>NZ_JBBPEN010000005.1:0-581067 GCF_038900755.1 Paraburkholderia diazotrophica
TTCGACTGTCTGAGACACTGTGTCCATTCTCCCCAGTTTGTGGACACTGTCGGTCACTCGTGCCCGTTGCGGCCAATGATTGCATCTTCTACGCGGAACGTGGCGACGGTACAGATCGAACGCTTACGGCTGCATTCCATTCCCGTGCTGCAGTCTCGGCACGAGTGCGAAGGTGGACCCGATAGCCGATGTGCAATACATACGTCGGCCGCAGCAGCGCACCGGCAAACAGCTGCGAAGTCATGCGCTCACCGCGTACCGTGGTAACGTCACGTTTCACCGAGTCGAACAGACGCCGGCCCTGAACAGCCGGTTACTTCGTGCCAAATAGTGGAGACGTGCTGTGACTTTCCTTGGAATCGACCTCGGCACATCCGAGGTAAAAGCAATTCTGACCGATGACGCGTCGACGACGCTCGCTACCAGCGGCGTCCGTCTCGAAGTTTCGCAGCCTCATCCGCATTGGTCCGAGCAGAATCCGCAGGCCTGGTGGCAGGCGACGCTCGACGCCGTGGCCGCCCTGCGCGGCGCGAATCCAACGGCATTTGCAGCGCTGCGCGGCATCGGGCTCTCGGGACAGATGCACGGCGCGACATTGCTCGATCAGAGCGGCGATGTACTGAGACCCGCGATCCTTTGGAACGACACACGTGCATTTGCCGAGTGCGCAGAACTCGAGGCACTCGTGCCGCAATCCCGCGACATTACCGGCAATCTCGCGATGCCCGGTTTTACCGCACCAAAACTGCTTTGGCTGGCCAGGCACGAGCCCGATGTGTTTCGTGCCGCGTCCAAGGTGCTGCCACCGAAGGACTATATTGCCTGGCGGCTCTCCGGCGATTTCATATCTGACATGTCAGATGCTTCAGGTACGCTCTGGCTCGATGTCGCAAAGCGCGACTGGTCCGATCGGATGCTCGCAGCGACGGGTTTGACGCGCGCGCACATGCCTCGCCTCGTCGAAGGCAGCGCGCTCGCTGCACAGCTGAGCGACACATTGCGCCGCGATTGGGGCATTACAGGTGCCGTCGCGCTATGCGGTGGTGCGGGCGATAACGCGGCAAGCGCGATCGGCATGGGCGTTGCCGAGGCAGGAAGTGCTTTTCTTTCTCTCGGCACATCAGGCGTGCTGTTCGCAGGCACCGATCGCTTCGCGCCGAATCCCGCGCAAGGCGTGCACGCGTTCTGTCATTGTCTGCCGGATCGTTGGCATCAGATGAGCGTGATTCTGTCAGCGGCGTCGAGTCTCGGGTGGCTGTCGAAAGTCGTGGACCGTGAAGTCGGCAGCTTGCCTGATCTGGCGAGCGCGGCCAATCCCGCTACGGCGCCCATCTTCCTGCCGTATCTGAGTGGCGAGCGCACGCCGCACAACGATGCAAATGCGCGCGGCGTATTCTGGGGGCTGACGGGCGCGCATACGACCGGCGACCTCGCGTACAGCGTGATGGAGGGCGTTGCATTCGCGATGGCCGACGGCTACGCCGCGCTGCAAAGTGCCGGTACGACATTGAAGAGTGCATCGTTTATCGGCGGCGGCTCGCGCAGTCCGTTCTGGGCGAATCTATGCGCGTCGGCGACGGATATCACGATGCATCGGCATGAAGGCAGCGACGTGGGCGCTGCGTTGGGCGCGGCGCGTCTCGCGCGACTTGCGGTGACGGGCGAAGCCATCAAGGACGTATGCCTGGCGCCACCGACGCTCGAATCGTGCGAACCTGATCGTACGCTCGCACCGCTGCTAGCAGAGAGGCTCGCGCGTTATCGCAGCATTTATCTGGCGCTCAAAGCGGGGTTTGCAGCCGCGGTATGACTGCAGTAGCAGTACTGCGCGGCGCACAGCACCGTGTGCCGCGCAAGATCTTCTCAACTCAGATCATGCAGATCTTTTTGCAGCGGCGTTCCCACAGCGAAGCTCGAAAATTCGACGTTGAGTCCGCCGCGTTCCGGCGTGCAGCATACAGGTCCGACAAAATAACTGGCCGCAGCCGGAAAAGGCGCGAGCCGCAGTAGTGGCCACGTCTTCCCATCGATCGAGTACTGCATGCGCAATACGCCTCGAATGACGGTTGCCCGCATCCAGAAGCCGTCGACGCCTGCAATCGGAGAGCCGATCGCCCAGTCCGACTGACCAGCCGTCAATACGCTGCTCATCATCAGCACATCGTCGGTGAATTCGACGCCTGCTTTCATCCACTTCGATTCGTCGATGCGCACCATCAGGCCGGCCTGATCGTATAGCGCATGAAACTGCCCGCGTATACACACCTGCGCGGTGAAGTCGCCTTGCGTGCGCATGCCGAAGCAGTGGCCCGAATCGCGCATAAAGCCGTAGTGCGTCTTGCGCCAGAAGTCGGTCTTCGGATCGGTCGTCACTCGAAGCGTGTCGCCATCGAGCGACCACACCGACGGCTCATTGAACCACTCGCATTGTTCGAACACGCGATGTCTCCTTGCGGGGTCTTTGTTGTGTCGCGTGATGCTGCCGGCGTGCGCACAGGATGCCTAGCGTTCTCCGCGAGCCATGCTGGAGAATACGCCGTCGCGGCGGATCAGTCCATGAAACAGAGCCGCGGCAATGTGCACGAGTACTGTCGCAAACAATGCGAACGCGAACCACGTATGCAGCGCACGCAATAGCGCGAATAGGTCGACGTTTTGCGGCACGATTGCGGGCAAGTGATATCCATCGAACAGTGTGATCGGATATCCGCCCGCAGAGAGCATCGCCCAACCGATCAACGGCATCGCGATGAATAGCGCGTAGAGAACGAAATGCGAAGCCTTGGCCGCGAATTGCTGCCATGCAGGCATGTCCGAAGGCAGCGCCGGACTGCCGTTCTTCATACGTACGCCGACACGAATCAGCGCTAGCACGAGCAACGCAACGCCAAGCGGCCGATGCAATGCAATCAGCGTGTCATGCGCGTGCGAAACAGTGGCGACCATGCCGATGCCGATGAACAGCATCGCGAGTATCAGCACGGCCATCGTCCAGTGCAGCAGACGCGCAAGCGCAGAGAAATGGCGAGTCGAATTCGTCATGACGGGTTCCGTTCGGGTTTCGGAGTAGCGGGCGCCGCATGCAACGCTTCTTCACGCGTGCGTCGCTGATATGACACGGCATAGGCGGCCGAACGCGCAGCAAGCAGTGGATCGTCCGATGGTTTGATGCCGTCCGGCAATGCGGTCGGATCGAAGTTCACGTCGCGGCATACGCCATCGGCTTGAGGCGCGCTGCGTTCCAGTACGACGGTGCCGGCATCGATTTGTTGGCGATCGGCGGGCCATTGCAGCGTCGCATCGTTGGTCGGATCCCCCGCATTGGCGACCGTCACGATCAGATGCCAGCGCACGTTACCGTGCTTGAGCTGCTCATCGAGTTGCTTCGAAAGAAAGTCGGGATCGCTTTTTTCTTGCGGATTCACCGGAGAGTACGGCGTTTCTGGTTCGACCGACCAGCGCACTGCGTGCTCGTTTCCGTTTGCGTCGATGAAGCGGAACGCGTTGATGCTGTAGTACGCGGCATTCGCGAGACCGGACGACGCGGGGTGCGTCTTCACCCATTCCTGAAACGGCCGCGTTTCCGGATGCGCCGCATAGAACGCCCTCATCTTCGCAGGATCGGGTTTGCCCGTTTTCGGATCGGGCTTTGCGGCGAGAAGTTGCTGATAGAACTGTTCTGGCGTATGCACGGCGAACAGAGGCGTCGAGTTCATTCCTGTACGCCATTGCTGGCCGTCGCGCTGCATGAAAACCAGCGCCATGCTGCGGATCGGCACGCTTGCATCGGGTGCCGACGGATTGCTGCCCGGAATGGCGAAGCGGCCGATGACAGGCGTGCGTCCCGATGCGAGTACTTGTGCACGTGATATCGAGGCTGCGTTGCCGTTGCTGTCGAAATAGCCTTCGACGCAAAGGCCCTTTGCGTGATTGCGGCGATAGCCCGGATGCGGGCCTGCGTTGGCCTGGAACTGATCGATGATGCGGTAAGTGGTGAGGCGCGCAGGTGTCAGCCAGCCGGCTGTATAGGCGAAACCGCCGGCGAGCGCCAGGACAGCCACGCCTATCGCACCGAATCTGCACGGAATGCAACGAGGCGCTTCCGCTGGGGATTTGGGGTTCATCACAGATGCTCCTTTTCCTGTTTACGACATCGCATAAACGGTCAACAGGAACAGAGGGTGTTTATTCCACTGGGTGCGCAAAAATTTTAGTCGTGGAGAGGAATCAGATAACGGGAATAGATCCGACGGTCCGTTTGTTCATCACAGTGAAAGCGCAGCACACACCATGACGCATCGTCGTCATCTCATCTGAAGGAGCTGGAAATGAAAAAGCTTGCACTGTTGACCGTTTCGATCGCCGCACTGGTTTCGACGGCCTTCGCGTCCACCGCATTCGCTCAGGATAAGACACGCGCAGAAGTCCGTCAGGAACTGATTCAGGCCGAGCAGAACGGCTCGCCGTTCGTGACTGACGCTTCCTATCCCGACGTCGCGCCGATCTATCAGCAACAGGTCGCACATCAAAAGGCTGCTCAGGATGCCGAAGGCGTGGGCGAGGGCATGTCGGGCACGCATTCGGCCGGATCGCGCATGCCCATGACGGGCGCAGGCAAGGGTATGAATTCGTGTGTCGGGCCTGTCAGCTATTGCAGCGTCTACTTCGGCAGTTGAGCGCGATGAGGAAACGCGGGTGGCGCTTCCACGTCGACGAAATGCCGCCCATGCTTCATCCGCACAATACGTCGGTCGCGATATGCGAAGCCGGCACCGCATCGATCAGAATGACATCGCCGATCGAATTCCCGGTGCGCAACGGCAGGATCGCCTGATACGCATCGGATCGATACCATGCACGCGCGAGATCGCGATTCGGAAACTCGATGGCGATCAGGTCGCCGCGCCAGTCTCCTTCGAGCCGTTCATAGCGGCCGCCATGCAACACGAAATGACCGCAAAAAGGTGCAAGTGTCGCGTCGATACGCTTCAGGTACTCGACGATCTCAACGCCCATCTTTACTTCGTGCAAGTGTGCTACCGCAAATGTCGACATGCCGATCTCCACGCCGTTGACCAATGGGATCAGCATATCGACATCGGCACGGTGAATCGATTACCTCTGAGGTAATGCAGCGCGGTGCGGATGTTTCGCACACGAAACGTTGCTGCGTTTTGGATTCATGCGTAGATCGCGAACCATCGCCCGGCGAACAAAGCGCGATGCGGTTCTCAAGGACATTGGATGATTTTCGTGGCCCGGTGGTACGAAATGTGCATCGGCAGCGGAAAGCCATTCCAATCCACGCATCGATAACAAGGCCTTCCCAACGATGGATGCTCGCCACTCTACCGCCGCGAATTCGGGCAATGAAACGATCTCCCGCGTGACCAAGAACATCGCTCGCGATGCGCAAGCGCCACGCGAACTGAACAACCTCGAGCGCCGCGTGAGCGACGGCCTGCTGGCGAGCGAATTTCCACTCGCGTTTCAGGGCATTTACGATGTGAAGACGGGCAGGCTCGTGCGCGTCGAAGCATTGATTCGCTGGATGCATCCGGACTACGGAATGCTACTGCCCGATGCCTTTCTCGTGGCACTCGATCATCCGCTGATCGCTCTGCAACTGACCTGTTACGTGATCGACGGTGTATGCAGTGCGCTTGCAAATGCGCGGCGTCTGGGGCAACCGGTATGTCCCGTCGCTGTGAACGTGCCACCCAGCGTCGTGGCCGACGAGGCCTTTGCGGCGACTGTCGTGCAGATCGCACAACTGCACGGCATCGAACTGGACCTGATCGAACTCGAACTCGTCGAGACGGAAGACGCGGCCCATCTGCTGGCTGCGAGATCTTTGACGAGACCTTTACGGGAAGCGGGCATGCGGCTCGCCATCGACGACTTCGGCACCGGCTATTCATCGCTTGCGCTGCTGAGTACGATTGACGTCGATACCGTGAAGGTCGCGCGCGAAGTGCTCAAAGGCGTGCCGGAATGCCCGCGCGCGTCGGCGGTGGCGTCTGGCGTGCTATCGATGCTCGAACGTCTCGACGTGACGGTGGTGGCCGAGGGCGTCGAAACACAGGCGCTAGCGCAATGGCTCGCGCAATGGCCGAAGGTACTCGCGCAAGGCTTTTTCTACGCGCGCCCGACTTTCGACTATTCGAGTGTCCCTCTCCAGGAACGATGCGCTGCTTGATACGGAGTCATCCATCACACCGTGTCAATACGCGCTCTTCACGCGCGACTCACTGCTGACGTCGTTCAGAAATGCAACAATTTGCGCGCAGGATCGCGCGTGGCTAGCGTGAGAAAATCACTTGTTTTGCGAGGGAAAATGCTTGCGCGTGCAAGCAGAGACACAAATGAATGTGCAGTCGCCGACAGTTCGGCGCTGCAAATGTGCGGCAAGAGACAGCCAGTGAGGTCAGCTTGAGACACGGCGGCGCAGCCTTGCAAGCAACGCATGCGGCACATAAGAGAACGTCGCTTTGCGTATCGCGTTCGATAGGGCATTTGCGCGGTGTTTGCCGCGCCCGCCGGGCGGACCTATGTGCGCACCATGCGTGACATTCGTGAGGCACGCCGGCGGCCCAACCCCTGATGAACCGCTTGCCGCGCACGTTGCGCAGCGACGCGGATTTCTGGTCGCTGCGCATCGTCGGTGAGCACGTCGACGATCACGCGGTACGCAACCATGTCGCGCTGCCGCTGCGCATATCGAGCGATCGCGGCGCGATGCTGGTGGCGTGGTGCGGCGCGGGTGCGGGCCAGGTGGCAACGGCTGATCTGTCTGGGAGCGGTCTGCAAGCTGCGCTCGATATCGCCACTCAGCGCGCGAAGGCGAGCGCAGAAGTGTCGCTAATGGATCATCGGCAAATCGGCTGGCCGTCGAGAGCGGCAGCTACGAATCGCCTGCTATCGAGCGACCTTTGCTCACGCGGCGCGAATGCGGCGAACGTTTGCGGCATGAATGTGCGGCGACGAACATCGATAGCCGTATCGTCGAGAGAACGGCTGCGATGCAGATCACGCAAACGGATCAGATGTGCTTGACGAGCGATGGCATTCGCATCGAACAGCGTTTTCGCTTCATGCGGCCGCAGATTTCCGTTACGCTACACGCGCAAGTCGTGACTCAGGTGCGTACGCTCGGCGGCGATTATGGCATGCTCGCGCAAGGCGGCCTCGGCGTGCTCGCGCGGTTTGGCTTCGACGACGGGTCGTCTCAACATCGGCGAAATGTCGCTCGATCCGCGCATCATGTTGATGGAAGATCTCGCGCTCGACATCATGCTTCGCTTCAACGACGACGGCTATCGTCGCGAAACCGTGCAACTGATCAATGCCGGGCGCGGCGCGCATCAATTGACCTGCGCGCATACGGGCCGCGAACACGGCCTCGTGCCAAATGTCGCGACGCCGGAAGAAGTGCCGTCCGCGCTGCCGATGCGAGCCGGCGATCTAGCGCAAGCCGATGTGCTCTTCGCGCTCAATACGCGGCTCTACATCGGCAACCTCTGGTAAGTGAACTCCTCCCCGCATGAACTGCTGCCTGACGGGCATGACCCGCTTCGCGACGTTCTGGGTCGAAGGCGGCCGCATCGTCACGCCCGTCGACGCGACGCGCTTCGTCGACAGCCCATATCGCGTGCTTGGCAGCGAGCTAGAGCGGATCAGGGACGAGGCCGAGTTGCTGCTCAACGACTGGACATGGGGCGAGCGCGCGACGGGCGGCATGAGCCTACCCGGTCTGCTCGTGCGTTCTTTCGAACGGACGCTATGACCCGAACTTCGCCGATTGCGTGCGTCGCGGCGTGAGAGAAGGGGACGTTGCGCACACGCGCAGCGTCCGCTCTCTTCGGTCGGAAGAATTCATCGATTACCCCGTTGTGGATTATTTTGCATCGCTAATCAGATGACGATGCAATTGTCGCGGTACCCGACACGGTTCGCGCTGGTCTTCGTCTTCATTGTGCAGCGTGACAATACCCGAGTCCTGGCGCCGCGCTCCGTGCGCTGGCGCACATCGAATGAATACGCGCTTATGTGCGCCAGCGCACACTCGCGCGAAATCGCGGGCGCGTTTCATTGCGCATTCTCATGCGTTGCATTCGCGGATAAGGCTGTCGATACAACATGTCGATTCAGTCATGTGCATGCCGTTTCAGCTTTGAATCAAAGCGCTAACTGTTGCGACGCACAAGCTCAGTGCTTGCTGCGCGTGGCTTTGCATCGAATACACGCGATTGTTTCGCAGTGTCATATGCATGCGTGAAATTGATTCGCATTGCTTGGCGAGTTCAGCGCTGAAACGTTTTTGACGATTTACGTTCCGCTCGCGACTCGCTTTTTGCGGCAAGCCTTTTCAGCAGAAGGTTTAGCGGGGTGCTGGTACGGACTTCGCTATAAGCCTGCCCGCGCAAAGGACCGAGGCTGGTGCGCGATGCAAATAACCGGCCCTCGAAATGAGACGCTGAACTACAAGCTGCTCGCCAGGCTCGCGACCGTTGTTGCTCTCCATGCGCCATTCGCATGGAGCAGGGGTTCGCTTTGTCTGGAGATCGGCACCGACAAGCGAGGAACCATGAAAACCAAACGCTCTAGCCGACACAAGCACGCCGCAGTCAAGGCGACCGCCTTGCTGATGGTTCTGCTTGCGCGCGACTACTGCGCCGCGCAGCCGACCACTGCGTCCGGAACCACGGGGAAAGTCGCAGAAGGACAAGTCGCAGAAGGCAAGATCGACACGGAGCGCGACCAGCTCCGCAAACGCATTTTCGCGGAAGCCGGCGCAGGCGCGCCGCAGCTTGCATTGCAAGAGGCACGCGCGAGCCGCGATGCGTTCTCCGGGCACGACCTGTTGCAGATCGAAGCACTCGTCGTCGAAACGGAAGTGCACTGGGGCCGGCAGCAATCGCTCGCTTCCGATGAATCCGACCGCCTCGCGCAGACCCGATCGGCGCTCGCGCACATCGACGACGTGCTGGCGCGCACGCCATCGACGGATGAATACGCCGACGTGCGCCGTGCTGTGCTCGTCGAAAAAGTCGCCGCATTGCAGGGGCTTGGCCGCATGAAGGAAGCGACTGCGCTCTACGAAAACCTGTCGCGCTCGAACGAGCCGATGCCCGCGCGCACCTATGCAGCGGCAGGCGATGCCTACACGTATCTCGACGAGCCGCGCAAGGCCGCGCCCGCGTACGAGCATGCATTGCAGACGCCCGTCGAGCCGCTCGTGCCTTCCGTCGAACCGCATGCGTTGAAGCGCATCGACGTGCAGGAAGGGCTCTTTTTCGCGTACCTTGATTCGGGCCGCTACGACAACGCGCAGCAACTGCTGAAGCAGATTTCGGCGAGCACGCCGATTCGTGCGGATCTCGCCGATCATCCCGAGGACGTCAACGAGGACTATGGCCGCGTGAAGAAGCTGCAGGCGCAGTACCTGCTCTACACGGATCGCACGCGCGAAGGCGTCGCCGCGCTCGACGAGCTGCGCCACGAAGCGCCGTTCGATCCCGCGCTGATCAGCGCGCGCTCGGATGCATCGCTCGTGCAGCAGCGTCCGCGCGAAGCGCAAAAGGTCTATGAAGGCACGCTCGTCGATCATCCCGGCGACATCGAAACGCTCGCGGGCCTCGGCCGCACTGCGCTCGAACTGAATCAGTACGACCGCGCAGCGGAAGTGAACGCGACCTTCGGCGACCGCTTTCCCGACAACAACACGGTAAAGACGTTCCAGCGCGATTACGCGGCCTACAAGAGCCCGCAACTGATCATCGCGGCGAATGGGCAGAAGGGCAACTCGGTTCTCGCCGACAACAACTGGGGCATCGATACGCAGCTCTATTCGATGCCGCTCGCCGACTACTGGCGCGTGTTCGCGCATCAGTTCAGCGGCCGTGCGGATACGGGCGACGGCAACAGCGTGAGCCGCGTGCGCAACGGCATCGGCGGCGACTTCCGGTTTCGCGGTATCGACGCGGCGGCGGAAATCGATCGCTCGACGGGACCGCAAGCGAAAACAGGCGGCGCCGGCAGCGTGAGCTATGCGCCCGACGACCGCTGGCGCTTTTCAGCGGGCGTCGACAGCAACGTCAACACGTTGCCGTGGAAGGCCTATCAGGCAGGCGTGACGGGCCGCGCGGCGACGGGCAGCGTGCGCTACAGCGTCGACGACTACCGGTACTTCGATCTGACCTACGGCGCGTCGCGCTATAGCGACACGAACCTGAACCAGTCGTGGGTCGGCACGTGGTACGAGCGCCTCATCAACACGCCGAGCCATCTCGTGGCGACGTGGGTCGAGTTGAACACGAGCAGCAACACGCTCGCCAACACCGCGTATTTCGCACCGCACCGCGACATGACGGCACAGCTGACAGCGATGTACCAGTGGACGTCATGGCGCAACGCCGACCAGTCGCTCGCGAATCGTGCGTATGCAACGGTCGGCGGCTATCGGCAAACGGATATCGGCAACAGCATGCTGTGGGAAGTGCGTCTCGAACAGCAGTGGCAGTTCAGCGCGCACGCGTCGCTCGCGTATGGCATCGGCGTCGCGAGCCAGCGCATGGACCATACGCGCGAGACCAGCAAGCTCATTTACCTGAATCTGAACATTCCTCTGTAGACGACCATGGACAAGCTCAATCGCAGACGTTTTCTCGCATTCGCCGCGGGTCTTGCCGCGGTGCCCGCCGCACACGCACGCCTCGCGCTCGACCGGCTGCCGCCGCAGGATGCCGACGACGGCCTCACGTTTCGCGTGCTCGCAATCCACGACATCCGCGACGACCTGCATGCGGATGTCGCGACGGTCGCCGATACGTGCGCGATCAGCACAGCGACGCTCAACACGATCTTCGCGTGGCTGAAGGCGAAGGACTATCGCCCGGTGAGCGTCGATCAGATCGTCGCATCGCGCAACGGCGGGCCGCGCCTGCCGCCGCGCGCCGTGCTGCTGACGTTCGACGACGCGTACAAGAGCCAGTTCACGCGCGCATTCCCGCTGCTGCAGCAATACGGCTATCCCGCGCTGATCGGCGTCGTCACGCGCTGGACCGACACGCCCGCGGGCGACCCCGTGCGCATCAGCCACAAGTCGGTGATGCCGGCGGGCTATTTCATGAGCTGGGACGATCTGCGCGAGATGTCGCAATCCGGGCTCGTCGAAGTGGCGTCGCATACGCACGACCTGCATCACGGCGCGCTCGCGAACCCGCAAGGCAATGAGCTGCCCGCTGCGAGCGCGCATCTGTATCTGCCGCAACTGCAACGCTACGAAACCGACGAAGAGTATCAGGCGCGCGTGCACGACGATCTGAAGCAGAGCGTCGACCTGATCCAGGCACGCACGGGCGTGACGGTGCGCTCGGCCGTGTGGCCGTATGGCATGTATAACGCGGCGCTCATCAAGGCGTCGCAGGCGCTCGGCATGTCGGTGCATTTCACGCTCGACGACGGCCCGAACACGCCCGATGTCCCGCTCACGCAGATTCGCCGTTTGCTTGTCTCATACGATTGGGACGTCGGCACGCTGATCGCGCAGATGCGTTCGTCGCGCGCGTATCGCGGCGAGCACAATCCGGTGGAGCGCGTCGTCAACGTGTCGCTCGACGAGATGTACGACATCGATCCGAAGAGGAGCGAAGACAAGCTCGGCCGCCTGCTCGACCGCATCAAGGATCTCGAACCGAAGTCGGTGTACCTGAAGGCGTACTGGGACCCGGACAACACGGGCGTCGCGCGCGCGATGTACTACCCGAACCGTCACATGCCGATGCGCGCCGATCTGTTCAACCGCGTCGCGTGGCAACTGATCACGCGCGCAGGCGTGCAGGTGTATGCGCACATGCCGCTGCTCGCATTCGATCTGCCGACGGGCCATGCGGCGGCGGGCCGCCTCGTCGAAGTGGCCGCGAACAGCCCGATCGATGCGCAGCGTGGTCGCGGCGCGCGCCTGAGCCCGTTCGATCCGCTCGCGCGTCAGACCATCCAGGATCTGTACGACGACCTCACGCGCTATTCGAGTTTTAACGGCGTCGTGTTCGGCGCGGACGCGACGTTGAACGCATACGAGGACACGAGCGCGCCCGCATTGGACGTCTATCGCTCGTGGGGCCTGCCTGGCGACGTCGCGCAGATTCACGCATCCGATGAGCTGATGCAGCGTTGGGCGAAGAACAAGACAGCGTATCTGACCGCATTCACGAACCAGCTTGCCGAACGCGTGCGCGCGTATCAGGGCGGCGGCAATGTGCTGACGGCGCGCACGGTGTCCGCCGAGGCCGCGCTCGATCCGAACGCCGAGCGTAACTTCTCGCTCTCGGTTGCGGCAGCGCTCGCGAATTATGACTTCGTCGCGCTGACGGCAGCGCCACGGGCCGCCAACGGGCGCGTGAGCGACGCATGGCTCGATCGCCTTCAGCAGACCGTGATGAAGCAGCCGGGCGCGGCCGCGAAGACCGTGTTCGAGTTGCCCGCCGTCGATGCGCAGACGCAGCAGCCTGTCGAAGCCGCCGTCCTGCGCGCGCAGATGAAGCGGCTCAACGCGGCAGGCGTCGTGCATCTGGGCTATGGGCCGGACGACTTCCTGAAGAACCGGCCGGACACGACGGTGCTGCGCGATGTGATGTCGGTGCAAAGCACGCTGCGAACGAATCAGGGGATGTTGGGCTGAGCGTCGCGCGATGGTTTCGAACGCGAAGAACGAAACCCGCGCGATGCCGGCCCAGACCAGGGGACCACAATGAAAAACGTCATGAGCGTTATCTCGAACTTTGTCTTTTACTACCCGCTGTTGATGGCCTATCTGTGGATGGTGGGCGGACTGCTTCATTACGTGCTCGTCGAGCGCCGGGACGCGGGGCGCAAGTCGGCGCCGCCATTGATGTCGTATCCGAAGGTATCGGTCGTCGTGCCTTGCTACAACGAAGCGGACAACGTGCGTGAAGTGATCGCGTGTCTGGATAAGCTGAACTATCCGAACTACAACATCATCGCGATCAACGACGGCAGCCGCGACGAAACGGGCACGATCCTGAACCAGCTGGTGAGTGTCTATCCGAAGCTCGTCGTCGTGCATCAGCATCAGAACGAGGGCAAGGCGATCGGTCTCACGACGGCCGCGATGCTGTCGGATGCCGAGTACCTGATGTGCATCGATGGCGATTCGCTGCTCGACAAGGAAGCGATCGGCTGGATGCTGCGCCACTTCCTCGACGACGCATCCGTCGGCGCGGTGACGGGCAATCCGCGCATCCGCACGCGCTCGACGCTGCTCGGACGCATGCAGGTCGGCGAGTTCTCGTCGATCGTCGGTCTCATCAAGCGCACGCAGCATATGTATGGGCGGCTGCTGACAGTGTCGGGCGTGGTGTCGATGTTCAGCAAGCGCGCGCTGCAGGAAGTGGGCTACTGGAGTTCCGACATGCTGACGGAAGACATCGACATCAGCTGGAAGCTCCAGGTGCAGGGCTGGGCCGTGCATTTCGAATCGCGTGCGCTGAGTTGGATATTGATGCCGGAGACGTTTCGCGGCCTCTACAAGCAGCGTCTGCGCTGGGCCAAGGGCGGCATCCAGGTGCTCTTCAAATACGCGGGCGCGGTGCTGTCACGCCGCAACATGATGATGTGGCCGATCTTCATCGAGTACGCGGTCAGCATCGTGTGGGCGTATTGCATGCTCTTCACGCTAGTGATGATGGCAGCCACCGCGATGTTCACGCTGTCCGAAAGCTGGCGCTTCGGATTCGTGCCGCGCGGCACAGGCGTGCTGCTCTTCGCGACCTGCTGCGCGCAGATCCTGCTCGGCTGCGTGATCGACCGGCGCTACGACAAGAACCTGATGCGCTATTTCATCGATACGGTCTGGTATCCCGCAGCGTTCTGGGCGATCAGCATGATCGCTTCCGTCATCGCGTTGCCCGGCGTGGTCGTCCAGCGCCGCAGAAAGCGCGCGCGCTGGGTGAGCCCGGATCGCGGCATCCGCTCGTATGGCGGCGCATTGGCGAACGATGAGCCCATCGAGCCTCGCTTCAATGCATCGCTCGAAGCGCCGCAGACGGAGTAACACGTCGACATCAGCCAGTCGTCATCAAGCATTCGACGTGAAGCATTCGAATTGACATCTCGGAGTCAACATTCTCGACAGGGGAAAACAACATGGAATTTCCGATCATCGATGTTTCGAAGCAGTCCGTCTCGCAGTTCGCAACGGAGTGCAGCAAGGCGAAGGCCGTGCGCTACGTCGCGTGGTATCGCTTCGTGCGGCCCGTGCTCGTGCTCGGCACGTGGTTGCTGGCGGCCGTTTATATCCGCTGGTGTCTCGCGAACGCGAGCGAAGAGGAGCTGTCGCTCGATGCGTTCATGCCCGGCATCATGGGCATCGGCATTGTCGCGCTGTCGATGATCCTGTGGACCTTCGGCCGGCAGATGGACGCGATGAACACGAATCGCGTGCGCCGGATGCCCGAGACGAGCGACGTGCCGCAACCGGCGACGACGCATGAAATTCCCGAAGGCGATGCGGGCCGCTGTCTCGTTGCGTATCACGACGACGACGGCATGATCTCGCACGTCGTGACGATGCCCGAGTTCGAACGCCAGGCCGCGTGAGCGCCTGCGTCTGCATCGAAAGGACAGATACACAACATACGCACCACGGAGACCACCATGTGCGGAATTGTAGGAGCAGTGGCACAACGCGACATCGTCGGCGTTCTCACGGAGGGCCTGCGCCGGCTCGAATATCGCGGTTATGACTCGTGCGGCGTCGCCGTCTTGCAACACGGCGCGCCGCGCCGCGTGCGCAGCATCGAGCGCGTCGCGAACCTCGCGGAGCAGGTCGAAGACGCGCGGCTGTCGGGCACGATCGGTGTCGCGCACACGCGCTGGGCGACGCACGGCGCGCCCGTCACCGACAACGCGCACCCGATCTTCTCGCGCGACGAGATCGCGCTCGTGCACAACGGCATCATCGAAAATCATGAGTCGCTGCGCGACGAACTGAAAGCGCTCGGCTACGCGTTCGAATCGGATACCGACACGGAAGTGATCGCGCATCTGATTCATCACACGCGCGAGCAGGATGCGTCGCGCGATCTGCTGACGGCTGTGCAGCGTGCGTTGCAGCGGCTGCGCGGCGCGTATGCGATCGCCGTGTTCGCGAAGAACGAACCGGATCACGTGATCGGCGCGCGCGCGGGCTCGCCCCTCGTTGTCGGCGTGGGCGAGCGCGGCAACTATCTGGCGTCGGATGCCATGGCGCTGTCGGGCACGGCCGAGCACTTCATCTTCCTCGAAGAAGGCGACGTCGCGGTGCTGTCGTGCGAACGCGTGCATATCGTCGATCGCGACGGCGCAACCGCGCGCCGCGAAGTGCAGGCGCAGCACGCGAGCCACTACGCGACCGAGCTCGGTCCGTATCGCCATTACATGCAGAAGGAAATTTTCGAGCAGCCCGACGTGGTCGCCGATGCGACGGAGCGCGTGCGTTCGATCACGCCCGCGTTGTTCGGTGCGAACGCGCAGCGCGCGTTCAGCGAGATCGATTCGTTGCTGCTGCTCGCGTGCGGCACCAGCTACTATTCGGCGCTGACGGCGAAATACTGGTTCGAGTCGATCGCGGGTATTCCGACGCAAGTGGAGATCGCAAGCGAGTACCGCTATCGCGAGAGCGTCGTGAATCCGTGCGCGATGGTCGTCGTCGTGTCGCAATCGGGCGAGACGGCCGATACGCTCGCGGCATTGAAGCACGCGCAAGAGATCGGCCATCACCATACGCTCGCGATCTGCAACGTGCCGCATAGCACGATGATGCGGCTCACCGAGCTGCAATATTCGACGGGCGCGGGGCCGGAAATCGGCGTGGCGTCGACGAAGGCGTTCACGACGCAACTCGTCGCGCTGTTCGTGCTCGCCCTCACGCTCGGCAAGGAGCGCGGCCGCGTCAGCACCGACGACGAAGCGCACGCATTGCGCCAGTTGCATCATCTGCCCGCCGCGCTCAACAGCGTGCTCGCGCTGGAGCCGCAGCTCGTCGCATGGGCGCAAGCGCTCGCGCGCAAGGATCATGCGCTCTTCCTCGGACGCGGCGTGCATTATCCGATCGCGCTCGAAGGCGCGCTGAAGCTCAAGGAAATCTCGTACGTGCACTCGGAAGCGTATCCCGCCGGCGAACTGAAGCACGGGCCGCTTGCCATCGTCACGAGCGAGATGCCCGTCATCACGATCGCGCCGAACGATACGCTGCTGGAAAAGCTCAAGTCGAACATGCAGGAAGTGCGCGCGCGCGGCGGCCAGCTGTATGTGCTCGCCGATGCGGGCACGAAAATCGAAAGCAGCGATGGCGTCCGCGTGATCCAGCTTCCCGAGCACTATGGGCCGCTGTCGCCGATCCTGCATGTCGTGCCGCTGCAATTGCTCGCGTATCACACGGCCTGCGTGCGCGGCACCGATGTCGACAAGCCGCGCAATCTCGCGAAGTCAGTGACGGTCGAGTGAGCGACGAGCATGCGGATGACGTTTGCAGTGCTCGCCGTGGTGGCCGCGTGCGGCTTCGTTCCCGTTGCGTTAGCGGCGGCGGGAGCCAAGACCGGGACACATGCGGGTGCGAAGGCGGGAACGAAGGCCGCGAGCGCATCGAGCGCCCGCGCGCCGACGGGCGACTTGCGCGCCTATATGCACGGCATCGGCGCGACGACGGACGCGCGCGGCGTGACAACGGTGTTCTTCAGCAGTTCGGGCCTGCCGCCGCGCGGCGCGGGCCGCGACCGCAACTGGACACACGATGTCTACGTCGCGCGCTGGACGCCGCAGCAGGCCGCGCTCGAGCGTTCGCGCATCTTCATCAGCCGGCCTGAAGCGCAGGAGCCCGTGTCGGTCGCGCAGAACGACACGGGCCGCGTGATGGTGTCGTTCGAGGACGGCTGGAACACGCCGAATCAGGTGAGCCAGCGTTACGGCGTCTACACGTCGGACCTGAAAAGCGTGAAGCCGTATCCGAGCGACGTGCTGTCGGGCGGGCACTCGGGTCACGTCGCGGGCGTCGGCTCGCGGTTCGTCGTGTTCTATTCGAACGACTGGATCGACGGCGGCGGCGTCGACAATCTCGGCACGGGCGACGGCGTCTATGTGAAGACCTACGATGCCGACGGCGCGCTGCTGCAGGCAATCGACGTCGCGCCGCGCGTGCGCGAATGGTGGCCGATGATCGCCGGCTCGCCGACGCGCGCGCTGCTCGTGTGGCAACAGTATGTGAGCGGCGAGACCTACGCGCGGCTCAAGGTCGCGACGCTCGACCCCGCGACGGGCGCGCTCAGCGAGCCGCATGTGATCGCGGAGCGCTTGCAGTACTACACGTACGCGGCGGCCTGGGTGCCTGCGGTTGACCGCTTCGTCGTGGTGGCTACTGATGATAAGGGCAGAGGCTTCGCGCAACTCATCGACGCGAACGGCCAGACGACGGCGACGCTCGGCTGCATGCCGGCCTCGGTGCGCGAAGCGGGCATTGCCGTGGTCGGCGAGCGCGCGTTCACGCCGTCGCAGGACGGACGGCTGCTGCATCTGAAGCTCACGTCTTCGTCGATCGAACTCGCGGGCACGCAGCCTTCGCCGATCAAATGGACCTATACGGGCAGCATCGGGCTCGTGCGCTCACCGTCGGCTTTGCATTGGGTCGCGACGAGCCCCAAAGGGCTTCAGGAAGCGGACTTCGATCTGAATACCGCAACCGCGCCCGGTGACAAGGATCAGTGCCGGGAGTAATGGGCGTTGAACCGTTCTGCGACGGCATGCAACGTGTCGGGCGGAACGGTTCTGCGTTTCGGCAGCGCGGCGAGGCATCATCGGCAAAGTCGCCGCCCAGCCGTTGTGTATCGCCGTACCCGCCAGATACATTGGGACACAAAGCAGGAGAGACGTTACGGTATAAAGTCGGCATTGCAATCAGGAGCAACGCCATGACCTCCAACCTTCATCACGGCTCGTGTCACTGCGGCGCCGTCACCTTCGAAGTCGAAACCCCCGTCACGCCCGCCGCGCGCTGCAACTGCAGTCTGTGCCGGCGCAGGGGCGCGCTGATGTCGCCGTTCTTTCCCGCAGGCGCGCTGCGCATCCTTTCCGGCGAGGACAGCCTCACGCTGTACCAGTTCAACACGCACGTCGCGAAGCACTACTTCTGCAAGCACTGCGGCATCTATCCTTTTCATCAGACGCGCAAGGACCCGAACCTGTGGCGCGTGAACCTGGGCTGTCTGGACGGCGTCGATCCGTATGCGCTCGAAGCGTCCGTATCGGACGGCGCGAGCCTGTCCGTGGTCGACGACGCATAATAGCGACGACAACGGCGGGCTAAGGAGCCTCGTGTGGAAAAAACGGATCACGTTCTGATCGTCGACGACGACCGCGACATCCGCGAACTGGTCGGCACCTATCTCAACAAGAACGGCGTGCGCGCGACGCTCGCTTCGGGCGGGCGGCAGATGCGCGCGGCGCTCGCCAGCGAGCGGCCGGACCTGATCGTGCTCGACCTGATGCTGCAGGGCGAAAGCGGTCTCGACCTGTGCCGCGAACTGCGCGCGGGCGAGTTCCAGACCATCCCCATTCTGATGCTGACGGCGCTGAGCGAAGAGACCGACCGCGTCGTCGGCCTCGAGATGGGCGCCGACGATTACCTCGCGAAGCCCTTCGCCGTGCGCGAGCTGCTCGCCCGCATCCGCGCGATCCTGCGCCGCGCGCGCATGATGCCGCCCGGCAACGAACAGACGAGCACGTCGCATTTCCTGTGCTTCGGCGACTGGCGGCTCGATACGATCGGCCGCAATCTGATCGACAGCGAAGGGACGATGGTCGCGCTGAGCGGCGCCGAGTACCGGCTGCTGCGCGTGTTCCTCGATCATCCGCAGCGCGTGCTCACGCGCGATCAGCTCCTGACGCTCACGCAAGGGCGGCAGACGGAGCCGTTCGACCGCTCGATCGATCTGCTCGTGAGCCGCGTGCGCCAGCGTTTGCGCGACGATGCGCGCGAGCCGCGCTACATCAAGACGCTGCGCAACGAGGGCTATGTGTTCTCGTCGCTCGTCACGCCGGAGGACAGCGCCTGATGAACGATGCAGCCGGCCGCCTGCGCGGTCTATGGCCGCCGCGCACGCTGTTCGTGCGCCTGTCGCTGATCTTCTTCGCGGGACTGATCGCCGCGCAGACGCTGTCGTTCTGGCTGACGATGACCGAGCGCAACGAGTCGATGACGCATGTGATGGTCGGCTACATCGGCCAGGAAGTGACGAGTTCGGTCGCGCTGCTCGACCGGCTGACGCCCGCCGAGCGCGTCGAATGGCTGCCGAAGCTCGCGCGGCGCAGCTATCGCTTCGTGCTCGGTCCGGGCACGAGCGGCATGCCGCCGGATGCGACGCTGTCCCGGCAGATCGGCGCATCGATTGCCAGGGACATCGGCGCGCGCTACAACGTGACGGCCAATGCGGTGCCGGGCGAGCGCGAGCATCTCGAAGTGCATATGACGTTGAGCGACGGCTCGCCGCTCACGATCGACATGCATCCCGTGCACGGAACGCCGCTGTCGCCGTGGCTGCCGCTCGTGCTCGTCGCGCAACTGGCGTTGCTCGGCGGTTGCGCGTGGCTCGCGGTGCGTCTCGCGACGCGGCCGCTCGAACGTCTCGCGCAGGCGGCCGACACGCTCGGCCCCGACCTCGCGCCCGCCGCGCTGCCGGAGGACGGGCCCGAAGAAGTCGCGCGCGCGTCGAAGGCGTTCAATGCGATGCAGACGCGCATTGGCATCTATATGCGCGAGCGTCTGCAGATTCTCGCGGCCGTTTCGCACGATCTGCAAACGCCCATCACGCGCATGCGCCTGCGCGCCGACCTGCTCGACGACGAAGCGGAGCGCGCGCGTCTGCAAAAGGATCTGAAGGAGATGGAGCTGCTCGTGCGCGAAGGGGTCGCGTATGCGCGCACGCTGCATGGCGCCGACGAAAAGCCCTGTCGCATCGATCCCGACGCGCTGATCGAGAGCATCGTCAGCGATTATGCGGACGCGGGCGACCGCGTATCGTTGACAGGGCGCGTCGGCGAGCCGGTGACGACGCGGCCGCAGGCGTTGCGCCGGATTCTCGGCAATCTGATCGACAACGCGCTGAAGTACTCGGGCGGCGACGAAGTGACCGTCGAAATGAGCGGCGAAATGAGCGGCGAAATAAGTGCCGACCCCGCGCGCGCGCGGCATGTGTCGATCGCCGTGCTCGATCGCGGCCCCGGCATTCCGCAGTCGCAACTCGACGCAGTGTTCCAGCCGTTCTATCGCGTCGAGACGTCGCGCAATCGCGAGACGGGTGGCACGGGTCTCGGGCTCGCGATTGCGAAGCAGCTCGCGCAATCGATGGGCGCGACGCTGACGCTGCGCAATCGCGAAAGCGGCGGCCTCGAAGCGCGGCTCACGCTCTGAGGGCACGCTTCTTTTTAACGCGCGCTTCGAGCGCGTTTGAGGCGCTTCGCGGGCGCTTCCAGGACCTCGCAGACACCATAGACCTCGCAGGTGCTAAGCGGGGCGCTTCATCGACGCCCGCACGTAATCGACGAAGCGCGTCACGACGGGATCGTCGCGCTTTGTCTGCCATGCGAGACCGACGCGCCATTGCGCGGACGCATCCTTCAGCCGCAACACGCGCGCGTCGCGCAGCAGATGCTCCGCGCGCGAAGGCACGAACGCCGTGCCGACACCCGCTGCAACGGCGGCCAGCACCGACTGGATATCGTCCGCCTGCTGGATCACGCGCGGCACGAAGCCGCGCTCCGCGCACCATGCGTCGATCATGCCCGACAGCCCCGGGCCCCGGCTGCGCACGAGCGCAATGAAGCCGAGCTCGTTGAGTTCGTCGAGGTTCGCGGGCACGCGCTTCCACGTCGCGTGCGGCGGCACGGCCAGCGCAAGGGATTCTTCGACGACGGGAAACGCCGACAGTCCCGCGCTCGCGGGCATCCGGACAAAGCCCACGTCGAGCTTGCCGGTGAACATGCGCCGCGTCTGCTCCGCCGACGAAAGATCGTTCAGCGTGACACCGATGTCGGGATTGAGGCTGCGATACGCGGCGATCATGGCCGGCGCAAGCGTGAGCGCCGACAGACATAGCCCGATGCGCAGATGGCCGCGCCGGCCGCTGCTCGCTTCGCGCGCGCGGGCGAGCACGTCGTCGGCGTCGCGCACGAGCGTTTCGGCATCGGGCAGAAACGCGGTGCCGAAGGCCGTCAGGTCCGCGCCGTGACGCCCCCGCTCGAAAAGCCGCGCGCCGAGGCTTTCCTCGAGCGCGACGATCTGCTTGCTGAGCGCCGGCTGGCTCAGATGCAGCGCCTGCGCCGCACGGCCGAAATGGCGCAGGTTGGCGACCGTCAGGAACGCGCGCAGCAAGCGGATTTCCATTCTTCACCGTTATCGTTCCGATCGAATTATTCATTTTACGTATCGAATCGCCGAGGGTCCAATGGAGGCGTTCCGTCGATTCTTATCGGGTCCATCATGTCCTCTTTGCCGACGAAGACGCTGCGCGTTGCGTCGATGCTGTTCAAGTCGCGCCGTGGCGCGACAGCCAACAACGTTGCAGCCGTCGTTGCCGCGATCGAGCGGGCCGCGCGCAACGGCGTCGAGCTCGCGGTGTTTCCGGAAGCGTGTCTGACGGGCGGCATCGAAGAAATCGCTTCATCGGGTGAGCACAAGACGCGCCGCGCGGCACTCCGGGCGCTCGCGCAGGGCATCGACAGCGCGCCTATGCATGCCGTCGCGGATGCCGTCGAGCGCGCGGGCGTCGCCGCGGGTGTCGGCCTGATCGAAGCCGCACCGAACGGGGATCTGTTCAGCAGCTATGTCGTGTGCCTGCCCGGTGGCGAGCGGCACGTGCATCGCAAGCTGCAACCGGACGGCGAGCGTTATCTCGCGCGCGGCGAGCGCTTCACGGTCTTCGACACGCACTGGGGATGGCGGCTCGCGGTGCTGATCGGCGGTGACAACTATGTGGTCGAAAACGCTCGGATGGTGGCGCTGCTCGGCGCGCGGCTGCTCGTCGCGCCGCATGCGTGCACCGGGGCCAGCGACGCCGCGAGCAACGAATGGATGCGCCGCGCGTTGCCGGCGCGCGCGATCGACAACGGCATGTTCGTCGTCTACAGCAGCGGCGTTCAAGACGCGATTCAGACGGATGAAGATGCAGGCGAGGGCGGGGCGGCCGCGATCGTCGATCCGTACGGCCATCTGATCGCGCAAAACGGGCAGCGCACGCGCGGCGACGACATGATCGTTGCGGATCTCGACCCGGCGTCGATCGGCGCGAGCCCCGGGCATCGCTGGCTCGATGCGAGGCGCCCCGATCTCTATGCGCGGCTCGCAACGGGACGCGTGTGCGAGATGCCGCTAGACGCACGCGCATTCGAGCCGCGCACGGCCGGCGCGCGCGGCTCGGTGCCCGTGAGCTTCGCGATGGTGAGACGCGAGCGGCCGCACGGCTGACCGGACGCGACGCCTGCTTTCGTGATCGCATGTCGATGCAGGCTTGCGATGCATGCAAGAGGACCAACATACACACATCGATAACAGAGCGTTTTTTTCGCGCCCTATACTTAGCCGATGAATCCTCTTCGAAAGCAGGCCATGCGTCGTTTATCCGTCAGGCGGTCGCCCATTCATGGCAGGGGCGTGTTCGCGCTGTGCGCGCTCGCAGCCGGCGAGCGCATCATCGAATACAAAGGCGAAGTGACGTCATGGCGGCGCGCCGCGCGGCGCATCGAGCGCGGCGGCGACTATGGACATACGTTCGTGTTCGGCCTGTCGGATGGGCGTGTGATTGACGGCAGCGTCGGCGGCAATAGCGCGCGCTGGCTCAACCACGCGTGCAAGGCCAATTGCGAGGCGGTCGAAATCGATGGACGCGTTTTTATCGAAGCCGCCGTCGATATCCAGTGCGGCGAAGAACTGCTGATCTCGTACGGTCTGTCCGTCGACGATCCGCAAGACGAAGAAACGCGCCGCCAATACATATGCCGGTGCGGATCGTCCGCATGCCGCGGCACGATGCTCGCCGTTGCCGACGACGCGCGCGCATGACGCAGCCGCGCTTTCCTGCATTCACCTGTCGATAAAGCTGGCTGGCGATCGTTGACCATGCGTGTGCGCGCTTGGGTCCGGGGTCGCACGCATCGCCTGGGTGAACCTGTCGCCGGGCTGTCTCATCGGGCCGTCTCACCGGGCAGTCTCGCCGGGCTGTGATACAGTGCCCGCAGCGTTCCAGAGAGGCGTCCATGACAGAACGACCACGGAAGACCACGCAGTCCCCGGCTCCGACCTTGCCGGCGTTGCTCATCGAACTGGAAGCGTCGCTGCCGTGCCTGATGGCGCAGCCTGCCGCTTTCTCATCCGCGCTGGTCCGCGTGTACCGCTGCCTTGACCGCGCGAGCGCCCCGATCCGTCAGCGCGCGCCGCGAGCCGAACGGCCCGCGCGAGATAAAGCGCCGCGCGCCGACATGCCGATGTCGCTGCCGCTCTTTCCCTGAAGCCTGAACCCCCGTGCTTTTCAGCGTTCAGCTGGACACACGGGCCCGCATCGTATCTCTTTGCACCTGCGCCGCATCGATTCGGGTCGCGTTTATGGCCTGAGCGGTTCGACCGCCTGGCCAGCGGCACGCGCGCGCTGCACGCGAGGAAACGCAATCTGCACCGCGAGTCCGCGCCGCCCGATCCCCGAGCCGATGTGAATCCGCGCGTCGAAATGCGCGGCGATGCGCGCGACGATCGACAGCCCGAGTCCGCTGCCATTGCCGCTCGCCGTGGCCGCCGAGCCGCGAAAGAAGCGGTCGGTCAGCCGCAGGCGCTCTTCGTCGGAAACGCCAGGGCCGTTGTCGGAGACCGTCAACGCGACGCTTTGCGCATCGGCCAGCACGCTGATATGAACGCGCCCGCCCACGTCGCCGTATTTGATCGCGTTATCAAGCAGATTGTCGATCAGCGTGCGCGCGAGCACGCGGTCCGCATACACTTCGGCGTCGCGGTCCCCGGCCAGCACGATGGCCATCGACTTTTCTTCGGCATGAGGCGCGCGGAACGCGATCGCTTCGCCCGCGACCTCATGCAGTTTGACGGGCAGCGTCGTGACCGTCTCGCGTTCGTCGAGCCGCGCGAGCAGCAGCAGTTGCTCGGCGAGACGCGCGCTGCGGTCGACGCCCTGGACCACCCGATGCATCGCCTGTTGACGCTGCGCGCCGTCCTGCGCGGCCAGCGCCACTTGCGCCTGGACCTTGATCGCGGCGAGCGGCGTCTTCAGTTCGTGTGCGGCGTCGGCCGTGAACGCGCGCTCGCGCATGATCGAGTGTTGCAGCCGCGCGAGCAGCTGATTGATCGCGTCGACGAGCGGCTTCACTTCGGCGGGCGACGGATTGACGTGGATCGGATCGAGGTTGCGCGCGTCGCGCGTACGCACCGCCTTGGAGATCGTCGACAGCGGCCTGAAGCTATGCCCGATGCTGAACCAGACGAAGAGCGCGAGCACGGGCAGGGCGATGGCCATCGGACGCGCGATGCGGCTCGCGACGCCCGTCGTCAGATCGCTGCGCATATTGGCCGGCTCGAGCACGCGCACGGTGCGGCCCGTCGCGCTGTCGCGCAGCGCGTAGGCGAGCCACTTGTGACCGCCGATCGTCAGCCGGTGCACGCCTTCTGCCGTCTCTCCCGGTTCGATGGACGTTTTCAGCGCCACGAGGCCGGGGCTCTCGACGATCAGCTGGGCGGCCGCATCGCGCAACTCGAACAGCGCATAGCGCGGCTGCGCATCGGTGTCGTCGTAGACGGCAGGCGACGCGCGCGTGTATTCGTTGCGCACGTCGATGCCCGTCGCGGCCAGTTTCGCGAGATTGGCCGCATCGAGCTGGATCAGCAGATGCGCGAGCTGGATCAGGCGCGCGTCGTCCCATTCGTCGACTTCGCGCGTCGCGTTCGTGAAGCTCCACGCGAACATCACCGCCCAGACCGCGCCGACGCTGACGAGAATCAGCCACATCAGCCGGCGGCGGATCGACGTCGAGCGTGTTCCCGTCATGCTTTGTCCACGACGTAGCCGAAGCCGCGCACGGTGCGGATCACGTCGCCGCCGAGTTTCTTGCGCAGGTTCGACACGTGCACTTCGATCGCGTTGCTCTCGACTTCCTCGTGCCACCCGTACAGGCTTTCCTCGATCCGCGAGCGCGGCTGCGGCACGCCCGCATGCGTGAGCAGGTGGATCAGCACGGCCCACTCGCGCGCGGTGAGCGGCACGCGCGCGCCGTCCTTCGAGACCGTTTGCGCGACCGGATCCACGGTCAGGCCGCGCCACGCGATGACATCGGTGCTGCGGCCCTGCGAGCGGCGGATCAGCGCGCGGCAGCGTGACACCAGTTCGGCGAGATCGAATGGCTTGCCGATGTAGTCGTCGGCGCCGGCGTCGAGGCCGCGCACCTTGTCGGCGGCCGTGTCTCTCGCCGTCAGCACGAGCACGGGAATGTCATTGCCGCGCAGGCGCAGCCCCTTGAGCAGATCCATGCCGGAGAGCTTCGGCAATCCCAGGTCGAGGATCAGCAGCACATAGGGCGTAGTCGCGAGCGCGACTTCCGCATGCTGGCCATCGCGCGCCCAGTCGACCGTAAAGCCGGCGTTACGCAACGCGACTTCGAGTCCGCTGCCAATCAGGTCGTCGTCTTCGACGAGAAGGATGCGCATAGATGTCAAATCTGTTTTCGGTCTGTTTGATGACAGTCTATCGCGTATGGCATATGTATACGTGGCCGGCGCGGCATCGGCGGGGCTTAAGCATTTCTTCAGATTCAGCCGTTAGCATCGCCGCGTACCCGCTTGCGGCAACGGCACCGCTCCATCACGACGAGGTAGACGATGAACCTGAACGCTTTGACGCAACGCCGCGCCTACGACGGCATCGCGCGTCTGCTGCACTGGCTGGTGGCGCTTTTGATCGCCGCGCAGTTCGTGCTCGGCTGGACGATGCCGGACGTGCATCGCGATACCGTGCCCGACGGGCTGATCGCATGGCATCTCGGCGTGGGCGCGGCAATCGTCGCGGCCGTCGCGTGCCGGATTCTCTGGCGCGTCACGCACCAGCCGCCGCCTGCCGATCTGTCGCCCACGCTCGG
Source organism: Paraburkholderia diazotrophica (assembly GCF_038900755.1). Classification (GTDB taxonomy): domain Bacteria; phylum Pseudomonadota; class Gammaproteobacteria; order Burkholderiales; family Burkholderiaceae; genus Paraburkholderia; species Paraburkholderia diazotrophica_A. The sequence continues at coordinate 26,176 of NZ_JBBPEN010000005.1, forward strand.
CTTCATCTCTCGCGCGACGCATGCGCTGCTGTACGTCACGCTCGTCGCGGTGCCGCTCGCCGGCTGGGCGAATGCGTCGTCGCGCGGCTGGGCGGTCAAGCTGTTCGGCATCGTCCGCTTTCCCGACCTGACGCAGAACGGCTCGCAGACGGGCCACGCGCTCGGCGACGTGCACGGGTGGCTGGCCTGGGTGCTGTTCGCGCTGATCGTGCTGCACATCGGCGGGGCGCTCTTTCATCGCATCGTCCTGAAAGACGACGTGCTGCAACGCATGCTGCCGTAGATCCTGCCGTTAACCCGCAGTCAACCGTAAGCCGCAGGCAATATGACGCAAGGTATCTGAAACGGCTACCGCACTGAAGGGGCTTAATATTCCCTTCAGATTCGGGTCGCTACCATCGGGGTGCCATGTCCGGCGGGCTCGGGCGTGTTCGAATTCGGCGCACCGTCACGCGAACTTCACATGAGGGAGTCGGCACAGCGGGCCGGTGCGCGTCATGTAGGGCTGGCTGTGTGATGAAGCAAACAACTGTAGAGATGATCCGGGCACACGTCGTCACGGCTTCCGTTGCTGCGACGGCCATTGATGTGGCCGTCGTCAGCCTGCTTTTCTTCTGCAAATTTCCGGAGTCGATGTTCGAGACGGCCTCGTTCCGTGTGCTTACGTTCACCTTGTTGCTCGCTGTCGTTCTCGCAACGCGCCACGCGGCGCATATCGCGTTCCGCGCGGCCGTCCGGCGGCGTCATGCGCGCTTCGTCGGGCCGCAGGAGGACGCGGTTTGTGTGTCGTCCGTGTGCCCCGCGCGCAGACTTGTCATTCTTCATCTACATTTCACCGGCATGCCTTACGTTCCCGTCAACCGGACGGGTTGGTGACCGCGATCCGTGACGCGTGTCATCCGTTTATGCGCGGCTGTCGACGAGACAGCCAGCTTCTGAAGTCTGTTTGCCGGAGCAATTGAAATCATGCAGGACGCGCTGCTGCACATCTACTGGCTGCCGACGGCGCTTGCGCTCGCGGCCGCGGTGTATGCCGTCATCGCGGTGGTGGCCTCGATCGTTTCGACGTCGCGCGTCGCGGCGGCCGAACGGCGCGTCGCGCCGTCGCCCGTGAGCGTGCTGAAGCCGCTATGCGGTGCCGAGCCCAGGCTCTTCGAGAATCTCGCCACGTTTTGCGAGCAGACGCATCCGTGCTTCGAGCTGATCTGCGGCGTATCGCGCGCGGACGATGCCGCCGTCGCGATCGTCCATCGCTTGCAGACCGTTTATCCTGAACGCCAGATTTCGCTCGTGATCGATCCGCGCATCCACGGCACGAATCTGAAGGTGAGCAACCTGATCAACATGGCCGAATGGGCGCGGCACGACGTGTTCGTGATCGCTGATAGCGATATCGCGGTCGAAGCCGACTATCTGGAGCGCGTATGCGCGCCGCTCGACGATCCGCAGGTCGGTATCGTCACGTGTCTGTATCGCGCGAAGGGCATCGCCGGGTTCTGGTCGCGCGTGGGCGCGCAGTTCATCAACGAATGGTTCGTGCCTTCCGTGCGCGTCGCGCATATGTTCGGTTCGACGCGCTTCGGCTTCGGCGCGACGCTCGCGTTGACGCGCGCGACGCTCGAGCGTATCGGCGGCTTCGAGCGCCTGAGAAACACGCTCGCCGACGACTATTGGCTCGCCGGGCACGTGCGCGAGCTGGGCCTGGAAACGGCGCTGTCGCCCGTCGTCGTCGAAACGGATGTGACGGAATGCACGCTGCCCGCGCTCTGGGATCGCGAGACGCGCTGGCTGCGCACGATCCGCTCGGTGAACCGCGCGGGCTTCACGTTCCTGTTCGTGACGATCACGCTGCCGTGGATGCTGTGCAGCGCGTGGCTCGCGTTCGCGCTGCACGGCGGCGCACATTCGTCCGGCCTCGCGCATGGCGCGCTTGCGCATCCCGCTGTGTCGATCGCGCTGATCGTCGCGACGGTGACGGGAATTTCGGCGCGCGTCATCCTGCATGCGATGATGAGCGCCGAGCGCAACATTTTCTGGCGCGATCTCGCGCTGACGCCGGTGCGCGACGCGTTGATGTTCGCGCAGTGGCTCGCGGGATCGTTCGGCTCGACCGTGGTGTGGCGCGGCGTGCGCATGCCCGTCGAGGAAAAGGACAACGCGGCGGCCGTGTTCCGGCCTGAGCCCGTCAAGGCACTCGAAGTATCCGACGGCCGCTGAACGCGCTGTATCCGCAGCAGTGGCGCGTTCGGCTCAATTGAAACTCGTGGAAAACGACTATGAAGAAGACGTTATTTTTGCAGGCACCGTCGTATGACGGTTTCGATGGCGGCGCGGGGTCGCGCTATCAGGCGAAGCGCGAAATCCGCTCGTTCTGGTATCCGACGTGGCTCGCGCAGCCGGCCGCGCTCGTGCCGGGCAGCCGCGTGATCGATGCACCCGCCGATGGGCTGTCGGTGGAAGCGACGCTTGCGATCGCGGCGGAATACGAGATGGTCGTCATTCATACGAGCACGCCGTCGTTCCCGACGGATGCGCTCTTCGCCGAACAACTGAAGGCGCGCGCGCCGAAGGTGATGGTCGGCATGGTCGGCGCGAAGGTGGCCGTCGATCCGCATAATTCGCTGACGGCGAGCGACGCGATCGACTTCGTCTGCCGCGAAGAATTCGATTTCACCTGCAAGGAGCTCGCCGAAGGGCTGCCGCTCGCGCAGATCAAAGGCCTGAGCTATCGCGCCGCCGACGGTTCGATCGAGCACAACGAAGCGCGCCCGATCCTCGAAAACATGGACGAACTGCCGTTCGTCGCGCCCGTCTATCAACGCGACCTGAAGATCGACAACTACTTCATCGGCTATCTGAAGCATCCGTATGTGTCGATCTACACGGGACGCGGCTGCCGCTCGCGCTGCACGTTCTGCCTGTGGCCGCAGACGGTGGGCGGCCATCGCTATCGCACGCGCTCCGTCGAGAACGTGCTGGAAGAAGTGAAGTGGATTCGCGACAACATGCCCGAAGTGAAGGAGATCATGTTCGACGACGACACGTTCACCGACTTCAAGCCGCGCGTCGAAGAGATCGCCCGCGGTCTCGGCAAGCTGGGCGTCACGTGGTCGTGCAACGCGAAGGCCAACGTGCCGTATTCGACGCTGAAGATCATGAAGGAAAACGGTCTGCGTCTGCTGCTCGTCGGCTATGAATCCGGCGACGACCAGATCCTGCTGAACATCAAGAAGGGCCTGCGCACCGACATCGCGCGCCGCTTCTCCGATGACTGCCGCAAGCTCGGCATCAAGATTCACGGCACCTTCATTCTCGGCCTGCCCGGCGAGACGCAAGAGACGATCAGGAAGACGATCGAGTACGCGAAGGAGATCAATCCGCACACGATTCAGGTGTCGCTCGCGGCGCCGTATCCCGGCACGACGCTCTACCAGCAGGCCGTCGAAAACGGCTGGCTCGAAGAGAACAAGGTCATCAACCTCGTCAGCAAGGAAGGCGTGCAGCTTGCTGCGATCGGCTATCCGCATCTTTCGCGCGAAGAGATCTATCACCATCTCGAACAGTTCTATCGTCAGTTCTATTTCCGGCCGTCGAAGATCTGGGAAATCGTGCGCGAGATGCTGATGAGCTGGGACATGATGAAGCGGCGTCTGCGCGAAGGCGTCGAATTCTTCCGCTTCCTGCGGGCTCACGAGGCATGACGCAGCCGGGCAGGCCGCGACGCGCACTGATCGTTACTGCCGACGACTTCGGCCTGCATACGCGCATCAACGAAGCCGTCGAGCGCGCGCATCAATGCGGCGTGCTCACGGCGGCGAGCCTGATGGTGTCGGCGCCCGCCGCCGCCGATGCCGTGCGGCGCGCGCAGCGCAATCCGACCTTGCGCGTCGGCCTGCATATCGTGCTGGCCGACGGCGCGCCGATGCTCGCGACGCATCTCGTCCCGGCGCTCGTCGACAGGCACGGACGATTCGGTGACCGGATGGTGCGCGACGGCTTTCGCTTTTTCCTGCTGCCGGAAGTGCGCCGTCAGTTGAAGGCGGAAATCCGCGCGCAGTTCCAGGCGTTCGCGCACACCGGGCTGAAGCTCGATCACGTGAATACGCACAAGCACTTTCACCTGCATCCGACCGTGCTTGCGCTGATCATCGAGGTCGGCAGCGACTTCGGGTTGAACGCGATGCGTCTGCCGTATGAACCCGGCGCGCCGGCGTGGATCAGACCTTGGATAGCTCGCGTGCGCCAGCAGTTGGATAATGCAGGCATCGCGCACAACGATTACGTGATCGGCATGTCGCAGACAGGGCGACTCGACGAAGCGGCGCTGCTCGCGGCGCTCGCGCGGCTGCCGGAAGGGGTCGGAGAGATATACGGTCATCCGGCTGTGGCCGGAGACGGGGCGATCACGCCCACCATGCAGACGTACCGGCACAGCGACGAATTCGACGCGCTGGTGTCCGGGCGAGTCGCATCGGCAATTGCCTCGAGCGGGGCCATCACGGGCGGTTTCGCCGATGTGTTCTCGCAGCAGACTTACGTATGATCTAGTGATGAAGTGGCTCAAATGGTTGGGGTTGCCCGCGGGCATCGCGGTGCTGATCGCGCTGGCGCTGCACGGCGGGATGGACGATGTGCTGCGCGCGATCGGCGCGGCAGGGTTTGCGCTGTTGTGGCTCGTGCCGCTGCACGCGCTGCCGCTGCTGCTCGATGCCCAGGCATGGCGGCTGCTACTCGGCAAGCGCGCGCCGCTCGCGTATCTGTGGTGGGTCGCGACGGTGCGCGAGGCGGTCAGCCGGCTGTTGCCTGTGGCGAGCATCGGCGGCGAGTTCGTCGGCGTAAGGCTCGCGCGCTGGCGGACGAATGACGCGAGTGTCGTCGGCGCGTCGGTGATCGTCGAGGTGCTGGTGACGATGGCCGTCCAATACGTGTTCGCGGCCATCGGTCTCGTGACGATCGTCGCGCAGACGGGGCGCGACGCGATGCTCGTGACGGTCGGCGCGGCGCTCGTGCTGTCGCTGCCGTTGCCCGTCGTCGTGTTCGTGCTGCTGCGGCGCGGCGGGCTTTTTCACGCGATCGAGCGATGGTCGGCGCGTCTGCCGATGAGCGAGCATTGGGGCGTCGAGCGCATAGGCGGCGCGCGGCTCGATGCCGCCATCGACGCATTGCTGCGCGAACCCGGCCTGCTGCTGCACGCGTTTCTGTGGCAGTTCGCGGGGTATGTGCTGGGCGCGTCCGAGGTGTATCTCGCGCTGTGGATGCTCGGGCACCCCGTGTCGATCGGCGGCGCGATCGCCGTCGAGGCGCTCACGCAAGCCGCGCGCCATGCGGCGTTTTTCGTGCCGTCGGGGCTCGGCGTACAGGAGGCCGTCGTCGTGCTGCTCGCGCGGATGTTCGGCGTCGATGAGCAGACGGCGTTTTCGCTTGCGCTCATCAAGCGGATGCGCGAGGTCGTGTTCGGCTGCGTCGCGCTCGCGTCGTGGCAGGCGGCGGAGCTCGTTCGCAACCGCGTCGGCAATCGCCAGGACGCGTGGCGCAATAACCCGTCGCTCAGACCGGCCGAGCATCGCGTGCCGTCTCGCGAGTCCGTCGACCGCGAGCGTTCTTCGCGCTGATTTGACTCTGCGGATCGGCGGCGCGCAATTCGTTCGATTCGCGCAGTGGTTCAAATGGACCGAACGCGCAGCGCGCTTTCCCGAATGCGAATCGCAATCAACGAAATTCCGGAAATGTGCGAGCCGATGACGTAGGCTGGAAGCCGACTCCTTCAAATCGATACCGAACGGCTGCGCATGCCGCCTCGTTCCCCATCCCCGACACATCCCCTCGACGCGCTCAGGCGCGCCGGCCTCGCAGGCACGGCTGCGCAGGCCACCGTGCTCGATTGTCTGCAGCATGCGGAGCACGGCCACTACAGCGCGGAAGCTATTCATCGGCGTATTTCGGCGAGTGGCGAGCGGATGAATCTGTCGACTACGTATCGCGTGCTCAATCAGCTCGTCGACGCCGAACTCGTCGCGAGCGTGCCGCTCGGCAAGCATCACAGTCTCTACGAACTGAAGACGGGCGAGGCGCACGATCATCTCGTATGCGTCGTGTGCGGCCGGGTCGAGGAATTCTCCGACCCGGCGTTCGATCGCCGGCGCAACGCGATCGCAAAGAAGTTCGGGATGCGCTTCGTCGGCAAGACGCTCGCGTTGCAGGGCGTCTGCGCCAAGTGCGCGGCGCGCGCGCATCCGCCTCGCACGCGGACGTAGTCGTGCAGGGCAGGCGATGAGTCTTTCCCGCGCTGGCACGCTTGCTCACTCAGGAAAGGACTGTTCTCGCCGGGTGGATTAATCCGCGGCGTGGGAACGGCTAAAGTGATTCGTGTGCGCGGGGTCCCTTCGCGCGCGAGAGAGCTTCCCCCGGTCTCCGGCACCCGGAGACCGGGGTTTTTTTCGATTGATCCGGTATTTTGATGCGGGTAATGTGAGATCGCCTCTTGAGAACAGGCGAGCTTTTGTCGAGCCCCGCGCCGCTCCGATCACGTCCGGCCGGGGCTTTTTTTCTGCCCCGCGTTTCTGACTTGCGCATCCGCCTGCACTTTTTTCCTGCGGCATCGTGCATCGCGCATTGCTCATCGCGCTACCGCGTTGTCCCGCCTGCCTCTGTGCGCGCCTGTCCGCCGGCTGATGCCAACCCGTCGTACACTCTTCCTTCAATCATCATCGAGGCGCACCGCGAAGGGGACCACTTCATGCCGGACGATCTGCTCAACACGAAGCGCCTTCGCGATCCGGCGAACTCGGATCTGCTGCATCTGCTCGATGGCGTCGAGCAGTTCAGCGACCAGGTGTTTCCCGCCACCCAGGCGCTCTTCGAGAGTCTCGCGCTGGGCCAGGCGCCGCATACGCTGTTCATCACGTGCGCCGATTCGCGCGTGTCGCCGGAGATGATCACGCAGACACATCCCGGCGAGCTGTTCGTGTGCCGCAACATCGGTAATATCGTCCCGGCTTACGGCGAGATGCTGGGCGGCGTGTCGGCCGTCGTCGAATATGCGGTGCTCGCGCTGAACGTGCGGCAGATCGTCGTGTGCGGACACAGCGATTGCGGCGCGATGCGCGGCCTCGCAGGCACGGCCCCGATGACTGCGGAAGACATGCCGACCGTGAACGCCTGGCTGCGCAACGCGGAGACGGCGCGCAGCGTCGTGCAGGCGCGTAACGTGGGCCGCGATCAGCTCGTGCAGGCGCTCGTCGAGGAGAACATCCGGCTGCAACTGATGCATCTGCGCACGCATCCATCAGTCGCGGGGCGGCTCGCGCAACGGCGCCTCGACGTGCAGGGCTGGGTATACGACATCGGGCACGGCCGCATCACCGTCTTCAACGACGAGGACGACACATTCGAGACCGTACGTGAAGCGCGTGAGCGGCTCCAGCGGCTTGCGCGGCAGCAGGGCGGTTGAATCTGCCTGGCCTTCGATTTTCGCTGCCGCCGGCGCCCGCTTGTCCATTTACCCGCCGAGCGCCGCCGCGCGCCGTAGAAATCCCATCGCGCGCTCGTTGTCGAGATATGCGGTGTTGAAGCGGACCCAAGGCGTCGGCTCGCCGTGCGGCCGGTAGTAGCTGCCGGGCTGCACGGTGATGCCCGAGCGCGCCGCCTCGGAGACGAACACATCCGAATTCGGCACGCCGGGCACGCGCGCCCACACGAGCGTGCCGCCGCAAGGCTCGTCGAACACCTGCCAGCCTACGCTCGCGAGCAGTTCCACCGCCGTCGCGATCGCGCCGTTCACGCGCCGGCGCAGCCGCTCCAGATGCTTGCGATACGTCCCGCGTTCGAGCAGCGCGGCCACTACGCGCTCGCTGAAACGCGTGCCGCCGAGGCTCGTCAGTGCTTTGACTTCGACGAAATGCTTGACAAGCCCCGCTTCGGCCGCGATGTAGCCAAGCCTCAGCGATGACGACAGGCTCTTCGAAAACCCGCCGATGTACACGACGCGCGTCAGCCGGTCGAGTGACGCGAGACGTTGCGTCGGGATGGCCTGGAAATCGGCGTAGACATCGTCTTCTACGATCATGAAGTCGTGCTCCTGCGCGAGCTGCAGCAGCCTGAAGCCGACATGCGGCGCGACGTTCGTGCCCGTCGGATTGTGAAAGACGGTGTTGAGGAAAAAGAGCTTGGGCCGGTGCGCTTTCAACAGCGCTTCGACGGCTTCGACGTCCGGCCCCGTCGACAGACGCGGCACGCCGACCAGCTCGATGCCTTGCAGCTTGAGCAGGCCGAACAGGTTGAAGTAGCCCGGATCTTCGACGAACACCGTGTCGCCGGGTTTGAGCAGCATCCGCACGACGAGATCGAGCGCTTCGCTCGCGCTGTTCGTCACCATGATGTTCTGCGGCTCTGCCGCCACGCCGACAAACGCCAGCCGCTGCCCGATCTGCAGACGCAATTGCGGGTCGCCTTGCGGAATCGCGTAGTCGATCAGGCTGCGGGCGTCCGTGCGCGATGCCTGGCGGATCGCCTGCGCGATCCCTTCGACGTCGCGCCACGCTTCGGGAATGAAGCCGATCGACAGATTCAGCACTTCGTCGGGCCGCTCGAACTGGCGCAGGATCTGATCGGACTCGGGCGTCGCGCGGATCGCGTCCAGCCCGCGCGCGGCGCGCGGCGTCCTGTCGAACTGCTCGGCGACGTAATAGCCGGAGCCGTGCTTCGGCTGGAGCAGGCCGCGCGTGGCGAGGCGGTCGTAGGCCTCGATGACGGGAAAGCGGCTGATGTTGTGCTCGGCCGCGAATTTGCGGATGGACGGCAAACGCATGCCGACGCGCAACTCACGCGACAGGATCAGTGCCTCGACCTGCCCGACGATCTGCTCCGTGAGTGGGGTGGACGTTGCGGCGTCGAGGGTAATTTTCATTTGCCTCCCGTTCCAGGTGTTCGCGTGAATTCGCCGAACACTTTACGTAAATTGATCGAAAGTGTTCATTCCAGTCCGCGAAGTTTACCGGAACAATAGGTTCGACGAACAGAATTGTTCGCGCAGGTTGTTAGCTAAACATCGTGTTAAATCAATAGTTTGAATAGCATGCGGCGAATCCGCCAACAGCCGGTGAACACCGCCGAACACTTCGAGTGATCGTACGAAAGCAGAACTGTATTGAGAAAACTTCCGAGGCCGTGCGATACGACATGGCCCAGCAGGACCTGAGAGAAACGGCGGCCGCTAACGAGACTCCAACCGGGACCGGGCAGTCTGAAATCGACCTTTGAGCGCGCTCCCCACCGCGGGAGCGCCTGTTTTGCGTGTCGAACGTTCAGTCTGCGGCCTCGGTGCGACACTCGGGCGCGCACTCGATCACGGCGCGATCTGCCACAAGCGTTGCGCCGCAATTGCCTTGCCGCGACCTACGGCATCGGGCCGATAAACACCACGTCTGAGCCGCGACGGAGAACGGGGCTACATCTATAAGCCTGTTGCACTCATCGATGCTGCCCGCAAGATGGCTCCGGATTTCTGAGTTCCGGTGCGAAGAGCTGTTCACCTCTAGTGGGCAGCCTGTTAAGTAGTGCAAATGTGAACCGCTAAACGAAAGCGGGCTCGTGCCGCTGTCGGCCGTGCTGCTGAACGACGGCGACTTCGACGCCGTGTTCGGCGCGCCCGGCAAGGCGAAAGAAAGGGCAGGGCTCGACGTTCGGCGGCAACCGACGAGGCGCTACAGGAATGAACGCACACAACCGGAAGTACAAGGAAGGCGCCGGCTACCCTGCGCTGCTCGTGGCGCTGTGCTGGTGGGGATTGATGCCGCTGTACTACTGGCATCTGAAGGAAGTGAGCGCGCCGGAGATGCTCGCGCATCGCGTGTTGTGGTCGTTCGCGGTGCTGTCCGTGATGATCGGGCTCCGGCCCGCGTTGAGGCGGCAGCCAGGCGGTTGGCGTTCGTTCGCGCTCGCGCTGTTGCCGGCCATGCTGCTGTCGGCGAACTGGGTCGTGTATATCCTCGCGTCGGTGACGGGCAATGCGTTGCAGGCGAGTCTCGGCTATTTCCTGAATCCTCTGCTGTCGGCGGCGCTGGGCATCGTATTTCTGAACGAACGGCTTAACGGTCTGAAGTCTGCGGCGCTTGCACTCGGGCTGGCCGGCACACTCGTGCAGTGCTACGCGCACGGCGGCGTGCCCGTGTTCGCCGTGATGCTCGCGGTGACGTTCTCGCTGCTCGGCCTGGTCCGCAAGGTGTGGCCGACGAAGAACGCGATCGTCAGCACCTGGCGCGAGACCGTCGTCATGATGCCGTTTGCGCTCGGCTACCTTGCGTTCCTGTCGTCGGGTCATGCGCTCGCGTTCACGTCGTTCGGCGCGGGTGCTGCGATGCTGATGATGCTCGCGGGCCCGCTGACAGTCGTGCCGCTCGCGCTTTACGCGTACGCCATGCCGCTCGTGTCGCTGACCGAGTCCGCCGTGATGCAATACGTGACGCCGACCGTGACCTTCATCCTCGCACTCACTGTTTTCCACGAACGGCTGACGACGGTCGATCTGACGGGCTACGGGCTGATCTGGTGCGGGCTCGCGCTGGCGACGTATGCGATGGTGCGGCGGCGTCCCGTGAGGGCATCGCAGACGGCCCGCCAAGGGGCAGAGACGGGAGCACGGAACGTGTCCATTCTCGCTGCGCACAAAAAGACGCCAGCTTCCGCTGGCGTGAATAGGTTCTGGCATTCCGAGGGCCGTCCAGAACCTGAGAGACGGTGTGAAAAGTCCGATGCATGATCGCGTGAGCGGGGCGCCGGATGCGGCGCGAAACGGACTCGTCATTATCGAATCTGACCGCATCGACAGCGCGGTCAACACAGCGCCAGTCTACCCCAGTTCACGAAACAAACCCTGAAAATATGCGAATTGGGTATGGGATCCGCGTGCGCTCCCGCACTCGGATCGCGTGAATCGAATGCCGTTGTCGCGGGCGCGAATTCGTGATGTGTGCCCCGTGCCGCGCGTCGCAAACAGGCATTTAGCGGCGTCTGAGCGATCCGGGAAAAGGTAATATAATCAACTGTTAAACAGGTCGCGACCGTGGCGGCGACGGCTGCTCGCGGCGGACGGGAGAACAATGAGCCGCGGGCGAAGCAGTATCGGGAGGGCGTGGCTGCCATTGGCGTGCTGTTCGGTTCGGGCTTGCCGTTCTTGCGTCGGATGGCCACGTGCGGATCGTCCCTTTGATCGTTCTGGCGCTGGTCCCGCTGATCGTTTTGGCCGGCTATCGTTGGTTCCCAATCAGGCTTGCATCGAAGAACATGTCGCGCGCCGCGCCGCGTGCCCTCGCAACGCGTGCCCGCGAACCGATCGAGTCTTCCGCCGTGCTGCTGCCGTCACTGGCACTACTGGCATCACGTTTTGCATCGCAAATTTCATCCGGATATCACAAGGCTCGCGCTGAGCCAGGCTATTTCATGACAAGTTCTCCCGGCTCATACGACGACGAGCCGTTTGCATCGATGACCGAAGCCGGCACGCACGCCGATGCTTACCGCATCCGGCCCGCGCCCGGCGGCGTGCGGCCGTCTGCGCATGCATCCGTGCGTTCGTCCGCGCGCTGGATCGCGCCCGGCGAGCACGTGGAGCTCGGCGGCATCGCGGTCGAGGGAGGCTTTTTCTACGCAGGCGACGTGCAGCGCTCGCACGCCGATTCGATTGAAGCATGCGTGATCGACGCGCGCTTCGATTTCGCTCGCGAGGGCGCGGACCCGAGCGAGAGCCTCGGCAGCACCGCGCTCAGCTACGGCGGCCTCACGCCGGCGCAGCGCCGCACGTATGTCGAATGGCTCGCGTCGGACCGGCGGAAATCGGACGTCCACACCGGCTATCTGTTCTTCTATCTGTACGGGCTGGAGCGGCGCGTGCTCGTCGACGGCGCGGCGGGCAAGGTGCGCGGCGACGAATTCAACGCAATCGCGAAAGAACTGCGACGCCTGCTGAATCTCGACGCGAACTACGCATGGCAAAAACACGTGCGCGGTCTGCTCGATGCGCTTTCGCTGATGGCGTCGCGTCATACGCGGATGTATCTGCAGCCCGCGCCGGACGGCCTGGCGACGGGTTATCAGGTGCCGCTGAACGTGCGCGTCGCGTTCGGCCAGGCGGCGCTCGACCAGCATCCGCTGCCTGCTGACTGGGCGCTCGCGTGGGTCAAGCTCGATCCGATGATGGTGCGGCGTACGGCCGTCGCGCGCTGTCCCGAGGAATTCGATCGCGTGTTCATGTGCCAGTATCGCGAGCGTTTCGGCGACGGCATGATCCTGCCCGCGAACCGGACGAAGCTGGACGCGTCGCCGCAGCCGTCGTTCCGCGCGCTGAAGAGCGTGCCCGTGCCGGGCTTTCTGGTGGGCCTGCCCGATATCGCGGCCGTCAACGGCACGCGCAACAAGCTGCAACTGCTGATGCACGAGAGCGCTGCGACGCTCGATGCGTACAGCCGCTATCTCGGTCGCTATCCCGAAGCGCAGGGCACGCTCGAAGCGACGCTGATGCTGCCCGCGAACATGTGGCCGCAAGCGACGCACGATGCGATCGACGCGCTCGCCGACGAAATCGAGCATGAGACCGCCGTCAGCACATTCGGCGCGGTGCTCGCGCGTTTCAGATCGGGTGGCAAGATGACACGCGACAAGGCCGTCGTGTTCACGACGGCGCTCGCCGAAGCGGGCATCGCCGTCGAACCCGACGTGCGCCTCGGCGCGCGCACGCCGAAACCGACGGACGCCGTCGCGCTGTTTGCAATCGAGCCCGACGCGGCCCCGCTGCATACCGACGACGCGTATGACGTCGCAACGATCATCGTCGATCTGGCCGCGACGGTCGCACGCGCGGACGGCGATGCGACGCAGCGCGAGACGGCCGTGATCGAATGGCAGATCGAGCAGTGGCCGCACCTGTCAGCGCAGCAGCGCGCGCGGCTGAAAGCGCGTAATCTCGTGCAACTTGCGCAACCGACGGCCGCTGCCGGGCTGAAGAAAAAGCTGGAGCCGCTGTCGCTGGACGTGAAGGCGACGATCGCATCGTTTCTGGTGCATACGGCGAACGCGGACGGCGTCGTGTCGCGAGACGAAGTCAGGCTGCTGGAAAAGGTGTACCGGATGCTCGACATCGATCCGCAGCGCCTTTATACGGATCTGCATCAGCACGCGAGCGGCGCGCCGGCATCGGCGGGGACCGCGAACGCGAGGGCACATAGGCACGCCGATACGCAGAAGCACGCCGCGCCAAAGCCGGCGTTCGCGCTCGACGCGGCGCGTATCGCCGCGCTGAAGGAGGAAACGGCGCGCGTATCGTCGATGCTGGCGGACGTATTCGTCGAAGAGGCGCATGGAACTGCCGCAGCGGCGCACAGCCAGGCTATGGAAGCGAAGCCGCCCGTACCCGTCGAAGTGAACCGGGAGCAAACCGTCCGCGAAGAGGAACGCGAAATGCTGGCCGAACCGGCAGCGTCGGCGCCTGATGTGCGGCAAACGTCTGAAGCAATGCGGTCTGAAGCAACGACGTCCGAAGCAACGCGCAACGACGACGAAACGCAAGCCCCACTTCTCGGCCTCGACGACGCGCACTCGTCCTTCCTGCGCCTGCTCGTGACGCGAGCATCGTGGACGCGCGCCGATCTCGCCGCCGCCGCGTCGCATCTCGAACTGATGCTGGATGGCGCGATCGAACAGGTAAACGAGGCGTCGCTCGACCGTTGGGACGAGCCGCTCACGGACGGGGACGATCCCGTCGAAATCAATCAGGAAGTCGCACAAAGGTTGGCTGCATGACAACGATTCGCCCCAGGGACCGCGACGCGGTCCTGCAATCCCTGCGCGCCGGCGTCGTGCCGCGCATCGGGCAGCATCTGATCCAGGTCGGCCGCGCGCGCGAACTCGAGGCGCTGCTGAAGGATGTCGAACGCGTTGCGGACGGCGGCTCGGCGTTTCGCATCGTCGTCGGCGAATATGGCGCGGGCAAGACGTTTTTCCTGAATCTCGTGCGCGCGATCGCGCTCGAAAAAAAGCTCGTCACCGTTCATGGCGATCTGAATCCGGACCGGCGTCTGCATGCGTCGGGCGGCCAGGCGCGCTCGCTGTACGCGGAGCTCGTGAAGAACATGGCGACGCGCACGAAGCCCGAAGGCGGCGCGCTCGCGGGCGTGGTCGAGAAGTTCATCGGCCAGGCGAAGACGGAAGCGAAGGCGACGGGCCGCACCAGCGACGAAGTGATCCGCGCGCAGCTTTCGCAGTTGACGGAGATGGTCAACGGCTACGATTTCGCCGACGTGATCGCCGCATACTGCCGCGGCTTCGACGAAGGCAACGAGAAGCTGAAGAGCGATGCCGTGCGCTGGCTGCGCGGCGAGTTCACGACCCGAACCGACGCGCGCCAGGCGCTCGGCGTGCGCACGATCGTCGACGACGCGAACATGTACGACCAGCTGAAGCTGCTCGGCCGCTTCGTGCGGCTCGCGGGCTATAGCGGCCTGATGGTGTGCCTCGACGAAATGGTGAACCTGTACAAGCTCGCAAATCTCCAGGCGCGCAACGCGAACTACGAACAGCTGCTGCGCATCCTCAACGATTCGCTGCAAGGCACGGCGGAAGGGCTCGGCTTCGTGCTCGGCGGCACGCCGGAGTTTCTGCTCGATACGCGCCGCGGCCTGTACAGCTATGCGGCGCTGCAATCGCGTCTCGCGGAGAACGCGTTCGCGACGAACGGGCTCGTCGACTACAGCGGCCCCGTGATCCGCCTCGCCGCGCTCACGCCGGAAGACTTCTACGTGCTGCTCGACAAGCTGCGCGTCGTCTACGCATTCGGCGACGCGAGCAAGGCGCTCGTGCCCGAGGAAGCGATTCCCGCGTTCATGGCGCACTGCGCGACGCGTCTGGGCGAAGCGTACTTCCGCACGCCGCGCACGACGATCACCGCGTTCATCAATTTTCTCGCCGTGCTGGAGCAGAATCCGTCGGCGGATTGGCGCGAACTGATAGGCAGCATGGAGATCGAGCGCGACACGGGCGGCGCGGCCGACATCGTCAACGACGCCGCTCCCGACAGCGACGATGAGCTCGCCAGCTTCCGGCTCAACTGATTCGCGCAGCTTCGATCTGCTCGACGAGCGCATTCGCCGCTGGATCTGGCGCGAAGGCTGGACCGAACTGCGCGACGCGCAGGAACGCGCGGTGCCCGCGCTGATCGACGCCGATCGCGACGTGATCATCGCGGCGGCCACGGCGGCAGGCAAGACGGAAGCCGCGTTTCTCCCCATTCTTTCGAACCTGCTGCGCGACGAACCGTGCAGCGGGTCGGTGCTCTACATCAGTCCGCTGAAGGCGCTGATCAACGATCAGTGGTCGCGGCTCGACGATCTGTGCGAAGCGCTGGAGATTCCCGTCACCGGCTGGCATGGCGATGTATCGTCGGGCCGCAAGCAGCGCTTTGTGAAGAAGCCCACAGGCGTGCTGCTGATCACGCCCGAATCGCTCGAAGCGATGTTCGTCACGCGCGGCGCATCGCTGGCCGCGACATTCGGCGCGCTGCGCTATGTCGTCGTCGACGAGCTGCACGCGTTCATCGGCTCCGAGCGTGGCATGCAGTTGCAGTCGCTGATGCAGCGTGTCGAGCGCGTGTCCGCGCGCAGCGTGCCGCGCGTCGGCCTGTCGGCGACGCTTGGCGACATGCGCCTCGCCGCCGAATTTTTGCGGCCACGCGCGGCGCAGAACGTGCAGATCATCGAATCGGGCAGCGCGGGCCAGGAACTGAAGATTCTGATCAAGGGCTATGTCGAGAAGCCGCCGCGCATTCACTTCGAGCCCGATATTGAGCATCCCGGTCTCGAAGACGTCGTGCCCGGCAGCACCGTCGATGTCGCGAATCACATGTATAAGGCGCTGCGCGGCTCGAACAATCTGATCTTTCCGAACAGCCGCCGGCAGGTCGAGCTTTACGCCGACCTGTTGCGCCGCGCGTGCGAACGCGACGGCTATCCGAACGAGTTCTGGCCGCATCACGGCAGCCTGTCGAAGGAATTGCGCGAGCAGACGGAACAGGCGCTGAAAGCGGGCGACCGGCCCGCGAGCGCCGTCTGCACGACGACGCTCGAACTGGGCATCGACATCGGCGCGGTAAAGAGCGTCGTGCAGGCGGGCGCGCCGCCGTCGGTGGCGAGCTTGCGGCAGCGGCTCGGACGCTCGGGGCGCCGTAAGGGCGAAGCGGCGATTCTGCGCTGCTATTGCGTCGAAGCCGAATTGCACAGCGGCGCCGATCTGTCGGACCGGTTGCGCGAAAGCCTCGTGCAGTCGGTGGCGATGGTGAATCTGCTGCTGCGCGGCTGGTTCGAGCCGCCGCGCGCGGGCGGCATGCATCCGTCGACGCTCGTGCAGCAGGTGCTGTCGATCATCGCCGAACGCGGCGGCGCGACGGCGAGCGAACTGTGGGACATGCTGGTCGCGAACGGCCCGTTCGGTTCGATCGACAAGGCGACGTTCGCTGCCATCCTGCGCAGCCTCGGCGCGAAGGATCTGCTCGTGCAGGAAGCGGGCGGCTTGCTGTTGCACGGCGTGGCGGGCGAGCGGCTCGTCAACCACTACGAGTTCTATGCGTCGTTCACGACCGACGACGAGTTCCGCATCGTCGCCGGCGCGAAGGTGCTGGGCTCGCTGCCCGTGTCGCGACCGTTGACGGCGGGCCAGGGCATCGTGTTCGGCGGTCAGCGCTGGCGCGTGCAGGAAGTCGACGCGGGCAAGAAAACCGTCTACGTAAAGCCGGATCAGGGCGGCGTGCCGCCCGTGTTCGACGGAGGCGGCTCGCTCGTGCACGACGAGGTTCGGCGCGAGATGTTCAATGTGCTCAACGATGCAGAGCCCGTCGTGTTCGTCGATGCGACGGGCCGCGAATTGCTCGAAGAGGCGCGGCGCTTTTTCGCGTCGAACGAACTGGCCTCGCGAGTCGTCTTCACACACGGCGGCAGCACGATACTCGCCACATGGTCCGGCGACTGGATCAACGATGCGCTCGTCGTGCTATTGCGCGCCGAAGGACTCGACGCATGGAACCAGGGGCCGACGGTCAGCGTGCGCACGTCGGGCGCGGAGCCGGTGAAGGACGCGCTGCAACGCATCGCCGCGCTGACGCCCGCGCAGACCCGCGACGCGTTGCGCGCAATCGGCAACATCGACAACGAGAAGTGGGACTGGACCCTGCCCGACGATGTGAAGCGCAGCGCGTATGCATCACTGCGTCTCGACATGCCGGGCGCGCAGACGTTGGCGCGTCGGCTTGCGGCGGGATGTACATGACGCTCCTGAGCCTCGCGCCTTGCGAGACTTGCGAGCGGAGCAAAGACGCAAGAAAGAACGCCTGGATGCACGCACAACCAAGTGCAAGAAACCGAATTAAGCGGTAGCATACTTTTCTTTGCCCGCACCGTATGGCTTGCGCAGAATCCGTGTTTCAGCGGAGTTTCAGCCGGCTTGCGGTTTTTGTGTGCGCGGCGCACTCCACATCATCGCTCCCCATGTCGAATCATCCTCAGACGAGGCGTCCCCTCGTCATCGCGTCCGTGATGGCGTCGATGGCGATGGTGGCTATCGAAGCCACCATCGTATCGACGGCCATGCCGCAGATCGTCACGCAACTCGGCGGATTGCGCCTCTATAGCTGGGTCTTCTCGTCCTTCCTGCTCGCGCAGACGGCGATGACCGTCGTGTTCGGCAAGCTCGCCGATCTGTACGGCCGCAAGCCGACCGTGCTCGTGGGCATCGCGATCTTCCTGATCGGCTCGCTCGGCGCGGGCTTCGCATGGTCGATGCCCGCGATGATCGTGTTCCGCCTGATCCAGGGGCTCGGCGCGGGCGCGATCCAGCCGGTGACGCTGACCATCGTCGGCGACCTGTATCCGGCGCGCGAACGCGGCAAGATCCAGGGCTATCTCGCGAGCGTATGGGCGATCTCCGCGGTGATCGGGCCGATGGCGGGCGGTCTGCTGATCCGCGATCTGTCGTGGTCGTGGATCTTCTGGATCAACGTGCCGATCGGCGTTCTCGCGGCATATGGTTTCTTCTCGTACCTGCATGAGGAGAAGCGCCACCAGCGTCCATCGATCGACATGCTGGGCGCGTTGCTTTTCACCGTCGCGATCGGCGCGCTGATGATGGCGCTCACGGATGCCGGCTCGGAGAACGACGGCCGCGCGCTGTTCGAAGTGGCGCTCTTCGTCGTGAGCAGCGCGTTCTTCGTGTGGCACGAGCGGCGCGTTCCCGAACCGATGATTTCGTTCGCGCTGTGGAGCCATCGTCCCATCGCCGCGTGCAATGTCGCGACCGTGCTGTCGGGCATGGCGCTGATGGGGCTCACCACGTTCCTGCCGATGTACGTGCAGGGCGTGCTGAACCAGTCGCCCGTCGTCGCGGGTCTCGCGCTGACGATGATGATGGTCGGCTGGCCGTCGGGCGCGACCTTCGCCGCGAAGGCGTTTCATCGGCTCGGGCTGCGGCGCACGCTGGTCGGCGGCAGCTTCTTTCTGCCGCTCGGCGCGATAGCGTTCGCGGTGCTCAATCCGCAAAGCTCGCCGGTGCTGGCGGGCGTCGGCTCGCTCGTGATGGGCCTTGGAATGGGGATGGTCAGCGTCAGCTCGCTGATGCTGATCCAGGAGATCGTGCAGCCGATGCAGCGCGGCTCGGCGACCGCGTCGAACCTGTTCGCGCGCAATCTGGGCAGCACGCTCGGCGCGGCCATTTTCGGCGCGGTGCTGAACTTCGGGCTGAGCCATTTCAAAGGCATGTCGATCACATCCGACCAGTTGCGCTCGCTGCTCGACGCGACGCCCGGCGCGGCGCAGGCGGCGCTCGCGGGCAACGAGATGGTGCGCTCGGCGCTGCATCACTCGCTGCATCTGACGTTTCTCTCGATCTTCGTGATCTGTCTGGGCGCGGTGCTGTCGGTGATGGTGGTGCCGCCCATCAAGCTCGGCGGACAGCCGCGCGAAACGTCGGCGGCTGCGCATCTGACGGAGATGTGATTTTCTTTGGCTTTGCGCTTGGTGGCCTGGCCGTTTTGTCAGGCGTTCTGTCACGCGTCGTCACGATGCATCGGTGGAGCGGGGCGTTTGCCCGACGGCATCGAGCGCTGCGGCCATCTGCATGAAGCCGTCGTCAGGCGGCCGGCTCGTTTCGCCCGCGGCCTGCACAATCCATTGATTGAACGCGCGCATCGCGGGTGTTGCCGGCTTGCCTTTTTGCCACGTGAGCCAGTAGCTGCCCGCCTGCACGTCGATGTCGAATGGACGCACGAGACGGCCCATCGCCAGATCGCGCTCGAACATCGACGCCGGCGCGAGCGCGACGCCGGCGCTTTGCATCGCCGCTTCGACCATCAGCCGCGACGAATCGAACACCGGCCCGCGCACGGGACGCGGCGCGAGACCCGCGGCGGCGAACCAGTTCGACCAGTCGTCGGCGCGATACGAGCGCAAAAGCTTTTCGGCGGCGAGATCGGCGGGCGAGCGCAATCTCTGCGCGATTTCGGGCGCGCACAGCACCGATAGCGGCGCATCGAACAGCTTCAGCGCGCGCGAGCCGGGCCAGGTGCCATCGCCGAAGCGGATTGCGAAGTCGAGACCTTTCGCAGCGAGGTCGACGAGATTGTTGTTTGTCATCATCCGCAGTTCGACGAACGGGTGCGCGTCATGAAACGACTTCAGGCGCGGCATCAGCCATCCCACCGCGAACGTCCCGACTGCGCCGATCGTCAGCACCTCATGAAAGTGGCCGCCTTCGAACTGCCGCAGCACGGCCTCGATGCGGTCGAACGCATCGCTGAGCACGGGGCGCAGCGCGAGTCCTTCATCCGTGATCGCGAGTCCGCGCGGCAGGCGCTTGAAGAGCGTCGCGCCGAGCCTTTCTTCGAGCATCCTCACCTGCTGGCTGACGGCCGCCTGCGTGACGTTCAGTTCGAGCGCGGCGCGCGTGAAGCTCAGGTGCCGGGCGGACGATTCGAAGGCGCGCAGCGCGTTCAGTGGCAGATACGGTCGCATGATCGAGTCATAAGATTTTCTGGGGTATGGGCCAATTTATCATCGTTTGTCAGCGGGACGCCGAAACGCGATAGTGGCGGCTCTTCAAGGAGACGCAATGATGATGCGGCGACGGTTCACGACGATGGTATGGGGCAGTGCGATAGCTGAGGTTGCATCTCGGGTGTTGGACGTGGGAAGGGCGGCGCGACCCGTCGCGGCTGCGATGCTCGGCGCGTTGTGCGCGATGCCGGCGGCGAGCCATGCGGCCGATGCGGTGCCTGTCCGGGTCCAACGCGCGGTCGACGAAGCCATCCGCCCGCTGATGGCGAAGGACAGGATTCCGGGCGTTGCCGTCGGCATCGTCGATGCGGGCAAGCCATGGGTGATCAACTATGGCGTCGCGTCGACGCAAACCCACGCGCCCGTCACGAACGACACGCTGTTCGAACTGGGCTCGGTGAGCAAGACGTTCACGGCGACGTTGACGGCGTGGGCGCAGGTCGATCATCGGCTGGCGCTGTCCGATAGCGTCGGGACGTATCTGCCGTCGTTGCGCGGCAGCCCGTTCGGCCGCGTGAGCCTGCTCGATCTCGGCACGCATACGCCGGGCGGCCTGCCGCTTCAGGTGCCCGACGATATCCACGACGAAAGCCAGTTGATGAGCTACTTCAACGCGTGGCGGCCCACGTACGCGCCGGGTACGTATCGCACCTACGCGAACCCTGGCATAGGCACGCTCGGCCTGATCGCGGCGAAAAGCATGGGACAGGATTTCACGGCGCTGATCGAGCGGCGGCTTTTTCCCGCGCTGGGAATGAAGAACAGCTTCATCGACGTCCCCGTCGATCGCGCGGCCGATTACGCACAGGGTTACACGAAGGACGGCAAGCCAATCCGGATGGCAGGGGGCGTGCTCGCGCCGCAAGCGTACGGCGTCAAGTCGACGGCCGCCGACATGCTCCGTTTCATCGACGCGAACATGGGTCTGCTCAGGCTCGATGCGCAACTGCAACGCGCGATCACCGATACGCACACCGGCTACTTCGCGGCAGGGCCGATGACGCAGGATCTGATCTGGGAGCAGTACCCGTATCCCGTCGCGCTGAAGTCGCTGCTGGAGGGCAACGGCCCGTCGATGGCCCTGAACGCGACGCCCGTGACCGAAATCAAGCCGCCTCTCGCGCCGCAGCACAACGTCTGGATCAACAAGACGGGCTCGACCAATGGCTTCGGTTCATACGTGGCTTTCGTTCCGGCAAGGCGTCTCGGCATCGTGATTCTCGCGAACAGAAATTTTCCGATCGAAGACAGAGTGGCCGCGGCGTACAAAATCCTCACCGCGCTCGATGGCGCAGAACGCTGACGATGTCCGTTGACGCCGATCACCGGCTTTGCTCTTGCAGCGCATTGGATGCGACCACATGACACAGTAATTAGCCATCCGTATTATTTGAGAAGGCCATCCCCGGTGCGACAATGATCTTGAGCGATTAACCGACACCGTACGAGGAGTGGCCATGTTTCCCGAGTATCGCAATCTGATCTCGCGCCTGAAGAACGAAGACGCGCATTTCGCCCGGCTGTTCGAGCGGCACAACGAACTCGACCATCAGGTTCGCAACATGGAGACGGGTGTCGCGCCTGCCGATAGCATCCGTATCGAAGCCCTCAAGAAAGAAAAGCTGCGGATCAAGGACAGTCTGTACGCCATCCTCAGAAAGGCCAGCGCCGCCGCTTGACGGCCCACGGTTGCATGAAGAGATGTGAGGGCCGGCATGCGCGCGCAAACGACGCACGGCGACATGCATGCGGTTCGGAGTTCAACGCCAACGGGAGGCAATGAAGTTGACAGCGCAGCATGACAATCCAGACGTACCGATGCAGCAAGCGCCTTCGACGGCGCACGCGGCGCATGAACCCGGTGCGCGCCGCGCATCGCGCGGCGACGTGATACCCGGGCATACGGCGAAATCGGCTGAGCTTGCGCAGACGAGCCACGCCGTCGCGGCCGCCAACGACCTGCTTGGGAACAGCGTGCAAGCCGTGCTCGAAGCACACGCGGGGCAACGCCAGGACCAGCGCGGTGACACATTGATCCATACCGTCAAGACGCTGATGGACGGCATGTCCGCCGACGAAGTGAGCGCGTTGCGCGGTCTCCTGCTGGAAGGCAACCCGGCGACGTGGTCCGCAACGAAGAGCCGCCACCCCGACGACGAACTGTCGCCCGCATTGCGCGAAGGCGGCTATCCGTATCTGAACCTGATGTCACGCAGGGCGTACGAGAAGCAGAAGTACCGCTTGCAGGTCGAGCTATTGAAACTGCAGGCGTGGGTGCGCGAAACGGGCCAGCGCGTGATGATTCTCTTCGAAGGGCGCGACGCGGCAGGCAAGGGCGGCACGATCAAGCGCTTCATGGAGCATCTGAATCCGCGCGGCGCGCGCGTGGTTGCGCTCGAAAAGCCGACGGAACAGGAGCGTGGGCAGTGGTATTTCCAGCGCTATGTCCAGCATCTGCCGACGTCGGGAGAGATCGTGCTGTTCGACCGCTCATGGTACAACCGCGCGGGCGTCGAACGGGTGATGGGATTCTGCTCGCAAACCGAGTACACCGAGTTCATGCAGCAGGTGCCCGCGTTCGAGCGGCATCTCGCGCAAAGCGGCATCCACATCGTGAAGTTCTGGTTTTCGGTGAGCCGCGAAGAGCAGGCTCGGCGCTTCAAGGAGCGCCGGGTGCATCCCCTGAAGCAATGGAAGCTCAGCCCCGTCGATCTGGCGTCGCTCGACAAATGGGACGAGTACACGCAGGCTAAGGAGGCGATGTTCACGCATACGGATACCGCGGACACGCCGTGGACGGTCGTGCGTTCCGATTGCAAGAAGCGCGCGCGTCTCAATGCAATGCGCTTCGTGCTGCACAAGCTGCCGTATGCGAATCGCGACGTCGACGTGATCGGTCCCGTGGACCCGCTGATCGTCGGACGGGCGATGTAGCGGTGCAGTAGGCATCGCCCTGAGGCAACCCGTGATGCGCGCGCCGCGATCGATACATCGGCGGCACCGCATCGCATACATCGTTCAGCGCGCGTTATCGCGAGCATACGGCATCGACGGCTTGAAGCATCTTGCCGAAGAACGCATCCGCGAACTGCGAATCGAGCCAGCGCACGATCAGCGCGATCCGTCGCTCCGGCTCGATCCACATGAACGAACTCCCCGCGCCGACGCCGAAGTAGCTCGACTCCGGCACGCTCGGGAACACGCGCCGTCCTGTATTGAGCCACACCAGCGCGCCATAGAAGGGCGCGAGTGCGCAAGGCGTGCGCATCCGCGCGATCCATTCGCTCGACAGCACGCGGCGCCCATTCGCGAGGCCATCGTCGAGCAGCATCTGCGCGACCTTCAACTGATCGTTTGCGCTGATCGACATGCCACCGCCCCAGTGCGAGCCGCCCGGCACCGACTGCACGCGAGCGCCGCCGATCTCGACCCACGCATCGTCATAACCCACCCACTGCCAGTTCTCGCTCGCGCCCACGGGCCGCATGATCGACTCGCGAAATACGTCGGGCAAAGGCCGTCTGAACAGATGCAGCAGCGCGAGCGACAACTGGTTGATGCGCACGTCGTTGTATTCCCAGTACGTGCCGGGACGCTGCAACTGGCGCAAGTCGCCTTTCCTGCCGTCGGGCGGATCGCCGAACGTGACTGCGCGAAAGTGATCGGCCTGATCGGACAGTCCGAAACACGTGCCTTGCCATTCGCTCGTCTGTTGCAGCAGGTGCGTCCATGTGACGGGCGCATTGTGCGCGTCGTCGAAACCGATGCCCGGCACGCGCACGCGCACGGGCTCATCGGGATCGGGCAACAGGCCGCGATCGTGCGCGACGCCGGCGAGCAGCGCCAGATACGTCTTCGCGATGCTGAACGTGAGATCGGCGCGATCCGGCTCGCCCCACGTCGCGAGCAACCGGCCGTCGACGGCCATCGCGCCCGACACCGGCCCGCGATCGTGAATCGGCCCGAGCAGCCGGTTCCAGGGCGGCGGATCGTTCACGTGCACGCCGAACTTGCCGTCGGCGTTGCGATCCCATGCGGATTCGTGATCGACGGAAAACTGGATGGCGTCCCGGACTTCCTGTGGCAAATCGTGTTGCATGCGTGCCTGTTTCCTTGCGTATTCGTGAATGTGCGTGATGTCGAGTCAAGCATGCCGACCGATCGTCCCCGCGCGTCGATTCGTTCAATGCGCGTTGAGCTTCGCCCGGGCCCAGACGAGCGTCAGCAGGCTCACGATGGCGGCGAGCATCAGATACAGTCCGGGCGCGAGATTGTTGCCCGTCAGCGCGATCAGCGACGCGACCGCGAGCGGCGTGAATCCGCCGAACACCGTCGTGCCGATGTTGTAGCCGATCGCCATGCCCGTCGTGCGCGTGCGGGTCGGGAAGAGTTCGGCCATCAGCGCGGGAATCGGCGCGAAGTAGGTGGCCTTCAACAGCGCGACCCAGGTAACGGCGGCGAGCAGCGTCGGCAGCGACGGATGCGCGTTGATGAACATGAACGCCGGATACACCGTCAGGAAAAACAGCACGCCCGCGCCGAGCATGATGCGCGTGCGGCCCGCCTTGTCCGACCAGTGGCCGACGCACGGCGTCAGCACCGTCACAATAAGCCCGGCGACCAGCGTCGCGATGAAGCCCGACGACGGCGCGAGGCCGAGTTGCCGCGACGCGTAAGTGGGCATGTAGAGAAGGATGTACTGCGCCGTCGTCGTCAGCACCAGCGCGCCGATCGATACCAGCACGCGCGACTTCTGCGTCGCGAGCAGTTCGCGCACGGGCGATTCGGCCTTTTCCATCCGCGCGAATTCGGGCGTCTCGTCGATCCGCCGGCGGATATACAGGCCGACAGGCCCGATCAGCATGCCGAACAGAAACGGAACGCGCCAGCCCCAGCCTTCGAGTTGCGGCTGCGTGAGCATGCCCGTCAGCACCGCGCCGAACGCCGATGCGAGCAGCGTGCTCGCGCCCTGGCTGGAGAACTGCCAGCTCGACATGAAGCCGCTGCGCTGCGGCGCGTGTTCGATCAGGAACGCGGTCGAACTGCCGAACTCGCCGCCCGCCGAGAAGCCTTGCAGCAATCGCGACAGGAAAATGCCGACGGGCGCGAGAATGCCGATCGCCGCATAAGTCGGCATCAGCGCGACCATGCCCGTGCCGATGGTCATCATCGCGATGGACAGCGTCAGCGACGCCTTGCGTCCCTTGCGGTCGCTGTACGAGCCGAGCACGAGCGCGCCGATGGGGCGCGCGAGATACGACAGCGCGAACGTGCCGAGCGTGAGCAGCAGCGACATCGTCGCGTTGTGTACGGGGAAGAACAGTTTCGACAGCGTGGTCGCGAAGTAGCCGTACGCGATCAGGTCGTAGAACTCGAGCGCGTTGCCGATCGACGTGGCTATGATCAGACGCGAGACGCTCGCGCGCGACGGCGCGTGCGTGGTGGCCTGCGCGCCCTCGGTCGCGTGATGCGCGGATACGGAGTCAATGCTCATTGCGACGTCCTCATGCAAGGGTTGTCGAAACATGCGGTGCGGGATTGGATGCGTCGATACCCGTCGCGCCGAGGTCCCAGAAAAGACCGGCCATGATGCGCAGCCCGTCGCGCACGACGGGGCCGAGCAGATGTTCGTTCGGCGCATGCTGCGAGCAGCCGGGATACGAGTGCGGCACCCACAGTGTCGGCATGCCGAGCACGTCGGCGAAGACATCGTTGGGCAGCGTGCCGCCGAGGTTCGGCAGCAGCACGGGCTCTTCGCCCGTCGTCTGACGCAGCGAGCGCAGCGCCCACTGGACCCATGCGTTGTCGGGATCGACGCGTGTTGCGGGCGCGCCGCGCTCCACTTCGAGGTCGACCATGCCAAAGCCGTGCGCATCCAGATGCCGACGCACGATCGATTCGAGGTTGCGCCAGTCCGTGCCGACGACGAAGCGGATCTGCATGTACGCGATCGCATGCGGCGGAATCGCGTTGACGGGCTTGTCGGGATTGCCCGTGCGGAACGCGAGTACTTCGAGATTGTTCCAGCCGAACACGCGCTCGGTCGGCGTGAGGCCGGGCTCGCCGTAATCGGCATCGACGGCCGGCTCGCCCGGATTGCCGCCCACGGCGATATCGGCGAGCGCGCGGCGTACCGCATCGGGAATGGGCGGCGGGCGCAGTCCTTCGACGAGAATCTTGCCGTTCGCATCGACCATCGACGCGATCGCGCTCGCGAGCACGACGCCCGGGTTGCGCAGCAGACCGCCCCAGTTGCCCGAGTGATGGCCGCCGTCGCGCAGCTTCAGTTCGAGCTTGAAATTGACGAGGCCGCGCGAGCCGAGGAAAAGGGTGGGGCGGTGGGCGGAAAGACGCGGACCGTCGGAGGCGATCAGCACGTCGGCGGCGAGTTCGTCGCGCAACTGCGTACATAGTTCGTGCAGGCCCGGCGAGCCGACTTCCTCGCCCGTCTCGAACAGCAGCTTCAGGTTGAAGCCGAGCTTGCCGCCGCGCGCATCGAGCACGGACTTCAGCGCGGCAAGGTTGATGCTGTGCTGGCCTTTGTTGTCGGCGGTGCCGCGGCCATACCAGCGCTCGCCGTCGACGGTCACGTCCCACGGCGTCAGGCCGTCGCGCCACTGCGCGTCGTAGCCGCGCACGACGTCGCCGTGGCCGTAGCTGAGCACGGTCGGCAACGCGTCGTCTTCGTGCCGATGCGCGATCAGAAATGGGCACGCGCCTTTGGCGGGATTGTCGACGACGCGGCAGGCGAAGCCCCATTGCGTCAGAAGCGGCGTCAGTTCGTCGTCGAGATAGCCGCGCAGGCGCTCGCCGCTGTCGGCCTCCTGGCTCTCGGTGCGATACGCGACGCGGCGCCGGAGGTCGTCGAGAAACCGGCCCGAGTCGTACTGGCCAGCCGCGTTTTGAATGGCGATGTCACGGGTCAACAGCGTGTCTCCTCTGCGGGTTTGTCGAAAGCAGTTGAGCCGATCGTGCGGTCGCCGATATTTCTGCACAATTACAATATTTGCCACGAATCGTTGCCGAAACGGCAAAGCACACGACCATCGACATGGACAGCACTGCACTGCGTTACTTTCTGGAGGTGGCCCGCAGCGGGTCGCTGAGCAAGGCATCCGAGCGGCTGTATGTGGCCGTGTCGGCGTTGAGCCGGCAGATCGGCAAGCTCGAAGAGGAACTGGGCACGCCGCTTTTCGAGCGGCGCCCGCGCGGCATGGTGCTGAGCGACGCCGGGCGGCTGCTCGCCGAGCATGCGCGGCGCAGCCTGCTCGAAAGCGAGCGCGTGATCGACGAGATTCGCGGGCTGAACGAGGGCGGCCGCGCGACGATACGCGTCGCCAGTTCGGAAGGCGTCGCGCCGCATTTTCTGCCCCAGGTGTTCGCGCATTTTCTGAAGACGCATCCGTCGACGCATTTCCAGCTGGACGTGTCGGCGCCATCCGTTGCGACGCAGCGGGTGAGAGAAGGCACTGCCGATATTGCCGTGTGCTTCAGCATCGCGCCGGAGAAGGAGATCAACGTGCACTATTCGCAGCGCGCGCCGATCTTCGCGCTCGTGCGGCGCGGCCATCCACTTGCGGCGCGCGAATCGGTGTCGCTGCGCGATCTCACGACGTGGCCGCTCGCGATGGACAACCAGGGCGTGACGATCCGGCAACTCTTCGATATCTCGTGCAGCCTCGAAGGGCTGATCTTCGAGCCGGTGTTCGTGAGCAACTATCACGCGGCGTTGCAGAGCTTCGTGCGTCTGACCGACGCCGTGACGCTGACGGGCTATCTGACCGTCAGAAGCCGTCTGAACGCGGATGGACTCGCGGCCGTGCCGATCACGAACCCGGAGCTGCATCAGCGAACGCTGCAGGTGCAGACGATGGCGGGACGCACGTTGCCGCATACGATGCAGGCGTTTGTCGAGCTGCTGACGCGAGCGATCGAAGAGCCGGCGATTGTCGATTGATGGAAAGGTCATCGCATCGCGTTCCCCTTCGTTTGCCTTCAGCCTGAGTTAAGGACGTTCCTGCAACTCGCGCTACCGTCGGCCGCACTCGCGCATCGCGGCATCCCAATCGGACATACGACCCCGTCACCGCTCCCACGCCAGGGTATACCCAGTTCGCAAGCCAATTTGCGCACACCCCTATTGCGCAAATAAATTTGCGAGAAGATACTCAGCGCAAATCGGCTTGCTGTCGTTGCCGGTTTCCCGTCGTTCCCGATTTGCCCTCGTTCAACCAACGCAGAAGGTGTCGTCATGAAACTCGTAGCAAAGCTCGCCGCGGCCGCACTCGTCGCCATTTCCGTCCTGGGTCATGCGGCGCGCGCCGAGACCCTGCTGGTCGCCTGCGATACGGCGTTCGTGCCGTTCGAATTCAAGCAGGGCGACAAGTACGTCGGCTTCGATATCGATCTGTGGGCGGCCATCGCGAAAGACCTGAAGATCGACTACAAGCTGCAGCCGATGGATTTCAGCGGCATTCTGCCCGCGCTGCAGACGCACAACGTCGACGTCGCGCTCGCAGGCATTACGATCAAGGACGAGCGCAAGAAGGTCATCGACTTTTCGGACGGCTACTACGACAGCGGCTTCACGCTGATGGTGCCCGTCGCGAGCGCGATCAAGGGCCCGGACGATCTGAAGGGCAAGTCGCTTGCGATCAAGACGGGCACATCGTCGGCGGATTACGCGAAAGCGCACTTCGCGGGCACCGACCTGCGCCAGTTCCCGAACATCGACAACGCGTATCTCGAGCTGCAGACGGGGCGCGTCGACGCGGCCATGCACGACACGCCGAATGTTCTCTATTACATCAACACGGCAGGCAAGGGCCATGTGAAGGCGGTCGGTCCGCAGATGATGGCGCAGCAATACGGCATCGCGTTTCCGAAGGGCAGTGCGCTCGTGCCGAAGGTCAATGCCGCGCTCGCGAAGATCAAGGCCGACGGCCGGTACGCGGCGATCTACAAGAAGTGGTTCGGCGTCGAGCCGGCGAAGTCCTGATAAGCGGTCCTCGGGAGAGAAGTCATGCAGTTCGATCTGTCCGTCGTCGTCGATGCGCTGCCCGCGCTTTTGCAGGGCGCGCGGCTCACGGTGCTCATTACCATCGTGGGCCTCGCGGGCGGCATGCTCGTCGGCTTTCTGTTCGGCCTGATGCGCGCTTACGGCAGCGCGCTCGTGCAAAAGATCGCGTTCGCGTATGTCGAATTCGTGCGCGGCACGCCGATCGTCGTGCAGGTGATGTTCATCTACTTCGCGCTGCCTGTGCTGCTGAACGTGCGCGTCGATGCAATGACGGCCGCCGTCGTGTCGATCGTCGTCAACTCGGGCGCGTATATCGCCGAGATCGTGCGCGGCGCGTTTCTGTCCGTGCCGCGCGGCCTCAAGGAAGCGGGCCTCGCGCTCGGCATGCCGATGTGGCGCGTGCTGGCGTTCGTCGTCGGGCCCGTCGCCGTGCGGCGCATGACGCCTTCGCTCGGCAACCAGTTCATCGTGAGCCTGAAGGATACGTCGCTCTTCATCGTGATCGGCGTCGGCGAGCTGACCCGCCAGGGGCAGGAGATCATGGCCGCGAACTTTCGCGCGGTCGAAATCTGGACGGCCGTGGCCGTCATCTATCTGTGCATGATCGGTGTGCTGACGTTCTGTCTGCGCACGATGGAAAAGAGGATGCGGATACTATGAACGCGCTCGCCAACATGGTGGAATTCAAGCAGGTGACGAAGCGCTTCGGACAGACGACAGTGCTCGACGGCGTCGATCTGGACATCCGCGCGGGCGAGGTCGTGGTGCTGATCGGTCCGTCGGGTTCGGGCAAGTCGACGCTCCTGCGCTGCATCAATGCGCTGGAGCATATCGACGGCGGCGATCTGATCGTCGACGGCATCAGCGTGCGGGGCGGGGCGAAGAAAGTCCGCGAGATCCGCAGGGAAGCGGGCATGGTGTTCCAGCAGTTCAACCTGTTTCCGCAAATGACGGCGCTCGAGAACGTCGCGTTCGGTCCGCGCCAGGTGCGCGGCACGGGCAAAAACGAAGCGCTGGCGCTTGCGCGCGAACTCCTCGCGAAGGTGGGCCTCGCGGGACGTGTCGATCATTACGCGAGCGAGCTGTCGGGCGGACAGCAGCAACGCGTGGCGATTGCGCGCGCGCTCGCCGTGAAGCCGAAGCTGATGCTGTTCGACGAGCCCACGTCGGCGCTCGATCCCGAACTGCGTCAGGAGGTGCTGCGCGTGATGCAGTCGCTGGCGGAAGAGGGGATGACGATGGTCGTGGTCACGCATGAGATGGCGTTCGCGCGCAAGGTCGGCACGCGGCTCATCTTCATGGAGCACGGACATATCGCCGTCGACGGACCGCCCGCCGAACTGCTCGACAATCCGCCGAATCAGCGTCTGCGTGATTTCCTTCAACACGTCGAATAATTTCGCACACATGCCAGCACTCGGTTTCATCGAAATTTCCGGTTCGCCTTATGAGGCGGGCCAGGCGTTAGGGCGCTTCGGCGCCGACGCCGTGCATCGTCATCTGGTTCATACGCCCGCATGGCGCAACGTGATGCAATGGCGCGGCACGCCAATGGCAGCCGCGATGGCGGCGCACGTCCGGCAGCGGTTTCCGCGCATCTGGTCCGAGTTGCAGGGGCTCGCCGACGGCTTGCGCGTGTCGTTCGACGAAGTCTTTCTCTGGAACTGCCGTGGTGACGTCTGGGCGGCGTCGCCCGATGGATGCACGACGGTGCAGTTGCCGTTTGCCGCGGATAAACGCATCAGCCACAATGAAGACGGCGATCCCGGTTTCGCCGGACATTGCGCGCTTGCGGCGTGCCGTATCGACGGCAGTCCGGGGTTTGTGGCGTTCGTGTATCCGGGCTCGCTGCCGGGGCATACGTTCGCCGTGACGGACGCTGGCCTGGCGATGACGGTCAACAACCTGCGGCAGCGCCAGGTCGAGGCCGGCGTGCCGCGCATGGTGCTCACGCGCGCAGTGCTGGATGCGCCGAGTGTCGATGCCGCGCTTGCCGTGGTGTGCGACAACCCGCGCGCGGGTGGTTTCCATCTGACGCTCGGGGCTTGCGCGAGTCCTGCGCTGCTGAGTGTCGAGTTCAGCGCGCATGGCTTTTCGGCGCGAGAGATCACGCAGCCGTCGCTGCATGCGAATCATGCGATCCATCCGTCGATGCGCGATTTCCCGCAGGTCGTCACGGATTCGTCGCGCGACCGGCAGGCACGCGGCGACGCGTTGTTGAGCGCAGCGCGCGATGAGGGATGCAAAGCGGGCCGCGCGCCTGATCCGCTTGCGATTCTCGCCGATACGCACGGCGCGTCGCTGCCGATCTATCGCGCCGACCCCGCCGACCCGGACGACGAAAACACGCTCGCCACCGCCGATATCGTGATCAGGGCATCTCACATAGAATGGGACGTTTATGAACAGCCAGGCGGGCCGCCACGGTATCGACTGATCGATGGACACAGACAAACGCAACACGCGCCGCACGGCTCTGAATGACGACGAGGCGAGGGCGCCGGAAACGACGGGAACCGCGCCGCGCAGCGTGGACGGACTGCGCGAACTGGTGGTGCGGATCGGGCGCGACGAAGCGGGTCTGTCGCTCGGCGGCAAGGCGCACACGGTGCTGGCGCGACTGCTTGAACGGCCGGAGGAAGTGGCCGTGCGCACCATCACCGATCTGGCGACGGCGCTGGACGTGAATGCGTCGACGCTCACGCGACTCAGCACGAAGCTCGGCTATACCGGGTTCGCCGATTTCCAGAGCGTGTTTCGCGATTCGCTCGCGCAGCGCCATCGGCATTTCTACACGCATCAGGCGGAGCGGCTCGTCGCGGGGAAAAAGGCGCGCACGCAGACGCCTGTGAATGGCGGATCGTCGCCCGAAGTCGAGGTCGTCGCGCAACTGGCGCGCGAATCGATCGGCAACGTCGAGACATTTCTTGCGCAGCTGTCGCCCGACGATTTGCGCGGCGCGGCGGCTTTGCTCGCGAGCGCGCCGCGGGTTCGCGTGCATGGCTTGCGGCAGTTCAGCGCGCTTGCGAGCTTTCTTTGCTACGGGCTCGGGATGATCCGTACGGATGTCGCGTTGCTCGATGCGCAAGGACTCGGCGTGGCCGAAGGACTCGCGCAACTGCAACCGGGCGACGTGGTGGTCGCATCGAGCGTCGCGCCTTACACGCGCAGCGTCGCCGAGGCCGCCGTGGCTGCCGCCGAAGCCGGCATGACGGTGATCGCGATTACGGACACCCTCGCGTCTCCATTGGTGCCGCCCGCGCGCCACGCGTTTCTGATTCCCCATGACAGCAGCTTTTTCAGCAACAGCATGGGCGCATATCTGATCTTTTGCGAAGGCTTGCTGAACCTGGTCGCGACGCATTTGGGAAAACGGTCGTTGCAGGCGTTGTCGCGGCGCGAGCGGTTGATTACGGCGTTGGGGATCGAGACGGGGTGATCTGGGTGCTTCGGGAGCCGGTTTAGGGCTAGTGGCGGAGATTGGCGAGCCATGGTAACTGATGAAGATCCGGTGCCCCGGACCCCGACATTTCTATTTAGGACCTACAGACAGATGGTTGATAATTTATGTTATGTCAAATAACAAACGCACAACCGCAACCCATCCTCTCAACCCGTATCCCAAGACATCCTCCATAAAGCAAACCGCTCAAACGGCCCCGACCATTCCATCGAACAGCCGAAGCCATCGCCGAAGATTCACAACGCGCGTCGGATGCAACGCACCCAATCCTCCACGCGCATCCGACTATCTCCATCAGGCCCTACGACACCATTCGCGCACGGTCCTTCCAATACCGCTCGCGAACCTGTCGACGCAGCACCTTACCGACCACGCTCACCGGAAGCGATTGCACGAACTCAACCGATTTCGGCGCCTTGAACCTGCCGAGGCGGCTCTTGACGTGCTCGATCAGTTCCTCTGGGCTCACCCGCGCGTCGTCCCGCAATACGACCTCCGCATGCACGGCTTCGCCCCATTCCTCGTGCGGCACGCCGACCACCGCGGACATCTGCACGGCCGGATGCGAATTCAGCGCAGCCTCGACTTCGATCGCATACACGTTGAACCCGCCCGTGATGATCACGTCCTTCTTGCGATCGACGATATACAGGAAGCCCTGCTCGTCGATATAACCCATGTCGCCGGATTTCCAGTAACCATCTTCGAACTCGGCCGCCGTGCCTTCCGGATTGTGCAAGTAGCCCGACACCGTGGCGCGCGAGCGGAACCAGAACTCGCCGGTCTCGCCTTGCGCTACGTCCGCGCCGTCATTTCCCACAACCCTGAGGTCCACGCCCGGCGCAACACGCCCGGCCGACGCGAGTTGAGCATCGCTGGCCACAAGATGGTCGGCCTTGGTCAGGCACGTTACGGCCTGGAGGCATTCCGTCGAACCATACTGCTGCACGAAGATATTGCCGAAGCGCTGCTGTGCCTGTCTGAGCTTGGCGGGACTCATCGGTGCGCCGCCGTAGGTCAGCGTGCGCAGCGACGAAAGATCGTGCTGCGCGGCCTCCTGCAATTCCAGCAGCCGGTAAATCAGGGTTGGGAGCAGCAGGCTGAACGTGATCCGCTCGCGCTCGACGTTGCTGCACCACAGCTTGAGATCCGGCGAATTCTGCGTGACCGAGCAGCCGCCGCGAAACAGCGTCGGCAGCAATCCGAGACCCGAGCCGTGACTGATGGGCGCCATGTGCAGATAGCGCGTATCAGGCTCGTAGTGCTGCTCGAATTCCACGTAAAACGAATCGCGCGAGGCGAGCCAGTTGTCCATCGTGTACTGCGCGCATTTGCTGTTCCCCGTCGTGCCGCCCGTGAAGCGGTACACCATGAGATCGTTGAACGCGTCGCTGACGACGCCCGGATTCTCATCCGATACGCCTTCGAGAAGATCCCAGAAGTAGTACAGACCGTCGCGCGTGGCATCCACGGGGTCCATGCAGACCACGGTCACGCCCGACTCATGCAACGTGTCGTAGTAACGGTCGATCAGCGCGTTCTCCATGAACACGACTTTCGGGCGGATGAATTCGAACTGCCGCCGATGTTCGTCCACGGAATCGCGGAAATTGGTCCACGCCGCGGTCGCCTCTCCCTTGAGCGTGGTCCACGCGTGCATCAGCGAGAGGTTGTCGTTTTCCAGCAGGCACATGAACACGTCGCCGCGACGCAACATCAGACGCTCGCGCATCATGTTGACGATCTGGTTGGTGAGGCGATGCAGTTCCCGATAGGTGTAGCGCCGCTGCCGTTCGATATTGACCAGTGCCTCGCGGTCGGCGAACCGGACTGCGAGCTTCTCCATGAGGTTCGCAAAATTGAGTTTCACGCGTTGTCTCCTTTTGTTTATGCATCCGGTTTCTGGAAGATTCGACAGCCATCGCTCCAGTTCGTACGCCTGATTGCGCGGCCCGGCCGTCGATGCCGGACCTTTTGCCCGAGGAAGACCGGCTCTCCCGATGTCCGGCCGAATAGGCCTAGACCAGGTTGCGAGCGATGATGAGCTTCTGGATGTGACTCGTTCCTTCGTAAATCTTGGTCACGCGCGCATCGCGGTAATAGCGCTCAACGGGGAAGTCGGCGAGATATCCGTAGCCGCCGTGAATCTGCAACGCATCCGAGCACACTTTCTCGGCAATCTCGCTGGCGTAGAGCTTCGCCATCGACGCTTCGGACGCGCACGGGATACCCGCCGTATGCAGTCTCGCTGCGTGAAGGACGAATTGGTGCGCCACTGCGACCTGGGTCGCCATGTCCGCCAGATCGAACCCTACGCCCTGCAGATTGATAATGGGCGAGCCATAGGCTTCGCGTTCTCTCGCGTATTGGACGGCGGCTTCAAGCGCAGCGCGCGCCACTCCGACCGCGACGGCCGCAATCCCGATGCGCCCTTCGGAAAATCCGCTCATCAACCGCTTGTAGGCAGTGCCCTCTTCGCCAAGAAGATTTTCGACGGGAACGCGGCAATTATCCAGTTGGATCTGCGCGACATGTGCCGAGCGCTGTCCCAGTTTATTTTCGACGCGCGCGACGACATAGCCCGGATCGCTGGGATCGACGATGAACATGCTCCCGCCACCCTTCCCCGCGTTCTTGTCGGTGATGGCGAACGCAAAGGCGAAGCCGGCTTCGCTGCCGTTCGAGATGAACTGCTTCGTGCCGTTCAGCACGTAGTGGTCGCCTTCGCGCCGTGCCGACGTGCGGAACGCCGCCGTATCGGAACCTGCCTGCGGTTCGGTCAGAAGCCCCGCGCCGATGGTCTTGCCGGACACCAGATCGGGAAGATAGCGCGCCTTCTGCGCGGCGTTGCCCTCGGAGGCGAGCATGCCGCCCATCGCGTTGTGAACGTGCAGGATCGTCGCGAATCCGGCGTCGGCTGCTGCGAAGGCTTCGATAGCGAGACAGTACTCGACGAAGCTCGCCCCCGACCCGCCGTACTCGGGAGAAACCAGCATGCCGAGAAATCCGAGCTCGGCTACCTGATGCAATTCGGCATGCGGCCACGCGCACGTCCTGTCGCGTTCGGCCGCAGTCGGCGCCACGACCTCCGCCGCGACCTTTCTTGCCGTTTCGCGAATCATCAGCTCCTGCTCGCTGAGAAACGCCGCTGAATTGTCTTTCATGGTCATTCCACCCGTTGGTTTCGTGTCAATATGGGATTGCGATGCCGCCGCTTTCTCAGGCTTGCGCTCTCGCGCCCTGCCGCCCTTGCGCGCCCGTCCGCCGTCGAAAAGAATGCGGATGGCCTTCCTGTTTTCTATTCCTTACTAATGTCGATGCATCGTTGTCG
Source organism: Paraburkholderia diazotrophica (assembly GCF_038900755.1). Classification (GTDB taxonomy): domain Bacteria; phylum Pseudomonadota; class Gammaproteobacteria; order Burkholderiales; family Burkholderiaceae; genus Paraburkholderia; species Paraburkholderia diazotrophica_A. Next base: position 62,070 of record NZ_JBBPEN010000005.1, read on the forward strand.
TTGACCTGTCGCGATTCAATCCGGGTTGCAACGTCCAACCGCGCGCCACATCGACGTCGACAACGAAGCGATCAAGCCGACACCATCCGGTTCTGTATCTCTTCTGCTTGCTGGAGCGCTCGTTGAATGATCGCCTCGGCGGACAGCACCTCGTCGATCAGCCCCTGAGCCTGTCCGATCGGCAAGATTCCGCGCTCCATGTCGCCTTTCCTGATGGACAGCAGCGTGGACTTCGTCAATGCGCCGATCTGCACTTGCTGCACCAGGTTCGCAGGCCGAGCGAGCGCCATTCTCACAATCTGAGGCAACGACAGGCCGAGCTGTGCGGCGCTTGCCAGCGCACTCGGCACGGCTTCGATGAAGCTGATCGCGCGACGCGCGCGCTTGCGCGCGGCTCGCGTGTCCATCACACGGCATGGAATCCCGTCGAAGTTCGGGCTGTACAGCGTGTCGGCCACGCTCTTGCTGATCGCCGTATCCTTTGCGTGCGCGTGCAGCGGGCTTTCGCGCGACAGCGCGAAGCGCGTACCCATCGCGATGGCGTCGGCGCCGAGCGCCAGCGCCGCGACCAACCCTCGCCCGTCAGCGAACCCGCCCGCCGCGATGATGGGTAGCTCCACGGCATCGCGCACGGCGGGCACGAGCGTCAGCGACGTCGCAGCGCCGCCATGTCCGGCCGCTTCGTGACCCGTCACGATCAGCGCGTCTGCGCCGGCTGCCTGAGCAGCGCGCGCATGCTTTTCGGTCGTGACCGTGCTGACGATCTTGCCGCCATAGGCGTGAACGGCATCGGTGATTTCCTGGCTTCGTCCAAGCGACAGATTCACGACGGGCACGCGCTCTTCCAGCGCGACGCGCACGTTTCCCGCCGCAAACGCCGTCAGCATCGTGATGTTGATGCCGAATGGACGCGAGGTGATCGCGCGCACGCGCCGGATGGACTCGCGCGTCGATTCGGGGGTCAACGGGGCTGTCGCAAGAATGCCCAGCCCTCCCGCTTCGGAGACCGCTGCGACGAGTTCCGGTACGGCAATGTGGCTCATGCCCGAACAGATGATCGGATGCTCGATACCGAACAGTCGTGTGATACGGGTTTCCAAAGTTGATCTCCTTATTGGTTTGCATCGGGGAGCGTTCATGTCCAGATCGCACATCGCACTCGGACTTGCGGTTCGCATACGCCCCTACGCTGCCCGCGCGTGCGGCCACAGCCATGGCACGACGAAACGCAGCGCTTGCAGATCGGCCGGCGTGTCGAGATCGACGGCAAGCCCCGGCCGCTGAACTTCGACGACCGGCAAGCCGTGTCGCGCCGCCGCGCTGCGGTGTCGTCCTGCACTGTCCTTGCCGAAGCTGAACGCGAACGGCGCGTCGAGCGCCAGGCATAGCGCGTTGGTGCCGTGACCCGTGTGGTCACGTGCAAGCGCGACGCCGGTGGCCTCGGAAGCGGCTGTTGCCAGCGCGATCAGATCGTCGGCGCACAGCAACGGCAGATCGCACGACACCGTCATCAGGCGTGATCCGCGATTCGCACCGAGATGGGCGCGTGCTTCGTCGAGAGCGCCGTTCATCCCCGTGCGATCGCGCTCGATGAGCCACTCGACGCCCGCCCTGTGCGCCGCAGCCGCTACCTCGGCACAGCGCGTCACGACGAGCGTGCGTCCGCGTCCGGGAAACCGCGAGGCCTCGGCCAGCACATGCTCGAGCAGCATCGTGTTGAGACGAACGCGTTCGTGCTCGCTCAATACGCCGGCGAGGCGTTGCTTGCCGCTGCGTATCGATCGAACGGGTACGACGAGCCAGGGTTTCATGCGTTCGCTCTCATGCCGGACCGATCGCGCGCGTCGCGCACACGTGCCGCAAGAACATCGCCCGCGGATAAAAGCGCGACGACTGCCATTGCCGTCGAAACGATCGGCTTCGGTTGCCGCAGCTTCATTGCTCGTGCGCGTGAGGATCGGCTTCGAAACCGGTGATACGAATGCCCGCACCCGGAATCTTGTAGCGCGAATTGATGGCGATGAGCACCGAGGTCAATGCCTCCGCAGCCGCGGCGTTGCAGATGGGCCCCGCATGGTACGCACGCAGGCCGATCGCGCGCGCGAGACCGATGACGGTGTCACGCGCGTCGATGTCGTCGCCGCATACGAGCACATCGCATGCGACCTCATGCGTGAGATCGCGCAGATGATGCGCCGAGACGTTCTGGAATGCCGCGACAACGCGCACGTCTGCGCCGAGATGCGCCTGCATCTGCGCGACGGCCGAACCGCCCTCGGGCAGTTGCACGCGTGCGACTTTGGGCGGAACGAGCGGCACGGTCGCGTCGATCAGAATCTTGCCGCCGAGACTGCTGCGCACCTCATCGGCCGTGGCGCGTGCAGCCGCATACGGCACCGTCAGCGCGACGATGTCGGCTGCCCGCGCGGCAGTCGGATTGTCCTGCCATGTCAACGCCGCGTGGCCGAGCACATCGTTGAGTTCCGCGCATATGCGCGCGGCCTTCTCGGCGTTGCGCGAGCCGATGATGACCCTGTAGCCGGCCTGCGCCCAGCGCAATGCGAGCCCGCTGCCTTCATTGCCCGTTCCGCCCAGCACGGCGATCGTCGGTTTTTGCTGTTGCACCATGTTGCCCTTCGCGTGTCTGTTCGATTCTCGCGACCCTGAATGGCCGCGTCGTGTTGGCTATGCGCACTCCGGCGCCGCGCACATTTCGCTGTGCTGCCGGTGTGCTGCTCAAGTCCGGGCACGTCACGCTCCGGTGACGTATCGCCCGTCCCGCTCGTGCCCACTCAAGCGATGGCCGGTTCAATCATCGAGGCTCAATGTCACGCAACCGGAGCGCTTCGCGATATCGACGAACGCTCGCAGTTGCGACATCCTCTCCTCGACATTGCTCGTCTCGAACATCGGGATGACGGTATGGACACCGGCGTTCTGATACGCGTGCAGCCGCTCTGCGATCCGGTCAGCGGGGCCGCAAAGCGTCACCATGTCGACGAGTTCGTCGGGCAGCAGCGCGGCTGCCTCGGCCTTGCGTCCGGACAGATAAAGCTCCTGGACCTGTTCGGCGACGTCGCCATAGCCATACGAGCTCACGAGCGTCTTGTAGAAGTTGTTTTCCTTCGAGCCCATGCCGCCGACGTACAACGCAAGTTTCGGCCGCATCGTGTTGCGTGCCCGCGCGAGGTCGTCGTCGATATGAGCGATCACGTTGACCATGACGTCAATCGAGGACGGGTCGCGGCCGGCCGCGCGCGCGCCCGCCTCCAGCGGCGCGCGCAGCGTCGCTGCGTGCTCGGGCGCGAACCAGAATGGGAGCCAGCCGTCGGCGATCTCGCCGCACAATTCGATGTTCTTCGGACCGAGCGCGGCGAGCAGAATCGGCACAGCGGAACGCACCGGATGCATGATCAGCCTGAGCGGTTTGCCCTCGGTCCCTGGCAGCGGCAGGCGTATCGTCTCGCCGTGGTACTCGAGCGGCTTGTCGCGGCGCAGAATCATGCGGATCACGTCGACGTATTCCCGGGTGCGCAACAGCGGCTTTGCGAACGGCACGCCGTGCCAGCCTTCCGAGACTTGCGTGCCACTTGGGCCGAGGCCCATCAGCAGGCGTCCGTTCGAGAGCCAGTCGAGCGTCGCGGCCGTTTGTGCCGTCATGGCAGCCGTTCGGCCGGGAATCGCAAAGATGCCCGCGCCGATCTGAATGCGCTTCGTGCAGGCCGCAAGTGCAGCGAGGACCGTTGCTGCGTCGTTGCCATACGGCTCGCCGACCCACAGCGAACGGTAGCCGAGTCGCTCCGCCTCCTGTGCGTATTCGATTTCCTGGGCTGGTGTGAAGACGGTGGCGATATACCCCATGTTGATGCCGATATGCATGCTGCTTGTCTCCTGTTCGACTCGACCGGGTTCGGGGATTGCTGATGTTTATCAGGCAGTTCGTGGCGCAATGCTATGCCAATACGTTTTGTGCGCACCCTGTCCTTTGAGGGGGTAGAGGCGCATGCAGTCCGGCCTTCGGGGCCGTTTTCAGGGCGTTGCTGGACCGTCCGGCAGAGCGTCACAGGACTGCGATGAGCGACCGATTCAGGGCAAGAGAAGGCATGCGCGAAAGTTCAGCCCAAACGTAGTCAGGCCAACGGCGCATGGCGTGTCGAAGCTACGCGCTCGCTGTCGCGAACGGCGTTGCGTTATGCATAGCGAAATGCCGGACCGCCTGCGCATGATGGCAGAGCGTCGATACAGCGCTGGTCAAGGCGAAAAGGGGAACATTCCGACGCGCATCGTGCGATTGCGTCGACGTCGCAGCGCATGACGCCTGACTTCGCGCCAAAACCCCTTCTGAATGGGCCACTTGAGGGACGAAGCGGGCTCGCCGGTGCAAGCGATCGGTAAGATCACACTTTTAGTCGAACCAGGCGGTTCGATGGCAACGGTCCATCGAGCGAGCCGGGGTTATCGACATGTCCTTCAAAGAACGGCTGAAGTCAGAACAACCTACCCGCGCGTGCGCCTCACCGGGCACGGCGACGTTCGACCGCGCGAGGACGGCACGATGCGCGGTAATCGAGGGAGAACGATGAAGCTACTGACGGCACTGAAACGACACATCTTCATGAGCCTCGGCAACATGATGCCGATGTACGGCCCTTTCAACCGCACGCGCGCTTCGATGTACCGCAAGGCAGGCATGATGATCGGCAAGGACGTGACGATCATCGGACCGTTGAATGTCGAGATGAGCCTCAACGAGGAAACGCTCCGCGGCATTTCGATCGGAGACCGCGCGTATCTGAACGCCGATACGCGCCTCGCGTGTCGCAACAGCCGGATCTCGATCGGCGTCGACGTGCAGATCGGACCGCGTGTGTCGTTCGAGACGGCGACGCATGGTCTCGTGTTCGAACCCGAGCTCGGGCGCGGACTGGATCACCAGGAGATCCGCATCGAAAACAAGGTGTGGATCGGTGCGGGCGCCACCATCTTGCCCGGCGTGACGATTCACGAGGCGGCGGTGGTTGCCGCAGGAGCCGTCGTGACGAAGGACGTGCCGGCCTACACGCTCGTCGGCGGCGTGCCGGCACGAAAAATCAAGGATATCGAGCGCACGTGACGCACGCGGCGCGCGCTGCATGACGCAGAAATGGGCGGCGAGGATGTGTCGCCCGATTTGTCATCGCTCAGGGCATTCATTCCCCGCCCCTTTCCCCGTCCCTTTCGCTGCCCCTTTTCGCGCCCCGCTCGGCTAACGGACTATCAGCCGCGAGCCTGATCCGCTTCGGAAGACGCCTTGCCTTCATCGGCGGCAGCGCTTTCCGGCTCCGGCTTGCCACCGTCCTCCGCAGCCTTCGCGACGGCATTTGCTTCGCCCTCCGGCTTGGCGGGCTTCGTCCGACCGCCCGAGCGACGGCGCGCAAACGCCGAATCCGATGCCGTGACCTTGCCGGTTTCGGTGCCCGTCAGATCGACGCGCGGCGCGCCTTCCGTCAGGCTCGCCCAATAGCGGCTGCCGCGGCACCAGGTGCTCACGGCGTCGCGGATTTCCTGCTCGGTCAGCTTCAGATCGCCCGCTTGCGCAAGCAGGTCTTCGAGAATGCCGATCTTCAGCGCCACCTTCGGCGCAGGATTCTTCGGAAACGCCAGCGGAAAGCGCTTCTGCAATTTGCCGATGGTATGCACGACGGGATCGACGGGATTTTGCCGCGCGGCCGGCCGTGCCTGTGCCGGCTTGCCCGCTGGCTTGCCGGCCGGCTTCGCGGCAGGCTTTGCCGCCGGCCTGGCGTCCCGGGGTTGTGCGTCCTTCGCTTTGGCATCCTTGGCGCCCGTCCGGGTCGCCTGCTCTTTCGCCGCCTGCTTTTGCTTGCGCTGCGCGTTTGCCTGTTTGGCGAGTTCGTCCCTCAGCTTCGCCAGTTGTTCAAAGCCCATGTGTTCACCTGTATTGCAATGACGCAGGATTGTAGCAGCCGACGAGCATCTTCATCCCGGCCGGCCACCCACTGCCGTGCGCATATCATGCACTTTCTTGATGGCCCTTTCTTGATGCTCCGCGCGATATGCGCGCTTTCGCAATGAAACGCGCGACGCGCGGCAGTAGCCGACGCCATAAGCAAACTGCGGTCCTGATACGCGCCGATCACAGTGAAGTTGTCGTCACATGCAATTCTGCGCGAGATTCACGCATGAAAAACAAAAGCGCCGCAAATGCGGCGCTTTTTGCTGATTCCGATGCATGAACAACAATCGGCGTCAGAACCGGTGCACGATACCCACGCCCACGCCGACCATGCTGCGCGATGACGAAGGCGATGAATTGAAGCCGTCGCCGAGCGTCGCCGTTGCGTTGATGATATTGCCGGCACCGTTGTTGCCGAGCGTCTGGCCATTCGCGCGCTGATAGGCCTCCAACGCATACAGTCCCGTGCGCTTCGACAGCGAGTAGTACTCGGACAGGTTGAACTGCTGGTACTGCGCGCTGCTCGCGATGCCGTTGGCTTTCGTCGCGCGCGTGTAGCTGTAGCCCGTCGCGAAGTCCCATGCGGCCGTCGGCTTCCAGTGCAGCACGATGCCGCCCGTGTTCCAGATCGCCTCGCTGTGGAACGCCGAGCCGGCGCCCGGAATGTACTGCACGTTCGTATACGTTGCCGTGATGTCGAACTGGTTGCTGAACGTGTAGCCGAGACCGACTGCGAAGCGCTGCTGCGCCTGCGCCGTGCGATAGCCGTTGGTCACAGCCGAAACACCCGTCTGCGCGCCCGCATTCGACGTCGTCGAATCGGCGCCGAATGCGCCGCCGCCGACCGTCGAGTTGTTGATCCGCGAGAAGCCCACGGCAATACCGACCGGCCCCTGCGCGTACTGGATTGCCGTGCTCCACGTCGAGCCTTGGTTCACGCTGCCCGGCACGCCCGCAAACGAATATGAGCCGCTGAACTTGAAGCCGTAGAGCGACGGCGACATATACAGCAGCGTGTTGTTCGCCCGATAGATCGTGTCGAGGCCATCGACGTCGCCGGGGTGCGCGCCGTAGAAGCCGGTGAGCCACGTCGTCGGGCTATACGGCGACAGCAGCTGGTAGTACGACGCATACTGACGGCCCGCCGTCAGCGTGCCATACGTGGCATTCGTCACGCCGACGAAGGCCTGGCGGCTGAACATCAGGTTGGACGTCGACATCGCGCCGTTATTGCCGCTGAAGCCTTCTTCCAATGTGAAGATCGCCTTCGTGCCGCCGCCCAGGTCTTCCGCGCCCTTCAGACCGAAGCGGCTGCCCGCCCATACGCCCGTGATCATCTTGAACGCCGAGTGGCCGCCCGACGTCGAGCCGAGCGTCGTCGAACTCGACTGATAGCCGATGCCGTTATCGACGATGCCGTACAGCGTCACGCTGCTCTGCGCGAACGCGGGTATCGAGGCCAGCATCGCTGCGCCGGCCAATGCCGCTTTGACTTCGGGGTAACGTCTTTTCATCTCCAAGTCCTCTTTATGTTTGACTGTTATGACGATGCTTCGCATTGCGTGTCGGCGGCGAACAAACGAACGGACACACGAAGACCGTCGCCGCCAGTGCCGCGTGGAATTGCTGGGAAAGCCGAATTAACGCTGGAAAACAGGGGTATTGCGAGGACCGCTAAGGGTTACTGCCAATGCGCACCGCTTTCATGTCGTCGAGCCGTTCTTACGTTGAGCTTGTGCAGCGAGCCGCACGGGTGCGTTGACTGCGCCGTATCCGTCGTATCCACCCGCGCGCTGGACGACCTCGAGAAAGAAGCGGCCGTCCATCTGCTCCGTGTAGACATGGAAGAACTCGCCGCCTTGCGCATCCCTGTCGTAGAGCACGTGGGCATCGCGCATCTTCGTCACCATGTCATCAGGGAAATCGTAACGTGCTTCAAGGTCGTCGTAATAGTTTGGCGGGATCTTCAATAGCCGAACGTCGCGTGCGCGCAACTGTTCGACAGCGGCGAAGATGTCGTCGGTGACGAAAGCCACGTGACTCAGGCCCGAGCCGCGATACGTATGCAGCGACTCGGCAACGGACGTGTGCCCGTCTTGCGATGCGTTCAGAACGATGCGCACGGAGCCGTCGGCGCTGCGCACTGCGCGGCTGCGCACGAGTCCATAAGGATCGGGAAGCAGCCACGCGGGCTCGGCCTCGAAGCCGAATACGGCCTTGAAGTACAGGACCCAGGTGTCGAGCGCATCGGCGGGCAGGTTCAGGCACACGTGATCGATGCGCTCGAGCGCGCCTTGCTCTGCCGGCGAATGCGCGGCATCGGGCGCGGGCGGGTTCAGAACGAAGTCGGCTTCATAGAGTGTCGGCTCGTCGGGCCGCGCATCGACGAAGTAATGCAGGCTGCCATCGGGCGCACGCACGCTGGGCACGACGCGCTCGTTTGGCCCGACGCGGCCCGAAAACGGTGCATAGCCGAACGACGTCGCGCGCTCGAACACGCGCGCCGCATCGTCGACCTGAAACGCCGACGCGCACAGCGACAAACCATGCGTATGAAAGAACTCGCTCGCGAACGAATCGGTCTCGGCGTTGAGCACGATCGACGCATCGCCTTGCTGATAGAGCGTCACGTCTTTCGATCGATGCCGGCCCGCCGCATGAAATCCTGCTTCGGCAAAGCGTTGCGCGAGACGCGGCGCGCTCGTCGAATCGACGGCGAACTCGATGAACTGAAAACCCGAAATCGACGGCGGCACGGGCGGCGTGAACAAAGGCTGCTGTGCCTCGGGCGCGACGCGTCGCCGCGCGGCCTGCTCTTCGAGATACAGCAGCGAGCGATAGCCGTCGGCGGCCGTCGCGGCAGTCGGCGCGGCACGAAAGCCGTCGTTGAAAATCTCCAGCGAAAACGGTCCTCGATAACCCGTTGCGAGCACGCGATCCGCGAAGCCCGCCACGTCGAAATCGCCCTGCCCGGGAAAGCATCGATAGTGGCGGCTCCATTCGAGCACGTCCATTTTCTGCAGGGGCGCATCCGCGATCTGCACGAATGCGATGCGCTCGCCCGGAATGTCGGCGATGGGATCGATCGGGTCGCCGAGCGACAGCGTGTGAAAGCTGTCGAGTATCACGCCGAGGCTCGGATGATCGACGGCATCGACGAGCCGCCATGCGTGACGATACGAATTCACATGCTTGCCCCACGCAAGCGCCTCGAAGCCGACGCGCACCCCTTCGCGCTCGGCGAGTAGCGCAAGCTGGCCAAGCTGATCGACGATCAGCGCATCGTCCGCGATCACGTTTGCATTGACGTTGCTGCACACGAGCACGAGATCGGTGCCGAGCTCGTGCATCAACTCGAATTTGCGCTGCGCGCGGTTCAGGTTCTGCGCGAGCCGCTCCTTCGATACCCCCTCGAAATCGCGAAACGGCTGGAACAGCATGATTTGCAGGCCGAGATCGGCGCAACGCTTGCGGATGTCGGCGGGCGAGCCGTCGAAATACAGCAGGTCGTTCTCGAAGATCTCGACGCCGTCGAAGCCCGCTGCGCGAATCGCGGCGAGCTTCTCGACGAGCGTGCCGCTGACGGACACGGTGGCAATGGAGCGAAGCATGGGTATGACGTCAGTGAAGATTCGTTTCTAAGCCGCGGGCTTGAGCGACAGCAGCTCGCGAGCCTGTTTCGCGGTCGCGACGGGACGGCCGAATTCGCCGCACAGCTTCGCGACGCGCTCGACCAGTTGCGCATTGCTCTTCGCAAGCGTGTCCTTGTCCCAGCGCACGTTGTCTTCGAGACCCGTGCGGCAGTGCCCGCCCATTTCGAGCGTCCAGTAGTTCACTTCGAGCTGGTGACGACCGATGCCGGCTGCCGTCCACGTCGCCGTCGGCAGCAGCTTGCGCAGTTGCGCGACTTCGAATTCGAGAATCTCGCGCCGCGCGGGCAACGCGTTTTTCACGCCCATCACGAACTGCACGTGCACGGGTTCTTTCAACAGCCCTTGCTGAACCAGATCGACGGTGCTGTACAGCATCGCCAGATCGAAGATTTCGATTTCAGGCTTCACGTCGTAATCGAGCATCGTCTGAGCGAGCGCGCGAACGAAATCGGGCGGATTCTCGTAGACGGTCGTCGGAAAGTTCACCGAGCCCGTCGCGAGCGACGCCATGTCGGGGCGCAAATCGAGCATCGCGCCGCGCTGCTCGAACGAACGGCCGCGGCCGCCCGTCGAGAACTGGATGATGATGTCCGGGCAGTGCTTGCGGATGCCTTCCTGGAGCTCCGCGAAACGGTTGCGGTCGGAACTCGATCGCTCGTCTTCGTCGCGCACGTGAAGATGAACGAGCGTCGCGCCCGCTTCATATGCCTCGTGCGTGCTCTCGATCTGTTCGGGCACCGAGATCGGCACGGCCGGGTTGTCCTTCTTGCGCGGCACGGAGCCCGTGATCGCGACGGAGATGATGCAAGGCTGATTCGGATCGTGATTCATGGCAAAACCTTCTTCGATAAAACGCGCGATGCTGCGCGCCGCGTTCTACGTATCGTTCACAAGCCGCGGCGCGATGCATGCGAGCGATAGCTACGTGCAATGCCCGTGTGCGATGTTCGTAGTCGTTGCGGAGTCCTCGCGTTAGCGCGTCTTCATCTTCCACGCAACGAGCACCGACAGCAGACAGCCGATCGCCAGATACGCTGCAACGGGGTGCCACGAGCCGCCCGCCATGCTGACGAGCGCAACCGCGATGAACGGCGTGAAGCCGCCGCCGACCACGCTCGCCACCTGATAACCGACGCCCGCGCCGCTATAGCGGAACTCGGTGCCGAAGAGCTCTGTGAACATCGGTTGCTGGACGCTCACCACCATGTCGTGCGCGACGTTCGCGAGCATCACGGCGAAGACCACGATCCACAGCGTCGAGCGCGCATCGAGCGCGAGAAAGAACGGCACGGCCGACAGCATGCCGATCACGGCGCCCGTGATATAGACGCGGCGGCGGCCGAAGCGGTCGGCGGCGAGCGCGAAGAGCGGGATCGTCACGATGCTGACGGCACCGACCAGCAGGCCGACGTTCAGGAAGAACTGACGCGGCATGCCGAGGTTGCTCGTCGAATAGCTGAGCGCGAAGGCCGTCACGATGTACATCGTGAACAGTTCGGCGAGACGCAGCGCGATGATCAGCAGGAACGCCTTCGGGTTTTCGCGCAACGCGTCGAAGATGGGCAGACGCGCGCGGTGATGCGTCTTCTCGACCCTCTCGACGAACTCCTTCGACTCCTCCATGCTCGATCGCACCCACAGGCCGATCAGCACCAGCACCACGCTAAACACGAACGGAATGCGCCAGCCCCATGCCTTGAACGCATCGTTGTCGAGCGTCGATGTGAGGATCGACACGATGCCCGTCGCGAGAATCAGCCCGACGCCATAGCCGACCTGCACGCCGCTGCTATAGAACGCCTTCTTCTTTTCGGGCGCGCTCTCGACGGCCATCAGCGCCGCCCCGCCCCACTCTCCGCCGACCGCGAAGCCCTGGACCGCGCGCAGCAGCACGAGCAGCACGGGCGCCCACCAGCCGATCGAAGCGAAGGTCGGCAACAGGCCGATCAACGCGGTCGAGAGGCCCATCATCATCACCGTCAGCACGAGCATGCGCTTGCGGCCCAGGCGGTCGCCATAGTGGCCGAACACGAAGCCGCCGAGCGGACGGAACAGAAAGCCGACGCCGAACGTGCCGAACGCCGCGAGCGTGCCCATCGCGGGACTGATGTTGGGGAAAAACTCGGTGTTGAAGATCAACGCGGCGACGATGCCGTACAGCAGAAAGTCGTACCAGTCGACGACGGCGCCGACGAAGCTGCCGAGGGCGGCCTTGCGCGCGCGGCTCTTTTCGGCGCTCACGTATGTCGGGGATTCGGTGGAACGAAGGGCGAAAGTCATGACGGATGTCTCGGATATCGTGTTTGCAGCGCGGGTTGCTGAGCCGGGCGCTGAAAGTGGCTCAAGAATAGGCAGGCGTCAGTGGGCGGGCAATGCTCCCGATGCCGAAAGCGTTCGATAATCGCACGCGCGTGTGCGTTCAGCGCGCGCTTTTCGGGTTAGCACCAGGCGGGGCATCGGGGTAATCATCGCGTGTCTCCAAGGTTTTGGTCGGGCGTTCGAGGCATCGGTATTGCCTCGGCGCGTGATTGGATGCTATGAGGGAAACGCCTGTCGCCCCAAGAACAAATCGCATCGTTCGCGCGATAATCGCGCGTACAGATGCGTTAAACGCGCAGAATCAGGGTAATTGCTATGAACCGACCGCCACTGGACAAACGGGACTGGATCGCGGGGCTCGAAAAAGGGCTCGCCATTCTCGAGTCGTTCGACAGCGAGCACGCGCGCCTCACGCCGAGCCAGGCCGCGCAACTGACGGGTATGACGCGCACGGCCGCGCGCCGCTATCTGCTGACGCTCGAACATCTCGGCTACGTGCAGGGCGACGGCAAGCTGTACGGACTGACGCCTCGCGTGCTGCGCGTCGGCTGGTCGTATTTCGACTCGGCGCGTCTGCCCAAGACAGTGCAGCCCTATTTGCAGCAACTGAGCGCGACGATCAACGAGTCGGTCTATGTGAGCGTGCTCGACGGCTGGGAACTGGTGTTCATCGCGCGCAACGGCACGTCGCGCGTGATGACGACGGGCTTCGTGCTCGGCGCGCGCGTGCCTGCCCCGCTCACATCGCCGGGCGTCGTGCTGCTCGCGTATCACCGCGATCAGGAAGCGATGCAGACCTGGCTCAACGAGACGGAACTCGCGCCCTTTACGCCGCACACGGTGACGAACAAAACGGGGCTGCTCGAAAAGATCCGCCGCGCGCAGGCCGATGGTTTCGCCGTGATCGAGCAGCAACTCGATATTGGCGTGCGCGGCGTGGCGGTGCCGATGAAGAACCGCCACGGCGAAGTCGTCGCGGCGCTCAGCACGAACATGCCGATGGGCAAGGAAACGACGGAAGCCGCGTTGAATCGCGTGTTGCGTCCGTTGCAGGAGTCGGCACTCTCGATGCTCAACGTCCTATAGTGAATGAACGGATATGTAGCGGACGTGGGAGCGAATCATGTTCTGTCGATTTGCCGATCGTGCCGACGCGGGCCGCGCGCTCGCCGATCAGCTGAAGCAATACGCAGAGCGCGACGACGTGGTCGTGCTCGGGCTGCCGCGCGGCGGCGTGCCCGTCGCGTATGAAGTAGCGCGCGCGCTCGGCGCGCCGCTCGACGTGCTCGTCGTCAGGAAACTGGGCGTGCCGTGGCAACCGGAACTGGCAATGGGGGCCATCGCGTCAGGCGACGCGCTCTGCCTCGATGAAGAATTGATGCGCGAAACGGGCGTTTCGCAGGCGGAGTTCGACCGCGTGCTGGCAGAGGAGAAAGCGCAGCTCGCGCGACGCGAGGCGCTCTTTCGCGATCCGCAGCGCGCGAGCGTCGACGTTGCGGGCCGCATCGCCATCGTCGTCGACGATGGACTCGCCACGGGCGCATCGATGAAGGCGGCAGCGCGCGCATTGCGTGCGCGCGGCCCCGCGAAAATCGTCGCCGCGTTGCCCGTCGCGCCGTATGACGCGGCCGAACGCATCGTCAGCGATGTCGACGAATTTGTCTGCGTGGCGTCGCCAGAACTCTTCTTCAGCGTGAGCCAGTTCTATGCGGATTTCGGCGAAACCACCGACGACGACGTGCGCGCAATACTCGCACGCGCGTCGCCGGCGAGCGGGCACGCGTGAAGCGGACCGCGCGTGCGCTCGCGCGCACCGTTGCGCATGGCGACGGCCGGTAGAGACGATGGCGCCGCCATAGACGCTGCTTTCAGGCAGCGGCTGCCGTCAGATGCATCGGCAGATAGCTTTGCAGATAGTCCTCGAACTCCGCGCGCACTTCCGGGTGACGCAGCGCGAATTCGACGGTGGCCTTCAGATAGCCGAGCTTGCTGCCGCAATCGAAACGCGTGCCGAAGTAACGGTAGGCCAGCACCTGCTCTTCCGTCAGCAGCGATTCCAATGCGTCCGTCAATTGCAGCTCGCCGCCTGCGCCCGGCTTCAGCGCGCGAATGTGGCGGAAGATCGTCGGCATCAGCACATAGCGGCCGACCACGCCGAGATTCGACGGCGCCTTCTCGGGCGCGGGCTTCTCTACGATCCCCGACAGCTTGATCACATCTTCTTCCCATTCCTTGCCGTCGACGACGCCATACGAACGGCTCGCCTCGCGCGCAATGGTTTCGACGCCGACCACCGAGCTGTGATAGTGGTTGAACACGTCGACGAGCTGCTTCATCACGGGCTGTTCGCTGTGCAGCAGATCGTCCGCGAGAATGACGGCGAACGGGCTTTCGCCGACCAGTTTTTCCGCGCAAAGCACGGCATGACCGAGGCCGAGCGCTTCCGCCTGACGCACGTAGAAGCAGTCGACGTTCGACGGCTTGATGCTGCGCACAAGGTCGAGCAGTTGCTCCTTGCCGCGCGCTTCGAGTTCCGCTTCGATCTCATAGGACTTGTCGAAGTGATCTTCGATTGCGCGCTTGCTGCGGCCCGTGACGAAGATCATCTCGGTGATGCCCGCGGCAATGGCTTCTTCGACCGCATACTGGATCAGCGGCTTGTCGACGATGGGCAGCATCTCCTTCGGGCTCGCCTTCGTAGCGGGCAAAAAACGTGTTCCGAGACCCGCGACAGGGAAGACGGCTTTGGTGACTTTCAGCATGGTGTGCATTTCCACTCGGTTGATTGAATGTATGCAATCGCCAGGACTGGCGGCGCGCGATGTCGTGCCCAGAAAAGACTAGCGCAAAATCAGTCGGAACGAGTCACAAAAACGACTCCACAATTCATTATCGATTCATTTCGCGGGCCAAACCATTATATGGAATACATCGGAAATAATGACGCGATCTGATTCAGTCAATTGCATGTGCGACGTAAATCTTGCTTATGGCATGCGCAAAGTCCGGGCACGCGACACTCACTCGTTGTCCTCGAATTGCGGCATGTTTTCCGGAGTCATCCGGATACGGCTGATCGGCTCGTTGCGCAGCGCTTCGCGATATGCGGAAACGCCTATCAGCAGCAACAGCACGGCAACGCCGGCGAGCAAATGCAGGTTCATGACCCTACCCCTGTCAAAAGTTTGCCGGCATTAACCTAACATGAAAAAAGCGTCAAATAATTTCATCGACTAACCGGATTGCGCCATTCTCTCCACATCGGAAAACAATCGCTAAATTATTGAATGATTTTTTATCGATTTTTTGCACGACCGTTCCCCTACGATAGGCAATCGGCGTGCTGCGTCGTGAAAGGCCGCGCGTCATCGGGTCATCAACGAACGAGGATCGCGCATGAGCGATACAGCACTGGACGCCACCCACTCGCCCCTTTCATTGACGACGGCGGCGCGCAGCGCGACGAAGGCCGTCGACAACGAACACGTCATCGATGCGATGCGCGGATTCGCTGCGCTGCTGGTCGCCTACTTTCATTGCCGGCAGGTCGAGTGGATCGGCATGCAGAGCTTTCATCAGTTCGCGGACAAATCGCTCGGCCTGAATACGATCGTTTCCTACCTGACGCTTCCGATCGCGTGGGGCTCGGCAGGCGTGCCGATTTTTTTCGTCATCAGCGGCTATTGCATTCATCGCGGCGCGGCGCAGCGGCTCGCGGACAATCCCGCTTACCGGCTCGACGCAGCGAATTTCTGGGCGCGCCGCCTTGCGCGCATTTATCCCGTGCTGGTCGCCGCGCTGCTGCTTACGTTGGCGCTCGACTGGACGAGCCTGCACTTTCCGCCCGTCAATCACAAGATCCTCGATATCGGACCGAAAGCTTTTCTCGTCAACCTGTTTTCGCTGCAAGGCGTAGCGGGCAAGACGTACGGTTCGAACGGCGCGCTCTGGACGCTTTCGCTCGAAGTGCAGTTCTACGCGGTCTATCCGCTGCTGTTCGCGCTGCGTCGCAGGTTCGGCATGATGCCCGTGCTGGCGCTCGTCGTGTTCGTCAATGTCGCTTCTGCCTTCATGTTCGAGCGCAATGACGTGCAGTTCTTCACGTCGTTCTGGTTCTCGTGGACGCTCGGCGCGTGGATCGCAGAGTTGCAGGTGAAGCGCGATCCGTCGCGCACGCGCATGCCGTGGCGAATGTATGGCGCGGCGTTGATGTTCACCGCGCTCGGCTGTGCCGCTTTCCACTTCGGTCAGTACATCGCATTTCAACTGTGGGCGCTCGGCTTTGCATGCTATCTGGCCGAAGCGCTGAAGAGCCGGCATCAAGACCGCAGCGAGAAGCATGCGCCTGTCGTTCTCTTGCTGTCGCGCTTCGGTGACTTCAGCTTTTCGTTGTATTCGATCCACTTGCCCATCTTCGTGCTGCTCTCGTCGCTGCTGTATCGCTCGGCACTGCAAACGTCGATCTTTCCGACATTCGCCTTCATGCTCGTCGCGATCGCGGTGGCGTGGGTCTTCTATCGCTGCGTCGAACTGCCCGCGATGAAATGGTCCGCGAGCTTGCGGCCTGCCGCTGCGCGGGCGCGTTGATCGATGCGTCCGCTATCCAAAACTGTTCGATAACTGTGATTCGTTCGAGCTCGAGCGAAATGGCCGGCGTGAACTTCATTGCGCCGGCCTTTTTTCAGCTCGCAAGTCCTGCCTTCTCGCCCGCCACGTTCATCAGAATCCGCTCGACGCCTTCCACATACGCCTGCGTGCCGAACTTGCGCACGGCCGTCTGATAGCCCTGCGCAACGAGCCGCTCGCGCAGCGCCGGATTGGCGCGCAGTTCGGCGAGCGTATCGGCGAGCGTGTGTGCATCGCCCGGCGTGCACATCAGCCCGTTCACGTTGTCGTCGACGATCTCCGTCACGCCGCCCGCGCGCGCGGCCACCACGGGGCGGCGCGCGAGCATCCCTTCGACGATCACGCGGCCGAACGGCTCCGGCGTGATCGACGTATGCGCGACGACATCGACGGCGCACATGCACGCGGCAACATCGTCCTGGAAACCGAGGAAGTGCACGCGATCGTTCAGTCCGTGCGATGCGACGAACGCGTGCAACCGCGCTTCGTACGCGTTCTCGCCGAAAAGCGGCGCGCCCACCAGCACCGCATGCATGCCGGGGTTGAGCACCATCGCTTCGAGCAGCACATGCTGCCCCTTCCATTGCGCGAGCCGGCTGAACGAACCGACGAGAAATGCATCGTTCGGAAGATCGAGCCGCGCGCGCAGCACGCTTTGCGGCACGTCGCGCAATGCGTTGAACGGCGCAGCCGAGATGCCGTTGAATACGACATCGATACGCGTGTCGCCGAAATTCGTCAGTTCCGCAAACGCGCGCGCCGATGCGGCCGAGTTCGCGATCACATGCGCGAGGCCGAGTTTCGCGCACCACTTGATGATCGCGAGCTGCTTGCCGCCGAAATGCTCGCGGCTCACGATGTCACGCAGATGCCAGACCACCGGGCGCCGCGCGAAGCGGCCCGCGAGCGCGCCGATCACCATCGCGCGCTGCGTGTTCGCGTAGATCACGTCGCTATGACGCGCGCGCTCGACCGTTTCGCGCACCAGCGACGCGACGCCCTTGACCGCTTTCATCAGCGGCGGCGTGCCGCCCTGCTTGCGGATATCGCGCGTCGCACCGGGATCGAGCACATCGACCGCGACGCCTTCACGACGCAGCGCCGCGCGAAACGGCCCGTCGTCGAACAGCACGACCTGGACGCGCGCCTTGAGCGCCTTCACGATTTCCAGCAGCGACAGTTCGGCGCCGCCCATCACGCCGCTCTGGTCGATCGCAAGCACGCGCAATGCGCTCGATGCGTGACCGTATGCGCTTTTTTCGACGGCGACATTGTTCGAAGGCAGCGTCGCGCGCTGCAGCGCGGGCACCGTCTCGCGCACGAAACCGAAGAAGCGCTCGCGAAAATGCCCGATCGAAAAGCGCTCGGCATTCGCGCGGCAATCGGCCGGCTTGAAGCGCGTGGGATCGTCCGCGAAGCCCTCGACGGCCGCGATGATCGAATCGACCGATTGCTCGTTGAAGAAGAGGCCCGTCGGATGCGGATCGTATTCGTCGCGCACCGTTTCGAGCGCCCCGCCCTTGCCGTATGCGATCACAGGCGTGCCGCACGCCTGCGCCTCGACGATAGAAATGCCGAAGTCCTCTTCCGCCGCGAACACGAACGCCTTCGCGCGGCGCATGTGATCGCGCAACACCTCGAATGGCTGATAGCCGATGATCTGCACATTCGGCGCCGCTCTCTCACGTACTTTCTCACGTACCTTCTTCATGTCCGGGCCATCGCCGATCACGATGAGCCTGTGCTGCGGCATCTTCGCGAACGCTTCGACGATCAGATCGATCTTCTTGTACGGCACCATTCGCGATGCCGTCAGATAGAAGTCCTCTTTCTCTTCGCAAAGAGAAAACGAATCGACATCGACGGGCGGAAAGATCACTTCCGATTCGCGCTGATAGACCTTCCTGATCCGGCGCGCAATGAACCCTGAGTTCGCGACGAATGCATCGACGGAATTGGACGTGCGAATATCCCAGTTGCGCATGTAATGGAGAATGACCCGCGCGAACGCGGATTTCGGGCCACGCGTGAGCCTGGACTGCTGCAAGTACTGGTGTTGCAAGTCCCACGCATAGCGGATCGGCGAATGCACGTAGCTGATATGCACCTGGTCGGGGCCCGTCAGCACACCCTTCGCGACGGCATGGCTGCTGGAGATCACGACGTCATACGCGGATACGTCGAGCTGCTCGATCGCGAGCGGCATCAGCGGCAGATACGCGCGGTACTTCGCGCGCGCAAGCGGCAGCTTCTGGATGAACGAGGTCGTCACGGGCTTGCCGCGCAAAAACGCGCGCTCGTCGACGTCGAGAAAGTCGACGAGGCTGAAGAGATCCGCATCCGGAAAGCACGCGACGATCTGTTCGAGCACACGCTCGGCGCCCGCATAGGTGACGAGCCAGTCGTGAATGATCGCGATGCGCATGGGCCTGTCGCCGCGCGCTTGACGTCGCTTGGCGGGCGGCTTCGCAACCGGCGTCGCGAACGGATCGGCGGTGGCATCGCGCGTCATCGGGCGACGCAACAGGTCTTCTTCTACGATATCGTGGTTCATGCGCTATTCCTCGGATTGAGTCGCAGCTTCAGACGCGCAAGCAGCGAACGCGCAAGATCGCGCAATGCAGGGGTCATCGTGAGCGACCATGCGACGTTCGCGCCAACGACGAGCGCGCCCGCGGCAATGGCCATCGGCAGGCTTGAGAGCAATGCGGCGAGCCACAGCGTGCCCACCAGGAAAGCGAGATGCGCGAGCATGTCGAGCGCGATGGGACGCGCATGAATGGCGGACAGACGCAGCAGCGCGACGTAATCGAACAGGCCGCGCGCTGCGACCACGACAGCCGCGCCCGTCAGCCCGAAATGCGCAATGCCAAACCACAGCGCGCCCGCATAGAACGGCAGTTCGAAGAGGCCCAGGCGCGCGGCCGTCGCCGGATGCACCTGCGACTGGATCAGGATGCGCGCGAGATTCGCCTGGCCGACGAGCCAGACGGAAACGATCAGGATGCGTCCGACGGGGCCCGCCGCATCGGCGACTTCGCTGCCCACCCATATGTGCAGGAACGGTTCGAGCACGATGATCGCGACGAGCGCAACGGGCGTGAATACGCCGTTCAGAAATTCGAGCGACTGCCGCATGATGACGTCGGCATCGTCGCGACCCACGGCCGAAAGGCGCGGAAACAACGTGCGCAGCATGGCCGTCGGCACGATGTTCAGTCGCGTGACGAGATTCTGCGGCACCGTGTAGTACGTGACGAAACGCGCGCCGAGACCTGTGCCGAGCATCACGCGATCGAGCGACTCGGCGATTGTGTTCGTGAGGCTCGCAACCAGCATCCAGCCGCCGAAATTGAACAGGCCCTTCGCGACGTTGAATTGCGGCGCGCGGATGTGCCGGATGCCGAGCACGTTGAATGCGGAGCGCCCGAGGAGAATCGCCGCGGCGAGACGCGCGACGACGGCGGCCGCGAGGACGTTCTGCAATGTGGGCCCGATGAGCCATGCAGCGGCGAGCGGCAGCAGCTGAAACAGGAACGTGCCGAGCGTCTGGTTCGCGTTGTAGATGCCGAAGCGTTCCGCGCCGTTGATCGCGCCTGCAAAAACCCACGACACGTTCGCGAGCGGAATCGCCACCGCGAGCCACGGCAGCGCGTTGTACACCTCGTGCTGCAAGCCGGTCGAGACCTTCGAAAAATACGCGGTATAGAGCGCCGCGCCGAAGTAGATCACGAGTCCGCCGATGATCCCCGTCGCCAGGTTGAGCCACGTCGCGCTCCAGAACACCCGCTCGCACGCGTCTTCACCGTTCGATGCGCGCGCCTTCGAAATGTGGTTCTGCGCAGCCATGCTCATCCCCAGATCGAGAACGCTGAAGTAGCCGATCAGCGTCCACACGAGGCTGATCACGCCATAGCGTTCGACGCCCAGCAGCCTGATGTACGACGGCACCGTGACGAGCGATACGAACGTCGGCAAGATCAGTCCGATCAGGTTGATCACCACGTTTCTGAGGATGCCTTTGTCCATCGGATACCTTTGGATCGGTACGCTAGTGTCGGGTAGCGTGTGGGTGGAGAAGCGGCATCTCTTCACGCGCGAGGCGTTGGTTTCCAGCGGTACATCATCACTTTCCCGCGCGCGTCTTCTTCGACGAACACGAGGTACTCGCCATCGTTGCGGCGATACGCGCTGATGCCGTTGGGCACGTCGACCCAACCGGATGCATGGCCCACTTCAGGTCCGGGCTGCATCGTGCCGATGGACGTGCCCGTGTCCCTGTCGTACACGTGGACCGTACCCACGGGTTCGACGGCGAACACGTATTGGCCTTCGACCGTGACGCCGATCAGCGTCGATACGGGCTTGCTCTTCGTGTCCCACGGCAGCGGCAGCGTGTAACGCGGCACGGGCTTGCCGCCCGACCACTTGTCGTAGCGCACCAGCACGCGCCCCACCTCTTTCCAGAAGCCCCGGTCGAACGGCGCTTCAGGCGTGTAGCCCGTCACGTACATCGAATCGGTCTGCGGGTCATAGAGCGCGCGCTTCACTTCGCTGAACGGCGGCGGCACCGGATAGGCCGTCATGTCCACGTACGAGTAGATGGGGTTGCCCTTCGCATCGAGACCGCCGAACCTGAAGCGGTTGATGCCCTTCGAATCGCGCGCGCGCCAGATGTCGCCGTGCGTGTCGACCCACCAGCCCCAGCCGCCCGCGAGGCGCGTGCCCGTCGTGTTCGGCGTGAATTCATCGGCATCGAAGCGGCCATTGCCGTTCGTGTCGCGCCAGATCCAGTCGCCGCCAGCAGGCGCGTTCGGCACCTTCAGCACGGCCCGCTCGCGGCCCGCGATGAAGCCGGAAGGCGTGGCCGTCTCGCCGTCGCGGCCGCCATCGAAGCGATAGATCTTCAGATGGTCCGCATACATGTCCGTGAGAAACAGAAACGTATGGCCCTTAAGCTTGCGGGCGATGGGCAGGCCCGGCCACTGATCGATGTTGAGCACGGGATCGTCCGGGTACTTGAAGCGGTTGGTCAGAAAGCCCGCGTACGTCCATTGCCGACCCGGCGGTTTCGTCAGGTCGAGTTCGAAGCGCTTGTTGCCCGTGTAGACGCTGTCGGGCCGCGACGGGTCCATCCACGCGCCATCGACGAACAGCAGCCCCTCTACCTGCCATAGACGCCCGCCGTCTGGCGCGTAGCTTTCGAGCGTTGCGCCGAGGCCGGCTCCCGTCGGCTCGAAACGCGGACCGATGCCGTTCGTCGCCACGTAGACGTTGCCGCGCGCATCGACGCCGACGCCCGTCAATCCGTTGAAGCGCTGCGGACCCGGACGTCCCGCAACGCCCGCGAAAATGCCGCCGCGTTCGCCGAGCGTTGAAGTGAGTGCGTATTGGCCGTCGCGCTTGCCGAAGAACAGTACCTGCTGACGCGGACCGTTGTCGGCGATCAGCACGCGGCCTTGTGGATCGATCGCGATATCGACGGCAACGGTGTGGGCGGGCAATGGCAATACGTCATCGAGAAGCCGGCCGTTGGCGTCGAGATGCGCGACCTTCGGCCTGTCGCCGAGCGTATCCGTCAGCACCCACAGCGTGCCGTCACTCGCGCGCGCAATCCGGCCGGGCTCGCGCACGCTCCATTGCGCCTTGCGCTGCATCGATGCGGCGTCGTACACCTCGATGTGATCGAGCGACGTATTCGACGCATAGAGCGTCGTGTCACTCGCCGCGAGACCGTTGATGTCACCGCGCGTGCCCGTCGGCACGTCGTTCACCAGCATGAAGGCGGCCGCCGCCTTCGCATGCGGATCGAGGCTGTTCGCGACGGGCTGGAATGCGGCGACGCGCTTCGTATCGCCGATCTCGCGCCGCGAAATGCCGTACCACTGACGCCCCTTGTCCGGCCACACGCCCGCGCCGGCGAGATGCCCCTTCTCGTTGCCTACGCCGACGGCCACATACGCATAGCGCCTGTTGATCGCGATCGCGTTGCCGCCACTGTTGCCCCAGCCATGCGTGCCGCCCGCGAAGCCGAGCATCTTGCCGTTCTGATAGACGCTCGATTCCGCGCCGCTCTCGTCCCACGGCGCGTTCGTATAGACCTTGCCGTCGGGCGAGACGGCGATGGCCGTGATGTTGATCTGCGTCCATGTGCCGTCGCCAAAACCGGACGTATTGCCGATCCACGACGTCTGCACGTTCAGCGCGGGTTCCGCGAATGCATGCAGCGTCGCGAGGAAGGCAAACGCGCACATCGCGCGTGCAAGCGTGAGTCGGGACAATGCAGGTTCTCCGGTCCAGTCGAAGCGAAGGCGGGCATTTCCCATCGGATTGCAAAAGAACAGGGAAACGACAAGGCGCCGCAATAGAGCAATGCACAATGATCCAATCAGCGCTTTACGGTACGTGCAAACAATGGCGACGAAATCGATCAAATAATCAGAAATTATTCGAGCATCGAAATTTCAGGAAAAGAATGCGGAAATAATTCGATGCGCATGGGTTGCGGTCGATCGGCTGCACGAAAGAGCCCGTATTTGCCTGGTCGCATTGCGTGGCGCGCGCTGTTCGGTGCCCGTGAGCGATGCGCAACCTGTTGCAAACGAGAATAAAAATTCACTTCTTTTTATTCGAATCAATTCGTTTATTTGATTCGCGTTTTTTCGGCATTTTATTTACCTAGAATCAAACGCAATTTGCGGTCTTCATGGCGAGCGCATTGCGGCGCCATGCATGGCCTTTCGAATGCCGGATCAGGCGCATACACGGACGCTCATGACAGCCAGCACTCCGCCCGCATCGATTGCTCACAGCAGGCGCATCGTCCAGCTCGACGGACTGCGCGCGATTGCCGTGCTCGCAGTTTTTGCTCAGCACGCGCTGAAGGCGCCGCTGTGGATGGGCGTCGATCTGTTCTTCGTGCTGAGCGGCTTTCTGATCACGGGCATCCTGCTCGATCGCAAGGCGCGCAAGCAGTCATATTTCGGCTACTTCTACGCGCGTCGCGCGCGGCGCATCCTGCCGCCCTATCTGTTGCTGATGGCCGTGTCGTCGCTGCTGTTCGGTTTCGGCTGGGCGCAGCAGTGGCAGTGGTATGCGTTCTTCGCGACGAATATCGGCGATGCGCTCGGACAGAGCGGACACGACAGCCTGAACGTGCTGTGGTCGCTTGCCGTCGAAGAGCAGTTCTATATCTTCTGGCCGTTCATGATTCTGCTCGTGCCCGAGCGCGCGCTCGGCTACGTGGCGCTTGCGCTGATCGTGCTCGTGCCCGTGCTGCGCGCCGTCGCGACGCCGTGGTTCGATTCGTTCTGGCCGATCTACTACCTGACGCCGTTCCGCATGGATCTGCTCGCGGCGGGCGCATTGCTCGCCGTCGCCGTGCGGCGCGATGCCGACGCATTGGAGCCCTACAAGCCGCTCGCAGTGCTCGGCGTGTGCGCGGCGCTTGCCGTGCTCGCGTGGCTGCATCTGCATTTTCCGCGTTTTCGCGCGGCCAATACGCCGCTGTCGAATGCCGCGCTGTATAGCGTATCGCTCGTGCTGTGCACGTCGATCGTCGTGATCGCGTTGCAGAGCAAGGGCATCGTGAAGCGCGCGTTGTGCAACCCTGTGCTCGTCTATATCGGCACGATCAGCTACACGATTTACCTGATTCACCTGAGCGTGCTCTACGCGTTGTGGCCGCTGCATGACAACCGCTATGTGACGGCTGTGTTCGCGCTCGCGATCACGCTCGTCTACGCGAGCATCACGTGGTTCGCGTTCGAGCGGCGTTTGATTCACGGCGATGCGTCACGCAGCGGCCGACACGAAGACGCCTTGCACGCGGCACGCGAAGCATCGAAGACGAGCGCATGAAGCGCGTACTTTCGCTATGCGCGGCAGCGTGCGCGCTCGCACTTTCCACAGCGGCCCTCTCGCATGCTGACGAAAGCGCGCGGCCACAAGTGTTGATCGAGGCCTATGGCGATTCGACGACGCTCGGCATTTCGTGCAGCGACGGCCGTTGCGGGCCGCAGGCCGACAACGCGGTGACGTATCTGCAGGACGCGCTGCGCGCGAAATACGGCGCGCGGGTGACGGTGGCGAATTTCGGCGTCGGCGGCACGATGGCTTCGCAACTGCGCGACGGCACGGGCCCCGGACGCAACGGGCCGTGGAAAGCGCGCCTCGCCGCATCGAATGCGCAGATCGTCACGATCAACTACGGCATCAACGAAGTGATGCACAACCAGACGCCCGAGCAGTTCTACGAAGCCGAGACCGATCTCGTGAAGGCTACCCAGGCGTTCGGCAAGCTGCCCGTACTGCAGACGTCGAACCCGATGCCCGACGGCCGGCTGAACGCGCGACTCGCCGCGATGGCCGCGATGACGCGCCGCGTCGCGGCCGAACAGCACGTGCCGCTCGTCGACCAGTACGCGGCGATCTCCTCGATGGCCGACTGGAAGGCGCAGATGTCCGACGGCGCGCATCCGAAGCCCGAGCTGTATCGCGTGAAGGCGCAGCAGGACTTTCAGGTGATCGATCCGCTCGTGCAGCGGATGCTCGGCGTCGCCGCCGTATCCGCGCAGAGACCACGGCAAGCGCAGCGTCCGCGCACAGCCGCTCCCCTTCATTCAACTTCAGGCAACCCGACGAAAGGCAACTCATGACCCATCAGCGCAAGGCCATCATCACGGGCGTATCCGGCCAGGACGGCGCCTATCTGACGAAACTGCTGCTCGGCAAGGGCTATCAGGTCACGGGCACGTATCGCCGGACAAGCTCCGTCAACTTCTGGCGCATGGAAGAGCTCGGCGTCATGGACGACCCGAATCTGCAACTCGTCGAGCACGACCTCACGGACGCGGGCTCGACGCTGCGCCTGCTCGACACCGTGCAGGCCGACGAACTGTACAACCTCGCTGCGCAGAGTTTCGTCGGCGTATCGTTCGATCAGCCGTCGACGACGGCGCAGGTGACGGGCGTCGGCGTACTGAATCTGCTCGAAGGCATTCGCACGGTGAACCCGAAGATGCGCTTCTATCAGGCATCGACGTCGGAGATGTTCGGCAAGGTGCAGGCCGTGCCGCAGCGCGAAGACACGCCGTTCTATCCGCGCAGCCCGTATGGCGTCGCGAAGCTGTTCGCGCACTGGTCGACGATCAACTACCGCGAGTCGTATGGCCTCTTCGCGACGAGCGGCATTCTGTTCAACCACGAATCGCCGCTGCGCGGCCGCGAGTTCGTGACGCGCAAAATCACCGACACCGTCGCGAAGATCAAGCTCGGCAAGTCAGACGTGCTCGAGTTGGGCAATCTCGATGCGAAGCGCGACTGGGGCTTCGCGCTCGAATATGTCGAAGGCATGTGGCGCATGCTGCAGGCCGACGAGCCCGACACCTACGTGCTCGCGACGAATCGCACGGAGACGGTGCGCGATTTCGTGAAGATGGCGTTTGCGGCGGCCGGCTATCAGCTCGAATGGTCGGGCCGAAACGAGCGCGAGACGGGTATCGATGTGCGGACAGGCAGGACACTCGTGCGCGTGAATGCGAGGTACTACCGCCCTGCCGAAGTCGATCTGCTGATCGGCTGCGCGGACAAGGCGCGCGAGAAGCTGGGCTGGGCGCCGGGAACTTCGCTCGAACAGCTGTGCAAGATGATGGTCGACGCGGATATCGCGCGAAACGAGAATGGGGTGTCGCGCTGAGGTGCTGAGCAGCGTGTGAAGCGCCCTTTGTTCTTTTAAAGCAGGCTGCGGTGACGCAGGGGATCGCGAATTCCAATAGTTCGAACTATGTCTTCGTCGGTCGCCTCCATCCGGCATCACAGCCATTTCGAGCGAGGAACAAAAGCGAACGCCAAGGATGCCGTTCCTTTTGTTCGCTGCTTGCCGCCCGGGTGGCCCCCTACGCCGCCTGAATCGCCTCCCCATACACGGCAGCCACGCGCTTCGCGATCACCGGATTATCGAAATTCGCGCGCGCATACGCACGGCACGCATCGGCATCGGGCAGCTTCATCGATCCACCGAGCGCCTTGCCGAGCCCGTCGGCAATCGCATCCGCTCCCGTCGAAGCCAGCACGAGATCCTGCGAGAGCCCCGCCACCGCCTCCGGCAATCCGCCGACGGGCGTGACGAGAACAGGCGTCCCCGAGGCGAGCGATTCCACCGTGATCAGGCCAAAGCCTTCGAGCGCGACAGTCGGCACGACGCTGATATCGGCCGCGCGATACAGCGACGCGAGATGCTCGTCGGGCACGAAGCCGAGCAGCTTCACGTTGTCGCCGAGACCCGCGTCGTCGATGCGCCGTTGCAGTTCCTCCTGCAAGCGGCCCTTGCCCGCGATCAGCAGCAATACATCCGGATTGCGGCGCCTGACGATCTTCACGGCATCGATCAGATCTTCGAGCCCCATGCGCCGCACGAGCCGCCGCACGGCCAGCGCGATCGGACGGCCGAGCGGCAATTGCAGGCGCAGACGCGCTTCGTTCCGCGTCAAAGGCAGGTTGAACTGATCCACGTTCACGCAGCCCGGCACGACGCGAATACGGTCGGCAGGAATGCCGTAGCGCGACGTGAGAATCTTGCCGAACGCATCCGACAGCACGATCAGCCGCGACGAACGCGCATAGACGGCCTGCTCCAGATAGCGCTTCGCGCGCTGTCCGAGCGAGTCGCCACCTTCGACATGGCTCTCGTCCGCCCACGGGCCCTGAAAATGCGAGACCTGCGGAATGCCGCGCGTCACATCGAGGCCCGGAAACGTGTATAGCGCGAAGTGCGAAGAGATCACATCGGGGCGCTGCGCGCGAATCTCTCGACGCAGCGCGCGGCGCGCGGCCATCAGACGCATCGGCAGCGATTGCGCGGCGGAACCGAAGCCCCGGATCGCGCCGTTGGTGTCCTGCGCGACGCGCTCCGAGCCCGCCACCACGCCGCGCACTTCGACGCCCGCGCCCGGCAGCGCGCCGATCAGCGAGTAATACATGCGGTCGAGTCCGCCCGCGCGCTCGGGAAACCAGTGCATGCCGATTTGCAGCGATTTGATGGAACGTGTAGTCATGATGGGTGCCTTCCTGTTCGTAGTCGATGACGTCACGCGCGGTCGGCGCGTTGCGGGCCGGCCGGCACGTTCGCGCTCAGCGTGTCGGTGTCGTTTGCAACGGATTTCTGCGCGCGGCGGCGGTCTTCGCGCTGCCCCGCAATCTGTCGATACAGCGCGATGTATTGCTGCGCCATGCGGGCCCAGCCGAAGCCCTTCGCGAGTTCGCTGGCTGCTCGACCCATCGCGAGGCGCTCGCCGTCGTTCGACGCGAGGCGCGCCACGGCTTGCGCCAGCGCGTGCGGATCGTCGGGGTCGTCGAGCACGATCCCGCATTCGGGCGTGATGATCTCCGCCCCGCCCGCCGTGCGCGCCGTCACGACGGGCAAGCCGGCCGCCATCGCTTCGAGCAGCGACAGGCTCATCGCTTCGTAGCGCGACGGAAACACGAACGCATCGACGGAATGCATCAGCACGGGCATCTCCTTCACGAGCCCCAGAAAATGCACGCGATCCGCGATGCCCAGCGCTTTCGCTTCATCCGGATACGGGCTGCCCGGCAGATAGCCCGCCACGGCGATATGCACGCGCCCGGGCAAATGGTGCAACGCCTTCAGCGCCGTGCCGAGGTTCTTGCGCGGCGTGCGCAGATCGCCGACGAAGAGCAGCAGGAACGCGTCGGCGGGCAGCTCGAAGCGCGCGCGGTCGCCTTGCGCCGCGGCGAAGCCCTGCGTGTCGACGCCGTTGTAGATCACGTCGAGCCGGTTGCGCGGCGTGAGCCCGATCGCGGCGATCTCGGCGGCTACCTTCCGCGAGACGGCCGCGATCACCCGCGAGCGTCGGTACGCCCAGCCTTCGAGCATGGCGTTCACGCGCGTATAGACGAACTGATACGCAGACCACCATCCCTTGCTCAAACCGAACGGGTAATAGCGGCTCTTGAGCCAGCCGCTGTGCACGAAGTGCGCGGTGTTGACATCGGCGGGCGTCCACGTGATGAAGCCGTTCACGTGCAGCACGTCGTATTGCGCGCGATGCGTGCGCAGCCACCATGCGCTCTTCAATGCGAACACCTGCTGGCGCAGCAGATTGGTTGGCCAGAAACGGCCGATCTTGATGGGCACCCAGCGCACGAGCGGGTTCGCGAGCAGATCGGGCGCGACATGCGACGCGATCAGCGTGACTGCGATCTGCGCGTCGAGCGCCGCGCGCGCGATCTCGTGATTGACGCGGCCTTGCCCGTCGTTATGGCGCACCACGTGCGTGACAATGGCGACTCTCAATCAGTGGCCTCCATGAAGAAAGGGATCGCGGCGGCGGTTCAGTTTCTGCCAGTGCGCCGCGGAAAGAATCGAAAATACGCCCATGAAAAGCAGCAACCCGCCAGTGCCGACGAGCGAGTTGGTGAACACGAGCATCGCGAAGATCGCGAGCGAAAGCGACATCGACGCCGACACGAACTTGTCGTCGATCAGCCGGAACGACGCGCGCAGCGCGCGCACGAGCAGCCAGATCACGCCCGACATATAGAGCAGCGTGCCGGGCCAGCCGAGCACGAACGGAATGTTCATCACGCCGCTGTCGAAGTTGCCGTACTGGCCGAGCTGGCCGCCATCGTTCGAGAGCTTCGTCGACGTGCCCGTCGCGCCGAGCCCTTCGCCGGATACATCGGTGAATGCCGTCTTCGCGAACGTCGCGTAGAACTCGTTGCGCGCGGCATAGCTCTGGTCGTCGTGCAGATTGACGAGGGTGTCGAGGCGCGCCTGCATCCGCCCGGCGACGGGGCCGACGGCAAGCAGCGGCACGCACAAGCCCGCAAGCATCAGCGCGCTCGCGACGATGCGGATGCGCACCTTGTTGTTCGACTTCACCAGTTGAATGAGCATCGCGATCACCCAGCCGCCCCATGTCGAGCGCACGAGCGACAGGCAGAACGACAGAAAGCCGAACGCGCCAGCGAGCCAGCGCACCCGATGCGTCGCGGCCATCACATAGACCATCGCGCCCATCATCGCGAGCGCGAACGGGCCCGACGAGTTCATCGTGCTGAATACACGCACGCCGAACGGCACGGGGTCGCCCTGCGAGTTCATCTGCGAGCCGAGCATCCACAGCGCGTCCCACTGCGGCATGACGAAGAACTGCACGAGTCCGTAGCCGCCCATCAGCAGCATGCCCCAGATGAATGTGTTGACGATGGTCTCGCGGTAATCGGGGTACTGCCGCGAGTGCGCCATGATGTGAAAGCCGATCAGCACGGGATATACCCAGTTCGCGAGGTCGTACAGCGCGGCCAGCGGGCCGCTGGAGACGACGCCGACCATGAACGCATAGCCGAGCCCCGCGAGCACCAGCAGGACCGGCAAGCCGCGTTTTTGCGCGAGCACGGGATAGAAGCGGATCAGCGACAGCCCGCTGATCATCGTGACGGCTAGCGGCGCGATCTGGATCAGGCTCGTCGGCGTGAAGGCGCCTTTCGACCAGTCGGCGAGACGCCGCACTTCCGGGCTCAGGAACCACAGCCACCACATGTAACCGACGTACTTCGCCGGGCTCTTGAAGTACAGCCAGAAACCGACGCCGATCGACAGCACCGGGAACGCCAGCGTGAGCACCGTGCCCTGGTGCGCGACGATCAGCATCGCCGTCAGCAGCCACAGCAGCGCGGGAGGCATCCACTCGCTGCGATCGCCGTTGACGATGCGCGCGGCGCTGTCGATACCGGCTCGTGCAATCGACGACATCGCTTACCATCCTCCGCGGCTTTGCGACGGCATCTGCGCGCGGGCGTTCGCGTTCGTCGTCGGCTTTGCAGCGGCAGGCGCATTCGCCGCATGTGACGCCGCCGCCGAAGACGACGATGGCGCGGCGTCGCCTTGCGGCATCGTCCGCATCGTCTGTGCGCGGCGGCGCAACAGCTCTCGCGTGATCCGCACGTGCTGCTGCGCGTAGTGCTGCGTCGTGTGATCGCGTGACACCAACTGCAATGCGGCGGCCTGTGCCTGTTGCAACGCTTCGTCGGGCGATGCCGCGAGGCCGATCAGCGCGTCGCGCAATGCGTCGGCGTCGAACGGCGGCACATACGCGGCGGCGCGCGCCGAAAAATAGTCCTGCAAACCTCCGACGTTCGTGACGACCATCGGCTTGCCGACGGCCACCGCCTCGAGCATCACCGTGATACCCGACGCATGCGAATTCGACCGCAGCGGCACGACGATCACATCGGCCCAGTCATACAGTTCGCGCTGTTGCGCGAGCCCCGCGGCGGGCGCGACATTCACGTTCAGCGCGCGCAGCGAGCGCGGAATGCGCCGTCGTGTCGCGAGCCGCACGGCAAAGCGAGGATCGTTGCCGACCGCGCGGATCAGCGTTTCCCAGTCGCGGTCGCGGTCGTTGCCGATCGCGGCGATGCGCAGCGGCATGTGCGGCTGCCATTGCTTCGGCGGTCGCACGGGGAAATCGCGCGTGTTCAGGCCGTAGAACAACTGCGTCGCGTCGCGTCCGAAGTATCGACTGCATAGATCCGCGTTGTCGCGCGCGAGCGTCGTCAGCAGATCGGCGCGCTCGATCAGCTTGCGATAGAACCAGCGGCGCAACGGGCCGTACTCGGGCCACCTGTCGAGCAGCCACACGCTTTGCGCGACGAGCAGCGGCTGACTTTCGCGCTTCAGGCGAGCGCCGTTCACCAGCAGCATCAGCGCAACGGACAGCCATTCGTGCTCGGTATGCGTCCAGATCACATCGGAGCGCAGCATCTCGTCGCTGTTGCGCAGCGTGTGAATCAGATCGAAGCCGAGCATCGCCTTCAATGCGCGGCGCGCGAGCCGCACCGGCTTGCTTTCCTTCGCGTCCCGCGAATAGGTCAACTGGAACTCGTCGGATTCGGCATGGTGATAGCCGTACAGGCAGCCGATGTTCTCGCCGTTGCGATAGAAGCGCGGATCGGCGCCGTAAAAGAGATGCACGTGGACTTTTGTTGTCATGCGTGCACTCCCGTACCCGCGCCCGTCCCGCGACCCCGAGCAAGCGCGCGGCGCGCCTCGCGCGCGCCCTTGCGCACGGCTCGCCAGCGCGCGAGCTTCGTGCGGCCCTTCTTCGACGTCAACGCGAGCAGCGCGTGCACGGCGCCCGGATAGACGCGCGTGCCGACGAGCGCATACCACCACCACGCCACTTCGCGATGCAGCGGCGGCAGATGATCGCGCAAGATCAGATGGAGGTTATATGCGGCGTTGCGCACGGCCGTCATCGTCTGCGCGTCGCGGCGGTCATCGTCGAAACGCTCGGCAGGGAAATGATCGACGGCCACGCGCGGATCGTAGACGAGCTTCCAGCCCGCGTTCTTGACGCTCAGGCTGAACGCCATGTCGTTGTGCACCTGCGCGCCCGTGCCGCGCAGCCGCGCGTCGAAGCGGATATGGCGGATCGCATCGCGCCGGTAGCTCATGTTCGCGCCCTTGAGCAGATCGACTTTGCGCGCTTCGCCCACGCCCAGATGATGATTGCCGATGATCTTGCCCGACGGCGTCAGCTTGCCGACGAGACCGCGCGAGCCGTCGAGCACGCCGCCCTTCTGATGCACCCAGTCGCGTCCGCCGAGCGCGCCCAGGCGCGGATCGGCTTCGAACGCGGCGCCGATGCGGCGCACCCAGTCCGCGTGCGGCGCGGCGTCGTCGTCGGTGATCGCGATCACGTCGCCCGTCGCGGCATCGAGCCCGCGATTGAGCGCGGCCACCTGGCCCGGCACGTCGATGAGCGCGACGATCAGCGGCAGCACGCCGCCTATCTGCGGATCGCGCAGGCACGCGTGCGTCGCGTCGTCGTCGAAGCGCGCGACCACAACGATCTCGTCGGGCATGCGCTCCTGCGTTTGCAGCGCCGCGAGACAGCGCGCAAGATCCTGTGGCCGGCGATACGTCGGCACCAGTACCGTTATCTTCATCGTGTCCTCTCCGTGGCTGGATCGACGGCCATCGGCCCCGCATGCGCAAGGCCCACGCGTGCGCGTCAGTTGCTCAGGTATTCCTGCACGGCCGCATAGCTGCGGTCGTAGTTGCCGCGCGCGCGCGGCGGCATCGCGTTGAAGATCGCGCCCTGCACATGCACGCCCGCTGAATTCAGGCGCTTCAACGCATCGGCGAGCTCGCCTTCGCTGTGCATGCCCGAGCGCACGACGAAGAACGTCGAGCCCGCATAGCCGCCGATGATCGACGCGTCGGTCACGGCGAGGACGGGCGGCGTGTCGATCAGGATCACGTCGTAGCGCCGCGCCAGTCCATCGAGGTATTGCGGCAGACGCGGCGACATCAGCAGCTCCGACGGATTCGGCGGACGATGGCCGCACGAGATGAACGCGAGTTTGTCGATCTCCGTTGCGCGCACCGCTTCTTCGAGCGAGATCTGGCCGCTCAGCAGTTCGGAGAGGCCGTTCTCCTGCGTGCCGCCCAGATGTTTTTCGAGGGCGCCGCGCCGCATGTCGCCGTCGATCATCAGCACGCGCTTGCCCGAATGCGCAAGCAGCACGCCGAGGTTGATCGTCAGAAAGCTCTTGCCGACACCCGGCATCGGCCCCGTGAACATGACGATGCGATTGCGCGCATCCTGCAGCGTGAACTGCATCGACGTGCGCAGGCTGCGCAGGCTTTCGATGCACACGTCCTTCGGCTTCGCGTTCGCGAGCACTTCGCGCTGCTGCGTATCACCGCGCGTCGCGGCGTTTTCGAGCGCGGCCTGCTCCGCCGACAGCGGCACGAGGCCATACACGGGCAGATGAAACGCGCGCTCGACCGTCTCGGGGTCGTCGATGCCCTTGAACATATTGCGGCGCAGGAACACGAAGCCCGTGCCGACGATGAGCCCGAGTATCGTCGCCGCCGACAGGATCAGCACTTTCTTCGGCTTGACGGGTGAACCGGGACGCAGCGCCGCGTCGACGATATGCACGTTGCCGCCCGTGCCCGCCTTCTGCACCGCGAGTTCCTGCACGCGATTGAGCAGCAGCACGTAGATGTCCTCCGCAACCTTCGCATCGCGTTGCAACTGCACGGCCTTCACTTCCGTCGCGGGCAGATCGCGGAAGCGGTCCGCGTATTTCGCGCGCTGCGCCTGCAACTCGCTCATCTGTTCCTGCGCGGCCTTGATCATCGGGTGATCGTCGCCATAGCGCTGTTCGAGCTGCGAAATCTGCAGGCGCAGCGCCGAAATCTGCTGCTCGTACTGGATGCTGCCTTCCAGATAGACCTTCGCTTCGTCGCTTGCATTGATCGAGCCGCTCTTGCTCTGGTACGCGGTGAGCGCCGCCTCGGCGCGTTCGAGATCGCCCTTCAGGCGCGGCTCCTCGCTCTTCAGGAAGTCGAGCATCTTGCTCGCGTCGGCTTGCTTCGTCTTGATGTGCTCGTGCAGATACGATTGCGCAAGCGCATTGGCGACGGCCGCCGCGTGCGCCGGGTCCTGGTCCTCGAGCGAAATCGAAATCACGCCCGTCTGCTTGCCCTGCTCCTGCACGTTGATCGCCGTTTGAAAGGCGCCGATCGCATCGAGATCGTTCGCGCGCATCACGATGAACTGCGTGCCGGGCCGCGCGATCAGCGTGTTGACGAGCATCGACACGCCGCCGCCCTGCGCGGGCTGGCCCGCCGCGCCACGCAGCAGCAATACGCCGTCGGGCGACGTCAGCATGTAGCGTCCGTTGTCGAGCGCGGTGAGAACGAGCTTCTTGCCTTCGAGTGCGGGCGTCACGTCGATCGAATCGACGTTAGCGACTTCGCCGCCCCACGCATACGAGCCGAGCCCGAGCCACGGCTTTGCGGGCTCGCCCGGCGTTGCGAGACGCGCGGCAAGGCTGCCGAGGATCGGAATCGTCTTCGGCGCCACCGAGAAATTCAGCTTCATCTGCTGAACGACGGGCGCGACCACGCCGCGGCTCTTGATCATTTCGATTTCGGCGTCGGTGGGAATGGTCGTCTGGCCCGTCGAGATCGTTGCACCCGTCTGCGTCTGCGTGAGGGCCTGCGAGGTGTTGTCCGACGCTTCGACGCGCACGTGCGCATCGGCCGAATAGACGGGCCGCGCGACATAACAGTAGAAGCCGGCGATCGCGACGATCGCGAATGCAATGCCGATCAGCCACCAGATGTCGTCGAGGATCACCTGCAGCAGTTGGCCGAGGACCACGTCCTCTTCTTCGGTCCTGGCCTGCATGGCCAGATGGGGATTCGCTTGAGTGCTCACTTGGATGCTCGCTCGAGTGCTCGGGGTTGTGACCCGGATCGGGTCGCCGACGGACGTCCGGCGCGTTGCACCCGTTCGTGTTCCGGATGCGAAGCGCCGGGACGCCGTCGGCGGTTCAGGCGTTGCGGCTGCAATCTGGTATCAGCGCGTCAGCTGCTTCAGGTAGAACACGGTCTGCACCGTCGGCAGGATCTGCTGCAACACGCGATTGAAGGTCGTCGATGCGGCGGTGCCCACGTAGACCACGTCCATCGGTTGCAACTGGAATTGCGACGACAGCATGATCGCGTCGGGCTGCGTCATGTCGAGGCGATACACGTCGGGCGTGGTCGGCTTGTCCTTCATGCCGCGCATCACGTAGATCTGGCGCGGGTTCGCGTCGGTATCGAGAATGCCGCCCGCCTGCGTGAGCGCATCGGCGATCGTCAGCGTGCCCTTGATCATCGTGACGGGCATCGGCGTCTTCACTTCGCCCATCACGAAGATGCGGCTGTCGGTCCGGTCGGGTACGTTCACGATGTCGCCCGCCTCGAGCATCACGTTTTGTGTTGTGTCGCCGCGATCGAGCAGGCCGTTCGCGTCGAGCACATAGAGCCGGTTCTTGCGCGTGAGACGCACGCGCTGCAGATCGGCGTCGGCCGTCGAGCCGCCCGAGCGCGTGATCGCATCGACGAGCGTGAGCGGCACATCGGACATCGCGAGCGGACCCGGCGACTTTACGTCGCCCGTCACCTGCACCTTCTGGCTGCGATACGACAGCACGCGCACGTCGACTTGCGGATTGCGGATATACGGCACGAGCTTCGTGGCCAGTTCCTCGCGAATCTGCGCCGTCGTCTTGCCGCTCGCGCGAATGCGGCCGACGAACGGGAAATAGATCGTGCCGTCGGGCGCGACCGTCTGGCCGTATGGATCGGCCTGGCCCGGCAGCGCCTGCGTGTACGGCTGCTGAAGCGCGCCGCCGAGCGTCTGCGTCGTGTTGCCGCCTGCGGACAGCGTGCTGCCGTTCGGCGTCGTCAGCTCCGGGTGGTCCCATACGGTAATGCCGAGAATGTCCTGCGGCGCGACGCGATAGACGTACTGCGTCGGATCGGCGAACGGACCCGGCGGTGGCAGCACCTGTGCCGCCGTTTTCGCCTGGGCCTGCTGCACGATGAGATCCGGGTCGATCAGCCTGACGGGATATGTCTCTTTCGGCGCGCTGTGCTGCTCGTCCCTCAGACGCGACGTGTCGAGGTAATTGCCCGGCGCCGTCGCGCAAGCCGACAGAAAAGTCGTCAGCAGAATTGATAGCGTGATGTTTCGCTTCAGCATATTTTTTTCAGCCATCCGATGACGAGGTGTTCGATGTGCGCGAGGCTCTCGCGATAGACGCCTTCGTCGAGCCCATACGGATCGGCGACATCGGTGTTCTCCCACTTGCCGAGCGGATAGACCTTGCCGCGCGAAGTCGGCTCGAGCGCTTCCACGTCTTTCACTTGCCGCTGTTCGGTGACGAGAATCAGATCGGCTTCGCGCACGATGCGCCCGTCGAGCCGCCGCGCGCGATGCATGCCGCTCTCGACGCCGCGTTCTTCGAGCAGACGCCGCATCATGGGGTCCATGCCGAGTCCGTCGATCGCGCGCAAGCCCGCCGAGCGAAACGCGATGGGCAGCGCGCCGCGCTCGTGCTGACGCGACCTGAAGAGCCGCTCGGCGGCAGGCGAGCGGCACACGTTGGCATGACAGACGATCAGGACGTTCGCGAACATGAGCGGCCCCTCAGGAAAGTCGACGACGTATGCCGATCACGGCGCGGCGGCGGCGAGCAATGCGAGATCGTGCGCAGCCGCTTCTAGCTGCGCATGTTGACGTCCGATCGCGTGATACTCGATGCCCATCTCTCGCAGCGTTCCCGGCTCGTAGAGATTGCGGCCGTCGAAGATTAGCGGCGTTTTCAGCAGCGCTTTCAGGCTGTCGAAGTCCGGGCTCTTGAACACCTTCCATTCGGTGAGGATCACGAGCGCATCGGCTTGCTCCGCGGCCTGCATCTCCTCGTGTGCAAACGCGAGCCGCGCGAGATGCTGCGGCTTGCCGTGCAGATCGAGCGCGAATACGCGCTTCGCTTCGTCGATCGCCACGGGGTCCCAGGCGACGACCTTCGCGCCGCGTGCGAGCAGTTCCGCGATCAGCGGACGGCTCGGCGCTTCGCGCATGTCGTCGGTGTTCGGCTTGAACGCGAGGCCCCAGACGGCGAACGTGCGGTCCGACAGGTCCTCGCCCATGCGCGCGACGATCTTCTGCGCGAGGATTTTCTTCTGCGTTTCGTTGACGGCTTCGACCGCTTCGAGAATGCGCAGCGTGTGCCCCATGTCGCTGCCCGTGCGGATCAGCGCCTGCACGTCCTTCGGAAAGCACGAGCCGCCGTATCCACAACCCGCATACAGGAAGTCGTAGCCGATGCGCGGATCGGAGCCCATGCCCCGGCGCACGGCTTCAATATCGGCGCCCACGCGATCCGCGAGATTCGCGAGGTCGTTCATGAACGAGATGCGAGTCGCGAGCATCGCGTTGGCCGCGTACTTCGTGAACTCGGCGGAACGCACATCCATGTAGAGCGTGCGCTCGTGGTTGCGGTTGAACGGCGCGTAGAGGCGCTTCATCAGTTCGCGCGCCTTTTCGCCGGGCACGTCGTCGTCGCAGCCAAGGATGATGCGATCGGGGCGCGTGAAGTCGTCGACGGCGGCGCCCTCCTTCAGGAACTCGGGGTTCGACACGACCGAGAACATCTGCTTCACGCCGCGCCTGTCCAGCTCTTCCTGCACGGCCTGCGCGACGCGGCGCGCGGTGCCGACGGGCACCGTCGACTTGTCGACGATCACCTTGAAGCCCTTCATGTGCCGGCCGATATTGCGCACGGCCGCGAGCACGTATTGCAGATCGGCGGAGCCGTCTTCGTCGGGCGGCGTGCCGACTGCGATGAACTGGATGTCGCCATGCGCGACGGCCGCTTCGATGTCCGTCGAAAACTTGAGGCGCCGCGCCTTGCGGTTGCGCGCGATGATCTCCAGCAGACCTGGCTCATGGATCGGCACGCCGCCGTTGTTCAGCACGTCGATCTTGCGTCGATCGACGTCGAGGCAGAGTACGTCGTGCCCGATGTCGGCAAGACAGGCGCCTGTCACGAGGCCTACGTATCCCGTTCCAACGATCGTCAGGTTCATGAATCACACCTCGGAGATTGTGAATGGTTCAGTTGCAGTGAATGAAGAATGTGGCGCTCAGTACGCGTTGCTGCCCGCGAAGCCCTTCCACAGCGTGAGGCCGACGATCTTGATGTCGAGCCAGAAGCTCCAGTGCTGCATGTAGTAGAGGTCGAGCTTCACGCGACCCATCATCTTTTCGATGCGGTCGGTTTCGCCGCGATAGCCGTTGATCTGCGCCCAGCCCGTGATGCCCGGCTTGATCCGGTAGCGGTGCATGTAGCCCTTCACGAGGTCCTTGTAGATGTCGTCGTGCTCGAGCGCATGCGGACGCGGGCCGACCACGGACATCTCGCCGCGCAGCACGTTGATGAACTGCGGCAGCTCGTCGAGGCTCGTGCGGCGCAGGAACGCGCCGACGGGCGTGATGCGCGGATCGCGCCGCGTCGCCTGCGTGAGCCTGCCCGCTGCTTCCTTGTGCAGCTTCATCGAGCGGAACTTGAAGATCTCGAACTCGCGTCCGTCGATGCCCTTGCGCCGCTGACGAAAGAACACAGGGCCCGGCGACGACAGCTTGACGGCCGCCGCGATCGCGAGCATCAGCGGCGCGAGCGCCGTCAAAGCGGCAAGCGCAAAGAGCCGGTCGAACACGCGCTTGGGCAGCACGCGCAGATCGGTGATCGGCGACGCGGCGAGATTGATCGCGGGCACGCCGAGCAGATCGACCATCGGCTGACTGAAAAGCGTGAGGCTACGCACATCGGGGATGAAGCGGATGTTCACGAAGTCGTTGCGAAACTCCATCACGAAGCGATGGATGAGCTTCTCTTTGGACATCGGCAGCGCCATCCACAACTCGCGCACCGAACGGCGGCGTATCTCGTCGATCATCGCCGCATAGTCGCGCTTCACGGGCACGCCTGCGATCGTCTGCGGCCCGTCGGTGTCCTCGTAGTGGCTGCGGTTATCGTCTTCGTCATAGACGACGACGGGGCTGAAGCCCGCCTCCGGACGGCTGCGCATCTGCTCGATCAGGAACCTGCCATATGGCGCGCCGCCGACGATGGCCACCTTCTTCTGGTTGTAGCCCTCGCGACGCAAGCCGCGCAGCACCGCATGCACAGCCGCTTTCGACACGATCAGCAGCACGACGGTCGCGATCGCCCAGTACGCGAGCCACAGGCGCGACAGCATGTCCGAGCGGTGCAGGCTGAAGCTCATCAGGATGCCCGTCACCTCGGCCATCAGCCAGCCCATCGACACGCGCCACAACAGGTCGTAAATCGGCTTGCCGCGCCACGACTGATAGATGCCGAGCGCGGGGAAGAACAGGATCACGAGCAGGCAGTCGAACGCGAGCGACACGCTTTGCATGTCGTCGAGC
Organism: Paraburkholderia diazotrophica; assembly: GCF_038900755.1. Classification (GTDB taxonomy): domain Bacteria; phylum Pseudomonadota; class Gammaproteobacteria; order Burkholderiales; family Burkholderiaceae; genus Paraburkholderia; species Paraburkholderia diazotrophica_A. Next base: position 101,450 of record NZ_JBBPEN010000005.1, read on the forward strand.
CACACGAAGCCTCCGCTGTGCACGGCCGACGCGATCAGCGCGCCGAGCGCCACCATGCCGATGTCGATGATTCTCGATAGAACGCTCAGCATCTGCCGCACCTCGCCTTGTCTGTCAGTTCAATCAAGTTCTGTCCACGGTTCTGCCGGTCGCTCTTTTCAACCGAATTGCAATCGGCATTGCAATCGCTATTGGGAGCAATTGCGGCGATGAGTAAATACCCTCGTTCAAGCCTAGATAAAGCGGCATTAAAATTCGCGCGGCAAGGCGGCAAAAAATCTCAAAATGTATCAGCGGAAGTTGCATTATTTTTTCTGCTTTTTATTCGGTAACTCTTGCCGAACCATGTGGAATCGCATATTTTTATCCGTCCTTTCTCTGCTTTATTTCTTCCGGCGATGCGCGCCGCTTATAAAGCCATGCCGCGTCACTTTCTTTATTTTCCTCTGCACGGACTGTGTCACGCCGATTTTTATCGGCTTTATTTTTGGTTTTTGAATATTTGCGAATCCTGTCTTTAACATGAATTCGACGCTTTTAATTCTGCTCGACAAAAGAAATCCAACGTTGATTTATTGCGCTTTTACGACGTGATAAAACGACGCCATTTCCCCCGCTTCGAGGAGTGATCACCATGACTGCTACGGCGTCGGCCGTCGACAATCGACAGGCGAATCAGCACCGGCTCAATGTGAAGCTCAAGGTTCATCCCGTCATCCTGGCCGGCGGATCGGGCACGCGCCTGTGGCCGATGTCGCGCGAACAGCATCCGAAGCAGCTGATCGGCCTGCTCGGCGAAGACTCGCTGCTGCAATCGACCACGCGCCGGCTCGACGGACTCGACGCCGGCTACCCAGTCGCCGGGCAGATGGTTGTCGTCTGCAACGAAGAGCACCGCTTCACGACCGCCGAGCAGTTGCGCGTGAGCGGCAAGGCGAGCCGCCTCGTTCTCGAACCGTGCGCGCGCGATACCGCGCCCGCGTTGACCCTTGCAGCGTTGACGGTGCTCGCGCAAGACGAGGACGGCATCATGGTCGTGATGCCCGCGGATCATGCCGTTGCCGACCTCGACAGCTTTCGCGCGGCCGTCGCGACAGGCGTGCGGCACGCGGCGAACGGCCACGTCGTGACGATGGGCATCGTGCCGACTCGCGCGGAAACGGGCTACGGTTATATCCACATCGGCGCATCGCTGCGCGCTAGCGGCAACGAGGACCACGGCGCCATCGACGCACATCAGCTCGACCGCTTCGTCGAAAAGCCGCATCTCGAACTCGCGCAGCACTACGTCGAGTCGAAAGAGTACTGGTGGAACAGCGGCATCTTCATCCTGCGCGCGTCGACGTGGCTCAGGGCCGTAAGCCACTTTCAGCCCGCGATTCATGACGCCTGCGAAGCCGCGCACAAACAGGGCGCGGCCGACGGCGACTTTTTCCGCGTGCAGCGCGATGCATTCGGTGCGTGTCCGTCCAATTCGATCGACTACGCGGTGATGGAGCAGTTGGGCGGCGATACGCCGGTGTGTTCAGGCGTCGTCGTGCCGCTCGATGCGGGCTGGTCGGACGTCGGCTCGTGGGATGCGATCTGGGACATCCTGCCGAAGGACACCGACGACAACGTCGGCCGCGGCAACGTGATGTTCGAAGGCGCGGCGTCGACGTTCGCGCACTCGGAAGGCCGCCTGATCGCGTGCGTCGGCACGCAGGATCTCGTCGTCGTGGAAACGGACGATGCGATTCTCGTCGCCGACAAGCGCCGCGTGCAGGAAGTGAAGAAAGTGGTCGGCCGTATCCGCGAAGCGCACCGCCCGGAGGCCGTGAATCATCGAAAGGTGCATCGCCCGTGGGGCCATTACGATTCCGTCGACGTCGGCGAGCGCTTTCAGGTCAAGCGCATCGTCGTGAAGCCGGGCGCGCAGTTGTCGTTGCAGATGCATCATCATCGCGCCGAGCACTGGATCGTCGTGCGCGGCACGGCGCTTGTCACGCGCGGCGACGAGCGCTTCATCGTGTCGGAAAACGAGTCGGCGTATATTCCGCTCGGCATCACGCACCGCCTCGAAAATCCGGGCAAGATGCCGCTCGAAATCATCGAGGTGCAGTCAGGCTCGTATCTCGGCGAAGACGATATCGTGCGCTTCGATGATAGCTACGGGCGTCGCACGTAGTGTGGGTGGCGGGCGGTGGCCGCCGCTTGTGCTTCTGGTCGAGACGCACGCAACATCGAAGACGAATCCGCGCGCGAGCGGCCCGCGCGGATGCCGGAGCGTCTGGTTCCTTCGCTTGAGCAAACGTTTGCGCACGGGCGCCAGAATGTCAGACGTGCGTGATCAATTTCGGATTCGACGGATAACGCTCGACAGCCGCGTCCTTCGTCGTATCCGATGACGGATAACGGCGCAACGGCATCACACGCGGATTCAGCGGCTGCGGCAGATGCGGATTGCCGGTCGGCGTGACGGACGCAACGGACGCAACGGACGAACTGCCAGGGGCGGCTGCATTCGAAGCCATCAGCACGGGCGTCGGCGTCAGTTCGGGGATCGCGCGCGCCATCGGCGTGACGTCGGCCGCGACGCCCAGCGGCTGGATCGCACTCGCCTTCTTCGCATGCTGTTCTGCCGCAGCGTCATGGACGCGGCATTCGCGATCGATCCACTGACGCGCCCAGTCGAGCGCGAAACGATGCGCGGCATCGGCATCGGCGAAACGCGGGCCGATCAGCCCCGAACGCTCGACGCGCTTGCCATCCTTCATGATCTCGGCCCACGCGCGGAACATGTCGCTGGGCACGCGCTCCGCCGCGACGTAGACCACGTACCCGTGGTGGTCGGCGAACCGCAGGCCGCGCGGTTCCGTGTGGCCGATCCACAGTGGCGCATGATGGACGCTGACCGCCGACGAACTGTCGTCGTGGGCTTCGGGGCCGTGAGTTCCGGGCGCGGGAGCATCCGGCTGCATGGGGGGCGTATCGAGCGTCGTGCGCGTACTCATCGGCGCGCCAATGCCCTGCGGCTTACCGAACGCATCGCCCGAAGGCACGGGACCGACGGCGTTCGTGCGCGTATCGACGAAACCGGTCTCGACGGCCGCCGAGCCTGCGAGCTGACGCGTGATGTCGGCCATCGGCGCGAGTGCGTGCCAGCCGAACGGCGAGCCATTCGTGCCGTGCGGATCGTCGGCAGCCGATTTCCACGTCTCGGGACTCTTCCAGTAGACGCCGCGCGCAAGCTCGTCGCGCGGCTTCGGCGCTTGTGCAACGTGTGCGGGTGCGGGTACGGGCTTGGAAGGAGCAGGCGGCGTGGGTTCGGGAATGTAGGCGAACGTGCGCCCGTTTTGCGTGAGACGGCGGATCATCTCGGCCAGCGTGCCGTTGGCCTGCCACTCTTCGAATCGTCGCCGGCACGTCGGGCCTGACGGATAGCGACCGGGAAGCTTGGACCAGGGCTCGCCGGTGGTCAGAATCCACAGGACGGCGTTTGTCACGATGCGTGGTTCGGCGCGGGGCCGTCCGCGTCGGTTCAGACGGACGGCTGGCTCATCGGAAACGAGCGCTGCCAGTTGCGCCCATTCGTCATTGCTTAGCTCATCGAAAAACATTGAGTTCTCCACGCAGCCTGGCCTGGCCGCGGCTTGGGACAATCACGAACTTCATTCGGACGGTTCGTGTCCTGCCCCGGGTTGCACAATATGCTTATACGTTTTTGCGCCGGTATTACGAAACCGCACATCGATAGTGCGCTGTTTCACCTGTACGACGCACAAAACGTGGTCTCACTCGTGCATGGGAGAATTTCTGCACGAAGCATACCATCGCCAGGGTTTGTCTGAATATGACTGAACGAAAGTGTTACGGATAGAAACAAAGTTGTCCTTTTTGCTCTGTCCTTTAAGGCCCGACTGTCACAGAAGCGACGTTAGCTGCGGCGCTCCGAGTAATGCACGAACGGCGCGCGATACCGCGTCAATCCTCGCGCCGACGCGATGACAAATGTGTGTGAACGTGGAAGATTCTCAACAAAAAGGCGCAACCCGATTCAACTTAATGAGCCAGGCATAAAACGCCATCGCGCAGGCGGATTTTCTATTTGGGGCGCATATTTTCCGCTGCGCGAGGCGTTCTTGATCGCTTCGACAAGCCGTCGTTTTTGTCGTCTGCGATGCGCTCGCAATGTGCAAGCGAAGGATGCGCGTTCAACGAACGGGCGTTGACGCGTGTTCGCCGACGACGGTCGTCCACGGACGCACACGCCATTGCGTGACGAGGCCATTGAGCACGTACGGGTCCGCTTTGGCAAACGCTTCCGGCACTTCGGGCGAATCGGCCTCGAACAACAGCACGGCGGTATCGACGGGATCGGCCAGCGCGCCCGCCAACAGCAGCTCGCCGCGCTCGGCGGCCGCCCACGCAAGCTTCAGATGCGCGCCACGAAATTCGGCGCGGCGTTCGAGATAGTCGGATGACACGTCGTAGATCAACAGATAGTGCATGGTGAAAACTCCTGGATGGTTACGACTCAAGCATAGCGATATCGACTGCTTGAACTAGCGATCCTGGGGGAAATACCTGTGCATTCCGAATGGTGTCCCGGTCAACCGATTACCCTGTCCGTTCGTTCTGACAGGCACCATGCGAAGCAATGGTGACGGCCGATCACAGCGAAGGCGACCCGCCCGGCTCGAAGTCCGTCTCACGAGAATCAACAACATCCACAACCCGTGATGGAGTGTCCCATGAAGATGCAAGCCATTATCACCGCCCTCGCCCTGACGGGCTTGCTCGCGTCGCCGGCATTCGCCGCGAACAGCCAGCAAACGAAGATGGCCGATTGCAACAAGCAGGCCGGCGACAAGAAAGGCGACGAGCGCAAGACGTTCATGAAGAGCTGCCTGTCGGCTACGCCGGCGGCTGCTTCGACGCCGATGTCGCAACAGGACAAGATGAAGGCGTGCAACACACAGGCCGCCGACAAGAAAGGCGACGAGCGCAAGGCGTTCATGAAGACCTGTCTGAGCAACAAGGGTTAAGCAAGGCTCGGTTCGAACCGCTGTCTAGCGGCTTCGTGCTTTGATCGGGACGAAGCGGAATCGAACAGCAAAGCGCGAAAAGCGGCGTCCGTTGTGTGGGCGCCGTTTTTCTTTTTGCGCTGGGGCCGTGCCCGTCGCCGGTGTCGCGCGTAGGTCACGCGCCGGTGCTTTGCGCGCCTCGCGACGTCGCGCACCTATCGGCGCTGCCTGGCGCATCGCGCCCTGCACTTTGCGGGCCATTTTCTTCTATGATGGCTGCACACAGACGGCCCACCCCACCGAAAACAAGTCCCGCGGGCCGCCAGCTTGTCGTTGATGCCCCTCGCGCATCGCACGGAGGCAAGGATGGTTGGGAGACACAAGAATCGCTGGCTGCGTCGCTGGCTGGTGGTGATCGTATTCTGGGCAGTGCCCGTGGCGATCGTCGCCGTGCGCGAGATTCAGGAGGAGATGGCCTATAACCGGGTCGACCTGAACAACGCGCTCACGACCTGGCAATTCACCGATGCTCAACGCGCCGCCGGCGCCGCCGCGCGCTGCCACGGCAAGCCCGACGATGCGCGCGCGGCCGGCTGTCCCGCCGACGTGCTCGCGGCGAATGCGCCGCGTCAGCAGGACGCGCTCAACGAATACGAGGTCCGCAAGAGCACGCTCGCGAACTATCTGTGGCACGCGTTCGTCGGCTATTGGGTCGTGCCGGCCGCAACGATCTTCGCGATCGGCTTCGTCATCGGGATCGTGCGGCGCGCGCTGCGGAGGCCGCCCGTGAACAAGAGCACGGCGAATCACTAGCGCGCTGGCTGCCTCGCATACTTGAGGTGCTCCCGGCACCGATGATGAAAACGGGCGTTATGGCGATGCGGCCCGCATGTGGATCACGTCCGTCGGAAGCCGTTGCAGCATTCCCGCAACACTTTCCATTGGCTTTCGACCGATTTTTTCGCAGCGCAAAAGCGGTAAATACAACCTGTTTTCGGTGTCGCCGAACGGCACGGACAGGGCCGCGAAGCGAGCCCTTCGTATGATGTCTCGCGACCGTTCGATGCTGCCGTGACCCGCTCGCGGCATATGGCCATCAACCGGCCAGAATTACCCAACGATTCGCTGACCATCCCGGGAGTGCCCGCCGCACAAGGGTTTGCGCGGTGTTCGCAAGACCCTTGCTTTCTTGTGCGTGTGATATAACTAAACAGGCAACCCGCGTGAACTGAGGCTGCACCCCGGAACCACGATGGAGAAAAACGATGCAAAGACGAAACTTCATTCTGAAGAGTACCGCCGCGCTCGCTTTCGGAAGCCTTGCACTGGCCGGCTGCACCACCACCAAGAGCAGCGGGGAATCTGCCGCTACCGACATGTCCAAACGCCAGTCGATCGACGCCAGCGTCGACGGCACGATGTCGCGCCTGTACACCTCGGTCAGCGGATCGCGCGAGCTGGTTTCGAAGGCCCGTGGCGTCCTCGTATTTCCGTCCGTGATACAGGTCGGCTTCGTGGTCGGCGGACAGTACGGTGAAGGCGCGCTGCGCGTCGGCGGGCATTCCGTCGGGTACTACAGCACGGTCTCCGGCTCGTTTGGCCTGACAGCGGGCGCGCAGTCGAAGGCGATCATCTTCCTCTTCATGACGCAGGACGCGCTCGACAAATTCCGCAACTCGGACGGCTGGTCGGCGGGCGCGGATGCGTCGGTTGCGCTCGTCAAGGTCGGTGCGAACGGCGCCGTCGACACGACGACGGCCACCGCCCCCGTCCAAGCCTTCGTGCTGACGAATGCCGGCCTGATGGCGGACGTGTCGCTTAACGGCACGAAGGTATCGCGGCTGAAGATCTGACGACCTGACGACGGCGCGGCCCGCTTTACTCCGCGCGTCGGGGCCGCGCCGCTGTTGCGCATGACGACGGGATGCGGGCGCAAGTCCGCGAGGCAGCCGGTGTTCCGGCAGGCTGTCGATCAACCGTGCGGCATCGCAAACCGTCGGCGGCGAACTGGACAAAGGGCGATGCAGCTACTCACTGCATCGCCCTTTCTTTCTGCGCAATTTTTATCCGCGATCCTGTGCGTCCGCCGACGCGACCGCGCGGACACGCGTCAGGTGGTGCTCGACGACGCGTCGATCACCTTGAAGCGCGAGCGCTTCTGCGCGCGGATCACCGATTGATACGCCTCGATGTACTGCCGCGCCATCCGGTGCGACGTGAAGCGCTCTTCGAAGCGCTTGCGCACGAGCGCGCGCGGCAGCTTGTGCAGACGATTGATCGCGGCCACCGCGCCGATTTCGTCTTCGACGATGAAGCCCGATATGCCGTCGTCGACGACTTCGGGCACCGCGCCGCGATTGAACGCGATGACGGGCGTGCCGCACGCCATCCCCTCGATCATGACAAGCCCGAACGGCTCGGGCCAGTCGATCGGAAACAGCAGCGCATGAGCGCCCGACAGGAATTCGGCCTTTTGATCGTCGGCGATTTCCCCGATGTATTCGACATACGGCAGATCGAGCAGCGGCTTGATGTCGCGTTCGAAGTACTCGCGGTCGGCGGCGTCAACCTTCGCGGCGATGCGGATCGGCAGCCCGCAGCGGCCCGCGATGCGGATGGCCGTGTCGACGCGCTTTTCAGGCGAAATGCGCCCGAGAAACGCAAGGTACTTCTGCTCGACGGGCTGCGGCACGTAGAGCTTTTCGGGCAGCCCGTGATAGACGGTGGAAAGCCATTTGGCCTGCGGCAGCGGATGACGCTGCGCGTTCGAGATCGAGATGACGGGCGCCGTGTTGAACGTATCGAACACCGGCTGCTGCTCGGGCAGATCGAGACGTCCATGCAGCGTCGTCACGAACGGCGTGTCCTGGCGCTTGAACACCGAAAACGAGTAGTAGTCCATGTGGAAATGGAGCACGTCGAAATCTTCGGCCTGACGGCGCACGAGTTCCATCAGCAGCATGTGCGGTGCGATGCGGTCGCGAATGCCCGGATCGAGCCGCAGCGCGCGCGGCCATACCGCTTCGAGCTTCGCGCTCGTGACCGAGTCGCCGCTCGCAAAGAGCGTCACGTCGTGCCCGAGATCGACGAGCGCCTCGGTGATGTACGACACGACCCGTTCGGTGCCGCCATACAGTTTCGGCGGCACGGATTCAGTCAAAGGGGCGATCTGCGCAATTCTCATGTGTGTCTCCAGGCGGGCAACGATGCGGGCCCGCTGCAGCGAGTCGGTGGCGAACGAGTATGCCAGCAGGCAGACGGTCGATCAAACGCGGCGCAACGGTTCGATGGACGCTCCTGCGCCGATGCGCCGCCCGGCTCGGGTCGAACGCCGGTCAACCCGGACAACCCCTAAGCGGCGCTATGGCTTCCGCAGCAGAGGGGCGCTTCGCCTCTCACGACATACCGCTCGTTTCCATGTACGGATTATTGCCTGGCGTTTCGCGAAAGACCCCGGGGTATTTCAATTGCATGTCGCTGTTACAGTCGGGAAACACTCGATTACGGCGCCCGGTTCTTCACGCATCGCGCACTTTGCGCAGCCCTTCGCCGTGCGTAGCGTTATCGCGAAGGCCACTTCCACGCGGGCAGATCGCGCGAATCCGCATCGACGATGCGCGTCGCACCCAACTGCTTGTCGAGTACGACAGACTCGCTGTTGTCCTCGCGCTCCAACGCCGAAATCAGCCGCGCCGCGTGCGATACGACGATCACCTGCGAGCGCTGTGAGGCTCGCGCGATCAGCCGCCCCAACGCGGGCAACAGATCGGGATGCAGGCTCGTCTCCGGCTCGTTCAGCACGAGCAGCGCCGGCGGACGCGGCGTCAGCAGCGCGGCGACCAGCAGCAGATAGCGCAGCGTGCCGTCGGACAGCTCGGCGCCCTTCAGCGCGCGCAGCAGACCTTGCTGCTGCATCGTCACTTCGAAGCGCCCTTCGACGTTCGTGATCGCCACGCGCGAGCCGGGAAACGCGTCGTCGATCGCGACGTCGAGTGCGTTCGCGTCACCGATTTCGCGTATCGTCTGGAGCGCCGCCGCGAGGTCCGCGCCGTCGTCGCCGAGCACGGGCGTATGCGTGCCGATTTGCGGCAGGCGAACGGGCGACTCCGCATCCGTCCTGAAGTGATCGTAGAAGCGCCAGGAGCTGATCTGTTCACGTACGGCGATCATCTCCGGTGCGCTACGCGGATCGGAGAACTCCGTCATCATGCTGTCGAAACTCGCGACAGGATGCGGAATAGTCTGCCATTCGCCGTCGTCGCCGCGCGCGCGAATCGTTGCGCCGTGCCGATCCACCAGTAGCGCCGACGGACGCAGCATAGGCCCGCTCCAGATGCACTCGCGCTTGATGACGGGATCGAGCCCGAACTGCGTCTCGCCGGCAACGGGCAGGCCGAGATCGATCGCATAACCGAATTCGTCGCCGGCAAAGCCCAGTTTGAGACTGACGAGCTCCGAGCGGCGCGTGCCCTGCACGGGCGTCTCGCCAGCGAGCATCGCGCGGGAAAAGCGCTCGGGACCGGCCCAGAGCGTCGACTGCAAGCCGCCTTCGCGCGCGAGCGACGGAATGACGCCGCCGCGCGCCGTCGCGGCCAGCAGACGCAGCGCGCGGTACACACTCGACTTGCCGCTTCCGTTGGGTCCCGTGACGATGTTCAGCCGCCCGAGCGGCACGATCAGATCGCGAAGCGACCGATAATTGGCGATCGCAAGCGCGCTCAGCATCCTCGCTCCGAACGGCGCGCGTTTCGTTCAGAACGATTGGGATTAATCCGGATAGCGAATGAATGCCAGCGACGCATCACGCATCCTTCTCCTGTCGAGCCGATGACCAGCTCTCAGGAAACGCCGCGGGCGCCGGCACGTTGCGCAGATCGCGCAGAAAAGAATCGCGCCACACGCCGAGATCGTTCTTGCGCAATGCCTCCATGTCCGTTTCGTGGCGCTGCTGGCGCTCCGCGAGCGGCATCGCGAGCGCCTGTTGCAACGCTTCGCACATGCCGATCGAATCGTGCGGATTCACGATCAGTGCGCCCTTCAGTTCCGCCGCCGCGCCCGCGAACATCGAGAGCACCAGCACGCCCGGATCGTCGGGATTTTGCGCGGCTACGTACTCTTTCGCGACGAGATTCATCCCGTCGTGCAGCGGCGTGACGAAGCCAACCTGCGATTCGCGAAACAGCGACATCAGCTTCCAGCGGTCGTATTGCTGGTTCAGATAGCGGATGGGCGTGTAGTCAAGGCCTGAGTATTTTCCGTTGATACGCCCTGCTTCATATTCGAGTTGCTGACGAATGTCCTGGTATGTCGTCACGTCCGAGCGCGTCGGCGGCGCGATCTGAACCAGCGAGACATTGCCGCGCCACTCGGGCGAACGCTCCAGCAACGCTTCGAACGCGCGGAATCGCTCGACGAGCCCTTTCGAATAGTCGAGCCGGTCGACGCTCATGATCAGCTTGCGCCCTTCGAGGCTCTGCTTCAGGTCGAGCACATGCTGACGGCTTTCGTACCGCTCCGCCTGCTCGGCGATTTCATCGGGGAACACGCCGATCCGGTACACGCCCGTGCGCAGCTTGCGGCCGAACGCTTCGACGTGCCCATCGTCCGATACGGTGCCGCGCGCATGCCTGGACAGATAGTCGTGAAACGCAAGCTCGTCGTTTTGGGTCTGAAAGCCCAACAGGTCGTAGCAACACAACGACTTGACCAGTTCTTCATGCGGCGGAATGTTGAGCAGAATCTGCGGCGATGGAAACGGAATATGCAGGAAGAATCCGATGCGGTTCGACACGCCTTCGGATCGCAGCGCTTCGGCGAATGGAATCAGGTGATAGTCGTGGACCCAGATGATGTCGTCGGGCTGGAGCAGCCTGATCAGCTTGTGCGCGAGCCACGCGTTGACGCGCCGATAGCCCGCGTATTCGTCGCGCTCGTAGCGGGCGAGGTCGTTGCGGTAGTGGAAGACGGGCCACAGCGTTGCGTTCGAAAAGCCGCGATAGTACTGGTCGTAGTCCTTGCGCGTGAGCCCGGTGGTGGCGAACGTCACGGGGCCGTCCACTTCCAGTGTGGGACCGGCATTGGCGACCGTTTCGCTGACGACGTCGCCGCTCCATCCGAACCACACCCCGCCCGTGTCCTTCAGCGCGCCGAACACGCCCACGGCCAGTCCACCCGCGGAGCCCTTGGTTTCCGTCGGCGTTGCCACGCGATTCGACACGACGATCAGTCGGCCCATGTTGCTGTCCCTCCACTTTCGTTGAGGCGGCCGGTCGTCGTGGCCGGCGCGCGTTGTTCAGTGTTGGTTCGACCGCGGTGGCACCGGATCAGTTGCACATTTGTGCGCTCCGGAAGGCATAGGCGAAAAGACCGCCGGCATCGGCGCTGCCCGCAGATGCGCGAGAAAACAGCGACGACGGGCGCATGAGGCGCGCGCCCGCAACGAAAAACGGCGCGGCAAGGCACTCTCGACTAAAGCGTAGACGAAGAGCGAAACGCGAACGAAGCGCACGCGCCGCAAGCGCAAAAACGCGCGCCGTGCATGCAACACGGCGCGCGTCGGAATGCGGCGCGGACGGACGCGGCGAGCGAGATGCCCGCCGCCGGTCAGCTACCCGACTTGCAGGGAAACGCCTTGCCGAGCCCCAGCGAGACAGCCGTGCTCGCGTTGTAGCCCGCGACGTTCGGATTGTCGGCGATGTACTTGCGCACGGCGTCCGTCAGTTGCTGCGAGCGCGCGTCCGGCGGCAGGCAGAAGTACTGGCCGACACGCGGGCCCGTCGTCCCGCCGATGGCATCGATCGTATTGAAGACGCCGTCCGCGGCCCCTTCGATGTACGCCGCGCACGCGCTACGGGACGCAACGTCCGTCTTCGTGCACAGCTTGTTGAGGTCGCCCGCCGTGAACGCGGCAGCCGTCAACGGCACAGCGAGCGCGCCGGCGCAAATCAAAACCCGCAGCATGTTTTTTCCTTCCTCGTATGAGCCCGGCAACGTCGACGGTGCCCGGCTGTCTTTGCCGCCAAACCGACATGGCGGCAATTCGGGCGCGTGGTGACTCGCGCCCAAGCCGCTATTTTGCACTGTTTTGCGGCGTTGCAGGCGCGCCGGCGGGCGCCTGCTTCTGCGTCTGTTGCATGCGCGCCGTCAGGCCCTCGACGACGTCCGGCTCCTTGTACTGCTTCGCGAAGTCGAGCGCCGTCAGGCCGATCTGATTCTTCACATTCAGGTCTGCGCCGCTGTCGAGCAGCAGCTTGACCGTGGACACATGACCGCCACGCGCGGCCATCATCAGCGGCGTGGTGCCGTTCGGCGAACCCGCGTCGATGTATGCGTCGTGATCGAGCAGCAACTTGACGATGTCGTCGTGACCGTTCGCGGCCGCGTAATGCAGCGGCGCCCAGCCCTTCTTGTTGACCTCGGCGTCCTTCGCGATCAGCAGTTTCACAATATCGATGTCGCCGTTCAGCGCGGCCATCATCATCGCGTTTTCGCCCGCCTTGTCGAGAATCTCGACGTCCGTTTTCGGATTGTCGATCAGCGCGGCCACTACCTTGTCCGACTTCTCGCGCGCGGCGATCACCAGAAGCGGCATGCCCTGGTTGTCGGCCATGTTCGGGTCCATGCCGTTCGCCAGCTGCTTCTTCACTTCCTTCACGTCGTCGAACTTGACGGCCTTGATCATCGTGTCGGAGGGCGCCGCATGCGCAGGCAACGCGCCGAGCGTCGCGAATGCGACGCCCGCCGCCAGCGACACGGCAGCGAAACGTCGGCGCACGCCCAGGGCGCGGGCGATGGCCGGACGGAAAGGCGCGCCGTTATGGCCCTCGATCATGTATTTTTTCATGCTTTACTTTAGGAAAATTTCCTATCCCATTGATATTGCTGACTTCGCAACTCAAGCACCTGCCGGCGCCGGAATCTTGAACAGGCGGAAGAAGTTCTCGGTCGTCGCAGCAGCGAGCGCTTCGTCCGGCATCTCGCGCTGCTGCGCGATGAAGCGTCCGACATGGCTCACGTACGCAGGTTCATTCGGCTTGCCGCGATACGGCACGGGCGCGAGGTACGGCGAGTCGGTTTCGATCAGCAATCGATCGAGCGGCACGCGGCGCGCGACATCCTGCACGTCGGTCGCGTTCTTGAACGTGACGATGCCCGACAGCGAAATGTAGAAATTCTGCGCGAGCGCCTGTTCGGCGACGGCCCACGGCTCGGTGAAGCAGTGCATCACGCCACCCGGCTCGCTCGCGCGTTCTTCGGCCATGATCCGCAGCGTGTCCGCCGACGAGGAGCGCGTATGGACGATCAGCGGCTTGCCCGCGCGATGCGCGGCGCGGATATGCACCCGAAAGCGCTCGCGCTGCCACTCCATGTCGTCGATCGAGCGGCCTTCGAGCCGGTAGTAGTCGAGTCCCGTCTCGCCGATCGCGACCACCTTCGGATGCTGCGCCAGCTCGACCAGTTCGGCGACGGACGGCTCGCGCGCGTCCTCGTGATCGGGATGCACACCGACCGACGCGTACACGTTGTCATACGCGCTCGCGATGTCCAGCACGGACGGCAGCGTTTCGAAATCGACGGATACGCACAGCGCATGCGTCACGGCATGCGAGCGCATGTTCTCCAGCACTTGCGGCAGGCGGTCGCCGAGTCCCTCGAAGTTGATGTGGCAGTGCGAATCGACAAACATGATGAAGTCCTGCGAAAAATCCAATGGCGCGTCAGCGCGCCCTTAGTGGGAACCGTCCAGGCGCTTGCCGAGAATGACGAGATCGCGTTCGACGCCATCCAGCACCGCGACGCGCGGCAGCGTGCCCCAAGCGGTAAAGCCGAACGATTGGAAAAGCCGCACGCTCGGCTCATTGTGGCCGAACACGAAACCGAGCACCGTATCGATGCCGAGTTTCGGCGCCGCTTCCAGCGAAGCCGCAAGCAGTTTCCTGCCCAAGCCCTTGCCGCGTGCCGCTTCGTGCAGATAGATGCTGACTTCTGCCGTACGCTGATAGGCTGGACGGCCGTAGAAGTCAGAAAAACTCAACCATCCGATGATGCGCCCCTCGTCTTCGACCACCCACAGCGGACGCTTCTCGGGGCCATGCGCATCGAACCACGCGCGGCGGCTGTCGATGCTAACGGGCTCCAGATCGGCCGTGACCTGCCGCGACGGCACGGTCGAGTTGTAAATGGCGACGATTGCGGGCAGATCGTCGAGCGTAGCGTCGCGGTACTGAAAGGTCATGTCGATATCGTTCAATGAAATGGAACAGGAAGCACGGCGAAACGACTGGCGTGCGCCGCTCCGTGAAGGCTACGCGAACAGGTCGCGATAGCCGAAAAACAGTTCCTCGAACACGAGCCGCGCGTTGAGCGGATGGTTTTCGACGGCGCGCTGCCGCGTGACCGTCCGCATGAAACGCGCGAATGCGTGCGCATCGGCCAGCGACGCGCAGCGCGCGAGCGCCGACGCAGCCGCCGGAAAATAGCGCGGCGTGCCCGCCGTGGACTGCGCGAGCAGATCGTACATCCAGCGCTGCAGCCAGCCGAGCACGAGCGGCACGGGCAGCTTCTGCAGCGTCTCGCCGCACGCGAAAGCATCGCAGTCCGGACCGGCCGCCAGTTGCTTCAGCGTCCAGTCGCGCAGCGGCCGGTTTTCGTCGCTTGCCAGCGCAAGCGCAGTGAGCGGCGCGCCGCCCACTTCCGCGAGCAGGCCCGGCGCATCGTCGATGCCCTGCGCCGCGAGCCAGGCCGTGGCGGCTTCGGGCGAAGGCGTGGTCATCGGCCACTGACGACAGCGGCTGATGATGGTCGGCAGCAGGCGATCGATGCGCGCCGACACCATCAGGAACACGACGCCCGCAGGCGGCTCTTCGAGCGTCTTGAGCAGCGCATTGGCGGCGGCGACGTTCAGCGCCTCCGCGGGATACAGGACGACGACGCGCATGCCGCCGCGATGCGAGCCGACGCCGCAAAAGTCCAGCAGCGCCCGCACCTGCTCGATCTTGATTTCCTTGCTCGGCGCGCGCGTTTTCTTCCCGCCGTCGTCGCCATCGGCCTTGTCGGCTTTTTCCGCTTTTTCATCGGCTGCGGCATTGACGAAGCCCGCTTCGGCTGCAAGCGCCTCGGGCAGCACGATCCGGTAGTCCGGGTGATTCCCTTGGCTGAACCAGTTGCATGCCGCGCACTTGCCGCACGGCTCGCCGTTCGGCAACGCCGATTCGCACAACAGCCCCTGCGCGAGGTGCTGGGCGAAGCGCAGCTTGCCGATTCCGGCTCGCCCGTGAAGCAGCAACGCGTGCGGCCAGTGGGCGCGCAGCTGCTGCAGGCGGGTCCAGTCGTCGGTTTGCCACGGATAAATCATGGTTTGTCTTTTAATTCAGCAGGTTATTGAGACTTTCTTAAGTATCGGCCGAACTTTTTCATCGGCTATACGAAAAACTTATAACGCTTAAAAATCAAAGCGCTGCGATCAATTCGTCAAGTTGTTTCTGAATCTCCGCAATACTGCGCGTCGAGTCGATGATAGCGAATCGATAAGGCGCCTCCTCGGCGCGGCGCAGATATTCGGCGCGCGTGCGCGTAAAGAACGCGTCCGATTCGCTCTCGAAGCGATCCGGCGCGCGCGCAGCGCTGCGACGTTCGCTGGCGGTATCGGGCGGCACGTCGAACAGCACCGTCATGTCCGGCTGGAAACCGCCTTGCACCCAGCGTTCGAGCGTCTCCAGCTTGTCGCGCGGCAGGCCGCGGCCACCGCCCTGATACGCGAACGTTGCATCGGTGAAGCGGTCGGACAGCACCCAGTCGCCGCGCGCGAGCGCCGGCTCGATCACCAGGGCGAGATGCTCGCGACGCGCCGCGAACATCAGCAGCGCCTCGGTTTCGAGATCCATCGGCTGATGCAGCAGGATGTCGCGCAGGGTCTCGCCGAGCTTCGTGCCGCCCGGCTCGCGTGTCATGACGACGGAACGGCCCGCCGCTGCGACCTTCTGCTCGAGCCGGTCGCGGAACCAGCCGAGATGCGTGGTCTTGCCCGCGCCGTCGATGCCCTCGAACGTGATGAATTTGCCCCGCGCCATCATTGCCCTCGAATGTATTTGTCGACGGCCTTGTTGTGATCGCCGAGCGTGTCAGAAAAAATGCTGCTGCCGTCGCCGCGCGAGACGAAATACAGCGCGCTGGTCGGCGCGGGGTTGAGCGCGGCCTGCAGCGACGCGACACCCGGCAGCGCGATCGGCGAAGGCGGCAAACCCATCCGCGTGTAGGTATTGTAGGGAGTGTCCGTCTGCAGATCCTTTTTGCGCAGATGGCCCGCGTAGCTGTCGCCCATTCCGTAGATGACAGTCGGGTCGGTCTGCAGCGGCATGCCCGCGCGCAGACGGTTCGCGAACACGCCCGCGACCATCGCCCGGTCGGACGCCTTGCCGGTTTCCTTTTCGACGATCGACGCCATGGTCAGCGCCTCATACGGCGTCTTGTACGGCAGGCCCGGCGCGCGCCCGGCCCACGCCTCGTCGATGCGCAGCTTCATCAGCCGGTACGCGCGGCGGTAGACGTCGAGATCGCTCGTGTCCTTGTCGAACAGGTAGGTATCGGGGAAGAACAACCCTTCGCCCGTGCCTGTCGGCGTTTCCGGCGCGCCGATTGCTTTCAGGATGTCGGCGTCGGACATGGTCGCCGTGTCGTGCTTCAGCGCCGGATTCGAATCGAGTTCCGAGCGCATGTGCCTGAACGTCCAGCCTTCGATGATCGTCGCGACGTACTCGTTGACGTCGCCGCGCGCGATCTTCTGCAGCACTTCGTACGGCGTGATGCCCTGCTTGAACTCGTAATTGCCCGATTTGAGCGCCGTTTGCAGGCGGAGCACGCGCGTCATGATGACGAAGAGCTCAGGCTCGACGGGTACGCCGCCCCGGTTGAGTTGCGCCGTGACGCTGCGCAGGCTGCTGTGCGGCTTGATCGTGACGTCGAGTTGCGGGTTGGCGAGTTGGACGGGTGTGGTGGCCCAGTGGTACGCGCCGAAGGCCGCGGCGACGGTCAGCATCGCGAGCACGACGCAAGCGATGAGGCATTTCTTCAAGAAGGTCATGAAAACATGGCTGGAGTGAAGCCAATATAATACTTGCTTGCCTCCGCCAAAGTCAGATTTGACTGTTCACCGAATCCATGAACGCACCGCTCGCAGCACCCGGCACTGCTGTCCCCGCTTCTGTTTCGCTTCCCGCGTTCCCGCGACCCGCGCGCGACGAATTCGACGCCGTGCTCTCGCGCGGCGCTTTCATGCCGCTTCCGCAGTTCGGCGTGATCGATGCGAAGGGCGACGACGCCGCTTCCTTCCTGCATTCGCAACTCACCAACGACACGCAGCATCTCGACGCCGCCACCGCGCGCCTCGCCGGCTACTGTTCGCCGAAGGGCCGCCTGCTCGCATCGTTCCTCATGTGGTGCAGCGGCGAGTCGATCCGGATGCTGGTGTCGAAGGACGTGCAGGCCGCCGTGCAAAAGCGTTTGTCGATGTTCGTGCTGCGCGCGAAGGCGAAGCTCTCCGACGCGACGGGCGACACGCTCGCGATCGGCCTCGCCGGTGATGTCCGCGCCGCGCTTTCCGGCGTGTTCGACGCGATTCCGGACGGCGTGCACGTGAAGGTCGACGGCCCGGCGGGCTCGCTCGTGCGCGTGCCGGATGCGGCGGGACGCCTGCGCTACGTGTGGGTCGGCCCGATCGCCGAAGTGCAAGCGCGCCTGCCCGCGCTCGAAGCGAAACTCACGCGCGTGTCGCCTGCCGTGTGGGACTGGCTTGACATCCGCGCGGGCGAGCCGCGCATCACGCAGCGCGTGGCCGAGCAGTTCGTCCCGCAGATGGTCAATTTCGACGTGCTCGGCGGCGTCAATTTCCGCAAGGGGTGCTATCCGGGTCAGGAAGTGGTCGCGCGCAGCCAGTATCGCGGCACGATCAAGCGGCGCATGGCGCTCGCAAACGTCGCGGGCGAAACGGAAAGCGTCGTGCCGGGCGCAGAGCTGTTCCATTCGGACGATCCGGGCCAGCCGTGCGGAATGCTCGTCAATACGGCGGCGGCGCCCGACGGCGGCGTCGATGCGCTCGTCGAGATCAAGCTCGCCGCGCTCGAAAACGGCTCCGTGCATCTGGGCGCGGCGGACGGTCCGGCGCTCGCTTTCCTGCCGTTGCCTTACGCGCTGCCGGCGGAAATCTGAGCCAAAACGATACCCGCATGCTCAACGCGCCGCGCCTTTTTGTTCGGGCGCGGCGTGGTCCCGCCGTGTTCACGCCCCCTCGTTACGTAAACCTTTTCCGATGTGTCTGATCGTGTTCGACTGGCGCCCCGATGCGTCCGACGGGCCGCTGTTCACGCTCGCCGCGAACCGCGACGAATTCCTGAAGCGCACAGCCGAGCCGATGCACTGGTGGGACGACGCACCCGATCTGCTCGCGGGGCGCGATCTCGTCGGCGGCGGCACGTGGCTCGGGATGACGCGCGACGGACGCTTCGCCGCGCTCACCAACTATCGCGCGCCGAGCGAAATGCGCGCCGACGCGCCGACGCGCGGCACGCTGGTCAGCAACTGGCTGTCGAACGGCCACGGGATCGAACGCGGCACGGCGCCGCTGGACTATCTGCAGCAAGTCGCGCAAGACGGCGATATGTACAACGGCTTTAATCTGCTGGTGGGCGACTGGAAGCGGCGCGAACTCGCCTGGTACTGCAACCGCTCGCCCGCCGCGCCGACGCTGCTCGCGCCGGGCACGCACGGCATCTCGAACGCGGTGCTCGACACGCCGTGGCCGAAGCTCGTGCACAAGCGCGCAGAGCTCGCGCAGCTGCTCGCCGGCGACGCGCGCGCGCCACTTGAGACGCTGGTTGGCCTGATGCGCGATCCGCGCGTCGCGCGCGACGACGAACTGCCGGCGACGGGCATTTCGCTCGAGCGCGAACGCGCGCTGTCGGCGGCCTTCATCGATACGCCCGAGTACGGCACGCGGGGCACCACGGCACTGCGGGTGCTTGCGCGGAATACCCGCCTCAGCGTGTCGGCGCTCGAACGCAGCGACGACAACGGTTCGCACCGCGTCGTACGTCCCGGCGATTACGAGCGCTGCTTCACATTCGACATCGCGTAACGCAAAGCCGCGCCAACACGAAGCACGCAGCAAGCAGCACGCGCCCTATTCGACGCCGAACGCGGCGCGCAATGCCGCCGCTGCGTCCGCGTGCGCGCGGGCGACGTCGGGCACGTAGCCGCCCATCTTGAAGAACTCGTGGATCATGCCGGCGTAGCACT
Organism: Paraburkholderia diazotrophica; assembly: GCF_038900755.1. GTDB lineage: Bacteria > Pseudomonadota > Gammaproteobacteria > Burkholderiales > Burkholderiaceae > Paraburkholderia > Paraburkholderia diazotrophica_A. The sequence continues at coordinate 120,745 of NZ_JBBPEN010000005.1, forward strand.
TGAACGCGACGGCATTGCCCGCCTCGCGCAGCTTGTGCGCATAGGCCTCGCCTTCGTCGCTCAGCGGATCGTATTCGGCCGTCGCAATCCACGCGGGCGCTACGTGATGAAAATCCGGCGCGCCGCGCGTGCCGTCGAGCGGCGCGAAACGCCAGTCGTGACGATCGTCGTCGTTGCGCACGTATTGTTCGAAGAACCATTGAATCGTGTCGCCCGACAGCAGATAGCCGTCCGACAGACGCTCGTGCGAATCGGTCTGCTGGTGGCCCGTCGTGCCCGGATAGATCAGCAGTTGCAGCGCAAGGGGAATATCCGCGTCTCGCGCGAGCACGGCGCAGACGGTGGCGAGCGTGCCGCCCGCGCTATCGCCGCCGACCGCGATGCGGCGAGCGTCGATGCCGTACAGCGCCGCGTTGTCGTGCAGCCATTCGAGCGCGTCGAACGCATCGTCGACGGCTGTCGGAAACTTGTGCTCCGGCGCGAGCCGGTAATCGACCGACATCACGACGCACTGCGCGTCGCGCGCGAGCATCCGGCAGATCGCATCGTGCGTGTTCACGCTGCCGACCGTGAAACCGCCGCCGTGATAGTAGACGAGCGCAGGCGCGGGGTTCGCCCACTGCGGCTCGGCGGGATGATAGAGACGCACGCGGATCGGCACGCCGTCGCGCATCGGCACGTCGATGTCTTCGACGGAAAACATCGGCGCGGCAGGCACTTCGAGTATCGGCGCGCTCTTTTCGTACGACGCGCGCGCCTGCTGCGCGGTCAGATCGTGATACGCGGGGCGCTTCGCGCGCGCGATCATGTCGAGCACCTGCTCGATCTTCGGGTTCAACGGCATGTTCGGTCGGCGGCGCATCGGCGCCCGTCGGTTGAGTGAGCGCCGTATGATGCCACGCGATGCCACGAAGCGCTTACGTTGCCCATGCCGGTCATGCGCGCGCTAACGGGCTTCCTTGACCTCGGGCTTCAGCGACAGCGGATCGGTCGGATTGCGCTGCTGCTCGATGTCCTCGTGACGCAGCCGCACCGTCGCGAGAATGGCGGGATGCGTGAGGATATAGAAGCGCCGTTCGGCGATCGCGTCGAAGGTCAGGCTCGCGACGTCCGCCGCGCTCAGCTTGCCGGAACGCACGGCGCGCTGTAGCTGCTTGTCGGCGGCGAGTTGCGAGCGCGTCGGTTGCGCACCGTTGCGCAGCGATTCGGGACGCGTGCGCTCGGCGTCCGCGATGCTCGTCGGCACGAATGCGGGACACAGCAGCGAGCAACCGACTTCGCCGCCCGCGTTCTGCAGATCGTGATACAGCGTCTCTGTCAGCGACACGACCGCGTGTTTCGACGCGTTGTAGATGCCCATCGACGGCGGCGACAGCAAACCCGCCACCGACGCCGTATTGACGATATGCGCGGGCTCGTTCTGCGCGAGCATGATCGGCGTAAACACGCGCACGCCATGCGCGACGCCCATTACGTTGACGCCGAACACCCACGCCCAGTCGTTCGCCGAGCTTTCCCACAGAAAGCCGCCCGCGCCGACGCCGGCATTGTTGAAGAGCAGATGGACCTTGCCGAAGGCCGCGAGCGCCGCATCGGCCAGCGCCTGAACCTGCGCGCCATCGGAGACGTCCGTAGGCACCCCGATGACTTCGGCGCCCGATGCGCGCAGCGCGTCGACCGTTTGCGCGAGCGCACCCGCGTCGACATCCGCGAGCGCGAGCCGCATGCCGAGCGACGCGCCCTTTTCCGCGAATGCGCGGCCAAAGCCGCTCGCCGCGCCGGTGATAACGGCAACCTTGCCGTCGAACTGGAACATGCAGACTCCCTTGGTGGACCATTGTGCGCAGTGAGTGCCTGACGATGCCCGCCCTCAGATCAGCTTGACGAGTTGCTTGCCGAAGTTGCGCCCCTTCAGCATGCCGAGAAACGCTTCGGGCGCATTCTCCAGACCGTGCGCGATCGACTCGCGATAATGCAGCTTCTTTTGCGCGACGAGTGCACCTAGTTCCTTCAGCGCAGCGGGCCACACGTCCAGGTGTTCGGTGATGATAAAGCCCTGCACGAGCAGACGCTGCGTGAGGATCAACGACGGATGCTTGAGCGGCACGGGCACGCCGTCGTAACCGGCGATGTAGCCGCACACCGCGATGCGGCCCAACGCGTTCATCCGCGCGAGCGTCGCATCGAGCCCGTCGCCGCCCACGTTCTCGAAGCACCCGTCCACGCCGTTGGGCGTCGCCGCCTTCAGGTCCTGATAGAGATTGCCCGCCTTGTAATCGACGCATGCATCGAAGCCGAGTGTCTCGACGACGTAGCGGCATTTCTCGGCACCGCCCGCAATGCCGACGGCGCGCGCGCCCGCGAGCTTCGCCAGTTGCCCGACGACGCTGCCGACGGCCCCGCTCGCCGCGCTGACGACCACCGTCTCGCCCGCCTTCGGCGCGATGATCCTGTTGAGCCCGTACCAGCCCGTCGCGCCCGGCATGCCGACAGGCCCCAGATACGCGGACAGCGGTACGTGCGTGTCATCGACCTTCTTCAAACCCGCGCCGTCCGATGTGCCGAACTCCTGCCAGCCGAACATGCCGACCACCTTGTCGCCGGGCTTGAACGCCGCGTTCTTCGACTCGACTACTTCGCCCACCGTGCCGCCGATCATCACTTCATTCAACGGCTGCGGCGGCGCGTACGACTTCGCATCGTTCATGCGGCCGCGCATGTACGGATCGAGCGACAGGTAGTGATTGCGCACGCGCACCTCGCCGTCTGCGAGCGGCGCGAGCGGCGTTTCGACGAGCTTGAAATTGTCCGCGGATGCCGCGCCCTGCGGACGCGACACGAGGAGGATCTGACGATTGACTTCGGCCATGACGGTTGTCTCCGTAGTTTTTCGATCATCGATGTAAAAGCGCCGGGCCGCGCGTTCAGCCGTCGCTGGGGCCGGGTCTCGCGGATGGATCGCTGCGCAGCCGCTGCTGCCTGACCTGGCGGCCGACGGCGAGCCGCCGCATGTACTTGAACGTGCCGAGCGCCTTCGCGACGAAGTGGCCTTCGCTGTCGCGAATCTCGCCTTCGCAATAGGCCATCGTGGTCGAGCGATGCAGCACGCGGGCCGTCGCGCGCAGCTCGCTGCTGCCGGGCTGCATGAAGTTCACTTTCATTTCGACGGTGACGACGCCGATGCCGTCTGCGGCGAGACTGCGCGCGGCCATCGCGAGCGCGCAATCGGCGAGCGTCATCGTGATGCCGCCGTGCGCGACGGCCCATGTGTTCAGATGCTCGGGGCGCAACGTCAGCACGACTTCGCTTGCGCCGTCTGTTGCCGACACAAGCTGCGCGCCGAGATGATCGATGAACGGACTCTCGATCATCATTTGATTGGCTTGATGGGTCATCGGTACTCAGATTTCGTAGTCGACGGCCTCGCGCGATTCGCGGATGGGCGCAAGAAACGCCTTCACGAGCTGGTGCGCGGGATGAACCTGATACGCGTCGAGGGCCGCCTTGTCGATGAAGTCGCAAACGAGCACGACGTCGCACGTCGAGTCGAGGCCGGGCGTCGCGATGCCTACGTCGAGACGCACGATGCCCGGCACGGCATCGCGACATGCCTCGAGCTTTTCCTTCAGCAGCAGTGCGTTCCGCTCGCGCGTCGCGCCCTCTGCGGCCTTGAGCTTCCACATCACGATATGACGAATCAAGAGGACCACCTTTGCTGTTGACTGCATGAAAGACGCGTCGTCAGATGATACCCGCACTGTGCGCATGCATGGATCGGGCTGCACGGCATAGGACAAAAGTACATCGGCGCTTGCAATTGGCTCTTTCGGACGCGCCGCGTCGCCTATACTTTTCAGGCAATCAGCCCGGCCGTGCGCAGTATCTGCAAGGCAGTCGCAACGCAGTCGCACCAATCGCACAGCAGTCGACAGCAGCGCGCAACGCGAAACCGGGCATCAACGTTCCGCGGCCTTCCCTCTTCCGGGCGCCCATCCTCTCGGGCCGCGGCCGCCTTGTCTTCCTTTCTCTTTGCGTCTTTATGCACGCATAGAAAACGGCCCGCGCGCCGTGTCGCGTTCGTTCGTCGATCCGTCGCGAACGGCGTCACGGCACACGCGCGGCAGTTCCACTATCGCATCACGAGGACAACATGGCCACTTACATCATGCTCGCCAACTGGACCGATCAGGGCGTGCGCACCGCGAAAGACACGGTCAACCGGGCGCGCGCATTCCGCGAAACCAGCAAGGCGATGGGCGTAACGATCGGCACGGTGAACTGGACGCTGGGCGCATACGACCTGGTGATCTCGTTCGACTCGCCCGACGACGAAACCACGACCCGTCTCGGCCTCGCGCTCGCCGCGCTAGGCAACGTCCGCACGGCGACGCTGCGCGCGTTTGGCGAAGACGAGATGGAGCGAATCGTCGGCGGATTGAAGTAGGCTCGCGACGCGATAGCGAGCCGGAAGGCGTGGCGCTCGGGGTCATCGATCGATGCACGGGCGCTGCGCCGCCTGTCGTGCCGACGCTTGACGTTTGCTTTCGACGTTTGCTTTCGACGTTTGCTTTCGACGTTTGCTTTTGATGCCTGCGATTCGCGTCGGTCGTGCAGACTGCGCTCAGATCCTCGCGCGCGGCAGATGCCATCCATGCGTGGCCGCGACGACGCGTAGCAAGAAGCACGCAACACCACCCGCCAGGCCCGCCATCGCGGGAGACAGCCCCAGGCGACGTGCGATCAGGACGACCACCGCGCCAAAGAACGCCGCCGTAGCGTAGATATCGGCGACGAGCACGGACGGGATGCGCGTGAGAAGCACATCCCGGATGACGCCGCCGCCGACGCCCGTCACGGCGCCCATCAGCGCTGCCACGAACGGTCGGATTCCGAACAGAATCGCCTTCTCGACGCCCGCGACGGCGAACAGCGCCAGCCCCGCCGCGTCGAGCACCATGAGCCAGAACGCCGGAAAGCCTTCGGCGTCGGAATGAAAGAGGAACGTGAGCAGGCCGGCGACGAAGGTCAGCGCCGGATAGCGCCAGTCGCGGATCGCATTGGGCGGCGTCGCGCCGATCAGCAGATCGCGCGTCACGCCGCCGCCCAGCGACGCGACGAATGCGATCACCATCACGCCGAGCAGATCGAGGCCGCTATGCATCGCCGCAACCGCGCCCTCGATCGCGAAGATGAACGTGCCGACGAGATCGGCGGCAAGGACGATGGTTTCCATTTTTGGTTTCATGCGGATCGTTGCAATCGAGATGAGCCGGCGGCATGGCGTCGTTCGTGGGTGCCGTTCATGGAAGCCGCCTTCGGCATCGAGACAGGTCGACGTAAAACGCGGCGCGCGACGGGCGGCGCGATTGTCTCATCGCGGCTGCGATCGGAAAAGCGGGAGCGTCGACGCGCGTCGTACCGCTCGCCGCTTCATTCGCCGTTGCGCCGTGTCGCCGTTGTGTTGTGCCGTTGTGCCGTTGTGCCGTTGTGCCGTGTCGCCGTTGTGCTTGCGCGGGCGCGCCGGCCGCCGTGCGCCCCGCTAGAATTCATCCGATGCACGCCGTTTCGCGTGCTTCCTTGATGAGGTGCATGATCATGGCAATTCACCGCGTCTGGCGCTTCGTTCGCGTGTTGTTCTTCGCCGTCGCGATGCTGCCGGTGGCCGGCTGCGCGGGCATGTTCGGCCATGATCCGTTGCGCGTGAACGTCGCCGGCATCGAGCCGCTCGCAGGCCAGGGCATGGAAATGCGCTTCAGTCTGAAACTGCGCGTGCAGAACCCGAACGACGCGCCCATCGACTACAACGGCGTTTCTGTCGAACTCGATCTCAACGGCAAGCCGTTCGCGAGCGGCGTCAGCGATCAGGCGGGCACCGTGCCGCGTTTCGGCGAAACAGTGATCAGCGTGCCGTTGACGGTGCCCGCGTTCGCCGCGGTGCGTCAGGCGTTCGCCTTCGCCGACAGCGCGCAGTCGGGCAACCTGCCTTACGTGCTGCGCGGACGTCTCGCGGGCGGCATCACGGGCGGCACGCGCTTCATCGATCAAGGCACGCTGTCGCTGCCGATGGGCAATATGAGCGGGCTGTAGCTGTCACGGCGGGTTCGGGTTCGCGCTCGCCCGCCGGTCGGGCCTGACGTCATGTACCGCGCATTCGCCGTTGGCCAAACGGGGTGAATGCGGCGCGAACGCACGGCGATTTGCGACCGATGAGTGCGGTTCAGTGCCGTGAGCCGCTCAGTGATTCGACATGGACGGACCTTGTCCCGGCGTCGCGCCTGAAGGCCTCGGCGCATTGTGTTCCCCTTGTCCCGGGGGCGGCCCGGTTGGACGCGCCACCGCTTGCCCGGGCGGCGGCCCTGGCGGATGCCCACCGCCTTGCGCAGGCGGCGGGCCTTGTGGACGCCCACCGCCCTGAGCGGGCGGCGGTCCGCCCTGCATCTGCGGTTGCTGAGGCCGAGGCCCACCGCCCTGCATCTGCGGCTGCTGTGGCCGGGGTCCGCCGCCCTGCATCGGCGGCTGCCCCGGTTGCGGGCCACCGCCTTGCATCGGCGGCGGGCCACCTTGCGGCGGCCCCGCCCGATGTCCATGTTCGGCGCCAGGCGGCCGCGGACCTTGCTCGGGCGGTGGCGGCTGGTTCGGCGATGGTGGAGGAGGCCGGTTCGCGCCCTGCGGCGGGGGCGGCGGCCGGTGTGGCGGCGGCGGATGATGCTCCCAGCGCGAGCGATCCGGATACCATGGGCGCTCGCGATAGTAATGGTCCCAGTACGTTCCCAGCGAGAACGTGACGAGGGGCAGACCGATCACTGCGCCGTAGTTCATGATGGGGACGCTGTTGCCCTGATACGGATACGTCAGATAGCCGCCATAGACCCAGCCGCGCGCGCCCGCGATCTCGACATCGCACCATGTGTAGCCGCTCACGCAGCCGTAGACAGTCACGGGTTGCCCCGATGGCAATTGCGCGACGACGGGATAGTCCTGTGCCGGTCCCGCGTACAGATAGACGGGCTCGTTCGTGTAAGCCTCCGATTGCGCCGACGCAGCACCCGATGCGATCGACAGCGCCACCGCCTCCGCGACGGCAACGCAAGCAACCCGCATTCGCATGATCCCCCTCCTGTGTCGACCCGAGTTGGCGCTTCAGCGCCTTACTTGGATCCCATGCAAAGCTGTCGACTCGAGTTGGCGCTTCAGCGCCTTACTCGGGTCCCATGCAAAGCTGTCGACTCGAGTTGGCGCTTCAGCGCCTTACTCGGGTCCCATGCAGAGCTGTCGACCAGAACTGGCGCTTCAGCACCTTACCCGGCCCCATGAACCCTCTAGCTCATATAGTTGGAGCCTTAACGCCTTGCTCTGTTCCCAAGCAACGTTGTTTGCGGTCAATTTGGCTGCCCATCTTCGATGATGATGGCCGAAGCCTCCACCACGTATGCATCGTGGACCAGTCCACGCCAGCAGCGCGTCGACGATCGCGAGCGAATCCTGTGCCTGCCTGCAGCATCATTGTTATCGACATGCGTTGCACGACCACTGGCCCAATCGCCGGACGCTCGAAAACACGCAAAAAACATCGACAACAAAAAAAGCCCGCATGCTTTCACACGCGGGCTTTCCAGCAGCCGATTCAACCGCGATCAGGCGATTTCGAACAATCCCGCCGCGCCCTGGCCGCCGCCGATGCACATCGTCACCACGACGAACTTCGCGCCGCGCCGTTTGCCTTCGATCAGCGCATGGCCCGTCAGCCGCGCGCCCGATACGCCGTACGGATGTCCGACGGCGATCGCGCCGCCGTTGACGTTCAGGCGTTCGTTCGGAATACCGAGCTTGTCGCGGCAATACAGCACCTGCACGGCGAACGCTTCGTTCAGTTCCCACAGGCCGATATCGTCGACCTTGAGTCCCGCCTGCTTCAGCAGTTTCGGCACGGCGAATACCGGGCCGATACCCATTTCATCCGGCTCGCAGCCCGCGACCGCGAAGCCGCGGAAAATGCCCAGCGGCTGCAGCCCTTCGCGCTCCGCGATCTTCGCGTTCATCACCACGCACGCCGACGCGCCGTCCGAAAACTGGCTCGCGTTGCCCGCCGTGATCACGCCACCCGGCACCGCCGTGCGGATCTTCGACACGCCTTCGAGCGTCGTGTCCGCGCGAATGCCTTCGTCGGCGGCGATCGTCACTTCCTTCGTGAACATGCGCCCGCTCGCCTTGTCGGCGACACCCGCGAGCACCGTCATCGGCACGATCTCGTCGTTGAAGCGCCCTGCCTCCTGCGCCGCCGCCGCGCGCTGCTGCGACTGCACGCCGTATTCGTCCTGACGCTCCTTCGAAATCGAATAGCGTTTCGCGACGTTTTCGGCCGTCTGCAGCATCGGCCAGTAGACCTCCGGCTTGTGCTCCATCAGCCAGCCTTCGCGCAGCATGTGCAGGTTCATTTCGTTCTGCACGCACGAGATCGACTCGACGCCGCCCGCGACGAACACATCGCCCTCGCCGACCATCACGCGCTGCGCGGCCAAGGCAATCGTCTGCAGCCCCGACGAGCAGAAGCGGTTCACCGTCATGCCGGGCACCGTCACGGGCAGGCCGGCGCGCAGCGCAATCTGCCGCGCGATGTTCGAGCCCGTCGCGCCTTCGGGATTCGCGCAGCCCATGATCACGTCCTCGACGCGCGCCGGGTCGATTTTCGCGCGCTCGACGGCGGCCTTCGTCGCGTGTCCGCCGAGCGTCGCGCCATGCGTCATGTTGAAAGCGCCGCGCCACGATTTGGCAAGACCCGTGCGGGCAGTCGATACGATTACGGCATCAGTCATCTACGTCTCCAACTTTCCAAAAAGTGTGTGAGGTTTGCGTCGTGCGCTGGACGGCGCACGCGGTTCAGGCCAGCACGTCCGTCGATTGCACGCGTTCGGCACCGGCGGCGCGCAGGTCGCGCCATGCGTTGTCGAGCGAACCGTTCAGATCGATCGCGCGGGTCGCGTCTTCGATGACGGCGGCCTCGAAGCCCGCCGCGCGCGCGTCGAGCGCGGACCACGCGACGCAATAGTCGGTGGCCAGCCCGCAGCACCACACGCGCGTCACGCCCGTGTCGCGCAAATAGCCGGCAAGTCCCGTCGGCGTCTTGCTGTCTGCTTCGAGAAACGCCGAGTAGCTGTCGACGTCCGCGTGATGGCCCTTGCGAATCACCGCGCGCGCATGCGGAATGTCGAGACCCGCATGCAGCGCGGCGCCTGGCGTGTCCTGCACGCAATGCGTCGGCCACAGCACCTGCTCGCCATACGGCAGCGTGATCGTCTCGAACGGCTGGCGCCCCGCGTGGTTCGCCGCGAACGAAACATGCGACGGCGGATGCCAGTCCTGCGTCAGCACGACATGGCTGAAACGCCGGGCGAGCCGGTTCACGAGCGGCACGATTTCATCGCCGCGCGCGACCGCGAGCGCGCCACCCGGCATGAAGTCGTTCTGCACGTCGATGACGAGCAGAACTTCGTTGGCACTTTTCATCGCAGTTCCTTCCGCGCTATTGCTGACGCCGTTGCTTCGACGCCGTTGCTTCGACGCCGTTGCTTCGATGCCGTCAGCGGCCAGTCCGCGTTCAGCCGTTGAAGCCGCGCCCTTGCGCCGCGCGTTCGGCGATGCCGGGCGCGATCTGCCAGGCGTCGCCGTTCGCTTGCGTCGCATAACGGCGGATCGCGCGCTCGACGTTGTAGAGCCCGACGGTATCCGCGTAGAGCATCGGACCGCCGCGCCACACCGGGAAGCCGTAGCCCGTCAGATAGACCATGTCGATGTCCGACGCCTTCGACGCAATGCCTTCCTCGAGAATCTTCGCGCCTTCGTTGACGAGCGCGAACACGAGACGCTCGACGATCTCATCGTCGGAAATCTTGCGGCGCTCGACGCCGAGTTCCTTCGAATACGCGACGATCATCTCGTCGATCTGCTTCGACGGATACGCGTTGCGGTCGCCCGCCTGGTAGTCGTACCAGCCGCCGCCCGTCTTCTGCCCGAAGCGGCCCGTCTCGCACAGGCGGTCGGCGATCTTCGAATAGTGCATTTCAGGACGTTCCTGATAACGCCGCTTGCGAATCGCCCAGCCGATATCGTTGCCCGCCAGATCGCTCATGCGGAACGGGCCCATCGCGAAGCCGAATTTCTCGATCGCCTTGTCGACCTGAGCGGGCAGCGCGCCTTCTTCGAGCATGAAGAGCGCCTGACGGATGTACTGCTCGATCATCCGGTTGCCGATGAAGCCATCGCACACGCCCGAGACGACCGCCGTCTTCTTGATTTTCTTCGCGACCTTCATCACGGTGGCGAGCACGTCCTTCGCGGTCTCCTTGCCGCGCACCACTTCGAGCAGCTTCATCACGTTCGCGGGGCTGAAGAAGTGCATGCCGACCACGTCCTGCGGACGCTTCGTGAACGCAGCGATCTTGTTCAGATCGAGCGTCGACGTATTCGACGCGAGGATCGCGCCCGGTTTCGCGATTTCGTCGAGCCGTCCGAACACCTGCTCTTTCACGCCAAGCTCTTCGAACACGGCTTCGATGATCAGATCGGCGTCCTTGAGATCGTCATACGACAGCGTCGGCGTGATCAGTGCCATCCGCGCTTCGAGCGATTCCATCGTCAGCTTGCCTTTCTTGACAGTCGTCTCGTAGTTCTTGCGGATCGTCGCGAGGCCGCGATCGAGCGCTTCCTGCTTCGTTTCGAGCAGCATCACGGGCAGGCCGGCGTTGACGAAATTCATCGCGATGCCGCCACCCATCGTGCCCGCGCCGATCACGGCCACTTTCCTGATATCGCGCGCGGGCGTATCGGACGGCACGTCGGGAATCTTGCTCGCCGCGCGCTCGCCGAAGAACGCGTGACGCAGCGCCTTGCTTTCGGGCGTCTGCACGAGCGCGAGAAAGCATTCGCGCTCGACTTTCATGCCTTGTTCGAAGCCCTTCAGTACGCCCGCTTCGATCGCGTCGATACACTTGTGCGGCGCCGGGAACTGCTTCGCGACGGCCGCGACGCTGTTGCGCGCAAACTGGATGAAACCCGCCGCATTCGGATGCTCGATCTTGCGGTCGCGGATCTTCGGATGCGGGCCGCTTTGCGCGCCGACCTTGCGCGCAAACGCGAGCGCGCCTTCAAGCAGATCGCCTTCGACCAGCTCATCGAACAGACCCGTGCCCGCAAGCTTCTCCGACATCACAGGCGTACCCGACACGATCATGTTGAGCGCCGCTTCCAGCCCCAATGCGCGCGGCAGACGCTGCGTGCCGCCCGCGCCCGGCAGAATGCCGAGCTTCACTTCGGGCAAGGCGATCTGCGCGCCGGGCACCGCAACGCGATAGTGCGCGCCGAGCGCGAGCTCCAGCCCGCCGCCCATCGCGACGCTGTGAATCGCGGCGACAACCGGCTTCGCGCTGCCTTCGACGGCCTTGATGACCGTCATCAGCGTCGGCTCCTGCAGCGCTTTCGGCGTGTTGAATTCGGTGATGTCGGCGCCGCCCGAGAACGCTTTGCCCGCGCCCGTCAGCACGATCGCCTTGATGGCGGGATCGTGCTGCGCGCGGTCGATGCCTTCGATGATGCCCGTGCGCGTCGACAGGCCGAGGCCGTTGACGGGGGGATTGTTCAGTGTGATGACGGCAACGCCGTCGTGTGTCGTGTAGTCCACTGCCATCTGCCTGCCTCCATGCCATGCGGCCGCGATTCGGGTACGCGGCCATGATCGGAACATGCGAACCATTGTCCGCCGTTTTAACGTTCCTTAACGATAGCAGGCAGAATACACAAAAAAGCACGCTCGTTCAATTCGTGAGATGCGCCTTTTCTGTGGGGGTAAACCCGGCTCTACGACGGATCGCTTTTCTCGCGCGCTTCGTCGTCGAACGGGCAGTTTTCGATTGCGAGCGCGGACGGCAGCACGTGATCGCGAAACCGTTCGCGCAGCTTGAGCTTTTGCAGTTTGCCCGTTGCCGTGTGCGGCAGTTCATCGACGAATACGACGTCATCGGGAATCCACCATTTCGCGATCTTGCCTTCGTAGAACGCGAGCAGTTCGTCGCGCGTCACGCCGGCATCGGGGCGCTTCACGACGACGAGCAGCGGCCGCTCCGTCCACTTCGGATGCGCACATGCAATACACGCCGCCTCTGCGACGGCGGGGTGCGCGATCGCGATGTTCTCGACGTCGATCGAGCTGATCCATTCGCCGCCCGACTTGATCACGTCCTTGCTGCGGTCGGTGATGTTGAGGAAGCTGTCCTTGTCGATCGTCGCGACGTCGCCCGTCGGGAACCAGCCGTCGACGAGCGGCGATGCTTCGCCGCGGAAATACCGGTCGATCACCCACGGCCCGCGCACGTGCAGATCGCCGAACGCGACGCCGTCCCACGGCAGTTCGCGGCCGTCGTCGCCGACGATCTTCATGTCGACGCCGTACATCGCGTGCCCCTGCTTTTCGCGCAGCTTGCGCTGCTCGTCAGGCGAGCGCTGCGACTGCTCCCACGTGAGCTTGGACAGTGTGCCGAGCGGCGACATCTCCGTCATGCCCCACGCGTGGATCACCTCGACGCCATACGTGTCCTGGAACATCCTGATCATCGCGGGCGGGCACGCGGAACCGCCGATCACCGTGCGCTCCAGCGACGAAAACCGCACGCCCGCTTCGCGCACGTGATTCAGCAGCCCGAGCCAAACGGTGGGCACGCCCGCCGAATAGGTGACGCGCTCGGCCTCCATCAGCTCATACAGCGACTTGCCGTCGAGATCCTTGCCCGGAAACACGAGCTTCGCGCCCGTCAGCGGCGCGGCGTGCGGAATGCCCCATGCGTTCACATGGAACATCGGCACGACGGGCAGCACGCAATCGCGCGCGGACAAACCCATCGCATCCGGCAGCGACGCGCCGAACGCATGCAGCACCGACGAACGATGCGAGTACAGCGCGCCCTTCGGATTGCCCGTCGTGCCCGAGGTATAGCAAAGGTTGGACGCGCAACGTTCGTCGATGAGCGGCCAGTCGAAGTTGCCGTCATGCTGCGCGAGCAGCGCTTCGTAGCTCGATGCGGCCGTCGACATGCGCGGCATGTGCGCCTCGTCCGTCATCGCGATCCAGCCGCGCACGTTCGGACACTGCGGCGCCAGCGCATCGACGAGCGGCGCGAACGTGATATCGAACAGCACGTAGCGGTCATCCGCGTGATTGATGATCCACGCGATCTGATCGGGAAAGAGGCGCGGATTGATCGTGTGACATACGGCGCCGAAGCCCGTCGTGCCGTAATACGCTTCCAGGTGCCGGTAGCCGTTCCATGCGAGCGTGCCGATCCGGTCGCCCATTTCGACGCCGAGCGCGATCAGCGCCTGCGCCAGCTGCTTCGCGCGCTTCTCGCAGTCGCGGTACGTGTAGCGATGCACGTCGCCCTCGATGCGCTTCGACACGATCTCCGTCGTGCCGAAGTGGCGTGACGCATGCGCGAGCAACGAAGAAACCGTCAGCGGCACGTCCATCATCTGTCCATAGAGCGGCGTCGTCATACGCGGGTGTCTCCCAGTTTGTGTATTCGTTCGAGTGCGTAACCGCGGCCGCGCCGTCGAATGACGAGGCATTCGATATGCGCCGCAGACGTGCGCCCTGCAGCGCGGCAGGCGCGCAATTACAATATCGGTTAATAAAGAGGCGCTCAACATGTCGTTTTCCCCATGCAATAAAGGGCTATCCGCCGGCTTGGCCGGTCCCATGTCGACGGCGGCAGGCACCATCGACAACCAGCGTGAAGGCGGCTTCGCAGCACTCGGCACCGTCTTTCTGACCCGTTTGCCCGCGGCGCCGTTGCCTGCGCCGTATGTCGTCGGCTTCGCGCCCGATGTCGCGGCCATGCTCGGCTTCGATCCCGCGCTCGCCGGCACGCCGGGCTTCGCGGAATTCTTCTCGGGCAACACCACGCGCGACTGGCCGTCCGACTCGCTGCCGTATGCATCGGTGTATTCGGGGCATCAGTTCGGCGTGTGGGCCGGTCAGCTCGGCGATGGCCGCGCGCTCACGCTCGGTGAAGTCGAGCACGCGGGCGAGCGGTTCGAGCTGCAACTGAAGGGCGGCGGACGCACGCCCTATTCGCGCATGGGAGACGGCCGCGCGGTGCTGCGCTCGTCGATCCGCGAATATCTGTGCTCTGAGGCGATGCATCACCTGGGCATTCCGACGACGCGCGCGCTTTGCGTGACGGGCTCCGATCAGCCCGTGCGCCGCGAAGAAATGGAAACGGCGGCCGTGGTCACGCGCGTGTCGCCGAGCTTCGTGCGCTTCGGGCATTTCGAGCACTTCTACGCGAACGACCGCGTCGATGCGTTGCGCGCGCTCGCCGATCACGTGATCGACCGCTTCTATCCGTCGTGCAGGCAAGCCGAAGACCCGTATCTCGCGCTGCTGAGCGAAGCCGTGCTGTCGACGGCCGATCTGATCGCGCAATGGCAGGCCGTCGGCTTCTGCCACGGCGTGATGAATACCGACAACATGTCGATCCTCGGTCTCACGATCGACTATGGTCCGTTCGGCTTCATGGATGGCTTCGACGCGAATCACATCTGCAATCACTCGGATTCGCAGGGCCGCTACGCGTACCGGATGCAGCCGCAAATCGCGTACTGGAACCTCTTCTGTCTCGCGCAAGGGCTGCTACCGCTGTTCGGTGAGCGTTACGACGAAGCGCAGCGCAGCGAGCGCGCGGTGCAGGATGCGCAGCGCGTGCTCGAAGGCTTCAAGGCGCGTTTCGCGCCCGCGCTCGAAGCGCGGATGCGCGCGAAAGTCGGCCTCGAAACCGAACGCGAAGGCGACGATGCGCTCGTCAACAAGCTGTTCGAGATCATGCATGCGAATCGCGCGGACTTCACGCTGACGTTCCGCAATCTGTCCAGGCTGTCGAAGCACGATGCGAGCGGCGATGCGCCCGTGCGCGACCTGTTTCTCGATCGCGCAGCGTTCGACGCATGGGCGAGCGACTATCGCGCGCGCCTGTCACATGAAACGCGCGACGACGCCGCGCGCGCCGAAGCGATGAACCGCGTGAACCCGAAATACGTGCTGCGCAATCATCTGGCCGAAACGGCGATCCAGAAGGCGAAGGAAAAGGATTTCTCCGAAGTCGAGCGCCTTGCGAACGTGCTGCGCCATCCGTTCGACGAGCAGCCCGAATACGACGCGTATGCACGGCTGCCGCCCGATTGGGCTTCGTCGCTGGAAGTCAGCTGCTCGTCGTGACGGCCGGCTTGCGCGACTGCATCAACCGGCCTGCGTTACAATTCGAGCCCAGATAGCGTCGCTCGCGTTGCGCTTTTTCCTGTATGCGCGCGAGCGCGGGCCCATGCACGCAGTCGCGGACAAGATCGACGGCAAGCGTTTTTCGGACTGCCCGGACTGGCCTTTGCCGCCATCACGTCACGTCACCCGAAACGATCACCGACTGCGCGCATAGTGCGCCCCACTTTCCCCGGATTCCGCCCCGACAATGAAATTCCTGTTCGATCTGTTCCCGATCATCCTGTTCTTCGTTGCGTACAAGGTGTGGGGCATTTTCACGGCGACGGCCGTCGCGATCGCCGCCACGCTGGTGCAGATCGCCTGGGTCGCGTTCCGTCACCGGAAGGTCGATCCGATGCTGTGGGTGAGCCTCGGGGTCGTCACCGTGTTCGGCGGCGCGACACTCGTGCTGCACAACGACACCTTCATCAAGTGGAAGCCGACCGTGCTCTACTGGGCGTTCTCGGTCGTGCTGGTCGTATCGGCGATCGCGTTCAACAAGAATCTGATCGAAGCGATGATGGGCAAGCAGATCGAGTTGCCGCATCGCGTGTGGGGGCAGCTGAATATCGTGTGGGCCGTGTTTTTCGTGCTGCTCGGCATCCTCAATCTGTTCGTCGCGTACAACTTTTCCACCGATGCGTGGGTCAACTTCAAACTGTTCGGCGCTACCGGCTGCCTTGTCGTGTTCATTGTCGGGCAAAGCCTGTGGCTGTCGAAGTATATGAAGGAAGAGTGACATGAGCGACGACGTTTCACCTGACGTATTCCTTCGAGCGAGCGCCGCCGAGCGCATCGCGCTGATCGAGTCGCGCATCGCGGCCGCGCTCGCGCCCGTCGATTCGATTACCGTGCGCGACGACAGCGCGCAGCATGCGGGCCACGCCGGCGCGTCGGCGGGCGGCCATTACGCGGTGACGATCGTGGCAGCCGCGTTCGCCGGCAAGGCGCGCGTGGCGCGACATCGCATGGTGTATGATGCGCTGGCCGATGCCATGCAACGCGGCATTCACGCTCTCGCCATCACGGCTTACACGCCAGAAGAATTCAATTTGCTGTCCCGTTAGGAAACTTCCGATGACCTTGAAAAAAACCCGCTATTGGGTCTTGCTGGCTGCTTGCGCGGCCGCGCCTGCATTCGCACAGAACATCGCCGTCGTAAACGGCACGCCGATTCCCAAATCGCGTGCCGATGCGCTGATCCAGCAACTCGTGCAGCAGGGTCAACAGGATTCGCCGAAGCTGCAACAGGCCGTGCGCGAAGAACTGGTGAACCGCGAAATCCTGATGCAGGAAGCGGTCCGCGAAGGCATTCCGTCGAAGCCCGACGTCAAGGCGCAAGTCGCCGTCGCGCAACAGACGGTCGTGCTGCGCGCGCTGATCGAAAACTATCTGAAGCAGAACCAGCCGTCTGACGCCGAAGTCAAGGCGAAATACGACGAACTGGTCAAGCAGATCGGCGGCAAGGAATATCACCTGCACCACATCCTCGTCGACAACGAGCAGCAGGCGAAGGATCTGATCGCGAAGATCAAGGGCGGCGCGAGCTTCGAAGACCTCGCGAAGCAATACTCGAAGGACCCGGGCTCGGGCAAGAACGGCGGCGACCTCGACTGGTCGGACCCGAAGGCTTACGTTCCGGAATTCGCCGATGCCGCACAAAAGCTGCAAAAAGGCCAGATGACGGATACGCCGGTGCATACGCAGTTCGGATGGCACATCATCCGCGTCGACGACGTGCGCGAAACGCCGCCGCCGCCGTTCGAGCAGGTGAAGAAGCAGATCATGCAGCAGATGCAGCAGGAAAAGCTGCAAGCGTTCGAAGAGGACCTCCGCTCGAAGGCGAAGATTCAGTAAGCGCTCGCCGTCTTGCTTGCTGGCAGTGTTCGCTGTCAGCCGGATGTGGAAAAGTGGAAAAGCCGCCCTCGGGCGGCTTTTCTCTTTCATGGTCGACGCGCGATCAGCAGGCTTGCATCGTCGTGAACGTAGCGGCAAAACAAGGGCGCGCGCGGTTCGACCTTCTCACCGGTCAAACCGCGCGATCGAACAGCGCCCCGCTACCTCAGCCCAGCCACTTGCGCGCGTTCTGGAACACGCGCATCCATGGGCTGCCATCCGTCGCGCTGTCCTTCCACGCGTGCGGATGCCAGCTCATCTGCACATTGCGATGCACGCGCTCCGTGTGGGGCATCAGCACCGTGAAGCGGCCGTCCGGCGTCGTGACGGACGTGATGCCGGCAGGCGAGCCGTTCGGGTTGAACGGATACTGCTCGGTCGGCTGGCCGCGGTGATCGACATAGCGCATCGCGACGGCGACACGCGACGCATCGCCCTGCTGCGAGAAGTCCGCGAAGCCCTCGCCGTGCGCGACGGCGACGGGAATGCGCGAGCCTTCCATGCCGGCGAAGAAGATCGATGGCGACGACTGCACTTCGACCAGCGAGAAGCGCGCTTCGAATTTCTCCGACTTGTTGCGCGTGAACTTCGGCCATGCGTCCGCGCCGGGGATCATCGACGCGAGGCTGCTCATCATCTGGCAACCATTGCAGATGCCGAGCGCGAACGTGTCGCTGCGGCCGAAGAACGCTGCGAACATATCGGCCAGTTGCGCATTGAAGCGGATCGTCTTCGCCCAGCCTTCGCCCGCGCCCAGCACGTCGCCATATGAGAAGCCGCCGCACGCGACAGCGCCCGCGAAGTCGGCGAGCGTCGCGCGGCCCGACAGCAGGTCGCTCATATGCACGTCGTGCGCATCGAAGCCCGCGCGGTCGAATGCATACGCGGTTTCGAGGTGCGAGTTCACGCCCTGCTCGCGCAGGATCGCGACACGCGGACGCGCGCCCTTGCCGATGAACGGCGCAGCGACGTCTTCAACGGGATCGAACGACAGATGCGGCTGGATGCCGGGGTCCGACGCATCGAGCAGCGCATCGAACTCGGCATCGGCGCACGCGGGGTTGTCGCGCAGACGCGAGATGCGCCAGCTCACTTCGCTCCACGTGCGATGCAGTTCGGTGCGCGGCGCTTCGTAGATCTTCTTCGCGTCGCGCCAGATTTCGATCGTGTCGCGCTCGTTCGGCTTGCCGATCACATGCGAGCACGCCGACAAGCCATGCTCGCGCAGCGCGCCGAGCACGGCGTCGCGATCGGCGGCGCGCACCTGAACCACCGCGCCGATTTCTTCGTTGAAGAGCGCGCGGATCGTGCGATCTTCGCGACGGCCGCTCGTCTGCTTCGCCCAGTCCTTCGCGTCGCCGTAGTCGAATTCGTGATCGGGATCGAGCGTCAGCATGTCGACGTTCACCGACACGCCCACGTGACCCGCGAACGCCATTTCGCAGACGGTCGCCCACAGGCCGCCGTCCGAGCGGTCGTGGTACGCGAGCAGCTTGCCGTCCGCGTTGAGCGACTGGATCGCCGCGAAGAAGCGCTTCAGGTCTTCGGGATCGTCGACGTCGGGCACCTTGTCGCCGGCCTGCTGCGTGACCTGCGCGAGGATGCTGCCGCCCAGGCGCTGCTTGCCGCGGCCAAGGTCGATCGCGATCAGCACGGTGTCGCCTGCTTCCTTGTGGCTCTGTAGCTGCGGCGTCAGATGACGGCGCACGTCTTCGACGGGCGCGAACGCCGAGATGATCAGCGACACAGGCGCGATCACTTCCTTCTCGACGCCGCCGTCGGCCCACTTCGTGCGCATCGACAGCGAATCCTTGCCGACGGGAATGCCGATGCCGAGCGCCGGGCACAGCTCCATGCCGATCGCCTTCACCGTGTCGTACAGCGCGGCATCTTCGCCAGGGCTGCCGCACGCGGCCATCCAGTTCGCCGACAGCTTCAGCCTGTCCAGCGAAGCAATCGGCGCCGACGCGATGTTCGTCACCGCCTCGCCGACGGCCATGCGGCCCGACGCGGGCGCGTCGATCACCGCGAGCGGCGTGCGCTCGGCCATCGTCATCGCCTCGCCACGGAAGCCCGCGTAATCGACCGTCGTGATCGCGCAATCGGCGACGGGCACCTGCCACGGACCGACCATCTGGTCGCGCGCCGTCGTGCCGCCCACCGAGCGGTCGCCGATCGTGATCAGGAACGACTTGCTCGCCACCGTCGGATGACGCAGCACGTTGATCGCCGCCTCGTGCAGCGCGAGATGCGTGACATCGACGGGCGGCAGCGGCGTCGATGTGCGCTTCACGTCGCGGTGCATGCGCGGCGGCTTGCCGAGCAGCACTTCCATCGGCATGTCGACGGGCTGGTGCGCGTTGTCGTTCGCGTTGTCCGTGTCGATCAGCTTCAGCTGACGCTCGGCCGTGGCCGTGCCGACCACCGCGAACGGGCAGCGCTCGCGGTCGCAGATCGCGGCGAATTCTTCGAGGCGCGCAGGCGGAATCGCCAGCACGTAACGCTCTTGCGCTTCGTTCGACCAGATTTCGCGCGGCGACAGGCCGCTTTCTTCGAGCTGCACCTTGCGCAGTTCGAAAAGCGCGCCCTTGTCCGCGCCGTCGACCAGTTCAGGAAACGCATTCGACAGGCCGCCCGCGCCGACGTCGTGGATGCTCAGGATCGGATTGCCCTCGCCCATCTGCCAGCACGCGTTGATCACTTCCTGCGCGCGCCGCTCGATTTCCGGGTTGCCGCGCTGGACCGAATCGAAGTCGAGCTCCGCCGTGTTGGTACCCGTCGCCATCGAGCTGGCCGCGCCGCCGCCCATGCCGATGCGCATGCCCGGACCGCCGATCTGGATCAGCAGCGAGCCCGCGGGCAGATCGTGCTTGTGCGTGTGCTGATCCGAGATGTTGCCGAGGCCGCCCGCGATCATGATCGGCTTGTGATAGCCGCGGACGCGGCCCGCGACGTTCTGCTCGTAGGTGCGGAAATAGCCGCCGAGGTTCGGACGGCCGAATTCGTTGTTGAACGCGGCGCCGCCGAGCGGCCCGTCGATCATGATCTGCAGCGGCGATGCGATGCGGTCGGGACGGCCATACGTGTCGAACTGGTCGGCGCTGTTGCGATGGCCGACGGGCTGCGTGGCGTCGCGGGCGTTTTCCCACGGCTCGCGGGCATCGGGCAGATCGAGGTTCGACACCGTGAAGCCCGTCAGGCCAGCCTTCGGACGCGCGCCCCGGCCCGTCGCGCCTTCGTCGCGGATTTCGCCGCCCGCGCCCGTCGCGGCGCCCGGGAACGGCGAGATGGCCGTCGGGTGGTTGTGCGTCTCGACCTTCATCAGCGTGTGCGTCATTTCGACGTGGCGGCCATAACGTTCGCCGGGTTCGCCCGGCTCGCCGTCGCTCGCCGCCTTGCGCGGGAACCAGCGCTCGGCCATGCCGCCCTGCATGATCGACGAGTTGTCAGAGTACGCGACGATCGTGCCTTGCGGGTTCAGCTTCTCGGTGTTGCGGATCATGTTGAACAGCGACATGTCCTGCGCTTCGCCGTCAATCGTCCAGCTCGCGTTGAAGATCTTGTGGCGGCAGTGCTCGCTGTTGGCCTGGGCGAACATCATCAGTTCGACGTCGGTCGGGTTGCGGCCGAGCTTCGTGAACGCATCGACGAGATAGTCGATTTCGTCGTCGGCAAGCGCGAGGCCGAGTTCCGCGTTCGCCTTTTCCAGCGCCTTGCGGCCGTCCGTCAGCACGGCGACTGTCTGCAGCGGCTTGGCGGGCAGCTCGTCGAACAGGTGCATTGCGTGATCGCGCGACGGCGCGACGCTTTCCGTCATCCGGTCATGCAGCGCGGCGGCGACGGCGGCGCGCGCCTCGTCCGACAACGCCTTCTTGCCGCCCAGCAGGCCGCCCTTCAGCACAACCGTGTATTCGATGCCTCGCTCGATGCGCCGCACGTGCGTGAGGCCGCAGTGATGCGCGATATCCGTGGCCTTGCTCGCCCACGGCGACACCGTGCCGAAGCGCGGCACCACGAGAAAGCTATCGACAGCGCCTTTGTCCTTGCCCGCGTCGAACGGGTCGCCGTAGTGCATCAGCGCTTCGATCTTCGCACTATCTTCCGTGGAAAGCGGCGTCTGCGCGTTCACGAAGTGCAGATACTGGCCGCGCACGCCGACGATGTTGGCGTCGATGCGCGACAACGTATCGAGCAGGCGGGTTTGACGGAAATCGGAAAGGGCCGAAGCGCCGGGGAAACACGAGAAGTGGGCCATGGACTTGACGTTGCGTCGATCGGTTGCGTCGCCGGATGCCGCGTGCGATTGCTTTCACAATTGCTCGGACAGTCGCGCGTGGAGGCGACGTGAGGCGTAAGGAAGTCCGGGATTATAACCCGGGAAGGCCCGGCAGACCTGACCTGGGTGGCGCGCCTGACACGCTCTGGACGTGTTTGCACCACCGGCGCGCGGCGCCTGGGCGGCGCACGGCCATTTCGGGATGCGTTCCCGTCGGATTGTGGTAGGCGTCGCGCGGTTTCGCCGGGAGCACCGCGCAAACGCGGACATTGTGCCTATCCCGACGGCACGATGCCGGGCGACTCGTTTGACTGCTATCATTCCGCCTTTCATCAGATCGGCGCAGCATGGGCAGCCATTCACGCTGCGCCGCATGTCACGCATACGGAATACGCCTGGCCTCACGCGCGCCCCGGGCAACTCGAATTAACCATGGATGTCATTGTCATCGGCGGCGGGATCGTCGGCGTCGCCACCGCCTACCAGCTTCGCGCGGCGGGTCATCGCGTGTGCGTCGTCGAGCGGCACGCGACCGTCGCGCAAGGCGCCACGTATGGCCACGGCGGCACGCTGCTGCCCACTCCCTTCGACGTCTGGTTCGGCCCGACCTTCATGCAGCATCGCCAGGCGGCGAAAAGCGGCGTGATCAGAAAAACGGGCTTCAACGGTCCGGTTCGCGAATTCATTCGCAAACTCTCCACGCTCGCGGAGCCCGACGCGTTCAAGAAGCAGTTTGCGCTGCTGCGTCCGCTGATCGAATCGGCGCGCGAGTCGCTCGCCGACATCGAACATCACTTCAACCTCGAATTCGAGCAGTCGAAGGGGCAGTTGTACCTCGTGCGCAGCGCGCAGGACTGGGAGCTGACGGAGCCGGCGCTCGAACTGCTGCGGCAATTCGAAGTGCCGCACCACGTGCTGAGCCCGCAGGAATGCCAGAACATCGAGCATTCGATTCCGCTCGAACCGCACTTCGCGGGCGGCGTGCTGATCGAGGACGAAGGCACGGCGAACTGCCCGCTGTTCGCGAAGCTCATCAAGCAGACGCTCGATGCGCAAGGCGGCGTGCAGTTCCAGTGCGGCCGCGAAGTGACAGGCATCCGGCTCGACAACCAGCGCGCGGCCGTCGAGCTGGCGCCCGCGAACGGCGAATCGACACATTCTTCTCGCGAGGTCGACGTGATCAGCGCGGATGCCGTCGTCGTGGCGGCGGGTGCCGGCAGCCTCGCGCTGCTGGAGAAGCTCGGGCTCAGGCTGTCGCTGCATCCGCTGCGTCTGCACAATCTCGTCGCGCCGATCGCACGCGAGGAGTTCGCGCCGCATACGACGGTGATCGATGCCGTCAAGCGCATCACGATCACGCGAAGCAATCACCGGCTGCGCATCGCGGGCGGCGCGGTGCTGCAAAGTGCGAGCCAGACGAAGCAGCCGCTGCCTGAACCGCTGACCAAAGAAGCGCTCGCCCTGCTCGGCCAGGCGACGCACGACTGGGTGCCGGGCTCCGCGCGCATTTCGGCGGCGCTGCCCTGGGAAGGCGCGAAGCTGTTGTCGCCGGACGGCTTGCCCGTGACGGGCAACGCGATGCATCCGCGCCTCTTCGTGAACGCCGGGCATGGCCCCGTTGGTTGGGGCCTCGCGTTCGGCACGGGCAAGCTGATCGCAAACCTCGTGTCGGGTGCGCCGTCCGAACTGCCGCCCGATACGATCGCAGCGCTTCGCCCCGAACGCTTCGGCGAATAATAGGGGCGGTCATTCGTCCTATGCCATTGCGCGTGCTGGCATCGGCACGCGCAATGCCACTACCATGAACGTATCCCGTCGCTGTCGACGCTCCCCACGTTCCGCCAGGCTGCCATGACCGATGCCACCGTGCCTGTTTCGCATTCGATCCTCGTCAATCCTCACGACCGGCCGCTCGCGCTGTTGAGCGTGGCCGAACTGCGCGCGCTCGAAAAGAGCGCCGAAGCCGCCTTGCCCCCTCACACGCTGATGGGCCGCGCGGGGCATGCTGCTGCCCGTTTCCTGCTCGAACAGTTTGCGCATGACGGTTCCGTCGATGCGCGCCATCCGGTGTGGCTCGTCGCGGGCCCCGGCAACAATGGCGGCGACGCGCTCGTCGTCGCGGTGGAGCTGCAGCGGGCGGGCGTCGCGGTGGAAGTCTGCATGCCCGTCGACGTCAAGCCCGACGACGCCCGCTGGGCGTTGGCCGAAGCGCGTGCGGCGGGCGTGCCGATTTCGGGCGCGGTGCCCGCCTCGCTGGACGGCTACGGCTGGCTCGTCGACGGGATGTTCGGCATCGGGCTCGCGCGGCCGCTGCAAGGCGTTTACGCGTCGATTGCACAACAGCTGTCGGCACGCGCGAGGACGCATGGCCGCGTCCTCGCGCTCGATGTGCCGAGCGGGCTCGACAGCGACACAGGCAATGTCGTCGAAGGCGGCGTCGCCGTGCGCGCCACGCATACCGTCACGTTCATCGGCGCGAAGCCGGGGCTTTTCATGGCGTTCGGGCGCGATCTTGCGGGCGAGGTGACGGTTGCGCCCATCGGCGTCGAAGCGCCTCGTGAGCCCGGTGCCCGGCTGAATGCGCCCGCCCTCTTCGTTCCGCATTTCCCGCCGCGCGATTACTCGACGCACAAAGGCACGTTCGGCACCATTGCTGTGGTGGGCGGCGACACGGGCATGTGCGGCGCGCCGATCCTCGCGGCGCGCGCGGCGCTATACGCGGGCGCGGGCAAGGTGCATGTCGCGTTTCTCGGCGCCGGTGGCCCGCCGTACGATCCGCCGCACCCCGAACTGATGCTGCATCCCCTCGACGATCTGCCGCTGGATCAGATGGACGCGTTGTCGATCGGCTGCGGGATGGGCAAGCGCGAGCGGGCCGTCGAGGTGCTGCGCAACGTGCTGCCGCTCGATCTGCCCAAGCTCTTCGACGCCGATGCGCTCAACCTCATCGCTACGCACGGCGATCTGGCTGATGCCGTGAAGCAGCGCGGCACATCCAGGACGGAACCAACGACGGGATCGGCGGCCGATCCGTGCGTGCTGACGCCCCATCCGCTCGAAGCCGCGCGCCTGCTCGGCACGGACGCGAAAACCGTGCAGAGCGACCGCCTCGGGGCCGCGCGCGCGCTCGCCGCACACTACTCGAGCGTCGTCGTGCTGAAAGGCACAGGCACGGTGATCGCAGCGGCCGATGGCCGCGTCGCCGTCAACCCGACAGGCAATGCGGCGCTGGCGACAGGCGGCACGGGCGATGTGCTCGGCGGACTGATCGGCGCGCTGCTCGCGCAGCGTCTGCCTCGCTATGAAGCGGCGCTCGCGGGCGTCTATCTGCACGGTCTCGCCGCCGACGCGCTCACGGCCCGAGGCGAAGGCCCGGCAGGACTGACAGCGGGCGAACTCGCGCCGATGGTGCGCAAGCTGCTGAACAGACTCGTGTATCCGCGACGGGACTGATCGCTTGCTGGTGTGTGCTCCGGCGTCCCGCGCATGCGTCCGCGAAACGTCCCGCTCATGCTCCCCTTTATCTGGCGTACCGGCCCCATGCATGCCGGCTGTCATCCGGGACCGCTATACTGATTGACTGCGTCGATCGGCCGGCCTTCGGCCACGACGTGAACTGCAGACGCCCGCTGACGGGGCACGAGGCGCGCCGCCGCGCATCCGGCGACCGTACCGCTCAGCCGACTGCGCGTCTGCAGATCCCTCCCGGCACGCACGATGCGCGGCCGGCCATTCGTTTTCCTTCGTTAGACGGACGGTTATGACTCTCAACTCGCTCCCCGCCTGGAACTCGCTGCAAACACACTACGGACAGATTCGCGATGCGCGGCTGCGCGACTGGTTTGCACCCGAGAACGATCCCGCGCCGACGCGCGCCGAACGATTCACCCTTACCGGCGGCGGTCTTGCAGCCGACTTTTCGAAGAACCGCATCACCGATGAAACGCTGCAACTGCTCGTGCAACTCGCGCGCGAAGCGGACGTCGAAAAGCGCCGCGACGCGATGTTCGCCGGCGACATCGTCAATCCGACGGAAGGACGCGCGGTGCTCCATACGGCGCTGCGCGCGAGCAGCCCGACGGCGCCGTTCTACGGCAAGGTGCAGGCCGAGCGCGCAAAGATGGCCGCTTTCGCCGACAAGGTCCGAAACGGCGACTGGAAGGGATACACGGGCAAGCGCATCCGCCATATCGTGAACATCGGCATCGGCGGATCGGACCTCGGGCCGAAGATGGTCGTGCACGCGCTGCATCACCTTGCGACACCGGACATCTCGACCCACTTCGTCTCGAACGTCGATGGCGCGGATCTCTATCGGGTGCTCACACAGATCGATCCCGAAGAGACGCTCGCGATCATCGTCTCGAAGACTTTCACGACGCTCGAAACGATGACCAACGCCAATTCGCTGCGCGACTGGTTCATCGAAAAGGGCTGCCCGCAAAACGAACTGGCGAAGCACTTCGTCGGCGTGTCGGCGAATCCGGCAGAGGTCGTCAAGTTCGGCATCGCCCAGAACAATGTGTTCGAGATGTGGGACTGGGTGGGCGGACGCTATTCGCTGTGGTCGGCAGTCGGTCTGTCGATCATGATCGCGATCGGCCCGAAGCAGTTCGACGAACTGCTCGCGGGCGCCAACGACATGGACGAGCATTTCCGCAGCGCGCCGCTCGAGCGCAATCTGCCCGTGCTGATGGGCATGATCGGCATCTGGTATCGCAACTTCTTCGGCTCGCAGAGCTATCTGGTCGCGCCGTATTCGGAAGCGCTGCACTTCCTGCCGTCCTACCTGCAGCAGCTCGAAATGGAAAGCAATGGCAAGCAGGCATGTCTGGACGGCTCGTTCGTCAGCTACGACACCTCGGCCGTCACATGGGGCGAGCCCGGCACGAACGGCCAGCACGCGTTCTTCCAGATGCTGCACCAGGGGCCGACCATCGTCCCGATCGACTTCGTCGCGGTGCTGACGCCCGAGCATCCGCTGGCCTCGCATCATCCCAAGCTGCTCGCAAACTGTTTCGCGCAGAGCGAAGCGTTGATGCTCGGCCGCACGCGTGAAGAAGCGGAGAAGGTCGCGGGCCCGGACAAGCCCGAGCTCGTGCCGCACATCATGTTTCCCGGCAATCGTCCGACCACGACGCTGCTCGTCGACGCCCTCACCGCCCGCGCGCTCGGCGCGCTGATCGCGCTGTACGAACACAAGGTGCTGGTGCAAGGCACCGTGTGGAACATCAACTCGTTCGATCAGTGGGGCGTCGAGCTGGGCAAGATTCTCGGCAAGGTCGTCGAGGCCGATCTCAATGCGGCGAGCATCGATGAGACGAAGCACGATTCGTCGACATCGGCGTTGATCGCGCGCGCGCGTTCCGCGTTGAAGCGCTGATCAAGCATCGCCAGTTCACACACACGCAAACAGGCCTTTGATCTCAAAGGCCTGTTTTGCTTTTACGCCTCAGACGACGCACATTCGAAGCCGTCGCGGCCCGCGCTCAGATCAGGCGCCCTGCTTCGATCGTTATCGTCGTATCGCAGCGGCGCGCCAGTTCGACGTCGTGCGTGACCAGCACGAGCGTCGCGCCGTTTGCCCGATTCATCTCGAACATCAGATCGATGACGGCGTGCCCCGTCGCGGCATCGAGACTGCCCGTCGGTTCGTCGGCGAAAAGAATGGCGGGGTGCGTCGCGAACGCGCGCGCCAGCGCCACGCGCTGCTGTTCGCCGCCCGAAAGCAGCTTCGGATAGTGACGCATCCGCTCGCCGAGCCCGACTTGCGTGAGCAGCGTCCGCGCGCGCGCGTTGACGTCGCGTGGCGACAGACCGCCTTGCAGTTCGAGCGGAAGCGTGACGTTTTCGAGCGCCGTCAGATGCGGCATCAACTGGAACGACTGGAATACGAAGCCGACCGAACCGTTGCGCAGCGCGGCGCGGCCGTCTTCGTCGAGTTCCGTCAGTTCGCGGCCGAGCAGACGAACCGACCCCGACGTCGCGCTGTCCAATCCGGCGAGCAGTCCAAGCAGCGTAGACTTGCCCGAGCCCGATGCCCCGACGATCGCGACGCGGCTGCTGGCTCGAATCGACAGGTCGATGTTATCGAGAATCGACAACTCGCCTGTCGCGTCCCTAACCCTCTTGCACAAACCCCGCACTTCGATGACTGGATCGGTTTTCTTTCGCATGGTGAAGCGTAGGTTGAAACTGCGCGCCGCTGCGTCGATCGCGGCAGGTATTTGCGTCGCCTTCGCCGCGACGTTTTGCGCATACGCCCAAGCTGCCAACAGCGCAAACGCCGGCGCTAACTCCGCTGCCACGGCGACGGCCGCAGCTACGAATACGCAGCAGTCGAAGCCGACGATCGTCGTGCTCGGCGACAGCATCTCGGCCGAATACGGGCTGCCTCGCGACACCGGCTGGGTTTCGCTGATGCGTCAGCGTTTGTCGAGTGAGCGGATCGATTATAACGTTGCGAATGCGAGCATCAGCGGCGACACCACGAGCGGCGGACGCGCGCGCCTGCCCGCGTTGATACAGCGTCTCAAGCCCGCCATCGTGATCGTCGAACTCGGCGCCAACGACGCGCTGCGCGGTGTCCCGCTCGGCACGACCGAGGACAATCTTCGCACGATCATCAAGGAAGCCCAGCAGAGTCACGCGAAAGTCCTGCTGATTGGCATGTACGTGCCGCCCAACTACGGCCTCGACTACACGCAAAAGTTCCACGGCCTCTACGGCGAGCTGGCGAAGCAGTTGCGCGTGCCGCTCGTCCCGTTTCTTCTCGCCGGAATCGAAAACAAGCCGGACATGTTTCAGTCGGATCAGATCCATCCGACGCAACAGGCACAGCCCCTGCTCCTCGACAACGTGTGGCCGGCGCTGAAGCCGCTGCTCCACACCACGTCCCAATGAACGCGCGTCCGCTCATGCCGGACCGTGAAGGCGCGCCGACAACTCGTCTCGAATAATGGGAAACGTGATCAGGCACGGTCATCGCAAGAGCACGCCTGATTTCGACTACCGGCTCGACTCGAGCGATTTCTGGAAGGAGATAACGTGAAATACTTACCGCTTGTCGCTATGGCTGTCGCCATTTCCGCTTGCGCCGCGCAGCCCGCCGGCGTGCAGTCCGTCGGTACCAGCCAGCAGCCACCAAGGGCTGTCGGCCAATGCATCGCGAAGAAGTGGGCGGACAAATCGCAGCAGCAGGTCGTGGCACAAGATACATTGGCCAACGACCAGGCGCTGGACGTCTACGTCCCCGGTCAGCAGCCGCCGAACGGCGCCGCCGCGATTGTGCGTCCGAACTACCGGGGCACGGGCACGTGGGTCGGGTTCCGCGCCGCGGGCGGCGCAGGCAGCGATGCTACGAGCGATATCAGCGCCTGCCTCTAACGCCCTCGCGCCGCTCGCCGCGAAACAAAAAAGCCCCGCATGTGCGGGGCTTTTTGCTGTCCACATGAAGCCATATGGAACGGCTCCATGCATCCATCGAAGCGGGCTTACTCGCCCGACTGCCCGCTTTCTAGCGAGCCGTACATCTTCACCTTCGAGCGCTCGCGCAGCGCGTCCAGATAGGCCTCCGCTTCAGCTTGCGCGTTCACCGATGCGATCTGCTGCTGAGCAGCCGCGAGACGCTTCGAGTCGGTCGGAGCCGGCGGAACCACGGCGTTCACGCGATAGATCACGTAGCCGTCGGCACCGAGATCGACACCGACGTAAGCCGGCAACTTTTGGGCATCGGCCTTGTAAATTGCACCCAATGCGGCAGCCGGCACGCCCTGCGCAGCGTTGCGCGACACCTTCAGCGAGGACGAGAAGCCGTCTGTCGACTTCGACTTCTGCAGATCGGCGAGCTTCGCTTCGCCTTCCTTGCGGGCCAGCTCGGCGGCCTGCTGTACGACGAGCTTCTGACGCACGGCATCCTTGATCGCGGCGAGCGCGGGCACGGCGGCCGGCTTGTAGTCGGTCACGTGCGCGGCGATCAGCGTGTTGCTGCCGACGTCGATGGCCTGCGTGTTGTTGCGATCCTTCACCGAATCGTTCGCAAAGACGGCAGCGAGGAACTTCGCGCTGTTCAGCGGGCTATCCGGCGGCAGCGCGGTGTTGGCCTTCGGCGTGACCGTCGCGGTCTGGATCTGCAGCTTGTACTTGTCCGCGGCCGGCTGCAGGCTCTTCGCCTGTTCGTAGACGGTCGACGTGAAGCCTTCCGAATCGTCGCTGAATGCCTTGGCCGCAAGCTGCATCTTCAGGTCCTTCGCAATCGAGTCCTTCACTTCGTCGAAGGGCTTCGTCACCGACGGCTTCACGTCCGTCACCTTGACGATGTGATAACCGAAGTCCGACTGGATCAGATCGCTGATCTCGTCCTTCTTCATCTTGAAGACGGCATCGTCGAACGCCTTGCCGCCCGCGATCATGCCCGGGCCGAAATAGCCGAGGTCGCCGCCCTTCGACGCCGAACCCGGATCTTGCGAATCCTGCTGCGCGAGCTGCGCGAACTGATCAGGATGCGCCTTGACCTGTGCGAGGATCTGTTGCGCTTTCTGCTTCGCCTTGTCCTTGTCGGCAGCACTCGCATCCTTCGGCGCCGCGATCAGGATGTGGCTCGCGCGCACTTCGGCCGTCGTGCGGAAGTGCGCGATGTTGTCGTCGTAGTACTTCTTGAGGTCCGCGTCGCTCGGATTCGTCGACGCAGCGAGCGTGGCCGGCGACATCACAAGGTACTGGATCGTCGCCGTCGCGGGCGTCGCAAAGTCATTGCTGTGCGCGTCGTAGTACGCCTGGATTTGCGCGTCGGTCGGCTGCACCTTCGACTCGTACTCCTTCGCGTGGAATGCGAGACCCTGCACTTCGCGCTGCTGCTCGGCGAGTTCGGTCAGATGCTGGGCGAGCGTCTTCGGCGTGAACGCCGTTTGCGTGATCACGGCCGGCAACTGCTGCATCGCCATGCTGTAGCGGATCTGCTCCTGGTATTGATCGGGCGTGAGGCCCTGCATCGCGAGGAGTTCTTTGTATTTGTTGAGGTCGATCGAGCCGTCGGGGTTCTTCAACGAACCGATCACGGGGTCGGCGAGCAGCGCGCGGCGCAGTGCATCGTCGGAGACCGTCAGATGCAGGCGTTGCGTTTCGTCGGCGAGCACGCGCTGTTGAATCAGGCCGTCGAGCATGTCCTTGCGGCGCTCCGGCGTGTCGAATACCTTCGAGTCGAACTGGGCGCCGAGCATCTGACGCGCGCGGTCCATCTGCTGGCGCCACGCGTTGTCAAATTCGCCGCGCGTGATCTTGTGGCCGTTGACGCTCGCGACATTCGAGCTCTCGTCAAAGAAACCGCGGAAGCCCTGGATACCCACAAAGCCCAAGCCCGGCAGAATGACCAGGATGAGCATGAACATCATCAGACGTTGGTGATTGCGGAAGAAATCGAGCATGCTTGAAGAGGCAATAGTCAGTGCCAAAAACGGAACGCCCGATAGTACAACAGCGGGCAATAAAAAAGGCGAACCGGAGTTCGCCTTTCTAGGATACTGGCGGAGTGGACGGGACTCGAACCCGCGACCCCCGGCGTGACAGGCCGGTATTCTAACCGACTGAACTACCACTCCTTTTGCTGCATATGCCGCAGCGTGTCACTCCAATCTGGAACTGGTGGGTGCTGAGAGGCTCGAACTCCCGACCTACGCCTTGTAAGGGCGCCGCTCTACCAACTGAGCTAAGCACCCGCTCCGAGATTGCCGCCGCCTAGTTGCTCATGCCGATTTACACCGGTAGTTTCATCAAGCAGCGAGCCCATTAGTTTAACGCATCCTTCAGCGCTTTGCCAGGCCTAAATTTCGGGACCTTGGCCGCCTTGATCTTGATCGCCGCGCCCGTGCGCGGATTGCGGCCCGTGCGAGCCGTGCGCTTGCCGACGGCGAACGTGCCGAAACCGACCAGCGTGACCGAACCGCCCTTTTTCAACGTGCCTTTGACGCCACCGATCACGGCATCCAGCGCACGGCCCGCTGCCGCTTTCGAAATGTCGGCTTGCTGTGCGATGTGATCGATTAATTCCGTTTTATTCATTTAAAGCCCCCGAGTGTGTAGTTGGGCAATCATGAAAGCGCTTAAGCGCCCGGTTATCTGCGGCACGGCATATTTTGCCGGCCACTCATTAGAATGGGCCGAAACCCTTGTGTCAAGCGGGGTTGGGCCTGATTCGAAGGGTACGTCGAAGGCTTGTCGATGACAAAATCTTGCAAAGAGACCGATGCAGATGCAACTAATCCGGCCGGTTAACAACGGTATTTGGGAGAGCCCACACGAAAAAACGTTTGCGCACTTTCTTCGGCATATGGAAATAAAAAACCCGCGGATCAAGCCGCGGGTTTTTGCTTGCTGACAGCGCCGGCTGCCGCCGGCTAATCAGGGTGCTTAGTGCTTCACGACATCGCTGGCGCCGGCATCCTTCGATTCGCCGACGGGCGCAGCCGCCTTCGGCTCTTCTTCAGGCAACGGCGACGGCACGCGTTCGAGCGCCAGCTCGAGGACCTTGTCGATCCAGCGAACAGGGACGATTTCGATTGCGTTCTTCACGTTGTCCGGAATCTCCGTCAGATCCTTGACGTTTTCTTCCGGAATCAGCACGAGCTTGATGCCGCCGCGATGCGCTGCCAGCAGCTTTTCCTTCAGCCCGCCGATCGGCAGCACTTCGCCGCGCAGCGTGATTTCGCCCGTCATCGCGACATCTGCGCGCACGGGAATGCCCGTGAGCACCGACACCAGCGCCGTCGTCATCGCAATACCGGCGGACGGACCGTCCTTCGGCGTCGCGCCTTCCGGCACGTGGATGTGGATGTCCTGCTTCTCGAACGCTTCATCCTTGATGCCCAGGCGGCGCGAGCGCGAGCGCACCACCGAACGCGCGGCTTCAACGGATTCCTTCATCACGTCGCCGAGCGAACCCGTGCGGATCACGTTGCCCTTGCCCGGCATCACGGCTGCTTCGATCGTCAGCAGATCGCCGCCGACTTCCGTCCACGCGAGGCCCGTGACCTGACCGATCTGGTTTTCCTTCGCGGCCAGACCGAAGTCGTACTTGCGCACGCCGAGGAACGTGTCGAGGTTGTTGCCGTCGACCGTGACCACGTTGTCTGCCTTCTTCAACAGAAGCATCTTCACGACCTTGCGGCAGATCTTCGACACTTCGCGCTCGAGCGAACGCACGCCCGCTTCACGCGTGTAGTAGCGGATGATGTCGCGGATTGCGGCTTCCGTGACTTCGATCTCGCCAGCCTTGAGGCCGTTGTTCTTCTTCTGCTTCGGCAGCAGATAACGTTGCGCGATGCTGACCTTCTCGTCTTCCGTATAACCCGACAGGCGGATCACTTCCATCCGGTCGAGCAGCGGCGGCGGAATGTTCAGCGAGTTCGACGTCGCGACGAACATCACATCCGACAGGTCGAAGTCGACTTCGACATAGTGGTCGGCGAACGTGTGGTTCTGTTCCGGATCGAGCACTTCGAGCAACGCCGACGACGGATCGCCGCGGAAATCCATGCCCATCTTGTCGACTTCGTCGAGCAGGAACAGCGGATTGCGCACGCCGACCTTGGTCAGGCTCTGCAGGATTTTGCCCGGCATCGAACCGATGTACGTACGACGGTGGCCGCGAATCTCAGCTTCGTCACGCACGCCGCCCAGCGCCATGCGCACGAACTTGCGGTTCGTTGCACGCGCAATCGACTGGCCCAGCGACGTCTTGCCGACGCCCGGCGGCCCCACGAGGCACAGGATCGGCGCCTTCACCTTGTCCACGCGCTGTTGGACCGCGAGGTATTCGAGAATGCGTTCCTTGACCTTTTCGAGTCCGAAGTGGTCTTCGTCCAGCACACGTTCCGCATTCGACAGGTCGTTGTTGACCTTGCTCTTCTTGCGCCACGGCAGGCCGATCAGCGTATCGATGTAGTTGCGCACGACCGTCGCTTCCGCAGACATCGGCGACATCAGCTTGAGCTTCTTCAGCTCGGCGTCGGCCTTCTTCTTCGCTTCCTTCGGCATGCGAGCGGCCGTGATGCGCTTCTCGAGTTCTTCGAGATCGGCGCCCTCTTCGCCTTCGCCCAGTTCCTTCTGGATCGCCTTGACCTGTTCGTTCAGGTAGTACTCGCGCTGGCTCTTCTCCATCTGACGCTTGACGCGTCCACGGATGCGCTTTTCGACCTGCAGGATGTCGATCTCAGCTTCGAGTTGCGCGAGCAGATGCTCGAGGCGCTCGATGACCGGGAACATTTCGAGGATCTGCTGCTTCTGGTCGAGCTTGAGCGGCAGGTGCGCGGCGATGGTATCGGCGAGACGACCGGCTTCGTCGATGCCCGACAGTGACGTCAGAATTTCCGGCGGGATCTTCTTGTTCAGCTTCACGTACTGGTCGAACTGCGACACGATCGCGCGGCGCAGCGCTTCCGTTTCGGCACTGTCGGCGTGGTCGGGCTCGAGCGGCATGACTTCGCACGAGAATTGCGTTTCCTGCTCTTCGACCGTCAGCGTTTTCGCGCGCTGAAGGCCTTCGACCAGTACCTTCACGGTGCCGTCGGGCAGCTTCAGCATTTGCAGGATGTTGGCGACACACCCTACTTCATACATGTCTTTTTCGGTCGGCTCATCTTTGGCCGCCGTCTTCTGCGCGACAAGCATGATGTGCTTGCCGCCTTCCATCGCGGCTTCCAACGCCTTGATTGACTTAGGGCGACCCACGAAGAGCGGAATCACCATGTGCGGGAAAACGACTACATCGCGCAGCGGGAGCAGCGGAAGTGTGACGCGTTCCGGCGGGAGGAGTTGGGTTCCTGACATTTCATTTCCCCATGAGTGGAATCAGTTTGTTCGGTAGTTGAGGCCGCATAAAACGATTGCAAGCCTTCGCGTGTGGGAAAAGTTCAGTGACTCCAGAAAAACATTCCGTCCTGACGACACGATAAACGAAAAAAGCCGTTCACGCGCCATGAACGGCTTTTTTTCAACAGTCGGGAAGCCGATCAATTCGAGCCCGCCACCTTCGGAGCGTCTTCGTAGATCAATAGCGGCTTTCCGTCACCATCAATGACATTGTCGTCAATAATGACTTTGCTGACGCCCTTCATTGCCGGCAGTTCGTACATGACGTCGAGCAACGCCTGTTCCAGAATCGAGCGCAAGCCACGTGCCCCCGTCTTACGGCGGATCGCCTTGCGCGCAACGGCCTGCAACGCAGCCGGACGGATTTCCAGCTCGACGCGCTCCATGTTGAACAGTTTGTGGTACTGCTTCACGAGCGCATTCTTCGGTTCGACCAGAATCTTCATCAGCGCGGCTTCATCGAGCTTGCCGAGCGTCGCCACGACGGGCAGACGGCCGATCAGTTCTGGAATCAGGCCGAATTTGATGAGATCTTCCGGTTCGACTTCGCGCAGCACCTCGCCCGCGTCGCGGTCCTGCTTGCTCTTGACACTCGCGCCGAAACCGATCCCCGTTTTTTCCGTACGATCGACGATGACTTTTTCGAGACCATCGAACGCGCCGCCGCAAATGAACAGGATGTTGGTCGTGTCGACCTGGATGAAATCCTGGTTCGGATGCTTACGGCCACCTTGCGGCGGTACCGACGCCATCGTGCCCTCGACCAGCTTCAGCAGCGCCTGTTGCACGCCTTCACCGGACACGTCGCGGGTGATCGACGGGTTATCCGATTTGCGGCTGATCTTGTCGATTTCGTCGATGTAGACGATGCCGCGCTGGGCCTTGTCGACCTCGTAATTGCAGTTTTGCAGCAGCTTCTGAATGATGTTTTCGACATCTTCGCCGACGTAGCCGGCTTCCGTCAGCGTGGTCGCGTCGGCGATCACGAACGGGACGTTCAGAAGACGCGCAAGCGTCTGCGCGAGCAGCGTCTTGCCGGAGCCCGTCGGGCCGATCAGCAGGATGTTGCTCTTCGACAACTCGACATCGTCCTTCTTGTCGAGATGCTTGAGACGCTTGTAGTGGTTGTACACCGCGACCGCGAGAATTTTCTTCGCGCGTTCCTGCCCGATCACGTATTGATCGAGGATTTCGCGGATTTCCTGAGGACTCGGCAGATCGGACTTAGACAGGCCTGTCTCCAGACCCGCGCCCGCTGCTTCGTCGCGAATGATCTCGTTGCAAAGGTCGATACATTCATCGCAAATGAATACCGACGGGCCAGCAATCAGCTTTTTGACTTCATGCTGACTCTTACCGCAGAACGAGCAATACAACAGCTTTTCGCTGTTAGAACCTTTTTTGTCCGCCATAGATGTGTGAGCCTCCGGACACTCGAATGACATGATACGCCGTTTGCCCACCCCGTTCAGTTCGGGGTAGGACGGATGCGCAAAAGCTGTGACGGCGTTTGCCGCAGGCGTTCAGACGGGTCTTATTATTTCACAAGGTTTTGCGCCGGCGCTCTTCCCCCAATTTGAAGGAAAAGCGCCCCGGATCAGTCATGTTTCAGCGAATTTTTACGGACGCTTATGCAGGACCTGATCGACGAGACCATACGCCTGCGCGTCGTCGCCCGACATGAAATTATCGCGGTCCGTGTCGCGCTGGATGCGTTCGACGGGTTGACCGGTGTGATGCGACAGCAACTGGTTCAGACGCTCCTTCAGGTACAGGATTTCGCGTGCCTGAATTTCGATGTCCGATGCCTGGCCGCGTGCGCCGCCCAGCGGCTGGTGGATCATCACGCGCGCATTCGGCAGCGCAAAACGCTTGCCCTTCGCGCCCGCCGCGAGCAGGAACGCGCCCATGCTAGCCGCAAGACCCATGCACAGCGTCGAAACGTCCGGCTTGATGAACTGCATCGTGTCGTAGATCGCCATGCCTGCCGACACCGAGCCACCCGGGCTATTGATGTAGAAGCTGATGTCCTTGTCCGGGTTTTCGCTTTCGAGGAACAGCAACTGCGCGATCACGAGGTTCGCCGTCTGATCGTTCACTTCGCCGACCAGGAAAACCACGCGCTCCTTCAGCAGGCGCGAGTAGATGTCGTAAGAACGTTCGCCGCGACCGCTCGTTTCAACGACGATCGGCACGAGGCCGAGCGCTTGCGCTTCGAGATCCCGATCCCGTGATGACTGGGAGGTCAACGTGTCCAGCATTTGAGCGCGAAAGGTCATGCAATGGATCCTTGTCAGGAAATGTTCTGATAACCGGTTCTGGACAATTGGGTGCGGCCGCGCACTTCTTCAAGTGCGAAAACCGCCGACAAGCGTTCTTTTAGCATGAATCGGCCATCGGTACGGTTTCTCCGCACGTAAAAACGGCGTGCGGGCCGTCGCTCGGACAGCCGGCACGCCGTTGCAGCGATGCTTAAGCTTGCGCGGTCGCGCTTGCCAGCTCTTCGAAGCTCACTTCCTTGTCCGTCACCTTCGCCTTGCTCAGCACGAAATCGACGACGTTGGATTCAACGACATACGCTTCCATCTCGGCAAGGCGTTGCTGGTTCGAATAATACCAGCGGACGACTTCCTTCGGGTCTTCGTAGCTCTTCGCGAATTCGTCGACTTCCGCGCGAATCTGCTCGGGCTTCGCCTGCAGCTCATTGGCCTTCACCAGCTCGGCCAGCACGAGGCCCAGCTTCACGCGGCGCTCGGCCTGCTCGGCGAACATTTCGGCGGGAATCGGTGCGTCCTTCGCGTTCGGCACGCCGCGCTGCGCCAGGTCCTGGCGCGCCATTTCGACGAGGCGCTGCTGGTCCTGCTCGATCAGCGCCTTCGGCACGTCGAGTTCGGAGATCTTCAGCAGTGCATCCATTACCTGGTTCTTCACGACAGCCTGCGTGCGACGCTTTGCTTCGCGCTCGAGGTTGTCCTTGATTTCATTGCGCATCTTCGTCAGATCGCCGTCTTCGATGCCGAGCGACTTGGCGAACTCGCCGTCGATTTCCGGCAGATGCGGCCACTCGATCTTCTTCATCGTGATCGTGAATTGCGCAGTCTTGCCGGCGACTTCCTTGCCGTGATAGTCCTCGGGGAAGTTCAGGTCGAATTCCTTCGACTCGCCGACCTTCAGGCCGAGCGCTGCCTTTTCGAATTCCGGCAGCATGCGGCCTTCACCCAGGACAAACGCGAAGTCGTCCGCGCTGCCTCCCTGGAATGCTTCGCCGTCGATCTTGCCGACGAAGTCGACCGTCACGCGGTCGCCGTCCTTCGCTGTCGTATCCGCGCCGCCGTCGCCATGCTCTCCGGCTTCGCCGCGAGCGTGGAAGTGCACGCGCTGCTTGCGCAGGATGTCCAGCGTGCGGTCGATTTCCGCGTCGCTGATCGTGGTCTTCGTGCGCTCGATTTCAGCCGTCGCCACATCGCCCAGCTTCACTTCCGGGTAAACCTCGAACGTGGCGTCGAATGCGTAGGCGCCTTCCGCAGCATCCGCCTTCGGGCTGAAGCTCGGCTGGCCAGCGACGCGCAGGTTCTCCGCGCGGCTGATGTCGAAGAACTCCTTGCCAACCTTGTCGCTCAGCACTTCGGCTTCCACCTGACCCGCATACTGCTGCGTCACCATCTTGAGCGGCACCTTGCCCGGGCGGAAACCCGGCATGCGCACGTTCTTCGCGAGTTGACGGATACGCGCGTCCACTTCCTTCTGCACGGTGTCCTTCGGCAGGGAAATCGTCACGCGGCGTTCGAGCTTGCCGAGGTTTTCAACAACGTTAGCCATGGCTTCAATCGTCCTAAAATTATTCGAGCGAATCAGTTATCTTGTCTGCGCCGCCTGTCGATGTCCGCTTTGCGTCTTGCGCCCGACACTGCGTTTTGCATTCGCTTTAGCGCAGGGTCGCCGCGTCGCTTCGCTCACTCACGTGTGACATCGATCGCGTGCCTCTCGCCGCGGGCTGCGAGGCCGCCGGCAGCACAGTTTGGGTCAGAGAGCCAAATATTCTAGCAAACTATTTGCACGCCTAGCCGCGATTCGCAGTTTCGCGGATTTCGAGCGGCTTGCGCACTCCGATCTGACCTGTAGCGCAGAACGACGCATGCGCTTTTGCCTCATCCTGACGCGCGCCGCATCTGTGAAGCAAAGTCAATTCTGCCTATACCTTCCGGTATATTCAGTCGCGCTCCGCATGCTGATAAGCTTCACCACAACCCGACACGTTGCTGCACGCGCAGAGGCGTTCCGGCCGCTCTACATCGCATCGCGTGATCGCGTCGATGGCTTCCATTCCAATTCAACAGAGACACCATGCCGAATACGCTGCCCGCGCCCATCGTCGTCATTGCACCCGACTCATTCAAAGGTTCGTTGTCCGCCGAGCAGGTCGCGCAGTCCATCGCGACGGGCATCTTGCGCGCGCGAGCCGATGCGACCATCCGCGTCTGCGCGATGGCGGACGGCGGCGAAGGCACGCTCGACGCGATGCTCACGCGCGGCGGCGAGCGCCGCATGCTCACGGTGCGCGGCGCCGCGGGCCTGTCGCGCGAAGCCGCAACGGGGCTCCTCGCCGATGGCAGCGCGATCATCGAAACGGCGGAGATTGTCGGCATTACAGATCCCGTCGGTATGGGTGTCGCCGTCGAAAAGCGCAGCACGCGCGGCATGGGCGAAGCGATCCGCTCGCTGCTCGACGCGGGCGTGCGGCGCTTCTTCATCGCGCTGGGCGGCAGCAGCACGAACGACGGCGGCTCCGGTTTGCTGGTCGGCCTCGGACTCAAGCTGTTCGACGCCCAAGGACATGAGCTCGACCCGACGCCCGAACAGCTTGCGCAACTGGCGCGCGTCGACGCATCGGGGCTCGATGCGCGTCTGCGAGAAACCGCCTTCATCGGCATGTCGGACGTCGACAATCCGCTGACGGGCGACCATGGCGCTACGGCAATCTTTGGTCCGCAGAAAGGCGCGACGCCGGAGCAGGTCGCGATCATCGACGCTGCCCTCGCGCGCTTCGCCGACCTCGTCGAACCGGCGATGAATCGTGTCGCGCGCAACGAGCCTGGCGCCGGTGCCGCGGGCGGCCTCGGCTTCGCGCTGCATATGCTAGGCGCCGACTTCGAGCCGGGCGCTGAAGTGGTTGCGCGCGAGATCGCTCTCGATGCGGCGCTCGAAGGCGCCAACTGGCTAATCACGGGCGAAGGCCGCTCCGACGTGCAGACGCTGCATGGCAAGGCGCCGTTCATCGCCTGCCGCCATGCGCGTGCGGCGGGCGTGCCGGCCACGCTGCTATCGGGTGCAGTCGATCCTGCCGCGTTGCCGAAACTCGCCGAGCACTTCAGCGGGTGCTTCTCGCCGGCTCCCGGTCCCATCACGCTCGAAGTGGCGATCCGCGACGCGGCCATCCTTCTCGCGAACGAAGCCGAGCAGATGACGCGACTAAGGTATGGCCCGCGTTGACCGCGCGAGCGGATGCAGCAACAATCACATCGCGGGACTGCATCCACTCACAACAGGAAGACCATGAAGGCCTCCGATAAAGCCGGACTCGAACAGTTTCTGACGTACCGTCTGCACGTGCTGAATAAACTTTCCGAGCGTGGCATCAGCGAACGGTATATGGCCAAGCTCGACGTGACGCTGCCCGAAGCGCGCGTGATTGCCTCGGTCGGATCATTCGGGCCTTTCTCGATCATGGACCTCGCGCGCCACGCGAACCTCGACAAGAGTCAGGCGAGCCGCGCAGCAGAAGCGTTGATCAGACAAGGACTCGTGCAACGCGAAGCGAGCGCGCAGGATGGCCGTGTCGTGCTCGTCTCGTTGACGACGGAAGGCCGCGCTCTGTATCGCAAGATCATGCCCATCGCGCGCAAGTGGAACAGCGATCTGTTCGACTGCCTCGACGATCGCCAAAAGATCGCGCTCAGCGAGGCGCTCGACAAGGTGATCGAAAGCGCGATCGCGCGAAACGCCGAATAGCAGCTTGACGAAGCACTCCCGTCAGACCACGCGTTCAAGCCTGTCGATCGACGGCGCATTGGCTGCGCCGTTGACTTCGCCGTTTCATAATTCCTTAAACACTCATTCACAAGCCATTGGGCCTGCATGCGTGTCGGATGGCGCTGCCTTCGCGCACGCACTGAACATGGGTCGATTCTGAAATCGCCAGGAAAGGATCGATCCTCTTCATCCAGCCGGCCAGCCAGGATTCGCAACCACGCGCACAGAGGAGCGCATTCTGAGTCGACGCCCGAACATCTCGTGCGGCCGCGCCCGCATAGAAGTTTTCTAGCCGCGCTTGAGACGAACAGGCAGCGGTGAGGCCCGCAGTCGTATGCAAGTGCATCACCCGATGTGCATCGCGCAGTGCGCGATAGATGACGATCGCGGAGCGCCTGAACAGCCGGTCGAATCCACAGAATACTCAGCGTTCTAGCCAGCATGTCATCCCCGACGCCCATCGCCTTTTCGCGGGCATCGGTCATTTCACGGACCGCGCGCATCGCCTCAAAACAGCGCGATGATCTCGTTGCACCCGCAACCGGATGCCAGGACCTGCGACGAAACGCCCTGTAAATGCAGTGCAAAACGCGTTGCATAGCACCGAGGCTGAAGGAAATCGTAATGCTGGCTTGCTACGATGACGGCTCGCTTTTTCTCTGACCTCGAGGATCGAAAAATGAAGAAGGTTGTTCTGGCGCTGATCGCCGCAGCCGCTGGTTTTGCCGGCATGTCGTCGGCATTCGCGTATGACCATCATCATCCCGTGTGCCACAAGGTACGCGTGCATCATCACTGGGAGAAGCGCTGCCACTAAGCAGCGGCGAACCGTCAGTGTGATGGCCGATGCCCCGCCCTCGTGCGGGGTTTTTTGTGCGCGTCGATTTCGAGTGCAAAGTGTGGTGGTGCTCGATGAGCGTCGCGCGCGGTCTTGCGGCGAAATGCGCATCGCTGAGCGCGCGGTGCAAAAACAAAAACCCCGCTGGTCAGCGACGAGCGGGGTTTCTATAGGGTGCTGCGTAAAAGAAGTGGTGCGACGAAGGGGACTCGAACCCCTACAATTTATTGTAGATAAAGGCTCTGTTCGGCGATGCTGGCAAAATGCTGGCAATAGAAAAGCCCGCCGAAGCGGGCCTCATTCACTTCAAGCGGGCAATCGCTGCGGCGTATACCTGACTGCGCTCTCGCTTTCCCACCGACACTACAATCACCGTCACAGTGCTATCGACCACCTGATACACCATCCGATAGCCAATTGCGGCGAGTTTGATCTTGTAGCAATCCGGCATCGTGCTTAGACGCGCCGATTCGACTCGCGGATTATCCAGCCTCTCGGCCAGTTTGCGCTTGAACTGCGCGCGCACCGTGTTGTCTAGCTTCTCCCACTCTTTCAACGCAGGTTCAAGAAACTGCAGCTTATAGGTCTTCAAAATTTACGCTCACGGCTTTTTCGCCGCTTCGCGCCCTGACGATCTCCGCCAGCTCGATGTCTTCGAGTCTGTCGCAGATCCGCTCCCACTCGTCGGCGGGAATCAGGTACGCGACCGGCTTATTACGATTAAGCACCGCGACCGGCCCTTCAGCTTGCTCGATTGTTGCGGTCGGATTGACCTTGAGTTCGCTGATGCCAATCGAGGTGCGGGCAAGGATGCTTTCCATGGCTCGTTCGGTCGTTCAATCAGTCAATGAGTTACTTCTACGAGACCAAACAGTAGGTCTTTTATTTGGTCATGTCAAGCACGCTTGACGATACTGTATAAAAACACAGTATTATGGCCGCATGAACACCCTTCAATCCGATCACCCGGAAGACATTCATTCGTTCCTTTGGCACAGCAACCAGCTTGCGCGCGGACGCGTGTCGACGGTGGACACCGGCTACGCCAACCTGTCGCAGGAACTGCCTGGCGGCGGCTGGGCGGTCGGTGCGCTCATTGAAGTGCTCACCCAACACCCGGCCTCGGGCGAGATGCGGCTGCTCGCGCCGGCGCTCGCCGCGCTCCAGGCACAGAAGGCAATGACGTTCCTCGCCGAGGCCGATGGCCCGGTCTTCGTCAACCTGACGACGCGTAAGCGGTTCACAGGGCCGCCGCAAATCTGGAAGGTATGGCAGACCGCGCTGAAGCGCGCGGGCGTGCGCTATCGCCGGCCCTATCAGACGCATCACACGTACGCGTCAATGATGCTCTCAGCGGGTGAACACCGATGTGGGTGGCGAACCAGATGGGGCACGCGGACTGGACAATGATCGCGCGCGTGCATGGCCGTTGGATGCCTTCGGCAGACACCGAAGCGGGCAATAAGGCGGTGGAGAAGTTCGCCGCCGAATACGGGGAACAAAATGGCGGTGATGCACGGAAAGCTCCTTGAGTCCGCTGGACTTAGTCAGGTTCCGATTTTGACCGCACGTCGTGGCATTTACTTTTTGATGAAGCGCGGCCAGATTCAATACATCGGCAACACCGAGGACATCTACCGTCGGCTCGCGCAGCACATCAACATCAAGGAATTCGACGATGTCATGTTTCTGCCGACCGACCTACATCCGCTCCAGGCGTATGAAGACGCCTGCATTCGGATATTCAAGCCACCCCTCAATCACGACCGGGACAAGCGACCGCTGAACATCGATGTCATCATGCTGAGGCACCTGATCCCGCATTACCGGTACAGCCAGACTTATGATCGACTGCGTAAATTGGTGGAAGCGAACCATCCGGGAAATGCTGTCAAATTCCCCGGCAAATGCGGGTGAAAACTGGCAAAAACAGGCTAGTTTTTTAACAGCCCAAAAAACCCAAAAAAAGACTTATAAATGTTTGATTGTATTGGGTTTGATTGATTTTCAATGGTGCGAGGAAGGGGACTCGAACCCCTACACCCTTGCGGGCGTCAGGACCTAAACCTGGTGCGTCTACCAATTTCGCCATCCTCGCAGCCGGGTGTTGCCGCAAACCTGCGGCGCCCGATATTTCGCCAGCGGCCGAACGCCGCTTTTTTCACCGCAATGTCATTCGCGCGGAGGACTCTGAACGTGCCGGAACCGACTCGCCGAGCCGCGAACGTCTGCATTGAAAATGCGCGCCCGAAAGCGTAAGCGCGAGATTCTAACCGATTGGTCTGCGCTTGTCTGCATCTGTCGAATGCCGTCGATGCTACAATTTTCGGCCTTTCGCGCACAGCCGTGTGCGCCCGCATTCCCCAAGCGAATCCCGTGAATTTCGACGAATATTGCCTGCAAAAAGCAGCGCCTCCCGGTTCGAGCACTTACTACGCGCTGCGCCAGGCGCCCGTCGCGCGGCAACGGCTGCTTACTGCACTGTTTGCGCTGCGCCGCGAGTTTGAAGAAACGGTGAAGGAAACCACCGACCCGACCGTCGGCCGCACGAAACTCGCCTGGTGGCAAAAGGAAGCGGCCGCGCTCGCCGCCGGTGAGCCGACGCATCCCGTATCGCAAGCGCTTGCCGCGCATTTGCCCGACGTGCAGGCCGAGTACCCGGCGCTGCAAGCGATGATCGCCGGCTTCGAGATGGATCTCGACCAGGCCCGCTACCTCGACTACCCGAATCTGCGTCGCTATATGGCTGGCGTCGGTGGCACGTTCGCGTCGGTGGTTGCGCGAGCGACGGCGCGCGATCCGTCGCAGGCGTCGTCGTGGGCCGCGCCGCTCGGCGAGGCGCTGATGCTCGCGCAGATCGTCGTGGAACTCGGCAACGACGCGCGCCACGGACGCATCTACATCCCCATCGACGAAATGCAGCGCTACAACGTGACGGCTGCCGATCTGATCAACCGTAAATACACGGACGCGTTCACGGAACTGATGCGCTTTCAGACCACGCGCGCCCGCGATGCGATTCGAGGGGCGCTCGACGGTCTGCCCGCGGGCGAGCGTCATTCGCAGAGCACGCTGCGCGCGTTGGCGGCGTTGGCGCTGGCGCTGCTCGAAGAAATCGAGCGCGACGGTTATCACGTGCTGCATCAACGCATCGCGCTCACGCCGATCCGCAAGCTGTGGGTCGCGTGGCGAGCGGCACGCAAGCATTGACATCGACGCGTATCAGGCACGCAGCAACGGCAGCGGCTTCACGTCGTCCTGCAAGATGTCTCGTGCGTCGAGCGCCCAGAACGGGCCGAGCACGGTTGCGTACAGCCGTCTGAAGT
This sequence comes from Paraburkholderia diazotrophica, assembly GCF_038900755.1. GTDB lineage: Bacteria > Pseudomonadota > Gammaproteobacteria > Burkholderiales > Burkholderiaceae > Paraburkholderia > Paraburkholderia diazotrophica_A. The sequence continues at coordinate 165,273 of NZ_JBBPEN010000005.1, forward strand.
CGATCTCGACGGGCAATTGGCCTGTGGCGTCGAGTCGCGCGAGATCGGGAGGCTGTCCGTGCAGGCCTCCCCTCACCCGTCCGCCCATCACGAAGTGCGCGGCAGCGCCGCCATGTTCGGTACCGCGCACCATGTTCTCGCGCGCGGACCGGCCGAACTCCGAGTACGTGACGATCAGCGTATCGTTCCAGCCGCCGAGCCGCGTGAGTTCCGCGTGAAGCATCGCGCAACCCTGCGCGAATTCTTCGAGCAGCGCCGCGTGGCGTTCGGGCTGATTGGCGTGCGTGTCAAAACCATCGAGCGTCACGCGGATTGCGCTGTACGAACCCGGCTTCGTACTGACAAGCGCGGTGCGCAACACGGCGTCAATCGAATCGAGAAATGTGGCGGGACGCGATGGCGGTGCGATAGAGGCATCGAAGGCGCTATCTGTCGCGCGATCATCTTCGGCGAGATCCATGTTGCTTCGATTGAGGCAAGGCGCATCGTCTGCCTTAAGGACATGCGCCCATGCGCCGGGCGAAGCGTGAGCAAACGATAAACCCGCAAACGGTCCCGCCTCGACGTTGCAGAATGCAGCAGCCGAAGCGCGGACCTGCTGCGCCCTCCACTGCGCGAATGCGCGAGCCAGCCAGCCGTCTCGCCGATATACGTCGGCGCGCGAGCCCGTGTCCCAGATTTCCGTCGACCGGAAATGCGACGGGCTCGCCTGCGCGCAGCCGACGCCTTGCACGACGGCCAGTTGCCCGCTGCGCCACGACGGCAACAGCGGACGCAGCGACGGATGCAGCGCCATGCGCGCGTCGAGCGCGATTACCCGATCGCGCGGGATGGCGATGTGTCCGCGCAGCGCGTAGTAAGCGGGATCGGCAAACGGCACGACGGTATTCAATCCGTCGTTTCCGCCCTTCAGTTCGATCAGGATAAGCAGCTTCCCGCGACGGCCCGCGGCCGTTGCGCACGCATGCGGTTGCGGCGCTATGCCGCTCGTGGGAACAGGCGTACCGAACGCGCGGGACATCGACAGCGCAGCGCCCGTTGCAGCCGCCATCGAAAGAAACTCGCGTCGTTTCATCCACGCCTCGCAAGAGGTATCGCGTGTGCTTCGCCAATGGCGCAACCGGCGCGCAGCCTGTGTAAGGCAAAAACCCGTCAGCGCTTGTACAGCTCGCGTACGGCGTCTTCGATGTGCTGCCGCAGCAGACGTCTTTCTTCCGGCGTCATATGCCCGTCACGCCGCCGTTGATCGAGATCGGGCGGCACGGCGGTTGCGCGAACGATGGCATCGGATGCGGGACGATCGGCGTTGGGATTGCGCGGTTGACGCACGGTGCGCATGTGCGGACGCTGGACTGGGCGCGACTCGGTTGTACGTTCCGTCGAAGATTCGGCATGGGCGGAGACGGGACCCGCAGCGCTCACGAACACGATCGCAACTGCCACTGCGATCACGCTCAGGCGCATGTTCGGCCAGACCCCTCCCTTCATCTTGTTCCCTTCGTGGCGCGGCAACCGGCAACCTCAGATACGTGTAATGACTCCGGCTTGAAGACCGGGCGCAAGAGCCTTATTCGAGTGAAGTATCTACCGAACTGGCGCAAACAGTAAAGGAGTGTAAGCGCCAAGGCTTTACGTCGTGCCACGGGCCCGGTAAATTTTGTAACTGACTGTTACGTGATAATTAGTGCAAACTCGCACCCTATTCTAATCGCGCTAAGATGCCGACCATGGAAACCAAAAACCCTTCGAAAATCCTCGTCGTCGACGACGACCCGCGTCTGCGTGATCTGCTGCGCCGTTATCTCGGCGAGCAGGGCTTTAACGTTTATGTTGCCGAGAACGCACCCTCGATGAACAAGCTGTGGGTGCGCGAGCGTTTCGATCTGCTGGTGCTCGACCTGATGCTGCCGGGCGAAGACGGTCTGTCGATCTGCCGCCGCCTGCGCGGCAGCAACGATCGCACGCCGATCATCATGCTCACCGCCAAGGGTGAAGATGTCGATCGCATCGTCGGCCTTGAAATGGGCGCCGACGACTATCTGCCTAAGCCGTTCAATCCGCGTGAGCTCGTCGCGCGCATTCACGCGGTGCTGCGCCGCCAGTCGCCGTCCGAGTTGCCGGGCGCGCCGTCCGAGACGTCCGAAGTGTTCGAGTTCGGCGAGTTCGCGCTGAACCTCGCGACGCGCACGCTCACCAAAGCCGGCCAGGAAATCCCGCTGACCACAGGCGAATTCTCCGTGCTCAAGGTGTTCGCGCGCCATCCGCGTCAGCCGCTGTCGCGTGAAAAACTGATGGAGCTTGCGCGCGGCCGCGAGTACGAAGTGTTCGACCGCAGCCTCGACGTGCAGATTTCGCGTCTGCGCAAGCTGATCGAGCCCGATCCGGGCAGCCCGCGTTTCATCCAGACAGTCTGGGGTCTGGGCTATGTCTTCATCCCCGACGGCGCAGCCTAAGCCTGCCGTTGCAGTTCCCTCTTCTCGTCGACAAGAAGGTCGCATGCGGATCGACCGGCGCCTCCTGACGCTCGCGTTCGGCGGCCTTTTCTGGCGCACGTTCCTGCTGATCGCGCTGCTGATCGCGGTCAGTCTCGCCGCATGGTTCCAGAGCTTTCGCGTGATCGAGCGCGAGCCACGTGCACAGCGCGTGGCGCTGCAGCTCGTCGCGATCGTGAAGCTCACGCGCACCGCGCTCCTCTATTCCGATCCCGATCTGCGGCGCGCGCTGCTGCAGGACCTGGAAAGCAACGAGGGCGTGCGCGTGTATCCGCGCGAAACGACGGACAAATACAAGCTGCAGCCCGACGAGTCGCTCAATCGGCTGATCGAGCATGACATACGCGGACGGCTCGGCGACGACACGATCATCGCGCAGTCCGTCAACGACATTCCGGGCGTATGGATCAGCTTCAAGATCGACGACGACGATTACTGGGTCGCGCTCGACCGCGATCAGCTGGATAACGTGACGGGCCTGCAATGGGCCGGCTGGGGGATATTCGCGCTCGCGCTATCGCTGTTCGGCGCGGCATTCATCACTAGTCTGGTGAACAGGCCGTTCGCGCGGCTGGCGCTAGCCGCGCGCAAGGTCGGATCGGGCCAGGCGCCCGAGAAACTGCCCGAGCGCGGCATGGGCGTCGCCGCGGAAACGAACCGAAGCTTCAACCAGATGGTGCAGGACCTGGAGCAACTCGAAGCCGACCGCGCGCTGATGCTCGCCGGCATTTCGCACGACCTGCGCACGCCGCTTGCGCGTCTGCGTCTTGAAACCGAAATGAGCCCTTCGGATCAGACGACCAAGGACGCGATGATCGACGACATCGAGCAGATGGACATGATCATCGGACGCTTCCTCGATTACGCGCGCCCCGTTCAGAGAAATCCGGAGCCGGTCGATCTTTCCGTGATCGCGGGTGAGCTGGCCGCGCGCATGTCGAACGAAGACGGCATGCGGCTGGTCACGCGGCTTGCTCCTTCTGCTGTGATTGAGGCGGACGAGACGGACATCCGGCGAGTCGTAGGCAATCTGATCGAGAACGCCCGCAAATATGGCCTGTCTGAGGACGACGGCATTCCGCGCGTGATTCTCGAGACACGCGTCTCGCATTCGCGGGTCGAACTGTCGGTCGTCGATGAAGGTCCGGGCATTCCCGAGGACCAGCTCGCACTCGTCACGCGGCCTTTCTATCGCGTGAATACGGCGCGGACGCAGGCCAACGGCACGGGCCTCGGCATGGCGATCGTGCAGCGGCTCGTCGGCCGGTATCGCGGCGCATTGCGGCTGCGCAATCGTACGCCGCTGCCCGGCCTTGAAGTGACGATCGAGTTTCCGCTCGCCAGGAGCGTCTGACGCCCCGTCCGACGCTGTTTCAGCACGCCTCTGCCGGAGGGCAGCCGACGACGCCGCGAGCTGTTTTCCCCTGTCGCTTTTTGGGCAAAAGCTGTTCCCGAAAACGGTGCAAAACGCTCTTTCCAATATGGGCTATCGGCGTCTTCGAGAAAATCTATCCGAATTGTTAGATAAAAACTATTGATACGATCGTTTAATAGAGTTATAGTTTAGGCTGTGTAACGCGTTCGTTACAGCCAGCAGGTAGTTTGAGCAGGTTGTCTTCGAATCTCATTTGCCAATTCACAAAGGAGCAAGCGCATGAAAACTGTCGGCGATAAACTCGAAGCTTTCACCGTCACCGCTGCGAAGCCGGGTTTCAATAACCACGAAGAAAACGGCGTGTCGGCGTTCGAAGAAATCACCGAATCGTCGTTCCCGGGCAAGTGGAAGATCATCTATTTCTACCCGAAGGACTTCACGTTTGTTTGCCCGACGGAAATCGTCGAGTTCGGCAAGCTGCAGAAGGACTTCGAAGAGCGTGACGCCGTTCTGCTGGGCGGCAGCGTGGACAACGAATTCGTCAAGCTCGCATGGCGCCGCGAGCACAAGGACCTGAACAAGCTGAACCACTACGCGTTCGGCGACGTGAAGGGCGAACTGATCGACCAGCTCGGCGTGCGCGACAAGGAAGCAGGCGTTGCGCTGCGCGCGACGTTCATCGTCGATCCGGACAACACGATCCAGCACGTTTCGGTGAACAACCTGAACGTCGGCCGTAATCCGGAAGAAGTCCTGCGTATTCTGGACGGTCTGCAAACGGACGAGCTGTGCCCGTGCAACCGCGTCGTCGGCGGCGCAACGCTGTAAGCACGTGCAGTCGAAAGCCCGCTACGCTTGAAAAGGCCAGCGGGCTTTTTTATCGGCAAAATGATAGGAGATATCAATGGAATTCATCGCAGCGATTAAGGAACACATTCCCGACTACGCCAAAGACATTCGCCTGAATCTCGATGGCACGATTGCGCGCTCGTCGCTGGAAGGCAACGATGCCGTCGGCGTCGCGCTGGCGGCCGCGTTCGCTGCGAAGAGCCCGAAGATCGTCGCCGCGATCCGCGAAGCGGGCGTGCTGTCGCCGGAAGAAGTTAACGGCGCGCTGACGGCTGCCGCGCTGATGGGCATGAACAACGTCTGGTATCCGTACGTCGAGATGACGGGCAACGCCGATCTGAAATCGCAGCCGGCCGGCTTGCGGATGAACGCTTACGCGTCGCACGGCGGCGTCGACAAGCGCCGCTTCGAGATGTACGCGCTTGCCGCGTCGATCATCGGCAAGTGTCATTTCTGCGTGAAGTCGCACTTCGATACGCTGATCAACGAAGGCATGAGCTCGACGCAACTGCGCGACGTGGGCCGTATCGCGTCGGTGATCAACGCGGCTGCGCAAGTGATCGTCGCCGAAGGCAAGTAACCGCACGCGAGCCATAAGCGCTTGCGCATGAAAAAACGCCACGCGATGCGTGGCGTTAGCCTTTCTGCGTGTGGTTGCGATGTACGGCTGCGCGCGACTTTTCGACGTACGCGCGATCAACCCAGGCTCAACCGCGCAGCAGCAGCACAGCGGCTTGCGCTTCGATCCCCTCGCCTCGTCCGAGATAGCCGAGCTTCTCGTTGGTCTTCGCCTTCACGTTGACGCGCTCGACGGGCAGGCTCAGGTCTTCCGCGATATTCGCGCGCATCCCGTCGATATGCGGCGCGAGCTTCGGCGCCTGCGCGATCACCGTGCTGTCGACGTTCTGGATCGCGAAGCCCGCCTTCGCAATGCGCGCCGCGCACTCGCGCAGCAGCACGCGGCTGTTCGCGCCTTTGAACTCGGTCGCGGTATCGGGAAAGTGGCGGCCGATATCGCCGAGCGCGGCGGCGCCGAAAAGCGCATCGGTGATCGCATGCAGCAGCACGTCCGCATCCGAGTGGCCGAGCAGCCCGCGCTCGTACGGAATCGTCACGCCGCCGATGATGAGCGGCCGTCCGGGCACCATTGCGTGAACGTCGTAGCCTTGTCCGATTCTCAAATCCATATGCGTGGGGTTCCGTGATGTCGTGAAAGCGTTACTGCGATGAAGCGCAATCGGCCGATCGGCACGCGCCGCTCAGCCCGCCGTGGCGCGACCGAGAACCGCCTCGGCCAGATCGAAGTCTTCGGGATACGTGACCTTGAAATTGCGCAAGCTGCCCTGCACGAGTTTCGGCGCATGGCCGGACCATTCGATTGCGCTCGCTTCGTCGGTGAGATCGTGGCCGTCGCTTTGCGCGCGCAAGATCGCCTCGCGCAGCATGCCGATGCGGAACATCTGCGGCGTCTGCGCCTGCCACAGGCCGTCGCGCGGCTCGGTGTGATCGATGCGATTGTCGGTGCCGCGCGCGACGCGCTTGAGCGTATCCGCGACGGGCAGCGCCATGATGCCGCCCACGGCGTCGTCCTTGAGCACGCTCACGAGCGCACGGATCAGCACGGGCGTGATGCCGGGCCGCGCGGCGTCGTGCACGAGCACCCAGTCGTCGTCGCGGGCGCCGAACTGCGCGAGCGCATGCAGCCCGTTGAGCACGGACGCCTGCCGCGATGCCCCGCCGCAGCGCTGCACGGCAAAGCGAAGCCCGCCGAAGCGGCGCGCATCGAAATGCTGGTCATCGGGCGCGAGGACGACGAGCGTCTGCGCGAACTCGCTGCATGCATCGAACGCAGCGAGCGAGTAATACAGCATGTCGCGGCCCGCGACGGTTCGATATTGCTTGGGCATCGGCGCTCCGGAGCGGCTGCCGGTGCCGGCGCATGGAATCAGGGCAAACAGGCGGGAAGTCACGGAAAGGACGCGGCGCAGTTCAAAGTGAAGGACGGATTTTATAATAGGTGCTCGGCACGCATGCCCCGACACGCGTAAACTTGCCGCTCGTGTTCCGCCGGCGACACGCCTTCGAGGCGTCCGCTGGCGCAATCCATTGGCCGGGCGCGTCGCGAGCCGATGGTCCCACGCTGGTAATCGACAGGTTGCTCATTTGCGTCACCCTTCGCGTCACCCCAAAGGCCGTTTTCCTTTTATGCCCGACATCGCCGCATCCACGCAGTCCTCCACCGAACCGCCCGTCGCGCTGGTCAAGGCCGGCCAGCGTTTCGTTTTCGACGGCACGCACGGCTCGTCCGATGCGCTGTTGATCGCCCGCTATCACCTCGCCTATCGGCAGCAGATGCCGCTGCTCGCCGTCGTCTGCGCGAGCGCCGTCGATGCGCAGCGGCTGTCGCAAGAACTCGCGTTCTTTGCACCGAATGCGCGCGTGCGTCTGCTGCCCGACTGGGAAACGCTGCCTTACGATTCGTTCTCGCCGCACCAGGACCTGGTGTCCGAGCGCCTCGCGACGCTGCACGATCTCGGCGAAGGCCGTTGCGACATCCTGCTCGTCCCCGCGACGACCGCGCTCTACCGGATGCCGCCCGCGTCGTTCATGGCCGCGTACACGTTTTCGTTCTCGCAGGGCGAGCGGCTCGACGAGGCGAAGCTCAAGGCGCAACTGACGCTCGCCGGCTACGAGCACGTGAGCCAGGTCGTGCGGCCGGGCGAGTACTGCGTGCGCGGCTCGCTGATCGACCTGTTCCCGATGGGCTCGCCGCTGCCCTACCGGATCGACCTGTTCGACGATCAGGTCGACTCGATCCGCGCGTTCGATCCCGACTCGCAGCGCAGCCTCTATCCCGTGAAGGACGTGCGCCTGTTGCCCGGCCGCGAGTTTCCGTTCGACGAAGCCGCGCGCACGGCATTTCGCAGCCGCTGGCGCGAAGTGTTCGAAGGTGATCCGAGCCGCGCGTCGATCTACAAGGACATCGGCAACGGCGTGCCGTCGGCGGGCATCGAATACTATTTGCCCCTCTTCTTCGAAGAAACGGCGACGCTCTTTCACTACTTGCCCGAAGGCGCGCAGCTCGCGTTCGTCGGCGATCTCGACGCCGCGATACGGCGCTTCACCGCCGACACGAAGCAGCGCTACAGCTTCCTGTCGCATGACCGCGACCGGCCGATTCTCGAACCGCAGCGGCTCTTTCTGTCGGACGAAGATTTCTTCGCGTTCGCGAAGCCTTTCGCGCGCCTCGCGCTGCCCGGCAACGCGGGCGGCGGCTGGGCCGTGCCGCTGCCCAATCTGGCCATCGACCGTCACGCCGAAGACCCCGTGTCGGCGCTGCGCGCGTATCTCGACACGACGCCGAACCGCGTGCTGTTCGCGGCCGAATCGGCGGGCCGCCGCGAAACGATCGCGCAACTGCTCGCGGAAAACGCACTGCGCCCCGCTTCCGTCGACAGCTATGAAGACTGGCTGACCTCCGACGCGCGCTTCACGCTCGGTGTCGCGCCGCTCGCGAACGGCTTCGCGATTCCCGGCGAAGGCGCGGCGGTCATCACCGAAACGGAGCTGTACGGGCCGCTCGCACGCCGCGCGGGACGCCGCCGCCAGGAACAGGCGAGCAACGTCGATTCGATGGTGCGCGACCTGTCGGAGCTGAAGGTCGGCGACCCCGTCGTGCACTCGCAGCACGGCATCGGCCGCTACATGGGCCTCGTGACGATGGACCTCGGCGAAGGCGAAACCGAGTTCCTGCACCTCGAATACCAGGGCGACAGCAAGCTCTACGTGCCCGTCTCGCAGCTGCACGTGATCTCGCGCTACAGCGGCGCCGATCCCGAAAGCGCGCCGCTGCACGCGCTCGGCTCGGGCCAGTGGGAAAAGGCGAAGCGCAAGGCCGCGCAGCAGATCCGCGACACGGCCGCCGAGCTGCTGAACCTGTACGCCCGCCGCGCGGCGCGCGAAGGCCACGCGTTCAAGCTCGATCCGCGCGACTATGTGAAGTTCGCGGAGAGCTTCGGCTTCGAGGAAACGCCCGACCAGGCGGCCGCGATCGCCGCCGTGATCGGCGACATGACGAGCGGCAAGCCGATGGATCGCCTCGTGTGCGGCGACGTCGGCTTCGGCAAGACGGAAGTCGCGTTGCGCGCGGCCTTCATCGCGGTGATGGGCGGCAAGCAGGTCGCGCTGCTCTCGCCGACCACGCTGCTCGCCGAGCAGCACACGCAGACCTTCACCGACCGCTTCTCCGACTGGCCCGTGCGCATCGCCGAGCTGTCGCGCTTCAAGACGGGCAAGGAAGTCAGCACCGCTATCCAGCAGATCAACGAAGGCAGCGTCGACATCGTGATCGGCACGCACAAGCTGCTGTCGTCGGATGTGCAGTTCAAGCGGCTCGGGCTCGTGATCATCGACGAGGAGCACCGCTTCGGCGTGCGCCAGAAGGAAGCGCTCAAAGCGCTGCGCGCCGAAGTCGACGTGCTCACACTGACCGCGACGCCGATCCCGCGCACGCTCGGCATGGCGCTCGAAGGACTGCGCGACTTCTCGGTGATCGCGACGGCGCCGCAAAAGCGCCTCGCGATCAAGACCTTCGTGCGCCGCGAAGAAGACGGCGTGATTCGCGAAGCGATGCTGCGCGAACTGAAGCGCGGCGGCCAGGTGTACTTCCTGCACAACGAAGTCGAAACCATCGAGAACCGCCGGCAGATGCTCGAAGCGCTCGTGCCCGAAGCGCGCATCGCCGTCGCGCACGGCCAGATGCACGAGCGCGAGCTCGAACGCGTGATGCGCGATTTCGTTGCGCAGCGCGCGAACGTGCTGCTGTGCACGACGATCATCGAAACGGGCATCGACGTGCCGAGCGCGAACACGATCCTGATCCATCGCTCGGACAAGTTCGGACTCGCGCAGCTGCACCAGTTGCGCGGACGCGTCGGCCGTTCGCATCACCAGGCGTATTCGTATCTGCTCGTGCACGATCCGCAGGGCTTGACGAAGCAGGCGCAACGGCGGCTCGAAGCGATCCAGCAGATGGAAGAACTGGGCGCGGGCTTCTACCTCGCGATGCACGACCTCGAGATTCGCGGCACGGGCGAAGTGCTCGGCGACAAGCAGTCGGGCGAGATCCACGAGATCGGTTTTCAGCTCTATACGGACATGCTGAACGACGCCGTCAAGGCGCTGAAGAACGGCAAGGAACCGGACCTCACCTCGCCTTTGGCCGCGACGACGGAAATCAACCTGCACACGCCCGCCATCCTGCCCGCCGACTATTGCGGCGACGTGCAGGAGCGTCTGTCGCTGTACAAGCGCCTCGCGAACTGCGAGCACAGCGATTCGATCGACGGCATTCAGGAAGAGCTGATCGACCGCTTCGGCAAGATGCCGCCGCAAGCGCATGCGCTGGTTGAGACGCACCGTCTGCGTCTTGCCGCGAAGCCGCTCGGCATTTCGAAGATCGACGCGGGCGAAGCGGTGATCGGCTTGCAGTTCGTGCCGAATCCGCCCATCGACGCGATGCGGATCATCGAGATGGTCCAGAAGCACAAGCACATCAAGCTCGCGGGCCAGGACAAGCTGCGCATCGAGACGCGCAGCCCGGACTTCTCGGTGCGCGTCGCGACCGTCAAGGAAACGTTGCGCGCGCTCGGCGCGCCGGCGAAAGGCGCGGCGGATCAGCGCGTCGCGTCCTGAGCGGACGCATCGCATGACAGCCGCGAGCGACACGGCATCGATCGTCGATCTGATGACGGCGCTTGTGCGCATCCCGAGCCGCGGCGGAATCGATGCGCGCGCGCCCGTGCTCGGCTGTATCGAAGCATGGTGCAACGCACATCGGGTCGCCGCGCGCCGGCTGGTTGGCGACGACGGCGAACCAGTTGGCCTTTACGCGGAAATACGCGGCACGGCGGAAACGGCGAACGCGCAGCAACGTCCGTACTATCTGCTGAACGCGACGCTCGACACCGCGAGTTTCGGCGACGAATCCGCATGGACCCACGCGCCGCTGAGCGCGCGGATCGCGCACGGCTGGCTGCACGGCCGCGGCAGCGCCGACAGCAAGGCCGCAGTCGCGATCGACGCGCATCTGGCCGCCGCGCTCGCACGGCGCACCGATGAATTCGCCGGCACGCTCGGCGTGCTGTTCGATCTCGACGAGCATACAGGCCGTTTCGGCGGCGCACGCGCGTTGTTCGATGCCGTCGACGCGCCCCGGCCCGACGGCGTGTTCATCGGCTATCCGGGCATCGATCGCATCGTCGTGGGCGCGCGTGGCTTCGTCCGGGCACGACTCGTCGTACGCGGCATCGCTGCGCATTCGGGCGGCAGCAGCGCGCGCGGACTCAATGCGGCGATACGCGGCGCCTTTCTCGCGGCCTCGTTGAACGACGCGAAGCTACCCATCGATCATGCTTTCGAACGTCCCGCGCAACTCACGGTGACGGGCATCCGCGCGGGCGACGGCACGTTCACGAGCGTGCCGGACCGGTGCGAGCTGAGCGTCGATTGCCGGCTCACGCCGCGCTTCGATCGACGCGAAGCGCAACGCTGCATTGCGGAGATCGTCAATGCTCACGACGCGCGCCACGACGCATCGCTTGCGACAACGATCGAGTGGATCGACGGCTGGCCCGCGTATCGCGTGGACGCATCGCATCCGATTGTCATGGCGCTATCTCGCGCGGCACGAGACGAACTCGGCGCGGAACTGCCGTGCGTGGTCGCGGGACCGTCGAACATCGGCAACTATCTCGCGTCGCTGGGCGTGCCCGCGCTGTGCGGGTTCGGCGTGCGCTGCGAGGGCATTCACGCGGCCAACGAACGCATCGAACTTTCGAGCATCGCGCCCGTCTATCGCGTCTACGAACGCGCGTTGCTCGCGCTGCTGGCCTGAGCGTGGACGCGCCGGAAAACGTCGAAACCGGTCGAAGCCCAAAGTGCTGACGGAAGCGCTTCCATTGCCCGCCAAACGATTGCTGCATCGCGCAAACCCAAGCCCCGCAAGCGCCTGGCGCATCGAGCTTTGGATTATTAAGTGCTTTTTGGGTATCATCGAATGACACACAAGCTGGAGCCAAGGTCATGTCACAGATCGCTGATAAAGCGCTGTCCGCACAAACGTCTTCCACTTCCGCTGTTGTCTCCAACGCTTCATCTCCTGCTTCGCTTCCCTGGGTCGAACGCCTCGTGTCGATGGACACGGTCAGCCGCAATCCGAATCTCGGCCTGATCGAAACCGTGCGCGACGCGCTGCGCGAGCGGGGCATCGACGCGACGCTCACGCACGACGAAAGCGGCAAATGGGCGAACCTGTTCGCGACAATTCCCGCGCACGACGGCGAGACGAATGGCGGAATCGTGCTGTCGGGTCACACGGACGTCGTACCCGTCGACGGCCAGCAATGGGACAGCGATCCGTTCAGGCCGGAAGTGCGCGGCGACAAGCTCTACGGGCGCGGCACCTGCGATATGAAGGGCTTTATCGGCGCGGCGCTGACGCTGGTCCCGCAAATGCAGCAGACAAAGCTTGCGAAGCCGATCCATCTCGCCTTTTCGTTCGACGAAGAAGTGGGCTGCGTGGGCGCGCCGCTGATGATCGCCGACCTGATGAAGCGCGGCGTCAAGCCGGAAGGCTGCATTGTCGGCGAGCCGACCAGCATGCGGCCCATCATCGCGCACAAGGGCATCAACGCGTACCAGTGCTGCGTGCGCGGCCAGGCGGCGCACTCGTCGCTCACGCCGAAGGGCTTGAACGCGATCGAATACGCAGCGCGGCTCATCTGCTTCATCCGTGACATGGCGGACCAGTTCCGCGAGCAAGGCCCGTTCGACGAGCTCTACGACGTGCCGTTCACGACGGCGCAGACCAGCACGATCAAGGGCGGCAATGCGATCAACACAGTGCCCGCCGAATGCAGCTTCGAATTCGAGTTCCGCAATCTGCCGACGCTCGATCCCGATCCGATCTTCGCGCGCATCGACCAGTACGCGCGCGAGACGCTGCTGCCGAAGATGAAGCGCGAGCACGAAGCGGCCGCGATCGAGTTCACGAAGATCGCCGCGGCGCCCGGTCTCGACGCGACGGAGCAGGCGGCCATCACGCAACTCGTGCGCGCGCTCACGGCCGATCAGGACAAGCGCAAGGTCGCCTACGGCACGGAAGCGGGCCTGTTTTCGCGAGCGGGCATTCCGAGCATCGTGTGCGGGCCGGGCGACATCCAGCAGGCGCACAAGGCTAACGAATTCGTCACGCTCGACCAGCTTGCACAGTGCGAACGCTTTCTGGGCAAGTTCATCCATAGCATGTCGGTCGACGCGCACGCGCATTGACGCAAGCAATATAACGACAAGCGACGACGAGCCGACGGCAACCCGACGACAAGACATCGAACGCGGACCTTCCCCACAGACGAGTACGCACGCCATGTCCACTGCCACGCAGCACTCCGACCGCACGATCGACGGCGAGCCGATACCGACGCTCGACGACATCGCCTCGCAGCATTTCGCGTTGACGCCGTGGGTCGTGCGAACGCCCATCTTCGACCGGATGGATTTCCCGACGCTCGAAGGCACGCTCGTGAACTTCAAGTTCGAGCTGCTGCAGGCGGGCGGCAGCTTCAAGGCGCGCGGCGCGTTCACGAATCTGCTCGCGCTCGATCCGGCGCAGCGCAGCGCGGGTGTCACCTGCGTGTCGGGCGGCAATCATGCCGTGGCCGTCGCGTATGCGGCGATGCGCATGGGCATCAGCGCGAAGGTCGTCGTGATGCATGCGGCTAACCCTGCGCGCATTGCGCTGTGCCGGAAATATCGCGCGGAAGTCGTCGTCGCGGAAAACGTGACGGCAGCGTTCGAGATCGTGCGGCGTATCGAGGCCGAGGAAGGCCGCTACTTCGTGCATCCGTTCAACGGCTATCGGACGGTGCTCGGCACCGCGACGCTCGGCTACGAATGGGCGACGCAAACGCCGGACCTCGACGCGGTGATCGTGCCTATCGGCGGCGGCGGGCTGGCGGCGGGCATCTCGACGGCGCTGCGGCTCGCCAATCCGCGCGTGCACGTATACGGCGTCGAACCGGAAGGCGCCGACGTGATGAACCGCAGCTTCGCGGCAAATCACACGGTGCATATGAGCCACATGCACTCGATCGCCGATTCGCTGATGGCGCCGCATACCGAGCAATACAGCTACGAGTTGTGCCGCCGTCATATCGACCGTCTCGTCACCGTCACCGACGACGCGCTGCGTGCCGCGATGCTCACCCTCTTCACGCAACTGAAGCTGGCCGTCGAGCCCGCGTGCGCAGCGGCCACGGCCGCCCTGCTCGGCCCGTTGCGCGAGCAACTGCAAGGCAAGCGCGTCGGCGTGCTGCTATGTGGGACGAATACCGATCCCGTGACGTTTGCCGCGCATATCGAACAGGCGCGTGCCGCTGAGGTTTGATGGGCCTGCCGATATAGCCGGCTCGTTGCGCGCGCCGCGATCGCTTCAATGCACTTCCTCGAGCCTGATTTTTGCGTCTGGTTATTGCTCCAGCATTGCCAGCGCATGCGTCCGTCAGCGTCGTTCACGCTGCACGGGCACGACAATCGCTTCCTGCGTCGTGCCGTGGCGCATTGCGATTAATCCCCAAATGATTTCCCGCTGCGCCGAACGTTGGCTATCATGTCGCCATCGACTTCAAGGAGAAACGCCTGATGAGCCTAGTCACGGAATTCAAGGAATTTGCCCTCAAGGGCAACGTAATGGACCTCGCTGTTGGTGTGATCATCGGCGGAGCGTTCTCGACGATCGTCAATTCCGTCGTGAAGGACCTGATCATGCCTGTCGTCGGCGTCGCGACGGGCGGCCTCGACTTCTCGAACAAGTTCATCCTGCTCGGCCACATACCGCCCAATTTCAAGGGCAATCCCGATTCGTACAAGGATCTGCAAACGGCGGGCGTCGCTGCATTCGGCTATGGCTCGTTCATCACGGTCGCAATCAACTTCGTGATTCTCGCCTTCATCATCTTCATGATGGTCAAGTTCATCAACAAGCTGCGCGCCCCGGCGCCCGCCGCGCCCGAAGCGCCGCCGCCGACGCCGGAAGACGTGCTGCTGCTGCGCGAGATCCGCGACTCGCTGAAGAACTCGCCGCGTAGCTGAGCGCGTGCGAGCGAGGCGCCGCCGCTTCGGCGCCGCTTGCAAACGGCACATAACGCGAAGGGCCTGTTGCGTAAGTTAGCGCGCGACAGGCCCTTCGCTTTTTGTCGAACGCCTTCTCTCGAAGGCTTTATATCGAATGCGTGCTGGACCGCGCGTCTAGTCCGTTCTCCCCTCGCCTGCATTCCTCTGCGCTTTCGCTGCCGCCGCGCTTTCAATTACCTGTTCGAGCTGCGCGAAGTTGACGGGCTTCGTCAGATGCGACGTGAAGCCCGCTTCGAGGCATCGGCGGATATCCTCGTCGCTGCCGAAGCCCGTCAGTGCGACAGCTGGCGCATCGTCGCGCTCGCGGAACGCCTTGATGAAATCGAGGCCCGTACCGTCCGGCAAGCCGACGTCGCTGACGATCAGATCGAACGGCGCGCTCTGCGTCGCGGCAAGCGCATCGGCGACACGCCCGACGACGGTCACTTCGTGACCCAACGTGCGCATCAGTTGCGCCATCACTTCCGCCGTATCCGTGTGATCTTCGATCAGCAGAATCGTGAGGCCGCCTGCGGGGTGCACGCTCGCGGCGACGGGCGCAGCGGGCTCGGCGAGCCGCTCTTCGGCTGTCGGCAGCATGATCGTGAACGTCGCGCCGCAGTGCGCGCCCGGACTTTGCGCGGTGACCGTGCCGCCATGCGCATCGGTGAGCGCCTTCGTGATCGCGAGCCCGAGCCCCAGCCCGCCGAACTGCCGCGACATGTTCTGGCTGCCCTGCTCGAACGCGTTGAAGAGCTTGCCGATCTGCTCGGGCTCGATGCCGACGCCCGTATCCTCGACCGATATCTGCACATGCATTCTTTCGTCGCGCGTGCGCACGAAAATATGCCCGCCGTCCGGCGTGAATTTCGCGGCATTGCGAATCAGGTTCCACAGCATCTGCTGCAAGCGCGCGCGATCGGCCAGCACGTAATGATTTTGCGCCGTCTTGCTGACGTGCACGTCCTGCTGCTTCGTCTGAATCTCGCTGCGAAACAGATCGAGCACGCTGTCGATCACCTCGTGCACATCGACCGTTTCCAGCGACAGCCGCAGCTTGCCGTTCGCCACGCGCGTGAGATCGAGCAGATCGTCGATCAGGCGCGCTTCCAGTTCGACATTGCGGCGAATCATCACGACGCCCGAGCGCACTGCTTCGGGCAGGTCCGGCATCATCTCGAGCATGCGCGCGCCCGCGAGCACAGGGGTCAACGGCGTGCGCAATTCATGCGACAGCATCGCAAGAAAACGGTCCTTCGAACGATTCGCTTCTTCCGCCGCCTGGCGCGCGGCCTGTTCGGACGCGAGCAGGCGTTCGCGTTCCTCGATGGCTTCGCGCTGCGAATGGATGTCCGTGCAACTGCCGAACCACTTGCTGACCGTGCCGCTCGCGTCGCGCACGGCGGCAATGCGCGCGTCGAACCAGCGATACGCGCCGTCATGGCGGCGAATGCGCAATTCGTGGCGGTAAAAGGCGGCTTCGCTGCGCACCGTCTTGAGCCAGGTGCGGCGCACGTCTTCGCGGTCGTCGGGATGCACGGCGTCGAGCCACGCCAGCCCGAGCGCATTCGCACCGTCGAGGCCCGTGTAGTCGATCCACTGCTTCGACAGAAAATCGCAGTCGCCATTCGCGTCGCAGGTGAGCACGAGATGCGGCAGCGCTTCCGATAGCGTGCGGTAATGCGCCTCGCGCTCGCGCAGCAGCAGTGCTTCCGCGGACGCCCGTTGCAGCCGCACTTGCGACAACACGCGTTCGACGGCTTCGGGCAGATAGTCGAGATAATCGCCCGCCTTGGGCACGACGTCGGACACGCCGGAACGCAGCGCTTCGATCACGCGGGATTCATCGGTGAAACCCGTGACGAGTATCGCGGGAATGCGCACGCCCTCGTTGCGCAAACGCCTGAAAAAATCGAGCCCCGTCTCCGCGCCGTCAAGCTGATAGTCGAGCACGATCAGATCGGGCGCGTTTGCATCGATCGCGCGATGCGCGCTTTCCACGCTGTTGCAGAGCTCGACGCGGCAGCCGGCGCGCTCCAGCGATTTGCGCGCAAGCCGCAAGATGCCCTCGTCGTCGTCGACGACGAGCACATGCGCGGCGAGCGGCGTGGATCCGTCTTCGGTCATCCCAGATGATCAATCGTCAATTGGACTGCTTGCGGCACGAACTGCCCCGTGATGAGCGAGCACTGCGTGCCCCTGCGCGTATTCATGCAGATGCGTAGCGCTGCCCCGGCGGCAGCTTCACGACCTGCAGGAAGAAGCCGAGCCGCCGCACGGCTTCGATAAACGCATCGTATTCGACCGGCTTCGTGATGTAGACGTTGCAACGCAATTCGTAGCATCGTTCGATTACGCGCGGATCGTCGGTGGTCGTGAGCACGATGACGGGCATCGACGCCGTCGCCGGTGTTTCTTTCAGACGCCGCAGCACTTCAAAGCCGTCCACGCGAGGCATCTTAAGGTCCAGCAGCACGACGTAATTGGCGACATCGTCGCGCGATGGACGGCCGCTCGGGCGCTCGCCGGGCGTCGGCTCGCCGAAGAAATAGTCGAGCGCCTCCTGCCCGTCTGCGAAGCGTACGAATCCGTTCGATATGCCGGCACGCCGCAGATTGCGCTCGACGAGCGTCGCGTGTCCGTCATCGTCTTCGATCAACACGATGCCAACCGACTTACCGACCGCTTCCCCGTGTGACATTGTTCCCTCCGGCGCGCTCGCATGGCGCATCGCGCGTTTGTCACGACCGTCTCCGATTCCGCGTCAAAGTACAACCCGATGCAGTACGACCCGATGCACGTCATTATGCGTCGCTCAGCTTACGACTTCTTGCACTGCGTCACGCACGCGATGCCCCGTTGCGCGCATTCGCGTGCTCATCGGGCCCGCAACGGCTGACCGGGCAGCGTGACGAAGAACGTCGATCCCGCGCCCTCCGCCGATTCGACCCACACGCGTCCGCCATGGCGCTCGACCATGCGGCGCACCAACGCAAGCCCGATGCCCTCGCCTTGCGCGACATCGCCATGCAGACGCTGGAACGCGCGAAATACCTTCGACATATACGCGGTTGGAATGCCCATGCCATTGTCGCGCACAAAGTAAGTGCGCGTTCTTTGCGGCGGCGCCGTCGCGCTGTTCTCATGCGCGGCATCGGCCACATCGAGCGCGCCCACTTCGATATGTCCCGGCCGCGCCGGATCGAGAAAAATGATCGCGTTGCCGATCAACTGTCTGAACACCTGCTCGATCGCGGCAGGATCGCCCCATGCCGCCGGCAATTCGCGCACGACGACCACGGCTTCGCGCTCGTCTATATGCTTTTGCAGCGCATCGACGGCCCGCGCGACGGCACGCCCGACGCTCACACGCTGCCAGTGATATTCGTGCCGCCCGGCGCGCGAAATGCACAGCAGCGCATCGATGATAGCGGCCGCACGCGTCACCGATAAACGCACGAAGCGCAGCGCTTCCTGCACGTCGCCGTCGAGCACATCGGCGAGCCGTTTGTGTTGGTCGGCGGGCAGGCGGGCGTCGACGATCGTCGTGCGCAGTTCATCGCACGAAACCTGCAGTTCTTTCGAAAAGCCCTGCATGTTTACGAGCGGCGAGCGCAGATCGTGCGACACGCTGTAGATGAACATCTCATTGTCCTGCGTCTCCTGGCGCAATGTTTCGTTGACGCTCGCCAGTTCCGCCGCGCGCGTCTGCAGCGACGCCTGGAGCGCCGCCTGATTCAGCTCGGCGGCACGCAGCAGCGCGCTCGTGCGGTGCAGCGCGGCATCGAGCGCGGCGATTTCGTCGTTGCCCGCGAGCGGCGCGGGCAACGGCTTTCCGCTGCCGAGCCGTCGCGCGTTCGACGCGAGCACATCCAGCCGCCGGCCGATGCCGCGCGCGAACGCGAACGCCGTCGCAGTCCAGATCAGCATCGAGCCGAGCACGGCGACCACCAGCGCGAGTTGCTGGCGCGTGCGCGTTTGCGCGAGCGTGGCATTGCGTTCTGCTTCGAGCCGCGTCGCTTCGTCGATGAATGCATGCAGCGCGTCGCGAAAGCGCACGGCTTGCGCGGGCAATGCACCGCCTTCGAGCGTCGCGAAGGGCTTCATCGTCGCGCCCGTGCGCAGCGATTGCGCAACGGACATCGCCTGTTGGCGATAGCTGTCGACGGCGTCGCGCATCTGCCGCACGCGCGCGGCCTGCTCGGGTGTGTCCGCAACGGCCTCTTCGAGTCGCGTCAACCGGTCGGCGAGATCGACCCACGGTGCATGACGATCGATGAACGACGGATCGTCCGCGACGATGCCTGCGCGCACGCGAGCCACTTGCCGCAGCATCGGGTTTTCGAGGGATGCCGCCTGATACAGGATCTGCCTGCCGTCCAACGAGCGTTCGACGGCCTGCGCCGTTTGTGCCTGCATATCTGACACGACGCCCAGCAGCGCCAGTTCGACGGCGCTTGGCAATGCGATCAGCAACAGGCCCTTTGTGAACAGTTTCATCTACGCATCGCGCGATGGCGGCGGAATCAGCGAGAAAGGCGGAAAGCAGCGAGCGTGGCACGCGAGCAGCGATACGTTTCGCGCATCGGATACGTTTCGCGCATCGAACTGTCAGCGCGGCTGTTGCCTCGCGGACGACTGACATGCAGGCGTGCACGGTGACGCGCGTCCTGCACGCAGAACCGGCGCGAATCTTGAAACGCGCGCATGCATCATCGCAGTCTGTGAAGCATGGAACGTCGACACGCACGATGCGCCATTGATGATTTCACTCATGCGCGCCGCTCATCGATTCGACACAGCGCCGTGCGCTCCGTCCGAAGCCGCGCCGCGGCTGGGACCGGGCCATTATCGACGGGCACACAAGATATTTCAACGTGCGCGCAGAAGGGGCTGGCGCACACAAAAATGTCTTTTTTTACGGTGCCGGAAACACGTCGCGCGTGGGTGAGTCTATTATTGAGACCAGATGCACAGGGGATGCGAAAGCGCACGGCGACGCGATTCGGCCTGGCTCGCACGGGACGATGGAGTGAGACAGACGAATCACCGTGTATCCGGCATTTTCGTATGCTATAAAAGATCGACGTGCGGCGCGCGAAGCCGGGAGTGGTCGCATGAGGACGCTGCGTTTCTTGCAATTCTTTTTCAGGCGAGTTTTTATGTCCTTCCCGAAAAAGCGCAGGCGCGCGAAGGTGGACGGCGACGAGTCGTTCCTCGCTGTGCTGCGGCACTTCAAGCCCTTCGGTCAACTCGATACCAAGATTGCGCGCGCTCGCGCGCAAGACGAGCCGGTGCTCTACGCACATGTGCTGCCAGGGCTCGATGTCCTGCTGTGCAGCGTGCGCGGCGCGCAGCCGCCCTATCCCGCTGTCGCCGAGTTGCGCCGCCGCTGCATCGAATCCATTGCGAACGCGCTCGAACAGCCGCTGGACGGACTGGAGAACGGCGGCTACTGGTACGAAGCCGACGGTTTCGGTTTTCTCGTGTTCGCGAGCCGCGCGAGAGCACGCATCCTGCCGGAATTCGGCGCGACGCGCACCACCACCGCCGCAGGCACGCGGCGCGGCGTGCGGCGTCAGGATGCGGCCGGCGACGCGACGCCTCGCTCGCTGCGCTAGATCCTCAGAACCACGACACCATGGCCGCGAAATTCGCGGCCGTGGTGTTTTAGCGTGCTGCTCTGCTGCTCTTGCGCTATTGCTCTTGCGCTATTGCTCTTGCGCCATTGCTCCTGCGCTATTGCTCCTGCGCTATTGCTCCTGCGCTATTGCTCTTGCTCTATCGCCCCTGCTCTATCGCCCCTGCTCTATTGCTCAATTGCGCAGCGCTCAATCGCTCTCGCCGCACAAAACATGCGCGTCGTTTTTCACCGCGACGTCACGCACTGAATCGTGCACTCAGCTGCCCTTGTAGTCGGCGGCATGCCCGGGCCCCGGCAGCGATGCGCCGCTGGCGGGCGCCGCTGGCTTCTTCGATGACCCGGAAGATTTCTTCGATCCCGATGTCGCGGGCGCTGACGGCTCCACGGCCGACGCACCCGGCGTGCCCGGCGGCAATACAATGCCCTTCGCTTTTTCGCGTTGTCCCGGCGGCGGCGCGGCCGGGGGCTGCGCCTGCATCGCCGTCAGCAGTTGCTGACATGGCAGCGGCTTGTTGTTGCTCGGCGCGATCAGCGGGATCAGCGCGGCAAACGGATTGATCAGGCCGAGCCCGACCATCGCGCCGCCGCGCAGCGCGAGCGCCGCCGCGTTCACGCCCACGCTCGGGTTCTTGAACGATCCCTTCACGTACAGCGGCGAGCGCAGCGTGAAGATGCGAAAGCCCTTCGTGTGCGGATGCACGCCTAGATCCATCGACTCGTCCTTCATGTTCACCGTGCCGTCGATATTGATCACGGCGTCCTGCGTATCGAGCGCGAACACGCGTGAATCGAGCACGCCGTTCGTCACGACGAAATCGCCGGCTGCGCAATTGATCTGCACGTCGCGCGAGCCGAACAGCTTTTCGTAGACCACGTTCGCGACGTTGAGCCCCGCAGCTTCCATCAGCAGGCGGCTGATCGTGCCGTCGGTGACGAGCAGCTTCACTTCGCCGTTCGACGTGCCCGCGAGCGCCGCCGGCGAATTGCCCGTCGCCGACAACGCGGCGTCGCCGTTGATTTCGCCGAGCGCGTTCTGCATCGTCTTCACGGTCGGCAGCAACTGCTTGAGCTTCAGGTGGCGCGCTTCCGTCGAGAAGCGGCCCTTGAGCGGCGTCCCGCTACCGTCGAGATGAATGTTCGATGCAAGCGAGCCACCCGCCACGCCGAACTTCAGCGGCTCGAGCGACAGCACGCCGTCCGTCATCACGACGTGCGTGTCCAGATCGGTGATGGGCAGCGCCGGGTCCTTGACGATGCGCCGGCCCGTGAACCTGACGTCGGCATCGATGGCCTTCCAGCGGTCGGTCTTGAACTCCTCGGTCGGCAGCGCCTTGTTCGAGGGCTGGCGCGCCGTCTCGCCGCGCTTTTTCTTGCTCGCGTTGGTGTCCGCGCCGATGACGGGCGCGAGGTCCTTGAACTGCAGCAGGTTCGACACGAGCGTGCCCTGGAGCAGCGGGCGCGTCGCGCGCTGCGTATAGACGACCGTTCCGTTCAAATCGCTGCCGCCGACACGGCCTGTAAAATTTTCATACCTGAACACGCTCGCGCCCTGCTTGAAGTTACCGATCAGATGGCCTTCCGTTGCATACGGCGGCGTCTCGGGCAGCGTGATGCCCGTCAGCTGATACAGATGGCCCAGGCTCGTGCCTTGCAGCCACAGACGCAGATCGACAGCTGCCAGATGCGCGGGATCGGTGACGGTGCCGACCATCGCGATGCGCAAGTCGCCTGCTTTCACATCGGCCTGCACGGGGAACGGGCGCGACACGTCCTGCAACGCGAGCACGCCGCCGAACTTGCCGCTGCCCGATACCGGCGAGCGGTTGTACGTGCCCTTCACGGTCCAGCCGATTCCATATTGCGGCGCACCGCGATGTTGCGCGACGGCCGTGCCCGTTGCGCTGGCGGGCGCGCTGGCTGATGCGGCCGGTGATGCGGCCGGTGACGCGGTGGCTGATGATGCGGTGCCTGATGCAGCGAGTGCCGTCGACCCGCTCGCGCTCGCGCCCGTGCTCGCGAGACTCGATGCGCCCACGCCCGCCGGCGCGGCGGATGCAGAAGCACCCGGTACAACCGGGGCACCCGATGCCCCCGGCAGAGCAGGCGCGCCAGATGGCGCCGATGCGGTGGCCGCTGCAGCGGACGCAGCCGCCGCCTCGGAAGCGGTTTCGTGCTGCACCTGTGCATTCAGCCGTTTCGCGCCCTGCTTGCCGACAACATCGGCGGAAGCGTTGCGTGACGTCTGTTCCTGCTGCTTGAGCGCTTCGCCGATCGGAATCGGCTGGCCTAGCGTATCGACGACGGCCTGCATGTCGATCTTCTTCTGCTGATCGTGGAGCGCGATATTGCCTTTGTTCAACTCGATGTCGTGCAGATCGAGTTTCCACTCCGACGGTCCCGCCGACGACTTCAGCTTGAAGGTCCAGTTGTTGCGTCCATCGACGAGCCGTTCCAGATCGACGGATGGATTCACGAGGTTGATCGCCGGGATCACGATGTCATGCGTGAGCAATGGCAGCACTTTGACCTCGAAGTCGATTTCGTCGAGCGTCGCGAAGTGCTGCTGCTTCGTCCAGTCGGGATTGGCGACCGTGATGTTCTGCGCGGAAAAGCGCGGCCACGGCACCCACGCACGCCAGCCGTTTTCGCCGACGGGATGCCGCCATCCGACCTTCAGATCGCCCTCGATCGCGAACGGCCGGCCGATGGCTTCGCTCACTTTGTCGTTGACGTAAGGACGCGCGCGATTCCAGTCGAATGTGAGGATGAACACCGCGAGCGCGGCGACCAGAATGACCAGCACGGCGATCAGCCACGCGAGGATCCTGACTATCGTTTTGCCGATGGATAATCCAGTCGGGTGCAGCACAGCCATGAGGGCTCCGTAGGGAATACAACCATCGACAGTCAGCGCAGCACGAGGTGTGCCCGCCCGGTGCGCCCGCTATGATGATGCGCTGCGACAGATTCTATTTGCCCATGCCCCACAACACCAACTTCACGGACGCGCCGCTCGTCCACGCGAAAGACATCGTGCGGCGCGACGCGACGCGCGGCGAGACGCTGCTGCGAGCGACGAGCATCGTCATCGATGCCGGCGCGCGCATCTCGATCACGGGCCCATCGGGCTCGGGCAAGAGCGTGTTCATGCGCGCGCTCGCACTGCTCGATCCGCTCGATGGCGGCGACGTGCTATGGCAAGGCAAGCGCATCGCGCGCGCGTCGATTCCGCGCTACCGTCGGCACGTCGCGTATATCCGGCAGCGGCCCGCGCTGCTCGACGGCACTGTCGAAGACAATCTGCGCTACCCGTACACGCTGCACGTGTACCGCGACGTGCGCTTCGATCGCGAGCAGGCCGCGAAGCTCGCGTCGCAGGCCGGGCGCGCGGACGATTTTCTCGACCGGCGCGCAAGCGAGCTGTCGGGCGGCGAAGCGCAGATCGCGGCGCTGATCCGCGTGTTGCAGCTCGCGCCCGATGTGCTGCTGCTCGACGAGCCGACGGCATCGCTCGATCCCGAATCGGCGCGCGCGATCGAAGCGCTGCTGCGCGCGTGGTTCGACGCCGCGCCGGATGCGCGCGCGTGGCTGTGGGTATCGCACGATCTCGCGCAGGCCGCGCGCGTGAGCAATCGTCATCTGACGATGCGCGCGGGCGTGCTCGGCGAAGCGCGATTCGATGCGCAAGCGGCCATTCAAGCGAATGCGTCCGCCGACACCGCAACAGCGATCAAGCCGGGGACCAAGCGATGACACTGCAAAACCTCAGTCTGTGGGATGTCGGGCTCGCGGCGCTTTTGATCGTCGTGAACGGCGCGGTGTCGGTGGCGCTGAAGCTCGATCTCGAACGCAAGCTCGCGTGGGCCGCCGTGCGCACCGTCGTCCAGTTGCTCGCGATCGGCTATGTGCTCGCCTGGGTGTTCGCCTACGGCCGCTGGTACGTCGTGCTGCCGCTGATGATCGTGATGACGCTGATCGCGGGCTTTGCGGGCGCGGGACGCGGCTCGCGCACCTACGCCGGACAGCGCGCCGACAGCATCCTGTCGATCTGGGCAAGCGCATGGCTCGTCGCGGCAATCGGCCTGTTCGCGGTGATCCGCATTCGCCCGTGGTACGAGCCGCAATATGCGATACCGATTCTCGGGATGATTCTCGGCAACACGCTGACGGGCGTGTCGCTCGGCATCGAACGGATGACGGAAGAACTGACGGCGCGCAGAGACCGCGTCGACATGGCGCTCGCGCTCGGCGCGACGCGCTGGGAAGCGGCGCAAGGACCGGCGCGCCAGGCCGTGCGCGCGGGCATGACCCCGACGCTCAACGCGATGGCCGTGGTCGGCGTCGTAAGCCTGCCGGGGATGATGACGGGCCAGGTGCTCGCCGGCCAATCGCCGTTGCAGGCTGTGCGCTATCAGATCGTGATCATGTTCCTGATCGCGGCGGCGTCGGCGCTCGGCACGGTAGGCGCGGTGCTGCTCACTTACCGGCGGCTCTTTTCGCCGGAGCATCGCTTTCTCGCGTCGCGGCTCGTCGAGCGCGCTTCCAGGCGAAGCTAGACGTCAGGCGTGCCAGCGCGCGTGGTCTTGCGCGCGGCCCGTCGCGAGCGATGATCGTCGATACATGCACGCCGCATGCAATTGTTCATCGCATGCGATCGATGCGCCGCGCGAACGACCCGATCGCGTGGGCCGCCGGTACCGCTGGTACGTTAGCGCTTCGCCGTGACCGACACCTGGGAGCCGTCGCTCAGCGTCAGCGTCTTCGTGCTGCCGTTGGTCGGCATCGTGAAGCGCAGCACCTGGCTCACGCTCGTGTAGTTCGGACACTTGAGCGACTTGCCGTCGTTCGTCACCGTCTTCGTGCCCTTCGGCGTCTGCGCCTGGAAGCTCATCTGCACGGTCGCGGTGCCGTCCTTCGCGACGACGGGCGCGAAGCGGATCTGCGTCTGCCGGATCATCGCGCCGTTCGTATCGACGGGCAGCGACGACATGTTGGGACAATCGCCATCGGCTGCAACGGGGCCGCCGGGCGGCACCGTTTTCCATGTGAAGTCGTCGGATTCCCCGGAGCGAATCGTGCGCGTTTCCTGCGAGTTGCCGAACTGCTTCGACGTGACCTTGACGGTGTAGCGGATGGGACCGTCCGTGGGCGCCTGCGACGTCACGGTGATCGGCGTCGCCGCGCGCGTGGGCGCCGGCGTCGCGGCGAGCACGAGAGCGGCGCATGCGAGAGAAGTCACAACAGAAACGGCGGGAAGTTTGACGCTGATGCTCATACTGTCACCTCGTTGTTGTGCTGCCGCGTGGCCATGCGTTGCGGACGCGTCGAAGGCGCGCGGCAGGTTTGCATGATGCAGAAGCAGTCTAACGCCAAGCGGACGGGCGCGGGCTTCGCCGTGATCCGGTATTACCCCGCTTGCGCAACCGCGCGTTTGCGCGTGTGCAATCCGTCCGTGCTCTGCCCATTTGACAGTCGCGGCGCGCAGGGATTCGATGCGGCATCGTGACGACGGATGAATCGCGAGACATGTCCGATGCATGTCCAACGCATGAAGGGCGCATGACGGTTCATGCGCCCTTCACTTTCGCTTGCAGCGGCAGCTTGACAACAGTGTCAGACGCGCGGCATCAGAAGCCGCTCAGCACCAGCTTGCCGATCGCGCGCCCTTCCTCGAGCAGCTTGTGCGCGCGGCGCAGATTCTGCGCGTCGATCTTGCCCAGATGCTCGCCGACCGTCGTGCGCAGCGCGCCCGCGTCGATGAGGCGCGCAACTTCCGTCAGCAGCTTGTGCTGCTCGATCATGTCCGGCGTGCCGAACATCGAGCGCGTGAACATGAACTCCCAGTGAAACGCGGCGCTCTTCGCCTTCAGCAGTTCGATGGGAACGGGCTTCGCGTTCTCGACGATCGTCGCGATGCCGCCCTGCGGCTTGATAACGGCGGCGGCGGCCGGAAAATGGCGGTCGGTGTCGTTGAACATCAGCACGTAATCGACCTGTTCGAAGCCGAGTTGCTTCAGTTGCGCGGGCATGTCGCCGAAGTGATCGACGATGTGATCCGCGCCGAGCCCCTTCGCCCATTTCGCCGACTCCGGGCGCGACGCCGTCGCGATCACGGTGAGCTTCGCCAGCTGCTTCGCGAGCTGAATGCCGATCGAGCCGACGCCGCCCGCGCCGCCGATGATCAGCACCGATTTGCCCGCATCCGCGCCCTGCGGCGACACGCCGAGGCGATCGAACAGCGCCTCCCACGCGGTGATCGCCGTGAGCGGCAGCGCGGCCGCCTGCGTGAAATCGAGCGACGCGGGCTTGCGGCCAACGATGCGCTCGTCGACGAGATGGAACTCGCTGTTCGCACCCGGCCGCGTGATGCTGCCCGCGTAGAACACGGAGTCGCCGGCCTTGAACAGCGTGACGTCCGGGCCGACAGCCTCGACGACGCCCGCCGCGTCCCAGCCGAGCACGCGCGGCGTCTTCTCGACCGTGTCCTTCGGCGCGCGCACCTTGTAGTCGACGGGGTTCACCGAAATCGCCTCGACCTTCACGAGGATGTCGTGCCCCGTCGGCTGCGGCTTGTCGATTTCGATATCGACGAGCGACTCGGGATTGTCGATGGGCAAGTAACGGGTGAGGCCTACGGCTTTCATGACGGCTCCTTGATTCGCGTGAAGTCTTTGACGGGATTGAGCGTGGGCGGCATGCGCGGGGCGCCGCTCGCATTGACTGAATCGTAGAAAATTCTTTACCCTCTGAAAACCAGCATAATGACTGAAACATTTTCTGGATTTTCCAAACAATCAATGAAGCCACGCTCCGCCGCGTTCCCCGTTGCATCTTCCGCCGACGAGCGCGGCCGGCTCGATCTGCTCGATGTCGCGCTCTTCGTGCGCGCTGCGCTGCTCACGAACGTGTCGGCGGCGGGACGCGAGTTCGGGCTGTCGCCCGCCGTCGCGAGCGCGCGCATCGCCAGTCTCGAGCGGCTGCTGGGCGCCCGCCTGCTGCACCGGACGACGCGCCGCGTCAGCCTCACGCAGGACGGCGAAGTCTTCATGGCGCGCGCCGAGGCGCTGCTCGACGCGGCGTCGGCCGCGCGCGCGTCGGTGGGCCGTGGGCACGCCGAGCCGCAAGGACGGCTGCGCGTGTCGATGCCGTCGTCGTTCGGGCGGCAGCACGTGTCACCCATCATCGCGCAGTTCTTGCGCCGCTATCCGGGCGTGAGCGTCGACTTGCGGCTCACGGACACGATCATCGATCTCGTCGATGCCGGCGTCGACGTCGGCATCCGACTGGGCGCGCTGAAGGATTCGTCGCTGGTCGCGCGGCGCCTCGCGGTCAACCGGCGCGTGATCTGCTGCGCGCCGTCGTATCTAGCCGAACGCGGCACGCCGCGCCATCCGTCCGATCTCGCGCAGCACGAATGCGTGATCCTCTCCGGTCAGCGCGACTGGTCGTTCGTCACGCCGACGGGCACGCTGACCGTGCGCGTCGGCGGCCGGCTCGCGACCGACAACGGCGAAGTGATCCGCGACGCGCTGCTGGCGGGCTTCGGCATCGCGCTGAAATCGACATGGGACGTCGCGCCGTATTTGCGCAGCGGCGAACTGGTGACGGTGCTCGATACGTATCCGCTGGCGGAGACGGTGGCGATCTGGGCGGTATATCCGTCGCGCGCATTCGTGCCGCCGAAGACGGTCGCGTTCATCGATTTTCTCGCCGCGCATTTCGGCGATCCGCCATACTGGGATGCCGATCCTCAGTGAAGCGATGCGGCGCGCGCTTTCAGGTGCCACTACGGCGCGTGCATCGCATGCCGCTCGATCAACGGCGCTTGCCCGGCGTCGCGGACTTGTCCTGCTTGCGTCGCGTCGCGGAATTCTTGTTCGCATGCGCGTCGTTCTGCGTGCGCGCCTGATAGTCGCCGCCGCCGCGCAGGTCCGTGTCTTCGAGACCGTGTTCGAGATCGCTATGTGCCTGCTTGCCGACGCCTCGCGGCTCGTGCTCTTCCTGCGATCCGGCGCTCTGATCGTTCTCATGCGGCAATGGCGCGGCCTTGTCCCCGAACGGACGGTTCGGCACATTCGAGTTGTCGTTGCCTTCCGGGCGCTGCGTCTGCCGTTGATGATCGTCGCCTGTCGCGTGTTGCTGCGATGTCTTCATGATCCTCTCCATGATTCAGGTGCGGTGCTTCGCCGTGCATGAGCATGCATGAGCACATTGATGAGCACATTGCGCGCCTCGCTGGCGTCCCGCCTCCGGTGAAGTCGTTCGCTGCGATGAAATCGTTCGAATACGCGGCGCTCATTCATGCTCCGCCGTATCGAGCCTGCGCCGCATTTCCGCGGTGATGCGCTGCTTCGTCTTAGCGTAGGCGGCCCACGGATCGCTCTTCAACGCGTCGAGGCGTTCATGCACGTTGGCGATATTCCACTGATCGCCTGCCGTCGTATCGGGCACTTCGTCCCACGCGAGCGGCACCGATACGCCCAGCCCCGGACGCGCGCGCAACGAATACGCGCACACGGTGCTCGACCCGCGGTTGTTGCGCAGATAGTCGACGAAGATCTTGCCCTTGCGATTCTGCGCGCCCATCTTCGCGGCGAAGTGCTTCGGCAGCGCGTTCGCCATGTGCTGCGCGACGGCTTGCGAAAACGCCTTCACGTCATCCCAGCCGAGCTGCTTCGCGATCGGCACCACTACATGCAACCCCTTGCCGCCGCTCGTCTTGCAGAACGACGCGAGGCCGAGTTCTTCGAGCAGTTCGCGCGTGAGCTGCGCCGCCTCGATCATCCGCTTCCAGCCGAGCGCCGGGTCCGGGTCGAGATCGAACACCATGCGGTCGGGCTTTTCGATGCTCGCGGCAACCGCGTTCCACGTATGCAGTTCGATCGTGCCCATCTGCGCCGCGCCGACGAGCGCCGCCTCGCTCTCGATCGTCAGCAGCGGCGGATGATCCGGGTCCAGCCCCGGATGCTGCGTGATGTTCGGAATCGACAGCTTCTGGCTATGCTTCTGGAAGAACAGTTCGCCACCGATATCCTCGGGCGCGCGCACGAGCGCAACGGGCCGGTCCTTCAGATGCGGCAGCATCCACGATGCAACCGACTCGTAGTGTTCGACGAGTTCGATCTTGCGCACGCCGGTGCTCTTGTCGATCACGCGCTCGGGATGCGAGATGCGCACGCCCGCGACCGTCGTCGTTGCGCCGGAGCGCTTCGCAGTCGTTGCGTTCGTGGCTTGCGCATCCGGCTTCCTTGCCGTCGATTTCGTTGCCGTCGATTTCGTTGCCGTCGATTTCCTTGCCGTCGATTTCCTTGCGGTCGATGTTCTCGCCGCCGTCGATGTCTTCGCGTTGTCCGTGTTTGGCTCTTCGTTCATCTGCTCCACGTCGGCTCCCTTTTGCGGCGTTTCGTGAACGATCTGCTTCGCGGGCTTGTCGCTGCGCAAGCTGACGAACGACGCCTGCCGCACGACGCCGTCGCTCGTCCATTCCGCGAAGTTGCATTCGGCGACGAGTTCGGGCTTCACCCAATGCACAGGCGTGCGGCTGCGCTCGCGCGGCTCGCTCGCGAACGGCATCTTCGCGGTTTCGCGCGCATCGAACTGCTGCTTCAGCGAGCGCAGCAAGGCCGCGTTGAAGCCCGTGCCGACGCGCCCCGCGTATTGCAGCTTGCCCTTCGTGTCGTACACGCCGAGCAGCAGCGCGCCGAACGCTTCGCGGCTGCCCGACGGCTCCGTATAGCCGCCGATCACGAACTCCTGGCGACGCCGGCACTTGAGCTTGATCCACGACGGCGAGCGACCCGACGTGTAGTGACTGTCGCGCCGCTTGCCGATGATCCCTTCGAGGTTCATCGCGCACGCGCTCTTCAGCAGTTCGCCGGCATCGTAGCCGAAGTCGTCGGAGAAACGCAGCGTGTCGTCGTCGACGGTTTCCATCAGCGCGTGCAGGATCGCGCGCCGTTGCACGAGCGGCACGCCGCGCAGATCGTAGCCATTCAGATACGGCAGATCGAACAGATAAAGCGTGATGTCCTGCGGACGGTTTGCGTCGAAGGCGTTTTGCAATAGCTGGAAGCTCGGCACGCCGTCGCTGTCGAGCACCACGGCCTCGCCGTCGAGCCACGCGCAGTCGAGCCCGATGCGCGCGAGCGCCTGCGCCTGCTTGCGAAACTTCGCGGTCCAGTCGTTACCCGCGCGCGTGAAGACTTTCACGGGCTCTTTCGCGTGATGATCGATGCGGGCGAGCACCCGATAGCCGTCGAACTTGATTTCGTAAACCCAATCGCCGCCGGCGGGCGCGCTATCGACGAGCGTCGCGAGTTGCGGCTTGAGCGTCGCGGGCATCTTCGCCTCGACGGCGCCTTCGATCGACGGATGGCCGGCAAGCTCGCGCAACGACTCCGCACTGCGCGTCGCGACGATGTCGGGATGGCCGCCGGGCGAGCCTTTGGCTCTGCGCGATGCGGCGGCCTTCGCTGGCGTCGCCGATGCGTTTGCGCGTTGCGCTTTGGTTTTCCACTTGCCGGCAGCGGACTTACCCGCGCCATCCGCGCCGCCGCGCGCGCCCGGCGCGTCGGATATCACGCTGCCCTGCATCGCTTCGAGCACGTCGAACTCGGCTTCGCTGCGCGCTTCGTCGTCGCGCTCCTTGATGAGCAGCCACTGCTCCTTGCCGCCGCTGCCTTGCATGTGACTGCGCACGAGCGTCCAGCCGCCGTGCAGCTTGTCGCCGTCCAGATGGAACTTGAGCTTGCCAGCCGCATACGCTTCGCGCGCGCCCGCTTCGCCGCCGACGGGCTCCCATGTGCCGCGGTCCCAGACGATCACCGAGCCGGCGCCGTAGTTGCCTTCGGGAATGTCGCCTTCGAACGATCCGTACTCCAACGGATGATCCTCGACGTGCACGGCGAGCCGCTTCACCGACGGATCGAGACTCGGCCCTTTCGGCACGGCCCACGACTTCAATGTGCCGTCGAGTTCGAGACGAAAGTCGTAATGCAGACGACGCGCGTCATGCTCCTGGATCACGAACGACAGCGCGTGCTTCGAGGCCGCTGTTGAAGGCGTCTTCGCGGCGCGCTTCGTTTTCGGCGTGCCCTTCGTGTCCTTCGTGCTTTTTGCGCTCGTCGCGCGCGCGGCGATCCCCGACGGTTCAGGCGTCCGGTCGAAACGGCGCTTGCGATGATAGGTCTCGAGCTTGTCCGTCATGGTGACTGTTCGCTCTGTACGTTGCGTTAGCTTCGCACGGCGGACTCACGCAGCGCGACGCTTGCGCGCCGTGGATGACGTGCTCTTGCGCGCGGTCGAGCCCGTCGCGCGGCGCGTGGACTTCTTCGCTGACGCGCGCGATTTAGTGGGCGCTTTTTCGGCTTCTTGCGCCGCTTCGTCGTTGTCCGCGGCTTCTGTCTGTTCGGCATCCTCCGTACTTCGCGCGGCGCGAGCCGCCGGTTTGCCCTTGCCACGTCCAAGGCTGCGCTTCAGCAGATCGGACAAGTCGAGAATATCCGCCGATGGCCGCGATTCGCGCGGCGTCTCGATGTCCATGACTTCTTCGATCTTGCCCGCGCGCACCTTCTTGTCGACGAGCGCGAGGATGTCGTCGCGAAACGTGTCCTTGTACTCGGACGGGTCCCACGTATCGCTCATGTCGTCGATCAGCTTTTTCGCCATGTCGAGTTCGCGCGACGTGACGCCCGATTTCTTCGCGCTTTCGTCGGGCAATTTGAATTCGTCGAGGGAACGCACTTCTTCGGACCAGCGCAGCGTATTGAGCGCGAGCACGGGCCCGACGGGTATCAGCGCGGCCAGATGCTGCCTGTTGTGCAGCACGACGCTCGCCACGCCGACCTTGCCCGACGCCTTCATCGCGTCGCGCAGCAGCGCGTAGACCTTTTCGCCTTTGCGATCGGGCGCGAGGTAGTACGGCGTGTCGAGATAGAGGAACGAGATGTCGGGCGCCTCGACGAACGCGAGAATGTCGACCGTCTGCGTCGACTCGGGATTCGCCGCGCGAATCTCTTCATCGGTCAGCACGACATACCGGTCCTTCTCGTACTCGTAGCCGCGCACGATGTTGTCGCGCGTCACTTCCTTCCCCGTGCGTTTGTTGATCTGCCGATAGCCGATGGGATCGATCGTGCGCTTGTCGAGCAGATTGAAGCCGACCTTCTCGGACCTCGTCGCGGGATAAAGTTGCACGGGCACGTGCACGAGGCCGAAGCTGATCGCGCCTTTCCAGATCATATGAGGCATAGCGCGCTCCCCGAAGTTGAACTTCATGCGAAGCAGCAAGCGTGCCAAGACATTGCGCCAGTCCGCCTCTGTCTGCTTCCACGCATCCCCGCGACGACGGCGAGCGGCGCTGTAAGTCTTGCGTGCGCGCGGAAAAAGCTACGGGCGCGCTTCGATCCGGCTTTCCTGCGTTTGAAGCTCCAGCGCGCGTTCGACTCAAGCGACGGCGCACGGCACCGCTGCGTAGCCGCGAAAGCGCACGCGTCCGCCGCGCGTCGGCTCGCCGCTGATTCTGTACGACGGAAAGCGCCGCACGAACCGTCCGATCGCGATACGTGCTTCGAGGCGCGCAAGCGACAGTCCCGCGCACTGATGAATGCCGAAGCCGAACGCGAGATGGCGGTTCGGCGTGCGTCGGATGTCGAAGCGGTCAGGCTCGGGAAACTGCTCGGGATCCCGATTCGCCGCGCCGATGCACAACGTGACGGGCGTGCCCGCCGTCACGCGCACGCCGCCGATCTCCGTGTCGAGCATCGTCATCCGGTTGCCGAGCTGGTTCGAACTCTCGAAGCGCAGGCATTCCTCGACGGCGCTTTCGATCAGATCCGGCTCGCGCAGCAACGCGTCCCGCTCGGCTGTCCACGCGCTCAACGTAACGAGACCATTGCCGATCAGGTTCGTCGTCGTTTCGTGGCCCGCGTTGAGAATGAAGATGCAGTTCTGCAGCAGCTCGATTTCGGACAGCTGCTCGCCGCCTTCACCTTGAATCAGGCGCGTGAGCACGTCGTGCTGCGGATCGCCGGGCTGCGCGCGGCGTCGCGCGACCAGACTCTTCAGATACGCGACGAACTCCGTCACCGCGCGATTGCCGCGTTCGTGCTGCGCCGGCGTGAGCGTCGGCTCGAGCGCGCCGAGTATCGCGAGCGACCAGTCGCGCAACGGCTCCCGTTCGTCGTGCGGCACGTCGAGCAGATTGCCGATCACTTCGACGGGAATCGCGGCCGCGAAGTCGCCGATCAGATCGATCTCGCCGCGCGCGGCCGCGCGATCGAGCAGACCGTCGACGAGACGGATCAGGCCGTCTTCCATCGCGGCGATCGCGCGCGCCGTCAACGCGCCCGCGATCAGCTTGCGCACGCGCGTATGCAGCGGCGGATCGTTGAATACGAGGCTTGTCGTGTGATGCTCGAAAAGCGGCGTCGCGCCGTACTTGGGCGCGAACTCGACTTTCTTGTCGGAGCTGAAGCACTTCGAATCGCGATAGACGGCCTGCACGTCGCGATAGCGCGTGAGAAAGAGCGAACCGTCGGGCATGCGCTTGACGGGCTCGTGTGTGCGCAGCGCGCGATAGACGGGATACGGGTCGGCGTGAAACGATGCATCGAGATGCCGCAGGTCGAAATCGCGGGCGATGTCGGCATCGGTTGCCGTTCCGTGAAGCAGGTTCATCGGTATCTCCATGTTTGTTCTTTTCGCCGCGCGTCGCGGCTGAATGCTTCGACTCGTCAGTATGAACCATGCCGTCTTCGCAAGCATCGCCGCTGCACCCACGCGACCGGCCGTCGCGCGCGGAACCGTTACAATAGCCGGATTTCCCGTGCCATCCCGCCGCACATTTCACGCGCGCATGCCACACGTTGCGCGCCCATTTTCCGCGTCGACATGAATCTCGTCATCCAAAGCCTTGCGCCTCTTGCCGCCGAACACCACAAGCCGCTCACCGCGCTGTCGCGCGGTTCGAACCTCACCGTGATCGATCCGCACGCGGTGTGCATCGACAACGCCGATGCGGCGCAGCGCGCCGACGTCGACGTGTACTGCGCGACGCACTCGCTCGACTACGCGTTCGTCGAAGCGGGCCGCCGGCTGACCGACTTCCGCCTCATGGCGATGGACATGGACTCGACGCTAATCACGATCGAGTGCGTCGACGAGATCGCGGATTTCTGCGGCCTGAAGGCGGAAGTGGCGGCCATCACGGAAGCGGCGATGCGCGGCGAAATCAAGGATTTCAACGAGAGCCTCACGCGCCGCGTCGCGCTGCTCAAGGGTCTCGACGCGAGCGCGCTCGACAAGGTCTACGAAGAGCGCCTGCGTCTGTCGCCGGGCGCGGAAAAGATGCTGGCGGGCGCGAAGGCGGCGGGCCTGAAGACGCTGCTGGTATCGGGCGGCTTCACGTTCTTCACCGAGAAGCTTCAGGCGCGCCTCAACCTCGATTTCACGCGCGCGAACACGCTGGAGATTGTCGACGGCAAGCTGACGGGCCGGGTGCTCGGCGAGATCGTCAACGCCGATGTGAAGGCGCGCACGCTGCGCGAAGCGTGCGACAAGCTCGGCATCGAACCGTCGCGCGCGATCGCGATGGGCGACGGCTCGAACGACCTGAAGATGATGGGGATGGCGGGCCTGTCGGTCGCGTTCCGCGCAAAGCCCGTCGTGCGCGAGGCCGCTAGCGTCGCGTTCAATCACGTCGGGCTCGATGGGCTGTTGCGGCTCTTCTAAGCCAGCGCGCTTGCACTGCCGGATGATGTGAAAACGCGAAAGGCCCGCTCTGAATCGAACGGGCCTTTCCGTTTGCGCTGCCGCTTAGGTTAAAACCAGGCGGCGAATACAGCCGTCAGGCGGCCAGCGCCGCGAGGCAACGCTCGATATCCGCGCGCAAATCCGCTTCGTCTTCGAGGCCGACATAGAAGCGCACCAGCGTGCCGCGATGCGGCCACTGGGATTCGGTGCGCATCGATGCGACGTTGTACGGCATCGCAAGACTCTGTGCGCCGCCCCAGCTCCAGCCCAGCGAGAACAGTTCGAGCGATTCGCAGAACGTGTCGATCTGCGCGGGCGTATAACGCTCGTCGAACACGACCGAGAACAGCCCGCCCGCGCCCGTGAAGTCGCGCTTGTAAAACTCGTGGCCCGGGCAGTCGGGCAGCGCCGGATGCAGCACGGCTGCAATTTCGCGCCGCGTCTTCAGCCACTTCGCGAGTTCGAGCGCGCTCTTGTCGTGCTGCTCGAAGCGCACTTTCATCGACGGCAGACTGCGCAGGATCAGCGAGCAATCGTCCGACGACACGCCGATGCCCATCCGCATGCGCGCGAGCTTCAGCTTCAGATGCAATTCGCGGTCGATGGTGATCGTCGCGCCCATCAGCACGTCGCTGCCGCCCGACTGGTACTTCGTGAGCGCCTGCATCGAAATGTCGACGCCGTGATCGAACGGACGGAACGCGAGGCCCGCCGACCACGTGTTGTCGATCGCAGTGATGACGCCGCGCGCGCGGGCGACGGCCGTGATCGCGGGAATGTCGGACACTTCCATCGTCACGGAGCCGGGCGCTTCGAGCCAGATCAGCTTGGTGTTCGGCTGGATCAGGTCGGCGATGTCCGCGCCGATCAGCGGATCGTAGTAACGCGCGGTGATGCCGAAGTCCTTCGCGAGCCACTCGGCGTGATCGCGGTTCGGCGAATAGACGTTGTCGGGAATCAGCACGTCGTCGCCCGATTTCACGAGGCCGAAGTATACGTTCGAAATGGACGACAGGCCGGACGGCTGCAACAGCGCGTGATTGCCGCCTTCGAGCGCGGCGAGGCGCTGCGCGAGCGTGATCGATGTCGGCGTTGCGTGCAGTCCGTAGCGCCACTGCGCGTCGTTGCGCCAGTCGAGGGTGCGCATCGCCGCGAGATCCGGAAAAACGACCGTCGATGCGCGCGCAACGGGCACCGAGAACGATTCGAAACCGGGCGTCAGCTGGTCGGCGGGCTGGACGATGCGTGTTTGCAAGCCGTGCTTCGGAGTCTTTTGAGTCATGGTCAGTTGGTGTTGGATTCGAAGTGCGTGAGGTGGTACGTCAGTGATGCGCGCGGCGCGCCTATTCGCCCGTCGTCAGATTGCTCACGCCGTTGACGGGCTGGCCGCCCTTGCTCGCCTGAGCGGGCGGTTGCTGGGGCTTCTGTGCTTGCGCTTGCGTAGGTGCCTGAGCGGGCGACTGAGCGGGCGACTGAGCGGCTGCATTCTTGCCGGCTGCGCCAGTCGCCGCCTGTCCCGCCGCGAGCGGCCGCAACGAGAAATCTTGCGGATCGGAATCGTCGACGTTCATCCGCTGGCCTTCGACCGAACCGTCGGCGGCAAACTTGCCGACCCAGTTGCCCGTGATGTGCGTGCCGTCGTTCGACTCTTCGACTTCGAGCGTATCGCCGTCGCGATCGCCTGCGATCAGGATTACCTCGCCCGAATCGGCGAACTGATACTCGCCGTGCACGCCAGATGGGTCGTCGGTCTTCGCGCCCAGGCGCAGCACGATCTGCCGCTTGCCCAGTGTTCCCGCATATTGCGGAAACTTTGCGAACTCGGGGCTCGGCTTCAACGGCAACTGGATCGGCGGCGGCGCCGCGAGTTGCTTCACGGCATCGCTTTGCGCGTACGTCGCGGCGGGCAACGCCATCGTGACGGCCAACGCCGCGGCTGCGATCATCGCGGGCCACGACGCCCTCAGTTTCGACCTCATCTTCTGCATCCGTTGTTTCCTTTCAACCGGCCTGTGATATCCCGCCTTCGATGTCATGCTTCGACGTCATGCCTTGACGTCGTACCTTAACGTCATGCTTTAACGTCGTGCGCGGCGGGAACCGGCTTCGACCGGTTATACCGCAAGTTCGTTCAGCGAGGGGGCGGCGCACCTTTTCGCCGCCCCTTTTCACGCGTCATTGCCTCGTCAGATGCGCTCGAAGATCGCGGCGATGCCCTGGCCGCCGCCGATGCACATCGTCACGAGCGCGTAGCGCCCGCCGATACGCTGCAGCTCGTACAGCGCCTTCACCGTGATCAGCGCGCCCGTCGCGCCGATCGGATGGCCAAGCGAAATGCCCGAGCCGTTCGGATTCACCTTCGCAGGATCGAGGCCCAGTTCCCGCGTCACGGCGCATGCCTGCGCGGCGAATGCCTCGTTCGCCTCGATTACGTCGAGATCGCCGACTTGCAGGCCCGCGCGCTCCAGCACTTTCTGCGTCGCGGGCACGGGGCCGATGCCCATGTAGTTCGGATCGACACCCGCATGCGCGTACGCGACGAGCCGCGCGAGCGGTTTCGCGCCGCGCTTGTCGGCGACGCTGCGCTCCATCAGCACGACGGCCGCCGCCGCGTCGTTGAGGCCCGACGCATTGCCCGCCGTGACCGTGCCGTTCTCCTTCGCGAAGACGGGCTTGAGCTTCGCGAAGTCGTCGGCGGTTGCGTTCATGCGGACGTGCTCGTCCGTATCGAAGACGATGTCGCCCTTCTTCGACGCAATCGTGATCGGGAGAATCTGTTCCTTGAAATAGCCGCCTTCGATCGCCTTTGCGGCACGGCGATGCGACTCGAGCGCGAGCGCGTCCTGCGCTTCGCGTGTGATGTCGTATTTCTTCGCGACGTTTTCCGCTGTCACGCCCATGTGGATCGGCTGAAACGGATCGTGCAGCGCGCCGAGCATCATGTCGACCATGCTCGCGTTGCCCATGCGCTGGCCGAAACGCGCCGTCGGCATCATGTACGGCGCGCGGCTCATGCTTTCCGCGCCGCCGCCGATCGCGACGTCGGCATCGCCGAGCAGCACGCTCTGCGCCGCGGAGACGATCGCCTGCAGCCCGGAGCCGCATAGCCGGTTCACGGTCAGCGCGGGCGCGTGCTGCGCGACGCCGCCGTTCAGCGCGGCAACACGCGCGAGATACATGTCTTTCGGCTCCGTGTGGATCACGCTACCGAACACGACGTGACCGACTTCGTCGCCGTTGACGTTCGCGCGCGACAGCGCCTCGCGCACGACGCGCGCGCCCAGGTCCGTAGGCGCGAAGTCCTTCAGGCTGCCGCCGAAATCGCCGATTGCGGTCCGTACGCCGCTTACCACCACCACTTCACGTTGCATCGCTTGCTCCTCTCTTGTGTCTCAGATGAATGCCGCGCGCTTTGTGGAGACAGCACGCGACGATGTCCCGCTGAACCTGCCCGAGTAGCCGATTGGCGCGTTGCGCCCTGACGTTATTGTGCAACCGCCGCCGTGCGATGCGCTCAAGCGGCGAGGAGTTTTTCGACGGTCGCGCGATCGGGAATCGGCGCAACGGCGCCGAAGCCTTGCGTCGACAGCGCCGCCGCGACGTTCGCATAACGCGCGGCCGCGAATGGATCGTCGCCCGCGACGATGCGCGCAATGAATGCGCCGCCGAAGCAGTCGCCCGCGCCCGTCGCATCGACCGCGTTCACGGCGTGACCCGGCACGACGCGGCGCTCATCGTGTGTCGCGACATACGAGCCTTCCCTGCCGAGCTTCAACGCGACGATACGCGGACCTTGCGCCAGCAGAAAATCGACGATGTCGTCGCGCTTCGTGAGTCCTGTCAGCTCGGTGACGTCATCCCAGCTCGGCAGGCAGATGTCCGTCTGGCGGATCGCTTCGAGCATCACCGCGCGCGCCCGCGCGAGCGGCCAGAGCTTGAGGCGCAGATTCGTGTCGAAGCTGACGAGCACCCGGTTCGCGCGCGCATGTTCGACGGCGGTGAGCGCGGCATCGCAGGCGCTCACGCTGATCGCGAGACTGATGCCCGACAGATGGATGACCTTCGCGGCGGCAATCGCGCCGAGCGGCAGATCGCGCGGCGCGTAGCGGCTCGCGGCGGAGCCGGCGCGCAGATAGTCGAACTGATGGCCGGACGGGCCATGCGACACGAAATACACGCCCGTCGACGCCTGATCGTCGATACGCACGAACGACGTATCGACGTGCTCGCGTCGCCACAGATCGAGCAGCAGACGCCCGAACTGATCGCCGCCGACAGCCGACACGAAACCCGTCGACGCGCCCTGACGCGCGGCCGCGATGCAGAAGTTCGACGTGTCGCCGCCAAAGCCCTGCAGATACGTCGGCTGGTCTTTCTCCGACTGGTTGAACTCGACCATCGCCTCGCCGAGCGCGAGGACGGACGGCGTGCCGGCGGGCGCGCTCGACGCCATCGCCTAGACCTCGCCCCACAGGTCGTGGCCGTCGGCGCCCGTGATCTTCACCGACACGAAATCGCCGACCTTGTAGCGCTTCGACGCCTTCGTCGCGGGCGCGATATACACGACGCCGTCGATCTCCGGCGCATCCGCCGCCGTGCGGCCGATGCCGCCGTCGGCATTGATTTCGTCGACGAGCACCTTCAGCGTCTTGCCGACCTTGCGCGCAATGCGCTTCGCCGACACTTCTTCCGCGACTTCCATGAAGCGCGCGCGGCGTGCCTCGCGGACTTCATCGGGCAGCGCGCCGTCGAGCTCGTTGGCCGTGGCGCCTTCGACGGGCGAGTACGCGAAGCAGCCGACGCGATCGAGTTCCGCCTCGCGGATGAAGTCCAGCAGCGTTTCGAACTGCTCTTCCGTTTCGCCGGGGAAGCCCGCGATGAACGTGCTGCGGATCGTCAGGTCCGGGCAGATCTCGCGCCATGCGCGCA
Source organism: Paraburkholderia diazotrophica (assembly GCF_038900755.1). Taxonomy (GTDB): domain Bacteria; phylum Pseudomonadota; class Gammaproteobacteria; order Burkholderiales; family Burkholderiaceae; genus Paraburkholderia; species Paraburkholderia diazotrophica_A. The sequence goes on from NZ_JBBPEN010000005.1 coordinate 205,483, forward strand.
CACGCTCGAGCACCTTCTCGGCGTTCGCGGGACGCTTCATACGCTTCAGCACTTCCGGATGCGCGTGCTGGAACGGCACGTCGAGATACGGCAGCACGTGGCCCTTAAACGGTCCTTCCGCCATCATCGGAATCACTTCGTCGACGCTCGGATACGGATACACGTAATGCAGACGCACCCACGCGCCGTATTGCGCGGCCAGTTCGCCGAGCGCGCCGACGAGATCGGTCATGCGCGTCTTGATCGGCTTGCCGTTCCAGAAGCCCGTGCGGTATTTGACGTCGACGCCGTATGCGCTCGTGTCCTGCGAAATGACGAGCAGCTCTTTCACGCCCGACTTGAACAGGTTCTCCGCTTCGAGCATGACTTCGGCGACGGGGCGCGAGACGAGATCGCCGCGCATCGACGGAATGATGCAGAACGTGCAGCGGTGATTGCAGCCTTCGGAAATCTTCAGGTACGCGTAGTGACGCGGCGTGAGCTTGATGCCCGCGGCGGGCACGAGATCGACGAACGGATCGTGCGGCTTGGGCAAATGGCTGTGCACGGCCTGCATCACTTCGCCGACGGCATGCGGGCCCGTCACGGCGAGCACCTTCGGATGCACTTCTTCGATCAGATTCGAGCCGCTTGCGCTCTGCTTCGCGCCCAGACAGCCGGTGACGATCACCTTGCCGTTCTCGTTCAGCGCTTCGCCGATCGCGTCGAGACTTTCCTGGACGGCTTCGTCGATGAAGCCGCACGTGTTCACGACGACGAGGTCTGCACCGTCATACGTGCCGGATATCTCGTAACCCTCCGCGCGCAACTGCGTGATGATCTGTTCGGAGTCGACGAGGGCTTTCGGGCATCCGAGGGAAACGAATCCGACCTTCGGAGTCGAGGCGGTCGGCGCGGCGGGGGTTGAGGTCTGCGACATAGAGAATGGTCCGGCGAGAAGCGATGAGTGGCGCGATAGATGAAGGCCTGGGCGTGCAGCCCGAGCGCCAAACCGCGGCAAACGTGGATGCACCGTGCGGCGGCTAAAAGCGCGACTGCGGGCCGCCGCGAATTGGGGCCATGTGGATCGGATCTGTAGCGCGATGCGTGGTCGACGCTCGATCGAAATGGCCTCGCGCAAGCAACCGCGTATTATACCGTGGTCGGGGAATGAGGAACGGCGTATAGGCGGACGCGCCTTTTGATGCTCCCTGTTGTCCACACATGGCCCTGTCGACAACACGTGGGCGCTCCGTTACCGATCTTCGAGGTTTGACAAAACATTACACCGCCCTGGTTTATTTACGACCGCGCATTCATTATTTTCCTATCCAGATCTATCCGAACGCGTTTTCGACGCGGCAACTTAAATCACAGCATCAGGATAATCAGCAGACAAGGACAAATATGAGCGCACGGCATATCCACAATCACAGACCAATCAAGCATTCGAAACAATCCTGGCAAGAAAAGTCGACGAATGTCGTACCGCTTTACGTTCAGTCGGCGCTCAGATCCGCAATTGAACTCGAAGGCGTTTCATCCGCCGATTTCAACGATCTCCTTTGGATCATGGCGCAGGAATCTGCCGGCATTGTCGGCACGCGCAACGGCGCATCAACAGCGCGGGGCCTCTACCAGTTGCTCCGTGCCCAATACGGTTTGAACCCGCATGGCGAGCAATCCTTCGGCAATGCTGTCGAAGAATGTCAGGGCGGCATCCGTTACATTTATGGCCGATACCACTCAGCGAAATCGGCGCAAGATTTTTGGAAGAGACATCACTGGTATTGAACGTTATGCGCCGATCATTGTGTTTTCTTTCGATCTTATGGGCCGTGTCGATTCGGTGTATCGCGTCCGACGATTTGCCGAAATTTGAAAATTGCATGGCCACACCTGAAACGGTGCAAAAGCAAGCGCGCCTGAAACTGACCACGGCCGAGACCCGTCGATATGCGACCCAGTTGAGGGAAGTACAGAAACATCCTGTCGATTTCGCAGGTCATTTCGTCATGGCGAGTTGGGGGTGCGGCGCGGGCTGCGTCACAGCAGCGGCGATCGATGTGAGAACGGGCGCCGTCACGATGGTCCCGTTCACAGTATCGGATTGGCCGCTCGACGTGACCGAACCGCTTTCATTCCGGAAGGACAGTTGCTTGTTAATCGTCCGCGGCAGCCGAAATGAAAAAGGCCGTGGCACGTACTACTACCGCTTCGACGGCAAGTACTTCCGCCTTTTGAAGGCAATCGAAGAATAGACGGCATACACGCCGCCACACCGCCCGGCGCGCCGCCGGGCGGACTCATCGAGGCATCCTGGCCGGAAACGCAAGAAGAACGCGTTCCCGCCTGAAGAACCGCTTGCGCCGGCTACTTTTTCTCCGGCTCCGGATTCCCTTGCGGCGCAGGCTGCGTGAACGGGAACGAGCTGAACATCGTCTTCGCCTGGTTCTGCATCTGCTCCTGCATCTGGACGAACATGTTCTTCGACTGCTCGATATAGCTCGTCATCATCCCCTGCATCATCGGGGCCTGCATGTTCATGAACTGCGACCAGACCTCCGGATTCATCGTCTTGCCTTCGTATAGGCCCTTCGATTGATCCGCGAGCTTGTTCTGAATATCGATGAACGCCTGGATGTTCTTTTCCAGGTACGTTCCCATCATGCCCTGCATCGCATGCCCGTAAAAACGGATGATCTGCGACAGCATCAGCGAAGAGAACATCGGCAGACCACCGCTCTCCTCTTCGAGAATGATCTGCAGCAGGATGCTGCGCGTCAGGTCTTCGTTGCTCTTGGCATCGATGACCTTGAAATCCTCCTGATCCAGCACGAGCTGCTTCACATCAGTCAACGTGATGTAAGTGCTGGTCTCTGTATCGTACAGTCGACGGTTCGGATATTTCTTGATGAGTCGTTCGGCTGTTTTCTTTGTAGTAGTGGTCATGTAAAGCCTTTGAGCGCGAATGAAGCGCAGAAACGGCGTCCTGTTGCACGCGCAGCTTGACACTGCGCGTACAAGACGCCGCCAGAAACATCTGAACCATGCAACGCCCTGCTTCGTCCTTGCTGCGACAAAGCGGAACGCCCACGGATCAGCCCATATGCAGGCCGCCGTTCAGCGAGAAGTCGGCCCCCGTCGAGAAGCCCGACTCGTCCGACGCCAGCCATGCAACGATCGACCCGATTTCATCCGGCGTGCCGAGACGGCGCACCGGAATCGTCGCGACGATCTTTTCCAGCACATCGGGGCGGATCGATTTCACCATGTCCGTGCCGATATAGCCCGGCGACACAGTGTTGACCGTCACGCCCTTGGTGGCCACTTCTTGCGCGAGGGCCATCGTGAAACCGTGAATGCCCGCCTTCGCGGTCGAGTAGTTCGTCTGCCCGAACTGCCCCTTCTGGCCGTTCACCGACGAAATATTGATGACGCGGCCCCAGCCTCGCTCGACCATGCCGTCGATCACCTGCTTCGTCACGTTGAAGAGACTCGTCAGGTTGGTGTCGATCACGGCCGTCCAGTCCTCGTGCGTCATCTTGCGAAACACGACGTCGCGCGTGATGCCCGCATTGTTGACCAGCACGTCGACTTCGCCAATTTCAGCTTTCACCTTGTCGAACGCGGCCTTGGTGGATTCCCAGTCACCCACGTTGCCTTCCGAAGCAACGAAGTCGAAGCCCAGCGCTTTCTGATCTTCGAGCCATTTCACGCGGCGCGGCGAGTTCGGGCCGCAGCCCGCGATCACCTTGAAGCCATCCTTGTGCAGACGCTGGCAAATGCTCGTGCCGATGCCACCCATGCCGCCCGTTACGTACGCAATTCGTTGTGACATAAAACACACTCCATTATCGTTTTACGAGACGCCAGCCGCCTCGTGCTTCGCCCTTCGCGATATCCATGGCCATGGGCGGTTTGCGCCACCTGCAAGGCCATTGGACCGCGCCACGCGCCGGCCGCCCTCTGGCGAACGCCGGCCGGCGTGGCGGCCTCCTTGTGAAACGGTCCTGCTTACGGACGCTCGACAGCCAGCGCCACGCCCATGCCGCCGCCGATACACAGCGAGGCAAGCCCCCTCTTCGCATCGCGCTTCTGCATTTCGTGCAGCAGCGTGACGAGAATACGGCAGCCCGACGCGCCGATCGGATGGCCGATCGCGATTGCGCCACCGTTCACGTTGACCTTCGACGTATCCCAGCCCATCTGCTTATGCACGGCCAGCGCCTGCGCGGCGAACGCCTCGTTGATTTCCATCAGGTCGAGATCGTTCACGCTCCAGCCCGCGCGCTCCAGACAGCGGCGCGACGCCGGCACGGGGCCCATGCCCATCACCTTCGGATCGACACCCGCGTTCGCGTATGCCTTGATGCGCGCGATCGGCGTCAGACCCAGCGCCTCGGCCTTCTTCGCCGACATCACGACGACAGCGGCTGCGCCGTCGTTGATGCCCGACGCGTTCGCGGCCGTCACCGAGCCTTCTTTCGAGAACGCCGGCTTCAGGCTCGCAAGCGATTCGGCCGTGACGCCGTGGCGCACGAATTCGTCGGTCGCGAACGACAGCGGGTCGCCCTTCCTCTGCGGAATCTGGATCGGCACGATTTCATCATCGAAACGGCCGGCCTTCTGTGCGGCTTCCGCCTTATTTTGCGAAAGTGCTGCGAACTTGTCCTGGTCTTCGCGCGTGATGCCGTATTCCTTCGCGACGTTCTCGGCCGTCACGCCCATGTGGTACTGGTTGTACACGTCCCACAGGCCGTCGACGATCATGCTGTCGATCAGCTTCGCGTCGCCCATGCGGAAGCCGTCGCGCGAGCCCGGCAGCACGTGCGGCGCGGCGCTCATGTTTTCCTGGCCGCCCGCGACGACGATGTCCGCGTCGCCCGCGATGATCGCGTTGGCCGCCAGCATCACGGCCTTCAGGCCCGAGCCGCACACCTTGTTGATGGTCATGCCGGGCACGGCCATCGGCAGGCCGGCCTTGATCAGCGACTGGCGCGCCGGGTTCTGACCCGAACCCGCCGCCAACACCTGACCCATGATGACTTCGCTCACCTGCTCGGGCTTCACGCCCGCGCGCTCCAGCACGGCGCGGATCACCGTGGCGCCCAGCTCCGGCGCCGCGATCTTCGCCAGCGACCCACCGAATTTGCCGACAGCCGTGCGGGCCGCCGATACGATCACTACGTCAGTCATTTCGATTTCCTTTGGGGCTGCGGCGTGTCACTCCACAGTAGCCCGTCAAGTTGTTAATCCGGTCAGTCAGCGTTACTGCGATACAGCGTCTGTCTCACTCCGTCGTCACTCGTTATCCGTTTGCGGCGATCGCTCGTTGACTCCGACGGCGACCGCTCCTGAATTGCTTCGACGCCCGAACGATTACTCGCGCACCTGCACGTAGCGTCCGGGCGCGGGTTCGATCACGGGGAATTCGGCCGAGCCCGCTTCCGTCGGCGCCTTCACCTTCTTGCCGCCGTACTGGTCGAGCCAGTTCGTCCATTCGGGCCACCAGCTGCCCGGGGTTTCCGTCGCGCCTTCGAACCAGTCGTCCGGATTCGCGGGCAGCGTCTTGTCGTCGCCGGCCACCGACCAGTAGCTGCGCTTGTTCTTCGACGGCGGATTGATCACGCCGGCGATGTGCCCCGATGCGCCGAGCACGAACTTGCGCGGCCCCGTCAGCAGCGGCACCGACGCATACGCCGATTGCCACGGCACGATGTGATCTTCGCGCGAGCCGTAGATGAACGTCGGCACGTCGATGCGCGACAGGTCCACTTTTTCGCCGCACGTCGTCAACGCGCCGGGCTCGCGCAGCCGGTTCTCGAGATACGTATTGCGCAGGTACCAGACATACATCGGACCCGGCAGGCTCGTCGAATCGCTGTTCCAGTACAGCAGGTCGAACGGCATCGGCGTGCGGCCCTTCAGGTAATTGTCGACGACGTAGTTCCACACGAGGTCGTTCGGACGCAGGAACGAGAACGTGTTCGCGAGCTCGATGCCGCGCATCAGGCCCGGGGGCATACCGTTCTTGCCGCCTATCGTCTGCTCGCGCATCTGCACATGCGCTTCGTCGACGAAGATGTCGAGCACGCCCGTATCGCTGAAGTCGAGCAGCGACGTGAGCAGCGTCATCGACGCGGCGGGATGCTCGCCGCGCGCCGCCGCGACCGCCAGCGCCGCGGCCAGCAGCGTGCCGCCGATGCAGAAGCCGAGCGTATTGATCTGCTCGCGGCCGCTGATCTGGCGCGCGGTATCGAGGGCCTTCAGCACGCCGTCGGACACATAGTCGTCCCACGTCTTGTGCGCGATCGACTGGTCCGCGTTGCGCCACGAAATCAGAAAGACCTGATGACCGGATTCAAGCGCATGCGCGACGAGCGAGTTGTCGGGCTGCAGGTCGAGGATGTAGTACTTGTTGATGCACGGCGGCACGATCAGCAGCGGCCGCTCGTGGACCGTCGCCGTGCGCGGCTTGTACTGGATCAGCTGCATCAGTTCGTTCTCGAACACGACGGAGCCTTCCGTCATCGCGAGATTCTTGCCGACGCCGAAACGGGATTCGTCCGTTTGCGAGATCTTGCCGCGCTGCATGTCGCCGAGCAGATTCATCACACCCTGGCGCAGGCTCTCGCCGTTGCTTTCGAGCAGCGTCTTCTGCGCTTCGGGATTCAGCGCGAAGAAGTTGCTCGGCGATGCAGCGGCCGTCCATTGCTGCACGGCGAAGCGGATGCGCTCGCGTGTCTTCTGGTCGGTTTCGATCGCGTCGACGAGTTCCTGCAGATAGCGCGCGTTCAGCAGATACCACGCGGCCGTGTACGTGTAGACGGGCGTCGTCTTCCAGGCTTCCGAACTGAAGCGGCGGTCCTTGAGCTCGATGCCAGCCGACGCCGCCTGGGTCGCCTGCTGCAGCAACTGCATCGCGTCGCGCGAATAGTCGGACTGCAATTGCTGAAGCCGCGCGGGCGGGATCGACGCGCTCGGCACCTTCAGTCCCACGAGCTGCTGCGTGAACTGTTGCGCAAACTGCGGCGCGAACTGTTGAGCAAGCTGCGGATTGAACGCCTGTCCGAAGAATGCGTTGAACGGCTGGCCCGAAGCCTGGCCGTCCGGTTGTCCCTGCGTCCGGGCAAACTGCCGGGCGATCTGCTCGACGAACGGATTGGAAAATGGCAGCGAACCCGCCTGGCCCGTCGCCGCTTTCGCGAAGTCCGGCATGGAAGGAACGCTGAACGGATTGCCATTTGCTGCGGCCGGCGCGCCTAGCGAACGCCATGCGTTCATCCATGCGTCGAACCATTGCTGAACCCCTGCCGCATTCGCTTCTTGCTGAGCGCGGTCTGACGAGGTGTCCTTGCGAGAAGAATTCGAGGAAGTTTGAGATGCAACCATGCCTGCTTTTGACCGAAGAGTCCTCGCGGACGGGTTGAGAGGCAGGCTCTGGCGCGCAGACCGCGATCGGATCGCGACCACTCGGCGCCCTTGCCCTGTGAAGAACATTCTTGCGCCCCATCGCAAGGCATGTCAATGCTTGCTCCCGATTTTGCCGCAGTGCGGGATTTTTTTCATTATCGTTTTCCCGATGTGCATCAAGGCGTTTCGCGATCTCGTGCGTCGTCGCGCTGTGCAATGCAAAAAGAGCCCGCTATGACGGGCTCCTGTCCTGATCCACACAGCCGCGGAACGCTTATGCGCTGCCCAACCGCATAGGTCTTCTTACGTTCGCGCAGTGCAGCATACGAACGCTCGCGAAGCGTCTTCGCGATGTGTCTGGCGCAGCAAAAGGCCTTTTCGCAGCGGGACTTAGAACGGCACGTTATCGTCCGCGAGCCAGATCATCGCGGCCATTCGGCCCGTCTCGCGATCGCGTCGATATGAGTAAAAACGCTCGCGCCGAGTGAACGTGCAATGATCGCCACCCGTTACCTGCATCACGCCGAGTTGCGCGAGTCGCAGACGCGCGAGCCTGGGCAGATCCGCGAGGTATTTGCCCGCGTTCACAGGGTGATCGGCGAAGGCGCTTGCGAGCTCATCGCGTTGTGCGCCACCGACACCCTTCATGAAGGCGTCACGCACGTCTGGTCCGACCTCGAAAGCCGCCGGGCCGATGCACGGACCCAGGTAAGCGTGCAGCGCTGACATGTCAGTGCCCGCGAGCGACGCGACACGCCGCGCCGTGTTCTCGACGACACCCGAAGCGAGACCTCGCCAGCCCGCATGCGCGGCGCCGACCGCGCGGCCTTGCGGATCGCACAGCAGCACGGGCATGCAGTCCGCGATCATCACGACACACAGCGTGCCCGTTTTGTCGGTCACGCTCGCGTCGGCCTGAACGGGTGGCTCGCCGCGCTTTGCGGCGGCGAGCGCGTCGTCGGCATTCACGACCGTCGCGCCGTGAACCTGCGACAGCCACGCCGCCCGGTCGATCCCGGTGAGCCCGGTCAGCCGCAGCACGCGTGCACGGTTCTCTTCGACATGCGCAAGATCGTCGCCCGACTTCTTGCCGAGATTCAGTCCGCCCGGCCCGTCGACGCCATCGCGCCACGTGCCGAACGGCGGCAGGCTCACACCGCCGTTGCGCGTCGTGACGAACGCATGCACGCGCGGCGACACGCGCCACTCGGGCCGCAGCACGTCTTTGATCGTCAGGTCAGGCAGCGTCATGCGCGATCGTCCTTGTCGTGTGATCCGTCTGCTTCGTCCGCTTCGTCCTCGTCGATGTACTCTTCCGCATCGGACGATGCATCGGCTTCGTCGTCGTAGAACGCTTCGTATTCGTCGTAGTCTTCGTCGTGCTCGTCTTCATGCTCGCGGCCCAGCCCAAGCGCTTCGGACAAGGCGGCCATATCTTCCGGCACATCGGCGCGCCACTGCATCGTGCGGCCCGTCCGAGGATGAACCAGCGCGAGCCGCCATGCATGCAGCGCCTGTCGCGCGAAGCCGCCCGGCAGCGGCGTCACCGACCGCTTGCCGCGCGCGCGGCCATACACCGGGTCGCCGAGCAGCGGATGGCCGACATGCGCGCAATGCACGCGGATCTGATGCGTGCGCCCCGTCTCCAGATCGCAATGGATCGCCGACACGGGCTGACGCTCCCACAGCGTCGAATCGATTCGCCTGAAGTGCGTGCGCGCGGGCTTGCCCGCCGCGCCCGTCACGACGGCCATGCGCGTGCGCTCGCGCGGATCGCGGCCGATGGGCGCGTCGATCGTGCCTTCTTCCGGCATGTTGCCCCATACGAGCGCGAAATAGCGGCGCTTGACCGTGCGCGCCTGCAACTGGCGCACGAGATCCGTTTGCGCTTCGAGCGTGCGCGCGACCACCATCAGCCCCGACGTCTCCTTGTCCAGCCGATGCACGATGCCTGCGCGCGGCAAGCCCGCGGCGGCATCGCCATAGCGGTGCAGCAGACCGTTCAGCACGGTGCCGCTCCAGTTGCCGGCGGCGGGATGGACGACGAGCCCGGCAGGCTTGTTGATCACGACGAGCGTCTCGTCCTCATAGACGATATCGAGCGGCACCGGTTCCGGCGTGAACGCGAGCTGCTCGGGCAGCAGATCGGGCACGAGCTCGATCGTCGCGCCAAGTGGCACCGGCTGGCGGATCTTCGCGGGCTGTCCGTCGACGCGCACGCGCTGCGCATCGATCCAGCTTTGCAGACGGCTGCGGGAAAACTCGGGAAAGACCTTCGCGAGCACCTTGTCGAGCCGGTCGCCCGCAAGCTCGGGCGGCACCGTGACGACGCGCGGCGCTTCGTCCGCGCGCGGCGCGGCGCTTTCGGCAGCGATGGTCGGCGCTTCGGAAGCGAGTGCGTCGCCGCCGAAATCGTCGTCGAGCGCAGCGCTTGCGCTATCGTCCGGCAATGCGTCGGCGGGGTTTGCGCTTGGGCTATAATCCTTGTTGCTCTTCCGCGCGCCCTGTGCGGGGCGCGGAGTATTGGAACGGGTCATCGAGACTGGGTCACCTGGACGTAAAGCTAGACTGGAAAATGCGAGCCTTGAACATCATTACTCAAACTGTTCGAAAGACGGTGGCCCAACAGATGGCCAGGAAGGTGGCCAGCTATGTCGCTTGCGCGGCAGCCGTTGCGCTGGTGGCGGCCTGTCATGGCCTGCCTCAGAAGACCGACGAAACCGCGACGTGGACCAACAATAAATTATATACGGAGGCGCAAGACGCCTTGAACGGCAGCGACTACGGCAAGTGCGCGAAATACTTCGAAGCGCTCGAAGGCCGCGACCCGTTCGGCCACTTTGCGCAGCAGGCGCAGATCAACGTCGCGTACTGCAACTGGAAGGACAGCGAAACGGATGCCGCCGACCAGGCCGTCAACCGCTTCATCCAGCTGCACCCGGACCATCCGGACATCGCGTACGCGTATTACCTGAAGGGCATGATCCACTTCAACGACGATCTCGGTCTGTTCGGCCGCTTCTCGGGTCAGGACATGAGCGAGCGCGATCCGAAGTCGCTGCGCGAGTCATATGACGCTTTCAAGGTGGTCGTCGACAAGTATCCGCAGAGCAAGTATGCGCCCGATGCCGCTCAGCGCATGCGCTATATCGTGAACGCGCTGGCTTCGCACGAAGTGCACGCGGCCGACTACTACTATCGCCGCGGCGCGTACGTGGCCGCGATCAACCGCGCGCAGCTCGCGATCAGGGAATACAAGAACGCGCCCGCGATTGAAGACGCGCTGCATATCATGATGCTGTCGTATCAGAAGCTGGACCAGCCGCAGCTCGCCGACGATACGAAGCGCGTGCTGGCAGGCACGTTCCCGGACAGCCCGTATATCACGGGGCATGCGCGTCCGGGTAAGGAAAAGGCGTGGTGGCAGTTCTGATCCGCTGATCGTCAGCCGATATAAAAAACGCCACGGTTCGATACCGTGGCGTTTTTGTTTGTGCGGCTCGCTCTGGTGCTCTCGCTGCGCCGCTCATTCTGGCGCCCGCTTTACGCGGACGCGCCTCACGACGGGCCCGTTTCGTTCGCGCCCGGTCAGTCACGCTCGAACAGCGCGATCGATTCGACGTGCGACGTGTGCGGGAACATGTTCACGACGCCCGCGCCCTTCAGCCGATAGCCGGCTTCATGCACGAGCAGGCCGGCGTCGCGGGCGAGCGTCGCCGGGTTGCAGGACACATAGACGATGCGCTTCGGCAGCGGCCCTTCGCCGCTTTGCGCGATGTCCGCGAGCGCCTTCGATACGGCCAGCGCCCCTTCGCGCGGCGGATCGATCAGATACTTGTCGAAGTGGCCGAGCGCGCGGATGTCGTCGGCGGTGACTTCAAACAGGTTGCGGCACGCGAACGACGTATGCCCGTCGACGCCGTTTTCCTTCGCGTTTTCGAGCGCGCGCGTGGTCAGCACGTCGCTGCCTTCGATGCCCACCACTTCGCGCGAAACCCGCGCGAGCGGCAGCGTGAAGTTGCCGATGCCGCAAAACAGATCGAGCACGCGATCGGTCTTTGCGGGCGCCAGCAGGCGCAGCGCGCGGCCCACCAGCACGCGGTTGATCTGGTGATTGACCTGCGTGAAATCGGTCGGACGGAACGGCATGCGGATGCCGTACTCGGGCAGCGTGTAGTCGAGCTGCCGGTCGAGCGGATAGAACGGATAGACGGTATCCGGCCCCTTCGGCTGCAGCCAGAACTGGACGTTGTGCTGGTCGGCGAAATCGCGCAGCAGCTGTTCGTCGGCGGCGTTGATCGGCTCCAGGATGCGCAGCACGAGCGCCGTCACCGACGAGCCGACGGCCAGTTCGATTTGCGGCATGCGCTCGCGAATCGACAACCCTTCGACCAGATGGCGCAGCGGCACCAGCATGTCCGACACATGCGGCGGCAGCACTTCGCAGCTCGTCATGTCGGCGACGTAGCTGCTCTTCTTCTCATGGAAGCCCACCAGCACGCCGCCCTTCTTCACGACGTTGCGCACGGTCAGCCGCGCGCGATAGCGGTAGCCCCACGACGGGCCGTGGATCGGCCGGAAGACGGTTTCCGCGCGCAGCTTCGCCAGATGCATCAGATTGTCTTCGAGCACGCGCTGCTTGACGGCGATCTGCGCGCGCACGTCGAGATGCTGCATCGAACAACCGCCGCACGTGCCAAAAAACTTGCACTGCGGGCGGGTACGGATCACGCTCTCTTTAAGAATATCGACGACTTGCGCCTGTTCGAAACTCGGCTTCTTCCGGTAGCTCGAATAGGTGACGCGTTCGCCGGGCAGCGCGCCCTCGACGAAGATGACCTTGCCGGGCGAGCCGTCTTCCGTGACGGTGCGGCCGACGCCGCGCGCTTCCATGTCGAGCGAGTCGATATCGAGTTCGGGGGCCTTGAACGGGCCGGCGGCAGCCTCGTCGCGCGCATGCCTGCTCTTGCGGGGCGAGCGCGTTTTACCAATGGGGGTAACAGTTTCAGACACCTGCGACTTCCTGACAGACTGTGTAAAAGTGGGACCCGACATGAAAAATCAGCGGGACCAAACATGAGATTGTAGACGAACGACAAACACCGACGGAGATTTGACGATGCGACTGATCAGCTGGAACGTCCAGTGGGGACGCAGTGCGCACGGGGACGTGAACCTGTCGCGCACGATCGACGAAGCACGGCGGCTCGCCGATTTCGATGTGCTGTGCATGCAGGAAGTCACGCGTGGCTTTTCGGTGCTGGCGGGCCATCCGGGCGACGACCAGTTCGCCGAGCTTGCCGATCTGCTGCCCGGCTACACCGTGCTCGGCGCGATCGGCGCGGATCTGGCGCCGCTCAAGCTCGATGCGCCCGCCGCGCCGCGCCGGCAGTTCGGCAACGCGCTCGCGACGCGTCTGCCCGTCGAGCGCGTGATCCGTCATTCGCTGCCGTGGCCCGCCGACCCGGAAGCGCCGTCGATGCAGCGCGTCGCGCTCGAAGCCGTGCTGCGCGCGCCGAGCGGGCCGCTGCGCGTAATCGTCACGCATCTGGAGTTCTATTCGCTCAAGCAACGGCTCGCGCAGGTGAACCATCTGCGCGCGATGCAGCAGGAAGCGGCCGCGCATGCCGCGCACCCCGCGCCCGCCGAAAATGCGATCGGGCCTTTCACCGATACGGGGCGGCCTGTCAGCGCGATTGTCTGCGGCGATTTCAACAGCGCGTACGACAGCGAAGCGTACAGGCGCATGCTGGAGCCGCTCGACGGCAGCCCGTCGTTTGTCGACGCGTGGACGGCGCTGCACCCGAACCAGAGTCCGCCGATGACGGCAGGCGTCTACGACAAGGCGCAGTGGTCGGACGGGCCGCTCACGTGCGATTTCCTGTTCGTCACAGAAGACCTGCGCACGCGGTTGCGCAGTTGCGAGATCGACGGCGCGACGCGCGCATCCGATCATCAGCCGATCGTGCTGGCGATGGATTGACCTGCCCTGCGTGCACGCGGCGCGCGTGCATCATCCGCGGCGCGTGCATGCGAGCGCACGCAGCGATCAGTTCTCGAACGCAGCCAGATACTCGGCCCAATGCGGCGCCGGCTCCTGCGCGAGCGCGTTCTTCACGAACGCGATTTCGTCCGCGTACTCTTCGGGCGAGAAGCCGCCGCGCATCAGCTGGAAGCGGCAGTACAGCAGATACGTGTTGACGACATCCGTCTCGCAGTAGTTGCGGATCTCATCGATGCGGCCCGCCCGGAACGCGTGCCACACCTGGCCGCCGTCCATTCCCAGCTTGCCGGGAAAGCCGCACAGCTTCGCGAGCGCATCGAGCGGCGCGTTCGCGCGCGCCTGATACATCGCGAGCACATCCATCAGATCGGTGTGACGCGAGTGATAGCGGCTGATGTAGTTGTTCCATTTGAAGTCGCGGTCGTCTTCGCCGAGGTCCCAGTAGCGGTTCGCACGAATGCCGTTGACGAGCGCGCGGTAGTGCAGCACGGGCAGATCGAAGCCGCCGCCGTTCCATGACACCAACTGCGGCGTGTATTTCTCGATGGTCCGGAAGAACGATTGCACGAGCGCGGCTTCGCCGTCTTCGGGCGTGCCGAGCGAGCGCACGCGAAAGCCGTTGTTGTCGCGGAACACGCATGAAATCGCGGCGACGCGCTGCAGATGATGCGGCAGAAAATCGCTGCCCGTCTTCTCGCGCCGCGCCGCGAAAGCATGCTCGGCGACTTCTTCGTCGGACATCGTGGCGGGAAGACTTTCAAGCCGGCGAATGCCAGCGACATCGGGAATCGTCTCGATGTCGAAAACCAGAATTGGAGTCATTGGTTTCTAAAGAACGGCGTCCTTGCGTACGCCATTGGAGGCAAAGAAGCGCTTCAGACGCACGAGCGCCTCTTGCTGGATCTGGCGCACACGCTCCCGCGTGAGGCCCATTTCGTCGGCGAGTTCTTCGAGCGTGGCCGGCTCGATGTGATTGAGACCGAAGCGGCGCTCGATCACATGCCGATGCTTGTCCGACAGCCGCGCGAGCCATGCGCGCGTCAGCGTCTCGAGCTCGCGATGCTGCACTTCCGCGTCCGGCGACTGGCTCTGGTCGTCCGACAGCAGATCGAGCAGACTGCTCGCGGGATCGAGATCGAGCGGCGCGTCGAGCGACGCCGTGTGCTCGTTCAGCGCGAGGATGTCGGTCACTTCGTCCGTCGTCTTGCCCGTCAGATACGCGATATCGTCGATGCTCGCGTCGCGGCGGTCAGCCGCCTCGCCCGAGTTCATCGAATTCTTTTCGAGGTGGCGCTTCGCGCGCAGCACCTGGTTCAGCTCGCGGATCACGTGCACGGGCAGCCGCACCGTGCGCGCCTGATTCATGATCGCGCGCTCGATGCTCTGGCGGATCCACCACGTCGCGTAAGTCGAGAAGCGGAAGCCGCGCGTCGGATCGAACTTTTCGATCGCGTGCATCAGGCCGAGGTTGCCCTCTTCGATCAGATCGAGCAGCGGCACGCCGCGATTCAGATAACCCTTCGCGATGCTGACCACCAGCCGCAGATTGCGCTCGATCATCACCTGACGCGCTTCGAACTCGCCCGCTTTCGCAAGACGCGAGTAGCGCTGCTCTTCCTCGACGGTGAGCAGCGGCTTCACGCTGATCCGGTTCAGGTAATGCTGGATCGTGTCGGCCGTGAGTTCGGCTTGCAGGAGCGCGCGGAAATCGTCGGCGTCGGGTGCGGAATCGTTTGCGCCTTCGCGCGACTCGGATTCTTCGTCGGAACCCGATGCGCGTTCGTCGAGATCGTTGGCGCTTTCGAGATCGTCGACCGCTTCGTCGTCGGCATCGGAAGCGCCAGCATCGTCCACCGAAACATGCGTGGCACGGCTGAGTGACTCAGTCTCTGCTTGCGGTGTGCGGCGCTTCGATTTCGGCATGGTCGTATCGCTTGGCTTATTGCGGCGGCAAATACTTCAATGGGTCGACAGGCTTACCCTGGCGGCGAACTTCGAAATGCAACATCACGCGGTCCGAATCACTGTTGCCCATTTCGGCGATCTTCTGACCTTTCGTTACCGCGTCACCCTCTTTTACCATCAAAGCACGATTATGTGCATACGCTGTGAGATACGTTGCGTCATGTTTGATGATAATGAGATTGCCGTAACCGCGCAGCCCATTTCCTGCATAAACCACCCGGCCATCAGCGGAAGCCTTTACCGGTTCGCCCGCCGTGCCCCCGATGTTCACGCCTTTGTTCTTCGAATCGTCAAAGCTGTTGAGCAGCGGCCCTCGAACCGGCCACACAAACGACACGTTTCCATTCGACGCCGTCGTATCGCTGGCACCCTGCGGCGGGATCGTCGTCGCCTGCGCGCCCGACGCGCCTGGCGCCGCACCGAAGAGCGGCGGCTGGTTCGCCTGCGCGGCCTGCGGCGCGCCGTTCAGCGGTGCGCTCTGCACTGCACCACCGCCGATGGGCGCCGTCGCGACACCCGGCACGACAGGCGCGCCGTTCGCGCCCGGCGGCGCCACGCGCAGCAACTGGTCGACCTCGATCTGGTTCGGGTTCGTCAGGTTGTTCCACGTAGCGATGTCGCGATAGTTTTGACCGTTTTCGAGCGCGATCCTATACAACGTGTCGCCCGGCTTCACTCGGTAGTAGCCCGGAGGCGGCGGACCGAGCGGCGCAGCAGGCTGCGCGCCGGGCGCACCGCCCGCCTGGTTGATGGTGCCGAGGGTGCCGGAGCGATCGACGACGGGCGCCTGATCGAGGCGCGTGGCACATGCCGCCAACACGGAAAGCATGGCTACGCAAACGCTGCGCTGAGCGATGGTCAACGGGATATTCTGGCTGGTTCTTTGCATCGCGCGAAACATACTCATCAGGTTCAAATCACTCCGGATTTTAAGGGGACAAAGAAAACGCGATCAAGCCGCGATTCGCGCCATTGCGCGGGCCCCGTGCGCTCGACGAGCGTGAGCACCTGCGACTGTCCGTCCTGCGATCCGACGGGCGCCACGAGCCGCGCGCCGATGGCGAGCTGTTCGAGCAGCGCCTGCGGCACATCGAGTCCCGCCGCCGCGATCACGATTGCATCGAACGGCGCCGCCGACGGCAAACCGACGCGTCCGTCTCCGTAATGCAGACGGATGTTCGGGATGCGCAGCGGGCGCAGGTTCGTCTTCGCGCGCTCGTAAAGCGGTTTGATGCGTTCAATCGAATACACGTCGCGCGCGACCTGGCTCAGCACGGCAGCCTGGTAGCCGCAGCCGGTGCCGATTTCGAGCACATTCGCGAGCGTGCGGCCCTGCGCGGCCAGTTCGATCATCCGCGCGACCACGGATGGCTTTGAGATCGTCTGGTGATGGCCGATGGGCAGCGCCGCATCTTCATACGCCTGCGTGGCGAGGCCTGGGTCCACGAACATGTGGCGCGGCACCATCGCCATCGCATTGAGCACGCGCGAGTCCGACACGCCGTTCGCTCGCAGCCGTTCGACCATCCGCTCGCGCACGCGTTCGGAGGTCAGCGTCAGCGCGCTGCTGAGCGCGACGTTCGGCGCGCCCGTGCGATCCGACGATGTCGTCACGGGACGCGGCAACTGGTTGCGCGCGCCGTCGTTGCGGATCGCGGTCGTGCCGATTGTGCCGATCGTGCCAGTCGTGCCCGTCGTCCTCTTTGCGTTCTTTGTATTGACGATTCCCGTCGCGTTTTTTGCAATCGAAGGCGTGCGCGCGGATGCGCCGGCGTTCGCGTTCTTCGCGCCCGCATTGAGCGCGCCGACAACGCCCTTCGCGCCCGCCGGGGAAGTGACGCCCGCCGTGCCGCTCGCGCCGCTGCGCGCGCGGCCCGCCTGTGAATTCACGTTCGATGCCGCCGGCTTGACGGGCGTCTTCGCGCCGCGCGCATCGCTCGCACGCACGTCGGCCCGGCGCGGCTCGCGCACCAGGTCTTCGAGTCCAAGCGGGAAGCGCTTTGCGCGCTCGCCAGTCATGAAGTGCCGCTCCCGGCGCGCACCCAGTCGCACGCCGCGGGCAGCATGGCCGTGTCGGTCAGATCGAGTTGCAGCGGCGTGATCGACACGAAGCCGTTCGCGACTGCATGGAAGTCGGTGCCTTCGCTGGCATCGCGGGCGCCGCCTGACGGACCGATCCAGTAGATCGGCTCGCCGCGCGGATTGGTCTGCCGGATCACCGGCTGCGACGGGTGCCGCTTGCCGAGACGCGTGATGCGCCAGTCGCGCAACTGCTCGTAAGGCAGGTTCGGTATGTTGACGTTCAGCAACGGATGGCCCGGCAGCGGACGTTCGAGATAGTGCGCGACGATTTCGGCGGCGATGCGCGTGGCGTCTTCGAGGTGCACCCAGTCTTTGTCGACGAGCGAAAACGCGATCGCGGGCACGCCGAACATGATGCCTTCCGTCGCGGCGGCGACCGTGCCCGAGTACAGCGTGTCCTCGCCCATGTTCTGGCCATTGTTGATGCCCGATACGACGAGATCCGGCGTATGGTCGAGCATGCCCGTCAGCGCGATGTGAACGGAATCGGTCGGCGTGCCGTTCACGTAGTAGAAACCGTTGGACGAGCGCAGCACCGACAGCGGGCGCGAGAGCGTCAGCGAGTTAGACGCGCCGCTGCAATTCTGTTCGGGTGCCATCACGGTGACATCGGCGAGCGGCTTCAGCGCTTCGTAAAGCGCGGCAAGGCCGGGCGCCAGATAACCGTCGTCATTGCTGAGTAGGATTCGCATGCGCCGATTGTAACCGAGGAAACAAGGCACGCGAACGACACGCTGGCCCGCAGCATGCCTATGTCTGAACGCATGGCTTCATGGGCTTCGCGCCGCAATGGAAGCGCACGCTCGTTCGCGCTTGCTTTACACTGCTTCGCTGTGGGGGTTCGCTTGCTGTCGATGTTTTGCCGTCGACGTTTTGCCGTCGACGCTGCGTTGCCTGAACGGGGCGCAAAGATCGCGGCAAGCATGCTGATCGACAGCACGCTTATGAACCCGTCAATCTTGCGATGGACATTTATCGACTGGAGACACGATGCGCGCAATCCGCTGCAACCACTATGGTCCGCCCGAGACACTCAGCATCGAGGAATTGCCCGATCTTCAGCCGCAAGCCGGCCAGATCGTGATCGACGTGAAAGCCGCGAGCGTCAATTTTCCTGACGTGCTGATCATCCAGAACAAGTATCAGTTCAAGCCGCCCCTGCCCTTCACGCCCGGCGCGGAAGTCGCGGGCATCGTGCGCGTCGTCGGCGAAGGCGTCACGCAGTTCAAGCCGGGGATGCGCGTGGTCGCTTATACGCAGCAAGGCGGCTTCGCCGAGCAGGCGCTCGCCGATGCGAGCGCGTGCGTGCCGCTGCCCGAAGACGCCGACCTGGAGACGGCCGCCGTCTTCACGCTCGCATATGGCACGTCGCACCATGCCGTCGTCGATCGCGCGGCGTTGAAAGCGGGCGAAACGATGCTCGTGCTGGGCGCGGCGGGCGGCGTCGGACTCGCGGCCGTCGAAATCGGCAAGGCGCTCGGCGCGCGCGTGATCGCCGCGGCGTCGAGCGACGAGAAGCTCGCGACCTGTGTCACGCACGGCGCCGACGCGACCATCAACTACGCGACGGAAGATCTGCGCGAGCGCATCAACTCGCTGACGGACGGCAAAGGTCCCGATGTGATCTATGACCCGGTCGGCGGCAGCTATGCCGAGCCCGCATTTCGCAGCATCGGCTGGCGTGGGCGCTACCTCGTCGTCGGCTTTGCGAACGGCGAAATTCCGAAGTTGCCGCTCAATCTCGCGTTGCTGAAAGGCGCGAGCATCGTCGGCGTGTTCTGGGGCGATTTCGCGCGCCGCGAACCGCAGCGCAACGCAGCCGCGTTCCAGGAGATGGTCGGGTGGATTCGCGAGGGCAAGCTCAAGCCGCTGGTCTCGGCGCGCTATCCGCTCGAAGATACGCCGCGCGCGCTCAACGACATGGCGCAGCGGCGCGTGCTCGGCAAGATCGTGATCACGCCGTAAGCACGAACGGACTGCTCGGCGGCGAACGTCAAACGACAAAACGAAACGACAAACGGCGCGTGGCCCTCGCAGGTCACGCGCCGTTCTTCTTTCGATACACCGTCGATCAGATCTTTTCCGTCTCGCCGCTCTTCGGCTGCCATTTCATCAGGCGCCGCTCCAGCATGCCGACGATTGCATCGAGTACCAGCGCGAAAGCCGTCAGCACGAGAATGCCGGCGAACACCGTGTTGATATCGAAGGTGCCCTCGGCTTGCAGAATCAGATAGCCGACGCCGCGCGCCGAGCCCAGATACTCGCCGACCACCGAGCCGACGAACGCGAGCCCGACCGACGTATGCAGGCTCGAAAACACCCAGCTCATCGCGCTCGGCAGATAGACGGCGCGCAGCAACTGCTTGCGGTTCGCGCCGAGCATGCGCGCGTTGGCGAGCACGACGGGGCTCACTTCCTTCACGCCCTGATAGACGTTGAAGAACACGATGAAGAACACCAGCGTCACGCCGAGCGCGACCTTCGACCAGATGCCGAGGCCGAACCACACGCCGAAGATCGGCGCGAGAATCACGCGCGGCATCGAGTTCGCTGCCTTGATATACGGATCGAATAGCGCGCTCGCGAGCGGCGAGAGCGCGAGCCATAGGCCGACGCCGAGCCCCAGCACCGTGCCGAGCGCGAATGCGAGCACCGTCTCGATCAGCGTGATCCACAGATGCAGATAGATCTCGCCGGACGTGAACCACTCCCAGATCCGCACGAGCACTTTCTGCGGCTCGCCGAAAAAGAACGCGGCCTTGTTCGGGTCGTCAAAATAGAACGCGGGCAACAGCGTCGGGCTCGTCAGCACGTACCAGAGCACGAAGGACAGCACGAGCAGCAGCCACTGCCAGATCACGAGGTTGGCGCGGTTCGGGCGCAAGACTTTCCACATCTCAGTTGCTCTCCTGCACAGCCGTCAGTTGCTGCTGATAGCCCTTCAATACCTCATCGCGCAGCACGCTCCAGATCTGCGCATGCAGTTCGACGAAGCGAGGATGCGAGCGCACTTCGGCAACGTCGCGCGGACGCGGCAAATCGATCGTGAACTCGCCGATGGGCCGCGTGCCCGGTCCCGCCGACAGCACGACGACGCGATCCGACATCGCGATCGCTTCGTCGAGATCGTGCGTGATGAACAGCACGGCCTTGCGCTTCGCGGCCCACAGATCGAGCAGTTCGTTTTCCATCAGCTGACGCGTCTGGATGTCGAGCGCGGAAAACGGCTCGTCCATCAGGATGATGTCGGGATCGAGGATCAGCGTCTGCGCCATCGCAACCCGCTTTCGCATGCCGCCCGATAGCTGATGCGGATAACGGTCCCCGAAGCCGCCGAGGCCGACGCGCTTGAGCCATTCTTCGGCACGCGAACGGGCTTCGGCGCGCGGCACGTCATGGAACGACAGGCCTGCCGTCACGTTGTCGAGCGCCGAGCGCCACGGCATCAGCGCGTCGGCCTGGAACATGTAGCCCGCGCGCCGGTTGATGCCCGACAGCTTCTCGCCGAACACCGTCACCGCACCCGACGACGGCTCCAGCAGCCCCGCGCCGACGTTCAGCAACGTCGACTTGCCGCAGCCCGTCGGCCCGACGACCGATACGAATTCGCCCGGCGCGATGCGCAAGGTCGTGTCCTTGACGGCGGTGTATCGCTGGCTGCGATTCTCGCGCGACGCAAATGTGCAGGTGATGTTTTCGAGCGCCAGGGCGGCAACGGTCATCGTTCGGCTCACTTCTTCGATGCTTGGATGGTTCGAGGTTCGGGACAAGGAGGTGACGGCGCGACCGCGCGTTCTGCCTGAGAATTGAGCGCGACGCCAGCGCTCGTCCTTGTCCTTGTGTCGGTGCGTTAGGCCTTGACCGTCGTGAGCGCCTTCTTCACGAAGTCGTTCGTCCAGGTCTTCGACAAATCGATCGGCTTGCCCTTCATGGTGTCGTCGAAAGCCTGCAGCGTCTTGAGCGACGTCGCGGGGCCGTCGGCGGGCATCAGGCCGTCGGGCGACATCGCCTCTTTCACGTGCTGCCACGAATCCAGATACAGCGCGCGGTCGCCGAGCAGATACGACTCGGGCACGGTATTGATCAGCTCGGTGCCCGTCGCCGTCTGCAGCCACTTCAGCGCGCGGACCATCGCGTTGGCGAGCGCCTGTGTCGTGTTCGGATTCTTGCTGATGAACGCTTGCGATGCGTACAGGCAGCCAGCGGGCATGTTGCCGCCGAACACCGTGTGCGTATCGTTGAGCGTGCGCGTGTCGGACACGACGCGAATCTCGCCCGAGCGTTCGAGCTTCGTCATCACGGGGTCGAGATTGGCGAGCGCGTCGATCTGCCCCGACTGCAGCGCGGCGATCGCCCCTGCGCCCGCGCCGACGCCGATGAACGACACGTCTTTCGCCGTCAGCCCGGCTTTCGCGAGCACGAAACTCGCCATGATCGACGTCGACGAACCTGGCGCCGTCACACCGATCTTCTTGCCCTTCAGGTCCGCGATCGACTTGTAGTTCGCCATCGTCTTCTTCGACACTGCGAGCACGATCTGCGGCGCGCGTCCTTGCAGCACGAATTCGCGGAAGTACTGGTTCTTCGCCTGCAGCAACAGCGTGTGCTCGAACGCGCCGGAAACGACATCGGCGCTGCCGCCGACAGCCGCCTTCAACGCCTGCGAACCGCCCGCGAAGTCGGAGATTTCGACTTCGAGCCCTTCGTCCTTGAAGAAATTACGGCGCTCGGCAATTGTGAGGGGCAGATAATAGAAAAGATTCTTGCCGCCGACGGCGATCGCGACTTTCGATGTCTCCAGCTTGCCTTGCCCGAATGCGAGCGGCGAGCCGACGAGCGATGCGCCCGCGAGCGCCGCGGTGCCTGCTAGAAAGCCTCTTCGTTGCATGGTCCTGTCTCCGTTTCTTCTGTCATTGTTCTCGCCGGCCTGGCCGGCCGGTCTGCGCGCGCTTTGTGCTCTCTTCGCGCGCGCTTTCAAGCGCCGGCCTGTTCCCCGCTTAGACGACCTGTTGCGCGTGCAACCTTGCGATGTGGTCCGCATCATAACCCAGCGTTCGCAGAACTTCATCCGTATGTTCACCCAGTTCGGGCCCCAGCCAGCGCGTTTCGCCGGGCGTTTCGGAGAGTTTGGGCGTGACGCCCGGCAGCGTGATGTCGCGGCCGTCCTGCCATTTGAAGTTCTGGATCATCTGGCGCGCGGCGTATTGCGGATCGGTGAACATGTCCGCAACGCTATAGATGCGGCCCACGGGCACGTCGGCCGCGTTCAGCACGTCGAGCGCTTCGTCGATCGTGCGATCCGCGAGCCACGCCGCGATCGCGCCGTCGATCTCCTGCGTGCGCGGCACCCGGCCGTCGTTGTGCGCGAGCGCGGGATCGTTCGCGAGATCGTCGCGGCCGATCGCGATCATCAGCCGCCTGAAAATCGGATCACTGTTGCCGCCGATCACGATGCTGCCGTCGCGGCACGGATAGGTATTGGACGGCACGATCCCCGGCAGCGACGCGCCCGTGCGCTCGCGCACCATGCCATAGACGCCGTACTCGGGAACGACGCTTTCCATCATGTTGAAGACGGCTTCGTACAGCGCGACATCGACGACCTGCCCTTTGCCGCCGTTCACCTGGCGGTGATGCAACGCCATCAGCGCGCCGATCACGCCGTGCAGCGCCGCGATCGAATCGCCGATCGAAATGCCGATGCGCGGAGGCGGCAGATCCGGATATCCGGTGATATGACGCAGGCCGCCCATCGATTCCGCTATCGCGCCGAAGCCCGGACGGTCCCGATACGGCCCCGTCTGCCCGTAGCCCGACAGGCGAACCATCACGAGGCCGGGGTTCTCCTTCGACAGCACGTCGTAGCCGAGTCCGAGCTTTTCGAGCAGCCCAGGCCGGAAATTCTCGACGACGATATCTGCTTCTTTCGCGAGCTTGCGGACGATTTCCTTGCCTTCGTCGGCCTTGAGATTGATCGTCACCGACTTCTTGTTGCGCGCCTGCACTGCCCACCACAGCGACGTGCCGCCCACTTCGGGATAGAGCTTGCGCCATTTGCGCAGCGGATCGCCGCCCTTCGGGTCTTCGATCTTGATCACGTCCGCGCCGAACTCGCCGAGAAAGCGCGCGGCGAACGGCCCGGCGATCAGCGTGCCGAGCTCGAGCACCTTGACGCCCGCGAGCGGGCCCTGGGCTGGTCCTTTGTGTGGTTCTTCCGGCGTTGCAGTCGATGTGCTCATGTGTCTCCCGATCTTCTTGTACTTGCCAGATGCGGCGATGCGTCCGGGCGCTACGCCCATTAGCTGTTACATCGAGCGCCTGTCGAGCATCGCGCGCGCGATGGTGCCCGCATCGACATATTCGAGTTCGCCGCCAACAGGCACGCCCCGCGCGAGACGCGTCACCGACAGGCCGCGTGCCTTCAGCGTTTGCCCGAGGTAATGCGCCGTCGCCTCGCCTTCGTTGGTGAAGTTGGTTGCGAGCACGACTTCCTTGACGACGCCATCCGTCGCGCGCTTGACGAGCCGGTCGAAATGGATTTCCTTCGGGCCGATGCCGTCGAGCGGACTCAGGCGCCCCATCAGCACGAAATAGAGCCCGCGCCAGGTCATCGTCTGTTCGAGCATGATCTGATCGGCGGGCGTTTCGACGACGCACAGCAGCGTCGGATCGCGTTCGGTATCGCTGCAGACTTCGCAGATCTGCGCTTCCGTGAAGGTGTTGCACTTCTCGCAGTGCTGCAGATGCTCGGTCGCGAACAGCAGCGAGCGGCCGAGCTTTTCGGCGCCGTCGCGGTCGTGCTGCATCAGGTGGTACGCCATGCGTTGCGCGGACTTCGGCCCGACGCCAGGCAGAACGCGCAGCGCTTCGACGAGCGCCGACAAGGCGGAAGGTTGTTTCATGCTGGAACGGCGGCGTCGATGGTGGATTCGGCGAGGCGCGCACGGGCCGCGGGCGGAGCGCCCGATGCCCGCGCGCGAACGCCCCGTGCGATCAGAACGGCAGCTTGAAGCCCGGCGGCAGCGGCAGGCCCGAGGTCATGCCGCCCATCTTCTCCTGAGCGGTGGCTTCCGCCTTGCGCACGGCGTCGTTGAACGCAGCCGCCACGAGATCTTCGAGCATGTCCTTATCGTCGGCGAGCAGGCTCGGATCGATCGACACGCGGCGCACGTCGTTCTTGCAGGTCATCGTCACCTTGACGAGGCCCGCGCCCGACTGCCCCTCGACTTCGATCTGCGCAAGTTGCTCCTGCATCTTCTTCATGTTCTCTTGCATCTGCTGGGCTTGCTTCATCAGCCCGGCGAGTTGACCTTTCATCATGGACTTGCTCCTTCTTAATGGTGAATTCCGGTTGACGCGCGTTCATCCGGCGCGCGCGGGAATCAGTGGCTGGCCGCGTTGTGGCCGCCGTCGGCGCCCGGCGTGAGGGGACGCACCGAGCCCGGCACGATGCTCGCGCCGAACTCGCGGATCAGGGATTGCACGAATGGATTGGCGCCGATTTCGCGCTCGGCTTCCTGTTGACGCTTCGAGCGCTCGATCGCATCGAGCACTGCGGCCGTGCGCTGCACGGGACCGACTTCGACTTGCACGTCGATCTCGCTGCCGAGCCGTTCGGCGAGCGCCGCTTTCAGCTTCGCGATCTGCGCGGGCTCGGCGTAGAGCTGGACTGCGACGTTGAGCTTGAGCGTCTTGCCCTCGACGGCCATCAGCTCGCTGTTGAACGCGAGCTGATATGAGATGCCCTTGAGCGGCAGCGTGACGGCGAGCGCCGGCCAGTCGCCGTCGAAGCCGATAGCGTCGAGCGGCACGGCGGGCGGCAGCGTGCGGATGTCGACGACAGGCGCCACCGCGGGCGCTGCGGCGGACGCGCTGCTCCGCGCGACGACCATGTCATCGGGGCCGCTGTCGAAGACGGGAATGAAGTTGTCGTCGGAGGGCGCGAAGAACGCGTCGTCCGACGAAGCGGGAATGTAGTCGTCAGGGGGAATGTCTTCCCATGGCGGAACAGACGAGCCGCGCTGCTGCGCGCCACGCGACTGCTGGGAGCGCGCGGTGGCCTCCTGCTGCCCGGCGGCTGCGGCGCGGCGCGCGGGATCGGGCGTCGGCACGCGAACGGCGACGCGCGGCGCGGCGGGCTTCGCCGTCGGCGCGGGAGACGCGGCTGCGGCAGGCGCAGTGGAAGCCGAACGGGCCGAAGCGC
Organism: Paraburkholderia diazotrophica; assembly: GCF_038900755.1. Classification (GTDB taxonomy): domain Bacteria; phylum Pseudomonadota; class Gammaproteobacteria; order Burkholderiales; family Burkholderiaceae; genus Paraburkholderia; species Paraburkholderia diazotrophica_A. The sequence continues at coordinate 231,132 of NZ_JBBPEN010000005.1, forward strand.
CGCGATCCGTCGATACTTTCATGCCCGCGTTGCGCAGCACGTCGAGCGCGGCGCTCGCGCCACCCGCGCGGCGCGGCGCGGCTTCGGGCTGCTGTGGCGGCGTGGTTGCGGCTTCTTCGGTCGGGTTATCGTCTGACGCGGCGGGGTCGGTTGGCAAATCTTCGGGAGCGCTTGAGGCAGCGGGCGCTTCGTCGACGTCCTTCGGCACGGCTTCAGACCCCATCGATCTCGCGTCAACATCGACCGTTGCTACGGGTGCGATTTCAGATGCTTCACCGACTGCTTTCGACTGAGCGGGCACCGATTCGGGCATCGGTGCAGCGGCTGGCGTCTCGATTGGCCGCTCCTGTGCCGCACGCACAGGCGCCGCGGCGACAGGCGCCCCCGCGCGCTTCGATCCACCCGCAGCCGGAACCGTCGAGCGTCCCGCAGGAGTCACGCCCCCGCAGCCGCCATTCGGCGCCGGCTCGAACGCGAGCATCCGCAACAGCGTCATCGTGAAGCCGGCGTATTCATCGGGCGCGAGGCCCAGCTCGCTTCGGCCGATTGTCGCGATCTGATAGAACAGTTGAACCTGCTCGGGGCTCAGCGCATCGGCGAAACGGCGCAGGTCGGCGGCCTCCGGCCACTCTTCCAGCACCGACGACGGCGCGAACTGCGCCCACGCGATCTTGTGCAAAAGACCCGCGAGGTCTTGCAGTGCGGTCGAGAACGACAGGCTCCGCAACGCCATCTCATCGGCGACGGACAGCACCCCAGCGCCGTCGCCGGCGACGAGCGTATCGAGGAGACGAATCAGATAGCTCTGGTCGAGCGCGCCGAGCATGCCGCGCACGGCTTCCTCGGTGACCTGATTGGCCGAGTACGCGATCGCCTGGTCGGTCAGCGACAGCGCATCGCGCATCGAGCCATCCGCGGCTCTCGCGAGCAGGCGCAACGCCTGCGCCTCGTGCGGAATGTTCTCTTCGCCCAGGATGCGTTCGAGATGCGACACGATATGCCCGGCGGGCATCTGCTTCAGGTTGAACTGAAGGCAGCGCGAGAGCACCGTGACGGGAATCTTCTGCGGATCGGTCGTCGCGAGAATGAACTTCACATGCGGCGGTGGCTCTTCCAGCGTCTTCAACATCGCGTTGAACGCGTGGTTCGTGAGCATGTGCACTTCGTCGATCATGTAGACCTTGAAGCGCGCATCGACAGGCGCATACACGGCGCGCTCCAGCAGCGCGGCCATTTCGTCGACGCCACGGTTGCTCGCCGCGTCCATCTCGACATAATCGACGAAGCGCCCTTCGTCGATCTCGCGGCAAGCACGGCAGACACCGCACGGCGTGGCCGTCACGCCCGTTTCACAATTGAGCGCCTTCGCGAAGATGCGCGAAAGCGTCGTCTTGCCGACGCCGCGCGTGCCCGTAAACAGATAGGCGTGGTGCAGACGGCCACCGTCGAGCGCGTGCGTGAGCGCGCGCACCACGTGCTCCTGTCCGACGAGCGAAGCGAAATCCTTCGGCCGCCATTTGCGTGCGAGAACTTGATAGGTCATCCGGAAATTGTATCAGCAACGCTGACGCGAAAAGACGAATCGATCGTACGCGCGCGCAAGGCGTGACAACGCTCTGACGGCTCATCGAATTTCGCAGCGCAGGCGCCAAAACATGCCGCGTTTCGACCAACGCAGATGACGAGAAATACGGGGGAAGTCAGACAGATGAGAAGAAAGGAAGGTGACGAGCCCGACCCTCGGCACTGGCGGAAAACGGCTGTGGCTGCTTCGTTCCCGACCTGACCAGGTTGACCGCCCCTCCATGCGAGGAGGCCCGTCACGTCGTATTCTAACATCGCTTGCTGCGCTGCGCGAGAGGCATCGGGACAAATGCCGCCTTAACGGAGCCGCAATGTCGGTGCGCCGCTCGTCTTGTGTTCGCGCGCACGAACTCAAGATAGGGTTTGTCACGACAGGTTGCAGCGCATACGACATGCGCGCGAGGCATTCGGCATATGCGCCGAAGCCTTGTCAGTGCTGACTCGCGCGGCACGAAACCCTACCGCCCGAAGGCGTACTATCACGACGGGCAACGCATAGCAATTTAAGCTAAACTGACGTTCAAGTGACCCGCAAAGCCAAGCCAGGTCGCCCTCCCGAAACTGTCCCCACAGCACTTCGCGCGTCGGCTTTCATGGTTTGTCCTGTGGCAAAGCGAACGGAAAGTTTTCTGGTTTTGTTGTATCGTGGCGGGCAATCAAAGCAGGCCTCGAACCGAAAGAGGTATTCACACAATGAGCGAACACATCAAGCATATCAGCGACGCATCGTTCGAACAGGACGTCGTCAAATCCGATAAACCCGTGCTGCTCGACTTCTGGGCGGAATGGTGCGGCCCGTGCAAGATGATCGCGCCGATCCTCGACGAAGTTGCGAAGGACTACGCTGATCGCCTGCAGATTGCCAAGATCAACGTCGACGAACATCAGTCCACGCCCGTCAAGTTCGGCGTGCGCGGCATCCCCACGCTGATCCTGTTCAAGAACGGCGCAGTTGCTGCACAGAAGGTCGGCGCACTGTCGAAGTCGCAACTCACCGCGTTCCTCGACGGCAATCTTTAATCGGCCACACGCAGACACGGCACGCATGCATCGCATGCCTGCCGCCCGGCTCGCAAGACTTGCAGTCAGTTGATGCATCGAGCGAGCCGCATGATTCTTGTTGTCCCGCGACAACAAGAATCATGCGTCAGGTCTAACCGGCCGCACAGGCTGGGATTGGCGTGTGCTATGCTAGAATCTATAAAACGTCTAAAAGACGAGTAAGTCCTTGAGCGGTTCCGCTCACTTCTCCTCCCAGATTTCATTTCAGGTCGCACCTTCTCTGCGGGTTCTCCGTATGCATTTATCCGAGCTCAAGACGCTACACGTGTCCCAATTGATCGAGATGGCCAATGGTCTCGAGATCGAAAGTGCGAACCGCCTGCGCAAGCAGGAACTGATGTTCGCCATTCTAAAAAAACGCGCCAAAACGGGCGAAACGATCTTCGGTGACGGCACGCTCGAAGTGCTGCCTGACGGCTTTGGCTTCCTGCGCTCGCCGGAAACCTCGTATCTCGCAAGCACGGATGACATCTACATCAGCCCGTCGCAGATCCGCCGCTTCAATCTGCATACGGGCGACACCATCGAAGGCGAAGTCCGCACGCCGAAGGACGGCGAGCGCTATTTCGCGCTGGTGAAGGTCGATAAGGTCAACGGCCAGCCGCCCGAGGCCTCGAAGCACAAGATCATGTTCGAGAACCTGACGCCGCTGCATCCGAACAAGGTGCTGCTGCTCGAACGTGAGATGCGCGGCGAAGAAAACGTCACGGGCCGCATCATCGACATGATCGCGCCCATCGGCAAGGGCCAGCGCGGCCTGCTCGTCGCGTCGCCGAAGTCGGGCAAGACCGTGATGCTTCAGCACATCGCGCACGCAATCAAACAGAACCACCCCGATGTCATCCTGTTCGTGCTGCTGATCGACGAGCGTCCGGAAGAAGTGACGGAAATGCAACGCTCGGTGGCGGGCGAAGTGATCGCGTCGACCTTCGACGAACCGGCCGCGCGTCACGTGCAGGTTGCCGAAATGGTGATCGAAAAGGCGAAGCGCCTCGTCGAAATGAAGAACGACGTCGTGATCCTGCTCGACTCGATCACGCGTCTCGCGCGCGCGTACAACACGGTCGTCCCCGCTTCGGGCAAGGTGCTGACAGGCGGTGTCGATGCGAACGCGCTGCAGCGTCCGAAGCGCTTCTTCGGCGCGGCGCGCAACATCGAGGAAGGCGGCTCGCTGACCATCATCGGCACGGCGCTGATCGAAACGGGCAGCCGCATGGACGACGTGATCTACGAAGAATTCAAGGGCACGGGCAACATGGAAGTGCACCTCGAGCGCCGTCTCGCGGAAAAGCGCGTCTATCCGTCGATCAACCTGAACAAGTCCGGCACGCGTCGCGAAGAACTGCTGATCAAGCCCGAGATCCTGCAAAAGATCTGGGTGCTGCGCAAGTTCATCCACGACATGGACGAAGTCGAAGCGATGGAATTCCTGCTCGACAAGATCCGCCAGACGAAGAACAACGCCGAGTTCTTCGACATGATGCGCCGCGGCGGCTGATCGCCGACCAGCGCTTCGACCCTTCGAACAAGAGAACGCCTGCCATCGCGCAGGCGTTTTTTTCGTCCGCACGCCTTGCGCCCAACATTACGTTTACGCTCAATCCTATACGTGAACGTACACGTTGATCTATAATGCTCGCATCACGACCGACATGTGAAGCATCGCCATGCCGAACGACGACTCCCCCACTCTGCTGACCGTTCGCGACGCCGCCGAACGCCTGAACGTCACGCCGCGCACGCTCAAGTACTACGAGGAACGCGGCCTCATTACACCCAGCCGCAGCGAAGGCCGCTATCGCCTGTATGACGAAGACGACCTCGAACGCTTTTCGCGCATTCTGCGTCTGCGCTCGCTGGGCTTCTCGCTCGCGGGCATCACGGAAATGTTGAAACGCCCGCTCGAAACGACGGAAGGCGGACGCAACCGCTACTCGATAGACTCGCTTCAGCAGATTCGCGACGGACTCGCGCAACAGATCGAATCGCTCGACGCGCGCATCGAATCCGTGCGGCGCGAGCTGAAAGAAGTGCAGAAGCTCAAGTCCGAGCTCGCCGACGACCTGAATTATGTCGAGCGGCGTCTCGCCGGCGAAAGCGCCGACGAGCTGATCAGGCAGCGCCGCGCCGCGGCCGCCAGCAAACGTGCCGGGAGCAAGGGCACGAAAGCATGAACGCCGCTTCCCCGCGCGCGCAGGTCTTCAGCGCGGACAAACTGCGCGGCGATTTCTTCCCGTGGGTACTGGCCGTCGTCACGGGTCTCGACTACTTCGACAACGCGATTTTTTCGTTCTTCGCCAGCTACATCGCGGGCGGCATCAACGCGTCGCCGGATGAACTGGTGTGGTCGTCGAGCGCATATGCCGTCGCGGCCGTGCTCGGCATCCTGCAGCAGCAATGGTGGGTCGACCGCGTCGGCTACCGGCGGTACGTGGCGGCCTGCATGCTGCTCTATGCGGCGGGCGCCGTCGCGGCCGCGCTGTGCGACACGTCGTTCGGCCTGCTGTTCGCGCGCGGCTTTCAGGGCTATTTCATTGGCCCGATGATGGGCACGTGCCGCATCCTCATCCAGCTGAGCTTCACGCCGCAGCGGCGGCCAGCTGCAACGCGCGCCTTTCTGATCCTGATCGTGCTGTGCAGCGCGCTCGCGCCGCTCGTCGGCGGACAGCTGGTCGCGCATTTCACGTGGCGCGCGCTCTTTGCGTGCACCGCGCCGTTCGGCGTGCTGTTCGCCGTGCTCGCGATGCTCGCACTGCCGGACTCCGGCGGCCGCACGCCGGAAGAACGCGGCCCGACCCACTTCTGGCCATACATCATCTTCGCGTTCGCGCAAGGCGCGCTGCAGATCGTGATGCAGCAGGTGCGCTTCCAGCTCTTCAGCACATCGCCGAATCTGCTCATTCTGACCGCAGCCGGCATCGCGGCGCTTGCGTGGTTCGTCTGGCATCAATGGCATCATCCGTCGCCGCTCGTGCGGCTGCACGCACTGCGCGAAAAGACCTTCCAGGTCGGGCTCGTGCTGTACATGTTCTACTACTACGAGTCGACGGCGTTCAGCTATCTGATCTCGCGCTTTCTCGAAACCGGCCTCGGCTATCCCGTCGAGAACACGGGCCAACTGGTCGGCGTGACGTCGCTGATTTCGTCGACGGCGCTCTTCGCGTATCTTCGCTACGCGAAACTGCTGCCGCGCAAGAAATGGATCATCGTGCCGGGCTTCGCGGTCGCGGCATTCGCGGCCGCGTGGATGACGCGCATGTCGCCCGCCGTCGGCGAAGCAGCGTTGATCGTGCCGCTGTTGCTGCGCGGCTTGCTGCTGCTCTTCATCGTGCTGCCCGTCGCGAATCTGACGTTCAAAATCTTCGCTATCGAGGAGTTCTCGCACGGCTATCGGTTGAAGAACATCGTCCGGCAACTGACGATTTCATTCGCGACGGCATCGGTGATCATCGTCGAGCAGCATCGTCAGGCGCTGCATCAGACGCGGCTCGCCGAATTCGCGAGCCCGTACAATCCCGCTTTCGACAACACGATCGCGGCGCTCGCGCACGGCTTCGCGTCAGCGGGCCGCCCTGCCGCCGACGCGCATGCGCTGGCCGTCGTCGAGGTGAGCCGGATCGTCGCGCAACAGGCTAGCTTCCTCGCGTCGCTCGACGGGTTTTACTTTCTGATCGGCGTGGCCGTATGCGGCGGCATTTTCGCGGCGTGGCAAAAGCAGATCGACTAGATTCGTATCGGTAACGCTAACGAAAACGGGCAACAGCGAGGCAACCGCGCGATGCTTTCGAAATTCACCCAATGGCTCGACACGCGCCGCCGCGACCGCGCCCTGCGCACCCACGCGATCGACGACGCGGTCTGGCAGGCGACGCTCGACGGCCTGCCGTTCCTCACGCGTCTCAGCGCCGCCGACCTCGCGCGCCTGCGCGAAATGACAAGTCTCTTCATCGCGCAAAAGGAGTTCTCGACCGCGCACGATCTGGAGTTGACGGATCAGATCACCGTCGCGATCGCCGTGCAGGCGTGCCTGCCCGTGTTGAATCTCGGGCTCGATCTGTATCGCGGCTGGGTCGGCGTGATCGTCTATCCCGGCGAGTTCGTGATCCGCAAGACCGTCGAGGACGAGGACGGCGTCGTCCACGAAGTCGAGCACGATGCGAGCGGCGAGGCATGGGAAGGCGGGCCCGTGATCCTGTCATGGGAAGACGCGCAGATGACGGACGGCTCGGATGCATACAACGTCGTGATTCACGAGTTCGCGCACAAGATCGACATGGTGACGGGCGAAGCCGATGGCCACCCACCCCTCTTCCGCAAGCTGCATGCGCCGCTCGATTCCGCGCAGTGGGCGGACGTGTTCGACCATGCATACGACCAGTTCTGCGCGAAAGTGGATGCCGTGCCTGAGCGGCGCTGGGCCCGCTTCGAACGGGAATCGCTGATCGACCCTTACGCCGCCGACCATCCGTCGGAATTTTTTGCCGTGTGCAGCGAGGCGCTGTTCGTGAAGCCGCGCGAGTTCGAGGCTGAATATCCGGGGCTTTACCGACTGCTTGCCCGCTACTACCGGCAGGACCCGGCGCATACGGGCGCGCTCGGGCAGACGGACGCGTAGCACAGTGCAAGGCACGGGTAGCCGCCGAAGCTTGCGAAAAAACCTTCACGAGTTTCATCAAACGACTGATTTTCTGGCATAATCATCGTTTTTCGACCTTAGGCAAGTGGCTCGCGGTTGCGGAATTCTCCGGCTCCCGGGTTGGCTACCGCCAGATTAAAGGAAAGACCATGAAAGAAGGCATCCACCCGAATTACCGCGAAGTCCTGTTCGTCGATATGTCGAACGACTTCAAGTTCGTGACGCGCTCGACCATCCAGACGCGTGAAACGGCCGAATTCAACGGCAAGACGTACCCGCTGGCGAAGATCGAAGTCTCGTCGGAATCGCACCCGTTCTACACGGGCCAGCAAAAGATCATGGACACGGCAGGCCGCGTCGAGAAGTTCAACAAGAAGTTCGGCGCCCGCGCTTCGGGCAAGGCCGCGAAGTAACCGGCACTACACGTTGCAGGCCCCGACTCCCGTCCGGGCCGCCACGATGCAAGAAGGGCAGCGCAAGCTGCCCTTTTTTGTCGGCGAAAGGTTTGTTGAGCTGGGCTGGGTTGGGCTCGCTGGCCGCAGTCCTCGGTTTCGCTCGATACGGCATTGCGCCGCGTTGCATGCGGGTTGCATTCATTTCCATTGCTGTCGATACCTGCGCGCAACGAGAGAGGTCGGTGCGACGGCTGGCCTCGAAGCAAAGCCCGCCCGAAGCCTGGCGCAACACCCGCCGGGTTCACGTCGAACGGCGCCCCGAAAGCCCGCTTCGTTACCCGCTTCGCTACCCGTTTCGCCACCCTGCTTCCGTCGGCCGCATCGGCGTGGGTTTGTGACGGGCACCGTGCCGCGCGTCTACAATGCCGCATGCTGATTCAGAGACGCCTCCTGCGCTCCATCAATAACTCACGGCTGCCGCCCGGTCAGCCTCACACGAACACCGCATGAGATCAGTCGTTCGCCTCACTGCTTCCGCCACCAGCGCGCTGCCGCGCTGGCTGCTGCTCACCATCTGCGTCGTGTATGCGTCGTTTGGCCTGTTCGGCCGCGACCCGTGGAAGACGGAAGACGCAGCCGGCTTCGGCGTCATGTGGACGATGGCCAACGGCACGCTGCACGACTGGATGCTGCCGAATCTCGTCGGCAAGTACATCACGTCGGATGCGCCGCTCGGCTACTGGCTCGGCGCGAGCGCGATCCGCGTGCTGGACCCGCTTGTCGACGCGAGCAACGCATCGCGCGTGTTCACGGGGCTGCTGTTCTGCGCGGCTTGCGCGTTCGTCTGGTACGCGGCCTATCTGCTCGGCCGCCGGCCCGAGGTGCAGCCGTTCAAGTACGCATTCGGCGGCGAGCCCGAGCCGCGCGACTACGGCCGCACGCTCGGCGACGGCGCGCTGCTGATTCTGCTCGCGATCTTCGGCCTCGCCGAGCGCGGCCACGAAACGACGCCGCAGATCGCGCAATTCGTCTGCATCGCTATGCTCGTCTACGGCCTCGTGCGGATGATCGACAAGCCGGTCCAGGGCGCGCTGATCTGGGGCTGCGCGATCGGCCTCGTCGCGCTGACGAGCAATCCCGTGCTGGTGGGCGCGCTGCTCGTCGGCACGTTCGCGATGCTGATCATCGTGCACGAAACACACTGGCGCACGCTGATGCTCGCGGGTCTGCCCGTCGCGCTCGTGCTCTCGGTCGTATGGCCGCTCACAGCGATCGCGCTCTTCCCCGACGACGCCGTCTGGTTCCTGCACCAGTGGATGCGCACCAGCCTGCACGCGTTCGCCGGCCCGTACGGCTCGACGCTGCGGTATGCCGTCAAGAACCTGCCGCTTTTCGCGTGGCCCGCGTGGCCGCTCGCGATCTGGGCGTGGTTCAGCTGGGCGGGGTTGCGGCGCGCGCCGCACATTGCGATTCCGCTGTCGGTGATCGCACCGCTGCTGATTCTCGTCGTGCTGCAAAGCCAGGGGACGAACCGCCTTTTCACGCTGCTGATGCCCGCGCTCGCGGTGATCGCCGCGTTCGCGCTGCCGACGCTCAAGCGCGGCGCAATCAACGCAATCGACTGGTTCGCGGTGCTCAGCTTCACGGTGCTCGGCACGTTTGTCTGGCTCGTGTGGCTCGCGGGCATGACGGGCTTTCCGCATCAGCTCGCGCGCAATCTCGCGCGGCTCGCGCCGGGCTTCACGCCGCAATTCAAGATCCTGTCGTTCCTGTGCGCGGTGGCCGTGACGCTCTGCTGGTTCGCGCTCGTGCAGTGGCGCGTCGCGCGTCATCCGAAGGTCCTGTGGCGCAGCGTCGTGCTATCGAGCGCCGGCACGACGCTGATGTGGGTGCTGCTGATGACGCTCTGGCTGCCCGTCGTCAACTACAGCCGGACGTACAAGGACGTGGCCGAGCAGATTGCCGCGCATCTGCCGTCCGACTACAACTGCATTGCGCCTGTGCGTCTCGGCGATGCGCAGATCGCGACGTTCGCCTATTTCGGCGACATGCATTTTTCGTTCGATGAAAACTGCGACGTGATCCTGCGCCAGGACACGCAGGACTTCGGCGAGCCGAGCTCGATGTCGAACTTCGTGTGGAAGCTCGTGTGGGAAGGCCGCCGCGCCGCCGACCGCGACGAACGCTTCCGGCTATACGTGCGCATCGACCGCCCGCAGCCGCCCGTCAGACGCCACCCGTGGCGCCCGAAGAAACACGGCTGACGATGTTCGCCGATGCGCGGAAAATCGCCGGGCTCGCATGGCCCGTGCTGATCGGCCAGCTGGCGATCATCGCGTTCGGCGTGATCGACACGGCGATGGTCGGCCGCTACTCGGCGACGGATCTGGCCGCGCTCGGCCTCGGCGCGTCGATCTACATCTCCGTGTATATCGGCCTGACGGGCATTCTGACGGCGCTGCAGCCGATTGCGGGCCAGCTGTACGGCGCCGCCCGCTACGACGAGATCGGCGAGGAAGTGCGCCAGGCGCTGTGGCTTGCGCTCGCGCTCGCCGTCATCGGCTTTCTGATTCTCTACTTCCCTCACCCGCTGCTGCAGCTAGCGCGCGCGCCTGAGGCGCTGCGCGAGCGCACGGTGTCGTACCTGCAGATCGTCGCGTTCGGCTTGCCGGCGAGCCTTGCGTTTCGCGTCTACAGCTCGCTGACGAACGCCGTCGGCCAGCCGCGGCTCGTGATGATCCTGCAGATCGGCGCGCTGATGTTGAAGCTGCCGCTCAACACATGGCTGATCTTCGGCGGCCTCGGCGTGCCGGCACTCGGCGGCCCCGGCTGCGCGCTCGCCAGCACCCTCATCAACGGGACGCTCGCCGTCGTCGGCATGCTGGCGATGACGAAGCTCGACGTGTTCCGGCCGTTCGCGATCTTCGCGCATTTCTGCTGGCCCGTCTGGCGCCGCCAGGCCGCGCAACTGAAGCTCGGCATTCCGATGGGACTCTCGTATCTGATCGAAGTCACCTCGTACACGTTCATGGCGCTCTTCATCGCGCGTTTCGGCACGACGACGCTGGCGGGGCATCAGATCGCGGGCAACATCGGCGCGGTGCTGTACATGACGCCGCTGTCGATTGGCATCGCGACGTCGACGCTCGTCGCCCAGGCGCTCGGCGCGCATCGCTACGAAGCGGCGCGCACGCTCGCGCGGCACGGCATCGCGATGGCCGTCGCGATTGCGTGCTGCTACGGCGTGATCGTGCTCGCGCTGCGGCCGCTGATCATCGCGGGCTATACGCCGGATGCGCGGGTCGCGGCGGCGGCGATGCCGCTGGTGCTGATCGTCGTCTTCTACCATTTCTGCGATGCGCTGCAGATCACGTCGGCATTCGTGCTGCGCGCGTATCGCGTTGCCGTCGTGCCGACCGTGATCTACGCGGTCGCGTTGTGGGGCGTCGGACTTGGCGGCGGCTATGCGCTCGGCTTCGACGTCGGCGGATGGGTGCCCGCATCGTTCACGGGCGCACGCGGCTTCTGGCTCGCGAATACGGTAAGCCTGGCGATTGCGGGCGTCGGTCTCGCGTTCTATCTGCGCTGGATCAGCAGGCGGTCGGTGCGGATGGGCGCGCAGATGCAGACAGATAGCGCGGCCTGAACGCATAGGCGCTTTTCATGCGGATGGCATGTGCATCGGTGTTCGATCAGATGTGCCTGGTGCGATCCGTTGCTCGTGCGCTCGTCCGCTCGTCCGCGTTTCGGTCAAGCAGTAAACACCTTCCCGGAAGCAACGCCATCCCTCTTAAAGACAAAGCATCTGGTGCACGCCGCTCACGCCGTGTCGTAATGAGCGAAGAAAACAGACCGTTAGTTGCGCCTTGATACTTACCCAAACCCGCGATCGCCGCAGATGCCGTCTATGCGGCCGCCTCTTCCTCGTCGCGCAGCGCGAACACTTCACGTGCCGCGAACAATGCATTCAACGCCGCCGGAAAGCCCGCATACACGGCCATCTGCATGAACACCTCGACGATTTCGTCGCGCGTGCATCCGACATTCAGCGCTGCCTCGACGTGCACCTTCAGTTGCGGCTGCGCATTGCCGAGCGCGGCCAATGCGGCGATCGTCGCGATCTCTCGCGCGCGCAGGTCCAGTTGCGGACGGCTGTACACGTCGCCGAACGGAAACTCGATCAACATCCGCGCGAATTCCGGCGCAATCGGAGCCAGCGACGCGATCACCTTCTCTCCCGCCGTTCCGTCGATTTCCTTCAGCTTGTCCCAGCCGCGCGCATAGCGATCGCCGCGTGCTCCCTCTTGTGTCTGCTCTTGTGCCTTTGCATATGCGTCGTTCATTGCGAGTCCTCAATCAAGTCTTGCGTTTCCGATATGTCCTGCCGATGCCGCCTCACGCTCGGCCGCTTCATACACCGCGATCTTGTCGGTGATCGCGTCGAGATTGGTCTTCAACTCCGCGATGCGCGCCAGCACGGCCTCGCGATGCTCGATCAGCATCTCGCGCCGCGCGCCGATCGTCGCATCGCCTTCAGCGCGCAGCGCGGCGAACGCCTGCATGCCGGCAACCGGCATCCCCGTCGCTTTCAGGCGCATCACGAAGCGCAGCCAGTCGAGATCGGCGGGTGAATAAAGACGATGGCCCGCGTCCGTGCGGCCGACGGGACGCAACAACCCCGCCTGCTCGTAGTAGCGCAGCGTATGCGCGGAGACGCCGCTCGTCGCGGCGACCTGACCGATGGTGAGAGCTTTCGACATGACGGAACTCAGGTTAGGACTTCGAGTGAACTCTAAGTCAAGCACGATTTGTTGATCGACGAAATTCAACGAAATCCTACAGTGCATCCGTCCGCGTGCAGCACATGGCGTCTCGACGGCCGCTCGGCCGCGACGAACGCGTGCTGTGGCTGCCCTGGCCGGAGTCACGCGCTGGAACTCGTCGACGCGAATGCACCGAGCGCCGGTTCAATGCGTTTCGAAGTGGGCGGCGCGACCGCGCGCGGCCCTGCGGAACCAGGGACGACTAAAGCGAATACGGCTAGAGCGGACACGAAAGCGCAGCGAACAGCGAGCCCCGGTCCTGCCGCATCGCCGTCAAACTCCCTGACATCCGTACGCGATGCAAGCCCCGCGAATGGTCAAAATCTTTAAATTTGGTGCGAGCCGATTGTGTTGTCACGGACGCACCGGTATAAATCGGCCGTTTCGCGCGACGTCGCGCGCCTTCGGCGAAAGAGAACAGTAAATGTTCTATGCTTGAACGCAGTGCTTGCTAACGTGAAAGCGTCGTCCGTTCCGGCCACCTGTTTGCCCTCAATGGAGTGATTGCCATGTTGAAAAAGCTGTTGATGCTTTGCGCCGTGCTGATGCTGTCGTTGTCGGCGGGATTCGCGTCCGCCGTCGAAGTCAATACCGCCGACCAGGCGGCGCTCGAATCGGTCAAGGGCATCGGCCCCGTCCATGCGAAAGCGATCATCGACGAACGCTCGAAGAATGGCCCGTTCAAGGATGCCGACGACCTCGCGAATCGCGTCAAGGGCATCGGCCAGAAGTCGGTGAAGAACCTCGAAGCCGCGGGCCTGACGATCAACGGCTCGTCCACGCCGCCGACGGGCGCGACATCCAAGCCCGCCACGACGACGTCGAAGCCGACGGCTGCGCCCGCAACCACTGCGCAAACCCCGCCTTCCGCGCCTGCCGAAGCCGCATCGGGCACGAAGGCCTCGAAGTCGAAGAAAAAGAGCAAGGCGGACGCCGCTGCGGCATCGGCGCCCGCTGCTACGGCGGCATCCGCGCCCGCGATGGCGTCGGACACGACCGCGTCGAAGTCGAAGAAATCGAAGAAGAGCAAGGCCGCATCCGCTGCGTCGGGCGTATAAGGACTCGAATCGTGACGCATGTCGCTGTGCGTCCGATGGCCTCACTGCTTCACGTCTGCGCCTGTCAAGACTGTCGGTGCCGCGCTCGCGCGGCGTTTCCGGCGTTTTATTACCCGCCGGCACACGCTTTCACGAGCGTCGCGCCGGCCTCTACAGAGAGATTGTCATGAGCCTACTCGACACCCTCGGTTCCATGCTCGGCGGCGGCAACACGCCCGAAGGCGGCGGCGGCCAGCAGGCGCTGATCACCGCTGCACTCGAATTCATCAACAACCAGCCGGGCGGCCTGAACGGGCTGATCCAGCGCTTCCAGCAAAACGGCGCGGGCGACATCATCAACTCGTGGGTCAGCAACGGCGAGAACCAGCCGATTGCCGCCGACGCGCTGCATAACGTGCTCGGCTCGGAAGCCGTGACGAACATCGCGTCGAAGGCCGGCGTCGAGCCGTCGGCAGTGACGGGCCTGCTGTCGCAAGTGCTGCCGCACGTCGTCAACGCCGCGACGCCGAACGGCGAAGTGCCCGCCGACGGCAAGATCGACACGGGCGGCCTCGCGGGTGCGCTCGGCTCGCTGGGCGCGCTGGCCGGCCTGTTCGGCGGCGGCAACAAGAACGCCTGAGCGCGTTATTTCTGCGCCACGTCCGAGGCGCTTCTGCGTTGATTCGACGTGCGTAGCCCCTGATGTGCCGCGTACAAAAACGAAAAGGCAACGAATCGCTTCGTTGCCTTTTTGCTTTTTGCTTTTTGTTTTCTGCTTTCGGTCGGGAGCGGATGCGAGCGCATCCGTTCCCTTGCAGCTTAGTGCACCACCCGCTCGAACACGAGCTTGCCGTTTTCCACCTCGACGGGGATCACGTCCTTCGGCCCGAACTTGCCGGCCAGAATCAGCTTCGCGACCGGGTTCTCGATCTCCTGCTGGATCGCGCGCTTCAAAGGCCGCGCGCCGAACAGCGGGTCGTAGCCGACCTTGCCGATCAACTCCAGCGCCGCATCCGACACGACCAGTTGCATGTCGAGCTTCGCGAGGCGGTCGTGCACACGTTCCAGCTGGATCTTCGCGATCGACTGGATGTTGTCGCGGCCGAGCGCATGGAACACGACGACGTCGTCAATCCGGTTCAGAAACTCCGGCCGGAAGTGCAGCTTCACTTCCTCCCATACGGCGTCCTTCACGGCTTCCTGAGGCTCGCCAACCATCGACTGGATCACCTGCGAGCCGAGGTTCGACGTCATCACGATCACCGTGTTCTTGAAGTCCACGGTGCGGCCCTGGCCGTCCGTCATGCGGCCATCGTCGAGCACCTGCAACAGCACGTTGAAGACGTCCGGGTGCGCCTTCTCGATCTCGTCGAGCAGAATAACGCTGTACGGCTTGCGGCGCACCGCTTCCGTCAGATAGCCGCCTTCTTCGTAGCCGACATAGCCCGGCGGCGCGCCGATCAGACGCGCGACGCTGTGCTTCTCCATGAACTCGCTCATGTCGATGCGGATCAGATGATCTTCCGCGTCGAACAGGAACGCCGCGAGCGCCTTGCACAGCTCGGTCTTGCCTACGCCCGTCGGCCCGAGGAACAGGAACGAACCATACGGACGGTTCGGGTCCGAGAGCCCGGCGCGCGAACGGCGGATCGCATCCGCAACCGCGCTGATCGCTTCGTTCTGACCGACCACGCGCTCATGCAGCTTCGATTCGATCTGCAGCAGCTTCTCGCGCTCGCCTTGCATCATGCGCGACACGGGGATGCCCGTCGCGCGCGACACGACTTCCGCGATTTCCTCGGCGCCGACCTGCGTGCGCAAGAGGCGCGGACGCGTCGGATTGTTCTGCTCCTGCGCCTCGGCCTGCGCGACCTGCTTCAGTTGCGCCTCGAGCTGCGGCAGCTTGCCGTACTGCAGTTCGGCGACCTTTTCCAGCTTGCCTTCACGTTGCAGACGCGTGATTTCCGCGCGCGTCTTCTCGATCTCTTCCTTCAGCTGCGCGCTGCCCTGCACGGCCGCTTTTTCCGCCGTCCAGATTTCTTCGAGATCCGAATATTCGCGGTCGAGCCGCTCGATTTCTTCCTCGATCAGTTGCAGGCGCTTCTGCGACGCTTCGTCCTTCTCCTTCTTGACGGCTTCGCGCTCGATCTTCAGCTGGATGCGGCGACGGTCGAGCCTGTCCATCTCCTCGGGCTTCGAGTCGATTTCCATCTTGATCTTCGACGCCGCTTCGTCGATCAAATCGATCGCTTTGTCCGGCAGGAAGCGATCCGTGATGTAGCGATGCGAGAGTTCCGCCGCCGCGACGATTGCCGGGTCGGTGATGTCGACGCCGTGGTGCAGCTCATAGCGCTCCTGCAAGCCGCGCAGGATCGCGATGGTGGCTTCGACCGTCGGTTCGTCGACGAGCACTTTCTGGAAGCGGCGCTCCAGCGCCGCATCCTTCTCGATGTACTTGCGATATTCGTCGAGCGTAGTCGCGCCGACGCAATGCAGTTCGCCGCGCGACAGCGCCGGCTTCAGCATGTTGCCCGCGTCCATCGCGCCTTCGGCCTTGCCGGCGCCGACCATCGTGTGAATTTCGTCGATGAAGACGATGGTCTGCCCTTCATCCTTCGCGATGTCGTTCAGCACGGCCTTCAGACGCTCTTCGAACTCACCGCGATATTTCGCGCCCGCCAGCAGCGCGGCCATGTCGAGCGACAGCACGCGCTTGCCCTTGAGCGTCTCCGGCACTTCGCCGTTGACGATGCGCTGCGCGAGACCTTCGACGATCGCGGTCTTGCCGACGCCCGGCTCGCCGATCAGCACCGGATTGTTCTTGGTCCGGCGTTGGAGGATCTGAATCGAACGGCGGATTTCGTCGTCACGGCCGATGACGGGGTCGAGCTTGCCCGCGCGGGCGCGCTCGGTCAGATCGATCGTGTATTTCTTCAGTGCCTCGCGCTGGCTTTCGGCGTCCTGGCTGTGCACCTGCGAGCCGCCGCGCACGGCGACGATGGCCGCTTCCAGCGACTTGCGCGACAGCCCATGCTCGCGCGCGAGACGGCCGGCTTCGCCCTTGTCGTCCGCGATGGCGAGCAGGAACATTTCGCTCGCGATGTAGGTGTCGTTGAGCTTCTGCGCTTCCTTGTCGGCCTGGTTCAACAGACCCGTGAGGTCGCGACCGATCTGCACGTTGCCGTCCGTGCCCTGCACTTGCGGCAAACGCGTGATTGCGTCGTTCAACGCCGTTTGCAGCGCCTGGACGTGGACGCCGGCGCGCGACAGCAGCGAACGCGCCGAGCCGTCCTGTTGCGCGACGAGGGCCGCGAGAAGGTGAACGGGCTCGATGTACTGATTGTCATGGCCGACGGCAAGGCTTTGCGCGTCGGCCAGCGCTTCCTGGAATTTAGTGGTGAGTTTGTCGATTCTCATGAAGAGACCTCCAATTTCGATTACCACCAAAATGAGGCGTTTTAGGCAGGTTTCAAGCGCTTTTTTGCATCAGGGAGAGAGAATTCGTGCGACGGCTGCGTTGTCGCGTCCGGCACGCGACACAGCGCAGTTTAGCCCCGCGTACGGCACGGGAAAAGCGAAGGCGGGAGATGGCGGGCAGCGGCTTGCAGGCGCCGCCGAACGGCGCGAGAGCCTGTCGGCCAGCCGTTCATATGCGCAGAGCACGAACTCGCACGACGGCCGCACGGGCGACCGATCGTGCGGCCGGCTCAGGTGCCCGTCGGCACGGCGGGCGTGATGGGCACGATCGGCACGATGGTGGCCGACGGCTTGAGCCCCAGCAGTGACATCAGCGGCGATGCCGGTTCGGCGATATCGCGAATCGTAAAGCCGTCGAGCTCTCGGAAAAACGCTTCGCGCGCCGCTTCGAGCACGCCCTTCAGCCGGCATTGCGACTGAATGACACATTCGCGATGCGCCGCCGGATCGCCGCCGTTGAAACAGCTGACCAGCGTAAAGTCGCTCTCGGCTGCGCGCACCACCTCACCGACGGTCAGCGCCGACGAATGCTCGAACAGCCGCAGACCGCCGTTGCGCCCGCGCACGGTCTCGACCCAGCCGAGTTCCGCAAGCCGCTGAACCACCTTCATCAGATGGTTCTTCGATATGCCGTACGCGTCCGAAATGTCCTGGATCGTCGCAAGTCCTTCGGGACGGACGGCGAGGTAAAGCAACACGCGCAGCGAGTAATCGGTATAGTCTGTCAGTCTCATTGAAAGGCAAGTCGCGACGGGGATCACGTGCGGAATGTTCACGCCTCCCCAGAAACGCCGGTAATGCATGCAGCGCGCAATAGCATGCGTCGAACACGCATCTTATTGCCGCGTTTATCTCGTTATTCCGCGTAACTATAAACGCTAACTTTCGTCTGAAGCGCACTTTTTTCTGGTTTTAGATGAGCGCGCCCAACGTTTGCGATGGGTTTGCGTGAGCTTTGTGTCGGAGCGCTTGCCGCGTCTCACTTATTTCACCTATGAAGTCCGAAACTTTTTCCACTATTCCCGCGATCGAACGTCTCGCCACCCGCTACGCCGAACCGGACGAGGAAAACATCCGCGAACTGGTCTACGCGTTCTACGACCGCGTGCGCGCCGACGCGCTGCTCGGCCCCGTCTTCGAAGAGAAGCTGGCGGGCCGCTGGGACGAGCATCTGCCGAAGATGTGCGTGTTCTGGGGATCGCTGGTTCTGGGCGCGAAGCAATATCGCGGCAACGTGCAGCAGGCGCACATGCCGCTCGCCGGCGTCGAACCGCGGCACTTTAGCCACTGGCTCTATCTGTTTCTCGACACGGTCGAGTCGCGTTATGAACCGGCCGCCGCCGTGCGTTTCATGGAGCCGGCGCTGCGCATCGCACAGAGCTTGCAGTTAAGCCGATTCGGCTGGGACTATCAGATTCCCGCTGAACAGCAGGCGCTGCTGGAGCGCATCGCGCCGCGTCGTCCGCGCGACGAGCACGAGGCGGAACATGCGCGGCCGCGCGGCGAGCCGTTTCCGGCCAGGATCATCGGCAAATCGCGCGATGACGATTGAGCCGGCCTGCGCTCAATCCGCGTTCGAGTTCGACGAGTCCAGCCCCCATCGCGCGAGCGCTTCGTCGTCGGTGACACGCGCATCAACCCAGCGCTCGCCGCTTTCCGTCTTTTCCTTCTTCCAGAACGGCGCCTGGGTCTTCAGGTAGTCCATCACGAATTCGCACGACGCGAACGCGTTCGCGCGATGCTTCGACGTCGTCGCGACCAGCACGATCTGATCGAGCGGCATCAGCTTGCCGACGCGGTGCACGATCAGCACGTCGGTGCCCGGCCAGCGCTTGCGGGCGGCGTCGACGATGGCTTCGAGCGACTTCTCCGTCATGCCCGGATAGTGCTCGAGTTCCATCGTCTCGACGGCTTCGCCCTCGTTGATGTCACGCACCGTGCCGACGAAGCACGCCACCGCGCCGACCTTCGGATTCTGCGCCCGCAATGCGGCGACTTCCGTCGTCAGGTCGAAGTCTTCTGTCTGAACGCGGACCGTCATCGTTCGTCCTCCTCCCGCCTCATCGGCCTGATTCAATGGCCTGATTCAATGGCCTGATCCAATGGCCCGCTTCAGCCGCCCGTGACAGGCGGAAAGAACGCGACTTCGCAGCCGTCGGTGATGCGCGTGCCCGCGTCCGTCATCACGTGGTTGCACGCCATGCGCAACGCGCGGCCTTCCGCGAGCGTCTCGGCCCACACGCCGCCGCGCACGCGCAGCCAGGCGCGCACGTCGCCGACCGTCGCGATGCCTTCGGGCACGTCCACGGATTCGTCTGACCGGCCGAGCGCTTCGCGCACGCTCGCAAAATATTTCAACTGGATCTTCATTCTCGGTATTGGCCCGATAACGGCCGCGCTCAGTTCAGCAATTCGGAAAAAGGGATGAAGCGCACGGTCTCGCCGGCGCTGATCGCATGATTCGGCGGATTGTCGATCAGGCCGTCGCCCCAGACCGTCGACGTCAGCACCGCCGAACTCTGGTTCGGGAACAGATCGAGACCGCCCGCGGCGTTCACACGCGCGCGCAGGAATTCGTTGCGGCGGTCGCCCTTGTGCTGCGTGAAGTCGGCGCGCAGCGACAGCGCGCGCGGCGTCACTGTCCGCACGCCCGCGAGGCGCAGCAGGAACGGCCGCACGAACAGCAGGAACGTGACGAACGTCGACACGGGATTACCAGGCAGGCCGATGAAGAACGTCTCGCTCGCCCCACCCAATGCATCTGCCGCCCCATGCGCTGCCGCGCTTTCGCGCTGCGCCGGCGCGCGGCGAATCGCGCCGAACGCGAGCGGCTTGCCCGGCTTCATTGCGATCTGCCACATCGACAGGCGTCCTTCAGCCTCGACGGCGGGCTTCACATGATCTTCCTCGCCCACCGACACGCCGCCGCACGTCAGGATCAGATCGTGCGCCTGCGCGGCCTCGCGCAGCGTTTGCCGCGTCGCGTCGAGTTTGTCGGGGACGATGCCGAAATCGGTGACTTCACAGCCGAGCTTCTGCAGCAGGCCCGTCAGCATGAAGCGGTTCGAGTTATAGATCGCGCCGGGCTTGAGCGGCTCGCCGGGCATCGTCAGTTCGTCGCCCGTGAAGAACACGGCGACTTTCACGCGGCGCACGACCTCGAGATTCGCGCACCCGACTGATGCCGCGAGTCCCAGAGCCTGCGGCGTGAGCCGCGTGCCGGCGGGCAGGATCGTCACGCCCTTGCGGATGTCGGCGCCCTGCTGCGTAATCCACTCGCCCGCTTTCGGCGTGTGCAGGATCGCCACTTCATCGCCGGCTGCTTCCGTTTGCTCCTGCATCACGATCGCGTCCGCGCCTGGCGGCACCGTCGCGCCCGTGAAGATGCGCGCCGCCGTGCCTTCCGCGAGCGGCTGCGGCGCATGACCCGCCGGAATGCGCTGCGAGATGGGCAAGCGCCGTTCTCCCTGCGACAGCTCGGCGACACGCACCGCATAGCCATCCATCGCGCTCGTGTTCATCGGCGGGACGTCGAGCGGCGAGACCACGTCGGCGGCGAGCACGCGGTTGGTCGCATCGAGTGTCGGCAGCATTTCGGTGCCGCCGATCTGCATCGCGGCGCCGAGCAGCGTCGCGAGCGCGTCGGCCGTCGACAGCATTGGCGCGCGCGGCGCGGACTGCGGAGGCGTCGGAGACGTAGATTTGGACATCGATCGGAAATGAAGCGATTCGAAAACAATCATTGTAGCGGGCGCAGCCGCGTCGCGTTGATGGGCGCTTCCATGCAGGCGTGATGAATGGCTGCGTGAGAGCTGAGCGGATCGGCACGCGTCGCAAAACAAAACGGCGCACGTGATGAACGTGCGCCGTCTGCGTGACTCTGCTGTTATCGCACTGACCGCGTGGTCAAGCCCCCGTATGCGCAGCGACGAAGTCCTTCACGCGCTGCGCGTCGTTCGGCAGCACCTGGAAACGCTGCGGTAAGTCTTCGAGCCCGCTGAACGCCGCGGGACGCTCAGGCTCGCGCTCCAGCGCCTCGCGGATCGTCTCGCCAAACTTGATCGGCTGCGCCGTCTCCAGCACGATCATCGGAATGCCCGCCTGCAGGTGCTCGCGCGCGACTTTCACGCCATCGGCCGTATGCGTGTCGATCATCGTGTCATAACGGTGGAACACGTCGCGAATCGTCTCGACACGGTCATCGTGGCCGCTGCGCCCCGATACGAAGCCGAACTCCCGCACGCGCGCGAAATCGCCGCTCGCCTGGAGGTCGAAGCCGCCTTTTTCTTCGACGTCGCGGAACAGTTGCAGCACGCGCTTCGGATCGCGTCCGAGCAGATCGAACACGAAGCGCTCGAAATTCGACGCCTTCGAGATGTCCATGCTGGGGCTGCTCGTGTGATACGTCTCCGACGACTTGCGCACGCGGTAAATGCCGGTGCGGAAGAATTCGTCGAGCACGTCGTTCTCGTTCGTCGCGACGACCAGCTTTTCGACGGGCAGGCCCATCATCCGCGCGATGTGTCCCGCGCACACGTTGCCGAAGTTGCCCGACGGCACCGTGAACGACACGCGCTCGTCGTTGCTCTTCGTCGCCGCGAAGTAGCCCTTGAAGTAATACACGACCTGCGCAACGACGCGCGCCCAGTTGATCGAATTGACCGTGCCGATCTTCTGCTGCGCCTTGAACGCGTGATCGTTCGACACGGCCTTGACGATGTCCTGGCAATCGTCGAACACGCCTTCGACAGCGATGTTGAAAATGTTCGGGTCTTGCAGGCTGTACATCTGAGCCGTCTGGAACGCGCTCATCTTCTTGTGCGGCGACAGCATGAAGACGCGAATGCCCTTCTTGCCGCGCATCGCGTATTCGGCGGCGCTGCCCGTATCGCCCGACGTCGCGCCGAGAATGTTCAGCGTTTCGCCGTGCTTCGCGAGCGTGTACTCGAACAGGTTGCCGAGCAGTTGCATCGCCATGTCCTTGAACGCGAGCGTCGGACCGTTCGACAGCTCGAGCAGCGACAGCGGCGCGCCGTCTTCGACGCCGAGCGTTTTCAGCGGCGTGATCTGCGCGGCGTTCTCTTCGTCGCGCACATTGCAGTACACCTGTGCGGTGTACGTGCGGCGCGTCAGCTCGCGCAGCTCTTCGACGGGAATGTCGTCGCTGAATTTGCGCAGGATCTCGAATGCGAGATCGGCATACGGCAGCGCGCGCCAGCGCGCGAGTTCATCCGCCGATAACCGCGGATATTCGCCCGGCAGATACAGGCCGCCATCCTTCGCGAGACCGCCGAGCAGGATGTCGGAGAACGTGTGGCGCTCGCCGATGCCGGCGCCGCGCGTGGAAATGTAGTTCATGAGCTTGCCTCGTTGCGAGTATGCGTGTCGTGCGTCGTGTGCTTCGCGTGCGTCAGTTCAGCGCTTCCATGCGCAGCTTCGTCACCTTCGACACGACCGTCTTCAACGCCTCGATATTCGCGATCGCCGCGTTGACGTTCTTCTCGACCGTCTCGTGCGTGATCAGGATGATGTCGGTCTCGCCCTTCTTCGACACGTCGACCTGCTCCGATTCCTTCTGCAGCAGCGCGTCGATCGAAATGCCCGTGTCCGCGAGGATGCGCGTGATGTCGGCCAGCACGCCCGTCACGTCCGCGACACGCAGACGCAGGTAGTAGCCGCTCGTCACTTCGTCGATGGGCAAGATCGGCGTGCTCGACAGACGGTCCGGCTGGAACGCCAGATGCGGTACGCGGTGTTCGGGGTCGGCCGTGTGCAGGCGCGTCACGTCGACCAGGTCGGCGACCACGGCGGACGCCGTCGGCTCCGCGCCTGCGCCCTTGCCGTAGTACAGCGTCGTGCCGACGGCGTCGCCATGCACGACGACAGCGTTCATCGCGCCTTCGACGTTCGCGAGCAGGCGCTTCTCGGGGATCAGCGTCGGATGCACGCGCAGCTCGATGCCTTTGTCGCTGCGTCGCGTGATGCCGAGCAGCTTGATCCGGTAGCCCAGTTCTTCCGCGTAGCGGATGTCGATCGCGGCGAGCTTGCTGATGCCTTCGACGTACGCCTTGTCGAACTGCACGGGCACGCCGAACGCGATCGCGCTCATGATGGTCGCCTTGTGCGCGGCGTCGACGCCTTCGATGTCGAAGGTCGGGTCCGCTTCCGCGTAGCCGAGTTCCTGCGCGGCCTTCAGCGCCGTCGCGAAGTCGAGGCCGCGGTCGCGCATCTCCGAGAGAATGTAGTTTGTCGTGCCGTTGATGATGCCAGCGATGTACTGAATGCGATTCGCCGTGAGGCCCTCGCGCAGCGCCTTGATGATGGGGATGCCGCCCGCGACGGCCGCTTCGAACGCGACCATCACGCCGTTCGCGCGCGCCGCTTCGAAGATTTCCGTGCCGTGCACGGCGAGCAGCGCCTTGTTGGCCGTCACGACGTGCTTGCCGTTTTTGATCGCGCGCAGCACGAGGTCGCGCGCGATGCCCGTGCCGCCGATCATCTCGGCGACGATGGCGATCGACGGATCGTCGACGACCGAACCGAAGTCGTCGGTGATCGAGACGGTGTCCGCCTCGCTGCCGAGCGCCGCCGTGGCCTTCGCGGGATTGCGCACGGCGATGCGAGCGATCTCGATGCCGCGGCCCGCGCGTCGGTTGATTTCTTCCTGGTTGCGGCGCAGTACCGTGAAGGTGCCGCTGCCTACCGTGCCGAAGCCCAGCAGTCCAACTTTGATCGGTTCCATGCAGCGTGTATGTCGAGTGAGAGAGTGAAAAATCGGTTCGGGCGCTGATGCGCGCCCTCAGGCCGCGTGGCGTTTGCGATAGCCGTCGAGGAAGCGCGCGATCCGGTGGATCGAATCGGCGAGATCGTCGACGTTCGGCAGGAACACGACACGGAAATGGTCCGGCGCCTTCCAGTTGAAGCCGCTGCCCTGCACGAGCAGCACGCGCTCTTCCAGCAGCAGATCGAGGATGAACTGCTGGTCGTTCTCGATCGGATACAGCTTCGGATCGAGGCGCGGGAACATGTACAGCGCCGCCTCGGGCTTCACGCAGGTCACGCCCGGAATGGCCGTCAGCATGTCGTACGCGAGCTGGCGCTGCTTGTAGAGCCGCCCGCCCGGCGCGATCAGATCGTTGATGCTCTGATAGCCGCCGAGCGCCGTCTGGATCGCGTACTGGCCGGGCACGTTCGGGCACAGGCGCATCGACGCGAGAATGCCGAGGCCTTCGAAGTAGTCTTTCGCGCGGCGCCGATTTTCGCCCGTCAGCCCCGACACCCACATCCAGCCCGCGCGATAGCCGCACGAACGGTAGCTCTTCGACAGGCTGTTGAACGTGACCGTCAGCACGTCCTCGGACAGCGCGGCCATCGACGTGTGCTTCTTGCCATCGTAGACGATCTTGTCGTAGACCTCGTCCGCGAAGATGACGAGGCCGTGCTGGCGCGCGATCCCGATCAGCGCGAGCAGCAGTTCGTCGGAGTACAGCGCGCCCGTCGGGTTGTTC
Source organism: Paraburkholderia diazotrophica (assembly GCF_038900755.1). GTDB lineage: Bacteria > Pseudomonadota > Gammaproteobacteria > Burkholderiales > Burkholderiaceae > Paraburkholderia > Paraburkholderia diazotrophica_A. The sequence goes on from NZ_JBBPEN010000005.1 coordinate 255,654, forward strand.
GGGTTGATCACGACGATCGCCTTCGTATTCGGCGTGATCTTCGCGCGAATGTCGTCGAGGTCGGGCATCCAGGCGTTCGATTCGTCGCACACGTAGTGCACGGGCGTGCCGCCCGACAGGCTCACGCCCGCCGTCCACAGCGGATAGTCGGGCGCGGGCAGCAGCACTTCGTCGCCGTCGTTGAGGAGCGCCTGCATCGCCATCACGATCAGCTCGGACGCGCCGTTGCCGATGTAGATGTCGTCCAGCTCGACGCCCACCACGCCCTTTTGCTGCGCGTAATGCATGATCGCCTTGCGCGCCGCGAACACGCCCTTCGAGTCCGAATAGCCCGACGACTCGGGCAGATTGCGGATCATGTCCTGGATGATTTCGTCGGGTGCGTCGAAACCGAACGGCGCGAGATTGCCGATGTTCAGCTTGATGATGCGATGGCCTTCTTCTTCGAGGCGCTTCGCGTGTTCGAGAACGGGCCCGCGAATGTCGTAGCAGACGTTCAACAGCTTGTTTGATTTGAGTATCGGTTTCACGACGGGCACTTCATCCTGGGTAAATGAGCGGGACCACTGGGCGCGCCCCATGTTGCGGGCAAGCCATGAGGACGGGGTTTGCGCAGCCGGCCGGCGGGCTGGCGCGGGACATCGTGCGGAACGCGGGCGGCGCGGCGCGCCGCGCGAGACCATCGAACGGCGCGGCGGGCGCTGATATGCCGTCTGATGCGTCGTCGCGTACGGCATGGGCACGGCGCGAGTGTTGCCGGCGCGCTCTGCCCGCAGGTACGGCACGCAGGCTGCTGGCGATTTTTGCCGGACGCTCCGCTGCCGCTTTGTTGCCTGCCTTGCTGTCTGCTTTGCTACCCGTTGCGACGCGCGCGTTGCCGACACTTCGGACGCCCCGGTCGACACCTCAGTCGACGCGCGGGCGGGCGTCTCGTTGACGCCTGTGCCGGCGCGTTCCGGGCACCCCACTGCGGACGGCAGGCGCAGTCGCCAGCCTTGCGGGCGCGGCTTGTGGCAGCGCGCAGACCTCGAGGGGAGCCGCCGGGCGGCTAAAAAGTTATAATTTAGCGGATATTGGCCAACTTCCGCAATGCACCACGCAAGGCCGGAATGCCCGCGCACGAGGCATCGAACCCGCGCGCATTGAACGCATTGTCGCGCCCGCCGGTCGAACCGCGACACACGACGCACGCAGTGCATGCCTTACGACGACCACGGAAAACCAGTTTGAAATTACACCAGGATTCAAGCGGCGCCCTGAACACCGTCACGGGTTACGGCGTCGACTATGTCGAAATCAATCTCGAACGTCATACGGGCAGCATCATCGTGCTGCCGCAAGGTCCCGTCATGAGCTGGCCCGTGTCGTCGTTCGAGGCCCTCTCGCCCGAGCACTTCGCGCTCTTGATCGAGCCGGCGCCGGAAGTCGTGATCTTCGGCAGCGGCGAGCGCCTGCGCTTTCCGCATCCGCGCCTCACGGCCGCGCTCGCGGCCCAGCGGATCGGCGTCGAAACGATGGATTTCAAGGCCGCCTGCCGGACCTACAACATTCTGATGGCGGAAGGCCGCAAGGTCGCCGCCGCGCTGCTGATCGAAGGCTAGCGGCGCTCGCAGCGTATCGGGCCGAAGCCGAACGGCATTTCGCGCGGCACACCGGCACCTTTTGACGGGCGCGTCACGCGGATCAAGTACACTGCGCGCCTGCGCGTTCCAGCAGCCGCGCCGCCTCGGATGACGCGCTCTCAACGGGCTGCCCGCGAACGGGAGCAGGCGCCTGCCGCAAGCTGCGGCATAAGGGTGTCATAAGCGACGCCGATGGAGAATCGGCGGCTGCTCCGCGTCACGGTCCGCTCACGGTCCGCTCATGGGCAGACAACGCGTGCCGCCCGGCGCCCGCCGGCTCACCGGCCGGGCGATGCGGGCCGCGTGCCCGCTGGACGCACCGCAACAACCGGACCCCCGTCCGGTCGACATAAGAACGAAGCCGCGCAAGCGGCGCCGAGAAGGGTTGAACAACACATGAACGACAAGCCGTCCGGTCTGACGCTCAATCGCACGACGGTCCTGCTGCTCGTGCTCACGCTGGCCGTGATCTGGTTCGTGCCGCTGGGCTGGCGCCATCTGCTGCCGAGCGACGAAGGCCGCTACGCCGAAATGGCGCGCGAGATGTTCGTCACCGGCGACTGGATCACGCCGCGCTACAACGGCTACAAGTACTTCGAGAAGCCGCCGCTGCAAACCTGGGCGAACGCGCTGTCGTTTGCGTGGTTCGGCATCGGCGAATGGCAGGCGCGTCTCTATACGGCACTCACCGGCTTCGCCGGCGTGCTGCTGATCGGCTACACGGGCGCGCGCGTGTTCAACGCCGCGACGGGCCTGTTCGCCGCCCTCGTGCTCGCAAGCGCGCCGTACTGGAACCTGATGGGCCACTTCAACACGCTCGACATGGGCCTGTCGTTCTGGATGGAGCTCACGCTCTTCGGCTTGCTGCTCGCGCAGCGTCCGGGTCTCGCGTCGCGCGAGCAGCGGCTGTGGATGTGGGTCGTGTGGGCGTCGATGGCGCTCGCCGTGCTGTCGAAGGGGCTCATCGGCCTGATCCTGCCGGGCGCCGTGCTCGTGCTCTACACGCTGATCGCGCGCGACTGGGCGATCTGGAAGCGCCTGTATCTCGTGAGCGGCCTGATCGTGTTCTTCGCGATCGTCACGCCGTGGTTCGTGATCGTGCAGGATCGCAACCCCGAGTTCTTCAACTTCTTCTTCATCGTCCAGCAGTTCAGGCGCTATCTGACGCCCGAGCAGAATCGCCCTGGTCCGTTCTATTACTTCGTGCCCGTACTGATCGTCGGCTTCCTGCCGTGGCTGTCGGTGAGCGTGCAGAGCGTGCGCAACGCGCTACGCATGCCGCGCCAGGCTAACGGCTTCTCGCCCGTGACGATGCTGTTCGTGTGGACGGTCTTCATCTTCCTGTTCTTCAGCGCGTCGCATTCGAAGCTGCTGTCGTACACGCTGCCCATCGCGCCGCCGATCGCGCTCGTGATCGGCCTGTATCTGCCCCTCGTCACGCGCGAGCAGTTCCACCGGCATCTGACGGGCTACGCGGTGTTTCTCGTCGCGGCGGGATTCGGCGCGGTGTTCCTCGGTCATCTCGGCGACAAGCGCAACCCGAATGCGCTGTACCTCGAATTCCGCGTCTGGGTGTATGCGGCGCTCGCCGTCGGCTTTGCCCTGACGCTCGCGGCGATCTGGCTCAACTGGCGCACGCGCCACGCCGCGAACGGCTCGTCCGCTGCCCTGCGGGCGGGCGCGCAAAACGGCACACGGGCCGCTGGCGCGGGCCTCTTCGGCGCGGCCACAGTCTTCGGCTTTGGATGGGTGCTGCTCGCCGTGATCGCCGGCACGGGGCACGACGCGTTCGGCCGGCTGTCGTCGGGCGCGCCGCTCGCCCCCGCCGTGAAGGCCGAGCTGGCGAAACTGCCCGCCGACACGCCGTTCTATTCGGTCGGCGTGCTCGACCATACAGTGCCGTTCTACATCGGCCACACGATGATCATGGTCGAGCATGCGGACGAACTGGCCTTCGGTGTGTCGGTCGAACCGCAGAAATGGGTGCCGACGATCCCGCAATGGATCGAGCGCTGGAAGGCCGACCGCTATGCGATGGCGCTGATGTCGCCGGAGCGCTATGAGGAACTCAGCGCGCAGCACTTGCCGATGACCGTCGTCGCGCGCGACGCCCGGCGTGTGATCGTCGAGAAGCCAGGCTCCGAACAGGCGGGCGCGCAGCAAGGCGCCGTCGCGCAACCCGGCGCGGCACAGGCGGCCTCCGGGCCGCAGCAAACGCAATGAAAGCGCAATGAACGTGCAATGAACGCGGCGAGCGCAGCAGCCATGACCGCTTTCCTCATCCAGACGTCTATCCGATGAATCCGATTTCGCTCTTTTGCATCCTCGCGGGCGTCGCGCTGAACGCGACGGCCCAGCTGCTTTTGAAGGCCGGCACGAACGCCGTCGGCCACTTCGATTTCACCGTCGCGAACATCATCCCCATCGGGTTCAGGATTGCGACACAGTTGCCCATCATAGGCGGGCTCGCCTGCTATGTGCTGAGCGTCGTCGTGTGGATCGTCGGACTGTCGCGCGTGGATGTGTCGATCGCCTACCCGATGCTGTCGCTGGGCTATGTTGTAAACGCGTTTGCTGCGTGGTATCTGTTCGGCGAAGTGCTGTCGGCGCAGCGTCTGGTCGGCATCGGCGTGATCCTGGTGGGCGTGTTCCTCGTCGCGCGCAGTTGATGCGTTGCTTCATACGCTGCTCCGCCGCAGAAGAATCTCCTGGCAAGCCCGTTCCCGTCTGCTAATGTCTCTTGAATTGTTTCGAGCACTGGACATTGATGCGGAAGTCGCACATCATCGCCGCCGCATCGAGGCACCGATCAACGTAGGCGCGGCGTTTAAGCTTGAATCAAGCCAATTGTCAGCATTGTGTCAGACCGTGCCCTTTTTATATCGAGCATAACCATCCATGACCCAGTCATCCGTTCCGTTCCTGCCGTTCGTTCGTCCCGAGATCGATGAAGAAACGATCCGCGGTGTTGCCGACGTGCTCCGCTCCGGCTGGATCACGACGGGCCCGCAGAACCAGGCGTTCGAAAAGGCGTTGTCGGAATACTGCGGCGGCCGTCCGGTGCGCACGTTCAACTCGGGCACGGCGACGCTGGAAATCGGCCTGCGCATCGCGGGCGTCGGAGCCGGCGACGAAGTCATCACGACGCCGGCGTCGTGGGTCGCGACGAGCAATGTGATCATCGAGGTCGGCGCGACGCCCGTGTTCGTCGATATCGACCCGACGACACGCAACATCGACCTGGACCTGATGGAAAAGGCGATCACGCCGCGCACGAAGGCGATCATCCCCGTCTTCCTGTCGGGCCTGCCCGTCGACATGGACCGCCTCTACGCGATCGCCCGCGCGCACAAGCTGCGCGTAATCGAAGACGCGGCGCAGGCGTTCGGCTCGACGTGGAAAGGCGAGCGCATCGGCAAGCTCGGCGACATCGTGTCGTTCAGCTTCCACGCGAACAAGAACCTGACGTCGATCGAAGGCGGCGCGCTCGTCCTGAACAACGAGGAGGAAGCCGTCCTCGCGCAGAAATATCGCCTGCAAGGCATCGTGCGCACGGGCTTCGACGGCATGGACTGCGAGCTGCTCGGCGGCAAGTACAACCTGACGGACGTCGCGGCGCGCGTCGGCCTTGGCCAGTTGCCGCATATCCAGCGCTTCCGCGCGCAGCGCCACGCGCTCGCTCGCGCCTATTTCGCGGGCTTCGAAGGCGGCGCGGCCGTCAGGCTCGGCATGGGCCTGCCGCTCGCCGACTTCGAGAACACCAACTGGCACATGTTCCTCGTCACGCTGCCGCTCGCGCGCCTGTCGATCAGCCGCGCCGGCTTCATGGAGCAGCTGAAGGAGCGCGGCATCGGCACGGGCGTGCACTACCCGGCCATCCATCTGTTCTCGCTGTATCGCGCGCGCGGCTTCAGGGAAGGCATGTTCCCGCATGCGGAGCACTATGGCGCGAGCACGGTCACGCTGCCGCTCTTCACGCAGATGACGGAAGGCGATGTCGAGCGCGTGTGCCGCGCGGTGAACGAGATTTGCCAACAATACGGTCAATAAAGCGGAAACCTAGCGGAAATGAATCAAACGGACCCAAGCCCGGTCGCCCCCGAAGTCTCGGTCATCATCCCCGTATACAACGAGGAGGCGGGACTCGGCGCCCTGTTCTCGCGCCTGTACCCGGCCCTCGACGCGCTCGGCACGAGCTACGAGGTGATCTTCATCAACGACGGCAGCCGCGACCGGTCGGCGGCGCTGCTCGCGGAGCAGTTCCGGGCCCGTCCCGACACCACGCGCGTGATTCTGCTGAACGGCAACTACGGGCAGCACATGGCCATTCTCGCGGGCTTCGAGCAGTCGCGCGGCGAGATCGTGATCACGCTCGACGCCGACCTGCAGAATCCGCCTGAGGAAATCGGCAAGCTGTGCACAAAGATGCGCGAAGGCTTCGACTATGTCGGCACCATTCGCATGCAGCGCCAGGACAGCCTGTGGCGGCGCAAGGCGTCGCTCGCGATGAACCGGCTGCGCGAACGCATCACGCGCATCAAGATGACCGACCAGGGCTGCATGCTGCGCGCGTACAGCCGCCATATCATCGACACGATCAACCGCTGCGGCGAGATCAATACGTTCATCCCCGCGCTCGCGTACACATTCGCGCAGAATCCCGTCGAGATCGAAGTCGCGCACGAAGAGCGCTTCGCGGGCGAATCGAAGTATTCGTTCTACAGCCTGATCCGCCTGAATTTCGACCTCGTGACGGGCTTCTCGGTCGTGCCGCTGCAATGGCTGTCGTTCATCGGCGTGATTCTGTCGATGGGCTCGGCGGGCCTCTTCGTGCTGCTGCTGATTCGCCGCTTCATCATCGGCGCGGAAGTGCAAGGCGTGTTCACGCTCTTCGCAATCACGTTCTTCATGCTCGGCGTGATCATCTTCGCGCTGGGCCTGCTCGGCGAATACATCGGGCGAATCTATCAGCAGGTGCGCGCGCGTCCGCGCTATCTGGTGCAAACCATTCTCGAGCAGCGCGAAGGCGACCCGCTGCCGCCGCAGCCTCGCCAGCCGGCCGGTCAGGATGCGCAAGGCATGCAAGGCGGCCAGTCGACGCATTCCCCGCAGGCCATCAGCGCCGATCAGGGACCGAGCAAATGAAGCCGCGCGCGGTCGTATTCGCTTACCACAACGTCGGCGTGCGCTGCCTGCAGGTGCTGCTCGCACGCGGCGTCGACGTCGCGCTCGTCGTCACGCACGAGGACAATCCGACCGAGAACATCTGGTTCGGCAGCGTGGCGTCCGTCGCCGCCGAGCACGGCATTCCCGTCGTGACGCCCGCCGATCCGAAGAGCCCCGCGTTGCGCGCGCTCGTCGTCAACGCGCAACCCGACTTCATCTTCTCGTTCTACTACCGGCACATGCTGCCTGCCGACCTGCTCGCCGTCGCGCCACGCGGCGCGTACAACGTGCACGGGTCGCTGTTGCCGAAATATCGCGGTCGCGTGCCGACCAACTGGGCCGTGCTCAACGGCGAAACCGAAACGGGCGCGACGCTGCACGAAATGGGCGCGAAGCCCGACGCAGGCGCGATCATTGCGCAGACACCCGTCCCCATCCTGCCCGACGACACGGCCGCGCAGGTGTTCGACAAGGTGACGGTCGCCGCCGAGCAGACACTGTGGCGCGCGCTGCCCGCGCTGCTCGCGGGCGAAGCGCCGCATCTGCCGAACGACCTCGCGCACGGCAGCTATTTCGGCGGACGCAAGCCCGAAGACGGGCGCATCGACTTCAGCCAGAGCGGCCAGCAGGTCTACAACCTGATTCGCGCGGTCGCGCCGCCGTATCCGGGCGCGTTCACGGACATCGGCGGCGAGCGGTTCGTCATTGCGCGGGCGCGACTGGCCCAGCCCGGCGCGGCCGGCGCAGATTTGCCGCCCGGCATCCACGTAGGCGATAATGTCTTTTTTGCGACATGCGGCGATGGCCGCGTCATCGCCATCCACGAATTGCGGCATCAGCGCGACGGCCAGGAGCGCGTCGTCTCCCCCGCCGAATTCACCCAGCTCACTCAATCTTCCCGTAACGCATGAAAAAAGTCCTGATTCTGGGCGTGAACGGCTTCATCGGCCATCATCTGTCCAAGCGCATTCTCGAAACGACCGACTGGGAAGTGTTCGGCATGGACATGCAGACGGAGCGCCTCGGCGATCTCGTCAACCACGAGCGCATGCACTTCTTCGAGGGTGACATCACGATCAACAAGGAGTGGGTCGAGTATCACGTGAAGAAGTGCGACGTGATCCTGCCGCTCGTCGCCATCGCCACGCCCGCAACGTATGTGCAGCAGCCGCTGCGCGTGTTCGAGCTCGATTTCGAGGCGAACCTGCCGATCGTGCGTTCGGCCGTGAAGTACGGCAAGCACCTGGTGTTCCCGTCCACTTCCGAAGTCTATGGCATGTGCGCGGACGAGCAGTTCGACCCGGACGCATCCGCCCTCACTTACGGCCCGATCAACAAGCCGCGCTGGATCTACGCATGCTCGAAGCAGCTGATGGACCGCGTGATCTGGGGCTACGGCATGGAAGGCCTCAACTTCACGCTGTTCCGTCCGTTCAACTGGATCGGCCCGGGCCTCGACTCGATCTATACGCCGAAGGAAGGCAGTTCGCGCGTGGTCACGCAGTTCCTCGGCCATATCGTGCGCGGCGAGAACATCAGCCTCGTCGACGGCGGCGCGCAAAAACGCGCGTTCACCGACATCGACGACGGCATCAGCGCGCTGATGAAGATCATCGAAAACAAGGGCGGCGTCGCGACGGGCAAGATCTATAACATCGGCAATCCGCAGAACAACTTCTCGGTGCGCGAGCTCGCGCACAAGATGCTGGCGCTCGCGGCCGAATTCCCCGAGTACGCGGATTCGGCAAAGAAGGTGCAGCTCGTCGAGACGTCGTCGGGTGCGTACTACGGCGCAGGCTATCAGGACGTGCAGAACCGCGTGCCGAAGATCGACAACACGATGCAGGAACTCGCGTGGGCGCCGCAGTCGACGTTCGACGAAGCACTGCGCAAGATTTTCGAAGCGTACCGCGGCCATGTCGCCGAGGCGCGCGCGCTCGTCGAACAACAGTAAGGGCGGGCGCTCTTGGCCCTGATCGTCCTGAAGATCGACGTCGATACGCTGCGCGGCACGCGTGAAGGCGTGCCGAATCTCGCGCGCATCTTCGACCGCTACAAGGCGCGCGCCACGTTCCTCTTCAGCCTCGGCCCCGACCACACCGGCTGGGCGATGCGGCGCGTGCTGCGGCCGGGCTTTCTGAAAAAGGTGTCGCGTACTTCCGTGGTCGAGCATTACGGCGTGAAGCAGCTGATGTACGGCGTGCTCTTGCCCGGACCGGACATCGGCGCGCGCGCCCGCCCGGAAATGCGCGCGATCCACGAGGCCGGCTTCGAATGCGGCATTCATACGTGGGACCACGTCTACTGGCAGGACAACGTGCGCTCGCGTCCGCGCGACTGGACCGTCGCGCAGATGCAGAAGAGCCACGACCGTTTCGTCGACATCTTCGGCATGCCGCCCGTCACGCACGGCGCGGCCGGCTGGCAGATGAACGGCCACGCGTTCGAGCAGATCGACGCATGGGGCATGCGGTACGCGTCCGATGGGCGCGGGCATACACCGTACTTCCCCGTCGTCGGCGGCCGCACGCTCTCGCATGTGCAGATGCCGACCACGCTGCCGACGCTCGACGAAGTGCTGGGCATCGACGGCATCGACACGGACAACGTCGCCGCGTGGCTGCTCAAGCGCACCGAGCACAACCCGCACGACCAGGTGTTCACGCTGCACGCGGAACTCGAAGGCCAGAAGCTCGCGCCCGTGTTCGAGCAACTGCTCGCCGGCTGGCGCGCGCAAGGCCACACGTTTGCGACGATGGGCGATTATCACGCCGCGCTAGACCGTGACACACTGCCGTCGTACCCTGTGACGTGGGGCGAAATCCCGGGCCGCTCCGGCGAGCTGATCGTTCAGCCCGACTAGCCATGCGCCGCCGAAGGTGCGCATCGTTGGTCGTCGTCCGATTGCGCGCCCGTTTTACAGGCCAGCAGCAAGCGAGCAGCAATCCGGCACGTCACGCGGCAGCGCTCCTGTCCGGGAGCCGCCCCGAAGCACCAAGCAACCCAGAAGAAAGCGTTCAGGCAGACCGCCGTCGCGGCCGCCGATCACGATAACAACCGGAGGACCACGTGCCCATCGCAGTCGATCAACCCGTTCCCGACTTCACGGCCCCCGCAACGGGCGGCGACTTCACGCTGTCCAGCCTGCGCGGAAAGAAGGTCGTCGTGTATTTCTATCCGAAAGACAACACGCCGGGCTGCACGACGGAAGGCCTGCAGTTCCGCGACCTGTACCCGAAGTTCAAGAAGGCGGGCGCGGAGATCGTCGGCGTGTCGCGCGACAGCGTGCGTTCGCACGATAACTTCAAGGCCAAGCTCGAGCTGCCGTTTACCTTGGTATCGGACCCTGACGAAACGCTCTGCACGCTCTTCGGCGTCATGAAAATGAAGAAAATGTATGGCAAAGAAGTACGGGGTATTGAGCGCTCCACATTCGTTATCGACGGTGAAGGCGTGTTGCGCCGCGAATGGCGCGGCGTGAAGGTGCCGGGCCACGTCGACGAGATTCTGGAGGCTGTACAAGCGCTTTGAGGCGCGTTATATTGGGCCGCAATGAGTGCCTGTTCATCTAATTTTTCGCGCAGTTGCGCTGCAGATCGCGTCTTTGTCGTCGCTGACAGTACGGCAATGAGGCGAGCCATCAGGCGTGATGCGATCACCCAGGTCGAGCCGCTTGCCCCGATTGCCGGGGCGGCGGCTTTTTTAATTGCGCGCAGCAGTTCGCGTCGTTCGCAGCGCACTTTCGTCAAGGAGCCGATCGAAAACCAGGCGAACCGGCATTACTAATCCGACACGCGCCACCGGACGCAAATTGCGAGCGCACGACGCACGACAGTTTGCGGCAGGCGGCGAAGAACTGTGACCCGATTTACTTGAGGGAAACCATGCCTTTGCCTACCCCACCCAGCAAGCTCGGCAATCTGTTGCCGCCTGATGAATACAAGGCCAGGCCTGCCAAACCTGCTCGAAAACAGGCGCATGAAGGGGAGCAAGCCGCATCGGCCGAATTCGGCCGCGCCAATGTCGCCACACCGATGACGCACGCCGCCAACGCCGCGACCACCCTGCGTCCCGTTCCGCCGATCGCCACGTCGTCCGCTTCCGCGTTGCCCGAGGCCGCGCCTTCGCGCAGCCGCAAGGCGAAGCAGACGGCGGCGTTGCTGCAGCCGGTGCCGTCCGTGTCCGCAGAAGACGACGAGGCGATTGCGCCCGTCGTCGCGCGCCGCGGCAAGGGTTCCGCCGAAGCCGAAGCGCAAGCCGCCGCACCCGCCACGCCGACGCGCGCCGGCACGAAAAAACGCGTGACGCGCGGCGCGGAAGCCGAGATCCGCAAGCTGTTCGTGCTCGATACCAACGTGCTGATGCACGATCCGACGTGCCTCTTCCGCTTCGAGGAACACGACGTCTATCTGCCGATGATGACGTTGGAAGAGCTCGACAATCACAAGAAGGGGATGTCGGAGGTCGCGCGCAACGCACGGCAGGTGAGCCGCACGCTGGATTCGCTCGTCGCGAACGCGGGCGAGATGGCCGAAGGCATTCCGCTCGCGCGCCTGGGCAGCCTCGAAGCGCTGGGACGCCTGTACTTCCAGACGAAGCTCACGGACATCGAGCCCGTCGAAGGCCTGCCGCAAGGCAAGGCCGACAACCAGATTCTCGGCGTCGTGCGCGCGCTGCAGCGCGACCGGCAGGACCGCCAGGTCGTGCTGGTGTCGAAAGACATCAACATGCGCATCAAGGCGCACGCACTCGGCCTGCCCGCCGAAGACTACTTCAACGACCAGGTTCTCGAGGACAAGGACCTGCTCTACTCGGGCATCCGTCAGCTGCCGCAGGACTTCTGGACGAAGCACGCGAAGGGCATGGAAAGCTGGCAGGACACGAAGACGGGCACCACGTACTACCGCGTGACGGGTCCGCTGTGCGCGTCGATGCTCGTCAACGAGTTCGTCTATCTGGAGCCGCAGAACGGCGAGCCGGCGTTTCACGCGCTTGTGCGCGAACTGAACGGCAAGACGGCGCTGCTGCAGACGCTGCGCGACTACGGCCACCACAAGAACAACGTGTGGGGTATCACGGCGCGCAACCGCGAGCAGAACTTCGCGCTGAACCTGCTAATGAATCCGGAAATCGACTTCGTCACGCTGCTCGGCCAGGCCGGCACGGGCAAGACCCTGGTCGCGCTGGCGGCGGGCCTCGCGCAGGTGCTCGACGACAAGCGCTACAACGAGATCATCGTGACGCGCGCGACGGTTCCTGTCGGCGAAGACATCGGTTTCCTGCCCGGCACCGAAGAGGAAAAGATGCAGCCGTGGATGGGCGCATTCGACGACAACCTCGAAGTGCTGCAAAAGACCGACGATGCGGCGGGCGAATGGGGCCGCGCGGCTACGCAGGAACTGATCCGCTCGCGCCTGAAGATCAAGAGCATGAACTTCATGCGCGGACGCACGTTCGTCGACAAGTATCTGATCATCGACGAGGCGCAGAACCTGACGCCCAAGCAGATGAAGACGCTCGTCACGCGCGCGGGCCCGGGCACAAAGATCATCTGCCTCGGCAACATCGCGCAGATCGATACGCCGTATCTGACGGAAGGCAGCTCGGGGCTCACGTATGTCGTCGACCGCTTCAAGGGCTGGGCGCACAGCGGCCACGTGACGCTCGCGCGCGGCGAGCGCTCGCGGCTCGCGGATTACGCCTCCGACATTCTCTGACGCGCTTCGCTGGATCTTTGGAGCCGCAGGTCAAAGCCGCTTCCGAAGCCGCTTCCGGTTTGTCGCCGGAAGCGGCTTTTCTTCGCGTATTCTTCTTGCGAGTTGCCTGCGCGGGTTACGCGCGTTCAATCGCCTTTTGTTGGGCAATGTGAGCGTGTGCCGTCCGCCCGACGCAACATTTAGCGCGTAAACTTCAAGTCATTTCTCAAGAATTCTTGCCGGAGGCCCGCGGCAAGGGCTACCATCGGGCATCGTCGGCCATTGCCGGGCGTCGTCGCCCGGCTTCGCTTTCATGCTCCGCCTCGCGCTGTCACTGCTCATCGCCGCCCTGCTCGCCGCCTGCTCCGGCGCGCCGCAGAAGACCGTGCGCGGCTCGGGCGGGTCGTATGCGTCGTCTGGCGGTGCGTATCGGACTACGCCGCCGGGCTTCCCTAATTTCGTCGATCACAGTATCGGACGTGAAGAAATTTCGATTCAGGCGATGGGCCTCGTCGGCGTGCCGTACCGTTGGGGCGGCAATACGCCCGACAGCGGCTTCGATTGCAGCGGCCTCGTCCACTATGTGGTTCAGCGCGCGGCATCCGTGAATCTGCCGCGCACGACGGCCGACATGAGTTCGCGTGGCGAATCCGTCGAGCCTGATGAGATCGCGCCCGGCGACCTGATCTTTTTCAACACGACGGGGCGACCGCATTCGCACGTCGGGATTTATGTCGGCAAGCTGCGCTTCGTGAACGCGCCGTCGACGGGCGGCACCGTGCGGCTCGACTATCTGACCAATCCGTACTGGGCCAGGCGCTTCGACGGCATACGACGTGTCGCGCCGCCGTTGAGCAAGCCGACGACGCCGTTCGATGCGCCGAGCTACCAGGCGTCAGCGTCTGCGCCTGCTGCGCGCGCCGTTGCGACCGTCGCGCCGTCGAAGCCGGCGGCTTACGACACGGCGAACATGCAGCGTGAAGCAGCAAGCCCGAACGCCGCTGTCAATGGATACAAGCAAGGCAGCGCGTATGCCGCGCAATCGGCCCAGCAGCCTTCGGCGTCCGCGAGCGCGATGGCCGTCGCGCCGCCCGCAGCGGCCGCCGCTTCCGCCGATCCGTTCGAACCTCCGCCTCCGGGGATGAGCGCCGCGCAGATGCAGGCGCGTGCTGCGGGCGCGGTATCGCCGGCTGCCGCCACTTCGCCGCCGCCCGCTGATACGCAGCAAGCACCCGACGCAATCGACGCCGCCGCCGATGCGTACGAGCCGCCTCCGCCCGCCGCCGTCGCGGCGCGCCAGGCCCGCGACGCGCAGCCATCGACCGATTCGGGCGGCGCGCAGATCATGCGCGCGTCGTCGGGCTCGCGCCCCATACCCGCTCCGACACGCACGAACGACGACCCCATCGCGGGCTTCGCCAACGGCAGCTACTGATCGCCTTGAACCCGCGTCCGACCGACGCCCGCCAGCCGCCGCACACGCGCGATTCATCGCGAACGCCACGATGCGACAAAGCCTCCGCCGGCCGATTCGCCACCAGCCCAGCCGCACCTCTGCTATCGTTTTCGATATTTCTCTGATGGCGGGTGGTGACGATGGATCTCGGACTCAAAGGCAAAGTGGTCCTGGTAACGGGCGGCAGCAAAGGCATCGGTCTCGCATGCGCGCGCGCGTTCGCGATGGAGGGCGCGAAAGTCGCGATCGTGTCGCGCGATCCCGCCAATCTTGCTCGCGCCCGTGAGCAGCTTGCGAGCGAAGGGCTGCATATCCACCTGACCCGCGCCGACCTGCATGAGCCGCACAGCGCCACCGATGTCGTCGACGAAGCGACGGGCGCCGTCGGCCCGATCGACATCCTGATCAACAGCGCGGGCGCCGCGCGCCGCTACGATCCCGAAACGCTCGACGCCGACGCGTTCAAGGCGACCATGGAAGCCAAATACTTCCCGTACATCTATCCGCAGCAGGAAGTGCTGAAGCGCATGGCCGAGCGCGTGAAGTCCGGCGCGGCGAAGGAGCCGGGCACGATCGTCAATATCATCGGCATGGGCGGCAAGATCGCGAGCGACATTCATATCGCGGGCGGCGCGGCGAACGCGGCACTGATGCTCGCCACCGTCGGCCTCGCCCACTATTACGCGCGCTATGGCATACGCATCAACGCGATCAATCCCGGGGCGACGCTGACGGATCGCGTCGAGGAAGCGCTGAAACTGGAAGCGTCGCGCGAAGGCATCCAGCCCGCCGAGGCGCTGTCGCGCGGCGAAGCGCGCGTGCCGCTCGGACGCTTTGCGAAGCCGGAGGAAATTGCGGATGTCGCGCTCTTTCTGGCGAGCCGCCGCGCGAGCTATGTGACGGGCGCGATCGTCCCGATGGATGGGGGCAGCGCGCCGCTGATCTGAGCGCGCCGCGCCGCTTTTGTGGGCCTTCTTCTGAAGGCCCGCTTCTGTGGGCCCGCTTTTGTGGGCCCGCTTCTGAGGGCCCGCTTTTGAAGCCCCGCTTTTGAAGCCCCGTTTTTGAAGCCCCGCTTCTGAAGCCCTACAGGAAGCGGTGGCCGAGCCACCAGCCGGCGGCCGCGAGCGCGGCCGATGCCGGAATCGTCAGCACCCACGCCCAGACGATATTGCCCGCCACGCCCCAGCGTACGGCCGATAGCTTCTGCGTCGCGCCGACGCCGACGATCGCGCCTGTGATCGTATGCGTGGTCGAAACGGGAATGCCGAGGAACGACGCGAGAAACAGCGTGATTGCGCCGCCCGCCTCCGCGCAAAAGCCGCCGACGGGCTTGAGCTTCGTGATTTTCTGCCCCATCGTCCGGACGATGCGCCAGCCGCCGAACAGCGTGCCGAGCCCCATCGACAGATAGCACGCGCCGATCACCCAGAGCGGCGGCGCGTCGCCCGTCGCCGATGCGTAGCCGGTTGCGATCAGCAGCATCCAGATGATGCCGATCGTTTTTTGCGCGTCGTTGCCGCCGTGGCCGAGACTGTAGAGCCCCGCCGACAGCAGCTGCATGCGGCGGAAGCGCCGGTCGACCTTG
The DNA here is from genome assembly GCF_038900755.1 of Paraburkholderia diazotrophica. Taxonomy (GTDB): domain Bacteria; phylum Pseudomonadota; class Gammaproteobacteria; order Burkholderiales; family Burkholderiaceae; genus Paraburkholderia; species Paraburkholderia diazotrophica_A. The sequence continues at coordinate 271,179 of NZ_JBBPEN010000005.1, forward strand.
CTCGGCGGCGTGCGGAAATAGATCCACGACACCATCAGCATGAAGAACGAGCCGAGCACGAAACCGAGCAGCGGCGACACGATGATGAACGTGATGGTCTTGAGCAGCCCGTCCCAGTTGAGCGCGCCCCAGCCCGATTTCGCGAGCGCCGAGCCGACCAGCCCGCCGATCAGCGCGTGCGACGAACTCGACGGAATGCCGTAGTACCACGTCACGATATTCCACCCGATCGCGCCGACCAGCGCGCCGAACACGACGTAGTGATCGACGATTGCGGGGTCGATCGTGCCCTTGCCGACCGTCTGCGCGACTTTCAGGTGAAAGATGAAATAGGCGATGACGTTGAACGCGGCCGCAAACGCGACGGCCTGTTGCGGCTTCAGCACGCCCGTCGAAACCACGGTTGCGATCGAGTTCGCCGCGTCGTGAAAACCGTTCATGAAGTCGAAGACGAGCGCGACGACGACAAGCGTCGCGACCGCCCAGATGGCAAGTTGTATCGAATGCATTACGCGTTTTCCAGCACGATGCCTTCGATAATGTTCGCCACGTCCTCGCACTTGTCGGTGATCGACTCGAGCAGCTCGTAGATCGCCTTCAGTTTGATCAGCGTCTTGACGTTGTCTTCTTCCCGGAAAAGCTTCGACATCGCCGAGCGCAGCACGCGGTCGGCTTCCGATTCCAGACGGTCGATGTCTTCGCATGCCTTCAGGATTTCGCGCGCCTGCTTCATGTCCGACAGCATGCCGACGGCCGCCTGCACGCGCTCGCAGGTCGCCGTCGAGATGTGCGCGAGCTGGCTCGCCTCCGACGTGACGGCCTGCACGTCATACAGCGAAATGGCCGTGGCAACGTCCTCCATCAAGTCGAGGATGTCATCCATCGTGGTGATCAGCTTGTGGATTTCGTCGCGGTCGAGCGGCGTGATGAACGTCTTGTGCAGCAGATCGATCGTTTCGTGCGTCAGTTTGTCGGCCGCTTTCTCGGCCGTCTGCACGTTCTGCTTGTGGATCTCAGCGTCGCCGAGGTTATCGATCAGGAGTTCGAGTTCCCGGCTACCCGAGACGATGTGCTGCGCGTGAGCGTTGAAAATTTCAAAGAATTTGCCCTCGGTGGGCATGAATCGACCGAACATTGGGGTCCCAGAAAGTGGTCACGGTGAGGCTGTCATAAAACCGCAATATTGTACCGTTCGTGACCACTTTCAGTGCGGCGCGTGGCCGCGATTTAGGCGCGCGCGCAACGGGAAGCGCAACCCGGTTTCCCCGCGCGCGCCAAGTTGTGTTACTCGCCGCCGTAAAAGTTTTGCGGACCCGCAAAATTATCGAACTTCGTGAATTGACCGTGGAACGTGAGCCGAACGGGTCCGATCGGACCGTTACGCTGCTTGCCGATGATGATCTCGGCGGTGCCCTTGTCGGGGCTGTCCGGGTTGTAGACTTCGTCGCGGTAGATGAAGAGAATCACGTCCGCGTCCTGCTCGATTGCACCCGATTCGCGCAGATCCGACATCACGGGACGCTTGTTCGGACGCTGTTCCAGGCCGCGGTTCAGCTGCGACAGCGCGATCACGGGCACGTCGAGTTCTTTCGCGAGGCTCTTCAGCGAACGCGAGATTTCCGAGATTTCGGTCGCGCGGTTTTCGCCCGTCGACGAGCCGCTCATCAGCTGCAGGTAGTCGATGATGATCAGGCCGAGCTTGCCGCACTGGCGCGACAGACGCCGTGCCCGCGAGCGCAGTTCCATCGGGTTCAGGCCGCCCGTTTCGTCGATGAAGATCTGCGCCTCGCTCATTTTCTGCACCGCGTGCGTGAGCTTCGGCCAGTCTTCGTCCGTCAGGCGCCCCGTTCGCATGCGGTGCTGGTCGAGCCGCCCGACCGAGCCAAGCATACGCATGATCAGTTGCGTGCCCGGCATTTCCATCGAGAACACGGCGACGGGCAGTCCATACTCGACGGCCACGTATTCGCCGACGTTCATTGAGAACGCCGTCTTACCCATCGACGGACGCCCCGCCACGATGATCAGCTCGCCGCCATGCATGCCGGAGGTCATCCGGTCGAGATCGACGAAGCCCGTCGGCGTGCCCGTCACGTCGCTTGGATTGGCCGTGTGGTACAGCGTGTCGATGCGCTCGACGACCTGCGTCAGCAGCGGCCCGATTTCCAGGAAGCCCTGCGTGCCGCGCGCGCCGTCTTCCGCGATGGAGAAAACCTTCGATTCCGCCTCGTCCAGCAGTTGGCGAACTTCCTTGCCTTGCGGATTGAAGGCGTCGGCAGAAATCTCGTCCGCCACCGACACGAGCCGGCGCAGCACCGCGCGGTCGCGCACGATTTCCGCATAACGCCGGATGTTCGCGGCGCTCGGCGTGTTCTGCGCAAGCGCGTTCAGATACGCAAGCCCGCCGACCTCTTCCGCCTTGCCCGACGTGGTTAGCGCTTCATAGACGGTCACGACGTCGGCAGGACGCGTCGCCGCGATCAGCCGGCCGATGTGCTCGAAGATGATGCGGTGGTCGTAGCGGTAAAAGTCGCTTTGCGAGAGGAAGTCGGCGATGCGGTCCCATGCGCCGTTGTCGAGCAGCAGACCGCCCAGCACCGATTGCTCGGCCTCTATGGAATGGGGCGGGACTTTCAGCGACTCGAGTTGTGGATCTTTCGACGGTGCGTTCATGGGGTGGAATTATCAAGCAAATGGAGGACGGCAGCAAAGCGTTCGGCAGCGCGAGTACCTGGGCTCGTAAACAACGATTGCGGACAATAAAAAAGGCAGAGGCCGGTTTCCCGGCCCCTGCCCTTGTCGCCGGAAATTTCCCGGCGACCTTACATCCTGTCTACGCGTACAGCTTAGACGTGCTCGCCCAGCACCGACACCGTGACGTCGACGGTGACGTCCGTGTGCAGCGAAACGTGCACGGGGTGGTCGCCCACCAGCTTCAGCGGGCCTTCCGGCAGACGCACTTGCGCCTTTTCCACGACGAAGCCTTGCTTGGTCAGCGCGTCGGCGATGTCGGCGTTCGTCACCGAGCCGAACAGACGGCCGTCGACGCCAGCCTTCTGCGCGATCTGCAGCGTCAGGCCGGCCAGCTTTTCGCCTTGAGCCTGGGCAGCCGCCAGCTTTTCAGCCGCGTTCTTTTCCAGTTCTGCGCGGCGAACTTCGAATTCGGCGATCGCTTCCTTCGTTGCGCGGCGGGCCTTCTTGTTCGGGATCAGGAAGTTACGCGCATAGCCGTCCTTCACCTTGACGATGTCGCCCAGGTTGCCGACGTTCGCGACTTTTTCGAGAAGAATGATTTGCATTCGGATGCTCCTTATGGCGTCGTCGGGTTAGGCCTTGTGCTGGTCGGTGTACGGCATCAGCGCGAGGAAACGCGCGCGCTTGATAGCCGTGTCCAGCTGGCGTTGATAGTGGGCCTTGGTACCCGTGAGACGCGCCGGCGTGATTTTGCCGTTTTCGCCGATGAAGTCCTTCAGCGTATCGATGTCCTTGTAGTCGATCTGTTCGACGCCAGCTGCCGTGAAACGGCAGAACTTCTTGCGCTTGAAGAGCGGGTTTTGTTGCTGACGACGCTTGTCGAATTTCTTACCAGTGGGGCGGGCCATGTTCAGTCCTTTCCAATGTCCTGCAATTCTGTGATGTGAAACACCAGAGTTCTCGCGTTGCGGCTTTTCTTTGCCAGGAAGCCGGTGAAGAGCGTATCGACGCCCATTTCAACCCGCTCCAGCCTGCCGCTCGCCTCGCCGGCTGCGACCGCCTGCATGGTCAGCTCGACGGTTCGGGCGATGCCCGCTTCGACGACCTGCGTGCGGTGTTGCAACGTACAGCCTGCAATCGGAACGCCGGCGGGGGTGTACCGCACCGGTTCGCGTTCGACGACGCTTGCCGTGAGTTGCAGCCGGTTCATCGGTTCCTTTTAGGGATGTCCGCGTGGCGTACCAATGAGCGGCGCGTGACTCTGATGGCTTAACGGTTCTGCTTTAAGCCTGCGCTTCCGTCGACTGCGTAGCAGCCGCCTTCTTGGCTTCTTCGCGCTGCACTTCCTTCATCATCGGCGACGGGCCGGTTTCGGCCTTCTTCATCTTGACGATGAGGTGACGCAGAACGGCGTCGTTGAACTTGAACGCGTGTTCCAGCTCGTCGAGCGTGGTCTGGTCGCATTCGATGTTCATGCAGACGTAGTGAGCCTTCGCGAGTTTCTCGATCATGTAGGCCAGCTGGCGACGGCCCCAGTCTTCGATACGGTGGATCTGGCCACCGTGCGACGTGATCGTGGACTTGTAGCGCTCGATCATGGCGGGCACCTGCTCGCTCTGATCGGGGTGCACGATGAATACGATTTCGTAATGACGCATTACACACTCCTTGTGGATTGAAGCCACCCGGGCGTCGGAACCGGTGTGGCAAGTGAGAAGCCCGAAACTATAACCTGAATCGACACTGTTTGCAATATAAAGCGTGCATCTCGCGGCCGATTCAGGCGTGTTTTCAAGGGCTTAGGGAATCGGGCAGTCCCCGGTTGCCCGCCAGGCCGTCGCTCAACTGCCCGGATAGGGTGCGCCGGGCGCTTCCCCGTGCAGCCGTGCGTTCAGAGCCGCCTGCAGCGCAGTCAGCGATTCGGGCGCGGCGTCGGTGACGGCCCACCACATCATGCCGTCGTCGCGCCAGCGGGCGAGCGCGTACCCGTCGTGCACGAGCGCCGGGCCGGGCTTGCCGGCCGCCGGATCGTCCTCGGGAAACACGTAGACGTCGATTACGTGCTTCGCGTGCCGGTACGTGAGCACCGCTACCCGCCGATGCCCGACGTAGTCGAGCCGTCCGCCCGCCAGCGGAAACCCGCTCGCAGCGAGATCTTCAACGGGCGGCGCGTAGTCGAGCTTGCCGTTGAACCACGGCTTCACCGTATGCTGATCCGACGATACGACGTCGATATCGTGCCCCGACAGTTGCGCGCGCACATGGCTCGCGACCAGTTGATCGACGAACGGCGCTGCCTCGCCCGCGCGATGCAGCGTCACGGCGATTCCCGCCGCGACGAGCGCGCACAGCGCGAGTGCGAAACCGCCGCGCCAGGCCGTGCCCGCGTGCCACCCGAATCCGCTTGCGGCGCCACTTCCGTCCCGGCCGCCAGCCAGATTCCCCGATCCGCTCACGCCGCCCTCGCCCGCCAGCGCCCCGAAGCCGCCGCCCTGCGGCAGCCGCAGCCAGTCGAGCCAGCCTTTACGGCGCCTCGCGCGCGGCTCTGCCTGCCGATCCGGTTCGCGCGCCCGCCATTGCGGCTCGGCGATTTCGACGGGGGGCAGCGCCGCCATGATCCTGGCGCGCAACTCGTCGGGCGCGCGGTGATAGGCCGCCGTGCGCACCGCGCCCTTCATCGCCCGCACCATTTCGCTTTCCCTCCGGCAAGCCTCGCAGCTTTCGATATGCCGCTGCACGTCAAGCGATTGTGGCGGCGTGAGTTCATGGTCCGCGTTCGCATCGAGAAGCGGCCGCGCTTCGTTACAGTCCATCTGGCGCCTCCTTTGCGATTCCGCCCGGCAACGCGCCGGGAGCGTGCGGCAACCAGCCGCTTTCGGTTTTGCGCAGGCCATCGGGCACACCGCCGGAAGTGCCGCCTGGCGCGAGACCCGCTGAACCCACCTGCTGAGCCGACGAGCGCACCGCGGGCCGCGCCCCCGGCACATCGCCCGTCCCGTCCGGCGCACGCCCTGTGCCGCCGCCGCGCGTGCCACTTGCCGTCCGCGTGCTTCCCTGCGCCAGCAACGACGTCAACGCCGTCGCGAGCTTCCGCCGCCCTCGCGCGAGCCGCGACATCACGGTGCCCACGGGCAAGTCCGCAATCGTCGCGATCTCGCGGTAACTCAGCTCCTCCAGTTCGCGCAAAATCAGCACTTCGCGATATTCGACGGGCAGCCGCTCGAGCGCTTCGTGCACGAGCCGCGTGTCCTCGTCGCGGGCCATCAGCGTTTCCGGATCGGGCGCGCTCGCGCTCCAGCCCTCGAACGTCTCATCGTCAAGGTTCTCGTCGAACTCGACCGTCGCGTGCACGCCCGAGCGCCGCCGCCATTCCGTGTACCAGGTGCGCCGCACGATCGCGAGCAGCCACGGCCGCGCAGTCTCGCCGTGGAACGTGTCGAAGAAGCGGAACGCGCGCATGAACGCTTCCTGGACGACGTCATCGGCGTCGTTCGGGTTGCCGCATAGCCAGCGCGCCAGGTTGTACGCGGCATCGAGATGCGGCAGCGCCATCTGCTGAAAACGCAGACTGCGCGCCGCCTCGGCGCCGGCGTCAGATGTATCACCGGCATCGCCCGCGGCAGCCGGTTTTCCCGTCTCAGTCACCGATCCCCTCCAGGCTCGCCCAGACTTCACGGCTGAAATACCGGTTCTCGATCCAGTTTATTCCCGGCTTTTTCACGCGCCCCAAAAAAATGAAACCGGGAATAGAACGCTGTGCGGCGCGGTACAGCAGACGAGTCCCTAACTCGCGAGGTTCCCCATGCAAAACGATCTGAAAGACCCAAACCGGCTGAAAGGCCTGAGCCGGCGTGACTTCCTGCGGCTTTCGGCCGTCGGCGGCGCGGCGTTCGCATCGGCGTTGCCCGGCTTTACCTACGGACGCGACGACGATTTCTATTTTGTCCAGCTTTCCGACGCCCACTGGGGTTTCGAAGGCCCCGGCGTCAACCCCGATCCGAAAGGCACGCTGCCCAAGGCAATCGCGGCCGTAAACGCGCTGCCGTCGTCGCCCGATTTCGTCATCTTCACCGGCGACCTCACGCACACCACCGACGACACCGCCGTGCGCCACGAGCGCATGCGTCAGTTCCAGCAGATCGTTGCGCAGCTGAAAGTGAAGCCGCTCTATCTGATGCCGGGCGAACACGATGCGAGCCTCGATGCGGGCGCCGCGTACAAGGAGCACTTCGGGCAGACGCACTACACGTTCGACCACAAGGGCGTGCACTTCATCACGCTCGACAACGTGTCGGACCCGGCAGGCCGCGTCGGCGCGGAGCAGATCGCTTGGCTAGCCGCCGATCTCGATCGCCAGCCGCAGGACGCGCGCATCGTGCTCTTCACGCACCGGCCGCTCTTCGATCTCGCGCCGCAATGGGACTGGGCGACGCGCGACGGCGCACAGGTGATCGACGTGCTGAGCCGGCGCAAGTATGTGACCGTGTTCTACGGGCACATCCATCAGGAGCATCACATGATGACGGGCGCCATCGCGCATCACGCTGCGCGCTCGCTGATGTTCCCGCTGCCGCCCGCGATGTCTCAGGCGAAGAAGCTGCCCGTGCCGTGGGACGCGTCGGAGCCGTATCGCGGGCTGGGCTGGCGGCGCGTGGAAGTGGCGCCGCAATCCGGCGCGCTCGCGCTCAACGAGATGCCGATCACGACGACCTAAAGGAGAGACCATCATGCAATCGCTTGCCCTCGACGGAAAACGACGGCGACTCTTCACGCTGATCGGCATGGGTGTGGTGCTCGCCGTGTCGGGCCGCTTCGACGCCCGCGCCGCCGAGCCGCGCGTGATCAGGATTCACGCGCGCAGGTTCGTGTTCACGCCCAATCAGATCAAGCTCGCGCCCAATGAAAAGGTCGTGTTCGAGCTGACCGCGCAGGACACGGTGATGGGTTTCTCGATCCCGCAGTACAACGTGCGCGCCGACGTGCCGCCCGGCGCCGTCGTGCGTGTGCCGGCGCAGGCGGGGCCGGCGGGCAACGTCGATTTTCTGTGCGACATCTTCTGCGGATCGGGACACGAGACGATGAACGGGATGATCGTCGTCGGCTAGCTCGCTACGCATGGGCCCGATGCATTGGCCTATGCGTTGGTGCTACGCGCTGGCCCTACGCATTCGCCCAGTAATCGGGCCGCGCGTACACCTCTTTCAGATAGTCGATGAAGTAGCGCACTTTCGCGGGCACGTAGCGCTGCTGCGGATACACGGCGAGGATGTCGTAATCGGGCAGCGCGTATTCGTCGAGCACGGTTTCGAGCTCGCCGCGCGCGAGCTGCTGATCGATTTCCCACGTCGAGCGCCAGCCGAGCCCGAGCCCCTCCGATACCCAGCGGTGCAGCAGCTCGCCGTCGTTGCAATCGAGCGTGCCGCCGACGCGCACCGTCGTCAGCTTGCCGTTGCGCCGGAAATACCAGCCGCGGTTCTGGCCGCCTTGCAGGTTGAACGCGAGGCAGTTGTGCCTCGGCAGGTCTTCGAGCGTCTTCGGCTTGCCGTGCTTGCGGAAATATTCGGGCGTGCCGCACACCACGCGCCGGTTCGTTGCGAGCTTCACCGCGACGAAGTTCGGATCGACGGCGCCGCCGATGCGGATCGACAGGTCATAGCCCTCGCGCACCAGGTCGACGACACGGTCCGTGAGATTGAACGAAACCTGCAGCTCCGGCTTGTCCTTCAGGAATTCCGGCGCGAGCGGCGCGACGTGCTTGCGTCCGAACGCGGCGGGCGCCGACACGATCAGATGCCCGTTCACCGAGCGCCGTCCCGCCATCAGCTCGTTTTCCGCCTGATCCCATTCGCTGAGCAGTCCCCGGCAGCGCTCGAGAAACGCGGCGCCCTCTTCGCTGACGACGAGCCGCCGTGTCGAGCGGTACATCAGTTTCACGCCAAGCCGCTTCTCGAGCGCGTCGATGCGCCGCCCGAGAATCACGGGCGACACGCCCTCTTCGAGCGCCGCCGATGCGAGGCTGCCCGCGTCCGCGACGCGCACGAACGTTTCGATCTGTTTAAAGCGGTCCATTCCCGTCTCCTGTCCCACGCAACCCGGCCGCACGCCCGTCCCACGGCCATTTCCCTGCGTCGCGCCCCAACCGGCGCCCCGCCCACATTCCATACTTTTTGTTTTGGAATAAGCGACCGTGGATGATCTTATCAAACCTTGGATGCAGTCTTAAAGTGTGTTCCACACCCTTTGACACATCGGCAAGACAGACTTCCAGGAGACACACATGGCCAAGATGAGAGCCGTCGACGCAGCAGTGCTCGTGCTCGAAAAAGAAGGCATCGACACGGCTTTCGGCGTTCCGGGCGCCGCCATCAATCCGTTGTACTCGGCCATACGCAAGGCGGGCAACATCAGTCACGTGCTGGCGCGCCACGTCGAAGGCGCGTCGCACATGGCGGAAGGCTATACGCGTGCAGCGCCCGGCAATATCGGCGTGTGCATCGGCACGTCGGGCCCCGCGGGCACCGATATGATCACGGGCCTCTACTCCGCTTCCGCCGACTCGATCCCCATCCTCGCGATCACGGGCCAGGCGCCGCGCGCGCGTCTGTACAAGGAAGATTTCCAGGCCGTCGATATCGAATCGATCGCGAAGCCCGTCACGAAGTGGGCCGTTACCGTGCGCGAGCCGGCGCTCGTGCCGCGCGTGTTCCAGCAGGCTTTCCATCTGATGCGCTCGGGCCGTCCGGGTCCCGTGCTGGTCGATCTCCCGATCGACGTGCAGCTCGCCGAAATCGAGTTCGACATCGACACGTACGAGCCGCTGCCCGTCTACAAGCCCGCGGCGACACGCAAGCAGATCGAAGCAGCGCTCACGATGCTCAACGATGCGCACAAGCCGCTGATCGTGTCCGGCGGCGGCGTGCTCAATGCAGCCGCTGAAGACCTGCTCGTGCAGTTCGCGGAAACGCTCGGCGTGCCCGTGATCCCGACGCTGATGTCGTGGGGCGCGATTCCCGACGATCACCCGCTGATGGCGGGCATGGTCGGCCTGCAAACGTCGCATCGCTACGGCAACGCAACGATGCTCGCGTCCGACTTCGTGCTCGGCATCGGCAACCGCTGGGCAAACCGTCACACGGGCAGCATCGACGTCTACACGAAGGGCCGCAAGTTCGTGCACGTCGACATCGAGCCGACGCAGATCGGCCGCGTGTTCGGCCCGGATCTCGGCATCGTGTCCGATGCGAAGGCCGCGCTCGAACTGTTCGTCGAAGTCGCGAAGGAATGGAAGGCGGCGGGCAAGCTGAAAGACCGCGGCGCATGGGTCGAAGAGTGCCAGGCGCGCAAGCGCACGCTGCAACGCAAGACGCACTTCGACAACGTGCCGATCAAGCCGCAGCGCGTGTACGAAGAGATGAACCAGGTGTTCGGCCGCGACACCTGCTACGTCAGCACGATCGGCCTGTCGCAGATCGCCGCCGCGCAGTTCCTGCACGTGTTCAAGGCGCGCAACTGGATCAACTGCGGCCAGGCCGGCCCGCTCGGCTGGACGATTCCGGCTGCGCTCGGCGTGCGCGCCGCCGATCCGCAACGCCCGATCGTCGCGCTGTCGGGCGACTACGACTTCCAGTTCATGATCGAAGAGCTGGCCGTGGGCGCGCAGTTCAAGCTGCCGTATGTGCACGTCGTCGTGAACAACTCGTATCTGGGCCTGATCCGCCAGGCACAGCGCGCGTTCGACATGGACTACTGCGTGCAGCTCGCGTTCGACAACATCAACGCGCCGGAAGTCGAAGGCTATGGCGTCGATCACGTCGCCGTGGCGGAAGGCCTCGGCTGCAAGGCGATCCGCGTGTTCAAGCCGGAAGACATCAAGCCCGCGCTGCAAAAAGCGCAGTCGATGCTCTCCGAGTTCAACGTGCCCGTGGTCGTCGAAGTGATTCTCGAGCGCGTGACGAACATCTCGATGGGCACCGAGATCGATGCGATCAACGAGTTCGAAGAGCTCGCCCTGACGCGCGCCGATGCGCCGAGCGCCGTCAGCCTGCTCGACTGATCGCCATACCTGCTGTATCCGCTGTATTCGCTTCACCCGGATGGATGCGCTTCGAACGAAGCGCGTCCGTGCGCACCGCGTTGTTCAATTTGACCGACCAGAGAGAAAAAGCAACATGCCGAAATTTGCCGCCAATCTCACGATGCTGTTCAACGAAGTGCCGTTCCTCGACCGCTTTGCCGCGGCCGCCGATGCGGGCTTCGACGCTGTCGAATTTCTGTTCCCCTACCCGTATCAGATCAACGAACTGTCGGAGCGTCTCGCGCAGAACAAGCTGAAGCTCGTGCTGCACAACCTGCCCGCGGGCAACTGGGAAGCAGGCGAGCGTGGCATCGCTTCGCTGCCGGACCGCGTCGGCGAGTTCCAGGAAGGCGTGGGCCGCGCGATCGAATACGCGAAAGCGCTGAAGGTGCCGCAACTGAACTGCCTCGTCGGTATTCCGAAGGGCGTCGATGCCGACAAGGCGCGCGCGACGATCGTCGACAACCTGCGCTTCGCCGCCGCCGAGCTAAAGAAGGAAGGCATCCGGCTGCTCGTCGAGCCATGCAACTCGTACGACATTCCGGGCTTCGCGCTGAACCGCTCGGCGCAGACGCTCGACGTGATCGACGCCGTCGGCTCCGACAACCTGTTCCTGCAATACGACATCTATCACATGCAACGGATGGAAGGCGAACTCGCCGCGACGATCAGGAAGCACTTCGCGCGCATCGCCCACATCCAGCTCGCCGACAACCCGGGCCGCAACGAGCCGGGCACGGGCGAAATCAACTATCGGTTCCTGTTCGATCTGCTCGATTCGCTCGGCTATCAGGGCTACGTCGGCTGCGAGTACAAGCCGCGCACGACGACCACGGAAGGCCTCGGCTGGCTGGAAAACGTCGCGGGCGTGAAGCGCGCGCGTGCGTCCGCCTGAGTTGGCGGCTTGAAATCAAGGCCTGAAATCAAGGCACGACCCCGTCAGCACACGAGCACATTTTTTCGAACCTCATTTCTGGAGACTTAATCAATGGCAAAGATCGGATTCATCGGCCTCGGCATCATGGGCTCGCACATGGCGCGCAACCTCATCAAGGGCGGCCATTCGCTGTTCGTCAACGGCGCGTACCCGGTGCCGGAAGATCTCGCCAGGACGACCACGGTCGTCGCCGATTCGACGGCTGTCGCGCAGGCTGCCGACATCGTCGTGGTCATGGTGCCCGACACGCCCGACGTCGCGAACGTGCTGTTCGCCGATGACGGCGTCGCGAAGGGTCTGTCGAAGGGCAAACTCGTGATCGACATGAGCTCGATCTCCCCTCTCGACACGCAGACGTTCGCGAAGAAGATCAACGAGCTGGGCTGCGACTATCTGGATGCGCCCGTTTCCGGCGGGGAAATCGGCGCGCGCGATGCGACACTGACGATCATGGTCGGCGGCCCGCAAAAGTCCTTCGATCTCGCCAAGCCGCTCTTCGACCTGATGGGCAAGAACGTTTCGCTGATCGGCGACAACGGCGCAGGCCAGACCTGCAAGGTCGCGAACCAGATCATCGTCGCGCTGAACATCGAAGCCGTCGCGGAAGCGCTGCTGTTCGCCGCGCGTTCGGGCGCCGATCCTGAGCGCGTGCGCAAGGCGCTGATGGGCGGCTTCGCATCGTCGCGCATTCTCGAAGTGCACGGCGAGCGCATGACGAAGCGCACGTTCAACCCGGGCTTCCGCATCGAACTGCACCAGAAGGACCTGAACCTCGCACTCGACGGCGCGCGCAAGCTGGGCATCGCGTTGCCGCACACGGCGAGCGCGCAGCAACTCTTCAGCGTCTGCGCGGCGAACGGCGGCAAGGCATGGGATCACTCGGCGATGGTCCGCGCGCTCGAAATCATGGCGAACTTCGAAGTCGCGCAGGCACCCGCCGCCGATCAGAAAGCGGCCTGAGTTTCGGGGCCTTCTTTATCGAGTAGAAGCAGGCAACGCAAGCTGTCGTGTGATGTTCACGACAGCGCACTGGTGGGGCGCCCGGTCCGGCGCGCGGCACGCATCGGATCGGGCAAATCAAGCCGCTCTGGGCTGAGGGCGGCAAGTGGGGTCCGCAGCGGCACCCGGCGATGCCGGGGAAGCCTTGGTCGGTCAGACGTCATCGTCGGGTGTCCTGCTGTCGGATTGTCGAACCGCTTTTCGAACCGCTTTTCAAACGACTGTCGTCGGATTGGCAGTCGCACTACATGCTGGCCATCGGCTGAGGCCGGCAATGCAATTACTTCGAATAAGAGATCCGATAGATCGCGCCCGCGTAGTCGTCGGATACGAGCAGCGATCCGTCCTGCAACACCTGCACGTCGACGGGACGCCCCATGTACTCGCCGTTCCGCGTGAGCCAGCCTTCCGCAAACACTTCCGTCTCGCCGACGCTGCCATCATCCTTGACAGGCGTGAACATGATGCGCGCGCCAACCGGTTTCGTGCGGTTCCATGAACCGTGCTCGGCGTCGAAGATGCCGCCCTGGTACTTCGTCGGGAACATCTTGCCCGTATAGAACGTCATGCCGAGGTCGGCCGCATGCGCCGCGTACTCGACGACGGGAAACACGACGCCTGCGGGCGGCGTCTCCTTCTTGTACTCTTCCGTACGCACCTTGCCGCCGCCGTACCACGGAAAGCCGAAGTTCTCACCCGCCTTCGTCGCGTGATTGAGCTCGCCGGGCGGGATGTCGTCGCCCATGCCGTCCACCTGGTTGTCGGTGAACCAGAGCGTCTTGTCTTTCGGGTTGAAATCGAGTCCCACCGAATTGCGCACGCCATGCGCATAGACCTCGCGGTTCTTGCCGTTCTGATCCATGCGGATGATGCCTGCCAGACCGTTTCTGTCGAGCTCGGCGAGCTTGTCCCTGGGCGGCACGTTCCACGGCTGGCCCAGCGCGATATACAGCTTCTTGTCCGGCCCGACGCGGCAGTAGCGCGCGCCGTGGTTGAAGCTTTCGAACTGCGTCGGAATCAGCTTGCCTTGCGGCACGACGACAGCGGCCGCGACGTCGGGCCCGCGTTCGCCGAAGAATTGCGCGGCGGGAAACCCCAGCACGCGGTTCTGCTCGACGATGTACAGCACGCCGTCTGCCGAGAAGCACACGCCGTTGGGCACCTTGAAGTTCACGGAACTGGCGAACTGCACGACATCGTCGGCGACGCGCCGCTTCGTGCGGTCCGTCACCTGCCACACATGATCCTTGTACGTACCGACGAAGACGACGCCCGTCGACGGCTCGATTGCCATCGCGCGCGCCTCGGGCACGACGGCATACAGCTCGATCTTGAAGCCGGGCGGCAGCTTGATCGCCTTCAGGTTCTCGCGCAGCGCTTCGGCGCGCGGACCTGTCTGCGGCACCACTTCGGCCGGCTTGGTATTGCCCGTCGTCTTGAAGTTCGACAACGCCTGGACGTTGTCCTGAGCTGCCTGCGCAGCGGGCAGGACCGCGAGCGCCGCGCTGACCGCGAGCGGCAGCAGCCTCGGAATTGCGTTCATCGTGATGTCTCCATTAATCGTGATGCCGTTTGTTGGAATTGCAACTACTGGAAAGACATGAACGTTTCGGGCGTTTCAGGTGATGAAGATTTGCGTGCCTCAATCGTCTGGCTATTGATTGTTATAGACGATGTTGCCGCGAACGTAGGAACGGATGCCGGCCTGCATCGACGTGACGCGAGTCATCGTCGATGCAGATTGCGTGGCTTGCGGGAACGTGGACGGAAAGCGCGCGCGAAGGCGCCGAAGTCACTGGCGTCGCGGCGGCGGCAAAGGACGAACGCGATAAGGCTTGCGGAAAGCGATTTGCGATATAACCGGCTGCCTTCGTGCGGGACGGCTCAGTAAGTATCGAACATCTGTTGCAATACAACCGGCGTCGCGTGTCCCGCCGACAGCGCGAGCATCAACAGCACGCGCGCCTTGTATGGATTGAGCGCGCCCGCCGTCACGAAGCCGAGCACATCGTCGGAAGCGGCGCCGTTGCGCATCACGTGCCCCGAGCCGACGCGCGACGAGCGCACGATCGCCACGCCCTTTGCCGCGGCCTCGGCGAGCGCCGTCTGCAAAGTCGCATGAATCGAGCCGTTGCCCGTGCCCGCGACGACGATGCCCTTCACGCCCGCAGCGACGAGCGCATCGACGGCAATGCGCGACGCGCCCGCGTAGCTCGCCACGATTTCGACGACGGGCCATTGCGCGCGGGTCGGTGCGATCGCGAACGGCGTCGCCGTCGTATGCGGCCGCACGACGACACGCTGAAACTCGACGCGTCCATCCTGCACCCAGCCGAGCGCGCCGATTTCCGGCGAGTGAAACGCATCGACGGCATAGGTGCTCGTCTTCACGACATCGCGCGCGCTATGGATGCGGTTGTTGAACGCGACGAGCACGCCCTGCCCCTTGGCCTGCGCGCTGCCCGCGACCGTCACCGCGTTGAGCAGATTCAGCGGACCATCGGCCGACAACGCCGACGACGGCCGCATCGCCGCCGTCACCACGACGGGCTTGTTGCTCTTGACCGTGAGGTGCAGCAGGTACGCAGTTTCTTCGAGCGTGTCGGTGCCGTGCGTGATGACGACGCCGTCGATCTCGCCGGAAGCCAGCAGTTCGTCGACGCGCTGCGCGAGCTTTGTCCACAGCGCGAGCGCCATGTCCTTGCTGTCGACGCTCGCGACCTGCTCGGCCTGCACGTTCGCCACCGTCGCGAGCGACGGCACGGCCGCGAGCAGTTGACCGACGCCGACGACGCCCGCCTGATAGCCCGACGTATTGGTTGCATCGGGCGCCGCGCCCGCGATCGTGCCGCCCGTGGCCAGCACGGCGATGCGCGGCAACGCGGACGATGTAGAGGTAGTGGTAGAGGTATTCATGGCGGCGATTGTAAGCGATGCGCTCGCCGCCGCCATCGATGAAAACGCGAGCCTTCGCGCGAGGCTCGCGACGCCTTCGAGACCTATGCCGCGCTCATGCCGCGCTCGTGCCGCTTACCGCGCTCAGGCCGCTTCGCGCAACTGGCTCGCGATGTCCGCTTCGTGCAGTTGCGGCGCGAACATCTCGATCAACCGATACGCGTAGCCGCGCAAAAACGCGCCCTTGCGCAAGCCGACACGCGTCGTGCTCGCTTCGAACAGATGTTGCGTGTCGAGCGCGACGAGCTCCGTGTCGCGCTTCGGATCGAACGCCATCGCCGCGACGATGCCGATGCCCATGCCGAGCTCGACGTAGGTCTTGATCACATCGGCGTCGATGGCCGTCAGCACGACGTCGGGCAGCGCGCCCACCTTCGCGAACGCCTGGTCGATATGCGAGCGGCCCGTGAAGTCCTGGTCATACGTGACGATCGGGTACTCCGCGATCTCTTCGAGCGTCAGGTTTTCGCGGCCCACGAGCGGGTGATCTTTAGGCACGACCACGATGTGATGCCACGAATAGCACGGGAACGTCAGGATGTCGGGATAACGGTCGAGCGCCTCCGTCGAAATGCCGATGTCCGCTTCGCCGTTGATGATCATCTGCGCGATCTGCTGCGGACTGCCCTGGCGCAACGCGAGATGCACCTTCGGATAGACCTCGGTGAACTGGCGCACCACTTTCGGCAGCGCGTAGCGTGCCTGCGTGTGCGTCGTTGCGACGACGAGATGGCCGTTGTCCTGATCCGCGTATTGACGCGCGACGCGGCGCAGGTTTTCCGCATCGAGCAGCATCCGCTCGATCAGCTGATGCACGGCCTTGCCGGGCTCGGTGAGGCCCGTCAGGCGCTTGCCGCGCCGGATGAAGATGTCGACGCCGAGTTCGTCTTCGAGGTCCTTGATCTGCTTCGATACGCCCGACTGCGACGTGTACAGCACGTTCGCGACTTCCGTCAGGTTCATGTTCTGCCGCACGGCTTCGCGCACGAAACGCAATTGCTGGAAATTCATGTTGAAGTCTCCGGTTCGGCCAGAGTCAATTTGTTGTTAGCTGCATGATGGAAAACGAACGCACCAGTCACTGCGCGGGAAACACGCGCAGCGCGCGCGGCACGGCCGTCGCGCCATCGCCGACGGCCAGTTGCAGCCCGCGCCATGCCTCGCGATCGAGCTCCGCTTCGAGCACATGGCCTTCGCGCGCTTCGAGCTCGACGCGCACCGAGCCGCCCAGCGTCACCACGCGCCGCACGCCGACCACGATGCCCTCGCGATGCCCCGCCGACTGCGGATACAGCACGAGATCGTGCGGACGCACATACGCGAAGGCCGGGCCCTCGAAATGCGCGTCGATCGCGATCGGCTGCGCGGCGCCATCGACGACGAAGCCCTTGTCGTCGACGCTGCCATGCAGCCGGTTCGCCGCGCCGAGAAACTCGTAGACGAATGACGTCTGCGGATGATCGTACACGTCTTGCGGGCTGCCGACCTGCTCGACGTGTCCGTGATTCAGCACGACGATGCGGTCCGCGACTTCGAGCGCTTCTTCCTGGTCATGCGTGACGAAGATCGTCGAGATATGCAGATCGTCGTGCAACCGCCGCAGCCAGCTGCGCAGTTCCTTGCGCACCTTTGCGTCGAGCGCGCCGAACGGTTCGTCGAGCAACAGCACTTTCGGCTCGACGGCGAGCGCGCGCGCCAGTGCGATCCGTTGCCGCTGTCCGCCCGACAGCTCCGACGGATAGCGCTGCGCGAGCCAGTCGAGCTGCACGAGTTTCAGCAGTTCGTGCACCTTCTCGCGAATCGCCGCTTCCGAAGGACGCTCCTTGCGCGGCTTCACGCGCAGGCCGAATGCGACGTTCTCGAACACGGTCATATGGCGGAACAGCGCGTAGTGCTGGAACACGAAGCCGACGTTGCGCTCGCGCGCGCCCACTTCCGCGACGTCCTGGCCTTGCAGCAGGACCTCGCCTGCGTCCGCGTATTCGAGGCCCGCGATCACGCGCAGCAGCGTGGTCTTGCCACAGCCCGAGGGCCCGAGCAGCGCGACGAGTTCGCCCGGCGGAAAATCGAGCGAGACGTCATCGAGCGCAGTGAAGTCGCCAAAGCGTTTTTGCAGATTGCGTACGGTGATGCCCATCTTCGACCACTCTCCTTACTGAACCGAATGTGCCGCGCGCGCGTGCGGCGCCGCACCGGAGGACTGAACGGGACCGGCATGCGCGGGCACATCGCGCGCGCCCGACAGTTGCGCGGACAGATGACGCTCGGCGAGCAGCTTGAGTCCGAGCGTCACGAGCGCGAGCAATGCGAGCAGCGACGCCACGGCGAACGCCGCCGAAAAGTTATATTCGTTGTAGAGAATCTCGACGTGCAGCGGCATCGTGTCCGTCTGTCCGCGAATATGGCCCGACACCACCGATACCGCGCCGAACTCACCCATCGCCCGCGCGTTGCACAGGATGACGCCATACAGCAGGCCCCATTTGACGTTCGGCAGCGTGACGCGCCGGAACATCTGCCAGCCCGACGCGCCGAGCACATGCGCGGCCTCTTCTTCGTCGTTGCCTTGCGCCTGCATCAACGGAATCAGCTCGCGCGCGACGAACGGGAACGTGACGAAGATCGTCGCGAGCACGATGCCCGGCACCGCGAAGATGATCTGCACGTCATGATTCGCGAGCCATGGGCCGAACCAGCCTTGCGCGCCGAACATCAGCACGTAGATCAAACCGGAGATCACGGGCGACACCGAGAACGGCAAATCGATCAGCGTGGTCAAGAGCGCCTTGCCGCGAAACTCGAACTTCGCGATGCACCACGACGCCGCGAGCCCGAACGCGAGATTGAGCGGCACGGCGATCGCGGCCGTCAGCAGCGTGAGCTTGATCGCGGACACGGCATCGGGATCGGCGAGCGACTCGAAGTAGAACGCGATGCCTTTGGCGAGCGCCTGATAAAACACGGCGGCGAGCGGCAGCACCAGAAAGAGCGCGAGAAACAGCAGCGCGATGGCCGTCAGTATCCATCGCACGGCGCGCGGCTCTGTCACGGGATCGGGGCGACGCGCGGCACTCGCATTGCCCACGGGCGCGCGCGAGATCACCGCGGAATTCCTGCTCATTGCGCACCTCCCGTCAGCGCGGCGGCATGCGTCGCTGCGCCCGCCACGGAAGGCACCGTGCGCATGCGGCTCGTGCGCCGCTGCAAATACCATTGCAGCGTGTTGATCAACAGCAGCATCGCGAACGACACCACCAGCATCACGACGGCGAGCGCCGTCGCGCCTGCATAGTCGTATTGCTCGAGCTTCGTGATGATCAGCAGCGACGTGATCTCCGATTTCATCGGCACGTTGCCCGCGATGAAAATCACCGAGCCGTATTCGCCGAGCGCTCGCGCAAATGCCAGCGCGAAGCCCGTCAGCAGCGCGGGAAACACAGCGGGCAACACGACGCGCCGGAACGTCAGCCAGCGCGACGCGCCCAGGCACGCGGCCGCCTCTTCCTGCTCGCGCTCGAACTCTTCGAGCACGGGCTGCACGGTGCGCACGACGAACGGCAAGCCGATGAACGTCAGCGCGACGAGCACGCCTGCGGGCGTGAACGCGATCTTGATGCCGAGCGGCTCGAGAAACTGGCCGATCCAGCCGTTGCCCGAATAGATCGCCGCGAGAGAAATGCCGGCGACGGACGTCGGCAGCGCGAACGGCAGATCGACGATGGCATCGACGATCCGCTTGAGCGGAAAGCGGTAGCGCACCAGCACCCACGCGACGAGAAAACCGAAGGCCGCGTTGATCAGCGCGCCGCCGAGCGCCGCGAAAAACGTCAGCCGGTACGACGCGAGCACGCGCGGCGACGTGACGGCGCGCTCGAAGTGGCTCCAGTCGAGCGTCGCCGTCTTGAGGAAAGTGGCCGCCAGCGGAATCAGCACCACGAGGCTCAGATACGCCACCGTGATACCGAGCGTCAAGCCAAAGCCGGGAATCGCGCTCGGCTTGCGCAGGTTAAACGTCGTCATGCTCATGCCCTTCAGGGTTGTGCGTCGCGGCGCGTGGATGGCCCATGCGTCGCCCGCATGTGCGCTACTCGTCTGTCGCCGTAAGCAGCCGAAAGCGCGCCACGCGGACGCGCTCCGTTCCACAGCCTCGCTATGTCATTGCGGCTGGTAAATCGAATCGAACACGCCGCCATCGGCAAAGTGCGTCTTCTGCGCATTCGCCCAGCCGCCGAACGAGTCGTCGACCGTGTACAGCTTCAGCTTCGGAAACTTCGCGGTCAGCGCGGCGGGCACCTTGTTCGAGCGCGGACGATAGAAGTTCCTCGCTGCGATCTCCTGGCCTTCGTCGCTATACAGGAAGTTCAGATACGCTTCGGCGAGCTTGCGCGTGCCGTGCTTGTCCACCACCTTGTCGACCACGGCCACGGGCGGCTCGGCCAGAATGCTCGCTGACGGCACCACGATCTCGAACTTGTCCGTGCCGAATTCCTTGACCGACAGGAACGCCTCGTTTTCCCACGCGATCAGCACATCGCCAATGCCCCGCTGCACGAAGCTCGTCGTCGCGCCGCGCGCGCCGGAGTCGAGCACGCCGGCGTTTTTGTACAGCTTCGTGACGAACTCTTTCGCCCTCTGGTCGTTGCCGCCCGGCTGATGCGCCGCATACGCCCACGCGGCCAGATAGTTCCAGCGCGCGCCGCCCGAGGTCTTCGGATTCGGCGTCACGATCGACACGCCCGGCTTTACGAGATCGTCCCAGTCCTTGATGTGCTTCGGGTTGCCCTTGCGCACGAGGAACACGATCGTCGACGTGTACGGCGACGCGTTGTCGGGCAGGCGCTTCTGCCAGTTCTTGTCGACGATGCCCTTCGTGGCGAGCGCGTCGATGTCGTAGGCGAGCGCCAGCGTGACGACGTCCGCCTGCAGGCCGTCGAGCACCGAGCGCGCCTGCGCGCCCGAGCCGCCGTGCGACTGCTTGAACGTGACCGACTCGCCCGTCTTCGCCTTCCATTCCTTGCCGAACGCCTGGTTGACGTCCTGATACAGCTCGCGGGTCGGGTCGTACGACACGTTCAGCAGCGTCGTGTCGGCGTGCGCCTGCGAGATCATGCCGACGGCCGACGCCACGCCCAGCGCAAGCGCCGCGATGAACCGTTTCGCGCCGCCGTCTTCCGGCATGCGCGCCTTGATCGTCACCGCATCCGCGAACCCCGTATTCCGATTGCCCATCGACCTTCTCCCGTCTTGTTGGTTTGATTTCGCTCGTCCGGCGCTTCCGCTGCCTGCCGAAATTCGCTGCTTCGCAAGCTGGAAGCGGCTTTGGCGCGGCTTCTGCGCTGCTGTTGCATCAGTGGAGGCCAGTCTATCGAAGGGCTTTCATCATTAAAAATAATGTTTCTTCATTTTTTAATATGCAAACGTGGTAAAGAACTGCCTGGCGTTCGTCGCGACGTCGTGTGCGCTGTCACGACGCCGGTTTTCGACGCTTGCACGTCACCCGCCGCGACGAACTTAAAGTAAAGCTTGAAATGCGCCGAATACTGTATAAAAATACAGTCACCTGTCTATCCATACAGTGGCGCCATGACCAAACTCACCGCACGACAGCAGCAGGTTTTCGATCTGATCCGCCGCGCCATCGAGCGCACGGGCTTTCCGCCCACGCGTGCCGAAATCGCGGCGGAACTCGGCTTCAGCTCTGCCAACTCGGCGGAAGAGCATTTGAGGGCATTGGCGCGCAAAGGCGTGATCGAACTGGCGGCAGGCGCGTCGCGCGGCATTCGGCTCATCACGGGCTCGGACGACTCGCCGCATCAGTTCACGCTGCCGCACGCGAGCATCATGCAGTTGTCGCTGCCGCTGATCGGCCGTGTTGCTGCGGGCAGCCCGATCCTCGCGCAAGAACATATCTCGCAGACCTATACCTGCGACCCGGCGCTCTTCTCGAGCAAGCCCGACTACCTGCTGAAAGTGCGCGGCCTGTCGATGCGCGACGCCGGCATCTTCGACGGCGACCTGCTCGCAGTGCAGAAAAAGAGCGAAGCGAAAGACGGCCAGATCATCGTTGCGCGTCTGGGTGACGACGTGACTGTGAAGCGCCTGAAGCGCCGTCCGAACGGCATCGAACTGATCGCCGAGAACCCCGATTACGAAAACATTTTTGTTCAGGCCGGCAGCGCGGAATTCGCGCTGGAAGGCATCGCGGTCGGACTGATCCGGCCGACGGAATTCTGATTATCTGAACACTGTCTGGAGAGACTCATGGACCGTCTTGCCCGCTTGCTGCCTTTTCGCCAGTTCGGCCGTCTGCGTCATCTGCGCAGCCTCGTCCCTTGCGAGCCGCTCGTCACGCTGGCGTCGAATGCCGCGTCCAGCATCAAGGGCCGCACCGCGTCGCTGTTCGATGAACAACCTCAGCCGCTGCCGTCCGCGCAACCGGCGTTCGCGCGCGTGTCGCTGAACTCCGCGCTCAATGCGGAGCCCGCGCGCCGCGCGCCGGTGCGGGTCTATCACGGTCCGTCGCGCACGATCATGGTCGGCACGATGGAAGCCGTGTGCCGGATGATCGATCACGCAATTGCCGAGGAAGACGATCGTCTGGCGAGGCAAGCGGCTTGATGCGCACACATGGCGTCGCCTTCGTCGCGTAGTCGCTTGCTGATGCGTGAACATCGCGAGCGTCGTCGAAAAAACGTCATTCGCCATGCAAGCGCTGCGCATGCAACGTTAAAGCCACAGGACACATGTTCGGGCGTTCAACTTTGCGGGATCGTTTTGACGTCGATCGGGTCCACATGAGATCGACATTGAAAACGGAGAGTCCCGCGCAATGGCAGGCTTGGTACGCATGAAAGGCCGGGTAAGCCGGCCGCTGCTGATCACGTTGATCGTGATCGTCATCGTCGCCGCGTTGGGCTTCGCGTATGCGTCGCCGTACATCGCACTCGACCGGCTCAAACGCGCCGCCGATGCGCGCGATGTGGCAACGGTCAACGAGTACGTCGATTATCTGGCGCTGCGCGAAAGCCTGAAGCTGCAGGTGACGGGACTGCTGACGCGCCGGCTCGACGTGCAGCAGAACGGCAATCCGCTCGCCGCGATCGGCGCGATGATCGGTGTAGCGTTGATTGGTCCGCTCGTCGATGCGTATGCAACGCCCGATGGCGTCGCGGCATTGCTCAATGGCATACCGCCGCGCGGCGAACCGGGCGAGCGACCGCCTTCGCCGCCTGCTGCGCCGTCCGCCGCGCCGCCTGACAATTCAGCGCGACGTCCCACGCCGGGCTCGAACACAGCCAACGGCACAGGCAACGGCACGAGCAAGAACACACCCAACGGCGCGCCGCCTCAGCCGCCGGAAACGAAGGCGGGCTATCGCGGCATCAACGAGTTCGTTGTGACGTATCAGCATGGCGTCGGCGATACGCGCTATTCCGCGATCTTCCGTCGCCAGGGGCTCTTCAACTGGAAGCTGTCAGCCGTCGATCTGAACGGCTGACCGCTTCCATTCAACCGGGCCGAACCGCAAGCGGCGCTTCAGGCTGCCGCTTGCGCCTCTTCTGCAGGCGACGAGCACGCGACGAGAATGCTGCACGACACGCGATCGAGCAGCGGCGTATTGCCCGCGCCCATCCACCAGCGCGACAACCCGGTGCGGCAGCGATGCCCGACGACGACGAGATCGACATGCAACTCGTCGGCGAGCGACGCGATTTCATCGATAGGATGACCGAACGCGAAATGCCCCGTCGCCCGCACGCCGCGTTGCGTGAGCCAGTCGACGCCTTCCTGCAATATTTCGCGTGCCGTCTTCTCGAAGCTGCCGCATGCGACATCCGTCAACAGGCCTGCGCTTTGCGCGATGCTCGAGCGCATGTCGACGACCGACAGCAGATGCGTTTCCGCCTGCAGATCGAGCGCCAGATCCGCGCCGCAACGCAGCGCCTTGCGGCCTTCGCGCGAGCCGTCGTAACACAGCAGAATCTTCTTGTAGCTCGCCATTTCGGTTTCCCCCCTTCCGCGACCATCGCGGTCTCTCTTGCATCATGGTGCGCCGCAATTCGACATGCAAGGGATGGAAAACGCTAAGTGCGTGGCAGCGCGCAGTCGGGCATGACGCGCCGCAATATCGCGCAACCAGCCGCCAGCGATGCGTGTCGGCGCGCCAAACGCGCCGAGCCCGATGCCCTAGAATAGGCAGCCGACTTGCGCTTTGCACCACGTCCTGCCGCCGTCGCGCACACTCATGGAGCATTCGTCTTCGTATGTCTGAAGCTGCAATCGAGTTTCATTGCGTCGAGAAACGCTATGGCGGCAAGGCTGTCGTCGACGGCTTGTCGTTTCACGTGCGCGCCGGCGAATGTTTCGGACTGCTGGGTCCGAACGGCGCGGGCAAGACGACGACGCTTCGCATGCTGCTCGGCATCGCCGCGCCCGACGCCGGCACGATCCGGCTGTGCGGCGAACCGATCCCGGGCCGCTCGCGATTCGCGCGGGCACGCGTCGGCGTCGTGCCGCAATTCGACAATCTCGATCCCGACTTCACGGTCCGCGAAAACCTGCTCGTCTTCGGCCGCTACTTCGGTCTGTCCGCCGCGAAGTGCCGCGAGATGGTGCCGATGCTGCTCGAATTCGCGCGGCTGGAGAGCAAGGCCGATGCGCGCGTCAGCGAACTGTCGGGCGGCATGAAGCGGCGTCTCACGCTCGCTCGCGCGCTGATCAACGATCCCGACGTACTGGTCATGGACGAGCCGACCACAGGACTCGATCCGCAAGCGCGTCATCTGATCTGGGAACGGCTGCGCTCGCTGCTCGGACGAGGCAAGACGATTCTGCTCACCACGCACTTCATGGAAGAGGCGGAGCGTCTGTGTCACCGGCTATGCGTGATCGAAGAAGGACGCAAGATCGCGGAAGGCGCGCCCAACGAACTGATTGCTTCGGAAATAGGCTGCGACGTGATCGAGGTGTACGGCCCTGATCCCGTCGCGCTGCGCGATGAACTCGCGCCGCTTTCGGTGCGCACGGAAATCAGCGGCGAGACGCTCTTCTGCTATGTCGACGATCCGCAGCCGGTTCATGCGCGGCTGAAGCAGCGCGCGGGGCTGCGTTATCTGCACCGGCCCGCGAATCTCGAAGATGTGTTCTTGCGGCTCACCGGCCGCGAGATGCAGGACTGACGCTCACGCCACGATCGCAACGAAACGCATAGGCAAGCGATACCACGACAAATGGACGCACGCACATACGACACCCCCGAACATACCGAGCCGATGCGCGAGCGCTTCGCCGCGCTGCCGGCGAACGCCGTCAACTGGATTGCCGTGTGGCGGCGCAACTATCTGGTGTGGCGCAAGCTCGCGCTCGCGTCGATGTTCGGCAATCTCGCCGATCCGATGATCTATCTGTTCGGGCTCGGCTTCGGGCTCGGGCTGATGGTCGGACATGTCGACGGCGTGTCGTACATCGCGTTTCTCGCGGCGGGCACGGTCCCGTCGAGCGTGATGATGTCGGCGAGCTTCGAATCGATGTATTCGGGCTTTTCGCGGATGCACGTGCAACGCACGTGGGAGGCGATCATGCACACGCCGCTCACGCTCGGCGACATCGTGCTCGGCGAGGTCGTGTGGGCGGGCAGCAAGGCCGTGCTGTCCGGCGTCGCGATCATGCTGGTGGCGGGCGCGCTCGGTTACGCAAGCTTTCCGTCGATGTTGCTCGCGCTGCCTGTCATCGTGCTCGCGGGTCTCGCGTTCGCCAGCACCGCGATGATCGTGACGGCGCTCGCGCCATCGTACGATTTCTTCATGTTTTATCAGACGCTGGTGTTGACGCCGATGCTGCTGCTGTCGGGCGTGTTCTTCCCGCTCTCGCAGTTGCCGCCCGCCGCGCAAATGGCAGCGCAACTGCTGCCGCTCGCGCATGCGGTGGACCTGATCCGGCCGGCGATGCTTGCGCGTCCGCTCGACGATGCCGCATTGCATATCGCCGTGCTCGCCGCGTATGTGGTGGTGCCGTTCTGCGTGTCGGCGGTGCTGTTCCGCCGACGGATGATGCGCTGAGGGCGCCGCGCGCAGGATATTCGCCCACGCGCGGCGCCCTCGGGCTGATCGAATCAGATCACTCTTCGTCGTCCGACCACGGCACGTCGACGTCGGAGATGAATTCGACGGTCGCGAACGGGCCGCCTTCCTGGCGCCCGATCTTGCCGTCCGCGCGATGCCACTCGACGCGGAACATCGTGCCCGGATCGTCGGAGCGCAGGCGGATCGTGCGCAATTCTTCCGGGTCCGCTTCTTCGACGGGGCCATCGAGCGAGACCAACAACGCCTGCGGCCACAGGCCGTCGACGGGATCGTAAATGCGGTCGCCGTCGGGAATCGACGTGTGCGCCTCGACGCCGATCGTCGCGGAAGCGTCGATGATCATCTTGCCCAGTGCACGTAGCACTGCCGTCGCGCGCGCCGAGTTCGCCTGACGGATAGCGAGATCCCCGCGCGTCAGCGCCTGCTCGAGTTTCGGATTGGTCTTTTGTTGGGCCATGCGTTGTCCTGGATTGACTGATTGGCGGTTGTTCACCGCTTTGCCGGTGCGCTGCCGCGTTGCGATGCCACGCGAATTGCCACACGAATTACCACACGAGGGCTACGCAATCGACGCGCGACTATCGCGCCGTTGCCGCGCATTTTCGCGCTCTTTCGCGCTTCTTCCGCTCGCCAGCTTCGAGGGGCGCCATCGTACCACTCGCCGCGCGCCATACGCGCCTTACTGTGCAGCAGACCGCGCGCCAGCTCCCTGCTTCCCAGTTTAGGACGAGATTCGGCACAACGGCGCTGGGTTTGATATCAGGCGATTCGTCAGAATCGCAACGCCACGGCCAGCAGCCCGCCGACGATGCCGAAGCCGACCACCGAAACGGCCACGATCGTCAGCACGCGCGGACGGAACGAGCGCGCGAGCATCGCCAGCGACGGCACGCTGATGGGCGGCAGCGTCATCAGCAGCGCGCCGGCCGGGCCGACGCCCATGCCGAGCGACAGCATCGCCTGAATGATGGGCACTTCGCCTGCGGTCGGGATCACGAACAGCATGCCGGCGACGGCCAGCGCGACGATCCACACGAAGTCGTTGCCGATTTCCGGGCTGACATGCGGGAACAGCCACGCGCGCGCCGCGCCGAGCAGCAGGACGAGCACGATGTATTCCGGCACGAGGCGCACGGCCATCCGCACGAAAATCGTGACCCAGCGGACGAACGGACTGCCCGAGCGCTGCTCGTCGACGAGCTCGACGAGGCGCGCATCGGCCGCTTGCGCTTCGGCGGGGCCGACGAGCCGGTTCACCAGATAGCCGAGCCCGAACACCATCGCGGCGCCGAGCACCACGCGCAGTCCGGCCCACTGCCAGCCGAGCACGAAGCCCATGAAGACGAGCGTCGCCGGGTTCAGCACCGAATTGCCGAGCCAGAATGCAATCGCGCCGCCGGGCGATGCCTGCCGCTCGCGCAATCCGGCGACGACGGGCGCCGCGCAGCACGTGCACATCATGCCGGGCAACGACAGCAAGCCGCCTGCCGCGACACTGCCGAATCCCGTCTTGCCCAGCAACCGCGCAACCCAGTGCGCGGGCAAGAGCGCCTGCACGGCCGAGCCGAGCAGCAGGCCGAGCACCATCGCCTGCCAGATCGCCTTGCCATAGGCGAGCGCATAGCCGAGCGCCGCGCTCCACGACGGCGCGGGCGGGCTCGCCGCGCTGCCCATCAGGATCGACGCGCCGATCGAATGCGTCGACGCCGCGGTGAACGCGCGGTTGTAATACGGAAACCATTTGACGTAGAAAAGCCCGGCAATGGCGAGCAGCACGAAAATCGGCCATGTCGAGGCGGCGATCGGGGTGGTGGAGCGCGAGGTGTTCATCGTCGTGGTCGGTTCGCTTGGGTGTCGCTTGGGTGTCGCTTGGGTGTCGCTTGGATCGCGCCGGGCCCGTCCGTTCGGCGCGTGCAAGGTCAGCATCGTGCATTGTATGCCGCACGCGGCCCGTGCACAGCATTGGGTGCGCGGCGTCGCGCTGATCATGCGGAGCGCGCAAGCGGCTATCGAACGGAGCTCGGAATGCAGCGGCCGGCGTTACGGCCGCTATCGCGAAGGCTGGCGAAGGCGCGTGAATGCACGCGAAGGCCCGCGAAAACGCATGAAAATGTGCAAGCGCGCTATCGTACGCGAGTTTGCACGGCGATGTGGCGCATCGCGTGTCTTTTTGGTCTTGCTATGCCGTCGCTCGATGAGCGCGCCACGGCACGCATGCCGCGGCGCACGAAAACTCAACGAAGCGCTCAGGGTGCCGGATTCGGCTGCAGTTCGTGCAGCGCGTCGATCTCGGCGAGCGCTTCCGGCGACAGCTTCACGTCGATGCTCGCAATGTTCTCTTTCAACTGATCGAGCGACGTTGCGCCGATCAGATTGCTCGTCACGAACGGCCGGCTGTTGACGAACGCGAGCGCGAATTGCGCGGGCGACAGGCCGTGGCGCTTCGCCAGTTCCACATAGCGCGACGTCGCCTGGATGGCTTGCGGCTTGCTATAGCGCTGGAAGCGCTCGAACAGCGAGATGCGCGCGCCCGCCGGACGCGCGCCGCCTTCGTACTTGCCCGACAGCCAGCCGAACGCGAGCGGCGAATACGCGAGCAAACCGACATGCTCGCGATGCGAGAACTCGGAGAGCCCCGCTTCGAACGCGCGGTTCAGCAGGCTGTACGGGTTCTGGATCGACACGATGCGAGGCAAGCCGAGCTTCTCCGATGCGCGCAGGAACTGCGCGACGCCCCACGGCGTTTCGTTCGACACGCCGATATGACGCACCTTCCCTTCCTTCACGAAATCGGCGAGCACGGAAAGCGTCTCTTCGATGGGCACGGTGTACGCATCGTCGATCCACGGATAGGCGGGACGGCCAAACGTCATCGTGCTGCGATCGGGCCAGTGCAACTGATACAGGTCGACATAGTCCGTCTGCAGGCGCTTGAGGCTGTCGTGCAGCGCCTCAGTGAGATTCTTGCGATCGAACTGGTTGCCCTCGCCGCGAATGTGACGCGGATTGTGAGGCTGGCGCGCCGGGCCGGCGATTTTCGTCGCGAGCACGATCCTGTCGCGCGCGCTGCGATGCTGCGCGATCCATGTGCCGATGTAGCGCTCCGTCGAGCCCTGCGTTTCAGCGCGCGGCGGCACGGGATACATTTCGGCGGTGTCGATCAGCGTGATGCCCTGGTCGAGCGCGTAATCGATTTGCGCGTGCGCGTCGCGCTCCGTGTTCTGCTCGCCCCACGTCATCGTGCCGAGACCGATCAGGCTGACCTGCACGTCCGTATCGCCGAGTCTGCGGTATTCCATCGAACTGTTCCCCTCTTCCTTTAATGCTGGTCTTGCCGGGTGACAAGACGGCAAGCGGCGAAATTACCACGTCCGCGCAAAACGCGTGCGTGGCTAGAATGTCAGTTGGCCGCGACGCGATGCGGCCGGTTTCGATGCGCTTACAACCTTCGGAGTGTCATGTCGATGTCAGATACGCCGACTGCGCGATCCGGTCCTGCGGACAGGCGGCAGTCGCTGATCGTCACGCTCGTCGCCGCCGCGTTCTTCATGGAGAACCTCGATGGCACGATCATCGCCACCGCGTTGCCGCAGATGGCGCGCTCGTTCGGCGTGCATGCCGTCGATCTGTCGATCGGCATTACGTCGTATCTGCTGACGCTCGCCGTGTTCATTCCGATCAGCGGCTGGGCCGCCGACCGCTTCGGCGTGCGCAACGTGTTCACGGCCGCGCTCGCGGTGTTCACGGCGGCGTCCGTCGCATGCGGGATGACCAATGGGCTCGTCGAATTCACGACGGCGCGCATCGTGCAGGGCATCGGCGGCGCGATGATGGTGCCTGTCGGACGTCTCGCCGTTTTGCGCGCGACGCCCAAAGACGATCTGATGCGCGCGATTTCGATCATCACGTGGCCGGGGCTCGTCGCGCCCGTCATCGGACCGCCGCTCGGCGGCTTCATCACGACTTACTCGTCGTGGCGATGGATCTTCTTTCTGAACCTGCCGCTCGGCATCGTCGGCATCGTGCTCGCGTGGCGCTTCATCGGTGCGGCGCGCGACACGCAGAGGCGCCCGTTCGATACGATCGGCTTCGTGCTGTGCGGCATCGCGGGCACGGCCGTCATGTACGCGATGGAACTGCTCGGCCGCTCGGACGCGCCGTGGCGCGAAGCGCTCGCGTTTCTCGCGGGCGGACTGGCCGCGGGCGTCGCCGCGCTGCTTCATCTGCGACGCAGCCCTCATCCCGTCGTCGATCTTTCCGCGTTTCGCGCGAAGACGTTCGCCGTCGCGATGGGCGGCGGGTCGCTCTTTCGCGTGTCGATCAGCGCGGTGCCGTTTCTGCTGCCGCTGATGTTTCAACTTGGCTTCGGAATGAACGCGTTTCAGTCAGGCCTGCTGACGCTCGTGGTGTTCGCGGGCAATCTGTCGATGAAGCTCGTGACGACGCCCGTGATGCGGCGCTTCGGCTTTCGAACGGTGCTGCTCGTGAATGGCGCGCTTGCTGCGCTGAGCATTGCGGCGATGAGCCTGTTGACGGCCTCGACGCCGTTCGTGCTGACGGGTATCGTGCTGTTCGCGAGCGGCCTGTCGCGCTCGCTACAATTCACGGCGGTCAATACGCTCAGCTTCGCCGATGTGCCGAAGCCCCAGATGAGCGGCGCATCGACGCTATCCAGCACGCTCACGCAGATGACGATGGGCATGGGTGTCGCGCTCGGCGCGATCGCGATGCGACTCGCCGCGTGGCTGCATGGACACGATGCGCGATCGGTGACGGCGGCCGATTTCAGCGTCGCGTTCCTGCTGGTGGCTGTCGTGGGGCTGCTCGCGATTCTGGATGTGTTCGGCCTCGAGCGCGATGCGGGCGCGCATGTGAGCGGGCATCGGCGGGAACGGACGTGATTGACCGAATGATGTGCTTCGTTTTTTGAGTGGGTGCGGTCTAGCGATGAATGTCGAACAATTCGAATTGCTTGTGACGCGCGTGATGCCGTATGGCAAGTACAAAGGGCGCGTGATCGCCGATCTGCCGGGGCACTACCTCAACTGGTTCGCGCGCGAAGGATTTCCGCCCGGCGAAATCGGGCGGCTGCTCGCGTTGATGCATGAAATCGATCACAACGGCCTGAAGAGTTTGCTGGAGCCGTTGAGGAAGAAGTGAGCGGCGTTTGTGCGTGTGACGGGCGTGGGATCGTTCGAAGTTCGATGCCCTGCATCGAATGCGATGGGTTCGAAAACAGGAACGCCAAAACAAAAACGGCACCGCGATTTTCGCCGTGCCGTTTCTCTGTGCTGCTGAATTCTTTGGGGTGGCTGATGGGACTCGAACCCACGACGACAGGAATCACAATCCTGGACTCTACCAACTGAGCTACAGCCACCACTGCCCTACACCTTCGCCGCTTGCCGCAGAATGCCGCTCAGCAACGAAGAAGCGAGATTATACAAACACGAATCGCATTTGCAAAGCCCTTTATTCAAACATTTCGCTGGGCTCGCGCAAATGCTGTCGCGCCTCGTCGAAAATCGCAAGATCACGCGCAGCCAGCTTTTTGCTGTCCGATAACACGCGCCGCCATCCGCGCGAACCCGCGACGCCGCGATACAACCCCAGCGCGTGACGCACGATCGCGCCGGGGTACGTGCCGCGCGCGAGTTCGGCGCGGCAGTACTCGATCAGCTTCGCTTCCGCTTCCTCGCGTGTCGGCGCGGGTTGCGTCGAGCCGTAGAAACGCGCGTCGACATCCGCGAGCACGTACGGATTGTGATACGCCTCACGCCCGAGCATCACGCCATCGACGTGCTGTAGATGCGCATCGACTTCATCGAGCGTCTTGATACCGCCGTTGATGATGATCTCCAGTTGCGGAAAGTCCCGCTTCAACCGATACGCGTAGTCGTATTTTAGCGGCGGAATCTCACGATTCTCTTTCGGGCTCAGACCTTTGAGGATCGCATTGCGCGCGTGCACGATGAACACTTCACAGCCCGCCTCGGCGATCGTGCCGACGAAGTCGCGCACGAACGCGTAATCCTCCACAGCATCGACGCCGATCCGGTGCTTCACCGTCACGGGCACGGACACCACATCACGCATCGCTTTCACGCAATCGGCGACGAGCTGCGGCTCGTTCATCAGACACGCGCCGAACGCGCCGCGCTGCACGCGCTCCGATGGGCAGCCGCAATTCAGATTGATTTCGTCGTAGCCCCATTGCTCGCCGAGCTTCGCCGAGCGCGCCAGATCGTCAGGCTCGCTGCCGCCGAGTTGCAGCGCCACGGGCGCCTCGTCGGCCATAAACGCCAGATGCCGCTCGACGTCGCCGTGAATCAGCGCGCCCGTCGTCACCATCTCCGTGTACAGCCAGGTGTGCCGCGACAGCGTGCGGTGAAACGAGCGGCAGTGGCGATCGGTCCAGTCCATCATCGGCGCGACGGACACGCGGCGGGGACTGGCAGTGGGCTTGGAAGACATGGGCAAAAGACAGAAGGAAAACGACGAAGGAAACGCGAAGGCAAGAACGCGACGACAACCGCGTAAAAACCAGGGCCGACGCGCAAGAACCAAACCGTTCATTTTACCGCAAGCCGGCCGTGCGCCCCTCGTTCCGCGTCGCAACAATCTTGGAAGCCCCTGATTTACATGAGGTTTTCCCAGGCGGCCGGAGCCGCTTATCAGGGCGCATACACGTGAAATCCCCGCTGGACGGGCGTCTCAGCATTGTTTCCGATCGAAGAATAGTAATTTCAAATTATCGGTACAAAGAATCGATAGTAGGGGTATACACTGCTTCCATCGACGTTGCGAACAGATCAAGCACCACGCAACGTCTTACTGAATCAAATATCACGGAGAGTTCACCATGAAGACCAAGCTTATCGCCGCAGTTCTGATCGCTGCTTCCGCCACGCTGGCTGCTCCCGCTTTCGCAAGCGGCTACGGTCCGGCTCCGCACTACAACCCGACGGTCGGCGCGCCGGCTTCGCAGCAAGGCCAGAGCGCACAGACGCTGGCAGCGGAACAGGCACAGCAAGCCAACGTCGCGTATGGCGGCGTGCAAAACGGTTCGTCGCAAGGCGGCAAGCATGAGCCGCAGACGGGCCCGGGCTCGGTGTTCTTCGGCCATTAAGCCGAAGCTGGACCGGCAGCAGGTTTCGTAGCAGGCAGTACCACGCAGTACAGTAGTACGCAGTTCTGGCAGTACCCGGTAGTGTTGAAATGCAGTTCCAGAAGTGGCAGTACCGCAGTCGAAGCAGTCAAGAAGTGCAAGAAGTGCAAGAAGTGCCGTTGATGGTGCAGTTCGAAGTACCACGCAGTTGCCGTACCCCTTGGTTGCCGTACCCTGTAGTACCACGCAGTCTGTTGTTGCAGGTGCAGTCCAGCCGGATGTTCCCCACGGAGCATCCGGCTTTGTTTTTGCGCGATCAACGTAACGCCTGGGATGACGCCTGGGCTTATCCGCCGGCAGCAAGCAGTTCGTTGTTGATCGCTTCGCGCGCCGCCTGGAAGCCTGCTTCGGCGGCGGCGTGCTCCGTCGGCCAGAAGCGGTCGATATGCACGAGCCGCCAGTCCAGCAGCACCGCTTCGCCCTTGAGCACGCGGAAATGCGCCTTCACGCCCGTCAGCACCTGCTCGACGGCGACCTCCATATCGAAGTCCTTGTAGCGTTCCTGGTAGTCGCCCATGTCGATGCCTTTCGGCTCCATCGCGCCTCCCTCTTTCCGCAGTATCCGCAGTGTCGTTTAGCACCCGCGCTCAGTCGCAATCGCCGGACAGGTACTTTCTGCCGTCGCAGGTGATTTCGACACCCGCTCCCTTCGACGATTTCGCCACCAGCCCCGCTCCCAGCAATTCCTTCTCGACGACGGGCTCGACGGCAGGCGGCGCCTGACCCGTCCCGACATCGTTCAGTTGCCGCAAGGTATCGATTGCATCCGTACTCAGGGATTTCGTCATCGCAGCCTCCGCACGCGCTGGCGGCGCACCGCCCGCCCGGCGATGCGCCCTTCGGCGCTCAAGCCATTGCTCAATCCATGCTAGCACTTCCAGCCGGGATTGCCGGATGCACGGCGCCGGCGGGAAACGGAGGCAAAGGGTCCATACGGCATCCAAGACCCGCGCAAATACGCAGAATTTCCGCGCAAGGACGCGGTCTACAAGAGAACGGCATACGCCGCGCGCCGGCTGGCACGCGGCGTCGCAATGGAGCCAGAAGAAACAAGCATGGAGAACGCGATGATTCACACGATCAACACGCTCACGCCATTCGGGCGCAACGCATTGGCGCGAATCGGCGCGGCCGCTTTGCTCGCAGCGTCCGCGGGCGTTGCGGGGACGGCGCTCGCGCAGAGCGCGGCGTCCGAATCCAGCGCG
Source organism: Paraburkholderia diazotrophica (assembly GCF_038900755.1). Classification (GTDB taxonomy): domain Bacteria; phylum Pseudomonadota; class Gammaproteobacteria; order Burkholderiales; family Burkholderiaceae; genus Paraburkholderia; species Paraburkholderia diazotrophica_A. The sequence goes on from NZ_JBBPEN010000005.1 coordinate 305,293, forward strand.
CCGATGGTGAAGCCCCCGCCCCCGGCAGCGTCGGGCACCGCGAGCGCGACCAATCCCGACAACATGCCTGTCAAGAAGCCGCGCAAGCCGACCAACGACAAGATGATGCACAACCCGCCCGCCAGCGCGACGAACGCGAAATAGCGCAGCGCGCGTCGCCGGCGAGGAAAGCGTGGACGGCACGCGTCGCCCGGCGCCGCTCCAGGCATACGCCGCGCCGCTCACACGCTCGCGCGCTCACAGCCTGGCGAGCGACACCTCCGTCGACTTCACGAGCGCGACGACTTCGGCGCCGACCTTCAGTTCGAGTTCGTCGATCGAGCGCGTCGTGATCACCGATGTGACGACGCCGAACGGCGTGTCGACATCGACTTCCGACACGACGGGTCCCCGGATGATCTCCTTCACTTTGCCTTTGAACTGGTTACGTACGTTGATGGCGGAAATGCTCATATCGGATGACTCCGTGAGTGGGTAAAGAGGTTCCGGCAGCAGGCTCACACCGCCCAGCGGACGTCGCGCGGATGCACGCTGACCGCTTCGCTGATCGCGCTCGCATCGATTGCCGGCGGCTCATGCGGCGCGCGCGTTTTCATCACGCGCTGCAAGACGCGCTCTTCGAGCGTCGCGAAGGCCGCCGACGCCCTTTCGCGCGGACGCGCGAGCGGCACCCGCTGATCGAGCGCGATCCTGCCGTCTTCGATCAGCAGAATACGGTCGCCGAGCGCGACAGCCTCCTGCACGTCGTGCGTGACGAGCAGCGCGGTGAAGCGATGCTCGCGCCACAGCCGTTCGATCAGCGCGTGCATTTCGATGCGCGTCAACGCGTCGAGCGCGCCGAGCGGCTCGTCGAGCAGCAGCAGTTGCGGCCGATGCACGAGCGCGCGCGCCAGCGCGACGCGTTGCCGCTGGCCGCCCGACAGCTGCGCGGGCCAGTCGTTCGCGCGCTCGAGCAGACCGACTTCGGCGAGCACCGCGCGCGCAGCGTCGCGCGATGAACGGCCAAGACCCAGCATCACGTTCTGCAGCACCGTCTTCCATGGCAACAGACGCGCATCCTGAAACATGATCCGCGTGTCGAACGGCTGCGAGCCGTCCGCGCGTTTGTCGAGCGTGCCCGCGCTCGGCGCTTCGAGACCGGCGATCAGCCGCAGCAACGTCGACTTGCCGCAGCCGCTGCGCCCGACGATCGACACGAAGCTGCCACGTTCGATCGACAGATCGAAGTCCGCGAGCACCGCGCGCTCGCCATAGTGCTTGCCGACGCCGCGCAATTCGACGGACGCATCGATCGCGTCGCGCGCGGTCTTGCGCAACGCGAACGCGTCGGCGCCGCGCGAACGGTCTGTCGCGTCGTGCAGCGAATTCGCATCGCGCCCGACAGTATCGATAGCGGCACTCGCTGTTTCATTCGGTCCGCGTTCATGCGCGCGCGGCTGCTGTCGTTGCGCGTCGAGATCGGCGTGCGCGCCGCCGCCGAACGATGCTGGCAATATGCGTGCGCTCATGCTTTCGCTCCTTGCTGATAGGCGGGATGCCAGCGCAGCGACACGCGCTCGAGCCCTTTTGCGAGCATGTCGGCGAGCTTGCCGAGCGCCGCGTACAGCAGAATGCCCACCACGACCACGTCCGTTTGTAGAAACTCGCGCGCGTTCATCGTCATGTAGCCGATGCCCGATTGCGCGGAGATCGTCTCCGCGACGATCAGCGTCACCCACATCAACCCGAACGCGAAGCGCACGCCAACGAGAATCGACGGCAGCGCGCCCGGCAGGATCACGTCGCGATACAGCGCGAATCCCTCCACGCCGTAGCTGCGCGCCATTTCGATCAGATTGGCGTCGACGGAACGAATGCCGTGGTACGTATTCACGTAGATCGGGAAGAACACGCCGAGCGCGACGAGAAACACCTTTGCCTCTTCCTCGATGCCGAACCAGAGGATCACGAGCGGAATCATCGCGAGCGCAGGGATGTTGCGGATCATCTGCACCGTCGTGTCGAGCGCGATATCGATGGGCTTGAAGAGACCCGTCGCGAGCCCGAGCACGAAGCCGATGCCGCCGCCGATTGCGAATCCCGACACCGCGCGCCACGTGCTCACCTTGACGTCGGCCCACATCTCGCCCGACTCGATCAGCGACCATGCGGCCTTCACGACGGCGAGCGGCTCGGGCAGCACGCGCGTCGACAGCACGCCGCTGCGCGCGGCGAGTTCCCATGCGATGAGAATGACGAGCGGCACGATCCACGGCGCCGCCTTGTGCGCGAGCCGCGCGAATGCGGGGCTCGCGATGTCCTTGCCAAAAACAGTCGGCATAAACGACTCCCTTGCGCGGACGATGCGTTCGTTTCACGCATCGCCCGAACGTGTCAGATCAGTTTTAGCTTTGCGCCGCCTTCGGCACATAGTTGTTGCCGACGATCTCGCCGAACGGCCCCGACAGCGGACCGCTCGCGCTCGCGCGCTGGCGGCCCGGCAGCAGCGGGAACACGAGTTCGGCGAAGCGGTACGACTCTTCGAGATGCGGATAGCCGGACAGGATGAACGTCTCGATGCCGAGGTCCGCGTATTCCCGCATGCGCGCGGCGACCTGCTCCGGGCCGCCGACGAGCGCCGTGCCCGCGCCGCCGCGCACGAGGCCCACGCCCGCCCACAGGTTCGGATAGACCTCGAGTTCCTTGCGCGTGCCGCGCTTGCCGCCGTGCAACGCGGCCATGCGGCGCTGGCCCTCGGAATCCATCTTCGCGAACGATGCCTGCGCGCGTGCGATCGTGTCGTCGTCGAGCTTGCTGATGAGCTTGTCCGCGGCGGCCCACGCTTCGTCTTCCGTCTCGCGCACGATCACATGCAGACGGATGCCGAATCTGATCTTGCGGCCATGTTGTTCGGCGCGCGCGCGAATGTCCGCGATCTTCTTCGCGACGGCTTCGGGCGGCTCGCCCCAGGTCAGATACGTGTCGATGTGCTCGCCCGCCATCTCGTGCGCAGCCGGCGACGATCCACCGAACCACAGCGGCGGATGCGGATTCTGCACGGGCGGATACAGCAGCTTTCCGCCCTTCGACTTCAGATGCTTGCCGATGAAATCGATCGCCTCACCGCCATGCGCGCTCGTCAGCAGGCCGCGCCAGATGCGCAGGAATTCGTCGGTGATTTCGTAGCGCGTGTCGTGATCGACGAAGAGCCCATCGCCTTCGAGCTCGGCGGCATCGCCGCCCGTCACGACGTTGATCAGCAGACGCCCGCCCGACAGCCGGTCGAAAGTCGCCGCCATGCGCGCCGACAATCCCGGCGATGCGATGCCCGGCCGGATCGCGACCAGAAACTTGAGCCGCTGCGTGACGGGAATCAGGCTCGACGCGACGACCCATGCGTCTTCGCACGAACGGCCCGTCGGCAGCAGCACGCCCTCGTAGCCGAGCGTATCGGCGGCGACGGCGATCTGCCGGAAGTAGTCGTAGCCGGCCGCGCGCGCGCCTTGCGACGTGCCGAGATAGCGGCTGTCGCCGTGAGTCGGAATGAACCAGAACACATTCATGGGCTGCTCCTGCGTTTGTTCGAGTTAATGTCAGTCGATGCCGGATGGCCGGTCGGTCGCGTCGCCCGCCGGCTTTCGCGCTCGCGTGACCGCGTGGCCGCGTTTCGAACAGACGTGACTGCGCGTTGCCGCGCGCGAGGCGGCGCATCGAACCGAACGGGAAAACGGATAAGACCGCGTGAAGAAATAACCGCGCAAGCGCGCGTCAACGGCGACAGCGCGGCGGCCTGCGCGCGACGCATGGATCGCGTGCCGCGCACGAAGCGGCTGGGCACGCGCGAATCGGCATCGGATCGGACATCGCGACAGCTTCTCTCATGTGAATCACGTGGAACGCGCGCGCAACGCGCGGCGTGTTAATCCGCCGGCAGTGCGTGCGTTTTGCGCACGCTGCAGCCGTCTGCATGGAAAAAGAGTCTATGGATCGCGCGCTTTCTTTTGAACGATTTTTTTGAGCTTAGGTTTTCCACTTTCGTGATTTACCTGAGGCTGCAGCATACGTCGCGCGCGCATCGTCGACGCATGTTCGGCGCATGCGGGCACCAAAACAGCAGCGCGCCGCCGATATAATGGCGCTCGATCCCGATCAACCTGTGCGGGCGTAGCGCTTGTCGTCGACGCCCGGCGACTCACGCTGTCAAGCATGCAAAAAATCATCCTGCCGTTCGTGTCGGGCTTTCTCGCGTCGCTGTTCTTTCACGAGTCGACGCTCGCGCTTCTGCACGCAGCCGGCCTCATCGACCCGACAGGGTTTTCGACGGCGCCGTTCGCTCCCATCGGCCTTCCCGAATTCATCGCGAACGCGATCTGGAGTTCCGTGTGGGCCGTTCTGATGGCGTGGCTGCTGCGCGTGTCGCCGGAACGCCCGGCGCCGTGGATTCCCGCATTCGTGTTCGGCGGGATCGTGCTGACGGCGGCGACCGTGTTCGTCGTCGATCCCATTCGCGGCATCTGGCCGACGGGAAACATGCTGCCGCGCCTCGCGCTCGGCTTCGCATCGAATGCGATGTGGGGATGGGGCGCGCTCGTGTTCATGCGCGCCTTCATGACGGCCGAGGACTGAGACCACGGCGTTTTTCTTCGGGCCTGCGTTTTTCTTCGGGCCTGTGTTTTTCGTCAGGCCCGCGTTGACCTCAGCCCTGCAGATCGCGCAACGGATGTTCGCGCGCGGGCCACGGGCTTTCGAACATCTTCTCGACGTCCGCGCGCGTCACGTCTTCGACACGCGCAAAGCGCCAGTCCGGCTTGTTGTCCTTGTCGATGATGCGCGCGCGGATGCCTTCCGGCGCGTCGCCGCGTTCGAACGACGAGCGCGTCAGATCCAGATCGCGCCGCAGACATTCGGCCATCGTCCCTTCGGCGCGCGTCACCACTTCGAGCGAAACGGCCATCGACAGCGGCGAGCGCTCGCGCAGCACGGCTGCCGTCTGCTCGGCCCAGTCGGCGCCCGCGCAATCGCTTTCGAGATCGAGCGAGCGGACGATCTGCGCGACGTCGCGCAACGCAAAGTGCCTGTCGATCAACGCGCGCGCGTCGGCGAGCGGGGAGACGTCGGGCAACGGCACGACCTTGTGGGACTGTGCCTCGCGCTCCACGCACGCAACGACGTCCGCGCCCTGCTCGAAGCGCTGCGTCTTGAGCCGGTCGATCAGCGCGGGGATCGCATCGTCGGGCAGATAGGCGTCGGCGAGACCGGCGTAGAGCGCATCGGCGGCGCCGATCGTCTCGCCCGTCACGGCCAGATAGCGGCCGATCGCGCCCGGCGTGCGCGCGAGAAACCAGCCCACGCCGACGTCCGGGAAAAGACCGATGCGCGTCTCGGGCATCGCCATGCGCGTCGACGAGGTCACGACGCGTAGGCCGCCCGTGCGATGCGCGCCTTGCGAAATGCCCATTCCGCCGCCCATCACGACGCCGTTCATGAACGCGATATAGGGCTTCGTGTACGCAAAGATCGCGTGATCGAGCCGGTATTCGTCGATAAAGAAGGTATCGACGGCTTCTTGGTCGCCGTTCCGGAACGACTCATACAAGAAGCGGATGTCGCCGCCCGCGCAGAACGCGCGCTCGCTCGTGCTGCGCACGACGACGGCGAGCACGCCGGGATCGTCGCGCCATTGATCGAGCGCCGCGTGCATCGCGCGCATCATGCCGAGCGACAGCGCGTTGAGCGCCTTCGGCCGGTTCAGTTCGATGAAGCCAATGCGGTTGGCGACATAGGCGACGAGTTCGTCGGAGGCGCTGCGCGATTCGGATGTCGACATGGTTCGTACGAAAGGCGGTTGAATGGACGTGGGGCCAACACGTTAGCACGCGGGCGAGTTCTTCAGCGACAGCGACGGTCGTGCCCAGGCGTTAGCGGACGGTACTACGCGGCCCTGATTTTCGCCGAAGCCGAGCGGCGTGCTTTCGAAGCTTTCGATGCCTTCGATGCTTCTGACGCATTCGCGTCGCCGGCTGCGTTTTCCGCGCCGCTCGCCTCTGCGTCACCGGATGCGTCCGTCTGCCGCGCGCCGAACCACGCGACGAGCGCCGCGTCCACCACGGCATCGAGCGGCGCGCGCGGAAACACGGGGCAAGTCAGATGCAACGCGACGATCCCATGCATCGTGGCCCACAGCGCTTCCGCGCAGACCTGACTGTCGGGCGCGCCGGGCAGATGCCCTTGCGCCTTGAGCGCATCGATCGACTCGACCATCAGACGAAACGCGGTATCGCCGGCATCTTCATCAGACGCACCGGCGCCGCCTTCGGACCCGCCAGCACCGCCAACCAGCGCGGCGCCCGTGTACGACGGATCTTCCATGAAGATCAGCCGGTACGTCTGCGGATGCGCGACGCCGAACGCGACATACGCGCGCCCGATCGCGCGCAGACGCTCGGCGGGATCGGCGATCGGGATAAGCGGCTCGAAGGTGGCCAGCAACTGCGCGTAACCCTCCGCGCACAGCGCATGCGCGATCGCGTCGCGGCTTTCGAAGTGCAGATACAGCGTGGCGGGCGAATATTCGATCGCCTCGGCGATCTTGCGCATCGACAACGCGCCAAACCCCTCGCGCATGACGATGCGCCGCGCGGCATCGAGGATGCGCTCGCGCAGTTCCAGCTTTTGACGTGTCTTTCTTTCGACGATTCCCATACAGGCAATTTTCGGGTTGACAAACTGAAAAGTCAAATTAAACTGAACACCGTTCACTGAACACTGTTCATCAAATTTCTTGCGCTCAGCGCGGCGCTGTTTTTGACGGTGCCGATGCCGACGGGCGCGTTTTGCGGGAGTCGTCATGGACCATGCAGCACAGATCGGCCTTTTCGGCGCCGCGGGCGCCGCCGGACAAAGCATCGCTCATGCGCTGAGCGCGGCGGGCCGCCGCTATCGCGCGATCGGACGCGGTCGCGCGGCGCTGCAAGCGTCGTTCGGTGACGATCCCCTCGCGGAAATCGTCACCTGGAATCCCGACGATCCCGATTCTGTCGCGTCGGCGGCGGCGGGATTGCAGACGGCCGTGTATCTCGTCGGCGTGCCCTATCACCAGTTCGAGAAGCATCCGCTGCTGATGCAAAAGACGCTCGACGGCCTGCGCAAAGCCGGCGTGCAGCGGCTGATCCTGATCGGCACCGTCTATCCGTACGGCCGGCCACGCAGCCGGCCCGTCACGGAATCGCATCCGCGCGAGCCGCACACGTTCAAGGGCAAGATGCGGCTCGCGCAGGAAAATCTCGTCATCGACGCGCATGGACGCGATGGGCTCGAAACGCTCGTCTTACGCTTGCCCGATTTCTACGGACCAGGCGTCGAGCGCAGCTTTCTGCACGGCGTATTCGAAGGCGCGGCGCTCGGCAAGCGCGCGCAGATGATCGGCCCCATCGACGTGCCGCACGAATTCGTATTCATGCCGGACGTCGGGCCCGTCGTCGAACGGCTGTCGCGCGCGCCGGAGGCGTTCGGCCGCGTGCTGCATCTGGCGGGCGCGGGCACGATCACGCAGCGCGAAATCGCCGAACGCGCGTATGCGCTCGCGCAACGCGAGCCCGAGCTGATGGTCGCGGGCAAGACGATGCTGCGCGTGCTGGGCCTTTTCAATCCGATGCTGCGGGAGCTGGTGGAAATGCACTACCTGCTGACGGATCCTGTCGTTCTCGACGATACGGCGCTGACCACGCTGATCGGTCCGGTCAGAAAGACGTCGTACGAAGCAGGCATCGCGCAGTCTTTTGCTGCTGCACAACACGCTGCACGACAGGCTGCGCAGCGCGCGGAGGCGAAGCAGCCCGCATAACAGGTGTGAACCGCGCGCGGACGAAGTACGAAACAAGCGGGAAAGATCACGCGTCTGGAACTCAGCAAACGAGACGTGCTTACGCGCCCGCCAGATTGCCCGGCGGAAAGTGGCCGCTCTTGAGCAGAACGGGCGTGCCGTTGCTGATCAGCAGATGCTCGCGGGCGACGGCTTCGATATGCGCGCGGCCGGCGTCGAACGCGCGCCGCCATCCTTCCGTATCGTTCGATTTGGCGCCGAAATGATCTTCGAGCGCTTCGACGGAAATCGCGCACGGTACCCGCTCACCATCGACGAGCGCCGGAAACACCAGCGTCAGGTTGAAGTCGCGGTAATCGGGTGCGTCCGCGGGGAAACGAATCTCCATGGTGACCTCATCGGGAAAATTCGGCGGAAAAGGCCTGCGGCCGCATCAGCGCGAATGGCGCGAGATTGCGCACGGCTGGCCAGGTCAGCGGGCTTTATGGTACTCGTAGCGGCATACGGCGGTCCAGCGCCGGCCGCGCTGCGAGCTGCGGGCTATATAGCTTGCGGGTTTGCGCACCGGCGAATGCGCGTCTTGGCCTCCACGCATGCGCACTGCGCGCGATCATGCGCGACCTGCGCCGCATCGGCCGTTGCCCGCGTGTGCTCAATGCCCGTCGAGCAACCTGTCGACGTAGGCGCGGCCCGCCTGTTCGACGAAAGCGAGCGCCTCGTCTTCCGTCGAGAAACGATGCTCGTCGCCGATTTCGACGAGCGTTTCCATGCGGTGCGAATCATCGGGTCCGCGCTCGGACAGGCTGACCGCCCCGACGTACAGGCCCTCACGCTCGCCCGCGCGCCGCGCCTGCTCGTGCGGCGGCACGAGACGCGCCGACGCACTGATGTAATAACCCCGGTAAGGGCCGCTGACCCTCTCAGCCATACTCGCCTCTCGTTCTGTCAGTTACGGTTTCGTTGGATCCAAAGCACGGGGCACGCCGCGTGCGATACACAGTAAGTCCTTCCGTCGCGCGATAAGTTCTACGGCCGGCTCGGGCGCATTCCGCCGCGCCGCTCAGTGCGCGCGCTCGCGCACTTTCGGACGCGACGGCGGTCGAACGCGCTCCACGGACACAACGCCTAGCCGACGCGCCAGCAACGCGAATGCAACGGAAGGCGTCCGCAATTTCCGGACGAGCACCGACGATATGGGAAAATATTTTCTTCGAGACAGCGAAATCGCCGAGCCAGACGCAGCCAATGCATGGTTTGCGTACGCGGAAAGTCATGGCATCGACATTCCGAAGGCGATCAGCATCTGGGAAGACGCCGCCACAGAGGAAGGCGCCGGGAGCCGGCGCCTCGTCGAGCAGGCGGGCATCCGCATCGACGTGTCCGAGCCGTGACACCGCAGCTTGAGACCCCAAGCCTGATGCGCATATCAGGGCGCGCCTTGCCGCCATCGGCGCTCGCCTGCGGGCCTGCCCTCTCCTCGACGAAGGTTTGCACCGGCCCTGCCACGACATAGCGGCCGCGCATCGACCGTCTTGCGGCGCTTCGCTCACTCCCTATTTCTTGAAGGAAATCACAATGAAGTCGAAGTCGACTGCCGTTCTGTCCCACGCGAAGCCACTTGCCACCCTGCCTGCCGCCGCACTGGCCGCATTGGCCGTGCTTGGAATCGCGAGCCTCGGTGGATGCGCGTCGTCCAACAACACGACGCTGATCAACCTGCCCAACGGCGAAAGCGGCTTCGCGGTCAACTGCAGCGGCGCGGACGCGGCGTCGAGCTGGGCATCGTGCTATGTGCAGGCAGGCAAGGCGTGCGGGGCGACGGGCTACGACATCGTGTCGAAAGACACCGACGAAGGCGGCACGGCGGGCGGCGGCATCACGAACGTGGTGTCGGCGAACGTGAAGAACCGGTCGATGGTGATTCGCTGCAAGTAATCAAGCCTGCTCACCCGTTGCGCCCACTTTCGCTTGGGGAAACGGCTCGTCGACAGAGGTAACGTGGGCTGCCGCACAGGCAGACGCGGCAACGTGGGCGGGCGCACAAACGGCGCGCGAATCCAGACGGCACAATCGGTCCGGCGAACCTGATTTTCCGGCGGCGAACCGCTGACGCCAGCACAGTCCGTAAAGAAGCCTTGGGGCGTCGAACCGCCCGCGCTCTGCGTTCGATGCGGCTTCGAATCGCTGGGCCGCAATCGAGGCCAACGCACAGACGACGCCCTTGCCGTAAGAGGAACCCGCTTCGGGGCCATTTTACGCGAAATCGACACGAGCACAGCGCGGCCGCCATCCCGCGACGCATAGGAGAACCACCGTGATCACCGGAACGCCTGCCGCCAAGCCTGACGCTCTGGTTCGGGGAAGCGATCCGATCCTGTGGTTCGCCGGCATCCTGGTGTTCGCGTATGCCGTCGCCGTGCTCTCGGGGCCCATCGTCGCGGGTCACGATATGTATCTCTCGTTCTCGCACGTCGAGACCTGGACCACTGCGATGCGCGCCGGCGATTTCATGTCCGTATGGACGCCGGCGCATGCGAACGGATTCGGCTCGCCTCTGCCGTTTTTCTATCACAAGCTCTTCAACCTGGTCGCCGCAGCACTGACGATCGCCACCGGCGATATCGTCGCCGGCTTCAGGCTCGCGATCCTGCTGTTTTCGGGCGTGATGTTTCAGGGCGTCTATCGCTGCACGGCGCTTCTCGGCGCATCGCGTCAAACGCGCGTCGTGACGGCCGTGGCGTGCACGATGTCGCCGTATGCGCTCATCTGCATCGTCGAGCGCGGCGCGGCCGCCGAGTATTCGGCGATGGCGCTCGTGCCGCTATGCGCCGCGTACGCCGCCGAACTGATCCTTCGGCGCCCGAAGCCCTGGCTCGGCGTGAAGCTGTTCGTTGTGCTGTGCCTGCTCGCGCTCGCGCATATCGTCACATTCGCGGTGACGGCGGGCCTGCTTGCGGCATTCGCATTGGCGCTACTGAAGTCTTCCCGACGGCGGGCGCTCATTCTTCTCACGGCGAGCGCCGGCGCGCTGATGTTGTTCGTCATCCTGATCTACGTGCCGTTCCTCGTGTGGGGAAACTACTTCAGCCCGACTCAGGCGCGCCTGCACGGCCTGCCCGCCGATAACGCCGTGCCGTTGATCCGGGTCCTGTCGCCCAATCCCGCGTCGTGGTTCGGCTGGCCTGTGCTCGCGCTGCTCGCTGCGCTCGGGTTTCTGTTGCGTCACAGGAAGGACAAACGCGCGAAAGCCCCGCTCGTGACGGGCCTGACGGCTCTCGCGTTGATCCTGCTGACCACGCGCATGAGCGCGCCGATGTGGCGGCTCTCGGCGCAGTTGGACTTCGTCCAGTTTCCGTGGCGTCTGCTTTCGATCGCGACGCCGTTGATCTTCGCCACCTTCGCGGGCACCGTCGAACGGCTGCCTGCCAGCCTGAAGCGACACACGCTGTTCGCGATCCTCGGTTTGAGCGTCATACACGCCGCCGGAATGCTTTACTGGGTGCACGGCGTGTTCACAACCATTCCGTCAGCCGAACTACGCCAGTCGAGCCCATCGACGGGCCCCGGCCCCGACGCCGGCGGCGAGTACTTTCCCGCGCGATACCGCGATGCGCTCGCCGCAACGCCCGATATCCTCGCGACGGGTGCCGCATCGGTGCTGCCGGCGCGGCGCGCGTTCGCGGACAGCACGGGCGGATGCACGCTGAACTCGCCCGCCAACGTCGCTTATGTTCAGCGTCTTCAGATCGCCGTGACCTGCACGTCGGCGGGCACGGCTCGCATCAACCAGTTCGACACGCCGTTCCTCGAAACGTGGATGACGAGCAATGACAATGACAAAGGCGGCGCAATGCGCGTGCGCCGGATCGAAGGCGGGCCGATGATCGAATTCGCGCTGCCGCCCGGTGACTGGACACTGCACGTGCGGCAACGCAGCTATCTGGAACTCGTCGGCCTCGCGTGGCGGCAGAAGATCGAATACGACAGCCGCAAGTGACATGGCAGAGCGCGTCGGCCAGCGACCCGCGCGTGCCTTCGGCGAATCACCCGTCAAGCGCGGCCCGATTGCCCTTTCTGGCGAAAGGTCCAGACGGAGTTGATCGAAAAGGTCGCGACGAGCACGACACCCGTGGCGACCACCTGCGCGATGAGGTAGTTGATCCCGAGGTCGACAGCCAGCCACTTCATCACCAGACCATTGATCAACATGCCGAAGCATGCCGTTGCGGCGAACTTGGGAAGCGTGATGATGATGGGGTCGCGCGTGGAAAAGGTGTATCGGCGATTCAGTTCGTAGTTGACGACGGCGCCCACAACGGCCCCACTCACCGAGCCGCCGACGGGCCCCGTCAGGCCCGAGGCCACGAGCAAGACGAGCGTGCAATATTGCGCAGCCGTACCGACCGCGCCGACACCCGCATAACGGATCAGGCGCGTCGCGAGGGGCACCCGATGCTTTTGGCGCGCGTCAGAGTCGTCAGACATTGGGCGCGCTGCTCGCCTGGTAGCGGTCCTTGATCAGATACACGGGACGCTTTTTCGATTCGACATAGATGCGGCCGATGTACTCGCCCAGTACGCCGATGCCGATCAACTGCACGCCGCCCAACATCAGCACGACGGTCAACATCGATGCATAGCCGGGTACGGCGACGCCGAGAATCAACGTCCGCGTGACGAGGAACGCCGCGTACATAAACGCGAAAGCCGCGACCGCGCAGCCGACGTACGTCCACACACGCAGCGGCAGCGTACTGAAACTCGTGAATCCTTCGAGCGCGAAATTCCACAGTTTCCATCCGGAGAACTTCGACTCGCCCGCCGCGCGCGGCTCGCGCACGTAATCGATGACGGCCGTCTTGTAGCCGACCCATGCGAAGAGGCCCTTCATGAAGCGCCGTGTTTCCGGCAGCTTTCTGAGCGCGTTGGCCACGTCGCGCGTGATCAAACGGAAATCGCCGACGTTCTCGGGAATCTGCGTATCGCAAACGGCGTTGTGCATCCGATAGAACATCGAGGCCGTCCGGCGCTTCAGGTACGAATCGGAATCGCGGTTGCCGCGCCTCGCCAGCACGACGTCATAGCCTTCGCGCCATTTGTCCACCAGTTGCCCGATCACACGCGGCGGGTCTTGCAGATCGGCATCGAACGGCACCAGCACATCGCCCAGCGCCTCATCGAGCCCGGCCGAAAGCGCGGCTTCCTTGCCGAAGTTGCGCGTCAGATCGATCACGCGGATACGACGGTCGAGATCGGCGCGCGCTTGCAGCATCGCGAGCGTATCGTCGCGGCTGCCGTCGTTCACGCAGACGATCTCGAACGTGATTCCGTCGATGGATTCGAGAACGGGAATGGTGGCGGCGAAGAAGTGATCCATCACCGCTTCTTCGTTGTAGAACGGCACGACCAGCGACAGCAAAGCCGTGGTGCGCGCTTTCGCCGACGAGGCGTCCGCTGCCGGCGCGGCGTCTAATGAACTGCCCGACGCATGGGGACCCAGTTCATCCGCATCCATCTCGCGCCGTAAAGGCGCGTCGAACTGTTCGCGGCCGATATAGTTCATGGTTCATTCCCCGACAAAAGGCATGGCAGCCGCGGTTGCTCGCGTACGTGGACCCGGTGCTCGCGCATGGCCGCGTCGAAGGCATTTGGCTTGGGCCATTGGCCTGGACCATTGGCTTGGGCATTTGGCTTGGGCCATTGGCCTGGACCGTTCGGATCTGGGCCATCTGGGTTTGGGCCATTGGTTTGAGCCATTTATGCCTGGGAAACAATGTAATGCCGTTCGGACCCTGCGTTTGTTCGCCACCCCACTTTCCGCGCGCGCGAATGCCGTGGACGAAATGCCGCCAGCGTGCCGCGATGCCTCAATCGCTCGCGCTCCGTTCGCCGTCGAACGATCCGTTTGCGACGCCGCGTGGAAGATTGCAACGTGACAGCGCGCGATGCGCGAGACCGCTATTGCGATGGACAACGGAGAGACACGCGGAATGGATCAGCATCTGGCAAACCTGGACGTGCACGAGGCGTGGCGCATCGTACCCGTTCTCGTCGTGCTATTCGGTGCGATTTCGTTGTTGCGCTGGCGCGGGCTCGATGCGCAGGAGATTCGCGCAGACGGGCGCGCTCGCAATATCGACAGTCTGCGTGGATTCCTCGCGCTGGGTGTCTTCCTCGCGCACGCTTCGGGCTACTTCACCTACATGCGCGTCGGATTCTGGGGACCGGGACCCGACCTGTTCTTCAATCAGCTTGGCAATGTCGGCGTATCGGTGTTTTTCGTCATCACGAGCTACCTGTTCTGGGGCAAAGCCATCGCCGCATCCGCGCGCGTGCATCGCGCCGCCGACTATCGCAGGTATCTGTTTTCGCTCTACCTGTCGCGCTTTTTTCGCGTCGCCCCGCTCTTCTACTTCGTGTTCTGCGTCACGCTTCTGATCGTGTTCTCGGCGACGGGTCTGCATCTGAACGTGAGTCCCGCGAAGCTCGCGAAGGAAATCGCCAACTGGATGGCGCTCGGCCTCGGCGCAAACGTATGGATCAACGGAAGCTCCGAGCCGCCCGTGATGTTCGGAATGGTGTGGACGCTCGCGTGGGAGTGGTACTTCTATTTCTCGCTCGCGGTGACATCGCTGATCGCCTTCGTCCCAAGGCTGCGCACCGCGTTCGTCGTGCTGCTTTTCTTCGTATCGGCGGCATTCAGTGTCGATGCGCGCTTCGGCGTGTCGTCGTATCTGATGCTGTTCAGCATCGGCATGATGGCCGCTTCGTTGCCGCGCAGCAGCTTTCGGCTCGACACGATACCCGCGCATGCGCGCTCGCTGGCTGCAATCGCATTGATCGCGCTCGCGTATGCGGGCGTCGGCGCTTCGAACGCGGTGGTCCAGAACCTGCTGATCGCCGCGTTCTTCTATCTGGTCCTGACGGGCTGCGACCTCTTCGGCCTGTTGAAATCGCGGGGCGCCCAGCGGCTGGGCGCCATCAGCTATGGCATCTATCTGACGCACGGCGTCTGCCTGCATCTGGTGTTCGGGAACGCGTCGCTGCGGCAGTTCTCGACGGGCTCGATCACGCAGTACTGGATCGTCGTGCTGATCGCGGGCGCGCTGGTCGTCGCGATGTCCTGTGCGACGTATGTGATGATCGAGCGTCCCGGCATCGCGCTGGGCCGTGCGTTGCTGGCGCGTCGGGGATGGAAAGAGAAAACGCCGCAGTCCGGCACGGACGCGCAGACTGCGGCGGCAACGTGAGTCGAGCCTGGTCGATGGCTCGACGCGTCGTCAGTGCGCCTGCATCTTCGAAAACAGATTGAGCACGACGACGCCCGCGACGATCAGGCCGAGCCCCGCCACCGCCGCGAGATCGGGCACCTGGCGATACAGCACGATCGCCACCAGCGTGATCAGCACGATGCCGACGCCCGACCAGATCGCATAGACGATCCCCACGGGCAGGCTCTTCAACGTCAGCGACAGGCAGTAAAACGAAATGCCGTAGCCGAGCAGCACGACGAGCGCGGGCACCGCGCGCGTAAAGCCTTCCGACGCGCGCAGCGCGGAGGTTGCGATCACTTCGGCGACGATCGCGATCGCGAGCAGCACATAGGGCGGCACGCTCATGCGTCACGCCTTCGCAAGCGCGAGCTTGCTGTAATCGTGGCCCAGTTGCGCGCACAGCGCCTCGACGACGAGCTCGTGATCCGCGCGTTGCGGCAGTCCCGACACCGTCACCGATCCGATCACGCCTGCGCCCTTTACTGTCAACGGAAACGCGCCGCCATGCGACGCATAGTCGGATACGGCGAGGCCGTGCTTGTCCGCGAGCGTCGCGCCCGACTGCTGCAGCTTCAGGCCGACGCCGTACGAGCTGCGGCGGAAATGCGCGACGGTGTTGCCCTTGCGGCGCGCCCAATCGACGTTGTCGGGTGTCGCGCCTTCGAGCGTGCAGAAGAAGAGCGGCTGGCCGAACGTGCGGATATCGATCGCCAGCGCGAGGCCGCGCGCTTTCGCGATCTCATGCAGATACGCGCCGAGTTGCCATGCGCTGTCGGCATCGAAATGGGGGAAGACGAGCGCATGTTCCTGCGCGGCGATCGACTGCAAGTCGTGAGCGATGTCCATGGCGTGTCGAGTAGCAAAATGGGTGCATATGCCGCGCATGCGAGAACCAGAACGAACGGCTTGCGCGGCATAGGGGAACGGCGATTCTAGCGCAGGCATCGCGCGCGCCGCCTGCCATGCTCGCACATCGGCGGCGCGCGTTCGAGACGGGTGTCGCGGCAGGCCAATTGCGTGTCGCTTCACACGCTTTCCAGTCGATTCTTAAAAAACAATTGCATCGACCCTGCGTTTGCCATATAATCTTTTCTTCGACGGACGCGGGGTGGAGCAGTCTGGCAGCTCGTCGGGCTCATAACCCGAAGGTCGTAGGTTCAAATCCTACCCCCGCAACCAAGTCCAGCATTGGCAGCCTCCGTCGCACCATCAAACCCGCCCATCGGCGGGTTTTTTGTTTTGGGGTCGGCCTCGTTTGCGCGAATGCCTTCGCGCCGAACCGCCCGGCCACCGCGCCAGGCGTCATCGTGAACGCGCGAGCCGGTGATACACTCGCATCACCATTCTCCGTCCCCTCTCTATGAAATTCTGTTCCGTCTGCGGCCAGGCAGTGAGCCTGAGCATTCCGCCCGGCGACAACCGGGAGCGCTTCGTCTGCGCGAGCTGCGGCACCGTGCACTACCAGAATCCGCGCAACGTGGTCGGCACTGTTCCCGTGTGGGACGACAAGGTGCTGCTGTGCCGCCGCGCGATCGAGCCGCGCTACGGCTACTGGACGCTCCCCGCAGGCTTCATGGAAATGGGCGAGACCACGTCGGAGGCCGCCGCGCGCGAGACGCTGGAGGAAGCCGGCGCGCGCGTCGAAGTGCAGAACCTGTTTTCGCTGCTGAACGTGCCGCACGTGCATCAGGTGCATCTGTTCTATCTCGCGCGGCTGCTCGATCTCGACATCGAAGCGGGCGAAGAGAGCCTCGAAGTGCGGCTCTTCGAGGAGCACGACATTCCGTGGAATGACATCGCGTTCCCGACCGTCGCGCAGACGCTGCGCTTCTTCTTCACCGACCGCGCATCCGGCAACTACGGCCTGCATACGGGCGACATCTTCCGCTCGCTGCGCGACGGCTGACGTCACGACAACCAAGGCAGCATGGTTCCCTGGCTAGGCCCCGACGATCCGTTTCCGCCCGTCGAACGCGCGCTGTCCGCGGCGAGCGGCGCACCCGGCCTGCTCGCCGCGAGCGCCGACCTGCTGCCTTCGCGGCTGATCGATGCGTACCGGCGCGGCATTTTCCCGTGGTATTCGGACGGCCAGCCCGTGCTCTGGTGGACGCCCGATCCGCGCATGATCCTGCGTCCGCGCGAGTTCAAGGTCTCGCCGTCGCTGAAGAAGACGCTCAAGCGCGTGTTGCGCGACGACGCCTGGGAGATCCGCGTCGACGTCGACTTTCCCGCCGTGATGCGCGCCTGCGCGCTCGCGCCGCGTCACGGCCAGCGCGGCACGTGGATCACGTCGGATGTGATCGAAGCGTATACGTCGCTGCATCGCCACGGCGACGCGCACAGTGTCGAGACGTGGCATCGCGGCAAACGCGTCGGCGGTTTGTACGGCGTGTCGTTCGGCAAGATGTTCTTCGGCGAATCGATGTATGCGGAAGTCACGGATGCGTCGAAAATCGCGCTCTCCGCGCTCGTCTTCCACTTGCGACGCCATGAAATAGAAATGATAGACTGCCAGCAGAACACGTCTCATCTGGCGTCGCTGGGCGGCCGCGAGATCGCGCGCAAGGCGTTTGTCGCGCATGTGCGTGCTTGCGTCGACGCCGCGCCGATCCCCTGGCCGTTCGACAAGACTGTGCTGCGCGATCTGATCATGCCGGCGCTGCCGTCGGCGTGATGTGAGCGTCGCCGCGCCGCCGACGACAACCGCGATGGACGTGTCCGTCCGGCATTTTGCGGGCCAATTGCCACCTTCACCAGCAATTGCCGGCAGACAGCCGGATTTGCAAAACCAGAAACGCTTCGAGAGCTGCTAACGTGACTCACCCGAATGAGCTGCCGCTTTCACCGCTTTCGGCGCTGCAATTCTATGCAACAGCGCCTTACCCTTGCAGCTATCTGGAAGGGCGCGTCGCGCGCTCGCAGGTCGCCACGCCCAGCCATCTGATCAACTCCGACGTCTACACCGAACTCGTTCGCGCAGGCTTTCGCCGCTCGGGTGTGTTCACGTACCGCCCCTATTGCGACGGCTGCCGCGCATGCGTGCCCGTGCGCGTGCCCGTCGAGCGCTTCAAGCCGAACCGCACGCAGCGCCGCGTATGGAAAAAGCACGGCGATCTGATCGCGACCGTCGCCCCGTTGCATTACGACGAAGAGCACTATGCGCTCTACATGCGCTATCAGTCGGCGCGGCACGCGGGCGGAGGCATGGACCGCGACAGCCGCGACCAGTACGAGCAATTCCTGCTGCAAAGCCGGATCAATTCGCGCCTCGTCGAATTCCGCGAGCCGGCCAATCCCGGCTATGCGGGTCATCCGGACATGCCCGGCACGCTGCGCATGGTCAGCATGATCGACATTCTCGGCGACGGGCTGTCGTCGGTGTACACGTTCTTCGATCCCGACCAGCCGCACACGAGCTACGGCACCTACAACATCCTCTGGCAGATCGAACAGGCGCGCAACCTGAAGCTGCCGCACGTGTATCTCGGCTACTGGATACGCGAGAGCCCGAAAATGGCCTACAAGGCCAATTTCACGCCGCTCGAAGGGCTTTTCGACGGCACGTGGAAAGTGCTCGATCCCGTCGCGCCCGACCTCTCGCCCGTCGATTCCGCCAAGGCCGGCTCGCGCGTGCTGCACATCACCCGCGGTTGAGCGAGTAGCCGCACCTCTCGCGCGGGGCTCGCGACTATCCGCTCCTGGCGCCCGACGCCGTTTCGCGACGCGCGTCTCGCCTCACAATCCGCCTGTCCGCGCGAGAGCGCACTGCGCACCGCGCACCGCGCAAGAAATCCGAATCGCCCATAGCCGCTGCGCCGAACCGTTAAAATAGCGGGTTCTCATTTTTCAGCCGCCAGGCGCCCCGCCGTGTTCAGTTCTCTTTATCCGCTCGTACGCGCTCAACTCTTTCGCATGGACGCGGAAGACGCCCACCATCTGACCTTGCGCCTGCTCGGCGCCGCCGGACGCGCCGGCGTGGCGAGCGCGCTCGCGCCGCGCGTGCCCGATTCGCCGCGCACCGTGATGGGCCTCACGTTCAGGAATCCCGTCGGACTCGCGGCCGGGCTGGACAAGGACGGCGCGTGCATCGACGGCCTGGCCGCGCTCGGTTTCGGTTTCATCGAAGTCGGCACGGTGACGCCGCGCGCGCAGCCGGGTAATCCGCGCCCGCGCATGTTCCGCCTGCCGCAGGCAAATGCCGTGATCAACCGGATGGGCTTCAACAACGCGGGCGTCGAGCAGTTCGTGAAGAACGTGCAGGCTGCGCGCTATCGCGGCGTGCTCGGCCTGAACATCGGCAAGAACGCCGACACGCCCATCGAGCGCGCCGCTGATGACTACCTGTACTGCCTCGAGCGCGTCTATCCGTTCGCGAGCTATGTGACCGTCAACATTTCGTCGCCGAACACGAAGAATCTGCGCCAGCTGCAAGGCGCCGACGAACTCGACGCATTGCTCGCGGCGCTCAAGGACAAGCAGCAGCGCCTCGCCGATCTGCACGGCAAGCTCGTGCCGCTCGCGCTGAAGATCGCGCCCGATCTCGACGACGAGCAGATCAAGGCGATCGCCGACACGCTGTTGCGTCACAGGTTCGAAGGCGTGATCGCGACCAACACGACGCTGTCGCGCGCGGCCGTGCAAGGCCTGCCGCACGCCGACGAAGCGGGCGGCCTGTCGGGACGGCCGGTGTTCGATGCATCGAATGAAGTGAT
Organism: Paraburkholderia diazotrophica; assembly: GCF_038900755.1. Classification (GTDB taxonomy): domain Bacteria; phylum Pseudomonadota; class Gammaproteobacteria; order Burkholderiales; family Burkholderiaceae; genus Paraburkholderia; species Paraburkholderia diazotrophica_A. The sequence goes on from NZ_JBBPEN010000005.1 coordinate 325,080, forward strand.
CAGCAAGCTGCATGCGCAGGTCGGCAACGACGTGCCGATCATCGGCGTGGGCGGCATTTTTTCGGGCGCGGACGCTCAGGCGAAGCTCGACGCGGGCGCGTCGCTCGTGCAGCTCTATACGGGCTTCATCTATCGCGGCCCTGCCCTCGTCGCCGAATGCGCGCAGGCGCTGGCGAAGCGCCCGGCGTAATCATCGAGGCCGCGCCGCGCGTGGGCGCATCCACGCGCGCAAAACGGTATCACGAAGCGGTATCACGAAGCGGCATCACGAAGCGGCATCAAGGAATCGGCATCGAGGAATCGGCATCAAGAACGGGCATCGAAGCCCATATGTCTCCCGCGGCATCACCGCACGGCCGCCAACGCATCGAGCCGCGCGCCGAAGCGATCCAACCGCGGCTTGTAGTAATGGTCGGGATCGAGCGAATACGCGACGCGGCGCGTGCGCCCCATCAGCTCGGCACGCGGAAAAAAACCGAAGTAGCGCGAGTCCGCGCTGTCGTCGCGATTGTCGCCGAGCATCAGATACTCGCCGGGCGGCACCGTCAGGGGGCCGAACGAGCTGCGCGGGCTCGGCGCGAGTTCCGAGAGCCGCACGACGTGCGAGAACCCCGCGAAGCGCTCGGTCAGATAATCGCCGGGCGACACGGCGTCGCCGGGCAGCGGCGCGAGCGCGAGCGGCTGATAGCTCGCGCGCGCGCCGTTCACATACAGCACGTTGTCGCGCATCTCGACGGTGTCGCCGGGCAGGCCGATCAGGCGCTTCACAATCAGTTCGTGCGCCGCCGACGAATCGATCGTCACGATGTCGCCGCGCTGCGGATCGTGCAGATGCACAAGCGCGATATGCGTGAGCGGAATGCGCAGATCGTAGGCCATCTTGTCAACGAGGATGCGATCGCCCTCGCGTATCGTCGGCAGCATCGAGCCGCTCGGCACGACGTTCCAGTCGGCGATCGCGCTACGAAACAGCACCATCAGAACAATAAACGCAACGAGACTCTTGTTCTCGCGCCACAGCCGGACCAGCATGCGCATGATCGCGCTCCTTTCTACGACACCTGAAGGAAAACGAAAGCGGACCGGGGAAATCCGGTCCGCGCTGATCCTACCACTGCGCATGGGATGCGGGCAGTTTCACTCGCAGGGAAACGTCAACCCCAGCGCCGCGCGCGCCGCATCGGCCATCGAGATCATCTGGTGCGACTTCGCGTGCGTCATGATCGGGCTTTCGAGCTGCCCGGCGCGAATCAGGTCGCAGAAGTGCTGCGTCTCGTAGTTGAGGCCGCCGCCTTCGAACGGCGCGTCGAGCTCGACGACACGCCCGTCCGTGTAACGCACCGTCGCGCGCGACGGATTCCACCAGTTCTCGTGAATCGTCACGTTGCCGCGCGTGCCCGCGATGAACGCATCGCCCTTGCCGAACAGGTCGAGCCCGCAAAAGAGCTGCGCGATGCCGTTTTCGTGCCGGCTGTTGAGGCTCGCGAACGTATCGACGCCCGTCGGTCCGAGGCGTCCCAGCGTCTGCACGTCGAGCGGCGCGCCGAGCCAGTCGACGGCGAGAAACATCTCGTAGATGCCGATATCGAGCAGCGCGCCGCCCGCGTGTTCGAACGACAGTGACGGATGATCGTCGGGCACGCCGGGCACCGAGCAGCCCGCGCGCACGAGGCCGATATCGCCGATGGGATCGGCGGAAAGATGCTCGCGCAGTTTCAGATAGAGCGGATAGAACGGCGGCTTCATCGCTTCCATGAAGAGCCGCTGCGAAGCGCGCGCGCTATCGATCACGCGCGCGAGCTGCGCCGCGTTCACCGTCGCGGGCTTTTCGCACAGCACGTGAATACCGGCGTCGAGCGCGGCGCACGCGTATTGCGCATGGCTGTCCTGCATCGTCGCGATATACAGCGCGTCGATTCCGCTTCGAAGCAGCGCGTCGAAGCTCTCGGCCGCTTCGCCGCCGTGCTGCTGCGCGAACGCATCGGCGGGCGCGCGGCGGCGCGACCATACGGCCGCGAGGCGCGTGTTCGGGACGTGCGCGAGGCTCTGCGCGAAGCGGTGGGCGATGCGGCCAGCGCCCACGATGCCCCAGCGTATCGTTGCGTGATGTGCGGACGTGTCGTGCGTAGCTGCGTTGTTCATCGGTCGCAAGAAAATCCTGATCGGTGAGTGACAGCCGACATTGTCGCCGATGTCGTCTCCCACTTCGCCGGACAGGCGCTTGCGGCCTGGCGGAATTCTGCTTGCGGCCTATTCCGTCTGCGCGTCGGGCATCGCCACGCTCAGGCGGCTCATCGAATAGTCGATCACCGCCATCGACGCCGCTTCCGCTTCCTTCGCATCGTGCCGCTCGATCGCCTCGACGACGCGCGAATGCAGCTTCACCGTTTCTTCCCATGCGCCCGGCGGCTGCTCGACGAGCGGCTTGAGCGCCGACAGCGCGCCGCGAATGATGGCCGCCATCTGCTGGAAGAACTGGTTGCCGCTCGCGACGACGATGCGCGTATGCAGCGCTTCGTCCGCCGTCTGATGACCGGGCTCGCCGGGCGGGCTGGTGCGGAACGCCTCGAACGCATCGCGGATCGCGGCGATGTCCGACGCGTTGCCGCGCGTCGCCGCCTGTGCCGCGGCGCGCGGCTCGATCAGCACGCGGAACTCGATCACGTCGCGCAGAAACATCGGATCGGGCTTCGCGCGAAAGCGCCAGTTCACGACGTCCTCGTCGATCATGCGCCAGTCGTGCATCGGGCGTATGCGCGTGCCGATCTTCGGCCGCACGTCGAGCATGTGCCGCGCGAGCAGCATCGACAGCGCCTCGCGCATCACCGTTCGGCTCACGTCGAATTCCTTCGACAAGACGTCTTGCGGTGGGAGCACCGCGCCGTATTTTTCTTCGACGATCCCGGTCACGAGCCCGTCCATGACCTTGCTGACCAAGGATCGTTCTTTATTGGTTTGTTCCATCATGCTCTTCTCCCCGATGAGGCGTTTCTCGCCTGCCATAAGTGTTGATCACGGGCCCTCGTGTCAGCTTCTGATAGGTAGTCAACAGTACGTTGCTTCGCTTTATCTGGATATGCCAGTCGGGAATCACCTTGACAGGGTATTCCCTCCGATGAATTGTTTCTTTCGTGTAACGCGTCGTGAAGCGAAGTGACGCGGCGCATCGCGAGCGCGCGCGCAACGGGGAAAAATTGCATCGAAGAAAGGCCGGCAAGCATTTGTCCGCCATCCATCCGTTACTTTGATTACGCCGTTGCGGATCGCATCGATTAGCAGTCCGCATACACGTGCCCGGTCCAGTCCGCCAATTGCGGCGCACAATCCGCCTTCTGCTATTCCTCCATCAACAGCGTCCGTTCGCCACCGACGCGTAGCGCCCGCCGAAAAACACCAGCGGCGCCTGTTCGTCGAGCGAAAAAACCAGCACTTCACCGATGAACAACGTGTGATCGCCGCAAGGATGCCGGTCGACGATACGTGCTGCAAAACGTGCAACCGCGCTCTCCAGCAGCATCACGCCAGGCAGTCCGTCGACGGCGGCGAAACAGGGCACGAGCCATGTCTGCGGTTCGCCCGCGAAATGGCGGCTGTGCGGTTCCTGGTCATTCGACAGCACGCTCACGCCGAAGTGCGTGTCGTCCATCAACCTTTCGTGCATCCGCGCGCGCGTGCCGACGGACACGACGATCAGCGGCGGATTCAGCGAGCCCGACATGAACGCGTTGGCCGTCATCGCATGCAACGATTCACCGCAGCCGCTCGATATCACGACGACGCCTGTTGCAAAGCGGCCGAGGGCGTGGCGAAAGCGGCGCTCGTCGAAGACAGGTGCGCGTGCAACGTCTATGGCGTCGACGGGGAGCCTTCTGGCATTCATCTGCGATCCTCGCTCCATGCCAAACCTCGTTCATCGTCCGCGCGCGATGCGACGCTTCGACACTGCACTGCGCGGCATGCAACCATTGAAGCAACCGTGAACAGTTTTCACTGTTCGTGAGCACACGTAGCCTGACGAATTAGCCGATCGCGACTGCATTGCGGCGAATACGCGTTCCGGCGACGCGCCGACGCAATGCGCCAAGGCAACGTCGTCGAGCAACGTCGTGTGTTACGAGCCGATGACCGCACGCCGATACTAGCGATCAGTGCGCGCGACTGCTGTTCGATACATCACATTGCGGAACGGGCGCCGTCGTTGTCGTCACGGTAATGCGTGGGTAAGGGGTGGCCTGATGTCGAAACCCGCCCCATGGATATGGGTTTGAGTCGTGGGTGTGAGTCGTGGGTGTGAGTCGTGGGTGTGAGTCGTGGGTGTGAGTCGTGGGTGTGAGTCGTGGGTTTGAGTCGTGGGTCCGAGTCGTGGGCGCGGACGTGAATCCGCTCGCCCTGGCGTGACGCCGCTTGCGCACGGCGTCACGCGGGCGCATCCGTCATGCCGCCGGCTGCGTGTCCGGCACGGGCGCCGGGTTCGCCGGCTTGCGCGCGATGAAGTGAAACCACCAGGCATCGCTCGTTTGCGTCTCATCGGGAATGGACTGTCCGTTGCAGCTATTGAACACGGCATCGATGTCGAACCCGATCTGCTGGAGCTGCCGCCGTTGCTCGCGCAGCGTCGTATAGACGATCACAATGCCGAAGTAATGCGCGGCGGCCGTCTTGATCGAATAGCCCTCGAAGTCGCGGTGCAGCTTCGCGTTGCGGCGGTAGTTGTAGATGGATTGCGGCAACTGGTGCATCGCGCGCAACACGCGCCAGCCGAATCGCGCAGGGTTGATCGAGAAACGCGGCAGCAGCTTGCGCGGGCTCTCGTGAAAGCCGGGGCCTTCGCGATTGTGACTCGAGAACAGCACCAGGCCGCCAGGCTTCGTCACGCGGTACATCTCGCGCAGAATGCGCTCGCGGTCTGCATAGTCGACGCAATCGATGCCGTTCCAGCTGAACGCGCACAACGCAAAGTGACCGGACGGCAGCGCCGCCATGTTGCGCGCGTCCATCAGCCGGAGATCGACGCCGGGAAAGCGCCGCTGCGACTGCTCGAGCAGCTTGGCGGTGTAATCGATGCCCACGTAGTTCGTCGACATTTCCCGCATCAGCGGCACCGTGCGGCCCGCGCCGATGCCGATATCGAGCAGCGGCTGTCCCGCGCATTCGGAGGCGACCCAGGCGAATGCGGCCTCTTCGCCGGGATCGCTCCAGGTTTTCTCCGTGTTGAATTCGCGCCACGCATCGCGTGAATTCCACGCCTGCTGGTTGATGCGATCCATTGGAAGTCCCAAGGTCATGAACTCACTCCGTCAGAATAGGTTCCGTGCGGCGTCGGAACCGACACCGCGGCTGCAGCCCTGTCGCCCTTCGCGTCCTCTCGCGGCATGAAACCGGAATGCCCACGCACGGAGGATGCCTCGACAAAGCTATCGAACAACCAGTGGTTCGCCCCCGTGATCGCGGCCTCGCGTGCTTCGCGCGTGAAGAGCGCGTGATCGAGCCGCGGCAAAGTCATCGTTCGTACGCCGGGGTAGCGCCGCAATGCGCGCAGCCTCGAGCCGAACTGGATCTTGAGTTCTTCGATTCCAAGATCGAACTCGCCATACGCGAGCCGAACGTTGGCGCCCTTGTCATGCAGCTTCTGCATCAGATCATGTACATCGTTCTTCGACAGCGAAATGCCCGTGCAGGACCTGACCCATTCGGCGGCGCGCAGACCCGCGCTGCGCGCGAGGCGCGTCGACAGGCCGCGTATCACGCGCATGAGCGAGCTCTCGCCGCGCAGCACGCGCTTCCATTTGTCGATGCTCAGCGCCGAGCGGCGCAATACGGCAGAAGGCGCGAGCCCCGCCGTCGCCTCCGTCAGTTCGATGCCGTCCCAGATGAATTTCTGCAGGTTCACGCCATAGCAGCCGACGATCTGCGGATGCTGCGCGCACGCATGCAGACTCACGAACGCGCCGCCGCACACGCCGAACGCGACGATGCGCGCGTGGCCCTGCGCGATCAGCCAGTCGGCGCCCGCCATCGCGTCGAGCGGGGACTGGTCCGCGTAAATCGTATCCAGATCGACGTGCGGCGCGACGGGCGAACTGTCGCCGAGTCCGCCCAGATCCATGCGCAGCGACGCGATCCCTTGCGCGGCAAGCAGCCGGGCGAACAGCACGAAGATGCGGCCATCGCCGATATGGTGGCTCGCGCCCGTATTGACGAACAGGACGGCGGGCGCATCGGCGCGCGGCACATCCGGTCTGCAATGGATGCCGAAATAATTGCCGAACACGACGGGATATTCGCTCGCGCCTTCGCGCGCGAGCCGCAACATGAGCGCCTCGCCGCGCGTGGCGTTTCCTTCGCATGCAGCGGCCCGATCCGTGCGCACAACAGGCGCAATGGACGCAACAGGTGCATCGCGCCGTTCGGCGCTGCCGCCCGCCGCGAGCCACATCGTGACGGCTGCGAACGCGTGAACAGGCTCGACGCTGTACAACGCCTCGATGAGAAACCGGTCGGACTCGTCGAACGGCTGACGCTCGACTTCGACGCCATGACCAACGTAGTGCTGCGCGAGCGCGGCAAGCCGTGCGCGGTCGGTCGATTCGAAAATCAGCACGCGTCTCGCAGGCGCGCGCGTATCGTCGCGCAGATCGACGGCGGCAAGCTGCGCGATGTCGTCGCCATGCAGCCCGAAGCCGAACGCTTCGACATACGCGGCGTTATCGGGGATCGGCACCGCGTTGATGCCCGCCGGCGTGCTGAGCCAGCCCTGACGATGCGCGCGCAGCTCGCGGATATAACTCTTGCCCAGCACCACGGGCGACAGCATCACGAGGCCGTCGATGTCGCCGATCCGCTGCGCGGCGAGCGCGGCGAGCGTCGCGCCGAGCCTCAGCCCGCACAGCGATACGCGCTCGACGTCCGTGCGCTCGCGCAGGCATCGCACGGCACTGGCGATGCTGGCGATCCACGCGTCGATGCGCCCCACGTCCTCTTCCACGCCCGCCGAGTCGCCTGCGCCCGGATAGTCGAAGCGCAACGCGGGCATGCCCGCCGCCGACAGCCGCTGCGCCAGCGCGCGCCATCCGCGATGCGTGCATAGCGCGTCGTAGCCGAACGGGTTGCACAACACGACACCGTGCCGCCCCTGCGCCGGATGGAGCCAGCCGAAACAGTCGTCGAAAACGACAGGTGTCATCGAAGTCCCTGAACGCGAGGTTCACGCCTGACCGCCGCAACCCACGCTGTCGCATCGACGGCAAGCTGCGCGGCTTCCCTGATTGAACGAAACGAAGAGCGGCATCCTCGACGTTGCCCGTGATTTAAACAATCCCGCCCCGACGAATCTGTACGCCGACCCACACTAGCGTGCGATGCACAAAACCCTCGGCGCGGAACAGGCGTGACCGTCACGCCGATCATCCAGACAGGCTCACGAAACGCTTCGATGCGAGCCGGCACCATGAGCATCGACGGTGCGCGGACGCACAAACGCCGCCGCGCGAGGCTGGCAGAATCGGACAACCGATGCCCGGTCCGCCTGTCCGCGACGGGCACCTTCTCGATTCTCGACACGGGCGCGGCACATGAGGCAGATGGAAACCACGCAGGACCGCGCGGGCAGCGCCGACGGCGGCACGCGGGCAGCGAGCGCCGCGCCAGCCACGACGGCGCCGCAAGCGAACGTCATGCGCGCTCGCGCCGCCGCATGGTTTCCGTTCGCCGTCGCGGGTGTCGTCGCACTCGCGCTGCTGCTTCGTCTGCCGACGCTCTCCGGCCGCTCGATCTGGATGGACGAGGCCTACAGCTACTGGTTCTCCCATCTGTCATGGACGGATCTGTGGACGAAGACGCCCGCTTACGAAACCCATCCGCCCTTCTACTACTCGCTGCTGAAGCTGTGGACCGCGTGGGCAGGCACATCGGAAGCCGGCATGCGTTCGCTGTCGGTGCTGGCGAGCGTCGTCACGGTTGCGCTGACGGCCTTCGCGCCGCGTCTGCTGCGGCTGCCGAAGCGCTACGAGAGTATCGGCATCGCGGCCGCCGTGCTGCTCGCCGTCAACGAAGGCAATATCGAATACGCGCAACAGGCGCGTCCGTATGCGCTCCAGACACTGTTCTGCACGCTGCTGATCCTGCTGACGGCGAGCATGCTGCGCCGCATGTTCGACGCGCAGCGCGAGCAAGCGCGAATCGAACATGGCGCGCGCCTCGCGGTGCTGTCGGGGATCGCGGGCGGCATCGTGCTCTGGCTGCACAATACAAGCCCCTTCATCATCTTCAGCAACTCGGTCGCGAGCTTTGCCGCGATCGCGCTGTTCTCCCGCTACAGGCGCGCCGACCTGTTGCTCGCGGCCGGCTCGCTCGCGCTCAGCCTGCTCATATGGAGCCCGTGCGTGCCGATCCTGCTGATCGAAAGCCGCACGGTCGCCTCCGCGTTCTGGGTGACGATCTCGCCGAAGATGCTCATCTGGCCTTATACGCTCGCGGCGGGGGGCAAGTACGCGTTCATCCCCGCGGCAGCCGTCGCCGTACTCGCGTGGCTCAGCATGTTCCGCAACAACCGCGGCCTGGCGATCTATGCCGCTTCGATGCTGCTCTTGCCCGTGCTGTGCATCTTTACGATCTCGTATCTGTTCACGCCTGTCTTCATCACGCGCACCTTCGCGTGGATGGCGCCGCTCTTTCTCTTCGTGGTCTCGCTGGGACTGTTCGGGGCCGTCCCGTCGCCGGGCCTGCGTCGTGGCTTGCTGGCCGTGCTGATCGCGCTGGGCCTTGTGCAGTGCGTCGGCTATTACCGCACGCCGACGGAAGACCTGCGCGGCGCGGTGCGATATCTGCGCGACAACGTTCGCGCCGGCGATGCAGTGCTGCTCTATCCGAACGAGATGGAAGTGGGGCTGCACTACTACGCACGACATCTGGCCCACCCGTTCGACGTTGAAGCCGTCCCCGCGCGCTATCCGGCGCTGGGCCTCGGGCGCCCCTATCTCGGCAGCAACAAAGGCGCGCCCGCGGCGATAGAAAGCGACCGGGCGCAGATCGATGCATTGCTGGCGACGCATCCGCGCGTCTGGCTCGTCGGCGCCTGGCAAGACGCCGATGGCGTGCCGAACGTCGTGAGCAGCGAACTCATCAGGCAGCGCGGCAAGCCCGCTGCGTCCGCCGATTTCTTCGGAATCGGCATCGCGCTGTTCGGCAGATAGACGGCTGCATCGTCCGCATCGCCCGCAAGAGCCAACTTCCAGCGCCTCGGATCGAATCGCATACAGCCATCGGCGAGACGGCTCGTACAAAACTCGGCGGCTTGGTTGCCTCGAGCACAGAACGCCGTGCGACGGCGCCGCACAATCCACGGCAAGGCGCGCGATCGACGGACGGCTGCGCGAACACGGCCTGCCGGGCTGCCGTCACGTCAGCCGCTACACAATGCGAAAGACAACGCGAAAGGGAGCATCACGATGGGGTGGAAAGGCTCGCTCGCCGAAGTGCCGCTTTGGGTTGCAGGCCGACTGGGTCCGCAGCCCATCGGCGCGCGCAATGAGGCGCCCCGCAGCATTCTCGTGCTGCGGCCGAACGATCTCGGTGACCTGCTGACGACAACGCCCATCTTCGAAGCCTTGCGACGGCGTTTTCCCGATGCCCGGCTCGTGGCGGGCATCGGCCGCTGGGGCCGCGCGATCGTCGAAAACAATCCGTTCGTCGATGAAATCCTCGAGCTCGACGCCCCGTGGCACAACAAGATCGTGCCCGACCAGTCGATGGGCGCCGCGCTGCGTTTCATCCGCGATTCGGCGCAGGTGCGCGCGGCACGCGAGCTCGGCGGCTTCGACGTGGGCATCGATGTGCTCGGCAGTCAGTTCGGCCTGCTGCTGATGCTGCGCCTCGGCGTTCGCTACCGGATCGGCGTGCGCGGCTATCGCGGCGGCTGGAGCGGCTGTCACGACCATATCCGGTTCTCGCCGATGGTCCATGTGTCGCGCGCGGCCCTCGCGCAAGCCGAACTGCTAGGCGTACATGACCTGCCCGAAGCGAGGCCGCAACTGTATCTGACCGACTTCGAGCGGGTCCAGGCGGCCCATGTGTGGCGCGCGGGCACCGTCGCGGGACATCGCCCCGTGCGGCTTCTTGCCGGATGCGCGGCGGGCCTGCCCGACAAGAGCTGGGCGCCCGAGGCGCTCGGCGAAGCGCTCGGCCGCGTCTCGCGCGCGCTCGCCGATGCGGGCGGCAGCGACATCGTCATCGTCGGCGGCGCAGCGGAAAAGTCCTGTGCGCAAACGGTGATCGAGCACAGCGGCGCCGCGGCCGGCATACGCTCGCTCGCCGGTCAGACGCCGCTGCGCGCGACCTTCGCGCTCGTCGAGCAGGCCGACGTCGTAATCACGAATCCATCGATGCTGTTGCACGCGGCGGCGGCGTTCAGGCGGCCGACGGTCGCCGTGCTCGGCGGGCCCTTCGGAGACGCGCGCGGGCACGACGGCGTATGGGGTTACTCCGCGCCTTACGGCAGCGTCGGGCCCGAGAATGCTGAGTCGTATGGCCACCTGTCCGGCTGGCCGAGCGTCGAGCGCGTCGTGCAGGCCATTCTGGACAAGATCGCCGGGCAGGCTGTCTCCCATCGTCCCGACCGGCTGTCGATCGGCCTCAACTGAAGCGCGCCGGATCCCCAATGCAATCATCGAGACCCAGTCTGAAGCGCAACGGCATCGCCAACCTACTTGGCGGCGCGCTGCCGATCATCGTTTCGCTGATCACGGTGCCCCTCTACCTGAAGCACATCGGCGCGGAGCGCTACGGCGTGCTCGCGATCGTCTGGACCTTGCAAGGCTATTTCGGCTACTTCGACTTCGGGCTGTCGACGGCGACGGCCAACCGCATCGCGCAGCTATCCGATGCGCCCGCGCGCGAGCGGGAGTCCGTGTTCTGGACGGCGCTCGTCCTCAACGCGCTGTTCGGGACGCTCGGCGGCATCATCCTGTACTTCGCCGGAAGCTTTCTGTTCGCGCACTTCCATATCGCTCCGTCGATCAGCGCGGAAGTTATCGAAGCGCTGCCGTTCATCGCCTGCGCGATTCCCATTGCGACGCTGACATCCGTGTTCGTCGGTGCGCTCGGCGGACGCGAGCAGTTCGGAGCCCTGAACGCCGCGCAGTTCGCGGGCGTGCTGATCTTCCAGACGGTTCCGTTGCTAGCGGCGCTGCTGATCGCGCCGCAATTGCAGTACGTGATCCGCGCGGCCATGCTCGGCAGCGGCGTATCACTGCTGATTCTGCTGTTCGTCGCGATCCGCGTATTTCCGCTGCGCTTCGACGCCCCGCCGCAGCGCCGCCATCTTAAGCCGCTGTTTTCGTATGGCGCGGCCATCATGGTCAGCAATTTCCTGAGCCCGCTGCTGGATTCCGCCGACCGGCTGATGATCGGCAGCATTCTGGGACCGCAACCCGTCGCGTGGTATCAGGTGCCGTTCAATCTCGCGACCCGTGCGAAGATTCTGCCCGCCGTCTTCTCTCGCACGCTGTTCCCGCGCCTGTCCGCGTTGCCGGCACGCGACGCCGTCGAGCTCGCCGTGCGCGCGACGCACGCATTGTGCGTGCTGATCACGCCGCCGATCGTATTCGGCATCTTCCTGATGCAGCCGTTCATCACGCTGTGGGTCGGCCACGACTTCGCCGCGCGCACGACGTCGATCGGCGAAATCATTCTGATCGGCGTCTGGGCGAACGCGCTCGCGCACATACCCGGCAGCCATCTGGCGGCAAGCGGCCGGCCCGGCATCGTCGCGTGGTTCCATACGCTGCAGGCCGCTCCGCTGGTCGCGCTGCTCTGGTGGACGCTGCATCATTTCGGTCTGGTCGGCGCGGCATTTTCATGGACGTTCCGCTACATCGCGGAGACCGTGCTGCTGTTCTGGGCCGCGAAACTGGGCGGCGGCCTCGCGCGCTACCTCGTGCCGCCGACGCTGCTCGTCAGCGGATCATTTATCGCGACTATCGTGTTCCCGCCGACGTCGATCGCGCGTCACGTGTGCTGGTTCGTGATGGTGGCGGCATCGCTCGCATGGGCGCTGCATGCCGAACCGGAATGGCGCAAGCGCGCCATGCACGAGCTGCGGCACATCGTGTCGAAACGCTTTCGCTCGCGTTCGGCCTTCGACGCCGCCATGCCCGCAAGCGCGACGCCGCCGCCCGCGAGCGCCGGCGAACCCGTCGCGCGTCAGTAACGAGCCGCATGTCGACATCGTAGCGGCCCGGCATCGCTGCTTGCGAAGCATGCGAATACACAAGCGGCGCCGATGTGGTGGCGCGCACAGATTCTCGCCACACGGTCGCGCACAGTGACAGCAATCGCTGGACGTGCGCCCATGTACAAATCGCGCCAGTGGTGTCGCGGGCTCGCGGCCCCGGTCGCCGACCGGGCGCCGGATCATGTCGCAGCCGGTCGTGAATACGGGCATTGGTTACGGGGCAGTCATGCGCAAACAGGCAACGATCGATTCATTCGAAGGCGCTCGCGGGCTCGCCGCGTTGCTGGTCGCGCTCTATCACTTCAGCCTCTTCGACAGCTTCGGGCTGCCGTATCCCGGCTTCATCCGGCACGGGTATCTGTTCGTCGATCTGTTCTTCGTGCTGAGCGGATTCGTGATCTGCTCGTCCTATGAGCGCCGCCTGAACGACGGCGCGGACTTCTGGACTTTCGTGATCCGCCGCTTCGGGCGGCTCTTTCCACTGCTCGTGTTTTCCACGCTGATCTACGTGCTGCTGCCCAACGCGTATGTGCTGGCGAAGCAGATACTCGTCGCATTCGGACATCAGGGCATGTTCAGAAATCCGGTGGCGTTCGATTACGCCATGCCATCGGCCGCCGAGATATTCACGACGCTGACGATGACGCACGGCCTCGGCATGTTCGATCATGCAATCCTCAACTACGCGAGCTGGAGCATCAGCACCGAGTTCTACACGTACCTACTGTTCGCAGGCGTGTGCATCGCGCTGCCGCCGCGCGCGCGGCTCGTGGCGATGGCCGTGCTCAGCGTGCTCGCGTATGCCGTCACCTGCTGGGCAAGCATCGTGTGGCACGACTGCATCGCGAAGACGCGATGTCTCGACGTCACCTACGACTTCGGCTTCGCGCGTTGCGTCGCCTCGTTCTTCATGGGATGCGCGGCGTTTCATGTCGCGCGCTACGCGGCCTCGCACGCGAACAGGCTGCAAGGCATCGCGCTCGCGGCGACGGCCGTCGTGTTCGCGTGCCTCGCCGATGCCCCCGCGATCGCGCTTGTGCTGCCGCTCGTGTTCACGCTGCTGATCCTTTCGCTCTCATCGGATCGCGGCTGGGCGGCGAGCATGCTCAAGATGCGCGTCGCGCAGATACTTGGGCAGCGCTCCTATTCGATCTATCTGATGCACCCGCCGCTCATCTGCGCGTTCGGCTATGTCGTGCGTGGCGCGTGGGGGCCCGCGATGGGCGCAGCCGTGCTGCTCGCGTATGTCGTCGCGCTGATTGGCGTCTCGGGGCTGACGTATCGCTTCATCGAAGTGCCCGCTCGCGACGCGTTCAACCGCTGGGCAGCAAGACTGCGCGCGACGCAAAGCGCCGAATACTTCGCGCGTCAGGACTGAAACGCGGCAGCCGTGAACGGCATCGGGATGCATGCGGCCTCGCGCCTCTTTGCATGCGAATCGCGCGAGCCGGCGATGCGCAATCAGAAGTTGTCGATCGCTTCCCGATAGACCTGCGCGACCTGCGACGCAACAACACTCCGATCGAAGCGCGCGCGCGCATAGGCGCGGCAGGCGGCGGCATCGGGCAGCGTGCGCGCGCCGCGCAGCGCCTCGATGAGTCCCGCGCCGATCGCGTTGAACCCGGTCGACGAAAACACCAGATCCGGCGACAGCGGCGCCACGGCTTCGGGCAGTCCACCGACGGGCGTCACGAGCACGGGCGTGCCGCATGCAAGCGATTCGATCGTCGTCAGGCCGAAGCCTTCGAGCGCGACGGTGGGCACCACGCTCATGTCGGCGGCGGCGTACCAGAGCGGCAATTCCATGTCCGGCACGAAACCGGCAAAGCGCACGTTGCGCTCCAGTCCGCGCGCCGCCGCGCGCGCCTTCAGCGTCGCTTCGAGCGGACCGCGGCCGGCAATTGCGAGTATCACGTCAGGCGCCTTCTGCACTACGAGGAACATCGAGTCGATCAGATCCTCGATGCCCATGCGCCACACCAGCCGGCGCACGCAAAAGAGAATGCGCCGGTCATGCGGCAGGCCGAGCGCGGCGCGGGCGCTCGCGCGCGTCACGCCCGTGTCGAAGCGCGCGATGTCGACGCAACCCGGCACCACGCGAATGCGGTCTTCGCGCACGCCGTAGCGCGTGTGCAGGATGTCGCCGAACGCCTTCGACAACACGATATGCCGCGTGCCGCCGCGATACACGAAACGCTCGACCGAGCGGCGCGCGCCGCGCGCCCATGCGCTGCCGCCTTCGGGCACCGTCTCGTCGGCCCACGGCCCGTGAAAATGCACGACGCGCGGCACGTTGTTGAACACGCCCGCCGTGGGCGCCGCGTACAGCGCGAAATGCGTCGCCACCACGTCCGGCCTGCGCGCGCGCTTCAATTGCGACGACAGCGTCCGCGCGCGCCACAGACGCGGCGCAAGACGCGAATCGGGCGCCGCGAACGACTGCACGCGCCCGCCCGAAGACGACGCGACGGCATCGCTGCCCGCCACCAGCCCGCGCACGCTGACGCCTTGCGCGGGCAGCGATTCCACCAGTTCGACGAACATGCGATCGAGCCCGCCCGGCCGCTCCGCGAACCAGTGCATCCCGATCTGCAACGAATCGATCGGGCCGCTCATGAGTCCGCCGCCGCCGTCGGACACTCCGTCCGTTGCGCTTGCGGCTGCCGCGCGGCCTCGCGCGATGCGCCCAGACGTTCGTAAAGCGACAGATAGCGCGCGGCCATCGCGGACCAGCTGAGCGATTTCGCCAGCTCGCGCGCGGCCTGCCCCATCTGTCGCGCGCGATCGGGTCCGTCGACGAGTTGCCCGACGGCGCGCGCCAACGCGGCCGCGTCGTCGGGATCGTCGAGCACGACACCGCAGTGCGGCCCGATCACTTCCGCGCCGCCCGCCGTGCGCGCGGTCACGACGGGCAACGCCGACGCCAGCGCTTCGAGCAGCGCGAGGCTCATCGCCTCGTAGCGCGATGGAAACACGAACGCATCGACGGAGCGCATCAGCGCGGGCATGTCCTTCACGAAGCCGGCGAAATGCACGCGTTCGGCGATACCGAGCGCTTCGGCCATGCGCGGATACGCGCTGTCGCGCGCGTCGCCCGCGACGAGCAGATGCACGCGCGCCGGCATCGACACGAGCGCCTGCAAGACGGTATCGAGATTCTTTCGCGAGATGCGCAGATCGCCGGCGAACAGCAGCATGAACGCATCGGATGGCAAGCCCAGGCGCTCGCGCTCGCTTGCGCCCGGCGCGAATTCGTCGACGTCGACGCCGTTATGAATGACCTGCATCTGCGCGTCGCCGATGCTGCGTCTTTGCAGCTCGCCTCGAACTTTTTCCGACACGGGAACGACCACCCGCGCACGGCGAAACGCGTGCGCTTCGAGCAGCGCATTCAGCCGCGTGAACATGACCTGATACGCGTCGTACGGACGGCGCCAGAAGCGAAACGGATAGTAGCCGCTGCGATACCAGCCGTCGTGAACGAAGTGAACCGAATTGACGTCGGCGCGCGCCCACGTGATGAAGCCGTTGACATGCACGATGTCGAATTCGTCGCGATGCGCGCGAATCCAGCGCGCGGTCTGCCATGCGAACGACTGGTACCGCAAGAGCCGCGTCCGCACGCGCGCTTCGGGCACGGGTACGAAACGCGCAAGCGTCTTCAGCTCCGGCGCGACGTGCGTCGCGAGCAGCGTCACGGCATGGCCCGCCGCCAGCGCCGCGCGCGCGATCTCGTAGTTGACGCGCCCCTGGCCGTCGTTCTTCGCGACGACGTGGGTCACGATCAGGATTCTCATAGCCTCACCTTGTACAGAGGTGTCGCGCCACCGCGCAGCGGCGCGCGCGGCCCTTGCGTGTACGGCCCTTGCGTGCGTGCCGTGCGCGCCATCGCTGCGGGAGGGGCCACGGATTCGGGCGTCCGCGCGGCGGCCTTTTTGGCCGCGTGCGCCGTGCGGCGCGCGTGACGCAGGCCGATCACGGGCAGCATCACGCCGATGAAATAGAACATGCCCGTCACACCGATCAGCGTGTTCGTCATCGTCATCATCGCGAAGATCGCGAGCGAGACGCCTGCCCCGCAGATCGCGAGGCGGTCTTTCGAGCGCACGATGCTCGCAAGAAACGCCCGCCACATCAGCATCAGAATGCCGCCGACATAGAGCAGCGAGCCGGGCCAGCCGAGCACCGTGGGTACTTCGAGAATGCCGCTGTCGACCGTCCCGGCGGGGGATGCCGCCTTGACCGGGTCAGACGAAAGCTTGGTGCCGAGCCCGGTCGAACCGAGACCGTCGCCGGAAATGTTCGAGAACGCCGTCGACAGCCAGGCTTCGTACAGCATCTGGCGCGACTGGAAGCTGTTGTCGTTGCTGATGTCGCTCATCGTCTGCATGCGTTTGAGCACGCCGTCCGACACCTGATCGAACATCATCACGGGCGAGCACAGCGCGGCGACGCCGACGACTGCGCACAGCAGCTTCAGGCGGCTCCTGCCGTCGAGCATCGCGACGGGATAGACCAGCCCGATCACGAGGCCGCCCCAACAGCTGCGCACCGACGTGAACAGCAGCGCGGACGCGGCCGACAGCATCATCGGAATACGCATGAACTCGCTTGAAGCAAGCGCTATCTGCAGCAGGTACATGATCGTGACGGCGAACGTGCCCGGCGCATTCATCGTGCTCCATACCCGCAAGCCGTAAGGCACCGGGTTGCCGAACGAGGAAATCTTGACCGAGATGATCCAGAACAGATCCCACGGCGGCACGACGACGTACTGGATCACGCCGTAGACGCCCATCACGAGTCCGCCATAGACGGCCGTTCTCAGCAGCACGCGCTGATAGTCCGGGTAATGCTGCCACGTGACGTTGAGATAGAACGCCACCAGCGGCGGAAACAGCCAGTTGACGAGCGTGTAGACGGCGGGCCCGAAGCCCGTCTGCGCGATGCCGACAATGAAGCCGTACGTGAGCCCGACCACGATCAGGATAAGCGGCGCGTTGCGGCGCTGGCCGAGCGTATTCGCGCTCGTGATCAGCGACAGGCCGCACAGCGCCACGGCGAGCAGCGGCGCCATCATGATGATGCTCTTGTCGCTGAACGAGCCGTTGACGAAATCGGCGAGACGCCGGATCCACGGCGAAAGAAAGAACAGCCAGCAGACGAATCCCACGTAATGCGGCGGCGACTTGCGATACAGCCAGTACGCGATCGCCAGCGAACCAAGCGGGAACAGAAACTCGACGGGCCGCGCCAGATGCACGGCGATCAGCACGATGCTGAATACAAACAGCGCGATGGGCGCCAGCACCGTCTTGCGCGGCGCGCGAACGCGCGCGGGCGCCCGCTTTTGCGGGGAACGCGGCGCCTCGCGCGGCACGCCGGGGGCGCGTCGCGTCGTCGGTGGCGACATCGCCATTACAGCAGCTCGAACGTGCTGCCGAACGCAACGCCGTGCCGCGCGCGGCGAGCGTCGCCCGATTGCGCGTGCTTCTGACGATGGCTGTACGACAGGCCGATATGCGGCGCGCCGTGCTCGAGGAACGGCCCTTCTGTCTTTCTGAAGCCGAACTGCTCGTAAAAGCTCTTGAGCCCCTCGGGCGCCGTCACCCGCACGGGACGCCCCGGCCAGCGCTGCGCAACGGCCTGCAGCGCGCGCTCGATGAGGATCTCGGCCGTGCCGTCGCCGCGCCGCCTCGGGCTCGTCATGATCTTGTCGATCACCACTTCGGGGTCTTCGTCGTCGCCCGGGCGCAGACGCGCATACGCGAGCACGGGCATCGGGCGCGACATGTCGTCCACGGCGAACACATGCAAGGCCTTCTCGTCATGGCCGTCCGCATCGAGACAGACGTGCGCCTGTTCGACGACGAACACTGCGCTGCGCGCGCGCATGACCAGATAAAGTTCGCGCGCAGTGAACTGTTCGAACTCGAGTGTTTTCCAGTTCATCATTACGTTTCCCCAGAACGTTTCGGGCGGCCGTCAAGCCCGTTGCCACGACGACACAGTACGCTGCGGACCCTTGTGTTTCCGTGCGGCAGCGCACCGACGTTGCTGCGTCGCAATCCGTTAAATACGGACAACCGGCGCGCTGGTCCGTCCCGCGCACGACTCTCGCTGACCGCGTGTCACAGGTGCATGCAAGCAGGTGAATGCAAGCGCGAACGCGCCGCCGGATTCGAAGCAACCCGCTCTCGCCAAAACACTCTGAGGGGCTCCGTTCATGAAAACAGCACTGCGACGCATTCTTTCCGAATCGGCACGGCTCGACGTACCCGCCGACACGCTTGCCGACGACGCGGACCTCTATGCAGCAGGCCTCTCGTCGCTCGCGACCGTGCATCTGATGCTCGCGATCGAAGACGAATTCGGCATCGAGATTCCGGACCGCATGCTCACGCGCCGGCTCTTTTCCAGCATCGATTCACTGGCGGCTGCCGTCACCGAACTGCAACTGGCAAAGGCGGCAGCATGAACGCGCCGCTGATGCAGGCAGAATCCGCCGCCGCGGCCGAAGCGTCGCAGGCGGACGCGGCAGCCGCGCTCGTCGCGATCGAACCGGAACCGGCCTGGCGCGCGGCCGCGCAGCGCGCCGCGCAGATCGCGGCGCAGCATGCCGACTCGGTCGATCGCGAAGCGCGCTTTCCTGTCGAGGCATTCGACGTGCTCCGGCGCGAGCGTCTGCTGTCCGCGATGGTGCCCGCGCGCTTCGGCGGCGCCGGACTGTCGCTCGCCGACGTGGCCGCGATCTGCGAGATCCTCGCGCAAGGCTGCGCGTCGACGGGGATGATCTACGCGATGCATCAGATCCAGGTCGCGTGCATCGAGGAACACGGCAGCGAGTCGGCGTGGCACCGGGATCTGCTCGCGCAGCTTGTCGAAAAGCAGTGGCTGCTCGCGTCCGCGACTTCGGAGGAGACGATCGGCGGCAATCTGCGCACGAGCGCGTGCGCCGTCGAAATCGATGGCGACATGTTCCGCATCGAGAAGCTCGCGCCCACGATCTCGTATGGCGCGCAGGCCGACGTGATTCTCGTGACGGCGCGCCGCACGGCGGAATCGGCGGCATCGGATCAGGTCATGATCGTCACGCTGCGCGACGAAACGCAGCTCGAAAAGCGCGGCGGCTGGGACTCGATGGGCATGCGCGGCACGTGCAGCGAGGGCTTCCGGCTCGTCGCCACGGGCCTCGCCGGACAGATTCTGCCGACGCCCTTCGCGATCATCGCCGACCAGACGATGCTGCCCGTATCGCATACGCTGTGGGCCTCGGTGTGGACGGGCATCGCCGCCGACGCCGTAAATCGCGCGAAGGCATTCTTCCGCGCGCAGACGCGCGGCAAGCCCGGTTTCGTGCCGCCGTCGGGCGTGCGTCTCGCGCAAGCCGTCGGGCTGCTGCAAATGATGCAGGCGCGCCTCTCGGTCGCGCTCGACGCCGCGCGCGCCGCGCATCAGACGAAGCTCGGCGCCTGCGAGGCCGATGCGCCGCTGTCCGCGATGCTCGGCTTCGCGTCCGACATGAATACGCTCAAGACCAGCATTTCGACGACGGCCCTTCAGGTCGTGCAGGAAGTGCTGCTGATCTGCGGGATGGCGGGCTACAAGAACGGCACCGAGTACAGCGTCGGGCGGCATCTGCGCGATCTGCATTCCGCGCCCCTGA
Source organism: Paraburkholderia diazotrophica (assembly GCF_038900755.1). Lineage (GTDB taxonomy): Bacteria > Pseudomonadota > Gammaproteobacteria > Burkholderiales > Burkholderiaceae > Paraburkholderia > Paraburkholderia diazotrophica_A. The sequence goes on from NZ_JBBPEN010000005.1 coordinate 344,975, forward strand.
TGATCAACAACGACCGCATCGCGATGAACACGGCGAGCCTGCTGCTGGCGCAGCGTCCCGCCGCACCGGGGAGAGCCTGAGATGAACACGATGACCGATACGGCCGCGCTCACCGCCTCCGATGCGCAGGCCGCGGGGGCGGACCCGACGCTGCGCGAGCGCCTTCTCGCGAAGGGCATTCTGATCGACACGGGCGAAAACGGCCTGTATGGCCGCAGCCAGGTGTTCGAAGATGTCGTCGAGCGGTTGAACGTGGCGATCACGCATCTGGGCGCCGATCAGGACCCTGAAGCGCTGCGCTTTCCGCCCGCGATGCGCCGCACGGATTTCGAAGACAGCGAGTATCTGAAAAGCTTTCCGAATCTGGCAGGCACGATCCATTCGTTCTGCGGCACGGAAGCGGGCCAGCAGCGTCTGTTGCGCTGTCTCGACGACGCAATGAAGGAAAGCGACGACGACCGCGACACCGAATGGATGTCGCAGCAAAAGCCGACGCGCGTCGTGCTGACGCCCGCCGCCTGCTATCCGATCTATCCCGTGATGGCGCGGCGCGGCCCGCTGCCCGCCGGCGGCCGCACGATCGACGTGCTGTCGTATTGCTTCCGCCATGAGCCGTCGCTCGATCCCGCGCGCATGCAGATGTTCCGCCAGCGCGAGTACGTGCGCCTCGGCGACGCGCAACAGGTGATGGCGTTCCGCCAGATGTGGATCGAGCGCGGCTCGCTGCTGGTGTCGCTGCTCCAGTTGCCCGTCGATGTCGATCTCGCCAACGATCCGTTCTTCGGACGCGGCGGCAAGATCATCGCCGACAGCCAGCGCGCGCAGGCGTTGAAGTTCGAGCTGCTGATTCCCGTCGCGAATCCCGACAGCAAGACGGCCTGTCTGTCGTTCAACTATCACATGGATCACTTCGGCGCGATCTGGAAGATCGAATGCGAGGACGGATCGGTCGCGCATACGGGATGCGTGGGCTTCGGCATGGAGCGCATCACGCTCGCGCTCTTTCGCCATCACGGGCTCGACGTGAACGTGTGGCCCGACGACGTGCGCGCGCTGCTGTGGGGCGATACGAAGGCACGCGTCGAACAGGGTCTTGCAGGAGCGTGCGCATGAACCCGCCCGTCACGTCCGCGCTGACGGCCGTTGCCACGGGCGCTGCAACAGGTGCTGTCGCGGGCGCTTCCGATGCGCCCCGGCCAATGCGCAGCCATGCGTCGCATGCGCTGCATCAGGGCGAGCGCGTATGGCAGGAAACGAACTGCTACATCGACCTGTGGATCGAGCTGCTGCACGGCTTCGGCCTCGATCCGCGCGCCGCGTTCGCGTTCACGGTCACGCAGGATTTCGAAGGCGACCAGTTCACGTTCTTCAAGTTTCCGCTCGAAGACATCGAGCACCTGTATGGCACGCAGGTGCAGGAGCTGGCGATCTACGATTCGCTCGAAGACCGCGTGTTCGCGCAGACGCAGCGCGGACACACGGTGCTCGTCGAAGTCGACGGCTATTACCTGCCGAATACGCGCGCCACGTCGTATCGCCGCGAGCATCCGAAGACGACGATCGGCATCGATCATATCGATCCCGCCGCGCGCCGTCTCGGCTACTTCCACAACACGGGCTATCACACGCTCGACGGCGAGGACTACGACGGCGTGTTCCGCAAGCTGCCGCAGTTCGCGGGACAGCCCGACTATCTGTTCCCGTATGTCGAGTTCGCCAAGCAGGCGCGGCCCGCGCTGGAAGGCATGGCGCTCGCGCATGCATCGGCAGAGCTGCTGCGCGCGCATCTGGCGCGCAGGCCGCTGCGCAATCCCGTCAGCGAATGGCGCAAGGCGTTCCCCGCGCATCTCGAGATGCTGCTCGAGCGCGGCGAGCCTTTCTTCCATCCGTACTCGTTCAACCTGATGCGGCAGCTCGGGGCGAACTTCGAGTTCCTGTCGAAGTATCTGATCTGGCTGTCGGCGCAAGGCTTCGAGGTTCCGCAGCCGATCGCGGCGTCCGCGCAGAGAATCGCATCGGAAGCGATGGTGATGCAGTTCCGCCTCGTGCGCGCGATGGCGCGGGGCCGGCGCGACACCTGCGACGACTGCTTCGACGTGCTCGAAGCCGCTTACGAGCAGACCATCCCGCCGCTTGCGTCGCTGACGCTTTAACGGCTGCCGCGGCGAGCCGCGCGCCTCGGCGGGCGCGCTCGCCGCCTCAACGGAACACGCTGTGCGCGCCCTGCCAACCGACCTCCTGACGCTCGTGCCTCAAGGCGCGAGCGCCACTTCCACCCCCTCGGCCCACACGGGCGACGCCCTTCATGCATCCTGCTGGCCGCAGCCCCTCGCGCACGGCTGGCAATGCGTGACGACGACGCCCGGCGCATGCGCGACACCCGCCGACCTGCCCGAGTCGGGCTGGCTGCCCGCGCAGGTGCCCGGCACGGTCGCATCGGCATGGCGCGCGGCGGGCCTGCTCGACATCGAGCGCGCGCGCGCCTTCGCATACGACGATCACTGGTATCGCCTGCGGCTCGCGGGCCGTGGCGTGCAGCGCCTGCGCCTGCATGGACTCGCGACGCTCGCCGAAATCTGGCTCGACGGCGAACGGCTGCTCACGTCGGATTCGATGTTCGTCGCGCACGACATCGCGTTCGAACTGCACGAGGACGCGACGCTCGCGCTGTGCTTCCGCTCGCTCGCGCCCGCGCTCGGCGCGCGGCGCTCGCGCGCGCGCTGGCGGCCGCGTCTCGTCACGCCGCCAACGCTGCGCAACGTGCGCACCACGCTGCTCGGCTATATGCCGGGCTGGTGCCCGCAGGTGCAGCCTGTCGGTCCATGGCGCGCGATCGAGCTGCTCGGCAGCGCGCCGTTCGCGATCGATCGCGTCGACGTGAAAACCCGGCTCGACGGCGACGACGGCATCGTCACGCTGGCGCTCACGTTCGTGCATCCGCAGGCGCCCGATGCAATCGAAGCACGCGCATCGTTGATGTGCGCGGGCGTCGAGGCCCCGTTGCAATGGCGCGCCGGTCATCCGCGCGCGGACACGCCGGCGGACGCGTCAAAACGCACGCTGACGGGCTCGCTGCACATTCCGAAGGTGGAGCGCTGGTGGCCGCACACGCACGGCACGCCGAAGCTGCATGCGCTTGCCGTGCGGATCGGCGAGATGCAGGCCGATACGCAAACCGATACCCAGACCAATCCGCGCACCAACATGCAGATCGAACTGGGCCGCGTCGGCTTTCGCACGATCGACGTCACGCGCGGCGACGATGGCGAGGGCTTCGCGCTGAAGGTCAACGGTGTGCCCGTGTTTTGCCGCGGAGCGTGCTGGACGAGTGCCGACCTCGTCACGCTCGCCGGTTCGCCGCAACAGCTCGCGCGAGCGTTCGCACTCGTGCGCGAGTCGGGAATGAACATGCTGCGCGTGGCCGGCACGATGGTGTTCGAATCCGACGCGTTCTATCGTCTCGCGGACGAGCACGGCATCCTGATCTGGCAGGACTTCCCGTTCGCGAACTTCGACTATCCGAACGACGATGCCTTTACTGCAACCGTCGCGCGCGAAGCCACGCAGTTTCTCGCGCGCACGCGGCATGCCGCGTCGCTCGCGGTGCTGTGCGGCGGCAGCGAGATCGACCAGCAGGCGGCCATGTTCGGCCTGCCGGCTGCGCAGCGCGCGCAGCCGCTATTCACCGAACGGCTGCCCGCCATCGTCGCGACCGAGCGGCCCGACGTGCCCTACGTCGCGCATTCGCCGACGGGCGGCGCCTGGCCCTTCTCGACGCGCACGGGCATCACCCATTACTACGGCGTCGGCGCCTATCAGCGTCCGCTCGATGACGCGCGCCGCGCACAGGTCCGCTTCGCGGCCGAGTGCCTCGCCTTCGCGAACGTCCCCGACGACGCGACGCTGCACGATGCGCTCGGCACGATCCACACGCACGATCCGCGCTGGAAGAATGCGGTACCGCGCGACCCGGGCGCGGGCTGGGATTTTGACGACGTGCGCGATCACTATCTGCGCACGCTCTATGGCGTGCAACCTTCGCGGCTGCGCTACGACGACCCGCAGCGCTATCTCGATCTGTCGCGTGCCGTCGTCGCCGACCTTTTCGCCGACGTGTTCGTCGAATGGCGACGCGCGGGCTCGCCGTGCGGCGGCGCGCTCGTGTGGCAGCTGCAGGACCTTCGGGCAGGCGCGGGCTGGGGCGTGATCGATGCGACGGGCCGCCCTAAAAGCGCGTGGCATGCGCTCGCGGGCGTGCTGCAGCCCGTGCAGGCCGTCATCACCGACGAAGGGCTGAACGGCCTCGACGTGCATCTCATCAATGAGACAAATCAGGCGCTGGGCGTTCAGCTCGACATCGCTTGCCTGCGCGATGGCGCAGTCAGCGTCGCTCACGCGAGCCGCGCGCTGGAGTTGCCTGCGCGCCGCACCGAACGCATCGCCGCAGCGGATCTGCTCGGACAGTTCTTCGATTTCACGCACGCGTACCGCTTCGGCCCGCGCGCCCATGACGTGACCATCGTGACACTGCGCGATGCCGCGAGCGGCGCGGTGCTGTCCGAGGCTTTTCATGTGCCGGAGCGCAGCGCGCTCGAGCGGCACGATCTCGGCCTCACGGCGACGCCCGAAGCCTCGTCCGATGGCTGGCAGCTCGTGATCGAATCGCGCCGCTTCGCGCGCTTCGTCCATATCGTCGATTCGCACTTTCGCGCGCGGCGCGACTGGTTTCATCTCGCGCCGGGCCGGCCCGTGAGGGTTCCGCTGATCCCATTGCACGCAGGTGATACAAACCGGACACCCGATGGAGAAGTTCGCGCGATCAATGCATTGGACGCCGTCTACTACCGCTAAACGTTTTCGTCCCGCGGCAATAATCATCGCAATTCTTTTGACTGAAGTAATGGCGCCCCGCGCCGACACTTGCGCAGCGGGCGTTGGCTTTTGTCCGACACATTCGCGCCTTTAAAAAAAGCGGCTTTGATCAAAATCTCGATCAGTGCGCCAGCACACAAAAGGAACGGAACACATCTGAATCAAAACGCGTCCTATCCGGAAATCACTCATTAAAGGGCTTTCAGGCGTGAACACATTACTCGCATGCCTTTGTCGATATTTGCAACCCTCAATGAATCAGTGACTTACGATTCACAAGTTAATGCCGTTTCTCAAATCTTCTGAAAAATGCCATTGTGCAAATCTGAAACAAAACGATACGTTTTGCGGCGTGGGGTTTCATTATCTGCGTCGCTGCGCCGCATCAGTACTTGCTTTCAGGTCGATTGGCACAGTCCTCGCTAAATAGTCGGCGCAGTGATCACCAGCGTGAATGACAGAACTTGAACGGGCGCATTCGCGGATGGTTTGACGGGGCCGGTCTGTACGCTTCTTGCCGCGAGCCAGGCGGCAAACCAGAAAGAAGCACAGCGCCGGGTTAAAAAATAAGGGAGTCGTGCAGCGCGCGGCTTCTTGCGAGGACCGATCATGCTTACGCTTCAATCCGACCTGCACGGCAATCATTTGCTCGGCGCATTGCCATCCCATGAGTGGCAGGCCATTGCCCCTCACCTCGAACTCGTTCATCTGCGCACGGAACAACTGCTGTGCGATTCCGGCCAACGGATTCATCATGTCTACTTCCCGACCACGGCGATCATTTCGATGCTGTCGACGATGGAAGACGGCGGCTCCGTCGAGATCGCCGCGGTAGGCCGCGAAGGCATGACGGGCGTGCCCGTGCTCACGGGCGGCGAGACGATGCCGAACCGCGTTCAGGTGCAGTGCTCGGGATTCGCGTACCGGATGTCGGCACAGGCGCTGCGCCAGCACTTCGCGCGCTCCGATTTCCTGCGCCGCCTGATGCTGCTCTACATGCACGCGCTGCTCACGCAGGTCGCGCAGACGGCCGCCTGCAACCGCCATCATTCGTTGAGCAAACAGCTCTGCCGGTGGCTGCTGATCGAAGTCGACCGCGTCGCATCGGACGATCTCTCCGTCACGCAGCAACTGATTGCCGACATGCTCGGCGTGCGCCGCGAAGGCATCACGGAAGCGGCGGGCAAGCTGCACAACGACGGCCTGATCCATCACAGCCGCGGCCATATCCGCGTGCTGGACCGCAAGGGTCTCGAAGCCCGCGCATGCGAATGCTATGGCCTCGTGAAACGCGAATTCGACCGTCTGCTGCCGCGCCTGCATCAAGCAGAGACCGTGTGAGCTAAGGCTCCATTATGTTCAGGAACGTTGCGCGTTGCCTCGACGCGATCTTCGTGATTGCGGGCGCGCTCATCGCCCATTGGGCCCGCTTTCCCGCTTCGTACGAACTCGCGGACAACGAGAAGCTGCTGATCGCGTTCAATTGCGTGCTGGTGCTGCTGCTCTTTCCCGCGTTCGGCATCTACGAAACGTGGCGCGGAAAGCCGCTCGCCGTGATGCTCGGGCGCGTCGCGATGGCATGGCTCGTCGCGGTCGCGCTCGGGCTTGTCCTCGTGTTTACGCTGCACCGGATGGACGCCGTGTCGCGCCTCTGGTTCGGGTATGCGACGGTGATCTCCGGGGCGATGATTCTCGCGACGAAGTTCGGCGCGCATCTGGGATTGCGGATCGTCCGCCGGCGCGGGCTGAACTTTCGCACGGTCGCGCTGGTCGGCGCGCCCGGCTTTACCCGCACGCTGATGGCGCGCCTCGAGCGCGCGCCGCAGGCGGGGTTCAAGCCGGTGTGCCTGTTCGACACCAGCGCCGACATGGGCGACATCCTCGACACGGGCGAGCGAGCGCGCGCGGGACGGCTGCCGATGCTGCGCGACCTCGACGAGTTCGCGAAGAAGGTCCGCGACGAGCACATCAACGAGGTATGGCTCGCGTTGCCGCTTTCCGATGAGCATGTGATCTACCGGTTTCGCCGGACGTTCCAGCACGACTTCGTGAACTTGCGCTTCGTGCCCGACGTGCGCAGCCTGTCGCTGTTCAATCACGAGATCGTCAGCGTGGCCGGGCTGCCCACGATCAACCTCGATGCAACGCCCGTCTCCTCGATCCAGATGTGGCCGAAGCTGATATTCGATCGCCTGTTCGCGCTCGTCGTGCTCGTCGCGCTGGCGCCTGTCTTCGCGATTCTCGCGCTTGCCGTGCGGCTCAGTTCGCCGGGGCCCGTGTTCTTCACGCAGGAGCGCAAGGGCATCGACGGTCAGCCGTTCTCGATCTACAAGTTCCGTTCGATGACCGTGCATCACGAATCGCATGGACAACTGACACAGGCAGCGCGATTCGATGCGCGCGTGACGAAGATCGGCGCGTTCATGCGGCGCACGAGCCTCGATGAGCTGCCGCAATTCGTGAACGTGCTGCTCGGGCAAATGTCGGTGGTCGGGCCGCGCCCGCATGCGCTCGAACACGACGACCTCTACAAGGATCTGGTGTACGGCTACATGTCCCGGTATCGCATCAAGCCGGGCATCACCGGATGGGCGCAAGTGAACGGCTATCGCGGCAGTACCAGCAAGATCGAAAAAATGGAAGCGCGCGTGAAGTTCGACCTCTTCTATATCCACAACTGGTCGTTCTGGTTCGACATGCGCATCGTGATGATGACGATATTCAAGGGCTTTGTGGGCCACAACGCGTATTGAAAGAAGGTACGGGGTTCAACGTGAAAGTCTCTGTGGTCGTGCCGACGTATCGACGCGTAGGCGATCTCGCACGCTGCCTGGCCGCGCTCGACGCGCAGACGAGGCGGCCCGATCAGGTCGTGGTGATCGCGCGCGCCGACGATCGCCCGACGCTCGAATGGCTCGCGCGGCTCACGCGCGATGCCGGCACGCATCGCGGCATGCGCGTTGAAGTTGCGCACGTCACGGTCGCGGGCGTGGTAGCCGCGTACAACCGCGGCATCGAATCCGCAACGGGCGACATCGTCTGCTTCACCGACGACGATGCCGCGCCGCACGCCGACTGGATTGCGCGTATCGATGCCGCGTTTGCCGGGGATCGCGCGCTCGGCGGTATTGGCGGACGGGACATCGTTCACGAGCGCAACGCAGTTCTCACGGGGCAAAAGGAAGCGGTCGGTCTCGTGCGCTGGTACGGACGCGCGATCGGCAACCATCACATCGGTTGCGGCGCGCCGCGCGCCGTGCAGGTGCTCAAGGCCGTGAACATGGCGTTTCGCCGTGAAGCCATCGGCCCCGTGCGTTTCGACAAGCGTCTGCGCGGCAACGGCGCGCAGGTGCATTGCGAAATGGCTTTCTGTCTGGATGTAGTCCGGCGCGGATGGACGCTCGTCTACGACCCGGACCTGCTTGTCGAGCATTACCCGGCCGTGCGTGGCGACGAGGACCAGCGCCACATCTTCAATGCCACGGCTTTTTATAACGCGTCGTTCAACCTGCGGCTGATCATGTGCGAGCACCTGTCGTCGATCGGCCGTTGGGCATTCGTCGCCTACGTGACGCTCATCGGCAATCGCGCGGATCCCGGTCTCGTGCGCGCGCTGACGCTCGCGGCGGGCGGCGAAAGCATCACGCTTGCGTTGCGCAAATGGTGGGTCGGACTGCGTGCGATGCATCGCGCGTGGCACGAAGCCATCCGTTAGCGGAACGCCGGCACATACGGGGGAATTGCGATCATGACTATCAGAACATTGCTCGCGGGGCTGACCTGCCTGTCGTTGGGAGCGTGCGCGCTCGCGCCCGGACCGTTTCTCGATTCGGACCGGCTCGACACCAGCCGGCAGCCGCAGTACGCGGCGCCGAAGTACGAGGTCACGCCGATCGATATCGCTTACTTTGCTCAGGAGCGCGCGGCCGCGAAGCCTTCTGTCTGTCCGCTGAAGTGCCTCACGCCCGAGGAACGCGCCAGTTACGATTATCAGATCGGCGTCAACGACCAGTTGACCATCATCGTCTGGGACCATCCGGAACTGACAGGCGGCGGCGCCAATCTGCCGCCCATTCCGCAGGGCGCAGCGGGCGGCGCGACGCCGGGTAATCTGGCGTCTCCCCAGGGCAGCACGATAGCGGCGCTGTCGCCATCGACGGGCGGCGAAAGCGGCCTTGCCGTGCGCGTCGCGCGCGACGGCACGATCTTCTTCCCGCGCGCGGGCCGCGTAAAGGTACTCGGCAAGACGACGCGGCAAGTGCAGGAACTCTTGACGAAGGCGATCAGCAAGACCATTCGCGATCCGCAGATCGACGTGCGCGTGTCGGGCTTCAACAGCCAGATCGTGCAGGTGACGGGCAATGTCCGCAATCCGACGCCCGAATCGATCACCGATCTGCCGCTGTCCGTGCTCGACGCGATCAACCGCGCGGGCGGCGCGCAGGCGGACGCGGATCTGCAGGACGTCGGCATCACGCGCAACGGCGTGCGCTATCGCGTCGACGTCGCTTCGCTGCTCGAAACGGGCGACCCGAACCAGAACGTGATCCTGAAAGACGGCGATCTCGTCGACATCCCCGATCGCTCGAACAGCCGCGTGTTCGTGCTCGGCGAAGTCGCCAAGCCCACGTCGCTGCCGATGAACCGCGGGAAGCTCACACTCGCCGACGCGATCGCGGGCGTGAACAGTCTCGATGTACGCAACGCCGACCCCCGCTCGATCTACGTGATTCGCGGCGTCGACAAGTCACTGGGCACCGACAAGTCATCGGGTGTCGACAAGTCGTTGGCGCCCGATGTGTACAGGCTCGACATGACACAGGTCGACGCGATCATGTTGATGACGAAATTCGAACTGCAACCGAAGGACGTGGTGTACGTGCAAGTGGCGAGCGTCGCGCGCTTCAACCGCATCCTCGACACGATCACGCCGGCGCTGCAAACGCTCTTCTTCACGAAGGAACTGGCTCGCTGATCGTCGCCACGCGATGGAGAAAACAATGAGTACCTATGACATGATGGAAGACTCTCCGCCGGGCAACGACGAAGATGCGGTGATGCGCGATCTGCTGAGAATCATCATCGAGCAGATCTGGTGGGTCATCGGCATCGCGGCGCTGGTGATCGCGTGCTCGGTGCTCTACGCGCACATCCAGGTGCGCGTCTATTCGGCCGATGCGCTCGTGCAGGTCGATTCCGGCAACGGCGGTAATGCGGGCGGCGGCAATTCGAAGCTGGCGTCGCTCGTGCCGTCGGGCGGCATGCACACCGAGGCCGAAGTCGAGATCATGAAGAGCCGCGCGGTGGTCGAGCCCGTCGTCGAGCAGTTCAAGCTGAACTTCAGCGCGTGGCCGAACGCGATGCCGTTTCTCGGCAAGCTGACGTCGATGTTCGCGCGGCCTGGGCATCCCCTCGACGCGCTCTTCGGCATGCGCTCGTATGCGTGGGGCGGCGAGGTGTTCGCGGTCGATTCGCTCTCGGTTCCGAAGAACCTGGAAGGCGCGATGCTGACGGTGCGCGCGCTCGGCGACGGCCGCTATCAGCTGCTCGACCCGAACGGCGCAACGCTGCTGACGGGACAGGCCGGCACGCAGGCCGAGGCCAACGGCATCACGCTGAAGGTGACGAAGCTCGTCGCGCGTCCGGACACCGAGTTCCATGTGATGCGCTTCAATCAGCTCGACGCCGTCCTGGGGCTCGCCAACGGACTGCAAGTCACCGAGAAAGGTCACGACACGGGCATCGTGCAACTGGCGTACATGGGCACCGATCCGCGCCTGATCACGGCGATCACGAATGCCGTCGCCGCGTCCTACCTGAAGCACCGGCAAGAAAGCGCGCAGGAGGAAGCAAGCCACATGCTGTCGTTCCTCAACAGCGAAATGCCCCGTCTGCGCGAAGAGGTCACGCGCGCAGAGACAGCACTTTCCGAATACCAGCGCCGCAGCGGCTCGTTCCAGCCGACTCAGGAGGCGAGCATCTATCTGTCGGGCGGCATCGAGTACGAGAAGCAGATCGCGCAGTTGCGCATTGCGCGCGCGCAGCTTCTCACGCGCTTCACGGAAGACAGCCCGGAAGTGAAAACCGTCGACGCGCAGCTTTCGGCGATGACGCGCGAGCGCGGCCGCTTCGAGGATCAGTTCAAGACGCTGCCCGGCTCGGAGCGCGAAGCGATGTCGCTGCAACGTGACGCCAAGGTCGCCGAAGAAATCTACGTGCTGCTGCTCAACCGCATCCAGGAGCTGTCGATCACGCGCGCGGGCACGATGGGCAACGTGCATATCATCGACGAAGCGCTGGTGCCGTCGTCGCCCGTGCGTCCGAACCCTGCGCTGATCATCTCGGCGGGCACGGTGCTGGGCATTCTCGCCGGCATTCTGTTCGCGTTCTGCCGACGCACGTTCTTCCAGGGTATCGCCGACCCCGAGTTCGTCGAGCGGCGTTTTCAGTTGCCGATCTTCGGCGCGATCGCGATGAGCCAGCAGCAGTTGCGCGGCGACCGCATGCTGCTGTCCGGTTCGGCGAAGACATCGACGCTGCCGGGCGGCGATGCGCGCAAGTCGCCTGCGGGACTGACGCGCCTTGTGAAATCGTTCGCGCTGAAAACGGGCGCGCCCGTTCGCGAGCCTGTGAATACGCAGACCATCATTCCGTCGCCGTATGCTGCGACGCGCACGCTGCTGTCGAAGACACATCCGTTCGATATCGCCGTCGAAGGCCTGCGCGGCTTGCGCGCGTCGCTGCAATTCGGTCTGATCGATGCCGCGAACAGGATCGTCGCGTTCACGAGCCCTGCCCCTTCGGACGGCAAGAGCTTCCTGTGCGCCAATCTCGCGACGCTCTTCGCGGAGTCCGGCAAGCGCGTGCTGCTGATCGACGCCGACCTGCGGCGCGGACGTCTCGCGCACTACTTCGGACGCTCGCCCAGCGGCGGACTGACCGAACTGCTGACGGGCCAGGTCGATCTGAAAGTCGCGACGCGAGAAACGGGCGTGTCCGGTCTGCATTTCATCGCGGCGGGCGGCTATCCGCCGAATCCATCCGAGATCCTCACGTCGAACCGCTTTGCCGAGGTGCTCGATCTGTTGTCCGCGCAATTCGATCTCGTGATCGTCGATACCCCGCCGCTGCTCGCAGCCGCCGACGCAGCCATCATCTCGAACGTTGCGGGCGCCACCGTCCTCGTGATCCGCTCGGGCGCGCATACCGAGCGCGACATCCGCATATCGCTGAAGAAGCTGCGCCGCGCGCGTGCGCATGTGATCGGCGGCGTGATGAACGCGATTCCGCCGAAGCACAGCGGACGCTATGACGGCACCGAATACAAATATGCGTATACGGCGCTCGATATCAGCCACAAGCCGGACTAGCGTCAGCTGACCTTTCAGGTCTCCTGCAAACAGGCCGCGCATCTCGTCGTCCGACGAAATGCGCGGCCTGTTTCGTTGCGGACGCACTTTGCGTATTTGCATCTGGTGCACGCTGCGAGCGTGTCATGTGTGCTCGCCCGCACTTACGCGCGACCTGGAACCGGTTAATTTTTCTCAAAAGGCATCATGTGCGCTCAGCGAGGAGTCGCCATCATGAAAGTGGCTATCGTCCACGACTGGCTTGTCGTGTCCGGCGGTGCGGAAAAAGTACTGCAGCAGATCATCGAATGCTTCCCGGACGCCGACCTGTTCAGTCTGGTCGATTTTCTGGAGGACCGGTCGGTCGTGCGCGGCAAGTCCGTGCAGACGTCGTTCATCCAGAAGATGCCTTTCGCGCGGCGCCGCTATCGCGGCTATCTGCCGCTGATGCCGCTCGCGATCGAGCAGTTCGACCTGACCGCGTACGACCTCATCATCACCAGTTCCTATGCCGTCGCGAAGGGCGTGCTGGTCGGCCCGGACCAGACCCATGTGAGCTACGTGCATTCGCCGATCCGCTACGCGTGGGATCTGCAGCATCAATATCTGCGTGAAGCGCATCTGACGAGCGGCCCGCGTTCGTGGGCGGCTCGCGTGATGCTGCATCGTCTGCGCAACTGGGACGCACGCACCGCGAACGGCGTCGATCAGTTGATCGCCAATTCGCGCTTCGTCGCGCGGCGAATCATGAAGGCCTACCGGCGCGAGGCCGCCGTGGTGCCGCCGCCCGTCGACGTGCAGGCGTTCGAGATGCGCGCGAGCAAGGACGATTTCTATCTGACGGCTTCGCGGATGGTGCCGTACAAGCGGATGGACCTGATCGTCGAAGCGTTCGCGGCCACGCCCGAGCGGCGCCTCGTCGTGATAGGCGATGGTCCGCAGATGGCGGAGGTTCGCGCGAAGGCAAAGCCCAACATCACGATCATGGGCTATCAGCCGTTCGAAGTGCTGCGCGATCACATGCAGCGCGCCCGCGCGTTCGTATTCGCCGCCGAAGAGGACTTCGGGATTGCCGTCGTCGAAGCACAGGCATGCGGCACACCCGTGATCGCGTATGGCAAGGGCGGCGCGCTCGAAACGGTGATTCCGTATGGCGAGCCGCATCCGACGGGCGTGCACTTTCATGAACAGACGGTGGCTTCGATGCAAGCGGCCATTGCACTGTTCGAGAAGCACGACGCCGATATCACCGCGCAGGCGTGCCGCACGAATGCCGAGCGCTTTTCATCGGCGATCTTCCGGCGCGCGTTCATGATCGAAGTGATGCGAACGGTCGCCGCGCATGCGCAGCCCCAGCCGTTCGATCACGAAGCGGCGGACAGGCTGCGTCTGAAGGTCGGTTGAAGCGCGGTTGTCTCGATACCCCGCGCTGATGGGTGCCTGCGTGCGCCGTCCAACAGTGCCGCCGGAAAGCGCGGCAAATAATGACGCCACCACCTGTTTGCGCTTGCGAGATGACTCCCTCTGATCCGACTCACGCCGCCGTCATCGGCGACATCGTTGCGCAAGGCATCGCGCACGTCGAAACGCCGCATGCGGACGCGGCTTTCGGGAACACGTCACCCACTGTGCTATTCATCGATCAGAGCGGCGAACTCGGCGGCGCCGAATTCGCGCTGCTGCCGCTCGCGCGTCATTGGGCTTCGCGCGGCAAGGTGTTGCTGCTGTCGGATGGCCCGTTTCGCGAGCGCCTGGAAAGCGCGGGCGTATCCGTCGATGTGTCGGCTAACGCGCGTGTTTCCGGCGTGCGCCGCGACGCGCTCCGCTTCGCATGGTTAGGCGCGTTGCCTGCCATCGCTGGACAGGCGCTGTCGATCGCGCGCCAGGCTCGCCGTTACGATGTCGTGTTCCTCAACACGCAGAAAGCGCTCGTGCTGGGCGCGTTCGGCAAGCTGCTGCACGGGCGTCCCATCGTCTGGTATCTGCACGACATTCTGTCGCGCGCGCACTTCGGCCGGATGCAACTGGCCATCGTGCGCTGGCTCGCGCTGCATGCTGTCGATCACGTGATCGCCAACTCGCGCGCATCCGCCGATGCACTCGTTTCGCTGACGCTGCGTCCCGATTATCCCGTTCGCGTCGTGCACAACGGGATCGATGCGGCCGCCTTCTCGGTGTCCGATGCGCAAGACCGCGCGGCGCTGCGCCGACGTCTCGGCCTGCCGGAAGACGCATGGCTTGCCGGCCTGTTCGGGCGCCTCGCGCCCTGGAAAGGTCAACACGTCGCGCTGGCGGCGCTCGCGCAACTGCCCGGCGCGCATCTCGTGCTGGCGGGCGCGGCGCTCTTCGGCGAGCACGAATACGAGCGCGAACTGCATCGCCAGGCGCAAGCGCTGGGCGTCGCCAATCGCGTACACTTCGCGGGCTTCTGCGACGACGTTCCCGAGTGGATGAGCGCGATGGACGTGATCGTGCATACGTCGACGGAAGCGGAGCCGTTTGGACGCGTGATCGTCGAAGGCATGATGGCGGAACGCGCGGTCATTGCGACGGCGGCAGGCGGCGTGAAAGAGATCGTCACGCACGGAGAGAACGGATGGCTGGTCGAGCCGGGCAATGCCGACGAACTCGCCGCGGCGATGAGCGCATTGCGCGACGATCCGATGCTCGCACAACGACTCGCGGCGCAGGGACGCGCGGATGCGAAGCGGAATTTTTCGCTCGACGCGTATTTGCGGCAGATGTCTCGCGCGATCGGAGACGTTGCGCTTTGAGTTGTAGCGCGTTGCTGGCGAGTCGTGGGAGCGGCGCTGCCTCGCTCGAACGCGAGGCAGCGCGCGTGTCATGACCGCACTACGGGCGCATTATGGGCGCATCGCGTGCGCACCGTATGCGCACCGTATGCGTTATTCGTGCGTGCCGATCAGACTCGCGAATAGTCGATGGTCTCGACGCCCTTCTCCGTGCCGAGCAGGCACAGGTCCGCGCCGCGCGCGGCGAACAGACCCACCGTCACGACGCCGGGCCACGCGTTGATCCGCGCTTCGATCGCGCGCGGATCGCTGATCCGCAGCCCCTTCACGTCGATGATCTCGTTGCCGTTGTCGGTGATATAGGGCGAGCCGTCTTTCGTCACGCGCACGACGGGCACGCCGCCCATCGCCGTGATGCGTCGGCCGATCGCCGTGCGCGCCATCGGGACGACTTCGACGGGCAGCGGGAACTGGCCGAGCACATCGACGCGCTTGCTCGCGTCCGCGATGCACACGAATTTCTCCGACACCGACGCGACGATTTTTTCGCGCGTCAGCGCGCCGCCGCCGCCCTTGATCATCGCGCCGCCGTGATCGATTTCGTCGGCGCCGTCGATGTACACGGGCAGCGATTCGACGTCGTTCAGATCGAAAACCTGGATGCCGTGCGATTGCAGGCGCGCCGTCGTCGCGACGGAGCTGGACACGGCGCCGCGATAGCGCGACTTGTGCGCAGCCAGCGCATCGATGAAGCAGTTCGCTGTCGAGCCGGTCCCGACGCCGATTACAGCGCCTTCCGGTACGTTCGCGAGGACATAGTCGGCGGCAGACTGGCCGACCAGTTGCTTGAGTTCGTCTTGAGTCATGGTGAGGAAATGCCAACGCAGGCGGAAAAGCGCAAGTTTACCGGAGTCGGCGCGCGCGGCTGGATTTATTGCTTGCGTCTCGTGCGGGGTGTCGCGCGCGAGCACATCGCGCGCGACGTGCATTCGTTCATGGCGCCGGCCGGGCCGGTTCTGACGCCGCCTGAGGCATGTACTTGTCGAGCAAGGCCTGCGCGATCGCATCGGTTTGCGCGTCCGGATCGCCCGAATAGTCGGCGGGACGGAAGTGCATCTGGAAGGCGGCGAACACGCGGCGCGTCTTGTCGTCGAGCACGCCGTCCGTCGCGACTTCGTAGCCGTAGCGCGCGAGTTTCTGCTGGAGCGCGCGCACGTCGGCGCTCGCATGCGGATCGCGGCCCGCGAGCTCTTTCGCGACCGTCGCATCGTCCGGCCATGCGCCGATGCCCGCGTCGTACAACTGCTTCCACGGAAAGAGCGGACCCGGATCGATCTTGCGTTGGGGCGCGATATCGCTGTGGCCGACGACGCGCGTCGGCGGAATGCCGTAGCGCGTGACGATGTCCTTCGCGAGGCGGATCATCGCGTCGACCTGCTCAGGCGGATACGGTTGCCACGTGCGGCCTTGCGGCGTATCGATGGGGCCGACGTTCACGTTCTCGATGCCGATCGACGCGGCGTTCAGTTCCGTCGTGCCCTGCCAGTAGCTGAGGCCCGCATGCCATGCGCGCTGCGACTCGGGAACGAGCTGCCACACGATGGGCTCGCCGCTTCTCTCACGCGGATGATCCGGCACGACGTAGTGCGCGCTGACCTGCTCGTTCGTCAGCACATCGAGCGACTGCGCTTCGTCGATTTCGGTGTAGTGCATCACGAGGAAACGGATGCGGGTGTCGGCGTACTGCGCGTGGCGAGAGGTGTCGGCGTAGTAGGCGCCGCGGTCGACGATATTCGTCGTGCACGCGACGGTAACGAGCGCCGCGAGCGCAACGACGGCCGCGCGGCGAATGGTTTCGATCTGGAAAGCAGCGGGTCGATTCATGAGATCCGAACGCGACGGCCTCGGTCCTGGCTTCGCATCGTGACGGCTATTTCTTCACCGACCTCTGCCGCACGGCCTCGAACAGGCACACGCCCGAAGCGACGGAAACGTTCAGGCTCTCGACCGTGCCGGCCATCGGAACGTGCATCACTTCATCGCAGGTATCACGCGAGAGCCTGCGCATGCCCTCGCCTTCCGCGCCCATCACGAGCGCCACGGGACCATCGAGCTTCGTCTCGTACAACGAAGCCTTCGCATCGCCCGCCGTTCCGACGACCCACACGCCGGCATCCTTCAGCTCGCGCAACGCGCGCGCAAGATTCGTGACGGTGATGTACGGCACCGTATCGGCAGCGCCGCTCGCGACTTTCGCCGCCGTCGCGTTCAGGCCGACGGCCCGGTCGCGCGGCGCGATCACGGCATGCGCGCCCGCCGCATCCGCGACGCGCAGACACGCGCCGAGATTGTGCGGATCAGTGATGCCGTCGAGCACCAGCAGCAACGCCGGACCCTCGATCCCGTCGAGCAGTTCCGCCAGGTTCTGCGCGAGCGGCAAGTCCCCCGCGCGCGCGACGACACCCTGATGCCGCTCCGTATGCGCGAGGCCCCACAGGCGCGTTTCATCGGCGGCGATCAGACGCACGCCCGCCTCTTTCGCCACGGCGAGAAACTCGTTCATCCGGCGATCGCGGCGCGACTGGTCGTAAAAGATTTCTTCGACCGTCGATGGATCGTGACGCAAGCGTGCCGTCACCGCGTGAAAACCGTAGAGAACCTTGAGACGTGACATGACTGAAACAACCTTTGAATGAGCGCGCCCGGCGAAAACGTTTGAGGCGCGCCCGATGAGAACAGGCGCCGCGCGCAGTGAAAACGCGCGCGGCGTTACAACCGGCGTTACAACAGAATCAACGCTTCTTGCGCGCGGGCTTCGCGGACGACTTCGACGCCGGACGCTTCTTCGACGCGCCCGCCTTGCGCGCCGCGCGCGCTTCCTTCACGGCCGCCGTCTGCGCAGGCGCGGCCTTCTTGCGGCGCGCGCCGTCGACGGGCTCCGCGCGGTCGATGGAACGTACGCGCGGACCGCCGAGATCGCTCGCCTTCTCCGCCGACGTCGCGCGATGCGCCTGCGGCTTCACGGGCAGATCGCGCACGAGACGGAAATCGATCTTGCGCGCGTCGAGATCGACGCGGCTCACCTGCACGCGCACGCGATCCGACAAACGATAGCGAATGCCCGTGCGTTCGCCGCGCAGTTCGTTCTTGATCTCGTCATACTGGAAGTAATCGGAGCCGAGTTCCGTCACATGCACGAGCCCTTCGATAAAGAGCGCATCGAGCTGCACGAAGATGCCGAACGACGTCACGCCGCTCACCATGCCGCCATATTCTTCGCCGAGCTTGTCGCGCATGAAATAGCACTTGAGCCATGCTTCGACATCGCGCGATGCCTCATCGGCGCGGCGCTCGTTCGCCGAGCAGTGCAAGCCGAGTTCTTCCCAGATCGCCGTATTCGGACGACCGCGGCCGCCGCGCTTTTCGTCTTCGGCCTGCAGCGCGCGGGCGCGCGGCGACAGCGCCGTGTTCAGCTCGACGCCGTGCGGCGTCTTCGGCTCGTACTTGCGGCCCTGCAGGATCGCGTAGATCGCGCGGTGCGTGAGCAGATCGGGATAGCGGCGAATCGGGCTCGTGAAGTGCGCGTACGCCTCGTACGCGAGACCGAAGTGGCCGATGTTGTCCGGGCTGTAGACGGCCTGTTGCATCGAGCGCAGCAGCATCGTCTGCAGCATCTGCGCGTCGGGCCGCTCGCGGATGTGCGCCATCAGCGCCGCGTAGTCGCTCGCGTGCGGCGTGTCGCCGCCACCAAGCGTGAGGCCCATGCCGCGCAGGAACGTGCGCAGGTTTTCGAGGCGCTCCGCCGTCGGACCCGCGTGCACGCGATACAGCCCCGGATGCTTGTTGCGCTTCATGAAGTCCGCCGCGCAGACGTTCGCGGCCAGCATGCATTCCTCGATCAGCTTGTGCGCGTCGTTGCGGTGACGCGGCACGATCTGCTCGATCTTGCCCTGCGCATTGCAGACGATGTACGTCTCCGTCGTGTCGAAGTCGATTGCGCCGCGCTTCTGGCGCGCGGCGAACAGCGACTTGTAGACGCCATACAGATGCTGCAGTTGCGGCAGCAACGCGGCGCGGCGCGTGGCTTCCGGGCCCTTCGTGTTGGTGAGGATCGCGGCGACTTCCGTGTACGTGAGACGCGCGGCCGAATGCATCACGCCGGGATAGAACTGATACGCCTTGATCTCGCCGCGTGCGGTGATCACCATGTCGCACACGAGCACACAGCGGTCCACTTGCGGATTGAGCGAACAGAGACCGTTGGACAGCTTTTCCGGCAGCATCGGAATCACGCGGCGCGGGAAATACACCGACGTGCTGCGCTCGATCGCATCGACATCGAGGCCGCTGTCGGGCAGCACGTAATGCGACACGTCGGCGATCGCGACGATCAGGCGAAAGCCATCGCCGCGTCCGACCTTGATCGGCTCACAGTAGACGGCATCGTCGAAGTCGCGCGCGTCTTCGCCGTCGATCGTCACGAGCGGCACGTCGCGCAAGTCGACGCGATGCTTGATGTCGACGGGGCGCACTTCGTCCGGCAGCTTCGCGGCATCGTCGAGCGCGGCCTGACCGAACTCGTGCGGCACGCCGTACTTGCGCACGGCGATTTCGATTTCCATGCCGGGATCGTCGATATCGCCGAGCACTTCGACGACGCGCCCGAGCGGCTGCGAATGGCGGCTCGGAAAGTCGGTCAGCTCGACGACCACGACCTGCCCGACCTTCGCCTTCTTCGTGTTCTGCGTGATCAGGATGTCGTGGCCGATGCGCTTCTCTTCTGGCACGACGATCAGCGCGCCGTTCTCGTTGAGCAGGCGCCCGATCACGCGCTTGTTCGCGCGGTCCGTCACCTCGACGATGTGGCCTTCGGGCCGCCCGCGCCGGTCATAGCCGACGATGCGCGCAAGCACGCGATCGTTGTGCATGACCTTCTGCATTTCGCCCGTCGGCAGGAACAGATCGTCCTGGCCGTCGTCGCGGATCAGAAAACCGTAGCCGTCGCGATGGCCCTGCACGCGGCCCGCGACGAAGTTCGACGGATGGGTCAGCTGATAATGCCCGCGCTGATCGAGTCTGATCTGGCCATCGCGCTCCATCGCGGCGAGGCGCTTGAAGAACCCTTCGCGCTCCTGGCGCTTGATCGACAGTGCTTCGGCGATGTCGTTCGCGGCAAGCGGCGCTTCACTCGTGCGCAGCACGCCGAGGATTTCTTCGCGGCTTGGAATCGGATACGGATATTTGCTCAAGGGCTTGTCGATGATTGTTCTCGTTGCGTGGACGTCGGCGGGTGTGATGACGCTGCTCTATCTGACTGCAACCTGCACTCTTGACTGCGACTGCTCTTTCTGACGGAAGACGCCGGCGCGGCCCCGGTTGCCCGTCATGCGCGCGACGGGCCCATGCGCCGTGCCAGCTTTCTATTGCGGCGATTCTAACACCCGTCTTGCCCGCCACGCGCCGCCCAGCGGGCGATTGCGCGACATGCGCGCCGTGTGTTCATGCGCATCGCGCATGCCGCGCGGACGTTTTTGAGAAACGCTTGACACGACTCGTCGGCACGCTATAATCGCTGTCTCTGCTTCAAACGCACCTTGCCCAGGTGGCGGAATTGGTAGACGCACTAGGTTCAGGTCCTAGCGGTGGCAACACCGTGGAGGTTCGAGTCCTCTCTTGGGCACCAGATTCAAATGAAAGCCGCCTTCGGGCGGTTTTTCATTGTTGTGAGAGCAGCGCGTTGTGCTGCGGTTCCTGAACCGCGTGTAGCAAGCTGCGGAAGTTGCAGGTCGGTTGGTCGCCGGATCGCATCGAATCATTTCGATGCCGAGTCATTTGATGCGCGAACAACCAGGCGAAAAGATGAAGCGTTTTTCGAAATACCGATTGACACGCGGATTCTTCTCGCTACAATAGCGGTCTAGCTTGAGACGTGCCCAGGTGGCGGAATTGGTAGACGCACTAGGTTCAGGTCCTAGCGGTGGCAACACCGTGGAGGTTCGAGTCCTCTCCTGGGCACCACGTAATTGAAAAGGTCGGCAAATGCCGGCCTTTTTTCATTTCTGGCCCAGGAAGCAAAGCGCCTGCGCGCTTTGCGCGAGGAGTCGAAAGGCTGCGCTTGCAAGCGCAGCCGGGGTCGCGCTTGCGTGACCGAGTCCTCTCCTGGGCACCACGCTCTCGCAGCTAAAACAGATCACCCCGCAACGCGAACAGCCTGCGGGGTTTTTTGTTTTTGCGGCCGCTCATCGCACGCGACGATGACAGCCCCCCTCTCCCGCAAGAGCATGCGTGCGCTAGCAAACCGACCTCGCCCGGCGTTCACGCTTCAATGACGAACGAACCTGCGACCGCGTGGGGAACGGGAGGATGTCGATGCCGGCTGGGGCGAGAACCGTAGGTTTCCTGCTGAGGGCGATGTACTGCAACGACGGCGTATCGTCGCACGTCGAAACGCTGATACGGGCACTGGCTGCAAACGGCTGGAAGGTCGTCGTCATCAGCGGCCACGTTCACTACGACGCCCAATCGAAAATGCGCTACGACCGCATCCGGTCGATGGTCGCGCATTGGGAAATCATCGACGGGCTCAACACGATGCTGCCGTCGCCCGCGCATATCGCGCGTTGCTATCGCGTCATTCGCGCGTTCGACATCGCGATCCTGCACGGCCACGGATTTTCTTCGTTGCCTTGCGCAGCGCTGCTGCGTCTGCTGACGGGCGCCCAATGCCTCGCAACGTTTCATCCGTCGATACACAGCAGCCAGCCTCACGAGATTGCATCGCAGGCGCGCCGCCGCCAGCAATCGGTCAAATACCGGCTCCTGCTGAGCGCGACACGCCCGTTCGCGCTCATCGCAACCTCGCTTGAAATCAGCGACTGGCTGCGCGACGACGTCGGCATTTCCAGTCGCAAGGTCATGCACATTCCACTCGGCATCGATTCCGATACGTATCGGCTGCCGACGCCCGACGAACGACTCGCGGCACGCAGCGCCCTGCGCTTCGCCGACGACGAATGCATCCTCCTGCTCGCCGGCAGGCTATCGTGGAACAAAGGTCACGACCTGCTGATCGATGCGGCAAGGTCATTGAAATCGCGCCGCCCCGACGCGAAGTTCAGGGTCGTCTTCGTCGGCTCGGGCGATCAGGAGAGCGAGATCCGGCAGTACGCGCTACGGCACGCCGACACCGCGCATCTTTTCACTTTCATGGGCTTCGTCGAAGATCTCGCGGGCGTTTACTGGGCGAGCGATGTCTTCGTGCTGCCAAGCCGCTATGAAGGCTTCGGGCTGGTGGTCGCCGAGGCGATGTGTGCCGGTCTGCTGCCCGTGCGCACGCCGAGCGGCGGCGCGCGCGATCAGATCGTCGATGGCGAATCGGGCTTCATCACACCGTTCGACGACCCCGAATCGCTCGGACGCATACTCGAGCCGCTCGTATGCGACGCGCGACTTCGCGAGCGCGCCTCGGCGGTGGCGGCGCTACGCGGCCGCGCGCTTTTTTCCCAGGAAGGCATGGCGCAAAAGACAGCCGCCCTCTACGAGCGGCATCTCAAGTCTGTCTGACGCGATATACGCGGCAGGAAACCCTTGGCCGGAAACCCGCGGCAAGAAACTGAGCGCGAAACGGACACTGAAAAGGCCGGATTTCGGCCGAAAATTCCGCTTCGAAAATAATATTTCATTTCAAATCGCCTTCAATATTCTGACTATTAAATCATTCGATTCGCCTGTACACATTCATTGCTCCATTAATGACCGCATATCGGTCGCATATGCCAGGAATTACACCAATTCGACTGCCGCGTTGCATGCAGCCGCTTAATGGTCGGCGTACACTCGTTCGGAGCCTTCGCATACGGGGCGCGGGGTGCCGTGCAATTGCCCTTTGAATGGCATTGGGCGGCACGGAAATCGGAGACTGCAACCAGGTTGCATGAGACCAGAGCGAGCGTTAAAGCGCGACTCCGGTCGACAGGAGAACAATCGAAATGAGCTGGACTCGGGAACAGAGAAACGTCACGATTGCTGCATATCTAGGCTGGACCCTCGACGCATTCGATTTCTTTTTGATGGTCTTTATTCTGAAAGATATCGCGGCGGAATTTAATACGAAAATCCCGGAAGTCGCATTCGGCATTACGCTCACGCTGGCAATGCGCCCGCTCGGCGCGCTGATTTTCGGACGTCTCGCCGACAAGTTCGGCCGCCGTCCGACGCTGATGGTCAACATCGCGTGCTATTCGCTGCTCGAACTGCTGTCCGGCTTTTCGCCGAATCTCACGACGCTGCTCGTCCTGCGCGCCCTCTTCGGCATCGCGATGGGCGGCGAATGGGGCGTCGGCTCCGCGCTGACGATGGAGACCGTGCCCCCGAAAGCGCGCGGCTTCGTATCGGGCCTGCTGCAAGCGGGCTATCCGAGCGGCTATCTGCTGGCGTCGATCGTGTTCGGCGTGCTTTATCAATACATCGGCTGGCGCGGCATGTTCTTCGTCGGCGTGCTGCCCGCGCTGCTCGTCATGTACGTGCGCGCGCACGTGAAGGAATCGCCCGCGTGGGTCGCGATGGAAAAGCACGCGCGCCCCGGCCTGCTCGTTACGCTCAAGCGCAACTGGGTGCTGTCGATCTACGCGATCATCCTGATGACCGCCTTCAACTTCTTCTCGCACGGCACGCAGGATTTGTATCCGACCTTCCTTCGCGAGCAGCATCACTTCGATCCGCACACGGTGTCGCTGATCACGATCACGCTGAACATCGGCGCGATCGTCGGGGGTCTCGCGTTCGGCGCGTTCTCGGAGCGCATCGGCCGCCGCCGTGCGATCTTCATCGCCGCGCTGATCGCACTGCCCGTGCTGCCGCTGTGGGCGTTCTCGAGCACGGCCGTCGCGCTCGCGGCAGGCGCGTTCCTGATGCAGATCTCCGTGCAAGGCGCGTGGGGTGTAATCCCCGTGCATCTGAACGAGATCTCGCCCGACGAAATTCGCGCGACCTTCCCTGGACTCGTCTATCAGCTCGGCAACCTGCTCGCGTCAGTGAACGCGACGATGCAGGCGTCGTTTGCCGTCAGCAACAACAACAACTACGCGATGGCGATGGCCGTCGTCGCGGGCGTGGTGGCCGTCGTAATCGCTGTGCTGATTCTCTTCAGCCGCGAACGGCGCGGCATCGATATGACGCAATCCGCCGAACAGGTCACGGCAACGGCGCATTGAGCACCGCACGACAACGACACGCGACGTCACATAGGGGGCGCCGGGCGCCCCCGGCAACGCGGCGCCTACGAGGCCGCTCCGATACGAATCGGAGCGGCTTTTTTTGTCCGCGAAGTCCGCGAGGGATGCGCGCTCGGACGCTTTTTAGAGGAGTCCATCGACACTCATCTCTTGCCCGATCCCACACTCAATTTTTATCCTGAAAAGAACGCACGTTTCAAAATCGAAATTGAATCGATTGTTTGCGGCCGGCTAGAAAGCCGACACAGGGAGACGCAACATGGCAACTCGCACGACGAGCCGGCAGACCGGCGACACGAAATCGCGCATCCTCGACGCAGCCGAAACGCTCTTCATCGAAAGCGGCTACGAAGCGATGTCGTTGCGGCAGATCACATCGAAGGCCGAGGTCAATCTGGCCGCCGTTAACTATCACTTCGGCAGCAAGGAAGCGCTGATGCACGCGATGCTGTCGCGGCGTCTCGATCGGCTGAACCAGGAGCGGCTGAAGCTGCTCGACCGCTTCGACGCGCTGCTCGGCCCGCGCCTCACGTGCGAGCACGTGCTCGGCGCGATGTTCATTCCGGCGCTGCGCGTGTCGCGCGATACGCGCATCGGCGGCAAGGCGTTCCTGCGGCTGCTCGGCCGCGCGTACACCGATCCCTCTTCGTTCATCCGCGACTTTCTGGCCGCGCATTACGCGTCGGTATCCGAGCGCTTTTTCGAAGCGTTCCAGCGCGCGCTGCCGCATCTGCCTCGCGAGGAACTCGGCTGGCGTCTGCACTTCGCGATCGGCGCGCTGTCGGGCGTGCTCGCGCGCGCGGACACCGACAACCTCATCACCGAGTTCTCGCAAGGCAAGTCGATGAACGACCTGCAACTGATCGCGCGGCTTGCGTCGCTGATCGTGTCCGCGCTGAAGGCGCCGTTGCCCGACGCGAGCCAGCTCGCGACGTTCGCATCCGTGCTCGGCGACGCGGGCAGCGCCGACATCGCTTGCGATGCCGTCCGCGAAGCGCAAGCGGATGTCGCGGCGCACAGCGCGTCGCCAGACGATGTTCACACGCGGATGCCGACGCCCGGCACGCCACAGCACCCACCCATGCACGCCGAGCCCAACGCCGACACGCAACCTCATATCGAGCCGGCGCGCAGCAGCGAGCAAGCGGACGCGCACGATGCCGGCTCACGCTTTGCCGCGCACGGCTAACGTTGCGAATCATCCCTTGTGTGCGTGAATAGCGCGCGGGTGTCTCGCGCAGCGGGGCACGGGCTGGACGACAAACCCAGAGGCCGACAAATCAGCCGTCCGCTGCGCGCGACGACGCAAGGAACCGCTCGGGCACGCCGGCTGCAACGATAAGCACAGGTATCGGCGGACACACTCGCCGTGCATCGAACAACTCGAGAACAACGCAAGAGCACAACGCGAGAACACAACTCGAGAACAACGCGAACAACACGCGGAGCCGCCCGCGCAGCGCGGAGCGCGCCCGCAACCGGCGTCGTATCGTCGAACAGGAGGGGTCGTCATGTCGTGGTTCATCGTTGCGCTGATCGTCGCCGCCGGGGCGCTCGTCTACATCCGGGCGAGCGCGTCGTCGTGGCTCGCGTTCCTGATCGTATGGGTCGCGGCCGCGCGCCTGACGGGCGTAGCGGACACGCTCGCCACCACCTGCCTCGCGATCGTGCTGATCGCTCCCGCGCTCGTGCTGACGATCAGGCCGTTGCGCCGCGCGTGGGTGAGCCGGCGCGTGCTCGGCGTCTTCCGCAGGATTCTGCCCGACATGTCGCAGACCGAGCGCGACGCGATCGAAGCGGGCACCGTCTGGTGGGACGCCGCGCTCTTCTCGGGACGCCCTCACTGGGACACGCTGCTCGGCCACGGCCCGGCAAAGCTGACGGCGCAAGAGCAGGCGTTTCTCGACAACGAGTGCGAGCAGCTGTGCGATCTCGCGAACGACTGGGACACGACGGCCGTCTGGCAGGACCTGTCGCCGCAAGCCTGGCAGTTCATCAAGGACAAAGGCTTCCTCGGGATGATCATTCCGGCGCAATACGGCGGCAAAGGCTACTCCGCGTACGCGCATTCGCAGGTCATCATGAAGCTCGCCACGCGCTGCTCGGCGGCGGCCGTATCGGTGATGGTGCCGAACTCGCTCGGCCCCGCCGAACTGCTGCTGCACTACGGCACCGACGCTCAGAAGAATCACTATTTGCCGCGTCTCGCGCGCGGCGACGAAATCCCCTGCTTCGCGCTGACGAGCCCTTACGCGGGCTCCGACGCGGCGGCGATACCCGACATCGGCGTCGTTTGCAACGGCATGTTCGAAGGACGCGAGACGCTCGGCTTTCGCGTGACGTGGAGCAAGCGCTACATCACGCTCGGCCCCATCGCGACGGTGCTCGGCCTCGCGTTTCGCGCGCTCGATCCCGACCATCTGCTCGGCGGCGAAGACGAACCCGGCATCACGTGCGCGCTGATTCCGACGAGCCATCCGGGCGTGAACATCGGGCGCCGCCACTGGCCGTTGAACGCCGTGTTCCAGAACGGCCCGAACTGGGGCAACAATATGTTCATCCCGCTCGACTGGGTGATCGGCGGACGCGCTCAGGTCGGCAACGGCTGGCGCATGCTGATGGAATGCCTCGCGGCCGGTCGCGCGATCTCGCTGCCGTCGTCGAATGTGGGCATGTCGAAGGTCGCGGTGCGCGGGGTGGGCGCTTACGCGGCCGTGCGGCGGCAGTTCCGCACGTCGATCGGCCGGTTCGAAGGCGTGCAGGAAGCGCTCGGGCGCATGGGCGGCAATCTGTACGTGATGGACGCCGCGCGCCGCCTGTCCGCGCAGGCGGTCGATCTCGGCGAGAGGCCGTCGGTGATCTCGGCGATCTCGAAGTACCACATTACCGAGCGCAACCGCGAAGTGATCGATGACGGCATGGACGTCCTCGGCGGCAAGGGCATCTGCATGGGCCCGTCGAATTTCCTCGCGCGCGCGTATCAGCAGGTGCCCATCTCGATCACCGTCGAAGGCGCGAACATTCTCACGCGCTGCCTGATCATCTTCGGCCAGGGCGCGATACGCTGTCATCCGTATGTGCTCAAGGAAATGGCCGCGGCGCGCGAAGCAAACCATGAAGCGGACCATGAAGCGGGCAACGCAAAGGCGCTGCGCGATTTCGACGAAGCGCTTTTCGGGCACATCGGCTTTACGCTGTCGAACGTCGTGCGCTGTTTCGTCGATGGCGTGACGGGCGCCGCGCTGATCGCGAAGCCGCAGCGCGCGCATGCGCCGCTCGCCGGCTACTACCGCGCGGCGACGCGCGTGTCGACGATATTCGCGCTGCTCGCGGACGTGTCGATGTTCGTGCTCGGCGGCGACCTGAAGCGGCGCGAGCGCATCTCGGCCCGCCTGGGCGACGTGCTGTCGCAGCTCTACCTGATCTCCGCGACGCTCAAGCGTTTCGAAGACGAAGGCCGCGAGGCGAGCGATCTGCCGCTCGTGCGATGGGGCGTCGAAGATGCACTGCATCGCGCGCAAACAGCCCTCGACGGCGTGCTGCGCAACTATCCGAACCGCGTCGCCGCGGGCCTCGTGCGCGCGCTCGCGTTTCCGTTCGGCTTGCCGTATCGCGCGCCGTCCGATGCGCTCGGCAGCGCCGTCGCCGAGCTGATGCAGACGCCAGGCGCCGCGCGCGACCGGCTGCTCGCGGACTCGTATGTGCCGCATGTCGACGTCGACGCGCTCGGTTACGGCGAGCTGGCGTTCGCGCTCGCGCCGCGTGTCGCGCAGATCGAGCAGCGTCTGCGCGAAGCGATCCGGCACGGCCGCATCGATCCGCTTCCGCAAAGCCTCGCCGATCTGGTCCGCTGGACCGACGCGGCGCAGCAGCGCGGCTTCATCGACGAGGACGAGCGCAAGGTGCTCGACGACTACGCGCGCTTTGCGGCCGAGGTCGTGAAGGTCGACGATTTCCCGGCCGATTTCGGCATGCTCGCCGATCTCCAGCGGCGCAAGGACGCACTCGACAAGGCGACGCAGCTCGCCGCCTGATGCCACCCTCGTGCCACCTTGATGTCATGTCGATGGCATGTCGATGGCATCCTGATGGCCGTGCAATGAACGCGGGACGAATGCCCGATTCACCCCTGCTTGCGGCAAGTCACGCGCACCGTGCACACTGACGGCATCCGTCAGGCCAGGAGCCAACAACGCGATGAACGATTCCTACCTGAACTTCGTCAATTCGCCGCTGGGCGCGCGGGTCGCGCGCTCGCTACGGTTGCCGTTGCCCGAAGTGCTGCGCCGCTATCGCGCCGATGCGCCCGAATTCGACGGCATCGTTGCCATCGGCGCGGGGCCGTCCCCGCAACTGCTCGACGCGCTTGCCGGCGTGATCGCGCATATCGGCATGACGAGCGTCGCGCACGCGGGCGCGAGCGCGTGGGTGCCGCTCGCGAACCGCCACGGCCTGATGACGGGCCGCTTCGAACCCGCCGATCCCGCAGCGGGCTCGCAGGCTGGCTCACATGCGAGCTCACAGGCACGCGTGCGGGCGCTCCTGTTCGACGCGAGCGGCGTCGAGGATAGTGCGCAACTCGACACCCTGTACGCGTTCTTTCACGACGCGCTGCGCTCGCTCGACAAGTGCGGACGGATCGTCGTGCTGGGCCGCCCGCCCGAGGCCTGCGTGAGCCCGCGCCAATGGACGGCGCAGCGCGCGCTCGAAGGTGTGATGCGCTCGCTCGGCAAGGAAGCGCGGCGCGGCATCACGTCGAATCTGGTCTATGTAGCCGATGGTGCCAAAAGCAGCGCCAGGAGCAGCGCCGAAAATAACAACGACAGCAGCATCGAATCGACCTTGCGCTTCTTCCTGTCGCCGCGCTCGGCGTATGTGTCGGGCCAGGTCGTGCGGATCGGCACGGCGCCTTCCGCGCCCGGCGACGATTTCGACTGGACCCAGCCGCTCGCGGGCCAGCGGGCCGTCGTCACGGGCGCGGCGCGCGGCATCGGCGCGGCGATCGCGCACGTGCTCGCCGCGCAAGGCGCGCACGTGACGGGCATCGACGTGCCCGCCGCCACCGACGCGCTCGACGCCACGATGCGCCAGATCTCCGGCACGGCGCTGCCGTTCGACATCGCCTCGCCCGAAACGCCCGCGCAGATCGCGGCAGCGCTCGACGAGCTCGGCGTCGATGTGTTCGTGCACAACGCGGGCATTACGAAGGACAAGACCATCGCGAAGATGAGCGAACCCGCGTGGCGCAACGTGATCGACATCAATCTTTCCGCGCAGGAGCGCATCGACGACGCGCTGCTCGAAGCGGGCACGCTGCGCGACGGCGGACGCATCGTCTGCGTGTCGTCGATTGGCGGCATCGCGGGCAATGTCGGGCAGACGAACTACGCGGCATCGAAGGCAGGCGTGATCGGCCGCGTGCAGAGCATGGCGCCGCATCTGGCGAAACGGCGCATCACGATCAATGCCGTCGCGCCCGGCTTCATCGAAACGCAGATGACGGCGAAGATGCCGCTTGCGATCCGCGAGGCCGGCCGCCGGATGAACTCGATGAGCCAGGGCGGCCAGCCCGTCGATGTCGCGCAGACCATCGCGTGGCTCGCGCATCCGGGCTCGGCGGGCATCACGGGCCAGGTCGTGCGCGTGTGCGGCCAAAGCCTGATAGGAGCGTGACCGTCATGGCCCTGTTCGACTCCAGCCCGATGTTCGGCGCGCCGCGCCCGAAAACGGTCGTCCTGCCCGAATTGCCGCAGCCCGCGAAGCTGTATGCGCGCGCGCTGTCGGGCGTGGCCAAGCGCTTTCAGCGCAACCGTCCGACGGAGCTGCCCGCGCTGCGGCTCGTGCGCCCTGCCGTCACGCTCGATTCCGTCGCGATCGAGCGCTATGCGCGCGTCTGCGGCTTCTTTCCCGAGCAGGGCATTCCGTTCACGTATCCGCATCTGCTCGCGTTTCCGCTGCATCTGCTGTTGCTCACCGACCCGGCGTTTCCGTGGTCCGCGCCCGGCATCGTCCATCTCGCGAACAGCGTGCGCATGCGCCGCCCGCTCGCGTTCGACGACACGCTGCGCGTCGAAGTCGAATTCGGCGCGCGGCTGCGCCACGACAAAGGCCAGGCGTTCGTGATGCAGACGCGCATCTACCGGCGCGGCGAAGCCGTATGGGACGGCGACAGCGTGTACCTGAAGCGAGGCGTCGCGGCGAACGGCGATCCGCTGAGCCCGCTCGAAACCGATAGCAGCGCGCTCGCGCACAGCTCGCGCTGGCAGTTGCCCGCGCAACTGGGCCGCGACTACGCGCGCGCATCGGGCGACTACAACCCGATGCATCTGTCGATGCTTTCCGCAAGGGCGTTCGGCTTCCGGCGCGCTATCGCGCACGGCATGTGGACGTTGGCGCGCACGGCCGCCGCGCTGCAGCCGCCGAAGCGGCTCGCCGACGCGACGCTCGCGGGCGAATTCAGGGCGCCGATGCTGCTGCCCGGCGAAGCGTCGCTGTGGACGGCATCGCCGTCGCCGACTGCGCGCGAGTTCGAAGTGCGCGATCCGCAGAGCGGCAAGCCGCATCTGCGGGGCCGGTTCCAGTGGAATCTGCAATGAGGCGGCGGCCGTGCGGCGCAGACTGCGCAGAAGGCGCGCACGCGGCCCGCTCGGGCAAACCGCTCGGGCAAACCGCTCAGGCAAACCGCTCAGGCAAACCGCTCAGGCAAACCGCTCGGGCAAACCGCTCAGGGAAACCGCTCAAGCAAATCGATGACGCACGCAATCCGCCATCATGATGGAATCATCGCCCCGCCTGATTCGTTCTGAAGCAGGCGCCGGGTGTTTCATGCCGACCTGATCCGTCGCACAGACGGACGCGACCACGGAGCTTCCCGATGCCTCACCCGTCACAACCGCTTCCCGCCGCACGCCGCGTCGCGATACTGGGCGGCAATCGCATTCCGTTCGCGCGCGCGAATACCGCGTATGCGACGGCCTCGAACCAGGACATGCTGACTTTCACGCTGCAAGGTCTGATCGACCGCTACAACCTGCATGGCGAGCGCCTCGGCGAAGTTGCGGCGGGCGCCGTCATCAAGCATTCGCGCGACTTCAATCTGACGCGCGAAGCCGTGCTGTCGACGACGCTCGCGAAGGAAACGCCCGCGTATGACGTCCAGCAGGCGTGCGGCACGGGCCTCGAAGCGGCGATTCTCGTCGCCAACAAGATCGCGCTCGGGCAGATCGACGCGGGCATCGCGGGCGGCGTCGATACGACCTCCGATGCGCCCATCGGCGTCAACGAGCGGATGCGCAAGATTCTGCTCGAAGCGAATCGCGGCAGGTCGGCGGCACAACGCGTCGGCGCGCTGACGAAGCTGCGGCCCGGCATGTTCTTCAAGCCGCTGCTGCCGCGCAACAGCGAGCCGCGCACGGGGCTGTCGATGGGCGAGCATTGCGAGCGGATGGCCAAGCGCTGGGGCATTTCGCGCGAGGCACAAGACGTGCTCGCCTACGACAGCCACCGCAAGCTGACCGAGGCCTACGCGCGCGGCTTTCTGAACAACCTGATCACGCCGTATCGCGGACTCGCGCGCGACAACAATCTGCGCAGCGATCTGACGCTCGAAAAGCTGGCGTCGCTCAAGCCCGTGTTCGACCGCGACGCGGGCACGATGACGGCGGGCAACTCGACGCCGCTGACGGACGGCGCATCGGCCGTGCTGCTCGCGAGCGAAGAATGGGCGGCCGCGCGTGGGCTGCCCGTGCTCGCATGGCTGACGTGGTCCGAGACGGCCGCCGTCGATTTCTTCGACAAAAAGGAGGGCTTGCTGATGGCGCCCGCGTACGCCGTGCCGCGCATGCTGAAACGCGCGGGCCTGACGTTGCAGGACTTCGACTTCTACGAAATTCACGAGGCGTTTGCCGCGCAGGTGCTCTGCACGCTCGCGGCCTGGCAGGACGATGAGTACTGCCGCACGCAACTCGGACTCGAGGGCGCGCTCGGCGCGATCGATCGCGAGAAAATGAACGTGAACGGCGGATCGCTCGCGACAGGCCACCCGTTCGCCGCAACGGGCGCGCGCATCGTCGCAGGCCTCGCGAAGATGCTCGCGCAACTCGACAAGCCGGCAGGCACCGCGCGCGGCCTCATCTCAATCTGCGCGGCGGGCGGCCAGGGCGTCGTGGCAATCCTGGAGCGGTAGAATCGCGCTCCCGACCGTTGCCGCCCCATCGCCGACTAGCTTTGGCAACCCGAACGGTTCATGCACAACCTGCACACAACGACGACCAGAGACCCAGGAGACGCCACCATGACCGAGCCCACCGCTTCGCATTCCGCGCAGACGCAAACGCAGTCCGGGTCGCAGTCGCAATCCCAGTCGCCTTCACAGCCGTCGTCGCAGCCACCGACACAGACGCACGCCGCGCCGAACACCGACGGCATCTGGTTCGCGTCGTACTCGCCCGACGTGCCGCATGAGATCGACGCGTCGCAGTATGCGTCGCTCGTCGAGTTCTTCGACGATTGCACGACGCGCTTTCGCGAGCGCGTCGCCTATGTGAGCGTCGGCGAGAGCCTCACGTATGCGGAGCTTGCGCGCAAGGCGACGGCCTTCGCTTCGTACTTGCAGAGCATCGGCGTGAAGGCGGGCGAGCGCGTCGCGATCATGCTGCCGAACACGTTCCAATATCCCGTCGCGCTCTTCGGCGTGCTGAAGGCAGGCGCGATCGTCGTGAACGTGAATCCGCTGTACACGGTGCGCGAGCTGTCGCATCAGCTGAAGGACAGCGGCGCGCAGACGATCGTCGTGTTCGAGAACTTCGCGAAGACGGTCCAGGATTCGCTTGCGGGCACGCGCGTGCAGCACGTGATCGTCACCGGGCTCGGCGATCTGCTGAAGAACGGCCCGAACCTGAAAGGCAAGCTGATCAATTTCATGCTCAGGCACGTGAAGAAGCTCGTGCCCGCGTACGACCTGCCGCAAGCGGTTCAACTGCTCGATGCGCTCGCGACCGGCTACGCCCGGCCGCTCACGCCGATGCGGATCGCGCCCACGGACCTCGCGTTCCTGCAATACACGGGCGGCACGACGGGCGTCGCGAAGGGCGCGATGCTCACGCACCGCAACGTCGTCGCGAATCTGTTGCAGGCGAAGGTATGGGCCGAAAGCCAGCTCACCGACGACATCGAAACGGTGCTCACGCCGCTGCCGCTCTATCACATCTATTCGCTGACCGTGAACGCGATGATCTTCATGGGCCTCGGCGGACGCAACATCCTGATCGCGAATCCGCGCGATACGAAGCGCGTGATGAAGATCCTGAGCCACGAGACGTTCACGGGCATCACGGCCGTCAATACGCTCTACAACGCGTTCCTCGACGACGAGGATTTCCGCAAGCGCGACTTCTCGAAGCTCAAGCTCGCGATGGCGGGCGGCATGGCGATGCAGAAAGCCGTCGCCGACCGTTTTCGCGAAGTGACGGGCAAGCCGATCATCGAAGGCTACGGGCTCACGGAATGCTCGCCGATCGTATCGATGAATCCGGTGGATCTGAAGCACATGCGCGAATTCGACGGCTCGATCGGTCTGCCCGCGCCATCGACGCAAGTGCGCTTTCGCAAGGACGACGGCAGCTGGGCGAATATCGGCGAGGCGGGCGAGCTGTGCGTGAAGGGCCCGCAGGTGATGAAGGGCTACTGGAACCGGCCCGAGGAAACCGCGAAGGTGCTCGACGACGAAGGCTGGCTCGCGACGGGCGATATCGGCGTGATGGATTCGCGCGGCTATATCCGTCTGATCGATCGCAAGAAGGACATGATCCTCGTGTCGGGTTTCAACGTCTATCCGAACGAAATCGAGGACGTGATCGCGATGCACCCGGACGTGCGCGAAGTGGCCGCGATCGGCATTCCCGATGTCGCGCAGGGCGAGCGCGTGAAGGTGTTCGTCGTGCGTCGCAATCCGTCGCTCACGGAGGAACAGGTGATCGCGCATTGCCGCAAGAATCTGACGGGCTACAAGGTACCGAAGGTCGTCGAGTTCCGCGACGAGCTTCCGCAAACGAATGTCGGCAAGATCCTGCGGCGCGAGCTGCGCGATCAGGAACTGGAGAAGCTGAAATCATCGTGACGGCCTACGCGTGCCTTTGCGTGCCCTTGCGCGTCTGACTGCACGCGCATCCCGGGCCACGAAGCCGTCCGCGCTTTTTGGAGCGATGCATGCATCAACCGATGTTTGTGAAGAAACGCTCGCGCCGGACCCTTCGCGCCGCCCCTATTGCCTGCACGGTCTGCACTGTCTGCGCGCAGATGGCGGGCATCGCGGGCTTGGCCTTCGCGCAGGACAACAACTCGGCGGCACTGGCGCAGAATAACGCGGCGGCGCTGGCCCCGAACGCCCCGAACGGCCCGAGCGCCCCGAACGCCCCGCCGGTCGCGAGCGATACCGCCGCGCAAGTCGCGAAGCTGCCGCTCGAGCAGCAGGTCAAATGGCTGCGTCGCGCCGCGCAAAGCGGCGCGCTCGAACAGATGGACGATGCGCAACTCGTCGCGCTGTTCGAATCGTTCGATCCGCTGACCGTGCCGCGCTATATCGAGGAAGGCCCGAACGGCTATCCGTCGTACGAGTTCACAATGCTGCGCCAGGAGCGCATTCGCGGCGTATGGCCGCGCAAGCCCGACCATATGCTCGTGCGGCTCACGCGCGATCCGCTGCGCATCTACGGCAAATGGCTGCCGGGCGGTCCGCACTCGGGCCAGGAAATCATCTACGACGAGACGAGGCGCAGCGATGCGATGTACGGCCATCTCGGCGGCCTGTTCAACCTCATGCCGCTGTGGGCGTCGATCGACGGATCGCTGGCGCGCGCGCAGTCGAACCATCGCGTGCGCGATCTCGGCACCGAATTCATCGCGCAACAGTTTCTCGACGAAGGCAGAAAGTTCGCCGATGCCGGCATCACGCATCCCGCGCAGATCGACGTGAGGACGCTCGAAGGCGTGCGCGTCGTCGCGTTCACGTACGAGACGCCGACAGGCCAGCCCGAGTTCTATGCGAAGAAAGAAGTGCTCGGGCTCGATCTGCGGCACCCGTATTTCAGAATGGTCGAATCGTATGGCAACGATGGACAGATCTTCGAGCGCATCGTGTTCGTGACGATCACGCCGAAGACCTTCGAAGACATGGTGTTCGATCCGAAGAACCCGGAGTACAAGTTCTGATCACGTCGTCAGCGCGAAGGCGACGGCCGTGCTTCGTTGCTGTGCAGGCATCGATGCATGCGCTTGCGCGAGCACCGCGCCCGGTTGCAGCGCGAGACGCGCGAGCACGAAGAAATCGGCGGCGCGCGTGACGCCGATCAGCGTGAGCCGCCCGTCCGCCTCTGCCGCGCGAGGCGCGAGCGTTTCGTACCACAGCGCGGCGATATCGGCGTACGGCGCGTCGTTGATATCGAACGCGGGCAGACGCGCGCGCGCCGCATGCGCCGACAAGGCCGCGGATTCCGGCAAGCTCATATCGATCAGCGCGATATCGGCGAGCAGGCCATCGGCGTGAAACCACGACACGCCGCACGCCGCCGTCGCCGACAGCCATGCGCCCGCCGCGATGAATGTGCGGCGTTCCATGTCGACGCTACCTCCTTCTCTCGCGCGCGGCCATCGTGCCCATCACGTATAGCCGCGCCTGCCGCGAAACGCCTTCGGCCAGATGCCCTGCTTGCCCGGTGACAGAATGCCCACGGGATCGAGCGCATCCTTGATCGTCTCCGACAGCCGCAGCAGCGCGCCATCGTTGAAGTTGTAGCGCGCCGCCGCGAAGTCCATGTAGACGAGATGCGAGCGGTACTCGCCATAGCCCGCGCCGTGCGCATCGCTCATCCACGCGCGCAGCAGATCGCCGGCCTGCTCGCTTTGCCGCGCGTCGCTGTGATCGAAGATCGCCGCGGCGATGTGATGCAGATGCCGCTCGCCCGCCGTGAAGCCGCCGTAGTAATCGAAGCCGTATTCGTTCGCGCGCGCCTTCGCCATCGTGTACTGGCGCATCGCATCGCGCCCCGTCGCGGGACACACCGGCGAGAAATCGACGTGCGCGCCGCTGCCGCCGCGCCAGTCGAGCATCCGGAACGCCGTCATCGCCGGAATGCCGGCCAGATTGCGATCGCCGCCCGCTTCGGGCTCCGCGTTGCCGTCGTAGACCTTCGACATCATCCGCGCGCCCGGAATGCGGCCGAACGCGCGGCGCACGAGCGTCTCTTTCGCGTCGATCACTTCGCGCTCGCCGTACAGCGCGTAGTGCAGGTTCCAGCGGCCGATCTTCAGCGCGTCGGTCATCGACGCAATCGCGCTTTCCGGCATCACGCCCTTGCCCCGATACCACTGCGAACGCGGCCCGATGCCCGCCGCGCGCCGCAGCGCGCCTTCGATGACGGCATGATTGCCGATCGTGCCGTCGAGGCGCAGCGGCCTCAGCGTCTCCACGATGGCTTCGAGATCGTCATCGCGCTGAAACTGGATTTCGCCCAGCAGATACGCGTTCGGCGCAGGCATCAGCCAGACGCCCATCTTCGTGACGATGCCGTAGTTCGACTGCATGAACATCGGATCGAACGACGGTCCGTAACCATGCTTGAAGGCCTGCCACGACGTGCCGATCTCGATGCCGCCCATGCCCGTGCGCACGACGTCGCCATTCGCGAGCACGACCTCCATGCCGCACTGCGTCGCCGCGTGATCGCCGTAGGCCGTCGTGCCGAAGCCGCGCTCCAGCGTATTGCCGACGATGCTGCCCCAGCCCGCGGCGGGCGGGTCGACCCACAGCCGGTAGCCGTGCTCGCGCAGATGGTGATGCAGATCGAAGTAGCTGACGCCGGGCTCGACGAGCGCGTACGCCAGTTGCTCATCGACGGCGAGAATGCGGTTCATCCGTTGCAGGTCGAGCACCACCGATCCCGCGAGCCGGGGCGCCGCGCCGCCATATGCGAAATTGCGTCCCGTCGACACCGTCCACAGCGGAATGCGGTATTCGTTCGCGACGCGCAGGATCGCGCGGATCTCGTCGACGTTCGCGGGCAGCAGCGCCGCCGACGGCACGAACGACGCGGCGAGCGTGCCCGGCGCGAAAGGATCGGCGTAAGGCGCGAGACTCGCCGCCGATGACGCGACCTGCGTCGCGCCGACGATCGCTTCGAAGGCGGCGAGCGCGCGATCGAATGTCGCGGCGGAAACGTCCGGCGGCAGAGTGCGTGTCAAGGCGCCTCCATATGGCGTCGGCCATGCTGCGTTGAGTTCTGCGTCGAGTTCCGCGTCGAGCCAGGGTTGCTCCTGGCGGCATTCGGCGGAAGGCGCTCGACCGACGGCGCTCATGCGGCACGCGCGACGACGTGTTCAGCGTCCGTGCGCGCCGCCTCCTCCGTGCATGCCGCCCATGCCGCCCCATGCGTGCGATCCGCCGCCCGAGCCGTGCATGCCGCCTCCACCGTGGAATCCGCCATGTCCGATGAAACCGCCGTGCCCGTTGAAGCCGCCGCCCGGATGACCCCAATGCACGTGATGCATATGGTGAAAATGGTGGAAGTGGTCGACGAACACGAACGAGGCGCCGCCAACCACGACAGGCGGTCCCCAATACCACGGATCATAGTAAGGATAGGCCGGAACGGGATAGACGGCGGTCGTGTCCGTGCCGTTGCCCTGCTGGATCAGCCACGTGCCGTCCGGCTGCCTGCATGCGATGCCGCTGATCTGCTGCATCGTGCCGTCGATTTCCGCCTGGCCGACGACGGGCTGACAGACGGTGTCGCCCGCGTTGGTGTCGCTGGTGTTGTCGCCGAACTGCTCCTGCGCGGCGACGGGCTGCGCGGCGGGCACCGCGCAACCGGCGCACACGCACAACAGCGCGGCGCCGATTCCTGAAAAAGTACGCATGATTGATCCTGCTTCGACGGTGCGGTGTCGCGGCGCGCATCGCGCGCCGACGCCGTGAAGACCCCATCGATTCGCCTTGCAGGCAGATGACAAGCCACTCTTTCGCGCCCGTCGAAGCCGGCGGAACACGCGCCTGCATAACGACGTAAACGCACACGCGTGCGGCGCTATTCCTGCGCCGCCGGTTGAAGCGCGGGCCCTTTTGTTACCCGGTGTTTCGGCTATTTCCAGCAGGGACGGCGAAGCGGACAAAAGCCCCGCGCGTGCGCTACTGCCACGCCTCCGGACGCCCGCCGAGTTCGCCGCACACTTCGATCGCAATCGAACGCAGCTTGGCTTCCTCGATCGGGCCCGAGAGCGCGTAGCCCATGTGGTCGTTGATCCAGTAGAACGTGCGGCGATTGCCGTCACGGAACAGACGGAACGCGGTTTCGTCCCTGGGAATGCCCGTCACGTAGAGCGTCAGCCGCGCGCCGCTCTGGTTTTCGTACATGAACTGCGCGGCGGGCCCCGCCTCGCCCGGCAGCAGCCGCCCGCCGACGAGCGTATAGCCGTATTCCTGCAGCGACGGCACGGAAAGATGACGGTTGAGCCGCTTCGACAGCCATGTAATCAGATGCTCTTCCTCGCTCGCGGCGACTTCGACGGGATGCCGGCGCTCCGGCGTGTAGACCGCGTAGGCGATATCCGCGCGCCTCGCGAACGACATGATGTCGCCGTTGCCGCTGCCCGTCAGATGCGGCACGAGCGGGCCCAGCGCGAGAGCAAGCCCAGCGCCCGCGATCAGCCAGCACGCCGCGATGCCCACGCGCCGCCACCACGGCACGCGCGCGCGCAGCACGATCACCGGCGGCTCCTCGCGCTCGCTGTCGCCCGCGCCGCACAGCGCCTGCAATGCGGCCTTTTGCGCGCGCCACGACGCGACTTGCGCCGCCGCTTGCGGATCCTTCGCAAGATGTGCGTGCACGGCCGCGCGCTCGCTCTCCGGCAATTCGTTGTCGACGAATGCCGACAGCGCGCGCAGGTCGGGCGTGCCCGTGGAACCGGTCGAATGTTCGTCGTTGTTCATTGCCCGCTTCTCGCCCCGCTTCTCGTCCCGTTTCTGACGACTTTCAGCGACGGTGACTTGTGTTGCACTGGCCCTTCCGTCAACAGCGCCCGCATATGCTCGCGCGCGCGGGACAGCCGCGACATCACCGTGCCGATCGGCACGCCGAGCGCGGCCGACGCTTCCTGATAGCTCAACTCCTCCACGCACACGAGCAGCATCACTTCGCGCTGCTCGACGGGCAGACAATAAAGCGCGCGCTGCACGTCGCGCAACACCAGTCCGTCGACTTCGCCGTGCGGCGCTTCCAGATTGCGCCATGGCGCGCTCTCGTCGTCCACCGCGATCTCGCGGCGCACGCGCAACTGGTCGATGTAAAGGTGACGCAGGATCGTGAGCAGCCACGCGCGCAGATTGCTGTCGGGCCGGAACCCCTTCCATCGCGCGAGCGCGCGCTCGGCCGTATCCTGAACCAGATCGTCCGCCCAAGCTGGGTCACCCGTCAGTGCGCGCGCGTAGCGGCGCAACTGCGGGAGCCACGAAATCACCTCTGCTTCGAACTTCACCCGGCGCTAGCCGTCAAGCGAGCGCGCGCATCAATAGCCGCCGCTGCTGCCGCTCGTGCCGCTGTTGCTCGCGCCCGACGAATTCATGTCGCCGGTGGACTGACACGCGCTCAACGACAACGAAGCTAACCCTAGCGCCACGATCACGAATACGGCCGATACCAGTCTGGACACTTTCATGAAGACCCTCCTGTATGGACTACGCCACGCGTGACGCAGCCATGCGTTGAATGGACAAATCATGCGGAATCGCGCGATGCCGGCGGCGGATGCCGCAGCCTTGCGTGCGATGCCTGACTGATAAACGCTCACGACATGCGCTTTATTCCGAAGCATCGGCCATTTATTACCTGTTCGCCTTCGGTCTTGCTTCCGTCTTACCCCCGACCTTGCTCCGACGAACACGCCCAGCGCGCGGCGTGCTCGTTGCGCGGCATGTTCATTGCGCGCCGCAACGTTGGATGGCGCGCACTGCGAAGCAGGATTTCGTAACTCAACGTTACACATGGACTTTAGAGGATGCTTCCGCGCTCACAAGTGGTTATAGTGGGCGTCAGTCAGTTCGCGTTTGGCGCCCGTCGTGCCGGCCCGCGGCCACAACGGGTAAAATCCCCGGCGAACAACCGATTTTCTATACACAATTGTCCATGCCTCCCGCAGAATCGCATCCGCAAAACGACTTCATGAACGCGGCGCGCAAAGAACGCAAGCGCGTCGAAATTTACCTCGTCAACGGTATCCGGTTGACGGGCTGCATCGAGTCGTTCGATCAGTACCTGGTGATGCTGCGCACGCCCGTCGGGCTGCAAGGCATCTACAAGCGCGCCATTTCGACGATCCAGCTCGATACGGGCTCGCGTCCCGCGCCGCGCGCGGGCGGACGGCCGTCGCATGGCGAACACGCCGCGCGCGGACCGCACGGCGCGCGCGAGCATCGCGAGCCGCGCGAACAGCGCGAGCCGTATGGCGGCGCGCCGCAAGCGCCGTCGGACCGGTCGTCGTCGGACGGCCCGGTGGTTGTCACGCGCCGCCGACGTCTGTATGGCACGGGCAACGATCAGGGCAACAACGGCGGGAACGCCGAATAAGCGGCTCAGGCGGCCTGATAGGCCCGCCCGTAACCATGCTGCAATGCGCCGGCTCAATAACGGCGTGATAGCGGCTCAATTAACCACCGGACAAACGGTCAAACAGGTCGCCGAACACGCGACGACACGTCGAACCGGCGCGCGCGACGCGCCGGCATTTCACGCAACGGACGAGCCGGCGCCATCGGCCAGCTGCTTCAGCATCCTCTCGATCCGTACGCCCTGCGCGGTCAGCTCATAGCCGCCCTTCACTTCCAGCACCCTGCGACGCC
Organism: Paraburkholderia diazotrophica; assembly: GCF_038900755.1. Classification (GTDB taxonomy): domain Bacteria; phylum Pseudomonadota; class Gammaproteobacteria; order Burkholderiales; family Burkholderiaceae; genus Paraburkholderia; species Paraburkholderia diazotrophica_A. The sequence goes on from NZ_JBBPEN010000005.1 coordinate 386,067, forward strand.
AGTAACACGCGTTGAGCCGGCGCATCATCGGCTGACGCGTCGCCCATTCCAGATGCTGAAGTTCCGATTCGACGACGTGCGTCGCGTTCAGGCGCTGTCTACTGCGATATCCGTCCGCTTGCATGGGTCTCCCTTGCATGTCCGCCGCGACCGGCTCGCTGCGAGCGCCGCCGTCCCGATGCGCTAAGAACGAATCGTCAGGCGAGAAATTCCATCGGCCTGTATCGGATTGCCTTTTCTGCCTGTTGCCACTTCCTGACGCTTTTGCCGATCACGAATGACAGTGAGCGAGCGCGTCGAGCGAGCATGCGCATCGTCCTATGCCATCCGGCCAGGCGGTCGCATTCGCGCGATTGAGCTATTCTGATTGCTCGATACCGTCGTATGTCATAGCGGAGCACGTCATGCCGAACACGAAGCCGAAAGCACCTAAGCCAGCCGAGGAACCCCACACCATGGAAGAACGCCTCGACGAGGCGCTCGAAGAAACCTTTCCCGCAAGCGATCCCATTGCCGTCGATCCCGAAGAAGCCGACGAAGGAAGCCATCAGCGCAAGCAAAAGAAGTCGCGTTGAGCGGATGGTCGCCGTCAAACGGGAGCGAGCGGTCCGCAGCGCGCGGCAAAACCGCGCGCGCGGTCCAAGCGTTCAGGCAACGCCCGCCTTGGACACGTGAATGACCGCGTGCATGTGCATGTTTTTTCGCGAGGCTGATCCGCGCATGAGGCGTTAATGAGCCTCGAATGAGCCGTTAATGAGCCGCGAACAAGCCGTGAACGATCCGTGAACAATCTGCGAATGAATCCGTAAACAAGCCGCGAAGCGGTAGAAGGCCCACGCGGCTCGCACGAATGGCGTACCGAATCAGTGCGCAGGCAACCCGCTTTCGAGTTGCCGCTGCAGATCGCGCACCTGGCGCTGCGCGGCGCGCAGCTGTTCCTGCGCCTGCGCCTTTTGCTGTGCCAGCGAGGCCGCTTCCGCGCGGGTCTGCTGCTGCATGCTGTTGACGATGCTCTGCTGCTCGTGCGCGACATTCAGGTCGGCTTGCAGACGATTCGCGCGCTCCTGCGACAGCGCGACGAGGCGATCCGTATACGCCTTTTGCGCTTCAAGTCTCGTGCGGCGAATTTCGATGTCGGACAGTTGCGCCGTCTGACGCGCGAAGTCGCGATAGATCTGCTCGGCACGTGCGTCGTCCTGCGTCTTGATGACGCGCCAGAAGTTCTTCTGCTGGAACAGCGCGACGTAGTACGTCAACTCTTTCGCGTTGAACAGCAGGCTGGCCCCGTAGCTGCCGTTGTACGTCGTGCGCAATTCGGCCATGTCGCTGCCGTGGATCATCTGTTGCAGTTCCGCGACATTGCCCGTCGCGGACTGCTTCGCCTCGTCGGGCGTGAGTGCAAACGTTTGACTCGCCGACGCGGCGGGCGCTGCAGTCGTGCCCGCTTGCGTGACGACGGCGGTCGCTGCCGTGGCGGCAACTACCGCGCCGTTTTCCTCTGCAGCTTGCGCGTATGCCCCATAAACAGCCCCGAAAAGAATGCATGCCGACAGCGCAACGTGTCGAACTTTCGACTTCTGGTCCATGTGATTCTGCCCGTATCGTGTTGTAGTTTTGCAAAACCGGCTGATTATTACTCACTTTCGCCAGTTTCGGGTTCCTCCTTGAAAATCGGCTGCTTGCACATCTTCCTCCGTGGCACGTTGCGGCTAGTCCCGCGACAGCGCGCTGTGTCCTGGCGACGATTACGCGGCTGCGTTTGGCCATGTTCCGTTTGCTGCGGTCGACGAACATGCCCGCCGCACTCTCGTTGGGTACGGGTTGGCGCTGCACGCGATCGTCAGTAGCCGGCGGAGCCGCGCCGCGTCCCACGCGCCGATCTGCCGCATGCTCGTGCCGATCCATTCGGCGAGGTTGCGCAGCTTGCGCACGTTGCTGGGGAAGTACGTATAGGCGAAGGCGTCCGCGACGCCAGTACCGGGATCGGGCAATGTCGCGAGCCGCAGACGCCCACGACGGACGCGATGAACGCCTTCAGGCTCGCGCTCTTGCCGACGCCGCCCCGCTCTTGCACCGACGGTATCCCTTATGCGCCGACAGCGCCACAAGAGCGAGTCGAAGAGCCCGCCTGAGATCGCGCCGCCGTTCACCGCGATGTACGGTCCCTCTCCGTAGCGCAAATGTCTTTCGTGCACCTGCAGTTGCGCGATATGCTCCTTGCCGGCATCCGTTTCACCATGCCCGAGCCTCGGGTATCGCAGTCGGCGAATGATTTTGTTCGGCACGCAACGCTATCAGCCGGGCTGACACATCGGCGATTCGGGCTGGAACGCATCGTTCGAAACCAATCGCGCGGTCGGTCGCGCTGGGTTCATGTATCCGCGCACGCTCACGCCGTATATGTCGTTCGACATGGCGCGCGTCTATCCGCATACGGGTACGCCGCAACCGAACAGCTTGTCATACGTTGCGATCGGCTTTCGGCTCTCCGACGCAAAGTACTCTCTCTCTTTCCCCGGCGAAAGCGCTCAGCGCCGCGCCCATCGAAAGCGCGTCGCGCAGTCCGCGCATCAACGCGACGTCTCGTATCAGTTGAACTGACGGCGGCATCGCAACCATGAAGCGCTCGCAAACCGGCGGCTTCGAATAGAGGCTTCACTATCAAACGACGCGCACGCTTTCACGTATTCTGCGCTCTCCGACGCAGCACATTAAAGGCAGGCGCCGCCTCGCATCGATGTCCACATCGGCGCCGCGCGAGTCCCGATCGCGACGATTTTCAACAAGGAGGAAGACGATGACATCACTCACCCAGCGCGCGCGTTCCGCGTTCGGCAAGACGTTGAAACAGGCGGCCGTCGCGGGCGTGCTGCTCGGCGGCGCCGTCACGGCATTCGCGCAGGCCGACAGTCCCGTCGGCACATGGCAGACCATCGACGATCACACGGGCCAACCCAAGGCACTCGTGCAGATCACGCAGGACGCAAACGGCACGCTGAGCGGCAAGGTCATCAAGGGGCTCAATCCGAACGATCAGCCCGACCGCCGCTGCACCGCCTGCACGGACGCGCGCAAAGACCAGCTGATTCTGGGCATGACGATCATCAACGATATGAAAAAGGACGGCGACAACTGGGATGGCGGGCAGATTCTCGACCCGGAGAACGGCAAGCTCTACAAGTGCAAGATGCACGTCGAAGACGGCGGGCAAAAGCTCGTGGTGCGCGGCTATATCGGTGTATCGCTGCTGGGACGTTCGCAAACGTGGATCCGGCAGAACTGATGCAGTAGCGCGGCGCTTCGCTCCTGGTAGCGAAGCATGAACGCAAAAAAGCCGGCCTGGCGATCACTCTCTCCAGGCCGGCTTTTCGTTATCGCATGCGTTCAATTCATTGGATCCGTCAAGCCGCATTCATGAAGGGACTGGCGTAGTCGAATGCCAGCGGCGACGTTGCGGATGCGCACGGCGGCGGGAACAGTAGTGTGGCGGGCGTGATCGGCTGCGCCGTGGTTGCATCGTTTTCGGCTGCGGTGGCTGCGTTCGGCGCGTGGATGCGCATGCGTGCTTCCATCGTGTTGCACAGTTCACTGCCGGCATCGCCGAACAGCTGGTCCATTACACGTTTTAGCACGCCTGCCTTGTGCCATGCCTTGAATCGGCGGTGGCAGGTTTGATACGACGGGTATTTGCGCGGCATTGCGGACCAGGTGGCGCCGCTATAGATCACCCAGAGCACGCCATTGAGCACGGAGCGGGTGTTGGCGAGCGGACGGCCGCGCAACTCGGAACGCGGGCGCAGTTCCGGCAGCAGCGGCGCGACCTGGTGCCATTCTTCGTCGGTGATGTCACGGTAAGGGGTCATAGTTCCTCCTTCATCAAGGGTGCCTCGACGATATAGAGTTGACCCATTACCGGATATCAGACCAATCCGAATCCTGAAAATGCACGGCTAGCCGCTGCCGTAAGGGTCAGCGCGGGTTGCGCTATCCCAAACAGTACGCCGTTCGAAAGAAATCGATCAGGTGAGCGATGTATCGACGATCCGTCGCGGCGCATCCAGGTATTCCTGCGACTGCATCTCGACGATACGCGAGACCGTGCGAGTGAACTCGTTGGCCATCGGCCCTTCCGTGTAGAGCGCTTCGGGCTCCACGGCCGCCGACATCAGCAGCTTGACCTTGTGATCGTAAAAGACGTCGATGAGCCACGTGAATCGTCGCGCTTCCGACTGCATGCGCGGCGTCATCTGCGGGATGCCGGAAAGGATCACCGCGTGGAAGCGGCTTGCCAGTTCGAGGTAATCGTTCTGCGAGCGCGGGCCGCCGCACAGCGTCGAGAAATCGAACCAGACGACGCCGTCCGCGCGCCGCAGCGCCTTCAGCTCGCGCTTCTCGATATGCAGCAGCGGGCTTTCGTCGGGCACGGCCGCGAGCTTCGCGAACGCATCGCGCAGCGCCTTGTCGGCGGCGGCGCCGAGCGGCGTGTGATACACCTCGACCTGCGACAGCGTGCGCCTGCGGTAATCGATGCCGGCGTCGACATTGACCACGTCCAGCTTACTCTTGATCAGCTCGATCGCGGGCAGCAGACGGTCGCGATGCAGGCCGTCGGGATACAGCGTGTCGGGATCGTAGTTGGACGTCATCACGAACTGCACGCCGTTCGTGAACAGGCGGTCGAGCAGGCGATACAGGATCATCGCGTCCGCGATATCGGACACGTGGAACTCGTCGAAACAGATCAGCCGGTAGCGCTTCGCGATGCGCCGCGCGAGTTCGTCGAGCGGATCGGCCTGCCCCTTGAGTTCTTCGAGTTCGCGATGCACCTCTCGCATGAACTCGTGAAAATGCAGACGCGTCTTACGCACGAGTGGCACGACTGCGTAGAAGCTGTCCATCAGGAAGCTCTTTCCGCGCCCCACCCCGCCCCACATATAGACGCCCTTCGGCAGATCAGGGTGCATGATCAGCTTCATAAAGGCATTCGGACGACGCGCCTTATACGCAGTCCACTCTTCATAGCACCGCTGCAGACGATCGACGGCAGCGCGTTGCGCAGGATCGGATTCGTATCCCCGTGTCTGCAATTCCTGTTCGTAGTATTCGGTGACGTTCATTATGTGACGCAGCAATGAAGAAGGCGGGAGGGGTTGAACCCACCCGCCTTCGTCGTGATTCGCGTTTGCCCGGATAAGATTCCGGGCAGAAGCTTCTTACATATTCAGCGCGCGCTTGTCGACGGCGAGCGCCGCTTCACGCATCACTTCAGACAGCGACGGGTGCGGATGGCAGATACGGCCGATGTCTTCCGACGCAGCCTTGAACTCCATCGCCACCACGGCTTCGGCGATCAGATCCGACGCGTTCGCGGAGATGATATGCACGCCTAGCAGTTCGTCCGTCTTAGCGTCGGCGATCATCTTGACGAAACCATCCGCCTTGTTGATGCCGAGCGCGCGGCCGTTGGCCATGAACGGGAACTGGCCCGACTTGACCTCGCGGCCTTCCGCCTTCAGCTGCTGTTCCGTCTTGCCGACCCACGCGATTTCCGGTTCCGTGTAGATGACCCACGGAATGCAGTTGTAGTCGATGTGCGGCTTCTGGCCGTCGATGATCTCGGCCACCAGCACGCCTTCGTCCTCGGCCTTGTGCGCGAGCATCGGGCCGCGCACCACGTCGCCGATCGCGTACACGTTCGGCACCGACGTCGCGCAGTGGTCGTCCACGTCGATGAAGCCGCGCTCGTTTGCCTTCAGCCCGATCGCTTCGAGGCCCAGGTTGTCCGTGTTCGGCACGCGGCCGATCGACACGATCAGGCGGTCGGCGTCGAGCGTCTGCGCGTTGCCGTCCTTGTCCGTGTACGCAAGCGACACGTTGTTGCCGTTGTTCTTCACTTCGCCGACCTTCACGCCGACGTGAATGTCGAGGCCCTGCTTCTTGAACTGCTTGGCGGCTTCCTTCGCGAGCGCCTGGTCGGCGGCGCCGAGGAATTCCGGCAGCGCTTCGAGCACCGTCACGTCGGAACCCAGACGGCGCCACACCGAGCCCAGCTCGAGACCGATCACGCCAGCGCCGATCACGGCGAGCTTCTTCGGCACTTCGGTGAACGACAGTGCGCCTTCGTTGTCGGCAATGATCTTGTTGTCGACGGGGACGTTCGGCAGATGACGCGCCTTCGAGCCCGTCGCGATGATCACGTTCTTCGCCGTGACCACTTCCGTTTCGCCTTCGCCCGACACCTCGATCTGCACGCCGGCGTCCGTCTTGCCCGTGAACTTGCCGTGGCCCTTGAGCCACGTGATCTTGTTCTTGCGGAACAGGAACTCGATGCCCTTCGTCATCTTCTCGACGATGCCTTCCTTGCGGGCCAGCATCTTCGCGATATCGACCTTCACGTTTTCCACGCTGATGCCGTGGTCCGCGAGGTGATGCGACGCGTTCTCGAACTCTTCCGACGACGCGAGCAGCGCCTTCGACGGAATGCAGCCCACGTTCAGGCACGTGCCGCCCAGCTTCAGCGCGCCGGCCGGGTTCTTCCACTTCTCGATACAGGCAACCGTCTTGCCGAGCTGCGCGGCGCGAATGGCTGCGATATAGCCGCCGGGACCGGCACCGATCACGACGACGTCAAATTCTTTGGACATGACTATCCTTTTGATGACTAGCCGACGCGGCCGCGCTTCGCGGCGCGCGTGGCTTCAGGTACTGCGGAGATGCGAGAGGCCCTGTCCTCATATCGCGACGGCAGGCCGCGGTTTCAAGCCGCGGCCGCGTCGCGAGACAGGCATTACAGGTCGAGCAGCAGACGAGCCGGGTCTTCCAGCGCGTCCTTCATCGCGACCAGCGAGAGAACGGCTTCGCGGCCGTCGATGATACGGTGGTCGTACGACAGCGCCAGATAGTTCATCGGGCGGATCACGATCTGGCCGTTTTCGACAACGGCGCGTTCCTTCGTCGCGTGCACGCCGAGGATCGCCGACTGCGGCGGGTTGATGATCGGCGTCGACAGCATCGAGCCGAACACGCCGCCGTTCGAGATCGAGAACGTGCCGCCCGTCATTTCTTCGATCGACAGCTTGCCGTCACGTGCCTTCGCGCCGAATTCGGCGATCTTCTTCTCGATGTCGGCGAGGCTCATCTGATCCGCGTTGCGCAGGATCGGCACCACCAGACCGCGCGGCGAGCCGACTGCGATACCGATGTCGAAGTAGCCGTGATAGACGATGTCGTTGCCGTCGATCGACGCGTTCACCAGCGGGAACTTCTTCAGTGCGTGGACAGCCGCCTTCACGAAGAACGACATGAAGCCGAGCTTCACGCCGTGTTCCTTCTCGAACTTGTCCTTGTACTTGTTGCGCAGATCCATCACGGGCGCCATGTTCACTTCGTTGAACGTCGTGAGGATGGCGTTGGTCTGCTGCGACTCGAGCAGGCGCTCGGCGATACGCGCGCGCAGACGCGACATCGGCACGCGCTGTTCCGGACGGTCCTTCAGCCACTGCTCGGCCGATGCCGGCGCGCCGACTTGCGGCAGCGACGGCTTCGCGGCGCGCGCGGGCGCTGCTGCCGGTGCCGGCGCAGCCTTCGCAGCCGGTGCCGCGGCGCCTGCGCCCAGCACGTCCTGCTTCGTGATGCGGCCGTCGCGACCCGTGCCGGCGACGTCGCCTGCTGCGAGGCCCTTCTCAGCCATGATCTTCGTCGCAGCCGGCGATGCCGTCGCGCTTGCGCCCGCAGCCTGCGCGGGAGCGGCAGCCGCCGCTGCCGGCTCGGCTTGCGGAGCCGGCTTCACTTCGGCTTCGACGGCTGCTTCGCCCGGCTTGCCTTCCGTGTCGATCTTCGCGATCACTTCGTCGGCGACCACGATGTCGCCGTCGTTCTTGATGACTTGCGCGAGCACGCCCGCCGACGGGGCCGGCACTTCGAGCACGACCTTGTCGGTTTCGATTTCGATCAGGATTTCGTCCTGGGCGACGGCTTCGCCCGGCTTCTTCTTCCACTGCAGCATCGTCGCTTCCGAGACCGACTCGGACAGCTGGGGAACCTTGACTTCAACAATAGCCATTTGATTTCTCTGAATACGTATCGGATGACAACGAACCTTGTGCGAGCCGCGTCTGATTGGTGCGCGTGAATATCGCGCTTACATGGGTGTTTCAGACGCGGGGCGGGAAAGCGCTCAGCGCTTTCCCGGTTCGCTCTCTTTGGTTATTTAACGATGGTCGCGCCTTTCAGGCGGCCAAACGCGCCTTCGATCAGCGCCTTCTGCTGCTCGTAGTGCTTCGCGTAGTAGCCGACAGCCGGCGAGGCAGAAGCGGGACGGCCGCTGTACGCGAGCTTCTGTCCTTCCTTCATGCCTTCGTGCAGGTGATGCTCGATGTAGAACCACGGGCCCTGATTCTGCGGCTCGTCCTGCACCCACACCACTTCGGTTGCGTTGTCGTACTTCTTCAGTTCGGCTTCGAACTGCTTGTGCGCGAACGGATACAGCTGTTCGATACGGAAGATCGCGACGTCCTGCGCCTTCGCTTCGCGGCGATGCGCGACGAGGTCGTAGTACACGCGGCCCGAGCAGACCAGCACGCGCTTGACCTTCTTCGCGTCGATCGAGTCGTCCGTTTCGCCGAGCACCGGCTGGAACGATCCCTTCGCGAGTTCCGATAGATCCGACACGGCTTCCTTGTGCCGCAGCAGCGACTTCGGCGTAAAGACGATGAGCGGCTTGCGGAACAGGCGGATCATCTGACGGCGCAGCAGGTGGAAAATCTGCGCCGGCGTAGTCGGCTGGGCGACCTGCATGTTGTGGTCTGCGCACAGCTGCAGGAAGCGCTCGATACGCGCCGACGAGTGCTCCGGACCCTGGCCTTCGTAGCCGTGCGGCAGCAGCATCGTCAGGCCCGACACGCGGCCCCACTTCACTTCGCCCGACGAGATGAACTGGTCGATCACGACCTGCGCGCCGTTCACGAAGTCGCCGAACTGCGCTTCCCACGCGACGAACGTGTTCGGTTCAGCCGTCGAGTAGCCGTATTCGAAGCCGAGCACGGCTTCTTCCGACAGCACCGAGTCGATCACCGTGAACTTCGCCTGGTTTTCAGCGATGTTCTGCAGCGGAACGTACGTGCCACCGTCCCAGCGCTCGCGGTTCTGGTCGTGCAGCACCGCGTGACGGTGCGTGAACGTGCCGCGGCCCGAGTCCTGGCCCGTCAGACGCACGGCATAGCCCGATGCGACCAGCGATGCGAACGCCAGATGCTCGCCCATGCCCCAGTCGAGGGACGCCTCGCCACGGCCCATCGCGCGGCGATCGTTGATCACGCGCTCGACGAGCGGGTGCAGCTTGAAGCCTTCCGGAATCGTCGTGATGCGCTCGGCCAGACGCTTCAGCTCGGCGAGCGGCACGGCCGTGTCGGCGGCATCCGTCCACTTGCGGTTCAGGAACGGCACCCAGTCGACCGCGTACTTGCTCTTGTAGTTCGACAGGACGGGGTCGACCGTGTGGTGGCCTTCGTCCATCGCCTTGCGGTACGCCTTGACGAACTCATCGCCTTCCGTGGCGGTGATGACGCCCTGCTGCACCAGCTTTTCGGCGTACAGCGCGCGCGTGCCGGGGTGCTTCGCGATCGTCTTGTACATCAGCGGCTGCGTGACAGCCGGCGTGTCCTGCTCGTTGTGACCCAGCTTGCGGAAGCAGATGATGTCGAGCACGACATCCTTGTGGAACTGCATGCGGAAGTCGATGGCCAGTTGCGTCGCCAGCACGACGGCTTCCGGATCGTCGCCGTTCACGTGCAGAACGGGCGCCTCGATCATCTTGACGACGTCCGAGCAGTACAGCGTCGAACGCGCGTCGCGCGGATCGGACGTGGTGAAGCCGATCTGGTTGTTGATGACGATGTGCAGCGTGCCGTGCGTGCCGTAGCCGCGCGTCTGCGCGAGGTTCAGCGTTTCCATCACGACGCCCTGGCCTGCGAAGGCGGCGTCGCCGTGGATCTGCACGGGCAGCACCTGCAGGCCCTGCTCGTCGCCGCGGCGGTCCATGCGGGCCTTCGCCGAGCCTTCGACCACCGGGTTCACGATTTCGAGGTGCGACGGGTTGAACGCGAGCGACAGGTGAACCGGGCCGCCTTCCGTGGCGATATCCGACGAGAAGCCCTTGTGGTACTTCACGTCGCCTGCCGGCAGGTCGTCGACGTGCTTGCCTTCGAACTCGGCGAAGAGGTCCGCCGGCATCTTGCCCAGCGTGTTGACCAGCACGTTCAGACGGCCGCGGTGCGCCATGCCGATGACGATTTCCTGCACGCCGAGCTTGCCGGCGTGGTGCACGACTTCGTCCATCGACGCAATAAAGCTTTCGCCGCCTTCCAGCGAGAAGCGCTTCTGACCGACGTACTTGGTGTGCAGGAAGCGCTCGAGACCTTCAGACGCCGTCAGGCGGTTCAGGATGTGCTTCTTCTTCTCGTTCGAGAAGTTCGGCGTCGAGCGGATCGACTCGAGCTTCTCCTTCCACCAGCGCTTTTGCTCCGGATCGCTCAGGTACATGTACTCGGCGCCGATCGTGCCGCAGTACGTGTCGCGCAACGCCTTGACGATGTCACGCAGCGAAGCCTGCTCGAAACCGAAGTACAGGTTGTTCGTGTTGAACACCTGGTCCATGTCGGCTTCGGTGAAGTCGTAGAACGCGGGTTCGAGCTCGGGAATGTTCGGACGTTCGCGGCGCTTCAGGGGATCGAGGTTGGCCCATTGCGAGCCGAGGAAGCGATATGCGCCGATGAGGGACTGCACATAGACTTGCTTTCGCGCGGTGGTGAGATCTTCTCCGGCGACTCGCGGAAGGAACGCATTGGCCTTCGCGCGTTGAGCAAACGATTCGACGATCGGGCCGTGGGCCACATCGTTGGCTGCGGTGCCGTCCGATGCAGGGACGTTCTGCAATGCGTCGAAATAGTTGCGCCAGGTCTCGGGCACTGACGCGGGATTGTCGAGATATGCTTCGTACAACTCTTCTACGTACGGAGCGTTGCCGCCGAACAGATACGAGTTCGACTGGAATTGCTTCATCATTTTACGCTCACCTTTCTTCGAGCTTCTCGAGAAATAGCGGGTTACTGAACCTTCCGCGACACGGCCTGACCGTTTAGCGGATTGCGCGAATCAAGTCTTGCTTGGAAGGACCTAAAACTTGCATTCGCGGGAGCATATCACATAACCCATGGTTGATATAGGACAGCTCCCAATTGAAATCCCCGTCTGACGGGGCTCTGCGGCAAGTTTTATGCTTTCGCAACAGTCTTTGCCACACTGCGCAAGAATATTTTAAGCACATATTCGAATACCGTCCGACGAGGTGCCGCGCGCAATGCAAAAAGCCGCCCGAAGGCGGCTTTTTGGTTCTTTGCTGATGTCGAACGCATGCCCATAGGGCACGCGCGCTTAGCTGGCTGCTGCTTCTCGGCTCGCGCGGCGGCGCTCGTGTTCCTTCAGGTGGCGCTTGCGCAGACGGATGCTTTGCGGCGTCACTTCGACCAGTTCGTCGTCGTCGATGAATTCGACCGCGTATTCCAGCGACATCTGGATCGGCGGAACGAGACGCACGGCTTCATCGGTGCCCGACGCGCGCACGTTGGTCAGCTGCTTGCCCTTGATCGGGTTCACGACGAGGTCGTTGTCGCGGCTGTGAATGCCGATGATCATGCCTTCGTACAGTGCGTCGCCCGGCTTCACGAACATGCGGCCGCGATCCTGCAGCTTCCAGAGCGCGTAGGCGACAGCGGCGCCGTCGTCCTGGGAGATCAGCACGCCGTTGCGGCGTTCGCCGAGCGACCCCTCCTTCAGCGGCAGGTACTCGTCGAACACGTGGCTCATCAGCCCCGTGCCGCGCGTGAGCGTCATGAACTCGCCCTGGAAGCCGATCAGGCCACGCGCCGGGATGCGGTATTCCAGGCGCGTGCGGCCACGGCCGTCCGACGCCATGTCCAGCATTTCGCCCTTGCGACGGCCCAGTTCTTCCATCACGCCGCCCTGGTGCGAGTCTTCGACGTCGACCGTCAGCAGTTCGTACGGCTCGTGCTTCACGCCGTCGATTTCCTGCAGCACCACGCGCGGACGCGACACGGCCAGCTCATACCCTTCGCGGCGCATGTTCTCGACCAGAATCGTGAGATGCAGTTCGCCGCGACCCGACACTTCGAACACCGTTTCGTCGCCCGTGTCCTTCACCCGCAACGCGACGTTGTGGTTCAGCTCCTTCATCAGACGATCACGAATCTGGCGGCTCGTCACGAACTTGCCTTCCTTGCCCGCGAGCGGCGACGAGTTGACCAAAAAGTTCATCGTCAGCGTGGGTTCGTCGACGGTGATCATCGGCAGCGCTTCGGGATTGTCCGGCGCGCAGATCGTCGCGCCGATGCCGACGTCTTCGATGCCGTTGATCAGCACGATGTCGCCCGCTTGCGCTTCGTCGACCTGGACGCGCTCCAGGCCCTTGAACGACAGCACCTGGTTGATCTTGCGGTTCAGGATTTCGGCTTCCGGACCGAAGCGCAGCGCGACCTGCTGCCCTGGCCGGATGCGGCCACGCGTGATGCGGCCCACGCCGATACGGCCGACGTACGTCGAGTAGTCGAGCGACGTGATCTGCAGTTGCAGCGGACCGTCAGGATCGGCCGGGCGCACGGGCACGTGCTCGAGAATCGCTTCGAACAGCGGGCGCATGTCGCCGTCACGCACGCTCGGATCGAGACCGGCGTAGCCATTCAGGCCCGACGCGTAGACGACTGGGAAGTCGAGCTGCTCTTCCGTCGCGCCGAGCTTGTCGAACAGTTCGAACGTCTGGTTGATCACCCAATCGATGCGCGCGCCCGGACGGTCGATCTTGTTGACCACGACGATCGGCTTCAGGCCCAGCGCGAGCGCCTTCTTCGTGACGAAACGGGTTTGCGGCATCGGGCCTTCGACGGCGTCGACGAGCAGCAGCACCGAGTCGACCATCGACAGCACGCGCTCCACTTCGCCGCCGAAGTCGGCGTGGCCTGGGGTGTCGACGATATTGATGTGCGTGCCTTCGTATTCGACGGCGCAGTTCTTGGCGAGAATCGTGATGCCGCGCTCTTTTTCGATGTCGTTCGAGTCCATCACCCGTTCTGCGATCTGCTGGTTTTCGCGGAAGGTGCCGGACTGGCGGAGCAGCTGGTCGACGAGCGTGGTTTTGCCGTGGTCGACGTGAGCAATGATGGCGATGTTGCGGAGAGCGCGGGACATAGGAACCTGGAGACGCTGGATAGGAGTGGAGTGCGCCACCTGCCCAGCCACTTCGCCAAGCCCAAAGCGCACTTTTGGGAACCGAAGATTATAGCACGCGTCGGTGACGCGTTTCTGGCATTCCCCGATGGCGCGCCCCAATATCTCGGTAACACAACGCATCTGCCTGACCGCCCGCGACGCCGGCGAGCCTTCCGCCGACTTTCACCCAGCGCGAGATAGATCCTTGCCTAAGCTGTAATAACGCTTGCCGCGTCAATTAATCGATTCTACAATCGTGCATAGTCAACCATTGCAGTCGCACGAGAATCATGACCGAACCGTCCAACACGCCGTCGCCTGAGGTCAGCGAATACCAATTGGGCGAAAGCGTCGGCTATCTGATTTCGCGCGTGAAATCGGCGCTGTCGAACCTCGTGACGCAACGCACGATGGCCGAACTCGGCATCACCAGCCAGCAGGCCAGCGTGCTGTTCATGGTCGGGAGCGGCAAATGCCTGCTGGCGGCGGAGCTGGCGCGCGAGTATGGCATCGACGCGAGCGCGGTCACGCGCCTCGTCGATCGCCTCGAGAAACGCGGGCTGCTCACGCGGGTACGCAGCGACGAAGACCGGCGCGTCGTCCGGCTTGCGCTGACGGCCGAAGGCCACGCAATCGCCGCGCGCATGCCGGCTGTCTTCACGGGCGTGACGGAGAAGTTGCTATCCGGTTTCTCACCGGAGGAAACAGGATTCCTCAAGAGTCTTCTGAGGCGAGTCTTGGCAAATAGCTGTGAATTACTTGGCGAAAACCGTGACTCGGCAAGCAATGCCGATAGCAAATCGTAAGAAATTAGTTGCACCGTCCATTAAAGAAAAAATGCCATTACACGCAGAGAGTCCAGCGATGAAATTCCTGACGACGCGCGCGCGCGCATCGTCGTCCCGGGCGGCCGTCGCCGCCTTCGCGGCGCTGGCCCTGGCCGGCTGCGCGAACTACTTCGGTCTGAAGGACGACAAGCAGATCGCGCATAGCTCGCAGTTCGAGTCCGCGCAGAGCCTGCCCGCCGAAGGCGGCCAGTGGCCGACGCTCGACTGGGCAAATCAGTTCGGCGATTCCCAGTTGCCTCAGCTGATCTCGGAAGCACTCGAAGGTAATCCGTCGATCGCGCAGGCGCAGGCCCGCATCGCGAAGGCATCGTCCTATATCGAGTCGTCGAAATCGGCGCTGTATCCGAAGGTCGAAGGCAGCTACTCGTGGACGCGCGAGCTCTATTCGGCAAATGCCCTGTTCCCGCCGCCCTTTGGCGGCACGTGGTTCAGCGAAAACAATGTGCTCGCGAGCGCCTCTTGGGATCTCGACCTCTGGGGTAAGAACCGTGAGCGGCTCGGCCAGGCCGTTTCTCAGGAAAAAGCGGCCGAAGCGGACATGCAACAGGCTCGCGTGACGCTCGCCGCGTCCGTCGCGCGCACGTACAACTCGCTCGCCCAGCTCTATGCGCTGCGCGACATCGCCGAGCGCGAGATCAAGAACCGCCAGACGGTCGGCTCGATCACGAGCGGCCGTGTCGCCGCCGGTCTCGATACGAACGTCGAGCGCCAGACGGCGAACGGCAACATCGCGACCAGCCAGTCGAACCTCACCGAACTCGACGGCCAGATTACGACCACGCGCTACCAGCTCGGCGCGCTGCTCGGCAAGGGCCCGGACCGCGGCCTGCAAATCGCCAAGCCCGTGTTCAATCCGGGCGGCGCCGTCAAGCTGCCGGACAACGTGCCCGCCGATCTCGTTTCGCGCCGTCCCGACATCGTCGCCGCGCGCTGGCAGGTCGAAGCCGCGATGCACGACGTGAAGGAAGCGAAGGCCGAGTTCTTCCCGGACGTGAACCTCGCTGCCGCGTTCGGCTTCGACGCATTCGGCTGGAGCCGCTTCCTGACGTCATCGAGCCGCCAGATCCAGTTCGGCCCCGCGATCCATCTGCCCATCTTCGACGCCGGTGCGCTGCGCTCGCAACTGAAGGGGCGCTACGCCGACTTCGACCTGGACGTCGCGAATTACAACCAGACGCTGATCAACGCGCTGTCCGACGTGGCCACGCAGATTTCATCGATCCGCTCGATCGACCGGCAGCAAGGCGATGCGCAACGCGCGCTGGATGCGTCGACGAAGGCGTACGAACTCGCCGTGATCCGCTACAAGGCAGGACTCTCGCCGCAACTGCAGGTGCTGAACGCCGACGAGAACCGCCTCGCCGCGGAGCAGACGGTGACGAACCTGAAGATGCGCCGCCGCGACTTGCAGATCGCGCTGATCAAGGCGCTCGGCGGCGGCTTCGACGCGACGCAGACGGGCCTTGTTGTGCCGACGGATGTGCCCGCATCGTCGGCATCCGCATCCGCATCCGCGGCCCACGCGCCGAACTGAGCGCGCGAAGCGAGCAACCCACACGCACAGCACCTTGCGATCCGAATAAACGATACAGACTGACAGAATCCGGAGCCTATTCATGAGCACGCCCCAACAACCCGCTAACGCGCAGCCGGCCAGCAACGGCAAACGCAAGCGCATGATGACGCTGCTCGTCATCGTGATCCTGATTGCCGCGATCGCGTACGGCCTCTACTACTTCCTCGTCGCACGCTTCCACGAGGACACCGACGATGCGTACGTGAACGGCAACGTCGTGCAGATCACGCCGCAGGTCACGGGCACGGTGATCGCCGTGAACGCTGACGACACGCAAACCGTCAAGTCCGGCGATCCGCTCGTCGTGCTCGATCCCGCCGATTCGCGCATCGCGCTGCAAACGGCGGAAGCGAATCTTGGCCAGGTCGTGCGCCAGGTGCGCGGCCTCTACGCCGACGACAGCCAGTACCAGGCGCAAGTCGCCGTTCGTCAGGCCGATCTGTCGCGTGCCCAGGACGACTTGAAGCGCCGTATGACCGTCGCGCAAACGGGTGCCGTGTCGCAGGAAGAAATCTCGCACGCACGCGACGCCGTGAAGAGCGCGCAAGCCGCGCTCGACGCCTCTCAGCAGCAGCTTGCGTCCAACCGCGCGCTGACGGCCAACACGACGATCGCGAGCCACCCGAACGTGCAGGCGGCGGCCGCCAAGGTCCGCGACGCCTATTTGAACAACGCGCGCAACACGCTGCCCGCGCCCGTCACGGGCTACGTCGCGAAGCGCTCGGTGCAGGTCGGCCAGCGCGTGTCGCCGGGCAATCCGCTGATGGCGATCGTGCCGCTCAACGCCGTGTGGGTCGACGCGAACTTCAAGGAAGTGCAGTTGAAGCACATGCGCATCGGCCAGCCCGTCGAACTGACGGCGGACGTCTACGGCTCGTCGGTGAAGTATCACGGCAAGGTGGTCGGCTTCTCGGCGGGCACGGGCTCGGCGTTCTCGCTGCTGCCCGCGCAAAACGCGACGGGTAACTGGATCAAGGTCGTGCAGCGTCTGCCCGTGCGTATCGCGATCGATCCGCAGGAGCTCGAAAAGCATCCGCTGCGCATCGGCCTGTCGATGCAGGTCGACGTGAGCATCAAGGACGACACGGGCGGCGAGCTCGGCAGCGCACAGAACACGGTCTATCAGACCAACGTCTTCAACAAGTACGGCGACGAAGCGGACGCGGAAATCGCCCGCATCATCTCGGAAAACGCAGGCCCGAACGCCGGCGTGCAGCAGAAGGCGGCGTCCGGCTCGAAGGCCACGCCCAAGCTGATGTGAGCGGCGTCCATCTGCAAACAACAAGGTTCGAACAATAGATGGCTCAGGCTCAAGCGCACGTCCCTCATCCGCCGCTCGAGGGCGCGCAACTGGTGATCGGCACCATCGCGGTGTCGCTCGCCGTTTTCATGAACGTGCTGGACACGTCGATCGCGAACGTCTCGATTCCGTCGATTTCGGGCGACCTCGGCGTATCCGCCGATCAGGGCACGTGGGTGATCACGTCGTTCGCGGTCGCGAACGCGATCTCCGTGCCGCTGACGGGCTGGCTCACGGACCGCATCGGCCAGGTGCGGCTCTTCATGGCGTCGATCGTGCTGTTCGTGATCTCGTCGTGGATGTGCGGTCTCTCGCCGAATCTGCCGTTCCTGCTCGCGTCGCGCGTGCTCCAGGGCGCGGTCGCCGGTCCAATGATTCCGCTTTCGCAGACGCTGCTGCTCGCGAGCTATCCGCGCGCGAAGGCGCCGATGGCGCTCTCGATGTGGGCGATGACGACGCTGATCGCGCCCGTCGCCGGTCCGATTCTCGGCGGCTGGATCTCGGACAACATCTCGTGGCCGTGGATTTTCTACGTGAACATCCCCGTCGGCATCGTCGCCGCGGCCGCGACGTGGGCGATCTTCCGCAACCGCGATTCCGTCATCAAGAAAGCGCCGATCGACATCGTCGGGCTCGTGCTGCTGATCACGTGGGTCGGCTCGCTGCAGGTCATGCTCGACAAGGGCAAGGACCTCGACTGGTTCTCGTCGACGACGATCGTCGTGCTCGCGCTCACCGCGGTGATCGCGCTGGCGTTCTTCATCGTATGGGAGCTGACGGACAAGCATCCCGTCGTCGACCTGTCGCTCTTCAAGCTGCGCAATTTCACGGGCGGCACGGTGGCGCTCGCGATCGGCTACGGCCTGTACTTCGGCAATCTCGTGCTGCTGCCGCTCTGGCTGCAAACCGACATCGGCTACACGGCGACGGACGCCGGCCTTGTGATGGCGCCCGTCGGCGTGTTCGCGATCCTGCTGTCGCCGCTGACGGGCAAGATCCTGCCGCGCACCGATCCGCGCTATATCTCGACGGCGTCGTTTCTCGTGTTCGCGCTGTGCTTCTGGATGCGCTCGCGCTACACGACGGGCGTCGACACGTACTCGCTGATGCTGCCGACGCTGATTCAAGGCATCGGCATGGCGGGCTTCTTCATCCCGCTCGTGTCGATCACGCTGTCGGGTTTGCCGGGCAACCGGATTCCTGCCGCGTCCGGGCTGTCGAACTTCGTGCGGATCATGTGCGGCGGCATCGGCACGTCGATCTTCGAGACCGCATGGGACCATCGCTCGATCCTGCATCACGCGCAGTTGACCGAGCGCGCGAACGCGTACAACCCCGTGTTCGACCAGTCCGTCACGCAGATGGGCGGCGTCGGCTTGAACCAGGCGCAAGCGTACGGGCTCTTCAACTCGATGACGACACAGCAGGCCGCGCAACTCGGCGTGAATGACCTGTTCTATGTGTCGGCGGGAATCTTCGTTGCGCTAATCGCGCTGATCTGGGTCACGCGTCCCGAACGCGCGGCGAGCGGCGACGCGAGCGCAGCGGCTTCTGCGGCACATTGATTTTGCTGGTTGCGGGCTGACGCCCTGATTCGTCAGGGCATCGATCAGTTGGCAAGAAAAAAGGCGGTACCGCTCGATTGCGGTCCGCCTTTTTTGCTTCTTGCGCGGATTGTCTGTTCGCGGGCCTTGCTGCCGTCAGGCCGCTATTAGACCGCTATCAGGCCGTTACGATCAGGCGCTCGGGGGCAAGCACGCCCTCGCCCACTCTCGCCACGCCAAGCAGCTTGCCTTCGCTCGCATAGACACGCGTGCGGGCAGCGTGCAGCACATCGTCGCCGACGGAAAGGTCGGCAAGCCGCAAGCGCTGGCCGTGCAGGAAGCGACGCGTCGCTTCCGCATCGAGTTGCACCGACGGGAACGTCGACAGCAATGCATCGACAGGCTGCAGCCATGCGTCGCGCTCGCTTTCCGCCGCGTCGGACAGCGCGTCGAGCGTGACCGAATGCTCCAGCGTCAGTGCGCCGACGCCCGTACGCCGCAGCATCACCAGATGCGCGCCGCAGCCGAGCGCTTCGCCGATGTCCTCGGCCAGCGTGCGCACATAGGTGCCCTTGCTGCACGTCACGCGAAACGTCACGTCAGGCAGCGTGCACGCCACGAGTTCCAGCGCATGAATCGTCACCTGGCGCCCTTCGCGCTCGACGGTCTGCCCCGCGCGCGCATACTCGTACAACGGCTTGCCGTCGCGCTTGAGCGCCGAATACATCGGCGGCACCTGAACGATGTCGCCACGAAATTGCGCGAGCGCCTTCTCGACGGCGGGCTGGTCGCACGCTACGTCGCGCGTTTCGATCGCCTCGCCTTCAGCATCGCCCGTCGTCGTGCGTACGCCCAGGCGCATCGTCGCTTCGTAGGTCTTATCCGCGTAGAGCAGGTCTTGCGAAAACTTCGTCGCTTCACCGAAGCAAAGCGGCAAGAGTCCCGATGCGAGCGGGTCGAGCGTGCCCGTGTGGCCCGCCTTCTTCGCCAGATACAGACGCTTCGCGCGGATCAGCGCGTCGTTGCTCGACAGTCCCACTGGCTTGTCGAGCAGCAACACGCCATCGAGCGCGCGGCGCGGCACTTTGGGACGTGAATTGTGAGTCATATGCTCGCGTACCTCGACCTTCGATCAGTCGTCTTTCGCGCGCGTGGCGTTCGCCTCGTCGATCAGGCGCGACATTTCAACTGCTCGCTCGATCGTCTTGTCGTAGTGGAAATGCAGCGTCGGCACCGTGTGGATGTGCAGGCGCTTGAACAACAGGTTGTGCAAATGACCGGCCGCGTGATTGAGCGCGTCCTGCGTCTGGAGCGGATCGCCAGTCAGCGTCGTGAAGTAGACCTTCGCGTGCGCATAGTCAGGCGTCAACTCGACGCTCTGAAAAGTGACGATACCGATGCGGGGGTCTTTGACCTCGCGAATCAGTTCGGACAAATCGCGCTGAATCTGATCGGCGATCTGTACGTTGCGGTTGGGAGACGTACGTTTCTTAGGCATGGTGAATCCGTGATCCGGTGGCAATGTGTTCGCGCATTCGGCGGCAACGGGCCACGGACTCCAACGCAAACACGACAACAAAACATTCGATGCAAAAACAAAGGGGCGGGATTGGGCTCAAGCGCCCGCCCCGCCCCTCATGCGCTCGACGCCTGAATTACAGCGTACGCGCGACTTCCGTGACTTCGAAGACTTCGAACTGGTCGCCTTCCTGGATGTCGTTGAAGTTCTTCACCGACATACCGCATTCGAAGCCCTGGCGCACTTCCTTGACGTCGTCCTTGAAGCGCTTGAGCGAATCGAGCTCGCCCGTGTGGACCACGACGTTGTTGCGCAGCACGCGCACCGACGACGTACGCTTGACGAAACCGTCCGTGACCATACAGCCCGCCACCGTGCCGACCTTCGGCACCTTGAAGACCTGACGGACTTCGACCATGCCCGTGACGACTTCGCGCTTCTCCGGCGCCAGCATGCCCGACATCGCCGCCTTCACCTCATCCACTGCGTCATAGATGATGTTGTAGTAGCGGATGTCGATGCCGTTGGTCTCCGCCAGCTTGCGAGCCTGCGCGTCCGCGCGGGTGTTGAAGCCGATGATGACCGCCTTCGACGCCGTCGCCAGGTTGACGTCCGATTCGCTGATGCCGCCGACCGCGCTGTGCACGATCTGCACGCGCACTTCGTCCGTCGACAGCTTGAGCAGCGCCTGCACCAGCGCTTCCTGCGAACCCTGCACGTCGGCCTTGACGATGAGCGGCAGATGCTGCACTTCGCCTTCGCCCATCTGCTCGAGCATATTTTCGAGCTTCGCGGCCTGCTGCTTCGCGAGCTTCACGTCGCGGAACTTGCCCTGACGGAACAGCGCGATTTCGCGAGCCTTGCGGTCGTCCGGCATGACGATGACTTCTTCGCCCGCCGCCGGCACCTCCGACAGACCCTGTATTTCGACCGGGATCGACGGCCCCGCCGACTTGGTCGGCTTGCTGGTTTCGTCGAGCATCGCGCGCACGCGGCCGTAGGCGCTGCCTGCGAGCACGACGTCGCCGCGATTGAGCGTACCCGACTGGACGAGGATCGTTGCAACAGGACCCTTGCCCTTGTCGAGCTTCGCTTCGATCACGAGGCCCTTCGCCGGTGCTTCGACGGGTGCCTTCAGTTCCAGCACTTCGGCTTGCAACAGCACGTTTTCGAGCAGATCGTCGATACCCGCGCCCGTCTTCGCCGACACCGGAACGAACGGCGAATCGCCGCCGTATTCTTCCGGCACCACGCCTTCCGCGACGAGTTCCTGCTTCACGCGCTCCGGATTCGCTTCGGGCTTGTCGATCTTGTTGATCGCGACGACGAGGGGCACGCCGCCCGCCTTCGCGTGCGAGATCGCTTCCTTCGTCTGCGGCATCACGCCGTCATCGGCTGCGACGACGAGAATCACGATGTCGGTTGCCTTCGCACCACGCGCGCGCATGGCCGTGAACGCTTCGTGACCCGGCGTATCGAGGAACGTGATGACGCCACGCGGCGTTTCGACGTGATACGCGCCGATGTGCTGCGTAATGCCGCCCGCTTCGCCCGCCGCGACCTTCGCGCGACGGATGTAGTCGAGCAGCGAGGTCTTGCCGTGGTCGACGTGACCCATGACCGTGACGACGGGAGGACGCGGCAGTTGCGGCGCGTCCGAGGCATCGCCTTCGATCAGCATCGCTTCCGGATCGTCCAGCTTCGCCGCGACGGCATGGTGGCCCAGTTCCTCGACGACGATCATCGCCGTTTCCTGATCCAGCATCTGGTTGATCGTGACCATCTGGCCGAGCTTCATCATCACCTTGATGACTTCCGAAGCCTTCACCGACATCTTGTGAGCGAGGTCCGCGACCGTAATCGTTTCCGGAACGTGCACTTCACGCACGATCGGCTCGGTCGGCGCCTGGAATGTCGTGGCTTCCTGATGCTTGCCACGGCCCTTCGGACCGCCACGCCAGCCGCGATCGACGCCGCCGCTCGTGTCGCCGCGCGTCTTGATGCCGCGACGCTTCGCTGCGTCGTCCTGCCAGGTGCCGCTCTTGCCGCCCGCCTTCTTCTTGTCGCCAGCGGGACCCGCCGGCTGCGCAGTCGCAGCCGGTTGCGCCGCAGTTGCGGGCGCCGGCTTCTTCGCGGCCGGACGCGTCGACGTTTCGCCAGCGGGACGCGCCGGCTTGTGCAGCGTGCCCTTCGCTTCGGCGGGCTTGACCGCCTCGGCGGGCTTCGGTGCCGGTTCCGGCGCCTTCACTTGCGCCTTGCGCGGCGTGCTCATCATTTCGCGGATTGCGCGTGCTTCGGCCTCAGCCGCCGCGCGGCGCTTCGCGATTTCTTCCTGTTCGAGGCGTGCCTTCTCGGCCTGCTCGCGTGCAGCGTCTTCGGCCTTCTTCGCCGCTTCGCGCTGCGCCGCGCGTTCCGCCGCTGCGCGCTCTTCATCCTGCGATGCGCGCTCCTGCTCGGCCTGCTCGCGAGCCGCCGCTTCGGCCATGGCCGCTGCGCGCTTCTTCGCCGCTTCGTCTTCGGCACGGCGACGCTCCGCCTCGGCCGCCTGTTCGCGCTCCTGACGCTCGGCTTCTTCGCGCGCGAGACGCTCCTGGCGCTCTTTCAGCTCAAGCGCCTGCTTTTCGAGCAGTTCTGCTGCATGACGCGCTTCTTCCTCGCGACGCTGCAGTTCAAGATCTTCCGCTTCCTGACCGTTGCCCGCTACTTCCGCCTGCTCGGCCGCTTCATCGCGGCGGACGAACGTGCGCTTCTTGCGCACTTCGACCTGAATGGTGCGAGCTTTACCCGTGGCGTCGGACTGCTTGATTTCCGACGTATGCCGGCGCGTCAGCGTGATCTTGCGCTTGTCAGCATCGTTCGAGCCGTGCGACCTGCGCAAGTGGTCGAGCAGACGCGCCTTGTCCGTCTCGGACAAGGCATCGTCTTCACTCGCTTTCTGGACGCCCGCCGCCTGCAGCTGCTCGAGCAGCACGCCTGCAGGCATTTTCAGTTCCGCGGCAAATTGGGCTACGTTGTTACTCGCCATTCATTCCTCTTAGTGCAAGGACCGATTCCTTGCGGTTAGCATCGGGTCATGCAGCCTTGCGGCCGCGATCAGATCAGTGGTTCATGGTCATGGATCTCATTGAAACCAGTGTTCACGGGCTTTCATGATCAACGCCTTCGCAGCGTCCTCATTCATGCCCGTCATCTCGACCAGCTCGTCGACAGCCAGCTCTGCCAGTTCGTCGCGCGTCTGGATCTGATGTTCAGCCAGCTTCGCGAGCAGGTCGGCATCCATGCCTTCCAGGCTCTTCAGGTCGAGCGCAACGCCCTCGACCTTCTCCTCGTTTGCAATCGCCATCGTCAACAGTGCGTCACGAGCGCGATTACGCAGTTCGTGAACCGTGTCTTCGTCGAATGCTTCGATTTCGAGCATCTCGTTGAGCGGCACGTACGCAATCTCTTCGAGACTCGTGAAACCTTCGTCGATGAGGATGTCGGCGACTTCCTCGTCGACATCGAGACGAGCCATGAACAGGTCGCGCAGTACGCTGCGTTCCTGGTTCTGCTTCTGCGCAGACTCGTCCGGCGTCATGATGTTGATCTGCCAGCCGGTGAGCTCGCTGGCAAGACGCACGTTCTGGCCACTGCGGCCGATAGCGACAGCCAGTTCGTTCTCGTCGACGACGACGTCCATCGAATGCTTTTCTTCATCGACGACGATCGACTGGACGGCTGCCGGCGCGAGCGCGCCGATCACAAACTGGGCGGGATCTTCCGACCATAGCACGATGTCGACGTTTTCGCCACCGAGCTCGTTGCGCACGGCCTGCACGCGCGAGCCGCGAATGCCGACGCAGGTGCCGATGGGATCGATGCGCTTGTCGTAAGCGACAACGCCGATCTTCGCGCGCACGCCGGGATCGCGTGCCGCCGCCTTGATTTCCAGCAGGCCTTGCTCGATTTCCGGCACTTCCATTTCGAAGAGCTTCATCAGGAACTCGGGCGCCGTGCGCGACAGCTCGATCTGCGGGCCGCGCGCAGTACGATCGACCTTCGCGATATAGGCGCGCACGCGGTCGCCCACACGCAGGTTTTCTTTCGGAATC
Source organism: Paraburkholderia diazotrophica (assembly GCF_038900755.1). Taxonomy (GTDB): domain Bacteria; phylum Pseudomonadota; class Gammaproteobacteria; order Burkholderiales; family Burkholderiaceae; genus Paraburkholderia; species Paraburkholderia diazotrophica_A. Next base: position 410,223 of record NZ_JBBPEN010000005.1, read on the forward strand.
AGCTGGTCGCGGCGCAGCAGCGCTTCGACGCGGCCCGATTCGACGATGAAGTTGCCTTTGTCGAGACGCTTGACGGTGCCCGTCATGATGTTTTCGCCGCGCTCGAGGAAGTCGTTCAGGATCTGCTCGCGTTCCGCGTCGCGCACCTTCTGCAGGATCACCTGCTTGGCGGCCTGCGCGCCGATGCGACCGAATTCGATCGACGGCACGGGCTCTTCCAGGAAGTCGTCGATCTGCGCGTCGGGCTTCTGCTCGCGCGCTTCGAACAAGAGGATTTCCTGATCCGGCTCCTGCAGGCCCGCTTCGTCCGGCACGACTTTCCAGCGACGGAACGTCTCGTGCTCGCCGCTTTCACGGTCGATATGGACGCGAATGTCCGCGTCTTCGTCGAAGAGTTTCTTGGATGCAGACGCGAGCGCCGCCTCGAGCGCGGCAAAAACCACGTCCTTGTCGACATTTTTTTCGCGTGCCAGCGCATCCACCAGCATCAACACTTCGCGACTCATTGTTTGCGGCTCCTAAAGTCAACTTTCGGAACGAGGCGTGCCTTGTCGATATCCGCGAGCGTGAAATCCAGCATCGCGGCGCCTTCCTTCCCTTCAAATTCCAGACCGATCGTTTCGCCTGCGGGTGCATGCAGAATGCCCCGGTACGATTTCCGTCCGTCCAATGGTTTTTTCAATGTGATGACCGCCTCGCTGCCTGCGAAGCGTTCGAAGTCCGCCAGTTTCTTCAGCGGGCGGTCAAGACCCGGCGACGATACTTCAAGCCGCTCGTAATCGATATTTTCGACCGTCAGAACGTGCTGGAGCTGACGGGTAACTTTTTCGCAGTCTTCGATCGCGATGCCATCGGGCTGGTCGATATACACGCACAGCATGCCGCGCCCGGTGCGCTCGAGATCAACGAGCTCGTAGCCGAGGCCCACGACCGTGGTTTCAATCAGTTCCGTCAGTTGCACAGTGCTGCCCTCTAAGATGTTCGCGCTGCAAGCCTTTGCGATACACCCGCGGGCTGCGCGCCAAGCCGGCGCACGTTCGTGCTACCCGAGATGCCGACCAACGTAAGAACTGAGCGGCAAAAAAAAAATGGGCGAAACGCCCATCATCTTATTGCCGGTGGTCGCACCTGAGCCGCACATGAAACCGCACGCCCAGTGACTTCGTGATTGTAGCCATTTTTCAGGACAAACGCAAACCACCGGCGGGCTCGCCAAGCGCATTTGCGGCTGAATTCGCCGCAATCAAGGATCAAAGCTGGGACTTTTCGGCAGTTTGCGCGGGTTTGCGCCGGCGCTCGAAGCAGCTTGAATGCGTCTGCAAACGGTAGAGCTAAATCAAGACACAAAAACTGCCACGCCATCGCAGCGTCGCGGCAGACGGCTCGAGCCCGAGACCGCCCCGCAGCGCCGTGCCGATCAGCGTCCGCGCGAGCGGTTGCGCGGCGCGCCGCCGCTGCGGTTACCGCCGGCGTTCGGGTTGCCGCCGGCGCGATTGCCGTTGTTAGCGCGGTTGCCGTTCGGCGCGCGATTGCCGCCGCGCTTCGCGTTGCCGCCCGCTGCTGCCCGGTTGCCAGACGGCGCGCGATTGCCGTCGACGTCGCGGCCATCCCGGCCACCACGACCACGCCCTTCGCGATTGCCGTTCGTGTTGCCCAATCCACCCAAGCCGGAATTCAACGCGCTGAATGCGCCCGGCGCCTTGCCGCGACGACCCTGCCCGCCGCGCGGCTGCTGATCGAAGCGGCCATGCGACATCAGCACCGGCTCGCGGTTGATGAAGCCCATCGACGTCTGCATCGGATCGGGCTGACGACGCTCCGGCTCGTTGCGGCGGCCGCCGCTCTTCTCCTCGGTTGGCGCCTTCAGGCCAACCGACGCCATCAGGCTGCGCACCTGATTGTCCTCGAGTTCTTCCCAGCGGCCACGCTTCAGGCCGCGCGGCAGCTGGATCGGGCCGTGACGCGTGCGGATCAGCCGGCTGACCATCAGGCCGACGGCCTCGAACATGCGGCGCACTTCGCGGTTGCGCCCTTCGGCGAGCGCGACGTGATACCAGTGATTCGTGCCTTCGCCGCCGCCATCGCGGATGCGCAGGAAGTTCGCCGGACCGTCGTCCAGCTCGACGCCGTGCAACAGCTTTTGCCGGTTGCCTTCCGTCAATTCGCCGACGACGCGTACCGCATATTCACGCTCGACGCTGTAGCGCGGATGCATGAAGCGGTTGGCCAGATCGCCCGACGTGGTGAGCATCAGCAAGCCTTCCGTATTGAAGTCCAGACGCCCGACGGCGAGCCACTTTGCCGTCTTCATCGGCGGCAGCTTGTCGAACACGGAAGGACGGCCTTCGGGATCCGCGTGGCTGACGATTTCGCCCGTCGGCTTGTGATACAGCAGCACGCGCGGCGGCTTGTTCTGCAGCTTGCGCTTGACGGGCTTGCCGTTGATGCGCACGAGGTCGGTCGGCATGATGCGCTGACCGATGTGCGCCGGCTCGCCGTTCACCGACACACGGCCCGCGACGATCAGCTCTTCCATCTCGCGACGCGAGCCCATGCCCGCTTCGGCGAGCACTTTGTGCAGCTTCGGCGCGTCGTCGTCCGGGGCCAGCACGCGCTTGGGCGCGGCGGCGCGGCCACGGCGCAGCATCGGCGCGCGCACGCCGCCCGTCGTCGAGTTGTCGGCATCGAACGCCGGCGACGTCACATACGCGAACAGGTCATCCTGCTTGTCACCTTCTGCGGCCGCTGCAGGCGCCACGGCGCTACCGCCGCCGCGATTCTTGCGCTGGCCGCCTTGCTGCCCGCCCTGCTTGCCGCCCGCGCGGCGGCCGCCTTGGGCGCCCTGACCGCCGTGCCCCTTCGCGCCCGCGTCCTTGCGCGGCGTGCGCACCTGTGCGACGACTTCGCCGTCGGGCGGCGCTTCCGCCGCGACGGGCGCCGGCTGCGCGTCGGCGGCTTCTGCCGTCTTCGCCTTCGAGCCGGCGCGGCGACGCGCGATCAGGCTGCGCGGACCCCGGCGCAGGCCGCGGCGTGGACGCTCTTCGCCTTCGGCGTCGGGCGCCTGCGCGGGCCGCTCGCTGTCGGCCGCCGATACTTGCGCCCTACGCGTCTCGTCGGGGCGCGCGGCGGCAACGGCGCGCTCGGATTCGGGCGAATCGGTGTCGTGGATGTCTGTCAAAACAACCTCAAAATGTCTGGTCGCGCGCCCGTTGCGGGCGCGCCAAAAGGTACGGTTACGTCAGGCGCTGCGCGACTCGGCTTCGTCGTCGGTCAGCTCGCCTGCGTCCTGGGCGGTGTCGCGGCGATCGTGCCGATCGTCATGCACCGCGTGAGTCTGGTCTGTTCCAGCCGGATTGGCGCGTTGCGCGTGCCCGGTCTCGTTATGCAATTCGCGCGTGTCTTCGTGTTCATCTTCCGACTGCGCGGCAGATCCGGCCTGGTGAGCCGGCTCCATTTCATGCGCCGCCTGTGCGGCGCTCTGCTGTTCGGTGGACGGCAACACGTCCGCTTGCCCGATGTCGCTTTTGGCCTCGTCGGGCGCGGCGTCTTGCGTGCCTTGCGTTACGCCGTGCATTGCATGCGCTTCGTCAGCGGGCTCCAATTGGTCGCCGGCTTGCCCGGCTTGGGCCCCGGCTTCGGCGGCACCGGCGGGTTCCGCTGCTTCCGATGCAGCATGACCCGTGCCATCGACGTCGCCCACATCCGCCGCGACGCTCTCCGCACCCGCTTCGCCGTCGGCGAATTCGATCGCGTGCTGCGCGAGCAGATCCATGTTCGACTGGGCCGACGGATCGTCGAGCGGCGGCAGTTCTTCGAGCGACTTCAGGCCAAGGTCGTCGAGGAAAGAACGCGTCGTCGCATACAGTGCGGGGCGCCCCGGCACATCGCGATGACCGATCACTTCGATCCAGCCGCGGTCTTCGAGCTGCTTGACGACCTGCGTGTTCACGGTCACGCCGCGAATTTCTTCGATATCGCCGCGCGTGACAGGCTGTCGGTACGCGATGATCGCGAGCGTCTCGAGCACCGCGCGCGAGTACTTCGGCGGCTTCTCGGGATTCAGGCGGTCGAGATACGTGCGCATCGCCGGCTTGCTCTGAAAACGCCAGCCGGAAGCGAGTCCGACGAGTTCGACACCCCGTCCGGACCAGTCCTGCTTCAGGTCTTCAAGCAACGTGCGAACCGTGTCTGCCGACACGTCGTCGGCAAAGAGCTTACGCAAATCACCGATCTTCAACGGCTCCTGCGCGCAGATCAAGGCAGTCTCGAGGACGATCTTCGCCTCTTGGGTATTCATGCAGCTAGGTCAGACCCTGTGGTCAAAGAACCGGATCAAACAGACGATGTGGAACTGAAGACGCGCTCGCCCGATTTTGATCGGTCATATTGATGGGAGCACGCACCGGGGGGAGGCGAAACAGGCATCGAGCCAAACCCAGCCGGACGACGGAGCAGCGAAATTCCGCGAGGGAACCGCGTGACTGGCTGCCATATTACGCAAAAACAATCGGTGCGTAAAGACGAAATCCAAACTGCACCTTAATCGGCATACTGCGCCGCGCATCACGGTGCGAGGCACCGCTCCGTTGCGCCGCCCCGCGTACAACCTATCGATGCGCTCAATGGCGCGCGAGGTAGCCCCTGAGCCGTTCGACGCCAGCATCGAGACGCGCCGTATCGCACGCGTAACACCAGCGCACGAAGCCCTCTCCTTCCGGGCCGAACGCGCTGCCCGGCGCAAGGCCGAGCCCCGCCTCGCGCACGAGCGCCTTGCACAGATCGAGGCTGCGCGAAGCACCCGGCAACGAGAAGAACACGTACATCGCGCCGGGCGGCGCTTTCACGTCGACGCCCGGCAGCGCCGACAATGCCCCAACCAGATGATCGCGCGACGTCCTCAGCTCACCGACCAGTTCCTGCGTGAACTGGCCGCCCTGCTCGATGGCGGCGATGCCCGCGTGCTGCACGAACGCCGGCGCACACGAAGTGTTGTACTCGACGAGCTTGCCGAAATCGTCCATCAGCGACGCCGGCGCGACGATCCACCCGAGCCGCCAGCCCGTCATCAGCCATGCCTTCGAAAACGAGTTCACGCAAATCACGCGTTCGTCCCGGCCCGCGAGGTCGAGGAACGACGGCGCGCTTTGCCCCGGCTCGCCCGCGTAATAGAGACGTTCGTAGACCTCGTCGGCGACGATCCAGATGCCCAGGCGCCGGCAATGCTCGAGTACGGCGCGCTGTTCGTCGCGGCTCATCACCCAGCCGGTCGGATTGTTCGGCGAGTTCAGCATCAGCAGCTTCGTGTCCGGCGTGAGCGCCGCGAGCAGCCGCTCCAGATCGAGTTGCCAGCCATTCGCACCGTAGCCGAGCGACACCGTTTCGACGTGCGCACCGAGAATCTTCGGAATCTCGACGAGATTCGGCCACAGCGGCGTCACGGCCACCACGCGGTCGCCCGAACCGACCACCAGCTGCGCGGCCAGCATCAGCGCGTTGACGCCCGCGCTCGTGACGGCCACATGCTCGACCGATGTCGGCCCGTGAAGCGCGCTCACGTAGCGGGCAAGCGTCTCGCGCAACGGCGCAATGCCGAGGTTGTGCGTGTAGAACGTCGCGCCGGACGCGAGCGCCGCGCTCGCGGCATCGCGGATGAACGGCGGCGTCACGCGGTCCGATTCGCCGAACCAGAACGGCAGCACGTCCGGCACGCCGAAGCCGGCATTCGCGACTTCGCGGATCTGCGACGCGCGCAGCGAGCGCACGGCATCGCGTGCATTGGGGAACTGGGGCAAATCGGTTTCGCTCATCGAAGATCCCGGCGGGTCGGTGAAAAATGGCAGTGTAGCGTGTCGCAAAAATGCGCGGCCGGGAGCCCGGCAATGCGGCCGCGCCCGCGCTCAGCGCAAGTCCTCGGTGCGGCCCGGCACCTGATGGATCAGGTTCCACACGGCATCGGCGGCTGGGGACAGCGAGCGGTCACGCCGCCGCACCAGCTCGACGGTCCGCTCGGCGCGCGGCACGAGCGGGCGAGTGACCAGCGACGACCCCGCCGGCAACGGCATCGCGAGCCACGGCAGCACGCTCACGCCGATGCCCTCCTGCACCAGTCCATACACCGTCGACGGATGGCCGAGTTCCTGCACGACGTTGGCGCCGACGCCGTACTCCTCCAGCGCGGCATCGATGATCGGCCGGCTGCCCGACGCATGGTCGAGCAACACGAGACGCTCGCCTTCCAGCTCGCGCCACGCCACCTCGCTGCGCCCCGCAAGCGGATGATCGTCGCGCGAGACAAGGCAAAACGAATCGGTCATCAGCGCCTCGGCGATCAGATCGTCGGCGGACACGGGGCCGATGATCACGCCGAAATCCACCTCGCCCGACTTGACCTTGCGCACCACGTCGCTCTGCACGTCGTCGCGCAAGCCGAGCGTGACGAACGGATACTGCTTGCCGCAAGCCGCGACGATCTGCGGCATCAGCCGGCAAGCGATCGTCGGGCTGGCGGCCACCATCACGCGGCCGCGCCGCTGCTCGCCGATCTCGCGAATTTCGCGCAGCGCATCGTCGAGATCGCCTAGCAGCCGCGACACGCTCGCGACCAGATTGCCGCCGACGTCGGTGAGCTGGACCTCCCGCGTGGTCCGGTCGATCAGCTTCAGGCCGATTTCCGCTTCCAGCTCACGCACGCACCGGCTCACGGCCGACTGCGTCAGCCCGATTTCGCTCCCCGCCCGGCTGAAGCTCTGCAGCCGCGCCACTTCGATGAACACGCGCAGTTGACGCAGCGTCACATTCATCTCTTCCTCTCATGAATAATGTCGTTTGATGCCGATTTTATGACTTGCGACGCATTTACGCATCGCCTGTTTCGCGTCGCTGCAATGCAGCAGGAACGCGCAAACGCACGCGGGGCGGGCCTGGTTGCACAAGATTGGTGATTGTCCCGATTTGCTGGATGGGTTTTTTGGATTCTCATACGGGCCAGGCTAACGCCCGTAACGGCTTGATGCGGCGGGGCTTCGAGGCTGTTGGGTGAAAGATGGCACGCTTCGTGCGTTTCCCCTTGCACAGGAGTCGGCGCCGATTCGGACTGGCGAAAGAAGCGGTTCGCAACGGTACAGGCCGGCTCTCCGCCGGCGCCCGATATGGATTCGGGTGCATGAAGAGTGCGCAGCGCGGGGCAGCGCACCGGAGTTAGCTTCGCTGAGGTGAAACATGATGGTGTTCGACGATTTGAGAGACAACGAGTGGGCGCTGGTCGAGGCGTTGTTCTGTGCGGAGCCGGCACGGAGTGAACGCCGTGGTCGACCACGCGTCGAAGCTCGCGCGGTAGTCAACGCCGTGTTGTGGGTTTTGTCGACGGGAGAAGGCTGGTCCAAGCTGCCGGGCCGCTACCCGTCGCCGCCGACGTGCCGTCGCCGCTTCGACGAATGGCAAGCCGACGGCACGCTCGCCGAAATAGTCAAGCGGCTGGGCACGAGCGGTCGCGAAATTTCGTTGCGCGGACGCATTGGCGCAACGGCGGCCAAACCGCCGGCACCGCCGAGCCGCGACCGTCTGCGCGGCGCGTTCTGGACCAATCCGGAATCCTGGCGCGCGCCCGTCAAGATGGCCTGACGCAGCAAACTACGCCACCGGGCGCCCCTTTGGGCGCCCGGTGCGTTTCTGGGACCGTGCGTTAGCCCAATTCGTCCGTCGTCTCCCGTTCCGAACTGAAAACGACGCGTTGAGCGATCGGCGGCGCCGCACGTCCATCCGCTCATCACGCTTCGCCCTTTCGCCGACCGCTCAACAGCCGCGCCGCGGATCTTTCCACCCGTTACCGCGGGCCTTCGCCCAGCGTCGCAGTTCGCAACGTTCTGCACGCGCGCGCCCTTGCCGCACGCCGATTGCCGTTTTGCGGCCTGCATACCTTCCGTGACGGGACGAAACATCCATTTACTTTTATTTACAGCACGCTTTCGCAGCGCGGCATACCGTACAAGTATGCAAACAAGCCCCGACTGGCTTGTCGGGAGTTGATCATGAGGCCAATGTCACTGCGTTTCTGCGGCATGGTCGCTTCAGTGATTGCCGCGACCGCGTTCGCGCAGCAGCGCCCGCAGCAGGATTGGAACTGGCGGCCGGAACAGCCGGCCACGCTTCAGGCGTGGCAGCAGACGGAAGTGCGTAATCAGGGGTTCACGCCGCCCTCGCCGCGCGGGGACTTGCGCGGCGATATCGCCAGCAATGTGCGCGCGCGGCCCGACGTGCAGCGAGACGAACCCACGCAACGGCGGGCGACGGACGCGCACTAGCCCGGTTGCGAACACGGGGATTGCCTTGCCGCGGCGCCGCTTTTGCAGCAACGGCGATGAAGATATGCGAAATCGGGAACCACCTGCCAGGTCGCCAGTCTCACAAATGCCATAAGCACAGCGTGGCAGAAGTAATTCCGGTACGCCCGTATCCTCGCGATACGGGCTTTTTTTCGTCCGATGCTTCTGTAGAGCCGCTCGGCGCGGATGCCGCGCGACGCCGTCAAGGCATGCGCAAAGAAAGTGTCAACAGGTGGAAATGGCGGCGACATGCCCTCGACGCGCCCCGCATGACGCGTTTTCCGCACGCCGCACTGTCATGGTGAGCGCGCGTCCTGCAAGAGCCCGTCGTCTAGACGGTAGCTGCCTTCTCTCCGGCGACCGCGCCGGCAAAAACGTAGTTGCGCATGCGGCGCGCGTCCCAGTCGAGCGAACGCTCGTCGCGGGCGAGCCGCGCAAATTCGGAGCGGCCACGTTCGGTCAGCACCGCGATGTCCACGGGAGCATGGAAACCCGGCGCGGGAGCGACTGTCCGTTGGCGAACGGTGTCCATCATGCCAAGCGAACGCAGATATTCAAAAACGCCTGGGCGCTTGGCCCATGGCACCTGACGGTATTGCGCCCGTCGCAGCGCCTCAAGTACGGCTTCGTTGGAATAAGTGGTCATCTCACTTCTTTCTTTAAGTGCAGCCATGACTTATTTGTTCGCGACACAATGGCGCGTCTGTCGACGCGCGCATCGCGGATGGCCGGAGATTTCCCCCGTAGGTCCGCGATTGCGGCATTGGCCGCCGTTTTTTTCGGTCCCCGTGTGAACGCCGTGCTAGCGTTCTGCTTCCGACTGGCGGCGATGCGACCGTATCGGTGCGATGGCCCGCGGGTGGAAATGTCCGAATACCATACGTTACCCCAATAAAATTGATTCTCTTAACTTTATTGCTGCTTTTTTTTGCAGCTTTCGTGCTGCTTCGCAGCGCACGCACGATAATCGGCGCGGCAGCGATTGCGTTCTACTGGGCGCTCGGCTCGGGCTGGCTGGCCCAACCGCTGCTCGACCTCGCCCAACGCGGCGCACCGCCCGCCGGACAGACGGTTGCCCCTGCAACGTATGCGCCCCATACGGCGATCGTGCTGCTCGGCACGGGCACCATCCATGACCACGACGGCAAGCTCGTTCCGCCCAGGGACGCCTACGCCCGTATCGACAAGAGCGCCGACCTCTACGCCCGCTGCAAGCAGGTCAGTCCCGTTTGTCACGTGATCGTAAGCGGCGGCAATCCGCAGGAGCACGAGGCGACGGAAGCCGACACCTACCTGCCCTACCTGCTGCGCGACCAGGTGCCGCGCGGCGACATCATCCTCGAGAACCGCAGCCTGACGACCTACGAAAACGCGCGCAACGTCAAAGCGATTCTGCACGACGGATATTACGGTTCGTTGATTCTCGTCACATCCGCCTATCACATGCCACGGGCGCTGCTCAACTTTCACCGTTTCGGGATGCAGCCGCTGCCCGTCGTGTCGAACACCCGCCACGCGAAGCTCGGCTTTTTGCCGCGCGGCGAAAATCTGTTCGACGCGGAAATCGCGCTGCACGAGCTGGTCGGCCTTGCGCAGTTCCGTGTCTACCGCGAGATCGGCTGGTTCTGATCGCGGGCAACTGACAGGCGCGCCGCGATTTGCTTAGCTATCCGATTGAATTTTTTGAGCGGATCGAAAAATCGTCGGCGCAACACATGAGCGGGAAAATCTGACTTGTCGAGACGAATGCGGCGAACCGAAGCACAATACGTTTGATGCGCAATGGCTTCTGGGAAGCGGCTCCGTGACGACGGCGGGTCGATGTAACGAAACGTAACCGTCTGTGAATTCTGTTACAGACAATACGCTGGATCAAACATTGCTGGCTAGAATGCACTGTCGTTCCAACGGACAGCCATACTCGGGTCCACAACCACTCTCTACGGAGGCAGCGATGAAGAAAGTGTCCCTGGCAATCCTGGTTTCCCTTTCGGCACTGACGGGCGCGGCGTACGCGCAGCAGGACCAGGGGGTGACGATGAGCACCGATCCGGCGAAGGCCGCCGACGTCGAACAGCGCGCGCAAGAACTGCAGTCGAAGCAGCAGGCAATGGAAAGCGCGCCGCCTGCGCCGATGTCGAAGCATCACAAGGGCTCGATGCATCACAAGAAGCAGGCTGCGCCGGCAGAGTAAGCCACCGCAGCAAACCCTCGCAGCAGGCTCTTGCAGTTACGCTCCATGCGCCGCCGCACGCGGCAACTGCGTGGTGGAGCGCGTGTCGTGCGCCTGCTGCGTCGCTCGATGCGTAAGCTCGAACACAAGCCGAAGCCGTCCCGCACGGCCTCGGCTTTTTCATTGCTCCAGCGCCCTTTTCGCGACCGGCCGACCGCGCAGCGCGTGTCGCGGGATCCGCGCTGACGGTATGCTAAAGTCGCGCACCGAATGACCCACCCAACCCGTGCGCACCCTGGTGCGGAGGACAGAATGAGCAACATCCAGCTGGACATCGAATGGACTGAAGCAGCATCCCGCAAGATCGAAAAACTCATGCCGCGCGGCAGCCAGGAGGCGTTCCTTGCGCTACCGCCCGTCGAGTGCCTACCGATGGAAGGCGATGTGCTGTTTCTCGGACCGGCCGGCAAGCAGCAGCCGTTCATCGTCGCGGAACGTCAGTACCATCACGATGGCGACGCCGACTGGACCATCATCCTGATCCTCGACGTGCCGCATTCGACGCATTGATCACATTGAGCCTCATGCGCGCGCCGGCGAAAAAGGCATGGTCAGCATGAAGGCCGTATGACCACGCGAAGCGCACGAAAACGAAACGCGCATGCAGAAGCCGCAAGCATCCACGGTGGTGGTGCGAACGTCAGCATGCTCGAGCCCGGCAACGGCATTGCCGGGCTTTTCTGTTTCCGCGTCGCCCGCTACCCTTGCGTTTCACGCGATCTTCGACACGATGCGCAACTCCGCGTACTCGATCCAGTCCGCCGACGCCTTCCTGTACGCGTCGATATGCGCGGACTTCGCATGCGCAGCGAGCGCCTCCTCGCTTTCCCATCGCTCGAAGAAGATGAAACGGCGCGGCTCGCGCAGATCGCGGTGCAAGTCGTACTGCAATGCGCCGCGTTCCTTGCGCGTCGGCCCGACGATACCTTCGAGCGCCTTGCGCAATTGCTCCTCGTGCCCCGGCTTCGCCACCGAGATCGCCACCACCGCGATTTCCGACATGCTGGACTCCACTTTTGAGAAATCAGCAGCATAACGCCGCTGCCATAAATGCACCGTTTCGCCGCGCCAACATCAAGACGAAACCGCACAGACTCTCACTCCGTCTGTGATTACCCGAACATTCATTACGCATGCGAACTGCTAGACTGATTCGACAAACTGGACTGCATCTGAGCTGCACAACTAAGCGGAGTCGCGCGTGACGGTCATTGATCCGACTGCCTTCGGGCCCGCCCTCCATTGCGCCGAAGTTGCGCATGCCTGCCGCGGACATGCCGCCTCGTCCGGGCGCGCGCCGCACGCTGCATAGGACACATCTGCCGTCATGCCAAACGTCGACGATACGACGCTCCCTGGCCTCCTGCAGCATATGGTGCAGGACGAAGCCGGATGGGCCGCGCCGTGGCGAACCATCACGTTGCGCAGCGTCTTTCAGCCGGTCGTCTCGGTGACGCATCAGCGCGTGGTCGGCTATGAAGCGCTGCTGCGCGCCTTCGATCCCGTCGGCCATCCGATCTCGCCCGCCGTGCTATTTTCGGGCACCCGCTCGACGGCCGACGCGCGCGCGCTCGACCGGCTCGCGCGCTGCCTGCATGTCGCGAACTTCATGGCGCAAGGCATCGAAACGGGCTGGCTGTTCCTCAACACGCGTCCGCAGGTGTTCGAGACGGGCTGGCCGCAGCGGCCGTTCATCGACGAGCTGTCCGAGCATTTCGGACTGCCGCAGGAACGCATCGTGATCGAAGTGCTCGAGCAGCCCGCCGACGACGAGTCCGCTGTCGCCAGCATGCTCGCGGCATCGCAGCCGCGCGAGTTCCTGATCGCAATCGACGACTTCGGCACGGGCTTTTCGAACTTCGATCGCGTGTGGCGCTTCAGGCCGGACATCGTGAAGCTCGACCGCTCGCTGGTTGCGCGCGCGGGCCGCCAGGACAACGACAATTCGCTGATCGGCCACCTGATCAACATGCTGCATCAGTCGGGCACGCTGGTGCTGGCCGAGGGCGTCGAGACGGAAGACGAACTGATGACGCTGATGCAGGCCGACGTCGATTTCGTCCAGGGTTACTGGTTCGGTCATCCGAAAGCGTCGATACAGGCGGCGAACGCGCGCGTGCCCGAACTGATCGATGAGATGTGGCAGCGCTTCGCGAGCTTCGAGCGCACGCACTCGCGCTATCAGCGTCCGGGCTTCGAGGGCTTTACGGAAGCGGTGCTCGCGGGCGCGAACGTGTACATGCAGACGGGCGATCTCGCGCAGGCCGCGCAACCCGTTTTTCTCGTGCCCGACGCGCGCCGCGCGTTCATACTGAGCGACCGCGGCGAACAGCTGGAGCCGTCGATCGCCGCTTGCGGCACGCCGCCTCCGCCGGCGCGGCTTGCGCCGCTCGTGCCCGACACGCGCAACAACTGGTCGCGGCGCGCCTACTTCAAGCATGCGCTCGCGGCGCCGGGACGCGTCGCGGTGATGGGGCCGCACTGCTCGCTGATGGACGGCCGGGATTGCTACACAGCCGCCGTGACCGTCGAGCGCGACGGCGTCACGCGCGTGTTCTGTGTCGACTTTCTGCCCGAGCTGCGCAACGCAAGTCCTGTCTGAAGGATCGGCCGGTTCCACGAGGCGGTTTTCAACGGCGAGACTAACCGCGCGCAACTTGCGCGCCGCGGGCCATCCGTTGCATATGTGCTACTCGTGCTCGATGCGTCGCCTTGCCGCCTTCACATTGCCGCGCTTCGCCTTGCTTTCCAGCCGGCGCTCCTTCGATGCGCGCGTCGGACGCGTCGCGACGCGTGCCTTGCGGGTGACGCTCACGCTGTCGATCAGCGCGTCGAGCCGCGCGAGCGCCGCCGCGCGGTTCATTTCCTGGGTCCGGTATTCCTGTGCCTTGATGATGACGACCCCATCGCGCGTCAGCCGATGGTCCTGCAACGCGAGCAGACGCATCTTCAGCACGTCGGGCAGCGACGACGCGCGCACGTCGAAGCGCAGATGGATCGCGCTCGACACCTTGTTGACGTTCTGCCCGCCCGCGCCCTGCGCGCGCACGGCCGTCAGTTCGATTTCGTTCGGCGGGATCGGATAGCGTGAAGTCATGTCAAATGGTCGGACGGTGCGAAATAAGTGTACGGGCTATGCTGTATCGTGTACCGGCTATGCTGTATCAGACGAACCGAATGTGCCGCGCGGCATGCACGCTCGCCGTACGCACAGCGCATTTGTTTCCGCGTTCGTTTCCGCGTACGTTTCCGCATTTGCTTGCGCATTTGCCTCAATCCGCCGATCTCGCCAATACTGACATCTCTAGCTGACAGGCCAAACATCGTGATGAAGATGCGCCCCGCGCAGATGCTGGAACTGGTGGTCAACCTGCTGCTGCCCTGGGTCACGTATCGCCTCGCGCAGCCGTACTGGGGCGAGACGGGTGGCCTGATCGCCTCCGCCGTGCCGCCCGTCATCTGGAGCGTCGTCGAGCTCGTGCGCTTTAGGCGCGTCGATGCGCTTGCCCTGATGGTGCTGCTCGGCATCGTGCTGTCGATCGGCGCGATGGCGCTGGGCGGCGACTCACGCGTGCTGCTGATGCGCGAGTCGCTGGTGTCCGGCGCGATCGGCGCGGCGTTTCTGCTGTCGCTGCTGCTTCGCCGGCCGATTATCTTCTACCTGACACGCGCCTTCGTGGCCCGCGAAATGACGAACGGCGCCGCGCACGTCGACATGCTGTGGCGCGAGCGGCCCGCTTTCGCTCGCGCGTTGCGGGTGCTGACGGTCACATGGGGCGTCGGCCTGATCAGCGAAACCTCGCTGCGCATCTGGATGGCGTGGCACTGGCCGATCGAGCGCGTGCTGGTGGTGTCGCCCGTGATCGGCTACGTGATTTTCGGCGGCCTGATGGTCTGGACGTTCTGGTATCGGCGAACGATGCGCGACCTTGCGAGCCAGGCGCCGGAACCCGAAGCACAGCCGTCGCGCGGGACGGCCGCGAACTGAGCGGCCGACCGGTGCACGCCTTATTTGCTTCGCGGCTTCCCCGTTTGCTCTGCGGCTTCATCGCTTGCCTCGCGGCTTCCTCGGTTGCTTCGCGGCTTCCCCGTTCGCTTCGCGGCTTCCCCGTTCGCTTCGCGGCTTCCTCGTTTGCTTCGCGGCTTCCTCGTTTGCCTCGCGGCCTCGTCTACTTCTCGCCTGCCTCGTTTGCCTCGCGGCGTCCACGTCTGCCTCGCGCGCACCTCCAATTCCTCGCGCCTTCCACGTTTCGAATCAGCAACCGCCTCCTTGCGCCGCTTCGGCGATCCGAGCAGCCAGGCCCGAGTCGCGCTGCGTCGGCGTTGCGATTGCGCGCATCAGCACCGTGCGCGAGCCGATCACCTCGACCCGCTCGCGCGCCCGCGTGATCGCCGTATAGACGAGTTCCCGCGACAGCACGCGGCTGAACGTCGAAGGCAGCATCAGCACCGCATGATCGAACTCCGACCCTTGCGACTTGTGGACCGTCAGCGCGAACGCCGTATCGTGCGGCGGCAACGCAGCGGGCGACACCGCGCGCAAGCTGCCGTCCGCGCCACGGAAGTACACGCGCAGCGAGCCATCCGCGCCCGGCAGCGCGATGCCGATATCGCCGTTGAAGAGACCCAGCGCGTAGTCGTTGCGCGTCACCATGACCGGACGGCCCGCGAACCATTGCGCGCCCGCCGTCAGCGGCACGCGCGCGGCACGGCGCACCTGAGCCGCCATCGCTGCATTCATCTGATCGACGCCACGCGCCCCGAGACGCGTCGCGCACAGAATGCGAAAGCGGTTGAGCGCGTCGAACAGCGCAAGCGGTTGCGGAGCCGTGCCGGATGCCGCTTCGCCGAGCGTCGCGGCAAGCGCGTCCGCATACGGCGCGAAACCGGCGGCAAGCCGCTGGATCGTGCGCTCCGAAGGCGCCGCGTCCATGTCCACGTGCAATGTCGCCGCGCAATGCCCAGCGGGATCGGTCTCCAGCACGTCGAGCGCGGCCTGCGCGTCGCCGCGCCGGATCGCGACAGACAGCCGGCCGATCGCCGATTCCAGCCCAAAGCGATAGTTGCGCTCGAGCCAGACGACGCAATCGGCCAGCGGCGCGGGCCGCGACTGCGCGTCGCTCATTGCGTCCGACGGCGCGCCGAACAGATCGTCGGCGAATGGCGGCGCATCGCTGCACTGCGTATCGCTACGCGCGCTGGACAACGCCGCGCGCAACCGGCTTTGGTCGATGCCCAGCGCCGTCGCAACCGCGCCGACGCCTTCGTCGCTGAACGCCGGCTGCGCACTCAGTTCGGCGAAGACGGCGCCCGCCTCGACGGCCGCCAGTTGATCCTTATCGCCGAGCATCACGAGATGCGTCTCTCGCGCAAGCGCATCGAACAGATGCGTGGCCATCGCGACGTCGATCATCGACGCCTCGTCGATCACGATCACGTCATAAGGCAACGGATTATCGCGATGATGCCTGAAGCGCCCGTCCGGCCCCGTGCCCAGCAAACGATGCAGCGTGAACGACGTTTGCGGCAGATGCGCCGCGAGCTCCGGCGGCAGCGAGCCGGCGCGCGCGAGCAACGCTTCCTGCATGCGCTGCGCGGCCTTGCCCGTCGGCGCAGCGAGCGCGATGCGCAGATCGGCGCGCGCATCCAGCAGACACGCAAGCACGCCGACGACAGTCGTGGTCTTGCCCGTGCCCGGCCCGCCGCTGACGATCGTGAGCCGCCCGGACAGCGCCATCACGGCAGCCACGCGCTGCCAGTCGATCTCGTCGTCCCGAGGCTCTCCGAAATAACGCAGCAGTCTTTCGCGCAACGCGTGCGGCGACGCGCTGCGCGAAACGGGATCGGCCTGGTGCGCTTCGCCGCGCGGCGCGTGCGCATGACTGACAAGTGACTGCGCGAGCCGCCGCTCGTAGTCGTAGTAACGCGCGAGATAAAGCCGCCCCTCCTGATCGACGACGAGCGGCCGCAACGCCTGCGCCGTCGCCTTGCCGTCGCTTGCAACACCGGTTGCGAGCAGCGCGGCGCGCACGTCGTCGGCGTTCGCATCGTAGCGCTGCGCAAGCTCGTCGAGCGACACGCACACGTGCCCTTCCGACGTCGCGCGGCTCGCGGCGAATGCGGCGCGAGCGGCCCAGCGCACGCCGTCCGCCGACGCGCGACCGCGCTGCGCGAGCGCGCTCACCCGCCGCGCGAAGCCTTCGGCGAGCGCCGTGCTGAAATCCGCGTGCGCGGGCACGTTCACTTCGACGTCGGGCAATGGCTGATCGAATGTGCTCATGCCGTGCCTCCGTCCATCAATGCGTCGAGCGCGGCGACGAGCGCGTACTCCGGCCGTCGCGCATGCACGCCCGCCGTGTGGTCCGCGTCGCGCCATGCCGGACGCACGCCGCGCACGAACAGATACAGATAGCCGCCGATATGTTTGTCGTACTCATAGCCGGCGAGCCGCACGCGCAGATACCGATGCAGCGCGACGACATAAAGGAGCGCCTGCAGGTGATAGGCGTGACTCGTCATCGCTTCGTCGAGCGGCGTGGCGGCGTAGTCCTCGCGCGTATCGCCGAGATGGTTCGACTTCCAGTCGATCACCCAGTAGCGCCCCTGATGCTCGACGATCATGTCGATGAACCCCTTCACATAGCCGCGCAGCATGCCGGGCTCCAGCGCGACATCGGGGAAGCCGTGCTCAGCAAGCAGCGCGCGCAGCGCCGGAAAATCCAGCGATGCCGCGGAAAACAGAAACTCCAGTTCGTTGAGCCGGCGCTTCGGATCGAGCGACGCGAGCGTCATGCCCGGCACGAGTTCCGTGCTCACGACGTCGCCGAGCAGACGATGCATCATCGCCGGCAGACGTTGCGCGAGTTCGGGCGTGGCGGGCGCGGGCCTTTCGCGCAGGGCCTGCTTAATCGCATCGGGCCACTTGCTGCGATCGGAGAAATCCGCGAGCTCGAACATCTTGTGCAGACATTCGCCCGCCGCCGCGCCGCGCGGGAACGCGAGGATATCGTCGGGCGCGAGTTCGACGGGAGCCGGTGCCGCATCGAATGCGCTTGCGTGCGGCGGCGCCGGAACATCGGCCAGTTCGTCGTGATCGGGACGCGCCTCGTCGTTCGCCGCCGTCGTTTCTTCGGCGCGCGAACCGGCCGCGATCAGCGAGCTGAAACTCGCCATACGCCACGCGTCGCGCAGCGTGCGCCGGTTCGTGCGAGCACGCATCAGCGCCGAGCCGTCGGCGATGCTTTCCAGTGGCACGCGGCGCCCGACGGCGGGCAGCGCGCCGACGGCCACGGAGCCGCCCGCGAGCGCCTGCCAATGCTGATAGATCGCATTTTCGTCGAGTGGCTTCGCCAGCCATTCGTCGAAGTCGCGCCCGCTGCCCGCGACGAGCCAGTTCAACACGCCGCGCGCCGACTCCTTCGCCGAGTTGTGCGACAGATACGAGCCCGCCACCAGGTAGCAGCGATACACGGCGCGCGTCAACGCGACGTAAACGAGGCGCGCGCGCTCGGCCGCCTGCTCTCGCGTGGCCTGGCGGCTCGCGTAGTCCTTCTGCTCGTCGTCGCAGCCGTAGTGAAGCACGGCCGCGCCATCGTCGTCGTGATATTCGCGCGCATCAGGCAAGCCCGACGACGGCGGCTCGCGCATGCCGCCGTCGTTGAGAAACGGACAGAACACGACCGCGTATTCGAGGCCTTTCGACTTGTGCACGGTGACGATCTGCACGAGATTTCGGTCCGATTCGAGCCGCAGTTGCGCCTCTTCGCCGCCCCCTGCGCCGCCCGCGCGTTGGGCGGCCAGCCAGCGCAGCGTCGGCGCGATGCCAGGCTGCGTCGCGGCGCGCGCCTGCACGAGTTCGGCGAGATGGTTGACGTTGGTGAGCCGCCGCTCGCCTTCCACACCCGCGACGACGCGCTGCGCGACGTTCAGTTCGCGCATCAGCGTGCGCCACATCACGGCGAAGCCGCGCTCATGCCATAGCATCCGATAGCGCGAAAAGCGCTCGACCCAGCTCATCGCATCGACGGATTGCGCGGCATCGCCCGAGGCGGGCGCGCTGTGGTCGAGATGCTCGAGTCGCCACAGCGAAGCGGCGTCGAGCCCAAACCAGTCCGTCGCGAGCGCGGCCCGCAAGCGGCGCAAGTCGCCGGGCGTATCGACGGCGGCCAGCACGCGTTCGATCTGCTCGGCGTCGAGCGATTCGAACACGGACGCCTGCGCCAGTTCGACGCTGCCCACGCCCCACGCGGACAACTCGCGTTTGATCAGACTGCCCTGCTTGTGGGTCTGCACGAGCACTGCGATATTGCCGGGCGCAAGCGGCTTGTCGCCGATCGTCACGTTGCCGTCGCGCGCGCCGCGCAACAGACGCACGATTTCCGCCGCGCACGCTTCGCTCGCCGCGCGCTGCGCGTCGCGCTTGGTCCGCGCCGCATCGCCGGGCGGCAGCATCCAGACGCGGAAGTCGCCATCATCGGGTCCGCCGCGATCGACGAACGGCGCCCGCTGACGCTCGCCCGCGCGCACGGGGTGATAGTCGAGCCCTTCGAGCACGAATGCCTGGGGGTTCGCCTCGAAGAAGCGATTGCACGCGTCGACGATGGGCGCCGTCGAACGCTGGTTGACGGCAAGCGTATAGCGCGCCGACGCCTTGGCGCGCGCCGCGAGATACGTGTGCAGATCGGCCGCGCGAAAACTGTAGATCGCCTGCTTCGGATCGCCGACGAGAAAGAGCGGTCCGGCTGGCGCGAAGATGCGATTGAAGATCGCGAACTGCAACGGGTCGGTATCCTGGAACTCGTCGATCAACGCAGCGGGATAGCGCGCGCGCAACGCGTCCGCGAGCCAGACGTGCGTGGCGAGCGCACGATGCAGGTTCGACAGCAGATCGTCGAAAGACACGACGCGCCGCGTGCGCTTTCGCGCCGCCAGTTCACGCGGCGCATAGTCGAGCCACTTCTGCACGAGACGAAGCCAGCGCGTGTGCTGCGCCGCTTCGGCCGCGACGGCGGCGGCCGCGAGTTCGTCGGCGGTAGCGAAGAACGGATGCGCGGGCGGCTCGAAATCCTTCTTCGTGCCCTTCGTCAGCGCGCTGGCCGTCAGCTTCAGCGCGGCTTTCGGCGGCGCGGCGTGACAGTCGTCCTGCGCAAAGTAGTCGTTCCACGCGGCAATTGCGGCGGCGATGGCGTCGGGCTTGTGCGACGTCTGTTTCAGACGCGCTTGCGTCTCATCGAGCAGACGCACGACGTTGTCGCGCTCGTCGCGCCACATTGCCCACGCTGCGTCGAAGCGCTCGCGCGCCCCGTCCGACGCGTCCGTTTCCGGCTCGTCTATTGCATCTGTCTGGCCCCAGCGCAGTTGCGCGAGCGGCTTCTTCAGACGCCGCGCGAGCTGTTCATCGAGCGACGCGGGGCCCGCGCGCCGTTCGACCAGCCACGCCGCGAACGAAGGATGCGCCGCGGCGACGCGTTCCACCTGCTCGCGCCAGAAATCGGCCGCGAGTTCGAAACGCAAAGCGGCATCGTCGGCTTCCATCTCGAATGCGAACGGCATCGCGGCTGCAAACGGCGCTTCCTGCAACGCACGCTGGCAGAACGCGTGAATCGTGTGAATCGCGGCCTGATCGAACGTGCGCAGCGCGCGGCGCACTACCTTCGCAGCCGCTTCGAGATCGACGCCGCGCGCTTCGGAAAGCGTCGTTTCGAAAAGCCGCGCGATGAACGGATCGCCGCCGTCGGCGCCCGTTTCGATCGCGCGCTGCACTTCGGCGAGACGGCCCCGAATGCGCTCATGCAGTTCCGCCGTGGCAGCCTTCGTAAAGGTTACGACGAGAATCTGATCGGCGCTCAGATTCTTCTCCAGCAACAGCCGCACGTAGAGCGCGCAAATGTTCCATGTCTTACCCGTGCCCGCCGACGCCTCGATCTGATTGACGCCATCAAGATCGCAAGCGAACACATCGAGTTCTTGCGCCGCGGGTGCATGCATCCAGGCTGCGCCGCTCATGATGCGCTCCTCAGATGCGCGACCAGCGGCTTGAAGACCACCGACGCCAACGTTCCGAACGGTTCGTCGAGCGTCAGACGCGTGCCCCGGAACGCGGTGCGCAACGCGGCATCGTCGGATTCGGCGCGCACGCGGTCGCTTGCCCACGCGCTCTGCGCGACGGAGTCGCTGTCGCTGATCTTCGCCCACGCGCTCTTCGGAAAGAAGCGCAGCGGAAACGCGCGCCCTGCCCGGTATAGCGCGGCAAGCGGCGCAAGCTGATCGAGCGGCTTGTCGACGGGCGCGAGTTCGAACGACTCGCCGCTCGCGTGCCACACGGTGCGCCGCGGGCCCTCGGGCAACGCCGCGCAATAGACGAGATGAGAGAGCCACGCGGCCAGGTAGTCGCGCGCGCTAGGTCTTGCGTAGCGGAAAATGACTTGCCCCGTTTCAGTCAGCAGATTGAGCGTGCCTTGCAGTTGCAGCAGGCCTTCCGAGCGTTCGCGCAGCGGCGTGTCGAATGCGCCGAAGAGCGCGACGTCGCCCGTATCGGGCCAGCGCGCGTCGATGTCGAGCGCGAACGGCAAGCGCGTGACGCCCGACGCCACTTCGCGCCGCACGCGCTCGGCGAGCCCCCGCAACGCCGACAGCTCGCGCGCGCGCCACACGGCGCCCGTCGCGCCGCCGGGCAGTTCGGGGCTCGCTTCGGCGACCCGGCGCGCGCGCGCCAATGCATCGTCGCCGGCAGTCGCGTCGAGCAGCGCGGGCAGCAAGCGTTCGGCGAGTGCATCGCGGCCCGCGAAGTCGAGCTCGAACGGTTCCATGTCGAGCAGTTCGCCTTGCGCATCGGAGAGCACGATGCCAAGCCGGTCGCGCAACAGCGCGCGCGCTGGATGCCGCCAGAAACGCTTGAAATCGTCGAACGCGACAGGCTGGTTGCGTTCGCCCCGCTCGGCCGGCAGCGGCGCAGCGAAGAACGGTGACGTCGCGTCGCGTGCCGGCGCAGCCAGCAACGCCGCCAGTTCTGCGCGGTCGGGGTCGTAGGTGAACAAGCCACTCTTCGTACCGCTCTTCGCATCGAAGTATTCGGATGCGAACGGCTGCAACGGATGTTCGACAATGAACGCGCGGCGCGCTGCGTCGAGGTCGGCGGGCGATGCATCCTCTTCGCACGACACGCGCGCGAGGTGATCCAGCAGTTCATCGACAAGCGCAGCGGGCGGCAACGGCGCGTTGTCGCGAATGCTTCGCCCCGTGTACGCGATCAATAGACGGTCTTGCGCGGCAAGCAGCAGATCGAGAAACAGATTGCGCTCGTCGTCGCGTCGCTGCCGGTCGCCCGCCTTGCCGAACTCGGCCATCAGGTCGAATTCGTCGGCGCGCGCGAGACTCGGCAACACGCCGTCGTCCATGCCCAGCATGCAGACGATTCTGAACGGCAAACCACGCAGACTCGTCAACGATGAGAACGTCACGCTGCCCCACGGTACGCCGCCGCGCGCCGGGTCGTCGAGCGCTTCGGATAGCGCAGTGCGCACCACAGCCGCGGGCAGCGCGATATCGCCGGCACCCGCGCGCATCGCTTCGCTCATTTTGTCGATTGCGTCTCGCACGGTGGCAAGAGTGTCCGCAAAGTCGACGCCGCCATCGAAGCAACGGCCGAGCACTTCGAGCAAAAGCTGCGTCCATTCGTCGGGCGTCATGTTGTCGGCGCAACGGCGCGCGAACGCGTCGACGTCGTCGACGAAGCTCGCGAGGCGCCCGAGCAGTTCCGCGTCGGAGCCATCGGCGCCTTCGACGGGCAGCCACGCATCCACCGGCTCGCCGCCTTCGGGCATCGCGTAGCCGAGAAAGAGCCGCGTGAGCGCGTCGGCGAACGTGTGCCGCGCGACGGGAACGGCGCTGTCGGCGGGCGTGACGGGCGCGAGGCCGCGCCGCGCGCCTGCTGCCGCGAGCCATTCCTGAACGTCTTCGAGCGCCGCTGCGTCGATGCCATAGCGCGCGGCGATCGCATCGACGCGCAGCCATTCGATTAGTTCCGGCGCGCCGACATTGCGTTCTGGCAGCGCGAGCCAGTCGAGCAGCACGCGCGCGACGGGGTTCGCCTGCGAAGGCGGCAAGCCCGTAACGCGATACGGAATGCGCCGTGTATCTCCCGTGGGCGCCGTGCCGAACACGGCATCGATCAGCGGCCCGGCTGCGCCGAGATCGGGGAACGTGACGAGCACGTCCGAAGGCTGCAGATCGTCGAACTCGTCGAACCAGCCCAGCAGCCGGTCGTGCAGCACCTCGAGCTGCCGCGCGAGGCTATGGCACACATGCACTTCGATGCCGCGCTCTCGCGGCTTCGGGTCGAGATCGCGTTCGCTGCGCAAATCGAGCATGCCGTTCTGCACCGCGGCGAGCCACGTGGGCGCGGCATTTTCCGCGAAATACGAAGCCTCGCCGGATGCCGCGCTCTCGGTCAACTCGTGCAGCATGTGCAGTTGCGCCTGCGTCTGCCGTCCCCATTCGGCGAGCAGCGGATGACCGACCTCCTGATAGTCGAGCTGGCCTGCAACGTCGAGCGCCTGCACGCGGCCTTCGCTGACGATATCGAACCAGAACTCACGGCATGGATTCATCGCGTACAGCCGCACGTCGATCCAGCGCGACAACTCGCGCAGCAACGCGATGTGCAGCGGCGGCATGCTCGGCAGCGCGAACACGCTGACAGACTCAGGCCATTTAGCTTTCGCGATCCCATCGAGATCGAGCGAGCGCACTTCGTCGAGGAAGCGATACGCGGGCGGCGTGGCGGCATCCGCGGAAGGCGCGCTGCCCGACACTTCACTGAGCAGCGAGCGCCACAGCGCGGCCTGCCAGCGCTCGTCTTCGCGCGCAGCGGCACTCGCGCCGACGAGGCGCGGGCCCGTATCGTCGACCGCGCCGCTCGCGAAGATCGAGCCGCCCTTCTGCCATTGCAGCAGCCACTCGGGACGATAGGTCAGATAGTGGTCGAGTACCGTCGCGACGCGGCGCGCAAGCTCATAACGCATCGGCGCATCGGCGGCATCGAGATAGCTGCGCAGACGCGGCGACGCGTTCCAGGGACGCGCTTCATCCGCGTCGCCAAGCAAGCGGTAGCAGCGCCACACGAGCCGGTCCGGCGCGAACGGCGAGCGCGGCGGCACTTCGATCACGCCACCGATCTGAGTCCACAGCCATTGCGCAAGATAGCCGAAGTCGATGTTCGCGCACACGCCCTGACGCGCGGCAATGTCCAGTTCGAGCCGCCGCCGCACGGCCGCGCTCGGCACGATCACAGGCTGCGCGGTCCATACACTCGACGGCGCCTGAGCAAGCCCGTCGAGCAGCGCATCGACGAGCACATCGTACCGGTTCGAATAGAAAAGCTGGAGCATAAAGCCTGTGCGAAGAAGCGGCTGCGCGCTCGCGTGCAGCTCGCATATGGAAGAGCCGACAGCATAACAAACGCATTCGACGCAACGAAACCTGGCCGTTCGGACGATGGTCCGGGCATGGGCAAATCAGTTAGACTCGACGGCAGTTCGGGCTCGGATGAAGCCCGTGAGGCCCGCCCTCATCTGCTTCAATCAACATTCGGACACGAGATATCAGGCAGTCGATGCGCTATTCAGTCGAAATCAAAAAGTTTCTGTATAGCCAGTACTTCTACGGCGGCTTGCGCATTGCGGTCGGCATTTCGCTGCCGGCCGTCCTTTGCCTGATCGTCTTTCATAACCGGGAACTCGGCTTCACGATCGCGACGGGCGCGCTCGGCGCCTGTGTGGTCGACATGCCCGGTCCGCTCAAGTACAAGCACAACGAGATGCTCGCGTGCAGCGTGATCGGCTTTCTGGCCGCGCTGGCCACGGGGCTCGCCACCGTCAGTTCGATCGCGCTGTGGTGCACCGTCGTGCCGCTCACGTTCGTGCTGTCGCTGATCGTCGTCTATGGCAACCGCTGGCCGCAGATCAGCTTCGCGACGCTCTTCATGATGATCATGACGCTCGAAGAGCATTTCACGCCGTTGCAGGCGCTCGTCAACGCGTCGTGGATACTCGTCGGCGGCCTGTGGTTCACGTACTGGTCGACGCTTGTGAGCCACTGGATGTTGTACCGGATCGAGCAACAGGCACTCGCCGAAAGCGTGTTCGCGCTCGCCGACTATCTGCTCGCGCGCGCGAACTTCTATGATCTCGGCAACGACCTCGACGAGTGCTATCGCAACCTCGTCGCGAAGCAGATCGATGCCGTCGCGATGCAGGATGCCGCGCGCGACATCGTGCTGCGCAACCTGCCCAAGCTCAGAAGCGGCCAGCTCGAGCCGCGCCGCGCGACGCTTTTCAATCTGTTCATCCATATCGTCGATCTGCACGAGCAGTTCGTCGGCGCGCATACCGATTACCCGCTCGTGCGCAACACGTTCGGCGGCTCGGACCTGCTGATCTTCTATCGCGATCTGATTCGCAAGGCCGCGTTGGATCTCGAGGACATCGGCCTCGCCGTGCTGCAAAACGAGCCACCGCGCGCGCGGATCAGCGTGAAGGCTGAATTGCGCGCGATCGAATATGAAATCGAGCTGATGCGCAAGCAGGATCTGCCCGCGAAGAACCCGGAGGCGTATTCGGCTGTCTCCGCTACGTTCCGGCGCATCTGGAGCGCGACGCGTCTGATCGACAAGATGCGCAAGAACCTCGCGAACGAGGAAAGCGCGAAGGAAACCGAGCTGCGCATCGACCAGGCGCTCACGCGCTTCGTATCGAGCCGGCGCGTGCCGTTCGGCTCGATCTTCTCGAATCTCACGATGGCGTCGCCGAGCTTCCGGCATGCGCTGCGCGTGACGATCGCCGTGGCCATCGGATTCTGGCTCGGGCGCCTTTTGCCGCTCACGAACGCGTACTGGATCGTGATGACGACCGTCATCATCCTGAAGCCCGGCTATTCGCTCACCAAGCAGCGCAACGGGCAGCGTATCGTCGGCACGCTGATCGGCTGCGCGGCGAGCATCGCGCTCATCTTCAGCGTAAAGGAGCCGCATATTCTGCTCGTCGTGATGTTCGCGTCGATGGTGATGAGCTACAGCCTGCTGCTCTTCAACTACACGGCGAGCGTCGTGTTCACGTCGTCGTATGTGCTCCTGATGTTCCATCTGCTCGCGCCGGGCAGCCTGCATATCATCGGCGAGCGGGCGATCGACACCGTCGTCGGCTGCGCAATCGCAATCGCGGCAAGCCATCTGTTCCCGTACTGGGAGTACCGGCTGATGGGCAAGCTCGTGAACAACATGATCGCGGCGATGCGCAGCTATCTGGAAGCGAGCTGGTGGTGGAGCGGCAAGCCGGCCTCGGCCGTCGCCGCGCCCGCCGCGCTGACGGAAGCGGCAGCACTCGCGCCCGCTGTGGCGATGGCGGAAGTCGCAGCCGGCGGTGCGCCGGTGCATATCGCGCCGGTGGTAGCGAAAGCCGATGCGCGATCGGCGGCAGCGCAAGCCGATGCGCGACCGACGACGGCGACGGCGACGGCTCAATCGTCCACGCCGACGCCGGACACGGGAGCCAACGCCGCACCGGCAAGCACGGCCTCGACGACAGCAGCGAAGACATCGGCGCCGACGCCCGCGGCCGCAGCGGCGGCGAGCGCGCTCGATCGCGACTATCGTTATCGGCTGGCACGCAAGAACGTGCATGTCGCCTTCGCCAATCTCGGCCAAGCGTTCCAGCGGATGATGCTGGAGCCCAAGTCCGCGCAGAAGTTCGTGCCGGAACTGAACGATCTGCTCGTGCGCTCACACGTGCTCGCATCGCAGATCACGGCCGCGGCGCCGTTGCTGCGCACGTCGTCGCAGCAGATGGGCGGCCCGTCGCATCAGCCGCTGCAACGCGCGCTGACGGTGATCCGCGAAAACCTCACGCAAGCGGAAGAAGGCAGCGCGCCGCCCGCCGATCAGGCCGACATCACGAAGCAGTTGACGCGTGAACTCGATGCGATGGTCGTCGAAGCGGAGCGCGCGCCCGACTACTCCGCCGATGCAGTGCACGAACTGAAACTGCTCTCGCATCAGTGCAAACAGATGCTGGCGGCGTCGTTTCTGATCCGCAAGGACGCGAGCGTGATCCGGCTGCCGGAGAACTGACGCTGTGTTTGCGTCGCTTGTTGCATCGTTTATTGCGTGGCGGGTTGCGATACGGGTTCCAAGGCGCCGGTTCGCCCCCCCCCCGGGTCGCAACCCTTTACTGCGATGCGCCCTTGGCGGCATCCACGGCGGACGCTGCCGCCGATAGCGCCGACGTCGACGAACTGGAGGGATTGTCGCGCTCGTACTCGTGCTTTTCGGAGATCGCGTTGTAAAGAATTGTCGCGATCACGAGCAACACGACGACGACGATGAACACGGCAATGCCAAGCGTCGGGTTTTTCTTGCGCGGATCGTTCATGAGTCTGGCTCTGCTTGCTGGTTGATTCGACGAAGCGGGCATTCTACGACGAAGCACCTTGCGCGCGGCTTGCGGTTCGCCGCGCACGCTCACTGCGCTACCGACTGACGCGCATGCGTGATGCCCGATGAATCAGCGCCCTTCAGCGCCCTTCAGCGACCACGGCAGCACGCACCGGCAGCGCCGTCGAATACTTGATCTGCTCCATCGCGAAGCTCGAACTCACGTCGTAGAGCGGCACCGCGCGGATCAGCTGCTTGTAGACGCGATCGTAATCGTCGATATCCGAAACGACGACGCGCAGCAGGTAGTCGGTCTCGCCGCTCATCCGATAGACCTCGACCACTTCCGGAATATCCTGCACCGCGCGCGTGAAAGTTTGCGCCCAGGCCTCGGTGTGCTGGTTCGTCCGAACGGCAACGAACACCGTCGTACCGACCCCGAGCTTGCGCGGATCGCACAGCGCGACCTGCGCGCGGATCACCCCCGCTTCCTTGAGTCGCTGCACCCGCTTCCAGCACGGCGTCTGGGACAGATTCACCCGCGCCGCGAGTTCCGCGATCGGCATCGTCGCATCGTCCTGAAGCAGTTCGAGCAGCCGCCGATCAATGATGTCCATTCCCATCTTTGCACCTGGATAGAAAATTATTCTATTTCTCGTCAAAACGAGGGAATTATATGAAAACCGTTTCTCCGCGCAAATCGGTATAAATGTTGGCAGTAGCGTTCTCTAAAAACAACGTCTGCGGAGCCTTTCATGAACCACACAACCGGCTCGAGCACACTCGAGCGTTCGTTGACCCAGGCCATGCCCGTATCGTTCTCTCATGCGGCATCGCCCGATTGCGGGATCGCGCGCCTATGCGTGGCCCTCGATGCAGCCTTCGACACGTGCGACGACGCGCAAGATCCGTCGCTGCATGCAAGTTTTGCACGCGGCGTGCGTGCGGCCCTGGCCGAAGCCGCCGCCGATCCCGCGCTGCTCAGCGACGCGCAGCGCGAAGGCGCGGCCAATGGTTATCGGCGGCATCTGCTCGCCGCCGATCCGCTCGGCCGCTACGCGATCGCCGCGCTCGTCTGGATGCCCGGCCAGGCAAGCCCGGTTCACGCGCATCATACGTGGTGCGGATACGCGGTGATCGACGGCACGTTGACGGAGACCGTCTACGAATGGAACCCGGCCTGCGAATGCGCGACGCCGTTGCGCGACCAGATGCGCAAGCCGGGCGCGGTATCGTTCACACGCTCGGGACACACGGGCATCCATCGGCTCGGCAACAGCAGCGGCACAGCCGCCGTGTCGCTGCACATCTACGGCGTGCCCGGCGAACGGATCGCGAGCCACGTGAACGACATCGTGCGCATCGCCGATAGCGCGCAGGCCCTTCTCGCCTGAAGCGCGCGCGCTGCATCGCCTGTCGAAAAGAAAGGCGTCACGCGTGACGCCTTTCCATCTTTTCCATCGTCAACCCGACTCCCCGCTCAGGTCTTACCGCCGTCGCGCGCGGTCGGAATCTGCGGCGGCACGAACTCCGTTTGTCCCGTTGACGGCGGCGCCGGCCGCGGCTCGTGCGACACGTCTCGCGCAGGCGCCATCGCGCTCGTCTGCTTCGATCTGAACGGCGTCGTCGTGCCCGTCGCGGCTTCGCGCTCGCGAGCCGCATGCCGCACGGCCTCTTCGTTCATCAGCGCCTCGCCTTCCGCATCGTCGCGCGACGAATGAATGCGCATCTGCGGCACGGGAATCTCGATACCCGCCTCGTCCATCTTGCGCTTGACGCGCAGATTGAACGCGCGCGCAACGCTCCATTGCTGCAGCGGCCGTGTCTTGATCTGCCCTTTGACCACCATCCAGTTCGGATCGAAACGGTCCAGGCCCCATACTTCGACGGGCCCGAGCATCTCGCGCCGGTAGCGGAAATCGGCCATCAGGTCCGCGCCGACTGCGCGTATCAGTTGCGTCACCTGATCGACGTCCGCCGAGAACGGCACGCGCACCTCGAACACCGCGTACGCAAAATCGCGCGACAGGTTCTTCACGATCTTGATCTGCGAAAACGGTATCGCGTGAATCGCGCCCTGGCCGTCGCGCAGCCGCACGGTGCGGATCGACAGATACTCGACGGTGCCCGCATGGCCACCGTCGAT
Organism: Paraburkholderia diazotrophica; assembly: GCF_038900755.1. Classification (GTDB taxonomy): domain Bacteria; phylum Pseudomonadota; class Gammaproteobacteria; order Burkholderiales; family Burkholderiaceae; genus Paraburkholderia; species Paraburkholderia diazotrophica_A. The sequence continues at coordinate 439,349 of NZ_JBBPEN010000005.1, forward strand.
GTCGATCCAGTCGCCGACCGAAATCGTGTCCTCGATGATGATGAAAAGGCCCGTAATCAGATCGCTCACCAGCGACTGCGCGCCGAAGCCGATCGCCAGACCGATCACGCCCGCACCCGCGAGCAGCGGCGTCACGTTGATGCCGAGATTGGCCGCCGTGACGATGCCCGCGATCGTCAGGATCGTCACGAACAGCACGTTGCGCACGAGCGGCAGCATCGTGCGCGCGCGCATGCTCGGATTTTTCGACCTGTTGCGCGGACCGCTCGGATTGACGGCTTCCTGAATGGCCGTGTCGATCAGAATCCACACGAGCCACGACACGAACAGCGTGATCAGGATCGCCGTCAGCGCGTGCGCGATGCCGCGCGCCGTCACGCTCTCTTCGACGATCTGCGCAAGCGATACGTCCCACAGACGCGACGCGAACTCGAAGTACGCGAGCCAGATGAAGAGCGTCAGCAACGTGCCGACAAAGCGCAACAGGCGCGTCAGATACGGCGAGCGCCGCCGCCGGCGCGCGTTGCGCGGCCGCGTCACGCGCAGCACGATGGCCGACAGGAAAAACGCCAGCACGAGCAGCAGCGCCGTCACGACGGAGATCTGCAGCACGTTCTCGCCGCTGCCGATGCCGCCGATCGTCGCGATCACCGATGCCGTCGCGAGCACGAGCATCGGCACGTGCCACAGCGACGCGAGCACGTCGAATGCATCGGTCGCGGCCTTGTGGTCGTGCCGCTGTTCGTATGCGCGGTTGCGGATCAGATGCGCGACGGGCCGGCGGAACGCGAGCGCGAAATACGCGGTCAGCGCGGCCGCCGTCATGTTCGACACTGTCGATACCAGCGCGGCGAGATTCGTGCCCAGTTCGTGCGCGACGTCGTAATTGACGGCGGCATCGCCGAGCGCGCTGCAGATGCCGATCACGAACAGCAGCCGGCGCGCCTGTTCGATCAGCAGGCGCACGGCCGCGCGTCGATGGCCCGAGCCGAACAGCGAGAACATGATCAGGCAGATCGCCGAGAACACCGCGCCCGCGACGATCGCATACGCGATCACCATCGCGATCGTGCGGCCCAGCGAATTGGGCATCGCGCGCACGAACATCAGCGCGGCGACGAACGCGATGATCCACGGCCCGACACGACGCAGCGCGAAGATCAGCAGATCGCGCGTAGTCGGATTCGCATCGAGCCGCACCACGATGCCGAACCGCTCATGCACCCTGCGCTGAACGTAGATGAGACCGGCCGCGCACGCGCCCCAGCCTGCCAGCACCGCGAACATGTTCAGCAGCAAACGGCCGAAGTGCTCGCGCCCCTGACTCGTGACGATCGTGTAGATCTCGTTGGCCGCCGCGTTGAAGCGGCCGGACCAGTAGTCGAGCGGCGAGCGGCCCTGATGCACGTCCGATTCGAACGACGCGATGCCCGCCGCGATAGCGCCGAGCAGCCCGGGGTTCGGCTGTGCGGCCGCAGCAGGCGCGACGTTTTTTGTTGCATCGCGCAGTTTCTTCAGTTGTGCGACGAGTGCCGTGCGCTGGCGGTCGTTGTCGAGCGTGGTGATCACGCTGTCGAGCGATTTCGTCATCTCGGCCTGGCTCGCCGGCGACGGCGCCGACGCAGCATCCGCCGCCGAAGCGCTCGACGCGGGCGCCGCCGACGACACCGTCGCGCTATTGATCAGGCTTTGCAGCGCGGGAATCATCGGCGTGCCGCTGGCCGGGCCCGCAGCGTACGCAACGCCCGGCAACGCGACGCATGCGCCCGCGAGTGCGATCGTGATCGATCCGCAAACGCCATACACAAGCGAGCGCAAGCGAAGCCGAACGCACGCGAAATCGCACATGAGGCCGGACAGGCGCTCGCGCGACAAAATACGGAAAACAAAGTAAAAGACGGCGTCAATCGCCAGAAGCCCGCCGCATAACGGCGCAGCCCGCGATTCACGCCGCGCAAGGCATGACTTCATGGCAATCCGTGACAGAACGGGAAAGACGCCAAGTTTAGCGGGTGTCGTCGAGGGAAACCTTCCCGATGCGTAACCGAATGTTAGTGCACTTGCGCGACGTCGTCAGACGCGCTCCGGCACGCGGCGTGCAGTTCGCGCGCGTGCCGGCCGATGTTTCGAAGCCCTCAGTACCCGACCGTCGCGAGCTCATGAACGAAACGGCCTTGCTCCAGCTCGTCGACGAACGCGATCGCGTAGTCTTCCGCCGAAATGCTGCTGTTGCCCTGCGCGTCGACGATCAGCGATCCCGCGCCTGTGCGGAACGTGCCCTTGCGCGCGCCCGGCGCGATGAGCGCGGCGGGCGCGAAGAAGGTCCAGTCGAGATCGCTGGCACGCAGGATAGGTAGCGCGTCGCGGTGCGCGAGCGCGATCGCCTTGTAGGCGTCCGGAAAGCCTTCGCTATCGACGAGCTGCTTGCCGGGCGCCACTTCCAGCGAGCCCGCGCCGCCCACCACGACGAGACGCCTGATGCCCGCTTCGCGCGTGCCGTCGACGAGCGCGCGCGTCGCCTTGCCGATCAGCGCGACGTCATCCATCGGCGGCGCATACGCGCTCGCGACGACATCGTGCCCGCGCGCCGCTGCCGCCACGCTCGCCGCATCCGTCACGTCGGCCTGCACGGCCTTCAGGTTCGCGACGTCCGCCGGCACGCGCGCCGGATTGCGCGCAAACGCCGTCACCTGATGCCCGCGACGCGCCGCCTCCGCCGCGATGCGCGAGCCGATCATGCCCGTTGCGCCAAACAGCGCGATCTTCAGTGTCTTGCTCATGTCGATAGTCCTTTCGTTAAATGTAACTTGATTGATTACATATTTCGTTAAAAAAATCGGGGCTCGGCCCCTTGTTTGCAGCGTTCGGCTTGGGTTCAGCCGCCCGCGGCTTTTCGCTTGCGTTCGCGCGATCGTTCGGCACGCACGACGTCGGCTGTCGCGTCCGCCAGCGTGCGCGACGCGAGCGACGACTCGAGCGCCTGCTGCGCATCGTCGATGACACTCGTCAACACCGTCTGGATGTTGCGGCCGACCATGCATGCGGGGTTCGGCGTCTCGCGATGCATCGCGAACAGTTGCGCGTCGTCGACGGCGTGATAGACGTCGAGCAGCGTGATGTCGCGCGGCTCCCGCGCAAGCAGTGCGCCGCCGCCCGCGCCCAGTTGCGACGTGGTGAGGCCCGCTTCGGCCAACATCGCGAGCAACCGGCGGATCAGCACGGGATTCGTGTTCACGCTCCCCGCGATCATCTCCGACGACAACGGCACGCCCTGCTGCAACGACAGCAACGCGAGCACATGAACCGCAAAAGCAAATCGGCTACTCGTATTCACAGCGGTAGATCATCCGATGCGCGTCGAGCGCGCGCGCATTTACGCACCGTCCTGATCGACGATATGTAATCATGATAGTTACACTTGCCGGTCCCGGTCAAGCGCGGGCTCATTTGTCCATCTGTTTCTGCGCGTCGCTGCCGCTGTCGGTGGACGACGACTGCGAGTTCGCCGACGTTTCGCTCGACCATTGCTGGAGCTTGCGTCCCGCCGTCTCGAGTCCGGCGCCCGTCGAGCTCATCGCCTTCGCGACGGCCGCGTTCGTCGCACTGGCCGCGCCTTGCAGATTGGCTTGCGCCTGCGACGCGAGATCGCTCGGATCGATCTTGATCGATGGACCGGATGCGGCCGCGTCAAGGTTCTGCTGCGCCGTCGCCTTTGCGGCATCGACCTGCTGGCCGACGTAGCTCGCCGCCTGATCGAGCTTCTGGCTGGCCTGCTGCCCGATATTGTTGAGGCCCGACGACGTCTGGCCTGCGGACGCATCGTTCTTCTGGCACGCGGTGAGGCCCGCGAGCAGCATGGCGGCGAACAGCGTCGAACGGACGAGCGGACGGCGTGAGATGGATTTGATCGTTGTCATCGTTGCGTAATAAGCCGCGTCGAGCGGCCTCGTGATGCGAAAACGCCTCAATGATACGCCGTTGCGTGTCACCGACTCCGTTCGCGATGGGCCATCGGGCGACCGTTCGCGGTGTTGTCAAATGTGCTGGAGTAGACTGGCCGACGTTCGACGTATTCCCTCAACCACAGGAGGCATGCGATGGCAGCAAAGAAGATTCTGTTCCTCACGGGCGACTTCGCCGAGGATTACGAAACGATGGTGCCATTTCAGGCGCTTCAGGCGGTCGGCCATACCGTCGATGCGGTCTGCCCCGGCAAGCGCGCCGGCGAGCGCGTGAAGACAGCGATCCACGATTTCGAGGGCGACCAGACGTACTCCGAGAAGCCCGGCCATCAGTTCACGCTAAACGCCGCATTCGACGACATCGACGCGTCGCAATACGATGCGCTCGCGATCGCGGGCGGACGCGCGCCGGAATATCTGCGCCTCGACGCGAAAGTGATCGATCTCGTGCGCCACTTCGCGCATGGCAACAAGCCGATCGCGGCGATCTGCCACGCCGCGCAGTTGCTGGCTGCCGCCGACGTGATTCGCGGCAAACGCATCTCTGCCTATCCGGCGTGCGCGCCGGAAGTGAAACTGGCGGGCGGCGATTACGCGGACATTCCCATCGACGCGGCCGTCACCGATGCGAATTTCGTCACCGCGCCCGCGTGGCCCGCGCATCCGGAATGGCTGCGGCAGTTCCTCGTCCTGCTCGGCACGCGCATCGAACTTTGATGTGCCTCGATGGCCGGGTTCGCGCCCGGCCCGGCGCGCGGCACGCCGCCGCTCACCGTCCAGATTGAGACTTCTCCGATATGCGCTGTGCGTAGCGCCCCTTAAAGTCGCAGGTTGACTTTAAAAGGGCTCTATCATGGATCTCACTAATTGGGTGATCATTCTCGCAGTCGCGCTGATCTCGCTGACGTTCTTCTGCTCGCGCGCGCCCGCCAGCTGGTCGATCGAAAACCGCGCGCGGCGCTTCACAGGCACGCGTTTGCTCGCACAGGCCGTGTTGTCGTTCTGGGCTGCGCTGCTCGTCGTCGTACGCGGGCTGTTCGCGCTGGGCGCCGGTGTCCTCCACGTCGCGCCTTCGTTCATTCTGGCGGGCGCGCTGCTGCTGATCGCGGCCAGCTGCTACTGGTCGATTCGCGGCAGCAAGCTCCTCAGGCCGCGCCGGCTGTTTTCGGCGACCTGACGTTCACTCCCTCCGCTCCGAGCTATCGGGCTTCTGCCCGCAGCGCCTGCACGGCGCCCGAGAGCGCGACGTCTTGCGGCTCTTCGTCCGACGTCGCCGGGGCGGCGTCCGGCAACGCCACATAGAACGTCGTTCCGACGTCTTCCGTCGATTCCGCCCACACGCGCCCGCCGTGCCGCTCGACCATCCGGCGGACGAGCGCGAGACCGATTCCCTCACCCGCCGCGACATTGCCGTGCAGCCGCCGAAACGCGTTGAACAGACGCGGCATCGCGATGTCGGGAATGCCGCGTCCGTTGTCCTTCACATAGAAGATCCGCAGCGTCTGCACGCCGGGCGGCGCGATCATCGCGCCGATCGCGACGACGCCCGCGCGCGCCGGGCTCAGATAGTTGATCGCATTGCCGATCAGGTTCGCGAAGATCTGCTCGAGCGCGGTCGGGTCGCCCCACACGGGCGGCAGCGTCTGCACGACGATGCGCGCGCCGCGGTCGCGGATCGTCGCCTGCATGGCGTCGATCACGCGCTGCACGATGTCGCGCACGTCGACCTGCTGCCGTCGATACTCGACGCGGCCGACGCGCGACAGCCGCAGCAGCGCGTCGATGATATGCGATGCGCGCAGCACCGCCGTCTGGAGAAAATGCAGCGCTTCGCCGACGTCTTCGTCGATCAGCTGCTCGACATGCTCGCGCTGCCGCCGCGTCAGTGACGACTGCCGCACGGCCGCGCGCACGTCGTCGCATGCATGGATCAGTTCCTTCGAGAAACCCTGCAGATTCACGAGCGGCGCACGCAGATCGTGCGACACGCTGTAGATGAAGGTCTCGTTCTCCTGCGTCTGCTGGCGCAGCGTTTCGTTGGTCTGCACGAGCTCGGCGGCCTGGCGGCTCAGATCGGACCGAAAACGCGCCTGCTGGCGCTCCGATTCGAGCAGCCTTCGGCTGGTCTCGTGCAGCATCAGGTCGAGCCGCGCGATCTCGTCGCTACCCGGCGTGAGCGGCGCGAGCGGCTCGTTGCTCGCGAGGCGGCTCGCGTTGTCCGACAGCAGCGCGAGCCGACCGCGCACGCCGCGCGCGAACATCCAGAACGCTATTGCGACGAACACGAGCGAGCTGACCACCGCCGCGACGATCAGCGACTGCTGCCGCGAACGCGCCTCCGCGGCCGCCGCCGAGCGCACCGAATCGAGACGCCGCTCCTCTGCCTGGAACTCGGCGACCTGCGAACGGAAGCGGTCGAGCGCGTCGGTCACGGCGAGCTCGCGAAAGCGTTGCAGCACATCGCGCCGGCGTCCCGAGCGGATCAGATCCTGCACGCGATCCGACCATTGGCGATACGCCTGCACGGACTGGCGTATCTGCACCGCGCGCTCGACCTGCGCCGGGTTATCGGAGACAAGTTCGGCGAGCTGGTCGATGCGCCGGTCGACGTCCATCCACAGCGTGACGGGCGTGGCGATATCGCGCGCGCCGCTCACGACGGCGCCGCGCAGCCGCACCGATTCCAGCAGCACAGGCGCCAGAATATTCGCCGTCCGACGCAGCACCTCCTGGCTGTGCATGCTCCACCGTTCGGCCTGATCGGCGTCCGACTGCGCCTTCAGCAGCCCCGACAGCAGCGCGAGTTCGAATACGGCGGGTATCGCGATCAGCAGCAGCCCTTTGGTGGTAAGTCTCATGCGCGCGCCGAAAGAGTCGGAAGCCGGCGGGTCGCGCCGGGGACGGCACATTATGTCGGCGATCGGTTCCGATGACAAAAGGCCATCTAGCCAGGATGCGCCGCGAGTCGGGTGCAAATGCGGGCGGCATCTGCGCATGCGGCGGCGTACGATTTTTGTGCGACTTGCCGCGCGTCGCGCCCGTTATGAAATCGTAGGGAATTATCAAGCGAACTATAGGAATGCGCACATTTTTGGGTTCGTCCGATGCCCTGTTTCGGATCAATTGCACACAGACGGTGCTCGCACCGTCCGAATCATCAGGTAACCCGTTCCCACGAATCACCTCACAGAATCCTCTCGTCCCATTCCGGTGCGGTTGCGCACCGGCAGAACGCGTGTGCGCCTCGCTTTGGCCCGCTTCTTGCGTTCGATGCCCGCTTTTTGCGCATCGCAGGATCCCTACCGATGGATAGTCTGAAAACCGGCACCGATACCCTCTTCCTGCTGCTCGGCGCGGCCATGGTGCTCGCGATGCACGCGGGGTTCGCGTTCCTGGAACTGGGCACGGTCCGTAAGAAAAACCAGGTCAACGCGCTCGTGAAAATTCTCGTCGACTTCTCGGTGTCGACCATCGCTTACTTCTTCATCGGCTACACAATCGCCTACGGCGTCCAGTTCTACGGCAGCGCCGAGACGCTTGCCGCGCACAACGGCTACGCGCTCGTGCGCTTCTTCTTCCTGCTGACCTTCGCGGCGGCGATTCCAGCGATCGTCTCGGGCGGTATCGCCGAGCGCTCGAAGTTCAACCCGCAACTGTTCGCGACCTTCGTGCTGGTGGGATTCATCTATCCGTTCTTCGAAGGGATCGTGTGGAACGACCGCTTCGGCATCCAGTCGTGGCTCACGCACGCGCTGGGCGCGCCGTTCCACGACTTCGCGGGCTCGGTGGTGGTACACGCGTTCGGCGGCTGGGTCGCGCTGCCGGCCGTGATGCTGCTCGGCGCGCGGCATGGCCGCTATACGCGCGACGGACGCATCGCCGCGCATCCGCCGTCGAACATTCCGTTTCTCGCGCTCGGCGCGTGGGTGCTGGCCGTCGGCTGGTTCGGCTTCAACGTGATGAGCGCGCAGACCATCGACAAGATCAGCGGCCTCGTCGCCGTCAATTCGCTGATGGCGATGGTCGGCGGCACGCTCACCGCGTGGCTCGCGGGCCGCAACGACCCGGGCTTCACGTACAACGGCCCGCTCGCGGGACTGGTCGCAGTGTGCGCCGGCTCGGACGTGATGCATCCGCTCGGCGCGCTGGTGACGGGCGCCGTCGCGGGCGTGCTGTTCGTCCAGATGTTCACGATCGTCCAGAACCGCTGGCGCATCGACGACGTGCTCGGCGTCTGGCCGCTGCACGGTCTGTGCGGCGCGTGGGGCGGCATCGCGGCGGGCATCTTCGGCCAGCATGCGCTGGGTGGCCTGGGCGGCGTGTCACTCGTCGCGCAGGTGATCGGCACGCTGGGCGGCGTCGTGTTCGCGACGCTGGGCGGCACGATCGTCTACGGCGCGATCCGGATGAGCGTCGGACTGCGGATCGACCAGGAAAACGAGTTCAACGGCGCCGACCTCTCGATCCACAAGATCACGTCGACGCCGGAGCGCGAGACGGTCGGCTGAGCCGCGCGACATCGGGCCGACATTCATTGGCCGCCGAACAGCAGAAGGAAAACGCACGGCGTGCGCCGCATCGCCAGGGGCACAGCGCGGGCCGCATGCGCGCTGACGGCGTCCTCGCTTCTGGTGTAACCTCGCGATGCTGGCGCGCGGCCCGCCCCTTCGGGCCGCTGACCCTTCATACAACGCGCGCGCCGGTGTTAGACTTGCGCGCGCCGGAGATGGCATTCTCCTAAACCGCCCTCGTGGCTGATGATGCCTGCTTCGCCCGGATCACTGCGGACGTTGCAGCCTCACGCCCCGCCGCAGCCGGTTTGTCGACGTTCGGCTTTCCAGGCTTCCCATGTATCTGTCCATTCTTGCCGTCGGCATCGGCGGCGCACTCGGTTCGCTGTTTCGCTGGTTTCTCGGTCTGCGTCTCAACGCGCTCTTTCCCGCGCTGCCGCTCGGCACGCTCGCGGCGAACGTGATCGCCGGCTACATCATCGGCGTCGCGGTCGCCCACTTCGGACGCAATCCGCAGATCGCGCCTGAATGGCGTCTCTTCATCATCACCGGTCTGATGGGCGGGCTGTCGACGTTCTCGACTTTCTCAGCCGAAGTGGTCCAGCACTTGCAACAAGGACGGCTGAACTGGGCCGCTGGCGAGATCGCGATTCACGTGACAGCTTCCGTGATCGCGACCGTGCTCGGCATCGCGACGGTGGCGGTCGTCGCGCGCTGAGCGAAGCACGCTGCCGCGTCGCCGCCAACGGCGATGACAGACATCCGCCCTTCACCAAAAGATCACGGACGATCGCCGCCGCGCACGTTTCGCGCGGCTGTATCATCGGCGTCATATGCGGCGGGCAATGTGATGCCGGACACGCCTGACGTCGGCGACATCGGCGCCGCGTTCGAACGCGTACATACCCACGTCAGCCGGAGACCATGAAGTACAGATATCTATCGCGTCGGTCGTACTACCCGCTGCGGCGCAGCGCGGAGGAACTGTCGTTTGCCTTTTCGGTGCTGCTCACGCAGCCGCTCAGCCGGCGCGAAGCGGCGGTGCGGTTCGAAACGCTGTGGAACGAAGTCAACGATGCGGCACAGTCGTGCGTCGACAGCGACGCCGCGTTTTCGTATATCGCGCTGCTGCACAGGATGGATCGGCGCTGGCGGTTCCTGCCATCGATGAACTAGCAGGCGAGGCGATCGTGTCCTCCGATCAGTCCGGCGACATGCAGACGAGCCCGCCCGCGCGGGCCCCCCGCTCCGCCGAAGCGATCGAAAAAGACTTTCTTGATCTGATGATGTCCGGCATTCCCGCGGATATCGCGCGCGACAAGTTCGAGCGCCTGTGGGACGAGACGAACGCCCTGGCCGCGTCATGGATGATGACGGATCGAGGGCGTCCTTATATTGCGCTGCTCAAGCGCATGCACTCGGCTTTCGCCGGGCACTATCCGCGCGATGCGGGATAGCGGCGGCGCGTGCGGCCGCCGCATGATTACGATTTGGCGGGACGCCCCGTCTTGACCGTTTCGAGTTCCTGCACGGCCGCGATCAGCCGCTTCGCAGGCGAGACGGCGAGCAGGTTCAAACCCGCGCGCAGCAATTCGCTCTTCTTCACGGGGAGCCCCGCATCGAGGCAGCGCTGCTTGAGTTCGGCAATCTTCGCGTAGTCCGACTTCGGCATCGTGAAGCTGTCGCGGACGACTTTTTCCTTTTCCTTCTTCACGCGCGGCTTCTTCTCCGCGGCGGCGGGCGCCGCTTTCGCCTTCGGCGGCTTCGCTGCCTTTGGCGCTTTTGCCGCCGCCCCGGCGGCCCCGACCGTCTGCGCAGGCTTGGCGGCCTTTACCAGCTTGGTCGGCTTGGTCGGCTTGGTCGGCTTCGTATGCTTCGTTGCGCTCGCCGGCTTCGTCGTCCTGGTCGCCTTGGTTGTGTTCGTCGCCTTCGCGGCCTTGCTCTTCGGCGCGGCCTTCGGTGCCTGCGCTTGCGTCGATGCTGCTTCCGGCGCGCTCGCGGCCGCCTTTGCATCCGGCGATGTGTTGTTCGCGTCCGACGCGCGCGACGCCTTCACAGACGGCCTCTTCGCTTCAGCGGACGGTTCCTTCGCGCTCCTCGGGAAGTGGAAGGCCTTCTTCGTGGGTTCCTTGATTCGTGGCGTGCTCATGTCGATTCCTCGTTAACGGTATAAACAGTATATACGGTTTCGAAGGCGCGACTTCCGCCCTCGCGCGCCCGATGCGCAGACGCAACGGACGCTACGATTTGCGCAGCAGCCGCACGGCTTCGCGCTGACGATGCCTGCGCCGTTCGTTCAGATACGCGAGCGCCGCGCTGGCGTCCTGCTCGTCGACGAAAAGACCCGTGTTGTCGCGCAACAGCGCGACGCTTGCGATCACGTCGTTGAGTTCGCCGAAGCACTGCTGCAGTTTCTTCAGGTGCGCGAGCGTGTGTCCGTATCCGTCGTCGAGCATTGGCCCGAAAAACTCGAGCAGATAGCGAACCTTCTTCCCCGCCTTGCGCACATCATGAAGCGCCTCGTAGTCGAAGCGCTTCGCGTGCGACGCGCCGCGCAGCGTCTTGCGCAGCGAGCGTTCAGCGGCGCGCACGCGCTTCGCGGCGAACTTCTGCAGCGCATGTCGTTCCGGCACGGCGTTCAATTCCTTCGACGTGCTCGCAAGCGCATCGCGCAGCGCGTTGTGGATATTGGCATCGATGAGCGTCTTGCGGCTCATCGCGAGCGCCTGCTCGCGTGCTTCGCGCAGACACGCGGGCACGTCGCGGGGAGTGTCCTCGTCGCCGGCGAGCAGTTCGAGGAGGATGTCCCAGTCGCGCGTTCGGCCCGCCGCGTCAGCCAGATTGCGATACAGCGCGCGCTGCCGTGCGTTTTCTTCCTTGTCGAGCAGCGGCCGGTACGCCCACCACAGCGAGCGCAAGCGCCGCAGCGCGACGCGCAGCTGATGCAGGGATTCGGGAGAAGCGCCGGCGTGGATGGAGTCGACGCGCGCGAGCGCTTCGTCGATGAGGGGTGTCGCCAGCGCGGAGAACGTCGACTCGGCATGTGGCTCTTCGCCCGGCACCGCGACGTCGTGGACGCGATCGTCGTGTTTCATGTGGCCTCGTATCGGGAGCGACAACAAGATGACTTGTGATGCATCCACCGATGCAAATAACATCATACGCCTTCGATATCGCGTCAAAAGCAACGCGTTACCGGGAGCTGCAACCAGGCGCGCCGCGACAGATCGCGCTTCATGAGCCATCGACGCGTGACGTCGCCAGTCTGCGTAGAACATGCCGTCGCTGGCCGCAGGCTACCGTCGATAGCGTTGCGTGCGCGGTCGGCGATGTAACGCGACGCGCGTGAGTCTGTCAGCTTGACACTGGCGCTTGAAGTTTTTGCAGCCGCCACATTCGACCCGCACCGATGTGCGCCGTCGACGGCGGCTTCGAGTTTGGTGCCGCCGCGTTCGTGACAATGCACGCGCGCCCACATTCGTCCTCATGTGAAAAGCGCTCGCGGGCACGCCGGATGCGCATCGCATCCCGTGGACTTTTCCAGGGAGGAAATCATGACCACGCTAGACCCGAAAATGAACCCGGCGCAAGCCGGCGCAGGCATCGTCGGCGGTGGAGTCGGCGAAGGTCCGGGGCCTGAAGTGATGGCCGCGGCCACGCTGGATGGCAACAAAGTCGTCTCGTCGGATGGCGAACACGTCGGCAAGATTTCGGACATCATGCTCGACGTGCGCAGCGGACGCATCGCGTACGCGGTGCTGTCGGAAGGCGGTTTCCTCGGCATGGGCAGCAATCTGCACGCAATCCCGTGGAGCGCGCTGACGCTCGATACGGACCAGAAAGTTTTCCGCGTCGACATCACCGCGCAGCGGATCAAGGACGAACCGGGCTTCGACAAGGACCACTGGCCGTCGATGGCCGACGAAACCTGGGGCACGCAGATGCACAAGTACTACAACCGCGATCCGTACTGGACCACGACCTCGGTCGATCCGACGGCGACGCGCGACCCCGGGCTCTGACACGCGCTCCCGGGTAGCGCGGCTTGACGGGCGCTGACGCCCTGCCGGCGGCAGTCGAGCAGACTGCCGCCGCGTCGTTTACGGATGCGCGCCATGACGGCAACTCGCATCCAACGTATATTGCGAGCAAACGACAACCGACCGGCCGGACAAAAAAAAGGCGCCATGTTGCCATGGCGCCTTCAAAAAGTTCTAGCCATTCCGAGGGCCGTGCTAGAACCTGAGAGACGGTACTGAAGAAATTCTGGCTTCGAAGGTCGCTGCGAAGCGAGCCGAACCGGGCCGACGCCGACACGCGCACTGGTTGCACGCGCAATGATGTATGGGCGATGTGCGCGCGTGCCCACCTTTTCCGGTTTCGAAATATAGTTCCATTTTTTATGGTAATGCTGACTAAGTCAAGCAAAATTTAAACGGCTCGACAGGCCTGCATCTTACAATCCGATACAATGAATGGTCGTACGAAAAAAGGACTTAGGCCTTGCTGAGAGAAGGCTGAGCGCGACCTGGAAGCATCTGACTCTCCGCGCGCGTTCAACTATAGTGAAATAACGTTTCATAAAAACCACATGAACCAGTCATCGACGCGTGCGTCCGCCACCGATCCGTTGAAGGAAAAAGATGGCTCCGGCGACGAGGTCACAGCGCTCGCGCGCGGCCTGACCGTGCTCCGGCGCATTGCCGCCGCCGACGCGCCGCTCTCCAATCGCGAGCTGACGGAACTGACGGGCATTCCGAAGCCGACCGTCTCGCGGATCACCGCGACGCTCGTCAGCGCAGGTTTTCTGTTTCGCCTGCCCGACAGCGAGCGCTTCGTGCTCACGTCGTCGGTGCTCGAACTAAGCAATGGTTTCCTGCGCAACTTCGATATCCGCGCGCGCTCGCGGCCCTTCCTGATCGAACTGGCTGAACGCACGTCGCTATCGGTGCATCTCGCCGTGCGCGACCGGCTCGACATGGTCGTCATCGATGCGATCAAGCCGCGCTCCGCCGTGCTGGTGTCGCGCCTCGAGGTCGGCTCGCGGATGGACCTGAGCCGCACGGCCGTCGGCCGCGCGTATCTCGCCGCGCTCTCCGAAACGGATCGCCAAGGTCTGCTGACAGGCCTGCAGGCCGCGGCCGGCGACGAGTGGGGGCACATCAGCAGCCGCCTCGACGCGGCGCTACAGGAAACGGCCGCCCAGGGCTTCGCGATCGCGACGGGCGAATGGTATGAGGGGCTCAACGCGATCGCAGCCGGCTTCATCGGACCGTCGGGCGAGCGCTACGCGGTCAATTGCGGCGGCTCCGCGCATCAGTGCCCACGCGACTGGCTCGTGTCGCGCGCGGCGCCCATGCTGCTCGAAACGATCGAAAAGATCGTCCACGAAATCGGCGGCACGCCGGGCCGCCGTCTCGACGATTGAGCTTCGCGCGGCGCGAGACGTCGACTTGCGCCTGCATCGACTCGCCCCGCCCTCCCCGCCGATGCACCCGTCGCTGCGCTGCGTTGCGCGACATTCGGCTACGCCAGGCTTTCAATTTACCGAACCGTATGTAACGGTCGTAATCCGCCGAAAAATACGCCGCTGGACTGTAACTCGGCCGGGGACGTAGCATCATGCTTTCCCGCGCGCCGACGCTCGGTGCGGCCGGTTTCGGCGCGGCCGGCCACGATGCCTGTCATGTGCAACGCGACGCGCATCGGCAACGGCCAGCCCAGTCGAAGCGGCCATCGGACCGGCCATTCGTTGCAGCAGCGCAAGCGCTGCCGCGGCAACGCGACGTCGGACGCACTGCGGGCAAAAGCACGGCCATCAGGGAGGAGCCGTCAATCATGTCGACAACGCGTCGGGCCGCGAGCGCGGCTGCCGTCATCGTCACGCCATGGTCATCTCGATGAGCCACGCATCGCGTAGCATCGCGCAGACACACGCAAGCACCACCGCAAACACAAGCGCGAGCGCAACGGCCCGCGCGCGGCAAGCGGGGGTTCTCGCGCCGCGCATCGCACGTTTGCTTCAATTCACGCCAGCCATTTGATCGAACCGATGGACGAACAAAAAAATCAGCCAGAATCTTCACGCAACGCCGGTCCGTCCAGCCCTCCTCCCGGACACGAACCCGGACCCGGCGCCGTCAAGCGGCATCGCGGCCGCACGATCGCGCTGATCGCCGCCGTCGTGATCGTCGCGGCGATCGTGCTGGCGCGCTGGCATCCGTGGAACAGGAGCGACGCCGGCGCGAGCGCGGCAGCGGGCGCGAGCGGCGCGCAGGCGGCGCGCGGCGGACGCCGGGGCGGCGGCGCGGCAGGCGCGAACCAGGCGCAGCCCGTCCACGTGGCCGCTGTCGCGCAAGGCGAAATGCCCGTCGTGCTGAACGCGCTCGGCACTGTCACGCCGCTTGCGAACGTCACGGTGCGCACGCAACTGTCGGGCACGTTGCAGACCGTCGCGTTCCAGGAAGGCCAGATGGTCAAGCAAGGCGATCTGCTCGCACAGGTCGATCCGCGCCCGTATCAGATCAGTCTCGCCAACGCTGAAGGGACGCTTGCCAAGGACATGGCGCTCCTGCAAACCGCCCGCATCGACCTGAAGCGCTATCAGACGCTGCTGTCGCAAGACTCGATCGCGAGCCAGCAGGTCGATACGCAGGCGTCGCTCGTGAGGCAGTACGAAGGCCAGGTCAAGTCCGACCAGGCGAACATCGACACCTTCAAGCTCGATCTCGTCTATGCGCGCATCACGGCGCCCGTGTCGGGGCGCGTCGGCCTGCGCCAGGTCGATCCCGGCAACTACGTGACGCCGGGCGATACGAACGGCGTCGTCGTCATCACGCAACTGCAGCCGATCAGCGTGATTTTCACGACCTCGGAAGACAATTTGCCTTCCATCCTCAAGCAGTTGCACGCAGGCACGAAGATGTCGGTGACGGCGTACGACCGCAGCAATACGACGTCGCTCGAAGCGGGCTATCTCGAAACCGTCGACAACCAGATCGACACGACGACGGGCACCGTGAAGCTGCGCGCGACGTTCCAGAACAACGAAGGCCTGCTGTTTCCGAACCAGTTCGTCAATACGCGGCTGCTCGTCAACGTGGTGAAGAACGCCATCATCGTGCCGACGTCGGCCGTGCTCAACGGCTCGATGGGGTCGTTCGTCTATGTCGTGAAGCCGGACAACACAGTGACGGTGCGCCCCGTGAAGGTCGGTCCCGTCGACGGCGAGCACACCAGCATCGCGTCGGGCCTGCAAGTCGGCGAGCGCGTCGTGACGGATGGCTCGGACCGCCTGAAGGAAGGCGCGAAGATCACCATTCCGGCCGATCGTCCGCGTGGCGCATCGGGCGCCTCCGATGCTCAGGGCGCATCGGCTGCCCGCGCCGGATCGGGCGCATCGGGTGCAGCGGCCGCATCGGGTGCAGCCGGCGCATCGGGCGCGCATCGTCACCGGCACGCGTCGCAGACGTCGGCGGAATAAGGTACTGGCTTCCGCATGAATCCATCCCGCGCCTTTATCCTGCGCCCGGTCGGCACCGCCCTTCTGATGGCGGCGATCCTGCTGGTCGGTCTCGTCGCGCTGCGCTTTCTGCCGCTGTCCGCGCTGCCCGAAGTCGATTACCCGACCATCCAGGTGCAGACGTTCTATCCGGGCGCGAGCCCCGACGTGATGACGTCGTCGGTGACGGCGCCGCTCGAGCGCCAGTTCGGGCAGATGCCGTCGCTGAACCAGATGTCGTCGCAAAGCTCGGCGGGCTCGTCGATCATCACGCTGCAGTTCAGTCTCGACCTGCCCCTCGACATCGCCGAGCAGGAGGTCCAGGCCGCGATCAACGCGGCGGGCAACCTGCTGCCGTCGGACCTGCCCGCGCCCCCGATCTACGCGAAGGTCAATCCCGCCGACGCGCCCATCATCACGCTCGCGATCACGTCGAAGTCGATGCCCCTCACGCAGGTTCAGGACATCGCCGATACGCGCCTCGCGCAGAAGATCTCGCAGGTCGCGGGCGTCGGCCTCGTGAGCCTGTCGGGCGGCCAGCGACCCGCCGTGCGCATCCAGGCGAACCCGCGCGCGCTCGCGTCGTATGGCCTCAATCTCGACGATCTGCGCACGACGATCTCGAACCTCAACGTCAACACGCCGAAGGGCAACTTCGACGGCCCGACGCGCGCGTACACGATCAACGCGAACGACCAGCTGACGGACGCCGACGCGTACAAGAGCGCCGTAGTCGCGTACAAGAACGGCCGCCCCGTGATGCTGACGGACGTCGCGAGCATCGTCTCCGGCGCGGAGAACACGAAGCTCGGCGCATGGGTGGACAACACGCCCGCGATCATCCTGAACGTGCAGCGCCAGCCGGGCGCGAACGTGATCCAGACAGTCGACAGCATCAAGAAGCTGCTGCCCACGCTCCAGCAGTCGCTGCCCGCCGCGCTCGACGTGCAGATCGTCACCGACCGCACCACGACGATCCGCGCGTCCGTGCGCGACGTGCAGTTCGAGCTGCTGATGTCGGTCGTGCTGGTCGTGCTGGTGATGTATCTGTTCCTCGCGAACATCTACGCGACGATCATCCCGAGCCTCTCCGTGCCGCTTTCGCTGATCGGCACGCTCGCCGTGATGTACCTGTGCGGCTTCTCGCTCGACAACCTCTCGCTGATGGCGCTGACCATCGCGACAGGCTTCGTCGTCGACGACGCGATCGTGATGATCGAGAACATCGCGCGCTACGTCGAGGAAGGCGACGCGCCTCTCGAAGCCGCGCTGAAGGGCTCGAAGCAGATCGGCTTCACGATCATCTCGCTGACGGTCTCGCTGATCGCCGTGCTGATTCCGCTGCTTTTCATGGGCGACGTGGTCGGGCGCCTGTTCCACGAGTTCGCGATCACGCTCGCCGTGACGATCGTGATTTCCGCCGTCGTGTCGCTCACGCTCGTCCCCATGATGTGCGCGAAGCTGCTGCGCCACACGCCGCCCAAGGAAAGCCACCGCTTCGAAGCGAAGGCGCACGCGGCGATCGACTGGATCATCGCGCGCTATGCCGTCGCGCTGGAATGGGTGCTGAACCGGCGCCGCTCGACGCTCGTCGTCGCCGTGCTGACGCTGGTGCTCACGGGCGTGCTGTACGTGTTCATTCCGAAGGGCTTCTTTCCGGTGCAGGACACGGGCGTGATCCAGGCGATCACGCAGGCGCCGCAGTCGGTGTCGTACGCGTCGATGGCCGAGCGCCAGCAGCAACTCGCCACCGAGATCCTGAAAAATCCGAACGTCGAGAGCCTGACATCGTTTATCGGCGTGGACGGCAGCAACATCACGCTGAACAGCGGCCGCATGCTGATCAACCTGAAGCCGCGCGACGACCGCGACGCAACGGCGAGCCAGGTGATCCGCCAGTTGCAGCGCGACACGTCGCACATTCCGGGCGCGACGCTCTACATGCAGCCGGTGCAGGATCTGACCATCGATTCGACGGTGAGCCCGACGCAGTATCAGTTCATGCTGACCGATCCGAACATCGAAGAATTCTCGACATGGGTGCCCAAGCTGATGGAGCGGCTACAGCAGTCGCCCGAACTCGTCGACGTGGCCACCGATCTGCAGAACAACGGCCAGTCGGTCTACGTGGAAATCGACCGCGCGTCGGCGGCGCGCTACGGCATCACGCCCGCGACCGTCGACAACGCGCTCTACGACGCGTTCGGCCAGCGCATCATCTCGACGATCTTCACGCAGTCGAACCAGTACCGCGTGATTCTCGAAGCGCAGCCGCAGATGCAGCACTACACGGAGTCGCTGAACTCGATCTACCTGCCATCGTCGACGTCGACGGGCGGCCAGGTGCCGTTGGCGTCCATCGCGAGCTTTCACGAGAAGCCCTCGCCGCTGCTCGTCACGCATCTGAGCCAGTTCCCGGCCACGACCGTGTCGTTCAATCTGGCGCCGGGCGCGTCGCTCGGCGCGGCCGTGAAAGCGATCGAACAGGCGGAAAAGGATATCGGCCTGCCCGCGTCGTTCCAGACGCGCTTCCAGGGCGCGGCGCTCGCATTTCAGGCGTCGCTTTCGAACGAGCTGTTCCTGATTCTCGCCGCCGTCGTCACGATGTATATCGTGCTCGGCGTGCTGTACGAGAGCTTCGTGCATCCCGTCACGATCCTGTCGACGCTGCCGTCGGCGGGCGTCGGCGCGCTGCTGGCGCTGCTGCTCACGGGTCACGACCTGGACATCATCGGCATCATCGGCATCGTGCTGCTGATCGGCATCGTGAAGAAGAACGCGATCATGATGATCGACTTCGCGCTCGAAGCCGAGCGCGTGCACGGCAAGCCGCCGCGCGAAGCGATCTATCAGGCGTGCCTGTTGCGCTTCCGCCCGATCCTGATGACGACGATGGCGGCGCTGCTCGGCGCGCTGCCGCTGATGCTCGGCGCGGGCGCGGGCTCGGAGTTGCGCCGGCCGCTCGGTATCGCGATTGCGGGCGGCCTGATCGTCAGCCAGTTGCTGACGCTCTTCACGACGCCCGTGATCTATCTCGGCTTCGATTCGATCGCGCGGCGCCTGCGCGCGCGCTTTCATCGTGACGGCCATCCCGCGCCGCCCGTCACCGACGCCGACGCCTGAATGAAGAGGCCGAAACGATGAACCTGTCGCGCCCTTTCATCCAGCGCCCCGTCGCCACGACGTTGCTCGCGATCGGCATTGCGCTGTCAGGCCTGTTCGCGTTCGCGAGGCTGCCCGTCGCGCCGTTGCCGCAAGTCGATTTCCCGACCATCTCGATTCAGGCGAGCCTGCCGGGCGCGAGCCCGGAGACGGTCGCGACGAGCGTGGCGAGTCCGCTCGAACGGCATCTCGGGTCGATTGCCGACGTCACCGAAATGACGTCGACGAGCTCCGTCGGCTCGGCGCGCATCACGATGCAGTTCGGCCTGAACCGCAACATCGACGGCGCCGCGCGCGACGTGCAGGCGGCCATCAACGCGGCGCGCGCCGACCTGCCCACGAGCCTCCGGCAGAACCCGACCTATCACAAGGTCAATCCCGCCGACGCGCCCATCCTGATTCTCGCGCTCACGTCGAAGACGATGACGGCGGGCCAGCTATACGACTCGGCCGCGACGGTGCTGCAACAATCGCTGTCGCAAGTGGACGGCGTCGGCGAAGTGGACGTGAGCGGCTCGGCGAACCCGGCCGTGCGCGTCGAGCTCGAGCCGCAAGCGCTCTTTCACTACGGCATCGGTCTCGAAGACGTGCGCGCGGCGCTCGCGTCGGCGAATGCGAACAGCCCGAAAGGCTCGATCGAATTCGGCCCGAACCACGTGCAGCTCTACACGAACGACCAGGCGAAGCAGGCTTCGCAGTACAAGGACCTGGTCATTGCGTATCGCGACGGCGCGGCCGTGCATCTGTCCGATGTCGCCGAAGTCGTCGATTCCGTCGAGGACCTGCGCAATCTCGGCCTGATGAACAACGAGCGCTCGGTGCTCGTCATCCTGTACCGGCAGCCCGGCGCGAACATCATCGAGACGATCGACCGCGTGAAGGCGATGATCCCGCAATTGCAGGCTTCGCTGCCCGCCGCCGCCCAGATCACGCCGACGGCCGACCGCTCGACGACGATCCGTGCGTCGCTGAAGGACACCGAGCACACGCTGATGATCGCCGTCGCGCTCGTCGTGATGGTCGTCTTCCTGTTCCTGCGCAACTGGCGCGCGACGCTGATTCCGAGCGTGGCGGTGCCGATTTCGATCGTCGGCACGTTCGCGGCGATGTACCTGCTCGGGTTTTCAATCGACAACCTGTCGCTGATGGCGTTGACCATCGCGACAGGCTTCGTCGTCGACGACGCGATCGTCGTGCTCGAAAACATCACGCGCCATATCGAGAGCGGCATGCCGCGCATGAAAGCCGCGTTCATCGGCGCGCGCGAAGTCGGCTTCACGGTGATGTCGATCAGCATCTCCCTCGTCGCCGTGTTCCTGCCGATCCTGCTGATGGGCGGCATCGTCGGGCGGCTGTTCCGCGAGTTCGCGCTAACGCTGTCGCTTGCGATCGGCGTGTCGCTGATCGTATCGCTGACGCTCACGCCGATGATGTGCTCGCGCCTGCTCTTCGAGCCGCACGAGAAGCGGGAAGAAGGCCGTTTCGCGCGCTGGCTCGAACGCGGCTTCGACGCGATGCAGCGCGGCTACGCGCGCACGCTCGGCTGGTCGCTGCGTCATCCGCTGCTGATCCTGATGGTGCTGTTCATCACGATCGCGCTGAACATCGCGCTCTACATCATCGTGCCGAAGGGCTTTTTCCCGCAGCAGGACACGGGGCGCCTGATCGGCGGCATCCAGGCCGACCAGGCGACGTCCTTCCAGGCGATGAAGGTGAAGTTCTCCGAGATGATGCGCATCGTGCAGGCGAATCCCGCCGTCGACAGCGTAGTCGGCTTCACGGGCGGACGGCAGACCAACTCGGGCTTCATGTTCGTGTCGCTCAAGCCGAAGACGGAGCGCAAGATTTCCGCCGATCAGGTGATCCAGCAATTGCGCGGACCGCTGTCGGGCGTCGCGGGCGCGCGCACGTTCCTGCAGGCGGTGCAGGACATCCGCGTCGGCGGCCGGCAGTCGAATGCGCAGTATCAGTTCACGCTGCTCTCCGATACCACGGCGGACCTGTACATATGGGCGCCGCGTCTCACGGAAGCGCTGCAAAAGCGGCCCGAGCTCACCGACGTCAATTCGGACCAGCAGCAAGCCGGTCTTGAATCGATGGTGACGATCGACCGCCAGACGGCGGCGCGCCTCAACATCAAGCCCGCGCAGATCGACAACACGCTGTACGACGCGTTCGGCCAGCGCCAGGTCTCGACGATCTACAACCCGCTGAACCAGTATCACGTCGTGATGGAAGTCGCGCCGAAGTATTGGCAGAGCCCCGACATGCTGAACCAGGTGTGGGTCAGTACGTCGGGCGGCAGCGCGAGCGGCTCGCAGTCCACTAACGCGACGGCGGGCACGGTCACGTCGGCCACGACGGCAACGACGCGTTCGCCGGCGGGCGGCACGGCGGGCACGGCGGCGTCGAGCGCGGCCGCCATCGCCGCTGACTCCGCGCGCAATCTGGCGAACAACTCGATTGCGGCGAGCGGCAAGTCGAGCGCGTCGACGGGCGCCGCCGTGTCGACCTCGAAGGAAACGATGATTCCGCTTTCCGCGATCGCCCGCTTCGGCCCCGGCAACACACCGCTCGCGGTGAATCACCAGAGCCAGTTCGTCGCGTCGACGATCTCGTTCAACCTGCCGCCCGGCAAATCGCTCTCGCAGGCCACGCAGATCATCTATCAGACGATGGCCGAGATCGGCATGCCGGCGACGATCCACGGCAGCTTCCAGGGCACCGCGCAGGCGTTCCAGCAATCGATGTCCGACCAGCCGATCCTGATCCTCGCGGCACTCGCGGCCGTCTATATCGTGCTCGGCATCCTGTACGAGAGCTACATCCACCCGCTGACCATTCTGTCGACGCTGCCGTCGGCGGGTGTCGGCGCGCTGCTCGCGCTGCTGCTCTTCAACACGGAGTTCAGCATCATCGCGCTGATCGGGGTGATCCTGCTGATCGGCATCGTGAAGAAGAACGCGATCATGATGGTGGACTTCGCAATCGACGCGTCGCGGCAAGGGCTGTCGTCGCGCGATGCGATCGAGCAGGCGTGCCTGTTGCGCTTCCGCCCGATCATGATGACGACCTGCGCGGCTCTGCTCGGCGCGCTGCCGCTCGCGTTCGGGCGCGGCGAAGGCGCGGAGCTGCGCGCGCCGCTGGGTCTGGCGATCGTCGGCGGGCTGATCGTGAGCCAGATGCTCACGCTCTATACGACGCCCGTCGTCTATCTGTACATGGACCGCCTGCGCGTGCGCTGGGAGGCGCGCAAGAACAAAGGGGCGCAGGCGGCTGCTTCGGGGAGCTGAGCCCGTTCGTCCGGCTCGCTGTGCGCGGCGGCTCGCGTTGTGGTTTCATTGCCGGGTCGCTGGCCTCCGCCGCGCATCATGCGGAGGCCAGCGTTCAGCGAACCATCCAGCTAACCACTCCGACTAGCCACAAGCCTCGCTTCTCAAAGCTTCTGCGCCATCGCCAGCAAGAAAATGCGCGTCCACTGACGCGCCTCGCGCTCCGACGTCATCGGCAAGCGCCATTCGGGATGCGCCGCATCCTTCACATCGAGCTTGACCTGCCAGCGCTCGCCATCGCGCACCGGCTGCGCGTGTCGAAGGTCCGCGAAAATGTACGAGCCGCGCGTGCCGCTCACGCGCACGTCGCAAAGCCGCTTGCCCGCCGCGAGCCGCACGTCGCCCCATTCGCCTTTGAGCCCGTGCGTCCAGTCGCCATCGCGGATATTGGCCGCGACTTCCTTGCGGCGGCGCCACCACCATGCGAGCGCCGCGAGCAGCAGCGCGACGACGAGCACCGCGACACCGACCGCCACGCCCAGCCCGAACTGCGCCGACAGCGTGTGAAACGCCTGCACGGCGCCATAGATCAGCGCGGCCAGTACGAGCAGTCCGACGGCAATGGGCATCGCGTATCGGCGATCAGAAGTGGAACGGGGCGGACTGCGCGCAACCGGGCATCAAGGCTGCTTGTGGGCCGTGGCCCACGCCTTGAGCGCCTGCATCGTGTTTTCGACGTGCTTGTCGGGCGACAGGCTCGTGTATTCGTAGATGACCTTGCCGTCGGGCGCGATCACGTATGACACGCGGTTCGCCATCGGCGCGTGCATCGGCAAGCCCGCGTCATAGGCGTTGATGACCTTCGAATCGGGATCGGCCGCAACCGGGAATTTGCTGCGGCATTCGCTGACCGAGAACTTCGTCAGCGTGTCGATGTTGTCGTGCGACACGCCGATCACGGTCGCGCCGTACTTCTTGTACTCGTCGACGGCCTCCGCGAATTCGTGCGCCTCGATCGTGCAGCCCTTCGTGAAGGCGGCGGGATAGAAGTACAGGACGACGGGCCCTTTCTTGAGCGCATCGGCGAGTTGATACTGATAGCTTTTGCCTCCCAGCGACGCCTGCGCCGTGAAATCCGGCGCGTCGTCGCCGGGCTTGAGCGTGGCGGAAGCCGTCAGCGCATACAGCGATAAACTCGCGCACAGCGTAGCGGCCAGCGCGAACGGCGCAATCTTCTGCTTCATGTCGAGTCCTCGAATCGTGAACGCACGATACCCGTGCGATGTCGCGCGACGCTCGCGCATCAGCCATGCGAGCCGCCGCAACCGTAACCTGCCCCTTCAATTGGACCACGTTTGGCGAATGCGCGTCGGCGCGCAGCATGAACGCAGTCGATCCGTCCACAAACTGCGCAGTCCGCTGACCACGCGCGCCATCATCCGCCAATGCATGAAACGAACGGGATGCGGACTTTAATCCACGAGATGCGCGCCGAACCACGCTGCCGCCGACAGGTTCAACTCGGCGAGCACCACGGGCGTCAGCGCCGCGAATTCGGCGAGCGATTGCGAGCTTGCGATCGCCGCAATCGCGGCTGCATCCTGCGCTTCGCCCGCCGCTTCGGCGATCCGCAGCAGCGCGCCCATCGGCCCCGCACGTTCGACGATCGCATCGCGAATGATGGGCGACAGGTCAAGCGGATCGAGCGTCTCGCCGGGCGTCGAATCGACGAGCACATGCACCAGCGAGAACGCGCCTGTCAGAAACGCGGCATCGGCGAAACCTTCGTCGTTCGGCCGTATCCAGCGCGCGGCCAGCTCCATGAAACGCGCGCGCGTGCCCGCCAGTTGCACGAGGGGATCGGAGCGCCACGGCAGGTCGCCGCCGCCCGCGTATAGCAACAGTTGCGCCCAGCGCGCGATCTGCCGCGTGCCCGTCGCGATGATCGCTTCGCGCAGCGACGAAATATTGCGTCCAAGCCCGAACGCACTCGAATTCACGAGGCGAAGCAGTTGCATCACCACATTCGGATTGCGCTTCAATTCGTCTTCTAGCTCGACGATGCCCGCCTCGCCCGCGAGCAGCGCAAGCAGCCGCATCAGCGACGCACGCGATGAACGGTCATGGCGCGTCGACAGCACCTGCGGCCGCGCAAAGAAATAACCCTGGAACAGATGGAAGCCCAACTCGCGGGCAAGCGCAAAGTCTTTGCGCGTTTCAACCTTCTCGGCGATCAGCGTCTTGCCGTGCATGCGCAGCGTCCGCGCGAGCGTGCGCAACTGCGCACGGTCCGTCTGCAGGAAGTCGACCTTGACGATGTCCGCGTGCGGCAACACGGTCAGCAGATTCGGCGACAGCTCGCACACGTCGTCGAGCGCGATGCGAAAGCCCGCGCTCCGCAACTCGGCGATGCGCGCAATGAGCCGCGCATCGAACGTGACCGTTTCGAGGATTTCGAGCACGAAGCGCTCGGGCTGCATCAGATGCACGATGTCGTCGAACAGCAGCTTGCTGCTGATGTTCACGTAGCCCCGATGCGCGCCGAGCACCGACGGCACACCGATGCCGCCTATCGTGCGCACGACGACCTGTGCAGTTGCTTGCGCATCGTCGGAGACTTCCGCGTAGTTGCGCGCGCTGCCGCGAAAGAGCAGTTCATACGCATGCAACGCGCCGTTGCGGTCGAGAATCGGCTGACGTCCCACGTAGACGAACTGAGCGGAAGACTGTGACGCGGACAGCGGCGACAGCGGCGCGTCGTGCTCGCCATGCGCTTGCGCAAACGTTTGGACGCGAGCGGCTTGATCGTTGTCGTGGGAAGGATCGGCCAATTTTTTCGACGGCTTCAATTCCATAGTCAGTTGAACGGGATGGCGCGCGCCCCGTTCGGGCAACGCACGTGCTTCGCCGACGCGGCACATTGGACGTCGCATCGGATTCGTTAACGGTGCGCGATCGCCGCGACTTTAGCGGAATTCACGGACGCATGCATGGGTCAACAGCCTCTACCACACGTTACGGCGCTTTTTATGTGCGAAAGCTAAAGATTCCGCCGCGAGGGTCGTTATCCCGTTCTGATGGATGGCCTTACGCCCGCACGGACCCGTCGTCCCGCTGGCATTGCGCGGCCGTCCCGCCTCACGACGAACCCGGGTAGTCACCGACATACATGGAAGCGACCAGGATCACCCCAGCCCGCCGGGGCTTGCTGCGCACGGCTATCGACCGATTCCGCGCGGTCCGTCAGCCCGCGCACGCGACGGTCGCGCAAGGTCTTGCGGCCGGCCTCGAGCAGGCCGCGGGCGCCGTCGACTTCCTCGCGCACGTGGCGCGCAACCTCACGTTCCTGTATGTGTCGGAAGCGAGCCTGCGCTTCATCGGCTACCACCGCGAATATCTGCAAACCGTCACGCTGCACGAACTCGTCGCGCCCGCCGACGTTGCGTCTCTCGATGCCGCATTGCGCCGCGCCGACGAAACGGGCGCCGTCGAAAAGGTCACGCTCGATCTGATCAAGTCGCTGACCTACCCTGTGCCCGTCGAACTGCGCATCGTGCGCAACTGCCACGACGGCATCGAAGGCTACGCGATCGCGGGCTTTGACGTATCGAGCTGGCGCACGGCGGAAGCGAACCTCAAGCATCGACTGCATCACGATCATCTGACGGGCCTCGCGACGTTGCCCGCGCTGATCGAGGACATGCGCAACGCACAGCGAAAGGCCGATGCGACGGGCAAGGCGGCCGCGCTGCTGCTGCTCGATATCGACGACTATCAGCGCGTGAACCGCGCGCTCGGCTACGACGCGGGCGATGAGATGCTGCGCGATACCGCGCGGCGCCTGACCAACATGGCGACACAAGGCGAAGTGATCGCGCGCATCTCCAGCGACGAGTTCGCGATCCTGCTGCCGCCCGTGCATCCGCGCGCCGATGCGGCAATCGCCGCCGAAGCGCTGGCGCGGCGTCTGTTGACGGCGATCCAGCAGCCGTACACATTCAACCGTCAGCCCGTGCATCTGTCGGCGAGCGTCGGCATCGCGCTGTATCCCGACGTGCAGCACATGCCCGACGCGCAGCACCTGTCCGACGCGCAGCACATGTCTGATACGCAGCGCACGCCCGATTCGTCCGACGCCTCGCCGCGCGACAGCCAGCTATTGCGCTGGGCCGATCATGCGCTGTTGCGCGCGAAGGCGGCGGGCGGCAACACGCTCGCCTTCTACGTGCCCGACGACAGCCCCGCCGACGCCGAGCGCCTCAAGCTCGAATCGGACCTGTACGACGGCGTGCGCAACGGCGAGTTCTCGCTGCACTTCCAGCCGATCACGAGCAGCCAGACGCGCGGCGTAGTCGGCGTCGAAGCGCTGATCCGCTGGCAGCATCCCGTGCACGGACTCGTGCCGCCGTCGATGTTCATTCCGCTCGCCGAATCGGTCGGCCTCATCAACTACCTCGGCAACTGGGTGTTGAAGGCCGCATGCATGCAGCTGATCCGCTGGGACGCGCAAGGCATCCGGCTGCAATACGTCGCGGTCAACGTGTCGCCGCAACAATTCCGCGATCCGCGCTTCAAGGAGAGCGTGCGCGAAGCGATCGCGCTGACGGGCATCGATCCGCGCCGGCTCGTGTTCGAGATCACCGAAAGCCTGCTGATGCACGACCCGCAGCACGCGACGACGTTGCTCGAAGAACTGACGGGCCTCGGCATCCGCTTCGCCGTCGACGACTTCGGCACCGGCTATTCGAGCCTTGCGTATCTGCAACGCTTTCCGCTGGCCAAACTGAAAATCGACCGGAGTTTTGTGGAGAACCTGCTAACCTCGCGCAACGATCAGGCCATCGTGAGCGCTGTCGTGGGCCTCGCGCAGACACTCGATCTCGAACTGGTCGCCGAAGGCGTCGAGACGGAAGAACAGCGCAATCTGCTCACCGAGATGGGCTGCGATCACATTCAGGGCTGGCTCGTCTGCAAGGCGCTGCCGTCCGAAGAACTCGCGCAGCGCTTCGAATCGCGCGCGCTACACGTGCATGGTGAAGCGTGACCGGGATGACGCGTGTTCGCCCTGTGCATCGGCCACGCATCGGCGTGGCGCTAACTGGAACTTGTATGGCTTTCGCGGGATTCTCATGCTAAAGGCTGCGCTGCTTGACCGGCTCTGGGCTCGCATGAACGAGCGCGGCGATTTTCCGATGCTGCAGCAGTCGCTCCGCACGACGATGGCCGCGATGAACAACGACGATCTCGACTTCAGCGCGCTCGTGCAAATCGTGCTCTCCGACTTCGCGCTGACGCAGAAAGTGCTGCGTCTCTCGAACTCGGCGATGTACATGGCGTTCGGCGGCAACATCACAACCGTCTCGCGCGCGCTGATGGTGCTCGGCATGGATGCCGTCGGTCATCTCGTCGTCGGCCTGAAGATCGTCGATCACTTTCATCACAGCGTGCCGCGGCGCATCGACGCGAAACTCGAACTGAACCGCACGATGCTCTCGGGCTGCGTCGCGCGCAAGATCACCGAGCGCGGCGATCTGCGCCAGGGCGAAGAGGCCGTCGTGTGCACGCTGATGCGCCAGGTCGGCAAGCTGCTGGTCGTGTTCTATCTCGATGCCGAGTGGGACCAGATTCGCCGTCAGGTCGATACGGGCATGGGCGAAAACGAAGCGTGCGAAAGCGTGCTCGGCGTGACGTTCCAGGAGATCGGACTCGAAGCGGCGACGCGCTGGCGCCTGCCGGACATGATCCGCGTCGGCATGACCGGGTTCGATCCGCAGCAGCACGACGAACCGCGCCAGGCGCAATGGCTGCGCGCGATCACGAACTATTCGACGGAAGTCGCGAACGTGCTCACGCAGGCGCATCTGCCCGAGTCGCAACGCGACGTGCGCATCGCCGAACTGGCGCAACGCTACAGCCGCACGCTCGGCACCGACCCCGAAGTGCTCGTCGACATGAGCCTGACGCTCGCCGAAGAAGAAACCCGCGACGGCGTGATGCGCGAGATCTTCGAATTGCGCGCGAACGCCGATGCGATCGCGCGCGAGTCGCTCGACCCCGAGTCGTGCATTCTCGCGGGCGTGAGCGAGCTACAGGCGCTGCCGGGCGACAGCGGACTCGCGCCCGCGCTCGCGATGGCATCGGAGACCGTGCTCGCCGGGCTGAACTTCGAGCGCACCGTCGTGTTCGTGCGTCAGGGCAACGGCATCTTCAAGGCAACGATGGGCTTCGGCGCGAAGATCGAAGGCGCGTTGCCCGCGCTCAGCTTCGCGACGGCGTTCGAGCCCGACGTGTTTCATCTCGCGATCGCGAACTCGGTCGGCATCTTCATCGAGAACGCACGCGATCCGAAGATGCACGCGCGCTTGCCGGGCTGGTATCGCCGCGCATTCGACGATGTGCATTCGTTCGTCTTGCTGCCCGTGATGCTGGAGAACAAATCGACGGTCGCCCTGCTCTACGGCGACTGGACGCGTCACGACATGCCGCGCCGCATCTCGCAGCGGGAAATGGCCGCGCTCAACGACCTCGCGCGAGAATTGGGACGGTTCTTCGCGCACGCGCCGGTGAGCGAAGTGGAAACGCTGTGAAGTAACTGGAAGATCGCGCTGACCGGCTCACGCCGAGGTCATGCGCGCGCCTTCTGCCATCGACATGCGCGGCTCATGCATTCGAGCCGCGCGCCTTGTTCAATCCTCGATCCGCTCGAGCCCTGCCGCTTCCGCGCTGCGATCGGCGATGCCCGCCCACGCGGCGGCGACCAGGCCCATTTGCGCGACGTCGCTCACCTGCAGGCCTTCGAGTCGCGCACAACCGTTTTCGATGTCGGACCATGCGCCGCGCTCGAGCGCTTCGATCACGGTCAGCAACGTGCCGAGCACGCCTTCGCGCTGGAGAATCGCGTCGCGGATCGGCTTCGACAGCGCGAGCACGTTCAGCGTATGTTCGAGCGAGCCGCCGAACACCGCATCGACAAACGAGAACACACCCGTGAGGAACGCCGCATCGGTTTCGTGACGGCCCGCCTCGGGCAGGCGCTCGATGGCCAGTTCCATGAAGCGTGCGCGCGTGGCGGCGAGTTGCAGCAACGGATCGTCTTCGAGCGCGACCTTGCGGCCGTCCGCGTACAACAGCAGTTGCGTCCAGCGCGCGATGCGGTTGGTGCCCGTCGCGTTGATCGCCTCGCGCAGCGTCGTGACCTTGCGCCCCATCGCGAGGCCGCTCGAGTTCGCGAGTCGCATCAGGTGCATCACGAGCACGGGGTTCAGCTTCAGTTCCGCTTCGAGTTGCGCGACCGTCGGCTCGCCGCCGAGCAGTTGCAGCAGGTTCAGCAGCGCATGACGCGGCGCGCTGACCTTGCGCGCGTCCGCGCCCGTTGGATGCGCGAAGTAATAGCCCTGGAAGCGGTCGAAGCCGAGATTGAAGGCCTGCTCGAACACGGCTTGCGACTCGACGCCGAGTGCGATCAGCAGCTTGCCCGCCGACTTCAGCACGCTAGCGAACTTCGGCAACATCGCCTGCGGGATGCGGTTCATGTCGATCTTCACGGCATCCGCGTACGGCAGAAGGCGCGCGAACGTTTCGTCGGCCTGCGCGACGTTGTCGAGCACGAAGCGATAGCGGCGGCCATGCAGCTCGACGATGCGCGCGATCAGTTGGTCGTCGGCTCCTGTTTCGGGCGGCAGCTCGAACATGAAACGCCCGGCGGGAATCTGGCGGAGCGCGTCGTCGAACAGCAGTTCGCGCGTGATCTGCAGGTAGCCCGGATGACCGGCGAGCGCAGCGCGCACATCGGCCTGCAAAACGGCGCGGATGACGGCTTGCGTCGCGCTGCGCTGTGCGTTCGACGAGGGCTCGTCGGCCGCTGCCGGCTCTTCGCTCGTTTGCGCGACGGGCGGCTGGTGCACCTTGAGTTCGAACGCGCACAACATGTTGTCGCGATTCAGAATAGGCTGACGGGCAAATGAAACGTTTGCCCGCTGGTCCTGCGCGATGCCGGGAACGCCTTCGAACTGGCGTTCTTCAGCGACTGCGTTGGTGGTCATTCCGGTCCCCTGTCGAGCAGACGAGGCGTGTCGATGGGCGTGGGCGCTTTAGCGCGCGCTCTCGTCCCGTGCCTGCTCTGGTCTCATGCAAGTAGTTGCGGCGAAGCGTGGCGCTTCGTACTCTCATCGTGTTCAGTGTTCTTCTTCAGGCTTCAAAGCGTTCGCTTCCTGAGCGCGGCGCATCGAGCCCCTTTCCCCGCTCGCTGATTTTAGCGCAGCCACAATGGCCCGGGAGCACGGCTGCGTGAAAAAGACCATGAAACAAGGGCAAAAAAACAAAACGGCCGCTCGAAGCGGCCTTAGTGGAACGACATCGGCGAGCTTATCCGCAGCCGATGACGCGCGTATTACTTGAGCACGACTTTCACGTCGAAGTATTTGGCGGCGAGGCGGTCGATCGTGCCGTCGGCCTTCAGTTCCTTCAGAGCCTGGTTGACGGCGTCCTTCAGCGCGGCGTCGCCCTTGCGGATGCCGAAGCCGACGCCCGAGCCGAGCAGCTTTTCGTCCGAAACGGCTGGCCCCGCGAATTCGAAGCCTGCGCCCTGCGGCTTCTTGAGGAAGCCCTTGGAGGCCGCTTCCGCGTCCTGGAACGATGCATCGAGACGGCCCGCGACTAGATCGGCGTACACCTGGTCTTGCGTCTGATACGGAATCACGTCGACGCCTGCGGGCGCCCACTTGGCCTTCGCGTAGGTTTCCTGGATCGTGCCTTGCAGCACGCCGACGTGCTTGCCCTTCAGCGATGCGGCCGTCGGCTGGAGGCCGCTGCCCTTCCTCGCGATCATCTGGTTGGGGATCACGTAGATGGGATCGGTGAAGTCGATGGCCGCACGGCGCTGGTCGGTGATCGACATATCCGAGTTGATCGCGTTGAACTTGCGGGCCTGGAGCGCGGGGATCAGGCCGTCGAACGAGTTCTCGACCCACACGCACTTCGTCTTGAGCCGGGCGCAGACGGCGTTGCCGATATCGATATCGAAGCCTTGCAGCTCACCCGCCGGCGACTTCGATTCGAACGGCGCATACGACGCCTCGACGCCGAAGCGAAGTTCCTTGATCTCGGCGGCCGTTGCGTTCACTGCCATCATCGCGCCCGCGAATGCGGCGAGCGCGGCCATCTTTTGCCAACTCATTTTCATCGATGTTTTCCTAAAGAAGTGCTGGTGTGCGGTAGCTGGGATGCGGTACGCCCCGCGTTGGGCGTGCGCGTGATCATTGCAACGTCAAAAATGCAGTTCAAACGCATGCGCGGGGGTTGGTGCGACGCACAAGGCGGTGGATTTTACAGGGTCCGCGGGTTCGCTCCGCGTGGCGGTGTTTGGGTTAGGGTTCTTGCTGCGCGCGAATTTTGTAAGTTCTTGTCGGAGAGGGGCAATGAATTTTGTTGTCCGCCGGCGGTTTTTTGTTTTTTCAGCTTGCCGCTGGCATTCGCGCATGCGTGGTTATTCCAGCGTGCCGCCGGCATCCGCAATTGCGTGGTTGTTTCAGCGTGCCGCCGGCATCCGCAATTGCGTGGTTGTTTCAGCGTGCCGCCGGCATCCGCAATTGCGTGGTTGTTTCAGCGTGCCGCCGGCATCCGCAATTGCGCCTCGCGGCGCAGGCGTTGCCCCTGTGCGGGGCGGCACCTACTCTTCTTTGCCGCGGCAAAGAAGAGTAGGCAGAAGAAAGCCGCTCACACCGCCAGTGCTTGACGATTACCCATGGGCTCTCAACGTCCCCGTCCTTCATGCGGCAGGGTGCTGGCTCATGCGCGTTGCCAGCGCATTTATCGAACGCGTCACCCTTCATGCACCCGTGTTGCGGCCCGCGACATCAAATATCCCCGGCCCCTTTGCGGCAAACTGTGTGTAGGCATTCGCAGCGCACAGGAAACCTTCGCTACGCGATGCGGCTCAAGTGAGGACGGCGCCCTGCGCGACACAGCAACCGGATTCACTACCGACATGCGGCGCTGGAACATTCAGTGCCCTTTAGTCGTGCCACAGGTGCGTGAAGTGGGTGAGGCGTTCAACTAGCGTGTTGGCAACGAACATCAGCGAGCACATTGCGGTGCGAAACACGGGGACGTTGAGAGCCCGTGGGTAGTCGTCAGTTCGGGCGGTGTTAGCCCGCTTTCTTTTGCCTACTTTTCTTTGCGGCGGCAAAGAAAAGTAGGTGCCGCCCCGCACAGGGGCAACGCCTGCGCCGCGAGGCGCAATTGCGGATGCCGGCGGCATGCTGAAACAACTACGCAATTGCGGATGCCAGCGGCACGCTGAAACAACCACGCAATCGCGGATGCCGGCGGCACGCTGAAACAACCACGCAATTGCGGATGCCGGCGGCACGCTGAAACAACCACGCAATTGCGGATGCCAGCGGCACGCTGAAACAACCACGCAATTGCGGATGCCAGCGGCACGCTGAAACAACCACGCAATTGCGGATGCCAGCGCAAAAGCAAAAAAACCAACAGCGTCGCAGACAAAAAACTACACTAGTACCGAATGCGTCTCATCAGTCGTTTCGACAACCAGAAGCCCCGCTCTCAATCCAGGCTTCACGGTCGCATTAGGAAACACAATCCGCTCTTCGTCGTGACGCACGACATACCGATAATCCCCATCTCGCGCAAGCACCGTATCGCGCCCGAACGCCGTGAAGTTGGCCACGTCCTTTGCGAATAGCAATTCAAATGCATCGCTCTTCTTCGTGATCTGATCGATCACGGTAAACACGCGCGGCAAAGCAAGCGATGCATTCCCCGCTTCACCAGCGATGAGCTGCCGCACGGCATGATCCGCGCCAACAAACCGCGACAAGTCGTTTTGCCCAAAAGGCCTGACCTTCCCGAGCTCCAACGTGCAGGCATCCGCGCCGCAAAACTCGGCCGTGAAATGCGAGTATGTGTTGCCCTTCGTCGTATGCAGCAGCACAGCCGCGATACGCGCGTCGCGCAGCCACTCGAACATCGAACGTGACAACGGCGCGCCCGTATGCGGCAGCAACGCAAACTGCTCGAACACGGAAGCGCGAATCGCCGTGTGCATGTCGATGTGCCAGCGCGCACCCGGCGCATCCGAGGCATCGGCGAAAAAACGCGTCGCAATGCGCTCCAACGCGGCAGCACGCGGCGCCTCGTGACTTTCAGGCAACTGCGCATGACGCCCGCTGAAGAGCCGGTTCAGATCGTCGTCGATATAGCGGCACGACTCGCGCATCGCCTGCACGTTTCCCAGAATGACGAGCACCCGGCATTCGAGCGCAACGCGTCCATGCGCAATGTCGCGAACCAGAAACGACAGCAACTCGATGGGCGCGGTCTCGTCGCCATGAATGCCCGCCGACGCAAGCACGCTGCGCACGTCACCGCCCGATGACGCAGCGGGCTCGAACTGCAGCACGCCGTCATCGATCCACGACCATTGCGCGCCGTTCGCGCACACGCCGGCGCGCGCATCGTCGCCAGGCTGCGCGCCCGCGAGCGTGAACGCGACGAAATCGTCGAGCATCGCCGGCACGGAAGTATCAGCGCTGGAAGTCATATAGCGATCCCAGACCCAGAATCTGTGTCAGTTCGTCGAGCGCCGTGCGCGACTCCAGGAGCAACTGCGGATCGGCCAGATCCAGCGGCGCGAGACGATCGCGATAGTGCTTCTCGATCCACGCATCGAGCCGAGTGAAGAGGCTGTCGTCGATCCACACGCCCGGCGCCACCGCGCCGCGCTCGGCATCGTTGAGCACCACTCGCAGGCGCAGGCACGCGGGACCGCCGCCGTTCTTCATGCTCTCGCGCAGATCGAAAGCAAGCACGTCGTCGATCGGCGCCTTGCCCGATGCGAGTTCGTCCAGATACGCCGCAACGCGCGGATTCTCGCGGCACTCCTGCGGCACGACCAGCACCTGGCGGCCGTCGCCGCGCAACAGCAGCTGGCTGTTGAACAGATACGACGTCACGGCATCCGCGACGCTCACCTGCGCGTCCGGCACTTCGATCACATTGAATTCGCCGTTGAGCGTGGAAAGCTTCGCGCGCAGTTCGTCGTACACAGCCTTTTGATCGACGAACGCCAGCTGATGGCAGAACAGCGTGCGCGCATTGCCCACCGCGATCACGTCGTTGTGGAACACGCCCGCGTCGATCACATCGGGCGTCTGTTGCGCGTACACGGTTGCATCGTCGGAAAGGCCATGACGATGCGCAACCGCACGGCTCGCCTCGAATGTCTGACGCGCGGGGTAACGTTTCGGCTCCGGTCCGCGGCGATATTCGCTGCGTCCGTAGACGAAGAATTCGACGCCCTTCGCGCCGTACTGCGCGCAAAAACGCGTGTGATTCGCCGCGCCTTCGTCGCCGAGCGCAGGCGTGCCCGGCAGCGCTTCATGCACGACGAAACGCGACGGGTCCGCGAAAATCGCGCGCAGCGTGCGGCGCGTCGATTCGTGTTCGATTGCGCGATGCAGCTTGCTCGTCAGGTTCGCGGGCGTGAAGTGCACGCGGCCATCGTGCGTGTCCGCGGATGGGCTGACGGTCGCCGCGTTCGCCGTCCACATCGCCGATGCGGAACTCGCCGCCGCGAGCAACTCTGGCGCGTTCTTCGCGACGCGCGCGATCACACTCGCCTCATCGCCCGAAAAACCCAGCTCGCGCAACAGGCGCATCGACGGACGTTCTTGCGGCGGCAGCACGCCCTGATTGAAACCGAGGTCCGCGAGCTGCTTCATCTTGCGCAGCCCCTGCTTTGCAGCGGCCTTCGGGTTCGCAACGGACTTCTCGTTGGTCTGCGACGCGACGTTGCCGAACGACAGCCCTGCGTAGTTGTGAGTCGGCCCGACGAGTCCGTCGAAATTCGCTTCAGTGGCTTGCATCGTCGATCCTTAAAAATGAAGACCCGGCGACACGCTCGCGGGCATTTGCAGTTGCGCGCTTTCGACGGAGGCCATCGGGTACGCGCAGTAATCGGCCGCATAGTACGCGCTCGGCCGGTTATTGCCTGAGCGCCCCGTGCCGCCAAACGGCGCCGCCGACGATGCGCCATTGGTCGGCCGGTTCCAGTTCACAATGCCGGCGCGGATCGCGCGCTGAAAGTGCGTCCACAGCGCTTCGTCATCGGCGAGCAGTCCGGCCGACAGACCGAACTCGGTATCGTTCGCGCCCGTGATCGCTTCGTCGAACGAACCGTAGCGAATGATCTGCGCGAGCGGGCCGAAGTGCTCCTCGTCAGGCAGGCTCTGCACGTTCGTCACGTCGAGAATCGCGGGCGTCACGAAGCCGAGCTTCGGATCGCGTTGCTCCATCTTCAGCAGCGGCTTCGCGCCGTCGGCGATCAGGCGCCCCTGCGCTTCGACCAGACGCGCCGCCGCGCGCGCCGAAATCACGGCGCCCATGTACGGCTGCGGATCGGCGTTGTATTCGCCGACCGCGATGCGCGACGTCACGTCGACGAGACGCTCGACGAAGCGCTCGCCGAACGCATCGTTCGGCACGAAGATGCGCCGCGCGCACGTGCAACGCTGCCCGGCCGACAGGAACGCCGATTGGATCGTGTGATGCACAGCCGCGTCGATATCCGCGACTGGCGCGACGACGAGGGGATTGTTGCCGCCCATCTCCAGCGCGAGCACGATTTCGGGCCGGCCGCCGAACTGCTTGTGCAGCAGCGTGCCCGTATCCGAGCTGCCCGTGAAGAACAGGCCGTCGATCTGCCGATGATTCGCAAGCGCGATGCCCGTGTCCCTCTCGCCTTGCACGAGATTCAGCACGCCAGCGGGCAGACCCGCGTCACGCCACACTTCGACGGTGACGCGCGCGACGCCCGGCGCAAGTTCCGAGGGCTTGAACACGACGGCGTTGCCCGCGATCAGCGCAGGCACGATGTGCCCGTTCGGCAGATGCCCCGGAAAGTTATACGGACCGAACACGGCCACGACGCCATGCGGGCGATGACGCAGCACGGCCGTGCCGTCCGCCATCGCGGCGCGCCGTTCGCCCGTGCGCTCGTTGTACGACTGGATCGAAATCTCGACCTTCGCCGCCATCGACGCGGCTTCCGTGCGCGCTTCCCACAACGGCTTGCCCGTTTCCCGGCCGATCGCGTCGGCGATCGCTTCCTTGCGTTCGTTGATCAATGCAGCGAAGCGGCGCACGATGGCGATGCGCTCGTCGAGGCTCACGGCCGACCACATCGCGAACGCACGGCGCGCGCTCATCACGGCGCGATCGACATCTTCGGCCGATGCGCTATTGCCTTCCCACACCGTCGCGCCCGTGCCCGGGTTGCGCGATGCGAATGCGTGTCCTGTGCCGGCGATCCATTCGCCGTCGATGAAAAGCTCGCTCATGTCAGTCCTTGTTTCTCTCTCACTTACTTACGCTCATTTGCGTTTCAGCGGCAGCACGCGCACAGGCTCGCCTGGCTTCACGTTCAATGCCGCCGCCTCGTCCGCCGACAGACGGAACACGCCGTCCTCGACGACGCCCGCCGCCACGCCTGTGCGGAAATCCGCAAGCGACGTGTTCGATACGAGCGAGCGCGGGCCATCTTCCTGCGCTTGACTCGTGGCGATCTCGACGGGCACGACGACGCTCTCGCGCACCGTGCGTAGGTCCGCGACGTGGCACTCGAGCACGGGGCCCGCATCGAAGATGTCGACGTGATTCTCGTAACGCAGCCCTTCCGCTTCGAGCATCTTGCGCGCGGGCAACGTATCGCTATGCGTGAGGCCGATCGCCTGCTGCGCGTCTTCGGGCAGCAATTCGACATACACGGGGAAGCGCGGCATCAGTTCCGCGAGGAACGACTTGCGGCCATGCGAGCTGAGATAGTCCGCGGCGTTGAAGTCGATCTGATAGAAGTGCGAGCCGACCGCGCGCCAGAACGGCGACGTGCCGTCCGCGTCGAAATGGCCGCGCAGCTCAGCGCATATGCGCTGCGGGAAGCGGTCGCGAAACTGCGCGATGAACATGAA
Source organism: Paraburkholderia diazotrophica (assembly GCF_038900755.1). GTDB lineage: Bacteria > Pseudomonadota > Gammaproteobacteria > Burkholderiales > Burkholderiaceae > Paraburkholderia > Paraburkholderia diazotrophica_A. The sequence goes on from NZ_JBBPEN010000005.1 coordinate 476,747, forward strand.
GCGCGAGCGCGACAGCAAGCCGCCCACGCCGTGCGCGCGATAACGCGGACTCAGAAACAGCGAGCACACTTCCGCGTAACCCGTCAGGTCGTGCGAGATGTTGAGCGCCCGCATGCGCGTCCAGATGCCGAGGTCCTGCGACGCATGCACGACCGTGCTCACGCGATAGTTGTAGAACGGCTGCTCGAGTCCCACGGCCGTTTCGATGCCGCAGACACCTGCAATGTCCTTCGTCTGCGAGTCTTCCATCACGAAGAAGTAGCCCTTCTCGTGCGACGCGGCCTTGTCCTCTATCGTGCGCCGCGCGCGAGCGATGCGCGCGGCGAGCGCGTCGCGGTCCGGCTTGAAGGTCGTGAGACCGGGCCCCGTCTCCTGAGCGAGCGCGACAAGCGCGTCCACATCGCCCGTCTGCACGACGCGAACGACGATCATTGTGCTTCTCCCGTAGTGTGTTTCTGTTCCTGCTGATGCAGTGGCACGCAGCGCACGGCCTCGCCGTCCCGCACGCCGAGCGCGTGACGCGCGGCCGCCGGCAGCGGCGCGCCTTCGTCCTTCTGCGCAGGCAGATCGGCGAGCACGCAGCGGAATTCGCCGGGCTTGTTGCTCGCGATCAGATACGTCGCGCCCTGTTGCGCCGATGTCTCGCGCACCGTGCGCGTCTCGTTGCGCGCCACGCATGTGCTGCGATCGACCTGGGCGGTGAGCACCGGGCCCGCATCGAAGATATCGACGTAGCGGTCCGTCTCGAAGCCCTCTTCCATGTGGATGTCGTACGCGAGCAGCGCCTTTTCGTCGGGCTCGCCGAGCACGCGCTGCGCGGCTTCGGGCAACAGCGGCACATAGATCGGATAGCTCGGCATCACTTCCGCTATGAACGTGCTGCTGCGTCCGCCCGACTGCACTTCGATGTCCGCGAAATTGCGGCCGAAGAACTTGCGGCCGACGGCCTCCCAGAACGGCGACACGCCCGCGTCGTCCGTCACGCCGAGCAGCAGCGAGAAGACTTCGGGCGTGAAGCGCTTGCGGTTCGCGGCGATGTACATCATGCGCGCGCGGGACATCAGATGAGCGGCGGCATCGCCGCGCATCGCGGGGTCGATATAGAAGCCGGCGAGACGGCTCTTGCCGGTTAGTTCATGCGACATCGTCAGCGCGTGAATCTTGCGGTTCACGTGCAGTTCGCGCGACGCGTGAATGAGGGCATCGTTGCGGAACACGTAGAACGGTTCCGAGTAGCCGGCTGCCGCGACGATGCTCGCCGTGCCGTGCAGCTTGCCCGTCTCGCTGTCCTCCAGCACGAAGAGATAGAACTCCTCGCCCGGAAAATCGACTTCCGCGCGAAACGAGTCTTCCGACAACGCGACGCGCGCCTCCAGCGCGCGCCGGTCGTGCGGCAGCGAGTGCAGCACGGGCTGCGCATTGCGCGCCATCTGTTGCAAGGCGTCGAGATCGGCCAGGCGGCTTGGGCGGACGAAGAGCATCGTGGTCTCGTGTAATGAAGCTTTAATGTGGCTCGTTGCCCGGCGGATTACCTGGCCAGCGCCGTGGCGCCGACGAGTTCCTCGATCGCCTTTTCGAAGCGCGCGAGACCTTCGTTCATGTCGTCGAGCGGAATGATCAGCGATGGCGCGAAACGCAGCACATCGGGACCGGCCATCAGCATGATCACGCCGTGCTTGCCCGCTGCCGTCACGAAGTCTTTCGCGCGGCCCTTGTAAGCGTCCGTCAGTTCGGCACCGATCAGCAGGCCCTTGCCGCGCACTTCGCTGAAAATGCCGAAGCGTTCGTTGATCTTCGCGAGCGTCGCCTTCAGTGCTTCGCTGCGCGCGCGCACGCCCTCAAGCAGCTTCGGATCGCTGACGAGATCGACTACCTTCAGCGCGATCGCCGTCGCGAGCGGATTGCCGCCATACGTCGTGCCGTGCACGCCGACCTTGAAGTGAGCGGCGAGTTCTTTCGTGGTCAGCATCGCGCCGATCGGAAAGCCGTTGCCGAGCGCCTTGGCCGTTGTCAGCACGTCGGGCGTCACGCCCGTGTCCTCGTATGCGTAGAAGAAGCCCGTGCGGCCCACGCCCGTCTGCACTTCGTCGAAAATCAGCAGCGCATCGTGCTGGTCGCACGCTTCGCGCAGCGCCTTCAGGAACGCGGGATCGGCGGGAATCACGCCGCCTTCGCCCTGCACCGGCTCGACGATCACGGCACACGTCTTCGGGCCGATGGCCGCGCGCGCCGCGTCGATGTCGTTGTAAGGCAGATGCCGGATGCCTCCCGGCACCGGGCCGAAGCCTTCCGAATACTTCGGCTGGCCGCCGACGCTCACCGTGAAGAACGTGCGGCCATGAAACGACTGCGTGAACGAGATGATTTCGTCCTTCTCCGCGCCGAAGCGGTCGAAGGCGACGCGGCGCGCGAGTTTCAGCGCGGCTTCGTTGGCTTCCGCACCCGAGTTCGCGAAGAACGCGCGGTCGGCGAAGGTCAGTTCTTCGAGACGCTTTGCCAGACGCAGCACGGGCTCGTTCGTGTAACCGTTACCGATGTGCCACAGCTTCGCGCCCTGATCGTGCAGAACCTTCAGCAGATCCGGGTGCGCGTGGCCCAGCGCCGTCACGGCGATGCCGCCCGCGAAGTCGATATAGTCCTTGCCTTGCGTGTCCCACACACGGGAACCGACGCCGCGATCCGGCACGAAAGACGCCGGCGCGAATACGGGGACCATGACTTCGTCGAAGGTCTGGCGGGTTACGTTCTGGTCGTTCATGGCGGGTCCTTGGGGCTCGTTCACAGTAATGGTTCCTAGTGTAGGTGACGTGGCGCGAGGCGTCTTGCGTGGAAGCGACGGGTTCTTTTTAATGTCTGGCGACACTGTCTTGATTTGCCGTCGTCGCGGGCATCCGCGTATGCGGTTTTTGTCTGCGACGGCTTTTCGCTTTTGGTTTTTATGGCTTGCCGCCGGCATCCGCGATGCGCCTACCGGCGCAGGCGTTGCCCCTGTGCGGGGCGGCACCTACTCTTCTTTGCCGCGGCAAAGAAGAGCAGGCAGAAGAAAGCCGCTCACACCGCCAGTCTTTCACCTTTACCCACGGGCTCTCAACGTCCCCGTCCTTCAACCGGCAGCGTGCTATGTCATGCATGTTGCCAGCGCGTTTATTCGAGGCCTTACCTGCTCATGCACCCACGTCGCGGCCCGCGACATCGAATATCCCCGGCCCCTTTGCGGCCAACTGTGTGTAGGCAATCGCACCGCACAGGACACCTGCGCTGCGCGATGCGACCGCAGCGAGAGCGTTGCCCTGTACGTCACAGCAATCTCATTCACTACCGACATTCGGCGCTGAAACCTTCGATAGCCGTGGCCGTAACCATACGTGTATGAAACGGGTGAGGCGTTTAGCCAGCACGTTGGCAACTGCATAAGCGAGCACATTGGGGGGCGAAGCACGGGGCCGTTGAGAGCCCGTGGGTAGAGGTCAAGTGCGGGCGGTGTTAGCCCGCTTTCTTTTGCCTACTTTTCTTTGCGGCGGCAAAGAAAAGTAGGTGCCGCCCCGCACAGGGGCAACGCCCGCGCCGCGAGGTGCATCGCGGATGCCAGCGGCACGCTGGAATAGCCACGCATTCGCACATGCCCGCGGCACGCTAAAAAAGCCCAAACAAAAACCGTCGGCAGACACAATCCGCATTGCGGATGCCGGCAGCAAGCCATAAACCAATAGCATCGCAGACAAAAAGAAAACCTAAACATCAGGCCGCTCAATCAACGCCGCCGGCCGCGGCTCATCGATGCCCGCGCGTGCAACCCCAACCCCGTGCTGCTTCTCGATCCAGTTGCGCCGCTCTTCTCGCGGCGTCACGCCGAACCGCTCGCGGTAAGCATTCGAAAAGTGCGCCGCCGACGAGAACCCGCACGCGAGGCTGATCTGCACGACCGACTTGCTCGTGCGCTGCAACTGCGTGCGCGCCTTCGCAAGGCGCAAGCCCAGGTAGTATTTCGACGGCATCGAGCCAAGGTACTGGCGAAACAGACGTTCGAGCTGCCGGCGCGATACGCCGACCAGCCCCGCGATCTCGTCCGAGGTCAGCGGGTCTTCGATGTTCGCTTCCATCAACAGCAATGCATCGTTCAATCGCGGATGGCGCTCGCCCGGCGCCGTCACGAAGGGAATGCGCTGGCGCTCTTCGCCCGAGCGCAGCGTGCCGACGCCCATCGTGTCCGCGATCCGCTCCGCAAGCTCAGGCCCGTGGTCGCGGCCGATCATCGCGAGCATGAAATCGACGGTCGCCTGGCCGCCCGCGCAGGTCGCGCGGTCACGGTCGATCTCGAAGATCTGCTGCGTGACGATCGAACGCTCGAATTGCTCCGTGAACTGCTGGTACGTCTCCCAGTTCACGCTCACGCGATAGCCGGACAACTGCCCCGCCATCGCGAGCCACCAGACGCCATGATGAATACCCGTCACGAGCGGCGTGCGCTGGCCGACGCGCGACAGGCTCGCGAGGAACAGGCGGTAATCCGCGAATTGCTGGAAGCGCTCGCTGACGATGATCAGCCAGTCGCATGAAATCGCATCGCCGAACGCGGCATCGGCGGGCCAGTGCGCTCCGCCCGCAAACGGCACAGGCCGGCCGTCCCACGAGCACACCTGCCAGCGGTACAACGCGCGGCCGTCGATCTCGTTGGCGAGATTCAACGCATCGACGATGGGACCCACGCCCGACATCGAGACGGGCGGCAACGCGACGATCGCGACCTGAGTCGTGCGTGCCGGACTGGACGACGGGCGTGCCATTGATGTGTGCTGCAAAGTCGTGCCGCGCGATACGGGATTACTTGAGGCTGCCGGACAGGAACTGCTTCAGCCGCTCGCTCTTCGGCGCGACCAGCACCTCGGACGGCACGCCCTCTTCCTCCGTGCGGCCCTGATGCAGGAACATCACATGGTTCGACACGTTGCGCGCGAAACCCATTTCGTGCGTGACGACGATCATCGTGCGGCCTTCGTCGGCGAGCTTCTGCATCACCTTCAGCACTTCGCCGACGAGTTCGGGATCGAGCGCCGAAGTCGGCTCGTCGAACAGCATCACGTCGGGATGCATCGCCAGCGCGCGCGCAATCGCAACGCGCTGCTGCTGGCCGCCCGACAGATGCGACGGATACTGTTTCTCCAGGCGCGGCGCGAGGCCCACTTTCTCGAGGTATTCGCGCGCGCGGTCTTCCGCCTCCTTGCGCGGCACGCCGAGCACATGGATGGGCGCCTCGATCACGTTTTCCAGCACGTTCATGTGCGCCCACAGATTGAAGTGCTGGAACACCATCGCGAGCTTCGTGCGAATGCGCTGCAACTGCTTGTGATCCGCGACTTCGAAGTTGCCGTGGCGGTCGACCTTCGTGCGCACTGCTTCGCCGTCGACGATGATCTGTCCGGCATTCGGCCGCTCGAGAAAGTTGATGCAGCGCAGGAACGTGCTCTTGCCCGACCCGCTCGCACCGATGATGCTGATCACGTCGCCCTTGTTGGCGTTCAGCGAGACGCCCTTGAGCACTTCGTTATCGCCATAGCGCTTGTGGATATCCTGCACGGCGAGCTTGCAGGCTTCCGTTTGAGTCGTGTGGAGCAAGATGCTCTCCCAGAGTGAAGACGGGTGAAACCGATGCTTCGATGCGGCGTGCCGCTGATCGATGCGATGCGCCGTGATGCGAACGGCGCGGCGCTGCGGCGCGAAGTCCGGTCAATGCCGGCGCACGGCGAGATACGCGAGCCAGTGACGCTCGGCGCGCCGGAACAGCGCAACCAGCGCGAACGATACAGCAAGATAGATCAGCGCCGCGAGCCCGAATGCCTCGAACGAGCGGTACGTCGCCGAGTTCGCATCGCGCGCGACCTTCAGCACGTCAGGCACGGTGGCCGTGAAGGCGACGGTGGTCGCATGCAGCATCAGGATCACTTCGTTACTGTACAACGGCAGCGCGCGGCGCAGCGCGGACGGTATCACGATCCGCCGGTACATCGTGAACCAGCTCATCCCATAGGCGCGCGCGGCTTCGACTTCGCCATGCGGCGTCGCGCGGATCGCGCCGGCGAAAATCTCCGTGGTGTACGCGCAGGTGTTCAATGCGAACGCGAGAATCGCGCAGTGAAAGCCGCTGCGGAAAAACGTGTCGAGCAGCGCATGCGAGCGCACGAATTCGAGGCTGTACATGCCCGTGTAGATCAGCAGCAACTGCACATAGAGCGGCGTCCCGCGAAACACATACGTGTAGAAGCGCACGGGCATCGAAAGCCAGCGCTTCTTCGACACGCGCGCGACGGCAAGCGGTATCGACGCGACGAAGCCTATGCCGATGGATGCGACCAGCAGCCACAGCGTGACGGCAAGCCCCGAGATGCGCTGGCCGTCCCAGTAGAGGAACGCGCGCCAGAACTGGTTGAGGATGTCGATCATGGTCGTCGTCTCCAGCGGATTCGGGCAATCAGAGTTCGGCGTGCCGCACGCCCGTCGAATAGCGCTTGTCCAGCCAGATCAGCACGAGGTTCGATACGGTCGTGATCGCGAGATAGATCAGCGCGGCGACGAGGATGAAAAAGAACATGTTGAACGTGCTCTTGCCGGCGTCCTGCGCGGCCTTGACGACATCGGCGAGCCCGATGATCGACACAAGCGCCGTCGCCTTCACGAGCACCTGCCAGTTGTTGCCGATACCGGGCAGCGCGAAGCGCATCATCTGCGGGAACAGGATGCGGGCGAACACGCGCGCGCCGCTCATGCCGTACGCCGAGCCCGCTTCGAGCTGGCCGCGCGGCACGGCGAGAAACGCGCCGCGAAACGTCTCGGTGAAATACGCGCCGTAGATGAAGCCGAGCGTCAGCACGCCCGCGACGAACGGATCGATGTCGAATTGCGGCAGGCCGAGCGCGTCGGTCAGATTGTTGACGGCGATCTGGATGCTGTAGAAGAGCAGCAGCATCAGCACGAGATCGGGCACCGAGCGGATCAGCGTCGTATAACCCGTCGCGATCGCGCGCAGCGGGCGGTTGAACGACAGCTTCGCGGCCGCGCCAATGAGGCCGAGCACGACGGCCGCCGCCAGCGAAAGAATCGACAGCTCGATCGTCTTGATCGTGCCGTCGAGAAGCACCGGGCCAAAGCCATAGAGAATCACGCGCGTCTCCCTTCCCATGTTCGAGAGCCGCATCCGCTGCGGCATGGCGCGGATACTCGCAGGCAAAAATACTTTCTCAAATAGGATCAGTCGGCTTTTGTGCGTCGCAACATCGCCGATGCCGGCGGACGGCTGGCGTTGAACGCCCGCAGAACCGGGCGCTATCCGTTTGTAAGCGGGCGCCGCACGCAAACCGCGTGCCGCGATTTAGCAAGTTTCGGGTCGCTTTTTCGATAGACGCGCAAGCCGTGCGAAAAGCCCGCAAACCCGCGCCGATTGGGGCTTTCCCTGAATGACAGGCGCCTTGCGTCCGGTGCATGTCTTGCAGCAACGCGCGTCGCGCCGAAGCCGCATTCGCCACTGCGCGCTAGACTTGCCGATGCCCTCTCACGCCCGCCGCCGCATGCCCTCACCGGATCAGGATCGCCATGACATTTCGCCCCGACTCCGCGACGCTCGACGCGTACACGCGCGACGCCGCCCGCTACTCGCGCGAATGGCTCGACCAGCCGCCGCCCGACGACATGTACGCGCTCTGGCACGACCATCTGCTGCCGATGGGCAAGACGGCCGACGTCGGCTGCGGCAACGGCCGCGATACGGCATGGCTCGCGGACCACGGCTATCGCGTGACGGGCTTCGATGCGTCGGAGGGGCTGCTCGACGAAGCGCGGCGGCTCTATCCGACTATCGCGTTTCGCACCGCGACGCTGCCGTTGCTGGCCGAGATCGACGAGCAGTTCGACAACGTGGTCTGCGAAACCGTGCTGATGCATCTCCCCGCCGACGCGATCACCGATGCCGTCGACAACCTCGTGCGCATCCTGCGGCCGAGCGGCATGCTGTATCTGTCGTGGCGCGTCACCGAGGGCGACGATCAGCGCCAGCCGGACGGGCGCCTGTATTCGGCGTTCGAGCCTTCGCTCGTCGCGAATGCGCTGAGCGCCTGCGTGATCCTGTTCGCCGACGACACGACGAGCGCCAGTTCGGGCAAGCGCGTGTGCCGCATCATTGCGGCCAGGCGCACGGAAGGCGCCTCCGGCTGAAGGCGGCCCGGGTCCGTCAATGTCCGTGATGGTCCGTCAATCGATCGCGAGACTCGCGCGTATCGCAGGCAGCATCGCTTCGACAGCCGCGCGCCCTTCCTCGATCGCGGGCTCCGCGCGGTGGAAATCGAAAATGCCCATGCCGCCCAGACGCGGCTGGATCAGGATGTCCGCGGGCTCGCCCGCGAGGCGGCTGCGCGTGATCCGCACCTGCATGATGTCGATGCTTTGCGCGATCGAACTCAGCAACGAAGGCACGCGCGCGCTCGGCGCGGGCGGCACGCGCACGTCGCGCGAATATTCCGGCGAAGGCTGCAGCCAGTTCGGAAACGGCTTGCCGTTGCGCCGTAGCAGCGGCGATGGCTCGGCCGTGGCGATGTCGGGCGCCGGCGCATCGGGATCGACGCCGACCGGCTGCACTTCTTCGACGGGCACGGGCGGCAGATCGACCACCGCGCCGCCGAAATCGCGGCCGTTGAGAATATCGTTGTTCAGGTCGACGGCGATCACGTAATCGGCCCGCATGCCGCGCGCAACGGATACAGGCACGGGGTTCGACAGCCCGCCGTCGACGAGCCACACGCCATCGTGCAGAACGGGCGTGAAGATACCGGGAATCGCAATCGACGCGCGCACCGCATCGACCACGCCGCCGTCCTGCAGCCACGTCTCCCGGCCCGTATCGAGCTCGGTCGCGACGGCGGCGAACGGCATCTCCAGCTGGCTGATCTCGCGGCCATTAAAGCGGTTCGCAAAGACCTGGATGACTTTCTTGCCGCCGAGCAGGCCGCCCGAGATACGCAGATCGAGCAGCCGCACCACCGTCTGCCACGTGAGCCGCGACACCCATTCCTCGAGCCAGTCGAGATCGCCGTTCGCGTAGATAGCGCCGACCAGCGCGCCGATCGACGTGCCGACGACGAGATCCGGCCTGATCCCCGCATCGTGCAGCGCGCGAATCGCACCGATGTGCGCCCAGCCGCGCGCAGCGCCCCCGCCCAGGACGAGGCCGATGCGCCGGTAGCGTCTATGAGTTGACACCGTTGTTCTCTCCCTTGCTTGCAGGCATTTTTATGATTGGACCGGCGTTTTCGGCGTTTGTTTTAATCGTCCGCTTTTGCGTTCGGTAGTTCGGGCCTGGGACTTCGGGCACGGCATTTCGCGCTTCGTATCCTGTCGTGGCCGTCGCCTGGCGCGTGCTGTCCTCCGCTTCGTTCGCGGTCCCGCGCGCCTGGTGCGTTGTGCCTCGTGCTTTGCGCTTCGTCAGTGGCCGCGCATCACGTCCGAGCGCGACGTCGTGTAGACGACGTGATTGACGTCGAAATGCACGTTGAAAAAGCCCTCCTCGGTGACACCGCCTTCGCGCCACTTCCAGCTCCATACCGTCTCGGGCTTGAGCGGATAGACGGCCACTTCGCCGGGCTTGCCGAGCAGGCAGCGCACTTCGTCCTCGGTCATGCCCACGCGGATCTTCGCGAAGTTCGCGGCCGTCAGCACTTGCGTGATCGCCTGCAGCGTGCCATCCGGGCCGATGTCGACCATGTAGGTGTTGAGGCCTTGCGGGCCGCGCGGATATTCGAGCCGCTTCGAGCCGTCGGTGAAATCGCGCTCGGTTTCCGGCTTGCCCATCTGGTCGCGAATCTGCGCTTCCGTCGTGACGCCGGGCGTGAGCCCTTTCAGAAGCAGCGCATCCGGTTTGACGGCGTTGAAAAATTCCTTGAGTTTTTGCACGGCCTGATCGCTTTGCTGTTGGTCGCAGCCGGCGAGCGCGGACAGCGCGCCTGCCACCGCGACGAAAAGCATCATGTTGCGCAACGAGGTGCGGATAACCATCTTCGATGACACGTCAATCAAACAATGTGAACGACAGAGAGGATAACCCGCTCGACGGCGAAACCGTGAACGAACGCGACGCGGATGTGTTTGGAAAGTTAAAGAATTGCTACGCGAGATTTCGCGCGTGCGAAGAAGCGTGGAATGTGGAGTGCGGAAAAGTGCTGAGTGCGGAGAAGCGCCGGGATAGCGCATTGCACGAGCGCGTGCATCAGTAAGCGCCCGGCCGACGCAACCGGTTCGTTGCGAACAACGCACGCCGCAGACACCCGTCGCAAACATCGGCTGCGGATACGAGCCGCAACGCCGTTAGCGTTTCGGCCAGAAGCCCTTCGGGCATCTGGCCGTCGCGCAGTTTCACCACTTGATCGGCCGTCGGAGCAACGGCCACTGGCCCCTCGACTGTCCCGCAATGCTGACAATCTAGCGTCCGCGCGCGAATTGCGCGAGAGCGCGTTTACACCGAATCGGCAGATGAATCATGCGCTGGCGGTGCTGATTTCGCGGGGGCGCGCAAAGATCGCGGGCAGGCAATGCATGCCCGGCTGACCCGGCCGGCCCGGTTCGCCCGGGTGTGCGCTGCGTAGCCGACCTACGCGTGACGTGACGGACCGACCGGCGTCGAGGTCCGTGAAGGCCGCCGCCTCGCGAGGCGAGAACGCGCCGCGCAGTTTCGCGTCGTCGACGGCGACGTCTTCACACTAGCGCGCAAGCGCGCCGGACTCTGTGCGAGGACACACGCACCGAAGCAGACGGCAACGCATTCCGGGCGGTGTTTTCAAGGTGCTTTGCTGTCGGGCGCGCGCGGTCTTGCTTTTCCGCGCTTGCCGGGCGCGACCTTCGCGACCCTCCCGCCGTCAGGGGCATGATCGCGCCACCAGCACGAATGGGGGCGCTTTGGCACAATCCGCTTTTGCCCTGCCGAGCCGGCTCGCCCATCGCCCCTTGCAGCGGACGATGGTTGGCCGCACATCCATTGCCATGATTCCTTTTTCGGTCCTCGATCTTTCTCCCATCACGGCCGGCGCAAGCGCCGCCGACGCGTTGAGCAACACGCTCGATCTCGCGCGGCACGCCGAGCAATGGGGCTACAAGCGCTACTGGCTCGCCGAGCATCACAACATGACGGGCATCGCGAGCGCCGCGACGTCCGTCGTGATCGCGCACGTCGCGGGCGGCACGAAGACGATCCGCGTCGGCTCGGGCGGCGTGATGCTGCCGAATCACGCGCCCCTCGTGATCGCCGAGCAGTTCGGCACGCTTGCGTCGCTCTTCCCGGGGCGCATCGATCTCGGCCTCGGCCGCGCGCCCGGCACGGACCAGACGACGGCCCGCGCGCTGCGTCGCGATCTGCACGGCAGCGCCGATTCGTTTCCCGACGACGTCGTCGAGTTGCAGCGCTATTTCGCCGATCCCGTGCCGGGCCAGCGCGTGCGCGCCGTGCCGGGCGCGGGCCTGCACGTGCCGCTGTGGCTGCTCGGGTCGAGCCTCTTCAGCGCGCAGCTGGCAGCGGCGCTCGGCCTGCCGTTCGCGTTCGCGTCGCATTTCGCGCCCGATTACATGATGCAGGCGCTGCATGTGTATCGCGCGCAGTTCCAGCCGTCGGAGACGCTCAAGAAGCCATACGTGATGGTCGGCGTGAACCTGTTCGCCGCCGACACGAACGAAGAGGCGCGGCGCCTCTTCACGTCGTTGCAGCAGCAGTTCATCAATCTGCGGCGCGGCACGCCGGGACAGCTGCAACCGCCCGTCGATCGCATCGACGCATCGGAGATGGAACTGGGCAGCGTGCGGCATTCGCTCGCGTACTCGGTCATCGGCGATCGCGACGCTGTGCGGGAAGGCCTGCAATCGATCGTCGAGCAGACGGGCGCGAACGAACTGATGCTGACCGCACAGATCTACGATCACGCGGCACGGCTGCGTTCGTTCGAAATCGGCGCGCAGGTGCGCGACGAGATCGGCGCGGAGTGAAAGCTCGAGCGGTTGCGATGTGGCCAGATAAGGCCGGCGCGCGGTGCGTGCGAATCGGCGCACCACGGTAATGACAGGCACTCGAGATTCCAGCGAAGGCGGCACCGCCGCCTTTGCATCACCATCGAATATGCGACGTCAGTGATCGGCGGGCACGGCGGCGAGTCCGTCGAGCAGCGCCTTGTGAAAAGCTTGCGGGTCCTGCATCTGCGGCGCGTGGCCCAGTTCGGCGAATTCGACGAGCTTCGCGTGCGGAATCGCCTTCGCGGCCTCGCGGCCAAGCTCCGGGTAATGGCCGATCTTCGCGCGCACGTCGGGCGGCGCTGCATCCTTGCCGATCGCAGTGGTGTCCTTCTGACCGATCAACAACAGCGTCGGCATCTTCAGTTGCCCGAGTTCGTAGACGACGGGCTGCGTGTAGATCATGTCGTACAGCAGCGCCGAATCCCACGCGACTTCCTTCTTGCCCGGGCCGCGATACATGCCCGCAAGCATCTGCACCCACGGCTCGAAATCGCTGCGCCACTGGCCTGAGTAGTACGTGGCCTGTTCATATCGGCGGATGCCGTCCGCCGTGGTCTTCAGTTCGCGCTCGTACCATTGATCGACGGAAAGCGACGGCACGCCCTTCGCCTTCCAGTCCTCGAGTCCGATGGGGTTGACGAGCACCAGTTGCTGCGTCTGAGCCGGATACATCAACGCATAGCGTATCGCGAGCATGCCGCCCGTCGAATGGCCGATCACGGTCGCGTTGCTCACGCCGAGCGATTCGAGCAGCGCATGCGTGTTGCGCGCAAGCTGCTGGAAGCTGAATTGATAACGCTGCGGCTTGCTCGACTTGCAAAAGCCGATCTGGTCGGGCGCGATCACGCGATAGCCCGCTGCCGACAGCCGCTCGATCGTGCCTTCCCATGTCGCCGCGCAAAAATTCTTGCCGTGCAGCAACACGGCCGTGCGGCCGTTCGGATGCGCGGGCGCGATATCCATGTAGGCCATGTGCAGCGCTTCGCCTTGCGATGTGAACTCGAACTGCCGCACGGGCGCCGGATAGCTGAAGCCCTGCAGCTCGGGGCCGTACACGGAACCGTCGTCGCTCGCGGCCGCATTCGGCGAAGACGTGGCGGATGACGCAGAGGCACCTGCCGCATCGGCGGCGAAGGCATTCGCGCCCAGAGCAGCGACGCATGCGGACAAGGCGACGGCAACAAGGGATGAAAGCAATTTCATAGGCAGTGAGCGTGGAAAATGAAGACTGGCTGAAGAAAGAGCGGACAAGGCCGCATGATGCCCGCGTCGTCGCCGCTTTGCAGCGCCGCGCGCAAGTGCCCGTGGCTAGTGCCCATGCCACTGCGCCCGGCGGCGAGCGCGATCCAAACACGCGTTTGACTACGGCATCAATTACCGTACGCGCTTCATGCCGCAGCGCACGGGCGCCGTTTCTACCGGATGCCGTCCGCTTCCCCGTTGCGACCGCGCGCGCAATGTGGCGTGCCGAACGCGCGACGCGCAACAGGCCGATGCGCCACCGTTGCGCGCCGCATGCGCATGGTCCAGACTAAACGCTGCCGGCGCAGCCGACAACGACGACAACAACACCAGGCGCCAGGCCAAGAACAACAAAAACGACGGGGCAAAGTAGGCGAAGACAGAAAGCTTCCACCAGGGCTCACCCATAACAGCAACCGTGCTGGATGGGACCGGGGGCAGGCCGCTAAAGCGTCAAAGTCGCTAAAGCGTCAACCCCGGTCCACACAGGAGACGCACATGGATACGCCGGCAAGCCTCAACGATCTTCAGCACACGACACTCGCCATCGTTCTCGCTGGTGGACGCGGCACCCGCCTCGGCCCCCTGACGAACAAGCGCGTCAAACCCGCCGTTCATTTCGGCGGCAAATACCGGATCATCGATTTCGCGTTATCGAACTGCCTGAATTCGGGCATCCGGCGCATCGCCGTCGTCACCCAGTACAAGGCGCATTCGCTGCTGCGCCACGTGCAGCGCGGCTGGGGCTTCCTGCGCGGCGAGTTCAACGAGTTCATCGACCTGTGGCCCGCGCAGCAGCGCGTCGAAGGCGCGCACTGGTATCGCGGCACGGCCGACGCAGTGTTCCAGAACCTCGACATCATCCGCTCGATCAGTCCGAAGTACGTCGTCGTGCTAGCGGGCGACCACATCTACAAGATGGACTACACGCGGATGGTGATGGACCACGTCGAGTCGCACGCGGACTGCACGGTCGGCTGCATCGAGGTGCCGCGCATGGATGCCGTCGCGTTCGGCGTGATGCATGTGGACGAGGAGCGCCGCGTGACGGGCTTCGTCGAAAAGCCTGCCGATCCGCCCGCGATGCCCGGCCGCCCCGACATCGCGCTCGCGAGCATGGGCATCTACGTGTTCAACGCCGATTACCTGTACTCACTGCTCGAGGAGAACATCACTAGCGTCGCGACGGATCACGACTTCGGCAAGGACATCATTCCGCGCGTCGTCACGTCGGGGCATGCGATCGCGCATCCGTTCAGCATGTCGTGCGTGTCGTCGGACCCGAGCGTCGAGCCGTACTGGCGCGACGTCGGCACGATCGACGCTTACTGGGCCGCGAATCTCGACCTCGCATCGACGATCCCCGCGCTCGATCTCTACGACCGCAACTGGCCGATCTGGACGCATCAGGAGCAGTTGCCGCCCGCCAAGTTCGTGCGCGACCTGAACGGACTGCAAGGCTCGGGCACCAACATGATCGTGTGCGGCGGCTGCGTGATCTCCGGCTCGCAGATTTCGCGCTCGGTGCTGTCGTCGAATGTCGTCGTGAATTCGTTCTGTAACATCGCTGAGGCAGTCTTGTTGCCGCAGGTGACGATCGGCGCGAGCTGCCGGCTGCGCAAGGTCGTGATCGACCGTGGCTGCCAGCTTCCCGACGGCACCGTGATCGGCGAAGACCCCGTGCGCGACGGCGAGCGCTTCTATCGGACGGATAGCGGCGTCGTGCTCGTGACGGCCGAAGCGCTCAGGCGCCAGGCGGCGCCCGCGCGATAGCAGGCCCGCGGCCGGCGTGGCGGGCGCGGCGATCGCCGGCATTGGAACAACGAACCCAACCCATTGCGAACAGGACCCAGCCCATGACGATCCGCGCGCTGCACGTCGCAAGCGAGATGTATCCCCTTCTGAAAACGGGCGGTCTCGCCGATGTCGTGGGCGCGCTGCCGCCCGCGCTGATCGAGCTGGGCGCCGACGTCCGCGTGCTGCTGCCGGGCTTTCCTGCCGTCGTCGCCGGGCTGTCGGACCTGCAGCCCGTCGCGCCCATCGGCGAGCGCTTCGGCGCGCCGGACGTGACGCTCGAGCGCGGCACGCTGCCCGCGAACGGCCTCGTCGTGTATGTGATCCGCGCGAAGACGCTGTACGACCGCGGCGGCAATCCGTATCTCGACGCCGAGCACGTGCCCTACGGCGACAACGCGCAGCGTTTCGCGACGCTCGGCTGGACGGCGGCGCAACTCGCGCAGCAGCTCGATCCCGAATGGACGCCGCAGATCGTCCACGCGCACGATTGGCACGCCGGGCTTGCGCCCGCGTATCTGAAAGCCGCCGCGCGCGAGCGCGGCAAGCCGTTGCCGCGCACGGTGTTCACGGTCCACAACCTCGCGTATCAGGGCATCTTTCCCGCGCATCAGTTCGGCCAGCTGGGACTGCCCGCCGATTTCTTCCACATGAGCGGCGTCGAGTTCTACGGGCAGATGTCGTTTCTCAAAGCAGGCCTCTTCTACAGCGACCGCATCACGACGGTGAGTCCAACGTATGCGCGCGAAATCCAGACGCTCGCGCAAGGCGGCGGTCTCGACGGGCTGCTGAGCCAGCGCTCGCACGATCTGTCGGGCATTCTGAACGGCGTCGACTACTCGGTGTGGCAGCCGTCCGCCGATCAGCTGATCGCCGCGCGCTACACCGACACGCGCCTTGCCGGCAAGCGCGCGTGCAAGACGGCGCTACAGGAGCGCTTCCATCTCGCGCAGAAGAGCGACGCGCTGCTGTTCGGCGTCGTGAGCCGGCTGACGGAGCAGAAAGGTCTCGACCTGCTGCTCGCGGCGCTGCCGGAGATCGTCAGGCGCGGCGGCCAGCTCGTCGTGTTCGGCACCGGCGATCCGGCGCTCGAGAACGGCTTGCAGCGCGTCGCGCACGCGCATCCAGAAAGCGTCGCCGTCGAGCTCGGCTTCGACGAGACGCTCGCGCATCAGATCGTCGCGGGCAGCGACGTGATCGCGGTGCCGTCGCGCTTCGAGCCGTGCGGCCTGACGCAGCTCTACGCGCTCGCGTACGGGTCGCTGCCGCTCGTGCATCGCGTGGGCGGTCTCGCGGATACCGTCACGGATGCGTCGCTCGAAAACATCGCCGACGATCTCGCGACGGGCTTCGTGTTCGAGCGCTTCGAGCCCGAGGCGCTGATGGGCGCGATCCGCCGCGCTTTCGCGCTCTACGCGCGACGCACCGACTGGAAAGCGGCGCAGCGTCGCGCGATGCGCCAGGACTTCAGCTGGGGCGCGTCGGCGGAACGCTATCTCGCGCTGTATCGCGAGCTGGTCTGAGCGCGCGTCAACGCGTGCTGCGGCGCCACGTGACCGGGCGCCAGCGGCTGCGCCATCGGCCCTCGCGATGATGGTTCGGCGCAACACGACGGGGCCTGATCGCTTCCGTCGCACGAAAACTCATGTATCTTGTGCTGATCAGGGCATGACGCGCATGCTGTCCATGTATCGTGGACGTAGACGCCAAAACGGTGTAAGGACGCGGTGCGCGGCTGCCCGACAGGCCGTTGGGCGCACGAGCCGACATGTGCTGCCTGCCGGCCGCCCGTCAATACATGCGTCCGTATTCGACCAGCGCGTTCGCCGCGCGATATCGGTTCAACATGAAAAACGTTCTGAGCATCCAGTCACATGTCGTGTTCGGGCACGCTGGCAATAGCGCGTCGGTGTTTCCGATGCGGCGTCTCGGCGTCAACGTGTGGCCGCTCAACACGGTGCAGTTCTCGAACCATACGCAATACGGCCATTGGGAAGGCAGCGCAATCGACGCGTCGCAGATGCTCGCGCTCGTCGAGGGCATCGGCGCGATCGGCGTGCTGCCGCGTTGCGATGCCGTGCTGTCGGGCTACCTCGGCACGCCCGAGCAGGCGCAGGCGGTAGTCGAAATCGTGCGCGCGGTGAAGGCCGCAAATCCGCATGCGCGCTATATCTGCGACCCGGTGATGGGCACCGCGACGGGCTGCCGCGTCGAGCCCGGCATCCAGCAGTTTCTCGTGCGGACGATGCCCGAGGTCTCCGACGTGATGTGCCCGAATCACAGCGAATTGCAGCGGCTCGTGGGCCGCGAGATCGAAACCGTCGAAGAAGCCGTCGCCGCGTGCCGCGAGCTGATGGAGCGCGGACCGAAGACGGTGCTCGTCAAGCATCTGCTCGATCGCAACAGCGCCGCGGACCGCTTCAACATGCTCGTCGTGACCGGGCGCGAAGCGTGGATGGGCCAGCGCCCGCTCTATCCGTTCGCGCGGCAGCCCGTCGGCGTCGGCGACCTGACGAGCGCCGTGTTCGTCGCGCGCACGCTGCACGGCGATTCCGTGCGCGGCGCGTTCGAACATACGATGGCCGCCGTCAACGCAGTCGTGCGCGCGACGTGGGATGCGGGGCGCTATGAGCTCGAGATCATCGCCGCGCAGGACGAGATCGCGCATCCACGCGACTGGTTCGATGCGTGGGTGGTGGAGTCGGCATAGCGGCCGGCGATACACCGAGCGTCCGCGAACTTTACCTTTAAGCCTGACGTCCTATAATGCGTGCCGCGCGAAACCGCGCGGCATTTTTATTGGCACTGGCAGACGAGGCATCGATGGACGGCACTATCCGCAGCGAACGTGAAGAGCAGTTTGAAGAGTTGTGCATCAGCGTCGATGCAGACGAAGCGCACGAGCAGGAAGCGATCGAGTTCTTCGAATTGCAATTCGGCGAGGCGGATTTCGACGCGGCTCAATGGCTCGATATCGCGCTCTACTATTCGCCTGCCGTCGCGCGCGGCATCATCGACATGGTCACGCCCGACGACAAGGCGCGCAGCAACATCGCCGAAGTGATCGGCGACAACCTCGACATCTCGTATGGCGCGGACGAATGCCAGCAGTTCGCGGAGACCCTTCACTTCGCTATCGCGAACGGCGTGCCCGTCGATCTCGACGTCGTGCTCGACGGTTGCCAGCGCGCAATCGACGATCTCGACACGTGGGCCGAAGACGACGTGAAAGAACCGCTGCTGCGTCTGCGCGAAGAACTGCTGCGCATGCAAGGCGAGCAGTGAGCGCATCGCGCTGATTTTCACGCGCGGCGCCTTCTGCGTGATCTGCATTAACGGGCGTTGCGCGAATCGCCAGCGCGCGATGCATACATGACGCGCGGCCTCCACACTTTCCCTCCCCTCGCGCGGCCAGGCGCCTGCGCATCTTCCCTGCCCTCGCTCGATAGCCGGCACGCTCGCGACACAACCGCTGTGCTGAAATGCGCATTCAACATGCCGCGAACTGCCAAGACGCACGCATATTGGCTTTCTATATTCGCGCCACGGATCGGCTGCAGCGCGCGGGTTGCGCGAGGTCATAGCTCCGTCGGCAGAGGGCATGCAAGCGATACGGCTTCGGTGTTTTCCAGCATTGCCGTCCGTGCTGCATCGTCCGTACTCTCGTCCGTGCATTTGTCCGATTTCGTCACGAAGGAGACCTGCCGACACACTGCATCGAGCAATCCGACCGGTAGCGCTTCGCGTCATTCGACGTAACACCAGACGTCGGGCCCGACGTGAAGCGCGCACTGCAAGCCGGCTGTTTTTCCCATCCCTGTCTGCCGATGTAAGGAGAAACCATGAGCCTTTGCAAGACGCTGAATCCGTTTGCCGTGATGTTGGGCGCCGTGCTGTCCATCGCGCCGCTCGCCAGTTTCGCCGCAGACGAAATGCCCGTGAAAATAGGCTTCGCCGCGCCGATGACTGGCCCCAACGCAGGGTATGGGAAGGACCTGCAGAACGGCGTGCGGCTTGCCATCGAGGAAGCCAACGCACAGAAGATCAAGATCGGCGACAAGGTCGCGCATTTCGAGCTGGTCTCGGAGGACGACCAGGCCGACCCGCGCATCGGCGTGCAGGCCGCGCAGAAACTGGTGGACCAGAGCGTGTCCGGCATCGTCGGCCACTTCAACTCGGGCACGACGATTCCCGCGTCGCAGGTCTATGAACAGGCGGGCATTCCGATGATCGATCCCGCCGCGACGAACCCGACCATCACGAACCGCGGCTTCGCGAACACGTTCATGGTGATCTCCACCGACGCGCAAAACGCCGGCAACGCGGGCACGTACGCGGTGCAGGTGACGAAGGCGAAGCGCATCGCGATCATCGACGACCGCACGGCCTTCGGCCAGGGCGAGGCAGACGAGTTCGAGAAGGCGGTGAAGGCGGCGGGCGGCAATATCGTCGCGCGCGAGTTCACGAGCAACACCGCCGTCGACTTCAGCACGCAGCTCACGAAGATCAAGGCGACCAACGCCGATCTGATCTTCTTCGGCGGACTCGACACGCAGGCTGCCGCGATCGCGAAGAAGATGAAGCAGCTCGGCATGACGGCGCAGTTGCTCGGCGGCGGCGGCGTCGAAGACCCCGAGTTCGTGAAGCTTGCGGGCGAAGCGGCCGAAGGCGCGATGGCCTGGGAATATGGCCGGCCGCTCGCGCAACTGCCCGGCGGCAAGGACTTCTCGGCGAAGTTCAAGAAGCGCTTCGGCGACGACATCCTGTCGTATGCGCCGTTCGGCTATGACGCGGCGTGGGCCATGATCAAGGCAATGCAGACGGCGAAATCGTCGGACCCGAAGGTGTATCGCCCGGCTCTCAAGAGCATCAATTTCGAAGGCGTGACGGGCACGATCTCTTTCGATAGCACGGGGGCGCTGAAGAGCGCGGCTTCGACGCTGTATCAGGTGAAGAACGGGGTTTGGGTGCCTGTTGTGACCAAGAGCGGCGCGTAACGGGCGCCGCGGCCCCCTTTTTGGTTGTCTTGGCCTGCCGCCGGCATCCGCGGTTGCCCGGTGTGTCGGCGACGGCTTTTTGTTGTGGCTGGCTTAGCGTGCCGCTGGCGTCCGCGATGCGCCTCGCGGCGCGGGCGTTGCCCCTGTGCGGGGCGGCACCTACTCTTCTTTGCCGCGGCAAAGAAGAGTAGGCAGAAGAAAGCCGCTCACACCGCGCGCACTTGACCTTCACCCACGGGCCCTCAACGTTCCCATCCTTCTTGCGGCAGTGTGCTGGCCTATGTAGTTGCCAACACGATGGCTAAATGCCTCACCCGCTTCACACACACGTGGCGCAGCTAAGGTATCGAATATTCCAGCGCTGCATGTCGGTAGTGAATCAGGTTGCTGTGTCGCGCAGGGTGCCGTCCTCACTTGAGCCGCATCGCGTAGCGAGGGTTTCCTGTGCGGGGCGAATGCCTACACACAGTTTGCCGCAAATGGACCGAGGAATTTCGATGTCGCGGGCCGCAACACGGGTGCATGAAACAGGTGAGGCGTTCTGGTAGCGCGCTGGCAACGAACATAAGCCGGCGCGTTGCCGCCTGTAGGACGGGGACGTTGAGAGCCCGAGGGTAAGGGTCAAGCACTGGCGGTGTGAGCGGCTTTCTTCTGCCTACTCTTCTTTGCCGCGGCAAAGAAGAGTAGGTGCCGCCCCGCACAGGGGCAACGCCCGCGCCGCGAGGCGCATCGCGGATGCCAGCGCAACCGCAAAAAACACCGCAAGCAAAGGCCGTCGCAGACAAAAGCGCAAAGGCCGTCGCAGACAAAAGCAAGACACAGGGCCAACGCCCGCGCCGCGAGGCGCAACGCGGACGCCTGCGCAACCGCAAAAAACACCGCAAGCAAAGGCCGTCGCAGACAAAAGCAAGACACAGGGCCAACGCCCGCGCCGCGAGACGCAACGCGGATGCCAGCGCAACCGCAAAAAACACCGCAAGCAAAGGCCGTCGCAGACAAAAGCAAGACACAGGGCCAACGCCCGCGCCGCGAGGCGCATACGCGGACGCCAGCGGCAAGGGCAAAGCAAACCAGCCAGCGGCAGACTAAACAAACTTCAGGCGCCCTAGCCTGCCCTAACCACGATCTGCGACAACGCATCGCGTTCGATCCTCACCAGCGACGCCCGCGTCAGTGCGAACTCATCCGGGCTGCACACCTGGTGCCCGAAGCGCGCGTGCAGCCGCCGCGTGATCTGCACGATCCGCGACGTCGGATCGAACACATAGTGCGATTCGTAATCGAAGAAGCGGTCACGCACCGATGTGTCCTGCGGCATGTCGGTCACGCGCACCGTATCGGGCAGCGTGATCTGCGACGTCTCGTCGAAGTCGCCGCCGATGCACACCCACGGCTGCGTGCGCGCCGGCTCAGCGAGCCACGCCTGCACCTGCGTCGCGATGCCGCCCGACAGGCTCGTCAGCGCGGGCAGCGCCGTCGTGCCGTCGGGCCATGAGAAGTGCTCGAGCGTGCCCTGCATCGTCATCGGGAAAGGGCCTGTGGTCGCCCGCAGCTCGCCCGGCTGCAGGCGCGCGATGCCGTGCAGTCCCGTCTGCCGCAAGCGGTCGGCGGCAATCTGCTGCCAGCGCTGGCGCGTCGCGCGTCGAAACACGTTGCGCTCCAGTTCGGCCGACACGCCCGCGTCCTCGACGCGGTACGTGAAGCCCGCCGTGCCCGTACGATCGATGTCGATGGCAAGCCGCACGGTGCGGCCGCGCTCCTGCGTCGCGGGCGTGCGCGCTAGCGCGCCGTCGTCAACGAGCAGCACGGGCCGGTCCATCGCGCCCGGCGGCAGATAGCCGAAGCCGATCCCGCCCGCCGTCGTATCCGCGTACATCTGCAGCGACGGAATCCATGTAATCGCGTGATTGATCGCGCTCGCGCCGTAGCCCGGCACGTCTGGCAGCGTATAGACAGGCCCGAGATTGAGCAGCACCGCCTGGCTGTCGATGCCGACGGCCGACAGCATCGCGCTGTACAGCGCGACGTGATCCTTGCAGTCGCCGTAGCGGTTGCGCAGGATGTCGCTCACCTTGTGCGGCATGGCCGCCGTCTCGCCGAGAAAAAGCGCGACGTAGCGGATATTCAGACGCACCCAGTCGTAAAGGATCTGCGCCTTCGTGCGCGGATCGTCGGCCTGCGCCGTCAGCGATTGCGCGAGTTGCACGACGCCCGGATCGCGCCAGGTCGGATCGTATGCGGCAGAACGATAACGCTCGGCGAACGCGGCGAAATCGCGCGTCGTCGTGACCATCAGGCGGTCGCCGTATGTCGGATAGCCGACGGCGCCCGACTCGATGGGCGCATAGGGTCCGTGATGATATTCGAACGTGTAGCGCGTGCGGCCGTTCTCCGTCACGGGCGGCAACGCGACGTAGCCGCGCGCGTCGGCGTAGAGCGGCACGTCGGCGGGCAGATCGAAGATCAGCTGCTGCATGTCGACAGGCCCGCGCGTCGGCTCGACGAAATACGCGAACGTGCCCGCCTGCAACGGCACCGCGCGCGTCTTGCGAAACGCGAGATGCACGCGCGAGCCCGGCTCGACGCCCGGAAAGATCACCGTGCGCAGCACTCCGTCCTCGAAAGTCGGCGCGCCCGCCGAACGCGGCTCCTGCACGTCGCGAATGCCGTCCGGCCCGACGGGATGCGCGACGCCATTGCCATCGATCGTCTCCGCCGCGAGCAGTTGCACCTGCTCGATGTCCTTGTTGAACCACACGTAGCGCTGCGCGATTTCGTCGACACCGCTCGTCGTGTTCGCGCGCAGGATCGTATCGTCGTGCTCCTCGACGGAACCGTCTTTCTGCACGACGAACAGATGCACGTCGCGTTCCGTGGTCGACGGTGGCACGTCGTCGGGCGCGACGCGCTCCTGAGCGTGCACGGCGACCGCGCCGCACGCACAGACGATCAGCGGCAGCACGGCAGCCGCGCGCAACCGATGCACACGCCGGCTCATGCTTTCGATGCCTCGCGGATGCGAGCCACGCCATCGTCACGCGCGCCGCGCTGCACGCGCCACGCGCGCGGGCTCATGCCGAATTCGGCGCGAAACGCGTGATTGAAATTGGACACATCATTAAAGCCGCTATCGAAAGCGATATCGACGATCTTCGCGTCCTCGCTGACGAGCCGAAGCGCTGCATGACGCAGCCGCGCGCGCAACACGTACTGATGCGGCGTGACGCCCGTCACCCGTTCGAACGTGCGCAGAAAATAGAAATCGGACAGTCCGCACATCTTCGCGAGACTCGCGAGCGTATGCGGCGCATCGGGCGCTTCGTCGATCGCGCGGACGATCTGCGTGACGCGCGCCCATGCCGATGCGCCCGTCTCTGGGGCGCGGCGTTTCGCATCGGCTTGCGTCGAGCGCAGCGTGGCTTCGGCGAGATCGACGGCGAGTTCGTTCCAGGCTTCGAACTGCGTTGCATCGGTCGCGCCCGCGCAGGCTTTCGCGATCAGGCCGGAAAATGCGCGCAGCGGCGGCATGCAGCCGTGCCGGAACGGGATGTCCGCGCGAGAGAAGCCCGCATCGAGGGCGAGCCGCTCGAAGTACCCAGGCTGATAGTGAAACGACACGCAGCGATCGCCCGGCGCATGACGATGCCCGCACTCGAAGCATTCGCCCCCGTTGCCGAGCAGCAGCGAGCCGGGTGTCAGCAGCTCGCGCCCTTTCGTCGAGCGGTAGCCGAACGCGCCCGCCGCCACCATTGCGATGCAGACGCCCCCGTGCCGCTCTTCGAAGGGCTGGTCGCGCGGACCGAACGTGCACAGCACATCGATGACGGTCCAGCCATCGCCCGCAGCGAGCGTGCGCATATGCGTTTCGCCGCGCGCGCCGAGCACATCGCGTCGTTGCAACGCGGCTTCGAGATCGACGGCAATTTTTCCCAAGATGTCACCTCGCCGGGTCCGTACGATTGTTTTATCACATCGGCGGCAGGCGCACAGAGCCACGCCCGGCCGCCCTTTTCACCGGACACTGCAACCGGACTATTCACCGTCACCCTTCAATCCCATTTCTTCAACCGAACCTGTCAAATGGAGCAACATGCAATGAACGCATTGAATCATGGGCTTGCTTCCGGCTTTCACGCCGCACTCGCGGCGCCTGGCCGCGCAGCGGATATCGATGCCGCCGACGATCTGTATGGCTGGCTCATCGGCAGCTGGGACATGGACGTTTTGCACTATCGCGCCGACGTCCGCGAGCGGCGGCTCACGGGCGAGATTCACTTCGGCTGGGCGCTCGAAGGACGCGCGGTGCAGGACGTCTGGATCATGCCGCGCCGCGCGGACCGTAGCGCTCAACGCGAGCCCGGTCTCGACATGTACGGCACGACGCTGCGCGTGTGGGACCCGTCGATCGGCGCGTGGCGCGTCACGTACATCAATCCCGTGACCGGCCAGCGCGACGAGCTGATCGGCAGGAAAGTCGGCCGCGATATCGTGCAGATCGGCACGCGTGCGAACGGCACGCCGATCCGCTGGAACTTCACCGAGATCACCGACGACGCGTTCCGCTGGACAGGCGTCGCGCTAGCCGATGACGGCATCGCGTGGAATCTCGAAGGCGAGTTCGTTGCGCGGCGCCGGCGCGGCTGACGTCGGCGAAAGAACGGGCGGACGAGCGAACCGGCTAGCGCTGCCGCAACTCCGCGCCCTCGTCCTTCGACAGCTTCACGAAGAAGAACAGCGAGCACAGCACCGCCGCGCCGACGACGAAAAACGCCGGCGAGAAGTCGCGCGCGGTCAGATGCGCGGCGCTGCCGCCGTGCAGATGCGCCGTGAGCGCGAGCAGCGACGCGCCGAACGCGACGCCCACGCTCACGGAGAGCTGCTGCGCCATGCCGGAGAGCGCCGTCGCGCGGCTCATCTTCGGCTTGGGCATGTCGGAGTAACCGAGCGTGTTGAGCGTGACCATCGCCAGCGAATTGAAAAGGCCGCCCACCAGCAGCACGCAGAAGATCAGCAGATGCGGCGTGCCCGGCCGGAACAGCCCATAGCACGCGTAGAAGCATCCCGTCATGCAGGTCGCGCCGATCAGCACCGTGCGAAAGCCGATGCGGCGAATCGCGAGACCCATCACGCCGCGCACGGCGAGCGAGCCGACGGCCGTCGCGACGCTCAGCGACCCCGACGTGAGCGGCGAGAGACCGAAGCCCAGTTGCAGCATCAACGGCATCAGGAACGGCGACGCGCCGATGCCGATGCGCAGCGGCATCCCGCCGAGCACGGCCGTCCGGTACGCCTTGAAGCGCAGCAGCAACGGATCGATGATCGCGTCAGCGTGACGACGGCTATAAAGCCAGTACAGCAGCATCGACAGCGCGCCCGTGCCCGTGAACGCGAACGTCACCCATTGCGGCACGAGTCCGCGGCCCGCCGTGTCGAGCCCGCCGACCAGCCCGACGAGCCCCGTCGAAAGCAGAATGAAGCCGGGCAGGTCGAAACGCTCGTCGATGTGCTCATGCGTATCGTCGACGAAGGCCAGCGCGCACAGCACGCCGATCACGCCGAACGGCACGTTCAAAAGAAAGATCCAGCGCCATGACGTGATCGTCACGACGAAGCCGCCGAGCAGCGGCCCCGCCAGCCGTCCGACGGCACCCGGCACCGTGAACCACACCATCGCCGCGACCATCTTCGCGGGCGGCACGCTGCGCAACAGGATCAGGCGGCCGACGGGCACCATCATCGCGCCGCCCATGCCCTGCAGCACGCGGAACACGACGAGCTGCGGCAGCGACGCGGCGAGCCCGCACAGCGCCGAGGCGAACGAAAACAGGCCGATCGCCGAGCAGAACACGCGACGCGCGCCGAAGCGGTCGGCGAGCCAGCCGCTCGCGGGCAGGAACACCGCGAGGCTGAGCAGATAGGAGGTGATCGCGAGGTTCAGATGCAGCGCCTGAACGTCGAGCGAGCGCGCGATAGACGGCAACGCGGTCGCCATGATCGACGTATCGAGGTTTTGCAGGAACAGCGGACAGGCAACGATCAGCGGAATGATGCGGGCGCGGTCGGTCATCCTTTTCTTTTACCGCAAAACCGCCGGCGATGGCGAGGTCCATCGCGTGTCAGTCATTACAGTTTGTTGCGCGCGCTACCGGTTTGCGCGGCCGCTTGTGGCTTGCGAAGGCCGGCGAACGCTCGTTACTTCGTCACTGGCGCGGCGCCCTCTTCCAGTGCGCGGCGCAGCGACAGCGCGATGCCGCGCGCCGCGAGCGTCACCTCATCCAGCGACGGAAACGACGGCGCGATACGCAGATGCCGGTCTTCGTCGTCGCGTCCATACGGATACGCGGCGCCTGCGGGCGTCAGCACGAGTCCCGCGTCGGCCGCGAGCGCGACGGTGCGTTTCGCATGGCCCTTCGGCACGTACAGGCTGATGAAGTAGCCGCCTGCCGGCCGGTTCCACGACACATCGGGCACATCGGCGAGCAGCGCGTCGAACGCGGCCACCACTGCGTCGAACTTCGGGCGCAGCAGCGCGCGATGCTTCGCCATCAGATGTTCGAGCCCTTCGCGGTCGCGCAGATAGCGCACATGCCGCAACTGGTTCAACTTGTCCGGGCCGATCGTGCGAACGCTCGCATGCCGTTGCCACCAGTCGACATTGCGCCGCGACGACGCGAGGAACGCAACGCCGCCGCCCGCCAGCGTCACCTTCGACAGCGATGCGAACACCAGCGCGCGATCCGCATGTCCCGCCCGCTCGCAGCGTTCGATGATGTCGGGCGTCGCGTGCAGCGTGTCGGTCAGATGATGGAAACGGTATGCGTCGTCCCAGAAGAGCCGGAAATCGTTCGCGGCTGCGGGCATCGCGGCGAGTCGCTCGATCGTCGCGCGCGACCAGATCGCGCCCGACGGATTGCTGTAGAGCGGCATGCACCAGATGCCCTTCACCGACGCATCGTGCCTGACGAGCGCTTCGACGACGTCCATATCGGGGCCGTCGTGCGTCATCGGCACGGCGATCATGCGGATGCCGAGCGCCTCGCAGATCGCGAAGTGCCGGTCGTACCCGGGCACCGGGCACAGAAACGCGACCTCGCCCTGCTGGCTCCACGGCGCGTGATGGGACACAGGAGCGGACACGCCGTGCAGCATCGCGAACACGAGCGCATCGTGCATCAGTTCGAGGCTCGAATTGCCCGCCGCGATGACTTGCGCCGCGTCGACGTCCAGCAGTTGCGCGCCGAACTCGCGCGCTTCCGGCAGGCCCAGCACATGACCGTAGTTGCGGCAATCGATTCCGTCGCGCGACACGAAACCCGCCGTCCCCGCTTCGTCGATCAGCGCTCGCGACAGGCCCAGCTGCTCGGGCGAAGGCTTGCCGCGCGACATGTCGAGCCGCATGTTCAGGCGCTTGAATTCGTCGTAGGTGGCGGGCGTCGTCATGGTGTCGTGTGAAAGGTCTCGGACGAAACCAGTATGCCCGCTGCGCCTGACTTCAGGAAAACGCGTTATATTGAACATTTCGATCAATTTTCCTGATGCATCCCACTAACGGATAACAGCGGATAACAGAGAATGAAAGCCCTCGACCTCGACGTGCTCGCCATGTTCGTCGCCATCGCCGATACGGGCAGCTTCGTGCGCGGCGCGACGCTCGTGCATCGCTCGCAATCGGCGCTGAGCATGCAGATACGTTCGCTCGAAGCGGCGCTCGGCAAGCCGCTCTTCATACGCGGACCGCGCAGCGTGACGCTGACGCAGGACGGCCAGACGCTTCTCGCCTACGCGCGGCGCATGCTCGCGCTGCGCGACGAGGCATGGGCGTCCGTGGTGCATCCCGATGTGAAAGGCCGTGTCGCGATCGGCGTGCCGGACGATTACGCGTCGTCGCTGCTGCCCTCCGTGTTGCGCAACTTTTCGGCGACCTATCCGAAGGTCGAAATCCAGGTGGTCGGCCTGCCCAGCAATGCGCTGGCGCCGCTCCTGAAGGACAACAAGATCGATCTCGCGTGCGTGACACGCGTCAAGGGTCTCGCGGGCGAGTTCATCCGGCTCGAACCAATGGTCTGGGCGGGCACATCCGCCGCGGGACGCGAAGTGTGGAAAGAACGCCCGCTTCCCATTGCCGTGTTCGGCACAGGCAGCGTCGCGCGCGCGAACGCGCTGCACGCGCTTGAGCGCGCGAAGATCGCCTATCGCACGTCGTATGAAAGCCCGAGCCTGATGGGGCTCTTCAGCATGGTCGACGCCGGGCTCGCCGTCGCGCCGCTCGCGCGTTGCGCGGTGCCCGAGCGCTTCGTCACGCTCGGTCGGCCGCATGGCCTGCCGAAGCTGCCGGAACTCGAAATCATTCTGGCGCGCAGCGCGCGTTCGAATCGTCCGCCTTGCGACTATCTCGCGGAACAGATCCTGAGCGAACTGCGCGCCTGAAGGCACGCGTCAGCCGCGAGACGGCCGCTCCCCTCCCGATGCGTGCGCCCCCTTGCTGGCGAGCTCCACGAACGAAGTGACGTATTCCTCGCAGTGGTCGAGATAGGCCTTTACGAGGCTCGACGGATGACGATGCGACGGGTACACGAGACTGATGTGCTGCAACGGCATCACGAGATCGGGGAACACCGGGCGCAGCGTGCCGTCGCGGATCGCGTCCGCAGCGAGAAACGGCGGCAGCTCCGTGACGACCTCGCCACGCAACGCGCGAATGCGCAAATGAAGGTAGTCGTTCGTGACGAGCCTCACGCTGCCGCGCAGCGCCTGGTCGCCGAGACGCCAGCTGCTTTCGTCGTTCGGCTCGTTCGACCAGACCGCGCACGGACACGAATGCAGCGCCTCGGGCGAATCGATATCGAGGCGCTCGGCGAGCGACGGACTTGCCACCAGCACATGCCGGTAGCTGACCAGCCGCCGCGCCACCATGCTGTCGTCGACGACACGGCCAACCCGCAGCGCCACGTCGATGCCCTCGTGCCGCAGATCGACATTGCGCTCGCTGCTGTACACGCACACCTTGATCGCCGGATACCGCTTCTGAAATTCGCCGAGCATCTCCCACCACGGCTCGAACGAAGGCGGCAACGAAAGCCTGAGCACGCCTTCGTAATGAGCCTGCCCGGACCTCAGCACATCCTCGGCTTTGAGCAGCGCGTCGATGCCGAAGTCGGTCGTTTCATAGAACTGCATGCCGGCGCGCGTCAACGTCACGCCCCGTGTGCCGCGCTCGATCAGTTGCACGCGCAGGTCGCGCTCGAGCCGCCGGATGCGCCGGCTCAACGTAGGCAACGGAACATTAAGGCGTGCTGCCGCGGCAGAAAGGGTCCCCGTCTGCACTGCCGTAACGAACATACGAGTCGCGTTTAGATCCATAAGAAACCTTTTTCAAAAATGAAAATACTGTTTTCAACTAAATCTATTTCTTAGTTATCCTATGAGACATATTATTTTTAAGGAAAAATCACATGCACCGTTACTCGCGATACGGCAAAACGCCGCTTTTGTACAGCTAATTCTTTATCGCAATGGAGGCATCCGATGGAGCGCGAGCATGCAGAGCACGACAGTGAGTCGCAGGTCTTGACGCGGACGTCTTTTCCCTTCGCGCGGTTGATTGGGCGTGTGCAATACGGCGTGCGGCGAAGCGCTGAACGCATTGCGTCGCTCGTCTTAGGCCACGGCGTGCAGGCTACTTGCGGCATGTTTCCTGACTACATCTGGTTGCGCCCCCGACCGATTAGCAGAGAGTCTAAGTCGGGAAATTCGATGGGGCACCCTCCGTTTGGAGGGGGATAAATTATTCTCATGCACGATCAATTCGCTTTGTTTTCAACAATGAAATGCCGGCTATTCGGTAGTTACATAAGCGATATCAAACACGATGGATGCGTTAAATAATCGAGAACGCGAACAAAATGGCATTACGCGCGGCGACACTTGAATTGTGCCGCTCGCGCACGAGAACGCGTTTCCATTGAACGCCCTTTCAACTTCAAGAGCCGCACTCATGATCCGTATCCTCATCGCACACGATCACGCGCTGATACGCGAAGGCATCCGCCACATTCTGCTTCGCCTGACGGACTTCGAAGTCGCCGGCGAAGCAGCGGATGCGGCCAGCGCGATCGCATTGGTGCGCTCGACGCAGGCGCACGTCCTGATACTCGACGCGTCGATCGCGGGTCGCACCGGCGTCGAGTTGATCCGCGAAATCAGGGAGATCGATCAGGGTACCCAGATACTCGTGCTGACGATGAACGGCGACGAGCAGTATGCGATACGTGCATTCAAGGCGAGCGCATCGGGCTATCTGACCAGCGAAAGCGCAAGCGGCGATCTCATCAGCGCGCTCACGACGATCGCCAGCGGCGGTATCCACATGAGCGTCGCAATGGCCGCGCAGATCGCGCGCGATCCGCCCGAGTTTCATGAAGCGCTGCCGCATCAGCGGTTGAGCAAGCGCGAATTCGACGTGTTCCGGCGCATCGCGGCGGGAGAAAGAATCGGCGAGATCGCGACGCAACTGTCCGTGAGCACGAAGACCGTCAGCACTTACAAGGCCCGCATCCTCGAGAAGATGCGGATGCCGCACGGCACGGCGCTCGTCCGCTACGCGATGCGCCACAGGCTGTTCGACGACAGCGAGGAACCCTGAGCGCGCCACGCTCACCGCAACACCGAAGTCGCCCGTCCGCGCCGCTCTTCTGCCATGACGCGAAGGCGGGACAACATCACCGCACGCGCGCATGGCCGCACGCGCGTTCCCTTGAAGGAGATGATCATGCTGCTTGCCGACGCGCAGACGCCCACGCCCTTCCCATTCAGCCAGGCACCGGACCTCGCGCGGAGATTGCACGCGAGCGCGGCGCTGCATCCGGTGCCGTTCGGCTCGCAATGGGCGATCAACGCACTGTGCAATCCCGCCGATCTCAGCGCCGACGAACTCACGCAGGTGGACGCGCTCGTTTGCGAAGTGCGCTCCGTGCAGCGCGGCGCCAATCTCTATCGCGCGAACGATCCGTTTCACAGCGTCTACGTGCTGCGCAGCGGTTCGTTCAAGACCGTCGTGATGCATCGCGAAGGACGCGAGCAGGTGACGGGATTCCAGATCTCAGGGGAAATACTCGGGCTGGACGGCATCGCCGGCGGCCAGCATCGTTGCGGCGCGGTCGCGCTCGAACGCAGCACCGTCTGCGTGATTCCGTTCGAGCCGCTCGAGAACCTGTGCCGCGAAATCAAGCCGATCCAGCGGCATCTGCACAGAATGATGAGCTGGGAAATCGTGCGCGAAACAAACATGATCCTGCTGCTCGGCACGATGCGCGCCGAGCAGCGCGTCGCCGCATTTCTGCTGAATCTCGCGGAACGCTACGGCACGCTCGGCTATTCGGCGACCGAGTTCAACATGCGCATGACGCGCAACGAGATCGGCAGCTATCTCGGCATCACGCTGGAGACAGCCAGCCGGATGTTCTCGAAGTTGCAGCAGGAGCGGCTCGTGCATGCGCGCGGCAAGCAGATCCGCATTCTCGACAGCGCCGCGCTCGCGCGGCTGTGACGCATCATGCGCTACCGGATCGTGCGTGACACGCTCAGCCGTCTTCGCCTAGCTGTGCGAGCAGCGCGTGCAGGCGCTCTGTATGACGCAGCAGCATATGGCGGTGCTTGTCGATCTGTTCCAGACGGCCGGCGAGATCGGCATCGATCCGTTCGTCGAGTTCGGCGGCAGCCATTACGTCTTCGACTTTTGCGCGCACCGACGCCAGCTCGACGGGCGGCTGCGTCAGGTAGCGTTCGAAGCGCCGCACTTCCTGCACGGCGAGATCGCGCACCTTGCGAAAGTGAGCCTGACGCCGATGCTGCTCGGCTTCGTGCGTGTCGTCTTCGGGACGGCGTTGCGGCTGCTGACCGAAGATCGGCTCCGGCGGACGCAGCACCGATTTCTTGCGCACCGGATGCGCAGTGCCGCGAAAGCGGGCAAGCGGCGTTTCGTTGTCGATTGCATCGCGTGCATTGTCGGGTACGTCGTGCGATTCATGCGGCGTATCCATCCAGCCGGGCGGCAGCCCTGTCACCGCTTCGACGCCGCGCACGAATTCTTCGCTGAAGTCTCGCTGGCCGGAGAGCATCAGCTTCAGATACGACGGGGAGAACGTCATCATCCGCGCAAGACGCGTCGATGCACCGACCTCGCGCGTCAGCAGGGCCAGATTTGTTCGCCAGACAGGAAGCAGGTATTCGTCGGAATATTCCATCGCTGGGTCTTCCTTCGTCAGTCTCGCCGCTAACGCATGCAGCGCACGCGGCGCCGATGCGCGATGCTTCGCCGGACGGCCTCGCGGCGCAACGCGCGTGCCCAGGCGCTGTGTTCGACAAAGATAGTCGCATCGCCATGCGGCGCGCAACCGGATTCGCCCGAACGCTGCGGCGCAAAGACAACAGTGGCGCGCAGACCGGACGCGTGCCACTCACTCGGGAATTGACCGCGGGAAGCAAGCCGCGTTCCGCGATGGAGACGCCGCCACAGGGTTTTCTCCGTATCGCGGCGAGGAAGGGGTCATCAGGCAGCCACGACGCGCTCGAGCGCCGTCTTCACGAGCGTTTCAAGCAGCGGTTCGATCTTCGCGGCAAGCGCTTCGTCGTACGCGTATGGCATCTGCTCCTGCATGTACGTGATCTGCGACAGTTCGAGCTGGATCGCATGCACGTTCTGCGCGGGCTGTCCGTAGTGCCGCGTGATATAGCCGCCCTTGAAGCGGCCGTTTGCAACGGCCGTATAGCCGCCGTGCCCTACGACAATATTCGCCAGCGTTTCAGCGAGCCCTTCGACTGCGCTTGCGCCGTTCGATGTGCCGAAGTTGAAATCGGGCAGCCGTCCGTCGAAGAAGCGCGGCACCTGCGAGCGGATCGAGTGCGCTTCCCACAGCAGCACGTTGCCGTGCTGCGCCTTCAGCGCGGCGAGTTCGCCCTGCAAGGCCTCGTGATACGGCTTCCAGTACGCGTCGCGGCGGCGCGCGACTTCGGCGTCGTCGGGCAGATGGCCGTCGAGATAGAGCGGCTCCTTGTCGAAGGTATCGACGGGCAAGAGGCCTGTCGTGTCCTGCCCTGGATAGAGGTTCGCGCCATCGGGCGGACGGTTCAGGTCGATCACGTAGCGCGCGTAGGTGGGCGCGAGAATCGATGCGCCCATGCGTTTCGCGAACGCGTACAGGCGGTCGAGATGCCAGTCGCAATCGTCGGTGCGCGCGGCGACGGGGGTCATCGTCGCGGCGATGTCGTCGGGAATGCGCGTGCCCAGATGCGGGATCGAGATCAGCATCGGCAGGCTTCCCCGGTGCAGCGAGAAGACAGGCAAGGTGTGCGTCGCGGTCATGTCGTCAGTGCTTCTCAAAGTTGATTCGGGCCGGCGAGAGAGCCGGCGATTCGGTTAGCTTCACTTCAGCAGCTCGGAAAGCGCCGCGCGGTATTGCGCATACGCGCGCTCTTCGTCGCGATGCTCGCGGTTATCGACGACTTTCGTGCCGCCCGCGTACACATCGCGGATGGGCGTCTCGCCATGCTCGCAGAATACGACGCCCGACAACCACGCGTCGCTCGCATGCTCCGCGATGCTCGCATGGTTCGCGTCGAGCACAATGAAATCGGCGCGCGCGCCAGCCCGCAACGCGCCGACAGCGCGACCCGTAGCAAGCGCGCCGCCTTCCAGCGATGCAGCGAACAGGCGGTCCGCGACGCGCGGCATGTCCGCCGATGCGAGCACGTTGCGCTGCCGTCTGGACAAGCGCTGTCCGTATTCGAGCAGCCGCAGCTCCGCGCGCCAGTCAACGCCGATATGGCTGTCGCTGCCGACGCCGATGCGCCCGTTCTGATCGAGATAACCGTGCGCGGGAAAGATGCCGTCGCCGAGATTCGCTTCCGTCGTCAGGCACAGGCCCGCGACGCCTCCGCTCTTCGCGAGCGCCGCCGTTTCATCGGCGTCGATATGCGTCGCGTGCACGAGACACCAGCACGCGTCCACGTCGAAGCGATCGAGCAGCCATTGCACGGGTCGCGCGCCTTCCGTTTCGATGCACGCGTCCACTTCCGCCGTCTGCTCGGCGATATGGATATGCACGGGCGCGCCCGGCGACATCGCGTCGAGGCCATCGAGCAGCGCGCGCAGCGTATCGCTCGACACGGCGCGCAGCGAATGCGGCGCGACGCCGTAACGCAGCGCGCCATGTTCGGGGCGCGCGCCGCGCAGCGTATCGAGCAACGCAAGCAGGCTCTCCGGCGTGTTGATGAAGCGCCGCTGATCGTCGCGCGGCGGCCGCGCGCCGAAGCCCGCGTACTGATAGAGCACGGGCAGCATCGTGATGCCGATGCCGCTCGCGCCAGCCGCATCGACGACGCGTTGCGCCAGTTCCGCCGCGTTCGCATAGCGGCTGCCGTCCTGCATGTGATGCACGTAGTGGAACTCGCAAACGGACGTATAGCCCGCCTTCAGCATTTCGATGTAGAGCCATTGCGCAATCGACGCGAGTCCTTCCGGCGTGATGCGCGCGGCAAAGCGATACATCAGGTCGCGCCAGCTCCAGAAGTTGTCGGTTGCACCCGGGCCTCCGGCGCGGTATTCGGTGAGGCCCGCCATCGCGCGCTGAAACGCGTGCGAATGAAGATTCGGCATGCCGGGCAAGACGGGGCCGCTCGCCCGCGCGACGCCCGCGGGCGCTTGCGCGTCGGGCGTGACGGAAAGCAGCGCGCCGTGCGCGTCCCATTGCAGCAGCACATTGCGACGCCAGCCTTCGGGCAGGAACGCGTGATCGGCGAAAAGCGATTGAGTGGCTTGAGTCATGTCGTATTGGGCTGTCGTTGCGTTGGCTTGCTTTGATCGCGTGCTCGTGCGTGTTTCTGTGCGTGTTTCCGTGCCTTTACGCGTGTTCCCGCGCGCGAATCAGCCGCGCCGCGTATAGACGGTTTCGCCGCCGCGCACGACGCGCTCGCACAGCGGACGCCCGATCCAGTACGCGAGTTCCGCGAGCGATTGCACCGACCACACCGCGAAGTCGGCGGCACGCCCGATCGCGAGCGCGCCATGCGTATCCGCATTGCCGAGCGCCTGCGCCGCATGACGCGTCACGCCTTGCAGCACTTCGGGCACGGTCATCCGGAAGAGCGTCGTCGCCATGTTCATCATCAGCAGCAGCGAGGTCGCGGGCGATGTGCCGGGATTGCTGTCGGTCGAAATTGCAATCGGCACGTCGTAGCGGCGCAGCAGGTCGAGCGGCGGCAACTGCGTTTCGCGGATGAAGTAGAACGCGCCGGGCAGCAGCACGGCGACGGTGCCCGCTTCCTTCATCGCGGCAACGCCCGCTTCGTCGAGAAACTCCAGATGATCCGCCGACAACGCGCGATGACGCGCGGCAAGCGCGGTGCCGCCGCTGTTCGACAACTGCTCCGCGTGCATCTTGACAGGCAGTCCGCACCGCGCCGCCGCGTTGAACACGCGCTCGCTCTGTTCGAGCGAAAAGCCGATGCGCTCGCAGAAGACGTCGACGGCATCGACGAGCCCTTCGTCGGCGAGCGCGGGCAGCATGCGCTCGCACACTTCATCGATGTAGTCGTCTGCGCGGCCCGCGAACTCCGGCGGCAACGCGTGCGCGCCGAGAAACGTCGTGTAGAC
This sequence comes from Paraburkholderia diazotrophica, assembly GCF_038900755.1. GTDB lineage: Bacteria > Pseudomonadota > Gammaproteobacteria > Burkholderiales > Burkholderiaceae > Paraburkholderia > Paraburkholderia diazotrophica_A. The sequence goes on from NZ_JBBPEN010000005.1 coordinate 512,462, forward strand.
CGTCACGGGATAACGCTCGCCCAGTTGCCGCGCGACACGCAGCATCTTGCGCTCGCTTTGCAGGTCGAGCCCGTAGCCGGACTTGATTTCGATGGCCGTCACGCCTTCGGCGAGCATCGGTTCGAGCCGCGCCGCCGACTGACTGAAGAGCGATGCGTCGTCGGCGGCGCGCGTCGCGCGCACCGTCGACACGATCCCGCCGCCCTGCTTCGCGATTTCTTCGTAGCTCACGCCTGCGAGACGCTGCGCAAACTCATCGGCGCGCTGGCCGCCGTACACGAGATGCGTGTGGCAATCGACGAGCCCCGGCGTCACCCACGCGCCGCTCAGGTCCTCGCGCGACCAGGCCGTATATTGCGCGGGCATCTCGCGCGCCGCGCCGAGCCACGCGATGCGGCCGTTCTCGACGGCGATCGCGGCATCGTCGATCGTTTCGTTGGGGTTGCCCTGCGCGCAGAGCTTCAGATGGTTCCAGACGGTTGGCTTCATTGTCGGTTTCGTCGAAGGCTGTCCGTTCGAAGCAAGCCGCGATGCTCAGGCTTGCGGTGGTTCGGTATAGCGGATGCAGACGGCGAGCAACGCGCCCGTCCCCTCGACCTCGCATCGCAATGCGCGAGCGTTGTCGATGCGCAAGGTGTCGTTGGACGCGAGCGTGGCTTTTGTATCGCCTGCGAGCGCGACATCGAGCGAACCTTGCGCGCAGAACAGCAGCACGACATCGGCGTCGAGTTGCGCGCGCACTTCGTCGCGCCAGATCGCGACGTCGCCCGTTGCCGCGCCACGCCGCACCATCAGATTGAAGTCGCGCGTCGGGCCGTCGACGAGACGCGCGTCGATGGCCGTCTCGCCCTTGAAGCGCGCCACGTCGAGCGGCTCGCGCAACGCATGCGCCCCTTCATCGCCTTCGAGCAGCATGCCCGCGCCCGACAGCAGCACGAGCGTCCGGTCGATGCCCGCGAAGCGCGAGAACGGACCGGCCGCGCCGACATCGGCGACGCTCACGCGCCACACGAACGCATCGAGCGCCGCGCCCGCGGGATGAGCCGCGACTTCGCGCGTGACGCCGCCGCCGTTTTTCCACGGCGACGCCACGACATCCGCGCCGCGGATCAGCGACACGCTTGCGGACGATGACGTCGCGGCCACGATCAGCGGCCCAGCATCGGCAGCTTGAGACCGGCTTCGCGCGCGGTCTTCTGCGCGAGCTCGTAACCGGCGTCCGCGTGACGCATCACGCCCGTCGCGGGATCGTTGAACAGCACGCGGCCAAGGCGCTCATGCGCGGCGTCCGAGCCATCGGCGACGATCACGACGCCAGCATGCTGGGAGAAGCCCATGCCGACGCCGCCGCCATGATGCAGCGACACCCACGATGCGCCGCCCGCCGTGTTCAGCAGCGCGTTGAGCAGCGGCCAGTCGCTGACGGCATCGGAGCCGTCCTTCATCGATTCCGTTTCGCGGTTCGGGCTCGCCACCGATCCCGTATCGAGGTGATCGCGGCCGATCACGATAGGTGCCTTCAGCTCGCCCTTCTTGACCATTTCGTTGAACGCCTGACCCAGACGATAGCGGTCCTTTACGCCGACCCAGCAGATACGCGCCGGCAAGCCCTGGAACGCGATGCGCTCGCGCGCCATGTCGAGCCAGTTGTGCAGGTGCGGATCGTCGGGGATCAGTTCCTTGACCTTCGCGTCCGTCTTGTAGATGTCCTCGGGATCGCCCGACAGCGCGACCCAGCGGAACGGCCCCTTGCCTTCGCAGAACAACGGACGGATATACGCGGGCACGAAGCCAGGGAAATCGAATGCGTTCTGCACGCCCATTTCGAGCGCCATCTGACGGATGTTGTTGCCGTAGTCGAGCGTCGCCGCGCCGCGCTGTTGCAGCGTGAGCATCGCCTGCACCTGCTTCGCCATCGACTGCTTCGCGGGCGTCACGATGCTCTGCGGGTCCGTCTTCTGACGCTCGCGCCAGTCTTCGATCGTCCAGCCTTGCGGCAGGTAGCCGTGAATGGGGTCGTGCGCGCTCGTCTGGTCGGTCACGCAGTCAGGCGTGATATTGCGCGCAACCAGTTCCGCGAACACGTCGGCGGCGTTGCCGAGCAGGCCGATCGAGACGGGCGTGCCCGCTTTCTTCGCTTCGTCGATCATCGCGAGCGCTTCGTCGAGCGTCTTCGCCTTCTTGTCGACGTAGCGCGTCTTCAGACGGAAATCGATGCGCGTCTCGTCGCACTCGACGGCGATCATCGAGAAGCCGGCCATCGTCGCCGCGAGCGGCTGCGCGCCGCCCATGCCGCCGAGACCGCCCGTCAGAATCCAGCGGCCCTTCGGATTGCCGTTGAAGTGCTGGTTCGCCACTGAGAAGAACGTCTCGTACGTGCCCTGCACGATGCCCTGGCTGCCGATGTAGATCCAGCTGCCCGCCGTCATCTGGCCGTACATCATCAGGCCCTTGCGGTCGAGTTCGTGAAAGTGGTCCCAGGTCGCCCAGTGCGGCACGAGGTTCGAGTTCGCGAGCAGCACGCGCGGCGCATCGGCGTGCGTGCGGAACACGCCGACGGGCTTGCCCGATTGCACCAGCAGCGTCTCGTTCTCTTCGAGGTCCTTCAGCGATGCGAGGATCTGATCGAAGCAATCCCAGTTGCGCGCCGCGCGGCCGATGCCGCCGTACACGACGAGCGCATGCGGATGCTCCGCCACTTCCGGGTCCAGATTGTTCTGGATCATCCGGTACGCGGCTTCCGCGATCCAGGTCTTGCAGGTTTTCTCGCTGCCGCGCGGCGCGCGGATCGTGCGGGTCGGGTCGAGACGCGGGTCGATGTGTTTCGGGTTGTTCATGTTGCCCTCGGAAGCGCTAGTAACGGTGATGACTGACGTGATGACTGAGCGAATGGATTGAACGGAGCGAGCGGAAACGAAATCAGCAATGTCAGAAGTGGCCGGTGAACCGGTAACGGTTGCCCGGATGCCAGAGATTCGCAATGGACGCGACCACGCTCTGCGACCACGTGCGTCGATGCAGCACGAGGCACGGCTCGACGTCGTCCATTGTCAGAAGCCGGCGCGTGTCGGCGTCCGGCGCGGACGCTTCGATGCGGTACTCGACGCGCTGCAACGGCGCGACGCGCACGAGGTACTGGTTCGGCGTCGTGTTCGTGAAGTCCTGCAACGCGTATTCGGGCGCGACGGCGGGATTGACCCAGCGTTCTTCGAGCTGCACCGGCTCGTCGTTTTCGAAATGCAGCACACGCGAATGAAAGATCGGACTGCCCGCGCTCACCTGCATTTCAGCGGCGAGCTCTTCGTCGGCGATTGCGGCGCCCACGTGCAGCACGTTCGCGTGATACCGATGGCCGCGCGCGACGATCTCATCCGAGATGCTGCGGATCGCCACCAGCGTCGACTCGTATTTCGGCCGCGCGACGAAGGTGCCCGAGCCCTGAACGCGCGTGAGCACCTGCTCGGCCGTCAGTTCGCGCAGCGCGCGGTTGACCGTCATGCGCGCGACGTTGAACTCGCGTGCAAGCTCGTTCTCCGATGGAACCTGGTGGCCTTCGCTCCATTCGCCCGCGTGGATGCGGGCGAGGATGAAGTCCTTGATTCCCTGATAGGCCGGTGCGTTCATGCCGGGCATCTCTCGCTCTGCCGCTGTGCAAGTGGTTTAGCGTTGCTCGGAGACGAACGAGAACGGGCTGTGCGCCGCGATCGTGCCGTCCTGCACGAGCTTCGTGATCGCTGCGATATCGGGCGCGAAGTAATGGTCCAGCTCGTAGTGCGCGACGTGCGCGCGCACCGTGTCCATCACATTTTGCAGCGCGGGGCTCGTCTTGTGCGGCGCGCGCAGATCGACGCCTTGCGCGGCGGCGAGCAGTTCGATCGACAGGATGTTGGCCGTGTTGTCGGCGATGTCGGCGAGCTTGCGCGCGGCGAAGGTCGCCATCGACACGTGATCTTCCTGATTCGCCGACGTGGGCAGCGAATCGACGGATGCCGGATGCGCCAGCGTCTTGTTCTCGGATGCGAGCGCGGCTGCCGTAACGTGCGCGATCATGAAGCCCGAGTTCACGCCGCCATCCTTGACGAGGAACGGCGGCAGACCCGACAGCGTCGCGTCGATCAGCAGCGCGATGCGGCGCTCGGCGAGCGCGCCGATTTCCGATGCGGCGAGCGCGAGATTGTCGGCGGCGAACGCGACGGGCTCCGCGTGGAAGTTGCCGCCCGACAGCACTTCGCCCGTGTCCGGGAAGATCAGCGGGTTGTCGGACACGGCGTTCGCTTCGACGAGCAGCACTTGCGCGGCCGCGCGCATCTGGTCGAGGCACGCACCCATCACCTGCGGCTGGCAGCGCAAGCTGTACGGGTCCTGCACTTTGCCGCAATCGCGATGCGACAGATTGATCGCGGAACCGTCGAGCAGCGCGCGGTACGACGACGCCGCATCCATCTGGCCTTGATGGCCGCGCAATGCGTGAATGCGCGCGTCGAACGGCTTGACGGAGCCGGCCGCCGCATCGACGGACAACGCGCCTGCCACGAGGCCGACGCGATACAGGTCTTCGATCGCGAACATGTTGTAGAGCGCGAGCGCCGTCGATGCCTGCGTGCCGTTCAAGAGCGCGAGGCCTTCCTTCGCTTGCAGTGTCAGCGGCTTGAGGCCGACGAGACGCAGGCCTTCCGTCGCAGGGATGCGCTCGCCCTTCACGAACACTTCGCCGACGCCGAGCAGCACGGCCGACATATGCGCGAGCGGCGCGAGGTCGCCCGATGCGCCGACCGAGCCCTTCACGGGTATCACGGGCAGCACGTCGGCGTTGAACAGCTTGATCAGCGCGTCCATCACTTCGCGGCGGATGCCCGAGTGGCCGCGGCCGAGGCTCGACAGCTTGAGCGCCATCAAGAGGCGCACGACGGGCAGCGACATCGGCTCGCCGACGCCGACCGCATGCGAGAGCACCAGATTGCGCTGCAGCAGCTCAAGCTGATCGTGCGGGATATGCGTGCTCGCGAGACGGCCAAAGCCCGTGTTGATGCCGTACGCCGGCTCGCCCTTCGCGGCGATGTCCGCGACGGCTTGAGCGCAGGCGTCGATGGCGGCAAAGCTCGCGGGATCGAGTTGCAACGTCACCTGTTCGCGTGCGATCTGGCGCAGTTGGGGCAGAGTCAGGGAGCCGGGCGTGAGGATCATGATGTGAGTTCCTGTCTATACAATTTCGAGAAGTGTAGCGGCCGCAGCTTGTATATACAACTCAAATTTTGCGGATTCGCGTAAGGAGTTTCCATTAGATCCATGAAGACGGTCTGGCATGGATCTGGCAGTGTTCGCCGCTGCGTCACGATCGGGCAGTTCGCATCTTTATAGGTGTGCGTTTCCGGTCCGCTTCGATAACTTGTATATACACGTCGGGTTTGCGCGTTGGCAAGCGGACAAAAAACGGCGGCGTCAGCCGACGTCCGCCACGCGCCCGCATTCTTGATTTCGAATCAAGATTGATTTGAGCCCCACACGCTTTTCGCACGCCCCTTGCGACGCCATACTGACGCCGTCCCAAGTCTTTTCTCGCAAGGAGAACGTTTTGAACATCTTCGTGACAGGCGCAAGCGGCTTTATCGGCGGATCGCTTGCAGCCGGGCTCGTGCGCGCGGGCCATCGCGTGACGGGTCTTATCCGCAACCCGGAACATGCAGCCGAACTCAAACGCCTCGGCATCGAGCCCGTCGTCGGCACGCTCGACGATCGCGACTTGCTGATCGTGCAGGCGCAAGCCGCCGACGCCGTCGTCAATGCGGCGAGCAGCGACCATCGCGGCGCAATCGTTGCGCTGATCGAAGGACTCGCGGGCTCCGGCAAGCCGCTCCTGCATACGAGCGGATCGAGCATCGTCGGCGATGCGTCGGGCGGCGAACGCGGCAACGCGAAGATCTACACGGAAGATGCGCTGCCTGAGCCGACGGCCGACAAGGCGCCGCGCGTCGCGATCGACCGGCTCGTACTCGATGCGGCGCAGCGCGGCATTCGTTCGTCGGTGCTGTGCAATACGCTGATCTATGGGCGCGGCGCCGTCAAAGGCAGCGCGAGCGTGCAGGTGCCGCGCCTGCTGCGTCAGGCGCAGGCGAGCGGCGTCGTGCGGCATGTCGGCAGCGGCGGCAATATCTGGTCGAACGTATTTATCGACGACGTCGTCGAACTGTATCGACTCGCGCTGGAGAAGAGCCCGGCGGGCACGTTCTATTTCGTCGAAAGCGGCGAAGCGTCGTTCCGCGACATGAGCGCGGCCATCGCAAAGGCACTGCATCTCGGTCCCCCGCAAGACTGGCCGCTCGGTCAGGCGATCGCCGAATGGGGCTATGAAATGGCGTCGTACGGGCTCGGCTCGAACAGCCGCGTGCGCGGCACCCGCGCGCGCGATCTGCTCGGCTGGCAACCGACGCGCACGTCGGTGATCGACTGGATCGAAAACGACATGATGAAAGACGCGCAGAAGAACGCGTAAAGGGACGTGTAAAGGAACGTGTAAAAGCGCGCGCAGAACGTTGTCCGGCGCACGCGCTGTAAGCCCGGCTGTTGCTTATCCGTAAGCTCGCATCGCTAGAATCCGTTCGATCAGGATCACGACGATTTTGATCTATCGGCACGAGCCCGGATCATTCAATGCTGCTTGCACTCAATTTCGACTGGCTGACGAATCTGCTCGCGATTCTCTTCGTGATCGCGTGCCTGTACGACTCGCGTTACGACGAATACGGCACGCTCACGCTCGCGTCAGGCGCGATGGGCCTGGTCGTGATGGCCATCGAACTCTTTCTCAAGCCTGCGTTCGAAATGTCGCTGTAAACGCGGGGCTAGATCCCGCTGTCCTGACTGCTCGCGCGTTCACTTGTCACTTGTGCGCTGCCGGATGGCAGCACGCATCCGCCTCTTTTCCTTCCGTCAGCGATTTGCCCGTCACGCCGTCTTCATAACTGTCGTGACGGCGCAACCAGCCCATCATCTTGTTCTCGTCTTCGTCGCGGCCCTTGGGCACGTAATCGAGCAGCGTATATGTGCCGATCAGCGGCTCGCCGCCGCGCGCATACGACGCAAACGTGCGGAAGATTTCGCCCTCGTCGTTCCTGAAGAACACGCTCATGCCGGGCAGTTCGTCGCACGCGTAGTCCTGCGTGTCGAAGTTGTAGAACACCTTGCCTTCGGCTTCCTGCTCCGGCGTGAACGATACGTTGAAGTCGTAATTGAAGTCGCTGCCGAACGACGATACCCACGGGAATTGCCAGCCCATGCGTTTCCTGTACGCGTCGATTTTCGCGAGCGGCGCACGCGACACGGCCACATACGTCACGTCGCGATGCGCGAGATGCACGAGCGCGCCGTCGATATGATCGGACAGGAACGAACAGCCGGGGCAGCCCTGCTCCCAGTCGGGTCCGAGCATGAAGTGATAGACGATCAACTGGCTGCGTCCCGCGAAAAGGTCCGCGAGCGTCTTCTTGCCATCGGGCGTATCGAACGTATACGTCTTGTCGACTTTCACCCACGGCAGCGCCTGGCGTTTCTTCGCAAGCGCGTCGCGTGCGCGTGTGAACGCCTTTTCTTCGACGAGATGCGCGCGTTGCGCAGCAAGCCATTCTTCGCGTGAAACGATCTTGTGCTGTTCCATCTGCTCCTCCGGTTGCGCGGCCCGTTCGCCCTGCTTTCGCTCGATGCAGGCGAGCGAGGCCTTCACGAGAAATAGTGTTCGAGTCCGTCCAGCGCTTCCGACCATCCGCCCCGATGCGCATCGCGCGCAGCTTCGTCGAAGAACTGTTCGTGCTTCAGCGTGAGCCACGTGCCGTCGCCGTCAGGCTTCAGCATGAATGTGACGATGGACTCACGTTCCGGCGTCGAGCGAAACGCCCATGTGTAGACGAGCTTTTCGTTCAGCGCGATTTCGCGAAAAACGCCGCTCGCATCATGTTCTTCGCCGTCGGGCGCGCGCATGATGATGTGAAAGCGGCCGCCCACCTTCAGCTCCATCTCGGCCTGAATGACGTTGCAGCCGCCCGGATGCAGCCACTTCACGATTTGCTGCGGGTCCGTCCACGCGCTGAAGACTTTCGCCGGGGACGCGCTGATGTGTCGATGGAGCGTAAGACTGGGGCGGTCGGGCATGACTGTTCCTCCACGTAGGCGGCCAGTTGATCGAGCGCTTCGGACCAGAACCGCTGATAGCGGCGCAGCCATTCCATCGCTTCCTCCATCGGCCCTGCCGACAGACGGCACGCGACCGTGCGGCCCGTCTTGGTCCGCGTGACGAGGCCCGCGTCCGACAGCACGTCGAGGTGCTTCATCACGGCGGGCAGCGACATCGCGAACGGCTCGGCGAGTTCGGAGACGGACAGGTCCACGCTATCGGACAGACGCGACAGCATCGCGCGGCGCGTGGGGTCGGCCAGCGCCGCGAATGTGCGATCGAGCGTGTCGTCCTGAAACTTAACCATGAGGTTAAGTATAGGCGGCTGACGCGATGTGTCAAGGCCGGCGTCAAGGCCAGGTTTTCGTCTGCGACAGCTTTCGTGTGATTTGCTTTGCGCGCCGCGGACGAACGGGAGACAGAGGGAAGAATCAGATCGCCCAGCCGCCCAGATAGAACACAGCCAGCACGATAGCGATCGCGACCGTGCCCACATTCAGCTTGCGCCATTCGCCGCTGACCACGCGGCCGATCACAAGCGTGCAGAAGCCCAGCATGATGCCCGTGACGATGTTGGCCGTCAGCACGATGAACACGGCGCATACGAGGCCGGACATCGAATCGACCATATCGTCCATGTGCAGCTTGCTCACGCTGGAGAGCATCAGCAAACCGACATACATCAGCGCGGGCGCCGTTGCATACGAAGGCACGAGACCGGCGAGCGGCGAGAGGAACATCACGACGAGGAACAGCAAGCCGACCACGGCAGCCGCCAGACCCGTCTTCGCGCCCGCCGCGACGCCCACCGTCGACTCGATGTAAGCGGCAGCCGGCGCGCCGCCCATCAGGCCGGAGAAGATCGAGCTAAGCGAGTCGGCCGTCAGCGCGCGACCGCCGTTGATGATGCGGCCGTTCTCGTCGAGCTGGCCCGCCTGGCCCGCGACGGCGCGTATCGTCCCCGTCGCGTCGAACACAGCCGTCATCACAAGCGCGAGCACGCTAGGCAGCACCGCAAGCGACAACGCGCCCTTGATGTCCATCGCGCCGATCAGCGAAGCGTGCCCCGGCATGCTCAGCGACGGCAATGCGAACACGCCATGAAACACGACGGCGGGATCGATCAGCAGCGCGAGCGCCGAGATCGCGACGATCACGATCAGGATCGAGCCCGGCACGCGACGGCGGACAAGACCGAAGATCGCAGCAAGGCCGCCCACCGACATCAGCACCGGCAGCGACGTGATATGGCCCAGCGACACGGGCAGCCCCGGCCCCGGATTCTTCACGACGAGCCCCACGTCATTGGCCGCGATCAGCAGCAGAAAGAGCCCGATGCCGATGCCCGTGCCGTGGGCGACGCCCGCAGGCAGATTGCGCAGAATCCACGAGCGCACGCCCGTCACCGAAATCGCCGTGAAAACGAGGCCCATCAGGAACACCGCACCGAGCGCCACATTCGGATGCAAGCCCTTGCCGAGCACAAGGCCGAACGCGGTGAATGCAGTGAGCGAGATCGCGCAGCCGATCGCGATCGGCAGACGCGCCCAGAGGCCCATCAGAAGCGAACCGAAGGCCGTCGTCAGGCACACGGCGACGAACACGGCACTCGTGTCGAAACCCGCCTTGCCGAACATGCCCGGCACGACGAACACGGAATACACCATCGCGAGAAACGTCGTGATGCCTGCGATGATCTCCTGACGTCCCGTGCTGCCGCGCGCGGTGATGCCGAAAAAACGGTCGATGAACGTCTGCCCGTCGCGGGTGCCTTCGAACACCTCGCTCCCGCTGGCTTCCGCGATGCTCTGGGCCTGGGGTTCCATCATGATGAGTGCCTCCTTTATCAGCATGCTGAAACGGCGGCCTCTTCATCGGGCGCCGTCATCAGGTTCGTCTCGTTGAGTAGTCGGTATGTGTTGCGCTTTCCGGCCCTCGGCGCGCTGGTCGACGTCGTTTGTCATGCCATCTGTCGTCACGCGTCGCGCCGTTGTTCTTTTTATGCTGAGGCGAAGGTTAGGCGAATCACCTTATAAGTCCCATCGCGATAAAAAGATGCCGGGCATGTCGCGATCCTTATATCGTTTGAATCACGGCAACCCGCGCTCGCGGCCCACGTGTTAACACCTACGCCCTTCGCGCGGCCCGACAGGCGCGCAAGCGCTGCTGTAAGCGCTTTGAAGCCGATGTCGAATGCTGCACACTGCATTTGCAGGGTCGTTTGCGAGGCGGCGCCGTAGTGTTGCGCTGCCCGCAAACGCAGACGAAACAAGGGCCGCGCAGCGTCACAGGTTAAACTCTCGGCAAACCACGCCTTTAATGCATTGCCGGCGAGGCTTTCGATGCCCGCAAGAGTCTCTCGATCGTTTCTTTGCGACAGCACCTGCATCGGCCTGCCGCCCTGGCCACGGAGTCCCACTTGATGAATGGCGGTTTCCTACGTCCAGCCTTCCGTCTTTTGTTTCTGGCCGTTTTTGCGGCCTTGATCGCGATACTGTCGGGGTGCAGCCTGTTCGGGCCGACCGAACAGCCGCCCGCGCCCATCAGCGAAGCGACGGTGACGCTGCTGAACGTCCCCGCGCCCGTCGCCGCATCCGAGCCTGAGCCGGGCCCCGTCGAAACAGTCGAGCCGAAGGAACCGAAGAAGCCGCGTCCTCCCGTCGTGCGTCCGCGCAAGCCGGAGCCGCCGCCGCCCGTCGTCGCGCCCCCGCCGCCGCCTCCGCCGCCCGCTCCCGCCCCCATCATCACGACGCGCGTGATTGACCGCAACGCGACGCACGGCCTGCTCGACAGCGAAGTGCAGAAGAGCGACGGCAAGGTGCTCGGCCGCGCCGTCGACATGACGGCGGACGCGAGCGGCACGCCGCGCCTGATGATCGTGAACCTGCAGGGCTTTCTCGGCGTCGGCGACCGCAAGGTCGGATTTCCGTGGACGGCATTCCGCTTCACGCCGAACGCGAAGGGCGCGCCGATCACGATCACCGTGCCGCCGAATCAGCTGGCAGCGGCCAGCCAGCCGAAGCCGTCGGCCGCGCTCGCGACGCCGCTCGCCGCCGTGACGGCCCCGCCCGCCGTGCCTCCCGGTCAACTGGAACTGATGGATGCGGATGTCGAGCGCCCGAACGGCGGCAAGGTCGGCCGCGTGATCGACGTGCTGATCGACGCGAATGCGCAGCCGCAGGCCATCGTGCTCGACGTGAGCGGCATCATCAGCCCCGATCGCCGGATGATCGCCGCGAACTGGTCGGCGCTGCGCTTCGTCACAAAGGACAAGACGCTGCGCCCGTTGATGGACCTCAATGACGCGCAGATCAAGGCGTCGCCATCCTATGAGACGGACAAGCCGATTCACGCCGTCTCACCTGCACCGCCCGCACCACCTCCAGCCGCCGCGGCAGCTGGCCCTTCGTCGTCCGCTGCGGCGGCATCAACCGCACGCAATTCACGATGACGAGCCGTCTCATGGTCAACGCACGCAGTCTCCGCGCCCTCGACTGGCTTAACTTTTTCGTCGCGAACGTGCAGACGGGGTTCGGGCCGTTCATTGCTTCGTACCTCGCGTCGCACAAGTGGACACAGGGCGAGATCGGTCTCGCCCTTTCGATCGGCACGATCAGCGCGATGGTGAGCCAGGTGCCGGGCGGCGCCGCCGTCGACGCGCTGCGCAACAAGAAAGGCGCCGCCGCCTGGGCGATCATCGCGATCATCCTGAGCGCCGTGCTGCTCGCGGCAAGCCCGACCGTGCTGCCCGTGATGGCCGCCGAAGTCTTTCACGGCTTCGCGAGCTGCATGCTCGTGCCAGCAATGGCGGCCATCTCGTTTGCGCTCGTCGGACGGCACGATCTCGGCGACCGGCTCGGACGCAACGCGCGCTGGGCGTCGATCGGCAGCGCCGTCGCTGCGGGCTTGATGGGCCTGTTCGGCGAGTACTTCTCCGCGCGCGCCGTGTTCTGGCTGACGGCTGCGCTCGCGGCGCCCGCTCTGATCGCGCTGTCGATGATCACGATGCCGTCGCATCACGCGCCGGCGCACGTGCCCGCGAAGAAGGATTCCAGCGAGCACGAGGAAAAGGAGTCGATCTTCGAGTTGCTGCGCGACAAGCGCATGCTGGTGTTCGCAGCGTGCGTCGTGCTGTTCCACCTGTCGAACGCGGCGATGCTGAATCTCGCCGCAGGCGAAGTGACGGCGGGCATGGGCGACAACGTTCAACTCGTGATCGCGGCTTGCATCATCGTGCCGCAAGCGATCGTCGCGATGCTGTCGCCGTGGGTCGGACGCACGGCAGAGCGCTGGGGACGCCGCCCTATCCTGCTGCTGGGCTTCTCCGCATTGCCGTTGCGCGCGCTGCTGTTCGCGGGCGTGAGCAGCCCGTATCTGCTCGTGCCCGTGCAGATGCTCGACGGCGTGAGCGCCGCCGTGTTCGGCGTGATGCTGCCGCTGATCGCCGCCGACGTGGCGGGCGGCAAGGGCCGCTACAACCTCACGATCGGCCTGTTCGGTCTTGCGGCGGGGATCGGCGCGACGTTCTCGACAGCGCTCGCGGGTTTCATCGCCGATCGTTTCGGCAGCGCTATCAGCTTCTTCGGACTCGCGGGCGCGGGTGCGCTTGCGGTGCTGCTCGTGTGGGCCGCGATGCCCGAGACGCGCGATGCCGCCGACGACGATCTGCAAGCGAAGCCAGCGCCGTCCGACGAAGGGCCGTTCAAGCGGGTGGAGTAACGTCGCGGCAAAATCGAATTAACATCGGCGCGCGGCTTCGGCCGCACTTCAATCACGTTCTCAACGCAAGCCGGCGGATTTCACGCGACGCCGCTTCCTCGCCGCCGCGACGGACGGCATTGGAATCGGCACACTGCCCGTCATGCCCTCGTCGATCAGGAAGTCGCGAAACAGGCTCGCGACGCGTGGCAAGCGCTTGTCCGATACATGCATCACGTACCAGTCGCGCTCGATCGGGTTGTCGGGCAGCGGCAGCAGCGCGAGCAGCCCCGCCTGAAATTCCAGCGTGCACGCATGCAGCGACAGAAACGAAATGCCGAGGCCCGCTTCCACCAGCTGCTTGATCGCTTCGTTGCTCGACAGCTCGGAGCCGATGTGAATCTTGTGCCCTGCCTGCCGGAACAGATTCTCGACGGTCGAGCGTGTGCCCGAGCCGCGCTCGCGCACGAACAGGTTCGCGGATTCCAGATCGCCGAGGGTCAGGCGCTTCTTCTTCATCAACGGATGTGACGGCGACGCGACGAACGCCATCGGATGCTTCGCGAAGGCCGTGGCGACCGTGCGCAACTCGCGCGGCGGGCTGCCCATCACGGCGAGATCGATTTCATGCGTCGCGAGCATGCGAATGATGTCCGCGCGGTTGCCGACCTTGAACTGCACCTTCACCTGCGGACGCGCCTCGGTAAAGCGCACGAGAAACGGCGGGATCAGATACTCGGCCGTCGTGATTGCGCCGATCCGCAGCGTGCCGCCCTGCTCGCCGTGCAACGCGGCGAGATCGTCGGCGGCGCCGTTCCACAAGTCGAGGATTTCGAGCGCATAGCGTGCGAGGATTTCTCCCGCCGCCGTCAGTTGCACGCCACGGCCCACGCGCTGCAACAGCGGCGCGCCCGCGGCCTCTTCGAGCAAGCGGATTTGCAGCGACACGGCCGGCTGCGTCAGGCGCAACTCTTCCGCCGCACCCGACACGCTGCCGAGCTTCGCCACCGTATGAAGTGCCTTCAATTGACGAAACGTCGCCGCCTTTAGCATAAGCAAAAACCTATATGTTTCGTACAAACATTAAATTGTGCTGCTGTTTTCCCCGATTCTATACTCGACCTCAATGATGAAGTTGTCGCATGAATCGAATTGAAAACGTTCAGGAGAGTACACGTCATGGCTTCGATCGATCGACACACAGCAAGCAGCACGCACTCCGCGCCGCACCGCATCGTCATCGTTGGCGGCGGCGTCGGCGGACTGGGACTCGCGACGCGGCTCGGCGAATCGCTCGGCAAGAGTGGACGGGCGCGGATCGTTCTCGTCGACCGCTCGCCGACGCACTTCTGGAAGCCGCTGCTGCACGAAGCCGCGTCAGGGCAGATCGATCCCGCCACGCATCAGCTGCAATATGCGGTGCAGGCGCGGCGTCATGGCTTTGAGTTCGAACAGGGCTCGCTGCAATCGCTCGATCGCGCGCAGCGCCGCATCACGATCGGCGCGACGCTCGACGCGGATTGCCGCGAAGTGCTGCCCGCGCGCGACATCGCGTTCGATACGCTCGTGCTTGCGATGGGTAGCGTGACCAACTATTTCGGCGTGCGAGGCGCGGCCGAACATGCGCTGCCGCTGGAGTCCGTCACACACGCGGAATCGTTTCGCCGCAAGCTGCTCGATGCGTGCACGCGAGCGAACCACGTGCGGCGCGTGAGCGGCGCGCAACACGTGCAGCCTGTGTCGATCAACATCATCGGCGCGGGCGCGACGGGCGTCGAACTCGCGGCCGCGCTGCGTGACAGCATCCGTTTGATGCACCGCTATAGCCTCTTCGCACTCGATCCCGAGCGCGACTTTTGCATCAGGCTGATCGAAGGCACCGATCGCGTATTGCCCGCGTTGTCGCAACGCATTTCGGCCCGCGCGCAGCGGATTCTCGGCGGGCTCGGCGTCGACGTGCTCACGAATACGCGCGTCACCGAAGTGCGCGAAGAGGCTGTCCTCACGCACGACGGCCAGCAACTCGCAAGCGACATCGCGATCTGGACGGCAGGCATTGCAGGGCCGCCCGTGTTGCGCGCGCTCGACGGCATCGCCGTGAATCGCAACGCACAGGTGCTCGTGAACCGCACGCTGCAGACGACGACGGACGCCAACGTGTTCGCGCTCGGCGATTGCGCTGCTTGTCCGTCAGATGCGGACGGCTTTCTCGCGCCGCGTGCGCAGGTCGCGCATCAGCAGGCGATGTTTCTTGCTCGCGCGCTGAAATGCCGTGTCGGCGGTGAAACGCTGCCGGCGTTCACGTATCGCGATGCGGGCACGCTGGTCGGCTTCGGCGATGTCGGCACGATCGGCAGCCTGAGCGGATTGCGCGAGCGGCCCGTGTTCGTCGACGGCTGGTTCGCGACTGTCGTCTACCGGCTGATCTATCGCCGGCACGTGATGACGCTCACCGGCTTCGCGCGCATGACGCTCGATACGGCGAGTCATTGGCTGCGCCGCCGCGTGCATCCTGTGATCCGGCTGCATTGAATCTCGCCCAAGAAGGAATGCAAGGAGTCAGTCGAGAAATTCGGCGGACCGCTTGCGCAGCGCCGCGCCAAAATCATCGAGCCAGCCGATCGACAGGCGCCAGCTTTGCCAGTACAAGTCGACATCGAGATGCTTGCCCGGCGCCATGTCGATCAGTTCGCCGCTTTCAAGCTGCGCGGCGATCATCCGTTCCGGGCACATGCCCCAGCCCAGGCCCGTCGAGCATGCACGCAGAAAGCCGGAGACGTGCGGAATCCAGTGCGTCGGCGCATCGAGCTCGGCGCGCGTGATCTTGCGCACGAAGCGCTTCTGCAACTGATCCTTCGGATTGAAATCGACGCACGGCGCGCGGCGCAGCGTATCGCGCGCGATGCCTTCGCTGAAATAGCGCTCGAAATACGCCGGCGTGCAGACGGCGAGATAGCGCATCCGGCCGAGCCGCGTCGAACGGCAACCCTGCACGGGCTCCGATTGCGTCGTCACGGCCCCTTGCACGCTGCCGTCACGGATGCGCTGCGCGGTATGGTCCTGATCGTCGATCACCAGATCGAGAAGCATGCCGCGCTCGGCGCAGAAGTCGGCAATCGCGTCGATGAACCACGTGCCCACGCTGTCGTCGTTCACGGCGACGCGCAACGTCGGCCACGGCTCGAGCAACGCGCCGGGCAGATCGGGCACGCGGCCCGTGAGTTCGGCTTCGAGCAGTTGCACGCGCTCCGTATGCCGGCACAGCAATGCGCCCGACGTGGTCGCCGTGCATGGCTGCCCGCGCTTGACGAGCACGCTGCCGACGCGCTCTTCCAATAGCTTCACGCGCTGCGATATGGCCGAAGGCGTCACGTTGAGCGCG
The DNA here is from genome assembly GCF_038900755.1 of Paraburkholderia diazotrophica. Lineage (GTDB taxonomy): Bacteria > Pseudomonadota > Gammaproteobacteria > Burkholderiales > Burkholderiaceae > Paraburkholderia > Paraburkholderia diazotrophica_A. Next base: position 528,706 of record NZ_JBBPEN010000005.1, read on the forward strand.
GTCGCCGCGCGATCGAACGAGCCGTGGCGCACGACGGCCGCGAGCGCATCCAGCAAGGCATAGTCGAGCATTAGCGCTCCTTAATCGGCATTACATAAATTAGCTTCTCTTATTCTAACGGTCGCGGCACACTGGCGCCATGCAATCTATTCACCTTCTCAAAACATCATGAACTGGCTGGCTTTTTCACATGGCGCCGCGCTTTGCGCGTCACTCATCGTCACTATCGGCGCGCAAAACGCATTCGTGTTGCGTCAAGGCATCATGCGCTCGCATATCGGCAAGATCGTGCTGCTGTGCACGCTGTCGGACTTTCTGCTGATCGGCGCGGGCGTCGGCGGGGCATCGGTGCTCGTCGAGCGTTATCCGGCTTTCATCCACGCGCTGCTGTACGTGGGCCTCGCTTATCTCGCGTGGTTCGGCATCAGCGCGCTGATGCGCGCGCTGCGCCCAGGGCATGCCGTGCTCGACACCGATTCGAAAGGCGATGCCGCGCCGCCCATGCAACGCGCGTGGCCCATCGTGCTGATGACGCTCGCGTTCACATGGCTCAATCCGCATGTCTATCTGGATACGTTTCTGCTGATCGGCACAGCGGGCGCCCGCGAAGCGCAAGGCACGCGCGCCGCGTTCGCCGTCGGCGCGATGTCCGTCAGCGCCATCTGGTTCGTTGCACTGGGCTATGGCGCGCGCGCGCTCGCACCGCTTTTCAGGCGCGCGACCGCGTGGCGCGTGCTGGATGGCGCGATCGGCAGCATGGTGTTGCTGCTGGCCGTCACGCAGTTGCGCTAAGCCCGCTGACAGGTGCCGGATCGCGTCGATTGCCGCGCCGGCTCTTCAACGTTTGAACGTCACCTTCGTGGGACGCGCGATCTCTTCGACGGCCGCGCAGCCCACGCCGACCGTCTGCAACGCGCCGTCCGTCACATAGGGCTCGAAGCCGAGCGCGGCGATCTTCAGCGCGATCTCGCGGCGGCGTGCGTCGTCATCCGGCGGACAATAGTCGATTGAAATGACGGGTAGCCCGTAGCGCTCGCATATCGTGCGCGCCTGGCCGAGCAGCCATTCGCGGTCGTTGCCGGGCACTTCGTCATAGCGCCGGTTCGCTTGATCCCAGCGGCCGAACAGCGATTCGAACGCGACCGCCGCGATCTGATCATGCACATAAGGCAGGATCTCGAAGCCGCGATTCAATATCAACTGGGCCTGCGGATATCGCGCCTTCACTGCGCGCAGCACCGCGATCAAGCCTGCCTGCTGCCGCGCCCGCTCCACATCCGTCTTCGCGACAAGCTGATGCGAGTCGAGCGTGTCGAGAAAAAAGCCGCGATAGCCGCGCTCCCACAGCGGCCCGATGATCTCGCCGACAACGAACTCTGGCCAGCCCGGGGCCGTCTGATCGACGACCGTCGACGCCCACGCTTCATTGCGGCCTGCAAACCACGTCTGCGGCATTTTCGTGTAGTACGCGCGCTGCTTCGTCACCTCGCCGACGCTCACATACGCATACCAGTTCGGACAGTGCGCCGTGTGCGCGAGCGGATCGAATCCGCTATCGGGTTCGAGCACGACAGTATCGAACGGCTCGAACTGCTCGGCCTGCACGCTCGCGCCGTAGAAGAACGCGACGGACCCGATGCCCGTCGCCGAAACCCGCTTGCACGCGGTGATCGCGGGCCGCAGCCACGCAACCGACAACAGCAGTATCGCCACCACCACGCAGGCGATGACGATCCACGAAATTCCGATGTGTGCGAGAAAACTGGCTGTCATGAGTCGACGATTGTCGCCAATTGCCTGGGGGCCACGAGCCTGCCTATGATGGCACGATGGGCACGGGTGTTGCTCGATGCCGTGACGGTGGCGCGTGTGGCTGCCGACGCGGTTCCCGCGTATCGGTCGATCGCTGCATCGACCTGTCCAGCAATCCAACGATGGAGACTGCCATGCTTCGATACGCTGCCATCTTTTTAGTCATTGCCATTATCGCGGCCATCTTCGGATTTGGCGGTATCGCCGCCGGCGCTGCCGAAATCGCGAAGGTGCTGTTCTTTATTTTTATCGTGATCTTCCTCGTGACGCTGCTGATGGGCGTCATCAGACGCTGAGCGCGCATGCTTTTATTCCGGCAAACGGCTGATCGTGGTGCTTGCAATTTGTGCGCGGTGCTCTTGCCGCTTTTGCAATAGTTGCCGGCAGCCGTTTGCGGGTGCCTTTCGTGAGTCGCGTTGCCCGTCGTGAGCATCCGCAATGCGCGAGGACGCGCCAACGCGGATGCCAGCAAGAGCGCCCACCGACGCGTCGCAAACGGGTAAACGCTCACGCCCCCGTACGAGACTCCAGCGCGTTCAACGCTTCGTGAAGCTTCTGCGCGCGGCTCTTTTGCGCGGGAATGCGCGCAGCCGCATTGACGTCGTCCACGCGCTTGCGCCAGTAAGAAAGCGGAATGGGCTCCGCACCGGAAATGCGCACCAGGACATGCTCGAGATGCTCGAGATCCGACTCAAGCTGATGATGGTTCATGCCTTTCCCCGATCGCACCGTCCGCATGGATCACCCCGTCATGCTGTCGCGGCAGTGTCGAATTGATATGTGCTGAAGCGGGCTCTCACGCGCTCAAGCCATCGCGTCCCTCGAACAGACTATGAAGGGACAATATGACAACTTGACCAACACGTCGGCAAGTCCAGCGTTGTCCGTCGTTGTATATACGAGGAATCCTCACGGCTTTCATGCGCTCGTCAAACTATCGCTTTTCGCGCAAGCCGCGCGTGCGCAGCGTCCGCTGCCGCATGCGGCGCTAGCAGCGCTCTTTCGATGAGCGCTCGCCGAGGCCGATATCCAGTTCTTCGCAAAGGAAGGTTTGCAACGCTTCGACAGCCGCGCTCTGCGCGCCCGGCATGCGCCGCGCGAAAAGGCCGAGGTCCGCTGTGGGCGGCTCGGGCAAGCCGTCGGCGGCGCCGAGCACGCGCATCGATTCGTAGCGGATATTGCCTTCGAGCAGCACCGATACGCCCAGCCCTGCTTCGACGGCCGACTGCACGGCAGGCAGGCTTGTGCTCGTGCAGACGACACGCCAAGCGATGCCCGCGCGCCGCAAGATTGTCATCACATGTTGCTGCCACAAGCATGTGCCGCCGAAGGCGACGAGCGGCAGCGTCTCATCGCGCCCGGCCACATAGCCGCGCGCGCCGACCCAATAGAGCGGCTGGCTCCACGCGACGAGCGGCGTCGCGTCGACCATCGCCGGATCGCCGACGAGCACGTCGAGCGCGCCATCGGCGAGACGCTGCGACAGCGCCGCGCTCGCATCGACGACGATCTCCAGCGCGACCTGCGGATGCGCGGCCGAAAAACGCCGCAACGCGCGCGGCAAGCGGCCCACCGCGACGTCTTCGAGCATGCCGAGACGCACGGTGCCTGCCACATCGCGCACATCGAGCGCACGGCGGGCATCTTCACCTGCGCCGAGAATCGCGTGCGCGTAAGGCAGCAGCCGATGTCCCGCCTCCGTCAGACGCACTCCGCGCGGCGAACGCTTGAGCAGACGCTGGCCGATGTCCTCCTCCAGACGGCGCAGTTGCATGCTGACGGCCGCCTGGGTCCGCGAGAGCCGCGCAGCGGCGGCACTGACGCCGCCCGTCTCCGCGACCGTCACGAAGGCTCTCAGAAGACTGCTGTCGAAATCGCGCATTATTAGCGTCCGTGATAACGGCATAAGAAATATCAGCTTATCTTAACGCTCGTTTCGCCGATATGATGGATCTGTCGTTCTCCGCCGTTCCACGTCCGTCGCGCCCATTGAACAGAACCCATGAAAGACTCCCCACTCGCCGATCCCGTCGCATTGGACGCACCACCTCCGACTCGCGCGACGGCAGCCCCTACGCCCGCCGCGCCGAAGCGCCACCTCGGCGCGGCCGCGCTGCTCGGCCTGCTGTCGATGTCGTGCGTGCAGTTCGGCGCCGCGCTGTCCGCGCCGACGATGGACGCATTCGGCGCATTCAGCACGACCTGGTTGCGGCTCGCGTGGGCGGCTGCGATTCTCGCGCTCGTCGTGCGTCCCAGGCTGCGCCGCTATTCGCGCGCGCACTGGATCGCGGCGGGCGTGCTCGGCGTCGCGATGGCGGGCATGACGTTGTGCTTCTTCTCGGCGATCGGGCGCATACCACTCGGTCTCGCCGTCGCGATCGACTTTCTCGGCCCGCTCACCGTCGCGACGCTGGGCGTGCGGCGTCCGCGTGCGCTGTTGTGGCCGCTGCTCGCCGTCGCGGGCGTGCTGCTGCTCGCGCATGACCGCGCGGGCTGGATCGGCGACCCGATCGGCCTGCTGCTCGCGGCAGGCGCGGCGTGTGGCTGGGGCAGCTACATCGTGTTGATGAAGAAAACAGGCGCGCTCTTCGACGGGCTCGAAGGGCTGTCGGTGTCGCTGATCGCGGCGGCGCTCGCTGCGACGCCGTTCGGGCTCGCCGACCACGGCCTGCACATCGCGCCGATGCAACTGGCCGCGACGGCCGGGCTCGCGCTGCTCGTGCCGCTTCTGCCCTACGCGCTGGAGATGATCGCGCTGCGGCACATGCCGGCGTCGTCGTTCGGCATTCTGATGAGCATCGAACCGGCGATCGGCGCGCTCGCGGGCTTTGTCGTGCTGCAGCAGCCGATGACGGCGCTGCAACTCGCGGGCACGCTGTTCGTCGTGAGCGCGAGCGTCGGCGTGATCGTCACGTCGAGATAACGCGGTGCGCTGACGCTTCGCATCGACGGTCTACAATCGACGGATCACATTCCGACCATCGAGGACAGCATCATGACCGACGACGAGCGCGCAATCCGCGAGCTGATCGACACATGGCTCGCCGCCAGCAAGGCAGGCGACACGGCAACCGTGTTGAGCCTGATGACGGACGACGCCGTGTTCATGATCGCGGGCCAGAAACCGTTCGGCAAGGCCGCGTTCATGGCGGCATCCGAAGGACAGAAGAACATCGACATCGACGGCAAGAGCGACATTCTCGAACTTCAGGTGCTCGGCGACTGGGCATTCTTGCGCACGCATCTCGAAGTCACCATCACGCCGAAGGACGGCTCGCCGCCGATGCACCGCGCCGGCAACACGCTGACGATTCTGCGCAAGGAAACCGACGGCCGCTGGCTGCTCGCGCGCGACGCCAATCTGCTCGTGCCGCGGCAGTGACATAGACAGCCGCTACGCGAGTCGCCGCAACGGCGGCTCACTTTTCCCAAGGCACGCGCCGATCCGCATCCAGTTTGCCGTAGCGTCCGATCGCGTGCCGCACGGTATCGCGGGAAACAACGCCTTCGTCGGCGAGCGACTTCAGCGCCGCGATCGCAATCGACACACGATCCACCTCGAAGAACGCGCGCAATGCCGCGCGCGTATCGCTGCGTCCGAAGCCGTCGGTGCCGAGCGTCACATAGCGGCGCGGCACATACGCGCGAATCAGCTCGGGCACGGCACGCACATAATCGGTTGCCGCGATGACGGGGCCGCGCGATACGGCAAGCGCCGATGTGACATAAGGCGCCTTGTTGTCGTCGGCATCGAACAGGCGCTCCGCACGCTCCGATGCGACGCCGTCGCGATGCAATTCGGTGAAGCTCGTCACGCTCCACACGGCCACGTCGATCTGCCAGTCGTCCTTCAGCATGCGCGCCGCCGCCTGCATTTCGCCGAGGATCGCGCCCGAGCCGAGCAACTGGACCTGCGCCGTGTCGAGCGCCGCTGCATCGAGCGGATACATGCCCTTGAGCACGCCGTCGCGCACTGTATCAATGGGCGTCGCTGGCAATGAGGGCTGCGCGTAGTTCTCGTTCGTGACCGTGAGGTAATAGAACACGTCGCGCTGACGCTCGATCATCTCGCGCATGCCTTCGTCGACGATCATCGCGATCTCGTACGCGAACGCGGGATCGTATGCGCGGCAGTTCGGCACCGTCGATGCCGCCAGATGGCTCGTGCCGTCCTGGTGCTGCAGGCCTTCGCCGCCCAGCGTCGTCCGGCCCGCCGTCGCGCCGATCAGAAAGCCGCGGGCGCGCTGGTCGGCGGCGGCCCAGACCAGATCGCCGATGCGCTGGAAGCCGAACATCGAGTAGTAGATGTAGAACGGCAGCATCGGCAGATCGTGGACGCTGTACGAGGTCGCCGCGGCGATCCACGACGAGATCGCGCCCGCTTCCGAAATGCCCTCTTCGAGTATCTGGCCGCGCGTATCTTCGCGGTAGTAGAGCATCGAGCCCATGTCTTCGGGCTCGTACAGCTGGCCGAGCGGCGAATAGATGCCGACCTGGCGGAACAGGTTCGCCATGCCGAATGTGCGCGCCTCGTCCGCGACGACGGGCACGATGCGCGGCCCGAGCGACGCGTCCTTCAGGAGACTGCCGAGCATCCGCACGATCGCCATCGTCGTCGACATTTCCTTGCCGTTCGCGTCCAGCGCGAATTGCCCCCAGGACGGCATCGCGGGCACGGTCGGCGTCCGCGATGCGGCTCTCCGCCTTCTGGGCAGATAGCCTCCCAGGGCAGCACGGCGCGCATGCAGGTACTGCATTTCCGGGCTGTTTGCCGCTGGCTTGTAGAACCTGAGCTGCTCCACGTCGTCATCGGAAAGCGGCAAACGGAAGCGATCGCGAAACGCCTTCAGCTGCTCGACGTCGAGCTTCTTCTGCTGATGCGTCGTCATGCGCCCCTGGCCGATCGAGCCCATGCCGAAGCCCTTCATCGTCTTTGCGAGAATCACAGTAGGCTGGCCGCTGTGCCTCGACGCGCGCTCATACGCCGCATGCAGCTTGCGCACGTCGTGGCCGCCGCGCCGCAGGCGGTCGATGTCGTCGTTGCCCAGATGCGCGGCGAGCGCGGCCAGCTCGGGGTTCTGGCCGAAGAAGCGTTCGCGGTTGTAGGTGCCGTCGTTGGCCGAGAAGGTCTGGAACTGGCCGTCGACGGTATGCGCGAACGCGCGCAGCAGCGCGCCCGCGCGATCGCGCGCGAAGAGGGCATCCCAGTCCGAGCCCCACAGCACCTTGATCACGTTCCAGCCCGCGCCCGTGAACTGCGCTTCGAGTTCGTCGATGATGCGGCCGTTGCTGCGCACGGGTCCATCGAGCCGCTGCAGATTGCAGTTGATCACGAACACGAGATTGTCGAGCCGTTCGCGCGCGGCCAGCGACAGCGCGCCGATCGCTTCGGGCTCGTCCATCTCGCCGTCGCCGAAAAAGCCCCACACCTTGCGGCCTTCTGTCTTCAGCAGGCCGCGATTCTGCAGATAGCGCATGAAGCGCGCCTGGTAGATCGCGTTGATGGGCCCGATGCCCATCGAGCCCGTCGGGAACTGCCAGAAATCCGGCATCAGCCACGGATGCGGATACGAACACAGCCCTGGCCCGGCAATCTCGCGTCGGTAGTGTTCGAGATGAGTCTCGCTCAAGAAGCCTTCGAGAAACGCGCGCGCATACACGCCCGGCGACGAATGCGGCTGGAAATAGACGAGATCGCCGCCGCGCGCATCGTCCGGGCCGCGAAAGAAATGATTGAAGCCAACTTCGAACAGATCGGCCGCCGATGCATAGCTCGCGATATGGCCGCCCAGCTCGCCGTACGCGCGATTGGCGCGCACGACCATTGCCAGCGCGTTCCAGCGCAACGCGGCGGCGAGCCGTTCTTCCGTGTCGAGATCGCCGGGATACGGCGGCTGCTGATCGACGGGAATCGTGTTCGCGTATGGCGTGACGCTCACGCGCGCCGACGCGACGCCGTTCGACAGCGCATGCGCGGCGAGCCGGTCGAACAGATACTGCGCGCGCTCGATGCCGACATGCTGGACAACGCCATCCAGCGCCGCGAGCCATTCGGCCGTTTCCTGCGGGTCGCTGTCGACGCGGGCTTGAGTGAGGGCTTGAACGGGTTGAGCACCGCTCGATAAATCGGTCATGGCGCGACTCCGGCAGGGAAGGCATGAAAAGCGGCGGAACGTCGAAACGACTTGCAACGTCGAATCAGCTTACCCATGCAGCCACAAAATGTGCGTCTCTTTTGCGTGGTCTCGCGGTTTCAGATAGTGTATTTATTCCTGAAATTCGACCTCACATGGAATGTTTACCCTATGACATCCGAAGCCAGATCCACCACCGCGCGGCGGCTCGACCGTATCGACATCGCGATTCTCCAGCAGCTACAGCAGAACGCGCGCATTACGAACGCGGAACTGGCGCGTGCCGTGAACCTGTCGCCGACGCCCTGCTTCAACCGCGTGCGCGCGCTCGAAAAGCTGGGGCTCTTTCGTCAGCAGGTCACGTTGCTCGATGCCGAGGCGCTCGGGCTGCGCATCAACGTGTTCATTCAGGTGAGCCTCGAAAAGCAGGTCGAAGATGCGCTGCGCCGCTTCGAACAGGAAGTCGGCGAGCGGCCCGAGGTGATGGAGTGCTATCTGATGACGGGCGACGCCGACTATCTGCTGCGCGTCGTCGTGCCCGACATGCAGAGCCTCGAACGCTTCATCGTGCAGTGGCTCACGAAGATTCCCGGCGTGTCGAACATCCGCTCGAGCTTCGCGCTCAAGCAGGTGCGCTACAAGACGGCGTTGCCGCTGCCCGTCGCGGGCCTCACGCTCGCCGCCGATGACGATGTGCCGCGCGAATGGGCTTAAAGAAGAGAAGGCTCGGGTCCGCTCGCACGACGCTTGCCCGCTCGGACTCAGCGCTGCGGCGGCGAAACGCGCTCGCGCAGTTCGCGGCGGATCACTTTGCCTGTCGCCGTCATCGGCAACGCTTCGACGAAATGAATCGCGCGCGGATACTCATGCGCGGCGAGGTGCGTCTTCACGTGCTCCTGCAAGGTCCGCACGAGCAGATCGCCCGGTTCGTAGCCGGGATTCAGCACGACGAAAGCGGTGACGATTTCGGTGCGCTGCACGTCGGGCGCGCCGACCACAGCCGCCATCCGCACGGCGGGATGGCGCAGCAAGCAGTCTTCGATCGGCGCAGGACCAATCCGGTAGCCGGCGCTCGTGATCACGTCGTCGTCGCGACCGACGAAACGGATGAAGCCGTCCGCGTCCATCAGGCCCATGTCGCCTGTCAGCAGCCAGTCGCCGCGAAACTTGTCGCGCGTGGCCGGCTCGTTGCGCCAGTAGCCGAGGAACATCACCGGGTCCGGCGCGCGGATCGCGATGTTGCCGGGCTCGCCGCGCGGGACGGTCTGCCCCGCATCGTCGACGATCGCGACGCGATGCCCAGGCACCACCTTGCCGATCGAGCCGGGACACGGCTCGAACAGCGTCGCGCACGACGACACCACGACGTTGCACTCCGTCTGTCCATAGAACTCGCTGATCGTCACGCCGAGCGCGCGCCGTCCCCAGTCGATCAGCTCCGCACCGAGCGATTCGCCGCCGCTCGCGACGGCACGCAGCGAGAGCTTCCATCGCTCCGGACGCTCGACGGCGCGCATCATCTTCAACGCGGTGGGCGGCAGGAACGTGTGCGTGACCGCATAGCGCTGCATCAGATCGAAGGCCGCTTCACCGTCGAACTTCTCGAAGCGCCGCGCGAGCACGGCCACGCCGTGATGCCATGCGGGCAGCAGGACATCGAAGAGACCGCCGATCCATGCCCAGTCGGCGGGCGTCCACATCAGCCGCGCATCGGCGGGAAAAAACGCCTGCGGCATCTCCACGCCGGGCAGATGGCCGAGCAGCACGCGGTGCGCGTGCAACGCGCCCTTCGGCTTGCCCGTCGTGCCGGACGTGTAGATGATGACGGCGGGATCGTCCGCGGACGTCGTCTCTGCATTGAACGCGGCCGGAGAATCGTTGAGCGCGGTCCAGAACGATTCGACTTGCGACGCGGGATCGGCTTGCTCGGCGTCGACGCAAAAGATCGTGCGCAGATCGGGCAATGCCCCGCGTACCGAGGCGATCTTCTGTGCGCCGCTCAGGTCCGTGACGAGCGCGACCGCGCCGCTATCCGACAAGCGGTATTGAAGCGCATCGGGCCCGAACAGCGCGAAGAGCGGCACCGCGATCGCGCCGCATTTGTAGACGGCGAGATGCGCGACGGCTGTCTCAACCGATTGCGCGAGAAAGATGCCGACACGGTCGCCCTTCTTCACGCCACTGCGCCGCAGCGCATTCGCGAAGCGATCCGACAGCGACTTCAGTTCGTCGAACGTGTAGCGCGTCGCCTGACCTTCGCGCGTCTCGCAGATCAGCGCGAGACGGCCGCTGCCGTCAGCCCACTTGTCGCACGCGTCGACGCCGATGTTGTACTGCTGCGGAATGCGCCATTCGAATGCGGCGATGAGGCCGTCGTATGTGTCAGCGGCGGGAAGCATCAGTGTCTCCTGAGTGTTGCTTATGTGTGCGGCAATGCGCTCGATGTCATGCTACTCCGCAAGCGACGCGGATGGCCCGCGCAACGCGTCGGGTTGCTGGATCTCGACGTCGAACGTCGAATCGCGCACAGGTTGCGCCTTGCAGGCTCGATCGGCACGCGTGCGTCTTTATTTGAGTCCATCTCATCTTTTGCGTCAAGCAATGGATCGAATAGTTGCCCCTCTTCTGCGATTCATTTCGAAGTCGTCAAGCGACGATGACCAACACGTATCGTGAATAGTTGAGCTTGGCTCAATTGATGTTTTCGCTATCGACCACGCACAAGCTGGCTGCCGCATCCAATATCGGAAGCACGATGCAATAACATGGGCCCGATGCGCGGCCGCACGGACAGCCCGAATGAGACCAGGACTTTTTTCGATTGCTTGTTATGTGCATCGGCCGCCACAATGCGCCAACCAGGGGAGGACTATGAAGAAGTGCATTCTGCTGGCGGGAATCGGCGTGCTCGCGGCATGCACCGCGGTATCGAGCGTGGACAAGAAGCAGAATGGCTATCTCTCGGTCACGAGTCGCGGACGCACCAGCCTGGCATCGTGGAACAGCATCCGCAACGCGGGGCTCAAGCACGCAAAGGCCTATTGCCGCGATCAGCACATGCAGATGCACACCGTCGAGATCCATACGAACGGCGTGCGCAGCGCGGGCAACCAGAGTGTCGAAGTTGTGTTCGAGTGCTTTTGACGAAGCGATGAACGGCGTTCACGCCGTACTCGTTTGATCCGCGACGGTGTCGCCGAAATGACTCGCGACGAACGCGCGCATCGCGGCGATCAATGGCGTGGCGCCCGTCTGTTCGATCGTGCCTGCGCCTGCGGGGACGGAGCCCGTCCACGCGGCATGCTCGCCTGGCGCGGCGGGAACGAGATGAATCCCGGCCCGCTCGATAATCGGGCCGCACTGGGCCCAATCCGTCGACGGCGCGAAGGCGGCTTCGAGCGCGCCTTCCGGGTCGCCATCGCAAGCCGGTTCTTCGATCCAGCAAAAGCCATCGTCGACGCGCGGCTTCGGCAGATTGTCCGCCCGTGCGACCCAGTAATCGAGCAACGCGCCTTCCAGATCCGAAACTCTCATCTCTGCTCCTCATGGAGATCGTGCGTGGCGAACCAGCATCGATTGTGCATCAAGTTCGTGTTGGGATTTGTGACGCCGCGTCCCTCGCCTTTACCGCCACTGCGGGTGCTACTGAGGGACGCTCGCGAGGCAACGGGCGAGGCAAGCATTCTCGTGATCAGTCGCCTAGAATGGAAGTTCGGCCACGACATGATGGAGGGCACGCCGTGAATGAAACGTTGATGGCGTACTTGCTTGGGCCCGCCGTAATGGTAATCGTCGGCGTTGCGCTGTGGATCGTCGCGCATTACCACGGCAAGCCCGGCCACGGACGGGGAGCCCGTTGGCTCGATACGCACTACGTCGATCTGATACACCACAGGCGCTGATGGCCCGAGCGCAAGCGCTTTTTGTGTGCGGCGGGTTCTTTGGCGGGCAGGAACGAAAAACGGGCCGAATGGCCCGTATTCATTTGGGGTCCTGGCGGAGAGAGGGGGATTCGAACCCCCGATAGGCTATTAACCTATACACGCTTTCCAGGCGTGCGACTTAAACCACTCATCCATCTCTCCGGCGGGGACGCGCATTATAGCAAACTCTCGCGCCATTGCCACCTCGGCCGGATGGCCAGCGTCACGGGTGACGTATGTAGTCCACCAGCGCGCGCGTGTAAGCGTCCGGCTTCGCGTCGACGAGGCTCACCAGCACCGTCACCAGAAACCCCGCCGGCACGCCGAACACGCCCGAGCTGATCGGCTCGATGCCGAACCAGCGCGTGCCGACGAAGCCTGTCAGCTGCGTGAAGAACGGATACGTCGACACGATGTAGTAGATGCACACCCCCAGCCCCGCGAGCATCCCCGCGACGGCGCCCAGCCGCGTCGTGCGCTTCCAGAACACGCCGAGCACCAGCACCGGAAAGAGACTCGACGCCGCGAGCGAAAACGCCGCGCCCACCAGAAACAGGATGTTCCCCGTATTCAGCGACGCCACATAAGACGCGAACAGCGCCACGCCCAGCAGCAGGATCTTCGAGATCGTCACGCGCCGCTGACTCGACGCGTCGGGATCGACCATGTGGTAGTAGACATCGTGCGACAGCGCATTGGCGATCGTCAGCAGCAAGCCATCGGCCGTCGACAGCGCCGCCGCCAGCGCGCCCGCGGCGATCAGTCCCGACATCACATACGGCAGCCCCGCTATCTCCGGCGCGGCCAGCACGACCATGTCCGGCTGCATCTGGATCTCGCTCCAGCGCACGATGCCGTCGCCGTTCACGTCGGCAATGCTGATGAGGTACGGCTCGATCCGCCGCCACTGCATCACCCACTGCGGCAGTTCGGAAAACCGATGGCCGACGAGATTCGACAGGATCTCGTACTTGATCAGCACCGCGAGCACGGGCACCGTCAGATAGAACAGCGCGACGAAGAAGAGCGTCCAGCCGACCGAGCGTCGCGCCGACGCCACCGATGTCGTCGTGTTATAGCGCGTCAGAATGTGCGGCAGGCTCGCCGTCCCCAGCGACAGGCACAGCAGCAGCGAAAGAAAATTGCGCAGATGCAGCCGCCGCTCCGCTTCGTTCGCAGCGGGAAACGGCTCGTGCATCTGCACGGCCGCCGCCGCGCGCTGGATCATCTCGTCGCGCTGCTGCGCCCATACGATCTGCGCCGTCGCGGCGTCGCGAGGAAAGCGCGCAATCCGACGCTCGAGATCGGCGATCTCGCGCAACGGGCCGTTGTGCCGCCGCAAGTCGGCGAGCTGATCGGTCAGACGGCCTTTCTCGTCGATATACGACTGCGGCAAGCCGTCGATCTGCGCCTGCATCAGCGCGGCGCGCATCCGGTAATCGTCGCGCACCGACTGCTCGGAAGGCGCATCGCGCACGGCGCGCTCCATCGTCTCGACGCGCTCCATCAGGCGCCCATAGCCGAATTGCGGCACCCAGCCGAGGCCATCCTTGTGCGCGATCATCGACACGGGGATCAGGAACGCGGCGATCAGGATGATGTACTGCGCGACCTGCGTCCACGTCACGGCGCGCATGCCGCCGAGGAACGAACACACCAGAATGCCCGCGAGCCCGCAGAAGATGCCGATCGCAAAGTCGACGCCGATGAAGCGTGTCGCGATCAGCCCAACGCCCTGAATCTGCGCGACCAGGTAGACGAACGAACAGAGAATCGCCGACAGCGCCGCAAGCCCGCGCACCGCGTTGCTCGAAAAGCGCGTGCCGAGAAAATCGGGAATCGTGTAGCGCGCGAGCTTTCGCACGTACGGCGCGAGCAGAAACGCGACGAGACAGTAGCCGCCCGTCCAGCCCATCGTGTACGCAAGGCCATCGTAGCCCGTCGCGTACAGCGATCCGGCGAGCCCGATGAACGACGCCGCCGACAGCCAGTCCGCCGCCGTCGCCATGCCGTTGAACGCGGACGGCACGCGCCGCCCGGCCACGTAGTATTCGACGAGATCGGACGTGCGCGACAGCAGCCCGATCACGGCATACACGGCGATCGGCACGAACAGGAACACATAGCCGATCCACATGCCCGGCCCGTTCGCGGCCTCGATACGCCACAACAGATAGATGAACGCTAAAAAGCCCAGCGTATAGAGCGAATACGAACGGATCAGCCGATGCGCGAGCTTCATCGGTTGGCCGTGCGCTCGGCGATGTCGTCCTGCGCGCTGGCTTCGAGCGCGCGTTGCAATGCGGCGTCGGCGCGCTGCATCAGCACGATGTAGATCACGATCAGCATCAGGTACACGAGTATCGCGCCCTGCGCGCCCATGTAGAACGGCAGGCTGAAGCCCGCGAAACGCACGGGCGCAAGCCCTCTCGCGATCAGCGGCACGATGAACGACACGAAGAAGCCGACCAGCATCAACGCGACGATCAGCACGATATTGAAGCGCCAGTAGCGCGCGTGCGCGCGAGCCATCGCCTCCGTCACGGGCGGCGGCTCGGGCAAGGGATTGATGTTGTGACGCGATATGTGGTGTGGCGCGGCCATGCGCCTATGTATCAAAAACGTGTTGCATCGGCAATCGGGGTTGTCCGCGCAACGACTTGCGTCACCATTCGAAGCGCGCCGCGAAGGGCATGAAAAAAACGGCGCATCGTCATCGGACGCGCCGTTTGCGTTTGCAAGGCTTCAGGCCTTACGCACTTTCATCGATCAACGAGATTCACCCAACTGGTTGAGAATCGCCGGGTTTTCCAGCGTCGACACGTCCTGCGTGATCTCCTCGCCCTTCGCGAGCGAGCGCAACAGACGCCGCATGATCTTGCCCGAGCGCGTCTTCGGCAGGTTGTCGCCGAAACGGATGTCCTTCGGCTTCGCGATCGGACCGATTTCCTTGCCCACCCAGTTGCGCAGATCCGCCGCGATCTTCGCGGCCTCTTCGCCTTCGGGGCGCGCGCGCTTCAGCACGACGAACGCGCATACGGCCTCGCCCGTCGTCTCGTCGGGACGGCCGACCACGGCGGCTTCCGCCACCAGCGGATTCGCGACCAGCGCCGACTCGATCTCCATCGTGCCGAGGCGGTGGCCCGACACGTTCAGCACGTCGTCGATGCGGCCCATGATCGTGAAGTAGCCCGTCTCCTTGTCGCGCACCGAACCGTCGCCGGCGAGGTACAGCTTGCCGCCGAGTTCTTCGGGGAAGTAGCTCTTCCGGTAGCGCTCGGGGTCGCCCCAGATCGTGCGGATCATCGCCGGCCACGGACGCTTGACGACAAGAATGCCGCCCTGCCCGTTCGGCACGTCCTGGCCCGTTTCATCGACGATCGCGGCCATGATGCCCGGCAGCGGCAGCGTGCACGAACCCGGCACGAGCGGCGTCGCGCCCGGCAGCGGCGAGATCATGTGGCCGCCCGTTTCCGTCTGCCACCACGTATCGACGATCGGGCAGCGCGAGCCGCCGACGTTTTCGTAGTACCACACCCACGCTTCCGGATTGATCGGCTCGCCGACCGTGCCGATGATGCGCAGCGACGACAGGTCGTAGCTTTTCGGATGCACCTTCGCATCGGCTTCCGATGCCTTGATCAACGAGCGGATCGCGGTCGGCGCGGTGTAGAACACGGAGACCTTGTGCTTCTGGATCATGTCCCAGAAGCGGCCCGCGTTCGGATACGTCGGCACGCCTTCGAACACGACCTGCGTACCGCCGAGCGCGAGCGGACCATACGTGATGTAGCTGTGGCCCGTGACCCAGCCGATGTCGGCCGTGCACCAGAAGACGTCCGTCGGCTTCCAGTCGAAGGTCCACTTCATCGTCTGCGCGGCCCACAGCAGGTAGCCGCCCGTGCTGTGCTGCACGCCCTTCGGCTTGCCTGTCGAGCCCGACGTATAGAGGATAAAGAGCGGATGCTCGGCGCCGACCCATTCCGGCGCGCATTGATCCGATTCGTTTGCCGTGATCTCGTGCATCCACAGATCGCGCTTGTCGTCCCAGGCGATCTTGCCGCCCGTGCGCTTGTGGACAATCACCGTCTTCACCGCCTCGCAGCCGCCCATCGCAAGCGCTTCGTCGGCGATGTTCTTGAGCGGCAGCGCCTTGCCGCCGCGCATCTGTTCGTCGGACGTGATCAGCGCGACGGCGCCCACGTCGACGAGACGCTCATTGAGCGACTTCGACGAGAACCCGCCGAACACCACCGAGTGCGTCGCGCCGATACGCGCGCAAGCCTGCATCGCGACGATGCCCTCGATCGACATCGGCATGTAGATGACGACGCGGTCGCCCCTCTTGATGCCGCGTTTCTTCAGCGCATTCGCGAAGCGCGACACACGCTGCAGCATGTCGTTGTACGTGACGTGGGTGACGGTGCCGTCGTCGGCTTCGAAGATGATGGCGACGCGATCGCCATTGCCCGCTTCGACATGCCGGTCGATGCTGTTGTATGACGCGTTCAGTTCGCCGTCTTCAAACCATTTGTAGAAAGGCGCATTCGATTCGTCGAGCACCTTCGTGAAGGGCTTTTTCCAGCTGAGCGCTTCGCGCGCCAGCCTGCCCCAGAAGCCTTCGTAATCGCGCTCCGCTTCGGCGGCGAGCGCCCGGTATGCGTCCATGCCGGACACTGCTGCCTGTGCCGTCATTTCGGCGGAAGGCGGGAACACGCGGCGTTCCTGAAGAACCGATTCAATCGCAGACATCGACTACCCCTTGGTGAAGATGAAACATCAATCCTGTGCCGGCGCGCTCGCGATGCGTGCCCGTCCAGCGGGCGCAAGGCGTCGCTCCGTGTCGTCATAGTGGCGCCGCGCGTGACATCGGCCGCGGCGTGTCTCCCACCCTCGTGCCCGTCGGCAACGGCGGGCATACAGCGAATCGGCCGAATCGGCCAACGGCAGGTGCGGCGTCGCAACATCGCGTGGGCCGCGTGCCTGTTCAACAGCTTCGATCGCTTCCCACGATAAGCGTTGCAACTTACCGCGCACTTACGCGCGGGCCGGCTGCGCGTCAGGCAAAACACCAGGCGCGATGACCGCCGACGCGTCGCGATGCAGGGACACCGCAAATCTCGCAAGCATCGAGCCTACCTGTCGTTCGCGTGTCTCGCACATGTCCTGGTGCATTTGCCGTTTGCTTTGCGCCGTCGTTATGCGCCCTTTTACAATGCTAACTGAACCATGGTCTGTTTACATGTGAAACATACATGCGAACGCCCGAAACCGGCCGCAGGGCGAGGAGCAAGGAGCGCCGTTTGGCCGCGCCAAACAAGCGACGCGCGACGCCGCCATGCGGCCGGTTTCGGGCATTCCCATAGCGAATGGGAAAGTCAGGGGTTGCCCCGTAAAGGGCCGCTCGCGACGTCACGCTCATTGCGAAGACGTCCACTATTCGCTGCGTCGCAATCCTTGCGAGCGGCCCTTTACGGGGCAACGCATGTACGTTTCATATGTAAACAGATCCTAGCTATAGGGATTCCAGCTTGAACCGCTATTCACTGTTTCTCATCGCCGCGATGCTGCTCGTCGGCAGCAACGTCGGCATTGGCAAGTCGATCGTCGCGTTCGTTCCCGTTCCTCTCTTCGCCTTGCTGCGCTTCGTGATCGCGATGGCAGTGCTGTGGCCGTTGCTGCGCGCAAGCAAGCTGCGCCGCGTGAAACAGGGCGAATGGGTCAATCTCTTCCTGCAGGCCCTGTTCGGGACATTCGGGTTTACTCTGCTGATGCTCAACGGCGTGCATCGGACGAGCGCCGTTGCGGCGGGCGTCATCACGAGCACGATACCCGCCGTCGTCGCGCTGTTCTCGTGGATCTTCCTGAAAGAAAAGCCCGACGGCCGGGCGCTGACCTCGATCGCGCTCGCGATCGCCGGCGTGGTCGTCATCAATCTCGCGCACGCCGACAACGCCGCGGGCGCCGCGAACACAAGTTCATTCGCCGGCAATCTGATGGTGCTGGGCGCCGTCTGCTGCGAATCGCTGTATGTGATCCTGTCGCGCCGCCTCACGCAGACGCTCGCGCCCATCGACATCTGCGCGTACACGCACCTGTTCGGCTTGCTGCTGATGCTGCCGCTCGGCGTGCCGGCGCTGTTCGCATTCGACTATTCGGGCACGCCCGTCAGCGTGTGGGCGCTCGTGCTGTGGTACGGGCTGTCGGCGAGCATCTTCTCGTTCTGGCTCTGGATGAAGGGCATCCGCCACGTGCCGGGCAGCCTCGCGGGCGTGTTCAGCGCGGTGCTGCCCGTCGCAGCCGCCGTCTACGGCATCGTGTTCCTCGACGAACGGCCGACGCTCGCGCACGGCGTCGCGCTCGCATGCGTGATCGCGGGCATCGCGCTCGCAAGCCTCAAGGTCAGGCGCGTGCCGCCCGTCGCGTCGTAGCATAGGGCTCATGCATGGCCTTGCGCATCGGCCTCACCCATCGGGCTCATACTGACCTCGCGCGGGTGTGCCGGCGCCCGCGCGGCGCCGCGCCGGGTCTCGTGCCCGCTTCTGCCCGCTCGCACCCGCACCTGCACGCTTCGACACGGCCGTCACGCATCACGCTGTACAATAACGCGCCCAGCGCGCTGCGCCGGCCGGTCTCATCGCCGGCTGCCTGAACGTCGGTTGTTCGCTTTCCGCGTGATCCGCCGTCGTCGATGCGAGCGCGCCCGTGCCTGCCGTCATCCCGCAGCATCCGATACCACGAAGCGCCAACACTACGCCGACGCCCCATGACCGACCTGCGCCCCGTTCCCTCCAGCCAGCATCGACGCATGCGCCCGTTGCCCTCCGTGATCTTCATGAGCCGCTGGCTGCAGGTACCGCTTTATCTGGGCCTGATCGTCGCGCAAGGCGTGTACGTCGTGTTGTTCCTGAAGGAAGTGTGGCACCTCGTCACCGCGTCGATGACGCTCGACGAAACCAGCATCATGCTCGTCGTGCTCGGCCTGATCGACGTGGTGATGATCTCGAACCTGCTGATCATGGTGATCGTCGGCGGGTATGAAACATTCGTGTCGAGACTCGGCGTCGAGGGCCATCCCGACGAACCCGAATGGCTCGACCATGTGAACGCCGGCGTGCTGAAGGTGAAGCTGTCGATGGCGCTCATCAGCATCTCGTCGATCCATCTGCTGAAGACCTTCATCAACCCGGACCAGCATACGACGCACGCGGTGATGTGGCAGGTGATCATCCACATCGCGTTCCTCGTATCCGCGCTGGTGATGGCCTTCGTCGATCGCCTCACGACGCACACACACCCCGAGCATTTCCACGAGCCCGCGGCAACGCGCACGTTGAAGCAGAAAATTTCCCACTCCCCTGAAAGCGCATGACCGACCGCGCGGCCGCGCAGTCGCGATAACGAGCGCCACCCCACTGAGCCTAGCCATGACCGTCATCAAACAGGAAGACCTGATCCAGAGTATTGCGGACTCGCTGCAGTACATCAGCTACTACCATCCGCTCGATTACATCCAGGCACTCGGCCGCGCGTACGAGCTCGAAGAGAGCCCGGCCGCGAAGGACGCCATCGCGCAGATTCTCACGAACAGCCGCATGTGCGCCGAAGGCAAGCGCCCGATCTGCCAGGACACGGGCATCGTCACGGTGTTCGTGAAGGTCGGTATGGACGTGCGCTGGGGAAGTGAAAACGGCAGCGCGACGATGAGCGTCACCGACATGATCAACGAAGGCGTGCGCCGCGGCTACACGCACCCGGACAACGTGCTGCGCGCGTCGATCGTGAGCCCGCCCGAAGGCGGCCGCAAGAATACGAAGGACAACACGCCGGCCGTGATCCACTACGAGATCGTGCCGGGCGACAAGGTCGACGTGCAGGTCGCGGCCAAGGGCGGCGGCTCGGAGAACAAGTCGAAGTTCGCGATGCTGAACCCGTCGGATTCGATCGTCGACTGGATCCTGAAGACCGTGCCGACGATGGGCGCGGGCTGGTGCCCGCCGGGTATGCTCGGCATCGGCATCGGCGGCACGGCCGAGAAGGCGATGGTCATGGCGAAGGAGTCGCTGATGGACCCGATCGACATTCAGGACATCATCGCGCGCGGCCCGAAGGACTGGATCGAAGAACTGCGCGTCGAGCTGCACGAGAAGGTCAACGCGCTCGGTATCGGCGCGCAGGGCCTGGGCGGCCTGTCGACGGTGCTCGACGTGAAGATCATGGCAGCGCCGACGCACGCGGCATCGAAGCCGATCGCGATCATCCCGAACTGCGCGGCCACGCGCCACGCGCACTTCACGCTCGACGGCTCGGGCGTCGCGAAGCTCGAAGCGCCGTCGCTCGACGCATGGCCGAAGGTCACGTGGCAGCCCAACACCGAAACGAGCAAGCGCATCGACCTGAACACGCTGACGCCTGAAGAAGTCGCGTCGTGGAAGCCGGGCCAGACGCTGCTGCTGTCGGGCAAGATGCTGACGGGCCGCGACGCCGCGCACAAGCGCATCGCCGACATGCTCGCGAAGGGCGAGAAGCTGCCCGTCGACTTCACGAACCGCGTGATCTACTACGTCGGCCCCGTCGACCCCGTACGCGACGAAGCCGTCGGCCCCGCGGGCCCGACCACGGCAACGCGCATGGACAAGTTCACCGAGACCATGCTCGCGCAAACCGGCCTGATCTCGATGATCGGCAAGGCCGAGCGCGGTCCCGTCGCAATCGACGCGATCAAGAAGCACAAGGCTGCGTATCTGATGGCCGTCGGCGGCGCGGCGTATCTGGTGTCGAAGGCGATCCGCAGCGCAAAGGTGCTGGCGTTCGAAGACCTCGGCATGGAAGCCATCTATGAGTTCGACGTGCAGGACATGCCCGTGACGGTGGCCGTCGATTCGAACGGCACGTCGGTTCATCAGACGGGCCCGAAGGAATGGCAGGCGAAGATCGGCAAGATCCCCGTCGCGACCGCCTGAGTCCGTTTGTGCCGGTTTGTTTTACAGAAGCCGGGGCGTTATAGTCCCGGCTTTTTTATTTGCTCGCGCTCACGCAACACTATTGCGTGAGCGATTCTCATCAACCGCATTCGCCCTTGGCTTTTCGGGTTCAGCCGTTTATTGTTCTTGGAAAACCAGGCTCCAACGAGGGAAAGATCATGCAAGGCGATAAAAAGGTCATCGAATATCTGAACGCCCAGTTGAAGAACGAACTGACCGCGATCAACCAGTACTTCCTGCATGCGCGCATGTACAAGCACTGGGGTCTCGACAAGCTTGGCAAACATGAATACGACGAATCGATCGGCGAGATGAAGCATGCCGACATGCTGATCGAGCGCATTTTCATGTTCGACGGCCTGCCGAATCTGCAGGATCTGCACAAGCTGCTGATCGGCGAAGAAACGAAGGAAATCCTCGAATGCGATCTGAAGCTCGAGCAGATTTCGCAGGGCACGTGCAAGGAAGCGATCGTCTATTGCGAGTCGGTGCGCGATTTCGTGTCGCGTGAAATCTTCAAGACGATTCTTGAAGACACCGAAGAGCACATCGACTGGCTGGAAACGCAACTCGACCTGATCGACAAGGTCGGCATTCAGAATTACCAGCAGTCCGCGATGGGTTCGCCCGAGGAATAAGATCGCGTGCAAGACAGTGGCATCGCCAGTCTGGCGACTCCTGCTACACTTCTGCGGTTCGATCCGCGCAACGTCTTTCGAACGCGCCGCGCGGATTTTCTTATATGGCTTCCATTGAATCCATGACCGCTTCGCCCCCCGCCTCCGCTGCGCTTTCTTCGCTCCCCGAGATTGCCCCCATCGATCCGCGCGCGCCCGTCGGCATTTTTGACTCGGGCCTGGGCGGCCTGTCGGTGTTGCGCGCGGTGCGCGCGCAACTGCAGGGCGAAGCGATCATCTATGTCGCCGATTCGCTCTACGCCCCCTATGGCGAGCGCGACGACGACTTCATCGCGGATCGCACGCTGGCGATCGGCGAATGGCTCGTCGCGCAAGGGGCGAAAGCGCTCGTGGTCGCGTGCAACACGGCGACCGCGCAGTCGATCGCGCTGGTGCGCGAAAAGCTGCCCATTCAGCTGATCGGCGTCGAGCCGGGCGTGAAGCCCGCCGCGCTGCGATCGCGCTCGCGCGTGGCGGGCGTGCTCGCCACGCAGGTGACATTGCGCAGCGCCCGTTTTCAGGCGCTGCTCGAACGCCACGCCGCCGACTGCCGTTTTCTGTGCCAGCCGGGCCACGGGCTCGTGCAGGCCGTCGAGCGCTGCGATATCGGCTCGCCGGAACTGCGCGCGCTGCTCGAAAGCTACCTCCAGCCGATGCTCGATGCCGGCGCCGATACGCTCGTGCTCGGCTGCACGCACTATCCGTTTCTCGATACCGCGATCCGCGATATCGCCGGCGACCGGCTTGCGCTGATCGACACGAGCATTGCGATTGCCCGTCAGCTGGAACGCGTGCTCGACCAGCAAGGGCTGCGTTCGCCCGAGCGCGACGCCGCGCCCCAGCCCCGCTTCTGCTCGACGAGCGACGGCGCGCATCTCAGGCAGCTTGCGGCGACACTGCTGCATATCGACGCGCCCGTCGAGCGCGTGAACATTCCTTCGCGTCGTACAGCCACCACGGATTCGCACGCCGCCTGATTTCTCGCTAGCTGGCTCACGCACGAACTTTCCGCTCTTGATGCACTGCGCCTGCTGTAGCGCACGACTGTCGGTCTCAAGAGATACGCGCGCGCCGATCGCCCGCCCGCTGCGGCGAAAGGCCCCACGGCTGGCACTCCACTCGCCGTACCCCAGCGGCGACCGCGCCACATCAAGATCGCGGGAATGAAACCCTTCCAACAGGCTGGTTTTGTTACAAAAATTTACGATGGACGCTTGCCAAAGCGCCCAAACATAATGATAATAATTCGCATTAACGTTAGCTATCGCGAGCTGTCATGATTGTCTGCGTGTGCAAGTCCGTATCCGACCGGAAGATCCGCGCCTCGATCGCCGAGGGCATCGACACCTTCGACGAACTTCAATTCGAGCTGGGCGTCGCGATGTGCTGCGGCAAGTGCGAACAATCCGTGCGGGATGTGATGGCCGAAAGCGGCGTCTGCGCGAGCCGTTGCGGCGTCGAACATCACACGCAAGCCGTGCCGCTGACGTTCTACGAACGCAAGGCCGCCTGAAACTGCCGGTACCGCCTGCCTGATACCGCCTGCCCGATACCGCTTTAGTCGGCCTTGACGCATCTTCATGTGACGCGCTGAAAAGCGCGCTAGCATCGCACGCGCTGCAGTTTTCTTTCCGCCGTCAGCAAGCCAGTCCGAGACCAGCCAGCGACGCCATACTTCGAGGAGTTCGAAATGGAATTGCTGATCGGTTTCGTAACCACCCTGTGCATTTCACTGCTGATATTCCGAAAATGACGCCGTGCTGCATCGACGGCGCGCCGCCACGCTAACATGCAGGCCACGCCTACTCTCCCAACCGGCCTCGCGCCAGACGCTTCCGCCCGAATCAATCCGCGCATCGTCACGGTGACGGGCATCGTCATCGGACTTCATGTCGTTGCGCTCGCCGTCGCGTTCACGATGCGCGAAGCGACGCCGCTCAAACCGATCGAATCGCGCACGATCACGGCCGAGCTGATCAGCCCGGCTCCCGTTGCCGCGCCGGCCGCGATCCAGTCGATCCCGACACCGCCTACGCCGAAGCCCACGCCCGTGCAGAAGGTCAAGCCGAAGGTGCAGCCGCACGCGACGCCCAAGCCCACACCCGAGCCGCTGCCCGTTGCGCAGGCGCCGTCGCAGCATGAGATCGCCGCGCCCGCCGAGCCTGCGCCACCGGCTCCGCCCGCGCCAGGCGCGCCCGCGACGCCGACTGCCCCCGCCGCGCCTGCCGTCGGCAAGCCGACGATGGCGCTGTCCGCGCCGAAGAACGTGTCGCACCTCGATTGCAGCATCGTCCAGCCCGACTATCCCGCCCTTTCGCGCCGACGCGGCGAGACAGGGACGGCCATGATCCACTTCGTCGTCGGGCTGACGGGCAAGATCGAAAACATCGAATTGAAAAAGAGCAGCGGCTACGATCGCCTCGACCAGGCCGCGCTCGACGCGATGCACTCCAGTTCGTGCAAGCCATATCTGGAGAACGGCGAGCCCGTCCGCGCCGCGTACACACAGCCATTCGCCTTCAGCCTTAGCGACTGATCCGCCGAAACAGATTTCAAAGAAAAAAAGGAATTGCCATGCAGAACTACGGTATTGCCCACGTCTGGGCTCAAGGGGATTTCGTCACGCGAGGCATCGCGCTGGCACTGCTGATCATGTCGGTGCTGTCCTGGAGCGTGATCGTCATCAAGAGCTGGAACGTCATTCGTCTCAAGCGTCTGACGAAAAACGCCGAACAGGCATTCTGGCATTCGGACGATTTCAACGATGGCGTGAAGAAGCTGGGCAGCGATACGTCGTCGCCGGCTGAAAACCCTTTCCTCGCGCTCGCGCTGTCAGGCCAGGAAGCCGCCGATCATCATCATCAGACGCAGCCGCATCTGCACGACCGCATGGATGTGTCGGACTGGGTCACGCGCTGCCTGAAGGACACGATGGACGACAGCATCGCGCGCATGCAGAGCGGCCTTGCGATTCTCGCGTCGATCGGCAGCACGGCGCCGTTCGTCGGCCTGTTCGGGACGGTGTGGGGCATCTATCACGCGCTGCTGACCATCGGCGCGACGGGCCAGTCGTCGATCGATCAGGTCGCGGGCCCCGTCGGCGAGGCGCTCATCATGACGGCCTTCGGTCTCTTCGTCGCGATTCCCGCCGTGCTCGGCTACAACGCGCTCACGCGCGCCAACAAGGCGATCGTCAGCAAGCTGAGCCGCTTCGCTCATGGCCTCCATGCGTTCTTCGTGACGGGCGCGCGCCTGTCGTCGACGAAACGCGGGGACGGTCTTCGGCTCGCGTCCCGCGCCAACTAACTAACGAGGCATAGCGATGGCAATGAGCCCTTTCGCCGGCGACGATGACGACGACCTCATGAATGAAATCAACATGACGCCGCTCGTCGATGTCATGTTGGTTCTCCTGATCGTCTTCATGGTGACAATCCCGGTGATCCGCCACGCGGTGAAGATCGACCTGCCGCACGCGAGCAGCCAGAAGGAAGACACGAAGCCCGCGCAGGTGACGGTGTCGATCGACGCCGACGGCATCGTGCTGTGGGACGACCAGAAAATCTCCGACGACACGCTGCAGGCAAAGATCGCCGCGGCTGCACAGCAGAATCCGCAGCCGGAACTGCATCTGAACGCGGACCGCAAAGTTGCATACGAAAAGGTGGCGGACGTGATGTCGGCGGCCCAGGCGGGTGGTTTGACGAAGATCGGCTTCGTCACGCAGCCGAAAGCGCACTGAGCGCGCCGCCCGCCTTCGTCGTTCGTCGAAGAAAAGCCCTGTTTTTCAGGGCTAAATGTAAAAGGCCTTCATCGTCGGATGAAGGCCTTTTTTCGTGCGCACTCGGCGCCTTCGGGCGGCGGGATCATTTGCCATCGCTTCTGCTCTGGATCTGATCACCGCATGCGGCAGCCGTGGTTGACACGGACAGCGCGGTCAGCCCTATCAGGCTCACTATCAAAGCGGCCGTCAGTTTTCGCATAGGACACTCCTTAGCGAAGGGATTTCAATATAAGCCCGTGGGCGCGTGCGTACAAGTCTGCGGCCATTGAAAGTATCCATCGCCGTTCGCGCTTAAATGGCAAAAACGATATTTGCCATGTGGCGTGCGCTACGTTCGCGTTCACGCTCGCTCGCGTGGACACGGCACGATGCGATCCGATGTCGATGCGTCAGATCGCTTCCGCCTTCACGCGCAGCGGCTTCGCTTCGCGCTCCGGGCATTCCTGCTGGATATGCTTGCCCGTGTCCGGATCGAGCATCTCGACCAGATAATCGACGAAACTCCGCACAGCCGGCACCATCCCCTGACGCGACAGAAACACCGCGTAGAGCTGCGGCGACGGCAGCGTCCAGCCCGGCATCACGGGCGACAGGCGCCCACTGCGCAACGCGGCGCCATACATCATCTCCGGCAGCGCCGCGATGCCGACGCCCGCGAGCGCCGCTTCCGTCATCATCATCAGATCGGCGGTCACGAGGCGCGGTTCGTGCTCGTGCGCGTGACGCGTGCCGTCCGGCGCAATCAGGTTGAATACGTGGCGGCCGTCGCCCGTCGGCGTGTCGAGCGTCTCGAAACGGTTCAGATCGGCGGGCGCGAGCGGCGGCGCATTCTGGCTCAGCAGGCTCGGCGCGCCGACCAGCATCTGCTGCGTGCGCCACAACGGTCGCACGACGATATTCGCGTTCTCCGGCGGATCGGAGCGCACGCGCAATGCAACGTCGATCGAATCCTCGAACAGATCGACGACGCGGTTCGTCACGCGCATTACGACGCGCACTTCGGGATAACGATGCATGAATTCCGGCAGGATCTGCGACAGGATGGTCTGCGACATCGTCACGGGCACGCTGACGCGCACCGTGCCTCGCGGCGACGAGCGCAGCTGCTGCACGACGTTGACGGCCGCCTGCGCCTCCGAGAGCATCGCCTGACAGTGGTCGTAGAAGAGTTGTCCGGCTTCCGTCAGCGCGAGCTTGCGCGTCGAGCGCTGCAAAAGGCGCACGCCCAGCGACGCCTCGAGTTCCGTCAGGCGCCGCGACAGACGCGACTTCGAAATGCCGAGCACGCGTTCGGCGGCGGAAAAACCGCCATGTTCGACGACCTGCGAAAAGTACATCAGGTCGTTCAGGTTATGCGAATCGATCTTCATGTCATCGTTTCACTAGCAGAACAATCCATTGCCAGAGGCGGCCTGTTTTGGCCGAAATCGGTCCATATAATAGCTGCATGTTTCAGAAATGACGCTATTCCCCATTTTTCGAGGTGACTTTGATGAGCGCGACCCGCACGATCGAACGTACATACCCTTCCGTTCGCACCGTTGAAGGCGGCGGCTTTGTCGTCCACCGCCCGTTTCCGACACGCATGCTGATGGACTTCGATCCGTTTCTGCTGCTCGACGAAATGGGTCCCATCGACTATGCGCCCGGCGAAGCGAAAGGCGCGCCCGATCACCCGCATCGCGGCTTCGAAACGGTGACGTACGTGCTCGAAGGCCAGTTCGGCCACAAGGATTCGGCGGGCCACTCGGGCACGCTGCGCGCAGGCGACGTCCAGTGGATGACGGCCGGCTCGGGCGTCGTGCACAGCGAAATGCCGGACCCGTCGTTCGTCGCGACGGGCGGCCGCGTGCATGGTCTGCAACTGTGGGTGAACCTGCCGAAGCGCGACAAGATGATTGCGCCGCGTTATCAGGAGATGCCGTCGGCAGGCATTCCCGTCGCCACATCCGACGACGGCAAGGTGCGTGTGAAGGTGATCGCCGGCGAGGCGCTCGGCGTGAAGGCCGCGATCGAGACGCGCACGCCGATCCTGTATCAGCATTTCACGCTGCAGCCGGGCGCGCGCATCGTGCAACCCGTGCCGCGCGACTATCGCGTGTTCGCGTATGGGCTCGCCGGCAAAGGCTTCTATAGCGACGAGCGGCTCGAAATCGGACCGCAGCAGATGATCGTGTTCGACAACGACGGCGATACGGTGACGATGGCCGCCGGCGACGAGCCGCTCGACGTGCTGCTGTTCGGCGGCGTGCCGCTGAACGAGCCCGTCGTGCGCTATGGCCCGTTCGTGATGAATACGGAGGACGAAATCCGTCAGGCGGTCATCGACTATCAGGCGGGCCGCATGGGACAGATCAGGCATTGAGCGCCTTGCCAGCGCCGTATCGTCCTGAGGTTTCAGTTTTTCGCGCGGCGCGCCCTGGCCGCGAATCGCAGCAAATTCGTTCACAATAGCAACCTGAGAAAAGCAACCTGGCCGCGCGCCGCGTGATGCGCCGTGCGGCAATACCTTTCCCGTACAAGGAGCGCGCATGGCAGACACGAAGGTCACGGCACACATCGGCTCGACGAATTATCAGGTGATGTTCGACGACGGCGCGCATACGTGGATCGCCGACGAACCCGAATCGCTCGGTGGCGCCGATCGCGGCCCCACGCCGAACTCGCTGCTGCTGTCGAGCCTCGGCGCATGCACGTCGATTACGCTGAAGATGTATGCGCAGCGCAAAGGCTGGCCGCTCGAAGAAGTGCGCGTGACCCTGTCGATGCAGAAAGAAGGCGACGGCACGGCCATCGACCGCCAGATCGTGCTGACGGGCGATCTGTCCGGCGAGCAGCAGGAACGGCTTCTGCAGATCGCCAATTCGTGTCCCGTGCACAAGATCCTGAGCAATCCGATTTCGATCCGTACGGGCCTGGCTGTTGCTTGATGCCATAAACCTTGGGTTTTAAGAGGAAGCTGCCGTCTTGAACTTCGAACATCTGATCCAGATCAACGATCCGCTGAATCCGCTCGTCGAATCGCTGACGCGCGAGCAACTGTGGGAAGGGCTCGTGCTGCGCGCCGAGCAACCGCAGCTTTTCGTCATCGGCCTCGATAGCTGCTCAATCCTGTCGCGCACCGACAGCACGATGGAGCGCGAACTGCACTATGGCCAGGCGACCGTGCGCGATCACGTGACGCTCACGCCGAAGGACAGCGTGCGCTACGACATCCTCGCGACGGCCGAATATGTCGGCGGTTCGCTGACGATGACGATCGAGCAGCCGGACGAGTTGCAGCTCTTTTTGCGCTTCGAGTACAAAACGAGCCTGCCCTCCGCCGACGACAACGGCGATCCCGACGCGCGTCAAACGGAAGAGATCGTGAAATCGGCGTATCGCGAGTCGGACATCGACACTGTCCGGCTGATCCGCCAGTACGTCAGCGCGCGCAATACGCCTGACCAGCTGCATTAAATGCTGCGCGCCGCCGGACACTCCGCGCGGCGCAATCCCCGGCCTATCGGAACGTCCTGTCGATTGATTTTGCAGCCTTGTAAATAGGAATGATTATCATTTAGAATCATTCCAACGAATCGACGACCCGATGGCAAGCATGACGAACACGACGCGCTCTTCCACGCTCAGCCTGCGCCGCCCCGCAGCCGCGGCACTGACGACCGGCCGCCCGACGAAGTCCGTCACGACGGCGTCCGCCGAACGCCGCACCGGCAACGACAATGGTGGCGGCAGTCACGCCGCAGAGCCCGCCGGGCCGACTGAGCGCGTATTGACCAGCGACGCGCTGCTTCAGGGCCGCAGCCATGTGAGCATCGTGCATAACGGCGAGACGTATCAATTGCGCGCGACGCGTCTGGGCAAGCTGATCCTGACCAAGTAACGATTGCAGTAGAACCGGGTATTGTGGGGACCACCTCTCCGAGAGGTGTTGGGCACTAGCCAGCCACGACGGCTTGCACGCGAGATCTAGACCCCTTCGTGCAGACACCAAGCCAGCCGTCTCAGCCAGCGAGGCCGCTTTTTTCGGTTCTCACCGCGGATTGCACCGCAAAGCGCGCACAACGAATCGCGCGACGCCCAAACGATACGAAGCCGTGTGGATGAATACATCCGCACGGCTTTTATTTTTGAAAGCGTGTCGCGAGGAATCGCGGACCTCAGCCGACGACAGAAAAACGGCGTCAGCCGATCTCCAGCGCGGCGATTCCCGCGCGCGCAATCGCCGCATCCTGGTCCGATTTCACGCCCGATACGCCGATCGAGCCAACCGTCTCGCCGTCCACGACCACGGGCACGCCGCCCTCGACCATCGCCGTGATCGGCGCGCTCAGAAACGCCGTGCGGCCCTGCTTGATCACGTCTTCGTAGACCTTGGTTTCGCGGCGCCCGAGTACGGCCGTGCGGCCCTTCGCGGTCGCCATCTCGACCGTGCCCGGCGCTGCGCCGTCCATCCGGTGCAGATGGAGCAGATGACCGCCATCGTCGAGGATGGCGATCGTCACGATCCAGTGATTGGCTACCGCGTGCGCCTCGGCGGCGGCTGCCATTTTCTTGACGTCTTCGTCGGTCAGTACGGGTTTGGTTCTCACAGGCTGCCTCGCTGGAAAACGCAGTGGAAAACGCGGCGCGCCTTCAGTGCGTCCAGCCCCAGAACATCAGCCACCACGCACTATCGACGACCGCCAATGCCGCCATGAACCATACCATCGCGAGCCCGCGCTGCAAAATGCGCGCGGTGTAGCGGCGCGTCACGAGCCACGCGAGCCACGCGCTCCACGCGTTCGCGATCACGAGAATCCCGATGCGCACATCCGAAGCCCAGTCGATCGGCACATGCTCGGCTTTCAGCAGCGACAGCGTCGTCGCCGACAGGCCGAGGAACACGCCCGTGCCCGCGATCGGAATCAGTGCTTGCGCCAGATGATGCAGGCGCGTCATGTCGAAGCGGCCCAGCGTGCGCGTCGCGCCCGTTAGCAGCGCGAGCAGCGCCGTGCCGTAGAAGGCGCCCGTCGCGAGGATGTAGCCAATGATCATCCCGCCGTCGAGCCACGAGAAGACGTCGTTCTGCTCCGGATAATGCGTGAACACGAACCACGGCGCATTCGTGTCGAGCGGCCACATGATGTCGTGATCGATGAACCAGGTCGCGAGCGTCTGCTTGACGTCGATGAACCACGGCGAGCCCGTCCAGTGGAACGCGCCAATCGCGATGCCTAGCAGGCCATACAGGATCAGCGCCGTGTCCCAGGCGTTCGCCTGCTTGTCGCCGAGATCGACCACTTCCGACGACGGCTTGCGCCACGTCAGCGCGATCGCGTCGCGGTGCCCGCTGCAACGGCCGCACATATGGCACGACGACGCGCCCTTCATGTTGCGCAACGGCACGAGCGGCGCACAGTTGATCGGTATCACGCGATGGCCGTGCTCGCCCTGCTTGTACGAGCGGCGCCACGCGTCTTCATCGACCTTGTAGTGAAACGGCGCGAGACGCGCAAGTAGCGAAAAGACCCCATTCACGGGGCACAGGTATTTGCACCAGACGCGTTTTTCACGGCCATAGAGCAATCCGATAACCATCGCGCCCAACGTGGATCCGCCGAGCACCAGCAACACCGCTTTCGGATATTGATAGACGCTGACCATCTGGCCGTAGATCGTCGTCAGGCCAAATGCGACGAATGGCCAGCCGCCCCAACGCATCCAGTGCGGAATCGCCCGGCCTCGTCCGTATTTGCTCGCAAACTCCGACAGCGCGCCTTCCGGACACAGCACGCCGCACCAGACGCGTCCGAGCATCACCATCGACAGCAGCACGAACGGCCACCAGATGCCCCAGAAAACGAACTGCGCGGCGAGCGTCAGGTTGTTCCACAGATGCGCGGTGTCGCCCGGCAGTTCGGTGAACGCGGGCACGAGAATCAGAAACGCATAGACGCCAACGACCACCCACTGAATGCCGCGGATGGCAGCGCCGTGGCGTTGCATCCAGTGGCCGACTTCCGCAAGCCGGCTACGGCGATTCGCAACGACACTGCTCATGCCGCGCGCCCCGCGGGTTGCCGCGCCGGGCCACGCTTCGCGCGGCGCAGCAGCAGCCAGACGACGGACCAGTACAGCGCGTAGGTGATCAGGTTCATCAACGCCGGATGAGCGCGATAGCCGGTGAGCGTCGCGACGAGCGAGCCGAACGTGCTGGAGTCGTCGAGGATCATCGACGTGTTCCACAGCCGGTCGACGATGGTCGGCAGGATTTCCTTGTCGATCAGCTTGTCGACGCCCGTCTGGAACAGACCCGCGCCGAGGAACAGCAGCATGATTTCCGTGATGCGGAAAAAGAGCCGCCACGAAAAGAGCTTGCCGCCCAGTTGCAGCACGTAGAACGTAATTAGCGCAAGGCCGAGGCCGACGACAACGGCGATCACCTGGCTCGCGTCCACATGGCCCGACTGGCCGAAGCCGAGACCGTACAGGAAGATCACCGTTTCGCTGCCCTCACGCGCGATCGCGAGCGCGACGAGCACGGCGATGCCCCACCAGTTCGCGTCCTGCGTGCTCTTCTTGAGCGACTGTTCCATGTCCCGTTTGAGCGTGCGTCCGTGCGACTTCATCCACAGCACCATCTGCACGATCAGCACGCACGCGATCAGCACCATCGCGGTCTGGAAATAGTCTTGCGCATCGCCCGACAGCACCTCCGTGAATCCGACCAGCGCCGCGCCCAGGCCGATCGCGGCCAGCACGCCGGCCGCCACGCCCGCCCACAGATACGGCAGACCATGGCGCGCCTGCTCGTCGCCATTCTTCAGCCACGCGTACAGAATCCCGACGACGAGCAGCGCCTCGACGCTCTCCCGCCAAACGATGAACACTACCTGACCCATCGAAACCTCCAACTGCTTCCGTGGACGCCGCGCGTCCGTGTTACGGCTCGTGCTCCCGCGACGACGTCACTTGGCGACGATCACGCCCTGCGCCTGTTGATGGAAATCGTCAAAAAACTTGTACGTACCGGGATCGAGCGGAGCGATCACGACGACGGATTCGGCGCCCGGCGCCAAAACCTTCTCTTTGCGCAGCTCGACGCTTTCGAATTCCGCCGCGCCTTTACCCGTGTTCTTCACTTCGATTCTGATGCGCTTGCCGGCGGGCACTTCGATACGCGCCGGATTCAGCTTGCCGTCCGTCATTTCCAGCTTGAACGTCACGGCCTCGTCCGCGTGCGCCGGGCCGGACAGGCCGATGAACGATGCCGCCAAGGCCAGAACGGCGATCTTCTTGTTGACTCTCATGCACCCTTCCTGGAAATGCGGCGCGCTCTCACGCGCCGCCCACTTCATTGGAGATCGCAGTGCGATCGACGGCGATCAGTAACCGCCCTTCTTGCCGATGCCGGCAAACGCGAAATCGTATTCGAGCGTGAACGGCTTGAACCACGGACCGACGCCCGTTTCCTTGTCGACGTGACGGCCGAACGCCATATGGCCCGTCTGCATCGGCGGTTCGACGATCAGCTTCAGGTGATACTTGCCCGGGCCGGCGAGCTTGACGTTGTCGCCGTAGTGCGGACCGTCGTCGGCGACCATCGGCATCAGATCGCCCTTCTGGTCGTAGTTCGAACCCGGCTTGGTCAGCTCGTAGCGCACTTGGAGATAAGGCATCCAGTCGCCTTCAGCGAAACCAGTCGGATTCTTCTTGACTGCGTGGATGTCGGCCTCGAGGTGGATGTCGGAATCTGATGCCTTACGCATCATGCCTTCGGGGTCCATCGTGATCGGCTGCAGATACACCGCGCCGATTTCCATGCCTCCCTGGATCTGCTGCTTGCCGATCGGATATTCAGCGGCCGACGCCGACATCGCGGCAACGGCAGCGAGGACAGCAATCCCGCCATTCAGAATTGACGAAACGCGCATTGAAACTCCTTTGTTTTTTTAGACTCAAGCAAAGAAAAGCTGAAAACGGAAACGCGCGTCGCAGAGGTTTCGCCTGCGCATCTCTTCACGTCTTTCGCCAATTGTTCGATGCCGCCGGCTCAAGTGCGAAAGCAGTAACGAACGGTAATGCGAACTATTATCAATACGTGATTGAGTTTATCACTCTTCATGTGGAAGAACAAACGCGAATGCGTGGAAAGCCTTGCTGCAACAGGGTCTTACGGGAGCCTTAAGCACCGTTTTCAGAAGGATGCCGTCGTTTCAATCGGCAAACGGACGTGCGCGGCGGCAAAGCGCCGCACCGGATCATCTGTGCGTCTTGACGGACGCTGCCGACGCCTAATCCGTATCCGTCAGATGATCGCCGACGTTCGCGCCGAACACGCGCTCGCGCAACAGGGCAATCTCATCGCGCACCCGAGCCGCCTTTTCGAATTCGAGATTCTTCGCGTGCTCCATCATCTGCTTCTCAAGCCGCTTGAGCTCCTTCGCGATCTGCTTCTCGGACATGTCTTCGAACTTCGCACGGACTTGCTGCTCCTTGAGCTCAGCGCGCGCCTCGTCGACGTTGTAGACGCCGTCGATGATGTCCTTGATCCGCTTTACGACGCCGCGCGGGACGATGCCCATCTTCTCGTTGAACGCGATCTGCTTCGCGCGCCGCCGCTCGGTTTCGTCGATCGCGCGCTTCATCGAATCCGTGATTCTGTCCGCATAGAGAATAGCCTTGCCGTTCACATTGCGCGCGGCGCGGCCGATCGTCTGGATCAGCGAACGCTCGGCGCGCAGGAAGCCCTCTTTGTCCGCGTCGAGAATCGCGACCAGCGAAACCTCCGGAATATCCAGCCCTTCGCGCAGCAAATTGATCCCGACCAGCACGTCGAACGTGCCCAGCCGCAGGTCGCGAATGATCTCAACGCGCTCGACCGTATCGATATCGCTGTGCAGATAGCGCACCTTCACGCCGTGATCGGCGAGAAATTCCGTCAGCTGCTCAGCCATGCGCTTGGTCAGCACGGTGACGAGCACGCGGTCGCCGGCTGCCACGCGCTCGTTGATCTCGGCCAGCACGTCGTCGACCTGCGTGCGTGCCGGCCGCACGTTGATTTCCGGATCGACGAGGCCCGTCGGGCGCACGACCTGCTCGGCCACCTGCCCCGACGTCTTTTTCTCGTAGTCGGCGGGCGTCGCCGACACGTACACGACCTGGCGCATCTTGCGCTCGAACTCGTTGAACTTGAGCGGCCGGTTGTCGAGCGCGGACGGCAGCCGGAAGCCGTAGTCGACGAGATTTTCCTTGCGCGCGCGGTCGCCGTTGTACATGCCGTTCAACTGGCCGATCAGCACGTGCGATTCGTCGAGGAACATGATTGCGTCGGTCGGCAGATAGTCGACGAGCGTCGGCGGCGGCTCGCCGGGCGCGGCGCCCGAGAAGTGCCGCGAGTAGTTCTCGATGCCCTTGCAAAAGCCCAGTTCCTGCAGCATTTCCAGATCGAAGCGCGTGCGCTGCTCGAGCCGTTGCGCTTCGACGAGCTTGCCGTCGTTATAGAAGAATTCGAGCCGGTCGCGCAGTTCGGACTTGATCGTCTCAACTGCACGCATCACGGTCTCACGCGGCGTCACATAGTGCGACGACGGATATACGGTGAAGCGCAGAATCTTCTGACGCACGCGGCCCGTGAGCGGATCGAATAACTGAAGCGTGTCGATTTCGTCGTCGAACAATTCGACGCGCACCGCCATTTCCGCATGCTCCGCGGGAAAAATATCGATCGTGTCGCCGCGCACGCGGAACGAGCCGCGCTGGAAATCAGCCTCGTTGCGGTTGTACTGCATCGCGATGAGACGCGCGATGATGTCACGCTGTCCGATTTTGTCGCCGGTGCGCAGGGTCAGAATCATCTGGTGGTATTCCGACGGATTACCAATACCGTAGATCGCCGACACCGTCGCGACGATCACGACATCGCGCCGCTCCATCAGACTCTTCGTCGCCGACAGACGCATTTGCTCAATGTGCTCGTTGACCGACGAGTCCTTTTCGATGAAGAGGTCGCGCTGCGGCACATACGCTTCCGGCTGATAGTAGTCGTAGTACGAGACGAAGTACTCGACGGCATTGCGCGGAAAAAACTCGCGAAACTCCGCGTACAGCTGCGCCGCGAGCGTCTTGTTGGGCGCGAAGACGATGGCCGGCCGGCCCAGACGCGCGATCGTGTTCGCCATCGTGTACGTCTTGCCGGAGCCCGTCACGCCGAGCAGTGTCTGGAACGACAGACCGTCCTCGACGCCTTCGACGAGCGTGTCGATCGCCGTCGGCTGGTCGCCAGCGGGCGGATACGGCTGATAGAGCCTGAACGGCGAGTTCTCGAACGTCACGAATTTGGATTCGTCGAGAGCGTCGTTGACTTCACTCAGATGATGTTCGGACATGGAAGCGGCACCTCGGCCCCGGAGCAAACGACTATTCTAGCGTTTTGCGAACGGTCGAGCCGACGCCTCACCTTGCGTCTGAAATCGTGTCCGACCGCCCACGCCGTTGCGCCGAGAGTTGCGTGTTTGCAGTCAAAAAAAACATCGCCAGATCGCTGTTTTCATTGCAAATTAATCCACCTGCCAACGCGCCCGGCGCAAAAAAAACCGGCGAGATTCGTTACAATGGCACGTTCGCGCCCGCGGCTGTCGTCGAATGTGTGGTCGGGACCCGAGCATGGCTCCTTTCGCATATTCCGAACCTCGCCGCCTAAAGTCGCATGCGGTTCCTAGCAGCATCCGAAGTCGTCCCTCTTTTCACTACTGCCGAATCATCATGTCTCTGTTCTCCGCCGTCGAACTTGCTCCCCGCGACCCGATTCTGGGCCTGAACGAAGCCTTCAACGCCGACACGCGTACCACCAAGGTCAATCTGGGTGTCGGCGTGTACACCAACGAGGAAGGCAAGATCCCTCTGCTGCGCGCTGTCCGCGAAGCAGAAAAGGCACGCATCGAAGCTGCGCTGCCGCGCGGCTATCTGCCGATCGAAGGTATTGCCGTCTACGACGCAGCGGTACAAAAGCTGTTGCTCGGCAACGATTCGCCGCTGATCGCCGCTGGCCGCGTCGTGACGGCGCAGGCGCTGGGCGGCACGGGCGCGCTGAAGATCGGCGCGGACTTCCTGAAGCGCCTCAATCCGGCGGCGAAGGTCGCGATCAGCGATCCGAGCTGGGAAAACCACCGCGCGCTGTTCGAAAGCGCAGGCTTCGAGGTCGTCTCGTACCCGTACTACGACGCGAAAACGCATGGCGTGAACTTCGAAGGCATGCTGTCGGCGCTCAACAGCTACGCGCCGGGCACAGTCGTCGTGCTGCACGCTTGCTGCCACAATCCGACGGGCGTCGATCTCTCCGTCGACCAGTGGCGCCAGGTCGTCGAAGTCGTGAAGGCACGCGAACTGGTGCCGTTCCTCGACATCGCCTATCAGGGTTTCGGCGACGGTATCGACGCCGACGCAGCCGCCGTGCGCCTCTTCGCGCAATCGGAGCTGAACGTGTTCGTGTCGTCGTCGTTCTCGAAGTCGTTCTCGCTGTACGGCGAGCGCGTCGGCGCACTGTCGATCATCACGGGCAGCAAGGAAGAGGCAGCGCGCGTGCTGTCGCAACTCAAGCGCGTGATCCGCACGAACTATTCGAACCCGCCGACGCATGGCGGTGCTGTCGTCGCAGCGGTACTTGCTTCGCCGGAACTGCGCGCAACATGGGAAACGGAGCTGGGCGAAATGCGCGACCGCATCCGCGCGATGCGCAATGGTCTCGTCGAACGTCTGAAGGCCGCGGGCATCGACCGCGATTTCAGCTTCGTCAACGCGCAACGCGGCATGTTCTCGTACTCGGGTCTGACGGCGCCGCAAGTCGATCGTCTGCGCGAAGAGTTCGGCATCTATGCAGTCAGCACGGGCCGTATCTGCGTGGCCGCGCTGAACACGCGCAATCTGGACGTCGTCGCCAACGCGGTTGCTGCCGTCCTGAAGTAAGTCGCGGAAAGAGACGGCGTACGGCGCCGTCTCTTCTCGCATGGCAGTCAATGCTGCCAGTCAAAAGGCGCTCCTCGTGAGCGCCTTTTTCATGTCGTGCCCCACTCGCCCTGACACCGACTCGCGATTGCATGTCGACGCGACGGCAACCGCGCGTTCAATGCCACACGTCATCACCAGACGTCCAACACCGCGCTCAACGTGAATCGCGATGAATGTCGTGCGTGACGAAGCCGGCGTCGTTGTCCGGCATGTCGAGCCAGCCCGGTTGCGCAAGCGAGTTGCGGATATCGTCCAGGCCGCTTTCCCAATGCTGATGCATCGTCGACAAGCCGAACTGGTAGTCCTTGTAGTGCCCTTCGTATTCCTTGTCCCTGTAGATCAGGTGAATGATGTTGTAGCGCTTCGAGCAGGCGAGCTGCTCCGCGAGCTTGCACCACGGATCGTCACGATGCTCGGGCGACACGCGGTCGAGCACTTCGCGCAGTACATGCCGAAAGCGCTGCGAATGCTGCATCGTGTCCGTGACGAAGCGCGTCCGGCTCGAATACTGAATGTCTTTGACGCGCCCCTGCACGTCGGTGATGTTGTCGGGCACTGGGCCGATCGCGCTCCACAGATCGACCTGAAAGGCGAGCGTATCGCGGCGCGGGCTCGCCTGAGCCACTTCGGCGAGCGGCGTATTCGACATCAGCCCACCGTCCCAGTAGTACTCGCCGTCGATTTCCACGGCGCCAAATCCCGGCGGCAGCGCGCCAGATGCCATGAAATGCTCGGGCTTCAACGTCGTATGCGTGTTGTCGAAGTACGCGAAGTTGCCCGTATGCACGTTCACCGCGCCGACTGACACGCGCATCTCTTTCGAGTTGATCCGGTCGAAGTCGCATAGCCGCTCGAGCGTCGCCTTGAGCGGCGTCGTGTCGTAGTAGCTAGCGTTTTGCGGTGGAACCGACACGGCAGGCAACGGCGGCGGAAAGCGCGGCGTGAAGAAACCCTTCTGCCCGTCGACGAGCGCGCCTACTGCCTGCATCGCCGTGAACATCTTGCGTACCGCGTCGTTCGAATTGAAGAGCGCGTGCTCGATGGACGGCGGCACAGGCGGACCGTAGGCCGGCTGGCAGATCGTTTCCCAGAACTCGTGCAGCTTTTCGACGCGATGCCTGGGCGCATTGCCCGCGATGATCGCCGTGTTCAACGCACCGATCGAAATGCCCGCCAACCAGTTCGGCAGAATGCCGGCCTCGTCGAGCCCCTGGTAGACGCCCGCCTGATACGCGCCGAGCGCGCCGCCGCCCTGCAGCACCAGCGCGACCGTTTCGTACTGCGGCAACCCGATGTGATGACTGGCGCGAACGCCTGGCGACGCGCCCACCCGTTCGCCCTCCTCCGCGCCGGCGCCGCCGGCGCGCTCCCGCTTCACGCTGCGTTGCGATTCGCGTTGCGCCATCATCACCCTCCGTTCTTATTGCATGTACCAGCCGTGGCTCACGATGAACGACTGGCCTGTGAGCGCAGCCGTCGGGAATGCCGACAGGAACAGCACCGTCTGCGCGACATCTTCGACGGTCGTGAAGACGCCGTCCACCGTGCTGCCCAGCATCACGCGCTTGACCACTTCTTCCTCGCTGATGCCCAGTTCCTTGGCCTGCTCGGGGATCTGCTTGTCGACGAGCGGCGTGCGCACGAAGCCCGGACATACGACATGCGAACGCACGTTGTGCTTCGCGCCTTCCTTCGCGAGCACGCGAGCGAGACCGAGCAGCGCATGCTTGGCGGCCACATATGCCGACTTCAACGGCGACGCTTCGTGCGAATGCACGGAGCCCATGTAGATCACGATGCCGCCGCGATCGTCCTTGTACATGTGCTTGAGCGCGGCCTTCGTCGTGAGGAACGCGCCGTCGACGTGGATCGCCTGCATCTTCTTCCAGTCGGAGAACGAGTAGTTCTCGATCGGGTTGACGATCTGAATGCCGGCATTCGAAACCAGGATATCCACCGAGCCCAGTTCGGCCGCGACCTTGTCGATGCCCTGATTGACGGCGTCTTCGCTCGTCACGTCCATCGCAATGCCAAGCGCCTTGCCGCCGGCTTTCGTAATTTCTTCGGCGACGGCATTCGCGCCGTCCTGGTTCAGGTCAGCGATCGCGACGGCCGCGCCCGCCGCCGACAGCGTCAACGCGATCTGCTTGCCGATGCCGCTCGCCGCGCCCGTGACGACGGCGACCTTGCCTTTCAGACTCCCATTCGATGACGACATCCAGAACCTCCATGCGGTTGATTGAGCAATGAGAACATGGCGCGCAGATAGCGTGAAGCTGGCCAAACGGCATATGCCGTTCGGCCGATTGCTGCACTGCGGCCGACTTCGCTATTGTGCATGAACCGAAGCGAACGAAACACCAAAGGCACGTCTTACGGAATCGGATTAATGTGTGGTGTTCCGGCGACGATACTTACAAGGAGATCTGGATGAACTACCGACGTCTCGGCCGTTCCGGCCTGCAGGTCAGCGAGCTGTCCATCGGCTCATGGGTGACTTACGGCAATCAGGTGGACCGGCGCGCCGCGCGGGAATCGCTGGCGGCTGCGCGCGACGCAGGCGTCAATTTCTTCGACAACGCCGAAGTCTATGCGGGCGGCCGATCGGAAGAGATCATGGGCGAGGCGCTGAAGGAACTGAACTGGCCGCGCGTGAGCTATATCGTCTCGACGAAATTTTTCTGGGGGCTCAACGAAGCGCCCAATCAGTATCACACGCTCAATCGCAAGTACCTGCTCAACGCGATCGACGGCTCACTGAAGCGTCTGCAACTCGATTATGTCGACCTCGTGTTCTGTCATCGTCCTGACCCGAACACGCCCATCGAAGAGACCGTATGGGCGATGAGCGACATGATCGCGCGCGGCAAGGCGCTGTACTGGGGCACGTCTGAATGGAGCGCCGACGAGATCCGCGCGGCCTGCGAAATCGCCGAGCGGCATCATCTGCACAAGCCCGTGATGGAGCAGCCGCAATACAACCTGTTCCACCGCAAGCGCGTCGAAGATGAATATCGACGGCTCTACGAGGACATCGGCCTCGGTCTCACGACATGGAGCCCGCTTGCTTCGGGACTGCTCACGGGCAAATACCGCAACGGCGTGCCATCCGGCAGCCGCGCGGAACTGCAAGGCTACGACTGGCTGCGCAAGGAAGTCACCGATGCGGGCAGGAACAACATCGTCGGCCAGCTCGGCGAACTCGCGGACGAACTCGGCTGCACCGTGGGGCAGCTTGCGCTTGGATGGGTCCTGACGAATCCGAACGTCAGCACGGTCATCACGGGCGCGTCGCGCGTCGAGCAGATCGCCGAAAACATGAAGGCGGCGGATGTCGCCGAGCAGATCACGGCGGAGATCAAGTTCAACATTGAAGCGATTGTCGGCGACGCGTACGACTAGACTTGCGATGGGGCGCGGATCGGACATGAGTCGAGCGCGGATCGGACACCCTTCGATCCGCTCATGCGTTCGGCCGGAACGGCGCACCGCCGGCGCTGGCCGCGCTGTTCGCTCGCGTACCTCGTTCGCCTGCCTTAGTCGCGCATGTCATTCGCGCACGTCTTTCGCCGACCTCGTTCACGGACCTCGTTCACGTACCTCATTCACGTACAATACGCGGCCGCATAACCCGCCTCTTCTAGCGCTTCTCATCGCCATGCTCAGTTACCGCCACGCTTTTCACGCAGGCAATCACGCCGATGTCCTGAAACACGCAGTCGTCGTGCAACTGCTGCGCTATCTCGGACAAAAGGACAAGGCGTACTGGTATATCGACACGCACGCTGGCGCGGGCGTGTATTCGCTGAAAGAAGGTTATGCGACCAAGACCGCTGAGTTCGAAACGGGTATCGCGAAGCTGTGGAATCGCAAAGACTTGCCGCCCGTGATTGCGGAGTATGTCGATGAGGTGTCCGCGCTGAATGCCGACGGCGACTTGCGCTTTTACCCGGGCTCGCCGTATCTCGCGTGGCGGCTGATGCGCGAGCAGGATCGCATGCGCCTGT
Organism: Paraburkholderia diazotrophica; assembly: GCF_038900755.1. GTDB lineage: Bacteria > Pseudomonadota > Gammaproteobacteria > Burkholderiales > Burkholderiaceae > Paraburkholderia > Paraburkholderia diazotrophica_A. Next base: position 570,015 of record NZ_JBBPEN010000005.1, read on the forward strand.
TCGAATTGCATAGCACCGAAATCGACGTGCTGCGCCACAACTTCCGCGATGCCGGCCGGCGCGCGATGCTGTTCGCGGGCGACGGCTTCGATGGCATCAAGACGCTGCTGCCGCCCGCGCCACGCCGGGCGCTCGTGCTCGTCGATCCGTCCTATGAAGACAAACGCGACTACGCGCGCACGCTGACCTGCGTCGAAGAAAGTCTGAAGCGCTTTGCGACGGGAACGTATGCAGTCTGGTATCCGCAAGTCGCGCGTCCGGAGTCGCAGCGTTTCCCTGAACAGCTGAAACGGCTGCAGGACAAGAACTGCCTGCATGTGTCGCTGACGGTCAGCAGCCCGCCCAGCGATGGCTTTGGACTCTTCGGCAGCGGCATGTTCATTCTGAACCCGCCCTACACGCTGCCGAAGATGATGAAGGAAACGCTGCCGTGGCTCGTCGAGACGCTCGGTCAAGACAAGGCCGCGCAGTTCAAGATCGAACATCGCGGCGACTGAGCCTGCGCTGAGCCACATAGGGCCGAACGCGGACTCTGCCTTAAGCAATACGACAAGCGCGTGCATTGGAGAAGAAGCCAGCACGCAAGACGCGAGTCCCTCGCGGCGCCGGAACTACTTCATTTGCTCGTCCGCCTTGCGCGCGAAGTCGTTCGTATAGGTCGCTTTCAGGTCGATCTTCGACGCGTCGAGCCGCGTATCGAATGACGAAAGCGCGCGCAAGGCCGTCGGCGGCCCGTCCGCGGGCATCAAGCCATCCGGCGAATAGGCTTCGCGAACGTTGTGAAAGGCGTCGATATACAGCGCCTTGTCGTTGAGCAAATACGCGGGGGGCACCATCTTCGCGATGTCGGCGTCGCTGGCCGTCTGAAGCCAGCGGTCCGCGCGCACGATCGCGTTGGCCAGAGCCTGAGTCGTCTTCGGATATTTCTGGATGAAGCTATCCGGTGCGTAGAGCGTCGCCGCGGGCATCGTCCCGCCGAATACTTCCTGCGTGCCCTTCACGGTGCGGGTGTCGACCAGCACTTTGATGTCGCCCGAACGCTGCAACTTGGTCATCATCGGATCGACGTTCGATAGCGCATCGACCTGTCCGTTGCTCACGGCGGAAATCACCGTTGCGCCGCTGCCGACGCCGATCACCGAGACATCGCTGCGTTGCACCCCGGCCTTGCGCAGCGCGACCGTGAGGACGAGATCAGTCGACGAGCCCGGCGCGCTCACGCCGACCTTCGCGCCTTTGAAATCTGCCAGAGTCTTGATCGTGCCGGCCTTCTCTTTCGTCACCGCCACGGCGATCTGCGGCGCGCGGCCCATCAACACGAACGCGCGATAATGCTGGCCTTTCGCCTGCATGAAGATCGTGTGTTCATAGGCACCCGCGCCCACGTCCGCGCTGCCGCCGACCACAGCTTCCAGCGCCTTCGATCCGCCCGCGAAATCCTCGAGCGTCACGTCGAGGCCTTCGTCCTTGAAAAAGCCCAGTTGCTGCGCAGTCAACACGGGAAGGTAATAGAGGCCCGGCAAGCCTCCGACGGCCATCGTGAGCTTCGGCTTCTCGGGCGTCTCCTTCGCGATGGCGGGATATGTCGCGAGCACGAACAGCGCTGCACATGCGCCCATGGCACGCCGGAACCAGAGGTTGGACATTCGTCGTCTCCTGTCTTTTTCGAGTGTTCGTCTCGCTGCGTTAGACGCGCTGAATGTGTGCGCGCATGTGCCGCGAGCGATGATTGCGCAACGATTGTCGTCGGATGATCCGGCCCGCGCCATGCGCCGAAACCCGAATGAAGGAGGATCGATCCGCGCGACAGTGCGGAATATTTGTGCGGGGCGACCAGCCGCTCTATTGCGAACGAGGCGCGGGCCGCGGATGCAGTTGTGGCTGAGGCGGCGGATACGGCGCCGGCGCACCGCCCGGCACCTGGATGTACGGCGCAACCACATAAGGTGGTGTCGAGCCGTTGTTGTACGGCAATTCTTCGGGCGTCGCGGTCGGCTGGGCTTCGACGATGCGTCTCGTCGAAAGCGGTCCCGTTTGCAGTATGGTGCCGCTCTGGCCGTCGCTGATGCCGCTCTGGGTATCGAGAATCAGCGGCTGACGGCCCGCCGACGAAGCAGCAAACACCGCCGATGCCGCCCCCAGCAGCACGACGGTCGCGGCGGATCGCAGCAGAAGCATCGAATGGTCGGAAAACATGAGCGCCCCGGTTGATTGTAGGAATGCCGGTTATCGCAAAAACATCCTACATTACCGCGACGATGGCGTTCCGGCTAGTCGTCGAAGCCGCCGCGCACGATCCACCAGCGCCAGATACGACAAAGCCCCGCGCGGCGGGGCTTTTGTATCGCTTTAGGCTCGCGGCAAACGGCGTGCCGCGTTGGCTCGGGCGATCGACTTACAGCGAGTAGCCGTTGGTTTCGAGCGAGCGAATACGCTGCTCGAGCTGAACAATATCCGACGACGCTGCGAGGTAAGCCTCGCGGCGGCTACGTTCAGCAGTTTCAAACCAGTTGCTCAGCTTTTCGACCAGAAACGCAATCATGATGAACTCCAAGGGATCAGTAAGAATCCCCGGTGGGTTGAACATCAGGGATTTCCCGTAAAAGGGTTAACCCGAATTATAACGATCCCGCGCAACCTTGCCAGTGAATTGCCCGAATGATGTGCATTCCGTTTTGGAATGGTGCATCTTAATTTGCCCAACAAACCATTGATTTTCTGTCGATATTTTTCAGATTCGTCGCAAAATCGCCCGGAACAGCCGTCAGAATCGCACCAATTCGGTGCAATCACGCGAGATTGCGCGCAATGTCGCGTCGCTGTTTTTCAATGGCTGTGACAATCGGGCGCATCATCTATCGGATCGACAGCGGCGAGGCCTTCGATGATCGGGCAATCCGGCCGGTCATCGCCATGACAATGCTCCGCGAGATGCGCCAAGGTGTCGCGCATCTCGGTCAGTTCGGCAATGCGGTGGTTGAGGTCGGCGACATGCTCCAGCGCGATCGATTTCACTTCCGCGCTCGTGCGCGTCCGGTCGTGCCACAGCGCGAGCAGCCTGCGAATGTCCTCGACGGGAAAACCCAGCCGGCGCGCCTGGCGGATAAAGCGCAGCGAGTGTACTTCCTGCGCGCCATAAACCCGATATCCCGCCGAAGTTCGCTGTTTTGCCGCGAGCAATCCGACGCTCTCGTAGTAGCGGATCATTTTCGCCGTCACGCCCGATGCGCGGGCCGCTTGACCGATATTCATCGCCCGTTCCTCACTGCTTTCACGATATGTTGCACGATTCTTGACCTTCCCACGATGGGAAGGTCAATCATGTAGTTGCCGGTCGACAGGCATAATTCAAGGTTGCGGGACTGACAAGCAAGTCAAAGGAAAAAGCATGAGCATCGAATTCAAGGTAGAAGGCATGAGCTGCCAGCATTGCGCCGCGGCCGTTACGCGCGCCATCCAGGAACACGACGCGCGCGCGCAGGTTCACGTTGACCTGCCTGCGGGCAAGGTCGCCGTCCAGTCGGGCGCATCCATCGACACGCTCAAGGCCGCCATCGACGAAGCCGGCTACACGGTCATCGCCGTCGACGGCCATTGAGCCGGGCCACGCAGATGTTCAAGGTTGCCGTTATCGGCGCGTCGGGTCTGCTGGGGCGCGCCGTCGTCGGCGAGCTCGCCCGGCAGCGCGACTGGCAACTCGTGCAGACGGCGTTCAGCCATCCGGGGCCGCACAGCGTCAGGCTCGATATCCGCGATGCGGATGCCGTTACGCGGTTCGTCGAACGCGAGCAACCCGATGCCATCGTGATCGCAGCGGCCGAGCGCCGGCCGGATGTCTGCGAGCATGATCCGGCGCTTGCGCACGCGTTGAATGTCGACGCCGTGCGCGCGATTGCGTCGGCGGCGCGGCGGCGCGGCGCGTGGGTGCTGTCCATCTCCACCGACTACGTGTTCGACGGCACGCAGCCGCCCTATCGCGACGACGCGACGCCATCGCCGATCAACGCGTATGGCCGCAGCAAGCTGGATGGCGAGCGGGCACTCGCCGAATCCACCGAGCTGGGCTGCGTGCTGCGCCTGCCGTTGCTGTTCGGGCCGATCGTCGGCTGGCAGGAGTCGGCGGTGACGAGTCTCGTGCCCGCGATTGCTGCGTCGGCAAGCGCGGCGCCCGACGCAAAGGCCGCCGCTATGGACGCATGGGCGATTCGCTATCCAACCTATACGCCGGATGTGGCCGTCGTCGTGCAGCAATTGCTGGAGCGGCACGCACACGGCGAGGCTGTGTGCGGCACGGCGCAGTGGTCCGGCGACGAACCGATGACGAAATACGACATCGCGCAACGCCTTGCGGACGCGCTGCAAATCGACGCGCAACTCACGCCGCAGCACACGCCGACGGATTCGACGCCGCGTCCGCATAACTGCCATCTGGACTCGTCGCGGCTCGAAGCGCTCGGCATCGGTCGGCGCACGCCGTTCGATACGGCGATTCGCCAGGTGCTCGCTCAGTTTCCGTGGCGCGGTTAGCGCGATCAGTGGAAGTCGCGGCTCGTCGATTGCAGCCCGCCCAGCAGATGCGACATATCGACGAGCCGTTGCGCCACCAGGTGCCGCACTTCGCCCTCGCATTGCCACGTGCCGTAGACGGCCAGCAGCGATGCGCCCAGCGCTTCCCTTCTCTGTTTCTCCAGCAGGCTCGGCCACACGATCACGTTGACGTTGCCCGTTTCGTCCTCAAGCGTCACGAACAGCACGCCTTTCGCCGTGCCGGGCCGCTGCCGCACGGTGACGATCCCGCATCCGCGCGCGAGGCGTCCATTGCGGTAGTGGCTCAACGTCGACGCGGGCATCAGGCGCTGCTCCAGCAGCACGGGCCGCAGCAGTTCCAGCGGATGACGGCCGAGCGTCAGCCCCACTGACCGGTAGTCCGCGACGATGTCCTGCGCCTCCGACGGCGCGCCCAGTTCGGGCGTGTCGTCCTGAACGGCGGCGGCAGACAGCATGTCCTTGTCGGGCACGGCGGCGACCGAATGCCACAACGCCTCGCGCCGGTTGCCCGCCAGCGATGACAACGCATTCGCGTCGGCGAGCACATGCAGGTCGTGCCGGTTGAGTTGCGCCCGGCGCGCGAGATCGTGGACGCTCCTGAACGGGCGCACCGCGCGCGCGTTTTCGATGCGCTCCGCCGCGCCGTCCTTCATGCCGCGCAATAGCGACAGCCCGAGACGAACGGCCGGGCGCACGCTGCCCGCCACGGTTTCGAGCGAAGAGTCCCAGCCGCTGACGGTCACGTCCACGGGCAGGACGATCACGCCATGCCGCCGCGCGTCCTGCACGAGTTGCGACGGCGAATAGAAGCCCATCGGCTGGCTGTTGAGCATCGCGGCGAGAAACGCCTCGGGCTCGTGGCATTTCAGCCAGCTGCTCGTATAGACCAGCAGCGCAAAGCTCGCCGCGTGGCTTTCCGGAAAGCCATATTCGCCGAAGCCCTTGATCTGCTCGAAGATGCTCTCGGCGAAACTCTGCGGGTAGCCACGCTCCCGCATGCCGTTGACGATGCGATCGTAGTATTTGATGAGGTCGCCCTTGCGCTTCCACGCGGCCATCGCGCGGCGCAACTGATCGGCCTCGCCCGGCGTGAACCCCGCCGCGATAATCGCGACCTGCATCACCTGCTCCTGGAAGATCGGCACGCCGAGCGTGCGCTCGAGCGCGACCTTCAGCTTGTCATTCGGATAACTGACGGGTTCGAGCCCTTGCCGCCGCCGCAGATACGGATGCACCGCTCCGCCCTGAATCGGCCCCGGCCGCACGATCGCGACTTCGATCACGAGATCGTAGAACTCTTGCGGACGCAAACGCGGCAGCATGCTCATCTGCGCACGCGATTCGATCTGGAACACGCCGATCGTATCGGCGCGCGAGATCATGTCGTAAGTCGCTTTGTCTTCGAGCGGAATGTCCTGCATCTCGAAGCGTTCGCCGCGCCGCTCCGACACGATATCCAGCGTGCGCCGGATCGCCGACAGCATGCCGAGCGCGAGCACATCGACCTTCAGCAAGCCGAGCGATTCGAGATCGTCCTTGTCCCATTCGATCACCGAGCGGTCGGCCATCGCCGCGTTCTCGACGGGCACGAGCCGCGTAAGCTTGCCGCGGCTGATCACGAAGCCGCCCGAATGCTGCGACAGATGGCGCGGAAAATTGAGCAGTTGCGACGCGAGCCGCGCCCACGCCTGAATCAGCGGCTTCTCCGGGTCCAGCCCCGACTCCTCGAAGCGCTTGAGCAGATCGTGACTCGTATCGAACCAGTGATGCGACTTCGCGACGGTATCGACGATCTGCGGATCGATGCCGAGCGCCTTGCCCGTCTCGCGCAACGCGCCACGCGGCCGGTACGTCGACACGGCTGCCGCGATCGCCGCGCGATCGCGCCCGTACTTGCGATAGATGTACTGGATCACTTCTTCGCGCCGCTGGTGTTCGAAGTCCACGTCGATGTCGGGCGGCTCGCCGCGTTCCTTCGAGATGAACCGCTCGAACAGCATGTTGCCGCGCGCCGGGTCTACTTCCGTCACGCCGAGGCAGTAACAGACAGCCGAGTTGGCCGCAGACCCGCGTCCCTGACACAGAATGTGCTGGCTGCGGGCGTAACGCACGATGTCATAGACGGTCAGAAAGTATGGCTCGTAGCCGAGGTCCGCGATCAGCGCGAGTTCATGCTCGATCTGCTCCTGCACGTTGTGCGGAATGCCCGAAGGAAAACGCCGCTGCGCGCCGAAATACGTTTCCTGACGCAGGTATTGCGTCGGCGTATAGCCTTCGGGCACGAGTTCGTCGGGATATTCGTAGCGCAGTTCGTCGAGCGAAAACGTGCAGCGCGACAACACGCTGATCGTTTCGCGCAACGTGTGCTCGGGATACAGATTCGCGATGCGCAGACGCGAGCGCAGATGCTGTTCTGCATTCGGCGCGAGCTCGTAGCCGCACTCGTGCACCGGCCTGCCGACGCGAATCGCCGTCATCGTGTCCTGCAGCGGCTTGCGCGAGCGCACATGCATCACGACATGACCCAATGCGACGACGGGCACGTTCTGCTTGCCTGCGACATATTCGAGCGCGCCGCGATGAATGTCATCCATCGCGCGCTGATGCAGCACGAGCCCGGCCCATGCGCGGCCTGGAAACGTCTCGTCGAGCCATTCGATCTGCGCTTCGAGCGCCTCTTCGTCCGCTGGAAAATCGGGAACGAGGATCGCGAGGCAATCGGGCATGCCACGCAGATGCGCATTTTCGCGATCGGGCCGCGACAGATCGTGCGGCGTGAGGCGATATTCGCCCTTCGGCGCGCGCGTGCGCGCGAGCGTGATCAGCTCCGACAGATTGCCGTAGCCCTCGCGATTCTGCGCGAGCAGAATCAGGCTGAACGCGGGCGTGCCATCGGCATTGCGCAGCCGGAAATACGACCCGATGACGAGCGGCAAGCCCACTTCCTTCGCCGCGACATGCGCGCGCACGACGCCCGCGAGCGAGCATTCGTCGGTGATGGCAAGCCCCGAATAACCCAGCTGAAACGCGCGCTCTGCGAGTTCCTCTGCATGCGACGCGCCATGCAGGAACGTGAAGTTCGAAAAGCAGAACAACTCGGCGTAAGCGGGCAACGCATTGAATGTCGTATCCATCGCGCGTCATCCGAACAGGCCGTGCAGGAACCAGCGCGGCTCCTCTTCGGCATCGCGGCTGCTGATGCGCTCGCGATAAACCCAGTAGCAGGTGCGGTCTTCGCCTTGCATGACGAAGTAATCGCGCGTGACGAGGGCGCCGTCGAACCAGCCCGCTTCGATCCGCTCGCCCGGCGACACCATCTTCAGCGGCGAGCCGTAGAACGGCCGGTGCTCACGCATCAGCAGACGCACGGGCGTCGCCAGCATCCATGTCGCACGCGGCAGGCTCTTCGGCAACTGCATCTTTTTTTCCGCGTGGTTCACGGGCACCCAGCGGTTCGCGATTTCCGGCCGGTAGTCGGCCGTCGGCGCGGGGCGCAACACGTTTTCGTCGCCGAGTCGAGCAATCAGCAACTCGATCAGCCGCACGTGATCCGCCGGCGAGCCGCCCGGCTCGGGAAAGAGCTGATCGGTGGCGGGCGCGGCCGCATCGACCTTCGACGCATCGAGCCGCACCGCGATAGCCGGTGCGTCCAATGTGAGGCGATGCAGCCGCTCCTTCACGAGACGCAGCAGATGGTCTTCGCGCCAGGCGGCTTCGCCCAGCGCGATGTCGATCGACGTCGGCGCGATGGCTTCGCGTCCTCGCTCATGCTCGAACGACAGCGTGATCGCCGTCACCGCCAGTTGCTTCGCGCACAGCCAGCCGCACAGCTGCACGATCAGACGATGCGCGGCGAACACGGCACCATCCGCATGCTCCAGACGATCGGGCAATTCGAAGCGCGCGGTGAACGTGGGCGGCAGCTCGAGCCAGTCGAACAGTTCAGGCGCGGTGCCGAACGCGCGGTCGAGCGAATCCAGCAGATGCTCGCCGCAGCGCCGCTGCAGACCGGCGCGCGGCAGACGGCGCACATCGGCAATCGATTCGCAGCCCAAGCCGCCGAACCAGTCGGCAAACGGACGGATCTCCGGCACGGCGAGCATCGGCAGCGGCTCGAGCACGCGCTCGAGCGACGCGAGTTGCAGCACGCGCCGGTTGCCGTGTTTCGCCAGAAGCCACGCGCCCTGCCCCGTCGGCGCGGCACTGATGTGCGCCGTCAAGCCGAGCGCGCCGAGAACCGCCTTGGCCTGACGGCATAGCGACAACAGCCCGCCGAAAAGCCGCAAGCTCGCGCCGACTTCGACGAGCACCGTCGCTTCGTCGAGCAACGCGACATCGGGCGAAAACTTCATCAGCGCTACGCCGACTTCGCGCTGCGCCGCGTTTTCACGTGCGATGTCACGCTCGTACAGTGCCGTTTCCGGCGACAGCGTCAGCACGCCACCGCGCTTCATACCCAGTCGCACGCCCGCCGCGCGGGCCGCGCTGTCGGCAATCGCGACCTTGTCCTTCTCCAGCACCGCGCTGCCGTGCACCGGCTCAGGCGACCACCTCGGTCGAAAGACTTCGAGCGGCAACTTCAGCAGATGAACGGCGAGAAAGACGCGCATGGCGAGAAAACAGAACAGGAGTGGGTTGAAGAGAAATCGACAGAGGCTCCGCGCGTGTTGGGCCTCGTCGTTTCACGATGTCGACCATCAGACCGTCGGCCGAGGGGCGTAACGCCAGCCGCAATAGCGCCGGCGACGAGTCCTGAGCCGAGGCGAGCGGCCGGACCATGATGAAGAGCGTCTCGGACGACTGAGCAGCCAGATGGAGACGCCGCAGCGACGACGCCTGCGCATGTTGCGCCCACAGGATCAGCGCGCCGCAACTGCCGGCACGCAAGATCTGTTCGGCGGACCAGAAGGCGTCGGCGCTTTTGGGGGCTTTGATCTGCAGCAGCCTGTCGAGCGAGAGCCCGATGTAATTGAGGCCCAGGCCATCCGGAATATGCGGCGGCTGAATGAGAGCAATGTGCCGATCGCCCAGTGAACTCAATGCCGGACGCAACAGCCGCATCTCGCCGACGCCCGGCACCTGGACCAGCAAATCGACAAGCGCGCCAATGGGCCAGCCACCGCCGGGCAACTCCGTCGATAACGCGGGATAGCCGGTGTCGAGCGTGCGCCGGCCGCCGCGCGCGAGCTGCGAGGCTCGCCATAGCGACGGATGAATCTCTTCGGCACGGGTAGTGGGGGCTGACATGATGTAGGAAAAACCTGTATATCCATACAGTATCCTACACGGAAAATTGCGAGATGAATCGCGCCCTTTTTGGGCTTTGGGTTTGCTTTTCTTCTGAATTAAATGCTATGCCGTGATTGAGTTTTCTGTGCTTTAAAGCCTTTAAAAAGCGCTTTAATGACGGTTATTACGCGCCGATGGCATTGCTTATAAAAAAGGAACGACAATGAAGAAGCTATTCAGCGAAGAACAATTTATTGGCATCCTGAGGGAGGCCGAGGCTGGCCTGAAGCCGACAGAACTGTGCCGCAAGTACGGTATCTCGGAGGCAACTTACTACACTGGAAGGCGAAGTTCGGCGGGATGACCGTCGCGGACGCGCAGCGCCTGAAAGAACCGGAGCGGGAGAACAACAGGCTCAAGCGCCTGTTGGCAGAATCGATGCTCGACAATGCCGCGCTGAAGGACCTGCTGTCGCGAAAGTAGCAAGCCAAACGCGCGGCGCGTCAGAATATTGATGACCGAACGCGCGATGGGTGTCACCCGGGCTTGCGAGCTGGTAGGAATTTCGCATTCACTGTTCCGTTATGAGTCGCGCCGCAGCGACGACGCGGATCTGACGGACAGGATGACGGCAATCGCCGCGCAGAAACGTCGATACGGCTACCGCCGTATTCATGTGCTGTTGCGTCGCGAAGGCTGCCTGGCCAACCATAAGCGGACGTGGCGTCTGTATAACAAGGCAGGGTGGAGCGTGCGTAAGCGCAAATGCAAGCGCATTGCCGCCGTCGAGCGAAAACCCCTGCGGTGCCGACAGACCCGAACCAAAGCTGGTCGATGGATTTTGTCTCTGATGGGCTGGCTTACGGCCAGCGGTTTCGCTGCCTGAATGTGGTCGACGACTACACGCGGGAATGTCTGGCTATCGAGGTCGACACTTCACTGCCGGGCTGCGCGTAAAGCACGTGTTGCAACGGTTAGACGAGATGCGTGATTGCCTACATCCATCACGGTAGACAACGGACCGGAATTCGCGGGTAAGGTGCTGGATGCATCGGCTTACGAAGCCGGCGTTACGCTGTCGTTCATCCGGCCATGCAAGGGAAGGTAAAAAAGCGCGGCGCCGTAAACGGCCACGGCCCCGCCTTTTGGGGGCGGGGCCGGGACGTGTATAAGGAGCCTGACGATTACCTACTTTCACACGGGCAATCCGCACTATCATCGGCGTGGAGTCGTTTCACGGTCCTGTTCGGGATGGGAAGGGGTGGGACCGACTCGC
>NZ_JBBPEN010000006.1:0-427166 GCF_038900755.1 Paraburkholderia diazotrophica
CATGACGTTCCATTTCATGCCGGGCCTGTGGCTCGACGACTGGGGACTCGAAATCACGGAGAGCATCCTGATTACGGAGTCGGGTGTCGAGACGTTCTGCAATACGCCGCGCAAGCTGTTCATCAAGGAGTAGTGCAATGCGGGCATCACCCATTCATGCCACTGTCGATTTCGAAGCGGACGGCGAACAGCACGGCTTTCTGAAGCTGCCCCATTCGCACGACGCGTCCGCGTGGGGCGCCGTGATGATCCCCATCACGGTGATCCGTCGCGGCGAGGGTCCGACCGCTCTGTTGACGGGCGGCAATCACGGCGATGAGTACGAAGGTCCGATCGTGCTGTCGAAGCTCGCGTCGACGCTGAAGGCGAGCGAAGTGACGGGACGCGTGATCATCGTGCCGTTCATGAACTATCCGGCGTTTCGCGCGGGCAGCCGCACGTCGCCGATCGATCGCGGCAATCTCAACCGGAGCTTTCCGGGCAAGCCGGACGGCACGGTGACGGAGAAGATCGCCGACTATTTCCAGCGCTATCTGCTGCCGCTCGCGGATTACGTGCTCGATCTGCACGCAGGCGGACGCACGCTCGACTTCGTGCCGTTCGCAGCCGTGCACGTGCTCGACGATGCGAAGCAGCAGGCGCGTTGCGAATCGGCGATGCGCGCGTTCGGCGCACCGTATTCGATGCGGATGCTGGAACTCGATAGCGTCGGCCTGTTCGATACGGCTGTCGAAGAAGCGGGCAAGGTGTTCGTGTCGACGGAACTGGGCGGCGGCGGAACGGCGACGGTAGCAAGCGTCGCCGTGGCCGAGCGCGGCGTGCGCGGCTTCCTCGCGAATGCGGGCGTGCTATCGACGGCGCCTGCCGACGAAGCCTCCGCGCGCACGACGACGTTGCTCGACATGCCCGACGGCACCTGCTACACGACGAGCGAGCACGACGGCCTGCTCGAATTGTGCAAGGACCTGGGCGACAACGTCGAAGCCGGCGAAGTGATCGCGCGCGTTCATGACGCGACGCGCACGGGCGCAAAGCCGTTCGAATATCGCGCGAAACGCAGCGGTCTGCTCGCCGCGCGGCATTTCCCCGGGCTCGTGCATATCGGCGATACGGTGGCCGTGGTGGCCGATATCGTCGAGCGCGGCATTCCCGTTTCGACGGCCGCCGCGAAAAAGTAGAGGCATGTGCCGATGATGAAACTCGATCGCTACGATCTCGCCATTCTTCGCATCCTCGCGCAGGACGGACGCATCACGAAGTCGCGTCTTGCGGAGGAAGTGAACCTGTCGATCTCGCCTGCGTGGGAGCGCGTGCGGCGGCTCGAAGAGAGCGGCGTGATTCGTGGCTATCGGACGGATATCGACTGGGCACGCGCATTCAAGGGCAGCCGCATCATCGTCGAGGTGACGCTTGCGCGGCATACGGCGCAAGACATGCGCCGATTCGAAGAGCGCGTCGCCGCCGCCCCCGAAGTGACGCAATGTCACGCGACGGGCGGCGGCGTCGATTACGTGCTGCACGTGATGTCGCGCGACATCGATCACTATCAGCGCTTCATCGATGCGCTGCTCACCGATGAACTCGGTATCGAGCGCTACTTCACGTATATCGTGACGAAGGTCGTGAAGAACGTGCCCGAGACGATGCCGGACTGGGCCTCGGATGCAATCGGCGGCGAATGAAGCCGTCGATGCAGTGCGAAAGGCGAAAACGGGCGGCAAAAAACTTCGCGTAACGCGGCGCTAAAACAGAAAAAACACACAGCGCCGGCGTGCCGAACCAAAAAAACACGATGCGTATCGCCCGTACAGTAACAGTCAGATAACGCACATAGGAGATCGTCATGTTGCTGGGTCATCCCGTTCTGTTCAAGTCGCTGTGTTACGTCGATGGCCGTTGGGTGCATAGCGAAACGGCATCCACGGTGGCCGTGCAGAATCCCGCGGATCAGGAAGTGATCGGCCACGTGCCGATGCTCGAAGCGCCGCAAATCACGCAAGCCGTCGACGCCGCGCAGCGCGCGTTCGAAACGTGGCGCTGGGTGCCTGTCGCGAAGCGCGCGGCATTGCTGCTGCGCTGGCACGAACTCGTAATGCGCCATCAGAACGATCTCGCGGGCATTCTCGCGCTCGAGCAGGGCAAGCCGCTTGCCGAGGCCGCCGGCGAAATCGCGTATGGCGCGAGCTTCATCGAATGGTTCGCGCATGAAGGCAAGCGCCTGAACGGCCGCACGATTCCGACGCATATCGACGGCGCGCATCTCGGCACGATGATGGAGCCCGTCGGCGTGGCCGCATTGATCACGCCGTGGAATTTCCCGAACGCGATGATCACGCGCAAGGCGGCGGCTGCGCTGGCAGCGGGTTGCACCGTCGTCGTGAAGCCCGCGCACGAGACGCCGTTCTCGGCACTCGCGCTTGCGCAGCTCGCGGAAGAAGCGGGTTTTCCCGCGGGCGTGTTCAACGTCGTGCTCGGCGAACCGCAAATGGCGATGGAAACGCTGGTGCGCGATCCGCGCGTGCGCACGGTGAGCTTTACGGGCTCGACGCGTGTCGGCGGACTCGTGATGCAGGCCGTCGCGCAAAGCGGCATCAAGAAGACGGCACTCGAACTGGGCGGCAACGCGCCGTTCATCGTGACGGAAGACGCCGATCTCGAACAGGCGGTGCGCGTCGCCGTGGGCGCGAAGTTCCAGACGTCGGGACAGGACTGCTGTGCGGCGAACCGCATTCTGGTTGCGCGCCCGGTTTACGACGCATTCGTCGAGCGCTATGCGCAAGCCGTGCGCGCGTTGAAGGTCGGCTCGGCATTCGAAGCGGGCAGCGAAGTCGGTCCGCTGATGCATCAGGCGGCGTTCGATGCAACGGTGCAACGCGTCGAAGATGCGCGGGCAAAGGGCGCGCGCATTGTCGCGGGCGGCGCACCGCATGCGCGCGGCGGATGGTTCTTCGAGCCGACCGTCGTTGCCGATGCAGGCAAGGGCATGCGCATCTATGATGAAGAGAACTTTGCGCCCATTTCCGCCGTGTCGCCGTTCGACACGCTCGACGAAGCGATCGCCCGCGCGAACGACACCGAGTACGGCCTCGCTGCATATCTTTGCGCAAAGGATCTGAACACGGTGTTCCAGGTGATTCGTCAACTGGACTTCGCGATGGTCTCCGTGAACGGCGTGAAGTTCACGGGCGCGCCGATTCCGTTCGGCGGCATGAAGGCATCGGGCCTCGGCCGCGAAGGCGGACTCGAAGGTTTCGAGCCGTTCGTCGAAACGCGTTACTACTGCCTCGGTCAATTGGGCTTGCCCGTCGCCGACGCTGCTTCTTGTGCTCATCGGCCGCACGCCGCTTGAGACCTGTCATTCAACTATCGATCAGAAAACGGAGTTTCCCATGACCCAGCTCGATCAACTGTTTAGCGCGGACCGCGCGCATTTCATGCACCCGTCGACGCACGCTCACGACCACGCGAGCGGCGCGCTGCCCGGCCGTATCGTCACGGGCGCGAAGGGCATTCGCATCGAAGACCATCAGGGCAAGTCGTTCATCGACGCGTTCGCCGGCCTCTATTGCGTGAACATCGGCTATGGCCGCACGGAAGTCGCCGACGCGATTTACGAGCAGGCCAAGAAGCTCGCGTATTACCACACGTATGTCGGCCACTCGACGGATACGATCATCGAGTTGTCGTCGCGCATCATCGACTGGTCGCCGAAGGGCATGAAGAAGGTGTACTACGGCATGTCCGGCTCGGACGCGAACGAAACGCAGATCAAGATCGTGTGGTACTACAACAATGTGAAGGGCCGCCCGAACAAGAAGAAGATCATCTCGCGCCAGCGCGGCTATCACGGCTCCGGCATCGTCACGGGTAGCCTGACGGGCCTGCCGAGCTTCCATCAGCATTTCGATCTGCCCATCGAGCGCGTCAAGCATACGGTGTGTCCGCACTGGTATCGCCAGGCGCCCGCGGGCATGAGCGAAGCGCAGTTCGTCGACTATTGCGTCGAAGAACTCGAGAAGCTGATCGCGAAGGAAGGCGCGGATACGATCGCCGCTTTCATCGCCGAACCCGTGATGGGCACGGGCGGCATCCTGCCGCCGCCGGCCGGTTACTGGCCCGCGATCCAGAAGGTGCTGAAGAAGCACGACATTCTGCTGATCAGCGATGAAGTGGTGTGCGGCTTCGGACGTCTGGGCTCGAAGATGGGCGCGCAGCATTACGGCATCGAACCGGATCTGATCACCGTCGCGAAGGGCCTGACGAGCGCGTATGCGCCGCTGTCGGCCGTGATCGTCGGCGAGAAGGTGTGGGATGTGATCGCCCAGGGCTCGCAGGAACATGGCCCGATGGGACACGGCTGGACGTATTCGGGGCATCCCGTTTGCGCCGCTGCCGCGCTCGCGAATCTCGACATCCTCGAGCGCGAGAACCTCACGCAAAACGCGGCCGACGTCGGCGGCTATCTGCTCGCGCAGATGCATGCCGCGTTCGACTCGCACCCCCTCGTCGGCGAAGTGCGCGGCGCAGGCATGCTGGCTGCTCTCGAATTCATGGCGCATAAGGAAGAGCGCCGTCCGTTCGATGCCGCGTTGAAGGTCGGTCCGCGCGTGTCGGCTGCCGCGCTGCAACGCGGGCTGATTGCGCGTGCGATGCCGCACGGCGACATTCTCGGCTTTGCGCCCCCGCTGATCACGACGCGCGCCGAAGTCGACGAGATCGTCTCGCTGACCAAGGCCGCCGTGGATGAAGTCGCATCGCAGGTACTCAAGGACGCGGCCACGGCATAACAGCGTCGCCGCTGAATTGCAATTGGCGTAAGCGAGTGCGAGAGCGGCCCCATGCACGACGAGTGCATGGGGCCGCTTCGCATTTGTGCGCATTGCGTGTTATAAGCCCAAAGACAGGCTTTTCGTTCCTGAACCGGAAGAATGTCTTTGGAGACACGCATTGAAACTAATCGATAAAGCAAAGTTCTCTACAACAGCCCTCGCAGTGGCCGGGCTTTTCGCAACATCAGCGGGATTTCTCGAATCCGCGCCGGCCTACGCCAAGGCCCCTCCCAAACAGAAAGCCGTACTCGATGCATCGGCCGTGGCCGTCGCGGACAAGTACAGCGCCGATGCCGCCGAGCAGATCTTCAAGGAAGGCGGCAATGCCGTCGATGCGGCCGTTGCGATTGCGTTCACGCTGGCTGTCACGTATCCCGAAGCGGGCAATATCGGCGGCGGCGGTTTCATGACGCTATACATGAACGGCAAGCCGTATTTCATCGACTATCGCGAGCGTGCGCCGCTTGCCGCGACGCGCACGATGTATCTCGACGAACAGGGCAACGTCATCAAGGGCAAGAGCCTCTTTGGCGCCGATGCCGTCGGCGTGCCGGGAACAGTTGCGGGCATGTGGGAAGCGCAGCATCGCTTCGGCAAGCTGACGTGGAAGCAGGTACTGGCGCCCGCGATCAAATACGCGCGCGATGGATTCGAAGTCGACGAGCAGCTTGCGCAGCGCCGCGAAAATGCCGAAAAGGACTTTGGCGGCAAAACGAATTTCGACACCTATTTCGGGAATCTGAAACAGGGCGTCAATTTCAGGCAGCCGGATCTTGCGGCCGTGCTGACGCGCATTGCGAACCAGGGCGCGCGCGAGTTCTATAACGGCAAGACGGCCGATCTGATTGCCGCGTCGATGAAGAAGGACCACGGCCTCATCACGAAGCGCGACTTGCAGGAGTACAAGGCCGTTTGGCGTCAGCCCATCCAGGCGAACTGGAACGGCTACCGCGTGATCACAGCGCCGCCTCCGAGCTCGGGCGGTATCGGCCTCGTGCAATTGCTGAAGATGAAGGCGGACCGCAAGGACGACTTCAATAACGTGGCGCTCAATTCGCCGCAGTACATCCATCTGATTTCGGAAATCGAAAAGCGCGTGTTTGCGGACCGCGCGCAATACCTTGGCGATCCCGACTTCTACAAGGTGCCGGTTACGCAACTGACCGACGACGCGTATATCGCAAAGCGCGCATCGGAAGTCAATCCGGGCACACCATCGGACACGAAGAGCGTGCAGCCGGGGCTGGGCACGTCGATGCCCGAGAAGGCGGAGACGACGCATTTCTCGGTGGTCGACAAGTGGGGTAACGCCGTCTCGAACACGTATACGATCAACGGCTATTTCGGTTCGGGCGTCGTGGCGGAAGGCACGGGCATCGTGCTGAACGACGAGATGGACGACTTCGCGTCGAAGCCGGGCGTGCCGAACATGTTCGGCGTGGTGGGCAGCGATGCGAACTCGATCGAACCGAAGAAGCGTCCGTTGTCGTCGATGACGCCGACCATTCTGACGAAGGACGGCAAGGTGTCGCTCGTGATCGGCACGCCGGGCGGATCGCGCATCTTCACGTCGATCTTCCAGGTGATCAACAACGTGTACGACTTCAACATGCCGCTGAACGAAGCCGTTGCCGCGATGCGTTTCCACCATCAGCTGCTGCCTCCGAACACGATTTTCTGGGAGCCGTACAAGCCTATCGATGGCGACCTCGCGAAGCAGGTCGAAGCGAAGGGTTACACGTTGCAGGCACAGAACTTCAATGGCGACATTCAGGCAATCAAGATCAACGGAGAGACGCCGCAACCCGTATCCGACCCGCGTGGACGCGGTGTGACGCGAGTGATACCGTAACAGCGTGACGTGCATCGGCACGTCGTGTCGATTCGCTTTGCAGCGGGCATCGCCGGAATGGCGTGCCCGCTGTTTTCACTTTCAGCAGCGGGAGAGAGCGATGAATCAGCCGGTCTCACAGAACGATGCCGCCGAACCGCGCTTCGAAGGATTGAGCGCCGTGACGCTGGCGACGCACGACATGCAGCGCGCCGTTGCGTTTTATCTTGCACTCGGGTTTCCGCTTTCTTATGGCGGACCGTCCGAAGCATTTACGTCGTTTGCATTCGGCGGCACTTATCTGAATCTGATCCTCGACACGCGGGGGCCTGTTCTATGGTGGGGACGGGTTATCGTTCACGTGTCCGACGTGGACGCTGTCTATCGCAACGCGCTTGCGGCGGGGTTCACGCCACAGGCCGCGCCCGCCGATGCGTCATGGGGCGAGCGGTACTTTCATATCTGCGATCCCGATGGACATGAGATCAGTATTGCAAAGAGGCTTTAACACTTTTCGTCTGCCGCCACGCAACTGCAAGGGAAGCGGTTGCTGGCGCGCTGTCGGGCGCAACGGCAGATGGAGTAATATGAATGACACCCACGATCGCCACAATCACAAGAGCCCACGCGCAGAGTAACCCCCTTCCGTGGAATGGAAGAAACCAGGAGCCACTGTGATGAAGGAATCCGAGCAGGAATATGACGGCGCGTCGCTCGCCGCCCGGCAGCGCCGTTTCGAAGAAGACCTTGTCGACGCGTACGACGAGGAACTGGAAATGGAAGTGGACGACCGCATTCTCGACGGCTCGGAGGGCTTTACGCCCGAGGCACGCGAAGCCCGCAAGCACTATTTCCGCGAATTGTTCCGGCTGCAAGGAGAGCTCGTCAAGCTCCAGGACTGGATCGTCAAGACGGGACATCGCCTCGTCGTGATCTTCGAGGGCCGCGATGCGGCCGGCAAGGGTGGCGCGATCAAGCGCATCACGCAGCGGCTGAATCCTCGCGTGTGCCGCGTCGCCGCGCTGCCTGCACCGAACAACCGCGAGCGCACGCAGTGGTACTTCCAGCGTTATGTGAGCCATCTGCCCGCAGGCGGCGAAATGGTGCTGTTCGATCGTAGCTGGTACAACCGCGCGGGCGTCGAACGCGTCATGGGCTTTTGCAACGACGACGAGTACGAAGAGTTTTTCCGCTCAGTACCCGAATTCGAAAAGATGCTGGTGCGCAGCGGCGTCCAGATCCTCAAGTACTGGTTCTCCATCACCGACGAAGAACAGGAGATCCGCTTCCAGGCGCGCATTCAGGACCCGCTCAAGCAATGGAAGCTGAGCCCGATGGACCTCGAAAGCCGTCGGCGTTGGGAAGACTATACGCAAGCGAAGGAAGTGATGCTGCAACGCTCGCATATCCCCGAGGCGCCGTGGTGGGTCGTGCAGGCCGTCGACAAGAAGCGCGCGCGCCTGAACTGCATTCATCACCTGCTGAGCCAGGTTCCGTATCACGAGATCGAACACCCGTCGATCCAGTTGCCGGAACGCGTGTATCACGACGATTACATTCGACAGCCCGTGCCGTCGTCGATGATCGTGCCGGAAATCTATTGATCGATGCCCTGTTTATAGGCCCTGTTCATGGGCCTCAAATGAAAAGCGCGGCTTGTTTAGCCGCGCTTTTTTATTCGCCCTCTCGGGCGAATGGCCGTCGATCAGAACGTATGCCGGAACACCCAGTACAGGCACGCCGACAACGCAATCGACGCCGGCAGCGTCAACACCCATGCCAGCACGAGGCTGCGCACGGTGGCCCATTGCAGCCCCGAGCCGTTTGCAGCCATCGTGCCCGCAACGCCCGACGACAGCACGTGTGTCGTCGAGACGGGCAGGCCGTAAACGTCGGCGGCCCCGATCGTCACCATCGCGACGAGCTCGGCCGACGCGCCCTGGCCATAGGTCAGATGCTGCTTGCCGATCTTCTCGCCCACCGTCACGACGATCCGCTTCCAGCCCACCATCGTACCGAGGCCCAGTGCAATCGCCACCGCGACCTTGACCCATGTCGGGATGAACTTCGTCGCGTGATCCATCTGCTTCTTGAAGTTGTCGATTGCTTTGGCGTCGTCCGGTGCAAACGCGGGCTGCTTCGCTTTTTCCATCAGACGGATCGCCTCGGACGCCACATACATGTTGTTGCGAACGTTATCGACCACGTCTTGCGGTACGTTCGCCATCGAACCCGATGCGCCGACCTGCTGGCCGATCTGTTCCGACAGCTTTTGCAGCGCGGGCACTGTCGCGGGCGTCAGTTGACGCGTGCGCACATAGTTCTCCACTTCGGCGCGCGGCGTGGCGACGGGCGGCGCATTCTCGGTCGCATACTTGCTGAGCGTAGTCGATGCCTGTTGTGAAACGGCGAGGAACGTCTGCGTTTCGGTTGCGTTGACGGCCTTGTTCAGCGCATACGCCGTCGGCACCGTGCCGATCAGGATCAGCATGATGAGGCCCATGCCCTTCTGTCCATCGTTCGAACCGTGCGCGAATGAAACGCCCGTGCAGGTCAGGATCAGCAGCGCGCGAATCCAGAACGGCGGCGGCTCTTTGCTCTTCGGCTCGGAATAGAGTGCCGGCACGCGCACGATCGCCTTGAGGATCAGCAGCAGCAGCGCTGCCAGCAGGAAGCCGACGACGGGAGAAAACAGCAGCGATTTGCCGACACCGAGCGCTTGCGCCCAGTCGACGCCGCTCGTGCCGTTCGGGCCGTGCAGCATCTGGTTCATCAAGCCGACGCCGATGATCGAGCCGATCAGCGTATGTGAACTCGACGACGGCAAGCCGAACCACCAGGTGCCGAGATTCCAGATGATCGCGGCGATCAGCAGCGCGAAGACCATTGCAAAGCCGGCGCTGCTGCCCACCTGCAGAATCAGTTCGACGGGCAGCAATTGAAGAATGCCGAATGCGACCGCGCCCGTCGATGTCAGCACGCCAAGAAAATTCCACGCGCCCGACCAGACGACGGCCACGCTGGGCGTCAGCGAGTGGGTATAGATGACGGTTGCGACCGCGTTTGCCGTGTCATGGAAGCCGTTGACGAATTCGAAGCCGAGCGCGATCAACAGAGCAACGCCGAGAAGCAGATACGGAACGATCGAACCCATGCGCACGGGTTCGAGGTCGCCGATCAACTGGAACGCGCAATAGATGGCGCCCGCGACGAGCGCGATCAGGAAGACGGCGACGCCTAAATTGCGGTTTTTTGCGGTTGCAGTACCTGGTTGCGGATATGAGAGTTCCGGCATGGCCTGGGCCTCGGGGGAAGGTTCGGGGGGATTTACGATGCTGCAAGGCCAGTATGTCTGTACGATGACAACCCCGTGACGGATGCTGCCCCTTAACGTTTATGCCCTGAATCAAGGGGTTTTCTAGCGGCGATGCGCGCTCTTGCGCACATGCGATGTTGTGTAGTGCCTTAAAAGAAGGCTGCGAAGAAGAGCGTGTCGGCCCGAACGCTAAAATGCCTGATTGACCGCCCTTGGCGGCCTTTGAGAAAGAGACATCCTTGAAAAGAAAAATGCCAGCGCTCAATGCGCTCAAAGCCTTTGAAGTCGCCGGCCGCACCGGCAGCTTTACGCGCGCCGCAGAACTGTTGAATGTCACGCAAAGCGCGGTGAGCCGTCAGGTGCGTCAGCTCGAAGAACAGCTTGGCGAATCGCTGTTGCAGCGGCGGCATCATCATCTCGACCTGACGGCGTCGGGCCGTGTGCTCTTGCAGGCTCTACAGCATTCATTCGACAAAATCGAATGGACCGTGCGCAGCATTCAGGAGAAGACACATCTCAATCGTCTGCGGATCAATGTGCCGCCCACGTTTGCAAGCCGCTGGCTGTTACCGCGGCTCGGCCGTCTGCGCGCGGATCGGCCGGAACTCGAACTGAGCCTGTCGACACGTCTCGAAGACGATCTCGCCGAATCGAGCGTACTCGACTGCGCGATTCGCTTTGGCAACGGCGAATGGGAAGGGCTCGACAATGTGCTGCTGATGAACGAGCAGCACATCGCCGTGTGTTCACCCGCACTGCTCGCGCGCCAGGCGGGAAGCTCGGGCATCGACCTCAACCAGTTCACGCTGCTGCACGTATTGGCAAGCGACAACCAGCGCTATCTGACCTGGCAGCACTGGCTGAAAGCGGCGGGCATCGAGGGCGTCGATACGTCGGGCGGCTTCGAGTTCGATCTGCTCGATCACGCGATTCGCGCAGCCATCGACGGCCTCGGCATCACGATCGCCGATCGTCATATGATTGCGCAAGAGCTTGCCAATGGACAGCTCGTGCAAGTGTTGAACGTGCATGTCGATGGGCACCAGTCCTATTGGTTCGTGACGCGGCCCGAGCAAGGCGAGCTGCCGCATGTGGCCGTCTTTCGCGACTGGCTGCAGCAGGAAGTGTGGCTGACGCAGCGCAGCTTCGAAACATCGGCGGCATCAGCCGTGCCGCTGATAAGCGGCCATTGACCACACTCAGGCTCGATCGCTTCTTGTGGGAAAACAACACACGCGCGCGACAGAAGCGCTTCCACCCGTCAAAGGGACGCATTGCACGCGGCGGCACTGGTATTATTTTTATATCAATCCATGACGTTGCGTCTGCATTGAAACTCCAGGCACCACGCGCAATGACCATCGCGCGTGCCTGAATTCCCGTAGTCACTTGCTCAGAGAGCGATGAAGTTGGCAACGAATAGCAAGGTCGCGCAAGGGACACGCTTTGTCGAGCGCATCTACCGCTTGCGCATGGCCGGGCTCGGACTTGGCTTCTTCTGCGTCGCTTCCGTATTCGCGCAACAGCATCGCGGCTTCTTGCTGTGGGCGCTGCTCGTGTTTCATGGTTTCTTCTGGCCGCACGTCGCGCGGCGCGCCGCGCTTGCGTGTGCCGTGCCCTCTCGCGGCGAGCGCGTGAACCTGATCGTCGACGCGCTGCTGGGCGGCTTCTGGGTCGTCGCGATGCAGTTCAATGCGCTGCCGAGCGTGCTGATTCTCGTGATGCTCAGCATGAACAACATTGCCGCCGGCGGTCTCAGGCTATTTGCACGCGGCGTGGCTGCGCATGTACTCGGCTTGATCGTCGGGCTTGTCACGCTGGGCTTCGTCTTTGCGCCAATAACGCAGATGCCGGTCATTCTCGGGTGCCTGCCGTTTCTTTTCGTTTATCCGCTCGCATTGGGCTTGACGAGCTACCGCCTGTCGCTCGAGCTTGCGCAGCGCACGCGGGAACTGGAACGTCTGAGCCGCACAGATGGCCTGACGCGCCTGTGGAACCGGCGGCACTGGGAAGGTCTGCTCGCCGACGAGTTCGAGCGATGCCGCGAGAACCGCTACGCGTCATGCCTTCTGCTGATCGACCTCGATCATTTCAAGCGCATCAACGATACGATGGGCCATCCTGCCGGCGACGCCGTGCTACAGGCATTCGCGGATCTGCTGCGCCGCCATTTTCGCGCGGGCGACAGCATCGGGCGCTACGGCGGCGAAGAATTCGGCGTCGTGCTGCCGGGCGCGACGCTGCGCGAGGCGCACGCCGTCGCGAAAGCGCTGGTGCAGCGCGTGCGCGAGAAGTGCAAAGACGCATCGGCGGAATGCCCGTGTACGATCAGCGTGGGCATCGCCCAACTCACCGACGATCTATCCGACTATCACACGTGGCTCCTCGAAGCCGATCGCAGCCTGTATCAGGCGAAGGCGACGGGGCGCGACCGGATCGTTGTCGGCGGACTTGTACCCGCGCAGGAAGTCGCGCGCGGCTAAAGCGGCGCGGGCCATGCTAACGGGGGATCAAGAAACACGCGCCTAAAGAATGGTGCTCAGGCAAAGCGCTTTTCGCGTACACACACTTGCACGCGCGATTCAGGAAACGGCGCCCCTCGGCGCAATACCGCGAAGCGTGATGCCGCGCTCTTCGCGCTGCGCGCGGCTCTTTTCGCGTGTGGGAAGCGCGACAATCTCTTCCTCGGCGCCCGAAGGCTCGACCGCATAGCCGCGCCGCTCCCACGCGTCGAGTCCGCCTCTTAGCGCGCGAACCCGCGTGAAGCCTTTGCTTCGCATATGCTGCGACAGCGCTTTCGCCGTGACATCGTCGGCGCAAACGCAATAGACGACGACATCGCGCGCAAGTAGTGCGGCATCGACGGTGCCGGGTGAATTGATGTCGAGTGGCAACGCGCCTGGAATGCACTGCGGCGCGCGCGCTTGCACTGCTTCGGGGCGGGCGTCGAGCACGATGGGCGGCTTGTCGGCGTGCATCATTGCATCGAGCTGTTCGGGCGAGATGGGCGCAAGCGACAGCGGCTGTTGCAACCGCCAGCGCTGGAGGAGGCGGAACGCCAGATAGACGATCGCGATTGCGAACAGCACATCGACGATCGTCCAGCCATGAGCCCGCACTTCGAAAATCAACAGGCTGAGCTGATGCTCGAATATCGCGCCGCCGAGCAGCCAGAACGTCGCCCACGCGACGATGCCCGCGGCATCCCACGCGAAAAAGATCACGGCGCCGACGCGCGTCGTACCCATCAACGGCGGCGTGATGATCGCAAGCCCCGGCACGAACTTCGACACCGACACGATGGCCGGGCCAAAGCGAACGAAGAGCGCGCGCGCTTTGCGCATGCGCATTTCAACAGCGGCCGACAGCCGGGCGAGCGCGCGGATCAGCCGTCGGCCGAGCAGGCGGCCCGCGAGGAACCATGTGCCGTCGCCGATCAGCGCGCCTGCGAGCGCTGCTGTCAGCACATGCCAGAACGACAGATGGCCATTCGCGATGGCCGTCCCTGCAAGCAGCAGAACGGGCACGGCGGGCACGGGAACACCGAGGCGCGTGAGCAGCACGTTCGCGAAAACGACGGTTGCGCCCCAGGTAGATATTGCCGACGGGTGGAACTCGACCAATTGCAGCGACTCCTTGGCGCTTTGCATCGCTCGTCTCGCGTTGCCTGCCGCGCGGTTCACGTCGGCAGCGGCTCATTGTTGCACGGCTGGACGCATCGCGCGTATCGAGCGTAAGGGGCGCGAAGCCGAAGCGAAAAAGATACGCAAGACTAGCGCCGGTTCGACGCAAGCAGTGTGACAGGGATGTCGGTGCATCCGATGCTGCGCGAGATCTCAAGCTCTCGCCACTCGCCATCGCGCGATTTCGATGAGATGAGCGGTTCGAGTTGCCGGTCGGTGCGCAATACGTTGAAGGGCCACGATGGCCTTAGCAGCCGTTCGTGTACGAGCGAGCCGAGCCAGATCGGCGTGGGCGCGATGTCGTCGCGGCGCGCAACGGCATAGCCCGTGCGCCAGAAGCGCAACACATCGCGTTCGTCGCGGCGATCGCGCTGTTTGCTGAAGACGAGCAGCGACGGTTCGCCGTCGTTGAGCTTGGGCAAAACGGGCAGATCCATCGCGGGCACATCGGGGGACACCAGCGAAAACAGGCTCCGCGCATTGAAACGCGTGCCCTCCAGCCAGCCGCGGCTGCGCAACTGCGCGACGATCTGCTGCGGATCGGCTGTCCATTGCAACGTGATCGGCTCGCGCCGGTCGCCTTCCATATCGGAGCGATAGCAGGGAAAGATCTTCCACAACGAGTCCGTCCATTGCGCTTGCGTCACGACGATAGGCGGCCGCTCGCGCATCGGTCTCGGCGCATCCGGCTGGCGTCCCAAGCCGATCTGCAAGCCCACGCTCGCGCACAGCACCACGAGCAGAATGGCAGGCATCGCTTCGCGCAACGGCGGTGTTTCAGGGTGCCGCCATACGGCCGTCAGCGCGACCACGGCCACCCACACGGCAGCGAACGCTGCGCCGCCCACGGCATCGGAGAACGCGAAGCGTCCCGAGTACAGGCCCGCGAACGCGATGACGATCACGATCAGCGTAGCAAGCGCCGTGACGGCGATGCTCGTCAGCATGCCGACTCGCCGCGCGACCACGAACGCGAGAAAGCCGTATACCGTGACGCTTGCCGCAACGTGATTGCTGGGAAACGCGTAGAGATCGGGTTGCGTGGCGGCAGGCGGCGCATGATGGACGATCACCTGGATCGCGAAGATCAGCAGTTGCGAGAACAGCACGGCAATGAGCCAGTAGATGAGCGTGCGCCAGCGCTTCTCATAGGCCATCAAGATGACGGACGTGATGACGAGCGCCATCAGCGTGGGAATGCTGCCCAGTGTAGAAGCGCGCGCAAGCGCTTCGTCTATCCACGGCGCGCGCGACGATTGCAGGAAGCGATAGACGGACATATCCACCTGAACCAGCGGATCGCCTGCCACGACGTCCTGCATGACGCCAA
This sequence comes from Paraburkholderia diazotrophica, assembly GCF_038900755.1. Classification (GTDB taxonomy): domain Bacteria; phylum Pseudomonadota; class Gammaproteobacteria; order Burkholderiales; family Burkholderiaceae; genus Paraburkholderia; species Paraburkholderia diazotrophica_A. Next base: position 14,990 of record NZ_JBBPEN010000006.1, read on the forward strand.
AGAATATGCCCGCGCACAACAGCACGAACAACGAAATGCCGACGAGCAGGCCGATGGCTTCGCGTTCGGGATCGACGATGCGATAGATCAGCCGGCCGTATGGTGCTTCATGATGGCGTGCCCAGTTCAGGATGCCCTGGCGCGATGCGCTGGCCCATGCACGCGCATGCGAGACCACCACGCGCATGATCCAGAAGCAGCCCCACACGAGGGCGACGACGATCGCCAGCGCCGCGACGAGGCGGAACGACACGGCGCCCGCCAGTTGGATCGATGCGCCGAACACGACGCCGGGCAGAATGTGCGCAGGTGCCCATAGCAATGCCGAGAGCAGATTCATTGCGTAGAAGCGCGCGGGCGGCATTTCGAGCATGCCCGCGACCACGGGCACGACGGCGCGCAGCGGCGCGGCGAAGCGCGCGAAGACGACGCTCTTTGCGCCGTGTTTGTCGAAGTGCTTCTGGCCGCTTTCGAGCAGGCCCGGATGCGTGCTGAAAGGCCAGAGCCTGCCAATTCTGTCTTTATAGCGGCGGCCGATCCAGTAGCTCATTCCGTCGCCCGCGACGGCGCCCGCAATTGCGCACGCGAGCAGCCAGCCGAGATTCAGCGTGCCCGTGCCGACTAGCGCGCCCGCGATGAACATCGCCGTGCTGCCGGGCACGAACGTGCCGACGATCGCGACCGCTTCGAGAAAGGCCGCAAGAAAGACGACGATCAACGTCCATGCCGTATGGCCTGCAAGCAGGTGCAGCAACTGGACGTACGCGTGCTCCATCGATTTCTCCGGGTATTGAAGCTGCTATCCAAGAGCATGGCGACGCAGCACGGTGACGCGCGTGGCGCGCAATTCGTTCCATGAAAGTCTACCAGTGTGCTCATGCCGGACGCAGACATGCGGCTACGCATCGCGAACAGGATATGGAGACTCAACGTTCGAAAGCCATCGCTTATTCTCGCGACTCGCAAAGCCGCCTCGATGTTCTTTAAAGCGTGTCAAAGCCAGGCTTGCTGGGCGGGTGTTACAACCCTTATGCGAGTCTTAAGGGCGAAAGCCTTATAAATACACAGCGATTGTCTTATTCACGCTTCAAAACCATAGCGCTTCTAAGCAATTCCGTGGCATAGTCGGCCTTGTAATTCAAAGGGAGGCAATAATGGCGACATTGGAATCTATCCAGGCACGTATAAAGAAGCTGCAAACCCAAGCCGAAGCGATCGTCACCCAACGCGCTCAGGGCGCGCTGGACCAGATCCGCGAATTGATGATCAAGCACGGTCTCACGACGGAGGATATCGAACGGCGTGCAAAGGCTCGACGCGATCGCGCGAATGCGGAGCGTCTCGGTCTTGCCGGCGGCAAGGCAAAGTCGGCGACGGCCACGAAGGGCAAGCTGCCGCCCAAGTATCGCGATCCGAAGACGGGGGCGACGTGGAGCGGTCATGCGCGTCCGCCGGCATGGATCAAGAACGTGAAAGACCGCAGCAAGTTTTTGATCGATCCGGCTGAGGCTGTTTCTGAACCGGCTGTGACCGTCAAGGCGGCTGCTAAAAAGACAGTTGCAAAGAAGGCAACCGCAAAGAAAGCAACCGCAAAGAAAACGGCGGCAAAGAAAGCAGTGACAGCGAAGTCCGCGGCGGGCAAGGTCGCGAAGAAAGCGTCCGTCAAGACTGCTGGCAAAAAGACAGCAGCCAGAAAGACCACTGCAAATTCCGCCGCGCCGACGGCTGCAAAGAAAGTGGTCGCAAAGAAAGCGGTCGCCTGGAAATCCACCGCAGCCAAAGCGCCCGCAAAGAAGGGCGTCGCGAGAAAAGTGAGCGCGAAGAAGGCGCCCGTGAAGACCGTGGAGCCCGTCGTTGAAACGCCGGCGGCAGTGCAGGCGCCCGCCGAGACAACCGGCCAGGCTTGAGCCGCGCGTCCGACGCGGAACACTTCGATACGACCCGGCCGGATCTCGCGAGGTCCGGCCCTTTCCCCTGGCGCGGTGCATCAACCGCCGCGCCGTCACTCGCAGCCAGCGCGATGCCGGCTCGCTCGACGGCAGTTCTGCCGTTTTCCGCGTCCTTAAAGCAGCAGTCGAATAGACGCATTTCCACACATCCGTCCGATCCATTGGCGCATCGTTCGTCTGGGCGTCAATTCGCACTATAAACATGAGTTTTTCGAATGCTTACGGGTCGAAATACTCGCTTGCGCGTCGTAATGGCGCAGAGAAGAATCCGGTCATGCGCCGGTTGCACGTTTCGAATCGCTTTAAAGCGCTTCGAATGGCGGCCGGTAACGTGCTTTGCGCACGCGTCACGAGGCAAGGACCATGCGACTCGACCGGAATTTCGTAAGCGGCCAGTTCATCGAACCCGCAACCGACGAACTCATCTCCGTCTATAACCCCGCCAACGAGGCGTTGATCGCGCAGATATCGGGCGCGTCGCGCGAAGAGGCGATCGCCGCCGTCGATGCGGCCGCTGCCGCGCAGAAGCACTGGCGCAAATTGCCTGCCGCTGAGCGCGCCGCGTATCTGCACCGACTCGCGGATGCATTGACCGACTGTGCGCCCGCCATCGGCGCAGCGCTTGCGCAGGAGTCCGGCAAGAGCGTCGCCGATGCCACGAACGAAGCCGTCTACGCCGGCCAGATCACGCGCTATCACGCGGAGTGGGCGCGCCGCATCGAAGGCGAAGTCATTCCGAGCGACACACCCGACGAAAATCTCGTGCTGCATCGCGAGCCGATCGGCGTGGTCGCATGTTTGATTCCGTTCAATTACCCGGTCTATACGTTGATGCGCAAAGTCGCGCCGGCCCTGATCGCGGGTAATACCGTCGTCGTGCGTCCGAGCAACAACACGCCGACCTCCGCATTCGAAATCGCCAAGGCCGTCGCTCGCGCCGAATTGCCGCCGGGCGTGGTCAACATCCTCGCGATGAGCCACGCGACGGCCGAGGCGGTGTGCACGCATCCCGCCGTCGGCATGATCACGCTGACGGGCAGCGTCGGCGCGGGCCGCAAGGTACTCGACTATTGCAAGGCGAACATTGCGAAGCCGTCGCTGGAACTCGGCGGCAAGACGCCTGCGATCATCGAGCCGGATGCCGATCTGGAGAAAGCCGCGCGAGAACTCGTCGGCTCGAAGACCACGCATTGCGGCCAGCTTTGCACGGCCATCGAACGCGTTTATGTGCATGAGAGCGTGCACGACCGTTTCGTCGCGCTGCTGAAGCAGCGTATGAGCGCCGTGAAAAGCGGCGACCGCAGCGTCGATGCTTCGCTGATGGGCCCGCTCGTCAACGACGCATCGCGCCAGTCGATTCACGCAATGGTCCAGCGCGCGATTGCGGACGGCGCAAAGCTCGAGACGGGCGGCGTGATGCCCGAAGGCAAGGGCTTCTTCTATCCGGCGACGCTGTTGACGAATTGCCGTCAGGAAATGGAGATCATCCAGGAAGAAACCTTCGGCCCGATCATGCCCGTCGTGCGCTACAGCACGCTCGACGGAGCGCTGCAAATGGCCAACGACCATCAATTCGGACTTTCGTCGGTGATTTACACCGAGAACTACCGCACGACGATGAAAGTCGCCAACAACATCGAAGCCGGCGAACTCTACGTGAACCGCACGCCCGCCGATCCGTATCAGGGCTTTCATGCAGGCTGGAAGCGCTCGGGCCTCGGCGGCGACGACGGCAAGCACGGCATGCTCGAATTTACGCAGACGCGTCTCGTCGTCATGAAGTACTGATCCTGTCAAAGCGCATTCCGCGCAAGCGGGTGCGCTTCTTCCTTAACAGCAGCAAGCATACGCTGCGCTGCATTCATAACAACATCTGGAGACACGACGTCACGGCGCATGCCGTGCTCCTCGCGCGTCTCCACAGGAGCACCTCAGTGGCAAGCCCATCTCTGCAAACGGACGTCTCGGCACGCCGTTCCAACGCATCGATCGTTCAGTCCGCCAGCAACGCGCAACGCTATGTGCAATTGCTGCTGCTCGTCATTGCAGCCGGTGCAATCTATCCGATTCTCTATTTGCGCCAGGTCTATCAGCCGACGATGCTGGAAGTCTTCCACATCAGCGAAAGCCAGCTTGGGTATCTGTATTCGATGCTCGGCACGATCTTTCTGCTGAGCTATCTGCCGAGCGGCTGGCTCGCGGATCGCATCGCGCCGCGCGTGCTGATCAGCTTTTCTCTCGTTGCAACGGGCGTGCTTGGCCTGCTGTATTCGACTGCGCCGTCGTTCGACCTGCTGCTGCTGATTTTCGGCGGCTGGGGGCTGTCGACGGGCCTGACATTCTGGGCGGCCGTGATCAAGCGCGTTACGCTGATCGCCGGTCACGACGAGCAGGGCCGCTTCTTCGGCTTTCTCGACGGTGGCCGCGGACTCGTCGAAGCGATGCTCGCGACGATCGCGATCACGCTTTTCGCGTGGCTCACGCAGACGAAGGGTGAACCGGCTGCCGTCGGCTTCCGGTTTGTCGTCTATATGTATGCGTTCCTTTGCATCGGGCTTGGCGTGCTGCTCGCGCTCGTCAAGGACCCTTCGTCGCAAGCGGAAGAGGTGATCCGCGCGCAAGCCGAAAAGCGCAGCAACGTGGTCGCCGATCTGCTCACGCTCGCGAAGATTCCGGAGCTGTGGCTCGTCGCGGCGATCGTCTTCTGCGGCTATCAGGTGTTCTGGGCGACCTATAGCTTCTCGGCTTATCTGCACGAAGGCGAGATCGGGCTGTCGGTGGTGATGGCGGGCACGATCACGACGCTCAAGCTGTGGATGCGTCCCATCGGCGGGATTGGCGGTGGTTTTCTCGGCGACCGCTTTTCGAAAGTGACAGTGCTGATCATCGCGCTCTTTCTTGCGTCGATTTCGCTGATCGGCCTGATCTTCGCGCCGAAAATCAGCAGCCACGTGCTGCTCGTCTTCCTTGTGCTTTTTATCGGCGTGCTCACTTACGCGATTCGCGGACTCTACTGGTCGCTGCTCGACCGCTGCAATGTGCCCGTGCAAACGATGGGCCTCGCGATCGGCCTGATCTCCGTGCTCGGCTATTCGCCCGATGTGTTCCTGCCGCTCGTCAACGGCTATCTGACGCAGACGTTCCCGGGCGTGCACGGTTATCAGATGTACTTCGGCTATGTGGCTGCCGTGTCCGCCGTCGGCGGTTGCGCTGGTCTCGTGCTGCGCAATATGCTCAACAGAAAAGAAGGTGCGTAAATGAAAGTCGTCTCGCTCGAAACGCATGTCGTTGCCGTACCGCCGCCGCATATCGGCGGCATGTACTGGATCTTCGTCAAGATCAAGACGGATTGCGGCATTGAAGGCGTCGGCGAAATCTATTCGGCTTCGTTTCATCCGAATGCGATGACGCACGTCATCGACGATGTGTTCACGCGCTATCTGCTCGACAAGGACCCGCATCATATCGAACGCCTGTGGCGTGAAGCGTATTCGAGCGGGTTCACGCAGCGTCCCGATCTGACGATGATGGGCGTCGTGAGTGGCCTCGAAATGGCGTGCTGGGACATCATTGGCAAGGCGGCGAACAAGCCGGTGTACGAGCTGCTGGGCGGCCGCGTGCACGAGCGCCTGCGTTCGTACACGTATCTGTACCCGAAGAATCGCCGCGGCGAGTACGACTATGACGATCCCGATCTCGCCGCCGAATGCGCAGCCGAAAACGTCAAGCGCGGCTTTACGGCCGTGAAGTTCGATCCGGCCGGGCCTTATACCGCTTACTCGGGCCACCAGTTGTCGCTCGAAGTACTGGACCGTTGTGAAATGTTTTGCCGCAAGGTGCGCGAGGCCGTGGGCAGCAAGGCCGATCTGCTGTTCGGCACGCATGGGCAGATGGTGCCGTCGTCGGCGATCCGCCTCGCGAAGCGCCTTGAAAAATTCGACCCGCTGTGGTTCGAAGAGCCCGTACCGCCGGGACAGGACGATGCAATGGCGCAAGTCGCCGCGCACACGAGCATTCCCATCGCGGCAGGCGAGCGCCTCACGACAAAGTATGAATTCTTCAAGCTGCTGCAAGCGGGCGGCGCGTCGATTCTGCAATTGAATGTGGCGCGCGTCGGCGGTTTGCTCGAAGCGAAAAAAGTGGCGAGCCTCGCCGAAGTGCATTACGCGCAGATCGCGCCGCATCTGTACAACGGACCGATCGGCGCTGCGGCGAGTATTCAGTTCGCCACGTGTACGCCAAATTTCCTGATCCAGGAAAGCATCGGCACGTGGGGCGGCTTCCACGCTGAAATCCTCAAGACGCCGATTCGCTGGGAAGACGGCTACATCATTCCGTCGACGGAGCCGGGCCTCGGCGTCGAGTTGAACATGGAAGTCGTGCAGCAGCACACGCCGTACACGGGTACGCGTCTGCATTTGCAAATGGCATCACAGCCTTTTGACGTGAAAGATCTCGCGCCAGCCAAAGGCTGAATGCACGAACGGGCCTCAACGTATTCCACGTATGGACGCCTGCGGGCGGATAAAGCATGAACTACGACTACATCATTGTCGGGGCGGGATCTGCGGGCTGCATTCTCGCGAACCGGCTGTCGGCGTCGGGCGAGTACTCGGTGCTATTGCTGGAAGCGGGGCGCGCGGACGATTCGTTCTGGTTCAAGATTCCAGTCGGCTTTACAAAGACGTACTACAACGAAACGTATAACTGGATGTACTACAGCGAGCCTGAGAAGGAACTCGACGACCGTTCGCTGTATTGTCCCCGCGGCAAGGTGCAGGGCGGCTCCGGCTCGATCAATGCGATGATCTACGTGCGCGGCCAGGCGCGCGATTACGACGACTGGGCGCAAGCGGGCAATGAGGGCTGGTCGTATCGCGACGTGTTGCCGTATTTCCGCAAGCTCGAATCGCATCCGCTCGGCGACACTGAGTATCACGGCGCGAATGGGCCCATCAGCATTTCGCCGATGAAGGACGCCGCGCATCCCATCTGTCATGTCTTTCTCAAGGGCTGCGAGCAGGCGGGCTATCGACGCACGGACGACTTCAACGGCGCGCAATTCGAAGGCGCGGGCATTTACGACGTGAATACGCGCAATGGCCAGCGCTCGTCGAGCAGTTTCGAGTACCTGCACCCGGTGTTGAACCGGAGGAACCTGACCGTCGAGCGCGAAGTACTCGTCACGCAAGTACTGTTCGACACGAACAGGCGGGCGACAGGCGTCGTCGTGAAGCAGAATGGCGGCACGCGTCAATTCACTGCGAAGCGCGAAGTGATTCTGTCAGCAGGAGCCGTCGATACGCCGAAGCTGCTGCAACTGTCGGGTGTCGGCGACCGGACGCTGCTCGAACAGCATCGGATTCCGCTCGTGCACCATCTGCCTGCAGTCGGGCAGAACCTTCAGGATCATCTTTGCGTAAGCTTCTATTACCGCGCAAACGTAAAGACGCTGAATGACGAAATGCGGCCGCTCATCGGCAAGATCAAGCTCGGCTTGCAGTACATGTTGACGCGCAAAGGGCCGCTCGCGATGAGCGTGAATCAGTCCGGCGGTTTTTTCAAAGGCAGCGACCGCGAGGCATTGCCGAACTTCCAGCTCTATTTCAATCCGCTCTCTTACCGCATTCCAAAGAGCAACAAGGCGAGCCTCGAACCGGAACCGTATTCGGGCTTTTTGCTGTGCTTCAATCCATGCCGTCCGACAAGCCGCGGCTCGATTCAGATCGCGTCGAACCGCGCCGAAGATCCTGCGAAGATTCGCATCAACGCGCTGACGACGCAAAAGGACATCGACGAGGCTGTCGAGGGTTGCGAGCTCGTGCGCAAGATCATGTCGACGCAGGCGCTCAAGGGCATCACCGTCGAAGAGATTTCACCGGGGCCGCAAGTGAACGATCGCGCGGGCTTTTTGCAGTACTTCCGCGCGCAGTCCGGCTCGATCTATCACCTATGCGGGTCGTGCGCGATGGGGCCCGACGATGGAACGTCGGTGGTCGACGAGCGTTTGCGCGTGCATCGCATATCGGGCTTGCGCATCGTCGATGCGTCGATTTTCCCGAACATCACGTCGGGCAATATCAATGCGCCGACGATGATGGTCGCCGAAAAGGCCGCAGACATGATTCTCGAAGACGCGCAAGCGGGCGGCGCGCAAGTGCGCGAAGTGGCACAGTCGATGGTTGCCGCTGCCGCGCACCAGGCATAATTGAAGAGGCTGGCGGCCGCGTGTACGGAATGGTTTTCCGGCGCGCGGCCGCTTCGTTTTTGATCTCGCGAATCGCGCTCAGACGTCTTCTGGAAAGACGGCGCGGCCTTGCGTCATGTCGCGCAGTGCTTCGCGCGCGGCGTCGATGGCGGTGATGGGCATGCGCATCGTCAATTGCACGCTCATTCCATAGGCGCTTGATTCGAGCGTGTGATTTTCCTGTTCGATCCAGCGGCGCACGCGTGCTTCGTCGGGATAGCCGATTTCGACGCTCAGCGACGCGAGCGCGATCCGCTCGACGCGCGGCGCGTCATGCAGCGCGGTCGCGATGGCGTCGGTATAGGCGCGCACGAGGCCGCCCGCGCCCAGCTTCACGCCCCCGTAGTAGCGCACGACGGCGGCCAGCACGCCGTCGAGGTCGTGGTGACGCAACACTTCGAGTATCGGGCGGCCCGCCGTGCCGGAAGGTTCACCGTCATCCGACATGCCGGACTGGCCGCCCGCGAGAAGTGCCCAGCACACGTGCGTGGCAGTGGGGTGCTCCGCGCGCAGGCGCTGTAATTCTGCCATCGCGGCGTCACGGTCGGCCACGGGAATCGCGTAGGCAATGAAGCGGCTTTTGCGGATTTCGAGTTCCGCGTGAAGCGTCGAGGGCAGCGTAAAGGTCGGCAAAGCAGGTTGCGAACGGTGATTTAAAGGCGCGGGTGCGTCCGACATATTAACGGATGTGCGAGCACGGCCTGTCTTTTAGCGGACTCGCTGCTCGCATTTTGACGCATGCGGAAAGAGTCTATTGTTCACTTGCATGATGACGCGACAGCAGCGCGAGCCGATAATGCATCGCATGACGGATCTAGCTCTGGCTGGAGCGATGCCGGACTCCTCATCCGGTGATCCGTCTGTCCTTCTCTTTCGACGCGGCGAATATCGTCGGGTGCCGGCGCTAAAATCGCGTTCCCGCCGTGCAACCCGCAGCGTAGCCGTAGTTACTGCCGGCGCCCGCGCAACCGAAAATCCCACAAGCGGAAAGCAGCGTGCTGACGATTGCCACTATGGCGATGAGTTGGAAGCGTGATTTCATCCTGTGCTCGTCACGGTAATTCCGCTTCGCGTCATCGTCGCCATTGAATCATCATGGGACCACTCGAAGCCGCCCCTTTGCCCCATTCAGGAACAAAGGGGTCTCGTTCTGCCAGCACCCCAAAAAAAGCAGACACAAAAAGAACTCTCAAATCATCGGTCCTTTGATACGCCCCTCGAAAATGGCGGTGTCGATTGCCCAGTCGTCGACAGTGCCGCTACGGGTGCCGTCGACGGTCACGGCAACGCTTCGTCCGCCGACAATGCTTTTCATCGTGTCAGGCGTCAGCGCGGTTTCCTTGCGGTCGAGGGTGGTGGATGGGGACAGGTCTTTCACTACGACAGTGGCTTTCATGGCAATTCTCCCGATGCGGATACGAGCACGATTCAGCGCTCGCTTCCTGCTCCGCAACGCGTATGCCGATTTAGCCGCACTCTGAGGGGTAACGCACATTGCGCGTTGAAAGCGCCTGCGCACAAGGGAATATCGGAACGGACTCACGCGTCTATCACCGGTTGGCCGAAGCGTCGGCGAAATACTGTTCGCGTCAACCACACCGGCACGCGTGAGCGTTGTTGGAACGAACCCGACGTGTCGATCGATGCTGCGCGTTGACGCGCGAACGAATGCGATCCGTATGCCGCCGAGTAGCGGCATACGGCGAGAAGGTACTCGTGAGTAATTGACGAGAGCGGGACGAGAGCGCTACCGCTATTTGCGCAAAAGGCTTTGCGGCGGTATACGTTCGTCGACGGGTTGACGCGCGGCCGTCGGGAATCCTGCGGGGTAGTCGACTACGCGCGTTTCGGCGGACAGTGCCTGCGCGGTGACGCCAAAGAAGCGTCCCCCTGTTCTTGCGCCGCCGACGATGGCCGTCATGGCCGCGCGATCGAGTTCGACGCTTTCGGAGAGATCTTTGATGACGAGCTTGGGCATGGCAGTTCCAGAAAAGATGTCGCGCGACGCCATCGCGACCAAAGGCGCGCTTCGATCAGTGGCGGCAACGCTCGGGCTCGAATAACCAGTATAGGTAATTCAGGCTCGATACGATGTGGGCTACCGAGCAATGCCGGCCAAGCGAGGCTAAAAGCGGAGGCGAGACGCAAACTGAGAAGCGCAGCGCCCGTATTCGTCGCATCGTTTACAAGCTGCGGGGCATCGACCGTCTTGCTGTTGTCGAGCATGAACGGCAGCCGCGCCGCTCGCGCCGTGCGCACGATCACTACGCGGCACATCGATCGACGCATAGGCCATGCCAGTCGCACGACCGTGCCGTGCGCGCGTCGCGGGCCAATCCTGGTTTGCGAAAGGCATACGTGCGAACTACTATCGAACGAGCACATGTAATTGGTTACGACAGGGAATTTCTTCGGCCAACGGGAGCTGCAGCGCTTTGAACACATGGCTAGCCTTGCGCACGTGATTCGGGATTTTCAGAGCGGCGCGCTCACGCAAGACGCGTTTGTCGCTCAACTCGACAGCACGCTGACGACGGAAGGTCTCGGTTCGGCTCGTCTGCTCGAAATACTTGGCGAAGCGCACACCAGGAAGCCCCTGCCTCCTGATCTCTACACGGAAGTGCGCCGCCGGATCGAGCAGATGCCGGTGTCGAATCTTGCCGCGGCGGGCGGTGAGGAAACGCGCGTGCAGACGGTGCCGGAGCGCCTCATCACGTCGCCGCCCGCGAGGAACGCGGATACATCCTCCGTTCTGCACGGCCTCGATCAGGTGAAGGGCACGGGCGATACGCTGAACAACCGCTTCGTTCTCGAAGAGTGTCTGGGCGTGGGCGGCATGGGCACCGTGTACAAGGCACTCGATCTGCGCAAGCTCGAAGCGTCCGACCGCAAGCCTTATCTCGCGATCAAAGTACTCAATACGCAGTTTCGCGGCAATCCGAAGTCGCTAATAGCATTGCAGCGCGAGGCGCGCAAGGCACAGGTACTCGCGCACCGCAATATCGTCACCGTTTACGATTTCGATCGCGATGGCCCCATCGTTTATCTGACGATGGAGTACCTGTCCGGCAAGCCATTGAGCCAGATCCTGCGCACGCCGGATTTCAAGGGCATGCCCGTGCAGTCCGCGTTGCCGATCGTGCGCGGCATGTCGAACGCGCTTGCCTATGCACATGAGCGCGGCTTCGTGCATTGCGATTTCAAGCCCGCGAATGTTTTTCTCACGGATACGGGCGAAGTCAAGGTGATCGACTTTGGCATTGCGCGTGTTTTTCAGCGCCCCGAAGAAGAGAGCGACGCGACGGTGTTCGATCCCGCGAGCCTCGGCGCGTTGACGCCTGCGTATGCGAGCCCGGAAATGCTCGAGCATCTCGAGCCCGATCCGCGCGACGACATCTACGCGCTCGGCTGCATTACGTATGAGCTTTTGACGGCACGTCACCCGTTCGAACGCATGTCGGCGACTCAGGCGCGAGCCGCGAATCGACAGCCGCAGCGGCCGGAGAATCTGGGCAACCGTCAATGGCGTGCACTGCGCTCAGCGCTGGCATTCGATCGCAAGGCGCGCACGCCGACCGTTTCCCGCTTCGTCGAAGAGTTCGGCGCGCAGGAGCGTGCATCCGCGTCGAAGTCGACGACGCACAGCCCTGACCGCACAGGGATGCTGGTGAAATCCGGCGTCGCGGGTCTTGCGCTCGCTTGCGCTGCGGCGGGCGCGCTGTACTTCTATCGCGCGTCGCAGAACCTGGAGCACGAGAACGACGCACAGCAGGCGTCGGCCGTGCCCGAGGCAGGCGCGCCGTCCGCGCAGAGCGCGACTGTGTCGCCAACGTCCGCTACGTCTGTTGCACCCGTCACACCCGCACAACCGTCCGACGCTTCCGTGGCCCCCGCGCCACCGTCGCGCCAAACGCCCGACCAGGCATCCACCCCGACGCCGCCCGCGCCGCCGACGCTCGCTGCCGTCACGTCGGTGCTTGCATCGCTGCCGTGCTCCGCGCTGGCCGCTTCCGTTCAGGATCGCGCGGTAGAGGTGCGCGGATTCGTGCCGCAGCAAGGCGAGGCGCAAGTCAACGAGCGCCTTGCGACGTTGCCGGGCGTGGCGTCGACGAAAGTCGACGTGCATCACGTGAGCAACGACAAGTGCGACATCTTGAAGGAACTCGGTCCTTACTGGTCGCATAACTGGCTGGTGGGTCACATCAGTTCGCTGAAGGCGCGCATGCCGAATGGCGTGCTGACGGAAGGCGATCCTCTCGTCGTCGATGTGACGACGCCGGGTTACGACTCGTATGTGAATATCGACTATTACGTGCTCGACGGCACGGTCGTACACATGGTGCCGGGGCCGCGCGCAAAGGGTAATCAGGCGCCGCCGCACTATGCAGCGACGATCGGCAACGGCGGCGAGTGGGTCGTTTCGAAGCCCTTCGGCCAGGAACTGGTTGTCCTGCTGGTCACGCCTGCGCCGCTATTCGATTCGCCGCGTCCCGAGAGCGAGTCGCGCGCCGACTATCTGCGCGCGCTCGATGCGCGGCTCAAGCAGCTTGCGGCGAGATACGGGCAGGATCGCATCGTCGCCGATATCGCGCAGATCAACAGCAGGCCAAAACCGAATTAAAAGTAAAAGGCGCGCGCGTTCTGCGTAATACGCGCGGCCTTGGATCACTTGAGTTCCTTGACGACACGAAAGCCGTTTTGCGACTGGCGCACGCTCGGGCTGTACTTGAAGCGCGTCGAGCTCAGCATGTAGTCGTTGCCTTCGCGCCATGAGCCACCGCGAATCACGCGCATGTTGCAGCCGGGCGCATCCCATGTGCGTCCGTCGGCGGGTGCGTTCTGGTATGAGTTATGCCAGCAGTCGCCAACCCATTCCCAGACGCTGCCGTTCATGTCGTACAGTCCGTATGGATTCGCCGCATATGAGCCGACGGGTTCCGGCGCTTCCTTGTGATAGGGATCGCCGCAGTCCTTGCAGTTCGCGACGCCTTTACGCATCTGATCGCCCCACCAGTACTTCGTCGAAGTGCCCGCGCGATCCGCGTATTCCCATTCGGCTTCGGTCGGCAACCGATAGGTCTTGCCCGTTACCTTGCTCAGCCATTTCACGTATGCCTGCGTATCGTCCCAACTGAGATCGCGCGCGGGTGCATTCTTCACGGAGCTGTTTTCGGACGATAGCTTCGGGCATCCGTTGACGTCCGCGCACGCGTTCCATTGCTCGACCGTCACTTCGTATCGGGCGATCGCGAACGGCGCGGAAATCGTCACATGATGCGGCGGCTTCTCCGATGGGTCGCCGTAATTGCTGCCCATCGTGAACGAGCCTGCGGGCAGCGACACCATGACGGGGCATGCCGCGCAGTCCTTGCTTTCGCCCCCCGTCGCGGCGTGCGCGGGCGCGGCAGGCGCGGGTGTCGCGGCGGCTTTCGGTACAGGAGCGGGTGTGGAAGCCGGCGAGGGCGTTGCGGCAGCCTTCGGTGCCGGTGCGGCTGGCGCCGAAGGAGCAGGCGCCGCGTGCGTGGCAGGCGGTGCGGCCGCTCCCGCTGCCTTGAGCCGTTCGATGCGCGCTTTCGCGAGCGTCGCGAAGCGGCCGTTCGGATAGGCCTTCAGATACGCTTCATAGTCGCTCGCGTAATTGCTGTCCTTGATCGAATCCCAGAACGTCAGTTCGTATTGCTCGTTGCTGTCCTTCGGCAAAATGCCACGGCTATTCAACGCGACAAGTGCATTCGGCGAGTCATCCATGGCCAGCGTCGAGGTACGGAATGCGAAGACGTGTGCCGGCTTCGTCAGCGACGAGACGGCCCACGGTTTCTGCATGCCGTGCGTCGCTTGCGTCACGCGTTGTGTGACGTGAGCAAACATCGAGTCGAGTGGCTGATCCGGCGCGCGGGCCATTTCGCGCAACCATGCGTCGGTAAAGATGCCGTGACGCGTGCCGTCGGCCGCCTGCTCGCCCTGCGCGGCCGCAAAGGCAATGAGCGTTTGCGCGGGCAACGGAATCGCCGCGACAGATCGCGCGAACGGCTGCGTGAGGCACGCGTCGAGCACCACCAGATTGAGCGCATGCGCGCGCGGCGCAGAGAGCGTATCGAGCACGCCCGAGAGATCGACGCTCGCCGCCATCAAGGTCGCGGGCACGCGCGGGTCGGCGCTGGCGGAAGCGAGCAGAGTCGAGTGCCCCGCTAGCAATCCGTGCCCGGCGAAATAGAAGAGTGCGGTGCCGCCCGGCTGCACGCGGCGGCGAAATTCGTCGAGCGCGTCGCGCATCTGTTGCGCCGTCGCGTTCGTGCGCAGCACCACATCGAAGCCTTGAGCGCGCAACGTATTGGCGACGCTTTGCGCATCGCGCACGGCGTTCGGCAGCGCATCGACAGGGTAGTCGGCGTTGCCGATCACCAGCGCGACCTTGCGCCCGGCGCCTTCGACTGAACCTGTAACGGCATCGTCCATCGCGATGCGCAGAGCGGCAGCGCCTGGTTCGCGCGATAGTGTTTGCGCGGCGGCTGCCTGCATCTGGAGTGCCCCGATGATGCAGACCAGCAGAAGTTTTCGCCACATTTTCAGATCCTGTTTGTTCTGGAAGTTCTGGAGAGAACCTCGCTATGGACGAACCAGCGGGACCAGCCGGAGGGGCCCAGCGCGCAATGAGAACGACAGCCGTTCGCTGCATTGCAATCGACGGCGAAGCACTGCTTTTGCATGGACTACCCTCTTCAACGATAGCACGCGATTCGAAACGTCAGAACGTTAACGAGCGTGGCGTATCTTTTTGACAAGTTACGTCCTAAGCTAAAACGGAAGCAAGCAGCACTGACCCTCCCTCGGAGAATGCGCAATGCAAAGAACAATGAGGCTGGCGATTTTCGGCGCGCTCTTTCTCGCTTCGGCACAGGCGTACGCGGGACCGACGCCTTCTCCTCCCGGGGCCGAGGAGTACATCATCTGGCCGTCGGACGGTACCGTCATTACGGGCGGCAAGCTCTGGGTGCGAATGGGCTTGCGCAATATGGGCGTGTGTCCTAAGGGCGTGAATGTTCCGAATACGGGACACCACCATCTGCTGATCGATACGGACCTGCCGCCGATGGATCAGGAGATTCCCTCCGATCGCCAGCACCTGCATTTCGGCGCAGGGGAAACGGATGCGCGCATCGAGTTGCCGCCCGGCAAGCACACGCTGCAATTGCTGCTAGGCGACTACAACCACGTTCCGCATAATCCGCCCGTCTATTCGAAGAAGATCACCATCATCGTGAAGTGAGCACGCGCCGCCACTGCGCCGGCGGACCGGTGCAATGCGCGCAAGACGGAGAACAGCAGCCATGACCAGGATCGTTGCCGCCGCGGCGCTTGCCGCTCTCGCTTCGTTGAATATCGCCTTCGCCGGGCCGACGCCTGCGCCAAAAGATGCATTCGCGTATATCGGCTATCCGAACAACGGACAGGTCGTGCCCGCCAACAAGCCTTTTCGCGTGTGGTTCGGCTTGCGTTATATGGGCGTCGCGCCAAAGGGCGTCAAGTACCCCAATACGGGCCACCACCATCTGCTGATCGACACGGACCTGCCGCCGATGGATCAGGAGATTCCTTCGGATCGTCAGCATCTGCATTTCGGCGCGGGGGAAACCGAGACGATGATCGAATTGCCGCCCGGCAAGCACACGCTTCAATTGCTGATGGGCGACGAGAACCACGTTCCGCACAATCCACCCGTCTATTCGAAAAAGATCACCGTGATTGCGAAGTGAACGAACGTGTGTGCTCAACAACGGCGGGATCAATTGAGTACTTTGCGCGTGTTCTTTTCGACCCAACAGTTTCGTTATGGATGTTTGCGAGGCGGCATCACTTGCGCCGCAGACGATCGCATGCGCAATTCGTATGCGCAGAGGCGTTTTGACAGGCAACTCAATACGAGCAAGGCTCCGAAGGTTTTTAAAGGTACACGCGATGCAATTGGCACGGCCCATGCGTGAGTAAGGTTCGAGCAGACAAGATGCTTGAAGCACCAAACTGGATATCTCGCGAACCTTTCGCTTTTCTCATGGGAGAACTGTCATGAGCGCACTGATGATCAAGAACCTGTCCGTTACGGAAGAACTCGACAGCGAAGCGCTGAAATCCGTCCGCGGCGGCTATCTTGCCAATCCGTTGTTCCCGAGCCTGTCGTTCCTGTTCGACAACAGCAAGACGATCAACGCGCCGCAATTCGTTCAGCAACACATGAACATCACGAACGTCGGCGGAAACAGCAACTCGACGACGCAGATCATTCCGATGATGACGGCCGGAAACAGCATCGTCATGAACTGACGTTTCACGCGCGCATTCGAGGCTGTCCGGACCGGCAGCCTCGAATGACCGGGCGCTCGTACTCAACCCGTCGCCACCGCCGTCAAAAAGATCGAAAACGTAATCGTCCTTTTCACAAGACCGCCGCGTCACCGCACGAACTCCACGCCGAACGAAATCCGCCGACATCCATAGTGATGCCGCGCTGGACGTGCTTTACTTGAATGGCGCGCTTTGCACGTGCAGTAGAGCCGGGAAAGATCGGAGAATATCGTGTCTGCGTTGCCTGATTCGTTCGTCGCCTGCTGCATGCAACCGGGTTCGTCCGCCACCGTTCACGCGGATAGCCGCGACAAAGCGCCGAAAAGCCGTATCGCCATCGCCGTTCGCGCAATCGCATCCACCGCCATCTGCGCGGCACTGCTTGCCGGTTGCGTCGACGTTCACCAGCCCGACTACAAGCGTCCCGATACGCCCGCCAAAGCGTCATGGTCGGACAAGACGGGCTCGCTCGTTTCGCCCGCCGACACCATCGTGCCCGACTGGTGGAAGGGCTTCCAGGACCCGTATCTGAACACGCTGATCGACAAGGCGATTCAAGGCAACTTCGACATCAAGGTACTGGCCGCGCGCATCGATGTCGCCGGCGCGCAGATCGGCGAAGCGAAGGCGGGCGCGCTGCCGACGGCCGATCTCGGCGCGGGCGCGAATTTTCAAAAGGTCACGGGGCAGCCGTTTACCAAGCAGTACAACGTCGCTGCCCAGGTGAACTGGGACATCGACATCTGGGGCAAGGTCGAAAAGGGCGTGCAGGCGCAAAAGGCCGAATTCCATGCGACGGAAGCGGACTGGCGCGCGGGCTATCTGGAACTGGTGTCGAACGTGGCGACCACGTATTTCCAGATTCTTCAGTTCGACGACCAGATGGAAGCGCAGCAAAAAATGGTCGACGAGAACAAGCAGATTCTCTCGATCTTCGACGGCATGAATCGCAACGGCCTCATTCCGAAGACGCAGGTTCTTCGCCAGCAGGCGGAGGTGAATCGTCTAACGAAGGATCTGATCGATCTGCGCCGTTCGCGCAGTCTCGCGAACAACGCTCTGTGCACGCTGATTGGTGTGCCCGCGGGCGAATTCACGGTACCTGTCGGTCATTTGCAGCAGCGCGTGCAACTGCCGCCCGTGCCGGGCGGACTGCCTTCGCAATTGCTGTCGCGCCGGCCCGACGTCGTCGCGGCGGAGCTGCGCGTGCTCGAAGGCTACGACTTCGTCGGCGAAGCGAAGCTTGCGCAATTGCCGACTGTCAGTCTGACGGCGCACGGCGGCACGGCGAGCTTTGCGCTGTCCGAGCTGCTGAAGTCGTTCACGTTCGGCCTGATGCCGAGCATCAACATTCCGCTGCTCGATCCGGGCGTGCGCGCTCATGTGAAGACGACGGAAGCGCAAATGGCCGTCGCCGAACAGCAGTACCGGCAAACGGTGATGGCGGCATTCGAAGAAGTCGAAAACGCGCTGGTCAGCCTCGACGCGCACAAGCAGCAGCGCGTGGAATTGCAACAGGAAGTGCAGCGTCTTGGCGTGGTCGCGCAGCAAATCGAGTCGCAATTGCGCGAGGGCGTGGTTTCGCAACTGGAAGTATTCGAAACGGAGCGCACGTTGCTTCAGGCGCAACTCGATGTACTGACGAATCATCAGCAAATACTGTCGGACACGGTACTGCTTTACAAGGCACTCGGCGGCGGCTGGCCGGCCGTCAATGTGGAAGCGCAAGTCAAGCAGTGAGCGCGGCAATCAATCCCGCAATGAACGGGTGCTCGCCATTGGCAAGCACTGGCACGGTTCTTAAAAGTACTGCGACGAATCGGATGAATTATGGCGGCCGCAATAGCCGGACCAACAATTGACTAACACCATGCGTGACTTAAAATTCCTGATTAGCTGCCGAATTAGCTACGAAGTCGGTGGCTGCGTCGAATACGCTCGGGTCGCCGCGCCTGTCGAAAGCTCTGTCCTGACGCTCGCGCGTCAGCTGTCCACGCTTGGTGATGCAAAGAGATGAATCCCGGCGAAGCTCCGATTGCTGAGATGCGGGCGGCTCTGGACAAGGAGTTCGACGTCCTGCTGCTTCCCGTCTCGCATCCGTCCCCGGGCCCCATCCGCATCGTCGACGATCTGTTCGCGATCGGCCGCAGCGAGCCGCCTTTTGCCGAGTATTCGCGCGACCTGGTCACGAAGCTGTCGCGGCGTCACGCGCGCATCTTTAGCGAGCACGGCGCGGTTTATGTGGCGGATCTCGACAGCAAGAACGGCACGACGGTGAACGGCAATGCCGTACGTCAGACGCCGGCGCGCGTGCGCGCAGGCGACGAACTGTGCTTTGGCGGCGAGTTGAGCTATCGCGTCGCCGTCGAGCCTCGCCCGTTCAGTTCGGCATCCGCGCGCGGCGTTCAGCATCTGACGGTGACGCTTAAGCCGGAGCGTGCCGATCTGGGGCTCGAAGCGATCGACATCCCTGCATTTCCGTTTCTTGTCAGCAAGACTGACGAACTGTTCGCGCGCTATAAAGATCGCTTTCCGCATCAGGTCAATTACATTTCGCGGCGCCACGCCCATATTTTCCTGAAGAGCGGCGAGCCGTGGATCGAAGATCTCGGCAGCACGAACGGCACGTTCGTCAATCACAAGCGGCTAGGCGAGTCGGCCGTCGCGCTGCAAAACGGCGATGTGATCGGATTCGGCGGAGATCATTTCGTCTATCAGGTCGCGCTCGAAAAGACTTTCGAAGTCGAGCCCACCGTCACGCAGATGACGCCGCCGCTTACCGACGCCGCTTCGCCCATCGCTTCACATGTTGCTTCCGATACGCCCGCGCCCGTTGCCGCCGCCGCGATGCCTGCGGAAGATCCAGACAAGACGACGTTCGTCGGCGCGGCGCATTCGTTTCTCGACATCTTCTGTGTCGATCGCGCGTTGCAGCGCGAAGATGAAGTCAACGAGAACTCGCCGCCGTTGACGCCGGAAGAGTCGACGGAAACGCCGGCTCGCCGTCCGCGTCGCCGCTGGCAACTCCTGCTCAACGAATTGACGCGTACCATCGCGGGAGGCGACCGCACGACGATGCGGCGCATCGGCTGGGGCAGCCTTGCCGCGCTGATCGTGATCGGGGGCATTGCAGTTGCGCTCTACATGCGCGGTGCGTCCGAGCGTGAACTGAAGAATCTGCTCGCGGCGGGCGAATACGAACAGGCGGCGCATTCCGCCACGTCTTATCTTCAACATCATTCCGCCAGCGATTCGATCAGGTCGCTCGCGAGCGAAGCGCTGATGAAAGCGCGCGTGCCCGGTTGGCTCGCTGCATTGCGCGCCAAGCAGTTCGACCGTGCGGCCGCGCTGGTCGAAGGGATGCGCGCATCGAGCGAGGGCAACCCGGATGCCGTTTCGCTGATCGACCAGTTGCGCTGGGTCGGTGATCTCGAGCGTTTCGTCGTGGGCCGTGGCGGCCCTGACGCGCCGATTCACATCTATAGCGACGAAGGTCGCATCGGCGATCTGCTGAAGCGCTGGGAAGACGATGCGAAAGGGCATCAGCGCATACTCGATCGCATCGCGTCGTATGTGCCTGAATTTGCCGAGCCGTATGCGCTCGCGATGAGCCATCTGCGCAAGCTGCAAAGCGACGATTCGGTGTATCTCGCGGCAATCGAGCGGCTCAATTCCACGATCGCGACAGAACTGGAACGCGACAAGCCGAACACGTTGACGGCCGTGCTCGACGATTACGCGCAGCGCTATCCGCGCCTCGCCGGACTCGATGCGGTGCGCGCAGATTTGCGGCAGTACATGGATATCTTCAACGAGATGACGGCGCGTCATCTGCCGGCGCTGCTCGCCTTGATGAAAAAGGCGAGCTTCAGCACGCCGCCGTTTCAGTCGCAATACACGCAATTGAGCGCGAGTCGCTTGCCGTCGGCGGAAGTGATTGCGAAGCACGATGCCGTGAGCGCCGCGTGGCAGAGCGGCGACAGCCAGCAGGCGCTGGCAGGCTTGCAGGCGATGCCCGCTGGCCCGTGGTCCGATGTGCTCGCGGCAGAACTCGCGCACAAGAAGGCGGTGCTCGACCAGTTCGCGGACTTGCAGAAAAGCCGCGGCGCGGGCAATCGCGACGACAAGTTGTTGTCGTTTTACGCGAGCCTCGATCCTGTTGAAGACGCGTACTACGTGCGCGCAATCAAAGCCGACGTCGACGCGCTTCGCGACCGGGCGCTCGCGCGTGCGCAGGACTCGATCAATCGCGCGCAGACGTTGTGGCGGCAATATCGCGCGAACGGTTCGATCGGCGGCACGCAACGTCTCGAAGCGGGCGTTTCAGAGGGCTTTCGCAATCAGGCGCGTCTGCTTTCGGAAGCGAATACGTCCGCGCAACAGGGCATGCGCATCTATACGCAATTGAAAGCGCCGCCGCCCGCCGGCTCCGATCAGTTGATCGAAGACATCGAAGCCGAAACGCAATTGCAGCGCCGTTCGTTGCAGGAACTGCGGATGGTGCTCGAGCCTGGCTTGCTGAAGTCCAAGCTCGCGTTGATTGGAGGCACTGACGAGTGAAGCGCGACAATCAGCCGAAGCCGCTTTACGAAGCGCTCGAAGATCACAGCGCCGAGGGCATCGCAATCCTCACCGCGGAGCCCGTGCGCATTGCGACGGCGCTTGTGCTGACACTGGTCGCGCTGGTGGTGGCGGGCCTGCTATGGTCGTTCATCGGACGCGCGGATGTGATCGTGACGGCGCAAGGCACGCTCGCGCCGGAATCGGACGTGCGACGCATCTACGCGCCGATCGACGGCGAACTGACCGATCTGTATATCGCGGAAGGGCAGCCCGTATCGAAGGGCGACGTGCTCGCGCGAATCAACGCGCGCGGCGCGATCGAAGCGGCGACCAATGCGTTGCAGGCGCAACTGAAGCTCGAAGACGCCGAGCGCGAATGGAAAGAGTTTCCGCAAAAGAAGGAGTTGATGGAGCGAAGGGCGGCCGCGCTCAAGGATCAGCTCGAAGTGGAGGAGCGTCTGCACGAGAACCGCATTTCCGAAGGCACGACCAAGCTCGCGGAAGGCCAGAAGGCAGAGCTGGAAGAAGCGCGCAGCACGCTCGACAACGCGCGCCGCGCGCGCGACGCCGCGCGCCAGGAAGCGGATAAGTACGCGCGCCTTTTCTCGCAGCCGGGCGGCGGCGGCGTGGCCGAACTTCAGGTGGATGCGAAGCGCAACGCGTATCTGGAAGCGGACAACGCCTATCGCGTCGCGCAATCGAAGCTCACGGAACTCGACTTCAAGCTGAGCCACGAATATGCGCAGGCCAATGCGCAACTCGAAACGAGCGGCCAGCAGGCGACGAGCTTGCAGCTTCAATACGACGCCGCGATTCGCGACATTACGAGCACCGAAGAGAAGCTGCGCCTGCAATTGCAGACGGCGCGCCTCGTCGCCGACGCGGCCGCGCGCATTCGCTTCGAGAACATCGACAAGGACAATTTCCTGTTGATCCTCGCGCCGACATCGGGCGTCATCACGGATGTCACGTCGACGCAAACGGGCGACAAGATTCAGGCGAATACGCCGCTGGGTGGCATCGCGCCGAAGGACGCACGCCCGGTGCTGAAGATCGAGATTGCGGAGCGCGACCGCGCTTTCCTGCACGAAGGGATGCCCGTCAAGCTGAAATTCAACGCGTTTCCGTATCAGCGCTATGGGCTCATCAACGGCACGCTCGCGTATATCTCGCCAGCGACGAAACCTTCGGCGCAGGACAAGCAGCCTGTCTACGAAGGCCGCGTGTCGCTCGACAAGAATTACTACCAGGTCGCGGAGAACCGCTATCCGCTGCGTTACGGCATGACGGCGAGCGCCGAAATCGTCGTGCGCGAGCGGCGGCTGATCGACTTGGGGCTGGACCCGTTCAGGCAACTCGCCGGATAAGCCGGCCACGATCTGGACGCTGCAACGCAAGCCGTAGTCAACATACAACCGCCAGCCCGCCTGTTCTTTCGGGCCACCACTAGAGGAGCGGACGAGATGACCGCGATCGTACGAATCGATGATGAAGTCGTGGATGTCGGCGAATTCACACGCCTGCTGAAGCTCACGGGCCAGTTCGAAAGCCTGATCGAGCAGATGGTGCGCGACAAGCTGACCGTGCATGCCGCAAAGAAGCATGGCGTCACGGTGAACGCCGACGAGATCCAGGAACGCGCCGATCAGTTCCGGCGTGTGCGCGGGCTGCATCGCGCAGCCGACATGAACCAGTACCTCGACACGCTCAAGGTCAGTCTCGACGAGTTCGAGGGGTTCATCACCGACAGCCTGTATCAGGAGAAGATGCTCGACAAGGTGTGCAGCGACAGCGCAATAGAAGAGTACTTCTCGATGAATTCGCCGAAGT
Organism: Paraburkholderia diazotrophica; assembly: GCF_038900755.1. GTDB lineage: Bacteria > Pseudomonadota > Gammaproteobacteria > Burkholderiales > Burkholderiaceae > Paraburkholderia > Paraburkholderia diazotrophica_A. Next base: position 37,919 of record NZ_JBBPEN010000006.1, read on the forward strand.
TCGACGCAATCGAGATCAGTCACATTCTTCTCGACGACGAAGGCAAAGCCAAGGAGATGATCTCGTATCTGAACGACGATCCCGATGCATTCGCGGAAATGGCCCGCGAGCATTCGATTGCGGATACGAGCGTATCGGGCGGCGTGATCGGCAAGGTACTGCGCGGCTCGTTGAAGCCCGATATCGAAGCGAAGATCTTCAACGCGGCAGTAGGCGATCTGCTCGGGCCGTTTGCATCGCCGGACCGTTCGTGCTTCGAGATCTTTGCTGTGACGGCGAAATATCCGGCAGAACTCGACGCCGATGTGGCGTCGGAAATCAAACGCCTGCTGCGCGAAGAGTGGCTGATGACGCGCGCCCAGGAACACATCATCGAAGCGCTCTGAGCTGAAGCGCGCTACTGCCGGGAACCACCAGCATCATGGATGCACCGCAAACCACGCCGTCCATCGCCGACTTTCTGTCGACGGTCGAGATTCTGTCGCCGTTCACGCGCGAAGAACTCGAACGTCTCGCGGAACACGTGCAATCGCGCTTTTATTCCTTTGGCGAGACGGTGTGCAACGTGGGCGATCCCGCCGACGGTCTCTACCTGATCAAGTCGGGATCGGTGCGCATCTTCACCGAAGAACACGGCAAGGAAATCAGCATGGGCGTGCGCAAGTCAGGCGAAGTATTCGCCGACATCGCGATGCTGCGCGCTTACGTGCACGAGTCATCCGTGCGTTCTTCTGGCAAGACGGAGTTGCTGTTCATTCCGCGCGCGGCGATCGAGCCCGTCATCGGCGGCAATCAGGCTGCGCTCGCATTTGTCGCGAGCTACGTTGCGATCAATTCGGCGGGCGGTTTCGTTGCGCAGCTATTCGATTTGCGCGGCAAGCTGAACAAGCAGGAACTCGAAGAATACGTGCGCAGCGTCGGCGTCAAGCGCGTCAGCGCGGGCAAGGAAATCCTCAGGCAGGACGGGCGCGACGACCGGCGCCTCTATGTGGTGCGACAGGGCGAAGTGCGCATCGTGCGCCAGGAAGACGGCAACGACTATACGCTCGCGACACTGCGCGAAGGCGAGATCTTCGGTGAAAAGGCCTGCCTGATGCGGCAGGAGCAGGCGGCGTCGGCGGTTGCGATGACCGATACGCGGCTGCTCGTCATTCCAGAGCGCACGGTGCATTTCATTCTCGAGCGCAATCCGAAACTGCGCGAAGTACTCGACGAGCGCATCAAATACGCGGATCGCGAGCTGGACCGGCAAAAGCGCATCGAACAGCGCCGCAAACTGCCGCTGCGGCTCGATCTGCATACGAAGCCGGAACTCGGCGAGCGCGTGATAAAGCGCTTCGCGCTTGTCGAGCAGGCGGAGGAAATGGATTGCGGCGCCGCGTGCCTTGCGATGATCTGCAAGCACTACGGCATACCGATGACGCTCGGCAAGCTGCGCGAGCTCGCGAACGTGACGACGCAAGGCGCGACGCTCGACAGCCTCGCGCGCGCGGGAGAATCGCTGGGCTTCACCGCGCGCGGCGTGCAATGCACATTCGATTCGCTGCGCGGCTTCGATCTGCCGTTCATCGTGCACTGGGAGGGCTACCACTACATCATCGTGTACGGCGTGTCGAAGGATCACGTCTGGCTCGCCGATCCCGCGTTGGGCTTTCGCAAGCTGAATATCGAAGACTTCGAGCGCGGCTGGAGCGGCACGTGTCTGCTGTTCACGGCTGGGCCTAATCTCGTGCAGCTATCGGCGTCGCGCTCGCCGTGGCTGCGCTTCGTCGCCTATCTGACGCCGTACAAAAAGATATTGATGCACCTGTTTCTCGCGACGTTCGTGATTCAGGTGCTGGGCGTGATTCCGCCATTGATCATCCAGAACATACTCGATGGCGTGATCGTGCATCAGAACATCAGTCTGCTGCATCTGCTGATACTCGGCCTGATCATTTCAAACGTATTCTCGCAGCTGATGTCGATGATTCGCGCGTACCTGTCGAACTTCATGGTTCGCAACATGGACTTCGCGATGATGTCGCAGTTCTTCAAGCACACGATGTCGCTGCCATTCTCGTTCTTCGCGAAGCGCAAGACGGGTGACATTTTCGCGCGCTTCCAGGAGAACCAGACGATCCGCGCGTTCCTGACGGAATCGACGGTGACGACGGCGCTCAATCTGCTGATGGTGTTCATCTACTTCGCGATTATGTTCTTCTACAACGCGAAGATGACGATTGTGCTGATCGCATTCGTCATTCCCATCACGGCTCTGACGATTGTCGCTACGCCGAAGATCAAGAACTACGCTCGCGAGACGTTCTCGGCGGCGACGGATTCGAAGTCGTTCCTGATGGAGGCGCTATCGGGCGTCGAGACGGTGAAGGGCATGGGCATCGAGCGGCCCGTGCGTCTGCGCTGGGAGAAGAAGTACGCGAAAGCCCTTGAAGTGCAGTACCGCGCGCACGCGTTCAACATCCTGATCGGCTTTATCAGCCAGTTGTTGAATGCGGCGACGACGATTGCGATTCTCTGGGTCGGCGCGAATCTCGTGCTTGCGCGCGAAATGACGATTGGTCAGTTGATCGCGTTCAATGCATTCATGGGCAGCGTGCTGACGCCGCTGATGGGACTCGTCAGCTTGTGGAGCATGCTGAACGATGCGGGCGTCGCGATGGAGCGCCTCGGTGATGTGCTCGATATCGAGCCCGAGCAGAAGCCGGAAGATCTGCCTTCGCGCGTGATGCTGCCGGATCTGCAAGGCGCGATCAGCCTCAATGGTGTCTATTTCCGCTACGGCGAGAACGAGGGCGCGTATGTGCTCGAGAACATCACGTTCGATATCAAGCCCGGCGAACTCGTTGCGATAGTCGGAAGAAGCGGCTCGGGCAAGACGACGCTTGCGAAGCTGCTGGTCGGCTTTTACGCGCCGAGCGACGGGAAGATGACCGTGGACGGCTACGACATGAACGTGGTCGACAAGGCGTTCTACCGCGCGCAGATCGGTTATGTGATGCAGAGCAATCTGCTCTTCTCGGGCACGATTGCCGAGAACATCGCGAGCGGCGACGATACACCCGACCGGCGGCGCATCGAGGAAGTCGCGAAGATGGCCGACGCGCATGCGTTCATCAGCAAGCTGCCGCTCGGTTACGAACAGATCGTCGGCGAGCGGGGCATTGGCTTGTCGGGCGGACAGATCCAGCGTCTGTGCATTGCGCGCGCGCTGTATCACGATCCGCGTCTGCTCGTCTTCGACGAAGCGACGTCGGCGCTCGATACGCAATCGGAAAGCAATATCCTCAGCAACATGCACGACATCCTCAAGGGACGCACGGCCGTCATCATCGCGCACCGTCTGAGCACGATCATGCGCGCGGACAAGATTCTCGTGCTGTACGAAGGCGCGATCGTCGAGCAGGGGCGTCACGAGGAACTGGTCAACCGGAAGGGCATGTACTACCAGCTCGTCCAGAAACAGTTGAGCGCGTGATGAAGATACTCGACCAGCAACCTGAAGAAAGCAGTTCCGCCCTCTCATACGCGGGATTGATCGAGAAGATCGAGATATTGCGTTCGACGCTGCGCTGGTCGTCGCGGCTCGAACGCGCGGATATCGAAAAGCTCCTGAAACAGGCAAGTTCCTTGCGCGACGAAGTCATGCAGATGTCGCACAAGGAGCGTTTCGTGCAGGCGGCCGTCGTCGAGCCGTTGCGCGGCGACCAGTCGCGCGGCGCGCGGCGGCAGGCGCTGCTTGCGCGCAGCTTTATTTTCGAAGGCACGTTCGGCGACAACCCGAAACTGCTGGAAGCACTCGAAATCGCGGAGAAGGCCGCGCCGACCGATCTGCCCGTTTTGATCGACGGCGAAAGCGGCACGGGCAAGGAGCTGATGGCGAAGGTCATTCACGCGAACGGCAGCCGCGCGGACAAGCCGTTTATCTCCGTCAACTGCGGCGCGATTCCGGACAACCTGCTCGAATCGGAACTGTTCGGTCATCGCAAGGGCGCGTTCACGGGCGCGACGAACGACCGCAAGGGCAAATTCGAAAGCGCGCATACAGGTACGATCTTTCTCGATGAAATCGGCGAGTTGCCGTTGACGGGACAGGTGAAACTGCTGCGCGTGCTCGAGGCGCATGAAATACAGCGCGTGGGTTCCGATGAGCCGATCGGCGTCGATACGCGCATCGTCGCCGCGACCAATCGCAACTTGCGCAAGCTGAGCGAGCAGGGCACGTTCCGCGAAGATCTGTTCTACCGGCTGAGCGTCATTCACGTGACGCTGCCGCCATTGCGCGAGCGGCGCGATGAAATTCCGCTGCTGATCCAGTACTTCGGCGACGAGGCAGCAGGCGCGCTCAAGCGCCGTCCTGTGAGAATAACCCCTAAATTAAGGGACTTTCTGCTGACCTATTCGTATCCCGGCAATATCCGCGAATTGCGCAACGTGATGTACCGCATTTCGTGCCTTGCTGGCGATATCGCGGATGTCGATCACTTGCCGACGGATATGCGCCCATCGTCGCCGATTGCTTCATTGATACCCGGCGTGGCGAGCGACACGGCGAACGGCGCCGCGAGCGTGACGAACCTGCTGTCGCTCAGCGACGCGAAGCGGGCCGCCAGCGACGAAGCCGAAAAGGCCTTTTTGCAGCGCGGCTTGCGGGAAGTAGGCGGCACGGTGGCGGAACTCGCGCGGCGCGTCGACATGAACCGCTCGCATTTACAGATGCTGTTGAAGAAGCACGGGCTGCATTCGAAGGATTTTCGCCGCCAGCATGCGCAGGCCAATGCGCGCAAGGACGAGACGGAAGCGAACGACGAAACGCAATGACGCAACACCGGGAAACCAAGGCGTCGTATCAGGGCGCCGGATTGAGCAGCGTTTTGTCAGACGCATGCGGATCTTCTGCCTGCACGACGATCGCCGTGATGTTGTCGCGGCCGCCGCGCGCCAGCGCCATATCGACGAGTTCGCCCGGGGCATGCAGGCAATCGACGTTGGAGAGCGTCTTGTGAATCTCTTCGTCCGTTACTTCGTTGCTCAGGCCGTCGCTGCATAGCAGGAACACGTCGCCGTCCACGACTTCGATCGCGTCTTCGTCGAGATCGAGATGATCGGTTGCGCCGACCGCGCGCGTAATGATGTTGTGCGCGGGATGATTGCGCGCTTCTTCGTCGGTCAGATAGCCGGAGCGGCGCAGTTCTTCCACCTGGCTGTGGTCGCGCGTCAGTTGGCGCAGCTGCCCTTCACGCAGCAGATAGATGCGGCTGTCGCCCGCCCACAGATAGCCGCAGAAGCGGTCGCATGCGAGCAGCACGACGACGGTGGTGCCGATGCGCGGCACCTGCCGGCGGCTTGCTTCTTCGCGTAGCTGGCGGTTCGCGTCTTGCAGGCACGCGCGCGCCTGGTCGATCGACTGCTTGATGCCGGTTGCGTCCGTTAGCTGTCCGAGTATGCGGACGACGAGCTGGCTCGCGAGATCGCCGACAGCGTGTCCGCCCATGCCGTCGGCCACGGCCCAAAGGCCGCGCCGCGGCTCATCGAGGCAGGCGTCCTCGTTGATCTCGCGCACGCGACCGGTGTCGGAGCGTGCCGCCGACGCCCACCGGAATTGGCTGATACAGGTCACGGCATCTAAGCCCGGTTCAGGCTCCGTTCGTCAGGAGCGGTGATGACGTTCGAGTTGTTGCCCGTGTTCTGGACGTTGACCGTCTGGAACTGGTTGATCATCTGGTTAGCATAGAAGTTGTTCGTGACGTCGTACAGGTTCACAACGGGGCCGACGCTCGGCGTGTTCTGGACAAACGGCGTGATCCAGCCGAATACCCACGGTGCGCCGCCACCTCCGCTGATCGTGGACATTGCCTTGCGATCGAGCGCGAGGTTGAGGGGAAGGTCGCTGATGTTGATGGATGCCATGACGTGTCTCCTGAGGGGCCGTCAACCATGAGGCCGCGAGTCAGAGAATGATGCGTGATGCCAGCTAAGGTGCAAGGCCTATGCCAGTTTGCATCGCACGCGCGCGCTTTCCTGCCGATCGTTGCTGGGCGTGGCATGACGGCAAGCTCCCGCCGATCGCGCGGCATGCCGGCGACTCGTTGCGTTGGCGCTGGCCCAACAAAGGACAGCGGCAAAAGGTGGGATAGCCAACACTCTTGCATGCCGCAACGCGCGTCGCTGCAGAGCGCGAAGTGATGGTGACTGCGCAACACAACGGCCCGAATTTCTGTTGGAACTATCCATACACAAGGTGCCCGAACGGCACGCTTCAAGAGGAAATGTATCGTTAAATCAATGGCCTGTGTCGCATGGTCCGCTTGATGCAAAAGAGTCGGCAACAGTGTTGGCCTTTTGAACCGGATAGCTCGACAAAGCCATGAACCGCAACCTCCAACAATCAGGCAGTGAACAAGGCGCAAACCGCGCGGCCGCTTATGCATCGGCGGACGTCGCGCTCGGCGGTCGCGATGACGAACCCGCTCTCGGTGCTCACCTGATCACGCAACGCCGCGGCTACGAACATCACGGCATCTACGCGGGCAACGGCAAGGTCATTCATTACGCCGGTTTCGCGAAGTCCGCGCATCGCGGCCCCGTCGAAGAAGTGCCGCTCGAACAGTTCGCCGATGGTCACGCCGTCGCCGTGCGTCCGCATCCGTTCCCGAAATTCTCCGGCGAAGAAACCGTGCTGCGCGCCCGCGCGCGCCTCGGTGAAAACCGCTATCGCCTGCTGACGAACAACTGCGAGCACTTCTGCGCATGGTGCCTGCTCGGCGAAAGCCGCAGCGAACAGGTCCACGAATGCTTCACGCATCCGCGCACGGGCATGCATGCGCTGCTGTGCCTCGTGAGCGCTTTTGTCAGCAAGCGGATGAAAATCGGCCACGCGGTTGTTAACGCAGCATGAACCCGGCAGCATGAACCCGGCAGCATGAACCCGGCAGCATGAACCCGGCAACTGAAGTTTGAAGCAGACAAAGACGCGAAGGAGACCATCATGAGCCCGACCGGAAAGACACTGCACTGGGCCGTCGACAAATGGCTTGCGCCCACGCCCGCGATGCCTGCGCGCGTCGTTCGCTTCTGCCGCACGCAGATGCATCGGCGCTGCGTGTGCGTCGAAGCTGCGCGTCCCGGTGGGCTGCTGTCGATCTTCTTCTTCCGTCACGACGACGGATCGTGGAATGTGTTCCCGCCCGCGCAAGCGCGCCCGGCGATGTCGGCTTGGAGGGCTGCGTGATGAAGAACGGCGACCCGGCGTGCAACGCACGCGGCCCGCGCATCGAGCGGCTCGCGCTGTGCGGCGCGCAATCTATTCGCCAGGCTGACAGAAGCGCCGCCCCGGCACGTGCGACATTACGGCCTCGGCGATTTGACGAGGCGTGCTGTCGGCAGGCACGACGCGCCGGCAGGATTCAACGTCGTGCCTGAAGGTCCATTCGACGAGCCGGTACGAGCGTCCCCATGGATGCTGCATCGGCGGTGAAACGGTGCAGCTGCGGATCGTGAGCGTTTGCGCGTTGCCGTGCAGCGCGCGCAGATGTTCGAGCACCGAGTCTTCGACCATCATATCTCTCCTGTGTCGGCCGAAGTTAGTGCTTCAGCACTTACTTCGGCCCCATGCAAAGCGGTCGGCCGAGTTAGTGCTTCAGCACTTACTTCGGCCCCATGCAAAGCGGTCGGCCGAAGTTAGCGCTTTAGCTGTCGGCTGGAGTGAGTGCTTTAGCGCCTTGCTCCGGTCCCATGCAAAGCGTTGCAACGGGAGGCGCCACCCCCGGCGGATAAAAAAATGCCGCCGATGCTCAGGCGGCTCAACAGGGGATGTTGAGCCGCATGTTCACAGGAAAGAATTAAACGAGCCTTAAAAGTGGTGGCTCCACGGATCGCGGAAGGACGCGCAGGCCAGCTCTCAATGCTGCTCGCCGTAGCCGTCGGTCAGCGTGCGCAGGAACGCGACGATGTCGCGCATGTCCTGATCGGTCATCGCGGGCTGCTCGCCGAACTTGCGATCGAACGGCGCATCCTTCACGTCGACGTTCGCGCGATACGCGGGCGGAATGTCGTTGTACTTCTCGGGCTTGCCGTCGGCGCCGCGCGGATAGAAGCGCGCGGGATCGGTATTGCGCGCGTTGTAGAACGCCATCACGTCGTCGAGATTGTTGTAGATGCCGTTGTGAAAGAACGCGTGACGTGTCGCCGAATTGCGCAGCGTCGGCGTGAGGAACATCCCGCAGTATTGCGTCTGGTCCTTCAGGTCGGTGCGGAAGGGGCCGCAGATGCCCATGTCGAAGAAGTGCGGATCGCGGTTCTGCGCAAGCGCCGCATTGCGCGGCACGCCGAGCGCTTCGTACTGGAAGTCGGTGAACATCGGCGGCAGTCCGTCGCGGCTCGGCTTCGACAGATGGCAGCCCGCGCAGTTGGCCTTGTCGGGATCGTTGAAGAGATGCAGGCCGCGCAGTTCCGCGCGCGACAGACGCGCCTTGCCTTCGAGCCAGTAGTCGTACTTGCTGGTGTACGGATGGAACGACGGGTCCTCGACCTGATAGCGCGCGACGGCGAACATCATCTCGGCGACGGCGAGCCGCTGGTCCTTGAAGATATTCGGGCCGAACAGCTGCATCATCGTCTTCGCATAGCGCGCGTTCTGCAGCTTGCGCAGCACTTCGGCGTCGTCCTTGTTCGCCATCTCGACGGGATTGAGCATCGGGCCCGACGCCTGCTGTTGCAGCGTATCGACGCGGCCGTCCCAGAAAAGTCCGCCCTGCGGCACCATTTCCGCCGCCGCGGGCGCCGCGCCCGCTGTCTTTTGCGCGCGTTGCGTGCCGGCGGCCTGGCTTGCGAGCTGCGCGAGATTGGCCGGGTTGTCGTCGTTCTCCGCGCTGTCGGGGCCGATGCTGAAATTCGGCTGACGGTACAGGTACATCAGCGACGGCGGCGGCCGGTAGCCTTGCAGCGTCATGTGCTCGCCGCCCAGCTGCACGGCGAGATCGTTGGGCGGGCCATACGCGTGCGCGGGACTATGGCACGTCGCGCACGACTGCTTGCCGGACGCCGACAGCGACGTGTCGAAGAAGATCTCCTTGCCGAGCATCGCGACAGCGGAGAGCGGCGCGACGGACGGGCGCTGCAACGTGACGGGATGCGCATTGGCGCCCGTCATGTCCTCGACGATTTCGCCGATGGCATCGGGCATGTACTGCGGATACGCGACGGCGAATCCGCACGCGCCGAGCGCCACGACGACGACGGCCGCGGCGCACAGCGCGAGCGCGCGGCGCCGCGAGCCGGACGGCGAACCGCTCGGGGTGTTCCTGGGTTCGACAGGCGTGGGATTCGCTGACGGCGTAGAGAGCTCGGTCATATTCGATGGCGATGCAGTGACTGATTCGGGACAGACGCGCCGCACAGGCCGCGCCTCGAAAACGAAAGCGCCGCGTTGCGCCGGTTTCCCGGCTGCAACACGGCCATGCTGCTAGATGCCAGACGCGCTCGATGCGCGCGTCAGATCGCGGGCACCGAACTGACGGGGGTGCCTTGCGTCTGGTCGAGGAACAGCGTCGGGTTCTTGCCGCCGTTCGAGAAGTCGAACATCGACATGATGCTGCCCGACGTCGCATCGAACGAACCGCCGCCGATGCGCTGACCGTTCAGCCAGTTGTCCTCGATGAAGCGCACGACGGAGGCCTGGTCGACGAACGTGTGATCGACGTAGTTCGTCTTTGCCCACGGCGAGATCACGAGGAACGGGATGCGCGTGCCCGGACCGCAGCGGCCGTTGACGGCGCCGCCGTTCACGCCGGCCGGCTGCGTGCCCGTCGTGCCGCACACGCCCGCGCCGTTGAGCTGGTCGGCCTGCGCATCGAACGAGCCATGCACGGGCGGCATGAACACATGGTCGTACCAGCCGTCCGAGTCGTCATACGTGACGATCACGGCCGTGCTGTTCCAGTCGGGCTGCTGCTGCAGGAAGTTCACAACCTTCGTGACGAACTGCTGCTCGTCGAGCGGATCGGAGTAGCCTGCGTGCGCGTCCTGCGCGGCGGGTGCCTTCAGGAAGCTCACGGACGGGTAGTTCCCCGCCTTCACGGTGGCGAAGAAGTCATCCGTGTCGTACTGGTGGTTCGCGGGTTCCGGCGTCTTGCCGTCGGATTCCGTGCTGTAGCCGATCGCGGCCGTCGAGCTCGGGCGCGTGTGCTGCGGATTGGCCGTCGACGTGTAGTACTGGAACCAGTTGTGGTGCGGAATGTAGTCGGCCGTCGCGGCGCCCACGGCCGTCGCGACCGTGCTGCGCTTGCAGCCCGTCGTGCCGTTCGGGTTCGTCGTCGACAGGTTGAAGCCGCCCATGAAGCCGCCCCACGTAATGCCCTTCGCGTTCAGCAGGTCGCCGATGTTCTTGCCCGACATCAGCACCTGGTCGGTCTGGCTCGAGCACACGTCGTTGCCCGGATCGACGTCGTTGATCATCGTGATGCCGCCCTGGCCGTCGTTGATGAAGAACGAGCTCTTCGCGACCGTCGACGGACTCGCCGTCGTCTTCAGGATCTGCACGCCGTTGGTCTGGCCCGATACGACTTCGAGCGCGCCCGGCGTTGAAGGACCATACGTCGACGTCCACGCGTTATCGCTCATCGAGAACTTCTGCGCGTAGTTCCACAGGCCCGTGACGGTGTTGCCGTCGAAGTAGCCCATCACCTGGCCCGTCGTGCCGAATGCGCCGACGCCGCCGCTCGAGCCCTTACCCGTGAACTTCGGGAAGAGGTCGGCTGCGCCGTTGTCGTTCGCCTGCTGCTCGGGCGTGTACGAGTGGTTCTGGTCGGCCGTCGCGGCCTGCGTGCGGTCGAGACGGAACGGATTCGCCGCGCCCGTGCCGTTGGCGGCATTCAGGTTCGGGTTGGCCGTCAGCAGCGTGCCCGTCAGGACGTTCGCCGACGGCGTGCCGGCGGCGGGCGAGAACGCCGGCTCCCCGGCCGGATTCGTCGCGTTCGGATAGGTGCCGAAGTAGTGATCGAACGAAACGTTCTCGCCGTAGATCACGACGAGGTGCTTGATGGGTGTGGCGGTTTGCAGCGAATTCTGTGCGGTCGAGTTGTTGTGATCGCTGCCGCATGCGACGAGCGACAGCGCCAACCCGGCGCAAGGAACGGCTATCAAAGCTCGGCGAAACATAATGACGTAGCTCCCGGGAATGAATTGTTGATTTGTTTCGGGGCGGTCGTATCGTGAGCGCGCCGATCTCAGGCGCGTGACGATCCGCATGACGATGCGGGCCGCGCGTCGGCTATGCCGACGCGACCGCATTGAATCAAACAGGTGTGAACTTATGGAGTCGTGTAACTTTCGCCGCTGTTATCGTCGGACAGCGTTGTGAAAGGCGTCGATTGTCAAATCGTCAATGCATGTCCGCGCAACCATCGGCGCGGCTGGAGTTTGTCTTGCATCGTGCTTACGGGAGAAACGGCGCGTCATTGCGCCGGTGGCGCGGACGATGACGAAGTGGCGTCAGGAGAAGGCACAATGTCGAGCGATTCGACGCGCACGGCGGGCAGCAGGACGTGTTGCGTATCGGCGTTATTGACGCGCGTGATCGTGCCATGCACCTTCACCTGCCGGTTCTGCAACGAGAGCGCCCGTTCGCGCGTGATGCCTTCGAGTTCGAACACGCCGCGCGCATCGTAGACCACGGGATAGACAAACGGCTCGTTGCCGCGCAGCGCGAGCCGTCCCGACAGATCGACGGCGTCGCCCCGTTGCATCGTCGATCGCGTCGCGGGTTGCATCGCCGGTTGCATCGCCGGTTGCATCGATGCTGCGCAGGCGGTTTGCATCAGCACGAGCGCGGCGATCGTCGCAGTGCGTTTGAGCATCGTGGACCTCCTGGAAAGCGTTGTCGTCGGCAGTCCATCCGAGCCATTAAAACACGCACGCGCGATGCCGTCGCGAGTCGTTGTGCCTTGTCGTGCGGGTCAGACGCGTATCAGTCGATCACGACCGACAACGTCGTGCCCGCCGGCACATGCACCGTTTCGCTGTACGTGCCGCTCACATGCGGACGCACGACGGGGAATGCGCCGAGCACGGCGAGCGTGGCGGGAACCGTCGTGGGCAGCGCGCGCGCCACGCCATTCGACAGCGAAGCGGGGTCGATTGCGGGCAGCGTGAAGCCGGCTTCGCTGCGGGCCGGGAACGTGAAGCCGCGCACATTCGACGACAACGGGATCAGCCCGCTCGCCGCATCTGCGAAATCGCGCAGTTCGGAGGCCACCGTCGCGCCCGACTGCGCGTTGCCGATCGCGTCGTCGAGGATATCGAGCGAAACGGTGTGGTTCTTGTTGTTCAGCAGCGACTGATAGAACGCCAGGCCGAACTGACGGTTCAGATAGCCGCCGAACGAGCCGTTCACCGCATAGCTTTCGCAGTCCGTGCCATACGGCGTCCACGTCGTGAGGCCACAGTTGTAGCTGCCGTGGCCCGCATACGTCATGTACGTGGTGAAGCGCATGTCACGGATCGCGTTGTAGCCGGGCACGATCGTGGCGCTCGCCCAGTCCTCCATCATCATCGCCGTCATTTCTTCGAGCCACGGCTCGAATGCGTATTGCGCGCCCATCAGCACCGCGCGCCGATAGAAGTTCTGCATGTGCATGCTCTCGTGCGCCATCGTCGTCAGCATCTGATCCATGCCGTACGTGCCGCCGAGATAGAGCGTCTCCGAGTCCAGATACAGCGAAATCGATTCGTTGCTGTACGCGAGTTGTCCCGCGCCCTTCCTGAAGTTGTTGAGCGCCCAGAAGTAACCGATCACGCCGTATGGAAGATTGTTGTAATCGAAGTTCATCACGACGAGATCGATCGGCTGATGCGTGCCGTCGATCAGGCTCGTCTGGTCGTTCGGACCATACAGCGGGCCGCCGACGCGCGTCAGCATGTCGTAGATGCCGCCCGGCTGCGCGTATTTCGTGATCAGCGTGTCGATGATCTGCGGGGAAATCTTCGCCGCGCCGAGTTCAGCCGATTCGACCCACAGATTGACCGTCGTGCCGTCGGACGTGTTCGTCGTCTGCGCGAGCGTCGTCGTGCGCGGCGAGTAGTCGGCGTAGTAGAACGTGCGCGTATCGCCGACGTTGTAAGTCGTCGACGTGCCCGTGCCGTTCGTCGCATAGCGCGCGGCCGGCGCGACGCGGTTCGTCGCGAGCGTATCCCAGCCCCGATAGTTGAAGTCGCGGATCGCGGCCAGCGTCGGATTTTCGCCGCTCGCGGTCGTTGCCGTTTCAGCCGCCAGCGACTGCGCGCGCATGATCGACGCCGACATGTTCGCGCTCGATGTGTTCAATGCGATGGCCGGCATCGGCTGCGCGCTCGTGCCTTCGTTCGTGAAGACGAGCGTCACGTTCTGCCCCGACAGTCCCTTGATGCTGACGGGTACGTCGATCGCCGATGCATTCGTGTTGACCGCCTGCCAGACGGCCGTGCCGCTGCCGGTGTAAGTCGAATCGTCGGCTGCGGAGCAGGCCGAGCACGCGGCATGCAGCACGCTGTTGCTGCCCACGGGCGCCGGCGTGCTCGTCGTGGCGGGCGTGCCCTTGGCCGTGTTCGACGTGGGCGCGCTGTCGCCGCCTCCGCCGCCGCAGCCGCCGAGCGTTGCCGCAAGCGGCAGCGCGATCGGCAACGCAAAAGCCGCGACGCGTGCCGCTATCGATTTCGAGCGTTGGCTGCCCATCGCAGATGTCCTTTCGGTATCGCCGGCGACGGGGCAGGGCATCGCCGACCGTGCCGGCGTGTCGGTCCACGATGTGCGTCAAGCGGCCTCACAGGCGTCGACGCACGAAGCGGGACTGATGACGGGAGCGCTGATGCAAAGCGATGAAGCCTTGATGGCCTCTGCTGGAATATCGGCGGCGCGGGAGGCAACTTTAGGCGCCGATGCCGTTCGGGCAGCCGGTGATGGATGAAGTCGCAAGCGATTTGCGCGTGCTTGCGCGAAGTCGCGCGTGACGAAACAACGGATGTGCCGACTGCGCGGCATGGCAGGCATCACACGTCGGGCGCATGCGTGGCTTCCGTTGCTGGCACCGTCACCGGCGCATCGGGCGGCACGCCGAGCAGTTGCAACGCGCCGCCCGTCACCGCGCTGAACACGGGACCCGCGACCGTGCCGCCGTAGAACGCGCGGCCCGCCGGATCGTCGATCATTACGGCGACGATCAGACGCGGATCGCTCATCGGCGCCATGCCGACAAAGAGCGAGCGGTAGCGGTTCTTCGCATACGTCGCGCCGACCTGCTTGCGCGCCGTGCCCGTCTTGCCGCCGACGCGATAGCCGTCCACATTCGCCGCGCGCCCCGTGCCGCCCGCGCCCGTCGCCATTTCGAGCATCGAGCGGATTGCCGCCGCTGTCGCAGGCGTCGTGACGCGCTGGCCATCGCCTGTGGAAGCGGGACGCGCCGGGCCGGTCATGAGGCTGACCGGGTGCAGCGTGCCGTCGCCGGCATACGCGGTGTACACCTGCGCGATCTGCAGCAGCGACGTCGACAGGCCGTAGCCATACGCCATCGTCGCCTGCTCGATCGGGCGCCAGCGCGCGAACGGCCGCACGCGGCCCGCCGCGACGCCGGGAAACGTCAGTTGCGGCGCGCGCCCGAGTCCGTACTCCTGATACTTGTCCCAGATGGTTTCGGCGGGCAGGTTCAGCGCGAGCTTCGCGAGCGCGATGTTGCTCGACTTCTGCAATGCCTCGGCGATCGTCATGCGTCCATGATTCGACGTGTCGTGAACCACGTTCGGGCCGATTTTGTACCAGCCCGGCGTGGTGTCGATCATCGAATCGGGCCGCACGAGGCCGCGATCGAGCGACAGCGCGACCACCAGCGGCTTGATCGTCGAGCCCGGCTCGAACGTATCGACGACGGCGCGGTTGCGCAACTGCTGCCCTGTGAGCCGCGCGCGGTCGTTCGGATCGAAGCTCGGGTAGTTGGCGAGCGCGAGAATCTCGCCGTTGCGCGCGTCGAGCACGACGACGCTGCCCGCTTGCGCGCTGTGCTTCGCAACGGCCGTCTTAAGCTGCGCATACGCAAGCTGCTGGATGCGGCGGTCGATGGTCAGGCGCACGGTCGCGCCGTTTTGCGCGGGCGTCAGCGGCCGCGTATCGGAGACCACGCGCCCGAGACGATCGCGGATCACTTCGCGCTCGCCCGGCTCGCCGGCGAGCAGTTCGTTGGCCGAGAGCTCGATGCCTTCCTGTCCGTTGTCCTCGATATCGGTGAAGCCGACCACATGCGCGGCTGCTTCGCCTTCCGGATAGAAGCGCTTCGAATCGGCGATGCGCGTGATGCCCGCGAGATCGAGCTTGTCGATATGCGCGGCCGTCTGCGCATCGACCTGGCGCTTGAGCAGCACGAAGCTCTTGTCGCCGGATACGCGGCGCGCGAGTTCCGCGCGAGGCATGTCGAGCAGCTTCGCGAGCGGCGCATGAGCGGTGTCGTCGAGCAGTTTCGGCGACGCCCAGATTTCATACGTCGCGAGACTGACGGCGAGCATCGCGCCGTGCCGGTCGACGATGCGCCCGCGTGTCGCATCGAGTTCGATGGTCCGCTGATAGCGCTTTTGCCCCTGCTCGATGTAGAAGTCCCGGTTGACGACCTGCACCCACAGCGCGCGGCCGATCAGCGACGCGAACGCCGCGAACACGAGGATCACGGTCAGCTTCGAGCGCCACATCGGCAGCCGCGCGACGAGGACGGGATTCTTCGCGACGGGCGCGTACGGGTCGTGGTTTTGCTTGCGTGTCATGAGGGCGAAGCCGGCCGTTCCGATGACCGGTCCACAGTGAGTGTGGAACGGATTGTAATAAGAACGTAATCTCGGCGCGAGCTTCGCGCAAGCAATCGCGATGAAAGAGCGGCCGCTTCGAAGCCGTGTCGCTCCGTGCGGCCGCGCTCATATCGTGTGGAATGCGGGCAAGTTGGCGTTGAAAAATCGGACGGATCGCCCGTTCAACCTATGCGTCGTCTCCGACGCGGCGTGTTGAAGAGGCGCTCGCGATGAGCGCCTTCTTTTTGTCGACTACGTTTTGTGGCCTTTCTTGGCCGCATCGGAAAGGCAAAGGGCACTCAGGCGGGCAGTGAGAAACTCGAAATCGCTTCGCGCAGCACGCCGACCTGATCCTTCAGCGAATGCGCGGCGGCGGCCGCCTGCTCGACGAGCGCGGCATTCTGCTGCGTGACCTGATCCATTTCACCGACGGCGCGGTTCACCTGCTCGATGCCCGCGCTCTGCTCGCGCGACGCGTGGCTGATTTCCTCGAGTATCTCGTTCACGCGGCGCACCGACGCGACCAGTTCCGTCATCGTCGAGCCGGCGTTCGCGACGAGCGACGCGCCTTCCTCGACGCTGCCCGTCGACGTTTCGATCAGCGCCTTGATCTCCTTCGCGGCCGTCGCCGAACGTTGCGCGAGGCTGCGCACTTCTGCCGCGACGACCGCAAAGCCACGGCCCTGTTCGCCGGCGCGCGCCGCTTCGACGGCGGCGTTCAGCGCAAGAATGTTGGTCTGGAACGCGATGCCGTCGATTACGCCGATGATGTCGCCGATCTGCCGCGAGCTGTTCGTGATGTCACCCATCGTGCGAACGACGTCATCGACGACGCGGCTGCCGCGCGTCGCGACGTCGGCGGCCTGGCTCGCGAGCTGAGCGGCCGTGGCGGCGCTGTCGGCGTTCTGCTTCACGTTCGACGTCATCTCGTCCATGCTCGATGCCGTTTGCACGAGGGCGGCCGCCTGCTGTTCCGTGCGCTGCGACAGATCGGTGTTGCCCGCTGCGATCTCGCTCGCGCCGACGTTGATGTTCTCGGTGCCGGCGCGCACGCGCGAGACGGTATCGACGAGGCCTTTTTGCATCGTGCGCAGCGCATGCAGCAGGCTCGCGCCGTCGTGATGCGCGACGGGGATGGGCGTCGCGAGATCGCCGCGCGCCATGCGCTGCGCCGCTTCGACGGCCACTTCGAGATCGCCGCCGAGCGTCTGCTTCACGCTGCGCAGCACGAGCACCATCGCGACGGTGGCGAGCGCGCCGAGCGCGAACGTGATCGCGAGCCAGCGCACGAGGTCCGCGTAGAACGCGCTCTGCACGTCGTCCATGTACATGCCCGTGACGAGCACCCAGTCCCACGGGGCGAAGCGCATCGCGTAGCTGGTCTTCGCGACAGGCGTTTCGCTGCCGGGCTTCGACCACAGATAGTCGACGAAGCCGCCCTTGCCCTGGTTCGCCGCCTTCACGAGATCGAGGAACAGGTGATTGCCCGCCGGGTCCGCGAAATCCGCCAGGTTCTTGCCGACGAGGGCCGGCTTGAAAGGATGCATCAGCATGACGGGCTGCGAATCGTTGACGGAGAAATAGCCGTCGCTGCCGTAGCGCAGCGCGGAGAGCGAACTGAGCGCCTGCTTCTTCGCGTCTGCTTCGGACATCGCATTCTGCTGCGACAGCGTGTAGTAGTGGTTGACGATCGCGTTCGCTTCTTCGACGAGCGTGGTCAACTGGTCGCGGCGGTCGGAGATCATCGACGCGCGGTTCTGCCACGCGCCGAACGCGCCAATGAGGATCAGGCCGATCCAGAGGATCGCAATCATCGAGGCGAGTTTCTTGTTGAGAGTCATGGTGAAGTCAGGATGGTCGGTTTGCTGCGGCTGGTGTCGAGGCTTGCGGGTTGTTGCTGGTCGTTGCTGGTCTTTGCTGACGTGTTGATTGCCCATGCGGCTGGTTTCCGTGGCAACCGATAACGCGCTGCCCGATGGGTATAACGGCGCGTTTCCGCCAGACCTGACGCGGGGAAACCCGTAATCTGACGTCGATTAATCGTATGATCTTTCTCGCCGCGAGCCGGGTTTAACGCGTGACCGTCTTGCCGGCTCCAGGGACAGAATCGCCGTAATCGCGGTACTCTCCTACCCGGCGCACTTTCCGCTTTGTCGCAACCCGCAACGGTTTTAACAGGACACGATCCGATGCCCAACGACATTCCAGAACCGCAAGCCGTCGACAGTCCCATTACCCGCAGCGCGATTTTCATCGTCGCGACGCTCGCCGCCGGACAGGACCACGCCAGCACTGTGCGCGCATGGTGCGCTGACATCGGCGCGCTCGTGCGCTCCGTCGGCAAGCGCGTGCCGTCAGGCAACCTGTCATGCGTATGCGGCTTCGGCTCCGATGCGTGGGACACGCTGTTCGGCGCCCCGCGTCCCGCGCAGCTTCATCCGTTTCGCGAGTTCGGCCCGAGCGAACGCCGCGCGGTCGCGACGCCGGGCGATATCCTGCTGCACATTCGCGCGGACCAGATGGACCTCTGCTTCGAGCTCGCGACGCAACTGATGGGCCGGCTCGGCGATGCCGCGTCGGTGGTCGACGAAGTGCAGGGCTTTCGCTATTTCGACTTGCGCAGCATGGTCGGATTCGTCGACGGCACCGAGAACCCGACGGGCCGCGAAGTGCCCGGGTTCACGTTGATCGGCGACGAGGACCCGGACTTCGCGGAGGGCAGCTACGTGCTCGTGCAGAAATACCTGCACGACATGACGGGCTGGAACGCGCTCACCGTCGAGGCGCAGGAGCACATCATCGGCCGCACGAAGCTCTCCGACATCGAGCTTGGCGAAGGCGTGAAGCCGTCGTGGTCGCATAGTTCGCTGACGACGCTCGTCGAGAACGGCGAGGAAGTGAAGATCCTGCGCGACAACATGCCGTTCGGCCGCCCCGGCGCAGGCGAGTTCGGAACGTACTTCATCGGCTATGCGCGCTCGCCCGCGCCGCTCGAGCAGATGCTCGAGAACATGTTCGTCGGAAGGCCACCGGGCAACTACGACCGGCTGCTCGACTTCAGTCGCGCCGTCACGGGCGGTCTCTTCTTCGTGCCATCGGCGACCCTGCTCGAAGTGCTCGCGGAACGCAATCCGCAGGCCGGGAACGTGAATGCAGACGCGAGTGCCAATGTAGAGATGAGCGAGCCCGCCGATGATGCATCCGCATCCGCATCCGCATCCGCATCCGCATCCGCATCCGCATCCGCGTCCGCTGCCGCCGAGCCGCGTCACGAAGGCTCGTTGGATATTGGCTCTCTGAAAGGAACTCCCCAATACGAATAACCTGCATCGCGAGCTGGCGCGATCGAGCACATCAAGCGGATCGTGAACGGCGACATCGTCTGGGCGCCGGCGGTGGAGGGTGGAAGCGCGCTGTCGAGGCGCGGCGGCGACTACGAACTGCATCTTGGCCAGGACGCGTCGATCGGCTACCGGAGCCATGGCGACTCGGCCGTGCGCCTCTATCTGCGCGAGACGCTGACGTTCCTGATGCTGACGAGCGAAGCGTCGGTGTCGATGATGCGAGCGGAGTAGAAGGAATCAAAGCCCAGTAATGATTCGCGCGTTTGCACTGCGCGAATCGAAATGTATGATGGCGGGCTCGCGCCGCGCGAATAGCCATACGGCGCGAACGCATCCATTCACGACGACAACAGGAAGACCGCCATGACGGCCGCAACGCAATTCGATCAGGTTTCCGTTATCAAACGGGCTAACGTCTATTTCGACGGCAAGTGCGTGTCGCACACCGTTCTGTTTGCCGATGGCAGCCGCAAGACGCTCGGCGTGATCCTGCCCGGCACGCTCAACTTCGGCACCGATGCGCCGGAACTGATGGAAGTGCAGGCCGGCCAATGCCGCATTCGTCTCGAAGGCAGCGACGAGTGGAACACGTATCGCGCAGGCGAGTCGTTTTCGGTGCCCGGCAAGAGCCGCTTTGATATCGACGTGATCGAAACGCTCGATTACGTGTGCAGCTATCTGTAAAGACGCTCGGACGCGTGTCGCTTGCGTCGCTCGCGTTCACGCCGAGCGCAACGGCGTATTGAAGAATCCTTTGATCGCGTCGGTGAACGCCATGCGGTTATGCCGCGAGCGTTCGAGCAAGCCGACGTGACGAAGTACTTCGACGCCATTCAAAGGCATCACCTGCAGCTTCTGGTCATTGGCCCACGCGACGTTGGCGAGCTTCGGCACGATTGAGATGCCGAAGCCTTGCCGAACCAGCTCGATGATGGCTTCGACCGAGTTCAATTCCATCGCCTCGTTGACGAGCGTATCGCACTGATTCAACGCGTCCTGCACGAGATGCCCCGTCCACGTGCTTCTGTCGAAGCGCATGAAAGGCGCTTCACGCAGGATGTCGTTCTGGTTGCGCGGCACATCGAAGTGCGGGCTTCTCGGCACGATCAGAATCATCGGCTCTGAATATAACGGCGTCCAGAGAAGATTCGAAGCGAGCGCGCGCGGCGATTGCGTGACGACGGCCGCATCCAGTTCGCCCGTTTCCACCTTTCGCGCGAAGTCGCTCGACATTCCCGCAAACAGATGCACATCGAGCCGGGGATAGCGTTGACGGATCGACCATAGCGCATCGGCAAACGAGCCCATCAACGCCGATACGAGCGCGCCCATCGTCACCGTTCCCGACATTTCGCCGCCACCCACTGCGGACTCGAGCAGTTCATAGCGGCGCACGATTTCCTGTACCTCAGGAATCAGCGCGCGGCCGACGGAATTGAGCACGGCCGCGCGAGCGGTCCGGTCGAAGAGCTGTACCTTGAGTTCGTCTTCGAGCGCGCGAACCTGAAGACCGATTGCAGCGGGCGTGAGACCGACTTCGGAACCCGCCGCCGCGAATGTGCCGCAACGGGCGACAGTGAGGAAGATTTTGAGGGTTCTGATCGAAGGCATGACGATGGGTCAGGCAGCGCATCGACGCGGTAGTGCGTTGAATTGGCAAAGCCTCATGATACAAAAGCGAAAGTTTTCCTTGTGCTAAGGAAAACCATTATTGGATTTTTCTTTATCAACGTCGGTTTCATAATGACTCGTGGAAAGGAACCCCGATACCACGAGGCAATGCACCGATGCTTGACCATGCGTATCTCGCTCTGTCCACGATCGGAATCGACATTGCTTCGATAGCCGTGTCGGGTGTGATCGTCGCGCTTGCGTACCTCGTGTACGGCGTGACGGGGTTCGGTTCGTCGATCGTCGCTATTCCGATGCTGACCCAGCTCATTCCATTGAAGACGGCGACGCCCGTCATGCTGATACTTGACCTGATGGCGGGACTGCTCGTCGGCATCCGCAATCTGAAAGACGTGCAGATCGGCGAGCTGCGCAAGATAGGTCCGTGGCTTTGCATCGGGCTCGTGCTTGGCGTGACCGTGCTCGTCTCGGCGCCGGAAAAGCCGCTCGAACTCATACTCGGCATTTGCCTGCTCGTGTATTCGACATGGCGAATCATGTCGAGCGGAGAATTTCGCGCGCTGGGCGCAGGCTGGGCATTGCCGTTGGGTGTCAGCGGCGGATGCCTGACAGCCGTATTCGGCACGGGCGGTCCCGTCTATACGATCTATCTCGCGGGGCGGCTGCGTGACGCCGACCAGCGGCGCGCCACCGTCAGCATGCTGATCACCGCGACGGCTGTCGCGCGGCTCTTTCTATTCAGTGCATCCGGCTTGTACAAGAACCCGGTGGTGTTGCCGCTCGCGGGATGGCTCTTGCCTTGCGGCGCGCTCGGTCTTGCCGCGGGCGCGTTGTTGCGCAGCAGAGTGCCGGCCGCCAGAGTGTCGACGCTTCTTTGGGCCGTGCTGATTCTGGCAGGCGCCAATCTCATCGTCCGCTCTTCAATCGGAATGCTGGCGTGATCTCGCCATTTTGGCGGCATGCCGCACCGTTCTTTCCTGCAAGACACCTTACTCATAAAGCGGCTCTTTGCTCTTTTCACTCACGAACTGTCGTCAATCCATTGACGAGCCGCGACGAGAAACAGGAGACACCATGCTGCGTCGATTCACCCGACATGTCTATTTCCAGGTCTTTATCGCGATCCTTATCGGAGTCGCAATCGGTCATTTCTTTCCCGCGTTCGGACAATCACTGAAGCCGTTGTCCGACGGCTTTATCCGCCTCATCAAGATGATCACGCCGCCGCTGATCTTTACCACGATCGTCTGCGGGGCCTCGCAAATCAGTGATCTGAAGACATTGGGCCGGATAGGCGGCAAGACGATTGTGTATTTCGAGGTGGTAACGACACTGGCGCTGCTGATCGGCATGATGATGGTGAATCTGATCGGACCCGGCACAGGGATGAATCTTCAACCCGGTTCCGCCGATGTTCACGCACTGGCGCAATACCAGACAGTCGTACAACACGACAGTGGACTGGTCGGCTTTCTGCTGAACATCATTCCGCCGAGCTTTCTCAGTCCCTTCTCATCGGGCGACATGCTGCAGATTGTCGTGATCGCCTGCCTTTTCGCTGTGGCTTTGTCGTACCTCGGTGAAAAAGGACAGCCGCTGTTGACCTTCTTCGACGGCATTTCCGAAGTCCTGTTCAGGATCGTCGGTTTCATCATGAAGCTTGCGCCGTTGGGCGCACTCGGCGCAATGGGCTTCGCGGTAGGCAAGTACGGTTTGTCGGCGCTCCACTCGCTCGGCATGCTGCTCATCACCGTCTACGTCGCGACCATCTTCTTTCTCGTCGTGGTGATCGGCACGATCTGCCGAATGAGCGGTTTCGGGTTGCTCAAGCTGCTCAATCATATGAAAGGCGAAATCCTGCTGGTACTCGCCACCACTTCTTCCGAGTCGGTGTTTCCCCAACTGATCCGCAAGCTGGAGGGATTGGGATGCCCCAAGCAGGTGGTCGGAATCGTGATGCCGTTGGGGTATTCGTTCAATCTCGACGGCACCTGTGTCGCGCAGGTGATATGCGCAATGTTCATCGCGCAGGCCTATGGCGTGCCGATGACATGGGGCGATCAGATCGCGCTGATGGTGCTGTCGATGGTGAGCTCGAAAGGCGCGGCGGGCGTGTCGGGCGCCGGCTTCGTCACATTGCTCGCGACGCTGACGGCGTTCAGGCACATACCGATCGAAGGCGCCGCGCTGATCCTCGGCGTGGACCGTTTCATCTCGGAGATCCGCGCCGTCACCAACATGATCGGCAACGCGGTCGCGACTCTCGTCATTTCAGGGCTGGAGAAGGAACGCGATAACGCCCGCATGGCGTTGGTGCTGAGCCGTCGTGGCGTCGACTGATGAAAAGCGATTCTTTCTCTCAAGCCAAGAAATATTCGCTTTTCCTTTATCTCCCGATGCAGAACACTAGTGAGTGACAAGCCACTACTGGCTATTGCATTGGGCATTCTTCATCAAAGGCACTGTCGACATGGACACACGTACGGACACACTACGCGTCAAGGTCTGGAGAGGCCGCACGGAAGGCGAACTGATCGACTACGAAGTGCCTCGCCATGAGAGTCAGACCGTATTGGACGTCGTGACTTATATCCAGCGTCACCTGCAACCCGATCTGGCCTATCGATTCGCATGCCGCGTGGGGATGTGCGGCTCTTGCGCGATGAACGTGAATGGAAAGGCGCGTTGGACGTGCCGCACGCATGTCGCAAAGGTGGCCGCGGGCAATCAGCTTGAGATTGCGCCGCTGTCGAACCTGCCCGTGATCAAGGATCTCGTGACGGACATGAGCCGCTTCTTCGATAAATGGGCTCAGGCCAAAGGTCAATTCAGCGGGGAACGTACGCGCCGCGATGACTTCGCGCGCGTGCAGCCAGACAGCCCTGGACGACGAGCGGCCGACGCGGGTGTCGAGTGCATCGGTTGCGGCGTCTGCTATTCATCGTGCGATGTCGTGACCTGGCGTCCCGATTATCTTGGGCCCGCCGCGCTTAACCGCGCATGGACGCTCGTCAACGACGAGCGCGACAGCAAGCGTGCCGAACGCCTTCGCGCGGTGGCGGGCGATGCAGGCTGCCATTCGTGTCATACGCAGGCGACCTGCACGGAACGTTGCCCCAAGCACATCTCGCCGACGGCTGGCATCGCGGGCCTGAAGCGTATGACGATGAAGGCCGCGCTCGAAGGGGAATTGTGATGAACGCGATGTCGCTGAGAACGCAGGCGCGTTTGTGGTACTGGCAGAGAATGAGCGCGACGGTTCTCGCGTGCTGCGTATTCGTTCACATCGCCGTCATCGTTTACGCGGTGCACCAGGGGTTGAGTGCGTCTGCCATTCTCGGCCGCACGCATGGCAACTGGTTCTTCGGCGCGTTCTATACATTGTTCGTGATTGCGTGCGCGATTCACGTCCCAATCGGTCTGCTGCGGATTGCGGAAGAGTGGTTGCAATGGCGCGGCAAATCCGCAGTGGCGGCAAGCGTTGCGATTTCCGCCGTGCTGGCTTTCATGGGACTGCGCGCGGTCTATGGAGTTGTCGCATGATGCGCAAGAACGACTATCGCGCGCGTACGCATCCGGCGTATTGGGCGTTTCTCGTACACCGCTTGTCCGGTCTCGGTCTTGCGCTCTTTTTACCTGTTCATTTCTGGGCGCTCGGGCAGTCGATTGCCGGCGCGGGCGCGCTCGAAAGTTTCATTCGCGTCACTGACCAGCCGCTTTTCAAGTTCGGCGAATGGGGCCTCGTGATCCTGCTCTCGCTTCATTTGATGGGCGGCATCCGGCTGTTGTTGATCGAGTTTCTCCCTTGGACCGGGCTGCGAAAGAACTGGCTCGCGTTTGGATTGGGAGCGAGCACCTGTGCCGGCCTCGCGTTTCTGCTTGCACTCATGCACTGATGTACTGATGCCGCGTTTGCGAAGCCAGCGAGATCTGGATTCCAAACGCTATCCGGGAGGAAATGACCATGAAACTGGATCTCGGCGCTGTCGAGGAAGCGTCTAAAGAGCTTTATATCCGCGCGCTCAAGCTGCTGCCACCGGATGTGAAGCAGGGCATCGACAGGCTCGCGACAACGGATACGTCGCCCGTGGCAAGGCGCGTGCTCGAAACGATGCGCACGAACATTCAAGTGGCGGAAGGAACCGACAACCTGCTGTGCCAGGACACGGGTATCCCGATCTACAACGTCGTGATCGGACGCAATGTCGAATTCGACGGATTCGAATTGAAGGCCGCGATTCGCAAGGGCTGTGAGCGAGCGACGCGGGAGCATCCGTTGCGCTCGTCGGTCGTGCATCCGTTGACTCGCAAGAACAATCACACGTCTTGCGGCATCGGAGTACCCGTCATTCACATCGACTTCTCCGGCGACGCCAATACGGCGGCCATCGAAATGGTGCCTAAAGGCAGCGGCTCCGAAAACAATTCGTTTCTGAAGATGGCCGTACCCGCAGAAGGGATCGATGCGATCAAGACGTTCGTCGTCGATTGCGTGCTTTCTGCGGGCGGCAAGACCTGTCCGCCGACGATCGTCGGCGTCGGACTCGGCGGGACGTCCGATCTTTCGGTAGCGCTCGCGAAACGCGCGGCCACGCGGGCGCTCGGCACGCGTTGCGAAGATCCCGACGGCGCGGCGCTCGAAGAGAAGCTGTCGGCAGCCGTGAACCAGCTCGGCATCGGTCCGCAAGGTCTGGGCGGCGACAGCACCGCATTCGCCGTTCATATCGAGCTCGCTGCGACGCACATCACGATGAATCCCATCGCAGTGAACATGCAATGTCACTCGGCGCGGCGTGCAAAAGCCGTGTTCTCTACCGACGGACTTTCATACGGTTTCTGAAAATGGCCCACTACGATCTCTTCACGCCCGTCGACGAGTCACAGATCCGGCAATTGCGTGTGAACGATACGGTGACATTGCATCGAACGCTTTACGGCATTCGGGACGCGACGCAAATCCATATGTTCGACAGAGGGCGCACGACGCATTTCGATCTTCGCGGTCATGCCGTCATTCATACGGCGCCGAACGTGCGCAAGGTTCCCATCTGCGACGAGTATCCGGCGGGCTATCAGCCGATCTGTATCGGCACGACCACATCTGACCGGATGGAGCGCTTCACGCGGCCGCTAATGGAGCAATACGGCGTGCGCATGATCGTCGGCAAAGGCGGGCTGCGCGAAGCGTCGCAAAGCGCGTTCAGCGATCTCGGCGGCGTCTATCTCGCGATCATCGGCGGCACGGCGGCGCTTGAGACGACATGGATCGAGCAGATCGAAGCCGTCGATCTCGACGATCTCAATCCCGAATCGCTGTGGCGATTCAGGATCAGCAATTTCGGTCCGTTGCTGGTGGCGATGGATAGCCACGGCGGGAGTCTTTACGACGCAGTGAAGCACGACGCAGCCGACCGTCGCGCGGCCGTGCTCGCAAGTCTCGGAGTACAGGCCAAATGAATATCGCGCACATCCGGACAGATATCCTGATACTCGGCTCAGGCGGTGCGGGTCTCTTCGCGGCTTTGCACGCGCATCAGAGTGCGCCTCAGCTTTCGATTACCGTTGCTGTCAAAGGGCTGCTAGGGAAGTGCGGCTGCACGCGCATGGTACAGGGCGGATATAACGTGGCGCTGGCGCCGGGCGATTCTGTCGAGCGTCATTTCATGGACACGATCGAGGGCAGCAAATGGCTGTCGAATCAGGATCTCGCGTGGACGCTGGTGAGCACGGCCGTCGAGCGCGTTCGTGAACTCGAAAACGAATTGGGCTGCTTTTTCGATCGCAATCCCGATGGCTCGATTCATCAAAAGGCATTCGCGGGACAGACGTTCGACCGGACCGTGCACAAGGGCGACCTGACGGGTATCGAGATCATCAACCGTCTTGCCGAGCAGGTGTGGAGCCGTGGCATCAACCGGCTCGAAGAGCACCGCGCAATCGAACTGATCAGAAGCCGCGACGGCAAGAACCTCGCGGGGGTGCTGATGATCGACATGCGCTCGGGGCAATTCGTGTTCGTGCAGGCGCGAGCGGTGCTGCTCGCGACGGGCGGCGGCCCGACGATGTACAAGTTTCATACACCGTCAGGCGACAAGAGTTGCGATGGCCTGGCGATGGCGCTGCGCGCGGGCTTGCCGCTGCGCGATATGGAAATGGTGCAGTTCCATCCGACCGGGCTTCTCGCCGGAAGCCATACGCGAATGACGGGTACCGTCCTTGAAGAAGGTTTGCGCGGCGCGGGCGGTCATTTGCTGAACGGCGACAAAGAGCGCTTCATGCATCGCTACGACGCGCGCGGCGAGCGTGCGACGCGCGACATCGTATCGCGCGGCATCTACTCGGAAATGAGGGAGGGGCGCACATCGCCGAATGGTGGCGTGTACATTCAGATGGGCCATCTCGGACCGGACAAGGTACGCAAGCAGTTCAAAGGCATGGTGGAGCGCTGCGCCGATTGCTGCTTCGATCTTGCGGGCGGCCTCGTCGAAGTCGTGCCGACGGCGCACTACATGATGGGCGGCGTGGTTTTCCAGCCCGATTGCCGCACGGAACTCGCGGGCCTGTTCGCAGCGGGCGAAGATACGGGCGGAGTGCATGGCGCTAATCGTCTGGGTGGCAATGGTGTTGCGAACTCCACCGTATTCGGTGGCATTGCCGGCGACAGCATGGCGACGTGGGTCAGCGAACGGGGACAGCATCATGCCCCCGACGATGACGCAATTCATGCCGCCATCAGCGAAGCAGAAGCGCCTTTTAAACAGAACGGAAAAGAGCTGGAGTACATTCGCGAAGCGCTCTACGAATGCATGTGGAAAGACGTCGGCATTATTCGCTACGGCGACGGCCTTCTTCGCGCACGGGCGGCTTTGCGAGATCTTTACGGCCAGTTGATGCGAACGGGCGTTGCCGATGGCGACCGCGCATTGAATCTGCAATGGCACGACTGGCTCAATTTGAAGAACCTGATATCGGTCAGTCAGGTGATTACGGAAGCGGCGATTGCTCGCGAGAACTCGCGGGGCGCGCATTTCAGAGAAGATTTTCCGGATGCAGGCGATCTTTCGACATCGGCATTCACGACGGTTCGTTGCGAACAAGGAGAGATCTGCATATCGCAAGAGCCTGTGACTTTCACACGCGTCAGGCCGGGCGAAACGATTCTGGATGAGCGTGAAAAGACCCTTGAAACCGGTGCGGTTCGCGGCTAAAAGAAGCACGAAAAAAAACGGCGGGCATTCAATTGCGCCCGCCGTTCTTCTATTGATTGACAGCGAAAAAGCCCTTACGACTGCATGCCCCAACGCTGCACCGTATGCCGTTCGAGCACGCGGAAGATCAAGTTCTCGACAGCGAGGCCGATCAGGATCACCGTGAAGAGGCCCGCGAATACATTGGCGATATCGAGCAGGTTCTTGTTCTCGTAGATGAACCAGCCGAGGCCGCCCGAACCCGAACTGACGCCGAACACCAGTTCCGCCGCGATCAGCGTGCGCCATGCGAATGCCCAGCCGATCTTCAGGCCCGTCAGGATGCTCGGAAACGCGGCGGGCACGAGTATCTTCGCGACGTAAGCGCCGCCGCGCAGTCCGTAATTGCGGCCCACCATCTTCAGCGTATTGCTGACGGAGAGAAAGCCCGAGTGCGTATTCAATGCAACCGACCACGTGACGGAATGCACCAGCACGAAGATCAGGCTGCCGTTGCCAAGCCCGAACCAGATCAACGCGAGCGGCAGCAATGCGATCGCGGGTAGCGGGTTGAGCATCGACGTCATCGTTTCGAGGAAGTCGGTGCCGATGCGCGATGTGATCGCGGCCGCCGTCAGCAGTGATGCGAGCACCACGCCGCATACATAGCCCATCAGCAGTACCTGAATCGACGCCCACGCCTTGCCGGGCAGTTCGCCGCTCGCGATGCTGCGGAACAACGCTTCGACGGTCGCCGTGAAGGTCGGGAACAGCAGCGGATTGTTCAGCCAGCGCGCGTACGCTTCCCAGATGATCGCGAGCACAGCGAGGATCATCGCCTTGCGCAGCCATCCCTGGTTATAGAGCCGCTCGAAAGCCGACAACGGTTTCTCGACTACGCTGAAATGCGTGGCGTCGCTGGGTTCGCGGATGATCTCGGCGCGCGGCGCGCGCGTGCCGGCATCGCGCCGCGTCGAATGAACGGGCGCCGCGCCGGGTGCAGTAGCTTCAGACATTCTCGGCCTCTTCGATCTCGTCTTCGAACAGCATGTGCTGGATGCGTTTTTCGAGCGTGGCAGGCGTTTCGCCGGCGGCTGCCGTGTCGAGTTCCGCCTTGACCTGGCCCGGATGCGGCGACAGCAAGAGAATGCGGCTGCCGACCTTGATCGCCTCGGGAATCGAGTGCGTGACGAACAGCACGGTGAAATGCGTGTCCTGCCACAACCCGAGCAGTTCGTCCTGCATCTTTCGGCGCGTGAGCGCATCGAGCGCCGCGAACGGTTCGTCCATCAGCAGGATGTCGGGCTCCATCGCCATGCCGCGCGCAATTGCGACGCGCTGCTTCATGCCGCCCGATAGCGTGTGCGGATGACTGTCCGCGAATTTCGTCAGGTTGACCTTGTCGATGTAGTGCATCGCGCGCTCTTCCGCTTCGCGTCCCGACAAACGATGCGACGCCTGCAGCGGAAACATCACGTTCTGCTTGACCGTTTTCCACGGCAGCAACTGGTCGAATTCCTGAAACACCATCATCCGGTCAGGGCCGGGCCTCGTGACGGTCTTGCCCTTCAGCGTGATCGTGCCTTCCGTCGGCGGCAGATAGCCACCGACGCTCTTGAGCAGCGTCGATTTCCCACAACCGGACGGACCGAGCAGCACGAAGCGGTCGCCTTCGAACACCTTGAAGTCGACGCGATAAGTGGCCATCACCAGATGTTTCGGCGTCTTGTACTGCAACGTGACGCCGCTCACATCGAGCAGTGGTCCGTCATCATGCGATGGCGTATCGGATCTGGCTGCTGCGCGCGTACGTGACATCGTCAACTCCCTTGCAGCGATTGAACGGTCGGAAAGAACATGTCCTTCCACGAATCGGGCTTCGCCTTGATAAGACCGGTGCGTGCCATGAAGTCCGCGTATTTGACGGTGTTTTCCGGCGTCGTCGTAAAGGCGACGTCGGGCGATGAGATCATCTTCTCGATGTCCGCGACATTGCTCTTGTCCTTGCTGATGCGCAGATACGCGAGCGCCGCAGCGTGCTTGTCCTTGTTGATCTGCGCTTCCGCTTCGTCGAGCGCGGCCATGAAGGCCTGCACGAGTTTCGGGTTCTGCTGGTAGAACTTCGACGTGCACCACACGAGATTGAACGTCGATTTGCCGCCCAGCACGTCGTACGAATTGACGACAGTACGCACGCCGCCGTGCGCAAGCTCCTGTTCCTGGAACGGCGGCGAGCCGAAATGCGCGGTCACTTCGCTGTTGCCCGACAGCAGTGCCTGCTGCGCGTCCGGATGCGAGAGCGACACCGTGTATTTATCCAGTTGCCCCTGATTGCCCGCGCCGAATGCCTTTTCGGCGGCCATTTGCAGCGTGATCGCCTGAATCGATACCTTCGCTGCGGGCAGCGCGATCTTGTCCTTGCTGCTGAAGTCCTTCAGCGTCTTCACGGCGGGATTTCGTGTGTTCAACAGCAGCGGCATCGAGTTGATGGCGGCAAGCGCCTTCACTTCGACGGGCGTACCGTGCGTGCGCGCCCACAGCAGCACGAGCGGCGCGACGCCGCCCGACGCGATCTGCAGCGAGTCGGACAGCAGTGCATCGTTCATCACGTTGCCGCCCGCGAATTCGACCCACGACACTTTCAGGTTCGGCACGCCGAGTTGCGCCGCATGTTTTTCGAGCAGCTTCTGATCCTGCATGATCATCAGCGGCAAATAGCTGACGCCGTATTGCCGCGCGATGCGTATCTCGGAGAGTTCGGCGCGCGCGGGCGCGCTTGCCAGCATCGCGCACAGCGCGAGCAGCGTCGAGAAGAAAACGACAAGTCTGCGGAGGCTCATTGCGGGTCACTCCTTGTAGTTGCCGTGCGCGACAAGACACGGCGGGGCGGTCGGATGGTGCGAGTGCGCGACAGGCAATCGTGCGCGCCGGGCAAGCCGGTACGCGCGCGACAAATCAAACGATGGCGAACCGCGCGCAGACGGGCGCGCGGCAATGCGGACGTGGCCGCTGACGATGGAACAGATGTGCAGGACGACGATGAGGCGGGGTACGCATCGCGAGTGTCTCCTTGTGTTCCGTTCGTTCGCGCCGCGAAACGTTGCATGGCGGCGCACGACTGGAACCCGGTGCCTTGATGGTCTGTTGTCGGGCACCGTGCTCGGTGGCGCATTAAGTGCCCTGTGATTTAACTCATCTGTATGAGTGTCGAGTGTAGGTGATGCCCTTGCCGATTGCAACTGCGGGAAAACGTGAAAAAGGGACGTGCTGGGCACGTCCCTTTTGTCGTGTGATTGCCGAGCGCGCTAAAGCGCGCGGCGCGTGCCGTTACAGTGGTTGTTCGTGTGAAGCGGACGGCCCGACGTATTCGTAGCGCGCGGTGTTCACATGGGAAATGCGCACCTCGACGGGCGCGTGATGATACGAGTATGCGACCCGTCGCACTTCGAGCAGCGGCGTGCCGTGCGGCACTTCGAGCAGACGGCTTTCGGCGTCGTCGGCGGTGGCGACGCGCAGGCGCTCTTCCGTCCCGACGACGTTGATGTGGAAAGAATCCTGATAGAAGTTGTAGAGCGTGCTGGGCCGCTCGTGCAGAGCCGCTTCCGTCAGCCCCGGAAAACGCGCCTCGGCCACCGTGATGTTGTCGATCATCACCGTTTCGCCGTGCAGCGCCAGCCGGTTGACGAACGTGAACACGCGCGCGTTCGGCTCGACGCCGAGCATCGCGGCGATTTCTCGCGTCGCCTTGGCCTTCCTGAAGGACACGAGGCTCACGCTCGGGTAGGTCTTGTCGCCGTCCTGGCGCACGATGCGGAAGAAGCGAAAGAAGTGCCGGTCGCGCTGGTGTTGCGCAACGAACGTGCCGAGCCCTTGATGGCGCACGAGGATGTTGTCCGCGACGAGTTCGTCGATTGCCTTGCGCAGCGTGCCGATCGAAACACCGAAGCGTTCAGCGAGTCGCTTTTCCGACGGTATCGCCTCGCCGCCTTTCCATTCCTGCGCGGAAAGCGCCGCGAGCATCGCGTTCTTCACTTCCTTGTAGCGTGTGCCGCCGATGGTTGGCGTGCCCATGGTGCCGCTGGCGTTGTTCGAGCCGATCGTCAACGTGTTCATGGCTGTGTCCTCTCGTGCATGGTGCTTCGTCAGTGCGTTGTTAGTGCGTTGTTGTTGCGTTGTTGTGGCCTGTGCAGCGCGCGATGCCGCTCTTCTCGCTTCTTTCCAAATTATTCTACTTCATCCGATTCATCAAACACATATAGATGATATGGTTGACATATGGATGAGTGCTGCCTAAGATGATTTGCACGGAGACGAAACACAACCTGTCAACCAGACTGGAGACAAACGATGAGCTACACGGCAGCAGGTGGGTCGCAAACGGGTTCTGGAGCTTCCGGCAACCCATCACAGGAGCGCAGGACGATTCATATCGTGCTGCACGAAGCGAAGGACACCGTTGGTGTCGCGGTCGTCGAAGGCATCAAGGCGGGCACGCAACTGAATGCGTGGATCATGGACGACGACGAAGTCATCACCGTCTCCGCGAAGCAGGACATTCCCATCGGTCACAAGGTGGCGCTCAAGGACATGGCCGTGGGCGACACCGTCTACAAGTACGGCGTCGATATCGGCAAGGTGGTGCAGCCCATCAAGGCGGGCGAGCACGCCCACGTGCACAACATCAAGACGAAACGCTGGTAAGGCGGCGCGAGGGGCATGCGTCCGCACGCACGCGTCCCTTTTTGGCCCCAGCTATTCCCACACTGAACAGAGCCCGATCAAAGAGACCCACCATGAGCGTGATTGACCAGAACACTACTTTCCGCGGCTATCGCCGTTCGAATGGACGCGTCGGCGTGCGCAACCATGTGATCATTCTTCCCGTCGACGATCTGTCGAATGCGGCCGCGCAAGCCGTCGAAAACAACATCAAAGGCACGATGGCGCTGCCGCATCCATATGGCCGCCTGCAATTCGGCGCGGACCTCGACCTGCATTTCCGCACGCTGATCGGCGCGGGCTGCAACCCGAATGTCGCGGCCGTCGTCGTGATCGGCATCGAGGAGGGCTGGACCAAGCGCGTCGTCGACGGCATCGCGCAGTCGGGCAAGCCCGTAATGGGCTTCGGCATCGAGCTGCACGGCGACCACGACACGATCATGCGCGCATCGAAAGCGGCGAAGGAGATGGTGCAGTACGCGACGTCGCTCGACCGCGAAGAATGCCCGATCGCGGACCTGTGGGTATCGACCAAATGCGGCGAATCGGATACCACGTCGGGCTGTGGCGCGAACCCGACCGTCGGCAATGCATTCGACAAGCTCTATGGTCTCGGCACGACGCTCGTGTTCGGCGAGACGTCGGAGCTGACGGGCGGCGAGCAGCTCGTCGCGGCGCGCTGCGCGAACGATCAGGTGCGCGAGCGCTTTCAGTTCATGTTCGACCGCTATCAGGACATGATCAACCGCTGGAAAACGGATGACCTGTCCGAGTCGCAGCCGACCAAGGGCAACATCGCCGGCGGCCTGACGACGATCGAGGAGAAGGCGCTCGGCAACATCCAGAAGATCGGCAAGAAGTGCCGTGTGGACGGCGTGCTCGACAAGGCGGAAATGCCGACGCATTCGGGCCTGTGGTTCATGGATTCGTCGTCGGCGGCGGCGGAGATGGTCACGTTGTGCGCGGCCTCCGGCTTCGCCGTGCATTTCTTCCCGACGGGGCAGGGCAACGTGATCGGCAACCCGATCTTGCCCGTCATCAAGATCTGCGCGAACCCGCGTACTGTGCGCACGATGAGCGAGCATGTCGACGTCGACGTGTCGGGTCTGCTGCAGCGCGAGCAGAATCTCGATCAGGCCGGCGACAAGCTGCTGGAGTCGATGCTCGCCACGGCGAATGGCCGCTGGACATCGGCCGAGGCGCTGGGTCATCGCGAGTTCGTGCTGACGCGTCTGTTCGAAAGCGCCTGATCTGGCTGATCTGCGCGATCACATGGCATCGTGCCCATAAAGCCCGCCTGCTTGTGCTGAGCGCGGCGGGCTTTGCGAACGCAGTTTCGCTACAGCGCGCGCACCGTGCAAAGCGGGCCACGGAAGGACAGAAGGCCGACGCACGATGCGCGACGCTGTTCACTTCAAGCAGCAGCGAGTGGAGGAGACACCATCTTGCGCGTGCTCAAGCATCTTTATGTGCAGGTTCTGATCGGCCTCGCGGCCGGCATTCTCGTCGGCTACTTCTCGCCGGATCTCGGCGTGCAGATGAAGCCGTTCGGCGACACGTTCATCCGCCTCATCAAAATGCTGATCACGCTGGTGATCTTCTGCACCGTGTCGGTGGGCATCGCGCGGATGGAAAATCTCAAGCACGTCGGCCGTGTCGGTCTGAAGACGATTTTCTATTTCGAAGCCGTGACGACGCTCGCGCTCGTCATCGGTCTCATCGTCGCGAACGTGTTGCATCCGGGCGAAGGGCTCAACATCGACCCGCAAACACTCGACACGCACGCCGTCAGTCACTACGTGGCGGAAGTGCATACGGCGGCATCGCAGAGCTTCCTTGAAGAGATCGTGCCGAACTCGGTCGTCGGCGCGTTCGCGCGCGGCAACCTGCTGCAGGTGCTGCTGTTCTCGGTGCTGTTCGGCATCGCGCTGTCGATCATGTCGCGCCGCAGCCGCTTCCTGTCGCGCGTGATCGAACAGAGCGGCGAAGCGCTGATGAAGATCGTCGAGATGATCATGCGGCTCGCGCCGCTCGGCGCATTCGGCGCGATGGCGTTCACGGTCGGCAAGTACGGCATCGGCACGTTGCAGCAACTGGGCCTCCTGATCGTCTGCTTCTATCTGACGAGCATTGTGTTCATCGTGCTCGTGCTGGGCTCGATCTGCCGCTGGACGGGCGTCGGCTTGTGGCCGCTGCTCAAGTACCTGCGCGAAGAACTGCTGATCGTGCTCGGCACGTCGACGACGGAATCGGTGTTGCCGCGACTGATGGAAAAGCTCGAGCGTCTCGGCTGTCCGAAGCCCGTCGTCGGGCTCGTGCTGCCGACCGGCTACTCGTTCAACCTCGACGGCGCCGCGATCTATCTGACGATGACGTCGCTCTTCATCGCGCAGGCCACGAATACGCATCTGTCGCTGGTTCAGCAGATCGGCCTGCTTGCGATCCTGATGGTGACGTCGAAGGGCGGCGCGGGCGTCGCGGGCGCGGCGCTCGTCGCGCTGACCGCGACGCTGTCGACGCACGACATCATCCCCGTCGCAGGCATTACGCTGATCATCGGCATCGACCGCGTGCTCAACGAGATTCGCGCGATCGTCAACATGATCGGCAATGCGGTGGCCACGCTCGTGGTCGCGCGCTGGGAAGGCGCATTCGATGTCGAAGCCGCGCGCAAGGTACTCGCCGAGCCGCTCGCCATCAGCAAGGAGGACGAAGCAGCCGAAACGGCCGAGGAGATCAGCGAAAGAACGCCCGCCTATGCACGGGAGCGCTCCAATTGAAGAACGATCGCAAGAAAGTCGTCGTCAGCGAGTTCATCGATGCATCCGCCGTCGAATCGTTGGAGCAGCATTTCGACGTGCAGGCGAACGCATCGCTCGTCGATCAGCCCGAGACGCTGCGCAGCCTGCTCGCCGATGCCGATGCGCTGATCGTGCGCAATCGCACGCAGGTCACGCAGGCGTTGCTCGATGCCGCGCCGAAACTGATCGCCGTCGGTCGCCTGGGCGTCGGGCTCGACAATATCGATCTCGCGGCGTGCGCGCAGCGCGGCGTCCAGGTGCTGCCCGCGACGGGCGCGAATGCGCGCGCCGTCGCCGAGTATGTGATCGCGACGGCGTTGATGCTGCTGCGCGGCGCGTATCTGTCGAGCGCTTCCGTGGCGGCGGGCGAATGGCCGCGCACGGCGCTGTCGAACGGACGCGAAGCGGCGGGCGGCACCTTGGCCGTGATCGGCTTTGGCGGGATCGGACAGCTCGTCGCGCAACTGGCGCGCGCGCTCGGCATGCGGGTCGCGGGCTACGATCCGCAGCAGCCGGCGAGCGCCGCGTGCTGGAAAGAGACGGGCGCGCAATGCATGACATTCGACGATGCTTTGCGTGCGGCGGATGTCGTGTCGGTTCACGTGCCGCTCGTCGATGGCACGCGCAATCTGCTCGGCGCCGCGCAACTGTCGATGCTCAAGCCGCACGCGGTGGTGATCAATACGTCGCGCGGCGGCGTGATCGACGAACGCGCGCTCGCCGATGCGCTGAAGCACGGACGTCTCGGCGGCGCGGCGCTCGACGTATTCGCCGACGAGCCGCTCAAGGCGGGGTCGCCGCTCGCCGGTGCGCCGAACCTGGTGTTGACGCCGCATATTGCGGGACTCACAGTGCAATCGAACGAACGCGTCAGCACGCTCGTTGCGGCGCGCGTGACGCAGGCGCTGCTCGAAGGCGAGCGCGATTCACAACGACGGGAAGGAGTCTCGATATGACGCGTGTTTCATCCGGCGACCTGTACGCGCTCGCCACCCGCGCAATGCTGGCTGCGGGCGCGACGCAGCAGACGGCCTCGGCGACGGCGCGCGCGCTCGTCTACGCGGACGAGCGCGGGCTATCTTCGCACGGCGTCGCGCGTCTGCCGATGTATGTCGCGCAGTTGCGCAACGGCCGCGTCGATCCGCAGGCGCAGGCGTTCATCGCAAATGCGCGCAACGCGGCCGTGCTGATCGACGCCGCCGACGGCATGGCGTTTCCGGCCTGCGAGCTTGCCATCGAAACATTGATCGGCCGCGCGCGCGAGCAGGGCAGCGCGGTCGCGAGCGTGCGGCGCAGCCATCATTTCGGCGTCGGCGCGTATCACCTCGAAGCGCTCGGCGCGGCGGGTCTCGTGGGGCTCGCGTTCAGCAATGCGCCCGCTGCGATGCCGGCGTGGGGCGGGCGACATTCGCTGTTCGGCACGAATCCGATTGCGGCTGTATTTCCGCGCCGCGATGGCGCGCCGCTGCTGATCGATCTGTCGCTGTCGAACGTGGCGCGCGGCAAGATCATGGTCGCGGCGCGCGAAGGCAAGCCGATTCCAGAAGGCTGGGCGACGACGCGCGACGGCTTGCCGACCACCGACGCGAAAGCCGCGCTCGACGGCATGATGCTGCCGTTCGGCGGCGCGAAAGGCGCAATGCTGGCGCTGATGGTCGAGCTGCTCGCAGCGGCGCTTGCGGGCGCGAACTTCGGCTACGAGGCGGGCTCGTTCCTGACGGAAGAGGGCGAGAAATCGCAGATCGGCCACCTGTTCTGGGCGATCGATCCGGGCGCGCTGGCAGGCAGCGAAGCGTATCTGTCGAGAGTGGAGGCGCTGATCGCCGCGATGCTTCAGGATGCGGACGTGCGCTTGCCGGGCGAGCGCCGGCGCAGTCTCGCCGATGCGGCCGAGCGCGACGGGATCGAGATTCCCGATGCGCTTCACGCGCAGCTTGCGGGGCTGGCGGGGTAATCGTCGAG
This sequence comes from Paraburkholderia diazotrophica, assembly GCF_038900755.1. Classification (GTDB taxonomy): domain Bacteria; phylum Pseudomonadota; class Gammaproteobacteria; order Burkholderiales; family Burkholderiaceae; genus Paraburkholderia; species Paraburkholderia diazotrophica_A. Next base: position 75,362 of record NZ_JBBPEN010000006.1, read on the forward strand.
CGCTGCTCGTGCGCGCGCTATGCCACGCCCTTCAGGCTCGCTTCGTACGATTCCAGCATCTGCGGAATGAAGTCCCTGAGATGTTCGACAAAGGTTTTTATCTTGGCATCGAGATAGCGCCGCGACGTGTACAGCGCATATGCGGTCAGAGGCTGAAGCCGGTAGTCCGGAAGCACGCGGGTCAGTGAGCCGTCACGCAACGCCGTTGCCGCCGTCGACATCGGCACCGCGCCGATGCCGATCCCTTCCTTCAACGCCACGGCGAGTCCGTCGGCCGAGTTGATCCTGAAACCCCCTTCCCGCAGATGCACGGTTTCTATTCCGTTCGGACCTTCGAGCAGCCAGCGGTCGACGGGATAGACGGCGGAGACGAACTGGAAGCACGCGTGCCGCGACAGTTCGTGAACGTCCTGCGGCATGCCGTGTTCGCGCAGATAGACGGGCGCCGCGCACAGCACGCTGCGCAACGTGCCGAGCCGCTGCGCGACGAGACTCGAATCGGGCAGTTCTTCGACGCTCAGCACAACGCTGACATCGTACCCCTCGTCGATGATGTCGGGCATGTGCTGCGAAAGCGTGAGATCGACCGACACGGAGGGATACTGCTCGCGATAACGAACGATGGCGGGCGTCACATACGTCTGGCCGAAACTCGACGTCGCGTGCACGCGCAATTGCCCCGTCGGACGAACCTGCGCGTCGGCGGCCTCGGCTTCTGCCTGTTCGACGAACGCGAGAATCTGCTCGCAGCGCTGCAAATAGCGATGCCCGGCTTCGGTGAGGACGACCCTGCGGGTGCTGCGATTTAGCAGGCGCGTGCGCAGATAGGCTTCGAGCGCGGAGACGGCGCGCGATACGGCGGGTGTCGTGATGTTCAGGCGCTGCGCGGCGGCCGTGAAGCTGCCTTCTTCCGCGACGCGCACGAATATCCGCATGTTGGTGAATGTATCCACTGTTCGAACGCTCCACGACGTGTCTCGCGAATGTTTCGGTACGCCGGGAGATGCAGTCAGAATGAACCGCATTATACGTCAACGTGAACGTGCGCGTTCAGGTTCAACGTCCGGGGACATGGGTTCGACCGTCGTCCGAAAGCGGCTGGCCCGCCCGGCTGAGAGGATTGTGCAAATCACCTGCGACCCACGCGCGGCCTGCGTGCCGCACCGCGCGTTTTGCGGGATGTGCATCGCAATTGGCGGCAATGCGCAACGGGGGATTTGCCGAGGTATCGTTTTAGCAACACGTGCGATAAGACACACAAGCGCCTATCTTATTTTTGATAGCCTAGAGCCGTGGTGAACAGGAACAGCGCGCGTGTTTTATGCCGCATAAGCACAATTGCGAAGAGGAGGGCTCCACGATGCTGCAATGGCTGATCCGCTGGGCGTCACATCACTCTGCCGCCCCTGAAAGACAGGCTGAACGTGCGCTGCACGATCTACGGATGGAACTCTACCAGGCCGAGCAACGTGTCCTCGACGCGCAGATGCAGGCGGACTACTACCGTTCGCGTATCGCGTTCTGCGAGGAAGTGCAGAAGAAGGGGATCGAACAGGTGTCCGACGACCGGCGCGGGCATCAGGAAGTACCACCGCCGTTGCGGCCTGCGGGATTGAAGCTGACCGCGGCGCAGTAGTGCGCACAGTGCGCGGAGCGTCGATCGCGGCCGGTTGCAGCACGCACAGCGCTGCGACCGGTTTGCAGTTCATCCGTAAATCGACAATTCATCGATAACCCGTCGACAACCGTTCAGACGGCGCCGCTGAACGAGACTGCGAGCGCAAGTCCGATATTGACGACGGTCAGGATGATCCAGCCGGCGAATACGAGCGCAGGTCCGAAACGAGACATGATGTTCTCCACTCGCGGCCTCGACGGCTCGTCAACCGAGTCGATCGGCCGCGTTACCATGCCTGAATCGTAGGCCCCGAGTCGCTGCTTCAGTAGAGGCACATCGCAACACTCACCGTTTCCGTAGCGGCATCAATTGCAGAGGCTACCGTTATGGCACGGACGGCCTTCATGCCTGATGCTCGCGCTCAGGACATTCCGTATAAAAATCTTCGAAGCAAAGCAGATTGAGCGCGCGAATCTGCTCGGTCATGAAATCGACGAACACGCGAATGCGCGACGGCAGATGCTGTCGGCAGAGATAGCAGATGTAGTGGCCGCGGTCGTCCGGCACATGCCGCTTCAAAGCCATCACGAGTTCGTGGCGCGCGATGTGATCGCATATCTGATAGCCGGGCATTTGCGCGATGCCATGTCCGTCGAGGACTGCGCGCAATACGAGGTCCGCGTCGTTGAAAGTCAGTCTCGCCGTCGGCAGAAACTTTCGCATATGGCCGTCGACCTTGAATTTTCACTCGCACACGCGCCCGCTCGAAAAGCGATAGTTGATGCACTCGTGCTGGCCCAGTTCGTCGAGCGTCGTAGGCAGCCCGCGCTTTTCGGCGTAGAGAGGCGAGGCGCAGAGCACCATCTGCATCGGAATCAGTTGCTTCGCGATGATGCTGGAGTCCTCGATGCGCCCATCGCGAAACGCGACATCGATCTGTTCGGCGGCGAAATCCGCAGGCCGGTCGTCGAGAAGCAGATCGACTGCGATATCCGGGTAGGCGTCCGTGAACGTGGAAATCAGCGGCGCAACCACCTTGCGCCCGAATCCGACTGTCGAGCTGATGCGAAGCAGGCCGCGCGGCGGGCCGCGGCGCAGGTCCAGCATGTCGTTCATCGCCTCGACGATATGCGTCACGCCCCGGTTGCAGTTCTCGAAGAAGCGCTCGCCCTCGCGCGTCAGATGGGTCGTTCGCGTCGTCCGCAGAAAGAGGCGTGTGCTCAGTTGCGTTTCGAGCTTCTGGACATTGCGGCTGACAGCCGAGCGCCCGATCCCCAATCGCTCGCCCGCCTTGGCGAAGCTTCCTTCCGTGGCGACGGCCATGAACGAGATGATGCCCGCGTAGCTCGTCGCAAAGCAGGTGGACAAGGCGTCGGCGGGGTTGGGCAGGCCAACGCGAAAACCATGCTGCGGTATATCCGCTTGATCCATTGAGGGCTCCGACTATGGGCACCTACATCGCCGAACCGTCCGGGTGCCTGTCTTATTTGCGCATCGGGAGTGTTGCGCAGCCGTAGAACTTTGGCGGGGCTTTCGGCTGGCTTTCGTAGTGTAGGACACGTTGAAGACATGCGGTACAGCGTTCTGGCGGCCTGTTTTCGATTGACTTTCGATTGACGCCGGAGGGGAAACACCGTGAGGCCGTGGAAGCTCTACCGCCCTGGTCCGCGCTCGCATAGCATATGAGTTGCGCCTGCGGACACGCGTTCCGAAGCGGGCACGTCCGGGCGAAAACCATGCGGAACGCCGACGCCGGCTATACGATCGTTCGTTCCGCGCATATCGTCGGAGACGGGCGCGGATTCGCCGATATCGGGGCCGAAGGCAATCCCGTACGCTCGTCTACAGGGAATCAGAGGGACCACAGGGAACCGGCGCGCTCGTCGCCGAGCCAGAGGGCAACATGGACAACGAAAAAGACAACGAGGAACTGCGAGCCCCTCCGCTTTCGCTGCTCGACCGTTATCGGGGCCGGGATTTCGCGCCGCTGTACACGACGACGGTGACGGTTTCGGGCGGCGAGACGGGGCACGGTCGCGCATCCGGCGTGGCCCGTTCGGACGATGGGAATCTCGTCGTCAATCTGCGGCTGCCGACGGAACTCGGTGGCCCCGGCAACGGAACGAATCCCGAGCAGCTTTTCGCGGCGGGCTTTGCCGCCTGCTTTCATGGCGCGCTGAATCTGCTCGGAAAGCGCGCGAAGCTGGAACTCGACGATACGGCCGTCGAGGTGCGGGTTGCGTTCGGCCGCGATCCGATGGACGGCGGCTATGCATTGGTCATCGATGTGCGCGTGCGGATGCCGGGCGTCGAGCGTGCCGTCGCCGAAGAGATGGTGCGAAATGCCGAGCGCCTGTGTCCTTACGCGAAGATGGCCCGCCAGGGAACGGTCAATGTCGTGGCCGTCATCGACTGACGCGCGGCGTGCCTCTCGCTCGTGAGCGCGCGGCGGTGCAGGAAGTTCAGGCGGTTCAGGATCGTGACGATGCGCCGGACGGCGTCACCGCTTGATCGCCGTCGCCTCGCAGCACCGCCTCGCCGCGCTCGACGTAGGCGCGCAGCAGATGATGCGCGATCGCATACGGTTTCGGTGCTGATAGTCCGTCCGGATGCGTGCCCGCGAGCATCGCGGCAACTTCCGCGCGCGTGAACCAGCGCGCGTCCTCGAGCTCCGCCTCGTCGACGACGATGTTCGTGTCGGCGGCCCGCGCGAAGCAGCCGATCATCATCGACGAAGGAAACGGCCACGGCTGCGACGCGAAGTAGACGACCTGCGCGCAGGTCACGTGGGCTTCTTCGAGCACTTCGCGGCGCACGGCATCTTCGACGGTTTCGCCCGGCTCGACGAAACCCGCGAGCGCCGAGTACATGCCCGGCGCGAACTGGCGCTGGCGTCCGAGCAGACACCGCTCGCCGTCGATTGCCAGCATGATCACGACGGGATCGACGCGCGGAAAGTGACGCGTGCCGCACGCGTCGCACACGCGTTGCCAGCCTGCCGCCGCCGGGCGGCTGGCCGCGCCGCAGTTCGCGCAGAAGCTGTGGCGGCGATGCCAGTCGAGCATCGACTTCGCCTGTCCCAGCATGCCGATCAACTCGGGCGCGACGAGGCCGCGCATTGCGATGGAGCGCAAGTCGATGCGCTCGTGCAGCACGCCGTGCGTCTGCCCTTCGCCGGGCTCCAGGCCCAGCGTGAAGCCGAGCGCGAAGCGGCCGCTGCCGTCGTCGTGCTGCCCCAGAAACACGCTTTGCAGCGGCTCGCCGAATGCAGCCGCTTCACGGGCGAGAAACCACGCATCCTGCCCGTCGCCGCGCCTGAGCAACGGGACGTCGCCATCAAAGACGAAAAAACGCGCGGCGGGATCGCTGCGCAGGCGTTCGATGAAGGCGTCGTCGTCGCGCTTGTCGGAGCGGCGGTCGAGCGGGTTCAGGTTGAAGCCGATGGAAGCGGAACGGGTGATCATCGCATTGACGTGTGGAAAGTTCGAAGAGGACGGTTCGCAAGTATGGCACGGCATGCCGTACTTTTCCGAGGCGCCTGTCCGCGTGGCGCAACCCTTACAGCATGCCGGGCTCGTGCGCCGACGGACTGCTTACGCCCGCTGCCGCGAGTGCCTCATGCAGCGTTTCGAATATGTTCGCGTCGCCGATCGTCTGCGTGATGCCGTGCCGGTCCATATCCGAGCGCAGATAGCGGTTCACCCGTCCGAACAGCACGCCGATCTTCCGTTCATGCAGGTTATCGATCAGATCGTTCAACGTGCGCGCGGCCGAATAGTCCAGATCGGTGATCGCGCCCGCATCGACGACCAACCAGTGCAGCGGACCCGGCGCCGCGTCGATCAGCCGCGAGACTTCGGCTGTGAAGAAGTGATCGTTCGCGAAGAACAGATCGGAGCCGAAGCGATACACGATCAGTCCGGGCGCCGTCATCGTTCCCGGCTGCGCGGGCACGGGCAGCCAGCGTCCCGTCGAGGGCGCGGGCTCCAGCACCATCGTATGCGGACGATAGCTGTGCCGCACGTGCCGCATCAGCGACAGCGCGACGGCGAGCAGAATGCCATGCTCGACGCCCACCATCACGACGGCGGCCGCCGTGACGAGCGCCAGCGTGAACTCGCCGGGGCTCTCGCTGCGGATCGCCCTCAGGCTTTGCACGTTGATCATTCCGATCGCGATCGTGAACACGATGCCCGCCAGCACGCAGTGCGGCAGATATTGCAGCCACGTGCTCAGGAACAGCAGCACGACCACCACGACGGCGGCGAACGCGAGCTGCCCGAGCTGGCTGCGCGTGCCGGCGCGTTCGGCCATCGCGGTCTGCGTCGGGCTGCCGTTGACGACGAAGGTGCCGCTGAACGCGGCGGCTGCGTTCGCAGCGGCCAGCCCGAGGATATCGGCATTCGTGTCGACATCTTCGTGAAACTGCTGCGCGAACACGCGCGCCGCCGCGGCGCTTTGCGCGATGATCATCACGAAGCACGATGCCGCGACGGGCACGAGATCGAGAAACTGCTGCCACGTGACGTCCGGAAAGCGCAGCGGCGGCAAACCGCCCGCAAGCGGACCCAGCACGGAAATGCCGTGAGACGCGAAGTCGAACGTCTTGCTTGCCGCGATGCTGCCGACCACGACCACGAGCGGTATCGGCAAACGCGGCGACAGCGCCTTCGAGCCGAGGATGGCTGCCACCACCAGCGCCGTGAGCGCGAGCGTCGGCAGATGCGCGAGCGTGAGATGGCCGATCACGTACGCGAACTGCGCGAGACTGCGCGACGAAGGATAGGGCACCGTCATGCCGAGCATGTCGCCGAGCATCGCGATCGACACCTGAATGCCGACGCCCGTCAGAAAGCCGACCAGCACCGTGCGCGACAGGAAGTCGGCGAGAAATCCGAGCTTGAAGATGCGCGCAAGCAGCAGCAGCGCCGCAGTGAGCAGCGCGACCATGCCCGCCAGCGCCACATATTCGGCGCTGCCCATCGGCGCAAGCGCCGAGGCGCGGCTTGCGAAGATCGTGGCCGTCGCCGAGTCGGCCGCCACCACGAGATGCCGCGACGCGCCGAAGAACGCAAACGCGACGAGCGGCACAAAGACGGTGTAAAGCCCCGTCACGGCGGGCATGCCCGCGATGCGCGCGTAGCCGAGCACTTGGGGAATGTCCATCGACGCGAGCGATACGCCCGCGAACACATCGCGCAAGGCCCGCGTACGGTCGATGGGGAGCAGGCCTTTCAGAACGCTCAGGCGTGCGGGACTTTCGGTTGTATCGCTCATGCTCGACACCTTGTTGTTATATATCTCAAGCGCGGGTCCGGCCGACTACGCGCATCGAACGCGTCGCTGGCATGGTGATGGGTCTCAGGTGCCCGCGACGAGAAACGCCTCGCCTGTCGCCGGCCGCAGGCCATCCGGTCGATGCGAGAAATAGCGCTCGGTCAGGTCGGCCGTCGATACATGCCGGACATCGCTGAAACCCGCTTCGCGCGCCAGCGCCAGCATTTCGTCGGGGCTGAAGAAGCTGACGAACGGCGTGCCCGCCGCGCGCGCCCGTTCATATACGGCCTCATGCTGCGCGCGTTCAGCCGCGTCGATGAGATCGAGCGGCAACAGGAACGTCATCGCGAGCGTCGAGCCCGGCGCGAGCTTGGCGATCTGACGCAGCGTCGCGAGATTCGCGTCGCGCGTCAGATACATCGACACGCCCGTCGATGCGACGACGGCCGGCGCGCCCGCTTCGAAGCCCGCGCCCGACAGGCAGTCCCACCACGACTGGCCCGCTTCGAAGTCGACGGGCACGAGCCGCAGCCACGGCGGAATGCCGTAGCCGAGTTCGATCAGGCGCTGCCGCTTCCACGCTTGCGCGCCCGGACGATCCACTTCGAACACCCGCAGCCGCGACGCGATCTCGGGCTTGCGCTGCGCGAACGTATCGAGGCCCGCGCCCAGGATGACGTACTGCGACACGCGGTGGTTCGCCTCTTGCGCCACCAGATCCTCGATGAAACGCGCGCGGGCGACGATCGATGCCCGATAGCCGCGCGTGCCCTGCGGGTCCATGTCGGGACGGTTGCGCCAGCCTTCGTCGGGCGCGGCGAGGCGCAAGCCGATTTCGTCGTCGAGCACGTGCGGCGTCGCATCGACCTGCACATGCATCGCACGCCACAGCGCCACGCGTACGGCGGTGCTGTCCGCTGCCACCGTCTGCTTGTCCTGCATGATGTTCCCCTTCGAATAATCGGATGTCGACGGCAAGACTGTAAAGCAATCGCACGCGTCAGGACAAAAGGATGGACGATGGGCGGCGCTATACTGTGGGCCCGAATACAGGACAGGTAGCCGGCATGGCGGTGCGCCGATGCGCGCTTCATCGCATGAGGCGTCGAGGGTTGCACGAGCCATCCGGCGACGACATATAAATTGGCAGATCACGATCTGAAGCGGCTCAAAATCGACCGGCTGGCTGTCGCGACAGGCGGGCGCCGGCGCAACTGGATCGGCTACGGGGCCGTCGCGCTGCTGCTTGCCGTCGCGCTCTTTTTCGGTCTGAGGCTCGCCGGGCCGCAGACCGTCGACACCACGACCGTGGTGTCCGCTTACCCATCGCAAACCTACACGCTGCTCAACGCGACGGGCTATGTCGTGCCGCAGCGCAAGGCGGCTGTGGCGTCGAAGGCGCAAGGGCGGCTCGAATGGCTCGGCGTGCTCGAAGGCACGCGCGTCAAGCAGAACGAGGTGATTGCGCGGATCGAAAGCAACGACGTCGAGGCCGCGCTCGCGCAGGCCAAGGCGCAGGTCAAGGTCGCGCAGGCCAATCTCGCGCTTCAGCAAGCGGAACTGAAGAACGCCGAAATCAATCTGCACCGCTCCGCGATCCTCGCGCCGAACGGGGCCGTGCCCGCGACCCAGTACGACGCCGATCTCGCCCGCTACGACAAGGCGAAGGCGTCGATCGACAACAGCCGCGCGGCGATCGTGTCGGCGCAGGCGAACGCGCAGGCCGCGCAAGTTTCCGTCGATCAGACGGTGATCCGCGCGCCGTTCGACGGCGTCGTGATCGAAAAGCACGCCAATGTGGGCGACAACATCACGCCGTTTTCGCAGGCGTCCGACAGCAAGGGCGCCGTCGTGACGATCGCCGACATGGCGACGCTCGAAGTCGAGGCCGACGTCGCCGAATCGAACATCGCGAAGATCACCGTCGACGAGCCGTGCGAGATCCAGCTCGACGCGCTGCCGGAGGTTCGCCTCGCGGGCAGCGTGTCGCGCATCGTGCCGACCGTCGACCGCTCGAAGGCGACGGTGCTCGTCAAGGTGCGCTTCGTCGATCGCGACGAACGCGTGCTGCCCGACATGAGCGCGAAGATTGCGTTCCTGTCGAAGCCGGTGCCGCCACAGGACAGACAGCCGGTGGTCGCGGTGCAGCCGGCCGCCATCGTCGAGCGTGGCGGGCGCAAGGTCGTGTTCGCGATCAAGGACGATATCGTGCATGAAGTGCCCGTCACAACGGGCGCGACGCTCGGCGAACTGGTTGCCGTCGGCGGCGTGCGTCCCGGCGATGTGCTCGTGCGCTCGCCCGACGGGCACATCAAGGACGGCGCGAAAGTCACCGTGGCGAACAAGCCGTGAACGACATGAGTCACGACGCGAGCGCGGCACTGAAAGAGGCGATGCCACTCGTCGACATCCGGCACCTCGTGAAGTCGTATCGGCGCGGCGTGCAGACCGTGCCCGTGCTGTCGGACATCACGCTCGCGATCGGCGAAGGCGATTTCATCGCGCTGATGGGACCGTCCGGCTCGGGCAAGAGCACGCTGCTCAATCTGATCGCGGGCATCGACCGGCCGGACGGCGGCGAGCTGCGCGTCGGCGGCGTCGATATCACGCGGCTCTCCGAAGCGGCGCTTGCGCAATGGCGCGCGGCGCATGTCGGCTTCATCTTCCAGTTCTACAATCTGATGCCCGTGCTGACGGCGTTCGAGAACATCGAGCTGCCGTTGATGCTCACGCGCCTGACGCGCAAGGAGCGCCGCGAGCGCGTGGCGCTCGTGCTCGACATGGTCAATCTGTCGGACCGCGCGCATCACTATCCGTCGGAGCTGTCGGGCGGCCAGCAGCAGCGCGTCGCGATTGCACGCGCGCTGATCACCGATCCGACGCTGATCGTCGCCGACGAGCCGACGGGCGACCTGGACCGCGCATCCGCCGAGGAAGTGCTGTCGATGTTGCAGCGGCTCAACCGCGAGCTGGGCAAGACCATCATCATGGTGACGCACGACGCGCATGCGGCGGGTGCGGCAAGGGCGCTCGTGCATCTGGAAAAAGGGGAGCTGATCGATGGAACGGCTCGCTGAAATACCCAATAAAGCGCGCACTGGCAGGCGGCCATGCATCTGCTGAAGCTGATCACGCGCAACGCGCTGCGTCACAAGCTGCGCACGATGCTGACCGTGCTCGGGCTGACGATTGCCGTGCTCGCATACGGACTGCTGCATACGGTGGTCGATGCGTGGTACGCGGGCGCGGCGGCGGCGTCGAATGCGCGGCTCGTCACGCGCAATGCGATCTCGCTCACGTTTCCGTTGCCGCTCAGCTACGAGAACCGCATTCGAGGCGTTGACGGCGTGACGATGGTCGCGCGTTCGAGCTGGTTCGGCGGCATCTATCGCGAGCCGAAAAACTTCTTCGCGCAGTTCGCTGTGTCGGACAACTATCTGGACCTGTACCCCGAATTCATTCTGCCCGCGCAGCAGCGCAGCGACTACGAGCGCGACCGCAAAGGCTGTCTGATCGGCAGGCAGCTTGCGAACGCATTCGGCTTCAAGGTCGGCGACGTGATCCCGATCAAGGGCACGATTTATCCCGGCACGTGGGAATTCACGGTGCGCGGCATTCTCGATGGCCGCGACGAATCGACGATCACCCGCCAGCTGATTTTTCACTGGGACTATCTGAACGAAACGGTGCGCAAGATGCCGGGGCGCAAGCCGGATCAGGTCGGCGTGTACGTGCTCGGCATCGCGAGTCCCGACGATGCCGCCGCGATCTCGCGCAACGTCGACGCCGTGTTCAAGAACTCGCTCGCCGAAACGCTCACGGAAACGGAGCAGGCGTTCCAGCTCGGCTTCGTCGCGATGTCGAATCAGATCATCGCGGCCATTCGTCTCGTGTCGTATGTCGTGATCGTGATCATCATGGCCGTGATGGCGAATGCGATGGCGATGAGCGCGCGCGAGCGCACCGTCGAATACGCGACGCTCAAGGCGCTCGGCTTCGGCCCGGGCTTTCTCGCGCTGCTGATGTTCGGCGAATCCGTGACGATCAGCGCAGTGGGCGGCGCGCTCGGCATGCTCGCGACGCCGCCCGCCGCGAGCTTCTTCAAGCAGGCGACAGGCGGCGTGTTTCCCGTGTTCGTCGTGTCGCACCAGACGATGCTGTTGCAGGCCGCGTGCGCGCTCGCAGTCGGCGTTGCTGCCGCGATCATTCCGGCGATGCAGGCGGCGCGCGTGCGGATCGTCGAAGGCCTGCGGGCGATCGGCTAGAGGCGAGGTCTATTCGTGGCGATCCCGCTTTCGTACATCGCTCGCAATCTGTGGACGCGCCGTCTGACCACGGCGCTCACCGCGAGCGGACTCGCGCTCGTCGTGTTCGTGTTCGCGACCGTGCTGATGCTCGACGCGGGCCTCAAGAAAACGCTCGTTTCGACGGGCGAAGAAGACAACGTCGTGGTGATCCGCAAGGGCGCGGAAACGGAAGTGCAGAGCGCGATCGACCGTGCTCAGGCCAACGTCATCGAAATGCATCCCGCCGTGGCGATGGGCGGCGATGGCAGGCGCATGGCGTCGAAGGAATCCGTCGTGCTGATTTCGCTGCTAAAGCTCAGCACGGGCAAGCCGTCGAACGTCGTGATACGCGGCGTGTCGCCCGCCGGCATGAGCTTGCGGCCGCAAGTGAAGCTCGCGTCGGGGCGCATGTTCAGTCCCGGTTCGTCGGAGATCATCGTCGGCAGCAGCGTCGCGAAGGGCTTCAGCGGCACGCAGCCGGGCGAGCATTTGCACTTTGCGCAGCGCGACTGGACGGTGGTCGGCACGTTCGACGCCGGCGGCAGCGGCTTCGATTCGGAAATCTGGGGCGACGTCGATCAACTGATGCAGTCGTTTCGCCGCACCAGTTATTCGTCGATGGTGGTGCGCCTCGCGCAGTCCGATCAGTTCGATGGCTTCAGGCAGGATCTCGACGTCGATCCGCGCCTCGCCGACGAAGCGAAGCGCGAGCAGACGTTCTACAGCGACCAGTCGAAAGCGCTCTCGACGTTCATCAACGTTCTCGGCTTCACGCTGTCGACGATCTTTTCGATCGCCGCGATGATCGGCGCGATGATCACGATGTATGCGTCCGTCGCGAATCGCGTGGCGGAGATCGGCACGTTGCGCGCGCTCGGCTTCAGACGCTCGAACGTGCTCGCCGCGTTTCTCGTCGAAGCGATGTTGCTCGGATTCGTCGGCGGGATGATGGGCCTGGGCTGCGCGGCCTTCATGCAGTTCGCGTCGTTTTCGACCACCAACTTCCAGACCTTCGCGGACCTGTCGTTCCGTTTCATCCTGACGCCCGCCATCGTCGTGAAGACGCTCGCGTTTTCGATGACGATGGGACTCGTTGGCGGATTCCTGCCTGCGATGCGCGCCGCTCGCATGAGCATCGTCGATGCGTTGCGTACGCGTTGAGCACATATTCAGCACGCGGACAGGGCATTCCATTCCGCCGACGAGCGCAGCGTCACTTCGCCTTGTTCGCCTGCCTTTCGATGTCGGCGCGCACGCGGTCTTCCTGTTCGCGCAGTTCGGGCGTGAATTCGTCGCCGAAATCGTCGGCTTCGAATATCTGGCGGATTTCGATTTCCGATTCGCCTTCCATCGGGTTCGGGCAGCGCCGGACCCATTCGACGGCTTCTTCCATCGACTTTACCTGCCACAGCCAGAACCCGGCGATCAGTTCCTTCGTTTCCGCGAACGGCCCGTCGATCACGGTGCGCTGCGCGCCCGAGAAACGCACGCGCTTGCCACGCGAGCTGGGATGCAGGCCTTCGCCCGCGAGCATCACGCCCGCCTTGACGAGTTCCTCGTTGAAGTTGCCCATGGCGGCCAGCAGTTCGGTATCCGGCATCTTGCCGGCTTCCGAGTCACTTGTGGCCTTGACGATCACCATTACTTTCATCGTTGCTTCTCCTCGAATGAATTGTCGAAACCGCGCGATCAGGCGGCTTTCATTGCTACGACGTTCGACGATAGCCGAAATCGACACGGGAGCGCGTGCAGCGCGCGGCATCGATGAAGGCACGCGTCCGATCTCGGGCGGCGAAGGGTGTCCCGATGCTCTCGATGCGGTCCCGCCTGGCGCCGTGAATTAGCGTTCCGCGCCAGATAGTGGGAATGCCAGCGTGCGACGCGTTTGCACAAACGTTCAAGACCGCGCGCTGTCGCGAGCACTACGCTCTGTCCCATACGGATGATCCGGGTATTCAGCGCGAGGGCGACATGTCGGCTTCAATCACGCATCAAGTGCTTCCTTCGATTCGGGAAGCGGTTTATCCGTCGGACACGGCGGCTCTTGTCGCGATCATTCGCGAGTATGTGCAATGGCTCGACATGGATCTGTCGTATCGCGGCTTCGAGCATGAAATGCAGACGTTCGAGCAGACATACACGTTGCCATCGGGCCTGTTCTTCGTCGCGGAAGCAGACGGCGATATAGCGGGCTGCGTGGGGCTGCTGCGTCATTCGAATGAAGTTGCCGAAGTGAAGCGGCTTTACGTGCGTCCTGCATATCGTGGCTTTTCGCTTGGAGAGCAACTCGTTGCATCGGTGATCGGCAAGGCCAGGGCGCTGGGATATGCGAAGCTCGTGCTCGACTCCGTTCCTCGAACGGCCTTCGCGCAGCGTCTGTACGAACGCATGGGCTTTATCGAAACGGCCGCCTATTACGCGAATCCCGTTGCAGGGACGCGCTTTCTTTCACTGGCTCTCTAAAGGGAAGGAACTCCCGATCTCACACACAGAGAGGATGAGGCCGCACGGCCTGACGCAATTGACATTCGATGCGAGCGACCGGTGCGAGTGACATGCGCTCGCGAGACGTGCAATTGTCAAATGCAGCATCAGTCGATGCCAGCGCGCATGACTGTTTTCATATGAAGTATCAACCTCGGGCCAGAGATGCCGTTATACATCGGCAGAGTCACCGGAACTGGCCTGAGCCCAACATGCTTTCCTCCTCAACGGATCGGACGTCCGACGCCGGATTGCAACACCGGTTTCACCGACGTTCACTGGAACATCAGCGACCCCTCGCAACCATGACGATGGCGTTTACCGTCATCGTGTTCATGGCGTTCGCGTTCGCGCGCTGCTTCGTGGCGGGGCCGGCCGCGCCGCTCGTCTGGCGGCTTGCGTGCGCCGCGTGCCTTGCGCTGCTCGTCGCCGCGATTGCACGCGCGAAGAGCACATCGCAATTCGGCGCGCTTGGCGTCGCATATATGCTCGTGTTGCTTGCGGGGCTCGCATTGAATGTCGATGGACTCGACGTGCCGTTGGCGTGGGCGCTGCCCGCGATGGTCGCGATTCCCGTCTGCGCGGCGCCGCTGTGGCTCACGCCTGCGCATTTTTTCGTCGGCAGCGCGCTCTTCTGTGCAACGGGCGTGCCGCTGTTGATGAGCCTGCCGCGCGCGCAAGGCGATGCGAACGTCGTGTGGTGGATGTGGCTCGCCATCGCGCTGCCGATGGCCGCCGTGTTTCACTTCGGCTTCTATCGCTTCAGGCGCAATCACTTTATGCTCGAAGACGGCCTCGCGCGCCTTGCCGCAACCGATCCGCTGACGGGACTGCACAACCGCCGCGCGTTTCTCGACCAGGCGGGGATGCGTCTGTCGAAGCTGGACCGCGATTCAAGCGTCAGCGCCATTTTTATCGACATCGATCACTTCAAGTCGCTGAACGACCGGTTTGGTCATGCAGTCGGCGACCAGGCGCTGTCGAACGTCGCGCGCATGCTGAAGGACATGACGACGCCCGCCGACATCGTCGGCCGCATCGGCGGAGAAGAATTCGTGCTGCTGCACGACGCGGCCTTGCGCCCTGCCGCGCAGTTCGCCGAAACATTGCGCATCGCAATCGGCCGCATTGCGCGTCCCGATGGCCTCTTGAGCGCGAGCTTCGGCGTTGCGCAATACCGATGCGGTGAGAGCGTGATGGCGCTGCTCGATCGTGCCGACGAGGCCTTGCTGCGAGCGAAGCATACGGGGCGCAACTGCGTGTGCGTCGAACGCGCGGCGCCCGTCGATCCTGTGCGTCTCACATGGGCGCATGATCTCGCGGACGGCGCTTCGTCGGAGCCGCTTCGCCAGTTGTGGGACGACTTCTGGCTGACCTCGCACTTCCAGCCGCTCTACAGCCTTTCGCATCAGAAGCAGGTCGGCTTCGAGGCGTTGTTGCGCGGCGAGCGCGAGGACGGCTCGCGTGTGCCGCCTGCCGTGCTGTTTTCGCCGAGGCCGTTCAGCGATCAGGGCGATCTCGACCGCGCGAGCCACGCATTGCATCTCGGCAATGCGCGCCGTCTGATCCCTGATGACGCCTGGCTCTTTCTCAACATCCTGCCTGCCACTTTCATCGCCGACGGCTATGCGCGTCAGCTCGCGCAGCTCGTGGGCTCGGCGGGGCTCGCGCCGGATCGCGTGGTGCTCGAACTGCTGGAGTCGCATGGCGGCAGCGTCGACGACATGTCGCGCGCGGCGGGGCAGTATCGCGAGCACGGCTTTCTGATTGCCGTCGACGATTTCGGCGCGGGCCACTCGAACCTCGACCGTCTGCTGCGCATCCGGCCCGATCTCGTGAAGCTCGACGGCGAGCTGATACGCGCAACGAGTCCGGGCGTCGAGCAGCCGATCTTGCCGAAGCTCGTCTCGCTGCTGCATCAGGCGGGCATGCTGGTGGTGGTGGAAGGCGTCGAGACGACGCAGCAGCTGATTCTCGCCGTCGAATCGAACGTCGACTTCGCGCAAGGCTTTTTGCTTGGCCGGCCGTCGCCGTCCATTACACCGCCCGACGCCGTGCACCGGCGCATCGATCACGCATTCGATGTGATCGCGCAAGGGCGCGCGCATCAGCACGCGGTGTTCGAAGCGGAAGTGCGGCCGTACCTGCAGGCGCTCGATGCAGCCGTCGACGCATGGCAGAAAGGCGCGCCGCTCGACGGCGCATTCCGCGATCTCGCGCAACTGGAGCTATGCGTCAGCTGCTTCGTGCTCGACGATACCGGGCGGCAGATCGGACGTGAAGTGACGGGCAGGGCGTCGGCGGTCGATGGCGGTTCGCTGCATCCCGTCGCGAATCCGCGCGATGCGCGCTGGGACCATCGGCCGTATTTCCGCAATGCCGTGCTGCGTCCGGGCGTGCCCGTCACGAGCAGCCCGTATCTGTCGCTGGCGAGCGGCAGGCCGTGCATCGCCGTGACGGTCGCGTTGCAGTCGCCCGAGGGGCGCTGCGTGGTCGGCGCGGAGCTTGACTGGTCGCTGCGGCGTCTGCCGTGGCCGACGGCCGAGCATTGGTGATGCGCCGCGCGCGAGCGCTTCGGCGCATCGATGCGTTGAAGCGTTAGCGCAGTTGCGCGAGCAGCGCGCGCGCCTGTTCGTGGAGATCGGCGTCCGTGGGCCGCAGCGCGAAGCGCATCGACTGCGGCAACTGCGCATAGTGCTTGCCCGTGCTGCGCGCGTAGGCGGGATCGTAGTGCAGGTCGATCAACTGCTCGAAGAGTTCGACGCGTTTGTCTTCGTCGATCATCGTCTGCCATTCGCCGATTCTCGCGCGACCGTGCAACTCGATCAGCTTCGCGAGTTGCGCCTTGAAGAACTCGCGGTTGTCGAACAGGTGCGCATAGTCTTGCAGCAGCAGACGGATGCGCTCGCCGCGCTCCGTTTCCACCCGGATGCACGTGCCGCGATGAATCTGCTCCGTCAGCGAGACGGGCAGCGATATCGAACCGATGCGCCGGCTTTCCGCTTCGACGAATACGGGCCGGTTCGGATCGAATGCGCGCAACGCGGAGACGAGGGCGGTATCGAAGGCCTTCTGCGAAGGCTGCGCCTCGTTCGGCAGCATGCCCAGAATCGAACCGCGATGCGCGGCGAGCCCTTCGAGATCGAGCGTTTGCGCATCGGTTCCGGCGAGCGCGTTCAGGAGCCGCGTCTTGCCGCTGCCCGTATGGCCCGCGAGAACGACGTAGCGGAATTGCCCCGGCAGCGTGTCGAGCGACTCGACGACGGCGTGCCGGTAGCTCTTGTAGCCACCGTCCAGTTGCCGCGCGCGCCAGCCGATCAGATTGAGCCACGTCGTCATCGACCCCGAGCGCTTGCCGCCGCGCCAGCAATAGACGAGCGGCCGCCAGTTGCGCGGACGGTCCGCGAACGTCGTTTCGAGGTGCGCGGCGATGTTGCGCGACACCATGGCCGCGCCTTGCCGGGTCGCCTCGAACGGCGACACCTGCTTGTACATCGTGCCGACGATCACGCGTTCCTCATTGGACAGAACGGGCGCATTGACCGCGCCGGGAATGTGGTCCTCGGCGAATTCGAGCGGCGTGCGGACATCGACGATTTCGTCGAATTCCGATATCTGGTCGAGCGGGGCGAGAAGCGATTTCAAGGGTTCGGGCACACGGGCCGTCGCGGCGCGACGTAAAGCGCAATTATCGCATGTCGGCGTTTTTGCCCTGTTTTCGCCGGACTTTTCCATTTCAGGCAGCGACAGCGCGTCGCGCGCAAATGCCTCACGTTATGATGTAAACTGGCAGCAAGCGATGAAAGCTGATCTGCATCGCTGGAATTGCTGTTTCATGCACGGTCAACGTACCCTGGGGAGGGTCCAACATGTCGATCTCGTCGGTATTGAACTGGTGTTTCGGGAACCCGAGCCATCACGCCGGGGCCATGGATGACCGCGCTCAGGGCGACGGCGAAACGAATCCGGGCGAAGGCCGGGCGCGGGGGCAACAGGACGAACGGCGAACGGCACTCGGCGAGCTGCAACGGCAGGCCTATTTCCAGCACTTGCTGCGGCTCACGTGCGCGGACGTGATGCGCAAGCCGCCCGTCACCGTGACCGTCGACGATACGATCGGCGCAGCGTTGAAGGTGCTCGATTCGCACCATATCAAGCTGCTGCCCGTCGTCGATGCAGAGGGTTGCCTGAAAGGCGTGGTCACGCATGTCGATTTGCAACCGCTCGATGCCGTTCTGCCTTTCCTCAAGCTCGCGTCCGATACGACCGTGCCCGAGAGCGAGCGGCGCGCGCGGCCCGTGACCACGGTGATGTCGCGCAAGGTCCACTGCGTGGCGGAGATGACGCCGCTCACCGATGTCATTCCGCTCTTCACGCAAAAAGAAGGGCATCATCATTTGCCCGTGGTGGGCGAGGGCGGCCGTGTGGTCGGCGTGCTGACGCAGGCCGACATCATGAAGATCATGTGCGGCCAATGAGCGGTTGCCACGCCAGCCATAAGCGGCAATCAGCGGCTAATTGGCAATAAGTCGGCACGCTCACGCGCTCAGCCGGCACATCGACTCGCTGCGCGCGGCCAGTTGCGCCACGCCTTCCCCAATCGCCCGGCCGATCAAAATCACGGCCGGGCTCGCAATGTTTTCCGATGCGGCGCGCGCCGCAATCTCGCCGAGCGTTGCGCACACGCGCTTTTCCTGCGATGTGCCGGCCCACTGCACGACGGCGGCGGGCGTGTCGACGGGGAGCGATTTGCCGAGCGCTTCGCTGATGCCTTCGATGCGGCTCGCGCCCATGTAGATCGCGAGCGTCATGCCTGTGGCCGCGAGCGTCGCCCAGTCGGGTTCGCTGCCGTCGCGCAGATGCGCCGTCACGAAGATTACCCCCTGGCAATGGTCGCGATGCGTGAGCGACACGCCGAGCCCCGCTGCCGCTGCAAAGCCCGACGAGATCCCGTTGACGATATCGACGTCGATGCCCGCGCTGCGCAGGTCGGCGATTTCTTCGCCCGCGCGGCCGAACAGCAGCGCATCGCCGCCCTTGATCCGCACGACGTGGCGCCCTTGCAGCGCATAGCGGCGCATCAGGCGCTGGATGAACGCTTGCGGTGTCGACTTGCAGCCGCCGCGCTTGCCGACCTTGATCACCCGCGCATGAGCCGCTTTTAGCGTACTGATCTCGTCATTGACGAGATCGTCGATCAGCAGCACGTCGGCGGCCGCGATGGCCTTCGCCGCCTTGAAGGTGAGCAGGTCGAGATCGCCGGGTCCCGCGCTGACCAGTGAGACTTTGCCCATATTCATCCGTTTTTCCATCGCGTGTGTCCGTCAATCGATGCCGCCAACGCAAACGGCGTCCCGCTCGTGCTTGCACGAAGGGGACGCCGCTGTCCTGTCTGCTTTTTACCTGTTCCCGTGATGGGCTTCGTGCCCGGACCGGATGCCGGCGCCTTTGCCGGCGAACGGCGGTATCGCAAGAACGAGGCCAGTCGTCGAAACGCGCGCGCCGTTCATGTGTGCAACGTGCGGCGGGCTTCGTTGCTAGCGGGCAAATCGAGTGAGCGATGCAATGCGTCTGACGATTTCGCCGCGCCTTATAGTGCACTTATGCTGTGCTGCGACGCACCACGAAAGTGCTTGCGAGCATCGCGATGAATCGCTGACCTCGGCTGCTATCGAGACTAAATGATCGCGGCATCGCCTGTGGGCGCGGCCGTCCGCTCAAACGTCGCGCTTGGCATATCGCTTGCGTTGTTAACCTGCCGCAGCGTCAACGACGAGCCGCGGCGCAGCAAAAGCCTTCTGGCCTTCCTGGCACTTTTGCAGCATCGAATTGGACAACGGCGTCCCCTCAGTCTGGTCTTGGAACCGGACTGGCGGGACGCCGTTGGCGTTTACTCCCGCGCGTTCTTCGCGTTGCACCCGAACGGACGCGGCACGACAAGCACCTGGAGACAACATGAAGCAGCGCCTCTCGACGTTGATCGACTTCTTCGCCCGCGATCGCGTGCCTGTGGCTGCCCTCGCCAGCGACGACGAGGACAGCCGCCAGCGACATGGCGCGAGCATGCGTCCCGAACGGCTCAGGGAGCGGCGCGCGCCGCGTGCGCGAATGCAACGCGGCGATGCGCGCAGAATGGTTCGCGCAACGGGCTGTGTGCGAAAAACGGTTGCGACGCTGAACGTTGCATGATTGTTTGCTACTGTTGATCGATCCGCGCCGCGTGCGTTTTCAAGAGCCACGAGAGAGGACCATCATCATGCAGACGTTCGAATGTGTATTGCCCGCTGCCGCCGCGCTTGGCGAATGTCCACGCTGGGATGAGCGCCGCACGAAGCTGTGGTGGGTCGATATCCAGGCGCCCGCGCTGCATGGCTTCGATCCGAAGACAGGGCAGGATGTGGCGATCCCGATGCCCGAGAACATCGGGTGCTTTTCGCTGACGGAAGACGACGGTTTTATCGCCGGCATGCGCACGGGCATCTTTCTGCTGGACGAAAACGGGCAGGTGGTGCGCAAGCTCTGCGCGAACCCGGAGAATCCCGCGACGAGCCGCTTCAACGATGGCCGCTGCGATGCGCATGGCCGGTTCTGGCTCGGCACGTTAGACGAACCGAAGGCGGGCAATGCCGCATCGTTGTATCGCTACGCGAACGGCGAGCTGACGAAGATCGACCCAGGTCTGCTGACGTCGAACGGCATGGCGTTCAGTCCCGACTCCCGTTGGTGTTATCACTCGGATACGCCGCGCTTCACGATCTACCGGCATGCGTATGACGTCGACAGCGGCGAGGTCGGGCCGCGCGAAGACTGGATGAAGTTCGAGCCGACGCCGACGGATCGCGGGCGTCCGGATGGCGCATCGGTGGACAGCGAAGGCTGCTACTGGTCCGCGCTGTACGAAGGCGGACGGGTCGTGCGCATTTCGCCGGAGGGCAAGATCGTCGGCGAATATCCGTTGTCCGCGCGCTGCCCGACGATGTGCGCGTTCGGCGGCGACGATCTGCGCACGCTCTATGTGACCACCGCGCGCCAGGGCCGTCCCGCCGAGGAGCTCGAACAGTATCCGCAATCGGGCGGCGTCTTCGCGATGCGCGTATCCGTGCCGGGACTGATCGAAAAGCGCAGTGCATTGCGCGTGACGGATTGAATCGGCGAAACGCGCACGCATCGAATCCGGCGCTGCGTTCATCATGCGTCGTGTCGCTCGTGTCGCTTTCTTCGCAGACGCACGGGGCGCGTGCGACGTTGCCGTTATCATATGCGGCTGATAAAGAACGCGACCCCAAACGATCAGCATGTCCAGCACTCCACGCAGCACCAGACGCGCCATCGAAACACGCAACGCGCTAGCGGGACCGCCGCGCATGTCGGATGTCGCGGCGCTCGCGGGCGTATCGAAGATGACGGTCTCGCGCGTGCTCGCCGGCCGCGGCGTCGCGCCTGCTACGCGCGAGCGCGTGCAGCGGGCCATCGACGAACTCGGCTACGTCGCGGATGCGGCGGCAGGCGCGTTGTCCTCGGGCCGCTCGGCGTTTGCGGCGGTGCTCGTGCCGTCGCTTGCCAGTTCCAACTTCTCCGACACCGTGCGGGGACTCACGGCCGCGCTCGAGCCGCAAGGGCTGCAACTGCTGATCGGCGATACGGACTACGACCTCGAACGCGAAGAGCGGCTCGTGCGCTCGATGCTGCGCCATCAGCCGCGCTGCATCGCGCTGACGGGCGCGCAGCATACGAGCGGGACGCGCGAGTTGCTGTTGCGCTCGGGCGTGCCCGTCGTCGAGATGTGGGATCTGCCCGCCTCGCCGATCGATGCCGCCGTGGGCTTTTCCAACGCGAAGGCCGCGCGCGAGATGGTTCGCTATCTGGTCGAGCGCGGCTATCGGCGCATCGGTTTTCTCGGCGGCGCGAGCGAGCTCGACCGGCGTGGCCTCGAACGTCTCAAGGGCTATCTGCAGGAAGTGAAGGCGCAGAGCCTGGGCGAGCCGCGCGTCGTGCGTCTCGGCGAGTCGCCCATCACGATGAGCCACGGCGCGCCCGCGCTCGATGCGCTGTTGCATCAATGGCCCGACACGGACGCGGTGATGTGCGTGAGCGACATGTCCGCGTTCGGCGCGATCATGCAATGCCGCCGGCGCGGCTTGTCGGTGCCGGGCGATATCGCCATCGCGGGCTTCGGCAATTTCGAAGTGGCCGCGTGCTGCGCGCCCACCATCACGACGATTTCCGTCGACGCGTACGGCATCGGCACGCGCACGGGCGAAGCGCTGCTGGCCGCGCTCGCGGCACAGGACGGCGCGGCGGCATCGACGCGCGCTTCGGCGCACAAGAGCGTGAAAATCGATTTCAGCGTGATCGCGCGCGAGAGCGCGTAGCACGCTTTTCAGCGGACCATCATCGGCCCGCAGCCTGTCGCGCATGCGCATGGCAAGGTGCAGGGGCCGCCCATCATCGGAGGATCGCCTGTCATGACCGCATCGACGGAAACGAACTATTTGCCCGACGATCTCGGCCGCGCGCCGGCTGCTCGGCTCGAGCGCGTAATGGTGGGCGTATGCAGGATCGCGTAAAGGCGTATGGAGAAAACGTTTGCACGTCCCGTTTCATAGGCTCACAAGGGAACATGCTCAGGATCGCAAAGTTAACCGGACGGCCTTCATTCTTTCCCGGATTAAAATGTATGCGTAAAGGCCTAAAGATCTGCAATTTGCAGTCGATATAAAGGCAAGAATAAAAGGCGCGTCGAGCGCCTGTGTAGTCGAACTGCACGCCAGGTACTTCGGTGCCTGGCGTTTTTTCTTGGCTGATCACTTGCCAGAACGCGGCCTGCCAGAGCCGTAGCCCGCTTGCCGCATCCCGTTCATCGAATGCGCTTAGAATGCGAACTGATAGCGCGTTCGACCCGTCGAGACGAACCGTGAGAAGAACAAGACGCACCGATAGCGTCATCATCAACGGAGAGGATGTTGTGCATTTTCTGAATCGCGCGGTTGCCAGGGCAAATGGAGTCGGGCTCAAGCTGTGTATCGCGACGGCACTGTGCATGAGCGCGGCTGCCTATGGGGCGACGAATGCATCGACGAATACATCGGCGAACGCAGCCTCCAAAGCCGCCGAGCCGGAAGCGTCGAGCACGACGTCGATGCCGGAACACGTTACAGCCGACGATCCCGTCAAGGTGCGCGATGCGCTCGCTGGCCAGATGCCCGCTGCCGCGACGCAATCGCTCAGCGAGCGCATTCGCAATCTCGCGCGTCAGCCGTTCGACCGCATCTTTCACGGCCATGCGGCGACCACGGAGAACGGACAACGCACGTTCCTGTTCATGATTCCCGCGCCGCACGGCATTCTGTACCGCTCGGCGACGCATCGGCTGAGCGTGAACGTGCCGCTTGCCAGCGACGAGCATCCCGAAGCGATCCAGCTGTATCTGAAGATCGTCGGCCCGAGAGGGCGAGGGCTCGTGATCGCGCCCGACGCGAAGGCCAAGGGCTACATCCAGACCATCGACCTGATTCAGCTGAAGACAGAAGGCGCAACGAAGACCGTCGCGCGCGGGCGCCTGATGCTTTCGCAAGAGGCATTCGAAAGCGCCGGCGATAACTTCGCGATCGTGCTTGTCTGCACGCTGGAGCCGCCGTATCTGACGCAGACGAGCGAGCACAGCGATCCGACCGACGAAGAGCCCACCGACATCACCCGTCGAACCTCGACGCTTCACGCAAGCGTTCGGGCCGTCTGGCTCGTGAACCAGAAGGACGGCTCCGTGCTGGGCAAAGGACTGAGCCTCGCGAAGTAGCATGACGAGAAGTGCACCGTGTACCCTCCTGCGACGGCTTGTTTCTGATGCGGTAAGGTATGTCGCTTCTCACAGCAGCGGCAATTCCTCGCAACATTTCACATCGGAGAATAAGCTATGAAGGCAAACTGGGCAGCGGTTCTGATCGCCGCATCGACGGCCGGCGTGTTTTCGGTTCAGGCGAGCGCGCAGGTGGCGGGCGCACAGACCATCGGCGTGAGCGTCGAGCAGGAATCGATCATCATCAACGGCTGGAGTGCGAAGAAGAGCCTGCTGGGCAAGCCGATCTACAACGAGCAGGGCCAGAAGGTCGGCGTGCTGCACGACATCATCATTTCGCCGGACAATGCCGCTTCGTTTGCGGTCGTCGCCGCGCATCAGTTCCTTGGCGTGTCGCAGCACGATGTCGCGATCCCGATGTCGCAACTCGACTATACGGGCGGCAAGCTCGTCTGGGCCGGCGCGACGAAAGACGCGGTGAAGGCCATTCCCGCGTTCCAGTATTCGAAGGTGCGCGCGACGCCGATGGCTCGCAAGGAATACGGCGAGCATCATTGATGCGTTGGCTGCATCATTTGCTCCCGTAGCGCGCGCGTTCAGCGGGCAATAAAAAACGCGCGACAGCTTGAGACTGTCGCGCGTTTTGTTTTCGCGTGCTGAGCGTCACGGCGACGCTCAGCTTCGAGCCGTTAGCCGCGCTCGAGGAACGGGCGCAGCTTGTCCGCGCGGCTCGGGTGATTGAGCTTGCGAATCGCCTTGCCTTCGATCTGGCGGATACGTTCGCGCGTCACGTCGAACTGGCGGCCCACTTCTTCGAGCGTCAGTTCCGATGCCGTGTCGATCCCGTAGCGCATGCGCAGCACCTTCGCTTCGCGCGGCGTGAGCGCGTCGAGCGCTTCGTCGATCGCGCGGCGCATGTTCGCGTGGACGGCGGCATCGGCGGGCGACGTCGCGGACGTGTCTTCGATCATGTCGCCGAGCGTCGTGTCGGCATCTTCGCCGACGGGCGAATCGAGCGACGCCGGATTCTTGGCGATCTTCAGGATGCTGCGGATCTTCGCCTCAGGCATGTCCATGCGCTCGGCGAGCACGGACGGATGCGGCTCCTGGCCCGTTTGCTGGACGATCTCGCGCTGAATGCGGTTCAGCTTGTTGATCGATTCGATCATGTGGACAGGCACGCGGATGGTGCGCGCCTGGTCCGCGATCGCGCGCGTGATGGCCTGACGGACCCACCACGTCGCGTACGTCGAGAACTTCCAGCCGCGACGGTATTCGAACTTGTCCACCGCCTTCATCAGGCCGATGTTGCCTTCCTGGATCAGATCGAGGAAGTGCATGCCGCGATTGACGTACTTCTTCGCGATCGAAATGACGAGACGCAGGTTGGCTTCGATCATCTCGCGCTTGGCCTGGCGCATCTTCGATTCCGCCGAGTTCAGCTGCTTGTTGATCTGCTTGAGCTGTTGCAGCGGCAGCGCGATCGCGGCTTCGATATCGACGAGCTTTTGCTGCTCGGACTGGATCGCGGGCAGGTGACGCTCGAGCGCCGGACCATATGCCTTCGATTTCGCGGCCGTGCGCGTCGTCCATTCGAGATCGGTCTCGTTGCCCGGGAACGATTCGACGAACGCTTCGCGCGGCATGTCGCAACGGTCAACGGCGATCGACAGGATGTTGCGTTCGATCGCGCGAACCTGCGCGACCTGCGCCTGCACGTCCGCGCACAGGCGGTCGATGGTCTTGGCGGTGAAGCGGATCGGCGTGAGTTCCTGCTGGATCGACTCGCGCAGGTTCGCGATGGCCGTTGCGCGGCGCTTGTCCGTGACGGGCATGTCGGGCACGCTCGCAAACAGCGCGCGCACGCGCTCGAAGATCGCGAGACTGTCTGCCGTCAGCTGTTCGAGGCGCGCGGCGTTGGCCTTTTCGCCGCCGTCGTCGGAGAGATCGCTGTCTTCGTCATCCGAATCTTCGTCCGATGCGCTCGCTTCCAGTTCTTCTTCCGCGGCGGCGTCGGCTGCTTCGTCGTCCATCTCGGCGGCTTCGCTCGCATCGCTGATGCCGTCGACCAGTTCGTCGATGCGGATTTCACCCGCCACGACGCGGTCCACGTCCGCGAGAATCGTCGAGATGATGGACGGGCACATTGCGATGGCTTGCACCATGTCCTGCAGGCCGCCTTCGATGCGCTTCGCGATTTCGATTTCGCCGGCGCGCGTGAGCAGTTCGCTCGCGCCCATTTCGCGCATGTACATGCGGACGGGGTCGGTCGTGCGGCCGAATTCGGAGTCGACGGTGGACAGCGCGACTTCGGCTTCCTCATCGGCCTGATCGTCCGATGCGGCAGCCGACGGGCCGTCGTTCAACAGCAGCGTTTCCGCGTCGGGCGCCGTTTCGTACACGGCAACGCCCATTTCGCCGAACGTGCTGACGATGGTTTCCATCGCAGCCGTTTCGGTGAAATTGTCGGGGAGGTGGTCGTTGATGTCGGAGTGCGTCAAATAGCCGCGCTCGCGGCCTAGCGCGATCAGCGCGCGCATCTGACGTTGACGTTCTTCAGCGAGGGATTCCAGCAGGGCCGCGTCTTGCGGCACGGCTGCGGGTTGGGCCTTCGCCTTTGCGGCGCGCTTCGGCGCCTTCGATGCGGTGGTTTCGAACTGGGAGTTGTCCCGGTCAAGCTTTGCCAATACGTTCTCCTCGGCAGGCTGTTTCGCTACCCCGCGCGCACGCGCGCGGCAGGCAGCGTGACCTGTCGGATCGTGAGGGAGGGCGGGGTGTTGCACGAATCGATTGACGCGGAACGAACGATGCGCTGAAGGCCGCCGAAGCGCACTGAAATGCCCGTGCGTTCGCTGGTCCTTTCGCGCAGTGCCTTCCAGTTAGGACGCAATTCGACGCGTGCGAAAAAAGTGAATCTGTGAGTATAGCAGAAAAGTGGTGCAGTGCACCACTTTATGTAGCATGAAATGCGCCGTGCTGGTGCGTCGCGCTGTCATTGCCTTCTGGAAAGGTCCGCCGCGACGATGCCCGCGAGCGCAGCGACCACCACGCAGCCGACCGCCAGCAATGTCTTGGCGACGGCCATCGACACATGCTCCGGTCCGATGACGGCAAACGCGCCGACCAGCAGCCCGATCGCCGACAGCGCGAACATCGCCCACGGCGCGCCGCCATGCGCGACCTTGTCTTCGCGCGCGGCGGAGACCGCGTCGCGCGCTTTGTCCTGCTCCGGAATGATGGAAGGCGTGGGCACGGCGTGCGTTTTCGAAGAAGAGGAGATGGAAGTTATCTTATGCGACGCATCGTTCATTTCGACTACGTATTGCTTTCGGATCGTTGTATGAAACGCGCGCGTAGGCCGCTGCGGGCGGTCGCGCACGATCCATCATGTTATGAGATGTTGTTGCCCCCGTCAGCCGAGGGACGCGGCTGCGTGCAGAAGTACAACGCCTGTCAGGCGCGAATGGTTTACACGCGCAATCGGGGCGCCATTATCGAATGACGCCGCGCATTAGACGACGATATTCAGCCGATGATATTGACCCCGCCGTCGACGAACACCGTGTTGCCCGTCACGCGCCGCGCGTAGGGCGTCGCGAGGAACGCGCACGTGTAACCGACGTCCATGATGTCGACGAGTTCGCCGATGGGCGCGCGCTCGGCCGCTTCGTTGAGCAGCAGATCGAAGTCCTTGAGGCCTGACGCGGCGCGGGTCTTCAGCGGCCCCGGCGAAATCGGATGCACGCGGATGCGCTTGGGCCCGAGTTCGTGCGCGAGATAGCGGCACGACGCTTCGAGCGCCGCTTTCACCGGGCCCATCAGATCGTAGTTCGGCACGACGCGCGTCGCGCCCAGATAGCTCATCGCGAACATCGAGCCGCCTTCGTCCATCAGCGGCGCGGCGAGGCGCGCCATGCGGATGAACGAATGGCACGAGATGTCCATCGCCACCGAAAAGCCCTCCGCCGAGCTGTTCAGCAAGCCGCCTTGCAGATCGGCCTTGGGCGCGAACGCGATCGAATGCAGGGCGACGTCGAGCCGTCCCCATTCGTTGCGGACTGCGTCGAATACGGCTTCGAGCTCACCGGGCTTCGACACGTCGAGCGGCAGCAGCAGCGACGCGCCGAGTTCCTGCGCGAGCGGCTCGACGTAGGCCTTCGCCTTGTCGTTCAGATACGTGATGGCCAGCTCCGCGCCGAGTTCGCGAAACGCGCGCGCGCAGCCATACGCGATGGAGTGCTCATTGGCGATCCCGATGATCAGCACCTTGTACTGCGCGAGCGGCTGACCCGTTGGCTTGTCCATGCTTATCCCTCCAGCCGGCCGAGCGCATGCCGGGCGATCATCAGTTCTTCGTTGGTGGGGATGACCCAGACATCGACGGCGCTTTTCGCATCGCTGATGAGCGGACCGTGATGCGCGTTGGCCTCGTCGTCGAGTGACACGCCGAGCCATGCCGCCAGTTCGCAGACGCGCTTGCGCACGGCGTCCGCGTATTCGCCGATGCCTGCCGTGAACACGATCGCGTCGAGTCCGCCGAGCGCGGCCGCGAGCGAGCCGAGCTCGCGCGAGATGCGGTAGCAGAACAGCTCGACGGCAATGGCCGCTCTCGGGTCGTCGCTCGCGAGCAGCTCGCGCATGTCGCTGGAAATGCCGGATACGCCGAGCAGGCCCGAGCGCTTATACAACAGCGATTCGATCGCGCGGGCATCCATGTTCGCTTCTGCGAGCATCCACAGCACGACGCCGGGATCAAGGCTGCCCGAGCGCGTGCCCATCACGAGCCCTTCGACGGCCGTGAAGCCCATCGTGCTCGCGATACTCTTGCAGCGATCGAGGGCCGTCATGCTCGCGCCGTTGCCCAGGTGCAGCACGACGGTCTTGCCTTGCGCCGCGCGTTCGTCGCGCTCCGGCAGCACGCTCGCGATGTATTCGTACGACAGCCCGTGAAAGCCGTAGCGCCTCACGCCCCGGCTCGTGATGTCGGGTGGCAGCGCGAAGCGCGTCGCGACGGCGGGCTGCGTGTGATGAAACGCGGTGTCGAAGCACGCGATCTGCGGCACCTGTTCGTTGCGCGCCATGATCGAGCGGATTGCCGCGAGATTGTGCGGCTGGTGCAGAGGCGCGAGCGGCACGAGCGCTTCGAGTTCTTCCATCACGTGCGCATCGACGCGCACGGGCTCCGAATACCGGTCGCCGCCATGCACGACGCGATGGCCGACCGCGCGCAACGTCGCGCGGCCTTCGCCGTGGCTGCGCAGCCAGTCGAGCAGAAACGCGATCGCGTTGTCATGCCCGAGCTGCTCGCCGTCCGGCCAGCCCTTGTCTTCGAGCACTTCGCCGCTTTGCCGCTTCGCGATGAAATGCGGCTTCGCGTAGATCTCTTCGATCTTGCCGCCCGCAATGGGATCGAGCTGCGCGCCGTTCACGGCGAACGCATGAAACTTGATGCTCGACGAACCCGCGTTGATGACGAGGATGACGTCCATGCCGGTTCCTCAAACGTTCTCAGACGATGGCGGCCGCGGGCTGCTCGCGCCGCGCGAGCGCGACCATCGACGCGACCGCGCACGAAGCGAGCCGCGTGATCACCGAGTCGGCGCGGCTCGTCAAGATGATGGGCACCTTCGCGCCGAGCACGATGCCGGCCGCGTCCGCGCCCGCGAGAAACGTCAGGCTTTTCGCGAGCATGTTGCCCGCTTCGAGATCGGGGACGACGAGCACGTTCGCATGGCCCGCGACGGGCGACACGATGCCCTTGATCTTCGCGGCTTCTTCGCTGATCGCATTGTCGAGCGCGAGCGGGCCGTCGAGAATGCCGCCTGTGATCTGTCCGCGATCGGCCATCTTGCAGAGCGCGGCCGCTTCGAGCGTCGACGGTACTTTCGAGTTGACCGTTTCCATCGCCGACAGGATCGCCACGCGCGCCTCCGGAAAACGCAGCGCATGCGCGAGGTCGATTGCGTTCTGCACGATGTCGCGCTTTTCGTCGAGCGTCGGCGAGATGTTGACGGCGGCGTCCGTGATGATGAGGGGATCTTCGCGGCCCGGCACGTCCATGATGAAGCAGTGGCTCACGCGTCGTTCCGTGCGCAGGCCCGTATCGCGCGCGACCACGGCAGCCATCAGCTCGTCCGTGTGCAGCGATCCTTTCATCAGCGCCTGCGCCTTGCCTTCGTGCACGAGGCGCACCGCGCATTCGGCGGCTGCGTGGCTGTGCGGCGCGTCGACGATGGCCAGGTCGCCGAGATCGAGGTCGCCTTCCTTCGCGGCCGCCTCGATCTTCGCGCGTGGTCCGACGAGAATCGGCGCGATCAGCTTGAGGCGCGCGGCTTCGACGACGGCCGACAACGAATCGTGATCGCACGGATGCGCGACGGCGGTCGGCGTCGGCGGAAGGCTTGCGGCGAAGTCGACGAGACGCTCGTACTTTTCGCGCTTGTGTTCGCGCTGGGGTTCCATCGTGTGTGCCCTCGCATGTGCCATCGTGTGAAAAGCGACCCTGCATCGCCGATGCGCGCGGCGGCCCCTCGCGCTGCGTCGATGCAACTGCGCATCGTTCATTCGACCTGTTGGCCCGCTTCCGTGCGCCGCGCCGATTTCTTCTTCGATGCCGATTCGAAAATCGTCAGCACGCGCGCGAGGTCGGCGCGCTCGTTGTCATCAAGCGGCAGCGTCGTGCTGATCTTGTCGATATCGCGCGCGGCGTTGCGGATATGCGTGGCGGACGCGTCGGCCAGCAGGCCGGGCAGCGCTTCGATCGCCGCTTCCGTGTCGAGGCGCAGCAACGCGGCCTGTTCGCGCACGACGTGCTTGAACGCCAGGATGCCCTGATCCGATAGCGTGCTGAGCATTTCGCGCGCGAGGTTGAAGCGGCGCTCGTCCGCTTCGCCGTGCGTGCGCCTGACGTAGAGCAACGCGCGCACGCTCGCTTCGAGAAGGCCGCCTTCCGTCATGTCGTTGCGCAGACGCGCGTGCTCGGCGACGATCGATGCTTCGCGCTCTTCCGTGTTGCCGGGTTCCGTCAATGCCGCCGCTGTTTCGCTGCCCGCTTGCGGCGGAAGACCGGCGAACGCCTGCAGCCAGGGCGCGCCGTATACCGTTTCGAACATCTGCTCGACGGCGGCGTCGCGCATGTCGCGGTAGTAATCGAGCGATGCTTCGATCGCGTTCGACATGAACGTCTGCATCTGCAGGAACGGATTGTCGGGCTCGATGGGCGCGCGCGCTTCCTTCACGCTTTGCGCAGCCTGCGCAACGGACGACGCAAGCGGATTGCGATCGGACCACAATTCGTAGGTCACGCGCAGCGGATGCAGCTTGCTCGCGAAATCGGCCATCCACGGCATCGTGCCCGCGTGCACCCACGGCTGCATGATGCTGCGGTACAGCCCGAGATTGAAGCGCGACAGATACGCGGCCGTCGCGAAGCGCCGGTCGCTTTCCGGGTCGGGCTGCACGATTGCGCGCACGTCAGCAACCGTGCGCGGCGAAATCGACAGCACGTTGTCGCCGATCACGAGGTCCGTATGCTCGGTCGCTTCCGTCTTCGCGCCGATGTGCGCTTCATAGAGGCCGGACGGCAGCAGGTCGATCAGATCGATATTGCTGACGAATTCGCGATGCTCCTTGCGTCCCGTGCTGCTCGACACGAAGATGCCCAGGTGGCCGATGCTGTCGTGCGTCGCGTAGACGATGGTCTGGTCGTGGCCGAGCAGATCGGCGTCGTCGCGATAGAGGTCGGTGATCCAGCCGAGCGCTTGCGGCGGCGGCGTGATGTTGTCGCCATACGAGCAGAACACGACGATGGGCGAGCGGATATTGCGCAGGTCGAGCCGCACGCCGTCCGCTGTCACGATCTCGCCCTTGACGAGCCTATTGCCGACGAACAGGTTGTCGACGATGTACTGCATCTCGCCCGCGTTCAGGAACACGTGACCGCCCCAGTACTTTTCGAAGCCGAGATAGCGCGGCCCTTCCGTATCGATGTTCGCGTAGAGGTTGTACTGCTTCGT
The DNA here is from genome assembly GCF_038900755.1 of Paraburkholderia diazotrophica. Classification (GTDB taxonomy): domain Bacteria; phylum Pseudomonadota; class Gammaproteobacteria; order Burkholderiales; family Burkholderiaceae; genus Paraburkholderia; species Paraburkholderia diazotrophica_A. The sequence continues at coordinate 106,838 of NZ_JBBPEN010000006.1, forward strand.
CCACAGCGTATTGGCGGGATTCAGGTTCTCGAAGTTTTCCACGAGCCACGCGCCGTCGAAGCGGCCATCGCCGATATCGCCCGTCAGCGCAGTGAGCCACGAGCCGCCCAGCATGCCGCCCGAATAGCGCATCGGATTCTTGCCGCGCCATCCGGCCCAATACGACACGGGCGCGCCCGCGACAATGATCGGGCCGAACAGCTCGGGGCGCATCGCGGCCGTCATCAGCACTTGCCAGCCTGCCTGGCAATTGCCGATCACGGCGGGCTTGCCGGGACTGTCGGGATGCAGCTCGATCACTTTTTCGAGGAACGCCGCCTCTGCATGCATCACGTCTTCGACGGTTTGTGCCGGCACGGGGTCGGGCAAAAAGCCGATGAAATAGCACGGATGTCCTGCGCGCAGCGCAGCGCCGATTTCGCTTTCGCGCTTGAAGCCGCCGATGCCGGGGCCGTGTCCCGCGCGCGGGTCGACGACGACGAACGGACGCAGACGGCCAGGATCGTGTCCGTCGGCGAGATCGCGGTCGGGCTTCAGGTCATCGGGCGGGACGATGCGAACGAGGCCGTAGTTGACGGGACGCGGCAACTGCCGCCCGTCGACGATCAGTTCCCTGTCGAAGTCGAGCACGTTGGGCACGCGTTCCTGCAGGTGCGACTGATATTGATTGCCGCGCTCGCGCATCACGTCGGCAAACAGCACGCTGCGCTGCCATGCATCGATCGCGTAGGCGGACGCTTGCGTCAGCAGATTGCCCGGCATCGACGCGAAGGGCATCGGCGGAATGGAAAAGCTGGACGAAACGGATGTCGGGAGAGACTGATTCATGGTCGCTTCGAACTCCCTCAAAGAGTCGGTGCCACGGTCCCATGCGACGCGCGCCTCGCACGCATCGCGTGTACATCGAACTCGTACGCCAGGCGTGCATCGTTGCACTGGGTCACGCGCCTGAAACCAGGGCGAGACTTCAACACGCCTCATCGAGGCGCGGCATCGATCAAGATCAGCGATAAAGATGGCAGTTGCATGACGCGAGTATGAATGCGGCCATCGGACGCGCGATACGCACGCGAAGAGGCTCGTTGCGGCTTGTTGCGTTGCGTCATCAAAGCAGTTTAGGTCGGGATGTTTTTTCTGGCAATCAAAAAGCGATGCCTGCCTGCGGGGGCGCAATGAAAGCGTGGAAAGGGTGGAAATCGTGGACGACATGCGCCGTCCACGCGTTGCGCCGAGGCGCGCGCGATCGATGCATCAACGGCTTGCGTCGCGAATCATGTTGCGCGCAATCACGAGCTGCTGGATCTGCGACGTGCCTTCGTAAATGCGGAAGAGGCGCACATCGCGATAGAAGCGCTCGACGGCATAGTCGGACACATAGCCCGCGCCGCCGTGGATCTGCACCGCGCGATCCGCGACACGTCCGCACATCTCCGATGCAAAGAGCTTGCAGCACGACGCTTCCGTCGACACGTCCTCCTTGTTGTCGCGGCGGCGCGCGGCATCGAGCACCATCGAGCGCGCGGCGTAGATTTCCGCGCGGCTGTCGGCGAGCATTGCCTGCACGAGCTGGAATTCGGCGATCGGCTGGCCGAACTGCTTGCGCTCCATCGCGTAGCGCAGCGCGTCGTCGAGCATGCGTTCGGCCGCGCCGACGCAGATCGCCGAGATATGCAGGCGTCCTTTGTCGAGCACTTTCATTGCTGTCCTGAAGCCGACGCCTTCCTTGCCGCCGATGATATTCGCGGCGCTCACGCGGCAGTTCTCGAAGATCACGTCGCAGGTATGCGCGCCTTTCTGGCCCATCTTCCTGTCGATCTTGCCGAGCGACAGACCCGGCGTGTCTTTCTCGACGATGAACGCCGAGATGCCGCTCGCGCCCTTGATGTCCGGGTTCGTGCGCGCCATCACCGTGTAGATGCCCGCTTCCGGTGCGTTGGTAATGAAGCGCTTGGTGCCATTGATCACGTAATGATCGCCGTCGCGCACGGCCGTCGTGCGCAGCGATGCGGCATCGGAACCCGACCCCGGCTCCGTCAATGCGAACGATGCGATCAGTTCGCCCGATGCGAGCTTCGGCAGATAGTGGCGCTTCTGTTCGTCGGTGCCGTCGATGACGAGCCCTTGCGAGCCGATGCCGTTGTTCGTGCCGATCAGCGAGCGGAACGCGGGCGACGTCCTCGCGATCTCGAACGCGGCGAGCACTTCTTCTTCCATCGTCAGGCCGAGGCCGCCGTATTCCTCGGGAATCGACAAGCCAAACAGACCGAGTTCGCGCATTTCACTGACGATGGCAGCGGGAATCTCATCCGTTTCGGCGACTTCGTTTTCGGCGGGCACGAGACGCTCGCGCACGAAGCGCGACAGTGAGTCGAGAAGAATAGACAGTGTTTCCTGGTCGCGGATCATCGTTCGTATTACCTGTGTGCAGTGTCATATACGTTGCAATTGTGCCTGCACCGTTGAGAGTTCGTCATGCGGACGGGCATCGTTGGCGATGCGCGGGTTCTGCGTCCCCGCTTCCCGTTAGCTGCCGTTGTCCTTGACGCGGTTGCGATGCAGCCATTTTCGAGTAGCATGGCGCCAGCGCATTTTCCGGGGACACGCGTGGGTTATCTGTTGGTACTGGCCGTCGGCCTGGCGGCGGGGACGTTGAGCGGCGTGATCGGCACGGGCTCGTCGATGTTGCTGATGCCTGTGCTCGTGATGATGTTCGGCCCGCAGCACGCCGTGCCCGTCATGGCGATCGCGGCGATCATGGGCAACGTCGGCAAGGTGCTCGCGTGGTGGCGCGAAATCGACTGGCGCGCGTGCGGCGCATATTGCGCGACGGCCGTGCCGGGCGCGGCGCTCGGCGTGCGCACGCTGCTCGCGCTGCCGCCGCATGCCGTCGAGATCGCACTCGGCGTGTTCTTCGTCGCGATGGTGCCGGCGCGCCGCTGGCTCACGCGCCGCTCGATCGGTCTCAAGTTGTGGCATCTGGCGATGATCGGCGGGCCCATCGGCTTTCTGACGGGCATGGTCGTATCGACGGGCCCGATCACGGTGCCCGTGTTCATGGGTTATGGTCTCGTGAAGGGCGCGTTCCTCGCGACGGAAGCGGCCGGCTCGGTCGGCGTGTATGTGGCCAAGGTGATGACGTTCGGACACTTCGGCGCGCTGCCCGTTCACATCGTACTGGACGGGCTGATCGTCGGCTGCGCGCTGATGGCGGGCGCGTTCTGCGCGCGCCGCATTGTCGTGCGCATGAGTCCCGGCACGTTCAGGCTGATCGTCGACGGGCTGATGCTGTCGTCGGGACTGTCGCTGCTGTGGGCGGCCGGGCGCTAAACTGCGTGACTTGCTTGCCAGGGCCACGCGATGCATGCCGCCGTGCATGTTCCCCTTGAACCCGATGCAATCACTCGACACGAAAGGAACGACATGATCGAACGAAACATGGTCTCCACGACTTTCGATTTGCCCGGCTATACGGTCGACGGCTCGCTTGGCATCGTGCGCGGCATCATCGTGCGCTCGCGTTCGGTGGTCGGCGCGATCGGCGCGGGGCTGCAGACGATCTTCGGCGGCAACATCTCGCTGTACACGTCGTTGTGCGAGCGGGCGCGTCTGGACGCGTACGAGCGCATGCTTGCGGAAGCCGGGACGCTCGGCGCGAACGCTGTCATCGGCATGCGGTACGATGCGACCGAAATCGCCTCGGGCGTCACGGAAGTGCTCTGTTACGGCACGGCAGTGCGCGTGCGCCGCAACGGGTGATCGAAGTATTCAACCCTAAGTTCAACCCGAAGTCGATGCCGAAGGAAATGTCATGCGCCTGTTGCTTGCCCTGATCTTGCCGTGGTTCCAGTTCTTCACGATTGGCCGTCCGATTGCGGGCATCATCTGCCTCGTGCTGCAACTGACGATCATCGGCTGGCTGCCCGCCGCGATATGGTCGGTGTATGCGCTGAGCCAGTACAACACCGACAGGAAGATAGAAGAAGCGCTCGGCCGGCGCACGTAAGCCGCGCCACGCGCATGCATGGGGTCACGATGGCGTGCCGCTAGTCGTCGTCGACGAACAGCATCGACACATAAAGAATCGTCGACACGGCGATGATGCCGACGCCGACGAGCACTTTCGTGCGGTTGAATTCAAGCCCGCCGTTGATCGCAACGGCGATGCCGACGACGGCCGACAACGTGCCGATCGCCGCCAGCACGACGTGCGCCTTGCTCCAGATCATCTTGCGGCGTGCTTGGCGCTTCGGAGAGTTCCAGGGTTCGATGGGCATCGCAGTGACCGTGATGCAAGCGCATTGGCTGCCGAAGACGGCCCGTCTCGCCGAGAGGGCAAGACGGGCCGGCCGTCGAAGTCGAGTGCTCGTTATTGAATGGGCGTGCCGTCGCGTGTGATCTGGATGGCCGTCGCCGATACGTAATTCGCGCGGACGCTGTCGCCGACCTTGATCTTGTCGAGCGGCACGTCGGGCGCGACTTGCAGGATCACGCTGCGGCTGGGTCCGCGCAGTGTCACCTGACGCTTCTTGTGGTCGATCTTCTGCACGGTCGCGACCACTTCGATGTTCTGCTTCTGCGTCGACGCGCCGCCTTCCACGGGCGTAGTCGATTGCGACTCGATGCGCGAGCGCACGCCCTTCGCGTCGACCTTGTCCGCCGACAGTAGCAGCGCGCCCTTGTACGAGACATGCACCTGATCGCCGACCTTCAGCTTCTTCACGTCGCCGACGTCGGGATCGACTTCGACGATCGTCGAGTTGCCGCGCGGGCCGCGGATCGTCACCTCGTTCCTGTCGATGTCGATATGCGTGACGCGCGCCGTCACTTCGGCGACGGCAGCTGTGCCGACCGCGTTCGCAGCAGGCGAAGATGCCGGATTGTCCTGCGCGCGTGCGTCGATGGCGGGCGCGGCCAGCACCGCGCAAGCCGCTGCGATGGCCATGATGCGAATCGAACCGCGAACTACATGTTGCATGTGAGACTCCTCGTTTGTGCGTTGAGTGTGCCGATCGTCCTGTGCCGGGACGTGGCGGTTTTAGTGGTCACGCTGTTTCGACGGCGTGGTTTGCTGCTTTCTGTCTCGCGTCGTCGTATACGCGGCGACGTTCCGCTTCCACCAGCATCCGCTTGCGCTTGATTGACTGCCGGTGAATGGGCGGCCCCATCACGGCCACGTAGTCGTTGTAGCGATGCTTCTGGAAACGGCGGAAGAAGTCGGGGCCGGGCAGGCCGTTGCTGAGCGCAAGCAGCACGCCGTAGTCGATCGTCGAGACTTCCCCGAGCGACGCAACGGCCCGCTCCAGTGCGTCATAGCGCGCAGTGAGCGGATCACCCGCGCCGAACATTGCGTGAAATCGCTGATAGGTAAGGAGCCGCTCGTGCTCGGCGGCGCGTCGCAACGCCACGACGATACGTTCAACCCGTTCCACTTCCATGTTGCCCTCCACGCGTGAAAATGCGCCGTCGCGTACGGAATCGAATGCCGCGCGATGGCGTGTTGCAAATAGTCTGTTATGACGTTTATCAGTGAAACCGTTTTTTTGCCAATAAGGCCGGATGTAATTCAATTGCCTGCCGCGTATTTTGTTTTTTAAAGCAAGCCCTCATTGCTTTTCGAGCAGCGAATAAAAACAGGCGTGACTGATCATGCCGGTTGGGTTGAAACAGGCCGCCGGCTAAGGTATTACGTGCTGAAATAAACGCATTGCCGCACAACGTTCTTCTTATGAAAACGGAGCAGGCACACGTACGGTATATGGGCTATGAGGCTTGAATCAATGCGATGCAGTAATGGTTACAGCATGCTAGCAAACGATTTCGGCAAGTTCAAGAAATCATCCGAATGCTTCGAAAATAACGGCGATGATTTATTGTTTACCTAAATGGACATGGTTTTTCTTTTGTTGGGTATCCCGCAATAAAATCCATAAATGATTTCTTGACGCTCATGAAATTTTACGGATGAGAGACACAGTTCCGCTGTAAACATATATCGGTCTTTCAATGCGTTGCATTTGCTGCGCCATGTCCGTCATCCGGCAATCCGGGCGCTCGTGTTCTGACTATCGACGGGGTCGCTCATGCCTTCACGAAACGAAGAATTGCCGACCGTCATGCGCAGACTCGCGGCGGGCAGGATGCTGATGGAAGGCGCGTCGATCAGCGACGTCGCCGCGCAACTGCACATCTCCGAAAACACCGTGCGCAAATATCGCGCGCTGCTGAACGAAGGCGGGCTGGATTCGTTGAGGCAGATGAGCGTCGGAGGCCGTTCGTCGGTGCTCGACGAAGCGGCGATGCAGTGGATCGCGTCCGCGTTGAGCGGACCTGCGAGCATTCACGGTTTCCCGTCGGATGCGTGGACCAGCAACCGTCTGCGCGAACTGATACGCGCGCACTTTGGCGTCAGCTACTCGCGCGTCTATACGTGGCAGATCGCAACCAATCTCGGTCTAGGCCACCGGCTCACGAAGTCACGCAAATAGTCGTGCGACAGGCCGATTTGCGCGGCCTTCAGCGCGCGGAGGGCAGCAGCTCGCCCCATGCGACGAGAATCTTCTGGATGCTGCGCGCGTACGAGTCGCGCTCTTTCGGCGACTCCGAGTGATATGCGCCGATCGCGCGCCACGTGTTGCCGTACTTCACCATCTTCTGCTTGATGAGCCATGCGGCGACATAGATGTTCACGCATGCGTCGGTGAGTGCGCGATGCGGAATGCCGAGGCGCTTCAGGTCGCTGAAATGAATGGAGTTGATCTGCAATTGCCCGACGTCGATCGAGCCGTTCGCGTTGCGATTGATCGCGCTCGCGTCGCCCTTCGATTCGTGCCACGCGACCGCACGCAGAATCAGCGGATTGACGCCCTGATAGGCGGCTGCCTGTTCGAAGCAGTCGTCGGCGCGCGCGACGTCACATGCGAGCGACGACACGGACAACGCGAGCGCGGCCAGCGCGCATTTGAGCAGATGGCGCGAACGGCGCGTCGCAGGAAGCCGATGAATGGACGCACGAGTGGACACGATATGACGCTCCGTTGCCGTTATTTCGCCATCGCGAGTTCGAGTTGATTTTCGACCGAGCGCAGATAGATGCGCGAAGCGTCGGACACAACGAGGCGCGCGGCAGGCGCCGTGGGCCTCACGTCGACGACGCGCGGCTTGCGCTTTTTCGACGCGTGCTTCGGCACGACGGGCTCGTCATCGTCGTCGGATACGGGCGGCAGCATCGAGAGGGTCGGCAGCGGCGGATAGACCTTGTCGGCGGCGGGCAGGCCGGAGATGCCCGGCGCAACGTTCGCGCTGCCTGCCGACAGCGTGCCGGCGACGGCCGGCTGGCCCGCGTGAGCGGCCTGGCTTAGCCCGGCGAGCACGAGGCTCGCCGCGAGGAGAGCGGTCCTGAACATGGCGAGGCTTCCCTTCATGGTGTGCCGGAGAGGGTCGCGGAGGTCGGCCTGATCGACACGCTATATGGCTGGTTCGCGCCCGCTGTCAGGTTCTCCAGACTGATCTTCGCCGGATGCTGCGACGGCACGCCTCGCCAGATGGCCTGATTCAGATACGGCAGGTCCTGGCCGAGGGCGGTGACGAGAATCGTCGTCGGCTGCTTTTGCGCGGCGGCCAGCGCGCCCGCTTTGGCGAGCACGGCCGCCAGTTGCGGATCGCGGGCGCCGAGCGCATCGGGCGGAATCGTGAAGCTGATGAGGTCAGTCGACACGGGCGGCTTTTCTGCCTGCGATGCCGTGTTCGCAGGCAATTGCGCGCAACCGGCCATCGCGACGAGAACCATACAAAACGCAAGCTGCTTCACGAACCGCTCCAGAAGTCGTTGACGCTACATCGGTTTGTCGGCACGGCCGCGGCGAACTTGATATGCGATCCGCAAACGTTTGGCAAATCAGGAAACTTGACTCAGGAACGGCCGTCGTCCGGAAACTCTGACCGTCGAACGACTAGAAAAACGGTGAGGTTGCCTCGCGCCTCGTCGGCGGTTGGCGGGCGCGTGCGTTCGACGCACAGCGGTTTACCGGTTTGCGCGCGCGATGAACTGTGACAGGCTCGCGACAAAGCCGCCGAACATATTCGTGTAACACAGTAGTGAAACACGGCGGCTTCACGATAGCGTCCCCATCATTCCGGCCTCACGGCTTACAGCATACGAACAACATGGCAGCGGATTTCATCTGGCGGCTACTCGCCGCGTTTGCGTTCGGCGTCGCGATCGGTCTGGAACGGCAGATGCGCCAGCGCACGGCCGGGCTGCGCACGATCACACTGGTGGCGAGCGGCGCATGCCTGTTCGTCACGCTCGGCATGCTGACGGGCAACGGCGTGGCGGGTGTCACGCAGATTGCTGCGTATGTCGTGTCGGGCGTCGGCTTCCTGGGCGGCGGCGTGATCATGCGCGACAAGGGCTCGATCCAGGGCATCAACACGGCGGCGACGCTGTGGTGCTCGGCCGCCGTCGGCGTGCTGTGCGGCGCCGGTCATTACGGGCCGGCGTTCGCGGGCACCGTCGTCGTGCTCGCGACCAATACGCTGCTGCGCGAAGTGAGCCGCGCGATCAACGCGACGCCTGTATCGAACGCGGATCTCGTGCGCGAATATGTGCTGACGGTCGTGTGCCGCGAACAGGATGAGATTCACATTCGCACGCTGCTGTCGAACTCGATGTACTCGCAGCCTTTGTCGTTTCAGAGCCTGACGAGCCAGGACTTCGAGGACGACCCGATGCGTATCGAAGTGACGGCGACGTTGCGCATGCACCCGAAGGACCAGGGGAAGCTCGAGCTGATGGCAAGCCGCATCAGCATGGAGAAGGGCGTGTCGAGCATCAGTTGGTCCGCGAAAGAAGCCGAGCCGACGCCCGAGTGACACAGCGCATTGCAAGCCGTTGCGCGAAGCGCGGCAATGCGCTGTTCGCAAACGGGACCCTCGCGAGACATGCGATGCGCGTCCGGGTATCGTGAGCGGCACGGCAAGGTGACATGCCTGCTTATCAACGCGAAGCGCGATGGCTTCGCTTTTCTACTCAGGAGATCGCAATGGCCAAGGTTCTCGTTCTTTACTACTCGTCATACGGGCACATCGAAAAGATGGCCGAAGCAGTGGCAGAAGGCGCGCGCGGCGCGGGCGCGCAGGTCGACATCAAGCGCGTGCCGGAGACCGTCCCCGAAGAAGTCGCGAAGAATGCGCACTTCAAGCTCGATCAGCAGGCGCCCGTCGCGACGGTGGCCGACCTCGAGCACTACGATGCGATCGTCGTCGGCACGCCGACGCGTTATGGACGCATCTCGTCGCAAATGGCTGCGTTTCTCGACCAGACGGGCGGACTGTGGATGCGCGGCGCGCTGAACGGCAAAGTCGGCGCGGCGTTCGCATCGACGGCGACGCAGCACGGCGGGCAGGAGACGACGCTCTTCTCGGTCATCACGAACCTGATGCACCTCGGGCTGATCATCGTGGGCTTGCCGTACAGCCACCAGGGGATGATGAACATGACGGAGATCGTCGGCGGCGCGCCGTATGGCGCAACGACGATTGCATCGGGAGACGGCTCGCGCCAACCCAGCGCAATCGATCTCGAAGGCGCGCGGCATCAGGGCGCGATTGTCGCGAAGACGGCCGCGAAGCTGTTTGGCTGAGCGTCGTTCTTATTGCAGCCGATTGCAGCCGATTGCAGCCGATCGCAGCCGATTTGCAGCCGATTTGCAGCCGATCGTGAGTCGTTCGATTGCAAATGGATGGACGGACTGAACGCGCAGCGCACTGAATGCAGTTTGCCGTCAGTGCGCGAAAGCGCTCGCGTCTGCCTGCCGGAATAACGTTGCAGATTCGACCGGTTGAATTGCGCGTCACGCAGTCTCGCCAGGCGGCAACGTCAATTGCGCAATCTCAACCGCGTCGAGTCGCTCGAGCACGGCGGGCGCGAGCAACAGTTTCGCCTTGCGAACGCCTGCGCCCATCACGACCTGCTGACGTTCCATCACGTCGGCATCGACGAGAATGCGCCAGCTCGCGGGCAAACCGAATGCGGTAATGCCGCCGAACTCCATCGCGCTCTGTTCCGTCGCGACCTCGCGCTGCGCGAACGAAATGCGCTTCGCGCCGAGTGCCGCTTTCACTGCGCCGTTCACATCGAGGCGCAGCGAGCCGAGCGTCACAAGCGCGGCCAGATGCTCGCCGCCATCTTTCTTGTAGCGAACGACGATCGTGTTCGCGCAGTCTTCCATCGGAAAGCCGTAGCGGACGCTGAAGTCGGCGGTATCCGAGGCATCGTCGGTGACGGAGAACACGACGATGTCGCGGCTTGCGATCGATGCGGCGACGTGCGCGGGAAGATGCGCGCCGATCTGATCCGGCGCAATGACGTCGAGCTTCTGAAGCGGTTCGTGCGAAAGCATGATGGCGTGAGAACGATCGAGGACGAGGACAGGGCGCGCACATTGTACGATTCGCTGCCGCGTGCCGCCGATCCGCAATCACTGTGCCGCATCGTTGCTCATGCGGATTGAAAGCGATTACGGACCGCTGCGCGCGCAACGTTCCGAAGGGCAGGCCTCTTTCTTCGACCAAGAGAGAAGCCGTCGCATCACTCGAGGTCGTCGAGCAGTGTGGCGAGAATCATCTGCGACATGTTGCGCGGACGGCTCGAAGGACGGCTGAACGGTCCATACACAGCATCGCCGCGCACGATCTCCGCACCTGTCAACGCGCACACGCCGCGCGAGCGCGCAATGCGGCGCACCCACAACTGTTCGGTGTAGCGCCCGGCCGTCGAATCGCGCCACGTGATCGAAACCGACTTCGCGCCGAAACGTTCGACGAATGTGATGACGGCAGCGCTGTGCTCGTCCGATGCCGCCTGCGATCGCGCGCGCTCGGCATTCGCCGTGCGTCGTGCCGCGCGCGCCGCGCAGGCGCCGTTGTCGCATTTGTCGGACGATGCGGCCCTGGTGTCCTGCGAAGGCGACTTGCCTAGCCGCGAGATGGTCGCCGTCCACGGGTCGCACAGAGCGGGCTTCGCGGGCGCCGAGCCGCCGCTTGCCGCCTCGCGTCCTACGTCGGCATAAAGCGCCTGTGTGCGGCCCAGTTCGACTTCGGTACTGTTGTGCCGGTTTGCGTGGGCGGGGCGCCTGGGTTCGGCCGTAGTACCAGTTGCAGTTCCAATCCTGCTCACGTCGACTCCTCTTCAAAGCACGGCCCTTCGAAGCGGCCATATTGCAAAGACAGAACCCTTACGTTCTATTCCTGGCGGCCGCTTGCGCGCGGGCGAAAACGCATGCGCCGCGCGTCGTTGCGCCCTGGCGGCGAACGAACGGAGCGGCTGCACGCTGCAAGACAGCGTAGCGATAAGCTTGTCACGGCCGGCAAAAATGGCCGGTCATATGGCGAGGATGCTAACGGCTCGGCATCGTGGGATAAATGCCGCGAAAATGAACACTCAATTTATCTAATTCAAACAATGAGAGCGCTTTGACGTGCGGCAGCGTGCAATCGCTTGCCCGTCGTGCGATTCCGTCGATGCATATGCACACGGATCGTGCGTGAATCGGGCAGATGCGCGCCATAGCAGCTACGTCCAGCAGGGTCTTGCCTTGACTTCGAAATGCGGGCGTCCATACTCGATTCACGCCTTGGCGCTTCGCCACGAGCTCATCTCATCGCAAGGACACGACCGTTATGGACAAGACAGTGAAGGTTCCCGGCCCCGATCATCCCATCACGATTGCAAAGAGCGGATCGCGCGTCGTCGTGTCCGTGGCGGGGCGCAAGATCGCCGACAGCAACGATGCGCTTTCCTTTCACGAAGCGTCCTATCCCGAGGTGCTCTACATTCCGCGCAAGGATGTGGACATGTCGCTCCTCGAACGCAGCGATCATTCAACTTACTGTCCGTACAAGGGCGAGTGCAGCTACTACAGCATTCCCATCGGCGGCGAGCGTTCGGTGAATGCCGTGTGGACTTACGAGAGCCCCTACGATGCCGTTGCATCGATCAAGGAACATGTCGCGTTCTATCGCGATCGCGTGGACTCTTTCGAAGTCGGCGCGCAATAAAAGAAGTCGCGAATGGACCGCTATCGCCGCGGTTCATTCGCTTGCGGATCGAAAGGCGTCAGCGTTTGAACTGTGTTCGACAGCCCGGGCAAACGTGACATGGATGACAAGAATAAAGCGCGCCTGATCGACGCAGAGCGCGCCGATTCCATCGACTGCGATATCCGCGACATGCGCGATGCGTTTCAGGACGGTGTGCAGCGACGGCAAATCGCCGTCGAGCGTTTGCGTCGGCCGGGTCCTGCTGCGCGGGAAGGGGGCGTGGCTGCCGTCGCTGCGGGCGACGGCTAGCGAAAGCGGGAAAGCGAAAGGAGCGGCGAGGGCGTCAGCGGGCGCCCTCGCCGGATTGATGCAAGCGTTACTCGACGATCGAGTAGCGCGAGGGCTGCGCCGGCTTCACCTCGACGGGCTGTTGGATACGCGCGCTCGCGCCACGGATGAAGAAGACCGCGCACAACGCCACCAGGGTCCAGACGGAAAAAATAACGGTCAAAGCGCTCATTTCAGATCATTCCAGTAAAACAGGACTGCGGTTACGTACTGCCCGTCGGGCTGCGATAGCTGCCGGTCAATGCATGGTGTGACGCGCCTGGCCGTCGAACAGAAGCTCGTCGATCAGACGAGTGGTCAGTTCGAGCTGCTTTTCCAGCGACATGCGCGCCAGTTCCGCGCTCGCCTCGTCGCCGCGCGACACGGCGGCGTGCGTCTGGGTGGCAAGGCGCAGCACGGTGTCCGAGGCGAGTTGCAGGCCACGCATCAGGTCTTCCGGCGCGAACGCCGACCCGCTGTTGCATTCCGGCCCCGAGGCTTCCGGCGAGCCGGTCTCGAACTCAAGATTTCTGTTGTATCGGTAAGACATCTCAGGCTCCTCGGTGCACCAGCACGATTGAAGTGTGCGCCGTGGGACTCCTTTTCAATTCGTCGAACAGAGGCCGGTTTTCGACTCATTCCGGCATCACCGCGCCGACCTCGCATTCCGCTGACCAATCGGGCCGCGAGCAGGCAGATGATCGCGCTGCGATTATCCAGCTACGCGCACTCAACACTCTCTTTGCGCTTCGGACGAATAGTAAGCAACTGTTATCGCGCGGTCTGCAAGGGCTGGCCCTGGGTTGCGGCGCCGCCCGTTATTGCGCGGGTCATAGTGCATGGCTCGCGGGCCCGCTCCGTGGGCGTGCCGTAATGTGCGGTCACAACTGCTTGCGAACAGTTTGTGCAGCGTCTGCTCCAATGCCAGAAAGGAGAAGGAGAACGATGATGAAAAAATTACTGACGCTGGCAGCCGTCGTCACCGCGACGATCGGGCTGGGGGGCTGCGTCGTCGCGCCGCCCTATGGCTATGCGTATGCGCCGGACTACGGCTATGGCTACGCGCCGGGATATTACGCGGCACCGTCGGTTAGCGTCGGCGTCGGCTATAGCTGCTGCTGGGGCCACGGCGGATGGGGCCATGGCGGCGGCTGGCACCGGTAAGCGGCGTGCCGCATACGCCAATTGCGCCGATGCGCCGCGTGCGATCGCACTGGAGGAATGTGAAACGAATCGCGCATAAGTGAACGGTCCGCATCGGGCGTTCGGCGCCACTGTTGCATGCGCGCACATGACGGCGGCGCGGCTGCGTCTGAGGTACGATCACGGAGGCCGGGAACGCCCGACATACCCGGTTCTCCCCACGCAACGACTTCGCAACGCCACCAACGTTTTCACACTGAGCATGGACTACCGCGTTACCTACGAGCACAGCCTCGCCACCGCCCCCGACGACTTCATCGTGAATGTGCCGGCGCAACTGGTGTCGGATGTGCCGTCGAATGTTCCACGGGCGCTGCTGCCCGAAGTCATCGAGAAGCTGATTCTCGAACGCTCGCCGCGCATCGGCCGCATTCGCAATCTGAAGCTCATCTGACACCCCGCACTGACGCCGCGAACTGACGCCGCATCGGCCTCCAATTCGCCATTCCCACGCTCGCGGCCGGTTCCGACGTCGGCCGCGTCCGCTTGAAAACGGCTTGCTCGCCCTGCATGTCTGGCTCTCGCCAATCCGGAGCCTTTTCATGGGAAGCCGTCCCCGTTTTATCGACGATATGTCGGGCGCCGCGTTGAACGCCGCCGCCCCCGGATCGTCCGACGACGACGCACTCCTCGACGCCTATTCGCGCACCGTCATCGATGCGCTCGAACGGGTGCGGGCAGCCGTCGTCTTCATCACCGTCGAGCGCCGCGTGCCGGGCGCGCCCGAGCGCCACGCGCGCGCGGGCACCGGCTCCGGTTTCATCTTCACGCCCGACGGCTATCTGCTCACCAACAGCCACGTGGTGCACGGCGCGACGCATATCCGCGTGCAGCTCGCCGACGGCACCAGGTTCGACGCCGATCTCGTCGGCGACGATCCGCACAGCGATCTGGCCGTGCTGCGCATCGGCTCGCCGGAGCCGCTGCCGCATGTCACGCTCGGCGAATCGGGGAAATTGCGCGTCGGGCAGATTGCGATTGCCGTCGGCAATCCGCTCGGGCTCGAACAGACGGTCACGGCAGGCGTCGTGTCGGCGCTCGGCCGCTCGCTGCGTTCGAATTCAGGCCGCATGATTTACGACGTGATCCAGACGGACGCTGCGCTGAATCCCGGCAACTCGGGCGGTCCGCTGATCAATTCGGCGGGGCAGGTCATCGGCGTGAACACGGCGATCATTCCGGGCGCTCAGTCGATCAGCTTCGCGACGGCCATCGACACGGCCAAGTGGGTCATCATGCAGATCTTCGCGCATGGCCGCGTGCGACGCGCGTACATTGGCGTGGCCGGGACGACGATGGCATTGCCGCGCCGCGTGCAGCGCTATTTCGATCTGACCTCGGACAGCGGCGTGCGCGTGATGGAGATCGTCAAGGGCAGTCCCGCCGCGTCGGGCGGCCTGCGCACCGACGATACGATTGTCGCGATCGACGGGCAGATCGTCGATGGCGTCGATACGTTGCAGCGCGCGCTCGACGGCACGAAGATCGGCCGCGCGGTGAACGTGAGCGTGCTGCGCGGCACGCAGCGCGTCGAACTGACCGTGACGCCCGTCGAGCAGACGGCCTGAAAGCGGCCTGAAAAGCGGCCTGAAAAGCGGCCTAAAAGAGCTGTCGCTGGCCTGACGCGAGCGTTGTGAAATCGTCGCGCAGCAACGGCAGGATCGCATCGGCGACGGGCTGGAGCTGACGCGTCAGGTAGTGCTCGTAATCGATGTCCGAGCGCAGCGTTTCGAGCGGCTCGGGGCCGCCGCTCGTCATCACGTAGCTGATCCAGCCGCCGTTCTGATACTGCAACGGGCGGCCGCGCTGCCGGTTGAATTCGTCGGCGGTGCGCGCGGCGCGCACGTGCGGCGGCACGTTGCGTTCGTAATCGGAGAGCGGCCGGCGCAGCCGCTTGCGATAGACGAGCAGATCGTCGAACTCGCCCGCGAGCGTGCGCCGCACGTAATCGCGCACATAGTCGCGATACGGCTGCTGCTTGAAGATGCGCAGATACAGTTCCTGCTGGAAGCGCTGCGCGAGCGGCGTCCAGTCGGTGCGCACGGTTTCGAGCCCCTTGTAGACGACTTCCTCGCTGCCGTCGACGGCCACCGTCAGGCCCGCGTAGCGCTTCTTGCTGCCTTCTTCCGCGCCGCGCACGGTCGGCATGAAAAAGCGCTGGTAGTGCCGCTCGAATTGAAGTTCGAGTGCGCTTTCCAGTCCGAAGCGCTCGCGCACGTGATCGCGCCACCACGCGTTGATTTTGCCGACCAGCTCGCGCCCGATGCGCGCCGCGTCTTCTTCGTCATGCGCGTGCCTGAGCCAAACGAAGGTCGAATCGGTATCGCCGTAGATGACTTCGTAGCCGCTCGCTTCGATCAGCTCGCGCGTGCGATGCATGATCTCGTGGCCGCGCATCGTGATCGACGACGCGAGCCGCGGGTCGAAAAACCGGCAGCCC
The DNA here is from genome assembly GCF_038900755.1 of Paraburkholderia diazotrophica. Lineage (GTDB taxonomy): Bacteria > Pseudomonadota > Gammaproteobacteria > Burkholderiales > Burkholderiaceae > Paraburkholderia > Paraburkholderia diazotrophica_A. The sequence continues at coordinate 122,847 of NZ_JBBPEN010000006.1, forward strand.
GTCGAGCCGAGCACGCCGTAGAACGCATTCATGATGATCTTTAGCGCTTGCGACAGCGGCTTGTTTTTCTCGCGCTTTGCGGCTTCGCGTCCTTCCCACACTTGCGCGACGATCGACGGCAGGCAGTGGCGCGTGCGCGAAAAGCGCGCGCCGAGAAAGCCGGGCACCGAATGCTCATCGTCGGGATGGCGCGCGCCGTCGACGAGGCCGACGGGATCGATCAGAAACGTGCGGATGATCGACGGATACAGGCTCTTGTAGTCGAGCACGAGCACCGAATCGTAGAGGCCGGGCTTCGAATCCATCACGAAGCCGCCGGGGCTCGCCGCGCCCGCGACGTCGCCGAGGTTCGGCGCGACGTAGCCGAGCCGGTGCATGCGCGGCATGTACAGATGCGTGAACGCGGCGACCGATCCGCCGCTGCGATCGGCGGGCAGTCCCGTGACGGTCGCGCGTTCGAGCAGGAAGGGCAGCAGTTCCGTCTTCTCGAAGATGCGCGTGACGAGCTCGCAGTCCTTCAGGTTGTAGCGGGCTAGCGCGGGCTTGTCTTCGTCGAAGCGGCGCTGGATTTCGTCCATCCGCTGGTACGGGTTGTCGATCGACTTGCCCTCGCCGAGCACTGCCTGCGCGACGTATTCGAGGCTGAACGACGGAAAGCTCCACGTCGCGGAGCGCAGCGCCTCGATGCCGTCGATGATCAGCCGCCCCGCCGCGCCCGCGAAGAAATGATTCTGCTTGAGGCCGTGCTCGCGCCATTCCATCACGGCGCCGCCGCGTCCGATACGCAGCGGCACGCCATGTTCTTCCGCTGTATCGCGCAGCACCTTCAGATCGAACCGCACGAGATTCCAGCCGATGATCGCATCGGGATCATGCCGCTCGAACCATTCGACGAGCCGCTCGATCAGTTGCGCGCGCGTGTCGCAATACTCGAGCGCGAAGTCGAGGTCCGACGCATCGGCATTCTTTGGCCCGAGCATGTACACCTGTCGCTGCCCGCAGCCTTCGAGCGCAATCGAATACAGCTCGGCGCGCGCGCTGGTTTCGATGTCGAGCGACACGAGCTTGAGCTTCGGACGATAGCCGCTCGCGGCCTTCATGTCGGCGTTCAGCAGCGGGCCGCCAGCGAGATTCGGCTCGCCGCCGAACAGCACGGGCGCGGTGATGAACCGCTCCATCATGTAGCGCTCGTGCGGAAACACGTCGGCTTCGTACACGTCGACGCCGCCTTGCTTCAGCCGCTTTTCGAGCGCGATGAGCTGCCGGTACTGCGGGCAATACAGCCCCAGCACCGGCCGATGGTTGAAATCGCACAGATCGAGTTCGCGCAATTCGACGTTCTTCTCACGATGCAAGACGGCTTGCGCGCGCTCGCGCTGCGCGGCGGGAATGAATGCAACGCACGGCTGCGGGCGCAGGCGGACGTGGCGCGGACCGTCGTCGGTGGCGAGCCAGAACTCGATTTCCGTCCCGGCGGCCGTATCGCGCCAATGACGGGTGAGGAGAAACCCCTGCTGAAGCTCGGACAAGCTGAAAACCCCTGCGCGGACACTTTTTGCCGTCATTCTACCCGCGACAGAAGGCGTGCGCCCCGGGCGCTTCCCTTGTGCGACGGGCGTTCAGGGTGAATTCGGACGGGCAATAGAAAATCTAAATTGATTTAATCGTAACAATCAAATTTATTAAATTCGGCGTCTTCTTCATACTTCAATCCAACGCAGCACCCAACTCAACTCAACCGAAGAGGACGCATCAGATGCCGATCATCAACACCCAGGTCAAACCGTTCAAGGCCACCGCATACCACAACGGCGATTTCGTGACCGTCACCGACGAGAGCTTCAAGGGCAAGTGGTCGGTCGTCGTGTTCTATCCGGCCGACTTCACGTTCGTGTGCCCGACCGAACTGGGCGATCTGGCCGATCGCTACGAAGAGTTCAAGAAAATTGGCGTTGAAATCTACAGCGTGTCGACGGATACGCATTTCACGCACAAGGCATGGCACGACACGTCGGACACGATCGAGAAGATCAAGTACCCGATGATCGCCGACCCGACGCTCGCGATCTCGCGCAACTTCGACGTGCTGATCGAAGAAGAAGGCCTTGCGCTGCGCGGCACGTTCGTGATCAACCCGGAAGGCGAGATCAAGCTGTGCGAAATCCACGACAACGGCATCGGCCGTGACGCAGGCGAGCTGCTGCGCAAGGTGCAGGCTGCGCAATACATCGCGGCGCATCCGGGCGAAGTCTGCCCCGCCAAGTGGACGCCGGGCGCCGAGACGCTGACGCCGTCGCTGGACCTCGTCGGCAAGATCTAAGCCGCCGATCCGCTAAAAGCCACACGCTCTTCGCTGTACCTCTGCTTTCAGCGGCGCCATTCATGAAGTGGCGCCGCGTGAAGCAGTCCGCAAGGTCACGCCTTGCGAACTGCTTTACTGCCGCGCGTCCGCTTCGTCGAAAAAGCGCGCAGCACACTCAAACACCTGTTCCATCTCGCCACGGACCCGAAAAACCATGCTCGACGCGAATCTGAAGACCCAACTCAAAGCCTACCTCGAGAAAGTCAGCCGTCCCATCGAGATCGTCGCTTCGGTCGACGACAGCGCGAAGTCGCAGGAACTGCTCGCGCTGCTGAACGACATCGCAACGCTGTCGGCGCGCGTGAACGTGATCGAGCGGCGCGGCGACGACGCGCGCAAGCCGTCGTTTTCGATCGGCGAGCCGGGTAAGGCCGCTGGCATCCGCTTCGCCGGCATTCCGATGGGCCATGAGTTCACGTCGCTCGTGCTCGCGCTGCTGCAAACGGGCGGCCATCCGATCAAGCTCGACGATGCCGTGATTCAGCAGATCCGCGAGCTCGACGGCGACTATGCGTTCGAGACGTATTTTTCGCTGTCGTGCCAGAACTGTCCGGAAGTCGTGCAGGCGCTCAACATCATGGCGCTGATCAACCCGCGCATCCGCCACACGGCGATCGACGGCGCGCTGTTCCAGAACGAAGTCGAGTCCCGTCAGATCATGGCCGTGCCGACGATGTTCCTGAACGGCGAAGTGTTCGGCCAGGGCCGCAGCGGCGTGAAGGAAATTCTCGCGAAGCTCGACACCAACGCCGGCGCGCGCACGGCGAAGGAACTGGAGAAGAAGCCGGTGTTCGACGTGCTGATCGTCGGTGGCGGTCCTGCGGGTGCGGCGGCTGCGATCTATTCGGCGCGCAAGGGCATCAAGACGGGTGTGGTGGCAGAACGCTTCGGCGGCCAGGTGCTCGATACGCTCGCGATCGAAAACTTCGTCTCGGTGCAGGAAACGGAAGGACCGAAGTTCGCCACCGCGCTCGAACAGCACGTGAAGAGCTATGACGTCGACGTCATGGACGTGCAGCGCGCCGAAGCGCTGATCCCTGGCCGCATCAACGAAGTGCGTCTTGCGAGCGGCGCCGTGCTGAAGGCGAAGACGATCGTGCTGGCGACGGGCGCGCGCTGGCGCGAGATCAACGTGCCGGGCGAGCGCGAGTATCGCAATCACGGTGTCGCGTATTGTCCGCACTGCGACGGCCCGCTCTTCAAGGGCAAGCGCGTCGCGGTGATCGGCGGCGGCAACTCGGGCGTCGAAGCGGCGATCGATCTGGCGGGCATCGTGAGCCAGGTGACGCTGATCGAATTCGGCGCAACGCTGCGCGCGGACGAAGTGCTGCAACGCAAGCTGCGCAGCCTCGCGAACGTGACGGTCGTCACGCAGGCGCAAACGACGCAGATCACGGGCGACGGCAAGAAGGTCAACGGCTTGACCTACACGGACCGCGCGTCGGGCGAATCAAAGCAAGTCGAGCTCGAAGGCGTGTTCGTGCAGATCGGTCTCGTGCCGAACACCGAATGGCTGAAAGGCACGCTCGAACTGTCGAAGCAAGGCGAGATCGTCGTCGATGCGAAGGGCGCCACTTCGGTGCCGGGCATATTTGCCGCAGGCGACGTGACGACGGTGCCGTTCAAGCAGATCGTGATCGCCGTGGGCGAAGGCGCGAAGGCATCGCTGGCGGCGTTCGATCACCTGATCCGTACGAGCGTCGACGATGCGGAAGACGCGCAGGCGGCGGAACTGGCCGAGGCTTGATCGACGGTCCCCGAATCGATGCAGGTGGACGGGCTAGCTTCGGCTAGCCCGTTTTTGTTTGCGCGTGCCCGACGCGCCAACGCGCTCGTTGGAAAGACTGGCGTCGACAGCTGCGAAATCATGTCGCACGGTCGTTGCGGGGGTGGACACTATCATCATTGATGTTCCCGACCTGCACACATCGAGTCGACCATGGCCAAGAAATTTCCACTGCATCCGATGCATCCTGAACGGATCTGCTGGGGATGCGATCATTACTGCCCCAACGATTCGATGCAGTGCGGCAATGGGTCCGGCAGAACACAACACCCGATCGAACTGCTCGGCGACGACTGGTACACAGTGGGCGACTGGGGAATCGATGTTCCTGAAAAGGCGAACGAATCGCATAGCGTGCCGCAGTAGATTCTTGGTCGTCGAAGCGGTTGCAAAACCGATCTCCTCCTGCATGAGCCAGCGCGCTCAGTACCCAAGCGGAGCAACCTCACGCTTCGTGAATGCACGCCATCACCTATTCGTCTTTTCCCTTGAGCGCCGTTGACATAAAGGCGCTTCGCCATTCGATCGATTGACCAATCTTGACAGTAACAGCCAATCCTCTGTGCTACCGTTTTTGATTATCTGTTCGGAATGCGAATCGAACAGTGCATACATCAAGATTGCAATTTCACCGGAAATTCATGGAGGAGAAAGCTGTTGAAGAATCTCGCAAAACTGACGTTGATCGGCCTCTCGCTGACCACTTTGACGCTGACAGGCTGCGGCAAGAAAGAGCCGCAGTCTCAGGCTGCCGCTCAAGGCGCCGGAACCGGAGCGGCTGACGAAGATGTGGTGAAGATCGGCCATGTCGGGCCGCTGACAGGCGGCAGCAGTCATCTCGGCAAGGACAACGAGAACGGCGCGCGTCTTGCCGTGGAAGAGATCAACCAGACGGGGCTCGTGATCGGCGGGCGCAAGGTACGTCTGGAACTCGACGGCGAGGACGACGCAGCCGATCCGAAGACGGGAACGCAGATCGCGCAGAAGTTCGTCGACGAGCATGTCGTCGCGGTGATCGGCCACCTGAACTCCGGCGTCTCGATTCCCGCCTCGCGCATCTACAACGATGCGAATATCGTCGAGATTTCACCGTCGTCGACCAACCCGGACTATACGAAACAGGGCTACAAGAGCGCGTATCGCGTGGTCGCGACGGATGCGCAACAGGGGCCCGCGCTCGGCGACTATGCGCTCAAGGCGCTGAATGCGAAGTCGATAGCCATCGTCGACGATGCGACGGCGTACGGCAAGGGTCTCGCCGACGAGTTTGCGAAAGCGGCGCAGGCGGGCGGCGGCCGCATCGTCGCGCGCGAGGCCACGACCGACAAGGCCACCGATTTCCGCGCCATTCTCACCACGATCAAAAGCGCTCATCCCGACGTCATCATGTTCGGCGGCATGGATTCGACCGTCGGCCCGTTCATCCGCCAGGCGGCCGCGCTTGGCTTGACCGCCAAGGTGCTGAGCGGCGATGGCGCGTGCACGGAGAAAGTGGCGGAACTCGCGGGCGACGCGGTGAACAATCTCGTTTGTTCCGAAGCGAGTCTCGCTGTGTCGCGCATGCCGAAGGGCGCTGAGTTCGAAAAGCGCTTCGAGGCGCGCTTCAATGGGCCGATTCTCTTCAATGCGCCGTTCGCCTACGACGCCGTGTACGTTGTCGCAGACGCGATGAAGCGTGCCAATACGACGGATGCCGCGAAAGTGCTGAACGCGATCCCTGCCACCGACTACAACGGCGTCATCGGCCACATCGCATTCGATGCGCATGGTGACATGAAGGAAGGCGCGATTACGCTGTATCACTATCAGAATCGGAAGAAGACACTTCTCGATGTCGTGAAGTTCGGCGGCGCGTCGGCCTGAGTCGGCTCAAGAAGATCGGTGCAACGGGCGCGGCTTCTGTCTGGCACGAGCCGCGCTGTCCGTTGCCGGCCTTTGGCTCGCGCCGGCCGCTTCCGTGCCGATTCCGGATGGATTGACGCCACCCAGCATCAGTTGTTCGGTGGACCAGCGATAGTACATTTCCGGGCGACGACGCGCGCCCGTTTTGTGGCCCGCTCGGCGTTTGTGCCGCGCCGTGCGCGCAGGCATCGGTTTCGGCGCATAAACCTGGGTGGCGTGCTTCGCTGATACGCCAGTGAGACTTTCCAACGGCAGCACGACGATCGTCGACTCGGGACGGGATTGAACCGCTGACACGTCGGCGGCATACAGTGCGAGCACGCATGCCATCAGCGCGAGCCGGCGGACTAGCGTGACGAGGTGGACGCGTGCGCGCCATTCGTGACGCCTTTCGATATGCCGCCTCGCGCGAGCGTGGTCGCAAGACTTCTGGCAGATCAAGATTCCGATCCGTCGGCAGACGTCAATTTGTCTCCTGTCTTCCCGATCCTTTCGATCTGCACGCGCCGCGATCGCGCGTGTGTCAGTCCTAGTGCCTTCGCCGCGGCGTAAGAGAGATCGATGACGCGGCCATTCACGAACGGACCGCGATCGTTGATGCGCACGACGACCGACTTTTCCGTTGCCAGCAGGGTGACGCGCACGTACGAACCGAACGGTAGCGTGCGATGAGCGGCCGTCATCGACAGATGGTCGTAGCGTTCTCCGTTTGCGGTGCGGCGTCCGTGAAACTTCGATGCATACCACGACGCATCGCCCGATTGCAGCGCACCGGCCGTAGATTTGAACGCGATGTCCATGGGCGGCGCGAGCGGCTCGCTTGCTGAAATATCGACGGAAGCGGCGGTAGACATGCGCTGCGCCGAATCGGAGACGGTTACGCTCGCATTGGATGAAGGGTGCTCAGATGGGTCTTGCGCGCAAGCGGCACACATACCCGATATAAATAGCATTCCGAAGTAGCGGATAAACGGCACGATCAACCCTGAATCGTCACGAGGAACGGAATCTAACGGTCTCGAAAAGTTCGCGTTGACGAAGTGCCGGCGTCGCGCTGAATTCTTGACAGATGTTTACCGTCATCGCGACGGGAACGAATGAGTGATGGAGAGCAGGCGTCAGGAAACGCCTGCCGGAACCGCTGTCGGTCACTTGCCCATCACGGCTTCGAGCGATTCGCCCGTCACGACGATCTCCGTGCGCCGATTGCGTGCGCGGCCTTCGGGCGTGTCGTTGTCCGAGACGGGACGGTCGAACGCGTAGCCCTTCAATGAAACGCGCGAAGCGCCTATGCCGCGGCGCTCAAGTTCATCCGCAACCGTCTTTGCGCGCGCTTCCGACAATTGCTGGTTGTATTCGCGCGTGCCGACGTTATCCGTATGGCCTTCGACGATCATCGGCTTTTTCGTGCGGTTCAGCACGATGACGACGCGTGCGATGGCGGGTTCGGAATCGCGGCGCAAGCTCGACTCGTTGAAGTTGAACAGGACTTTCTCGGGCAGACGCACCTGCACGCCGTCCTTGACCTGCGTCACTTCGATGCCGGCTTTCCGGTTGAGCGCTTCTTCATTTTGACGATCGAGTCCCGAGCAGGCGGCCAGCAGCGAAGGGACAAGGCGCAGGTGACGAGAGGCAACAGTTTTCTCATGATCGTGGTGTCTTTGCGGAGGTTGGGAACGGACAGGCGCTTTTGCGAGCGACAGTCGGGTCATCGCGCGACCACTGCGATGCGAAGGCAAGCGCTTCGAACCTCGATTCTTTATCCGAAAAGACAAAATTGTGATCAGTTATCCATAGTTTTTTCGAAATTTGACAAGAAGGTGTCGCATGCATGAGCCGGATTGCAAACAAGCGTGAAGCTTGCGACTAACGAGGCGATCACGAGACTGAGACGAGTCAAGAAATATCTCTACGTCGCTGAGCAAACGGCCCGCCGCGACGGGAGAAGGCGCGCGCGGCGCATCGGCCGTGTGGCATCAGGTCGCACGCCTAACACCACATTCCCGGTCGTGTCCTTGATGGAGATCACGATTTAAAAAACGGCGCGTCTCTAGAATCGCCGAGCACATAAGACCTTGTGCACTTTGCCTTGCAAACCCCACACGTGCATAGCGTGGTTCAACGATCATTGGGCAAATATGTTAGCCAAAAGAACCTTCAGAGGTTGCCTCATACCGGTCAGCATCGGTCTGACTGCGTTTCTCACGGGATGTCAACTTGAAGTGCTTGACCCGAAAGGCAGCGTCGGGGTCGCCGAAAAGTCGCTGATAGCGACGGCGACCTGGACGATGCTGATCGTCGTCATTCCCGTCATTCTGTTGACGTTATTGTTCGCGTGGCGCTATCGGGCGTCGAACCGGAACGCGGCCTACGCGCCGAAGTGGTCGCATTCCACGGCGATCGAAGTGGTCGTGTGGACGATACCCGCGCTGATCATTCTGTTCCTCGGCATCCTCACGTGGAGAACCACGCACGAGCTCGATCCGTACAAGCCGCTCGAATCGAACGTCAAGCCGATCGACGTCGAAGTGGTCGCGCTCGACTGGAAGTGGCTCTTCATCTATCCCGACCTCGGCATTGCGTCGGTGAACCAGCTGGCGATGCCCGTCGGCACGCCCGTCAACTTCCACATCACGTCCGACTCGGTGATGAACTCGTTCTTCATCCCGCAACTCGGCACGCAGGTGTACGCGATGGCGGGCATGCAGACGCGCGTGCATCTGATCGCGGACGCGCCGGGTGACTACGCGGGCGTGTCGGCGAATTTCAGCGGCAAGGGCTTCTCGGACATGAAGTTCCGCACGCTCGCCGTGAGCCAGGCCGATTTCAACGGTTGGGTGCAGAAGGTCAAGGCGTCGCCGGACCGGCTCGACATGGACCACTACGGCGTCGTCGCGAAGCCGAGCGAGAAGGAGCCGGTGCGCTATTTCTCGTCGGTGGACCCGAAGCTGTTCCACAACGTCATTGCGAAATACAACAGTGGCCATGTCGTCGATTTCCGTGACGCCAACTGCGGCACGAACGCTTCGAAGGAGTAACGCATGTTCGGCAATCTGACTTTAGAGGCGATTCCGTTCGATCAGCCGATCATCATGGGCGCGGGCGCGCTCATGGGGTTGATCGTTCTGGCCGTTGCCGTGTTTCTGACGCGCGCGCACAAGTGGCGCTGGCTGTGGACCGAATGGCTCACGAGCGTCGATCACAAGAGAATCGGCGTGATGTACATCGTCGTGGCCGTGCTGATGCTGCTGCGCGGCTTCGCTGACGCCGTGATGATGCGTCTGCAGCTTGCGCTCGCGAGCGGCGGCGCGGCGGGCTATCTGCCGCCGCATCACTACGACCAGATCTTCACCGCGCACGGCGTCATCATGATCTTCTTCATGGCGATGGCGTTGATGGTGGGCCTGTTCAACATCGTCGTGCCGTTGCAGATCGGCGCGCGCGACGTCGCGTTCCCGTTCCTGAACTCGCTGAGCTTCTGGATGACGGCGATCAGCGCGATCCTGATGAACATTTCGCTCGTGATCGGCGAGTTCGCGCAGGTCGGCTGGCTCGCGTATCCGCCGCTCTCGGAATTGCAGTTCAGTCCGGGCGCGGGCGTCGACTATTACATCTGGGCGCTGGAACTGTCCGGTGTCGGCACGCTGATCACGGCGATCAACTTCTTCGTGACGATCGTCAAGATGCGCGCGCCCGGCATGACGCTGATGAAGATGCCGGTGTTCACATGGACGGCGCTGTGCTCGAACGTGCTGATCATGGCGACGTTCCCGATCCTGACGGTTGCGCTGGCGCTGCTTGGCCTCGACCGCTACATGGACATGCACTTCTTCACGAACGAAGCCGGCGGCAACGCAATGCTGTATCTGAACCTGATCTGGGCCTGGGGACACCCGGAGGTCTACATCCTGGTTCTGCCCGCGTTCGGCATCTATTCGGAAGTGATCTCGACGTTCGCGAAGAAGCCGCTGTTCGGCTACAAGACGATGGTATACGCGTCGTGCGCGATCATGGTGCTGGCGTTCCTCGTGTGGGCGCACCACTTCTTCACGATGGGCTCGGGCGCTGACGTCAACGCGTTCTTCGGCATCGCGACGATGATCATCGCCATTCCGACGGGCGTGAAGATCTTCAACTGGCTGTTCACGATGTATCGCGGTCGCCTTCAGTTCACGGCACCCGTGCTGTGGACGATCGGCTTCATGGTGACGTTCACGATCGGCGGCATGACGGGCGTGATGCTGGCGATTCCGGGCGCGGACTTCGTGCTGCACAACAGCCTGTTCCTCGTCGCGCACTTCCACAACACGATTATCGGCGGCGTGGTGTTCGGTTATCTGGCCGGCTTCAGCTACTGGTTCCCGAAGGTATTCGGTTTCAAGCTGAACGACCGGCTCGGCAAGTGCGCGTTCTGGTGCTGGTTCGTCGGTTTCTTCGTGGCCTTCATGCCGCTTTACGTGCTCGGCTTCATGGGCGCGACGCGCCGTCTGAACCACTACGACAATCCCGCATGGCAGCCGTACATGATCGTCGCGGCATGCGGCGTCGCGCTGATTGCCACGGGCGTCGTGTTCCAGGTCACGCAGGTGGTGGTCAGCATCATCAACCGCAACAAGCCGGAATATCGCGACGTCACTGGCGATCCGTGGGGTGCGCGCACGCTCGAATGGTCGATCTCGTCGCCGCCGCCCGTCTATAACTTCGCGACGATTCCCGTCGTCGAGGAACTGGATGCGTTCGCGCACATGAAGGAAACGGGCCGGGGCCTCGGCGTGCAGGCGGACTATCAGGACATCCATATGCCGTCCAACACGGGCGCTGGCTTCTTCATCGGCATGTTCAGCCTCGCGCTCGGTTTTGCCGCCGTGTGGCATATCTGGTGGCTCGCAATCGTGTCGCTGGTGGCGATCGCGGCGACCGTGATCGGCCGCAGCTTCAGCCGCGACGAGGGCTACTACATTCCGGCCGACGTGGTGCGGTCAATCGAAAACAAAGGCCGCGCGCCGCTTCCGAAGCATGCTGAAGCGCCGCTGGCACTCGCGGAGGTCGAGTGATGCTGCAAAAAGTCTCTGCCGCAACCTTGAACGAAGTCGACGGCCACGGCCATCACGGCGAATCGCATTCGGTGTTCGGCTTCTGGCTGTACCTGATGACCGACTGCGTGCTGTTCGCGTCGCTGTTTGCGGTGTTCGCCGTCATGGCGCACCAGTTCAACGCCGGGCCGACGGGCAAGGATCTGTTCGACCTTCCCGGCGTCGCTCTCGAAACGGCTGCGCTGCTGTTGAGCAGCATCACCTACGGCTTCGCGATGGTCGCTGCTCGCCGCGACAAACCGCGTGCCGTGCTGATGTGGCTCGCCGTCACGTTCGTGCTCGGCCTCGTGTTCCTGAAGCTGGAACTGACCGAGTTCTCGCATCTGATCGCGGAAGGCGCCGGTCCGTCGCGCAGCGCGTTCCTGTCGTCGTTCTTCGCGCTGGTCGGCACGCATGGCCTGCACGTCGCGACGGGGCTGATCTGGATGGCCGTGCTCGCCATTCAGGTGGCGCGCGCGCCGCAACTGACGCAGCGCGAGATCACGCGTTTGACGTGCCTGAGCCTCTTCTGGCACTTCCTCGACGTCGTGTGGATCGGCGTGTTTACCTTTGTCTATCTCGGGAGCGTGGTCTAAATGGCTCACTCGAATTCACACGCGCTTCATGCGGAAGCGGGCCACGGCGGTATCGGCAGCTATGTGATCGGTTTCGTTCTGGCCGTGGCGTTGACGGCTGCCGCGTTCGGCGTCGTGATGCAAGGCTGGTTGCCTGCCAGTTCGGCGCCGCTCGCGCTGGCCGCGCTTGCCGTCGTGCAGATCGTCGTGCATCTGGTGTTTTTCCTGCACATGAGCGTATCGACGTCGGGGCAGCGCTGGAATACGCTCGCGCTCGCTTACACGGTGCTTGCCGCAATGTTCCTGGTGTTCGGGACGGTGTGGGTGATGAACAACGTCAGCATGAACATGATGTCGCGCTAATGGCGCTGACGATGTATCAGCGCATCGCGTCGTGAGGCGCGATGAAGACGGAACCAAAGCCGAAGGACAGCGATGTTCTTCGGCTTTTTCGTTGGCCCGGGCCGATGTGTGCCGCTATCGCGCGTCACGCAAGCGAAGCGGAAGCGACTGCGCCGTAATGCCGTATCAGGCTACGCAAGTCGACGTGCGAGTCGTGAAAATGAAAGCGGGCAGGGCGCGCAAAACGGAAAGCTCACACAGAGCCAGAACGAAAAAAAGCGGCAAGCATCCGATGCTTGCCGCTTCCTTGTACTTCATATATTCGTTGGTAGGCTCGATTGGACTCGAACCAACGACCCCCACCATGTCAAGGTGGTGCTCTAACCAGCTGAGCTACGAGCCTAGCGAAGGCGCGAATTATAGAGACACGCTTTCGATCGCGCAAGCCCTCGGCATAATTTTGTGCCGAGGGCCGTGTTCGCGCGGGTAAAGCGCCGATGAACGCGGCGCAGTCCGAATACCGGGTGCTCCCCAGAACGGCGCGAGACGGCTACGATTGACGATGACGCACATCGGAGGCGAGCCGGTTCATGAAAGGATTTCGTCCGCATTTTCGGCACTTCATTCGCGACCACACGCATACCGTATGGCGCGATCTGGCATGGACGTCGTTGCCATTCGTGCTGCTGTTCGCGGTAGCCGTGTGGCTCGTCGTGTGGCTCGTCGATCCGGCGCCGCCGCGCACGATCACGATCAGCGCCGGCCCGCACGACAGCTCGTTCATGCAGATCGCGCAGGAGTATCGAAAGATCCTCGCGCGCAACGGCGTGACGCTCAATGTGCTGGCATCGGACGGCTCGGTGCAGAACCTCAACCGGTTGCTCGACCCGAAACAGAAGGTGGACATCGCGCTCGTGCAGGGCGGCGTGTCTGGCGGACGGGATACGACGTCGCTGATGTCGCTCGGAAGCGTCACGTATGTGCCGATCATCGTGTTCTATCGGGGCCGGGGTTTGACGCAACTGTCGGATCTGGAGGGCAAGCGCATCGCGATCGGCCGCGAGGGCAGCGGGACGCGGATGCTGTCGCTGAATCTGCTCGAAGCGAACGGCGTCTATGCGGGTGGCGATACGACGCTGCTGCCGCTCGACGGGCTCGATGCCGCGAAGGCGCTCGTCTCGAATCAGGTCGACGCCGCGCTGCTGAGCGGCGACTCGGCCACGCGCGTGCTGATGTTGCGGCTACTCGGCATCCCCGGCATCTCGGTGATGGACTTCGGCGAGGCGAATGCCTACACGCGGATCTTCCCCTATCTCGACGAACTCGACTTGCCGCCCGGCGTGCTCGATCTGCGCCGGCGGATTCCGCCCGAGACCGTGCATCTGATCAGCCCGACCGTCGAGCTCGTCGCGCGCGACAACCTTCATCCGGCGATCTCCGATCTGCTGATCGAAGCGGCGCAGGAAGTGCACGGGATGGCGGGCCTGTTGCAGAAGGCGGGGCAGTTTCCGAATCCGACGGTGCGTGAGTTCCGCATCAGCGAGGACGCGACGCGCTACTACAAGTCGGGCAAGAGCTTCCTGTACCGGACGCTGCCGTTTTGGCTCGCGACCGTGGTCGACCGCCTGCTGGTGCTGCTGCTGCCGATCGCCGTGCTGCTGTTCCCCGCGTTGCGGCTGATTCCGGCGCTGTTCACCTGGCGCGTGCGCTCGCGCATCTATCGCTACTACGGCTCGCTGATCGCGATCGAGCGCGAGGCGATGCGCGACTCGTCCGCCGAGGAGCGCAGCAAGCTGCTGATGGAGCTGGATCAGATCGACGCTTCGTTGAACACGTTGCGGCTGCCGCTCGCCTACGCTGACGGCTTCTACGTGCTGCGCGAGCATGTGCGGTTCGTGCGGCAGCGGTTGGAGGGCGTTCCGGAGCGGGTGCGCGCGCATCAATAGCGGCGGGTGCCGAGTGCTTGCTCCGACGTGAAAAGTCGTGGCGCGTCAAGCAGATGCGTGCGGAGTCCGGGTGTTGTCCACAGGGTTGTCAACGAAATCTGTGGGTAAGTGAGAGGCGGACAAAAGACTTGCTGATCCGCTTCGAATGAGCCTGTAGTGCAGACGCGCATCCCGGAGGAGTTCGGTTGACCGAGCCAGATGCAACGGAATCCGAAGTACATCCGATGCGACCTTGCGCAACCTGATCCCACTGCACCATTCGCTTTTCTCGCGCAAAAAACCTGTCCCGATGCGATCTCGACAGGCTTTTTTGCGCATCGGGCGCGGGTCCGTTCACGAACTCAAACGTTCACGCAACGCGACGCGATGCATAACGACGACTCAATAGGCACGGCCGACGCGGCGCAGCGCAACCGCCCATCGTTTCGTCCATTCAAGCCGTGCGACGACTTACGGACGGCCGTACATCGCGTTCCAGTCCGCAGCCGGAACACCGGGGCGACCCGATTGCGACACGCCGTTCGCGATGCCGCCGTAACCGCTGGCCGCGCCGTTTTGCGCGTTCACGCGCGCCTGTGCGGCGAGCAGTTCATCCGGGTAGTGCGCTTCCGAACCCGAGCCCGGACGATAGCCGGCCTTCTCCAGTTGAACCAGTTCCGCGCGGACCTGGGCGCGGGTGACAGGCTGGTTCGCCTGAGCGAACGACATGGCGGGAACAGCGAGAACAACGGCGACGGCAACAGCCTTGGCCAGCGACTTCATGACAACCTCCAACCTTGCTATGACTTTGCGAACAGCCCTGTTCGCAATCAGTGTGGAAGGAAGTTTATGTAAGAGGACGCTTAAGATTAAGGCCGTCTGGTGAAAGTGATTCTTCCAAAAATCAGGGTTAACACCTACCAGCCCGCTGCAATATGGTTCAGCGCTGTTCCAGCTTCAACTTGTTCCCGTAGCCGGTCAGTTCCAGATAGCCGCGCCCGGCCGGCTGACCATCACGACTAACGGTGACGGCGCCTTCCCAATACAGCGCGCCCGTCGATTCACGCGAATCGAGCTCCTGATCGTCGAGCAGCGGCGTCAGTTGCCAACGCGTGTTACCTGTCCGTACGACGGTCGCGACGGGATACAGCGTATTCGTGCGCGGCGAGCGCCACTGGCGGACGGGCGTGAAATCGACGGCGCCGGGACCGTATTGCGTGATGCGTCCGTCGGCGGTACGCAGCGCGGCATGCGCCCAGACCGCGTGTCCGTCGACGCCGCGCACCTTGAACGCCATCAGCGCAGCGCCGTCCGACAGATTCGCGCCGAGCCAGTCCCAGCCCGCTGCGTCGGCGGCGAGCAGCGCGCTCGACCATTCGTGATCGAGCCACGCGTTGCCCGTCACGGGCGTGGACGTCGATGCCGACGCCCCGTTGGCGCCACTGGCGGCGGGGCGAGTGACGCTGCCCGCCACTCGCAGTTGCGGCTCGCTGTAGTAGTAGCTCGCCTGCTCCCGCTGCGGCCCTTTGCGCGAGTAGCCGTTTGCGCCCTGAACGAGCGGCGCCTGCGTCGGCGTGAACGTGAGATGCAGCGCGAAGCCGGCGGCGTCGGCCGTGACGTCGTAGTGACCGTCCGGCGCGCGCACCATGCGCCACGTATCGAGCCGCACGTCGGTGTTATCCGGCTTCGCATACGCAAGGCCGAAACCTTGCCGCGCGATCTTCTGATCATGCACGAGGCGGCCGAGCGATGGGTCGCTGAGCGCGGCATGCGCGATGATCAGCTGCGTCGGCGCGAAGGCGCTCGGATCGCTTGCGGGATGGCCCGTCGCCGAGCGGAAAAACGTGATCTGAAAGCCGAGCGGCTGATGGTCGGGTGTCTCGAGCCAGCCCGTCGCGTACCACCATTCGGTGCGAAACGCGGGATGCGCGCCCGTGTCCTGCGGCAACACGACGGGCCTGTCGGGTGTCACCTTCGCGAACGGGGAATCGGCGGGCGGTTCGCCCGCAAGCGCAGCCGACGACGCGCACAACGCGCAAGCGAACACAAACGACAGAAGACGCACGCCACGCATCACCAGTCCTCCCTGACGGCGCGCACGGCATCGACTGACACGGCTCGCCGGCCCGCCGCCACCGCCGTCGTACACGACGACGCGAGCATCACGACGGCCAGCGCCGACAGCAACGTCCACGGCACATGCAGCGACATGCTCCAGTGAAACGACTGCGGATTGACGACGAACACGAGTATCAGACTGATCGCGAAACCGAGCGCGCAGCCCATCGCGATGCCGAGCGCCGTGAGCAATCCGCCTTCCGTCGCGAGCAGCGCGAGAATCTGTCCGCGCGTTACGCCGACGTGGCGCAGCATGCCGAACTCACGCGAGCGCGAGAGCGTCTGTGCGGAAAAGGTCGCCGCGACGCCGAACAGCCCGATCACGATGGCGACGGCTTCCAGCAGATACGTGACGGCGAAGCTGCGATCGAAGATCGTCAACGTGCGCGCGCGGATCTCGCCGGGCTGTGCGAAGTCGAGCGCGCTTGCGAACGGCAGCGCGCGCAACGCGGCGATCGCTTGCGCGGCGCTTACGCCGTCAGCGAGCGTGAGGGCGGCGTCGGTGGCGCTGGTGTCGCCCGTCAGCCGCCGATAGTCGGCGAGACGGATTTCGAGTGCACCCGTTTGCCGCACGTAATCACGCCAGATGCCCGCGACGACGAACACCGGGCCATGCATGCCAGGTGCGCTTGATGTTCCGAATGTGCCGATCGGAAGCGTCAGCCGTTGACCTACGTGATAGCCATACAGATCGACCATCGCTTCCGACGCCCAGACGGGGGTTTCCCCCTCTCTCAACGCGGACGGCGGAAGTATGTCGCCTGTGATCTGCAGGTTCGCGCCCGGATCGGCGGCGTCGATTTCGCGCGCGAGCAATGCAACGGCGGGCCGCGACGGATCGAGCGTCAATTGCGACGTGCGCGCGAACGCCGCGTGTCGGACGCCGCGCGTCGCGGCGAGCATCGCCTGCTGCTGCGGATTCAATCCGCCCGTATCGCCGTTCGGCGCGACGCGCACGTAGACATCGGCGGAAAGCAGATGCGCGAGCCATTCCTCAACCGACACGCGAAAGCTCGACACCATGATCGCCATCGCGACGATCAGCGTGAAGCTCGACAGCACGCCGCCCATCGCAATCGACGCCTGCCCCGGCGCGTTCGCGAGCCGCGCGAGCGCGAGTGCCGTGACGGGCGCGCGCTGACGCCCATCGCGCGCGCGGCTCAACGCGCGGAACAGCAGCGACGTGACGCGCGGCATCAGAGCAATGCCGCCGATCAGCAGGAACGCGACGGCGAGATAGCCCGCGATGGGCATATCGAAGACGGGCGGCGCTTGCGTCAGTGTCACGCCGAGCGCGAGGCAGCCGAGCGCCGGCCACGGCGTCGAGAGCTTGCCGAGCGCGGCTTCTTCGCCGCCCGCCTTCAGCGCCGGCGCGGGATGCGCGCGCGCCGCTTCGAGCGCGGGCACGAGACTGCCGAGCAGCGCGACGCCGATGCCGAGCGCAAGAAAGATCGCGCTGGCGATGGGCTCGAAACCGACGCTTGGCTGCACGCCCGGAAAATAGCCGCCGCCCAGATCGCTGCCGAAAAAGCGCAGCACGGCATAAGCGAGCGCGAAGCCGAGCGCGATGCCGCCGGTCGCGCCCAACGTACCGAGCAATGCGCCTTCCAGCAGAATCTGCCGCAATAGCTGCGCGCGCGTGATGCCGAGCACACGCAGCATCGCGAATTGCGCGCGCCGGCGCACGACGCCGAGCGCCTGCGTCGAGAACACGAGAAACGCGCCCGTGAAAAGCGCGACGAGCGCGAGCACGTTCATGTTGATCCGGTAGGCGCGCGAGAGCCGGTCGGTGCGGCTTTCGACATCGCGCGTCGCCGTTACCACGAAGCGGCTGCCGAGCCGTTCCTGCAACGCATGCCGGAAACGTTCGCGATCGACGCCGCGCTCCAGTTGCAGATCGACGCGCGACAGCTTGCCGAGCCGCCCGAAGCGCCACTGCGCGGCGGCGATATCCATCACGCCGATGCGCTGCCCGGCCCGCGCGCGGACGATGCCGCCCGCGACGCGCAGGCGCACATTCGATGTGCCGCTGCGCAGCGTCACGGTATCGCCGATGCGCACGCCGAGCCACTGCTGCGCGGCGGGCGAGAGGAAGATTGCGTCGTCGGCGAGCGAGTCGAACGGATGATCGCCGTCCGTCACGCCTATTAGATCGGGCGCGATGCGGCTTGCGCGGAATACGTCGATGCCGAGCACTTTCAGCGGCGCGGTGCGGCTCGGCACTGTCACGTCGAGTTCGAGCACAGGACTCGCGAGCGCGACACCTGCCTGTGTCGCAAGCTGCGGATACGCGCGTTCGTCGAACGTGGGCTGCGCGCCGCGCACTTGCAGGTCCGCTTCGCCTGACAGGCTGCGCGCCGCCGCCGAAAACTCGTTGAACGCGGCACTGTTGATCAGCTGGACCGCGTAGCCGAGCGCGACGCCCAGCGCGATCGTCGCAATCGCAATCAGCGCGCGGCCTTTGTGGCTATGCCATTCGGCGGCGAGCAGCCAGCGCGAGAGCGTGCGCAGACCGTGGATCGTGCGTCGCGTGTTGCCTTCGGATGCAGTGTCACTCATCGGACGGACGCAGCGCGTGTGACGAGCGGACGTGCGTTGCGTGCAGCTTGCCGTCGCTCAAAACGAGGACGCGGTCCGCGAAGGCCGCGGCCGCCTCCGAATGCGTGACCATCATCGTCGCCGCGCCGTTTGCTTTCGTTTCCTCGCGCAAGAGCGCCAGGACTTCGTGCGCGGTGTCGGGGTCGAGATTGCCCGTCGGCTCGTCGGCGAGAATCAGCGTGGGCCGATGCACCAGCGCACGCGCGATCGCGACGCGCTGCAATTCGCCACCCGAAAGCTGGCGCGGCAGGTCGTCGCCGCGTCCTTCGAGTCCGACGGCCGCGAGCATTTCGTTCGCGCGCGCCGGCGCGATGCCGTTGAGCAGCAGCGGCAGCGCGACGTTTTGCGCGAGCGTCAGATGCGGTAGCACATGAAACGCCTGAAACACGAAGCCGAGCTTCTGACGGCGTAGGCGCGTGGCCGCGTCGTCGTCGAGCGTGGAGATGGGCGTGCCGTCGATCAGCACGTCGCCGCTATCCGCGCGGTCGAGGCCCGCGATCAGATTCAGCAATGTCGACTTGCCGACGCCCGAGTCGCCCATGATCGCGACGAACTCGCTTGCGCCGAGCGCGAAGTCGAGGCGATCGAGCACGACGCGCTTCACGTCGTATGCCTTGCTCAGTGCGCGGCATTCGAGCGCGGGCAGGACGGCGCTGTCGGCAGGCTGCATGAAACTCCTTGCTTGCGGGGCGGCGGCTTTGACTTCGGCTTTGGATGTGGCCTTTTTAGCATGCCGCTGCGATCCGCGCATGCTGTTAGCCGCGCGGGGCACGCAAGCAACCGACGAGCGCGGCCGACGAGCGCGGCCGACGACACCGCCCCGCAACGCAAGACGCTCATCGCGACCTTGGCGCAAAGATATCGGCGCCCAGCGAAGAGCAACGCTCGATCAATCGCGCCAGCATGCCGCGCGATGTCACGAGATGGGTGGTCAGCGAAAGGCGTGCAGCCGCATCGCCATCCGTGCTGACCCAGACACGCTCGCCGCGCTGCAAGCGGAACGTATCGCCGATCTGCAACCAGTGGTCATACGGCGACGCCGCGCGCGTCAGCCACACGCGCGCCCCTTGCACCAAAAGTTCGGTGTTCGCCTCGACGCGCCATGACATCGTTGCGCCGGGTTGTACTTCGAAGTGGACGACGACTCTCGGTAATCGCTCTTCCTGCAAGCGTGAAAAGCAGCGCGAATCGTCATCGGTGAACTGCTGGCAAACCTTGTCCATCACGCACTCCGTCAAATGAGCCGGAGGACGGAAGGCGCCGCTAAAACAAAAGGCCCCTTCCGTTTACCGGCGGGGCCTTGGGATCGTTCAACTGATTGCTGCTGCGGAAATCTAACGCACGCACGCTCCCATAGGCCCGCCGCGATGGCGTTCCATTGGGTTATTAATAATCGCGTAGGCGATGGTGGTGAGCGTCAGCATGCATTCGAGTTTGTCGTGACGTCGATGCATTGTCAACCGGTTTTCTCGCGCGCGTCGCATCATCATGGAATGGCTCTCGAACTCGAAACGAAAACACGGCGCACGCGCAGGTAGAGCAATGCACAGCCTGTGATGACGAGCGGCCACAACAGATACCAGCCCGTCGCACAACACAGTCCCGCCACCGCAACCAGCGCGACGCGCGCGCAGCGATGCGCCCAGCTGCCGCGCGGCAAGAGCCGCAACGCGGCCGCCGTGCCGAGCGCATACACGGTGACGAACGAGCCTGTCGTGAGCAGCACGAGCGGCTTCGGACCGACACCTGCGGCGACCACAACCGCGAGCGCGAACGTGGCAAGCGCTGCGATCACGAACAGGCTGCGGCGCGGCACATCGCCGGCGCGGCTGCCTTGCGCGAGCCATTCCGGCAGCGCGCCGTCGCGCCCGAGCGCAGCGCCGAGTTTTGCGGCACCCGCGAAATAGGCGTTCATCGTGCCGAGCGTGAGCAGCAGCGCGGCGACTGCGGCGAGTATCTGCACCTTGCCGCCGAGCCCTCGCGCGAGCAGTTCGGCAAGCGGCGCGCTCGATGTGCCCGCGTTCGGCCCGAGCACCATCACGCTCGCCGTCGCGACGCCCATGTACAGCACGCCGACCACGACGACGGCAATGCCCGCCGCCATCGGCAGATCGTGCGCGGGACGGCGAAACTCGGCGGCGAGATGTGTGATGGCCTCCCAGCCCGCGAAGCTCCAGACCAGCAGCGCCGCCGCAGGAAAAACCGCGAGCCAGCCGCGCGGCGCAAATGGATGCAGATTGGTCATTTGCGCATGCGGCGCCGATGCGATCACGGCCGCAAGCAGCAGCGCGACGAGCAACGCGGCGAGCACGAGTTGCAGTCTTCCCGACACCGTAAGCCCGAGCGCGTTGGCGAGCGTCACGGTCAACATCAACGCGGCGGCCGTGCCGATTACCGTCCATTCGCCGCCACCGAACGCAGCCGCCACATACGCGCCGCCGAACATCGCCGCGGCCGGTGCGCCCGCAGGCACCGCAAAGTAAAAGCACCAGCCGACGATGGCCGCGATGCGCGGCCCGAACGCGTTGCGCACGTACGTCGATACGCCGCCCGCGTCCGGATAGCGCGCGCCGAGCGCGGCAAACGTGGCCGCGAGCGGCACCGACAGCACGACGAGCGCGAGCCAGGCAACGAGCGACGCGGGGCCCGCGGCCTCGGCGGCGAGTGCGGGCAGCGCGATCACGCCCGTGCCGAGCACGGCGCCCACATAGAGCGCGGCGCCCTGCATCACGCTCAGACTTCCGGCGCGCGGCGAGCCACTCATGCGTGAACCTCGGCTGGCTCGTTTGCGCCGCGCGATTGCAGCGTTGGCGCGCTGCGACGGTCGTGAAGATCGGCGCGTTCGGCGCGATCCCTGCGCATCGTGCGCCATTCCGTGACTTCACGAGGACGCACGAGCAGATCGGCGAGCGCCTCGTGATACGCACGCCGATACGGCCGGTGAATCTGCTCATCGCCCGCGTCTTCGCGGCTTTCCCATGTCTCGTAGAGCATCAGACGGCAGGGCGAATCGGGGTCGCGATGCAGCACGGCTTCATGAAAATCCGGCTCGTCGCGCATCGCGTCGAGCACGCCGTTCAGCAGCGTCAGAAAGTGTTCGAGCTTGTCGGGCCGCACCTGAAAACGGACCACATACGTCATGCGCATACCACGTATCCTCGTTGAATCACCGGTGATGAATACCTTTATACTCTCCAATAGCTGACAACCGATGTCATGAATTAGGAAGGGTTACAAAATTGGCGACCAGCCGTCTCGTATCGATGCTGTTGATGCTGCAGGTCAAGGGTCGTGTGACCGCGCAGGCGCTTGCCGACGAGTTCGACGTGTCGATCCGCACCGTCTATCGCGACATCGACCAGTTGAGCGCGGCGGGCGTGCCCGTGTATGCGGATCGCGGGCCGGGCGGCGGCTTCGCGCTGCTCGACGGCTATCGCGCGAAGCTGACGGGCATTACGAAGGCCGAAGCCGAAACGCTGTCGATCGCCGGCCTGACGGGCGCGGCATCCGATCTCGGTCTGTCCGGGCAGTTACGTGCCGCGCAGCTCAAGCTCGTCACCGCGTTGCCCGATGCCGCGCCCGACACCTCGCGCATCGGCTCGCGTCTGCATATCGATCCCGTCGGCTGGTATCAGCGGCCATCGCCGACGCCGTGGCTCACGATGCTCGCCGGCGCCGTGTGGGAGCAGAAGCGCATCTCGATGCAGTACCGCACGTGGAGCGGCCGCGACGAAAACGAAGGCGTGCGCGTGCGCGATCCGCTCGGGCTCGTGCTGAAGGGCGGCGAATGGTATCTGGTCGCGCGCGTGCGTACGCAGTTGCGCACCTATCGCGTGTCGAGCATCACGCAGTTGACGGTGCATGACGAAACGTTCGAACGTCCTGACGGTTTCGACTTGCGCGACGAATGGACGTCCACTGTCGCGGCGTTCGAGAAGGGCTTGCTCAAGCACACGGCGCGCTTGCGGTTGTCGCCGGAAGGCATCACGCGTCTGCACCGGCTCGGCGCGGCGGCTGTCGAACAGGCGCAGATCATGCCGCCTTCGGAACAGAACGGCTGGCAGGAAGTGACGCTGCCCGTCGAACAGTTCGGCTATGCGGCCGAGCAATTGCTCGGTTTTGCAGGCCATGTGGAAGTGCTCGATCCGCCGGAATTGCGCGAGCGTTTGCGCAAGCTCGGCGAGCGGATCGCAACGCTCAACGCGGGATGATTGCGCGAACGCGAAGGCACGTCGACGGCACCTCAAGGGCACAATGTACGCGGGCACACGCACACAGGCACACGCACACAGGCACACGCACGCCCCCACTCACACGCCGCCACGCACGCACACAACGCGCAAGCCCAGGCAAGCATCAAACCCGATGCGGCCCGACGATCCCCAGTTTCGCAATCCGCCGATACAGCGTCGCGCGCGACATGCCCAGCGCTTCGGCTGCCGCATTCGGCCGCCAATGATGCCGCGTGAGCGCATCGATAATCCTTGCGCGCTCGTCGTCGATAGACGCGAGCGCGGGGCGTGCCGCTGCTTCATCGGGCGCGAGCAGCGCCGCCACATCCGGCGACACATGCCGCAGTTCGACGCGCGTCGCATCGCACACCGCGCACGCATAGCGCAGCACGTTGCGCAACTGGCGGATATTGCCCGGCCACGCGAAACGCGCGAGGCGCCCCGCGAGGCGCGCATCCAGCGTGAGCACATGTCCCGCGCTTTGCGCTTCCTCGTCGAAGACGGCACGCACGACATCGAGAATATCTGCGCGCTCGCGCAGCGGCGGCATATGCAGCGTTGCGCCGCTCAAACGGTAGTACAGGTCTTCGCGGAATGTGCCTTCGTCGACCATGCGCGCCAGATCGCGGTGCGTCGCGCAGATCACGTCGATATCGACGCGCACGGGCGCGTCGCCGCCTAGCGGCAGCACTTCGCCTTCGGCGAGCACGCGCAGCAGACGTGTCTGCAGATTGAGCGGCATGTCGCCGATTTCATCGAGGAACAGCGTGCCGCCATTCGCCTGCGCGATCTTGCCTCGCGCGCCTCTGCTGCGCGCGCCCGTGAACGCGCCGGGCGCGTAGCCGAACAGTTCGCTCTCGATCAGCGAATCGGGAATTGCGCCGCAATTCACGGCGACGAACGGCTTCGCGCGCCGCGCGCCCGACGCATGCAGCGCCTGCGCGAACACTTCCTTGCCGACGCCCGTTTCGCCGAGAATCAGAACCGGCAGATGCTTGCCGGCGATCCGCAGCGCGACTTCCGCGTTGCGCGCGATGCGCGAATCGCTGCTGTGCAGGAAGCGGCTGATCGCGTCGAGGCTCGTATCCGTGAGCGCATCGGATGATGCGCCGATAGCGGTCGTGGCGGCAGAAGCCACAGGCGCGATACGCGAAGACCGCTTCAACGGCGCGCGAATGCGCGCGTAGAGCAGCGCGCCCGTCGCGCGCAGACGCAGCGGCACGATGGTATCCGTGCGCGCCACGTCGTGCAGATGCACGGCCGACGTATCGAAGATCTCGTCGACATGACGCGGCCCGGCGAGCCCCGCGATGCACTCCTGCGCCTTGCGGTTCGATGCGGCGATGTTGCCGCATTCGTCGAACGCGATCAGCACTTCGGGTTGCGCCTCGACGAAGTTGCGGCTCTGGTGTCCGAAGATCACCCAATGCTGCGCCGTCTGATTGAGGAAGTAGCCGTCTTCGATCAGCGCCGCGCTTTGCCGCACGAGCTGAAACACGAGGCGCTGGCTGTCGCGGTTGTCGGGCGACTGCACGGCCGACGCATCGAGCACGCCGATCAGTTCGCCCGACGGCGAGAAGATCGGCGACGCGCTGCACGTGAGCGTCGTGAAGGCCGCGCGGAAATGATCGGTCTTGTGCACGGTGATGGGCGCGAGATCCGTCAGCACGTTGGCGACGCCGCACGTGCCTTCTTCGCGCTCCGACCAGCACGAGCCGATATAGAGGCCCGCATGCTTGAAATCGCCGCGCCGGTCGCGGTCGATCCGGTACTCGATCGTGACGCCGTGCGCATCGGTCAGCATCACGCAGTAGTCGGCCACGCGGATCATGTCGTGCAGGCGCGTGAGGCACTGGCCCGATGCGCGCAAGAACGCTTCTTCCTTGCCCTGGACTTCGCGCAGCTCGGCGGACGTCAGCACGCGCGGGCCGATCACCGAGCCCGGATCGAGCCGGTATTGCTCATACGAACGCTGCCACGACGAGACGAGGCGCGATGAATTGGCAGGCGCGGGCAGGCGTCCTTCGATCGCGCCGCGCACGCGGTCGATGTGCTGCGTTTGAGAGACATAAGGCATGGTTGGCTCCCGGCGAGCGGCAGGCGCTCTGGACAGTCCCCACGGTTTCTGTCGAATGATGTCGATCGTGCTGACCGGAGTTTCTTGTAGCACATCCCGCCCGCGCGATCACATTGCATCGCAACACACGAGACGGCTGAGACAAACGTCTCAACCGTGCGTGAGACAGTCGTGAGACGCGCATCGTTCGATGGCGCAACGCATGCGCGGCCCATCGCGACGACATGCGCATCGCGAGAGGCGCGATGTGCGTCATGTGCGCTGCGTCATGCGACGGCTGTCGCGTCTGCGCCTGCATCGTGTCGATTGCCTGAAACCCTCGCCGCACAAGGCTTTCAGCGCTTCGCGCGAACGCATCGAGACGTTGGCATGCGTGTTGCAGTAATGCCCGTCACACGAAGCGGTCTTTGCGCACCTTCGCGCACGACACGCAAGCCGCTATCGACAAGCACATCAGGAGACAAGCCCGTGGCATCGCCCACCACTGTCGGCGTGATTGCGAACCCCGCGTCGGGTCGCGACATTCGCCGCCTCACGACCCATGCGTCCGTATTCCCGACGGCCGAGAAGGCCAACATGGTCGTGCGTCTGCTCGCGGGACTCGGCGCGCTGGGCGTCGATCGCGTGCTCACGTTGCGCGATCGCACGGGTGTCGCGTCGCTGCTGCTGCGCGCGCTCGACACGCACGCGGCGACAGGTTCAGCCGAGCGCTGGCCCGAAGTCGAGTTCGTCGATCTGCCCATCACCGAGTCCGTCGCCGATACGCATGCGGGCACGGCTTACATGGTGCGCGCAGGGGTCGAGCTGATCGCCGTGCTGGGCGGCGATGGAACGCATCGCGCAGTGGCCGCGCATAGCGGCGGCGTGCCGCTGCTGACGCTTTCGACGGGCACCAACAACGCGTTTCCCGACATGCGCGAAGCGACGGTAGCGGGTCTTGCGGGCGCGCTCGTCGCGTCGGGCGTCGTGCCGCCCGATGTCGCGTTGACGCGTAACAAGCGGCTCGTCGTGCGCTGCGTCGCGGGTCCGAATCGTGGCCGCGAAGAGATCGCGCTCGTCGACGTGTGCGTGAGCCGTCAGCGTTTCGTCGGTGCGCGCGCCGTGTCCGAGCCATCGGATATCGAGTCGCTCTTTCTCACGTTTGCTTCGCCCGACGGCATCGGTTTGTCATCGATCGGCGGCGCGTGGGCGCCTGTCGAGCGCACCGCGCCGCACGGCTTGCACCTGACGTTCGCGCGGCCCGACGAGCATGGCGCGTTCAACGGCGATGGCGTGCCCATCTTCGCGCCGATCGCGCCGGGCCGCATCGATCAGGTGACGATGCGCAGCTGCGAGCGCTTCGAGGTCGGCGACTGGCTGCCCGTCGATGCGTGCCGCGGCACGCTTGCGTTCGACGGCGAGCGCGAAATCGAAATAGAACGCGACGACCGCTATGAAATCTCGCTCGACTGGAGCGGCCCGTTGACCGTCGACGTGAGCCGCACGCTGCGCTTCGCGGCGTCGCGCCAGTTGATGCGCGAGATGGCGGGCGCATCGATGCATGCCATCGCGCGAGCGCATGCATACATGCAGTCGTAAGCACAGTCACAAGCGCACGCGAAACAAAGGGAGTTCATTCAATCAAGCGGAGCCCACTCCGCGACCGCTGCAGTCACGATCGACATCATCAAGGAGACACACCATGTCTGTTTCGAGTCAGTTGAGCAGGGAGAAACTGCTGGAAGCGTATCGGTCGATGCGCACCATTCGCGAGTTCGAAGAGCGCCTGCACGTCGAGTTCGCGACGGGCGAGATACCCGGCTTCGTGCACCTGTACGCCGGCGAAGAGGCGTCGGCCGTGGGCACGATGCTGCATCTGAACGACCGCGACTATGTGGCGACGACGCACCGCGGCCACGGTCACTGCATCGCGAAGGGCGTCGACGTGCACGGGATGATGGCCGAGATCTACGGCCGGCAGACGGGCGTGTGCAAAGGCAAGGGCGGCTCGATGCACATCGCCGATCTGTCGAAGGGGATGCTCGGCGCGAACGGCATCGTCGGCGCGGGCGGCCCGCTCGTCTGCGGCGCGGCGCTCGCGGCGAAGCTGAAGAAGACGGGCGGCGTGGGCGTGTGCTTCTTCGGCGATGGCGCATCGAACCAGGGCGTGATCTTCGAATCGATGAACCTCGCGAGCGTGTGGCGTCTGCCGGCGATCTTCGTCGCGGAGAACAACGGCTATGCGGAGGCGACGTCGTCGACATGGTCGGTGTCGTCGGACAACATCGCGGACCGCGCGAGCGGCTTCGGCATGCCGGGCGTGATCGTCGACGGATTCGATTTCTTCGCGGTGCATGAAGCGCTGGGCGAAGCGATCGAACGCGCGCGCGGAGGCGGCGGACCGACGCTCATCGAAGTGAAGCTGTCGCGCTACTTCGGCCACTTCGAAGGCGATGCGCAGACCTATCGCGCGCCGGGCGAAGTGCAGAAGTTGCGTGACGAAAAGGATTGCCTGAAGCGTTTCGAAGAGCGCGTCGTGCGCGCGGAGATGTTGACGTCCGACGATCTGCGCAAGATCGACGCGGACGTGAAAGCGCTGATCGACGATTCCGTCGTGAAGGCGAAGTCAGCGCCGCTGCCGACGGAAGCCGACCTGCTGACCGACGTGTACGTGTCGTATCCGTAACTCATCGCGATCACCCTCTTCAAACGAATCTGGAGACAGACATGGCACGCAAGATCACATTTTCTCAGGCGATCAACGAAGCACTGAGTCAGGAGATGGCGCGCGACGAAAGCGTCATCGTGATGGGCGAAGACAACGCAGGCGGCGCGGGTGCGCCCGGCGAGCAGGACGCATGGGGCGGCGTGCTCGGCGTCACGAAAGGGCTCTTCCACAAGTATCCGGGCCGCGTGCTCGACACGCCGATCTCCGAAGGCGGCTTCATCGGCGCGGCTGTGGGCGCGGCGGCGGCGGGCATGCGTCCCGTCGCCGAATTGATGTTCATCGACTTCATGGGCGTGTGCTTCGATCAGATCTTCAATCAGGCCGCGAAATTCCGCTATATGTTCGGCGGCAATGCCGTGACGCCCGTCGTGATCCGCACGATGCAGGGCGCGGGCCTGCGCGCGGCCGCGCAGCACTCGCAGATGCTGACGTCGCTGTTCACGCACGTGCCGGGGCTCAAGGTCGTGTGCCCGTCGACGCCTTATGACGCGAAGGGCCTGATGATCCAGGCGATCCGCGACAACGATCCCGTCATTTTCTGCGAGCACAAGCTGCTGTACAGCCGCGAAGGCGATGTGCCCGAAGAGCTGTATTCGATTCCGTTCGGCGAAGCGAATGTCGTGCGTGAAGGCGACGACGCGACCATCGTCACGTATGGCCGCATGGTGCACTACGCAACGGACGCCGCCGACAGGCTCGCGAAAGACGGCATCAAGGCCGAGGTGATCGATCTGCGCACGACGTCCCCGCTCGACGAGGACACGATTCTGGAGAGCGCGGAACGCACGGGCCGCGTCGTCGTGGTGGACGAAGCGAATCCGCGTTGCTCGGTGGCGACCGACATCGCAGCGCTCGTTGCGCAGAAAGCGTTCCATTCGCTGAAGGCGCCCATCGGGATCGTGACGGCACCGCATACGCCCGCGCCATTCTCGGGCGTGCTCGAGGATCTCTACATTCCGTCGGCGGACAAGATCGCCGCCGCCGTCAAAGAGACGCAGCATTGACGCGGCATCAACATGCACCAAGCGAGGAACTGAGCAATGTCGATTCACATGATCACGATGCCCAAGTGGGGCCTGTCGATGGAGCAGGGGCAGGTCAACGGCTGGCTGAAATCGCAAGGCGACAAGGTGGCGAAGGGCGATGAAGTACTCGACGTGGAGAGCGACAAGATCGCGTCGGGTGTCGAATGCGCGTTCGACGGCACGTTGCGCCGGCAGATCGCGCAGGAGGGCGACACGCTGCCCGTCGGGGCGCTGCTGGGCGTGGTATCCGATGCCGACGATTCGGACGCCGACATCGATGCAGCCGTCGAAGCATTTCAGCGCGACTTCGTGCCGCTTGCCGCCGATTCTGCGGATGCAGGCCCGCAGCCCGAGAAAGCGCAAATCGGCGGACGCACGGTCCGTTACCTGAAGATCGGCGAAGGCGGCACGCCCGCCGTGCTGATCCACGGCTTCGGCGGCGATCTGAACAACTGGCTCTTCAATCACGCCGACCTTGCCGCGCATCGCACGGTGTATGCGCTCGATCTGCCGGGACATGGCGAATCGACGAAAGCCGTCGAGTCGGGCAGCGCGGACGAACTCGCCGACAGCGTGATCGCGTTTCTCGACGATCGCGGCATCGAGCGCGCGCATCTCGTCGGGCACTCAATGGGCAGTCTCGTCGCGATGACGGTGGCCGACAGGGCGCCGCAGCGTGTGGCGTCGCTTGCGCTGATCTCGGGCGCTGGGCTGGGCAGCGAGATCAATCGCGAGTACATCGACGGATTCGTCGCGGGCAACAGCCGCAATACGCTGAAGCCGCATCTGACGAAGCTTTTCGCCGATGGCTCGCTCGTCACGCGACAACTCGTCGAGGACATCGTGAAGTACAAGCGGCTCGAAGGCGTGAGCGAGACGTTGCAGAAGATCGCGTCGTCGTCGTTCAGCGAAGGCGTGCAGCAGCGCAGCTATCGCGAGCGTATCGACAGTCTCGCGCCGCGCACGCTCGTGATCTGGGGCGAGCTGGACCAGATCATTCCGGCGAGCTACGCGCAGGGATTGCCCGGCGATATCCGCGTGCATGTGCTGCAAGGCAAGGGGCACATGGTGCAGATGGAGTCGGCTTCCGAAGTGAACCGCCTGCTCAACGACTTCTTCGGAGCGTGACGATGGATGGCGCGCCGCAGACGTCCGCGCACGACAGCGTGACTGCGCTTGGGCAGCACGGCAAGCGTGCGCGCGAGAAGCTCGCGCGCATTCCCGTGAAGGTCGTGCCGCCCGAGCGCCGTGACGCGTTGCCGAAGCCGTCATGGCTGCGCGCGCGGCCGATGATGAGCGAGACGGTGGCGGGCATGGCGTCGATACTGCGCGAGCATCGTCTGCATTCGGTGTGCGAGGAGGCGATGTGCCCGAATATCGGCGAATGCTTCGGACAGCGCACGGCGACGTTCATGATCATGGGCGGTATCTGCACGCGCCGTTGCGCGTTCTGCGACGTCGCGCACGGCCGTCCGTTGCCGCTCGACGACGAAGAACCGGCGCGGCTCGCCGATGCCGTGGCCGCATTGGGGCTGCGCTATGTGGTGATCACGTCGGTGGATCGCGACGATCTGCGCGACGGCGGCGCGGCGCATTTCGCGCGCTGTGTCGCGCTGTTGCGAGAGCGCGTGCCGGGCATACGCGTCGAAGTGTTGACGCCGGACTTCCGGGGACGTGTCGATCGCGCGCTCGATGCGTTATCCGCTGCGTGGCCGGATGTGTTCAATCACAACGTCGAGACGGTGCCTTCGCTGTATCGGGCGGCGCGGGCGGGCGCGGATTATCGCGGCTCGCTGGCGTTGCTGAGGCGCGTGAAGAAGGCGAATGCATCCGTCGTCACGAAGTCGGGCTTGATGGCGGGCCTCGGCGAACGCGACGATGAGTTGCTGGACACGATGCGCGACATCCGGGAGCACGAAGTCGATGTGCTGACGATCGGGCAATATCTCGCGCCATCGAAATTCCATATGCCCGTCAGGCGGTATGTTTCGCCGCATACGTTCGATGCATTCAGAGCGGAGGGGCTGAGGATGGGGTTCAGGGAAGTGGTGTCCGGACCGCTCGTGCGCTCTTCGTATCATGCGGGTGAGACGGCGGGGGTGGGGTGATGAGGTTGTGATGAAACGAAACAGGCCGGTTGCATGACAGGCAACCGGCCTGTTCGTTTACGCGTGCTACTCAGGGAATCACACGCCCCCCATGCACATATACTTGATCACGACATACTCGTCGATCCCATAGTGCGAGCCTTCGCGGCCCAGGCCCGACTGCTTGACGCCGCCGAACGGCGCGACTTCATTCGAGATTGCGCCCGTATTGATCCCGACCATCCCGAACTCCAGCGCTTCCGCGACGCGCCAGATGCGGCCGATATCGCGGCTATAGAAGTACGACGCGAGGCCGAATTCGGTGCTGTTCGCCATCTCGATCACTTCGGCGTCCGACGTGAAGCGGAACAGCGGCGCGAGCGGCCCGAACGTTTCGTCGCGGGCCACTTTCATGTCCGGCGTCACATCGGCGAGCACGGTCGGCTCAAAGAAGCCGTGACCGAGCGCATGACGCTTGCCGCCCGTCACGACGCGCGCGCCTTTCCCGAGCGCATCTTCGATATGCGATTCGACCTTGAGCACCGCTGCTTCGTTGATGAGCGGCCCTTGCTGCACACCTTGCTCGGTGCCGTATCCGACCTTGAGTTTCGCGACGGCTGCGCTCAGCTTCTCCGCGAACGCATCGTAGACGCTGTCGTGCACATAGAAGCGGTTCGTGCACACACAGGTCTGGCCGCTGTTGCGGTACTTCGATGCGATTGCGCCGTCGACGGCCGCATCGAGATCGGCATCGTCGAACACGATGAACGGCGCGTTGCCGCCGAGTTCGAGCGATACCTTCTTGACGGTCGGCGCGCACTGCGCCATCAGCAGACGCCCGACGCCCGTCGATCCCGTGAACGACAGCTTGCGCACGATGGCGTTGCTGGTCATCTCGCCGCCGATCGGTTTCGGATCGCCGGTGACGACGCTGAAGATGCCGGCCGGCACGCCCGCGCGCTCGGCGAGCACGGCAAGCGCGAGCGCCGACAGCGGCGTGGCTTCGGCAGGCTTGACGATGATCGGGCAGCCGGCCGCGAGCGCCGGGCCGACCTTGCGCGTAATCATCGCCGCCGGGAAATTCCACGGCGTAATCGCAGCGCACACGCCGACGGGCTCTTTCGTCACGACGATGCGCTTGTCGCTGGCTACCGTCGGGATCGTGTCGCCGTAAACCCGCTTCGCTTCTTCGCCGAACCATTCGAGGAATGAGGCCGCGTAGCCGATTTCGCCCCTTGCTTCGGCGAGCGGCTTGCCTTGCTCCGTCGTCAAAATCAACGCGAGATCGTCGGCGTTCGCGAGCATCAGGTCGTTCCACTTGCGCAGGATTTCCGCACGCTGCTTGCCTGTCTTCGCCTTCCATGCGGGCCACGCCTTGTTCGCCGCTTCGATCGCGCGGCGCGTCTCCTGCGCGCCCATGCGCGGGACGTGCGCGATGAGCTCGCCCGTCGCCGGGTTCAGTACTTCGAACGTTTCGCCGTTGTCGGCGCCTTGCCATTCGCCGTCGATATACGCGTTGCCTTGCAGCAGAGACGGGTCTTTCAGTTTGCTACGCAGATCGGTCATCTCGGTTTGTCCTTTGCTTGTCGGCGACTTCAGGCAGCGACGCCCACGGTCTCTTTCAGCGCATCTTCGAGAATGGCGAGCGCCTCGTCGAAGAGGGCATCCTGAATCGTCAGCGGGAACAGGAAGCGGATGACGTTCGAATAGACGCCGCACACCAGCAGCAGAAGCCCGCGTTCGAGCGCGCGCGTCTGCACGCGCTTCGTGAAATCGGCATCGGGCTCCGACGTGCCTGGCTTGCAGAACTCGACGGCCACCATCCCGCCGGGCCCGCGCACGTCGGCCATCTGCGGCACTTCTGCCTGCAGCGCTGTGAGGCGGCCCTTGAGCCGGTCGCCGAGTTCGACGGCGCGCTCGCAAAGTTTTTCTTCATCGATGATCGACAGCACGGCATGCGCCGCAGCCACCGCCAAAGGATTGCCCGCATACGTGCCGCCCAGTCCGCCGGGCGCGGCTGCATCCATCACATCCGCGCGGCCGACCACGCCCGACAACGGCATGCCGCCCGCGAGACTCTTGGCCATCGTCATCAGATCGGGCACGACGTCGTAGTGATGCATCGCGAACAGCTTGCCCGTGCGCGCAAAACCCGTTTGCACTTCATCGGCGATCAGCAGAATGCCGTGCTCGTTGCACAGCTTGCGCAGCGCGCGCACGAACTCGGCGGGCGCCGGATAGAAGCCGCCTTCGCCTTGCACCGGCTCGAAGATGATCGCCGCGACGCGCTTCGGATCGATATCGGCCTTGAACAGATGCTCGATCGCCTTCAGCGAGTCGGCCGTGGTCACGCCATGCAGCGGATTCGGGAACGGCGCATGGAAAACATCGGCGGGGAACGGGCCGAAGCTCAGCTTGTACGGCGCGACCTTGCCCGTCAGCGCCATGCCCATCATCGTGCGGCCATGAAAGGCACCCGTGAACGCGATCACGCCCGAACGGCCCGTCGCCGCGCGCGCGATCTTGATCGCGTTTTCGACGGCCTCGGCGCCCGTCGTGAAGAACGCCGTCTTCTTCGGATAGTCGCCCGGCGCGCGCTCGTTGATCTTCTCGGCCAGCTCGACATACGACGCATACGGCACGATCTGATACGCCGTGTGCGTGAACTGGTCCAGTTGCGCGCGCACGGCCTCGACGATCTTCGGATGGCGATGGCCCGTGTTGCACACGGCAATGCCCGCCGCGAAGTCGATCACGCGACGGCCCTCGATGTCCCACAACTCCGCGTTCTCCGCGCGCGCAGCGTAGAAATCGCACATCACGCCCACGCCGCGCGGCGTGGCGGCGTCCTTGCGGCTCTTCAGTTCGGCATTCTTCACGGAGATCTCCTGGTTGGGTTCGTTCGCGCGCTCGCGTTCGTCGCGGCACATGCAGCGACTATACTTATATTTGGCTCTAGGTTTCAGAGCCATTTCAATAAAAAACCAGGAGCCAATTCATGCGCGCGAGCGTACTGTCCGACTGGCTGGCCCAGCGTCTCGACCGTGGCAACGGTCAGCCCGTGTACCGGCAGCTGCATCGGCTGCTGCAACAGGCGATCCTCACGCGCGAGTTGCCGGCGGGTAGCAAGGTGCCGTCGTCGCGGCTGCTCGCGAGCGAACTGGGCATCGCGCGCAACACGGTCACGCAGGTCTACGAGCAACTGGCGCTGGAAGGTTATGTGTCGTCCGCGACGGGGCGCGGCACGTTCGTCGCCGATACGTCGCCGGATGAAATCGTCGGATCGCCCGATGCGCAGGCCATGCCGATGCGTTCGAGCGCATTGGAGCAGTTGCAGCAGGCGCTGCCGCCTGCCCGGTCGAAAGCGCTGCTGCCCGCCCAGCCCGTCACGCGGGCGCTGTCGCAGCGCGGCTCGCGGCTGATCGCGGGCGCGGGCGTGTCGAAGCGTCAATGGGGCGCGTTCATGCCCGGCGTGCCTGATGTCACGCGCTTTCCCGCGCGCGTGTGGAGCCGCCTGCACAACAAGTACTGGCGGCGTCTGCGGCCCGATCTGCTCACTTACGCGCCGGGCGGCGGCCTGTCCCTGCTGCGCCACGCGCTCGCGGACTATCTGCGCACGTCGCGCTCGGTGCGCTGCACGCCCGAGCAGATCGTCATCACGACGGGCATTCACCAGTCCGTCGATCTGGCCGTGCGTCTGCTGACCGATCCCGGCGACGTGATCTGGACGGAAGATCCGTGCTATTGGGGCGTGCGCAGCGTGATGCACGTGTCGGGATTGAAATCGCGGCCGATTGCCGTCGACGAGGAAGGCATCAACCCGTCGCCCGACGATCTCGCGCATCCACCGAAGCTGATGCTCGTGACGCCGTCGCACCAGTACCCGCTCGGCATGGTGATGAGTCTCGCGCGTCGGCGGATGCTGCTCGAATACGCGCGGCAGCACCAGTGCTGGATCATCGAAGACGACTACGACAGCGAATTCCGCTACGGCAACCGGCCGCTTGCTTCGTTGCAGGGACTCGACACGACGGGGCAGGTGATCTATGTCGGCAGCTTCGGCAAGACGCTGTTTCCGGGGCTTCGGATCGGCTATCTCGTCGCGCCCGAAGCGCT
The DNA here is from genome assembly GCF_038900755.1 of Paraburkholderia diazotrophica. Classification (GTDB taxonomy): domain Bacteria; phylum Pseudomonadota; class Gammaproteobacteria; order Burkholderiales; family Burkholderiaceae; genus Paraburkholderia; species Paraburkholderia diazotrophica_A. The sequence continues at coordinate 157,771 of NZ_JBBPEN010000006.1, forward strand.
GGCCGAGAGCTTCGCGACGGCGAGCGCCGAGCTCTATCGCGAAGGGCAGTTGCTGCAGCAGGCGATGCTCGCGGAGTTCATCAGCGAAGGGCATTTCACGTCGCACATCCGCAAGATGCGCACGCTCTATGGCCAGCGGCGTTCCGCGTTGCTGGACGCCGCCGCGAGTCGCTATGGCGACGCGTTGCCCGCCGTCGGCGGAGATGCGGGCCTGCATCTGGTGATGCAGCTTCCCGAAGGCACCGACGATCGCGCCGTCGCCGCGGCCGCGCTCGAACGCAATATCGTCGTGCGTCCGCTGTCGGGGTATTACGCGCAGGCGTCGCGCGCGCAGTCGGGGCTGTTGATCGGCTATGCGTGCGTGCCCGACGACGAGATCGCGCCCGCATTCGACACGCTCGCGCAAGCCATCGACGCGACCTTGCCGCTCTTCGCGTGAGTGCGCGTGCGTGTGCGCGAGTGCGCGTGAAAGTCGCGTCAGTAAAGCCGCTATAACCGGATCAGCACCGCGCCGAGCGTGACGAGCGTGCACGCGAAGATACGGCGTGCCGTCAGCCGCTCGTGCATGAACGAAAAGCCGATCAGCACCGCGAAAATCGAACTGAGCTCGCGCAACGCGGACACCATCGCGATGGGCAGATAGCGGTATGCCTCGATGATCAGGCAATACGCGCTCAGCGCGATCACGCCCGAGAGCATCCCTTTGACCATCGTCTCACGCGACGTGAAGAGTCCCTTCGCGCCGCCGCGCCAATACCAGACGAGCAGGAACTGCGGCACGTTCCACAGCAGATAGACCCACATGATGTAGCTCATGCCGTTGCCCGCGACGCGCGCGCCGATGCCATCGACGACCGAGTACGACGCAATGAAGAGGCCCGTCAGCAGCGCGTAGGGCACGCTCTCGCCGGAAAAGCGCATGTCGCGGCGAAACGCGAGCGACACGATGCCGAGCGACACCAGCGCGATGCCCGTCGCCGCCAGCGGCTTCAGCGACTCGTGCGCGAACACGAGCGCGCCGGCGAACACGAGCAGCGGCGAGAGCCCGCGCGCAATCGGATAGATCTGTCCGAAATCGCCGCTGCGATACGCGCGGATCAGCGCGAGGCAATAGCCGAATTCGAGCACGACAGACGCCGCGATGTACGGCCACGCGCCCCGTGCGGGCAACGGCAGCACGGCCACGCAGATCGCGCTGACGATGAGATACGGAATCGACATCATGCCGAGCAGCCAGATGCGGTCTTCGGCGAGGCGCAGGAACGCGTTCCAGCTCGCGTGGAGCATCGCGGACAACAGGACGAGCAGAACGATGAGGGTGTCCATCGAAGGAAAGAGGGGACAGCAAAAGAGTGATTATTCCGCAGACCGGCGATTTGCTGTGGCTTTTTGTGCGAACAGGAGGGGATTTGTGGAAATCGCGCGGGCGGCGTGCTAGTGAGCCAAAGCCGACGCCCAGACCCGCGCCGAACGGCGAGAACCAAAGAAAACGCGGCGCTTGCGCGGGCCCCGATCGAGGCCTGCGCAAGCGCCGCTTCCAATCGACGCGCCTCGAACGCTCAGATCACGCGCTCGCGGAGCTTCGCCGACAGCAGGTCGATCACCGTCACGACGACGATCACCATCAGCATCACGGCTGCCGTCTGCGAGTAGTTGAACGAGCGGATCGACTCATACAGCACGACGCCGATGCCGCCCGCGCCGACCATGCCGACCACCATCGCCGAGCGCACGTTCGATTCGAAGCGGTACAGCGCATACGAAATCCACAGCGGCAGCACCTGCGGCAGCACGCCATAGATGATCTCGTCGAGGCTCGTTGCGCCCGTCGCGCGCACGCCTTCGGCGGGACGCGGATCGATTGCTTCGACGGCCTCGGCGAAGAGCTTCGCGAGCACGCCCGTCGTGTGCACCCACAACGCCAGCACGCCGGCGAATGGCCCGAGTCCGACCGCCACGATGAACAGCATCGCGAACACCATTTCGTTGATCGCGCGGCACGCGTCCATGATGCGGCGCACGGGCTGCACGACCCACGCGGGCGCCATGTTGTGCGCGGACAGCAGGCCGAACGGCACCGCGCACACGAGCGACAGCGCGGTGCCCCACACCGCGACGGCGAGCGTCACCATCATTTCGTGCAGATACGTGCGCCAGTCGCTGAAGTCAGGCGGAAAGAAGTCCCGCGCGAACTGGCCCATGTTGCCCGAATCGGACAGCAGATCGAGCGGGCGCATATCGGCGGGATGCCACGACAGGCCCAGCACGGCGATCACGGCAATCCAGCCGACGAGCGATGTCCAGCTGCGCTTGCCCGCCGCCGCAGCCGTCGCCTTCGACGGCTGCGAGGACGAAGTGGTCGAGCGGTCGGCGCTCAGGTCGGCTGCGTTCATTGCTTTTGTGCTGCGCTGAGTGCGGACAGCCTGGCGTCGATCGCGGCCATCTGCGTCTTGCGGTCTGCGTCGGACAGCGACGTGTCGGCTTCGATCTTCTGCTTCTGCTGAAACAGCGCGACCTGGCGAACGGGCGCGAGCTGCGCGTCCGTCGACGGCGCAAAGCCGCTATAGCCGAAGATGTTCGCCAGCACGGCCTTTTCATGCGCGTCGGTCTTGCCGTAGCCGTAGAAGAACTTGCGCACCTTTTCCTTCGTCGCCTCCGGCAGATCCTTGCGATACACGAGCGGGTCCGACGGAATCAGCGGCGATTTCCACAGCACGCGCACTTGCGCGAACTGCTCGGGGTGGTGCTTTTTCAGCGAGTCGATCTGCTCGGTGTTGTTCGTCGCGATGTCGACCTTGTTGTTCACGACGGCGAGCAGATTCGCTTCGTGGCTCGCGGGCATCACCGTCTTGAACCCCGTGCGCACGTTCACGTTGTTCTTCGCGAACAGGTAGTAGCCGGGGATCAGCGTGCCCGACGTCGAGTTCGGATCGCCGAAGCCGAGCGTCACGTCCTTCGTGTTCTTGAACACGTCGTCGAGCGTCTTGAAGCGGCTGTTCACGTTCGTGATCAGCAGCGAGTAGTAGCCGGCTTCGCCGTTCGCGTAAGTCGTCTTCGCGAACACTTCGCCATTCGAGCGATCGACGGCTTCCATCGCCGATGCATTGCCGAGATACGCGACCTGCACCTTGTTGAAACGCATGCCTTCGATGATGCCCGCGTAGTCGGTCGCGAAGAACGCCTTGACGTTCAGCCCCGTCTGCTTGTTCATGTCGTCGATGAGCGGCTGCCAGCGTTGCTTGAGCACCGACGACGAATCGGTCGAGATGATGCCGAGGTTCAGATCTTCGGCTTGAGCGGCGAAGCTGGCGAAAGCCGACACGGCCGCGACGCCGACGAGCAGAGAGCGCAAAAATTTCATGAGTTTCTGATCCAGGTGAGTGAGTCGGATACTGCGTTGCTGTTGAAAAGAAAGCGGTCAGGCGGAACGCGCCGCATCGAACGGTATGACGCGCGCGCGTGACGACGTGCCTGGCGTGCTGTCGGCGGCAGGGTTGTCTTCGAGCAACTCGCGCGCGTCGTCGCCATAGAGCTTTTGCAGGAGCGCGGGCGTGAGCGCGGACGAAAGCCCGTCATAGACGACCTTGCCGCGCCGCATCGCGATCGTGCGCTTACAGTACTGCATCGCGATATCGACCTGATGCAGCGACACCAGCACCGTCAGCTGATGTTCGACGTTCAGCGTGCGCAGCATGTCCATCACGCGGCGCGACGACTCGGGGTCGAGCGATGCGATCGGCTCGTCGGCGAGGATGATGCGTGCCTGCTGCACGAGCGTGCGCGCCAGCGCAGCGCGTTGCTGCTGGCCGCCCGACAGATTCGACGCGCGTTCGCGCGCATGCTCGCCGATGCCGACCTCATTGAGCGCCGACATCGACAGCTCGCGTTCGCCGCGCGGAAACGCGCCCGTGAGCCTGCGCCACAACGGCAGCCGCGCGAGCGCGCCGATCAGCACGTTCGCTTCGACGCTCAGCCTGTTCACAAGATTGAACTGCTGAAACACGAAGCCGATGTCGCGGCGAATGCTGCGCACTTCGCGCACGATGCGGCCGTTCTGCTGGATCGGGCGGCCGAGTATCGAGACTTGCGAAGGCTGCGCATCCGATGCCGTGAAGCCGGCGATGTGACGCAGCAACGTCGACTTGCCCGAGCCGGACGCGCCGATCAGCGCAACCATTTCGCCTTGTTCGACCCGCAGGTCGATTTCGTCGAGCGCCTTGCGACCATTGCTGAAAGTCTTGCTCAGACGTTCGATGCGGATTGCGTCCATGTGTGTCCTGTCGATGACTCCGGTGCATTGCCGGAATGTGGGACATTCTAGAAAGCGTGTATGACGGTTGAGTGAAGGCGTCGCAACATCTAGACGACTATATCTTTCCGACGAAACCCCAGGACGGCGCGAAAGCGCTGCAATGTGTCACTCATATGACATGCGCGTCGCGATCGGTCGCCTGTCATCCATTGGCAAGCTCTAACCGCTATAGTTGGGGCATCAGCGCGTGAGCCGTCTCCAATAACCTTCGGGGTCTATGAACAGGCCCTAACCACAACGGGCGCCGCCCATGCCACACGCTCTCAGCTTTCTGCCCGACACGTTCACGGAGTACGAAGATCTGAAGGCGATACTCGACGTCGGCAGCGGCAGCTTCGAGATTCATACCGTTTGCGAAACGCACGCGCACGGCAGGACCTTTTCCGTGCACACCGCGAGCATCGGCTCGCGCGATCCGCGGGCGCCCGCGATCGGCTTTTTCGGCGGCATCCACGGGCTCGAACGGATCGGCACGCAACTCGTGCTCGACTACATGCGCGCGCTGCTCGGGCGGCTCGAATGGGACGAACTGCTCGTGCGCCAGCTTCAATCGATCCGCCTTATCTTCATGCCGATCGTCAATCCGGGCGGCATGTGGGCCGCGACGCGCGCGAATCCGAACGGCGTCGATCTGATGCGCAACGCGCCGCAGGACGCCGAGGAGCGCGTGCCGTGGCTCGCGGGCGGGCAGCGGGTCGGTTCGTGGCTGCCGTGGTATCGCGGGCGGCGCGGGTCGCCGATGGAGGTGGAGGCGGCGGCGCTGCTGCGCGTCGTCGAAGAAGACCTGACGGCGCGGCCGCTGTCGTTCGCGCTCGATTGCCATTCGGGCTACGGCTGGACCGACAGCATCTGGTTTCCGTACGCGAAGACGCGCCGCGCGATGGCGCATCTGCCGGAGATGTACGCGCTCAAGACGATGTTCGAGCGCGCGCATCCGCATCACGGCTACATCTTCGAGCCGCAAAGCCATCAATATCTGCTGCACGGCGACCTGTGGGATTGGGCCTACGACCGCACGCCGCCGCCCAACATCTTTCTGCCGATGACGCTCGAACTCGGCTCGTGGCTGTGGATCAAGAAGAATCCGCGGCAGATCTTTTCGCGGCAGGGGATGTTCAATCCCGTGAAGGCGCATCGCACCGCGCGTGTGTTGCGGCGTCACGCGAATCTGCTCGATTTCCTGACGCGCGCCGCGTATGCGCCGCAGCGCTGGCTGCCGCAAGGCCACCGCCGCGACGAGCTGCTCGATCACGCGATCGATCACTGGTACAGGTTCGAGCGCAAATGAACACGTGGATTCTGCTGCGTGGCCTGACACGCGAAGCGAGACACTGGGGCGCGCTGCCCGATGCGTTGCGCGAGGGGTTGGACGGCATCGCGGGCGATGCGTGGGCGGAGGGAAGCCCGCGCGAGCGCGTGCTCACGATCGACCTGCCCGGCAACGGCGAATACGCGAGTCTGCACGCGCCGCTGCGCGTGGCGGAAATGGTCGATTTCGTGCGCGGCGCCGCGCGCGAACGCGGCGCGCCGGGGCCGTACTGCGTGCTCGCGATGTCGTTGGGCGGCATGGTCGCGACCTGCTGGGCGCAGCGGCATCCCGGCGAAATCGCGCGGCTCGTGTTGATCAACACCAGCATGCGGCCGTTCAGCCGCTTCGACGAAAGGTTGCGTCCACGTGCATGGCCGGGGCTCCTACGCGCCGCTCAGCATTGGGAAGCGCCGTCCATTGCCGAGGCAGTGATCCATCGTCTGACGTGCAACAACGGCAAGACGCGCGCCGCCGACCTGAAGACGTGGATCGACATCCGCGCGAGCGCGCCCGTGAGCCGCGCGAACGCGCTGCGTCAGCTGCTCGCGGCGGCGCGCTTCAGCGCGGGAAAGCGGCGGCCCGAGTGCGCGACGCTCGTGCTGTCGTCGCGCGAGGATGGTCTCGTCGATCCCGCGTGCTCGGCATCGCTGGCTGCCGCGTGGGGCGCGGATCACTGGATGCATCCGTGGGCCGGTCACGACCTGCCGCACGATGACCCCGCCTGGACCGTCGAGCGCATTTGCGCGTGGCTCGCGCAGACAGCGGGGCGCGAAAATTAAGAGAATTCGACTAGCCGGTCAATGCGGCCACGAAATCCTCAATACGGTTTTTAAACCTATTCGACGATACGTATTCGATCCGCGCTTTAAAGCGAATCTAAAAGCCTAATGCATCGCCGTCGACGACGCCAATAAGAAGAACCCCAGGCCATGTTCGTCAGGTAACGGAACGAAGCGTTTTTATCCGTATCCAAAGCGCGTTTGCAGCGCTTTTATGCCCTGGAGTCGACACGCTTCTGTCATAGCCGCAAGCAAGCATGTTCGATGCCGTTCGATGTGCGCGCGCACAATCGGTTTCGACCCGACGGGTGCATAATGCGCTTCTATCGATGCAGTCGATTGTCGCCCATCGCGGAGGACGTCATGCAGGCGAAGAACGAAGAAGCCGTTGTACATCTGCTCAACGATGTCGTCGAGTTTGCAAGAGGGCGATTGCCCGAACCGGCGTTCACAGCCGTCGAGCCACTGCTGCGCCGCTACTACGACTTCGCGGATGCAGACGATCTGCAAAGCCGCGGCATTGCCGATCTTTACGGCGCCGCGATGGCGCACTGGCAAACCGCGCAACGCTTCGTGCCGGGCAGCGAACGCCTGCGCGTCTATAACCCGATACTCGAACAGCACGGCTGGCACTCCGATCACACGGTGATCGAGATCGTCAACGACGACATGCCGTTCCTCGTCGATTCCGTCGCGATGGCTGTCAACCGCCTGGGCCTTTCGCTGCATTCGGTGCTGCATCCGGTGTTTCGCATCTGGCGCGGCAGCGACGGCGGCATCGAACGCGTTGCGCCAGGGGGCGCCTCTTCTTCCGACGACGGCCAGTCGCAACTCGCGTCGTTCATTCATTTCGAAGTGGATCGCTGCGGCGATGCCGCGAAGCTCGACGCATTGCGCAACGACATCGCGAAGGTGCTCGGCGATGTGCGCGCCGCCGTAGAGGACTGGCCGAAGATCGTCGAGATCGCGCGCGCGACGATCAAGGACATGGCCGTGCGCGAAACGAGCCCGGAAGGCGTCGAAGCCCGCGCGTTTCTCGAATGGATGGTCGCGGACCACTTCACGTTTCTCGGTCAGCGCGACTATGAACTCGTCACGGACGACGGCCAGTACGGCTTGCGCGGCGTGGCGGGCTCGGGCTTGGGCATTCTGCGCGAGTCGATGCGGCCGCAGGGCGGCCCCGATGTGACGCCGTTGCCGCCTGCCGCCGCCGACATCATCTCGGGCGCCCTCCCTATCTTTCTGACCAAGGCCAATTCGCGCGCGACGGTGCATCGTCCCGGCTATCTCGACTATGTCGGCGTGAAGCTTGTCGGGCCGGACGGCAGGATTTCCGGCGAACGCCGGTTCATCGGGCTCTATACGTCGACGGCTTATACCGCGTCGGCGTCGGAGATTCCGATCGTGCGCCGCAAATGCGCGAACATCGTGCGGCGCGCGGGCTTTCTGCCGAAAGGGCATCTCGGCAAATCGCTCGTGACCGTGCTGGAGACGTACCCGCGCGACGAACTCTTCCAGGCCGACGAGAACCAGCTCTACGACACCGCGATGGGCGTGCTGCGTTTGCAGGAGCATCAGCGCACGCGGATGTTCGTGCGGCGCGACCGCTTCGACCGGTTCGTGTCGTGCCTCGTGTTCGTGCCGCGCGACAAGTACAACACCGATCTGCGCCGGCGCATCGCGAGGCTGCTGATGGCGGCGTTCAACGGCACCAACGCCGAGTTCACGCCGCTGCTATCCGAGTCGACGCTCGCGCGCATTCACTTCGTCGTGCATGCGGAGCCGGGCGCGATGCCCGACGTCGATACGCGCGAACTCGAAGCGCGGCTCATCCAGGTGGCGCGCCGCTGGCAAGACGATCTCGCGGACGCATTGCTCGACGCGTTCGGCGAAGAGCAGGGCAATCGGCTGTTGCAGCAGTACGGCGATTCGTTTCCGGCCGGCTACCGCGACGACTATCCGGCGCGCACGGCCGTGCGCGATATCGAGCTGATCGAGCGCGTGCAGGGCACCGAGCATCTCGCGATGAACCTGTACCGTCCCATCGAATCGGGACCGCGTGCGTTCCGCTTCAAGGTATATCGCGTCGGCGAGCCGATCGCGCTGTCGCGCAGCCTGCCGATGCTCGAGCATCTCGGTGTGCGCGTCGATGAAGAGCGGCCCTATCTGATCCAGGTGCAGGGCGCCGCGCCCGCGTGGATTCACGACTTCGGCCTCGAACTCGCCGACGACACCGAGTTCGACATCGAGCGCGCGAAGGATCTGTTCGAAGATGCATTCGCGCGCGTATGGACGGGCGACATCGAGAACGACAACTTCAATCGCCTCGTGCTGCGCGCGCAATTGAGCGCGCGCGAAGTGACGATCTTGCGCGCGTATGCGAAGTACTTGCGGCAGGTCGGCTCGACGTTCAGCGATGCGTATATCGAGCGCGCGTTGACGGGCAATCCGGCCATCGCGCGCATGCTGGTCGAGCTGTTCGTCGCGCGCTCGGAGCCGGCGACGGGCGCCACGCGCGACGCGCGCATCGACAAGATGCTGCAAACAATCGAAGCCGCGCTGGACCAGGTGCCGAATCTCGACGAGGACCGCATCTTGCGCCAGTTCCTCGGCGTGATCAACGCGACGCAGCGCACGAACTACTATCGGCGTGATGCGATCGGAAAGCCGCGTCCGTATCTGTCGTTCAAGTTCGATCCGGCGAAGGTGCCGGGCCTGCCCGAGCCCAAGCCGATGTTCGAAATCTGGGTGTACTCGCCGCGTGTCGAAGGCGTGCATCTGCGCGGCGGACGCGTCGCGCGCGGCGGCTTGCGATGGTCGGATCGGCGCGAAGATTTCCGCACCGAAGTGCTCGGCCTGATGAAGGCGCAAATGGTGAAGAACGTCGTAATCGTGCCCGTCGGATCGAAGGGCGGCTTCGTCGTGAAGAACCCGCCGCCGCCGACGGATCGCGAAGCGTGGATGCGCGAAGGCGTCGCGTGCTATCAGACCTTCCTGCGCGGCCTGCTCGATCTCACCGACAATCTGTCGGCCGGCGCGGTCGTGCCGCCGCCCGATATCGTCCGGCACGATCCCGACGATCCGTATCTCGTCGTCGCCGCCGACAAGGGCACGGCCACCTTCTCCGATTACGCGAACGCGATTTCGCAGGAGTACGGCTTCTGGCTCGACGATGCGTTCGCGTCGGGCGGCTCGGTCGGCTACGACCACAAGAAGATGGGCATCACCGCGCGCGGCGCGTGGGAATCGGTGAAGCGCCATTTCCGCGAAATGGGCGTCGATACGCAATCGACCGATTTCACCGTGGTCGGCGTCGGCGACATGTCGGGCGACGTGTTCGGCAACGGCATGCTGCTGTCGCCGCATATCCGTCTCATTGCCGCGTTCGATCACCGGCACATCTTTCTTGATCCGAATCCCGATCCCGCTGCGAGCTTCGCCGAACGCACGCGTCTGTTCGCACTCGAACGCTCGAGTTGGGCCGACTATGACCCGTCGCTGATCTCGGCGGGCGGCGGCGTGTTCGCGCGCAGCGCGAAGACGATTCCGCTTTCGGCCGCCGTGCAATCGATGCTCGGCATCACGGTCGCCGCGCTCGCGCCGACGGAACTGATACGCGCGATCCTTCATGCGCCCGTCGATCTGCTGTACAACGGCGGCATCGGCACCTATGTGAAGGCGAGCCGCGAAACGCATGCGCAGGTCGGCGACAAGACCAACGACGCCGTGCGCGTGAACGGTTGCGATCTGCGCTGCAAGGTGGTTGCGGAAGGCGGCAATCTCGGCCTCACGCAACTCGGGCGCATTGAATTCGCGCAGCACGGCGGCCGCGTGAATACGGATGCGATCGACAATTCGGCGGGCGTCGATTGCTCCGACCATGAGGTGAACATCAAGATTCTGCTGGGCCTCGTGGTCGCGGACGGCGAGATGACGGAGAAGCAGCGCAATGCGCTGCTCGCGGAAATGACGGAGGAAGTCGGCCTGCTCGTGTTGCAGGACAACTACTACCAGACCCAGGCGCTGTCGATTGCAGGGCGCTACGCGGCCGAGATGCTCGATGCCGAAACGCGGATGATGCGTTACCTCGAACGCATGGGCCGTCTGAATCGCGTGATCGAATTCCTGCCCACCGACGATGAAATCAACGAACGTCATGCGGCGAAACAGGGTTTGACGTCGCCGGAGCGCGCGGTGCTGCTCGCGTACAGCAAGATGTGGCTCTACGATGCGCTGCTCGAATCCGATGTGCCCGAAGATCCCCTCGTCGCGGACATGCTCGTCGATTACTTTCCGAAGCCGCTGCGTCAGCGCTTCGGCGAGCCGATGCGGCGCCATCCGTTGCGCCGCGAAATTCTCGCGACGCATCTGACGAATGCGCTGATCAACCGCGTCGGCCCCGCGTTCGTGCTGCGGATGATGGAAGAAGCCGATGTAAGTCCCGGCGACATCGTGCGCGCGTGCATCGTCGCGCGCGACATCTTCGATCTGAACGACGTGTGGCGCAACATCGACGCGCTCGACAACCGCGTTGCAGACGACGTGCAGGCGCGCATGTTCGTCGAGATCACGAAGCTGCTGGAGCGCGCGGCACTGTGGATTCTGCGTCATCTGAAGTCCGGCGACGTGAAGGATACGAACGTGACCGACCTGATAGCGCGTTGCCGCGATGCCGCGCAACGGCTCGCGCCGCAACTGCCGATGCTGTTGCCCGCGGCGGATATTGAAGCGTTGTCCGAGCGACAGCGCGTGCTCGTCGATGCGGGCGTCGATAGCGAGCTTGCGGTGCGCGTGGCGAGCGGCGACATTCCCGCTGCGTTGCTCGACATCGCCGAAGTCGCATCGACGACGCAGCGCAGTATCGAGCTCGTGGCAGGCGTGTATTTCGCGTTGGGCACGCAGCTGAACTATGGCTGGATCGGCGAACGCGCAGCGGAACTGCCGACGCCGGCGAACTGGGACGTGATTGCGCGCGCGGGCGCGCTGGCCGAACTCGGGCGCCTGAAGCGCGCGCTGACGACGGGCGCGCTCGCCGAAACGCCCGACGCGAACGACGCGCAGGCCGTCGTCGATGCATGGCGCAGCAAGCGCGAAGCGGTGCTCGGACGCTATGCGCAATTGCTGACGGAGTTGCGCGCGGCAGGCGGCGCGAGCCTGTCGATGCTGCTGGTCGTGGTCGGCGCGATGGCGACGCTCGAACGCCACTGAAAAAGGGAAGGGCGGCGCGCCCGGAACGACGGCGCGCGCCGCCGCTCATGCTGTGGCGGCCTGCGCCCGCGCGCCCTGTTCGACAGCGATGCAGCGGATTGCCCGATAATAGTCGTCATCGACAATCCTTCGCTAAACGATCATGACCGAATCCGCTGCTACTTCCAACGTTGCGTCCGATGTACCGCGTCTGACGAGCCTGTCGCATGGCGGCGGCTGTGGGTGCAAGATCGCACCCGGCGTGCTGTCCGACCTGCTGAAGCGCAACATGCCGATGCCGTCGTTTCCCGACCTGCTGGTGGGCACGGAAACGGCCGACGACGCGGCCGTCTACCGCCTGAACGACGAGCAGGCGATCATCGCGACCACTGATTTCTTCATGCCGATCGTCGACGATCCGTACGATTTCGGCCGCATTGCCGCCACCAACGCGCTCTCGGACGTCTACGCGATGGGTGGCAAGCCGATCCTCGCGCTTGCGCTCGTCGGCATGCCGATCAACGTGTTGCCGCACGACGTGATCGCGGCCGTGCTGCGTGGCGGCGAGGACGTCTGCGCGCAGGCGGGCATTCCCGTTGCGGGTGGCCATTCGATCGATTCCGTCGAGCCGATCTACGGTCTTGCCGCGCTCGGCGTCGTGCATCCGAAGCGCGTGAAGCGCAACGCGTCGGCGCAGCCCGGCGACGTGCTCGTGCTCGGCAAGCCGCTCGGCGTGGGCGTGCTGTCGGCGGCGCTCAAGAAGAATCAGCTCGACGAAGCGGGCTATGCCGCGATGATCGCCGCGACGACGAAGCTCAATCGCCCTGGCGCCGAACTCGCCGCGCTCGACGGCGTTCACGCAATGACGGACGTGACGGGCTTCGGCCTGCTCGGCCATGCGCTCGAACTCGCGCGCGGCGCGAAGCTGACGGCACGGGTGCGCTACGCCGATCTGCCGTGGATCGCGGGCGTCGATGCGCTCGCGGCGGCGGGCACGTTCACGGGCGCATCGGGCCGCAACTGGGCTTCGTACGGCGAGGACGTGCGTCTCGCCGACAGCCTGCCCGCTACGGCACGCACGTTACTCACCGATCCGCAGACGTCGGGCGGGCTGCTCGTATCGTGCTCGCGGTCCGTCGTCGACGACGTGCTCGCGATCTTCCGTGCCGACGGTTTCGATCATGCAGCCGTGATCGGCGAACTGCACGGCGGCGCGTCGCGCATTGAAATCGTCTGATCCTGCGTCGCTCCCCTCGCATCACGACAACTCGAAGAGCCCATGAAAGAAGAATCACCGAAGGCCATTTTTTACGCGCTCGCGGCGAACATCGGCATCGCGCTGTGCAAGTTCGCGGCAGCCGCATTCACGGGTTCGGGCTCGATGTTCGCCGAAGCGATTCACTCGACGGCCGATTGCGGCAATCAGGTGCTGCTGCTGTTCGGCCTGAAGCAGGCGCGCCGGCCCGCCAGCATGTTGCATCCGCTCGGCGCGGGACGCGCGATCTACTTCTATTCGCTGATCGTCGCGTTGCTGCTGTTCTTCGTCGGCGGTGCGTTTTCTGTTTATGAAGGCGCGCACCGGCTCGTTGCGCGCGAACCGCTGTCGCATGCGTATATCGCGCTCGGCGTGCTGGGTGTGTCGGTCGTGCTCGAAGCGTTTTCGCTGATGGGCGCGCTCAAGGAAATCCGCAAGACGAATCCCAACAAGTCGATGTGGCGATGGTTTCGCGAGACGCGCGAGTCGGAACTGCTGGTCGTCACGGGCGAGGACGTGGCCGCGCTGCTCGGTCTCGCGATCGCCTTCGCCGCTGTGCTTGCCACGATGATGACGAGCAATCCCGTGTATGACGCGTGGGGCTCGATCGGCGTCGGCGTGCTGCTGATGGTGATCGCGTATCTCGTTGCGCGCGAAGTGAAGTCGATGATCATCGGCGAATCCGCGAGCCCGGAAGTGCGGCGCGCGATCGAAGCGCATCTGCGCACGCGCAAGGAGATTCGCAGCATCATCAATCTGATCACGTTGCAATGGGGCAAGCACGTGGTGGTCGCGGTGCAGGCGGAGATGATCGACTACGAAAGCGGCCGCGCAATGGTCGACGCGATCAATATCGTCGAAGCAGATCTTCAGGAGAAGTTTCCACAGGTGCGGTGGGTCTTTTTCGAACCGGATGTGCCGAGAGTGCGCACCGAGGCTTCTCTCGATTAAAAGCGCTATGCTTTTTTGTATTTGCCTTTCTTTTATGCGTAACAGCTATTCAATTCGCTAATTCGAAAATCGGCTAATGGAAAACAATTGAATGCCTTCTATACTTAGCTTCGCCCTTTTCCGCGAGGGCATGCATTCCATTCCCAATCGACGAATACGCATACAGGAAGGACTTGTCATGGTGACTCGCACGGCTGGAGCTTTAACTGTATTGGCATTGGCCGCATGCTCGGCCATTTCGCCTCTCGCGAACGCGCAGGACGACGGCTTCTCTCAAGACAATGGCGAGTCGAAGGGCCGTCCCGTCAAGGTGATGATCATCTCGATGTTCGGGCCGGAAGGACAGGTGTGGCTCGACAAGCTGGGCCCGTGGCAAGACATTTCCGTTGCGGGTCTCTCGCCCGACTATCCCGCCATTCATTGCAACAGGCAGGACATCTGCGTGATGACGACGGGCATGGGTCACGCGAATGCCGCTGCATCGACGATGGCGCTCGCGTTCTCATCGCGTTTCGATTTGCGGCACACGTATTTCATGGTGGCGGGCATTGCGGGTATCGATCCCATTCAGGGCACGGTCGGCTCGGCGGCATGGGCCAGGTACCTTGTCGATTTCGGCATTCAATGGGAAATAGACGGGCGCGAAATTCCTCCAGGCTGGAATACCGGTTATCTCGGCATCAATACGAAAAGCCCGACAGACAAACCGCCACTCGACTACAGAACGGAAGTGTTCCAGTTGAATCCGCGACTCGCCGATACCGCTTTTGCGCTGTCGCGTAGCGTGGTGCTTTCGGACAATCCGCAGGCACAGGCGGCGCGCGCCAAATACAATTACGCGCCCGCCAATCGTCCGCCCACTGTCATTCAGTGCGACACGCTTGCGGGCGATACGTGGTGGTCCGGCACGAAGCTCGGCGAACGCGCGCGCGAGTGGACGAAGATTCTCACGGACGGCAAGGGCGTCTACTGCACGACGCAGCAGGAAGACAATGCAACGTATGAAGCGCTGAAACGCGCGGCGAGCGCGCATCGTGTCGATCTGAATCGCGTGGCCGTGTTGCGCGCCGGCTCGGATTTCGATCGTCCGTACGATGGCCAGACGAGCGCGGACAATCTGCTCAACTACGCTGCGCAAGGCGGCTTCAATATTGCGCTCGAGAACCTGTATCGCGCAGGTAATCCGCTCGTGCAGGATATCGTTTCGCATTGGAGCGAATGGCGCGATGGCGTGCCGCAACGCTAGCGCCAAGACAGCGCGTTCGCATTTAGAATGCGCAAAGCGCTCAATCGTATAAAAGCGATTGAGCGCTTTGCTATTGCACAGTGCTTTTGTGCAGGCCTGGCGTGCACGCGATGCGACTCAATGGGCGCGATAAGGCGTCCACACGGGGATGTCCGTGTTCCAGTCATCGAGTTCTGACGGGCTCATGATCGGCTCCTGCAATTAAAACGAAGATTGGGCTTATTGGCCGCGAGCGACGCGCACGCTGCGCTGTTCCCGTTCGTCGTCCTGCACGGCTAGACGCTCCGCTTGCGTGCGGCCGACGAGGCCTTGTTCCGGATACGAGGTCTTGTTCAACGAGGGCAGCGTGCCGTCGCGATACGCGTCCGTCAGTTCGGCGCGAACTTCACTGCGCGACTTCTGCGCCGAGGCGCTCTCCGAATGCTGCCACCACTGATCGTTGTACGAACCCGCGCGGCCGATGCCGCCACCGCCTTGAGCGAATGCCGGTGCGCTGACGAGCAGCGAGAGAACAAGACCTGCCAGTAGATTGCGCTTCATGATTCACTCCTGTCGGATCGATTGCTGCGCCTCGATCGGCGCTGCGACAGGGTGAAATGTAGGCTTTGAGGTGCGGGCGATAAACCCGACTTTCGTGAAATGAATTGTCGTGATTTCGGAACAATCGCGGCGCGAAGCCGCGATCTTCCTTTTAGACAAAGGCCGCGCGGATCAGGCGACCCACTCCGACATGACGGGCGTATTGAAGTCCGGCGCGGATTCTTTCTGTTCGAACGTGCGCTGCGAGCACGTCTTGTCGAGGCTCGCGCGGCCGCTCAATAGCGGACAGCGGTCGAACAACTCAGCAATCCAGTCGACGAATACACGCACCTTCGACGACAGATGCCGGCTATGCGGATACACGACGGAAATCGGCATCGGCAGCGGTTTCAGATCGGGCAGCACTTCGACCAGCTGGCCCGAGCGCAGATGCGGCAGCACCATGAAGAGCGGCGGCTGGATCAGGCCGAAACCTTCGAGGCCGCACGTCACGTAAGCGTCCGCATCATTCACGGACACGAGGCCCTTCATTTTCACTTCGATTTCTTTGCCGTCGACGAGGAACGACCAGTCCATAATGCGGCCCGTGCGGCTCGAAAAATAATTGACGGCCTTGTGGTGTTCGAGATCTTCGAGCGTATTCGGAACGCCCGCGCGCTCGATATACGCCGGCGCCGCGCACGACACGCCTTCGAATAACCCTATTCGCCGTGCGACCAAAGACGAATCCTGCAGCGCGCCGACACGCACCACGCAATCGACGCCTTCCTGCAACAGATCGACAGGGCGATCCGACAAGCCGAGTTGCAGATCGATATCCGGGTACTTCGTGTGGAATTCGCACAGTGCGGGAATGACGAGCAAACGTCCGATCGATCCCGGCATATCGATGCGCAGCTTGCCACTCGGCTTTTTATTGCCGCTCTGGAAACTCGCTTCCGTCTCTTCGACGTCGGCAAGAATGCGCACGCAGCGCTCGTAATACGCGGCGCCGTCGGGCGTCAGCGACAGACGGCGCGTCGTACGGTGCAACAGGCGCGTGCCGAGAAAGGCTTCGAGATTCTGGATGATCGTCGTGACGGAAGCGCGTGGCAGATCGAGCGTTTCCGCAGCCCGGGTGAAGCTGTTCGTATCGACGACCCGGGTGAACACTTGCATGGCCTGGAGCCGGTCCATTGCAAACCTCCGAAAGAGCCGGAGCACTGGTGAAGCATCCGCTTTAGTTGGCTTGTGGCGCCGAATAAAGCCTTTTGATTGTTCAGGTGCACCGAATTGTGTTGCCGGATTATAGGCATTTATTTGGAAGTCTGCTGACGCCACAATTCGCACCATTCGATAGTTTCGCGCATTGCGCTGTTCGACATGGATGCATTCAACCCGCGCCACACCTTTGTCCCGCCGGCCACGAGCCTGGCGGAAAACGCCGCGTCGCTCGATGTCACCGACGTGCGGATAGAAGGCTACGCGCAGGACATCACATTGCGCCTTTACCGGCGGGCCGCAGCGAAGACCGGCTTGCCGATCCTGCTCTATTTCCACGGCGGAGGTTTCGTGCGCGGTTCGCTCGAAGAAGCCGATTACGCCGCGCGTTATTTCGCGCAGCACACGCCCGCGCTCGTCGTGTCGGTCGGCTATTCGCTTGCGCCGCAGTTTCCGTTTCCCGCCGCGCCCGAAGATGCGCATCGCGCGGCGCTGTGGGTGCAGACACGCGCACGAGCGTTCGGCGGCAACACGAAAAAGATCGGCGTCGCGGGTCACGATGCGGGCGGCTCGCTTGCGAATTGCCTTGCGTTCATCGGACGCGATCGCGGCGATGTGCGCATCGATGCGCAGGCGCTGTTCGGCCCGATGCTCGACCCGAGTCTCACGCGTCTTGGCGACGAAAAGCGCTTGAGTTCGGACATCACCGCGAGCGAATGCGCGGCGTGTTATCGCGCGTATCTGCCGCAAGCGGCGCAGCGCATGCACCCGTACGCGGCGCCGCTCGAATCGGTGCGGCTCAAGGGCTTGCCCGCGACGCTGATCGCGACTGCGCAAAACGATGTGCTGCACGTCGAAGCGGAGAAGTACGCGAGCAACCTGATCGAAGCGGGCGTGCAGACGCAGGTGGTGCGCTATCCCAGCGTGTCGCACGCGGCGCTCGCCAATCATTCCGCGGCGCTGCTCGAGGCCGTTCGATTCTTCCAGTGGCGCTTCGACGAGCGCTCACTCCGATAAACAAACTTCTCAACTAAATTCCGGAGTCTGACATGTCTGTTTTTCCTCTCTCGCGTTCGAAGCTGGCGCTAGCCACGCTGGCCGTCATCGTGATCGCAGGGCTCGGCACGTTCGGCGCGATTCGCGTCGATGCCCGTTCGCCCGCGCAATCCGCGCCGACAATCGTCCCCGAAGTCGATGTCGCCACTGTTGTGCAGAAGACCATCACCGACTGGCAAACCTATTCGGGCCGTCTTCAGGCCGTCGAAAGAGTCGACGTGCGGCCGCTCGTGTCGGGCACGATCGTGTCCGTGAACTTCCAGGACGGCGCGCTCGTGAAGAAGGGCGACGTGCTGTTCGTGATCGATCCGCGCCCGTATCAGGCGGAAGTCGATCGCGCGGCGGCGCAGCTTGCGGCCGCGCAGTCGCGCGCGGGCTACGCGCAAAGCGACTGGGAGCGCGCGCAGCGCTTGATCGGCGATAGCGCGATTGCAAAGCGCGATTACGACGAGAAGCAGAACGGTGCGCGCGAAGCGAACGCGAACGTCAAGGCGGCGCAAGCCGCGCTCGAAGCCGCGCAGATCAATCTCGGCTATACGAAGATCGTCGCGCCCGTCGCGGGCCGCGTATCGCGTGCGGAAATCACGGTCGGCAACGTCGTGAACGCGGGCGCAAACGCCGCGCCGCTGACGACGCTCGTGTCCGTGTCGCCGATCTACGCGGAGTTCGACGCCGACGAGCAGACGTATCTGCGCTACATCAGCCAGGTGAAGAACGACAGCAAGGTGCCCGTCGAACTGGGCCTTGCGAACGAGACGGGCTACTCGCGCAAGGGCACGATCGAATCCGTCGACAACCGGCTGGATACGTCGTCGGGCACGATCCGCGTGCGCGCGCGTTTCGACAACGGCGACGGCTCGCTGGTGCCGGGCCTGTATGCGCGCGTGAAAGTGGGCGGCAGCGCGCCGCATTCCGCGCTGCTGATCGACGATGCCGCCGTCGGCACGGACCAGGACAAGAAGTTCGTGTTCGTCGTCGACAAGGACGAGCACGTTGCGTATCGCGAAGTGCAGCTCGGCGATCTGCAAGGCAACCTGCGCGTCGTGAAGAGCGGCTTGCAGCCAGGCGATCGCATCGTCGTGAACGGCACGCAGCGTGTGCGTCCAGGTGCGCAGATTCGCGCGCACATGGTGGCGATGGGCAGCGGAGACGCGGACAGCGCGGCCAGTGCCGACGACGCGAAGGCAGAAAAAGACGCGCAGCTCGACGCAACGAAGCAGAAGCACACCGAACCGCAAGCGCAATCGAATACGCAAACGCAGGCGCAATCGCAGCCGCAATCGCAGCCGCAATCGCAGCCGCAATCGCAGCCGAGCGCGAAGACGCGCAAGGCGTCGTGAGCGCCAGCCAGTCGACGCAATCCTTCGATGCATGCGTAGCAAGCCGTAAGCGCTCCAACATCAAGAGCTTCACATGAACATATCCAAATTCTTCATCGACCGCCCCATCTTTGCTGGTGTTCTATCGGTCGTGATCCTGCTCGCGGGTATGATCGCGCTGTTCCAGCTGCCGATCTCCGAGTACCCGGAAGTGGTGCCGCCTTCCGTGGTGGTGCATGCGCAGTATCCGGGCGCGAACCCGAAGGTGATCGCCGAAGCCGTTGCGTCGCCGCTCGAAGAGCAGATCAACGGCGTCGAAAACATGCTGTACATGCAGTCGCAGGCGAATAGCGACGGCAATCTCACGCTGACGGTCACGTTCAAGCTCGGCACGAACCCCGATCTCGCGACGCAGCTCGTGCAAAACCGCGTGAACCAGGCGTTGCCGCGTCTGCCGGAAGACGTGCAGCGTCTCGGCGTGACGACGATCAAGAGCTCGCCGACGCTGACGATGGTCGTCCACCTGATCTCGCCGAACGACCGCTACGACATGACGTATCTGCGCAACTACGCGCTGCTCAACGTGAAGGATCGCCTCGAGCGGATCAAGGGCGTGGGCGAGGTGCAACTGTGGGGCGCCGGCGACTACTCGATGCGCGTGTGGCTCGATCCTCAGAAGGTCGCGCAACGCAACCTGACAGCAATGGAAGTCGTCAACGCAATTCGCGAGCAGAACATCCAGGTCGCGGCGGGCGTCATCGGCGCGTCGCCTTCGGTGCCGGGCACGCCGCTGCAACTGTCCGTCAATGCGCGCGGCCGTCTGAGGACGGAAGGCGAGTTCGGCGACATCGTCGTGAAGACGGCGCCCGATGGTGCCGTCACGTATCTGCGCGATATCGCGCGCATCGAACTCGCCGCTTCGGAATATGGCTTGCGCTCGCTGCTCGACAACAAGCCGGCCGTTGCGATGGCGATCAATCAGTCGCCGGGCGCGAACTCGCTGCAGATTTCCGACGAAGTCCGCGCGACGATGAAGGAACTCAGCGCGGATTTCCCGGCCGGCGTCGAGTATCGGATCGTCTATGACCCGACGCAGTTCGTGCGTTCGAGTATCGAAGCCGTCGTGCATACGCTGCTCGAAGCAATCGCGCTTGTCGTGATCGTCGTGATCGTGTTCCTGCAAACATGGCGCGCGTCGATCATTCCGCTGATCGCGGTGCCCGTCTCTATCGTCGGAACGTTCTCGCTGCTGCTCGCATTCGGCTTCTCGATCAACGCGCTGTCGCTGTTCGGGATGGTGCTCGCGATCGGTATCGTGGTCGACGATGCGATCGTGGTCGTGGAGAACGTCGAGCGCAACATCGAGCGCGGGCTCAGTGCGCGCGATGCAACCTATAAGGCGATGCAGGAAGTGAGCGGGCCGATCATCGCGATCGCGCTCACGCTCGTTGCCGTGTTCGTGCCGCTCGCGTTCATGAGCGGCCTGACGGGCCAGTTCTACAAGCAGTTCGCGATGACCATCGCGATTTCGACGGTGATCTCGGCGTTCAACTCGCTGACGCTGTCGCCGGCGTTGTCGGCGATGCTGCTGCGCGGCCACGGCGCGAAGGAGGACATTCTCACGCGCGTGATGAACCGCGTGCTCGGACGCTTCTTCAACGCGTTCAACAAGGTCTTCCATCGCGGCTCGGATAGCTACGGTCGCGGCGTGAACGGCGTATTGAAGCGCAAGGGCGCGATGCTCGTCGTCTATGCGGTGCTGCTCGGACTGACAGTGCTCGTGTCGCGCATCGTGCCCGGCGGCTTCGTGCCCGCGCAGGACAAGGAGTATCTGATCGCATTCGCGCAGTTGCCGAACGGCGCTTCGCTCGACCGCACGGAGAAGGTGATTCGCGACATGAGCGCGATCGCGCTGAAGCAACCGGGCGTGGAAAACGCGGTGGCGTTCCCTGGCCTGTCGGTGAACGGCTTCACGAACAGTTCGAGCGCGGGCATCGTGTTCGTCGCGCTCAAGCCTTTCGATCAGCGCAAGGGCAAGGCGCTCTCGGCGGGCGCGATTGCGGGTGCATTGAACCAGCAATACGGCGCGATCAAGGACTCGTTCGTCGCGGTGTTCCCGCCGCCGCCCGTGCTCGGTCTCGGTACGCTGGGCGGCTTCAAGATGCAGCTCGAGGACCATGGCGCGCTCGGTTACGCGGAGCTGAACAAGGCGACGGAAGCATTCATCAAGAAGGCGTCGGCGACGCCCGAACTCGGCCCGACGTTTTCGAGCTATCAGATCAACGTGCCGCAACTCAACGTCGATCTCGACCGCGTGAAAGCGAAGCAACTGGGCGTGCCCGTCACGGATGTGTTCAACACGATGCAGGTGTATCTCGGCTCGCTGTATGTGAACGACTTCAACCGTTTCGGCCGCGTGTACCAGGTGCGCGTGCAAGCGGATGCGCCGTTCCGTCAACGCGCCGACGACATCCTGCAACTGAAGACGCGCAACGTGAATGGCGACATGGTGCCGTTGTCGTCGCTCGTCACGGTGACGCCGACGTATGGCCCTGAAATGGTCGTGCGCTACAACGGCTATACGGCCGCCGACATCAACGGCGGTCCGGCGCCCGGCTTCTCGTCGGGCGAAGCGCAGGCGGCCGCCGAGCGCATCGCGGCGCAAGTGCTGCCGAAGGGCGTGAAGTTCGAATGGACCGACCTCACGTATCAGCAGATTCTCGCGGGCAATGCAGGGCTGTGGGTGTTCCCGATCAGCGTGTTGCTGGTGTTCCTCGTGCTTGCCGCGCTGTACGAGAGCCTGACGCTGCCGCTCGCGGTGATCCTGATCGTGCCGATGAGCGTGCTGTCCGCGCTCGCCGGCGTGTGGCTCACGCAGGGCGATAACAACATCTTCACGCAGATCGGCTTGATGGTTCTGGTGGGGCTTGCATCGAAGAACGCGATTCTGATCGTCGAGTTCGCGCGTGAACTGGAGCACGACGGACGCACGCCGATGGCGGCCGCGATCGAAGCGAGCCGCATGCGTCTGCGTCCGATTCTGATGACGTCGATCGCGTTCATCATGGGCGTGGTGCCGCTGGTCCTGTCGAGCGGGGCGGGTTCCGAAATGCGTCACGCGATGGGCGTGGCCGTGTTCTTCGGGATGCTCGGCGTGACGCTCTTCGGCCTGATGCTGACGCCCGTGTTCTACGTGGTGCTGCGTACGCTCGCGGGCGGCAAGATTCACGTCGCGCAAAAGGACTCGCCGCATCTCGTCGCGCATACGACGGATGCATGATGGAGAAAATGATAATGACAAGGTTTGAACAGATGCGCGGCGCGGGCCGCGCGGCGGCGAGCGCGTTGCTGATGCTGCTGTTGGCGGCGTGCTCGGTCGAGCCGACGTATCACCGGCCCGACGCGCCGACTCCCGCTGCGTTCAAGGAAGCGCCCGTATCGGCAGCGACGACGGATGGCGCATCGGCTCCCGCTGCGGCATTGCCCGCCAGCGAAGCCGGCACGTGGAAGCCCGCGGAGCCGAATGAAGAAGCGCAGCGCGGCGAATGGTGGGCGATCTTCGGCGATACGACGCTGAACGATCTGGAGAAGCAGGCGGCCGATGCCAACCAGGACCTGAAGGCGGCCGCTGCGCGCGTGCAGCAGTCGAGAGCGCTGACGCAGGCGGCGCGCGCCGACTGGTTCCCGTCCGTCGACGCGGGCTTCGGGCCGACGCGCGAACGTCTGTCGCCCGCTTCGCAGAATCTGCCGAACGACGCGCACGTGCCGACGCAAACGCTCTGGCGCGCGCAGGCGACGGCATCGTATGAGGTCGATCTGTTCGGCCGCGTGAGTTCGAACGTGAACGCGGCGCGCGCTGACCAGGCGCAAAGCGAAGCGCTGTTCCGCTCGGTGCAGCTCGCGTTGCAGGCGGACGTTGCGCAGAACTACTTCCAGCTGCGCGAGTTCGATACGCAGCTGAGCCTGTATCGTCAGACGGTGTCGCTGCGCGAGGATGCGCTGAAGCTCGTCGAGCGCCGCTTCAAGGAAGGCGACATCAACGAGCTGGATGTGTCGCGCGCGCGCAACGAACTGGCGACGGCGCGCGCCGATGCCGTCGGCGTCGCGCGTCAGCGCGCGGCTTCCGAGCACAGCCTCGCGATCCTGCTCGGCAAGCCGCCTGCCGACTTCTCGTTCCCCGAGACGCCGCTTGCGCCCGTGATGGCGCGCGTGCCGGCCGGCTTGCCGTCCGCGTTGCTAGAGCGCCGTCCCGACATCGCGGCGGCCGAGCGCGCGATGGCTGCGGCGAACGCGCGTGTCGGTCTCGCGAAATCGGCGTTCTTCCCGAAGCTCGATATCACGGGTGCGTTCGGCTTCGAGTCGGCGACGCTCGGCGATCTGTTCCAGTGGTCGAGCCGCGCGTTCCTGCTCGGGCCGTTCGCGGGCACGGCGCTGACCGTGCCGATCTTCGACGGCGGCCGGCGCAAGGCGAATCTCGCGAACGCGCGCGCGAAGTATGACGAGGACGTCGCGTCGTATCGTCAGCAGGTGCTCGTTGCGTTCCGCGAGGTCGAGGACAATCTGTCGGATCTGCGTCTGCTCGGCGATCAGACGCGCGAGCAGACGAATGCGGTCAACGCATCGCAGCGCGCCGCGCATCTTTCGCAGACGCAGTATCAGGAAGGGCAGGTCAGCTATCTCGACGTGATCGACTCGCAACGGCAAGTGCTGCAATCGCAGTTGCAGTTGAGCCATCTGTCGGGCACGCAAGCGGTCGCGACGGTGAACCTGATACGCGCGCTCGGCGGCGGATGGGGCGACGTGAAGACGGATGTCGGCAGCACGGATGCCAACGAGCAAGTCGCGAAGCAGTAAGCGGCGCCTGTTGTTTGATCGATGAAGCGGACCGTTTTGCGGTCCGCTTTTTTTTGTCTGCTCGCGGATGCGCGGCCCGTCGACCCTGATGGGGCGCTGCCGCGGGTTTCTTTGTACACTTGGAGCCGTTTCGCGGCATGGCTTGTTCCCGCCACGCCAGTCATGCCGCAGGTCATTCACCGCGAGGTTATCGGCTTTGCAGTTCAAACTTCCTGCTACAGCAACCGCACCGTTCTGCCCGTCCGAAGTGCAGGGCACCGTCGCCGTCTCGCAGTCCGCGCCGTTGTGGAAAAAGCTCTTCCAGTTTGCGGGCCCTGGGCTGCTGGTGTCGATCGGCTACATGGACCCGGGCAACTGGGCCACGGATATCGAAGCCGGTTCGCGCTACGGCTACAGCCTGCTGTTCGTGGTCGTGCTGTCGAGCCTGTCCGCGATGGTGCTGCAATGCCTGAGCATGCGCCTCGGCATCGTGACGGGTCGCAATCTCGCGGAGCTTTCGCGCACGCGTTACTCGCCTGGCGTCGCGCGCATTCAATGGCTGCTTGCCGAGCTGTCGATCGTCGCGTGCGATCTCGCCGAAGTGCTCGGCGGCGCGCTCGCGTTTCATCTGCTGTTCAAATGCTCGCTGACGGTCGGCGTAATCCTCACCGCGTTCGATACGCTGATCGTGCTCGGTCTCAAGGGCAAGAACTTCCGCGATCTCGAAGCGATCATGCTCGCGCTGATCGCGACGATCGGCGTCGGCTACGTGATCCAGCTGGCGCTCGTCAAGCCGCACTGGCCGTCCGTGGTCGCGGGGCTGGCGCCGTCGTGGCAGGCGCTCAGCGAGCGCGAGCCGCTTTATCTCGCGATCGGCATTCTCGGCGCGACGGTGATGCCGCATAACCTGTATCTGCATTCGTCCGTCGTGCAGACGCGCGCCGTCAAACGCGATCGCGAAGGGCTCGCCGGGGCGATCTCGCTGTCGCGGCTCGACACCATCGTCGCGCTCTTTCTCGCGCTGCTGATCAACGCGGCGATCCTGATCCTCGCGGGCGCCGCGTTTCATTCGACGGGGCACACGGCCGTCACTGAAATCGAGGACGCTTACCGGCTGCTCGCGCCTATCGTCGGCACGGGTTTCGCGGCCGTGCTGTTCGCGATCACGCTGCTTGCGTCGGGGCAAAGCTCGACGTTCACGGGCACGGTCGCGGGGCAGGTGATCATGGAAGGCTTTCTGCAACTGAAGATTCCGTGTTATCAGCGGCGTTTCATCACGCGCGCGCTGGCGCTGATTCCCGCGCTCGTCGGCGTGCAGATGCTCGGCAACGGCGCGGTCGGCCAGCTGCTCGTTGCGAGCCAGGTCGTGTTGAGCCTGCAATTGCCGTTTGCGCTGTATCCGCTGATCCGCATGACCGACGACCGCGCGCTGATGGGCGAATTCGCGAACCGGCTGCCGACGCGCATCGTCGCATGGGCGCTCTTCGTGGTGATCAGCGCGGCCAACCTGTGGCTCGTGGTGCAGACGTTCGGCCTCGCTGGATGAGGGAAGGTTGACGACACGAAAGCCGACGACGCGATAGCGGGGGGACGCAAAAGCCGAAGGCATAAAAAAGCCGGTCTCGAGAGACCGGCTTCAACGTGATGCGTAGCTTCGGATGGACTGTGTAACGCGTGTCGCTAGGCCGCCAATGCGGCTTCCTCTACGACCTGTTCTTCGGACGGAGCGATCTCGACGATCTGCGGCGCGGGCGCGGCTTCGCGCAGCGCCTCGCGCTTCGCCGCAGCGGCCTTCTTCGTCTTGCCCGCGCGCGACGGCGGCTGGCACGCGCCGCATACGACGTTGTGTTGCAGGTCGTGCTTGTGCGCGACGAACTTGCCGGTGCAACGGCAGCAGCGCGTGAGTTGCAGCATGTCGGCGTCGAAGAAACGCACGAGCGTCCATGCGCGCGTCAGGTCGAGGACGGGCTCCGTCTCGCTATGACGGCAGTGTTCCAGATACAGACGATAACCCTTGGTCAGCGCGTCCAGATGCGAGCAGCGCGCTTCGTTCTTCAGGAACAGGTACGTGTTGTAGAAGAGCGAAGCATGAATATTCGCGAGCCACGTCATGTACCAGTCGGCCGAGAACGGCAGCATGCCCTTCGGCGGCGATACACCCTTGACCTCGCGATACAGGCGGATCATCCGGTCGCGCGATAGCGTCAGCTCGCTTTCGAGCACCTGCATGCGCGCGCCCAGTTCGATGAGCGCGATCGCGCGGAATACTTCCTGCGCGTCTTCGGTGAGGCTCTTTTTCAGCATCACAGTCCTCTGCGGGTTAAGCGAACTGCTCTGCGGGCTGCCCCGCCAGCAGGATCGCGGCATGCGTCGATGCCACTTCTGCGTTGCGGGACGTGTGCGTCAACGCCGACAGCATCGTGTGGTCGTTGAAGCGGAAGAAGCACAAAAGCTGATCGGAACTGGCCAGCTTGACGATCTGCGCGAGCGACAGCCCGGCAAGAATATCGGCCAGCTCCGACGACAAGCCAAGACGGAACATCCCGACTGCCTTGTCCTCGCGCAACATGCGTTGCGCGAGCATGATGTAAGACAAATTGATCTCGCGGATAGAATCCAGCGTCTCGCTGCTACGGTCCATTTTCTCTGTTTCCGAAGCCCCGAATTACTTATGCCGGCTTTTATGCCGTTTTGGTCTTGTGCCCCGCCGGACACTGAAGATCTCCGGCGTCAAGTTGAGTGCAGATACAGCAGCCAATCTTTGATACAAGCCGTTACATCTCGTAACAGCTTGGGCGGAATTGTATGAACAGGTTTTACAAAAATCAATCCCTGTCTCAAAAAAAAGATACGACAAAACAACGGTAATTCCGGTAACTCTTTCATGTCGTCGTCATAATCGGCTGATAGCGCGAAAACGTCTGCCGGGGACCGACCGGAAACCCTTGTCCAGCAAGGTCTGAAGCAATTTATTCCGATTTGCGCGCGCGCCGCCCGTTATCCGCGATTATGCGGGACCGATATGAATTCGAGAAAGCGGAGAGAAAGAAATTACGCAACCGGCAGGTAAAAAATACGTTGCCGGATAGCGATTCGGGATAACCCGAGATGTAACAAAAAAGAGCAGAGGGCAGTTACAAATCCCCGGGAGTTTGTAACTGATCCGGACGACGCTGTTACAGAATCTGGCGAGAATTTGCGTGAGGTCAGCAGCCGGTCGGACGGACGCGTTCGACTTCGAGTCCGAAAAGGGGGCGCAGGCGCGTGCCGACCACGTTGCCCGCAAACGCGGCGGCGAGCCACAGCCAGCCATGCAAGCTGCCTGACACGATGCCGCTGAAGTAAGCGCCGATGTTACAACCATAGGCCAGCCGGGCCCCGTAGCCGAGCAACAGGCCGCCGGCGACGGCCGCGACGAGCGAACGTGCGGGCAGCCGCCAGACGGGCGCGTAGCGGCCCGCCAGAGCCGCCGCGGCCATTGCGCCGAGAATGATCCCCGCATCCATCACGCTCGTCACATCGCGGGTGACGGGCGCCGCGAGCGCTGCTGCGTTTGCATGGGCGTTCCAGTAAGGCCAGTTGGCGACATCGATGCCCGCCACGGAAAAGAGCTTCGCGCCCCACAGCGCGAATGCCGACGTCACGCCCCACGGACGGCCCGACAGCGCGAGCGTCGCGAAGTTGAGCAGCGCGAGCGCGATCGCGCCCGCGAACAACGGCCACGGCCCGTGCAGCCACGGCGATGCGCTCGCGGTGCGCAGCGGCTCGTCGACGAGGCGTCCATGGCGGCGCCGCTCGATCGCGACGGTCAGCGCGGCGATCGCCGCGAAGATCGCCAGGTTGATCGCGATGGCCCAGCCCGCGCCGAGCGTCGTCACGAGGGATGTGGGCTTCAGCGACGGCAGCGCAGTCCAGAAAGGCATATGCGCGGTCGCGACGACGGAGCCGACGACGAACGCGGCGAGCGTCACGAGCATCCGCGTGCTGCCGCCGCCGACCGTGTACAGCGTGCCCGACGCGCACCCGCCGCCGAGCTGCATGCCGATGCCGAACATGAACGCGCCGACCACGACGGATGTGCCCGCGGGCGACACCAGGCCCGTGACGGGATGGCCGAACAGCGACCCCGCCGACAGCGCCGGGAAGAACAGCAGCACGCCGATGGCGAGCATCAGCATCTGCGCGCGCAGGCCTGCGCCGCGACCGTCGGCGATGAACACGCGCCACGCCGACGTGAAGCCGAACGCCGCGTGATACAGCGACACGCCGAGCAGCGCGCCGACCACATAGAGGGCAGCCTGCCGGCCGCTGACAGTATGCGCGAGATAGACCGCGCCGAGCGCGATCAGGACGAGGGAGAAGGCGAGCGGCTTCGGATTGATGTCGAAGCGGCGCGGAAGCGGTGTAGCGAGATCGGACATGAGAAACGTTGGACGAGCGTGTGAGTCGTATAGTGCGGTGCAGTGCGTGAGCGCCGTGTCGGGCGGGCATGGCGCCGCGACCCGCGTTGATGGTAATGCGACCTCGTCGGCGTGCTTGTGACCGAAGCGCAACCGAAGGCCAGTGGAAAAACATATCACGTTATGCCAGATGATGCTGAGCGCGCCTCGCACCCCGACAACGGCTCTCATACAGGCACGCGAGCGCCCGCAGCGGCGCGAACGCACGCCGGCGCACTCAAGTTGCGTCGTGAAAGATGATGCCGAGCGTGTGCCGATGGCCCGCGTGCAGCCGGCTCACGCCATGCCGCATGTTCACGCGATACGCGCCGCGCGTGCCCTGCACGGGCCGGTGATGCACCGCGAACAGCACGGCATCGCCCTTGCGCAGCGGCACGACTTCGACGCGCGACTGCATCCGCGGACGCTGCTCCGTCAGCACGAACTCGCCGCCCGTGAAGTCCTTGCCGGGCTCGGACAGCAGGATCGCGAGCTGGATCGGAAAGACGTGCTCGCCGTACAGGTCCTGATGCAGGCAGTTGAAGTCGCCTGCCGCGTACTGGAGGATCAGCGGCGTCGGGCGCAACTGGCCCGCTTCGTGGCAGCGTCGCAGGAAGGCGGCGTGCGTCGGCGGATAGCGCACGTCGATGCCCAGCGTCTGGTTCCATCCGTTCGCGATGGGCGCAAGACGCGGATAGATCGCCGTGCGCAACGCGCCGACGACATCGGGCAACGGATAGCCGTAGTACCTGTATTCGCCGCGCCCGAAGCCGTGCCGCGCCATCACGACGCGGCTGCGGTACAGGTCGTCGCGCATGTAGAGCGCGCTGAGCGCGTCGCACTCGTCGGCGCGCAGCAAGCCTTGCAGCATCGCGCAGCCGTGCGCGTCGAGCCCGGCTGCGGCGCGTGTCCAGTCAATTGCCTCGACTCGCGGCGCGATCGACTGCGCCGTGGCGATCGCGGGGGCCGGGCTGGGCGCGTCGTTGCGCGTGTCCTTGTGTGCGGGCTTGCGCGCGTCGCCGCCCGGCGACGTGTCGAGGTCGAACAGCGCGGCTTGGGTGTCGAATGAGGCTTCCTGCATGAGCGGCTCCTTGACGGCATTTGCCATAAGCTTTTGCCATATCCATGCCGCCCAGTCTACGCACCGAGGCGTAGGCGAACACTCCGGGTCTTGCTCTGTTATTCGCCTGCGCCGTTCGCCAGCGTCAATCGCCTGTCGGCGGCGTTGGCGCGTCGATGTACCGCACCATCAGATCGGCGTCGTGATACGCGCCGTCGACGCACAGCGAATCCGGTTCGCGTCCATACGTGCGAAAGCCGAGCGATGCGTACAGCGCGCGGGCGGACGCGTTCGCGCTCGTGACGAGCAGCGCGATCTGCCGCAGCCCGTCGATCTGCGCGGCGCGCGCGAGCAGCTCCGTCAACAGCGCGCGTCCGATGCCCTGTCCCGCCGCCTCGTCCGTGACGTACATGCCGATCACGAAGCCCTTGTGCAGTTCCTTCTGCCGCGTCTCGCGCATCAGTCCGACGGTGCCGACAAGCGCGCCATCCGTCGACGAAAACGCGCCCAGCAGGAAGTTGCCGGGCGCCGCATGCGTGCCGGCGAGCATAGCGTCGTGCTGCGATGGGCCGCGCTCGACGGCTTCGTCGTAGCTTTGCCCGAACGCGGCGGGATGCGCTTTCAGCCCGCGCAGACGCAGCGCGAAAAATGCGTCGCGATCGGCGGGGCCCAGTTGGCGGATCGTGACCTCCGAAGCCATGCGCGGCCCTCAGGGAGTCGCAGTGACGGACGACGCGCGCGCTTGCGCGAGCTTGCGCAGCGCTTCGCCCGTTTGCGGATCGGCGGGGAAGAACGCCTCGATCGCGAGTTCCGACAGCGTCACGTCGACGGGCGTGCCGAACACGGTCGTCGTGCTGAAAAACGACAGCACGCCGAGTTCCGTGCGCAGGCGCAGCGGCACGGCGATCTGCTCGAGCGTGCAGGCGTGACTCTCGTCGGCGGGCTCGGCGTTCGGCGGCGTCGGGTAGGCGGCGAGTTCGTCGTAGAGCGCGGCGAGCGTCGAGTCGGCGCTCACGTCGATCTGCCGCTGCAGCCGCGACAGCAGATGCGCGCGCCATGCATGCCAGTTGGCGATCTGCGACGCGATGCCGTCCGGATGCATCGAAAGGCGCAGCGCGTTGACGGGCGCTTCGAGCAGCGCGGGTTTCGCGCTCGTCAACAACGGCGCGAGCGCGTTGTTCGCGGCGACGATCGTCCAGTGCCGGTCGACGGCCGCGGCCGGGAAGGGCTCGTGACCCTTGAGCACGAGATCGACGGCTTCGCGCGCGGCGCCCAGTTGCGGATCGCTCAACTGACGCTCGCGATAGAGCGGCGCGTAACCGGCCGCGACGAGCAGCGCATTGCGCGAACGCAGCGGCACGTCGAGCCGCTCGGCGAGATGCATGACCATTTCGCGGCTCGGCAGCGCGCGGCCGGATTCGACGAAGCTCAGATGGCGCGTCGAAATGTCGGCTTCGGAGGCGAGCAGCAACTGGCTCATCCGGCGGCGCTGACGCCATTCGCGCAGCATGTCGCCGACGGTGCGGCTCATCGGGGGAGCGCCCGACGGCGCGCGGAAGGGGGCGGTGATCGTGTCCATGCCGACGATGATAGCCAAAGCGCGCCGCGATTCCATTACTTCTGAGGTAATGTGCAACCGCGCATGAGCGGCATGCGAGTCCGGTCCACGGCGCAAGATGGCGTGTCCTCTACCGCTGGCGCGCGCAAAGGCAGTCATACTGAACCCTTGCTACCGCTGCGGAGGCGAACATGTGGGACAAGATCGAGCACAACGGACGTGAAGTCTGGGTCCTCCCCGTCACGGCCTATGGGCCGCCCGTGCCGGAAACCTTGTGGCACTACGTCGGGTACGTTTGCCGGCATGGCGCGGATGCGCATCTCGAAGGACAAAGCCAGCGCTTTCAGGAACTCGTCGCGACGTTCCGCAGCGAAGAAGAGGCTCGCGAAGCCGGGTATGACGAGGGCAGGCGGCTCGCTGACGGCCTTTCCGGCGCGAAGGGCTAGCGCGCCGTCCGCAACGCTTCACATCTTTTCCATCGCACCCGCGTCCCTCAACGACGCTGGTGCCGACCGCTCATTACCTTCCGGGTAATCGACTCGCGTACGTTCATCGACGAATCTTCAGTCCGAGGCCGCCGCCAACCTGATGCAAGCGGCGCACGCCTCGACCCTCCACCGACTGAAGGAGTTTCTGATGAACGCGCATACCGCACTGATCGACCGTTACTTCGACGCCTGGAACGAAACCGACGCCGGCCGCCGCCGCGAGCTGATCGCCGCGACGTGGGCGAAGGACGCCGCTTACGCCGATCCCTTGCTGACGGGCGACGGACATGAAGGCATCGACGCGATGATTCGCGCCGTCCACGAGCGCTTTCCTCATCACACGTTTCGCCGGACGACGCAGGTCGACGGCTTCGCGAACCGTCTGCGTTTCTCGTGGGAACTGCTGACGCCGTCGGGTGCTTCGATCGTCAAGGGCTCGGACTTCGGCGTGGTCGATGCGGCCGGGCGGCTGCAAGCCGTGACGGGCTTTCTCGACGAAGCGCCTGGCGTTGCCTGAGTCATTACCGTTCGCCCGTCATACAGGAGAAAAATCATGCATGAGCCTGCCGTCACGTCGAACCCCGCTGCGTATGAACGCGTGCAGGACGCAATCGATACGGCATCGGGCGTCGTCGCCGGATTCGCGCTGCTCGCGGGCACCCGGGCGTTCACGTTCATCGCGGTCGTCGCATGGCGCGAGCCCGTGCTCGGCGGCGCGGGGCTCATGCTGCTCGCGCTCGTCGGCTGGATCAGATGGTGCTGGCGCGGCAGCGTGCAGACGGCGTAGGGTGTCACGTACAATCGACTCCTCCGTCTCCTCGCGCAGCAATGCGCTGCGCGCAAGCGCTGCATCATGAATCACGATATCGCCCAACGGCTCGCAGACGCGCAGCAGAAGTTCACGGCCGGCCAGTTCGATGGCGCCGCTGCGCTGCTGCACGACATTCTGTCGATCGAGCCCGACCACAACGAGGCGCTCGAAGCGCTCGGCTACGTCGCCGCGAAACAGGGCGATTACGCGCGCGCCGCAGACTACGCGATGCGCGCCGCGCAGCCCGCGTCGACGAACGCGCAGCAACTGCATTTCGCCGCGCATCTCTGCCAGATGGCCGGGCGTCACGCGGATGCCGTCGCGCTGTCCGATCGCGTTCTCGCCGCTTATCCCGATCACGCCGAAGCGCTGCATGGCGCTGCGATGTCGCTCGTGCAAACGGGCGATCACGAACGCGCGCTGCAATATCTCGCGCGGCTCACGCAACGCTATCCGCGATCTGCCGAGGCGCACTACAACCGCGGCACGCTGCTCGGCCAGATGGAGCGCCATGAAGAAGAACTCGCCGCGTATCGTCAGGCGATCGCGCTGAAGCCGAACTTCGTGCGCGCGCATGTGAACCTCGGTGTCGCGCTGCGCGACCTGCATCGCTTCGATGAAGCGTTGCAGCAGTTCAAGAAGGCCGTGTCGATCGACGCCAACGATGCGGGCGCGCGCACCAATCGCGCGCAGACCAATCTGCTGCTCGGAGAGTTCGAGCACGGCTGGCGCGAGTACGAATGGCGCTGGCTCGACGGCACGATGAGCCACGGCCTGCCCGGCGCGACGCTGTGGACGGGCAAGCAGCCGCTCGAACACAAGACCGTGCTCGTGCATTGCGAGCAGGGATACGGCGATACGCTGCAGTTCATCCGCTTCGTCGACCGCTTGAGCGCGAAAGGGGCGCGCGTCATCGTGCGCGTTCAGGATGCGTTGCTGCCGCTGTTGCACGGCTATCCGGGCGCAGCGGACGTGATCGGCGAAACCGCGCCGCTGCCCGCGTTCGACTATCACATTCCGATGCTGAGTCTCGCGTTTGCGCTGAAGATTCGCGAGGCCCATTTCGTCGGCGAGAGTCCGTACGTTCACGCGGACCAGCAATGGGTCGAGCAATGGGACGACGTGTTCAGGCAAGGCGGCACCCGACTGCGCGTCGGTATCGTGTGGTCGGGCAGCCGCACGCATCTGAATGACCGCAACCGTTCGATTCCGCTCGCGCAACTGTCGCCGCTGTTCGATGCGAACGCGCAGTTCGTCTCGCTGGTGAAGGACGTGCGCGATGTGGATCGCGCGGGCATCGATGCGCTCGTGCAGCGCGGCGTGCTGCGCGACGTGTCCGATCGCCTGACGACGTTCGCCGACACGGCCGCGCTCGTCACGCAACTCGATCTCGTGATTTCCGTCGATACGGCCGTCGCGCATCTCGCCGGCGCGCTCGGCAAGCCCGTATGGCTCGCGTTGCCGTTCACGCCCGACTGGCGCTGGCAACTGAATCGCGACGACAGTCCGTGGTATCCGCACATGCGCCTCTTCCGTCAGTCGAAGCGCAACGACTGGAGCGACGTCGTGCGCGATCTGCAAGCGGCGTTAGAAGACTGTTGAAATACCTTTCGCACCGGTCATCTGGGCGTGGTAAGCGTTGAGACAAAGAATCGCACAACACAGAGACTAAAGCGATGCGCGGAGCGGAGGGCGGCTATACCGAGTCGATGTTCACGATGTCGAGGCTGGATGACTTCGTTCCAGCTCATCACCCGTTGCGACCGATTCGGCTGAGGTTGAACGATGCACTTACTCGTATGGATGCGCTCTTCTCGCATATGTACGAGTGCGACACGAAGGGCGGTCGCCCAGGCGTTGCGCCGGAGAAAACTACGACGCGGCCGGCTTCGTGGCGACGTGCCGCGCACATGGCGTTACTCCGCATGTGGCGCAAAACGATAGCCGCGCGGATGGTTCGGCCATCGACGGGCGTACCGCGCGCTGGCCAGGCTACGCCGTCAGTCAGCGCAAGCGCAAATGTAGCAGGGCCTTCCGCTGGAGCAAGACCGTCGGCAGGATTCGGCAGGCAATGTATCGAGGGCGGGAGCGAGTCGACTAACTCTTCCCTCTCACCCTGGCGGCCAGCAACCAGACGCGTATGCGAACGCCTGCCTTCCGGGCGGTATGAAGATGCAGGCACGCGAAAAAACGACATTTGATGCACCGGAATTAACGAACTTCGGCATCAAATCGGACGTAACGATTCATCGCAACGGTTTTTCCCAATGGGATGGCGCGCCGCGACGAAAGGATATTTCAATAGCCTGCTAAGGGGGCACGCCTTCCCCAACATCAGTTTCGGATCAATCTGATAGGCACTCGATCCGCGCGCGGCGCATGGTACGCCGGGGAGGCGCGCAGCGCGCGCACTATTCGTTGATGGTTCGAGATAACCAGGAGGGAAAGCAATGCCTTGGACTTATAGTCAGAGCACAGGACGGTTGACTCGCAACGGCGTGACGGCGGGAACCGGCTATTCCGGCCACGGCGCGGGACGCAACAACGCGAACATGCAGCGCACGGGCGGCATTGGCCCGATTCCGCAAGGCACGTACACTATCGGCGCGCCGTTTCATCATAACCATGCGGGTGGTTACACGATGCGACTTACTCCGCAACACGGCACAAACACGTTCGGTCGCAGTGGTTTCATGATGCACGGCGATAGTACGCGCCAGCCCGGCCAAGCATCTGAAGGCTGCATTGTTCAGAATCACAGCGTTCGTCATCAAGTGTGGGCGAGCGGAGATCGGACGCTACAGGTTGTACCATGAAGCATTTGCTCGCTGGCGTTGTGCTGATTGTTCCAGCATTGTGTCTTGCCGCGCCCCCGCAGTGCGCCAGTTGGCCGATAAACATGGCCATTGTCCACCTTAAGAACGCGAATATTACGGACCCGACGAAGATCGACGAATCGAAGACGAGGGCTGTGCGCCTTGCGTCAGAGAAGATCGGCAGAGACCTGTACCGGCAAGTCTACGACATCACGTTTCACGAGAAAGCGGGCCGCGAAATCGAAGTCGTCACTTCGAACGAATCTTCATCGTCTGAATGCTCGATGAGCGGCGTTGACGTGTATGTTGTTTCTCAGAAGATTGGCGGCTCTTGATGGAGGCCGATCGCGGTTACTCTGCGGCGGAGGAGGGCGGCGACATGACGCCCTTCTTCAAAACCGCATCTCACCATTGCTGCACGGTGCGAAATTCTTCGGTCAGTTCGTCGGCTTCAGACGGCGTTGAGTGTCTTCCGGAAGTGCGATGGCTCCGGCAATCCACGCATCATTGCTGACTGGGCCGTTATCTGAACTGCCGACAGACACGGCGCTACCGTTTCCGCAGACGGCTTTGAAGTTCGCGGCCCGCCAGAAGCACCAGACTGAGCATCGAGAGAAGTGATGCGCGTTTGAAGCGCCTGCATCGCGTTTGCATGATCGGTTTTCACTTTGAACATAAGAGCTGCGTCCGCCGCGCGATCGGCGAACGCATCCCGCGCCTGTTCGAGTACAGCCGCTTTTTCCGCGGCTTCTTAGAAGCGCGGGCTTGAATGAAGCGTCATCGCGCATCGCACACATGAAAAAACGGAGCACCTCGCGAGTGCTCCGTTTTTCATTTTCGTTTATCGATTCATTCAGCTAAACGCGTTAGCCGAGCTTCACGTCGATGCGCCGGGGCTGCGCCTGCTCACGCCGCGGAATGACGAGCTTCAGCACGCCGTCCTTCAGATTCGCTTCGATCTTCGACGTGTCGAAGTCGTCGCTGATCGCGAAGCGCCGCGCGAAGAACGGCGCGCGCACTTCCGCATGCGAGAGCCGCACGTTCGCGGGCGCGGGCACCGCCGATTCGCCTTCGATCGTCAGACTGCCATCATGTACGCGCACGTCGAGCTTGTCCTTCGACACGCCGGGCAGATCGGCCCATAGCGTTACCGCCTTGCTGTCCTCGACGATATCGACGGGGGGCGTAAGTGTGATTCGGCGCTCCTGCTCGCGTGCGCCGTTGCGGGTCGCTGCGCTGTCATCGCGCTGGGTCACTTGAGTGTTGTCGCTCATGATTTCACCTCGTTTATTGAACCGTGATCGCGCGCGGCTTCGACGCTTCGCGCTTGCCGACCGTAATCAGCAGACAGCCATCGACATAGCGCGCCTGTACGTTGTCCGGGTCCGCGTGCTGCGGCAACTCGACGACGCGGCGGAACGTGCCGTTGAAGCGCTCCTGCGCATACGCGCGGGCGCCTTCGTCCGACGCGGCGCGCGCCGACGGGCGCTCGCCTGCGATCGTCAGCAGGCCCTTGTCGATCGACAGTTCGAGCTTCGACGGATCGATGCCGGGTGCGAACGCAACGATTTCGATAGCATCGTCGGTCACGCCGATATTGAGGCTCGGAAACGCACCCGCACGGCTCGAACGGATGCTGGACGGAAACGCGCCGAAGCGGCTCGACATGTGCCGCTGCAAGCGGTCGAGTTCGGCGAACAGGTCGGTTCCGAAGTAGTAGTCACTCATGGTCGCTCTCTCCTCTGAGCGGCAAGACATTCCCGGCTGAATGCCTGTCGTGCCGCGACGAACGAAGTGGATACGCGCAGTGCCCGTCACGTCGACGCGGCGTCTGCCTGGTGATCGATAAATAGGAAGCCTCCGCACAATTTCAAGCGCGATTTCTGCAAAAATCGGGCGCTTGAAAAGCGCAACGGACGGCCTCATTTGGTTGCGCCGTTGCTGGCTGCCAGATCGAAAGCGATCGGGATGCCAAAGGGCAAGAGTTGCATCGACTGACGATTTCCGTCCGGGCGTATTTCGTCGTCGCGTTTCGTCGCGACGCGCGGCCCGGATGAATGCAACGACGCGCGGCGTCGCCATGATTGCCGGGATCGAATGCATCGTGGCGCGAGTGCGGCCTCGTCAGTTGCCTTCGCTGTAATCCGCGTTGTTATCTCGTCTGTTACGCCGCCCGCGCGACGCGCGGATTTCTCACTATTCGGGCGCGTCGCTCGCCCTGGTGAAAACACCAACCTCTTCCGTCGACGGCAGCGAAAGCGCCGCCAGACGGCGCTTTCGCCGCATTGCGCGACATTTCACCAGCTTCATCATGCATGGAAACGATCATAACGGCGCTTGTTAGAATCCTATCAAGCGATGTACGATGGCTGCGAATAAACCATCAGCCGTTGCTGTGCATTGCACAAACCTGCGGACGTCTCATGCCTGAACTTTCCATGCCCTCGTCGGTGGTCGCGTTGCGGCGCGCAGCCCACGTTCATCCCGTGCGCAATCCCGGCGTCACTTTCGATCTTGCGTGGCTCGACGGGCTGCGCGTGAATCAGTCCGCCGTCGAGCGCCGAACGGCGACGCTCGGCGCGCGCCGCACCGTGAAGAAGGATGCGCAGGCCGCGTGGCTGCTGAAGGCCGTCACCTGCATCGACCTCACGACGCTCAGCGGCGACGACACGGAGGGCCGCGTGCGGCGTCTGTGCGCGAAAGCCAGGCAGCCGGTGCGCGACGACATTCTCGCGGCGCTCGGCCTGCCGCCGCGCACCATCACGACGGGCGCCGTGTGCGTGTATCACCGCTATGTCGCCGCTGCCGTCGATGCGCTCGCGGGCAGCGGCATTCCCGTGGCCGCCGTGTCGACGGGCTTTCCCGCCGGCCTCGTTCCGCATCCGCTGAAGCTGAAGGAGATCGAAGCATCGGTGGCCGACGGCGCGCAGGAAATCGATATCGTCGTCACGCGCGAGCATGTGCTGACGGGCAACTGGCAGGCGCTCTACGACGAAGTGCGCGACTTTCGCGCCGCGTGCGGCGAAGCGCATCTGAAGGCGATTCTCGCGACGGGCGATATCCAGACGCTGTCGAACGTTGCGCGTGCATCGATGGTCTGCATGATGGCGGGCGCCGATTTCATCAAGACGTCGACGGGCAAGGAAGGCGTGAACGCCACACTCGACGTGTCGCTCGTAATGGCGCGCATGATCCGCGAATACCACGCGCGCACGGGCATCCTGATCGGCTTCAAGCCCGCGGGCGGCGTGTCGAACGCGAAGACGGCGCTGTCGTATCAAATCGTGATGAAAGAAGAACTGGGCCGTCCGTGGCTCGAACCCGAACTGTTCCGGATCGGCGCATCGAGCTTGCTCGCCGATATCGAACGCCAGTTGGAGCATCACGCGACTGGCCGTTACTCCGCCTTCAACCGTCACCCTGTAGCCTGAGCAGACCGATCCCATGAGCGTAGCCGAGTATTTTTCTTCGATGGAGTACGGTCCCGCACTCGAGGACGATCAGCCCGCGCGCGTGTGGCTCGCGCAGCACGACGCGACGTTCGGTCATTTCATCGACGGCGGATGGCGCGCGCCCGCTGCGAGCGAGCGCTTCGCGACGCATGAGCCCGCGACGGGCGAATTGCTCGCGCACGTCGCGCAAGGCGACGCCGTCGACATCGACGCCGCCGTCGCCGCCGCGCGCGCCGCGCAGCCCGGGTGGTCCGCGCTCGGTGGCGCGGGACGCGCGCGTCATCTTTATGCGCTGTCGCGGATGGTGCAGCGTCACAGCCGCCTCTTCGCCGTGCTCGAAGCGCTCGACAACGGCAAGCCGATCCGCGAGACGCGCGACATCGATATTCCCCTTGTTTCAAGGCACTTTCTGCATCACGCGGGCTGGGCGCAACTGCAGGACAGCGAGTTCAAGGACTTCGCGCCGCTCGGCGTGATCGGCCAGATCGTGCCGTGGAATTTCCCGCTGCTGATGCTCGCGTGGAAGATCGCGCCCGCGATCGCGACGGGCAACTGCGTCGTGCTGAAGCCCGCCGAATACACGCCGCTCACGGCGCTGCTGTTCGCCGAGCTCGCGCATCGCGCGGGCTTGCCGAAGGGCGTGCTGAACATCGTCACGGGCGACGGGAGCACAGGCGCCGCGCTCGTCGATCATCCCGGCGTCGACAAGATCGCGTTCACGGGCTCGACGGAAGTGGGCCGGCTCATCCGTGCGGCGACGGCGGGCTCGGGCAAATCGCTGACGCTCGAACTGGGCGGCAAGTCGCCATTCATCGTGTTCGACGACGCGGACCTCGACGGCGCCGTCGAAGGCGTCGTCGACGCGATCTGGTTCAACCAGGGGCAGGTGTGCTGCGCGGGGTCGCGTCTGCTGGTGCAGGAAGGCGTCGAGGCGCGCTTCATCGACAAGCTCAAGCGCCGCATGGCGACGCTGCGAGTCGGGCCGTCGCTCGACAAGTGCATCGATATCGGCGCGATCGTCGACAAGGTTCAGCTCGAGCGCATCGAAGCGCTGGTCGAAGCGGGCCGTCGCGAAGGTTGCGCGATCTACCAGTCGCCGGAGGCCGATCACGGCGGCATGCCCGCCGATGGCTGCTTTTATCCGCCGACGCTGGTCACGGGCGTCGCGCCCGCGTCGACGCTCGCGCAGGAAGAAATCTTCGGCCCCGTGCTCGTGACGATGACGTTCCGCACGCCCGAGGAAGCCGTCGCGCTCGCGAACAACACACGCTACGGGCTCGCTGCGAGCATCTGGAGCGAGACGATCGGCCGCGCGCTCGATATCGCGCCGCGTCTCGCGTGCGGCGTCGTGTGGGTCAACGCGACGAATCTGTTCGACGCGGCGGTGGGCTTCGGCGGCTATCGCGAGTCGGGCTACGGACGCGAAGGCGGCCGCGAAGGCATCTACGAATACGTGAAGCCGAAGGCGTGGCTCGCGCTCGAGGAACGGCGGCCGGTGCAGCGCGTGACCGATGTGTCGTCGCAATCGCACGAAGGGTCACGTGACGCCGACGTGTTCGCGATCGACCGCACCGCGAAGCTCTTCATCGGCGGCAAGCAGGCGCGGCCCGACAGCGGCTATTCGCTGGCCGTCTACGGACACGATGGCGCCGTCGTCGGCGAAGTGGGCGACGGTAATCGCAAAGACATTCGCAACGCCGTCGCGGCGGCGCGCGGCGCGCAGAAGTGGGCGCAGGCGAGCGCGCACAACCGCGCGCAAGTGCTCTACTATCTCGCCGAAAACCTTGCGGTGCGCGCGCATGAATTCGCGCATCAGCTCGCCGTTCGCACAGGCGTTGGCGAAACGGCCGCGCGCCGTGAAGTGGACGCTTCGGTGACGCGCCTCTTCACGTATGCTGCGTGGGCCGACAAGTTCGACGGCGCGGTGCATGCGCCGCCGTTGCGCGGCGTCGCGCTCGCGATGAACGAGCCGCTTGGCGTGATCGGCATCGCATGCCCGGACGAGGCACCGTTGCTGTCGTTCATCTCGCTGGTGGCGCCCGCGCTCGCGACGGGCAATCGCGTCGTCGTCTTGCCGAGTTCGTCGAGTCCGCTTACAGTGACCGACTTCTATCAGGTCGTCGAGACGTCGGACGTGCCCGCGGGCGTCCTCAACATCGTGACGGGCGCACGCGGCCCGCTGCTGTCGGCGCTTGCGAAACACGACGACGTCGATGCGCTGTGGTGCTTCGGCTCCGCGAAAGATGCGGCGCTGGCCGAGCGCGAGTCGGTCGGCAACCTGAAGCGCACGTTCGTCGATCATGGCCGCGCGTTCGACTGGTTCGACGCATCGAGTGAAGGCCCGGCGTTCCTGCGGCAGGCAACACAAGTGAAGAACATCTGGATACCGTACGGCGACTGATCGCTTGCCAATCGTTTCCTGATCGCTAGACAAAGCGACAGCGCGCCAACCGAAAACGGAGGAGACAACGTGCTGAAGAATCTGGACCCGCTGTTGAACGCCGATGTGCTGCACGCGCTGCGCGCGATGGGCCACGGCGATGAAGTCGTGATCTGCGACGCTAATTTTCCGGGCGACTCCGTTGCGCGCGAATCCATAACGGGCAAGCTGCTGCGGCTCGACGGCGTCGATGCGCCGCGCGCGATTCGCGCCGTGCTTTCGGTGCTGCCGCTCGATACGTTCGTCGACGATCCGGCGCTGCGCATGGAAGTGGTCGGCGAGCCCGAGACGATTCCCGCCGTGCAGCGAGAAGCGCAAGCCGAAGTGAACAACGCGGAAGGACGCGACGTGCCGTTCGTCGGCATCGAGCGCTTTGCGTTCTATGCGCGCGCGAAGAAAGCGTACTGCGTGATCGCAACAGGCGAGCAGCGCGGCTACGGCTGCTTCGTGTTCAAGAAGGGCGTGCTGCTCGCGCCCGACGCTCCGAAGGAATAACGCCGATGGCCACGCAACAGAAAGAAGGCCGCGTCGTCATTCTCGGCATCTACGTGACCGATCTCACGTTTCGCGCGGACCGCATGCCGCTGATCGGCGAAACGATTGCGGGTTCCGCGTTCAAGATGGGGCCGGGCGGCAAGGGCTCGAATCAGGCCGTCGCAGCGGCGCGCGCGGGCGCCGATGTCGTCTTCTGCACGCGCATCGGCAACGACGCATTCGGCGCGATCGCCCGTTCGACGTGGGCCGCGGAAGGCATCACGGCGCGGGCGTCGGTGATCGAAGGCGCATCGACGGGCGCGGCCCACATCTTCGTCGACGACATCACCGGCAAGAACGCGATCATCGTCGTATCGGGCGCGGCGGGAACGATGAATGCGAGCGACGTCGACGCGATCGAAAAGGACATCGCATCGGCGCGCGTGTTCGTCACGCAGCTGGAGCAGCCCATCGCCGCCGCGCGGCGCGGACTCGAAGTCGCGCGCAGGCACGGTGTGACGACGGTGTTCAATCCCGCGCCCGCGCTGCCGCTCGACGACCACATCTTTCCGCTGTGCGACTACATCACGCCGAACGAAACGGAGACGGCCGCGCTGACGGGCATCGAGGTCAACAACGTCGACGACGCGCGCCGCGCCGCCGACGTGCTGCTCGAAAAGGGCGTGCGCAATGTGATCGTGACGCTCGGCGAAGCGGGCGCCTTGCTGCATTCGGCTGAACAGTCGGTGTTCGTGCCGGCGTTCCAGTGCGGGCGCGTGGTGGAAACGGCGGGCGCCGGCGACGGCTTTACGGGCGGCTTCGCGGCGGCGCTCGCGCGCGGCGCGGATGCCGTCGAGGCGACGCGCTTCGGCTGCGCGCTCGCGGGCATTTCGGTGACGCGCCCCGGCACCGCGCCGTCGATGCCGATGCTCGCGGAAGTCAACGCCGTGCTCGCGCAGTCGCGCGATCCGCTTTCAACGCATTGAGCGAGCGCACTGCTCGCGCGGTGCGCAGTCTGAAGGAGTTCGTTTCGACATGAAGTCCTCGCTTTTCACTGGCCTCTTTCGCGACCGGCAGCTGAATTTTCTGCTCGCCGTCAACGTGCTCGTCGTGCTCGTCGCGACGTGGGTATCGCAAGGCCAGTTCGTCTCGCTCGACAACCTTCAGTCGATGGGCGGGCAGTTGCCCGAACTCGGCCTGCTCGCGCTCGGCATCATGCTGTCGATGGTGTCGGGCAACGGCGGCATCGACCTGTCGGGCGTCGGGCTCGCGAACCTGTCGGGCATGGTCGCGGCGCTGATCGTGCCGAAGTTCATCAGCGGCGACGACTCGCCGATGCTCTACACGGGCGCGTTCTGCGCGATCGTCGTGTGCATGGGGCTGATCGGCGGCTTTCTGAACGGCGTCGTGATTGCGCGGCTGCGCCTCACGCCCATTCTCTGCACGCTCGGCACGCAGTTGCTCTTCACGGGCTGCGCGGTCGTGCTGAGCAACGGCGCGTCGGTGCACGTCGATTATGTCGAGCCGCTGTCGGATATCGGCAACGGCACCTGGTTCCAGGTGCCCATTTCGTTCGTGATCTTCATCGCGGCCGTCGTCGTGCTCGGCTGGCTGCTGCGGCGCAGTCCGTTCGGCTTGCGCCTGTACCTGATGGGCACGAACCCGAAGGCCGCGTTCTACACGGGCATTCCGCGCGCGCGGATGTTGATTCTCACGTACACGATGTGCGGCGTGCTCGCGTCGCTCGCGGGCCTGATCAGTGTCACGCATACGTCGAGCGCGAAGTGGGACTACGGCAATTCGTATCTGCTGATCGCGATCCTGATCGCCGTGATGGGCGGCGTGAATCCAGCGGGCGGCTATGGCCGCATCATCTGCGTGTTTTTCGCGGCCACGGTTTTGCAGTTTCTGTCGAGCCTCTTCAATCTGCTCGGCGTTTCGCAGTTTTTCGGCGATTGCGCGTGGGGTTTTCTGCTGCTGCTGTCGCTCGCGTTCGCGGGTGGCGAGCGGGTGCGCGCGATCTTCGGCTTCGCGCAGCCAAACCAGCGGCGTTAGCGCGGCATCAGCGGTTCAAGCGGACATCGGAGCCCTGGATATCCGCCCGCGTGCATACGCAGATGAAGGGGCGACTTCATATCGAACGATGAAAGACAAAGGAGACAAACGCATGAAACTGACTCGACTTAGCGCTGCACTCGCTGCCGGCGCGCTCGCGGTGGGCGTCATCGCTGCCGCGCAGGCCGCGACCAACGAAACGATCGTCACCGTCGTCAAGGTGACGGGCATCAACTGGTTCAACCGGATGGACGAGGGCGTCAAGCAGTTCGCGAAGGATAACCCCGGCGTGCAGGCGTATCAGACGGGCCCGGGCCGCGCCGACGCCGCGCAGCAGCTGAAGATCATCGAAGACCTGATCGCGAAGAAAGTGACGG
This sequence comes from Paraburkholderia diazotrophica, assembly GCF_038900755.1. GTDB lineage: Bacteria > Pseudomonadota > Gammaproteobacteria > Burkholderiales > Burkholderiaceae > Paraburkholderia > Paraburkholderia diazotrophica_A. The sequence goes on from NZ_JBBPEN010000006.1 coordinate 201,728, forward strand.
CGATCGCGGTCGTGCCGTACGATCCGCCGACGCTCGAACCGGCGCTGAAGAAAGCGATGGATCGCGGCATCAAGGTCGTCACGCACGAAGCGGACAACGCGAAGAACACGATGGTCGACATCGAGGCATTCGACAACAGCGCGTACGGCGCGGGCCTGAACGAGCGTCTCGCATCGTGCATGCACGACGAAGGCAAGTGGGCCGTGCTGGTCGGCTCGCTCGGCAGCCGCTCGCAGGTGCAGTGGGCCGACGGCGGCATCAACAACGCAAAGGCCAAGTACCCGAAGATGAACCTCGTCGAGCCGAAGCTCGAAACGAACAATGACGGCGAGAAGGCCTATGAAGTCGCGAAGGAAGTGCTGCGCAAGCACCCTGATCTGAAGGGCTTCCAGGGCTCGTCGTCGCTGGATGTGATCGGCATCGGCCGTGCCGTCGAAGAAGCGGGCATGCAGGGCAAGATCTGCGTGTACGGCACGGGCCTGCCGACCGAAGCGGGCAAGTTCCTCGAAAGCGGCGCGGTGAACGGCATCGCGTTCTGGGACCCGAAGCTCGCGGGCATCGCGATGAACAAGGTCGCGCAGATGCTGGTCGACGGCAAGACCGTGCAGAACGGCGCCGATCTCGGCATTCCGGGCTATACGAAGGTGACGGTCGAGAAGGGGCCGGGCAAGGGCATCATCGTGCGCGGCCAGGGCTGGGTGAACGTCGACAAGTCGAACTACAAGCAGTACAACTTCTGAGCGCAGGATGACCGCGTGCCGACTGTCGATCGAGAGCCGGCACGCGGCGATATTCATCTGGAGCACGGCTTTCGGCATGAATCAAAACGTTTCCTCCACGCCGTTTTTGCAGGTGGTCGGCGTACATAAGCGGTTCACGGGCGTGCATGCGTTGCGCGGCGTGAGCCTTTCGTTCGAGCGCGGGCAGATCTATCACCTGCTCGGTGAAAACGGCTGCGGCAAGAGCACGCTCATCAAGATCATCTCTGGCGCGCAGCCGCCCGATGAAGGCGAGCTGATCATCGAAGGCGTGCATCATGCGCGGCTGTCGGCGCTCGAATCGCTGGCGGCGGGCATCGAGACGGTGTATCAGGACCTGTCGCTGCTGCCGAACATGAGCGTCGCGGAGAACGTTGCGCTCACATCAGAGCTTGCCGAGCACAACGGCCGTCTCACGCGCACGTTCGACCGCAAGGCGCTCGCGCGCACGGCGGCCAAAGCGCTCGAAGCCGTCGGCCTGCCCGGCGACGCTGAGTTCCAGTCGACGCTGATCGAACAGTTGCCGCTCGCGACGCGTCAACTCGTTGCAATTGCGCGCGCGATTGCGAGCGAAGCGAAGTTCGTCATCATGGATGAGCCGACTACGTCGCTCACGCAGAAGGAAGTGGACAACCTGATCGCCGTGCTCGGCAATCTGCGCGCGCAGGGCGTGACCGTGCTGTTCGTGAGCCACAAACTCGACGAATGCTATGCGATCGGCGGCGAAGTGATCGTGCTGCGCGATGGTCAGAAGATGGCGCAAGGACCCATCGGCGATTACACGAAAGCGCAGATCAGCGAATTGATGACGGGACGGCATTTGTCGAACGAGCGCTATCGCGATGGCGCAGTCGGCAACGAAGTCGTGCTCGATGTGCAGGGCCTGACGCGCGGCACGCAGTTCCGCGATGTGTCGTTCAAGCTGCATCGCGGCGAGATCCTGGGCGTCACGGGTCTGCTCGATTCGGGACGCAACGAACTTGCGCGTGCGCTAGCAGGCGTTGCGCCCGCAGAGAGCGGCAAGGTCACGCTCGACGGCAAGCCCGTCGTTTTGCGCACGCCGTCGGATGCGAAGAATCACCGGATCGGCTATGTGCCCGAAGACCGCCTGAACGAAGGGCTCTTTCTCGACAAGCCGATTCGCGATAACGTGATCACCGCGATGATCGCGAGCCTGCGCGACCGCTTCGGCCAGATCGACCGTATGCGCGCGCAACAACTTGCGGAACAGACGGTGAGGGACTTGCAGATCGCGACGCCCGGCGTCGACAAGCCGGTGCAGTCGCTGTCGGGCGGCAACCAGCAGCGCGTGCTGATCGGCCGCTGGCTCGCGATCGACCCGCGCGTGCTGATCCTACATGGGCCGACTGTCGGTGTGGATGTGGGCTCGAAGGACATCATCTATCGGATCATGCAGAAGCTGTCGCAACGGGGCATCGGCATCATTCTGATCAGCGATGACCTGCCCGAGCTGCTGCAGAATTGCGATCGCATTCTGATGATGAAGAAAGGCCGCGTGGCGAGCCAGTATCGCGCGGACCAATTGAACGAAGCCGAGTTGTATCACGCTCTGTTGTCAGAGGCTGCATGAGATGTCGTCTATCATGAACCGGACCATGACTACCCCCAACGTCGTCGAAATCGCGCCCGAGGTCAAGCCGCCGACATGGCGCGCGAAGCTCTCGCGCAACCCGGAGTGGTTTACCGTGGCGTTGATCGTCGCGATGTGCGTGATCGTCGGCGCGATCAACCCGCGCTTCTTCCAGTTCGCGACGCTGTTCGATCTGCTGCATTCGGCTACGACGATGTCGCTGTTCGCGCTCGGCACGCTTGTCGTGCTCGCGTCGGGCGGCATCGACGTGTCGTTCACGGCGATCGGCGCGCTGACGATGTATGCGATCACGAAGGCCGTATTCGCATGGTGGCCCGATGCGCCGTTCGCGCTGATCCTGATTGCGGGCGCTGTGGGGGGCATCGTGCTCGGCGTGATCAACGGCGTGCTCGTGCATCGACTGAAAGCGCCTTCGCTGATCGTGACGATCGGCACGCAGTACCTGTATCGCGGCATCCTGCTGACATTCATCGGCACGACGTTCTTCATGAACATTCCGCACAGCATGGATCGCTTCGGCCGCATTCCGCTCTTCTTCTATCACACGGTGGACGGCTTGCGCGCGGTGTTGCCCGCGTCGGTGCTCGCGCTCGTGATCGCGGCCGTCGTCACGTGGTGGCTGCTGAACCGCACGATGATGGGACGCGGCGTCTATGCGATGGGCGGCAGTCTTGCGATCGCCGAGCGCCTCGGCTACAACCTGCGCGCGATCCATCTGTTCGTGTTCGGCTATACGGGCATGCTCGCGGGCATCGCGGGCATTCTGCACGTGTCGAACAACCGGCTCGCGAATCCGTTCGATCTCGTCGGCACGGAGCTCGATGTGATCGCGGCCGTGATACTCGGCGGCGCGCGCATCACGGGCGGCACGGGCACCGTGGCGGGCACGCTGCTTGGCGTGGTGCTGGTGACGCTGATCAACAGCGTGCTGATTCTTGTTGGCGTGCCGAGCACGTGGCAGAAGGTGATCATTGGCGCGTTCATTCTGATCGCGGGGACGTTGTTCGCTTTGCAGCGGAAAGGGTAGTTTTTTCTGCGGCGCTTTTTGACTTTTTTCGCTGGCATCCGCAATTGCGTGGATATTTCAGCGTGCCGCTGGCATCCGCGATGCGCCTCGCGGCGCGGGCGTTGCCGCTGTGCGGGGCGGCACTTGCTTTGTTTGCAACGGCTTTTGTTTTGGTGCTTTTGCCTTTGCGCTGGCATCCGCGATGCGCCTCGCGGCGCGGGTGTCGCCCCTGTGCGGGGCGGCACTTGCTCTTGTTTGCCACGGCTTTTGTTTTGGTTTTTTTGCCTTTGCGCTGGCATCCGCGATGCGCCTCGCGGCGCGGGCGTTGCCGCTGTGCGGGGCGGCACCTACTTTTCTTTGCCGCCGCAAAGAAAAGTAGGCAAAAGAAAGCGGGCTAACACCGCCAATCCTTGACCTTTACCCACGGGCTCTCAACGTCCCCATCCTTCATGCGGCAGCGTGCGGTCTCGTGCGCGTTGCCAGCGTGCTGATCGAACGCGTCACCTGCATCTGCGCCCGAATTGCGGCACGCCACATCGAATATCCCCGGCCTCTTTGCGGCAAACTGTGTATAGGCATTCGCACCGCACAGGAAACCGTCGCTAAATTATGCACCTCGCGGCGCGGGTGTTGCCCCTGTACGGTACAGCAACCTCGTTCACTACCGACGTGCAGCGCTGAAACGTTCGATAGCCTTTGTTGTGCCAAGCGTGCATGAAGCGGGTAAGGCATTTAGCGAGAACGATGGCAGCGAGCATGAGTTAGCACACAGTCGTGCGAATCACGGGGCCGTTGACAGCCCGTGGGTAATACAGAGCACTGGCGGTGTGAGCGGCTTTCTTCTGCCTACTCTTCTTTGCCGCGGCAAAGAAAAGTAGGTGCCGCCCCGCACAGGGGCAACGCCCGCGCCGCGAGGCGCATACGCGGATGCCAGCGGCACGCTAAGACAACCACAACACCCGCGAAAAGGACAAATAAAAACAGCGTCGCAGACAAAAAGCTAACCCTTCCGAATCTCCTGCCCCTTCTCGGTGATGATCGACGTAAAGTCTTCGATCTTCGAAAACCGCACGGCCTTCACGACGCCGAACTTGCTGCTGTCCACGACGAGATGGCTTTCCACCGCGCTCGCCATCGCCGCCTGCTTCAGCGCGACTTCGTGAAAATTCCAGCACGTCACGCCGCGCGCCTCGTCGACGCCGCCCGCCGAGATGAACGCCCTGTTGATGCCCATGCGCCGCAGCACTTCGATGCTCTCTTCGCCAGAGAACGAATCCGAAGACGGCACATACACGCCGCCCAGCAGAATCATCCGCACGTTCGGCTTGCGCCGCAGAATCTCCGCGACGTTCAGCGAATAGCAGACGACCGTCACATGCATGTCGTTCGGAATCAGGCGGGCAAGCGTCGTGAGCGTCGTGCCGCAATCGATGAATAGCGTCTCGTTGTTGCCGATCAGCTTCGCCGCGACGGCCGACGCTTCCGCCTTGGCCTGCGCAAAGTGATCCTTTTCCTGTTCCAGCGAATAGCCGGCTGTGTTGGGCACGTCCGTCGCGCTGACGATATAGCCGCCCAGATACGTGAAATGATCCGGGCTCGCCGCAATGTCGCGCCGCACCGTCATTTCCGACACGCCGAGCAGCGTCGCCGCGTCGCGCAGGCGCATCACGTTCTGTTTGGCCAGCGCATCGGCGAGCATGCGCAGACGTTCGGTTTTCAGCATGGGGAAGGTCTCGCTAACGCAATAACGCAATGGATGTCGCAGGACGGCGGTGAAAAACGCGCGTTAGATTTTGTTCGATTTCCTGAGAGGATTATAACAAACGCATGCATGGACGCGTCGAGGAATTTGCCCGTCGACGGTCTGCGACGCGTCTGCATTTCTGCCGCTGCTCCGCGTACGCAAAGCCAGGAATTCAGGCAGACTCGGCCTAATCTGTCGCCTTGGAAAACCCAAACATTCCACTTATTCTGACTGCAGCGCCCGGGAACTGATGACGTGCCGGTCGGTCTGCTGCTTATTCAATTCAGGAGCCACACCCATGACGCGTCCCGTCGATTCCGGCGTAATTCTTCTTGCCCGGCTCATGCTTGCCGCACTTTTCCTGTGGAGCGGCGTGATGAAGCTGATCGGGTATGCCGGCTTCGTCGGCTATCTGCATTCGAAGGGCGTGCCGCTCGTGCAGATCGCCGCGCCGGTGGCGACGGCCGTCGAGGTGCTGGGCGGCATCTTTCTGGTGGTCGGCTTCAAGATTCGCGCGCTCGGGCTGTTCATGGCCGTGTACACGGTGGTGACGGCCATCCTCGGGCACGACTTCTGGAACATCACCGACGCAGCGGTGCAACGCGACATGGTCATCCATTTCTGGAAGAACGTCGGCATTGCGGGCGGCTTCCTGCTGTTGTGCGTGACGGGCGCGGGACGGATCAGCATCGACGGCGCGCGCGCGCCGAGGGGCGGCCTGAGCAGCAGCCTGTGATCGTTGCGCGCGCAGCGGCGCGAAGCATTGCGACGGGGCCGGTTCATGCCGCGGCGGGTTCGCGGCACCAGGTGGGAGCGGGCATTATTCCTGCATAGCAGCGGGTGCAGCATCCGGACAAGCCTGATCGACTTAAGGAGCACGCGATGATTCAAGCTTTCGACCATACGATCGGCGGCACGGTCATGCAGTTTTGCGCGAGTCTCGGAGAAGGGCCGATGCCTCACCGCGTGATCATCAGCCGGGCCGACACCGCGGAGACGCTGGTCGTTTTCGATGCGGCTGGACTGATCAGCGCAATCAAGGCGGATATGGAAGACCCCGACAAGCTGATCGCCAATGCGATCGGCAAGGCGCAGAGCGACGGGCTCATCGAAAAAGCGCTTGAAACAGGCGTGATCCAGCAGGCTACGCTTTAGCGCTTTGCCGCGTTTTTTTCTGTTTAGCGGATATCGCAACGCCCACGATGCACGTGCATCGTGGGCGTTGTGCTTTCACAGCGCTGTGCTCGGGCCGTGCAGCGGTCGCACGCGTGTCATTCGTTCGCGCTGGCGGGCCGCGCGCCGGCAGCAGCGTCGCGTGGCCGGCCGTGCGCGTGCGCATGGGGCTGCGGATGCACGAGGCACGCGAGCACGAGCGCGATCAGCAGCAGGCACGCGGAGATCAGCGTCGATGCCTTGAGGCCGCCGACGATATGCGCCGGGCCCGTGGTACTTGAAGCCGCTGCCGCGCTCGCGAGCGCGCCGAACAGCGCGACGCCGACCGCGCCTCCCGCCTGGCGCGCCGTGTTCAGAACTGCCGATGCCGTGCCTGCGCGCTTTGCGTCGACGCTGGCGAGCACGGCCGTCGTCAGCGCGGGCACCGCGAGACCCATGCCGGACGGGATCAGCAGGAAGGGCACGAGCAGCGTCCAGAGCGGCGACGCGGCATCGGCGAAATGCAGCAGCCCGTAGCCGAGCGCCGCCGTTATCGCGCCTGCGATCATCGGCACGCGCACGCCGAGCCGCCCGACCACCCAGCCGCTCGCGACGTTCGAAATCAGGAAGCCGCCCGTCAGCGGCAGGAATGCAAGGCCCGCCTCCAGCGCCGTCTCGCCGCGCGCGTGTTGCAGATAGAGACTCAGCACGAACACGACGCCGTAGTACGTCAGGTTCACGCAGATGCCGAACAGCACGGCCGCGCTGAACGTGCGGTTGCCGAAGAGCGCGAGCGGCAGCATCGGCGCATGGGCGTGCCGCTCGCTAATGATGAACGCGGCGGCCGCGATCAGCGCAAGCACGAAACTGCCGCCGACGAGCGGATGCATGAAGCCGAGCGGCCGCCATTCGATGACGGCGCCCGTGAATGCCGTCAACGCGACGATTGCGAGTATCTGACCCGATGGATCGATGCCGCGCATGGCCGGGCGGTCGTGCGCCACATCGCGCAATGACGGCGAAGCAGAGCGCGAAGCCGGCATCCAGGCGAACGTCGCCAAGAGCCCGAGCGCACAGATGGGGAGATTCACGAGAAAGATCGCGCGCCAACCGAACGCGGCGATCAGCAGCCCGCCGATCACGGGGCCTGCCGCAATCGCAACCGCGCCCGCCGCAGTCCACAAGCCGACCGCGCGGGCGCGCAGTTTCGGATCATGACCGCAGGCCTGGTTGAGCAATGCGAGCGAATTGGGCAGCATCGCGGCCGCGCCGATGCCTTGCACGGCGCGCGCGGCGACGAGCGTCGAGGCGTCGAATGCGAGCCCGCACGCCAGCGATGCCGCCGCAAAGAGACCAAGGCCGAACGCGAAGAGACGCCGTGCGCCGAAGCGGTCGCCGAGCACGCCCGCCGACAGCATCAGCACCGCGAACGCAAGCGTGTACGCATCGACGATCCATTGCAGTCCCGTGACGTTCGCGCGCAGGTCCGAGCCGATCTGCGCCAGCGCGATATTGACGATCGTCACGTCGAGCTGCGTGACGACGAAGCCGATGCTGACGGTCGCGACGATGCGCGCGAGCGTCGGTGTGAAACGTGGTGTGTAGGTCATTTGGCATGGGACGCGGAGCGAGCGATAGAGCGCCGACTCCCGTCTACAGAGAGTTCCATGCGTCGATGATAGGACTGCCGCGCCATGCGACGTTTCGGACCTGCTCGAAGTGTCGATTGTTTTGCCGATGCGGCCGGCAGACGATGCGCCGTCGGGCGCAAGTGGCGTGCCCACGCACGCCACTGCATGCGGCTTATCGCGCCGCGTCCCGCTTCACGAAGCACGCGGTCAGCGCGCCGATTGCGCACAGCGCGCCGACGTAGAGCGTGGGCGCCATCGGATTAGACTTCATCATCAGCGACACGACGATCGGCGTGAGGCCGCCGAACACCGCATACGCGACGTTGTACGAAAACGAAATGCCCGAGAAGCGCACGACGGGCGGAAACGCGTTGACCATCACGAACGGCACCGCGCCGATCACGCCGACAAACAGGCCCGCGATCGCATAGAGCGGCACGAGCATCGTGCTATCGACGGCGAGGTGCCGGAACAGCGCGTGGTACGCGAGGCCGAGCGCGATGCAGCCGACGAAAATCGTGCGGCCCGCGCCGAAGCGCCCCGCGAGCGAACCGGCGAGCACGCAGCCGATGGTCAGGCACAGCGTTGCGATGCTGTTCGCGAAGAGGGCCGTCGACGGCGCGATGTGAAACTGCTTTTGCAGCAGCGTCGGCGTCATCAGGATCACGACGACGATCGCGGCCGACAGCATCCACGTGAGCAGCATCGACACGATCACCGCGCGGCCATGATCGCGCAGCACGGCCTTCAGCGGGATTTCCCCCGCGAGCGACTTGCGCTGCTTCATCTCGGCGAACACGGGCGTCTCGTGCAGCCAGCGGCGCAGGTAAACCGAGAACAGGCCGAACACGCCGCCGAGCAGGAACGGAATGCGCCACCCGAAAGCGGCGATATCGGCGGGCGCGAAATGGCGGTTCACGGCCGACGCGACCAGCGATCCCAACAGGATTCCTGCCGTGAGGCCCGCCGTCAGCGTGCCGCACGCATAGCCGACGTGACGCTGCGGCACGTGCTCGGAGACGAACACCCATGCGCCCGGCACTTCGCCGCCGACGGCCGCGCCCTGCATCACGCGGAACGCGAGCAGCAGCACGGGCGCCATGATGCCGATGCTGGCGTAAGTGGGCAGCACGCCCATCAGCAGCGTCGGCAGCGACATCAGCAGCACGCTCAGCGTGAACATGCGCTTGCGCCCGAGCAGGTCGCCGAAATGCGCCATCACGATGCCGCCCAGCGGCCGCGCGAGATAGCCGGCGGCGAAGATGCCGAACGTCTGCAACTGGCGCAGCCAGTCGGGAATCGATTGCGGGAAGAACAGTTGTCCGATCGCCGGAGCGAAGAACACGAAGATGATGAAGTCGTAGAACTCGAGCGCGCCGCCGAGCGCGGCGAGGCTGAGCGTCTTGTAGTCGTGGCGGGTCAGGGGACGCGCGTGCGCGATGTCCCTGGCGTGTGGTCTACCCAGTTGCGTTGCTTGCATTGCCTGTCGTAATGAAATAGAGAAGCCGCGCATTGCGCGCGGAGTACGGCGATCGTCAGGCGGGGAGTGCGACGGTGCAGGGTAGCGCACGGGACACGGCACGCCGGCCCGGATAAGGCGGCGTGATGACGAATTTGGCCAGCGCGCGATTTTACAGCATGTAATTTGTCGCAGAATCTTTGCAAATTCGGACAAGTCTTATGGGCTTATTGGTGGTGCCTGATGAGAATCGCGATCCGTGATCAATTGTCGGGGGAACCACCATGCGTATCGCCATTCTTCAGCGTGACCCTGTGCAGGGCAAAATGCTGGAAAAGAACATCGTGCAGGCCGGACACAGCTGCATGCTTTACGACGACGGTCTCGCGCTGTCCAAAGTGCTGGCCCGTTCGACAGTCGATCTGCTCGTGCTCGACTGGCACGCGCTGCGTCTGTCGGGCACGGATGTACTGAAGGCCGTCCGCTCGGTCGGCGGCGAGCGGATGCCGGTGGTGTTCGCGTCGAAAGACGACTCGGAAGAAAGCGTCGTTCGCGCGTTCACGCTCGGCGCCGACGACTACGTCACATTGCCCACGCGTCACGCGGAATTCCGCGAGCGGATTTCCGCGCTGTTGCGCCGCGCCTATCCGGAGCGATACGGCAAGGACAGCTTCGATGTCGGGCATTATCACTTCGACACCCGTCGTCAGCTCGTCACGCTGCGCGGCACGCCCGTGCAACTGTCGGGCACGCAATACCGGCTGGCGTCGCTGTTCTTTTCAAACATCGGCCGCGTGCTGTCGCGCGATCATATCTTCGCGATGGTCTGGGGACGCGAGTTCCGCGAAGTGACGCGCACGATCGACAGCCATGTGTCGCGTCTGCGTTTGCTGCTGCAAATCGACCCGCACAACGATTTCCGTTTGCAGCCCGTGTACAAGAGCGGCTATCGGCTGCTGCATCTGCGCAGCGAAGAAGCCGTCGTGCAGCATGCCGAAGCGGCCTGATCGCACTCGGGCATCGCACCTCGTTCATGCGGCGGCTTCGGCCGCCGCTTTTTTTTGCGTGGCGTTTGCGCGATGCCCCCGCGTGTATCGGCTTCGCGCGCCCGTCGCGCAGTTGCAGACGCTCTCGCTTATAGCTTCGGAAGCGCCGGCCGCGTTTCGATCGAATAACGGATCAGCGCTTCGACGGCCTTGCGTTCATCGCCCGCGAGCGGCAGGCGCGGCGGGCGCACAGGCTCCGTGCCAAGACCGACGATCGCTTCCGCGAGCTTGATGTTCTGCACGAGCTTCGCCGAAACGTCGAGCGCCAGTAGCGGCGCGAACCAGCGATAGATCGCGCGTGCTTCCTCCAGCCGTCCCGCCTTCAGCAGCCGGTAGATTGCGACCGTCTCATGCGGGAACGCGCAGACGAGCCCAGCTACCCAGCCGTGCGCGCCCATCAGCATCGCTTCCATCGCAAGATTGTCGACGCCGCACAGAATCGCGTAGCGGTCGCCGACTGCATTGATCAGGTCCGTCACGCGCCGCACATCGCCGCACGACTCCTTGATGGCGACGATCTTCTTCTCGTCGGCGATTTCGGCGAACATCTCCGGCGTCATGTCGACGCCATAGGCGAGCGGATTGTTGTAGATCATCAGCGGCAGCGGGCTCGCGTCGGCGACCATGCGGAAGTGGTTCAGCGTCTCGCGTCGGTCGGACAGATAGCGTAGGCCGGGCAGCACCATATAGCCCGCTGCGCCGCGTTTCGCGCCCGCTTCCGCCTGACGGCAGCCGTCGAGCGTGCTGTTCTCGGCGATCGTCAGCAGCACGGGCACGCGGCCGCGCGATGCGTCGACGGCCACGTCGAGCACTTGCAGCTTTTCGTCGAGGGAAAGCGTGGACGCCTCGCCGAGAGATCCGCATACGATGATGCCGTCGACGCCCGCATCGATCTGCGCCTCGATGTTCTTGCGGGTCCCTGCGCTGTCTATGCTGAAATCCGCGTTGAATTTGGTGGTGACTGCGGGCAATACGCCTTCCCAGATGTGCGCCACGACTGCTCTCCTGAAAGTGATGAGTCGAATGCAGTGTAAGCAGCGAATATCCTGGTGTCTTGCGCGAATCGCGCGTCGCGCGTGACGATTTCAGCACAGTGTCTGTGCGATGGAGATCGGTAATTCAAGGCGCATTCGTTGCCTCGTGACTGTGATCCGCATTGCGCCGCGCAAGTGACGCATGCTCGCGATGTCGCCTCACGATGCGACGCAAGAACTTGCCGATGACCGTTCAACGGATCAGCCGGCAGCGCATCAAGCACGCAATCAGCGTTTCCATGATTATGCTGAAATCGTCACAATCCACGCGCAGCCGTTTCAAGACTGCGCGGTGCCGCATTCCTACCATGAGCGTCATGAAAACCCTGAACGTAATCGATTCGCACACGGGCGGTGAGCCAACCCGCCTCGTCGTGTCCGGTGGCCCCGATCTCGGCGGCGGCACGCTTGCGCAACGGCTCGATGTGTTTCGCGCGCGCTTCGACGACTGGCGCGCGCGCATCGTCACCGAGCCGCGCGGTTCCGATGTGGTCGTCGGCGCGCTGCTGTGCGAGCCTGATCGCAAAGAGTGCGCGGCGGGCGTGATCTTCTTCAACAACGTCGGCTATCTGGGCATGTGCGGACATGGGACGATCGGGCTCGTCGTGTCGCTCGCGCATATGGGGCGCATCGGGCCGGGACGGCATCTGATCGATACGCCCGTCGGCATGGTCGAGGCGACGCTCAACGACGATCTCGGCGTGTCGGTGCGCAACGTGCCTGCGTATCGGCATCGCAAGGATGTGACCGTCGACGTGCCGGGCTTCGGCGCGTTGACGGGCGACGTCGCGTGGGGCGGCAACTGGTTCTTCCTCGTCGCCGATCATGGCCGCGCGCTCGACGCGTCGAACATTCCCGAACTCACGCGCTTCAGCTCGGCGATCCGCGATGCGCTGCCCGCGTCGGGCATCACCGGGGCGAACGGCGCGCTGATCGACCATATCGAACTGTTCGGTCCGGGCTCGCGTGAAGGGATCGATAGCCGCAGTTTCGTGCTGTGCCCCGGCAACGCGTACGACCGCTCGCCGTGCGGGACGGGAACAAGCGCAAAGGTCGCGTGCCTCGCCGCCGACGGCAAGCTCGCGACTGGCGCGGTGTGGCGGCAGGAGAGCATCATCGGCAGCGTTTTCGAAGCGAGCTATGTAGAGGGTGGCACGCAGAACGAGATCCACACCGTCATTCCGACCATCACGGGGCACGCGCACATCATGGCCGAGAGCCGTCTGTGCTTCGACGAGCGCGATCCGTTCGCGTGGGGCATCCGCACGGTATGACGGCCGACGTGGTGATCGTCGGCGCGGGCATCGTCGGCGCGGCGTGCGCGGCGGAACTCGCGGCGCGCGGTCTGCGCGTGACGGTGCTCGACGCGCAGCGCATCGGCGGCGGCGCGACGGCGGCGGGCATGGGGCACATCGTCGTGATGAACGACTCGCCCGCTGAATTCGAGTTGAGCCGTTATTCACGAGAGCTTTGGCTCGATCTTGCGCCGCAGTTGCGCTCGCGCGATGCGTTCGCGCGTTGCGGCACGCTCTGGGTCGCCGCCGACGCGGAAGAACTCGACGCCGCGCGCGCGATGCAAGCGGCGTTCGCCGCGCAACAAGTGACGGCCGATCTGCTCGATGCGCGCGCGTTGTACGACTGCGAGCCATCGCTTGCGCCGGGCATGGCAGGCGGCCTTCTCGTCGGGGACGACAGCATCGTCTATGCGCCATCCGCCGCGCAATGGCTGCTCACGCAGTCGCCGGCGGCAGCGCTGATCGACGTGCGGCTCGATACGCGTGTGGCAGCGCTCGACGGTCATCAGGTCGCGCTTTCGAACGGCGAGTGTATCGAGTGTGCGCATGTCGTCGTCGCGAACGGATTGCAGGCGGCTGCGCTCGTACCGGGGCTGCCGTTGCAGCCGAAGAAGGGCCATCTGCTGATCACTGACCGCTACCCCGGTTTCATTCGACATCAACTGCTCGAACTCGGCTACATCAAGAGCGCGCATCACGCGACGGGCACGTCGGTCGCGTTCAATGCGCAGCCGCGCCCGACGGGGCAACTGCTGATCGGCTCGTCGCGCCAGTTCGACGCGACCGATCCGGCCGTCGAAATGCCGGTGCTCGCGCAGATGCTCAAGCGCGCCGCGCGCTATCTGCCCGAATTGCCCGCGCTCAACGGCCTGCGCGCATGGACGGGATTTCGCGCGGCATCGCCGGATGGCTTGCCGTTGATCGGCTCGGCGGGCAGTGCGGCGCCTGGCGTATGGCTCGCCGTCGGACACGAGGGGCTCGGCGTGACGACGTCGCTCGGCACGGCGCAACTGCTCGCCGCACAGATCACGCAGACGGCTGCCGCGATTGCCGCCGATCCATTCCTTCCCGCGCGCTTCGAGGCCTGTCATGTCTGATGCACGGCATCCGCGTGTACGCGTGCTGATCGATGGCGAGTCAGTCGATGTCGAACAGGGCGCGACCGTCGCCGCGGCGCTCGCGGTCTGCGGCGCGAGCATGAGCGGGACGCGCGCATCGGTGACGGGCGAGTTGCGCTCCGCGTTGTGCGGCATGGGCGTGTGCCATGAATGCCGCGTGACGGTCGACGGGCGTGAGCATGTGCTCGCGTGTCAGACGCTCTGCCGCGACGGCCAGATCATTCGGACTGCGAGGCCGCGATGAACGACGCGCACTTCGATGTCGTCGTCGTCGGTACGGGGCCTGCGGGTCTCGCTGCTGCGCGCGAGGCCGCGAACGCGGGTGCGCGCATCGCGGTGCTCGACGACAATCCGCGCGCGGGCGGGCAGGTGTGGCGCAATGGGCCGATGCATCCACCGTCAAAGGTGCTGACCGCTCATTTGCACGCGATAGAGGCGATGCGCGCGACCGATGCGAACGATGCGAACGATTCGAAAACGCGCGCGACGCTGTTGCAATCGACGCGCGTCGTCGCGCCGCTCGACGGACGCCGTCTGCTGATCGAATCGGCGGAACACGGCGGCGCGCGCATCGGCTACGAGCGGTTGATTCTCGCGACGGGCGCGCGCGAACGGCTGCTGCCGTTCGACGGCTGGACGCTGCCCGGCGTCACGGGCGCAGGCGGCTTGCAGGCGTTGATCAAAGGCGGCGTGCCGGTGCGCGGCGAGCGCATCGTGATCGCGGGCAGCGGTCCATTGTTGCTCGCGTCGCTGGCCACTGCGCGCGAGGCGGGCGCGCGGATCGTCGCCGTCGTGGAGCAGGCGTCGTGGGCTTCCGTGATGCGCTTTGGCGCGTCGCTCGCGGCCACGCCCGCGAAGCTCTGGCAGGCGGCGCAATTGACGCGTGGCTTCGCGGGGCTGCGCTATCTGACGTCGGGCGTCGTGCGCGCGGCGCAGGGTGACGGGCACGTCGAGCGCGCGATCATCGAGCGGGCCGATGGGCGCATCGTGTCGATCGATTGCGACCGCATCGCTTGTGGCTACGGGCTCGTGCCGAACACGTCTCTCGCTCAGGCGTTGGGCTGCGTGACGGACGGCGACGCAGCGATCATCGTCGACGATTCGCAGCGCACATCCGTCGATTGCGCATTCGCGGCGGGCGAATGCACGGGCGTCGGCGGCATGGAACTCGCGCACGTCGAAGGGCGGCTCGCGGGACTGCATGCGTCGGGTGTCGTGAACCGGACGCTCGTCGACGCGCTTGTGAAGGAGCGCGAGCGTTGGCGTCGTTTTGCGCGGCGCGTCGAGGCGGCATTCGCGTTGCGCGATTTTGCGCGCGCGATGCCCAGCGACGAGATACTGCTGTGCCGCTGCGAAGACGTGTCGATTGGAGACGTCCGCATGCATGCGAGCTGGCGCGATGCGAAGTTGCACACGCGCTGCGGCATGGGCGCGTGCCAGGGGCGCGTGTGCGGCGCGGCGGCGCACACGCTGTTCGGGTGGCAGGTCGCGCAGACGCGTCCGCCCATCAGTCCCGCGCGGATCGGCACGTTGATGCTGGCCGCCGACACCCATACGTTGGCCGACTGACAAGCCGCGAGCGTCGAGCGCGTTGAGCGGCAAACCCCGCATGCACATATAAGGCACGCGTCAGACAAAAAAGTCGCCAGCAAACCCGCAAAGCGAATTTCTTCGCGCACATCGCGCCGCCCTATAATCGACCAGCCCCGCGAGCGTTTGCCGGGGCCGACATCTACCGTTCACCGCAGTTCATGCACGGAACCCGCACGATGAACACGCTCGCTCATACGCTCGACGCGCTCGATCCGGGCGACGCGTCGCTCGCCGGGATGCTTTCGCATTTCGCGTTGCTCGGACCCGTCTTCGACGCGATGCCCGACATCGTATTCTTCGTGAAGGACGCGCAGGCGCGCTATGCGCTCGTCAATCGCACGCTCGTGTCGCGCTGCGGATTCAAGGAGAAAGAGGCGCTGCTCGGCAAGACGGCGGAAGAGGTGTTCCCGAGCCGCTTCGGCCGCATCTATACGGCGCAGGACAAAGCCGTGATTCATGTCGGCAGCCAGATGGTCGATCAGCTGGAACTGCATCTGTATCTGGGCCGGCAGCCTGGCTGGTGCCTGACCTGCAAGCAGCCGTTGCGCGATGCGGCGGGACGCGTGGTCGGTCTGGCCGGCATCTCGCGCGACCTGCGCGCCGACGAAAGCAGCCACCCCGCGTACAGCCGGCTCGCGACGGTCGTCCAGTATCTGCAAGAGAACTACGTGCAGCCGCTGAACCTGAAGCATCTGGCGGCGATGGCGGATATGTCGGTGGCGCAGCTCGAACGGTACTTCCACAAGGTGTTTCATCTGACGCCGCGTCAAGTGCTGCTGAAGACGCGCCTCGATGCGGCGACGTCGCTGCTCGTCTCGCACGACAAGGTGACGGATGTCGCCGCGTTGTGCGGCTACACCGATCACAGCGCATTCACGCGTCAGTTCAAGGCGACGGTCGGCGTGACGCCGACCGAATACCGGATGCTGTTGCACGGCACTTCACGCAACTAGCGGTCAATCGCGCCGACGCCCGCCACGAACGGCGGCGCGCGCATCCAGTCGAGCGCACTCAGAAAAATCCAGCAAACGATGCCTGTTCGCCGTCAAAAGCTCCGCTACTACGTGTACGTGGTGGCGCTCGACGATACCGTCTGGAACGAGGCGCGCTTTCGGCGCGCGAATCCCGACTATCGTTTCGAACGTCCGTGCGTGTATGTGGGGATGACGGGGCTGGACCCGGATCTGCGCTTCGACCGCCACAAGGCGGGCATACAGTCGAACCGCTATGTGCGCGATTACGGCATGCGGCTGATGCCGGAATTGTATGAAGTGTTCAACCCGATGCCATATGAAGGCGCGCGCGACATGGAAGTCGAACTGGCGATCGGATTGCGTGAAGCCGGTTATGCCGTGTGGCAGGCGTGATCACGCGGCGCTAGAGAGACCAGAGACGCTGAAGGCGCGGCGCGCTGCCGCAGACGTTCAGCGGACGCCGAGTCCGCGCAGGATCGCGTTGCCTTCGGGCGTCAGACGGATATGCGATTCGCCCGCATCGGTGGAGACGGTCTCGACCAGACCCGCTTCCTGCAGCATCGGAAGCTCCGGTTTCGCGAACGCGGCGACGGGCGCGTGCAGCAACAGCAGCAGCGTCGCGATTTCGTGCGGGCTCAGAAGCCGGCGCAGAAGCGTCGGTTTTTTCGGCGCATTCGTCGTGATGGCGGCGTGCGCCGGCGCGGCCGATGATCCGGCTGCGCTGCGCTTCGTCAGGTCGTTACGGTCGTTGAAGTAATCCATCCAGGGCACCTTGTGCGGAACGCGGGTCAGTGTCGAAGACGAATCGTGACGGCCAAGACTTAAACGATTCTTAAAGTCCCCGGCCGCGGGCCTTTACCGGGTGGGCGAAGTTGTTTCATCGGGTTACATTGCGGCGGCCGCTTAGTGCGGCCAAACGCGGCCAATCAGCGCCGAAAGCCGCCTTCAGGGCGCGCATTCCCTGCTCGCGCCTTCGATCCACAGATTCGACGTGTTGCGCTTGCCCGCGTAATAGCGGAACGTCGTGCCGCCGTTATCGGTGCGGACCTTGACGATGTTCGAATCGCCGAAATCGAGCATCTGGCCTTGCGGAATGGGCGTGGCCTTGACAGGCGTGTCGTGCTTTGCTGCGGCCTGCGTCATGCATCGGATGACGTCGTCGGTCGAGCGGTCCGTCATCGTGTCTTTCATCGGATCGCCGGCATCCGGGTTGTGCGACGCCTGATATGCCGCGCAGGCGGCGAGAAACAGCGGAACGGACAGGGTGACGGCTAGCTTCCTCATAACTCTCCTTCGCGTTGGCGGCTGCGCATCGGTGCGGCGTGACTGCCGCGCCCGTCGGCGAAATGCCGCGAAACATCCGGGAAATTATATCGACGCAAGCCACATGCCCGGCTGTCGGTCGGCTGTAGCGGCGATGCCGGTCCGGTCCGAAAGCGCCCGTCATATCCGCCGGAAGCGCCGTTTCGAGCGTTTTTCAGCTGCTCGAATGGCTGTTTTTCGCACCACTTGGTTACTACTATTCGTAGATGGCTTCACGAGAAGTGCATGAAAAATAAGGGCTTGTGTGATGAAATTTAAAACTAACTAGATCGTACAAATTTAGTAGAAACCCCAAAAGACGCGCGCCGGATACAGGCGCAAACTTCGGTTCACGTCGCGGAACAACGTCGTTGAGGCGGTTTGTGTTTTCCGCACGGAGAGTCAATTTTGTGGAGCGGTCAGTCATGAGCTTTGCGTCGGTGCTGGTCCTGAACGGACCCAATCTCAACCTGCTCGGCACGCGGGAGCCGACTATCTACGGCGCGGAAACGCTCGACGATGTCGCGCGCCGGTGCCGCGAGGCGGGCGAACGGCTCGATCTCTCGATCGATTTCCGTCAGTCGAACGCCGAGCATCAGCTGATCGACTGGCTCCACGAAGCGCGCGACACGCAGCAGGGCATCGTGATCAATCCCGCCGCTTATACGCATACGTCGGTCGCGATCGCGGATGCGTTGTCGGCGATCGCGAAGCCCGTGATCGAAGTGCATATCTCCAACATCCACAAGCGCGAGTCGTTCCGGCATCACTCGTATGTGTCGGCCGTCGCGGAAGCCGTGATTTGCGGCTGCGGCACGCAAGGCTATGTGCTCGCGCTGGAGCGCATGGCGGAAATCCTGAAGTCGAAGAAGGTGAAGTAATGAGCACGCAATCGTATCTTGTGGGTCTGATCGGCTCGGGCATCGGCGGATCGCTGAGCCCTGCCATGCATGAAGAAGAGGGCCGTCAGCTCGGCCTGCAATACGTCTACCGGCGCATCGATCTCGAAGCGCTGAAGCTCGACGCGTCCGCGCTGCCTGAGCTGATCGTCGCCGCCGAGCGGATGGGCTTCAACGGCTTCAACGTTACGTACCCATGCAAGCAGCAGATCATTCCGCTGCTCGACGAACTTTCCGACGACGCTCGCGCGCTCGGCGCCGTCAACACGGTGCTGTTGCGCGACGGCAAGCGCATCGGCCACAACACCGACTGGTCCGGCTTCGCGCGCGCGTTTCAGCGCGGGCTGCCGGGCGCGAGTCTCGATCGCGTCGTGCAACTGGGCGCGGGCGGCGCGGGCGCGGCCGTCGCGCACGCGGCGTTGATGATGGGCACGCGCGCGCTGACGGTGTTCGACGTCGATAGCGCGCGCGCGAAGTCGCTCGCCGCCGAATTGCAGGAGCGCTTCCCGGCAGCCACGGTGAGCGCGGGCGAGTTCCTTCCAGGCGCGATGGAGCAGGCCACGGGCCTGATTCACGCGACGCCGACGGGCATGGCGAAGCTGCCCGGCATGCCGTTGCCCGCCGAGCTGCTGCATCGCGCGCTGTGGGTCGCCGACATCGTTTATTTCCCGATCCGCACGGCGCTGCTGCAAGCCGCTGAAGAAGTGGGCTGCCGCACGTTGAGCGGCGGCGGCATGGCCGTCTATCAGGCCGTCGACGCCTTTCGCATTTTCACGGGCCGCGAGCCGGACCCGGAACGGGTGTACGCGCACCTGCAGTCGCTGCTGAACCGCTGACCCCCGCGACGACGAACTATCACGCACTACTACGCACCACGACAGGTCCTGCCCCAAGGACACGGAGACAACCATGCCGCAATCGATTCAACATCCCGACGCATCGGCCGCCTCGCCGAAGAGCGTGGCCACCGCGCGCCGCTCGAAGGCGCGCTACGGCATCCTCGCGCTGCTCGCGATCGGCACGATGATCAACTACCTGGACCGCACGGTGCTCGGCATCGCCGCTCCGCAGCTGACGAAGGAACTCGGGATCAGCGCCGCGCTGATGGGCGTGATGTTCTCGGCGTTCTCGTGGAGCTATGTCGCGTCGCAGATTCCGGGCGGGCTGTTTCTCGACCGCTTCGGTAGCAAGATCACGTACTACCTGTCGATGACGCTCTGGTCGTGCTTCACGCTCGCGCAGGGTTTCGTGCACAACGTCGGCGCGCTGCTCGCGTGCCGCCTCGGCTTGGGCGTCACGGAAGCGCCGTGCTTTCCGACCAACAGCCGCATCGTCGCGACGTGGTTTCCGCAAAGCGAGCGCGCGATGGCGACGGGCACGTACACCGTCGGCGAATACATCGGCCTCGCGTTCTTCAGCCCGTTTCTGTTCGCGCTGATGGGCGCATTCGGCTGGCGCTCGCTCTTCTGGGTCGTCGGCGGCGTGGGTGTGGTGTTTGGTCTGGTGTGGTGGCGCTTCTATCGCGAACCGCGCGAACATCCGGGCGCGAACGCGGCCGAGCTGGAGTACATCGAAGCGGGCGGCGGCCTGACGCATCGCAAGGCATCGAAGGAAGCCACGGCTGCTACCGGTAATAACGGCGGCTTTAGCTGGCGTACGATTGGGCAGTTGCTGAAGCATCGTCAACTGACGGGCATCTGCCTCGGCCAGTTCGCGGGCAACTCGACGCTCGTGTTCTTCCTGACCTGGTTCCCGACTTACCTCGCCACCGAGCGTCACATGGGCTGGCTGAAGATCGGCTTCTTCGCGATCATGCCGTTCATCGCGGCTTCGATCGGCGTGATGTTCGGCGGCACTTTCTCGGACTGGCTGCTGCGCCGTGGCGTGTCGGCGAACGTGGCGCGCAAGCTCCCCATCATCGCGGGTCTTCTGCTTGCGTCGACGATCATTCTCGCGAACTACGTCGAGAGCAACGTGACGGTGATCGTGATTTTGTCGGTGGCGTTCTTTGCGCAGGGCATGGCGGCGCTCGGCTGGACGCTGGTGTCGGATATCGCACCCGATGGCCTGCTCGGCGTGACGGGCGGGATCTTCAACTTCGCTGCGAACCTTGCGGGCATCGTGACGCCGCTCGTGGTTGGCTTCATCGTGTCGGCGACGGGTTCTTTCGTGGGCGCGCTGGTGTTTATCGGTGTGATCGCACTGGTTGGGGCGTTGTCGTATATTTTTATCGTTGGGGATATTAAGCGGATCGTGTTGCACGATTGATGTTTATTGTCTGCGACGCTGATGGTTGCTTTTGACTTGCCGTTGGCATCCGCGCCGGTAGGCGCATCGCGGATGCCAGCGCAAAGGCAAAAGCACCACGATAAAAAGCCGTCGCAGACGAAAAAAACAAAAAACCCTAAGCGTTCCGCTTAACAAACCTCAACGTCGCATCGACGATCATCGCCCGATGCCGCGCCCGCAGCCTCGCATGCGAGGGATCGCGCCCGAACGCCGTGCCGAACGTATGCCGGTTCGCGATCCGGTGAAAGCAGAGCGAGCTGATCAGCAAGTGCAGATCGATCGCATCGATGTCGTCGCGGAAGTCGCCCGACGCGACGCCGCGCGCGAGCAGATCTTCAATCGTGCGAATCACACTGGCGTTGCGGCTCTTGAAGGTCTTCACCTGCTCGATGTACTTCGCGCCGTGAATGTTCTCTATCGTCACGAGGCGCACGAAGTCGCGATGCTTGTCGTGATAGTCGAACGTGAATTCGACAAGGCTGCGCAAGCCTTCGACGGGGCTCATATCGCTTACGTGCAGATCCTGCTCCAGCGAACGGATGTCGCCATACACCTTTTCGAGCACGGCCTCGTACAACCCTTCCTTGCTGCCGAAGTAGTAGTAGAGCATGCGCTTCGTGGTGTTGGTGCGCTCGGCGATCGCGTCGACGCGCGCGCCCGTGAGTCCCATCGACGAAAACTCCTGCGTGGCTACCTCGAGGATATTGCGCTTCGTCTCTTCGGGATCGTATTTGCGCCGTGGTTCGGAGATTTCTTTGGGGGTGTCGACTGGCTCGGGCGCAATAGCTCGGCTTCCCTTTTTCATTGTGTATTCCGGCGGCGATGACGGATCATTCTAGCATGTCGAAAATGCCGTCCGGCGCGGCCTGGCGGCATGTGCAACATCATCGCGACGCATGTGCGCGAGCCCCGCCACGCCTCTCGTCACGCGCGCCGCGGACGGTCCGCGAGCGCATCGCGCGTCTGCATCGCTGTGTAGGTCAATTGCGCGGCGGCGAGGCCCAGCGCGCCGAACGTGCGCGTGAGGCCGAACGTCGCGAACGCTTCGGGCACGGGGCGCTCGCCCGCGATGGCGGCCGCGAGCAGCTCGCCGGAAACGGTCGTCGGCGCCATGCCGTGTCCGCCGAAGCCGACGGCATACCAGACGCCGTCCGCGCTCTGGCCGATCTGCGGCATCTTGTGCCGCGCATAGCTCATCAGGCCGCCCCACGCGTGTTCGATGCGAACGTCGCGCAGTTGCGGATAGACCCTCAGCAAATCGCGGCGCAAAAGGCGCGCGATCTCGTCGGGCTCGCGCTCGAGAATCGAAATGCGTCCGCCCCACAGGATCCGCGTGTCGGGCAGCGGCCGGTAGTAGTCGAACGCGAAGCGCGTGTCATAGACGGCGGAGCGGCAGTCGATCGCCTCGGACAGACGCGCGCCGAGCGGCTCGGTGGCCATCACGTAAGTCGCGATCGGGAGAACGGCCCGCTCGACGCGACGATAGACGTTGCGCGCATAGCCGCCGCCCGCCATCACGACATGCCGCGCGTCGATCGACGCTTGCGCCGTCTCGACGACGAAGCCCGCGCCCTGCCTGCGCAGGGCTGTCACGGGCGACTTCTCGTAGATGCGCACGCCCGCCTGTTCCGCCGCGCGCGCGACGCCCAGCACATACTTCAACGGATGAAAGTGGAACGCGTTGCGCTCGAAAAGGCCGCCGTGATAGCGCGAGGTCTTCAGCCGACCGGCGAGCTCGGCGGCGCCCAGCGCCTCCCATTCGACGCCGAACGATTGCTTCATCAGACGGCGCTGGCTTTCGAGCCGCGCCGCATCGTCGAACCAGTTCGCGAGGATCACGCCCGCATCCGTCGCATCGCACGCGATCGCATAACGCCGGATGCGCGCGCGCATCAACTCGACGGCATCGGTCGTCAGCGCGTAGAGCTCGCGCGCCCGCGCCGGACCGAGGGTTTTCAGCAGGTCCGCGCAATCGAGGCTGTAGCCGCCGAACACGAAGCCGCCGTTGCGGCCCGATGCGCCATAGCCGACCTGGTTCGCCTCGACCACGACGACATCGCGCACGCCACGCTCCGCGAGCCCGAGCGCAGTCGACAGGCCCGCCAGCCCGCCGCCGACGATGCACACGTTCGCGCTCAGTCTGCCAGCCGATGCGGGGCGCGCGGGCCGCTCGACAGTTGCTTCGTAGTAGCTCTGCATAGGGCGTTGAGAGTCAGGTGCGCGGCTATGTTACTCAAATTCGTCGGCGCGTCATATTCGGTATACCGAAGCGCTCGTGCGAGCGGTTTTGCGTCGGCGCAAGCAGCGGACGTTGCGCCGGCATCGGCACGCCAGGCTCGCGCCCGATGCTTCGTGAATCCCGCGTCACCGTTGCCGCGCGTGGAAAACGGCGGCTTCGTTGCGCGTCCATGACAGCTATGTTGCGCGGCGTACCCAGTTCACCAAGTCGTCGCATTTCCGACCCCTCGCAAGAGCGCTTTACGCGGTAGACTGACATTAGTCGAGGTTATTGTGGTCAGGCATCTGCAAGGAGACGCCGCCATGAACCGGCCACTACGGTTTCCGCTACGCGCAATCGGCACCACGTCCGTCTGGAAGTGGTTCAAGTGGCTCTTTTTCGCCGCGTTTCTCGTGGCCGTCGCGATCGGCGTGCGCTTCGTCCAGATCGAAATGGACACGTCGAGATTGCAGGCGCGCTACCTCTCCGAGCTCACCCGCGACGTCGGTTTTACCGTTGCGGAAGGCCCGAGCGACAACATCCGTTTTCCCACTGACGGGCCCTACGACATCCGCCTCGGCTACGCGCTGCTGCCAGCGTTCGAACGCCGCCTGAAAGAGCGCGGTTTCTCGGTTGCGTCGCAG
Source organism: Paraburkholderia diazotrophica (assembly GCF_038900755.1). Lineage (GTDB taxonomy): Bacteria > Pseudomonadota > Gammaproteobacteria > Burkholderiales > Burkholderiaceae > Paraburkholderia > Paraburkholderia diazotrophica_A. Next base: position 225,502 of record NZ_JBBPEN010000006.1, read on the forward strand.
GCGCGCGATTCGGAACGCATGGCTTCGCTCTCGGACGACGGCCTTTTCATTCCTTACGAAGAAAAGGATCAGGCGGGGCTGATGCTCTACGACTCGACGGGCGCGCATCTGTTCGGCTCGTCGTATCCGGCGCGCGTCTATGACGATTTCGCATCGGTGCCGCCTGTCATCGTGTCGGCGCTACTTTTCATCGAAGACCGGCACTTGCTCGACGCCGACCAGCCGAACCGCAATCCCGCGATCGACTGGACGCGCTTCAGCCGCGCGCTGATGGATCAGGGCATGCGGTTCTTCAACCGTCATCAGGCGCAGCCCGGCGGCAGCACGCTCGCCACGCAGATCGAGAAATTCCGCCATTCGCCGGGCGGCCGCACGGCGACGCCACGGGAAAAGCTGCGGCAGATCGCATCGGCGTCCGTGCGCGCGTATCTCGACGGTCCGCGCACGATGCGCGCGCGCGAGCAGATCGTCGTGCGCTATCTGAACTCGGTGCCGCTCGCCGCGCAGCCGGGCATCGGCGAGATCAACGGGATCGGCGACGGGCTCGCCGCCTGGTACGGCCGCGATTTCGACGAAGTGAACCGCGTGCTGAAAGCGCCGTCGACGCCCGACAATCTCGCCGAACAGGGCCTCGCGTTCCGTCAGGTGCTGTCGCTGATGATCGCGCAGCGCGGGCCGTCGCACTTCCTGCTGCGCAACAACGCCGAACTCAATGCGCTGACGGAAAGCTATCTGCGCCTCCTGGCCGCGAACGGGGTGATCGGCGCGCAACTGCGCGACGCGGCGCTCTCGCAGCAACTCGTGCTCACGCGCGGCAAGCTCGCGACGCCCGAAGATTCGTACGTCGCGCGCAAGGCGGTCACGTCCTTGCGCACGCATCTGATGTCGTCGCTCGGCGTGTCGAATCTGTATGACCTCGACCGCCTCGATGTGCGCGTCACGTCGACGATGAACAACAAGGTGCAGCAGGACATCAGCGACCGGCTCGCCGACGCGACGACACGCGACGGCGCGCAGGCAGCGGGACTGTACGGTTTCAACATGCTCCAGCCGAAGGACGATCCGTCGAAGATCGCGTTCAGTTTCACGCTGTTCGAGAAGCGTGACGGCGAGAACCTGCTGCGCGTGCAGACGGACAGCGTCAACCGTCCGTTCGACATCAACTCGGGCGCGCGCCTGAATCTGGGCTCGACCGCGAAGCTGCGCACGCTGATCACGTACCTGCAGATCGTAACGGAACTGAACCAGCGTTACGGTCAGATGAGCGTCGAAGAATTGCGCGCCGTGAAGCCAGAACGCGAAGACGCGCTGACGCGCTGGGCCGTCGACTACCTGATGCACACGAAGGACCGCTCGCTCTCCGCGATGCTCGACGCGTCCGTCGAGCGCAAATACTCGGCGAACGCGGGCGAACTGTTCTACACGGGCGGCGGCGCGCAGACATTCACGAATTTCGAGGCCGACGAAAACTCGCGCATCCTCACCGTGCGCCAGGCCTTCCAGCATTCGGTGAATCTCGTGTTCGTGCGGTTGATGCGCGACATCGTCCACTACGAAACGATCAGGACGTCCGGCCCGTCGTCGCAATGGCTCGACGATCCCGAGACGCGCAAGATGTACCTGACGCGTTTCGCCGATCAGGAAAGCCGTGTGTACATGAATCGTTTTTACACAAAGTATCGCGGCAAGACGCAGGACGAGATGCTCGCGATCTTGCTGCGCGGCGTGCGCAAGTCGCCGCCGAAGCTCGCGACCGTGCTGCGCAGCGCGCGGCCCGATGCACCGCAGGCATGGTTCGACGAACAGATGCGCGCGCAACTGAAGAACACGCCGAAGGCCAATCCGCCCGACGACGCGCTCGCGCAGCTCTACGAGAAATACGGCATCGACAAGTTCAACCTGAACGACCGCGCGTACATTTCGAGCGTGCATCCGCTGGAGTTGTGGCTGGTCGACTATCTGCGCGCGCATCCCGATGCGAGCGCGAACGACGTGATGGACGCGAGCCGCGACGTGCGCGCCGACGCGTACAAGTGGCTCTTCAAGACGCGCTATCACGCGACGCAGGACCGCCGCATCCGCCGCATGGTCGAGCAGCATGCGTACGACGCGATCGGCAAGTCGTGGCAGGCGCTCGGCTATCCGTTCGCGCATCTGACGCCGTCGTATGCGGCTGCCATCGGCGCGTCGGGCGACAGGCCGGCGGCGCTTGCGCAACTGATCGGCGTGATCGCGAACCAGGGCGAGCAGGCGCCGACGCACAGCATCGCGGATCTCGAGTTCGCGAAGGGCACGCCATATGAAACGCGCTTCGTGCACGCGGCGCCGCAGGCGAACGAAGGCGTATCGGCAGATATCGCGCGCGTCGTGCAGGGCATGTTGCGCGATGTCGTCACGGGGGGCACGGCGAGGCGTCTCGCGGGCGGCATGACGTTCCCGCACGGCAAGACGATGGAGGTCTACGGCAAGACGGGCACGGGCGACCAACGCCTCAATATCTACGCGAAGGGCCGCAGGCTGATCGAGTCGCGCAAGGTCAACCGCACGGCGACCTTCGTGTTCGCGATCGGCGACCGCTTCTTCGGCACGCTGACGGCCGTTGTGCACGAACCGTATGCGAAGCGCTACGACTTCACGAGCGCGCTCGCCGTGCAACTGCTTAAGTCGATGGCGCCCGCGTTGCAGCCGTTGCTCGACGAGCCTGCATCGAAGGACAAGACGGTGCCGAAAGTCGCGGGCAGCGCGTCGCCGGATGAGGGCGCCGCGCCGCTTGTTCAATAGCCGACGTCGGTGGCCGGCTTCAGAAAGAGTTCGTGCATCGGCGCGAAGTGCGCGTAGAGCGGCAGGATCGCGCCGCCCATCGCGCGCGCGTCCGAGCCGATCGTGCCTTCCAGCAGTTGCGGACGCACGATGCCTTCCCATTCGAACCGGTCGAGCACGCGCTCCGTGCGCCGGATGATTTCGCGCACCAGTTGCCGGTCCACTTCGCCGTCTATCACGACCGCTTCGAGGTCGAGCAGCGCCGCCGCATTCGTCAACGCGCCGGCGATCGCGGGGCACGCGGTGTCGAGCCATTGCTCCGTCAGGCGCCACAGGTCCGCCGATAAAGCGCGATGATCGTGCGCGGCCGTTGCGGGCGCGCCTGCATCGACGAACAGCTTTTCGAGCACGAAGCCCGATGCCGCATGCAGCAGTTGCCGCGCGGGTTGACGTCCGCTGCCGCCCATGATCGGAATCGAGCCGACGGCGCCTGCGTTGTCGTGCGGACCGCCGTGCAGGCGTCCGTCGATCACGAGCCCGCCGCCGATGAACGTGCCGACGAACAGATAGAGAAAGTTGTGGATGCCACGGCCTTGGCCCATCACGAGCTCGGCCGCGCAGGCGGCCGTCGTGTCTTTCGCGAACTCGACGGGCAGGCCCGTCATCGACGCGATGCGCGCGCGGATGTCGATGTCGTTCCATGCGTCGAGCGCCTCGGGCGGCGCGCCGAGAAAATCGCGCCAGCCGCCGAGCCACAGCGGCGCCGCGACGCCCATGCCGACCACCTTCTCGCGCCGCGCGCCGAGCGCGTCGTTCACGCGCGCGAGCTTGCTTTCGAGCGCGGGAAAGAGCGTGCGCGGATCGGGATACGCGTACTCCTGCACTTCGCGGCAGCACACGCGCCCGAGAAAATCCATCGCGAGCACGTCGAGACTGCGCCGCCCGACCTTCACGCCGATCGTATACGCGCCTTCCGCGCGCAACGCGATGGGCACCGACGGCTGCCCGATGCGTCCGCGCACGCGCGCCTGTTTTTCGAGCAGGCCGTCGTCGATAAGACGCTCGACGATCATCGACACGGTCTGCATCGACAGACGCGTGAGCCGGCCCACGTCGGCCTTCGGCAGCGGCCCATGCAAGCGGATCGCCTGCAACACGATCCGCTCGTTGAACTGCCGCATGCCGACCTGGTTCGATCCGACCGTGCGTTTTAGCGGTGAACGGGTGCCCGTATCCATCGACGGTATCTGGTTACTCGTGCTCATTCGTCATGCGATCGCGCGCACGTCGGCCTGCTTCGCGCCCGTCATGATCGCGACGGCATCCGACATGTGGATGTCGTTCTTGTTGACGAGCGCCGCGCGCCGCCCGAGCCGCTGGATGTGGATGCGATCCGCGATCTCGAACACGTGCGGCATGTTGTGGCTGATCAGGATTACGGGCAGGCCGCGCTCGCGCACGCGACGAATCAGTTCGAGCACCATGTTGCCTTCTTTCACGCCGAGCGCCGCGGTCGGTTCGTCGAGAATCACGACGTGCCGCGCGAACGCCGCGCTGCGCGCCACCGCGACGCCCTGGCGCTGGCCGCCCGAGAGCGTCTCGACGGCCTGGCGCATCGAACGGATGCCGATCTGCAGGTCCTTCATCGCGTTGGTCGCTTCGTCGAGCATGCGGCGCTTGTCGATCATCTTGAAGAGCTTGCCGCGCCAGCCCGGTTTCACCAGTTCGCGCGCGAGGAACAGGTTCTCCGCGATGCTCATCGCCGGCGCGACGGCGAGATCCTGATAGACCGTTTCGATGCCTTGCTGGCGCGCGTCGATCGGGCTGCGGAAGTTGACGGGCTTGCCGTCGAGCAGCAGTTCGCCTTCGTCGGGCACGAGCGCGCCCGAGAGCGCCTTGATCAGCGACGACTTGCCCGCGCCGTTATCGCCGATCACGGCCATGATCTCGCCGGGCATCACTTCGAAGTCGCAGCCGTCGAGCGCGGTGACCTGGCCATAGCGCTTGGTCAGGCCGCGCGCCTGCAAAACGGGGGTCTTGCCGTTGGCGGCGCGGGTGGTGGTGTTGGCGGAAGAGGGGGTTGTCGACATGACAGTCTCCTTCAGATAACGATCAACGTGCGCCACGGCGCGACAGCTTGTCGGCGGCGACGGCGAGAATCACGAGAATGCCGGTGATCAGCACCTGGTACACCGACGACACGCCCATCAGCGTCAAGCCATTGCGGAACACGCCGACGATCAGCGCGCCCAGCAGCGTGCCCGCAATCGAGCCGCGTCCGCCGAAGAGGCTCGTGCCGCCCAGCACGACGGCCGTGATGCTGTCGAGGTTCTCCGTCTGACCCGCTTGCGGATCGCCGACACCCGTGCGCGCGACGGACAGCAGCGCTGCGATGCCGTAGATCGCGCCCGACAGCGTGTAGACCGTGATCAGGATGCGTTGCGCGGAAAGGCCCATCAGGCGCGCGGCTTCCGGGTTGTTGCCGAGCGCGTACAGATGGCGGCCCGGCACGGTGTCGCGCAGCATGAACCACGTCGCGAGATACATCAGCAGCGTGAGGACGGTGCCGTACGTGACCGTCGCGGGACCGACGCTGAAGGTGCTGCCGAAGAACATGATCGCGTCGGGCAGATTCGACACGCTCTCCGCGTTCGAATAGATCTGCGTGGCCGCGAACGCGATATTCAGCGTGCCCAGCGTGACGATGAACGCGGGGAGCTTGATGCGCGTGATCAGCACGCCGTTGAGCAATCCGAACAGCGTGCTTGCGCCGACGCCGCACAGGATCGCGATCGCAGGCGGCACGCCCATCACGACGGCGAACTTCGTCATCACGATCGAGCCGAACGCCATCACCATCCCGCAGGACAGATCGATGCCGCCCGTCAGCACGATCAAGGTCTGGCCTATCGCGATGACGGCGACGACCATCGTCTGCTGCAGGATCAGCGACAGGTTCTGGAACGACAGGAAGCGGTTGCTCTGCGAGATGAAGAAGATGCACGCGAGAACGAGCGCGATCAGCGGACCGGCCTCGGCGAGCGTCGGCATATGATCCGCGAACCGGCGGTGGTGTTGGGCGGGGACGGTGGGAGTCGACATGATGTGTTTCCTCGAAGCGATGCGTGATCTGTATGCGGCGGGTTTCATGCAACGCAATGGAACCCGCCGCGCTCACGCTGGAGAACTCGCGGAGATGCGCGCCTTGCGCATCTCCGTTACTGCCCGGTGACGGCTATTCGAATCGCGCTGTTACTTGTTGCCCCAACAGTTCTCGAGGCCGAACTTCGTGTCCTTGCTGTCGACGCCGCTTTGCGCCTTGTCGGTGATGAGCGTCACGCCCGTGTCGTGATACCCGGACGCTTTCTTGCCCGACTTCGCGTACTCGACGCCTGCTTCGACGCCGAGCGCGGCCATCTTCAGCGGATACTGCTGCGACGTCGCGGCAAGCTCGCCGGCCTTCACGTTGCGCACGCCTTCGCAGCCGCCGTCGATCGACACGATCATCACGCTCTTTTCCTTGCCCGCATTCTTCAGCGCGCGATACGCGCCCGCCGCGGCCGGTTCGTTGATCGTGTAGACGACATTGATGTCGGGCGCCTTCTGCAGGCAGTTTTCCATCGCCGTCTGGCCTTTCGCCTGATCGCCGCGCGTGTCCTGGCTGCAGACGATCGACGGATCGCCTTCCTTGATGCCGAAGCCCTTCAGAAAACCGTTATGACGCAGCACGCCGACGGAGACGCCGGGCGCGAGATCGAGCGTCGCGATCTTCGCGGGCTTGCCGGCGAGGGCGGCCTTCGCGTATTCGCCGATCAGCACGCCTGCCTTGAAGTTGTCGGTGGCGAAGAGGGCGTCGGTGGCGTCCTGCGGATCGGTCGGCGTATCGAGCGCGATCACGAGCGCGCCCGCCGCGCGTGCCTTCTTGATGCTCGGCACGATCGCCTTCGTGTCGCTCGGCGTGATGAGGATCGCTTTCGCGCCCGCCGTCAGCATGTTCTCGATGGCCGTGACCTGCGCGGCGTTGTCGCCGTCGAACTTGCCGGCGGCCGTGATCAGCTTCGCGCCGTCCTTCTGCGCGGCGGCTTCCGCGCCTTGCTTCATCTTGACGAAGAACGGATTGGTGTCGGTCTTCGTGATCAGGCCGACGACGGGCTGATCGGCCGCGAGACTCGCGCTCGCGCACCACAGCGCCGACGCGGCGACGCACGCTGCGGCAATGCCCTTGACGACGGGCTGCATGTGGGACGCGCGGCGTAACGGCCTGCGGAAATTCGGGTTCATGGACGCTCCTCCGGATGTTTGACGACGACGTTGTGAACAGCTATCGGTTCGACGGCTTCGGCGGGCGCTGATCGCGCCTACTGTCTACGCGCCACCATGCGAACGATCGGCGGCGGCGCGGGCCTTACTAAATCAAGTTGTTTTAGTTAGTACAGCAGCGACCTTCGCAAAAATCAAGAAGCGAGTTTTGATGCGGCGCGACGCGCAGCGGGCGGGCGGCGACGCGCGAAGCCTTGCGGCACAAGGCTCGGCGCCGCGTGAGGCAGGGCCGCGAAGCGCCTGACGGATAGGGGTAAATCAGGAGTTTCGCGGTGTGCGAGTTAAGTTCATTTGTTCTTTTAGTGAGCAAATGCTCGCGAAAGCGCCATGTTTTGCCCTCGTCGGGACCGTCGCTTGCTGGCGTTCGGGCGAGGGCGCGGGCACGCGCGCGACAAGCGGAGGCGAACGTGAAGACGATGCGCAATCGCGCGCTGCATTACGTCGCGAAGCATCCTGCGCAATTCACGTTGCAGGTGTTCAAGGCGTTCCGCAAGAACCAGGGCCTGCTACTCGCGGGCGCGATTGCGTACTATGCGCTGCTGTCCATCGTGCCGTTGCTGATACTCGTCGCGATCGCGTTCAGTCATTTCGTCGGCCAGCAACTGCTGCTCGATACGCTCGCGCATCTGCTCGAATGGCTGGTGCCGGGGCAATCGAAAGCGATCGTGCAGGAGCTTGCCAATTTCCTCGCGCATCGCGCGGTGATCGGCTGGTTCCTCGTCGTCACGATGATCTTCTTCAGTTCGCTCGCATTCACCGTGCTCGAGAATGCGCTGTCGATCATCTTCGTGCATCGCGTCGCGATACGGCGCAGGCACTTTCTGCTGTCGGCGATTTTGCCGTATCTGTTCAGCCTGTCGCTCGGCGTCGGGGTGCTGCTCGTCACGTTCGTATCGAGCGGACTTCGCGCAGTTGCGGGCGACAGCATCGTATTGCTCGGTCACGCGATATCGCTGACGGGCGCGACGCGTGTCGTGCTTTATCTGCTGGGTCTTGCCGGCGAGATCTTCGTGCTCGCGGCCATCTATCTGGTGATACCCGCGGGACGCACGACGCCGTGGCACGCGTTCGTCGGCGCGGTGGCGGCTGCCGTGCTGTGGGAGATCACGCGTCGCGTGCTGGTGTGGTACTTCGCGACGCTATCGCAGGTGAGCGTCGTCTATGGCTCGCTGACGACGGCCATCGTCGTGCTGTTCAGCTTCGAAGCGCTCGCGACGTTGATGCTGTTCGGCGCGCAACTGATTGCCGAATACGAGCGGCTGAACGCGAGCGGTAAAGAGCGCTCTGCGCAGCCGTTCGTCACGGGTTGAGTTTCAGCAGCACGCAAAACGTTTGCGTCGGTGATCTGGTGTTCTGGTTAACGGCGATGAATACGAGAACTTTAGGCCGGTTTACGCACATGTTGTATTGCGCTTTTTAGCCGGCAAAACAATTCGTCTGGTCACAGCTTCGTCATGAGCCACCGACGATAATCGCGTCGCCCGTCAAATGGACAAATCAGAACGGGCAGCCCTGCGCAGCGCAGTGCAAGACCTCGGGGAATACAGCAAATGACCATCCGTCACCGCATCACTCTACTCGTGGTGTTGATGCTGGTTGCCTTGTCGGCAATCGGCGGATACGCCGTCTATCAGACACGCGGCAGCGCTACAGACGTCCGGCAAGTGACGCAAGGCGTCGTGCCGAGCGCGCTCGCTTCCGCCGACCTTGTTTCGCAGGTCAAGGACGTTCAGCTCGCGACGATGACGCTCGTCTATGCGCCCGATGCGAATATGGTCGAGCAGGCGCAAAAGGAACTGGCCACCAAAGAGAAATCGCTGCGCGAAGCACTCGACGTGCAGGCGAAAGCCGCAGCGAGCCACGCGCAGGAAGGGCTCGTCACGCAGGCGCGCGACAGTCTCGCGAACTACTTCGCGGCGATCAACGACACCGCAAAAATGAAGGCGGACGGGAAGAACGATCTCGCGCAAGCGTATCTGTTCGCCAACGTTGCGCAGTATCGCGACGAACTGGAAGGCATCGTCGAAACGCTGCGTATCGAGAAGAACCGCCAGAAGGATGACGCAATCGACGCGCTGAACGCGGGCCTCGCCACGACGACGACGGCGATCGCGGGCGCGGCGGGCGCGGCCATTCTCGTGCTGGTGCTGATCGGCTCGCTTCTGTACCGCCAGATTACGCGGCCGCTTTCGCGCATGCAGTCGATGATGAGCGAGATCGCATCGAGCCAGGATTTCACGCGGCGCGTACCCGTGGGCCGCATGGACGAGATCGGCCATTCGATCGTCGCGTTCAACGGCATGATCGAGAAGATCCAGCAAAGCTCTGCGCAACTGAAGCAGAAGACGGCCGATATTCAGGCGATGTTGCAGAACATGCAGCAGGGCATTCTGACCGTCGTCGAAGGCGCCGTGATTCACTCCGAGTACTCGGCGTATCTGGAAGCGATCTTCGAAACGAAGGATATTGCGGGCCGCCCGCTGATGGATCTCGTGTTCGGCGACAGCGAGCTCGGCGCCGATACGGTGTCGCAAGTCGAAGCGGCCGTCGAGGCCTGCATCGGCGAAGACAGCATCAACTTCGAGTTCAACCAGCATCTGCTCGTCAACGAACTGACGCGCAAGATGCCCGATGGCCGCGTAAAGACGCTCGATTTGAGCTGGTCAGCGATCACAGACGAAAGCGACACTGTGATGCGCCTGATGCTGTGCGTGCGCGATGTGACGGAGCTGCGCCAGCTTGCCGCCGAAGCGGGCGAGCAGAAGCGCCGCCTTGAAATGATCGGCGAAATTCTCGCAGTGAGCGAGGAGAAGTTCCATCATTTCGTCGAAAGCGCGACGGGCTTTATCAACGAGAACGAACGCATCATTCGCCAGCACGCGCAGGCGGACGGCTCGGCCGTCGCGGAGCTGTTCCGCAACATGCATACCATCAAGGGCAATGCGCGGACCTATAGCCTTCAGCATCTGACGAGCATCGTGCACGAAACGGAGCAACGTTACGACGCGCTGCGCCGTCCCGAGACCGCGCACGAATGGGACCAGGATCAACTGATCGACGAGCTCGCGCGCGTGAAGGAAGCGCTGCAACACTACGCGACGATCAACGAAGTGAGCCTTGGCCGCCGCAATGCGGGTCGCCGCACCAGCGTCGAGCGCTATCTGATGGTCGACAGCGAACACATTCGGGAGAGCCTGCGTCTGCTCGATGCAGCGAATCCCGCCGACGTGCGCGATCTGCTGACGGCGCGCGATGCGGTGCGCAGAACGTTGCGCCTGCTCGGCACGGAGAAGGTCGACGACGCACTCGCTGGCGTGCTGGAGTCGCTGCCTTCGCTTGCGACGGAACTCGGTAAGGCCGCGCCGACCGTGCGCATCGACGATAACGGCTATCGCATTCGCACGCAGGCAGGCGGCGCGCTCAAGAATGTCTTCATGCACCTGTTGCGCAATTCCGTCGATCACGGCATCGAAACGGCGGCGCAGCGCGTGGCGCTCGGCAAGCCCGAGGCCGGCGTGATCGACGTCGAAGTGGGTGTCGCGGAAGGGGCGTTGCAGATCACGTTGAGCGACGACGGACGAGGCCTCGCGATGTCGCGCATTCGCGGCATTGCCGCCGAGCGCGGCTGGCTTCAGCCCGATGCGCAGTTGAGCGACGAGGCCGTGGCGGAGTTCATTTTCCGGCCAGGTTTCTCGACGGCGCAAAACGTGACGGAAGTCTCAGGTCGCGGCGTCGGCATGGATGCCGTGCGCGATTTCATCCGGCGCGAAGGCGGCCGCATCGAACTGCGTTTCACCGACGAGCGCACGGGCGCCGACTTCCGCCAGTTCCAGACTATCGTCTATCTGCCGGAAAACTGCGCTGTCGATAGCGTCGGCACGTCGATGCACGATGCCGCCAAAACGGTGAATTCGATTCAGGCGAATGCACTTTCCGAATAGCACTACGGGGATTCGTTGTGGTTGAACAGTATGTGATCGCGGCGCTGGCCGGCGTCGTGGCGAGCGCGCTGGTCGGCGTGCTCGCGCATCGTTGGCTGATCAAAAAGTCCAGCGAGCAGCACCGGACGGCGCTCGAGTCGCTCGGGAATGAACTGGCGCAAGCGGAAGAGCGACACGCAGCCGAGATCCGGCAGCACGAGCAGCAGGCGCGCGAATTGCACGCGCTGGCCGACACGTTGCGCGAAGATCTTGTCCATCATTCGACGCAGGCCGAAGAGGCGCGCGCCGCTTTCAATGCGCTATTGAACCAGAAGGACGAATGGCTTCAGCACGCGACGCGTCTTTCCGGCGAGGCGGCGCGCTTGCGGCATCTGTCGGCGACGTTCGAGCGCTGGCATGAGCAGATGATTTCGCTGATGTCGCAGAACCACGACATGCACACGAAGAACAATGAGCTGTCGTCGATCGTGCGGCATGTGCTGATCGTATCGTTGAACGCTTCGATCGAAGCGGCGCGCGCGGGTGCGGCGGGACGCGGGTTTTCGATCGTCGCGAGCGAAGTGCGCGCGCTGGCTTCGCGCTCGCAGGAACTGTCGAAGAGCTATCACGACAGCCTGAACCGCAACGACCTCATCACGACGGCCACGTTTCAGGACATTCAGGCAGGCGGCAAGATGATCGCTGCGTCGCTGGCGAGCGTCGAAGCGCTCGCCGGCCAGATTCAATCCCGGTTAGAGCAGGCGACGTCGTGATCAGTCAGCAAGCGAAAGAAAGTATCGAACGGATTTTCTATCAGTCCGCGCGCACGCGTTTGCCCGCCCATGCCGGCGACGCATGCGAGATCACAGCCCTCGACGCACATCTGGCCGATAAGGCGCTCGCGAGCCATATCGTCGTTTTGACCATTTCATCGATTGCATTCCGCTTTCTGCTCGTGCTGCATTTCGACGACGACCAGATGACGCGCGACTACTACTTGCGCGACGCCGAAGACCGTTCGCTGGCGGAAGCATTGATGGAAGTCGGCAATCTGTGCTGTGGCGCGATCAATCAGCAACTGGTCGAGTATTTTCCTGATCTGGGCATGTCGACGCCCTATCAGCTGAATGGCGCGTGTGTGCCTTTTCTAACGGAACTGAAGCCGGCGTACCTCGCGGCTTTTCGCGTGACCATCGGCGCAAACGTACAAATCGGCGCGACGCTTTGTGTGTGCGCGAGCGCCCCCGTCGATTTCGTCGCCGATGTGTCCGAAGTCGAGGAAAGCGGCGGAGAACTCGAACTGTTCTGAACGGTTCCGGCTTTCGCGCACGACGCATATCTTCAATCAATCAATGCGCCGCTTCAAAGGCGCTACGGGGTGAGCAATGGGAAAGGTTCTGGTAGTGGACGATTCGAGCACGGTTCGCGATGAAGTGGCGGGCTTCCTCAGAAAGAACGGCCTCGATGTCGAGACGGCCGTGGACGGCAAGGACGGTCTCGCGAAGCTGAAATCGTCGCCGGGCATTCGTCTGATCGTCAGCGACGTGAACATGCCGAATATGGATGGCCTCACGATGGCCGAAAAGATTCGTAGCGAACTGGCCAACGCGAGCGTCAACATCATCATGCTGACGACGGAAAGCAGTCCCGCGATGAAGGAACGCGGCAAGGCGGCAGGCGTCAAGGGCTGGATCGTCAAGCCGTTCAAGGGCGACGCCGTGCTCGAGACGTTCAGGAAGCTGGCGGGCTGACGGGCCGCGCGCCGCGGATCGGGCTCGGAATGCCCGCTGCAAGCGGGCGCAGCGATGCATCGCGGATTGTCGCGATTCCCTGAATGATCTTTTCACGCGTCGCGGGTTTATCCGCGGGCGCCGCGCCTCTAGACTGCTGTTCAACGGTTGCAGAACGCAGGTTCGAAGCAACCCAAACGAACAGTCCCGGAGGTGTTGCCATGAAAACGTTTGCTAAAGCTTTTGTCATTGCGGCTCTCATTAGCGCTCCCCTCGCTGCATTTGCGCAGACCAGCCAGCCTGTGACGCGCGCGCAGGTTCGCGAAGAGCTGGTGCAGTTGCATAACGTCGGCTATAGCCCGCTCGACGACCGCAACAGCTATCCCGTCCACATCGAGGCCGCCGAAGCTCGTCTCGCCGCGCGGAATACAGCGTCCGCGCAGGAAAGCGGATACGGTGCGGCGGCGAATGGTTCGTCGCAAGCGGGCGGGCGTGACGTGCACACGAACGCCATCACGTTTGCACATCACTGATCGCGTGCGTTGCCTGCGATAACCGTGACAAGACAGATCGCTATGAATCGCTGATGCTGCGGCTGGCGTTTTGATTCGGAGTCAAGGCCGGAACCTGTGTAATGCAGGTTCTGGCGTTTTTCATTGTTGAGCTTGCTCATGAGCGGCTTATCCGATGCGTGACTCAACACGCCGGCTCGCACAGGCACCCACGGAATGAGGATTGCGAAAATCGATTCGCGACCGTCGATCGAAAAGAAAAAAGAAAAGCTCGGCAGCGTGTGAACGAGAGTGGCTCGCGTCAACTATGCTTTCAAAGCAATGCATCGCCATCGCGCGAAGCCGCCGACGCGAAAACTCAAAGTCGACACGCTTTGTAAAGACTCGTTGAAGCCATACCGTTCGTTCGCCGCGCGATGCTCAAAGACTAGACCTTTGACCGGTTTATCTCTCTTCTGCATGGAACGCTGCGTAGAACGGTTAGCTGACCGCCCGACGCCAATGCAAGCAATTTGACATTCTCGCTATTCCTTACGCAAATCGGATTTTTTCTTAATGCTCTCGTTGAATGCCGCGCCTGGTAGCGAAACGAAAGGCGTCTGACTTTTCATGTAATAGATGAACTCTAGCCATATATGACATGTCCATGGCATAGTGCCGGTATCTTCAATCAGGAGTTTCAATATGGCTACACTCGAAGCACTTCAAGCAAAGATACAAAAGCTTCAGCAGCAGGCCGATGCCATCGCTTCTCAAAAGTCGGCGGCGGCGCTCGAAAGCATTCGCTCATTGATGGCCAAGCACAATCTGACGACGGCCGATATCGATGCGCATCTCGGCCATAGAAAGCGCGGCCGTCCTTCGCTGAAGTCGGCAGGTGTGCAGACGAAAGGTGTAGCCAAATATCGCGATCCCAAAACGGGCGCGACGTGGACGGGGCACGGCCGCGCGCCGGCCTGGATTGCAGGTGCGAAGGATCGCAACAAGTACCTCGTTTCCGGCGCAGCGAGCCAGGTTGCGACGAGCGTGTCCGCCAAGAGCGCGAAGAGCAACGGTCAGCCTAAGGGACCGCAGCCGGCCAAATATCGTCACCCGGAGACGGGCGCGACCTGGAGTGGCCGCGGTCCGGCGCCCGCATGGCTGGCAGCGGAAAAAGACCGTAACAAGTTTCTGATTGGAGGTGCAAAGGCCACGGGAATGAACGGTGTTGCACGGAAAAAGACAGCGGCCAGGAAGGTTGCGAGCAAGTCACGCGCTTAAAAAATCCAAGTAAGGGCGGGGCGTTGCTGCCTCGTCCGAACGCCCCGCACGGCGGCGGACTGAAGGTACGTCGTCGTGCCGGATCTTTTCGCTGTTGCTGAAAATTTTCGTCAGTGCTATCGGCGCGAGCCAATGCGCAATGGGTTGTCGGGCCAAGCGAAAACCAGAAGTTCATCTCTTTCGACATTCCCCCTTCATTTCCACCAGAAAGTACTGCAAGCCGAACGCGATGATGAATTTGCGTGGATCGATTTTTGATCCCGTGGGCGTCGCGCGCGCCGGTGTTGCTCTTTCTGCCCGCGACGCCGCTTTCGAGCGGTATCTAATGGAAGTCGCGCGTCTCCAGTTCGACCGACTGTCCCCCATTTCGCTGTAGCACACGTCGAGCGGCAGCTTCAATTGCCTTCCTGTTACCCTCGAACGCCGCGATCAGATCGTGGGACGACGTGCCCGTATTGCCGAAGTGGTCGTTAAGGGCGTCGATTGATACGCTGCACCATACCTCCTTTCCTTCGACGTTCGCTTCGAATGCGACTCGCGATGCGGCTACGACGTGCCGGCGGCTGGTGAATTCGATGGTCATCTGATTTCTCCGTGAGTGCCAGGTGTGATACGCGAACGCTCGCCAGCGCGGTTTTCCGGGCGATTGTTGCTTTGCCCGGGGCCAGGTGGTCCGGTCTGAGGCGTTCGCTTCGGTGCTGTGCAGCAAGGAACGATCCAGTCCGCTTCGGCATGCGCTGCGGAACGGCAGGCGATGTCGAGCGTCGGTCTCGCTCTCCAATGATAGGTCGCGAGGCGCGTAAAAGCCCGGGAAAGTACTAAGCCGCCTTGCCCGTCATCTGCTCGATCAGCTTTTTCGTCGCGGGCGAATGCTCGAATTTGCGGAACACGGCGGCGACCTCCGACACAACCGGCTCGCCCGCGAGCGTCTTGAAGACGACGTTCGGCAAATTGACGACCCGAGTCAGCACATTGGGGACGATGGCCACGCCCGCGCCCACGGAGACCTGTGTCAACACGGCCAGCAGTGTGCCCGGCGCGCTCACGATGCGGGGATTGAAGCGGCCTCGCCGCGCGATTTCGCGCGTGCCGAGATCCTGTTCGGGCACGACAAAGATTTCGCCCGCCAGCGCGCGCGCCTTGATCGGCCCGGCTGCTGCCGCGAGCGGATGCTCGGCGGGCAGCGCCGCGCAGAACGCATCGCGCGCCAGCACGTGCGCGCGCAGCGAGGACGGCAGGTCGACGGGCATGCGCACGAACGCGACATCGACGCGTCCTTCCTCCAGCAACGCGGGCAGTTCACCCATTGGATGCTCGGTCGCCTGCACGAGGACGCCCGGCCGCGATTTGCGGAACGCGCGAATCTGTTTCTGGAGGACACCCGAAAACGCAGCCGAGCCGACATAGCCGATGTGGATTCGCCCCAGTTCGCCGCGTCCGGCGCGCTTTCCGGCATTCAGCGTGCGTTCGAACTGCGCGAGGGTTTCGCGCGCTTCCGCGAGAAACGCTTCTCCGGCGGGCGTCAGTGCGACCGTGCGTTTGGTGCGGCGAAACAGTTGCGCCTGCAGCGTGCGCTCCATTTCCTGGATCTGCACGGTCAGCGTGGGCGGCGCGATGCCGAGCGCTTCGGCGGCCTGTGCGAAATGCAGCCGCTCGGCGACGGCGATGAAATAACGCAGATGCCGGAGTTCCATGAGGCGGGTGTCGTTTATTAGCTTGCACCTAATTATATTGAACAGATGCGGGAATGAATGGAATAGAAATAACTGGTGAAATACGGGCTCATCGTCCGCCGTCTTTGCGCAAAAGCAAGCTCATGAGTTCAATTACCGCTAGCCGTTCGGCCTCTCGCGGCACGCCGCTGCTGCTCATTGCGTCGATGGGGTGCGCGATGACCGTGCTCGACACGAACGTCGTCGGCATCGTTCTGCCCACCATTGCGCGCGACCTCAATGCATCGTTTGCCGATATCGAATGGGTGATCAGCGCTTATGTGCTGTGCTTCGCCGCGCTGTTGCTGCCCGCCGGCTCGCTTGCCGACCGCTTCGGGCGCAAGCGCGTGTTCCTCGCGGGCATCGCGCTTTTCGCGCTCGCTTCGTTCGCATGCGGCATCGCGCCGAGCGCGGCGCTGCTGTATGTCGCGCGAGCCGCGCAGGGCGTGGGCGCGGCGTTCCTGCTTGCGCCCGCGCTCGCGATCATCGGCCATGCGTTCCACGACGAGCGCGAACGTGCACGCGCGTGGGCTGTCTGGGGCGGCATCATGGGGCTGACGATGGTTCTTTCGCCGCTGATCGGCGGTGTCGTCAGCGCGTATCTGGGCTGGCGCTGGGCATTCACGATCAATGTGCCGATCTGCGCGCTACTGGCGACGGGTGTCGTCAGGATCGTCGACGAGTCGCGCGACCCGACGCCGCGCTCGCTCGATCTGCCGGGTATTGCGCTCTTTGCGGCAGCGATGTTCTCGTTGACGTGGGCCCTGATTCTTGGCCCCGAACGCGGATGGTTCAGTACCGCTGCCGTATCGCGCGCGTGTGCCGGTGTCGCGCTGTTCGCTGCGTTCGCGCTGGTTGAAAGCAGGCGCGCGCATCCGATGCTCGATCTCACGCTGTTTCGTTCGCTGCCCTTCGTCGGCGCGATCGTGGCGATGTTCGCGTATGCGTCGTCAGCGCAAGTGATGGCCTCGCTGTTGCCGCTGTTTCTGCAAAATGCGCGAGGCGAGAGCGCGCTCGGCGCGGGAGCCGGCATGTTGCCTTTCGCGCTGGCGATGCTGTTGCTGCCGCAACTTGGGCGCAAACTCTCGACGTATATGGATTCACGGCGGATTCTGACGCTCGGCCTCGCAGTGGTTGCATGCGGCAATCTCGCGATGATGCTCGCCGCGCGCCGCGCGGACCATGCATGGCTAATCGTCGCGATGGCGCTGCTCGGCAGCGGCGGGGGACTGCTGAACGGCGAAACGCAGAAGGCGATCATGGGCACGGTCCCGCGAGAACGTGCGGGCATGGCGTCCGGCATCAGCACGACGTCGCGCTTCACGGGCATTCTTCTGGGCTTTTCCGGCCTCGGCGCAGTGCTGGCCGAGGGTGTGCGTTCGGCGCTGACCACGCAGATGTCCCACGTGCAGGTGCCTTCCGTGCCTGGCTTCGCGGAGCGTGTGATGGCGGGCGACTTCGCGCGCGCCTTCACGCTGTATCCGCCTGCACTGACGGACACGCTGCTTCGCATTGCGCGTTCGAGCTACGGCGAGGGCTTCTCGCAAGCATTTGGCGCGGCTGCGCTGGTTGCGGCCGTTTCGGCATTCGTGGTCTGTCTGTCGATGAGAAGCAGCAAACGTTGATTGCGCGGTGCGGTACCGATTAGTATAAAAAGCTCTCCATAAAGAGCGCTCTGCCGCGCGCACCATTCGATGACTCGCTACGAATCACTCGCCAACACAATGGCGGCGGAAATACGCTCGGGCGGCCTCGCCGTGGGCACGCGGATGCCTTCGTTGCGACAGGTCATCGCGCAGCACGGGGTCAGTCAGTCGACGGCGTTTCGCGCCTACTATCTATTGGAAGAGTGGGGGCTCATTCGCGCGCAGGAGCGCTCCGGCTATTACGTCGCGCGCGGCGCGGCTGTTGCCGAAAGTCGCGAAGCCACGGCGAAGCGCGTCCTTGCCGAGTCCGCGAAAGTCGATATCAGCGAACTCGTTTTTAGCGTGCTCGAAGCTGCGAGGCATCCGGGCGTCGTGCCGCTTGGTTCCGCGTTCCCTTCGCCCATGTTGTTTCCGTTGCAGCGTCTTGCGAAGTCACTCGCGCAAACGGCGCGCACGGTGAATCCGTGGAGTACTGTCGTCGATTTGCCGCCCGGCAACGAGGCATTGCGTCAACAGATTGCGCTGCGTTATCTGGGCATGGGGCTGTCGCAGCGGCTCGATGAAATCGTCGTCACCAATGGCGCGCTGGAAGCGTTGAATCTATGTCTGATGGCCGTGACCCGTCCCGGCGACGTCGTGGCCGTCGAGTCTCCGGGCTTTTACGCTGCGCTACAGGCGATTGAGCGACTGGATTTGCGCGCCGTCGAAGTTCCCGTCGATTCGCAAACCGGCCTCGATCTGGGTGCGCTCGAGCAGGCGCTCGACAGGCATCCCATTCGCGCCTGCTGGTTCATGACGAATTACCAGAACCCGACGGGCGCGACGATGCCGCTCGAAAAGAAGAAGGCGCTAGTCGAGCTGCTCGCGCGACACGAAGTTCCGTTGATCGAAGACGACGTGTATGGAGAACTGCATTTTCAGGCGGATTATCCTTTGCCCGCGATTGCATTCGATCGCAAGGGGCTTGTCATGCATTGCAGTTCTTTCTCGAAGACGCTTGCGCCTGGGTATCGAATTGGCTGGGCTGCCGCAGGAAAATTCGCGGAAAAAGTACAGCGCGCGAAGCTGATGACGACGCTTTCGGCGAGCATTCCCGTGCAGGCGGGTATCGCCGATTATCTTCAACATGGCGGATACGACCGGCATTTGCGTAAATTGCGTGCGGCATTGCGCGCACAACTCGATGCGATGAACGTGGCGTTGCGACGTTACATGCCAAAGGGCGTGAAATGGACGTGTCCGTCGGGCGGCTATTTCGTATGGCTCGAATTGCCTGAATCGATCGACGCGTTGACGCTGCACAGGCGCGCAATCGAGCAGGGCGTGAGCATCGCGCCGGGGCCCATTTTCTCGGCGGCGCGCAGCTTTCGACATTGCGTGCGCCTCAACTTCGGGCATCCGTGGAATGCGGATATCGACCGGGCCGTCAAGGTGCTCGGCGAACTCGTTGCGCAGGCAGTGAAAGAGTAGCGCGCGTTTCAATCAACAGACTCCGCGATGGATTCGCCTGGAGCCTCGCGCGCGTTCACTGGCGCGGAAGTTCAAGGCGTGATCACTGCTGAGTTGCCAATATCGCTGTTCTACTCAAAACCGTTCGATACCGTCTCCAGTAGACCCGGATCTCTCCCGCGACAACGGACAACAAAGAGTCGTTTTCGGAAAAGATGACTCAGACTCGCGCCTACCAGGTAAGGCTTGCTTGACAACTGTCTTCGCGAAGCGCTTCGGGTACAGCCATTGCGCGCCTACAGGACACTCACGTTCATAGGAGGTGAACTATGGGTTCAATCAATCCGCAAACGCGCAGAACAGGTGGAGCAGGGATTGTCGGCGGTGGTGTCGGCGAAGGCCCGAGGCCGGAAGTGATGGCCGCATCGACACTGGACGGCAACAAGGTGATCTCTTCGGACGGTGAACACGTGGGCAAGATTTCGGACATCATGCTCGACGTGCGCAGCGGACGAATCGCCTATGCAGTGCTTTCCGAAGGCGGCTTTCTCGGCATGGGTGCAAACCTGCACGCTATTCCGTGGAGCGCGCTCACACTCGATACCGCGGAGAAATGCTTCCACGTCGATATTAGCGCGCAGCGGCTAAAGGACGAACCGGGTTTCGACAAGGACCACTGGCCGACGATGGCCGACGCAAAATGGGGCGAGTCGCTGCACACGTATTACAACCGCGATCCGTACTGGCTCTCGCGCAACGAATACGTCGACCCCGACGTTCCGCCAACGGCGCATTGATACCGCGCATCAGCGCGTAGAGGCCAAGCCGCGCGAAATCGAAATGCAGCGGCACTGCATCCCGCGCGGCTTGCAGAGGGCTTTTCCGCTTAGACCTTGACGGAGGAAGCTTCGTAAATTTCATCGATGGCTTCGGCGAGTTTCGCATTGAACTCGTCGTCGCTCATCTGCTTCTTCAGGTCGTTGATCAATGCACGCGAGAAGCTCGCGATCATGCCGTGATTGTGCGCGAGCTTCTTGCACGCGTCCGTGCGCGTATAGCCGCCCGAAAGCGCGACGACTCGCGCAACACGCGGGTGATCGATCAGCGGCTTATAGAAGTCGGCGACATCGGGAATGGTCAGCTTGAGCATGACCTGCTTATCGGCCGACAGTGCATCGAGGCCCTTGCTGATTTCATCGCGCAGCGTCTTTTCCGCGCCCGCCTTGTCCGGCGCCTTGATCGACACTTCGGGCTCGAGAATCGGCATGAGTCCGCTCGCGTCGATCTGCGCGCCATATTCGAATTGCTGCTTGACGATGGCGGCAATCCCCGACGGAGAATTCTGCTCGATCACCGAGCGCATCTTGGTGCCGAAAATACCGAGCTTGCGCGCGCGGTCAAGCAACGCATCAAGCCCGGGGATCGGCTTCATCAGACGCACGCCGTCCTTTTCTGCTTCGAGCCCCTTATCGACTTTAAGAAACGGCACGACGCCGCGATCTTCCCAGAGAAACGACGGCACGGATTTGCCTTGAGCCTGCCCATCCATCGTGGCCTCGAAGAGAATGGCTGCGATGACTTTTTCGCCAGTGAAGGCGGGGGAGGTGATGATCCGCACACGCATTTCATGAATCAGCTTGAACATTTCGGCGTCGCCGTTGTAAGCATCGTCGGGAATGCCGTACTGCCGCAGCGCGCCCGGCGTCGAGCCGCCGCTCTGGTCGAGCGCGGCAATGAAGCCGTCCTTTTCAGAAATCTGCTTCAACATTTTGTCATTTGCCACGGACGTTCCCTCCTTGAACAACTGATTTGTGGACCATTCGTTTCCGCCTCGACAAGTGTACGGCATTGCAGCGCGCACTCCTATATCGTGCGAATTGAGGTTAATTGAACACATAAGCGAGGAATGTTCCAGGCACAATGTGTCAGGAAACGCATGATCCGGCAGTGTGATTGGCAACACTGGATGTGATCCCGCTCCGAATAGCAGGGTAAGATCGACAAGCCGGGCTCTGCCATTGGGTAGATGGCAACGAAAGTACTTCCTTCATTCGGGGGCGCGCGAACACGGCGCGAATAGCAATGAAAACGCTGCTGCGAGCGATCGCGACTGTCGCATGTATGGCGGCCGCGCTCGGTCTCCTGTTCGTTCCGTTGCCGCGCGTTTTTCATCTTTCGACGCGCATTGTCACTGTTGAACGCATCGCGCGGCCCAGTACGGCCGTTTTCGACTATGTAACGACGCCTGCGCACTGGCCGGCATGGCATCCGTCGTCGCTGTCGGTCACGGGCGCAACAGATCATTCGTTAGTCGTCGGCGAGCAGACGACGGAGGAGTTTCGCGTCGCGGGACGACGTGGGCGCGTCGTGTGGACGGTCGTCGCGCGCAACCGGCCGTACAAGTGGACGATCGAAGGCACGATCGAAGGCCGTCCCGCAGGCATGGTCAACTACACGATGACACCCGATACCAATGGTACGAACGGCACAAATGGAGCAAATGGAGCAAATGGCACGCGGTTCGAGCGCACGTTTATCTACCGTTCGCCGACGCTCTGGTTCGCGTTGCTGAATGCGGTGCTATTACGCGAGAAGATACAGGCGGAATCGGACGAAGCCGTTGAGCGACTCAAGAAGACGCTGGAGCAGCAAGCAGGCGAGTAGCGAGCGTTCAGGTCGGGCCGACGGACTCATTCTTCTTGCGGTGCCTTCCGTCGCAGTGCAAGCGCAACACCGCTCAATGTCAGCGCCATCGCTGCTGCTTCCTTCCAGCCGAGTGGCTCGCCGAGGGCGAGTGCCGCAGCGACGATCCCCATGATCGGAACCAGCAGCATGCCGATCGATGCGATCTGCGGCGGCAGATGCCGCAGCGTTGCGAACCACGCGAGGTAGCAGATGCCCATCGGCACAAGCGTCATATAGATCATCACGGCCCAGCCGTCGACGTGCAGCGACGCGTAAGCGGGGTGCTCGATCAGCAGGCCGGCGACAATCATCGGCGCGCAGCCGAGTCCCACTTGCCACGCGACGAGGCTGATCGGCGCGACGGGTATGGGCGTGCGCGCAATCACGGTCCCGAGCGCGAACAGGACAGCCGCGAGCAGCGCGAAGGCAATGCCAGCGATCTTGCCGGCATCGAACGCGACGCCGCGTCCTCCGAGTAGCACCACAACGCCGGCAAGTCCGAGCAGCAAGGCGAGAAACTCCATGGCAGATGGCTTGCGCGAGAGGATCGGCCACGCGAGCAGCATGGCCCAGATGGGCATCGTGTAGACGAGCAGCGCGCCCTCGCTGACGCTGAGCCACTTCATCGATAGCGTGGAGAAACCCATCCATGCGAAGACGTTCGTGCAAGCTGCGAGAATCAATCGCGGAATGTATCGACGCGGCACGCGCGGCGCCTCGCCCGCGCACACTGCGACGATGCCCAGCAGCACGGATGCCGTCACGCCCGCGACTCCGCGTGAAAACAGCGGCGGCCATTCGCGCAGCAGAACCTTCATTGCGGGCCAGTTGAGGGCCCATCCCGTTGCGGTGATGAGCAGATAGAAGAGTCCTGTCCAGCGGGGATGCTTCATCGAACGATTCGTATGAGTTCTTTTTTAGAGCCTCGATCATACGAGTTTCCGCGATGACGTGGATTTTTCTGTCGCGAGCAATGTGACATGTGGCGCAAACGATTGCGTTGTATCCTTGAGAAAGCTTTAACGCACGTTGTCGATTCATTTGCGCGCAATCTTTCGTCAGACAGAAATCTGCGCGACGCAAGCGATGCAACCGTAAATGAGATCTTCTGTCTGACAGCGGGGATCAGCCCCGACGCAATTGTTCAAAATGGGTACGTTCCAGACGTTTTCTCCGTTATGAAAATGCCCCGGAATGTACTCCGCCACCCCTGACTCGTGCCTGTTACTGGCGTTGGGTGCTATCAAACGTTTGCGACGAGTGTGTGTCAAGGGTTCTTCCGAACTGATCGATGCCTAACGGAGTGAGATAGTTTCAATGCGGGATGATCGGTGCATGGTTCGTGAAAGCAACACGAAATACGGTTAGATCGCAGTTCATGAGAGGCTGAAAATGGAACAGTCCGTACGCAACTTCGCCCTTTCGACCAACGGCCAATCCGTGACCTTCGATATCGTCGTGCAAAAGCGCGCGATAGGATGTTCGATCACGCGCGATGCGCTCGAACAGCATTTCTGGCTGGAACGTGGCGCGGACGAATCGCATCTCACGAAGGCATTCGGCAACGGTCAGCGCCGCATAGCGGCAGTGGCCGAACGCAAGGCGCTCGCAAAGGGCTCGACGCACGTGTCGATTACTGCGGACGATTTCGAGTACCGCTAGACGGTACCGCGTGGCACGCAGTTACGTTCGGGGCGCGGCTGCGCGTCAGGAAGTTAGTGATCCTCGTTAATCTGGGTTCGTCTTCGAAATCTGCGACCTGTTACCGCGGCTACGTTGCCCCCGCTGATGACAGGCGGCATTCTCTCTCTCTTCGGGCAATATGAATTTCTGGCGCTCCTTCGTAGAGGTGGTGTCCCGGGAATATTTGCCGCCTGTCTAGTTTGGGCGGTTTCGCAGAGGCTCGAAACCACTTTCCAAGGGCCTCGGGCTGGAAAAAATTTCCTGTTAGCAGGATTCCCACCGCGCCCGTTGTTGAGATGACACATCCACTTGCATCACGGCGCTAAGGGTTTATACTAGGAACTGTCTCCTCCATGTCTCCTCCATGTCTCCTCTTGATATGGATTCGGCCCACCGCTCGGTGGGCCTTTCTTTTTGTCCGGCTCCTTTCGAACCGAGAACCCGATAGTTGAAAAGCAAATGGCCAGTGCACTACACCGGCCATTTTGATGTCACTGCGATGCTCGACCAGTCATCAAGCTTCCAGCGCAAGCGTCGCGAAAGTGGCAAGCCAATGCTCGCCCATATAGTCGCCGGCGACATGCTGCAACGCGCTTTCCAGATGTATGTCAGCGGCTTCGAACAGCACTGAGCGGCGTGGATCGTCATTCGGCAGCGCGCGCGCAAGCGACCGCTGGCACCAGGCGCGGCTCAGATTCAATCCGTCCAGATGCGCGATCTTGCCGTCGCTGCGGTCGGTCACGGTGGCGGGCACGAACAGGGTCGCGGGTTGGCGCTGCGCGAGATCGGGCAGAAAGCGCGTGAACCATCCGTCGAACTCGGCGGGCGGCAACACGCGCCGCATCAACTCAGCTTCCATCAGCGAAGGCGACAGAAACTCGTCGCCCGATGGCTCCCACGCCTGGCAACCTGCGTCGTTCAGATACCAGCGCTTCGACGTTTCGACGATCAGCATGGCCAGCGAATCGCGTTGCGTGCGATGCGCGAATTCGAGTGTGAGCGCCAGCGCAAATGCCGTGTTGAAATGCGTGCCGACGCGCAGCGGATAAGTCGCCTTCGGCAAGAACTCTTCGAAGCGTTCGACGAATGCATTCGTTAGCGGCTCGATCGTCTTCGACCAGCGTTCGGCTTGCTGCAACTTAAGCGATGTGGCCTGGGCCGACAGCGCAAGCAGCCATGCCCAGCCATACGGCCGCTCGAAACCGCGGTTATGCGGAAGATCGAGATAGATACATTCCCCCGCGACCTTTTCTTCAGTGAAGTGCTCGTCGACGACAGCAATGATTTGCGGCGCCTCCGGCAACTCGGGGAAGCGTTCGAGCAGATGCAAGAGCAACCAGTAGCCATGCACGCACGAATGCCAGTCATAGCTGCCGTAGAAAATGGGATGCAGCGCTCGCGGACCCTGCACGTCTTGCGGACCGGCGAGCGAGTGCGTGAGCTTGTTCGGATACTCGCGCGTCAGATGTTCAAGCGCGAGACCCGCGAATTTCGATGCGATTTCAGATGTGAGCACGGCATTCATCGACGCCTCGTCATAACGGATATAGAAGTTACGGTAAGCCTTCAATCCGTTTGCTCAGTCACGCACGGGCCGAACTTCGTATTGAAGGCGAGGAGCACATTCTGCCCCTATCGCCCCCTTTCTGTCATGCGCGAGACGCGTTATTCGCGCGTGATCCGAGTACCGTTACGACAGTCCTAGTTGCCGCGCGGTTGCATCGATGGCTTTTTTCGCCTTCGATACGATCTCGTCGATCTCGCTCTTCGTGATAACGAGTGGCGGCGAGAGCAGCATGCGGTCGCCCGTTGCGCGCATGATCAGATTGCCGTTGAAGCAGAAGTCGCGGCAGATCGTACCGACGTCGCCGCCGTTTTCGAAGCGCTTTCTGATCTTCGGGTCCTGCGCGAGCTGAATGCCCGCGACGAGACCCGCGCCCACCACTTCGCCGACGATGGGATGATCGGCGAATGTCTCGCGCAGCGACTGCTGAAAGTACGGACCCGTTTCGTTCTTCACGCGCTCGACAATCTTTTCGTCGCGCAGCAGTTTCAGATTCGCGACGGCGACGGCAGCGGCAACAGGATGCCCCGAATACGTGAGGCCGTGATTGAATTCGCCATTCTCGATGATCGCCGTGGCGATGCGATCATGCAGGCCGACGGCGCCCATCGGCACATAGCCGCTAGTCAAGCCCTTGGCCATCGTGATCAAATCGGGCTCGAAGCCGAAATGCAGATGCGCGAACCATTCGCCTGTGCGGCCAAAGCCGCCGATCACTTCATCGGCAACGAGCAGCACGTCGTACTTGCGGCAAATGCGCTGGATTTCAGGCCAATACGTCGACGGCGGGAAGATCACGCCGCCCGCTCCCTGGAACGGCTCACCGATAAACGCCGCGACGTTCTCCGGTCCCAGTTCGAGAATTTCCGTCTCGAGTTGCCGTGCGCGTTCAAGGCCGAATTCTTCAGGCGTCGTGTCGCCGCCTTCGCCGAACCAGTATGGCTGGTCGATATGCACGATGTGCTCGACCTGCGACGGCATCTGCTCATGCATGTAGCTCATGCCGCCGAGCGTGCCGCCCGCGATCGTCGAGCCGTGGTAGCCGTTCTTGCGCGAAATGACGAACTTCTTCTGCTTCTGGCCTTGCGTCGACCAGTATTGGTGAACGATGCGCAGCACCGTGTCGTTGCCTTCCGAGCCGCTGTTGCAATAGAAGAAGTGATTGAACGGCGCGGGCGTCAGTTCGGCAAGCAACGCCGACAACTCGATCACGGGCGGATGCGTCGTCTTGAAGAACGTGTTGTAGAAGGGCAGTTCCTGCAATTGCCGATAAGCGGCGTCTGCAAGTTCCTTGCGGCCATAGCCGACGTTCACGCACCACAGTCCCGCCATGCCGTCGATGATCTTGTTGCCGTCGGAATCCCACAGATAGACGCCTTCGGCTTTCACGATCACGCGGCTGCCCGCGCGATTCAACGCGCCCATATCCGAGAACGGATGAATGTGATGCGCGGCGTCGAGCGCGCGATATTCGGCCGTGCTGCGCTGCTGTCGCGATGCGCTGACCTTTGCGGCCGGCTGCGCGGGTTGCACGTAAGTGATTTCTTCTGTTCTATAGCTCATGTTGCCTCCAATTGTCGTGCGCTGCGCGTCGCATGCCGAGTACTCCGATGAATTCCGGCTCAGACGTGCAGCAGCAAATGCTTGCGTTCCCACGAACTGATCACGCGGAAAAACGCCTCGTATTCGGTTTCCTTTAGCGTGAGATACGCCTTGACGAACGGCTCGCCCATGATTTCGGCAAGCGGCTCGCATGCGGCCATCAGCGTGAGCCCTTCTTCGAGATTGCGCGGCAACTGATAGGGCAACTGGTAGCCGTCGCTCGTGAGCGGTTCCGTCGGCGTCAGACGCTGCGTGATGCCGAGGTAGCCGGCAGCGAGCGTGCCGGCAATCGCGAGATACGGATTGCAGTCGACACCCGGAATGCGATTCTCGATACGGCGCGCCTGCGGATTCGAATGTGGAATGCGGAATCCGACAGTGCGATTGTCGTAACCCCATTGCACATTGATCGGCGCAGCCATGAAGCGCGACAGCCGGCGATAAGAATTGATGTACGGCGCGAAGATCGGCATCAGCGCAGGCGTGTACTTCTGCAGTCCCGCGAGGTACTGGTTGAACAGCGCAGTCGGCTTGCCGTCGTTGCCAGTGAAAAGGTTCTGACCCGTCTCTTCATCGACGATGCTTTGATGCACGTGCATCGCCGAGCCGGGTTCGCCTTCCATCGGCTTCGCCATGAACGTCGCGTACATGCGATGACGCAGCGCCGCTTCGCGCACGGTGCGCTTGAAAAGAAACACGCGATCCGCGAGGTTGAGCGGATCGCCATGCAGGAAGTTGATTTCCATTTGCGCGGCGCCCACTTCGTGAATCAGCGTATCGACTTCCAGTTCCTGGATGTCGCAGTACTCGTAGATGTCTTCGAAAAGTGGATCGAACTCGTTGACGGCTTCGATCGAATAAGCCTGGCGTCCCGTCTCGGCGCGCCCCGTGCGCCCGACGGGAGGCTGCAAAGGCAGGTCGGGGTCCTTGTTCATGTCGACCAGATAGAACTCGAGCTCCGGCGCGACGACGGGCTTCCAGCCCTTGGCCTTGTAGAGATCGAGCACGCGGCGCAGTACACGGCGCGGCGAGATCGCGACGGGCGTGCCGTCGAAATGCACGCAGTCGTGAATCACCTGCGCAGTGGGATCGACGGCCCACGGAATGATGCGGATCGTCGAAGGATCGGGCACGCATACCATGTCGGGATCGGTGACGCCCGTGAGCGAGCCGTCGTCGGGATATTCGCCCGTCACGGTCTGGATCATCACGGCCTGGGGTAGCCGCATCGATTCGCCCGATTCGAATTTGCTGCGCGGAATGATCTTGCCGCGCGCGATGCCCGCCATGTCGGGAATGATCGCTTCGATTTCGGTGATGTGATGCTTCTTCAGAAATTCATCAATGTCTTGCATGATCGTTCTCTCTGTTTTATTGCGCGAGACGGGGATCAGGCGTGCTTGCAGCCGATCCCGTCCTCATGCGCATTCGCTCGCGGCACGCTGCGCCAAACGCGCGGAAGATCGCTGTCGATAGCGCATCGTTCGCATGCTTCCATTCCGGATGCCATTGCACACCCAGCGCGAAAGCACGCGAATTCGCGACGCTGATCGCTTCGATCAAACCGTCAGGCGCGTGGGCTTCGACCGTGAGGCCGTCACCGAGCCGCTCAACGCCTTGTCCATGCAGTGAATTGACGCGCGCTTCCCTTGCGCCGCCAGCGAGCTTCTGCAACAGCCCGCCTTGCGCGAGACGCAGTGCATGCGAAGGCCCGTACTGCACGTCGACGTCGTCTTCCTTGTTTTCGCGATGGTCGGCGTATCCGTCCACTGTGTGAACGCTTTGATGCAACGTCCCGCCGAATACGACATTCATCTCCTGAAAGCCGCGGCAAATCGCAAGAACAGGGATGCCCGCGTCGATGGCGGCGCGCATCAGCGGCAGCGTCGTTGCGTCGCGTGCGGGGTCGTGCAGCGTGCCTCGCGCGCTCGCATGACCGCCATAGCGATGCGGTTCGACGTTCGAATCGCTGCCCGTAAACAGCAGGCCGTCGACGTGCGCGAGAACGTCTTCAGGCGTCTGCCGTTCGGCTAGCGCGGGAAGCAATACCGCCAGCGCGTGCGCGCCGTCGACCACAGCCGCGATGTACTTCTCGCCGACCACATGCGACGGATGAGCGCCCCTCATCATTCTGTCGGCGCTGATTCCAACCAAGGGCTTCGTTTGCATGACTAATCGTATTCGTTGATTGCTGTCTTAACGCGGCAATGCGTTGCTCTACGCGGCTGTATAGAAGGTTGCGTGTGCTGTGGTTGCGTGCGCGCGGCACGATCCCGCAGCCGTGCGCAACGCGCAAAGCCGCTTCAAGAGTGATTGCTCGTCACGGTCGTCAGCGGATAGCGCCGCGCGTTGCAATCAGATACGCTCGCCGGTTTGCTCCGCTGCGTGCTACTGAGGGCGTGCAGCGGCGCGTGCCTGGCGTAGACGCGAGCGCAAGCGAAGACGCGGCGTAATGACGCGCGCGAAGCATTGACCCACGAGCGGGCCCGACAACGGAAGATGGAGAGACGCTAGGGCAACAGCGATGCGACACCGTCGGTGTGCACCGCGATAAAGGCACGCGCTGAAATGGAGTTATGACGTCGGACGGAACGGCGCGACAGGATCGTCGAGACGGACAGAAAGCGGCTAAACGCAAGCCTGCCGTTGCTGCCGTCGGCGATGGCGTCGTCATCGCGAAGACACCTCGCGAACTGACTACGATCCCACCTTACCAAAGGGCCTCGGACTCTCACGATGACACTCGACTGGCACGTTGAAGTATTGAGCGCCCCGCACGAAAAACGCATCAATAGAAAGGAAAAACGGGACGCGAGGTTGTCATTCAAAATACATTCTTTATCGCTATGACGCTGCTCGAATTGCTCAGCGCATTGGCTAACCGAACGAAAGAACATCAACCTGTTACCAGCATATACGAGTCGTAAATGCCGGAAAAGCCTTTTCGTCAATTTATGCGGGCTTACCCTGAGCTATCTATCGATATTGAAATCGAATTTGAATGCGTCAAGTGTCGAGAAACGCCGATTTTTGCAGGGCTTTCACCGGCGGCAGTCGATTTAAAGTGCCTGTTATATTCACTACACGTGTGTGCTATTCGAACTGCTGTTCTCGCACAGTTCTCGCTCATTGAACGAATAGCGTGAGTTCTTCTGTCGGCGCATTGAAGAAACAGCGAGCATGTATTCCAATGAGCACCGCGGAATTCTTCACATTGGAATTGCAAGCGGCGTGCGTAGCCGTCTCATGCTGCGCGGAGATGCGCAAGCGCGGCAAGTCCGCAAGACTGGTGGTCCACGTCACTCATATAACGTTTAGACATCTTGATGGATAAGACGACATGGACTGACTGACAGGGAAAGGCAGCGGCCCTTGCAATCGAAGGCCGTGCGTTTATCGCGCTGGAAAAATACACGGAGTTGAAGCCGACGCTCGTGCGCTTGCGTTGAATGACTTTCGCGCGGTTAATGGTATTGGGCTGGATGCGCGCGCTCATGATTCGCTGCGCGCGGGCATCGGCATGCCTTGCTCGCGACACTCGACAGGGCAACCGGCCTTCATGCAGGGCTTGTCGTCGCAGAAACGGCAGAGTTGCATCGCGTGCGATGCGTCGCGTGTTTCGTTCCAGAGTATCTTGATCAGCAGGTCTTCGAAGACGGCGCGCTCGTCGTGGCCGAGCCGTCCGACGATGCGCTC
Source organism: Paraburkholderia diazotrophica (assembly GCF_038900755.1). Taxonomy (GTDB): domain Bacteria; phylum Pseudomonadota; class Gammaproteobacteria; order Burkholderiales; family Burkholderiaceae; genus Paraburkholderia; species Paraburkholderia diazotrophica_A. The sequence continues at coordinate 256,041 of NZ_JBBPEN010000006.1, forward strand.
CAGCAAGCGTCCACGCGCAGTGCGCAAGCGCCGGGCTTCGCGGCGCCCCGAAGGCGTCAAAGCCAACGCGACCGAGCGCTTGTCGTTGCCCGCGTTCTTGTCGACGAGGCCCGCGTCGACGAGTCCAGCGACTGTGCGCACGGCGGCAGGGTGCGACAGCGCGACGGCTTCGCGCAGCACTTCGATCGACGTATCCGGGTACTGGCCGATCGCATTGAGCATCGCGCGCGCCGTCGGTCCGGCGAGCGCGGGCAGCGCGGATGGCGAGCTCAGATCGTCGTTCACCAGAACGGCGAGCACGCCGAGCAGATTGGCCGTGCGCTGGATCATGACGCCACCTCGATGTGTGCAATGGGAATATGTGCATGATGCACATATCGAAGCGCGGATTCAACGCGAATCCGGCGGACCCTCTTTCTTGCGTTTTTCAGTGAATTGCGCGGAAATATCCAGTAACGGATTCGTAACTCATCGACGGGTCGCTTCGACTATTGTTCTTGTATTGGACTCTGGATTTACATACTGGCGTGTCGACGAAGATGAACAGAACACAGATCGCGAGAAAGCTTGCGGCGCCGGCGCTCGTCGTCGGAACGATGCTCGCGTTGGGCGGTTGCGCAGTCGCGCCGCCCAGCGGGCCGAGCGTGGTCGCGCTGCCGCGCAAGGGCGAGCCGCTCGAGCAGTTCCAGCAGGAAGATTACGCGTGCCGGGACTATGCGTTCCGCAGCACCGATGCGAACGGCGCGTCGCAGGCGGCGACGCACAATTCCGTGAACAGCGCGGCCGTCGGCACGCTCGGGGGCGCCGCGATCGGCGCGCTGTTTGGCGCGGCGGCGGGCAATGCGGGCGCGGGCGCGGCGATCGGCGCGGGCAGTGGCTTGCTGCTCGGCGGCGCGACAGGTGCGAATAGCGCGTCGTATTCGGGTTACGGTTTGCAGGCGCGCTACGACGCCGCCTACGCGCAGTGCATGACGGCGAAGGGTAACTCAATCGCTCAGCCGCCCGCGCCCGCGTATTACTCGGCGCCGCCCGTCTATTACGCGCCGCGTCCTTACTACTACTATGGCCCGCCGGGCGTGGTCTACTCGCCGTATCCGTACTACTGATCGGCGTGAGTGTTGTAACACGCGAGCGTCGTCACGGCGCTCGCGTCTTGTGTCCGAAGATGTGCAGCGCGCACATATCGGCACAGTCTCCTGCCGCGCGATGAAAGTGACGAACGCGACGAAAGCGACGAAAGCCCGTCAGTCCGGCGCGTATTTGAACTCGGGCAACGCCTCCAGCGATGACTTCGTCGCGTCCGGCATCGTCACCTGCTTGCTGTTGATCTGCAGATCGCTGAACGGCACGGCGACATAGTGCTTGCCCATGCCGAGAAAGCCACCGACCGAAAGTATCGCGAATGCAGTGTGATCGGACGGCGAGACGACCAGATCGTCGATGACGCCGATCTGGTCTTTGTCGCGGTTATAGACAGTCGCGCCGGAAAGCTTCGATGCGCGAAAGCCGGTTCCCGTCTGCATGACCTGGGTGTGACGCTCGGTGATCGACTGCTGCGCGCCTTGCGCGAGCGCCGTCGTCGAGACGAGCGCGGCCAGCAGGCTGGCGAGGCCGATCCGGCATGTTCGATTGAATGCTTGTTGCACGATGGTCCTCCCTGTCGACCATAGTTGGCGCCTGTGGCGCGTGCTCCCCTGATCCCATGCGTGGTGGTTGTCGTCATTCTTTTTGACGAGCGGCGCGCACCCTACGGCTTGTCGTCCTCGTAATCGGGGTTGACGTCGGGATCGAGTGGCGGAGCGTCCGGGTCCTGCGGCGGACCGACGTCAGGCACGTCGGTTTTGACAGTCCCGGGCGAGGGCGAATCGGACTGATCGCGGCGGATCGGATTGTCGCCTTGGCGGGGCTTCGTGGGCATGGCCGGTCCTCCTTGCGTTCGTTGCTGGCATAGGTGTTGCCAGCAAGTAGCGCTCCCGGCCGGGCGCGGAGCGCTATCTACGCGTTCTCGCTGTTTTTCGCGGCGGCGCTCGCCGACTCGCGTGGTTTCGCCAGCTTTTGCGCGGCTTCGGCTTCCGCGAGCCGGCGCGCCGCTTCGCCCACTTCCTGGCGAAACTGCACCAGCGCGCTGAGCGATGCGTCGGGCGGTTGCAATGCCGACCACAGCACGTCGATCAGCCGGTCGGCCGTCGCATCGATATCGGTGCGGCGATTGCCGAGCGTCGCGTCCCACAGCACATGCTCCATCGGGCCGAAGACCAGCGAGCGCAACAATCGCAGCGGCATGTCCGAGCGAATCTGCCCTGTTTGCTGGCCCTGCGAGAGGACGCGCATCAGTGGCGCGGTGTAGCGCCGTTGCAGGCCCGTCAGTTCTTCGCTGAGCTCGTGCTGGCGCGTGCGCCCCTCGGACAGCACGAGCGCGCACAAGCCCGTTCCGTTGACCAGCATCAGCCGCAAATGCGTGCGGACGATGAACGCGAACTGCTGGCGGATGCTGCCGTCGCGAGGCAGGCCCGACTCGATGGCCTCGATGATCTCGTCGTACCAGTCGCCGATCACCCGCGCGCACAGTTCGCGTTTGCCGCGAAAGTAGCTGAACACGGTGGCCTCGGAAATGCCTAGCCGTTGCGCGATTTCCGCCGTGGTCGCGCGCTCGTAACCCTTTTCTGAGAACACGTCCCGCCCCGCCTGAAGAATTTCCTTCACGCGCTGCTGCGATTTGCGTCCCGCCGGCTGGCGGCGCGATCCCGGCACTTCGGCCCTTGCTACGCCCATCATATGAGTCCAGTTCAGATTTCAGGGCAGGAAAGCCCCGCTTTGGCCGATACTACCACGGTAAATAGCGGTTCAGCGCGCACTTAATGGTTTTGAGTGACACTCAAAAATACCGATTGACGCTTACGTAAATCTGGAGTGAAATGCGGTCTATGCTGTCGCGCGCCGGTCATTCGGGCCCCATCGGCCATCACACCGGCTGTGCGGCTGACGAGCTGGCTGAGCCTTGCTCAGAAACAAAGGTTGATGCGATGCGGCGCGCACCCCGCGCGCGGTCCGCGCACGATGAACTCCTGGAGACACACAAATGATTAACCTGCCCGGTTTGCAGTTCCCGCTTGGTGAAGAGATCGAGATGCTGCGCGACAGCGTCGCGTCGTTTGCGGCGAAGGAGATTGCGCCGCGCGCGGGCGAAATCGACCGCACCGATCAATTCCCGATGGACCTGTGGAAGAAGTTCGGCGATCTGGGCGTGCTGGGCATGACCGTCTCCGAAGAATACGGCGGCGCGAACATGGGCTACACGGCGCACATGGTTGCGATGGAGGAGATTTCGCGGGCATCGGCATCGGTGGGTCTTTCTTATGGCGCGCACTCGAACCTGTGCGTGAACCAGATTCACCGCAACGGCAACGAAGCGCAAAAGCAGAAGTACCTGCCGAAGCTGGTGTCGGGAGAGCACGTCGGCGCGCTCGCGATGAGCGAGCCGAACGCGGGCTCGGATGTCGTCAGCATGAAGCTGCGCGCGGAGAAAAAGGGCGAACGCTATGTGCTGAACGGCACGAAGATGTGGATCACGAACGGCCCGGATTGCGACACACTCGTCGTCTATGCAAAGACCGACATCGAAGCCGGTCCGCGCGGCATTACTGCGTTCATCGTCGAGAAGGGCATGAAGGGCTTTTCCGTTGCGCAGAAGCTCGACAAGCTCGGCATGCGCGGCTCGCACACGGGCGAGCTGGTGTTCGAGAACGTCGAAGTGCCCGAAGAGAATATCCTCGGCGAACTGAACGGCGGCGTGAAGGTGCTGATGAGCGGCCTCGACTACGAGCGCGCCGTGCTTGCTGGCGGCCCGACGGGCATCATGATGGCGGTGATGGATGCCGTCGTGCCGTATATCCACGACCGCAAGCAGTTCGGCCAGTCGATCGGCGAATTCCAGCTGATCCAGGGCAAGGTTGCCGATCTGTACACCACTCTGCAGGCGTGCCGCGCGTATCTGTACGCGGTCGGGCGTCAGCTCGACACGATCGGCGCGGGGCACGTGCGCCAGGTGCGCAAGGACTGCGCGGGCGTGATTCTCTACACGGCAGAAAAGGCCACGTGGATGGCGGGCGAAGCGATCCAGATTCTCGGCGGCAATGGCTACATCAACGAGTACCCGGTGGGCCGTCTGTGGCGCGATGCGAAGCTCTATGAAATCGGCGCGGGCACGAGTGAAATCCGCCGCATGCTGATCGGCCGCGAACTGTTCGCGGAAACGATGTAAAGCACGCGCATCGAAAAGGAGAACAACGCGATGCCGATCATCGAATCAAAGTTGAATCCGCGCTCCGACGATTTCCGCACGAACGCGGCGGCGCTCGAAGCCCTCGTCGAAGACCTGAAGGCGAAGATCAGCAAGCTCGCGTTGGGCGGCGGCCCCGCTGCGCGCGACAAGCACGTGTCGCGCGGCAAGCTGCTGCCGCGCGATCGCATCGCGCAACTACTCGATCCGGGCACGCCGTTTCTCGAACTGTCGCAGCTTGCGGCGTTCGGCATGTATCACGACGATGCGCCGGGCGCGGGCGTCATCACGGGCATCGGCCGCATCGCGGGCCAGGAATGCGTGATCGTCTGCAACGACGCGACCGTGAAGGGCGGCACTTACTATCCCGTCACGGTGAAGAAGCACGTGCGCGCGCAGGAAATCGCGCAGGAAAACCGCTTGCCGTGCGTGTATCTCGTCGATTCGGGCGGCGCGAACCTGCCGAATCAGGACGATGTGTTCCCCGACCGCGATCACTTCGGCCGCATCTTCTACAACCAGGCGAATCTTTCGGCGCAAGGCATTCCGCAGATCGCCGTCGTGATGGGCTCGTGCACGGCGGGCGGCGCGTATGTGCCCGCGATGAGCGACGAGTCGATCATCGTGAAGAACCAGGGCACAATTTTTCTGGGCGGGCCGCCTCTGGTCAAAGCGGCGACGGGCGAAGAGGTCAGCGCGGAAGATCTCGGCGGTGGCGACGTGCATACGCGTCTCTCCGGTGTCGCCGATCATCTCGCGCAAAACGATGCGCACGCACTCGCGATTGCGCGCAGCATCGTCGGCAATCTGAACCGGCGCAAGGACGTGCCCGTCGCGATGCAGGAGCCGAAGCCGCCGCGCTATGACGTGAAGAGCATGTACGGCGTGATTCCCGTCGATACGCGCAAGCCCTTCGATATCCGCGAAGTGATCGCGCGCATCGTCGACGATTCCGCGTTCGACGAGTTCAAGGCACGTTACGGCACGACGCTCGTGTGCGGCTTCGCGCATATCTGGGGGCACCCGGTCGGCATCGTCGCAAACAACGGCATTCTGTTTTCCGAGTCAGCGTTGAAGGGCGCGCACTTCATCGAGCTGTGCTGCCAGCGCAAGATACCGCTCGTGTTCCTGCAGAACATCACGGGCTTCATGGTGGGGCGCAAGTACGAGAACGAAGGCATCGCGCGCAACGGCGCGAAGATGGTGACGGCCGTCGCGACCGCGAAGGTGCCGAAGTTCACGGTGATCATCGGCGGCTCGTTCGGCGCGGGCAACTACGGCATGTGCGGCCGCGCGTATTCGCCGCGTTTCCTGTGGATGTGGCCGAATGCGCGCATCTCGGTGATGGGCGGCGAGCAGGCGGCATCCGTGCTCGCAACCGTGAAGCGCGACGGCATCGAAGCGAAGGGCGGCACGTGGACGGCCGAGCAGGAAGAGGCGTTCAAGCAGCCGATCCGCGAGCAGTACGAGCATCAGGGCCATCCGTATTACGCGAGCGCCCGCTTGTGGGACGACGGCGTGATCGACCCCGCGCAGACGCGCGACGTGCTGGGCCTTGGGTTGTCGGCGGCGATGAACGCGCCGATCGAAGAAACGCGCTTCGGCGTGTTCCGCATGTAATGCCATCGATCGAGGAGCCCAGGATCATGCAATACGAAAACCTGATCGTCGCGTTCGATAACCGGATCGCCACCGTCACGCTCAATCGTCCCGACGTGCGCAACGCGTTCAACGAAGCGATGATCGCGGACATCGCTTCGGCATTTCGCGCGCTGGACGAACGCGACGACGTGCGCGCCGTCGTGCTCGCCGCGAACGGCAAGGCGTTCTGCGCGGGCGCGGACCTGAACTGGATGAAGAAGATGGCTGGTTACTCGGATGACGAGAACCGCGCCGATGCGATGCGTCTCGCCGACATGCTCGCGTCGATCTACCGCTGCAACAAGCCGGTGATCGCGCGCGTGAACGGCGACGCATACGCGGGAGGCATGGGCCTGATTTCGGCGTGCGATATCGTCGTGGCCGTCGATAGCGCGAAATTCTGCCTCTCCGAAGCGCGCCTGGGGCTGATTCCCGCGACGATCGCGCCGTATGTGATCCGCGCGCTTGGCGAACAGGCATCGCGCCGCTACTTCACGACAGCCGAGCAGTTCGACTGCGCGACGGCATATCGTCTCGGGCTTGTGAGCGAATGCGTGAGCGCTGACAAGCTCGACGAAACCGTGCAGCAGATCGCAGCGACGCTGTGCGCGAACGGCCCGCAAGCGGTGAAGGCCTGCAAGCAACTGGTTCAGGACGTAGCAGGCCGCGAGCTGAACGCGGCGTTGATCGAGGATACGGCGGCGCGCATCGCGCAGATTCGCGCGAGCGTCGAAGGACGTGAAGGCGTCGCGTCGTTCCTCGAAAAACGTTCGCCGTCGTGGCGCGCGTGAACGCGCGGCATATGAAGCCGAACGCGACGGCACGCGCACACAGAACAACACCCCATCGAGACACCTCATGTTCAACAAGATCCTGATTGCGAACCGGGGCGAAATTGCCTGCCGCGTCGCCGCGACCTGCAAGCGGCTCGGCATCACGAGCGTCGCGGTCTATTCCGACGCCGACGCGAACGCGAAGCACGTCGCCGCATGCGACGAAGCGGTGCACATCGGCGGATCGACGGCGGCCGAGAGTTATCTGCGCGTCGAACGCATCATCGAAGCGGCGCTTGCGACGGGCGCACAGGCTGTTCATCCCGGCTACGGCTTCCTGTCGGAGAACGAGGACTTCGCGCACGCGTGCGAAAAGGCGGGCATCGAGTTCATCGGGCCGCCCGTTGAGGCGATTGCCGCGATGGGCTCGAAAGCAGCCGCAAAGGCGCTGATGCATTCGGCCGCCGTGCCGCTCGTGCCGGGCTATCACGGCGACGATCAGAACGCCGATCTGCTGCATCGACAGGCCGACGAAATCGGCTATCCCGTGTTGCTGAAGGCGAGCGCGGGCGGCGGCGGCAAGGGCATGCGCGTCGTCGAGCGCACGGAAGATTTCGAGGCCGCGCTCGCGTCGTGCAAGCGCGAAGCGGCGAGCAGCTTCGGCAACGACCGCGTGCTGATCGAAAGGTATCTGACGCGGCCGCGCCACGTCGAAGTGCAGGTGTTCGCGGACAAGCACGGCGGCGCTGTGTATCTGTTCGATCGCGACTGCTCGGTGCAGCGACGCCATCAGAAAGTGCTCGAAGAAGCGCCTGCGCCGGGATTGCAGCCGCATGTGCGGCGTGCGATGGGCGAGGCGGCCGTCGCGGCGGCGCGCGCGGTGAACTACGTCGGCGCGGGCACGGTCGAGTTCATCATGACGGCGGGCGGCGAGTTCTACTTCATGGAGATGAACACGCGCCTGCAAGTCGAGCATCCCGTCACGGAGATGGTCACGGGCCAGGATCTCGTCGAATGGCAGCTGCGCGTTGCGTCGGGCGAGCCGCTGCCGCTTGCGCAGGACCAGTTGAAGATCGAAGGCCATGCGATCGAAGCGCGTATCTACGCCGAGCATCCCGCGCGCGGTTTCCTGCCGTCGACGGGCACGTTGAAGCATCTGCGCATGCCGGAAGGCGTCGAGTTCTCGCTCGGCTTGGGCGGCGAACGCGCGCCTGTGCGCATCGACAGCGGCGTGCGCGAAGGCGACACGATCACGCCCTTCTACGACCCGATGATCGCGAAGCTGATCGTGCACGGCGCGAGCCGCGACGAAGCGTTGAAGCGCATGAGCCATGCGTTGCGCGACTGCGAAGTGGTCGGGCCGCATACGAACGTCGAGTTCCTGCAACGGATCATAACGAGCGTGCCGTTCTCGACGGGCGACCTCGACACGGGTTTGATCGAGCGTCATCGCGATGCGCTGTTCGCGCCCGTCGCGAAGCCGTACCGCGAAGCGCTGGCGCTCGCTTGCGGCGCGCTGATGACGCGCGAAGGCGGGGTCGCGCACGGCGCGTCGCCGTGGGATGCGCTGTCGCACTGGCGCCTGAACGGCGGCTATACGCAGACGCTCAACTGGCGCGACGTCGAAAAAGAGTCTGCATTTACAGCGGTTTTCTCGCGCGATGGCGAATCGCGGACGCTTACGCACGATGGCATGACGGAGCCGTTCAGATGGTGGACGGGCGCGGGCAAGCATGAATACGGCGCGACGATCGGCGACGCGCACGTGACAGGCCGTGTGTTCATCGACGGCGATACGTTCCATGTGTTTTGCCGCGGCGAAGCGCTGGCGTTCGAATGGCAGAACCTGCTCGCGCATGCAGCCGATGCCGAGCACGGCGAAGGACGTCTCACCGCGCCGATGCCCGGCAAGGTGATCGCGGTGCTGGTCGAAGAGGGCGCCGTCGTCGAGAAGGGACAAGCGCTTATCGTGATGGAAGCGATGAAGATGGAGCACACGATCGGCGCGCCCGCAGCGGGCAAGGTGGCGGAGGTGCTGTACGGCGTCGGCGATCAGGTCGCCGACGGTGCGCAGCTGCTGGTGCTCGACGTCGAATAACGCACAGATAACGCTTAGATACTCGACGTCATGCGAGGCGCGCGTAGTTCGCTACGCGCGCCTCGTTTTCCATATGCGCGATGCAGTCGTACGCTTCGCGCGGCAACACCGAAAAGCCCTTGAGCCGCAGGCGTCGCGCACGCGCAGGCTGTGTCGCGATGGCGTGATTGAGCGCGACGCGCAGGGCGCCGATCTGTTCGCTCGATATGTTCTTCGACGCGATCAACGGCAAGCCCGTCGAGGCGCCCGCATAGCCGATTTCCTTCACCGCGCGTGCGAGCTGCGGATACGCGTCGCGCACGAACGCCATCGTCACGCAATCGATCGCGGCGATGTCCGCGCGGTTGTCGGCGAGCGCGCGAAGCGAGCCGAGATGCGAGCCCGTCTCCAACGTCGCGCCGAAGAACCGGCCCTTGTGAGCGAGCGGCGCAACCGCGTGCCGCAACGCGTTGTAGCCGCTGTTCGAATCGGTGGAGTTGTATGCGGCACGCGCGCCGCGACATGCGTCGAGAGAATCGTACTGCGCGCTGGCCCGGGTGACGAGCACGCTCGAATACGTCGCGCCCTCGCAGCCCGGCGCGTCGAAATGCGGTGTCGCGATCAGTTGCACATGCTCGTGCAGGCCGAGCACGTACGGATAGCCGCATGTCTGCGAGATCAGCAGGCCGGGTTGACGCCAGAACGCATGCAGATCGTCCGGCTCGACGATTAGCGTGGCTGGATCGACATGCTTTAGTACGTCTTTGAGCAGCGCGTGCCAGTCGGCCGCGAGCGCGGGCGACACGTTGTACATCGGCAGGGCGGCGATTGCGTTCATGCCTGCGATTCTAAGCGCGGACGGGCCGTGACGGGTCGATGCCTCCAATGTCCGGATGAAATGAAACGTGCGGCTCACGCAAACGAGCGGCTAGCTGCCGCAGCGCGCTTGCGTAACCAGTTCATGCACGCAAACAGCGCGATGGCGAATGCCATCAGCAGTGTGGCGACGGCAAGAATCGACGGGTCGATCTGCTCGCGGATGCCGCTCCACATCTGCCTTGGCACGGTGCGCTGGTCCGGGCCGCCGATAAACAGAATGACGACCACTTCGTCGAATGAAGTCGCGAACGCGAACACGCTGCCCGTCGCGACGGCGGGCGCGATCAGCGGAAGCGTGACGCGGCGGAATGCGACCCACGGCGGCGCCCCCAGTCCCGACGCGGCGCGAAGCAGGCTCTGGTCGAACGACAGCAGCGACGCCGTCACCGTGACGACGACGAACGGCGTGCCGAGCGCGGCATGCGCAAGCACGACGCCGAGGTATGAATTCACGAGGCCGAGCGGCGAAAAGACGAGATAGAAGCCCGCCGCGACGACCACGATGGGCACGATCATCGGCGACACGATGACGGGCATGATGACCGAGCGGAACGGAAACTGCGCGCGGCTCAAGCCGAGCGCGGCCAGCGTGCCGAGCACCGTCGCGATCAGCGTCGATGCCGCGCCGATGCCGATGCTGTTCACGAACGCGCGCTGCCAGTCCGGCGAACCGAGCGCCTGCGCGTACCAGCGCAGCGAGAAGCCCTGCATCGGATACGAGAAAAACGAGCCGGAGTTGAACGACAGCGGCACGATTGCAAGGATCGGCGCGACCAGGAAAAAGAACATGGTTGCGCAATGCACGCGTAGCCCCGCGCCGGCGATGCGCTCCGAAAGTAGCTGCGTGCGTCCGTCTTTCATGTGAATCCGCCTGTCGATGAGCGATACGGAGTGATCGTCGCGCCTCGCTGCGTGCTAACCGAAGCGCAAGCGGTCGATCCCGACCAGCCTGTTGAAGATGAAATAGAACACGGCCGTGAAGACGACCAGATAGCACGACAGCGCCCCCGCGAGGCCCCAGTTGAGCCGCTCGTTGGTCTGCGACGCGATCAGCTGGCTGATCATTTCGTCGCCGGCGCCGCCCAGCAACGCGGGGGTGATGTAATAGCCGAGCGCGAGCACGAAGACGAGAAAGCATCCCGCGCCGACACCCGGCAGCGTCTGCGGAATGTAGACGCGGACGAAAGCCACGGCCGGATGCGCACCGAGCGATTTCGCCGCGCGCATGTACACGGGCGACACATTCTTCATCACCGAGTAGATCGCGAGGATCATGTACGGCAACAGAATGTGCGTCATGCCGATCAGCACGCCGGTGCGGTTGAAGATGAGCGGCAGCGGATGGCTGACGAGCCCGAGACGCGTCAGTGCGCTGTTGATCACGCCGCCCGGTTGCAGCAGCACATACCACGCGGTCGTGCGCACGAGCAGCGAGGTCCAGAACGGCACGATCACGAAGAGAATCAGGCGGTTGCTTTGCTTGTCCGGCAATGTCGCGAGCAGATACGCAACCGGGTAGCCGAAGAGCAGGCACAGCAGCGTGACCGTCGCGCTGATCGTCACGGTGCGTCCGAAGGCGGCGCGGTAGACGGCGCTGTCGGCTGCGACGGGCGCAACCGAGCCGTCGGGTGCGACTTGCGCGTCGACGGCGTTCAGCAAATAGTCGGGTGTCGGCGAAACGGACGCGCGCTTGAGCAGACGCCAGGTTTCCGCTTCGTTCCAGCGCGCATCGAGATAGACCAGCGCAGGCTTCCATTGCGCGGGTGTCTGCGAACGCGTGGCGCGCGCCGTCTTGAAGAGCAGGCTGCGGAATTCCGGCTGATAAAAGTTCATGCGCCGCGCGATGTTGCCGAGCTGGCCGTTTTCGCCCGCACGCTTCAGGTCGTGCGCGAGCGCGGCAAATGCCGGCTCGCCGGGCACGCCCGCGCCATTCCATGCGGCCAGCGCCGCACTCAGTTCGGGCATGCCGTCACGCACTTCGGGGTTCTGCACGCTGCGGCCGAGCAGGCTCGCGATCGGCGCAACGAACGTCACCAGCAGAAAGACGAGCAGCGGCAACGCGAGCAGCAGCGCGCGCATCGCAGCCTTGCGGCGCACGGCGCGAAACGACTCGCGATCCGCGGCACGCGGGCCGCGGCCAAAAGGAGCAGTGGTCGGCAGCGGCGTGTTCATCGTCGTGAATCTCTCTGATGACGTCTTTGCGCGCTGGCGTTACTGCGTGAGCCAGTTCTGAAAGCGCTTGTTGATCGCGTCGGCGTTGTCGGCCCAGAACGTCGCATCGATTTGCAGCGGACGCTTGAAGTTCTCCGGCGCGGTCGGCAGGTCGTTCAGGCGCGCCTTGTCGATCAGCGCAATCGCGTTCTTGCGCGGCGGCGCGTAGGCGATGTACTTCGACAGGTCCGCGTAGGCTTGCGGCGTCGAGGCCGACACGATGAATTTCTGCGCCGCCTCGGCATGTTTCGCGCCGCTGACCACGGCCCACCATTCGTAGTCGTACACCTGCGCGTCCCAGACGATCTTGAACGGCTTCTTGTCCTTGTGAACGGCATCGTCGATGCGGCCGTTGTAGGCCTGCGTCATCACGACCGCGCCGTCGGCGAGCAGCTGCGGCGCCTGCGCGCCCGCTTCCCACCAGACGATGCTCGACTTGATCGTATCGAGCTTCTTGAATGCGCGATCGACGCCGGCGGGCGTGCCCAGCGTCTTGTAGACGTCCTTCGGCGCGACGCCATCGGCGATCAGCGCCCACTCCATCGCCACCTTCGGCGACTTGCGCATGCCGCGCTTGCCGGGGAATTTCTTCAGGTCGAAGAAATCGTTGATGCTGGTCGGCGCCGTTTTGAGCTTGCTGGTGTCGTACGCATAGACCGTGGACCACACCATCGCCGCAACCGCGCAGTCGCTCAGCGAGCCCGGCAGAAAGTCGCTGGTGCTGCCCAGCGACGCCTTGTCGAACTTCGCGATCAGGCCCTCGTCGCATGCGGTGATCGCGTCGTTGGTTTCGAGGTCGATCAGATCCCACGTCGGGTTCTTCGCCTGTTCCATCGCCTGCAGCTTCGCAAGTCCGCCGTCGTACGATTCGGTTGCGAACTGATCGCCCGTTTTCGCGGTGAACGGATCGAACCACGCCTTTTTCGCGGCGGCTTCATAGGCCCCGCCGAACGTGACGACGGAAATCGTATCGGCCGCGTGAGCCGTAGCGGCAGCGAAGACACCTAGCGCGCACGCCGCGACGGTGGTCCGGAATAACGAAATGTTGGTTTTCATTTTCAGTTGACTCCTGCGATGAGTGGCGAGGCGGACGAGGAACGGAAAGTGGCGGGGCGGGTTGCGCTGTCAGAGGGTCCGGCGGCGCGCAGGACTTCGGCTGCGGGCAGCACCTTGCAGTCGTCGCGATGCCAGGTCACGGCCGTCTGATGACCTGGCGCGGGCAGATCGCGGTGCTGCGTATTCGGCACCTTGACGACCACGGTTTCGCCGTGGCCGAGCTTCAGATGAACGCGATGATGGTCGCCGCAATAAACGAGTTCTTCCACGTGCGCATGCAAGACGTTCATGTTCCGTCGTGACGCTTCCTGCTCGGCGTCGGGCGTCGCCGCGATGTGCGCGCGCTCGGGGCGCAACGCCAGCATCGCGTGATCGCCGATCGCGAGTCCCGCGCCCGCGCGTCCATAGACGGTGCTGCCGTCGGCGAGCTGCATCGCGGCCCATTCCCCGTTGTCCGGAATCACGCGGCCCGTCAGTCCGTTGTTCTCGCCGACGAAATTGGCAACGAATGCGTTCGCCGCGTTTTCGTAGAGTTCGGTCGGCGTGGCCGCCTGCTGGATGCGCCCATCGGAGAACACGGCGACGCGGTCCGACATCGTCAACGCTTCGTTCTGGTCGTGCGTCACATAGACGATCGTGAGCGATAGTTCGCGATGGAGCCGCATGATTTCATATTGCATGTTTTCCCGTAGCCGCTTGTCGAGCGCGCCGAGCGGCTCGTCCATCAGCACCACGCTCGGCTCGAACACCAGCGCGCGTGCAAGCGCGACGCGCTGCTGCTGGCCACCCGACAGTTGCGATGGACGCCGTCCCGCCAGATGCGATAGCTCCACCATGTCGAGCACGCGCATCACGCGCGTCTTCTGCTCGCTGCGGCTCACTCTGCGCACGGACAACGGGAAGGCCACGTTCTCGGCGATCGTCATGTGAGGGAAAAGCGCATAGTTCTGGAACACCATGCCGATATCGCGCTGATGGGGCGGCTTGTCGTCGAGACGCTTGCCCGCGAGGCGGATCTCGCCGCGCGTTGGCGATTCGAAACCGGCGAGCATCATCAGCGTCGTGGTCTTGCCCGAACCCGATGGCCCGAGCAACGAGACGAACTCGCCGCGCGCGACGTCGAGATCCAGTCCTTCGACCACGCTATGCACGCCGTCATACGATTTGCTGACGCCCGCGAAGGAAATAAATGGTTGGCTTGACATGGGTGGCTCGGCAGAGTGTTGGCAGTCCATGCGAGGCGTCGATGTCACATCGCGCCGAGGCGTCCCGCGAGATAGCGTGCGAAGTCGTAGTTCGGCCGCTCGAGATGGCTCAGATTGCCGGGCTTCGCGAGCGGCGCGTGCACGCCGCGAAACACGGCCTCGACGCCGCGCCTGTCCTCGGCGTTCACTTCGTCGAGCAGCGTCTTGAGCGTCGCCATGTAGTCGGCTGCTTTCGGATCGTCGATGAATTCAGGCGCAAGGCCGCCGCCAAACTGGATATGCACGCGGCCCACGCCCTGCGGCTGCAGGATCAGATACCAGAAGTAGCCGGGCGTCAGCGTGATCAGATGCGTCGGATAGATCGCCAGCAACGCCGTGGTCCGGCGCCAGTGGCCTTGCAGGCGCGTGTTGCCGGGATGCGCGTTGCCGATCGGCAGCGAAGCTTCCTTCGTGATCCAGTGATAGTTGAACGCGGGAAAGCCCGGCGGGCATTCCATTTCTTCGAGCTTCGAATGCGGGCCGACCGTTGCGCGATGCAGCATCGGCAGGTGATAGCTCTCCATGAAGTTTTCCGCGAGGATCTTCCAGTTGGTGTTCCACACGTGCTCTTCGTGGAAGGTCTCGACGTAATCGCCCATGCCGTACGGCTCGATCAGCTTCGTCAGACCGGCGAGGTGCGCGTTCACGGGCGGCGCGTCCGCGTTAAGCGTCACATAGATCCAGCCTTGCCATGTCTCGCAGCGCACCGCGGGCAGCCTGTATTGTTCCTTGCAGAATCCCGCTTGCCGATCCATCAGCGGCGCGCCCGCGAGCGCGCCGTCGAGCGTGTAATTCCACGCGTGATACGGGCAGACGATGCGGCGCACGTTGCCGCGTCCTTCGAGCAGTACCGACATCCGGTGCAGGCAGACATTCGAGAACGCACGCAATTCGCCGTTGACATCGCGCAACACGAAGATGGGCTGATCGTCGATCGTCCCGGTCAGATAGTCGCCATGGTTCGCGAGCGCGCTCGCGCGGCCCATGCACAGCCACTCGCTGCGAAAAACATCACGCCGTTCGAGTGCGAGAAACGCCTCCGACGTATAGACAGCGGGAGGCATCGAGTGCGCGTCCTCGAACGGGCGCGCGCAGTTCTCGCGCAGATTGCGAACGACGTCGAGCCCATTGGTCGTCGGAGTGGGAAGAGCTGCCATGCGGCCTCCGTGTCAGCGTGTGTATCGCGATGAACTCCAATCTAACAATCCAAATTTCAAGTCAAAATACTGTTTTTGGATGCACTGAATAGCCTGGTGCTATGCAGCGCTTCTGCCCGCTTCCATTACTTCTATTCGATGTGCAGGCGGCGAATGTATGTTTCGCAGAATGCCGAGAAGCGTTTGACGATTTCGCGCGGCTTCATGCCGCCGGATCGCGCGATGCCGAGCGTGGTGGCGTTCACGTTCTCCTTGAAGCGCTTGGTCACGAAGTCCTCGCCGTCGACGGTCCGGTTCGACTTGAGCGGGAAGTTAAGGATGCTGTAGCCGAGTCCATTGGCGACCATGCCGCGCACCACTTCGGGCTGCGACGAACGGAAGGCCGCGGTGGGGCGGCTGCCGACCGCATCGAATAGTGCCGAGAAGTACTCCCGGCTATGCGGAAGGTCCAGCATCACATAAGGCTCATGAAGCAGATCGGCGAGCGATACCTTGCGTGCCCGCGCAAGGCGGTGCGTCTTTGGCAGGATCACATAGGGCGGCAGCGAAAGCAGTGGTGTAAACGCGATGCCATCGGCGATATCGAGGCTATAGGTCAGCGCAATATCGAGTGAGCCGTCGTGCAGTCCGTTCAACAGCGTGTCCTGATGGGCCTCGGTGGTCCGGAACGAGATGGCGGGATACTCCTGCACGAAGTGGCTGATGATGCCCGGCATCAGGGGCGGCGCAAGCGACACCAGGCACCCGAGCGAAATCGAGCCGGACATCCCGCCGTCCATTTCTTTGGCCGTCAATTGCAGTTCTTCGGCGTTCTTCAACAGATTGCGTGCGTGCCCCAGCAGATCGCGGCCCGGTTGCGTGAGAGACAAGCCGCTCGCGTGATGTCTGATGAAAAGCTGCACGCCGAATGACGCTTCGAGATCGGCCAGCGCCGTCGAAATCGACGGCTGCGAAATATGCAGCCGCTTGGCCGCTGCGGTGAAAGAAAGCGCTTCCGCCGCCACGACGAAGTACCGCAACTGGCGCAACGAATAACGCACCGTATGTCCGTCCATGGGTTTCGTCCAGAGCATCGTTCAAGCGCATTGTCGTCGCAATCGGGATGAACTGCATAGCCAAAAACAATGCATGGCATTTTTTGAATGTATTTTTGTTTATGGAGAGCGCGGCGTACATTGTGTCCGGACAGTGACCGGGCGTGACATTCGCTGCGTTCTTGCACTGCGTCATGGAAGAGGCGCCTGAGTCGGAGTGCTTTTCAAAAGGAGACAGCCATGACGGCTGAACGGTTGTCGATCGACACACTGGTAATCGGCGCGGGTCAGGCGGGCATCGCGATGAGCGAGCATCTGGGCAAACTGGGTGTGCCGCATGTCGTACTGGAGCGTGACCGCATCGCCGAACGTTGGCGTACATGTCGCTGGGATTCGCTGGTCGCGAACGGCCCGGCCTGGCACGACCGTTTCCCCAATATGGAGTTCGAAGGACTCGATCCCGATGCGTTCGCTGCCAAGGATCGTGTCGCCGACTACTTCGAAGCCTATGCGCGCAAGTTCGACGCGCCGATCCGCACGGGCGTCGAAGTGACGAGCGTTGCGCGACGGGCGGGGCGTCCGGGCTTCACGATCGAAACGTCCGATGGCGTGATCGAAGCGAATCGCGTGGTCGTCGCAACGGGGCCGTTCCAGCGTCCCGTCATTCCGCCTATCGCACCGCAAGACCCGAATCTCACACAGCTTCATTCCGCGGGCTATCGCAACCCCGCGCAACTGCCGGAGGGCGCCGTGCTTGTCGTCGGTGCGGGTTCTTCCGGCGTTCAGATCGCGGACGAACTGCAACGCTCGGGCCGCAAGGTGTATTTGTCGGTGGGCGCGCACGACCGTCCGCCACGCGCCTATCGCAATCGCGATTTCTGCTGGTGGCTGGGCGTGCTCGGCGAGTGGGACAAGGAAGTCGCCACGCCGGGACGCGAGCACGTGACCATCGCGGTGAGCGGCGCATACGGCGGCCAGACGATCGATTTCCGCAGGCTCGCGCATCAAGGGATGACGCTGGTCGGTCTCACGAAATCGTTCGACAACGGCGTCGTGTCTTTCGAACAGGACCTCGCCGCGAATCTGAAGCGCGGCGACGAAAACCTGATGTCGCTGCTCGATGCGGCCGACGCCTATGTTGCGCGCACCGGCATCGACCTGCCCGAAGACCCCGACGCGCGCGCTATTCCGCCCGACCCGGAATGCGTGACTCATCCGCTCGCCGAACTCGATCTGGCGAAGGCGGGAGTGAACGCGATCATCTGGGCCACCGGCTATGCCGTCGACTTCAGCTGGCTGCATGTGGATGCGTTCGACGCGAAGGGCAAGCCGCAGCATCAGCGTGGCGTGTCGAAAGAGCCGGGCCTGTATTTCCTTGGCTTGCCGTGGCTCTCGCGTCGCGCGTCGTCGTTTATCTGGGGCGTCTGGCACGATGCGAAGCATATTGCCGATCACATCGTCACGCAGCGCAAATACCTCGCGTATCGCGATGCATCGCAGCGTCAGCAGGACGCGCGGCGCACGCATGATGACAACGCAAGCGATGCCGCGCCCGACGAGCCTCACGCACGGAAGGTCAACGAAATGGGAGTGAATTGATGCCGACGCATACCCGCATCCGCATGTTCAATACGAAAGATACCTACCCGAACCAGTCGCTCGACAACGATCTTTGCCAGGCTGTTCGCGCGGGCAATACGGTCTATGTGCGCGGCCAGGTCGGCACGGATTTCGAAGGCAACCTGATCGGCCTCGGCGATCCGCGCGCGCAGGCCGAGCAGGCGATGAAGAACGTCAAGCAGTTGCTCGACGAAGCGGGCAGCGATCTGTCGCACATCGTCAAGACGACGACGTACATCATCGATCCGCGTTATCGTGAGCCCGTGTATCAGGAGGTCGGCAAATGGCTGAAGGGCGTGTATCCGATTTCGACAGGGCTCGTCGTCAGCGCGCTCGGCCAGCCGCAGTGGCTGATGGAAATCGACGTGATCGCGGTGGTTCCGGACAACTGGCATCCCGCGCAGGCGTAAGGAGCGACTCATGACATTCTCGATCGTCGGACGCTGCGACAAGACGGGCCAACTCGGCATCGCCATCAGTTCGTCGAGCATTTCGGTGGGCGCGCGTTGTCCGTGGGCGCGCGCGCGGGTCGGCGCGGTGGCCACGCAGAATGTCACGCTGCCGGCGCTCGGTCCGCAGATTCTGGATCTGATCGAACGCGAACAGCTCACGCCTGACGCGGCACTACAACGCGCGTTGAGCGCGAGCGAATGGAGCGAGTACCGGCAGGTGACAGTGATCGACGGTCAGGGCCGAACCGCGATGTTCACGGGCAAGGAGGCGCTCGGCGTGCATCACGCTGTCGCTGGAAAGCAGTGTGTCGGGGCGGGCAATCTGCTCGCCGGCCAGCACGTGATCAATGCGATGGTGAAGGCGTTCGAGAGCGCGCAAGGCACGCTCGCCGATCGGCTGGTGCAGGCGCTGCACGGCGCGATCGAAGCGGGCGGCGAAGCGGGGCCCGTGCATTCGGCCGCGCTCAAGGTCGTCGATGCGCAAGTCTGGCCCGTCGTCGATCTGCGCATCGACTGGGCCGACGATGATCCCATCGGCCGGCTCGATGCGCTGTGGCAAGCGTATCGGCCGCAGATGCAGGACTACTTCGTGCGCGCACTCGATCCGACCACGGCGCCACGCTATGGAGTGCCGGGCGATGAGTGAGTTGTCGAGCCGTGATCTGCTGGAACGGCTGATCGGATTCGCGACGGTCAGCCGCGATTCGAATCTGGAACTGATCGCGTTCATGCAGCAATATCTCGCGGACCTGGGCGTGGAGAGCGAACTCTTTCACAACGCCGAGCGCACCAAAGCCAATCTGTTTGCCACCATCGGTCCGCAAGATCGTGGCGGCATCGTGCTGTCCGGTCATACCGATGTGGTGCCCGTCGACGGGCAGGCGTGGACCGTGGAGCCTTTCCGTCTCACGCAGAAAGACGGGCGCCTGTACGGACGCGGCACGGCCGACATGAAGGGCTATATTGCGTCCGTGCTGGCGGCCTTGCCCGCTTTTCTGAAGCAGAAGCTGGAACTGCCCGTTCATCTCGCGTTCTCGTACGACGAGGAAGTGGGTTGCCTCGGCGTGCGGCCGATGCTCGCCGAACTCGAAAAACGCGTGCACAAGCCGCGTCTGTGCCTGATCGGTGAGCCCACTGCGCTGAGGCCGGTGCTCGGGCACAAAGGCAAGCTCGCAATGCGCTGCCATGTGAAGGGCGCGGCATGTCATTCGGCGTACGCGCCGCAGGGCGTCAACGCGATTCAATATGCGGCGCGGCTGATCAACCGGCTGGAAGAAATCGGCGACGAACTCGCGCAGCCAGAGCATCACGACGCGCGTTTCGATCCGCCGTTTTCGACGGTGCAGACGGGTGTCATCAAAGGCGGACGCGCGCTGAACATCGTGCCCGCGGAGTGCGAGTTCGACTTCGAGGTGCGCACCGTGCCCGGTTTCGACGCTAACGTCGTCGCGGATAAGCTGCAAGCCTATGCGAAAGCCGAACTGCTGCCGAAGATGCGCGCGGTGCAAGCCGATACGGGCATCCGCTTGCAGGCACTGAATGCCTATCCGGGCCTTGCGACTTCACCCGATAGCGACGCCGCGCGCCTGCTCGCGTTGCTGAGCGGATCGAATGCATTCGAAACGGTGGCCTTCGGCAGCGAAGGCGGATTGTTCACGCAGGCAGGCATTCCGGCCGTGGTCTGCGGACCCGGCAGCATGGACCAGGGCCACAAGCCGGACGAGTTCTTGACGGTCGAGCAACTGGACCAATGCGACGCGATGCTGATGCGCCTGGCGGAGCATCTTCGGAGCGAGAAGAAGCGACCGCAATAAGAACGCGATGCTGTCGACGGAGCGGCGATGGTCTTGAAACCATCGCCGCTCCGCGTACTCCATTTCGCCGATACCTCAGGCCCGCGTTCAGACACGACGCTGCGAACTATGGCGCTGCGAATACATCGGTGGGGTTAGCGGTATTGCCCGAGTTCGTTTGCACGAAGAACGGCACGAAGTTCGTTCCCCGCACGTCTAGGCCCTGGTAGTCGCCCACGAAATAGCCTTCCGCGAAAGGCGCCGTTCTCATATCGAATGGGCCGGCCACCTTTGCTTCGCCGCCGAAGCTCTGTCCGCCATTGGTCGATGTCGTGCGCCAGATGTTGGTGGGCAACGTCGTCATGTTTCCGGCCTCCAGGTCGCGAAGATCGTAGTAGGTGACGGCGACCGTGCCGGCGGAGTTCACGCGAATGGACGGATTGAAAGCGGCACGCCCCGTCGGCGTGTTGACATGGACGGGGCTGCTCCAGGTTTTCCCGCCGTCGGCGGACGTGGACAGCGCAATCTCGTCAAACTGGCCGCCATTGAAGCGCGAGTCCTGCCAGACAACGTAAAGCTGGCCTGTCGTCGGATCGATTGCGGGCTCGGGAATGATATCGCCGGTACGCAAAGGCTCATTCGTATTCGGGTCCGTGACACCGACGGTTCTCAAGTCGGCGATGATCTGTGGCTTCGTCCATGTTGCGCCATCGTCGGTCGACTTGATGAATGCGACCTTGTTGGCCGTCACGCTAAAGGGCGGCGTGATCAGATTGAAAAAGTCATAGAGGGTTCCTTTCTGCGAATCGACGACGATCTGATTGCCGATAGTCTGTTGCCGCGACGGAACCTTCACGATGACGGAAGGCGAGCTCCATGTCTTGCCGCCGTCCACGGTCTTCGAAAAGTAAGCCGGTCCGCGGTAAGCGGCCGTGTGCAGGTTCGCGTACGGATTGCCATTCGGCAACTCGAGCCGGTCCCATACTGCGTACGCGACGCCCGCTTTGATCGGATTGGCCGTGACCGACTCCTTGTCGTTGAAGAACTGCACTGTCGGTTCGTTGTCGGCGATGAGCACGCTCAGGTTTCCCCACGTGATGCCGCCATCCGTCGACACTGCCGCAGCCACTGCATTGTTGTTATTGGACTGGTTGAAGGAAATGGATACCGAATACGCGGTGCCGTCCGGTCCGATCGACACCCATGGGTCCGACGCGCGCTCATACCCGAGTCCGTTTGCGCATGCGCTAAATGGAAGATTGGTCTGCTTCCACGTCTGGCCGCCATCGAAAGAGTAGCCGGCGACGAGACCGTGTGCGCCGCCATTGTCCCAGCGGTCCTGTTGCCATGCACCGATCAGATTCGACTGATTGGCGGGATTGACGGCCAGCCACGGTTCGACCTCGGCGTTCACGAAGTTCTTGCCGGGTCCGCCGATCGTGCAGTTTGCAAACGGGCTGGGTGTAGCGGAAACGAGAATGGGGGCAGCCAGGCTCGTTGTACTCGCGGCGAACGCGAGCACCAGTGTTGTCCCTGACAGAAGTACATTGGATGTGTTGCGACGCATGAAAGCCCTCTCTTTTCATTTGCGGTCTGCAACAGACGCGACGGTAGCTTCCGAGGCTGCACATGCGCTACCCATCCGGCTGCTGCATGCCACCAGCGGTGAAAACCGACACCGCGTCGGTTACGGCTCTATCACAACTTCGAGGTCTGCTTCTGTCGTCGGGAGGCAGTACTTTGCTTTGGCCGCCCGCCGTTTTACAGCTGATTATCGTCAGCCGAATGCAATGGACTTTAGGTCGCGGCAGCATTTGTAGCAAGAATCTTTTGTGACGGCGAGGGTATTTGCCTGGCGTTACGGAACATCGATACGCCATTCAAAGAGATCTGCGGCTTTGGAAGTGCGCGTGATGATTCGACGTTTGAAGTCGCTAAAGAAAGGACTTTAAATGTTCTCAAACTGCGAGTTGTTCTCATGCTATTCGGAGTGGATGCTTTTCGACGTATGTGCTTTGCGATCCACTCCTGATCCACTCTCTCGTTTAACGCCAGTGAAACGGATCAACGTTCAGGATTAGCAAATCGTGGCGACGCGGGAACGGCGTTTGCTCTCGAATCGACGCCGTCACCAATGCCGATATCCGGCCGGATTTTCAACGTCATCACCGCGCCGAGCAGCAGGAACAGCAGCGATCCCACGAAAGGCAAACTCCAGTTGCCCGTCGCATCGATCACCGCGCCGAACACCACGGGCGAGATGATCGTGGCGATGGCCGCACCCGTGTTGAGCATGCCGCTCGCCGTTCCTGCATGGCTCGATGCCACATCCATCGGTACGGCCCAGATCGGTCCGATCGTCAGTTCGAGCATGAAGAACGCGCCGGACAGGCATAGCGTGACGATGGTCAGGTCCCGGCTGATCATCACCGGAATCATGAAGACGAAGGCCCCGAGCAGACTGAATGCAATCACGCCCTGGCGCGCGAACTTGAGGTTGCCCGTACGCTTGAGCACCCGGTCGCTGAGGAAGCCGCCGAGCACGTCGCCCACCACGCCGGAGAGGAACACGCCTGAAGAGAACACGGCGGATTGCTTGAGATTCAATCCATAGCCATGCAGGAAGAAGAGCGGCACCCAGCTAAAGAACAGCGTGTTGCTCCACACCTGGCAGAAGTACACGAAGATGGCGGGCGACATCCGGCGCAGGATGCGGCGCCACGGCGTGCCGCCCGATTCCTTCGTCTTGCCGGCGACACTCAAGGGCAGGCACTCCAGTTCGGCCTCGTTGATGCGCCGGTGTTCGCGCGGATCGTCGCGGTAGTACAGCATCCAGACGATGATCCACACGGCCGTGAAAGCGCCGACGATGATGAACGACAGACGCCACGAATAGAGCGTCGCGAGCAACGCGACGAGCGTCGGCGCGGCGGCATTGCCGAGTCGCGACGACGAATGCGTGATGCCCTGCACGAAGCCGCGGTCCTTCGTGTTGAACCAGTTCGCAATTGCGCGCGCCTGAGCAGGCAGCGCCGCGCCTTCGCCGATGCCGAGCAGCAGACGCGCCGCGCACAGCGACGCAAGACCGCCGACCAGACCCGTTGCGATCGTTGCGACGACCCAGATCGAGCCGCAGATCAGCAACGTGCGGCGCGCGCCCATGCGATCGGCGAGCCAGCCGCCGATGATCTGAAAGATTGCATACGTATAGCCGAACGCCGAGAAAGCGACGCCCAGCGTGGTATTCGACAAGCCGAGTTCGGCTTTGATCGGGCCGGCTGCAGCAGCGAGATTGACCCGATCGAGATACAGGATGAACGACATCGCGCACAGCAGCGCGAGCACGGCTTGCTGAACGTGCGTACGTGGGGAACGCGTCGATTGCGGATTCATGTCTCCTCCGTGAATTGCCGGCTCGCGCGCTGCGCGCGCGGCCAGTCTGAATTAATTGTTCGTGAGGGCGAGCGAGCGTCGCCGCTCAGACGACGGCGGCCTGCCGCGAGCGCGCCATGCGGCACGCGACATCGAAGGCGCGCGCCATCGCCGTGCCGCTCGCCTTGCCCTTGCCGACGATGTCGTATGCCGTGCCGTGCGCGGGTGTCGTCACGGGAATGGGCAGGCCGCCTTCCACGGTCACGCCCACGTCGAAGCCGAGCAGCTTGGTCGCTATCTGCCCCTGGTCGTGGTACATCGTGACGATGCCGTCGAGTTCGCCGGCTCGCGCGCGCAGAAAGATCGTGTCTGCCGGATAAGGTCCCGTCGACGGGAAGCCTTGCGATGCGGCGAGCGCGATGCCCGGTTCGATGATCTCGCTCTCTTCGCTGCCGTAGTTGCCGTGATCGCCGTTGTGCGGGTTGAGCCCGCATACGCCGATTCGCGGCGCTTCGTTGCCCGCTGCGCGAAGTGCTTGCGTAAGCATCTGGATCGCGTCGGCCACGGCTCGCGGCGACAGTCGCGCGGACACTTCCCTGAGCGGGAGATGCGAGGTGACGCGCGCCGTCCATAGCGGTTCGAGCACGTTGAGTTCACCGCATACGCCCTGGTGATCCAGCAGCTTCGCAAACCAGCGCATCTCGTCTTCTTCGTTCATGCCGCCTGCGCGCAGCGCGCTCTTGTTGAGCGGGCCGAAGCAGACGGCATCGGCGCGCCGATTGTCTACATACTGCACGGCAAGACGCAGCGAATCCAGCATGAAGCGGCCGCTCGCCTCGCTGATGACGCCCGGCGCGAACAGCGCATCGCTGCCTGCCCACAATGGAATATCGAGCCAGTCGGCGGCGCGCGGCAATTCGACGCCGGCGGCCGACGCGCCGCGCGCGATCGCATCGCGATTGCCGATGAGCGTGACGTGCGCCTTCTGGCGCGTGGAAGGATCGGCAAGCAGACGCGCGATGATTTCGGCGCCGATGCCAGCGGGATCGCCGATGCTAAGCGCGATTCGAACGGGTTGTGCGGACATGGAACTCCAGCAGCGGGAACGATGGGAGCGCAACCTTTCCAGGCGGCGACGACGCCTACGATAAAAAGGATCGGACGCGCACGCCATCGCTCATTGAGCTACGCAGGTTTCGAATTCTGCGAAACCGGCGCCGCGAGGAGTTCGATTACGGAGAGAGCGGACGAGGAGATGGATTCGGGCGGAAGGTTGCACAGCAGGAATTGCCGCGTCGCCCACGGGCCTTCGATCGGCAGCATGCGGAATCGTTTGCCGCTCGCCAGCACGCGCGCGACACCGAGCGGCATCACGCCGATGCCGACGCCTGCGGCGACCATCGCCGTCATGCTGTCGAAGCTGCCGACGCGGATGCGCATATGCAGCATGCGATCACTCTGGTTCGCGAGACGGCCGAGCGCGAGCGAGATCGCGGAACCTTCCGTCAGGCCGATCACGTCGTAGGCGAACAGGTCGTGCAGCGTGACCTGCTCGAGTCCGGCGAGGGGATGACCGGCCGTCGTCAGCACGACGAGCCGGTCCTCGCGATAGGGTTGCGTCGGAAGATCGAGGCGCCCCAGCGACGCCTCGTAGATGCCGATATCGACCACATTGCGCGACAGCGCCTGCATCACGCCATGACTGTTCAGTTCTTGCAGATCGACGCGGATGCCGGGATAGATCGCATGGCATCGCTGTATGTCTTCTGCGAGAAACTGAAGCACCGCCGAGGTACAGGCTGCAATCTTCACGACGCCGCGATCGCCCTGGCGGAACGCGGACGCATCGTCGTGCATGCGCACGGCCGAGTGAATCATGCTGCGCGCGTGCGCGAGCAAGGTTCGGCCTGCGTCCGTGAGCGTCATGCCGTGAGGGCGGCGCTCGAACAACGCGACACCGAATTGCGCTTCCAGTTCGCTGATCCGCCTCGATGCCGCTGCGGGTGCGAGCGCGAGACGGTCCGCTGCTTTCGTCACGGCGCCCAGTTCGGCCGTTGCTTCGAATAGACGGAGCGTCGTGAGATCGAATCGTAGGTTCTCTGCCCGGCGAGTCATTGGAGTGAAGTAGTGGGAATCGCGCCAATTGTATCGTCGCGGATAAATGTATTGACGGCGACATCTTTCATGAAGATTCTCAAGCGTCCATTAAACCATCAATGATTTGACGCTTGATCGAGATCAGCGGAGGAATTGCAGTACTTTGCTATCTTCATTTCTCTCCCAAAAGGCCATACCCGCTGCTTCGAGTTCCCGCTATGTCGACATCCGCAATGCAATGCGCGCCAGTACTTCCTCCCGATCTGCAACTGGGAGAACCGATAACCGACGCAACGCACAGCGAGTTTATTCGCCTGCTCGACCTCGCGGACGCCGCCACTGACGAATCGCTCATCGCTTCGCTCGACGTTTGGATCGAGCACACCAGGGAACACTTCGCACAGGAAGAATCGTGGATGGAAGCATTGGACTTCGGCGCGCGTCATTGCCATGCGGGCCAGCATCGTCACGTGCTGCATGTGGCCGACCTGGTGCGCACGGAAATGGCGGACAACGGCCGCTTCGACGTGGGCCGGCAGCTGTTGGGCGAATTGCGCGTGTGGTTCGCGCATCACGTGAAAACGATGGATGCGATGATGGTCGTCTACATGCAGGAACACAGCATTCCTCAGGCTGCATGAACGGCACGCGAGCCACGCTCCCGATTCACGCAACTTCAGACCAGTCATTCGCTTATATGGCAAACGACATCCTTATCGTGGGAGCAGGCCCTGTCGGGCTATGCCTCGCGCACTCGCTCAGTGGCCTCGGCCTGCGAATCACACTGATCGAGCAGCAGCCTTTGAATGAAATCAGCGACCCGAAATTCGATGGCCGCGAAATCGCGCTGACTCAAAAGTCGGTTCGATTCATGCAGCGATGGGGTCTCTGGGATCTCATCGACCCGGATTCACGTTCTCCGCTTCGCCGCGCGAAGGTATTCAATGGCTCGTCGCTGTCCGCGCTGGAGATCGGGCACGAGCTGGCCGGCCACACCGAACTGGGCTGGCTGGTTTCGAATCATCTGATCCGCAAGGCCGCTTATGACGCGGTACATCGCAGCATTGCCGAGTCCCATGACATCACGCTGCTCGCGTCGGAAAGGGTGAGCAGCGTGAAGAGCGATGACGTCGTCGCCAGCGTCACATTGGAGAGCGGAAAGACACTCTCGGCAAATCTGATCATTGCAGCGGATAGCCGCTTCTCGGCGACGCGCAAGATGATGGGCATTTCAGCCGAAATGCGCGATTTCGGCAAATCGATGCTGGTGTGCCGAATGACACACGAGCAGCCTCATCAGTACACCGCGTGGGAATGGTTCGGCTATGAGCAGACGCTTGCGCTGCTGCCGATGAATCCGGATCGGTCGACGAACGCGCATCAGTCTTCAGTGGTGCTCACGCTGCCCGGGTGCGATGCGACGCGCGTTGCATCGCTCGATCCTGACGAATTCAGCGCAAACGTCGAACAGAGATTCGCGCGGCGGCTCGGCACGATGAGACTGGCGAGCACGCGTCATCTGTATCCGTTGGTCTCCGTTTATCCCGCGCGATTCGTCGGAAAGCGCTTCGCGACAGTGGGCGACGCCGCCGTCGGCATGCATCCCGTGACCGCGCACGGGTTCAACTTCGGACTGACGAGTGTCGAGACCCTATGCAAAGAAATCGTCGCCGCGCATAGAAACGGCTTCGATGTGGGCGCCGAGTCCGTCTTGAGCCGCTACGGAGATTGCCATCGCCGTGCGACCAGACCGCTCTATCTCGCCACTCGCCTTGTCACCGACATCTATACGAACAGCAGCGTTCCAGCGAAGCTGGCGCGAAGCATCATGCTGCGCGCCGCTTCGTTCGCGATGCCTTTCAGAAAAGCGATTGCGGCTTCGTTGACCGGCTAGGCATGTCCTATGCGGCCGTCTTTCTGCGTAAGCCCGCTTGCACCACATTTCCGCATCGTGCAGATCCCCAAGCAGGGCTATGCGCTTACGGAGGATGAGCATTTCGTCAGCGACATCGCGACGGCCGCGGCGATCACGAACGCGCATGGGCGCGGCATCGGCGCGCTGAACATCGCAGTGGCGAGATCGCGATGGCAAGCGGACTGCGACGAAAAGCGCTTTGCCGATCTGGTCATTTCCACGGCTTCGGCTATTTCGACGCGGCGTCGTATCGAATAGCTTTGGCAACCGATGGCGGCCCGTCACAACGGTCCTGACCGTTCAGCGAGGAACGCCATCGGACGGGTCGGTTCACGGCTGCCCGTTCGTCTGCTGGTTCCTGAACGCGGCTTCTCCGGCATCCGACACCTCGACCCACTTCTTGTCGGGCGGCGCGTCAGCGACATAGCTGTCGTGCCAGTTCCACCATTTGTAGGTCGGCGTCTGCGGATAGCCCTCAGGCGAATCCTCCCAGACTTCCTGCCGTCCGAGCGGCGTGATGTCGAGATAGTTCCAGGTGCCGCCCATCTGTTCGTCGCCGCGGTTGTTGATGAAATACGTGCGGAACACGCGGTCGCCGTCGCGGTAGAACACGTTCGTGCCGTGCCATTCGTCGACGCCGAAGTCGGCGTCGAAGCTGTCCGTGATGGTGAACCACGGTATCTGCCAGCCCATTCGTGCCTTCAGTCGCTCGATGTCCGCCTGAGGCGCGCGCGAGACGAACACGAGGGTCGTGTCGCGGGCGTTCAGGTGGGCGAGGTGCGCAACCTGGTCGGCCACCATCGAGCAGCCCCGGCACGCGTGGTCGGGCCAGCCGAAGACACCCGGCTCGTAGAACGCGCGGTAGACGATCAGTTGACGCCGGCCGTCGAACAGGTCCAGCAGGCTCGCCTTGCCCGCAGGCCCCTCGAATGCATATGTTTTCTCGACGGCCATCCACGGCATGCGGCGGCGCTCGGCGGCCAGCGCGTCGCGCGCGCGGGTGTGAGCCTTTTCCTTCACGAGCAACTGCTGGCGAGCCTCTTCCCACGCCTGCTGCGAAACGACGGGTGGCGTATGCATGGCGGGCTGTCCGTCTTTCGTTGCGTCCTTCGTCGTGTTTCCGGCTGATGTAATCATGGCTTTTGCAACCTCCTGATCTGGGGAAAATTCCTGCGTCGCGCGGCTGATCGCGATTTCACACAGCACGCGTCGCTGGATGTTTGCTGCCAGACAGTTTGGGCCGTTGAATCGAACGCGGGGAGTAACAAGTGTGGCGGTATTCCGGCGAACGATCCGGCGCTGGCGCGCGTCTATTGGGGCATCCTTCGCCAGGCGAGCACGCCCGGCGGGCCTTAAACTCTGCTCACATGCCATCAGATCCGAAAGCTCATGCCTCCACGCGAAAACCACAATGCCCGGCAAGCTGCCTCTTCATCCGCGCCGGCCGATGACGGCGCGTTGCAAGACCCGGTCCTGCTGCGTCGCCTGCTGCGCGCCAGGGATCGCATGGATGCTGCATCGCACGAGGCCTGGCCCGTCAGGCGCCTGGCTGAGATCAGCGGCGTATCCGAGACCCACTTCGCGCACTCGTTCAAGCGAGCGTTCGGTGTTCCTCCGCACCGATATCTGCTGACACGGCGCATCGAGCGGGCCACGAGCCTGTTGCGCGACACCGGGCTCAGCATCACGGAAATTGCATTCGCCACCGGCTGGGAGAGCTTGGGTACTTTCGGCCGCACATTCCGCGACATCACGGGCCACAGCCCCAGCGGGATGCGCGTCGAAGCGCGGGCCGCTAGCGCTCAACTCGGCCACGTGCCCGCCTGCGTGCTGATGGCGGCGCAGCGGCCGGACCTCACGATCGCAGTATTGGAGAAGCGCCGCCGCGTGGCCGAAGGTACATTCCGGACATCTATCGAGGAGGTGTCGTGATGAACCAGGGTATCAACGTGGTGGGCTTGTACGTCGACAATCAGGACGAGGCGCTTGAGTTCTATGTCGACAAACTCGGATTTCGCGTGCATACGGACGTGTGCAACGGCGACTATCGCTGGCTCACGGTCCAGCATCCGGAGCAGCCGTCGTTCCAGCTCGGCCTGTTCAGGCCCGGCCCGCCCATCCACGACGAAGCCACCGCGCAAACCCTGCGCGCGATGGTCGCCAAAGGGGCCATGCCGCCGCTCGTTCTCTCCGTGACCGATTGCCGCGCGAGCTATGAGCAATTGAAAGCGCGAGGCGTGGAATTCACCCAAGAGCCCGTGGAGCGCTTTGGCAGCGTCGACGCCGGCTTCCGCGATCCTGCGGGCAATGGCTGGAAGATGATCCAGTCTCCCGCGTCGAAGTAAAGCCATCCAGGGGCGTTCCCGCGCCGCTCTCGTGCCCTCGCACCGTCAGACGCACGCTGATGTAGCCGGCGCGCAAGGAAATCGGATCTACGCGCGTCGAACCGCTTCAAGCGGCGACCGCGCTCTTCTTCTTGTGGCGTTTGGCCTCATACATTGCGACGTCCGCCGATCCGAGCACCTTGTCGATTCCGTTGCCGACGCCAGTCACGGGCGCAATACCGATGCTGGCGCCGATTTCGATGACGACATCGTCTGCCAGACGGAACGGCCTCTCGATCTCGGCGATGACGCTGTCCGCAAAGGTGTTCGGTTCCGCCGCGCCCGGTACCTGGCCGACGATCACAAACTCGTCGCCGCCCATGCGCGCGACGAGGGCGTCCGGTCCGGCGAGCTGGCGCAGTCTCGCCGCGACCTGCACGAGCAGCTTGTCGCCGAACTCGTGTCCGTGCGCATCGTTCACCGCCTTGAAGCCGTCCAGGTCGATATAGAACAGCGGTACGCCGGTTCCGGTACGGGTGGATCTGGCGAGTTCATAGGTCGTCGCATGGAAAAGTCCTGCGCGGTTGAGCAGTCCCGTCAGGCCGTCATGGCGCGCGCGGCGATCGTTCTCGCGCTCCGCCTCCATCGTGGTAATGAGCATCGCGTTGAGCTTTCTGGCGGCGATGCTCATCGCGAACAGATAGAACGGAATCTGAACCAGCGTCAGCAGCAGCACAGGTTCGCCGGACAGCACCGCGCCAAGACAGCACGGGCCGAGCGACAGAAAGATCATGATGGCGACGAGCCGCGGCGCAGCGAAGTTCCGGAAGCAGATGCCGCCGACCATCGCCGCCGCCGAAAGGAAGGAGAGCGTCGCCGCCACCCAGTCGCCGCTGATCGAGCTGATGAACGCGCCATAGCCGACCGTCGCGCCCCATAGGGGCGCAAGAAGAATATAGAGGTCAGTGGGCGTGGACTTGCCCTGTTGCGCCCGTCGATGCGCCAGCATGAGCACGAACAGGCGAGCCACGCAGACGACGATCTCCGAGATCAGCCAGAACCGGAACAGTGCGCTCGGATGGCGGTATTCGAGCACCCAGGCAACGGCTATCGTGTTGAATACGCCACCCAGAAAAATCGGCAGCGTGCCGAACAGCGTATAGACAAGCGCCGTCCGGATCTCTTGCGGAGTGTCTCTGCCGGGGTGCAGCAGCCAGCGAGCAAGCGTGCCCCGCGGCAAGCTGAATGATTTGGTTGGATTCGTCACTTGAGCACCTGCGAATTGCCTCGCGACGATTATTTGTCGCCCCATGCGGTGACCGGGAGCGCGAAAAGGGCAGGGATCGACGTTTCCGCGGCACGTGCCGGATGTCCGTCAGCTTCAACTGGACAGCGGGATGGCCGTCCCGTGAGTGAAGCGATCGACACCGCATGACCGGTTATCGGCGCATGCGGGGGACAACTTTAGGACGGAAGCTTCAGGACGGAAACTTTCGGGCAACAAGCTCGGTTCTGCGAACGAGCGACGGGCACAAGCCAATGCACGTAGCCGCGACCACGAATCTCATCGTGTTTATCGTTTGGCCTGACGTTCGACGATCGAGGATACATGAGCTTCATGACGGAGTGCAGACCAACTGTCTCTTATCAGTTCTACCGCGATGGACGCGCGAATTCGGCGGATGCAGGCGGATTCGACCTGATGCCGTCGCGACGATCGGCGTGCGCCGGATGAGTGACGGGCACGAACGAATAGCACCTCGCCCATTCGCCATAGCCCTTTACCAGAAAGCCTCCCGAGCGTTCTATATATTGCTGGCGGGATCTTTGATAGACGTCCCGAAGCGCAAACCACGGCACATGCGGCAAGTCGTGGTGAACCAGATGGTAGTTGTTGTTCAGAAACAGCAGCCGCCAGAACCATGCGGCTTCATTGATGACCGAGCGCTCCTCGTGCGAAGCCGCAACGCGATGCTCATGGAACGAGCGCACCGAACTCAGCGCGAGCGCCGGATAGCCGACGCCCGCGATGAAGAGCCACGGCGCAATCCCGCACGCGCGATCGAGCCAGATGATCAGCACGGCAAGCGCGACAAAATGCGCGAGCCACGCGGGCACATCGGACCCGTCGCCGCGCAAAGGTTTGCGCAGTGCCTGGGTGGCCGTCGCCGCAATCGAGAACGCGGGACCGAGCAGAAGACGTCCCGCAAACGTATTGCGCGCGACGAGCAGCGCGCGCGTCAGCATACCGGCCTGGTCCCATGTTTCGACGCTCACGAAAAACGTCTCGGGATCGACCTCGGGATGCGTCAGATGCGCGTCGTCGTGATGCTGCAAATGCAGATCGCGATAGACGGCATACGGAAACCACACGGCGAGCGGCGCAAAGCCGATCAGGCCGTTGACGAGCGCCGAGCGCGTCGGATGACCGTGCAGCAGTTCGTGCTGCAAGGACATGTACCACGCGCTGAACAGCGCGAGCAGCGGCAGTGAAACGCTCAGCCCGAGCGTCTGCGAATGGCTCGCGATGAAAAACCACCCGCCGTAGATCGCGCCGATCAGGAGCCACGTCGGCCATTCGGTGCGCCATGCGAGGCGCGTGCGTTGATGCGAAAGCGCCAGACGTTGCGTGTCGTCGAGATAAATGGCCATCGGCGGATCGGTCGATTTGCAGTCGGTACGATCCTAATGGCGGGCACGCAGCGGCCGAACCAATTTGTTTGGCTAAGCTTTCGAGGAAAGCGGGTTAAGCGAACTGCGTCTGCGCGATCGGCGCGAAACGGAATCGCCTTTACTGATGCATGCCGATCTCGCAGGAATGATCGAGCAATCCTTCCGCCGTGCCGCTGCCGTCGTCGAGTTCGAGTCCGCTGTTCACGACGAGCCAGCCGTCGCTGTCCGACGGGCCCGCGCCCGTCACGAGGATGGTCTGCTGCGCCATCGCATCGCTACCCTGACGGTCGCGCGCGACGATGCGAAACGGGTCGCTGTCGCCCGTCAGCGAGAGGACACGCATCACGCGATACCGGTTGCCGTCGAGCGTCGTCCATTGCCATTTGCCAGGCTCCGACGCGCGGTAGCGCGCGAGGTGCCTGATGATGTCGTCGTGCATGCAGTCCATATGGATATGCAACTGCTGCTGCGTGCGGCGGTACTTCGAGTTGATCTCGAGTCCCAGCTGATTGGGCGGAAACGTCAGGCCGATGCGCGAGCCGACATACTGCCGCGCGTTCCACGCATCGGCCCAATACGTGGGCGCATCGGTGTCGAGCACGCTCGGGCTTTCGATGCCCATCACGCGGTCCGTCGGAATCAGCAGATATTGCGTGTTGCCGTTGATGTCCTTCAGGATCGCATAGTGTTTCGAGAGATCGACGGCCGTGCAGAAGCCGGGGCTGCCCGTCGCGCGCGCAACAGGCACGCATTGACGGTTGACGATCGACCACAGCGCGTTGGGGTCGGCGGCCGCGATGATCGCGCAGCCCGATGTGCACAGCGCGACGGCCAGCGCGGCCAGGTGTCGAAGACGTGGTCGGAGCATTGGAGCATGTAGTTGTCAGATGGTGGGCGCCGGAACTGCCCCCAGTACGGCCTCGAATGCGATGCCGATCGCGAGCAGCCGCCGGTCGTGGCCGAGCGGCCCGTCGATTTCGATGCCAACGGGCAAGCCGTCCCGCGTCAGGCCCGCAGGCAGCGACAGGCCCGGAATGCCCGCGTTGCTCGCCGGATCGGTATTGCGCAGATAAGCGGTCATTTCGTCGATGGCGGGCGCGCCGTCGATCGACACGACGGACGAGCCGTTTACTTCGTCGAGCGGCACAGCGACGAGACGCGTGGTCGGGAAGAGCAGTGCGTCGAGGCGCCCGGCAGCGAAGGTGTCAGCGTAATGCTGCTGCAGTTGCGGACGCCAGATGGTCATCGCGTCGTGATACTGCTGCGCGAGCGCGCGCGCCATCACCACGTCGTACACATGGCGGACATCGGGGCTCGCGATGTGCGCGGCGATTTCGGCGACGGTCTTGACGGGCGCATCGTTCGCGACGAGATACGCGCGCACGTCGTCGAACGCTTCGTGAATCGCGACCGGGCCGCCCGTCTGGTCGTTCAGATGCAGCAACTCCGGCATATGGACGGGCACGAACGTGACGCCCACGGCTTCGAGCTTCTTGAGCGCAGCGCGCGCGGCGTCTTCCGTCGCCCGTTCGAGATCGGCCCACAGCGGCGACGGCAAGCCGATGCGCAGCGCCGACAGTTGCACGTCGGGCAAGCTCGTGTCGCCCGTGATCACGCCGTCGAGCAGCGCGACGTCCGCGACGGTGCGCGCCATCGGACCGACGGTATCGCGCGTATGGCTGATGGGAACCACGGCTTGCGGATCGTGATAGCGGCGCTCGCCGCCGCCATTGCCCACGGACGGACGAAAGCCCGCAATGCCCGTGAGCGCGGCGGGAATGCGCGTCGAGCCGCCCGTATCGCTGCCGAGCCCCGCCGTCGAGATGCGCGCGGCGACGGCAACGGCCGTGCCGCCCGACGAGCCGCCCGCGATCAGCGACGGGTCGTACGGGTTGCGCACGGGGCCCGCGTGCGAGGCCAGATTCGTGCTGGTGATGCCGAACGCGAGTTCGTGCATGTTGGTCTTGCCGAGCACGATCGCGCCCGCATCGACGAGCTTGCGCACGGACGGCGCGTCCGTTTTCGGCTTGAAGCCGTCGAGCGCCGGCGTGCCGGCCGACGTCAGCAGCCCGGCGGTGTTGATGTTGTCCTTGATGACGACGGGCAGCCCGGCGAGCGGAAGGCGGGCTTTCTCGTCGGAGGTCAATGCGTCGATGCGCTTCGCGGCGGCAAGCGCGCCTTCCATGTCGAGCGCCGTGAACGCGTTGAGCGTCGCGAGCGCGGCGGCGCGCGCGAGCAGCGTCGCGACGTAATCGGTTGCATTGAGCCGGCCCGACTGGATGGCGGCGACAGCCTGCGTCGCCGTCAGCGCGAGTTGTTCATCGACGGTCCATTGCATGTAGTGTGTCCCCCTTGGTTCGACGGCGCGTTGCGCCGCGCGACGTGTCGTGAATGTGCCCATGCCCGCCCGTACCGAGCGCGCGGCGCGCTCACTTGCGCATGAACAGCAGCGCGAGGCGCGCGAGTTTTGGAACGAGCGCCGGACGAACGAGCCGTTTGTCGTAGCCGCTCATTCGTTGGTCGTTTTCCTGAAGGCACAGTTCGATCAGCTGACGCGCGGAGAGTGCCTGGCCGATCGTCGAGCTGTTGGCAGCCAGAAAGTTCGAGTCGTGCGCGACGCCTTCGGCATCGATGCCTTTCGCGATTGCGACGCGGTCCCAGATCAGCTTGATCCAGATTGCGCCGACACGCAACGCATGCCACGGACGCCGCCACCACGGCATCGTGCGCCGATACCACGCGACCCAGTTGACGAAAAAGAGAATGTGGCGCGCTTCTTCCTGAATGACGGGCTCGAATGTCTCGACGAGTTCTTCCGGGAAATAGCCCGACAGCTGCGCGGAGCGAAACAGGCCGAACGCGAAGAAGCTGTCGATGCACTCACTGTAGCCGGTGAACATCCACGCCCATTCGGCGTCGCGCGGCGCGGGGTAATGGGGCTCGGGCGCGAGCTCGATGCCGTACGCAGCGACGAGCCGCGACAAGACGTGCTTGTGGCGCGCCTCTTCGGCCGCGTCCATTTGGATTGCTTCGCGCACCAAAGGGTCTTGCAGCTGCGCCGCATACGTGGCGACCCGGATCGATGCGCGGCCTTCCGTCTGCACGGCGATGTCCCAGATGGGGAGGGACGTGATGCGCTTGAGCGCGTCGGTGGGCAACTGCGGCCAATCGATGACGGCTGGCTTGTACGGGTTATGCGTTTCCAGCAGCATCCGGCAGAACATCTGCTTGTGTTCTTCGGAACCGATGGGCATGCGCGCGTGTCCGTGAAACGTCCAGTGACGCAGCGCGCGATCGTGATCGGCTTCTGTTATCAGGGTGTCGGACATGACAGGCGAATACGTTGGCGAGTTATTCCGCCTATTCTGTCATACCCCGTCATTCTGTGGCGTGGAGCGGGTCCTTACGGTAGCGCCGCACGCGTTTTCGCGCTGCGTGGCGTGAAAAATTGCAATGCAGTATTGCGCTCATTGCTGACTGTCGACCCACAGGCGGCCCCAGCGGAACGCATACGCGAGCGCGTGTTCTTCGTCGAAGAAGTAGTCGAGCGCGTCGAACGAATACGCGTGTCCGTCGTTGGCGGCCGTGGCCTTTTCGATCGTGAGATTCGCTGCAAAGAGCCCGTTGGGCAGGCGCTGCGCAGCGGGGGCGACTTCATAGCCTTTGTAGCGGATGTGTCGGTTCATCTGTTTCATGTTCGATCGCCTCCCCGCGGCGGATGGCGCGCAGCGCGGCGATCAGTCGAGTGAAGCGGGCAGGGACTAGCGTAGGCTGTGCCGTGTAGCGCGTGAACCAATCTTTCGTCGCAAGCAAATCACGGGTGGCCGGGAACGGTCTTCGAAGATCTGGATGTGGCGTTATCGCGTGCGTTGTCGCGATCATCCGGCGGCGCGCGCGGCCGTGTCTGTTGTTTGGGCCACGATGGCGGGCTCGGGTGTGTTGGCGAGCGCACGGAGCGCGCGTGCGTCGAGAGGCACGCACGCCGTTAGTTACTGGCTGTTAGCCCGGCAATGGCCAGACCGAAGTGCATGGGCGCACATGCGTGAACGCGATGCGCCGCTGCATCGCGTTACCTTGCAACCGCGCCGGTCCACAAGCGTTTTAGTTCGCGAGTGCGCAGACCTTGCTGGCGTGCGTGTCGTCGGCGGAGTCAGGCGTCGCGGCGGCCAGATGCGATGCGGTGCCCGCCTGCTGCAAGTGCTGCGAATGTTGCGAGTGTGAGCGGAACGCGAGCGCGAACTGCGCGGCCTGCTCGCCGACCATCGACAGCTGTTCGACGACCTTCGGATCGGAGCACGTATCGGCCGTATCGAAGCGCGTTTCGAGCGTATTGATGCCCGCGCCGAACGGCGTCGGCCAGCCACGCAGCGCGTGCACGATCGAGCGCAGCGAGGTCAGCACCGAGCCCGCCGCCTGCCATCCATACGCAGTGACGATGCAGCCGACTGCGCGGCCGTCGAGATAGGGCCGCGCTTCGCCGCGCAATTCTTCGAGCGTATCGAGTGCGTTCTTCACGAGACCGGATACGCCGCCGTGATAGCCGGGCGTCGCGATGACGAGGGCGTCGGCGTGACGGACGGCTTCGATCAGTTCGAGCTGTTCGTCGGTGCGATGCGTGCTTTCGGGCGCGTAGTGCGGCAGGCTATGCAGGAACGTGCCGCCGAAGAGGCGCGTGCGCGCGCCAGCCTGCTGCGCGCCGCGCAGTGCGAATCCGAGCGCGCGTTCGGTGGACGACGCGGCGCGCGTGGTGCCGCCGATGCCGATCACGAGCGGGCGGCGGTTCTGATCGAAACGGGTCAACTGGATGCTCCTTGCTGCTGTGACGGCTGGCCCGATGCACGGTCGATAACGTGAAACGTGACGTGTTTTCCATGCGAACGGCGCGTGAACCTGAACTGCCATCTTAGTGACCGATGGTAGCAGCGCGAAACGACTTTTTGTTCTAACGATATAACGGAGAAAGGGTCTTTCGCCGCGCTGCGCCGGATGGAATGCTTGTGCGAAAGGCTTCGTTGGCGGGCGCGGGGACGGGCGTTATGATGGACCCGTCTCCTCCATGAAAACTCCTTGACATGGGATTGGCCCCGGCTCGAAACAGACCGGGGCATTTTTTTGCGTTTTCGGATGCGTGCGCGATGTATGCAACGCGTGCGGCAGCGCAAAGTAGAGCCAACGTAGGGGCCCTATTGCGGCATCGGCACGATCCGCTGCACGGCGAGCGAGTTGTCCTGCGCCGTTTGCTCGCGCGCATCGGGCGTGACGCATACGTCGTCTCCCTGAAAGGCCTCGCGCCACACGAAGCCGTTCTTGCAGGTGTTCGGCCCGTAGGCGCCGCCTGTCGGCGAGCGGTTGTCGGCGGCGGCCCTGTTTTCAGCGTAGATGCGCGCCTGCGTATCGGGTGTCACGCATACGCGGTCGCCGGGCCGTGCCTGCCGCCACACGTAGCCCTTGATGCACGCGCCGCGCAAATGCGCGCGCCGTTGCAATTCGACCTTCGATATCACGCCGCTGGCGACGGGACGATCGACGGCAACGGAAGCGGGCGATGCGGCCGCGTCCTCGACGGCGGGCGCGTGCTGATTCGAACCCGACATCTTGAGCAGCACCGCACCCGTCAGTCCGACAGCGGCCAGCGCGCCGACGATCGGCAGCAGGCGCGTGCGCCGCTTCGTCTCGACCGGCTTGTCGGGAACGGGTTGCGCGGCAGGCGTCGTGTCTTTCTCTGCGCCCGTGTGTCCGCGCAACGCGTTGATCAGCAGTTGCACGTCGCTGTCCCATCTTGCGTGCGTCAGCTCGATCGAGTTGCGATAGGCGAGGTCCTTGATGTCGTCGGGCAGGTCGGCTTCCTGCGGCATCGTCGCGCCCTGCACGAGCACGGGAATCAGCGTCACGCCGCGCTTGAGCGCCGACGACGTCTCGAGCCGCACGAAGTCGTTCGGATTGTCGAGCCGCCGCTTGCCGTCCTTGCCGGTGACGGTGAGCCACGTGCGCCCGATCAGCGAGAGCACGACGCCGCACTGGTCGATATTCGTCTCGATAGCGCGGCGGAAGTCGGCGCCCGGTTCGATCGTCGCGACGTCCATGAACACCATCTGCTCGCCGAACACTTCGCGCAACGATTCGAACAGGCGTCCCGCCTGGCCTTCCGAATCTTCGCGCCTATAACTGATGAAAATGGGCCGCATCGAACGATTCCTCCCTCAACGGGTTGAACGGCGAGCTGAACCTGCAATTCAAAGCCTTTTAATTAAAGCAGAGCAATGCGTGTCGTGTGAGGAATGCGAGCGGGCATCCGCTGCTCGCACTGCGGACGTTATGTGCGGCAGCCAACTGACCTTGCCGCGCAAAGCGGATAACGCTTTCTGGTCCGATGCGCGCGTGGCGCGGGATATGTCCGTTGTGTTCAATGCGTCCGATGCA
Source organism: Paraburkholderia diazotrophica (assembly GCF_038900755.1). Taxonomy (GTDB): domain Bacteria; phylum Pseudomonadota; class Gammaproteobacteria; order Burkholderiales; family Burkholderiaceae; genus Paraburkholderia; species Paraburkholderia diazotrophica_A. The sequence continues at coordinate 295,058 of NZ_JBBPEN010000006.1, forward strand.
CTCGCGCAAGGCCGTACCGAATGCGCGCTGTCCCGGGAGGTCGAATCGAATGACGGCGGATGTTGCAGACCAGGTCGTGCTTTTCTCCGGCCATATGATCGATGCGCCGGGGCGGCTCATCGAACGTTTTCCGGCGAGGCTCGTGCCGCGCGTCGCGCAGGCGATCGGCGGCGAACTGGACGCGTTACGCGCTGGCGGCGCGGATATCGGGCTGTGCGGCGCCGCGTGCGGGAGCGATCTGCTGTTCGCCGTCGCGGCGCTCGAACGGCATATGACGTTGCGCATTCACCTGCCTTTCGACGAGCGAGCGTTCATCGAGCGCTCCGTCGCGATCGGCGGCGAGCGATGGGTCGAGCTTTATCGGCGCGTCACGGAAACGGCGACCTGCATCGTTGCGGACGACGTGCCCGGTCCGCTGCCGCCGGGCGCCGATCCATTCACGCGCAACAATCTGCTGATGCTGTCGGAAGCGAGGCGGATCGGCGCGCGCGCGTTCACGTTCGTATGCGTGTGGGACGGCCAGCCCGGCGACGGGCCGGGCGGCACCGCGCATCTGGCGAGTGCGGTGCGTGCGGCTCACGGCGATGTGCGAATCATCGATATCCATGCGCTTACGGACGAGCCGGGAACGTGACGCGCGAGGTTCATTTCCCGCGCGCCATGATCGCCATAAACGGCCAGTCGAAAGCCGACTTCGGACGCCCTATCAGCCTTCGCACGCCGCGTTCTGTTCGGCATCGCGCAAAATCCGCAAACTCACCTTGGCAAGTCAGCCCTCTTTGCTATGCTCATTGAAGCCTGGGCAAGCCTGCCGATCTCTCAGGTGCAGACGCGCTGGCGCGCACGCGCCGGATTTTTCGCGCTCTTCTCGCGCTCATCGGGAGCCTCGCCATGAATGCGTTCGACACGCTGCTTGCGCAAACCCTCAGCTTGCCCGATCTGCTCGCGGATACAGCGGGCAACGAAGAGCGCCAGGCGTACGACGCGGAGCATCCCGTCACGCTGCCCGTGCGCCGCGCGGCATTGCCCGCGATCTCCGACCGGGCCGTCGAGCTGATCGTCGCCTTCGAGGTTACGAGCGAGGCCGTGTACAACCGGCTTTACATGCACCCCGTCTGGCCGCAAGGGCAATCTGGCTGCACGATCGGCGTCGGCTACGACCTCGGCTACGTGGACGCCCAACGCATGACGTCCGACTGGAACGCCGCGCAACTAGCGGCCGCCGACATCGCGCTGCTCGCGCGCGTATGCGGGCTCAAGGGCACGGCCGCGCAACAGGCGCTCGCGGACGTGAAGTCCGTGAACGTGCCGTTCGCGGCGGCGAATACCGTATTCAGACAGGTGACGCTGCAACGCACGATTGCGCAGACGATTGCCGTATTGCCCAAAGCCGATCAGCTGAAACCCGATTGCCTCGGCGCTCTGGTCTCGCTCGTCTACAACCGCGGCGCGTCGTTTGCGGCGGCGGGCGACCGGTACACCGAAATGCGCGCAATCGCGGCCGATGTCGCCAGCGGCAATCTCGCCGATATTCCGGCGCAGTTTCGCGCGATGAAGCGGCTGTGGCAGAACCAGCCGAACATGCAGGGCCTCGTGCGCCGCCGCGAGCTGGAGGCGCTGTTGTTCGAACAGGGATTGAGCAGCTGACACGTCCGCTGTCGGCGAACCGCGGCGGGTTCGCGCAACGACGGGCCCGATGGAGTGAAGCGTGCAAAACATCGAAGGGGCCGTGCCGCCCGACGTGCTCGCGGGACTGCCGCAAGAGCGCGCACCCGCTGCTGCCGCCGACACGCGGCTGAAGATCAGTGTCATCAACGGCAATCTGCAGTTCATCCAGGAGCCGCTGCTGATCGGGCATTACCGCGATGCGTCGCTGACGGGCGTCGAGCGCGTCGTCGACGATCTGATCGGCGGCGCGTTGAGCACGTCGATCCGTCTCGGGCGCTATCCGCAGCATCTCGGCAGCCAGCAGGTGTTCGTCAACGCGGGCTTCCGTTCGCCGCATCCGTTTCGCCTGCCGCGGCCTGCGGGGCTGATCGTCGTCGGTCTGGGCAGCGAGGGCCAGCTTCGCGCGAGCGATCTCGCGACGACCGTGCGCCTCGGCGTGATCGCGTGGGCGCAGCGACTGGCCGAGAACGAGGCGCAATGCGCGGAGCCGTTCTCGCTCGCGGCGACGCTGATCGGCAGCGGCGGCACGGGCATCGCGCCCGGCCAGGCGGCGCGGCTCGTCGCCGAAGGGGTGCGCGACGCGAACCTGCGGCTTGCGAGCACCGACTGGCCGTGCGTTCGACACCTGCGGCTGATCGAGCTGTACCTCGACCGCTCGGCGGAAGCGTGGCGCTCGCTGAAGCTGCTCGAACAGGCGAGCCCTGAGTGCTACGAGATCGACGACGCGATCCTGCCGTCGACGGGCGCGCTGCTGCGGCCTCTCGACAGCAGCTATCGCGGCGCCGACTACGATCTGATCAGCGCCGTCACGCAGATCGATGCGTCGGGTGACACCAACATCGTCTACACGCTCGACACGCGCCGCGCACGCACGGAAGTTCGCGCGACGGCGACGCAAGGGCGTCTGCTTGCGCAACTCGTGAAGGCGGCGTCGAGCGCCGACAACGACGACGCCAATATCGGCCAGGTGCTCTATCAGCTGATCGTTCCGCGCGAAATGCGGCCGTTTCTCGCGGGCGGATCCGAGATGCAGATCGAAGTCGACAGCGGCACGGCGGGCATTCCGTGGGAAATGCTCGACACGTCCGGGAACACGCCGCAGCGCAACGCCGATTCGCCGCGGCCATGGGCGATACGCGCGAAGCTGCTGCGCAAGCTGCGCATCGGCGACTTTCGGCATCGCGTCGACGATGCGCCGCGCGATGCGCAGATTCTTGTGATCGGCGAGCCGTACTGCAACGATCCGCGCTATCCGGCGCTGCCGGGCGCGCGGCACGAAGCGCAGGCGATCGCGACCCTGTTGCGCGAGAAGATCGGCGCGGCGCGCGTGACGGGGCTCGTCGCCGCGTCGGACGACGAACGCGGACCGGATGCGCGCAACGTGATCAGCACGCTGCTCGAACGCGACTGGCGCGTGCTGCACATCTCGGGACACGGCGAGCCGCCCGCCGACGACGCAAACCCCGTCGATCCCGGCGACGACCGCCTGCGCGGCGTCGTGCTGTCGGACGGCATCTTTCTCGGGCCGCGCGAAATCGGCATGTTGCAGCGCACGCCCGAGCTCGTGTTCGTGAACTGCTGCTATCTCGCCGCGCGCAGCGGCGACCAGTTGCTGAAGGCCGCGAACGTGTCCGTCTACGACAGGCCGCGCTATGCCGCGAACGTCGCCGAGGCGCTGATCCGGATCGGCGTGAAGTGCGTGATCGCGTCGGGCTGGGCCGTCGACGATGAGCCCGCGCAACAGTTCGCGACCACTTTCTACCGGCAGATTCTCGAAGGCGAGCGCTTTCTCGATGCCGTCGCCGTCGCGCGCGACGCGGCCTGGCTATGCGGCGGCAACACGTGGGCCGCGTACCAGTGCTACGGCGACGCGAACTGGACGCTCGAACCGGCATCGGGCAACGTGGGCGCGCGCGAGCGCACGGCCGAGGACCGCTATGCGGGCATCGCGTCGTCCGTGTCGCTGATCCTCGCGCTCGACGAACTGGAGACGAGCGCGCGCTTCGACGCGTCGGGCTCGCCGGACCGGCTGCGCTATCTCGACGAGCATTTCGGCTCGCGCTGGGGTGCGCAGGGCGACGTCGCCGAGGCGTTCGGCAGGGCATGGGCCGCGTGGGGGATCGAAGAGAAAGCGGTCGAGTGGTACGAGCGGGCCGTGCGCGCGGGCGACGGCCACACGACGTTCGCCGCGACCGATCAGCTCGCGAATTTGCAGGCTCGGCTCGCGTGGACGACGCTGAAGGCGAAGGCGGCGCAGGGCCAGAGCGTCATATCCGCAGCCGATATCGGCGCCGCGCGCGCCCAGGTTGGCAACAGCATCGCGCTGCTTCAGTCGCTCCTCGACGTGCGCCGCACGGTCGACCGCTTGAGCATTTGCGCGGCGGCGTACAAGCGGATCGCGCTCGTCGAGCGGATCGCGGGCGACGAAGCGGCGGAGTCGGCGGCGATCGGCAAGATGCTCGCGCTGTATCGGGAAGCGGAGCAGCTCGGCGACGCGCAAGGCGATGCCGCGACGTTCTACCCGCTGATCAACCGGCTCGCGGCCGAACTGATGCTGGGCATGGGCGCGCCGTCAGCGGATGGATTCGACGCGGCGTCCGTCGACAGGCTCAGGCACATGCTCGAGCAGTGCGCACACGTGGAACCGGACTTCTGGAACATCTCGGCGATGACGGAGCTGCGGATCTACGAAAGCCTCGCAGCGAAGCAACTGGAAGCGAGCTTTGCCGCGATCCGCGCGGATTTCGTCGATCTGCACACGCGCGTGCCGTCGAGAAGCAACTGGAGTTCGGTGCTCGATCAATACGATTTCGTGCTTTACCGGTACGCGAAGCAGCCGGCTATCGCAGACAGCGAGAAAACGGCCGCTTCGCAGTTGCTCGACACGCTCAGGCAATGGGTGCATGAGGACCAGTCGCCGCAACCGTCGGCGTGAGCGTTCTTGGCGCATGTAACGTCACGACAGATCGGGCAGCGCGCTCAGATAGCCGCTCGTGAAGCTCGCCACCTTCTGTTGCAACGTCGCCTGAACGGAATCGAGCACCGACAGGTTGATCTGCGCCGTCGTCGAGAAGCGCTTGAGGTTCGCCTCGTTGTTCTGCACCTTGACGAACAGCACTTGCGTGATCGTCATGCTCGCCGCCAGCGAAAACGCCATCAGCGATACGCTGAGGTCGCCCGCTTCCGTCGGCTCGGCGAGCGCGATCTGGAAGCTCGCCGTGTTCGCGCGGCGGCTTTCGCGATTGAACAGCGTGATCCACGGCGTCGACGTATCCATCGAACGCAGCGCCTTGAGCGTCGCATCGATCAGCGGCGCGGCGGCGATGGCGCCCGGCCCGAGCAGCAGCGCCGCGACGGCCGTGATCGCTTCGTGCACGTCGAGTCCCGCGTCGCCGGATACATAGTCGGTCATCTCGCAACTCTCGACGCGCCATCCGAGATTCGACAGCACGCCGCCATAGCCGCGATACCAGTTCTGCGTGTCGTCGGGCGAAACCCCCTGGTGCTTGAGGATCAGTTGCGCGAGCAACAGCGAGTCCGCGACGGCCTGGCGCCGGTTCGCCGGAACCCCCGACTTGAACGACACGACGCCCGAGCCCGCGACGATCGCCTGGTCCTTGCTCGCGTCGAACGCCGGCGGCGGATTCGACGCGCCGGGATCGGCGCCGCGCCGGCGCTGGTCGGGCAGAACGGCGCCCGTCACGAAGGCGGTCGCCTGCTCGGCGGTGGCAGTGGTCATGACGATGCTCCTCGGCGGATAGGGACGGGTCGATCGTTCGCGGGATGCGGCGCATGTGGCGTACGCGGCGCATGTGGCGCATGTGGCCAGCGGCGGCACGTTCAATCAGGTTAGGTCATCGATGCGCATCGGCGGTGTTTTTTTGGCTTCGATATCAGTCCAACGCGCCGTCCGCCGCGCGATCCGCTTTTGTTATCACCCCATCCAAACCTCGGATTGTTCCCGTATCGGGCACCGATTTATATTGCGTACACCGAGGGCCGTCACTGACCACGGACCCACAACGAAGAATGCGCGGCCCGTCGAGACCGAGCATCGAAGCAAAGGAGGAGCGCAGGCATGAATCGTATCGATCTGGAGGGCCGTGTCGTCGTCATCACGGGCGGCGCGCGGGGTATCGGCTATGCGGTTGCGCAGCGCGCGCTGCACTCGGGCGCGAGCGTCTCGCTGTGGGACCGGGACGGCGAACGGCTCGCGCGCAGCGAGCGCGAGCTTGGCGAAATCGTCGGCGAACCCGGCAAGGTCTCCGCCGTCACCGTCGATCAAACGAAAGAAGCCGAGATCGATGCAGCCGTCAGCAAGACGCTCGCCGCGCACGGCGCGATCGACGTGCTGATCAACTGCGCGGGCATCACGGGCGGCAACGGCACGACATGGGAACTCGACCCGGGTGTATGGCGGCAGGTGATCGACGTCAATCTGATCGGCCCTTATCTCGTGTGCCGCGCCGTCGTTCCGCAGATGCTGAAGCAGGGCTACGGGCGCATCGTCAATATCGCATCGGTGGCCGCCAAGGAGGGCAATCCGAACGCGTCGCACTACAGCGCGTCGAAGGCGGGCCTGATCGGCCTCACCAAATCGCTCGGCAAGGAACTCGCGACGAAGAACATTCTCGTCAATGCCGTCACGCCCGCTGCCGCGAAAACAGAAATCTTCGATTCGATGTCGCAGCAGCACATCGACTACATGCTCTCGAAGATACCGATGAACCGCTTCCTGCTGCCTGAAGAGGCGGCATCGCTGATTCTGTGGCTGTCGTCGGAAGACTGCGCGTTCAGCACGGGCGCGGTGTTCGATCTGTCGGGCGGCCGCGCGACGTATTGAGCGTGCCGCGCGGCAACACGCCGTCGCTTCACGAAGAACAACAGCGGCACACGCATGCCGCCCGCGCGCTCGCTCGCGCGCTTAAGGAAACACCAGGAGACACGATGAGCCGGACCCCACCCGAATCCATCGATGGCATCGTTGGCCAGGTCATGCGGCGGCTGTTGCCGTTCCTGCTGCTGATGTATGTGCTCGCGTTTCTGGACCGCGCGAATATCGGCTTTGCGCAAAAAGCGTTGCAGCACGACACGGGCATTTCCAACGCGGCGTTTGCGTTCGGCGCGGGCGTGTTCTTCGTCGGCTATGCGCTCTTCGAGGTGCCGAGCAATCTGCTGCTGTATCGCGTCGGCGCGCGGCTGTGGATGTGCCGGATCATGGTGACATGGGGCATCGTGTCGGCGGCGATGAGTCTCGCGCATACGGCGACGGCCTTCTACACGCTGCGCTTCCTGCTGGGCGTCGCGGAAGCCGGCTTCTTTCCCGGCGTCATCTATTACCTCACGCGCTGGTTTCCGCAAGCGGCGCGCGGACGTGCCGTCGGCGTGTTCTATTTCGGCGCGCCGCTCGCGTTCATGTTCGGCAGTCCGCTGTCAGGTCTGCTGCTCGATCTGCATGGCGTGCTGGGCCTCGCGGGCTGGCAGTGGCTGTTCCTGATCGAGGGCGGGCTCGCGTCGATCGTCGGCGTGTGGGCGTTCTTCTATCTCGACGACCGGCCCGACGACGCCACGTGGCTCACGCCCGCGGCACGCAAAACCTTGAGCGCGGCGCTCGACGACGACGCCCGCGCCGCTGCCGCGCATGGCCCGCGCAACATCGCTGCGGCGCTGGTGGACAGGCGCGTTCTGCTGCTGTCGGCGATCTATCTGCTGATCCAGATGAGCGTCTATGGCGTGATCTTCTATCTTCCGCAGCAAGTGGCCGCGCTGATGGGCGAATCGGTGGGCTTGCGCGTCGGTCTCGTCGCGGCCGTGCCGTGGATCTGCTCGCTCGCGCTGACCTGGATTGTGCCGCGCCGCGCCGATCGCACGGGCGCACACCGAAGCTGGGCCGTCGCGCTGCTCGTGCTCGCGGGTTGCGGCATCGGCGTGTCGGGTCTCGCGCATAGTCCGCTCGTCGCGTTGCTGGCGCTGTGCTGCGCGGCAAGCGGCTTCATCGCCGCGCAGCCGCTCTTCTGGACGTTCCCGACGCGCTATCTGACAGGCGCGGCGGCGGCGGGCGGCATCGCGCTGATCAATTCGCTCGGCAGCCTGGGCGGCTTCATCGCGCCGACGCTGCGCACGAGCGCCGAGCATGCGTTCCAGTCGACGTCGGCGGGGCTGCTGTTGCTGGGTGCGGCGAGCCTCTTCGCCGCATTGCTGATCGGCACGGCGGTTCGCCTTCGCGTCGCGCGCGAAACGCCCGCTTTCTCGCAACCCATTCACCGCGTCCGCTGACACAAGGGCGCGCGCAAACCACGAACGGAGCTCTAGAACATGGCGATGCCCACTATCCGGCACGTGCGTGCCTTCGTTGTCCGCGGCGGCGGCGCGGACTATCACGACCAGGCCGACGGACACTGGATCGACGACCACATCTCGACGCCGATGGCGCGTTACCCCGAGTACCGGCAAAGCCGGCAGTCGTTCGGCATCAACGTGCTGGGCACGCTGGTCGTCGAAATCGAAGCGAGCGACGGCACGGTCGGCTTCGCGGTGACGACGGGCGGCGAGATCGGCGCGTTCATCGTCGAGAAGCATCTTGCGCGCTTTCTCGAAGGGCGGCTCGTCACCGACATCGAGAAGATGTGGGATCAGATGTACTTCTCGACGCTCTACTACGGACGCAAAGGGATCGTGCTCAACACGATTTCGGGCGTCGATCTCGCGCTGTGGGATCTGCTCGCGAAAGTGCGCAAGGAGCCCGTGTATCAGCTATTGGGCGGCCCGGTGCGCGACGAGCTTCAGTTCTATGCGACGGGCGCGCGGCCCGATCTCGCGAAGCAGATGGGGTTCATCGGCGGCAAGCTGCCGTTGCAGCACGGTCCCGCCGAAGGCGAAGCGGGCCTGAAGCAGAACATCGACAAGCTCGCGGACATGCGCAGCCGCGTCGGCAGCGACTTCTGGTTGATGTACGACTGCTGGATGAGCCTCGACGTCACCTACGCAACGAAGCTCGCGAAGGCCGCGCACGAACATGGACTGAAGTGGATAGAAGAAGCGCTGCCGCCCGACGACTACTGGGGTTACGCCGAACTGCGCCGCAATGTGCCGCGCGGCATGATGGTATCGACGGGCGAGCACGAAGCGACGCGCTGGGGTTTCCGGATGCTGCTCGAGATGAACTGCTGCGATCTGATTCAGCCGGACGTGGGCTGGTGCGGCGGCATCACCGAGCTGATCAAGATTTCCGCGCTCGCCGATGCGCACAACGTGATGGTCGTGCCCCACGGCTCGTCGGTGTACAGCTATCACTTCGTCGTCACGCGCCACAACTCGCCGTTCGCCGAGTTTCTGATGATGGCACCGAAGGCCGATCAGGTCGTGCCGATGTTCACGCCGCTGCTGCTCGACGAGCCCGTCCCCGTCAACGGCCGCATGAAGGTGCCCGATACGCCGGGCTTCGGCGTGCGCCTGAATCCCGAGTGCAAGCTCGAGCGGCCTTATCAGCATTGATCCACACGTCGATTGAAGGAGAGGCACGTGCTGCTGGAAGACAAAGCGGTGATCGTCACGGGCGGTTCGCGGGGCATCGGTCGTGCGATCGCGGTGGCGTGCGCGAAAGAGGGCGCCGATGTGGCGATCAACTATTGGGGCGACAACGACGCGTCGTATAACCGGCGTTCCGCTGTCGAAGAAGTGGTCGGCGAGATCGAGGCGTTGGGGCGGCGCGTGATCGCCGTCGAAGGCAACGTCGCAGCGAAGGAGACGGGCCCCGAGCTCGTGCGCCGGACTGTCGACGCGTTCGGCAAGGTGGACGTGCTCGCGAGCAACGCGGGCATCTGCCCGTTCCATGCATTTCTCGACATGCCCGCCGACGTGCTCGAAACCACTGTCGCCGTGAATCTGAACGGCGCGTTCTTCGTCACGCAGGCGGCCGCGCGGCAGATGAAGGCGCAGGGCACGGGCGGCGCGATCGTCGCGACCAGCTCGATCAGCGCGCTTGTCGGCGGCGGCATGCAGACGCATTACACGCCGACCAAGGCGGGCGTCCATTCGCTGATGCAGTCGTGCGCGATTGCGCTCGGGCCTTATGGCATCCGTTGCAATTCGGTGATGCCCGGCACGATCGCGACCGATCTGAACGCCGAGGATCTCGCTGACGAAGCAAAGAAAGCGTACTTCGAGAAGCGCATTCCGCTGGGGCGTTTAGGGGCTCCGGAAGATGTGGCCGATTGCGTGGTGTTTCTCGCGTCGGACCGCGCGAGGTATGTGACGGGAGCGGCGCTGCTTGTCGATGGGGGGCTTTTTGTTAATCTGCAATAGCGGGTTGCTTTTGTCTGCGACCGGTTTGTTTTGGTTTTTACGGCTGGCTGCCGGCATCCGCGTTTGCGGTGGTTTTCTTTGCCCTTCGCGGGCATCCGCAATGCGTTTGGTTGCCTTGCCCTTCGCGGGCATCCGCGATGCGCCTCGCGGCGCGGGTGTTGCCCCTGTGCGGGGCGGCACCTACTTTTCTTTGCCGCCGCAAAGAAAAGTAGGCAAAAGAAAGCGGGCTAACACCGCCCGCGCTTGACGATTACCCACGGGCTCTCAACGGCCCCATCCTTCATACGGCAACGTACTGGCCGATGCGCGTTGCCAGCGCATCGATCGGATGCACCACCCGCTTCATGCACCCGCGTCGCAGCCCACGACATCGAATATCCCCGGCCCCTTTGCGGCAAACTGTGTGTAGGCATTCGCACCACACAGGACACCCTTGCTACACGATACGGCCGCAGGCGAGAACGTTGCCCTGTACGACACAACAACCCATATTCACTACCGACGTGCGGCGCCGGACCATTTGATATCTTTAGCCATGCCAAAAGTGTATGAAGCGGGTGAGGCGTTAGCTAGCGCGTTGGCGACCAACAGAAGCCAGAACGCTGCAACTCGAAACACGGGGCCGTTGAGAGCCCGTGGGTAAACGACAATCGCGGGCGGTGTTAGCCCGCTTTCTTTTGCCTACTTTTCTTTGCGGCGGCAAAGAAAAGTAGGTGCCGCCCCGCACAGGGGCAACGCCCGCGCCGCGAGGCGCATCGCGGATGCCCGCGAAGGGCAAAGAAAACCAACGCAAACGCGGATGCCCGCGAAGGGCAAAGAAAACCAACGCAATCGCGGATGCCGGCAGCAAGCCATAAAGACCAAAAAAACAAAAACCGTCGCAGACATAAACCGCATTCGCAGATGCCCGCGACAAGGGCAAAAAACGAACAGCGTCGCAGACAACAAAAAAACTCAAACTGTCAGGGTCTCCCCACCCGCCAGCCGATGCGAATGCACCCTCAGCAGTTCGACGAAGCGCTGCGCCGGTTCTGCCAGCGCTTCATCCTTCCGCGTAAGGATGCCAAAACCCGCAAGGCTCTTGCCGATCTCAACAGGAAGCGCGACCAGCAGCTTGCCGCGCACGTGATCGCGCACGACGGACTCCGGCAGCATCGCGACGGCGTCGTAGTTTTCGAGCAGTTGCAGCGTCGCAAAGATCGACGCGCATTCCGTCAGGTTCGCGGGCGTGCCAAGACCCGCGCGCGCCAGCTCTTCTTCGAACAGGATGCGCGCCGGACTCGTGATCGGTTGCGCGACCCACGGCCAGGCCATCAGCTCGGGCAGCGTGATCGACGCGCGCTTCGCGAGCGGATGCACCGCGCGCACGACCAGCACGAGCGTCTCGCGCGCGAGCGGCTCGAAGCCGAAGTCGTTGTGCTGCAGCGGATCGGTCAGACGTCCGAGCGCCAGATCGATTTCGCGGCGATGCAGCAACTGCACGACCTGATCGCTCGTTTCGCCGAGAATGCACACATGCAGCAGCGGCCTTTCGGTTTTCAGCGCGGCAACGGCCATCGCGAGCAGATCGGGCGCGGCGCCCATGATCGCGCCGACGGTCAACTGCCCGTGGCCGCCTTTGCGTTTCATATCGAGGTCTTCGGCAAAGCGCGTGAGGTCCGCGAGCGCGCGCCTCGCATAGGCAAGCGTGACGACCCCGAGCGGCGTCGGCTGCATGCCGCGCGCGTTGCGTTCGAACAGCAGAAAGCCGAGCGCTTCTTCGATGTCGCCGAGCATGCGGCTCGCGCTCGGCTGCGCGACGTTGATCGCGTCGGCGGCCTGATGGACGTTGCGCGCGTCGTCGAGAGCGACGAGCAGCGCAAGATGCTTGAACTTGAGCCGGTTGACGAGGGCGACGGTGGCGGCGTTCTGGCTCATGAAAGGTCGGCAGTATGGGACAGTCAGCGATTCGGTTTGCGTATCGCCCAATCCCAACAACGGATTGAGATGCTATCGACGCCCGAATTATAGTCGCATCGAGACGCTTCCTCAGAGAGCGCAGCGTATAAACGAACAAGAGTGGAGACACGCCCGGCATGGAGACAATCGCTTTCCGGATGGTGCTGAACCCCGGCATGCGCGACGAGTACGAGCGCCGGCATCGGGAGATCTGGCCTGAACTCGTCGATGCACTGCATCAGGCGGGCGTGCGCGACTACCGCATCTTTCTCGACGAAGGCACGCAGCATCTGTTCGCGATCCTGACGCGCACCGCCGATCATTCGATGGAGCGCCTTCCCGATCTCCCCGTGATGCGCAAATGGTGGGATTACATGGCCGATATCATGCAGACGGCGCCCGACCACACTCCGTTGCAAGCGCCGCTCGTTCCTGTATTTGAATTGAAGCATCCCTTCAACTGATTCGCGACGCTCGCCGCGCACATGCGCCGGCGACGAAGGACGCGCCATGAAAGTTGTCGACCCGCACATCCATCTGTGGGATCTGAAGACGCATCACTACCCGTGGCTCGCCAATCCGGGCGTGTCGTTCGCCGGCGATGCGCGCGATCTGAAGCACGATTATCTGATCGCCGACCTGCTGAACGATGCAGCCGGTATCGAGTTGCTCAAATGCGTGCACGTCGAGGCGAATCACGATCCCGCCGATCCCGTCGAGGAAACGCGCTGGCTGCAATCGGTGGCCCAGGCGCCGGGCTCGCGTTCGATGCCGAACGGCATCGTCGCGGGTGTCGACCTGTCGGCGAAGAACGCCGCGCAGATACTCGAAGGACATGCGGCTTTCGCCAACACGCGCGGCGTGCGGCAGATCCTCAACGTGCACCACGACAAGCTGTATGACTACGTCGGCCGTCATTTCATGCGCGAAGCGCCGTGGCGCGAAAACTTCGGGCTGCTGCGCCGACACGGCATGTCGTTCGACATGCAGCTCTATCCGTCGCAGATGGAGGAAGCGGCCGCGCTCGCGAAAATGCATCACGACACGCAGTTCATCGTGAACCACGCGGGCATGTTCGTCGACCGCAATAGCGTCGCCGGCTATCGCGCGTGGCGTGAAGGGATGCGAGCGCTCGCGCAATGCCCGAACGTCGCGGTGAAAATCAGCGGGCTCGCGATGTTCGATCATCAGTGGACAGTGGAAAGCCTGCGCCCTTATGTGCTCGAAACCATCGATACGTTCGGCGTCGAGCGCGCGATGTTCGCGTCGAACTTCCCGGTGGACCGGCAGTTCGGCGCATATGGCGACCTGTGGCGCGCGTATGCGTCGATCGTCGGCGCAGCGAGCGACGCGGAAAAGGACGCGCTCTTCATGCACAACGCCGAACGGCTCTATCGCATCTGACGCATCGGCGCATCGAAGCATCCGACAACACGCGGTCGCAGCATCAAGGAGGAGACGGTGCAGCAACACACTCAGGAAGTGCCGAGGCTGGAACTGCGGCACGCGAGCAAATCGTTTGGACGCGTGCGCGCGCTGTCGGACGGCGAACTCGTACTATGGCCCGGCGAAGTGCACGCGCTGCTCGGAGAAAACGGCGCGGGCAAGTCCACGCTCGTGAAGATTCTCGCGGGCGTGCATCAGCCGGATACGGGCGAGCTTCGCATCGACGGCATCGAGCGCCGCTTCGCGACACCCGCCGAAGCGCGCGACGCAGGGCTCGCCGTCATCTATCAGGAGCCGACGCTGTTCTTCGATCTGTCGATCGCCGAGAACATCTTCATGGGACGGCAGCCTGTCGATCGCTTCGGGCGCATCCAGCACGACGCGATGCGCCGCGAAGTCGATAGCCTGCTCGCGTCGCTCGGCGTCGATCTGCGCGCGGATCGCCTCGTGCGCGGGCTGTCGATCGCCGACCAGCAGGTGATCGAGATCGCGAAGGCGCTGTCGCTGAACGCGAACGTGCTGATCATGGACGAGCCGACAGCCGCGCTCTCGCTGCCCGAAGTCGAGCGGCTCTTTGCTATCGTGCGCAAGCTGCGCGAGCGCGACGTTGCGATTCTGTTCATCACGCATCGGCTCGATGAAGTGTTCGCGCTGACGCAGCACGTGACGATCATGCGCGACGGCGCGAAAGTATTCGATGCGCCGACGTCGGAGATGACGACGGAATCGGTTGTCGCGAAGATGGTCGGGCGCGATCTGGAAACGTTCTACCCGAAGGCGGACGTGAAGCCCGGCGACGTGCGGTTGTCGGTGCGCAACCTGACGCGCATCGGCGTGTTCAAGGACGTGTCGTTCGACGTGCGCGCGGGCGAAATCGTCGCGCTCGCGGGGCTCGTCGGCGCGGGCCGCAGCGAAGTGGCGCGCGCGATCTTCGGCATCGATCCCATCGATTCGGGCGACGTGCATATCGCGGGCAAGCGTCTGAAGACGGGCAATCCCGCCGCGGCCGTTCGCGCGGGGCTCGCGCTCGTACCGGAAGACCGGCGTCAGCAAGGGCTCGCGCTCGAACTGAGCATCGCGCGCAATGCGTCGATGACGGTGCTCGGACGCCTCGTGCGCCACGGGCTGATTTCGGCGCGCAGCGAAACGCAGCTCGCGACGCGCTGGGGCACGCGGCTGCGACTGAAGGCAAGCGATCCGTCCGCGCCCGTCGGCACGCTGTCGGGCGGCAATCAGCAGAAAGTGGTGCTCGGCAAGTGGCTCGCGACGGGCCCGAAAGTGCTGATCATCGACGAGCCGACGCGCGGTATCGACGTCGGCGCCAAGGCCGAAGTGTATGGCGCGCTGTCCGAGCTCGTGCAGGAAGGCATGGCCGTGCTGATGATTTCGAGCGAGCTGCCCGAAGTGCTCGGCATGGCTGACCGCGTGCTGGTGATGCACGAAGGCCGCATCAGCGCGGAGATCTCGCGCGCCGACGCGAGTGAAGAGCGCATCATGAGCGCCGCGCTCGGACAATCGGCGGCAATACTGGGGCGCGCAGCATGATCCGGCATTCGACTGCTTCACATACTTCTTCGCACGCGGCGCCCATCGGGCACGCGCCACTGCAACACGCGAGCACGGGTCGTGGCGGCTTCGTCTCGACAATCGCGAAGAGCCGCGAGACGACGCTCTTCATCGTGCTGATCCTGCTGATACTCGGCACGTCGCTCGCGCGGCCGCAGTTCGTGAATCTGCAGAATCTGCGCGACGTGCTGCTCAATGTGTCGATCATCAGTTTGCTCACGGCAGGCATGACGGTCGTGATCCTGATGCGGCATATCGATCTGTCCGTCGGCTCGACGGTCGGGATCAGCGCGTATGCCGTCGGCAGCCTCTACGTCGCGTTCCCGCACATGCCCGTGCTCGTTGCGCTCGTCGCGGGCGTCGCGATCGGGCTGATTGCGGGCGGCATCAACGCGCTGCTGATCGCAGTGGGGCGCGTGCCGTCGCTCGTCGCGACGCTGTCGACGCTCTACATCTTTCGTGGCGCCGACTACGCGTGGGTGCACGGCGGCCAGATCAACGCGACGAGCCTCCCCGATGCGTACTCGCGTCTCGCGACGGGCACGCTGCTCGGCATTCCGACGCTTGCGCTGATCGCCGCCGTGGTACTGCTCGCGCTGTCGTTCTATCTGAAGCATTTCCGCGCGGGACGCGAGCATTACGCGATCGGCTCGAACCCCGAGGCGGCGCGGCTCGCGGGCGTCAACGTCGAGCGGCGCGTGATGTCGGGCTTTCTGCTGTCGGGCGCGATCGCAGGTTTTGCAGGCGCGTTGTGGCTCGCGCGCTTCGGCACCGTCGACGCGAGCACCGCGAAAGGCATCGAGCTTCAGGTCGTGGCGGCCGCCGTGGTCGGCAGCGTCGCGATCACGGGCGGCGTCGGCACGATACTCGGCGCGACGCTGGGTGCGCTGGTGCTCGGCGTGATCAGCATCGCACTCGTCGTGCTGCACGTGTCGCCGTTCTGGGAGCAGGCGATCGAAGGCGCGCTGATCGTCGCGGCCATCGCCGCCGATACGCTGCTCGCCCGCTCCGTCGCCAAACGCATGATGAGGAAACGCGATCATGGCTAAACCCGATTCCGCGCTGCTCACGCGCAAGCGCGAAACGCCGCTGCGCTGGGAGACGTTGCTCGTCATCGTGCTGATCGCGTCGCTCGGGCTCGGGCGCGCGCTGTCGCCCGTGTTTCTGACGGGCGCGAATCTCAGCAACGTGCTCGCCGATCTGACCGAGATCGCGCTGATGGCGCTGCCGATGACGCTGATCATCGTCGCGGCGGAAATCGATCTGTCCGTCGCGTCGGTGCTCGGCGCGTCGAGCGCACTGATGGGCGTGCTGTGGCACATGGGGCTGCCGATGCCCGTCGTGATCGCGCTCGTGCTGCTTTTCGGCGCGATTGCCGGGCTGCTGAACGGGCTCGTGATCGTGAAGCTGAATCTGCCATCGCTCGCGGTGACGATCGGCACGCTCGCACTGTTTCGCGGCCTCGCGTACGTGCTGCTCGGAGATCAGGCCGTCGCGGATTTTCCGGCGGGCTATACGGCGTTCGGGATGGACACGCTCGGCGGCACCTTCATTCCGCTGCCGTTCGTGATCGTCATCGTGTGCGCCGTGCTGTTCACCGTGCTGTTGCAGGCGACGGCGTTCGGCCGCAGCCTCTATGCGATCGGCGCAAACTCGACGGCGGCCGCGTTCTCGGGCATCGAGGTCGCGAAAGTGCGGCTGCGTCTCTTCGTATTGTCGGGGCTGGTGAGCGCGCTCGCGGGCATCGTCTACACGCTGCGCTTCACGAGCGCGCGCGGCGACAACGGCGAGGGCTTCGAGCTGTCGGTGATCGCGGCCGTGCTGTTCGGCGGCGTGAGCATTTTCGGCGGCCGCGGATCGATGGTCGGCGTGCTGCTGTCGCTGCTGATCATCGGCGTGCTGAAGAACGCGTTAACGCTCGACGACGTCTCCAGCGAAACGCTGACCATCGTGACGGGCGCGCTGCTGCTCGCATCGGTGCTGATTCCGAACGTGGTCGCGCGCTGGCGCGCGATGCGCGACCGCAAGCTGATTGCCGCGCAAACGAAGGCCATTCCATAGAAGAAAGCAGAAGAAGGCAGAAGAAGCGTCAGACGGGCAACGTGTTCAATCGACAAACCCGGACAGCACAAGTCCGATCCACCACCAGGAGACAACACATGAACAGACCACTGCGTCACGCGGGAGCGCTGATGCTCTGCGCGGCCTTGCTGGGCATCAGCGCTGCGGCGGGCGCGGCCGGCATCAAATCCGGCCTGAAGATCGCGTTCGTGCCGAAGCAGATCAACAACCCGTACGAAGTGATCGCCGACGACGGCGGCATGGCCGCGATCAAGGAATTCAACGGCGCGGGCAAGGTGGTGGGACCGTCGGACGCGGGCGCTTCGTCGCAGGTGTCGTACATCAACACGCTGACGACGCAGCGCCAGGACGCAATCGTGATCGCGGCGAACGACGCGAATGCGCTCGTGCCGTATCTGAAGAAGGCGATGTCGCAAGGCATCAAGGTCGTGACGTTCGACTCCGATACGGCGCCCGAAGGCCGCCAGCTGTTCGTGAATCAGGCGAACGCGGAGAGCATCGGGCGCGGTCAGATCCAGCTGGTGTCGAAGCTGATGGGCGGCGAGGGCGAGTTTGCGATCCTGTCCGCGACGCCGAACGCGACGAACCAGAACACGTGGATCAAGTGGATGCAGGAGGAACTGAAGAAGCCCGAATACTCGAAGATGAAGCTCGTCAAGATCGCGTACGGCAACGACGACGACCAGAAGTCGTTCGTCGAGACGCAAGGGCTGTTGCAGGCGTATCCAAACCTGAAGGCGATCGTCGCGCCGACGTCGGTGGGCATCGCGGCGGCGGCGCGGTACATTTCGTCGTCGTCGAGCAAGGGGAAGGTCGCCGTCACGGGACTCGGCACGCCGAACCAGATGCGCGCGTTCGTCAAGAACGGCACCGTGAAGGCGTTCCAGCTGTGGGACCCGGGCCAGCTGGGCTATCTCGCGGCCTACGCGGCGGCCAGTCTCGCGTCGGGCGCGATCACAGGCAAAGAGGGTGAATCGTTCGACGCGGGCAAGCTCGGCAAGCGTACGATCGGCCCGCAAGGCGAGATCATTCTCGGACCGCCGACCACCTTCGACGCGAACAACATCGACAACTTCAATTTCTGACGCGTTTCAGTCTGCTCGATGGAAGAAAGGCCGCTCGCGCGACGCGAGCGGCCTTTTTCTTTGCTGCGCACGTCGTGAGCGCGGCGAGTTATGCGTCACGCATCAGGCGAGGCCGTGCTCGTGCGCGTATTTGACGAGATCGGCGTTCGTCTCCAGGCGGAGCTTTTTCATCGCCGTACTCTTTTGCGTGGCGACTGTCGAGATCGACCGGTTCACCTGCCGCGCGATGTCGGTCAGCGATGCACCCGACGCGAAGTGACGTATCACCTCCAGTTCCTTCTTCGTCAGCGTCGGCTTGCCGCTTTGCAGCGCGTCGCCACCCATGCGACTCAACAGGCGTTCGCGGATCTTCTGCGAAAAGTAGGGCCGGCGATGGCTGGTCACTTCGCGTACCGCGGCCTGAAATTCCGCGATCCCCTCGGTCTTGTCGACAATGCCGGCCACACCGGAGCGGGAGAGCCGGATCAGCGTGTCGTCGTTGTTCAGCATCGTGAACACGACGATGGGAATGCGCGGGCATTGCCTGCGCAGGCGAGCGATCAGGGCGAGTCCGTCGCTGTCGCGCTGCGTGCTGTCCATCGAAAAGTCCGTGACGATCAGGTCCCAGTGGCCGCTGGACAGCTTCTCCAGCAACTCCATTCCCGACTTCACGGCTGCGTTGACGGTAAAGCCGGGAAGGTTGCTTAGCGCATTGATGACGGCATGTCGGATCACCGGGTGGTCATCGGCAACGGCAATCCTGAACTCGCGTGTGGCGTTCATGATATTAGGGCGGCGCGGGTCCTGCGGCCGCTGCATGCGGAAGATTTGAGATGAAGACCTGCTGATCGATGATGACTTGTCAGCAGTTCTGAAGTGACGCGGATTCTATATCGCAGTGTGCCGACGAATCAAACATATGTCGTAAGGATGACGAAAATATACGCGAGTGATCTGGTTCTATCGCAATCGCTAGAAATTTCGAAGAAATCCGATACCGAAATGCATCAACGATCAGCATAATTTCGTTGGACGGTTCGCGGCACTTTCTGGTCGTGAACGGGACCGTCCAACAGTTTGATGCTCCCCGATTCTATTTGTGAGAAAGACATGAAAGTAAAAAAATCAGGATTACTGATCGCGATGGCTATCGCTGCAGGTGCCGCGCTGCCGACGGCTGCGTTCGCCTATGACGGAACGATTACGTTCAACGGCAACATCACGGCGACGACATGCCAGATCAGCGGCAATGGTCAAGGCAACAACTTCACCGTGTCGCTGCCGACGGTGTCGGTGTCGTCGCTCACCCAGGACACGGAATGGGCGATGCGTACGCCGTTCACGATTGCACTGACGAACTGCACGCCGGCATCGGGCAGCGCGGGCGTGTACTTCGAGCCGGGCGCGACGGTCGATACGACGACGGGGCAGTTGATCAACTCGACGGGCACGGCAGCGAACGTTGAAGTGGGCCTGCTGAACGCCAACACCAGCAAGATCAATCTGGGTCAGGGCGCTACCACGCAGAACGTGAAGATGGCCTCGATCGCCTCGGGCAGCGCAACCCTGTCGTACATCGCGCAATACGTGGCAAAGGGCGGCGCAGCGGGTGCCGGTTCGGTCCAGACCACGTCGCAGTACACGATCGTCTACCAGTAATCGTTCGACGATTCAGGTCGAGATACGCGATCATGCGGCCACCGTTCATGCAAGGGTGGCCGCGACGGATTTCATTGCGAACCACGGTTCGCGAAGTCAAGCGAGCGAAGTGAAATGGCAGTGCGGAACAAACTGATAACGGGGTTGACGGCGGTTGCGTTGGCGCTTTGTATGGCTGGCGCGCAGGCGAGTGTCGTCATCAACGGAACGCGTGTGATCTATCCGTCGGACGAGCGGGAAGTCACCGTCAAGCTCACCAACGAAGGCAGTCTGCCTGCGCTCGTGCAAGCGTGGCTGGACGATGGCGATCCCCGGACGTTGCCCCAGGATACCAAGGTGCCCTTCACGCTCGCACCGCCGCTCTTTCGTCTCGATTCGAAGAAAGGGCAGACGCTGCGTGTCGTCTACACGCACGAGCCCCTCGCGCAGGACAAGGAGACGCTCTTCTGGCTCAACGTGCTGGAAGTGCCTCCGAGCGACACGAATACGGATAAGAACATGCTGCAACTCGCGTTCCGCTCGCGCATCAAGTTCTTCTTCCGCCCCGCGGGATTGCCGGGTAACGCTCGCGAAGCGCCCGCGCAGGTGACATGGAAGTTCGTGCCCGGTCACAACGGCGGATACGCGTTGCAGGCCACGAACCCGACACCGTATCACGTGACGTTCACGAATATGACGGCGACAGTCGGCTCGTCGAAATGGACGAATCAGACGGGTGGCATGGTCGACCCCGGTGCGACTGCCGAGTTCGATGTCGGCAACACGCCGCCGCCAGGCGCAGTGCCGACCGAAGTGGACTATCGCTTTGTCGACGATTACGGCGCGGGCGTGAGCGGGAAGTACCTCGCACATACCGAGCACTGATTTTCATTACACGTCATCGGGACTCGACGCGTCTGCCATCCGGCACCGCGCTGGGTGTCTGCGCGCAGCGCATCCGTACCACACGAACTGCGATCCTTGATATGCGCTTCAACGATAAGAGTGTTTTTGCCTGCGATCTGAATCGCCCCGCGCTCAGGCGTAGTCACGCATTGGTGCTCGGCGCGCTTGCGGCCTGGGTTCCCATGGCGGGCCACGCGCAAACGATGACGGTTGCGGACGTTCATTTCAACGACGAGTTGTTGATGAAGCCGCGCGGGCAAAGTCTCGATGTTTCCCGCTTCGAACGTGGCACTCCCGCGCCGGCCGGCGATTTTCCCGTCGACGTCTATGTGAACGGCAACTGGGCGGGAAAAAGCACGGTGCGCTTCATTGCGCAAGACGGCCGGGACAGTGCGGTGCCCTGTTTCGACAAGTCTTTGCTGCAGCATTTCGGCCTCAACATCGAAGCGCTTCCCGATTCCGCGCGAGCGGAGGTTGCAAATGCCGTGGCCGGGCAGTGCGCGAGCCTGTCGGGTATCTCGGATAGCGCGACGTACCAGTTCGACATGTCCGAGCTGCGCCTCGACGTGAGCCTGCCTCAGGCAATCGTGCTGCGCAATCCGCAAGGGTACGTGAGCCCCGAGCTTTGGGATGAGGGCGTCACGTCGGCAACGCTCGGCTATAACGCCAACACGTTCCACTATTCGGGGCACGGCTATTCGGGCACGCAGTCCTTTCTTGGCCTGACGGCGGGCATCAATGTCGGCAGCTGGCATCTGCGCCAGCAGTCTTCGATCCAGCAGACCACGGGACAAGGCACGAAGTATCAGAACATCGCGACGTATCTGCAGCACGACATTCCGTCGTGGAAGAGCCAGCTGATTCTCGGCGATTCCTATACGGATGGCGCGGTGTTCGACAGCATTGGCGTCGAGGGTGTGCAACTCGTCACCGACGATCGCATGCTGCCCGATTCAATGCGTGGTTACGCGCCCGTCATTCGCGGCATCGCGACTTCGAACGCTCACGTGACCGTGACGCAGAACGGCAATCGTCTATATGAAACGGTCGTCGCGCCGGGCCCGTTCGAAATCAACGACCTGTATGCGACGGGGTACGGCGGCAACCTGGTCGTGACCGTGACGGAGGCGGACGGCAGCCAGCACAGCTTCACGGTGCCGTATGCATCGGTGACGCAGCTGTTGAGGCCGGGCGCGACCCGCTACAACGTGGTCGCCGGCGCGGTGCGCGACACCGACGTGTCGGGTCACAAGGCGCTCGTGCAAGGCACGATCCAGCACGGCTTCAGCAACATGGTCACGGGCTACGCGGGGACGATCCTCGCGGACGGCTACATCGCCGGACTGGTCGGCGCGGCGCTCAATACGCCACTCGGCGCGCTGTCGGCCGACTTCACGGAAGCGCAGTCGGATATTCCGCGCGCGCAGGCCACGACGGGGCAGAGCTTCCGCATCGGGTTCAGCAAGTTTTTGCCGGAGACGAACACGAACGTCGCCGTTGCGGCATATCGGTATTCGTCGAGCGGTTTCTGGACGCTGCGCGACGCAATGGTCGCCCGTAGCTGGGTGGACCAGGGCCAGGATCCCAATCGCGTCGATCATCAGCGCAATCAGCTTCAGATCACGCTGAACCAGAGCCTCGGCGACAAGTACGGCAACCTGTATGCCGTCGGCTCGACGTCGGACTACTGGAACCGTCACGGCACGCTGACGCAGTTCCAGCTTGGCTACAACAACTTCCTGCGCGTGCTCGATACGAACGTTGCCTACAACCTGTCGTTGTCGCGGCAGACCAATGGCGTGTATGGGCAGGTGAGCAACCAGGTGTATGCGAGCCTGTCCGTGCCGCTCGGCAAATCGCAGCACGCTCCATCGCTCACGATGGCTGCCATGCGCGACAGCAATGCCGGCTGGTCGGAGCAGGCGATGCTCTCGGGTGCGGCGGGCTCCGACAACCAGTTCACGTATGGCGTGTTCGGCTCGCATTCGGACAACTCGACAACGGGCGGCGGCAATGCGCAGTACCGCGCACCGTTCGCGACCGTGTCCGGAAGCGCCAGCGGCGGATCGGGTTACTCGCAGGTGTCGGCGGGCATTCAGGGGGCGGTTGTTGCGCACCCGGGCGGCCTCACGCTCGCGAACTATCTTGGGGACACGATCGCTGTCGTCGAGGCGAAGGACGCGGCGGGCGCGCGCGTCACGAATTCGCCGGGCGTGCGCATCGACAGCCGTGGCTATGCGGTCGTGCCGTACCTGTCGCCGTACACGCTCAATACGGTCGATATCGATCCGAAGGGCATTCCGCTCGATGTCGAACTCAAAGTCACGAGCCAGCAGGTTGCGCCGCGCGCGAACTCGGTCGTGATGGTGCGCTTCCCGACTTCGAGCGGGCGCGCGGCGATTATTTCGACGCGTCTGCCCAACGGCGCGCAGTTGCCGTTCGGCGCGACGGTCACGGACGGGAGTGGCAAGGCCGTCGGTGCAATCGGTCAGAACAGCCAGCTGTTCGTGAGCGGCGTCGCGGACGAGGGGACGCTCGTCGCGAAGTGGGGCGGCGAGGCGGACCAGACATGCGCGATCACGTACCGCTTGCCGCCGAAGTCCGAGGACAGGGGCGCGTATGCGCACGCGACGGGTGTATGCGGTGATGTCGGCATTGCATCGAATGGCGCGTCGAAGCAGGCGGGCGTGCAAAAGCCGGTTGCCGTCGAAAGCAAGCCGGTCGCGGCGGCAGACGGTGCGCAGTCCACGGGACGTGCGCCTGCCGCGAGCGTGGCGCCCAACGCGCAGGAAGCCGCGCGCCAGGCGGTGCCGGCGACACCGGCTCAACCTGTGGCTGCGGCAAGTGCAATCAGGCCCGTCGCGTTCGTGCCGGTTTTCCCGACGCTCGCGCCAGCGGCTAGCGCGCCGTTGCAGGTATCGACAGAGGTCGTCAAGCGCACGTCGGTGTGGGACGACTGGCAGCCGAAGCCCACCGTATCCACGGGCGACAGCCAGCCGCCAGCCGAAGCGGCGCCTGTGGTCAGCACGAGCTACGCGGCGCCCGCGATCGAAGAAGCGGTTGCATCGAATGTCGCGACGACCGATCAGACGGACGGCGCCGGGCGGCTGTTGCAGTTGATGAGCGCTGCGCCTGTGACGACGAAGGCACGTGTTTCGACTTTGTCGATGGTGTCAATGGAAAGCGGGACTGGGCAATGACGCGGCATCGCGCGGACGCTGCGATGCAGACATCGCGCAGGCGGATGAAATGACAGGAGCAAAGAAAATGCAGGGATATCTGTATCGAGTGGCGCGAGCTGCGTCGATGGCTGCCGCTTTCGCAGCGACGATAACTTTCGCGAGCAACGCGCTGGCGAGTGGGCCTGTGGCCGGGCCTTTCGAGCAGCAGTTCACGATGCGCGGCGCATCCGCGCGTGGTCCCATCGTCACCCAGCCGGGGATCGCGGCTGCACCTGCCGGCGCTTCGGCGGCAGGTGCGAACCGGCCTGCCAGCGTGGCCACTCAACCCACCCAACAGAGGGGTGGTGGACGGACGGGGGGGCTGTAATGCGTGCGCTTCTCTCATGCATGATCGGATGCTTTACGCGTAGTAGGCGAAAGGCAGGTCGGCTCGCGTTTTTGCCGTACGTTGTGTTGTGGGCTTTGCTGCCCGCTGGCGCGAACGCGGCTACGTGCACGGCAGCGACGGGGGGCGGTGCGTCCCTTACGATGCCTATCCCTGCCACGATCGTCGTTCCACGAGATCTGCCCGTCAACGCCGACATACCCGGCTCGGCAGTTACACAGATCGCGCCCAGCGACGGGAGTGTTGGAGTCAGATGCACCTTTACTGGTTCGGAAACCGTGCCTGCGCTTTTCACGAACTATCAGGGTGGTTCCTCAAACGGCAACAACGCAACGCCGATTGGAAATACAGGCGTTGGCTACAGGTTGCAGTCAAATAGCACCGGCAGTATCTACGTGACAGGCACGAAAAACCTGGCGTCAGCTGCATTCACGAGCCCCCAGGTATGTGCCACTCCACCGTGTTACCTGGTGATGGGGCCGTCTTTGACAATGACGCTGGTCAAGCTGCAACAGACACTCAACAATCCAACCTTGCCGAGCGGCAAGTACATGGATGTCACCATCAATGGATTGCTGGCTTCGACGGTGTCGCTCGGTTATCCCGTTCAGATCATCAGTCAGACGTGCTCGGTCACCACGCCGTCGATCCAGGTCAATCTCGGCAGCGTACCGAGCAAGCTGTTCACTTCGGTAGGTACGGGTTCTACCGCGGCAAATTTCAATATCACAGCCGATTGCAGTGGCTTGCCTTCGACGAATCTGGGCATAACGTTCACGGACGCGGCCAATCCGTCGAATCAGACGAACACGCTGCCGTTGAGTTCGACATCGACGGCTAGCGGCGTCGGCATCCAGATCATGTACAACGGGACAGCTGTTTCGTACGGTCCCGATTCGAGCGTCAAAGGAACGACTAATCAGATCATGATCGGCCAGGTGAATGGCACGATGGTCACGATCCCGCTGGCAGCGCGCTACGTGCAGACGGCGTCGTCCGTCCACGGAGGTACGGCGAACGGGACGGCCACGTTCACCATGTCCTATCAATAACCGTGGGCCACGAACCCGCATTCAAGAATTGACGGAGGTAGCGATATCTCCGTTGGTGTTAGCAGTAGAAGTAATCTTGTTTTCGCAATCTTTTTTTCGTAGGGCATAGAAATGCAAAAAGTCGAACGTAACGCATTGGAACAATCGAACGTCGCAGGCGGTTGCTGCAAGTGCTGCTGCAAGCCGAAGACGCCGCCGGCTCCGCCAGCTCCGCCGGTGAACGGCGGCGGCCTGTAATCGCCGCACTTGAGTCTTTCGGTCGTCATTGACCGTATAGCAAGAGAGATCCCCACGCCTCGTGCGTGGAGATCTCTTTGTTATCAGATCAACTTCTTTCTGCACAAGGTAGGGAAATGCAAGCAATCAGTCGTGCTCAAATCATTGATTCATCGATCGCCGGAGGTAGCAGCAAGGGTAATAACAGCGCGACTGCAACTGCATCTGGCGATGGAACGGCCGCAGCGACTGTGACGATCAACCCGGGCGCCACAACGCCTGCTCAAGGCGACGGCAGTATAGGGGGCGGGCTGTAAGCCGTGCGCCAGATGTTTTGCGACTGTCGCGACTAAACGGCATCTGTCGTCTCGAAGCCCTGCGCATTGAGCGTAGGGTTTTTTGCTTATCGGACTGCTTTTGCTGCGAGAGAAAATTGGAGGCTTTGCTGGAGAGGATCTGGCCGCACACCCATTCTGGGTGCCGCCGTAAGGCGTTGCGGGCGTTAATAAAAATCTTCGCTTCGCGAAGCCCACCGAGCGTGCGCTTCGCAAAGCGTAGTCACAGGAGACGAACGGTGTGCGTCCGTTCCTTAATGGCGGCTGTGTTCCTTGACAACCACTTTTTCGCGAATGACGACTTTGGCGGTTGCCTTGCCGTTGTCGCTAGCGATTGCGGTGGCGGTCGTATTGCCCTTGCTGCCACCAGCGATGGTGTTTTGAGCCAGCTGGCTGCGTTCGATCTTCTTCATAAGACTCGTTTATAAACTAAAGGTTTGGTTTTTATTGTCGGGTGATTAAACCCGCAATGAATATCACATGAAACGATGTATATGTAAAGTCAAAAAATGCATAGGCGGGATTTAATCGATCGGTGTTTTACAGACTGAATCCATGATCTGAAAGACTCCTACGGATCATGTCAGAGTGAGGATGTAGTAAGTTTTATTGCCGGCCCGATCGAACGTCATATCCAAATAATTTGGTAAAAGAATCGGGTTAGACGTTTATTTGAATGGCAACCGCAACTACAATTCCTCCGTCCTGCTAATCAATGATTTGCGGGACGTTTTATTAACTTTTTATCTGAGAAGAAAAATGCAAAAAATCGAACGTAACCAACTCGTCATGTCCGCAATCGCCGGCGGCGGCTCGAAGGGCAACAACTCCGCGTCGGCAACGGCATCCGGCGACGCAACGGCGACGGCAACCGTGACGGTCAACCAGCCGGCACCGACGCAAAGCGCTTAAGGGGGACCGGGCGTGCAACAGATCACACGTCTCGAGCTTACGCGATCGGCTGTCGCTGGCGGTGCATGCAAGTGTCATTACATTGCCGATGGCAAGCGCAATGATGCAACGGTGACAGTCGTGGCGGTGGATGGCAATGCTACGGCAAGTGCGTCAGTGAACGTCCAACACTCCTAATACTCTTCCCGCGACGAAGCTGTTGCGGCGACGAGTGGTGGCAACCTCGACAGTTGCCGCCACGAAGGGGCTCTCCTTTTTTTGGAGAGCCCCTTTGGCACATCGTGGAATCAAAGCATGTTGTTATGGAATACATTGCGGAAGGCGCCGGCCGCTTTCAGGCGTTCGTGCAAGCGAGGCGTTTTCCGGCTGAAGGGCATGCTGATCGCGCACACGCCGCTTCGGCTAATCGAACCGATTGCCGTGCTCATCTGGTCAGTGCAAAGCCTCTTCAGTGCCCGCGTACGCTGGAGTGGCGTGGAACGTTGCGAGGTCGCCCGTGAAGTGCTGAAGCTGAATGGCCTCGACAGATGTCGCGTGCTGACGGGCAAGGTACTTGAGACGCTTATCGACAAGCGGCTTCATTTTGGCCGCCAACGATATTTCAAGGAGGCGTGGCCCGATCTGCAACACGTTGCGCGCTCGCTCGCGCAGACCATTGCGAGGCTGAAGAACGAGACTCCGGGCCGGCCCATCATCGTTTCGCCGTTTCACTATGTATCGCAGTACGCGAACATCTATGTGGTGGACGATCTTCGCGCGCAACTCGGTCTCGCGAGAATCGGAGTGGTGTCGGGCATGCCGCGCGATATGTATGGCAGCGACAATGCGATGATTCCCGACATCGACGTCCTCTATACGTACGGGCAATCGAACCGAAGCGGTCTCGGCTTGCAGATGGCGCGCTCGCTTCGACGCAACGGCGTGGTGGTTCTCTTCTCCGACGTGCCGCCGTTCACGCTGAGTCTTTATCCGATGGAGACCGTCGGCGTGTCGATCTTCGGGCGGCCCTCGCGCATTCACAACGGCGTGTTCCGCATGGGCGCGCCGCTCGATGCATTGCTTCTGCCGTTTTACCTCTGCTTCGAAGGGGGACGTTTTAGCGGAAAGTTCTTCGATCCCATCGAGCTGGCAGCGGCGGACGCTCCGCAACGCGTCGCGCGATGTATCGAGACGGCGCTCGCGGACAACTATGCCCGCTCGCTGATAGCGGGCCATCCTTCGATGTACGCGTTCTCTCCCGCGAAGTAACGCCTTAGGCTTTAGGACGCGATCAAACCACCCGCTTCAGACACACACGGCGCGCCGGCCACGCCCGGCGCGCAAGACAGTATGGAACCAACCAGTATTCCCCAATTCAAGGACGTCCCGTGCCGGTCGATCGCCTATGCGGCGTCGACGATCGTCATCGTCGCGATCGCCTTTGGCTTTCTGCACGAGGTCGAGTTGAAACAGGATGTGCAGTGCGAGATCGTGTCGCCGTCGGACGTGAAGGTGCAAGGATCAAGCGGTCTCGTTTCGGCCGTCTACGTCCGTCCCGGCGAGCGTGTCGTGCAAGGCGAGCCGCTTTTCAGCGTGCAGCGAGACCTGTCGCTAGCGAGCGATGGCCGTCGGCGTCCCGTCTTCGACGAGCAGATGCGCGACGAACAGATCCGCAACGTGGACCAGCAATACGAGCAGCGAAAGACGCAGCTCGCGGCTCAACTCGATGCATCGATCACGACGGGGGCGAGCCGCCGCGCCGAAATGGCTGCGCTCGACGAGCAGATTGCGCAGACGCGACAACTGGTTGGCGAAGCGGAGCGCAAGCTGGGGCGATTGCAGTCGGTGTCGGACTTCGTTCCCGCCGACCGCATCGAGCAGGCGAGTGCGGATGCGCACCAGATGAAGGTATCGGTGGCACAAGGGCTCGCACGGCGCCAGCAACTGATGGGCGAAATCGCAACGCAGCGCAGTACGCAAAGCGATCTGCAAGCGCAGATCAAGGAGAACGACGCGCGTCACGCAAGCGACGTCCAGAGCGTTCAGATGCGCTTCGAACAGTCACGCCAGGATTCGACGATATCGGCACCGAAGGACGGGCTGGTCTCGTTTTCGAGTCTCATAACCGGCCGCACGCTGGAAGCCGCCGACGTCGCGCTCGTTATCTCGACCGACGACAAGGGCGCGCTGCGTGCCGCGCTGCGCATCCCGTCGCGCCGCCGCGGCTTCGTGCAGGTAGGGCAGACGGTCCGGCTCAAATTCGATGCATTCCCTTATGTCAAGTTCGGCACGTACGAAGCGCGCATCGACGCGATTTCGCAGACAACGGTGGAGTCGCCCATGTCGCAGTCGCCGGCTTCAGGCGCGAAAGACGGCGGCAACGGCGACTACATGGCGTGGGCGACGCTGCGCGGCAAGACCTTCGACTACGGCAAACGTCACTTCGACATACTCCCCGGCATGCGCGCGACGGCGAGCATCGTCATCGAGCGGAGAACGATTGCGGAATGGGTCCTCGAGCCGTTGTTCCGGATGATTAAAGGTTGATGGGAGGCAGAGTGCGCACAATCTATCAAAACGAAGTCGCCGAGTGCGGCTACGCGTGTCTCGCGATGGTGCTCACGCACCTGGGGCGCGCCACGGAAGTGCGGGAGCTGTCCGCATACAGGCCGATTTCGGCGAATGGTCTGTCCTTGATGGACCTGTACGACATGGCTATCGAATTCGGTCTCGCGGTGCAGGCCTATCGTTTCGGCACGGAAGATCTGTCGAGCGTCAAGCGCGGATCCATCCTTCATTTCGGCGGCGCGCATTTCGTTGTGTTCGAGAAGTACGGCCGCGGGTACGTACAGGTGCTCGATCCCGCGTCGGGACGGCGGCGCGTGTCGCTCGATACGTTCACGTCGAGCGTATCCGGCTTTCTGCTCGAATGCTCGCCGACACCCACGATGCCGCGCATCCGCGCCAGATCGCAGGTGCCGAAGGCGCTTGCGCGCGTGCGCGCGCTCAATCCCGGACTACGCAGACACCTCGCCAAAGTCATGTTCGTCATGCTGGGCAGTCAGTTCGCGATTCTCGCTGCGCCGTATCTCGGCAATCTGGTGCTCGACTACGTCGTCGCCGCCGACAACATCAATCTGCTGAACGTGCTCGCGCTGACGTTCGCGGGGATTTTCGCGGTGGGCGCGCTGAGCCAGTACGTTGAAGCGCGGCTCGTCGAACTGCTGCATCAGCGCGCGCAGATCAATACGACGGAAGGGCTGCTGGGACATCTTTTGCGCAACCCGATGTCGTGGTTCGAGAAACGCCACGTCGGCGATGTGTTCGCCCGACTGAAGGCGCAGGACGAGATCAGCTTGCAGGTGACGCGCACGTTTACCTACATGTGCGTCGATACGACGGTCGGGCTGTTGGCCTTCGTGCTGATGATCATGCAAAGTCCGATGCTGGCGGCTGTTGCAGTGGCCATGTTCATCGCCTATCTGGCGATTGCGCTCGGCATGTTCGCGCAGATGCGCGACAGCCACGCGCTCGTGCTGGAAACGTCGGCGCGCTGCGACGACGCGCTGATCGAAACGATACGCGCGGCTTCGCTGATCAAACTGGCGCAAGGGGAGACGAGGCGCACGGGAATCTTCATGTCGAAGTACAAGGAGTACGTGGCTGCGCTTCTCACCTCCAACCGCCTGAGCAGCGCGCGCGACGCCATTCTCAAGGCCGTGCAGTACACGGACACGATCCTGATCACGTGGTTCTCCGCCCGGTTGATGCTGGGCGGGAAGGTATCGGTCGGCGTGTTCTATTCCTTCCTGATCTACAAGTCGCTGATGTCCGAGCGTTTTGCGCGCACGGTCAACGGCGTATTCTCGCATTTCATGCTTAGCGTGCCCGTCGCGCGCGTGGACGATATCGCGGAGTGCGAAGAAGAGCGTTACGCGCCGCCTTCGGATACCAACCGTGCAACGGAAGTGCACGCGTTCGAGCGCATCGACATGCGCGACGTGACATTCAGCTATGGCGTGTCCGACCAGCCGGTGCTGAAGAACGCGAGCATCGACATCCGCGCGGGCGACAAGATTGCGATCATCGGTCCATCGGGCGCGGGCAAGTCGACGCTCTTCAAGCTGCTGTCTGCGGCAGTGCCGCTTCAGCATGGAGAGATATCGCTGAACGGCATCGCATGGCCGAACCTCACCGTCGATGAAATACGCCGGCACGCCGCGCACATGCGGCAGGGCGACCTGATTCTGCACGGCTCGATCGCGGATAACGTGTCGCTGTTCTCGGGAAATATCGACGAAGCGCGCGTGCAATCGGTGCTCGAAGACGTGGGCCTGTGGAACGACGTGATGCGTCTGCCGATGCGCACGCGCACTGTCATCAGCGACACGATTGCCAACATCTCCGCGGGTCAGCGACAGCGGCTCCTGCTTGCACGCGCGCTCTATCAGCAGCGCAGCCTGTTGCTGCTCGACGAGCCCACGTCGAACCTCGATCCGGCATCCGTCGAGCACATCGGCGCGCTGCTGCAGCGCCTCGATTGCACGGTCGTCGTGATTACACACGACATGTCGCTTGCCGCGAGCTTCGGCACGCGCTACCGGCTCATCGACGGCGCGTTGATGCGCGAGCCGTCAACTCATGGTCATATCGAAGTGGACGCGTTGCATGCATAGTTTCAAACACTCACTCGCGATGGCGGCAGCATTCTGTTTGCTCAACCTCGGCGCAAGCGCTCGGGCCGCCGATCTCGTCACCGTCGTGCAGCAGGCGCTCGGGCACGACGCCGATCTGGCGCAGGCGCGGGCCGCTCAGGTCGCCGCGAAAGAGGCGGTGCCGCAGGCGCGCGCAGCGCTTTTGCCGCAGATCTCGGGAGGCTGGGGACGCACGTACAACAGCATCGCGACGCAAGGCTTTCCGCGCACGTCGTACTGGCAGAACGGCTGGACCGTGTCGCTCACGCAGCCGATCTTCGACTGGACCAAATGGGAAGCCTACAGGCAGGCCGATTATGTCGAAGCGCTGGGC
Organism: Paraburkholderia diazotrophica; assembly: GCF_038900755.1. GTDB lineage: Bacteria > Pseudomonadota > Gammaproteobacteria > Burkholderiales > Burkholderiaceae > Paraburkholderia > Paraburkholderia diazotrophica_A. The sequence continues at coordinate 326,759 of NZ_JBBPEN010000006.1, forward strand.
GCGGTCAACGTGGACTTCGCGCAGCAGACGGCGTTGCTGCGCGCCGTGCGCGCCTACTTCGACGAACTCGCGGCGGAGGACGAAGTGAAGCGCGCGTCCGACTACGGCGCCGCCATCGACACGCAGATCCAGATTCTGCAACGCAACCGCGCGGCCGGCGAGGCAACCGTCATTGACATGCACGAAGCGATGACTTCGCGCGAGCAGGTCACGTTGCAGCAGTCGGACGCGCAAAACGCGCTTGCCGCGAAACGCCGCGCGCTGGAGCAGGTGACGGGCGTGCCGCTCGACGCGCTGTCGCGTTTGCCCGATACGCTTGCGCTGCCGCGTCTCGCGCCCGAGGACGCCGATTCGTGGGCGAATCAGGCGAAGGATCACGGCTATCCGGTGCAACAGAAGCAGCTCGAATGGCAGGTCGCGAAGTTCGATGTTGCCAAGGCGAAGGGCGAGCACTATCCGTCCGTGTATCTGACGGGCAGTTATACGCCGTCGGGCGCGGCATCCGGCTACGCACGACCGACGACGACGGCAACGGGCATGCTCGGCGTGTCGATTCCGCTGTACGCGGGCGGGGCGACGCAATCGAAAGTCAGGCAAACCGAGGCGCTGCAGGACGAGGCGATGCAAGCGCTCGTCGGCGCGGCGCGCACGGCCGACGCATCCGCTCGGGACAACTACGCCCGCTATCAGCAAGGCCGCGCACGCGTGGACATGCTCGTGCATCTGGTCGCGTCGTGCCGCGAAACGCTCGCGGCGACACGGATCGGCTACAAGGTCGGCACACGCACGAGCATCGACGTATTGCGCGCAATCGATACGCTCTATTCCGCGCAGCGAGATCTGCTCGCAGCCCGCTACGACGCCGTCGTCACGTTGTTGCAGCTAAAAGGCGATACGTCGACGTTGAGCCTCACGGACGTCGTCGAAATCAACACGATGCTTCGTTGAGCGTTCAACTGTTCGTCAATAACTGTCAAAAATGAAGAGGCGCGGAAAAAGTCGTCAACGCTTTGTCAGGCGAGGCGTTTAGAGCGATGACCTGTCGGGTCGGCGGCCCGTGAGCCGTTTAATCAATGCAAGGTTTTGAGGAATCAAGTCAATGAACAAGCACATCATCGCTGCCGCTCTGGCAGGTCTGTTCTCGGTCGCCGCATTCGCGCAGGCATCGGCACCTGCCGCCACGGCATCGGCTGCCGCTGCCACGGAACAGGCACCGGCGGTTGCATCGGCATCGGCCGCAAAGCATCACGCGAAGAAGCATCACGCCAGCAAGCACCACGCTCACAAGGCAGCGCCGGCAAAGGCAGCCAGCGACGAAGCAGCATCGGCAGCGCAGTAACGCGCGCGTCACGCTGAAGCTGAAGGGGGAAGCGCGCAAGCGTCTTCCCCCTTTGCATTTGCATCAGACGCGCGTCTGACGCTGGTCCGCGAACGGACGGAGCCGGCTTGCGAACCGCCGCGCGCATTCGAGTCCGAACGCGGTTGGGCGCATGCCGCGATCATGTACGACGTCGAAACCCATTCGCCATGCAGCGATGCGTTTGCCATAGCACGTCAATGCGTCGAGCGATTGCATCACGAATACGACCGACGGCAGGATGCGTTCATACAGCGCTTCGGCGTTCGCGTGATCGCCTTTGACAAAGGCGTCGAAAATAGCGGCTTGCCAGTCGAATGTATCGGGTGCAACGATCAGTCCCGCGCAACCGCCGCGAAGGTTGTCGATGAGTTCCTGTCCGCCGCGTCCATTGAAAACGGGCAGTGGGCTGCCTTGTTCGCGCAGGCGTTCTATTGTCGATTGAATGACCGTGGCCGGACCTTCACCTTTTAGCCACTGGAATTGCGGGCTCTGCGCGGAAAGCGTGACGAGCGATTGCACCGACAGGCCCACGCCCAGATACTCGGGCGCATTCTGAATTCCCACAGACACTTTTATCCGCGCCATGACTTGCGAGAAGAACTCGAAGTAGAACGATTCGGGTTTGTCGCGCATGGAAGGCGGCTGAAGGATCAGCGACGACGCGCCGTGTTCCACTGCGTAATCCGCGAGCGCGAGTTGCGCATCGACGGTATCACCTGTGATCGTGACGGCCAGCGGAACGCGGTTGCCGACGTGTTCGCGGGTCCATTCGATAAAGCGTTGTTTCTCGTCCAGCGACAGGCGGTTCGCTTCAGTCGCAAGACCCAGAATCGCGATGCCGCTCGCGCCCGCTTTGATCGTGTGATCGATCTGCGTGTGAATGGCATGCCGATCGAGCGCGTTGTCGGCGTCGAAGTACGCGTAGAGCACGGGCCATATGCCGCGCGGCGAAAACGAATCCAGGCGTGACGTGATGATCGTCATGATCGATGCCGTATCAATGCGATTCGCGCGGCACGGGTGCGCCGCTCGCGCCGACGAGGAAGTCCAGATCGGCGCCCTCGTCGGCCTGCAATACGTGCTCGACGTAGAGCCGATAGTAGCCGCGCGCCGGCAATTCAGGCGCGCGCCATGCGGCGCGGCGCCGTGAGAGCTCTTCATCGGACACGTCGAGATGCAGGCGCCGCGCGTCGACGTCGAGCTCGATCATGTCGCCCGTCTGCACGAGTGCGAGCGGCCCGCCTGCCGCCGCTTCGGGCGACACGTGCAGCACGACGGCGCCATACGCGGTGCCGCTCATGCGGCCGTCGGAAATGCGGACCATGTCCGTAATGCCTTTTTTCAGGACCTTTTTCGGCAACGGCATGTTGCCGACTTCCGCGAATCCCGGATAGCCTTTCGGTCCCGCGCCTTTGAGCACCATCACGCAGTGCTCGTCGATATCGAGCGAGTCGTCGTCGATCTTCGCGTGCAGTTCTTCGACGTTCTCGAATACCACCGCGCGGCCTCGATGCTTCAGCAACGAAGCCGTCGCCGCCGACGGCTTGATGACGGCGCCATTCGGCGCGAGATTGCCTCGGAGCACGGCGATGCCCGCGTGCGGCTTGAACGGCTCGGCGAAAGTCGTGATCACTTTCTGGTCATAGTTGGCCGCGTCGAAAACGTTCTCCCAGATCGTCTTGCCGTTGACGGTCATTGCATCGCGATGCAGAAGACCTTGTTCGCCCAGTTGACGCAGCACCGCAGGCAAGCCGCCCGCGTAATAGAAATCCTCCATCAGGTACTCGCCGGACGGCTGCAGATTCACGAGGCACGGCACGTTCGATCCGAGTTCCCAGTCTTCGAGCTTGAGGTCGACGCCGATGCGCTTTGCGAGCGCGATCAGATGCACGACGGCATTCGTCGATCCGCCGATTGCCGCGTTCGTGCGGATCGCGTTCTCGAAGGCCTCGCGCGTGAGGATCTTGTCCATCGTCACGTCGTCACGCACCATCTCGACGATGCGCCTTCCCGCGAGATGCGCAAGCACCTGGCGGCGCGCATCGACGGCGGGAATCGCCGCATTGTGCGGCAGCCCCATGCCGAGCGATTCGACCATCGACGCCATCGTCGATGCCGTGCCCATCGTCATGCAATGGCCGCGCGAGCGGTTCATGCACGATTCCGCGTCGATGAATTCCTGCTGGCTCATCGCGCCCGCGCGCACTTCTTCGGACATCTGCCACACGCCCGTGCCCGAGCCGAGCGTGCGTCCGCGAAAGCGGCCGTTGAGCATCGGCCCACCGGATACCGCTAATGCGGGCAGATTGCACGACGCCGCGCCCATCAGCAGCGCAGGCGTGGTCTTGTCGCAACCGACGAGCAGAATCACGCCGTCGATAGGATTGCCGCGTATCGACTCCTCGACATCCATCGAAGCCAGGTTGCGAAACAGCATCGCCGTGGGCCGTAAATTCGATTCGCCGAGCGACATCACGGGGAATTCGAGTGGCAGGCCGCCCGCTTCGCGCACGCCGCGTTTGACGTACTCGGCGAGCTCGCGAAAGTGGGCGTTGCAGGGCGTGAGTTCGGACCACGTATTGCAGATGCCGATCACGGGGCGGCCGTCGAATTCGTCGTGAGGAATGCCCTGGTTCTTCATCCACGAGCGATGAATGAAGCCGTCCTTGTCGTTGCCGCCGAACCAGCTTTGCGAGCGAAGTTTGCGCATGATGTCTCCTGGGTCTGCTTCGTTTTGTCTGCTTCTTCGTTGTCCTGTCGCTGCAAGATGAGCTTAGCCGATTCGCCACGCGATGCATGCATCCATGCCGTAGCGGCTCGCGTCACGGAGCAGCGCAGTTGCATTGCAGCAGAGCGCGACCACGGACAAAACCGCATCGACATCGCCGCACTTCTATGGCAGGGCAAGGCCGCGCAAGCCGCGCGACGCATCGCCTGACTCGCCGAATGGACACGCACCTTTCCACAAGCGACATGCGCATCCGCGCATCACGCACTGCACCATCGTCACAAACCCTTGCTGGGCAAGCCTTGCGCCCATCCCCTAACGGCCGTTCTCTTTTGTCCGTGTCGTATTTCCGCAAGCGTCTGTCGCAATTAGTCGGCTAGGCGGGGTTTTTTCTGGCAACTATGTAGTCACACTGTGCGGGCCGGCGCCTGCACCACGAGGAGATGGACTCAATGAAATCCCCAAAGGTCGTGGTCGAAGGATTATGTAAGGTTTTCGGACCCAACCCGAAACTGGCTCAGGACATGCTCTCGCGAGGCGCGTCGAAAGACGAGGTCTTCGCGAAAACGGGGCATGTCGTGGGCGTTCACAATGCGTCCTTCGACGTACAGGAAGGCGAGATTTTCGTGCTGATGGGCCTGTCGGGTTCCGGCAAGTCCACGCTGATCCGTCTCATCAACCGGCTCGTCGAACCGACGGCCGGCAAGGTCGTCATCGATGGCCGCGATGTTGCAGCCATCAAGCGTTCCGAGCTGACGTCGCTGCGCCGCACCGACATGAGCATGGTGTTCCAGTCGTTCGCGCTGATGCCGCAACGCACGGTGCTGGCGAATGCCGCGTTCGGTCTCGAAGTGGCGGGCATGGGACGCAAGGAGCGCGAGAAGCGCGCGCTCGACGTGCTCGAGCAGGTGGGTCTCGCGACGTTTGCGGGCAAGCTGCCATCGGAGCTGTCGGGCGGCATGCAGCAGCGCGTGGGTCTTGCGCGTGCGCTTGCCGTGAACCCGTCGCTGATGATCATGGACGAAGCGTTCTCCGCGCTCGATCCGTTGAAGCGCAAGGAAATGCAGAACGTGCTGCTGGAACTGCAAAAGAACCAGCGCCGCACGATCCTCTTCGTGTCGCACGATCTGGAAGAGGCGCTGCGCATCGGCAGCCGCATCGCGATCATGGAAGGCGGTCGCGTGGTGCAGATCGGCACGCCGCAGGACATCATCGCAAATCCCGCCGACGACTACGTGCGCGCGTTCTTCGAAGGCGTCGACACGAGCCGCTATCTGACAGCCGGCGATCTGATGCAGGCGAACGGCGTGCCCACCGTGCGCGATCTGGACCAGAAGAGCGTCGCCGAGTCGCTGAACGGCAGCGCCGAATACGCGTTCGTGCTGGATGCGGAGCGCCGCATTCGCGGCTTCGTCACGCGCGATGCGGTAGGTAACATGAGCAACGGCACGGCGTCGCTCAAGAAGATCGAATGCATTTCGCGCGGCGCGCCGCTCGACCATGTGGTGTCGCGCGTGTGCGCGAGCACGACCGCGCTGCCTGTCGTCGACGACGAAGACCGCTATTGCGGTTCCGTCGATCAGGCGGCTGTTCTGAAAGTCATTACGCGCAATCGAGGTGGTGCCCATGTCTGAGATCATTCCACTCGGCCGTTGGGTCGACCAGTCCGTTCACTATCTGCTCGACCACGACGCGAGCACGTTCGATTCGATCGGCAAGGCGATCGAGAGCTTCGCCGCAATGATCGAACATGGCCTGCAAGCCATTCCGATGTGGGCGTTGATGGCGTTCTTCATCGCGATCGGCTTGTGGCGAGTCGGCTGGCGCTTTGCAATATTCGCGACTGCTTCGCTATTGCTGATCTACGCGACGGGTTTCTGGGACCAGACGGTCATCACATTGGGCCTCACATTGTCGTCGACGCTCATCAGCCTCGTGTTCGGCATTCCGCTCGGCATCTGGGCCGCGAAGAACAAGCACGTGCAGATGATCGTGCGCCCGATTCTCGACCTGATGCAGACGATGCCCGCCTTCGTCTACCTGATTCCCGCTGCGATGCTGTTCGGCCTTGGCCGCGTGCCTGGCATTCTCTCTACCGTGATCTTCGCGATGCCGCCCGCCGTGCGTCTGACGAGCCTCGGCATCAAGCACGTGAACCGCGAAATCGTCGAAGCAGGGCAGGCCTTCGGCTGCACGCCGTGGCAACTGCTCTACAAGGTGCAGTTCCCGAATGCGCTGCCTTCGATCATGCAGGGCGTGAACCAGACGATCATGATGGCGCTGTCGATGGTGATCATCGCGTCGATGGTGGGCGCAGGCGGCTTGGGCAACGATGTGCTCGCGAGCATTCAGCGCCTCGATATCGGCCTCGGATTCGAAAGCGGTCTGTCCGTCGTGCTGCTCGCCATCATTCTGGACCGCATCACCGAGAGCTTCGGCCGCTCGCCCGGCTCGGCTGCCGCGCCGCGCTTCGCCGGTCTGCGCAGCGTGATGCGTGTGCGCCGCGAACAGGCGGTGGTCGCGCAAAGCTAAAACTCCGTCGTATCGACACTGGCGCCAGTTCTCCGGCTCGCCTGCAATACAACCAATAAGTGGTCGTCCCGCGAGAGCCTCAGGGCTCTCGCGGTGGCCGAACACACTCTTCTTTGTGCATCACGGAGCGCGACGTGTCGTCTATCAGGGCCGAAGCGGCGTTGTCGAATCTTGCGCATGTGGGCTTTCTGACGTTGCCCAGTTTTTCGATGATCGCGTTCACGAGCGCGGTCGAGGTGCTGCGAATGGCGAACTATGTGTCGCGCGCGCAGCACTATCGCTGGTCGGTCCTCACGCATGACGGCGTGCCCGTGCGGGCGAGCAACGGCATGACCGTCAAGCCGACGCGCTCGCTCGAAGAAGCGGGCATGCCCGATGTGCTGATCGTCTGCGGCGGCACGCAGATCCGCAATGCCGTCGATGCGAACATCAGAACCTTGCTCGCGGATGTCGCCGCGCAAGGCGTACCGTTGGGCGGCATCTGCACGGGCGCGTATGCGCTGATGGCGGCGGGCCTGCTCGACGGATACAGCTGCGCGGTGCATTGGGAAGATATGTCCGTGCTGCACAAGGAATATCCGCACGTGCGCTTCGCCGACGAGCTGTTCGTGATCGATCGAGATCGCTTGACGTGCACGGGCGGCACTGCGCCGCTCGACCTGATGCTGAATCTCGTCGGCAGCCGATTTGGACAGAACCTCGCGGCGCAGGTATCGGAGCAGTTCATCCTCGAACGCATCCGCAGCGCGAGCGATCCGCAGCCGATACCCGTCGATGCGCGCGTCGGCTTTTCGCGCGCCGAGCTAATCGAAGTCGTGCGGCTGATGGAAGCGAATATCGAAGAGCCTTTGTCGCTCGAAGAACTCGCGCGGCTCGTGCAGCTGTCGCAACGTCATTTGCAGCGCATGTTCAAGGTCTATCTGAACGTGTCGCCGACCCACTACTACCTGTCGCTGCGTTTGCGGCGCGCGCGCGATCTGCTGCGCACGACGGACGCATCGATTGCGCGCGTGACGGCCGTGTGCGGCTTTCACTCGCCGTGTCATTTCAGCAAAGCCTATCGCGCGCAGTTCGGCCATGCGCCGAGCGTCGAACGGCGTCAGGCGAGCTAGCAAAATTACTCCGAGGAGAATGCAATGAAACGCAAGCTGATGATGGCGGCTGCCCTGCTGGGCACGGCCGCCGCAACCGCGCACGCCGCCGATCCCGCCGTGTGCCGCAACGTCCGTTTCGCCGACGTCGGGTGGACCGACATCGCCGCGACGACGGGCCTTGCGTCGACGATCTTTCAGGGGCTCGGCTACAACCCGACGAAAACGATCGCGTCCGTGCCGATCACGTTTGCGGGCATCAAGAGCAAGCAGATCGACGTATTTCTCGGCTACTGGGCGCCGACGATGGACCCGATCATCCAGCCGTTCGTGAAGGCGGGCTCGATCAAGGTGCTCGCGACGCCGAACCTGACGGGCGCGAAATACACGCTCGCCGTGCCTGACTATGTGTATAACGGCGGCCTGAAGAACTTTAGCGACATCCAGAAGTACGCGGACAAGCTCGACGGCAAGCTTTACGGCATCGAGCCGGGCAACGACGGCAATGCGCTGATCAAGAAGATGATCGACGGCAATCAGTTCGGGCTCGGCAAGTTCAAGCTGGTCGAGTCGAGCGAGGCGGGCATGCTGGTCGAAGTGAACCGCGCGATTCGCGAGAAGAAGTGGATCGTGTTCCTCGGCTGGGAACCGCATCCGATGAACGTGCAGATGAAGATCGATTATCTTGCCGGCGGCGACGACGTATTCGGGCCGAACTACGGCGAGGCAAAAGTCTTCACGGCCACGCCGCCCGACTATGCGCAGCGTTGCCCGAATGCGGCGAAGCTCGTGTCGAACCTGCAGTTCACGACATCCATCGAGAATCACGTGATGGTCCCGATCATGAACAAGGAAGACGCGAACAAGGCCGCGCTCACGTGGCTGAAGGCGAATCCGCAAGCGCTGGACAAGTGGCTTGCGGGCGTGCAGACGATCGATGGGAAAGATGGGTTGCCGGCTGTGAAGGCTTATATCGCCACGCATTGAGTGTCGGCGATGGGGCGCCCCGGCGTGCTGCAATTCACGCCGGAGCGCAGTCGAAACATGCTTCACGCCCTGATCGAGAATCCCTTCACATAGGCCTCGTCGGCAATGCCGTTCCATTCGCGTCCGTCGATCAATAGCGAAGAGGGCGAGTGTGCAGGGACATTCACGCCCACATTCGAGGCTGCCTGACGATACAACGCCGTCTGATTGACTTCGCCAGCAATCTCTGAAAAATCTCCACGCCAGTCCGTCATTCGCCAGCGCGCGAATTGCGTAAAGAACCACGTCCCCTCTGACGGATGCGGATAGTTCACCATGCCGTCTTCGAAGAACTGCACAGCGCGGCGCTTTGCATCCGGGTTCGCATCCGAACCCGCCTTGAGCAAACGCGGCGTGATCGAACCAGCAGGCACGCCGATAAACTCATCGGCAGCAAGCCAGCGCGAGATCTCCACGCGATGCTCATCGTCGTCGAGCCAGCGGCACGCCTCGAGCATCGTTTGCACGAGCGCACGCGCCGTGTTCGGATGGCGCTTGACGAAATCGCGCCGGCTAGCGAGCACTTTCTCCGGATGATCGGGCCACACTTCGCTCGTCGCCGCAATCGTTCTGCCCACGCTTCGCTCCTGCGCGACGGCATTCCACGGCTCGCCGACGCACAGCCCGTCGAGCCGGTCCTGCGCGAGCGCATCGACCATCTGCGGCGGCGGAATGACCACGCTTTCGATATCGCGCAACGAATGCACGCCTTGCGACGCGAGCCAGTAATACAACCACATCGCGTGCGTGCCCGTCGGGAACGTCTGCGCGAAAACGGGCTTGCGGCCGAGCGTCGCGAGCGCGGCGGGCAGCGTCTTGTGTTCGTCGAGCGCGTCGGCGAGACGCTTCGACATCGTGATCCCCTGGCCGTTGCGGTTGAGCACCATCAGCACGGCCATATCGGTTTGCGGTCCGCCGAGGCCGAGCTGCACGCCATACACGAGGCCATAGAGCGCATGCGCGGCATCGAGATCGCCGGACAGCAGCTTGTCGCGGATCGCGGCCCACGACGGCTGCTTCAGCAGTTCGATCGTGAGTCCGTGCGCGTGGCCGAATTCGAGCAGCTTCGCGGCGACGAGCGGCGCGGCATCGCTGAGCGCGACGAAGCCCAGGCGCAAGTGAGTCTTTTCGAGCGTGCCCGTTTCGTCGAAGGAGCGGATGTGTGCGGAAGTGTTCATGGACAGCGCCTCAATCTGGCGAGCCGGCCGTGGCGACGATCTGGCGCGCGACCTCGGCGAGCTTCACGCCCTGATTCATCGCTCGCTTGCGCATCGTCGCGTAGGCGGCATTTTCGGTCATCTTCTGCGAGTCCATCAGCAGGCGTTTCGCGCGGTCGATCAGCTTGCGCTCGGCGAGTTCGTTCTCGGCCTGCGCAAGCCGCTCGCGCAGTTGCGACTCCTGTGCAAAGCGCGCGAGCGCGACTTCGAGTATCGGCGCGAGACGCTGTGTCTCGAGCCCTTCGACGAGATACGCGGTGACGCCTGCGCTGACGGCGTCGCGAATCAGCTGCTGGTTCGCGTCGTTGCTGAACATCAGCACGGGGCGCGGCGCCGTCGCGTTCATCACGGCAAGCTGTTCGAGCGTATCGCGCGACGGCGATTCCGTGTCGATGATGATGACGTCCGGCCGTTCGCTTTCGACGGTCTTGTGCAGCGCTTGCGGCGAGGCCGTGGCGGCGAGCATGTGATAGCCGAGCCGCGCGAGCACGTCGCGCAACTCGCCGATCGGCTTGTCGGTATCGGTTACGAGCAAAACGCGCAGCATGGATGGCACGGCATCGAATGGTGTGGGTTCAAGCAGGTTCGTTGCGTCGGATCGCGGGTTCCGCCCTACGCTTCAACTGGCGACAGCAACAGTCTCGCACATTCGCTTCAATTCCGGCACACACGACCCACAGACCGTGCCGCAACCGAGCGCCGCTTTCAGCTCGGGCACTGTCGCGCCGTGCGCGATCGCCTCGTTGATGCGCGATTCCTTCACCTGCTTGCAGCTGCACACGACGCGATCGCGCGGCGCCGCATGCTGACGTTGCTGTGAGAACGCGGCGAAGCGCGGGCCGAGCCACGGCTGCGCGGCGCGCAGTTGCTCCATCAGCGTGTCGCCGTTCGCGACATCGCCCGCGAGCACAAAGCCGTCGATCACGTTGTCGCGCCAGATCACGCGCTTGTCCGTTTGACGCCGCGCATCGCGGTACTCGAGCGTGTCGTCGCCCTTGGGCAGATCGAGCGCGGCGTAGACGCGTTCGAGCCAGCCTTGCGGCGCTTCGGCGTGAGCGGCTCGCAGCACGATCAGATCGCCTTCCTCGAACGACACCGATGCATACGCGCATTCCGCGAGCAGCGGCTGCACGGCCGCGTGCATCGCGAGCGTGTCGCCGCGGCGCGCGGCGAGCACGCGCCAAGGCAGTTCGGCGCGTTCGATGCGCACGGCCGCGTGCTTCAGTTCAGGCTGCTTCGAATGCGGATCGACGGCGCCGTGCGTCGTTTCGTTGATGCCGCCGCTGGCGAGGAACTGGCCGCTCCAGTGCATCGGCGCGTACACGGTGCCCGAGGGCACGTCGCTTGAAAGCTGCAACGGCAGCACGAGGGCGCCGCGGCGGCTCGCGATGCGCACGAGGTCGCCTTCGCTCAGGCCGCGTCGCGTGGCATCCGCGCGTTGCATCGTGAGCGCGGGTTCCGGCGCATGCGAGAACAGCTTGCCGACGCGCCCCGTGCGGCTCATGCCGTGCCACTGGTCGCGTAGCCGGCCCGTGGTCAGACGGAACGGATAGCGCGCGTTGACGGCATCGGCGACGCCCAGATACGGCGTCGCGTGAAAGCGCGCCTTGCCGTTGCCGGTCGCGAACACGCCGTCCGTGTAGCGGCGCGCTTCGGCTTCTTTTGCATCGGCGCGATAGGGCCATTGCTGCGGACCCGCTTCGTCGAGCAGCCCGTAGCTGATGCCCATGATGTCGAGATCGCGGCCCTGCGTCAGCGTGCGGTGTTCGTCGAAAATCGCTTGCGTCGATGCATAGCCGAACAGCGTCGAGCCTGCATGCGCGATGCGCTTTTCGAGGCGCTGCGCGATTTCGCGGGCGATCCACCAGTCGGGCTTCGCGTCGCCGGCAGGCTCGACTGCGGCGCGCACGCGCGAAATGCGGCGCTCGGAATTCGTGACCGTGCCGGACTTCTCGCCCCACGTCGCGGCGGGCAGCACGACGTCCGCGAACGGAACGGTGTCCGTCTGCATGAACGCCTCCTGCACGACGACGAATTCGGCCTTGCTCAATGCCTCGCGCACCTTCGCGATATCGGGCATCGAGTGAGCAGGATTCGTGCACGCGATCCATACGGCCTTGATCTTGCCGCTGCGCATCGCCTCGAACATCTCGACGGCGGGGAGACCCGGGCGATCGGACAGGCGCGCGGCGTCGGCGAGGCCCCAGAGCTTCGCCACTTCGTCGCGATGCGCGGCGTTGCCGATGTCGCGATGCGCAGCCAGCATCGTCGCCATGCCGCCGACTTCGCGCCCGCCCATCGCGTTTGGCTGACCTGTCAGCGAAAATGGGCCCGCGCCGCGTTTGCCGATCTGGCGCGTCGCGAGATGCAGATTGATCAGCGCGAGATTCTTGTCGGTGCCGTGGCTCGACTGGTTCAGGCCCATGCAGTAGAGCGACAGCGCGGCATCGCTCGCGCCGAACCACTCGGCTGCCTGCATCAGATCGTGTTCCGCGATGCCGCACAATTCGGCGGCCGCGCGCGGCGTGAACTCGCGCACGAGACGCTTCAATGCATCGAAACCTTCCGTGTGACGCTCGATGTAATCGCGATCGATCAGCCCCTCCCAGATCAGGTGATGCAGCATGCCGTTGAAGAGCGCGACGTCGGTGCCGGGTTGAATCTGCAGATGCAGGTCGGCCATCGACGCCGTATCCGTGCGGCGCGGATCGACGACGATCCAGCGCACGGCCGGGTTCTTCGCCTTCGCGTCTTCGAGCCGGCGAAACAGCACGGGATGCGCCCACGCCATGTTGCTGCCCGCGAACAGCACGGTCTGCGCATGTTCGAGATCGTCGTAGCACGTGGGCGGGCCGTCCGCGCCGAGCGCCATCTTGTAGGCGGCGACGGCGCTCGACATGCACAGCCGCGAATTCGTATCGATGTTGTTCGTGCCGATCAAGCCCTTCGCGAGCTTGTTGAATACGTAATAGTCTTCTGTCAGCAACTGGCCCGACACGTAAAACGCGACGGCGTCCGGGCCATGCCGTTCGATCACGTCGGCAAAGCGCGCGGCGACGTGATCGAGTGCATCGCTCCATTCGACGGGGCGGCGTGCTTCCGCGCGATACATGCGCATTTCAGGGCGGAGCGCGCGGCCCGTCAGGCTCTGCGCACTCGACGCGAGCGCGAGCCCCTTGCTGCACAGCCTGCCGAAATTCGCGGGATGCTCGGGGTCGCCCTGAACATCCGTGATGCGCCCGTTCTCCGCTTCGATCAGCACGCCACAGCCGACGCCGCAATAGCAGCAGGTGGATCGGGTAACGGTTTTCATCGTGACTCCCTGTTGCCGCGACGACACTCAGTCAAGGTCCAGCCACACCGCGCCGTCGCTGTCGACGCGCACGGGGAAATGACGCGCGCAGCCTTCGTCGGGGGCTTTCGCGGCGCCGCTCGCCAGATCGATATTCCACGCGTGCAGCGGGCACGTGACCGTTTCGCCGTGCACGATGCCTTGCGACAGCGCGCCGCCCTTGTGCGGGCAATGGTCGAGCAGCGCGAAGACGTTGTCGGCGGCCGTGCGGAAGATCGCGACGTTGCCGCCGTCGCGTTCGAGCACGCGGCTGCCCAGGCGCGGAATATCGGCGACGTCGCACACGCGCGTCCAGGAGTGAGTGACCTGCATGTCCATGTTTCTCTGTCCTCTGCGTTGTCCGGTGCCGCGCTTCAGGCGACGACCTTGAGCGGAATGTATTCGTGCTTCTGCTTGCCGCCGATGCGCGCTTCCCACGGATCGGGCAAGCCTTCGAGCGAATAGAGCAGGCGCTCGTACAGTGCGTTGCGATTCGCCGCATCGTCGACCACTTTCTGCTTCACGTAGTCGAGCCCGACACGCGCGATGTAATGCACGGTGCGGTCGAGGTAATACGCTTCCTCGCGATACAGTTGCAGGAACGCGCCCGTGTATTCCTTCACCTCTTCGGCCGTCTTCACCTTCGCGAGAAATTGCGCGACTTCCGTCTTGATGCCGCCGTTGCCGCCCACGTACAGTTCCCAGCCGCTGTCGACGGCGATCACGCCCACGTCCTTGATGCCCGCTTCCGCGCAGTTGCGTGGACAGCCGGATACGGCGAGCTTCACCTTGTGCGGTGACCACATGTTCGCGAGCATCGTTTCGAGGTCGATGCCCATCTGCGTGCTGTTCTGCGTGCCGAAGCGGCAGAACTCGCTGCCCACGCACGTTTTCACGGTGCGGATCGACTTGCCGTATGCGTGCCCCGACTTCATGCCGAGGTCCTTCCACACGTTCGGCAGGTCTTCCTTCTTCACGCCAAGCAGGTCGATGCGCTGGCCGCCCGTCACCTTGACCATCGGCACGTTGTATTTGTCCGCGACATCGGCGATGCGGCGCAACTCCGCCGGGTTCGTCACGCCACCCTTCATCTGCGGGATGACGGAGAACGTGTTGTCCTTCTGGATGTTCGCGTGCACGCGTTCGTTGACGAACCGGCTTTGCGGATCGTCGACGGCTTCGCGCGGCCACGTCGACAGCAGGTAGTAGTTGATCGCGGGGCGGCACGTCGCGCAGCCGTTCGGCGTGCGCCATTCGAGGAAGTCGTATACGTCGCGATGCGTGAGCAGATGCTGGTCGCGGATCGCCTTGCGCACTTCGCCGTGGTTGCGGTCCGTGCACGCGCAAATGGCCTTTGTTTTAGGGGTTTCCTGAAAGTCGGAGCCGACGGTGCTCATCAGGATCTGCTCGACGAGACCCGTGCACGAGCCGCATGAGCTCGCGGCCTTCGTGTGCTTCTTCACGTCGTCGACGGTGAAGAGTCCTTTTTCCGTGATCGCCTTGACGATCGTGCCCTTGCATACGCCATTGCAGCCGCACACTTCGTCGCTGTCGGCCATCGCGGCGGCGCGGCTCTGGCCTTGCACGCCCGCGTCGCCGACACTCGATTCCCCGAACATGATGTGATCGCGCAACTCGCCGAGCTTGCGGCCTTCGCGCAGCAGCTTGAAGTACCACGCACCGTCGGCGGTATCGCCATAGAGGCACGCGCCAACGAGCTGATCGTCCTTGATCACGAGCTTTTTGTAGACGCCGCCCGACGGGTCCGACAGCACGATTTCCTCCGTGCCTTCGGTGCCCATGAAGTCGCCGGCCGAGAAGAGATCGATGCCCGTCACCTTGAGCTTGGTCGACATCACCGAGCCCTTGTAGCTGCCGATGCCCATCAGCGCGAGGTGATTCGCGCACACCTTCGCCTGCTCGAAGAGGGGCGCGACGAGACCATACGCGATGCCGCGATGGCTCACGCATTCGCCGACGGCATAGATGCGCGGATCGTACGTTTGCAGCGCATCGCTCACGACCACGCCGCGATTGCAGTAGAGGCCCGCCGCTTCCGCGAGCGCGGTGTTCGGACGAATGCCCGCTGCCATCACGACGAGATCGGTCGCGAGCGTATCGCCGTTCCTGAAGCGCACGCCCGCCACTTCACCCGCATCGTTGCCGATGATTTCCGTCGTCGCCGTGCTCAACAGGAAGCCGAGGCCGCGCGCTTCGAGCGAGCGTTGCAGCAGCTTGCCCGCCGTCGCGTCGAGCTGACGTTCGAGCAGCGTGTCGGCGAGATGCACGACGGTCACGTCCATGCCGCGCAGCTTCAGGCCGTTCGCCGCCTCGAGCCCGAGCAGCCCGCCGCCGATCACCACCGCGTGCTTTTTGACGGCGGCCGTATCGATCATCGTCTGCGTGTCGTAGATGTCGCGATACGTGATTACGCCTTTCAGCGTGTTGCCGGGGATGGGCAGGATGAAGGGCGTCGAGCCCGTCGCGATCAGCAGGCGGTCATAGTGTGCCTCGGTGCCGTCGCTCGCGACGACCTTGCGGCGCACGCGGTCGATGCGCTCGACGGTCTTGCCCATGTGCAGCGCGATGCCGTTCGCTTCGTACCATTCGAGCGGATTGAGAACGATGTCGTTGAAGGTCTGCTCGCCTGCTAGCACGGGCGACAGAAGAATGCGGTTGTAGTTCGGATGCGGCTCGGCCCCGAAGACAGTGATGTCGTAGTGGTCGGGCGCGATCGTCAGCAACTCTTCGAGCGTGCGGATGCCGGCCATGCCATTGCCGATGACGACGAGTCGGGGTTTGCTCATGATCGATGTTCTGTCGTGGGTCGCGCCGGGATGCTTTGCCCGATGCGACGAACGTCGAACGTCATTGCCCGACCGATTATGGCGCTCCGCGGCACTCTGTTCTCTCGCGCGATGTCGCGCGGAATGCCGCGTTGCCGGGTTCCTGCGTGGCTGCGCCTTCCCGTCGCCGCCCCGCGTGCCGCCTTGCGCCCTTGCAAGGAGCGCTCACCTATTTGCAACTAGCATGCCATCTGGCAGCAATCGCTGGGAGCCTTGCTGGACAAGGCTTCGCGGATTACTCGCCGAGTTCTTGTATTGCACCGCAGCAGTGCGCGGCGCGGCCCGCTGCACTCATTTAGCGCGGTCAAGCGCATTGACGGCGCGCGCATTGCGTTGCGTGGGCGTTGTGTCGCGCGGCGCGAAGTGGAGGGGGAGCGCTATCGCGGCCCGAGCCAGCGCCCGTAGCTGCGCGGCGAGAACGCGAAGGTCAGCGCGATCATTGCGGCAATGCAGACTGCAAGCATGATCCACGCAGCGGCGAAGCCGCCCGTCAGATCGCGCAGACGCCCCGCGATCACGGGCGAAATCGCCGCGACGATAAAGCCGATGCCCTGCACGAACGCGACGAGCCGCCCGGCGATGCGGTGATCGTCGGCGTGATCGAGGGCGGTCACGAGCGTCAGCGAGAAGGTCCCGCCGAGCCCCGCGCCGGCGATCGCGATCCACGCGAGCGGCGCATCGTCGGGAAACGCGAGCAGCCCGACGATGCCGAGCAGTTGCGCGGACAGACCCGCGACGAGCCACGGCCTGCGGTCGCGGAACGACGAGGCGGCGAGCGGCAGCAGCAACGCGGACGCGGCCTGGAAGACGGTCATCGCCGCGAGCAGCGAGCCGCTGTGCGCGACGCTCGCGCCGCGCTGCTGGTAGTACGCGGGCAGCCACGCGACGAGCGTCGTATAGCCGCCGTTGACGAGGCCGAAGTGCAGCCCGAGCGACCACGCGCGGCGCTTGCGCCACATCGCAACGGATCGCGTGCGCGGCTGCGGGTCCGCTGACCGCAAGGCGCGAGCATCGGACGATGTCGACGTCGAACGATGCAGCGCGAGCCAGCATGCGCATGCGAGCGCGGCGGGCGCGGCCCAGATCGCGAGGCCCGCGTGCCACGAATCGAAGGCGCGCGCGATGTAAGGGCTCAGGCTCGCGCCGAGTCCGCCGCCACCCATGATGGACGCGGAGAACAGGCCCATCGCGAGCGGCACGCGCGCATGAAAGCGCTGCTTCATCACGCCGGGCAGCAGCGCCTGAATGGCCGCGACGCCGATGCCGGCGAACAGCGCCGTCGTCAGCAAGGCGATGCCGCTCGATGCGGTCAGGCGCGCGCCGCACGCGAGAGCGATGGCCAGAAGCCCCAGCGCGACGCCGCGCGTCTCGCCGACGACGCGCGTAAGCATGCCCGCGCCAAGCGCGCCGAACCCCATCGCGACGACAGGCAGGCTCGTCAGAAGCGATGCGCCGGAAAAGCTCAGGCCTGTGGCGGCGCGAATCGTCGCCATCAACGGACTGACCGACGTCAGCAGCGGGCGCAGATTGAGGCCGATCGCAACGATCGCGGCAAGCCAGATGCCGTCGTTCCACGATAGGCCGGTGGCTGCCTTCGGGCGCGAGATCTGGGTGTTGTCGATGCCGGGAGTCTGGTTCACTGGAATGCCTTGCAAGAAAAGCGTGGATTTTGGTCAACCATAATAGCTTAAAATGGTTAACCATTTCTCCGTGAACGGGTATCTCCGGTATTTGCAAGGCCGCGTCCGATGCCTGATGCAGTCACGCCCGCCGATGGCTACAATACGGCCGCTTCAGGCGCTTTTTCGCGCCGCTGTCTGTGCCGCCCGTTGCCTGGCTACGTCAGTCCATCTCACATCATCATGGCCTCACGCACGAAAACTCCGCCACCCGCCACCGACGACGACAACGTCGAGGAACGCATCTACGCGTCGATTACGAAGGCGCTGCTCGAAGGCCGTCTGCGTCCGGGCGCGCAACTCGTGGAGCGCGATCTCGCGGCCGCGTTCGGCTGCACGCGCGGCGCGCTGCGCAAGGTGCTCGCGCGGCTCGGGTTCGAAGGCAAGCTGGTGCTCGAAGCGAATCGCGGCGCGTTCGTGCCGTCGCCGTCGGAGGACGACGTGCGGCAGGTTTACCGGGCGCGGCAGATCGTCGAGGCGGGCATCGTCACGGCGCTATGCGGCGCGTTGTCGGCGCAGGACAGGCGTCTTTTGAAAGCGCATGTCGCAAGTGAGAAGAAGGTCTTGAAGCAAGGGCGCGTGGACGAGCAGGTGCGCCTTGCCGGGCAGTTTCATGTGCTGCTTACGCAGATCGCGGGTGGCGCGGAGCTGCAGGGTTTCGTCGCGCAACTGGTCGCGAAGACGGAGTTGTACAAGGCGCTCTTCGATCCGTCGAAGGGCACGACCTGTTCCGCCGATGAGCACGCGCAGCTCGTCGAAGCGCTCGACAGCGGCGATCTGCCCGCCGCGCTCGAAGCGATGCGCATGCATCTCGCGGAACTGGAGGAACGCGTCGTGACGCGCATGCAGACGAGCGCGAGCGACGATGTGAGCGCCGTATTCGGCGCGTGAGGCGGGGATAGGTTGCGCGCGATGCGTCGCCTGTATTGCCGGCGCGTGCCGGCACATCGTCAGCGCGTTGACGGCAGATTGTGAGCGCGTGCCAGCGCATGGCCAGCGCATCGCCGGCGCACCATGCGCATGCATCGTGCGCCAAAGAGTTGTCAGCGTCCGGCCGTATCAGGCGCGACGCGCATGAAGAGGAAACGGTGAGAGGGAACGTCAGCGACGGCGCATGGGTGCGCTACGCGGTGCGCTGCTGCGCTCGTCCTTGTGACGGAAGTTGATGCGCCCTTTGGTCAGGTCGTAGACCGACAGTTCGAGCGTTACGCGATCGCCCGCGAGGATGCGGATGTGATTCTTGCGCATGCGTCCCGACGCATATGCGCCCACGACGACGCCGTTATCCAGCGTCACGCGATAGCGGCTGTCGGGCAGCACTTCGTCGACAATGCCGTCCAGTTCAATGAGGTCTTCTTTCGCCATGCAAACTCCTGGTCGATGAGGGAAGGGTGCCGCGCGTGGCGCGCAGCGTGTCTTGCGCGGCAGCCCATACGCTGTCGCGGTGATGCGTGTGAAGCAGGCGGAACGCGCCTTGGGCGGCGCGTGTGCGTCAGAGGTCGGAAACGGTTTGACCGTCGACCTGACCGTCGATCACCTGCGCCGCATGTTCCATGCAGGCCATGCGTGCCTTGCCCGCGCCTTCGAACGGCCGGAACTGCGCGATGCGGAACACGCGACCTTCGTCCGCGGCACTCGCGCCGACGCGGCAGATGCGCACCGACGCGTCGTAGCCGCCGTCGATCGAATTGCGATTGGTCACGCCGCTCGCCGTGCGGCGCGGATAGACGAGCGGATGAATTTCATAGCCTTTGTAGGTCTTGACCATATGCGTACTCCTGTCGTGCGGGTTGCCCGCGCGCGCAATGAATGAGCGATGCGCGGCGAGCGGAGCAACCGGCGGCGCGGCAATATGAGCGCGCCGCAATGGAAAAATGTTGGCGTGAGCCGTAAGCGCTGGCTCGGACGCAGCCGCGATACACGCGGAACGATGGAGAACACTACGTTGATGCCGCGAAGGCACCCGACGCATGACGAATGTCACTCTGTTTGGTATTGGCACGTAGCGCGATGCCGGAGTGACGGGGACCGCCGACGCCTGCCGCCTGCTTTTATTGCGGTGGCTGAACGGCTGTGATGTAACGCGATTAGTTCAACGATTCCTGCAACCTGGCGCAACGCGATAAAGACGTTGAACAACATTGAAGCGTTGCGATCATGCAGAGCGCCAGATCATGCCGGCGAATGACTGCAATACGTATATTATGCCCTAAAAACAGGCCTCTGTGTAGCGCAGGCTTCGTTATATCGGCATCTGCCGGGCGAAACGGATCGAGCGGCGCCCACAGCGCACGCAATGAATGGGATCATTCAGCAGTCTGCGTCGTGCGCTTTTGCAGCTCGCGCGTCGCGGCGAGGGGAATGCGCGCGTCATCCCATTTCGCCAGCCATTCGACTTCGTTCGACGTGAAGATCTGGCCGTGATTGCGCAGCGCATATTGCAGCGAGTCGATGATGTGGTTGCGGATGATCTCGGGCGTGCGTGCATCGTCGAGTACGGTACGAAACGCTTCGAGCGTAGCCATCAGGTTTGCCTCTTGTCGGTGAACGCTTGTGAAAGACCTGATCGTTATCGCACGTCAAAAAGCGCGGTGCCACGCGGTCAAAATTCGCGCGCGTGTTCATGACGCGATTCGCACGCGCGACGATGCGTGCATGAGATGTTGGGTACGACCCTTGCAAAGGCGTGGCGCTCGATCGCCGATCAAATGCCCGGAACGAAGTCAGGCACTTCAAGCTCGAAATGTGCGGTCCCAGGACTCATACTCGAGCCACATAAACCCGATGCCCCAAGCGACACGAGGCACCTCATGACATTCAGAACGATTGCGCCCCTTGCGCTATGGACGGTCGCTCAACTGTCGGTCGCGGCGACGGGCGATGCGTCCTGCGGCGTGCTGTCGGGCGCGAGCGGCGGGGCGGGCGCATCGAGCGCGTCGAGCGCTTCAAGCGTCTCGGCGGCGAACGGCTTTGCGCTGCGCGACGGCGAGCCCGTCGATTTCATCGCGGGCGGCAAGACGGTGCGCGGCACGCTGCACGTGATGTCGGATGGCGGCGTCTATCGCGCGTACTGGCAGCCACAAGGCCGCCCCGAGCGCTACGTGCTCGCAAACGCGGGCACGGATGCCGTGCGCCTGATCGCGATGCCGGTGCAAGGCACGCCCGCCACGAACGGCATGCCCGGCACGACCGTCAATGCGCAGCAGGTGTTGTCGTGCCCGGCCTTATGATCATTACGGTCCTATGAGCTTAGGGTGCCGATGAGCTTAGGGTGCCGATGCGCGATGAGCGGGCCACCACGTCCAGCCGCGCTCGCCGCGCTGCAATTCGACGATCGAAAGCGGCGCGATCTCCATCCGCGCAAACGCATCGGATGGCGCGCGCAGCACGTGCAACAGCGCCGCGCGTATCACGGGCGCGTGCGTGATCGCGAGCGTGGTGCCGTCACGTTCACGTTCGAATGCATCGAGCCAGCGGCCCACGCGCAGCATCAGCGCGTCGAACGATTCGCCGCCATGCGGTGCCGCCGACGGATTGCGCGTCCATGCCTCGAGCGCTTCGGGCTCTTCGTTCGCAAGCTCGCTCAGACGTTTGCCGCGCCAGCGTCCATAGTCGATATCGACCAGATCCGGCGCGATGGCGGCGTCGAGTCCGAGCGCCCGAGCGGTGTCGAGCGCGCACGCAGCGGGGCTGCTCAGCGTGGAATCGACGGCGTTCAGCAGAGTCTCGTTCGACGCACGAAATCGCCCCGTTTCGGCGATGCCGCGCGCGTCGAGCGGTTCGTCAGCGGGGAATGCGCCTTTGCGCTGTGCGGCCGTCGCCGGGTGGCTGATCAACAACAGGCGTGCGCGCATGACGGGCTCTTATTAGGGAACGGGAAGAAAGTAGCAAGCGTGCGCGAGTTTAGCGCGTAGAATAGACGCCACTCGAAGCGCGGAAGCCGGTGCAAGCCCGGCGCGGTCGCGCCACTGTAATCGGTAGTGAATGCGTAAGCAGTCATGCAGTACACAAGCCGGAAGCCAGACCCAAGCTTCGACTTCATCCTGAATCGACTATCGGGGCGCGCAACCCCAAGGAGATGTCCGTCATGAACGACGCCTTTCTCGACCACACCGGTCAATCCATCCAGCCCGCTCAACCCACGCCGATCCCGCTGCGCGAACTGCTGCCGTGGGTGATCTTCGGCGGGCTGCTGATGCTGCTCGCGCTGTATTTCATCGGCGCCGAACAGGGCGCGACTTCGCTGATTCCCGGCATGTACGTGCACGAGTTCGTGCACGACGGCCGCCATTTGCTCGGCTTTCCTTGCCACTGACCGCATAGGGGAGTCATCGCCATGGTTGGGAAGCTGTTGATGCGAGGGATGCTCGCAGGCATCGTCGCGGGCCTGCTCGTGTTCGCGTTCGCGCGCGTCGCGGGGGAGCCGCTGGTCGACACGGCGATCTCGTTCGAAGAAAAGATGCATGCGGCGCACGATCACGGCGACGCGCACGAAGAAGAGCTCGTCAGCCGCGGCACGCAGGCGGGCCTCGGCTTGCTGACGGGCGTCGTCGCATATGGGATGGCGTTCGGCGGGCTGTTCGCGCTGACCTTCGCGTATCTGCATGGCCGCGCCGGCGAACTCGGCGCCCGTGCGTTGTCGGCCTGGCTCGCGCTCGGCGCGTTCGTCGCCGTCGTGCTCGTTCCGACCATCAAGTATCCGGCGAATCCGCCTTCCGTCGGCGACCCGGACACGATCGGCATGCGCACCGGGCTCTTCTTTCTGATGATCGTCACGTCGATCGTCGTGATGGTGTTCGCGATGAAAGTCCGCAAGCATCTGCTGCCGCGGCTCGGGCAGTGGAACGCGTCGATCGTGGGCGGCATCGTGTTCGTCGCCATCGTCGCCGCGATCCAGATCGCGCTGCCGGCCGTCAACGAAGTGCCCGAAGCATTCCCGGCTGTCGTGCTGTGGAAGTTCCGCATGACGGCGCTCGGCATGCAGGCGCTCATGTGGGCGACCATCGGCCTGCTGTTCGGCGCGATGGTCGAGCGCAGCGAACGCATTGCGCGCGCGTCGGGCGCGGCGGCGCGCAAGTCGGCTTATCAGTAACGCGTCATCGACGCGTCCGCGCACCAACGCGCGGGCGCGTGCGGCTATCTTTTCCACTTGCTTTCCGCTCGACCGCCATCTCCAGAAACCGCGCGAGACACGGATTGCGGTTCGACGGCGACCACACGAGCAGCTGCGAAATCGTCGGCGCATCGGCGAGCGGTTTGAATACGACGCCCGGCAGTTGCGCCTTGCGCATCGACTCGGGCACGAGCGCAATGCCCACGCCTTCGTCGACGAGACTCAGCACCGTCTGCTGCAATTGGACCTCGAAGCGCACATCGGGCGTGAAGCCGCCTTGCAGGCAATGATCGACGATGGTCGCGCGCAGGCTCGGCGCAACGGCTTCCGACGCCATCACGAACGGCTCTCGCGCGAGCTGCGCGATCTTCAGATGCCGTGCCCGAGCGAGTGCATGATCGCGCGATAACGCAGCGCACAGCGGCTCGGTGAAGATCGTGCGCGTGTCGAGCCCTTTGTCGGGCGCGCCCGGAAACATGATCGCCGCGTCGATCTGCGCGTTGAGCACCTGCGACGCGAGATCGTTCGACACCACTTCGCGCAGATTCAGCGTCACGTCGGGATGCGCGCTGCCATAAGCGCGCGCATAGGCGGGCAGCACGCTATACGCCGCGCACATCGTGAAGCCGATGGTCAACTGGCCCATATCGCCGACGGACGCCGCGCGCGCATTTTTCGCGGCCTGTTCGATCGACGCGAGGATCGCTTTAGCATCGGCATAAAAGCGTTCGCCCGCGGCCGTCAGCGTGACGCTGCGCGGCGTGCGCTCGATCAGCGTCACGCCGAGCGACGCTTCCAGCGACGCCAGTTGCCGGCTCAGCGGCGGTTGCGACAGGTGGAGGCGGGCAGCCGCGCGGCCAAAGTGCAGCGTTTGCGCGAGCGTGACGAAATAGCGAAGCGGCTTGACGTCGAGCATGATGCAGAAAGGGTATCGTCGAGGGTTTGAATCAGTATTGGATTGTATCGGGGTAAACGGCTTACGCTTGCACGTCTCCGCTTTCTCGCGTTTGCGCGCCGTCACTCTTCATGCTGTCCACGCTCGAAATCCTGCTGCCCGTCTTCGCGCTGATCTTCGCGGGCTTCTTTTGCCGTCGTCGCAATCTGCTGGGCCCGGCGGCCGCGTCCGAACTGAACCGCTTCGTCGTGTGGCTTGCGCTGCCCGCGCTGCTGTTCGACACGATGGCGCATTCGACGTGGCGGCAGCTCGATCAGCCCGCGTTCATCGCGACGTTTTCGATTGCATGCGCGGGCGTGTTCGTCGTCGTGCTGATCGCGCGCCTCGCGAGCGGGCGGCATCTCGCGGATGCGAGCGTCGATGCGATTGCGGCGTCGTATCCGAATACGGGCTATATCGGCTTTCCGCTCGGCCTGCTCGCGTTCGGCAAGGCGAGCCTCACGCCGACGACGATCGCCACGATCCTCGTCGCGTGCGTGCTGTTCGCGCTCGCGATCGTGCTGATCGAAGCCGGCCTGCAGACGGAGCGCACGCCGCACAAGCTCGGCGCGAAGGTGCTGTGGCGGCTTGTGAAGAATCCGCTGATCGCGTCGCCGATCGTCGGCGTGCTCGTCGCGAGCGCGGGCGTGAGCTTGCCGCAAAGCGCCGAGACGTTCCTCAAGCTGTTGAGCGGCGCCGCGAGTCCTTGCGCGCTGGTGAGCCTCGGGCTCTTCCTCGCGGAGAAGCGTCCCAAGGCGGAGGGCTCGTCCGGGTCCGTCACGTCGCTCGTGCTGACGGCCATCAAGCTGATTGCGCAGCCCGCGCTCGCATGGTGGATCGCCGCGCGTGTCTTTTCGCTGCCGGCGCCCATCGTCGATATGGCCGTGCTGCTCGCTGCGCTGCCGACGGGCACGGGCCCCTACATGCTCGCCGAGTTCTACCGGCGCGAGGCAGACATCACGTCGCAGACCATTCTGCTGTCGACGCTGGGCTCGCTGGTTTCGTTGTCGCTGCTGCTGCTCTATCTGCGCGTGCCGGGTTGACGTGGCACGCGAAGCCTAGCCGAAGCGTTCCGCGCGATAAGGCTTCGGATCGGTAAAGGGCGTCGCGCCCGTCATCATTTCCGCGAGCAGGCGGCCCGTGACGGGCCCGAGCGTCAGCCCATGATGGTTGTGCCCGAAAGCGAACCACAGGCCGCGATGGCGCCGCGCAGGGCCGATCACGGGACGCATGTCCGGCGTGCAAGGGCGCATGCCGAGCCACGGCTTGTCGTCGACGCGCTCGCCGAGGCCGAATGTCGTGCGCGCGAGCGGCTCGATGCGTTCGAGCTGAATGCCCGTCGGCGGCGCGCCGCGCTGCGCGATCTCGACGCCCGTCGTCAGGCGCAGACGGTTGCCTTCCATCGGCGCGACCACGTAGCCGCGTTCCGTATCGACGATGGGCACCGACAGCATCTGACGCGCGGGACGATAGTGCATGTGATAGCCGCGCTTCGCGCGCAGCGGAATGCGATAGCCGAGCGGCCCGAACACGGTATCGGACCACGGCCCGAGCGCGAGCACGACTTCCTTCGCACTGATCGTGCCGTGTTGCGTGTCGACGGTCCACGCATCGCCCGATGAACGCAGGCTCGTCGCGTCGCCGGCGATGAATGCGCCGCCTTCCGTTTCGAATAGCCGTGCATACGCTTTGACGAGCGCGCCGGGATTCTTCACGCTCTTCGGGTCTTTCCAGTGCAGCGCGCCGCAAATCCCTTCGCCCACGCCCGGCTCCTGCGCGCGCAGCGCGGCCGCGTCGAGCACGCTCACGCGCAGGCCATGCTCGCGGATCGCGTCTTGCGACGCTCTCGCTTCGTTGTCGAATTCGGCGCGCGTGCGGAACGCCTCGATCCAGCCGCCGTCGTGCACCAGCTCGCCGACGCCCGCGCGCGCGATCAGCCGGTCATGTTCTTCGACGCATGCGCCGATCAGCGGCAGCATGTCGCGCGCGGCGGCCGCGAGCCGCTGCGGCGCCGATTCCCACCAGAAGCGCGCGAGCCACGTCGCGTAGGAGGGCAGCGCCTTGTAGTCCCAGTAGAGATCCGTCGACTGATTGCGCGCGTAGCGCAGCAGTGTGCCGAGCTTGCGCGGAAAGCCGTACGGCACGATTGACGAGCGCTCGATCAGCCCCGCGTTGCCGAAGCTCGTTTCTTCGCCGGGCGCGCGCCGGTCGACGAGCGCGACGCGCCGTCCGCGATCCTGCAGATGCAGCGCCGACGATACGCCGACAATTCCCGCTCCCAGCACGATGACGTCGAAATCCATAGCAATCAGAGTGGTCTTTGATGTGACGTGTGATGAAGCCCAAAGCGCAGCGAGCGCGTGTCGCCACGCGCCCGCCTGTCGAAGCCGAAGCATGCGGCTTCGGCTCGAAAGCGTATCACTTCGCGATGATGTCGCGCTTGAAGTATTTCTGCGAGAGCGCCGTCAGCGTGCCGTCCTTTTTCAGCGCATCGAGCGCGGCATCGACTTTCGCCTGCAACGCCTTGTCGTTCTTGCGCAGGCCGAAGCCCGTGCCTTCGCCGAGCGTCGACGGGTCTTTCAGCGGCTCGCCGACCATCTCGAAGCCCGCGCCCGCCGGCTTGCCCAGAAAGCCGTCCTGGGCCGTCTGCGCTTCCTGCACGGCGGCATCCAGCCGACCGGCGACGAGGTCCGCATACACCTGGTCCTGATCCTGATACGACACCACCTGCACGCCCGCATTCGCCCAGTGCGCCTTGAGGAAGTCCTCCTGCGACGAGCCTTGCAGCACGCCGACGCGCTTGCCTTGCAGGCTCTTCACGTCGGGATGCAGGCTGGAACCGTGCTTCGCGATCATCACGATGGGCACGACATAGATGGGCGGCGTGAACGCGATGCTTTCCTTGCGCTTGGCCGTGATGTTCATCGCCGAATTGATCACGTCGAACTTGCGCGCCTGCAGCGCGGGAATCAGGCCGTCGAATGCATTCTCGACCCACACGCATTTCATTTTCAGCTTCGCGCAGACGGCGTTGCCGACATCGACATCGAAGCCTTCGAGCTGGCCCGATGCCGTCTTGCTTTCGAACGGGGGGTAGGCGGCTTCAATGCCGAAGCGCAGCGTATCGGATTGCGCGTGGACGGCGCCTGCCGTCATCGCAAGGACGGCGGCGGCGAGGGAGAGCTTCAGGTTCATGACGGTTCCTGTCGTTGATGATCGGTGCGGACGCGGCAGGCGGCGCAGATGAAATATAGACGGAAAGTCCAGTATGGACTATAGGGAATACGATAGTCCAGTGATCAAAAATGCGCGTTCGAATCGCGCAGCGCCTTGCCAGAAGCGTGAAACAGCCGCACAAAGGCACGTCGAGCGGCCCGAAGGCGCTCGCGAAACCGGCGTCCCGGCGTAGATTTTTCGTCCAGACTTGGAAAGTCTCAAGTAGACTTAAAATCTACAATTGACCCATCACACTCGCCGCTAAAGGAGAAAGACCCGATGACGACCGCCTTGCCACTTGCCATCGACGAACAGGCCGTCCGCGAAGCGTTGCCCGCACTCGACGTGCGCGGCGCGCTGACCGCAATGTTCCGCGCGCTGGCCACCGCCGAGGCCGTGCAGCCGCCGCAGACGCTGACGCTGTTTCCGAACGGCGCCGGCGACTTCATCACCTATCTGGGCGCGCTCGCCGGTGCAAAGGTGTTCGGCGCGAAGCTCTCGCCGTATATCGTCACGGGCGGCAAGCCGGTCATCACCGCGTGGACGGCGCTGATGTCGATGGAAACGGGCCAGCCGTTGATGTGGTGCGACGCGGGCCTGCTGACGACGGAGCGCACGGCGGGCACGACGGCGCTCGCCGTCGACCGGCTCGCGCGCGCCGATGCGACGCGGCTGGCGGTCGTCGGCGCTGGCGCCGTCGCGCTCGCGCATCTGCGGCATGCCGCGCCGCTGCGCGCGTGGGAGTCGATTCGCGTCTGGTCGCCCGGTCTCGCGAACGAAGGCGCGAAGCGCGCCGCGCTCATGGCCGCCGACGCGCGCGCGGTCGTAAGCACGAGCATCGAAGACTGCGTGAAGGATGCGGATGTCGTGATGCTGTGCACGTCGTCGGGCACGCCTGTTCTGCCGCGCGACGCATTGACGAAGCCCGCGCTGATCACGTCGATCAGCACGAACGCCGCGAACGCGCACGAGATCGACCCGGCGTGGCTGCCCGAGATGGACGTGTATTGCGACTATCGCGCGACGACGCCCGGCAGTGCGGGCGAAATGAAACTCGCCGCGCAGCACGGCTGGTCGGCGGACAGACTGAAGGGCGATCTGCCGTCGCTCGTTGCGGGCACATGCGCCACGCCGGGCTACGAGCGGCACGTGTTCTTCCGCTCGATCGGCCTGGGCCTCGAAGACGTCGCGATCGCCAGCGAGCTCTATCGGCATCTGACGCGCGATCGGGCGCACGCACAATAGCTACAATGTCGATCAGCCGCCGCTGCGCGCCGCTGTTCCGTCAGGCGCGCGCGGCATCACGAGGAATATCGCAGAGAGACACTGCGAACACTGCCACTGCCCGCCGATGCGCAAGAAGAAAACGTCTCCCGTCAAGGATCTGCTGCTGACCCGCTATGCGCCGATTGCGGACGGCATCGCCGCGCTGTTTTTCCCGTATGCGGAAGTGGTGATCCACGATCTGCACGACCAGACGGTGCTGTATCTCGCGAACAATCTGTCGAAGCGGGAGATCGGCGACGATTCCGCGCTCGAAGAGATCGACCATTCGGCGCGCGAGCGGGTGATCGGCCCGTATGAAAAGCTCAACTGGGACGGCCGCCGCATGCGCTGCGTGAGCAATATCCTGTTCGACGACAACGGGCAGCCGGCGGGCATGATGTGCATCAACTTCAACATTGCCGTGTTCGAGGACGTGCGCTCGACGCTCGATCTGTTCATCAAGGGCGCGGGCGTCGTCGCGCAGCCGGAAGAACTGTTCCGCGACGACTGGCAGGAGCGCATCAACACGTTCCTGCACGGATGGCTGCGCGAGCGGCAGATCGGCCTGAACGGCCTCACGCGCGAGCACCGGCGCGAGCTGGTCGAAGCGCTGTATGCGGAAGGCGCGTTTCGCGGCAAGAGTTCGGCGAACTATGTCGCGAACGTGCTTGGCATGGGGCGTGCAACGGTTTATAAGCATCTGAAGCAGATGAAAGAGGGCGCGAGCTGACGGCCGTTGCGGCGCGCGGCCCGCGCTGCCTGATCCGTTCCAGACATCCTTCGAGGACACGACCGTGACCGTGCGTTATCGACACTACAAAGGCGGTATTTACGAATTCATCTGCGAGGCGACGCTCGAATCGGACCCGAGCGTTACGATGATCGTCTATCGCGCCGAAAACGGCACGATCTGGACGCGGCCGTCGTCGGTGTTCTTCGAGATGATCGAGCACGAAGGCGACAAGGTTCCGCGGTTTTCGCCGATTAATTAGGGGCGTTGGCCGGGGCGCGGCGCTTGCGCGCGATTCAGGGCCATTCGCACCTGTCACCGCGTCACACGCGTCGGCAATTCGACAGCATCGGGCGCTTCGATCACGAGATCGCTCTGCGCGACAGCCACGCACGGCAGGATATAACCCTCCGCCTTTTCTTCGATGCTCACGCCCGGCCACTCGACCGTGTAGCGCACGCGGCCCGACGTCATCTTGCACAGGCAGGTCCGGCACGTGCCGTTGCGGCACATGCGCGGCAGATAAAGATTCGCGAAGCCCGCCGCTTCGAGCACGGTCAGCGACTCGGGCGCATCGAAGGTGCGGCCGAGCGGCTCGACGCGCACTTCGAACGTCTGTTCGTGTTCTTGCCTTCCGCTGCGGGACAGTTCTTCGCTCGTCATCGTGCTCACGAAACCGACACGCCCAGGAGCCGCCCGACGCCGAACGTGAAGGCCGCCGCGATGAGCCCTATCACGATCTGACGGAATGCCGAGAACGCGGCGCTCCGCCCGTTGAACAGCGACGTGAAGACGCCGACGGCCGCGAGCCCGAACGCGCTCAGCGCAACGCACTGCAAGATGGCCGGCGTGCCGCGCGCCCACAGGAACGGCATCGCCGGAAAAATCGCGCCGAGCGAGAACAGGCAGAACGACACGCCCGCCGCCGTCCACGGATTGCCGCCCAGTTCCGCCGGATCGAGGCCCAGTTCTTCGCGCGCCAGCGTATCGAGCGCCTTGTTCCGGTCGCGCATCACCTGCTCTGCGACGCGTTTGGCCTCGCTCGCGTCGATCCCTTTCGACTGGAAGATCAGCGCCAGCTCGCGCTGTTCGGCTTCCGGCGTGTGCTCGATTTCGTCCGCTTCCTTCGCGATCTGCGTGCGCGCGAGCTCACGTGCGTTCGTCACCGACAGCCACTCGCCGAGCGCCATCGAGCACGCGCCCGCGATCAGCCCGGCGAGCCCTGTCAGCAGAATCGCCTTGTTGCCCGTTCCCGCGCCCGCGACGCCCATGATCAGGCAGAAGTTCGACACGAGGCCGTCGTTCGCGCCGAGCACGGCCGCGCGCAGGTCGTTGCCCGAGGTTACGTTCTTGTGCCACGACTCGGCGGCGGCAATCTGCTCGCCTATGGAGCGCGGCCGCTCGTTCCGCTCATTCCCTCTGACGTCCGCGACCATCTGCTGCATCACGGCCGCGTGATGCTGTTCGTCTTTCGACAGCTGTACGGCATCGGGCTGGTTCGCGTACTTGTCGCGATCCGCATATTCGGCGGCGGCGAGCGACGGCAGCACGTACTTCGGTCCGAGCGTGTGGATCAGGCCACGCATCAGATGCGTCTTGACGCTGTGCCGGTGCGGCGGCACGCGCACGCCGTTCGCACGCAGCTTGTCGGCCCACACATTCGCGTGCACGCGCTCGGCGCTCGCGAGCTGGCTGAACAGCGTGCGGCGCCGCGGATCTTTTTCGACGCGCGACAGCGTCTCGTACAGCGCGGCGCTGTCGAGTTCGTCGGCGAGGTTCGTGCGGTAGCGTTTGAGTTCGTGCCGGGAGGCCATCGATCGAGGCGCGGTCTGGGCCGGGCATTCGTGGGGTCAGGATGAAGCTTAACGCAGCGCGGGCCGTTGCGCTGTTTCAGGAGGCGAGCGGCGAGCGGCAAACGGCAAACGGCAAACGGCAAACGGCAAACGGCAAACGGCAAACGGCAAACGGCAAACGGCAAACGGCAAACGGCAAAAAGCGTCGATGCGTCCCATTGCCCATCCGCAGAGAACGGGATCGCGATGCCACCGCGCGTGTCAATGCGTCGTGCGCATCCGCATGTAGCGATAGATCGTGTTGCGTGCGAGCCCCAGTTCGCGCGCTGCCGCCGAGATGTTGCCGTCGTTGCGCGCGAGCGTCTGCTCGATCAGCGTCGCTTGCCATTCTTCCATGCGCGCGGGGCGCAGCGGATCAGGCGAATTAGCGACGGGTTCGGCATCCGCATGTGCAGGCTCGCCGCGCTCGGGCCGATCGTGTCGCGCCGGCTCGCAATCGTGCAGGAAGTCGTCGGGCAGATGCTCGAAGCCAATCTCGTCCGCGCCCTCGGCCATGATGACGGCTGTGCGCAGCACGTTCGCGAGCTGCCGCAGATTGCCCGGCCAGCGGCAGCGCGTGAAGATCGCGAGCACGTCGGCCGACACGCATGCGGGCATCCGCGCGCTGTCGGGCTCTTCGCTGCGCAGCCGCGCGAGAATCCGCTCGACGAGCACGGGCAGATCGCTGCGCGCGGCGAGCGCGGGCAACGTGACGACGAGACCGTTGATCCGGTAGTACAGGTCTTCGCGGAAGGTGCCTTCTTCGATCATCGCGCGCAGGTTGCGGTGCGTCGCGCTGACGATGCGCACGTCGACGGGGATCGCGCGCGTACCGCCCAACGGCACGACGGAGCGCTCCTGAAGCACGCGCATCAGGCGCACCTGTTGCGCGAGCGGCATGTCGCCGATTTCGTCGAGGAAGAGGGTGCCGCCGTCGGCCTGCACGATCTTGCCGACGCTGCCGCGCTTTTTCGCGCCCGTGAACGCGCCGTCCTCATAGCCGAACAACTCCGCCTCGATCAGCGTGTCGGGAAGCGATGCGCAGTTGACGGCGATGAATGGCGCATCGCGGCGCGGCGACTCCTCGTGCATCGCGCGCGCGAGCCACTCCTTGCCCGTCCCCGTCTTGCCGAGCACGAGCAGCGGAATGTCGCGGCCGCGCACCTTCGCGACGCGCTGGAGCACGGCGGCCATCTGCGCGTCGCCCGTATTCAGTGTGGCGAACGTGACGGCGGCGGCGCGCGCTCTGGCCGCCTGCGATGCAGCCGATGACTGCGCGGCCGTCCGTTGGCTTCCCACATCGGCGGAAAAGACGGGGCGCGCCGCGTATTCGGCCCGCGCCACCACGCGCACGCCGCTCGGCAGCACGAGCGTCAGGCACTCGCCCGGCGCGCGCGACGCCTGCTGGAGCGCAGCCGGAAAGGCCGTGCCGAACAGCGCCTCGAAAGGCTGCGCGAGCAGCGCATCGAGCGGCCGCCCGAACTGGAACAGCGCGCTGCGGTTCGCGGACAGCAGCGTGCCGTCGGCGCCGAACGCGGCGAGCCCTTCGAACAGCGTGCCGATGAATTCGCTGCGCGCATGAAAGCGCACGCGCACGGCTTCGGCGAACTGGTTCGCGAACAGGTGGTTTTCGATGATCTGCGCCGACATCCGCACGAGCGCGAGCGTGTGCTTGTGAAAGCCGCGCGTGTCGCCGCTCACGTCGAGCGCGCCGATCGTGCGGCCATACGGATCGGCGATGGGCGCGCACGAGCACGTCAGGATGCGGTTCGCCTGCAGAAAATGCTCGCCTCCGTGGACGACGGTCGGCTGGGCATCGGCGAGCGCCGTGCCGATTGCGTTCGTGCCGCGATCCGCTTCCGCCCACGACACGCCGGGACACAGCGCGACGCGCTTCGCCTTCTCGACGAAATCGCTGTCGCCGAGACTGTGCAGGATCACGCCGTTGCTGTCGGTGAGCAGCACCATGCTCTGCGTATCGACGATCTGCGCGTGCAGCGTTTCCATCACGGGCAGCGCGTGCGCATACAGCGAGCGGTTGCAATCGACGAGATCGCGCAGCGCGAGCCGCTCCAGCGGATGAAAGTCGGGTGCCTCGGAAGCGCGCAGGCCGAAATCGCGCGAGCGCGCGTGAGCTTGCGCGATCACGTCGGCGCGACCCGCGGCGGGCGGCGTGACGGAACGTTGGGTCACTGCTTGTCTCCGTTGTTGTGCGCGTCTTTGACGCATGTGCTTTCATGCCGACGGGCTCGGCGCTTGCGCGCGCCTGTTATGTGCGACTGACTGAGCACGCGGGCGATGTGGCGCGATGCAGCACGGCGTATGCACTATCGGCGCATCGGCTGCAGGTGATGCAACTGCGCGTGCGTGCCGATGCATGTCGACCCATCTTACAGGAGGACGCACGGCGCGTGTTTCGCTTGCCTTCCTGTGCAGAAGTGCAATTATCGTAAGTGGCATGCGTTCGCGCCGCGTGCCGCACTGGGGCCCTCAACGATCGCCCCGGCCAGCGCCAGTTCGAGGAGAACGTCATGGTGCGCATGGAGTTGAGAGTCGTCCTCGCCACGCTTGCGATCTTCATCGCGCTAGGGGGCATCGGGTTGTCGATTCATGGTTCGCTCTACTACCTGGATCGAGAGGTCTGGACGGGTGTGATCGCGATTGCGATCGGCATCGTCGGCTGCGTCACGATGCTCACGCTGTGGCCGCGCGATCTGCCGGGCAAGACGCCGCCCGATGATCCCGCCGACGACAGCGGGGCGCACGAACACCATCATCATCTGCCGAGCCAGTTCTAACGCGTCTTAACGCTGCAGTGCCGCATAGCATAGGGTTTTTGCGCAGGGACTTTCCCTCGGTTAGCCGGGCCTGTCGAGCGCAACGTCGAGCTGATCGAATGCCGGGTCGCGGTGCATGGCGGCACCATGCTGGCGTGTGGCGTAACAAAACTTGCGGGCGGCCGCAGGTCGTCTACAGTGTTGAAATCAACTGAGGCGCGCGCGATGACGGCGCGCGTTTCTGATTGACAGCCCGCGCTGCGATCCATACGGAGGCTTGAACAGGGGCACGCGCGGCCCTCGGCGGTGTCGTCCAACCAAGGTGTTCCCATGCAGATCATTTTCCCGAAAGAAGCCCCTGAGTACTCGGGGCGCGAGCTGACACTGGCGTTTCCGGCTATGGTCGATGGGCAAAGGGTGGAATGCATGATTACCGCCGAGGCGCTCGAAGATCATTTCGGCGCGGCCTCGCCGCGTATCGAAGACATGATCGGCGCGTTCTCGACGCACCGCGAGCGCATCGAAGCGGCCACGCGGCGTTTGTTGTCGGAGACGGGCGCGCAGTGCGTCGTGTTGCGGAGTGGGTATGTTCGCTTTTATGAAGCGAATTGGAGGAACTAGGTTTTTCGTCTGCGACGGCTTTTTGGTTTTTGGTTTTTGTGCCTCTGCGCTGGTATCCGCGATTGCGCCTCGCGGCGCAGGCGTTGCACCTGTGCGGGGCGGTGCTTGCTCTTGTTTGCATCGGCTTTTGTTTTTGGTTCTTGTGCCTTTGCGCGGGCATCCGCATTAGCGCCTCGCGGCGCGGGCGTTGCCCCTGTGCGGGGCGGCACTTGCTTTTGTTTGCAACGGCTTTTGTTTTTTGGTTTTTGTGGCCTTTGCGCGGGCATCCGCGATTGCGCCTCGCGGCGCAGGCGTTGCCCCTGTGCGGGGCGGCACCTACTTTTCTTTGCCGGCCGCAAAGAAAAGTAGGCAAAAGAAAGCGGGCTAACACCACCCGTTCTTGTCGTTTGCCCACGGGCTCTCAACGTCCCCCATCATTCAGGCGGCAGTGTGCTGGCATGTGTTCGTTGCCAACGTGTTGATCAAACGCCTCATCGCTTCATACACCCGCGTTGCGGCCCGCGACATCGAACGTTCCCGCGCCCCTTTGCGGCAAACTGTGTGTAGGCATTCGCGCCGCACAGGACACCCGCGCCGCGCGATATGGCTGCGAGGGAGGACGTTGCCCTGTAAGACCCAGCAACCGATATTCACTACCGACATGCGGCACCGGAACATCCGATGTCTTTAGCCATGCCACACGTGCATGAAGCGGGTGAGGCATTAGCTAGTGCGTTGGCAACCAACACAAGCCAGAACGCTGCCGTTCGAAATATGGGGACGTTGAGAGCCCGTGGGTAAACGACAAGCACGGGCGGTGTTAGCCCGCTTTCTTTTGCCTACTTTTCTTTGCGGCCGGCAAAGAAAAGTAGGTGCCGCCCCGCACAGGGGCAACGCCCGCGCCGCGAGGCGCATCGCGGATGCCAGCGCAAAGGCCACAAAAACCAAAAAACAAAAGCCGTTGCAAACAAAAGCAAGTGCCGCCCCACACAGGGGCAACGCCCGCGCCGCGAGGCGCTAACGCGGACGCCGGCGGCAGGCTAAAACAACCACAACAGAAAAGCCGTCGCAGACAAAAACCGCATACGCGGAGGCCCGCGACGAGGGCGAAAAACCAAAGCGTCGCAGACAAAACCCGCTGCAAGCCCCTACTCAGATCCGAGATAAAAAAACCGGAACAAAAACACAGCCGCGATAATCCACACGACGAGCTTCACCTGACGCGCCTGGCCCGTCAGCAGCTTGAGCCCCGCATACGAAACGAAGCCGAACGCGACGCCGTTCGCAATCGAGTACGTGAACGGCATCAGCAGCGCGGTGAGCACGGCCGGCACGACTTCCGTCGCGTCGTCCCAGGGCAGGTGGATCATTTCGCGCAGCATCAGACACGACACATAGAGCAGCGCCGGCGCCGTCGCGTAACCCGGCACGACGCCCGCGATCGGCGCGAAGAAGAGCGCCAGCAGGAACAGCACGGCGACCGTGATCGCCGTCACGCCCGTGCGCCCGCCCGCCTGCACGCCCGATGCGCTTTCGATGTAAGCCGTCGTCGACGACGTGCCGAGCATCGAGCCCGCCAGGATGGCCGCGCTGTCCGCCATCAGCGCGCGGTTCAGGCGGTGCATCTTGCCGTGCACGAGCAGCCCCGCGCGATTCGCGACGCCCATCAGCGTGCCCGTCGCATCGAACAGCTCGACGAGGAAGAACACAAGTATCACGTTGAGCACGCCCGTCGACAGCGCGGCCTTGATGTCGAGCTGGAAGAGCGTCGGCGAAATCGACGGCGGCGTCGAGACGATGCCGTGAAACTCGTTGCCGCCGAAGAAGAAGCTCAGGATCGTCACGCCGACGATGCCGATCAGAATCGCGCCGCGCACGCGCAAATGGTCGAGCGTGACGATCGCGAAGAAGCCGATGATCGCGAGCACCACGTGCGGATCGTGCAGGTTGCCGAGCGTGACGAGCGTCGCCGGATTGCCCGTCACGATGCCCGCCGTCTTCAGCGAAATGATCGCGAGAAAGAGACCGATGCCGCCCGTGATCGCGATGCGGATCGAATTCGGAATGCCCGTGACGATCACTTCGCGCACGCGAAAGAGCGTGACGATCAGGAACAGGCACCCCGAGATGAACACTGCGCCGAGCGCCGCCTGCCACGAGAAGCCCATGCCCTTCACGACCGTATACGCGAAGTACGCGTTGAGGCCCATGCCGGGCGCGCAGGCAATCGGGTAGTTCGCATAGAGGCCCATGATCAGCGACGCGAGCGCCGCGACGAGGCAGGTCGCGACGAACACGGCGTCTTTCGGCATGCCCGCGTCGCCGAGGATCGCCGGATTGACGAAGATGATGTAGGCCATTGTGAGGAACGTGGTGATGCCTGCCAGCACTTCCACCCGCAGGTTCGTGCCTGCTTCGTCAAAGCCGAAATACCGTTTTACGGAGTCCATGAGCCGAGTCTCTCGCCGTGTGAAATGTCGTTCGTAACTGCTTGTCGTACCGCTTCGATTTCCGCTTCCGATTTCCGCTTCTTTTGCCCGCTCTTTTCAGCCGACCGACGGCGTCGTGCACAGACACGATCGCGGCTCCAGACGGAGCCGGCGTATCCGGGCCGTCGGGCAGCCACGGGCGGATTTAATCACGATTGGTGCGCCATTGCCGCATTGGCGGCATGCGCGCGTTGAACGCATGCAACACTCGCGGCTTGAGCGTGCCGCGTGCCAGCCCCCGTCCGGTTCGCGGGCTGCGGCGCTCAAACGTGATTTTCTGTAGCGAAGGGGCGTGATGATACCTGACGCGGCACATCAGCCTGGATTAGGAGGGGAGTCACAACAGGGAAGGATGGGAAATGGGCGTCGACGGCATGCCGCGTCGGGCGTTGCGCATCGTGACATCGGTAAAGGCGATGTCGCTGGTGCAATGCGTGGGGTGCGCCGTCGTCACGCGCCACGCATCACATTCGCTTGTTGTGTATTAACACTGTGGCTACCGCTGTATTTACTGCTGCACGCCCTGTGCCTGCGCACGGCGTTGCGCGACGATGCGGCCCGCCGCGATCGCATTCGACGGATAGTCGATCCAGTCGAGCGGATCGTAGCCGGCATTGCGCCATTCGATCAGATCGGCTTTGACTTCGGCGCGCGTCTTGGGCTTGTTCTGGTCATAGACACGCGACGTCTGCGCAAACGCAGACGACACGCATACCGCGCCGACGAGCGCACCCAGAACCATACGAGGAATCAGCTTCATGGCAGGGACCTGAAAGTTAGGATGACCTGTTTATTTTAGGTTCTGCATCTCCGATAGGTAAGTTTCGCAAGTGAAATGAACCGTTGCATGCTTTGAGTCAATGAGATGGCTTGCCCATCCGGTCGATCACAGCCGTCAACAGATCGACGGGCAGCGGAAACACGATGGTCGAATTCTTGTCGGCGGCGATGGTCGTCAGCGTCTGCAAGTAGCGCAGCTGCATCGCTTGCGGTTGTTGCGCGAGCATCTGTGCGGCCTGTAGCAATTTCTCCGATGCCTGAAGCTCGCCTTCGGCATGGATGACCTTCGCGCGCCGCTCGCGTTCGGCTTCCGCCTGGCGCGCGATCGCGCGGATCATCGTCTCGTTGATGTCCACGTGCTTGATCTCGACGTTCGATACCTTGATGCCCCACGCATCCGTCTGCGCGTCGAGCACGCGCTGGATGTCGGTGTTCAACTGCTCGCGCTCGGACAGCAGTTCATCGAGGTCATGCTTGCCGAGCACGGCGCGCAGCGTCGTCTGCGATAGCTGGCTGGTCGCCTCGAAGTAACGCGCGACCTGAATCACCGCGCGCTCAGGATCGACGACGCGAAAGTACACGACGGCATTCACCTTGACCGACACGTTGTCGCGCGTGATCACGTCCTGCGGCGGCACGTCGAACACGACGGTGCGCAGATCCATGCGAACGACCTGCTGCACGACAGGAATGATCAGCACGAGGCCCGGACCCTTGACCTTCCAGAAGCGTCCGAGCATGAACACGACGCCGCGTTCGTACTCGCGAAAGATGCGCACGGAAGAGGCAATCAGCACGATTGCCAGCAGGATCAGGATGCTGCCGAAGCCGAAGGTGAAACCGATCATGTGCATTCTCCTTTTTGTCGTTGGGAATGGGTGCCTGCGCCGTCGGCTGGAGTCAGCGCTTTGGCACTGACCTCAGCCCTCATGCAGAGCACTCACCCGGGTCGCATGCGAGACGATTGCTGTTGAGGGATATCGCCAGCGGGGACGACCGTGAGCGTGAGGCCGCGCCGCCCGGTGACGCGCACGGCGTTGCCCGCCGCAAGCGGCGCGGTGCTGCTCACGCGCCAGCGCTCGCCATGCACGCGCGCCCAGCCGACGCGTTCGGGCTCGCCGTGCAACAGGCTGTCCTTTGACGACTCCGTTCTCGCGTCTGCTTCGCTGACGGCGACGAGGCCATCGTCGAGCACGATACCGACGCTGCCGATAATCGCCTCGGCGCCCGTCACGACGGGCCGCCGTCGCGCGCGCAGCACCATCCCCGAGACGCCGAAGATGAAGAGCACGCTGAACACGACGACGGCGGCGATCATCGGCAGCGGAATGCCGTAGCCGGGAAGGTCGGTGTCGATCAGCATCAGCGCGCCGATCACGAACGCGATGATGCCGCCGAACCCGAGCGTGCCGAAGGTCGGCAGAAACGCTTCGGCGATCAGGAACGCGAGGCCGAGGAAAATCAGGCTCAATCCGACGTAGTTGACGGGCAGCAGTTGCAGCGCGAAGAGGCCCAGCAGCAGGCTGATGGCGCCCGCGACGCCGGGCAGCACGAAGCCCGGATTCGAGAACTCGAAGAAAAGGCCATACATGCCGATCATCAGCAAGATCAACGCCACGTTCGGATCGGTGATGACGGCGAGAAAGCGGCTGCGCCAGTCCGGCTGCAGCGTAACGACGGGCGCATGGGCCGTCGACAGGCGCTTTGCGCCCGCGGACGTCTCGTAGGTGCGGCCGTCCACCTGCTTCATCAGATCGGGGATGTCGCGCGCAATGAAGTCGACCACTTTCTGGTCGAGCGCGTCGTGCGCCGAGAGGCTGACCGCTTCGCGCACCGCGCGTTCCGCCCATTCGACGTTGCGGCCGCGCAGTTGCGCGAGCCCGCGGATATACGCTTCGGCGTCGTGAAGCTGCTTGCGCAGTTCCGTCGACTGGCTGTCGAGCGCGAGCGCGCCCGACGCGCCGCTGTCGCTCGCGGCGCTCGCGCCGGAAGCGGGCTTTTCGCCCGGCATGGCGGGCGCCTGTCCCGGCTTCGGCGCTTCCTGTCCGCCGATCCCCAACTGCACCGGCGACGCCGCGCCGAGATTGGTGCCCGGCGCCATCGCCGCGATGTGGCTCGCATACGTGATGTAGGTGCCCGCGCTCGCGGCGCGCGCGCCGCCCGGCGCAATGTACGTCGCGACGGGCACGGGCGAGGCCAGAATCGCCTTGATGATCTGCCGCATCGACGTATCGAGGCCGCCTGGCGTGTCGAGTTGGAGGATCGCGAGTTGCGCGTGGTCGTCGGCGGCGCGGGAAAGGCCGCGCACGATAAAGTCCGCGGTCGCGGGGCCGATCGCGCCCGCGACGGGAATCACGAACACGCTGCCGGGCGCGACGGCCGTTTGCGCGGCGTCAGCCGGCCGGACGAGCGATGCGGCGGCGCAGAACACGAGCATGAGCAGCGCGGTCCGGCACGCCAGCGTGCTGCGCATGCGATACACAGCGCGACGGCCGATGCAATGTGCAACGTCTGTAACGCGGTGTGCAATGCGGTCTGTAATGCGGTCTGTAATGCGGCGCCGGCCAGCGGAACAGGCAGAACGCGATGCGACGCGCGGGCCGCAAGCCAACGCCGGGCATGCGCCGGCCGCCATCGAGGCGCCGCACGCCGTGCGTTGCGCGAGGCGCGCGCGGATCGGCGCGCGCCATGAACCCGCTTGCCGGGACGGGAGAAGCCGGTACGTTCTCATTGTCGGCGGCCGGCGCGCCGCGACCTATGTCGTGCGGCGCCCCAGCCTGAAAGGGCTGGCCTGTCTTAAGCTTAGTCGGATTCCGCACGTTCCGCCCGACGGGACATACCCGCGTTCGCGGCTTGCGCGAGCGCGTTCGCCGCGCGGTAATCGGCGGGCCGCATGCCCGTCCACTTGCGAAACGCGCGATGAAACGCGCTCGGCTCCGCAAAGCCGAGCGTCGCGGCGATCTCGGCGATCGGCTGCCCGCCGCGCTGCAACGCCGCAATCGCGATGTCGCGCCGCAAGTCGTCCTTGATCGACTGATACGTATAGCCTTCGTGATTCAGATGCCGCCGCATCGTCGCCTCGGCGACATTCAGGCGCTGCGCCATTTCGCCCGAGCCCGGCCACGCGGACATCGGCAGCGCGCGCAGCGTTTTGCGTACGCGCGCCGCGAGCGAGCCGGGATTGCGGTACTTGATGATGAAGTTCGCGGGCGCGTCGCGCAGGAACGGCTTGACCGACTTCGCCGTCTGCACGACGGGCAGTTCCAGGAAGTCCGGCGCGAGATCGACATACGACTCGCCCTGTCCGAACGCGAGGTCGTCGCAGAACATCAGACGGTACTCGTGCGCGGCGGGCGGCTCCGCGCAGCGAAAGCGCGCTTCGATCAGCGGGATGCGCCGCCCGACCAGCCAGCACACGAGGCCGTAGACGAGGATGAAGTACGTTGCATATGCAAACATGGCGGGCTGCGGCGCG
Organism: Paraburkholderia diazotrophica; assembly: GCF_038900755.1. Taxonomy (GTDB): domain Bacteria; phylum Pseudomonadota; class Gammaproteobacteria; order Burkholderiales; family Burkholderiaceae; genus Paraburkholderia; species Paraburkholderia diazotrophica_A. The sequence continues at coordinate 367,781 of NZ_JBBPEN010000006.1, forward strand.
CCGTCGCGGTGGACGAACGCGAGGCGCACGCGGTCGTCGTGCCGGCTGATCTGCGCGGACAGGTCGTCGAGCACCAGCCGCATGAAGCCGACGGCCCGCGTGAGCGCCTGGCCGCCGTTGCGGGCCGTCAGCGCGGTTTGCGTCATCGCGATGAAGCTGCCGCTTTTCATCGCGTACGTGTCCTGGCCGAAGAACTCGTCGTCCAGCGCGCGGGCAATGTTGGCCCACAGCGCGCCATACTGCGCCGGCGTCACGCGGCTTTTCGCGCTCGCGAGCATCTGCGGCGCAATGCCCGCCACCTCGACGATCGGCAGCACATCGAGTCCGCGCGCGCGAGCGAGCGCCAGCGTCTCTTCGACGAGGCTCACGGAGATCGTGCCTCTTTCTGCTTTCATCCCGTCATGGTCCTCGCGTAGTGTGGGCGGCGTGCTGTTCGTGGCCGCTGCGGTAGCACATCTGGCAAATCCGCTCACTTCGACTACACGGGGCGGCCGCCGGCACCGTCATTTTGCCGCATCAGGGGCGCAGCCGATGTCCCGATATGGCAAATGCGCTCACGCAGATTGATCGGACGCGGCATCGAATCGCGCTCGAGCCACGCCTACACTGGGTCCCGACGACTGCACCGCAAGTGCCACGCAAGTGCCATGAAGCAGGCGCAAGAAAGGACACAGAGAAGGACACGGAGACGCAAGGCGGCACACATGGACGAGTTCTACACCGACGAACAACGGATGATCCGCGACGCAGCGCGCGACTTTTCAGTTGAGCGCCTCGCGCCCAACGCGGCGCAATGGGACCGCGAAGGCCAGTTGCCCGCCGACGTCGTCGCGCAGATGGGCGAGCTCGGCTTTCTCGGCATGATCGTGCCGCCCGAATGGGGCGGCTCCTATACCGACTACATCGCCTACGCGCTCGCGCTCGAAGAGATCGCCGCCGGCTGCGCGGCCTGCGCGACGCTGATGAGCGTGCACAACTCGGTCGGCTGCGGCCCGATCCTCAACTTCGGCACCGACGCGCAGAAAGACCGCTATCTCGCCGATCTCGCGACGGGCAAGCGCATCGGCGCGTTCTGCCTGACCGAGCCGCACGCGGGCAGCGAAGCGAACAACCTCCGCACGCGCGCCGTGCTGCGTGAAGACCAAGGGATGGGCCAATGGGTGCTCAACGGCAGCAAGCAGTTCGTGACGAACGGCTCGCGCGCAGGCATCGCGATCGTGTTCGCGGTCACCGATCCCGATGCGGGCAAGCGCGGCATCTCGGCCTTCATCGTGCCAACGGATACGCCGGGCTTCAACGTCGGCCGTCCGGAGAGCAAGCTTGGCATTCGCGCGTCCGACACGTGCCCGATCTCGCTCGACGATTGCGCCGTGTCCGAAGCGAATTTGCTCGGCGTGCCGGGCGAGGGGCTGCGCATCGCGCTGTCGAATCTGGAGGGCGGGCGCATCGGCATCGCGGCGCAGGCGATCGGCATTGCGCGCGCGGCCTTCGATGCCGCGCGCGCGTATGCGAACGAGCGCGTCCAGTTCGGCAAGGCGCTGAAGGAGCATCAGACCATCGCCAACATGCTCGCCGACATGGCCACGCGCCTGAACGCCGCGCGCCTGCTCGTGCATCACGCGGCGCGGCTGCGCAGCGCGGGCCGGCCGTGTCTGTCGGAGGCGTCGCAGGCAAAGCTGTACGCATCGGAAGTGGCGGAAGAGGTTTGCTCGAAGGCGATCCAGATTCACGGCGGCTACGGCTATCTCGAAGACTACGCCGTCGAGCGGCATTATCGGGACGCCCGCATCACGCAGATCTACGAAGGCACGAGCGAAGTACAAAGAATGGTTATCGCGCGGCACGTTTGAGCGCAGAATAAACCGCCCATAGAGCGCATCCGCGCCGACAACTAGCTTTGCATGGGACCGGAGTACGCGCTAAAGCGCAAACTCCCGTCGACAGGAGACGAGCATGACGGCAGCCCAAGGCTTTTTCGACGCGCGCGACTTCTTGTTGCGCCACCGCACGGACTATCCGCGCGCGTACAACGAATTCCGATGGCCGGAACTCGAAGAGTTCAACTGGGCGCTCGATTATTTCGACGTCGTCGCCAAGGGCAACGACAATCCGGCGCTGTGGATCGTCGACGATCCGGCGCAGGAGGGCCTCAAACTTTCGTATGCGCAGATGTCGGAGCGCTCGTCGCGGATGGCGAATTTCCTGCGCGGCCTGGGCGTCACGCGCGGCGACCGTCTGCTGCTGATGTTGCCGAACCGCGCGGAGTTGTGGGACGTGATGCTCGCGTCGATGAAGCTCGGCGCGATCGTGCTGCCCGCCACCACGCAACTGTCTCCCGACGACGTGCGCGATCGCGTGCAGATCGGCGGCGCGAATTTCGTCGTGGTCGAAAGCGCGGAGACAAGCAAGTTCGATGGCCTCGACGCGAAGCTCACGCGCATCTCGGTCGGCGCGCCGCGCGAAGGCTGGACGGATATCGCCGGCGCGTACGACGCATCGCCTTCCTTCACGCCCGACGGCGTTTCGCGCGCGGCAGACCCGATGCTGCTGTACTTCACGTCGGGCACGACGTCGAAGCCGAAGCTCGTCGAGCACACGCATCAGAGCTATCCCGTCGGCCACCTGTCGACGATGTACTGGATCGGCCTGCAACCGGGCGACATCCACTGGAACATCAGTTCGCCGGGCTGGGCGAAGCATGCGTGGAGCTGCTTCTTCGCGCCGTGGAATGCGCAGGCGTGCGTGTTCGTCTACAACTTCGCGCGCTTCGTGCCGAAGGAAACGCTCGGCGTGCTCGTGCGCTGCAACGTCACGACGCTGTGCGCGCCGCCCACCGTATGGCGCATGCTCGTGCAGGAGCCGCTCGCGTCGTATCAGGTGAAGCTGCGCGAGATCGTCGGCGCGGGCGAGCCGTTGAATCCTGAGATCATCGAGCGCGTGCGCCACGCCTGGAACATCACGATCCGCGACGGCTACGGGCAGACGGAAACCACTTGCCAGATCGGCAATCCGCCAGGACAGCCTGTGGTGCCGGGATCGATGGGGCGGCCGTTGCCCGGCTATCGCGTCGAGCTCGTCGATGCCGACGATCATCCTGTGACGGAGGGCGAAATCGCGCTGCCTCTCGGTGGAAGCCAGGCCGAGCGTCCGCTCGGCCTGATGACAGGCTACGCGAACAACGCGAAGGCGACCGAGCACGCGATGCGCAACGGCTACTACCACACGTCGGACGTCGCGATGCGGCGTGACGATGGTTATCTCGTGTACGTGGGCCGCGCGGATGACGTGTTCAAGTCGTCCGATTACCGCCTGAGCCCGTTCGAGCTCGAAAGCGTGCTGATCGAACACGAGGCGATTGCCGAAGCGGCCGTCGTGCCGAGCAACGACGCATTGCGTCTTTCCGTGCCGAAGGCGTTCGTCACCGTGCGTCAGGGCTACGAGGCGGGGCCCGAGCTGGCGCGCGACGTGTTCCGTTTCTCGCGCGAAAAACTCGCGCCGTACAAGCGCATTCGCCGCCTGCAATTCAGCGATCTGCCGAAGACGATCTCCGGCAAGATTCGCCGCGTCGAACTGAGACGCCGCGAGCTGGAGCGCACGGCGGAGCCCGCGCGGCTGCCCGGCGAGTACTGGGAAGAAGATTTCCCCGAGTTGCGCAACGGTAACGGCAACTGAACCGTAACTGAGCGGCAACTGAAGCCGCGCCACCGATATTCATTTTCAGGAGACATTCAGCATGAGCGCAATTCCAACGACTGTCGCAGGCCAGAAGGTCGACACCGTGAAGCTGCTGATCGACGGCGAGTTCGTCGAATCGAACACGACCGAGTGGCGCGACATCGTGAACCCGGCGACGCAACAGGTGCTCGCGCGCGTGCCGTTCGCGAAGAAGGACGAAGTGGATGCCGCGATCCGCTCTGCGCACGCCGCGTTCGCGACGTGGAAGAACACGCCGATCGGCGCGCGGATGCGCATCATGTTGAAGTACCAGGCGCTGATCCGCGAGCACATGCCGCGCATCGCGAAGACGCTGACGGCCGAGCAGGGCAAGACGTTGCCCGATGCCGAGGGCGACATCTTCCGCGGGCTCGAAGTGGTCGAGCATGCGTGCTCGATCGGCACGCTGCAGCAGGGCGAGTTCGCGGAGAACGTCGCGGGCAGCGTTGACACGTACACGCTGCGCCAGCCGATCGGCGTATGCGCGGGCATCACGCCGTTCAACTTCCCCGCGATGATTCCGCTGTGGATGTTCCCGATGGCGATCGTCTGCGGCAACACGTTCGTGCTGAAGCCGTCCGAGCAGGACCCGCTGTCGACGATGCAGCTCGTCGAGCTTGCGATCGAAGCGGGCGTGCCGAAGGGTGTGCTCAACGTCGTGCATGGCGGCAAGGAAGTCGTCGATGCGCTGTGCACGCATGAGCTGGTGAAGGCGATTTCGTTCGTCGGGTCGACGGCCGTGGGCACGCATGTCTACAACCTCGGCAGCCAGCACGGCAAGCGCGTGCAGTCGATGATGGGCGCGAAAAACCACGCTGTCGTACTACCCGACGCGAATCGCGAGCAGACGCTGAATGCGCTCGCGGGCGCGGGCTTCGGCGCGGCGGGACAGCGTTGCATGGCGACGTCGGTGGTGGTGCTGGTGGGTTCTTCGAAGGACTGGCTGCCCGAACTCGTCGAGAAGGCGAAGACGCTGAAAGTGAATGCGGGTCACGAGCCGAAGACGGACGTCGGACCTGTCGTGTCACGCGCGGCGAAGCAGCGCATTCTCGGGTTGATCGACGCGGGCGTGAAGGAAGGCGCGAAGCTGATGCTCGACGGCCGCAACGTGAAGGTGTCCGGTTATGAGGACGGCAACTTCGTCGGCCCGACGATCTTCGGCGATGTCACGACGGAGATGGAAATCTACAAGACGGAAATCTTCGGGCCGGTGCTGTGCGTGATGACGGTGCCGACGCTCGACGATGCGATTGCGCTTGTGAACCGCAATCCAATGGGCAATGGCGTTGGCCTGTTCACGCAGAGCGGAGCGGCGGCGCGCAAGTTCCAGAGCGAGATCGACATTGGGCAGGTGGGCATCAACATTCCGATTCCGGTGCCCGTGCCGTTCTTCAGCTTCACGGGCTCGCGCGGCTCGAAGCTGGGCGATCTCGGACCATACGGCAAGCAGGTCGTACAGTTCTACACGCAGACAAAGACGGTGACAGCGCGATGGTTCGATGACGCGACCGTCAATGACGGCGTGAATACGACGATTAGCCTCCGATAGATCGGCACTGATAGTTTCGATCCGGTTTGCGACGCAGAAGCGCTTATTCGCTGAGCGATAGGACGGCGAGATATTCGAAGCCGCCTGACTTGGTGCACGAGAGTGAAGTGGGTGAGGCATTGACCGGTGCGATGGCAACGAACGCGGGTCAAGGACGTTGCCGTGTGAAGTATGGGGACGTTGAGAGCCCGTGGGTAATAAATAGCACTGGCGGTGTTAGCCCGCTTTCTTTTGCCTACTTTTCTTTGCGGCGGCAAAGAAAAGTAGGTGCCGCCCCGCACAGGGGCAACGCCTGCGCCGCGAGGCGCTAACGCGGATGCCAGCGAAAGGCAAAGCGAACCACAAACAAAGCGCGCGTCGCAGACATCAGAGACAAGGACACACTGATATGAAAATCGCCTTCATAGGCTTGGGCAACATGGGCGCGCCGATGGCGCTGAACCTGCTAAAGGCGGGCCACGCATTGACTGTGTTTGATCTGAACGCACACGCAGTGCAATCACTCACTGACGCTGGCGCGCGAGCCGCAAAAACACCGAGAGCCGCAGCAACGGATGCCGAACTCATCATCACAATGCTCCCCGCAGCAGTCCACGTCAAAACCGTGCTGACAGGCGAAGAAGGCATCCTCGCGGGCATCGCGAAGAACGTAACGATCATCGATTCGAGCACGATCGACCCGGCCAGCGTGAAAGCCTTCGCTGAACTGGCGAAAGAAAACGGCAACACGTTCGTCGATGCTCCCGTTTCGGGCGGCACAGGCGGCGCAGCAGCAGGCACGTTGACGTTCATGGTCGGCGGCAGCGCGCAAGTCTACGAGCAGGTGAAACCCGTCCTCGCATCGATGGGCAAGAACATTGTCCATTGCGGCGACACGTCGACGGGCCAGGTCGCGAAGATCTGCAACAACCTCGTGCTCGGCATCACGATGGCGGGCGTCTCCGAAGCGATGGCGCTGGGCGAAGCGCTCGGCATCGATCCGAAGGTGCTCGGCGGCATCATCAACACGTCGACGGGCCGCTGCTGGAGTTCGGACACGTACAACCCGTTCCCGGGCGTAATCGAAACGGCGCCGTCGACGCGCGGCTACACGGGCGGCTTCGGCACCGACCTGATGCTCAAGGACCTCGGCCTCGCCACCGATGCCGCGAAGCTCGCGCGCCAACCCGTGTATATGGGCGCGCTCGCGCAGCAGCTCTATCAGACGATGAGCACGAAGGGCGCGGGCAAGCTCGACTTTTCCGCAGTCATCAAGCTGTATCGCAACGAGGGAGACGCGAGATGATCGAACTCGACTACGCGCATGAAGGCAGCGTCGCGCTGCTGACGTTGAAGCGCCCGCCCGCCAACGCGTTCACGCCCGAAGGCCTGTTGCAGTTGCAGCAAACCATCGAGCGCCTGAACGGCGAAGCGCAGGTGCGCGCCGTCGTCATCACCGGCGATGGCCCGAAGTTCTTCAGCGCGGGCGCCGATCTCAACACGTTCGCCGACGGTAACAAGGCAGTCGCGCGCATCGCAGCCGCGCGTTTCGGCGCGGCGTTCGAAGCAGTGCAGAACGCGCGGCCCGTCGTGATCGCGGCGATCAACGGCTATGCGATGGGCGGCGGGCTCGAATGCGCGCTCGCGTGCGATATACGCATCGCCGAACAGCATGCGGTGATGGCGCTGCCCGAAACGGCCGTCGGGCTGCTGCCGTGCGGCTGCGGCACGCAGACGCTGCCGTGGCTCGTCGGCGAAGGCTGGGCGAAGCGCATCGTGCTGACGGGCGAGCGCGTCGATGCGGCGACGGCGTTGCGCATCGGGCTCGTCGAAGAAGTCGTCGAGAAGGGCGCGGCGCGCGAGTTCGCGTTGAAGATGGCCGCGCGCGTCGCGGGCCTGAGTCCGCAGGCCGTCACGTTCAGCAAGGAACTGATCCAGCAGGCGCGCAACGGCGTGCCCCGCGCGGCGGCGCTGGCCGTCGAGCGCGAGCGTTTCGTCGATCTGTTCGATGGCGTGGATCAGCGCGAGGGCGTCAATGCGTTCCTCGAAAAGCGCGCGCCGCAATGGCAGTCGGCGCAAGTGAAGCGAACGCAGGAGTCGCAGCGATGAGCGCCGTTCTCGAGCAAGGACCGGCCGCAGGACCGGCCGCCGAACCGGACGTGCTGTTTCGCGTCGTCAATCGCGTCGCGATCGTCACGCTGAACCGGCCCGCCGCGCTGAACGCACTGTCGCACGAGATGGTGCGCGAACTGGCGGTGCTGATCGAGCGCTGCCGCATCGATAGCGAGATCGTCGCCGTCGTGCTGCGCGGCGCGGGCGCAAAGGGTTTCTGCGCGGGCGGCGACGTGCGCGCGCTGTATGCGATGCGCGAGCGCAACGAGAGCGGCTGGCAGCAATTCTTCATTGACGAATACCGGCTCGATTACGCGCTGCATCAGTTTCCGAAGCCCGTCGTCGCGCTGCTCGACGGCATCACGATGGGCGGCGGCATGGGGCTCGGCCAGGCGGCGCGGCTGCGCGTCGTCACCGAGCGCACGAAGATGGCGATGCCGGAGACGCGTATCGGCTTTCTTCCCGACGTCGGCGCGACGTGCTTTCTGAGCGTGATGCCCGCCGAGGTCGAGCTGTACATCGGGCTGACAGGTGCGACACTGACGGGCGCGGACGCGCTGCATGTCGGTCTCGCCGATCTATGCGTGCCGTCCGACTGGCTCGATACGTTCGAGGAGCGCCTGTTGCGGATCGCGACGGCCGACGCGAGCGCCGACGAGTTGCTGCGAGCGCTGCGTACCGTATTCGAGCCGCCGTGCAACATCGTGCCGCACGCGGGGCTCGCCGCCTTTGCGCAACTGATCCTGCGCCACTTCGACCGGCGCTCGGGCGTCGAGCGCATCGTCGCGACGCTGCGGCACGATCTGGAGCGCGAGCATTCGCCGCAAATGGGCCAGCGCGAGGTGCGTCAATGGTTACAGGCGGCGTATGACGCGATGACGTCGCATTCGCCGACCATGCTGTACGTCACGCGCGACGCGCTGCTGCGCGGCCGTCAGATGACGCTCGCCGAATGCTTCAGGATGGAACTTGGCATCGTCACGCGCGCGATCGAAGAGGGCGACTTCCGCGAGGGTGTGCGCGCGCATCTCGTCGACAAGGACCGCAAGCCGCGCTGGGCGCCCGCGACGCTCGCCGAAGTGCGGCCCGAACGCGTGCGGCATTTCCTTGCGTCGCCGTGGCGCACGGAAGCACATCCGCTCGCGGACCTCGGCGCGCAACAGGCGTGAGCTTCGCGGCATATCCGCTGTCCCACGCCCAGAAGCTCGAAACCGATAGCCGACGCCGCCCAGCAGCGCATCGGTATCGCGGCTATGGCGCGTCACGACGCGGTTCCACGTGACGCGCGCCGCGCAGTGCTTCGTGAACGGGTACGACGCCGACAGCGACACGTCTTCCGTGGCATGGGCGAGTCCCTCATCGGTCTCGACTATTCTATGAAGATGCCAGATGCCAGATGCCAGATGCCAGATGCCAGATGCCAGATGCCAGATGCCAGATGCCAGATGCCAGATGCCAGATGCCAGATGCCAGATGCCAGATGCCGGATGCCGGATGCCAGATGCCAGATGCCGGATGCCGGATGCCGGATGCCGGATGCCGGATGCCGGATGCCGGATGGCAGTGGCAGTGGCAGGCGTTTGCCGCCTGTCAGGCATCGAGCTTGCTTGCTCTTTCCGGTTGACGCTCGCCCCCCGGAGCGCAGCGTTCCGCATCGGCCACCGGCGAGTTTGCGGATCGACGCCTATACTTTTCGCTTGTCCATCGGTGCTTCACGGTTCCGCGCTACCGTCGAGGATCGTGACCTGCGCCATCAGGCATTCGACAGCTTCCTTCCGCTCGCTCCTTTCCGGTTGCCACATGGAGATGCCCCGATGCCCCACACTCTCGCCCGACCCGAAGTCACTCAGCAGGAAGCCGGCCAGGACGCTGGCCAGAAAGCCGACGCGCAGCCAGGCCAGCCTGTTTCACCCGTCGCGATTCCCGTCGAACTCAACGTGAACGGCACGCAGTACGCGCTGTCGCTCGATCCGCGCACGACGCTGCTCGATGCGTTGCGCGAGCATCTGCATCTGACGGGCACGAAGAAAGGCTGCGATCACGGCCAATGCGGCGCGTGCACCGTCCACGTGAACGGCCGCCGCGTGAATGCGTGCCTGTCGCTCGCCGCGACGCACGCCGAGGATGCGATCACGACGATCGAAGGCATCGGCGAGCCCGACGCGTTGCATCCGATGCAGGCCGCGTTCGTCGAATGCGACGGCTATCAGTGCGGGTATTGCACGTCAGGCCAGATCATGTCGGCCGTTGCGCTGCTCGACGAAGCCATCGGCCCCGACGACGCCGACGTGCGCGAAGCAATGAGCGGCAACCTGTGCCGCTGCGGCGCGTATCAGAACATTGTGACGGCCATTCAGACCGTGCGCGGCAAGCGCTGAGGAGGCGGCGATGGAACTCTTTCAGCTCTCGCGCGCGAACGACGTGCGCGACGCCGTCGCGGCGGGCGCCGCTTCGCAGACGGCGCAGCAGGGCGCGCACGTGCGCTTTCTCGCGGGCGGCACGACGCTGCTCGATCTGATGAAACTCGATGTCGAGCGGCCGGCACGCGTGGTCGACATCAGCCGGCTGCCGCTCGATCGCGTCCAGACCACGGACGACGGCGGCATCAGGATCGGCGCGATGGTGCGCAACGCCGATCTCGCGATGCATCCGCTCGTTCACGAGCCTTACGCGGTGCTGTCGCAGGCGCTGCTGGCGGGCGCATCGGCGCAACTGCGCAATATGGCGACGACGGGCGGCAATCTGCTGCAACGCACGCGCTGCGTCTATTTCCGCGATACCGCGATGCCGTGCAACAAGCGCGTGCCCGGCTCCGGCTGCTCCGCGATCACCGGCTTCAACCGGACGATGGCGATATTCGGCACGAGCGACGCGTGCATCGCCACCAATCCGTCCGATATGAACGTTGCGTTGACGGCGCTCGGCGCGACGATCGAAGTCGAAGGCGCAAAAGGCGCGCGCAGCATTCCCATCGACGACTTCTATCTGCTGCCCGGCGATACGCCCGAGCGCGAGACCGTCCTCGAACCGGGCGATCTCGTGACGCATGTCACGCTGCCGCCCATTCCGGGCAGCCGCTCGCTGTATCTGAAGCTGCGTGATCGCGCGTCGTATGAGTTTGCGCTGGCGTCGGCGGCCGTTGTCGTCAACGTGACGGACGGGCGCATCACGCGCGCGCATGTCGCGCTGGGCGGCGTCGGCACGAAGCCGTGGCACGCGACCGAGGCGGAGGCAGAGCTTGCGGGCGCCGTTCCGGATGCGGCGAACTTCGCGCGCGCCGCCGATGCTGCACTCGCCGATGCGAAGCCGCAGAGCCAGAACGGCTTCAAGATCGAGCTTGCACGGCGCTGCCTGATTCATGCGCTCACGCAAGTTACGCAGTCCGTCTGATCCATCTTCGAGGACCTTTTTCCATGTCCACTGTGTCCGAATCCTTGTTGTCCGTGCTCGGGCAGCCGCAGTCGCGCATCGACGGTCCGCTGAAAGTGAGCGGACGCGCGCAGTACACCTCCGATATCGACTTGCCCGACATGCTGTACGCGGTGCCCGTATGCGCGACGATTGCGAGCGGCCGCGTGACGTCGCTCGAATTTGCCGCCGCGCAGGCGATGCCCGGCGTGCGCATGATCCTGCATCGCGGCAACATCGGCCGCTTCTACCGCATTGCGGGCAATTCGATCGACAACGGCTTCGTCGACGAAGCGCGGCCGCCGTTCGACGACGACGTGGTCCGCTATTACGGTCAATATGTGGCCGCTGTCGTCGCCGATACGTTCGAGGCAGCGAGCGCAGCGGCGGCGGCCGTGAAGGTCGGCTACGAAAAGTCGGCGTATGACGTCAGCGACGAACTGGCGGCGAGCGGCGAAATGCACGCCGACAGCGAGCGCGGCGATGCCGCCGCCGCATACGAGCGAAGCGACGTGAAGCTCGATGAAACCTATGTGACGCCCGTTGAAACGCACAATCCGATCGAGCTGCATGCGAGCATCGCGCACTGGGACGGCGACAACTACACGTTCTACGAGACCACGCAGGCCGTCGCCAATCATCAGGGCACACTGACGCAGATGCTCGGGCTGCCGAAGGAAAAAGTGCGCGTGATTTCGCGCTATCTCGGCTCGGGCTTCGGCGGCAAGCTGTGGGTGTGGCCGCATACGCTGCTCGCCGCGGCCGCGTCGCGCCATACGGGGCAGCCGGTGAAGCTCGTCGTGAGCCGCAAGATGATGTTCCAGAACGTCGGCCATCGCCCGACGACGCAACAGCGCATGCGTCTTTCCGCCGACAAGACGGGCAAGCTCACGTCGATTCGCCACGACTACCTGAACCACACCGCGATCGCCGACGACTACCAGGAAAGTTGCGGCGAGATCACGCCGTTCCTGTACAGCGTGCCGAATCTGCGCGTGAGCTCGGGGCTCGCGCGGCGCAACGTCGGTTCGCCGACGTCGATGCGCGGGCCGGGTGCCGTGCCCGGACTGTACGCGCTCGAATCGGCGATGAACGAGCTGGCGCGCAAGCTCGACATCGATCCCGTCGAGTTTCGTTTGATGAACGAGCCGAAGGTCGACGAATCGACGGGGCTGCCGTTTTCGTCGCGGCATTACGTCGAGTGTCTGAAGACGGGCGCCGAGAAATTCGGTTGGGCGAAGCGCACGCCCGCAGTCGGTTCGATGACGCGCGACGGGCTGACGCTCGGCTGGGGCGTCGGCGGATGCGGCTGGCCGGGCCTGCGCTTTTCGGCCGAGGCGACCGTCGATCTGCGCGCCGATGGCACGGCGCGCGTCGTGTGCGGCACGCAGGACATCGGCACGGGCACGTACACGATTCTTGCGCAACTGGTCGCCGGCCATACGGGCGTTCCGCTCGACAAGATCGAAGTCGGGCTCGGCGATACGATGCTGCCGCTCGGGCCGGTGTCGGGTGGTTCGGCGGCGACGGCTTCCGTGATTCCCGCGGTCTTGCAGGCCGCACGCGCGGCCACCGACATGGTGCTGGCGCGCGCCGTGGCAGTCGGCGATTCGCCGTTTCACGGCGAAAAGGCGGACGCGCTCGCGTTCAGCGCGGGGCGCGTGCATCGCAAGACGGACGCAGCGGAAAAGGGCGTGCCGTTCGCGCAAATCCTGGAAGCAGCAAGAATGCATTCGGCAACCGGGCGCGGTAGCGCGAAAGGCGGCTTCGACGATCCGCTGAAGAAGGACTACTCGATCTATTCGTACGGCGCGCATTTCGCCGAGGTGACGTGGCAGCCGGAAATCGCGCGGCTGCGCGTGAGCCGCGTCGTCACGGTGATCGACGCGGGGCGCATTTTGAACCCGCGCGCCGGGCGCAATCAGATCGAAGGGGCCGTCGTGATGGGCGTCGGCATGGCGCTTTTCGAGCACACGATGTACGACACGCAAAACGGCGCGCCCATCAACAGCAATCTCGCCGATTACATCGTTGCGTCGCATGCGGACTCGCCCGAGATGGACGTGACGTTTCTCGATCATCCCGATCCCGTGTTCAACGAACTCGGCGCGCGCGGGATCGCGGAGATCGGGCTTGCGGGCATTGCGGCCGCCATCACGGACGCCGTGCATCACGCGACGGGTGTCAGAGTGCGCAAGCTGCCCGTGATGATCGAGGATTTGCTGGGCAGCGCGGCGTAACTGTCAGAGGTGAGAGGGGCGCGGGGCTCACGCCTCGCCAGCCACCTCCGCCCCCGCGGCGGGCGCTGCGGCCTCGACGCCCGCTGCATTCTTCTCGTCCCTCGCGCTCTTCACACGTCCGATCCACGCGCATGCGAACACGGCGCCCGCTGTCGCGAGCCAGCCCACCGTGCCGTAACCGGCGATATGTCCTTGCGCGTCCGTCGACAGCAACAGGCCGCCGAACCACGCGCCGCAGCCCGTGCCCATCGCCTGCACGGCGCTGTTCGCGCTCAGGAAAGCGCCGCGCGTCTGCGGCGCGGGCACGGTCGTGAGCAGTGCCTGCATCGGCACCATCCGCGACGACATCGCGACCATGAAGAACGGGAAGAACAGCACCATCGCGTAGAACGGCACATCGGGCAGATGCGTGACGAACAGCACGGGCAGCACCGACAGCAGCGCGGCAATGCGGAACACCTGCTTTTTCCCGTAGCGATCCGCGAGTTGCCCGACGCGGCGCGACGTGAAGAACGTCGCCGCGCCGCCCGCCATGTACAGCCACGACAGATTCGCGGGCGCGACGCCGTGATTCGCGACGAGCGTCGGCGCGATGAACGGGATCACCAGCATGTGCGAGATCATCACGACGAACGTCAGCGCGAACGCATCGAGGTGACGCGCGTTCGCGAAGAGACGCCACAGATCGGGCAGCGCCTGCGCGAGCGGCGTGCGCTGCTGCTGCAAATGCGCGGTCAGCGACGGCACGATGCGCAGACCGCCGAGCCAGATCGCGCACGACAGCGCGACCAGCAGCACGAACGGCGCGGCCCACCCGAAATGCGCGCCGAGCATTACGCCGGCGGGCACGCCCGCGATTGCCGCGAGCGAGAACGCCGTCATGATCGTGCCCGTCGCGGCGCCCCGGCGCGAGACGGGAATCACATCGCCGACGATCGCCATCACGACCGAGCCCAGCACGCCGCCCGTGATGCCCGCGAACGCGCGCGCCGCGAGCAGCAGCGGATAGTTCGGCGCGAGCGCGCAGCCGAGGTTCGACAACGCGAACAGCGCATAGATCGCGAGCAGCAGACGCCGCCGGTCAAAGCGGTCGATGTACGTCGCGGCGAAGAGGCCCGAAAGCCCCGAGCACCACGAGTACGCCGACACGGCCGTCGCGAAGCGCGCGGGCGATGGTCCGGGAACCATAAATCGTTATCTCGGGAAGCAATTAAGTGCCGATACTTCCTTTCTTGAGCCAAGTTTTCAGACCGAAGACGAAGTTCAGGAAGCATATAAGTCCGTATTCTTCCTGAAAGATACATTGCGCACTTCGGGTAGCAAAATGGCACGTGTTTACTAGCCGACCGCGTCGACGAAAGAGAGGGCGTTTTACTGACTGTTTAATATTTAAGATATGTCTAAGGATATATTTGCGATAGTCAAGCATCTGCAGCGATACTGCCGGGTATCGGCGCACACTGAAGTCTGCGGGCTCGCAGAAAGCGTCTTTCAGAAACAAGAAAGTCTGCGGGAATGGGCAAGTTCGGTGTGCACCGCACAACAGATCGAGGCGCGATAGAAGCGGCTAGCTAGACTTCCAACGGTCGCTACCGGCTTCCGGCTGCCCCGTAATCGCTAAAGTCGGTACCTAAGTGGGCCGGTGGGGGACTGGTCGCTCAGCTTCAGAGTCCGCTCGGCAAAGGAGTCGGCTGCCGGACATGGCGCGAAGCCGGGCAAAGAGAGGTGCCCAATTGAAGGGAGCGCCAGTGTGCGGAACTTTTTCGAAGGTAAGTTGGGTCGGGGCAAGAAGCACACAAGGCAACGTGTGCTTCCGAACACACCAATCTTTCCACACAAAATTATTTGCGCAGAAGTGCCTGTTCAGAGGCGCAACAATGATGCCGGCGGCGCCAGCACATGGAATTTTTCGGGATCGATGGCCCATTCGACACCCGCCGGAAAACGCGAAGCGGAAACGTCCACGGCTCAGAACAACGAGGAACGCTAGTCTCGCGCGAGATCGTATTTTTCAAGCCCGCTGACCTCAGAGCGAACTATTTGCCCCAGCTCACGAACTTCCTGTGGCGTCAGGCCGACTGCGTATGCGTAGTAGAGAACACTGAGAGGATGAACGCCTATCGCTCGTGCGATTTCGTCGAGCTTGTCTAGCGTAGGCGTCTGCTTTCCAAGCTCGAGCGCGCTTAGATAGGTCCTGCTGGAGACGCCAAGACCGTCCTGAGAAACGCCGCGCATTTTGCGTGCTGCTCTCAGTCCGCGCGCGAGGCCAAGCCGAAGCGACATCAGTCGTCATATAGGTGAATTTGAAGACGTAACTGTCGTAGGATGCACACGACTACGCTACAATTGATAATGTGCAATATGTAACATCCAAGCCCGAGCAAACCATGCTTTGGCTGGCCCGGAGTGCTGTATTACGCAGCCGATCGCGCTCACGACAGTAAGGCCGGTGACTTAAGTCCGTTGATTTTCTTGAAGACATGCTGCTCACAAAATCCCAGTGGGAGACGCCGTTCCGGACCAGGCATGATCCCTTCACTCGTTGGCGCCTCGCTGGCATCAACCATAGCGCGACAACGTTCCTGATACGCGCTGCAGGGACGAGACCCGATGATCCCGACGGTTATTCGTTTATCGTCGCGGACCCGTCGATCCTCGTTTCGGTCCTCGATGGATACGGCGCAACAAAGCCTCGCTTGCTGGCGATTGACTGGGAAACGATCATTCCTGTTTCGAGCCTGTGGTCGTACCTGTGCGCCGATCGTGGTTCGAATTTTCTCGCCTATGCAGATGTGCATGGTCGTCTCCGAGCATGCGAGCCTCAGCAACCTGATCCTCGTGAAGCGTACAGCAAGGTGCTTGTTTGGGCACATGCTGACGCAGAGACGGCCTGCACCGCATGACGCGCAGCTTGCACGTAAGCCGGGCGCAGAGACGCGCTGGCGTCTCTACGCGAGGGTCTGTCTGTGAGACATTGCGATGCGTAATTTTCTGAACGGCCGTTGCAGCATTCGCACGGGTAGGCGTGCCGCTGGGGTTTCTGCATAGACACGGCGATTCGATACATCATCCAGTCCAAGACGAATTGCGAGCATGGATATGGTATCGGCAAAGCATCCGAATTTACTGCGAGCTCCGATGGAGTGACGGTTTTGAGCTGGTGGGCGGGCGTAAAAAAGCGGGCAGCCAGAAGTTGGCCAGGCACCATTCAGTGCATTGCGAGCCGTCGTGGGTAACCAATAGGGGAGCTAGACGTTGAACGCGACAGAAATAGTGCAGTTCCTGATGGACTTCGCGCCGCGGTCACAGCCACTGGGGTTACGCTACTTCGCGGAGCTTGAAATTGACACGCGGCAGGTTGGGGAACTCGTAAAACAAGGATGGTTGCGGCAACTATCTGAGGATGCCTATCTGCTACGTGGAGATCAGCCAGCAATTGATGGAACGATTGCATACTTGCAGGCCTATACTTCGAATCTCCATGTGGGAGGAAGGACAGCACTGGAGTGGCACCGGATGATACATCATCTGCGCTTTCGCGACCGGGTTGATTTGTGGGGTCGCGGATATTGCAGCATTCCTTCGTGGGCCGTGGAGAGACTTGCCTGTTCCTACTATTCCCACGCTCTTTTCGATGCCCGGATGGACGAAGGCTACGGATTGAAGCCGCTTGCATGGCGCCATCCACAAGTGCTTGTTTCGGTTCCGGAACGCGCAATTCTCGAATACGTGAGTGTCTCGCTGGACCTCGTCTTGATAGAAGACGTGCGAGCCCTCATTGGGAGCCTGAGGAACATTCGGCTGGACATCCTGCAGGAACTGGTCGATTGCTGTTCACGAAGAGACGTAGTATGGGGGCTGAAATTTCTCGCGGAAGATGAAGGCATGAACTGGGCTCAGCAGTTGCGAGTGTGAGACCGTGGTGTGATGGCCTGGTGACCGTGTCATGAGCCAGGCTTGAAGATTTCCGCGACGGGTTCGTATGCTCGTTTGAGCGTCAACGCGACTTGCGGCCTTTGCACCACTGCCGGCAGTGGCGGGAGTGGTTCGATCGAACCTTCACCATAAAGTGAGCGTGTCTGTTCATGCCCTAACGGCATCCTCTATACGTCAACTGTTAGAGGTCAGGCGATGACGTTGCGATCGTTCCAGTTAATGTAGTCGGAGTTGCACTATGAACCATCTAAGTGAACTCCTCCTGAGGAACTCGCCGCGCCGGGCGAGATGAAGCCTGCTCTTGTTTGCGGGTATCGGTCAAGGCGATTTTAACGTCGTCGCGGAAAGGGTCGGAAAGATGTGGGGCAACCTAATTTTCCACAGCCGGGATGGCGGTACGATGTATCCCGGGTTACTTGATGTGCCGCCTGTCATGATCCCGTTCAACGAGGAACCGCGCGAAGTGCATATCTACGGGGGGAACGGAACGGCTAGGGAAGGGCGGTTTGTTGGACCTACATGGTCGTCTACCATTGTCATGAGTGGGAGACTGGCGTGCGCGCGAAGATTAGCCGAGATGGTGCGGAAGCAGGGCCGATACTTCTATCATGCGCCGCCGAGGCCTCGGTCGCCTCGTTTAGATCTGGAAACCAATATCCGCCGGAGTCGCTCCATGACAGACAATCTAGAGCATAAGATAACCACGACGGTGGCCGTCGGGTTCCGTGACGAGTTGCTTGAAAAAGGGTGGCCCGACGCTAATCATATCGCCGAATTGGCGGGCATTTTGGCCGAGCAGGAGGGTACTGCATACGCGATCCATGCGCGAGCGACAGGCGCTCTGCTTGGTGTCTGGTCTGCGCCGCAGCATCGGTTCATCTATCCGGACTTCCAGTTCAATCGCTTGGGCGCCCTCCGGAAGGACGTCGCTAGACTTCTCGCCGCCCTGCCAGCGAACGACGACGATCGCGGAGGCTGGCGCCGTGCTTTCTGGCTCTATTCGCCTCATCCATTGCTGGACGGGCAGACGCCGGCAGACGCGTTTGCGAACGCCCCGGTTCGGGTTATCGAGGTCGCAAGAGCGGAATTTCTGGGCGATCCCGGAACGGCCTGGTGAATCTGCGACCGGAATGGCCTTTTTTTGTGCGCGTCCGAGCTCTACGCGCGAGTGAGCCGCTTCCTCTGGCGCGCTGCCGGTCCAAACATCGTCGCTGCAAAGGCCGGCGCTCGCGGCGCGAGGGCTTGACGTCTGCGCCGTCAACAGTGAGTCGTGAGTGAACGATCACACGCCATACAACCCTTACCGCGGGGAAAAATAAGCCGGTGCAGTCCGAGTAAAATCACAGACATCAGATGCCAGCGAAGAGACATACCGCAAGAAGTCATCGGCGCGAGCCTTTTTGTACATCATCACGTAGGGTGCTCGAGGAAGTGGCGGCGTACTCCGTAACAGTCGCAACTGCCCAGCGGAGATCAGGTTATCGAAAATCCGCTTGGGCAGGTAACTGATCCCCAGCCCACCCAAGGTGAGAGAAGCAATGGCCGTGAGGCTGCTGCTCGACAACGTGTTTTCGATCTTGACCCGGTTGTCCTGCAGCCATCGTTCGATCATATCGCCAAGACCGGAGGCGTGCAGCTGAACGATGATCGTATGTCGGCACAGGTCGCGCAGAGGCAATTCGTCAGCGCTATCGAGATACCCGGGGCTGCACATCCAGGCGTACTCGACCGAATCAAGCGCCATCAACTCGAACTGTGTGTCCCGATAGGTGTCCGGCACGACAATCATATCGAGTTCCTCCTGAGCGAGTTTCTCCATGAGATGGGCGCTTGAATCTACAGTCGGCTCAAGCGCAATCTCGGGATAGCTGCCGCGAATACGGTGCACCAGAGCTGGGAGCCAGGTCATTGCCGTTAGTTCGGTCACACCGAGTCGCAATACCCTCAGTGTGGGCGCCATCACTGCACTCATGCCCATAATGCGGTCGCGCACCTCCAGTATTTCCCTTGCCATGACGAGCAGCCGCTCGCCCTGTGGGGTGATCATCGCCTTGCGGCGAGTGCGATCGAACAGGGCCACGCCCAGCAGCGATTCCAGTTCCTGCAGGCGTTTCGAAATCGCGGACTGAGTCGTGTTGAGGCGAGCAGCCGCTTGCTCGAGCCCGCCCAATTCCGCTGCCCAATAAAAACCTTCCAGTTGCTTGAGTGTGACCACGGTCGGCGCGCCAGTTGGAAATAAATTCCGGTTTCGGTAGCTAAAAAGTCGCTTGTGGAATGATTACTCCGGACTCTACCATGCCCCTAAGGTCTGTGCGAGCGCGGCTAGTTTTGTGCTTGGACACCGGCTTTCGGCACACACATGAGGTCACGAATGGATCTTGGAATTTTTGGAAAGACCGCTCTCGTCCTAGGCGGCGCGGGTGGACTAGGTTCGGCGATCGCCTTTGCGTTGGCGCGCGAGGGGACATCGGTTGTCATCGCTGACCGCGATAGCCAAGCGCTCGATGCGGTGAGAGAGCGTCTGGTGGAATTGCAGTTGGATTGTCATTCGATCGTTTGGGACCTGGCCGATCTAGACACGGTAGATGAAAAAATCGCGTCTATCGAGTCGCGCCTGGGGACCGTCGATATCCTCGTCAACAACACCGGTGGACCGCCTCCTTCGGCGGCGCATGGGCTTGGTGCGGCAGTTTGGCGGGAGCACTTCGAGAAGATGGTTCAGGCACCCATAGCGATCACCGATCGTGTTTTGCCAGGCATGCGCGCGAAACGCTGGGGACGCATCATCACGAGCGCATCGTCGGGCGTAATTGCGCCGATCCCGAACCTGGCCGTTTCCAACGCGTTGCGCTCGACCCTGGTCGGGTGGTCGAAATCGCTGGCTAGAGAGGTTGCGGCGGACGGCGTGACGGCCAACATTATCGTTCCTGGGCGCATCGCGACGGCCCGCATCGCTTTCCTCGACGATCAGAAAGCAAAGAAAGAAGGAAAGCCGGTAGACGCAATCGCGGCAGAAAGTACCGCTTCAATTCCAGCGGGGCGTTACGGGCGCCCGGATGAGTACGCGGATATGGTCACCTTTCTTGCCAGCGAGCGCGCGTCTTATGTCACCGGCACGACCATACGCGTTGACGGTGGTCTGATCGCCAGCATCTAGCCTAACGAGCAATTTGCACCGGGATGCGTCTGTTGAACAAAGCTGCATGTTTACGATTGGGAAATTTCAATGATTGACAAAGACATTGTTGAGACGTTGTCGAAGGTGACGACTGCAACGTTAACGACGATTCTCTTCAAGAAAGGCTTGCGAAACGTCTGGCTGCGTCGAACGGCGCCGCTTTTCGATGGTCAACGCCGGATCGTGGGCGAAGCGTTCACGATGCGATTTGTGCCTGCGCGGGAGGACATTGCGACGCCAGCGGCCTGGTCGTCGCCAAAATCAACTCGTGCGGCCGTCGAAGCGATGCCGGAAGGGTGCGTAGTCGTCGCGGATACGATGGGCGTTGCTGATGCGGGAATTTTCGGGGATATCCTCTGCGCCCGCATGCATCAAAAAGGCGTAGCAGGGCTGGTGACGGATGGTGCTTTGCGCGATCGCACCGGCATCGCGGATGCAGGATTACCCGTGTGGTGCAGCGCGGTCGCTGCCCCACCGGCCGTCGCACAACTCGCCTTTGTCGACTGGCAAGAAACGATCGGATGCGGAGGCGTGGCCGTTATCCCGGGCGATGTCATCGTTGCTGATGACGACGGCGCAGTCGTCATTCCCGCCCAGTTGTTGAACGACGTGCTCGACGTCGCGCTAGCTCAGGAGCAAAGCGAATCATGGATTCTTAGGCAGGTGAAATCAGGGGCGCCGCTCAGCGGCCTTTATCCCATGAGCACGGACAATCAGGCTCGGTATGAAGCCGATGTCAGGGCAGGGTTGGTCTAAGTGCCGTTGAAGTGCCGAGGTATCGCACGATGCCCCGGCACTGCTATAGATCTTTATATCTTGGATTCTTCGCGGAATCTAATGATAAGGTATGCTGGAGATTTAGAGAAAAAGTCATCGATTGTTGGAAAATTAATCCGATAAAAAGAAATCAAGAAAGCGCATAAGTAGACGTTACTCCTCCTATCGGCGCGGCCATCAAGGCTCACTTGAATCAGTAAAAAATCGATAAGGCAAAAAAGGAGGCGTAATGAAAACCCTGCGTGTAAAAATAGCATTTATCTGCTTGCTCACAATTTCAGTTGCATTGACCGCAGTGTGCGCGATCAATTACTGGGTGAGCTCGACCTATAACGACGAGACGATCGCTCGCGATCTTCAGACCATCACGAACGGATACGCCGGCTCCATCGGTGAGTGGATCAAAGCTCGCAAGAGCATGACGTCTGCGATAGGTTCGGGTCAACTCGGCGATTCGGCGCAGGACGCGGTGACGCAGTTGATGGCCTCTGGCGGTTTCTCTTCGGCATACGTTGGATTCCCGAACAAGGACGTAGTCCGTAATCGTGGGCATGCACCCGTCAAGGCGGGATACGATCCGACCGTCAGGCCCTGGTATCGATCGGCCATACAAGCAGGCAGTGTTGTCCTGACAGAACCATATCGGGACGCAAACACAGGTGGACTCGTCGTAACATTTGCCGCCCCCGTAGTGAAGGATGGCGCTCTACTGGGCGTCGTGGGAGCCGACATTCCCCTGGATAGTGTTATCGCCATTGCGAACAGCATTCATCCGACGCCATCCAGCTTCGCGTTCCTTGTCAGTTCCGACGGGAAGGTCATCGCTCATCCCGATCCCCAACTGATCTTGAAGGAGGCGTCCGTGATGGCGCCTCAACTGGACGCGGCAGGGCTCGCAAGATTGTCGGCTGCCAATAAGCCGCAGAGCGTTTCGATTGATGGACAGTCCGCACTTTTGAAGGCTAGCAAAATACCCGGGACGGACTGGACACTGGTCACGGCGCTCAATGCAGCGGAGGCCACGGCTGGAATGCGCGCGACGGCAAAGACGTCAATTTTATTGACGCTTGCGGTTAGCATCGGCGCCTTCATGTCGACGATGTCGCTGCTGAGCGTTCCGTTTCGGCGTTTGCGTTCGGCCGTGGAGGCGATGCAGTCCATTGCATCCGCGGAAGCGGACCTTTCGCGCCGATTGCCCGAGGGCGCTGGCGACGAGGTCACGTTAATCTGCCGTGCATTCAATGCTTTCGTCTGCAAGATCGAGGAGGTTCTTGTGCGGGTACACGAGAGCAGCATGAACGTGAAAGGCGCGGCATCGGAAATCGCGTCTGCAAACCAGAGCGTGGCCTCTCGAACGGAAAGCACTGCAAGTGCACTGCAGCGGACCGCCGGCACGATGGATCAACTGAACGATGCCATTCAGCAGTCGGCGCAAGCAGTGGGTGTGGCAAATAACCTGGCGGCTCGTGCATCGAGCCTTGCGGAAGAGGGTGGGAACGTCGTGGCGCAGATGGTCGCGACCATGGCCGAAATTGCCGATGCGTCAAAGCAGGTCTCTGATATTACCAGTGTCATCGACGGCATTGCTTTTCAAACGAATATCCTCGCGCTGAATGCAGCCGTAGAAGCAGCACGGGCCGGTGAAATGGGCCGGGGTTTTGCTGTCGTAGCTGCGGAAGTACGCGCGCTGGCGCAGCGCAGCGCGACCGCCGCCCGCGAAATCAAGCGGCTGCTGGAGCAATCCGGTGATGTCGTTGAATCAGGACATGGACACGCGTCACGCGTTGGGCATGCGATGTACGAAATGTCTGCAAGCATCAAGGCGCTGAGCTCGACAATGGCGGTGCTGGACGTCACTTTCACGGAACAGACAAGCGGTGTAAGCGAAGTTAGAAGGGCAGTCATGCAGCTTGACGATTCTGCGCAACGCAATGCCGCGATTGTCGAGCAGACCTCGGCGGCTACGGATGCCCTGCGTGACGAGGCACGACGTCTGTACGAGCAGGTGGACCAGTTCAAACTTGCTACTACGCCAGATTGTTGAAAAAGTCAGTAAATCCGATCGCTCACCAGCACTGTGTCATGGATTCCGCCGGCGCAGCGACTTGTTGATGCGTCGGCGGATTCCCCTTCCGGATCGTTGCCGGAATGCCGACGGCAGTTGCGTACGCCGGGACGTCGACGAGGACGACGCTACCTGCGCCGATCCTCGCATTGCGCCCGATGGTAATCGCGCCGAGCAAAATGGCGCCTGCCCCGAGCAATACGCCGTCACCCACCTTGGGATGTCGATCTCCGGCATCCTTACCCGTGCCGCCGAGCGTAACCGCCTGCATGATCGAGACGTTGTCTCCCACGGTCGCGGTCTCTCCAATCACGATCCCCGATGCGTGGTCAAGCATGACGCCGATGCCGATGCGACACGCTGGGTGGATGTCCACTGCAAGCTTGCGAGCGACCACGGATTGCAGACCTCGGGCGAGTTCGGTTCGTCCTGCGTTCCAAAGAGAGTGAATTGCCCGGTGACACAACAAGGAAGTGAACCCCTTGTGATCGAGCACAACGGCTAACGGGGAACGAGTGGCAGGGTCGCGTCGGAGAACGGCATCGATGTCAGCGATAGCGTATCGCTCGAGTTCGGAATGCTGACTGAAAAGCGTTCGAAACAAATGGAGCAAGACGCGATAGGGCATTTCGGTTTGCTCAAGTTCAGCGGCCAGCATTCTCGACAGGATGGCTGGCAGATCTTGGGTCTCACCGATGCGTCGGCGCAGCAGATTACGGAGCAGCGGCTCGCGCGCCGCGATTTCCGCCGATTCACGGATCAATCGGCCCGCAAGCTCGCCACCACCTGTTTCCTGCCTGTTCAAGCTATCGTTCATCACGCAGCACGGATGTCGGATATAAATCTTTGCGCGCGGGGATGCCCCGGAGCATTGAAGAATTCGTCAGGACTTCCGCGCTCGAGTACCTGCCCGTCCGCCATGAACCACACGCGATCCGATACCTCGCGAGCAAATCCCATTTCGTGCGTGACACATATCATAGTCATGCCATCCGCCGCCAGGTTCTTCATGACTTGTAGCACTTCTCCGACCATTTCCGGGTCGAGCGCGCTTGTGGGTTCGTCAAACAGCATCACGGGCGGATCCATCGCCAGTGCGCGTGCAATGGCTACGCGTTGTTGCTGGCCGCCGGATAGCTGTGCGGGATAGGCGTCAGCCTTGTTGCGTAAAGCCACCCTTTCCAGTAGCTCAAGCGCGCGTTCCGCTGCGGCCTTGCGCGATGTTCCGCGGACATTGACCGGAGCGAGTGCAATGTTCTCACTCACGGGCAGATGCGGGAAAAGATTGAACTGCTGAAACACGAAACCTATACGGCTACGCAACTGGTTGATCCTGGCGGACGGATCGTGGATGTCGTTACCGTCTACCAGTACATGGCCGTCCTGGATCGACTCGAGTCGGTTGACGGTGCGGATAAGCGTTGATTTTCCGGAGCCCGATGGCCCGCAGACGACTACGACTTCGCCTTTTTCGACGCGCTCCGTGACGTCGTTGAGCGCGTGATAAGCGCCGTACCATTTGTTCACGTTCCTGAATTCGATCATGACGATGCTTTCATCAAAGGGGAGTTAGGCGATTGACTGACATTGGCTCGTGCGGTCCGCCGGCGGAGAATCTTTCGCTCGAGAAGCCCGGACAGGCGGTTGAGGGAATAGCAGATCAAAAAATAGATCGCGGCCAGGATGACATACACTTGAAACGGCTGGGTCAGTAGTTGTGCATTAATGCCGTTCGCCTCGAACGTGGCCTCGTGCGCACCAATGATGTAGGCCAGCGAGGTGTTCTTCACGATGAGGATGAACTGGTTCATCATGCTCGGAAGGCAGTTGAACAACGCCTGTGGCAGCACGACAGTGCGAAGCGTCTGCCAATATCCCAATCCGAGAGATCGCGCCGCCTCGGTTTGACCTTTGGGAAGTGCAACGAGGGCCGCCCGTATTGCTTCGCCGAGGTAGGCGCCCTCATACACGATCAGCGCGCAGACGACGGTGACGGCAGGTGATGTGTCTATACCTGTGGCTAGCGGCAGGACAAAGTATGACCAGAAGATGATGAGTAGAACAGGGATTCCGCGCACGGCGTAAACATAGACGGTCGCACAGCGTCGCACAAAACTCAGCGGGCTCGTTCTCGCGATAGCGACCGACAATGCGACCGGAAACGCAAAACAGAGCGCGGTGAAAGACATGATCAACGTAAGTGCGATGCCGCCCAGTGGGCCGTTGGGATATCCACCGATCAACAAAGACGTTCCAAACTGCGACAAAATATCTACCATGACAACCTCTATCGCGCCATAGCGGCGGGCCGCTGGAACCTGTTTCCGATCGACATAATGCTCAGCGTGCAGGCCAGGTAAGCAACAGTGGGAACAAAGTATGCCGCGAACGTTGCATATGTTTCACCGTCTACCTGCCGTGCGACGTACATGATTTCGCTGACTCCGATTGCCATGGCAAGGCTTGTTGTTTTGAGGAGGCTGAGCGCCTGATTGACAAGTGCGGGAAGCGCATTGCGAATTGCCTGGGGAACCAGCACCAACTGCATCGCTCGCAGATAATTCATCCCGAGCGCGCGGGCCGCCTCCATCTGTCCGTATGACACTGCCCGGAAGCCGCTACGCAGATCTTCGGAGATATAGGCCGCTGAGTTGAGGGCCAGCGCGATGACTGCGTAGGCGAAGCCACCTACGTGGCCGTTAGCCCAGTTTTGCCAGGAAGCCGGGAAGATTTGAGGGACACCGAAGTACCAGACAAGGAATTGCACGATGCTGGGTACGTTGCGGTGATACTCGACAAAAGCGGCCACGATGGCGGACGGCGCCCGGCCGGACATGCGCAGCACCACCAGCAGACACCCGAGCAGATAGGCCAATATTGCGGAAGCGAAAAATAGCTCGATCGTCGTCACTAGCCCGTCGAAAAACGATCGCAGGATGTCGGGATCCGCCAGAATTGAAAATGTATGCGCGTTCATTGTTACCACCCCTGAAACTGCTGCCGGAGATTTCGGCAGCACGTGTTCACTGGAATTGCGATATCGGCGTGACCTTCTTCTCGCGCTTGAGCTTGTACTCGGTCGTGGGGCCGAACCAGCGGTCCCAGATTACCTGCAGGCGCCCGGAGGCTTCGAGCTTGTTCAGCGACGCATTGATCGCGGCGAGTAGCGCGGGCTCGCCTTTCTTGACGCCTATGCAGTCCGGCTCCCAGTGCAATGGCTGATCAAGAAATACGGTCTGACCGTTAGAGCGATTGCGAAACCCTACGGCGCCTCCTAACGACATGGCCATGCCTTGCACCTTGTTTTGCTGGAGCGCGAGGTACGCCGACGCGCCATCGTCGAAGGTGACAATGTTGCTGTCCGTCAGTACCTGTCGAGCAAAGAGCTCCGGCGTCGACGCCCGAATCGCGCTGATGCTTTTTCCTTTCAGGTCCGCGAGCGTTTTGAGGCCCGAATCCGACTTGACCAGTACCGGAATTGGCATCTGGTAGTAGGCCGAGGAAAAGTCGATCTGCTTGGCACGTACAGGTGTGTAGCCCATGGCCGCTGCGACGACGTTGACTCGGCCGGTCAGAAGGGCTGGAATGCGACCCTCCACCGATAGGGTCTTCACGTCGAGCTTGACGTTCAGGTCCTGCGCGATGGCAGCGCATACGTCGACGTCAAAACCGACTACGGAACGTGTCTTCGAATCCTGATAGCCGAGCGGCACGATGTCGCCGAACACGCCACATGTCAGCGTGCCGCTCGCTTTGATATCCGCGAGCTCGTCTGCATGAGCATTGAGGCTGAGCGCGCAGCAGACTGTCAGAAGGGTTGCGAGTGGTTTCACTATGTCTCCTTGGTTTTGGGGCTAGTTATCGAAGTTGCTCGCAGGCCTGCAGGATGCGGTCACACGCCTTGGTGATGACTTCCATCGAAGTGGCGAACGAAATCCGGAACGCTGGCGAGAGTCCGTACGCGGCTCCCTGCACGGTCGCGACCTTAAATTCATCGAGCAGATACATGACGAAGTCGCTATCATCTTTGATGATCTTGCCCGTACGCGTGGTCTTCCCGATATGCGCCGCACAGGACACGTAAACGTAGAACGCCCCTTCGGGTCGCGGGCAACTCAGCCCAGCTTTCCCGTCGAGAAGGGAAACGATCAAGTCGCGCCTGGTGCGATAGGTCTTTCGCCATTCCCCGAAGAAGTCAAATGGGCCCGATAGAGCAGCAAGTGCGGCTGCCTGGCTCACTGCGGCGGGATTGCTGGTGCTCTGGGACTGCAGTTTTTCCATTGCTTTGATAAGGTGAACCGGACCCGCGGCATAGCCGATTCGAAAGCCCGTCATGGAATACGCTTTGGACACACCGTTGATCGTCAGGGTGCGATCCGCGAGATCTGGGTTGACCGCCGCAAAAGTAGCAAACTGAGCGGCGTCATAGAGCAGGTGCTCGTAGATGTCGTCGGTCATGACATAAACGTGCGAGAAATCGCGCAGCACGTCACCGAAGCTCCGTAACTCACTCGCGGTATAGGTGGCGCCGGTCGGGTTATTTGGGGAGTTCAACACGAGCCACTTCGTACGCGGAGTGATCGCGGCTCGCAACTGAGAGGCCGTTACCTTGAACTGCTGCGTCGCGTCGGCCGTGATCACTACTGGAACGCCGCCATTGAGTCTGACAATGTCCGGATACGAAACCCAGTAAGGTGCGAGTACGACAACTTCGTCGCCGCTATCGATAGTGCAAGTCAGAGCGTTGTAGATGATCTGTTTCGCGCCGTTCGCGACGGAGACCTGCTCTTGCGTTATCCGTAAGCCGTTTTCGCGTTCGAACTTGGATACGATTGCCCTCTTGAGATCGGCTGTGCCGTCAGTCGCGGTGTATTTAGTTGCGCCCGCGCGCATAGCATTTGCTGCGGCTTCGACGATGTGCGGGGGGGTGGGAAAATCTGGCTCTCCCGCGGTCATGTTGCAGATGTCGACGCCTTCAGCGGCGAGTGCTTTGGCCCGCGTCATTGCCGTGAGACTCGGGGACGGCTGAATACGCGCGAGACGCGTTGCAAGGAAGATCATGAATGGGCACCGTCAGGTTAAATGTGCCCTAACTTTGCGACGGGTCCACATAGTCGTCAAGGGAATATTTGGACACTGTCATTGTCCTTTTTGGAACGCTTCGTTATCTCTGTCGTTGGGGTGCAATCGTTCAGCTGAGCAGCGCGATGTGCAGAGTCGCGGCCGAGAGCGATCGGGATCGCACGCCCTTATTACAGGCGTGCGATGCCGCGTGCAATCTGGAAGGCAAGTTCGTTCTCCAGCCGTGTGCGCCGTGATGAAGTCAGAAGCGGGGTCGTGTCCGCTCTGTCCGGTCAGGCCTGCACCGTCTACGTGAGCCGGTCGTTGTCCGCGTCGATTCCGGGTAGACCGATCCACTGCCTCGGTGACTGTGATCCGTTGGAATGCCGAAGGGTTGGCTGGGCTTCGATTGCTCGCGCAGTGACCGGGTTCTCCTCGATCCGGCTGCGCACCTTGCTCCGGAAGTCCGGTTGCCAATCCGGCGTTGGCTTCGAGCGTGGATTGACAATGCGCGGCAGCCATCGAAGCTGCTCAACGTCAAGCGGGCAAGCGCTCGTGCGTAGCGGAGCTGGTCACGCACGCGAGGGACAGAGGTTCCGCGCGCGACGTGCACTTCCGCCAGGGCATCCTCGCGAGCAGGACGTGGAGGAGTGGCAGCAACCTGCAGGACGCAAGGTGCAGGTTCGCGCGACTCTGGAGGCTGGCTTTGCGCCGCACCTGGCGGTGAATCGTACGCCGCAACTGCGCGACTGCACCAGCCCGAGCAACACTAGATTCCAGGGTTCTCGAGCCTTGCACGGCGCTCAAATGCGTGACCCGAGTCCGACCGGCAATGACGGGAGGCGTCGGCCGCACTGCGCCGACGCCGTGCCGGAGAGTAAGTCGGTTGCAGCATCGGCCAGAAGCCCTGGAAGAGAGAATCCCGCAGTAAAAATTGTTGCAATATCTAACCGTTGCCGATCATGCATGGGACATGCAACAGCCGCTGCCGACTGCTAGAAAGATCGAATCGCCCATAATCATTGACGGCCTCGTGAGACCGCTATATCCGCAGGCCGGTACATCAAGGACGCTACCGGCCGGAGCGACACCCTTCGACCGGCGTGTCGCGCAGTGCGCCGTCCTTACCGATGCGCACGTGCGTCCGCCGGTCGATCCAGCAGTTGAAGCGCACGGCGACCGGCGTGAAGCCGCGGCTGCTGGCGTAGTCGATATGAACGGCCATCGCGATAGCGTCGCCGCCAGTGTCCGTCGGACCAAAGCCGGTCGCGTTGATTGGCGCAGGGTCAGAACTTGTGACGCAAGCCGACCCGCACCACCTTGATGCTGTCGGAAGACGACGGCGCGAGCACATTGATCGCCGCAACCGCCGGCGTATTGGTCGAATCGGTGCCCGACGCATGCTGGTAGATCACGGACAGATACACGTCGGTCGTCTTCGACAGGAAGTAGTGCGTGCTGGCCTCAGCCTGGTGGTAGATCGCGCCTTCGTTCACGTTATTCGAGCCGCTCTTCGTGTAGTCGTACGCGATGCCGGCCATCCACGTCGGCGTGATCTGATAGCTGAAGTTCGCTTCGGCGTTGTTGAAGGTCTCTTTGCCGGTGTAATGCGCGGCGTTCGGCCCGGACGTGGTGTCGCCCATGCCGCGGAAGGTGATGTTCGAGTACGTCGCGCCGAACGTCGCGTTGCCGATCGTATACGACGCGCCGACGCCGATGTCCTGATACGAATGCGCGGACAGATAGCCCCGATACACCGGCGACGACGCATTGGCCGCGGCGGCGGTCGCGGTCGTCGACGAGTTGCCGCCAAACAGGCTGGTGTTCGGGTTGCGCGCGTTCAGGTAGCCGACGCCTATCGAGAACGGACCGTGCGTGTACGCGGTGCCGAGCGACCAGATCTGATTGCGGGTTTCGTCGCCCGCCGTGCCGCCAAAGCTGTATAACCCGCCGAACGACAGGCCGTTGTAGTTGACGCTGGTGAACTTGACCGAGTTGTTGCTGCGGAAGCTGTAGTTGAAATTGTCGAGATCGCCGGGGTGCGCGGAGATATAGCCGCCCCACTGATTGCTGACGGAGTACTGGCTGACGAAGTCGATCAGCGAATCGTACTGACGGCCGAAGGTCAGCGTGCCGTAGCGGCTGGACAAGCCCACGTACGCCTGGCGGCCGAATAGCAGGCCGCCCTGGCCGAGCTTGCCGTTGGTGATGTCGAAGCCGTTTTCGAGCCGGAAAACCGCTTTCAGGTCGCCGCCGAGATCTTCGGCACCGACGAAACCGAAGCGACTGCCCTGGTTGACGCCGCTCGTCATCGCGACAAGGCGGCCGCCAGATGCATTCGACTGATAGTTCAGACCGACGTCCACGATGCCGTACAGCGTGACGCTGCTCTGCGCGTGCGCGGAAGTGCAGGCGACGGTCGCGACCGCGAGTGCGCAAAGCGAGGGTGAGCGGTTTTTCATTGGTAGTCTCCGTTATTGAATGCTTCTCGTGCGGTTGCGCGTGGCTCTAGTCACGGCGCGACGCGACACGCGCTGACCGGCAGCATGCCGGCGCGAGCGTGGTCATCGTCGTGAGGGAAGCGAAGCGGTGCGCCGGCGTTCGTGCGAGTGGAAGCAATAAGCGCCGGCATTCTCGCGGATGCGTCAGTGCCGCGCGTCGGCTGAGTCGTGTCGGCCCATCGCGATTACGGTGACTGCGCCGACCAGCATCAACGCCGCGAGGTAGTACTGGCCGGCCGCGAGCGTACGCGTAGTCTCGTTGAGCCAGCCGACGATGCCGGGGCTCACGAGGCTGCCGAGTCCGGCCAGCGTGCTGATCAACGCGATGCCGCCGGCAGCCGCCTGCTTGCTCAGATACAGACTCGGCATCGCCCAGAACGGCCCCATCGCGGCGAACGTGCCGGCGGCCGTGACGATCAGCGCGACCACGGACAGCGCCGGGCTGGTCGACACCAGCGGCATCGCGGCCCAGCCGGCCGCTGCGGCGATCCCGGCCAGCGCCGCATGCCAACGGCGCTCCTTACGTGCATCCGAATGACGCGCGACGAGATACTGGCAGACGAAGCCGGCGATATACGGTAACGCCGACAGCAGACCGAGCGTCCACAGGTCGGTCACGCCGGTGCGGCGGATGATCGTCGGGAGCCAGAAGAATACGTTGGACGTGCCGGCCAGCAGTGCCACGCCCATGCCGGTCAGCAGGTAGAAGCGCGGCGAGCGCAGCGCGGTGGCAAACGACTTGTGCTCGCTGCGGCTGGTGCTCTCGCGATCGGCGCGCAGATCACCCTCGATGATCGCGAGTTCTTCCGGATTGAGCCAGGGCGCGGTGGCGGGCGTGTCCGGCAGCATGCGTGCCACAAAGAACATCAGCACGAGCGCCGGCAGGCCTTCGATCAGGAACAGCCAGCGCCAGCTCTGCAAACCGAGCACCCCGTGCATCGTGTGCAAGATGAGGCCGGAAACCGGACTGCCGATCACGCCGGCAATCGGAATCGACGCCATGAACAACGCCGTGAAGCGGGCGCGTCGCGAGATCGGCACCCAGTAAGTCAGATACAGCAGGATGCCGGGAAAGAGCCCGGCTTCAGATGCGCCGAGCAGAAAACGCCATAGATAATAGCTATCTTGGCCGCTCATTGCCGCGAGTCCAGCCGAGCATACGGCCCACAAAAGCATGATGCGCAAGAAGGTGCGCCGTGCACCGATGCGTTCGAGCAGCAGGTTGCTCGGCACCTCGAACAGCATGTAGCCCGCATAGAAAATGCCCGCGCCGATGCCGAACACCGATTCCGACAGCCCGAGGTCGTGGAGGAATCTGAGCTTGGCGAAGCCGACGTTCGAGCGGTCGATGAACGCGACGACGTATAGCAGCATCAGCATCGGCATCAGCCGCCACAGCAGCTTGCGATAGACCAGTTGTTCCGCCTGCGCGGTGTCGGGGAGCGTGCCGGTTTTAGGCGCGGTGGTTTGGACAGCCACGGAAGTCTCCTGGTTTCTGTTCGTGTTGGGCGGCGCACTCTGCGGTGGCCTCGACAAGCCGGATTAAAAAGCCGTCGCGTGTAAAAGTCAATAACATGACCTTTAGGGTTTTCACGAGACTATAAAGGTCAAAAACATGGTTTAATGATCGAGAGGCGCGCGCCGTTAAGCGGTCATGCCCGCATTTCCCGAATTCCAGCAGACGGACATATTCAATGAGCGGACCTCTCTCCCACATTCGCGTGCTCGATCTCAGCCGCATCATGGCCGGCCCGTGGAGCGGCCAGATTCTCGCGGATCTCGGCGCCGATGTGATCAAGGTCGAACGGCCAGGCAAAGGCGACGACACCCGCAGTTGGGGCCCGCCGTTCCTCAAGGATGCGCAGGGCAAACCGTCGCAGGAGTCGGGCTACTTCCTGTCCGTCAACCGCGGCAAACGCTCCGTGACGGTCGATCTCGCGACGTCAGAAGGCCAGGACACGGTGCGCGCGCTCGCCGCGCAATCCGACGTGGTGCTCGAAAACTTCAAGGCGGGCGCGCTCAAACGCTACGGGCTGGGCTACGACGACCTAAAGGCTGCGAAACCCGACATCATCTACTGCTCGATCACCGGCTTCGGCCAGGATGGTCCGAAAGCCGACAACGCCGCCTACGACTTTATGATCCAGGCGATGGGCGGGCTGATGAGCGTGACCGGCGCGCGTGACGGCGAACCTGGCGGTGGCCCCCAGAAGGTGGGCGTACCGATCGTCGATATCATGACCGGCATGTACGCGACCATCGGCATTCTCGCGGCGCTCGCGCATCGCGCGCAAACCGGCGAGGGCGAGCATATCGATCTCGCGATGCTCGACGTGCAAGTTGCGTTCCTTGCGAATCAGGCTATGAACTATCTCGTGTCTGGCAAGCCGCCAGCACGCAACGGCAACAAGCATCCGAACATCCAGCCGCAAGACGTATTCCGCTGCCGCGACGGCTATCTGGTGCTGGCGGTCGGCAACGACGGGCAGTTCCGCAAGTTTGCGGAGGTAATCGGCCATGCCGAACTGGCCGACGAAAAGCGTTTCGCCACTAATGCGCAGCGCGTGCGTAATCTGCCGACGCTGCATGCGTTGATCTCGTCGGCGCTGCTCGAAGACGACCTCGCAGTCTGGCTGGCGAAGCTGGACGCCGCCGCCGTGCCGTGTGGTCCGATCAATACGATTCCGATGGTGTTCGACGATGCGCAGGTAAGGCATCGCGAGATGCTGCGCCATCTGCCGCATCCGGTGTCGGGCACCGTGCCGCAGGTCGTGAGCCCGCTGCGTCTGCGCAATGCGCCGCTCGTCTTTGACCGCGCGCCGCCGACGCTCGGCCAGCACACGGACGAAGTGCTGCGCGAACTTGGCATCGAGGCGCGTTAACGCGCCGCACTTTCTCTCCACGAGGACTTATCTTGGCTCGCATTCCCCTGTTTTCTCCCGACTCAATGACGCCGGACCAGGAGCGTGTCTATCGCGCGGTGATCGACGGTCCGCGCGGTACGATCGTTGGCCCGTTGCGCGCCGCGCTGCATTCGCCAGAACTCGCGGACCGCTGGCAGCGTTTTGGCGAAATCCTGCGCTACGGCACTTCGCTGCCGGCGTGGGCCACTGAACTGGCGATCGTCGTGACCGCGCGTCGCTGGAACAGCCAGCTTGAATGGCATATTCACGCGCAGGCCGCGGCGGCGGCGGGCATCGACGAGGCGTCGCTCGACGCTATCCGTCGTGGCGACGACGTGCGTTTCGAGGATCCGCAGCAAGCCGACGTCTATGAATTCGCGCGCCAGTTGCAGCAGGGCGGCAATGTCGGCGATGCGGTCTATCAGCGTGTGATGGAACGATGGGGCACGGTGGGCGTGGTGGAACTGGGTGCGGTGA
This sequence comes from Paraburkholderia diazotrophica, assembly GCF_038900755.1. Classification (GTDB taxonomy): domain Bacteria; phylum Pseudomonadota; class Gammaproteobacteria; order Burkholderiales; family Burkholderiaceae; genus Paraburkholderia; species Paraburkholderia diazotrophica_A. The sequence goes on from NZ_JBBPEN010000006.1 coordinate 401,681, forward strand.
TCGGCTATTACACGCTGGTGTCGATGACGCTCAATCTGCACGAGATTCCGCTGCCCGACAGCGTGCGCGCGCCGCTCGAACCGCTTGCGCACGCGAGCACAACGGACTCGGCTGACGAGCCGTCGTTGCCGGTGCTGAAGCCGGCTGGCGTGCCGCAGGCGCAGCACTAGAAACCCGCAACGACGCGGCGCGATCTCTATGTCCATAAAGCTAGACGATCGGCTTTTTGCTTTACACTGGCGAGGCTCATCCGCGCGCCTCGGCCCGTCGCCCCATGTGGCGGGTCTGGAAGCGCATTCGACCTTTTCCGGAGTTGCAATGGCGACAGAGGCTGCCGTCAAATCTTCCCCTCCACGCCCGATCGATTTCAGTCTGAGCGGCGTGGCCCGTTACATCCAGCTTGCCACGCTGTTCCGGCGGCGCATCGAGGCCGGCCAATGGGCCGTCGGCCAGCAGATTCCCACGGTCGACGAACTGGCGGACGAATGCGCGGTGGCGCGTGCGACGGTGCGCCAGGCGCTTGATATTCTCGAAGCCGATAGGCTGATCGAACGCTTTCGCGCAAAGGGCACGTTCGTGACCCAGAAACCGCAGAGCCAGCTGTGGTGCGCGGTGCCCACCGATCTTTCGGGTCTGCTGCTGGCCGCCGAAGGCGCCAGCATAGAGTTGCTCAAAAGCGAGAAGGGCGTGATACCCGCGCATATCCAGCACGGCATCGGCACGCTTGCGCCGTCGTATCAGCATTGGCGTCGGCGACATTCGCGCGAGGGTCAGCCCTACTACCTCGGCGATGCATATGTTGACGAGCGTTTGGCTCGACGCATCCCGAAGTCCGCGTTCCGCAAGCACACGACCATGCGCATCCTGCGTGACATGCCTGGCCTCGAACTGAAGGAGATCGACCAGACACTGACCGTCGGCACTGCCGACGTCGAGTTGTCGCGCATGCTCGAAATTCCGCTGAATGCGCCGGTCGCGCACGTCTATCGCACCGCTATCGATAGCGAAGGCACGGTGGTGTTCGTCGGCAATGGCGTGTATCGCGGCGACGTGGTGCGGCTCGATATCAAGGTGGAACTGTAGTCAGCGGAGAGCGACTATGCGCGGCCGATGAGCGTTCCGGTCGGACGTAACACGTCGTCGGTGTCTTTGCTCATGGGTGTTCCGTTCGTATGGGCTAAAAAGCTGAATTATCAGCTTTTACGGTTGTGTCATCGGGCAGCGGGCAAAGTCCGCTGCAAAAAACTTGAGGATCACTTGATGAAACTGCATTGGTCGCCACGTTCGCCGTTTGTGCGCAAGGTGATGGTATGCGCGTACGAGCGGGGTATCGCCGATCGCTTCGAATGCGTGCGCACGCCGGTTGCGATGGATACGCCGAACCCCGCTTTGCTGCACGATAACCCGCTCAGCAAGTTGCCGACGCTGGTGCTTGACGACGGTAGCGCGCTGTTCGATTCCTCAGTGATCTGCGAGTACCTCGACACGCTGCACCACGGCGCGCGTCTGTTTCCAGCAAGCGGCACCGAGCGATTCCGCGCGTTGCAGCAGCAGGCGTTCGCCGATGGTCTGCTTGACATCTATCTGCTGCTGCGTCAGGAGCGCAACAAACCGCCAGCGCAGCAGCGTCCGCAGTGGCTCGACGCGTTCAAGGTGAAGTCCGATGCGTCGCTCGACGCGCTAGAGAAGCTCGCGCCGTCGCTGCGGCAGGACGGAATACAAATCGGCGACATCGCAATCGCCTGCACGCTGGCATGGCTCGATTTCCGTTTGCCCGATCTGGAATGGCGCAAAGGGCGGCCCGCGTTGGGCGCGTGGCACGCGTGCTTTGCCGCGCGCGATGCGATGCGACGCACGGAGCCCGGCGATGGCGAATGACACGTTGAACTTGTTTCCCGCTTCCGCCAATCCGCTGCGTCCCACTGACGTGGTGCCCGCAAAGATGCCACATGCGCCTGCCGCGCCGCTGCCGCCCGATGCGTGCGACGCGCACTCGCATGTGTTCGGTCCGTACGCGCGTTTCCCGTTCTCCACGCCGTCCAGCTATCCGCCGCCGCTCGCGCCGTTCGACGCCTATCGGACGATGCTCGACACGATCGGCGCGCGGCGCGGCGTGCTGGTGCAGCCTGCGCCGTACGGCACCGACAACAGCGCGTTCGCCGACGCATTGGTGCGCGGCGACGGGCGGATTCGCGGCGTCGCCGTGCTCGACGCCGATGCCGACGACGCCACGCTGACCTCGCTCGATCAATGCGGCGTGCGGGCGTTGCGCTTCAATGAAATGCCGAGCCCGCTGACCGGCAAGCCATATGCGGGCAGCGTCGGACTCGCCGCCGCGCTTGCGCTGGCAAGCCGCATGCGCGATCTCCGCTGGCACGCGCAGGTGTGGGCACGTTGCGCCGACATTCCATCGCTCGCCGACAGACTCGCGAGTGTCGGCCTGCCGATCGTGTTCGAGCACATGGGGTGCTTCGATCCAGCGCTCGGCACAGCGCATCGCGACTTCCAGAATCTGCTTGCGTTGCTGCGCGAAGGGCGCATCGCCGTGAAGCTTGCCGTCTGCCGCGTGTCGAAACAGGCGCCGAATTACGCCGACCTGCGGCCATTCCACAACCAGATGATTGAAGCGAATCCGCGACAGCTCGTATGGGCGTCCGACTGGCCGTATGTGCGGATGGGGGACACAGCGCCCGATGTCGGCGCGCTGCTCGATACGTTCCGCGAATGGGTTGACGACGCGGCGATCCGCCAGGCGATCCTCGTTGACAACCCGGCGCGCCTGTACGGCTTCGACGGCTAAACACCGGCGTTCGACCTTCCAACACTGTTGCACAGATAGAAGCAGGAGACAGCATGTCATTGAATCTGGAAAAGCGCGCCGATGGCGTGGCCATCGTGATGCTCGATCGTCCGCCCGTGAATGCGCTGACGCTCTCGCTGTATGGCGAGATCGCCGACCTGTTCGAATCGCTCGGCAAGGACATGGACGTGCATTGCGCGGTATTCACCGGCGCGGGCCGGCGCGCATTCTGCGCGGGCCTCGATCTCGACGAATTTCTGCGCGCGACGCCCGAGGAAGATCCGGCGCGCGCTGCGATCGTGCGCCGCACGTTTTCCGCCGTGTATCGCTGTGCGATTCCGGTGATCGCGGCGATCAACGGTCCGGCGCTCGGCGCGGGTTCCGTGGTTGCCACAGTCTGCGACGTCCGGATCGCGTCGAGTGCGGCGCGCTTCGGTACGCCTGAGATCAACATCGGTCGTTGCGGCGGCGCCGCGCATCATGGCCGGCTGATTCCGCAAGGCGCGCTGCGCCGCATGTATTTCACCGGCGAGCCGATCAGTGCGCAGGAAGCGTTCCGCCTCGGTCTAGTCGACGAAGTCGTCGAGCCGGACGACGTGATGCAGACCGCGCTCGCGCTCGCGACGAAGATCGCCTCCAAGAGTCCGCTCGGGCTGCGCTACGCGAAGCAGGCGCTGAACGATATCGAAGCGATGCCGCTTGAGGCCGCCTATCAGCACGAGCAGGGCTTCAGCACGAAGCTGATGCATACGGAAGACGCACGCGAAGCGACGCGCGCGTCGATCGAAAAACGTGCGCCGGTGTTCAAGGGCCACTAATACCTTCTCTGTCGGCCGCTTCAGATTGCGCGCAGTTCCGCCGCTCTCAACACGTCTGGCGCGGCGGCGCCGACAGCGCGCATGCGACGAACATGCATCGCGCGTCGCCGTCACGTGCGGCCCGTCATTCGCCACAACGATGGAGACGAGTATGGACATCGAAATGCAACAGGCATTCAAGGACAGCGCGCGCGATCTGATCAGCCGCGGCGATCCCGGGAAGCGGCGCGCGGCCTCATGGGCCGGCGACGGACACATCGACCGCGCCGTATGGCGGCAGATGGCTGAGGCCGGCTGGACCGCGTTGCTGGTGCCGGAGGCGCAGGGCGGTCTGGGCCTCGGTCTCGCAGAGGTGGCGGCGGTGGCCGAAGAAGCGGGCCGCGCCGCGTTGCCCGAGCCGTTCGTCGCCGGTGCGGTGCAAGTGGCTTATGCGCTGGTCCACGCAGGGAGCGCGCCGCTCGTCGGCGAGTTGGTTGACCGGCTCGTTGCGGGCGATCTCATCACGGGACTCGCGTGGCAAAGCGCAACGGGCCAACTTGAACCGCTCGACGACGGCGCACTGCACTACCGGCGCGTCGGCGATGTGCTGCATTTGCAAGGCGCGCGTGAGTTCGTGATGCCGGTCATCGGTGCGGATGGCTGGCTCGCACTCGCGTCGGGCGACGAAGGACCGGCGCTACTGTGGATACCGGCTGCGACAGTGTCGTTGCACGTCGAGGCGCAAGCGGGCGTCGGAGGCGTGCCGTCTGGCCGTCTGGTGTGCGACGACTGCGCGCTGCCGGCCGATCATCTGTTGCTGCCAGGCCAGGCTGCGCTCGATGCGGTCGCGCTTGCGAACGACGCCGCGCGCATCGCCCAGGCCGCCGAACTAGTCGGCATCGCGCGCGCCACGCTGGCGACGACTATCGACTACATGAATACTCGCGTGCAGTTCGGCAAGCCAATCGGCTCGTTCCAGGCGTTGCAACATCGTCTGGTGGATGCGTATATCCAGATCGAGCTGGGCGCGATCGTCGTGTGCGACGTGACGGCCGGGCCGGTGTCGGCGGACCGGGCGTTCGCGGCGGCGGCGAGCCGGGCGAAGGCGCGGGCGGCGCATGGCGCGTTGCTCATGACGCGGCTGTCGGTGCAATTGCATGGCGCGATCGGATATACCGAGGAAGGACCGGTGGGCGCGTATCTGCAACGCGCGTTGTCGCTGGCGGCGTGGCTCGGTAACGCGAGCGCGCATCGTCGCCGGTATCACGACATCAACCGCCAGGCAAGCCATGCGCATCCGCTTGCGTCGCAGGAAACGCGCGAAGCGCGCCGAGAGTTTCCGCGCGACGCCGACTGGGACGCAATGCCCGAAGACGTGTTTCGTGCGATGCTGCGCGCGTTCTTCGCCGTTCATTACCCGCCCGCGTTGCGTCACCCGTCGCGCCGCCTGCATTGGCACGAGGTCGAGGGCTGGTACAAGACGCTGTCCGCGCAAGGCTGGGTCGCACCCGCCTGGCCGAAGCAGTATGGCGGCATGGCGCTCGCGCCGGACAAGCTGATCGCCTATATCGAGGAACAGGAACGGTATGGCGTCGGACGGCCGCCCGATCAGGGCCTCATCATGCTCGGGCCGATCCTGTTCCGCTTCGGCACGGACGAGCAGCGTAATCGCTTCCTGCCGAAGATTCTTTCTGGCGAACATGTGTGGGCGCAGGGCTACTCCGAGCCGAACGCCGGCTCCGATCTGGCGGCGTTGCGCACGCAGGCGACACTCGATGGCGACCACTTCGTTGTTAACGGACAGAAGACCTGGTCAACGCTCGCGCAGGACGCGACGCACATGTTCATGCTGGCGCGCACCGACAACAGCGGCAAGAAGCAGCACGGCATCAGCTTTCTGCTGGTCGATCTGAAAACGCCGGGCGTGACCGTGCGGCCGATCCGCACCGTCGCCGGCGACGAAGAATTCTGCGAGGTGTTTTTCGACGATGTGCGCGTGCCGCGCGAAAACCTCGTCGGCGAGCTGCACAAGGGCTGGGACATCGCCAAAAAGTTGCTCGGCTTCGAACGTCTTTTCTCCGGCAGTCCAAAACATTCACAGCACACGCTCGGCCTCGTGAATCAGCTGGCGCAATCGCGCGGGTTCTCGACGGATCCGACATGGGCCGACCGCTACGCCGACGCGCTGCTCGACGTGGCCGACCTGAGCACCGCTTACGCGAGTTTTGCGGCCATCGTCAAACGCGGCGCGGCGCTGCCGCCGGAAGTGTCGTTCCTGAAAATCTGGGCCACCGAGACGCACGAGCGCGTCGCGATGCTGCTCAACGACATGGCCGCTGAATCCGCGATGGTGCGCGCGCCGCACGATGCCACAGGTCACGCGATGCAGGTCCATCAGCCTCTGTACAACGCGCTCGCCGCCAAGATATTCAGCGGCAGCAACGAGATCCAGCGCAACATTCTGGCCCGACAGGTGCTCGGCCTGCCGGCCTGACAACACATGAAGGGGACACGATGAATCAGCTGATGTCGCATATCCGCGTGCTCGACCTGAGCCGCGTGTTCTCCGGCCCGTGGGTCGGCCAGATGCTGGCCGACTTCGGCGCCGACGTCATCAAGGTCGAACGCCCCGTGCATGGCGACGACACGCGTCATCAGGGCTTCCGCTTGCGCAACGGCGATGACGAGGAAACCAGCGAGACGTCGTCCTTCGTCGCGATGAATCGCGGCAAACGCTCGATTACGATCGACCTGTCGCAAGCCGCCGGCCAGCAGATCATCCGTCAACTTGCAGCGCAATGCGACGTTCTGGTAGAAAACTTCAAGGCCGGTGATCTGGATCGCCACGGCCTCGGCTTCGAGGACCTGCACGCGCTGAATCCGAGGCTCGTCTATTGTTCGATCAGCGGCTTCGGGCAGAGCGGACCGTACAGAGGCCGTCCCGGTTACGATCCGATCTTTCAATCGATGAGCGGGTTGATGGCGATGACCGGCGCCCCCGACGGCGCGCCGGGCGCCGGCCCGCAGAAAGTTGGCTACGCGGTGTCTGATCTGACGGCTGGCTTCTACGCGATGTCGGCGGTGCTCGCCGCGCTTTATCATCGTGATACGTTATCGGGCGAAGGGCAGTATATCGACGTCGCGTTGCTCGATGCGCAGATCGGCGCGATCTCGCACATGGCACAAAACTATTTCGCGTCCGGACGACAGCCGCCGCGCCTCGGCACCAGTTCCGAAATCACCTGCCCGTATCAGGCGTTCGCATGCAGCGACGGCGACGTGATGGTGTCGGTGGGCAACGATGGTCAGTTTCGCAAGTTCGCGGCCGCGATCGGTTTGCCCGCGCTCGCCGACGATGCTCGCTTCGTCACCAATCCAAAGCGTGCCGCAAATCGCGCCACGCTGATTCCGCTGATCGCCGAAGCACTCTCTGCGCAACCGGTCTTGCACTGGCTCGACGTGCTGGAGCAACAGGGCATTCCCTGCGGACCGATCAACGGCTTCGAGCAGACGTTCGCCGATCCGCAGGTCGTGCATCGGCAAATGCGGCGCACGCTCGTGCATCCGACCATCGGCGCGATGCCGTTTGTCGCCAATCCCGTGCGCTTCTCCGCGACACCGGTTCAATATCGCCGTCCACCCCCGCTGCTCGGCGAACATACCAACGACATCCTCTCGGAACTGATCGGCCTCGACGCCGAACAGATCGCGCAACTGCGCGAGCAACGCGTGGTGTGAGAGCCGCGTTGCCCGAGCGCCGCGGCGTTCAGGGCAACAAACCGAGCACCGACGCCCGCATGCGTGGCAACGCATACACGGCGTCGAGCAGCGGCGCCGGACGATCGAGGCGCCGCGCGATGCCGACCAGCGTGCCGAGAATCGCAACGATTTTGCCCGATCGACCCGCTTCCACATCTTGCAGCATCGACGTCTTCACTTCGCCGAGGCGGTGCCTCAATGCGAGACGCTCGCCCGTTTCGATGGCGACGCGCACGCCGAGCGACGCGCCGAGCGCAATCGTCCGGTCCACTACGCCTACCAAGAACTGGCGGCGCACAGCGGGATCGTCGATCAGTTTGTCGGTCGAACAGCCCGCCAGCAGACTGACCGAAGCAGGCGTTGCCAAGCAGTTTCAGCCAGACGTCGTGCCGCACGTCGATAGCCGTGGCCCCGAAATCCGGGAGCAGCCATGACAAAAGCCTCTATGAGCGACAGCACGAGAAAGTGTTACATCAGAGAACCTTCCCTCCGGCTATCTGACGCTGTGGACGACCAACGGGTCGCCCACTCTTCGTTGAATCTGAGCTCGATACTTGCCGGGACTTGTTCCAGTCCACTTGCGAAAGGCGCGGTGGAATGCGCTGGGTTCGGAGAATCCAAGCTGAACGGCAATCTCAGCAACGCTCAGCTTGCTTTCCCGAAGTAGTGACTGGGCCAACGTACTGCGCACTTCCTCTTTTATCGCAGCGTAGCTTTGCCCCTCGACCTGTAGACGGCGACGAAGCGTAGCTGGGCTAAGCCCCAGTTTTGTCGCCACAGCATCAAAAGAAGGCCAATCACCGGTCGGCACCGTTTTCAGCTCCTCACGCATCCTTGTGACGATGCCGGGGTCGTGTCGATAGCGGACAAGTAGATTGGCAGGTGCCTCCCGTAGGAACGCCTTGAGCGCTCGCTCCGAACGAATTGTGGGTAGCTCGAGAAGCGCCGCGTCGAATATGAGCCGAGTCTGCGGCTTGTCGAAGTGCACAGGCACGCCGAAAAAATCGAGGTAATCTGGGCGGCGTTTAGGACACGAGCAAGCGAATTCGATCACGCGTAATGGAATGCGTCGGCCAGTGAGCCAGCATGCGAGGCCAAGCAATAACAGCCAGAACGCCCGGTAAGCGAACGCTTCATAAACAGGAGTTCGACCGAGGAGAACAATCTCGGCGTGCCCGTCCACAACGGCCAGTTCGCCGCGCGGATAGTCAAGCACGGCGCGAAGGAAGCCCAGCGCTCGGCGCAGAGCACGGCCTAGCGTGCCAGCATGCAGAACTGCGTGGCACATCAACGAAAAGCTGCCCCGCCGCATCGGTCGAGCACCGAGCCCGAAAAATTCATCGTCTGTCGCGTTTGCAATCGCGAGCCAAGTCAGGCCGTATTGCTGCGTGGTCACATAGTCACCCGTCAGTTTCGACAGACCGGCTGCTTCCAGCGCAGTCTGGGCTTGGAAGCCCTGACGACGAAAACATCGCAGAGCGTCATCCAGAAACCCTACCGAGACATTTTGCTGGTTCAACTGTAGGCCTCCAAAACTGGCAAATTCAATCAAGATTCTAGATTCCTTATGTCATTGTTTGCAACGTCCGCTGTGCCTACCATGTGGAAAACACACCGTGCGACCGCGGAAAGCGGCGACTTTGAGAAAGGAGACAACTCATGGAAGCAGGAACTTCTGGGCCGCCGGTGCGCCCCTATTCGGAAGCCGTCGCGACGTTCTCGCTCGACGACGCAATGTCGCATCTGGACGGCGACCTCGAGCAAGGGCTGAACGCTTGCATCGAGTGTTGCGACCGCCACGCAAAAGGCGAAGCAATCGCAGTCGACTGCATTGATAGCAAAGGTCAACATCGGAGCCTGACGTTCACCGAGCTCCAGACGTACGCGAGTCGCGTCGCCAACATGCTCGTGGCCTCCGGTGTGAAGCCGGGCGACGTCGTCGCGGGACTGTTGCCGCGCACGCCCGAACTGATAGCAACAATTCTCGGGGTTTGGCGAGCGGGCGCGGTTTATCAGCCGCTGTTTACTGCTTTTGGTCCCAAAGCAATCGAGCACAGGTTGAGCATGAGTTCCGCGACCCTCGTGGTTACCAACTCAGCGCAACGAGGCAAACTTGATGAGGTGCTCGATTGCCCGCCCATTGCCACCGTACTGCCGCTCGGAGAGCAGCCGCGGCCGAGCGATATCGATTTCCTCGCAGCTCTCGAATCGCAGGCGGCGTCATTTGAGCCCGTCCTTCGCAAGGGCACTGACCTGTTCATGATGATGTCTACGTCAGGAACGACCGGTCTGCCGAAAGGCGTGCCCGTGCCGCTGCGAGCCTTATTGGCTTTTGGCGCATACATGCGCGAGGCCGTTGACCTTCGCGAAAACGACCGCTTCTGGAACGTAGCGGACCCCGGTTGGGCATACGGGCTGTACTACGCGATTACCGGGCCGCTCCTTCTCGGCCACGCCACCACTTTGTACGAGGGTAGCTTCACGGTCGATAGCACTTACGATGTCATCGAACGTCTGGGTATCAACAACCTTGCAGGATCGCCCACGGCATTTCGGATTCTGATGGCAGCCGGAGCCGACGCAGCGGCACGTGTCAAAGGAAAGCTGCGCGTAGTGAGTAGCGCTGGTGAACCGCTCAATCCGGAAGTAGTTCGTTGGTTTGATTCAGTGCTGGGTGCGCGGATTTACGACCACTATGGCCAAACCGAAACAGGGATGGTGGTCAACAATCATCATGCTTTAGCCCATCCCGTACGGCCGGGGTCTGCGGGTTTTGCGATGCCCGGATACAGAGTTGCGGTTCTCGACGAAGAGGGTGCAGAACTTCCGCCGAATCAGGCTGGCCGGCTTGCCGTTGATATCTCGAAGTCCCCCTTGCTTTGGTTCACAGGCTATCTGAAACATGATCCGTCGCTGTTTGCTGGAGGTTACTACCGCACAGGCGACAACGTCGAGCTTGAACCCGACGGCAGCATAAGCTTCATCGGCCGTTCCGACGACGTCATTACCTCATCCGGGTACCGAATTGGTCCGTTCGATGTGGAGAGCGCTCTCATCGAGCATCCGGCCGTGTACGAAGCAGCAGTAATAGGCGTGCCGGACGCTGAGCGAACGGAAATCGTGAAGGCGTTTGTTGTCCTCCGTTCCGGATATCACGGCGGCCCGGAGCTGGCTGAGGAGTTGACTCAGCACGTCAAACGACGGCTTTCCGCCCATGCCTATCCGCGCGCCATCGAGTTTTTGGACGAGTTGCCGAAGACTCCGAGCGGAAAGATTCAACGCTTCATTCTGCGCAAGATGGAGGCGGACAGGGCCAACAGCACGGCAGCGAGAAAAGCATGAACATCGGCGACAAAGTCTTCGTGGTCACGGGTGCTGCGTCCGGTTTGGGGGCCGCAGTTGCGCGCATGGTTACGGCCGAGTGCGGCAAGGTAATGCTTCTGGATATCAACCGCGAGGCTGCTTCGGCCTTGGCTTGTGAGCTCGGTCCTGCTGCAGACGCGTGCGCAGTTGACGTGTCGAACGTATCCGACGGCGAGAACGCAATCCAGGCTACGCTTGAAAAGTTCGGTCGGCTCGACGCGCTCGTGAACTGCGCGGGCGTCGCGCCGGTAGGAAAGGTCGTTGGCCGCGAGGGTCCTCACCCGCTGGACGCATTCGCACGTGCAGTCACCATCAACCTCATCGGCACGTTCAATATGATTCGCCTCGCGGCTGACGCGATGGCGAAGCAGGACCCTGCCGCTACCGGCGAACGTGGCGTAATTATCAATACATCCTCAATCGCCGCCTTCGATGGACAAGTTGGTCAGGCCGCGTACGCCGCATCGAAGAGCGGCGTCGTAGGGCTGACATTACCGGTTGCCCGAGAGCTCGCACACTTCGGAATCCGGGTCGTAACCATCGCGCCGGGAATCTTTGCGACGCCGATGATGTCTGCGATGCCCCAGGAGGTCCAGGACGGTCTGGGCAGGAACGTGCCATTCCCGTCTCGTCTTGGCCGACCTGACGAATTCGCAGCATTGGTCCGACATATTGCGGAGAACACCATGTTGAATGGAGAAGTGATTCGTCTGGATGGCGCTTTGCGCATGGCCCCACGTTGAGAGGGGAGCACACGATCACTACGTCTGATGCAGTAATAATAATGGGCGCCGCCCGCATCCCAATGGGTGGTTTCCAAGGCGACTTGGCCTCTCTTTCCGTTTCAGAATGGGCGCAGTTGTCATCGAAGCCGCCGTTGAGCATGCCGACTGTAAGCGGCCAGCGAACCCGCCTTGACGAACGGTGACCTAGGCGACAGATGTAGATGGCCGCCAGTTATGTGGCAGCAATGCCGCGATGTCGCTCGCCCTGTGGGTAGGCAAGCGCGACAGGATGTCTTTCAGATAGGCGTGAGGTTCGTGACCGTTGAGTTGCGCTGAGCGGATGAGGCTCATGATTGCAGCCGCACGTTGGCCAGCCCGCAGCGACCCGGCGAATAACCAGTTGGCCCTCCCGATGGCCCATGGGCGGATCTGATTTTCTACCCAGTTGTTGTCTATGGGCACGTGCCCGTCATCGAGATAGCGCGTCAGCGCCTCCCAGCGTTTGAGGCTATAGTCCAGCGCTTTCGCAATCGCCGAACCTGCCGACACCAGCTTGCGTTGCGCCACCATCCATTCGTAAAGGGCGTCGCACACCCGTTTGGCGTGGCTCTGCCGAAGCCGGTGTCGTGCTTCGATATCAAGCGTCGCGGCATCACGTTCGATGTTATATAGCTCGGTGAAGAACGGCAGCGCCTGCTCAGCGAGTTGACTGCTGTGATTGGCATGCAACTCGAAGAACTTGCGCCTCGCGTGAGCTGCGCAGCCGATTTCGGTGATGCCTTGAAGGAATGAGGCCTTGTAACCACCGTAGTCGTCACACACCAGCTTGCCGTGCCAGTCACTCAGGAACGCACGGGCATGCTCACCGGCGCGGCCTGCGGCGAAGTCGTAGACCACCGCACGCAGGTTACTGAATTGCGCAGGCGTATACGCCCACAGATAGGCGCGATGTGTCTTGCCCTTGCCGGGGCTGAGCATTTGTACCGGGGTTTCGTCCGCGTGCAAGACACCTTGCTGCAGGATCTCTCGATGAAGCGCGTCAACTAACGGCTGCAACTGCGCACCACACGTGCCCACCCAAGCGCCTAACGTGGACCTCGGTATTGGCAGTCCCGCGCGCGCATAGATCTGCTCCTGGCGATACAGAGGCAAATGATCTGCAAATTTGCTGACCAGTACCGATGCCAGAAGTCCGGTGGTCGGAATGCCCTTGTCGATGACGTGTGCAGGCACCGGTGCCTGAGTGAGCGTCTCGCAGTTGCGACACACCCATTTACCCCGAATGTGCCGCTCCACCGTGAAGACGCCCGGCGCGTAGTCCAGCTTCTCGCTGATGTCTTCGCCGATACGCACGCGTTCGCAGCCCCACTGGCAGACTGTGCTGTCCGGTTCGTGATGGATGTCGATACGCGGTAATTGTTGCGGCAAGGGCGCGCGCTTCGGCTGCTCGTGTTGCCGCTTCCGTGTGGGCTCGAGCTGCTCGAGTTCTATCTCGATGGCGGCCAGGTCGGCGTCAATCGCCTCGTCAAGCAGACTCATCTGCTCGTTGTTGAGCTGCTCGCTGCGCCTGCCAAACTGCTGACGCCTGAGGACGGAGACCTCGTGAGTCAGTTGCTCGATCCGGCTTTGCCGGTAATGCAGCTCCCGTTCCAGTTCACCGACTTCTCGCCGTTTCGCGGTAACCTCTGCATCCTTCGCGTTGACCTCAGCGATCAGTTGCGCCGCAAGGGCACGCAACTGCTCCGGACTGAGAGCATCAAGGTCGGTCGGCGGGTTCATGCGGACCAGTCTGCCAGAACCGGGTACCCCCGGAAAGCAGAACTGTTTACGTCCCGTCGATGCATCAGATGATGCGGATGACGCCGTCCTGACCGATGCGCTGCCACGGCAATCCCAACACCAGACCTGCCAGCTGTTCGTATGTGAGCGCGTGCTGCTTCGGTTCGCTGCCAGCGTGCGGCCAGACGAACTGCCCCTGATTCAGCCGCCGCGCCGCCAGCCAGATGCCGATGCCGTCGTGGACGAGAACCTTCAGGCGGTTGGCACGGCGGTTGGTAAAGAGATAGGCATGGTGTGGATGCGCGGCGCCGAACACCTTCACGACGCGCGCCAGCGCCGTGTCGAAGCCGGCTCGCATATCCAGCGGATCGACGGCCAGCCAGATCTCATCGACGCGGATCACCGCAGCCACTCGCGCAGCCACAGCGCGCACTGCGCGGCTTCGGCGACCGGCCAGCTTACCGTTATCAACTGATCTCCACGGCGCACTTCGATATGAATCGCGCTCGAATGTGCATCCTTCGCCTCGATGGCGACGGGGACGAACGCTGGCAGCGGCGCTGATTCAACATCTGCCGGACGCCCCGGCAACCGCTTGGGAAGTCTGCCTTCTGCCTGATCGAGCCAGCGGCGCAACAGATTCGCGTTAAGCCGATGTTCCAGCGCGACCGCGGCAACTGAGACGCCGGTTACCTGGCAAGCGGCAACAACCCGCGCCTTGAATTCCTCGCTGTAGCGCCGGCGACGCCGACGTGCAGGCAGCGCCTGTTCTTCGATAGTGTTCACGTGTCCGCTTATTCGTTAAGTGGACACGATACTCCCAAGTGCTTCAACGGAACTCAAGGTGAGTTGCCTGGCCGCTTACTGCCGACTTGCGAGAAGCGACGGTCGATGAGCTGATAATGGTTGCGTCTTGCCCGCCGGAGCCGGGCAGGGCACCGGCCAAAACATCTAGATCTGCCCAGTCAGATCTGCCCGGTCGTCCATCGCTTTGCTCTCGCTCTACAGGGCGATGTGCCGGTGACAGACCTTTGCCATGAAGTGAACAGCCAAAGGCTTGACGCTCAATTGGGGGGGGCGTCGGCAACGTATTCGAGCAAATCTCCAGGCTGGCAAGAGAGGGCCTCGCAGAGTGCTTCCATGGTAGAGAAGCGGATCGCGCGAGCCTTGCCCGTCTTAAGCACAGAGAGGTTCGGCAGGCTTATCTCGACAATCTCCGAAAGCTCGGTCAAGCTCATCTTACGTCGCGCCAGCATGACATCAAGGTTGACGATTATTGCCATGTTCAAATTGTCAGGTTGGCTTCTTCGTCCAAGGCTGCGCCTCTTCTCAACACTTCTGCGCTGCCAAGTGCCAAGCCCGCAAGTACCAGTTTGTCGGGCGGTGTCACGAGAGCTAAAAACAAAAAAACCGAGACCTCGAACTGTACTCTTGGATCCAGTAGTGCCAAAGACAGGTACGCCACGGGGAAGGTCAATAGGTCCAGTGCCGAAAATATGAGCAATAAACGCCCAATCCGTCGGAGCGCACTGGCGTTCCGAAGCGACAACAACTTGTTGCTCTGCCCAGCGTTGCCGAAGACCAGTCGCAGTGCCTTATAGACCACGATGATGACAGTCAGCTTGGCCAGGCATGAGCCGATCAGAATTGCCAACGTCAACGCAGGAAAGTGGAGGTATGGGATCCCTGGGCCGGCACCTATCTTCCATGTCGATTGGACAAGGCCGAGCGCTGCCTGTACCGGTTGAAAAGTTATCGAGTAGACCGCCCATGCGCCGAACATCCACGTGATCGGTCTGAAATTTGAGTGGTGCCAGACGCCACTGTCGGCTCCCCGCTCTTTCATCTTGCTTTCCACCTGCCCGCCTCCTTCAAAGATGCAATCATCACATGGAATCCCGTCAAGTAACCATCTGTCACACAATCCAGGCTTGAAAGTTAATGATACACGATATTATATTATCGTTTATCATTAACTCTGGCGGCCACTAGTGCCGCTTAACCCAGTGGAGAACACATGAAAAAAATGCTCATCGCCATGACTGTAGCGACATTGCTGGCAGGGTGCGTGGTTGATCCTCATACAGCTCGCTCGGGTGCCCGGGGAGCGCTTATCGGCGCAGCCGGTGGAGCGGTCCTCAGTGCCGTAACGGGAGGCGACGTGGCGCAAGGGGCCGCTCTAGGCGCGGCGGCAGGCGCCACCGTAGGAGTTGCGACTTCCGGTCACGACCGACACCATTACTGATCGCCCTGGTGCGTAACGATATGAGACAGCTAGCGGCCGAAAACACCGCCGCATCGCCGGCAGAACCTGTCAAGGCGGTTGGTAATACGGCGATTGGCATGGTCCGGAAGATTGCAACCTCCGCGTACGAGATCGAGCCTGACCGCAATGCGGTGTTCAGGTGGATCACCCACGCGCCGTTGGCCGCCTTCGGGAACAAAACTGCATTGGAATTGGCAGCAATTGGTGAGGGTGACCACGTGCTGCGGTTACTGCAGACATTTCTAAGTCAAGGGGAAGCGGGCGGCCTGGAGGGGGTGACGAAATACCCCTTGCAGGGGGCGAGAGTCAGGAAATAGGGCGGATCGGCATAAAGGTCCCGATGGAATAAATTCGCGATCTCAGTGCGCATCTTCGCCGGGGCTGTCAGATTCGTCGTGTCCAGCTTGTTTTCACCTGCGCGAGCTTTGTCTGTGCAGGCGATCGCTAGATGACAATGGCGCCGCCCAGAGTTGATTGTCACGGAAAGCCTATGGAGCCGCGGCTTGCGCCGACACAGGGGCGTGTAACCCGTCCATGACCCGACGGTATTCTGCTTCGTCGTAAGCAGTCACGTTCTATGTCCGTCGAGGCGCAAGCCTGCCCTTCACCTGAATTGACGACATGGAACATCACGCGGGCAATATGCGCGTCGCACAGAACATGAACCCTATCACCGACCTGTCGCCAGGAAAACGGATGAAACTTCTTATTTGCACCGCAGCCATCGTCGCGTTCTTTACGACCGCGTCTGCCGACGCGCAGACCAACACGGCGCAAGCAAAGATCGCTGCCTCGCGCTCCCAAGTGCAGAGGACAACCTATCTTTACGCCACCAAGAACGGACAAAAACTCCAACTAGACCGTCTCGTAGATAACTCCGTCAAAATGGCGGGCAAGCGCCCAGTCATAATCTTTTCTTTTGGCGGGGGGTGGGAAGGGGGCGCGCGGAACGACGAAGGCTTTACAACTGGTCTCGAACATTTTACGTCATTGGGCTATGACGTGATCGCATTGGATTACCGCCTGGGCATCAAGATCGCCAAGGAAAGGAAGGAGATTACTCCGGCCAACGGCACCGAGATGTACCTACGCGCTATCCAATGGAGCGTGGAAGATCTGTTCGACGCCACGTCGTTCGTGCTGAGGCATGCAGACGACTGGAATATCGACAAAGATCAAATTGTCCTCATGGGCGGTAGCTCCGGTGCCACGAATTCTCTGGTTGCTGAATACAACGTTGCGAACGAAACCGAACTGGCTAGGATGCATCTCCCTGCGGGTTTCAACTATGCCGGAGTAATCTCGATGGCAGGGGCATTTTGGCTGAAGGCGAACACGCCACTCACTTTCAGAAGCAAACCCGCCCCGATTATGTTCTTTCACGGCGCGAAGGATCAACTGGTCACGTATGACGAGGTCGAAGGACCGTTCTCCGGCTACGGTCCTGTTGCCTATTTTCGCAAGTTCCCGGGTCCTGACTATCCCAAGTGGTTCGTGGATTATCCCCAAGGTGACCACATTATCGCTGCCATGCCGATGATCGACAGCCTGAATGAAATGGATGCATTTCTCGAGAAGCTTGTCAAGAAACGACAGCAGATCTCAATCCATACCGTCGAGGAAGACGGGACGCCGAAGACTTTCGCAAACGCGGCGGCCATTTTGCCCAAGCCGTGATGTTGAGAGATCAGTTGCGCGACCGCATTCTCGCAGAGGATGAGAGTCATGCCGATAAGATTATCGTCGATTGCTTTCATTGTCTGACCGGACCTTCCGACGAACCGGTGCGGCTCGTGCTGCCGGGGCCGAAGCGGGACGGTTAGCTTCGAGCTGCATCAGCCGGATTCGGTGCCGTGGTACGCCGTCACGACTTGGACGGAGTCGGATATGTCGGACTTCTACTGCGTCGAGCCGTGGCTCGGACTGCCGGACGCCATGTACAACGGCTGCGGCTGCGCCCCGGTTCGCGCCGGGCAGGACTGAGACGGCGTCGCTTCGGCTCGTGGTGACGCCCTCGCACTAAGCGGCAGCGCGCACGCCCGCCGACGGCGCCGTTCGGTCCGGATAAATCCGGGACCATCCCGCCTTCCGATCCGCCGCGCCTCGACGCGCGGCAGCGCTTTACGAGGTCAGGTTTTGCAAAAAAGAATTCGACAGGCCGTCTGCGCATCGCTCATGGTCGTGCTCGCGGCGTGCGGCTCCGGCCCGGTCGCGCCGGGATACTATCGCGTGCAGCGCGGCGACACGCTCTCAAAGATTGCGCGCGAAAACCGCACGTCGGTCAGGAACATCACGCGCTGGAACGCGCTGACAAATCACGACGCCATCGACGTCGGTCAGGTGCTGCTCGTCGAGCCGCCTGCGGGCACCGCGACGGCTCCGGATGGGACGTCGGTTGGTGCATCGAACGCCACACGGAGCGAAGCGAGCGCTGAGGCGTCGTCGCGGACAAAGCTCGGTCCGGGCGTATCGCTCGTATGGCCGGCACAGGGCGCCGTGATTCGCAGCTTCGACGGCAAAAACTCGAAGGGCATCGACATCGCCAATTCGGCGGGCACGCCGGTCGTGGCGGCCGCGGCGGGTAGCGTCGTCTATGCCGGCAACGGCTTGCGCGGCTACGGCAACATGCTGATCGTCAAACATAACGACGACTACCTGACCGCTTACGCCCACAATCGCACGCTGCTGGTGAAGGAGGGACAGACCGTGCAGCAGGGACAGCCGATCGCGGAGATGGGCGACACCGACAGCGATCGCACGATGCTGCACTTCGAGGTGCGCTACATGGGGCGCTCGACGGACCCGTCGCGCTATTTGCCGCCGCGCTAAAAGGCGCGCGGCCGTTACGAGGAAGATGGATGAGAGCGAAGAAGACGATGCCCGCGGCCGCACTCGTTGTGACGGCGGCCCTGAGCGACGCGCCGGCCGGCTGCGCGCACACCGCCAGGATGACATACCTGCCTTCGGGCGGCACGGGCTTCGCGATCAACTTCATCGGCAGCGACGCGTGCACGAGCTGGGTGGCGTGCCATAAGCAGGCCGGCGAGTGTGCGGCCCGTACGGCTACGACGTAATCTCGAAAGACGCCGACAAGGGACGCCGTCGGGCGTATGGGTGGCGGGAATCTTCCGCGCGAACATCAAGAACCGTTGGATGGTGATCCAACCCCGCTGGAACTCATTGCCGCCGGCGACGGCGACCTCATGCTCCAACACTTGCAGGCGATTGCTCCAAACCGCTCAGTTGGCACGGACGCTGCTGCGAGGCAATTGCATCTCTACGTCGAATGGGATCGGCGCACAACTCGGAGCGCACAGACGCGTCGGTGCTTGAACCGCGTGCGGTGGTGCGGATCGGCGCGCCGCCGCCGCATGCGGTGAGCCGTGCGGTGAAGGTCGAACGCGTGTCGGCTTGCGCCGACCCTATCATGCACATCCTCCTGGTTTCCGCCGACGGCCGGCCGCTGCCGCGCTGGACGCCCGGCTCGCATATCAATGTGGTGTGCGGCGATACGGGCCTCTCGCGTCAATACTCGCTGTACGGCGATCCGAAAGACCGCGATGTGTTCGAAATCGCAGTGCTGCCGTGCTAAACGTACGAGCGGATCAGACGGTGCTCAACGCGCTCGAGCTCGCGAGCATCGACGTGCAGAGCGATTGCCGCGAAGGTTTGTGCGGCTCCTGCGAAGTCCGTGTGTTGAAAGGCAAAGTCGATCATCGCGACTTGGTGCTGACGCGCGGCGAGCGGGAAGCGAACGACCGCATGATGACCTGCTGTTCGCGCGCCTGCAGCGGCGAGCGGCTCCTGCTCGAACTCTGAAGGAAGTGTGGGCGCCCAGCACGATCACGCTGGCCTGAGGCTATCCTCGCCGGCCGTCGCTCGGCGCCGCAGTTGGTTTAGGATGAACTGTTGCTGTCAGCGCCGACTTGAAAGAAGGTGTCCTGATTCGTGCTGGCCGCACCATCGGACCTCCAAGTGTAAAGAATCACGGTAAGCTATCGATGCGTTTTGTCGTATCCCTTTGCACCAGTTGAATTGGCAGGATGTCGCGCGTAGAGGCCTTCAACCCCCCGCCCTGGATCCTCTCGACCAGCCTGCGGGCGGCCATTTTTGCCATGGCTTCCACGGGCTGTCGAATCGAGGTAAGTCCGACAAGAGGCGAGCCTGCCAGTGGTATATCGTCAAATCCAATTATGGATAACTTGCCCGGCACGTCCACGCCTTGACGCTTGGCGGCTTCGAGGACACCTAGCGCAATGGTGTCGTTGCCTGCAACGATTGCAGATACCGGCTCGTCCGTGCCGAGGAGCCGCACGGCATTTGAATAGCCGGATTCCGTCGTGTATTCCCCCCAAACGACAGAAATCATTTCTCTGGGCAGGCCTGCTCTGTCGCACCAGGCGAGCGCTCCGCGTGTTCTATCCCTGCTAGTGGATGTATTTTCCGGTCCCATAATGAAACCGATTCGTCGGTGTCCGAGGCTGTGCAAATGTTCTACAGCGACTGCCCCGGCATGCTCATTGTCGACCTCAACCACATCAACGTTCAGATGATCCACCGAGCGCACGACGAGAACAGTTGGAATCCCTCGACGCTGCATTTCCGCCACGGTCGGTGAGTCGAGCGTAGCGGTGGCAAATATGAGCCCGTCGAGATATCCATCAATCAGTGGACGAAAAGCCAAAATTTGTTGGTTATCGTTCATTGAGTCGATGAGCAACATGATCTGATAGCCGTACTCGCTCAGAGCATCGTGGAGGTGCGTGAGAAGAATGGTCATGAAGCGATTGTGAAGCGCTCCGACAACGACACCAATCAGCCGCGTCGGTTTTCGTTTGGATGGCCGGCCAAGCGCAGGGATGCGGTATCCGACTTCGGTTGCCGCCTTGTAGACCGCCTCGCTAGTTTCGGCGCTGATTTTTGGATTCCCCGCAAGTGCTCGCGACGCCGTTGCGACGGATACGCCCGCACGTTCAGCGACGTCACGAAGTCGTGCCTTGGAAGGGCGGTGAAGTTGAGTTGAGTTTGCACGCATTTGCACAACCTCATTCAGATCGCGGAAAAGCCTCATTTAAGCACCATTCCGCCGAGGCTCTGGATGACTACACAGAGACCAAGTCAATCTGGATCAGTGAAGGTAGCCGACAACAATTCGGCCGTCGTTAATCGTTTGGCCCGCAAGGAGCGAATATCATGGACAATCACAAAAAATTCTATATCGACGGTCTTTGGACAGATCCGGATAGCAAGCAATTGATCGATGTGGTCAATCCCGCGACCGGGAAAGCGTTCACTCAGATTACGGCTGGTTCGACGAGCGACGTTGATCGTGCGGTTGCGGCCGCGCGTCGTGCCTTCCCTCTTTATGCTACAACGAGCCGTGACGATCGTCTCCATCTGCTTAGCAGAATCGTTGCTGTCTATCAAAAGCGAAAAGACGAGATCGCCGACGCAATCTCGCGTGAAATGGGGGCGCCGCTGAATCTGGCGCGACAGGTCCAAGCACCGAGTGCACTCGGACATTTCGTCCAAGCCATGGAAGTCCTCCGCGGATATCCCTTCGAGGAGAAAATTGGCAAAACGCGGGTTGTTCGTGAACCGATCGGGGTTTGCGGCTTCATCACACCATGGAACTGGCCGCTGAACCAGATCGCGTGCAAGGTCGCACCTGCGCTCGCGGCTGGTTGCACTGTTGTGCTCAAGCCCAGTGAGATTTCCCCTATTTCCGCTCTCTTGTTTGCAGAGGTAATCGACGAAGCCGGAGTGCCCGCTGGTGTATTTAACATGATCAACGGCGACGGTCCCAGTGTTGGGCACGCGATCGCAGCGCATCCAGGGATCGATATGGTGTCCTTTACCGGTTCGACCCGTGCAGGCATCCAGGTTGCGAAGACCGCTGCGGATACCGTCAAACGGGTAAGTCAAGAACTCGGCGGGAAGTCACCCAATATCCTTGTCGACGATGCGTCCTTTGCTGGCGCAGTGAAACACGGTGCATCAACGTGCTTTATGAACTCCGGGCAATCCTGTAACGCACCTACCCGACTGCTTGTTCCGGCTCATCGACAGGAAGAGGCCATCAAAATCGCCCGCGGGGTTGCAGAAGAGACGCTTCTCGGAGACCCGGCAAACGCGACTACCGTGATCGGGCCTGTCGCGAACCACGCTCAGTTCAACAAGATTCGCGCGCTGATTGAACAGGGCGTCGCGGAAGGAGCGCGGCTGGTTATTGGTGGAACCGAGCTGCCTGCCGAACTGGAAGATGGTTACTTTATTCGTGCAACGGTATTTGCAGATGTCACCAATCGAATGACAATCGCACGCGAGGAAATCTTTGGCCCTGTGCTTTCTATCATGCCCTACAGGTCAGAAGAGGAAGCAATCTCAATTGCCAATGATACGCCGTACGGTCTGTCGTCGTACGTTACTGCATCAGATTTCGAAAAAGCACACGGTATCGCACGCCAACTTCGAGCCGGAATGGTTCATATTAACGGCGCACCATTGGACTACGCGGCACCATTTGGTGGCTACAAGCAATCAGGCAATGGTCGCGAATGGGGGCGATTCGGTTTCGAGGACTTTCTTGAAACAAAGGCGATGTTCGGTTATGAATCAACGGATCATGTGAGCGGTTTGTCAACGTAAGAACGCTATCGTTCGGCGTCGCCCTTCATAGCTCCGTCGTTGAGTTGGCCAGAAATATTTCCGGCCAACTCGAAGCGGGTTAATTACGAGAAAAGCAATTTGCGATATTTGTGAATATAAATAAGCACTACTTAATACTGTCAACCAATTAAAATTTGAACATTTGTCGCGGAATAGTTTGTTAATAAATATATAAGAACAGATTGAGAATGGGCGATCATTAAATGAAATCGCCAAGGTGGTTTCTACAAAAAGGAGACATAGGTGAAAGTTCGGAGATTTTGTATTCGCGCAACTGTTGGATTTGCGATGTCGGTTACGACAATTGCGGCATGTGCACAGAGCGCAGGTGATAATGTTATAAGTGCGGGGTGGTCGCACGCATTTATGCAGACTGGAAGCAATCCTGTCCGTATAACAAGCATTGGCGGTAAGCCCGTTGACATGCAAATTCCGGGTTCTGGTGTGGGAGCAATCAATGGCGATACCGTCGAGCTCGTCATGGAGCATTACTTTACTGATCACATCACCGTCGCATTCACAGGGGGATGGCCGGCCCGAGTCAAACTGGGAGGGCGAGGATCACTTGACGATTTCGGAACACTTGGTGATGCTCGTGCGTGGGCGCCACAGTTGGTCCTGCGTTATAGGTTCGGAAGCTCAGAAAATTCCATCAGGCCATTCATTGGTGTCGGCGTTAATTATACCTGGTTCACTGGTGCTCGCGTTACCAATCAGTCGTTCATTACCGAAAACTACGGACCCGGCGGATCAGTAACTTCAAAGGTTTCGAGTTCTTGGAATCCGGTTATTGAAGCTGGATTCAACTACAACATCAGCAGGAACTGGTCGGTGGGTGCATCGGTGACGTACATACCGATCGACGCCCGCGTCACCAATGAAGGGCATACTGCAAACGGATTGGAAATTGTCAGCGAGACTAAATTGAGGATACGTCCTATTATTACTTTACTTAGCGCTTCATATCGATTCTGAGGTGCGCGGCTGAGATGATTTTGCTTCTATTAAATCATTTCTCGCGGATCAGTTAGTGATAATCGGGTGAGTACTGGTATGTTATTTGTTCCGTTAAAATTCGCGAAATATTTTTAATATGCTTGAATATTTGAAGTATCACCCGGTTATTTTTGTGCTCGAAACAATTGACCTGAAAATATCGCCACCGTCAATAAAAGCGTGCATGTAGAGTGGGGCGATTAAATCCTAAATGACGACGATGGCTCGAGCATGCAATAGTCGTTATCGAAGGACGTAAGTCAAGGCAGGAAGTTCGCCATTACTTTAACAGAAGCCAATCCTTACGGATGTTTTTCTTTAGTCAACCTGTCCTACTGCCGCATACTCATTTTTCAATTAGTGTTGCTTTCGCTTAACAGCGTGGACATTCAATCAGCTAACAAGAAGGATACAAGGTGAGCAGTTTCGCACGAAGCATTAAATTTAAATTTGCAATCGCCTCCGCCGTATGTATGGCCTTCACGCTGTCAATCGGCCTGTTCGGCATATTCGGGATGTCAAGGTTGAACAAAAACATGCTAAATGTCTATTCAGGCAACACTGTGCCAATCATTCATCTTTCCGATGTTCGAGCTTTGCAATTGAGTATTCGAGCGAAACTGCGGCGTTTACAGGTAACCAGAAATACTGGCGATGTGGCTGCCTCTATTCCGCAGATCAAGGCGGATATCGACAAGGTCGAAAAGACCTGGGCGGCTTATTACCCTGCCGAGATTTCGGGAGAAGAGGATCACCGGATTGCTGACAGAATCAATGCCGCGCTGCCTCAACTGAAATCATTGAACGGCGATGCCCTCGACGCATTTTCTGCTGGAAATTTCGATGCCGCGTCGGATGCGATCGAACGATCGGCAAACGTGGCGGATGCCCTCTCCCATGACCTAGGTGCCGGTATGGCAAACAAATTGGAACAGACAAAGCAGTTTGCAGACGCGAGTGAGTCCGTCTTTCGAACGATACTCTGGATTGCAATCGCACTGGTGAGCATAGGTGCCATGGTCGCAGCGGGCGTGTCGATCGGTTTGGTGCGTGCCATTTCCAGCCCGCTGGCCAAGGCTGTAGGCGTAGCCAACCAGATTGCGAACGGCAAGTTGGACAATCATATCGTCGCGAGTTCGCGAGACGAGTTCGGCCAGTTGCTAGAAGCACTACATAAAATGGATGGACAGCTCAGCGCTACCGTGCGTGCTATCAAAGCAAGCGCCGAGTCGGTCACCGTGGCATCGCGGGAAATCGCAAGCGGCAACACTGACCTGTCGGCACGCACTGAGGAACAGGCCGCTTCGCTTGAGGAAACTGCGGCGAGCATGACACAACTCACTGAAACCGTGAAGCAGAATGCCGACAATGCGCGTCACGCGAATGGACTCGCCACACGTGCAACCGACCTGGCTGATGCCGGCGACGATGCAGTGCAGGCCATGGTGGGCACGATCGATAGAATCAATGGCAGCTCGACCAGGATTTCCGAGATTACAGGCGTCATCGAGGGCATCGCATTCCAGACGAACATCCTGGCTTTGAATGCTGCGGTGGAAGCGGCACGCGCCGGCGAACAAGGACGCGGATTTGCTGTCGTGGCCAGCGAAGTGCGCAGCCTTGCCCAACGTTCGGCTGCTGCAGCCAAAGAAATCAAGGAACTGATCGGTTCGTCCGTGGCAATTATCGAGGGTGGCGCGAAACAGGCCACTGAAGTTGGTGCGACGATGGGGGCGGTGAAACAGGCCATCAAGCAGGTATCGGACGTCGTTTGTGAGATCGCCGCCGCATCCGAAGAACAGAGTCGCGGGATCGAACAGGTTAGCCGGGCTGTGAGCCAGATGGATGAAGTGACGCAGCAGAACGCCGCGCTCGTCGAACAGGCGGCGGCAGCAGCGCATTCTCTCGAAGCGCAGGCACAGTCTCTGAGAACGGCAGTAGCCCTGTTTAAACTTGCCAGCCCTGGAACGTTGCCAGAGCAAGCCACTCGCTTAAAAGTCAGTCGCTGTTAAATGTCAAAAAATAGGCCCGTTGCCCCCTGCAACACGAAAATCAGGGCATATAACAGGCTCTATGACGAAAGCCCCTCTCGATTTTAAGCCTGTCGATAGTCCAAGAGGTGACTCCAAAGACACACGGAAGACATTCGGATGAAAACACAGGCAGCGAGTAACGCTGACAATCCGCTGAAGTCAGCGACTTTCCGTAAGCGGCAGTTTCTCCTCACATAGATCCTGAACTGAAAACAGCGCAGGATGTGTCCACGGTTTTTTAATGGACACACCCTTCATGGACGAGAACTGCGCAGATTTTTTGCCCTTGCGTGCGACCA
>NZ_JBBPEN010000007.1:0-413307 GCF_038900755.1 Paraburkholderia diazotrophica
AACCGAGGGTGTCGAGTAGGCTCATGACAATCTCTCTGTAGAGGCCGGCGCGACGCTCGTGAAAGCGTGTGCCGGCGGGTAATAAAACGCCGGAAACGCCGCGCGAGCGCGGCACCGACAGTCTTGATATCGGTGCCGCTTACGCCGGCCGGCAGTGCCTGCGGCAGGTAAGCCTGGCCGGAGAAAGCGCCCATATGGCCGCCCGAACGCACGACGAGCCCGCTGTCCTGCACGACGCCGGGGCCGTGTCCGCCGCCGCGCAACTGGCGCGCATTCGTCACGCCCGCCACGTACTGCGGGAAATAGCTGCCGAGCAGATCGGAAAGATCGGGCATTTGCGGCCCGCTCCATGCGAGGCCGAAGACGCTGCCCGCCGTCGAGATGTACTCGCGCACGACGGTGCCGTTGCCGAGCGTGGTCTCGCGCACCGTGTACGACGGGGAGGTGCTGGCGGAAGAAGACGAAGCAGACGCGGCTGACCCAGCCGACGCGCTGCGCGTTACGGCGACACCGGACGGCGCGGGCACCGTCTGGGTCGTAGCGCCGGCGGGCGGCGTCATCGGGCTACCGCCCAGGGCGGCGCTGGCGGGCTGCGAAACGAGCAGGCCCGGCAACGCGCAACACAATCCAAACGCTGAAAAGACAGCGGCACGGCTAAAGCTGATCGACATGGTTTTAATTCCTCCCCCCAATCGACACCGTACAGTGCCAGCAGTTCACGGACCCGGTTGTTCATTCAGGGAAAAACGGCGCGGCTGCACACGCGAGCATCGCTCGCGTCGGACGGCGTCGAGCGCCGCCATGCACCATCAATGCACCATCCTCCCCGGCCGTAGTATGCCAGCGGTTGATGAACGGGAGCGGTGTGCGACCGCACGAACGGGCGTACGGCTATGTAGTCAGCATCGATGCGGAAGGTATCGGCGCGGCGCTCGCGGTTCCGCGCGAGGCCCGAAGCGGACGCCCGGATGGGCGTTCGCGGACAGCATCGAGAGAAAGACTGGGCTCGTATTGAGCCGCAAAGGACGCCGGGAAACGCTTCGAGCGGCGCGGCAAGATTCGCGCCGCCGCAGCGGGCAGGCCGGCTATCTCCGGACCAGCCTCAGAAAAGCCGTGCGCCCTGAAAAAGCAGAACGCCTCAGAAAAAGCCGGGCGCCTTAGAAGCCGAGGCTGGCCAGCAGATCGTCGACCTGGCTCTGATCCTGCAACACGTCGGGCTTGCCTTCCGGGTTGATCTGCGGACCGTTCAACAGGCTCTGCGGGCTCCCCGTCGGCGAGACCGGGTCGTGCTGGGCTTCCGCCACGAGTTGCGCGGCCGTCGCTGCGAACTGCTCGCGCCGCTCGGCCGCGATGTTGTCGATCAGCACGCCGAGAAGCTGTTGCTCGATCAGGTACACGACGTCCGTGATCTTCTTGATGACCTGGCCCGTCAGATCCTGGAAGTCCTGCGCCAGCATGATCTCGAGTAGCTGAGCGTTGGTCGCCGACGTGATTTCGGGCACGCCGCGCAGAAACGCGCGCGTGTCGTTCATCAGCGCGCGCACTTCCTCGCGCTCGATGGGCGCCGAGAACCACTGCTCCCAGCGCGCGTCGAGAGCGGCCGCGTCCTGCTGCAACTGCTCCTGCATCGGCTTCGCGACTTCGATCGACGACAGCACGCGCTCGGCCGCCTGTTCGGTCATCGTCGCGATGTATTTCAGACGGTCGCGAGCGTCCGGCACCGCTTCCGCCGCGCGCTCGACGTGCTTGTCGATCCCCAGCTCGCGCATCGAATCGCGCAGCGTGCGCGTGAGCTGTCCGATGCGTGCAAGGATGCGGTCGGTCGCGAGGTCGGTGCCGTCTTCCCTGGCGCCTTGCTCGTTGATCGATGGGTTCACATCAGCTCCCGGCTTTCGCCATCTTCTCGAGGATCTTGTTGAGCTTCTCGTCGAGCGTCGCGGCCGTGAACGGCTTCACGACATAGCCGCTCGCGCCCGCCTGAGCGGCAGCGATGATGTTTTCCTTCTTCGATTCGGCCGTGACCATCAGCACGGGCAGATGCGCGAGCGATGCGTCGGCGCGGATTTCCTTGAGCATCGCGAGGCCGTCGAGATTCGGCATGTTCCAGTCCGAAATCACGAACTCGTAGCCGCCGCTGCGCAGACGCGCGAGGCCCGCTGCGCCGTCTTCCGCTTCGTCGACGTTCGAGTAGCCCAGCTCCTTCAACAGATTGCGGACGATCCGGCGCATCGTCGGAAAGTCGTCCACAACCAGAATCTTCATTCCCTTATCCATGTCCTGTTCCCTTTTTCAATCCAGATGGTGCGGTCACTGGCCCATCTCAATCATTTGGCCGAGGCCGCATCATACGCGCTGAACGCGATCACCCATTGCAGCAAGACGCGCCATCACGCGCCGGCTCATTTCCGACAGCGGCGCGATCTCGTCCGCGGCGCCCATCGCGATCGCTTCGCGCGGCATGCCGAACACGATGCAGCTCGCTTCGTCCTGCGCGAGCGTGTACGCGCCCGCCTTGCGCATGTCGAGCAGTCCCGCCGCGCCGTCGCGCCCCATGCCCGTCAGAATCACGCCGACGGCGTTCTTCCCGGCATGCAGCGCGGCCGAGCGGAACAGCACATCGACAGACGGACGATGCCGGTTCACGGGCGGGTCGTCTGAAAGATGCGCGATATAGTTCGCGCCGCTGCGGGCCAGCAGCAGGTGAGCGTGGCCGGGCGCGATGTACGCATGCCCCGGCAGCACGCGTTCGCCGTGCTCAGCCTCTTTAACGGTAATCCGGCACAAACCATTAAGGCGTTGCGCGAAAGATTTTGTAAATCCGGGCGGCATGTGCTGCGCGATCAGCACGGCGGGCGCATCGGGGGGCAGCGGCATCAGCACTTCGCGGATCGCTTCCGTGCCGCCCGTCGACGCGCCGACGATAATCAGCTTTTCCGTCGATACGAGCGGGTTGTTGAAGAGCGGCGCGTGCGTCGCGGCGGCCGCAGCGGCTTGACCGGCTGCGGGCGCGTGAGGGGCGGGCGCGGCCTGGCGCACGCGCGCGCGGGCAGCGGCGCGCACCTTGTCGGCGAGCTTTTCCGCGTATTCGAGCATGCCGTCGCGAATGCCGACGCGCGGCTTCGTGACGAAATCGACGGCGCCCAGTTCGAGCGCGCGCAGCGTGATTTCCGAGCCGCGCTCCGTCAGCGACGACACCATCACGACAGGCATCGGACGCAGCCGCATCAGCTTTTCGAGGAAGTCGAGGCCGTCCATGCGCGGCATTTCGACGTCGAGCGTCAGCACGTCCGGGTTGTGCTGCTTGATCAGCTCGCGCGCGACGAGCGGATCGGGCGCGGTGGCGACGACCGTCATGTCGGGCTGGCTGTTGATGATTTCCGTCATCAGACTGCGAATCAGCGCCGAATCGTCGACGCACAGTACCTTGATCTTTTGCACAGCGCTCACGCCTCCTCTACCGTCCTGGCGTTGTTTGATTGGGTCGGGCGCGCGGACGCGCCGAATAATTCGATGCGCGACTTCGCGCCGGCCGGGCGCGCCGCGCCCGCGTTGGAGCCTGCCGCCGGATTCGCCGACGGGTTGGCCCCAGCCGATGCGTTCGCGCCGAATAGCTCGATGCGCGGCTTGCCCGCAGCAGGCGCCGCGAACAGTTCGACGCGCGCGCGCGCCTTTGCGAGCCGCTCGGCGCGCGCTTCGGCAGATTGCCGCGCGAGCGCCTGCTCGCGTTCGGCGACGCCGGCTTCCTGTTGCAGCCGCAGCTTCTTGACCATCACCTGGCCCGTGCGCGGCATGAACGCGACTTTGCGCGGATGGTTGCCTTCGAGGTCTTCGGCGACAATGGGAATCTTTTCAAGCGCGAGATAGCGGCGCACGAATGCAGAGTTGCGGTCGCCGATGTTCATCGTCGTCATGCCCGCGAGCACGGCTGCGCCGCCGAACACCTTCGCCTCGAAACGCTCGCGGCGGCCGCCGGCCTTGATCAGTTCGTTGATCAGCACTTCCATCGCGTAGGCGCCGTAGCGCATCGAGTCGGAAGCGGCCTGCGCGACGTCTGCGCCGTCGTCGGGCAGCATGAAGTGATTCATCCCGCCGATCCCCGCCGTGCGATCCTGAATGCACGCCGCCACGCACGAGCCGAGCACCGTGACGAGCACCATGTCCTCGTTCGTCGTGTAGAACTCGTTCGGCAGCAGCTTGACGCCGGGGCGCTTGAAGTGATTGTCGAAATAGAGATTCGTTGCGATCGGCAGGGTGCTGCTCATGCGGGCACCCCGCTCGTCGCGCCGTGGCTCGCCGCACGATGAGCCGTGCGCGCCGCGCCTGCATCGCGGGTCAGTTCGTAGACGGTTTGCCCGCGCAGACGGAACGCCTGCGTGACATACGTGAAGTTCTCCGAGTGGCCGGCGAACAGGAGGCCGCCCGGCTTCACGAGCGGCTCGAAGCGCGAGAGCACCTGCCCTTGCGTCGGCTTGTCGAAATAGATCATCACGTTGCGGCAGAAGATCGCGTCGAACTGCGTGTTGAGCCGGTAGTCGCGCTCGGTCAGATTCAGTTGCTCGAAGCGGATCATCGCGCGCAGCTCGGGACGCACCTTCACCATGCCCGCATGCGCGCCCGTGCCCTTCAGGAAAAAGCGCTTGAGCCGCTCCTGCGACAGATGCTTGACCTGGTCGAACTGATACATGCCCGCCTCGCCTTTGGCGAGCACCTGCGTGTCGATGTCGGTGGCGAGCACGCTCGCCTGGCGCGCGGCCTGTTCGCCGAGCGCTTCGATCAGCGTCATCGCGATCGAATAAGGCTCTTCGCCCGTCGATGCCGCCGAGCACCAGACCGACACGGGCACCGGCCGGCGCGCGACGAAGTCGGCGAGAATCGGAAAGTGATGGGCTTCGCGAAAAAACGCAGTGAGGTTCGTCGTGAGCGCGTTCGTGAACGCTTCCCACTCGGCGGGATCGTTGTCCGATTCGAGGAGATCGAGATATTGACGAAACGAGTCGATCCCGCGCGCGCGCAGACGCCGCGCGAGACGGCTATACGCCATGTCGCGCTTGTGATCCGACAGCGAAATGCCCGCGCTGCGGTGAATCAGCTCACGAATGCGAGCGAAATCCGCCGACGTGAATTCGAAATCGCGAGCCTGTTCGCCGGGCTTCGTCGGCTCTGCCCGTTCAGGGCGTGGTTGCGCGCGCGTTGCCATCATGATGTTTTCCGTCTGCCACAGCGAGCGCCGCACCGCCCGTCGATCCTGCCGTTGCCGCTGTTGCGTTCAATGTTGCCTGCGTTGTCGCCGGCACTGCGTGATGTGCCGGCAGTCTGGTCTATCCATGTGTCGTTCGTCAGAACGTTTCCCAATCGGCGTCGGACGTGGAGGCTGCGCTCGCCGTCTGACGCGCGGCCGGTTCCGCCGACGTCGACGATGTCTTTCTGACGGCCGGCTCGACGCGCGACGGCGCGGGCGCTGCCGCTTCCGTCTTCGCGACGGCTGGCTGCGCGGGCTTCGCCGCCTGTGCAACGGCTGCCTTCACACGGCTCTTCGCTGCATTCGCGGACGGCGTCGCCGTCGCGCGCGCTGCTTGCGCGCCGTTCACGCGCCAGTGCCCGATTGCCGTCTGCAACGAGCGCGTCTGCTCTTCCAGCGACGCCGCCGCTGCCGCCGCCTGCTCGACGAGCGCCGCGTTCTGCTGCGTCACTGCGTCCATCTGAACGACGGCGCGGTTGACCTGCTCGATGCCGCCCGATTGCTCTTCCGATGCCGCGCTGATCTCGCCCATGATGTCCGTCACGCGGCGCACGGCCTGCACGATTTCGTCCATCGTCGTGCCCGCGCGGCCGACGAGCGCCGAGCCGCTCTGCACCTTGTCGGCCGAGTCGCCGATCAACTCCTTGATTTCCTTCGCCGCGCTCGCGCTGCGTTGCGCGAGGCTGCGCACTTCGCCTGCGACGACCGCGAAGCCGCGGCCCTGCTCGCCCGCGCGCGCCGCTTCGACGGCCGCGTTCAGCGCAAGAATGTTCGTCTGGAACGCAATGCCTTCGATCACGCTGATGATGTCGACGACCTTGTTCGAGCTGCTCGCGATGTCCTGCATCGTGCTGACGACCTGGCTCACCACTTCGCCGCCGCGCGTCGCGATGTCCGATGCGTTCACGGCAAGCTGGCTCGCCTGGCGCGCGTTTTCGGCGTTCTGGCGCACGGTGCCCGTCAGTTGCTCCATGCTCGATGCCGTTTCCTGCAGCGAGGCCGCCTGCTGTTCCGTGCGCTGCGACAGATCGGTGTTGCCCATCGAGATTTCGCGCGCGCCCGTGTCGATCGACTCGACGCTCGCGTGCATCGACTTGAGCATCGCCGACAGGCTTTCCTGCATCTGGCCGACGGCCCGGAAGAGGCGGCCAATTTCATTCGTGCCCGACGTGTTCACATGCTGCGTCAGGTCGCCCTTCGAAATGCGCTCGAAGCACGCGATCGCATCGTTCAGCGGTTGCACGATCATGCCGCGCAGCGCGAAGCGGATGCCGATCACCATCACCACGGCGAGCACCACGACGCCGATGATCAGCGCGCGCATCGTCGCGATCTGCTCGGCGGTGCTCGCCTGCTGTTGGTCGGCGTGCGCCTGCAAGGCCTTGACCATCGGGCTGGCCGCGTCGTCATACGCGACGAACATCGGGCTGATCTTCGTGTCGGCGATCGCGTGATAGCCGGACAGGTCGCTTGTGCGCAGCGCTGCCAGTTCCGGCGTCACGCCGTCATTCATCAGCGACGCGCGCTTCGCGACCACGGCGTCGACCAGCGATTGGTCAATGCCCTTCTTCGGGGTATTCAGGAACGCCTGCCAGTTTTCGTTCGATTTGCCGAGCAGGAAGGCCGCACGATCGATAGTCTGCTTCGATTGCTCGATCTCGCCCGCCGCCGTCAGCGCGTTGACGCGGTCGAATGTGACGCGCGCGCGCAGCAGGTACGACGACGAATCGTTCAGCGTGCGGATCGCCACGATGTCGCCGTGCGCCATGCTTTCCAGCGCGTCGCCCGAGTGGCTCAGCGCCGTCAGCCCAAGCGCCCCGACGATCACTGTCAGCGCAACGAGAATGATCCCCACGACGGTCAGCGTCGTCCGGATCGACCATCTGCTCAGCATTTTCTGCTCCCTGATTTTGCTGTACCGGTAGCGCTCTCGCGCCTGCTCCGGTCCCATGCACGGTTGTCGCTCCCGTGCATGGCTGTCGTTCCTGCTGCGTTCCTGCGGCTCGCGCGATTAGCCGAGCGATTCGATCAATGCCATTTCCCGGCTGGTCATCAGCTTTTCGATGTCCATCAGGATCAGCATGCGGCCATCGACAGTGCCGAGGCCCGTCAGATATTCCGCCGTCAGCGTCGCGCCGAATTCCGGCGCGGGCATGATCTGGTCGTTGGCGAGCGTCAGCACGTCGGAGACGCCGTCCACGACCATGCCGACCACGCGGCCCGCGACGTTCAGAATGATCACGACGGTCTGATGGTCGTACTCGACTCGGCCGAGGTGAAACTTGATGCGCATGTCGACGATCGGCACGATGATGCCGCGCAGATTGATCACGCCCTTGATGAAATCCGGCGCGTTCGCGATGCGTGTCACGCTGTCGTAGCCGCGGATTTCCTGCACCTTCAGGATGTCGATGCCGTACTCTTCGGCGCCGAGCGTGAAGATCAGGAACTCCTGACCGCCCGCGTCGGCCTGCGCGTCGCGGCGGCCGTTCGAGCCGGCCACGCCGCTCGAATTGATGGATTGGACTTCTGCCACGTTAGCCCCCAAAAAACGGTTGCGATGAGTTGAATGTCAGGCGAACGCCAGCGACGCGCCGTGCGACGCCCGCGATTCGCGATTGAGTGCCGCCACGTCGACGATCAGCGCAACGCTGCCGTCGCCGAGAATCGTCGCCGCGGAAATGCCGTGTACCTTGCGGTAATTCGTTTCGAGGTTCTTCACCACCACCTGTTGCTGGCCGACCAGTTCGTCGATCAGCATCGCGAACCGGCGTCCTTCCGTCTGCATGATGGTGACGATGCCCTGCGTCGGATCGGTGCGCGCGTCGTCGACCGAGAACACTTCGTGCAGCGCGACGAGCGGCAGGTATTCGCCCCGCACGCGCACGACGCGTTCGCCGTTCGCCACGGTGTAGATGTCGTCGGCGCGCGGTTGCAGCGACTCCATCACGAAGTTCAGCGGCAGAATGAAAATCTCGCTGCCCACCTTCACCGACATGCCGTCGAGAATCGCCAGCGTGAGCGGCAACACGATGCGCGTCGTGCTGCCCTTGCCGGCGTGCGACGTGATTT
Source organism: Paraburkholderia diazotrophica (assembly GCF_038900755.1). Taxonomy (GTDB): domain Bacteria; phylum Pseudomonadota; class Gammaproteobacteria; order Burkholderiales; family Burkholderiaceae; genus Paraburkholderia; species Paraburkholderia diazotrophica_A. The sequence goes on from NZ_JBBPEN010000007.1 coordinate 8,312, forward strand.
CGACGTGGCCGCCCATCGACTGGATGTTGCGCTTCACCACGTCCATGCCGACGCCGCGGCCCGACACGTCCGTCACCTGCTCGGCCGTCGAGAAGCCCGGCAGGAAGATCAGGTTCCAGACTTCTTCGTCGGTCATCGTGTCGCTGACGGCCATGCCCTGCTTGGCGGCCTTCGCGAGAATCTTGTCGCGGCGCAGGCCCGCGCCGTCGTCGCTCACTTCGATCACGATGTTGCCGCCGTGATGCGCCGCCGACAGCACGAGCTGGCCCGTCGAATCCTTGCCTGCCGCCTTGCGCGCCTCGACCGTTTCGATGCCGTGGTCGAGACTGTTGCGCACGAGGTGCGTGAGCGGATCGATGATGCGCTCGATCAGGCTCTTGTCGAGTTCGGTCGCCTGACCGAAGGTGACGAGTTCGACCTGCTTGCCGAGCTTCGCCGCCAGATCGCGCACGAGACGCGGGAAGCGGCTGAAGACGTAATCCATCGGCATCATGCGGATCGACATCACGGCTTCCTGGAGATCGCGTGCGTTGCGCTCCAGTTGCGCCATGCCGTTGAAGAGGCGATCGTGCAGCGCCGGGTCGAACGTGCTGGTGGTTTCCGCGAGCATCGCCTGCGTGATCACCAGTTCGCCGACAAGATTGATCAGCTGGTCGACCTTCTCGACGCCGACGCGGATCGAGCTGCCTTCGCCTGCATTCGCGGCAGCCGCCGGACGCGCCTTGCGATCGCCTTCGGCCGATGCGTGCGCGGCCTTCGAGGCGGCCGCTGCGGGCTGCTGCGCCTCCGCAGCAGGTGTAACGATTGCGGCTGCGGCAGACTGAACGGCCTGCTGCACAACCGGTTGAGCGGCGGGCTGCGCAGCCACGGCAGGCGCCGCCACTGCTGCGACGGCCGGCTGCACGACTGCGGCAGGCGCCCCCGCGCCGCCGCTCGCCATGCCCCCCGCAGATGCCTGCGCAACCGGCGCGGCTTCGGGCGCGTGAGACGCGTCCTGTTCCGCATCGGTAGCTGGCGCCGCGCCGCGGCCGATTTCGATCTGACTTTCGTCGATCACGAAACAGCACACGGCGACAATGTCGTCGGACGACACATCGGATTCCAGCCACAACGTGATGTCGCCGCCTGTCTTCACCTGTCCGACGATTCGGCCCAGGTTGCCCAACTCTTCGGTCAGGAGTGCCTGGTCCTTTTCCCCAACGCCCCGTAGCGTAATTTTCAGATGGGGTTCTGCGACCGCATCGGATGGCGCAGCGCCGGTCTTTGCCGGTTCGTTGCCTGCCCATTCGCCTGCGGCTTCTACTGCCTGCTCGACCACGTGTTCTGGCGCATGCCCGTTCGCGGCGACTTGCGCGACGGCCGGCGCTGCCGCCGGCGCCGGTGCCGCGGCTTGCGCGGGCGCCTCGCCGCCGCTTTCCGCGTGCAGCCGTTCGAGTTTCGCGCAGATCGCGGCCGCGACGGCCGCATCCGGCTCGGCGCTCGCGCGGTAGTCGGCGAGCTGGCCCGAGAGCACGTCCTTCGTTTCGAGGAACGTGTCGATCATGTCCTTGCGCAGCACGAGTTCGTTGTTGCGCGCGCGGTCCAGCAGCGATTCGAGAATGTGCGTCGTCTCGGTCAGCGCGGTGAAGCCGAACGTCGCCGCGCCGCCCTTGATCGAGTGGGCCGCGCGAAAGATGGCCGCCAGATCCTCGGGATCGGGCTGGCCGACGTCCAGATTCAGGAGCAGTTGCTCCATCTGCGCGAGCAGTTCGTCCGCTTCGTCGAAGAACGTCTGATAGAACTGAGTGATGTCGAGTGTCATGCCTGTGTCACCGCGAAAGTCCTGTCTGGCTTGCTATGCCACTTCTATTTGTCGTTTGCCGCCTGCCCGCCGCCGCGCTCACGCGAGCGCCGCGACCAGCTCGGTCAGCATGTCGGGGTCGAGCGGCTTTTCGATCCAGCCCGTCGCGCCCGCGTCGCGTGCCGCCGCCTTGAACGGTTCGCCGGATTCCGTCGTCAGGACGAGGATCGGCGTCGTACGGTAAGCGGGATTGCCGCGCAGCGCGGCGATCAGGTCGAGCCCGGTTCTGCCCGGCATGTGCTGATCGGTCAGCACGAGATCGAACGGCATCGCCAGCGCGTTTTCGAGCCCTTCCTCGCCGTCGGCCGCGAGCGTCACCTGATAGCCGGCACCCGTCAGCGTCGCGGCAAGGATTTGCCGCATCGCCGCCGAATCGTCGATTGCCAGAATGTGCCTGATCATTCCATCCTCACTGCGCTCACGATGAATCGCGGCTGCGCCGTCCGGGGCGCCTTCGCGATCCGCTGTCCGTCATTGCGTCGCCGTTGCAGGCGCCGCGCCCTTGCCAGTCACGCTTTGCTCGACCACGGTCGCTTCGGCCGCGCTGTTCTCCGCCGCGTCAGGCGCTGTCGTCTGCAGCGACGGCAGCGTCGAAGCGGACTGCGAGCCGGGCTTCGCTCCATTCACACGGGATCGCAACGCGGGTTGCGGCGCGGGTTGCTGCCCTTGTTGCGGAGCGGGCTGCGTGATCTTTTGCAGCAGCGGCTTGCCGGCGCCGGCCGCGTCGTTCGACAAGGTGGTCGACGACGTGTCGTCGTGCATCATGGCTTCTTCCGACCGCTTGTTCAGCACGATGATGCTGATGCGCCGGTTCTCCGGATCAAGCGGATCTGCCTTGTTCAGGTTTTGCGTCGACGCGAGGCCCAGCACGCGCAACACCTTGGTCTCGTCCATGCCGCCCGCGATCAGCTCGCGGCGCGATGCGTTCGCGCGGTCCGCGGACAGCTCCCAGTTGCTATAGCCCTTGTCGCCGCCCGCGTACGGCACGGCGTCGGTGTGGCCCTGCACGACGATGCGGTTGGGCACGTCGTTCAGCGTGTTGCCGATCGCGCGCAGAATGTCGCGCATGTAAGGCTGCACGACGGCCTGCGCGGTCGCGAACATCGGGCGCTTCTGCGTATCGACGATTTCGATGCGCAGCCCTTGCAGCGTCGAGTCGATGCGAATCTGCTGCTTGAACTGGCGCAGCACCGGGTTCGCTTCGATTGCGGCCATCAGCTTCACCTGCAGGTCGTGCAGACGCACCTGCTCGTGGCGCTCGACGGCGCCCTGCAACTGCTGCATCGCCTGGTCGTCGGCGCGCATTGCCGTGTGCTCGGCGCGGTTCGTCGAGCCGTCGCTCTGACGCGTGATGCCGTCCTTGTCCGTCGAAATATCGCGGCCGCTGGCTTTCATCATGCTCGAATCGACGGCGCTGCGGTCGCCGCCCCACAGCGTGATCTTCAGCGGCTGATTGAAGTAGTCGGCAATGCCCTTCAGCTGCACCGTCGATGCCGAGCTGAGCAGCCACATCAGCAGGAAGAAAGCCATCATCGCCGTCATGAAGTCCGCGTAGGCGAGCTTCCATGCGCCGCCGTGATGGCCGCTTCTCTTCGGCGCACCGCGTTTAACAACGATTGCGCGGTCCTTGTCCTTGCTCATTGCCCGATTCCTCGCACGTGTCCGCCGTTACTTCGCCTTCACGCGGCGCACATGCTCTTCCAGCTCCGCGAACGACGGGCGTTCGGTCGAGAACAGCACCTTGCGGCCGAATTCGACGGCGATGGCAGGCGCATAGCCGTTCAGGCTCGCGAGGATCGTGACCTTGATGCACTGGAACATCTTGGTCGACTCCTTGACGCGCTGCTCAGCGACGCTCGCGAGCGGACTGATGAGGCCATACGAAAGCAGAATGCCGAGGAACGTGCCGACCAGCGCCTGCGCGATCATTTCGCCGAGCACGGCGGGCGGCTTGTCGGCGGAGGCCATCGTGTGCACGACGCCCATCACGGCCGCGACGATACCGAACGCGGGCATCGCGTCGCCGACTTTCATCAGCGCGTGCGCGGGTCCTTCGCCTTCCGCGTGATGCGTTTCGATCTCTTCGTCCATCAGGCTTTCGATCTCGAACGCGTTCATGTTGCCGCCGACCATCAGGCGCAGATAGTCCGTCAGGAATTCAACGATGTGATGGTCCGCGAGGATCTTCGGGTACTGCGTGAAAATCGGGCTCTTCTGCGGATCGTCGATATCCGCTTCGAGCGTGAGCGTGCCCTCCTTGCGCGCCTTCGCCAGCAGGACGTAGAGGAGCGCCATCAGCTCCATGTAGACGTCCTTGTTGTACTTGGCGCCCTTGAACAGCGTCGGAATCACGCGCAACGTAGCCTTGATCGTCTTCATCCCGTTGCCGAGGATGAACGCGCCGAGACCCGCTCCAGCGATCATCAGCACTTCGACGGGCTGCAAGAGCGCGCCCAGGTGGCCGCCCTCCAGCGCATACCCGCCGAAGACGGACAACAGCGTAACGAGTGTTCCCACGAAAATCAGCACTGCCGAGCCCTCACGAAAGTCGACGGAGACCGTCGTTATTCAGGTTTACGGCAGACGGCTGGAAAACTTTGGGGGATTGGATTCCGGGGCGGGACGGTGTTAACCAGAGGACGCGCAAGCGCATGCAAATCAGCCGCCGCGGGAGCGTTTAAGCCGCGCGGCGGGTGCTCAAGCGGACGCCTCGGCGCCGCCCGGCAAGGCTTGCGCGGCAGCGCCGGACAGCTTGCCGACGGCCGCTTGCGTTGCGACACCGTGGGCGTCAGCGGCTTTGCGGGTCTTGCCCGCGCGCGACGGCGGCGCACACAGCCCGCATACGAAGCCTCGATGTGGATCATGCGCACGTGCGACGAAATGCCCGCGGCAACGGGTGCAGGACGTCATCTGCAGCATGCGGGAGTCGAAGAAGCGCACCAGCGTCCACGCGCGGGTGAGACTGAGCACCGGCTCGTCGAGGTGCAGCCGCACGTGTTCGAGATACAGCCGGTACGCCTTGACGATCGAGTGAATCGTCTCGCAGCCGCCCCGCTGCGACATGAACCGGTAGATGTTGTAGAACAGCGAAGCGTGGATGTTCGGCTGCCACGTCGTGAACCAGTCCGTCGAGAACGGCAGCATGCCCTTGGGCGGCGACTCGCCCTTCACTTCCTTGTACAGCCTGGTGAGCCGGTCGCGCGACAGCGTCGTTTCCGCTTCGAGCAATTGCAGGCGCGCGCCGAGTTCGATCAGTTCAATCGCCAGGGTGATCTCCCTGACTTCGAGCATCACGCTTTTTTGTGCCATCCGCCTCGCTTCCCGCGTCCGTGGCCCGTTTCGCCTTTTCTGCGCGCGATGCGGCGCTGCGGCGGGAACGGTGAAAGAGCGCCGTCGCCGGCGCGCGTAGGATTGCGTCTGTCTGCGTGTCTGCGGCGCGTGCGCGCCGGGCGGCGTCAGCCGATCTGCTCGACGGGCTGGCCAGCCATCAGGATGGCGGAATGCGCCTGAGCGACGACGCTCGCCTTGCCCTTGTCGGCAAGCGACGAGAGGATCTGGTGATCGTCGAAGCGGAAGCGGCACAGCAGCTGGTTCGACGCAGCCAGTTTGACGGTCTGCGCAAGCGACAGATTGGCGAGCACGTCGGCAAGCTGCTCCGAGATGCCCATGCGGAACATGCCCATTGGCTTGTCTTCGCGCAACAGGCGCTGGGCAAGCAACAGATACGACAAGTTCACTTCCCTAATTTCATTGAGCATGTCGCTTTGAGCGCTCATGAATCCCCCGGTTCGAACTGGCTGGTCAGGCCTATGTAAAACGTTTGCTCGCTCGCGTTAAAAAAATGCGAACGGCACGCTTATGGTCAGCATGCATTTTCTCGAAAGGGCCAACCGACGGGAATCGGACATCCGCCCCAATTGGTTGACGGAAAAATCCAGGATTTCTGTAGGTCTTTTTCCTACAAATTTTCGACGCGGGATCTGAAACGGCATAAAAGCGCATTGAAAGCGCGAGCCGGCTGCACACGAGTGCGTGCATAAGGATTGGGAAGCGGATTATGCGCTCATATTTCAAAGCCGACCAAGCAGTTTTGCGCCGACAGTTCGGCGATGCACAATCAGGTCGGACGAAAGCATGGCGCAACATGCTGCGTCATCTGGCGCAAAGTACGGGGGATATTGTCCGGATGCCGCTCCCGGCGAGCATTCCGGTAGCATCCGTACACTTATTACGCATCATGTTTCGCGCTGTAACAACGTTAAGTGTTTGAAAAATAGCTCGAATTGGCGCGCCCGATCCCGATAATGGGACCTAGGGATAACCCGATTGGGTTTCCTGCCACGGGCGGCGGCACACCGCGCCCAACCGTCCGACAGGCTTCCGCTTTTGCCACACGCCAGGCAGCGCAGCGCGAAGCCCTTTGCAAAAGGAGATCACGCATGCGAATCGCACAAATCGCGCCGTTGTATGAAGCTGTCCCACCGAAACTCTATGGCGGCACAGAACGCGTCGTGTCATATCTGACCGAAGCGCTGGTCGATCTGGGTCACGATGTGACACTTTTCGCGAGCGGCGATTCGGTGACGTCCGCCAAGCTCGAGGCCGCGTGGCCGCGCGCGCTGCGTCTGGACCCCACGATCCGCGACGCGCTCGCGCCGCACATGCTGTTGCTGGAGCGGGTGCGCAAGATCGCGCACGAGTTCGACGTGCTGCACTTTCACCTCGACTATCTGCCGTTCCCGCTCTTTTCGACGCTGGACACGCCGTTCGTGACGACGCTGCACGGCCGTCTGGATCTGCCGGAACTGCAGCCGGTGTTCGACACGTTCACGGACGCGCCCGTGATCTCGATTTCGGATTCGCAGCGTCTGCCGCTGCAGCAGGCGAACTGGCTCAACACGATCTATCACGGCCTGCCGGAACAGTTGCTCACGCCGCAAAGCCACAAGAAGCCGGAATACCTGGCGTTCCTCGGCCGGATCTGTCCGGAAAAGCGCGTCGATACAGCCATCAAGATCGCTGCACAAAGTGGTTTGCCGCTGAAGATCGCCGCCAAGGTGGACAAGGTCGACCAAGACTACTTCAAGCGGGAAATCGAACCGCTGCTGTCGCAGGCGCATGTCGAGTTCATCGGCGAAATCAACGAGGCGCAGAAGCCGGAGTTCCTGTCGGGCGCGAAGGCGCTGCTGTTCCCGATCGACTGGTCGGAGCCGTTCGGCCTGGTGATGATCGAGTCGATGGCCTGCGGTACACCCGTAATCGCGTTCAACCGCGGCTCGGTGCCCGAAGTGATCGACCACGGCGTGACGGGCTTCATCTGCGAGGACGTGCAAGGTGCCGTCGCGGCGCTGCAGCGGATCGATGAGCTGTCGCGCACTGAAATCCGATCGCAGTTCGAACGCCGCTTCAGCTCGAAGATCATGGCGCAGAACTATGTCGACAGCTACACGGCGCTTCTCGAAGCAACGCGCCGCCCGATGCTGCGTCGCGTGGCGGTGGGCTGATCGTTATCGGTCAAGTCTGCCGGAAGGCGTAATCGACACGTAAATTATTCAGGTCAATCGTTTGCGCGACCGTTCAGCCTTCCATTCGAATTGCTTCCAGAAAAAAGCCGCCTCACCGGGCGGCTTTTTTTATACCAGTCGATCCAGACAGAACCAGTAGTGGAAACGCTTTCTCAAATGCGTTTTAACGCAGTCTGATTGATCACCTTCAAGCGGCTTTCATCATCCGACTGATTACGCCTCGCCGATCAGAAAGCGCTCGCGATTTTTCCCGGCAATCCATTTGGGCGGCTTTCCCCGGCCGCTCCACGTGCTCCCAGACTTCGGATCCTGATACTTGGCAGGCAGCGGCGCCTTCTTGGGCGGGCGCCCGCGGCGGGCCGCCTCCACAAAACCGAGGTCATTGGCGCTCAGTCCGTATTCCGCGATTTTCTGACGGATCTCGGCAATTACATTGCCGACTTCATGACGGCGCGCTTCGTCGGCTTCTGCCTGCAAGCGAGCGATTTGCGCCTTGAGATCTGCGTATTGCGACATTTGGGCTCCCCTCTTTTTTCTAAAGTGGTTAGCAGGGAGATTAGCCGGTGCAAACGAAATTCGCAATGGAGATGAATGCGTCTATCAAAAGTTTTCGTCTGAGTAATTTATTAAATCCGGTTGAATCGTTCAAAGAGCCAGTGTTTTTTCACGAAATAATTCCGCGTTCGTGAATGACAATTCTTGACAGTCCCTTTTCTCAACGGTGCTTAGAATTTCCGCTCGCGAGCGCCTCTCGCGCGTGCTTCCCTTTCTTTAATTCCCCGCACTTATTAGGATTACACACGATGAATCTCTTCAAGCGCCTAGCGGCGGAGCTGTTCGGCACCTTTTGGCTCGTTCTCGGCGGCTGTGGTAGCGCCGTCCTCGCAGCTAACTTCGCGGGTCCTGTTCACGGCCTCGGCATTGGTTTCGTGGGCGTCTCACTGGCGTTCGGCCTGACCGTTCTGACGATGGCTTATGCCATTGGCCATGTTTCCGGTTGTCATCTGAATCCCGCGGTGAGCGTCGGACTGATGGTCGCCGGCCGCTTTCCGGCACGCGACCTCGTGCCCTACGTCGTTGCGCAGGTGCTCGGCGCGGTGCTAGGCGCCTACGTACTGTCGGTCATCGCTTCGGGCAACGCGGACTTCCATCTGATCTCCAGCGGTTTCGCGAGCAACGGCTACGGCGAGCGCTCGCCCGGCCACTACGCGATGCCGGCTGCATTCGTCTGCGAAACGGTGATGACGGCGTTTTTCCTTTTCGTCATTCTCGGTTCCACCGACAAGCGCGCGCCCGCGGGCTTCGCGCCTATCGCGATCGGCTTGTGCCTGACGCTGATTCACCTCATCTCGATTCCCGTCACCAATACGTCGGTGAATCCGGCGCGCTCGACGGGGCCGGCGCTTTTCGTCGGCGGCGCTGCCATCGACCAGCTGTGGCTTTTCTGGGTCGCGCCGATTGTCGGCGCCGTGATCGCGGGCATCGTGTATCCGCTCGTCGCGGGCGACGCCCGGCAATCCGCAGACGCGCAAGGTGCGCGCGTCACGGCCTGACGCCCGTTAATCCGTCTAATAGAAAACGGAGCGCTGCGGCGCTCCGTTTTTATTAGCGGGCGAGACCCGCTGCATTAATAGATGGTTCAAATGTAAGGCCGGTTTACGGTCGCATCTACTGCATGGGTATCAGCGATTCGGCTGAGGGATGATCCCGCCTGTTTCGGCCCGCGAGGACTGCGCCGGCATGGGGCGCTGCCGGCCGCATGTCGGCATCGGCGAGCCTTACGTTGGGAAAGCTTTCGCGGTGCGCATTGCACGCTTTCACTTCGTAACAACCTGTCGCAGTCCTGCCCACCGGCGACGCGTAGATTGAACCCGTACGGCAAACACGCCGCATTCACAGGAGAAGCGAAATGAAGCGCATCGTCACTCAAGTGCTCGTCGCAGTTGGCGTCGCCGCTGGCGCATGCGGTGTCGCACAGGCGCACTCGAATCTGAGCATCGGCTTGTCGCTCGGCGCGCCCGCTCCGGCGTACGTAGCACCGGCGCCGGTGTACGCGGCTCCGCAACCGGTTTATTACGGCAACCGCTACTGGGGCGACCACCGCTACGACGGCTATCGACACGACCGCGACTGGAATCGCGGTCGCGGCTGGGATCACGACAACCGTTGGAATGACAACCACGGCAACCACTGGAACGAGAACGGCCGCGGTTGGGGGTATCACGATTAAGGCGTCGGCGAGGCCGTGATCGAGGGATCGAGGCAATTGAGAAAGTCGATGTCGGCAACTCGGGCGCACTCAAACGCCGATTCCTCGACGACTTGCATGGCGCGCGTCCCGTCATGGGCCGCGCGCCGTGTGAATCGGATGCGTCGCGAGCTTACGCAGTCAGCTCATCATCGAGTTCGAAGAGCTTGCGAAGGTGATGCGCAACGCCCGCTTCGAAGTTGTTGCCGATGCGCGGCACATTCGGCAGACGCGCAATCAGATCGGGATTCGCATTGTTCATCATGAACGGATGGCCGGCCGTTTCGAGCATGTCGATGTCGTTCATGTTGTCGCCGAACGCCACGCACTTGGCCGCCGACACATTCAGCCGGTCGAGCACGACCTGCAACGCGCGCCCCTTCGACACGTTTGCCGTCATCACCTCGAGACAATCCGGCAGCGAGTAAGTGACGTACAGCGCCTCGCCGAATGTACGCTGAAGATTCGCCGCCACCACGGCGAGATCGTTCGGGTCGCCGATATAGAGCGCCTTCGCGATGTCGGCGCCGTCGTGCTGCTGGAGGTCGATCACGTTATAAGTGAAGCCCGAGTCCTGGTGGTAGCGCAGCAGGTGCGGCGCATCGCGGTCGATCAGCCATTCCCGGTCGGCGAACAGGTTGACGATCACGCGCCCATGCTCACCCGCGATCTCCGGCTTCACCAGTTGCTGGACGACGTCCGGATGAAGATCGTCGGCGAAGATCATTTCATCGTCGGGCGCATGAACGCGCGCACCGTTCGATGTGATCAGGTATGGGCGGATGCCCAGCACGTCACGAATGCCAGCGACGTCGCAATAGTGGCGCCCGGTAGCGATCACGATGGGCACGCCTTGGGATTCGAGCGCGCGCATTGTGCTGATCGTAAAGGGATCGACCTGATGGTTGCTGTTCAGCAGCGTTCCATCGAGGTCACTGGCGATGACTTTGTACATGGGATGGCGGGCGGCGTCTGAAAGGATCTATTTTATCGCCTCCAGGCGCGCGCCCTTCCGTTCACGGCTTGCAACCGAGGCGCTCGTCCGGCTTCGAAGCGCTTACCCAGCGCCCATTCGCGCGACCTCGCTCTTAGCGAGTTGCAGCGCGCCGTGTGCCGAGTCCGAAATGGGCTCGCGCAGACGCTCGTGGAACGGCGCCGGCACATACTCGCTCAATGGCTTGCCGAGCCCGCCGCACAGCGCGACGGGCAACGCTCCTGACGGGTCGAGCGCGGCAATCATCTTGGCGATCTCCTCGCCGGCTTGCTGGAGCAGACGCGCCGCAAACGGGTGCTCGCGATGCGCGACCACTACGGGCGCGAGGCTCGCATAGGCGGTCTGATTCGCGTCGCACAACCATACGACGAGTCCATCCCGATCCGTTGCACCGACATGCTCGACCAGCGCTTTCGAGAACTTGTCGGCGGGAACGCGGCCGTCCAGCGCCTGCTGTGCATGCACGATCGCGCGCAAGCCGAGCCATGCGCCGCTGGCTTCATCGGCCGACGGATAGCCGTAGCCGCTGACCATACGGCTTGCGCCGCTATGATCGAGCACGGCAGCCACACTGCCCGTCCCCAGCGCGACGATCACGCCCGGCTCGCCGCCATGCGCGCCAAGCAGTGTCGTGTAGGCATCGCTTTCGATTGCGATTCCGGCCAACGCGGGCGCCTTCGCACGAAACGCAGCCAGCCAGTCCCGGTTGTTGACGCCTGCAAGGCCGCAACCGAGCCCGCAGCATGACCAGTCTGCGGCGATGCCGGCGCGCTCGAACGCCTGCGCGCTCGCCGCAAGGATCGCTTCCCATGCGCGCTCGACGCCCAACCCGAGCCCCGACGGCCCGGCGGTGCCTTGCGCGAGTTCGTGGCCTGCGGCGTTTGCCAGCACGACGCGCGTGCCGGTGCCGCCACCGTCGACGCCGATCAGATAGAGATCTTGATTCATCGATATGCTCAGTAATGTGCTAAGTGACGTATTAGGGCATAGCGTGGCAGGTCCGCCCGCTCGCGACAATTAGCCGAACGGCCAGGTTGCGGCCGCATTCCGTTCCGCTATGCTGGCGTGGCCTGATCGACGGGCAATCAACCAACACGCAGGAGCCTGAACGTGGCTGAGCAGCGATGCAACTGGGCGACGAGCGAAGCGCTCGCACACTATCACGACACCGAGTGGGGCGTCCCCTCGCGCGATGACCAGCACCTGTTCGAAATGCTGGTGCTTGAAGGCGCGCAGGCCGGGCTATCGTGGTCGACGATATTGAACAAGCGCGACGGATACCGCCGCGCATTCTCCAACTTCGAGATCGACACGGTCGCTCGCTTCTCGAAGCAAAAGCTCGACGCGCTCGTGCTGGATGAAAGCATCGTGCGACATCGCGGCAAGATCGAATCGGCGGTGACGAATGCAAAGGCCGTCAAGCAGATCCAGGCGGAGCATGGTTCTTTCGCGGATTTCGTGTGGTCGTTCGTCGACAACACGCCGATCCAGAATACGTGGACGACATACAAGCACGCGCCTGCGTCGACGGAAGTGTCGGATGCGCTCAGCAAAGCGCTGAAACGCTACGGCTGCAAATTTGTCGGCACGACCATCTGCTACGCGTTCATGCAAGCAGTGGGCATGGTCAACGACCATCAGATCGACTGCGCCTGCCACATGCGATGCGCGACGCTCGACAAGAAAGGGCGCAAGAAAATTTCGAAGTGATGTATCCGGCGCCGGTCTCATGAAGAGGCCGGCACGCTTTCATGTCGCGCCGTTGCAACGCAGGGCGCAATGTCCATCGGTACGGGCCACGGTAAACGGCCCGTTTTTCCGCCGTCTTTCCGATAAGTCAAACAACGACACGACCCCAAAATAAAAACGGCGGTGTGGCTTCTTTCGAAGCTCACACCGCCGTTTGGCGTGCTTTCGCGTGCCGGAAGGAAGCGTGCTTAGTGCAGCTTCTTCGGCAGCATCTGGCTGCGCAGGCGCTTGTGCAGGCGCTTCACTGCAGCGGCCTTCTTGCGCTTACGTGCCGTCGTCGGCTTTTCGTACGACTGGCGCTCACGCAGTTCTGCGATCAGGCCATTTTTTTCGATTGCGCGGCGGAAGCGGCGGATTGCCACTTCGAACGGCTCATTTTCTTTCAGAAGAATCGTCGTCATGTAATTCCTAAATACGCTTGATACGGTTAATGGCGTGGCGGTTAGCCCACTCACACGCCGGCCCTCCGGTCGTTCCAGACTCTGGCGAAGCACAACTGAAACGAGAGGCAAAGCGGCCACGGAGGCCGGAAAAGAGAGGTGGGAGTTCACCGCGAAACGCAGGCAGCGCACGTTGCGGCGCCGCGCCTAGCTAGCGTTTCGCCACCAGCAACCCATGACGAAACGAGCAAAGATCTCAATTCACTCTCGATGATATCAGGAATTGATCCCGCCGGCCAGGATTTCTTGATTCTGGTCAGGCACTTGGTTGGCGCGCCTGTGCCACCGGGAGGCGCGCATCACGTCCGTTGATTGGCATTAAAAAAGTGCCAGACCTGCGGTTGACGCACTCGGGCGTCGCACAGAGAGTCTCCGCCGTCCGGCCGTCCATTCTGCGTTCGTCCGCGTCGCAAATCGAGCCGACGATCAATGCCATTATCTCAAGAGGCCCCTGCAACCGTTCAGCACAGATCTCCGACGGCGTCGCTAAAGTTTGCCAGCGTCGCGCCGTCAACCAAAGGGAAGGCGGTCGACGCGGCCCGAATGTGGCGCGAAACCTCGCGACAGCGCGACGCCGAAGGAGCCCAGCCTCCAACCGGAACCGACATGACGATCGAAACGCTCACCCGTGCCGTGCAGTTGACACACGAAATTCACGATGCAGTTAGCCAGCGCGACTGGCTGCGCGCGGAGTCGCTCGTCTCGGAACGCTCACCGCTGCTGATGTCGCTGACGCAGGAACAGCCACCGCAGGCGCTCGCGCTGATTCGTGAAATCCAGACTCTGGACGAGCAAATCAGCGATGCTGCTCGCGTCGGCCTCGATACGCTGACGCAGGAAAACGCGAAGGCGCGACAACGTATTCAGTCGGTCCGCGAATATCACACCGTCGGCATGCTATAAGCGCTCGTTCGCGAGAAGCGATCCCCGCAAGACGCGGCGCGGATGCGCACGTCGACAGAACGTCGACGGTCGCCAAAAATTAGCCAGCCGGCATCGATTTCGTGCGCGACGAATTGCGTAATCGGATGGAACGCAAATACTCCGCGTCCGTCGGAAGAGCATCTATCCCACCACCACCTGTCCAGCAGCCGGCACCATCGTGCGGCAACCGGCTCATTCCCGCTTCACCCGCTTGCAAATAGCCGACATCGGCAGCGGCCCGATGATGTTCAGCGCTCCTGCGGCGTGTGAAGCAGAAGCAACTGTGCGCCACCCGCAATCCGCTCTGCAAAAGCCACCGGACCCACGCAACTGTGATCGCGGAACGGCCGGCCACAAGCTCACTGGTCGTCACACTTCACCGTGCATCTTTCCTCGAAACCATCAAGAAAGTCCGCACGGATCGCGCGAACTTTCCACAGCCCCCCGGTCGCTTTGATCAGCCATTCGCCAGGGCTTGTGCACGCATACGCATCGATGGCTCCCTAAAGTTTTTTTCTGCACCGCCGTCAACCAGGACAGGCGGCGCCATTCGCAAACGCAGCGCGACGCCGGTAGCCAAAACCAGTCATCCCCTGGCGCTTAGCATACGAGGACGCAAAAATGCTGAACATCAACACCAACATCATGTCGCTGACCGCGCAGCAGAACCTGTCGGGTTCGCAAAGCGCGCTGTCGCAAGCCATCAACCGCCTGTCGTCGGGCAAGCGCATCAACACGGCAGCTGACGATGCCGCAGGCAATGCAATCGCTACGTCGCAAACGGCATCGATCAACGCGCTGAACCAAGGCGTTGCGAACGCGAACGACGCGATCTCGATGGTGCAGACCGCCAACGGCGCGCTGAGCTCGACGATCGACAACCTGCAACGTATCCGCCAGCTGGCAGTTGAAGCAGGCGACGGCTCGCTCGACTCGAGCGCACTGACCGACCTCCAGGCGGAAGTTACGACGCGTCTGCAGGAAATCACGCGTATCGCTGGTCAGACGACGTTCAACGGCCTGCACATCCTGTCGAGCGCAGGCACGGTCAACTTCCAGGTCGGCGCATTCTCGGGCCAGACGGTTGGCATCAACTTCGGCGCTTCGGTGTTCGACGCAACCGGCCTGAGCGTCAGCGGCGTCAACATCAGCACGAGCGCAGGCGCGCAATCGGCACTGTCGCAGATCGACGCGGCACTCGCAGCGATCAACACGTACCAAGCAGCACTCGGCGCACAGCAGAACACGCTGTCGGCTACGGTGACGAGCACGCAAACGGAATCGACCAACATGAGCGCCGCACGCTCGCAGATCACCGACGCTGACTTCGCGCAGGAAACGGCGAACCTGAGCAAGGCGCAAGTGCTGCAGCAAGCTGGTATCTCGGTGCTGTCGCAAGCGAACTCGCTGCCGCAGCAGATCCTGAAGCTCCTGCAGTAATCGCGTGAGCTGCGCGCGTGCCGCATTGCACCGCGCAGCGCGATTCAATGCATCGATACCGACAGGAAGGCTCGCCTTCCTGTCGGTGTTTCAGCCGATACCGTCCTGCCCGACATAGCCGAGCGGAGCTACCAACATGACGACCACCACCACGAGCACGACTTCCACGACGACAACCGATCTGTCTTCCCAACTGGCGGCGGCGGCGCAGTCGATCATCAGCGGCGCGACCAATTCGACGATGGACGTCAATTCGCTCGTTCAGACGCTCGTGGCGGCGAAGACGGCTGGTCAAAGCGCAATCATCACCAACAAGCAGACGTCGGACAATACCGAGCTTTCGGCAGTCGGTCAGATCAAGTCGGCGCTCTCTTCTCTCGACACTGCGCTCGCGGGTTTCCTGAACGGGACCGCGCTCGCGCAGATGCAAGCAGTCGTCACCAGCACTGGCGTGACGGCAACCACCAGCACGGGCGCCGTCGCGGGCACCTATTCGGTCGCCGTCACGAACGTGGCGACGTCCAGCACCGCGCGCCTGAACCCGATCGCATCGGGAGCCACGTTCAGCGCCGACACGCTCAGCATCACGGTCGGCTCGGGCGCGGCAACCAGCGTCACGATCAAGCAAGGGGCGTCGCTGTCCGACGTGGCCAGCGCGATCAACAAGGCCAACGCCGGTGTATCCGCGACGGTCGTCACGGCCACCGACTCGTCGGGCAACGTCAATCAGTACCTCACGCTCACCTCGACGCAGACCGGCTCGAACACCGCGATTTCCATTTCCGATTCGGGCGGCGCCAATCCAGCACTCGCGTCGGTTCAGTCGAGCACGCCCGGCGCGAACGCGAACGTCAGCATCAACGGCATTGCGACGACCAGCGCGAGTAACACCCTGACCAATGTACTGAGCGGCGTCACGCTGGATATTTCGGGCGCAGCGGCGAATAGCACGCAAACGCTCACCGTGTCGTCCGATACATCGGCATCGGCCACCGCAATCCAGAGCTTCGTCACCGCGTACAACAACTATGTGACGACCGCCAGCAAGCTCTCGTCGTACGATTCGAGCACCTCGACTGCCGGTCCGCTGCTCGGCGATTCGATGACGAACGGCATCACGAACGGTCTGGCCTCGCTGGTCAGCGCAGGTGTCGCGAGCGGCGGCACGACCTACAGCCTCGCATCGATCGGCCTGAACCTGCAGCCGGACGGAACACTGTCGGTGGACAGCACCGCGCTGCAAACCGCCCTGACGTCGAACCCCACGGCCGTGAACGCGATCTTCAACAGCGGCACCGGGATCGGCGCGAAGCTGGACACGTTCATGTCGTCGTACATTCAGACGAGCGGCATCATCGATCAGCGCACGCAGGCGCTGAACCAGGACCTGAGCAGCCTGCAGGACCAGGCGACGCAACTGACCGATTATTCGAACCAGCTGACAGCGCAATACACCGCACAGTTCAGCGCGCTGAACACGCTGATGGCGCAGATGCAGAACAATACGAACTATCTGACGCAGCTGTTCGGTGGCAAGAACAGCGCCGGCGCGCTCGCGACCAACAAGTAATTGGACGGCCGCACAGCTGTGCACGCATGACGCTGCAAAAAGCTGCGGCCAGCCGATCAGACCGGCTGGCCGCAGTATCCGACATCACGGCTCAGACAGCAGACTGAGCATTCAGATGCAGTTCCCACATCCGATGAAACGCGTCAACGAGGTTGTTCGCAAAGCGCGGCGCATCGCACATCGGCGATAGCCTCGCCTGTTCGCGCAGTCCCGCGCGCAAGGTTGCCAGCCTGTCCGGCTCGGACGCAAACGCGACCGCCTTCTCGACATACGCGTCTTTGTCTGCCGCCACCCATTCGCCGAGCCCGGCCGCATGAAGCAGGCTTTCGCAGATATGCGTGAGAAAGCGATCGCCCTTCAAGCCCAGCACCGGCGCGCCCATCCATAGCCCCTCGGCCGTCGTCGTGCCGCCCCCATACGGAAACGGGCTCAACGCGATATCGATGCGATTGTAGGCATCCAGATATTCGACGCGCGACGACTCGCCTTCGAGAATCAGCCGGCTCGCATCGATGCCGTGGCGCGCGAAACGCTCGATCGTCTTGATCTGCAAATAATCGCTCCACAAGCCGATCGCCTTCAGGAACAGCTTCGAGTCCGGCACGCGATGCAGCACGCGAGACCACAGCGCCACGACATCGTCCGTCACCTTGATGAGCTTGCCGAAATACCCGAAGGTGACAAAGCCGTTCCGTTCCATCGGCAACGGCCCGACATCCGGCGCATTGTCGGGCGGAGTGAAGCACAGGTAGCTGTCCGGCAGCCGCCACGCCTTCTCGACGAAATGATGTTCTTCGCCTGGCGGCAACGTATGCGGATCGCCGACGAAGTAATCGATGAACTCGCAGCCGGTCGTTCCGAAAAAGCCCAGCCAGCTGACCTGCAGCGGCGCCGGACGCCACGCGAAAACCGGCAGTGCGGTGAACGCCGTATGGCCCGACAGATCGACGAGGATATCGAGGTTGTCGTCGCGAATCTTTTCGGCGGCCTCCAGTGTCGACAGCTTCTCGATCGAATGCCACGCGGAGAAATGCGACTTCAGGCGCTCCGTGATCCCATCGTTCTTTTTGTTGAACGTCACATACGCAACCGGATCGATACGCGCGCGGTCCAGATGCCCCATGATGCTTTCGAGGAAGATGCCGACAGGATGGCCGCGCAGGTCGCCCGACACGAAACCGATCCGCAACGGCCGCTTGCCGTCGTACGAAGAAAGCGCGTGCGTGAACGGCTTGGCCGCGACGGCCGCCAGCTGGCCATAGCGCACTGCATGCTCGCGCATGTCGAGCGCGGAATAACGCGGCGAGCCCGGCATCGTGAACAGCAGGCGCGCATACGTCTCGATCGGATCGCATCCGAGTTCCAGCGCCTTCACGTGCATCTCGAGGCCTTCCTCGATCTCCCCGCGAGCCTGCAGGATGTCGCCGAGCGACAGATACTTGGCAGCGCTTTTCTCGCCGATCGACAGCGACTTGTTGACCGCCTCCAGCGCTTCATCGAGCTGACGATCTTCGCGCAGCGCATTTGCGAGCATCAGCCACGCGTGATCGTCCCGCGGTGACAGTTCGAGCGCGTGACGAAGACTGAGAATCGCGGCCGGCTGCCTCTCGAGGTGGTAATAGATCAGGCCCAGCCCACGGTAGGACGGCTGGTGCTCCGGATCGAGCTCGATCGCCCGCTCGCAGGACTTCAGCGCATCCTCGTGACGTCCAAGACCGCACAGCACGCCGGCCAGTGTGCAGTGTGCGTCCGCGAAGTCCGGATCGATTCGCAGCACTTCGCGGCACTCGCTCTCCGCTCCCTCCAGGTCGCCCGTATCGCGCAGCACGCACGCGAGCGTGTTGCGCGCCTCGACATCCTCGGGGCTGAGCGCCTGCCGAAGACTCGCGAGCGCGTCAGCCAGTTCGCCGCGCTCGCGCAGCAGCAAACAGAGGCTGTGATGCGCGGCCCACAGGTTCGGCTGCAACGCCACGGCCTTGCGGAAAAGGTCGATCGCCAGTTCCGGCTTATCCTGCTCGCGCAATACGTTGCCGACATTGTTGTACGCAACCGCGTATTCCGGATTCAGCTCGATCGCCTTGCAATAGCTGGCCACCGCTTCGTCCAGCTCGCCCATGTCATGCAGCGCGTTGCCGAGGTTGTTGTAGGCCTCCGCATAACCCGGTTGCAGGCGAATGGCTTCCGCGCAGGCGCGCATCGACGCATCCGGCTGCTTCGCCTGACGCAGCGCATTACCGAGATTGTTGTGCGCTTCCGGATAGTTGAATCGCAGACCCAGCGCATTCTTGTAGCTGACGATCGCCTCGTCGAAGCGGCCGAGATCCGCCAGCACGTTGCCGAAATTGTTGTAGTAGATCGCATCGGGCCGCACCGCGAGCGACTGCTCGATCAACTTCACACCGACGTCGGTCTTATGCAGCTGGCACGCGAGCAGTCCGAGAAAATGCAGCGCATCGGGCTGCTGCGGGTCCGCGCTCAGCACGTCCTCGTACAGCGAGCGCGCGTCGTCGAACCGGCCCGCGCGGTGATGGCCCAGCGCCCGCTCGATCGTCGCCGGAATATCGGCCACGCGGTCGACCTCGCTCATGCTCACGCCCCCTCGTGTTTCGTCTGCAGCCGCTGCGCGAGGTTTTCATCCCACATTGCATGCAGGGCGTCCTCCAGGTGGCGCGCAAAGCGCGGCGCATCGCACAGCGGCGACGCGAGCACCTGCGCACGCAGCCCGGCGCGCAAATCGCCTACTGCCTGGGGATTCGCGGCGAATGCAACGGCCCGCTCGATGTAATCGTCGTGAGATTGCGCAATCCACGCGTCGCCGAGTCCCGCCGCATGCGCGATGCTCTCGACGATGTGCGAGACGAAGCGATCGCCGTGCATGCCGAGCACGGGCACGCCCATCCACAGGCTCTCGGCCGCCGTCGTGCCGGACGAGTACGGGAACGGGCTCAGCGCGATATCGACGCGGTTGTACGCATCCAGATAGTCGCCGCGCGCCGAGAACCCTTCGAGCTGCAATTGCTCCGCGCCGACCCCATGCATCGAGAAGCGCTTGAGCGTCGTCTCGCGGATATCGTCGAAGTCGAGCTGCGCCGCCTTCAGCAGCAGGCGGGAACCCGGCACGCGACGCAGGATTGCCGCCCACGTCGCAACGACGACATCGGTCATTTTGGTCAGCCGGCCGAAATAGCCGAACGTGACGAAGCCGTTTTTCAGCGCGGGCAGCGGGCCGACTGCCGGCGCGTGGTCCGGCGGCGTGAAGCACAGGAAGCTGTCCGGCAGCCGCCACGGCTTTTCGACGAAGTGATGTTCTTCGCCCTGCGGCAGCACGTGACGGTCACCGAGCAGGTAGTCGATCGCCTTGAGTCCCGTGCTCGCGAAATAACCCGGCCAGCTGATCTGAACGGGCGCGGGCTTCCACGCGAAGAGCGCGAGACGGTTGTGCGTCGTATGCCCGGAAGCATCGATCAGTACATCGATCTTGTCGTTGCGGATCTGCTGGGCAGCGGCAAAGTCGCGGATGCCGGCAATCGACTGCCAGCCGTGGAAATGCGGCTTGAGGCGGAAGGTCAATTCGTCTTCGTCGCGGGATGTCTGGTAAGCCACCAGTTCGACGCGGGTGGGATCGAGACTCTTCACCACGCTCTCGAGAAAATACCCGACAGGATGACGCCGCACATCGCCCGACACGATCCCGACCCGCAACGGCCGCCCGGTGCGCGGCGCCATGCCGACGAGCCAGCTCCGGAAAGGCTGGGCCGCCTCTTCCACCACCTGGGCAAACTTGCGCGCCTCGTCCAGATACTGCTCGGGCGTCGTCTCCGCGGCGTAGTTCAGCGCAGTCAGCCGGTTGCTGCGCGGCTCAAGTTCGGCCGGGGCCCGCTCCGTCGCGATCTGCCATGCCTCGAGCGCCGCCGGCAGTTCGTCCAGCGAGAGCATCACATTGGCGAGGTTGTTGTACGCGCGGCCATTGCCGGGCTGCAGCTCCAGCACCTTGCAGAACGACTGCACAGCGTCGTGATACTGCTTCAGCCCGCGCTGCGCGATGCCCAGGTTGTTGTAGGCATCGGCATGCTCCGGCTGCATCTGCGTGACCAGCCGGAAACACTCAGCAGCGGCAGCCATCCGGCGATGCGCCGCCATCACGTTGCCGAGCGCGAAGTAGTAGTCCGGCTTGGGATCTTTGCTGATCGCCTCCATGATCAGGTCCGCCGCCCGCGCGTGCTCGCCGCTGCGATACGCGACCATGCCGCGCAGATTCAGCGCGCCGGCGTGCGCAGGATCGATGGCGAGCACCTCGAGGCACAGCTTGTCCGCTTCGTCGAGCCGATTGCTGCGGCACAGTGCATCGGCGCGCGACAGCAACTCGTCCGTCGTCTCGCCACCCAGGTCGGCAAACTTGAATTCGCTCATGAATAGATGTTTCCGTCGAAAAACAATGCGGGAAACAACAGGTTTCGCCGGACAATGACCGAACTGAAAAGCCCTGCTGTCAAATCGTGCACACAGCACGCCATACTTCGATTCTGGCAACAGCCGGCCAACAGCGATCCATGGATTAAACCCGGCAAATGACCGCAATTCGCCGGGTTATGACGACGCACGCGGCTGGCTGCCGCTCACTGCGTGTCGGCGATCGCCTGCTGAAACAGCTCGCCCTGGCGTTGACGGAATACGGCGAGATATTCGGAAAAGCCTGTCTCGCGAACCGCGAACTTCAGGCCGTCGAGCATCAGCAATTCGACTCCGATATGTCGGATCGGGCTCGCCGAGGCCGGCATGGTCAGCCCGTTATAGTTTCTGACGCGCCACTGCGGCTGGGTGCACAGGATCAGCGACGCGATGCGCTCGATCAGGAACACCTTTGCCGGTGCAGCGTCCTGCACGTAGGTCACGGACGCATTCAGTCCCTCAGCCAGTTCGCCGACGCCGGATTCGGCAATGGCGAACAACTGGTCGCACAACCCAATCCATTCGGCCCAGAAAGCCGGTTTGGCGACCAGGTAATTGCAGAACACTGCCTCCTTCGACGTCATCACCAGCGTGTTGATGTCGACTGACGGCATGATCTGCTTCAGCGCGCTAACCACCGTCGGTGTGATACCCGGATGCGCAAGGCAGGCGTGCTCGAACACATTGAGGTAGAACGCGGCCACGTCGTAGAACATCGGAAACGTGACCACATCGACATCGTCCGGCGTTTCCGCGAGAAACTGGAGCACCGCTTCGGACGACAGCCTGGTCTTCTGGCTGAACTTCGGCGAAAGGAACCCGTATCCCTCGTTCGCGTTCAGCGGGGTATTCAGCAGGAACTGGCGGATGGGCCAGTATTCGTACCAGTCCGGGCGCCCGCCTGTGTTGTCGAGTGGAATGAATCCGGCATCGAGAGACGCGCGCGTCTCGCTGGAATAGAAAATCTGATAAACGTTCGCTTTCATTCGATCACTCGTCTACGCGCCGCAACTGGCTGCCCGGCAAGGCCGGACTTCCGGCACCTGCGCTTGCCACGCGTCACGCCCGCGCCGCACCGCGTTGATCACGTATTGCTGTGAATGCGATGAACCGGAGTCTGTTCCATGCAAAGAAGGAGGAGAAGGAAACGGGCGGCCCGGGCAGATGCAGCCACCTTCACACGCCTCAATTAATTCGTATTTTGTTTTCGACAATCTGGCCGATTACCATCAACTTCCTCATGTCCTCAGGCATCGCGGATTGATTGACAAATTCATCGATACCGCGAACGACACCGTTGCTAATATCGGTCTTGGCGTTGAGGATTCTCTTCGGAAAGCCTTCAGCATGCGCTTCATCTTTCACGAATACAGCGACGAAATCATTCCAGATGTCACCCGGCACCTGAGCACTGACATATGACTCCAATAGCGCGACATTCATCGCGTTCCGTTTTGCCCAGGTTACAAGCGCCCGGCCACTGTCCGGGTAAAATCTCCAGCAGTCCACGGGGTAGCGATGAAATGGCCCATTGGATGGCGCATTCATATAGAGCAGCCCTTTAGGCTTGAGTACCCGCATGATTTCTAGAAAGACGAGCCAGAACATTTCCGAATGCTCAAAGCATGAGCTTGACAGAATGATGTCGGCGGACTCGCTTTCAAATGGCAACGAATAGGGATCGTCGAGAACAACATCGACGCCCTTGCCTTCGACAAAGTCGACGCCAATGTATTCGAAGGAAGCCGGCGCAGTTCCGCGCAAACCGCCATTGACGTCCTGAGAACCAATTTCTATGACCCTGACCTTTTGCTGATCCAGAAAGGAATCGGCATAAGCTTCAAAGAATTTCGTGCAATTCATCATTGCGGTCGGGTGCATCATGCTCCTCGCGTTCGTAGAAAATTCTTCACCCGAATCAGGCTACAGGTCAGGTTGATGAATTGAGGGTGGAATTTGATCCCACAGATTGAGCTTCCGGCATTCTCTCGCCAGCGCGCCCGAGCCATATCCCATCTCGACACGCCTGCGGACGCGGATCGGCATCAGCTTAAGCAGTTCGTCATTGCGAATCCGATGAACGGGAGTCTGTTGCATGGCGACGAAAGAGAAGATGGAGACGGATGCCGCAGTATAGGCAGCCACCGTCGCCTTCAATCCGCCAATCAAAGCGGACTATTGCACCTTTTTCGTTCGACCGACCGCCCGCGCCCATTCACTCGCGCTCTCCATTTTTTCGCCGGCCCTTCGCCGATTCACACCCCTTGCCGTGACCGGTGAGGTATCGCATCATCGCCGGATTGATATGCGCTAGTCCGACTCAGGCGGAAACAACGACAGTGAAACCCATCAGGCTTGTCTGTGCGACCCGATCGCCAGGCGAAACGTTTTTGACGCACACCGCGCTCGGACTCTCGCTCAGTCTGTATCGCTTTCGTCAGGCGCCCGAGTTGCTGCTGTTCGATAGCAATACGCGTGGACTACCGGTTGTCTATAACGCGGCAATCGATGCGGCGAAGAAAGATCCGGCGATTCTCGTATTCGCCCACGACGATGTCTGGCTCAACGATTTCTATTGGGTGGAACGCATTCGCGAAGCGGCACAACACTTCGATATTGCAGGGGTCGCAGGCAACCGGCGTCGCGTCGCGCAGCAAGCAGGATGGGCTTTCGTGAAGACGAATCCCGACCTGGAGGGATCGCAACTCTCGCATTTCGATTGGGATGACCCGCAATACCTGAGCGGAGCGGTGGGGCACGGCAAGATGTTTCCGTGCAAGGTTTCTCGCTATGGGGCTTCGGGTGTCGAATGCAAATTGCTCGATGGCCTGCTGCTGATCGCCGACAGCGAAAAACTGGCGGCAAACGACCTGCGCTTCGACGAGCGCTTCGACTTTCATTTCTATGACCTGGATTTTTGCCGCCAGGCCGAACTGCGGAACATGAAAATGGGCACCTGGCCGATCAGCGTCGTGCATGAAAGCGCCGGCGCATTCGCGACCCCGCGATGGCATGCCGGCTACAGAAAGTATCTGGAAAAATACGGCGAATGATGTTTAGGAAGCCGTACGTTTTGACTGCGACGGCGCGTTATCCAGTACGTATCCGGTCAGGCCGAAATACAGTGCGGAAAGCGCGCGCGCCGCAGCGATCAGTGCGGCCGTGAGTCAAACACATCGGTTCGGCGGACAGAAATGCAGTACGCGGAGGAGAGAAAAGCCTGAATCAGCCGTGGGTGGATCGCCACGCATTTCCGGACAGAAGCGGAAAGAGAGAATGATGCTGCTGCTGCGGAACTTCGCGGAGGCTACATATCGGAGATGGCGCGCCCGGCTGGGATCGAACCAGCAACCCCTGCCTTCGGAGGGCAGTACTCTATCCATTGAGCTACGGGCGCATTCGGCGGAAATGCTCGGCGAAAAGCGCTGCAAATCACGAAGTTGATGCGACACGCGGCGCCAAAGCGAGACCGAGAGGATACCCGTTTTCAGGCGGCCCGTCCACCGCAGGCCGGCCCGCACTATCCGCAGGGCCGTCGAAGACCATGTCCGATCAGTCACAAAACAGCGCCAGAACCGAAAAATGTCCGCGTAAACGCCTACTGAACACGCTGGAGGCCCGCGCACCAGCGCCGAAACCTTCCGTCTATAATCGTCCGTGGCTTATCAAGAACAAAGTCGTTGCCGTCGCGCTGTACCGCTCACAATACCCATGGGAGACGAGACAAGCATGAGCGAAGCACCACACGGAGCCCCGATCAAGACCCCCGGACAGCTAATCGCCGCAGTCATCGCCGGCTTTGCTGTCCCCATCGTCATCATCGTTTTGCTCGCCTACTACGTCGACAACTCGACGCGTACAGGCGCGGGCACCGATGGTCTGTCCGACGCCGTCGTCGACTCGCGCACCGCCCCCATCGCCAAAGTCGACATTCGCGACGCCAACGCGCCGCGCGTCTACAAGACGGGCGAAGAAGTGTACAAGGCCGTCTGCTCGGCCTGTCACGCGGCAGGCGCGGCAGGCGCGCCGAAATTCACCAACACCGGCGACTGGGCGCCACGCATCGCGCAAGGCTTCGACACGCTCTGGCACACCGCGCTGACCGGCAAGGGCGCGATGCCCCCGCGCGGCGGCACGAGCCCGGATGACTATAGCGATTATGAAATCGGCCTCGCCGTCGCCTATATGGCGAACAATGCGGGCGCGAAATTCGCCGATCCGCCGAAGCCCGTGCCGGGCCAACCGGCCGCGGGTCCCGCAGGCGCACCCGGCGCAGCGGCCGCTTCGGGCGCCGAAGCGGCATCGGGCGCGGCAGCAGGCGCGTCCGACACCGCCAGTGCGCAAGCCGCCGCCGCGATGGCCGCGATGAAGAACGTGCCCCAAACGGCCGCGCCGGCATCGGGCGCGCAAAGCGCCGACGCATCGCAGGCGGGCAAGGCGCTGTATCAGCAGGTCTGCCAGGCCTGTCACGCAGCGGGCGTCCTGAACGCGCCGAAATTCGGCGACAAGGAAGCCTGGGCGCCGCGCCTGAAAGACCCGATCGACACGATCTACAACTACGCGCTGCACGGCAAGGGCGCGATGCCGCCGAAGGGCGGCTCGAATGCATCGGATGCCGACGTGAAAGCCGCCGTCGATTACATGGTCGGCGCGGCGAAATAAGCAGCGCACATCTTCAGCGTCAGCCGCAACGAAAATCCCCGCGTCGTGCGGGGATTTTTCATTCATGCGGCATGCGCGGCCCGCACATCGATCACGCCTTCTGCAACAGCGCCTTCAGACTCGCCAGCCGGTCTTTCGGCGTCATCGGCGCTTCTTCCGGTGTCGGCGGCGGCGCTTCGTCGAGGCCCATTTCGGGGATGAAGCGCGACGGCTCGCACACCACCGTCTCGCGCGCCCGCTTGCGCTTCTTGCACCAGTTCAGATGCAGGCTACGCTGCGCGCGCGTGATCGCGACGTACATCAGCCGGCGCTCTTCCTCGATGCGCGCGTCGTCGATCGGGCCGTCGTCCTCGGTGCCGCCGCGATGCGGCATGATCCCCTCCTCGACACCCACCAGAAACACGTGCGGATATTCGAGTCCCTTCGACGCATGCACCGTCGACAGTCGCACTGCATCCGGGTCTTCATCCTTGCCTTCGAGCATCGACATCAGCGCGACCGTCTGAATCAGACCGAGCAGATTCTTGCCGGTGTCAGTGAGACCGTCGGCAGTGTCGTAGCCGGTCTGCTCCGCGCCTGCTTCCGGTTCGGGCTTCGTGCCTTTGCGCTTGAGCCACTCGAGAAACTCCAGCACGTTCTGCCACTTCGCCTGGGCCTGGCGTTCGTCGAATGCGTCGTACAGGTACGCCTCGTAGTGGATCGCCTCCATCATGTCGTCGAGCACGGACGTCGCCGCATCTTTCTCAGCGCGGTCTCGCAGACGCTGCATGAAATCGCAGAACACGCGCAGCGGCTCGACCTGCCGGGCCGACAGCCGCGCCTCGATGCCGCCCATATATACCGCCTCGAACAGCGACACCTTCGCCTGGCCCGCGAACGCGCCAAGCGCTTCGAGCGTCGTATTGCCGACGCCCCGGCGCGGCGTCGTGATCGCGCGGATGAACGCGGGATCGTCGTCGGCATTCGCGATCAGCCGCAGATACGCGCAAATATCCTTGATCTCCGCTTTATCGAAGAACGACTGGCCGCCCGACAGCACATACGGAATGCGCTCGCGGCGCAGCACCTGTTCGAAGATGCGCGCCTGGAAATTACCTCGATACAGGATCGCGTAATCGCGAAACTGCGTGCGGCGCTCGAACTTGTGCGCCGACAGCCGGAACACGACGGACTCGGCTTCGTGCTCTTCGTCGTTGCACCCCGTGACGGTGATCGTGTCGCCCATGCCGTGCTCGGACCACAGCTTCTTCTCGAAGAGCTTCGGATTGTTCGCGATCACGTTGTTCGCCGCCGTCAGGATACGCACCGTCGACCGATAGTTCTGCTCGAGCTTGATCACGTGCAGCTTCGGGAAGTCCTTGCTCAATTGCGCGAGGTTTTCGAGCGTTGCGCCGCGCCAGCCGTAGATCGCCTGATCGTCGTCGCCGACGGCCGTAAATGCGGCGCGCGGACCGGCCAGCAGCTTCACCAGTTCGTACTGGCACGCGTTGGTGTCCTGATACTCGTCGATCAGCAGATAGCGCAGCTTGTTCTGCCAACGGTCGCGCACCTGCTCGTTCTTCTTGAAGAGCTCGGCGGGCAGACGGATCAGATCGTCGAAGTCGACGGCCTGATACGCGTGCAGCGTCGCGACATAGTTGCGATAGACGATCGCGGCCTGATGCTCGTCCTCGTTCGACGCAATCGCCATCGCCTCTTCAGGCATGATGAGCCCGTTCTTCCACAGCGAGATGATCGTCTGGATCTTGCGGATGAAGCCCTTGTCCGTCGAGCCGACCTGCTCCTGGATCATGCCGAAGCAGTCGTCGGAATCCATGATCGAGAACTGCGGCTTCAGGCCGACGTGCTCCGCCTCCTGGCGAAGGATCTGCACGCCGAGCGAGTGGAACGTGCACACCGTCAGCTGGTTGACGGGCACCTTGCGGCCTTCCTTGCCGGGCGTCGTCAACGTCTTGCCTTCGAGCAGCTTGCCGACGCGCTCGCGCATTTCCGCTGCCGCCTTGTTCGTGAAGGTGACGGCAGCGATATGGCGCGGCTCGAAGCCTTTGTTTTCGATCAGATGCGCGATCTTCTGCGTGATCACGCGTGTCTTGCCGCTGCCCGCGCCCGCGAGCACGAGGCACGGACCGTCGAGATAGCGCACCGCTTCGCTTTGAGCGGCATTCAGGCCTGCGGACATCGTGTGTGGATGAGAAATGAATTGAGGGCGCTGCCTGACGAACGGGCGACCCGGAAACATGCAGCGAGACGGCTCGAATGGCGCATCGTGCGGACGGGTACAAGAAGCAGGTGCATGGCGCTAGCCGAACGATCCGCCGCGAATCCGTCTTGCATCTATCTCTTGCGCCACGCACTTGATTCCATGCGCTTTTTGCCGTTCGCGTGAGAACCGCGATGTTAACACGAATGCTCTCGCGAATGCCTCCGCTCATGCCTCCAGAACGGCCCGCGATGCGGCGCGCGCTGACCCCGCGCGCCGCAAGCGAAAGCGCGTCCGTGCCACAATTGCGCCGTTGCGCGCCGCCCCCGCGGCGCGCCGCTTTTGCAGGGAACACGCATGTCTTCATCGCTGAAAATTGGCTTGATGGGCTACGGCTTTGCCGGCGCCACCTTTCACGCGCCGGTGATCGAACACTGCGGACGCGCGAACGTCGCCGCAATCGCCACGGGGCAACCCGACAAGGCTCGCGCCGACTATCCGAACGCGCGCATCGTCGCCGATATCGACGCGCTGCTTGCGCTGAAAGACATCGAATGCGTCGTGATCGCGACCCCGAACGACACGCACTTCGACCTGGCTCGCCGCGTGCTCGAAGCGGGCAAGCACGTCGTCGTCGACAAGCCCGTCACACTCACGGCCGCCGACGCGCGCACGCTCGCCGATCTCGCGCAGAGCAAGGGCCTGCTGTTCGCGCCGTTCCACAACCGCCGCTGGGATGGCGATTTTCTGACCGTGCGCGAGCTGATCGCAAGCGGAGAGCTGGGCCGCATCACGCATTTCGAATCGCATTTCGACCGCTTCCGTCCGGGCATCCGGCAGCGCTGGCGCGAGGAGGCATCGCGCGGCGGCGGTTTGCTGCTCGATCTCGGCCCGCATCTGATTGATCAGACGCTGACGCTTTTCGGCGCGCCCGAGACGGTCCATGCATCGGTGAAGGCACATCGCGACAATGCGAGTGCGCCGGACTACGTGCATCTGTTGCTCGGCTATGCGACCCACGAAGTCGTGTTGCACGCGAGCGCGCTGACGGCAATCGTCGCGCCGCGCTTCACGATCCACGGCACGCGCGGCAGTTACGTGAAGCACGGCCTCGACACGCAGGAAGATCAGCTAAAGGCGGGCCTGCGCCCCGGCGACGCCGGCTTCGGCGGCGGCAACGAGGCGGGCACATTGCGCGTGCTCGAAGGCGAACAGGAAGTGCAGCGCGAACTGCCGACGCGCGACGGCGTGTATGTCGAGTTCTACCGCGCGCTGGCGGCGTCGATTCGCGACGGCGCGGCGTTCCCGGTCAGCGCGCAGGATGCCGTCGACGTAATGACGATCATCGAACTCGCGGCTCGCAGCAACAAGGAAGGCGTGCGGTTGCCGTTCCGGCGCGGCGTGTGAGCGCGAAATAGCGCGCGTTGTCTGCCCGCTTTGAAACGCGTCAGGCAACGCCACCGAAGGTGGGCGCGCATCGTTGAAGCCGTCGACGCACGCGCCTCATCGTCATGTCATTTTCTCGGTGACACGCTCCCGCAACTTTGCATAGACGGTGAGATACTCGCCACGCCCCGTCGCCACAGCCGACCGCTTGAGCGCGTCCAGCATCACCAGTTCGTGCGGCACCCGCCCCGATGTCTCATAAGCAAGCGGCAGCACCATCGAATTGAACGACACAGTGCGCCATTGCTTCTGCGTCGCGAGCAGCAGCGAGATCAGCCGCTCGATGACGAACACCTTCACGGGCCATTCGCTCGCGTTATGGCGCGTGCCTTCATTGAGCGCCCGCGCAAGCGGCGTGCGATGGGTCTCCGCTATATCGAAGACGATCTCCGCCTGACTCAGCCAGTGCCGCCAGAACCGCGGCTTTGCGACAAAGTAGTTGCAATAGACCGAATTCGACGAATCCATGATCAGCGTGTTGAGATCGACGCCCGGTGTCAACAGCGCGGCGATCTCGACAAACGGCTGCCAGGCATTCGGATGCTGGTACTGGCCCTGCAGAAACACATTCGGAAACAACGCGCCAGCATCGAAAAAAGGCGAAAAGGAGACGACGTCCGTCGACTCCGGCACCGTCTCCAGAAACGCAAAAACGTCGCTCGCCTCCAGATTCGTCTTACTCGCGAACTTGGGCGACAGAAAACCGTAGAACGCGTCGTCGTCCAGCTCGTTGCTGAGGAGAAAGCTGCGGATCGGCCAGTATTCGCACCAGTCCGGCCGCTGGCCCATGTTGTCGAGCGGAATGAAGCGTTTGTCCAGCATGCTTCGGGTCTCGTCCGAATAGAAGATCTGGTAGATGTGCGCCTTGGTCATCGCTTGGCTTGGGAATTTGAATCGATTGTGAATGGCCGCATGCCGCCGTTTTGCCAGTATCCGATACGCCTCTGCAAGACAATTTGCCGATCAATCGCAACATTCGGGGCCAATTCCCTCAATCGCGCACTCTTCGGCGACGCATTTTTGAAAAATGGGACACGCCGGCCGGCCCTCCGCGCGCTTATTTGACAAGCCTCCCACCCTCGCGTACATTCGCCGCACGCGTCGGGAGAGCGCGCCGCCTGCTGTCGTCTTGAGCACACAGCAGCCAGCGCCGCCGAAGGGGCACACCCGCAAACTCTCAGGCAAAAGGACCGAACGCGTCGGAAAACCCGCTCGTCATCCGGTCGTCACGACCTCATCCGAATGAGCGCGCGTTTTTCGCACTCTGGAGAGCGGCAGTAGCGCCGATGCACACATGCTGCACGCGCAAGCTGCCCACCGAAGGGGCGCGCGCAATGCCAGCCAGCACTCGCTGACGGCGGCGCAATCTCTCAGGTATCGAGGACAGAGGGGGCATGCAGTAATCGCTCGTTGGCCCGCAGTGGGATCAGGCCGCGAGGGTTTCGCCGCATGGCCTTTCCTGTTTAGCGACGCCCGAGGCCCCGATGACCGAACTCAAACACACCCCGCTCCACGCCACGCACCGCGCGCTGAACGCCCGCATGGTCGACTTCGGCGGCTGGGACATGCCCGTCAATTACGGCTCGCAGCTCGAAGAGCATCGCGCCGTGCGCACCGATGCGGGCATGTTCGACGTGTCCCACATGTGCGTCGTCGATTTCACCGGTCAACGCGTGCGCGCTTTCTTCGAGCGCGCGCTGGCCAATAACGTCGGCAAGCTGCAAACGCCGGGCAAAGCGCTCTATTCGTGCCTGCTGAACCCCGAAGGCGGCGTGATCGACGATCTGATCGTCTACTACTTTTCAGAAGACCATTTCCGCGTCGTCGTGAATGCCGGCACAGCGGACAAAGACGTCGCGTGGTTCAACAAGCTCAACGACTCAGAAGGCTTCGGCCTCACGATCGAGCCGCGCCGCGATTATGCGATCGTCGCCGTGCAAGGCCCGAACGCGCGCGAAAAAGTCTGGGCGACGGTGCCCGCCGCCCGCGCCGCCAGTGAAGGCCTCAAGCCGTTCAACGCGGCGCGCGTCGCCGATACGCCGTTCGGCGAGCTGACCGTCGCGCGCACCGGCTACACGGGCGAAGACGGCTTCGAAATCATCGTCCCCGCTACGCACGTCGAAGCGCTGTGGAATGCGCTGCAGGCACAAGGCGTGCGTCCCGCCGGTCTCGGCGCGCGCGATACGCTGCGCCTGGAAGCAGGCATGAATCTGTACGGCCAGGACATGGACGACAACATGTCGCCGCTCGACGCCGGTCTCGCATGGACCGTCGATCTCTCCGCGCCGCGCGATTTCATCGGCCGGGCCAAACTCGAAGCGGACGGCTCGAAATCCGCGTTCGTCGGCCTGATCCTGCACAAGGACAACGGCAAGGCGGCGGGCGTGTTGCGCGCGCATCAAAAGGTCGTCACGCCGCACGGCGAAGGCGAAATCACGAGCGGCACGTTCTCGCCGACCATGCAGGAATCGATCGCCTTCGCGCGCGTGCCGAAAGGCGTGCAGCCGGGCGACGTCGTGCACGTGCAGATACGTGACAAGGCACTTCCCGCCAGCGTGGTTAAACTGCCATTCGTGCGCAACGGCAAAGTGCTCGTGAGCTGATCGTTACCGAGCTCGCGATGAGCGTCACGAGACAGTCACCAGACAGACACTAGAGCGTCGCGTGCGTCCCATCCATCAAGTCAACCGAATCAAACCGTTTTAGGAGCATCCGATGAGCATCCCGGCCGATCTGAAATACACCGAATCGCACGAATGGGTCCGCACCGAGGCGGACGGCACGCTGACGGTCGGCATCACCGACCACGCGCAGGAAGCGCTCGGCGACATCGTCTTCTTCGAAGTGCAGCAACTGGGCCAAACCGTCTCGGCAGGCGATACCGTCGCCGTCATCGAATCGGTGAAGGCCGCTTCCGATATCTACGCGCCCGTCTCGGGCGAGATCATCGAGGCGAACACGAACGTCACCGATACGCCCGATGCCGTGAACGGCGCGCCGTATGACAACTGGCTGTTCAAGATCAAGCCGGCTGCGGGCGCATCGCAGGACAAGCTGATGGACGCCGCGGCATACGGCAAGTCGATCGGCGAATAAGTCATCTACCCACGACAGGCGCGGCGTTCGCGACTGGCGAGCGCCGCGCCGGCAGGAACATTCAATGAAGCTCGAACACCCGGATCATCTGATGAACCGCACTCCCCTCTCGCTCGCCGCGCTCGAAGTGCACGACGCCTTCGCTGAACGGCATATCGGCCCCGATGCGGCCGATCAGCAGTCGATGCTCGAAGCGCTTGGCTTCGCATCGCGCGCCGCGTTGATGGACGCGGTGATTCCGAAGACGATCCGCCGCCAGGACGCGCTGCCGCTCGGCCCCTTCGCCCAGCCGAAGAGCGAAGCCGAAGCGCTCGCCGCGCTGCGCGAACTCGCGGACAAGAACCAGGTGTTCCGCTCGTACATCGGCCAGGGCTACTACAACGCGCACACGCCCGCCGTCATCCTGCGCAACGTGCTTGAAAATCCGGCGTGGTACACGGCCTATACGCCGTATCAGCCGGAAATCTCGCAGGGCCGTCTCGAAGCGCTGCTGAACTTCCAGCAGATGATCGTCGACCTGACGGGTCTTGCGATCTCGAACGCTTCGCTGCTCGACGAAGCGACGGCCGCCGCCGAAGCGATGACGCTGCTGCAACGCGTCGGCAAGCCGAAGTCGAACATCTTTTACGTGGCAGACGATGTGCTGCCGCAGACTATCGAAGTCATCAAGACGCGCGCTAAGCCCGTCGGCATCGAAGTGAAGGTCGGTCCGGCCGCCGATGCCGCTGGCGCAAACGCGTTCGGCGTGCTGCTGCAATACCCGGGCGTCGACGGCGACGTGCACGACTACCGCGCGCTCGCCGACGCGATCCACGCAGCGGGCGGTCACGTAGTCGCCGCCGCCGATCTGCTCGCGTTGACGATGCTCACGCCGCCGGGCGAATGGGGCGCTGACGTGGCAGTGGGCAATTCGCAGCGCTTCGGCGTGCCTGTCGGCTTCGGCGGTCCGCACGCCGCGTATCTCGCCGTGCGCGACGAGTTCAAGCGTCAGATGCCGGGCCGTCTGGTCGGCGTCACCGTCGACGCGCAGGGCAACCCCGCGCTGCGTCTCGCGCTGCAAACGCGCGAACAGCACATCCGCCGCGAAAAGGCGACGTCGAATGTGTGTACCGCGCAGGCACTGCTCGCGATCATGGCGAGCATGTACGCGGTCTATCACGGCCCGCGCGGCCTGAAGACGATTGCGCAGCGCGTGAACCGCATCGCCGCGCTGCTCGCCGCAGGCGCGAAGCAGTTGGGCTATACGCTCGTCAACGAGACGTTCTTCGACACGCTCACGTTCGAAACGGGCACGCGCACGCAGGCGCTGCACGATGCAGCGACGGCCAAGCGCATCAATCTGCGTCACGTGAGCGACACGCGCGTCGGCGTTTCGATCGACGAAACCACCACGCGCGCCGATCTCGCCGATCTGCTCGCGGCCTTCGCGCAAGCCGCGTTCGTCAGCGACGTGCCGCAAATCGATGAACTCGATGCGAAGCTCGGTCAGTCGAACACGTTCCCCGCGACGCTCGAACGCGAAAGCGCGTATCTCACGCATCACGTGTTCAACCGTCACCATTCGGAAACGGAAATGCTGCGCTATCTGCGCAGCCTCGCGGACAAGGACCTCGCGCTCGACCGCTCGATGATTCCGCTCGGCTCGTGCACGATGAAGCTCAACGCCACGTCGGAAATGCTGCCCGTCACGTGGCCCGAGTTCGGCCAGATCCATCCGTTCGCGCCCGCCCAGCAAACGGTCGGCTACCGCGAAATGATCGACCAGCTCGAACAGATGCTGGTCGCGGCCACCGGCTATGCGGCCGTGTCGCTGCAACCGAACGCGGGCTCGCAAGGCGAGTACGCGGGCCTGCTGATCATTCACGCGTACCACGAGTCGCGCGGCGAAGGTCATCGCAACGTGTGTCTGATTCCCGCGTCGGCGCACGGCACGAACCCGGCGTCCGCGCATATGGCGGGCATGCAGGTCGTCGTCGTCGCGTGCGATGCGCAAGGCAACGTCGATATCGAAGACCTGAAGAAGAAGGCCGCGCAGCACGCTGAGAAACTCGCCGCGATCATGATCACGTATCCGTCGACGCACGGCGTGTTCGAGCAGAACGTCCGCGAAATCTGCGAGATCGTGCATGCGCACGGCGGCCAGGTGTATGTCGATGGCGCGAACATGAACGCGATGGTCGGCCTCACGGCACCGGGCCAGTTCGGCGGCGACGTCTCGCACCTGAACCTGCACAAGACGTTCTGTATTCCGCACGGCGGCGGCGGACCGGGTGTCGGTCCTGTTGCTGTCGGCGCGCATCTGGCGAAGTTCCTGCCGAACCAGACGTCGACGGGCTACGAGCGCGACGC
This sequence comes from Paraburkholderia diazotrophica, assembly GCF_038900755.1. Taxonomy (GTDB): domain Bacteria; phylum Pseudomonadota; class Gammaproteobacteria; order Burkholderiales; family Burkholderiaceae; genus Paraburkholderia; species Paraburkholderia diazotrophica_A. The sequence continues at coordinate 43,244 of NZ_JBBPEN010000007.1, forward strand.
GAACGGCATCGGCGCTGTCTCCGCTGCGCCGTATGGCTCGGCGTCGATCCTGCCGATCTCGTGGATGTACATCGCGATGATGGGCGCGAAGAACCTGACGGCCGCGACGGAAGCCGCGATCCTCAACGCGAACTACGTCGCCAAGAAGCTCGCGCCGCATTACCCGGTGCTGTACTCGGGCCCGGACGGACTGGTCGCGCACGAGTGCATTCTCGATCTGCGTCCCATCAAGGAAACGAGCGGCATCAGCGTTGACGACGTCGCGAAGCGTCTGATGGACTACGGCTTCCACGCGCCGACGATGAGCTTCCCCGTGCCGGGCACGCTGATGGTCGAGCCGACCGAATCGGAATCGAAGGAAGAGCTGGACCGCTTCATCGAAGCGATGATTGCGATTCGCAATGAAATCCGCGCTGTCGAAGAAGGCCGCAGCGATCGCGAAGACAATCCGCTGAAGCACGCGCCGCACACGGCGGCCGTTGTCGTCGCGAACGAATGGGCACATGGTTACGCACGCGAGACGGCGGCGTATCCGCTGCCTTCGCTCGTCGCGAAGAAGTACTGGCCGCCTGTCGGCCGCGCGGACAACGCGTATGGCGACCGCAATCTGTTCTGCTCGTGCGTGCCGATGGCGGACTACGAATAAGGCCGCATTCCGCGCATCGATATGTTGAAGTAATGTGAACCGCGCGTCGCGTCGAAGCGTGTCGCGCGGTTCTGTCCATTGTTCTGTTGCTTGGCGCGCCAAACCGTTACCATCACACACCGACTCAGCCCAAAGGAGTTTCGCATGGTGCGACAGGTGCGAATGATGCAATTCCGGACACATCGTACGCGTGCGCCGCTACAACGCCTTTCCCCCTCGCCGCTTGCGGCGCTGCTGATGATGATCGCGGCGTTCTGCGCGCAAAGCGCCCACGCCGCGATGAACCTCTGCGCCGCGCCCGCGCTGCAAACCAGCGAGCGCACAAACGCCGATCCCGGCGTCAAGGCACTGGTCAGCAACGTTCAGGCGCACCTGACCGAGCCTGCGCACGCGGTGCGCCAGTTGCATACGGAAGGCACGCTGCCGCACGAAGGCATCTACGATCAGAGCAAGGATGCGGAGAAAGACCTCGATCTGCTGCGCGACGCCGCGCTCGCGTGGCGCGCAACCAGCGACGACCGCTATCTGAAGCTCGTCGACCGTCTGCTGTATGCATGGGTGACGACCTATGAACCGTCGTTCAATCCCATCGACGAAACGCCGTTCGAAGGGCTGATCCTCGCGTACGACATGACGGCGAGCGCGCTGCCCGTCAAGACGCGCAACGCGACGATGGCTTTCCTCACGAAACTCGCCAACGGCTACATCGCGCAGATCGACGCGCAAAAGCGTCCGCTGACGGGCACGTTCCGAAACAACTGGCAGAGTCATCGGGTCAAACTGATAGCGATGGCTGCGTTCACACTCGACAACCGCAAGATGATCGACGCGGCGCAGCGTCTGTACGTCGAGCACATCAACGACAACATCGCGCCGGACGGCATGACGGTGGATTTCGGCGAACGCGATGCGCTGCACTATGTGACCTACGATCTTCAGCCACTCGTGACGGCTGCGCTCGCGGCGCGACGCCACAACCGCAACTGGCTGAACGAGCGCGCGCCGCGCGGCGCGACGCTCGCCGCCGCGTTGAACTGGCTCACGCCATACGCAAGCGGCGCGAAGACGCATGATGAATTCGTGCATTCGAGCGTGCCGTTCGATGCGAAGCGCCGCGAAGCCGGCATGCCCGGCTACAGCGGACAGTGGGACCCGAAAAACGCGGCCGAGCTGTATCACCTCGCCGCGCGGCTCGACGGACGCTACACGCCCGTCGCGCTGAAACTGGCACCGACGCCGCCCGCGTGGCTCGCCGTGTGCCTGCCTTTACCGGCGCGTTGATCACGCGCCGCGCATTGGTCGCCGTATTCGGCACATTCTGCTGCCGCGTTACCCACGCAATGCAGCACAAACGAGATTTTTGTTAGCAGGAGCAGTCATGGCAGTCAGCGTTTTCGATCTCTTCAAAATCGGCATCGGCCCGTCGAGTTCGCACACGGTCGGTCCCATGCGTGCAGCGCTGATGTTCGCGCAAGGGCTCGAGCGCGATGGGCTGCTCGACAACACGGCATCGGTGAAGGTGGATTTGTACGGCTCGCTCGGCGCAACGGGCAAGGGCCACGGCACCGATCGCGGCGTGATGCTCGGCCTGCTCGGCGATGCACCCGATACCGTCGATCCCGATACGATCGCCGCGCGTCTCGATCACGTTCGCACGTCGCGCATGCTGGCGCTGCTCGGCAAGCACGACATTCCGTTCGTGCAAAAGGACCACATTTCGTTCTACCGGCAGGCGCTGCCGGAACATCCGAACGGCCTCAAGTTGCGCGCCTTCGATGTGAACGGCGAGACGCTGCGCGAATCGACGTATCTGTCGGTGGGCGGCGGCTTCGTCGTGACGGCGGGTGCGCCGAATACGAAGGTGCTGTCGGCTGTCGATCAATTGCCGCATCCGTTCCGCACGGGCGCGGAACTGCTCGAGATGTGCAAGGCGACGGGCAAGAGCATCGCGCAACTGATGTGGGAAAACGAGTGCGCATGGCACACGGAAGAAGAAACGCGCGCGGGCCTGCTGAAGATCTGGGACGTGATGCAATCGTGTGTCGCGCGCGGCTGCGGCATCAACAATCCGGACGCCAACGGCAATCTGCCTGGCCCGTTCCAGGTGAAGCGCCGCGCGCCGCAACTGTATCGCGCGCTGACGGGCAATCCGGAACGCGCATTGCAGGACCCGCTTTCGATGGTCGACTGGATCAACCTGTACGCGATCGCCGTGAACGAAGAGAATGCAGCGGGCGGACGCGTGGTCACGGCGCCGACCAACGGCGCGGCAGGCATCATCCCCGCCGTGCTGCACTACTACACGCGCTTCATGCCGAACGCGAACCAGCAAGGCGTGTTCGACTTCCTGATGACGGCAGCTGCCATCGGCATTCTGTACAAGCTGAACGCGTCGATCTCCGGCGCGGAGGTGGGCTGCCAGGGCGAAGTGGGCGTCGCATGCTCGATGGCGGCGGGCGCGCTCGCGGCCGTGATGGGCGGCACGCCACTGCAAGTCGAGAATGCCGCTGAAATCGGCATGGAGCACAATCTGGGCCTCACGTGCGATCCCGTCGGCGGCATGGTGCAGATTCCGTGCATCGAGCGCAACGCAATGGCTTCCGTGAAGGCGGTGAACGCGGCGCGCATGGCGCTGCGCGGCGACGGCAGCCACTATGTGTCGCTCGATTCCGTCATCAAGACGATGCGCGAAACGGGCGCCGACATGAAGACGAAGTACAAGGAGACGTCGCGCGGCGGGCTTGCGGTGAACATCATCGAGTGCTGATGCTTCGAATGTTCGTGACGCTTTTACGAATGACATCGGCGAGGGTCTCGGCGTAAGCTGTCGAAGCTCTTCTGACTGGAGGTGTCCTCGCAATGTCGCTGTCTTCCGATGCTTCAAATACGACCACCGGCGCGCGGCTCATCGTCGACGCGCTGTTGACGCATGGCGTCGAGCGCGTGTTCTGCGTGCCCGGCGAAAGTTTTCTGGCGGTGCTCGATTCGCTGCACGACGAGACCTCGCGAATTCAGACGGTCGTGTGCCGTCACGAGGCGGCGGCGGCCAACATGGCTGAAGCCGTCGGCAAACTGACGGGCCGTCCCGGCGTGGCGATCGTCACGCGCGGGCCCGGTGCGACGCATGCATCGATCGGCGTGCACACCGCGTTTCAGGACTCCACGCCGATGATTCTGCTGATCGGCCAATGCGCGCGCGAGCATCTCGATCGCGAGGCGTTCCAGGAAATCGACTATCGACGCATGTTCGGGCAGATGGCGAAGTGGGTCGCGCAAATCGACGACCCGGGTCGCATTCCCGAGTACATGAGCCATGCGTTCCATACGGCGACGTCGGGCCGGCCTGGTCCCGTCGTGCTGTCGCTGCCGGAAGACGTGCTGAGCGAAGCATGTGCCGTGATGCCGGGCGCGCCCGCGTATCAGCGCGTGGCCGCCGCGCCGGCGTTGCAGCAGATCGAACGTCTGCGTGCCCTGCTGGAAGGCGCGAAGAAGCCGATGGTGATCGCAGGCGGCAGCGGCTGGACGCCGCAAGCGTGCGAGGACTTGCGCACGTTCATCGAAAACTGGCAGTTGCCCATCGGCCTCGCATTCCGCTTTCAGGACACGCTCGACAACGAGCACCCGAACTATGCGGGCGATGTGGGGCTCGGCATCAATCCCGCGCTCGCGAAACGCATCGAGGATGCGGACGTGCTGCTCGCGCTCGGACCGCGCCTCGGCGAAGCGACGACGGGCGGCTACACGCTGCTCGACATTCCGAAGACGAAGCAGACGCTGATCCACGTTCATCAAGGCGCGGAAGAACTGGGACGCGTCTATGCCGCCGATCTGCCGATCGTCTCCGGCATGCCGGAAATCGCAGCGATGCTCGCGGCACTCAAGCCATCGGCAAAGCTGGCCTGGGACGGCACGGCAAAAGAGGCACACGACGCGTACCTCGAATGGCGCAAGCCGCGTGCGATTCCCGGCGACGTTCAGCTTGGCGAGATCATGCTGCAATTGCGCGAGCACCTGCCGAAGGACGCGATCCTGACCAATGGCGCAGGCAATTACGCGACGTGGCTGCACCGGCATTTCGCGTACCGTCATTTCCGTTCGCAACTGGCGCCGACGAGCGGCGCGATGGGCTACGGCGTTCCCGCTGCGATCGCGGCGAAGTCGATGTATCCGGACAGAACGGTCGTTGCGTTCGCAGGCGATGGCTGCTTCATGATGTCGTCGTCCGAGCTTGCGACGGCGATGCAGTACGAACTGCCCGTGATTTTCATCGTGGTGAACAACGGCCACTACGGCACGATCCGGATGCATCAGGAGCGGCACTATCCGAACCGCGTCCACGGAACGGGCCTGACGAACCCGGACTTCGCGGCATTCGCGCAGTCGTTCGGCGCGCACGGCGAAACGGTGGAGCGAACGCAAGACTTCATGCCTGCGTTCAAGCGCGCGCAAGAATCGAAGAAGCCTGCCGTCATCGAAATCCGTCTGCCGCAGGAAGCGAGCACGCCGGGCGCGACGCTCGAGCAGGTTCGCGCGCAAGGTAGCAAGCTGCGCGGAGAGTGATGCAAGCGCGCAAACGCGCGCACTGCCGGCGGCAGATGTGGCATACGCGACATACGCGGCATGAAAACAAAAGCCTCGCAGAGCAAAAACTCTGCGAGGCTTTTTTATATCGTCAATCGCATCAGGCTGCGACGCTCAGCCAGCAACAACCGCCGGGCGCCGCACGCCTTGACGGCAATTACTTGCCGCCCACGCTTTGCAGCGTCGTCCACTTGCCATCGACAACCTTATACAGCGTGATGCCGCCGTTCTTCAGATCGCCCTTCGTGTCGTAGGCCAGATCCTTCGTCGTCACAGCAGGCATGTTGGTCTTCGCGAGCACGGGCAGGTACTTGGCCGGATCGGTCGAGTTTGCCTTCTTCATCGCGTCGAACATCGCCATTGCGCCGTCGTACGCGTACGGCGAGTACGTCTGAACGTCTTCACCGAAGCGCTTCTTGTACTTCGCGACATAGTCCTTGCCGCCCGGCATTTCTTCCAGCGGCAGACCCGCCAGCGAAGCCACCGTGCCGTTGGCCGCATCGCCTGCGACTTGCAGGAACGTCGGCGTGTGCACCATTTCGCCGCCCATCAGCGGAGCCTTGATGCCCAGCGTCTTCATCTGCTTGACCATCGGCGCAGCCTGCGAATCGGCGCCGCCGTAGTAGATCAGATCCGGCTGGACCGACTTCAGCTTCGTCAGGATCGACTTGAAGTCGACGGCCTTGTCGTTCGTGAACTCGCGATCGACGATCGTACCGCCCGCTGCCTTCGCTGCCTTCTCGAACTGGTCGGCGAGACCCTGGCCGTAAGCCGTGCGGTCGTCGACGATCGCAATCTTCTTCATGCCCAGGTTCTTCACCGCGAACGTGCCCGCGACGGAGCCCTGTTGCGTGTCCGAGGTCATCATGCGGAACGTCGTCTTGAAGCCTTGCTGCGTGTACTCCGGCGCCGTCGCCATTGCGATCTGCGGAATGCCCGCATTCGCGTAGATGCGCGATGCCGGGATCGTCGTGCCCGAGTTGAAGTGGCCGAGCATGCCCTTGATGCCATCGTCGACCAGCTTCTGCGCGACCGTCGTGCCCGTGCGCGGGTCAGCCTGGTCGTCGGCAGCATCCAGCACGAAGCGAACCTGCTTGCCGCCGATCATCGGCTTCGTCGCGTTCATGTCTTCGACTGCGAGCGTGATGCCGTTCTGGAAGTCCTTGCCGTAGTGCGCCTGTGCGCCCGTCATCGGGCCGGCGAAGCCGATTTTCACGTCTTCGACCTGCTGAGCGTGCGCAGTCCCCGCCAGCGATATGGTCGCGAACAGCGTCGCGCCTGCCAGCTTTTTCATCGTGTTTTGCATATCTTCTCCTTGGTACCAGGTGTGGACGGCGCGGTGATCGGGGTCGCCGTCTCGCGCCATTTTTTTGAATCGATCAAACGAGGTTCGCTCAGCCGATCGTCATCAAATTCGCATTACCGCCTGCTGCTGCCGTATTCACGCTGACCGAACGTTCCGTCAACAGACGTTCGAGCGCGTAATCCTCATCGCCGCTCTCCAGCGCGCGCGCCGCGACGCCCTGCACCGACACGATCGGCCCCGCGCGCTTCGCGACATCCTTCACGAGCGTCAGCAGTTCGTCGCTGTCGCCTTCGAAGAGCACGGCATCGAACGATGCTTCCGCGTTCTTCTTCACGCTCGCGTACTGCTTCAGCGCGGCGGGGAGCGCAGCATACAGCTGCTCGCCGGCCGCGCCTTCGAACAGCGCCTTGTTGCCCGTCGCGAGCGCCGCCGCGAACTGCACGCGCGCGCCGCTTGCCGTCGACGCGACGCATAGCACCGTGCCTCGCGCGCCGAGCGTGTACGTGTTGCGCTCGCCCGTCGGACCGGACAGCACGGCCGTCGCGCCCGCCGGGATGTGCGCGAGGTAGCCTTCACAACGCGCGGCGAGGACCGGCTCGCGTTCCGCGATCAGCCAGTCGCGCAGCGCCGTCAGCGCAGCGGCTGGATTATCGCTTGTCGCGCCGCCAGCCGCACCATTCGATGCGCCATTCGGCGCGCCTTGCGAGGCATCGACCATCAGCGTCTGCGCGAGCGACTTCGGCAAGCCGGCTGGACGCGTCGCGAGCAGACGCTGCAGATAGAGCGCGCCGCCCGCCTTCGGACCCGTGCCCGACAGCCCTTCGCCACCGAACGGCTGCACGCCCACGACTGCGCCGATCACGTTGCGATTCACGTAGATATTGCCCACGTGCGCGCGGCTGATCACATGCGCGATCGTTTCGTCGATACGCGTGTGGATGCCGAGCGTGAGTCCATAACCCGTCGCGCGGATCTGTTCGAGCAGTTTGTCGAGCGCGCTGCGGCGATAACGCACGACATGCAGCACCGGACCGAACACTTCGCGCTTCAGTTCGTCGATGCTGTCGAGCTCGATCAGCGTCGGCGGCACGAACGTACCCGCCGCGCAACCGTCGGGCGTCGGCAGCTGCGTGACCTTGCGGCCCTTCTCGCGCATCGCCGCGATGTGCGCATCGATACCGCGCTTCGCTTCGGCGTCGATCACGGGACCGACGTCGATCGACAGACGGTCCGGATTGCCGACGGCCAGTTCCTTCATCGCACCCGTCAGCATTTCGAGCGTGCGATCCGCGACGTCGTCCTGCAAACAGAGAACGCGCAGCGCCGAACAACGTTGACCGGCCGAATCGAACGACGATTGCAGCACGTCCGCGACGACCTGTTCCGCGAGCGCCGACGAATCGACGATCATCGCATTCTGGCCGCCCGTTTCGGCGATCAGCGGAATCGGCTTGCCTTCGGGGTCGAGCCGGTTCGACAGCGTCTTGTTGATCAGACGCGCGACTTCCGTCGAGCCAGTGAACATCACCGCACGCGTACGGGCGTCGGCCACCAGAGCAGCGCCGACCGTTTCGCCGTCGCCGGGCAGCAGTTGCACCGCGCCTGCGGGCACGCCCGCTTCGCGCAGAACGCGCACGGCTTGCGCGGCGATCAGCGGCGTCTGTTCAGCGGGCTTCGCGAGCACGGTGTTGCCCGCTGCGAGCGCAGCGGCCACCTGGCCCATGAAGATCGCGAGCGGGAAGTTCCACGGGCTGATACACACGACAGGGCCGAGCGGACGATGCGTATCGTTCGAGAACTCGTCGCGAATCTGCGCCGAGTAGTAGCGCAGGAAGTCGATTGCTTCGCGAATTTCAGCGACGGCGTTCGGCAGCGACTTGCCCGCTTCGCGCACGACGAGGCCCATCAGCGTGTGCATCTGCGCTTCGAGCAGATCGGCGGCACGCGCGAGGCAATCGGCGCGCGCTTCGACGGGCGTCGCCTGCCAGATCGGCGCAGCGGCGACTGCATGCGCGAGCGCGGCGCTCACATGCTCCGGGGTCGCTTCGACAACCGTGCCGACGACGTCGCGATGATCGGCGGGATTGCGCACGTCGCGCGCATTGCCGACGGCGATCTCGTTGTCTTCGAGCATCGGCGCAGCGCGCCATGGATGATTCGCGCTTGCCAGCAACGCCGACGACAGCGACGCGAGACGATGCTCGTTCGACAGATCAAGGCCCATCGAATTGCTGCGTTCCGCGCCGTACAGATTGCGCGGCAGCGGAATCTTCGCGTGCGGCGCGCCGAGCGGCATGATCTTCGATGCTTCTTCAACAGGATCGGCGACGAGCTCCTTGACGGGCACGCTTTCGTCAGCGATGCGGTTCACGAACGACGTGTTCGCGCCGTTCTCCAGCAGACGGCGCACGAGATACGCGAGCAGCGTTTCGTGCGTGCCGACGGGCGCATACACACGGCACGGACGGTTCAGCTTGTCGCGGCCCGTGACTTCTTCGTACAGCGGCTCGCCCATGCCATGCAGGCACTGGAACTCGTACTGGCCGGGATAGTAGTTGCCGCCCGCGAGGTGATAGATCGCCGACAGCGTGTGCGCGTTGTGCGTCGCGAACTGCGGATAGACAGCATCGGGCGCGCCGAGCAGCTTCTTCGCGCACGCGAGGTACGACACGTCCGTGTAGATCTTGCGCGTGTACACGGGATAGCCTTCGAGGCCATCCACTTGCGCGCGCTTGATTTCCGTATCCCAGTACGCGCCCTTCACGAGGCGCACCATGATGCGGTGACGGCTGCGGCGCGCCAGATCGACGATGTAGTCGATCACGAACGGGCAGCGCTTCTGATACGCCTGCACGACGAAGCCGATGCCGTTCCAGCCTTGCAGCTCGGGATCGAAGCACAGCGCTTCGAGCAGATCGAGCGAGATCTCCAGACGGTCCGCTTCTTCCGCGTCGATGTTGAGGCCGATGTCGTAGCGACGCGCGAGGATCGCGAGCGCGCGCACGCGCGGCAGCAGCTCGCTCATCGTGCGTTCCTGCTGCGAGCGCGAGTAGCGTGCATGCAGCGCCGACAGCTTGATCGAAATGCCTGGGCCTTCGTAGATGCCACGGCCGCCCGCCGCCTTGCCGATCGCGTGGATCGCCTGCTCGTATGACGCGTAGTAGCGTTGGGCGTCGGCTTCCGTCGTCGCGGCTTCGCCGAGCATGTCGTACGAGTAGCGGAAACCGCGTGCTTCGAACTTGCGGCTGTTCGCGAGCGCTTCGGAGATGTTCTCGCCCGTGACGAACTGCTCGCCCATCAGGCGCATCGCCATGTCGACGCCCTTGCGGATCAGCGGCTCGCCGCCCTTGCCGATCATGCGCGTCAACGCCGACGACAGACCCGCTTCGCTATTCGTCGTCACCAGCTTGCCGGTGATCATCAGGCCCCAGGTCGCCGCGTTCACGAACAGCGACGGCGCGTGCCCGACGTGCGAGCGCCAGTCGCCCTTGCTGATCTTGTCGCGGATCAGCGCATCGCGGGTCGCGCGGTCGGGAATGCGCAAGAGCGCTTCGGCGAGACACATCAGCGCGACGCCTTCCTGGCTCGACAGCGAAAACTCGTGGATCAGCCCTTCGACGCCGCCGCCCGAACGCTTGCCGCGCAGCGCTTCGACGAGCTTGCTGGCCATTGCCTGCACGTCGCTCGCGATGTTCGCGGGCAGACGCGCCTGGCCGATCAGGAACGGCACGCACTCCGGCTCGGGACGGCGGTAAGCCGCCGTGATCGCCGCGCGCAGCACCGATTGCGGCTGCACGCTCTGCGCGAATTCGAGAAACGGATGCGATGCGTCGCTCTCGTCGGAATCGGAGGCGGCACCGTCGGCCAGCTCGGTTGCGCCGTGGTTGCCCGACAGTTCGGCGGGCAACTGGCCGTGCTCGATCTTTTCGAGGTAAGCGAAGATCGCCTGCTTGATCAGCCAGTGCGGAGTGCGTTCGAGACGCGTGGCGGCATCTTTCAGCCGGGTACGCAAAAGGTCGTCGACCTTGACGCCAAGGGTGGTGCTCGCCATGTTTCCTTCTTCACGTGCCGGGCGGACGCCGGCCAAAGACTAAAAAGTTGGCCGAATCGTACCCCTCTCAATAAAAAGGTGCAACCAGTTCGACGAATCGGTTGCACCCTTCGGCGAGCCTTGCTGCATAAGGATTTGCGGTCGAAGTGCACCGTTCCGATGCGCGTGGTTGCGCTCGGTGTTTTCCCTGGATCGGGTTTGTTTCGACGCACCCTTATCGAACGCCGAATTTCGCCGTTATACCGGTCATCAAATGCGTAGCGACGCACGGCACGGGGCTCGACGTCTCGCTAAAACAGGGTGGCCGGAATGGAAAAGTGGATCGTGGTAACGGGAATCTGGATGATGTTCGCGTCGTGCATGGTGCTGTTCATCCGTGGCGCGACGGGCCCGTCGCGTAACGGGTTGCGGCCCGTTGAAGTGAAAGACGACGAGCGCGATGTCAAGCAGCCGGAGTCGTTTCGGGTCTGACGGCCGGCGCGTTTCTCAAGCGTCGGCGCACGTATGACGCGAGCGCGCCTTTGACAGACGGACCGCTCTCGCGCCTGACAGGTCAGCAGTGACGGGGCGAGAACCCGCCGCAACTGTCGCGCGGCGCGACGAGCCGATCGTGCACGATGCACAGCCTGCTATCGGCGACGCTCGCGCCGAATCCCGAACCGAATACAGCGAGGCCCGGAATGCTCTGCTCAAGTGAATGCCGATCGTCGGCGCGGAACCGGCAGTCCGCGCAGCAAGGACGGCGCGCGCCGGGTTGCGCGCCGATGTTGTCGTCGAGAACGGCGGGTGCGCTCACGAGCCCTGTCCCAAGCTATTCCAATACGGTGCGAACACGTGCGCGGACAGCGCGTAGCCGATGGCGATATTGACGGCCACGCCGACGGTGAACGCGACAAACGGCTTCACGCCCGTCGCCGCCCGCACGTAGATGCGCGCAAGAAGCCCGCAGTGAGCGGGCGGCTAGATGTCGAGAGGATCGACTTCGATGCTCCAGCGCAGCACGCCTTTGATCGTGCGCAGCGCGGGTTGCCACGCGCGCAACGTCGCCTGCAGCGCCGCGCGCGATGCGCTTTCGACCAGCAGTTGCGCGCGATGCACATGCATAACCTTGACGATGGTGAGCGGCACGGCGTCGTAGACGGTCACGCGCGAGGCGGCGGGAATGTCGGCGAGCGCCGCCGCGGCCTGTTGCAGGAAGATGAGCGAGGCGTCGAGGGTGCGGCCCTCGGCGCGCAGCATCGCCTGATAGACGAATGGCGGCAGATGCGCATCGCGGCGCTCGGCAAGCGTCGAATTGGCGAAGCCGATGTAATCGTGGCGTGACAGCGCGTGATACAGCGCGTGCCGCGCATAGCGCGTCTGCACCAGCACTTCGCCCGGCAGGCCGGCGCGGCCCGCGCGTCCGCTCACCTGCATCAGCTGCGCGAAAAGCCGTTCGCTCGCGCGGAAATCGTGCGAGAAAAGCGCGGTGTCGGCGTTCAGCACACCGACCAGCGACACGCGCCGGAAATCATGCCCCTTCGCGATCATCTGCGTGCCGACCAGGATATCGACCTCGCCGGCATGGACATCGGAGAAAAGCGCCTGAGCGCTGCCTTTGCGACGTGTGCTGTCGGCGTCGATACGCAGCACGCGCGCGCCCGGCACGGCGCTCGCCAGCGCCTCCTCGACGCGCTGCGTGCCGCGCCCGAGCGGCGCGATATCCACGTTCCCGCATTCCGGGCACGAGCGCGGAATACGCGATTCCCAGCCGCAATGATGGCAGCGCAGCGCGCGTTCGGGCTTATGCAGCACGACGTAGGCGCTGCAGCGCGGACAGCCCGCGACCCAGCCGCACGCGTCGCAGGCGAGCTGCGGCGCATAGCCGCGACGGTTCAGGAACACGAGGCTTTGCTCGCCGCGTTCGAGCCGCGTTTTCAGCGCCGCGATCAGCGGCCCGGAAAGCCCTTCGACGAATGCGCGTCCGCGCCGCCGTTCGTCCTCGAGGTCGATGAGCCGGACGCTCGGCAGCACCGCTTCTGCGACAGCGCGGCGTGACAACGTCAGCCGCTTGTAGCGCCCCTGCTCGACCTGCCACCAGCTTTCCAGCGACGGCGTCGCCGATCCCAGCACGACGGGCACATCGAGCTGCTTTGCGCGCCAGACGGCGAGATCGCGCGCCGAATAGCGCAAGCCTTCCTGCTGCTTGTACGCGGGGTCGTGCTCTTCGTCGACGACGATGATCGACAGATGCGGCAGCGACGCCAGCACCGCCAGCCGCGTGCCGAGCACGATGCGCGCGCGGCCTGTGTGTGCCGCGAACCAGTTGCGGGCGCGCTCGCCTTCGGCCAGGCCGCTGTGCAAGGTGACGATCGCGGTATCGTCCATCGACGCGAAGCGCGCGCGGAACGCAGCTTCGAACTGCGGCGTCAGGTTGATCTCCGGCACGAGCACGAGCGCCTGTGCCTGCGGATTCGCCGCCAACAGCGCCGCCAGCGCGCGCAGATACACCTCCGTCTTGCCGCTGCCCGTCACGCCGTGCAGCAGAAACGGCGCGAAGCCTTGCGCGTCGCGGATGGCTTCGACGGCGGCCGTTTGTTCGTCGGTGAGCGTCGGCAGCGTCGAGCTCTGCGGGGCGTGATGCTGTGACGGAAGCGGCGCGGCGGGATCGATCACGTCGAGCGCAACCCAGCCTTCGGCTCGCCAGGCTTCGAGCGTCGCGGTGGCCTTGGGATGCAGCGCGCGGGCATCGGCGGCAGACAACGACTCTGCTTCCGCCAATGCGGCCGCGAGACGGCGCAGCGCGCTCGCGCGGGCGGGCAGCGCGTCCGGCAACGCGGCGCGGCCAGCGGGCAGCAGACGGTAGTGCTCTTCGGGCGCGAGCAGCCGCGCCCAGCGCGCCGCATCGCGCAATGCCTGTGGCAGCGCCGGCAAAGCGACTTCGCCGATGCCGCGCTGGTAGTAATCGGCGGCGAATTGCGCGAGTTGCAGCCAGTGCGGAGAAAGCGGCGGACATGCGGCGCACACGCCGGCCACCGACTTCAGACGATCGTGCGGCACTTCACTGTGAGCGGTCACTTCTGCGATAAGCCCGATCACGTGGCGCTTTCCGAACGGCACGCTGACGAACATCCCCGGCGCCGGCGACAGCGCGGCGTCACAGCGGTAGTCAAAGAGCGTCGGCAGCGGATGATCGAGCGCAACGCGGACGTAGGTGCCCGTCAAATCGTCGATCCGCATATCCGCCGTTGATCGGGACGGTTATTCACAGGCTGGAGCCCCCAAGCTCACACTTAAAGTAAAACTTCAATTTCGGCGCTAAGTTTTGAATTTGCATCGACAATTGCGATTCGCCAGTCCTGCCTGTGGATAACTTTGTTGAGAACTCGGCCCGAATGCGCCGAAGACCGCGCCACGCGGGCCTCTGTGTGGGATAGCGCACATTTGTCTTAAGATCCGCAAAGCCTTGTCACTCAAGGGATTGATCAAAAATCCGCGGATCTTTCGAGCCGAGGGCGACAATCAATCCCTCTACTGCGGCGCAACGTGACAAATGTGCATAAGTCAAGTCTTGACAACGTCGAGAGCGCCATTGGGCGGCCTTTGGAACGCTAATTTCCCCTTTCGCCGAGAGGCGGGATCGTTGCACTGCAACAAAACCGTCATATTGCGATGAGCCCGCGTTATGCCGGCTGTTTGCCGCCCGCAGCACGGATGGCGAGACTGTGGCGATGCACTTCGTCGACCAGTTCGGCGACGTGTTCCGGCGGCGTGAACTGCGAAATGCCGTGCCCCAGATTGAAGATGTGACCGGGGTGATTGCCGAAACTGTCGAGGATTGCGCGCGCCTCGATGCGGATCGTCGACGGCGGGGCGAACAGCACGGAAGGATCGATATTGCCCTGGAGCGCGACCTTGCCGCCGACGCGCTCGCGCGCCTTGCCCAGATTGACCGTCCAATCGAGTCCGACGGCATCGACGCCCGTCGCTGCAATCTCTTCGAGCCACAGGCCGCCGCCTTTCGTGAAGGTGATCACGGGCACACGGTTGCCGTCGTGCTCGCGTTTCAACTGGCTCACAACCTGCTGAATATAGTGCAGCGAGAAGCGCTGATAAACGCCATCGGCGAGCGCGCCGCCCCACGTATCGAAAATCATCACGGCTTGCGCGCCGGCTTCGATCTGCGCGTTCAGGTAGGCGGCCACCGACTTCGCGTTGACATCCAGAATGCGGTGCATCAGGTCCGGGCGGGCGTAGAGCATCGACTTGACGGTTCTGAAGTCGTCCGAGCCGCCGCCTTCGACCATGTAGCAAGCGAGCGTCCACGGACTGCCTGAAAAGCCGATCAGCGGCACGCGCTGACGGCCTTGGGCGTCGGTGAGCGCGGTGCGGATCTGGCGCACGGCATCGGTGACGTAGCGCAGCGTGCTGTCGATATCCGGCACCGCGAGGCGCGCGACGTCATCCTCGGTGCGCACGGGGCGCGCGAATTTCGGACCCTCGCCCACCTGAAAATCGAGACCGAGACCCATCGCGTCGGGGATCGTCAGGATATCGGAGAAGAGAATCGCCGCGTCCAACGGATAGCGGTCGAGCGGCTGCAACGTGACTTCCGTCGCGTAGTCGGGATTCTTCGCGAGTCCAAGGAAACTGCCTGCGCGGCTGCGCGTCGCGTTGTATTCCGGCAAATAGCGTCCCGCCTGGCGCATCAGCCAGATCGGCGTGTAGTCGGTCGGCTCACGCAGCAGTGCGCGCAGGAAAGTGTCGTTGAGGAGGTTGTGGGCCACGTCGCTTGCAACTGAAGGCAAAGCCGCATTTTAACCGTTGAGCGTGGGCGGGAACCTGCGTAATCCCCGCAATTGCTGTTTGTCCTATGCCTTTCTGCCGATGGTCACAGATAGTCGCGCGGGCTATTATCCGTTCCGTTGAACCACAAAAAACAACGATAGAGGAGATTCAATGAAGAGAAATGCCCTGCTTCTCGCCGCTGCACTGTGCTGCGCCGGCGTGGCCCAAGCGCAAAATGCCGCATCCGCTCCCGCAGCTTCAACGTCACGTCTCGACGAAATCACCGCACGGGGCACGCTGCGGGCCTGCACGACCGGCGACTACAAGCCGTACTCGTTCTACAAGCAGGACGGCCAGTTCGAAGGCATCGACATCGACATGACCGAATCGCTCGCCAAATCGCTCGGCGTAAAGGCGGAATTCGTGAAGACGTCGTGGTCGAATCTGATGAACGACTTCGTCGCGAAATGTGACGTGGCTGTAGGCGGCGTATCGACCACGCTGGACCGCCAGAAGCGCGCGTTTTTTACGGAAGCGTACCAGGTGGACGGCAAGACGCCTATCGTGCGCTGCGACGACGTCAGCAAGTATCAGACGGTCGCGCAGATCGATCAGCAGTCCACGCGTGTGATCTTCAATCCGGGCGGCACCAACGAGCGCTTCGCGCGTCAGTTTTTCAAGCACGCGAATCTCACGGTGTATCCGGACAACGTAACCATCTTCAAGCAGATTCTCGCGGGCAAGGCCGACGTGATGGTGACGGATGCGTCCGAGACGCTCCTCCAGCAGAAGCTCAACCCCGGCCTGTGCTCCGTGCATCCGGACAAGCCGTTCCAGTATGGGGAAAAGGCGTGGATGGTGCCACGCGGTGACGTGGTGTTCCAGCAATACGTCGACCAATGGCTGCACCTCGCGCGCGAGAGTGGCGAGTATCAAGCCATTTCCGATAAGTGGCTGAAATAAGCCGAAACGCGCGGAGTTTGTGACGGCCGGGGCAGTCGTACTTATCTGTCGAGGCAACAGGCTGCCTCCGTCCGTCACGCGCAATGTTTACGGTTCGCCCGGCAAGCGATAGGTTCGGGCGGGATGGTCGGTTGATTTCGCAGGGCAGCGATGCGAAGTGGCGCAGACAAACGTGGCTTTCAAAAAGTGCAGTCGGGATCCGGTATGAGCATTCGTGTCCGCACTTCTGGGTGCGCACTTAATGCAAAGCCTGCTCGGCTTGCCAGCCACGATGCAATGCAACATGCGCTTTGGTGACGGCCGAAACGAGACCGGCATGGGACTGAAAAGGTATCGGTAATAATTGCAGTTAAATCACTTCGCTATCGCAATAAATCCCGCCGCGCCTTATCCGGCGGGCGTTACAACCTGAAACACTTTGTTACCCTGCGAGCGAACTAATTCGCCCACAATGCCTTTCACGGGTTCAGCATGGATGCGGCCGGGTAGTAGTGTCTTCGGACAACTCGACGGCTGGTCGGCGTAGGCGCCGAAGCTCTTTTACCAGGGGCATCTCTGCTGGAGTCGTGGCCGGCGCCGATCGCGCCGGTTGTCGGTTCCTCCAATGGTCTCCTCGCGCTAACCCCGTAGCGTGTGGTTTTTAGCGGGCTCCAGGCCCGCTTTTTTTTTCTCTCGCCAAACGTTTGCGCGCCCTCCATTCGCGTGCGCGAACCGGCATCTCCTCCTCCAAAGCAAAACGCCGTGTGGTTTGCACACGGCGTTGAGTTCTCGTCCCTGATGACGACGATATGCCGTCAGGCCGTCTTGTCTTCCTTCAGATGGAGTTCGCCGATCATTCGTTCGCGCATCACGAACTTCTGGACCTTGCCCGTGACGGTCATCGGCAGCTCCTCGACGAAGCGGATATATTTCGGAATCTTGTAGTGCGCGATCTGGCCACGGCAGAATTCCTGCACCTCCTCGGCCGTGAGCTGCTCACCAGCGCGCAGGACGATCCATGCGCACACTTCTTCGCCGTACTTCGCGTCGGGCACGCCAAACACCTGAGCGCTTTGAATCTTCGGATGTCTAAAAAGGAATTCCTCGATTTCTCGCGGATAGATGTTCTCGCCGCCACGAATCAGCATGTCCTTTAGGCGCCCAACGATATTGCAGTAACCCTCGGCGTCGATCGTCGCGAGGTCGCCGGTGTGCATCCAGCCGTCGACGACGCTTTCCCGCGTTTTCGCTTCATCGCCCCAGTAACCCTTCATCACCGAATAGCCGCGGGTGCATAGCTCCCCCGTTTCGCCGACAGGCACGATGTTGCCGAGTGCATCGATCACTTTCACTTCGAGGTGCGGCTGAATGCGACCGACGGTTGTGGTCCGTTTGCCCAACGGATCGGTCGTCGAGCTTTGGAACGACACAGGACTCGTCTCAGTCATCCCGTAGGCAATCGTGATCTCGGCGAGATGCATCTGCGAAACGACGCGTTTCATCGTCTCAATCGGGCATGGCGAGCCGGCCATGATGCCGGTGCGCAGCCGCGACAGATCGAAGGTCGCGAAATCGGGGTGGTCGAGTTCGGCGATGAACATTGTCGGCACACCGTGGAGCGCAGTGCATTTTTCCTCGGCGACGGCCGCCAGCGTCGCGCCGGGCTCAAATGCCTCGCCGGGGAAGACCATCGCGGCCCCAACCGACACGCAAGCCAGCACCGCGAGCACCATGCCGAAGCAGTGATAAAGCGGCACCGGAATGCAGAGCGAGTCCTGCTCGGTCAGCCGCATTGCCATCGCGATATAGCGCGCATTGTTCACGACGTTCCGGTGCGTCAACGTCGCGCCCTTCGGATTCCCGGTCGTTCCGCTGGTGAACTGAATGTTGATCGGATCGTTGGCGTCGAGCGTTGCGCCGATTGCGTCAAGTTTCGCGGGATCGTACGCGATTCGGCCACGTTCGACGACGTCCGAAAACGTCAGCATGCCCGGCGTATCCGCATCGCACATGCGGATCACGATGCGCAGGTCCGGGAGACGCGCGGCGTGGAGATCCCCAGGGGTGGCAGTCGCCAGTTCGGGCGCCAGTTCCTGAAGCATCTGCAGGTACATTGACGACTTGAACTTCTCGGCCGAAATAATCGCTTTGCAGCCGACCTTGTTCAGCGCGTATTCAAGCTCGGCAAGGCGATATGCGGGGTTGATGTTGACGAGAACGGCGCCGATCCGCGCCGTTGCGAACTGCGTCATCAGCCATTCGACACGATTCGGCGACCAGATGCCGACGCGATCGCCCGTCTGGATGCCCAGATCCAGCAGTCCCGCCGCCAAGGTATCGACTTCTTGCAGAAACTCTGTCCAACTCCAGCGAATCTGCTGCTCGCGGAACACCACGGCGGGACGTTCGGGAAAGCGCCGAGCGGTATGGAGAAGAAACTGACCGACCGTCGATTCGCTCAGCGGCACGTCGGTCGAACCGCGCACGTATGACAGCCCGTCCTTCGGCTCGATGATTGCGCCCTCTCCTGCGGCTCGCGTTGCCATGGTGATGTCTCCAGAGGTGAATCGCTGTATTGAGATGAGTTTGCGACCGATTGTGCCCCGGTCCTGGACCGATCGGCATCAAGTCTTACCCGCAACTTTCCAGCTGCTCGGGTATTGCCGATATGATTTTGCTGACCTTTCCGTAAACGTCAAGTAGAAGACAAAAAAAGCAGCCACAAGGGCTGCTTTTCGAACGTTGCTGCTTAGTGCTGTCCGCGCAACTTGCGCAGACGCTGGATCGCGGCCAGCTGTGCCGTCGCATACGCGAGTTCCGCTTGCGCGGTCGCATATTCGAGGTTCGAGCCGGTGTTCTGCAGCGCTTCTTCCGCGCGCTTGCGAGCCTGCTCAGCCTTCGCTTCGTCGAGATCCTTGCCGCGGATCGCCGTGTCGGCCAGAACCGTCACCGCGCCCGGTTGGACTTCGAGAATACCGCCAGCGACGAACACGAACTCTTCTTCGCCGTTTTCAGCTTCGATACGCACCGCACCCGGACGAATCCGCGTGATGAGCGGCGTGTGGCCCGGCAGAATGCCGAGCTCGCCCGCTTCGCCCGGGAGCGCAACGAACTTCGCCTGGCCCGAGAAGATTTCCTCTTCCGCGCTGACGACGTCTACCTTGATGGTTGCCATTTATGTCGACTCCTGTCGACGAGTGTCAGCGCTTTAGCGCTTACTCTCGTCCCATGCAACGCTGGTGAGCGTAGGACGAGGCGCCAGGCTTGTGCGTCGGCCGTCTTGCGACAGCCACTGCGCGCGAGCCGGCGCCCGCTTCGATACACCCAGCCTTTACTGGATCTTCTTGGCCTTTTCGAAGGCTTCGTCGATCGTGCCGACCATGTAGAACGCCTGCTCCGGCAGGTGATCGCACTCGCCGTCGACGATCATCTTGAAGCCACGGATCGTTTCCTTCAGCGGCACGTACTTGCCCGGCGAGCCCGTGAACACTTCAGCAACGTGGAACGGCTGCGACAGGAAACGCTGGATCTTGCGAGCGCGCGCGACCGACAGCTTGTCTTCCGGCGACAGTTCGTCCATGCCCAAAATTGCGATGATGTCGCGCAGTTCCTTGTAGCGCTGCAGCGTCTGCTGAACGCGACGCGTGATCGAGTAGTGCTCTTCGCCGATTACGTGCGGGTCGATCTGACGCGAGGTCGAATCGAGCGGGTCCACTGCCGGGTAGATACCCAGCGAAGCGATGTCACGCGACAGAACGACGGTTGCGTCCAGGTGGCCGAAGGTCGTTGCCGGCGACGGGTCCGTCAAGTCGTCAGCAGGGACGTACACGGCCTGAACCGACGTGATCGAGCCCGTCTTGGTCGACGTAATACGCTCTTGCAGCTTGCCCATTTCTTCAGCCAGCGTCGGCTGATAGCCCACTGCCGACGGCATACGGCCCAGCAGTGCCGACACTTCCGTACCGGCCAGCGTGAAACGGTAGATGTTGTCGACGAAGAACAGCACGTCGAGGCCTTCGTCACGGAAGTGCTCGGCCATCGTCAGGCCCGTGAGCGCGACGCGCAGACGGTTGCCCGGCGGCTCGTTCATCTGGCCGTACACCAGCGCGACCTTGTCGAGAACGTTCGAGTCCTTCATTTCGTGGTAGAAGTCGTTCCCTTCACGGGTACGCTCGCCAACGCCCGCGAACACGGAGTAACCGCCGTGCTCCTTCGCGATGTTGTTGATGAGTTCCATCATGTTGACGGTCTTGCCCACGCCGGCACCGCCGAACAGGCCCACCTTGCCGCCCTTCGCGAACGGGCAGATCAGGTCGATAACCTTGATACCCGTTTCGAGCAGTTCCGTCGACGGCGACAGTTCGTCGAACGCCGGCGCCTTCTGATGGATCGAGCGCGTGGTCTCGCTCGAGATCGGGCCCGCTTCGTCGATCGGACGGCCAAGCACGTCCATGATGCGGCCCAGCGTCGGCTTGCCAACGGGCACGCTGATCGGCTTAGCGGTGTTCTTGACCATGACGCCGCGGCGCAGGCCATCCGACGAACCCAGACAGATGGTGCGGACAACGCCGTCGCCCAGCTGCTGCTGGACTTCGAGCGTCAGTTCCGAACCTTCGAGAATGAGCGCGTCGTAAACCTTCGGCATGTGTTCACGCGGGAATTCCACGTCGATCACCGCGCCGATGCACTGTACGATCTTGCCTTCTACCAAAGCAGTAGTACTCATCGCTTTTCCTTTAGATACTCAATTCTTCACTCGCGCAACGGCGCAGTTTCGGTGGATTCGCCAAAAGGCGCTCCCGCGTGTCGACGTCAGCGTCAGACTGCCGCGGCGCCACCGACGATTTCCGACAGTTCCTTCGTGATCGCTGCCTGACGGCTCTTGTTGTACGAGAGCTGCAGTTCGTTGATGACCGTCTTCGCGTTGTCCGAAGCGGCCTTCATTGCGACCATCCGTGCCGACTGTTCCGACGCCATGTTTTCCGCGACGGCCTGATAGACCAGCGCTTCGACATAACGCACCAGCAGTTCGTCGACGACGGTTTGCGCGTCCGGCTCGTAGATGTAGTCCCACGACGTATTGGGCGTCGGGCTACCCGTCTCGTCCTTGCGCTCGAACTGTTCCGCCGACAGCGGCAGCAGTTGCTCGATCACCGGCTCCTGCTTCATCGTGTTGACGAAGCGCGTGTACGCGAGATACACAGCCGAGAGCTTGCCTTCCGAGTACATGTCGAGCTGAACCTTCACAGCGCCGATCAGCTTTTCGAGGTGCGGCGTATCGCCCAGTTGCACGACGTTCGACACGACCTTTGCGCGCAGGCGGTTCAGAAAACCTAGACCCTTGCCGCCGATTCCCGTCGCTTCGAGCGTCTTGCCCTGACCTTCCAGCTCCTTGAACTTCTGGAGCGAAGCGCGCAGCACGTTCGTGTTCATACCGCCGCACAAACCCTTGTCAGTCGTGACAAGGATGAAGCCTACCGATTTCGCGCCATCGTTCGTCACCATGAACGGATGACGGTACTCCGGGCTCGCACTGCTCATGTGCGCAGCGATATCGCGGACCTTGTCGGCGTACGGGCGAGCAGAGCGCATGCGCTCCTGAGCGCGGCGCATCTTGGATGCGGCCACCATCTCCATCGCTTTCGTGATCTTGCGCGTGTTTTGCACGCTCTTGATCTTGCCGCGAATTTCCTTCATTCCAGCCATTGCTTGCTCCTTGATCGAAGCAGCGCGGACACATTTGCATGCACCGCGCGCTGCTTCAAGGTCCGTTTATGCCTTGCGGATCACTCGCGGATCAATAAGCGCCCGACTTCTTGAAGTCCTTGAGTGCGGCGTGCAGCGCGCCCTCGTCGTCCTTCGACAAGTCCTTGTTGTCTTCGATGCGCTTGACCAGGTCAGCATGCTTCGACTTCAGGAATTCGCGCAGGCCCTTTTCGAAAGGCAGCACTTGCGAAACTTCCAGATCATCGAGGTAGCCGTTGTTCGCTGCGAACAGCGACACCGACAGTTCCCACACTTGCAGCGGCTGGTATTGCGGCTGCTTCAGCAGTTCCGTCACGCGGCGGCCGCGCTCCAGCTGCTTGCGGGTTGCTTCGTCGAGGTCCGATGCGAACTGCGCGAACGCTGCCAGTTCACGATACTGTGCGAGGTCGGTACGGATACCGCCCGACAGCTTCTTGACGACCTTCGTCTGAGCCGCACCACCGACGCGCGACACCGACACGCCAGCGTTAATAGCCGGGCGGATACCTGCGTTGAAGAGGTCGGTTTCCAGGAAGATCTGACCGTCGGTAATCGAAATCACGTTCGTCGGAACGAATGCCGTCACGTCGCCTGCTTGCGTTTCGATGACGGGCAGTGCCGTCAGCGAGCCGCTCTTGCCCTTCACTTCGCCGTTCGTGAACTTCTCGACGTACTCTTCCGAAACGCGAGCAGCACGCTCCAGCAGACGCGAGTGCAGATAGAACACGTCGCCCGGGTAAGCTTCACGGCCCGGCGGACGGCGCAGCAGCAGCGAAATCTGACGATATGCCCAAGCCTGCTTGGTCAAGTCGTCGTAGACGATCAGCGCGTCCTGGCCACGGTCGCGGAAGTATTCGCCCATCGTGCAGCCGGCGTACGGAGCCAGGTACTGCATCGCGGCCGATTCCGAAGCCGAAGCCGCGACAACGATCGTGTATTCCATCGCGCCCGTTTCTTCGAGCTTGCGAACCACGTTCATGATCGATGAAGCCTTCTGGCCGATCGCGACGTAGATACAGATCAGGTCCTTGCCCTTCTGGTTGATGATCGAGTCGACAGCGACAGCGGTCTTGCCGCACTGGCGGTCGCCAATGATCAGCTCACGCTGGCCGCGGCCGATCGGCACCATCGAGTCGATCGACTTCAGACCGGTTTGCACCGGCTGCGACACCGACTTACGCCAGATCACGCCCGGAGCAATCTTTTCGATTGCGTCGGTCATTTTCGCGTTGATCGGGCCCTTGCCGTCGATCGGGTTGCCCAGTGCGTCGACCACGCGGCCGATCAGTTCCGGACCCACCGGCACCTCGAGAATGCGGCCCGTCGTCTTGACGATGTCGCCTTCCGAGATGTGTTCGTATTCACCCAGAATCACCGCGCCGACCGAGTCGCGCTCGAGGTTCAGCGCGAGACCGAACGTGTTGCCCGGGAATTCGAGCATTTCGCCCTGCATCACTTCCGACAGACCGTGGATACGCACGATACCGTCGGTCACGGAGATCACGGTGCCCTGGTTGCGAACGTCTGCGCTCGCTTCAAGGCCCTGGATCCGGCTCTTGATCAGCTCGCTGATCTCAGAGGGATTGAGTTGCATTATTCGCTCCTGATAGTCAATTCTGTTGCGTGCCAGCCGCCACAACCACGTGAGGGCTTCAGGCGGTCAGAGCCGTCTGCATGCTGGCGAGCCGCGCGCGGACCGAGGTATCGAGCACTTCGTCGCCGACCGTCACGCGAACGCCGCCGATCAGCGACGGATCCACTTGAACCGTCGGCTTCAGCTTGCGTTTGAATTTGCGTTCGAGGCTCGCGACGACGTCGTCCAGCTGCGCACCTTCGAGGGGGAATGCGCTGACAATCAGCACATCGGCCGCACCTTCACGGGCGTTCTTCAACTCTTCGAACTGCGTGGCGATTTCCGGCAAGAGTGGCAGACGATGATTGTCGACCAGCATCTGAACCAGATTCTTCGCCTGCGCATTGTCCTTGAGCGGCGATTTCAGCGCGGCGAGCAGCAGGTCGCTGATCTGTGCGCGGCTGACTTTCGGGCTCGAGGCAATCGACAGCACTTCGGGCAGACGCGCAACCTGTGCCAACTCCTGCACGAACGTGGACCAGGCGGCGATGTCACCAGCTTCGGCCACGCCAAACAGCGCTTCTGCGTACGGACGGGCGATGGTTGCAAGTTCGGCCATGATCAGAGCTCGGCTTTGAGTTGATTCAGCAGGTCGGCGTGGGCCGCCTGGTCGACTTCGCGCTTCAGGATCTGTTCGGCACCCTTCACGGCGAGCGCGGCGACTTCACCGCGCAGCGCTTCGCGCGCCTTCACGACCTGTTGTTCAGCGTCGGCTTTCGCCTGAGCGATGATGCGCGCCGCTTCAGCTTGCGCTTGTGCCTTGATTTCGTCGGCGACCGCGACTGCACGCTTTTCGGCGTCAGCGATACGTTGCTGGCCGTCATTGCGTGCCTGAGCGAGTTCCTGGTCGACGCGCTTGTGCGCGGCTTCGAGTTCCAATTTGCCCTTTTCAGCGGCCGACAGGCCATCGGCGATCTTCTTCGAGCGCTCGTCGAGGGCGTTGATCAGCGGCGGCCACACGAACTTCATCGTGAACCACGCGAGGATCAGGAACACGACCATTTGCGCAAACAGGGTTGCGTTGAGATTCACGGTGTTTCCTTAAACGTTGCTTGATCGGAGGGGAAACGGCAAGGCGCTCATCGATTCAGTACTCGATCAGCGCCTTAGTGCCCGTTCCGCTTCGCGCCTTATCAGTTATAGATCAGGCGCACACTTCCGAGGAACCTCAGCCTGCCAGCTTCGACAGCAGCGGGTTCGCGAACGCAAACAGCATTGCCACACCAACGCCAATCAGGAACGCCGCATCGATCAGACCAGCAAGCAGGAACATCTTGGTTTGCAGCGGGTTCATCAGTTCCGGCTGGCGAGCGCATGCCTCGATGTACTTGCCGCCCATCAGGCCGATACCGATACAGGCGCCGATAGCACCCAGGCCGATGATGATGCCGATACCGATGGCGGTCAGACCCTGGATGTTGGCGATGAAAGCTTGCATGATCACTCCTTGTGAAAAGTCTTTTTGGAACTGGGATTTAAAAAACTACGATTCTTAAAGCTAGATTCTTTCTACGACGCGCCGGTTAGTGAGCGTCGTGTGCCTGGCCGATATACACCAGCGTCAGCATCATGAAAATGAACGCCTGCAGCAGGACGATCAGGATGTGGAAGATCGCCCACACGCTGCCTGCGATCACGTGGCCGATGAAGCCAAGCACCGTCGTGTCCGCACCGAAGTTCCAGATGCTGCCCAGCAGGGCAATCAGCAGGAACAACAGCTCGCCCGCGTACATGTTGCCGAACAGCCGCATGCCGAGAGAAACCGTCTTCGCGACGAACTCGATGATGTTCAGTGCAAGGTTCGGGATCCACAGCAGCGGATGCGCGCCGAACGGAGCGGACAGCAGCTCGTGCACGAAGCCGCCGGCGCCCTTGATCTTGAAGTTGTAATAAATCATCAGCACGAACACGCCGAGCGCAATGCCGATCGTGCCGTTAAGGTCGGCGGTCGGAACGATGCGGTGGTGCGAGATGACGCCCGACAGACCGAGCAGGTCGATCACGCGGCCCGGCAGGTCGACGGGAAGAAAGTCGAGGGAGTTCATGAGCGCGACCCAGACGAATACGGTCAGCGCGAGCGGTGCGATGAAAGCGCGGTTGCCGTGGATCATCGACTTCGATTGATCCTCGACCATTTCGACCAGCATTTCGACTGCGCACTGGAAGCGGCCCGGAACGCCGGACGTCGCCTTACGCGCGGCCAGTCGCAGGACCAGGATGGTCACAACGCCGCATACGATCGACCAGAAGAGCGTATCGAGATTCCAGACGTGGATGTCGAAGATCGACGTCTGGTGAGCGGTGGAAAAATTCTGCAAGTGGTGCGCAATGTACTCGGACGGATCCAGAGCGCGCGTTCCTTCGCTAGCTGCCATATCGTTAATGCCACCCAAATTGTCGAAAATCTTTCCGGGCCGCTCCCGCCGCAATTCTGTCTTGCGGGAACACGCCAGCGCGGACCTTGTCGAACCCGCGCGCCTCGTTGCTGACGCCGTGCGTCAGTCAGTGTCTCGTTTGCTTCAGCGCCAGGCGAGCGCGATCCAGTACGTCTTGAGAGCGATGAGGTAAGTCACGAGCAGCGGAATCCACCGTACATCGTGATACCAGAATGCGATGGCAATAAACATCGCAATCGTTGTCCCCATCTTGAGTGCTTCACCGATCATCCAGCTCATCACCGTTTCGGCGCCACTCAACTTCTTAAGACGTGCCGCGAACAATGCGCTCGGCACCCAGCAAATCGCTCCTCCCAGGAAGGCTGACAGCGCAGCATCGCCCGGCGGCTTGTAGAACAGCCACCACAACAGCGTCGCACCCAGGGACAAAACCATTTGCGCAATCACGACCTTGAACGGTGTAACGCGCGATGGACGACTCACGTTCGGACCAAACAGTTTTTCGGCCTCGGCCCGTGTGAGCGGAACGATATTGTTATCTTGCTGCTCGGCATCCCACGCGTCGTCATGCGTTGCGCTGTGACCGCCGGACGCTTGCGAACCTGTGCGATCTTCGCGGTGTTCGTCGTGCCGTTGTTGCGGCGTTTGGTTCGACGCTTTGACCGCCATCGCAGTGTTTCCGCAAAGTCCTGTTCAGCCCGCGAGCTTTCGCACCGCTTACGGGGTTGCCTAGCAAATAAATCCGGGCGATTGTAAGCGATAGTTGCAGGCAATTCAAGACTTTAGCCCGGCCAATAACCGGCATGAAATGGCGCTTCATGATGCGGGAAAGCGCCCAATTTCATGCGGTCGGACTTCAAATGTAAGGCGGTCGCGACAGACCGAGAAATGCCGGTGGAATTGTGTTACGGGCACAACGTTGCGAGCGCATTTCGGTCGCTCGCACAAGTGTCAAAAATGCAACAGAAGCCACCCACCGACCACCCCGCTCACGATCCAAAACGGAACCGAAAACAGATGGAATTGCAGCCACATTCCGCGCTGCCCTGAAAGCCTCATTGCGATCAGATTCGCCAGCGAACCGATCGCAAATCCGAAGCCACCAACACTGACTCCGAACGCCAATGCGCGCCAATCTTTTGAGAACTCGGCCAACATGATCGCTGCTGGCACATTGCTGATCAACTGCGACAGTACCGCGCTTGCGGTATAGGCTCGCAGCGGTGTCGTCAGATGCATTTGTCCGGCGGCTTCGTGTACCCAAGGCAATGCTGCGACGCTTCTCAAGACGATGAACATGAACACGAAAATCAGCAGCAGAAGCCAGTCGATCTTCATGACGATTCGTGGCCGCCAAAAGATAAATCCGATGCCGACACCGATCAGTCCTATGCCTGGACGATGCGCATCCGCAAGCAGCACGAACGCGACAAACAGTACTATGGCGACGCCGAGCAGCGGACGATCGACGGGATGGGGTTCCGTGTCTTTCGATAGATCCAGGTCGACCCGCTTGAACGCAACCGCCGTCAGCGCATACAGCATCGCCATCAGCGCCACGCACAACGGCGCCAATGCGAGCACGAATCCAGCGAACGAAACGCCGCTCGTCTGCCAGAGGAACAGATTCTGCGGATTGCCCAGTGGCGTGAGAACCGAGCCGGCATTGACCGCAATCGCAATGAAGATCACGAGCCGCTTCAACGGCAACGGCGTCAACTCGTTCAACGACAACGCGAGCGGCACGACGACGAACAATGCGACATCGTTCGTGAGCAACGTCGACAGCGCAGCGGCAAGCGCGATCAGCAGATAAGCCAGCCCACGCTGCGAACGTATGCGATGAACGACGCGATGCGCGAGCCACATCAGGAATCCTGAATGTTCGACCGCCTTCGTCAATACCAAAAGCCCCGCGAGAGTCATCACCGTTTGCCAGTCGACGAGCGCAGGGAGCGACGCCAACGGACGCGGATGGAGTATCTGCAGCGCGATCAATGCCGCGACGAGCAGGGTCAACACCGGCTCCTTCGCCACATAGCGAATAACCGTACGCAACAAATTTTGACGAGGCTTTAGCGCTCGGTCGGCGGCAGGCATCAGGTGAATCTTTATGCAGCAGCCGCGCTGCCTCTCAAGCGGGCAAGAATGCCTTCGAGTGCGTCAAGATCGCCAAAGTCGACGAGCACCTGCCCCCGTCCGCGCCGTCCGAGCTTGATCTTCACCGTCGCGGCGAGCAGATCCGACAATTCCTCTTCGAGCCGGCGCGTATCGCGGCCGCCGTCGTTATTCACCTTGGCCTTGACGGCGGGCGCAGCCTTCGTCGTCGTCGTGACCAGTTTTTCGGTTTCGCGCACCGACATCCGCTTGTTGATCACCTGATTCGCGAGCGTGATCTGCGTGGCGGCGTCGACGGCAAGCAATGCGCGCGCGTGACCCATGTCGAGGTCGCCGGCGAGCAGCATCGTCTGAACGGGCGACGCCAGGTTCAGCAGGCGCAGCAGATTCGACACCGCGCTACGCGAACGCCCCACCGATTCGGCCGCCTGTTCGTGCGTGAAGTTGAATTCGTCGAGCAGACGCTGAATGCCTTGCGCCTCTTCCAGCGGATTCAGGTCTTCTCGCTGGATGTTCTCGATGAGCGCCATCGCGGCTGCAGCCTGATCGGGCACATCGCGGACCAGCACAGGCACCTCGTCCAGCCCGGCCAGGCGGGCCGCGCGAAAACGTCGCTCGCCTGCGATGATCTCGAATTTTTCGGGCGAGATCGGACGTACCAGAATCGGCTGCATCAAACCCTGCGCGCGAATGCTCGCCGCCAGTTCCTGCAACGCGCCCTCGTCCATTCGTGTGCGCGGCTGGTACTTGCCCGCCTGCATCTTGTCGAGCGGCAGTGTGTGCGGCGCGCCGTTGATCCTGACGGCTTCCGTGAACTCCGCGCTGCCGCCAAGCAACGCCTCCAGCCCTCTGCCCAAACCCTTCTTTCGTGCTACTGCGTTCATCGTGGTTCCTCGATCCGCTTTGGATGGATGGCGTTGCGTCATAGCGCACGCACCCGTTCGATCATTTCCGCGCCGAACTGCACATAAGCCTGCGCGCCGCGCGACGCACGGTCGAACACGACGCCCGGCAAGCCGTAACTCGGTGCCTCGGCAAGTCGTACGTTCCGTGGAATGACGGCGTCGAACACCTTGTCGCCAAAATGCTCTTTCAGTTGCTCCGATACCTGCTGCTGCAGCGTGATGCGCGGATCGAACATCACGCGCAACAAGCCGATTACCTTCAGGTCACGGTTCAGGTTCGCGTGAACCTGCTTGATCGTATTGACGAGATCCGAGAGGCCCTCGAGCGCGAAATATTCGCATTGCATCGGAATCACGACGCCGTGCGCGGCACACAGGCCGTTCAGCGTCAACAGCGACAGCGCGGGAGGGCAATCGATGAGAACAAAGTCATACTCGGACACCACGTGCGCCAGCGCCTCTCTGAGCTGCCGCTCGCGGTTTTCCATGCTGACGAGCTCGACTTCGGCGCCCGCCAGTTCGCGATTGGCAGGCAGTACGTCGTATGAAACGGCTTCCGATTTCACGCGCGCATCGGCGACCGACACGCCGTCCACCAGCACTTCGTAAACCGTGTTCTCGCAGGCGGCCTTGTCGATGCCGCTGCCCATGGTGGCGTTGCCTTGCGGATCGAGATCGATGAGCAGGACCCGCTGTCCCTGCGATGCGAGGCTCGCGGCGAGATTGACCGCGGTCGTCGTTTTGCCGACTCCACCCTTCTGGTTCGCAACGCAGAAGATTTTTGCCATCTTTTTAGTGCCCCTTTGCAGCCTGTTTAGTGAGATTTCGACCTGATCATCAGCCTACTGCGACTTCGACCAGATGCCGTTCGGCATCCAGCGATGGCACTTTAAGACGAATCACCTGCTTGACATGCGCGCCCTTAGGCAAACCCTCGATTTCTTCGTCGGGTCGCACGCCCTTCATCGCCCAGATGGCTCCGTGGTCCGCGACGAGGTGACGGGCCAGTGTAACGAAATCCGCCAGGTCTGCGAATGCGCGCGAGACGATCACGTCAAATTTTCCCGGAACTTCGATACCGGGCGTCAGGCTTTCGACCCGCCCCGTGACGACAGACAGGTTCGCGAGGCCCAATTCCGCCTTTGCCTGTGACTGGAAGGCTGACTTCTTCTGGACGATATCGTTGACGATGACAGAACAACCGGGAAAGACGATGGCCAGCACGATACCTGGCAAACCGCCACCCGAGCCGACGTCGAGTATCGACGACGGCTCGGGGCTGGCGAGATGCGGAACGATCGAGAGTGAATCCAGGATGTGCTGAATCAGCATCTGGCGCGGATCGCGGATGGCCGTCAGGTTGTAGACCGCGTTCCACTTTCCCAGAAGCGCAACGTAATCGAGTAATTTGCCCCGCTGGTCCGCGCTCAGGTCGATGCCCAGTTCGCGCACACCTTCTTCCAGCAGGCCTGCGAGCGCCTCACGCTCGGCCACCGTATTGGAACGCGCCGTCATTGAGCCACCGGCGTGCTATCGGTGCCAGCGTCGGCGGGCTTTGGCGAACGGCGGCCGAGGCCGCGCTTAAGATGGACCATCAGCAATGAAATAGCGGCCGGCGTAACACCGGAAATACGCGAAGCCTGACCGATGGTTTCAGGGCGGAACTGCATCAGTTTTTGACGCACTTCGAACGACAGTCCCCGAACTTCGGCGTAATCGAGGTTTTCCGGCAATCGCGTGTTTTCCTGCGCTTCGTTTCGTTCGATTTCACCCGCTTGCCGCTCGATGTAGCCCTGATATTTGACGCCGATTTCGATCTGTTCCTTGATCTGCGCGAGCAGCACCTCGTCATCCGCAAGCGGCTCGACCGGGCCGCAAGCGCCTTCACGCAGCCCACAAACTCCGTCGTACGAGACGCCCGGGCGACGCAAAAGGTCGGCGAGGCTGTATTCGTGGTCAATCGGTTTGCCTAGCAGCGCAGTCGCTTCCTCAGATGAAAGGGTCTTCGGGTTGACCCAACTTGTCCGTAGACGCTCTGTTTCACGTGAAACAGCGTCGCGCTTGCGACTGAAAACATCCCAGCGGACGTCATCCACGACACCCAGCTCGCGTCCGATCTCCGTCAGGCGCATGTCCGCGTTGTCTTCACGCAGGCTCAAGCGGTACTCTGCACGGCTCGTGAACATCCGATATGGCTCGGAAACACCACGCGTCACCAGATCGTCGACCAGGACGCCCAGATAAGCCTGATCGCGGCGCGGCGTCCATGCATCCCTGCCGTGGACGTACAAGCCAGCGTTAATGCCCGCCAACAGCCCTTGCGCGGCTGCTTCCTCGTAACCTGTGGTTCCGTTGATCTGGCCAGCGAAGAACAGGCCGTTGATCACTTTCGTTTCCAGCGACGCCTTCAGCCCGCGCGGGTCAAAGTAGTCGTATTCGATCGCGTAGCCTGGACGAAGAATGTGTGCGTGCTCGAGGCCGGCCATTGAGCGAACCAGCTCGAGCTGGACGTCGAACGGGAGGCTCGTCGAGATGCCATTCGGGTAGAACTCATTGGTAGTCAGCCCTTCCGGCTCCAGGAAGATCTGGTGCGATTCTTTCGACGCAAACCGATGAATCTTGTCCTCAATCGACGGACAATAGCGCGGACCAACACCTTCGATCACGCCGGTGTACATCGGCGAGCGGTCCAAGCCGCTGCGAATGATGTCGTGAGTCTGTGCGTTCGTGTGCGTGACCCAGCACGGAACTTGGCGCGGGTGCTGCTCGACGCGCCCGAGGAACGAGAAAACCGGAATCGGATCGAGATCGCCCGGCTGCTCTTCCAGCTTCGAAAAATCGATGGTGCGGCCGTCGATACGCGGCGGCGTGCCCGTCTTCAGGCGGCCTTGCGGCAGCTTCAACTCCTTCAGACGCGCCGACAGCGACACCGCAGCAGGATCTCCTGCTCGCCCACCCGTGTAGTTATTGAGTCCGACGTGAATCTTCCCGTCCAGGAAGGTGCCGGCCGTCAAAACCACTGCGCGCGAGCGGAATCGGACTCCAACCTGAGTCACCGCGCCCACGACGCGATCGCCTTCGACCATCAGATCGTCGACGGATTGCTGGAAAAGCCAAAGATTCAGCTGATTTTCGAGCCGCCGACGGATCGCCGCCTTATACAGCACGCGGTCAGCCTGCGCGCGAGTCGCCCGGACCGCCGGGCCTTTCGACGAGTTGAGAATGCGGAACTGGATGCCGCCTTCGTCGGTTGCAGCCGCCATCGCGCCGCCAAGCGCGTCGACTTCTTTTACCAGATGGCCTTTGCCAATGCCGCCAATCGACGGATTGCAGCTCATTTGACCGAGCGTTTCGATGTTGTGCGTTAGCAGGAGCGTCTTATTGCCCATGCGCGCGGATGCTAAAGCGGCTTCCGTGCCGGCATGGCCGCCGCCAACGACGATTACGTCAAACTCTGTGGGATAGAGCATCGCAGACCTCACGCCGGACCCGCCGTGAGCCTTCAGAAAAAATATATGGGCGAAATTATAGCGGGTTCGCTTTTGACACGAATTTCGTCCAATGGGCATAGGAATAAAAAACGGCGTGTTTCACGTGAAACACGCCGCTCGTTTGACAGCGAATCCATCAAAAATTCCTTCGGCTAGGCTACCTTTTTCGTAAGCCCCAGATACGTTTCGATCACGCGCGGATTTTGCGCCAGCGCTTCGGCCTCGCCTTCCAGAGCCAGCTCGCCCGTTTCGAGCACATAGCCATAGTCCGAAATTTGCAGTGCGGCGCGTGCATTCTGCTCAATCAGAAGCGTCGCGACACCGGTTTGCCGCAACGCACTGATGATGTGGAAAATCTCCTTCACAATCAGCGGCGCCAAGCCGAGGCTCGGCTCATCCAGCATCAACAGATCTGGTTTGCCCATGAGCGCGCGGCCAACCGCCAGCATCTGCCGCTCCCCGCCCGACAGCGTTCCCGCCGCTTGCTTGCGCCGTTCCTTCAGGCGCGGGAAAAGTTCGAACACGGGTTCAAGCTGATCGAGATAGTTTCGATCGCCGGCACGCTTGCGACGATACGCGCCAAGCACGAGATTATCCTCGACGGTCATCGTCGCGAACAACTCGCGCTTCTCCGGTACGAGACACATGCCGCGCGCTACCCGTTTCTCGATTGGCACAGCGCTCACGTCTTCGCCGAGATATGTGATTGCGCCCTTTGCATGCCCGGTCAACGGTAGCGCGCCCATGATCGCGTTGAGCAGCGTCGACTTTCCAGCGCCGTTCGGGCCGATCACCGTAACGATCTGACCGGGACGCACGGCGATCCTTGCATTGTGCAGCGCCTCAACCTTTCCGTAGCGGACCGACAGGCCGTTTACTTCGAGAATAGACTGCGCCGCAGCTTGATTCGTCGTTTGATTCTCCATCACTCCACCCCGCCCAGATAGGCTTCCAGCACAGCCGGATCGTTCTGCACATCTTGCGGAAGCCCTTCCGCGATCCGCGTCCCAAATTCCATCACGACCAGCCGGTCGGTGAGATTCATCACGAAGTCCATATCGTGTTCGACGAGCAGGACACTCATGCCCTCCTCGCGCAGCTTGCGCAGCAACGTCGCCAGTTGTTGCTTTTCCTGATAGCGCAGGCCTGCCGCAGGCTCATCGAGCAACAGAAGCGTCGGATCGCAGCAAAGCGCGCGCGCAATCTCGAGGATGCGCTGTTTGCCGAGGGCGAGACTGCCCGCTTCATCGTACATATGCTCTTCAAGGCCGACGCGCCGGATCTGCCGGGCGGCCTCCGCCATCAGACGCGCCTCCTCCGCCGCGTTCAGGCGCGCCACGCTGCGCCAGACGCCAGCATGCCCGCGCAGATGCGCGCCGATCGCGACATTCTCCAGCACGGTCATGCCCGGCAGCAGCTTCACGTGCTGAAACGTCCGTCCGATGCCACGTTTGACGATTTCACGTGAATTGAGCTTGTCGATCCGTTCGCCGCGGAACGTGATCTCACCGCTCGTCGCTTGCAGCACACCCGTGACCAGATTGAACGTCGTCGACTTGCCCGCGCCATTCGGGCCGATTAGACCGATGATTTGCCCCGCCTTCACGTCGAAGCTGACGTCGTTGACGGCGACGAGGCCACCGAACTGCTTGCGCGCCTTGTCGACGACGAGCAGCGCTTCACCCGCTGCCGGCTTGCTGCGCTGCGGCAACGCGTCCGCATGATCGGGCACGTGCGCGTGCGGGCCGCGCGGGAAAATCCGCGCGACGAACGGCCATACGCCCCGGCGGGCATATTGAAGCAGCAGCACCATCAGAATGCCGAAAACGATGATCTCGAAGTTGCCGTTCTCGCCGAGCAGTTTGGGCAGCAGCGTTTGCAGATAGTCCTGAAGCACCGTCAGAATGGCTGCGCCTAGCACCGCGCCCCAGACGTGCGCGACGCCGCCCACCACCGCCATGAACAGAAACTCGATGCCGTGGTTGAGACCAAACGGCGTCGGATTCACTGCGCGCTGCAAATGCGCGTACAGAAAACCTGAGATCGCCGCCAGCACCGCCGCATAGACGAAGATCACGACGCGCATCCACGCGGTATTGACGCCCATCGCCTCCGCCATCAGCCCGCCGCCACGCAGCGCACGAATCGCCCGCCCTGGACGGCTATTAAGCAAATTTTGAACAGACACGACCGCGCCGAGCACGACGATCCAGATCAGGTAGTAGATATGCCGGCCGGATTCGAGGTTGATGCCGAGCACATTCAGCACCGGAATCCCGTTGATCCCGTCGTATTTGCCGAGCATCTCCATGTTGCCGAACAGGAAGAACAACGCGAGGCCCCATGCGATCGTCCCGAGCGGCAGAAAATGCCCCGACAGACGCATCGTCACGGCCCCGAGCAGCAACGCGATCAATGCCGTCAGGACGACGCCGGCGATCAGCGCGAGCCACGGCGAGACGCCGAACTGCGTCGTCAGATACGCGGTCGTGTAGGCGCCGACGCCGACGAACGCCGCCTGCCCGAAGCTCGTCATCCCGCCGATTCCCGTCAGCAGCACGAGACCGATCGCGACGATCGAATAAAGGCCGATATAGTTGAGCAGCGTCACCCAGTACTCAGGCACGCGAACGGGTTGCGGCAGCACGGGCAACGCGAACATCACCACGAGGAACAGCCAGAAAAACTTGTTTTGCATGATGCGTTTCATCGCGTCACTCCTCCTCTTCTTCCGCATGCGGGCTGGCGAGACTCCGCCAGAGCAGCACCGGAATGATCAGCGTGAACACGATCACTTCCTTGTACGAGCTGGCCCAGAACGACGAATACGACTCCAGCAGACCGACGAGTATCGAACCTGCCGCAGCCAGCGGATAACTGACCAGCCCGCCGATAATCGCCCCGACAAAGCCCTTCAGGCCGATCAGGAAGCCCGAGTCGTAGTAAATCGTAGTGAGCGGCGCGACGAGAATCCCGCACAGCACGCCGAGACCTGCCGCAAGCGTGAACGCGAGCCGCCCGGCCTGCGTCGTCCCAATGCCGACGAGCCGCGCGCCAAGCCGGTTCACCGACGTCGCGCGCAACGCCTTGCCCGAGATCGAGCGATCGAAGTACACGTACAGCACGCCGATCAGTACGACGGCCACGCCGATCACCCACACGCTCTGTCCCGAGATCGACATGCTGCCGATGTTGAACGTGGCATCCGTGAACGCGTTGGTGCGCGAGCCTTCCGCGCCGAACATCACGAGCCCGAGGCCGACCATCGCGAAGTGCACGGCCACCGACACGATCAGCAGCAACAGCGTCGTCGCTTCGGCGACAGGCTCGTATGCAAGGCGATAGACGAATGGCCCCATCGGCACGACGATCAGCAGCGTCAATGCGATCTGCGCGGCCATCGGCAGCGGCTGCATGAACACGCCGCGCGTGACCGCATAGACAGCGACAGGGAACAACAGATACTTGCCCGCCAACGTCACCAGCGTGCGCGCCGCATGACGCCGCCGTTCGGCATGCCGCGCCATACCCGTCACTTCGATGACGAAGCACGCAAGCCCCATCGCCATCAGCAGCCAGCAGGTCGCCGGAAACTTCTGCGTCTGCAACGCGGCAAGCGTCAGTGCGCCGTACGAAACGAACTCCCCTTGCGGGATGAAAATGGCGCGCGTCACGGAGAACACCAGCACCAACGCGAGCGCGAGCAATGCGTAGATCGCGCCCGTCGTGATGCCGTCCTGCGCGAGGATTGCCGCAATTGATAGATCCATACTTCCTCGTCCTGGAACGTCGAAATCGAAACTGAGAAACAGAGAGAACCGCAATGAGAGCCGGCGGAACGACCACTAGCCACGAAGCGAAGCTGCACTTCATAAAACAACTGCCGCGCCTGAGAAAACGACGCGGCAGAGCTTGCCATTGTTATCGATCAGAAATGGCCGCGTGACTTAAGAGACGTGCTGCCAGCTCATTGCCACGCGTTGCGAGAGATGCGCACCTTCTTAGTCGTTCTGAAGTTTCCACTTGCCATCGGAGATTTCGACGATCACGCGCGCACGCTTGTCGAGACCGTTGTGGTCGGTGGCGGTCGTGTTCATGATGCCGTGCGCGAGTGGCAGATCCTTGACGTTCTCGAGCGCGTCGCGCAGCGCAACGCGGAAGGCTTCCGTACCCGGCTGGCCTTTCTTCAGCGCTTCGGGAATCGCGCGCTGGAGCATCTGGCCCGCATCCCACGCATGGCCGCCGAACGTCGCGACGGAGCCCGCGCCATACGCCTTCTCATAGGCATTCTTGTATGCTTCCGACGACTTCTTCACGGGGTTCGAATCGGGCAACTGATCCGCGACGAGAATCGGGCCTGCGGGCAGCAATTCGCCTTCGCAATCCTTGCCGCACACGCGCAGGAAGTCGTTGTTCGCGACGCCGTGCGTCTGATAGATCTTGCCCTTGTAGCCACGCTCTTTCAGCGCCTTCGCCGGCAGCGCCGAAGGGGTGCCCGAACCCGCGATCAGCACAGCATCCGCATTCGACGCAACGATCTTCAGCACCTGCCCCGTCACCGATGCATCGGTGCGGTTATAGCGCTCGTTGGCCACGAGCTTCAGATGATGCGCACCCGCTGCCTGGCTGAACACCGTGTACCAGTTCTCGCCATACGCGTCCGCGAAGCCGATGAACGCCACCGACTTCACGCCGTGCTTTTCCATGTAGTCGGCGATTGCATCGGCCATCAAGCCATCGTTTTGCGGCGTCTTGAATGCCCATGTGCGCTTTCCGTCCATCGGCGAAATGATGGCCGCCGATGCCGCGAGCGAAATCATCGGTGTCTTGCCTTCGGCAATCGGATCGAGCATCGCCAGCGAATTCGGCGTCACAGTCGAGCCGATGATCGCATCGACGTGATCTTCGTCGATCAGCTTGCGCGTGTTCTGCACTGCGCGGCTCGTATCCGATGCATCGTCGAGCACGATGTATTGCACGCTCTTGCCCGCGATCTCCTTCGGCAGCAGCGCGATCGTGTTCTTCTCCGGGATGCCCAGCGATGCGGCCGGTCCCGTCGTCGACAGCGTGACGCCGATCTTCACTTGCGCCATCGCTCCCGTCGCGCCGCAAACGAGCGCCATTGCAATCGCGGAACGGACCCACTTCTTTGTCGTTTTCATTGCATGTCTCCAAACGCTTTAAATGCGTGTCGTAATCCAGTTCGAGAACCGGGTAACTGAATCTAGTTATCGGGTATAAGCCTGCCAAGCATGGTTTTCCCTGCTCGTTGCAATTGCGTCAAATCCAGGCTCTACCGCTTTAGTTGTTGTCTCCCCTGTCGATCAAAGTGAAGCTGCACTGCTTTTATTCGTTTCATCTCGCGTGCAATAAAAAAGACGCGTCAACTGCCCGCGTCTTTTTGAATGAATTCGAATTCGTTAATTCGCCTCGTTCAATCGGAAGCAAGCTTCCATTTGCCGTCGACGATTTGCACCATCACGCGCGCCCGTTGATCGAGACCCGCGTGATCGTTCGCGCTCATGTTGAAGATGCCGTGCGAGCCCGGCATGTCCTTTGTGCTTTCGAGCGCGGCACGCAATGCTTCACGGAATTGCGGCGTACCCGGCTGGCCCTTTTTCAACGCAACGGGAATCGCACGTTGCAGCAGCAGGCCGGCGTCCCACGCGTGGCCACCGAAAGTCGAAATCGAACCCGCGCCATTCGCGCTTTCATAAGCGTGCTTGTATGCGAGCGATGCCTTCTTCACAGGATTCGAATCGGGCAATTGATCGGCGACGAGCAGCGGACCCGCGGGCAGATACGTGCCTTCACAGTCCTTGCCGCATACGCGCAGGAAATCGTTGTTCGCGACACCGTGCGTCTGGTAGTACTTGCCCTTGTAGCCGCGCTCGCGCAGCGTCTTTTCCGGCAGCGCGGCCGGCGTGCCCGCGCCGGCAATCAGCACGGCGTCCGGGTTCCGCGACATCATCTTGAGCACCTGGCCCGTCACTGACGCATCGTTGCGCGCGAAACGTTCATTCGCGACGACCTTGATCTTCGCGAGGTCGGCGGCCTTGCTGAATTCCTTGAACCAGCTCTCGCCATATGCATCCGCGAAACCGATGAAGGCCACCGTCTTTACGCCGTGATTCGCCATGTGCTGCGCAATGGCCGTCGCCATCAGGATGTCGTTCTGCGGCGTCTTGAAGACCCACGAACGCTTTGCATCCACGGGTTCGACAATCGTCGCCGCAGCGGCCATCGAGATCATCGGCGTTTGCGTTTCGTTCGCGATGTCGATCATCGCCAGCGAGTTCGGCACGACAGTCGAGCCGATCAGTGCGTCGACGTGATCTTCGCTGGTGAGCTTGCGCGCATTCTTGACGGCTTGCGTCGAATCGGTTGCATCGTCGAGCACGATGTAGTCGATCTTCTGGCCCGCGATTTCCTTCGGCAGCAACGCGCTGGTGTTCTTCTCCGGAATACCGAGCGAGGCCGCCGGCCCCGTTGCCGACACTGTCATGCCGATTTTCACGTCCGCCCATGCCGCGCCGCTGTACGTTGCGCACACGCCCGCCGCGACCAGTGCCGCGCTGATCCAACGCAATGCCGACTTCATTCCGCTCCTCTATGCCCCGATGTTCGAGTTAATTCGAATACTTTGAAATGCCGACCCGATGGTCAGCGAATGGCGAGTGTAGCGGACGCATACTACGCGCGGCAAGCAGTTTGAAGGCTTTGAATCTTTGGGGGAAATGCTGCGGAGAACGTGTGCGACGGCGCCAGCATTACAATGCGGAGCGAGGATGGAGCATGCGCTATTAAGAGCGATCGATTTCGGATGGGGAAAGTAAAAAGCGCTGTTGGACTAGATCCAACAGCGCTTTTGTATGGGCACTGAGTGCCTCATTGTCTCCTCGTTCTCCACCTGCAAAATTCGGTGCATCAGAACTGTGTGAAGATTAAACGGGGACGGTTACACGGGCAACTAGCATTTACCCTAGTGGTGCACCGCCGCACAAAATTGGGGCGCGTTCTGGTAGTTTCGCTTCGTTTTCGGCGCAAATCAGTCGCTTTACGCGATTGATCTGGATGCCGAATCAATTCAGCAACCGGTCATGCTCGCAGCGGTTTGAAGCGCTGCACGATCTCGCCGACAATGCCGCGCCTGAACGCCAGCACGCAGAGAATAAAGATGACGCCCATCACGATCGTCGCGGATTCGCCAAGCGAATGAAACCAGTCAACGCCCGTCACCGACGCAATAGCACCGCCGATGTCGCCGAGCCGGTCCTCTAGCGCGACGATCAACGCGGCGCCCAGCAGCGGCCCGAACAGGGTGCCCATGCCGCCTACCAGTGTCATCAGCACGACGAGACCTGACATCGTCCAGTATGCGTCGCCGAGCGTTTCGAAGCCGAGCACGAGCACCTTCAGCGCCCCCGCAAGACCCGCGAGACCCGCCGACAGAACGAACGCGAGCAGCTTGAAGCGATTGGTGTCGTAGCCCAGCGAGATCGCACGCGGCTCGTTCTCCTTGATCGCGATCAGCACCTGTCCGAACGGCGAATGCACGATGCGCACGATCAGCAGAAACGCCAGCACCATCACGATGAGCACGACGAAGTACAGCGTCAGATCCGATGAAAGGCTCAGCGCGCCGAACAGCTTGCCGCGCGGCACGCCTTGCAGGCCGTCTTCGCCGTGGGTGAACGGCGCTTGCAGGAACACGAAGTACACCATCTGCGCGAGCGCGAGCGTCACCATTGCGAAGTAAATGCCCTGACGACGAATCGCGAACAGCCCGACCACCAGACCCAGCAGCGTCGCGGCCGCCGTGCCCGCGATCACGCCGAGTTCGGGCGACAGGCCGACCGTCTGGATCGTGTAGCCGGTGATGTAGCCGGCCGTCGCCAGGAACATCGCGTGCCCGAACGACAGCAAGCCCGTATAGCCGATCAGAAGATTGAATGCGGCCGCGAACAGCGCAAAGCACAGCACCTTCATCACGAACACAGGGTATGCGCCGGCAAACGGCGCGACGATGAGCGCGATCAGCAGCAAACCGTAGAGCGCTTTTCTCTGCATCATTTTTCCTTGCCGAAGAGACCCGCCGGACGCACGAGCAACACAAGCGCCATGATCACGAAGACCACCGTCGCCGACGCTTCCGGATAGAACACACGCGTGAACCCTTCGATCACACCGAGCAGCAGGCCTGTGAGGATCGAGCCCATGATCGAGCCCATCCCGCCGATCACGACGACGGCGAACACGGTGATGATCATCGGCTGACCCATCAGCGGCGAGACCTGGATCACGGGCGCGGCAAGCACGCCTGCAAACGCGGCCAGCGCAACGCCGAAGCCGTATGTCAGCGTGACCATCATCGGCACGTTCACGCCGAATGCCTCGACGAGTTTCGGGTTCTCCGTGCCCGCGCGCAGATACGCCCCGAGTCGCGTCTTCTCGATCACGAACCACGTCACGAAACATACGATCAACGACGCGACGACCACCCAGGCCCGATAGTTCGGCAAGAACATAAAGCCGAGATTGGTTGCGCCCTCGAGCGCCGACGGCACGTCATACGGTTGCCCTGAGGAACCGTAGATCGAACGGAACACGCCTTCGACGACCAGCGTGAGACCGAACGTGAGCAGAAGGCCATAGAGGTGATCGAGCTTGTACAGCCAGCGCAGCATCGAGCGTTCGATCAACACGCCGAACAGCCCGACGATCAGCGGCGCAAGGACGAGCATCACCCAGTACGGCAGACTGAAATACGACAGGCCCATCCACGTGAGCATCGCACCCAGCATGAACAACGCGCCATGCGCGAAGTTGATCACGTTGAGAAGACCGAAGATCACGGCCAGTCCCAGACTCAGGATCGCGTAGAACGAACCGTTCACGAGTCCGAGCAGCAGCTGGCTGAGCATCGCCGGTAGCGGAATGCCAAAGATATCCATTGAAGCCGTCGTCAAAGTGAAAGCGGCATGCACGCGTCAGGCCCGCGAAGGCCCCACACATCCAGCACGCAGAACATCGACGCCTGCTTCGTCTACATGAACGAGACGGGCAGGCGCTCCTCGGCGCCGCTTATTTCCACAGCGCGCAGCGCGTTTCCTGCTTCGTCGTAAACGCCTGTTCCCCCGGAATCGTGGCGGTGATCTTGTAGTAATCCCACGGCTCCTTCGACTCGGCCGGCGTCTTCACCTGCATCAGGTACATGTCGTGGATCATGCTGCCGTCCTGACGGATGTAGCCCTTTGCATAGAAGTCGTCGATCTTCTGCTTCTTCAGCTGCGCCATCACCTTGTCGGCGTCCGTCGAACCAACCGTCTGCACGGCCTTCAGATACGTCATCGTCGCCGAATAATCGGCCGCCTGCAGGCTCGACGGCATCTTCTTCATCTTGTCGAAGTAGCGCTGCGCCCACTTGCGCGTCGTGGCGTCCTTGTTCCAGTACCAGCTGTCCGTCAGCACGAGGCCCTGCGTCGTTTCGAGGCCCAGGCTGTGGATATCGTTGATGAAGATCAGCAGCGCGGCGAGCTTCATCGACTTCGTGATGCCGAATTCCTTCGCGGCCTTGATCGAGTTGATCGTGTCGCCGCCCGCGTTCGCGAGGCCGAGAATCTGCGCCTTCGATGCTTGCGCCTGCAACAGGAACGACGAGAAGTCGGATGCCGACAACGGGTGACGCACCGCGCCGACCACCTGGCCGCCATTGGCCTTCACGACGTCGCTGGTCGCCTTTTCGAGCGCCTTGCCGAACGCGTAGTCAGCCGTCAGGAAGTACCACGTCTTGCCGCCCTGCTTCGTCACGGCCGAGCCGGTGCCCTTCGCGAGCGCCGTCGTGTCGTACGCATAGTGAATCGTGTACGGCGTGCACTGCTCGTTCGTGAGCGTGTCGGCACCCGCGCCGATGCTGATGTACACCTTGTGTTTCTCGCCAGCGACCTGGTTCATCGACAGACCCGTCGCCGAGTTCGTGCCGCCGACCAGCATGTCGACGCCATCGCGGTCGAACCATTCACGCGCGCGCGAAGCGGCGATGTCGGCCTTGTTCTGGTGGTCCGCGTACACGACCTGGATCGGCTTGCCGTTGACCTTGCCGCCGAAATCTGCCACTGCCATGCGAATCGCTTCGAGACCGCCTTGCCCGTCGATGTCGGCATAAAGACCCGACATGTCGGTGATGAAACCGATCTTCACTGCATCGTCGGCAGCCCGCGCACTGCCCGCCGTCAATGCGATGCTTGCGGCAGCCGCAAAACAGATTGACGTGAGTCGCGCGAGTGTCTTCCTTTTCATTACTGTCTCCTTCGTTCTGCGTTGTGGTTGTCAGAGGCAATCAGGCGCTTACACCCCGAGAAGATCGTGCAGCACCGGCATTTTGCTTTCGAGCTCCTTGGCGCCGAAGTGCTCGACGATGCGTCCATGCTCCATCACATAGAAACGATCGGCGAGCGGCGCCGCAAAGCGGAAGTTCTGTTCGACCATGACGATCGTGTAGCCGCGAGCCTTCAGCGTCACGATCATGCGGGCGAGGGCTTGCACGATCACAGGCGCAAGACCCTCGGAGATTTCATCGAGCAACAGCAGATTCGCGCCCGTACGCAGAATGCGCGCGACGGCAAGCATCTGTTGCTCGCCGCCCGACAGCCGCGTGCCCTGGCTCATCCGCCGTTCCTGGAGATTGGGAAACATCTGGTAGATCTCGTCGACCGACATCATCAACGACTTGTCGCCGACGGGCGGAGGCAGCAGCAGATTTTCTTCGCACGACAGGCTCGAAAAAATGCCGCGCTCTTCCGGGCAATAACCGACGCCGCAGTGAGCGATTCGATGCGTCGGCATCGAAATCGTCTCGCGCCCGCCGACACGGATCGAGCCCGTGCGGCGCCCCGTCAGGCCCATGATTGCGCGCAGCGTCGTGGTGCGGCCCGCGCCATTGCGGCCGAGCAGCGTGACGACTTCGCCGCGGCTCACGGTCAGATCGACACCATGCAGGATGTGCGATTCCCCATACCACGCCTGCAGGCCGGCGATTTCCAGAGCCGGTTCGCCGCTCACCGCACTGACTGCTGTGTTTTCCTGTTCGCTCACTGTGCTCATGCATGCGCTCCGGCAAGCGCCGCGTCCGCACTGCCCATATAGGCTTGCATGACGAGCGGATTCTTCGAGACTTCCGCGTACGTGCCTTCGGCGAGCACCTCGCCGCGTTGCAGGACGGTAATCGTGTCGGAGATGCCGGCAATCACATTCATGTTGTGTTCAACCATCAGGATCGTGCGACCGCTCGATACTTTTTTGATCAGCGCGGTCACGCGGTCGACGTCTTCGTGACCCATGCCTTGCGTCGGTTCATCGAGCAGCATCAGTTCAGGTTCCATCGCGAGTGTCGTCGCGATTTCGAGCGCGCGCTTGCGGCCGTACGACAGCTCGACGGTGCGCACATCGGCGAAGTCGGTCAGACCGACCTGCGTCAGCAAATCGATTGCGCGGTCATCGAGTTCGCTCAACGTGCGCTCGCTCTTCCAGAAATGAAACGCCGTGCCCAGCTGACGCTGCAAGCCGATGCGCACATTCTGCAATGCCGTCAGATGCGGAAATACAGCGGAAATCTGGAATGAACGGATGATGCCGCGGCGCGCGATCTGCGCCGGACGCTCGCCCGTGATGTCGACGCCGTTAAAGACGATCTGACCCGCACTGGGCACGAGAAATTTGGTGAGCAGGTTGAAGCAGGTGGTCTTGCCCGCACCGTTCGGCCCGATAAGCGCATGGATAGAACCGCGCTTCACGCGAAGGTTCACACTGTTGACTGCGGTAAAACCCTTGAACTCACGTGTGAGCCCGCGCGTTTCGAGTATCGTATCGCCGAGAATCATGTTCCCTTCCATGCGAAGTAAGGCGAAGCACTACCGCGTTTTATTTCGCGCGAGGATCCGGCGCGACTGTTCATTGGCGAAGACACCCCCGAGCCAATCGTGGCGTGGTGCACCAACGCGGACGGTCATCCATGCCGCACCACGCAGCATGGATGCCATTGTCTCGCCAATGATGCAGCGCAATCATTGGGATTTGCACTTAGTGTTTAATGCGACCTTCGCCGAATGAAACGTTAAACGTTGCGTGTCATGCAACGGACATCGTAGACGCGCTGTGCGTTTCGATCGTGACGGCGTCTCTTCGTGCGCGACGGTCAGCGCGAATCATGTCGCTCGCGCGCTCGGCGATCATCAATGTCGGCGAGTTCGTGTTGCCCGATGTGATGGTGGGCATCACCGATGCATCCACGATGCGCAGCCCTTCGACACCAAGCACGCGCAAGCGG
Organism: Paraburkholderia diazotrophica; assembly: GCF_038900755.1. Classification (GTDB taxonomy): domain Bacteria; phylum Pseudomonadota; class Gammaproteobacteria; order Burkholderiales; family Burkholderiaceae; genus Paraburkholderia; species Paraburkholderia diazotrophica_A. The sequence goes on from NZ_JBBPEN010000007.1 coordinate 88,150, forward strand.
CTGTCGACTACGGCGCCTGGGTCATCGGCCGCGCCCATGCGGCACGTGCCGACAGGATGGAAGATGGTCGTGCCGACATTGCCCGCGGCAATCTTCAATTCTTCCTCGGTCTGAAACTGGATGCCCGGCAAGATTTCTTCTGGCCTGTATTGCTTCAACGCGGGCGCGGCCGCGATACGGCGCGTGAGACGCAATGCATTGGCGGCCACATGACGGTCGTAATCCGTCGATAGATAATTCGGCGCGATCGACGGTGGCGCATGCGGGTCGCGCGACTCGATGTGAATGCTGCCACGCGACGTGGGCCGCAAATGACACACGGATGCCGTGAAAGCATTGAAGCGATGCAGCGGCTCGCCGAACTTGTCGAGCGAAAGCGGCTGCACGTGATACTCGAGGTCGGGGCGCGTGAGCGATCTGTCGTCGACATCGGACTTCGCGAACGCCCCGAGCTGCGACGGCGACATCGACATCGGCCCGCTCTGCATCAACAGATATTGCAGGCCGATCATCATCTTGCCCCACCAATGCGCCGAGGCAGTATTCAACGTGCGCACGCCGTGCACCTTGTAGGCCATGCGCAACTGCAAATGGTCCTGAAGATTTTCGCCGACGCCGCGCAGATCATTCACGACCTCGATGCCCAGGTTCTGCAAACGCGCGCCGTTACCGATGCCCGACAGCTCGAGCAGTTGCGGCGAGTTCACCGCGCCTGAACTCATGATGACTTCGATGCGCGCTTTCGCGACGTACTCGACATTGTCGCCGCGATATTCGACACCTACGCAGCGCTTGCCTTCGAACACGACGCGCTGCGTGTGCGCGCCCGTGATGACGGTGAGATTGGGCCGCTTCATCGCAGGCCGCAAAAACGCCTTCGACGCATTCCAGCGAATGCCGCGCTTCTGGTTCACATCGAAGTAGCCGACGCCAGTGTTGTCGCCGCGATTGAAATCGTCGGTGGCGGGAATGCCCGTTTCCTGCGCGGCTTCGGCGAACTTCTCCAGGATCTTCCATTTGAGACGCTGCTTCTCGACGCGCCATTGACCAGCCGCGCCGTGAAATTCGTTCGCGCCGCCGTGGTGATCTTCGCTGCGCTTGAAGACGGGCAGCACGGCATCCCACGACCACGACGCATCGTTCGTCACGCGCGCCCATTCATCGTAGTCTTCGCGCTGGCCGCGCATGTAGATCATGCCGTTGATCGATGAGCAGCCGCCCAATACTCGGCCGCGTGGATACGACAACGCGCGTCCGTTGAGTCCGGGCTCCGCGCACGTTTTATAGAGCCAGTCAGTGCGTGGATTGCCGATGCAATAGAGGTAGCCGACGGGCACATGAATCCAGTGGTAATCGTCCTTGCCGCCTGCTTCGAGCAGCAGCACCGTGACGTCGGGATCTTCGCTCAGGCGATTGGCCAGCACGCAGCCCGCCGTGCCCGCGCCGATGATGATGTAATCGAACTCGCCTTCGAGTTTTCTTGCGCTCGTTGCGCGTGATTCTGCTGTCGTGCTCACCCTTGTCTCCTTCGCATGGCCACGTTGCATGGCATCTCGTCGCGGTTTGGGCGTTTGGTGTGTCTCGTGATTTCTTCTACTTCGCTGTGCGGCATTGCCCTCGAACGAGGGCAATGCCTGTGCCCTGCTATTGCACTGAAGCCGCCTTACTTCGCGACGGGCATCGTGAATTCGGCGCCCTTCGCGATGCTGTCGGGCCAGCGCTGCATCACGCTCTTGTAGCGGGTATAGAAGCGCACGCCTTCTTCGCCATAGGCATGGTGATCGCCGAACAGCGACTTCTTCCAGCCGCCGAACGAGTGCCATGCCATCGGCACGGGAATCGGCACATTGATGCCGACCATGCCGATCTGAATCTGCCGCGAAAACGCACGCGCGACGCCGCCATCCGACGTGAAGCACGACACGCCATTCGCGAACTCGTTCTTGTTGATCAGCTCGACGGCCGAAGCGAAATCGGGCACACGCACGACGCACAGCACCGGACCAAAGATCTCTTCGCGATAGATCTTCATGTCGGTCTTCACGTTGTCGAACAGCGTGCCGCCAAGGAAGAAGCCCTTCTCGTGACCGGGCACCTGATGACCGCGTCCATCGACGACGAGTGTCGCGCCCGCTTCTATACCCGCATCGATATAACCCGACACTTTCTGACGATGGGCCGCCGTGACGAGCGGACCCATTTCGGCTTCCGCTTCCATGCCGTTCATGATCTTCAGCGACTTCACGCGCGGCGTGAGCTTCTCGATCAGCTCATCGGCAATGTGACCGACCGCGACGGCCACCGAAATCGCCATGCACCGCTCGCCAGCCGAACCATAGGCCGCGCCGATCAGCGCATCGACAGCCTGATCGAGATCGGCATCCGGCATCACGACGAGGTGATTCTTTGCGCCGCCCAACGCCTGCACGCGCTTGCCGTGCTTCGTGCCTTCCGTGTAGATGTATTCGGCAATCGGCGTCGAGCCGACGAACGACAGCGCGCTCACGTCGGGATGAGCAAGCAGCGCATCGACGGCCACCTTGTCGCCATGCACGACGTTGAATACGCCGTCCGGCAAGCCTGCTTCCTTCAGCAGTTCGGCAAGACGGTTCGATGCAGAAGGATCGCGTTCGGACGGCTTCAGCACGAACGTATTGCCGCACGCGATTGCGACGGGAAACATCCAGCACGGCACCATCATCGGGAAGTTGAACGGCGTGATGCCCGCAACCACACCGAGCGGCTGACGCAGATTCCAGTTGTCGATGCCGCCGCCGATCTGATCGGTGAAATCGGTCTTCAGTAGATTTGGAATGCCGCACGCGAACTCGACGATCTCGATGCCGCGCATGACTTCGCCCTTCGCATCGGAGAACACCTTGCCGTGCTCACGCGTAATCAGTTCCGCGAGCTCGTCGTGGTGACGGTCGAGCAGCTCCTTGAACTTGAAGAGCACGCGCGCGCGTTTGATCGGCGCCGTTTCGCTCCATGCGGGAAACGCGGCTTTAGCGGCGGCGATGGCCGCATCCACTTCGGCGACGCTCGCGAGCGGCACGCGCGACGTCACATCGCCCGTCGCCGGATTGAACACGTCGCCAAAGCGCTGGCTCGTGCCATCGACGGGTCGGCCGTTGATCATATGTGTCAGTGCGCGCGCTTGCGCCCGGGTCTGATCGGTCTCGCTCATGATGTCTCCTGGGTTCTGAAAAGTTGTGCTTTTGATAGTCGATGCTGCGGCGCAATGCATGCGCCTCCTCGCATCATCATCCAATCATCGTTCAAGCGTAATCGGCAAACGCCCTGCGAATCCAATGAGTAATGCTCAACTGCCATATAAGGCGCGTTAATATCAGCGGATGGACCTGACTTTGCTGCGCGCATTCGCAACGGTCGCGCGAGAGGGCAATCTGACGCGCGCCGCGGCGCAATTGCATCTGAGCCAGCCGGCCGTCAGCCTGCAGATCAAGAATCTGCAGGCTGCGCTGGGCGTGACGCTGTTCACCCGCACGTCGCATGGGCTGGCGCTCACGCGCGACGGACAGGCGCTGCTGCCGCACGCCGAACGCGCGCTTGCGGCGGCCGGCGACGTCGAACGCGCGGCGGCCACGCTGCGCCACGAAGTGCGCGGGCGCCTGCGCATCGGCACGATTCTCGACCCGACGTTTCTGCGGCTCGGCGGCTTTCTGAAGCAACTCGTCGAAACATGGCCGCACATCGAAACGCAGTTGCGGCACGGCATGTCGGGCTGGGTGCGCGATCAGGTGCGGGCGGGCGAACTGGACGTCGGCTATTACATCGGACAGCCCGCCGACGACGAAGCGCGCGACGGCGCGATCTTCCACGCCGTCACGCTGACGCACTTTCAGTATCGCGTGCTCGCGCCCGCCGGCTGGAAGGAGCGCGTGAAAGGCGCGCGCGACTGGCGCGCGCTCGCCGCGCTGCCGTGGATCTGGACGCCGCCCGCGTCCGCGCACAACCGGCTGCTCACGCGCCGCTTCGCCGAGGCGGGCGTCAAGCCGAACCAGGTCGCTGAAGTGGACCAGGAACCGTCGATGCTCGATCTCGTCAAATCGGGCGTCGGCCTCACGCTTGCACGCGATTCGACCGCGCTTGCCGAAGCGCACGCGCACGCGCTGACGATTGTCGAAGGCGTGACCGTGCCCACGGAACTGACCTTCATCACGCTCGCCGCGCAGAAGGACGAGCCGGCGATCGCCGCCGCGCTGAAGCTGATCGAACAGCAGTGGTCGACTTGAGCAGCGAGCGCATGAAGGCGGATGACTCATCGCATTGCGCGATATCAGCCGACCTCATGACACTGCGGCGTTTTCAGCGTCTTTGAGCACCGATTGAGCACCCTTCGGGCGCCGTGGGCTTTAACTACATCGTCATGAGCTTTTTGCTAGATTGACGCTTTGCCGTTTTCCCACTGTTCCTGGAATGCGCTTCACATCCGGCTTCAAATCCCGCTTCATCCCCTTTTTGGCCCTGACGACGGGCCTATGACGCGATCGGCGGACGCCTCAGCTCATCGAGGCAGGCGGTTCCCGTCGTCAGAAGCCGTTCACCCTCACCTTCCGACAGGAGCTTCACATGGCACGCAACATCGAAATCAAGGCCCGCGCCCAGCAGTTCGAGCAGCTTCGCGAGCGCGCCGCAGCCCTTTCGCCTGACGCTCCGCTGATTTTCCGCCAGCAGGACTTCTTCTATGACGTGCCGCGCGGCCGTCTGAAGCTGCGGCAGTTCGACGACGGCACGCCCTCAGAGCTGATCTTTTATCAGCGCGACGACCGCGACGGCCCGAAAGCGTCGTACTACACGCGCAGCCCGGTGACGAACCCCGAGGCGATGCACTCGCTGCTCGCCACCGCGCTCACGACGCGCGGCATCGTCACAAAGGAGCGCCACGTCTATATCGTCGGACGCACGCGGATTCATCTGGATCGGGTGGACGGTCTGGGCGATTTCGTCGAACTCGAAGTCGTGCTCGCGCAGGATGACGATGAAGAAGACGGCGAGGCCGAAGCGCACGCGATGTTCGCGAAGCTTGGCGTGCCGGAGTCGGATCTCGTCGCGGTTGCGTATGTCGATATGCTGAATCAGGAGCCGTTGAAGGCCGCCTGATCCGCGAAAGGACCACTGCTGGTCAGGCGGCCGGCGCGCCCGGCGCCAGATGACCGAGTGGCAGCGGGCCGTTGCGCTTGAACGTCGTCAGCACGATGTTCGAGCGCACGCTGTCGACGCCCGGCACGCGCATCAGCTTTTTCATCACGAACGACGACAGCGCGTTCAGATCCGGCGCCACGATGCGCAGCAGATAATCCGCATCGCCGACCACGGCGTGGCATTCCAGCACCTCGGGCAGCACGTCGATCTGCTGCTGGAACTGCTCGATGATCGAATCGCCGTGATGCTTCAGCTTCAGGCTCGTGAATGCCGTCACGCCGAGCCCGAGCTTTTCCGGCCGCAGCACGACGCGATAGCCGTCGACCACGCCGATCGCCTCGAGCCGCTGCAAACGACGCCCGATCTGCGACGGTGACAGCGGCACCTGTTCGCCGAGTTGCTGGTGCGTCGCGCGCCCAAAGCGCTGTAGCACGTCCAGAAGCGCCAGATCGAAGTGATCGAGCTCTATCATGTGATTTCTCCGCATTTTTAGGCACTTGATGCACGATTATCGCATCCGACGGCCGAACGGCGCCCATATTGCGCCCTTTCCGCGTGCCGCCCGCTCTACACTTGCACGGTCCTATCTCCCGACCGAAACAGGTGCAGCAAGCCATGTCCGTCCCGAACACCGCGAAACTCAAGGAGCAATTCGACGCCGGCCTCGAAACCCGCGCGGACTTCACCATCGACCAGCCGATGCATCGCTACGGCGCGGTCGATCACGCGGTATGGAAGCAGCTCTATACGCGGCAGACGGCGCTGCTCAAAGGGCGGGTCTGCGACGCGTTCCTGGAAGGCGTCGAGCGCCTGAATCTGTCGCCGGAAAGCGTGCCTTCGTTCGATGCGATCAACCAGCAGTTGATGCCCGCGACCGGCTGGCGAATCGTCGCCGTGCCGGGCCTCGTGCCGGATCAGGTGTTCTTCGGGCATTTGGCGAACCGCCGCTTTCCCGTCACCTGGTGGATGCGCCGCCCCGATCAGCTCGACTATCTGCAAGAGCCCGACTGCTTTCACGATCTGTACGGTCACGTGCCGCTGCTAATCAACCCCGTTTTCGCAGACTACATGCACGCGTACGGCCGCGCCGCCCTCGCCGCGCACAACGCGAACGCGTTGCCGCTGCTCGCGCGCCTCTACTGGTACACGGTCGAGTTCGGCCTGATTCGCGATGCGGCGAGCCCGAACGGCGTAAAGATCTACGGCGCAGGGATCGTGTCGAGCAAGGGAGAAACGCTCTACAGCCAGCAAAGCGACGCGCCGAACCGCATTGCGTTCGACCTCGAGCGCGTGATGCAGACGCAGTACAGGATCGACACGTTCCAGAAGACCTACTTCGTCATCGACGATTTCTCGCAGCTGTTCGAAGTCGCGCGCACCGATTTTGCGCCGCTGCTGGCGAGGCTCGCCGACGCGGCACCGCTTCCGGCGGGCGAAGTACGCGCGACGGATCGCGTCATCACGCGCGGCACGGGCGAAGGCTGGGCGACGGACGGCGACGTCTGACGCGGCGCCCTGCAGCGCACATTCAACCGTGAAAAAATAGAACGAATCCGCGCGCGGGCGAACCGCAGACGCGCACGGTCTCAACAGGTGACACGATGACGATCCAGAAACTTTCTCCCAATGACCGCGCGACACAGGTCGCGCAACTGAATGGCTGGCAGACCGTCGAAGGCCGCGACGCGATCACGCGGCAATTCAAGTTCGCTGACTTCAACGAAGCGTTTGGCTTCATGACGCGCGTCGCGATCAAGGCGCAGGAGATGGACCATCACCCCGAGTGGTTCAACGTCTACAGCAACGTCGAGATCACGTTGTCGACGCACGATGCGAACGGAGTCACCGAGCGCGATATTCGCCTTGCGCGTTTTATCGACGAAGTGGCCAGCGGGAAATAATGTGCAAGCGCTGCGGGGAAGGTTGATCCGAAGAAACCCGATCGCGCGAGAAAATACAGATGAAAGCTCGAAGTGAAAGCGTTTTGCAGGTCATCAGGCGACCAAACCTTCACTTCGTTAGGCCATTTTTAATGGACACGTAAGAATCCCATGCGGCGCGGGCATTCTCGTCCAAACCTTCCTGCGTCAGCGCGGTCTGACGCTGTACAATCATCAGCGCATACGGCTTGGAGAGCGCGCTTGCCTCCTTGCACAGAACGAGTTCGTCGCCGCTCGAAGGCGAGCGGGTACGCCAGAAATTGATCGCGGCTTCCAGTTCGTAGATCGTAATATCGGACATGGCTTGCTGATCCGTCGAAGGCCGTATCGAATGGCACGTCGCGCGGCATTCTGTGCAGCAGGCGCCCCGGCGAACCGCGTGCCTCATGCCTAACCCATTGTACTTGAGCGAAATCCATGCGACTCCTTCTGATCGAAGATGACCGCCCAATCGCACGCGGCATCCAAAGCAGTCTCGAACAAGCCGGCTTCACAGTCGACATGGTCCACGACGGCATCTTCGCCGAACAGGCCCTCACGCAAAACCGCCACGAACTCGTGATCCTCGATCTGGGCTTGCCCGGCATCGACGGCATGACGCTGCTCTCGCGCTTCCGTCAGAGCAACCGTCATACGCCCGTGATCGTGCTGACCGCGCGTGATGAGCTGAACGACAGGGTGCAAGGGCTCAACTCCGGCGCCGACGACTACATGCTGAAACCGTTCGAGCCCGCAGAACTCGAAGCACGCATTCGCGCCGTGATGCGCCGCAGCGGGCCGCACGGCGACATGCCGCGTCCCGAAGTGTCGCTGGGCGGCGTGCGTCTGTCGGGCGTCGATCGCCGCATCTTTAACGACGACAAGCCGCTCGAACTGTCGCCGCGCGAATTCGCCGTGCTCGAAATGCTGCTGCTGCGCCATGGCCGCGTCGTCAGCAAGGCACAGTTGCAGGATCACCTGACGCATTTCGGCGGCGATCTCGGCGATACGGCCATCGAAGTCTATGTGCATCGCGTGCGCAAAAAACTGGAGAACTGCCGGGTCGAGATCGTCACGGTGCGTGGCTTCGGCTATCTGCTCCAGGAAATCCGACAGGCGTCATAATTGTCGTCAGACCGTCTGGTCTGACGGCGTCCGGGCTGTCCGACAGGCGACCGCGAGCGCATCGAATGCGCGGCGGTCGCCTGTGCCATTCAGCCCGGCAGCGGCCAGCCAGGATCGCGCGAGCCTCGCGTCGCACCTGCGATGCATGCCTCATGCGACCCGTCGAGCGCGCGCCGCTGAAACCCGCCGTTCAAACGTGCGCTGATGCTGCCGATCGTCCGTCGGCGCCAGCCTTTTATCGCGGGTTTGATCATGCCCTATCCCGCCGCGAATAGCCTGCGCCGCCAGTTGTTGCGCCGGCTCGCCGCTCCGCTTTCGCTGCTCGCGCTGATGAGCGGCCTCATCGCATACTGGCTCGCGTGGCAATACACGCAGCACGTCGTCGACCGTTCGCTCGCCGATCTCGCCACAGCCATTTCGAAGCAGATCCAGATTGCTGGCCCCGAGGCGCCGATCACGGTGCCGCCGCTCGCGCAGGCAATGTTCTCCGATCCCGTCGAACAGCTCGTGTACCGGATCAGCACGGGCGACGCCGAAATCGCCGGCGACCCGAAGCTGCCGCTGCAAGGCACGAACGTGAGGCGCATGCATTACGCGTATGTGTTCGAAACGCAGCACGAAGGCACGGCCGTGCGCGTCGCGCAAGTGCGCGTCGATCAGCCGACGGGCAATCCCGTCGTCATCGAAGTCGGCCAGCCGGTGCGTCATCGTTTTCGCATCGCTGCCGAATTTCTGATCGCGATCATGATGCCGCTACTGCTTCTGCTGCTCGCCGGCTGGGTGATCGTGTGGCGCGTCGTGAACCAGCAGCTCAACCCCCTCACCGATCTCGCCGATTCGCTCAACCGGCAGACGCACACGTCGCTAGAACCCGTCGACGAATCTTTCGTTCCCCTCGAAATCCGTCCGCTGACGGGCGCGCTGAATGGTCTGCTCGACCGCCTGAAAAGCGCGCTCGACGCGCAGCGCAAGTTCATCGCGGACGCCGCGCATCAGCTGCGCACGCCGCTCACCGCGATCAAGCTGCACGCGGAGCAGGCGGCCATCGCGCGCGATCCGCAGCAGACGCTCGCGGCCGTCAAGGAACTGCGCGCAGCAGCCGATCGCGCGGTGCGTCTGTCGAACCAGTTGCTGTCGCTGGCGCGCGCAGAACCGGGCGAGCAGGCCGCGCGTTTCGTCAATCTCGATGTCGCGTCGCTCGCTTTCGACACGGGCGCCGAATGGGTGCCGCGCGCGCTCGCCGTGCATGTCGACCTCGGTTTTCAACGGCTCGACGATCCGTCGAACGATCATCCGCTGGTCGCGCGCGGCAATCCCGTGCTGCTGCGCGAAGTGATCGCGAATCTGCTCGACAACGCGCTGAAGTATGTGCCGCCGTCGCGGCTCGACGGCGCGCGGATCACGATGACCGTCTCGCAGACCGTGGTGGACGGCGTCGCGATGGCGGAAGTTACCGTCGAGGACAACGGCCCCGGCGTGCCGCCGAAACAGCAGCCGGATCTCTTCAAGCGTTTTTTCCGCGGCGACGGTCAGGGGCAGAGCGACGGGAGTGTCGATGGCGGCGCGGGTCTCGGCCTTGCGATCGTGCACGACATCATGGTGCTGCATCGTGGCAGCGTGCATTACGAGGACGCGCCTGAAGGCGGTGCGCGCTTCATCGTGCGCCTTCCTGTTGCGACGGGTGCCGTGCTGGCCGAGCGCGATCCCGTCCGCGACACAAAAAAACCGGCGCATGCGCCGGTCGATCCGTGACGACTGTCCGATAGCGGGATCGTGAACGCGCTGCCTTCGTCACGGCAGCGCGCCGCTCACTTTTTCTTCTTCGACTTCTTCTCGCTTTTCTTATCCGGCTCGGCGAGCATCGTGCCCCGGCATTTCCGCGCGCCGCAACGGCATTCGTATTCTTTCTTCAGCTTCTTCGTCTGCCGTGCATCGATCACGAGCCCGTAGTCGTAGAACAGTTCTTCGCCCGCGCCGATATCGCGCAATGCGTCGATATACACGTGGCCGTCGATTTCTTCCGCCTCGCAATTCGGCGCGCACGAGTGGTTGATCCAGCGCGCGCTATTGCCCTTCACCTTGCCGTCGATCACGTCCCCGTTGTCGAGCGCGAAGTAGAACGTGTGATTCGGTTCGTCCGGATTGTGAGGATGGCGCCGCAACGCTTCCTTCCACGAGATCCGTTCGCCCTTGTATTCGATCAGGCGCTCGCCGGCTGCGATCGGTTCGAGTGCAAACACGCCTTTGCCGTGCACGCCCGATTGACGCACAGCGATCCTGCGTGAACTCATTGAATCAATCCTTTGTAGAACGTTGGGTGAGCAAGCTGTTGTTCTGCGATGCCGCCGCGCCATGTGCCGCGTCCGTCACGCTGGTTTTCCGACGCGGATAGCAAACGCGGCGCCGTGCTGGCGCCGCGTCGATGTGATGCACGAAGCGTCACAAACGAAATCGTACACGGATGATGCGGCTTCGTTCAACCGTCAAACGTGACCATCTGCATTTGCAGTGAGCGGTTCGCGGCAAATCCTGCGCGCGGGAAAGCAAACATGTCAGCGCTGACCGAACGAGATGTCACCGAACAGCGCCTTCTGATCGCGCGGTTGAGAGCGCCAGTATTGCGGCGGGGCATCGACGCTCGCGCCGAGCTTCGCGGCCGCATGCCACGGCCAGCGCGGATCGTAGAGCATTGCGCGGGCCATCGCGACGAGATCCGCGTCGCCTTCTTCGATCAGGCCGTTGGCATGCTCGGGGTCCGTGATGAGGCCGACGGCGATCGTCGTCATGCCCGTCGCCGCCCTCACCGCTTTCGCGAACGGCGCCTGATAGCCGGGCTCGAGCGGAATCTTCTGCAACGGCGACACACCACCCGACGACACGTCGATCCAGTCGCAGCCGCGCTTCTTCAACTCCTGCGCAAAGGCGATCGTGTCTTCGATCGCGATGCCGCCCTCGACCCAATCGATCGCCGACACGCGTATGCCGACGGGTTTGTCGGCGGGAAACGCGGCACGCACGATGTCGAAGATTTCGAGTGGAAAACGCATCCGGTTTTCGCGCGAGCCGCCATAGTCGTCGGTGCGCTGGTTGGCGATTGGCGACAGGAACTGATGCAGCAGATAGCCGTGTGCGGCGTGCACTTCGAGTGCATCGATGCCGAGACGCGCGGCACGGCGCGCCGTCGCTGCGAACGCTTCGCGAATGCGATTGAGGCCCGGAATGTCGAGCGCAAGCGGCGGCTCTTCGCCAGCCTTGTGCGGCAGGGCCGACGGCGCATGCGGCAGCCAGCCTCCTTCGGCGACGGGGATCAGTTGCCCGCCTTCCCACGGCACGTCACTCGATGCCTTGCGGCCCGCATGCGACAGCTGCATCGCGACATGCACTTTCGAATGCTTGCGAATCGCGGCCAGCACGGGCTTCAGCGCATCTTCCGTCACGTCGTCCCACAGGCCGAGATCGGCGGGCGTGATGCGGCCATCGGGCTCGACGGCCGTCGCTTCGATGCACAGCATGCCCGCCCCCGACAGCGCGAGATGACCGAGATGAATCATGTGCCATGCCGTCGCTTCGCCGCGTTCGGCGGAGTACTGACACATGGGTGACACGACGATGCGGTTTGGCAGCGTCACGCTACGCAGCGTGAGCGGAGTAAAGAGAGCGCTCATGGCTTTGAATGCCCGTTCAAACTCAAGAGCGATTGAGGATAGCACCCGCCCTGAATCGCTGCAGACGTTCGGCTGCTTCATTGCCGTCATGCCTGAACCGCGCAGCGAATGAAATGAATCAGTGTTGGGCAGCGGGTGTGTCGAGGCGCTTCGTCCACGATTCGACCTGGCCGCTTTCGATGCGACTGATCGCGATCTTCCGCCACGAAGCCGTGAGCGTATCGAGCTTCGCCATGCCTTCGAGCGCGCGCAAATCGTCGCGATCGACGTACAGCACGCGCAACAGACGCTCGACTGTCCACTCGGCATGAGGACGCGCAAGCCGTTCGATCGCATCGCCTGCGCCTATCTCTCCTGCTTCGAGCACGCGGTAATACCAACCGGTGCGACGCGTGTCCTGCACTGCGCGCGACATGTCCGCGCGGCCGAAACACAGGTTCAGCTTCCAGCACGGCTGTCGCGGCTGTGACACCTGCACGATCGCACTGCCGATCCGATACACGTCGCCGACGCAAACGTTCGTTTCCGTCATGCCGGATGTGCTGATGTTTTCGCCGAACGCGCCGGGGCCACCGAGCCGCGCGAGACCGACCTCGCCCGCGTGCCATTGCGCGCGCCACGTCGCGTAGTGATCGAACGCATAGTGATGCAGCGCCTTTTCGGGGCCGCCATGATGCTTGAGTTCGGCTTGCTGATCGCCTTCGAGTCCCGTTTCGCCGAGACATACGCGCCCTTCGACGGGCGTCTTGCCGATTGCGCTCGTCTTGCCGTGCTCGCCGAGTTGCGCAATCTTGCCGGTCAGCACGGCATCGACGGTAAAAACGCGGTTATCCACGGCAGGCTATCGAAAATTCAGGACTTCGTTGCGAGTTGATCGAGCCATTCGCCGAACATTGTGCACGCCGCGCCTTCCAGCGTCGGGCCGTGCATGGCCGTATCGGCACGCAGCTTGCGCACGTCGAGGCCATGACCCGCGATTTCGCCGGCATTGCCGATCAGCCACGGCTCGAATCGGTCGGTGCGGATTTCCGGATGGCATTGCAGGCCAAGCACGTGCTTGCCCCATGAGAACGCCTGGTTATCGCAGGCGGGCGTCGATGCGAGATGCACCGCGCCTTGCGGAAGATCGAATGTGTCGCCGTGCCAATGAAGCATCGACGTGTGCGCTCCGTCGAGATGGCGCAGCGGCGAACGCTTGCCGGCGTCGGTGAGCGTCAGCGGTGTCCAGCCGATTTCGGTATTGCCCGACGGATAGACGCGCGAGCCGAGCACGCGCGCGATCAGTTGCGCGCCAAGACAGATGCCGAGCGTCGGCAAGCCGGCCGCGATGCGCTTTTCGATCATCGCGACGAGCGGCCCGAGCGTCGGGTAATGGTCGTCGTCGTACGCGCTGATCGGGCCGCCGAGAATCACCATCAGCGACGGCATCACAGGGTCCGGCGCCTCGATGCGCGCGAAGCCGACATCGAGATAACGGACCGGGCGCCCCCGGTCGCCGAGCACCCGTTCGAGACTGCCCAGATCCTCGAAGTGCACGTGGCGTATGGCCAGAACTTCGTGATTCATCGGCAAATCCACCGTCAGGTTGACTAAACACGCCGAACGACGCGTCGAAAGACACGCCGCCTGCCGATGCACGGGCGACGCGCGCGCAGCCGGCCGCCGATCGATCGGCGGCCGGCTTCGCAGTTTAGCCGACTCAGGCTTGCTGCGCGAAAATCTTCCAGGTCTTTTTCTGCGTGGCGGCGTCGGCCGTTTCGTGCACCGAGCAGTCCAGGCGCAGGTCGGTGTCCACCATCGACAGATCGAGCAACACGCAGCGATGCGGCGTTTTCTTCGGGTTCTTGCTCGGTTCGAAATGCGTGCATGTCACGCACATCCGGTGCGGCGGAATATGGCCTTGCACTTCCAGCTGGCGCACGGTCTTCAGCAGCGTGCGATAGAACAGCGATTGTTCTTCATCGCGCAGCGTGCCGACCGCCTTCGCGAGGAAGTCGGGCCATTGCGCGGCGCGCTTGGCCGCGGTGCGGCCGCGTGCCGTCAGACGCACGGCGAGCGCGCGTCCGTCGTCCAGGGCGCGGCGCTTTTCGACCAGGCCCTTGCTTTCCAGTGTGCTGACGGCATCGCTCGTGGTCGCGGCCGTCAGCGCCGTTTCGCGGGCGATTTCGCCGAGACGCATCGGCCCCTTGCGCTGCATCAGCAGCACGAGGATCTCGCCTTGAGTCGGCGTCAAACCCGCGCCTTCCGCCCACTCCCATGCCTGGCTCCGCATCGCCGTGCTGAGTCGCAACAGGCTGTGGGTCACCCGCCCGGTTGCCTGCTCTCCGTATACGCCTTCGCTCATAGTCTTTCGTTCGTTTGTTGACTGCATGCCGTTGCGCGTCGACATCCGATCTGCGATGCCGGCTCGCCGACAGTCTGTTGGGGACGACGATTCGCCGGTCAATCCGGCTCGCCAATATCTACTATCTCAAAAATACCTGTGACGCAGGCCTGTTTCGGCCGCTTGCACCGGGACTGCTAACGCTCCGTGTTCCGTTGCGACTGTTTCGCTTTCCTGCTCGAAAACTGACGGCAACAACGAAAAACGACATTCTATTCGAGAGCGGCGAATCGTACAGCTAAGTTATCCCATGCAATCTGTGGATAACCCCGGGATAAGACCGGGACGACATGTGCGCCGATTCTTGATAACAGGAGCGCCGACGAACGTGCGGCAGATTGTTGTCCTGGGTTCCCGGTCGCGATGCACGACCGATCCGCGCGGTTATCGTTTACACAGTCCGTTGAGTTTTCAGGAAATTATTCGGTTGTCCACAGGCGAACGCAATGCTTGTTAACTACTACTACGTTTGTATACGTAAACATTGGAAATACCTGAAGCACCCGCCATCGGCATTCGACAAATAAAAAACCCGCAAAAAAGCGGGTTTCGTCGGGGTTATGCGCCTTCGCCTATTTGCAGCGCAGCGATAGCGCCGCAAGCGCATGCGGGATCGAATCGTGCGGTCCGGCTCACGCGCGCCATTGCAGACACTGCTGCCGCACGGCTTCATGCAGCGATTTCTCCTGCTTGACGACGTTGCGCAGCCACGTCGCATCGTTGACCTGACCGCGCGCGATCGCGCCGATTTCCTCCAGAGCGTTGCCCGATGCCAGCGCATCCGCGTGAGGTGCGATGCGTTCGAGCGTGTGGATGATGTCTTCGGAAATGGTGCGGCGTTCGCCCGTCTGCGGATCGATGCAGGTGCCCGCGAGGCCGAAGCGGCAGGCCTCGAAGCGGTTGAACGTGTAGACGAGGTAGTCGTCTTCCTTTGGCGTCAATGGCTTGTCGAGCAGCAGATGCCGCGCGAGCGTCTGGATGTAGCACGCGATGGCGGCCGCGCGATCCACCGAAAGCGGCGTGTCCATCACCCGCACTTCGATCGTGCCGAAGCCGGGCTTGGGCCGGATGTCCCAGTAAAAGTCCTTCATGCTGTTGACGACGCCCGTATGCACCATCTTCGAAAAATATTCCTTGAAGCTCTCCCACGTGAGGACGAACGGCGCGCGGCCCGACATCGGAAACGCGAACACGGAGTTCAGGCGTGCCGAGTGAAAGCCCGTATCGACGCCCTGTACGAACGGCGACGATGCCGACAGCGCGATGAAATGCGGAATGTAGCGCGACATCGAATGCAGCAGGAACAACGCGCTATCCGCATCCGGACAGCCGATGTGCACGTGCTGGCCGAACACCGTGAACTGTTTCGCAAGATAACCGTAGAGTTCCGAAAGGTATTGAAAGCGCGGCGTATCGACGATCTGCCGTTCGCTCCATTGCTGGAACGCGTGCGTGCCGCCGCCGCACAAGCCCACATTCAGGCGGTCGGCCGCGGCGACGAGCACATCGCGAATCGCTCTCAGATCGGCGACGGCCTGCTCGTGCGTCGTGCAGATGCCCGTCGACAGCTCGATCATGCTTTCGGTAATTTCCGGCGTGATGTTGCCGGGAATCTTTTCGTCCTTGATGAGCCGCATGAGATCCGTGCCCGCTTTGGTCAGATCATAGTCGTGCGTATTGACGACTTGCATCTCGAGTTCGACACCGAACGTGAACGGTTTCGAATCGACGAAGGCTTCGAGTGACATGGCGTTTCCTGATTCATGTCGGCCGGGCGGCGAACGATGTCGAACGCGTCTGGCCGGATTGACTGTCGGATGCCGCGGCTAGGCGCACTGATGCGCGAAAGATTTGCCGCGCTTTTTGCAGCCCTTCTCGCTGCGCTTATTTTGCCGCGCTCATCCGCGCTGATGCATATTCACTCGCGCCGCTCGCCGACAAGCGCGAGGGAGCGGTACACGAGCCAAGGCCCGACGAGCTGCAAGACGACGATCGTGCACATGATGATCGCGCGCAGCGTCGGGTCGAAAGTTGGATAAAGCTGGTAGGTGTCGTCGACGAGCAGATAGGCGAGCGCCGACATCGGCGACAGCGACAGGCCGAGCGCCATGCCCTGCTTCATGTTCAGACCGCTCGGCTTGGCGAACGCGAGCACGCCGACCAGCTTCGCGATCAGCCGCGCGACGATCAGCCCGACGGCGGCGATACCGCCCATCGCGATGTCCTTCCATTCGAAGGTCGTCAAGGTGAGCACGAACAGAATCACCGTCAACAGCCAGCCGGCCGTGCCGAAATGCTGCGGCCAAAGCTGCGGGCGCGCTTCCAGATTCTTCACGATGATGCCGGCGGCGAGCAGGCTCAGTATCGTCGACAGCTTGAAGACATGCGCAACCGCGATCGCCAGCAGCACAAGGCCGAACAGCGCGACGAACGAGTGCTCGTCCTGAAGATTCACGCGCTTGTAAAAGAACGTGATCGTCCGCGCGACCAGGTACGCAAGGATCAGCGAACCGATCAGCAGATAAAGCGGTTGAAGAATCGTCGCGAGCAGATTGCCGTACGCCTCCTGATGCAGCCAGCCCGACGCGAGTTTTTCGACGATCACGGCATACATGCTGTTCAGCGCGGTGAGCGTCATCAGACGCTGTGTGACCTGGCCTTCTGCGCGCAACTCGGTTTTCAGCTGGATCACCATCGCGGGCGACGTCGCCATCGCGATCGACGCGAGCACGAGCGCCGTCACCGTCGGCACTTTCAGGAACAACAGCACGAGCAGCACGAGCACGAACGTCAGCGTCGATTCGGCGACGCTCGACACGATGAGCCATGTATTGCGGCGAATCCAGCGCAAGTCCAGCCGGCTGCCGAGCTCGAACAGCAGAAGACCGAGCGCGACATCGAGCAGCGGACGCGCGGCCGCCGATGACTCCGGATCGATCACGCCGGACCCCGCCGCGCCCGCGATCAGTCCGATCACGGCATAGCCGGAAACGCGCGGCAGATGCCACGCGCGATAGCACAACTCGCCGACGAGCCCCGCGGCGAGCAATGCAAGGCCTGCCCAGAAAATGGCATCGGGCGTGAGCGGCCACGCTGGAAAAAATGAAAACGCCGACTTCATCGTGGTGGCTTCTCCTTTACGACAACCGCTGGCAACGCGGACGGGCAAAAGCGGCACGCGAAGCGCACGCCGTATCCGTTGCCGCGATCGGTTCGCGTCTACCGGCGTTGCGAGCTGTCAACGATCGGATGAAAAACTGAAACGAACATGCCGATGCCGCGTGACTACGGGCGGCCCGACGTGAGTGAAAAGAGCGCCGTCGACTTTTGAATCAGATTCTGGTGGTCCGGCAACCGTTCCATTGGCGCGTCGGTGCGGAGGCAAAACACGACGCGGAAGAACGGCGATTGTGCCATAGGTTTTTTACGATTGACGGAAAAGCGTCGAACAGACAGTCAAAGCGGTAAAAACGTACGCTAATTACATGACAACAGGAAAAAGCGACCGGAAACCCGCCGCTGTTTGCAGCTGAACGCCTTGCTGCGCCTGCTTTGAGCGGGTTTGCCCGGAGGAATCTTGCGTTGGATCGTCATCGAGTTTGGTCGTTCAAGCAACCGTACTTTTGAGTCTCGCGCTTCGCGCACGCAGGCCCGTTCGCGAAGCGAGCGAAGCCGACTTTTGAACAGAGTCGAAACGATGCCGTCGCGCGTCGATTGACCGCAGGCCTTTTATCTGTAGGTTTACCTGTATGTATACGTAGTAGAAGTTAACAAGGCCGCCGCGTTTCTGTGGACAAGCCGCGTTTACCGAAACGAATCAGCGTCTTGCCGAACGCATAACCGGATGCGTTTGATGTGCGCGCCGGGCAGGCTTCTGCGGATAACTTTTCATGGGTTTTGTGGAGTGCTCGAGTTACCCCGTTTACGTCCACATCGATTCCACACGAGTTTCGCGTGCAATTCTTCCGGTTATCCACAGAGCGCCGTGGATAACTTTCGACGGGAATGAACCTCAGCGCGCGGTTCCCTGGCGCAGTGCGCGCAGGAGAAAGCGCGCGGGGTCGAGGGCTTCCGCTAGCTCGCGCTCGACCGGCCAGGGCTCGCCTTCGATCTGCGATGTGATCAGTTCGGCGCCGAGCGACGCCCATATCAGTCCGCGCGAGCCGAACGCGAATGCGCCATAGAGTCCCTGTGTACGCGGCAGATCGAGTGGCCACGCGCCGCGCAGCTTGTCGGCGTCGCGAATGGCCGCCGATTCGTCGGCGAACGCGCCGATCATCGGCAAGCGGTCGCTCGTCACGCAGCGGAACCCGACGCGCCCTTCCAGCGACGCCCGCTTTCCCGTATCGATCGCTTCGCCCATATCGGGCAGCAGGCGCGCGATGCGCTCGATGTTTTCGATGTGCGCGTCGGTCCGCAAGGCGGTGTCGGGATCGTCGATGTCGTAGCTCCCGCCCGTCAGCGTGATGCCGTTGGGTAGCGGCACCGCGTACCCTTCGCCGATCACGGGCATGCGAAGCGCTTTTGCAGCGCTTTCGGATAGCAGCGTCAATTGGCCGCGCACGCTGCGCGTCGGCGCATGACGCAAGCCGGCGACGCGCGCTGCTTCATGCGCATTGGCAAAGATGACGACAGGCGCGCTGGCGATCGGGTCGCCGTCGGGATCGACGACGAGCCACTCGTTGCCCATGCGTTCGACGCGCGCGGCTTCGACATCGAAGCGCCGTTCGAGCAACGCCTGCGACGCATCGCACTGCGCGGCGCACAGCGACGCAGGCGAGATCCAGCCGCCGTGCGGAAACAGCCAGCCGCCTCGCGCAACGCGCATGTTGGCGATGCGCTGCGCATCGTCGGATGAAACGGGTGTCACGTAGTCCTGTGGATAGGCGAACGCGGCAAATGCCTGAGCCATTGCGACCGCTTCGTCTTCGTCGGCGGCGATTTGCAAAAGTCCTTCAGGACCGCGCATCGGACGATGACCGCGCCGCTCCAGCGACGACCAATGCCGCAACGCATAGAGGAAACCGGCGCGTGTGATGCGCGAGCCGACGCTATCGTCGCGCGACATCATCGGATGAAACACGCCGGCGGGATTGCCCGATGCATCGCGGGCGACGGCCGGATGCCGTTCGAGCGACGTCACGCGCCAGCCGCGCGCGGTCAGACGGTCGATCGCGGCGCAACCGGCGAGCCCCGTGCCGATGACGATCGCATGCCGTTCATCGACGGCAAGCGGCAGCGGCGGCTCGTGACGCCGCACGCGGTAGCGCGGCGCAAAGTGGCCGACGAGCATTGCCCGCTTCCATCCGAATCCGTCAATCTTGCGATACTCGAAGCCGGCTTGCTGCAGAGCGCGTTTGACCTCGCCCGCGCTCGTATAAGTGGCGAAGGTCGCATGATCGCCGGCGAGGCGCGCGAGCGACTTGAAGACCGCGGGCGTCCATAGCTCGGGATTTTTGGCGGGCGAAAAGCCGTCCAGATAGAACGCATCGGCGCGCAGCCAGAGCGAGTGCAGCATATGCGCAGCGTCGCCGAAGACGAGCGTGAGCGTCACGCGGCCGTCTTCGAATTCGAGCCGATGCATGCCGGGCACGAGCGTCGGCCACGCATCGGCGAGCTGCCGGGCGAGCGGCGCAATCGATGTATCTGCAACGGCTGGCGCGCTTGCCGCGATCAGATCGGCCGCCGCGAACGGATGCTTTTCGGTCGAGACGAAGTGCAGCCGGTCGCAGCGATCGGGGTCCGCGCGCCATGCGGCCCACGTCGCGAGAAAGTTGATGCCGATCCCGAAACCCGTCTCCAGCACGGTAAAGAGCCGCCGCTTTTGCCAGCGCTCAGGCAGATCGTTGCCCTTGAGAAAGACATGCTCCGCCTGCTCAAGCGCGCCAACCGCGCTGTGATAGATGTCTTCGTAACGCGGGGAATACGGTGTGCCGTTGTCGCGAAAGGCAAGAACGGCGGGAATGAGCGGCTCGGTCATGCGCGTTGAGATGCAGTGCGGAAGAATGAATTCGGGAGGAATCCGGGATAAATCCGGATGCAGGCAAACGTCCTCATGAACGCTGATCGCGACGCTGGAAGCTCGGGCCAACACCCGTTAAACCCCGTCCAGACGCCGCCTGGCGGCCGTCCCAGACCGGCCGAACGTTGGCAAAAACCAACGCTGACGGGGCTTTGAGCGCTGCCAATAGTGTCTATTCGATGCGCTCGAAGTAAAAAAAGCTGCTTTCCATGCTGTATAAGGCGTTGCAGCGTGTAATTCTTCGAAACCCTTATCCAGATTGGGTTTGCGCTGCGCTATCATAGCAAGCGCCGCGAGGGAAGCGGCAGCACGGTGCTCTGCGCGTTGCCTTGCGTGCCGCGGGAGTGCGGGGTATTCCCGAGCCGTCGCTGCTCGACGGCGCGGCGCGCGCACGTATAATCGGCGCGTTCGCGCTGTTCGTGTCAACCTAAACCAGAAAGGAACCTTAATGAACAAACAGGAACTGATCGACGCCGTCGCAGGTCAGACGGGCGCCAGCAAGGCTCAAACCGGCGAAACGCTGGACACGCTGCTTGAAGTTATCAAGAAGGCTGTGGCGAAGGGTGATGCAGTCCAGTTGATCGGCTTCGGCAGCTTCGGTTCGGGCAAGCGCGCAGCACGTACGGGCCGCAACCCGAAGACGGGCGAAACCATCAAGATTCCGGCCGCGAAGACCGTCAAGTTCACGGCTGGCAAGGCGTTCAAGGACGCAGTCAACAAGCGCTAAGCATCAGCGCCTGATTTGTTGACACCCGCCACTGGCGGGTTTTTTTTCGTCCGCGCTTCGCGATGACGGGCGTCAGTCGATCATGTTCAATGATGGTGGTGATCGCCATCGTTATCGTGATGGTGATGATGCGCATGATCGTGATCATGTTCGTGATCGTGGTCGTCGTCTTCGAGATTCCACGCGGGGAACGGGTCCGGCAGTCGCCGCCAGCCTTCCGCGCCCAATGCATATTCGGCGTCCGTCAACAGGCACGCGTCGAACTTTGCCCGCCACTTCGCCGGTTCGATATCGACGCCGATCAGCACCAGCTCCTGGCGACGGTCGCCGATCGTGAAGTCGTCTGCGTCGCCATGCCAGTCCGCCGCGATCTCTTCGAGCAGCTCGTCGTCTCCGTCGGGCCATTCGCTGCGATCCTGCGCGGCCCACCATGTTCCGGCAGGCGCGGGTCGGCATGCGCCGCCCGCCTGCGACAGCGAACCGCCAATGTCGTTGCGCGTCGCAAGCCAGAAGAAGCCCTTGCCGCGCAGCACGCCCTTCCATTCCTCGTGGAGCAGCGCCCATAGACGCTGCGGATGAAACGGCCGCCGCGCGCGATAGACGATGTGTCCGACGCCTCTGCCCCCGCCCGCTTCCTGATGACTGAGCGGATCGTGCAGCAACGCGAGCCAGCCCGCCGCGTTGGACGTCGCGTCGTAATCGAAGCGCGCCGTGCCAATCACTTCGTCGATGGGCGTGTTGCCGTAGCTGCTCGCGATCTGCGCCGCGCGCGGATTGAGCGCGGCGAGGATCGCCTGAAAATGCGCGAGATCGTCGGCGGAAACGAGGTCGGCCTTGTTGATCACGAGTACGTCGCTGAACTCGATCTGCTCGATCAGCACCTCGACGATCGTTCGGTCATCGTGTTCATGGGCGGCGATGCCGCGCTCGGACAGCGCATCCGTCGATGCATAGTCGCGCAGAAAATTGGCTGCATCGACAACCGTCACAGCAGTGTCGACACGCACGCGCGCGCTCAGCGATTCGTCCTCGATGATCGACTCGACGAGATCCATCGGTTCGTCGATACCCGATGCTTCGATTACGACGGCATCGAAGCGATCAGCCGCAGACGCGAGTTCCAGTATCTGTTCGAGCAGATCTTCTCCGGCTTGCACGCAGACGCAGCCGTTCGGCAGTTCGATGCGCGAAGCCGTGGAAGACGCGGGCGCTGCGTTGTCGATATCGACGCGAACGGCGGCGAGATCGGTGACGATCGCCGCTACGCGCGGGCCGTTGCGGGTGGACAGAATCTGATCGACGAGCGCGGTCTTGCCGGCGCCCAGAAAACCGGAAATCACGGTGACGGGCAAAAGCGGCTGGTTCATCGTGGTGCGAAAAACTCGAAGGTGAAAGACAATGCGCCGGTGGGCGTCAGACAGCGGGCTTCGGACTCAGACGGAAGTGGACGCTAACCGGCAGCAGCACGAAGCCGCATTGTGCATCAATTGGCGGGAGATCGACGCGTGTCGTTGTCCGCGGTGACGGACGTGCGTGCGCGACCATTGACGGGAGGCATCAGGTTCCACTTGCGAAGTATCGCAACGATTTGCCTTGCGTACTCGTCGCGCAGCGATGGCGTTTCGGAATGGTATGCGCCGACGGCCGCCCACGTGTTGCCGTACTTGTTCATCTTCTGCCGCAGATGCCATGCAGCGATGTACACGTTCTTGCACGGCTCCATCAACGTACCCTGCGAAATGCCGTACTGCGCAAGCGTGGGCAGATGCACGGAGTTGATCTGCATGACGCCGTAATCGGTGGAGCCGTTGGCGTTCTTGTGCACTGCGGCTGGACGGTTGTGCGATTCCTGCCAGGCGATGGCCCGCAGGATCAGCGGATTGACTTTCTGATAACTGGCGGCCTCGTCAAAGCAGTCCGCGCGCGCAGACCCGGCGCCCAGCAGCGCTGCAAGTCCAACGGCGACGGTGAGTGAGGACGGCTTCATCGGTCAAGATGGCGAACTATGTCGGTGTGCGAACGGAAAAAACGGTAAAGACGACTCGAAACCCTTATCCGGCGGGCCTGCACTCGGGAAAACCCGCTACGCATGTTATGCTCGGATGACTGGATCCGCCCGTATCATACCGGCTGGATATGTCGCGTCAAAGTTGGCCAACCGACATAAGCCAGTAAATGGCGGCCAAAGGGAAACCGTGTGTAACAACGTACGGTCCGAGTCATAAACTTTCAAGAACGTAACGAAGCACGCAATCGGACGATAGTCTGATTGAAATCGTTAGAGGAATCGAACCGGCCTTCCGGTTTTTGTGACATTTCCGACACGAAAAGCTGTTACTGTTCATTGTTTTCGGTTACAGGGAAGCAAGGCGTTTCCGGCATTCGCTGCTGTGGGAACGTCGCGTCAGACCGAGGACGACGTTGTGTCGGCCGGTCGTCCACTGTGCATGATCGTCGGCGGATCACACCGTCGGCTTCGAAATCCTATCCATGAGAAGAAATCGTATGGCATTGCGTCGCGTGGCGACAGCGCTGCTGGTCGCTGGCATGATCACTGCGCACACTGCACACGCACAGGTGACGCTCAATTTCGTCAACGCCGACATCGACCAGGTCGCCAAGGCGATCGGCGCGGCGACGGGCAAGACGATCATCGTCGACCCGCGCGTGAAAGGGCAGCTGAATCTCGTGTCCGAGAACCCTGTCCCCGAAGACCAGGCATTGAAGACCTTGCAGTCCGCGTTGCGGATGCAGGGCTTTTCGCTGGTGCAGGATCACGGCGTGCTAAAGGTGGTGCCCGAAGCCGACGCTAAACTGCAGGGCGTGCCGACCTACGTCGGCAACGCGCCCGCGGCGCGCGGCGATCAGGTCATCACGCAGGTGTTCCAGCTGAAGAACGAATCGGCGAACAACCTGTTGCCCGTGCTGCGCCCGCTCATCTCGCCGAACAACACGGTCGCCGCGTATCCGTCGAACAACACGATCGTCGTCACCGACTACGCGGATAACGTGCGCCGCATCGCGCAGATCATCGCGGGCGTCGATACGGCAGCCGGCCAGCAGGTGCAGGTCGTGCAGCTGAAGAACGCGAACGCGATCGACGTTGCAACGCAGATGTCCAAGATGCTCGACCCCGGTTCGATCGGTAATACGGATGCGACGCTGAAGGTCTCCGTGCAGGCTGATCCGCGCACGAATTCGCTGATGCTGCGCGCGTCGAACGCGGCGCGCCTCGCGGCGGCGAAGTCGCTTGCGAAGCAGCTCGATGCGGCAACGGGCCAGCCCGGCAACATCCACGTCGTGCAACTGCGCAACGCCGATGCCGTGCGGCTTGCGAAGACGCTGCGCGGCATGCTCGGCAAGGGCGGCAACGAATCGACGTCGTCGAGCGGCGGCAATGCTGCCAACTCGTTCAACCAGGGCAACTCGAGCTCGTCGACGGGCACGTCGGGCCAGCCTCCGCTGCCAGGCGGCTCGCTCGGTGGTTCGTCGTCGTCGTCGATGGGCAGCAATCCGCTTGGCGGCGGCAGCAACTATGGCGGCCAGGGCAACAACAACGCGGCGTTTCTTGGCGAAAAGGAAGGCGGCGGCGGCAACGACGAGAACCAGCCCGGCGGCATGATCCAGGCCGACTCGGCGACGAACTCGCTGATCATCACCGCGTCCGACCCCGTCTACCGCAATCTGCGCAGCGTGATCGACCAGCTCGATTCGCGCCGCGCGCAGGTGTATATCGAGGCGCTGATCGTCGAGCTGTCGGCGACGACGAGCGCGAATCTGGGTATCCAGTGGCAGGGCGCGCTGCTGTCGAACGGCGGCAACAACGGTCTGTACGGTAGTTCGAACTTCAATTCGAACGGCAGCCAGGGCATCGTGAACCTGACCGCGCAGGGCGCGATCATCGCGAACAACCCGGCCGCGGCGCTCGCGACGACAGGCACGAGCCTGCTGAACAACGGCCTGAATATCGGCCTGCTGCACCGCTTCGGCAATGTGTTCGGTCTCGGCGGCCTGTTGCAGGCGCTGTCGCAATCGAGCGACGCGAACATCCTGTCGACGCCTAACCTGATCACGCTCGACAACGAGGAAGCAAAGATCGTCGTCGGCTCGAACGTGCCTGTCGTGACGGGTTCGTATGCGACGCCGACCGCGAACGCCGCGACGTCCGTGACCGCGTTCAACACGTTCGACCGGCAGGACGTCGGTATCGTGCTGCACGTGAAGCCGCAGATTACCGATGGCGGCATCATCAAGCTGCAAATCTATTCGGAAGACTCGTCCGTCGATCCGACGTCGACGAACAATCCGGGCGGCGTGACGATCATCAAGCGTTCGGTGCAGTCGACGGTGCTGTCCGACGATGGCGAGATCATCGTGCTCGGCGGCCTGATGCAGGACAACTACTCGAACGGCAATAGCAAGGTGCCGCTGCTCGGCGACATCCCGTGGCTCGGCCAGTTGTTCCGCTCGGAAAACAAGACGCGCACGAAGACCAATGTGATGGTGTTCCTGCGGCCCGTGATCGTGCGAGATCAGGCGACGAGTTCGTCGATTGCGCTGAGCCGTTACGACTATCTGCGCGCGCAGCAGGGCGACTATCAGACGGACAATAACCTGATCCGCGACAAGAACGTGCCGATGCTGCCGCCCGCACCACCGGGACCGAGCGAAGGCGGCGTGCCCGCGCAGAATCTGCTCGACTTCAACAACATGACGCGCCGGCCGCAGGCGCCGAATGGCGCGAGTGACGTGTATGGTCCCAATGGCGCGAATGGTCCGAATGGTGTGAACGGCGCAAACGGTGCTGCAAACGGTGCGAACGCTCTGAACGGCGCAAGTGGTGTGAACAGCATCAACGGCACCAACGGCGCGAATGGTGTAAACAGCGTGAACGGCACGAACACCGCGAACGGCGCCAATGGCACGAACGGAACGCCGGGCACGCCAGGTGCTGCAACCCAAGGCACGATTGCCTCACCCGGAGCAAGACCGTGAGCACGACGCCGCTTTCCGGGCCGCACGCCGCCGCTACGACGGAAGGCGTACGCGAAGCACCGGAAACATCCGCTCAAACAGCGCGCGAAGCGCCCTCGCCGCTCGCCGCGCGGCTCGTGCCGTACGGCTTCGCGAAGAGCGGTCAGATCCTCGTCGCGCATCAGCACGCCGATACGATGGAGGTGTGGATCAGCGAGCGCACGAGTCAGGCCGCGCTCGCCGAAGTCGTGCGCAATTTCGGCG
Source organism: Paraburkholderia diazotrophica (assembly GCF_038900755.1). Classification (GTDB taxonomy): domain Bacteria; phylum Pseudomonadota; class Gammaproteobacteria; order Burkholderiales; family Burkholderiaceae; genus Paraburkholderia; species Paraburkholderia diazotrophica_A. Next base: position 114,395 of record NZ_JBBPEN010000007.1, read on the forward strand.
CGGTATCGGTCGTGCGCACGAACGCGGACGAACTCGCGCAGGCGATCAATCAGGCGTACGCGCGCCAGGATGGCAGCGCGGCACAGGTGGTCGGCGAAGTGGAAGGCGAAGTCGATCTGTCGCGTCTGATGCAGGACATTCCCGAAGTGGAAGACCTGCTGGAATCGGAAGACGACGCGCCGATCATCCGCATGATCAACGCGCTGCTCACGCAGGCCGCGCGCGAGCAGGCATCGGATATTCACATCGAGCCGTTCGAGAATGCATCGGTGGTGCGTTTTCGCGTCGACGGCACGCTGCGCGATGTCGTGCGTCCGAAAAAGGCGCTGCACGGCGCGCTGATTTCGCGGATCAAGATCATGGCGCAGCTCGACATCGCCGAGAAGCGTCTGCCGCAGGATGGCCGCATTACGCTGCGCGTCGGTGGACGGCCTGTCGACGTGCGCGTCTCGACACTGCCGACGGGTCACGGCGAGCGCGCGGTGTTGCGTCTGCTGGAAAAAGACGCGCAGCGCCTGAATCTCGAAGCGCTCGGCATGGCGCCCGATACGCTCGCGCAGTTCGACAAGCTGATTTCGCGTCCGCACGGCATCGTGCTCGTCACGGGCCCGACGGGTTCGGGCAAGACGACGACGCTCTACGCGTCGATGTCGCGGCTCGAAACGGCGACGACGAACATCATGACCGTCGAAGACCCGATCGAATACGACCTGTCCGGCATCGGTCAGACGCAGGTGAACGAGCGCATCGGCATGACCTTCGCCCGCGCGCTGCGTTCGATTCTGCGTCAGGACCCGGACATCATCATGATCGGCGAAATCCGCGACCTCGAAACAGCGCAGATCGCGGTGCAGGCGTCGCTGACCGGCCACCTCGTGCTCGCGACGCTGCACACGAACGATGCCGCATCGGCCGTGACGCGTTTGACGGATATGGGCGTCGAGCCGTATCTGCTCGCGTCGTCGCTGCTCGGCGTGCTCGCGCAGCGTCTCGTGCGGCGGCTGTGTCCCGTGTGCAAGGAAGAGCGCGAAGAAGAAGGCGGCCGCAAGGTGTGGCACCCCGTCGGCTGTGACAAGTGCGGGCATTCGGGGTACGCCGGGCGTCGCGGCGTGTATGAACTGCTCAACATCGACGAATCGATCCGCACGCTGGTCCACCGCAATGCCGCCGACGCCGAAATTGCGGAAGCGGGCCGCGCGCAGGGCATGCGCACGTTGCGCGAGGATGGCGAGCGCTGGCTGGCGTCGGGCATGACGTCGCTCGAGGAAGTGATACGCGTGACGGGCGGAGTCTGAGCCCATGCCCGCATTTCGCTTCGAAGCAATCGACGCCGCAGGCAAGGCGCAAAAAGGCGTGCTCGACGCCGACAGCGCACGCGGCGCGCGCACGCAGTTGCGCACGCAAGGGCTCACGCCGCTCGTCGTCGAGCCGGCCGCGACGCGCACGCGCGGCGAGCGCAGCCAGCGGCTGTCGCTTGGGCGCAAGCTCTCGCAGCGCGAACAGGCGATTCTCACGCGGCAACTCGCGAGCCTGCTGATCGCGGGCCTGCCGCTCGACGAAGCGCTCGCCGTGCTGACCGAGCAGTCGGAGCGCGACTACATCCGCGAGCTGATGGCGGCGATTCGCGCCGAAGTGCTCGGCGGCCATTCGCTCGCCAATGCGCTGTCGCAGCATCCGAAGGATTTTCCCGAGATCTATCGCGCGCTCGTCGCGGCCGGTGAACATACGGGCAAGCTGGGTCTCGTGTTGTCGCGCCTCGCCGATTACATCGAGCAGCGCAACGCGCTCAAGCAGAAGATCATCCTCGCGTTCACGTATCCGACCATCGTCACGATCATCGCGTTCGGTATCGTCACGTTTCTGCTGAGCTACGTGGTGCCGCAGGTCGTCAACGTGTTCGCGAGCACGAAGCAGCAGCTGCCGTTCCTCACGATCATGATGATGGCGCTCTCGAGCTTCGTGCGGAACTGGTGGTGGGCCGTGCTGATCGCAGTCGTGGTCGTCGTCTATGTGGTGCGCTCGATACTCGCGCAGCCGGCGCCGCGCCTCGCGTTCGACCGCTGGACGCTGACAGCCCCGCTCTTCGGCAAGCTCGTGCGCGGCTATAACACAGTGCGCTTCGCGAGCACGCTCGGCATCCTGACGGCGGCGGGCGTGCCGATCCTGCGCGCGTTGCAGGCCGCAAGCGAAACGCTCAGCAACCGCGCGATGCGCGGCAACATCGACGATGCGATCGTGCGCGTGCGCGAAGGCACGTCGCTGTCGCGCGCGCTCGGCAACACGAAGACGTTTCCGCCCGTGCTCGTGCACCTGATCCGCTCGGGCGAAGCGACGGGCGACGTCACGACGATGCTCGACCGCGCCGCCGAAGGCGAAGCACGCGAACTCGAACGGCGCACGATGTTCCTGACGAGTCTGCTTGAGCCGTTGCTGATTCTGGCGATGGGTGGCGTGGTGCTGGTGATCGTGCTGGCCGTGATGCTGCCGATCATCGAGCTGAACAACCTGGTGCAGTGACGGCGGGTGTCATTCTCTGCATCGCACCAGCGCCGCAGAGAACGAATTCAGCGCACGTAAATCGTCGGACCGGGCGCGTTCGCAGGCAGGAACACTTCGGTGCGCGCGCCGTTGCGATCGATGACGATCGAGCGCGCGCGCACTTCGGCGAGCTTCGCGCCCTGCATGATCGTGCTGCCGAGCGAGACGGCATGCGGCGGCTCGCCGCCCGTGCTGATGATCGCCGCGGCGCCCTCGCCCAGCGCGAGAATGCCGGACAGGTGAATGTCCTGATTCGCGGTGCGCGTGAGCTGGCCGCCGAACAGCGTCGCCGCCTGCTCCGTCGAAACGGGCGCGCGCACGGCGGCCGCGGGCACGGGCGGCGCATGCGACGTGAGCGTGACGACCCAGTAGGTGAGCGTCGCGCAGAACACCGCGAACAGCGCGAGCGATATGAGGCGGATCTGGAGTGCGTTCATGCGTGTCATTGTACGGACTCTCGCGAATGTTGCGGCGTGTCGAAGGCGTTCAGCAGCGTGACATTAAAATGACCGGCCGGACGTGCAAGGTACTGCATTCTCGATGTATCGCATGACATGCATGACATCCGGTCGACCGATAATTTTTCCAAAGAGGTAGCAAGCTATGCAAATGTGGACCAGTCGCCACAACGAGATCGCGAACATGCATGCGAACCCGCGTGCGCGTCGTCAACGCGGGTTCACGCTGATCGAGATCATGGTCGTGATTGCGATCCTCGGCATTCTGGCCGCGCTGATCGTGCCGAAGATCATGAGCCGTCCGGACGAAGCGCGTCGCGTGGCCGCGAAGCAGGACATCGGCACCATCATGCAGTCGCTCAAGCTGTACCGGCTCGACAACGGCCGCTATCCGACGCAGGAGCAGGGCCTGCGCGCGCTGATCGAAAAGCCGACCACCGACCCGATCCCGAACAACTGGAAGGACGGCGGCTATCTCGAGCGCCTGCCGAACGATCCGTGGGGCAATACGTACCAGTACCTGAATCCGGGCGTGCACGGCGAGGTCGATGTGTTCAGCTACGGCGCGGATGGCAAGCCAGGCGGCGAAGGCAATGATGCCGATGTCGGCTCGTGGCAGTAGGTGTCGTTTGTTTCCCTGATATTGACGTTGATCGTTACCGGCACCATGCGACCGTCCGACTGCACGCTTCACGCATCGTCATCACGTGCGGCTAGCACGCGCGCTGAATGCGCCGACGGCACGCGCGCGCATGCATTGGGCGCCATCGCTCGCGGCCATGCGTCGCGCGCCATTTCGCACGGGCGGCAGCGCGGGTTTACGCTGCTCGAAATGCTCGTCGTGCTGGTGATCGCGGGGCTGCTCGTATCGCTCGCGGCGCTGACGATGACCCGCAATCCGCGCACCGATCTGAACGAAGAGGCGCAGCGTCTGGCGCTGCTGTTTGAATCGGCGGGTGACGAGGCGCAGGTGCGCGCGCGGCCGATTGCGTGGCTGCCCGTCGAAGGCGGTTTTCGTTTCGACATCCACACGAACGACGGCTGGCGTCCGCTGCGCGACGACGATTTGCTCGGGCCGCGCCAATGGGAAGGCGGCGTGACGGGCGTGGCGATCGACTATCCGGGTTCCGACACCCATTCGGAGCGCATCGTATTCGGCACCGAGAGCATCGATACGCCCGTGCAGGTCACGCTGTTTTCCCCCGTCGGCCGCGCGACGATCGTCGGCACCGGCAACGGCCGTTACGAGGTGCGCTGATGATGCGCGCGCTTCGTGTGCGCCGTTCGCGCGGCGCTGTGAATAACGCCTTGGTGGAAGGCTTCACGATGATCGAAGTGCTGGTCGCGCTGGCGATCATCGCGGTGGCGCTGGCGGCATCGCTGCGCGCAGTCGGCAGTCTCGCGACGGGCGAAGCGGACCTGCACCGGCGTCTGCTGGCCGGCTGGAGCGCGGACAACGCGCTCGCGCAGTTGCATCTGGCGCATACGTGGCCCGATGTCGGCACGCAGAGCTTCGACTGCTCGCAGGGCAACCTGCAACTGATCTGCACGGAACGCGTGAGCGCGACGCCGAACCCGATATTCAGGCGCGTCGAGCTTTCGGTGACGACGCCCGGACATCCCGGCAATCTCGCACAGCTGGTCACGGTGATCGGGAATGAAACGAACCGTTCGCTCTAAATCCGGCGTCGCGCGTGTGCGCCGTTCGCCGCTGCTTGCCAAGACGGTCGGCGGCTTCACGCTGATCGAACTGCTCGTCGCGATTGCGATTCTCGCGGTGATCGCGGTGCTGTCGTGGCGCGGACTCGACCAGATCATCCGCGGACGGCAGACGATCACCAACGCGATGGAAGACGAGCGCGTGTTCGCGCAGTTGTTCGACCAGATGCGCATCGATGCGCGCAACGCCGCATCGGACGACGAAGCCGGCGAGCCGGCCGTCGCCGTGAACGGCAATGCGCTGCAGATCGTGCGCTACATGCACACGCCGGGCACGGCGCCGCGGCTCGTGGTCGTGCGCTACCGGATCACCAGCGGACGCATCGTCCGCTATGCGTCGCCGCCGCTGTCGAATATCGGCGAGGTGCGTCGCGCGCTGGGCGGCGGCGAGAATGAAAACTGGAGTTCCGTGCCGCTGATGGGCGGCGTCGGCGCGATTACGGCCAGGCTGTATGTGCCGAAAGTCGGCTGGACGATGCAGATGAAAGACGTGCAGTCGGCGATCACCGAGAACGACAATAATCTCAAGGTTCCGCAGTTGGGCAATGCGCCGTTGCCCCGCTCCGTGACGGGACTCGAGGTGAGTGTCGGGGCCAGTTCGCTGGCGCGGCCTGTCGTCCGGGTTTTTCTTGTAGGGGAGTGATATGCGTGCTCGCCGTGTCGTCTTGCCCTCTCGTCAACGCAGCGGCCAGCGGGGCGCGGCTATCATCAGCGCGCTGCTGGTTGTCGCGCTGTCGGCGATTCTCGTCGCCGGCATGCTGTGGCGGCAGCAGGTGCAGATCCGGCGAATCGAAAACCAGCGGCTGCTCGCGCAGGCGCAATGGGTGTCGCGTGGCGCGCTCGACTGGACGCGCCTCATTCTGCGCTCCGAAGGCGATACGTCGGCGGGCATCACATACCTCGGCGGCGTGTGGGGCGTGCCGATTGCGCGCACGCGCCTGTCCGACTTCCTCGGGCAGATCGGCGAGGTGCGCGCGCAGGAAGGCGCGGCTACGTACGTCTCCGGCTCGATCGAGGACGCGCAGGCCAAATTCAATCTGCGCAATCTCGTGTCGACGGCGGTGCCCGGCGCGCTCACGCTGAACATCCAGCAGGTCCAGGCGTTCCAGCGGCTGCTGCAACTGCTCGGCATCAACGGCCAGCTCGCGAAGACCACGGCGCTCCAGTTGCGCGCCGGGCTGCGGATGTCGGCGACGCGGTTCCAGACGCCGACCAATCCGCTGACGGGCGCCTCGCAACAGAGCCCGCAGACGGCGCTTCAGGGCGGCGCGGTCGGCGGCGGCAACTACACCGATCAGCCCGGCCTCGAAGATACCGACGAGAACGCGCCCGTCGCGCCGATCCAGATGACGGGCGTCGACTCGCTGCTCGACGTGCCGGGATTCACGCCCGACATGATCGCGCGGCTGCGCCCGTTCGTGACCGTGCTGCCGACGGCCACGGCCGTCAACATGAATACGGCGCCCGCAGAAGTGATCGCGGCCATCGTGCCGGGAATGAATCTGTCGACCGCGCAGGCTCTGGTCGCGCGGCGCGAGACCGTATTCTTTCGCAACGTCGGCGATGTGCAGCTTGCGCTGCGGGGCTCGGGCGCGCAGCAACTGGTGTTCGATCCGAACCAGATGGACGTGAATACCAGCTACTTCCTCGTCCACGGCCGCGTCGAGCACGAGCGGGCCGAGGTCGACCGCACTACCCTCATCTACCGCGACGCGCTTACGCACACGACGCGTATCGTATGGGGACGAGACCAGCTATGAACATTGCAATTTTCCGAGAGAGTGGCCTTTGAGCACGCTGATCGTTCTTTTGCCGCCGCGTGATCCGGCGGTGCCGTCGCAGGAATGGCAACTGCCCGACCTGCCGTTCCTGCTGCTGGACAAGTCGGGCCGCATCCAGCGCGCTGGCCGCACGGCGCCGGGGCTGCTGCCGCGCGCGTCGTCGACCGTGCTGATGATCAGCGCGCGCGACTGCCTGATGCTCGCCGCCACGGTCCCGCCGCTGAAGGGCCCGCGCCTGCGTCAGGCGTTGCCCAACGTCGTCGAGGACCAATTGATCCAGGACCCGCAGACCACGCATATCGCAATCGACCCGCAGGCGCTCGACGGCAATCGCCACGTGCTCGCGATCGTCGATCGCGGCTGGTTCCGCTTTATCGTCGAAGGCTTTATGGCGGCGGGCCATCGCAATGTGAAGGCTGTGCCCGTCGCGCGCTGTCTGCCACAGCCTGCCGCGGCGACGGCCGCTGCGCCCGCGCCGGAAGCGCATGCGGAACGAGCCGTCGCGGCGGGCGCCGACGGCGCTGATTCGCCGCCTACGCGTGAGGAAGCTGTGTCAGAGGACATGACGCCCGTCGTCGCGGCGGTGCTGGGCAACGTGGTGTCGTCGACGGCCGTGGTGCTCGGCGAGGAAGCCATCGTCGATGCGGCGCCGCCGCGCGTCGAACTTGCGCTCACGCGCGGCGCACTCGGCGAAGGGCTCGCCGTGCCCGAACCGGCCGTCAACGCGACGGTCGCGGCGCTCGCCGGCAACGCGCCCGTCACGCTCTACACGCTCGTCGACCTGCCCGGCAGCGAGCCGCGCCTGTCGTCGACCTCGCAGCCCGGACGCGGCTCGCCCATCACGGGCGCGCTGCCCTTGTCGTTCGAGATGCTCGCGCGCAACGCGATCCAATGCCGTTTCGATCTCTGCCAGTTCGAGTTTGCGGTGCAGCCGTGGCGGCTCGATCGCGCGACGCTGCGCCGTCTGCGCCTGCCGCTGTGGCTGCTGGCAGGGACCGTGCTCGTCGCGATCATCGGCGCGAATGTGCAGTGGCTGATGCTCTCGCGCCAGCGCGACGCGATCAACGCGCAGATGGCGGAACTGCTGCTCAACACATTTCCGAAGACGACGGTCGTGCTCGACGCGCCGGACCAGATGGCGCGCCAGTTGCAGCAGTTGCGGGTGGCGGCGGGCGAGCTGTCGCCGGATGATTTCCTCTCGCTCGCGGACGGCCTCGCGCGCTCGCTCGGGCCCGTGCCTGTCAACGGGCTTGCCGCGCTCGAGTATCACGACCGGCGGCTCGAAGTGACGTTCAAGCCCGAAGTGAAAGTCGATGCCGACTTCCCGCAGCGTCTGATGCGCAATGGCCTGAACGGCGCGATCGACAGCAACACCGGCAAGTGGACCATCAGGAACGGACAATGAAAGCTGAACTCTTGAACGCGTGGGCCGGTTTCTGGGAAGGACGCACGGCGCGCGAGAAGGCGCTGCTGACCTGGGGCAGCGCGGTGCTGGCCGTCGTGATCGTGTGGTCGGTGCTGTGGGCGCCCGCGCAGGAAGGCCGCGCGCGGCTGCGCGAATCGATTCCGGGCCTGCAGCGCCAGCTCTCGCAGATGATGGCGCAGGCGAACGAGGCGCGCACGCTGTCGGCGTCGGCCCAAGGCGCTGCGCCGACGGGCGGCGCGCTCAAGGATGCGCTGACGGCCTCGCTGAACGATCACGGTCTCGCGCCGACGCAGGTGCAGGTGCTCGGCAACGCGGTGCAGATCCAGTTGAAGAACGCGTCGTTTCCGGCATGGACGCAATGGCTTGACGACGCGCGCCGGCAGTTCAAGGTGCAGGTGTCCGAAGCGCACGTGACGGGGTTGAAGGCGGACGGCCAGGTGGACCTGACGGCGTCGCTGCAACCCGCGACCATCAAATGACGGCGCTGCCACGGGACCACGCATGAACGTCTGGATGCGGCGATTGCGCGTCGCGCTGCCCTGGATCGTCGTCGCGTTTATCGCGAATCTGGTTGTGCTGGTGGTGATGGCGCCTGCCGCGTGGATCACGCCGCAGTTCTCGAAGGCCACGCAAGGGCATGTGAATCTCATCGATCCGTCGGGGTCGTTGTGGCATGGCTCGGCTTCGCTGATGCTCGCAGCCGGGCCCGGCGCGGAAGCGGCGACGCTGCTGCCGGGGCGCATCGAATGGCATACGTCGTTCTGGCCACTCTTCACCGGCCGCGTGCGCATGCAGATGCGGCAAAGCGAAGCGATGCCCGATCCTGTCACTGTCGACGCGACGCTGCGCAGCGCGACGCTTTCGGGCGGCACGATCGCCGTGCCGGCCTCGCTGCTAGCGGGCCTCGGCGCGCCGTTCAACACGCTCGATCTGCAAGGCGACGTGCGTCTCACGTGGACCGACTGGCGCAGCTTCAACCGGCAGGCGTACGGCCAGCTGATCATCACGCTCAACGACATGAGTTCGCGCGTCTCGCGGGTGAAGCCGCTCGGGTCGTATCGCGTGGTGTTTCAGGCACAAGGCGCGGCGGGTACGCTCGACCTGACGACGTCGAAGGGACCGCTGCTGCTCACGGGCCATGGCACGTTGAGCGAAGCGTCGACGTCGTTCAACGGCCAGGCGAGCGCGACGCCCGATGCCGCCGACAATCTCGCCGGATTGCTGAATGTGCTCGGGCGCCCGACGGGGCCCGGACAGGTTGCGCTGACTTTCAACCACTGACCTTCGCAAGGGTCATAGCGGGTCACGGACGATCACAAACACAACGGCCGCCATGTTTGCGCATGGCGGCCGTTTGCGTTGCATTTGGGTCGTGCGTGAGTGAGGCGTCGGTTGACGTTCAACCGGCTGCGGCCGCTTTGGCAACAGGCGTGGCGGGCGCAGCGGGTGCTGCCGGCGTCGATGCCGGCGCGGGTGCAGCGACGCCGCCCGTCTCGCGGTCCATCTGCGATGCATCCCAGCCGCCGCCCAGCGCCTTGACGAGACCCACCGACGACACCATCCGCTGGCCCCCGATACTCGCGAGCTTCTGCTCGGCCGTGAACGCGGTGGTTTGCGCGCTTAGCACGTTCAGATAGTCGACGGTGCCAGACTTGTACTGGTTCGTGACGATGTCGAGCGCCTGTTGCGCGGACTGCACGGCTGCCTGCTGAACCGTGATTTCCCGCTCGAGGATACGCAGCGACGCGAGGTTGTCCTCGACGTCCTGGAAGGCCGTCAGCACCGTCAGCCGATACGTGGCGACGTCCTGGTCATACGCGGCGCGCGCCGCTTGCGTTTGGGCGCTGCGCAGGCCTGCGTCGAAAATCGTCGCCGCCAGTTGCGGGCCGAGCGTCCAGAAGCGCGACGGCGCCATCAGCAGTTGCGAGAACACCGAGCTTTCGAAGCCGCCGCTCGCGGATAGCGTCAGCGTCGGGAAGAACGCGGAAATTGCGACGCCGATCTGCTCGTTCGCCGCCGCGGCCTTGCGTTCGGCCGACGCGATATCCGGCCGCCGTTCGAGCAGCGCGGACGGCAACTGCGCGGGCACGGCGGGCGGCACGGCATCGAGGGGCGCGGGCGGCAGCGCAAAGGTCGAAGCCGGTTCGCCGACCAGCACGGCGATCGCATGCTCGTTCTGCGCGCGCGCGACGCCGTTGTCGATGGCCGCCGCTTGCGCCGATTGCAGCTGCGTTTGCGCCTGAATTACGTCCGAGCGCGCGGCGACGCCTTGCGCATAGCGGTTCTGCGTGAGCGTGAGCGAGCGTTGGTAAGCCGCGACCGTGTCGTCGAGCAGCTTTTGCTGCGCGTCGAGCGAACGGATGTTGAAGTAGGTTTGCGCGAGCGTGGCCTGCGCGGACAGGCGCGCATTCGCCAGATCGGCGGCCGCGCTTTGCTGGCCGGCCTTTTGTGCGGCGACTGTGCGGCTGACCTTGCCCCACAGGTCCGGTTCCCAGGTCGCGTCGAGCGACAGGTTGTAGCTGTTGCTGATCGTGCCCGAACTGCTCAGCGATGAAGTCGTACCACCGCCCCCGCCCGTCACGGAGCCGCTAAAGTTGCGGCTCGGCGAGCGCGAACGCGTCGCGTCGCCCGACGCGCTGATCACGGGGAAATACGCGGCGCGTGCTTCGCCGACGAGCGCGCGCGCCTGCCTGTATGCGGCGGCGAATTGCGCGATGCTCTGGTTCGACGCGTCGAGCTTGTCTTCGAGCGCGTTCAGCTGCGGATCGTTGTAGATGCTCCACCAGGTGCCACGGTCTTGCTGGTCGGCGGGCTGCGCGACTTTCCAGCCGTCGGCGGCTTCCTTGTACGAAGCCGGAACGTCGACGGACGGCCGTTTGTAGTCGGGACCGACGGCGCAGCCGGCAAGCGCGACCGTCAGCGCGGCGGCGGCGACGGCCACGCTCAGCACGCGTGGCCGCGCGACGTTCCCGACTGCGGCGCGGGCGCGCGAAGTTCGATCAAACTGCATGCAAATGAATTCCTGTCGATTCGGATGGCGCAACGCGCCGACGCTGTCGCCGAGCGGCCGCCCGCGCGACAACCGGCACGTCTGCGCGATGGCTCGAATGGTAGCTTACGCGGCGCCTGCGACGAAAACAGAAGAGTAATGCGGCACGCGCTTAACGTGTGTTACCGACGGTGAGCCGACGGTTACGCGCCGTTACGGGACGGTGCGCCGGGGCGTGGCGACGAATCGAAGGCCGCCTGTTGCGGCGGCCCTGGCGGAGGAACAGCAGATTCTTTAGACGCGCGGATCGGCCGTCGTCTGCCGCGCCTGTTTGCCTGCGGCGGCGCGGCACGGCGGCGCATCGGGACGCGCCTGGCAGATTGTTGCTGCGGGCGCGATCGTCTGACGGTTTCCCGCAGAACGGGCTTTGAGCGGAGCGGCCAGCAGCGCGACGGATCTGACGGCCTGCGCAGCTTGCGTTCTGGCCTTGCGCGAGCGCCTGCGTTCGATCCACGCGAAGAGCAATACCCCAAGAGACCCACCCGGCAGGACGAAGATCACCGCATACAGGGCCACTTTCCACCAGCCGTTGGCCCCTTGAAGTGTTTGTAGCGCGGACTCGGTCAATGAGCGGCTCCAGCCGCCGAGGGTGTTTTTCAGGTACAGCATCGCGGGAATCCTCTGTGCGCCGGCAAAGGAAGGCGCACGCAAGTGCGGTCAGAACATGGTCTCCGATGACGCGGATCGCGTAACTCGTTGCCTGTAATAATATTGACCATGCAATTAATTTTCAAGATACTGTGCTCCGCAGCATGGTCTTGTGTTGTTTTTTGGGATGGCATTTCTCGTCGGCCGCGAACGTGTTTGGCTTCGCTGCGTGGGCAGATAGAGTCCCCGAAGTCCACGCGGTGCTTATTCGCCCGACGATTTTCATCGGAATTCTCATGACAGACGGCCCGTATCAGCCGGAGTCGATTCACCTCGAGTCGAGCCTCGGTTATTACTTGACCAAAGCGCGGAATGTGCTGGTCGACCGCACCGATCGGGCGGTCGCGCACCTCGGGCTGACGACGCAGCAGATCGGCGTGATTCTGCTGCTTTCGTGCGGCCGCGCGACGACGCCGTTCGAGCTGTCACGGGCCATGTCGTACGACAGCGGGTCGATGACGCGGATGCTCGATCGCCTCGAAAAGAAAGGGCTGATCGCGCGCTCGCGCAGCGACAAGGACCGGCGCATCGTGAAGCTGGAACTCACGTCGCAAGGCCTTGACGCCGCGTCGCAATTGCCGGGAATCGGCGCAGCCGTGCTCAATGAGCAACTGCGCGGTTTCTCCGAAACGGATCTGGCGGCGTTGATCGACCTGTTGAGCCGGTTCATTGCCAACGGCGTCGATGGCGGAAGCGGCGCTGGCGGATGTTGCGCCGGCGGCGAACATGAGCAAGAAGAACACGGATCGTCCGCGTCGAGCGACGACGTGTGAGCGGCCGCGCCAAGCGCGGCTTCGTTTTGAAAATATAGCTGTCTGGGCAGAGAGTGTCGGGACATGAAAGTGCGGCCGCATGCGGACCGTATTTCCATGCCGCGGCAAGTTCTTCTGCCGAGACAGGGAGAATAGCGAATGAGCGCATCGGCTTCCGCTTCCGACGACACAACGGCTGAACGGCCGGCATCATCCGACGCGCCCGCGTCCGATGCCGCGCCACCCGGCGCGTCCGTGCCTGGCAACCTCGCCGCGCTAGCTCCCGCCCCGCTTGCGGGCGGGACGCTGGCGCTGCTCACCGTGGGCCTCGCATTGGGCACGTTCATGGAAGTGCTCGACACGTCGATCGCCAACGTCGCCGTGCCGACGATTTCCGGCAGCCTCGGTGTCGCGACCAGCGAAGGCACGTGGGTCATTTCGTCGTATTCGGTGGCCTCGGCGATCGCCGTGCCGCTGACGGGCTGGCTCGCGCGGCGCGTCGGCGAAGTGCGGCTGTTCACGCTGTCGGTGCTGCTATTTACGCTGGCGTCCGCCGCCTGTGGTTTCGCTCAGAACTTTGAATCGCTGATCGCATTCCGTCTGATCCAAGGGCTCGTATCTGGGCCAATGGTGCCGCTGTCGCAGACGATTCTCATGCGTTCGTACCCGCTCGAAAAGCGCGGTCTCGCACTCGGCTTGTGGGCGATGACGGTGATCGTCGCGCCGATCTTCGGCCCTGTGATGGGCGGCTGGATCACCGACAACTACACATGGCCGTGGATCTTCTACATCAATCTGCCGATCGGTCTGTTTTCGGCGGCGTGCGCGTACCTGCTGCTGCGCGGGCGCGAAACGCCGACGACGAAACAGCGCATCGACGGCATCGGCCTCGGCCTGCTCGTGATGGGCGTCGCGTGTTTGCAGATGATGCTCGACCTCGGCAAGGATCGCGACTGGTTCAACTCGACGTTCATCGTGGCGCTCGCGATCATCGCGGTGACGTCGCTGGCCTTCATGCTCGTGTGGGAGATGACCGAGAAAGAGCCGGTCATCGACCTGACGCTCTTCAAGGACCGCAATTTCGCACTCGGCGCGCTGATCATCTCGTTCGGCTTCATGGCGTTTTTCGGCTCGGTGGTGATCTTTCCGCTCTGGCTACAGACGGTGATGGGGTACACGGCGGGGCTCGCCGGACTCGCGACGGCGCCCGTCGGTCTGCTTGCGCTCGTGTTGTCGCCGATGATCGGGCGCAACATGCATCGGCTGAATCTGCGCGTCATTGCGAGCTTCGCGTTCGTCGTGTTCGCGTTCGTGTCGCTGTGGAACTCGACGTTCACGCTCGATGCTCCGTTCAATCAGGTGATCCTGCCGCGCCTCGTGCAGGGCATCGGCGTTGCGTGCTTCTTTGTGCCGATGACGACGATCACGCTGTCCAGCATCACCGACGAGCGTCTGGCGAGCGCTTCAGGTTTGTCGAATTTTCTGCGGACCTTGTCGGGCGCAATCGGTACGGCGATCAGCACGACGTATTGGGAAAACGACGCGATCTATCACCATGCGGTGCTGTCGGAATCGGTGAGCGCCTATTCGGCGAATACGACTTCCTATAGCGACCTGCTGAGTTCGTTGGGTCTTAAGGGACAGGCTGTGACGGCGCAACTGAACGAGATCGTCACGCAGCAGGGCTACATGATGGCGACCAACGATTTCTTCCGCATTTCGTTTGCCTGTTTCATCGTGCTTGCGTGTCTGGTGTGGATTACAAAGCCCCAAAAAGGCGCGGCGGCGTCAATGGGACATTGACACCGCCGTTGAGAATGTTCTTACTGGGAGACAGGCTCCCCTGTTGGCGACGATGTCGATTGCCCGTTCGTTCCGGCCGATTGACCGGACGTCGACGGCGACGCCAGATTCGGCGAGCTTCCCCGTACGAACTGCTTGAAATCGGCGCCGGCTTCCCAAGGATTCGGCTTGCATCCGAGCGAACTGTCGCAATGCGCGGCGAAACCGATCGTCGACGTGCCGTCGTTGTTCGGCGTCTTCGTGATCTCGAACGCGAGCGCGCGCTTGCCACCTTCGGGGCCAGTCGTCTGGATCAGCGAATCCGTTGCGGTCGCGACCTGATAGCGGGAATGCGTCGTGACCCACGAGTGCGCGCGCTGCCACCAGCCGTCGCACTGCGCCTTGCTCGTGCAGGTTAGCGGCGCGGTCGCGATCTGCATCACATCGGGATTGACCTGCCCTTGCGTCGAACAACCAGCGGCCAGCACGCAGAGCACGACCATCAGATTGCTTTTCATAACCGGACTTCCTCCCATTTGTATGGGCGCGCTAAAGCGCTGCGTTATCAAAGTTGGACCGCGGTCGTAGCGGCATGTTTCATCAGCGAGCATGCCGCATGCGAGCCGGTCGGCATTGAGGCAGCGCAACATCGACCCAGCAATTTCCGGCCCAGACGGGATTTGATGCAGTCGTAAAAAAGGCAGCACGGGGCTGCCCTTTTTGCTGCGCGGCTCGGACTCGGACGTTCGACGTCTTTCGCGCTACACGCTGAAGCGGTTCAGCGTATAAGCGCGATACGCCGCGACGAACGCGTCGAACGAACCGATTTCTTCGCGCTCCAGCTTCTGCTGTTGGGTTAGCGATTCGACTGCCAGCGCGGAAAATTCCTGCACTTGTGCCGGGTCCAGCGGACGGGCCCGGAAATGCTCCGCATGCGCGACGCTTTGAGCGAGGCCGAATGCGAGAAAGCTTTGCTGTTTGTCGCGCATGATTTGCAGCACGCGGGCCGATGGCGTCAGCGACGCGTCCGCGAGCTTCGCGCGTTGCACGGCGACCGAGCGCGCGTGGCTGTCGTCGCCGCGAATCTGATCGAGCGCGGCGGCGGCGTGATCGATCTTCGCGAGCAGTTCATTGGCCCAGTCGAGCATCTTGACGCGTTGCCCATCGCGGATCAGTTCGAGACCGGGCTTGCGCCCTTCCATCGTCACGCGGCCGAAGTTCTGATTCGCTTCCGTGTAGGCCGGCGGCGGCAGCGGCGCGCTGTCGTCGAGCGCGCAGACGAGCAGATAGGCGTCGAGAAAACGCGCCGTCTCGAGCGAGATGCCCGTCGGCTCGAACGGGTCAATATCCATGCAGCGCACTTCGACGTACTGCACGCCGCGCGCGGCGAGCGCATGCAGCGGACGCTCACCCGAATACGTGACGCGCTTCGGGCGGATCGTCGAGTAGAACTCGTTTTCGATCTGCAGCACGTTGGTGTTGATCTGCACCCATTCGCCGTTGCGCTGCGTGCCGATTGCCTCGTACGGCGGATACGGCTGGCTGACGGCTTTCGCGAGCGCGTCGAGGTAGCCCTGTAACGTGTCGTAGTCGGCGTGCAGCGCGGCTTGCGCGGTCGTGTTCGAATAGCCGAGGTCGCTCATGCGCAGGCTCGTCGCATACGGACGATAGAGCGTGTCGGCGTCGAATGTTTCGAGCGTGTGCGGACGGCCGCGCAGAAAGCGCGCATCGAGCGCCGGCGACGCGCCAAACAGATACATCAAGAGCCAGCTCGTGCGCCGGAAATTTCGGATCAGCGCGAGATAGCGCTCGGACTGGAAGTCGACGGCGTTTGCAGTCGATTGCTGGTCGGCGCGAAGAAGCCGCCACACTTCTTCGTTCAACGAATAGTTGTAGTGGACACCCGCGATGCACTGCATCGTGCGTCCGTAGCGCAGCGCGAGGCCGACGCGGTACACGTACTTCAACCTGCCGATGTTCGACGTGCCGTAGTCCGCGATGGGAATCTCGTCGTCCTCGGGCAGCAGGCCCGGCATCGAGTTGTTCCACAGCAGTTCGTCGCCGATCGCCGAATAGACGAAGCGATGCAGCGTATCGAGACGTTCGAGCGTGGTCGAAGCATCGTGCTCGGCTGGCGTGATGAGCTCGAGCAGCGCTTCCGAATAGTCGGTGGTCAGCGAAGGGTGCGTGAGTGCCGAGCCGAGCGTGCGTGGATGCGGCGTCATCGCAAGATGGCCGTCCACCGTCACGCGCAGGCTTTCCTTTTCGATGCCGCGCAAACCGGTCGTCAGCGCGTCGCGCTGCGGGCCGGATGTCAGCACGGACAGGCGGTGCAACAGCGCGTCGGTCGTGCGGGAGAGTGTCGTGTTTGGCATTGATGCGGGTCGAACATCGTCGGCCGCCATGCGCCGCACGATGCTGCTCGGCGCGGTCGACAACGTTCGGCGGAATTTTCGGTAGCGGGCACTTTAACATCTCGTCAGAACGGCTGCTTGCCGGCCATTTCGAGCGGCCTGTCGCGCTCACGCGCG
Source organism: Paraburkholderia diazotrophica (assembly GCF_038900755.1). Taxonomy (GTDB): domain Bacteria; phylum Pseudomonadota; class Gammaproteobacteria; order Burkholderiales; family Burkholderiaceae; genus Paraburkholderia; species Paraburkholderia diazotrophica_A. The sequence goes on from NZ_JBBPEN010000007.1 coordinate 131,079, forward strand.
ACTCATGGCGGCGCTCACGCGCGACTCATGGCGGCGCTCACGCGCGACTCGTGGCGGCGCTCACGCGCGACATATGACGCCGCTCACGTGCGGCACATGACCGCGCTCGCAAGCCACTCGTGAATGCACTTCTCTGCGATGTCCGGTCCGCGTCCTTTACTCTACGCCGAGCAGAGGCGTGAAGTCGATGAACGCTATCTGCACAAGCGTGCGGGAGGCCGCTAGCCGCCGCGTGCCGCGCCCGCGCGATCGGCAACCTCATTCCACAGATGCATCGCCGCATACGAGCGCCACGGCCGCCATGCGTCGGTGCGCGCGCGTTGCTGGTTCGGGCGGACGAGCGCCGGGTCGCGCGCGGCGATGGCCTGCATCAGCACGAGATCCCACGCGGGCCACGCGTCGGCGTCACGCCATGCACGCATCGCGACGTACTCGACCGTCCACGGACCGATGCCCGGCAGCGCGAGCAGCGATGCGCGCAGTTGCGCGACATCGACCGATGCATTGCCGACCTTATCGACACTGGCGACGCTGTCGACTGGCACGTCGCCCGACGCGACGGCGCGCGCAAAGCCCTGCAGCGCCTCGATGCGCTTGCCTGGCATGCCGATCTGCGAAAGATCGACGGCGGCGAGCGCGGCGGGTGTCGGAAAGCGCCATGCGGTCGTTTCGTGCGGGTGATCTTCGATGCGTTCGCCGGCGCGCTGAACGATTCGTCCGATGATCGTCGTCGCGGCTTTTACGCTGACCTGCTGGCCGACGATCGCCCGCACGACCAGCTCGAACGCGGACCACGCGCCGGGTACGCGTAGACCCGGCACCGCATCGACGAGCGGCGCAAGCCAGGGATCGGCGGCCAGGCTTGCGCCGATCGCTTTCGGATCGGCATGCAGGTCGAACATGCGCGCGATGGGCGCGGCGAGCGCGTCCGCGTGACGGCTCGCAACGCCGTCGACCGTGGCGACGATGCAGCGCCGCGTCGGATGCTTGCGCACGGCAAGCGTCCCGCTGTCGCCGTTCCAGTCGATCGCGCGACGCCATACACCGTCTTCGACGGCTTCGACGCCAGGCGTCGCGCGGCCCGCGAAAAAGCGCAGAACGCGCGGCCAGTCGTACGGCGCCTTGAACGGCAGTTCAAGCGTTGCGGTCGGCGTGGTGCTCAAGCGGCGTGATCCATGTCGGCGATGGGTTGGGTGACTTCGTCGGCTTTCGTTTCGACGTCGGCCTTCGCTTCGCGGTGCGCTTCCGCGTCGAGCAGCATCGCCTTGCGAGCGACGCCCCAGCGATAGCCCGCCAGCGCGCCGCCTTTCTGCACGACGCGATGGCATGGTATCGCGAGCGCGACGGGATTCGACGCGCAGGCGCTCGCGACGGCACGCACTGCGCGCGGCGAGCCGACCGCTTCCGCGATCTGCGAGTAGCTGCGCGTCTCGCCGTACGGGATGCGTCGCAACGCTTCCCACACGCGCTGCTGGAAGGCGGTCGCGGCGATGTCGAGCGGGAGTTCGAAGCGCTGTCGCTTGCCGCGCAAATACGCATCGATCTGCTCGATGAACGGCGCGAGCCGCGCTGGATCCGCGATCAGTTCGGCGCTCGCGAACTCCTTACGCAGGCCTTCGACGAGCGGCAATTCATCGTCGCCAAAGGCAATCTTGCAGATGCCCTTGTCGGTCGTCGCGACCAGCACGAGGCCGAGCGAAGTCCGCGCGCTGGCGTAGTGGACGCGCAGCCCGGCACCCTTGCGCCGGTACTCGGAAGGCGCCATGCCGAGCTCGGCGGCCGCCGTGTCGTACATGCGCGATGGCGAGCCGAAACCCGCGTCGACGGTCGCGCGCGTGACGTCCGCGCCGCTCTGCAACGCGTCGCGCAACGCGGCGCCGCGTTGCGCCGCCTGATACTGGCGCGGCGACACGCCGACCACGCGCTTGAAGAGCCGTTGCAAGTGAAACGGGCTGACGTGCACGGCCTCGCTCAGCTGCGCGAGCGTGATGCGCTGCTGCGGATCGGCGTCGAGCGCGGCACACGCGCGATTGACGATGTCGAGTTCACGCGGCAAGCCGCCCGGCTGACAGCGCTTGCACTCGCGATAGCCAGCGGCGCGCGCTTCGTCGGGCGAGCCGAAAAAATCGACATTGCCCCGCTGCGGCAGCCGCGACGCGCACGACGGACGGCAGAATACGCCCGTCGTCCGGACGCCGTAGAAGAAGGCGCCGTCGGCGGATACGTCGCGGTTCAGAACGGCCGCCCAGCGAGCGTCGTCAGTGGCGAACGCGGCGGGAGCGGCTTTGGAGAAGGCTGTGTTCATCGTTTGCCCCGAGGGACGGTTTCGATGCTTACCACTTTAGCGAGCAAGCTCACACACTACGCTCCGGTTCTTGCTCTGTCATTTGGCTCGCGTCGTCCGCGGCGGTCGGCGGTCGAATTCCCAAATTTCGGGACAAAGCAGGCCGTAAAAAAGTTGGGGTTTTCCCTTAAAAATTTATTGCGTCGCATCAAGCCGGCGTGTATAGTGATTCCTGTCTCCTCCATGTCTCCTCCTGATATGGATTCAGCCCGCTCCAATCGAGCGGGCTTTTTTTCGTCCAACGTTTTTTTTCGCTCCTCTCCTTGTTGGGCCGAAGAAGCGCTCCAGCCTCAGCTCTTCCACACGTTTCCTTCTAAACTGGATTCTTCAGTACGAACTCAGGAACGGGGCGCCGGGCGATGAAATTCCAGATTCTCGATATTGACCACGTCGTCATCCGCGCTGCCAATCTGGACGAGATGACGCGCTTCTACCGCGAGGTGCTGGGCTGCGCGCTCGAGAAGGAACAGCGCGATCTCGGCTTGATCCAGCTTCGGGCGGGACGCTCGCTGATCGACCTGTTGCAGGTCGGCGGGACGATCGATCGGCCGGAAAGCGGCGTGCCGGGCGCGGGAAGGAACATGGATCACGTCTGCTTGCGCGTGGAACCGTTCGACGCAGATGCGCTGAAGGCCTGGCTGACCGGGCAAGGCGTCCGGATCGGTGAACAGGCGACGCGCTACGGCGCGGATGGTTACGGCCCGTCGCTGTATCTATTCGATCCCGAGGGCAACATGGTTGAACTCAAAGGGCCGCCGGACATAACAGCATGAGCCAACGATGCAATTTTTAGGTACACAGAGCCGCTGATTGGCTCAGCGTCCACCGTGCGTGGCGGGTCGCGCGTCAGCGGCGGCCTTGAGAACCGTCCAGTCGATCGGCACGGCATCGGCGGTTTCGCTGCCGAGCCATGCGGCGTGGTCCTGCACCGTGCATTGCAGGCGCATCGTCCGTTCGGCCAGTGCCGCAAGCTGGGGCGCGACGTCTTCGCCCAGCGACCACACGGTCACGTTCCGCAGACGTTCGACCTTGTTGCGCACGCCCTGCCACCAGATGTCGGAGGTCTTGCCGCCGTAGGCGATCACGATCACTTCGTTTGCGCGGCTGCTCGCCTTGGCGATCCGGCGCTCGTCCGGCTGACCGACTTCGATCCAGGTGTCGATCGCGCCCGTCAGGTCTTTGGCCCACAGATCGGGTTCGTCGATATCAGACAGGCCCTTGCAGAATTCGAGGCGTTCCTGTGCGAACAGCGCGAACGCGGCCACGCGAACCATCATCCGCTCGTTGGTTTCGGACGGGTGTAGCGCGATCGTCAGCGAATGATCGGCGTAATAGTGCCGGTCCATGTCGGCGATCTGGAGTTCAGCTTTATAAATTGTCGATTTCAGAGCCATGCTGCAACCTGGTCCAGCGAAAGCGGACCGGATAGTGAATAGAGAGTCTGCGTACCTTGCCATGATCGTTCCCTGCCTTGCAGCGGTCACGCCTCGGTCGCGCGTCTCGCCGTTGAACACACTGCCGTTGCCGCTGGGCAGGGCTGCTAGCCCTTGTCGCGTCAACCGCGCTGCTTTCGCTTCACATCGAAAGCAGCAACATGTGTGCCGGACCGGCGTGCCTTTGGGCCGTCGCGCGGGCAATGCGTGCTAGCGCAAGGTGGGAGCGTGATGATACCGAATATGCCGGGGCAGCATGACAGCCTGATGAGGCGCGCCAGGTGGGCGTCGCGATGCCTTGCAGCGAAGAACCCAGGCGGCGTAGCGTCGAATGGGCGCGACGGGTGGAGAATTAAAAACCGGCTTGAAGCGGCGAGAAATGCAAATGGCCAGACAAGAAGTCTGGCCATGCTAAACCCCGAAAGACGTTTTTTCGTTCAGATGTCTGTTATCGACCGACAATCAACGTCGGGTGAAACCCAACTTTAAAGGCCTATTGCTTGATAAAGCGGTCGTTAGTCCAAAGGCCCTGAGTGTCGCTATTGCCCGCATTCACGAATTCGACGTCATGGCCGACTACCCGAACGACGCGGAACTCAGAATTTTCCGGCGTCGAAATGCATTGATAGCCGGAGAAAAACTCCTGCATTTTCTGTTGCTCGCCCGCCTGTGCGTGCTGGTTGACGGCGTCGAGCTTATCCTTCGACAGGCAGCCATACGCATTCGCCTTGAATTGCACCGTTTGCTGGGGCTTGATCACGACATCCTGTGCCTGTGCACTGGCTGCTGCGACCAAACCCGTCAATGCGAAAAGAATGGCGACTCGCTTTTTCATGGTTACCTCCGTGCGGGTTATTGCTCGGTTAGCTATGTGTTTAACTGCCGGAAAAGACGCACAGCTCAAAATCTAGGAGAACTGTTTTGAACGGCAAGCACATTTTGTGTGCGCTCGCAACAGCGGCGAATTGTCGCAGCGATCGCGCGGCTGTTTGAGCGCCGCACCAATGCCGCTATGAGACACATATTCGGTGGTTTGCATATTGGAGTGGCGAGCGCAAAGCGTCTCTGGATAACCGTTTGGCGGCAGCATTCGCGTTTACGCTTAAACCGGTTTAATGTGGCTCGCGATAAGGCGTTTGCACGTTGATGCATTGCACACAAAGTCATTCGTCTAACTCATCAAATGCGGTATCGGATTGAAGCGAATGCAGAATAAAAAGGATGCCTGAGTGCGTTTCCCCCTTCGACGCGCATGCATGCAAACGCGAAAAGGTGGCTTGCACAGACGCGATGTTCGTGGATAAATCGACCGCCTCACCGGAGACTTTTCATGACACTCGCTCACTGGCTTCCGTTCGCCATCGCGTCCGCGATCCTCGTCGCGATTCCTGGCCCTACCGTGCTGCTTGTCATTTCGTACGCGCTCGGCCACGGCCGGCGTTACGCGTTGGTCACGACGGCGGGCGTCGCGCTGGGCGATCTGACGTCGATGACGGCGTCGATGCTCGGACTTGGCGTCGTTCTCGCTGCGTCGGCGACGCTCTTTACGGCGCTCAAGTGGATTGGCGCTGCTTATCTGATTTACCTCGGCATCAAGCTGTGGCGCGCGCCCGTCTCGACGGGCGATGCTTCGGCCGCCGGAAAAGCGCGCACGAGCCGCATATTCGCGCACGCATACGCGGTGACGGCGCTCAACCCAAAGAGCATCGTATTCTTCGTGGCCTTCGTTCCGCAGTTCATCGATACGCAGGTTGCAACGTGGTCGCAGATCGTAATTTTCGAAGCTACCTTCGTGGCGATTGCGACATTGAATGCGCTTGGGTACGCGCTGCTCGCGTCGGCGGCGCGGCGCGCGATTCGCAGCCCGCGGGTGCAACGCGGCGTCAACTGCACAGGCGGAACGCTACTGATCGGCGCCGGCTTTTTGGCCGCCGCGTGGAAAAAGGCGACGGCCTGAGCCGGGGCCTGGTGGCGCGAAAGCGATGAGCGGGCGCGCGTTTTGCGCGCCGAGAAGCGCGCACATGGTGTGCGCGGTGGATCACACGCAGCGGCGCGCAACACGCCTACAATGAAATCGTCGCTGTTCCATCGATCTGGAGGACACTGTGATCGAGCATCTGATTCTGGGCGCGTTCCTCATCGTGCCGCTTCTCATCGCCGCGTTTCTGTTTTCCGACGAGCTTTGGCAGGAGCATCGCCAGGCGCTGCACGACGAGGAACACCACAGGCGGATGGACTGGCGACATCCGATACGTAGCCTGCTTCACCATTGATCGGATCACTGATGACAGGCGCGGAAGGAGGCTACAGTGCTGGCCTTCACCTTTTCGTGGACGGAGTATTGGCTGTTTATGCTCGCGCTGATTCTGATCAGCGTCGTGCTGACTTTCCTGTGCGGTTCCGTGCCGCGCGCCAGAACCGCATCATGACGACGCTTAGTCTCGTCTCCTGAGCGCGCGCACCTCCCCTTCTTCGTTCGTGGCTGCATAAGCGTGCCGTCGATTCGCGGCGCGGTCTGTTCCATTCTTCGCGCGTCGTCAAAGGGCGCCCAACATCCTTCTGTTCGCCCGATTCTCAGTCGACGCGCACGCGTACGCTCGGATTCATTCGATGCCGCTTTTTGCGCTCGCCATCGCGTCAAACCCTATTTGTTTTCGTAGGCACTGACTAGCTAAAATGCGGCTAGAGTAAATAATCAGATGTAAGAAATTCTCGCCTTGTCCGGACTTTGCCGGGGGACACATGAACCGACTGATCGATCAGGAAATTGCACATATTTCGCGCGTCATGTGGCCGGCGCTGCTGGGCGATCTAGGCGGCCCCATCCTTTCTTCTGACTACTGGCGCAAGCGTCTGCACGCACTGCTCGACGCGCCCGCGGTCACGAAGGCCCAGCTTTGCGCCCTTGACAGCCTGCTGCTCCAGCTTGACGACTACGAACGGCGCGACATTCGCGCCTATTCCGCGCCAGTCACCGATCAGTCCACGGCTACCTGCGAGGAGTTGAGTCCGGAGTCGATCGCCGTTCAGGAATGACAAGCACGGCTTGTTTTTGCGAGGCTCTTTGTCGATTAGTGAACCTCGCTTGTAGCGCGGAAACCCTTACGAACCGAGACGCTTGGCCGCACAATCATTTTCCTGTGTACCTAAAGGGTCGGCCAACGCTGGGGATGCTTCAACTTCGAAATTGGAACCTCGCATAGCTTGTCACCTCCCCCTGTCCAAAGGGCCTCTGAATGTGGCCGCGCGTATCGTGTACCAATAGCATTGCGCCAACTATTCGGCGCCCGCCGCCCGAAGCAATCCCACCGACGCATGCGTTTCCTCGGTGAACTGTCGCGCGACGAAATCCGCCCAAAGTTGCATCTCGTATTGACTCGGATCGCTCCCACTACGCTCGTCCGTTGAAACGTCAACCGTTTGGCCTCGGTCGTTCTCGCGCACAGTCGATTGCACCAGGGCGCAAAGATGGCTCACTGCGGTGCGACGAAAGTCGTGCAGCACGAAAGGTTCGCCCTGCAGTCCCAGCGTCTTGACCGTCTGATTCAACGTCCCCTTTGCAATCGGGCGATCTTCGTTTCCGCGGGTCGACGGGAAGAGGTAAGTGCGGCTTGCCTTCGATTGGCGCAGTTCCTGCAGCATTGTCAGTGCCTGCGCCGATAGATAAACGCGGCGCTCGCAACCGTTGCTGGCGCGCGTGGCAGGAATCGTCCAAATACCCGCGTCGAGATCGATTTCGCGCCACGTCGCTTCGATCAATTCCGATTTGCTGGCCATTGTCAGTACGAGCAGATGCAGGGCTAGCTTTAGCGGCCGTCGGGTGTCCGAGGTGTAAATGGCGTGCAGCACGGTGCCGATCTCGTCGGCGGAAAGCACGCGAGTGCGGCCGTCCTGGTTGGCGATCGTTCGGGCCGGAATGGACGCGGCGGGATTGGCGTCGGCGAGGTGCCGCGCGATCAGGAACGCGTACAGCCGCTTGACGACGTTGCGTGTGTGCAGCGCCATCTGAGGTGCGCCCCGGCGCTTGATGGCGTCGCAGATCGACTGGATGTCCTCGGTCGTGACCTGCGCGATCGCTTTGTGCCCGATCGCGGGCAGAATGTCCTTGTCGAGCGCGCGTTGCGTGGTTCGCCGATACTCTTCAGACTTGCGGGCGATTTCCGAAGCCACGTAAAGCTCGGCAGCATCGCGCAGTATGTCGACGCGCTTTTCGGCGCCTCGATCCTGTCGCGCTATCGATATGGGCGAAAGACCTTTGGCAACCATCTCCGCGTACTTCTGCGCTCGCGCCCGGGCGACGCGCAGCGACATCAACTGGTAGTCGCCGATCGTCACCATCGGTTGCCGGCGCCCGTTCAGCGTGTAGCGAAAGCGCCAGACCTTCTTTCCGGTCGGCATGACTTCAAGGATGAGTCCTTTGCCGTCGGCCACGCTGTAGCGGGTGTCGCGTGGCTGTAAGGCACGAATCTGGGATTCGCTGAGCGGTGTCGCGAGTTTCGGCATCGGGTGGATTTGGTACACAGGGCGCGTCGAAACGGTAGTTTACCTCCTTGTGTACCCAAAATGCGTGTGCGGAGGCTGTATCTGGCGGGCGACATCTATCGGCATACGCCAGCTATGACGGGGTGCTCGCGCCCGCCGCCTACTTGCCGATACAGAACCTGCTGAAAATCACGCCGAGCAAATCATCCGACGTGAATTCTCCGGTAATCGAGTTCAACTGCTCTTGGGTCAGCCGCAGCTCTTCTGCGAAAAGATCGAGCGCCTGCGAGTTCTGGTCGGCATGTTCAGCGGCCAGTCCCAAATGTTCCTGCGCCGCTCGAAGCGCAATCAGATGCCGCTCGCGTGCCAGATAGACACTCTCGGCGCCAGCCTGCCAACCCGCGATACGCAGCAGTTCGCCGCGCAGCAGGTGGATGCCATTCCCTGTCTTCGCCGACAGCCGAACCTCGCACAAGTCGGCATCGCCGATGCCGTTCAGGCCAACCACGCCCGGCGCGACACCCGTGAGATCCGTTTTATTGAGCACGCGCACAACCGGCACGCTCGACGGAAAGCGCGCGGCGATCGATTCGTCGTCGGGTGTCACGCCCGCGCGCGCGTCGAGCAAATGCAGCACGACATCGGCGCGCTCGATCTCGCCCCAGGTGCGCTCGATGCCGATTTTTTCCACTTCGTCTTCCGTCTCGCGCAGCCCAGCCGTGTCGATCACATGCAGCGGAATGCCTTCGACCTGAATCGTCTGCGCGACCTTGTCACGCGTGGTGCCCGCGATCGGCGTGACGATGGCCAGCTCCGCGCCCGCGAGCGCATTGAGCAGCGACGATTTGCCGACGTTCGGTTGCCCGGCCAGCACAACCGACAACCCCTCGCGCAACAGCGCCCCTTGCCGCGCTTCGCTCAGCACGAGCGCGAGACGATCGCGGATGCGCGCGAGCTTGCCGCGCGCATCGGCCGCTTCGAGAAAGTCGATTTCCTCTTCGGGAAAATCGAGGGTCGCCTCAACAAGCATTCGCAGCGTGATCACCTCCTCGACGAGCGCGTGAATGTCGCGCGAGAACGCGCCTTCCAGCGAACGCCCCGCCGAGCGCGCGGCCGCTTCCGTGCTTGCCTCGATCAGATCGGCGACAGCCTCAGCCTGCGCCAGGTCCAGTTTGTCGTTGAGGAACGCGCGCCGCGTAAATTCGCCCGGCTCCGCGAGACGCAGGCCGAACGCGCGACCGGCGTCGATGCATCGCTGCAGAACCAGCTGAAGCACGATGGGACCACCGTGCCCCTGCAGTTCGAGCACGTGTTCGCCCGTGTACGAATGCGGCGCAGGGAAATACAGCGCGATGCCGCGATCGAGCGCGTTGCCGCTGTCATCGAGAAACGGCACATAGCTGGCATGACGCGGCGCGAGCGTTTGCCCCGTCAGCGCCTGCATCATCGGTTGCGCGGCCGCTTCTCCTGCGCGGCCAAACGAAATCCGCACAACGCCTATCCCGCCTCGGCCGGGGGCAGTAGCAATGGCGACGATGGGATCGGAATCGGTGGCGAGCATGGTGGAAACTGGGAGAAAGCGGGAGAAATCGGCCGGAAAAACGCCTGCGAACCGTGCGCCGAACGCCTGGCATTGTAACGCGCGCCTGAAATAGCCTTGAGCAGACATTGCGCGGCGCTGCCTCATGCCACGAATCGGGGCTTATCTTATGCGAGATAAGCTGCGTTCAGCACCAATATAGAAAAATTCCGACTGTTGATGTAGTCTCATCCTTACAGGTTAAGGATTTTCGGGTCTGTGAATCTTCGAAGGGACGAATCCGATCGTGTCCGCCACGAGATAGGCAAATCTAGGACACGCTAAATGTAGCGTGTACGGTTGTCTACCTGTGCCGCGTCGGACTGCACAATTTGTGGATGCCAACCCTCGAAGAAAAAGCGGCCTTTGCCGAGCGACTGAAGTTCGCGATGAGACGCGCCCCGGAAAAGCTCAAGGGCGGGACCGATCTCGCGCTGCATTTCAATCTGCGCCATCACGGCGACCAGCCCGTCTCACCGCAGACGGTACACAAGTGGCTGAGCGGCCGTACGATTCCAACCGACGACAAGCTTCGGACGCTCGCCGAATGGTTCGAAGTGGATATCCATTGGCTGCACTATGGACCTTCGCCGAGCGGATCGACGCGAACCGTTCCAAAGCCTCTGATTCGCGGCGAGAAATATCCGCTTTCTCCGGAGACGCTTGAACTGGCGTCAAAGATCGAATCGCTGACGCCGCATCATCGCTATCTCGTACAGGAATTGATCGCGCAACTATACGGCGACGCCGACAATTCATAAGAAAGACGCAGACATAAAAAAACCGCCCGGCGCTAACCGGGCGGTTTTCTTTTTTCCGCAAATTTCGGATCGGACTGTGCGCCGTCCGATCCCAACTTCAGATCAGGCAACCTTTTTCTTCTGCCCCATCATGCGCGTGATGTAGTACTGCTGGGCAATCGACAGCACGTTATTCACGACGTAGTACAGCACGAGACCTGCCGGGAAGAAGAAGAACATCACCGAGAACGCGATCGGCATGAACATCATCATCTTGGCCTGGACCGGATCCGGCGGCGTGGGGTTGAGCTTCGTCTGAACGAACATCGAGACGGCCATCAGCACCGGCAGGATGAAGTACGGATCTTGTTGCGACAGATCGTGAATCCACAGAATCCACGGTGCACCGCGCATTTCCACCGACGACAGCAGCACCCAGTACAGCGAGATGAACACCGGAATCTGAATCACGACGGGCAGACAGCCACCGAACGGATTCACCTTCTCAGTCTTGTACAGCTCCATCAGAGCCGCGTTCATTTTCTGCGGATCGCCCTTGAAGCGTTCGCGCAGCGCCTGCATGCGCGGCGTGATTTCCTTCATGCGCGCCATCGACTTGTAGCTTGCCGCCGACAGCGGGAAGAACACGGCCTTGATCAGCAGCGTCAACAGGACGATCGCCCAGCCCCAGTTACCGACATAGCTGTGGATCTTTTCAAGCAGCCAGAAGAGCGGCTTCGCGATGATCGTCACCCATCCGTAGTCCTTCACCAGTTCCAGACCCGGCGCGATGCCTTCGAGCATGCGCTCTTCTTCCGGACCGGCGAACAGGCGGGCCGACACGTCGATCGACTGTCCCGGCGCGATGGTCTGCAGCGGCTGCTTGACGCCTACGCGATACAGCGACGGATCGATCTTCTCGACGTAGATGTCACGCTTCACGCCCTGCTGCGGAATCCACGCCGACGCGAAATAGTGCTGCACCATCGCGATCCAGCCGTTGTCGGCGGAGTTCGCGTAGTCCTGCTTGTGCTTGTCGATGTCTTCGAAAGTCAGCTTCTGGAAGTGATGCTGCTCCGTGTACACAGCCGGTCCGATGAACGTGTGCGAGAAGCGCGGCGTCTCGACGGGCTGGCTGTCGCGCACGAGTTCCATGTAGGCGGTCGGCGTGACGGGTGTCGAGCCGACGTTCTGGATCTTCGTGTCGACGTTGATCACATAGCTGCCGCGCGTGAACGTGTACGTCTTCACGACCTTCACGCCGCCCTTTACCGGCGATTCGAACGACAGCTTCAGCGTGTTGCCCGTCATGTCGGTCGGCTGACCGGCAACAGGCGTGAACACATCGGTGTGGTTCGGGAAGTCGCCGCCGAGCAGGCCTGTACGCGCCAGATACGTGTGATCGGCGGTATGGTCGAACAGGGTGATCACCTGATCGGGCTGCTTGCCCTCGCCCGGCTTGAACAGCGTGAGCTTCGACAGCGTGCCGCCACGCGTGTCGATCTGGCCGCGGTAAACGTCAGTGGTGAACGAAACCAGCTGCGCCTGCTGCGCGGCGGATGCCGTCGATTCCGGTGCTGCGGCATTCGCGTGCGGCAGCTCAGCGGGTTGGGTCCCCGTCGTCGACGAGCCCGGCGCAGCGGTGCTCGCCGTCTTGGTCTGCGTCGCGCTCGGGAAGAACATCGACTGGCGTCCATGGTCGCGCTGCCAGTTGTCGAACAGCATGACCGCTGACATGAAGAAGATGACCCATAGGACGGTGCGTTTGATATCCATGCGTTGTCTCAGTGTCGATGGCACAGCGCGTCAGCGCTTCTTAGGAGTTGGAGGCGGGACAAGATCGATGCCGCCCGCCGAAAACGGGTGACAGCGGCACAGGCGCCTTGCGGCGAGGTAAGTACCACGCGCGGCGCCATGATACTGGATTGCTTCGCGCGCGTAATCCGAACAGGAGGGATAAAAGCGGCACCGATTGCCGAGCATGGGACTCACGGCAATCTTGTAGAAACGCAGTAAAGCGATCAGTACCGTTTGCATGACCAGTGCGGCGGGACTGCACCGCCCATTGTGAAGCGCTGGACGGCGGCGGCGCTTCGAGGCTCTGCGGATGTCATGGCGTAGTGGGCGGAGTGTGCGCACGTTCCGTTGTCGACCCTTCGCGCCGAGCGATTTCGCGCGCCACCTTGTCGAGCAGCACGTCGATTTCACTGCGGCACAACGCTTTCAACGGCGGCGACGATCCGCTGGGCATCGCCTTCCGGTCGAACTTCGTATGTAGACGCAGCAGCACGTCCCAGCCGCCAAATTCCGCGCGGCGCGCGCGAAATGCTTCGCGCGCGAGACGCTTCACCAGATTACGCGTGACCGCGCGCGGCGCGTACTTCTTGCCGATCACGAGGCCGAGGCGTGCTTCATTGCCTGTCGGCCGCGCGTACACGACGAAGTGGGCGGTGCGGCGCCACGGGCGCAAACGAAAAACGGATGAAAATTCATCCGTTTTCAGCAGCCTTGCGGCTTTGGGAAAGGCTGCGGACGCCTGCACCGGAACGACGTTCTGATGCGGCGCGTCTGCCGTTCCCGCAGCGTCGCGGGTGTCGGACACAGCGCGCACTCGGCTTGACCGCGTTTCCGCCTGCCTTAGATGGCGAGGCGCTTGCGGCCCTTCGCGCGGCGTGCGTTGATGACCTTGCGGCCGCCAGCGGTCTTCATGCGAACGCGGAAGCCATGGGTGCGCTTACGGCGCGTCACAGAAGGTTGGTAAGTACGTTTCATGTTGCTCTCACTTGTTTGAGAAATAACCGCGCGAGCATCGCTGAAAGTGCAATGGCCGGAGGTTCGAAAATAGGTTTTCGCGGAACCCGCTATTTAAACCGCTTTTCTCTGACTCGTCAATAGCTTAGGCCGATGATCCACAGGCGGCGTCATTTCGCGTTGTTTGATCGGTCCCTGTGGATAACTCACTTGGCCTGCCGTTTTGGCGGTAGAATCTCGCCTTACTTCCCAAGAATCCTGCACGCCGCCCCGGCCCGCTTGACCCCGCAAACCTTTGTGGCACAAGCGTCTGGGGCTTTTCCGCCTGGCAGCTTCGGGCCTCGTCGCGTATCCCGCGACCAGAGCGCCAGCGAAAAAGCGTCGCAAACATAACGATAGCAACTTGATGAACGAATTCTGGCAACACTGTTCCGCATTGCTGGAGCGCGAATTGACGCCCCAGCAGTACGTGACGTGGATCAAACCGTTGGCCCCGGTCGCCTTCGACGCCGATGCAAATACCCTGAGCATCGCCGCGCCGAACCGTTTCAAGCTGGATTGGGTCAAGAGCCAGTTTTCCGGTCGCATCACCGACCTTGCGCGTGACTTCTGGCATTCCCCCGTCGACGTCCAGTTCGTCCTCGATCCGAAAGCGGGCGTGCGCACGGCGCCTGTCGCGCCGCCGCGGCCGTCGACGGTCGGCGCGAACAGTGCCGCCGCGGCTGTCGATGCCGCCGTCGGCGCCGTGCAAGCGGCCCAGTCGGCCCGTGCGGGTGGCATGGGCGGCCTCGGCGCGCCCACGAACGCAGCGCAACTGACCGACGATGCCGCCGACCTCGATCTGCCCAGCCTCGACGCCAACGAGGCCGCGGCCGGGCGCCGAACGTGGCGTCCGGGTGCGGCCGCGCCGGCGGCGAGCGGGGAAAGCGACTCGATGTATGAGCGCTCGAAGCTGAACCCCGTACTCACCTTCGACAATTTCGTGACCGGCAAGGCGAACCAGCTGGCCCGCGCGGCCGCGATCCAGGTCGCCGACAACCCGGGCATCTCGTACAACCCGCTGTTTCTCTACGGCGGCGTGGGTCTCGGCAAGACGCACCTGATTCACGCGATCGGCAACCAGTTGCTGATGGACAAGCCCGGCGCGCGCATCCGCTACATCCACGCGGAGCAGTATGTGTCGGACGTGGTGAAGGCGTACCAGCGCAAGGCATTTGACGATTTCAAGCGCTACTACCACTCGCTCGATCTGCTGCTGATCGACGATATTCAGTTCTTCTCGGGCAAATCTCGCACGCAGGAGGAGTTTTTCTACGCGTTCGAAGCGCTCGTTGCGAATAAGGCGCAGGTGATCATCACCAGCGATACGTATCCGAAGGAAATCTCAGGTATCGACGACCGTCTGATCTCGCGCTTCGATTCCGGGCTGACCGTCGCAATCGAGCCACCAGAACTTGAGATGCGCGTCGCGATTCTGATGCGCAAGGCGCAGTCGGAGGGCGTGAGTCTGAACGAGGACGTCGCGTTCTTCGTCGCGAAACATCTGCGTTCGAATGTCCGAGAACTGGAAGGCGCGCTGCGCAAGATCCTCGCGTACTCGAAGTTCCACGGCCGCGAAATCACGATCGAGCTGACCAAGGAAGCGCTGAAAGACCTGCTGACGGTGCAGAACCGGCAGATTTCGGTGGAAAACATCCAGAAGACGGTCGCTGACTTTTACAGCATCAAGGTCGCCGACATGTATTCGAAGAAGCGGCCGGCCAACATCGCGCGACCGCGCCAGATCGCGATGTATCTGGCGAAGGAACTGACGCAGAAGAGCCTGCCGGAAATCGGCGAGCTGTTCGGCGGGCGCGATCATACGACGGTGCTGCACGCGGTGCGCAAGATCGCAGACGAACGGGGCAAGGACGCGCAGCTGAACCACGAGTTGCACGTGCTGGAGCAGACGCTGAAGGGCTGAACGGGTTGAGGGCCGGATCTGACCGAAGGGTCTCTCGAACCTCTCGGAAAATTTGATCTGTTTATTGCGCGAGTCACCCCCAATTTAGGGAAGTGCTTCCATTTTCAGGCACAATACAGGTTTAACCGCCCGGCAAAAGCGGGCGGGATTTCACGCCGTGACTGGCGCAGTACGGCGCCGGCGGGGGGCCGGGGCCGCGCGCTTCAACATTGCCGGGTAAGGCGCGCAGGCCGACACATCAACGAAGGAACTCTATGCAACTGGTCAAGACCGAACGCGATAACCTCCTCAGGCCGCTGCAAACCGTGAGCGGCATTGTCGAACGCCGTCATACGTTGCCGATCCTCGCCAATTTGCTGATTACCAAGAACGGCCCGGACGTCTCGTTCCTGTCCACCGACCTCGAACTGCAAATCACCACGCATGCCGATTTCGGCGTCGGCGGCGAGTCGGTGGCTACGACGGTTGCGGCGCGAAAGCTCCTCGATATTCTGCGCGCAATGCCCGACGGGCAGGTCACGCTCACCTTGAATGACAAGCGTCTGACGGTGCAGTCCGGCAAGAGCCGTTTCGCGCTGCAAACGCTCGCGGCGGACGAGTTCCCGACGGTCGCTCAAGCTAAAGACTTCGGCGCGAACCTCGCGGTTCCCCAAAAGACCTTCCGCCAGCTGCTCGGCATGGTTCACTTCGCGATGGCGCAGCAGGACATCCGTTATTACCTGAATGGCATGCTGCTGGTGGTCGATGGCGATCAGTTGATGGCCGTCGCGACGGACGGTCACCGTCTCGCGTATTCGTCGATGAAGATCGAAGGTTCTTTCGCGCGCCAGGAAGTGATCATTCCGCGTAAGACGATTCTCGAACTGCAACGCTTGCTGGAAGACATCGACGACGTACTCAAGATCGATATTGCGCCGACGCAGGTCAAGTTCACGTTCGGCGGCGTCGAGCTAGTGTCGAAGCTGGTCGAAGGCAAGTTCCCGGACTTCCAGCGCGTGATTCCGAAGTCGCACAAGAACACGTTCGTGATCGGCCGCGAAGAACTGCAGCGCTCGCTGCAGCGAGCGGCCATTCTGACCTCGGACAAGTTCAAGGGCGTGCGCTGCATCGTCGAGCCGGGCCAGCTCAAGATCATGTCCACCAACGCGGACCAGGAAGAAGCGCAGGAAGAACTCGAAATCGCCTACCAGGGCGACAGCATCGACATCGGTTTCAACGTCACGTATCTGCTCGACGTGCTCGCGAACCTGAAGGTCGATATGCTGGAAGTGAGCCTCGGCGACGCCAGCTCGAGCGCGCTGATCACGATTCCCGAGAACGACCAGTTCAAATACGTGGTGATGCCGATGCGCATCTGACCCGTCCAACACGAAGAACACACCAAGGGGCGCAGCGCCCCTTTGGTGTTTTTATGGTGTTTTGAAAAGCCTCGAGCAGCAACGAAGCAGTAACGCAGAACCGGAAGAAATCCATGACTGAACTGAACAATTCGCAACCCGATAACAGCTACGGCGCCTCTTCCATTCAGATCCTCGAAGGTCTGGAGGCCGTGCGCAAGCGGCCGGGTATGTATATCGGCGATACGTCGGACGGGACCGGTCTGCATCACCTCGTGTTCGAGGTGCTCGACAATTCGATCGACGAAGCGCTCGCCGGTCATTGCGACGACATCCAGGTCATCATCCACGCCGACAACTCGATTTCCGTGACCGACAACGGCCGCGGCATCCCGACGGGCATCAAGCGCGACGACAAGCACGATCCGAAGCGGAGCGCGGCCGAAATCGTGATGACCGAGCTGCACGCGGGCGGCAAGTTCGACCAGAACAGCTACAAGGTGTCGGGCGGCCTGCACGGCGTGGGCGTGTCGTGCGTGAACGCGCTGTCGTCGTGGCTGCGCCTCACCGTGCGCCGCGACGGCAAGAAGCACTTCATGGAATTCCACCGTGGCGTGCCGCAGAACCGTGTGATCGAAGAAGTGGATGGCGAGCGTCTGTCGCCGATTCCCGTTGTCGGCGACACGGAAAACCGCGGCACCGAAGTGCACTTCATGGCCGATGAGAAGATCTTCGGCAACGTTGAATACCACTACGACATTCTGGCGAAGCGTATCCGCGAGCTCTCGTTCCTGAACAACGGCGTGCGGATTCGTCTCACCGATCAGCGCTCGGGCAAGGAAGACGATTTCGCGTTCGTCGGCGGCGTGAAGGGCTTCGTCGAGTTCATCAACAAGACGAAGACCGTGCTGCATCCGACGATTTTCCATATCGTCGGCGAGAAGGACGGCGTGGGCGTCGAAGTGGCGATGCAGTGGAACGACAGCTACAACGAAAACGTGCTGTGCTTCACGAACAACATTCCGCAGCGCGACGGCGGCACGCACCTGACGGGCCTGCGCGCGGCGATGACGCGCGTGATCAACAAGTACATCGCCGATCACGAAATCGCGAAGAAGGCGAAGGTCGAGACGTCCGGCGACGACATGCGCGAAGGGCTGTCGTGCGTGCTGTCGGTGAAGGTGCCCGAGCCGAAGTTCAGTTCGCAGACGAAGGACAAGCTCGTCTCGTCGGAAGTGCGCGCGCCCGTGGAAGAAGTGGTCGCGAAGGCGCTCGAAGAATTCCTGCTGGAAACGCCGATCGACGCGAAGATCATCTGCGGCAAGATCGTCGATGCGGCACGCGCTCGCGACGCCGCACGCAAGGCGCGCGAGATGACGCGGCGCAAGGGCGTGCTGGACGGCGTCGGTCTGCCGGGCAAGCTCGCAGACTGCCAAGAGAAAGATCCTGCCAAGTCTGAGATTTATATCGTCGAGGGTGACTCGGCGGGCGGTTCGGCAAAGCAGGGCCGCGACAGAAAATTCCAAGCCATTCTGCCGTTGCGCGGCAAGGTGCTGAACGTCGAGAAGGCGCGTTACGACAAGCTGCTGTCGTCGGAGCAGATCGTTACGCTGATTACCGCGCTCGGTTGCGGCATCGGCAAGGACGACTACAATCTCGACAAGCTGCGTTATCACCGCATCATCATCATGACCGATGCCGACGTCGACGGCGCGCACATCCGTACGCTGCTGCTGACGTTCTTCTATCGTCAGATGCCGGAGATGATCGAGCGCGGCTACATCTACATCGCGCAGCCGCCGCTGTACAAGGTGAAGGCGGGCAAGGACGAGCGTTATCTTAAGGACACCGCGGAGTTGAACGCGCATATGCTGCGTCTGGCTCTGAACGGTTCTGAACTGATAGCGGCCGAAGGCGCGACGCCGATTGCGGGCGATGCGTTGGGCGAACTGGCGCGTTCTTATCTGCTGGCGCAGGCTGTCGTAGATCGTCTGAGCAGGCTTTACGACGAAGCTGCGCTCGAGGCGGTGATGGATGGCGCGACGATCGATCTGTCGAACGAGGAATCGACGGAAGCTTCGGCGCGCGCGCTCGAAGCCAAATTGCGCGACGATCCGCTGAAGCCGGAGATCAACGTGATCGCGATGTACGACCCGGTGCGCGAACTGCGTTCGCTGCGCGTCGAGCGCCGTCATCATGGCAATGTGAAGGTCACTGTCATCGACGAAGAATTCCAGCTGACGGCCGACTATCAGCAACTGGTCAATACCGCGAACACGTTCAAGGGGTTGATCGGCGAGGGCGCAGTCATCAAGCGCGGCGAGCGCAGCATGGCCGTGGGCGACTTCAAGAGCGCGATGAAGTGGCTGATCGCAGATGCCGAACGGAACGTGTCGAAGCAGCGCTACAAGGGACTCGGTGAGATGAATCCCGAACAGCTCTGGGAAACGACGATGGATCCTAACGTGCGACGTCTGTTGCGCGTGCAAATCGAAGACGCAATTGCGGCGGATGGGATCTTTACGACGCTGATGGGCGATGAGGTGGAGCCGCGTCGGGCGTTTATCGAAAGCAATGCGTTGCGGGCGGGGAATATTGACGTTTGAGTTTTCCGGCCGCCGCCGCGCCGCCCGTCGCGAACATCACAACGTCGCGTGCTAGCTTCCCAAAACTCCGACCGACAACGGTTGGAGTTTTTTTTATGCGCTTAGAATTCACCGCAACCTTTTCGCATAGCGATCGCGAACCACTTGCGAAATGTACGTCGACAGCCCGCGACCGCGGGCAGCAAGACGTTTCATTTTCTCGACGTCTTGCTGCCCCGGGGTCGCGTAGTTATACAGATAAATCTTGCCGTCCCTGAATCCCACAACAATAGCGTCCGGACAGGTTTCATAGGCGACCACGCCCGATCGGCCGCTCAGATCCCGATACCGTGGCATTTCGCCTCCCTCGACGCATCCGACTTCAGACGCGATGCAACACAGCACGAACCATTCCTAAACCAGCGGCAAACAGATGTCCGTCAGCAGGTTTGCCGGCGCGGTTTCTTTCGGATTGTTCAAATACTCTTCGAACACAGGCGCGTCCGCGGCCTCGTGTTCCGAGTTCACCAGCCACTCGCCATAGAGCCACTGATAAGCCGCCGCCATATCCTCGTAAGGCCCTTTGTGCCGCAACACGGCGTACTTCCCGCCGGCAATCGACGTGACGCTGACAGGTCCGCCGCCTGAAACATCGACGGCGCGAGGCAGCCACACGCCGGCCTTCGACCGCAATTCATTTTCGGCGACGGCAGTCGGATCGTCGTAGAAGATCCCGATCATCCGCATCTCGCCAGACAGCAGTCCGCGCGATGCCAGCCAACCTAGCAGCGTTTCGAACGCCTTGCCGATCTGCATATACGGCCCGACGTGATCGATAGTCAGCACATCGAAGCCCGCGATATCCCGAATCACCACATCTCTCATCGTCATTTGATTACCTCCTGAATCCGCAAGAGACGGCCGGAACTGGCGAAGCGTCCCGGCATTCCGATACTGCGCGGGCGGCATGCAAAAGACGGCGTGCATAAGACGGCGCTAATCGCCCGCGAGAACGACTGCAAACTCCTACCACGCCGCGCGGCATGTCGCGCACGATGATCGAGGTTGCTCATGGCAATCAATCGTAGAAGAAGGCGCGGCAAAGTTCACGACAGCATGCAGCGATTTTCCACATCCTCGGCACAGACGGCGTGCCGACCCCACAAGACCACGCGTTATTCAGCGACGACTTAACGCAGCCCGCATGCGCGCACTCAACGGCAGCCATCTTTGCCGATTTTCGATAACACCTCGATTTATGGCTTCCTACCATCGCCAGATGCCGCCGGTAACAGGCCCGCTGCGAACGCCAACGACGCGGGTCCATCAACTGGCAACTTCGAAAAGGGAGCCTCCGATGAAAGCAGAGTCGTCAACCCAGCACAAAGGCATTGTCACGCATCACGAGTTGAAGCAGACACTCGGCACCTGGCAGCTTTGGGGCATCGCTGTCGGTCTTGTGATCTCCGGCGAATATTTCGGCTGGAGCTATGGCTGGGCGAGCGCGGGCACGCTTGGCTTCGTGATCACCGCGTTTTTCATCGCCGCGATGTACACGACGTTCATCTTCAGTTTCACCGAGCTGACGACGTCGATTCCGCACGCGGGCGGCCCGTTCGCCTACGCGCGCCACGCGTTCGGGCCCACGGGCGGTTACATAGCGGGCGCCGCGACGCTCGTCGAATTCGTGTTCGCACCACCCGCAATCGCCCTCGCGATCGGCGCGTATCTGCATGTCCAGTTTCCCGGGCTCGAGCCGAAGCACGCGGCGATGGGCGCGTATCTCGTGTTCATGGCGTTGAACATCGTCGGCGTGCAGATCGCGGCGGCGTTCGAACTGTGCGTGACGCTGCTCGCGATTTTCGAACTGCTGGTGTTCATGGGCGTCGTCTCGCCGGGCTTTCAATGGGCGAACTTCACGAAAGGCGGCTGGGCCGGCTCCAATACCTTCAGCATGGGCTCGTTCCACGGCATGTTTGCCGCGATTCCGTTCGCGATCTGGTTCTTCCTCGCGATCGAAGGCGTCGCGATGGCCGCCGAGGAAGCGAAGAACCCAAAGCGCTCGATTCCCATCGCCTACGTCACGGGCATTCTGACGCTCGTCGTGCTCGCGGTCGGCGTGATGGTATTCGCGGGCGCGGCGGGCGACTGGTCGAAGCTCGCGAACATCAACGACCCGCTGCCGCAAGCGATGAAATACATCGTCGGCGAGAACAGCGGCTGGATGCACATGCTCGTCTGGCTCGGACTGTTCGGCCTCGTCGCGTCGTTTCACGGCATCATTCTCGGCTACTCGCGACAGATCTTCGCGCTCGCGCGCGCGGGCTATCTGCCGGAATGGCTGTCCAAAGTGCATCCGCGTTTCAAAACTCCGCATCGCGCGATCCTGGCGGGCGGCGTGATCGGCATTGCGGCGATCTACAGCGACGAGCTGATCCAGTTCGGCGGGCAGACGCTCACGGCGAATATCGTGACGATGTCGGTGTTTGGCGCTATCGTGATGTACATCGTCAGCATGCTCGCGCTGTTCAGGTTGCGCCGCACCGAGCCTGACATGGAGCGTCCGTTCCGCGCGCCGCTGTTTCCGTATTTCCCGGCGTTCGCGCTGGTGGCAGCCGTCATTTCGCTCGCGACGATGATTTACTTCAATCTGCTCGTCGCGCTCGTGTTCGCTGCGTTCGTCGCGCTCGGTTACGGCTATTTCCTGATGACGCGTCAGCAACGAGAAATCGCGCCGGCTGATGCACTGCTCGAAGAATGAACGCGTGCGTATCGACTGCGACCGACACGCTGACGTACACGCAACAGGCCGCGCAGTAGCTGAAGCGACGGAGTACACGATATGAGCTACACGGAGACAATCGGCAACCGCACGTATCGCTTTGCCGATCTGAAGACGCTGATGGCGAAGGCGAGCCCGTTGCGTTCCGGCGATCAGCTCGCCGGCATCGCGGCGGCGAGCGAGGAGGAGCGCGTCGCGGCGAAGATGGCGCTCGCTGACGTGCCGTTACGCACGTTCCTCAACGAAGCGTTGATTCCATACGAGAGCGACGAAGTCACGCGCCTCGTCATCGATACGCATTCGCCCGAAGCATTCGCGGAGATTGCGCATCTGACCGTGGGCGAGTTTCGCAACTGGCTGTTGTCCACTTCAACGGATACCGCTGCGCTCACGCGTATCACGAAAGGCCTCACGCCCGAAATGGTTGCGGCCGTGTCGAAGCTGATGCGCAATCAGGATCTGATCCTGGCGGCGCGCAAACGGCCTGTGGTCACGCGCTTTCGCAACACAGTCGGCTTGACGGGCCATATGTCGGTGCGCCTGCAACCGAATCATCCGACGGATGACGTGAAAGGCATCGCCGCATCGATGATCGATGGCCTGATGTACGGTTGCGGAGACGCGATGATCGGCATCAATCCCGCATCGGACAGTTTGTCGGCGATCACGAATCTGCTCGTGATGATCGACGATTTCCGCACGCGCTATCAGGTGCCGACGCAATCGTGCGTGCTCACGCACGTGACCAATACGATTTCGGCAATTGAAAAAGGCGCGCCTGTCGATCTCGTGTTCCAGTCGATCGCCGGCACCGAGAAAGCGAATGCGAGCTTCGGCATTTCGCTCGCGCTGTTGCAGGAGGCGTATGAAGCGGCGCTGTCGCTCAAGCGCGGCACCGTCGGCGACAACGTGATGTACTTCGAAACGGGGCAGGGCAGCGCGCTGTCCGCGAATGCGCATCATGGCGTCGATCAGCAGACATGCGAAGTGCGCGCGTATGCCGTCGCACGCCAGTTCAATCCGTTTCTGACGAATACGGTAGTGGGCTTTATCGGCCCCGAGTATCTGTACGACGGCAAGCAGATCATGCGCGCTGGTCTCGAAGATCACTTCTGCGGCAAGCTGCTCGGCGTGCCGATGGGCTGCGATATCTGCTACACGAATCACGCGGAAGCCGATCAGGACGACATGGACAATCTGTTGACGCTGCTCGGCGTCGCGGGCATCAACTTCATCATGGGCATTCCCGGCGCGGACGATGTAATGCTCAATTACCAGAGCACGTCGTTTCACGATGCGCTGTATGTGCGCGAGGTACTGGGTTTGCGCCGTGCGCCAGAGTTCGAAGAGTGGCTGGAGTCGATGCAGATCACCGATGCGCGCGGTGCCTTGCTCAATGCGCCGGCGCGTCAGCCGTTGCTCGAAGGCGCGAGCGAATGGATGGGCATCGCATGAGCGATCCGATCGAAAAGAACGCGTGGCAGGCGCTGCGTGCCTTCACAAACGCGCGCATTGCGTTGGGCCGCGCGGGCAACTCTCTGCCGACCGCACCGTTGCTGGCGTTCAATCTTTCGCACGCGCAGGCGCGCGACGCCGTTCACCATCCGCTCGACGCCGACGCGTTGCACGAACAGTTGCGCGCCCAGGGCTTCACGTCTCTCGACGTGCATAGCGCTGCGCCGGATCGCGAGCACTATTTGCGGCGTCCGGATATGGGGCGGCGTCTTTCGGGCGAGAGCCGCGATCTCTTGAATAACGCCGCGAGCGACGATCCGCCCGAAGTGATTTTCGTCATCGCCGATGGACTATCCGCGTTTGCGGCTTCAAAGCAGTCGATGCCTCTGTTGCAGGCCATCACGAAGCGACTGACTGACTGGAAGATCGGCCCTGTTGTGGTCGCGCGTCAATCGCGCGTCGCGTTGGGCGATGAGATCGGCGGGTTGCTGAAGACCAGGCTCGTCGTGATGCTGATCGGCGAGCGGCCTGGGCTCAGTTCGCCGGACAGCTTGGGCATCTATCTGACGTATGCGCCGAAAGTCGGTTGCAGCGACGCGCAACGCAACTGCATTTCGAACGTGCGACCGGAAGGGCTCACCTACGAAGCCGCCGCCCATAAGCTGCACTATCTGCTGACGCATGCGCGCCGTTTGGGGCTGACGGGTGTCGGTCTGAAGGACGATAGCGATGCGCTGCTTCAAACGGCCGAAGCGGCATCGGCGATCGCGGACGCTTCGAGAAAATAGCAAAGCGCCCAGCCGTCATATCACGGCCGGGCGCTTACTGCGTTAACTTCGCCAAGGCACGTCAGAGCGCATCGGCGCGGCTCACGGGATGCTTGTCGAGCCATGCGTTTTCTTCGTCATCGAAAAGACGCGAGCGCGTCAGGAATCGCAGCCCTGTCGGCCGCTCCAATGAAAACATGCCGCCGTTGCCCGGCACGACATCGATGATCAACTGCGTGTGCTGCCAGTACTCGAATTGCGATTCGCTCATATAGAACGGCACACCAGCAATCGTGCCGAGCCATACATCCGATGCGCCGACCATGAACTCGTTCGACGGAAAACACATCGGCGCGCTGCCGTCGCAGCATCCGCCCGATTGATGAAAAATGACCGGCCCGTGTTCGGCGCTCAACTGCTGGATCAGTTTGATGGCCGCATCGGTTGCCACGACGCGCGCAACGCCTTCTTCGTTCATCGCGCTTCCTCTTTCATTTGATCCATTTGATCCGCTGAAAAAGCGGGCGAACCGCATCGCGCGATTCGCCCAACAGGAGCACGACGCTCAGAAGAAGCCTAACGGCTTGTCGCTATAGCTGACGAGCAAGTTCTTCGTTTGCTGGTAATGGTCCAGCATCATCTTGTGATTCTCGCGCCCGATGCCGGACTGCTTGTAGCCGCCAAACGCGGCGTGCGCCGGATACGCGTGATAGCAGTTGGTCCACACGCGGCCCGCCTGAATCTCGCGGCCGAAGCGATACGCGCGCGAGCCGTCGCGCGTCCAGACGCCCGCGCCGAGGCCATAGAGCGTATCGTTGGCGATTTCGAGTGCTTCTTCTTCGTTCTTGAACGTCGTCACGGAGACGACAGGCCCGAAGATTTCTTCCTGGAAAATGCGCATCTTATTGTGACCGCGGAATACCGTCGGCTTCACGTAGTAGCCTTTCGCGAGTTCGCCGTCGAGCTTGTTCTGCTCGCCGCCGATCAGGCATTGCGCGCCTTCCTGCTTGCCGAGATCGATATACGACAGGATCTTTTCAAGCTGTTCCTTCGATGCCTGCGCGCCGATCATCGTCTTCGCGTCGAGCGGATGCCCCTGCTGAATGGCGGCGACGCGCTTCAACGCGCGTTCCATGAAGCGGTCGTAAATCGATTCTTCGATCAGCACGCGCGATGGGCACGTGCACACTTCACCCTGATTCAACGCGAACATCGCGAAGCCTTCGAGTGCCTTGTCGAAGAAGCTGTCGTCCTTGTCGAGCACGTCGGCGAAGAAGATGTTCGGGCTCTTGCCGCCCAGTTCCAGCGTCACGGGGATGATGTTCTGGCTCGCGTACTGCATGATCAGGCGGCCCGTCGTCGTTTCGCCCGTGAACGCGATCTTTGCGATGCGCTTGCTCGACGCGAGCGGCTTGCCCGCTTCGAGGCCGAAGCCGTTGACCACGTTCAGCACGCCCGCAGGCAACAGATCCTGAATCAGTTCAACGAGCACGAGTATCGACGCAGGCGTTTGCTCGGCCGGTTTCAGCACGACGCAATTGCCTGCCGCGAGCGCGGGCGCGAGTTTCCACGTAGCCATCAGGATCGGGAAATTCCACGGAATGATCTGGCCGACCACGCCGAGGGGCTCATGAAAGTGATAGGCGACGGTGTCGTGATCGATCTCCGAAATGCCGCCTTCCTGCGCGCGGACCGCGCCGGCGAAATAGCGGAAGTGATCGATTGCGAGAGGAATGTCGGCGGCCATCGTTTCGCGCAGCGGCTTGCCGTTGTCGATCGTCTCGGCGACGGCGAGACGTTGCAGGTGCGCTTCCAGACGATCGGCGATTCTGTTGAGGATGTTCGCGCGCTCCGTGGTCGAGGTCTTGCCCCAAGCCGCTTTAGCACGATGCGCGGCGTCCAGCGCGAGTTCGATGTCGGCTTCGCGTGAACGCGGAATCGACGTGAACGGCTCGCCCGTAATCGGCGAGACGTTATCGAAGTACTCGCCGCCCGCCGGCTTCACCCACTCCCCGCCGATGAAATTCTCGTATTGCTTCTTGTACGGAAATTCGGTGGTCAGAAACTTCATCTCTGCGTGATTCATCTGCGTGCTCCTCACATGATCGGATAGTCGATGTATTCGTTTGGGCTGTCACCCGGCTGAGCGGTCTTCTGCTGCCGCGGGTCCATATCGCCAGAAGTGTGCCAACGAGCGCGCGTATGCAGCCGATGCCGGTGCACGCAGCACTGTCGCGATGCATGTCACGCGACGCGCGCGAGATTGCTCAGCGCGGGCGTTGCATCCGTGAGCAGCTGGACCAGCGAGTGTTCACCGAATGAACAGCGCGCGTGCGTTGAAATGGAAAGTGGCCGAAGGTGCTTTCGGCATGGCACTTGCGTCGATGTGCGCCTGTTTGTTCAATGTCACATGCAGGTGCATGTCCATCATCGACGCCCATATGACAACCGACCTTTCCCCTCCGTTCTCGCGCGCGGCCATGTGCCGCGTCGAAACGAGCGTCGCGCACGACGCCGACGAACAGGCGCGCAACCTTCGCGGCTGGACGCAGACTTACGATCAGCTCACGGCAGGGCGCTTCGTCGGAAAGCTGACGGGCTTGCATCTCGACACGATGCACGTGTTCTGCGAGACGACGAGCCAGACGTTGCGGCAGACCTGTGAAGTGCCGGAGGACGCATACTGGTTCGGCATTCCCGCCGATCCCGCGAACACGGGCCGCATCGACTCGCACGCAATCGGTGACGACGCGCTTGCGTTTCAACGCGGCGGCGTCGAATTCGAACTGCTGACGCCGGGCGGCTACGCGATCTTCGGCGTCGTCGTGTGCCGAGATGTGCTGCATCGACATGCGGCGGCCGTCGAACACGCGGACATGATCGATCAGGCTACGCATACAGGCGTCCTTCCAATCGATGCGAAAAACAAGGGGCAATTCTGTGCGTTGTTGCGCAGCGCACTCGACGATACGGCGAGCGCCGCGCTTTCGGCGCCCGCCCGATCCAACCTGCAAACGTCGGTGCTGTCTTCGCTGTTCGATCTGTGCGCGGCCACGTCCGTCGAACCCGCAGCGCTTCCCGCGGTCCCCGCGCGTCCGCGCAGACAATGGATCGTCTCGTCCGCGCGCGACTATGTGCTCGCGAATCGCGAGCGCCCCGTCAGCGTGCCCGAGTTGTGCGAGCATTTGCACGTCAGCCGCCGCACGTTGCAGTACTGCTTTCAGGACGTGCTGGGTCTCGCGCCCGCGAACTATCTGCGCGCGATTCGCCTGAACGGCGCGCGCCGCGATCTGTGCGATGCCGCGCCTGGCGAGCGCACAGTGCAGGACGTCGCGGCTGCGTGGGGCTTCTGGCATCTGAGCCAGTTCGCGACCGACTATCGTAAGCTGTTCGGCTTGCTTCCTTCCGATACCCTCAAAACGGTCCATGCGCCCGCGAACGCGCAACTGACTCACTAGGCGCATCGAACGCGCACAGGGCTCGTCTGCGCGCTTCCGTTAAAATTGCGGAATGCGCGAATTTCCTTCGCGGCCCGATCAAGCATCCTCATCGACGACATCGCAGGCTGCGCTGTATCCGTTCCATGCCGAATTGCGTGGACCGATCGATCAGCGCCTTGCGTGCATTCGCGTTCTTCGCGTGCGACGGAACGCGCTCAACCGATCAAGCTGGAGAATCAACGTGTTTACTTGCATCAACCAGAGCTGCGGCGCGCAGTGGGAACAGTCCGACGTCGTCATCAAGAACGAAGGGCAGGGTCTGCTGTTTCGCTGCCCGATGTGCGGCGCCCGCAACTATGTCGAGCGTTTCGACGCCGACGACGGCACGATCGTCTACGAACAGATCGAAGGCCGCCCGTATAACTGAAGCCGGCATAACGACATGACAGACAATGCACGTCCCTTCAGCGAACTGCCGCTCTCGCAGGCAGCGCTCGCGAATCTCACGCAACTCGGCTATGTCGAGATGACGCCGATCCAGGCCGCGAGCCTGCCGATCGCGCTCGCCGGCGGCGATCTGATCGCGCAGGCGAAGACGGGCAGCGGCAAGACGGCGGCGTTCTCGCTCGCGTTGCTCGCGCGGCTCGATGCGCGCCGCTACGCGGTGCAGGCGCTGGTGCTGTGCCCGACGCGCGAACTCGCCGATCAGGTCACGCAGGAAATCCGCCGACTCGCGCGCGCCGAAGAAAACATCAAGGTGCTGACGCTGTGCGGCGGCACGCCGATGCGTCCGCAGACGGCGAGCCTCGAACACGGCGCCCACATCATCGTCGGCACGCCGGGGCGCATCATGGACCACCTGGAGCGCGGCAACCTTGCGCTCGACGCGCTCAATACGCTCGTGCTCGACGAAGCGGACCGCATGCTCGACATGGGCTTCTTCGATGACATCGCGAAGGTCGCGCGTCAATGCCCGAAGGAGCGGCAGACGCTGCTGTTCTCCGCGACATACCCCGAGGGCATCGCGAAACTGAGCCAGCAGTTTCTGCGCAACCCGAAGGAAGTGAAGCTCGAAGAGCGTCACGACGACAGCAAGATTCGCCAGCGCTTCTACGAAGTGACGGAGGATGAGCGTCTGCATGCCGTCGGTCTGCTGCTGAATCACTACCGGCCTGTGAGTACGATCGCGTTCTGCAACACGAAGAACCAGTGCCGCGATCTGCTCGACGTGCTGCGCGCGCAAGGCTTTCACGCGCTCGCGCTGCATGGCGAGCTCGAGCAGCGCGAGCGCGATCAGGTGCTGATCCAGTTCGCGAATCGCAGTTGTTCCGTGCTCGTCGCAACCGACGTCGCCGCGCGCGGCCTCGACATCGCGCAGCTTGAAGCGGTGATCAACGTCGACGTGACGCCCGATCCGGAAGTGCACGTGCATCGCATCGGCCGCACGGGGCGCGCCGATCAGGACGGCTGGGCGCTGAGCCTCGCGAGCATGAACGAAATGGGGCGCGTGGGCGGCATCGAAGAGGCGCAAGGGCGCGACGTCGAATGGCATCCGCTTTCGGAACTGAAGCCGGCAAGCGACGAGCCGCTGTTGCCGCCGATGGAGACGCTGCAGATACTCGGCGGCCGCAAGGAAAAGATCCGCCCCGGCGACGTGCTCGGCGCACTGACGGGCGAAGCGGGCTTCAACGGTTCGCAGATCGGCAAGATCAACGTGACGGAGTTTTCGACTTACGTCGCCGTCGATCGCGGTATCGCGCGTGACGCGCTGCGCAAACTGAGCGCGGGCAAGGTCAAAGGCAAGAAAGTGAAAGTGCGCCTGATGGACGAATGAACGTGACGGCAGCGCGTGGCGCGCGCTGCCTTTCCTGCATAAAGCTGCTGCAAACCCCGCCCTCGCATCACGTCTCTTCATACCTGCGGGATTACCCTGCCGTGATCCGCATTCCGTTTTGTCCCATCGACGCAAGCACCTTCGCGTGCTTTCGTGCTTTCGCGCATCGCGCCGCAGCATTCTCCGCATGAGCGAAACGCATGCCGCGCATGACAAACTTTCGATTGTTCTCTGGCGCGCGCTGTTGCCTAATCGTTCAAACTGGACGGGACCGACGCATCGCGCACGGCCCGCCGATTTGCAGCGAGGAGGAGGAATCTCATGCAGAGCGCTTTGCAAGCCCGCTCGAAGTTGCCGGACGTCGGCACGACGATCTTCACGGTGATCGGTCAACTGGCCGCCGAACATAATGCGCTGAACCTGTCGCAAGGCGCGCCGAATTTCGCGCCCGACGAAGCGCTGGTCGATGGCGTGACCAAGGCGATGCGCGCTGGTCACAACCAGTACGCGCCGATGGCGGGCATCGGCGCATTGCGCGCCGCGCTCTCGGCGAAAGTGGAGACGCTGTACGGCGTCCATTACGATCCGTCGACGGAAGTGACTGTGATCGCAAGCGCGAGCGAGGGGCTGTACTCGACGATCAGCGCGCTCGTGCATCCCGGTGACGAAGTGATCTACTTCGAGCCGTCGTTCGACAGCTATGCGCCCATTGTGCGTCTGCAAGGCGCAACGCCGATCGCGATCAAGCTCTCGTCGAGCGACTTTCGCGTGAACTGGGACGAAGTGTCCGCCGCCATCACGCCGAGGACGCGAATGATCATCGTCAACACGCCGCACAATCCGACGGCGACGATTTTCAGCGATGCCGACATCGAACGCCTGAAGGCCGTCACGCGCAACACGGACATCGTGATTCTTTCCGACGAAGTGTATGAGCACGTCGTGTTCGATGGCGCGAAGCATCACAGCATGGCGCGTCATCGCGAGCTCGCGGAGCGCAGCGTGATCGTGTCGTCGTTCGGCAAGTCGTATCACGTGACGGGCTGGCGCGTCGGCTATTGCCTCGCGCCCGCCGCGCTGATGGACGAGATTCGCAAGGTCCATCAGTTCATGGTGTTTTCCGCCGATACGCCGATGCAATATGCGTTCGTCGAAGCGCTCGCGAATCCGCAGAGCTATCTGGGCCTCTCCGAGTTCTATCAGCACAAGCGCGATCTGTTGACGCGCGAACTACGCGACTCGCGCTTCGAACTGTTGCCGAGCGAAGGCAGCTTCTTCATGCTCGCGCGTTTTCGCGGCTTCTCGGATGAAAAGGATAGCGACTTCGTGCTGCGCCTGATCCGCGATGCGAAGGTCGCGACCATTCCGTTGTCAGCGTTCTACACGGACGGCACGGATGGCGGCCTCATTCGCCTGAGTTTTTCGAAGGACGACGACACGCTGATTGAAGGCGCGCGCCGTCTGCGCTCGATCTGAGGACGAGGGGCAACAAGCGATGATTCAGGAATCGATCAAGGCAGCCGTCGTGCAGATGAACAGCAGCGCGGACGTCCAGCAGAATCTCGGCGAAGCGCGCCGTTGGGTACACGAGGCAGCACGCGAAGGCGCAACGCTGATCTGCTTGCCCGAATACTTCTGCTGGATCGGCGATGACGAAATGCAGCGCGTCGCGCTCGCCGAAGCATTCGCCGATGGTCCGATTCAACATGCGCTAGCGGAACTGGCGCGCGAGACGAATGCGTGGCTGATCGGCGGCACGGTGCCGGTCCGGCCGTCGCAGGGTCCCGAGGTCGGCACGCATGCGTACAACACGTCGCTCGTGTTCGATCCGTCGGGGCAGTGCGCGGCACGCTACGACAAGATTCATCTGTTCAGCTTCAACCAGGGCGCCGAGCGGCACGCGGAAGGCGATACGATGGTCGGCGGCGATAGCATCGGCACTGTTCAGGGGCCATTCGGCGCGCTGCGTCTGTCGGTGTGTTATGACTTGCGCTTTCCCGAGCTGTATCGCGCAGAGCCCAATGCCGATGTGATCGCCGTGCCCGCTGCCTTCACGCACACGACGGGGCTCGCGCATTGGGAGTTGCTGCTGCGCGCGCGGGCCGTCGAAAATCAGGCTTTCGTGCTCGCGTCCGGTCAGTGCGGCACGCACTCGAACGGGTGGCGGACTTTTGGCCACAGTATGATCGTCGGGCCGTGGGGCGAAGTGCTCGCGCGTCACGACGACGAACCCGGCCTCGCTCTCGCGACGCTGACCCAGACCGCGCTCGACGAAGCGCGCAACCGTCTGCCGGTGCTCACGCATCGGCGCATCGCTACGCCGTCTGACGTGCATTGAACATAAAGGGAAGGAGATCAACGATGAAGCTTGTGAAGAATCTGCTGATGCTGGCGTGCGCGTTTGCGTCGGTTGCGACGGCGTCTGCGATGGCCGCCGATGCGACGACGCTGCGTTATGGGCTCGAAGCGCAATATCCGCCGTTCGAATCGAAGGGTTCGAATGGCGAATTGCAGGGCTTCGATATCGACATCGGCAACGCGGTCTGCAAGACAGCGAACCTGAAATGCAGCTGGGTCGAAACGTCGTTCGATGGTTTGATTCCGGCGCTGCAAGGCCGCAAGTTCGACGCGATCAACTCGGCGATGAACGCGACGGAAAAGCGCCGCCAGGCCATCGACTTCACCAACGTGATCTACCGCGTGCCGACGCAACTGATCGCGCGCAAGGACAGCGGCCTGCTGCCGACGCCCGAATCGTTGAAGGGCAAGCGCGTCGGCGTGTTGCAGGCGTCGATTCAGGAAACGTATGCGAAGGCGCACTGGGAAGGCGCCGGCGTGACGGTCGTGCCGTATCAGGACCAGAACCAGGTATACACGGATCTCGTCGCGGGACGTCTCGATGCAACGCTCGTGCTTGCGCCCGCCGGGCAAACGGGCTTTCTGTCGCGTCCCGACGGCAAGGACTTCGCATTCGTCGGCCAGGCGGTGCGTGACGACAAGATTCTCGGAAGCGGCATCGCGTTCGGCATCCGTAAGGGCGACACCGCGCTGCGCAACCAGTTGAACGCGGCAATCGCGAAGGTGCAGGCGGACGGCACGGTCAAGACGCTCGCGCAGAAGTACTTCGGCAATATCGACGTTTCGGCGAAGTAAGCTGTTTCGGCTTTCCACCGCATTTTTCTGCGGCATTGTTCTACGCCACGCGCCGCATGGCCTTTGTCATGCGGCGCGTTTCTTTTTGCGTAACGTCCGACGAATGAATCGTTGGAAGCGGTTGGAATAAAGTCCGCGATGGTCCTGTTAGCGCAACAGGAGCCTCATTTTGTACGACTGAACCGCTATGTCCCGCACTCATTCGCCGACCGACACGCCGCTCACGGAAGCGGACATGCAGGCGTTCGCCGATGGCAGTCTGCCGCCGGAGCGGGCGGCGCGCGTGCGCAAATACCTCGGCTCGCGGCCGCGCGAGGCCGAGCGGATCGCGTTCTACCGGCATCTGAACATGCAGATGCGGGACGTCTTTGAGGGCGCGTTTGCGCAGCGCATTCGCGCGCAGCACGCCGACCGCGCGAGGGCTGCCGACTTCCGTTCGGCGGCGCGCAGGTTCTTTTTCCGGCGCATTGGCGTGGCGTTGCTCGGCATCGGGCTGCTCGTGTCGTTGGCGAGCGGGTGGTTTTTTGCGTCGCGCGTATCGACGGAAATGCTCGATGCGACGGCCGTGATGGCGCTGATGCGCGCGTCGGGTCAGCGAAACGCGAGTGCAGCGGTGACGGTGCACAAGGATCCGCATGCCGCAGATCTTGCGCCGCTTGGCCTCAAACTCGTCGATGCGAGGACGCGTCGGCCGAACGCATTTGCCCGCATCGACATACTCGATTACCGGAATGCGGATGGCGATGCCGTCGTCCTCGCTTCGTCGCCGGCGCCGTTCGCAGCCGACAAGCCGCATTGGTTCGCGCAACGCGTCGGCGATGTGCGGCTTCTGATGTGGACCGTCGACGGCAAGCGCTATGTGCTGGCAGGACGCGCGACGACGCACGGATTGATGCGTGCCGCCGATGCGCTGACGATGCGTTAACAACGTGCTGAGCAAACGCACGGTTTGTCGATTTGCACGCGCGCGTGAGGCCATTGAAAACTGCGCGGAATAAAATGAAGCAGGTTGTGTTCTCTGCATCAAGAGGCGACGCGCGCGGCGGAATGCGTGCCGAGCGATACGTGATGGGTAGAGGAAATGGACATCCGTAACGAGTTGATGGATCACGTGCCGCGATTGCGCCGTTATGCAAGGGCGCTGATCAGCAATCGCGATCTCGCGGACGATCTCGTGCAGGACACGCTCGAACGCGCGCTGACGCGCACGAAAATGTTCCAGGCCGGAACGGATTTGCGTGCGTGGCTTTTCACGATCATGCATAACGTGTTCATCAATCAGGTGCGTAAGTCGTCGACGCGCGCAGTGCATGTTTCCGTCGATGACGAGAGCATTGTCGAGAGCGAATTCGCGGTGTCAGGCGAGCAGACGCGCTCGCTCGAAGTGCGCGACCTCGATTACGCGTTGCAGCGGCTGCCTGCGGATCAGCGCGAAGTCGTGTTGCTGGTCGGGCTCGAGGAAATGAGTTACGCCGAAGTGGCGATTGCGCTCGACATCCCCGTCGGTACGGTGATGTCGAGGCTTTCGCGCGGGCGCGAGCGTTTGCGTGCGTTGATGGCGGGCGCTCAGCCCGGCGCAAAACTGAAGGTGGTGCGATGAGCGATCAACAGACGCCAATCGGCGAAGAAGATATTCACGCGTATGTGGACGGCACGCTGTCCGATGAGCGCCGTGAAGAAGTGGAGCGTGCGCTCGAAATGAATCCCGCACTGGCCGCGCGCGTCAGCGATTACTTCTCGCTGAACAACATGTTCCATGAGCGCTATGACCGCGTGCTGAACGAGCCGGTGCCTGCGCGTTTGCGCGTGCATGAGAAGCATCGCTGGATCAGCGCGGCGAACTGGCCGCAATTCGCGGGAATGGCGGCGGCGCTTGTGTTGGGCATCGGCATTGGCTTCGGCACGAACATGGGCAAGGACATGCTCGCGCCGTCGGCGGGTTCCTCGCAGGGGGCGTCGCATACGCGGCCAGTTAGCGCCGATGTTTCCGAAGTCTTCGCGCAAAAGGCGGCGTTGGCGCATGTCGTGTATATGCCTGCCGTCGATCGTCCGACGAATATCGGCGAAGGTCACGAAGAAGATTTCGTCCAGTACCTCGCGAACAAGCTGGATACCGATGTGCATCCGCCGATGCTCACCAAGAGCGGATTCCAGCTCGCCGGCGGCCGCGTATTGCCGGGCGACGATGGCCCCGTTGCGCAGTTCATGTATCACAACGCCAAAGGCGAGCGCGTGACGCTTTGCATTTCTCATCGCAAGGCGAGTGCGAATACGACTGCGTTCAAGCTGTATCAGGAAGGGCCGGTGAATGTGTTCTATTGGGTCGACGGCGATTTCGGATATGCGGTGTCGGGTGGCATCGATCGCAAGGTGATGCTGCAGATCGCGCACGACGTCTATGCGCAATTGACGGGCGCGACACCGGGTTGATTGCTTGGCTGCTTTTCGTTGACGGCTGCATCGCTGAATGCAGCCGTTTTTGTTTTGCTCGGATAGTTAGCTATCCATAAGTAGTCTAATGAGCGCGTTATGGTTGGCAATTCTTTTTGATCGACGGGAATAGATCGCGGTGACGCGTGGTTTGTCACTGTGCGTACCGCACGTTTTTCAAAGGAGTTGGCAATGAAGATGCTCGCAATGTTGGCCGTATCCGTCGCAGCCCTTGGTTCGGCGAATGTGTTTGCGCAAGGCAAGACGCGCGCGCAGGTGTATCAGGAATTGATCGAGGCGCAGCAGAACGGGCTGAACTTCGTCACGGACGCTTCGTATCCGGATGTGAGTCCGGCGTTTCAAGGAACAGTCGAGTATCTGAAGAAGCAGGCGATGGCGAAGGCCGAAAGCGCGAACCGGATGGCGAAGGCGGCTTCGGATGCGGCGGTACCTGGGAATTGAACTGAAGTTGTTCGGGGGAGCGGTTGGAAACGCGGTTGGAATACTGCTGTAAAAGCAAAAGGCCGGTCAGCTTTCGCTAGACCGGCCTTTCAGATTCTTTGGTGGGGCGTGAGTGACTCGAACACTCGACCTACGGATTAAGAGTCCGCTGCTCTACCAACTGAGCTAACGCCCCCAACAGAAGCGAGATTATGCAGGAGTTTTTTTAGGTTGGCAAGTTTATCTCGCAAATTTCTTAAAACGGATACGCGGTCTCACGCTCGCCGGAAGCGAGCGGATCGCGCGAAAGCCACCGACCGCACCATTGAAGCGCACGGGCGTTCGTCCCGGTATCATGTCGCGACACCATGCCACGCGGCGTTCCGCGTGGCCCGAACGGGAAATCATGATGGACGAAAACGAAGTCCGGGCGTTGCTCGATCGAGTGCTCGCGCCGTGGGTGCGGGCGTTGTCGATGACCCCAGTGAAAGTGGACGACGAAAGCGCCACGCTGACGCTGCCGTTTTCGGGCGAGCTCCGGCACAGCGGCGGCGTGATCTGCGGACAGGTCTTTATGGCCGCCGCCGATACGGCGATGGTCGTGGCCATTTCGGCAGCCCTCGGCGGATTCAAGCCGATGACGACCGTCTCGCTGAACATCAGCTTCATGCGCGCCGTCCGCAAAGGCGATGTGGTCATCACGGCGCGCGTGCTTCGTATGGGCCGCAATCTTGTGTTCGGCGAAGTCGAGCTGTTCGACGAGACCGGCAAAATGGCCGTCCATGCCACCACCACTTACGCGCTGCTCGACTGAAACCACTCGACTGAAACCATTCGATAGCGACAGCTCGCCCGCCGACGGCGCCGACGCGTCTCGGCAATGGAAGGAAATCAACGGATGTTCGATCAGGTCGTATTCGCTGGCGGCGGCAACCGCTGCTGGTGGCAAGCAGGCTTCTGGGACATCGTCCAGCCGGAACTCGACATCAGACCGCGCGTGATCACGGGCATCTCGGCGGGCGCGGCCACCGCATGCATGCTTTACACGCGCGACGCCGACTGGGTGATGCGCTATTACGAAAACGCGCTGCGCGACAACACGAAGAACGCCTATTGGGGCAATCTGCTGCGCGGCGAGTCGGTGTTTCCGCACTATCGGATCTACCGTCAGGCGCTGCTCGACATCTACGGCGAGAAGTTTTCGCAACTGGCGAAGGCGCCTGAAATACGCATCGGCGTGTCGCATGTGCCGCGCTGGCTGGGCGCGCGCAGCGCAGTTGCCGCCGGACTGATCGCGTACAACATCGAGAAATACATCCGCAAGACCTTGCATCCGACACTCGGTCAGTCGCTCGGCTTCCAGCCGGAATTCGTGCGCGCCCAGGATTGCGCGAGCGTCGACGAACTCGCGGACCTGATTCTTCAGTCGTCTTGCACGCCGCCGTTCACGCCCGTCCTGCGCCGCAACGGGCGGCCCGTGCTGGACGGCGGGATGGTCGACAATGTGCCCGTCGGCGCACTCGATCCGACGCCGGGCAACGTGCTGGTGATGGTGACGCGCATTTATCCGCGTCCGCGGATGTTCGTCGTGCCGCACGGCGCGCAGCAGCGGCTGTATGTCCAGCCGTCATGCAAGGTGCCGATTTCGAGCTGGGACTACACGAGTCCGTCACAGATGCAGCACGCCTACAATCTCGGCCGCGCAGACGGTGAGCATTTTCTACAATGGATTCCGGAACTGCTCGACGCCGCCGCGCACGACTGACGCGTGCGCATCAGTGCCGCGGCCCGCAAACGGGCCGCGCGCAACTTACTTCCGGCGGCCGCCCTGCAGCGCTTCCGGATTCGCGACGCTCGACGTGTCGCCTTGATCGAACGCGAGAATGTTCCCGAACGCCGCGCTGAAGTACAGCTCGTAGCTTTCCTTTTCGACGTAGCCGATATGCGGCGAGCAAATCACGTTTTCCATCCGCAGCAGGCTGTAGCCTTGCAGGATCGGCTCGCTTTCGTAGACGTCAATCGCAACCATGCCCGGCCGGTTGTGCGACAGCGCGCCGATCAGCGCGTTTTCTTCCAGCAGCTCGGCACGGCTCGTGTTGACGAAGAGCGCAGTCGGTTTCATGCGCAACAGATCGTCCTGTTTGACGATGCCGCGCGTGTCGTCGTGCAGACGCAAATGCAGCGACAGCACGTCGCTCTGCTCGAACAGCGCTTCACGGCTTTCCGCGACCGTGTAGCCATCGGCGACTGCCGCTTCGCGCGTATGCTCGCGGCCCCAGATCAGCACATTCATCCCGAACGCCTTGCCGTATCCGGCGACGAGCCGGCCGATCTTGCCATAACCCCAGATGCCGAGCGTCTGTCCGCGCAACACTTGACCCAGACCGAAGTTCGGCGGCAGCGCCGACGTTTTCAGGCCCGATTGTTGCCACGCCCCCTGTTTAAGGTTTGCCACGTATTGCGGAATCCGTCTCTGCGCGGCCATGATGAGGGCCCACGTCAGCTCGGCGGGCGCGATCGGCGACCCGACGCCTTCGAGCACGGCAATCCCGCGTTCCGTACAGGCTGCCATGTCGATGTGGCTTCCGGCCTTCCCCGTCTGGCTGATCATGCGCAGATGCGGAAGTTTGTCGAGCAGCTGCGAGCTGATGCGGGTACGTTCGCGAATGAGGACCAGCGCGTCGACTTCTGACAGGCGACTGGCGAGCTGACCCAGTCCGCGCACGGTATTGTTGAAGACCTTGACCTCGTGGTCGGCGAGCAGTTGAAAGCAGTCGAGCTTGCGGACGGCGTCTTGATAGTCGTCAAGGATGGCAATCTTCATGGCGTATGTGTTTTGCGGCGCACCACGCAGGTGCGGAACGGAGTGTCTGTTTGGGTGTCCCATCATGTGACCTGGACCACATGATGCTTATATTGAATGCCGTACCGTACAAAGACCCGCTATGACGGAGCTACGACGGTAGGGCAAGTTCCCCAGTTTTTAACAGTTTGTTGCATGTCCACGCAAGCCGCTTTACACACGGTTTCACGTGCCTGCGACAGGCTGTAAAGGCCCTTACGACCTGCACGATCGCGCACAGAAAAATCTCGTGCGCGGATTGCCGCCTCTCGCTTGCAGCGTCGCTGGGCTAGCACCGTTTTTCTTCTTCTACCAAAACGGAGACAGCTCGATGAATCATCCCGCATTTGCAGGCCAACCAACCGTCGAAGCGCCCGCCTGGGTCAAACACCAAAGACTGATCGAATGGGTGCAGCGCATCGCGGCGCTGGCGAAGCCGGAGCGGATTGTCTGGTGCGACGGTTCGCAGGAGGAATATGACCGCCTGTCTGCGCAGATGGTCGCAGCCGGCACCCTCATCAAGCTCAACCCGGCCAAACGGCCGAATTCCTACCTCGCATGCTCCGCTCCATCCGACGTCGCGCGTGTCGAGGACCGGACGTTCATCTGCTCGCAGCGTCGCGAGGACGCCGGTCCGACCAACAACTGGATCGAGCCCGCCGAAATGCGCACGACGCTCGACGGCCTGTTCGACGGTGCAATGCGCGGCCGCACGATGTATGTCGTGCCGTTTTCGATGGGTCCGCTCGGTTCGCCGATCGCGCACATCGGCGTCGAACTGACGGACAGCCCGTACGTCGTCACGAACATGCGGATCATGACGCGCATGGGCCGCAAGGTGTACGACGTGCTCGGCGCGGACGGCGAATTCGTGCCGTGCGTGCATTCCGTCGGCGCGCCGCTCGCGGCCGGCCAGAAGGACGTGCCCTGGCCCTGCAACGACACGAAGTACATCGTTCATTTCCCGGAAGCGCGAGAAATCTGGAGCTACGGCTCCGGCTACGGCGGCAACGCGCTGCTGGGCAAGAAGTGCTTCGCGCTGCGCATCGCGTCGACGATGGGCCGCGACCAGGGCTGGCTCGCGGAACACATGCTGGTGCTCGGCGTGACGTCGCCGGAAGGCAAGAAGCATCACGTCGCGGCCGCGTTCCCGTCGGCGTGCGGCAAGACCAATTTCGCGATGCTGATTCCGCCGGAAGGGATGAACGGCTGGAAGATTACGACGATCGGCGACGATATTGCGTGGATCAAGCCGGGCAAGG
This sequence comes from Paraburkholderia diazotrophica, assembly GCF_038900755.1. Taxonomy (GTDB): domain Bacteria; phylum Pseudomonadota; class Gammaproteobacteria; order Burkholderiales; family Burkholderiaceae; genus Paraburkholderia; species Paraburkholderia diazotrophica_A. The sequence goes on from NZ_JBBPEN010000007.1 coordinate 170,699, forward strand.
ACGGGCGTCTCTACGCGATCAATCCGGAAGCCGGCTATTTCGGTGTCGCGCCGGGCACGAGCGAGAAGACGAACTTCAACGCAATGGCGACGCTGAAGGAAAACGTGATCTTCACGAACGTCGCGCTGACCGATGACGGCGACGTCTGGTGGGAAGGTATGACTGACGAACCGCCAGCGCACCTGATCGACTGGCAGGGCAAGGACTGGACGCCGGCGATCGCGAAGGAAACGGGCCGCAAGGCCGCGCATCCGAATGCGCGCTTTACAGCGTCGGCTTCGCAATGCCCTTCGATCGACGCCGATTGGGAAAACCCCGAGGGCGTGGCGATCGACGCGTTCATCTTCGGCGGACGCCGCTCGACGACGGTGCCGCTCGTCACGGAAGCGCGCGACTGGGTGGAAGGCGTCTACATGGCCGCGACGATGGGCTCCGAAACGACGGCTGCGGCGGCTGGCCAGCAGGGCGTCGTGCGGCGCGATCCGTTCGCGATGCTGCCGTTCTGCGGCTACAACATGAGCGATTACTTCGACCACTGGCTGAGAACGGGCGCAAAACTCGAGCAGATGAGCGTGCGCACGCCGAAGATTTTCTGCGTCAACTGGTTCCGCAAGGGCGACGACGGCAAGTTCGTGTGGCCCGGCTTCGGCGAGAACATGCGCGTATTGCGCTGGATGGTGGGCCGGATCGAAGACAAGGCGCAGGGCGAGGAGCATGCGTTCGGCATTTCGCCGCGCTACGAGGACATCGACTGGAGCGGACTGAATTTCACCCGCCAGCAGTTCGAAAAGGTGATTTCCGTCGATGACGCGGCGTGGCGCAAGGAACTGGAACTGCACGCCGAACTGTTCGACAAGCTGAAGCACGGGCTGCCTGCCGCACTGCAAGATACGCGAAGCGCGCTGGAGAAAAAGTTCGTCGGGTAGCCATGTGAGTGCTCACTGACATTCGGCCAAGCCGCCTTCGGGCGGCTTTTTCATGGCCTTGTCGGACACCGCGACGATGCTTTCAACGTGATCGGCGCCGCCGACGGGGCGCTTTCGCTATTTACGCTTCCTGGATGTTTTCGACGCAACGCAGCAAATTGTTTCTCGAAAAGGAACAATCGACTACTCGCTATTCCGTCCCCGAAGATATTGACTCGAATTTTTATAAAATTTCCGGAATCTTGGGCAACTTCTGCAGGATTTCCCTGGTCGTAGGAAAATTCCAAGTGTGCTTCCTGTTCCGAGGGAGCTGTAATACGGCAGGAGTTGTCCATGGATCATTTGCAGTCGATGCGAGTATTCGTCAAGGTGGCGGATCTCGGAAGTTTCGCCCGCGCGGCTAGCGCGATGGATATTTCAAACGCAGTCGCTACCCGTCACGTCGCCGATCTCGAAGGCCGTCTTGGTACCCGACTGCTCAACCGCACGACCCGTAGCCTTTCGCTGACCGAATCCGGCCAGGTTTATCTCGAACGCGCCCGCCAGATCCTCGACGAACTCGAGGACGTCGAACAGATGGTCGTCGCGCGCAATCACGAGCCCGTCGGAACGCTGCGCATCGTCGCGCCCGTCGTGTTCGGTCTGCACAACCTCGCTCCCGTGCTCCAGACGTATGCCGAGCGCTATCCGAAGGTGATTCCAGATGTGACGCTGGTCGACCGTCAGGTCGATCTCGTCGAAGAAGGCTTCGATGTAGGCGTCGTGATCGCGCGCCATATGCGCAGCGCGAGCATCGTGACGCGCCGCCTGACGACCGGCTGCATGACCGTCTGCGCGACGCCGGCTTATCTCGAGAAGCACGGCACGCCGACGCGGCCGGAGCAGTTGCTGGAGCATCCGTGCCTGTCGCTGCCGTCCGAATATTGGGGCGACGAGCGGGTGTTCACGGGCCCGGACGGCGAAGTGCGCGTGCGTCCGACGAACGTGATCGTCGCGAACAACACCGAAATGCTGCGTCAGTTCGCGCTACTCGGCATGGGCATCGCGATCCTGCCGAGCTACCTTATCGGCCGCGATACGACGCGCGGCAAGCTAGTGCGTCTGTTGAGCGATTACCGTCTGCCGCAGGTCGAGATCAACATCGCGTATCCGAGCCGGCGTCATCTGCCGGCCAAGGTCCGCACGTTCATCGATCACCTCGTCGAGCATTTCAACCAGACGCCGAACAGTCAGCTTGGCGAGCAGTGGGCGAAGGATGGCATGGACCGGACGCCGGCGATGCTGGAGTCCGCGGCGATGTCGATGCCGCCCGAAGCGTTCGATGGCGCCGAGCCCCTGTCGAGCCTGCTGGACGCTGACATTCCGGCAAAGCCGTCGACGCGCACGATGAACCGTTCGCGGAGTGTCGCTTCGTCTACGCACTGACTGTTGAAGTGAACCGGCCGGGCATGCCGCGCACAGGCGCGGCACGTTGTCGCGGAAGATAAAAAAAAACGCAGTCGCCTGTTAAAGGCTGACTGCGTTTTTTGTTGCGCGGGACGGTTGCGGCGAGAACCGCGCGGACCTTATGAGCCCGTCTTGCGCGCCGTGGTCTTCGTTGCCGTCTTGGTGGCGGCCTTCTTTGCCGGCGCTTTCTTGGCAGCGGCCGTTTTTGCTGCGGCCTTTTTCACGGGTGCCTCGTTTGCGGCCTCTGCATCGGCGTTGGCGGCGACAGGCGCTGCCTTGCTCGCGGACTTCGCGGCCGCCGTTTTGGCTGCGCCTTCCTTCGGCTCCTTCTTTTCGAACTCGAAGCCGATTTTGCCGTCGTTCTGCTTGACGAGATAAGCCTTGAAGTTGCGGCCCGTGCGCGACGATTTGAAATTCGTCAGCAAGTCGGTGCGTCCGCCCTGCAGCAGCTTGGCCATCTGCTCACGCGCGATTTCCTGTTGCAGGATGACTTTGCCCGAGCGGAAATCGCACGTCTTCGGATTCGCGACCGAGTTCTCGCAGACGTAGCTCATGCCATGCTCGAAGACCTTGCCGCCGCACTTCGGACACGCGCCGACAGACTCCTGCTCGGAAAAGTCCGGTGCTTCGCCGTCTTCGCCGCCCTGATCCTGACCGAAGTCGAATTCGAGCTTGTAGTTCTTCGTTTCGTCGTCGAACGAGAGCTTGAGAATCGCGGAAAACGGCCGGCCCATCTTGCTGCGGAAACCCGACAGTGGCCCGATTTCCTTCTTCTGCAACAACTCTTCGACTTCCTCGATTTCGAACTGCCGGCCGCCCGGAATCTTCGAAATCGAGAACTCGCATTTCGTGCAGGCGAAACGGCGATAGTTTTCCTTTACCTGTCCGCCGCAATTTGGGCAGGGCGTTTGCAGCGTCGCGTAGTCGCCGGGAATCGTGTCCGAATCGTATTCCTTCGCGCGCTTGACGATGGTCTGCGTCATGCGGGCAATTTCCTGCATGAACGCGTCGCGCGGCAGCTTGCCGCGCTCCATCTGCGACAGCTTGTACTCCCATTCGCCCGTCAGTTCGGGCGCGGTCAGCTCCTTCACGCTGAGGCCGCGCAGGAGCGTCATCAGCTGGAAAGCCTTCGCGGTCGGAATCAGCTCGCGGCCTTCGCGGACCAGATACTTTTCGCCTAGCAGGCCTTCGATGATCGCCGCGCGCGTGGCCGGCGTGCCGAGCCCCTTCGCGGCCATCGCTTCGCGCAGTTCGTCGTCTTCGACAAGCTTGCCCGCGCCTTCCATCGCCGATAGCAGCGTCGCTTCGTTGTAGCGTGCGGGCGGCTTCGTAACGAGTTGCTGCGCGGCGATCTTGTCCGTCTTGACCTTCTCGTCCTTCTTCACCGGGACGAGGTTCGCGTCCTCGCCGCCCGTTTCGCGGCCGTAGACCTGAAGCCAGCCGGCTTCGACGAGCACCTTGCCTTCCGTCTTGAAATGATGGCCGACGACTTCCGTGATGCGCGTAGTCACGCGGTACTCGGCGGCCGGGAAGAACACGGCGAGGAAGCGCTTGACGACCAGGTCGTACAGCTTCTGCTCAGGTTCCGACAACGCTTTCGGCGCCTGCAGCGTCGGGATGATGGCGAAGTGATCGCTGATCTTCGAGTTATCGAAAATGCGCTTGTTCGGCTTCACCCAGCCCTTGTCGAGCACCTGCTTCGCATGCGGCAGATAGTTGTTGCTCTCCTTGAGCATCTCCATCGTGTGCTTGACCGTCTCCAGGTAGTCTTCCGGCAGCGCGCGCGCGTCGGTACGCGGATAAGTCAGCACCTTGTGTTTTTCGTACAGCGCCTGAGCGAGCGCGAGCGTGTTCTTCGCCGAGAAGCCGAATCGGCCGTTGGCTTCGCGCTGGAGGCTGGTGAGGTCGAACAGCGCCGGCGACAGCTGCGTCGACGGCTTCGATTCTTCCGTCACATTGCCCAACTGCCCGCGACACGCGGCGACGATCGTTTCCGCAGCCGGCAAGCTCCAGAGACGCGAATCGCGCTTCTCCGGATCGAATTCGTCCTTCTTGAACTTCGGGTCGAACCAGCGGCCTTCGTAGAAACCCGCGCCGCAGACGAATTCCGCCTTCACTTCCCAGTAATCGCGCGGCACGAAGCGGCGGATCTTCTCTTCGCGCTCGACGACGATCGACAGCGTCGGCGTCTGCACGCGCCCGACCGTGGTCAGGAAGAAGCCGCCGCCCTTGCTGTTGAACGCGGTCATCGCGCGCGTGCCGTTGATGCCGACGAGCCAGTCAGCTTCCGAGCGGCACCGCGCGGCGTCCGCGAGCGGCTGCATCTCGGCGTCGCTGCGCAATTGGGCGAAGCCTTCACGGATCGCGGCGGGCGTCATCGACTGTAGCCACAAACGCTGCACCGGCTGTTTCGCTTTCGCGTGCTGCGCGATCAGGCGGAAAATCAGCTCGCCCTCGCGCCCCGCGTCGCATGCGTTAATCAGTCGGTCGACGTCTTTTCGCCTGATCAGCTTATTCAGCACCTTCAACCTGGATTCGCTTTTTGCAATCGGATTCAGGTCGAAATGGGGCGGAATAACGGGGAGATTGGCAAAACTCCATTTTCCCCGTTTGACTTCATATTCCTCCGGCGCGGCGATCTCGAGCAGATGGCCGACCGCCGACGAGAGGACGAAATCGTCGCTCTCGAAGTACTCGTCATGCTTGGTAAAACCGCCCAAAGCCCGCGCGATGTCGTTCGCGACGGATGGCTTTTCGGCGATGATCAGTGCTTTGGACATGACTGAAAATAAATTGGTGGATTCGGGTTGGTACCTCGGGTTTTCCCGCCCGGGTTTGGCACCCATTAACGACCGCTTTATAGCACACGCCACAGAAGCGGCAATCGGTTGGTCCAAAAAAGCGGCTCATCATAATTGCGCGCAGATCGATTGGGCAAGCGTGTGACGGCCATTGTCAGGTGCGCCTTTCGTGGCCCGCCGTGCGACTCTTGCTGCGTCCGGCAGCGATTTCCGCAATCGCCGTGCCGATTCGACGGCCGCCGCCACCGCGCGCGGCGCAAACAGGCGTGATTTGTTGCGTTTCGGGTACGAATCAGGCTTCGAGCAACGCTGGGCGCACTTTTGGCGCACCTTTGACGCCCGGCAGCGCCGTCAGATCGACGAGCATCCGTTCGACGATCGTCGCTTGCGGCAAGACTGTTCCGAAGAAGCGAGTGGTCGTGCCGTCTTCGATAAGAATTGTTGGGAAATTCTCAACGTCAAGGTCATCGAAACGGTCCGCGTGCGTCTCGATGTCGATCCACGCAAAGCAAACGTCGGGATGCTTGTCCGCCAGCACGTCGAACGCGACACGGTACTCCCGGCAGGTGCCGCACCATTCCGCGCACAGGCACGCAACGAACAGCGTCTCGCGGTCATTGACGCGCTCGGCGATCCGTTTCGAGTCTGTGTCCAGGTTGAGCGCGGGCATGACGGTTCCTTCGGCATGACATGGTTATTTGGCGCGAATGTAGCACGACGCGTTATGCATTGTGCGCAGCGCGAACGTATCGGCCGCCGGGCAGCGCGCACAGTTCACCGGCCAATTCGAGACTCAGCAGCGTGCTTTGCAGCAACGTGTCGTCCATCTCGGTGCGCTCGGCCAGAATTTCAAGTGTCGCGGGGGAATGGCCGAGTGCGTCGAGCAGGCGCCTGGCCTCGGCAGTCAATCCGCGATCGCCTTCTCCGCGTGCGGATTCGTCGGCGGACCGCATCTGCGCGATCGCCCGCAGCTGACGCCTCGGCACAGGCGCTGGCGAAGACGGCGGCATGGCGAATCCCAGCTCTTCGAGCACATCTTCGGGCGTTTCGACGAGCTTCGCTCCCTGCTTGATCATTCGGTGACAGCCGCGAGCCAGTGGGGCGTGGATCGAGCCGGGAATCGCGAATACGTCACGGCCCATTTCGTTGGCAAGCCGGGCCGTGATCAGCGAGCCCGAGCGCATGGCTGCCTCGACGATCAGCACGCCGCTCACGAGCCCGGCAATCAGCCGGTTGCGCTGCGGAAAGTGCGCGGAGCGGGCCGGAGTGCCGAGCGGCCATTCCGACATGATCGCGCCGCGCTGGGCGATCTGTTGTGCAAGAGCCTGATGCGACGGCGGATAGACGATATCGGCGCCCGTCCCGATAACGGCGACCGTGCTGCCGCGCCCCTGAAGCGCGCCGCGATGTGCCGCGCCGTCTATGCCCGACGCGAGCCCCGACACCACCGTCAATCCCGCGTCGGACAGCGCGCCCGCAAAGCGGGCGGCGTCTTCGAGGCCCTGCGGCGTCGCGCTTCGGCTGCCGACGACCGCGACGCCGTGCGCATGCAGCAACTCGATGCGTCCCTTTACATATAGCAGCGGCGGCGGATCGGGCATGGTCAGGAGCGTGGGCGGGTAGGCGGGATCGTCGAGCGTGACGAGCGCGTTGCCGGGCTGTTCGCGCCATGCTCGCACCGCATCCAACTGTGCGGCGAAGTCCGGTGCAGGCGGCGCAAGGGCGGCGCGGGCGGAGGCTTCGTCGCTTGCCTGAGCAAGCGCGGCGAACGGCTGCGCGAGCACCGCGTCCGGGAGGCCGAAGGCGGTCAGCAGCTGGCGCAACGCGGCCGGCTTCAATCCGGGCGCCATCGCGAGCCGCAGCCAGGCGGACAGTTCGTGGTCAGTGAAGGGAAGGGTCTGCATCGCTCGCGTCCTCGCGCACGGCAACCGGCGTGGCGGTCGCTATGCTAAAATTTTCATCATCTGAAATAAACCGAAACCACTGCTGCGCCGCGTTCGCGCGCGCCGGCCGACATGCGTTTGGGCATTGAATCGATTCGGTTCGGTCACCATCTATCCTCTGCGTGTCGCGATCGGCGGACAACCTGGCCGAATGGCTAATGCGCGACTGTGTTCAACTGCGTCGGCGCCCCAATCAATTTCAGGACCATGGCTTTACTCAACATCCTCAATTACCCGGACAAACGTCTGCACAAGATCGCGAAGCCGGTCGAAAAGGTCGATGACCGTATCCGCAAGCTCGTCGCGGACATGGCTGAGACGATGTACGCCGCGCCCGGCGTGGGCCTCGCGGCCACGCAGGTCGACGTGCACGAGCGGGTGATCGTGATCGACGTATCGGACGCGCACGACGAATTGCGCGCGTTCATCAATCCGGAAATCATCTGGTCGAGCGACGAAAAGAAGATCAACGAGGAAGGCTGCCTGTCGGTGCCGGGCATCTATGACAACGTCGAGCGCGCCGAGAAAGTGCGCGTGCGCGCGCTGAACGAGAAGGGCGAAACGTTCGAGATCGACTGCGAAGGGCTGCTCGCCGTGTGTATCCAGCACGAAATGGATCACCTGATGGGCCGCGTGTTCGTCGAATATCTGTCGCCGCTCAAGCAGACGCGCATCAAGAGCAAGATGAAAAAGCTCGCGCACGCGATGTGACGTCATGAGCCATTCGTTGCGCGTCATCTTTGCCGGCACGCCGGAATTCGCCGCCGCGGCGCTCGCCGCGATTCACGAAGCCGGCTTTCCGGTGCCGCTCGTCCTCACGCAACCGGACCGTCCGGCGGGACGCGGCATGAAATTGCAGGCGAGCCCGGTCAAGCGCTACGCGCAGCAGCACGGCATCGAGGTGGCGCAACCACCCTCGTTGCGGCGTAACGGCAAGTTCCCGGCTGAAGCCACGGCCGCCATCAATCAATTGCGCACCGCGGCGCACGACGTGATCGTGGTAGCCGCTTACGGTCTGCTGCTACCGCAGGAAGTGCTCGATATTCCGCCGCACGGCTGCATCAACATTCACGCGTCGTTGCTGCCGCGCTGGCGCGGCGCCGCGCCGATCCACCGCGCGATCGAGGCCGGCGACGCGCAAACGGGCATCACGCTGATGCAGATGGACGCGGGCCTCGATACGGGCGCGATGATTTCCGAAGCGCGCATGCCGATCCTCGACACCGACACGACCGCGACGCTCCACGACCGTCTCGCGGAAGCGGGCGCAAAGCTGATCGTCGATGCGCTGATCGAACTGGAGCGCAACGGCAAGCTCGATTCGACGCCTCAGCCCGGCGACGGCGCCACCTATGCCGAAAAAATCGGCAAGCACGAGGCGGCGCTCGACTGGCGCCGTCCTGCGGCGGAACTCGAGCGGCAAGTGCGCGCGTTCGATCCGTTCCCAGGCGGCGCGGCGACGCTCGACGGGACGGTGCTGAAAATCTGGTCGGCGTGCGCGGTCGAAGCATCACGCAAGGCCGAGCCTGGCACGATCGTCGATGTGTCGCCGGAAGGCATCGTCGTGGCGTGCGGCGAAGGCGCGCTGCGCATCGCGCAACTGCAGAAGCCGGGTGGCAAGCGTATTGCCGTTCGCGATTTCCTGGCCGGGTCGACGCTCGCTGCGGGCCAGCATTTCGACCTCGTGCAGCCACAATAAGCGACAGGTTATCGGGCGCGCAATCTGCCGTTCGGCCAGGTCACGCCGACGTCTTGCGGCGCGTTAGAATCTTCGATGCAACCCTGTCTGAAGAGGCCTCCATGTTCGGCATCACCCATTTCGAGTTCTTCATCGCTGCCGTTTTTCTGCTCAACGTCACGCCTGGTCCCGACACCGCTTACATCGTCGGCCGAAGCGTCGCGCAAGGGCGCGGCGCGGGGCTGATGTCGGCGCTGGGCATCTCGGCGGGGTGCTGCGTGCACTCGCTCGCTTGCGCCTTCGGGCTGACCGCGCTGCTGGCCGCGTCCGCCACCGCGTTCACCGTGATCAAGTTCGTCGGCGCGATCTATCTGATTTATCTTGGCGTGCGGCTCATCCTGACGAAGCCTGAAGCTGCCGAGGCAGCCGGCGCCGCACGCGCGACCGGCGCGCCGAAGTCGCTGCGCCAGCTTTTCCTGCAAGGCTTCTGGACCAACGTGCTGAACCCGAAAGTCGTGCTGTTCTTCGTGTCGTTCTTTCCGCAGTTCGTCTCTGCAGGCAGCGATCACAAGACGTTTGCGTTCCTGACGCTCGGCGTCGTTTTCGTCGTGATGAGCATGGTGTGGAACAGCTTTGTCGCGTGGATTGCGGGCAGCGTCACGCGCAAGTTCTCCGGTAAGCCGGGCGTCAAGAAGTGGCTGGACCGCGGCGTCGGCAGTGCATTCGTGGGGCTTGGAATCAAGCTCGCCACGGCAACGCGGTGATTGAATTTTTCCCGCTCGTCCATATCTAACAGTTCGCTTACAATCATTCGCCGCGAATTGGCGGCAGTAATAGGGAACCGCGTGGCGGGCAAGGAGTACTGGATATGTTCAACTGGGTCAAAACCGCGATGCTGATGGCCGCGATTACGGCGCTCTTCATCGTGATCGGCGGCATGATCGGCGGCCAGCGCGGCATGATGCTCGCGTTGCTGATCGCGCTCGGGATGAATTTCTTTTCGTACTGGTTTTCGGACAAGATGGTCCTGCGCATGTACAACGCACAGGAAATCGACGAAACGAGCGCACCGCAGTTCTACCGGATGGTTCGGGAACTGGCGACGCGCGCCAATCTTCCGATGCCGCGCGTCTACCTGATCGACGAAGACCAGCCCAACGCGTTCGCGACGGGCCGCAATCCCGAACACGCGGCCGTGGCGGCGACGACGGGTATTCTGCGCGCGCTGTCCGAGCGGGAAATGCGCGGCGTGATGGCGCACGAGCTCGCGCACGTGAAGCATCGCGACATCCTGATCTCGACCATTTCGGCGACGATGGCCGGCGCGATTTCCGCGCTAGCGAACTTCGCGATGTTCTTCGGCGGTCGCGACGAGAATGGCCGTCCGGCGAATCCGATCGCGAGCATCGCCGTCGCGCTTCTCGCGCCGATCGCGGGCGCGCTGATCCAGATGGCGATTTCGCGTGCGCGCGAGTTCGAGGCGGACCGTGGCGGCGCGCAGATTTCGGGCGATCCGCAGGCGCTCGCGTCGGCGCTGGACAAGATCCACCGCTACGCGCACGGCATCCCGTTCCCGACGGCCGAGGCGCATCCGGCTACCGCGCAGATGATGATCATGAATCCGCTGTCGGGCGGCGGCATCCAGAACCTGTTCTCGACGCACCCGTCCACCGAGGAGCGGATTGCACGTCTGACGGAGATGGCCCGCACGGGGCGCTTCGACTGAACGAGCGACGGCATCGCGCTGTCCCTGCATTCCGCGACGGCAGCGCAAAGGGGCGAGACCGACTCGCCCCTTTTTCGTTCTGGCTCGGAACCCACGCACTCGCTGAAAAGACTCGATCGAGAGAAGACGCGCTTTCAAAGACCGTGAAGGCGGCGCGCCGGTCCGCAGTCGGCGTCACGCTACAATGTGGCGTTTGCGCGACACTCTCCGTTAAGCGCCCGTTTTCCGCCTGTTCATGACCCGAAAGCCTTCTCAGCGTCCCATTTCGCCGCCATCGCGTTCACGCGACACTCGCCTGTCGACGTTGCATCTCGCGCCCGAATCGCTCGGCTTCGCGCTCGATTGCGCAGCCCAAGCCGTCGGCGCGGTTCGCCAGGGCGCGGCGTTGCCCGCAGCCTTGCATTCGATTTTCATGTCACTGCCCGAAGGTGTCGCGGCGGCGTCGCGTGGCGCCGTGCAAGACATCGCGTACCGGACGATGCGCCGGCTCGGCACGGCCGAAGGGCTGGTTGCGAAGCTCGTGCGCAAACCTCCGCCGCCGCATGTCGGACACGTGCTGGTCTGTGCGCTCGCGTTGCTCGTGGATGAAGAGAGCAACGCTGCCTATGCGCCCTTTACGGTCGTCGATCAGGCGGTGAATGCAATCGGCGCGCGGCGCGAGTTTGCGTTCGCGAAGGGACTGGTCAACGCGGTGCTGCGCAACTTTTTGCGTGAGCGCGAAATGCTGCTCGCCGACGCGCAGAACGATGAAGTCGCTCGCTGGAATTACCCCGTCTGGTGGATCGACGCCGTTCGCAAAGCCTGGCCCGATGCGTGGCAAGACATCCTCACCGCTGGCAACAGCCAGGGTCCGCTGACGCTGCGCGTGAACGCGCGCCACGCGACGGTCGATGCGTATCTGCAAACGTTGCGTGAGCATCAGATTCCGGCAACGCAGATCGGCGATCACGCAGTGCGTCTCGACGCGCCGATGCCCGTCGAGCGCATTCCGGGCTTCAACGAAGGTGTCGTCTCCGTGCAGGACGCGGGCGCGCAGCTCGCGGCGCAATGGCTCGGCGTGCGCGACGGCATGCGCGTGCTCGATGCTTGCGCGGCGCCCGGCGGCAAGACGGGACATCTGCTCGAACTCGCGAACATCGACCTGATCGCGCTCGAAAGCGATGCGACGCGCGCGCGGCGTATCGGCGAAAACCTGCGGCGTCTGAAGCTGAGCGCTCATGTGCGCATCGGCGATGCAGGCAATCCTGCGCAATGGCATGACGCCGCCGATCAGCCATTCGATCGCATTCTTGCCGACGTGCCGTGCTCCGCATCGGGCATCGTGCGTCGTCATCCGGATATTCGCTGGCTGCGCCGTGCGTCGGATATTCCCGCGCTCGTCGAAGAACAGCGCCGCATTCTTGAAGCGCTGTGGCCGCTCGTCAAAGCGGGCGGCGAATTGCTGTACGTTACGTGCTCGATCTTTCCCGAAGAAGGCGAGTTGCAGGCTCAGTGGTTTGGAAACCGACACGCGGATGCGGTACGATTGGACGCGCCGGGGCAACTGCTCCCAGCAGTCGCCCGCGCGCCCGCCGACGTTTCGGCTGGTGCCCGCGCCGGACAAAGCACTGGTTCGAGCTTAGACCACGACGGATTCTTCTACGCGCGCTTTCAGAAACGGTGATCATCAAACGCTTTCTTCCGCTACGGCTCGCGGCCGCGCTCTGGATTGCGCTGGCCCTTTGCCTGACGGCAGCCGGACCGGCGCGTGCCGAATCGATCGCCGTGCAGCGCGCGTCGCTGCAATCCGACGGCAGCGGCTGGAGCCTCGACGCGCGCTTCGATTTCGAGCTGAACAGCAATCTCGAAGATGCCGTCAACAAGGGCATACCGCTTTACTTCACAACGGACTTCGAACTGAGCCGGCCGCGCTGGTACTGGTTCGATGAACAGCCGGTGAGCGTATCGCAAAGCATTCGACTATCGTTCCAGCCGCTCACGCGCGAGTACCGCGTATCGACGGGCGGCCTGCAACTCGGCTTCGCCTCGCTCAACGAGGCGCTTGCCGTCATCAAGCATGTCACGTCGTGGCATGTGATCGATCGCAACCAGGTTCATGCGGGAGAAACGTATAACGCATCGGTGCGCATGCAGCTCGATATCGCACTGATGCCCAAGCCATTCCAGATCGACGCGGTCAACAACCGCGACTGGAATCTTGCTTCCGACTGGAAGCGATTTACCTTCACGGTGACCGAACGTGCTAAATAAAGTGCGCCGCGCCACCAGTGTCAGCAGCGTCGTCGTCCGGTTGCTCGTGTCGACGGTGGCCGTCACGGCCGTCCTGCTGCTCGTGCTGCTCGCGGCGGCGAGCGCGAACACCGAGTTCTTCGACCGCTATTACGGCTGGCTCTACGCGGCCAACGTCGCGGTTGCGCTGATCTTCATGCTGATCGTCGCGGTGCTCGTGGTGATCATCGTCTCGCGATTACGCAAGGGCAAATTCGGCACGAGGCTGCTCGCGAAACTCGCGTTCTTCTTCGCGCTCGTCGGCGTGGTGCCGGGCGGCATCATCTACATCGTGTCGTATCAGTTCGTGTCGCGCAGTATCGAGTCGTGGTTCGACGTGAATGTGGAAACCGCGCTGACGTCCGGGCTGAATCTCGGACGCGGGATGCTCGACGCATCGCTGTCCGATCTGCAAACCAAGGGCCGTCTGATGGCCGAGCAACTCGCGAGCGCCGATTCCGCAGGGACGACGCTCACGCTGCTGCGTCTGCGCGATCAGTTCGGCGTGCAGGACGCGACGATCGTCGAGCCGACGCGCAGCATGTCGGGCGCGGCGCCGGACATGCACGTCGTCGCGCAGGCGACGGGCAACTACGCATCGCTTGTGCCGAGCGACCTGCCCACTGCGATGATGATCGATCAGGCGCGCGGACGCGGCTTTGCGTCGATCGAAGGGGAAGTGGACGGCGATCCGAAAGCACGCGGCGCAAAGGGCGCATTGCGTCTGCGCATCGTGCAGCGCATTCCCGACACGAACGCGTCGCTGCTGCAACCCACTGAGCGCTTCCTGCAACTCACGCAGCCTGTGTCGCAGACGTTGGCGCGCAATGCGGATGCCGTGCAGCGCGCGTATCGCGAGTACCAGGAGAAGGCGATCGGGCGAACAGGTCTGCGCAAGATGTACATCGGCACGCTGACGCTCGCGCTCTTTCTCGCGACGTTCATCGCGATGATGCTCGCGCTCGCGCTCGGCAATCAGTTGGCGCGGCCGCTCTTCCTGCTCGCGCAGGGCACGAAAGAAGTGACGGAAGGCGACTACACGCCGAAGCGCGAAATCAAGTCGCGCGATGAACTCGGCTTCCTCACGCAGTCGTTCAACGCGATGACGCGCCAGTTGTCGGAAGCACGCGCAGCCGTCGAGGCGAACCGCGTCGCGCTCGAACATTCGAAGGCATACCTCGAAAGCATTCTTGCAAACCTGACGGCGGGCGTGTTCGTGTTCGACCGGCAGTTTCGTTTGATGACGGTCAATCGCGGCGCGGAGCGCATCTTCCGTCAGCCGTTTGCGTCGATGCTCGGCTCGTCGCTCGATCGCATCGGCGTGTTGAGCGAATTCGGCGCGATGGTGCGCAAGGCGTTTGCCGATCTCGAAGCGGCGGGCGGCGGTCAGGACGACACGGGCCACTGGCAGCAGCAGATGGCCCTGCAAATACCGGGCGAAACCGATCCGTTGACGCTGCTCGCGCGCGGCGCGCGGCTCGTATCGGCGGCGGGCAACGACACCGACGATGAAGAAGTGACGTCCGGCTATGTCGTCGTGTTCGACGATATCTCCGACGTGATTTCCGCGCAGCGTTCGATCGCATGGGGCGAAGTCGCGCGGCGTCTCGCGCACGAGATCAAGAATCCGCTGACGCCGATCCAGCTTTCGGCTGAACGCTTGCAGATGAAGCTTTCAGACAAGCTCGCGCCGTCGGATGCCGAAGTATTGAAACGTGGCGCCACTACAATCGTGAATCAGGTTGCGGCGATGAAGCAGATGGTCGACGATTTCCGCGACTATGCGCGCACGCCGCCTGCCGTGCTTGCGAATCTGCAACTGAACGAACTCGTGAGCGAAGTGCTCACGCTGTATGGAATCGAAGAGGGCAAGAGCGCGATTGTCGTCGAAATGGCGGACTTGCCCGTTATACGCGGAGACGCGACGCAATTGCGTCAGGTGATCCATAACCTGCTGCAGAACGCGCAGGATGCTGTCGCCGATGTCGAGCACCCCCGTGTGTTGCTCGAGACGAGGACAGTAGAATATGGCGATCCCGATGCAGACGGCAAAGTGAGCGTCGCGGTGCGATTGACCGTGTCGGACAACGGTCCGGGCTTCCCCGCGCGCATCCTCACGCGCGCGTTCGAACCTTATGTGACGACCAAGGCCAAAGGTACAGGTCTCGGACTTGCCATGGTCAAGAAGATCGTCGATGAACACGGCGCACGAATCGATATACGCAATCGTCTGAAAGCGGGCGATGTAATCGAAGGCGCGCAAATTTCCATCCTCTTCCTTCAACTCGCAGATAACAATGCTGCGGCGCCTGGAAGCGGGCCGCAGGCGGTGCACGGCAGCGTGCCGCAGGGAAAGACAAAAGCAACAGTGCAGACAAGGGCAGCGTAAATGGCAACCATCCTGGTGGTAGATGATGAAATGGGCATCCGGGAATTGCTCTCGGAGATCCTGAGCGACGAGGGTCATGTCGTGGACGTCGCGGAAAACGCGCAGGAGGCGCGTGACTACCGGCTTCGTCAGGCACCCGATCTGGTGCTGCTCGACATCTGGATGCCCGATACCGATGGCGTGACGCTGCTCAAGGAGTGGGCCGCGCAAGCGCTTCTGACGATGCCCGTCATCATGATGTCGGGCCATGCGACCATCGACACCGCTGTCGAAGCGACGAAGATCGGCGCGCTCAACTTCCTCGAAAAACCGATCGCGCTGCAAAAGCTGCTGAAGGCGGTCGAGCAGGGACTGGCGCGCGGCAGCGCGGCGCCCGCTGCGGGCGGCATGGCGGCGAAGCCTGCGATGACGGCGAATGCGTCGGCCGTGGCATCGGCGGCAGCGTTGCCGATGATGTCCGCGGACAACCTGGGCGGCGGCATGCTGTCGGCGCAGACGGCGTCGATTTCGTTCGATATTCCGCTGCGTGACGCACGTGATGCGTTCGAGCGCGCGTACTTCGAGTACCACCTTGCGCGCGAGAACGGCAGCATGACGCGCGTCGCGGAAAAGACCGGGCTCGAACGCACGCACCTGTATCGCAAGCTCAAGCAGCTAGGCGTCGATCTTGGCAAGAACAAGGGCGAGTAAGCGGAAAGCTCTTTCAGCAGCAAGTTTTTTCGGGAAGGGCTTGAGAAACAGAAAATCGCTTGCTATACTCTCGCTTCTTCGTTGGCCCGGTAGCTCAGTTGGTAGAGCAGCGGATTGAAAATCCGCGTGTCGGTGGTTCGATTCCGCCCCAGGCCACCAGGATTCGGCCCCAGGAAATCGCAAGATTCCTGGGGCTTTTTCTATGTGCGGACGATATGCCGATTCGTCGCGGGACATCGCGCGGTGGCCGCAAGCGGGGCCGAACTCCGCGTGATAAAATCATGCCTTATCAAGGACTTGCCGTGTGTTCTTCGCAAGTCCTTTTTCGTTTCAGGTCCGAGGCATCGTGCGGCGTGAAACTCCCTGGCGGACTATTGGCGGTATAAATCCCGGCAGCTTGGCGCGTGAAAGCCGCAGCCTATACTGCTTGAGCCGGCATCGGTGCCGGCCCGTGCGCCGCGAGGCCGCCAGGCATCGCTTGTGCGCGGCATTCAACCTACACGGAGTTTCGCAGTGACCCGCAAAGACGCCAAGAGTAGCGCCCTGGTGCTGTTTTCCGGTGGCCAGGATTCGGCCACATGTCTCGCCTGGGCGCTGGATCGGTACGAAACAGTCGAAACGCTGGGTTTCGACTACGGGCAGCGGCACCGGGTCGAACTCGAATGCCGCGAGGGTTTCCGCAGCGCGGTGGCGCGCACGTTCCCCGAGTGGGGCGCGCGGCTCGGCGACGATCACATGATCGATCTGTCGGTGCTCGGCTCGATCAGCGATACGGCGATGACGCGCGACATCGAGATTCACGCGGCATCCAACGGACTGCCGAACACGTTCGTGCCCGGCCGCAATCTGATGTTCATGACGATTGCGGCGGCGATTGCGTATCGTCGCGGGCTGCGCGTGCTGGTCGGCGGAATGTGCGAGACGGACTTTTCCGGCTACCCGGATTGCCGCGACGACACAATGAAGGCGCTGCAAGTCGCGCTGAATCTCGGCATGGACAGCCGCTTTGTGCTGGAAACGCCGCTGATGTGGATCGACAAGGCCGACACGTGGCGTCTCGCGCATACGCTGGGCGGCGACGCACTGGTCGAGCTGATCCGCATCGAAACGCACACGTGCTACCTCGGCGAGCGTTCGGAGTTACATGCATGGGGTTTTGGCTGCGGCGAGTGCCCTGCGTGCCGTTTGCGCAAGCGCGGGTATGAAGCGTATCTGAACGGCGAGCAGGTCACGGAACCGGCCTAAGCGAAAGCGACATCAACAGGCTTCACGGAGCATCAGGCAGAAAGCAGCATGACGTACGCGGTCAAGGAAATTTTCTACACGTTGCAGGGCGAAGGCGCGAACGCAGGGCGCCCGGCCGTGTTTTGCCGGTTCGCCGGATGCAACCTGTGGTCGGGCCGTGAGGAAGATCGCGCCGACGCAGTGTGCAAGTTCTGCGATACCGACTTCGTCGGCACCGACGGCGAGAATGGCGGCAAATTCCGCACGCCCGAAGAGCTGGCAGCGAAGATCGCTTCGTTGTGGCCGGACGGCGAAGATCAGCGTTTCGTCGTGTGTACGGGCGGCGAGCCGATGTTGCAGATCGACCAGCCGTTCGTCGACGCGCTGCACGCGGCCGGTTTTGAGGTCGCCATCGAGACGAACGGTTCGTTGCCCGTGCTCGATACGATCGACTGGATTTGCGTGAGTCCGAAAGCGGACGCGCCGCTCGTGCAGACCAAAGGCAACGAACTGAAAGTGGTCGTGCCGCAGGAGAACCAGCGCCTCGCCGACTACGCGAAGCTCGACTTCGATTATTTCCTCGTGCAGCCGATGGACGGCCCTTCGCGCGACATCAACACGAAGCTCGCAATCGACTGGTGCAAGCGCCATCCGCAGTGGCGCCTGTCGATGCAGACTCACAAGTACCTGAACATTCCCTGATTTGCCGTGCTGACGATTACCCGAAAACTCGAATTCGACGCGGGCCACCGCATTCCCGATCACCGCAGCCAGTGCCGTAATCTGCACGGGCATCGCTACGTGCTCGAAATCACGCTGCAAGGCGACCTCGTCGAAACGGAAGGCGCGCCGGATCGCGGCATGGTGATGGATTTCGCCGACGTGAAGGCGCTCGCCAATGAGCATCTCGTCGACAAGTGGGACCACGCGTTCCTCGTCTATGAGGGCGATACGCAGGTGCGCGGTTTTCTCGACACGATGGCCGGTCACAAGACGGTCGTGCTCGACCGCATTCCGACCGTCGAAAATCTCGCGGCCGTCGCGTTCGAGATTCTCGCGAACGTCTATGACGCGCACTACGGTGTCAATCTGCGTCTGCATAAGGTGCGTCTGTATGAGACGCCGAATTGCTGGGCCGACGTTGTCCGCGACTAAACGGGTTATTGTCAAGGTATGATCGTTTCGATAATCACACGGAGCGAGACATGCCGGTCACCGCTATTTGCAGCGGGCGCCACGCCCGCCTCAACTACGACACCTTTCACGTCGGCCGTTCGCGCCGCGTAGTCTTTCGCTCAAGTCTGCCCACGGCCGCGCTCGACTGCGACGGGGACGCGCAATGAGCACATTCACGAATCCTCTCAAGCTGCGCCTGAAAGAGCCGGACCCGCTGTTCGGACTGTGGCTCTCGCTCGGCAGCGACAGTGCTGCCGAAGCGCTCGCGCACGCCGGTTTCGACTGGCTGCTGATCGATATGGAGCACGCGCCGAACGATAGTATCGACGTGACGGGGCAATTGCGCGCAATTGCGGCGGCGCACTTGCCGACGGAGCCCGTCGTTCGCTTGCCCGCCGTCGAGCCGTGGCTCGTCAAGCGCGTGCTGGACGCAGGCGCGCGCACGCTGATGTTTCCGAACATCGAGACGGCTGACGAAGCGGCTCACGCCGTCCAGCTGACCCAATATGCGACGCTGGAAGGACCGGATGGCCTGCGTGGCGTCGCGGGCGCGGTTCGTGCAGCGGCATATGGAATGCGACGCGACTATTTGCAGAACGCAAACGCGCAAATCGCCACGATCGTGCAGATCGAGTCGAGGCGCGCGCTCGAGCATCTGGAGCCGATCGCGGCGACGCCGGGCATCGATTGCCTGTTCGTCGGGCCGGCGGATCTCGCGGCGAGTCTCGGTCATCTCGGCGATTCGAAACACCCTGAAGTCCAGGACGCGATGAAGCACATTCTGGATGTTGCGCATCGGGCGCGCGTCGCGACGGGCATTTTTGCCATGGATGTCGCGAGCGCGCGCCAATACCGGTCGGAAGGCTTTCGTTTCATCGCGCTCGCCGCCGACGTAATGTGGCTGTTGCGCACCACGCGACAGGCATTGCAGGAGGTTCGGTCATGAAGCTGTTGTCGTTGAGCGTGGCGCGCATAGCAGGTTGCGCGGCTCGCGCTGTCGTATGGACCGCATTGGCGGCGGGTGCGGCGGCGCATGCGCAGGGCAAAATGCCGCCCGCGTCGGATCTCGAAACGCAAACGGCTGTCGCCGATTACAACGCCGGCAACTTTACGTCGGCACTCGCCGAGTTTCGCAAGGCCGCGCAGCGCGGTAGCCGTCTCGCCGAATTCAACTACGCGATGATGCTGCTCAACGGCGAAGGCGGTCCCGTGAATGTCGAAGAGGGCAAGAAGTGGCTGCGTAAGGCCGCCGACGCCAACATGTCGCACGCGCAATACGTGTACGGGAAGATGTACGACGACGGCGAGTTCGTCGCGCGAGATCCCGTCGAGGCGCATCAATGGTTTCTGAAGGCCGCGCAGCAGGGGCACATTCAGGCCGAGCTGGCGCTCGCGAACCAGTTTCTCGACGGACGCGGCACCGCGCGCGACAACCAGCAGGCGTTCGTCTGGTACAAGAAGGCCGCCGAGGGCGGCGACATGACCGCGCAGTACGTGACGGGTTCGTTCTATGAGCGCGGCGGCGACGGTGTTCCGCAGAATCTGAACGTGGCGCGCGCCTATTACGCGGCGGCTGCCGCGCAAGGCGATCCGGCTGCGCGTCTCAAGTACCAGCAACTGAGCGCGCAACTGCGCGAGTCGCACGAAGCGAAGCCTCAATAAAAAACGGCGCCTGACAGTTTCAGGCGCCGTTTTGCTATGCAGGCGGGACGTTAGGCTCGTGCATTAACTCTGCATCAGACGCTTCTGTCGCCCGACGCTCATGATGAGACCAATCGCAAAGCCGAGTGTCGTCAGCGCAGTGCCGCCGTAACTCATGAACGGCAAAGGCACCCCCACCACGGGAAGAATCCCGCTCACCATGCCGATGTTCACGAATGCGTAGGTGAAGAACGCCATCGTCAGCGATCCGGCCAGTAATCGGCCGAACAGCGTCGCGCCGTTTGCCGCGATGAACAGCCCGCGCGCGATCAACGCCATGTAGAGCGTGAGCAGCACCAGGCCGCCCGCCAGGCCGAATTCCTCGGCGAACACCGCGAAGATGAAGTCGGTGTGCTTCTCCGGAATGAACTCGAGGTGAGCTTGCGTGCCCTTCAGCCAGCCCTTGCCGAGCGGCCCGCCGGAACCGATCGCGATCACGGCCTGAATCGTGTGGAAGCCTTTGCCGAGCGGGTCGGATGTCGGATCGAGCAGCGTGCAGATGCGGTGCTTCTGATAATCGTGCATCAGCGGCCACTGCACTTCGGGCTGACAGATTTTGTCCTGGAAAGTCGCAATCGCGCCGACGGCAATCACGCCTGCGACCAGCACGGGCACGATCAGCTTGAAACTCAGTCCCGCGAAGTAGATGACGAAAAGCCCCGATGCGAACACGAGCACGGCTGTGCCGAGATCGGGCTGCTTCGCGATCAGGCCGACGGGCACGGCGAGAATGATCAGCCCGACGATGTAATCCCACCAGCGGATATTGCCCTCGCGCCGCTGGTAGTACCACGCGAGCATCAGTGGCGTCGCGATCTTCAGGATCTCCGACGGCTGGATCACCACGCCGACGTTGATCCAGCGCTTCGCGCCCTTGCGCGTCAGGCCGAACATCGCGACGGCCACCAGCAACGCAACCCCGAATGTGTAGATCGGAACGGCGAAGCGCATCAGTGTCGTCGGCGGGATGTTGGCCAGCACCCACATCAGCGCGAACGTCAGGATGATGTTGCGCAACTGGTCTTCGACACGTCCGGGCATGTCGATGCTCGCGCTATAGAGCGTGACGATGCCGACGCACAGCAGCAGAAATACGATCAGTGCGAGCGGGCGATCGAAGCCCGCGAACATGTTCTTGATGCGATCGAGCCAGGCGCGCTTGTCGATTTGCATGCCTTTCTCCTTACTCGTCGATGCCGCCGGACACAGGACCGCGCGGGGCGGCCTGCGATTCGTCGTTGCGTGATGGCGCAGCAGCGGCCGGCCGCGATTCGCTGGCCGGGCGGGGTTTGTGTGGTGACTTGCGCGCGTCGGAGGCCTTGACGGGGGCCGCGGCCGTCGTCGCCGACGTGACGGATGACGCTGCCGTCGATGGCGCGGCCGTTGTGGACGCGCCGCGCGGCGCCTTGGCGTATTTCGTGGATTTGGCTGCCGAAGCGGGCACGGGTGCAGTAGCCGAGCCCGGAGCCGATGCAGCCGATGCCGAAGCCGCCACGGCGCCTGAGGCTGCGACGCCCGCCGCATTTGCGCCAGACGCATCCGATGCGGGCGCTGCACGCGGCGTCGATGCGCCCACGGGCGGCGGCAGCGCGGTGAAGCCCGCCGCGACCGCCACGGGCTGAATCTCGCCGTTGGGCGCTGGCGGCGCGCTACCGATCACGGGTGCCGACGTTTCTTCCGTCGCCGACGCGGCCGCCGTGACGGCCGCGGCCTCGACGCCGGGTTTCGCGCGGTCGACAAGATAATAGTCGAGCACGCGACGCGCAATCGGGCCCGCCGCTTGCGCGCCCCAGCCGCCGTTTTCGACGATCAGCGCGAGCGCGATTTTCGGATTGTCGGCGGGCGCGAACGCGATGAACAGCGCGTGGTCGCGCAGATGTTCGGCGAGCGCATGGCCGTGGTACTTCTGGCCCTGCAGCGAAAAGACCTGCGCCGTCCCCGTCTTGCCCGCCGACAGATACGCCGCGTTGCGGAACACCTGATACGCGGTGCCCGACGGGTTCATCGTCACGTTTTCCATGCCGCGCTTGATGACGTCGATGTCCGACTGCTTCACGTCGATGCGACCATCGTCCTTCGGCACGGTGGCGCGCAGCGCGCGGGTGATCGGATTCTCGATTTCCTTCACGAGGTGCGGCTTCATGACGACGGCGTTGTTCGCGAGCGTCGCCGTCGCGTGCGCGAGCTGCAGGATCGTGTACGAGTTGTAGCCCTGGCCGATGCCGAGGCTGATCGTCTCGCCTTCGTACCATTTCTGCTGCTCAGGCTTGCGGTATGCCTTGCGCTTCCAGTCCGTCGAGGGCAGGATGCCGCGCGCTTCTCCGGCAATGTCGATGCCCGTTATCTGGCCGAAGCCCCACGGCTTCATGAAGTTCGCGATCGCATTGACGCCGAGATCATGCGCGAGCATGTAGAAGTACGTGTCGTTCGACACCATGATCGCGCGGTTCATGTCGATCCAGCCCTGGCCTTGCGGTACGTCGTTGCGGAACGTGTGGCCGCCGAACGTGTACGAGCCCGGGTCCTGGAAGCCCCATTGCGGCGTGCGCTTATGCAGCGTCAGCGCGGCGAGCGCCATGAACGGCTTGTACGTCGAGCCGGGCGGATAGGTGCCGTGCAGCGGACGGTTGAGCAGCGGGTGATCGGGCGAGTTGTTCAACTCGTCCCAGGTCTGCTGGTCGATGCCGTCGACGAACGAGTTCGGGTCGAAACTCGGCGCCGACACGAACGCGAGCACGTCGCCCGTCGACGGTTCGATCGCGACCAGCGCGCCGCGGCGTCCCGCGAACGCCTGCTCGGCGACCTGCTGCAAGCCGATATCGAGCGACAGCACGAGGTTATTGCCCGGCGTCGCCTGCGTGCGCGACAGCGTGCGCACGGGCCGCCCACCCGCCGTCACTTCGACTTCCTCGAAACCCGTCAGGCCGTGTAGCTCCGTTTCATAGCTCTGCTCGACGCCGATCTTGCCGATGTAGTCGGTGCCCTTGTAGTTGTTCGCGTCGAGGCGCGGGTCGTAGTGATCGGGATCGCTGTCGTTCTGATCGCTCGCATCGTCGATGCGATCCTGGTCGCGCTGCGAAATGCGGCCGATATAGCCGATCACGTGCGCGGCCGTCGGTCCGAGCGGATATTGACGGAACAGGCGCGCGCGCACTTCGACGCCCGGAAAGCGGAAGCGCTGCGCAGTGAAGCGCGCGACTTCGTCATCGGTGAGACGCGTGCGGATCGGCAGGCTCTCGAAGTTCTTCGAGTCCTCCAGCAGCTTGCGGAAGCGCCTGCGATCGCGCGCATCGATGTTGATCACCGTCGATAGATTGTCGATCACGTTGTCGAGCGAGTCATTCAGCTTCGACGGCGTGATTTCCAGCGTGTACGCCGAGTAGTTCTTCGCGAGCACGACGCCGTTGCGGTCCATGATGATGCCGCGGTTCGGCACGATTGGCGCGACCGAGATGCGGTTCTCGTCGGCTTGCAGCGAGTACTTGCTGTAGTGCCAGACCTGCAGGAACAGGAAGCGGAATGCGATCAGCCCGAAGCAGACGAACACGAACAGCCCCGCCGCCGCGACGCGCAGGCGGAATTTCGTGAGCTGCTGCTGGGTGTCCTTGAATTCGGTCATGCGATTGGGCAGGGACTGCCGGTTATGCGGTTTGAATCAGTTCGACGGTCATGTGTCGGGTCATGCGCCGGCTCATGCGCCGGGTCGCGTCCCCATACGCAGCCGGCTTTGGCGCCGCTTCATCTTGCCGCAACGCGCGTTGCGCCGCCTGACGATCGTGAAGGCGGCAACACGGATGCGCGTTCATGAGCGAGCGGGCGGCGCGCGTGGTCAGATGGGCCGCGTATCGTCCGGATCGGCGGGACGGCGCTGCGGCATCAACAGCAGAATGCTCGCGATAGGCCAGAGCGCGGCCTCGACGAAACCGTCGATCAGATAACCCCAGCCCGGAAACGAAGCGCCCGTCAGCAGGCGGATCACGAAGGGCACCAACTGAGCGACGACGAGCAACGGCATCACGGCGAAAATCTGCACGCCGATCGGCATCCACAGCACGCGGCGATGGATCGTGATCGCGCCATACGAGAGCAGCGTGTACGCGAGTGCGTGTTCGCCGAGCAAACTTGCGTTGTGGACGTCCATCAACAGGCCGAGCATGAACGCGATGCCCATGCCGACCTTGCGCGGCTGATGCACGTTCCAGAACAGCAGCACGAGCGCGACGAAATCGGGCACGCCGATCAGGCGTCCCCACGGCATCATGTTCAGCAGGAACGCGGCGGCCAGGCTGAACGCGATGAAGTAGGGATTGACGGGCTGCAGGATGTACTGAGGGCGATTCATTGCTGGGCCCCTTGCGCGGCTTGTGGCTTCGCGCCCTTTTCAGCGGCTGGCTTCTTATCGGTCGTGGCCTTGCCGGCGGGCTTGACCGACGACGCCGCCTTTATCGCAGCCGGTGCCGCCGCCGCAGCGGGCGTCGACGCGGCCGGTGCCGGCTTCGCGTCCTTCTCGCCCGGCTTGCCTTTCTCCGGCGCTTTCGCGTTCTTCTTTTTCGCTTCCTTCGCGGCGGCGGCTGGATCCGGTTCGTCGGCAGGGCGCGGCGGCACGTTGCTTTCGTAATGTAGGACGAGGAGGTCGCGAGCACCGCGCACGGGGGCGATCGGCTGGCAGATCACGCGCGCGAACGCCGTGTCCGCCTGCTTGTCGACGCGCACGACCTTCGCGACGGGCAGCCCCGGCGGATACACGCCGTCCAGACCGCTCGTCACCAGTTCATCGCCCGCGAGCACATCGGCGCTGATCGGCACGAAACGCAGATCGAGCGCGTCGCCCTTGGGCGTGCCATAGATCACGCTGCGCAAGCCGGTGCGGACGATCTGCACGGGCACGGCCTGATCTTTGTCGGTGAGCAGCGTGACTTCAGATTGCATCGGGAACACGCGCGTCACCTGGCCGATCACGCCGTCTTCGTTGACGACAGGCGAACCACCCTTGATGCCCTGCTGCGAGCCGCGACCGATCACGACCTTTTGCGTGAAGGGATCGCGCGTGTCGTACTGGATTTCGGCGGGAATCGATTGCGTCGTCATCTTCTGCGATAGCTGCAACAGATTGCGCAGATGCATATTTTCAGCGCCGAGCTGCGCGGCCTCGTTGGCCTGTTGCGACAATTGCAGATTGCGTGTGCGCAGCTTCGCGTTTTCACTGCGAAGCGTTGCGCTCGTCACGGCGAGATCGGCGGCGCCCATGAAGATGTCGCGTGGCACGAGCGCCGCGCGCTGCAAAGGATACAAGCCCGCGCCGAGCACGCCGCGAACGATCTCGAGCGTATTGAAGCGCGCGTCGGAAATGAGCAGGGCGAGCGCCACCAGCACGAAGAAAATCAGTCGTGCGAGTGCCGAGGGGCCTTGCTTGAACAGGGGCGGCGGACTGTATTCCATGGTCGCCGGGAGCGTGAGCGAGTGGGTGTGACTTCAGCGCGCCAGGTTGCGCGCACAACGCACAAAGGCTGGCGGAGCCAGCCTTTCAGTGCGTGTTACCGACATGGGGACTGACAAGCTTACTCGTACGAGAAGATGCTGCCGAGCTTGTCCATGCGTTCGAGCGCCATGCCCGAGCCGCGCACGACGCACGTCAGCGGATCTTCGGCGACCAGCACGGGCAGGCCGGTTTCTTCTGCCAGCAGGCGGTCGAGGTCGCGCAGCAGCGCGCCGCCACCCGTCAGCATCATGCCGCGTTCGGCGATGTCGGCGCCCAGTTCCGGCGGCGTCTGTTCCAGCGCGATCTTCACCGACGACACGATCTGGTTCAGCGGATCGGTCAATGCTTCGAGAATCTCATTGCTCGAAATCGTGAAGCTGCGCGGAATGCCTTCCGACAGATTGCGGCCCTTCACTTCCATTTCCTTGACTTCCGAGCCCGGAAACGCGGAGCCGATTTCCTTCTTGATGGCTTCGGCCGTCTGTTCGCCGATCAGCATGCCGTAGTTGCGGCGGATGTAGTTGACGATCGCTTCGTCGAACTTGTCGCCGCCGACGCGCACCGAGCCCTTGTACACGATGCCGCCCAGCGAGATGACGCCGACTTCCGTCGTGCCGCCGCCGATGTCGACGACCATCGAGCCCGTCGCTTCCGACACCGGCAGACCCGCGCCGATCGCAGCCGCCATCGGTTCTTCGATCAGATAGACCTGCGATGCGCCCGCGCCGTGTGCCGCTTCCTTGATCGCGCGGCGTTCGACCTGCGTCGAGCCGCACGGCACGCAGATGATGATGCGCGGCGACGGCGAGAACATGCGCGATTCGTGCGCGGTCTTGATGAACTGCTTGATCATCTGTTCCGTCACGGTGAAGTCGGCGATCACGCCGTCCTTCATCGGGCGGATCGCCTCGATGTTGCCCGGCACCTTGCCGAGCATTTGCTTTGCTTCCTTGCCGACTGCCTGAATGGTCTTCTTGCCATTCGGGCCGCCTTCCTGGCGAATCGAAACGACGGACGGCTCGTCGAGAACGATACCCTTGCCACGCATGTAGATCAGCGTGTTGGCCGTGCCGAGGTCAATGGCCAGATCGTTGGAGAAATAGCTGCGCAAAAAACCGAACATTCAAATTCCTGTCTCGCTTGGGGCCGGGCCTCGCATCGTATGCATAGGGCGGCAGCGGAATAAAGTTAGCAGCCTCACGTTCGGCCGTTGCGGCCGTGGAAGCATGAAACTGCGAGGAAAACGCACCGGAGGCTATAGCAAGGCGGCAGATCTGTCGTTCAGCGATCTCTGAAAATGCCAGAAAGGCCTTGGTAAGTCGGTCCGGGTTTGGGTCGAACGCGTAATGATACCTTATAATTTTGCTTGATTTAAAGGAAACGAACGGCACTTTTTGCCGTCGCCGGCCCCAATTTCGAGGGCCTGCTCCAATGACCTAACCTGCTGTCGCAGCATCGTTTTTCATCGTTGCGGCAGACCGCCACTTTTCCGGTGATCGCATGGCCTTGACCCTGACCGATGTGAAACGCATCGCCCATCTCGCACGGCTCGAATTGCCCGATGCCGACGCGGAGCACACGCTCACGCAGCTCAACGATTTCTTTGGTCTTGTCGAGCAGATGCAGGCGGTCGACACGACGGGCATCGCGCCGCTTGCCCACCCCATCGAGCAGATCGAAGACGTGGCGCTGCGTCTGCGCGAAGACGCCGTGACCGAAAGCGTGAATCGCGATGAATACCAGCGCCCGGCGCCCGCTGTGCAAGACGGCCTGTATCTGGTGCCGAAGGTCATCGAGTAAGCGCCAGGGCAGGCGTGATTAAGCACAGGGTTCTGTGTCACGCGTGCGACGTTGCGCGCGCGACACGTCCCGCATTTTTCGGCCCGGCCTGCCGGCGGGCGGCCGGATGCCAACACGGCGGCGCATCGCGCCGTCGCGCTTTCCAGGAAAAACGCAATGCATGAAAAAAGCTTGACGGAGCTGCGTGCCGCGCTCGACGCGAAGCAATGCTCCGCAGTCGAACTGGCGCAGACGTATCTGAAGCGGATCGCAGACCATGAGGCGCTGAACGCATTTGTTCACGTCGACGAGCAGCAGACGCTCGCGCAGGCGAAAGCCGCCGACGCCCAGCTCGCCGCGGGCAACGCCGGTCCGCTGACGGGCCTGCCCATCGCGCACAAGGACGTATTCGTTACGCGCAACTGGCGCTCGACGGCCGGCTCGAAGATGCTCGAAAACTATGTGAGCCCGTTCGATGCAACCGTCGTCGAGCGACTCGCGCGCGCGGGCATGGTGTGCGTCGGCAAGACGAATATGGACGAGTTCGCGATGGGCTCATCGAACGAGAACTCGCGTTTCGGCCCGGTGCAAAACCCATGGGACCGCAAGGCGGTGCCGGGCGGTTCGTCGGGTGGATCGGCAGCGGCTGTCGCCGCGCGCCTCGCGCCTGCCGCGACGGGCACGGATACGGGCGGTTCGATCCGTCAGCCCGCTTCGTTCTCCGGCATCACGGGCATCAAGCCCACTTATGGACGCGTGTCGCGTTACGGGATGATCGCGTTTGCCTCGTCGCTCGATCAGGGCGGCCCGATGGCGCAGACGGCCACCGATTGCGCGCTGCTGCTCAACGCAATGGCGGGCTTCGACGAGCGCGATTCGACGAGCCTCACGCACGATCATGAAGACTACACGCGCTACCTCGGCCAGACCTGGTCGGGCGCGAACGATTCGGACAACGCGGCCGGCAAGCCGCTCGCGGGCTTGCGCATCGGCTTGCCGAAGGAGTACTTCGGCGCGGGGCTCGCCGACGACGTGCGCGCGTCCATCGACGCC
This sequence comes from Paraburkholderia diazotrophica, assembly GCF_038900755.1. Taxonomy (GTDB): domain Bacteria; phylum Pseudomonadota; class Gammaproteobacteria; order Burkholderiales; family Burkholderiaceae; genus Paraburkholderia; species Paraburkholderia diazotrophica_A. The sequence continues at coordinate 198,978 of NZ_JBBPEN010000007.1, forward strand.
GCATTGAAGCAATATGAAGCGCTCGGCGCGACGCTTGTCGAAGTGTCGCTGCCGAAGACCGAGCTGTCGATTCCCGTCTACTACGTGATCGCGCCGGCGGAAGCGTCGTCGAACCTGTCGCGTTTCGATGGCGTGCGTTACGGTCATCGCGCGGCCGAGTATCGCGATCTGCTCGACATGTACAAGAAGTCGCGCGCCGAAGGCTTTGGCCCTGAAGTGAAGCGCCGCATTCTGGTCGGCACGTATGTGCTGTCGCACGGCTACTACGACGCGTACTACCTGCAGGCGCAGAAGATTCGCCGCATCATCGCGCAGGACTTCCAGGAAGCGTTCAAGCAGTGCGACGTGATCATGGGCCCCGTCGCGCCGTCGGTCGCGTGGGATATCGGCGCGAAGGGCGACGACCCCGTGCAGATGTATCTGGCGGATATCTACACGCTGTCGGTGAGCCTCGCTGGCTTGCCCGGCATGAGCGTGCCGTGCGGCTTCGGCGCGGGCGCGAATGCGCAGCGTCCCGTCGGCCTGCAGATCATCGGCAACTATTTCAACGAAGCACGCATGCTCCAGGTGGCGGACGCGTTCCAGCGCGTCACCGACTGGCATCGCAAGGCGCCGGCGGGAGTTTGAGTTATGACAACGCAATGGGAAGTCGTTATCGGTCTCGAGACGCACACGCAACTGTCGACGGTCTCGAAGATTTTCTCGGGCGCGGCGACGCAGTTCGGCGCCGAGCCCAACACACAGGCCTGCGCCGTCGATCTGGCGTTGCCGGGCGTGCTGCCCGTGATGAACAAGGGCGCTGTCGAGCGCGCAATCCAGTTCGGTCTCGCGATCGACGCGACGATCGCGCCGCGCAGCATCTTCGCGCGCAAGAACTACTTCTACCCTGATCTGCCGAAGGGCTATCAGATCAGCCAGTACGAGATTCCCGTCGTGCAGGGCGGCCAGATCACGATCCAGGTGCCGGCGAACGAAAAGGCGGGCGTGCCGGCGTACGAAAAGACCATCAACCTGACGCGCGCTCACCTCGAAGAGGACGCGGGCAAGTCACTCCACGAAGACTTCGCGGGCATGACGGGCATCGACCTGAATCGCGCCGGCACGCCGCTGCTCGAAATCGTCACCGAGCCGGAAATGCGCAGCGCCGCCGAAGCCGTTGCGTATGCGAAGGCGTTGCATGGTCTCGTCGTGTGGCTCGGCATCTGCGACGGCAACATGCAGGAAGGCTCGTTCCGCTGCGATGCGAACGTGTCGGTCCGTCCGTTCGGCCAGAAGGAATTCGGCACGCGCGCCGAGATCAAGAACCTGAACTCGTTCCGCTTTCTCGAAGAAGCGATCCAGTACGAAGTGCGCCGTCAGATCGAGCTGATCGAAGACGGCGGCACGGTGGTGCAGGAAACGCGTCTGTACGATCCGGACAAGCGCGAAACTCGTTCGATGCGCAGCAAGGAAGACGCGCACGACTACCGCTATTTTCCCGATCCCGATCTGATGCCGCTCGTGATCGACGCGTCGTGGGTCGAGCGCGTGAGGGGCGAATTGCCGGAATTGCCCGCGGCGATGCAGAAGCGTTTCGTCGAGCAGTACGGCCTGACCTCGTACGATGCCGGCGTCGTCACGTCGAGCAAGGCAATGGCCGCGTACTACGAAGCCGTCGTGGCGAAGGTCGGTGCAGCGCAAGCCAAGGTCGCGGCGAACTGGCTGATGGGCGAAGTGTCGTCGCAGCTGAACCGCGAAGGCCTTGACATCGCCGACAGCCCGGTTTCGGCCGCGCAACTCGCGCTGGTGCTGCAACGTATCGCCGACGGCACGATCTCGAACAAGATCGCAAAGGAAATCTTCCTGTCGATCTGGGAAGAGAAAGCCACCGACGAAGCCGCCGCCGACCGCATCATCGAAGCGAAGGGGCTCAAGCAGATTTCGGATACGGGCGCGCTCGAAGCGATCATCGACGAGGTGCTCGCCGCGAACCAGAAGTCGGTTGAAGAATTCCGCGCGGGCAAGGAAAAGGCGTTCAACGCGCTGATCGGTCAGGCGATGAAGGCGACCAAGGGCAAGGCGAATCCGCAGCAGGTCAACGAGTTGCTGAGGAAGAAGCTGGGCTGAGTGCCGTAGTGGGATCGGTAGCGGGATCGGCTCTTGCGCGCAGCGTGTCGCGCGCGGGGCCATGACGGGCTGTTGTCGCATCGAAAGTGGCGCAACGGCCCGTTTGCTTTTTCAATCGGCGTGACGTGTCGCCGCGAAGGAGAAACAGGAGAAAACAGCAATGGCAAAGAAGAACGGTCTCGACGGATATCGTGTGCCTTTTTTCGACGACGGCAACAAGTCGAAATTTTCTCTCGCCAGCATCGATCCGTCGTCGAAGCCGTTTTCAACGGGATCGAAGGAGACCGACCGCGAGCGTCTCGCTGAAATCGGCACGCTGCTCGACGCGCAGCAGGAGCGCCTGCACGCGCAGCGTGTTCAGCGCGTGCTGCTCGTGCTGCAAGGGATGGACACGAGCGGCAAGGACGGCACGATACGCGCGGTGTTTCATGAAGTCGATCCGCTCGGCTTGCGCATCGTGCCGTTCAAGGCGCCGACGCCGATCGAGCTCGCGCACGACTTTCTGTGGCGCGTGCATTCGCAGGCACCCGCGGCCGGCGAACTGACGATCTTCAATCGCAGCCACTACGAAGACGTGCTCGTGCCTTATGTTCTCGGCTCGCTGGACAAGGACGAACGCAATCGCCGCTACCGGCACATTCGCGACTTCGAACGGATGCTGGCGGAAAACGGCACGACGATCATCAAATGCATGCTGCACATATCGGAGGACGAGCAGCGTGAGCGTTTGCAATCGCGCATCGACGATCCGACGAAGCACTGGAAATTCGACGTCTCCGATCTCGACGCGCGCAAGCTGTGGGACAAGTATCAGGTCGCGTACGAGGAAGCACTCGCGACGACATCGACGGAATACGCGCCGTGGCATGTGATACCCGCCGACTCGAAGACGCATCGCAACGTGATGGTCGGCGAGCTGCTGCTGCGCACGTTCGAGTCGCTGAAGCTCGAATTCCCACCCGCCAAAGAATCGCTAAAAGGCGTGATAGTCGAGTGAACGTCACGTCGTCGAATAAACGAAAACATAACGAAGGAAAAACATGTTGCGTGTGATCACCGCCAATCTGAACGGCATCCGTTCGGCAGCCAAGAAAGGCTTTTTCGAATGGTTCGGCGAGCAGAAGGCCGATGTCGTGTGCGTGCAGGAAATCAAATGCTCGCAGGACGACATGACGCCTGAATTCCTCGCGCCGCACGGCTTTACCGGCTATTTTCAGCACGCCGTGAAGAAGGGCTATAGCGGCGCGGGCGTCTATACGCGTCACGAGCCGGATGAAGTCGTGATCGGCTTCGGCAGCGAAGAATTCGATCCCGAAGGGCGCTACGTGGAGGCGCGTTTCGGCAATCTGTCGGTGATCTCGGTATATGTGCCGTCGGGGTCGAGCGGCGACGAGCGCCAGCAGGCCAAGTACCGTTTCATGGATGTGTTCATGCCGCATCTCGCCGAGCTGTCGACAGAGCGCGAAGTGATCCTGTGCGGCGACGTGAACATCGTGCACAAGGAAATCGACATCAAGAACTGGAAGGGCAATCAGAAGAACTCGGGCTGTCTGCCGGAAGAACGCGCGTGGCTGACGAAGCTCTTCGACGACGTCGGTTACGTCGACGTTTTCCGCACGCTCGACCCGCGGCCCGAGCAATACACATGGTGGAGCAATCGCGGTCAGGCGTACGCGAAGAACGTCGGGTGGCGTATCGACTATCAGATCGCGACGCCGGGCATTGCGGCCACCGCGAAAAAGACCTCGATTTTCCGCGACATCAAGTTCAGCGATCACGCGCCGCTGACCGTCGACTACAACCACACGCTCGCGACATAACCGCTCGCGCGTCAGTCGCTCGCGGTCGTGCGGCGCGGGCGGCCGATGCCCGCGTAGTCGGGCAGCGCATCGACCGTCTTGCCGATCGCCTTTGCGTACAGCGGCAGCATGTCGGGCAGGCGCTTCATGATGTCCGCGCGGCGCACCGGGTTGTACGGATGCACGTAGATGAAGCCCTGATCGCGGTTATTGCGCGTTGCGACGGCGAGCTTGTCCCATAGCGTGATCGCCGCGCGCGGATCGAAGCCCGCTCGCGACGCAATCTCGCTGCCGATCACATCGGCTTCCGTTTCGTCGGCGCGTTCATACTTCATTTCCAGCAGCTGCGTGCCGATGCCGAGCGGCGCTTCGCCGAGATCGGCGAGACCGAAGAGCGGCGGCATCGTCCCCGAGCCCAGTTGCGCGGCCTGCTGTTCGCCGAGACGCTCGCGCGCGTGTTCACGCAGCGCATGCGCGATCTCGTGACCAAGCAGCATGCCGAGTTCGTTGTCGTTCAGGCGCACCTTGTCGAGCATGCCGCCATAGATGACGATCTTGCCGCCCGGCAGGCAGTACGCGCGAATGTCCGATGAACGCAGCACCGCGATGTCCCACTTCCAGTTCTTCGCGCGATCGCTCCACTTCAGCGAATAAGGGATCAGCTTGTCGACGATGGACTGCACGCGCGTCACGCGCGCATCCGATGGCGGGTAAAGCCGGTTCATGTGCTCGGCGCCGCGCGCGATCTGATCGAATTCCTCAGCGGATTGGCTTTCCAGCATCGGCGATGGAATCAGATTGCGAAACACAGCGTAGTTGCCGTAGCGCAATTGCTGGCTCGGCTGGAAGGCGGTCGGCGCAGACGCGGCCGAAGCAGGCGCGGGATTCCGCGCCGTGACGGGAGCGGGCGGCGGCGCGGAGGCCGCCGTCGTTGGCGCCGATGCGCCCGACGCCGCCGATTCGGCCTTCGGCGCTGACGGTGCAGACGGCGCCGAAGGAGCAGCGGGCGCGCCGGCCGTGGAGGATGCATTCGCGGCGGGCGGCGCGCTGACATTCGACGCCGTGTCGGCGGCGCGCGCCTGCCACGACGCAGCGCCCAACATCACGCACGCAGCGCTGACGGCCAGACGCAATGCATGCGCCCGCACGAGCACGCGATATGCAGGAGCCTCAGCGGAACGGGCGCGCAGGGCCGATCGGTTGGCTGCGCGCCGTGACGCGAACACCATCACGACTGCTTTCTCCAAGGGGCGATCCGGAACAACAGTAGCATGCCGGGCAAAGCGAGCGCCGTGCAGACGATGAAGTAGTCGAACCATCCGATTCGCGCGACGAGAAAGCCGCTCGCCGCCGATGCGAGCGTGCGCGGCACGGAAGCCAGCGACGTGAAGAGCGCGAATTGGGTCGCCGTATAGCGTGGGTCGGTGGTGCTCGCGATGTATGCGGTGAACGCAGCAAGTGTCAGGCCCGTCGCGAAGGTTTCGAAGCCGTAGACGATCGCGAGCGCAACCGACATCGGATCGAGCTGCACGGTCCAGCCGATGCCTAGCAGCGACAGCAGCTTCGTCGTGGCCGCGCTCAGCGCGACGGCGATGTCGTAGACGACCGTCAGTCCCGGCGACGTCGGCCCGACATGCGCAAGCCACGCAAAGCCGAGCGTCGACACCATCTGCAGGATGCCGAATATCCACAGCCCGCGTCCAATGCCGATGCGCATCAGCGCGATGCCGCCGATGATGCCGCCCGCGAGGCTCGCGCCGAACGCCGTCGTCTTCGCGATCACGCCGATCTGCGTGCGCGAGAAGCCTATGTCGAGAAAGAACGAAGTGGACAGCGTGGTCGCCATCGTATCGCCGAGCTTGTACAGGAAGATGAAGCCGAGCACGAACAGGGCGCCGCGCCAGCCGTCGCGCAGAATGAATTCGTGGAACGGTTCGATGATCGCGTCGCGCAGATTCTTCGGCGGCGCGCCGTGCACTTCGGGTTCGCGCACGACGAGCGTCATGACCATGCCGGGCAGCATGAACGCAGCCGTCACGATGAACACGGTCGCCCACGGCAGATGATCGGAAAGAATCAGCGCGAGCGAACCGGGCACGAGCGCCGCGACCTTGTACGCGTTCACGTGCACCGCGTTGCCGAGACCCTGCTCGGCGTCGTGCAGTAGTTCGCGCCGATAGGCGTCGATCGAAATGTCCTGGCTCGCGCCGAAGAACGCGACGAGCGCCGTCAGCGCGGCGACCGTCCAGATCGAATCACGCGGCGACACGATGCCGAGCGACGCGATCGCAGCGGCGACGAGAATCTGCGTGACGAGCATCCAGCCTCGCCGGCGCCCCGGTTGCCAGCCTGGCAGACGCGGCACATAGCGATCCATCAGCGGCGCCCAGACGAATTTCCACGTATAGGGAAACTGGATCAGCGCGAACAGGCCGATTTCCTTCAGGTTCACGCCTTCTGAGCGCAGCCAGGCCTGGACGAGATAGACGAGCGTGAAGAGCGGCAACCCCGACGTGAAGCCGAGGAAGACGCAGATCAGCATGCGCGTGTTGAGAAACGCGCGCCAGCCGGGATGTTCTTCGTGAGCGGTAAGTGCGGGCGCCTCGTGTGGCGGGTTCGACATGAGTTGAGTGACGTTAGCTTTTCTTGACGCGATAGACCGCAAGACTACCACGCCAGTTCACGCCCCAACGCACCACCTGTCCGCCGTGCAGCACCACGCGATCGAGAATCTCGATGCCGACTTCCGGCGCGAGCGCTTCGAAGTCCTTGATCGTCAGCACGCGCACGTTTGGCGTGTTGTGCCACTGATAAGGCAGCGACTTCGACACGGGCATGCGTCCCTTCAACACCGACAGACGGTGCGCCCAATAGCCGAAGTTCGGGAACGAAACGATGCATTCCTTGCCGACGCGCACGGTCTCGCGCAGGATCGCGGCCGTCTGATGGATGGTCTGCAGCGTTTGAGAGAGGATCGCAAAATCGAAGCTGCCGTCCTCGAAGAGACGCAAGCCGTCTTCCAGATTCTGCTGGATCACGTTGATGCCGTTTTTCGTCGACGCAAGCACGCCGGCATCGTTGATCTCGATGCCGTAGCCGCTGACTTCGAGTTCTTCGGCGAGCAGCGACAGCAGCGAGCCGTCGCCGCAACCCAGGTCGAGCACCGTCGCGCGGGGTTCGACCCAGCGGGCGATCGCGCGGAAATCGGGGCGCGTCGCAAGATAATCGAAAGCGCGCTCGTTCATGCGTTCACCTCGGCTGCAATGCGTTCGTAGTAGGCGCGCATCAGGTTGTGATAGCGCGCGTCGTCGAGAAGGAAGGCGTCGTGGCCGTGCGGCGCGTCGATCTCGCCGTACGTCACCTGACGCTTGTGATCGAGCAGCGCCTTCACCAGTTCGCGCGACCGCGCAGGCGCGAAACGCCAATCGGTTGCGAAGCTCGCGATCAGATACTTCGCCTTCGTGTGCGCGAGCGCGGCCGTGAGGTCGCCGTCGTAGGCCTTCGCGGGATCGAAGTAATCGAGCGCGCGCGTGATCAGCAGATAAGTGTTCGCGTCGAAGTAATCGGCGAACTTCTCGCCCTGGTAGCGCAGATACGATTCCACTTCGAACTCGACATCGAAGTTGAAGTTGTACACGTCGTCCGCGCCCTCCGCGCGACGCAGCGCGCGGCCGAATTTCGCGGCCATGTCGTCGTCGGACAGATACGTGATGTGGCCGATCATCCGCGCGACGCGCAGCCCGCGCTTCGGCTTCACGCCGTGCGCGTAGTAATCGCCGCCGTGAAAGTCCGGGTCGGACAGGATCGACGAGCGCGCCACCTCGTTGAACGCGATGTTCTGCGCGGAGAGCTTCGGCGTCGACGCGATCACGATGCAATGCGCGAGCCGGTCCGGGTACATCATGCTCCACGCGAGCGCCTGCATGCCGCCGAGGCTGCCGCCCATCACCGCCGCGAATTTCTCGATGCCGAACGCGTCGGCCACGAGCGCCTGCGCGTTCACCCAGTCTTCGACGGTCACGACGGGAAAGCTCGCGCCATACGGACGGCCCGTCGACGGATCGATGCTCATCGGACCCGTCGAGCCGAAGCACGAACCGAGGTTGTTCACGCCGATCACGAAGAAGCGGTTCGTATCGAGCGGCTTGCCGGGACCGACCATGTTGTCCCACCAGCCGACGTTCTTCGGATCATCCGCGTAGACGCCCGCGACATGATGCGACGCGTTGAGCGCGTGGCACACGAGCACGGCATTGCTGCGCGCGGCGTTGAGCACGCCGTAGGTTTCGACCACGAGGTCGTAGTTCGCGAGCGAGCTGCCGCTTTGCAGGCGCAGCGGCTCGGAGAAATGCATTGTTTGTGGAGCGACGATCCCGATCGATTCCATTCATTCCGCCTTCTGACATGGGGCGGCTAAATGGTGTCGGCGATTGCGCGGAGGAAGAATGTGCGCGGCTGACGACCTCTTTAGCCGCATTTATAGTGAACCGCGATGACCGATAGATCACATCCGCTGGTTCGCGCGCCCGCAATCGAGTCAGCAAATCGGCGCGCTGTACTGCTTCTTTATTGGACCGTCAGAAACGGTCAAGCGCAAAGTATAGCGGAAAACGCGCGGAAAAATCGGCGGGATGCACGGGCTGGCGAGCTGCGGCGGATTCGCTCGCGGCCTGGCCATCACTCAAGTTGACTCATTGAAGGATGAGCCGCAATTGCGCGTCGGCCTGTTCGATGGGCGCGCGCGAGAAGCCGCTGCGTACATAGCGATGCCAGCGTCCGATGATGTAGCTGACCAGCAGGCTCGCGCGCACGACGGGATCGTAGTCGGCGGGAAGCGGGATCGCGTCCGGCGCGTTCTGGTTCGACGCATCCATCAGCCCGAGCCGCAGACATTGCTTGAGCGACGCCTCGACGCGTTCGAGCAGCTGGTTGACCCGCTCGGTGAGCCTCTCATGCTCGCCGACGAGCGCTTCGCACGTCAGCACGCGCGTCATGCCGGGATTCTTCGCTGAAAAGTTGAGCAGCGTGAGCGCGATTGCGCGTGCCTGCAATACGCCATTCGGCTCTTTCGCGATGATCTGGTTGATGAGCCCGAACAGCGTCTGCTCGATGAACTCGATCAACCCTTCGAACATCTGCGCCTTGCTCGCGAAATGACGATACAGCGCGGCTTCCGATACGCCGAGCCGCGCCGCGAGTGCCGCCGTGGTGATCTTTTCGTTCCTCGGGACCTCCAGCATCGCGGCGAGCGTCTGGAGGATGTGCACGCGCCGCTCGCCGGGTTTGAGGCGTGTGGCGCGCGCGGTGGTCGACTGCTCTTCGGTTACGTCCTCGTCATGCTTGCGAACAGGCTGCATGTCTGTCGTCCCTGTTGTTGACCCGCCTCGCGTCCCGCGCGGGTGCCCAGTCTCAACGATTTTAGCGAACGAATCCGGCGGTCGACATAGTGCGGGCGGCCCGTTCCCGGCAGGCGCGCAAGGCTGCCGTCCGCGCGCCGCTGACGCGCCAAATGGCCGACGATCCACACCGTGCGGATGCCCAGACGCCGATAGTTCTTCAGATGGCTGCGCGTGTCCTCGACGAGAATCGCATCGGCGAGACGCACGTGCGCGTCGCGCATCGCACGGCGCAGCATCGCGTGATCGGGCTTCGCGCGCCACATGCGCTGGTCGCGCATGTGCTCGATCGCGATCACGCGCTCGAACAGCCGCTCGATGCCCAGCTCTTTCAGCACGTCGAGCGCGTACGTTTCGGGCGCGTTGGTCAGCACGATCTTGCGGCCGGGCAGCGCATCGACGAGACGTTTCAGGCCGCGCTCGCTGCGCAGCATCGAGCGCAGATCGGGAAACGTGTGCACGACTTTCAGGAAGTCATGCGGATCGACGGGATGATGGCGCGTGAGCCCGAGCAGCGCCGCGCCGTAGCGCTGCGTGTAGCCGGTGCGCAGACGGTTCGCTTCGTCGCGTTCCACTTGCAGCGCGTCGATGATGTACTGCGTCATCGCGGTGTTGATCGCGGGAAAGATCGCGTGCGACGCGTGATGCAGCGTGTTGTCGAGATCGAACAGCCAGACGGGATTGCCGGCGTGAATCTGCGGCCGACGACGCTTCGGACGGGAAGTGCGCATGATGTGACGCGTGATGTGTCGCGCGCAGGGTGACGACGGCTGCGATGCGAAGCAGGCGGCGCGCGATGCGTGCGGGGAAGAAGCGTGAGACAGCGCAGCGTGCTGCGCGAAAAGACCGAAGACCAGTATGCCTTCTGCGAAGCACGACGGCCAGCGTGCCGTGCTTCGCGTGATGCTTTGAGCTTGCTTTGTAGCCGGGATGCCGCATAAAAGCGCGGCGGGCACGATGCGCTCAGTGCGAGCGGATCATCGTGCCGAATGGCTGTTCCGTCAGGATTTCGAGCAGCACCGAGTGCTCGATGCGGCCGTCGATGATGTGCACCGAACGGACGCCGCTCTTCGCCGCGTCGAGTGCCGATGAAATCTTCGGCAGCATGCCGCCCGAGATCGTGCCGTCCGCGAACAGCGCGTCGATTTCGCGCGCCGACAGATCCGTCAGCAGCGTCCCTTCTTTGTCCATCACGCCGGGGATGTTCGTCATCATCACGAGCTTCTCGGCGTTCAGCACGACGGCGAGCTTGCCCGCGACCAGGTCCGCGTTGATGTTGTACGACAGGCCGTCTTCGCCGAAGCCGATGGGCGAGATGACGGGAATAAACGCGTCGTCCTGCAACGCTTTCACCACAGCCGGGTTGATCTGCTCGACTTCGCCGACCTGGCCGATGTCGACGTATTGTCCCGGGTTGTCGCGGTCCGGCATCATCAGCTTGCGCGCGTGGATCAGGCCGCCGTCCTTGCCCGTCAGACCGACCGCGTGGCCGCCGAAGTGATTGATCAGCGTGACGATGTCCTGCTGCACTTCGCCGCCGAGCACCCATTCGACCACTTCCATCGTCTCTTCGTCGGTGACGCGCATGCCCTGGATGAACGTGCCCTGCTTGCCGATTTTCTTCAACGCCTGATCGATTTGCGGACCGCCGCCGTGCACGATCACCGGGTTGATGCCGACCAGTTTCAACAGGATCACGTCGCGCGCGAAGCCCTGCTTCAGGCGCTCTTCCGTCATCGCGTTGCCGCCGTATTTGATGACGACGGTCTTGCCGTGATACTGGCGAATATAGGGCAGAGCCTCGGCGAGAATTTCAGCCTTCAGCGTGGGTGCGATCTGGGACAGGTCGGGGATCTCGGACATGGCGGCGGCTCGGACAGGGAAACGGTTAAAACAAGGCCGAATTGTACACAACTGGCGCGGTGCAACAGGGATTTCGACGCGTGCTGCCATGGCGATCAAGGCCGCTTTTCCGCACTGCGAAAACAGACGCTTTGGGGTCGGCTGTCGACCGCTTTCTGACTGGCGCCGGACAGGGTTTTGGTCCGAAATCCGGCCGGGAAAGTTCTCATGCGAATGAAGCTCCGTTCGACGCTTGTCGGAATACCGCGTGCGCCCGTTTTTCGTCGCGACGGGCAGGCGTTTTGCTCGGTCCTCCGGACGTGGCATCATGTTTGTGTCACCGACCGGTTTCATCCTGCTGTCATGAACCCGTCCCCATTCGAATCGCCCGAATTCTCCGAAGCATCCAGCGCGCGCTGCCCGCGCTGCCGCCGCGTGTTCGACTGCGGCGCGCGCGGCGACAGGTCGACGTGCTGGTGCGTCTCGATGCCCGCGCTGCCCGCCGATGCGCTGAAGGCGGGCACCGGCTGTCTGTGCCCCGAATGTCTCGCCGATGCAATTGCGCGCGAACGTGCGTCGGCGCAAGGCGTGGCCGCCGCGCCGGAATAGGCCGGCGTACACACCGTAATCACCCGATCGAGTGCGCCGATATACGCGGCGGTGTCGTCGAACGTCCCGAACTCCGCGGTGTGGTCGGCGATATCGAGCCCGGCAGTGCGCGGCGGCGACATCGGCCCCTGCGCCTGGTTGCAGCGAATAGAAGGCGACGTCATCGAGTTCGCGCAAGCAGTCCACGTAAGGCTCGAGGCCGACCCAGCTATACGGATCTCGCTGATGCCCGTGGCTGCCCGTCCAGACGAGACTGACCTTCAGCCGTTTTTCGCCCGCGAGCCGGTTGTGCCATGCGTCGACGGCTGCTTCGATCTGCGATTTCATGCGCCATCGCTTCACCATCGTCAACCTGTATGAGCCAGAATGAGCGGCCGATGTCTTACCCATGTCCCCTCCCACCCGTTACCCATGTCTCGGGTCCATACAGCATGTCGAACAGCAAGGCAGCGACAGCAGCAATGGGAGGCGGCCCGAAGCCAGATGTCATGGGCGGTTTGATCGCGTTGCTGTTGCGCGGCGGCCGCATGACGCAGGAGTGTCTGGAAGGAATCCAAAAGAACTTGATCTGGATCAAGAGACGTCTTAAGCATTATCAGTAAAGAGTGGCGAGCGCACGTTAAACAACAATGGAAACTATAGTTTCGGAAGTCCGATCGATGAATCGGGCCGCTCCCAACAGGTAAACTTTCAGGATGCAGCGCATAACCCTCACTGGCCGGGTCAACCTCGGACATCTCTTCTGGCTACGCAGTCTCGCCATCATTGGCCAGCTCGTGACGATCGCGTTCGTCCAGATTTTTGTCGGCGTGAAGCTGCCGTTGCCGGCGATGCTCCTCATCATCGGTCTCGAAGTGGTCTTCAACGGGCTTACGTGGCTGCGCGTGTCGCGTCAGAAGCCGGAGTCGAGCCTCGAACTGTTCGGGCAACTGTGGGTCGATCTCGGTGCGCTGTCCGCGCTGCTGTTTCTCTCGGGCGGCACGACCAATCCGTTCGTCTCCCTGTATCTGCCGTCGCTGGCCATTGCGGCCGCCGTGTTGCCGTGGCATCTGATGGCGTGGCTCGCCGCGTTCGCGGTCGCCTGTTATGCGGTGCTCGGCTTCGAATCGGTGCCGCTCAATCTCGACAACCCCGCGAACCTGTTCGACTACTATCGCGCCGGCATGTGGGTGAACTTCATGGTGAGCGTTGGCCTGATCGCGTGGTTCGTGGCGCGGATGTCGCGCGCGCTGCGTCAGCGCGATACCGCGCTCGGCGAGGCGCAACAGCGCCTGTTGCGCGACGAGCGCGCCGTTGCGCTGGGCGTGCAGGCCGCGACGGTCGCGCACGAAATCGGCACGCCGCTTTCGACGATCGCGATGCTCACCGAGGAACTGCGCGATTCCGCGCGCACCGACGCAGGCCTTGAGCCCTACGTCGCCGATCTCGACATCCTCGACCAGCAGATGACCTTGTGCAAATCGGCGCTCGCGCGTCTGCGCAGCCGCGCATCGACGCAGGGCAGCCGCCAGCGTGTCGACGAGTGGCTCGGTTCGTTCGCCGATCAATGGCGGCTGCGCCATCCGCACGTCAAGTTCGAGCGCCTGGGCGAGCCGCCTGCCGACGTCTCGATCGACGACACGGTTGCCGTCAGCCAGATTCTCACGATCCTGCTCGACAACGCCGCGCGCGCGAGCCGCGATCATGTGACGCTGGCCGCAAAGCTCGCTCCACATGATTCGATCGAGTTCGAAGTCTGCGACGCGGGGCCGGGCGTGCCGGCGTCGTTGCGCAGCGTGCTTGGCGCGGCGCCCGTCGACAGCACGCAAGGCGGGCATGGCGTCGGGCTGTATCTGGCATTTTCGGCGGCGGCGCGGCTCGGTGGATCGATCGAGCTCGCCGATGTCAGTGAAATCAAGCCGCGCGGAACACGCGCAGTGTTGCGGTTGCCTTTGGCCCGCGAGCAAACGGGCGCGGGCCGGCATGGCGCCGCGTCGTCCAATACGGAGAAACAAGCATGAGCGACAAGAATTTTCTGGTGATCGACGACGACGAAGTGTTCTCCGGCATCCTCGCACGCGGTTTGACGCGCCGGGGCTTCACGGTGTCCGAAGCGCACAATGCCGACGAAGCGATCCGCCTGGCCAATCAGCAGAAGTTCGGGCAGATCACGGTCGACCTGCATCTGGGCAACGACTCGGGCCTGAATCTCGTCGCGCCGTTGCGCGACCTGCAACCCGACGCGCGGATGCTGGTGCTGACGGGCTACGCGAGCATCGCGACGGCGGTGCAGGCGGTGAAGGATGGCGCGGACAACTATCTGGCAAAGCCCGCGAACGTCGAGACGATTCTCTCTGCGCTGCAAACGGAAGCGAGCGTGCTGCAAGCGGAAGAGGCCATTGAAAAGCCGGTGCCGCTGTCGGTGGCGCGGCTCGAATGGGAGCACATCCAGCGCGTGCTCGCCGAAAACGGCGGCAACATTTCGGCGACGGCGCGCGCGTTGAACATGCACCGGCGCACGCTTCAGCGCAAGCTGGCGAAGCGGCCGGTCAAGCAATGATGCCCTTGCCATCGCATCGAATGCGATAGATGGCGTGCTTCGCACGCATGTGAAAACGGGCGACGCTCCTCGCGGAGCGCCGCCCGTTTCGCCTGGTTCTTCGTTCGAGTGCTTGCTGGGAGACGCGCGAATCAGAGCACGTAGCGCGACAGATCCTCGTCTTGCGCGACGTCGTTCAGCGCACCATCGACATACGCCGCGTCGATCACCACGCTCTTGCCCGCGTGATTGCCCGCCGAGAACGACACTTCTTCGAGCAGCTTCTCGATCACCGTATAGAGACGGCGCGCGCCGATGTTTTCCGTCTTCTCGTTCACCGAGTAGGCGATTTCCGCGAGACGGCGGATACCGTCGTCGGCGAATTCGAGGTGCACGTCTTCCGTCTCGAGCAACGCCTGGTATTGCTTGACGAGGCTCGCGTCGGTGGCGACGAGAATCGATTCGAAGTCTTTCACCGACAGCGAATCGAGTTCGACTCGAATCGGAAAGCGGCCTTGCAGTTCGGGAATCAGATCGCTGGGCTTGGCGAGGTGGAACGCGCCGCTCGCGATGAACAGGATATGATCGGTCTTCACCATCCCGTACTTCGTGCTGATCGTCGTGCCTTCGACGAGCGGCAGCAGATCGCGCTGCACGCCCTGACGCGAGACTTCGCCGGTACCCGCTTCGTTGCGCGACGCGATCTTGTCGATTTCATCGAGGAACACGATGCCGTTCTGCTCGACGTTCTGCACGGCCCTCGTCTTGACCTCTTCGTCATTCAGCATCTTCGACGCTTCTTCGTCGGTGAGGAGCTTCAGCGCTTCTTTCACCTTCACCTTGCGGCGCGTCTTCTTGCCGCCGCCAAGATTCGCGAACATCGAACGGATCTGCTCGGTCATGTCTTCCATGCCGGGCGGCCCCATGATGTCCATCGCCGGCTGCGGCATCTCGATGTCGAGCTCGATTTCCTTGTCGTCGAGCGCGCCTTCGCGCAGGCGCTTGCGGAACGTCTGACGCGTCGTGTTCGATTCGTCGCCGCTCGCTTCGTGGCCCGAGCCGAAGCCGACCGTGCGCGCGCCCGGTAGCAGGATATCGAGGATGCGGTCTTCGGCGAGATCTTCGGCCTTCGTGCGGACCTTGCGCATTTCCGTCTCGCGCGTCTGCTTGACGGAGATTTCCATCAGGTCGCGCACGATGCTGTCGACGTCGCGGCCGACATAGCCGACTTCCGTGAACTTGGTTGCTTCGATCTTGATGAACGGCGCGTCCGCGAGCTTCGCGAGACGCCGCGCGATTTCCGTCTTGCCGACGCCCGTCGGCCCGATCATCAGGATGTTCTTCGGCGTGATTTCCTGGCGCAGCGGCTCGGCGACCTGCTGGCGGCGCCAGCGATTGCGCAGCGCGACCGCGACAGCTTTCTTCGCGCGATGCTGGCCGATGATGTGCTTGTCGAGTTCCGAGACGATCTCGGCGGGAGTCATGGTGCTCATCGTGTGTCCTTACTCGATCGTCTCGATGACGCGGTTGTGATTCGTGTAGATACACATGTCGCCGGCAATCACCAGCGCCTTTTCGACGATGTCGCGCGGCGAAAGATCCGTGTTGTCCGCGAGCGCCTTCGCAGCGGCCTGCGCATACGCGCCGCCCGAGCCGATCGCGCAGATACCGCCTTCGGGATCGAGCACGTCGCCGTTGCCCGTGATGACCAGCGTGGTGGTTGCGTCGGCCGTGATCAGCATCGCTTCGAGACGGCGCAGCATGCGGTCGGTGCGCCAGTCTTTCGCCAGCTCGACGGCGGCGCGCGTGAGATTGCCCTGATGCTTTTCGAGCTTCGCTTCGAAGCGGTCGAGCAGCGAGAAGGCGTCGGCCGTGCCGCCCGCGAAGCCGACCAGCACCTTGCCGTTGTAGATGCGCCGGACTTTCTTCGCGCCGCCCTTCATGACGATGTTGCCCAGCGTGACCTGGCCGTCGCCGCCGAGCGCGACCTTGTCGCCGCGACGCACGGAAACGATCGTCGTGCCGTGAAATTGCTCCATATGCGTTCCTTTTGCAAAACCGCAATTAATTGCGTGAGGCCGGAGTCAGCGCCAAAGCGAAGACTTCGACCGACAGTGAGGACGCGGAGGCGCCGATGCGCCACCACGGAATCCGGAGCGGACGCCGCGCGATGCCAGGTGCCGCGCGCGCGTGCAACGCATGTCCAAATTATTTTAGGGCGGGCGCTGCCATATCAAGAGCGGAAGTCTCAACAGCGCGAGAAAAGCAGAAAAGGTGCGCGGCGGATTCAGCGGTAAAAGGTGCTGGCGTCAGTCCGCATCAAGGCCGATGCGATGCGCATTTACCGATTGCCGCACGAAGGAGGAGCCGATATGAGCGCTCGCATCGTTAAAGATCGGCTTTACAAAAGAAAAGAGGCGCACGGTTCACCGTGCGCCTCTCACGAAGCGTCTATGGGGCGCGGACCCCGAAAACCGCGCCGCAGGCGATCAGTCGCCGAACAGCTTCTGGCGCAATTCGCGGCGTTCCTGCGCTTCGAGCGACAGCGTTGCCGTCGGACGCGCAAGCAGACGCGGAATGCCGATCGGCTCGCCCGTTTCCTCGCACCAGCCGTATTCGCCCGATTCGATGCGCGCAAGCGACTGCTGAACCTTCTTCAGCAGCTTGCGCTCGCGGTCGCGCGTGCGCAGTTCCAGCGCATGCTCTTCCTCGATCGTCGCGCGGTCGGCCGGGTCCGGCACGATCACGGTTTCGCGCAGATTTTCGGTGGTCTGGCCGGCGTTGCGGAGGATTTCCGCCTGCAGCTGTTCGAGCCGGTTCTTGAAGAAAGCGAGCTGATCCTCATTCATGTAATCCTTGTCGCTCATCTTCAGGATTTCGGCTTCGGTCAAGAGTCGTTTCGTCGTCATCTGGCTTGCTTCTTCAATGTGAGGCAAATCATTGCCCGCACTTTCGTGTTGCCCGCAAAGGCGCCTCGATGACGCTCGATTGAGCGCCGGCGAACACGGACGGTAGGCTGTCGTGACGCCGAAGCGCCGTTGCGGGGCCGAACTCCTCTGGAAACCGATTCTTCCAATGCTCCTGAGGCAATGCTTCCCGGCAGCGCGTTATGAGCCGGAGTGTGCCGGCCGGCTATCGGCGATATCCCCGGATGAGATTTTCCGGCGCCGTCTTCAGGCCCGGCACGGCTGCGACGCGGCTACGCGTTTTAGACCGGGCAAAATCGTTGTCTTTCTCCAGTGGGGCCGTATTGTAACTGAATCACAATACGAAGCTGCAAGCGGGGGAAATCCCTGTCGCAAACTCCACTTATCGTGAAAATATAACGCGCTGTGCACTAAAAAGCGATGGTCGTACACGTATTCTCACAACAGGGTTTTCACGTGCTTTGACCGGGAACCGGCTGTTTAATTGCCGTGCCTGCGCGTTTGAATCGATTTTCGTGCGTCAGCGGCGAGAAAATGGCGGTTGGGGCAGACATCAAACGCCTGCCCCGCGCAAGACAAAGATAAGACCGGCTTAGACGAGGCAGGCTTCGAGCCCGTCCGTAATCAGATCCTGCGGCAACTCGATGCCGATGAACACCATCTTGTTCGTCTTCTTCTCAATGGGCTGCCACTTGGCCGCGAGATCGCTGCCCATCATCTGATGCACGCCCTGGAAGACGACCTTGCGATCGACGCCCTTCATGTACAGCACGCCCTTGTAGCGCAGCAGACGCTCGCCATAAATCTGCAGAATGCCGCCGAGGAAGTCTTCGAGCTTGTTCGGATCGAACGGGCGATCGCTGCGGAAAACGAACGACTTGATCTTGTCGTCGTGATGCGCGTGATGGTGGTGGTGGCCGTGATCGTGGCCTTCGTGATCGCAGTGGCCATGATCGTGATCGCAGTTCGCGTGGTCATGATCGTGGTCGTGGTCGTGGTCGTGGTCATGCGCGTGATCGTGCTCGTCTTCGGCGAGGAAATCCGGGTCGATTTCGAGCTTCGCGTTCAGATTGAAGCCGCGCAGATCGAAGACTTCCTTGATGTCCGCTTCGCCGAAGTTCACGACGCGAATCTGCGCTTTCGGATTCATGTGCAGCAGGCGGTGACGCAGGTCGCCGAGCGTCGCGTCGTCGACGAGATCGGCCTTCGTCACGAACAGACGGTCCGCGAAGCCGACCTGGCGCTGCACGACTTCGTGCTCGTCGAGCTGCTGATTGCCGTGCTTCGCATCGACCAGCGTGATGATCGCGTCGAGCAGGAATTCGTCGGCGATCTGGTTATCCATGAAGAACGTCTGCGCGACGGGGCCGGGGTTCGCGAGGCCCGTCGTCTCGATCACGACGCGGTCGAAATCGAGCTTGCCTTCCTGCTTCTGCGCGGCGAGGTCGCCTAGCACGCGCGACAGGTCGCCGCGAATCGTGCAGCAGATGCAGCCGTTGCTCATCTGGATGATCTGCTCGCCCGTGTCCTGAACGAGGATGTCGTTGTCGATATTCTCTTCGCCGAACTCGTTCTCGATCACGGCGATCTTCATGCCGTGCTTCTCGTTCAGGATGCGCTTGAGCAGCGTGGTTTTGCCGCTGCCGAGGAAGCCGGTCAGGATAGTGACTGGGATCATGTTGTTCGCCATGTGAAGTCGCCTTGTGTTCGTCAATCTGGAGTGCAGACCGCGCACGGCCCGAACCCCGGGAATTCAACGGAATATTGAAGCATAACTGCCGGGGCGCCGCTGCCGGGTGGTGAAAGCCCCGTCGCCGCCAGGGAAATAAACGCCTAACTATGGGCGATCAGGCGGTTTGCAACAATAGGCCTTTCAGATATTCCCCTTCGGGGAACGCCGTCAGCAGCGGATGATCGACGCCCGCGCCCAGCCGCTTCAGGATGCGCGCATCGACGCGCGCGTCGGCGGCCGCGCCCGCGACGATCTTCTGGAACAGCTCAGCATCGATCGCGCCCGAGCACGAATACGTGAACAGCAGCCCGCCCGGCCGCAGCAGCTTGAGTCCCGTCAGGTTGATGTCCTTGTATGCGCGCGCGGCGCGGTCCACGTGCTCGCGCGACGGCGCGAACTTCGGCGGATCGAGAACGACGAGGTCGAAACGCTCGCCGTCGTCGTACAGGCGGCGCAGCGTCTTGAACGCGTCGGCGTCGAGCCAGGTGGCGCGCTGCGCGTCGAAGCCGTTGGCCGCGACGTTCTGCTGTGCGATCGCCAGCGCCTCGCCCGACGAGTCGATCGACACGACCCGCTTCGCGCCGCCCTTGAGTGCGGCGAGAGAAAAGCCGCCCGTGTAGCAGAAGCAGTTCAGCACGTCGCGGTCTTTCGACAACTCCTGCACCAGTGCGCGATTGTCGCGCTGGTCGACATAAAAGCCCGTCTTGTGGCCGTTGCGCACGTCGACGTGATAACGCACGCCGTTCTCGCCGACGAGCAGCGTTTCCGGTGGCGGGTCGCCGGCGAGCACGCCCGTCGTCTGCGCGAGCCCTTCCTTTTCGCGGATCGACACGTCCGAGCGCTCATAGACGTTCGGACATCCCGTCGCGCCGATCAGCGCCTGCACGATCGCGTCCTTCCACGCTTCGACGCCCGCCGCCATGAACTGGCAGACGATCTGGCCGCGCTGGCCCGCATCCGCCAGCGCGACCGCGTTCGTTGCATCATCAGCGATGTAGTAATCGACGATCAGCCCCGGCAGGCCGTCCGCCTCGCCGAAGATCAGCCGTACTGCGCCCGTGCCGCGCACCATCGCCTGACGATGCGCGAGCGCGCGCTGTACGCGGCGCTTGAAGAACGCGTGATCGACAGGCTCGTTCTCGTCGAAGCTCCAGACGCGCGCGCGGATCTGCGAATGCGGGCTCCACGCGGCGCGCGCGAGGAAGCGGCCGTCGTGCGCGCGCACGAGCACGGTCGCGCCGGCGGCGGGCTTGCCGTCGACGCGATCGATCGCATTTGCGTAGACCCACGTATGGCGGCGCAGCAGCGACTTCTCTTTCGACGGTTTCAGCGTAACGGTATTCATGACTTCGTGAGAATTTCAGCGGAACAATGTGCCGCGCGAAGCGGCAAAGCGGAGATGACTGGTTGCCGGCAAAGCGCCAGCCGCGTCAGTCGCGTTTTTTTGCGCGCGGATGCGCCTGGTCGTAGATTCGCGCGAGGTGCTGGAAATCGAGCCCGGTGTAGACCTGGGTCGCAGAAATGCTTGCGTGGCCGAGCAGTTCCTGCACGGCGCGCAGATCGCCACTCGATTGCAGCACGTGCGTCGCGAACGAATGGCGCAGCACGTGCGGATGCACGTTCGCCGGAATGCCCGCCGTGAGCGCCGCGCGCTTCACGCGTTCGCGCACGACGTTCGGCGACATCCGGTTGCCGCGCGCCGACAGAAACAGCGGATGCGGATCGTGCTTCACCAGCTCGCCGCGCACGGCGAGCCATGCGCGCAACGCATCGAGCGCCTTGCTGCCGACAGGCACTGAGCGCCGCCGGTTGCCCTTGCCGAGCACTTCGACTTCCGCCTCGTCGAGCTTGAGCCAGCCGGCGGAGCGGTAGCCGTCGGCGTCGACGAAATGCACGTCGACGCCGACCAGCTCCGAAAGCCGCAAGCCCGACGAGTAGAACAGCTCGAGCATCGCGTGATCGCGCAGCCCTTCGGCGGTGGCCGTCACGGGGGATTCCATCAGCGTGTGCGCGTCGTCGACGGACAAAGCTTTCGGCAGCGTCTTCGCGCGCTTCGGCGCGCGCACGGTGGCGACGGGATTTGCGGGCAAATCGATGCGTCCCGCGAGCCAGCGGTAGAACGCGCGCCACGCCGACAGCCGGTGTCCGATCGAGCGCGCCGACAGGCCGCCCGAATGCGCGCGCGCGACCGCGCCGCGGATATCCGTGGCCGTAAGGCTTTCGAGCGGCCGTCCGTTCGCGAGCTTCTTCAGTTCGTCGAGTTCATGCGTGTAGGCGCGCAGCGTATGCGCCGACAACCGCCGCTCGTGCTCAAGGCTCGACAGATAGATGACGATCGGATCGGCGGAGCTCACGTGACGAGCGCCTAGCGCGGCAGCAGACGGCTCAGCGCCGCGCTGGCGAGCGCGCCGATCTGCATGAGGAAGTCGGTGGCCATGCCGTCGTGAAAACGGCGCGGATCGGGCGAGCCCATCACCAGCAGGCCGAACGCAGCGGCTTCGTCTTTGGCCTCGGGATCGCGCAGCGCGATCAGCGCGATCGATTCGGTGCCGTTGGCGGGCGGCGCGCCGTCAGCCGTAGTCGCAGCATCGCTGGAAACGGCCGATACGGCGGGCGTCAGCCATTGCGCGGCCTCGAAGCCCGTGTTCGCGCCGCAGTACGGCGTGGCGAGACTGTTCGCGAAGATGCGCACTTCCTCGCCGACATGACGCGTGAAGTCCGCCTGCGAGTACGGCTCGGACACGTCCCACACGCGCAGCGCGGCTTGCGGCACATCGAATACGTCGCGCAGCCCGTTGGCGATCGTGCGCGGCAGCGCGCCCGGATCGCGCTCGGCCATCACGCGCGTCGTCCAGCGGCCGAACTTCGACGCAATGCTGTCGTTCTCGTGCCCATAGCGCAGCAATTCGGCGAGACGCCGTTCGAGATGCTTGTTCTTGTCGCGCAGCATGTCCATCTGGCGCTCTTGCAGCGACACTGCGGCCTTGCCATGCGGATTCGCGAGCCGCACGGTCGCGAGCAGTTCCGCGTGTTCGGCGAAGAATTCTGGGTTGGCTAGCAGATAGTCGGCGACTTCGCGATCGTTCATGATTTCGGCTTTCGGTTGCGCGCTTGTGTGCTGTCTTGCTTGTCTTGCTGCTGGGCTGCTGCCGTCCATGGACCGCGCAGCGGTAAGAGATTCAATCCGATTCAGTCGGCTATTTCGATTTCGCCTTCGAACACCGTGGCCGCCGGGCCCGACATCATCAGCGGCGAGGCGGGTTCGCCGTTCCACGTGATCGTGAGCATTCCGCCGTGCGTGTGCACTTTCACGGGCGCGTCCAGCAGCCCGCGACGGATGCCTGCCGCAACGGCCGCGCAAGCGCCCGTGCCGCACGCAAGCGTTTCGCCCGCGCCGCGTTCGTAGACGCGCAGCCTGATTTCGCCGCGGCTCACGATCTGCACGAAGCCTGCGTTGACCCGCTCCGGAAAGCGCGGGTGATGCTCGATCACGGGACCGTCGACGAGCACAGGAAACGCCTCGACGTCGTCCACGACCTGTACCGCGTGCGGATTGCCCATCGACACGACCGACACCCAGCGCGTCGCGCCGTTGACGTCGAGCGGATAGAGCGAATCGTTGCTTTCCTGGCGCGCGTCGAGGCCGCTCGCGTCGAACGGCACTTGAGCCGGCTCGAACACAGGCGCGCCCATGTCGACGACGACTTCGCCGTTGTCCTGCATGGTCAGCGTGATGACGCCCTTTTGCACCTGCACGCGGACGCTGCGCTTGTCGGTGAGGCGCGTGTCGCGCACGAATTTCACGAAGCAGCGCGCGCCGTTGCCGCAGTGCTCGACCTCGCCACCGTCGCAATTGAAGATGCGATATCTGAAATCGACGCCTTCGACGGTCGGCTTCTCGACGACGAGCAACTGGTCCGCGCCGACGCCGAAGTGCCGGTTCGCGAGCGCGCGCACTTGCGCGTCCGTCAGCGAAAGCGGCTGCGTGTAGCCGTCGAGCACGACGAAGTCGTTGCCCGCGCCATGCATCTTGGTGAATTTCAGTTTCATGCCGCTATTGTAAGTGACGGGTTGTCAGTCTCGCCCACTGTGTGCAGGCACGTTTCAGTAAAAGCCCGGATCGCCTGGCGGACGGGTCTTGAAGCGCTTGTGCACCCAGTAATACTGCTCGGGCATGTCGGGAATGTGCTCTTCGAGGAATTCGTTCATGCGGCGCGCGTCGGTGTCGTCGTCGCCCGTCGGGTAGTTGTCCCACGGCTTGAACACCTTCAGACGGTAGCCCTTATAGTTCGGCAGCACTTCGCCAATGAACGGCACCACCTGCGCGCGCCCGACTTTCGCCAGCCGGCCGACGGCCGTCAGCGTGCACGTCGGCACGCCGAAGAACGGCACGAACGTCGAATTGCGCATCCCGTAGTCCATGTCCGCGCCGAGCATCACCGGCTTGCGCTCGCGCAGCCAGCGCAGCACGACGCGCGCGCTGTCCGCGCGGCTCGCCATTTCGGCGTCGAAACGGCCGCGCTGCGCTTTCGCGACTTCCTCAAGCTGCGGGTTCGACATCGGCTGATACAGCGAACCGCATGTGCGCTTCAGCGAATAGTTGAGAAAAATCGAGCCGGCCTCGATGCCGACGAAATGGAAGCCGAGAAACAGCGTTGGCGGCAGATTGGGATCGGTGAGATCGATTTCGCTGTCGAGCTGAATCAGCTTCTCGAGCTTCTTTGCGGAGCCGAACCATTGCACGCTGCGCTCCAGATAGCTGCGGATCGCGTGCCGGAAGTGCTTCTGCGCGACTTCCTCGCGGCGCTCGTCGCTCCACTCGGGAAAGCACAGCTTCAGGTTGATATGGACGATGCGCCGGCGGCGGCTCGGAATCTGGTAGAGCAGCCAGCCGAGGCCGTCGCCGAGGCGCGCGACGAAGCCATACGGCAGCAGTGCGAACAGCTTGAGCAGCCCGATTGCGAATGTGACGCCCAGGCGGCTCAGCATGCGGCTGCTCCGATGGGCGCGCATGATCCAGCTGGATAAAGAGAAACGGCGAGACAAACGGCGAAAAGGTCGATATACCGCACGCGCAGACACTCTGTGACAAATGAAAGAAGTCGCTATAATAAGGGCTTCGCCGAGTTAATAGACAACTTGCGGGGCGAAGCGGGCGGGCGGTGATCTTTCAGATTGTCGTCCGGTCGTGCAGAAATCCGCTAAAGCGTCGCCGCTTCAGGCTCGAAGCAGGCTACGTGAAACTCAACCGTAACCAATAAAGGAGCCTGTAACGTGGCTAACGATTACCTCTTCACCTCCGAATCGGTTTCCGAAGGGCATCCGGACAAGGTCGCTGACCAGATTTCGGACGCCATTCTCGACGCGATCCTCGCGCAGGACAAATACTCGCGTGTCGCAGCGGAAACGCTGTGCAACACGGGTCTCGTCGTCCTCGCGGGCGAAATCACAACGACGGCCAACGTCGACTACATCCAGGTCGCGCGCGAGACCATCAAGCGCATCGGCTACGACAACACCGACTACGGCATCGACTATCGCGGCTGCGCGGTTCTCGTCGCGTACGACAAGCAATCGCCGGATATCGCGCAAGGCGTCGACCGCGCGCACGACAACAACCTCGATCAGGGCGCGGGCGACCAGGGCCTGATGTTCGGCTACGCATGCGACGAAACGCCCGAGCTGATGCCGCTGCCGATCCACCTGTCGCACCGCCTCGTCGAGCGCCAGGCCAATTTGCGCCGCGACGGCCGTCTGCCGTGGCTGCGTCCGGACGCGAAGTCGCAAGTCACCGTCCGCTATGTCGACGGCAAGCCGCATTCGATCGACACCGTCGTTCTGTCGACGCAACACGCGCCGGAAATCGAACTGTCGACGCTGCGCGAAGCCGTGATCGAAGAGATCATCAAGCCGACGCTGCCGGCCGATCTGATCAAGGGCGACATCAAGTTCCTCGTGAACCCGACCGGCCGGTTCGTGATCGGCGGCCCGCAGGGCGACTGCGGTCTGACGGGCCGCAAGATCATCGTCGATACGTACGGCGGCGCGGCTCCGCACGGCGGCGGCGCGTTCTCGGGCAAGGATCCGTCGAAGGTGGACCGCTCGGCTGCCTACGCTGGCCGCTATGTCGCGAAGAACATCGTCGCGGCCGGCCTCGCATCGCGCGCGCTGATCCAGGTGTCGTACGCGATCGGCGTTGCTCAGCCGACGTCGGTGATGGTCAACACGTTCGGCACGGGCCGCGTGTCGGATGCAACGATCACGCGTCTCGTCCAGGAACACTTCGACCTGCGTCCGAAGGGCATCATCCAGATGCTCGACCTGCTGCGTCCGATCTACGAAAAGACGGCTGCGTATGGCCACTTCGGCCGCGAAGAGCCGGAATTCTCGTGGGAAGCCGCCGACAAGGCGCTCGTGCTGGCCGAGGCCGCTGGCACGGAGCCGGTTGCGGCGCTCGCCTGAGCCGGTTCAGTGGTCCAGTGAAGTCATCGCGCGGCTGAATGCCGCGCGGTTCGGCCAGATCCGGGACTGAAGCAAAAAACGCCCTGCATGCGCTGTGAAGCACATGCAGGGCGTTGTCTTTTGCGTCATTCGGCGCGCGTTTGCGTCCAACAAACGCGCGTGATGCAGCGCAACCCGGGCGATGCCCGCGTGGAGCGTGGCGCGCATCAGGCGCGATCGTTGCACGCAAACGCGAACATCAAACGACGTGAAGCCGGGCGACGCAAACCCCGCAACCGAATCCCGCGATCCAACCTCAGTGCGCGAATGCGAACCAGCCTTCGCTCGTTGCCGATACGCGGCGCGGACGGCGGCTCGTGCCATGCGGCGAACTCGCGGGCTTCGCGGCGCCCGCCAGCGCGACTTGCTTCGCGGCGCGCGGCGACACGCCGAGCATGCGCACGGACGACGGATTGCGCAGCAGTGTGCGCAGCGACAGGCGGCGCGAGGCATCCTGCGTGCGCAATGCGCTGAAGAAAGTGCGGAACCACATGCGCACGCTATCGACGGGCTTCGCATCGCGCAACTGTGCGGCGAGCGCGCGCGTGCGCGCGGAATGATGACGGAGCGCACGCACCACGTGGCGGCGTGCGGGACGCGCGGCGTTGAACGCGCGGGTGAGTCGAGTGCTCAATGGGCTATGCATGGCATTAGATCAGGCAGCGTGACTCGCGACGAAGAGTGCTGCGAAAGCAGCACCATTTATGCCAACGGATGGGACGCAATAGCCTGAGGAAAGGCGGTATGAAGCGGCAGCGGCGACGAATGGCCGCGCCGACGGCGATGAGGCGTGTAGTGCAATCGACATGCGTGCAAGGCTACACGTGATTGGTGACCGTCGAAAGTCCGGCGCGATCAGGGTTTTTACGAGGACGAAGCCGGGCCGATCGCACCCTTTGCGCTCGATGCACGTGCATGGCTGCCCACGCCGCGTGCAATGCCGCCCGTTCGCATCGCATGCCGGACGCGTAGCACGCACACCGTCCGATCGTGCCCGTTTTACAATGGCTACCGGGTTGTCGAAGAACACTAGTTGAGCGGAACGTCCATGTCAGTCCATTCGAAGAAAGAGCAGATACAGGTGTTGCGGGAACAGGGTTTTGTCGTGGTGCCGGATCTCATCGCGCCCGAGCGCTGCGAAGAGATGAAACGGATCGCGCGCGATCAGTTGCACGAAGCCGCGGCGCCCATCGAATTCGAAGCAGACCTGCGCTATCCCGGCGCGCCCGAGTCGAAGCACGCGCCGGGCGGCCACACGGTGCGGCGGCTGCTCGATGCGTACGCGCGCCATCCGCGCTTCGCCGAATGGGCGACGGCGCCCGAAATCCGCGGCTGGATGGAGCTGTATTTCGGCGAAGAGCCGCGCCTGTCGCGCGCGCATCACAACTGCATGATGACCAAGCATCCCGCGTATGGCAGCCTGACGGGCTGGCATCGCGATGTGCGGTACTGGTCGTTCGAACGGGACGATCTGGTGTCGGTGTGGCTCGCGCTCGGCGACGAGACCGTCGACAACGGCGCGTTATGGCTCGTGCCGGGCTCGCACGCGTCGGCTTTCACGTCGGAGCGCTTTGACGAATCCAAGTTCTTCCGCTCCGATCTGCCGGAGAACCAGCTGCTGATCCAGAAGGCGGTGTCGCCCAGGCTGAAGTCGGGCGATGTCGTGTTTTTCCACTGCAACACGCTGCATTCGGCGGGTAAGAATCTGACCGATCAGGTGAAGTTTTCTCTGGTCTTCACCTATCACGGCGCGAGCAATGTGCCGCTGCCGGGCTCGCGCTCGGCGTCGAAGCCCGAAGTGGCGTTCTAACGCGGGCCGTCGAACGCGGTTCGCGCCTGATTAGCGCTTTGACGACGCGAGCCCGATCAATCCGGCGAGCGTCGCGGCGATCCCGCCCGCGAGCAGAAAGATGGTCTTGTTGGTCGGCGCGCCGGTGAACGCGCGCGACACGTCGTTGCTGAACGAATGAAACGACTGGCCGCCGAAGTACAGCAGCACGACGCCGCCGACGATCAATGCGAGCGAAATCGCTTTGGTCATGAACAATCCTCTTCGATGGATGAAAGTGGCGGAAGTCTATGTGACCGACACCGCCGAGTCTAGGCTCCGTCCCGCAATTCGAGCAACTGCAGCGCGCGCGGCGATTGGCTAACATAGTGTGTTGATCCGTTGCCGCGCGATTGCACGCCGTGTACCGCACGCGCCGGGGCGCTGGAACCGTCGTTTTGATACCATGTTTGATACCGGTATCAAAACGTTGTGTCGGCACACTGGAAACCCAACGCATCACCATTAAGAATCCCCTTCACGCGATGCGCAGTCATGCACCGCGGACTTCACTCCTGTTCTCGACAAGGACTCCATCAATGGCTTACGAAGCAGCTTCAGCACGCTATTCCGACATGCAGTACCGCGTTTGCGGCAAGTCGGGTCTCAAACTGCCGGCGCTGTCGCTTGGCCTGTGGCACAACTTCGGCGATACCACGCCGATCTCGACGCAACGTGAAATCCTGCGCACGTCGTTCGATCTCGGCATCACGCACTTCGACCTCGCGAACAACTACGGCCCTCCGTATGGCAGCGCGGAAACGAACTTCGGCCGCATCTTCAAGGACGACTTCAAGCCGTACCGCGATGAACTGCTGATCTCGTCGAAGGCGGGCTGGGACATGTGGCCCGGTCCGTACGGCCAGGGCGGCGGCTCGCGCAAGTACATACTCGCGAGTCTCGATCAGAGCCTGCAGCGCATGGGTCTCGACTACGTCGATATTTTCTATTCGCATCGTTTCGACATCGACACGCCGCTCGAAGAAACGGCGGGCGCGCTGGCGAGCGCTGTGCAGCAGGGCAAGGCGCTGTACATCGGCATCTCGTCGTATTCGGCGCAAAAGACGCGCGAAATGGCGAAGCTGCTCGCCGAATACAAGGTGCCGCTGCTGATCCATCAGCCGTCGTACAACATGCTGAACCGCTGGATCGAAAAGGGCCTGCTCGGCGCGCTCGAAGAAACCGGCTCGGGCGCGATCGCGTTCACGCCGCTCGCGCAAGGCCTGCTGACGAACAAGTACCTGAACGGCGTGCCCGAAGATGCGCGCGTCAACAAGGCGGGCGGCGGCTCGCTGAAGCAGGAGCATCTGAGCGCGCAGAACATCGAGCGCGTGCGCAAGCTCAACGACATCGCGCAGCGCCGCGGTCAAAGCCTCGCGCAGATGGCGCTTGCGTGGACGCTGCGCGATCCGCGCGTGACGTCGGCGCTGATCGGCGCGAGCAAGGCTGAGCAGGTGCGCGAGAACGTCGCGGCACTGAAGAACCTGTCGTTCACGGCGGAAGAGCTCGCGGAAATCGACAGTCATGCGACGGAAGGCGGCGTGAATCTGTGGGAAAAGCCGTCGACGGATCAGCACATCTGATCCGCGCTCTTGCACAGGATCGGCGAGCAGATTTGTCCGGCGCAAAAAGGAAAAAGCCGCCTGCGAGGGCGGCTTTTCTATCGAACATCGCAAGACGGCGACTTGACGCTCATGTGCGAAGAGCGAGGGGTTCGCTAGACGAGCGCGGGAAGACCTTCGACGAGCACGACCGCAAACATGACTCCGAGCAGCGCGCCCAACACGCGCAACGTGTTGTGCCTGAACTCGGTTTTGCAGGGCAGAGCGCCGAGAAAGAGAGCCCCGGCCAGTGCCATCGGGATGACCAGAATGAAATCACCGATCGTGAAATAGTGCATGCTCGTCTCCTGTGTCCCATGCGACATGGTTGTACTCGTTGGGCGCGACTGCATGCGGCGCGCCTGCAACGAGTATAGGCGACGGTGTCGAGGCAATGTGTGAGATGCGGCGCATGCGCGCGTCCGTCGCCGGCACGGCAAACCGAAGCGGGGCAAGGCTCGGCGCGCCGCGCACGCCGTCCGCGCGCTCCCTAGCGTCGCGGGCCTTCTCTTACACAGGCCTTTCTGAATATGCGTTTCGTCTGTCGAACGGGCGGTACGAGCTGCTTTTATGGTCGTTTTTGCTCGCCCCGTGCATGGATCGGCTGACGCGCGCCCGTCACGCCGCGCCGACGCGTTCGCGTGCGCGCAGGCGAGCCGAAGCGAGGATGCCGATCAGCAGCAATCCGCCGACGAGCGCCGCGACGCCAGGCCACGCATACGCGGTCCACACGCGGCCGCCGTACGATCCGACGATGCTCGACCCGAGGTAATACGCGAGCAGATACAGCGCGGCCGCCTGGCCCTTCGCTTCCTTCGCGATCCGGCCGACCCAGCCGCTTGCGACGGCATGTCCGGCGAAGAAGCCGAACGTCACGCAGGCGATGCCGCACGCGATCAGCGTGAGCGATTGCGTCGTCGTCAGCAGCAGGCCGCACAGCATGACGACGATGCTGCCGATCAACACGCGTCCGCGTCCGAAGCTGTCCGCCATGCGGCCCGACCACGGCGACGCGACGACCCCCGTCAGATACACGACGAAGATGCCGCCGATGGCTGTCTGGCTCAGATGGAACGGCGCCGCTAGCAGCCGGTAGCCGATGTAGTTGTAGAGCGTGACGAAGCTGCCCATCAGCACGAACGCCATCGTGAACAGCGGCGGCAGGCCGGGGCGCCGGAGATGCTTCAGCAGCGCCGCGCGATGATGCGAAAAGCCGAGCCCGCGGCGCGGCACGAAATGGCGCGACGGCGGCAGCAGCGAGCGGAACGCGAGCATCGACAGAATGCCGAGCACGCCGATCGTGCCGATGGCCACGCGCCACGAGAACAGATCGGCGACGACGCCCGTAATCACGCGCCCGGCCATTCCGCCGATCGCCGTGCCGCCGACGTAGAGACCCATCGCGAGACCCAGGCCGTCGGGGTGCACTTCCTCCGCGAGATAGGCCATCGCGACGGCGGGCACGCCGCCGAGCGCCAGGCCTTCGAGCGCGCGCAACAGCAGCAGCGCGTGCCATTGCGGCGTGAAGGCGACGGCGAGCGTCAGCAGCGACGACGCGGTGAGCGAAGCCGTCATCAGCCGGTGACGGCTCCATCCTTCCGACACGAAGCCGGCGACGAAGATCGCGAGCGCGAGCGCCGCCGTCGTCACCGACAGCGAAAGACTGCTCTGCGCGGGACTGATATCGAACGACGCGGAAAACGCAGGCAAGAGCGGCTGCACGCAGTAAAGCAGCGAGAACGTTGCGTAGCCGGCGAACAGCAGCGCGAGACTTGCGCGCCAGTACGCGCGCGTGCCGCGTTCGAGATAGGACACACCGTTGGCAGAGGAAGGGGATGAAGCTGAAGCGGATGAAGCAGCGGGCCGACTCGGGTCCGACGATGCGGTCACAACAAAACTCCCGGAAACGACGACAAACGACGCGTAGAACGCGCTGGAACGCGTGCAAAAGCTCAACGATACGCTGGTTGAGCAGTCGGCGTCGTCGAGTCGGGCAGTGTGGTTCCCGTCTTGAACGCGCGTTAGCTGGGCGCCACGGTTGGCGCGTCCGGCGCGCTTGCGGGCTGGCCGGCGGCATCGGGATGCGTGAGCTGCTCGTCGGTGGGCAGCGCCGACGCGTCCCAGCCGCCGCCGAGCGCCTTCACCAGCGCGACGCTCGCGGCCATCCGGCGGCGCGCGATCGAGACGGCTTCGCGCTCGTTGGTGAGCGCTGTCGTCTGCGCGACGACGACGTCGAGATACGTGATCGCGCCGTTCTTGTAGCGGTTCGTGACGATCGCGAGCGATCGTTCCGCCGCCGCGACGGCGTCGTCCTGCGCCTGCGCTTCCTGTTCGAGTACCCGCAGTGCGGCGATGTTGTCCTCGACCTGGCCGAACGCCGTGAGCACCGTTTGCCGATACTGCGCGACGCCTTCGTCGTAGTTCGCCTGCGCTTGCTCCTTTTGCGCTGCGCGCGCGCCGAAGTCGAGCAGCGTGCCCGCGAGCGTCGGCCCGAGCGACCAGAAGCGGCTCGGCGCAAGCAGCCACTGGCTGAAGTTGGTCGCTTCCAGTCCGCCCGTCACCGACAGGATCAGATTCGGAAAATACGCCGCCGTCGCGACGCCGATCTGCGCGTTCAGATCGACGACATGCCGTTCTGCGGCGGCGATGTCGGGCCGCCGTTCGAGCAGCGCCGACGGCACGCCGACGGGTGCGATTACCGGCACGGCGACGAGCGGCGCGACGGGCATCGAGAACGTCGATGGCGTCTGGCCGATGAGTATCGCGATTGCGTGTTCGAGTTGCGCGCGCTGCACGCCGAGATCGATCGATTGCGCCTGCGTCGTGCGCAATTGCGTTTGCGCCTGGGCGACGTCGGCATCGGTGGCGATGCCGCCTTTGTAGCGGTTTTGCGTGAGCTCGACAGCTTCCTTGTACGCGGAGATCGCGTCGTCGAGCAGTTGCCGCTCGCGGTCGATGCCGCGCAGTTCGAAGTAATCGGTCGCGAGTTCGGCCTGCATCGACAGCAGCGCGCTTTGCGCATCGGCGGCGCTGGCCTGCGCGCTCGCCTTCGCGCCTTCGACGCTGCGCGACACGCGGCCCCACAGATCGGGCTCCCATGTCGCGTCCGCGCCGACGATCCAGTCGTCGAGCGTCCTGCCCGCCGACGATTTGA
Organism: Paraburkholderia diazotrophica; assembly: GCF_038900755.1. Classification (GTDB taxonomy): domain Bacteria; phylum Pseudomonadota; class Gammaproteobacteria; order Burkholderiales; family Burkholderiaceae; genus Paraburkholderia; species Paraburkholderia diazotrophica_A. The sequence goes on from NZ_JBBPEN010000007.1 coordinate 230,991, forward strand.
ACTTCACGTTCTCCGACGAGCGCGCGCGTGAATAGCTGCCGCTTGCAGTGACGACGGGGAAGAACTGCGAGCGGAACTGCGCGACCTGCGCGCGCGCCGCGCGAAAGCGGGCCTGCGCGGCCTGCACGTTCTGGTTCGCGCTCGCGACCTGCTGTTCGAGCGCGTTCAGCGCGGGATCGTCGTAGACCTCCCACCAGGCGCCGCGAATCTGCGTGTCGGCGGGCTGCGCGTTCTTCCAGCCGCTGCCTTCGAGTTCCTTGTACGTGGCGGCCGTGGCGGTGGCGGGCCGCTTGTAGTCGGGCCCCATCGTGCATGCGGCGACGAGGCTCGCGCCCGCAAGCACGAGAAGCGTTGAACGAAGACGGATGCGCCGCGCGTTCATTCTTGCGCCTTAGCCGTCTGCTCGCCCGCACCCGATGCACCCGACGCACCGGCAGCGCTGCCCGCCTTCGGATGCACGACGCGCACCGTTGCCCCATCGACGATCGAGTCCTGCGGATTCAGGATCACCAGCTCGTCGCCTTTCAGACCCGATGCGACGGCGACACGCGTGCCGTAGTCGGTGCCGAGCGCGACCTTGACGAGCTTCACGTGCTGCTGCGCGTCGACGGTCGCGACTTTCACGCCGTCGGGGCGGAACAGAAACGCGTTGCCCGGCAGCGTGAACGGCGCGGCCTGCGCGCCCAGCGCGAAATGGACCTGCGCGTACGCGCCCGGCAGCAGATCGCCGCTACTGTTGTCGACGTCCACTTCGACGAGCATCGTGCGCTGCTGCGGATCGACGGCGCCCGACGCGCGCGCGACCGTGCCGGGATAATGCTTCGCTGGCGATTCCGTCAGCGTCAGATACGCGGTCTGCCGCGCCTTCACTTCCTGCGCGTAGGCCTGCGGCAAGTTCACGTAGACGCGCAGCTTGTCCGCCTGCGCGACATGGAACAGCTCTTTCGCGGGACCGCCCGCGCTGCCCGCGTCGATCAGCGCGCCGACATCGACGTTGCGCGCCGTCACGATGCCGTCGAACGGCGCGTAGACCTTCTGGAACGACTGCGTCTTTTCGAGCCGCGAGACGTTGAAACGCGCGGCATCGAGCGTGCCTTTCTTCGCGAGCATATCGCCGACCTTTTCGTCGGTTTCCTGCTTCGAGACGGAATTGCTCTTCAGCATCTCCGTCCAGCGCTCGGCGGTGCTTTTCGCGAGCGCGTAATTTGCTTCGGCGTTCGCGAGATCGGCGCGCGCGGCCTTCAACTGATCGTCGACTTCGGGCGTGTCGATTTCCGCGAGCAGTTGTCCCGCTTTCACGCGCGCGCCGATGTCGGCGTACCACTTCTTCAGATAGCCGTTGGTGCGTGCGTAGATCGGCGTGTCGAGAAACGCCTGCACGTTGCCGGGCAGCACGAGGTCGAGCGCCGCCGTCGACTTCTGCGGCCGCACGACTTCGACGCTCAGTTGCGCGGCATGCTGCGCGTCGCGTTCGAGCGCGGCCTGCGCGTCGTGTCGCGACCAGATGCCCTGCGCCGCGAGCGCGAGCACGACGATGGCCGCGCCTGCCGCGATCCAGCGTGAGCGTTTCGATGAGGCGCGCGGGCCTTCCCCGTGCGGCGCGGACTCATCAGGACGTTTCCCTTCCATCGGCACTCCAGATCCTGTGCTTGTGCATCGTTGTTATGGCTGCGGCCGCATCACTGCGGTCGGTGGATGACGTGCGCGGCCGCGCGTGCGCGCCGGTCCGACAGCCGTCGATAAATCATCGAAAAGACCACAGGCACGAACACCAGCGTCGCGAGGGTGCCGATGGCGAGGCCGCCGATTACCGCGCGCCCGAGCGGCGCATTCTGCTCGCCGCCTTCGCCGAGGCCGATCGCCATCGGCACCATGCCGATCACCATCGCCAGCGCCGTCATCAGCACGGGGCGAAAGCGCGTGAAGCCCGCTTCGATCGCGGCGCGTGTCGCGTCGCCATGTTCGAGCAACTGCTCGCGCGCGAAGCTGACGACGAGAATCGAGTTCGCCGTCGCGATACCGATACACATGATCGCGCCCGTCAGTGCGGGAATCGACAGCGTGGTGTGCGTGAGGAACAGCATCCACACGATGCCCGCCAGCGCGCCTGGCAAGCCCGTAACGATGATGAACGGATCGAGCCACGACTGGAAATTCACGACGATCAGCAGATACACGAGCACGATCGCGAACACCAGGCCCGCAAACAGCCCGGAGAACGAATCGTTCATCGTCTGCACCTGGCCGCGCAGTTCGATCGTCGAGCCCTTCGGCAGTTGCGCCCTGGTTTCGGCGATCGCTTTCTCGATGTCGTCGGACACCGCGCCGAGATCGCGGCCGTCGGCGGTGCCGTAGATGTCGATCGTGGTCTGCGCGTTGTAGTGCGTGAGCACGGCGTTGCCCGACGTGCGCCGCATCGTCGACAGCGCGCCGAGAATGTTCGTGTGGCCGTTCGCGTTCAGCGGAATGTTGGCGAGCGATTGCAGCGAATCCATCGTGTATTGCGGCGCTTCCGTGATCACGTTGTAGCTCACGCCGTTGCGCGGATTAAGCCAGAACGTCGGCGTCGTCTGCTGGCTGCCGGACAGCGTGATCAGCAGATTGCTCGCGATGTCGCGTTGCGAGAAACCCGCCTGTTGCGCGCGCGTGCGGTCGATGTCGACGAAGATGCGCGGCAGGTCCGAAGGCTGTTGGATGCGCGCGTCGGCGAGGCCGGGTATTGCGCGCAACTTGTCGAGCAGCATCGCGGCGAACGCGCGATTGCCCTGCACGTCGCGGCCGACGATCTGAATGTCGATCGGCGACGGCATGCCGAAATTCAACGTCTGACTAACGATGTCGGCGGGCAGGAACGCGAACTGCACGCCGGGGAATTCGTCGGTGAGCGTGCGGCGCAGCTTGCGCACGTATTGGGCTGTCGGATGATGATCCGGGTTCAGGCTGATCAGCACGTCCGCATCCGATGTGCCGATCGTGCCCGTGTTGCTGTACGACAGGTTGATACCGGAGACGGGCAAGCCGATGTTGTCGATGATCGAATGCAGTTCGCGCGGCGGAATCAACTGGCGGATGCGCGTGTCGACGCGATCCGTGACCACGGCCGTTTCCTCGACGCGCATGCCCGTTTTCGCGCGCAGATGCAACGCGATCGTGCCGGCATCGACGGAAGGGAAGAAGTCGCGGCCAAGGAACGGCATCAGCAGAAGCGACAGGCCGCAGCACAACAGAAAGACCGTCACGAAGATGCCGGGCCGCGCGACGCGCGCAACGAGAAAGTCGCGATAGCGCTCGCGTACGCTCGCGAAGCCGCGCTCGAACGCGAGGTGAATGCGCATGAACGGATTGCGCGTGTTCGAATGATGGAAGTCGGCGGGCCGGTGGTGATAGCGCAGCAGATACTTCGCGAGCGTCGGCACGAGCGTCCGCGAGAAGAAGTACGACGCGAGCATCGCGAACACGACGGCTTCCGCGAGCGGAATGAACAGGTAGTGCGCGACGCCCGTCAGCAGGAACATCGGCACGAACACGATGCAGATCGACAGCGTGGACACGAGCGTTGGAATCGCGATCTGATGCGCGCCGTCGAGAATCGCCTGTTCGAGGTTCTTGCCCTGTTCGAGCTGATGACTGATGTTCTCGATTGCAACGGTCGCGTCGTCGACGAGAATGCCGACGGCTAGCGCGAGCCCGCCGAGCGTCATGATGTTGATCGTCTCGCCGAGCGCCGAGAGCGCGATGATCGACGTGATCATCGACAGCGGAATCGACACGGCGATGATCAGCGTCGCGCGCCAGTTGCCGAGGAACAGCAGGATCATCAGGCCCGTCAGGCACGCGGCGATCAGCGCTTCGCGCAGCACGCCCTGCACCGATGCGCGCACGAACAGCGACTGATCCGCGACGGGGTCGATGTTCAGCGACTCGGGCACGAGATTGTGCAGCGCCGGCATCATGCTCTTGATGCGATCGACGATCTCGAGCGTCGACGTGTTGCCGCTCTTGTTGATCGTCAGCAGCGAAGCGCGCTGGCCGTTCACGCGCACGATGTTCGTTTGCGGCTGATAACCGTCGCGCACATGCGCGACATCGCGGATATAGATCGTGCCGTTCGGCCCCGACTTGATCGGGATGTTGTTGAGACCGGCGAGCGAATCCGGGCTCGAATTCATCTGCACCGAGTATTCGGTCGAGCCGATTTTCGCGGTGCCCGTCGGCACGATCAGGTTTTGCGCGGTGATCGAGTTCACGACGTCCATCGGCGACAGGTTGCGCTCCTGAAGCTTGCGCGAGTCGATGTCGACCATGATCTGCCGCTGCTTGCCGCCATAAGGCAATGGTGCCGATGCGCCGGGGACCGTTGCGAGCTGTGTCTTCAGGAAGTTGTTACCGTAGTCGAACAGCTCCTGTTCGGTGAGCGACGGCGACGACAGCGAGAGCCGCAGAATGGGCACCGTCGATGCGTTGTAGCGGAGGATGAACGGCGGCGTGATGCCGGGCGGCAGCGAGCGCAGTTGCGATTGCGACAGTGCCGTGACCTGGGCGAGCGCCTCGCTGATGTTCGCGTGCGGCTGGAAGAAGATCTTGACGACAGCGATGCCGTTAAGCGAAGTCGATTCGACGTGCTCGATATCGTTCACCGCGACGGACAGCCCGCGCTCGTAGTTCAACACGATGCGCCGTTCCATCTCGTCGGCGGGCAGCCCGTTATATGTCCAGATGACGGACAGCACCGGGATGTCGATGTTCGGGAAGATATCGGTAGGCGTGCGCAGGATCGTCAACGGGCCGATGATCAGCAGCAACAGCGCGAGGACGACGAACGTGTAGGGGCGCCGCAGCGCGAGACGAACGATCCACATGAAAAGGTGCGGTCCGGTGAGGGCGTGGAGCGGCTGCTTCTGGTGGCAGCGAGCGTTGCGCGAACGACAGCCCGGCCGGGCGTGCGCGACAGGAATATAACGCGTATCGTAGCTTACATCGACATTTTTGAGACGCCTGTGCGGCGCGGTTTATGATGACCCTGTTACGAGAGGTTACAGTCAGGGTTTCGTAAGTCGAATTGACCGAACGGCGGCCTCGCGAGGCGTTACTTTTTACTTTGCCAAAGTGCCCAAACAGGCAACAATGGACTCCGGTTCGCATCGGGGTTTCCGATGCGAAGGCTCGGAGGAGCGCTTCGTTTTTCGAATCAGGTGCGCGTGCAACCTTTCGCATGTTGCAGCGCTTTTATCAGCACATTGACCGGCGCAGTCCCGAACAAGCCGGCAATAGGGAGGACGGGGAAATATCATGCAAGTCGGTTCTATTGTTCGATCCGTGCATATCGCCGTGCCACAAGGCGCGCGCGGAATCGTGATGCGCATCCTGGGCGACATGGCAATGGTGGCGTGGTACGCCGGCGAGCCAGGAACGTCGAAGCAGCTGAACACGGAACCCTTTTTCCTCGAGGATCTGATCGATACGGGCGAATTCGTCCGCCCCGCAGGCGCGCAGATACATTGATCGCGGGCGACTGACTCACGACTTTACGTTTGTAGCGATGCGCGGCCGCGCGAGGCGTGTGGCGCGGCACCCGTTGCGCTCATGCCTGTCTCGGCGCTCGTCTTTGCGCGCGGCACGGCGCACAATGCGGGCATGATCGAAGACACTCCATTTCCGCAGGACGGCCACGCCGTTCCCTTCGCCCGGCTCACGCCGGAAGTCGTGCTCGATGCGCTCGATAGCGTGCTCGATACCATCGGCGTGCGTACCGACGGGCGCATGCTGCCGCTCAACAGTTACGAGAATCGCGTCTATCAGGTGGGCGTCGAGGACGGGCCGCCCGTCGTTGCGAAGTTCTACCGCCCCGAGCGCTGGATCGACCAGGCGATTCTCGAAGAACACGCGTTCGTCGCCGAACTGGCTGCTCGTGAAATTCCCGCCGTGCCCGCGCGTGCGTTCGATGGCCGCACGCTGCACACGTTCGACGGTTTTCGCTTCTCCATCTTCGAACGACGCGGCGGCCGCGCGCCCGACCTCGATCGCAAAGACACGCTCGAATGGCTGGGCCGCTTTATCGGGCGCATTCACGCGGTCGGTCAGACGGTGAACTATGCGGCGCGTCCTGTGCTCGACATTCACACCTTTGGTTACGAGCCGCGCAAGTATCTGCTCGCGCAAGGCTTCGTGCCCGCCGATGTGCGCGCCGCGTGGAAAGCGGCGGTCGATCTCGCGCTGGAGGGCGTCGAGCGCGCATTCGAAGCGGCGGGCGATGTGCGGCACATCCGCATGCACGGCGATTGCCATCCGAGCAACGTGCTGTGGACGGACGCCGGCCCGCATTTCGTCGATTTCGACGACAGCCGGATGGGCCCTGCCATTCAGGATCTTTGGCTGCTGCTGCCGGGCGAGCGAAAAGAAGCGTCGCGCGCGCTCACCGATCTGCTCGCGGGCTATGAAGATTTCTGCGAGTTCGATCAGCGCGAATTGCATCTGATCGAAGCGTTGCGGACGTTGAGGCTGATCCACTACTCGGCGTGGCTTGCGCGCCGTTGGGACGATCCCGCGTTTCCCGTCGCGTTTCCGTGGTTCAACACGCAGCGCTACTGGGAAGATCGCATTCTCGAATTGCGCGAGCAGATCGGCGCGATGCAGGAAGGGCCGCTCTGGCCCGTATGACTCGCGCGACTCGCGTGACTCGCGCGCAATCCACGCGATTGAGAAAAACGCCTTTCTATGTAATGATAGTCATTCTCATTGGAAAGGCGTCGCCAGCTTTTCGTCATCTTTCTCCTCGGTGATCGCTAGCCAGCCTTCCGATGATCGCCCTGCTTCGTCCCGCGTATTCGCTGCCGCCGTCTGACGGACGGTGAGCGCATACGCGCCGGGCATCCGTCTTTCCCGTCCGGAACGACACACTCCGTTTGCAATTGAACGCGCTGCCGCGTGCCGGCAACGCACGACCCGTTTTGCCAGGAGCCGACTTGAACGCGCCCGAATCGATCGAACTGAAGCCTGCTGCGCGTGCCGGTGTCATGCCTGCAAGCGTGCACCCGATGGACGCCAACTTGCCACGCGGCGCCACCGCTCGCGGCGCGCGAACTTCATCAAGTGGCTGCGCAAGGTGCACGGCTGGATCGGCCTATGGGGCGCCGTGCTCGGCTTGCTGTTCGGCACGACCGGGTTTCTGCTGAATCATCGCGGCGGCCCGCTGAAAGTGTCGTCGGGTGAGCCGCAGGTCGAGCAGTTGCAGATCGCGCTGCCACAGCGCGGCTTCAAGTCGCCCACCGATATGGCGCGCTGGCTGAAGGACGAACTGCATATCGACGGCAAGCCGGGCAAGCCGCGCCGCGAGCCGGCGCATCCTGTCGCCTGGGGCGACCATAGCGCCGTGCAGCCGGAATTCTGGCAGGTGGGCGTTGCCGGTCCGCATCAGAACGTGCAGGCCGAGTACTGGGTAGGCAATGGCTTCGTGTCGGTGAAACGCACGCAGAACTCGCTTCTTGGCACGATGAACAACCTGCACAAGGGCGTGGGAATGAGCATTGGTTGGGTATTGCTCGTCGATACCATCGCGGGCAGTCTCATTCTGCTGTCGCTGACGGGCGTGCTGCTGTGGACGGAGTTGAACCGGCGGCGGACGGTAGGCGTTGTGCTGGTGTTCGGATCGATTGTGGCGGTTGTGGTGTGCGGGTTGATGTGACGCGTGGGCGCTTGTTCGTCGCGCCCGCTTAGTCGTCTTGAGCGGGCTCGCGCACGGGTTCGTCGAGTTGCGCGAAGTTCGTGATCCGCACCTCACCTTCAGGAAAGCGCGCGATGATTTCAAGTTCGCCGCCGAGCGCGCGAATATGATCGCGAAGCGTCGAAATGTACATATCCGTGCGCTGTTCGAGTTTCGCAATGCTCGGTTGCTTGATGTTGAGCCGCTTCGCGAGTGCTTCCTGCGACAGACCGCGTGCATGACGCAGTTCGTGCAGAGGCATTGCGGCGCGAAGTTTGCTCGCCAGTGCCTTTGCGCGGGCGCGCGATTCAGGCGACATGCTTGCCCGCAGTTCTTCAAATTTTCTCGCCATCTCTTGTTTCTCCATGCGCTAGCTGCATGAGATGCAACCGATAAAGAATTTCCGCTCGCGGGACGTTCTGTTCGTACCAACGGTCATGCCCTGACTTGTCGCCGCCAGCGAGCAGAATGGCGACGCGCCGTGGGTCGAACGCGTACAGCACGCGATACGGTCTGCCGCGATGTTGAATTCTCAACTCGCGCAGATTGCCGAACTGCGAGCGAACGATACGGCTCGAATGCGGGAAGGACAAAGCCGGACCGCATTCTTCCAGCAAGCGGACCGTCGCGTCGACGGACTCCTGTTCGGCCTCTCGCAACCCTTCCCACCAGGCCCGAAATGCATCGGTGTACTCAACGTCCCATGGCATCGAAAATATAGCTCCCAAGGAATATTCCGTCAAGGGAATAATGACGGCTGCGGACCCGTTGCGGCGCGAGCGCGAAGCTCGCATCGACGGTCCGCAAAAATTCGATGCTAGGGATCAGGGCGACCCGGCGACACGCAGCCGAATGGCCGATGCCGGGGAAAAGAAATAGACCGCGAGCGACACCCTATCTCGCGGCCATGCGTAGCAAAAAACTAATCCGGAATACTACAAGTCGCTCCGCCGTTTGCCGCGATTTCACGCGCGGCCTTGGCGCCTTCGACTTGCAGCAAGGTCGGCAGCGATACGCCATTCTTCGCCGCCGTCACTTCGGCAAGAATCGACACGGCGATTTCAGGCGGCGTCCTGCTGCCGATATAAATCCCGACAGGTCCATGCAGCCGCGCGAGTTCGTTTTCGGTTAGATCGAACTCCTTGAGACGTTCGCGCCGCGCCGCGTTATTGCGCCGCGAGCCCAAAGCGCCGACATAAAACGCGGGTGTTTTCAAGGCCTCCATCAGCGCAAGGTCGTCGAGCTTTGGGTCGTGTGTGAGCGCAATCACCGCGCAGCGCTCATCGAGCTTCATGTCCAGCACCGTATCGTCAGGCATCGTGCGGACTACTTTCGTCCCCGGCACGTCCCATTCATCCGTGTACTCTTCGCGCGGATCGCACACCGTCACCTGATAATCGAGCCCCACCGCGATATTGCACAGATAGCGCGACAGTTGCCCCGCGCCGATCACGAGCATCCGGTAACGCGGGCCGTGGATCGTCAGCAGGCGTTTGTCGTCGAAGTCGACGCCATCGGTGGCCTGCGCGGGCCCCAGGCTCGCAACGCCCGTTTCCATATCGAGCGTGCGCGCAACGAGACGCCCCGCTTCGACGGCTTCATACAGTTCCGCGATCCCGCTCGCTTTCGTCAACGGTTCGAGCACGAGCTGAATCGTGCCGCCACACGGCAAGCCGAAACGATGCGCTTCTTCTGCCGTGATGCCGTACTTCACTGCTTCGGGTTTCGTCTGCTCGATGCCGCGCTGGCGCACGCGATCGATCAGATCGTCTTCGATACAGCCGCCCGACACGGAGCCGACCACCGCGCCATCGTCGCGCACGACGAGCATCGCGCCCTCGGGACGCGGCGACGAGCCCCACGTCTTCACCACCGTCACGAGAAGCGCGCGATGTCCCTGGTCGAGCCAGCGCGCGCTGCTCTTCAGGACTTCGAGATCCACGCTGTCCATGATTTCTTCCTCTTCGGTTCTTCGCCTTCGGCACCGCCACTACCGGCAGCTTCACCGTCAGCGGCTTCACTTACAGTGTCGCCCGAGTCGCCGGTTTGTGCTTGCGCCGCGCCACTGCCGCCCGTCACCTGCTCGCCGAAGCGTCTGAAGAACTCGCCCGCGAGCTTGCGCGCCGCGCCGTCGACGAGCCGCGAGCCGATCTGCGCGAGCTTGCCGCCGACCTGTGCCTGGGCCGTATAGGTGAGCTTCGTTGCGTCGTCGCCGTCGGGTTCGAGCGTCACGTGCGTCTGGCCTTTGCCGAAGCCCGCAGCGCCGCCCTGGCCTTCGAACACGATCGTATAGGTGTGAGGCGCGTCGATATCGGTGAGTTCCATGCGGCCCTTGAAGCGCGCTTTCACGGGACCGACGGCCGCGCTTAACGCGACGGCGTACGCATTGTCGCCATCGGGCTCGATGCTGTCGCAGCCGGGAATCGACGCGCGCAGGATCTCCGTGTCGTTCAGCGCGTCCCATGCCCGTTGCTGCGGTACCGGCAGCGTGTAGGTTTCGGTCAGCTCCATGACGTTGCTCCTCCAGATAGGGCGGCGCGCGCGGTATCGCGGGGCGCGCGCGTCAATTGCGCGAGATCGCGGCCGAACGCAGCCAGGCTGTCGAGATTGTGAACAGGCTTGTGGACATCGACGAACGGCAACATCGCCTGGACGCCGCGCGCTTTCGGCGCAAACTCGCTGTACCGCAGCAGCGGATTGAGCCACACGATCCGATGCGCAAAGCGGCGCAAGCGGGCCATTTCGGTTTCGAGCACGTCGATCGCTTCGTGATCGAGGCCATCGGTGACGAGCAGCACGGTCGCTCTGCCCGTCAGCACTCTGCGTGCCCAGCGCCGGTTGAATTCGGCGAGCGCCGCGCCGATCCGCGTGCCGCCCGACCAGTCGACGACCTGATCCGCGAGTGCCGCAATCGCCACATCGGGGTCGCGTTCCTTCAGCGCGCGCGTCGCGTTCGTGAGACGCGTGCCGAACAGGAACACCTGCAAGCGTTCGCGCGATTGCAAGAGCGCATGACAGAAGTAAAGCACGGCGCGCGAATAACTGCTCATCGAGCCCGAAATGTCGAGCAGCAACACGAGCGGCGGCTTGCGCGCGACGACGGCGCGATACTTCCATACGGTCCAGTCGCCGCCCGCGCGCACCGCATGCCGCGCGCTTGCGCGCAGATCGGCATGCGTGCCGTGCGACGCCGCTTTCAATCGACGCGTCGGCTCCATCCCGAGCGGCAAACGCTGTGCGCGAATCAGATGGCGCAGCGTGCGCCATTCGTCCGCTGTGAGCGTGTCGAAATCGCGATGACGCAAGCGCTCTTCGGCGCTGAACGTCACGTGCGCGTGCAGTTCGAGCTTGTCCTTGTCGTCGGCTTGCGCGGCCTGCTTGTGCTGGTTCGCGTGATGCACGGCGAGCGCATCGGCGAGCCGGTTATTGCGCTTCGGCGGCGGCACGCCGCTCGTCACTTTGGGTAACAGCAGCGCGCGCAGCTTGCCTTCCCAATCGGGATCGCGCCAGAAGAGATCGAACGCGGCATTGAAGAGCTCGCGCTCGTCGGGCGCACGCACGAGCAATGCAGCGAGCGCCGCGCGCACATCGTCGCGGCGATCGAGTTCGATAAAGCGCAGCGCTTCGAGCGCATCGACGGCCTGCGCCGGCGACATCGGCAGGCCCGCGCCGCGCAACAGCCGCACGAAGTGCACGACGTTGCGCGCGAGCGTCGGTGAGCCGGTATCGCAGTCGGGCATCATCGACGCTACTCCGTCGCTTCGAGACATTGCTGGATCTGCGCGGCGTCGAAACGCGCGAGATCGTCCTGATACTTCAGCAGCACGCCCAGCGTGTTTTGCACCGATTGCGGATCGAGTTCCGTCACGCTGAGCGCCGCGAGCGCGCGGCACCAGTCGATCGTTTCAGCAATGCCGGGCGCCTTGAACAGATCCATCCCGCGCAGACGATGCACGAAATCGACGGCACGGCGTTGCAGCGCTTCGCCCGTTTCCGGCGCGCGCGCGGCGACGATCGCCAGTTCGCGTTCGCGCTCGGGATAACCGATCCATTGATACAGGCAGCGGCGCTTCAACGCATCGTGCACTTCGCGCGTGCGATTCGACGTCATCACGACGAGGGGCGGATGCTCGGCTCGCACGGTGCCATATTCGGGAATCGATACCTGGAAGTCCGACAGCAGTTCGAGCAAGAACGCTTCGAACGGTTCGTCGGCGCGGTCGATCTCGTCGATCAACAGCACGCGCCGCGCACCCGGATGGTTTTCGTCGGGCAACAGCGCCTGGAGCAGAGGGCGCTTCAGCAAGAATTCGCCGCGATACAGCGTGCTGTTGTCGGGCTTTTCGCCGGCGGCTTCAGCGAGGCGCAGCGCCATGATCTGCCGCGGATAGTCCCACTCGTACAACGCGCTCGCCGTATCGAGCCCTTCGTAGCATTGCAGCCGCAGCATCGACGTGCCGAGCATGCCCGCTCCCGCCTTCGCCAGTTCCGTCTTGCCGACGCCCGGCTCGCCTTCGACGAAAAGCGGCCGCTCCATGCGCAACGCGAGATAGAGAGCGGTCGCGAGGTCGCGGCTTGCGTAATAGCCTTGGCGCGTGAGCAGCGCGAGTGTTTCGTCGATCGAAGCAGGCTGCATGGTTCTCCCGGACGCGTCGGCTCGCATGAATAAAAACAAACGACGCCGATAGACGAAATGGCCCGGACGCGCCGGGCCTACGCATGCTCAAACGCTTTGCGGCATCACTCGCCCGCTAGCTCAACGCCGTTCGCACCGCGCGCGCCGTCAGCACCGGTATCAGATGCGCGCGATATTCGGCGCTCGCGTGCAGATCGGTGTTGAGGTCGTCGGGCGCGATCGTCACGCCGCGCGCGGCCGCTTCGGTGAAGTTCGCGTTCAGCGCGTTCTCCAGCTCGGCCGAGCGGAACACCGAGGGCGCCGCGCCCGTGATCGCGACGCGTACGCCGCCCGCCGTCTTCGCGACGAACACGCCCGTCAGCGCGAAGTGCGATGCGGGATTCTTGAACTTCTCATACGCCGCTTTTTCCGGCACGGGAAACTCGACGGCGACGATCAGTTCATCCGCGTGCAACGCGGTCTCGTACATGCCGACGAAAAAGTCGGCGGCCGGAATGCTGCGCCGGTCCGTCACGACGGTTCCATCGAGCCCGAGCACGGCAGCGGGATAATCCGCTGCGGGATCGTTGTTCGCGATAGATCCGCCGATCGTGCCAAGCGCGCGCACCTGCCGGTCGCCGATATCGCCGGCGAGCAGCGCCAGCGCTGGCAACACGCGCTGCATGTCCGCGTCGTTCGCCACGTCCGCATGACAGACGGCCGCGCCGATCGTCACCTTCTGCGGCTCGACGCGAATCTCCTTCAACTGCGGAATGCGCGTGACGTCGATCAGCTTCGACGGCTGCGCGAGACGCAGACGCATTGTCGGCAACAGGCTTTGTCCGCCCGCCAGAAACTTCGCCTCGCTGTCGGCGGTCAGCGCGGATACGGCGCTCTTCGGATCGGCTGCGCGTTGATAGTCGAATGAATACGAATACATGTTGGCCTCCGCTGTGAGCGCTTATGGACGTGCCTGCGCGTTTTGCGCAGCGTGAATCGCGGACCACACTCGATGCGGCGTGGCAGGCATCTGCAGGTCCTTGACGCCGAGCGGCGCGAGCGCATCGATGATCGCGTTGATCACGGCAGGCGGCGAACCGATCGCGCCCGCTTCGCCGCAGCCCTTCACGCCGAGCGGATTGTGCGTGCACGGCGTGCCTTTCGCGGTCTCGACGGTGAACGACGGCAGATCGGACGCTTTCGGCATCGCGTAGTCCATGTACGAACCGGACAGCAGCTGACCGCTTTCGTTGTCGTACACGCAGCGCTCAAGCATCGCCTGCCCGATGCCCTGGCCAAGACCGCCGTGCACCTGTCCTTCGACGATCATCGGATTGATCACGTTGCCGAAGTCGTCGACGGCCGTGAAGCGCTCGATGCGCGTCTCGCCCGTATCGACGTCCACTTCGACTTCGCAGATATACGCGCCCGATGGATACGTGAAGTTCGACGGATCGTAGAACGCGCTTTCGTCTAGGCCCGGCTCGAGCTTGTCGAGCGGGTAGTTGTGCGGCACATAAGCCGCGAGCGAGACGTCGGCGAATGTCTTCGTGCGGTCGGTGCCCGCGACGCGGAACGTGCCGTCCTTGAACTCGATGTCATCAGCCGATGCTTCCAGCAAGTGCGCGGCGATCTTCTTCGCCTTCGATTCGATCTTGTCGAGCGCCTTCATGATCGCCGAGCCGCCGACTGCAATCGACCGCGAGCCATACGTGCCCATGCCGAACGGAATGCGCCCGGTGTCGCCGTGCACGATCTCGATGTTGTCGAGCGGCACGCCGAGCCTGTCAGCCACGACTTGCGCGAACGTCGTCTCGTGGCCCTGGCCATGACTGTGCGAGCCCGTGAATACGGTGACGGAGCCTGTCGGATGCACGCGCACTTCGCCCGCTTCGAAGAGGCCCGCCCGCGCGCCGAGCGCGCCCGCGATGTTCGACGGCGCGAGGCCGCATGCTTCGATGTAGCACGAGTAGCCGAGCCCGCGACGCTTGCCGTTCTTTTCCGATGCCTGCCGGCGCGCGTCAAAGCCTTTCACGTCCGCGAGTTCCAGCGCGCGGCTCAGGCAGGCTTCGTAATCGCCCGTGTCGTAGGTGAGGCCGACGGGTGTCGCATACGGGAACGAGCGGATGAAATTGCGCCGGCGGATTTCGGCGGGCTCGATGTTCATTTCGCGCGCGGCCGTTTCGACGAGCCGCTCGACGACATACGTCGCTTCGGGGCGGCCCGCGCCGCGATACGCATCGACGGACACCGTGTTCGTGAACACCGCTTTCACTTCGGCGTAGATCGCGGGCGTCGCGTACTGGCCCGCGAGCAGCGTCGCGTAGAGGATGGTCGGCACGCTGGAGGCGAACGTCGACAGATACGCGCCCATGTTCGCGATCGTGTGCACGCGCATTGCCAGGAACTTGCCGTCGGCGTCCATCGCGAGTTCGGCTTTCGTCACGTGATCGCGGCCGTGCGCGTCCGACAGAAACGCTTCGGAACGCTCGGCCGTCCACTTCACGGGGCGGCGGATTTTCTTCGAGGCCCACGTCAGCGCGACGTCTTCCGCGTAGAGGAAAATCTTCGAGCCGAAGCCGCCGCCGACATCCGGCGCAACCACGCGCACTTTCGATTCCGGCAGCGACAGCACGAACGCCGCCATCAACAGCCGTTCAACGTGCGGGTTCTGATTCGCGACATAGACGGTGTAGCTGTCGTCCTGCTGCGAGTAACTGGCGTTGACTGCGCGCGGTTCGATCGCGTTCGGCACGAGGCGGTTGTTGACGATATCGAGCGTCGTCACGTGATGGGCTTTCGCGAACGCGGCATCCGTGGCCGCCTTGTCGCCGTGGCCCCACGTGTAGCAGGTGTTGTCGGGCACTTCGTCATGCACCGCGGGCTGGCCGGAATCGGCGGCGTGCGCAGTGTCGACGACGGCGGGCAGCTCGTCGTAGATCACGTCGATCAGTTCGGCGGCGTCTTTCGCCGCTTTCACCGAATCGGCGATGACGAGCGCGACCTGATCGCCGACGTGGCGCACTTTCGTATGCGCAATCACCGGGTGCGGCGGCTCGTTCATTGGCTTGCCGTCGACGCTGTGTATCAGCCAGCCGCACGGCAGTCCGCCAACGTTTTCAGCGGCGAGATCGGCGCCCGTGAAGATCGCGACCACGCCGGGCGACTGCTTCGCCGCTTCGGTGTCGATGCTCTTGATGCGCGCGTGCGCATGTGGCGAGCGCAGGAACACGGCGTAAGTCTGGCCGGGCAGAACGATGTCGTCGGTGTACTGGCCGTTGCCCGTGAGAAAGCGATAGTCTTCCTTGCGCTTGACGGGCATGCCCACCATGCGTTGCGTATCGGGTGCGTTCATGGCGGGCTCCTCAGGCGGTCGCGCCGGCTTTCATGCCGGCTGCGCCCTGAATGACAGCCTTGACGATATTGTGATAGCCCGTGCAGCGGCACAGGTTGCCGACGAGCTGACGACGCACGTCGTCGTCAGTGAGGTTCGGATTCGCCTCGGCAAGCGCGGTCGCGCTCATCACCATGCCCGGCGTGCAGAAGCCGCACTGCAGGCCGTGGCATTCGCGGAAAGCCGCTTGCATCGGATGCAGCTCGCCGTTCTTCGACAGTCCTTCGATGGTCGTGATTTCCTGGCCTTCGGCCTGCACGGCGAGCATGTTGCAGGACTTGATCGCGCGGCCGTTCAGATGAACCGTGCACGCGCCGCATTGTGCTGTGTCGCAGCCGACGTGCGTACCCGTCAGCCGCAACTGTTCGCGTAGAAACTGGACAAGCAGGGTGTGTGGTTCGACGTTCGCGGTGACGGGTGAACCGTTCACCGTCAGACTGATGCTGATCGCCATGAACTGTCTCCTTGGGGACGCCCTTGGAATGAGCCCCGGATGGGGCAAAACCGGCTCGGGCCCGCGTTCACTACCTACCGCCTGCCTGCTGTGAGGGTCCGGTTCGGTTGGTGCTTTTATCTTTGTGCGGAAAAGTAAAACACAAAAAAGGGTAACAGGCTATGGGGCGAGCCGCACAGGGAATGACAGATCGTTGAGTTTGAGAAGATGCTGCGGTGCAGGTGCTTGCATTGCGCTTGCGTCGTTGCGCCTGGGATCTCGCGCTTGCGCGGCGCGCGTGCCTGGTTGACGTCACGACGCCCGAAATGAAAAACGGCACGCCGCGCGTGCCGTTTTGTTCAATGCGCCTTTGCCTTTCTTATTGCTGTGGCGGCGCGAGCGTATGCAATCAATGCTGACCGTGCGCGAGTTTCGAATGACGGCGCGAGTAGCCGAAGTACACGAGCATGCCGATCACGAGCCAGACGACGAACGCGATCCACGTGACGGCGCTCAGGTTGACCATCAGGAACAGGCACGATGCGACGGCGAGCACCGGCAAGACGGGCACGCCCGGGCAGCGGAACGCGCGCGGCAGATCGGGATGCGTGCGGCGCAGGACGAGCACGGCGATCGACACCATCGAGAACGCCGCGAGCGTGCCGATGTTGATCAGCTCGGCCAGCACGTTCAGCGGCACGAGTGCGCCGATCAGACCGAAGACGATGCCGACGAGCCACGTCGTCGCGAACGGCGTCGCGAAGCGCGGGTGGACTTTGGACAGCGCGGCGGGCAACAGGCCGTCGCGCGACATCGCGAAGATCACGCGCGTCTGGCCGTATGCCATCACGAGAATCACGGTCAGCATGCCGAGCACGGCGCCGAGATCGATGAAGCCGGCGACCCAGTTCTGTCCCGCGACCTGCAACGCGTACGACACCGGGTGCGAGACGTTCGCGAACTGCGCGGACGGCACGATGCCCGTCACGACGGCGGCCACGGCGACGTACAGCACCGCGCACACGCCGAGCGACGCGATGATGCCGATGGGCAGATCGCGCTTCGGGTTCTTCACTTCTTCCGCCGCCGACGACACCGAGTCGAAGCCGATGAACGCGAAGAACATCACGGCTGCCGCGCCGAACACGCCGTTCCAGCCGTTCGGCATGAACGGATGCCATTTTGCGGGCGTCACGTGGAATGCACCGACGGCGATCACCAGCAGCACGACCGTCACCTTGATCGCGACCATCAGGTTGTTCACGCGCGTCGATTCGCGCACGCCGACGGAGAGCAGCGTGGTGATCGCCATCATCACGAGGAAGGCGGGCAGGTTGAAGAGCGTCTCGTGGCCGGGCAGCGCGCCGGGCGCGGCCGTCAGCGCGACGGGCAGCGAAACGCCGAAGCCCGACAGCAGCGATTGCAGATAGCCGGACCAGCCGACCGATACTGCCGACGTCGCGAGGCCGTATTCGAGCATCAGATCCCAGCCGATGATCCACGCGGCCAGTTCGCCGAGCGTCGCGTATGAATACGTGTAGATCGAGCCGGCGACGGGAATTGTCGATGCGAATTCGGCGTAGGCGAGCGCCGCGAAGCCGCACGCGACGGCCGCGATGATGAACGACAGCATCAGCGCGGGGCCGGCCTGCACGGCACCCGTGCCCGTGAGCACGAAGATGCCGGTGCCGATGATGGCGCCGACGCCGAGAAAGGTGAGATCGAGCGCGCCGAGCGCTTTCTTCAGGCCGGCAGCCTGCGCGCCGGCGATCATGTGCTCGACGTTCTTCTTGCGAAAAAGGGACATCTGGCGGGGTCTCCTGTGAAGCACGCGTGTGGGCGCGGCCAATGTCGGGGAAAACCCGCAATTTTAGCGGAAGTGCGCTCGTGAGCCCTTTCTGCCGCGCAACAGACGTGCGCGACGTGCGGTCGCGGCGTGACGTTGTGTCGCGCTGCGTTGCGCTGCGTCCGCGTGCGGTCGTTCAGGCGGTCATCGCCGGATTCAGGTCGACGAGGCGGTTGCTCATCACATAGAAGGTGAGTTCGGCGTTGTTGCGCAGCTTCATCTTTTCGAGCAGCCGCGTGCGGTAGACGCTCACCGTCTTCACCGACAGCGACAGCGCAACCGCAATGTCCGTCAGCCGCTTGCCCGATGCGAGCATGCACAGCGTCTGGTATTCGCGGTCCGAGAGCTTTTCGTGCGGCATCTGCTCGCCGTCGAATGACACGTAGTCGGCGAGCGCTTCCGCCATCGCAGGGCTCACGTACTTGCGGCCCGCCGCGACCTGCTGGATCGCGGCGATCATCTGCACGGTGTCGACCGTCTTCGACAGATAGCCGGCCGCGCCCGCCTTCAGCGCGCGCACCGCGTACTGGTCCTCGCGATACATCGAGAACATCAGCACGGGGATGCGCGGCACCTTACGCTTCAACCGCTTCAACACCTCGACGCCATTGATGTCCGGCAGCGAGATGTCGAGCAGGATCACGTCGTACACGTGCTTCGACGCATGCGCGAGCGCTTCGGCGCCCGTCTGCGCCTCGTCGACGTCATCGGCGACGCCCCGGTCGATCAGCAACTGCCGCACGCCCTCGCGAACGACGGCGTGATCTTCGGCAATCAGAATGCGCAAGCTCATGAGGAAATACCGGTATTCACAGACGGATCGCAGTGCGCCGCGCGCGCGGGCGCGACGCGTTGCCGAGCAGCGCTTTCCACGCGAAACGGGCCTGCACGGTGGTGCCGCGCTGCCGACCGGCGGGACCGGCGCCAATGCGCAACTCGCCGTCGAACGCATTGCAGCGCGCTCGCATGCCCGCGAGGCCGAACTGGCGCTCGTCCTGGCCTGCGTGCGGCGGAATGCCGATGCCGTCGTCGCTGACGACGATGCTCAGATGGGTGGGCGTGGATTCGATGCGCATGTCGGCGCCCGCTGCTCGCGCGTGCTTCGCGACGTTGTTGAGCGCTTCCTGCGCGACGCGGAACACGGCCAGCGACGCATCGGCGGAAAGGCGCGTGAGGCGCGCATCGGCTGCGCACACAAAGCTCATGCGCAGGCCCGTGCGCGCGGCGAAGCTGTGGGTCCAGTGCGACAGCGCGTTGATGATGCCTTTGTCGAGGGTCGGCGCATGCAGGTCGCCGACGGCATGCTGGGCGGCTTCCGTCACGGCGTCGAGCGAGCGCTGCGCTGTTGCCAGCGCGGCCGCGCATTGCGCCGGCGCGTCGGCGGGCAGCCACGTTTCGACGCCGGCCAGCGCGAAGCGCGCGGCCGTCAGCTCCGCGCCGACGCTGTCGTGCAGTTCGTGCGCGACCTGGCGGCGCGTGGCTTCCTGCGTGCGCGTCAGTTCGGCGGCCAGTTCTCGCACGCGCGCCTGCAGACGCGCGACCTCATCGCGCGATGCCGCTGGCGTGGCCAGGGCGGCAGGCTTGCGGGCGGCGCGGGAACGGCTCGCGAGACGCTCGGACGCACGCTGTTCCTGCTGCTGCGCGTCGCCTGCGAGCGCGGCCGAGCCGTGCGCATGCATCGGGACGACGGTCGGCGTATCCATGATCCCGCTCACGAAACGGACTGGCACGAACGGCAGCCAGACACCGACAGCACATAGACGAAAGAACGCATGCGAACTCTGATCCCCAGATATGTCCGCCGCAGCACGATCCGCGACGGAAAAACGCTACGCTGCGACGTAACGAAATTTACATTCTGTAACAAAAAGACGACAGTTTTGTTAATAGTCTGTCAAATGGCGCTGCGTTGCGATCATATCTTAAAAAAAGAAAAAATGGCTGTCTGTAAGGGATTCCCGCGTAGTTTCCACGCAGTGGATCAAGTCGGCGATTATTTGTGTCAGAAAAATACCTACATGGAAGGCGGATCGAACACCATGGAATTTGTAACCGCACCCGCATAGCCAACTCGGTTGCCGGGCGGTGACGCGCGATCCGTCAGCCGTCCGGCGAGAGCAAAGCAGCGCGCCAAAAGAAAAACCGGAGCGCGAAGGCTCCGGTTTCCGGTGATGCGGCTCATGCGGCCGCGACCAGAGGTCGCGCCGCCGCTCATGCGGCTAGATGTTTAGCCGACGAACGCCTTTTCGACGACGTAATGACCAGGATTGTTGTTGCTGCCTTCCTGGAAGCCCATGCTATCGAGCAGTTCACGCGTATCGCGCAGCATGTGCGGGCTGCCGCAGAGCATCACGCGGTCGTTTTCCAGTGAGAAATGTGGCAGATCGAGGTCTTCGAACAGCTTCTTCGTTTCGATCAGATCCGTGATGCGGCCGCGGTTCGCAAACGCCTCGCGCGTGACGGTCGGGTAGTACACCAGCTTGTCGCGGATCAGTTCGCCGATGTGCTCGTGCGCGGGCAGGTGCTCCGTGATGTATTCCTTGTATGCCAGTTCGTCGACGAAACGGCACGTATGCGTCAGCACGACCTTTTCGTAGCGGTCGTAGACGTCCGGGTCCTTGATGATCGACATGAACGGGGCCAGGCCCGTGCCCGTCGACAGCAGCCACAGCGTCTTGCCGGGCAGCAGGTTGTCGGCCATCAGCGTGCCCGTCGGCTTCTTGCCGATCAGCACCTGGTCACCGACCTTCAGATGTTGCAGACGCGACGTCAGCGGCCCGTCCTGCACCTTGATGCTCAGGAATTCGAGGTTCTCTTCGTAGTTCGCGCTGGCCATGCTGTAGGCGCGGATCAGCGGCTTGCCGTCGACTTCGAGGCCGACCATCGTGAACTGGCCATTCTCGAAGCGGAACGACGCATCGCGCGTGCAGGTGAAGCTGAAAAGCGTATCGGTCCAGTGATGGACGCTCAGGA
Source organism: Paraburkholderia diazotrophica (assembly GCF_038900755.1). Lineage (GTDB taxonomy): Bacteria > Pseudomonadota > Gammaproteobacteria > Burkholderiales > Burkholderiaceae > Paraburkholderia > Paraburkholderia diazotrophica_A. The sequence goes on from NZ_JBBPEN010000007.1 coordinate 251,951, forward strand.
CGGTTTGTGGATTCAGGTTGCTCATGGCTTCTTCGATGGTGCGAAAACAAGGTCGGCCGCACAAAAGCGAGGCCGGCACGGCAAAGGCAATGCATCGTCCCGTGTCCGCAGCGACATGGGCATGACGCGTAATCCGCTATTTTACCGCGTCAGCACACCGGGCATTGCCGCAGCGGGTTGGACGGTGAACCGGAGATCTGTCCAGCGCCGGCGCGGCTGTCGTTCGCTATGGTTCGATTTCGCCGGAACGGACGACTGCGGCGCGGCTAGAGCGCACTGCTGGGGTGGTACGGAACTGGGACCTGTGCCCGGCTGCCGACCGTCGCGGCTGTTGCCCTTCAGGTCTCGCCCACCGTGGCGGGCACCGAACGACGCCCGCGTGAGGGGCGCTTGCCTGCGGTCGTCGGATGCCGGTTGCCGCGCCACAGGGCGCGGGTAAGCGCTATTTCGGGATAATACCGGAAACGGATCACGCACCGCAGCATTGACCCTTCTGGCGAAGCTGGAACCGCGATGCGCCGCGAGTGCCGTCAGCTTTCCGCCGCGAGCTTCGCGCCGAGCCCGACGAGCACCGCGCCGCACAGTCCGTCGATCGGCCGGCGCAGGCGCCGATAGCCGCGTTGCGTGCGCTCCGTCGCGAACATCAGCGCGACGCTGCTGTACCAGCTCGCCGACATCGTCGCGATCAGCGCGAGCGCGACGCCATAGAACCACGTCGGCGGATGCGCGGGAAACATCGTCGCGAACACGCTGGTCCAGAACGCGCACGACTTCGGGTTCGTCAGGCACGTGAGCAGGCCCGAGCGCCATGCGCGGAAATAGGCGCCGCGGTCGCTTGCGGGCGGCGTATCGACCACGACAGCGGCGGCGTCGCCGCGCTTTGCGCTCGAACGCAGCAGCTTGAAGCCGAACCACACCAGATACACCGCGCCCGCGATGCGGATGCCGTTGTATAACCAGTCGATCCGCTGTAGCACGGTCGCGAAGCCGAGCATCGCGAGCGAGGCCCAGATCGTCGATGCCGTGCCGACGCCCAGCGCCGACGCCGCGCCGAGCCCGCGCCGTCCTGCCAGCGACAGCTGCATGATCATGAAGAAGTTGGGACCGGGACTCACGAGCGCGACCAGATAGACGATGGCGATTTGCAGCAGGATCGGCAGAAAGTGATGCATGGCGACGATATGCCGCATGGGACGGCGGCGCGTTGGGCTGAAAGGGAACGACGGGAACCGCGATCTTACTCTCGCCAACGCACGTTTGAATGCCGGCGACGCATGGAGCCAGACCCGGACGTCAATCCGGACTTCAAGCGGATATCAACCCGGATCTCAACCCGCAGCCGGACCCGCGCCCGCGTCTGTTTCTGCGAGCGGGCGCTTGTGCGCACGCTGCTTGAGCACGCGCGCTTGCAGCACGATCACGAGCAGCAGGAACACGCCGCGAATCACCGATTGCCAGTACGCCGACAGACTGATATAGCCGAGCCCGTTCTCGAAGTTCAGCAGGTTGAACACGAGCCCGAGCAACAGCACACCCGCGATCGTCATTGCGATCGATCCTTCGCCGCCCGTCAGCAGCGTGCCGCCCAGCACGACGGCCGAGATCGCGAACAGCTCCCAGCCGACGCCTTCGTTCGGCTGCCCCGCGCCGAATTGCGCGGCGAGGATCACGCCCGCCAGCCCCGCCAGCAAGCCGCTCACCGCATACACGGCGACCAGCGCGCGGTTGACGTTCAGGCCCATCAGCCGCGCCGCTTCCTCGCTGCCGCCGATCGCCAGCGAATGCCGTCCAAAGCGCGTGCTGCGCAGCGCGAGCCAGCCCGCGACGGCGGCGACGAGCGCGATCAGGCCGGGAATCGGCAGGCCGAACAGATCGCCCTGGCCGAAGTTCGCGAAGTTCGTATCCGACGAAACCGACACCGCGTCGTTCTTGCCGAGCAGCAGCGCGAGGCCGTGCGCGCCGAGGCTCGTCGCGAGCGTCGTGATGAACGGCAGGATCTTCATTCGCGTGATGATGACGCCGTTGACCACGCCAACCATCAGTCCCGCACCCGCGCCCGCGACGACCGCGATCCAGCCGCCGTATGGACTCGCCAGCGCCGACACGACGCTCGCCAGCGCCGCGACCGTGCCGACGGACAGATCGATCCCGCCCGTGATGATCACGAAGGCCATGCCGACGGAGATCAGCGCGAACATCGAGTTGTAGCGCCAGAAGGACATGATGTTGTACTCGGACGCAAAGTGCTCGTAGCGCACGAGGCCGAGCACGATCAGCGCGCCGAGCGCGATCAGGATGGGCAGGTTCTTTTTCATCGGATCGTGTCTCGCAAGATCGTTCGAGTGCTTCAGCGCGAGCGCCGCTGCACGTACACCGCTGCGATGATGATGGCCGCCTTGACGACGAGCGCGGCCGCATCGGGGATGCCATGCGCGAGCAGCGTGTAGCGCAGCAACTGGATGATTAGCGCGCCGATCAGCGTGCCGCCGATATACGCCTTGCCACCCGTCAGCGCCGTGCCGCCGACCGCGACGGCGGCAATCGCGTCGAGTTCGATGCCGAGCCCGACGACATTCGCATCCGACGACGAATTCACGGAAATGGAAATCAGCCCCGCGAGCCCCGACAACGCAGCGCACAGCGTGTACGCGATCATCTTCACGCGCGCGGTCGGCACGCCGCTCAGATACGCCGACTTTTCGTTGCCGCCCGTCACGAGCAGATATTGTCCGAACAGCGTCTTGCGCACGACCCACGCGAAGAACGCGACGAGTGCGAACATCAGCAGCACCTGGAACGGAACGCCCGCCACCTTGCCGAGCGCGATCCACTGGAATGCGGGATTGTTGAACGCCTGAAGGTTGCCGTCGGTGACGACCTGCGCGATGCCGCGTCCGGCGATGAACAGCACGAGCGTCGCGACGATCGGCTGCACGGCTAGTCTTGTGACCAGAAAGCCGTTGAACACGCCGCAAAGCGCCGCAGCCAGAACGGGCAGCACGAACGCGAGCGCGATGCCGGATGGACCCGCGATATGCACGAAGAGCATTGGCGCGAGCGCGCCCGCAATCGCCATCGATGCGCCCACCGACAAATCGATGCCGCCCGTCGCCACGACCAGCGTCATGCCGATGCCGACGATGACGATCGTCACGACCTGCGTCAGATTGACGTTGAAGGTTTGCAGCGACCAGAAGTGCTGCGTAAACAGCAGATTGAAGACGAGCATCGCGAGCAGCACGACGATTTCACGCTGAATCGCGACGCGCCGTTTCTTCTTTACCGTCGGCGTGTCAGGCGCCGATGCCGTCGCGGCGAGCGGCGCGGCGTCGTTGCGCAGCGACTCATGAGCCATGACGGTCGCCCTCCAGTGCATCGCCGATATGCGCGGACTGCGCCGCTTCGACCAGTTGCGACGTGCCCGCGCTGCCCCACGCAATCGCATCCATGATCGCGGATTCGCTCATGTGCGCGCCGTCGAGTTCGGCGACCGTGCGTCCGTCGCGGATCACGACGGCGCGATCGGCGACGGCCGTCAGCTCTTCGAGTTCGGACGCGGACAGCAGCACCGCCATGCCTTCGTCGCGCAACTCGCGCACGATCTTCGCGACATCGGCCTTTGCGCCGACATCGATGCCGCGCGTTGGTTCGTCGAGCAACAGCAGCGATGGCTGCGCGGCGAGCCAGCGCGCGAGCAGCACCTTCTGCTGATTGCCGCCCGACAGCTCGCGGATAGGCTGATCCGGCGAGCGTAGCTTGATGCCGAGCGACGCGATGAAGCGCTCGACGATTGCCTGCTGCTTCTTCACGTCGACGACGCCGTGCTTCGACAGCGTGCGCAAACAGACGAGCGTGAGGTTGTCGCGCACCGACAGATCCGGCACGATGCCTTCCGCCTTGCGGTCTTCCGTGAGATAGGCGAGACCGCGCGCGATGGCGTCCTGCGGCGACTTCAGCGCGACTGTCTCGCCGTCGATCGACAATGCGCCGCGCTCCGCCGGGTCCGCGCCGAACAGCAGGCGCATCGTTTCCGTGCGGCCGGAGCCGAGCAGGCCGGCGAGGCCGACGGCTTCGCCCGCGTGGACGTCGAGCGATACGTCGCTCACTTTCGGATGCGCGGCGAGATGACTCGCTGAAATCGCCTTGCCGCCGCGACGCGCGAGATTTGCTTCGCGCGTCGCGCTGTCGTCCTGCACGACGGCGGCGAGCGTGCGGCCGAGCATCGTCGTGACGAGCTGGCGCTTGTCGATGTCCTTCATCGCGCTTTGCGCGACCGTCTGACCGTCGCGCATCACCGTTACGCGGTCGCACAGCGCATACAGTTCGTCGAGACGATGCGACACGAAGATCACCGCGCGTCCGTCGTCGCGCAGCTTGCGCACGACGCTGAAGAGCAGTTCGACTTCGCGCTCGTCGAGCGACGAGGTCGACTCGTCCATGATGACCATCTTCGCGTCCGACGAAACGGCGCGCGCGAGCGCAACCATCTGTTGAATCGCCGTCGAATAGCTGCCTGCGGGTTTTTTCACGTCGATCTGCAAGCCGAACGATTCGAGCAGCGCCGATGCGCGCCGCTGCACTTCGCGCCAGTCGATCAGACCGAAGCGGCGCGGCTCGCGTCCGAGAAAGATGTTTTCGGCGACCGAGCGGAACGGCACCAGGTTGATCTCCTGATAGATCGTGCTGATGCCCGCTTCGCGCGCTTCCTTCGGCGTGCGGAAATCGATCTCGCGGCCCTCGAAGCGCACGCTGCCGCCCGAGCGCCGATAAGCGCCCGTGAGGATCTTGATCATCGTCGATTTGCCCGCGCCGTTCTGGCCGATCAGCGCGTGGACTTCGCCCGCCGCGACGGTGAGGTTCGCGCCGCGCAACGCGGGCACGCCGCCGAACGAAATGTCGATGCCCTGCATGTGGAGCAGGGGCGCGTGGGCGGAAGACTGCGGAGCGTCGGAATGCGGGTCGGCTTGCGTCACGTGTGTCTCCTGTGTCCGGCGACGAACGGCGGGCGACGAACAGCGGCGCGCGCGACGATTGATGCCGCCCGTCGGGCCGCGACGTTCATGGTACGCCCGACAAAGCGAAGCGACGGCCCGTCGACCGCGAAAACGCGCGCAACGGACACGTCGCTTCGAACCCTTCCCGTCAGCGGGACGCGCGTGCGCCTCGCTGAGGCCCTGCCTGTCCGGCTCGCTGCGCGCGTCGCTGCGTGGATCGAGGCGCGCGCGGCCGGGTCACTGCTCATCAAGCACCAGCCGGTCATCGAACCCTCAGTAACCGTACTGCATGCTTTCCTGAACGTTGCCCTTGTCGTAGAAGCGGTCCGATACCTTGACCCACGTCGGAATCTTTTCGCCCTTCGCAAAGCGCTGCGCGACATCGCACGCGAGCGGGCCGAAGAACGGGCTCGACTGCACGCTCGCGCCGAGTTCGCCGGCGGCGATTGCGTCGAGGCCGCCCTTCGTGCCGTCGATGGTCACGATCTGGATGTCCTTTCCAGGCTGCTTGCCGGCCGCCTTGATCGCGGCGATCGCGCCGAGCGCCATTTCGTCGTTGTGCGCGTAGACGGCCGTCACGTCCGGGTGCGCCTGCAACAGCGTTTCCATCACCTGACGCCCTTTGTCGCGCGCGAAGTCGCCGCTTTGCGACGCGATGATCGACATGCCCGAATGCTTCGCGATCACTTCATCGAAGCCCTTCTTGCGGTCGTTCGCGGCGGAAGCGCCCGTCGTTCCTTCGAGCTCGATGATCTTCGCCTTGCCGCCCGTCGCCTTGACGAGCCAGTCGGCGGCGCGGTGGCCCTGGTCGATGAAGTCGGAGCCGATGAACGTGATGTAGTCGCGGCCCGCCTTCGCGACCGACTGATCGACGTTGCGGTCGACGAGAATCACGGGTATGCCCGCCTTCTTGGCCTGCAGCACGACGGGCGCGAGCGGCTTCTCTTCGCGCGGCGGGAACACGAGCAGATCGACATGCTGCGCGATCATGCTCTGGATGTCGGAGACCTGCTTCGAGTTCGACCCGTTCGCATCGGTCATCACGAGCTGCCAGCCGCACTTCGCGGCGATGTCCTTGAAGCTTTTCGTTTCGGCGAGACGCCACGGATTGTTGCTCTCCGTCTGCGCGAAGCCGACTTTCAGCGGCGTTTTGGTGGCGAGCTTCGGCAGGTCGTCGGCCTGTGCCGACGCGACGCCGAAACCCAGCGCGACTACCAACAGCGATGCGGCGAGCGGCTGAAGCCGTTGCCGGCGCGAATCCCGATTGTGCGACGCCATGTCTTCCTCCAGGTACCAGTTGGATGTGTTGTGCTTTTGTGTTTCAACTGCCGCCGGCACTCCGGTGATGACGTGACCGGTCGCGCCGATTATTTCATCGCGAATTATTATCGGTCAATCACTAATAATATTAACTGCTGCCGCTTTTGCCTCGGTAATTACCCTGACCGAACCGCGCTCGATCAGCGGACCGTCGAGCTTCACCATCCGGTGACGGACGGGCGCGCCCGCCGCCCGGTTCTGCACTTCCTGAAGCAGCGTCTCGACGGCCCAGCGGCCCAGCTCGTAGTTCGGCAGCACGACGGTCGAAAGCGGCGGATGCGTGTGGCGCGCGATTTCCTGATCGTCGTAGCCGAGCACGGAGATATCGTCGGGAACGCGGTAGCCGAGTTGCTTCAGCGCCTCGATCGCGCCGAGCGCCATCAGGTCGTTCGCGCAGAAGATCGCGCTGGGCGGATGCGGCTCGCGCATCAGCGAAAGCGTGTGCTCGAAGCCCGTGCCCGAGCTCCAGTCGCCGTCGCGCACCATTTCCGGCGCGAACGGCAGATCGGCGGTGGCGAGTGCGGTGCGATAGCCCTTCAGGCGGTCTTTCGCGGCGTCCTGCCAGTGTTCGCCGTTGATATAGCCGATCCGCCTGTGCCCCGCGCGCAGCAGGTATTCCGTCGCCACGTGGCCGCCCGCGACTTCGGCGGGCACGATCGACGATTGGCCGCCGTCGCTCGTGTAGCAGTTCAGCAGCACGGTCGGCACGCGCGACAGTGCGACGGGCAGCGTCACCTTGCGCGTGTAGACGGTTGCGTAGATCACGCCGAACACGGTTGGGCTCGTGAGCACGGCGTCGAGCACCTGTTGCTCGATGTCCGCGTTGCCGTGCGTCGAGTAGACGGCGAGCAGCTTGCCGCTCGCATACGCGGCATCGCGTGCGCCGTCGATGTTCACGACAGGATGCGGGCTCGTCGAGATTTCGTCGGCGAGATAGATGATCAGGTTGCGTTCGTCGGAAGACGGCGGCAGCGGTTCGCGCGGGGCGAGCCGGTAGCCGAGTTCCTGCGCCGTCTTCAGCACCTTGTTGCGCGTCGCTTCCGAAAACTTCGCGCTGGTCGCGTTGTTGAGGACGAGGGAAACAGTCGATTGCGATACGCCGGTGAGCTTGGCGATATCGGTCATCGTCGGACGGCGCTGGGTCGATTTTTTCATTGATATGGCCGCGCAATGCGGCTTGTAGACGGGGATGCGGCAGGCATCGTCGTGCTGACGGTAACACTAATAATATGCGCCGGACAACAGGCGCAAACCCCGCTTTTCCAGACGTCTGCCTATCGCGCGAACAGCCGTTCTTTGGCGAAGTTATTACTAATAATATTGACCGAAAAGCCTCGACGTGCGATTCTCGATCGCGCGAGCCGCTTCGGCAGAATGGGACGCCGCCTTGGGCCGCAATCGTCCACGCCAATACAAACGATCATGCGCGAAGCCTTCTTCAAACCGTCTGCGGCCGACATGGCGACCGATCTGCGCATCGGCGATCCTTCGCTCGTCGTGCTGACGAGCGGCGATACGACGCTCGTGGTCGCGCCGCATGTCGGCGGATCGATCGCCGCGTACTACGAAACGGTGCGTGAACGAACGTCGCAACGCGTGCTGCACTGGCTGCGCCCGGCGACGCGCGACGCAATCGCCCGATGCGATCCGCTGCGAATGGCGAGCTTTCCGCTCTTTCCGTACTGCAACCGCATTCGCGACGCTCGCTTCGAGTTCGACGGACTCACGATCGATCTGGCCTCGGACGACGCGGCGTTCGCGCACGCGTTGCACGGCCACGCATGGAAGCGGCCGTGGCGTGTCGGCGCGCGCACGGCCGCATCCGTCGAACTGCATTTCGAGCATGCGCCCGATCCGGCTGTGCGCGGCGACTGGCCGTTCCGTTATTGCGCGAGCCAGCGCATCGAGTTGCTGGGCGGCGCGCTGCGCATCACGCTGACGGCGCGGAATCTGTCGGGCGCTCCGATGCCGTTCGGCATGGGTCATCATCCGTATTACCCGCGCACTGCGAATACGACGATCACCGCGAACGTCGAGCAGATGTGGCACACCGACGAACACGTTCTGCCGACTCACCTCGGTCCGCATTCCGCCGTCGACGCGCTGAAGCACGGCATGAGCGCCGATGCATTCGATCTCGACAACAACTTCAGCGGCTGGTCGCGCGAAGCAACGGTTGCGTGGCGGGACGAGCGTCGCCGGTTGACGTTGACGGCCGAAGCGCCTTTCGATCATCTGGTGGTGTTTGCGCCTGCGAACGAGGCGCAGTTGTGCGTCGAACCCGTCACGAACACGACCGACTGCTTCAACGCGAAAGACATGCAGATGCGCGAGCGCGCCGGCTACCGGGTGCTAGAGCCCGGCGAAACGATCAGTGCGCAACTCGTCTGGACGCCGCGGCGCGACTGACCGGGAAGTCAGCGTCGCCGGTCCGCGTCACGAGTCCGCGTTTTATTCGACGCGCAGCCGCGCCATATACGGCAGGTGATCCGACAGCCACGCAGTTTCCTGCGCGGGCTGGATCCATTCGATGGGCTTCATTCCGCGCACGAACATCTTGTCGAGCGCAAGCGCAGGCGAGAACGCGGGGAACGTGCGGCCCGGCTCGCCGAGCAGCGTCGCCACTTCCACGAGGCCGTGTTCGCGGAAGAGCGGCACCGAATCGTTGCGCCAGTCGTTGAAGTCGCCGGCCAGCACGAGCGGTCCGTCCGGCGCTTCCTTCGAGATCCAGTGCGCGATCCAGTGCATCTGACGCAGCCTCGCCTGGCGCGTGAGCGCGAGGTGCGCGCACAGCAGCGTCACCGCATGGCCGCCGAACGTCGCGCGCGCGACCAGCAGTCCGCGCCTCTCGAAGCGGTGCGCGGAAATGTCCCAGCGTCCGCCGAGATCGAGCGGATGTGGCGACAGGATCGCATTACCGTGCCGCCACGACGGCTTGAACACGTTCGGCCCGAGCGCGATCTGCAAATCCAGCGACTCGGCGATTTCGGTTGCCTGGCAATGCCATACGTCGTTGTCGAAATCGCCCATGCGCGCGCCGAACGAACTGGCCAGCACGGGCGCGGGCATCCGGCGAGCCATCGCCTCCTGCAGGAAATACGCATCGGCATGAACGGACTGCACCCAGCGCTGCATCGCCTCCCATGCCTGGAAACCGAGCGGCGAGCGGCCCTTGTGCAGGTTCCAGCTCACGGCGATGAAGTCTTTCTGGTCGATGTTTTCGTGTATCAGTTCTTCGGGGTTTCGCATGCCGCGTTATCCACGTCGTTCATTGAGTTCACGGATTGTTTGCGACGCTTGCACGCAACCGATAGACGAGATTCGGGTCCTTGTCGATGATCGTCCATGTGGTCCAGTCGCCCGGCGGCACTTTCAGCCCCGGGTGATTCGCGCTCACCTGGCGCGGCTGTGGCGGCAGTTTGCAGCCGGTGTCCGTGGTGCGCATGCCCGGCTCTTCGAGCGTTTCCTGCGCGTCGATCGCGAACGTGACGCCGCTCGTATCCACCTGTGTCGGCGAGACGGTCAGCGTGCGCGCGAGGTCGATGCTGCCCGCCGGCACGTTCTTGCAGCCGACGTTGTTCTGCACGACGTGATGATGCGTGTCGGTGCGCGCCTGGCCGACGGTCGTCGTGCCGTCGAACGTATCGATCTGCTGGCCGTCGCGGATCACCTGCAATTCCCATTTGACGACGGCCGCCGCGGGGCGCTGTTGCGCGTGAGCCATCGGGGCCTGTGCGATCAGCGAGGTGCCGAGCAGGAGGGCGGCGAAGCTGGTTTTCAACATGAAAAGAGAGTCTCCGGAATCGCTGCGTTTCGCTAAAGCGTGCGGTGTCCGCGCGTTCTTTCTTGCGACCGCCGACCATCTTACGCTTTATCGAGATAACGGTTTTCTGACACCCGATCTGGAACCAAGGTTCAGCCTTCGGCGGTAACAGTGCATTGCAGATAAGGGCGCGGACGTGGCGATTCAAGCAAGCGCCTCGCCCGCTGCCGTCGTTAGCAGCACACCCGCGCCGCTGCTGGCTTGCGTGGTATTTCTGCGTCGATACACTGAAATCGGAGCGGCGTCCGGGACGCTGCGGCTGCAAGTTCCGCATAACGGGGTGAAGCGATGACAACGGCAATGGTGAAACAGGAAATCGCGGTTGCATCGTTCAGCAAGGTCTACGACCTGGACCAGGTGGAGACGGCGCTGAACGAACTGAGCGAAGGCGCCAGCGACGCGCTGCGTTCGACGTACGAGAAGATGCTGAAAGTCGGCAATCTGCGTTTTTGCGTGAAGCCGAACCGGATGCCGTCAATCGACGATCTGATCGGCGCGCTGCCCAACTTCACCGAGCCGCTCGACGATATTCGCAAGCAGGTCGCGCTGTGCCTCGAAACGGATGACCGGCTGGAGCTGATGCCGATCCTGCTGCTCGGCGATCCCGGCATCGGCAAGACGCACTTCGCAAAGCAGCTCGCGCGGATGCTCGGCACGTCGTATCACTATGTCGCGATGAGTTCGTTGACGGCGGGCTGGATTCTGTCGGGCGCGTCGTCGCAATGGAAGAACGCGAAACCGGGCAAGGTGTTCGACGCGCTCGTGCACGGCAGCTATGCGAATCCGGTCATCGCCGTCGATGAAATCGACAAGGCGACGGGCGATGCGCAATACGACCCGCTCGGCGCGCTCTACGCATTGCTCGAACACGACACCGCGCAGACGTTCATCGACGAATTCGCGGAGATCCCGATCAACGCCGGGCATGTAATCTGGATCGCGACCGCGAACGATGAGCGCGCGATTCCCGAGCCGATCCTCAACCGGATGAACGTCTACGAGATTCCGCCGCCGGATCATGAGGGCTCGCGGCGCATCGCGCAGTCGATCTACGACGAGATCCGCTTGGCGCATGGCTGGGGGCTGCGCTTTCCTGAGGAAATGGGTGAGGAAGCGCTCGATGCACTGGCGCAAGCGTCGCCGCGCGAAATGCGGCGCGCGATCCTGAACGGCTTCGGTTCGGCGCGCATCGCTGGCCGCGATCACATCAGCGCCGACGACATCCGCCTTGACTACAACTCGCGCCGCAAACCGATCGGTTTCTAACGTCGCCTGCGCCATTCGTGCGAAAAGGCCGCACCTGCGCGGTCTTTTTATTGTTCCAATGATGCGGCTATTCCACGCTGCATGGAGGGCAATTCGCGTCCAATATGGATGAATCCGGCAACAGTCAATTTCATTAATGAGGGTCGGCAACGTGATAGGCGAGGGCTAGACTGCGTTCATCGAAATGCGAACTGCGTTTCCAACCTCACGTCAGGAACCGATCATGAAAAAGTCTTCACTTGCAGCGCTGTTGATTTCCGCAGTGGTCGCCGTGCCGGCTTTCGCGAGCGGCTATAGCCCGGCTCCGTCGCAAACGCCGTCCGCGCAGAACGGCCCGAAGACGCGCGCCGAAGTGAAGGCGGAACTGGCGCAAGCGCGCGCGAACGGCGAATTGAGCCTGAATCCGAATGCGCCCGCGTACCCGCAGCAGTTCGCAATGGGCGGCTATACGGTGCCCGTCGCGCAAGTCAATCTGCACCATCTTTTCAAACGCACAACTGCCACGGATTGATCAACCCTGTTGTGGCGCGCGCGGAACGCTAGCCCGCGCGAGTGCGCCCGAATTCACCAGGAATGCGCGTCGTCGGCGTACACTGACTCAAACGCGCCAGCGTTCCCACATATCGATGCCCGCAGCCGGATCAGGCTGCGGGCATTTGTGTCTGTGGCGCGCTGTGCGATTTCGCATTGTGCATGTGAAGCGTTCGACAGCGCGCGGCCGCGAATCATAAGGTGCCGCACGCTTTCGATATCCAGGTGGATGACGGGACAGAACGCGGCGCATCGTGCCGCGTCCAATGGACATGGATCAGATCGAATGTGTGGTGATCGGCGCTGGCGTCGTCGGTCTTGCCGTCGCGCGCGCTTTGGCTGCGCGTGGACGTGAAGTGATCGTGCTCGAAGCAGCAGAAGCCATCGGCGTCGGAACGAGTTCGCGCAACAGCGAAGTGATACACGCGGGCATCTACTATCCGCGCGGCTCGCTCAAGGCGACGCTCTGCGTGCGCGGCCGCGAAATGCTCTACGACTACTGCGCGGAGCGCGGCGTGCCGTATCAACGCTGCGGCAAGCTGCTGGTCGCGACCGCGCGCAACCAGATTCCTCAACTCGAAAGCATCATGGCGCGCGGCAAGGAAAACGGCGTGCTCGACCTGATGCGCATCACGGGCGAGGAAGCGCAGGAACTGGAGCCGTCGCTACGATGCGTCGAAGCGGTGTTCTCGCCGCAGACGGGCATCGTCGACAGCCATCAGTTGATGCTGGCGCTGCTCGGCGACGCAGAACGCGATGGCGCAATCTGTGCGTTTCATGCGCCCGTCGAAGCAGTCGAGGCGATTAATGGGCGCTTTGTCGTGAAGGTCGGCGGCAATTCGCCGACCACGATCGGCGCCGCGTGTGTGATCAACAGCGCGGGCCTGCACGCGAACGCGCTCGCGCGCAAAATACGCGGACTCGACGCGCGCCACGTGCCGCCGCTCTATCTCGCGCGCGGCAACTACTTCAGCGTTTCGGGCCACGCGCCGTTTAGCCGCCTCATCTATCCGATGCCGAACGAAGCGGGGCTCGGCGTGCATCTGACGATCGATCTCGGCGGACAGACGCGTTTTGGTCCCGACGTCGAGTGGGTCGATTCAATCGGCTACGACGTCGATCCGCGTCGCGCGGAGTCGTTCTATGCGGCGATCCGCGCGTACTGGCCCGGACTTCCCGATGACGCGCTGCAACCGGCGTATGCGGGCATTCGTCCGAAGCTGTCGGGGCCGGGCGAGCCCGCCGCCGACTTCCTGATTCAAGGCCCCGCCGCTCATGGCGTGCGCGGGCTGGTGAACCTGTTCGGCATCGAATCGCCGGGGCTGACGGCATCGCTTGCGATCGCGCAGCGCGTGTGCGAAGTGAGTGGTCGCGCGTAGCTGCGAGCGGCTCGCAGAATCTATCGGTGGATTCGTAGAAGCCAACGGCGGGTTCGCAAAAGGCAACAGCGGAGTCACGAAAGAAAAAGCCAACGGCGCGAACGCGCAAGCGCCGATATGTGGCGATGGTGACGCCGCCGTGACACGCATCGGATCTTCATAACCGGACCGCGCGCGATTCAGCGTCCACGCTACGGATTTGCTTATGACGGGCATTTCGGGCATCACGCGCGTCCGCTTCATTGCTATGCTTGGGGACGGCTGTCGTCAGAACGGCTTGATCAATATCCACAAGAGAAACGGAGTGAGTCCCCATGAAGAATTCCCGTCGCACCTTTTTGATCACGAGCATCGGCGTTGCGTCTTCGCTCGCGCTGTCCCGCCAGGCGTTCGCCGATGCGCCGAAGGTTGCCGAATCCGATCCGACCGCGCAGGCACTCGGCTACAAGGAAGACGCGACAAAAGTCGACAAGGCCAAGTATGCGAAATATGCAGCCGGCCAAGACTGCGGCAATTGCAGCTTCTTTCAGGGCAAAGCCACCGACGCCTATGCGCCGTGCCCGATGTTCGCCGGCAAGCAGGTAGCGAGCAAGGGCTGGTGCAGCGCATATAACAAGAAGGCCTGAGCGAAGCGCCGCGAATCTCGATGAGGCGCGATGGGCGATGCATCGCAGCATCGACCGGCGCGCCATTTCCAGCAGATTCGCAGGAGCCGAAAGAGAGCGCCCGCCACGCAATGTGGCGTGGCGCTCTCTTGTTTTGTGAATGAACTTTTGCCTTATGAATGTGGTTGAAACGGCATGTCGTGCTCTTATACACTCGCAAGGCGTGCGCGCAGGGCCTCGCCGCCCCATTCGAATGAACTTCAATCCAACGCACCCGACGCGTTGACGAAGGCGGGAGACACCGATGTCGACAGCATCGAGGAGTGCATCCAGGAGTCTCAACACCCGCGCAGTCACGGCGGCCGTTATCGGTAATGCGCTCGAATGGTATGACTTCACCGTCTTCGGTTTTCTCACTGTCGTCATCGCGGAACGCTTCTTTCCCGCCAGCAGCGACTATTCATCGATTCTCCTGACGACCGCGAGCTTCGGCGTCGCGTTCGTGATGCGGCCGGTCGGCGGCATCGTGCTCGGCCTCTACGCGGACCGCGCGGGACGCAAGGCGGCGCTCTTGCTCGTGATCGCGCTGATGACGCTCGGCATTCTGCTGCTGGCGATCGCGCCGCCGTACTCGGCGATCGGCATCGGCGCGCCTGTCGTTATCGTGATTGGCCGCTTGCTGCAAGGCTTCTCCGCAGGCGGCGAATTCGGCAGTTCGACTGCGCTGCTGATCGAAGCGGCGCCATTCTCGAAGCGCGGCTTTTACGGCAGCTGGCAGATGGCGAGCCAGGCGGCCGCGCTGCTGCTCGGCGCCGTCGTTGGCGCGCTGGTGACGCGCGGGATGTCGCCCGAAGCGCTCAAGTCGTGGGGCTGGCGTTTGCCGTTCATCATCGGGCTCGTGATCGGGCCGGTCGGCTACTACATCCGCGGGCATCTCGCGGATTCCGAAGCGTTTTTGCACGCGAAGCAGACCGCGCGCCGCGCGACGCTCCGTGAGCTTTTCGCTCACCATAGCCGCGACGTGCTGTGCGGACTCGGCTCGGTGATCGCGCTCACGGTTTCGACCTACGTGCTGATCGGCTATCTGCCGACCTTCGCGGTCACGCAGCTGAAGCTGCCTTACCCGGATTCGTTCACGGCCGTGATCGTCGGCAATCTGCTGCTCGTGGTGCTGTCGCCGGTGATGGGCGCGTGGTCGGACCGCATCGGACGCAAGGGCATTTCGCTGTGGTCGCTGATCCTCATGCTTGTGCTGATCTATCCGCTCTTTGCATGGCTCGAAGTGGCGCCGAGCGTATCGAGACTGATCGCCGTACAGGCAATCCTTTCGATCACGCTCTCCGGCTATTACGGCCCGTTCGGCGCGCTGATGGCCGAACTTTTTCCCGCGAACGTGCGCTCGATCGGTCTTTCGCTCGCGTACAACTTCGCGGTGATGCTGTTCGGCGGCTTCGGCCAGTTCATCGTTACGTGGCTCATCAAGACGACGGGTTCGCCACTCGCGCCGACGTACTACGTGATGTGCGGACTCGCGCTGTCGATCTTCGCCGTCGCGTGCGTGCCCGCCCAACGTCACGCCGATCTCGACGCAATGCGCAAGCCCGCCTGAGTGTACTGCTGGTTCTCTTCGCGACGGCCTAGATTCGCGCGGGCATCAGCGGCGGCCGCCTGTCGAACCACGGACGCGCCGTCTCAAGTTGAGCCGCGAGCCGCAGCAACGTCGCTTCGCCGCCTTCGCGCGCCGCGAACTGCACGCCGACGGGCAGGCCGCGCGCATTCCAGTAGAGCGGCACGGACATCGCCGGCTGGCCCGTCAGATTGAAGAGTTCCGTGCAGCCCGCCCACGCGAACGCCTTGTTCGACACATCCGTCAGCAGCTTGCGCATCAGCGGTTCGACGGGGACCGTCGTAATCGCGCGCATCTGCATTTTCTCGGCGGCAGTCGGCTGCATTTCGCCGATCTTGATCGGTGCGGAGGCAAGCGTTGCGCACAGGATCACGTCGTAACGCGTCATAAGATCGGCGAGTTTCGCGCTGACGTTGCGCTGCGTTTCAAGCGCATCGGGCAGCTCGCGCTCGCCCAGCTTGCGTCCGATGTGTCCCATCGTCCATGTTGCAATTTCGAACTGGTCGCGGTTCGGCTTGCGCCCGGTGATCTGATCGGCCTTCAGCACGAGATTTTCGGCGCTGACCGACCAGATCATCAGAAACGCTTCGCGCAGTCTCGCGAAGTCGATGCCGAGCGAGACGGGTTCGATGCGATGGCCCAAAGAAGCCGCGAGCTGTGCGGCATCGTCGAGCGCGGCGCGGGCGTCGGGGGACAGCGCGGGCGCGAACATCGGGTCCGTCACGAATGCGACGTGCAGCGGCTTGCACGGTTCGCGTGTCGCGGCGAGAAAAGTGCCGGGCGCGCCCATTGGCCGCTCCGCGTTGCCGGAGGTGAGATCAAGCAGCAGCGCGCTGTCGCGCACGCTGCGCGAGACGGCGTGATCGATGCCGAGTTCGCCGGGCGCGGGCGCTGCATTCGACGGCTGGCGTCCGCGCGACGGCTTGAGTCCGAAGAGGCCGCAGCACGAAGCGGGAATACGGATCGAACCGCCGCCGTCCGACGCATGCGCGAGCGGCACGATGCCCGCCGCGACGGCCGCGGCCGAACCGCCGCTCGAACCGCCCGGCGTGTGATCGAGATTCCACGGATTGCGGCACGGACCGAAAAGTTCGGGCTCCGTAAAAGGCATCTGGCCCATCTCCGACGTGCTCGTCTTGCCGAAGATGTTGAGGCCGGCGGCGCGTGTCAGCGTGACGAGCGGGGCGTCTTCGGTGGGAACGTAGTGCCGGTAATGGCGGCTGCCCATCGACATGCGCAGCCCTTTGACGGGCAGTCCCAGATCCTTGATCAGATACGGCACGCCGGCGAGCGGGCCATCGCCGAGCGCGTCGGCGCGCGGCGCATCGGCGGCCTGTCCATCGGCACCCGACGCAAACGCGCTGCCGTTCACGCGCTCGCCTGTCGCGCGCTGGCGAGCGGCGTCGTAATCCTTCAGGACGATCGCGTTGATTGCGGGATTGGCGGCCTCGGCGCGCGCGATCGCTGTTTCGAGCAGCTCGCGCGCGCTCACCTTGCGTTTGCGCACGAGATCGGCGAGGCCGATCGCATCATGATCGAGATAATCGGCTTGCACGACGAAGGCCCCCGCCCGGTTTGGCATGTTGTTGACGACACGCGCGGGCTGCCGGTGACGTGACGCACAGATGTCAGGCGCGACGCAGCCACGTCACGCCTCTAGCGTAACTTACGCGTGGGTCGCGAGGAAAGTCAGCGTGCGGCCGTGCGCGAGCGCTGCCGAGTGCTGGTGATAGCTCGCGCGCTCGGTGCAGTTGAAGCCGTGATCGGCGTTCGGGTAGACGTACAGCTCGGCGTCGTCGCGGCCCGCGAAGCGCTCCTTCACTTCGCCGACTGCCGACAGCGGAATGCCGTGATCCAGCTCGCCGTAGTGGAACTGCATCGGCACCTTGATCTGCGGCGCCTTGTCGAGCTGGTTCTGGATGCCACCGCCGTAGTACGACACGGCGATATCGAGCGTGCCTTCGGCGGCCGCCAGATACGCGAGACGTCCGCCGAAGCAGTAGCCGATGCCCGCCACCTTGCCTGTCACTTCGGGCATAGCGCGCAGCGCGGCCGCCGTTGCGCCGATGTCCGCGACGGCGAGCTCGACGTTGGTCTTTTGCAGGATCTCGATGCCCCTGTCGCGGTCCGCACCCACGTACCCGAGTTCGACGCGCGGCTGCGTGCGCCAGAAGATATCCGGTGCGATCGCAATATAGCCGTCCTGCGCATACTGATCGACGACGTCGCGAATGTGGCCGTTCACGCCGAAGATCTCCTGAATGATGATGACGGCCGGACCCTTGCCGCTTTTGGGCGTCGACATGTATGCGCCAAACGAGTCATTGCCGGTCGGAATGTCGATCCATCGGGAAGTCACGCTCACGTTGTTTCTCCTTGCATAAACGGGGATGCCGCAGTCGGGCTGCTGCTGTTGGATTGCCGCTGTTGGGCCGCTTTTGTTGGACCGCTGCGGGCAGACAATCGTTTGCGCGGGCCTCGCTCGCAGCGGGCGCTCAGTGTGCCATCAAAAGAAAGCGGCTGCAGCGGGCGCCCGCGCGCGCTGACGGTTGACTGACGCGCTTCGCCGACGGCGCCGCGCCCGTAAGCGGATTGAAACGATGGCGATCGTTGGCCGGGCCGCTGCACGGGCTTCGCGGGCGTCGATGCGTGAGTCGCGCAATGTGTCCACGCACTCGTCTGAGGAACGCAATCTCGAATGCACCGAACGGACGCGAGCACTGCGACGGGCGTGAGTGTAGCGATACAGGTCGGGCGCTCTGCCGAGCGTTTCGCGCGAGAGCCATCGGCATCCGCGTGTGCATCGAAACGCGGAAGTACCGCTTGCACCTACGCCTATATATAGCGAGCAGCGCATAAGAAAAAATGAGAACGTTCTCAGCGCTGCTTTATCACCCTGTTCACGCGTTATGACGGGATCGGCGCATATCCGACGCATTAACGGACGATGCCCGCAAAGCTTAAGGCCCACGCTATAGAAGAAACCTTCGTGTTCCCGAAAGCCGCATGGATTGGAGCTTCCGGAGCAGCGTTGTGGCCCGATTCACGACTAAATAGGACAAACGCTATTGGTAGTGTTCCCACTTACTCAAAAAAACCCCACAAATTAATTTGATGGCCTACACTTGCGCGCAAGCGCGGGGCGCCACCTGCCACAAACAGGCTGGAACGCGTGCTTGCCAAGTGCATGAACGATGCATCCGGCGGAGTCGTCCACGGGATTTGAGCGACACGTGAAGGAAGCGGGGCACAAGGGCGATTACGTTGTTTTTGGGACCGAAATCGGAGACTTACATGAACATCAAAATTCAAAAGCTGTTGCCGATCAGCGCTGCGGCGATGCTGTTTGCAACGTTGGCGACGACGGCTTCGGCCGACACCGTTGTCAAGATCGGCCATGTTGCACCCTTGACTGGGGGCATCGCTCACCTGGGCAAGGACAACGAGAATGGCGCACGTCTCGCAGTCGAGGAAATCAACGCGAAGGGGCTGATGATCGGCGGCCAGAAGGTCACGCTGCAACTGGACGCACAGGACGACGCAGCCGATCCGCGTACGGCTACGCAGGTCGCGCAGAAGCTGGTCGACGACAAGGTCGTCGCCGTGGTCGGCCACCTGAACTCGGGCACGTCGATTCCGGCTTCGAAGATCTACAGCGATGCAGGCATCGTCCAGATCTCGCCGTCGGCAACGAACCCGGCATACACGCAACAGGGCTTCAAGACGACGTACCGCGTCGTGGCAACCGATGCGCAGCAAGGTCCGGCGCTGGCTAACTACGCAGCGAAGGGCCTGAAGGTGAAGAGCGTCGCGATCGTCGACGACTCGACGGCTTATGGCCAGGGTCTCGCAAACGAATTCGAGAAGACGGCCAAGTCGCTGGGCCTGAACGTGATGTCGCATGACGCGACGAACGACAAGGCTGTCGACTTCCGCGCCATTCTGACGAAGATCAAGGGCGAAAACCCCGACGCCATCATGTACGGCGGCATGGACGCAACGGGCGGCCCGTTCGCGAAGCAAGCGAAGCAGCTCGGCCTCCGCGCGAAGGTGCTGGCTGGCGACGGCGTCTGTACCGACAAGCTGTCCGACCTGGCAGGCGACGCAACCGACAACATCGTCTGCTCGGAAGCCGGCATGGCGCTCGAGAAGATGGAAGGCGGCGCGGCGTTCCAGGCGAAGTATCAGAAGCGCTTCGGTCAGCCGATCCAGATCTACGCTCCGTTCACGTACGACGCTGTGTACATCATCGTCGACGCAATGAAGCGTGCGAACTCGACCGATCCGGCGAAGATCCTCGCAGCGATGCCGAACACCGACTACAAGGGTGTGATCGGCGAAACCACGTTCGACTCGAAGGGCGATCTGAAGCACGGCGTGATCTCGCTGTACAACTACAAGTCAGGCAAGAAGACGCTGCTCGACGTCGTCAAGATGTAAGAGCGGTTGTCGCGGGCGGATGAGCGGCTCGCCGCTTTCCGTCTGACGCGGGCCGGCCGGAAGGCCCCAGGAGGCACGCGGGTTTCGACCCGCGTGCCTTTTGTTTTTATGCGCATCCGGCTTGCGTCGCGGACGCACGACTTCTGCGCATCGCCGCGCACGTTCGCGCGCAATGCCGGAGATACTGTCGAACGGGACATCAACGTTTGGGGGCTGTCGTGACACGTCTGATCGATGACGAATGGCGTCGCTGGATCGCCGAAAACCTGTTGCTCGACGCCGCGCCCGAAACCGTGCATGCCGTGCTCGTTCAGCATGGATTCGAACGCGATCACGCGCTATGCGAAATCGATAGCACGCTGAAAAGCCCTTATTTTCTAGCGGGTTCACGCTTGCGCAATCGTTTGCGTAAGCGCGAATGGATGCTTTCCGTGTGCGGCGACCTGAATCGCATGCGCGCCGGAGCGGATTCCGTCGAACGATGCGCACGTCTGCCACGCGATGTGTTTTACGAGCGGTTCTATTTCCAGAACCGACCTGTGATCATCACGGGCACGTTCGATTCGTGGCCCGCGCGCGTTCGATGGAATTTCGACTACTTCCGCGCGCGCTGCGGCGACGCGGTAGTCGAGGTGCAATTCGGGCGCGATGCGAACGCGGACTACGAGATCAACCAGCCCGCGTTGAAGCGCACGATGCGTTTTCGCGACTACGTCGATCTCGTCGAGCGGAGCGGCGTGACGAACGACTTCTACATGACGGCGAACAACGCGTCGCGCAACCGCGCGGCGCTTGCGGCGTTATGGGCCGATGCGCCGCCCGTTCGCGAGTATCTGGATGCGGACGCCGCCGACGCGGGCTTTTTCTGGTTCGGACCGGCCGGCACGAGGACGCCGTTTCACCACGATCTGACCAACAACGTGATGGCGCAGGTGATCGGGCGCAAACGCGTACTGCTCGTGCCGTTCACCGATACCCCGTACATGTACAACCATCTGCATTGCTACTCGCAGATCGACGGCAGCGCGATCGACGTCGAACGCTTTCCTTCCGTCCAGCAGGCGCGAATGATCGAGTGCACGCTCGAACCGGGCGAACTGCTGTTTCTGCCGATCGGCTGGTGGCATTACGTCGAAGCGCTCGACGCGTCGGTGACGATGACCTACACGAATTTTCTCGAACGCAACGACTTCGGACAGACGTACAGCACGTTTCACGAGCTTTGATCGATCGGAATGGAGCGGTTTCCGTCGCGCGAGCCGAGGATGCGGCGATAAATACGGCGGACCGATGTTCCGGTCCGCCGTCCTCCCTGACGCTTCGGTTGCCGTCGCTATTTGTTCGGTGACGCGATGAGCATGTCTGCGTCGCGCATCGTCTGATGTTTGAGCAAAGCCCATGCCATTGCGCGCACGGCGTTTGATCATTTGACATTTAGTCTGGAACCCTAACAAAATCAATGGGTTCGGTGCGATGAGCGGAATGCGTGGAGATTTTCGACGTGCTGGCGTGCCGTGAAATGTCTGCGTACGTCACGTAGCGAGTGACGTAGCGCCGCGCGAAGCGGCGGCGAGGCCGGCGCGAGGCCAACGAACGCGCGCGGCGGCGTTCAGATGCCCAGCCAGCGCAGCACCTTCGGCCCGATGAACGCGACGAGCGCGGCGCACAGCGCAACGACGGACAGGCCGATCGGCAGATTCGTCAGCTGCGCGACGCCGCCGATGATCACCGGCCCGAGCAGCAGGCCGAAGTACGCGAGGCCCGCGACGTGCGCGAGACCTTCGGCGGCGTGAATGCCTTTCACGCGCGCCGCTGCCGCGAACAGCACCGGCATCATGTTGGCGAGGCCGAGGCCCATCATCGTGAAGCCCGTCAGCGCGGCGACGGCGTTCGGTAGGAGCAGCGCTCCGATCATGCCCGCGCAGGCGAGCGACGCGCTCGCGGCGATCAGCTGCGGCGCGCCGAAACGCGCGCGCACGGCGTCGCCGGCGAAACGCGCGGCCGCCATTCCACCTGAGAAAGCCGCATAGGCGGCGCTGGCGACGGCGGGCGTCGACGCGACGACGTCGCGCATGTAGACGGTCGCCCAGTCGTACATCGCGCCTTCGGCGATCAGCGCGATCAACGCGATCGCGCCGAGCGCCCACAGCGCCGGCGACCGCCAGCGACTCGCGCGGGGCGTGTGCGCATCGGGGTGCTCGGCGTGCGGCACGTGCGGCAACACGGCGGGACACGCCGCGATCAGCACGCTCGCGCTGACGAGCGACGCGAGCAGCAGATGCAGCGCGGGCGCCATGCCGTGCGCGAGCGCCGCGCCGCCGACGGCCGCGCCCGCCATCCCGCCGAGGCTGAACATTCCGTGCAGCGACGACATGATCGGCCGCCCGAGCGCCTCTTCGACGGCGCTGGCCTCGGCGTTCATCGCGACGTCGAGTGTCGCCATGCCCGCGCCGAAGATCGCGAGCACGACGAGCAGCATCCAGTACCACGGGACGACGAGGATCAACGCGCCGCAAGCCGACATCGCGAGCCCGCCTGCGAGACACGCGCGGCGCGTGCCGACGCGCGCGATCCACGGTGCATTCGTCACCATCGCGCCGATCGAGCCGCCCGCGACCGCGAACAGCGCGAGCGACAGCATCGCGGGGTTCAGATGGAAGCGGTCGCGCACCGTCGGCACGTGAACGCCCCATGATGCATACATCATCCCCGCGATAAAAAAGAGCGCCATCGTCGCGTAGCGGGCGCGGTTGCGCGCGCCGACGGGCAGATTACGGTGCGCGGCAGGCAGCGAGGCGGAATCGGACGGACGATCGGACACGGAAATCTCGGTGAATGGGAAGACAGCAGGAGGGAAAGCGCGCTGAAAGCGATTTTGGATTCTAGCGAAGCATCTTGCGTCGTGCCGACAAGCCCTTGAACTAATATTGATATCCGCGCGCGGCGCGTCTGCATCGCATCGGCTCCCCATTGGATTTCGCCGGCCGCCGCATCCATTCCCCCGAGGACGCGCACTTGAACATCCCCGCTCACGCTCCGCTGCATCTGCTGCATCAGGCTTCGATTGGCACGCTCGCGACGCACGCGCGTCAGCCGCAAGGCTTTCCGTATCCGACCGTGCTGCCGTTCGCGCCCGACGCGCGCCACCGTCCGACCATACTCGTGAGCCGTCTTGCCGAACACACGCGCAATCTGCACTCCGACCCGCGCGCCGGCTTCCTGATCGTCCACGCGCCGGACGGCGACGTGCTCAACGGCCAGCGGATCACCCTGGTCGGCACGTTCGAGCACGTCGACTCGACGCCGCCTGTGATCCACCGCTACCTCCGCTATCACCCGGACGCCGAGCGCTATCTCGTGCTGGGCGATTTCTCGTTCTGGGCGATGTCGGTCGAACGGATGCGCTACATCGGCGGCTTTGGCGCGATGGGCTGGTTGACAGCGGATGAACTCGATCCGCTCGACCCGGTTTCGTTCGACGAAGAAGAGGGCCTGGTCGAATTTTTCGAACGTCATCCGCGCCGGCCGCCGCATGCGCGATTGGCGGGAGTGGACCGCTACGGTGTCGACCTCGAAATAGCGGGCGCACGCAGCCGGATTCCGTTCGAAACGCCGGCATCCGATGACAACGCCCTGCGCACCGCATTGGAAGATTGCATCGAGCGACTGACCGCTGCGTGAAGACCGTTCGATCGCCGGGTTTTAACCTCGCTGTAAAAGATGATTTTGCATTTCACGGCCCAAGTTCGCATGGAATGAAATGTTCCGGAGTAAATTAACTTTTGTGTTTCATGTTTTGCCAGTTGAATAGAGTTTTATTACCGGGGCCCGGTTTTCAGGGAAAGAATAATAGAGCGGCGAGACCGGACAATTGCGACAGCGGTGAAAGTTTATGAAATTGAGATTAATTAATTTCGCGCGGAGTCTTTTCCCCGGTTTCTATTTTGTGTTAATCTCGCCAGCAAATTCCGAGGCATGATCACTTTCAGTGACTAATCGGCGCAGACCGACGTCCATTTATCGAACCACAAGGGAACTATGTCCTCCTACAGGGAACTACTCGCGCAGCGCGAAAAGCTCGAGAAGCAGATCGAAGAGGCAAAAGCGCGCGAATATGCGGAAGTGCTAAACGAAATCAAGCAGAAAATGGCTGATTACGGCATTACTTTGGCCGAACTCGGAGGGGGGCGCGCAAAGGCGGCGAAGGCGGCGTCTCGTCCGCGCGCCGGAGTTGCGCCGAAATATCGCGATCCCGCCAGTGGGAGCACATGGTCAGGCCGTGGCAAACCGCCGCGCTGGATCGCAGGTCAGGATCGCGATAAATTTCTCATCGAGAAATAATATGACTTAATGCTCGCATCGCGAGCAATGCATTAAAGAAAGACCGCAGCACTTTTTCGGCTGCGGTTTTTTATTGCCTATGATTGCCTGACTGCACTATTGAACTTCATACACAACGTGCAAGCTCACAATGAGAATGCTTCGCGTTTTGATAAGCATCTGATTTGAAAGACGTTTTTTCTTCGCTTAACAGCGGTTTCATCGAGCAGCAGGTAGAATTAAAACTATCGAACCTGCACTCTTTCACATGCCTTCCAACGTGGCCGAGCAATCGGCGGAAAAACAGCGCGTCGCGCGCAAAAGCACTTACGTCAGCATTGGACTCAATACGGTGTTGATGTCGGTACAGATCGTCGTCGGCGTAATTGCGCATTCCCAGGCACTCGTCGCGGACGGCGTGCATTCGCTTGCCGATCTGATTTCGGATTTTGTCGTATTGGTCGCCAATCGCCATAGCGGTGCGGAACCGGACGCCGATCACAATTACGGACATAGCCGCTACGAAACGGTCGCTTCACTCTTTCTGGGCGGATTGCTGATCTCGGTCGGCGTCGGCATGTTGTGGCGCGCGGGCACGCGGCTCACCGATCTCCAGCACATCCCGGCCGTGCATATGAGTGCGCTGGCCGTGGCCGTGGTAGTGCTGTTGTCGAAGGAAGGGCTCTTCCGTTACATGCTGCACGAGGCGCAGCGCGTGCGTTCCGCGATGCTGATCGCGAACGCCTGGCATGCGCGGTCGGACGCGGCGTCGTCGCTGGTGGTTGCACTCGGCATACTCGGGAGTCTTGCCGGCGTGAGGCTGCTCGATCCCATCGCCGCGGCCATCGTCGGCTTCATGGTCGCGCGCATGGGCTGGACTTTCGGCTGGGATGCGCTACAGGACCTGTCCGATCGCGCGCTCGACGAATCGGCCACCGCCGATCTGCGCACGCGGCTGATGTCGACGCCCGGCGTGCGCGACGTGCACGAGTTGCGCACCCGCAAGATGGGCGATTTCGCGCTCGTCGACGCGCACATTCTGGTCGATCCGATGATCTCGGTTTCCGAAGGCCACTACATCGCGGAAACGGCGCGCTCGCGCGTCCTGGCCGATAGCCGCGTGCTCGATGCGTTGATTCACGTGGACCCGGAAAACGACGCGATCGCGCGGCCGCCCGTGAATCTGCCGCCGCGTGCGAAGATCGCCGCCGAAGTCGAATCCGCGCTCGCCGCGCAAGGGCTGACGGCGGCCACGGTGAACCTGCACTATCTGAGTTCGGGCCTCGACGTCGAGGTCACGTTGCAGCCGTCGAGGCTCGGCGCGCTGGAAAGCGAAGCGCAGCAGCTGGCGCGGGTCGATCTGGATGCGCTCAAGCGCAAGCTGGGCGCGCGCAAGCTCAACGTCACGCACGCGGTCGATGTGTCGACGGCCGGCGACGAACTCGCGCGCGAGCCGCGCGGCGCTGCGTGAGCCGTCGCTTGCGCGGGGGCGTCAGAGCGGCAACTGCGTATCGAACTTGATCTCGCGCAGCACAACGCTCGTGCGCACCTGTGCGACGGCGGGAATCTTGAAGATGCGGTCGTGCAGGAAGGTGTCGTACGCCTTGATGTCGGGCGCGACGATCTTGAGGATATAGTCGGATTCGCCCGTCGTGCTGTAGCACTCGGTCACTTCAGGGCAGGTGGCGATTTCCCGCTCGAACTGCTCGACGCCGCCTTCCGTGTGACGCGTGAGATGAATATGTGCGAGCGCGCAGACATGGAGGCCGAGTTTTTCGCGGTCGAGCAACGCCGTGTAGCGCTGGATGATGCCCGATTGCTCCATGTCCTTGATGCGGCGCCAGCACGGCGTGCTGGAGAGCCCGACCTGATCGGATATTTCCTGCACCGAACGGCGCGCGTCGAGCTGCAAAAGACGCAGGATCTTTTGAGAGAACGTATCGAGTGTCAACTGCGCCTCCGTGTTCGCGTCGCCTTTTCGTCAATGTTAGAGGCACGGAAAACGAAACGCAACCGAAGCTGCCCTTGCTGAGGGAGATTACCTAATTTCGCGCCGGGTCGTTGGCGTTTTCTGCTGAGTCGTCCCCTTCAGTATCGGACAATATCAAGCTCTGACGCGCCCGCAAGTCGGCGAGCATGTTGCAAAAAAGTGCGCCTTGCTCGATCGCGTCATCGAGCGCGACATGCGTGTGCGGATGATCGTCGAACCAGTGCTTCGGAAAACGTGGCTTGATGCACTTGCGATACGGCAATCCCGTCATCGCGAACGCGAGCGTCTTGATGTCGAGTGCGGACCACGAGAACGGGCAGCGGCCGGCAAACCGCATCATGTACCAGAACATGAACGTGAAATCGAACCCCGCCGGCATTGCCACGAACACCGGCTTGCCCGGTAGCGCCTCGACCCACTCGACATACGCGACGAGTGCCGACTCCGGCTGCTGCAGGTCCTTGCGGCATGCGGCCCACGCTTCGGGCTGCGTCTTCCACCACGCTTCCTGCACGGGATGAGGCACCGCGCCTTCGAGCAATTCGAGATTCGCCGAGAACGTGCCGATCAATTGCTTGTCCGCCGTATACGCTGCCGACGCGAAGCTCAGCATCGAATGCGGGCCGGGAATCGGGCCGTCAGCTTCGACGTCGGTGCTCACATAGATTTCCACCGTCATGCGCTGACTCCGTCCGCGACGTATGGGTTCGTGCGCCGTTCGTCGCCAAATGTCGACGTCGGGCCGTGGCCCGGGACGAAGGTGACGTCGTCGCCGAGCGGCCAGAGTTTTTCGCGAATCGAGCGGATCAGGTCGCCGTGATTGCCGCGCGGGAAGTCCGTGCGACCGATGGAGCCGGCGAACAGCACATCGCCGACCAGCGCGAGACGATGCGCGCGACTGAAGAAGATCACGTGACCGGGCGTATGGCCCGGACAGTGATAGACCTCAAGCGTTTCGTTGCCGAACGTCACTGCGTCGTTGTCGTCGAGCCAGCGGTCCGGCTCGAATGCATCGGCAGCGGGAAAGCCGAAGCGCGTGCTTTGCTCGGGCAGCTTGTCGAGCCAGAAACGCTCGTCGACATGCGGACCTTCGATCGGTACGCCGTAATGCGCGGCGAGCGTCTTCGCGCCGGCGCAATGATCGATGTGGCCATGCGTCAGCAGTACCTTTTCGACCGACACTTTCTGGCGCTCCACTTCGCCCTTGATGATGTCGAGATCACCGCCCGGATCGACGATGGCCACGTGCCCGGTCTGCTCGCAGACGAGCAGCGAACTGTTCTGCTGGAACGGCGTGACGGGGATCAGAGTGACTTTCATGGGTGGCGGCGCGATACGTGAAAAGCTCGATTGTACCGACCGTCGCGGCACGTGCCATTGGCCGGAAAGCCTACTGACGAATGCTCATTTTTGCAGTAATAGTGAGAATTCATCGACGGAATCAGCAGGTAGAGAACACGGAATTGTGTTTTTGCTATAATGCGCGTATTGGGCGTGGGAGACCGCGCTATCTTTTGGGTGAGCAGCTGCCGTTTCATCATATGAAACTGGAATGAACGGTGCTGATTCACCATCAAGCAAGTGCTGTTGGTGTATCCGACGGCAAATCCAGCATCGATCGCTTTTGTCGATGCGCACGTCCTGTCCAGCCAGGTGCCACGCGCCTGTCACGGCCTCGCTGCCGTAACGCCGGATGGGGCCTACGCCGCCTTCCTGAGCGCTGTGAGTTTCCGGCGCTGAGCGTGTGAACGTTCGATGGCGGCTCGTGGGGTCTGGCGAATCTGCGGGGACAGGTTGCGTCAGACGTGAAAACTAACCGTGCGGTTGCGGCTGAATGTGCCGCGTCCGGGCTTTTGTCGTTCTGCGCCAGCGTTGCGCAGCGCGTGTCGGCCCTTTGCCGCCGGAGTCGCAAGCAAACACGCAGCCATTCGCGTGATGCGGCTCGCATTTGTATCTATTCGTATTATGAAGACTCGGCTATCCCGACGCGTTGGGAGCGTTTTTGCCTTTTTGGCACTCGCCGGCTGTGCGGTGCCTCCAGGCGCGAGCACCCAGGTCAGCGGTGTGTCCGCGACAACGAAGGACGCGCAAACGGCGCTCGCTCCGCTGTCGTATGGTTCAGGTTTGAAAGAATTGCCGGATGCGGCAGGTCGGAAGGGCAAGCTCGCGGACGCTGAGCCGCTGACCGACGGTCCCGATATCGCCGACTTCCATCAGTTGGGGCGCGCGTCGTGGTACGGCCGCGGCTTCCACGGACGCAAGACGGCAAACGGCGAGCGCTTCGACATGCATGCGCTGACGGCGGCGCATCGCACGCTGCCGCTTGGCTCGTATGTGCGCGTGACCAATCCGGCGACCAACGACGCCGTCGTCGTGCGGATCAACGACCGCGGTCCGTATGCGCGCGGCCGGGTGATCGATCTGTCGTATGCGGCCGCGAAAGTTCTGCATCTTGCTCGGCTGGGCACGGCGCGCGTGAAGATCGAAGGGCTGACGCAGCGCGAGGCGAAGGCCGAGATGAACCAGATCCTGGCTTCGAACCAGAGCGATTCGAGCGACAAGTAAGATCGTCCTGTCATTGCCTGGATGGATGCGGAGACGCGATCTCTGCAAAGAGAAGGATTGCAAGAGGGCTGCACTACGCAGCCCTTTTTGCTTTTCAGCCGTCCTTTTTCAGCGCGAGCGCGCGCGTGTACAACACGTTACGCGATGCGCCCGTCAGCGTCGCCGCGATCCTCGCCGCGCTGCTCACCGACAACTCCTGCAGCAACAAGCCGAGCAGCGCGTCGTGATCGTGCTCGCCTTCGGCCTCGGCGCGCGCGCCTTCCACGACCAGCACGAATTCTCCGCGCTGCCGGTTCGCGTCTTCTTCGAGCCACCCAGGCCCTTCGGCCAGGGTGCAGCGATGCAATCTCTCATGTAACTTCGTCAACTCGCGGCCAATCAACAGACGTCGGTCGCCGCCAAAGGCATCGGCGAGCGCCTGCACGGTTTCAACGATGCGATGCGGCGCTTCGTAGAACACCATCGCGTGCGGATGCTTCGCGAGCGGTGCGAGCGCGGCGGCGCGCTGTTTGGCTTTGGGCGGCAGGAAGCCGAGAAACGTGAACGTCGCGACCCAGTCGCCCGCTACGCTGAGCGCGGTTGCAAGCGCGCTTGCGCCGGGCAGCGGCACGGCGGCGAAACCGGCTTCG
Source organism: Paraburkholderia diazotrophica (assembly GCF_038900755.1). Classification (GTDB taxonomy): domain Bacteria; phylum Pseudomonadota; class Gammaproteobacteria; order Burkholderiales; family Burkholderiaceae; genus Paraburkholderia; species Paraburkholderia diazotrophica_A. The sequence goes on from NZ_JBBPEN010000007.1 coordinate 281,440, forward strand.
CGCACGGCATCGACGAGCTTCGCGCCCGGATCGGAAATGCCCGGCGTGCCCGCGTCGGAGACATACGCGATGCGCTCGCCTGCCTGCAGATACTCGACGATGCGCTGCGCGGCTTCGCGTTCGTTGTGCTGATGCACGGCGACCAGCGGTTTCGCGATGCCGTAGCGCGACAGCAATTGTCCTGTGTTACGCGTGTCCTCGGCGGCGATGCGATCGACGAGGCCGAGAACGTGCAGCGCGCGCAACGTGATGTCGGCGACATTGCCGATCGGCGTAGCCACGACATAGAGCGCAGAAGCAGGATAGTGCTGCCCTTGCGCGAGTTCGGAAAGAGGAGTCATGACACGAAAGACGCAGACACACAAAACAAGGCCGACATTGTGCCACGCAGTTGCAGGCGCACGAGAGGACACGCGCGATGGCGCGAGCCGCCCGAACAACTTTTCCGATGGCGCCCGGTCCAAAACCGTCGGAGCAGCATTCGAAACGCGCGCGATGACGTTTCTTCAGCGGCAGCGCTTGCGGTTCGTCGCGCGCAATGTCGTTTGTCGTGGCGGCGAAATCGATCTCGTGATGAAGGAGCCGGACGGCGCGCTGGTGTTCGTCGAAGTGCGGGCGCGTACGCAAAGCCGATACGGCGGCGCGGCGGCGAGCGTCGCGTGGCGCAAGCAACAACGCATCGTGCGCGCCGCGCAGCATTTTTTGTCGGCCCATGATGGCGCGATGCCCGTGTGCCGCTTCGATGTGATCGCGTTCGAGCGCGGACGTCTGCTATGGCTGCGCGATGCTTTTCGCGCGGACGACTGCGCGGGCAACTGAGCCGATGACCGTTGAGGCGCCGGAATCGCAGCGTGAGTACGATAAACTTGCGGACGCGCACGGGGCGGCGCGCTATCGTATCGGGGCGCGCCGATTGGAGCGGCCGTATGCAGTCGCCCATGCAAGGACAACACGTCACATGAACCAGCGTCGCCGGCGGGTGGCGCATGCAGTACACGATAGAGAGTCGATGTCAGTCGAACGCATTCAACAACACTTCCGCGACAGCGCGGCAGTCACACTCGCAGCACTAGAAAGCCTGTCGATGCCGATCGCGGCGGCCGTCGACACGATGTTTGCCGCGCTCGCGAACGGCAACAAGATACTGGCGTGCGGCAACGGCGGATCCGCTGCCGGCGCGCAATATTTCGCTGCCGAACTGATCGGCGGCTTCGAGCGTGAACGGCCGGCGTTGCCCGCCATCGCGCTGACGACGAATGCATCGATCATCACCGGCATCGCGAACGATGCCTCGTTCGATCAGATATTTGCAACGCAGGTTCGCGCGCTCGGACAGCCGGGCGACGTGCTGTTCGCCATCTCGACATCCGGCAATCCTGCGAATATCCTCGCCGCCATCGACGACGCGCACGACCGCGAGATGATCGTCGTTGCGCTATCGGGCAAGGGTGGCGGCAAGATCAATGAAGTGCTGCACGATACCGACATCCATCTTTGCGCGCCGTCCGATCGCACGGCGCGCGTGCAGGAAGTGCATCTGTTGACGATCCATTGTCTGTGCGACGGCATCGATGCCATGTTGCTCGGCGAAGAATGATTCTGAAGGAGAGCGAGTTGATGAGCGCATATCGCGTGAAGAGTACGTTTGTGAGGACCACGCTGGTGGTCGGGCTCGTCGCCGGACTGGCCGCGACGCTGCAGGGGTGCGTGCTGGCTGTCGGCGCGGCGGCGGGCGGCAGCGCGCTCGTCGCGACCGATCGGCGCACGCTCGGCGCGCAGACGGAAGACCGGGAGATTCAGGTCAAGGCGATGTCGCTGATCAGCCAGAACCTGCCGGACAATGCGCACGTCAACGTGACGGTATTCAACCGGCGCGTGCTGCTGACGGGCGAAGTGGCCGGCGAGGTGTCGAAGGCGCGCGCGGAAAGCGTTGTGCGAAGCCTCAATAACGTGAATGCGATCGTCAACGAGCTGGCTATTGCGCCGGCGAGTGATTTCTCGTCGCGCAGTAACGACACGTATCTTGAGGGGCGCGTGAAGACTGCGCTGATCGCCGAGAAGGATATTTCGGCGAACAACTATAAGGTGGTTTGCGAGCGGGGGACGCTGTATCTGATGGGGCTCGTGACTGCCGATGAAGGCAATCGGGGTGCGGATGTCGCGAGCCGGGTGCCGGGCGTCGTGCAGGTTGTGAAGGTATTCCAGTACATCCAGCCGCAGGAGGCGGTGGCGACATCGGCGGCGGCTGCTTCGGCTGCTTCCAGCGCGCCCTCAGCCGCTGCGCAACCGGAAGCTGCGGAAGTGACGTCGGGGGCGGTGCCGGATTCGTCGGTGACTTCGCGTCCGTTGGAGCAGCAGTCTCCTGCGCCCGTCAGCAATTCGACGTCCGTTCATCCGGGCAATCCTAAGGCGATGCAATGAGGTTCGGCTTCTTTGTCGGGCGCGTGGTGCTGAGTGGAGTGCTGATGACTTTGGCTGTGGGGACGTTTTCGGTGTCTGCATCCGCCGCCGATACGTCGCGCGGGCTCGCGATCGCGCGAAGCAACGCGTGCATGGGTTGTCATGCTGTCGATCGGAAACTCGTTGGACCTTCGTTTCAGCAGGTTGCGGAGAAGTACAAGGGCAATGCCGGGGCTCCTGGGATGCTCGCGCGCAAGGTGAAGGATGGCGGATCGGGCGTGTGGGGCGCGATTCCGATGCCCGCCCATCCGGCGATGAGCGATGCGGATATCCGCATCGTCGTCGACTGGGTGCTGGCCGGGGCGCCGGCTAAATGACGCGGGTTGCTGGCTGGTGCATTAAGAATGCGCTGTGCTAGAATCGCGTGATCGTGGGGCGGTAGCTCAGCTGGGAGAGCGTCGCGTTCGCAATGCGAAGGTCGGGAGTTCGATCCTCCTCCGCCCAAAATTTCAACTCCCTTCCCACTGCAATTCATTCTCACAACAACGGGTAAACCCGGGAACGTTCTGAACCAAAACAGTTCTTACTGCACGTAAACCCGACGCGTGCGGCGTGCAGCGTTACAAAAGCCGTCATGAGAAACGGCAGCGTACGCCGCGCCACACAACCAACCAGGGACCACAACCCAGCGCCTTCAATCGAGCCCTCGAATGCAAACCCGCACCACACGCTCAATCGAAGTGGATTTCTTCCGAGGGATCGTGCTGATCGTGATCGTGCTGGACCACATTCCGGGCGGCGTCCTGCAGCACCTGATGCTGCACGCCTACGCCTTATGCGATTCAGCCGAAGTCTTCGTCTGCCTCGGAGGCTATGCATCCGCCGCAGCTTACGGCGCCGTGCTGGCCAAAAAGGGCCAAAAATCCGCCCAAAACCGCTTCTACAAGCGCTGCTGGGAAATCTACCGAGCCTATTTGCTGACAGCGCTACTCACCCTGCTATCGGGTGCGATTCTTCAGTTCCTGCACCTGAATCGCCCGATGGTCGACCTGACAGACTGGTCAGCTTTCTCATCGGCGCCGATCAGAGAGGCCGTCAACATCGCCACTTTCAGACGCCAGCCCTATCTGTCCAGCGTCTTGCCGATGTACGCGCTCTTCGCGATCACGGTCCCTTTCATCGTGCCGCTCGCGCGAAAATCGGCGGCTTCGGCGTTGACACTGAGCCTCGCAACGTGGGCGCTCGCCATCCCACTGGCGAAGTTCTTCGCGATCGACGACGTCGGCAACTGGTCCTTCAATCCCTTTGCCTGGCAACTGATGTTCGTCATCGGTATTCTGTGCCGTGTGCAGCCCGTGTCCGATCGTTTCCAGCTATCGAAAACCGGTCGCTGGCTCACCGTGATAGCCATCGCGGCCGTGCTAGCCTTCGCCATCGTCAAGCTTTTCGTCCTGACGCAGCCGCTGCCCGGCCATCTGAAACAGAACCTGTCGATTGAACGCGTGATCAACTTCCTCGTCATTGCATGGGTCGCCGCCGTGCTCGTCCGCACGGGCCACATCGCGACGCTCGCGCGCAAGATGCCAGCCGTGATCAAGGTCGGCCGGACGGGTCTCGTCTGTTTCGTCGGCGGCACGCTGATTTCGCTGGTCGTCGATACGGCAACGCCGCGCAACATCCACGGCCTGAGTCACGGACTCGCCGCGCTCGCGGGCGATCTCGTCGCGATCATCGCCGTGCTGCTGCTCGCGCGCATCTGGAACGAATGGATGGGGCCGACGCAGCCGCGCGCGGCCGTCCCCGGAGCGGACTGCCGATGAAGCACGGTATCGCATGGCCGCGTGCGGCGCTCGGGCTCGCACGCGCGGCCCTCCTTTACGCGCTGATCTACAGCGCGCAATCGGCGTTTGCAGCCGCGATTGCAACGAACGCATCGCCAGCCGGCCAGAACCCGACTCAGAAACAGAGCGAGCCGCCATTCGCCACCCGTTGCACGGACCTGGGCGACGTCTGGATCGACGCCGACTCGATCGCGCTGCCCACGCACGGCGCGCACATCGAAACGGCGACGATGATTTCCGCACAGACGTCCGGCAATAGCGCAGGCGACTTCTGCCGGATCACGGGCGTCATTCGTGCGATCAAAGGCACCACGCCCGACATCCGCTTCGACGTGAATCTTCCGAAGAACTGGAACGGCCGCGCATTGCAGGTGGGCGGCGGCGGCTACAACGGCTTTGTCGTGACGGGCATCGGCGTGATGCCGTTCTCGCCGGTACGCGCGCCGCTCGCGCAGGGCTATGTGACGTTCGGCGACGACTCGGGACACGTCGGCAATTCTGCGCTCGCGGTGTTCGGTCTCGTCGACGAAGCCGTTGTCAACTTCGGCTACGCGCATTTGAAGAAGACGCACGACGCGGCGCTCGCCGTGATCGTGCGCATGTACGGCCATCCGCCCGGGCGCATGTACTTCGCGGGCGGCTCGACGGGCGGACGCGAGGGCTACACGGTGATGCAGCGCTTCCCCGACGACTACGACGGCGTAATCGCCGATTCGCCCGCGCTCAACTTCTCGGGCGTGCGGCTCATCGGCGTGCGCGTCGGCCAGGCCGAATACGCGGCGCCCGGCGGCTTCGTTCCGCCTGCGCTGCTCGAGCGTGTGTACCAGAAGACGCTCGAAGTTTGCGACAAGCTCGACGGCGCATCGGACGGCATCGTCAGCGATGTCGCCGAATGCCGCAGACATGAAGCGGAAATCATCGATGCGCTGCGCTGCCACCGCGGCACCTCATACGCGCAAGAAGGCGGCTGTCTCAGCGATGCACAACTCTCGACGTTGCTCGTCCTGCGCGACGGACTGAGCTTGCCGTACAAGCTCGCCTACAACGTGAGCGGCTATCGCGGATACAACGTCTTTCAGGGCACGCGCTTCACGGGCGTGCTCGGACTCGGCCACGATCCCGCGCGCCAGGCATCGCCGACATTCGGCAACAACGGCTATCTGTTCGCGCAAGGCGACGGCTATATCCGCTATTTCGTCGCGCAGGACGCCACATTCGATTCGATGAAATTCGACGTGCTGCATCCCGGCAAGTATCAGAAGCAGGTTGTCGCCCTGTCGCAAACGATCGGCGCGATGAATCCGGACGTGAGCCGCTTCATGGAAAAAGGCGGCAAGCTGATCACGATGCAGGGCCTTGCCGATGAGGTCATCAGCCCGAGCCAGACCATCGCGTACTACGACCGGCTCGTCGATCAGTATGGCGACGAGCGCGTGAATGCATTCATGCGTCTGTACATGGTGCCGGGCTTCCAGCACGGCAGCGGCGTGTTCATTCCTTCCGTCGATCTGCTTGGCGCGCTCGACAACTGGGTCACGCGCGGCATCGCACCGGAGACGCTGCTCGCCACCGATATTGCCGCGGCGACTAACGGACGCTCGCGTCCGTTGTGCCGCTATCCGATGTTTCCGCGCTATCTGGGCAAGGGCAATCTGAACAACGCAAACAACTTCGCGTGCAGCGAGCCCTGATTTCGCCGATTGCATCACATCAATGCGAGCGCGAAGCAGCGCTGGATCGCCTGTCACGCATCGCACATTTCCGCCCTCATTTGTATCGTCAGTTGCATGGCGCGCCTGTAGTATTGATCGATCACGCAACAAGGCGACGCTCGCTGTCGTCATTCACTCGTTATCCGGTAATGTTTGCGGAAGTCGGATGCGCGCGAACAGTTTGCACGCAAACAAATCAGCAATATTTACGGCACTGTTTCCGGAGACCTTATGAACGCATCGAAAACGGCAGCCCTGGTCGAGGTGCTGACGCGTCATCGCGATATGCTGCTCGCCGACTGGTTGAACCAGCATCTATCGGTCGCGCTGCGCCGAGGCCTGACGACGGAGGCGGAGATGAACGAGCAGTTCCGCACCTTCTTGAACGTCTTCTCCGATACGCTCGCGAACACGGAGACGCTCGACCCGAGCCGTCCCGAATGGGAACCCGTGCGCGCGTTTCTCGCCGACATGTCCGCGCATCGCGCGCGCCAGGGCTTCACGCCCGCTGAAACGGCAACGTTCGTGTTCTCGCTGAAGCAGCCGCTCTATTCGCGCCTGCGCATCCAGTTCGACGCGCAACCGGAAGAACTCACCGACGTGAGCTGGACCGTGAACATGTTGCTCGACGCACTCGGCCTTTACACGACGGAAGTATTCCAGCGCAGCCGCGAAGCGATCATCGCGCGCCAGCAGGAAGAACTGCTCGAACTGTCGACGCCCGTCGTGCAACTCTGGGAAGGCATTCTCGCGTTGCCGCTCATCGGCACGCTCGATTCGGCGCGCACCCAGGTCGTGATGGAAAGCCTGTTGCAGAAGATCGTCGAAACGGGCGCGGCGATTGCGATCATCGACATCACGGGCGTGCCCACCGTCGATACGCTCGTCGCGCAACACCTGCTCAAGACGGTGGCGGCTGCGCGTCTGATGGGCGCGGACTGCATCATCAGCGGCATTCGTCCGCAGATCGCGCAGACCATCGTGCATCTGGGCGTCGATTTGACGAACGTGATCACGAAGTCGACGCTTGCGGACGCGTTCGTCGTTGCGCTGCAAAAGAGCGGGTCGAACATTTCGACGCGCACCGCCGGCTAAGGTGGCGACATGGACCGCATTCCAATTCTGCGGATGGGCGATTGCCTGATCGTCGCGATTCAGGTCGACATGCACGACCGTCTCGCGATCGCGCTTCAGGATGATCTGACGGCGCGCATCGTGAAGGACAAGGCGAAGGGCGTGCTGATCGACATCTCCGCGCTCGACATTGTCGATTCGTTCATCGGCCGCATGATCAGCAACACGGCCGCGATGGCGACGGTGCTCGATGCGCAGACAGTCGTCGTCGGCATGCAGCCTTCCGTGGCGATCACGCTGGTCGAACTCGGGCTCACGCTAAGCGGCGTGCGTACGGCGCTGAACGTCGAACGAGGCATGGCGCTGCTTCAGCAGCGACAGCGCTGATCGATCAGGGCGCTCACACATGAACTCATTCGGCGTGGTGGTGGCGTCGACGCTCGAAGTCGGCCTGCGCTCGGATCGCGAGATCGTCAAGCTCCGCCAGCTCGTGCGCGACCAGGCAATCGCGCAAGGCTTCTCGCTCGTCGATCAGACGAAGTTCGTCACGGCCGCAAGCGAACTGGCACGCAACACGCTATTGCATGGCGGAGGCGGCGACGCGACGTTGAACGTGCTCGTCAACGGCACGCGCAAAGGGCTCAGGCTCACGTTCGTCGACAAGGGCGCGGGCATCGCGGATGTCGATCGCGCGATGCAAGACGGCTTCACGAGCGGAACGGGCCTCGGTCTCGGGCTCGGTGGCGCGCGCCGTCTGTGCGACGAGTTCGAGATTCAGTCGGAACCAGGCAAAGGCACGATGGTGTCGATCACCAAATGGAAACTTCGCTAAGCGGTCTGCGCGGGATGCACACGTCGTTTGAAATCGCTGACGCGAGCAGCGTCGCGTTCGCGCGCCGCGGCGCCAATGACGCAGCGCGGAAAGGGGCGCTCGACGACACGGACACAGGCCGCGTCGCGCTGATCGTGACGGAAGCGGCGACCAACATTCTCAAGCATGCGCAGCACGGCGAACTGCTCGTGCGCGCGCTGCCTGCGGATGCGAGGGGCGAGCTCGCCGAAGGCGTCGAAATCATCGCCGTCGACAAGGGTCCCGGCATGCAGGACGTGCGCCACGCCTTTCACGACGGACGCTCGACGGCGGGCTCGCCCGGCACGGGACTCGGTGCGATCAATCGTCTGTCCGACGAATTGTGCGTGTACTCGCAGCCGCGTCTCGGGACCGCGCTGCGCGCCGTCGTGCGCAGCCGCGGCGCGAACGCTCGCGCGGGCCGCCCAGCATCGGGCACGGACATCGGCGGCATCTGCGTGCCTTATCCGGGCGAATCCGTGTGCGGCGACGCGTGGGGCGTCGATGCCGATCAGCATGGCGTCACGATCACCGTCGCCGATGGTCTCGGTCACGGTCCCGATGCGTATGTGGCGGCGGCGAGCGCGATCGACGTCGTGCGCCGGCGCGCGGGCCGCTCGCCCGCCACGCTGATGCAACTCGCGCACAGCGCGCTGCGTCCGACGCGCGGCGCGGCCGTCGCCATCGCGCGGCTCGATCTGGCGCGCGCGCAGCTCGCGTTCGCGGGCACGGGCAACGTCGCCGCGTCGATCTTCAATGTCGCGCGGCCTGCGTCCGTCAGCGGCGGAGCGAGACTCGCTACGAGCGCGTTGGGGCACGGCGCGAACGCTTCGACGAGCGGCGCGCGCAACAGCTGGCAGCTCACATCGCGCAACGGCATCGTCGGTCATACGATGCGCGATTCGCCGGAACTCGAAATACCGTGGACACGCAACGCGCTGCTGATCCTGCATTCGGACGGCATCGGCACTCGCTGGGATCTGGCCGCTTATCCGGGCTTGCATCTGCAGCCCGCGGTGATGATCGCCGCTGTGCTGTACCGCGATTTTTCGCGCCACCGCGACGACGCAACGGTGGTCGTCGTCAAGGCGGACCAGCAATCGACTTGCATGGGACCCGATTGAGACGTGGGATCGGAGCAAGCGCTCTGCATGGGGCTGGAGTAAGAGCTTTGCATGGGGCTGGAGTAAGTGCTGAAGCACTAACTCCAGCCGACTGCTTTGCATGGGACCGGAGTAAGTGCTGAAGCACTAACTCTGGTCGACTGCTTTGCATGGGACCAGAGTAAGTGCTGAAGCACTAACTCTGGTCGACAGGAGTAAATTTCAGGCATGACGACCCCCATACTGCGGATCCGGCTAGATACCGAAGAAGACGTCGTCGCAGCGCGCCGCAAGGCTCGCTCGATTGCTGCTGGCCTCGGCTTCTCGCCGCTCGACCAGACACGCATCGCAAGCGCGGTATCGGAGATCGCGCGCAATGCATTCGAATACGCGCACGGCGGCGAAGTGTCGTTCGCCTTAAACGACACGGCGAAACCACAGGCGTTTCAGATCGACGTGCGCGACAAGGGGCCAGGCATCCGCGATCTCGAATCGGTGCTCGACGGCACGTACCGGTCGCCGACGGGCATGGGCCTCGGCATCGCCGGCAGCCGTCGGCTGATGGATCACTGCGCGATCGAATCGTCGGCGCAGCGCGGCACGACGGTTTCGATGGCGCGCTACCTGCCGAACGACCGGCAGGACGTGGCGATGACCGACCTCGACGCGATCATGCGCAGCGTCGTCCAGCAGAACGCGCTGCAGGACAGCAAGGCCGGCGTGCGCCATTCGATGGACGAAGTGCACGAACAGAACCGCGAACTGCTGTCGACGCTGACGGAACTGCGCGACCGCCAGGACGAACTCGTGCGTCTCACTCAGGAACTCGAAGCGACGAACCGCGGCGTGGTCGCGCTATACGCGGAACTCGACGAGCGCGCGGACGAACTGCGCCGCGCCGACGCGATGAAATCGCGCTTCCTGTCCAACATGAGCCACGAGTTGCGCACGCCGCTCAGCTCGATCCGTGCGCTGTCGAATCTGCTGCTGAACCGGCTCGATGGCGACCTGTCGGCAGAGCAGGAACGGCAGGTGCTACTTATCCGCAAATCGGCCGAGGATTTGTCCGAACTCGTCAATGATCTGCTCGATCTGGCCAAGATCGAAGCGGGCCGAACCGATGTGACGCCGGTCTGGTTCAAGGTTTCGGGACTCTTTGCGGCGCTGCGCGCAATGCTCACGCCGCTGCTGACTAACCCGGCCGTGAAGCTGATCTTCGAGGACACATACGGTTTGCCACCCATCTTCAACGACGAAGCCAAGCTCACGCAGATACTGCGTAATTTCGTCTCCAACGCACTCAAATTTACCGAGTGCGGGGAGATTCGCGTGGGCGCGCGGCTGGAGCCAGGCGGCGAACAGGTGACGTTTTTCGTGTCCGATACGGGCATTGGTATCGCTGAGGAGCACCAGCAAGTGATCTTCGAAGAGTTCGGCCAGGTGCAGAACCATCTGCAGCAGCGCGTCAAGGGGACGGGTCTGGGCTTGCCGCTGTGCCGCAAGCTTGCTGCGCTGCTCGGCGGCTATACGGGCGTCGACAGCGCGCCGGGCGCCGGCTCGACCTTCTACGCGACGTTGCCGGTGAAGGCAGAAACCGTCGCCGCATCGGAGGCGCACGGCGCGCCGCGCGGTACGACCGGCGGCGCGGCAATCGCGCACGGAGGCGAGTCATGACGCTTGCCGCTCCCCTCGTTCTCAACGTCGACGACAACGACGGCGCGCGCTATGCGAAAACGCGCGTGCTCGTGCACGCCGGTTTCGAGGTGATCGAGGCGGCGTCGGGCCAGGGCGCGCTCGATCAGGTGCGCGCGCACAAACCCGCGCTCGTGCTGCTCGACGTGAAGCTGCCCGACATCAGCGGCATCGAAGTGTGCTCGATCCTCAAGTGCGACCCGCAGACGCGCTCCACACTCATCCTGCAAACGTCGGCGGCCGCCGTGCAGTCGTTCGACAAGGTCCGCGCGCTCGACGGCGGCGCGGACAGCTATCTGACCGAGCCGATCGAACCCGCGGAACTCGTCGCCAACGTGCGCGCGCTGTTGCGGCTGCATCGCGCGGAGGAAGCGCTGCGCGACGCGGATCGCCGCAAGGACCAGTTTCTCGCGACGCTCGCGCACGAATTGCGCAACCCGCTCGCGCCGATCCGCAATGCCGTCGAGCTGATGGACCCGCGTCATAACGCAAACGACGCCGCATTGCGCGATGCGCGCATGATCGCGCGTCGGCAAGTCGAGCATCTGAGCCGGCTCGTCGACGATCTGCTCGACGTGTCGCGTATCACGCACGGCAAGATTTGTCTGCAGCTGGAATGCGTCGATATCGCGGCGGCCGTCGCGACGGCGGTGGAGACGAACCAGCCGTTCATCGACAGAAAGCATCACACGTTGCGCGTCAGCATGCCCGACGAGCCGTGCATGATTCGCGGCGACGCCATTCGCGTCGCGCAGGTCATCGGCAATCTTTTGTCGAATGCGGCGAAGTACACGCCGGAGGGCGGCGAGATCGAACTCGACGTAAGCGGGACGGACGGCAGCATCGCGATTCGCGTGCGCGACAACGGCATCGGCATTCCGCCGAACGAACTGGCCGACGTGTTCAATCTGTTCATGCAGTCCGAAGATTCGCTCGCGCGTTCCGAAGGCGGGCTGGGCATCGGACTGTCGCTCGCGAAGACGCTCAGCGAACTGCACGGTGGCACGATCGAAGCGTTTTCGGCGGGCGCGGGCATGGGCTCGGAGTTCGTCGTCACGCTGCCCGTCGCGCAACAGTCGGACGAGGGCGCGCCCAAATGCGGCGACGCGCCCGACGAAGGCGCGCCCAAATGCGGCGACGCGCCCGACGAAGGCGCGCAATCTTCCGCGCGCGAACGCGGTGCGAAGCGACGCGTGATGGTGGTCGACGACAGCGTCGACGGCGCGGAGTCGATGTCGATCCTGCTCGAAATGCTCGGGCACGAAGTTCGCGTGTTGTACGACGGCGCAGCGGCGATTGCGGCCGCGCCGGAGTTCAGGCCCGAAGTGGTGCTGCTCGATATCGGCTTGCCGGGCATCGACGGCTATCACGTCGCGCGCGCGTTGCGCGCCGAGCCAGCGTCGGCGAACGCATTGCTGATCGCGCTGACGGGCTACGGACAGGACAGCGACCGGCAGCGCACGCACGATGCGGGCTTCGATCATCACCTGGTAAAGCCGGCTTCGCTCGACGATATCGAGCGCGTGATCGCGACGGACAGCACGCTCGGCGCGCCGCGCAATCCCGGTACGCCGGTGCGTTCCGACGTGACCGGGTGAGTTGGAGCAAGACGAGTTCAAAACCGGGAGAAAGAAGCCGCAGACAAGAACAACGGGCAAGGGGAACGAGCGATACAGCAGCGCAGTTGACGAACAGTTAGCAGGTGGCAAGCAGCAGGCAACAACGGCATGCACGCGCGAACGGCGCATCTGGCAATGGCCGCATGCATGCGCGCGGGCGATACGGCGGGACAGGTGAGGCTGCGTCGATGAAACCGGACAATACGATGGCGAGCGCGCACCCTGAGGCGGATGCGGCGTTCGCGGGTAGCACGGCGCCGAGCTTCCTCGCGGGCGGCGGAGAGATGGGCGGCCTGATACGCGGCTACGACTGGCGCGCGACGCCGCTCGGCGAGCCCGAAACATGGGCGCAAAGCCTGAAGACGGCGATCCGCATCATGCTGACGTCGCGTCAGCCGATGTGGATCGGCTGGGGACAGGATCTGATCGTCTTCTACAACGATCCGTACAAGTCGATCATCGGCGGCAAGCATCCCGCTGCGCTCGGGCAGCCAACGTCGGCCGTCTGGCGCGAAATCTGGAGCGATATCCGTCCGCTGCTGCAAACGGCCTTGACGGGTACGGAAGGCACGTTCGACGAACAGAAGCTCCTGATCATGGAGCGCAACGGCTATCCGGAAGAGACGTACTACACGTTCTCGTACAGCCCGATTCCCGACGACAGCGGCGGCACGGGCGGCATCATCTGCGCGAACAGCGACGAAACCGCGCGCGTGCTCGGCGAACGGCAGTTGCGGCTATTGCGCGAGATAGGCGCGGCGACGCGCGATGCGCTCTCATGGCGCGACGTCTGCGAAGACAGCGTGCTCGCGCTGAAGAGCGATCCGTACGACGTCACCTTCGCGCTTTTCTATCAGGCCGAGCCGGGCAGCACGGTCGCGTCGCTGGTGGGCGCGAGCGGCATTGCCGCCGATCATCCCGCCGCGCCGCGTTCGATGGACGCCGCGCGCGATCCCGCATGGCCGTTCATCGACGTGCTGCGCAGCCAGCAACTGGCCATCGTCACGGATGTGGCCGAACGCTTCGCCGCGCCGTTGCCCTCGGGTGCATGGGAGCGGCCGACGGCGCAGGCAGCCGTGCTGCCCGTGCAGCCAGCGGGTGAAACGGGACGCGGCGGCGTGCTGGTGATCGGGCTTAATCCGTACCGGCTCGTCGACGACAACTACCGCTCGTTCCTGATGCTGGTCGCGCGGCAGATCGGCGCGGCGCTCGGCTATGCGGGCGCCTATGAAGAAGAGCGGCGGCGCGCGGAAGCGCTCGCGGAAATCAATCGCGCCAAGACGGCCTTCTTTTCGAACATCAGCCACGAGTTCCGTACGCCGCTCGCGTTGATGCTCGGTCCGCTCGAAGAACTGCTCGCGAGGCCGCAAGCGGCCAATGCGCCTGACCGGCCGCTGATCGAAGTCACGCATCGCAACGGCTTGCGGCTGCTCAAGCTGGTGAATGCGCTGCTCGATTTCTCGCGCATCGAGGCGGGGCGCATGGAGTTTCATCCGCAGCCGACCGATCTTGCCGCTTTCACCGCCGACCTCGCGTCACTGTTCCGCTCGACGATCGAATCGGCGGGCGTGACGCTTTGTGTCGAATGCGAGCCGCTGCCACATCTCGTGCCGATCGATCGAGACATGTGGGAAAAGGTCGTGCTGAACCTGCTGTCGAATGCGTTCAAGTTCACGCTCGAAGGCACGATCACCGTCGGCGTTAAGAGCGCGGAGAACGGCGGCATCGAAATGAGCGTCGCCGATACGGGCACCGGCATTCCCGAGCATGAGATTGCGCGGCTCTTCGAGCGGTTTCATCGCGTAGAAGGCGCGATGGGCCGCTCCGTCGAAGGCAGCGGGATCGGGCTAGCGCTCGTGCATGAACTCGTGCGCCTGCATGACGGCGCGATACGCGTCGAAAGCAAACTGGGCGTGGGCACGCGCTTTACCGTGGTGCTGCCGCCCGTCGCGTCGACGGACGCAACGTCGAGCGACGGCGCGCGCGCCGCGACGAGCCTCCAGGCGCAGAGCTACGCCGATGCCGCGTTGCGCTGGCTGCCCGGTGCGCCCGACGCCGCCAACGACGACACGAGCGCGCTCGCCGACTTCACGCAAGCCGCGGCGGACAACGCCAGCGCGATCACTGGCAAGCTGCTCGTCGTCGACGACAACGCCGATCTGCGCGATTACATGCGGCGCATCCTGACGGCGGCAGGCCACGAGGTGTGCCTCACGTCGGACGGGGAAGAAGCTCTGGCGGCCGCGCGCGTCTGGCAGCCCGATCTGGTTGTGTCGGACGTGATGATGCCGAAGCTCGACGGCTTCGGCCTGCTGCGCGAACTGCGCGCCGATGCCGGCTTGAGCGAGACACCTGTGCTGCTGCTGTCGGCGCGCGCGGGCGAAGAGGCGAAAGTGGGCGGCCTCGAATCGGGCGCCGACGATTATCTGATCAAGCCGTTCGCGGCGCGCGAACTGCTCGCGCGCGTCGCCGGCAATCTGCAGCTCGCGCAGTTGAGGCGCGAGACGGGCAACCACCTGCGCGAAGAGTCGCGCATGCTCGAGATGCTCAATCGCATCGGCACGGCCGTCGCGGCTGAACTCGATCTGAACCGCGCGGTGCAGGTCGTCGTCGATGCGGCGACGGAACTCACGGGCGCGGCCTTCGGCGCGTTCTTCCATAATGTGCAGGACGACAAGAGCGGCAGCTACATGCTGTACACGCTCTCGGGCGTGCCGAAAGACACGTTCGCGAAGTTTCCGATGCCGCGCAACACGGGGATTTTTGCGCCGACGTTCAAAGGCGAAGGCATCGTGCGCGTCGACGACGTGACGAACGATCCGCGCTACGGCCACAATCCGCCGCATCGCGGAATGCCCGAAGGGCATCTGGAAGTACGCAGCTATCTCGCCGCGCCCGTGTTGTCGCGCACGGGCGAGGTGCTCGGCGGACTGTTCTTCGGCCATCCGAAGCCAGGCGTGTTCACTGCGCGCGCCGAGCGCATTGTCGAAGGCATCGCCGCGCAGGCCGCGACGGCCATCGACAACGCGCGCCTGTATCAGGCCGCGCAGCGCGAAATCGACGAGCGCACGAAAGCCGAAGAGGCGCTGCGCGAGCTGAATGAAACGCTGGAGGCGCGTGTCGCTGAAGCTGTCGCGGATCGCGACCGTCTGTGGGATCTGAGCGAAGAGCTGCTGGTGGTCATGGGTTTCAACGGCGAGTTGCAGCGCGTGAGCCCGTCGTGGACGCGCCTGCTCGGCCTCGACACGCGCTGGCTCGCGCATCAGTCGTACTTCACGCTGATCCATCGCGACGATCTCTCGATGGCGAACGAGTGTCTCGACCATTTGCGCCGCACGGGCGCGTCCGTGCGCTTCGAAAACCGGCTGAGTCATATCGACGGTACGTGGCGCTGGATCGCGTGGACGTTCTCGCTCGATCCTGATACGAAGCGGATTCACGGCGTCGGCCGCGACGTGACGAGCGATCGCGAAACGCAGGAGGCGCTGCGTCACGCGGAAGAGGCGTTGCGTGTCGCGCAGAAGATGGAAGCGATCGGCAACCTGACGGGCGGCGTCGCGCACGACTTCAACAATCTGCTTCAGGTGATCGGCGGCAATCTGCAACTGCTCGCCGACGATGTCGCCGGTTCGGAGCGGGCCGCGCAACGCGTGCGCAATGCGCTCGCGGGCGTCGCGCGCGGCGCGAAGCTCGCGTCGCAACTGCTCGCGTTCGGCAGGCGTCAGCCGCTTGCGCCGAAAGTGGTGAACCTCGGGCGCTTCGTGCGCGGCCTCGACGACATGCTGCGCCGCGCACTCGGCGACGGCATCGAGATCGAGACGATCGTTTCGGGCGGCCTGTGGAATACGCTCGTCGATCCGTTTCAGGTCGAGAACGCGCTGCTCAATCTCGCGATCAATGCGCGCGACGCGATGGACGGCCACGGCAAGCTCACCATCGAAGCGGGCAACGCGTCGCTCGACGATGCGTACGCGAAGCGCCACGCCGAAGTGACGGCGGGACAGTACGTGATGGTCGCCGTCACCGATACGGGCTCGGGCATGTCGGCTGAAGTGCAGGAGCACGTGTTCGAACCGTTCTTCACGACCAAGCCCGAAGGACAGGGCACGGGGCTAGGCCTGAGCATGGTCTATGGGTTCGTCAAGCAGTCGGGCGGCCACGTGAAGATCTATAGCGAACTTGGACACGGCACGACGATTCGGCTCTATCTGCCGCGCGTGCGCGAAGAAGAAGACCTCGAAACGGATGTCGACGCCGGTCCGGCGAAAGGCGGCGCCGAAACGATCCTCATCGTCGAGGACGACGAGGACGTGCGCACGACGGTCGTCGAGATGCTGGCGTCTCTGGGCTATCGCGTGCTGAAGGCGAAGGATGCGCAGAGTGCGCTTGCCATAGTCGAGAGCGGCGTGCCCATCGATCTGCTCTTCACCGATGTCGTGATGCCAGGGTCGATGCGCAGCACCGAACTGGCGCGCAAGGTGCGTGAGCGGCAGCCCGGCATCGCGGTGCTGTTCACGTCGGGCTACGCGGATAACGCGATCGTGCACGCGGGGCGTCTCGACGAAGGCGTCGCGCTGCTCAGCAAGCCGTATTCGAAAGATGCGCTCGCGCGCAAGCTGCACCATACGTTGCGCGCACAGTACGCGCGCCCGGACGACGCGGTCACGCTGCAGGCGGAAGACTCGCAGACCGTGCGGCTGGTCGATCGCGGCAATAACGGGACGTTCGATGCGATTCGCAATCTGCGCGTCCTGTTCGTCGAGGATGACGAACTGGTTCGCGTCAGCACGGCTGAACTGCTGCGCACGTTCGGGCTCGACGTCGCTGAAGCGCAGGATGCGCAACAGGCCATGCAGATGCTGAACGACGGAACGTTCGACGTGCTGTTGACGGATGTGGGGCTGGCGGGCGCGTCGGGTATCCAGCTCGCGCTCGATGCGAGGGAGCGGCAGCCGGACATGCGCGTGGTCTTCGTCACGGGCTCGGATGCGCCGCTGTCAGCCGAACAGCAGTTGCAATTGCAGGAAGCGGCGCAATTGCGCAAGCCGTTCGATCCGCTCGAACTGATCGACGCGTTGCGCGGCAGCGGCGGGTGATTGGCTCACTCGTGTCGTCGCTTCGATGCAAGCGATGCGGCCTGCATAAGGACACGCAAAAGCTGAAGGCGAAAAAAAACCGCTCATGCCGGGGAGCATGAGCGGAAAGTCGGAGAGTTACAACATCGCTAGCGCTACTCAATCAATCGGGGTCACGCAGCCGTTGCAGTGTAGAGAGCGCGGCATCCGTTCTGATATCAGATAACTCCCAAAGCGCGCATTCGGGAAAACGGCGCATAGGGGAAGCCTGCGGCGTTCCGCGCGAGCTGTCATTCCGCGATTGCTCAAAAAAGAGGCGCCGCGACAGGCCGCCAGCACGCTCAGAAAGCTAAAAACCGGTGGGTTTTCGCTTCGATACAACACCGGGCAACGCGGTCGCGCCCGCGCATTTTGCGCGGCTTGTCAGCGCCAGGCGCTCTCCGTACACTCGCGCGTAGTTCAAGAATCCCATCCTGGACCGCGCCGCGCACGCGGCGATGCACCCCACACAAGATCTACGCCAATAGAGGAGAGCCCCCCGCGATGGCCGATTCCTATTTTCCGCGCTGGCGCGTCCAGCCGAAGAGCGTCGAAGGGCGCGTCGTCAACACCGACGAGCGTTTGCCCGGCCCGTCGATGCTCGCGATGGGCGTCCAGCACGTCGTCGCGATGTTCGGCTCGACGGTGCTCGCGCCGCTGCTGATGGGCTTCGATCCCAATCTGTGCATCTTCATGTCGGGTATCGGCACGCTGCTGTTCTTCGTGCTGGTCGGTGGCCGCGTGCCGAGCTATCTCGGCTCGAGCTTCGCGTTCATCGGTCTCGTGATTGCGATTACAGGCTATACGGGCCAAGGGCCGAACCCGAACATTCCCGTCGCGCTCGGCGGGATCATCGCGTGCGGCGTCGCTTACATCGTCATCGGGCTGATCGTGTCGGCCATCGGCACCGCGTGGATCGAAACGCTAATGCCGCCCGTCGTGACGGGCTCGATCGTCGCCGTGATCGGCCTGAATCTCGCGCCGATCGCCGTCAAGGGCGTGAGCGGCAGCGCTTTCGATTCGTACATGGCGCTCGTGACGGTGCTGTGCGTCGGCGCCGTGGCCGTGTTCGCGCGCGGCATGCTGCAGCGTCTGCTGATTCTCGTCGGCCTGCTGATCGCCTACTTGATTTACGCCGTCGTCACGAACGGCATGGGGATGGGCAAGCCAATCGACTTTTCGATCGTCGCGAACGCGGCGTGGTTCGGCATGCCGCATTTCATGGCGCCCGCCTTCAACGGCCAGGCGATGATGCTGCTCGCGCCCGTCGCGGTGATTCTCGTCGCGGAGAACCTCGGCCACATCAAGGCCGTGAGCGCGATGACGGGGCAGAACCTCGACCGCTACATCGGCCGCGCGTTCATCGGCGACGGTCTCGCGACCGTGGTGTCGGGCTTCGCGGGCGGCACGGGCGTGACGACGTACGCGGAAAACATCGGCGTGATGGCCGTCACGAAGATCTACTCGACGCTCGTGTTCGTGATCGCCGCGGTGATCGCGCTGGTGCTCGGCTTCTCGCCGAAATTCGGCGCCGTGATCCAGACGATTCCGGGCCCGGTGCTGGGCGGCGTGTCGATCGTCGTGTTCGGGCTGATCGCGGTGACGGGCGCGCGCATCTGGGTCGTCAACAAGGTCGACTTCTCCGACAACCGCAACCTGATCGTCGCGGCCGTGACGCTCGTGCTCGGCGCCGGCGACTTCTCGCTGAAGTTCGGCGGCTTCGCGCTGGGCGGCATCGGCACGGCGACGTTCGGCGCGATCATTCTGTACGCGCTGCTGCGTCGCAAAGGTCCGCAAGAGCCGGCCGTCTGACGTTTCCTGAATGACCAAAAAACGGCGCCCCTGAGTCCCTTGGCTCATGAGGCGCCGTTCTGATCTGCGTCGTCTCAGTCCTTCTCTTTTCCGCGCGTGAGCAGTGCCGTCTCCGACAGATCCACTTCGCGCATCAGCTTGTTCATCGTGTCGTCGTTGATCCGCAGCTTGCTGCGCATGTCGAGCAGCGTCGCGCGTTCGGCGCGCATCGCCGCGAGCTTCATCTGAAACTCCAGTTCTTCGGTGCGCCGCGCCTTGTCGGCGGGACCGATGTCGTCGTCGAGCGTCGCGAGCCGCCTGCGGTAGATGCCCATCACGCGCGCCGTCACATCGGCGGCATGGGCCGATGACGCTTCGTCGAGATCGGCCGTCAACGTTTCGTGCAGTTCGTCGATCGCGCGAATCGCCGCCTGCGCGGCCTGAATGCGCGCCGCGCGCTCCTCGGCAGCATGCGGATCGGCGCGGCGCCGCGCGCCGTTCATCAGCAACGGCAAGCCGGCCACGGCCACGACGAGCGACACGAGAATCACGCCCGACGCGATGAAGATCGCGAGATCGCGTCCAGGCAGCGGCTCTCCGTTCGACAGCGCGACGGGCAACGACAGGACGCCCGCAAGCGTCACCGCGCCGCGCACGCCCGCGATAGTCGTCATCGACACGGTGCGCAGCCCCGGCACCGCGTTCGCGACGCCGTGTTTCGCCGCGCCGCGGCTCGCGAACCAGCGCAGCAGCCACACCCACACGAAACGCAGCGCGTAGAGCGCGATTGAAACGGCCGCGACGTAGAGGATCAGTCGCAGTTCGGAGCCGCTCTCGACCGCATGCGCATCGAGCAGCGCGCGGCCGATGATATGCGGCAGCTGCAACCCGAGCAGAATGAAGACCATGCCGTTGAAGATGAACTCGATCATCGTCCACGTGACGCTCGCCCGCACGCGCGCCGATGCCGGGCTCCTGCTGGCGAACGTCGAGTAATTCATCGTCATGCCCGCCGCGACGGCGGCGAGAATGCCCGAGAAGTCGAAGTGCTCGGCGAACAGATATGCGGCGAACGGAATCAGCATCGTCATCACGACGCCGGGCGCGGGGTCGCCTTCTTCCGTGAGATTGAGAATGCGCGTCGACGCGTAGCTGAAGAGCCAACTGACGGCTGCGCCCGTCGCCAGTCCGCCGAGCGCGATGATCACGAAGCTCACCGAGGCATCGCGCAGCGAGAACACGCCCGTCAGCGCGGCGGCCACCGCGAACTTCAACGCGACGAGGCCCGACGCGTCGTTCATCAGCGCTTCGCCTTCGAGGATGTGCATCAGATGCTCGGGCAACCGGTTGCGGCCCGCGATGCCCGACAACGCGACGGCGTCCGTCGGCGAGAGCACGGCGGCGAGCGCGAAGGCGACGGGCAGCGGCATCGACGGCACCATCGCGTGAACGAAATAGCCGACGGCGACGACCGTCATGAACACGAGGCCGAGCGCGAGCATCAGGATCGCGCGGCGCTGCATGAAGAACTCGCGCTTGGGTATGCGCCAGCCGTCCGCGAACAGCAGCGGCGGAATGAACAGCATCATGAACAGTTCGGGATCGAACGTCACATGCAAGCCGAGACGCGGCCACGCGAGCAGCGCGCCGAACGCGATTTGCACCAGTGGCAGCGGCAGCCTGAACGGCACCAGCCGCACGACGATGCCCGAAGCGGCAACGGCGAGCAGCAGGATCAGAACGGTAAAGACGATTTCCATCGGAAGCGGGATGTGGACAACAGGCGGAAGCGCGAAGCAGCGGCGAAGCTGCGAGGCGATGTTTCGGAGCGGCAGAAGCGCCCTTTGCTGCTGCGCGTCGCAGCGGCGCTTCGTAGCGGCATGAAGCGCAAGCTCTGGACGCTGCCGTCCAGCGTTTCGATCAGCCCGAAGTGTAGCCCGATCGTATGAATTCCCGCCGCGAACCTCGCAAGATGACCGAAAGCCTTGCGCACCGCGACGGTGCATCGCACGCCCTCGCGCGACGCATGCGCATTGCGCGCGGTGCAGCGCCAGATGCGACTTTCGATGATGCGTGCGCCACCGTGCGCATGGAGCTTGCTTATCAGGAGCCGATGACGCACATTTTGAGGACGTATGCCGCGCTTTCGCATTCGCGACGCGCGTACCGGACTCTTGCGTGAGAGGACTGCATGACCATTGCGCAACAGGAAAGAACAGCGGTGCCGCACGGATTCGAGCTCAGCGTGACCTCGGGCCTGCAGCGCTATTCGGTACAACACGGCGACCTGACGCTCACGAGCGTCTTTCAGCCGATATTCAGCCTCTCGCACATGCGTGCCGTGGGCTACGAAGGCCTGCTTCGCGCGCACGACCCATTCGATCGCGTGGTGTCGCCCGTCGACGTATTCGGCGAGGCCGCGCGCGTCGGCGAGGTGCTGCACGTCGACAGGCTCGCGCAGTCGCTGCATCTCGAGAACTTCAACGTGCTCGGCGCCGAGCGCGAGTGGCTCTTTCTCAACGTCCATCCGGGCGTGCTGATCGACTCGTATCATTCAGCGGCGCTGCTCGCGAATCTGCGCCGGCTGAACCTGTCGCCGCGGCGCATCGTGCTCGAAGTGCTGGAGCAAAGCGCGCAGGATATCGAGCGGCTCGCCGATGCCGTGCGCCAGTTTCGCGAGCGCGGCTTCCTCATCGCGCTCGACGATTTCGGCGCGGGCCATTCGAACATCGAGCGCATCTGGCAACTGAATCCCGATATCGTGAAGCTCGACCGCATCATGCTGTCGCAAGCCGCGCATCGCGCGGACATGGCGTCGATCCTGCCGGGCCTCGTCGCGCTGCTGCACGAGGCGGGCAAGCTGGTGCTGATCGAGGGCGTCGAGACGGAGCACGAAGCGCATATGGCGCTCGCCTGCAACGTCGATTTCGTGCAGGGCTTTTACTTCGCGCGTCCGCATCCGGGGCTCGCCGACGCGGTGCATGCGGCGGCGTGCATCGGCGAGCTGACCGAGCGTTGCCAGTCGGAAGCGGAGCAGCGCGAGCGGCGCAACGCGTCGCGGCTCGCGCCGTACATTCGCGCATTCGAGCGCGCGGCGGAACGCCTCGCAGCCGGCGAACCGCTCGACGAAGTGTGCTGGAATTTTCTCGCGCTCGATCATGCGGCGCGCTGCTATCTGCTCGACGACAAAGGGCGGCAGGCCGGGCGCAACGTGGTGCTGCGGGCGGACCGCGCGACGCACGAAACGCGCTTTCTCCCGCTATCCGATGCGCAGGGCGCGAACTGGCTGCGCCGTCCATATTTCCGCACGGCGATCGACGCGCCCGACCGCGTGCACGTGACGCGGCCGTATCTGTCGATCAACGAAGCGGTGCCGTGCGTGACGCTGTCGGTGGCGACGCAGATCGGCAACCGTACCTGCGTGCTGTGCGGCGACATCGACTGGTTCGAGGAGCCGCGCTTCTGAGATCATGTCACTTTCATCACGACATGACTCTTTGATATGGCCAGCGAACGTGTGCTGCTCGAAGTGATCGCGACGACGCTCGCCGATGCGAAAGCCGCTGCGCGCGGCGGCGCGGATCGTCTCGAACTCGTCACCGCCATGGGCGAGGGCGGGCTGACGCCGAGCATCGGTTTGATCGAGGCCGTGGTGGCTGCCGTGCCGATTCCCGTGAACGTGATCGTGCGGCCGCATAGCCGGTCGTTCATCTACGATGCCGGCGATTTCGCCGTGATGCTGCGCGACGTGCGCGCGGCGAAGTTGGCGGGCGCGAACGCCGTTGTGATCGGGATGCTAACAGCGTCGCGCGAAGTGGATCGCGAGGGCCTGGCGCGCGTCGTGGAAGCCGCCGATGGCATGCCGATCACATTTCATCGCGCATTCGACGAAGCACGCGATCTGCACGAAGCATTCGACGTGCTGCTCGGCTTCGATGCCGTCACGAACGTGCTGACGTCGGGCGGCAAGCCTTCCGCGCTCGATGCGACGACGGAGATCGGCTCGCTCGTGCGGCGCGCCGACGGGACGCATTGCACGGTGTTGGCAGGTGCGGGCTTGAGCGCCGATCGCGTCGCGGACTTCGTGCGCGCGACGCAGGTGACAGCCGTTCACTTCGGCTCGGGCGTGCGTGTCGACGGCAAGGGCCTCGCGCCCGTCGACGAAGAAAAGGTGCGGCACGCGAGGACGTCGCTCGACAGCCTGTGATCTGCGCCGTCAGCGCGCGCCGCGCTCAAACACCTGAGCGCGGCACACGCGTTCGACCATCACATCACTTCGCGACGACCACGGGAATGCCACGCAACGTACCCGCGCCCTTCGCTTCTTCGAGCGCTGCGTTGACGGCCGCGCCCGTGGCCGCTTCGATATGCAGACGCGCGGCCAGTTCGCGCTCGCTGCGTTTCACGGCCGCGAGATTCGCGAGCTTCACGTGACCATAGCCGCGCACTCGCGCATGCAGATCCGCGAGCTTGACGATATCGTCGGCGGTGACGTTGTTGAGCATTACGAACGCACGCTGCATCGTCGTTTCGTAGTCGATGGAAAGCTCGCGTTCCATCCGCCGTTCGACGGTGCGGCCAAACGGATCGAGCATCGTGCCGCGCAGCCCGCGCCACTTCGACATCATGCCGAACACGGGCCACATCCATTGGCCGAACGTCTTCTTCTTCGGCTTCGCGCCGTGTCTTGCGCGTGAGAGCGTCGGCGGCGCGAGATTGAACTTCACGCCAAAGTCCTTGCCTGCAATGCCTTCGAACTGCGCTTCCAATGCCGCGCGGAAAGCGGGGTCGCTGTGCAGGCGCGCGACTTCGTATTCGTCCTTCACCGCGAGCAGCCGATAGAACGTCGTCGCGACGGCGCGGCTCAAGCGTTCGTCATGCGTGCCGTCGAGCTTGCGCTCCGCCTGACGCGCCGCGTCGACCAGCGCGCGATAACGCTTCACGTAAGCCGCGCCGCCATAGGCGAGCAGCCGCGCTTCGCGGTCCGCGATCAACGCATCGAGCGCTTCTAGAGAAGCGGCGGGCTGCGCAGCATGACACTGCGACCACAGCGCTTCGAGTCCGGCGGGATCTGCGGCGGCCATGCGGCCAATCGAAAACGCAAGCTGATTCATCTGCACGGCGACGTTGTTCAGTTCAATCGCGCGCATCATCGCGGCGAACGAAACGGGCACGAGCCCGAGCTGCCACGCGAAGCCGAGCATCAGGATGTTCGCGCCGATCGTGTCGCCGAGGAAGCGCGTCGCGAGCGATTGCGCATCGCACGACGACATGCGCTCCTCGCCCGCTGCGTGACGCATCTTGTCGAGCAGCGCATCCGCGTGGAGATTCGCGTCCGGGTTCTGCACGAACGACGCGTTCGGAATCGCATGCGTATTCACGACGATGCGCGTGCGGCCATGACGCACGGTCTGCAACGCATCGGCGCTCGCGCCGACGACCATGTCGCAGGCGAGCAGCACGTCGGCCTGTTGCGTGTCGATGCGCACCTGGTTCAGCCATTCGTCGCGCGCGGCGAAGCGCACGAACGACAGCACCGAGCCGCCTTTCTGCGCGAAGCCCATGAAATCGAGCACCGACGCGCTCTTGCCTTCCAGATGCGCGGCCATGCTGATCAACGCGCCGACCGTCACGACACCCGTGCCGCCGACGCCCGTTACCAGAATGTCGTACGGCGCGGCGTCGAGCTGCGTCGCGGGCAACGGCAATGCATCGACGCGCGCGGTCAACGCGGCTGCATCGAATGCGACGCCTGCGGCCTTCTTCAGCTTGCCGCCTTCGACCGTCACGAAGCTCGGGCAAAAGCCGTTCACGCACGAATAGTCCTTGTTGCACGACGACTGATCGATGCGGCGCTTGCGGCCAAGCGGCGTTTCCACCGGTTCGACGGAAAGACAGTTCGATTGCACGCCGCAATCGCCGCAGCCTTCGCACACTTCTTCGTTGATGAAGAGGCGCTTGTCGGGATCGGGAAACTCGCCTTTCTTGCGGCGGCGACGCTTTTCAGCCGCGCACGTCTGGTCATAGATCAGGACCGTCACGCCGTCGATGTCGCGCAGCTCGCGCTGCACCTTGTCGAGTTCGCTGCGGTGATGGAACGTCGTGCCCTTCGGGAAAAGGCCATGATGGCCGTCATATTTCTCCGGCTCGTCGCTGACCACGACGAAATGCGACACGCCTTCCGCTTCCACCTGACGTGCGATCTGCGGCACGGAAATGCTGCCGTCGACGGGCTGGCCGCCCGTCATCGCGACGGCGTCGTTATAGAGGATCTTGTAGGTGATCGTCGCTTTGGCCGCGACGGCCTGGCGGATCGCGAGAATGCCCGAGTGGAAGTACGTGCCGTCGCCGAGATTCTGGAACACGTGGCGCGTCTTCGTGAACATCGAATGTGCGGCCCAGTCGACGCCTTCGCCGCCCATCTGGATCAGGCCCGTCGTGTCGCGCTCCATCCACGAAGCCATGAAGTGACAACCGATGCCTGCCTGCGCAATCGATCCTTCCGGCACTTTCGTCGACGTGTTGTGCGGACAGCCCGAGCAGAAATACGGCGTGCGCTTCACGGCATCGGCGGCATTCGAGAGGATTTGCGGCGCGACGAGATCGACGACGCGCTCGCGGCGATCGAGCGCGGGCTTGTGCTTCGCGAGCCAGTTCGCGAACACGGGCAGGATGCGCGACGGGCGCAGTTCGCCGAGCGACGACAGCAGCATCGAGCCGTCTTCCGCATGCTTGCCGACGATCACGGGCCGCGCGCCTTCCTTGCGGTTGTACAGATAGTCCTTGATCTGCTGCTCGATGACGGGGCCTTTCTCCTCGATCACGAGCACTTCGGAAAGACCGGACACGAACGCGTCGATGCGCGTCATTTCGAGCGGGAACGACAGGCCCACCTTGTAGATGCGCACGCCCGCCTTCTCCAGATCGGCGACGGTGAGATCGAGCCGGCGCAGCGCTTCCATCAGGTCGAGATGCGCCTTGCCGCACGTCACGATGCCGATGTTCGCGTGCGGGCTCGGCGCAATCCATTTGTCGATGCTGTTGACGCGCGCGAAATGGCGTACGGCGTCGAGCTTCGCGTGCAGACGCTGTTCGATCGTGAGGCTCGGCAGATCGGGCCAGCGGTTGTGCAGGCCGCCTGCGGGCGCCTGAAAGCCATCGGGCGTCGCCCATTGCGTCTGCAGCGCGTCGAGATCGACCGTCGAGCCCGATTCGACCGTCTCCGAAATCGCCTTGAAGCCGACCCACGCGCCCGAGTAGCGCGACAGCGCCCAGCCGTACAGGCCGAATTCGAGCATGTCCGCGACGTTCGACGGATTCACGACGGGCATGTGCCACGCGATCATCGCGAAGTCGCTCTGATGCGGCATCGACGACGACACGCACCCGTGATCGTCGCCCGCCACGACCAGCACGCCGCCATGCTGAGACGAGCCGTAAGCGTTGCCGTGCTTGAGCGCATCGCCGGCGCGGTCGACGCCCGGGCCCTTGCCGTACCACATCGCGTACACGCCATCGACGGTGCGCTCCGGGTCCGCTTCGACGCGCTGCGTGCCGAGCACCGCCGTGCCGCCCAGTTCCTCGTTGATCGCGGGCAGAAAGCGCACGTCGTTCGCGTCGAGCAACTTTTTCGCCTTCCACAACTGCTGGTCGACCATGCCGAGCGGCGAGCCTCGATAGCCGCTGATGAAGCCGGCCGTGTTCAGGCCGCTCGTCTTGTCGAGCTGGCGCTGCATCAGCGCGAGGCGCACGAGCGCCTGCGTGCCCGTCAGGAAGATGCGGCCACGCGTGGCGGTGAGGTTGTCCGAGAGGCGGTAGTCGGCGAGTGCCGGGGTGCCGTCGATGGGCAGACGAGCGGTCATCGTGGAGTCTCCGTTGCTGTTTGCTGTTATGCGTTTCGCCGGATGCAAATCGTCCTCGTTGCCATCGCCGCGAAAGAGACTCCATTCTTTCGCGTCAATTAGAGAGAATTCTTGCTACTTTTTGAGATTGATAAGTCGCGGGCGAGAGGATTCCTGGCATTCCAGTCGGTTTTGAGATAGATCCACCGCTTCGGCGAAAGCGGCCTTTTTCGATGTCTCGCGGCGGGCTGGCGGGGCCGTTTTTGTCGGGATGCCTGGCCATTCGGATGAGGTTCGCGCGGCCCGCCGATGGGTTACGCTATGCCGACCGATATGCACCGAAGGCACAGGGAGGGGCGATGAAGCTGTATTACTGGCCGAAGACGCGGGCGTTCCGCGCGCTGTGGATGCTCGAGGAGATCGGCGCGCCGTATGAACTGGCGCGCGTGAACCTTCGCGCGGGCGAGCAGGACACGACCGATTTCCATCACGTCAACCCGATGTGCAAGCTGCCCGCGCTGGACGACGGCGGCGTGCAGGTCGCCGAATCGGGCGCGGTGCTGCTGTATCTCGCCGATCGCTTTCCCGAATCGAGGCTCGGCGCGCCCATCGGCGATCCGCTGCGCGGGCGTCTTTTGCAATGGCTTTTCTTCACGCCGGGCTGCCTCGAACCGGCGATGGCCGAAAAGCTGACGGGCGCTTCGGGCAATTCGTTCAGCTTCGGCTGGGGCAATCTGGAGCGCGTGAAACTGGCGATCGACACGGCGCTCGACGAAGGCGAATGGCTGCTCGGCGAGCGCTTTACGGCCGCCGATCTGCTGCTGGCCAGCACGTTGCAGATCGCGTTCGTCGCGAAACTGCTCGAAGCGTCGGGGCGCATCGGCGAATACGTCGAGCGGGCAATGGCGCGCGACGCGCACGCGCGGGCGATGGCCGTCGAGCAGCGGGAAATCGACGCGCTGAAACTGCATCATTGAAATCCGCGCGCTGATCGGGCCGCGCCGTTCGCGCGGTTCGCGCCGAACGGTCAGCCCGTCGGCTGTTGCTGGATCTCGTGCGCCGCGAGCGGCACGACATCGTCGAAATGCGTGTAGTCGATATGGCTCACGCCGTTTTCTTCGCGGATCAGATCGACGAAACGGTGGTGCCAGCGGATGTCGTCGCTGGGCCACGAGAAGCGCGCCTGCATCGTCTGCGCGGTGTTTTCGTCGGAGCCTTCTATTGTGATCAGCAGCGACGCGTCCTGTTCGGCGAGGCTCTCCGGCGTTTCGCCATACAGTGGACTCGCTTCGTCGATCACATGCATCAGGTTCCAGCCGAGGTAGAACATGGGCTGCTGGTCGCGCACGAGGCCGAGGTCGTAGATCCTGCGCAGCACATAGCCTTCCGACGACCGCTCGACGCGCATCAGCCGAAGCCGCGCGCGAGCCTCGACGATCACGTTCTGTCTCGCGTTCGCCGTGCGCACCATCAGCGTGGTGCGTCCGTCGATGGGGCGCACGATCGCGAAACGCGAGAACATGATCTTGGCGCGCGGGCGCGAGAATCGCGCGAAGATCAGACCCGTGGCGAGCGCGATGCCCGACATGCCGACGAAGATTTCGAGCGTCGCAATGAGGTGAGCGTAGAGCGTCTGCGGATGCATGTCGCCATAGCCGACCGTCGCGAGCGTTTCGACGCTGAAGAAGAACGCGCCCGCGAAGCCTTTAGGGTTCTGGTTCGCAATCGACGCGCTGCCGAGTTCGTACAGAGATCCGAAAAACGAGTTCAGCAGCAGGAAGAGGACGGCGAGCGACACGAAGAAGACGGGCCAGCTGATCGTCAGCGCGCGATGGTAGAGGTCCTGCCAAACGCGCAGCGGCAGACCGTGCGCGACGACGACGTGCGAGCGCATGCGAATCTTCCGATCGAGGATTCGGCCTTTGCGTTGCGGATGATCTTTGGAATCGGGCGGGGGCGCGCTCATTCTTGTTCTGCTGACCTGGGTGTTCTGCAGCGTCACGGCGCACGCGCGCGGCACCCGCTGTCGCGCGTAGTGTAGCGCGTGAATCCGTTCGATACACGTAGCGTTGCCGTCACGCTGGCGCAGCCGCGCGGTGCGTCGAGCGCTGCAGCCAGGCTCAGTGCGTAGGCGCGTCGGAGAAGAACTGCGTGCGCCGGGACGGGAGCACGCAGACGACCGCAGGTCGATCGCCGTGATGCGCGGTCTGTTCATCCCGCGCCGGCCGTCGACACGCGGGCGTCGTATCAGGGAAATGTCCGCGGCTTCGGCACGCCCGCGCCGTGTTCGATATCGGCGACGGCTTGCTGATGCGCCGATTCGATCGCTTCGGCTTCGGTTGCAAAGCCCGCGTCGCCACCTACCGTGGTCCAGCGCTGCACGGGATGATCGCGATGCCGGATTTCGTACTCCGCGTCCCAGCGCGCGCCTTGAAGTTCGAGCGGACGAACGTGTATCGCATACACGCCGTAAAGAAAGAGCGGTTCTGCCATGATCGCCTCAGCCTGTTCAAGTCATAAAGGTCATCGGCGCGGCGCGCGGCGGACGCGCCACGTCTGCCTCGATGCATGCAACCCGGTGCATACAACCCGGCGCACAAGCCCGATGCTTATAGTTCGATTTCGCCGAGGATTCTGTGGGCCAGTGCCTTCGCTTCTTCGAGCGCTTCGTCGGCGGTAGCCGAGGTGGCTTCGACTTCGTAGACCGTGTCCTCTGTCTCTTCGCCTTCGTCGCGCGAGAGCGAAACCACGCCCTGATACTTCCCGCCGTCCAACGGGCGGGTCGTCGCCGTCGCCGTGTACAGACCTTTGGTGTAGGTGACGTCCTCCATGATGCATCTCCTGCAAGGGGGAGATTCCATCGTAGCACGCGATTTCGACGCTCACATGTCGGTGCTTCGGGGCACGCTTGCGGCTTTGGCGCGCCGTCGAGCGCCGTTGCGCAGACGGGTGAAGTTGCAGCTTCGGCACGCGTTCCGACGGCCTCTTGCGGCAACTTCTTCCCGATCAATCCTGCAGCAGCGATACCACTTCGTCGAGCGTCGGCGAATGCGCGCCCGAATGGCGGCACGCCGCCGCGCCCGCCGCGAGCGAGAACGCCAGATGCTCTTCCCACTTGCGTTGCGGCGCCGTCATCAGGCTGAACAGCAGGCCGCCGATCGACGCGTCGCCCGCGCCGACGGTGTCGGCGACGGCCACGCGTGGCGGCTGCGCTTCGACGATGCGCTCGCCGTCGATCAGTGTCGCCTTCTCCGAGCCGCGCGTGACGAGCACGATCGCCTTCGGGTTCATCGCGCGCAGTTGCGCGAGGGCGGACGCTTCGTCATCGGTCTTGAACAGCAGGCGCAGGTCTTCGTCCGACACCTTGATCAGATCGGCAAGCGACGCGATGTGGCGCAGCGTCGGCTCGTAGCCGTGCTCCATCAGATTGCGGTAGTTCGGATCGAAGCTGATCTTCACACCGCGCGCGCGCAGCTCGGCCGCTAGCTTCGCGAGCGTGGCGCCGATCGGCTGGCGCACGAGGCTGATGCAGCCGAAGTGCGCCCACTTCACATGCGACATCCAGCCTTCCGGCAGCTTCGACGGATCGAACGCGAGGTCCGCGCTGTTGTCGCCCATGAAGAAGTACGCGGGCGGATGCGTCTGATGCACGATGGCCAAAAGCGGCGCGTGCTCGACGCGCTGCATGAAGCGCATGTCGAGACCGGCGGCGACGCTGGCGTTCCACAGATCGTCGGAGAAATTGTCGACGCCGAGCGAGCCGGCGCACGCCGTCGGCAGGCCGAGCCGCGCGACGGCGCGCGCGACGTTCCAGCCCGCGCCGCCGGGCACCGACAGCCACGTTGAAGGGCCCGTGCGGACGAGATCGGTGAGGATGTCGCCGGCGGATACGAATTCGGGAAAATCAGCGGGAAATTCGGGGCTTGCGCTCATGATGCTCACCGTACAGGGTTATTCGGACTTGCCGGAGGGCTGCGACGCCGAGTGCAACGCATGATGCAGCACTTCGTAGCATGCGCCCATCGTGTGATAGTCGGTCTTGCCGGCCGGGCTCTTTTCGTCGCTGTACTTGCGGTTGTCGCACGTGAGGATGCGATACCACGCGCCATAGCGATGATCGACGAAGTGCGTCCAGCTATAACGCCAGATCTCGTCGTACCAGTCCCAGAAGCGCTCGTTGCCCGTGCGCTTGCCGAGCAGCGCCGCCGTCGCGAACGTTTCGGCCTGCACCCAGAAATACTTGTCGTGATCGCAGACCGTGCGGTCCGGGCCGAAGCCGTAGTAGAGGCCGCCGTGATCGTGGTCCCACGCGTGCGTCATCGCGGCGTCGAACAGTTCGATTGCGCGCGGCAGCAGCCACGGCAACGGACGATGACGTTCGAGAATCAGCAGCAGCTTTGCCCACTCCGTCTGGTGGCCGGGCTGGAAGCCCCACGGACGGAAGATGTTCGAGCTGTCTTCCTCGTTGTAGTGCCAGTCCACCGACCAGTCCGCATGAAAGTGCTCCCACACGAGCCCTTGCGAGAGCTTCGCCTGGCGCAACGTGATATTGGTCGCGACGCGCTCCGCGCGGTCGAGGTACACGAGATGGCCAGTCGCTTCGTAGGCGGCGAGCAGCGCCTCCGTCGTGTGCATGTTCGCGTTCTGTCCGCGATAGGAACTCACGCGCCAGTCGGCTGTGGCTTCGTCGGCGTAGAGACCCGTCGCCGCGTCCCAGAAGCGGTGCTCCATCAGCTCGAACGTCGCGGCGATCATCGGCTTGGCTTCTTCGATGCCCGTCATCGCCGCGTGCGAATACGCGAGCAGCACGAACGCGAGGCCGTAGCAGTGGCGCGTCGCGTCGAGCGTGCGCCTGTGCCCGTCGCGCCAGTCTATCTCCCAGTCGTAGCCCTGATGATGCGGGTCCCAGTGGCCGTCGCGCAGGAACTTCAGGCCGTGCTGCGCGTATTCCAGATGTTGCGGATCGCCGAACTGCCGGTACGCCATCGCATAGTTGAAGACGTAGCGGCAACTGCTGACCAGATGGCGCGTCGCGCGGTTGTAGATCGAGCCGTCGTCGCGGAAGAAGTGGAAAAAGCCGCCGCTCGGGTCGAGCACGTTCGGCGCGTAGAAGCGCAGCGTGTCGTTGATGTGCGACAGCAGAAAAGCGCTGTCGCGGAAGCTCGCGACGGGCGGCGCCTTGTGGTCGGCGTTGTCGTTCGAAAGAGTCGTGTCGGGTTGTTTCATGGCGTATTCACCGAAGTGCTGGCACGGACAACGAGTTGGACGGGTACGCGGATATCGGGTGCGGACGGTGCATCTTCGAGCAGGAGTTCGACGCCGCGACGTCCGAGCGCTTCCTTGTCGACGGCGATCGTCGTGAGCGGCGGACGCGCATGCGCGGCGGCGGGAATGTCGTCGAAGCCGACGATCGCGATGTCTTCGGGCACGCGCAGGCCGCGCGCGAGACACACGCGCAGTGCCGCGAGCGCGGCGAGGTCGTTGTACGCGAAGACGGCGTCGGGGCGCGGGCCGGGCCGGTCGAGCAGTCGCTCCATCGCGAGCGCGGCGCCTGCGTCGGGATCGAGTCCCGCGTCGATCGTCACTTCGAGCGACGGATCGAACAGCAGCCCCGCTTCGAAGAACGCGCGCCGGTAGCCGAGCGCGCGCTGCGCGATGCTGTAGTGCGCGAGCGAGCCGCCGATGAACGCGACACGCGTGCGCTTCTGCGCGAACAGATGCTGCATCGCGAGCGCGGCGCCCGCCTGGTTGTCGAGATTCACCGAGCGCAGATTCGGCGCCCACAGATCGATCAGCACGAGCGGGCGCTGCATCGCGGCGAGCGTCGCGAGCGTTTCCGGCTCGACGAAGCCCGCGACAGCGATCGCATCCGGCGCGTGCAGGCGCATCTGCTGGACGACGTCTTCGGTCGGACCCGCGGTCAGCACGGACGGGACGATGCCGCGTTCGCGGCAAGCGTCTTCGACGCCGTGCAGCACATGCGAGAAGAACGGGCTGACCGCGAAGTTGTTGTGATGCCGATGCAGCAGGAACGTGAGCCGGCGAATGCGCGGGCGCAATTGCGCGGAGTCGTAGCCGAGCCGGCGCGCCGTTTCGACGATGCGCTCGCGCGTCGATTCCGACAGGCCCGGCTGATTCTTCAGCGCTCGCGAGACGGTGCCGATCGACACGCTGGCGGCGCGGGCGACGTCGCGGATCGTTGTAGCCATCGAGAGAAGCGGCCGCGCGCAGACGCGCCGCAGCGAAGTTCAGATTCGGCCGATTGTATAGTAAAACGCTGCGCAGAAACCCCTGTCAGCTGGCTTTAGATACGCGTAGATACCCGTAGACAGGCTTGCCGGAGGCTAATTGTTTGTTTAGTAAAATTCGATAAACGAATCGCTGAATCGCCGATTGACGTGGTCTGCCGAATATTTCGACGCCAGCGGGCGCGCGCGATGGATCGAGCTTGCAGGTGGCTCGATGCGAGATGGGACTGGGGGCACGGGCAGTCGGCCCTTGGCTCGAAGGTGACTGCTCGTGATGACAGGGGGATGTCGGCCCGTTGGGTGTCGACCCAATAGGCCATCGCGTCAGGTGCGGGCTGCTGCCGCGGTGACGCTTTGACGCGAAAAGTCAGCCGGCTCGAAGGTCAGTCGACGGCGGCCGCCGTCCGTCCTCGCAGCAGCGCCTGGCTTTCCTCGAATCCAATCAGCACCAGACCGGAAGCCTCGCTCTTCGCGCGGCGTTTGGCGAGCGCCGCGACCGACGCGATGTCCTCGCTGCTATGAAGCTGTTGGCCGGTTTGCGGCTCGACGTGCACGCAGCCGATCGCCATCGTGACGAAGCCGAAAAACGTCGGATTGCCGCGGCGGTCCTCGCCGTGGATGCCGCCCGCGAGCCGGTCCGCAGGCGCGTAGAAGCGCTGCGCGCCTTCGTTGAACACGTGGATCGCGCGTTGCGCGCGCTCGCGCCAGTCGTCGCTCTGGAACAGGATCAGGAAGTCGTCGCCGCCTACATGCCCGAGAAAGTCGCGCGTCGGATCGCACACCTCCGCCAGCACGTGCGCGGCGAACTTCAGCACTTCGTCGCCTTGCCAGTAGCCGTACTGGTCGTTGAAGGGCTTGAAGTGATTCAGGTCCACATAGCACGCGTAAAAGCCCGAGTCGTTGCCGAGCAGGCGCCTGAT
The DNA here is from genome assembly GCF_038900755.1 of Paraburkholderia diazotrophica. Taxonomy (GTDB): domain Bacteria; phylum Pseudomonadota; class Gammaproteobacteria; order Burkholderiales; family Burkholderiaceae; genus Paraburkholderia; species Paraburkholderia diazotrophica_A. The sequence goes on from NZ_JBBPEN010000007.1 coordinate 315,645, forward strand.
GTGCGAGCTGATGGGGATGTTGCCCGGCAGGAAGGTGAGCGGATTCGCGTAGCGGGCCGCCTCGATGCGCACTTCCGTCACTGCGCGCACGAGGCTTTCGCCCGTGCCGAGCCCGACATAGCGGCCCTGATCGGTGATCACGAAGCCGTCCGCGAGGTAGCGCTGGTCGTCGCTGGCGAGCAGCTTCGCCATGTCCTCGACCGTCATCGACTTTTCGATCACGACGGGCGACGCGTTCGCGAACAGCATGCACGGCCGCTTGCCGAACAGCTCGCGGTGATACGGCAGCGCGTAGCGGTCCATGAACGCGCGGCGATTGATCAGCGCGACAGGCTCGTTCTGCTCGACGACGGCGACGGCGTGCAGGTTCGGCAGCCGGTTGAAGAGTTCGAGGACATCGTTGTTCGTCGCGTGGCGCGGCAGCGCGGGCGCGTGCACGATCATTTTCGCGGACGCCATGCCGCCCGAAGGCGATGCGCTGACCGCGCGCGTCGCTTCGGGAAAGACGGCAATGTGGCCGGCGCGTAGCGCTTCGCGGGCGTCGTCGGCGACGGCGCGCGGCGGGCGCGCATGTGGCTTGCCGAAGAAATAGCCCTGCCCGCAGCCGATGCCCATGTCGCGCACGACGATCAGATCCGCTTCTTTTTCGATGCCCTCGGCCACGAGCCGCGCGCCGCTCGCCGCGGCGAAATGCTGCATCGCCTTGACGGCCTCGAACTTGAGCGGGTCGCTTGCGATGTCGTGGATGAAGAAGCGGTCGATTTTCACGACGTCCGGCTGCAGGCGCACCCACAGGTTCATGCTCGCGTTCGCCGTGCCGTAGTCGTCCAGCGCGAACTGCGCGCCCGCCATGCGCAACATGGAGATTGCGGGCAGAAAACTCGCGACGTCGGGGATTGCGCTCTGCTCGGTCAGCTCGATCACGATGCGCTGGGCTTCGACGCCCATCTTTCGCAACATCACGAACGTGCCGTCGCGGTCGTCGGCCAGTTGGCGGATCGCGCCCGCGCTGAAATTCAGGAACAGCTTGCCTTCGTACGCGAGCTGCGCGAACGCCTCGATGCAGGTGCGCGCGGCCGCGCGTTCCAGCGCGATCACGCTGCCTTCGGCTTCGGCTTGAGCGAACAGTGCGTACGGCGTTTCGAGCGGCGTGCCGACCGGTCCGCGAATCAGGCCCTCATAGCCGAGAATGGCGCCGTCGTCGAAATCGACGATGGGCTGGAAGACGGCAGACAGATCGCGCTGCGCGATCAGGTCTTCGATGCGCTGCGCTACGGTTGGGGAAGACGAGCGTTGGGACATGACAAACGACCGGAGCATTCGACCGTCGGCATATCGGCATTATTCATACGGAATTAAGTGAATTTTTAGTGACAGTCGATGCACCGTGCCGCGAGCGGCGGAAGCGCTTCCACGATCCGAAAAGAGGGAGCGAAACGGGAGCAAAAGGCTAGCGATTCCGTGCTTTTGTCCTACGACATTTGGCCGACGCGACAGGATGTGGGCGGCGCGCTGAAATAGCGAAACGCCGACGAAAAAGCCGCCCGTAGGCGGCCTTCACGACATGCACTCAGGGAGAGCGCTTATGAATCACATCTTGTATGGATCGCACGCGGGCCTAGCGGCGCGCAACAGAGGCTGTCGCGCCTTTTTTCGCAGCGCGCTTTTCGGCGCTGGTGTCGCGCGCGCCCCAACGCTGCGCGAGCGCGGCGCACACCATCAGCTGGATCTGATGGAACAGCATCAGCGGCAAAACGACGGCGCCGACCGCGTGCGTCGCGAAAATGACCTTGGCCATCGGCACGCCGGACGCGAGACTTTTCTTCGAGCCGCAGAAAATGATTGTGATCTGGTCGGCGCGGCTGAAGCCCAGACGCTTGCTGACGATCATCGTCGCGAGGAGCGCGAGCGCCAGCAGCACTGCGCACACGACCAGCAGCCCGCCCAGCGCGGCGAGCGGAATCTGATGCCACAGCCCTTCGTTGACCGCCTCGCTGAACGCGGCATACACGACCAGCAGGATCGAGCCCTGGTCGACGAACTTCAGCACGGCGCGGTTGCGCTCGATCCATCCGCCGATCATCGGTCGCAGCAACTGCCCGGCGACGAACGGCACCAGCAGTTGCAGCACGATATTCCACACCGTATGCCACGGCGAACCGCCGCTCGCCGCCTGGCTCGTCACGATCATGCTGACGAGGGCGGGTGTGATGAAGATGCCGAGCAGGCTGGAGGCCGACGCGCTGCATACGGCCGCGGGCACGTTGCCCTTCGCAATCGACGTGAACGCGATCGAAGACTGAACCGTCGACGGCAGCGTGCAGAGGAAGAGGATGCCGGCGTAGAGCGCGGGCGTGACGAGCGGCGAAAGAAGCGGTTTGAGTACGAGCCCGAGTATCGGAAACAGCGCGAACGTGCTTAGCAGCACGACGATGTGTAGCCGCCAGTGCGTCGCGCCGGCAACGATTGCCTCGCGCGACAGCTTTGCGCCGTGCAGGAAGAACAGCAGCCCGACCGCGATGTCCGTGACCCAGTTGAACGCCTTCGCCGCCTGACCGTGAACGGGCAACAGACTGGCGAGAATCACGGTGCCGATGAGGCAGAGCGTGAAATTGTCGGGGAGGAATTTCGGACGGGCCATCTCTTTCAAAATCTCGATACTGATCAGGCGGTTGCCTTGCCGTTTGGCAGGCAGGCGAACGCCAAAGGGCTATTGTCAACGCAAAGCGATTAAAAAAGCAAATTCATTTGCCGAATCGATTAATTACCTGAGCGCATTAAACGGGCGCCGTGCAGGAATCAGTTCGCGCACATCGCGATGCCCGGCAAGAACGTCGATTTCGGTATCGGCGAGATCGTCTCGCCTAGCCGTTTCGGATGCCTTTGGCGCGTCACTGTTCAGACGAATTCAGGTGTTCGAACAACTTCTTTTTCAGCGCCTTTTCGGAGGGTTCCGCAAGCGATTTGTGGTGAAAAAGCGTCGCAGTAACAATGCGTTACAAGAGTGCCGCAGACCTAACATTTTTTGGCTCGACACCCCTTGGGGGGGCCAATAAATTACTGTTCGAAGGCCGTTGGGACATCGCGCGTGGCAAGTATTGCCGCGCCGCCGCGCCAGTCCCGGAACAAGCCCGGCCGCAGCTCGAACGGCGGGCTTTCAGGTGGATCGTCGGGCAGGTGAAACATGGTGCATGTAGGGCTGTCGAGGATCAAATGGTGGGGGACGAGCGCGCTGGTCGTTGCGCTGACTTCGCTCGCTTACGCAAAGCCACCGTTCCCGTCGCACGGAGGGCATGGCTTCTTCGGCGGCGCGGCTCATCGTGTCTCATCGTTTGACGGCCCTGTACACGGAAACCAGTTGCCGCGCGCAAACGTTTCGCCTGACGGGGCTCACAGTAGCCACTATGCGAGAAACGACGCGCAGCGCATGCGCGTCAACGCGACCAGCCGATCGGACGCGAGCGACGCGTATGCCGGCCACATCGGCGGCAGCGCGAGCCGTGACACTATGCAACGCATGACGCTTCCGTACGACGTCTACCGCGGTCGTCCATCGGCGCAATACGTCGGGACGCAATACGCCGGCGCGATCACACCGATCAGCACCGATTCGCGTCCCGCGCCGCGGCCACCGGCCAATGCGCAATCGACGCACGTCGGGTCCATTCGCGACGACGTTGCGCGCTACAACGAAGAGCGCGGCGTCTCGCGCCAGATTCCGCGTCCTCCCGCCGACTCCCGCATCCCGGCGCCGTCGCCGTATCGCAACTGAGCTTTTCTTCCCCGCCAGTTTTGTCGCGCGTCGGCCTTGTTCGTAAGGCTGGATCAAACCTTTGTTCTCGCTCATTGCCGCCTCGAGCTCCCTCATCCCGAGCGAATCATTCGCGCTGATGTGACGTAAGCACGCCACACATTTTTGAAATCGCTCGTCAGCGTCCACCGTTTCGTCATCAAATCTCGTCTTCGTTGCGGCAGTGCGTCATCGGGCGATCGATGCGCGTCGCATCACCCCCGGTACTGCGGAATCCGCGCGCCTCAAGGCGGGCGGCGCCGGTTTGCCGCATCGCGGAAACAAGATGCGTGGGCAACGAGTATCAGGCCGAAAGTCGACCAAACTATCCAGTCCGATATACCGGCAATAAGTACAGCTATTTTTGTCCGCAAAAATGGTCCGCAAAGATTTATCCAGCCCAGATTGGCTCGACGATTCAGACGGATAACAGAAACGGACCGCGAGCGCCCCGCCGCACAGCCACACCCTTTTGACAAAGACAGGAGAACCCATGAAAACATCCGTCAGCCGTGCGCTGAGAACAACCTTGAAGGCGGGCGCCGTCGGCGCATTGCTGGCCGCCGCGTCGGCTTCGTCGTTCGCGCAGTCGAGCGTGCAGCTTTATGGCCAGGTCGACGAGTGGGTCGGCGCAACGAAGTTCCCGGGCAGCCAGACGGCGAGGAACGTGTCGGGCGGCGGCATGTCGACGTCGTACTGGGGCCTCAAGGGTTCGGAAGATCTGGGCAACGGCTACAAGGCGATCTTCACGCTGGAAGACTTCTTCCGCGCGCAGAACGGCAAGTTCGGCCGCTTCGACGGCGATACTTTCTTCGGCCGTAACGCGTATGTCGGCGTCGAGTCGCCGTTCGGCACGGTGACGGCGGGCCGTCTGACCACGCAACTGTTCGTGTCGACGATTTTGTTCAACCCGTTCATCGACTCGTACGTCTTCTCGCCGATGGTCTACCACGTGTTCCTCGGCCTAGGCACGTTCCCGACCTACACGACGGACATGGGCGTGGTCGGCGATTCCGGCTGGAACAACGCGGTCCAGTACTCGACGCCGAACTTCAACGGCCTGTCAGGTAGCGCGATGTACGCGTTCGGCAATACGGCCGGCCAGAACAGCTCGAAGAAGTACAGTGCGCAGTTCTTGTACTTCCATGGTCCGTTCGCAGCGACGGGCGTCTATCAGTACGTCAACTTCAACAGCGCGCCAGCCGACCTGGGCTCGCTGGTCGCGGGCCTGAAGAGCCAGTCGGTTGCGCAACTCGGCCTGTCGTACGACCTGAAGTTCGTGAAGTTCTATGGCCAGTACATGTACACGAAGAACGACCAGGAAGTCGGCAGCTGGCACGTGAACACGGCGCAAGGCGGCGTGTCGGTGCCGCTGGGCACGGGTACCGTGATGGCGTCGTACGCATACTCGCGCGATGCGGGCGGCCTGGACCAGATGCATCAGTCGGCGGCGCTCGGCTACGACTACCCGCTGTCCAAGCGCACCGACGTGTACGCAGCCTACCTCTACGACAAGTACACCAGCCAGTCGTCGGGTTATACGGCCGGCGTCGGCATCCGCGCGAAGTTCTGATCGGCCGATTACTCGTCTAGATCCACGACGACGCCTTTGAGCCGTCTGTCCGCAAGGCCCTGTCTACTTCACGGAAGGCGGGGCTTTTTTGTGAGCGAGGCCGCGTGGCCGCGCATTGTCGACGGCTCCTTGATAAAGTCCCGGGAATCAGCCCGATTCATTCCTGTCCCGAGCGATCGCCATGGATACCCTCGTCAGCATGAAAGTGTTTCGCCACGTCGTCGAGGTCGGCAGCTTTGTCGGCGCGGCGGAGAAAATGGACATGTCCGCGGCGATGGCGAGCAAGCACGTAATGCATCTCGAACAGCAGCTCGGCGCGCGGCTCCTGAACCGGACCACGCGCCGCGTCGCGCCGACGGAAGCCGGGCGCGAATACTACGAGCGGCTGAGCCAGGTGCTGACCGAACTGGACGAAGCTGAGCAGGCGGTGGGCGCGGCGAGCGTCGTGCCGCAAGGGCGGCTGCGCGTGTCGTCGCTATCGGCGTTCGGCTTGCGTCACGTGATGAGCGCCGTCGCCGACTACGCGACCCAACATCCGCAAGTCACCGTCGATATCACGCTGTCGGATCGCGTGGTGGAACTGATCGACGAAGGCTTCGACGTGGCGATCCGTGCGTCGCCGTCGGGGCTCAAGTCCTCGTCGCTGATCGCGCGGCAGGTGGCGACTGCGCACCTCGTGCTGTGCGCATCGCCGGAATACATCGAGCGGCACGGCGCGCCGAAGCGTGTCGCCGATCTCGCAGCGCACAATTTCATCGAGTACGCGGGCGTGTCCGCGCTGGAACTGGTGGCGGGCGCGAACGTGGGCAATGCGCGCGTGAAGGCGTCGGGCAATCTGATCGTCAATCATCTGGAAGCGCAGCGCGTCGTCGTGTTGCAGGGCGCGGCGCTCGCGCTGCTCGGCACGGAAGTGATCGGCGACGATCTGGCCGAGGGCCGTCTCGTGCCGCTACTCGTCGACGAACTGCCGCCGCGCGAGCTGCCCATTCATGTCGTGTACGCGAGCCGCCGGCATCTGTCGGCGAAGGTGCGTTCGTTCGTCGATTTCATCGCCGAGCGCTTCGCCAGCGAGACGCTCTGGCCGACGCTCGATCAGATTCGTGCGCTGGCGGTGCGGTGAGTCCTCGAGTGCGGGCGGAGCGGCGACGCATCAGGCTTTGCTGAACGCCACCCGGGCGATCGGGTCGTATCGTTATACTGGTTGCAGGCAGTACCCGCGAAGTAGGGACGAACGAACCTGACGATTCGATCCGGGGGAGACATGACCGATCTTTCCACGCCGCGGCGCATCGGCGACGACGCGCCTTCGGAGCAGGCATCACAGCCTTCCGTGCAACGCCCATCGGACGCGCAGTCGTCAAGACGCTTGCGCTTCGTCACGGCTGCCGCGCTGTTCGACGGCCACGATGCGTCGATCAACATCATGCGGCGCATCCTCCAGGCGAGCGGCGTCGAAGTGATCCATCTCGGCCACAACCGCTCAGTCGAAGAAGTCGCGACGGCCGCGTTGCAGGAAGACGCGGATGGCGTCGCGGTATCGAGCTACCAGGGCGGCCATGTCGAATACTTCCGCTATCTGGTCGACCTGCTTCGCGAGCGGGGCGGCGAGCGGATCAAGGTGTTCGGCGGCGGCGGCGGCGTGATCGTCCCCGATGAGATCGCGGAACTGGAGCGCTATGGCGTCCAACGCATCTACTCGCCGCATGATGGGCAGCGGCTCGGGCTGCAGGGCATGATCGACGACATGATCGCGCGCTGCCGCAGCGCCGCGCGATCCGATGCATCCCCGGCGCAACTGGCCCGCGACCTCGCGGGCGCGCTTCATCAAGACGCAAGCCACGTCGCCGCATTCCGCACGCTCGCGCAACTGATCACGGCGCTCGAAACGGGCGAACTCGACGACTCGACCCGCGCGCAGCTCAATCAGCAAGCCGAACAGGCGAACGTCCCCGTGCTCGGCATCACGGGGACGGGCGGCGCGGGCAAGTCGTCGCTGACGGACGAGCTAATCCGGCGCTTTCGCCTCGACTATGGCGACTCGCTGACCATCGCGGTGATCGCGATCGATCCTTCGCGCCGCAAGTCCGGCGGCGCGCTGCTGGGCGACCGGATTCGCATGAATGCGACGGGCGAGTGGGGCAGCGGGGCGCGGGTCTTTATGCGATCGCTGGCGACGCGCGAGGCGTCGAGCGAGATTTCCGATGCGCTGCCCGACGCGATTGCAGCGTGCAAGCTGGCGGGCTTCGATCTGATCGTGATCGAAACATCGGGAATCGGCCAGGGCGATGCCGCGATCGTGCCGCACGCCGACAAGTCGCTGTACGTGATGACGCCCGAGTTCGGCGCGGCGAGCCAGCTCGAAAAGATCGACATGCTCGATTTCGCGGATTTCGTCGCGATCAACAAGTTCGACCGCAAGGGCGCCGCCGATGCGCTGCGCGACGTCGCGAAACAGGTGCAGCGTAACCATCAAAAATTCGCATCGAAAGTCGACGAGATGCCCGTATTCGGTACGATAGCGTCGCGCTTCAACGACGATGGCGTGACAGCGGTGTACCAACATATCGCAAGCGCGCTGCGCGAATACGGGTTGCGCGAGAGCGACGGGCGGCTGCCCCGCATGGAAGATGTGCGCCACTCGACGGGCCGCAACGCGATCGTGCCGCCGGCGCGCGTGCGGTACTTGTCGGATGTGGCGCTGACGGTGCGCGGTTATCGCGAGCGCGTCGAAGCGCAGTCGCAGCTTGCGCGCGAGCGTTGGCATCTCGAAGAAGCGCGGCGCATGCTCGATGAACCCGATGGCGGCGCGCGAAGCGCCGGCGCATTCGATGCGCTGATCGATGCGCGCACGTTGCAAATGGGCGAGCGCGAAAAGGCGCTGCTCGATTCGTGGCCTCGGACGGTCGCCGCCTATTCCGGCGACGAACATATCGTGAAGATTCGCGACAAGGAAATCCGCACGGCGCTCACCGTCGAAACCTTGTCGGGCTCAAAGATCCGCAAGGTCGCGCTGCCCGCGTTCAAGGACCCCGGCGAAATCTTGCGCTGGCTGATGCTCGACAATCTGCCCGGCTATTTCCCATTCACGGCCGGCGTGTTTCCTTTCCGCCGCGAAAACGAAGACCCGACACGCATGTTCGCCGGCGAAGGCGATCCGTTCCGCACCAATCGGCGCTTCAAACTGCTGTCGGAAGGCATGCCCGCGAAGCGCCTGTCGACGGCGTTCGACTCCGTCACGCTATACGGCGAAGAGCCGGACGAACGGCCCGACATCTACGGCAAGGTCGGCAATTCGGGCGTGTCCGTCGCGACGCTCGACGACATGCACGCGCTCTACGACGGCTTCGATCTGTGCGCGCCCGAAACGTCGGTGTCGATGACGATCAACGGTCCCGCGCCGACGATACTCGCGATGTTCTTCAACGTCGCGATCGATCAGCAGATCGCGCTCGCGCGCGCGAAGGCGCAACAGGAAGGACGCGAGCCGTCGCAACAGGAACTCGACGACGCGCGCCGCTTTGCGCTGGAGAACGTGCGCGGCACGGTCCAGGCCGACATCCTGAAGGAGGATCAAGGCCAGAACACCTGCATCTTCTCCACGGAATTCAGCCTGAAGGTGATGGGCGACATTCAGGCGTACTTCGTCGAGCACGCCGTGCGCAATTTCTATTCGGTGTCGATCTCCGGCTATCACATCGCCGAGGCGGGCGCGAATCCGATCTCGCAACTTGCGTACACGCTCGCGAACGGCTTCACATATGTCGAGGCATATCTCGCGCGCGGCATGGCCATCGACGACTTTGCGCCAAACCTGTCGTTCTTCTTCTCGAACGGCATGGACCCGGAATACACGGTGCTCGGCCGCGTCGCGCGGCGCATCTGGGCAGTCGCGATGCGCGACCGCTATGGCGCGAACGAGCGCAGCCAGAAGTTGAAGTACCACGTGCAGACGTCGGGGCGCAGCCTGCACGCGCAGGAAATCGACTTCAACGATATCCGCACGACGTTGCAGGCGCTGATCGCGATCTACGACAATTGCAACTCGCTGCACACGAACGCGTTCGACGAAGCGATCACGACGCCGACGGAAGACTCGGTGCGCCGAGCGGTCGCGATCCAGTTGATCATCAATCGCGAGTGGGGACTCGCGAAGAACCAGAATCCGAACCAGGGCAGCTTCGTCATCGACGAACTGACTGATCTCGTCGAAGCGGCCGTGCTCGCGGAGTTCGACCGCTTGACGGAGCGCGGCGGCGTGCTCGGCGCAATGGAAACGGGGTATCAGCGTGGACGCATTCAGGACGAGTCGATGCTGTACGAGCATCGCAAGCATGATGGTTCGTATCCGATTGTCGGCGTGAATACGTTCCTCGGCGCGCATGCGCACGATGCGCCGCCGCCGATTGCGCTCGCGCGCTCGACGGAAGAAGAAAAGCAGGGACAACTGAAGCGACTGCGCGCGTTCCAGTCACGGCATCGAGAAGAAGCGCCTGCGATGCTCGAACGCCTGAAGCGGGCCGTCATCGACGATGAAAACGTGTTTGCCGTGCTGGTGGATGCGGTGCGCGTCTGTTCGCTCGCACAGATCACGCACGCGCTGTTCGAAGTAGGCGGACAGTATCGGCGGAATATGTGATGCGTTGATGCGAAGGCCGCACGTCAGCGCGCGCGGCCGCCCGACGCGCGGCATCAACAGCCTTGGCGGCCGATGGCGAGACGCGCCTTGGCCACGTCGTACTCCTGCTTCAAACGCGCGACAAGTTCAGCGACGCTCGGCACATCGTGCATCAGCCCGACGCCCTGGCCCGCGCCCCAGATGTCCTTCCATGCCTTCGCCTTGTCGCTGCCGAAATTCATCTTCGACTTGTCGGACTCGGGCAATGCATCGGGATCGAGACCCGCGCTTACGATGCTCTCGCGAATGTAGTTGCCGTGCACGCCGGTGAACAGATTGGTGTAGACGATATCGGCGGAATTAGCGTTGATGATCGCCTGCTTGTAGCCTTCGACGGCATGCGCTTCTTTCGTCGCGATGAAGCGCGTGCCCATGTACGCGAGATCGGCGCCCATGGCCTGCGCGGCGAGAATCGAGCCGCCGTTGGCGATCGAGCCCGACAGCACGATCGGTCCGTCAAAAATGCGCCGCACTTCTCCGACGAGCGCAAATGGCGACGTCGTGCCCGCATGGCCGCCCGCGCCTGCGGCAACGAGAATCAGCCCGTCGACGCCCGCGTCGAGCGCCTTTTCCGCGTGACGCAGATTGATCACGTCGTGCAGCACGATGCCGCCGTAACTGTGCACGGCATCGACGATCTCCTTCGCGGGCGCGCGCAGGCTCGTAATGAAAATCGGCACCTTGTGCTCGACGCACACGCGAATGTCGTGCTCGAGCCGCGGGTTCGAATGATGAACGATCTGATTGACGGCAATCGGCCCGACGATGGCATCCGGATTGGCCGCCCTGTGCTCGGCGAGCGACGCCTGGATCTGCGTCAGCCATTCGTCGAGCAGTTCGGCCGGGCGCGCATTGAGCGCGGGAAACGATCCGACGATCCCCGCCTTGCACTGCGCAAGCACGAGCTCCGGATAGCTGACGATGAACATCGGCGAAGCGACGACGGGCAGCGCGAGGTGCTGCAGGACGGCGGGCAATGCCATGGTGCGAGTCTCCTGATCGACTTGCCGGCGCCATCGGCGTCCGGCGATATGAGTGTAGCGGCTGCGGCCTGCGCTTTGCGCGGGATGTCCGTAGTGCCGCGCCGTTCGCGACAACCGTTGAGCTGATTTAAGAACGGTCGTTCGATTATAGGCGAGTCTCGCGCGCACTGCTCGCGCCGCGACGTTCGAAGGAGTGTTCAGGTTCTACGAAAGCGTGGGCTATCCCACTCGCGCGCTCGCACCAGCCTTCTACAATGCCCAGACCCACAACGACAGCGAGAGACCGACATGCCCTTCAAGGACTTCACACCTTTTCGCGTCAAGGCCGGTGACGTCGATATTCATGGAGTCAAGGGCGGAGCCGGGCCGCCCTTGCTGCTGCTGCACGGTCATCCGCAGAGCCATCTGATCTGGCATCGCTGCGCGTCCGAGCTTGCCGCGCATTTCACCGTGATCGCCACTGATCTGCGCGGCTATGGCGCATCGGCGAAACCGCCGAGCGATGCGACGCACGCGCCGTATTCGAAACGCGCGATGGCCGCCGACCAGGTCGCCGTGATGCGTCACTTCGGCTACGAGCGGTTTCTCGTCTGTGCGCATGATCGCGGCGCGCGCGTCGCGCACCGGATGGCGCTCGATTTTCCCGGCGCCGTCGAACGTCTGATGCTGCTCGATATCGCGCCGACGCTCGCGATGTACGAAGCCACCGACCGCACCTTCGCAACCCGCTATTTCCACTGGTTCTTTCTGATTCAACCCCAGCCGCTGCCCGAAACGCTGATCGAAGGCAATCCGGACGTCTACGTCGACCGCGTGATGGGCAGCCGCCACGCGGGCCTTGCGCCGTTTGCGCCGGAAGTGCTCGCCGAATATCGCGACGCGCTGCGTCAGCCGGGCGCCGTGCACGCGATGTGCGAAGACTACCGTGCATCGGCGACGATCGATCTCGATCACGACCGCGCCGATATCGAGCGCGGTCACAAGATCGGCTGTCCGTTGCGCGTGCTGTGGGGCGCGGAGGGCGTGATCGAGACGTGCTTCGAGCCGATTGCCGAATGGCGCAAGGTCGCGCGCGATGTCAGCGGACGCTCGCTGCCGTGCGGCCACTACATTCCCGAAGAAGCGCCCGCCGAACTCGTCGCGGAAATGCTGGCGTTTTTCGAAGCCGTCGAGCTTTGAATCCTGACCGATTAAAGGGCACGCGCCGCTCGCAGGTTCAGGCGAGCGGCGGCAAGCGACGCGGCACGGGCGTCGACTTGACAATGGCCGTGCTCGTTTCGGCACGCTCGGTCACTTTCGACAGAATCTCGTCAAGCTGATCGATCGTGCGCAAATACAGCCGACAGATAAAGCAATCGTCGCCCGTCACCTTGTCGCATTCGACGAACTCGGGAATGCGGCGTATTACGTCTTCCACCAGATGCAACTGGCCGGGTAACGGCTTCACGCGCACGATCGCCTGCAGCGTGTAGCCCAGCGCGCGCGGATCGATCTGCACCGTGAATCGCTCGATCACGCCCAGCGCATCGAGACGGCGCAAGCGATCCGCCGTCGCGGGCGCCGACAGGCCGACGTTGCGCGCGAGTTCGCTGGCGGGCTGACGCGCATCGTCGGCGAGCGCGGCGAGCAGCAGGCGATCGGTATCGTCGAGCGTTGCGGGCGCTGGCATCTGCTTCGAAACAGGAGTAAGGCGCCTCGTCATTTTGGCCTTCGCTTCTTAAGTCGATTTCGTTGATTGCCTCATTTTAGAGATGTAGCCCGCGCTTCTGATTAATTACACTGCTCGCAAGATGTGATTCTTCCGGAGCGTTTCAAATGACTTCCACTCACGAAGTACGGCGCGGCGCGGTCGAGATGACGCTTGCGATGCTGACGTCGGGAACGATCGGCTGGCTGGTCGTCTCGTCGCAGCAATCGGCGCTGAACGTCGCGTTCTTCCGATGTCTGTTCGGCGGCGCGACGCTGCTTCTGATCTGCGCGGCGCTCGGGTTGCTCAAACGCACGCTGTTCTCATGGAGGATGATCCTGCTTGCGACGCTCAGCAGTGCCGCCATCGTCGTGAACTGGGTGCTGCTATTCGCCGCCTACTCGCGCGCGTCGATCTCGATGGCGACGACCGTCTACAGCACGCAGCCGTTCATGCTTGTCGCGCTCGGCGCACTGGTGTTCCGCGAACGCATCACGGCGTCGACGATCATGTGGATGCTGATCGCGTTCGTCGGGCTCGTATTCGTCGTGAAAGTCGAGCCGGCCGTGCTCGCGATGCCGGGACAGTATCTGCAAGGCGTCGCGTACGCCGTGGGCGCGGCGTTTCTGTACGCGGTCTCGTCGATCATCACAAAGCACTTGAAGAAGACGCCGCCGCACCTTATCGCGCTGATCACCGTGATGACGGGCGTGATCGTGCTCGCGCCATTCGTGCAGTACGACGCGCTGCCTTCGACTGGCACGCATTGGCTGCAACTGGTCACGCTCGGCGTCGTCAACACGGGGATCATGTACGTGCTTCTATACGGCGCGATCCAAAAGCTGCCGACGGCGATGACAGGCGCGCTGTCGTTCATCTATCCCGTCGTGGCGATCATCGTCGACCGCGTGGCGTTCGGGCAGAAGCTTGCGTGGATTCAGGTGCTTGGCGCAGTGCTGATTCTGCTCGCGGCAGCCGGCGTGAATCTTGGCTGGCGCATCGTGCCGACGCGCCGCTATTCGATATGACGACAGTTCATGCCGATAGTACGGATTCCGAATAAGCGTGCGGTCGGATTCGTCGGACGTCATGATTCTGTAGGGAAATCACCGATGCGTCCGAAAGCTTCGCGCAGGTATCATCTTGTCGACGCTGATCACGTCGACAATAATTGCGCCGCTCGAACTGAAAGCCGAGCGGCTTTCTTTTTGTACGCTCGTTCGCGCCAATCGCCGTTGTCTTTCGACGGCGGTCCCATGCTTCAGCCAATCATGCCGCGCGCGCACTGATTTGCGCGCCGTCGAAGCGCAGCGGTCCGTTGTCATCTGCCATACCCTCGATCAGTTCGCGCAGCAGCGCCGGCCATGCGCTGCGCGGCTTCAGCATCGACGCGGCGGCGCGCATCGCGCTCGCGTCGTCGAGCATGCGCAACAACGCGTCGAACGACAGCGTGCGCGCGTCGAGCAGCTTGAACACGATCAAGACCTTCAGCGCGTTTTTCGCGTTGCGCGCGGGATCGGCACGCAGCCACGCGACTCGCGACAACGCGCGATCGAGCGCAGCCCGCACATCGGAAAAGGGCGCGCCGTGGCCAGGTATTACTGTCTTCACGTCGAGCGTGCCGATCAGTTCGAGCACCGCTTGCTGTTCCGCGAAGCCGCTTTCGCCTTCGAGTTCCGGAAAGATCACGCCGAAGCCGTTTTCCCACAGCGCGTCTGCGCTGATCAGCAACCGCCGCTCGGCGCAGTAGAGCATCAGCGAATGCGGATCGTGTCCCGGCGCGCCGAGCACTTCCCAATCGAGCGCGCCCAGCGTGAACCGTGCGCCCGGCGTCATCGTGCCGGAAAATGCGAAACGCTCACAAAATTGGCCCGTCGCGCGAAATGTCAGGCGTGTCTCGTCCCATGCGCGCACGGCGTCGGCTTCCGTCGATGGAATCAGCGTGCGGCACGGCCACGTTGCTTGCAGCCGCGCGTTGCCGCCGCAGTGATCCGAATGCAGATGCGTGTTGACGATCAGATCGAGCGGTCTCGCTCCGAGCGCATGCCGAACCAGCGCCACAGTCTGATCGGCATGCGACGCGTAGCCGGTGTCGACGAGCGCCGCGCACACATCGTCGATCAACAGCACGTTGTTCGACGACAGCCAGCCGCGTTCGAATACGCGTACCGTGCGTGGCAGCGCGATCATCTCTCGTTGTTCCCGTCGACGTTGGACGGCGTCTGTGGCTTCGGCTGCGGCTTCGGCTTCGGCATCACGAGTATGGTCGACTTGCCGATCAGGACCGTCTCGCCGCGCTGATTGACGACGTTGCCTTCGAGTTGCGTCAAGTCGCCATTGACGCTCGCCTTCCAGAACGCGCCGACGATGCGCCATGTCATCGTCAGTGTGTCGTCGCTATGGACGGCTTTTTTTAGCTTCATGTCAAATTCGAGTCCGAGCGGCTGCGCGTACGTCGAGAAATGCGTGGCGAGCAGCGCCATGAAGTGCGCGGTAGGCTGCGTGCCCGACGCAATCAGGCCGCCGAAGCGACTCTGCGCGGCGTACGCATCATCGTGATGCAGCGGGTTCAAATCATTGACGATCGTCGCGAACGACTTGATCGAATCAGCCGATACGTTCAGCGTCGCGCTGAACGTATCGCCGATCGTGACGACGCGCGGCGGTATGTTCATTCGCCTGCCTCGCGCCGCTGTCGTTGCTTTGCCATCAGATCGGCATGACGCCGTTCGATCTCGTCCCAGACAGCGCGTTTGGCGGCATCCTCGAACGAAGACCAGTTCGCGATTTCGTCGATCGTGCGCAGACAGCCTTCGCACAGGCCATTGGCCGGGTCCATCCGGCACACGTTGATGCAGGGCGAAGGGACAGGCGCGATGCTTTGCGCCGTGTCGCGAGTGCGAACCGTATCGGCCGTCATGCCGTCTCACGCAGCGCCACATCGACGACGGGCGCGCCCGTCAGCGCAGCGAGCTCCTGCGGCGTGAGATTGAACACCGCATGCGGATGACCGGCGGCGGCCCACAGGCTGTCGAGCATGAACAGATCGGCGTCGATCAGCGTGACTGGCGTCGTCGCATGGCCGATCGGGCACACGCCGCCGATCGCATAGCCCGTCTTTTCGCGGACGAACTTCGCGTCGGCGCGCGCGATGTCGCCGACCTGCGCAGCGACCTTCTTCTCATCGACGCGATTCGCGCCGCTCGCGACGATCAGCACGGGCGCGTCGTCTTCGCGGCGACGAAACAGAATCGACTTGGCGATTTGCGCGATCGAGCAGCCGAGCCCCGCCGCCGCTTCCGCCGACGTCTTGCCCGTTTCCGGCAGCATTACGATTTGCCCGGCATGTCCGCGCTCGCGCAAGAGCAGCGAGACGCGGCGCGCCGAATCAGGCAGCGAATCGAAAGGCGTCGCTTGGGGCGTTTGAACTGTTGCATCGTCCGTCATGTTTTTGTTCCTTTGATGCGTCACACGCAGGTGGCTTTTTCGCTGCGCGCTTTCGCCAGCAGCGCCTTGCCCGCGCGCGACGCATTCGGCTTGCCGATCGAAGTCGAAATGAAATCGCCGATCTCGACGACTTGCGCGAGATCGATGCCCGTGTCGATGCCGAGGCCGTTCATCAGATACAGCACGTCTTCCGTGGCGACGTTGCCCGTCGCGCCCTTCGCATATGGACAGCCGCCGAGGCCCGCCACCGACGCGTGAAAGATCTCGATGCCTTCCTGCAGCGCGGCGTAGATGTTCGCGAGCGCCTGGCCGTAGGTATCGTGGAAATGGCCCGACAGACGTTCACGCGGAAACACCCGCGTGACGGCCGCGAGCACTTCTCGCGTGCGCTTTGGCGTGCCGACGCCGATCGTATCGGCGATATCGATCTCGTCGCAGCCGAGCGCCGCGAAGCGCTCGACCACGTCGACCACGGACGCCACGGGCACTTCGCCCTGATACGGACAGCCGAGCGCGCACGACAAGCTGCCGCGCACGCGCAAGCCTTTTTCTTTCGCGGCTTGCGCGACGGGCACGAAGCGTTCGATGCTTTCCGCGATGCTGCAATTGATATTCTTCTGCGAGAACGCTTCACTCGCGGCGCCGAAGATCACGATCTCGTCGGCATGCGCGGCGATGGCGCCTTCGAGGCCGCGCATGTTCGGCGTCAGCACCGAGTAGATCGTGCCTGGGCGGCGCTCGATGCCCGTCATCACGTCGGCGGCGTCGGCCATTTGCGGCACCCATTTCGGCGAGACGAACGAAGCCGACTCGACATTCCTGAACCCGGCCGCCGACAGCCGGTTGATCAGCTCGATCTTGACCGCGGTCGGCACGAATTCCTTCTCGTTTTGCAGTCCATCGCGCGGACCGACTTCGACGATCTTTACTGCTTGTCGCACTGCCATGTCTGTCTCCTTTGTCGGCCGGAGTTAGCGCTTTAGCGCTTACTCCAGCCCCATGCAAAGCGGTCGGCCTGGTTAGCGCTTCAGCGCTTACGCCAGCCCCATGCAAAGCGATCGGCCTGGTTAGCGCTTCAGCGCTTACTCCGGCCCCATGCAAAGCGGTCGACGAGAGTTAACGCTTTAGCTATCGGCCGGAGTTAGTGCTTTAGCACGCACTCCAGCGCCATGCAAAGCACCTTACTTCCGTCTCACGCTCACTCCGCTTCATGCAAGCCGATTGTTCCCGCATGAAGCGGCTGTTCTGCCTTTGATTTCGGCGAATTCAATACCCGCGCGCGATGTCGACGATTCCACCGATCGCCTCGCCGCGCATCAACGCGCCGATTTTCTGCGCAATCTGCATGACGCTTTCTTCGCGCAGCGTCAACGCCGAGATATGCGGCGTGATCGCGATGCGCGGATGTGTCCAGAACGGATGATGCGCCGGCAGAGGTTCCTCCGCGAACACATCGAGCGTCGCGGCCGCGATCTGGCCTTCATCGAGCGCGTCGAGCAGATCACGTTCGACGAGATGCGCGCCGCGCGCGATGTTGACGAGATAGGCGCCGCGCGCAAGCTTCGACAGGCTGGTCTTGTTCAGCACGCCGTGCGTTTCGGGCGTGTGCGGCAGCAGGTTGACGAGCACCTTGACCCCGTCGAGGAACGCATCGAACTCCGCATCGCCCGCGAACGTCTCCACGCCGTCGATCTGCCGCGCGCCGCGGCTGAAGCCGCGCACCGGAAATCCGAGCGACACCAGCGCTTGCGCGACATGCGAGCCGAGCACGCCCAGACCGAGCACGCCGATCGTGAACGTCTCGCGGGGATGCGGGTCGAGCACATGCCAGCGCTGCTGTTTCTGAAGCAGATCGTACTCGTCGAAACGGCGCATGTAGCGCAGCACCGCGTGCGTCACGTATTCCGCCATCTGCTGCGCCATGCCCGTATCTTCGAGACGCACGAGTTGCGCGCCTTTCGGCAACGTGCCGGGATACGCGCGTTCGAGCGCCAGAATCGCATCGACGCCGGCGCCCATGTTGAAGATCGCGCGCAGATCGTTGCGGCCC
Organism: Paraburkholderia diazotrophica; assembly: GCF_038900755.1. Classification (GTDB taxonomy): domain Bacteria; phylum Pseudomonadota; class Gammaproteobacteria; order Burkholderiales; family Burkholderiaceae; genus Paraburkholderia; species Paraburkholderia diazotrophica_A. The sequence continues at coordinate 333,850 of NZ_JBBPEN010000007.1, forward strand.
GCGAGCATTTCACGCGGCGGCCGCCAGACGACGGCGACATCGGCAGGCGCATCGTCGCCGGGTTGCCACTCGCGCAGATCGACATCGGGCAGCGCGCGCGACAGGTCGTGCAGCCAGGCGGCGGTATCGGATTGCGGCGTGTAGAACAGGACTTTCATGCGTGAGCGGGTGAGCGTTGCCGTCACTTGGCGAACAGCCGGCTGATGTCGGCGAAAGCCTTGAACTCGAGCGCATTGCCGCACGGGTCGAGAAAGAACATCGTTGCCTGCTCGCCGACTTCGCCCTTGAAGCGGATATGCGGCTCGATGATGAACTTCGTGCCCGCCGCGCGAAGCTTTTCCGCGAGCGCGTGCCAGTCGTCCATGGTCAGCACGACGCCGAAGTGACGCACGGGAACATTGTCGCCGTCCACTTGATTGACGCTCTTATGGCCCGCTTCTTCCGGCGAAAGATGCGCGACCAGTTGATGGCCGAAGAAATCGAAGTCGACCCATTCCGGCGAACTGCGGCCTTCCGGGCAGCCGAGCAGCTCGCCATAGAACGCGCGTGCGTTCTCGAGGCTGGTGACGGGAAATGCCAGATGAAAGGGCTGCAGCGCACGTGGCGTTGCGGACGAACTCTGCGACATGGGGCCACTCCTCTTATGGATAGGCTTCATTCTACTTTTTCGCCGCCATTCGCGCGCGTTCCGGCGGGCGTGAAGCGAGGCCAGCATCCGGGCGCGGGCCGGTGCAGCGGCGTGTGGATATGCAAAGCACGAAAAATTGGTTCAAGCGGTTCGTTGCTCACGCGACAATGATTTCCAGGATTCCGGCAACGAGGAAAGAATCATGTTTTCGTGCACCCGATCGATCTGGCCGCCACGGCTCGTGACCGTGCCGGGCCTGCATGGCAGCGAAGGCGCGCATTGGCAGAGCTGGCTGGAGCGCCAGTTTCCCCGCTCATTGCGCGTCGAGCAGGCGGATTGGGACGCGCCGAACTTCGCCCAATGGGCCAAGGCCGTGCGCGACCTGCTCGCGAGCGAGCGCGGACCGTTCGTGCTCGCCGCGCATAGCTTCGGGTGTCTTGCGACTGCGCATGCGTTGTTGCAAGGCGTGCACGCGGCCGATATCGCGGGTGTGCTGTTCGTTGCGCCGGCCAGCCCAAAGAAGTTCGAGTTCGCGGGTGCGTTCGACGCTCGGCGCCTTGGCGTGCCGTCGATTCTGATCGGCAGCGAGACGGACCCGTGGATGCCCGTTGCCGATGCGCGTGAGATGGCGCGGCATCTGGGCAGTGCGTTCGTCAATCTGGGCGACGCGGGCCACATCAACACAGCGGCGGGTTTTGGACCATGGCCGCGCGCGAAGTACTTCGTGGATACGCTCGGCCATTGCGCCGCGCCGCTGCGGTTTCGCGACGAAGCGCCGGAGCCGGACTTGCAGGCATTGAACTGAGCGCAAGGGAACACGCGTGAGCGCGGCGACGCGGCGCCGCCGCGCTCAGATCCAGTGGAAGCCCTTCGCGAGGATGCCGACAAGCGCGAAGTTCGCGGCCCACAACAGGCGGAACTCGGTGCGCATGGAGGATTCCAGCGCGCTGAAGCGCGCATCCATCTTCGCTTCGAAGAGGCGGAAGCGTTCATCCACATAGACTTTCAACTCGCGCACTTCACGCTTGAGGTCTTCGAGGTCCTGAAGAATGTGTTCGATCGTCGTTTCGGCCCGAGTCATTCGTGTCTCCATGTTGATACCGCCGTGAACCAGGCGAAGCGCGTGGAAGTGGCGCTTCGCGACAGGTTTATCCGTCGTTTCCATTCGCATCATCGTAAGCAAATTCCTTCCTACGCAGGGTTTTGTTTGATCAGACACTCGACAGACCAACGAGTGAAAATTGCGCCGCAGCGTGGCGATCCACGATTCACGAGCCGCTCTGTGAACCGATCGTACGTGCAATCGACATGTCGGAAAACCTGGCCAGAAGGCGTAGGAATCGCTCTCGGTATGTCTTGGAATCGTGTGCAAGGTCGCTGCTTTTCTCGAACGCGAGAACACAACGAAAAAAGGCCGCTTCGGACAATCGAAGCGGCCTTTCAAGAGCGATGCAGTTCAATCGCGACAGTTAACGGACACAGATGCGAGGACGCAGACGCGACGTTCAATGCCCGTCGCAACCATGCTCGCATCCGCTGCGTTCGAGCGGCATCTGCTGCGCGGCTTCTGCGCGAATGCCGAGCCGTTCCAGCAGCTTGCGGTCGGCTTCTGCCTGCGGGTTGCTGGTCGTCAGCAACTGATCGCCGTAGAAGATCGAGTTTGCACCGGCGAGAAAGCACATGGCCTGCAGTGCTTCGTCCATCTGCTCGCGGCCTGCGGACAGGCGTACCATCGCGCGCGGCATCGTGATGCGCGCGATGGCGATCGTGCGCACGAACTCAAACGGATCGAGCGCTTCCGTGCCCGTGAGCGGCGTGCCCTCGACCTGCACGAGATTGTTGATCGGCACCGATTCCGGATAGGGCTCCATGTTCGCGAGCTGCGCGATCAGGCCCGCGCGTTCGCGGCGCGATTCGCCCATGCCGACGATTCCGCCGCAGCACACGTTGATGCCCGCGTCACGCACGCGCTCCAGCGTCTCCAGACGATCCTGATACGTGCGCGTCGAGATGATCTGGCCGTAGAACTCCGGCGACGTGTCGAGATTATGGTTGTAGTAGTCGAGCCCCGCCTCGCGCAGACTTTGCGCCTGATGCGTTTCGAGCATGCCGAGGGTCACGCAGGTTTCGAGGCCCATCGACTTTACGCCGCGAATCATGTCCTTGATCGGTTCGAGGTGGCGGTCCTTCGGATTGCGCCATGCGGCGCCCATGCAGAAGCGCGTCGCGCCGTTTTCCTTCGCGACGCGCGCAGCCGCCAGCACGTCTTCGACGTCCATCAGCTTTTCGGCCTGCAGCCCCGTATCGTGATGCACGGATTGCGGACAGTACGCGCAATCTTCTTCGCAGCCGCCCGTCTTGATCGACAGCAGCGTGGACAACTGCACGGTGTTTGCATCGAAGTGCTCGCGATGCACCTGCTGCGCGCGGAACAGCAGATCGTTGAACGGCAGTTCGTACAGCGCGACGACATCCGCGACGCGCCAGCGCGCCGCGGCTGCGTCGGCGGCGGCCGCTGCCTGGGACGGCGTGACGGGCAGAGGGGCAGTGTTGATATGGCTCATGGGGTCCATCCTTGATGATTCGTTTATTCGAAGATTCAACGCTGCGCAGCACGCAGCGTTTGCAACAGTCGGGCGGTGTCGAGATGCGTCGCGGCAATGTCCGGCAACGCAGGGCTCAGATGCGGCACGTTGCCGAGCAGCGGCGCGCGATATTGGCGGTCGAGCCGCTCGCGGATCGCGGCGATGTTCTCGTCGGCGAATCGCATTGCGGGATCGACGCGGTTCGCGACCCAGCCCGCGATCGGGAGTCCGCGCGCGACGATCGCTTCCGCCGTCAGCAGCGCATGACTGATGCAGCCGAGCCGCATGCCGACGACGAGCACCACGGGCAGATTCAACGCGACGGCGAGATCGGCGGTATCGTGCGCATCGGTGAGCGGCACGCGAAAGCCGCCGACGCCTTCCACGACGACAACATCGGCCATCTGTGCCGCTGTGCGGTGCGCGTCGACGATGCGCGTCATGTCGAGCGTGACGCTTTCGTGCGCGGCGGCGATGTGCGGCGCGGCCGGTTCCTTCAGCATGAACGGCGTGCGGATGTCGGGCGGCAGCAGCACGTTCGCGGCGGCGTCGAGCTGATCGGCGTCTTCGTTGTGAAGCACGCCGTCTAGCATCGACGCGCCCGCCGCAACCGGCTTCATCGCGGCGGCGCGCAAGCCGTCGCGCGCGAAGCCGCGCAGCAGCGCCGCCGACACCAGCGTCTTGCCGATTTCCGTATCGGTGCCCGTCACGAAGAGAGACAGCGCGCGGCTCATGCGAGCGTCTCCGCCGTCTTCATCAACGCGTGTTCAAGCTGATCGAGATCGCTGTGCGAATGCGCCGCCGACAGCGAAATGCGCAGTCGCGACGTGCCTTCGGGCACCGTCGGCGGACGGATCGCGGGCACCCAGAGATTCGCGCGATCGAGCGACGCGGCCACATCGAGCGTCGCCTCGTTCGCGCCGATGACGAGCGGCTGCACGGCCGTCTGTGAATCGACGGGAAGCCACGGCGTGCGCTTGAGCATCTCGCGCGTGCGTTCGATCAGCGAGTGCAGATGCGCGCGGCGATGATCGCCCTCGATGCCTTCGATGATGCGCAGGCTCGCGGACACGGCATGCGCGGCAGCGGGCACCGACGCCGTCGTGAAGATGTACGGCCGCGCGCGCTGCACGAGCCATTCGATCACCGTTTCGTGCGCGACGACGAACGCGCCCGACACGCCCGCCGCCTTGCCGAGCGTGCCGATCGAGATCAGATGCGGCGAGCGCAGCGCGGCCTCGGCGACGGCGCCACGTCCTTGCGGACCCAGCACGCCGAAGCCGTGCGCGTCGTCGACGACGAGCCACGCGCCATGCTTTTCCGCGAGTGCTAGCAGACGGGCGAGCGGTGCAACGTCGCCGTCCATGCTGAACACGGTATCGGTGACGATCAGCTTCACGGCGGCATCCGACGCGTCGAGCATCGCGCTCAATGCTTCGGCGTCGGCGTGAGGATAGATCTGGATTTCAGCGCGCGAGAGCCGGGCGCCGTCGATCAGCGACGCGTGGTTGAGCGCATCGGAGAACAGTGCCGTGCCGCGTCCCGCGAGCGCGGTGAGCGTCGCGAGATTCGCCATATAGCCGGTGCTGAAGTACAGCGCGCGCGGATTGTCGACGAAGCCGCCCGCGAAGGCCGCGAGATCGTCTTCGACTTGCGCGTGCGCACGCGAGTGGCCGCCGAGCAGATGCGACCCGCCACTGCCCGCGCCATAGCGGCGCGCGCCTTCCGTCATCGCGGCGACGAGCAGCGGATGCGCGGCGAGCCCGAGATAGTCGTTGCTCGCGAAGCCGATCATCGCGCGGCCGTCTACGGTCATGTGCGCCGAGCACGGCGAGTCGATGGTGCGGCGGCGACGGCGCAGGCCGAGCGCGTCGATATCCTTCAGCCCTTGTTCGAGCGTTTCGAGCAACTGCATCAGCGGGCCTCCGTCAGGGTCGCTTCGAAGGCCGCGCGCGTGCGTTCGCCCAACAGCGCGATTTCTTCTTCGTCGAGGATGTACGGCGGCATCAGATACACCGTCGTGCCGATCGGGCGGAGCAGCAGTTCCCGCTTGAGCGCATTTTCGAAGAAGCGGCGCGAGAAGGTCTTCGCGGCGTGCGCGTCTTCGATTTCGGCATCGAACGCGATGATCGTGCCGCGCTGACGCAGATTGCGCACCTGTGCATGCTGCGCGAGCGGTTCGAGCGCGGCACGCAGCGCGGCCGATTTCGATGCGTTCGCGGCGAGCACGTTGTCGGCGACGAACAGATCGAGCGTTGCGAGCGCCGCGCGACACGCGAGCGGATTGCCCGTGTACGAATGCGAATGCAGGAAGCCGCGCGTCGTGTCGTCGTCGTAGAAGGCCGCGAAGATTTCGTCGCGCGACAGCACGATCGACAACGGCAGATAGCCGCCGCTGATTCCCTTCGACAGGCACAGGAAATCAGGCCACACGTCCGCCTGTTCGCACGCGAAGAAGGTGCCCGTGCGCCCGCAGCCGACGGCGATTTCATCGGCGATCAGGTGCACGCCATAGTGGTCGCACAGCGCGCGCAAGCCCGCGATGTACGACGGGTCGTGCATCGCCATGCCTGCCGCGCACTGCACGAGCGGTTCGACGATCAAAGCGGCGATGTTGTTCGCGCGCGCCTCGAACAGCGAGCGCACGTCGTCTAGCGCTCGCTGCGCGACGTCCGCGGCCGTTTCACCTTCGCGTACAAAACGCGCATCCGGCGACGCGACGACATGCGCGTTGCGGATCAGCGGATCATACGCATCCTTGAAGAGCGCGACATCGGTGACGCCGAGCGCGCCGATCGTCTCGCCGTGATAGCTGTTCGCGACGCAGACGAACTCGCGCTTGTAGTCGTAGCCGCGATTGCGCCACGCGTGGAAGCTCATTTTCAGCGCGATCTCGACGGCCGACGCGCCGTCGGATGCGAAGAACGCATGACCGAGCGTGTTCTGCGTCAGCGCGCCTAGATGTTCGGCGAGCGCGATCGCAGGCTCGTGCGTGCAGCCGGCGAGCATCGCGTGCTCGAGCGTGTCGAGCTGGTCTTTCAGCGCGGCGTTGATGCGCGGGTTCGCGTGGCCGAACAGGTTGACCCACCACGAACTGATCGCGTCGAGATAGCGACGTCCGGCGCGATCGTAAAGCCACGCGCCCGCGCCACGCGAAACGGGCACGAGCGGATAGCGCTCGTGATGTTTCATCTGCGTGCAGGGATGCCACACGGCGCGCAGGCTGCGGGCGACCCAGTCTTCCGTTACTTGTGTATTCAAAACAACTCCGACCATGAACCGGGCAAGGCGCGGGCGTCGGGCGCGGCGCGTCTCGCGTGTCGGTCATGCAAATGCTGCTGGCGAATCGGGACGGTGAACGTCCACCTTGAATCCGGCGACGGGAACGTGCCGCGGCATCGTCGGCGCTCGACGGTCGCGGGCGTCCTTGGTACGCCGGATATGCCGTCGCCGCGACGCGTGGCGACCTGTTCCCGGTTGCCTCGGGGGTGCGCGTCTTGCGACAGCGGGAGTGAGATTAGCGCGATATCCGCTGCGATGCACTATCGGAAAACACCGCGTTTTCAAGGGCCTGCGCGGGTTTTTCCGTGGTTGGCGGCAGCTTGAGGCCGTTCCGTCATGAAGCGCGCAGATGACCGTAGATCGCGACGGCAAAGTCATGGGGCTCCTGCGAAAAAATCCAGGCTGCGTCCACGCATTTTTTGCCGGGCTGCGGAATACGGGCGAGGCCGGGCACGTTAACCGCCTTGTGCCGGGCGAGATAAAGCTCCGCGAGCGGGTTAATGTACGGCTTTCGCGTCGGGCCGTGCAGCGGCGATTGCCCCGGGGCGCAGAACAGCATTTGGAATCCTGATCATCGGCTGCTTTTGTCCTATCGGCGCTTTTATGGACTACAGCGCCAGGGCGCTCTTTCGCGCGTCGATGAATATCGTATGAAATTAATCAGCACCTGAATTCTTGCGAGGGATAACGCACATAAGCGGCTGGAAGCGATACCTATCATTTTGCTTACGTCGTCGTAAGCAGGCTAACGGTTCGCGGTGCTGCGATCGGAGCCTCGTGCGCGCAACGCGAGCCGTTGCGCGACCAATACGCAGGGGTGATCTGGCCGCCGACGACCACGGGGGAGCGGTTCCGCTCGAAATACTCGCCGATGCCTCGACGCACCGTGCGTGCAGATGATGTCGCAATATTGGGAGCACCGATGAAGACAACTTTGCGCCGCATCCTTGCGCGAACGGGATGCCTCGATGTGTCCGTCGAAACGCTCGGCGATGATGACGACCTCTACGATGCGGGGCTGTCGTCGATGGGAGCCGTGCGGTTGATGCTGGAAGTCGAAGAGGCGTTCGGCGTTCAGATACCCGCGCAAGCGATCTCGCGCGAACTGTTCCAGAGCATCGGCTCGCTGGCCGACGAACTCGGCCGCCTGTTGCCGAAAACTTCGCGCGAGCAGGCGGACGTTCATGGGCGCTGACGCAGACGTTCCCCTTCTTCGCTCGCGCCGGACGGCATGCCCGCGATGACGCGCCCGCACAGCATGCAGCCCGTGGTGTTCGACGGGTGCTTCGGCTGGCTGCACGAATCCGCCGATGCGCGCGCGCGTCAGACGGCGCGGGTCGGCGTCGTGCTGTGCAGTCCGTTCGGTTACGACGCACTGTGCGTGCATCGCGGCTGGCGTGAGCTCGCCGAAGCGCTCGCGCTGTGCGGAATGCCCGTCGTGCGCTTCGATTACCCCGGCACCGGCGATTCAATCGGCGTCGAGCAGGACCCTGACCGCATCGGCGCGTGGCTCGGAAGCATCGAAGCAGCGGCGGCGCGTCTGCGCGAGGCGACGGGCGTCCAGCGGCTCGTGCTGTGCGGACTGCGGCTGGGCGCGGCGCTGGCCGCGCTGGCGGCGCAGCGCATCGGAGGCGTCGAGCAGATCGTGATGATCGCGCCCGTCATATCGGGACGCGCGTATATCCGCGAACTCGAACTGCAGCATCAGACCTGGCTGACCACGCCTGACGGCATGGACAGCGTGCGCGAGTCCGACGACGGCTCGATCGGCGCCTATGGCTTTCGCCTTTACGGCGATACGCTCGAACGGCTGCGCGCGCTGGACCTCGCACTGGGCGGCGAACGCGCGCCCGCGCCGCGCATCCTGTTGCAGGACGTGTACGACAATCCGCGCGTCGAGCGGCTCGCTGCGCACTATCGTCAGTTGGGCGCGCACGTCGACGTGCAGACGTTCGCGTCGTACGACCGGCTGCTCGTCGATCCGCGCTTCAGCACGACGCCGCGCGACGCGTTCGACAGCGTGCTGACGTGGCTCGGCGCGCAGTCTCTTGCCACGCCGCTGCCTGCTGCTCCGGGCGACGTATTGCCGGCGCGCGCGCCTTTGCAGCTTCCGTTCGCCGACGGTCACGGCACGCCCGTCGTTTTCGGCGACGGATTGTTCGGCATGTCGTGCCGTCCGCGCCGCGTGCTCGACGATGCGCCCGCCGTGCTGCTGCTCAACACGGGCGGCGTGCATCACGTCGGCGATGGACGGCTTTCGGTGCTGCTTGCGCTGCGTCTCGCGAGCATGGGTGTGTCTACGTTGCGCATCGATATCGGCGGGCTGGGCGACAGCCGCGTGCGCGATCCTTCGCTGACGTTCGACGAAATCTACACGCATCACGCCGTCGATGACACGCTCGCGGCCGTCGACTGGCTCGTCGAGCAAGGTCATTCGCGCGTCGTGGTGTTCGGCGTATGCACGGGAGCCTATGTTTCGCTCCAGACGGCGCTCGGGCATCGGAACGTCGTTGGCTGCATGGGCGTGAATCTGCCGTATTTTCTGTGGCCGAAGACGCGCTCGGATTCGCGCGTGCGCCATACGCCGATGCGCGCGTACTCGCGCTCGATGCGCAGCCTCGCGAAATGGCGGCGGCTGCTGACGGGCAAAAGCGACGCGGGGACCATAGCGAACCACATCGCGAGCCACGTCGCGGGCCGCATCGGTCAGCGGCTTGCCGTGGCGCTCGCTGCGCCGTTCGAGCGCGTGTTCGGGCTACGGACGCAGGCGGCCCAAGTGCGACGGCTGGCCGACGGGCTCGCGCGCAAGGACGTGCAGACGGCGCTCGCATACGGCGCGATGGATGCGGGGCTCGACGAGCTTGCGCTGCATTTCGGCCCACGCGGCAGCGAGCTGACGAAGCGCGCCCGAACCAGCGTGTCGATCATCGACAGGCTCGATCACGCGCTCTTTTCCACTGCGGCGCGCGATGCGGCGATGAACCTCTTCGAGCAATTCCTGCGCGAGCGGATTCTGGCGCCGATGCCTATGTCGCTGCATGGGGAGACGCGCACATCGGACGCCGTGACGGCGCGCATCGGGAAAACGGAGCAGGTCGGATGATTGACGCTGGCGCGCGATGCGCAGGGACAGGCATTGACGCGCGCAGCGGAACGGAATCAACGGCTGGCGAGAGCCGGCTTGCCGCCGTCCTTCGGTGCGGACTCGTTGTCGGCGTCGGCCGTTTGAGTCGACGGATCTTTCCAGACGACGTTGTCGTTCACCGCGTAGAGATGGCACGGGTCCGAACTCTGCTTCTGGCAGTTCGAGACCGCGACCGACATCGGATCGTCGCCGCCTTCCGCCCACGACCACGCGCCCGAATTCGACACTGCGAACGCGCGGCTCGGATACTGGTGCAGGAAGTTGCGATATCCGGCGCGGCCGGCGTCGTCGACGTAAGGTACGGCGTCGACGGAATCGATCGACGCGAAGTGCGTGGCTTTCGGCTGCGTCGGCTCGGCGACGCGATACTGGACGCCCGTCGGCATGCCGACGCGTGCGAGGAACGCCTCGACGGACGGCCACCAGATGTGCACGCCGTCGCGATCGCCGACGAGACGATGCGCGTCGTTCTTGTACGAGCCGAAATCCACCATCTTCGCGCTGCCGCCCGACGCCTGCGTATGTTCGGTGTAGGCGGTGTACATTCGCGAAACCAGCGACGACGGCCAGATCGAATCGTTGTCGCCGTACAGCCACAGCGACGGCACATGCGTCTTCTCGCCGTACGTGCCGAATGCTCGCACCAGATTGCCTTGCCAGTCGGAGCAGGCGTCCTGGCGCAGGCCGCCGGAGAAATTGATCAGCGCGCGCACGCCGGGCGCCGCGTCCATGCCGTAGGCGATCGTCGCAAGACCGCCGTGCGACGTGCCGGCCACGATGATGTGCTGCGCGTCCACGTAGTTTTGCTTCGACATGTAGTCGACGGTCGCGGCGACGTCGGCGGCCTGGCTCAGACCGTTGCGCGTCACGTCGCAACCGTCCTGTACGTACGTGCCGCCCGAATCGGCGAAACCCTGGCGGTTCGGCGCGACGACGACATAGCCGCGGCGCACGAACTCGCGTGCGAGCGACATCGGATCGCTGCGCGTCTGCATGCGCGGATCGCCGTGAATCTTGCCGTGGTTGAAGACGACCATCGGGAACGGGCCGGGGCCATCCGGTTTGTAGACCGTCGTTTCGAGAGTGACGTTGCCGTCGGCGCCGACGGGAATCCGGATGATCTGCTCGCTCAGTTTGACGACAGGCAGATAGCCGTCGTCGAGCGCAAGGCGCTGCACGTTTGCGCGGCTCAGCGGGCCATCGGTTTCCGCGAGCGGATCGGCGTGCGCGAACGAAACAGCGCAGGCCATCAAGGCCGCCGACATCGCACAAACTGTCAGAACTTTGCTGAACGCCATCCGCAACACCTACTTTCAAAAACGCCTGAAGCTTCCCTTACGGGCTGATTGCACTACGGTTACACCGCAAATCCGGGCCAAAAAAGCCGCGTACGCTGCGCTCCTCGCGCAGACAGACTGACCAGACAGCACCTGGATGAACCGAAGCCGGTAGACGCGACCCCACGCGTCGAGTGAGCGCCTCGCGATGTCCCGGATCGCTTGCCGTACCGAAGGATCAGCCGGCGGTGCATCGGGACATCCTGCGGGAGCGGTGGTCCGCTACCTCGCTACGAAGCGCTGCAACATCTGTGGGACTCATACTGGCACGACAATTTATATTTGTGCAATTCAGTACAAACCCCTTGCGGAACTAATTGGGCGTGCTTCCGATGCGCGCGCAACGGCTTTGCGCGGGCCCCGGGCGATTCGGAGAGAAAGCGTTTTTGAGGGACGTGGTGTCGATCCAACACCCTGATTTTGCTGCGGAATCGGCCCCTTTTTGAATGATGTGAGCAGCGCCAGGGATGCTATCGCGCGCTTATCGAAGCCCGGACGTCAGCGATCGCTCACATCGCCGTCGACATAACGCCAGCGCCCGTCTTCACCTCTGACGAAACGGCTCGATTCATGCAGCCGATGCGCCCGCCCGCCCACCTTGTAGCGCGCGACGAACTCTACTTCGGCGTGCGTATCGTCGAGCGGTGTGTAGCGCCTGATCTGCAGACCGAGCCAGCGCGGCGCATCGGGCGCACCGGCGTCGACGTCGAGATCGGCGGGGCAGGTTTGCGCCGCCCACGTATCGCGCAAGTATTGGGACTCGCCGAGCACGTAGGCGCTGTAGCGCGAGCGCATCAGTTCGAGCGCGCCCGGCGCAGCGGCGCCGCCGTCGATGTAGCGGCCGCAGCAGTCGGCGAAACGCGGCGGCTTGCCCGCATCGCGTCGATCCGGCGCGGCGCCGCCGCAAGGGCAATCGACAGGGCGTTGCTTTGCTGATGCAGTCATAAAAAAGCGCTGTTCAGTTCAGTCCGCGTGCGATCAGGATCTTTTGGATGTCGCTCGTGCCTTCGTAGATCTGGCACACGCGCACGTCGCGATAAATGCGCTCGACGGGGAAATCGCTCAGATAGCCGTAGCCGCCGTGAATCTGCAACGCGGCCGAACAGATCCGCTCCGCCGCTTCCGATGCGAACAGCTTCGCCATTGCCGCTTCCGTCAGACAGGGCTGGCCCGCATCCTTCAGCGATGCCGCGTGCCAGATCAACTGGCGCGCCGCTTCGAGTTGCGTCGCCATGTCGGCGAGACGGAACTGCACGGCCTGATGCGCGAACAGCGGCTGGCCGAAGCTCTCGCGCTCCTTTGCGTACGCGAGGGCCGCTTCGAGCGCGGCGCGCGCCATGCCGACGCTCTGCGCGGCAATGCCGATGCGCCCGCCCTCCAGGCCCGACAACGCGATCCGATACCCTTCGCCTTCCGCGCCGATCAGATTCGCGGCCGGCACGCGGCAGTTGTCGAAGACGATCTGCGCGGTGTCCGACGAATGCTGGCCGAGCTTGTCTTCGAGGCGCGCGACGACATAGCCCGGCGTATCCGTCGGCACGATGAACGCGCTGATGCCGCGCTTGCCCGCGCTCCTGTCGGTGACGGCCATTACGATCGCGACGTTGCCGTTCTTGCCGCTCGTAATGAACTGCTTGACGCCGTTGAGCACGTAGAAGTCGCCATCGCGCGTGGCCGTGGTGCGCAACGCGGACGCATCCGAGCCCGCCTGCGGCTCGGTGAGGCAGAACGCGCCGAGCATCTCTCCGCGCGCAAGCGGCGTGAGCCAATCGCGTTTCTGCGCTTCGTCGCCATACGTCAGCAGAATGCTGCACACGGGGCAGTTGTTGACGGAGATTGCCGTCGACGTGCCGCCGTCGCCCGCCGCGATTTCTTCGAGTATCACGGCGAGCGCGAGTGCGTCGAGCCCGGCACCGCCATATTCCTCGGGCACGAGCACGCCATACGCGCCGAGTTCTGCAAGCTGGCGATGCACGTCGGCGGGAAACGCGCGGTCGCGGTCCCATTGCGCGGCGTTTGGCGTCACGGCTTCGCGCACGAAGGTGCGAACCGCGTCGCGGATCATCAGATGGTCCTGATCGAGCAGCATGCGGATGTCTCCCCGGTTAGTGCGATGCTCACCATTCGAGCGCGGTGCCGTCGTACTGGAAGAAGCGGCCATGAAAGAGGTGCGGCGTGCTTGCCGCCTGCGCGAGCACTTCGCGCATGCCTTTCACGCTGTGCGCCGGATCGACGGCGGCACCGGCGCCGCCCATGTCCGTGCGCACCCAGCCCGGATGCAGCGAGACGCAGGTGGCCGTGCGCGTCTGCACGGACGTCACCTTCAGCACATCGTTCAGCGCCGCCTTGCTCGCGCGATACAGCCAGCCCGTCGTGCCCGTCGTCTCGTTGATGCTGCCCATGCGGCTCGACAGCACGGCGAGCACGCCGCGCGCGTCTTCGACGAGCGGGAGCAGAACGGGGATCAGCTGCATCGGACCGCGCACGTTGGTCGCCATCACGAAGTCGAAGTCCTCCGCGCTGACCGTCTCGACGCCTTCCGTATGCGGGCCATACACGCCCGACACGATCACGGCGGTATCGAGCCGTTCGCCGTCCAGCTTCCGGCCGAGCGCGGCGATTTCATCGGGATCGGTGACGTCGAGCGAAAACGCTTCGGCGCCGAGCGCGACGAGTTCGCCGAGCGATTCGTCGTCGCGCGCTGTGGCGAGCACGCGCCAGCCGTCGTGCCGGTATTGCTTCACGAACTCGCGGCCGATGCCGCGCGACGCGCCTACGATCAACACGGTCTTCATGACGTGTCCTCTTGCGCGCGGATTGCCGCGCGCTGTCGTTGGAACAAGGGTTAGACGAGCTCGATGCCCATCGCCGTCGCTTCGCCGCCGCCGATGCACAGGCTCGCGACGCCGCGCTTCAGTCCGCGCTTCTTCAGCGCGCCGATCAGCGTGACGAGAATGCGCGCGCCCGATGCGCCGATCGGGTGGCCGAGCGCGCAAGCGCCGCCGTTGACGTTCACCTTGTCGTGCGGCAGGCCGTGCTCTTTCATCGCGGCCATCGTGACGACGGCGAACGCCTCGTTGATCTCGTACAGATCGACGTCTGCCGCCTTCCAGCCGTTCTTGTCGAACAGCTTGCGGATCGCGCCGACGGGCGCCGTGGTGAATTTCGCCGGCTCCTGCGCGAACGTCGAGTGGCCGACGACACGCGCGAGCGGCGTCACGCCGAGCTTCTTCGCCGTCGATTCGCGCATCATCACGAGCGCCGCCGCGCCGTCGCTGATCGACGACGAGTTGGCGGCCGTCACCGTGCCCGTCTTGCTGAACGCGGGCTTGAGTGCCGAGATCTTGTCGAGATTGGCCTTGAACGGCTGCTCGTCGCGCTCGACGGTGACGCTGCCTTTCTTGCCTTCGACGGTAACGGGCGCGATTTCCCACGCGAACGAACCGTCTTCGTTCGCGCGTTTCGCGCGCGTCAGCGATTCAATGGCGAACTTGTCCTGCGCTTCGCGCGTGAAATCGAACGACGCCGCGCATTCCTCGGCGAACGTGCCCATCAGGCGGCCTTTGTCATACGCGTCTTCGAGGCCGTCGAGGAACATGTGGTCGAGCACCTGGCCGTGGCCCATGCGCATTCCGCTGCGCGCCTTCGGCAGCAGATACGGCGCGTTCGTCATGCTCTCCATGCCGCCCGCGACGATCACGTCGACGGAACCGGCCGTCAGCATGTCGTGCGCGAACATCGCGGCGCGCATGCCGGAGCCGCACATCTTGTTGACGGTCGTCGAGCCCGTCGACAGCGGCAGACCCGCGCCGAGCGCGGCCTGACGCGCGGGCGCCTGGCCCTGGCCGGCGGGCAGCACGCAGCCCATCACGGCTTCGTCGATCTGCTCGGGCTTGAGGCCCGCTCGCTCGACGGCCGCCTTGATCGCGACGGCGCCGAGCTGCGGCGCCGTCAGCGAGGCGAAGTCGCCCTGGAACGCCGCCATCGGCGTGCGCGCGACGGAAACGATGACGATCGGATCGTGGTTTGTCTCACTCATGTTTCAGCTCCTTGATGACTCCGTGGACGACAGCGGCCACACCGCCGAGCCTCGCGGCATCGGCGGCGACCATGTCGTTGTCTGCCGTGTGCGCGCGGCTCGCCGATACGGCCGCAACGCAATTCGTATAGATCCCGTCGAGCGATGCCGGATCTTTCACCGTCATCTCGAGATCGCGCACGCGGCCGTCGTGCACGCCGTACACCCAGCCGTGAACGGTGAGGTCCTGGCCGCGCGCCCAGGCGTCGTTGATGATCGTCGTGCGGCACACGTTGACCACCTGCTCGATCGTGTTCAGCTCGACGAGACGCCGATGCCGCGCTTCGCCCATCGGCCATTCCTCGAGTAGCGCCGCGTGCTTCGTGCGCACGTCCTGCACGTGATGCAGCCAGTTGTCGGCGAGACCGACGCGCCGTCCGAGCAGCGCCGCGCCGACGCCCGAGCAGCCATAGTGGCCGACGACCATGATGTGCTTGACCTTCAGCAGATCGACGGCGAACTGGATCACCGACAGACAGTTCAGGTCCGTATGCACGACGACGTTCGCGATATTGCGGTGAACGAATACTTCGCCCGGCGGCAAGCCGATGATTTCGTTGGCGGGCACGCGCGAATCCGCGCAGCCGATCCACAGATATTCGGGCGCCTGCTGATGCGCGAGCCGCGAGAAGAATTCGGGGTCTTCGTCGAGCTTGTGCGCGACCCACGCATCGTTGTTCTGGAACAGGTGCGCAAGAGGATGAGAGGCGGAAGGCGTGTTCGTGTTCATGATCGTTTCGACGTAAGTTGCGTGTGTCTGTTTATCCGATGGCGGACGCTGCGCGCGTTCATGCGACGCGCACGGCGGGCGCCAGATCCGCATCGGCAGCGCGGTCCGCAGCGAACCGTTCCGGATAGCGGACTGAAAAGCGCAGGCTGCGGTCGTAGGGATAGAAGTCGGGCAATTCGCCCTTGAGAATCGAGTCCTTGTTCTTTTGCCACAGCGATGGATCGAAAAAATCCGCGTGATGCTTCATGAACGATTCGCGCACGCGCGGATCGCCGAGCAAAAAGGTGCCGTACGTCTCCGGGAAAATGTCGTGCTGTCCGACCGTGTACCACGGCTCGCCCGACATCTCGTCTTCCTCGTTGCGCGGCGGCGGCACGGCGCGCACGTTGCAGTCGGTGAGATATTCGATCTCGTCGTAGTCGTAGAACACGACACGCCCGTGGCGCGTCACGCCGAAGTTCTTGTAGAGCATGTCGCCGGGGAAGATGTTCGCCTGCATCAGTTCCTTCACTGCGTCGCCGTATTCCTTGATGCCGTGCTCGATGTCGGCGTCGGTGCCGTGTTGCAGGAAGATGTTGAGCGGCACCATGCGGCGCTCGATATACAGATGCTTGATGACGAGATTGTCGCCTTCGTATTCGAGCATCGACGGCGCTTCCTTTTCCAGTTCGCGAATGAGCGCGTCATCGAGGCGCGACAGCGGCAACGCGACGCTCGAATATTCGAGCGTATCGGCCATGCGTCCCAACCGGTCGTGGCGCTTCACGAGCTGATACTTGTTCTGCACGTTTTCGCGCGTCGTGTCCTTGGGTGGCGGAAACGAATCCTTGATGACCTTGAACACATACGGGAACGACGGCAGCGTGAACACGAGCATCACCATGCCTTTGATTCCGGGCGCGACGATGAACAGGTCGCTCGAATGCTTCAGATGCCGCAGCAGATCGCGATAGAAGAGATTCTTGCCCTGTTTCTGCAAGCCCACCGACGTATAGATTTCCGCTTTCGGCTTGCCTTGCAGGATGCTGCCGAGAAACTCGATATACGCGGACGGCACTTCCATATCGACGAGGAAGTACGAATGCGAAAAGCTGAAGATGATCAGCAACTGGTCGCGCCGGCAGAGCAGCGCATCGACCGCGAGCAGGCCCGGCTTCACGTGATGGATCGGCAGAGCAAACGGCACCATTGCGTCACCGTTTATCACTCGGCCGATGATGTACGCCGCCTTGTTTCGGAAGAACAGCGACGACAGCACGTGAATCTGGAAATTCGGTGCTTCATTGTTGAAGGTGCCGAAGTTGTCGCGGAACGACTGGATCACGCACTCGACATCGCGCGTGAGATTCTCGAACGGCAGGTTCAGCTGGAAGTTCGTGACGATGCGCTCCAGCGTGACGGCGAGCCCGTCCTTGCCCGGGTAATACGCGCGATACGTCGGCTTTGCGGCGGGCTCGTCGTTCTCGATGTACTCCGTCGAGATCGCGGGCCGCACGAAGATGAAATCGTTGTTGAAGTACGAGCGGTGCAGGATGTGGCAGCACACCGAGTTGAAGAACGTCTCCGCGCATTCGGGCTGGCGGTGTGTCGTCAAGAGACCGATGTAGTGCAGCTTGATCTGCTGCCACACGTCGTCGTCGATGTTCTCCGCGTCGTATTCGTCTTCGAGCTTTTCGATGCATTCGCGCACGCGATCGTCATACGACGTGATGCGCTCGCGCGCGAGCTTTTGCAGGCCGTGCCAGTCGCCGGCTTCGAACAGGTCTTTCGCGCGGATCGCGGCTTCACGGAAGATGCAGTAATGCCGGTCGAAGCCTTCGAGCAGCGTCTCCGCGACGTCGAAGCCGATCTGTGACGACAGCAGTTTGGGAAAGTGATTCATGTCGACCGTGCATTCGTTCAATGTCGTGAAGACATCCGCGATTGTATCGCCCGGGTGAGCCTGCGAGACGCCTTCAGGCCGCTTCAGGTCCTTTGAGCGCGGCGCCGACGCATCGTCTTTTGAAGCGTGTTGCAAGGCGTTTGGCACATCTTCACGCAAAGCCGCGCCAACTATCGTGTATGTCGCCCGATCTCCTGCTCAGGTTTTTTCTTTCGATGCTTCCGCGTGCGCGAGTTTTTCCGCTTCGTCATAGCCGTTGCGGCGCATCCCGCTTTCGAGCAGCGCGCGCGCTTGCGCTTCGTATTGCGCGAGGTCTTCGAGCGTCGCGTTCAGGTCTTCGCGCTGACGTTCCAGCACTTCGCGATGCCTGACCACCGTCGCGAGAAACGCCTCGAGCTGGGGAACCGTGTCCGTCGGCGAATCGTATAGATCCAGCAGCGCGCGAATTTCCGACAACGTGAAGCCCAGCCGCTTGCCGCGCAGCGTGAGCCTGAGCCGCGTTCGGTCGCGGCCCGAGTACACGCGGCGCAGTCCGCTCGATCCTTCGCGGCTCGGTGAGAGTAAACCCTGGTCCTCGTAGAAACGGATCGCGCGCGGCGTCACATCGAATTC
Organism: Paraburkholderia diazotrophica; assembly: GCF_038900755.1. Classification (GTDB taxonomy): domain Bacteria; phylum Pseudomonadota; class Gammaproteobacteria; order Burkholderiales; family Burkholderiaceae; genus Paraburkholderia; species Paraburkholderia diazotrophica_A. Next base: position 352,129 of record NZ_JBBPEN010000007.1, read on the forward strand.
GCGAGCCAGTTCGGTGATCGTGTATTGCGTCGTGTAGTGCGTGTTCATCGTCGGGTGTTCATCGAATCGTCCGGCCTGGCAGGCTTTTCGTGTAGCCGGGCACAAAAACGGATTGAACGGTTAGAATCGACGTTTACGTTATCGTCAACCTGAACAAAGCGCAACCCGCGCCGCACGACGCACACGGTTCGCGATTCACCCATTCACCGATGTGCCGCGCCGCCGACGGAGGACACCCCCACGATGAATGCTCTCGAACACCAACTCGAATACCCGTTCGCCGACCGGATGCCCGCCGCCGGCACGACGCAGGAAGTCGCGCCCGGCGTCTACTGGCTGCGCATGCCGCTGCCGTTCGCGCTCGATCACATCAATCTCTGGCTGCTGCGCGACGAGATCGACGGGCAGAAGGGCTGGACGATCGTCGATTGCGGCATCGCTTCGGACGAGATCCGCGCGAACTGGGAGACGCTGTTCGATTCGATGCTCGAAGGTCTTCCCGTGTTGCGCGTGATCGTCACGCACTGCCATCCGGATCACCTCGGTCTCGCGGACTGGCTGTGCGAAGGCGGCGACAAGCGGCGCTGGAACGTGCGTCTGTGGATCACGCTCGGCGAATACATGCTCGGCCGCGTAATGGCGGCAGGCGACGGCTCGAACGCGGGCGGCGACGGCGCGGCGCGGCATTTCGCGCGGCATGGGCTGACGGACGAGGCATCGCTGGACAAGCTGCGCAATCGCAAGAGCTACTACTCGAATCTGGTGCCGTCGGTGCCGCGCCAATACCGGCGCATGCGAGAGGGCGATGCGCTGACGATCGGCGGTCGCACGTGGCGCGTCGTGACAGGCTTCGGTCATTCGCCGGAGCATTGCGCGTTGCACGCAGAATCGGACCGTGTGCTGATTTCCGGCGACATGGTGTTGCCGCGCATTTCGACGAACGTGTCGGTGTTCGATATCGAGCCGGAAGGCAATCCGCTTGCGTTATATCTCGGTTCGCTCGGCCGCTACGAATCGATGGCCGCCGACACGCTGGTGCTGCCGTCGCATGGCAAGCCGTTTCGCGGACTGCATACGCGCGTCCTTCAGCTGCGCGACCATCACGCGGCACGCCTCGCGGAAGTACGCGCCGCTTGCGCGCAGAAGCCGTGCAGCGCGGCGGATATCGTCCCCATCATGTTCAAGCGCGAACTCGATATCCATCAGATGACGTTTGCGATGGGCGAAGCGCTCGCGCACCTGCACCTGTTGTGGCTCGACGGGGAAATGAAGCGCGTGCAGGGCGCGGATGGTGTCATCCGGTTCGAAATGCGATAGGCCAGGACCGAATGCAAAACGGCCCGAACGCGATTGCGTTCGGGCCGTCGAATGCAGACCGTTTCGTGAGCGACGATGACTACTGCACCACCACTGCCCCAAAATTCTGCCGACCAAACGGACTGACGTGATACCCGTGGACGTTCGTCCGCGTGATGGCGGTCGCGGTCGGATAGCCGAGCGGAATCCACAGCGCCTCATCGTGGATGATCTGCTGCGCGGCCTGATACGCTTTCGTGCGCTTGCTCTGATCGGCGGTTTGCTTGCCTTGCTCGATCAGCTTGTCGAGTTCCGGATCGCAGTAGCGCGCGAAGTTGATCCCCGACTTCACCGCATTGCAGCTGAATAGAGGCGACAGATAGTTGTCCGGGTCGCCGTTGTCGCCGGCCCAGCCCATGAACAGCGTATCGTGCTGTCCCTGCTTGGCCTGCTTGATCAGCTCGCCCCATTCGATCACCTTCACCTCCGCCTTCACGCCGATCTTCGCGAAGTCGGCCTGTAGCATTTCGGCGCCCGCCTTCGGATTCGGGTTCAGCACGCTGCCGGTCGGGCGCACCCAGATCGTCGTCGAAAAGCCGTCCGGATAGCCTGCCTCGGCGAGCAGCTTCTTGGCCTTGGCGGCGTCGTACGGCCACGGCTTCACTGCCTTGTCGTAGCTCCACGTATTCGGCGGATAGGGATTGTTCGCTGGCGTCGCCGTATTGTCGAACACGGCCTTCAGATACGACGTGCGGTCGAACGCCATGTTGAGCGCGGCGCGCACCTTCTGGTTATCGAGCGGCTTTTTCTGCGTATTGAGCGCGACGAACGCGGTCATGAACGCAGGTGTCTCGACGATCGCGAGCGACTTGTCCTTCTTCGCATCCGCGACGTCCTGCGGCTTCGGCGACAGCGCGATCTGGCATTCGCCCGCCTTCACTTTTTGCGCGCGCACGGCGGCATCGGGCGTGATTGCGTAGATCAGCCGGTCGATCTTCGGTTTCGGGCCCCAGTACGACGGGTTCACGTCATAGCGGATGATCGAGTCCTTCGTATAGCTCTTCAGCACGAACGGACCCGTGCCGATCGGCTTTGCGTTCAGATCGGCCTGCCTGCCGGCCTTCAATAACTGGTCCGCGTACTCGGCCGAATAGATCGACGCGAAACCCATCGTCAGGATCGACACAAACGTTGCGTTCGGCTCGTTCAGTTCGAACTTCACCGTGTTGTCGTCGACCTTCGATACCGACTTGATCAGCTTCACGAGCCCCATCGACTGTGCGTGCGGAAAGCCGCTCGCGCCCGCCACCTTGTGCCACGGGTTGTTGTCGTCGAGCATGCGGTCGAACGTGAACACGACGTCGTCGGCATTCAGTGGACGCGTCGGCTTGAAGTAGTCGGTGGTCTGGAACTGCACGTTCGGATGCAGGTGGAACGTGTACGTGAGGCCGTCGGCGCTGACGTCCCACTTGTCGGCGAGCGACGGCGCGACTTTCTTCGCCGCCTCGTCATATGACACGAGCGAGTTGAAAATCACATCCGCCGATGCGTTGGTCGTGACGAGCGAGTTGTACTGAACGACATCGAAGCCGTCAGGGCTCGATTCGGTGCAAACGGTAAGCGGTTTTGCGATGGTCAGCGCGGGCGCAATGGCGAGGGCCATCAGCGTCGTGGCGGCGAGCAGCTTGAAACGCATAAGATCTCCCGGAATTTCGAATTCTTCGTGGCGGGGCGGCGTCGTGCATTCTGTCGTGCACTGCGCGCGCTCCGGGCAGGTGCTTCACGCATTTTCATTCTGATACGGATTCGGCGCCGACGCAGCGCGTCAATTCCGCCGGCTCTGGCGCAAGCTTATCGAACGCTTACGGCAGCGACAACAATTGAATCCGCATATCGATATGGTTGCGCCTTCACGCTAGCGGCTGGCGTAGCGCAAAAGATACGCGAGGCCGTCGATTGCGCGCGAGCCGTACCACGACACCATCTCCCCATCGATCAGCTCGATACGTTTGCCTTTGAGGCGCGCATGCTGTTTTAGCGCGTCGCCATGCTGGCGTGTGAAGCGATACGGCTCGCTCGACAACAGCACGCGATCGACGTCATCGAGCCACGCGGCATCGAGATCGAATGACGGATAACGGGCTGCGCCTTTCTCGCCGCCTTGCACGTCCGGCAACGTTTGCCAGTTGACGAGACCCAGCATCGCCGAGATATAGGTGTCGCGCGCGACCGTCATCCACGGCTCGCGCCAGATCGCGTAGAGCACGTTTTGCCGTGGCCACGCGCGCGAAGCGGCTGCATCGAGTTGCGTCCGAAGGGCGAAGGCCAACTGTTGCGCGTCGTTCTCACGGTCGAAAATCGCGCCGAGCAGCGCGTACAGCGCGAGATTATCGGTCGGCGCAAGCGGATGCGTGACGACGATATGCGGGACGAACTCGCGCAGCCGTTCGACGGTCTCGCGCTTGTTCTCGTCGATATTGACGATTGCATGAGTGGGTTGCAGTGCGCGCACCGCATCGATTTTCACCGCCTTCGTGCCGCCGACTTTCGGAACCTTGCGCACCTTGTCGCGCGGATGCACGCAAAAGCCCGTTCGCCCGACAATGTGCGCGTCGAGCTTCAATGCAAAGAGAAGTTCGGTGATGCTCGGCACCAGCGACACGATGCGCGCGCCGCTACCCGCTTTCGCGTGCTCGATACCGGCTGCATCGACACGCGCGATCATGATTCAGCGGGCAGCGCGCGGCTTGCGCGGGGCCTTTTCGAAGACGGCGTCGTAGAGCCAGCGCGGCAGCACATGCAGCAGCATCGCCGCGACGCGCATCTGCCACGGGAAGATCGCGAAGCGCGTTTTCCGCGCGATCGCACCGGCGACTTTTTCGGCGAAGCGGTCCGCGTCCATCAGGAAGGGCATCGGGTACGGATTGCGCTCGGTCATCGGCGTGCGGATATAGCCGGGCGCGATCGTGACTACCGACACGCCGAGTGGCCGCATCTCGACGCGCAGCGCTTCCAGATACTTCGTCGCCGCCGATTTCGACGCGCTGTACGCGCCCGAGCCCGGCAGCCCTCGCACGCCCGCGACGCTCGCGATGCCGACGAGCGTGCCCTTGCGCGCGGCGATCATCGCCGAGGCGAACGGCTCGAACGTCGCGACCATGCCGAAGTAGTTCACGTCCATCACGTCGCGAAACGCCTGCAAATCGCCGTGGCCCGTCACGGCGCCGTGGCTGATGCCCGCGTTCGCGATCACGATGTCGGGGCAGCCGTGTGCCGCGATGAATTGCTGCGCGGCATGAGCGAGCGCGTCCGCGTCCCGTACGTCGACGGAATACACGGAAATCGCGTTCTGGGGATGGGACTGCTGGAAGTGGGCGAGAGCGTCGCCGCGACGGGCAACGAGGCCGAGAATCGCGCCGCGCCGCGCATATTCGGCGGCGAGCGCTTCGCCTATGCCACTCGACGCGCCGGTGATGAAAACCTTCAACGGTGAACTCATGCCGGCCGTCGAGCGTGAATGGAATTACATCTTCTTCGCGCGCACCTGGCCGACCAGGTAATCGAGCACCTGGAGCGTGCCGGGCAGGCTGTTCGTCTGCGCGGGGCCCGTTTCGTACTTGCCCTGCACGGCCAGCGTCGGCACGCCGTCGATCCGGAAATCTTCGATCAGCTTCTTGTCACGCTGGATCGCGCTCTGCGTCGAGAATGAGTTGTATGCGTCCATGAACTTCTTCGAATCGACGCCGTTCTTCGCGAGGAATTTGGCCTGATCTTCCGGCGTCAGCAGATAGTTCTTGTTGACGTGGATCTCGTGGAAGATGGTCGGCGTGAGCTGGTTCGCGAGGCCGAGCGCGTCGACGGCGTGATAGAGCTTCGAGTGCGGAATGAAATCGTCGCGGAACGCGACGGGCACGCGCTTGAACACGACGTCCGGACCCTGCTTCTTGACCCACGATTCCAGGTACGGATCGAATTCGTTGCAGTGCGGGCAGCCGTACCACATGAATTCGATGACTTCGATCTTGCCGGCGGGCTCCTCGACGGGCTGCGGCGTGGACAGCACCGTGTAGTCCTTGCCGGCGACGGGCGCAGCGGGCGTTGCTTGCGCCGCGCTCGCGACGAGGCCGAGAGAGAGGAAAAGAATGCTCAGCAGTTTTTTCATGTCTTGTGAACCCAATCAGGGGAAGTAACGGTGGCGGGCTTGGGCGCGCCGCGACCGCAACGGTTCGACGGCAGGCGTCTGCCGCACATGAGACTCGCGCCGCGCGCTGAAGGTTCAGCGGCGGCGCGTGACAACCCGTTACTGCGCGTGAATCACTGCTTGGTGAAGCGGATGACGGCGGTGTCGACGCCCGCATCGGACAGGCGCTGACGCGTGGTGTTCATTTCCTCGAATTTCGAGAACGGGCCGATTCGAACGCGATAGTACGTCACACCGCCTGCATCGCGCTGCGTGACCTTCGATTCGAAGCCTTGGAACGCGAGCCGCGCGCGCTGCTGTTCGGCGTCGGCGGCCGTCTTGTACGCGCCGACCTGCAGCAGATAGCCGGTGTTCACGTCGGCGGCGGAGGGCGGCGCGCCGTTCGGCGTCGAGCCGGCCTTCGGCTGATTCGGTGCGTTGTTCGCGATGCTCGGCGCGCTGGTCGCTTGCGGCGGCTTGCGCGGCTGGTTCATCGCCATCGTGTTGCTGTTGTTCGCGCTGTTGTTCGCGCCGTTGTCCTCGGCGGGCTTCGGCGGGACGGCGACGCCGTTGTTCGACGGCGGCACTTCGACGATCTGCGGCTCTTCGAGCATGCCCGAAGTCTGCGACTGGTTCGTGGTCTGGCCGGGCGCCGTGTTGGGCGGCGCGGGCTGCGCGGCTTGCGGCACCGGCTGGCCGGGGCTCTTGCCTTGCAGCGGACGGTTCGGGTCGTACTGGGGCTGGCTCGCGCCGGCATCGGACGCGGCGGGCGGCGCGACCTTCGCGACGAACGGCGTGGGCGCGCGCGTGATGTAGAGCGCCACCACCACCGCGATGGCCAGGCCGACGATCAGGCCCAGCACGATACCGAGAAAAGTGCCCCCGGTCTGTTTCGATTGCTTCGTTGTGCGGCGTGGTTTTGCCATCGTCTGTTTCACCTGCAAAAGGAAATCTGGAATGACCGTCGATTATAGCGACGGCCATCCGCCTGACGTTTTAATTAAAGCGCGTGGAGATTACATTTTGGCGGGTGCCGACACACCGATCACGGCGAGGCCGTTCGCCAGCACCTGACGCGTCGCCGCGAGCAGCGCGATGCGCGCGGTGCGCGGCGCTTCTTCGTCGACGAGAACGCGTTCGGCATTGTAGAACGAGTGAAATTCACCGGCGAGATCGCGCAGGTAGAACGCGATCGCATGCGGCGCAAGTTCGTCGGCGGCATGCGTCAGCATGTCGGGGAATTCGGCGAGCTTCTGCAGCAGCGCCATCGCTCGCTCGCTGTCGAGCGGCGACAGATCGACGAACGGCAGCAGGGCTTCGTCCGCCGCGTAGCGCGACTTCCATTCGCTGATCACCGAGCAGATGCGCGCGTGCGCGTACTGGACGTAGTACACGGGGTTCTCGTCGTTCTGCTTGAGCGCGAGATCGACGTCGAACACGAACTCCGTATCGGCCTTGCGCGAGATCAGGAAGAAGCGCACTGCGTCGCGTCCGCGGCGGATGGTCTCTTCGTCGAGCAGATCGGGCGCCGCTTCCTGGCCCGGCAGCGCGCCGCCCGACCATTCGATCAGATCGCGCACCGTCACGTAGCTGCCGGCGCGCTTCGAGATCTTCACTTCCTGGCCGTCGCGCATCACCGTGACCATCTTGTGCAGCACGTAGTCGGGATAGCCCTTCGGAATGCCGATGCCGAGGCCCTGCAGACCGGCGCGCACACGCGCGATCGTGCCGTGGTGATCCGAGCCCTGGATGTTGATGACCTTCGTAAACCCGCGCTGCCACTTCGTCTCGTGATAGGCGACGTCGGGCACGAAGTACGTGTACGTGCCGTCGGACTTGCGCATCACGCGGTCCTTGTCGTCGCCGTCGTCGGTGGTGCGCAGCCACAGCGCGCCGTCCTGTTCGTAGGTCTTGCCGGCGTCGATCAGCTCCTTCACGGTATTCTCGACGCGGCCTTCCTTGTACAGCGACGATTCGAGGTAGTACTGGTCGAACTTCACGCCGAACGCCTGCAAGTCCATGTCCTGCTCGTGACGCAGATAGGCGACGGCAAAACGGCGGATCGCTTCGAGATCCTCGACGTCGCCTGCGCCCTTGACGGGCTCGCCGTCGCTCGCCGACACGGTTTCGCCGTTCAGGTAGTCGCGCGCGATGTCGGCGATGTATTCGCCGTTGTACGCGCTTTCGGGCCAGCCCGCGTCGCCGGGTTTGAGGCCACGCGCACGCGCCTGGGTCGAGATCGCGAGGTTGCCGATCTGCACGCCGGCGTCGTTGTAGTAGAACTCGCGATGCACGGCATAGCCCTGCGACGCGAGCACGTTCGACATCGCGTCGCCGAGCGCCGCCTGGCGGCCGTGTCCGACATGCAGCGGGCCCGTCGGGTTGGCCGACACGAACTCGACCAGCACGCGCTTGCCCGCGTCGCGCGTCGAGCGGCCGAAGGCGTCGCGCTGTTCGAAGATCGCAGCGATCACGGCCTGCTTCGAAGCGGCCGACAGACGCAGGTTGATGAAGCCCGGACCCGCCACTTCTGCCCTGTCGACGAGGCCCTTTGCCTGCGGATGCACGAGCAGCGCATCGACGATCTGTTGCGCGAGCTGGCGCGGGTTGCTGCGCAGCGGCTTGGCGATCTGCATCGCGACGTTGCACGCGATGTCGCCATGCGCGGCGACTTTCGGTCGTTCGAGCGTGATGGCCGGCGTGACGAACGCGGCTTCGGATTCACCTTGTGTGGCCTGGGCGACCTGCTTGACGACGTCGATCAGCAGGGTTTCGAGAGTTTGTTTGTGTGCAGGCAGCATGCTTGTTGCGAGTCCAGTGAGGCAGTCCGATGAAGCGGGCAGCGCCGCGAACGGCGCGGAACCAGGCCGTCGACGGCGCGGAAAGCGCTTGAGCGCCGGATGCGCGCCGGGAGCGTGACGCTGCGGCGGCGCGGTAGGGCGGTGATCGCTTCGCGGCCCGCGCCGTGCCGATAGCCGGACACGCGCTGCCGCGAAGCGGCACGGTGTATACAAAGCGGCACGGCGTATACAGCGTGACCGGACGCACGGCGGCGAGCTTTTCCGTCTAGCCGGATTTTAGCAGGTGCTAATATGTCCAATGAGATGCCCAGCAGGGGCCGTGGCCACCGGCAACACCCGAGCAAGCAGCCGGCGCGCCAACGGAACCCGTGCGGCTGACCGCGATGAGCACCATGCGGCCGGCCGTGGGAGAAGCCAACATAACGAAAAGGGAACAGTCATGCTGATTACTTTCAAGTGCCGCTCCGCCCCCGATGTGGTGATGTTGGAGAATCTCGCCCAATATCTGCTGGGGATAATCGGCAAGCGGCTCGGCGCACGCGGTGTAATCAATCACGACGAACTCGGCGTTGCGATCTCGAAGCTCGAAGCGGCGATCGTGACCGACAAGCAGGAACGTGCCGAGCATGAAGGGCACTTCCACGAAGGGGAGGAAGGCCACGAATCTCACGAGATTCCGATCGGTCTCGCGCAACGCGCGTTTCCGTTCCTCGACATGCTGCGCGCTGCGCAGAAGGAAAATACGGACATCGTCTGGGGGATTTGAGCGGCTTTCGGCTGCGCCGACGAGGCGGCACACAGGCGGCTTCGTCGTGTGCTCCCGTTCGCCGTGCCACCGTCTTACGCGCCGTCGTGGACGTGGCGGCGCCTACGTGGAATCGATTCCGGCAGAGCGCGCATCTGCCGCGTCCGGCCATGAAAAAGCCCATCTCGCGATGGGCTTTTTTCGTTGCTGTTCCGCAGTGACGCTGCGCTCGCGCGTTACTGGCTTGCGGCTTCCGGCGCGGTCGCGGGAGCGGACGCACCCTTCTTCACCTTCTTCTTTTTGGGTTTCTTCACGTGCGTGACGGTGGGCGGCGAATACGAACTCACCGTGCTCGATCCACCGGGGGCCTGAGGCTGTGCCTCGGCGAGCGGCGTGACGGCGGCAAGCGATAACGCGATCAACATCAGCGTCAGCTTCTTCATACGATTTCTCTCCGTTGACGGTTGCAAGTCGTTGAGCCGACGCGTTATTGCGGTCGCGTCTGGCAGGTTCGGCAGGATGAAGCGTTTTCAGTCTACAAAGCCGAAAATATCCGCTGGGCCTTTCAACTGAAAATGTTCAGCCTCTGGCCAGCGATATAGTCCTGCCGTCCGCCACTTGCGCTCAGAGCAGCGGCGCGAGCGCGCGCTCCGCGTCCGCCTTGGACAGCGACATCCGTCGCGCGTAGTCCTCGAGCTGATCCAGGCCGATCTTGCCGACCGAGAAATACGTGCTGTCGGGATGCGCGAGATAGAAGCCGGAGACGCTCGCGGCCGGCAGCATCGCGAGCGATTCGGTGACGCTCATGCCGATCTCGTCGGCTTGCAGCGCGGCGAACATGTCGCGCTTGACGAGGTGATCCGGGCATGCCGGATAGCCGGGCGCCGGACGGATGCCGCGATATTTCTCGCCGATCAGGTCATCGTTCGACAGACTCTCGCCTTGCGCATAGCCCCACAGGTCGCGGCGCACGCGCGCATGCATCGCTTCGGCGAACGCTTCCGCGAAGCGGTCGGCGAGCGCCTTCAGCATGATCGAGCTGTAGTCGTCGTGATCCTGCTCGAACTGCTTTTCCTTCGCGTCGACGCCGAGGCCCGCCGTAACCGCGAACATGCCGATGTAGTCGGCGACGCCCGAATCCTTCGGCGCGATGAAGTCGGCGAGCGACCGGTTCGGTCGCATCACGCCGTCCACGACGGGACGCACGCTTTGCTGCCGCAGGTTGCGCCACGTCAGCGCGACTTCGCTGCGCGATTCGTCCGTGTAGATTTCGATGTCGTCGTCGTTGACCGTGTTCGCCGGCAACAGCGCAATCACGCCGTTCGCCGTGAGCCAGCGGCCCTGGATCAGGCGCGCGAGCATCGACTTCGCATCCGAGAAAACGCGCCGCGCCGATTCGCCGACGATCTCGTCGTTGAGAATCGCGGGATACGGACCGGCGAGATCCCACGTCTGGAAGAAGGGACCCCAGTCGATGTAGTTCGCGAGCTCGTTCAGATCGAAGTTCTTGAACACGCGCCTGCCGATGAACTTCGGCTTGACAGGTTGATACGCGCTCCAGTCGACCTTCGTCTTGTTCGCGCGTGCTTCCGCAAGCGTGACGAGCGGCTGGGCCTTCTTGTTCGCGTGCTGATTGCGGATTCGGTCGTAATCGGACTTCAGCTCGTCGAGATATTTCGTGGCGCCTTCGTCGGACAGCAGGTTCGACGCCACCGATACCGACCGCGACGCATCCGGCACGTACACGACAGGGCCTTCGTAATTCGGCGCGATCTTCACGGCGGTATGCACGCGCGAAGTCGTCGCGCCGCCGATCAGCAGCGGAATCTTCTTTACGCGGAAGTAGTCGTCGCGCTGCATTTCCGAGGCGACGTAGGCCATCTCTTCGAGCGACGGCGTAATCAGGCCCGACAGACCGATGATGTCCGCGCCTTCGACTTTCGCCTTCGCGAGAATCTCGTTGCACGGGACCATCACGCCCATGTTGACCACTTCGAAGTTGTTGCACTGAAGCACGACGGAGACGATGTTCTTGCCGATATCGTGCACGTCGCCCTTCACGGTCGCGACGACGATCTTGCCTTTCGCGCGCACGTCGCCGCCCGCTTCGGCGAGCTGACGCTTTTCTTCTTCGATGAACGGAATCAGATGCGCGACGGCCTGCTTCATCACGCGCGCCGATTTCACCACTTGTGGCAGGAACATCTTGCCCTGGCCGAACAGGTCGCCGACGATGTTCATGCCGTCCATCAGCGGGCCTTCGATCACGTTGATCGGGCGGCCGCCGCCTTGCATGATCTTGACGCGCGCTTCTTCCGTGTCTTCGACGATGAAGTTCGTGATGCCGTGCACGAGCGCATGCGCGAGACGCTGCTCGACGCCATGGTTGCGCCACTCGAGGTTCTCTTCTTTCTTCGCCGCGCCCGTCTTGAACTTGTCGGCGATTTCGAGCATCCGGTCCGTCGCGTCTTCGCGGCGGTTCAGCACCACGTCTTCGACGCGCTCGCGCAATTCGGCGTCGAGGTCCGCGTACACGCCCAACTGGCCCGCGTTGACGATGCCCATGTCCATGCCCGCCTGAATCGCGTGGTAGAGGAACACGGTGTGGATCGCCTCGCGCACCGGGTCGTTGCCGCGGAACGAGAACGACACATTCGACACGCCGCCGCTCACCTTCGCATACGGCAGGTTCTGCTTGATCCAGCGCGTCGCTTCGATGAAGTCGACGGCGTAGTTGTTGTGCTCTTCGATGCCCGTCGCGATTGCGAAGATGTTGGGATCGAAGATGATGTCTTCGGGCGCAAAGCCCACTTCGTTGACGAGAATGTCGTATGAGCGCTTGCAGATTTGCGTCTTGCGCTTGAACGTGTCGGCCTGGCCTTGTTCGTCGAATGCCATCACGACGGTCGCCGCCCCGTAACGGCGAATCAGCTTCGCCTGATGGCGAAAGCTCTCTTCGCCTTCCTTCAGCGAAATCGAGTTGACGATTGCCTTGCCTTGCACGCATTTGAGGCCCGCTTCGATCACGTCCCACTTCGACGAGTCGATCATGATCGGCACGCGCGCGATGTCCGGCTCCGACGCGATCAGATTCATGAAGCGCACCATCGCCGCTTTCGAATCGAGCATCGCTTCGTCCATGTTCACGTCGATGACCTGTGCGCCGTTTTCGACCTGTTGGCGCGCGACGGCCAACGCTTCGTCGAACTGCCCGTTCAGGATCATTCGCGCGAATGCCTTCGAGCCCGTCACGTTCGTGCGTTCGCCGACGTTGATGAAGAGCGTCCCCGAAGTGACGTTGAACGGCTCGAGGCCGGAGAGGCGCATCGTGTGATCGGTCATGGTCTGTGCGTATTTCGTCGTTGCTTCAGTTGATTCGGCAGACAGCGTTGATGTGCTTCAGGCGACGTCGCGATAGTGGCTCGGCCACTTGCGCGGCTTCACGTCGTTCAGCGCCTTCGCGATCGCGGCGATGTGTTCCGGCGTCGTGCCGCAGCAGCCGCCCGCGATGTTCACGAGACCCGCTTGCGCGAATTCCTTCAGGAGGCCCGACGTATCGGCCGGCAGTTCGTCGAAGCCCGTGTCGCTCATCGGATTCGGCAGGCCGGCATTCGGATAGCACGACACGTAGGTGTCGCACAGCTTCGCCAGCTCCGCGATGTACGGGCGCATCAGCGCCGCGCCCAGCGCGCAGTTCAGGCCGAACGTGAGCGGCTTCGCGTGGCGCAGCGAATTCCAGAACGCCTCGACCGTCTGTCCCGACAGAATGCGGCCCGATGCGTCCGTCACCGTGCCCGAGATCATGATGGGCAAGCGCTCGCCTGTATCGTCGAACAGTTCGTCGAGCGCGAAGAGCGCGGCCTTTGCGTTCAGCGTGTCGAAGATCGTTTCGACGAGGAACAGGTCTGCGCCGCCTTCCATCAGCGCTTTCGCCTGCTCGTAGTACGCGGCGCGCAGTTCGTCGAAACTGACGTTGCGCGCGCCGGGATCGTTCACGTCGGGCGAGATGCTCGCCGTCTTCGGCGTCGGCCCGATTGCGCCGGCAACGAAGCGCGGCTTGTCGGGTGTCGAGTACTTGTCGCATGCGGCGCGCGCGAGCTTCGCCGATTCGCGGTTCATTTCGACGGCGAGCGCTTCCATTCCGTAGTCGGCTTGCGCGACAGTCGTTGCGCCGAACGTGTTCGTCTCGATGATGTCGGCGCCAGCAGCCAGATACTGCTCGTGAATCTCGCTGATGATCTGCGGCTGCGTGATCGACAGCAACTCGTTGTTGCCCTTGATGTCGCGCGCATAGTCCTTGAAGCGCGCGCCGCGATAGGCGGCTTCGTCGAGCTTGTAGCGCTGGATCATCGTGCCCATCGCGCCGTCCAGAATCAGGATGCGCGATTCGAGCAACGCGGGCAGGGCCGCGCCGCGCGTGTAGGCGGCGCCGGCGTTGGCGACTGATGGGGCTGACTTGGCGGGCTGGTTCATGGTCTGATCGCGCTCGTGCCGGCTGGCTCTGCCGACTTTTTCAGGAAACTCAATATTGTAGCCGGATGGCCGCGAACTCGCCGCGCGACGCGGCTTTGCAGTCCGTGCCTGCGCGCAAGGCGCGCCGGTTGCTGACAATGGAGCGCAGGCAGTATATCTTTCGCTGTTTGCGCGGCGCGTTCGCCTTGCCCGGCGCGGCGCACCGCGAGACGGGCGCCTCGCAGACAAAAACGAAAAGGACAAAAAACGAAAAACCCCGCCGGGCAAGCCGGGCGGGGTCGATTGGAGACGTGTCGCCTGGAGTTGGCGTCAGCGGCGCCGATGGGTCAGTGAAGAATGACCGGCTGATTCATCAGGCTGTCGAATTGACCGAGAAATTCGTCCACTTCGTCTAGCGTCGGTTCGTCTTCGATGAGCTTTTGCACATGCTCGCGAAAACTGGCTGCCATCACGCCGTCGATATAAATCTCGCGCTGCGTGTTCTTGTCGACGATCTCATACCCACCGGACCTCATCGCGATATGCCCGTCCTGCGGCGGGAATTCGACGACACAATAGTTGGGGCTGTTATAGATCATTTGCATGGCGACACTCCTTCTTTCCGATGGCTCCGGGCCAGTGTTGCACCGTAGATGGAGCCCATGGTTTGGAATTCAAGGGGTGGGTCCGGCCTGACGCGTTAAAGATCCCGGACCTGTCTGTTAGACCAGTTTCTGCAGAAACGATTCAAGCAAAGCCGTAAAACGTTGCGATTGCTCGATCGGTGCGAGGTGAGCCGCGTCTAGCAGTTCGAATCTCGCTCCCCGAATGGCATCCGCTATTGCCTGTGTAGCAGCAGGTGGCGTGCCTGCATCGTGGCGTCCAGCCACTGTGAGAGTAGGGAGGGCGATCTCTTTCAGTCTACCGCTCACATCGAAATCGCGCAGTGCAAGGCACGCATGAGCATAACCTTCAGACGAAGTGTGCTCGAACACCTCGCGAATCTGCTCGACGACTTCGGGATGCGCATCGCGGAAGCCGGCCGTCAGCCATCGTTCCATCGTTGCTTGCGCGAGCGAGCCGACGCCTTCGTTGCGCACCGTCGCCGCGCGCTGCTCCCAGAGGGCACGGCCATCGGCTGGCGTGGCGGCGTGCGTATCGGCGAGCGTCAGCGTCTCCACGCGATCGGGGTTATCGAGCGCGAACTGCTGCGCGATCATGCCACCCATCGACATGCCGACCAGATGCGTCTTCTGGACGCCAAGCGCATCCAGCAACGCGCGCAGATCCTGCGACAGATCCGCCACGCTGAACTGCCTGTCCGATACGGCTGTTTGACCGTGACCGCGCACGTCGTAGCGCAAGACCGTGTACTCGTCGCGGAAGAATCCGGCGAGCTGATCCCATATCGACAGATCGCCGCCTAGCTGATGAACGAACGTGAGCCAGGGGCCTCCACCTTCATTGCTCAGGATGTAGCGCGTATCGATGCCATTCACATTGATTTGCATGCGGACTCCAAAAGTGTTGTCGCAATGAAAGAACGAGTGAATCGTTCATGCGATCCGCGTCGTTCGCCGGGTCGTTCGATTCGCATCACCGGATGCGCATGAAACGTTCGTGTGATGAGCGCTGCTCGTCGTGCCGCTGTTCGTCGTCCGATTCATGCACGCGACAGAAGTTTCTGAAGATGACTACAGCCTCGATGTTAAGTATCCCGCAGCGCCAAGAGCCTGCTTGCATCAGGGCTTTTCGGGTCCGGCGCCGGGATCGGTGACGGAGGGTTGGGTGCTGCCCGACGAGGTGTCGTCCGAAGAAGACGTGTCGTTGACATCCGGCGGCGCGAGCTTGCCCCGCCACACGAGTTCGATCTGCGTGCCGTTCGGTTCTGTCTGCACGAGGCGCGCCGGCAGCCAGCCGAGCGACGGCGCGAGCCACACGTCGATGCGCCGGCGATCGTTTTCGCGGCGCGGCAGCCGCATGAAATGCCGCGCATCGACCGATCCTTGTTCGGTGCGCACGGTTTCGTCGCCTATCGTCTCGATAGGCCAGAGCTCGCCGCTATCGTTATCCGTCACGTAGAACTGCCGCGTGACGCCCGGCTGATACGCGTCCGGGTCGCCGCGCACCAGGCTCGCCAGTTGCATCACCATGCTGAAGCGGTCCTGCGCGCCGTCGGGCAGCGCCAATGTAGTCGGCGTGCGCGTGAAGCCGATCTGCTTCGTATCGCGATGGAACGTCGTCACGTCTTCGCCGCGACGGCCGCGCTTTTCGACGTACTGATCGGGCGCGAGACCGAATGCGTCGACGTGCCCGTGGCTCGAATAGCTGAATGTGCCGACAAACGGTAGAGGCACCGAAACGACGATGTCATACGAGTGGCCATCGCTCGTCCAGTGAATCGTGCCAGGCTGATTGCGCACGCCGTTGTAGAACGTGTCGTATTGCAGATCGCCCGATGGCGGCACGGAAAACTTCACCCCCGGTGTCGAGAGCGGTGCGTTGCCCTGGCCGATGCCGGGTCTAGGGTTCGCGGCGGTGGCTTGGGCTGCTGCCGCAGCGGAAGCAGCTACTGAATCCGAAGCAACTGAAGCGCCGACAGGCGCGCTGGCTGCGTCGTTCGTCGTGGGCGCTTTCGACGGTTGCGGACGCGTCGCCGTCAGCACATGCTCGCGCGGCGGCTGCGCACCATGTTTGGGCGGAGCGGTCTTCGCTACTGCGGGCGGCGGAGAGCCGGCCGCCTGCGTTTCGATGCGCTCGGGCTTGAGCAGCGCGACCTGCACGGGAACATGCTCGGGCGCAACCGGCTTGAACGTTTCATGATGCCGTTCGAACCACAGCGCGGCGATCAGGTGCGCGCCTGCCACAGCCGCCAGCACGCCCGTCCACCGCAAACGCGACGAACGGCGCTGCGCCGCGGCGAGTTGCGCATGCGACGAAACGGTGCGGACAGCAAACGGAGATGACATCGGAGGCAGTAGGTTGAGCGCGGAACGCGGTTAAAGACGTTTCGACCGGGCGCCGCCGTCACGCGTTCATCGTGCGGGTCATCATGCGACCGGTCGTGCGGCTCATCGATTGAAAGCCTATCGGGGCGTCGGGCTATACCCGAGTTCGTATGACAGCTTGTGCGCGCACTCGCGCAAAGCGGTATCGACTGCACCGCCCCACGCGATGTCGAACGCGCCTTCGTGACCCAGCGCGATCAGCCCGAGCGCGAGATCGCCGTTCGAATCGAACACGGGCGTGCAGAACGCGTGTATGGTCGGCAGCAACATGCCTTCGACTCGCGCCGCGCCATGCGCGCGCACGTCGTCGAGCACGCGCTCGACGTCGTCCCGCGTGGTCGGCGTGTTGGCCGTCGCCCAACGCTGCGTGTGCGCGAGCTCGCGTTCGATCATCGCGGCCGTCTTTCCGCGCGGCAGATACGCCGCGAACAGAAGCCCCGTCGCGGAACTGAGCATCGGCATCACGTCGCCGAGTTTCAGCGATGCCTTCGCGGGATAACTCGACTCCATCCAGTGCACGACGGTCGGCCCCTGATTGCCCCACACCGCGATGCCCACCGTCATGTCGAGCCGGTCGCGCAGTTCGGCGAGTGCAACGCGCGCGAGCTTCACGCCGTCGACGCGCGCGAGCCGCGCAAGCCCCAGTTGCAATGCGAAGCCGCCGAGTTCGTAACGGCCCGTCAGCGGGTCCTGCGCGACGACGCCCAGGCGCTGGAAACTCACCAGATAGCGATGCGCTTTCGCGGGGCTCATGCCGGCGCGCTGCGCGAGGTCGCGCAGCATCATCGCGCGCGGTTCGTGCGTGAGCACTTCGAGCAGACGGAAGCCCACTTCGATCGACTGGATGCCCGAGCGCAGCTTTTCCTCGCCGGCTTCGTGCTGATCGACGGCATCGTCGTCGACGGAGTCGAGCGGTTCGGCGGATTCGGCATCCTGGCGGATCGAACTGGAGCGGGCAGTCGGTGACATAGGCAACGGGACAGGCAATGATCGTGAAAACGGCAGCAAGCAAACGACGCAAACCGGGCGCGCGTCGCGATGTGCAAAAGCGTGCATGACGCGTCCGCTTGGGCCGCGCCGATTCACCATCGTAGAATACATTCCTCTTATCGTCATCCACACGCTTTCCCGCCATGAAACTTGCCACGCTGAAGGACGGCACGCGCGACGGTCAACTGATCGTCGTTTCCCGCGACCTGCATACGGCCGCCATCGCCGACACCATCGCGCCGACGATGCAGCGCGTTCTCGACGACTGGACCTTCTACGCGCCGCAACTGCGCGACCTTTACGACGAGCTGAATCAGGGCCGCGCGCGCAACACGTTTTCGTTCGATGCGAAAGAATGCATGGCGCCGTTGCCGCGCGCGTTCCAGTGGGCCGACGGCTCCGCGTACGTGAACCACGTCGAGCTCGTGCGCCGCGCGCGCGGCGCGGAAATGCCGCCAGAGTTCTGGACCGATCCGTTGATGTACCAGGGCGGCAGCGACGACTTCATCGGCCCGAAGGACGACATCGTGTGCGCGTCGGAGTCGTTCGGCATCGATTTCGAAGCGGAAGTGGCCGTCGTCACAGGCGATGTGCCGATGGGCACGAAGCCCGAGCACGCATTGAAGAGCATCCGGCTGGTGACGCTCGTCAACGACGTGTCGCTGCGCAACCTGATTCCCGCCGAACTGGCGAAGGGCTTCGGCTTCTTTCAGAGCAAGCCGGCCACGTCGTTTGCGCCCGTCGCCGTGACGCTCGACGAACTCGGCGACGCATGGCGCGAAGGCCGCGTGCATCGTCCGATGATCGTTCACTGGAACGGCAGGAAGGTCGGACAACCGGACGCAGGCACCGACATGGTGTTCAACTTCGGCCAGTTGATCGCGCATGCGGCGAAGACGCGCAACTTGCGCGCGGGCTCGATCGTCGGCTCGGGCACCGTCTCGAACAAGGATGCGAAGCGTGGCTACTGCTGTATCGCCGAGAAGCGCTGCCTCGAAACCATCGAGCACGGCGCGGCGCAAACCGAGTTCATGAAGTTCGGCGACACGGTGAAGATCGAGATGTTCGACGAAGCAGGCAAGTCGATTTTCGGCTCGATCGATCAGGCCGTTGCGCCGCTCGAAGACGCGCAGTGAGAGGGGCATCGCGCATGACGTTTCATTGACGTGTCATGCATGCGCGGCGTCGAGCGAACCGAAAGGGTTTCGCCCGATGCCGATAGCGCCGCGCGCGCCGCTACACTGACGCTCGCGCGAGGGCATCGGGCCTCGCAGCCGCTGATCTTTAGACAGCGGAACATCGCAAGCCACGCAGCATCGTAGAACGCACAAAAAACGGAGACACAAGGCATGCCGCGATACGGGACGTTTGCATTTTCAACTTTGCGCGAGCGCTTTATCAATTCTCGCGCCGCTGGGCGGCGCACCGCGCTTGGCGCCACGCTTTCTCTTTTGCCGGGACTCGCGCTCGCGCAGGTGAAGATCGGCCTCGTACTGTCGCTGACGGGGCCGGCCGCATCGCTCGGCATTCCCGCGCGCGATACATCGACGCTCTTTCCGAAAGAAGTCGCCGGCCAGAAGATCGAATACATCGTGCTCGACGATGCATCGGATACCACGCAAGCCGTGCAGGACACGAAGAAGCTGATCTCCGAAAATCATGTCGATGCCATCATCGGCTCGTCGATCACGCCGAACTCGCTCGCGATGATCGACGTGGTCGCCGAAGGTGAGACGCCTGCGATTTCATTGGCGTCGTCGGCGAAGATCATCGAGCCCGTCGATGCCAAGCGGCACTGGATGTTCAAGACGCCGCAAACGGACGCGATGATGGCGTCCGCGATCACCGAGCACGCGAGCCAGCACGGCGTGAAGACGCTCGCGTATATCGGCCAGGCGGATGCGCTCGGCGAGACGTTCTACGCGGAAGTCGCGAAGTTCGCGCAGATCCATCACATCAGCGTGGTGGCCAACGAGCGCTTCAACCGCACCGACCCGAGCGTGACTGGCCAGATCCTCAAGATCATGGCGGCGAACCCGGACGCCGTCGTCGTGGGCGCGGCGGGCACGCCGGCCGCGCTGCCGCCGAAGACGCTGATCTCGCGCGGCTACAAGGGCAAGATCTATCACAACCACGGCGTCGGCAATAACGACTTCCTGCGCGTGTGCGGCGCCGATTGCAACGGCACTTTCCTGCCCGCGAGTCCCGTGCTGGTCGCATCGCAGCTTCCCGCGGACTATGCTTCGAAGCGTCTCGCGCTCGATTACATCGCGCGCTTCGAGAAGCTGCGCGGGCCGGGCAGCGTGTCGGCGTTCGGCTCGTATGCGTGGGACGCGAGCATGCTGCTGAACAACGCGATTCCCGTCGCGCTGAAATCGGGCGCGCCCGGCACGGTCGAATTTCGCCGCGCGTTGCGCGATGCGCTCGAAGCAACACGCGGTCTCGCCGACACGAACGGCGTCGTCAACATGAGCACGACGGATCACCTGGGCCTCGATCAGCGCGCGCGCGTGATGGTCGAGATTCACAGCGCGAAGTGGGTGTATCAGCCGCGCTAGAGCGCGGTGCGTTCGCGCAGCGCAGCGTCGGCTGCGCTGCGTGCGTGAAGTGTGTTTCGACGCCGACGCGTCGCTCTTACGGATGCCAGCCATGTCTCACGAATCGGAATCGCCATCGGTCGAACCCGCGTTTTACGCGCACTACAGGTCGCTGCGCGTGCGGCGGCATGCGCACGGCATCCTCGAAATCGTGATGAGCGGTGAAGGCACGAACAAGAGCAATCTCGCGACGGCTGATGCGAACATGCATCGCGAGCTCGCCGACATCTGGCGCGACGTCGATCGCGATCCGGAGACGCGCGTCGTGGTGATTCGCGGCGAAGGCAAGGGCTTTTCGGCGGGCGGCGATCTGGGCCTCGTCGAGGACATGGCGAATGACTTCGACGTGCGCACGCGCGTGTGGCGCGAAGCGCGCGACCTCGTCTACAACGTGATCAATTGCAGCAAGCCGATCGTGTCGGCGATGCACGGACCCGCAGTCGGCGCGGGGCTCGTCGCGGGACTGCTTGCCGATATTTCGATCGCGACGAAATCGGCGCGCATCATCGACGGGCACACGCGTCTGGGCGTCGCGGCCGGCGACCACGCGGCGATTGTGTGGCCGCTCCTGTGCGGGATGGCGAAGGCGAAGTACTACCTGATGCTGTGCGAGCCCGTGAGCGGCGAAGAGGCCGAGCGGATCGGACTCGTCTCGCTTGCCGTCGACGACAACGATCTGCTGCCCAAGACATTCGAAGTCGCGCGCAAGCTCGCAAATGGCTCGCAGACGGCGATCCGCTGGACCAAGTACGCGTTGAACAACTGGCTGCGCTCGGCGGGGCCGGCGTTCGACACGTCGCTGGCGCTGGAATTCATGGGCTTCGCGGGACCGGATGTGCGAGAGGGCGTGGCATCGCTGCGCGAACGGCGCACGCCGGATTTTTCGGGCAAGGAGCCGTTCTGACGATCGCGCGGCGGCAACTGCGTCGGTCATGGGTAGTGCTGGCGCGGGTGCGTTCCTTGCGGCTGCGAATCGGCGAATGTGGCTTTGGTGGAACGCAAAGCCGTCACCGGTAGAAGCGCACGATAGTGCACGAACCGCGCGCTCTCCAGGCCCCTGACCAGCAAGCAATTCGCGAGGCCAGCCGCAAACCGCGCGCGGTATGATCGAACAGCATGCCTATGCCGCACGCTGGAACCGAACTCAGGAAATCAAGGAGAACCGCAATGACCGACACACCCGGCTCGACACCACCGTTTCCAGGCTTCCCCGGTTTCCCGCCCGCCGAAATGCTCGACCGCATGTGGGGCATGATGCGTCTCACGCCGTTCGGCGCCGCGTTTCCGGGCACGCATCCGGGCGCGGCGCAGGGCATCGTGCCGTCGCTGTCGATGATGTCCGACATGATGGCGCCGCTCACGAACGTCGAGGAACTCGACAAGCGCATCACCGACATGCGCGCCGTCGAGCAATGGCTCAAGCTCAACCTGAACATGCTGCAATCGGCGATTCAGGCGCTCGAAGTGCAGCGCGCGACGCTCACGACGCTGCGCGCGTTCGGCGCGTTTGCGCAGCAGGCGATGACGCAACCCGCAGCCGACGCGCCTCCGAAGCAGCCGGAGCCGCAGTCTGCCGCGAGCGCGCAGGAAGCCGGCGAGTCGACGCCGCCGCCCGCATTCGATGCGTCGGGCTGGTGGAATCTGTTGCAGGCGCAGTTCAACCAGATCGCGCAGTTCGCGATGGCGCAGCCGGCCGCGACGACGGCGACGGGCGCATCGGAAGCGGGCGCGGGAGTCGAACCGAGCGATCTCGAACCGGACGATGCGCCCGAGTCCGAGTCCGATGCCGCAGCGCAAGCGAAATCCGCCGCCGCCGACGCGCCGCGTCCCGCCGCGAAACGCCCGGCTGCCAAGCGCGCGACGGGCGGACCGGCTACGAAGAAAACTTCGTCGGCGTCCGAATGACGTAGCGGCGGCCGTATCGCGGCGAAGCGATGCGGCCGCTTTAAAAGCGCGTGCTCGCGCTAGCACATCCAGTTGAATTCGTGTGGATACCGTGCGTCGACGTTGCTTTACGTCAATTGCAGGTGCGTCCTGACGGCCCGAAAACAGGGCCGTGCAGCCCCGCGTGCTATCATCGTGTAAGCTTTTTCTGGCCTGCGGGAGCGCGCGAACAACGTCGCATCAACGACAGATTCGCCGCCCATGCCGGCGCCGATACGGTGCCGGAGCGTCCGTCGCGACCCCATGCTGCCGTCCAGGCCCCAAGCTGGCACGACCTCAGGCACAGGTTCTCCCTCACCCACGGTTGGCCGCGCATTCGAGGCATGAAATTCGCGTGCGCATCACGAGCCGCAGTAGTTCTTTTGCCAAAGCATGCATCTTGGCAGCCGATTACCGCGTAAAATTGAATGCTGCGCTGATGACGGCGAAAGTTCCCGACGCTTCGGAATTTTCGGTTCATCCGCAGCAGAGTAGCAACAGATAACAGACGTCGCCTTGCGCAGAACAGGGGTGGGATCATGAACACCATGCTTTATCCGGAACTTTACAAATCGCTCGAGTCCGTTCGATGGGACATGGAGAAGGACATTCCCTGGGACAAATTCGACGCGTCGCTGCTCACCGACGAGCAGGCGGCGACCATCAAGATGAACGCGATCACCGAATGGTCGGCGCTGCCCGCCACGGAAATGTTCCTGCGCGACAATCACCACGACAGCGACTTCTCCGCGTTCATGAGCGTGTGGTTCTTCGAAGAGCAGAAGCACTCGTTGGTGCTGATGGAATATCTGCGCCGCTTCAAGCCTGAGCTGGTGCCGACGGAAGAAGAACTGCACGCGGTGCGCTTCGAGTTCGATCCGGCGCCGCCGCTCGAAACGCTGATGCTGCACTTCTGCGGCGAAATCCGCCTGAATCACTGGTATCGCCGCGCGGCTGAATGGCATACCGAGCCCGTCATCAAGCACATCTACGAAACCATTTCGCGCGACGAAGCCCGTCATGGCGGCGCGTATCTGCGATACATGAAAAAGGCGCTGACGAATTTCGGCGATGTCGCGCGCGCGTCGTTCGCGAAGATCGGCGTGCTGATGGCTTCTGCGCGTCGCACGGAAAAGCCGCTGCACCCGACGAATCTGCACGTGAATCAGGCGCTGTTCCCGCGCGACACCGTGCAATCGCGTCTGCCTGATCCGGAGTGGCTCGAGCGCTGGCTCGACGAGCAGATCCGTTTCGACGACGGCTGGGAAAAGAAGGTGGTCGAACGCATTCTGCACAACCTGTCGATCCTGTTCGAGCGCTCGTTCGGCACCGCTCAGGAACTGAACCGCTATCGCAAGGAAGTCGTGACGCGCCTGCAGGCTGAACAGCCGTCGGCTGCGCATCAGCAACCGGCCTGACAGGGGCGGCGCGCCGTCGCTGAACGCACGGCGCGCTGCACAGGAACGCCACGGCCCGGCAGGTGAAAACCCGCCGGGCCGTTTTTCTTTCTGGCTTTGAATCCATGCGCCGCCGCCGTGCAGCTCTTCTGCAACTGCAAGGGGCGATTCGCATACACTCGACGCAAATCCGTTAAACGACTTCTCACATGGCCGCTACTTTCGAACGCAAGCTCACGACGCGCGATGCACTCGCTCAACTTCGCCCTTCGCTGCCTGGCCCCGTGGTGTTCACAAACGGTGTCTTCGATATCCTGCATCGCGGGCACGTCACCTATCTCGCGGACGCGAAGGCGCTGGGCGCGACGCTGATCGTCGGCGTGAACAGCGATGCGTCGGTGCGCATGCTCGGCAAAGGCGACGACCGCCCGATCAACAACGAAGCCGACCGGATGGCGCTGCTGGCCGCGCTGGAAAGCGTCGACTGGGTGGTGCGTTTCGAGGAGCAGACGCCCGTCGCGCTGATCGACGCGTTGCGCCCCGACGTGCTGGTCAAAGGCGGCGACTACGACATGGACAAGCTGCCGGAATCCGCGCTCGTGCGTGGCTGGGGCGGCAAGGCGCTGGCGATTCCGTTCGAACACGATCGTTCGACGACGTCACTTCTGAAGAAAGTGCGCGCGCAGGGCTAAGGACGGCGCTGCGATGGTCGGGCCCGCGCGTTATCGACCAGCAGCCCTTACTGGCTCAGCGCCGAAGTGGCGACGGGCGTAATGGGCGCGGGTCCGCCGACGACGGCGAGATCCGTCGCATCGGCCGCCGACATCGGATACACGCGCAACTGGTCGGGGCGCACCTGCCGGCCCAGATGATTCGGTTCGCGCGGCCCCGCTGCCGGCGACGGGCCGAACAGCCCGCGCATCGTGACGAACGCGAGGATATTGGCGAGCAGGAGCAGGGCGATTATCCAGCGCAGCATCGTTGATGTCTCCACCATTGTTTGTCCTCTATTCTGTGCTCAGGCCGGGCGGGCGTCCGGCGGCGAACCCGCCGATGCTTCCGCCGCGATCAGCGCGAGTCCCGCCAGCACGAGCGAATCGTGACGGGTGTGCGGCACGCCCAGCGCCTGCGCGAGTTCGCCCGCGGCGCCGCCGCTGACGACGAGCCGCACGGGCTTCTTCCATTCGTCCTGCAGATCACGCCACATCCGCTCGACGAAGCCGATCTGCGCAAGCGCGCATCCCGACGACAACGAGCGCGGCGTATCGACCGCGAACCATGCGGCACGATTCGCATGCTCGCTTGCGCTTGCGGCGTCGCCGTCGTCGGCGAGCAAGCCGCGCGCGTCGATTGCGTCGAGCGTCGGCAGTTGCGCCGTATGCTCGCCGAGCGAACGCATCATCAGCGACCAGCCCGGCGCGATCAATCCGCCGACGAACACGCCATCGGCGTTCAATGCTTCCAGCGTCGTCGCGGTGCCGAACGTCGCAATCAGCAGCGGCTCGCCCGGAAACGCCGCGCGCGCGCCGATCATGCCCGCCCAGCGGTCGCTGCCGAGTTGCGACGGCGTCGTGTACCGATTCGTGACGCCGCACTGCTGCGCTGCAGAGCGTATCGTCGTGCGCGGCAGAGCGGGCCAGCACCGGTCGATGAATGCGTCGATGCGGCGCGCGACGGCGTCCCCAGCGACGTTCGATAACCATGCAGAGCCAGGTGGGGGCAGCGTCGACCAGTCAGGCTCATGCCTCGACTGCAAGGGATCGCCGGTGCCCTTGACCAGTTGACCACCATGCGCGAACGCGCCCGAGTGCGTCTGTGTACCATCGGCTTGAACGAGCGCCCACTTGACCCGGCTATTGCCGGCGTCGATCAGCAGATACGGTGCGCCACTCATGCGGCGCCGCTGCCTTCGTCCGCGAGACGAAGCGACACGTCGCCCGTCGCGATCGCCTGCCTGCCGGACGGGGCATCGAGCAGCAGTTGCCCGCGATCGTCGACGCCCGCCGCGACGCCGCGGCCGAACTCGACGCCCTGCTCGAACAGCACCACATCGCGTCCCGCGTAGGCGTGGCAGCCGTTCCAGCGCTGCTGGAACGGCGCGAAACCTTCTGCGCCGAAGCGCTGCAATGCCGGCTCGAGCGCGTTGAGCTCGGCGGCGAGGGTATCGGTGAGATTTGCGTTCGGCAGCGCGCGCGAGAGAGCCGTGGGCGCCGCGCCGCGTGCCTGCGCGGGTACGTCCGCGTTGAGCGCGCCGACTTTCGCGGCGAGTTCGTCGGCGCCCTTCACGTTCGTGCCGATACCGATCACGACGGCGCTCGCGTCCGGCGTGCTCCACGCCGTTTCGATCAGGATGCCGGCGAGCTTGTCGCCTTCGAGCAGTACGTCGTTCGGCCACTTCAGCGCGATCTGGCCAGGGCCCGCAACGGGCAGCGAACGCAAGCCGTCGACGAGCGCCACGCCTACCGCGAGGCTTAGCCCCGCGAGTCCTTCGAGCGGCCGCGGCAGCACGCACGCGACCGAGAACAGCAGCGCGTTGCCCGGTTCCGCATACCAGGTGCGGCCGCGGCGGCCGCGTCCCGCCGTCTGCAGATAGGCGACCCGCACGACGGGCCGCGCGAGCGCGCCCGGTTCGCGTGGCAGCGCCTTCATGCGCGCCATCAGGTCGGCGTTGGTCGAGCCCGTCTCTTCGACGATCTCGATGGGCCAGTCGTGCGCGGCCGGTCCAAACAATGCAACGGCGCGCTGCCGGTCGATTCGCCAGTCGCCCGAGGCGCTGGATGAGTTAGGGGTATTCATGAGCCGTATTTTAGCCACTGAGCCTGTCATCGTGATCGGGTCGCGACCCATTCCGCTTTCCTTCCGCTGCCCCGCCAGAACTCGCGCCGTAACGAGGCGTATCACCAAGGCCCAAGAGCGGTGGCTTCGCTACAATGCCCGTTAATCCGATAACCCTATTCCAGCGATCCTTGAACTACGACACTCCTCCCGGACTGGAAGTCGCGGCAGGCAGCCGGGGCAAGATCGTCCGCCTGTCCGGTCAGTGGACGGCGCTCGCGCTGGCGCGTGACCGCGTGCACGAAAGGGCGCTGCCGCGTCTGCGCGAACTGATCGCTAGCCGCGCGCATGTCGCGCAATGGGATCTGTCGCAAGTGGAGCGCATGGATCATGTCGGTGGCCAGGCGCTGTGGCGCGTGTGGGGCTACAGGCTGCCCGCCGATCTCGTCGCGCTCAACGATACGCAGCGCGACATCTTCGAGCGCATCGCGCTGCTCGACACGGTGCGCGAGAACCCCGAGCCCGTGCGTCGCTTCGATCCGTTCACGCAGCTCGGCCTCGGCATCTTCGCGTTCTTCGAGCATCTGTATGGCGGCATCGCGATGTTCGGGCGCGTGATTCTCGATCTGCTGTCGATCACGCGCAATCCGAAGCTCGCGCCGTGGAAGGAGTTTTCGGCGAACGTCTACAGCGCGGGCACGCAGGCGCTGCCCATTACCGCGCTCGTCGCGTTCCTGATCGGCATCGTGCTCAGCTATCTGTCCGCGCAGCAGCTGCGGCTCTTCGGCGCGAACCAGTACATCGTGAACATTCTGGGGATGTCGGTGCTGCGCGAACTGGGCCCCGTGCTGTCGGCGATCCTCGTGGCGGGCCGCTCCGGTTCCGCGATCACCGCGCAGATCGGCGTGATGCGCGTAACGGAAGAACTCGATGCAATGCGCGTGATGGGCATTCCGCACGGCTTGCGTCTGATTTTGCCGCGCGTGCTCGCGCTATCGCTTGCGATGCCGCTGCTCGTGATGTGGACCAACATCGTCTCGTTGACGGGCGGCGCGCTGGCCGCCAAGCTCGTGTTGCAGATCGACATGTCGTACTTCGCGCGTGCGCTGCCGGGCGTCGTGCCCGTCGCGAATCTGTGGATCGGGCTCGGCAAGGGCGTGGTGTTCGGCATGCTGATCGCGATCGTCGGCTGTCACTTCGGCTTTCGCATCAAGGCCAATTCGCAGAGTCTCGGCGAGGGCACGACCACATCCGTCGTCACGTCGATCACGGTCGTGATCCTCGCCGATGCCGTATTCGCGATTCTCTTTCAGAACGTGGGGCTGTCATGATCGCGCCGCTTACCTCCGCCGTTCGGGACCAGCCGTTGCCGCAGATCGCGGAACCCGTGATCGAGGTGCGCAATCTCACGAAGCGCTACGGCCGCAACATCGTCCATCAGCATCTGGACTTCGACGTGCGGCGTGGCGAGATCGTGGCGATCGTCGGCGGCTCGGGCTCGGGCAAGACGACGCTGATGCGCCAGATACTCGGCCTCGAACGACCGACCTCGGGCACGATCAAGGTGTTCGGCGAGGACATCGCGCAGCTCGACGACGAAGAAGCGGCGCTGATGCGCGTGCGCTCGGGCATGCTGTTCCAGCACGGCGCGCTGTTCTCGTCGCTGTCGGTGTTCGACAACATTGCGCAGCCGTTGCGCGAGCTCGGCAAGGTGCCCGAAGACCTGCTGCGCGACATCGTGATGCTCAAGCTCGAAATGGTCGGGCTGCCGTGCAAGCACGCGTCGAAGATGCCGGCGGCGCTGTCGGGCGGGATGGTCAAGCGCGTGGGCATCGCTCGCGCCATCGCGCTCGAACCGGAGCTGCTGTTCCTCGACGAGCCGACGGCCGGTCTCGATCCGCAGGCCTCCGACGAATTCGTCGAGCTGATCAGCGCATTGCATCGCGCGCTCGGCCTGACTGTGGTGATGGTGACGCACGATCTCGATACGATGGTCGCGCTGTCGACGCGCGTCGCCGTGATTGCGGATCGCAAGGTCATCGTGGCGGCGCCCGTCGAGGAAGTGGCGGGCTTCGATCATCCGTTCATCCGCGAGTATTTTCTCGGGCTGCGCGGGCGGCTCGCGTTGCAGGGGCTGTCGCCGGAGCGGCGCGCGAAGCTGCCGCACGAGGCGCTCGAGCCCGCGGCGGAAGCGCTTCCGCTGCGCACCGCGCTGTGAATCCGGCAATCACACGCGGCCGTGAAAGCGCCTGCGTAGCCGGCCGCCAACCCGCTGCGAACCAGGGAACCTGACCATGGAAAACAAATCACACGCCTTCTGGGCCGGGCTCTTCACAGTCGTGATGGCGATTGCGATCGGCGTGGCGGCGTTTTTCTTCAACGTCGACCGGTCGGTGCGCATCCCTTTCGATCTGATTGCACGAACCAATGTCACAGGTTTGTACCCGGATGCTGCGGTACGATATCGCGGCCTCGACGTCGGCAAGGTGCAGTCGATCAAATTCGACCGCGCGCATCCGGGACAGATACTGATCCGCATCCTGGTCGACAAGAACGCGCCGATCACGCATTCGACGTTCGGCAGTCTCGGCCTGCAGGGCGTCACGGGCCTCGCGTTCATCCAGCTCGACGACACGGGACACGACACGACGCCGCTCGCGTCGTCGCCGAAGAACGTCGCGCAGATGCCGATGCGTCCGGGCCTGCTCGATCAGTTGCAGTCGCGCGGCGACGTGCTGCTGCGCGAGCTCGAAAAGACCGTGCGCGACGTCGACGAGCTGCTTTCGCCGGAAATGCGCGCCCAGTTGCTGGCGACGGCGGCGAGCCTGCAGCATGCAGCCGATGGCGTCACGACGCTGACGGCGCAAATGGGACCGGCAGCGGGCAAGCTGCCGGGCACGTTGAACCAGCTGGATCAGACGCTCGTATCGACGAACCGGATGATCACGAGCCTCAATCGCGCGGACGGTCCGCTCAACGTCACGCTGAACAAGGTCGGCACGGCCGCGCAGCAGGCGGGCGACGCGCTGACGGCGATGAACGCGACGCTGCAGGACGTATCGGCGCGCGTCGGCTACGACACGCTGCCGCGCGTCAACTCGCTGGCGGAAGACGTGCGCACGGCCGTGCGCTCGGTCGACCGCGCCGCCGATACGTTCAGCAGCACGCCGAACAGCGTGCTGTTCGGCGCGCCGCCTGCCGCGCCCGGCCCGGGCGAGCCGGGCTTCGTGTGGCCCGCGGCGCGCGCGGCAAAATGAATTTCAAAGGAATAAGCAATGTCACGTTCGAATCGCCGACTCTTCATCACGCGCGCCGCGCTCGCAGCCGTGCTGCTCGCGCTCGGCGCGCTGGCCGGTTGCGCGGGTAATCCGGCCGCGCTCGCCGATATCCGCTACGACCTCGGCCCGGCGCCGCTGCCGGGGAGCACGGGCACGATGCCGGCGATCAAGGTGCTCGATGTCACGGCGCCCGCGACGCTCGACTCCGACAAGCTCATCTATCGCCTCACGTATGCGGACTCCCTGCAGACGGCCTCGTACGCGACGAGCCACTGGACGATGCCGCCCGCGCAACTGCTGACGCAGCGGCTGCGCAATGCGTTGTCGTCGCGTGGCACGGTGCTCACGGGCGGTGATGGCGGGCATGCTCCCGTATTGAAGGTAGATCTTGACCAGTTCGAGCAGGACTTCGACGGCCAGTCGGAAAGCCACGGCTCCGTCACGGCCCGCACGACGCTCTTCGTCGACGGCAAGGTGGTCGGGCAGCGCACGTTCCTCGCGCGCGCGCCGTCGAGCTCGGCCGATGCAGCAGGCGGCGCGCGCGCGCTCGCGGCCGCAACCGACGATCTCGTCGCGCAGATTTCCGCGTGGCTCGGCGTGCAGGCGCTCGTCGCGCAGCAATGACGGACAGGGGCGCGGTCATGGGAGCGCTGGATGGCTGACAAGGCGTGGCAGCGCCGGCCGTCGGCGTTTGCGAGGCAGGCGCTCGCGCTCTATGCGGCACTCATCGTCTATGGATCGTGGTATCCGTTCATGGGCTGGCGCTCGCTCGGCATCGGTCCGTTCGACTATCTCTTCGATCCTTTCCCGCAGTACCTGACGGCCTTCGATGTCGTGACGAACGTGCTCGGCTACATGCCGTTCGGCGCGCTGGTCGTGCTCGCTGTCTATCCGCGCTGGCGCGGCGCGCTTGCCGTAGCAATCGCGTTCGGGCTTGGCACGCTGCTGTCGGGCGTGATGGAGGCGGTGCAGACCTGGCTGCCGACACGCGTCGCGTCGAATCTCGATCTCGCCGCGAATGCGCTCGGCGCGCTGCTCGGCGCGACGCTGATGTCGCCGCTGACGGGCGCGCTGCTCGATCGCGGCATGCTGCGCCGGATGCGTTTTCTGTGGTTCGAGCGCGATCGCACTGCCGTGATCGGACTCGCGGCCCTGTGGCCGTTTGCGACGATGTATCCGTCGCCGCTGCTGTTCGGCCTCGGCGCGTGGCCACGCGATCTGTGGCTGCGCTTCGATTCGACGATGCAGGACGCGCTGCTCGCATGGACGCCCGCGGCCTGGCACGTGCAGACGTGGCCCGCATTCGTCGCGTCGTGGCTACCGGACGA
This sequence comes from Paraburkholderia diazotrophica, assembly GCF_038900755.1. GTDB lineage: Bacteria > Pseudomonadota > Gammaproteobacteria > Burkholderiales > Burkholderiaceae > Paraburkholderia > Paraburkholderia diazotrophica_A. The sequence goes on from NZ_JBBPEN010000007.1 coordinate 382,899, forward strand.
TGCGTGGGAAGCCATCATCACCGCGCTCAATCTGCTGGCGGCGGGCGCGCTCGCGTCGCTGCCGATGCGCGAGCGGGCGCCGCGCGCGCGGCTCCTGATTTCGTTCGTCGTGGCGGCGCTCGTCGTCAAGGCGGGCGCGACGTTCCTGCAATCGCAATCGGGTCTCGCGTTCAACTGGGCGACGCCGGGCGCGCTGATCGGCCTCGCCAGCGGTTTCGTCGCGATGCTGCTGGCGCTGAAGCTGCCGCGCGGTTCGCGTGCGGCGCTCGCGGTGATGGCGCTCGCCGTTTCGCTGGTGTTCGTCAATCTGCTGCCCGTCAATCCGTATTTCGATGTCGTGCTCGCCGACTGGCGCCAAGGGCGCTACCTGCACTTCAACGGACTCGCGCGCTGGCTCGCGTGGATGTGGCCGTATGCGGTGCTCGTGTGGGTCGGGCTGTCGGCGGAACACGCATTGCTGTCGAGAAGGCGTGGGTCGCGGGCGTGAAGGGCGCGCATCGCGGATCGCCGTGTTGCTCGCGTGGGCATCGACATGCGAACTGCGATTTGCCTGCGGCGTGCGCCCGTGCGATCTGCGGCGTTCGAGCCCCGTCGTTATAATCGACGGAACCTCATCTCCTGCGGCCCGGCGCGCTGTATGAGCCGCGCGCGGCGCGCCGTCAACGGATATCACTCGCCAGTCATCATGGATTCTTTCTTCAAGTATCACGTCTTTTTCTGTCTGAACCAGCGCGAGCCGGGCGCTTCGCGTCCAAGTTGCGCGAACTGCAACGCGCAGGAAATGCAGGAGTACGCGAAGAAACGCGTGAAACAGCTCGGCCTCGCCGGTCCCGGTCAGGTGCGCATCAACAAGTCCGGCTGCCTCGATCGCTGCGAGGAAGGCCCGACCATCGTCGTGTATCCGGAAGGTGTCTGGTACACGTACGTCGATCAAGCCGATATCGACGAGATCGTCGATTCGCATCTCGTCAACGGCAAGATCGTCGAGCGTTTGCTGATGGACCGTTGATGCCCGCCGTGACCCGATAGCGACAACAGCGACGCCACAAGATGAATGCACAAACGAAGAAGTATCTGGTCGACGGCCCGGTGGGCAAGATCGAAGTCGCGCTCGATGCACCCGATGCAACGCGCGATGCGAACGCCGCGCCGCGCGGCATCGCGCTCGTCGCGCATCCGCATCCGCTCTTCGGCGGCTCGATGGACAACAAGGTCGCGCAGACGATTGCGCGCACGCTGGTCCAGCTGAACTACATCACGTACCGCTCGAATTTTCGCGGCGTAGGTGAAACGCAAGGCACGCATGACGCCGGCATCGGCGAACGCGACGATCTGCTCGCCGTGCTCGAGCACATGCGCGCGCAGCCAGGCCAGGCCGATCTGCCGCTCGTGCTCGCGGGCTTTTCGTTCGGCACGTTCGTGCTGTCGCACGTCGCCGCGCGGCTGCGCGAAGAGGGCAAGGAAATCGAGCGGATGGTGTTCGTCGGCACGGCGGCGAGCCGCTGGGAAGTTGCGCCCGTGCCGGAAAACACGATCGTCATCCACGGCGAAACCGACGACACCGTGCCCATCCAGTCCGTTTTCGACTGGGCGCGTCCGCAAGAATTGCCCGTCATCGTGATTCCGGGCGCCGAGCATTTCCTGCATCGCAAGCTGCATATTCTCAAGCGGATCATCGTCGACGCGTGGCGCTGATTCGCGCTCGCTCGCGCGTGACAGACAAGGGCGGCCAGGTGCCGCCCTTTGTCGTCACAAAGCCCGCGCAATTGCGGGAAAAACTCGTTGGGACCGCACAAACTCAAGGCAAATTGTCAGGCAGCCGCTTGTATAATGAGCGCTCTTTTTTTGGGCGCAGCGTTGCCCGTCTGGTGGATCGAATCGCCTGTCCGTGAGTCTGGATGGCGGATTCGGCGCGAGATGCGAGGCGCGCTGCGCGAACCGACAGCGAACCGATAGTCTGACAAGCAGTCAAATCGACGCCGCACCGCTTGCGCGCGGCGGCGCCTGCGAATCCGGCATCACGCGAACATCCGAACTGCGCGTCCTTGCGCACCCAGAACATATTTCTGCCCGAACCGATCCTATGCGCTTTTCGAACCCCGGCCATTCCAGCCTCGCTTCCTTCATTCCGCAAACCGTCGCCAGCAAGCTGGCCCTGGGGCTCGTTCTGCCCGCTGCGCTCGTCGCGAGCAGCGCGTTCGCGCAGGTGCCGCCGCCGGGCGTGAACGCGCGCTCGTGGGTGCTCGTCGATGCAACCAGCAACCAGGTGCTCGCGTCGGGCAATCCGGATGAGCGCGTCGAGCCCGCATCGCTGACCAAGCTGATGACGGCGTATCTGGTGTTCGAGGCGCTGGGCACGAAGAAGATCACGATGGATCAGACGATCAATCCGAGCGAAGCGGTGCGCCGCGTGAAGACGGATGAATCGCGCATGTTCATCGAGGCGAACAAGCCCGTCACCGTGCACGACCTCGTCTACGGGATGATCGTGCAGTCGGGTAACGACGCGGCAATCGCGCTGGCGGAACTGGTCGGCGGCAGCGAATCGCAGTTCGTCAACATGATGAATGCGGAAGCGCAAAAGCTCGGCATGACGCACACGCACTTCTCGGACGTGAACGGCATGCCGGATGCGCAGCACTACACCACGGCGGGCGATCTCGCGATCCTGTCCGCGCGGCTGATCCGCGACTACCCGGATTACTACAACATCTTCTCGGTCAAGGAATTCACGTACAACAAGATCAAGCAGCCGAACCGCAACCGTCTGCTGTGGATCGACCCGACCGTCGACGGGCTGAAGACGGGCCACACGCAGGCGGCCGGCTACTGCCTGATCGCGACTGCGAAGCGTCCGCTGGCGGGCGTGCCCGATGCGTCGCGCCGCCTCGTCACGGTGATGATGGGCGAGCCGAAAGAGCACGATCGCGTGCAGGACAGCCTGAAGATGCTGAACTACGGCTACTCCGCGTACGACGCGGTGCGTCTGTACAAGGCTAACCAGGTCATCGAGACGCCGCGCGTCTACAAGGGCTCGCAGGATACGGTGAAGCTCGGCGTGAAGTCCGATCAGTACATCACGCTGCCAAAGGGCATGGGCGACAAGGTCAAGCCGCAGGTCGAGCACGCCGATCCGCTGATCGCGCCGATCACGGAAGGCCAGCAGGTGGGCAGCGTGAAGTTCGTCGCCGACGGCAAGACGCTCGCGCAGGTTCCGCTGGTCGCGCTTCAGGCCGTGCCGCAGGCGGGCATCGTCGGACGCGTGTGGGATTCGATGATGCTGATGTTCAACAAGAAGAAGTAAGCTGGCAACAAGAACAGATCTGCGGCTTGCTTTTTCTCCGCGCGCAATCATATGTGGTGATTGCGTGCGGTGAGTGAAGGAGTCGAGGATGAGTCCCGTGAACGAATCATTGATAGATTTTCCCTGCGATTTCCCCATTAAGGTGATGGGCAAGTCGCACCCGGATTTCCAGACGACGATTGTCGAGGTGATCCGCCAGTTCGACGGCGGTTTCGACGCGACGCGTATCGAAGTGCGGCCGTCGAGCGGCGGCAACTATACCGGCCTGACGGTGACGGTGCGCGCGCTGAACCGCGAGCATCTCGACGACATCTATCGGGCGCTGACCGGGCATCCGATGGTGAAGGTCGTGCTGTAAAGCGTTTCGAAGCACAGGCGGCAGCGCGCTAGCGCGCCGTCTGCGCCACTGCTGGAAGCTGGACGTGCAATGCGTCCGGTGCGGTCTGCGTCTCTTTGTTTGCCCGTGTCCCCTGTATTGCCGAGCGCATCGCGTTCTCGGTGCACACCTTTTCGAAGAGCTTCCTGAAGCGCGCCACTTCGTCGAATACCCAGTCGCGGAACGCCTTGACGCGCGCCGTTTGCAGCATCTGCGGCGGACAGATGAAGAAGTACTGCCACGGGCTCGGAGCGTCGATATCGAAAAGCCGCACGAGCCGCCCCGCCGCGATTTCGTGCATCGCCAGCGAGCGGCGCGTCAGCGCGACGCCCTGGCCGTCGATGGCCGCTTGCAGCAGATTCGATGAATCCTGATACAGCACGCCGCGCTTCGGCTCCGGCCAGTCGGCGAGCCCGGCCGCGTCGAACCACGGGCGCCAGAGCTCGTCATCCGAGCGCAGCAGCGCCACGTTGGCGAGATCGGCGGGCGTTTTCGGCAGATTGCCGCCGTTGAAAGTCGGCGAGCAGGCGGGGAAAAACACCTCTTCGAGCAGCAGTTCCGTGTGCAGCCCCGGATAGTTGCCGTAGCCGAAGCGGATCGCGGCATCGACGTCGTCGCGGGCGAAATCGGTCAGCGCGTTGGTCGACAGCAGTTCGAGATCCCACTGCGGATTCGCCTCGATGAAGCTACCGATGCGCGGCGTCACCCAGCGCGCCGCGAACGACGACAGCATCGACACGACGAGCCGGCGGTCGCGGTCTCCGGCGCGAATCTCGCGCGTCGCTTCCGCGAGCGAGACCAGCGCCGTGCGCACATGCACGGCATAGCGGCGGCCGATGTCGGTGAGCCGCACGCGCTTGCCGTCGCGAACGAAGAGCTTCACGCCCAGTTCTTCCTCGAGCGCGCGGATTTGATGGCTAACGGCGCCATGCGTGACGAACAGCTCGTCGGCGGCGCGCGAAAAGCTCTCGTGACGGGCTGCGGCCTCGAAGGCCTTGACCGCGTTCAGTGCCGGCAGTTGACGAAGATCCATGACAATTTTTCTCACAAAGCCGTGAAAATTGGTCGTTTGGCGAAAACCCTTGCCACGCCTAAGATTGTAGCCATGAAGCGATTTTTGGCGAGGCCATCATGCGAGAAATTTCCTCTAGCATCACGTTTGAAATCGTAGCCGGCGAAACCGTTCCGATGAAGGTCACGCGCAGCACGCGGCTGGCCGTCTCGGGCGGCGCGGTGTGGGTGACGCGCAGCGACGATGTCGAAGATTACTGGCTCGAACCGGGCAAGACGCTGCGTCTGCGGCGCGGCGAGCGGCTGTGGCTATCGGTCGAGCGGGGCGCGCAGGCGCGCGTGGCGTTTCTCGTGCCGACGCGTGCCGACGAGAAGGCGCTCAACTGGTTTGCCCGCGTCAGCGAACGTCTCGGCGCGTGGCTTCGCTCCGGATGGCGTACCGTCTGATCGCGCCGCGCTTCGATCCCACTCATTGTCCTCCGGCCCGGCGAGGTGCGCAGGTTTTCGGTAAACTCCCGGAATCATGTGTGCCACGCCGGTTTCATCGTCCATCGTCTCTCCGAGTTCCAGTCAGCCTGACACCGCCGCGCAAGCCTGTGCCGCGCACCCGGTGACGGTGCGCTGGCGCGGCTCGGAGGATTACCAGGCCAGCTTCGACGCGATGCGCGCATTCACCGACGCCCGCACGCCCGAAACCTCAGACGAAATCTGGCTCGTCGAACATCCTCCCGTTTTCACGCTCGGCCAGGCCGGCGATCCCGCGCATCTGCTCGCTGCAGACAGCGGCATTCCGCTCGTCAAGGTCGACCGCGGCGGGCAGATCACGTATCACGGCCCCGGCCAGGTGGTCGCGTATCTGCTGCTGGACTTGCGCCGCCGCAAGCTGATGGTGCGCGAACTGGTGACGCGGATCGAGCAGGCCGTGATCGACACGCTCGCGGCGTATAATCTCGCCGGAGAACGCAAGGCCGGCGCGCCGGGTATCTACATCGCGCCGGAGCAGCCGGATGGAGGGCTGCACGTCGGCGCGAAGATTGCCGCGCTGGGCCTGAAGATCCGCAACGGTTGCAGCTATCACGGTGTGAGTCTCAACGTGAAAATGGACCTGCAGCCGTTTCTCGCCATCAATCCGTGCGGCTACGCGGGGCTGGAAACAGTCGACATGGCGACGCTCGGCGTCGCAGCCGGCTGGGACGACGTAGCCCGGACCCTGGCAGCAAGCCTCATCGCCAACATCGACGGCCGTCCCGCAGCCGTCGGCCAACCGCAGGGCGCCATCGCCGCCTGACTGGAACGAACGAATGACTGACGTTATCGCCAATCCCGCAGCTTCGAACGCCGCTCCGGCGCCTTATGACGCTACCGCGAAGCAGAAGGCACAAGCCAAGACTGCGCGCATTCCGATCAAGATCGTTCCGATCGAAAAACTCAAGAAGCCCGACTGGATCCGCGTGAAGGCGGCGACGGGCAATTCGCGTTTCTATGAGATCAAGCAGATTTTGCGCGAGCACAATCTGCACACGGTGTGCGAGGAAGCGAGCTGTCCGAACATCGGCGAATGCTTCGGCAAAGGCACCGCGACGTTCATGATCATGGGCGACAAGTGCACGCGCCGCTGCCCGTTCTGCGACGTCGGCCACGGCCGTCCCGATCCGCTCGATCCCGAAGAGCCGGGCAACCTCGCGCGCACGATCGCCGCGCTGAAGCTGAAGTACGTCGTGATCACGAGCGTGGACCGCGACGATCTGCGTGATGGCGGCGCGGCGCACTTCGTCGAATGCATCCAGAAGACGCGCGAGCTGTCGCCAGAAACGCGGATCGAAATCCTGACGCCGGATTTCCGTGGCCGTCTCGATCGCGCGATCGGCATCCTGAATGCCGCTCCGCCCGATGTGATGAACCACAACCTCGAAACGGTGCCGCGTCTGTACAAGGAAGCGCGCCCGGGTTCAGACTACGCGCACTCGTTGAAGCTGCTGAAGGACTTCAAGGCGCTGCATCCGGACGTCGCAACCAAGTCGGGCCTGATGGTCGGTCTCGGCGAAACGGAAGAAGAAATCCTGCAGGTGATGCGCGATCTGCGCGAGCACAACGTCGACATGCTGACGATCGGCCAGTATCTGCAACCGTCGGAGCACCACCTGCCCGTGCGCGCGTATGTGCATCCCGACACGTTCAAGATGTACGAAGAGGAAGCGTACAAGATGGGCTTCACGCACGCGGCTGTCGGCGCGATGGTGCGTTCGAGCTATCACGCCGATGTGCAGGCGCACGATGCCGGCGTGGTTTGAGCGCGTGTTGCGGTAGGAATCGGTTGAAGCAGAAAAGCCCGCGAATGCGGGCTTTTTTTTCGTCTGCGATTTGAATAGCGACACAGCCCCACATGGCACCCGGCGCCCGTGTGGGGGCATTCCGCGAGTGGACCCGCGCGGCTTTTCGTGGCCCGCCATGCGTGCCGCATCATTGATGTCAAAGATTGTCGCAAATGAACCTGTTCTATTTGCAAGCCTGCGATCACGGTGTAGAAGCGAATTTCGCACACTGCGTTATGAGGTTCTCGCATGGCAATTCCGCTTCACCTGTGGCTGAACGATTCAAGCGGAGCAGATATCGCCAAAATTCAAGGGCCAAGCCAAGCAAACGCAAAACCAGACGGAACTCGTGGAGCTTCGCTACTCCTCGATTCCAAGGGTCTACCTCGGCGGCAATCCGATCTTTAAAGATGACTGGAATGAACTCCCGTTTTAACCTGAAGGGAACGCACAACCATGCCGGTGTTTTGCACGTACACACTCAACAAGAAAGATACTTCGCTACTTGTCTGCTCGGGCTTTGGCTCCGTCGAAGCGTACTCGGGGCACGGCAAAGGCCGTAACGATCCCGACGACGTGGCTGATGTGGGTGTCGGCGCTATCCCTCCCGGCACGTACTACATCGTAGATCGTCAGTCGGGCGGCTTGCTCGGTTGGATTCGCGAGGAATTCGGGCCTTACGTCGGCTCCACGGACCATCGCACATGGTTCATGCTCTGGAATCCTTATACGGGCGACGCAACAATGGTTCACGGAATTCGGCGTGGGCTTTTCCGGCTGCATCCTGATGGCCCCATGCATGAGAGCGACGGCTGCATCACGATCAAGAATCGTCCTGACTTCGACAGACTCCGGCAGTACCTTCACGCAATGGGAGCAACGATGCCCGTACCGGGTAGCGATATGAAAGCGTATGGGAAGGTTGACGTTCGATGAAACGCATCGCGCTCTTCGGCTGGTGTGTCGTATCGATCGTGGTGTGGCTCCTCTTAGGCCTTCTCATCACGCGCTTTGTCTATGCACACATCTACTTTGAGATACCGGGATGGTTGAAGGATTTCGTCAGGTGGGCAGTGCATCTATTCACTTCCAACTATGACCCCGACTCACTGGACATGGAGGACGCTTGTGATCTTGCGCTCTTTCTAATTGCGCATCTGCTAGCTGCCGTAATCGTTGTTCCCGCAAGCAGGCTTGCATGGCGACACATCATGCGCTCATCACAGCATAACTAGCGAATCAGGGAATTCAATGTCAAACGACATTTTCATCAAGATTCAAGGCATCGACGGGGAATCGCAGGACGCGATGCACCTGAACGAAATTGACGTGGTTGACTGGACATGGAAGGTTGAGCAGCAATCAACCATGATGTCGGGATCAGGCGGCGGCGCGGCGAAGGCGACCGTCAGTGATCTGGAATTCACGCATATGATGGACCGCGCGAGTCCGAACCTCGCGCGCCACTGCTTCACCGGCAAGCACATTCAAGAAGCAAGGCTGACGATGCGCAAGGCTGGTGGCGTTCCCCACGAGTTCCTGCGCATCACCCTCTATGACGTTGTGATCTCACGCGTCCAACCGCTCGCAGGCGGACAGGCTTGCATTGAAAAGGTCGGGTTATCGTTCGCGCGAATGAAGAAGGAATACATCCTTCAAAACGCCATAGGCGGGAATGCCGGAACCGTAACCGCGCTCATCGACGTCAAAGAGAACATCTCACGGTAGGCGCATGCTGGCGGGCACCGCCCGCTCACCGTCCGCAAAGCGGGAGCCCTTGACGCGGACTAGGCAGTTTCGCAGTTTCCATCTCCAGCGGGCTTTTCCATTTAACGCGGGTCATGGCGCAGTGCACGCGGGCTCACTTGCCGATGCACTATGGACGAAGCGCACAAAATTGCAACAACGCAAGGTGATGCAAGGACGAGACCAGACGGGCGCAACCGCAAAGTCACGCGAGAATCACCTTGCCTACCTTGCGTTTGAGTTGCGCGAATGCCGCGACGTCCGCTGCTTTCCGGTTGGTAATCAGCAGATCGATTTTTTCCGGCGCGCAATACGCGATGCGGCTGCGCTGACCGATCTTGCTGTAGTCCGCGAGTATCACGACGCTGTCCGCGTTGCCGACCATCGCGCGCGCGACTTCCGTTTCCGCGCGGTCATAATTGCTCGCGCCATTCTTCGGATCCACGCCGACGGGTGACAGCAGCGCGATATCAGCGCGATAACGCTGGATGTCGAGGATGGTCGTATCGCCCGCTGTCGACAACGCGCGGTCGCTGATCGAACCGCCTAGCAAGATGACTTCGTTCGCCCACGATTCGCGCTGCTCGGGCGCGCCGCGCATCTTCATCGCGACGTCGATGGAATTGGTGATGACGGTGAGGTTCGCGAGTTTCGCGAGTTCATCGGCGAGCGCTGCCGTCGTCGTGCCCGCGTCGATGAAGAGCGTCTGTCCGCTTGCAACGACACCCGTCGCGGCCTTCGCGATGGCCTTCTTCGATTTCACATGCGTCTGCGCACGCTCGGCGATGGGCGCTTCGTCGGCGGGCTTGATTGCGCCGCCATGCACGCGCCGCAGTTCACCGAGCGCTTCGAGATCGAGCAGGTCGCGCCGCACCGTTTCTCGCGATACCCCGAGGTCCGCCATGATGCGCTCCGTCGATACACGATTGAGGGTGGACAGCAGCGCGCGTATTCTCTGATGACGATCTTCCTGCCACATGCTTGATTGTCCTCGCCTGTTCTTTAACGTTGTGCGGCCGTCGCGTTTCTGCGCACGCGATGACTATCAATCCATTGTGTCGGAGCGATGTCAAAGCGCATAACGACGCGATACCTGTGTACTTTCGGGTTGTATTTTTTGGGGAGCTTGCAAGTTTGGGTATTTATATTTAGCCTTCGCATTCTGAGGCATTTGCGCCCGGCTTCAAACACACCAAACATTCGCGATCCTCAGAATAAGATACACCGTCGCAATCGACGGATACACCACGCAGGCCGCAGTTCCATCAGATCATTGTGAAGGCACGCACGATGAGCAACGGGATCGATCAGGCACTATCCGCAGACTGGCCTTATCCACGGCTCGTCGCACATCGAATCGGCGGCAAGCTCGCGCCGGAGAACACGCTTGCAGGCTTCGACGCATGCATCCGCTTCGGCTACAGGATGATCGAGTTCGACGCGAAGCTCTCTTCCGACAATCAGGTCTTTCTGCTGCACGACGACGATCTCAACCGCACGACCAATGGTCGCGGCCCCGCCGCACAACACACGTGGCAACAGCTCGCATCGCTCGATGCGGGCGCGTGGTTCGATGCGCGCTTCAGGGACGAACGTCTGCCCACGCTCGCGCAAGTGGCGGCGCGCTGCGAGCGCGAGGCGATCGCCGCCAACATCGAAATCAAACCGTGTCCGGGCCGTGACGAGATCACGGGGCGTCTGGTCGCGCTCGCCGCGAAAGACTTGTGGCGTACGCGAAAGCCGCTTCTTTCGTCGTTTTCGTTCGACGCGCTCAAAGCCGCGCGCGATGCGGCTCCATCGCTGCCGCGCGGCATGCTGTTCGATGCAGTGCCCCGCGACTGGCTGCGCATCGTGCGCGAACTCGCGTGCGTCTCGCTGCATGCGAACCACAGGCATCTGAGCCAGCAGAACGTCCGCGCGGTGCGCGACGCCGGGCTGCGCGTGCTCGCATACACAGTGAACGATCCGGCGCGCGCACGCGAACTCGCGAAGTGGGGCGTCGACATGATTTGTACCGATCGCCTCGATATGATCGGCGAGGACGTCGTCAGCTAGATGTGCGGAGACACAGACGTCGATAACCAGTTTTCCTAACGTAGCAATTTTCGGCAGAGGATGAGAAAACGATGAAACCGACCACGTTACGTTGTTTGATTTCGGCGTCGGCGCTGGCCGGCGTGGCCGCCGCGGGCAATGCGGTGGCGGCGCCTTCCGATGCGCTCGTTGCCGCCGCAAAGCAGGAAGGGCAGCTTACGGTGATTGCGCTGCCGCACGACTGGTGCGGCTACGGCCCGATGATCGCGGCATTCCAGAAGAAGTACGGCATCAAGATCAACGAGCTGAATCCGGATGCAGGCTCCGGCGACGAAATCGAAGCGATCAAGGCGAACAAGGGCAACAAGGGTCCGCAAGCGCCCGACGTGATCGACGTCGGCCTTTCGTTCGGTCCCGCCGCGAAGGCGCAGGGTCTGTTGCAGCCGTACAAGGTGTCGACGTGGAAGTCGATTCCGGACGATTCGAAAGACGCCGAAGGCTACTGGTACGGCGACTACTACGGCGTGCTCGCGTTCGAAGTGAACGCGGACATGATCGACAAGGTCCCGGCCGACTGGAGCGATCTGCAAAAGGCCGACTACAAGAACGCCGTGTCGCTTGCGGGCGATCCGCGCTCGGCGAACCAGGCGATCCAGGGCGTCTACGCAGCGGGCCTTTCCGTCGCGAAGGGTGACGCGAGCAAGGCCGGCCCGGCGGGCCTCAAGTACTTCGCGGATCTCAACAAGAGCGGCAACTTCGTGCCCGTGATCGGCAAGGCGGCTTCGCTCGCGCAAGGCACGACGCCCATCATCGTGCGTTGGGACTACAACGCGCTCGCCGACCGCGACACGCTGAAGGGCAACCCGAAGGTACACGTGGTCGTGCCGAAGACGGGTGTCGTCGCGGGCGTCTACGTGCAGGCGATCAGCGCATACGCGCCGCATCCGAACGCGGCGAAGCTGTGGATGGAATATCTCTACTCGGACGAAGGCCAGATCGGCTGGTTGACGGGCTATTGCCACCCGATCCGCTACAACGAGCTGGTCACGCAGAAGAAGGTGCCGCAGGCGCTGCTCGACAAGCTGCCGCCCGCATCCGCATACAAGAGCGCGGTGTTCCCGACCCTGCAGCAACAGGACGCGACGAAGGACGTCGTAACAAAGCAGTGGGACCAGGTCGTCGGCGCGAACGTCAAGTAAGTGCGGCGTGATCTGGTGATGCGATTGCGATGCGGGCCGCGCTGCGCCGCCCGCATCGCCTGCCGCGACGGCGATGATGCCACGCGACGCAGCGCGCGCGTGTCTGTTCGAGGGTGAGCGAGGGTGAGTCGATGAGCGCTTCATCGGAAGCCGGGCCAGGCGGCGAGGCGGACCTGATGGTTTCGTCCGTGCCGGCGCCCGCGCCGAAGGTCGGCGGCACGGGCCGGTCGTCGCCGCTATGGACGTGGATCGGCGTGATGCCGTTCTTCGTCTTCGCATTGCTGTTCCTGATCCTGCCGACGGGCTTTCTGATGGTCGGCGCGTTTCAGGACGCGCAAGGCCACTTCACGCTCGCCAACATGCGGGACCTGTTCCAGGAAGGCACGCTCGACGCGTACTGGATCAGTTTCAAGGTGAGCGCGGCATCGGCGTTCGGCGGCGCGGTGCTCGGCTCGCTGCTCGCATGGGCGGCCGTGCATGGCCGGTTGCCGGGCTGGATTCGGCCGACGCTGCTCACGTTCTCGGGCGTCGCATCGAACTTCGCGGGCGTGCCGCTCGCGTTCGCGTTCATCTGCACGTTGGGGCGCGTCGGCCTCGTCACGGTGCTGCTGAAGAAGTACACGGGCATCAATCTCTATTCGACGGGCTTCAGCATCCTCAGCTTCTGGGGCCTGACGATCACCTACCTGTATTTCCAGATCCCGTTGATGGTGCTCATCATCACGCCCGCGCTCGACGGCCTGAAGCGCGAGTGGCGCGAAGCATGCGATTGCCTCGGCGGCACTGCGTATCAGTATTGGCGCTATGTGGCGTTGCCCGTGCTGTGGCCGAGCGTGCTGGGCGCGACGCTGCTGCTGTTCGCGAACTCGTTCGGCGCGGTCGCGACGGCGTATGCGTTGACGGGCAGCTCGCTGAACATCGTGACGATCCTGCTCTACGCGCAAATTCGCGGCGACGTGCTGCACAACCAGAACCTCGGCTATGCGCTCGCGCTCGGCACGATTCTCGTGACGGGGCTGTCGAACGGCGGCTATATCTGGCTGCGCTCGCGCGTCGAAAGGGGGCGCAGATGAGCACGCAATCTCGATCGAAAACGCAGTCGCGCACGCAACCGAACACGCAATCGCGCGTGGGCGCATGGACCGCGATGATCGTCGGGTCGCTGTACTTTCTGATTCCGCTGCTCGCGACTTTCGAATTCAGTTTGCGCATGCGGCGCGGCACGTACAGCTTCGATGCCTACAAGGTCGTGCTCTCCGATTCGCATTTTCAGGCGTCGTTCGGCTATTCGATTTTGATGGCGCTGCTGACGATCGTCGTCGGCGTGCTGCTCGTCGTGCCGACGGCGTATTGGGTACAACTGCGGCTGCCGAAGCTGCGCGGCATCGTCGAGTTCATCACGCTGCTGCCGCTCGTCGTGCCCGCGATCGTGATCGTGTTCGGCTATCTGCGCATCTACAACAGCAGCTCGATTCTGCCGTTGACGTCGAACGAGCGCGCGACCGATCTGCTGCTCGTATTCGGCTACGTGACGCTGTCGTTGCCGTATATGTATCGCGCTGTCGATGCAGGGCTGCGCGCCGTCGACATCCGTTCGCTGACGGAAGCAGCCGAATGCCTCGGCGCGAACTGGCCGACCATTCTTTTCAAGGTGATCTTTCCGAACATCCGCTCGGGCATTCTGTCCGGCGCGTTTCTCACCTTTGCGGTGGTGATTGGCGAGTTCACGATTGCGAGTTTGCTGGACCGTCCGGCGTTCGGTCCGTATCTGCAACTGATCGGCGCAAACCGCGCCTACGAACCGTCTGCGCTCGCAATCATCGCGTTCGCGGTTACGTGGGCGTCGATGGGGCTGATCCAGGTGTTCGGCTCCGTGCGCACGCTCGCTGCGCACAAGCCCTAAATCGAGGCACCGTCATGGCGTTTCTTGAAATCGACAGCCTGCACAAGACATTCGGCGCGAACACGGCGCTGCATCACTTCGACATGCAGATCGAGCGCGGCGAATTCATCACGTTTCTTGGGCCGTCGGGCTGCGGCAAGACGACAGTGCTGCGGATGATCGCCGGCTTCGAGACGCCGACGCGTGGCACGATCCGCCTCGACGGCCGCGACGTCACACATCTGCGTACACGGCAGCGCAAGGTCGGCATGGTGTTTCAGGCGTATGCGCTCTTTCCGAATATGACGGTCGCCGAGAACATCGGCTTCGGGCTGAAGGTCGCGCGTCGTCCGCAGAGCGAAATCAAGCAGCGTGTCGACGAAATGCTGCAACTGATCAAGCTGCCGCATCTCGGCGAGCGTTATCCGTGGCAACTGTCCGGCGGGCAGCAGCAGCGCGTCGCGCTGGCGCGCGCGCTCGCGGGCAAGCCGCAAGTGCTGTTGCTCGACGAGCCGCTCTCGGCGCTCGATGCAAAGATCCGCATTTCGCTGCGGCAGGACATTCGCGCGCTGCAACGCGAGCTCGGCATCACGTCGATTTTCGTCACGCACGATCAGGAAGAGGCGCTATCGATTTCCGACCGCATCGTCGTGATGAACGAAGGGCGCGTCGAGCAGGTCGGCACGCCGCTCGAGATCTACAACTATCCGCGCACGCGTTTTGTCGCGTCGTTCGTCGGCACGCTGAATATCCTGTCGGGACATGTGATCGATCCGTTGATGGGGCGCATGGCCGTCGACGGCCAGGAACTGCGCACGACGCAAACGCTGCCCGCCGACGATGCCGGCAAGAAGCGCATGCTCGCGCTGCGTCCCGAAGCGATCGTGCTCGAAGCGCCTGCTGCCGGCCGCAATACGCTGACGGCGACCGTCGAAGAAGTAAGCTTTCTTGGCGCGATCGTGCGCATCCGGACTCGCGTGAAAGACGAAGTGATCTCGCTCGACATCTTCAACGATCCGAACCGCCGTCTGCCCGAACGCGGCCAGCCTGTTGCGCTCGGTTTCTCGCACGAGAACCTGCTCGTGCTCGAAGAAGGAGCCTAGGGTTAGCCCTCGATTTTGCCGATAACGGCGTTCGGGAATCCGGACGCCCGCATTCCGGATTTCCGGAAAGCCGGAAGACCGGTCGGATGGCCATATTGAAATTGCTTTTCGAATCAACAGGCTAGACGAGAAATAAACGCTGGCATCGACCTTGCGAAGAAGACGTGCGGCCGCAATGGCCCATTCACTACAAAGCAGAGTAACGCGCTCCAGCGCCAACTCTGGTCGATAGGAGACAACGATGCCTGAGTTCCTGTTCTGGTCCCTCTGATTTCGTCGTCTTGTCGCGGGCTTGCTCACCGCGCATGACGCACGTCTGACCGTACCTCATGCGCTACGTGACTGGCCTTCGGTCCACCCGCTTTACTCCATCGCAGGAACATCATCGTGAAGAAACCTATTTATAAAGTCCTCTACGTGCAGGTGATCGTCGCGATCATCATCGGCATTGCGCTGGGGCACTTCTATCCGTCGCTCGCCACCGACATGAAGCCGCTCGGCGACGGCTTCATCAAGCTGATCAAAATGGTGATCGGGCCGATCATCTTCTGTACCGTCGTGACGGGTATCGCCGGCATGGAAGACATGAAGAAAGTCGGGCGCGTAGGCGGCAAGGCGCTGCTGTACTTCGAAATCGTCTCGACATTCGCGCTGATTCTCGGCCTGGCCGCGACGCACTTGCTGCGTCCGGGCGTCGGCTTCAACGTCGATCCCGCCACGCTCAACGGCAAGGAAGTCGCGTCGTATGCGGCGAAGGCGCACGGCCAGACGACGGTCGACTTCCTGATGCACATCATTCCGGACACGCTCGTGTCGGCGTTCTCGCAAGGTGAAATCCTGCAGATCCTGCTGGTCGCGCTGCTGTTCGGCGCGGTGCTCGCGCATATCGGCGAGCGCGGCAAGCCGGTGACGAGCTTCATCGAAAGCCTGTCGAGCATCCTGTTCGGCATGGTCGGCATCATCACGAAGCTCGCGCCGATCGGTGCGTTCGGCGCGATGGCGTTCACCATCGGCAAGTACGGCATCGGCTCGCTGCTGCCGATGCTGAAGCTGATCGGCACGTTCTATCTGACGTCGATCGTGTTCGTGGTCGTCGTGCTCGGCATCATCGCGCGCGCAGTCGGCTTCAACATCCTGCGCTTCGTCGCGTACATCAAGGAAGAAATGCTGATCGTGCTGGGCACGAGCTCGTCGGAAGCGGCGCTGCCGCAACTGATGCTGAAGCTCGAAAAGCTCGGCTGCTCGCGCTCGGTGGTGGGTCTCGTCGTGCCGACGGGCTACTCGTTCAACCTCGACGGCACCAACATCTACATGACGATGGCTGTGCTGTTCATCGCTCAGGCGACCAACACCGACCTCACGTGGGGCCAGCAATTGACGCTGCTCGCCGTGACGATGCTGACGTCGAAGGGCGCAAGCGGCGTGACGGGCGCAGGCTTCATCACGCTCGCCGCAACGCTCGCCGTCGTGCCGACGATTCCGCTGTCGGGCATGGTGCTGATTCTCGGCATCGACCGCTTCATGAGCGAATGCCGCGCGCTGACGAACATCGTCGGCAACGGCGTGGCGACGGTCGTGGTGTCGGCATGGGAAAAGGAACTGGACCGCTCGAAGCTGCGCGCCGCGTTGCGCCGCGATGTGTCGGTCAACGAAACGGCCGAGGTCTGAGCCATGAAGGCGGCGCCGCGGCAACATGGCGCGGCGCCGCTCGCAACGAGGGCGGCGGCGTCTCATCGATCGCCGCCTGATGCATCCGAAGGTCTTGCGGGCGCAGAGGCGCCCGACGGCTTCGACGCGTGCGATGGACCCGATGGGCTCGACCAGCCCGACGAACGCGACGAATGCGACGAACGCGACGATGGGGCGCGATATGCCACAATAGGCGATCCCCATCGAACGACTTCCGCCATCGTGACGCGTCGCCTGCTGATCCTGTTCGCGCTCGTCGCCGGGCTCGTGGCAGCCTGTGGGCTCACGTGGAGCATCACGTGGCAGCGCGGCATCGATACTTTGCGGCGCAACGCCGCCGTGCGCGCCGATCGCACGACGAACGCGCTCAGAAGCACGCTCGAGCGCTACGAATCGCTTCCTTATCTGCTCGGCGAGCATCCCCTCGTGCAGGACGTGCTCGTGGCGCCCGACGCGGACAACGTCGCGCGCGCCAATCAATATCTCGATGACCTCAATCGACGCGCCCGCGCGAACGTCACGTACATCATCACGGCGGCGGGCCGCTGCGTGGCGGCGAGCAACTGGAATGAGCGCGACAGCTTCATCGGCCAGGAGTATCTGTTCAGGCCGTATTTCGTCGAGGCCGAGAAGGGCAAGGTCGGGCGCTTCTTTGGCATCGGCACGACGTCGCTCGATCCGGGCTACTACATTTCGCAGCCGGTGCGACGCGATAACAAGATCGTCGGCGTGGCAGTCGTCAAGCTGAATCTCGAATGGTTCCAGGGCGCGGATGCGTCCGAGCCGCTGATCGTCACCGACGATCATGGCGTGATCTTTCTGTCGTCGGTGCCGGCGTGGAAATATCACACCGTCAAGCCGCTTTCGAGCGATGTGATCGCGTCGATCTACGACACGCGCCAGTACGCGCGCCAGCCGATCGCGCCGCTGCCGATGACGGTCGTGCGCACGCTCGAAGGCGGCGCACAGATCGTGCGCATCGGCGGCGGACGCTATGCGCCGCGTTTTCTCGCGTCGACGCGCGCGCTCGGCGAGCCGGACTGGCGCCTCATCACGATGGCGCCCATCGATCCCGTCAATGCAGACGCGCGCTACGCGACGATCGTGACGGGCTTCGGCTATGTGTCACTGTGGCTGTTGCTGTTCTACTGGCGCATGCGCCGCGCGCGCGTGCGCGAAGTGATGCGCAGCCGCGCGCTATTGCAGAAGGCCTACGCCGAACTGAACCAGCGCGTTGCCGAACGCACCGCCGATCTGTCGCAGGCAAACGAGCAATTGAAGAAGGAAGTGAGCGAGCGCACGCGCGCAGAACAGGAATTGCGCGCCGCGCATGACGAGCTGATTCAGGCGAGCAAGCTCGCGGCGCTCGGTCAAATGGCGGCGGGCATCACGCATGAGCTGAACCAGCCGCTCGCCGCGTTGCGCGGCTTCTCCGATAACACGCGCGTGTTTCTCGAACGCGGCGACCATGCATCGGCGAAAGACAATCTCGAAGCGATCGCCGCGCTCACCGAGCGCATGGGCAAGATCACGAATCAGCTGAAGCTCTTCGTCGGCCGCGCACGGCCGCGCAATGCGCGCGCGGGCGTCGCGCGCGCGCTGCGCAACGTACTGACGCTGTTGCAGAAACGCTTGCAGGGCGTGACGGTCGATATATCTTTGATCGACGAGGGCGCGGCGTCCGTGCGGCTCGATGTCGAGAGCGACGAACCGAAGCTGGTCGCGCATTGCGACGACTTGCGGCTCGAACAGGTGCTGATCAATCTGCTCGGCAATGCGCTCGACGCCGTGGCGGGCACGCCCGCGCCGCGCATCGCGATCGACGTCGAAACGGCTCAGGCAGTGCTCACGATCACCGTGAGCGACAATGGTCCCGGCATTCCCGACGACGTGCTCCCGCAGCTTTTCGAGCCTTTCTTCACAACGAAGGAGATGGGCCAGGGGCTGGGACTGGGGCTTGCGATCTGCTCGTCGATCGCGCGCGATTGCGGCGGCTCGCTCGTCGCGCGCAACAACGCCCAAGGCGGCGCTGCGTTCGTGCTGACGCTGCGCCGCGCGGGCGCTCAGGCAACGGATATCGCGGACTCCGTCACGACGGGCTCGTGATCTGGCGCAGATTCAACGCATGGTTAGATTGGCAGGGAACATGGTGAACAAGGACGTGCAGGTCCTCTATATCGAAGACGACGAACTCGTGCGGCGAGCGAGCGTGCAAAGCCTGCAGCTCGCCGGATTCGAGGTGGTGGGGCATGCGTCGGTGGAATCGGCGGCGCGGCTGATCAACGCGGAGTTTTCGGGCGTAATCGTCAGCGATATCCGCTTGCCCGGTGCGAGCGGTCTCGACCTGCTCGCGCAATGCCGCGAGCGCGCGCCCGATGTGCCCGTGATTCTCGTCACAGGGCACGGCGATATTTCAATGGCCGTGCAGGCGATGCGCGACGGCGCGTATGACTTCATCGAAAAGCCGTTCGCGTCGGAACGGCTGATCGAAACCGTGCGTCGCGCGCTGGAGCGTCGCACGCTGGTGCTCGAAAATCTCGCGCTGCGCCGCGAGCTCGCGGAGCAGGGCACGCTTGCGCCGCGCATCATCGGACGCAGTCCCGCCATCGAGCAGGTGCGCAAGCTGATCGCGAATGTCGCGCCAACGGACGCCTCCGTGCTGATCAACGGCGATACGGGCGCGGGCAAGGAGCTGATCGCGCGCAGTCTGCACGAGCTGTCGCCGCGCCGCGACAAGCCGTTTCTCGCGGTGAACTGCGGCGCGCTGCCCGAGCCGATGTTCGAATCGGAGATGTTCGGCTACGAACCGGGCGCGTTCACGGGCGCGGCGAAGCGGCGCATCGGCAAGCTGGAGCACGCGTCGGGCGGCACGCTCTTTCTCGACGAAATCGAAAGCATGCCGCTCGCGTTGCAGGTAAAGCTGCTGCGCGTGCTGCAGGACGGCGTGCTGGAACGGCTCGGATCGAACCAGCCGATACGCGTCGATTGCCGCATCGTCGCGGCCGCGAAGGGCGATATGACCGGGCACGTCGCGGCGGGCACGTTCCGGCGCGATCTGCTGTATCGGCTCAACGTGGTGACGATTGCGCTGCCGCCGCTGTCGGAGCGGCGCGAGGACATCGTGCCGCTCTTCGAGCATTTTCTGCTCGACGCGGCTGTCCGCTATCAACGGCCCGCGCCGATTCTCACCGACCGGCAGCGCACGAATCTGATGCAGCGCGAATGGCCCGGCAACGTGCGCGAGCTGCGCAACGCGGCGGATCGCTTCGTGCTGGGCGTCGGTGACGATACGGCGGCGACGGACGACGATGCCCTAACGTCGGTTACGCAGCCGTTGAAGGAGCGCGTCGAGCAGTTCGAGCGCGCCGTCATCGCCGAGGCGCTGGAGCAGACGGGCGGCGCCGTTGCGGTGGCGGCAGACAGATTGCAGGTCGGCAAGGCGACGCTCTACGAGAAGATCAAGCGTTATGGCCTGGCTGCGCGTGGGGAAGGGGAGCGGTGAAGCGGGAGGTGCGGCTGACGGCGGTTGCGCTGACGATTCAGCGCGAAGCCCGCCGTCGAGAAGATTCGGGCGATCAGGTCGTGCCCAGCGCCTTTTGCAGCAGTTGATCGAGTTCCGCGAACTGCGGCTCGCCGACGTAGCGCTTCAGCACCTTTCCATTGCGGTCGATGACGAACGTGGTCGGCGTCAGCTGGACGTTGCCGAACTGCTTCGCAGCCGAGCCGTCGTCCATCGCGACCTTGAACGGCAGGCGACGCGTTTCCGTGTAATTGGTCACGTACATCGGCGCGTCGTAGCTCATCGCGACGGCGACGAATTCGAGGCCCTTGTCCTTGAAGCGGTTATACGTCTGGATCATCTGCGGCATTTCCTTCATGCAGGTGTCGCAGCTCGTTGCCCAGAAGTTGACGAGATAGACCTTGCCTTTGAGATCGGCGGTCGACACTTTCTGGCCGGACAACAGCGTGAACGTAGCATCGGGCACGTGCTGCTGGCTGCCGAACGCGAAGTAGCCGGCAACGGCGATCGCACCAGCAACGACAGCCGCCGCGATATAGCGAACCGGGCTTGAGCGCCGCGAGGCGTTGCTTGGGATGGTTTGGCTCATGAACGGGACCTCGGAAGCGTGCGGAAGGCACGCTAGAACAACACCTGAAGGGGCGCCGGTACGTTGCGAGAACAGCAGCGGATTCGGGCGACCGGATTTTGTCTCATATTGTAGCGGCAATCCTGAGACGTGGTTCGCGGCGTAGTTAAGCGGCGGATAACGGGTGTATCGGGCGGCGGAGGCGGCGACCGCTTTGCGTGGGACGAGAGTAACCGCTAAAGCGCTAACTCTGGTCGACCGCTTTGGGTGGGACCATAGTAAGCGCTAAGGGGCCAACTCTGGTCGACCGCTTTGCGTGGGACGAGAGTAAGGCGCTAAAGCGCCAACTCTCGTCGACAGCGGATAATGATGCTTTCCGTTATGTAATCGCCGTTTCCGCGTCATGCTCCGTTCAATTCTTGTCGCATCTGCCCGCCGCTTCGTTCGTTCTGTCCATCCGTCAGATTCGTCTGCATTGCGTTCGCTGCTGGCGGCGGCCGTCGCTGTGCTGGCGGCCGGCTGGCTGCTTGCCGCGTGCTCGCCGACCTACGACTGGCGCACGATCATGAACAACGACAACGGCTACACGGTCGATCTGCCCGCCAAGCCGACGTCTGACGAGCGACAGATCGACATCGACGGCACGCCGATGAAAATGGCGATGCAAATCGCCGAGGCCGGCGACGCCGTGTTCGCTGTCGGCACGGTGATGCTGCCCAGCGGCGACCCGCAGGTGCAACGCATGGCGCTCGACTATCTGCGCTCGGGGCTCGCGCGCAACCTCGGCACCGCGCCGAACGCGCACGTAGCCACGATTCCGCTTGCCGCGGGCGGTCAGGTGCAAGGGCTCGAAATGACCTTCAGCGGCAAGGCGGGCCCGAAACAGGAAACGCGGACAATGCACGCGCGGCTCGTCGCGAAGGGACGTCATGTGTATCAGGCGGCCGTGATCGCGAGCAAAGAACCGCCACCGGAACAAGTCGAGCAATTCTTCGAATCGTTCAAACTTTACTGATTTGGGGCCGGATAACGGGCCACCGAACGCGCGAGCAAGTGAAAGTTCCTTCGCAGAAAAGACCGCTAATCTCGCGTTTACATGGGACTTTTTTGGTTACTCACAGGATCTGTGGATAACTTTGTTGGTAACTCTGTGCGGTAGCCCGCAAATGCCCATCGGACGGGCAGGTTGTCACTTTGCCCTGAATCTTGGCATTTTGAAAAACTCAATAAAATCAAAGACATTATCGATGCGCCTCACAACAGCCTTTCAGATGTATCAAAACTTATCAGAGGGCGGATAATGTGCATAAGTCAAGTCTTGACATGCGTTTTTTTGTCCTCCGCAGCTTTTACTGGGTGCTGAACGCCCGGCGATATTGCACCGCTTCGGAGATCTGCGCGGCGTTCGGGACGTCGTTGCCCGCGAGATCCGCGATCGTTCTCGCGACCTTGAGCACGCGGTAATAAGCGCGCGCTGACCAGCCGAAGCGCTCGCCCGCTTCCCGCAAGAGCCGCTCGCCGTCGCTGTCGGGCCGGCAGACTTCATCGACTTCGCGACCGTTCAATTCGCGGTTCGTCTTCGCTTGCCGCCGAAGCTGGCGTTCGCGCGCCGCGTCCACCCGTTGCGCAATCGACGCGCTCACCTCGCCTTGCGTCGTCGAGCGCGCGGACAGTTCGGCGGGCGAGAGCGCCGGAATCTCGATCTGAATATCGATGCGATCGAGCAGCGGCCCCGACAGCTTGCGCAAATAGCGCGCGGCGACCTCGGGCGTGCACCGGCAGCGGCCGCCAGGATCGCCGCGCCAGCCACAGGGACAAGGATTCATCGCGGCGATCAGCTGACACGCCGCGGGAAAGTCGGCCTGCAGCGCTGCGCGCGAAATCGTGATGCGGCCGTTTTCCAGCGGCTCGCGCAGCGTTTCGAGCACATGTCTGTCGAATTCGGGCATTAGGTTCCCGTTTCTGTCTGTATGTTTTAATGTAGGGAAGGCTCTGGCAAGTTTGCTTTTATTCGTTACCGACGCAAGGTATCTAAATGCAGACAAACAATGTGCGTGCGATTCACATAAGTCCATCGGCACTCGGGACATGGGACTCCATTTCGCAGTTCGTTGGGCTGACTCCTGCTGCGGGTATGGGTCCCCGTTATCAAACATTACCCAGTGTGGCCCTCATTGTGAACTCAGACGATGGCTTACCTCTGTGGGCGCCAACCTTGTTTCTCGCCCGAAGTGCGACACGAAGCCGCGGAGTCACCGGCGACACTTGCCGGACCTATGCCGAATGTCTGATCGACTGGATTCGATTCATCACCACAGCCGGCAGTACGCTGGAGCGCGTCAATGAGGAACTCCTCCAGCGGTACCGCACAGAGCTTCGCCATGAGCGTGTTGGTCCCCGATATAAGACGTCGTCGGCCACCGCAAACCTCCGCGTTACTGTGGCCTCCAAATTCCACCTATGGTGCCAAAGCCACGGCTTCCCGTCTCCGTTGGGTGCATTTCTTTTGGAGCGAGAGAAGGATGAGCGTCAAAGACCACTTATGCCTGGCGTCCTTCACCGACATCCGCGTTTGCTCAACATGGATGAAATCAAGGGGTTATTTCAGTACGCGCGGATGCCCTATAAGCTGGCCTTTCGGTGGGGCCTGACGACCGGGATGCGCCGGTTTGAGGTAGCTATGCTGCCGCGCTCGCTGCTTCCCACACCAGAACAATTGGAGCAGTTGGACGGTGAGTTCGCGTCGGTCGTAATTAGGCGAAAAGGCGGCAGAGAACTCGCGATCTATCCGCCAAAATCCTTGGTCGAAGAGACCAATTGGTACATCACGACTGATCGGATTTCGCCTTTCGATGGGTTCGACGATTACGTCTTTATAAATCGATCTCGATTTCCCGTGTCTCGCCAGGCACTGACGAGGGAATTCCGTCGTTGCGCTGATTTGATAGGAAGCGCTGCGACACTGCATCATCTGCGTCATACGTTCGCGGTGCACGTATTGAGGTACCTCGATAGTGCAAGAAAAGGGGAAATTGGAGTTGCAAAGAATTCGCTGAAGGTACTTCAGGTCCTTCTCGGGCACGCACACGTCGAAACGACCGAGATCTACCTACGTGCGGCGGAAGTCACAGGGCGCGATGCAATGGCCGCATTAGAGAGCCTTTACAGGACTTCCCATGAAACTGACGCGTGAACGATTGCCTTTAGTCCATCGACTGGTGGATGAAAGTGGTCATCTCGTCGCAACATTGGATTTGTCTAAGCTCGAAGTTTCGCCCGTGATCGCCGCAGCGCTGTTGCGCGCCCACGACGCAGAATACGGACACACGGCGATCGAAACTCAGAAGCAGGCATTCCGCTGCATTCGAAAGCTTATTCTATGCTTGCAGCAATCAAAGATTGCTTTTCAGCTACCTCTTCCTTCAACGATCGCCAGTATGTTTCACGATTGGCTCGAAGCGTCTCATTTGGTCAGTAGCACCGCTCAGAGTCACCAGAATATTGTCTTCACGATTCTACGTTGGTGCCGACGCAATGCCCCTGAAGTTATCTCAGAAAATTCGTATATCGGAGGGCATGGATTTGCGAGGAACGAGCCGGAAAAAAGGAATGGTGTTGATGGAGATTCGGTCAAGCTTATACTTGCTCGCTGCTATGACGAAATCGAAAAAATAGAAGCTAGGCTTGAATTCGGTAGGCGCTTGGTCAAGGAGAATTATGAGGAGAGCGAGGAAAACAATATGCTGTCTCGCATATTGATTGATCTGCTCAGAATCGGTAAGGGGCGGATTCCAAATCAGCGTGTTATTGGGAACTCGAAACTTTCTCTCTCCCGAAGAGTGGCTGCGTGCGGAGGGTTGCAATATGTTCGGTCCCTGATGTATTTGACGACCGGAGATGTTTTCCCGTTCTATATGGCAGTCGTTACGCAAACCGGCGGCAATCCTATGGCAATTCGATTGTTAGAGTTGAATTGTATAGAGCCGCATCCGCTAAGAAGCGATCTCGAATTTTTATGCTGGGATAAAAAGCGGGCGAAATCTGAGCAACGTCAAGACTATCCCGTCGGTAAGAAATGGTCGGCCCCCAATATTATTCGCCGGCTTCTGAAGTTAAATGAAAACCTTCGGATGGACGCGCGACCTAGCGTGAAAAAACAGGTATTTTTGGCTCGGGGTTTAAGGCGGGATGAGCCAGAAGTACCCTCTGTACAATCATTGCATAACTATCTGGCAGCCTTCGTCGATAGATATAAGATTCAGGACTTCGATTTTGAAGACATGAGAACTACTGTGGCCAGGGTTCTTCATAGAGATTCTCATGACATCGAGATTCCTAAAAGACGTTTGAATCACAAAAATGTGAAAACGACGTCCAGGTATACCTCAATTGAAGAGTTTCCGTTGCAATGGCATGACAAAATTACTGAGTTTCAAGGTATTTTGATAGGTCAGGGGGGCGCTGAAGGTGTGTCCAGACGGAATGGTGGTTATGAAGGGATTGTCAAAAAGCCTGCTGAAACTGTATTCGGTTTCGGTTGCCGTGATCCCTTTGCTGGAGCTGATGGTGTTACGCCAAAAGGGACGCGTTGCACTAATTTTACTGGGTGCAGCACATGTACTGGCAGCGTAATTCCTCTTGATGATCCGCGTGTCATATCGAGAATCCTTGCTGCAAAGGTAGCATTGGAAGCGGCACGGCAAGATGCGCTTGTACATGGATGGTCAAGTCGATTTGAGGCCGTCTATGGCGATACGCTTTCAATTATCAATACAACCATCTTGTCTTCCGTGTCTCCCGTGGTCATGGAGAAGGCAAGGAAACATATGAATGTCAGCCTTATCCCTGTCCTCGAATAGATTGGAGGGATATATGGGATCAAGTGGACGAAATGTAACGCACCTCGAACACGTTCCGTTACTGGAAGACAAAGACCTGGCCATTCGATGGGATACCTTGATCCCATCTGGAAAGGGCACACGACATCAGCGGCATGTCCTCATGAAATCGACCAAGCAGCTATTTCAGCTAATGTACGGAGCGTCAAACATTAGAGGGAAGCACTACGGCGAAACAACGAAACTTCAGGGGTTCGGTTACCTGCGCGTGCTGGCGAGATGGATGGTGAGAAACTCGATATGGCGCTTTTCCGATATCTCACAGAAGGATATTGTTAAGTTTATTGCGAGCCGCCGTCCAAGAAAGGACGCATTGTCAGAGCGCACAGTCGCAAGTTGGATATCGAAATTTCAGCTAATGTTTGATTTGGCAGGGAAGTACGATTTTTCGCTCACGGTGGATATTCGGACCATAGATGATCAAATATACGAAAAGATTCGGGGGCGCCCCGCTCGGCCATGGAAATCTCTTGACGCCAGTATTACGATTGCACTTATCAGAGATGCGCTTCAGTGGATTCAAGACTTTGCGCCGTTTTTTGAGAGTGTCGCGGAGGAGTCATGGCTCCGTAGCAGGCGCACGATTGGTCTCAGTAAAAAAAAGCGCAGTGTTGTGTCAGATAAATTCTATAAGCAAATATCCGAAAGGCCAACGTATAAAAAGTTGGCAGAGTCACTCAATTTTTCTGGACCTGTTTATAAAACAATCTCTGTAGGACTGTCAGTTATGGAGGGTGCTTGTGCTTTTTTATTGCTGGTACTGGTCGGTTTGCGAGTGAGTGAGTTGCTATCCTTGAATAAGGATTGCTTGATATTTGAAGAGGTGGAAGGTAAATCAGGCCTTGGATATATCAGGGGGATCGCAGCCAAGAAGCAGGGGCGCGCGAGGCGCTGGGTAGCCGGGCCCCCAGTTCAGGAAGTAATTAATTTCCTTCTGCGCCTTACGAGACATACCCGGTCGCCACGCATTAAAAGTCAAGCGCTGTTACTAAGTCGATCGAAAGGCTCACCGCTGTTCTGAATCGGATCAGCTCCGACTCGGTGGGGTTCCGTGACCTTGAGCAATCGAGTGAAATTATTCGCATGTAGTGCTATGAGAAAGGGGGGCGCAAAGGTTAGCCATTTGCACCCACATATGCTGCGAAAGACGTTTGCGCAGCTCGCTGTTTTACGAGACAAAAGTAGATTGGAACCCGTTGCTGCGCAGTTGGGGCACGTTTATCAATCGTTTACTGATAATCGATACATCGGAATTGATCATGACTTGGCGACCCTTCTTGCAGAAGAGGATAGAAAAGAATTAGCTAGCGGACTCGAAGTATTACTGACTTCTACGGCTGTTGGTGGAAAAGGAGCTGCGGCTTTGAGCGCGGTTCGAGGGCAGGCTGCGAAATTTCGAGGTAAAAAGACGCTCCGTGCATTTATCGAAAAGCTGATTGACGGAGGCGTTTTACTGGGCCCTTGTCATTGGGGTTTTTGCGTTTACTCACGTAGTCACTCCGCGTGCGATGGCAGCGACACCGGCCCGAATCCAGTAAACCGGGCACCAGATGTCTGTGCCGGATGCGTCAACTTGGCTGTGACCGAGAAACATATTTCTTGGTGGAACGAACGCGCTCGTGATCAGGAACTGTTCTTGGAGCGCCCTCGTCTTCCTGTGCAGACACGTTTAGTTGTCGAGGAGAAGCTAAAAAAATCTCGCTCAGTGCTTGCTGGTTTGGTTAAAGCGAGCGCCGGCGTTGCATCTACCAGTCCCGAGAAAATCTAGAGAATATTATGAACGAACAGTGCTCTCAAAACTCAAGTGATACCCTGGACGTACGTGAGCGAGTGCAGGCAGCTATATTGTTTCTGCGCGAGAACAATGGACTCAAAGCCATAACGGTATCAGCGGTTTTTCGTGCTGCGGGTGTGAGTCGATCCAGTTTATATCAACGCCATCGCGACATTGTTGACGAGATTTCGCAGTCCACGCGGCCTGCTCCTGCGGAAAGCGCACCGAAGACTGGATCATGAATGAACGGCGCTCTCAAAACTCAAGTGATACCCTGAACGTACGTGAGCGAGTGCAGGCAGCTATATTGTTTCTGCGCGAGAACAATGGGCTTAAAGCCGTAACGGTATCAGCGGTTTGTCGTGCTGCGGGTGTGAGTCGGGCCAATTTATATCAACACCATCGCGACATTGTTGACGAGATTTCGCAGTCCGCGAGGACTGCCCCGGCGGAAAGCGCATCGAAAACTGGAGGCTCTCGGCGCGTTAAAGGCACAGATCAGCATGTGAGCGAACTTCAGCATCGCCTGCGTGAGTCGGAAGCAAGATACCGGGCGGTGCTATACGTCTGTCTTGAGCAGCAGGCCGAACTCGTCGCACTACGGCAAGAACTGGAGAGTCAACTTGCGTCTCAAATGCCTGGCGCCCGAACCCGGGCAATGAGGCGGAAGTAAAAGATGCAGATGAGGATATCAATTCGTTTTCGGGCGCCCCGACGTACCGGTTTGCACGCCGCCCGGGGGCGAGAACACTGCAACTGTCGATGTACGCATCGACCGAGCCGCAAGATCTGTGCACCGCTATTGCTGACGTGGTTCGGCAGTGTGTGGGTCATCCGGTATTGCCGGATTCCTGTTGCCGTCGTTTGCCAACAGATCGATCTCCTCGAACGCCCTCTTGCATGCAATCCGCGTCGAGTCTCCGCGCGCTATCCCGCGTCAAGGCGAAGAGCGGGGAAGCACTTGATGAACGGCCGCACTACCGCCAGACGATTGCTCAACCGATCTGCGAATCGCGGCACGCGTTGAAAAATTGCAGATGTTAAAAACATATGCTCATATACTGCTACTAGATAACGCAACGGACAGAGATAGATGAGTAACAAGACGGTCCAGCAGTTGCTCCGGGGATGCCAGCGCGGCCACCCTATCGACTCCGCCATGCTCAGAGAAATGGGGATAAGCAACGCCCTTGCTGCCTATATGGTCAGGGCCGGCTGGCTACAGCGCCTTTCGCAGGGCGTCTATCTTTTGACCGGCGACGCTCCCTGCCTAGACGGTGCGATCACTCATCTGTCCCGGTGCATACCGGGCCTTCATGTGGGCGGTAAGACAGCTCTTTCCTGGCAGGGTGTTCGCCACAACATCGCATTCCGGGAAAAGATTGTGTTATGGGGGCGGAGATCGCATCGCATTCCTGCTTGGGTAGATGACTTGATGAGCTATTC
This sequence comes from Paraburkholderia diazotrophica, assembly GCF_038900755.1. Lineage (GTDB taxonomy): Bacteria > Pseudomonadota > Gammaproteobacteria > Burkholderiales > Burkholderiaceae > Paraburkholderia > Paraburkholderia diazotrophica_A. The sequence goes on from NZ_JBBPEN010000007.1 coordinate 411,761, forward strand.
GTACCAGACCACCGATCTGTTCGACGGCAATCTACCCTACGACACGGGACTTAAACCCCTGCCGGCAAGGTCTCCGGAGGTGTTGGTCTCAGTGCCTGAGCGTGCCATCCTTGAACTGGCTAGCGACGTTGGAAAAGGGCAGTCAATGGAGGAAGCGAGCAACCTTTTAGTCGGTTTGCGTAACCTCCGCTCCGACGTGCTGGACGAATTCTTGAGGCACTGCAAACGGGTAAAGGTTGTCAGGCTTGTGCGTGATCTCGGGCGCGAAGCCGATTTTGCGTGGGCACGCGACCTCCAGAAGCACGTAGACCGTCTTGGCGCTGGGAAGCGATGGTCGAACAAGACAAAGAATGGCCGTTTGACACTTAAACCATAGGTGCCAGCGATATCCCGTGCGCTCAACCGCCCGTCGTAGCGGCGCACCATGGCTGGCGCCCCATCGTCCCTATACTCGCTTGTACTCGCATGGTCTGGATTCGACGGCGTCAACCGTTGGGATCGGCTGCGGTACTGCGCTTTCAAGATGTTCTTCCAAGTGCCCCCCTCGGTCTTGGATGTAAATTGGGACAGGGACCTTGCTGGCTGCAGATTCTGAATCGCTAATACAGGTAATGCACCCAGTCTAATTGCGATTTGTCCGCACGGATCGCTGTAATCACTAATAGGCTAACGCAATAAAGACTCAAGAATGGATTTTGACCTGCCGTAAACCATAGGGATTGGTTTCTTCGGTGAGATAGACGATGAGTACAAAAGAAGCCGTAGAGGCCCGCTACGCTGAGATATGCGACGCTTTGGGGATTGCCAGTAGGCCAACCCTGAAGCTCGTTCCGGAGTTAGAGCAGTTTTCGCGCCGATTAGCCGGTGTGTATGTGGCACGGCATCATACGCTTACGCTACCGGTGAGCGACGAGCCGAACGACTTTGTCATCGTGCACGAGCTTTGCCACTCTGTGGCAGCTTGGACAATCGGCTACAGAGGGTCTCATGGGGCACCCTACCTAGCTCTATTGCATCTTGCCTGTCTCCATTATTTCCCAAGCTATAACGGCACAATCATTGAGCTTACGGTTAGCGGAGAGTGGCCATTGCTCGTTCCGCGGCGCTGGCGTGAAAGGGAGATTGAAGCTGCAAGACAGGTTGCTAACTTAGTGCAGACTGAGTGTGAAGGCGCTGAGCGTCCGTCGATCGAGGCGCTGGCAGAGCGCGTAAAACATTACTTCCCTGAGCGAGTAGACGGGCATATGTCGATGCTCGGTCGATGGCGAGATCGCGCGATGACGCAAAAGGGAGTATGGATGGGCTATTGGTGCGTCTTTGCTACCGCTTTGACGTTGATCCTGACCTACTGCGCGCGCTGGTTGCCGTCAGCTTCATTTCGTGGCGAACTGATTGTATGGGTGAGTTGCTTTTGGGCGGGTGTCGATGGCGGTCAGGAACCGCGCAAATCCGGCGACACACAGTTGACGTGACGTGATAAAGGCGGTAACTGCAAGTTGCGGGGAAGGTCCTGACGCTGTGCGCGTCGGAAGGAGCCCGTAGGGCGA
>NZ_JBBPEN010000008.1:0-393734 GCF_038900755.1 Paraburkholderia diazotrophica
TCGCCCACGTGCAGACTCATCACCCCGATGCGGACATTGCCGGTTGACCCCGACCATCGCGATTCGGCTACGCTCGCCCGTCAGTTGCAAACAATTCCTTATTCGGTGTGCTGAAATCACCGCTTACCTTGAATCGCTGTATCAGGAGCTTCTGAAGCACGGGTTCGGCGAAGAGTACGCTGCTTACGCGGACTCTGCCCTTTCGCACGGAGTCGTCAAGTTCAAGGAGTGGGCGTTTCACTTCGACTGAGCAATCCTTGCGGTATTTCTTTAGGAATCGCGCCGAGCGCGAATTGCTGCCGCCTGAGACAGAAGCCATTCGACAATTCTGCCGCCAGGATGTAGGACGCCTGGCAACGGGCGATACGCTCGGCGATGCCATAGCGCGGAAATTCGCTGCCTCCAACGTAACGCTTTGTCGCGAGCATCGATCGAATGATGCCCGCTTATGCATGCGCGACGGTGTCGATCGGTCTATCCCGCGCGCAAGCATCGAGAAGGTTTTTTCGTTCGAGACGTACGTCACGCTGCAGGAAGTCGCCGATCTGGAGGCAAGCGCCGCTACCGCCAATGACCCGGCATCGAGCGCAAAGATCGAGCAGCGCGTGCGGGCATGGCGGTCCTGGATCGGAAGCCCTGCGGCAAACGCGCCTTGAAGCGGCGGCAGTCAGAGGCGACGATCACGTCCGCCTGTGCTTGATCGACTCATACGTGCGGCGCAATGTGCAGGAATGGCGCCCCGTTCTATGGCAGTTCGTCGGCATGGTGACGTCGCCACGGCACCGAGTTCACGGAGAACGCGATGCACTGGGCGCGGGAAAGTGAGAGTCGACGGGCAGCAGTGCAAACCGACTATCCTTGACCACGAGAAGAACAGGCTGCGAGCAGCCAGCAGATGTGTCGTTATGCGTGCCAACGTCAGCTTCGAAGCCGGGGGTCACACCTAGCCGTGAGAGTTTGAGCACTTGCACGACGTCCGCTCGCGCGAATTTAGGAAGTGCGCTTCCCCGGTAGCCGCCGCCCTGAAAGACCAGAACGGCGATTCCACCGGAGCCGGCCTCTCGGTCGGCCGCCCAGCCACGAATTTGCATCACGCCGTCAGCGCCGCAGGTCAAGCTGTCTGCGTGACCGACTAACTCTGGGGCCGGCACCAGATGAGCCCGTTGCGCCGCGTCCGCGAGAGCGTCCAAACTGACCGGCTGCGACCTGGAGATTTCATGTCCGAGTTCGTCGGCGCGTGCAGCCAACTGGGAATCGCTCCAGGCCCTCACTTCAGCGTGTCCGCTATATGCGACAAGACACGCCGCCACTGCCGGACCAAGTCTCGCACAGGTAGTCTTGCTGAAGCCGTCGACGATGCCTTTGAGCCGTCTGTATAGCCAGAGGTCCACTCTGCCTATCAACGCAGCACCAAGGAGGCTCAATACGATGCTAGCGACCCAGAGCAGTGACCCAGACCAGTGCGCAGGCGCAAGCCGAAAGATCCAGAGCATGATCGGCACATGACACAAATAGAGCGCATAACTCCAGTCGCCCAAACGCGTCAACCATTTAATCTCGCGTGCCTTCTCCACCCCTTCGGGACGCGGAATCACCGCCCAATGCACGAGGCACAAACAACCCGCCGGCAGAAGATACGCGGCGTGCTGCGGAAATACTGCCGCCGATGCGACGATTGCGAGCCCCAATAGCCACGAGAACGAGGAGACGATACCGTACCGTATGATGGTTGGGACCAACATTCCCAATGCAAACGCCAGCGTCCATTGAGACACCAGCAGGTGAGACAGGCGGGGAAACTGGCCTTGGGAAATGCCCGGAGCGAACTGAACCACGGCCAGAATGCCAAGCGCCCAAAGCGCCGCAATCACCGGTACCGCACGCGTGGCGCGAAATAGAACGATAAAAAAGACGACAAGATAAAACGAAAGCTCAAACGGAAGCGTCCATTCCACCCCGAGCGGATAGATGCGTCCAGGTCCTGGAAGCAGGAGAAAGGACGCGAGGTCGAACGTAAATCCGTAGCCAAGCACTGAGCTACCGAAAAAGAACAGCAACACAACTATCCAGTAGACGGGATAGATGCGAATAACGCGGTGCAGAAAAAACTGTCCCGCGCTGTTCTTACCCGCCAGAGTGGCCATCAAATAGCCGGAGATAACAAAAAATAGCGTGACGCCGAACGCTCCCGATATGCCAGGAGTATGCAGCAGGACCGAGTTGTCGGCGCGCGTGTTCCACAAGTGGTAACTCGCATGCCATACAACGACCATAAACGCAGCGATTGCCCGCAGATACTGAAGCCTGTATTTCATTCGGCGCCTTCGCTCAGATCAGGATGCCCGGGTCTCGTCAATCCAGGCGCAAAGCGCTTTGACGCCACGCTCCAGACTCCATTGCGGCTTCCACCCGAGTTGTTCGCTCGTACGGGTGATGTCGGCCGACGCAGCCCGAACGTCGCCATTACGGAATGCACCGTTCACAACGGGCTCCGGCGCACCGTAAATAGCGCTGATCAGCGTGGCCAGTTCACGAATCGTCGTCTCCTTGCCCAGGCCGACGTCGTATATGGCACCGGGAACGAGCGACTGTGCGGTCGCGATTCGGATCACGGCGTCAGCGACGTCATCGATGTAAACGAAGTCTCGAACGATCTCGCCGTCTTCATAAAGCGGAATGGCTTTCCCGGCGCGAGCGAGCTGGGCGAAAAGCGACACAATGCCCGTATAGGGATTGCTCAGCGATTGTCCAATACCGTACACGTTCTGCAACCGCAACAGGCCAACCTCGACCCCGAACGACAACGCCCATGCGCTCAGCACCATCTCTTGCGTGAGCTTGGTGGAGCCGTAAATGCTCGTTGGACGGGGTTGCGTGCGCGTCGCTTCGAATGGCAGGCATTTCAGTCCCGGGAAATCCCAGATGCCCTTTTCGAGCTGATCGCGCGATCGCTGCCCTGGGTACGTGACGGTGCCGGCCGCATCCTGCCAGGCTCCCTCACCGTACACTGCACGGCTCGATGTCAGCACGACACGGCGCGGCAACGCTTCGTGGCGGACAAGCGCATCCAACATCTGGGTCGTACCGACGACGTTGACCATCGCGTGCCGCGTACCTTCCGTAAGGGACTGTCCCGTTCCCGTTTCTGCCGCAAGGTGGATCACGGTGTCAGGCTTCACATCCTTGAGAAGGCTGTCCCACGTTTCTCTTTGCGTGACGTCACCTACGATCAGCTCTACGCCCGCGTCGAGTCGCGACGGACGATCAGGTGTGGCATGGATCTGCGGATGCATATTGTCGATGGCCACAACCCGATCGAATTCGCGAACGAGCGCAGGAGAAATGGCACAGCCGATAAATCCGGCACCGCCGGTGACAAGGCAGGTTCCCTTCATGATTTTCGTTCCAGTTTGCGTTTGATTCGTTACTTACCACACTGCGCCACGTCAAGCACCTTCGCGCCGTTTCGTCGACCGCGGAACGACGAGGCGATACATCGGGCGAAGAGCCTTGAACGTAGTAGGCGATCGATAAAGAATTGACGACTTGATGGCCAATAAGAGATCAGCCCAAGACCGGCGTATGGAAGTAGGTTGGACACCCGGCAATTGCTGACCATTCGCAAAGGGATAGCCCGCGGCCTTCCATCGTTCAAGCAAATGGCTCTGTCCGTTGAAATCCCAGTTTGGCAGCGAGGCAGAAAGTTTCTGGAGCTTGTATTCGAGCACTGCATAGTTCCAGCCGGCCAGATGCGAGCTGAGAATCTGTTCGGTCGTGTAGCGCGCGTCCTGTGCGACGTAACAGATCAGGCGCTCCAGAGCGTGCGCCAAGCCGCCGTCAACGTGATGCGGCTCGGCGTTGAAGTCCGTCCACTTCCACTGATGTTCGAACAGCTTTCGGAGGGCTTTGGGACGGAACCAGAACATCGTCCCGTATGCCGCAATCGGCGTATCGGCATCGAAATGCACCTTGAGATCAAGCAGCTTGGCAACCTCTTCCGTCTTGGCACGGTTGGCATACCACGCGTGACCGAGGGTCCCATAGGAATACTGCACGACTGGCGGTATCGCAACGCCGATCCACGGATTGTCGCGGAACATGTCCAGCACGTTGCTCGTAAAACCCGAACTGTTCAGCAGATTCTCGAACAGATGACGCTTGAACAGATTGCCACGTCCCGGGTGAACTTGCGGCGACTTTTTCGTATGAAGTCGGCATACGAGATCGTACGGCCCGTCAAGGAACAAGTCGCGGCACGAGATGAAGAGCGCGGACATATCCCGACCTCGATTCTGCTCGACGACTCTAACAATGAATTTGTCAATATTGGCTCGACCCGCCACAGTCTTTTCGATGATTTCCTTCTTCGCAATCGTTTCCGTCGTGGCGATGAAATCGAACTTTCCAGGGATCGTATCGGTTAGCGCGAGAATTTCATCGAGCATCTCCGTGTAGTAGACGTGTACACATACTGCCAGGCGTCCATAGTCCGGCAGAGGTTCGTCCTGCTTTAGTCGCACGTCCGGAAGCACTCGGGTCAATGCCGCATTCGTGTTTAGCGTGCGCAGTTCGGCCTGGCGCGTTACATTGCGCCAAATGAGCCCGAAATCGTAGTCGGATGTTTTGCCGATGATGCTGAGCGCTCTCGGCAGGTCAGCAGCATTGTGCTCAAGAAAGCGTGGATCGTGAAAAAAAGCGCGGCGCTTGATGATCGGATTGCGATCTATGATGGTTTCATCTACGTCGATGATCAACGGATAGTGACTACCATACTTGCGTGAGTCGATGTAGGTTTCGCACTTGTAGCCGAGCTTTGTGAAATACTCCGTAAAGCGGGCTTCATGGCTCATGATCGCCGCTTCATAAGTGGTGCTACAGGTCATTTGCTGCCAGTACTGCTGAAACGTCTTCGACTGGAGCATGTCGCGGCGAACAGCAATGAAATTCGCATTCAGATGGTACGGAAGAGAGCCGGTGCCAGTGAATGGATTTGGCGTCAATTCCATATGCGCCGTAATGCCCCAGAAATCGCAAGAACGCGATTCCATCTCCGAGAACAGTTCGCTAAACGGAAATAGCGGACCGTAGCACGTGTGGTTGACCATCAAGACTTCATCATAAAACCCGAGACGATCGAACTTGATTTTTTCCAGGCCTTCCTTATATGCGAGGACATCGAACCCTTCATTCGGTCTCAGGATGACCTCGCTGACCACTCCCTGCAATGCAATCTCTGAGTCGCGCGATAGCGGCCCATTCGAATAGAAAATTGTTTTCTCGACAAATTTGCCAAGTTCTTTCAAAAAGAAAATGACGTATTCATCGACAATCCCGTACTCGTCGTAGAAGGAGAATATACAAAGCCTGCGCATGGTCACTCTTGCAAATAAGGAAAAGGAAGTACGAAAAAGGCTGCCGTCGAAATATCGAAGGCTCTATCCTGAACACGCCGACCGCATCCTGTTTGCGCGCGCCGAGCCCAAGCGAACCTCTCTGAATTTTTGATGATCAGCTCAACCTAACCGCGAGCGCCCCCGAAGCCCGCTAATCTCCGCGTGCAGCGCATCTTGCTGCTTCTTGTGTTGCTCTAATTCCTGTCGAAGCTCCTGGATGTCGGTGCGCTCAGGCGCTCGGCGTAAATCGACAAGTTCCGCGCGGAGTGTCTGATTGGTCGCAAGCAAATCATCACCCCAAGCCTTCAATTCGTCGACTCGTGCCGCGAGCGCATCTCCTCGCTCGGTTTGCTCTTGGAGCGCATCGTGGAGCGTCTTTCTAGCTGCCTCAACCTCCGCGAGTTGCGTACGCAAGGATGCAGCCTCTTCGGTGCGATTCGCCTCGATCGCATTGACCTCTTTTAACGCTCGTTCCAGTTGGTCTGCATGAGCAATTCGTCCTTGCATCTGTGCATTGAGATCATCGACCATCAATGCCAGCCTGCCGATTTCGGCCACCCGCTGTGCATCGCGAAACTCCACGTTCCATCGCTCGCCGACCAACGCGAACCGTTCGCGAATCGAATTTACGCGACTGTCGTCATCGATCGAACAGAGCTGCCGAGCGGCAGCAGGAACCGCTTTCCCAACCGCAAGCACGCCGAGCCCATGACCATGCGTGAACGTGAAGCTGGGGTAACGCTCTTGCAATTCGCTCCAAACCTTCCACACGCCGAAGTCGTTGGCACGCACATTGATATCGTGAAAAAGAACGACTGCCCTATCCGTGAGCTTTGGCAACCAGCTCTCGAAATCATGACGCACTGCGTCGTATGTGTGCAGTCCGTCAATGTGCAGGAGATCGATTGAGCAATCGGGAAAATAGCCGAGCGCTTCGTCGAAGGTCGAGCGCACGAGCGTTGAGAACGAGCCGTATCGCGAGTCATGAAACGTCCTGAGCTCTGCGTAGACGCCTTCGCTATAGCGGCCGGCGTGCTCGTCACCGAGCCATGTATCTACGGCGCTGCATTGCGTATCGAGCCCTTCGCGAACGACTGCTTCGCAGAACGCCGAGTACGATACGCCATTGTGAGTACCGAGTTCAACGATAGAACGCGGACGGATCGACGCGACCAGCCAATGTGCAAACGGCACATGCTCCCACCAGGCACTGGTGATACCAAGACGAACCGGGCGCCAGAAGAGCGGAGCGAGTTCCCGACTGCACATTGCGTCAAGCATCGTACTTTTGCCCAGAGGAATATCCCCCATCCTTAAACTCCACGTTTCAGACGTACATCAGAGCATCCCCGATCGCAGCACCAATTCACACAAAACAATCGGGGTTGAAGCTGGAAGGATACTATACCTCGCCGCCGATAAGACTAGCTCCGAGGCACTTCGAAGCAGCGCACAGGCACGAATGCGGCGGCGAGCCCGACTTGCGCGTCAGCTTACATCGTACAGTCGCGGATGACTGTCACGTGTGTGCCCGCCCGCGTGCACGGACGGCAAGCGAACCAGCGCGCAGCGCCTTCAATACGGGACGAACGCGAGCATTACGAAACGATTGCGATTGCCAGTCATCGGCCGGTGCCCTGGAGACACAGACGGGACCGCCAAACCGAGGCTATGAGCAGTGGACCGTTGAAAACTCGCGCGGCACGGTTACGCAAGCGCGCGACATGCCGCGCGCGCATGACGTACGGTGCGTAAGCGTGGGCGATGACCGATTCGTGCAGCCAGAAGAGCCGCCGTCCGCGGGCTCCGGCCAGCGCAAAAGACTAGCCCTCGGTGATCTGGCCGTGCTGGAATGTCAGCACGCGATTGCACATCTTCTCCACCAGTTTTGGCGAGTGCGACGCGAGCACCAGAATAGATGAATTCTCGACGACGCTGTCCAGACGCTCTGCTGCCTTCTCGTTGAAGGCCGCGTCGCCGACAGACAGCCACTCGTCCATCAGGACGATGTCCGCATGAATCGACGTCGAAACGGCGAATGCCAGACGCAGCATCATACCGCTCGAATACGTGCGCACCGGCATGTTCAGGAAGTCTTCGCCCAGTTCGCTGAACTCCGCGATCGCGTCAAGCTTCTGTTCAATTTCACGCGGCTTGATGCCCATCATGATGCCGCGCAGAAAGATGTTCTCGTAGCCGGTCGCTTCCTGGTCCATCCCGAGCGAGATGTCGATTAGCGACACGATGCGTCCTTTGACTTCCAACGTGCCGGCGACAGGCGGATAAACGCCCGCCAACACCCGCAACATCGTCGTCTTGCCTGCGCCGTTGTGGCCGACGAGACCAACCCGGTCGCCCGGTTTGAATTCAAAGCTGACGTTGTCAAGCGCCCGAACGGTGACACGCTTCGCGGCGTCTGCCGCGACACGGCCGCCCGTCGTCGCGCGCATCAGCGACTTGCGCAGCGAACGATGCGATGCGTTATAGATCGGGAACTCCACGACCACATTTTGTGCACGAATGTAAGACTCACTCATTCCCGACTCACAGCCAGTAAGCGATTCGATCGCGGAAACGGCCCTGCAGCGCGATTCCTGCGACGAGAAGAACAAACGTCGTTGCCAGCGACCAGATCCACGATTCACCGGGAAATTGAGCGTTGATGATGGGCGCGCGCACAATCTCGACCAGGTGCGCAAACGGGTTGTAATCTGCCACCCAATGGTATTTGTTGCCCAGCGCTTCCGGCCGCCAGATGATCGGTGTGAGGTAGAACAGCACCATGATCACATTCGAAACAATCATCGGCATGTCGCGAAAGCGCGTGCAGAAGACGCTGACGATCATCGAGATAGCCAGCATCGCGACCGTGCCGAGGAAAAGCCCGGGAATGGCGAGCAGCGCGTACCACGTCAACGACGGCCCCAACAGCGCGATCACGATAACGATGATCACGCAGTTGTGAGCAAGGATGATCAGATTGCGCACCAGGATGCGCAGCAGGTACACGCCCATCGGAAAGCGGATCTGCTTGATCGTCGTTTCGAACTGCGTGAACCCTGTGCAGGCTTCATTGATCTGCGAGGCGTAAAACGTCCACAGGACGTTGCCGATCGCGAAGAATGGCAGGAACGACGTGATGTCGTTCTTGAACAGCTCCGACCACAGCAGGCCCATCGTGCCGATCATGATGCCCGTGGAAAGGGTGACCCAGAACGGCCCCAGGATGGAGCGACGATAGCGCTGACGGATGTCGTACCACGCCAGCAAAGCCCATAAGTGCGGGTTCGCAAGCGCGGCCCAGAATTCGCGCAACCCGTTATAGCGTTTCATTGCGGTTGTGTTCATACTCGCTTGCAATCAACTTATTCCAATATTGTAACTTAATGCCCTCTGGCTCCGACCCAACGCGGGAACATCATGCCCTCCCCTCGCGCCGTCGGATGCCACCACTACGACGTAGCAGAGACGGCTCGCGTACCGTTTCGCTCGGTCAAGCCTGTCCACGCACCCGACAGCATGGCGCGCAGGCGAAGCAGCCGCGGCGGCGCGAACAGCGTCTGCACGACGAAAAGACGCACGAGGCGTCGCGCCCAGAAACGCCGCCAGGCCGGCGATACGTACGGCGAACGCATCAGCCGGACAGAATTGCGGAAATAGAAGTAGTCGCGCGCCGGACTATGCACGGGCAATTCACGCCGCCCGAACAGCCAGAACGACACGACGTCGTCACCGATTGCGTGCTCGAGCCTCGCCTGCGGGACGCAGAAAATCGCGCGCCCGGCAGCGCCCGCTCGCAGGCACCACTCGACATCGACCTGATCGACGAAATACGCTTTGTTCATCGGACCAGTCGCGTCGAATGCTTCCAGCGCGATCAACATGCCTGAGGCGATCAGATATTCGCAGCGAACAGGCGCCTCGCCCATCGCGCCGACGAATCGTACTCTTCCGCCCGTGACGACGGGTACGGGCGCCGCCGTTCGCGATTTCCTGTCCACGATCGCGGGCCCGACGGCACCCAGCACCCATCCGGATCCACGTAACTGGCGGGCGGCATCGGCAAGAGCCATCACCATGCCCGCTTCCGGCACGCTATCGTGATCGAGCAGAAGCACGTCGGTCGCACCCCGCTCCCTGGCAAGCGCGATTCCCTTGTTCTGCGCGGCGGCGATGCCCAGATTCACGGACATCCGATGCAGCGCCGCTCGCTGCGCACACGCACGCTCGATGTGCGCGACGCATTCATGCGTAGAGCCGTTGTCGATCACGAGCGTCGCGTCAACCTGCGCACAGGTCGCATCCAGCAGCGCGGCGAAAACATCCGGCTCGGGATTGAGCGTCACGACGATCGCGAACACACGACGTCCCGCCCGCGCGTTGCCCGCTTCGCGCGCCGCGCTCGTGTCGCGCTCGGACAGCCCACTCATGCGTTCGCCAGACTGCCGATCAACGACAGGATGCGCTCCGCGCGCTGGGTATAAGTATGGTCGGCGAGTGCGCGCCGCTGCGCTGCATTCGCGATGGCCATGGCCTTTGCCGGCTCCGCGCGCAACATCTCGACGTGACGCCGCAACTCCGCCGGCGAATCGAAAAGCAGGATTTCTCCGGCGTCGGGATCGAAATAGTCGTAGATCTCCAGCCCTTCGACGAACATGCATTGCACCGTCCCCGACATTGCCGCTTCGAATGTGCGCGGGCCCGGCGTGGGCGCATCAAGATTGAAGCGTGCGTTCGCGAGATCGAAACGCCGTCCGATATTCAGCGTAATCAACGAGCTGGCGTAGTAGTCGGGTAATAGGCGGTTTTCGATACGCTCGTTACGTGCAAACCGTATTTCCTTCGGCCATTCGGCACCCAGCACCTCGACCTGTATGCCGTTCAGGCTCGACACGCAATCACGCAACAGCGAGACACGGTTCGGAAAACCGACGCCGCAGAAAAAGACTTCACGATCTTTTTGTGCATGCAACGGCCGATAGTGCTCCGCTTTGCTCGCACCGAGTGGCACGTGATAAACATGCGGATGCTGATAATGCGTAACGGCCCATCGGTCGTTCGAGAATATGACGTCCGCGATATTCAGCAGCTTGTAGTTGAAGTCGAACTCGTACGGATCGTCGTGCAGCCAGAACGCCAGGCAAGCGCCGTTGCGCAGGCAGTAGTTCTTTAGACCGTGATAGACGCTCACGGCCGGCATGCATGAACCGAACACCAGCACCAGTTGCGGACCAAACGCCTCGGCGCAGTATTCCGCGACTTCCAGTGAGCAGACCCGAACGGCGGCATCGCCCAGCAGGTCGCGGAATCCTTCACCGACATAGCCGCGCAATTGCGCGTTGTTGTTGATCGAATCCGGCGAGGCACCGCATACGAGTACTCGCTTTATCGGGTCCATAAGATCCTTTTCGCATGTTTGGCCATCAGCGCCGCTGTTTTTCTAATGCCGTGCTGTGTGAAATACGCGTATACCCGTCGCGCTTTTGATCGCTGCAGCAACTCGCTTCTGATCTGCGCACGCATCGCTGGCAAGCGCGGACGGGCGCCATGCTGGAACCACGATGGCGATTGCAGCGCCACGCCCAGCTCCGCAATACCTCTTGGGCGGACCACGGCATCCACTGCGCGGTCGTGTGCCAGATTCCGCCAATGCTTGCGGTATTCGCCGGCCAAAGCGGCAACGTGAGGTGTTAGCGTCGGATACAGGTCGCCTGTGATGTTTGCGCGCAGCGTCGCGAGGAGTTGGCGGTCTTCGGCGAGCAAGCGGATCGCATTGACGAGATCGCCCTCCTCACCCTCCCGGATCTTGAGCCCGTTGACAAGGTTGCGCACCCGCTCGCCAAGCGCGCCGATATCGGCGACGATGGGCACGATGCGATGCTGCCATGCTTCGGATAACGTGAGGCAATACGTTTCCGGCCAGATCGACACATGCAGCGACACGTCGCATTCGAGCAGCGCGGGCGGCAGATCATCTGCGTGATAAGTGCCGTGCACGAAGACGTTCGGAAACCGCGCTTTGTCTTCGAGGTGTTTGTACTCGTCATCGAGGCGGCCGAATACATGGAACTCGATGGGAAGGCCGCTCAGTTGGGCAACGGTCGGCGCCAACAGATCGCCACCCTTTCCATGCGTGACGTTGCCGAGCAGCGCAACCTTCAGCGCCGGCATTGCGCCCCCGGCACCGGCCGACCGCTGCACGGGTTGAGCAACGGCCTCGTCGTCGAGGATCGGCACGGGCAGAACGATTGCGCCCGAATGCTGGCGCATCGCCGGATAGATCGTTCTGAAGAGATTGCGCGCTCCCGCGGTGTTGAAGAACACAATGTCCGCTGCGGCGAGCACGCCGTTCCAGAAGTCGCGACGCGCGGCCTGCGAGCCCGGCTGAATCTGCGACTTGTTCCAGAGACACAGGTCGCATTGCGCGAGCGACACATCCGGTGCGCCACAGAAGCGCCCTTTGAATGAGATTAGCTGATACTCGTTGCACACGGCAAAGTAGTCGTGAGCGGTGATGGCGGTCGGTATGCCCAGCGACTTCGCGATGTAGACGAGCGAAGGCGCATGTCCGATGAAATGCTGGAAGTGAACGAAATCGACCTGGTGCTCGACGAGCAACTCATGAAACGCTTTCTCCCGCTCCGGTGACGACAGCATCTGCACCGCATAGCGTTCCGCGAACTTGTAACGCTTGATCAGCGCGTAGTCCCGGTCCAGCAGCTGCGTTTCCCACTGATCGCCCGACTCGCCGCGCACGTAGAACAGCACATTGAACTCGCCGCCCAGCTTCGCCCGCAAACGGTCGAGGTAAATTTCGACACCGCCGAAGTGCCCGCGCCCGATGTGGTTATGCGCGACGAAGAGAATTGTCTTGCGCGCAGCAGACGGCGCTGGCAATCCGTGTGCGACCGTCGATACGGCCAGCGGATCTGCGACGGGCGTGCGCGCCGGCAGTTGCGCGACTTGTCCGAGCATCGTCGCGACGCGCTGATCATATGTGTGATCGCGCAAGGCCCGCTCGCGCGCGGCCGTGGCGATGCTGTTGCGCAGAGGCCGGTCATCGATGAGCCGGGTCGCCTTCCGGATGAAGTCAGCTGCGTCGGAGAACAATACGATCTCGCGATCGGGTTCGAACGCGAGCGCCACTTCGGCGAGCGATTCCTGCACCATTTGCACGCCACCGGCAAGCGCAGCCTCGAAAAGGCGCGGCGGCGGCGTTTCGGCAAACTCCCTGTCCCCTGATGCCGAAAAAACACGTGGCAGCAGGATCGTGACAGCCGAGCGATTGACGAAACGGCCAAAATCCGGCGGTGACGTGCGCCAGTTGATCAGGCTTTCCGGCAGATCGACATTGCGCGGCGGCAAATGTTCGTTGACGGGAAGCGCAAACTTAAAGCGCCAGCTGGAAGGCATCTCGCCAAGTATCGATCGGACGAAGGCCGTGCGATTGGGCCACGCGGTGCCCGCGAAGAACAGGTCATAGCGCAGCGGCCTGTCAGTTGTCAGGACGGGAATATCGTGAAACTCAATCGCTCCGGCGAGGGGCAAATGCCGCCCCTTCCCGCCATACTCGGCGACGCTTGACGAATCGTTCGTGAATACGAGATTGAAGATCGCCGCATTGCGTTTGTTGACGGACACCTCATAGGGATCTTCCGTCACCCACAGCAATGACCGGCCGCACGCGCGCGCGAGGCGCAAGCACAATGTCTGATCGAGCTCTTCTCCGTCGAACGCCACGAACAGGTTGCAACGATGTTCGTAAGCCTTGTTGATGGCGTCGAGTGGGTCTGCCTTGACGATGAACTCGACATTCCGGGAACGGCCGAAGGCGTCGCGCAGCGCGATGCAGATATAGTGGTTCGGGTTGCGAAACTTCGTATCGAGCAACAGTATCCGGTAATTCTCGCTACTCATGTGTATCCTAAGTTAGTCGCCTTGGTACTGAAGTCAGCCAATTGACCACCGTGCAACTATTCGATTAACCTGCTCGAACTTTCCCGTCTGGACCCTGCCTCTTGTCTCAACGTACCGCCGCCGTCATTGTCACATACGAGCCAGAGCGCGAAACCTTGCTGCGCCTGATTGAGACTCTCGCAACACAGGTACGAACGATCTTTATCGTCGACAACGCGTCCGGCAACCTGGAACAATGGCAACAGGCACTACCTCCCGCGCACTGCGACATCATCCGGCTCTCGAGCAACGAAGGAATCGCGGCTGCCCTCAATCACGGCCTCGCGCGCGCGCAAAGCGAAACGCGCATTGAGTTTTGCGCCCTCTTCGATCAGGACAGCGCGCCATCCGCTGACATGATCGACCGGCTCGAGGCCTACCAGGATCAGTTGTCGTCCCGTGGACCGGTCGCGCAAATCGGCCCTTACTTCTTCGAGCACAACCGCGGGATCTTCCTGCCGTTCATCGAGTTCCGATTCGGCTTCCCGCGCAGAAAGCGCGACCCCGGCAACGGCACATGGACGACTGCCGACTACCTGATCTCGTCCGGCGCCCTGCTGTCGATTGCAGCACTGAAGGCAGTCGGCAACATGGACGAAGCATTGTTCATCGACTACGTCGACATCGAGTGGGGACTGCGCGCTCAAGCTGCGGGTTTTCAGAGTTACGGCGCGTTCGACGTTCGCATGGAGCACCGGATCGGCGAGAGCGCGCTCGAGGTCGCCGGCATTCGTCTCGCCGTGCACAAGCCCATCAGGCGCTACTACTACTATCGCAATGCCCTTCTGCTGTGCAAGCGTCGCTATATCTCCGTTGCCTGGAAGGTCAGCGAGATGGCTCGCCTTGGGATCAAGTTCTTTGTGTTCGCCGCGATGTCGAAACGCCGCGCGGCTGACGTCGCAATGATGACCAAAGGCATCTGCGACGGGCTGCGCGGCAAGACCGGCAAATTCGAAGAAGCCGGCCGGTCCTGACGCGCACGCGCAATCCGGCCCAGGCCTTTTACCCCTAGACCCTTTTAGGCAGCAACTACATTTCGCCGATACACAGGCGCAACGCGTCGTCCCATTGCGGCACCTGCAAGCCAAACGACGCAGCGAGCTTTTCGCACGACATGCGCGAGTTCGCTGGCCGCCTGGCGGGCGTCGGATACTCGCTTGCCGGAATCGCTTCGACGGAAGGCTTGTTGTCGAGCGCGGCCGTCTGGAAGATGGCCTGCGCAAAGCCTGCCCACGACGTCGAACCGCCCGCCGTCAGGTGATACACACCTGCCTTCGAGGCCCACCATTCGGCGCCGGCCGCGTGACCTTGCGCAACTATATGCGCAGTCAGCGCAGCGATCGTCTTGCTCCACGTCGGCGCGCCGAACTGATCGCCGACGATACGCAACGACGGTTTATCCGCGGCAAGACGCAGCATCGTCAGAAGAAAATTCTTGCCGCGCCGGCCGTACACCCAGCTCGTGCGGAAGACCAGCGACGCCCCGCCGACTTGGGCAATAGCCCGTTCGCCGGCCAGCTTGCTCGCGCCATACACATTCTGCGGGTTCGTCTCGTCCGACTCGACATAGGGCGCCGGCTTCGTGCCGTCGAACACGTAGTCGGTTGAAAAATGCAGCATCGGCGCACCCAGCTTCTTCGCCTCTTCCGCGATGATGCCAGGCGCTTCACCGTTGATCCGCATTGCGTCGTCGCGCTCTTTTTCAGCCAGGTCGACGGCCGTGTACGCAGCCGGATTGACGATCAGCGCAGGCTTCAATTCGCGAATGACGCTGCGAATCTGGTCGAAGTTCGCGAGGTCGAATTGCTGCCGGTTCAGCGCCGCAACGTTGCCGAGACCTTGCAGGCTTCTCGCCAGTTCGAAGCCAACCTGACCGTTGACACCCGTTACGAGGATGGTGCGTTGTTCAGTCGTCATCTACGTCCTTATGCAAAGCAATCGGCTTCCGCCAACCGCTTGCCCGCCGCATCCTTCGCCGCGAGCAGGGGCTCGAAATCGATCGGCCATTCGATACCGATCTCCGGATCGTTCCACACGATGCTGCGCTCATGCGCCTGATACCAGTAATCGGTCGTCTTGTAGAGGAACTGCGCCGACTCCGACAACACGACGAAGCCATGCGCAAAACCAGGCGGCACCCACAACTGCCGATGGTTTTCTTCCGACAGATTCACACCGACCCACTTGCCGAAATTCGGCGAGCTCTTGCGAATGTCGACGGCGACGTCGAACACTTCGCCTTCCACAACACGCACGAGCTTGCCCTGCGCGTGTTCGATCTGATAGTGCAACCCGCGCAGCACGCCCTTGGCTGAACGCGAATGGTTGTCCTGCACGAACTCGACACCCGCCTCGACGTGCTCGGCGAATTCGCGCGCGTTGAAGCTCTCGTAGAAGAACCCGCGCGCATCGCCGAACACCTTCGGCTCGATGATCTTGACTTCGGGAAGTGCAGTTGCAGTTACGCTGATGGCCATGCGACTTGATCCGTAAGAATGTTTTGCAGATATTGCCCGTAGGCATTCTTCGAAAGCGGCTTTGCGAGCGCGAGCAGCTGTTCGCCGTCGATCCACTTGCGACGGTAAGCGATCTCTTCCGGACAGGCGACGACCAGCCCCTGACGCTTCTGCAGCGTCGCAATGAACGTCGCGGCCTCGATCAGCGAATCGTGCGTACCCGTGTCGAGCCACGCATACCCGCGTCCCATGATTTCGACGTCGAGCTTCTTCTGCTCGAGGTAGCGCGAGTTGACGTCCGTGATTTCCAGTTCGCCGCGCGCGGAAGGCTTGATATCGGCGGCGATATCGCAGACCTTGTTGTCGTAGAAGTACAAACCCGTGACCGCGTAATTCGAACGCGGCTTTGCAGGCTTTTCTTCGATCGACAGCGCGCGGAATTCCTTGTCGAATTCCACCACGCCGTAGCGCTCGGGATCGTGCACGTGGTACGCAAACACCGTCGCGCCGTCGGTGCGCCCATTCGCGCGCTCCAGTTGCTTCGCGAGATCATGACCGTAGAAGATGTTGTCGCCGAGGATCAGCGCCGACGGATCGTTACCCACGAATTCACGGCCGATGATGAACGCCTGCGCGAGACCATCGGGCGATGGCTGCACCGCGTACTGAATATTGATGCCCCACTGACCGCCGTCGCCGAGCATCGCCTCGAAGCGCGGCGTGTCTTGCGGCGTCGAGATGATCAGCACGTCGCGAATGCCCGCGACCATCAGCGTCGACAGCGGGTAATAGATCATCGGCTTGTCGTAGACGGGAAGCAATTGCTTCGACACGACATGCGTAATCGGATACAGCCGCGTGCCCGACCCGCCCGCGAGAATGATGCCTTTGCGTGCCATCGTGCCGCCCTTACGCGCGCTGCGCGTAGTTGGTTTCGACCCACTTGCGGTACTCGCCCGAAGCGACTTCGTCGACCCATTCCTGGTTGTCGAGATACCACTGGACGGTCTTCGCAAGCCCCGTCTCGAACGTTTCGGCCGGCTTCCAGCCAAGCTCGCGCTCGAGCTTGCGCGCATCGATCGCATAGCGGCGATCGTGGCCCGGACGGTCCTTCACATACGTGATCTGATCGCGATACGAGCCCTTCGCTTTCGGCCGCTGCTGGTCCAGCAGGTCGCACAGCGTGTGCACGACTTCGAGGTTCTTCTTCTCGTTCCAGCCGCCGACGTTATACGTCTCGCCCGGCACGCCGCGCGCGAGCACTTCGCGGATCGCGCTGCAGTGGTCGCCGACGTACAACCAGTCGCGCACGTTCTGACCGTCGCCGTAGACGGGCAGCGGCTTGCCGCCGAGCGCGTTCGCGATCATCAGCGGGATCAGCTTTTCGGGGAACTGGTAGGGGCCGTAATTGTTCGAGCAGTTCGTCGTCAGCACGGGCAGGCCATACGTGTGGTGATACGCGCGCACGAGATGATCGGAGCCCGCCTTGGTCGCCGAATAAGGGCTGTTCGGCGCATAGGGCGTGGTTTCGGAGAATTGCGGATCGGTTGCGGACAGCGAACCGAAGACCTCGTCCGTCGACACATGCAGGAAGCGGAAAGCGGCCTTGTCCGCATCGTTCAGCGCGCTCCAGTAAGCACGGGCTGCTTCGAGCAGCGTGAACGTGCCGACGACGTTGGTCTGCACGAAGTCCGCCGGTCCGTGGATCGAGCGATCGACGTGGCTTTCGGCTGCAAAGTGCAGCACTGCGCGCGGCTTGTGCTCGGCAAAGAGTGCGTCGAGCGTCGCGCGGTCGCAGATGTCGGCGCGGACGAACACGTGACGGGGATTGTCCTGCTGCGACTTCAAGGTGCCCAGATTACCGGCATAAGTGAGCTTGTCCAGATTGAGGACTGGCTCATCGGAGGCGTTCAGCCATTCAAGCACGAAATTGGCGCCGATAAAGCCGGCACCGCCCGTTACCAGGATCATGGGATTCCTTCTAGAAATTTTCTCGAACGAGTGGCCGGTAGTCGCAGCCGCCGAAAACCCGGCAGCCTTTACCCGAGTGGCCCGGACTCCGGCAACGTTGACCGGCCCGCGCGCGAGGCGCGTGGTTTTGCAACGGGCAATTATAAAGGTGTCAATGCGAAACACCAGCGTGCTAACAAACTGAGACGTTTTGTAAGTCAGGCCAGAGCAAGCATCCAGTCGATGGTGTCTTCGAGCCCGATGGCGGGCATCTCCGGCACCACGCGGTTCAGCCGTTCGGCCGAACCCACCAGCACCCTGACCTCGTTTTGACGCACGAACGCAGGATTGACGCGAACCTCCAGATCGTGCCCCGTCGCTTCCCGCACCATATTGACGATATCCGTCAGCGTGCGCGGCCTGCCGCTGCAGACGTTGAGCGTCTCCCCCGCAACCGGCGATTCCAGCAGCGCCCGATAGGCGGTCGACACCATCCGCACATCGGAAAAGTCGCGCGCGACGTCGAGATTTCCCAGCTCGATAAACGGCCGCCGCCGGACGAAATGGGAAACGATTTTGGGAACCAGGAAACGCTCCGATTGCCCGCGTCCCGTGTAATTGAAGGGCCGCGTGACAACGATGGGCAGGCGATCGAACCATGTCCGCACCAGATGCTCCATCGCCAGCTTGCTCGCCGCGTAGTGGTTGACGGGCGCGGGCGCGGTAGCTTCGTCGACGACGCCCTCCGCGTTGCCATAGACGTTCGCGCTGCTCGCGATCAGGATCTTGCGCGGCTCGTGGCCGACGTCGACGCACGCCTGCAGCAGGTTCGTCGTGCCGATCACGTTGACGTTGTATAGATCCAACGGGTCGTCATGCGCGACGAAGCTGATCGCCGCCAGATGCACGATGAATGCGGGTTTCAGTTCGCCGATCACGCGGCGGCAATCGGGCAGCGACGTGATGTCGAGGGTGCGCTCGCCGGGCTCGGGCGCGCCCGCCGTCGTGCCGATGACCTCATAGCCCGTGTCGGCCAGTTCCTCGCGAACGTAGGCACCGGTGAAACCGCTCGCCCCCGTAAGGAGCACACGATGGATGACCCGCTCAGACGGATGCCGCAAACCCTTCCTCCCCTGCTCTGAAATGCTCGCCGTTTAGGCGACCGGCCGATTGGACGAATAAATCGGCCCGCTCCATTCCTCAGGCGCGAAAAGCGAGTTTGACGGCCAGAAAATCCTCAAAAAATCCGAAAAAATCAAAAAATATTTCTGTAATTGCGCCGTCGGCGCGATGTCGGCGACGTCGAGACTCGAGCGCTCAACGACGGTGTCACGGGCACGCGCTATGATGTCGGGTTGTGCGGCGCGGGTTGTCTGCGGTCTGTCCGTTCGCATATCGAGCGGGCATCCGTCATGTCACGACACTGCCGTCCTTTGGAACCACCCATTCTCCCGATGACCGTTTCCACCAGCTCCCCTCCCCTCGCTTTCGGCGATCTGCAGGGCTGCCGCACCCAGTTCCAGCAACTTCTCGCAAAGGCTGCGCCGCCCGCCGATGCGCCGCTGTGGTTCGCGGGCGATCTGATCAATCGGGGCGGCGAATCGCTTGCGACGCTGCGCGACATCATCGCGCTCGGCGAACGCGCGGTTCCCGTGCTGGGCAATCACGACCTGCATCTGCTGTCGGTGTCGGCGGGCATCCGCAAGTCGAAGAAAGGCGACACGATCGACGAAATCCTTGCCGCGCCCGATGCCGAAGATCTGCTGCACTGGATTCGCCACCGGCCGCTTGCGCACTACGACAACGGCATGCTGCTCGTGCATGCGGGCGTGCTGCCGCAATGGGACGTCGATCTGACGCTGGAACTCGCCGATGAACTGCAACGCGCGTTACGCGCGCCGGGCTGGAAAGAGACGCTCGCGGGCCTGTACGGCAACGAGCCGAACCGATGGAAGCCGAGCCTGAAAGGCATCGACCGCCTGCGTCTGACCTGCACCGCGCTCACGCGCATGCGCTTTTGCGATGCCGACGGCGCGATGGATTTCTCGTCGAGCGGCGGCATCGGCTCTGCGCCGAAGGGCTTCATGCCGTGGTTCGACGTGCCCGAGCGCAAGACGGAAGACATCACGGTCGTGTTCGGACACTGGGCCGCGCTCGGCCTGATGATCCGCGACAATCTGATCGGCCTCGATTCGGGCTGCGTGTGGGGCGCGCAGCTGACAGCCGTCCGGCTGGCGCAGTCGCCCGCCGAACGCACGGTCACGCAGGTGGAATGCGAAGGCTGCCGCGCCGACGCGGGTTGAGCGGCGCGTGATCGGAGCCTGATCGCGTTACGCGTGACGCGTCAAATCGACGTCCGAACCGCCGTCCAGCGGTTCCGTCGTGCTGTTCGAGTTCGCGTCGATGAACTCCTGAGTCCGGCCGGCGATCTGTCCGGAGCGGCGCGCCTCCGGGTCTTGCAATGCGGCGAGCGCCGCTTGCACGGAAGCCTGCGCCTCCGCCGCCAGCACGCGCCGGTCGGCACCCGGCGCGAGCGGCGCGCCGACATACACATGCGCGGTCAACGGCCCGCCGCGCAACAGCGCATCAAGCGATTCGCCAAGCGACATCTCGCCGATATACGCAGGCGCCGTCGATTGCCGGCCCCGCGCATCTTCATACATCAGGCACAGCGGCTGCACGGGGCGTGACGCCGATACGGGCGCCTGAAACATGTTCGCGTGAAACGGCAGCAGTTGAGTGCCGTCGGACGTGGTGCCTTCCGGAAACACGCACATCAGTTCGCCCGAGTTCAGCCGGTCGGCGAGTTCGTGCATGATGCGTTTCGCGTCGCTGCGCTTCTCGCGCTGGATGAACACGGTGCCCAGTTGCTGCGCGCACCAGCCGACGACGGGCCACTTGCGGATTTCCGCCTTCGACACGAATGGCGTCGGCCGCCACGCGTTGATCACGTAGATGTCGATCCACGAAATATGATTCGCGACGACCAGCACGCCTTCATTGAGCCGCACGCCATCGTTGTGCACGACGAGGCGCATGCCGCACAGTTGCAGCATGCGCAGCGACCAGGCGCGATTCAGTTCCAGACGCTGCCGCGCAGTCGCACGAGGAAAACGCGTCCAGACGGTCCACATGCCGTGCAGCAGATGCACGACCAGCCGAACCTTGCGAAATGCGAGCTTCATGGTAAGAGTTTCCGCATACCTTCCGATCCTTCGGAGCTTCTTCTCTGCCGACGTCCGGCCTCAGCGCTGCTCGAACGCAACCTGCCCGCCGACCACCGTCGCACGCACCCGCGCAGGCAACTCGTAGCCGAGGAACGGCGTGTTGTGCCCCTGGCTCTTCAGCGCGCGAGGCTCGACGCGCCAATGCGCGCCGCGGTCGAACACGCACAGGTCGGCGGTTGCGCCCGCTTCGATGCGTCCCACGGGCAGCTTCAACACGTCGGCGGGCGCGGCCGTGACGCGGTTCAATGCCTTCGCGAGCGAAACGCCCGCCTCGTCCGCCCACTTGATCGTTAGCGACAGCAGCAGCTCGAGCCCCGTTGCGCCCGGCGTCGCCTCGGCGAACGGCAGCAGCTTTTCGTCGTCGTCGACGGGCGTGTGGTCCGAGCAGATCGCGTCGATCGTGCCGTCGAGCAGACCCGCGCGAATCGCCTCGCGGTCGCGTTGCGAGCGCAGCGGCGGATCGAGCCGGAACTGCGAATCGAAATAGCCGATGTCGATGTCGATCAGATGCACGTGATTGATCGTGACGTCGCAAGTGACGGACAAGCCTTCCGCCTTCGCTGCGCGCATCAGCGCGACGCCCGCGCCCGACGACACGTGCGACAGATGCACGCGCGCGCCCGTCACGCGGACGAGTTCGAAAATCGTGTGCAGCGCGATCGTTTCCGCCGATACGGGCACGCCCGACAGCCCGAGGCGCGACGCAAGCGGCCCGCTCGCCGCGACGCCGCCCTTCGCGAGATACGCATCCTGCGGACGCAGCCACACGGTATAGCCATACGTGTTCGCGTACTGCAGCGCGCGCAGAAGCACCTGCGTATCGACGATGGGCGTATCGGCCTGCGAGAAGCCGATGCAGCCCGCTTCCGTCAGCTCGACCATCTCGGTGATCACCTGCCCCTTGAGGCCGACCGTCAGCGCACCCAGCGGATACACATGCGCGCGGTTCAGATTGCGCGCGCGGAACTTGAGCATTTCGACGAGACCCGGCTCGTCGAGCACGGGATCGGTGTCGGGCGGACAAACGAGCGTCGTCACGCCGCCCGCGAGCGCCGCAGCCATTTCCGATTCGAGCGTCGCCTTGTGCTCGTAGCCGGGCTCGCGCAGCCGTGCCGACAAATCGACGAATCCGGGCGCCACATACAGGCCCTTCGCATCGATTGTCCTTGCCGCGTTGAAATCGGCAGGCGCGCTGCCGAGCGCGACGATCTTGCCCGCCGCAATGAATACGTCCTGTTGCTGCTCGGTGCCCGCGACCGGGTCGATCAGCGTGCCGCCTCGAATATGAATCTTCATGCGCTGCCTTTTTTGCCTGCCTGTGCCCGATGTGATTGCGCGAACTGCGCGCGAATCAGTCGTTGTTGCCCGCGACGATGCCCATCACCGCCATGCGCACAGCGATGCCGAACGTCACCTGATTAAGGATCACCGATTGCGGACCGTCCGCGACCTGCGAATCGATTTCGACGCCGCGGTTCATCGGACCCGGGTGCATCACGATCGCATCGGGCTTCGCGAGCGCGAGACGCTCGGGCGTCAGCCCCCAGCTCTTGAAGTACTCCTGCGCCGACGGCAGCAGCGCGCCGCTCATCCGCTCGTTCTGCAGACGCAGCATGATGATCACGTCGACGTCCTTCAGCCCTTCGTCGAGGTTGTGGAACACGCGCACGCCCATCTGCTCGAGACCGCCCGGCAGCAGCGTGCGCGGACCGATCGCGCGCACTTCCGGCACGCCGAGCGTGGTGAGCGCGTGAATGTCGGAGCGCGCGACGCGCGAATGCAGAATGTCGCCGACGATCGCCACGCGCAGATTCGTGAAATCGCGCTTGTAGTGGCGGATCGTGTACACGTCGAGCAGACCCTGCGTGGGATGCGCGTGCCGGCCGTCGCCGGCGTTGATCACGTGCACGTGCGGCGCGCAGTGCTCGGCGATCAGATACGGCGCGCCGCTCGACGCGTGACGCACGACGAACATGTCGGCATGCATCGCCGACAGATTGTTGATCGTGTCGAGCAGCGACTCACCCTTGCTCGTCGACGAAGCGTTGATGTTCAGATTGATCACATCCGCCGACAGCCGCTTCGCGGCAATCTCGAACGTGGTGCGCGTGCGCGTCGAGTTTTCGAAGAACAGATTGAATACCGACTTGCCGCGCAACAGCGGCACCTTCTTTACCTCGCGGTCGGTCACGCTGACGAACTGCTCGGCCGTATCGAGAATGTGGCTGACGATCGCGCGCGGCAAGCCTTCGATTGTCAGCAGATGCTTCAGCTCGCCGTTCTTCGTGAGCTGCGGATTGCCCTTCAGGAAACCGTAGCGAAAACGGTCCGCTGATGCGGCGCTCGCGGTCGAATCGGTGGAACCTTGGGAAACCGGGTTGGGCGTGTTCATGGTGTTCCTGGATCAGACTTGGGACTGCGGGTGATGCTTTGCGTGATGCCTGGTGCGCTGCGCCGGAGTGCTGCTTGCGATGCCGCCTTTCGAATGCTGCCGGGAGATAGGATCTCTTCGCGTCGCGCTCGCGTGTATTACATGCGCTACGCCCGCGATGCGCACCAGCACGTTTGATTTGCTGCCGCGAATGATGCTGATCCCGCTAATGCGCCCGCGCTCAATCCGCGCGCGGCTCGGTGTGAAACGTGAAGCGCTCGCCGTTGCGCGCGAGCACGAGCGTCGTATTGGCCGGCACCTCGATCGTGCCGCCGACGAAGCGCGCGGCCACCGGCAACTCTCGCCCGCCCCGGTCGGCGAGCACGGCGAGTTCGACGGATGCGGGACGCCCATAGTCGTACAGTTCGTTCAATGCGGCGCGCACGGTGCGGCCCGTGTACAGCACATCGTCGACGAGCACGATGCGGCGGTTGTCGACTTCGAACGGCAACGAAGTCGGGCTCGCCTGCGTGTGCAGACCTTTCTTCGCGTAGTCGTCGCGATGCAGCGCGACGTTGACGACGCCGAATGTCGCGACGTTCAGGTCTTTGGCGAGGCGCTCGGCGAGCCACGCGCCGCCGCTGTAGATGCCAGCGAGCACCGCGCCGTCGGGACCGCCCAGCGTGTCACCGTATGCGGCGCGAATCTGTTCGAGCACGGCGCGATAAAGCGCCTCGGCGTCAATGGGACTCATGATCGTCGGAAAGTCCGTCCAGATATTGCTGAAGAATGATGCACGCGGCTTCGGCGTCGAGCATGCCGGCCTGTCTCGACCCGCTACGAATGCCCGCCTCTGCTTCGACCGACGAATAGCGCTCGTCGACCCACGAGACGGGGAGATTGAAGCGCCCGTTCAGCTGATTGCCGAAGCGCTTCGCAAGCTGGGTTCGTTCGTGCGCGGTGCCGTCGGGATGCATCGGCAGCCCGACGACGAGCGCATCGGGCTTCCATTCGTCGATCAGCTTGCCGACGGCTTCGAAACGGTATTCGCGATTGCGGTTTTGCAAAACGACGAGGGGCCGCGCGCTGCGCGTCAGTGAATTGCCGACGGCCACGCCGATGCGTTTTTCGCCATAGTCGAACGCAAGCAGCGTCGCTTCACGTCCGGCTATGTCGCTCATGCGTGACCCGCTTCGCCGGAGAGCATCGACGACGAAATACCGAGCAGTGCGAGCGCGGCTTCGAAGCGGTCTTCGGCGGGCACGTCGAACACGATCTTCGGATCGGCCTGAACGGTGAGCCAGCCGTTCTTCGAGATTTCATCTTCCAGTTGGCCCGCGCCCCAGCCGGCATGACCGAGCGTCAGCAGGAAGCGCTGCGGGCCCTTCCCGCTCGCGACGGCTTCCAGCACGTCTTTCGACGTGGTCATTTCGAGCCCGCCCGGCACCTGCATCGACGACGTATACGTGCTTTCCGATGCGTCATGCAGCACGAAGCCGCGTTCTGTTTGCACGGGGCCGCCGAAGTACACGGGGACATGCAGCAGAGGTTCGATTTCGAGCTTGAGATCGATGCGATTGAAGAGCGCCTGAAGGTCGATGTCGGTTGGCCGGTTGATGACGAGGCCAAGCGCGCCACGCTCGCTGTGATCGCAAAGGTAGACCACCGTTCCTGAAAACGTGGGGTCCGCCATGTTCGGCATGGCGATCAGGAACTGGTTGGTCAGATTGATGCGATCGTTACTCTTGGGCATAGGTCGAATTTTAGCAAAGACGGTGCGCAACTGCGGCCTTCCGGGCTCACACACGGAGGCCTGCCGGATCGTACCGCGCGCCACGCTTGCAACCTGTGCGCAACCGGTGTGCATCGGTGCGCGGACGGCAAGAACCGCAGTTCATGAAACTGCACTCTATCACGCGCTTCCCCCTTGCCGGGCAAGTGGAACGTGCGCTATCGAGCGGCAGATGGCATAGGACAAGTGACCGTCCCTGTTCAACCCGCGTGAGCCTTCGACCCGCTACGCGCCGCCCTGTTCGATCGCGTGCGTGAGCGACGCGAGAGCGCTCGTCGCGGATTGCGGCGCGACACCCGCCGCCACCTTGTGCAACATCGCGCGCAGCGCCTCGACGGCGGCTTCGAGCGAAGGCGCGCCGGGCGCGTCGACGACGACGTGTGCGCGAACCGCGGGCGTCGACACGCCGGCATGCGCGCGACGACGCCACGCAAGCCCGAGCGCATCGGCGAGCAGCGCCACCTGTCCCAGTCCGAGCGCGGACGCCGCCGCGCCCAGCCGGTACGCGGCATCGCCCGCCTGCAGCGCGGCGCTCGGGTCGGCCTTCTGCGGATTGTCCGCAGCGCGCGCATGGTCGGTCAACGCGACGATCGCGCCATCCGCCGTTTGCAGGAAGTTCTCATAGGCGTTGGCATTGACCGTCAGCACGCCCAGCTCGCGCGTCATCGCGACGTGCGCGGTCAAGGCCAATGCCTCGGCCTGGTGCGCGCCCGCCTCCCACAACGCCTCCGATGCCTGCGTGCCCGCAACGTGCCAGTCCACCGTCAGGCCATAGTCGCGCAGCAGTTCCACGTGTTCGGTGTCTTCGGCGGCCGCGCCGAAAAGCGCGTAGTCGCGCCACAGAAGCGCGAGCGTCGCGCGCACGAGCGAGCGCGGCGCAAGGGGGATGCCCCGCGCGGCGTCCGCGAGCGCCAGATTGCAGCGCGCATAGAAACGCCGCGTCTCGGCGTCTTCGATGGACAGGCCGCGTGTACGCAGCGCGCGGGCACAGGCGGACGCGAGACGCCAGAAGTCGTATGGATCAGGGCCCGCCAGTTCGGCAAGGCACGCATCGAGCTCGCCGAGCGCGGCGTTGACGGCGCCCGCCACCGCGGCGCTCGCGCCGACGTTGCCCTTCGAACGCAGCACGGGCAGCAGCGCCCGCTCGTAACGCGCCCGCGCATGCGCGAGACGCGCGGCAGACTGCGAGCGCAGCGTGACGGGCGGAATCGGCCGGCTGGCCAGCGCGATGTCCTCGAAGGTCACGCTGTAGCCGGGCGTGTGCTGCGCGATATGCGTGCTGAGCGCCTGGTAGTGCGAGAACAGCGAAGGCGAGCAACTCAGCTCGCGCAGATTGCGCCGCTCCAGCGCCGCGTGAAACGCGTGCAACGCCGCGCCGAACGTGGCGCGCGCGGGGGCCTCGTCAAGGAGACCGCTGGCGGCCATCGGCGATACCAGCAGCAACGCGTCGGTGAAACGTTGCGCGGCCACCCAACCCGCCTCGCGCAGCGCGCGCACTGCGACGAGCAGTTGCGCAGTCATCTCGCGACGCTCGTCGAAGGCGTCGAGAGCATCGGCAATAGCCTGTTCCACCGGACGGACAGCGCCGCCACGGGGGTTCGGTAAAGCGTCGAGCGTATCGGGCGATGCGGATCGAGGAGTCATGAGCAGGCTGCAGGTACGCCGGCATGTCAGGCGGACACCGGCACGGCGCCGCCCGAATTGCCGCAGTGGCGAAAGTAAAGCAACCGCAGGGCCATCGGACGCCTCACCGAAACGGCGCCGCGTCTTTCGAAGACCCGAAGACGCGATACGACGGGCGGGCGGCAACGGCTACGCGAGACGGCAAGCGCACCCGTCGCGCATATCGGCGATCGCCGGCAAACGTCGACGCCGACGAGACGGCACCTGCTGGACCAAAACCACAATCAGGCGCAATAGCGCACCATAAAGCGCAATGAAAGCCCGGTGACGCGTTACCTGCGACACCGCGTGTGCACGGATGTTCCATTCCGCGCGAAAACATGCAATTCGGGTCTTGCAGCCCTTCGCGTGTACGACGGGCAAACAGATGCCGCCCGTCGCCGAACGATGGGTCGCTCAGATCTGGACCATCTCGAAGTCTTCCTTGCGCGCGCCGCACTCGGGGCAGGTCCAGTTGATGGGGACATCTTCCCAGCGCGTGCCCGGCGCGATTCCTTCCTCTGGCAGACCGGCTTCTTCGTCGTAGATCCAGCCGCAGATCAGGCACATCCAGCTCTTATATTCCATTCTTGAGTCGCGTCGAAAAGTCCGTGGAAACGGGAGCCATGATGGTACCGTGTTGCCGCCACTATGCCTAGCGGATGCGGGGCCCGAGCGGCTCCGCGCGGGCCCCGTGGCCGCTTTATCTATGATGGGACAGGCTGCATGATGCGAAAAAATGCCGGATGCCGAGATAAAGCCGCATAATTGAGCCGTCTGCGGGCCCCATCGGCGCCTCGCGCGCTACGGCCCACGAACGTCCCGCTTATCGACTCATCAAAGATTTCATGGCCAGCGACACCCCTCCCATCGTTCTCACCTTCGGCCTCTCCGATCCGACGGGCGGCGCCGGGCTGCAAGCCGACCTGATGACGCTTGCCAGCATGGGCTGCCACGGCGTGTCCGTGCTGACCGGCTACACGGTGCGCGACTCGGCGAACTGCGACGAAGTGACCGGGCTCGACCCGGAAGTCGTCGCTACGCAGGCGCGGATGCTGCTGGAAGACATGCCCATCGCCGCGTTCAAGGTCGGCGCGGCGACGCGTGCGGAAGTGGTCAGCGCAATCGCCGAAGTGGTCGCCGATTACGACGACATCCCGCTGATCCTCGCTCCCGACTTCACGCTCGACGACGAACACGTGCTCGCCGCCGACGAATTGCGCGAGGCGATCGCCGATCTGCTGGCGCCGCAGACGACGCTGCTCGTCGCGGACACCACCGCGCTGCTCGCGCTTGCGCAACCGGACGGCGACGCCGAAGCGCCGACGCTCGATGCCGCAATCTCGCATCTGCTGTCGCAAGGGTGCGAATACATCCTGTCGACGGAAACGGGCACGCACCGGCTCGTCAATACACTATTCAGCGACGACGGCCAGATACGGCAGGACATGTGGGATCGCGCCCAGCAGCGCGTCATGGGCATCACGGATACGCTCGGCGCCGCGATCGCCGCGCTGCTGGCGAATGGCCAGGAGCCCGCCGAAGCCGTGCGTGAAGCGCAGGAGTATCTGTTCCAGGCGACGCAGGCCGCGTTTCGCCCGGGCATGGGCGCTTACTTGCCGGACCGCTTCTTCTGGGCACGCAGCAGCGATGAAGACGTGCCGCTTGCCGGAGGCAAGGAGACGCCGCCGGGCGAGGCGCGGCACTGACCCGTCGGGTCGCGCGCTCTCCCCGTTCCGTGCCGTCGCCCTTCGCTCGCAGCTTGCGGAGGGCGCAGCCGCATCACCCGCGTTCACACCAATCCGATAGTCAAGCATGAATTGGCAAGCCGGATATTACTTCCGTAATCAAGCGTTACAGCAACGTTAAATCTAATGGATTAGAGTTACGAACTGTAAAGTTGAACTCTGTCCCCGCCTGTCTTTATTCACTTGCCCGCGCAAGCTGCGATTCGCACCCGAGCGTCCATTCGGGCAGTGTCGAAGGCAGGCTGTTGAACTCCTTCGGTCGAAGAAAAGGAAATAGCCGAATTGGAAAACGTTTGCCCTGGCGGCACCTACAACACTGAACCGAGGCCATCTCACGCGCGCGACGACGCAACGAACAACCGCGCCGCACGTGAGATCGGTGAAACGCCCGCCCAACGCGTCCAACCCGTCCAGCCGTTTGTGCGTCGTTTCAATGGAACGATCACGGAACCCGACCGCGCGCTGATGTTCGGACACAAGCCCGTCACCGTGTGGCTGACCGGCCTGTCGGGAGCCGGCAAATCGACCATTGCGTTTCATCTGGAACGCGAACTCATGTCGATGGGCCATGCGTGCTACGTGCTCGACGGCGACAATGTTCGTCACGGCCTCACGAGCGATCTGGGTTTTTCGAAGGAAGATCGCCGGGAAAATATCCGGCGGGTCGCGCATGTCGCGCAACTGATGAACGACGCAGGCCTGATCGTGATTGCCGCGCTTATTTCGCCGATGCGCGACGACAGGGCGATGGCCCGCGACATCATCGGACGCGAGCGATTTGTCGAAACTTATTTATCCGCTTCGGCAAACGATTGCGCGAAACGCGATCCGAAGGGCCTCTATGCGAAGGCGATTGCGGGAACCATCAGGTCGTTCACGGGCATATCCGCGCCCTATGAACCGCCTGAAAATCCAGACCTGCTTCTCGAAACAGCCGTGGAAACGGAAGCCGCCAGTGTGTCGTGCGTGCTCGATCATCTGGGCGCGCACTTTCTGCTGAAGCGCTGACGCAATCGGCACAGCGGCGCCGTACGCAAGAACACCGCTTGCCTGCCGGAAGCGCAAAACAAAAAACCCGCATCGCTGCGGGTTTTTTGTTTTTGGGAAGCACGCCTTGCGACGCGCCTCCCGCATGCATTTCCGTTGCCGGAAATTACATGTCCATGCCCATGCCGCCCATGCCGCCGGGCATGCCGCCAGGCATCGGTGCATCTTCCTTCGGCAGTTCGCAAACAGCAGCGTCCGTCGTCAGCAGCAGGCCCGCGACGGAAGCTGCGTTTTGCAGCGCCGTGCGCGTCACCTTCGTCGGATCGACGACACCGGCTTCGACCAGGTCGCCGTACTCGCCCGTTGCCGCGTTGTAGCCGTAGTTGCCCTTGCCGGCAGAAACAGCTGCCACCACGACGCTGGCTTCTTCGCCGCCGTTCGTGACGATCTGGCGCAGCGGCTCTTCCATCGCGCGCAGCACGATCTTGATGCCTGCGTCCTGGTCAGCGTTGTCGCCCTTCACACCAGCAATTGCGCTGCGAGCGCGGATCAGCGCGACGCCGCCGCCAGCCACGATGCCTTCTTCCACAGCTGCGCGCGTTGCGTGCAGTGCGTCTTCGACACGTGCCTTCTTTTCCTTCATTTCGACTTCGGTCGCGGCTCCAACCTTGATCACTGCAACGCCGCCGGCCAGCTTGGCCACGCGCTCTTGCAGCTTTTCACGGTCGTAGTCCGACGTCGCTTCTTCGATCTGCGTGCGCACTTGCTTCACGCGTGCTTCGATGCTTGCTGCTTCGCCAGCGCCGTCGATGATCGTCGTGTTTTCCTTGCCCACTTCGATGCGCTTCGCTTGACCCAGCTCTTGCAGCGTAGCCTTTTCCAGCGACAGGCCGGTTTCTTCAGCGATGACCTGGCCACCCGTCAGGATCGCGATGTCTTCCAGCATTGCCTTGCGACGGTCGCCGAAGCCCGGAGCCTTCACAGCAACGGTCTTCAGAATGCCGCGGATGTTGTTGACGACCAGCGTAGCGAGCGCTTCGCCTTCGACGTCTTCAGCGATGATCAGCAGCGGACGGCCAGCCTTCGCGACTTGCTCCAGAACCGGCAGCAGATCACGGATGTTCGAAACCTTCTTGTCGTGCAGCAGCACGAACGGGTTTTCCAGAACAGCGACTTGCTTGTCCGGATTGTTGATGAAGTACGGCGACAGGTAGCCGCGGTCGAACTGCATGCCTTCGACAACGTCGAGCTCGTCTTGCAGCGACTTGCCGTCTTCGACGGTGATGACGCCTTCCTTGCCGACCTTGTCCATTGCTTCAGCGATGCGATCGCCGATCGACGCGTCGCTATTCGCCGAGATCGCGCCGACTTGCGCGATTTCCTTGTTCGTCGTGCAGGGCTTGCTGATCTTGCGCAGCTCTTCGATTGCTGCAGCGACGGCCTTGTCGATGCCGCGCTTCAGGTCCATCGGGTTCATGCCCGATGCGACGTACTTCATGCCTTCGCGAACGATCGACTGGGCCAGAACGGTTGCCGTCGTCGTACCGTCACCGGCGTTGTCGCTGGTCTTGGAAGCAACTTCCTTGACCATTTGCGCGCCCATGTTCTGAAGCTTGTCCTTCAGTTCGATTTCCTTCGCGACCGACACGCCGTCCTTCGTGACCGTCGGGCCGCCGAAGCTGCGCTCGAGAACAACGTTACGGCCCTTCGGACCCAGCGTAACCTTCACTGCGTTGGCGAGAATGTTCACGCCTTCAACCATCTTGGCACGGGCGGAATCGCCGAACACGACGTCTTTAGCTGCCATCTTCTAACTCCTTGAATTCTTGAGATTGAACCGGAACAAGTGCTTACTTGTTGACAACGGCCATGATGTCTTCTTCGCGCATTACCAGCAGTTCGCTGCCGTCGACCTTGACGGTCTGGCCTGCGTACTTGCCGAACAGGACGCGATCGCCGACCTTCACGTCGAGCGCGATCGGGTTGCCCTTGTCGTCACGCTTGCCCGGGCCGATGGCCAGCACTTCGCCTTGATCCGGCTTTTCTGCTGCTGCGTCGGGGATCACGATGCCCGATGCGGTCTTGGTTTCCTGATCCAGACGCTTGACGATCACGCGATCATGCAAAGGACGAAGGTTCATGGATATATCCTCTCTTGATTGGGACTGAAGTACGCTGAGGAAAGCCAGCTGGCTGAGCCAGCCGGCGAAGTTGTTAGCACTCTCGTGCAGTGAGTGCTAATTATATGGACGGGGAATTACATTTTCAAGAAGGGGCGTCGGATCGGAATCGAGGTCTGAGTGAGCCAGAACTTTGTTCCCGTCCTTTAACGTCGTGCAGAGCGCCAAGAGGGCAATATTCAGTCGATACAATAGCTTAAGGCTCCTCGTCACCCTCATATGGCGCGGCAGCCCTACCCTCGTCCGTCACTTTTGATGGGCAGCGATGCCGCCCGCGGAAGCTCAGTGGAAACCCTTAGAGACGGTTTCATAAAGTCTGTTGGGCTCGCTAAAAAGTGTTCCAGCAGATCAAGCAACAGCCGAGCTTGAGGAACGCTTCGTGGATGTCAGCGCGACGTTCGAAACGAATACGTAGACGACGGAAATGATGCAGCCAGGAATGTGTACGTTCGACAACCCAACGGACTTTTCCAAGGCCGCTACCGTGCGGATGGCCGCGCCGCGCAATGCTGGTGGGGATGTTGCGCTCGTGCAGGATGCGTCGGTATTTCGCGTGGTCGTCAGGAATTTCGGCCATTTCGCAAACGAAGCCGCCGGCAAACTGCTGTACCGCTCTTTGAACCAGACGTGCGGAACTCCCGCCTGGCTCTCGAACAAGACATCGTCCTTCTAGACGGGTGCTCATTCGCCCTGTCGTATCAGCCTTCTCCGATCGGTGTTGTCATGATGGCCTGCGCATCGAGCTTTTGAGATTTGCTCGCCCGTTCCCTCGCGCTGTGGCATGCACACTCCCGCTGCCGCCAATTCATGACACGCATCATCGAAGGCTTCAGCCATTTTGTCGCCTTCAATTGCTCCTGATATCAGTCGCCGGGCGGAACTTGCGCCCGCTGAAAAGCGCCACTTCCGCGCACACCTCCATCCGGCCACTGATCGTAGCGCGTTCAGCCGCAGCTTCCGATGCTTAAGCAGCCAACCTGGCCTGATTGGGTAGCTGTTCAATAGCCAGGGAGGACTGAAGGAGCCGCGCAGGGCTTCCCGCGACGTCGGCTAGCGGCTCGCATCTTGATTCTGTTCTCTGCATGGAGACCAAGAAATTACAGAAGCCGACAATAATTACTGTATATTACGAACTTTTGCCTGCAAATTCAGTTGCTTACAAGCAGATTTCAAGGATGGATCAGGGCATGGATATTTTGCACAGCGAATCTTCAACGGGGTGGGGAGGCCAAGAGATTCGCACATTAAAGGAGATGGTCGCATTGCGTGAGCGGGGGCATACCGTCGAGCTGGTCTGTCCGGCGAGGGCGGAGCTCGGCCGGCGCGCGGCGGCTGGTGGTTTTTCCGTGCATCACGCCCCCATGAGAACTGGCGGCGATGTTGCGTCAATGGTGGCGATTCGGTCGCTTGTGAGCCGTCGTGCATTCGATGTGGTCAACACGCACAGCGGTCACGACACCCTCGTTGCCGGATTCGCGGCCCGGTCCGCCGGTACGCCACTTATAGTCAGGACGCGGCACCTGGCGTTGCCGGTCACGTCGCTGGCGACGTATCGGTGGATTCCGCACCGTGTGATCGCCGTCAGTTCGTACGTGCACCGATATCTGGTCTCAGCCGGTGTCGATCATGACCGGATTGCGACCATTTATGATGGCGTTCCCGAGCCCGAGCAGCAAATCGAATCGACATTGCGCAGCGAACTCGGCCTTGGCGCCGACGCTGTGATCGGCTGCATGGTCGCGATGATGCGGGACCAGAAAGGCCACGACGATCTGATTGAAGCGGTGCGGCCTTTGTTGGGAAGCCGGCCCGAATTGCATCTGGTCATGGCCGGCGACGGACCGAGCTTTGCGCGAATCCGAAGCCGTATCGACGCGTTGGGGCTGAGTAGCCGGGTCCATCTGCTCGGTTTGCGTGCAGACGTGCCGAATGTGCTGCGAGGCAGCGACTTTTTTGTGCTGCCGACTCATCAGGAAGCGCTCGGGCAGTCGTTCATCGAGGCCATGTCGCGCGGCTTGGCGGTCATCGGCACGCGCGTCGACGGCGTGCCGGAACTGATTGAGGATAGCGTCAACGGGTTGCTGGTTCCTCCGAAAGATCCTGTCTCGCTAAGGGCGGCGATCGTGCGGCTGCTCGACGATCGTGCGCTGCGCACGCGACTTGGGGAGCAGGCGCGCCGTATCATGGGGCGCTTCACGATCGCGCAGATGGCAGATCAAACGATCGCGTTTTACCGCCGATGCCTCACCGAGCGAAACTACCATCGGAAACTGGCCGGACTGGGGCCGGTGTCATGAAACACGTTGCGCGCGCGGTTCCGGTGCTGATGTATCACCACGTCAGTACGTCGCCCGGCATGATCACGGTTACGCCCGAGCATTTCGCCGAACAGATTGCATGTCTTGCGCAGCTTGGCTACCGGACGCTGAGCGCGCGCCAGTTCGCGGACTACCTGGCGGGAGCGCCGGTCCCGCCGAAGTCGGTCGTCATCACGTTCGACGATGGGTATCTCGACAACTGGGTGCATGCGCATCCCATTTTGCAGCGGCACGGCTTCAGCGCGCTTTGCTTTCTTGTAAGCGCGTGGCCGGGCGAAGGAGCGCCCCGGACTAACGTGGCAGATGACGACATCACCACGCTGCCGCGCCTGCTTGGTCACGAGGAGGGTGAATCAGCCATCGAGCAAGGCCGGGCCGACGATGTGATCCTCCGCTGGTCTGAAATCGAGGCGATGCGGCACGCCGGCACGTTCGAGTTCCACAGCCACACGCACACGCATGCTCGCTGGGATCGGCTGACACAAGATCGTGACGAAAAACGGGAACGACTGCGCGACGATCTGGTGAAAGCACGCGCGACACTTCGTCAGCGGCTTGGCGATGTGTCGGACCATCTTTGCTGGCCGCAAGGCTATTACGACGACGATTACCGCGAGATCGCGCTCGCCGCCGGGTTCCGGCACTTTTATACGTGCGACCGGGGCACGAATCCAGTCCAGCGGCAACCTCTTCCAACGGAAGCCGGGCGATCGATCAGGCGGCTTGAAGTGCGGGACAGGCCGGCGGCATGGCTTGCCAGTCGTCTCTGGGTCCATAGCCGTCCGGGAATCAGCCGGGCTTACCTCGCAATCAAGCGCTGAAGCCGATGGGCGCCGGTCAGTGTGGCGGCCACTGCGACGACGTTCGCCCTAATGTCGCTGCATCGGAAAAACCCGAAGCTCCCGGCATAAAAAACGCCCGCCGCGACCCATCCTAATCCGGCGACACGACGGAATGCACGGGCACGGCCGCGATTTTCTCGCGCGTCAGGGCGCGGCGCACATACGTTCTCGTGGGGGCGACGACCTTCTCCTGAAAGACAATTGCCACGCAGGCGATCAACACCAGAAAGACGGGATAAAAGGAAAACCGCAACGGTATTCCACCCGCGATATGCGTGCACAGATGCAAGCGATCAAGACAGGAGAGCATCGGGAATGGCAGGTCCAGGATCTTTTCCATCTTTGCATACAGGTCGAACAATGGGCTTTGAAGCGCAAAGATCGACAGGGACGCGTTTCCGAGCCGACGCACAAACTCACGCGACTGCGCCGACACGTCGCGCAGCAAGCATGAAAACACGATCACGACGGTTATTTGAGTGGGCAGCATTGCGCCGTTATGAAGCAGAACCCGTGTCGAATACGAGCCGTTCGCATACACGTAGCTCGCAACGCAGAAAACGACTGCCAGCAAAGAGAGCAAATAGCGCCAATGGCGCGCGACAGTATCGGCGATCTCATCGCTATGTTTGACGAATAGGCCGTATGCGAGTATCCCCGCCAGGAATTCCGGAAGACGGAGTAGCGGGTTCGTATGAAGCATTCCAATTACACCGATGCCATGCCGCTTCTCCACAATCGCAACCAGTGCAACGACGAGATAGACCGCACACACCGAGAGCAGCATTGCGGCTTTATTTGAAATCCTCATCAGTCGCGGCGCGATTGCCGGAAATACCAGATAGAAGAACATCAAGGTCGAAATCGACCACGCGGGGATGTTGTACGACAGATAAAACGGATTCCACGCCTGCAGCAAGAGAAGCTGCATGAGCAGGTTCAAAACGGCCTCATCCACTCCCCTTGTGTGCGGCGCTATCGTTTGCAAAAGCGTATCGTTCGGATGAGAACTCAAAAGCGCCAGTGCAATGGTCAACAGCAAGGTGAAAATATGGATGGGATAAAGACTGCTGAATCGCTTGATGAAAAATCGGGACGCTGAAACTCTAAATCCTCGCCGCGGTTCCGCGCCGATATAAATGTGCGAAAGAATAAATCCGGACAAAACGAAAAACGTGCTTGTTGCGTAGCCGCCGAATCCGAACACGTCATACAGACGCATCGACCCGTATTCCTTATACGACGGCAATGTATGAAAAAGAACCAGATAGAATGCGAGCAAAGCTCGCAGTGCATCCAGTCCAGGAAACGTCCTGTTCAATTTATTCTCCCCTTTCGGGCCGATATATTTCTTTTTTGATTGAAATTATCTTTCCCTCACACTACACGCTTGCATTTTTCTGAACGAAACATTCTCGATTGAAAGTTTCGTTCAATACGAGCACGCTAATATTCTTTGGACGGCCTGCTTTAAGTCTGTACGTTGTCGCACCTTCTTTCCCGCGCATTGAATGCTTGCGAAGCCTTTTCAAATGCGTCGTTAAGCGCGATGAAATATGATACAGGCTGATTGCAAGTCCGCTAAGTGAGGAACGCTAATTTCCTTCATCGCGAGTTGTCGATGAAGCGATAAGCATGGCCCCGCCGCGCTGCTCATGCGAGCAATCGCGCCACGAAGCCGCTCGTCCGCTACTACACTGGGATATTGGCAGCGTCGCACGCCGGGCCGCATGGGCCGCCGCGTAGACCGCGCACCTTCGGGCCACCGATATGCAATCGTCCAGCATGAACGACAGAGTGCTTGCACGCCTCGCGCGGATCGCGCCGGGCATCGTCGCCTTTGTCCGCTATCGCCGCGAAGACCTGCGCCATGACGTAGTCGCGGGTGTGTGCGTGGCTTCCGTCGCGCTGCCCGTCGGTGTCGCCTATGCGGAGCTGGCCGGATTCAACCCGGCCGTCGGCCTGTACTCGTGCATGTGGCCGCTCGTCGCTTATGCGCTCTTCGGCACCTCGCGCCAGTTGATCGTCGGTCCGGATGCGGCGACCTGCGCGCTCATCGCCGCGTCGATCGCGCCGCTCGCAGCCGTCGGCTCCCCCGAATACATGTCGCTGTCGATCACGGTCGCGTTCCTCGCGGGTGTGTTCTGCATCGCCGCGAGCTTCGTGGGCCTCGGCGCATGCGCCGACTTTCTGTCGCGGCCGATTCTCACTGGCTTCATGAACGGCATCGCGATATCGATCGCGCTCGGACAGGCCGGCAAGCTGCTCGGCTTCAAGATCGAGTCGACGGGCGTCGTGGGTCCGCTGATCGAAATCGTGACGAAGATCGGGCAAACACATCTGCCGACGCTGGCCGTCGGACTAGGCGCGTTCGCACTGCTCCTGCTCATGCCGAAGTTCGCGCCCCGCGTGCCCGCAGCGCTCGCCACGCTTGCCGCGGCCGCGTGCGTGACGGCGCTGCTCGCGCTCGACACGCATGGCGTGCGCACGATCGGCGCCGTGCCTGCGGGCCTGCCTTCGTTCGTCCTGCCGCGCTTCTCGCTGGATACCCTCGACACGCTCGCCGTCGATGCCGCAGGCATCGCGTTGATTTCCTTCTGCAGCGCGACGCTGACGGCGCGCAGTTTCGCCGCGAAAAACGGCTATGACATCGAGGACGACCGCGAGCTGTCGGCGATCGGCGCGGCGAACATTGCGTCGGCGCTCTCGCACGGCTTCGCGATCAGCGGCGCCGACTCGCGCACCGCGATGAACGACATGGCGGGAGGACGCACGCAACTGGCATCGATCGTCGCCGCGGCCGCCATCGCGTTCGTGCTGATTTTCCTCACGGGGCCGCTGCGGTTCGTGCCGACTGCGGCGCTCGGCGCGGTGCTCGTGATGGCCGCGATATCGCTCGTCGACATCACCACCGTCAAGGCACTCTGGAGCGAAGCGCGCGGCGAGTTTGCCATCTGCATCGTCGCGACGGTGGGCGTCGTTGCGCTCGGCTCGCTCAAAGGAATCATGCTTGCCGTCGCGCTCGCGCTGTTCCGCTTCATCCGCCTCGTTGCGCGCCCCTCCTATGAAGTGCTCGGCCAAGTGGACGGGATGAAGGGCTTTCACAGCACCGCGCGTCATCCCGATGCGCGCTGCACGCCCGGACTGTGCCTGTTCCGTTTCAATTCGCCGATCGTGTTTTTCAACGCGCGATACTTCAAAAGAACGGCACTCGACGTGGTTGCGGAAACGGAGCCGAAGCCGCAATGGCTCGTGCTGGACGCACTAGCCGTGACGGGCGTCGATGTCACCGGGAGGCACGCGCTCGACGAGCTGCGCGAAAAGCTCGGGCAGCGCGGTGTCTCGCTCGTGCTCGCGGGACGCCGCACGCAACGGCTCGACTGGCTTCGCAAGCACGGCATGGACGACGTGACGGCCGCGCAGTTGCACTTTCCGACGCTGCGGGCCGCGGTGCGGTCGTATCATGCAGCGCAGCGCGGTGATGCGCCATTGTCCGCTTCGATGTCGCGCGAGGCGCAAGAACAAGGATAAGCAGATGCTCCCATGCAGAATCCGCTCGACGAGACCGTCTCGCCTCCGACGCAAGGCGGACGAAAGCCCGCATAGCGCAACACTCGTCTGCACGTTGCCGCGTCATACCCGATCGACCTCAAGCCCCACATCGACGCCGTGCAAGCCACGACCCCGCATCGTGCGACAACGTACATTGCATTCGCCGCGATCGATCTACAGTAAAACCCCGGGCTCGAGAGTTGACGTCGGATCCAGATTGATTGTGTCGCTGGGCCTTAACAAAGATCGCATCGAGGGGAGAAGCGCGATATGGCCCGCGACCGTCAAGTGAATGAACATCAGTTTGCCGGCGTAAAGGCCGCTGTGCTCGGCTTCTTTCTTTGCTTCTTCCTGTTGATATCGAGTGGAAGAATAGGCAGCTATGACGCCGGCCAGCAGCTTTCGGCCGCCACGCTGGCCGCGACCCAGCATGCGCTCAGCACGTCGAACCCACCGGATCCCGTCTTCTGGAGCCATGCGCCGAATGGTCGCTACTACGAGCCGCACGACCTCGGCGCTGAGCTATTGATGCTGCCCGCCGCGTGGATCGGCGCGCAACTGGATCACCGGCCCGTCGACAGCCAGTTTCTCAATCCGCCCTTGCCTGCCAAAGTGGGCGTCTCGCTGACCTATGCGGTCGTTTGCGCGACCGGCTGCTTCTTTCTGTTCCTGCTCTTCGCGCAGCGCTACGCGGTATCGCAAGCGTTCCTGATCGTGTTCACATTTGCGGCAGGCACCTACTATCTCGCGTATGCAAAGGTCGCGTGGGACGTTGCGCCTTGCGCCGCTGCAATGTGCGCATTCCTCTACTACGCGCAGCGCATGCTGCTACCCGATGCGAGCGCTCGGACGTTTGCGGCAGCCGGATTCTGGCTAGCCGTCGTTTGCACGTTCCGCTACTCGATGGCTCCCGCGTTCGTCGTTGCGCTCGTGTTCCTGTGGTGGCGCACGCGGGCATCGCTGCGCCCTTACCTGCTGCTGGCATCCGTATTCGTGCTCGGCATGGTTCCGATGTTCGTCTACAACGCCGCGCGCACAGGCTCGTTCTGGCGCCCGGCCAACACATCCGCATTCGAATTGAGCCACGGCAATGCGATGGACGGCAACATCGTTCATGGCTTTTTGGGCCTGATATTCAGCAGCAATCGCGGCCTTTTCTTTTATTCGCCGATCCTGCTGCTCGGCCTGCTGCTGCCGTGGATCTGGCGCGGCCTGCAAGCGAGGCATCGACACCTCATCGAAGCGATGTCGATTGGCACGTTCCTCTATATGCTGGTCGTCTCGAAGCTCAACCATTGGGGAGCGTTCGGATGGGGGCCGAGATATCTGCTGCCGTGCCTGCCGATCATGTTTCTCGTCGTCGGTCCGTGCCTCGTTGAGGTTGTGAAGAAATCGCGACTTGCCGCGAGCGTTGCGATTACGGCAGCCGTGCTCTTCAACGTTGCGCCCGCAACGACGAACTGGCACGTCATCATCGCCGAATACCCGGGGGCCGAAGTGATGGACGCGTCGACGCCCTATGCGCTCGAAGGAATCTGGGAAGGATTCTGGCGCGGAGTCAACGACAAGCCACTCGTCTTCGCCAACTCGAATGCGCAGTTCGCGAAGTCCGATGACGGCCGGCGCTTTCCGGATTTCTGGACCGCGAGGCTGATCGAGCGCTCGTCCGCGGGCCGCGTCGCCGGCTGGCTGATCATCGCCGCGTTACTCGGCGGCATGGCAGTGGCGCTGCGACGAATCGTTCGACGTGCCTCAGACGGTGGATCGTTCGATGGTCTCGACGGGATACAGATACAGCCTGAACGCACGAACGGGTTGCTGTCCTGAAGGCAAGCGCGTCATCAAGCAACGAAAATCGCCAGCGCGCGACACGCTGGCGATCATCCGCAACTCAAACCACCACGGACATCATCAAGCCCCGCTATCCGCGCTCACGCCCGCGCGAATCGGCTCGACGACAGCATGGCTCTCCTTAGGCAGCGCCCATTCGAGCCAGCGCGCGCGATGCAGCACCACCAGGCCGAATGCAATCGCCGCAAGCATGCCGAACGTCGCAAAGCCCATCTGATAGCTGCCCGTGCTTTCCTTCGCGATGCCCATGATGACGGGCAGATAGA
Organism: Paraburkholderia diazotrophica; assembly: GCF_038900755.1. Taxonomy (GTDB): domain Bacteria; phylum Pseudomonadota; class Gammaproteobacteria; order Burkholderiales; family Burkholderiaceae; genus Paraburkholderia; species Paraburkholderia diazotrophica_A. The sequence continues at coordinate 40,552 of NZ_JBBPEN010000008.1, forward strand.
AGCCGCCGATCCCCCCCGCCGCACCGATGATGCCCGACATCAAGCCCGTCTTGCCCTTCCAGCGCTGCGGCACGAGCTGGAACGTCGCGCCGTTGCCGAGACCGAAGCACACATACGTCGCGATCAGCAGCACGATACCCGCCGACAGCGGCGGCATCCAGGCGGCAAACAGGAAGTCGCACAGCGAGATCGCCGCAAGCAGGATCACGAGCGCGCGCACGCCGGAAATGCGATCCGCGACGAGCCCGCCGACGGGCCGCACGAGCGCGCCGATGCACGCGAGCAGCGACATGAAGAGACCTGCTTCGAGACGCGGCATCTGATAGAGCGAGATGAGCAGCGTCGTCACGTACGACGACATGCCGACAAAGCCGCCGAACGTGATGCTGTAAACAAGCATCACGATCCACGTATCGCCCTCGACGAGCACGCTCCGATAATGCTTCGGCAGCACGGCGATCGCGAGAAGCGCGCCGAGCACGGGCAACAGCAGCACGCCCGTCTTGCCCGCGCCGAACACGCCCGAGTGCACGGCAACGACGAGCGCGACGAGACCCACGAGCGTCACGATGAAGCTGCGCAACGCCTGCGAGCCGCTGCCCGTCTTCGGCCCGAGATCCTTCGCCCAGAAAAACAGCGCGACAGCGGCAAGGCCCAGCAGCGGCAGCGCGGCGCCCGCGGCCTTCGCCCAACCGAAGTGATCGGCGAGCGCAGGGAACATGAAGCCGTCGAGCACTGCGCCGATGTTGCCCGCCGCCGCAAGGCCCAGCACGAGGCCCTGCACCTTCGGCGGATAGTTGCTGCCCGCCATCGGCAATGCGACCGCGAAGCTCGCGCCGCCGACGCCGAGAAACACGCCGAGAATCAGCAGCATTGTGTACGACGGCGTGCCGGGCATCAGCAGCAGCACGATCGAAGGAATCGCCGACAGCGCGACGCCCATCAGCGCAACGCGTCTGCCGTCGCAAGCCTGATAGAGATTGCCGAGCGTCACGCGCAGGATCGCCGCGCCGAGCACGGGCACCGCGACGAGAAAGCCCAGTTCCGCGGGCGACATCGCGATGTCCTTGTGAATGAACGGCGCGAGCGGCCCGAACATGACCCACACGGTGAAGCCCGTATCGAAGTACAGGAAGCACGCGAGCAGCGCGCGCCAGTTACCGCTTGCAAGCGAATTCAGCAGGTTTTTCATCGGTCTCTCTCTTTGAACGAAAGCAGGACTGGTGCGTTGGTGATGCAAATAAAACGGTCAGGCGCGTTCGGCGATCCGACTCCGCGCGTAAATGGTTGGAACAGCAACGGATGAAACGCTGCGCGGCGAGTCGCGTCGCGGCGAAGCGTCGCCGTCATCGCCATCGACGACGCTGTAGATCAGCGCGTCCATCTCCTTGATGATGTCGGCGAGCACGGTCGTGATGACGGCGAACTCGCGGCCATACGAGCCCGCGCGCGCCGCCGATATACGCGCATTCAACGCGACGATGTTCGCCTGCATCGAAATGCTCGACAGTTGCTCCGCGATGGCCGCCTGACGGCGTTGCGCGGCGGCTTCGATGCCGCGCATCTCGTGCTGGTACGCGAGCGTGATTTCCTGAAGCAGTTCGAGCAGCGGCGTCGCCTGCGCGACGAGGGCTTCGACATGCGCTTGCGCGGCGTCGTCGCGCGCCTCCACGTGCGCGGCCGTTTGCTCCGTCAGCGCGATAAAGCGTCCCACGCGCTCGTCCGCCTTGCGCGTGCCGAAGTAAAGCTGGCGCAACGCGTCCGAGAACACGCCCGGCAGATGATCGTCGCCGTTTGCGAGCACCGCGTGTGTCGTTGCGAACGTCGCGAGGCATTCGCGCGCGACGGCGAGCGCGGCCATGTCGCCATGCGACGCGAGCAACACGTGCAGCACGATGCGTTGCGAAAGCATCCGCTGACGGCCCGACAGATTGATCAGTTCCCCGATCGTCTGCCCCGATACTTCGATGCGTTGCGTGCAGGTCTGCTCGTTCATCGTGCCGATTGTTTCAAATGAGCGCGTCGGATGCGCGTGTCAAAAGCGCGCGCGTTTCGAGCGCATTTCCAGAGCGCTTCGAAGCGCGTTCCGTTTGCGCAAGAAAAAGCGTCCCGAACCGCACGCATGTGCCGTCGACCGATGCGATCGAGCGATCCTCGCGTTGCGTTTCGGGACGCCGTTGCCCCTGGTCGCCCGCCATGCGAGCGTCCGCAAATAGTCAGAAATCCTTGAAGCCGCCGTTGGCCCCGCGGCCGATAATGCAATAGGTATGCCATCGGCCTTCCCCAGGCCGTCGGCTTGACGTCGAAACGGGTTTCAACAAGCGCTAGCGAAGCGTGCGAGCATCGCCCAATCGGTTGCAGGACAAGGCTTGCGCGCTTTGTTTTATTTTTCTGACGCGCCGCACGTCCCGCCCGTTTTCATTCGCGTATGACAAAAGAAAAGCGCCCTTTGCAGGGCGCCTGCACGCGCCTTCACGAAGCGCGCGGATGCTGTGCCGTGGTGCAGCGCACCACAGCCGTGCGCGATGCGCTACCGCCGTTCGGACCCTGAGACCACGTCGATCCATACGGCCAGCACGAGAATGCCGCCCTTCACGATCATCTGCCAGTACGAGTCGACGTCGAGCATCGACATGCCGTTGTCGAGGCTCGCCATCACGAGCGCGCCGATCAGCGCGCCGTAGACGGTGCCCGAGCCGCCGCGCATCGACGTGCCGCCGATGAAGCACGCCGCGATCGCATCGAGTTCGCCCATCGATCCCGCCGAAGGCGACCCCGCCGCGAGACGCGCGGTGTTGATGAGCCCGCCGAACGCGCACATCAGGCCCATCAGCGCGAAGATAGCGAGCTTCACGCGGTTCGTGTTGATGCCGGACAACCGCGTCGCTTCGAGATTCGAGCCGACCGCATAGATGCGCCGGCCGAACACCGTTTGCGTCGCGATGTACGTGAAGATGCCGAGCAGCGCGAGCAGCAGCAGCACGGGCACGGGAATGCCGCCGTAGCGGTTGAGCGTCGCGACGAACGCGAGCAGGATCAGCCCCGCCGCGACGATCTTCACGCCGTCTTGCCACAGCGGCACGACGCTCAGGTTGTAGTGCTGGCGCTTCTGCCGCTGCCGCACCGTCAACGCGGCGAGCAGCACGAACAGCACGACGGCGAGCGTGTCGCCGGCTATACGCGGCAGATAGCCTTGCCCGATGAACACGAAGTTGTCGGAGACGGGCGCGATCGTCGAACCGCCCGTGATGCCGAGCAGCACACCGCGATACGCGAGCATGCCGCCCAGTCCGACGATGAACGACGGCACGCGCAGATACGTCGACCACCATCCGTTGAAGAGCCCGACGGCGATGCCGAGCACCATCACGACGGGCAGCGTCGCCGCGAGCGGCCAGTGATACGTGACGTCGAGAATCGCCGCGACGCCGCCCAGCAGACCGAGCAGCGAACCGACGGACAGATCGATCTCGCCCGAGATGATGACGAACACCATCCCGCACGCGAGCATCCCGGTGATCGACATCTGCCGCAGCAGATTCGACAGATTGCGCGGCGTGACGAATGCGCCATCGGTCAGAAACGAAAAGAAAATCCAGATGACGGCGACGGCGAGCAGCAGCGCGAGCAGCTTGTAACGCGCGAACAGCAGCTTGATGCGCTGCCCCGACGCGAGTGATGCGCCGTGTTTTGCGTGGCTATCGGTGGAAGTGAGATCAGGAGTCATGCGACGCTCGCCAGTTGAGTGGGGTCGTTGCCTAAGGTGCCATTGTTCCCGGTGTCGTTACCTCCGGCGCCGATGGCCGCCGTGAGAATGTGCTCCTGCGTGAGGCCGTCGTTGGCGAAATCGCCGCGCAACTCGCCCTCGCCGATCACGAGCACGCGATCGCTGACGCCGAGCACCTCCGGCAATTCCGACGACACCATGATGATCGACACGCCGCGCTTCGCGAGCGCGAACATCAACTTGTAGATTTCATACTTCGCGCCGACATCGACGCCGCGTGTCGGCTCGTCGAGAATCAGCACGGACGGATCGGTGAGCAGCATGCGCGTGAGCACCGCTTTCTGCTGGTTGCCGCCCGAAAGACTCGCGATCGACAGCATCGGATGCGCGGCGCGCACCGACAGCCGCTTCATTTCGGTGTTGATCGTGTCGAGTTCCGACGCCGTGTCGATGCGTCCGCCTTTCGCAAAGCGTTGCAGCACCGCGAGCGTGATGTTGTGGCCCACGCCCAGTTGCGGCACGATGCCATGACGCTTGCGGTCCTCGGGCACCATCGCGATGCCGGCGGCGATCGCATCGGCGGGCGTGCGGATCTTGAGGTGCTTGCCGTTCATCCACACTTCGGCTTCGCTGATGCCCGCATACGCGCCGAAAATCGCCTGCATCAGTTCGGTTCGGCCCGCGCCGACCAGCCCCGCGACGCCGAGTATTTCGCCTTTGCGCAACGCAAACGACACGTTGTCGACCCGCTTGCGGTTTGTGTTCGTCACGTCGTAGCACGTGACGTTGCGCGCTTCGAATACCACATCGCCGATATCGTGCGGCTCGCGTGGAAAGAGATTCGTGATCTCGCGCCCGACCATCATCGCGATGATGCGATCGGTGTCGAGCTGCTTCATCGGCTGCGTGCCGACGTGCTTGCCATCGCGTATCACGGTGATCGTGTCGCACACGGCTTCCACTTCGTCGAGCTTGTGCGAGATGTACACGCATGCAACGCCGCGCTGCTTCAGGTCGCGCACGATGTCGAGCAGAATCTTCGTTTCCGCCGCCGTCAGCGACGAAGAAGGTTCGTCGAGAATCAGCAGCCTTGCCTGCTTGTTGAGCGCCTTGGCGATTTCGATCAGTTGCTGATGCCCGCCGCCGTAGTTCATCACCGGCTGCGCGACGTTGATGCCCGTGATGTTCAACTCTCGCAGGAGCGAATCGGCGCGCTGATACATTGCCGCATAGTTCATGCGGCCGCCGGGCAGCGTGATTTCGTTGCCGAGAAAAATGTTCTCGGCCACCGACAGTTGCGGCACCAGCATCAGTTCCTGGTGAATGATGACGATGCCCGCGCGTTCGGTATCGCGGATGTTCTGCGCGACGAGTGGCTTGCCGTCCCAGACGATTTCGCCCGACCATTCGCCGTGCGGATAGACGCCGGACAGAATCTTCATCAGCGTCGATTTGCCTGCGCCGTTTTCACCGCACAGTCCGACGCATTCGCCGGGCGCGACGACCAGATCGATGCCGTCGAGCGCCTTCACTCCGGCAAACGACTTGGCGATGCCGCGCATCTCCAGTAGCGCTTGTGCCATGCGTAATGTCCTGGATGGATGAAAGATGCGCGCGCGCTATCCCGCATGCGGATACGGGAAAGCGCCGCGCCCGCTATCAGTTGCCAGCCAGTTGCGCCTGCGTGTAGAAGCCGTCCTTGATCACGACGTCGACATTGCTCTTCGTGAGGAGCGTCGGTTGCAGCAGAACGGTATCGACCTGCTTCTTGCCGTTGTCGTACTTTGCGTTGAACGCGGGCTTCTCGCCCTTCGCGAGATCGACGGCGAGCTTCGCGGCTTCGCCTGCAATCAGCTTCAGCGGCTTGTAGACGGTCATCGTCTGCGTGCCGGCGATCACGCGCTTGACGGCTGCGAGGTCGGCATCCTGGCCGGACACGGGCACCTTGCCCGCCATCTTCTGCGCGGCGAGCGCCTGGATCGCGCCGCCTGCCGTGCCATCGTTCGACGCGACGATCGCATCGATCTTGTTGTTGTTCGCCGTCAGCGCATCTTCGGTAATGCGCAGCGCCGTTGCCGCGCTCCATTCCGGCACCCACTGCTGGCCGACGATCTTCACGTCGCCGCGATCGATCGCGGGCTTGAGCACCTTCATCTGCCCTTCGCGCAGCATCTTCGCGTTGTTGTCGGTCGGCGCGCCGCCGAGCAGGAAGTAGTTGCCCTTCGGCTGCGCGCTAAAGACGCCCTGCGCCTGCAGTTCGCCCACTTTCTCGTTGTCGAACGAGATATACGCATCGACATCGGCATCGAGAATCAGGCGGTCATATGAGACGACCTTGATGCCTGCCTTGTGCGCTTCGGCAACGACGTTGCCGAGCGTCTTCGAGTTGAACGGCACGATCACGATTACGTCGACGCCGCGCGAGATCAGGTTCTCGATCTGCGAAATCTGCCGCGCTTCGCTCGCATCGGCGGATTGCACGGAGACTTTCGCGCCGAGCTTCGTTGCAGCGGCGACGAAATAGTCGCGATCGCGCGACCAGCGCTCGACGCGCAGATCGTCGATGCAGAAGCCGATCTCGGGCTTGTCCTTGCTCGCGTGCGCGAGCGGCGCCACCATCGTCAGGCCCGCCGCCATCGCGGCGCAAACGAGAGAACTCAATACGGAACGACGCATTGCAGATTTCATGTCTCACTCCATTTAGGGTTGCGTGCGGTATCGAATGCGAGAACTCGAAAACGCCGTCTTAACCTCAAGGGCGCGCCGCGAATACCTGTTCGCGAGCGTCTGTTGTTGTCGAAAGCCGTGCCCCATTTTTATTCGCACGACAGCGTGTGCCGTGCGCGCCGGCGGAGCAATTGCGAAATCTGCCGGCGCTGCTAACGATATTTCGTGTGGCGTGAAGGCCCGGTTAAAAGGCCTGTTTGAAAGGCTTGTTTGAAATGCCTATTCGGCGTGCGAGTAAATCGCCTGATTGACGATGTTCTCCAGATGCTCCTGCTGTCCGCTGACATGGCGCGGCGCGATGTTCCGCTGCACGGCATCGCTTGCAAGCGACTCGAGCGTATAGCCGCCCGTAAGCACCTTGCGTCCGAACTCGCTGTCCCAGCCCGCGTAGCGCTGCCGCTTGAATGCGTCGAGACGATCGTTTTCGACGAGATGCGCGGCGCGCTCCAGCGCGATTGCGATCACATCGATTGCGCCAATATGACCATGCAGCAGGTCTTCAGCATCGATGCTCTGGCGCCGCACTTTCGCATCGAAGTTCATGCCGCCCGTCGTAAAGCCGCCGTTGCGCAAGATCTCGTAGAACGCAAGCGTCAGTTCTTCGACACTATTTGGGAACTGGTCCGTATCCCAACCGTTTTGCGGATCGCCGCGATTTGCATCGACGCTGCCGAAGATCCCGAGCGCAAATGCATTGGCGATTTCATGGTGGAACGAATGGCCCGCGAGCGTCGCATGATTCGCTTCGATGTTCACGCGGATTTCATTCTGCAAACCGAATTGCGTCAGAAAGCCGTGAACGGTAGCGACGTCATAGTCGTATTGATGCTTGGTCGGCTCCTGCGGTTTCGGCTCGATCAGCAGCGCGCCCTTGAAGCCGAGCTTGTGCTTGTGCTCGACGACCATGCTCATGAAACGGCCCAACTGCTCGCGCTCGCGCTTGAGATCGGTGTTGAGCAGCGTGTCGTAGCCTTCGCGGCCGCCCCACAGCACATAGTTCGCGCCGCCAAGCCGATGCGTCGCTTCCAGCGCGTGGAAGACCTGCGTGGCGGCAAACGCGAACACATCGGGATTCGGATTGGTCGCCGCGCCCGCCGCATAGCGCGGATTCGAGAAGAGATTCGCCGTGCCCCACAGCAGCCTGACGCCCGTCTCCTGCTGCTTGCGCGCGAGCACGTCCGTCATTGCCTTGAAGTTGTTCACATACGTGTTGATGCTATCGCCTTCAGGCGCGACGTCGGTGTCATGAAACGTATAGAACGGCGTATCCAGTTTCGAAAACAGCTCGAATGCATGGTCGGCTTTCATATGCGCCTTTTCGAGCGCGTCACCCGAGCGATGCCACGGACGCTCGAACGTCCCCGCTCCGAAAATGTCCGTGCCCGGCCACACGAACGTATGCCAGTAACAGACGGCAAGGCGCAGATGATCTTCCATGCGCTTGCCGAGCACCAGTTTGTTCTTGTCGTAATGGCGGTATGCGAACGGGTTGTCCGTCTGCGGGCCTTCGTAGCGCACAGCGGGCAAATGTTCGAAGTAAGACATGCGCGTCTCCTTGGGTATCGGCCCGGCGTTGCATTGGGCCATGCATGATGTGACGCCATGCTGACGCTTGCCGCTTTGCGCGGCAATTGCGAAATTCGCCAGCGCGCTTGGTGATTCTTGCTGGCGCTTAAAATCCATTGGCGGGCAAGGGAAAGTGACGCCTAGAATAAGCAGAACACTTAAATGTCTGCGCCACGCATCGCTAATGCAGCCGCAAACATAAAAACGCAAGTCCGGAGACAACGTGATGATCAACATAATGAGCGCGCCGCGCCGCAGCATGCGCCAGGAATTTCGATGACACGACAGCACGCCGCTCAACGCACGCACCGGATCGCACTGCTGTTCAATGCGAACAAGGTGTACGACCGCGAGATCATCACGGGAATCGGCAATTACCTGCTGTCGACGCGCGTCGCGTGGGACCTGTTTCTCGAAGAAGATTTCCGCGCACGGCTGAACGGCATCGAGTGTTTCGAAGGCGATGGCTTTATCGCCGACTTCGACGATCCCGCCGTGTGCGATGCATTGGCGAATTCGCGTTTACCCGTCGTTGCAGTGGGCGGATCGTATGAGGACGCGTCGAAGTATCCGGCCAACCTGCCGTACATCGCGACCGACAACATGCAGTTGATGTCGCTCGCGTACAAACATCTGATCGGTGCGGGGCTGCAACGCTTCGCGCTCTACAGCCTGCCCGAATCGCCGACGAACCGCTGGGCCCAGGAGCGCGAACTCGCGTTCGATGCACTGTTGAAGGCGGATGGACTCGAAGGCGACGTGCATCGCGGGCTGCCGACGAGCGCGCCCGTCTGGCACCAGGCCAGCGTGCAACTGACGGAGTGGCTGCAAAGCCTGCCGAAGCCCGTCGGCATCATCGCCGTGACGGATGCGCGCGCGCGTCAGGTGTTGCAGGCATGTCTGATCAGCGGCATTGCGGTGCCCGAGCAGGTGGCGATCATCGGTATCGACAACGATCCGTTGACGCGCTCGCTCACGCGCATTCCGTTGTCGTCGGTCATTCAGGGCACGGAGGAAATGGGCCGCACGGCCGCGCATCTGCTGCACCAGATGCTGGGTGGCGCACGCTTTGCGGGACGCCGCATTCTCGTGCCGCCCGTGGGCATCAACGTGTGCGAATCGACGAAGCACGAGCCGCTAGCAAGCCCCTATGTGATGCGCGCGCGTCACTATATCCGCCAGTACGCGTGCCAGGGCATCAAGACGGAACAGGTCGCCGACTATGTGGGCGTGTCGCGCTCGTCGCTCGAGGACTACTTCCGGCGCGAACTCGGCTGCACCGTGCATCAGGAGATCCTCAAGCACAAGCTCGATGTCGCGAAGCAGTTGCTCGCGCAGCAGGACATGTCGAGCGCGGAAGTCGCGATACGCTGCGGCTTCACTTCGTTGCAGTACATGTATGCCGTGTTTCGCCGCGAACTCGACTGCACGCCGCGCGAGTATCAGGAGCGCATGCAGGCCGGGCAGCAGTCGCGCTCAGCGTCATCGTCGCAAATGCCTTAATCTGGTCTCACATTCCGGTTTCACCTTCGCCTCACCCTCGGGTCTGAACGAGCGATCGACATGAATTTCGCCGACATGCAAAGCACCGATACCTCCACTTCATCCAGCGTGCAGGTCGAACGCTGGGGCACGTTGCCCGGCCTCGGCGACATTCGTCTGTTCACGCTGCGCAACGCGCACGGCATGCGCGCGACGATCAGCGATTTCGGCGCGACGCTCGTCTCGTGGCATGCGCCCGACCGTGCGGGCCGCGTCGCCGATGTGCTGCTCGGCCACGACACGCCCGCCGACTATCTGGCGAGCCACTGGTTTTTCGGTTCGACGATCGGCCGCTGGGCGAACCGCATCGCGCACGGTCGCTTTACGCTCGACGGCGTCACGTATCAACTGGACCGCAACGAAGGCGACAATCTGCTGCATGGCGGCGCAAGCGGCTTTCACAAGGCGCTGTGGACGGCGCGCGAAGTCGACGGCGCGCTCATGTTCTCGCATGAATCGCCGGAAGGCGATGCAGGCTTTCCGGGCGCAGTGACGGCCACCGTCCGCTACGCGCTCGACGACGACGGCGCGCTGACGATCGACTACGATGCGACGACCGACGCGCCCACGCCCATCAGTCTCACGAATCACGCGTACTTCAACCTGTCCGGCGACGCGCTCGCCGATGCGTCCGACATTCGCGGCCACGTGATCTCGATCGATGCGGACGCATTCTTCGCCGTCGACGACGCGATGATCCCCATTGAACGAAAAGACGTCGCGGGCAGCGTGTTCGACTTCCGGGCGGGCGCGCCGATCGGCGCGCGGCTCGACTGGCCCGATGCGCAGCTTGCACGCGCGAGCGGCTTCGACCACTGCTATGTGCTGCGCGATGCGCCCACTACGTTGCGCACGGCAGCCGTGCTCTACGATCCCGCGAGCGGCCGCGAGCTCACCGTATCGACAGACGCACAGGGCATGCAGTTCTACACCGGCAATTTTCTCGCCGGCGTGAAGGGCCGCAACGGAAGGACGTATTGCAAGCACGCGGCGTTGTGCCTCGAAACAGGCGCGTTTCCGAACCAGATCAACATGCCGGACGCGAAAGCCGTCGTGGTGCGGCCCGGCGCGCACTACCGGCACACGACCGTCTATCGGCTCGGCGTCCGTTGACCGCTAGAGCCATCGCACGCGGCTTGCCGTAATCTGTCGAAACATTGACGGTGTTGTAAATCGCGTCCGGCGATTGCGGCGTTCATTACGCCGTGAAATCATAGGCACCCTTAGACGGTCGCTGATTCGATCGACAATCCGATCGCACATCTGATCGTCGAATCCGATTGCCAAATCCGATCTTCGAAACTGATCGTCCAGCCAGCCCACTGCAGCGCCCCATTCATGGGCAACGCGGCCAGCCAGCCATGCCATCGCGTCCTTGCGCCGATGGCTCATCCGTAGCCAAGCACGAAGCCCGTCGCAAGCCTCTCAGGCGACGGCGCGGTTTCGGTTGCGCAGCGGTTCGTATCCGTTGCGGCCGCACGCTGTCTTGCCCCTGGAGCGACCTGTGAATACACGCGAAACCGTCGTCATCGATCCCGCCACGCGCGGCAATATGCAAAACAAAGGTCACGGCAACGGCATGCCACCTGCCGGCTCGCGCCGCATCACGTTCATCAGATGGCTGCGCAAGGTGCATAGCTGGATCGGTTTGTGGGGCGCCGCGCTCGGCCTGCTGATGGGCACAAGCGGCTTTCTGCTGAACCATCGCGCGGGGCCGCTGCGCGTGTCGACGGGCGAGCCGCAAGTCGAGGCGCTACAGGTTCGATTGCCGCAGCCCGCGCCCGAATCGCCACGCGATCTCGCCAAATGGCTCAAGCAGGAACTGAAAGTGCAAGGGAAGCCCGGACGCATGCAGAAGGAACCGGCGCATCCCGTCGCGTGGGGCGATCGCAAGGCCGTCCAGCCCGAGCGCTGGCAGATCTCGTTCGCGACGCCGAACGAGAGCACATCGGCGGAATACTGGGTCGGCAATGACTACGTGAGCGTCAGGCGCAGCGCCAATACGTTCCTCGCGGCACTCACGAATCTGCACAAGGGCGTGGGCCTGAGCGTCGGCTGGGTGCTGCTGATCGACACGTTCGCGGGCGGCGTGATCCTGTTGTCGTTGACGGGCGTGCTGCTGTGGACGCAGTTGAACAAGCGCAGAACGATCGGCGCTGTGCTTGTGCTTGGGTCGATCGTCGCGGCTATCGTCGCGGGGCTCGCTTAACTCGACATTCGCGCTGAATTCGCACCGCGTTCAAACCACAACGCACGTTTGAACAACGAGCGCGATGCACAGCCACGTAGCTGTACATCGCCCTTTTTCTCATCGGAACCTGGCGTTTCGCAGTCCGCGTTCAGCGCTTCGCGCGCTTATCCGCGCAACATCGGCGCACCCATCGGCGCACCCGTGCTACCGCCATCGACGACGATCTCCGCCGCCGTCATCCCCGACGATGCATCCGACGCGAGGAACACAGCCGCCTGCGCGACTTCTTCGGCATCGGCGAGCCGGTTCATCGGGATCATCGGTTTCATTGCGGCTTCCGTGGCGTCGAGCGTCGCGCCCTCGCGGTCGCCGCGCGTCCAGATCGGTGTGCGCGTCGCGCCAGGGATGACCGTGTTCACGCGAATGCCGCGCGTTACCAGCTCGGACGCGAGCACGCGGGCCATGCCGGAGATCGCGGCCTTCGATGCCGAATAAGCCGCCGCGCCAGGACGCCCCATCTCGCGCATCACCGAGCCGTTCAGCACGATCGCGCCGCCCTGGCCCATCAGCGGCACGGCCGCCTGCACCGTCAGGAACACGGCCGTGACGTTGGTGCGCATGATCGATTCGAACTTTTCCGCCGTCGTGCCGCCGACGGGCGTCGCGCCGCTCACGCCCGCATTCGCGAACACGATGTCGAGCTTGCCGAACTTCTCGCCGATCACCTGCATCACTTCATCGATGGCCTTCGGATCGTTCACGTCCGCGCGGATCGGCAGCGCGTTCGGGCCGAGCTCGGCGACGGCTTCGTCGAGCTTCGCCTGGTCGCGACCCGTGATCGCGACGCGCGCGCCCTGCGCGATCAGCAACCGCGCCGTCGCGAAACCAATGCCGCTGTTGCCGCCCGTGACGAGCGCCGTCTTGTTTTCGAATGACATTGCAATTCTCCAGTTAATAGATGAGGCGGACATCCGCCGGCAGCTGCTTTATAATTGCAACTGCAATCTTAAATTAATGATAGTGACCGCAATGAATATGTGTCAAGCGCTTTTTTGGCGTCGGCGTTTGCGTCGCTATCGTTCGGTAGGACGGAACAGCGATGAAAGTAAGCAAGGAAAAGGCGGCGCAGAACCGCGCGGCCCTTGTCGAGACGGCCGCACGGTTGATCCGCGAGCGGGGCATCGACGGAGTCGGCGTGGCCGAGATCGGCAAGGCGGCGGGGCTCACGCACGGCGCGCTGTACGCGCACTTCAAGTCCAAAGAGGCGCTCGCGGCGGAAGCGCTCGCGTACGGCGTGCAGATCAGCCACGAGCGGATGACGGCGCCGCGCGACGGCCATATGCCGAACCTCGGCGAACTGCTCGACAGTTATCTATCGGAGGAAAAACGCGACGACATCGCCAATGGCTGCGCGATGGCGGCCTCGGCGAGCGAGATCGGCCGGCAGGACGAGACAATCAGCGCGCGCTACAGCGAAGGGATCGAGAACATGGTCGGCGTGTTCGAGAAACACCTGCGCGCGCGCAAGGCGAAGGGCAACGCGCGCGAAAAGGCGATTGCGATCACGATGGCGCTGATCGGCGGCATCGCGGCTTCGCGTGCCGTGCTGAAGGCGCAACCGGAACTCGCGAACGAGATTCTGCGCGCGGTGCGGCGCACGGTCGGCGAGATTGCGGGCGAGAAAGCGTGACGGCTACGCGCCGTCTCGCGCTCCCGCATGCGTTGGCGACCAGGGCAACAAACTGCCCTAGCCTTTCGTCGCGCCGAACGTGAGGCCCGCAACAAAGTGCTTCTGCATCGCGAAGAACATCGCGACGGAAGGCAGCGCGGCAAGAATCGACCCGGCCGACACGAGATTCCACGCCGTCGTCCATTGCCCCTTGAGCGCAGCGACGCCCACTGTGATCGGCGCGGCCTCGTCGCCTTGCGTGAGACACAGCGCCCAGAAATAGTCGTTCCAGACGAACGTGAAAACGAGAATCGCCAGCGCGGCGAGCGCGGGACGAATCAACGGCAACACGATGCGAATGAATACGGTCCATTCGCCCGCGCCTTCGATGCGCGCCGCCTCGACCAGTTCATACGGCAACTGCTTGATGAAGTTGCGCAGAAAAAGCGCGCAAAAGCCCGTCTGAAACGACACATGAAAGAGAATGAGCGCGTACAGCGTATTGAAGAGCCCGAGGCTCAGCGACAGGTCGCGCACGGGAATCATCAGGATCTGGATCGGCACGAAGTTGCCCGCGACGAACGTCGCGAAGAGCGTCGTGTTGCCGCGAAAGCGGTAGATCGCGAGCGCGAAGCCCGCCATCGCCGCGAGCGCAATCGAACCGATCACGGAAGGCACCGTGATCAGCACGCTGTTCCAGAAGTAATGCAGCATCGGCGATGTGGTGAGCGCTTCGCGGTAGTTGTCGATGAACGCGATGTGCTTCGGCCAGCCCCAGTAGTTGCCTTCGCTGAGTTCTTCCGTCGAGCGCACCGACGTAATGAGCACCGCGATCATCGGCAGCAGCCAGATCAAAAGCGCAATGGGCAACGACAGTTTGTACAGGCGCCGGTTGAGCGGCTTCCATTTCGCAACGGGCATCGGATACATGATCCGCTCCTTACTGTTCGTGGCGCAGCATGCGGCGCAGGTGATAGACGATATATACGAGCATGATCGCGAACAGCACGACGGCAATCGACGCCGAGTAACCGATGCGGTAGTACTTGATCGCCTGGTCGTACATGTAATACGCGAGCACTGTCGAGCTTTCGAACGGGCCGCCGCCCGTCATCACCGAGATCAGATCGAAACTGCGCAGCGCGCCGATCACCGTCACGACGATCGCCATGAACGTGACGGGACGCAATTGCGGCAGCACCACGTGCCATAGCATCGACCAGCCCTTCGCGCCTTCCATGCGCGCCGCTTCGAGCTGCTCGCTATTGAGCGTCGTGAGGCCCGTCAGATAGAGAATCATGCAGTACGCCGTCTGCGGCCACAGCGCAGCGAAGATGATGCCGAAGGTCGCATAGCGCGCATCGCCGAGCACGGGCACGCCGTGTCCGAGGATCATCGCTAGCAGGCCGAAGGTCGGATCGTAGAACCACGAAAAGATCAGCCCGACGACGACGCCCGACAGCACGAACGGCGCAAAGAACAGCGACTTCACGACGCGCATGCCCGACACGGCCTGGTTCAGATAGAGCGCGACGGCGAGTCCCATCGGCGGCGCGAGCAGGAACAGCACGAGCCAGATCAGGTTGTTCTTCAACGCGGTGTAGAACGTCGGCGCCTGAAACAGCTCAATGTAGTTCGCGAGACCGACGAAGGCCTTGTCGGTCATGCCGTCCCAGTTGTAGAAGCTGAGCCAGATCGACGACAGGATCGGCCAGACGACATACACCGCAACCATGATGCAAGCGGGCGCGAGAAACAGAAAAGCGGCCTTGCGCTGCCGGCGCGCGGAAGGCGACGGACCGCGCCGCCTGCCCGCCGCTCCGGGCGCAGGCGCGGCCTGCGGCGAAGGCGGCGTGGCGTTGATGTCCTGACGTGTGACGGAATGCGACACGACGATGCTCCTCTTCATCCAGGCGGGCTGCTGACTTGCTGCGCGCGCCGGGCGACATGCGCATGCGAACGTCGCCCGGCGCTCCCGCCCTTACTTCTTGTAGATGCGCTTACGCGTCTGTTCGAGTTGCGCGAGAATCGCGTCGAGCTTCGACGGATCGGAGACGAACTGCTGCATGCCCTTCATCCCTTCGTCGGCCATTTCCTTCGTCATGTCGCGATCGTAGAACTGCGCGATGCCGCCCTTCGTGTTCGACAGAATCTGGAAGCCGATCTTCGAAATGGGATCTTCCGGTTCCGGCGACTTGCTGTTCGCCGACAGCGAGCCGAGACCCGCCGCAAGCTTCGCGCCCTGCTCGGGCGATTCGACGAACGCGAGGAACGTGTGCGCATCGGCCTTGTTCTTGGCCTTCGCCGGAATGTGCAGCGACTCGACGGGTCCGTCTTCGGCAGTCGGCACGTTCGAATCGATGATCGGGAACTGGAAGTAGCTGATGTTCGGCTTCACGCTCGCCGGGAAGCCGCCCGTGATGAACGTGCCCATCAGCATCATCGCGGCTTTGCCCTGGAACAGGAACGGTTGCGCCGCGTCCAGATCGTAGGAGAGCGAGTTGTCGATGAAATCGTGATCGTCGAGCAACTGCTTCCACGTCGTGTAGACCTTCTTCACGCGCGGATCGGTATAAGGCACGTCGCCTGCCATCAGCTTCTGATGGAACGCGTTGCCGTTCAGGCGCAGGTCGAGGTAATCGAACCAGCCCGCGAGCGTCCATGCATCGCGGCCGCCCACTGCAAACGGCGTGATGCCCGCGGCCTTCAGCTTCTTGCACGCGTCCATCAACTGATCCCACGTCTTCGGCTCGGACGCGATGCCGGCCTTCTGGAACAGGTCCTTGCGATAGAACAGGCCCCACGAGTAATAGACGGTCGGCGCCGCGTACTGCTTGCCGTTATATGTCGACGATTCTTTCGTCGATGCATACATGCTGTCCCAGCCATTCTTCTTCCAGTCGCCGCTCAGGTCTTCGAACAGGCCGCGCCGCGCGTAGTACGCCATGCGCTCGCCGTTGTGCCAATTGACGACATCGGGTGCGACCGTCGATAGCCAGCCCGGCAATTGCACCTTGTACGCCTCTTCGTCGACGAACGACACCTTCACGTCGATGTCCGGGTGTGCCTTCCTGAAGTCGTCGAGCACCGATTGCCACACCGCGCGCTGGCTTGCGCCCTTGAACGCGATGTTCATCGTCATCGTGCCCGCCTGCGCGACCGTAGTCGTCGCGGCGAGCGACGATACGGTTGCCGCGACGGCGATGGCCATCGTCGCGAACGCGTTGCGCGGTTTGAACTGGCTTGCTGTCATCCTTCGTCTCCTGTCATCTGCGTCTGGTTTTTACGTGCTGGATCACTTGCCTACTCGGTGCGATAAACCGCTACGCCTTGCGGCTCGACTTCACGCGTGCCGATCACGAAGCGCGATACATCGACGCCTTCGATCACGTGTCTTTCGTCTGCATAGTTGAAGACATAGGTGAGCTTGCCGCGCCGGCTGATGCGCACACTGTCACCACACGGCATCGGCGTGAGCCCGGCTTCCGTCGCGATGCGCGCGAACAGCGACTCGGTGAGACGGTCGTCGAACAGGCTCGCGAAGTAATGAACGCGATCGTGCTGCACATACGCAGGATGGCCGTCGGCGAAACGCGCATGCACGGCGAACGTGCGCTCATCGACGGCATCGATCAGGTCGCGCCAGTGACGCGCATAGCCTTCGCGATGCGCTACGCCCTTGGTGTCGAGCCGCACCGGCTCTGTCACATTGGGCCGCATCGATTCGACGCGCCACACGCGGACCGGCAGCAACGATGCGAGCGCACCCGGCGGCAGGTTCGCGGGAATCTGCAGATCGGGCGTCTTTGACCCCGTGCGCGGGCCGAGCACGATCTGCGCGCCCGATGCCGCGAGCCGCGCCGCAAAGTCGGCGGGCACGACGGGCAGCGGCGGCACGACGATCATGCTGTAGCCGTCGAGCGGTGCATCGGCGGAAATCACGTCGACGTCGAAACCCAGCGAGCGCAGCGCCGAGTAGTACTCGAACGCAAAACGCGGATAGTGGAAGTCCGCACCCTGCGGATGAATCTCGAAGAGCCACTTCGCTTCGTAGTCGTAGATCAGCGCGATCTTGCTGCGCACGTCGGCGTTCGCATCCGAATCGGCGGACAGCACGTGCGCTATCTCTTGCGCGACCTTCGCCGCTTCGCTGCCGCCGATATCGAGGCGATTGTCGGGTGTGTTCAGGCCCGCATGCATCTGCTCCTGCGCGAAGGGGGCCTGACGCCATCTGAAGTACGACACGCAGCCCGCGCCATGCGCGAACGCTTCCCAGCTCCACAGACGCACCATGCCCGGCAGCGGCGCGGGATTCCAGTGCGCCCAGTTGACGGGACCGGGCTGCTGCTCCATCACCCAGAACGGCAGCTTCGACATGCCGCGATACACGTCGTGATTGAACGACGCGAAATCGGGATGCCCCGTGCGCAGAAACTTCGCCTTGATCTCCGGCGCGTACCACTGCTCTTCGAGCGCGCCGAGCGGATAGCTGTCCCACGTCGCCAAATCGAGATCGCGCGCGACCTTGTAGTGATCGAACTCCGTGAAGAGCTGCATGAAGTTGTGCGCAACGGGCCGCCCCGGCGAATGCGCGCGAATGATCTCGACCTGCATGCGGTTGTAGCGCGCGACTTCGTCGGAAGCGAAACGCCGATAGTCGAGACGATGCGACGGATGCGCTTCCGTCACCGTCGCAACAGGCGCGTCGATTTCGTCGAAGCTGCGGTACTCCATGCTCCAGAACACGGTGCCCCACGCACGGTTCAACGCGTCGATCGTTCGATAGCGTTCCTTGAGCCACACGCGAAAGCGCGCGACGGCAGCAGGCGAATAGCTGACCACCGTGTTGTGGCAGCCGAACTCGTTATCCGTCTGCCAGTATGCGACGGCGGGATGCTTGCCGTAACGCTCGGCCACGGCCGCGCAGATCGCGCGCGACGCGTCGAAATACGACGGCGAGGAAAAATCGTAGTGTCGTCGCGAGCCAAACGCACGCGGCCGGCCATCGGCGCCAACGGGGAGAATGTCGGGATGACGGTCGATCAGCCACTTCGGCGGCGTCGCAGTGGGCGTGCACATGACCACCTGCAAGCCCGCATTGCCGAGCACGTCGACGGCACGATCGAGCCAGCCCCAATCGTATTCGCCCGGCGCGGGCTCGATACGGCTCCACGCGAACTCCGCGATTCGCACCTGTTCGATGCCGAGCGCTTTCATACGGCGCGCGTCGTCTTCCCACATCGATTCCGGCCAGTGCTCCGGGTAATAGCAGACTCCAAGGCGCATGCGCATGTCCCTTATGCGTAGTGTTCGACGGTGTTGAGCGCCTTCACGGCGAATCCGTCGTCGGTGAAAAGATGGCAGGCGTTGGCGGGCGCCTCGAATACCGCGCGCTCGCCCTGCTCGATGCGGGCGTTGCCGGGCACTTTCGCGATCAGCACGTCGCCGCCGGCTTGTTCGAGATGCGCATAGCTGTGTTCGCCGAGATGCTCGACGAGCGAAACGGCGCGCGTGAGCGTTGCCTCACGTCGTGATACATCGGCCGCGATGAGCCGCAGATGTTCGGGACGCACGCCGAGCGTCACCGGCTGAGCGCCTTGCAGCGTGCTGCCGTCGACGAGAACGCGCACGGTTTCATTCGTGTGATCGAGCGTGACGTCGACGCCTTGCGCGTCGACCGCCGTGACACGTGCAGGCAGAAAATTCATGCGCGGCGAGCCGATGAAGCCCGCGACGAAGCGGCTGCTGGGCCGGTGATACAACTCGAGCGGCGCGCCGATCTGCGCAATGCTGCCGTAACGCTCGGTGTCCTTGCCCGTATGCAGCAGCACGATCTTGTCGGCGAGCGTCATGGCTTCCGTCTGATCGTGCGTCACGTAGACGACGCTCGCCGATGCGAACTGCTTGTGCAGCCGCGCGATTTCGATGCGCGTCTGGCCGCGCAGCGTCGCGTCGAGATTCGAAAGCGGCTCGTCGAACAGAAACACGCCGGGCTCGCGGACGATCGCGCGGCCAATCGCGACGCGTTGCCGCTGCCCGCCCGACAGCGCGCGCGGCTTGCGCTCCAGCAGCGCTTCCAGTTGCAGGATGCGCGCGGCTTCGCGAACCTTGCGGTCGATTTCGTCTTTCGGCTTTTTGGCGAGCTTCAGACCGAAGGCCATGTTCTCGTACACGCTCATGTGCGGAAAGAGCGCATAGGTCTGAAACACCATCGCGACGCCGCGCTCGGCGGCAGGCACGTCGTTGACGATGCGCCCGCCGATCGACAGGTCGCCGTCCGTCACATCTTCGAGCCCCGCGATCATGCGCAGCAGCGTGGACTTGCCACAGCCCGACGGACCGAGGAACACGCAAAACTCGTTCTCGCCGATCTCCAGATCGACGTTGCGGATCACGGGCGCGTTGTCTCCATACGCTTTCTGCACGCCCCTCAAGGAAATGCTCGCCATCGCTTCGACTCCGTGATTTAATCAGCGCGAAGCGGAGATTAAGCGCTTAATCTAAGCGGCCGAAAAAACGCGATCGTGTCGCGATCGCGGGCTCTCCGGCCTCTCCGGCCTCTCCGTTAGCCCTTGCCGAGGGCCGGTCAAGGCTGTCTCCGATCATCGTTCTGGTGTTTCGCGCATGGTGCCCCGCCTTCGTAGCCAATGCAAATGATGAACGCTTGTCCCATATATTGACGCGCAAACATGTCCACACTCAGCGAAGTCGCGCGGCGCGCCGGCGTCACGTCAGCCACGGTCTCGAACGTGCTGCGCAACCGCGGACGCGTCGGCGAGCAGACACGCCAGCGCGTGCTCGAGGCCGTCGAGGCGCTCAACTATCGTCCGCATCTTGCTGCACGCGCGCTGGCCGAAGGGCGCGCGCCCACGATCGCGTTGATGGTGTCGAGCATCGCGAATCCGTTCTATCCCGAGTTCGCGCTTGCCGTCGAACGCGAGGCGCGCAAGAGCGGCCACTTCGTCATCATCTGCAACACGAATGAGGACCCGCACGCGGGCCGCGCGTACCTCGATCAGATTGCAGGCACGCTCTCCGAAGGCGTACTCGTGATGAACGCGAATCTCGACTTCGACGATCTGCACAAGACGCAAGCGCGCGGCGCGCCCGTGGTGCTGTGCATGTGGGAGCGTCCCGACGATCCGCCGGGCTTGCCGTGCATTGCCGTCGACTTTCGTCTTGCAGGCCAGCTAGCCGCGAAGCATCTGATCGAGCTGGGCCATCGGCGCATCGGCGCAATTGTCGGCAGCAAGCCTTCTGGCATTCACGCGTCGCGTCACGAAGGCTTCGTCGATGCGATGCGCGAAGCGGGTCTGAAGGTGCCCGCCAAAAACGTGCGCTACGCGCCCGATACGATTCAAGGCGGCTACACGGCCGCGCGCGATCTGCTGAAGCGCGACGCGAACATGACCGCGATCTTCGCGACGAACGACCTGCCCGCGCTCGGCACCATTCATGCCGCCGCCGATCTCGGGCGCAACGTGCCGCGCGATCTCTCCGTGGTCGGCATCACCGACATCCAGCTTGCGCAGCAATCGCGCCCGCCGCTGACGACCGTCGCCGTGCCGACCGTCGAAGCAGCCGAACTTGCCGTGACGCTGCTGCGCGATCTGATCGAGCGGCCGACGCGCGAGCATGGTGCGCCGCAGAAGGCGCCGCGCATGTGCGTGACGTCGGAGCCACGGCTGATCGTGCGCGGATCGACGCAAGGGCGTTGACGTCGACCACGCATGACGCGCGAGGCAAGCGAAAAACTTACCGCGAAGCGCGGTTCGGTAGCACAACACAAGCAATGAGCGGACAATCGCTACGCAAAAGCAGAAAAATTTTCAGCCATGCCGTCAGTGCTGTGTACGGCGCAGCATCGAAAGGTCATAGCCGAGCGCGCGCACGCGTTCGAGCAGCGCGTGTTGCAGTTCCCCTTCGGGCTTCGCATCACGCGTGAGTATCCATAGATACGCGCCACTCGGCTCGCCGATGATCGACCATCGATAGTCGTCGGCGTGATCGAGCACCCAGTAATCGCCGACGTAGAACGGTCCGAAGAAAGACAGTTTGAGTTTGGCGTTGTCCGAGCCTGGCATCACGCGTGCCTTGCCTCTCGCAATGCGCCGCACGCCGTTTGCGCCGTCGCGGCCCGTGTTGATCACGCTAAGCGAGCCGTCATCGCGCTTCGCATAGTTGGCCGTGACGAAATCGCGGCCCCGTTCGAAGTGATTGTCGTAGCGCGCAAACTCGTACCAGTGCCCCGTGTAGCGGTCCAGATCGACGCTCTTCACAGGCTCGGGCACGCGTGCATTGCCCTTCCTGTTTTTCAACCGGATTGCGTACGTGACGGCAATCCCTAACGTCACCACTGCCACGACGGCTGCGGCGACGATCGCACCGCGCCTGGGGAAACTGCTTTGCTCGATATTGTCGTTGACGCTTCGTTCGACACTCATCGGACATGAACCTCGACTCGATGTCAAAGCCGTTTAGACCTTACGCGAATGAAAAGTTTTCGCCATTACGGGACGAAGAAAGGACAAGGCAGTATCGTCGATTCAACTGCGCACCACCGCGCATGACAGACCAGCGACGCGAATCCGCAATAGCCGCTATCCTTTCTCCTTTGTTGCGCTTTTGTGTTCCCGTCCTGCTGCACATCGCACCACTCCATCACTCATCGTTCCCTTCTCGCGGAGTCGATCATGCAATACCGCAAATTCGGTAACACTGGCCTTACTGTCTCGCGTTTGTGTCTCGGTACGATGACCTTCGGCTTGCAAACCGAAGAAGACGTATCGCGCGGCATTCTCGACAAGGCAACGGACGCCGGCGTGAATTTCATCGATACGGCTGACGTCTATCCGCTCGGGGGCACCGAGGGTGTCGTGGGCCGCACGGAGGAAATCGTCGGGCGCTGGCTCAAGGGCAAGCGCGACCGCTTCATTCTCGCGACGAAAGCCGTCGGCAAGGTTGGCCCGTCGCCGTGGGACCAGGGCGCATCGCGCAAGCATCTGCTCGATGCGATCGATGCGTCGTTGCGGCGTCTCGGCACCGATTACGTCGATCTGTATCAACTGCACTCCGATGACCGCGACACGCCGCTCGACGAAACGCTCGAAGCGCTCGACGTGATCGTGCGCTCGGGCAAGGCGCGTTATATCGGCGTGTCGAACTATCTCACTTACCGGCTCGCGCGCATGCTCGGACGCGCGGACGTGCTGCGCACTGCGCGCTTCGTGTCGGTGCAGCCGCGCTACAACCTGCTGTTCCGGCAGATCGAGCGCGAACTGCTGCCGCTCGCCGATGAAGAAGGTCTCGCCGTGATGCCGTATAACCCGCTCGCAGGCGGACTGCTGACGGGCAAGCATCGTCAAGACGCGAAACCTGCAGAAGGACGCTTCACCGAAACGGTTGGCAAGGCGGGCGCAATGTACTCGGAGCGCTACTGGCACGAGCGCGAGTTCAAGACCATCGACACGCTGCGCGAGATCAATGCGAAAACGGGCGAGCCGATGACGAAGACTGCGATCGCGTGGGTGCTCGCGAATCCCGTCATTACATCGGCGATTATTGGCGCGAGCCGAGTCGATCAGCTGAACGACTCCCTCGCCGCTGCCGACTACACGCTCGACGCCGAACTTAAATCACAGCTCGATCAGGCGACGGTCGAATACCGTTGGGGCGATGCGCCGCGCTAAGCGGAGCGCGTTAGCGTCCGTAGCGCAGCACGGTGCTGCTCGCGGCCAGCACATGATTGTTGATGGCCGCGAGGAACTGATCGTGATTGAGGCCTGGCTGCAGCGCGTCCTGCGAAAGATCTAGCGCATACACCTGTAGCACGTAGTGATGCGGCACATCGCCGACGGGTGGACACGGCCCGTAATAGCCGGGCTTGCCGGTGCGATTGATGCCGCTCACGCTGCCCTCGGGCGCGGACGCGCCATGCGCCATCGACGTCATCGATGCGGGTATTCCGTACAGCACCCAATGGATCACGCCCAGGCCTTTCGCGCCATCGGGATCGAACAGCGTCACCGCGAAACTGCGCGTGCCCGCGGGCACGTTGCGCCACTGCACGGCGGGCGACTGGTTGCCGCCGCCACAATTGTTCGCGCTTGCCGCATGGCTCGAATCGACCGTGCCGCCATCGGGGGTGCCCGGCGACGTGACTTCGAAAGCATCCGCCGCAAGAACCTGCATCGCGCCCGCCGACAACGCGACACACAGCGCCGCGCGCGCCAGCCGTGCATAGGGAAATGTTTTCATCGAACGGCTCCGTTGACCTCGGTGAACGGGCTGCGGCCACGCATTCGCAGCCGCCAAAGCACAAACGGACTACCCTGCCCCATTATTCCGCGACATGACGGTCAGGGCACTTCGCTTCAAGGCATTCGTGCGGCGCGCTATTTGAATGCGCCCGTCTTCCGGTTCGCTTCGGGCAACTGGCGCGACTCGCGCACGGACTTCGCATGCCAGAGCTTCGCCCCGCCTTCGATGCCCGCATCGTTCGACACGATCGCGACATTCGCCGGCAACTCGAACGTGAGTCTCGACGCGTTGCCGCCACCGATCCACAGTTTGTCGTAGTTGACGAGCGAAGCCAGGATGCCGATCACTTTTTCGACACGCCGGTTCCAGCGCTTGTTGCCCGCTTTCTCGCGCGCCGCGTTGCCGATGTACTGGTCATAGGCGCGGCCCTTGCTGACGGGATGATGCGCGAGCTCGAGATGCGGCATCAGCTCGCCGTCGCGAAAGAGCGCGGTGCCCGCGCCGGTGCCGAGCGTCAGCACGAACTCGATGCCGTGCCCTTCGATCGCAGCGAGGCCCTGCATTTCGGCATCGTTGATCATCCGCACGGGCATGCCGCCGACACGCGCAGCAAGCTCGTCCGCAAGCGGAAAACCGCGCCAGCTTTCGTCGCCGATATTCGGCGCGGTCAGAATGCGGTTGTCGCGCACGACGCCGGGAAAGCCGATCGACATCAACGCGGGATGATGCTCGTGGGCGAGCGGCTGCACGAGTGTCGCGAGCATATCGACAAGTTGCTGCGGCGTGCACGGATGCGGCGTCGGCACGCGCACGCGCTCGCTTTTCATGCCGCCCGACGAATCGAGCACGGCCGCCTTCAGTCCCGTGCCACCGACGTCGATCGCGAGTATCCGTTCGTCACCGATTGCTGTCTTTGCTTTGCTCATGGCCAGGTCGTTGTCCTTGGGTCTGTATTTGTCGAGTCAGTGCCGTTGCGCTACTTCGCTGCGGTCGCAACGGCAGCCGGTTCAGCGACGCCTTTCGTCACAGGGACATTCCCCGAGCTGACGAGTTCGCGCGGCTGCAACAGCAATGCGACGAGCCCTGTCCAGCCCGTCTGATGCGACGCGCCCACGCCGCGTCCGTTGTCGCCGTGAAAGTACTCGTGAAAGAGCACGAGATCCTGCGAGCGCGGATCAGCCTGCAACAGCGGATACGCGGCCATCACGGGACGCTCGCCGTTCTTGTCCTTCAGAAAGAGCGTGGTCGTGCGCCGCGCCAGCGCATCGCCGATCTCGGCCAGCGACAGCTTGTTGCCCGAGCCCGTCGGATACTCGACGCGAAACTCGTCGCCGTAATAGCGGTGAAATTCGTAGAGCGACTCGATCAGCAGATAGTTGACGGGCATCCATACAGGCCCGCGCCAGTTCGAATTGCCGCCGAACACGCGCGAATCCGATTCGGCGGGCAGGTACTTCACACAAAAGCTCTGACCGTTGTGCCGATAGACGAATGGATTGTCGCGATGCACGCGCGACAGCGCGCGCACGCCGTGATCGGAGAGGAACTCCGCTTCGTCGAGCGCGCGCCTGAGCAGCGCCTTCATCCGATGCCCGCGCAGCAGCGAGAGCAGCAGGCTGTTGCCGCGCCCCGGCTCGTTCCAGCGCGATACCAGCCGCGCAAGGTCCGGCCGAAAGCGCAGGAACCATACGAGGCGATCGCGCAAGCCCGGCAGCGAGCCGTGCAAACGCTCTTCGAGTACATGCACCGCGATCAGCGGGATCAGGCCGACGATCGAGCGCACGCGCATCGGCGTGCTGGAGCCGTCGGGCAAGCGCAGCTTGTCGTAGAAGAACTCGTCTTCGCTGTCCCACAGGCCCGTTTCGCAGTTGTCCTCGCAACTGACGGCCTGCGCGATATACAGAAAGTGCTCGAAAAACTTCACGCCGATATCGACGAACACATGATTTGCAAACGCGAGTTCGAGCGCGATGCGCATCAGGTCCAGCGCATACGCGGCCATCCATGCAGTGCCGTCGGCCTGATCGATACGGCCACCCGTCGGCAGCGGCGACGAGCGATCGAAGATGCCCACGTTATCGAGCCCGAGAAAGCCGCCCTGGAAAATATTGTGGCCATCGGCGTCCTTGCGGTTCACCCACCATGAGAAGTTGAGCAGCAGCTTGTGAAAGACCAGTTCCAGAAAATCGCGGTCGCCCTTGCCCGTCAGTGCACGGTCGATTTCATAGACACGCCATGCGGCCCACGCATGCACGGGCGGATTCGCATCGCCGAAGGCCCATTCATATGCGGGGATTTGCCCGTTCGGATGCATGTAGCGGTCCTTCACGAGCAACAGCAATTGACGCTTCGCGAACGCGGGATCGATCAACGCGAAAGCCGCCGCATGAAACGCGAGATCCCATGACGCGTACCACGGGTACTCCCACTTGTCCGGCATCGACACGATGTCGGCATTGCACAGATGCCTCCAGTCGCGGTTGCGGCCCTGCTTGCGTGATTCGGGCGGCGCAGGCTGCGCGGGATCGCCGTCCATCCATCGTTGCACGTCGAACTGGTAGTACTGCTTCGACCACAGCATGCCCGCCAATGCCTGACGCTGCACGAGCCGTTCGTCCTCGCCATCGATGTCGCGCTGCAACGCTGCATAAAACGCATCGGCTTCGGCGATGCGCTGCGAGAACAGTTCGTCGACGTCGAGCGGCTCGTCGTCGACGGCGAACTCGGGCCGCCAGCGCAGATAGACGACAGCCGTGCCGTGCGGCGGCAGATTCAACGGCACATGCGCGGCCGCCTTCGTGCCCGCGTCGCGGCGAATCGCGTCGGCGTCGCCATGCACGAGGTACTCGTTGAAGCCGTCCTTGAACGGACCCGCCGACTCCATGTTGAAATGACGCCGGACGTTCGTATCGTTCTCGCAGAATATCCATTCGAGCACGGTCGTATCGGGCGACCACGCGGTCACGACAATCGGCTCGTGGCCCGGGTGCGTGCCGAGCAGGCGCGTGACGCCGTGCACCGTTTCCTTGACGAGCTTCGGCCGCTCGTCGGCGTCCTTCCACGACCACTTGTTGCGCGCCCATATCTGCGGCAGAAGATCGAGCGCCGCTGACTCGTCCGCGCGATTCTCGACAGTGACGCGCATCACGATATCTTCAGGCGTGTTCTTTGCGTATTCGACGGTCACATCGAAGTAGCGCAGATCGTCGAACACGCCTGTATCGAGCACTTCGTACTCGGGCATGTCGCCGCCGCGCCGCGCGTTTTCCGCGACGAGATCCTGATACGGAAACGCGGCATGCGGGTACTTGTATAGCATGCGCATATAGGAATGCGTCGGCGTGCCGTCCAGATAGAAGTACAGCTCCTTCACGTCCTCGCCGTGATTGCCTTCCTGATTCGTGAGGCCGAACAGACGCTCTTTCAGAATGGGATCGGCGCGATTCCACATTGCAATCGACACGCACCAGTTCAACGTCTCGTCACCGAATCCTGCGATGCCGTCCTCGCCCCAGCGATACGCGCGGCTGCGCGCGTGATCGTGCGGGAAGTAGTCCCATGCGGTGCCGTTCGGGCTGTAGTCCTCGCGCACCGTGCCCCATTGACGCTCGCTGAGGTACGGACCCCAGCGCTGCCAGCGCGCGCACTCGGCGGAATGCAGACGTAGCCCCTCGGTCGTGGAAAGCAGATTGGCAGCGCGCAGCGCAGGCATGGCAGCGTCCTTCGTCTCGTGGTGGCGTCGGGAGTCACATCGTAGCGCGGTTGGGGTGTTCGTGTGTCGTAGCAGGCATCTCTGCGCTGATGCATTCCCCAAGCAACACCCCCACACGCAACCGCTCCCCAAGCGACCACGCCTGAAACGGCGTGCCGCCCGGCGCATGGGGCGCGTCACCGTCCGCGACTTCTGAAATGTGATCGAGGCCCGCGCGGTCCAGATGTGCATCGAGCGGCGCGAGAAAGCGCGCGCGCGCCGCGTCGCGTGCGGCGGCATCGGGACGTTGCACGCGCAGCCATGCCTCGATGAAAGGACCGAGCAGCCAGGGCCATACGGTCCCCTGATGATAGGCGCCGTCGCGCTCGAACGGCGTCCCCGTATAGCGCCCGCGATACGCAGCATCTTCCGGCGACAGCGTGCGCAATCCGAGCGGCGTCAGCAGATGTGCTTCCACCTGCGCAACAACGGCGCGCGCCGTCTCCCCTTCGACGAGCGCGAACGGCAGCCCGCCGGCGGCGAAAATCTGATTGGGCCGCACGGAGCGATCGACGGCGCCCCGCACGTGATCGACATCGACGTTATCAAACAGCGCGCCCGTTTGCGGATCGACGAAGCGCCCGGCAAACGACTGCGCCGCGCGCATTGCGGGCTCGCGCCAGCGCGCATTCCATTGCGCGGCAATCTGCAACGCGTTGAACCACAGCGCCTGCACTTCGACGGGCTTGCCGATGCGCGGCGTCACGACCCAGTCGCCGACCTTGGCGTCCATCCACGTGAGCTGCACGCCCGGCACGCCGGCGCACAACAGGCCGTCGTCGTCGGCGCGTATGCCGTAACGGGTGCCTTGCGTGTAGCCGGACAGGATCGTATCGACAGCTTCCTGCAAGCGGCCTCGCGTTTCGTTCGACGCATGTCCCGTCTCCAGATAATCATGCGAGGCAATCGCGAACCAGAGCGATGCGTCCACCGAGTTGTACTCGGGCTGATCGCCATAGTCGGGGAAGCGGTTCGGACACATGCCCTCGGAGATCGTGCCCGCCCACGCAAGCAGAATCGATTCCGCTTCCGCATGGCGCCCCGTGGCGATGAGCAGGCCGCGCATCGCGATGAACGTATCGCGGCCCCAATCGGTGAACCACGGAAAGCCCGCGACGATCGTGCGGCCCGTCGAACGCGCGACGACATAGGCATCGGCGGAACGTTGCAGGCGCGATGCGAAAGAAGCGCGACGCGATGATTCAGTACTCGCGAGCGCTTCGGCGTGTGCGCTCGCCGCCTGCCTGTCGGTCGGCACATGACCCATGTCCGCGCTTAGCACCATGACGGCCGCATCGCTCAAAAGATCGAAGCTGAAGACGCCGGGCGTCGCGAGGTCTTCCGTGTAGTCGAGGCCGCGCTCGCGTTCGCGCACATAACAGAAGTTGCGATACCAGTCGGGCGCGTGTTCGTATGCGCCGTTCGTCAGCGCGCGAGTCGCGGGCAGATCGCGATACGGCTGCCATTGCACGCGCTCGCCATCGACGAGAGCGGTGAAATCGAATGCGCCGTTCTCGTGATGCAGCGCGTGATAGTCGCGGCCCGACAGCAACGGACGCACACGCAGCGCGATCGCGTAATCGCGCGGCTTATCTTCTTCGAACTCCGCCCGCCAGCGCAGCACTGTCTCGCACGTCCTTTTCGCAACGAATGCTTCGGCGATCACGCTCGTTTGCGCGTCGATCTGGAAACGCCATGTCGGCCATGGCATCGTATCGAATGCGATCAGACTCGCGGCGATGTCGGGATACAGAATGTCGGGCGCGTAGCGCTGCATCGTGAGCGGATAGCGCGCTCCGTTCGCGTCGATCCACGCTTCGATGCCATTGACGAGCACCACGCGCCCCGCAGGCGCGCGCGTCGCCGTCAGCAGCAGCGCGTGATAACGGCGCGTGCGCAACGTGCCCACCGTGCCCGATGCAAAGCCGCCGAAGCCATCGGCCTCGAGCCATTCGTCTTCCAGTCGTTCGAACGGGCGTTCGACGCGTGTCATCGCAGATCCGCTTTCCACTGGCGTGGCCGATCAAGACAGTCGACAGATTAGCGGCTCACGCGGCAAAAGTCTCGCGCAGCGCGTGTCATCCGTAGACGCGGACCGCGCGAAGATCACATAGCCGGTTGCGCCGCCACGCGACGCTGAATCGGCAGAACGGCCCAGACTTCGAGCCCGCCGCCTTCGCGCGGATGAAACTCCAGCGTGCCGCCATGCAATCGCGCGATGCGCTCGACGATCGCGAGACCCAGCCCCGTGCCGCCCGTCTTGCCATGCGCATTCTTGCCTCGCTGGAACGGCGCCTTCAGCCGTTCGAGTTCTTCCGCGCTCAGTCCCTTGCCGCGATCCGCGACCGCTACACGGATTGCACCCGCATCGGCCCATGTCCTGACAGCCAGCCCCGTCTGCCCGTACACGACAGCGTTCTGCATCAGGTTCATCACGAGCCGCATCATCGTGATGGGCCGGAACGCGTGTTCGGGAAGCTCACCCAGCGACAGCTCGAACTCGTGCCCGAGTCCCGCGAAATCCGCGGCAAGCTGGCTGATCAGCGCGTTCAGGTCGCCGGGCTGCGGCGTCTCGCGCTCGCCGCTTCCCGCGTAGTCCGTGAACTGCTGAAGGATCGTGTCGATCTGATCGAGATACGATTCCGCTGCGCCGGCGAATGCATCGTCGCCGCCCGTCTCGTTCGCCATCGCCATCGCGAGACGCAGCTTCGTGAGCGGCGTGCGGATGTCGTGCGAAACGCCCGCGAGCATCAGCGCGCGCGTCGCCTCGGCCTGCTGCAACGCCTGCATCATCTGATTGAACGCGCCGCTCACCTGCGCGATTTCGGTCGGCCCGTCGACGGGCAAAGAGGGTGGCGTTTCGCCCGCGCTCACGCGCCGCGCCGCGTGCGCGAGTTCCTGTAGCGGACGGTTCAGATAGCGTTGCAGCGCGAAGCCCGTCAACGCCGCCAGCATGCCGAGCCCCAGCGACAGCAACACGGCCGTCAGCATGCCGCCGCCCTGCGCCTCTTCCGGCACCTGCAAGCCGATCCAGTACAGCTTGCCCGCGACGTGCATGCGTATCCACATGCGCGGGCCGGCCTGTTGCCAACGCACTTCCGAACCCGACGGCAGATAGTGGCTCAGACTTTCCAGAAACAGCTGCAACTGGTGAAGCCGGTAGAAAGCGAGCAGCCTGACGCGCGGCTCCGTCACCGCGTCGGCGGGCGGTTCGTTGCGCGCGTCGAGCCGCGCGACGAGCGTGTCGCGCGCAGTCTCGGGCGACGCGGCGAGCGCGTTGTCCAATGTCCTGATGTACGTGCCGAACACGGCCGCGGCGCGCTCGGTACGCGGACTTTGCACATAGTGGATCAGCACGCTCAGCGCGCAGACCTGGCTCACCGCCATCAGCACGATCAGCAGCATGATGTTGCGCGTGAGGACGCTGCGCGGCAGCAGGCGCGACAGGATGCGCGTGTTCATGCTTCGACGTCGGCGACGAGCATATAGCCGACGCCCCACACGGTCTTGATGAAACGCGGCTTCGACGGATCGCTTTCTATCGCCTGCCGCAAGCGCAGAATCTGCACGTCGATGCTGCGATCGAGCGCATCGTGGTCGCGCCCTCTGGCGCGCGCGATCAGATTGTCGCGACTCACTGCGCGATTCGGCGACGCCGCGAGCGCCGTCAGTAGCAGCATCTGCGCGGAGTGCAGTTCGACAAGCGTATCGAGCCGATAGAGACACTGCTTGCCGACATCGAGCCGGAAGTCGCCGAAGCGCAGCGTTTGAGTAGTGACGGTCGGATCGCCCGATGCGATCTTCTGACGGCGCAACAGCGCATTGATGCGCGCCACCAGTTCGCGCGGCAGGAAGGGTTTCGCGAGGTAATCGTCGGCGCCTGTTTCGAGGCCGATCACGCGATCGAGCGGATCGCCCTTCGCCGTGAGCATCAGGATCGGCATCGTATGGCCTTCCGCGCGCAGGCGCGCGCAGATCTGCAAGCCGTCTTCTTCGCCGATCATCAGGTCGAGCACCAGCAAGTCGTAGGGCTCGCGCTGAAGGTAGCGTTCGAGCCGCTTGCTGTTTTCGACGGCGCGGACCTCGAAGCCATGTCCGCTCAGAAAGCGCTGCAGCATGTTGCGCAGTTCCGCTTCGTCGTCGAGCACGATGATGCGAGCGGGTCGGTCCATGCGATGGCTCCTTTCGCTACCGTTGCAACAGTTTAGCTTCGGGCCGACCCGTTTTTCCGTCAGTGCGATCCCGCGCGCTGCGCCATGAATTGCTCGATCTGCACGAGCGTCACATAGCCCTGTTTCTGCGCGTCGATCTCGCTGAAATGCTGCGCGACGCGCGGCATGCCTGTCTGGGCCTGCGCCAGCGTCAGCTTGCCGTCATGCGTCGTGTTGGCGGCGGCGAAACGCTGCTGCAATTCCTGCATCATCCGCTCCATACGCGGCGATGCGGCCATCGGTTGCGGCGCCGTTTGCGCCATCGCGCCCGTCGATGCAATGCACAAAGCCAGCATGGCGATCCACTTCTTCATCTCACTCTCCAATCGGTTCATTCAACTTCTTCGCTCACGTGTGTTGCGATTCGTCGTTGGCGAAGCGAATTCTTGCCGCCTGGAAAGCGGAAGGCAATTTCAAAGTTATGTCGCCATATGTCGTGCGATTCGCCGCATGGACCGTGCATTCACGCGTGTCGCCGATGCGCTGTTGCATCGCGATCACGAAGCAAGCGCAGCAAATACAGCAAACGCTTCAAGCATGAGCGTGCTTTTCCGGCGACATCGAATGAAACAAGTTATCGCTGCCCATCCGGGGATGCGTTGCGTATCGTCTGCACGTCGGCGGCGATGTGAGGACTCCGCATTCCATCCGCCGACTGTCCGCTCGTCCCGCCCAGGAGTTTGATGTGAACATTCGCTCTGCTTATACGTCCGCGATTGCCGCGATGGGTATCGCCTGCTCGACCAGCGCCTTCGCCGGCACCGTGTTCGTCCACGCGGCCTATGTGCCCGCCGTCGTCTACGCGCCGCCGCGCACGCTGTATTACGTGCCGCCGCAACCGCCTTATGTCGTGCCTGTGGTCAACAGCGCACCCGTGGGGCCCGTCGTGGCTGTGGTGCCCACGGTCCCCGTTGTGCCTTATATCGCCGTGGTACCGCCGCCCGCGCCCGCGAAGCCGTTGCCCTATGCGACGGTGGCCGTGCCCGTCGTCGCGGCGCCTGCTTACGCCGTTGCGCCTGCAAGAAGCATCGTCTATGCGCAGCCGGTCGCGGCTGTGCCTGGTGTCGTCGTCACTCGCTGATTGCATCGCCGCGCCGATTCGCTTGATCTTTGGAAAGCCGGGGCCAACAATGAAAACCTTCGTCTAACCGCATTAACCGCATTAACCGCATTAACCGCATTAACCGCATTAACCGCATTAACCGGCACTAACCGGCATTCGACGAGCTTCGCGGAGGGCGCTATGTCAGAGATCGAAAAGGATAAGGTCATTGCCGTGCTCAACCAGATTCTCGAATCCGAGCTGGCGGGCGTGGTCCGTTATACGCACTACTCTTTTCTTGTGTTCGGCTTTGGCCGCATCCCGATCGTGTCATGGCTGCGCCAGCAGGCCGGCGAATCGCTCGCGCATGCGCATCTCGCGGGCGAATGGATCACGACGCTCGGCGAGTATCCGTCGCTCGGCATCGGTCCCTTGCTCGATTCGCATACGACCGATATCGCGTCCATTCTGCGCGAGTCGCTTGCAGCCGAAGACGTCGCGCTCGGCCTTTATCGCGATCTGCTTGCGCTTGCGAAAGACCGGTCCGTTGCACTCGAAGAATATGCGCGACAAATGATCTCGGTCGAAGAGATGCATGCGGGCGAAGTCGACAAGATGCTGCGCAGACCGGGCACTGTAGCGACATCGGGCGAGCGCGGCGCCGATACGCACTAGCGTCGACGCTTGCATTCGCGCCCGCGTTGCTGAACTTTCACTTCGCCGCACACGCCGATTTTCGATCGCTTACCGGATAGTTCGTCTATCCGCATCTCAAGGGCACGGCTTGCATCGATACGCGATGCAAGCCGTGCCCTTTCTCGTATTGCATGCGCTCCCGATGCATTTAACGTTTGCCGACGTTAATGCGCGCCTATTTCCCTAAATGTTCTGCATGCATGGCGGAGTTTGCAACGACCCATGCTAGGCTATGCGCGGCATCAGGCTGTTGAATTGCTGCATTCGCTATTTCGTTCGTAGTCCGCGCAGTAAAGCAAGGTGGATAAATGATCGAAGACGTCAACCGCAGTTTCAGTCGCAGTCACAATCGCGATCGATTGCGCCGGCATTCGCGCGGTGCGTTTCGCCGCCGCCCAACATATGAGACCTTTGCGCGCGCTGCATCGATCGCTGTCCTGATCGCGTTGTCGGGCTGCATGGTCGGCCCCGATTACCGCACGCCCGCCCCGCCCGCCACCGAAACCTACACGCCCACGCCGCTGCCCGATCAAACGGCGCCGTCGCCGGGCGCTTCGGGCGTCCCGCAACGGTTCGTCGCCGGCCAGGACATTCCCGCACAGTGGTGGACGCTCTTTCATTGCGAGCCGCTCGACGCGCTGATCCGCGAAGCGCTCGCCAACAGTCCCAACGTCGCCGCTGCGCAAGCGGCGCTCAGGCAAGCCGGCGAGAATCTGCGCGCGCAAATGGGCACCACGCTGTATCCGTCTGTCGATGCAAAGGCCAACGCGACGCGCGAGAAATTCAACGGCGTCACGTTCGGCCAGCCGGGACTCACGGAAGTGCTGAACCTCTATAACGCATCGGTGAGCGTGTCGTACAACCTCGATGTGTTTGGCGGCGGAAGACGCGAACTCGAATCGCTGCGCTCGCAGGTCGATTACGAGGGCTTTCAGTTGCAAGCCGCGTATCTCGCGTTGTCGGCGAACATCGTGACGGCGGCCGTCAAGGAGGCGTCGTTGCGCGAGCAGATCGAAGCAACCGAGCGCATTGCCACCGACGAAGACGCGCAGCTCGGCGTGTTGCGCAAGCAGTTCGAGCTTGGCGGCGTGAGCCGCGCGGCCGTGCTCTCGCAGGAAACGCTCGTCGCGCAGACGCGTGCGACGCTGCCGCCGCTGCGCCAGTCGCTCGACCAGACGCGCCATCAACTCGCCGTGCTAGCGGGCAAGCCACCGAGCGACACGGGCGTGCCCGAGTTCACGCTGTCGATGTTCACGCTGCCGCAGAGCTTGCCCGTCAGCGTGCCGTCGTCACTCGCGCGGCAGCGGCCCGACATCCTCGCCGCCGACGCCACGCTGCATCAGGCGAGCGCCCAGGTCGGCGTCGCGACGGCGAACATGTATCCGCAGCTCACGCTGTCTGCGAGCTACGGCCCGCAGGCGCTTACGCCCGCGGGCTTGCTCAAGTACGCCGACATGATCTGGAGCATCGGCGCAGGCGTCACGCAGCCGATCTTTCACGGCGGCCAACTGAGCGCGCAAAAGCGCGCAGCCGAAGCCGCCTTCGATCAGGCCAACGCGCAATACCGGCAGACTGTGCTGCTCGCGTTCCAGAACGTCGCCGATACATTGCGCGCACTCGAACACGATGCCACCGGCTTGCAAGCGCAGACGGAGGCATGGCGCGCGGCACGCGATTCGCTCGACCTGACGCGCGGCCAGTTTCGCATCGGCGGCGTCAGCTATCTGGCGTTGCTCGATGCGCAGCGTCAGTACCAGCAGACCGTCGTGAATCTCGCGCAGGCGCAGGCCGCGCGCTATGCGGACACGGCGGCGCTGTTCCAGGCGCTCGGCGGCGGCTGGTGGAACGACACGTCGACGAGCCAGGCAGCGCAGGCGACGCCGACGGCAGCCCCAACGTCTGCCAGGCCGCAGTGAATCCTTTTGCGATAGCCGCGCGTCGCATGCGATGAGAAGGCAGCGCCGGCGGACGAGTTGGTTTGTGCCACATCAGTGCCTCATCAGCACCTCAGCAGTTTGCCGTGCAAGGACAAGACGACGATGACAACGAAAAGACCGATGACCAGGCGGATGATCATCATGCTGATCTGCGTGGGCGTACTGCTCGGCGCACTGGTCGGCTTCAATCTGTTCAGGGCGCACATGATCAAGAAGTTCATGGCGAGCAACGCCGCGCCGCCCGCGACCGTCACGGCCGCTGTCGCGGGCTATCAGACATGGCAGCCGCAGCTTGCCGCCGTGGGCAGCCTGCGCGCGGTGCGCGGCGTCGACGTGACGACGGAAGTGGCCGGGCTTGTGCGCGAAATCGCGTTCAGCTCGGGCCAGGAAGTGAAGGTGGGCCAGGTGCTCGTGCGCCTGAACGACGATTCGGATCGCGCGCAACTGGCGTCGCTGCAAGCAGCCGCGGAACTCGCGCAAACCGTCTACAAGCGCGACAAGGCGCAGTTCGACATTCAGGCGATTGCAAAGGCGCAGCTCGACGCCGATGCCGCCGACCTGAAGAGCAAGAAAGCCCAGGTCGACCAGCAGGCCGCGCTCGTCGACAAGAAGACGATACGCGCGCCCTTCGCGGGACGCGTCGGCATCACGACGGTCAACCCCGGCCAGTACATCAATCCCGGCGATGCGATCGTCACGCTGCAAGCCATCGATCCGATCTACGCCGACTTCTATCTGCCGCAGCAGCAACTCGGGCAATTGCAGGTCGGCCAGGCGATCGTCGTCGATACGAATGCGTTCAGCAACCGCACGTTCGACGGCAAGATCCGCTCGATCAATCCGCGCGTGGACAGCACGACGCGCAACGTGCAGATCGAAGCAACCGTCGACAACCGCGAGCGCAAGCTGCTGCCCGGCATGTACGCGAACGTGAAAATCGACGCGGGCACCGTGCAGCGCTATCTGACTTTGCCGCAAACGGCGATCACCTATAACCCGTATGGCGCGACCGTGTTCGTCGTGAAGCCCGGCGCGCAAAAGAACGACCAAGGCAAGGTCATGCCCGTCGCGCAGCAGGTGTTCGTCACGCCTGGGCCGACGCGCGGCGATCAGGTCGCGATTCTCAAGGGCATCAGCGAGGGTATGCAGGTCGTGACGAGCGGTCAGCTCAAGCTGAAGAACGGCACGCCGCTCGTGATCGACAACCGCGTGCTGCCCGCAGACAACCCGAACCCGACGCCTCAGGAACAATAAGAGGCCGCGCGATGAAATTCACCGACATCTTCATTGAACGCCCGGTGCTCGCATCGGTGGTGAGTCTGCTGATCCTCGTGCTCGGCTTGCGCTCGCTCTCCGCGCTGAAAGTCAGCGAATATCCGCAGACCGAAAACGGCGTGGTGACGATCACCACTTCGTATTACGGCGCAAGCGCCGACACGATGGCCGGTTTCATCACGCAGCCGCTCGAATCCGCGATCGCGCAAGCCCAGGGTATCGACTACATGTCGTCGACGAGCAGCACGGGCGTCTCGACGATCACCGCGACGCTGCGCCTGAACTACGACTCGAATCGCGCGCTGACGGAGATCAACACGCAGATCGCGTCGGTGCGCAACCAGTTGCCGCCGCAAGCGCAGCAGCCGGTGCTGACCGTGCAGGTGGGCCAGACCACCGACGCCATGTACATGGGCTTCTACAGCGACGTGCTGCCGAGCAACAACGTCACCGACTATCTGCTGCGCGTCGTAAAGCCAAAGCTCGATTCGATCCAGGGCGTGCAGACGGCGGAAATTCTCGGCGGCCGTCAGTTCGCGCTGCGCGCGTGGCTCGATTCGAACCGGCTCGCCGCGCACAACGTCACGGCCGCCGACGTCTTCACGGCTCTCGGCAACAACAACTATCTGGCAACGCTCGGCACGACCAAAGGCCAGATGATCAGCGTCGACCTGAATGCGGGCACGGACCTGCATTCCGTCGACGACTTCAAGAAGCTCGTCGTCAAGCAGAAGAACGGCGCGATCGTGCGCCTCGAAGATGTCGCGAACGTCGTGCTCGGCGCGGACAACTACGATTTCAACGTCGCGTTCAGCGGCAAGCGTTCGGTGTTCATCGGCATCAAGGTGGCGCCCGACGCGAACGTGCTCGACGTCGCGAAGCGCGTGAAAACGATTTTCCCCGATCTGCAAAAGCAGTTCCCGACAGGCATGACGGGTGACATCGTCTATGACGCAACCGACTTCATCAATACGGCGATCGAAGAAGTGGTGAAGACGCTCGTCGAAGCGCTGCTAATCGTGACGGCCGTGATCTTCCTGTTCCTCGGCAGTTTCCGCGCGGTGATCGTGCCCGTGATCGCGATGCCGCTCTCGCTGATCGGCACGTTCTTCGTGATGCAACTGCTCGGCTATTCGATCAATCTGCTGACACTGCTGGCGCTGGTGCTCGCGATCGGGCTCGTCGTCGACGATGCGATCATCGTGGTCGAGAACGTCGACCGGCATATGAAGGAGGAAGGCAAGCAGCCCTTCGAAGCCGCGCTGATCGCCGCGCGCGAACTCGGCGGACCGATTCTCGCGATGACGGTCGTGCTCGTTGCCGTGTACCTGCCGATCGGTTTCCAGGGCGGACTCACGGGCGCGCTCTTCACCGAGTTCGCGTTCTCGCTGGCGGGCGCGGTGACGGTATCGGGCGTGATCGCGCTGTCTCTTTCGCCGATGATGTGCTCGCGCTTCTTCCGCACGGACCAGGAGTCGGGCCGCTTCGCGCGCTTCGT
This sequence comes from Paraburkholderia diazotrophica, assembly GCF_038900755.1. GTDB lineage: Bacteria > Pseudomonadota > Gammaproteobacteria > Burkholderiales > Burkholderiaceae > Paraburkholderia > Paraburkholderia diazotrophica_A. Next base: position 78,644 of record NZ_JBBPEN010000008.1, read on the forward strand.
CGACGGGCAGTTCGAGCGCGTGCATCGCGGCTATGGGCGCCTTCTGCATGCGATGCTCGACACGTGGCCCGTGTTCATCGTGATGGGCGCGCTGCTGTTGTGCGGCACCGTGTATCTCTTCATGACGTCGCAATCGGAGCTTGCGCCGCAGGAGGACCAGGGCATCGTGCTGTCGCAGATCCAGGGGCCGCCGAACGCGACGATCCAGCAGATGCAGACTTACGCGGACCAGGTGTTCGACATCTCGAAGCAGTTGCCCGAGTACTCGCAGATGTTCCAGCTGACGGGCGCGCCGACGCTGAACCAGGGCATCGGCGGCGTGCTCTTCAAGACGTGGGACAAGCGCAAGAAAGGCGCGACGCAATTGCAGCAGGAATTGCAGCAGCAGTGGAACGGCATCGCGGGCGCGCGCGTCGCCGCGTTCCAGTTTCCGCCGCTGCCGGGCGCGCAAGGGCTGCCTGTGCAATTCGTCATCAGCACGACGGAGCCGTTCGAGAACCTCAATGAAGTGTCGCAAGCGGTGCTGCAAAAGGCGCGCGAGAGCGGCATGTTCTTCTTCGTCGACAGCGACCTGAAGATCGACAAGCCCGAAAGCGTGCTGCTCGTCGATCGCGACAAGGTCGCTTCGCTCGGCTTGTCGCAAAGCGATGTCGGGCAGACGCTCGGCGCGGCGCTCGGCGGCAACTACGTCAATTACTTTTCGATCGCGGGCCGCTCGTACAAGGTGATTCCGCAAGTGCTGCAAACGGACCGGCTGAACCCGTCGCAAGTGCTCGACTACTATTTGCGCACGCCCGATGGCAGCGTGATTCCCGCATCGACGGTCACGCATCTGAAGCAGACCATCGTGCCCGAGTCGATCAATCACTTCCAGCAGCTCAATTCGGCGACGATTTCCGGCGTGCTCGCGCCAGGCATCTCGCAAGGCGAAGTGCTCGACTTCCTGCGCAAGGCCACCGCCGACGTCGCGCCGACGGGCTATACGGCCGACTACTCGGGCCTGTCGCGGCAGTTCGTGCAGGAGTCCGGCGGCTTCGTGATCACGCTGCTGTTCGCGACGATCATCGTGTTTCTCGCGCTCGCCGCGCAGTTCGAGAGCTTCCGCGACCCTGTCGTGATTCTCGTGTCGGTGCCGATGGCGCTATTCGGCGCGCTCATCTTCATCAACGTGGGACTCTCGACGCTCAACATCTACACGCAGGTCGGCCTCGTCACGCTGATGGGCCTCGTCAGCAAGCACGGCATTCTGATCGTGCAGTTCGCCAACGAGCTGCAACGCGCGGGACGCGGCAAGCGCGAAGCGCTCGAAGAAGCGGCCGGCGTGCGCTTGCGGCCGATCCTGATGACGACGGCGGCCATGGTTCTGGGCGTGCTGCCGCTCGTGATCGCATCGGGCGCGGGCGCGGCGGGCCGCAACGCGATGGGGCTCGTGATCTTCACGGGGCTGTCGATCGGCACGCTGTTCACGCTCTTCGTGGTACCCGCGATGTATATGTTCCTCGCCGCCGACCATCATCGGGACAGGGAGCATCCGGTGGAGGCCTGAACGATTCGCAGCAGCGATGCGCACGCCTTCACGATAAGCACGCGGCCATTTTTGTCCGCATTTGCCGCGCTATGCGATGCACGGCTATGCTTGCGGATGGTCATCCGCCGTGGCCCTCATGTCACGTCAAATACACAGGAGCATCGATGTTGAGTCCCGGTCTTTTCTTCACAGCAGCGGGCGTGGGTCTCGCGGTCGCGGCGCCCGTCGGTCCGATGGGCATGCTGTGCATTCGCCGCACGCTCACCGATGGTCCGCGCGCCGGTCTCGCGATCGGCTTCGGCATTGCGGGCGGCGATGCGTTCTATGGCCTGATCGCCGCGCTCGGACTCGTGAGCGTGTCGCAGTTCATGCTGGCGTATGACAGGCCACTGCATATCGTCGCGGGGCTCTTTCTGCTGTATCTCGGCATCCGCACGATGTTGCAGAAAGTGCCCGCCGATAATGTAAGCAACAGCGGGAACAACGGCGGCAACGGCGAAGGCAGGCTCGCGGGCATCGGCCATGCGGGCGCGTTGAAGGCTTTCGCGAGCGCATTGCTGCTCACGCTGACCAACCCGCAGACGATCATCATGTTCGCAGCCCTCTTCACGACACTCGCGCCGCGCGGACCGTTTTCGTCGAGCGTCGCCCTCACGACGGTATTGGGCGTGTTTTGCGGATCGGTCGCGTGGTGGTGCTTTCTTGTGACGGCCGTGTCGCTTGCACGTCATGCGATCGGGCACAACCTGCGCGTCGTCATCGACCGCATTGCGGGGTTTGCGCTGGCCGCGTTCGGCGTCGCCGAAGTACGCCGCGCGATCTGACGCGAACGCTTGCATATCGTCAGCAGCAAGCCGGGCCGCCTGCGGGCGGCCTTTTGTTTATCGCGTCGACGTCACGCCCGGGCGAAGCGCGCGCGCCACAAGCCGTCGAGCGAATAGAGCGCGAGCGCGATCCAGATCGCGCCATAGCCGATCAGTTGCACGTGTCCGAACGGCTCCTGATAGATCAGCACGCCAATCAGCAGTTGCAGCGACGGCGTCACGTACTGGATGAGCCCGAGCATCGACAGCGGAATGCGCCGCGCGCCCGCTGCGAACAGCAGCAGCGGCACGGCCGTGATCGGCCCGGCGAGCGCGAGCAGCACCTTCACGCCGAACGACGCGTCGCCGAAACCGCTCGCCCCATGCGACGACGCGACGAACAGATACAGCGCGGCGACAGGAAAAAGAAGCACGGTTTCGAGCGTCAGCCCTTCGAGCGCGCCCAGCTGCGCCGTCTTGCGCAGCAGCCCGTAGCCCGCGAAGCTGAACGCGAGCGCGAGGCTGATCCACGGCGGATGGCCGTTTTCCCACGTGAGCCACAGCACGCCGCACGCTGCAACGGCCACCGAGAGCCACTGCACGCGCCGCAGCCGCTCGCCGAGAAGCATGAAGCCGAACAGCACGTTGATCAGCGGATTGACGAAATATCCCAGGCTCGCCTCGACGATATGCCCCGCGTTGACGGCCCAGATATAGGTGCCCCAGTTCGCCGACAGCAACAGCGCGCTCGCGGCGAAGCGTCCGAGCAGCTTCCGGTCGCGCAGCACGGGGCCGAGCCAGCGCCATTGCTGCCGCACGGCCAGCACGATGAAGAGAAACAGCATCGACCACACCATCCGGTGCGCGAGCATCTCAATGGGGGAAATCTGGTGCAGCGTCTTGAAGTAGACGGGAAAGAGTCCCCATAGGGTGAATGCGAGGACTGCATAGGCGACGCCGTAGTTCATTTTTATCGGTCTGCGGATGGAGAGGCACGGGCAACGCATCGCGCGGCGTGCGTCGTCGGGGCCCCGTGCAAACGCCTCACGACGCGCCCGCGGCGCCCGAAACGCTATTGTAAGCGGGCGGTGGGAGCCGGCATCATTGCGGACATCGGTGAGCATCGGAACGTTGCGCCGCCGGTTTTGCGACAATAGCGGTCTTTCGCCGCGCCGCAGCCCAATGGAACCGCCTGACGGACTGCCCGGGCCCCCGCCTGAAGAACCGCCTTCAGGCACAGCCCGAGCGCGGCTTCTGGCGACTGTACCGGCAAGCCTGCCCGCAACCGAATTCTTTAAGAGACCGTCCGCGGTCCGAGCAATGGCACTTCCCCACATCGATCTCCTGTATTCCGCGTCGGGCCTTTTCGTCGGCTTTCTGGTCGGGCTGACGGGCGTCGGCGGCGGCTCGCTGATGACGCCGATCCTCGTGCTGCTCTTCAACATCCATCCCGCGACGGCCGTCGGCACGGACCTGCTGTACGCGGCCGCGACCAAGGCGACGGGCACGCTCATGCACGGCGTGAAGGGATCGATCGACTGGCAGGTGACGCTGCGGCTGGCGGCGGGCAGCGTGCCTGCCGCGACCGTCACGCTGATCCTGCTGCATCGCTACGGGATGGAATCGCAGCGCGGCGGACATCTGATTTCCGTCGTACTGGGCGTCGCGCTGCTGATCACTGCGATCGCGCTAGTGTTCCGGCCGCAGCTCACCGCGTTCGCGGCCTCTCGCAAGCGCGCGACGGGCCAGGGCAGCACGCTCGCGCTGACGATGCTGACGGGCGCGGTCCTCGGCGTGCTGGTGTCGCTGACGTCGGTGGGCGCGGGCGCGATCGGCGTCACGGTGCTGCTGCTGCTCTACCCGATGCTGCCGACCACGCGCATCGTCGGCTCGGACATCGCGCACGCCGTGCCGCTCACGCTGCTTGCGGGCGCGGGCCACTGGCTGCTCGGGTCGGTCAACTGGTCGCTGCTCGCGTCGCTGCTGGTCGGCTCGATTCCGGGCATCATGATCGGCAGCTATCTGTCGTCGAAGGCACCGGACAAGCTGCTGCGCAACCTGCTCGCGGCGACGCTGACGCTCGTCGGCGTGAAGCTCGTGATGGCGTGATGCGCCGCGTCGCCGCACGCGATGTCTGCACCGCACATCGTGCGCCGCGCCGTGACGATCATTTGAAGAAGCGGCAATTGAGATCGGTTTCGAACTGCCGGATCCAGTGGCCCGCCTGGTCCTCGTGATACGACTGCGCCCAGCCGCCGCGCCGTATCGTCAACAGGCGCGCGTGATGTGAGGCGTCGTCGGGATCATCGGAGGCGGTGATGTCGAAATGCGCGGGCGCAAATCCATGCCGCGCGCAGACCAGTTCGAACGCGGCGCGTTCGCCGATGGGGAGATCGGTGTAAGTGAAGCGGTGTCTGTCCATGGCCGTCGCTCCGGAAGCGTCGATACTTCACAGTACTTCACGCGACGGGTAAACAGTGTGTCACGGCGCACAAGCACGATGGTCCGTCGCGTTTGAACGATGCATGCACGATGCGCCCGACCGGTTGCTTGCAAGGCGCCCTGTGTCCGGCTCCATTCGTGTGCATCGTTGCGACGACATCTCATGCGCGCGTCACACCGCTCGCGGATTTCTGCGCTGACTTTCTGCGCTGACGCGAGCGGTGCGATCGTTGCTACGGCAAGCGGCGCTTCATGAGTTTCATGACCCTGATGCCCTTCACTTGGGCACGTTCACCGCGCCCGCTCCGACCTGAATCGCATTCGCGCCCGGGCTCATCGAGATCGCGGGCAGATTCGCCGTCGTCAATGCAGGCGCAGCACCCGGCGTGCCACCGCGTGGCACCGTGCGGATCACCTGCGACGGCGGCAGCGGCGCGCCGCTCTTCAGGTGATTCCACATCAGGTCGAGTGCCTGGATGTTGTAGTAGTGAACCGGGATGAAGCGCGTGTCGAAGCCGGCCGTGCTCAGGAACGCGTCGAAGTGCTGGCCGTTCATCACTTCATAGAACGACAGCTGGCTCTTCGAACCCTCCGTGATGCTGTTCATCGCCAGATACGCGCGCGATGCGTGATTCACGGGCACGAGGGCGTCGCTGCGTCCCTGCACGATGATGGCCGGCTTGCCGTGCAGATTCGCGGTCACGCGGATCGCGTTGACGTTGTCCTGCATGCGCTGGTCGCCCGTCGTCCACAGCGCGCGCAGACACGCGGCGCCCGTGAAGCTGGCGTCGGGCGTCGCAAGCCGATGGTCCGCGCCGCCAGGCGCCGCCGAGTTGTTGTAGACGAGGTTGATGCCGTTGGTCGGCGGCACGCCGTTGCCGAGGCCGAAGATGGAGAACATCGGCGGCACCGTCGGCGCGACGCCCGCTGCGCCTGTCGCCGCGTTCGTCGTGCCGAAGCTGAAGCCGCACAGATTGTCGACCACGCTCGACTTCGTGTACGCGTTCGCATACGTGACGGCGACAGCGGGCACGGCTTGCGAATCCCACATCGGCGCGTGCAGCAGGTCCGAGTCGGTTTCGTAGCCGGCCGCGTGCAGACGGTTGAGCGCATCGTTGGCCTGACTCGTTTCGTCCGCGCCGCTCACGAAGCCCCCTGCCGCCAGCGACGCGCAGCGCGCCGCGCGGATCGCCTGGGTGGTCGCGAGCGGCAGCGCCGTCAGATACGGCGAGCCCGCCGCCGCCGTCGCGGCCGCCGCGCACGGCTGCAGCATGTTCGCGTAGGTCATGTAGTCGGCCAGCGGCGCGCCCGCTGCGGGAATGGGGACGGCGCCCTCCAGCACCTTCGCCGACGACGCCATGCGCAGATTGATCTGCGGCTCGCCGACGACGACAGCCGTGATCCATCCCTGCGTGTCCTGCTCGGCCGCCGCGAGCGACGCGCCGCCGCCGTTGCTGACGGACGCCGCGATCGTCGTAATGCTGCCGGGGCTGTAGCGCACGCCGTGCTGCTGGCCGTTGTTATCGACGGTCGGCGCGAACTGCTGGTTGAGCGCCCAGTAGGCGAACTGCACGGCTTCGAGCGTGTTCTTGCCCCAGTCCTGCTCGGGGTTCTGCTGCGAGTGCGCGTGCTTGAACGCATAGCGGTTCGGGAAGCCGGTGTTGAACGACGACAGCGCGCTCGACGACACGTTCGCCGTGAAGAGGCTCTTCGTGCCCGCCGCCGTTGCCGCCGCGACCGTGCCGTTCATCAGCGTGACGAGGCTCGTCGCCAGCTCATGCGCGCCGTTGCCGCTGCCCTTGTCGGTGTAGGCGACCGCGCAGCCGCGCTTGAGGCCCCACTCGCCCGCCGCCGAAATCGCGCCGTAGACGCCGCGCGAACCCGACGACGTCGCCGTGACGATGCACGGATTGTTCGGGTCGAACGTCGACGGCACCTGCACCATCAAGGTCACGTTCTGCTGGCCCGTGCCGTTGTCGGCGTAGGCGAGATACTCGGTGCCGGCGATCTTGCCCTCGCCGAGCGTGTCGTTGCCGTTCAGGTCGACGTTGGGCCCCCAGAAGCGCCCATAGCCGCCGTTCGCCGACATATCGACGAGCGCCCGGTAGTTCGACCAGATCGCAAGGCGGCGCAACTCGGCGGGCGTCGGCGCGGCGGAGTTCGCGAACGAAGGCGGCGTCGCCGAGCCGAGGCCCGTCTTGCCGAGGCCGCCCGTCAGCAGGTCGTCGCTGTTGCCGTCATAGGCGGTCGTCGTGACGCTGCTGGACACCACGAATGATGGCAGCGCGTTAGTGGTTGGGTTGTTGTGGTGATCGTCGCCGTGGCCACACGCGGCGAGCAGTATCGCGGACATCGTCGTGCAAAGAGCAGTGGCGGCACGTCTGAACGGCAGTTTCCCTGTCATCGTCGTCTCCAGTGTCTTGTTGTGTCGGCGCCGGGGCTCATCCGCTGCCGTCAGTCGAAGCACGCAGCGGGCGAGCCGACGGCGGCTGCTCCAATGCAAGTTTCGCGCCGAATGCACGGATGTCGCGCCGGACGCGCTGCCGGGCAGGTTCAGAGCGCGTTCGCGCTTTGGATGACCGCGAACGCGAGCCACGCGGACCGTCTTGCGCCGTAGACAATTCACTGGCGACGACACCCGCCGCGCCACGCCTGCATGGCCTGGAATATCGGCCGGCTGCGGCTTTCGAGGCGATCCGCTTGCCGTCTACGCGCGGAGACGGCGGCCGCGCCGTCCCGTTTCGTGGAGAAATGCGGGCCTTCGCGCAGCCGTTTGCCGCGCGCGTCCCCGACTTGCCGAACCTACGCGCCGCGCCAATGCCCGGCAAAACGGTACAAAACCGCGCCAAACAAAAACGGGCTTCCGTTCGGCACGGAAGCCCGCTTGTCATTCTGACCGGTAAGGACGCCGCAAGATGCACGGTACCGCCCGTCGCGCTGCCCGTCGTCCGCCGCCCGCGCCATCCGGACCGCGGTCCCTTGGGCGCCGGCGCGGCCGCATCGATTACTGCTGCCGGACGGTGATCCTGTTCGACACCGAAGTCACGCCATCCACGCCTTTCGTGACTTCGCCAGCCTTCTGGATCTGGTCGTTGTCGGGCGCAGTGCCTGTCAGCGTCACGGCGCCGCCACGGGCGCGGACGTTGATTTTCGACACGTCGATGCCACCCGACTTCTGGAGCGCCGAGCGGACCTTCTTGCCGAGCGCGCGGTTCTCCTTCTTGGCAGCCTTCGAATTGGCGGCGGGCGCTGCCGCCGTCGTGCCGGTGGACGTGGAGTCGCTTGCCTGGGCATACGTGTGGCATGCGACAACCATTGCGACAACACCACCCAGTGCCTTCAGAAAATCGACCGATTTCATGACTTCTCCTTTTTGCTTTGGTTTGGACCGCGTTTGGCTAGCGGCTTGGTTACGACTGCGGGCGACCCGGCTGCACGCGGCGCACAAAGGCGCAACGAGGCAATGGCGGGCCTGGAGCGTTGTCACGGTCTGCGAGAGAGGCATTGGAAGGTGTGCGACGGCCGCGCTACCGATGCGCAGCGGTTCGTGTGCGCTGGCCGTCCGCCGCGCGTCGGCGTCGCGCCCTGGTCTCGTGAGTCCGGCCGGGTCGCGCAGCGCAAACGTTGTTTCGCGGCAGCGATGCCAATGTAATCTAGCCGCGAGAGTTCTGCAAAGGATATCGCGCTTTCGTCGCGCTTCGCGTTGCAACGTCGGGCTTCGTTGCCCTGCGCGCCGGCGATGTCGAATGAATGCCGGCTCACGCTTTGTTACGCGTTTATGCCACCGGGTCCCGGTTGCGCGCGCCGCCGCGCCTTCAATCTCATGTACCATCGGCACGAACGTCGAAACGGGCGGCCGGTATTTGCAGCAGATGCAGCAGGCGGGCGCGAGCTGTTGCGCCCACGAAAGCCCGATCGACATCATTGAGCCAATCTGACCACTTCCTGATCACTACGCATTCCCGTCAATCACCCCGCCCGAAAGGGCGAGGCTGGAAGTTCGAGCCTGATTGACCAGCCTGAGCTGCGGAAGTCTCGCAGCTACGTTGTACGGAAGTTAGAGACACACCCTGGGATGCTTCACTCAGTTCCAGGCTCTGTAACCTGCAGCTGCAGACACGCTTTGGGTAGGCACGAAACGGGCTGCAAGGATGTGCTGCCGTACAACATTGGCGAGGGGAGCGGAGCCGCAAGGCTCCCGTCACGAGGCCCGTAAGGGCACAAGGAGTTGGGATTGGCAGTGTTTGTGTTAGACAAACGAGGCATGCCGTTGATGCCATGCTCCGAGAAGCGCGCGAGGCTCCTGCTCGCGCGCGGTCGTGCCCGGGTGCATCGCGTGATGCCATTTGTGATCCGGCTCACGGACCGAAGGGCCGGGGAGTGCGAGTTTCAGTCCCTGCGGCTGAAGCTCGACCCGGGCAGCAAGGTGACCGGCATGGCACTCGTGCGCGAGCACGACGACGGCGCAGCGATCGTCAACCTGTTTGAGTTGGTGCATCGCGGCCGGCAGATCAGCGAAGCATTGGCACAGCGGCGCGCGTTCCGCCGTCGGAGGCGCGGCGCGAACCTGCGTTACCGCGCCCCGCGCTTCAATAACCGCACCCGCAATACTGGCTGGCTTGCACCGTCGTTGGGGCACCGCGTCGACACGACGATGGCCTGGGTAACGCGATTGATGCGCTGGGCCCCGGTCTCGGCGCTGTCGATGGAGCTGGTGTGCTTCGACATGCAGGCCATGCAGAATCCGGAAATCTCTGGCGTCGAATATCAGCGGGGTGAGTTGGCCGGCTACGAGGTACGCGAGTACCTGCTCGAGAAGTGGGGCCGCACATGTGCCTATTGCGATGGCCACGATGTGCCTTTGCAAATCGAGCACATCGTGGCAAAAGCGCGGGGCGGCTCGAACCGCGTGTCGAACCTGACACTTGCCTGTGAGCCGTGCAACCGCAAAAAGGACGCGCGGGATGTTCGCGAATTCGTGAAGGACAAGGCCCGGCTCGCGCGCATCCTGGCGAAGGCGAAGGCGCCGCTGCGCGACGCGGCGGCGGTGAACAGCACCCGCTGGGCCTTGTTCATCGCGCTGAAGACGACCGGGCTGCATGTCGAGACGGGCAGCGGCGGCCGTACGAAATGGAATCGCACCCGGCTGAAGCTGCCGAAGACGCATGCGCTCGACGCCGCATGTGTCGGCCTGGTCGACGCAATGTCCTGCTCGCCGCGACCGACACTTGAAATCACATGTAATGGGCGCGGAAGTTATCAGCGTACGCGTCTCACGGCGCAAGGCTTCCCGCGCGGCTATCTGACCCGGCAGAAGCGGGTGCGCGGCTTCCAGACCGGCGACCGTGTCCGGGCAGCCGTGCCAACGGGCAAGAAAGCGGGAACTCACATTGGCCGGGTCGCCGTGCGTGCAACTGGCAGTTTCAATATTCAGACGCCGAACGGTGTCGTACAGGGCATCTCGCACCGGCATTGCACCCTTGTGCAGCGGGCGGATGGTTATGGCTATTCAATCGTGCCATCGAGAGAGGAAAGGGAATCAGGGGCTGGCACAACAGCAAGGCGTGCGCCGCACGCCGCGCTATCCCTCCTCGGCATGAATGCCGAGGTTTCCCGCGCAACCAGATGAAGCCTTCCGACGGACCTCCACCGGAACGCACTCCTCGCCGCAAGCCGCCCCATCTCGTCGTCCGCTTCGTGGCGATCTCCTGGCGCGATCTTGCCGTGTCGTTCGGCCCGATCCTGCTGATCAGCGCAATCGCGATCTACATCGCCGTGCGCCTGATCCAGCCCGCGCCGCCCGACACGCTGACGATGGCGGCCGGCCCGAAAGGCAGCACCTTCTGGGTGGCCGCGCAGAAGTACAAGGCCATCCTCGCGCGCAACCGGATCACGCTCAACGTGCTGGAGACGGAAGGCTCCGCCGACAACCTCAAACGTCTGACCGATCCGCACACGGACGTCGACGTCGGCTTCGTGCAGGACGGCATCGCGCCATCGAAGGAGACGATGGACGGGCTGATGTCGCTCGGCAGCGTCGCCTATGTGCCCGTCGCGATCTTCTATCGCGGGGCGATGATCACGCTGCTGTCCGAGTTCAAGGGCAAGCGCGTCGCGATCGGCGCAGAAGGCAGCGGCACGCGCGAACTGGCGCTGCAACTGCTGAAGGCCAACGGCATCACGCCCGACGGCCCGACGAAGCTGCTGCCGCTCTCCGGCGATGACGCCGCCCAGGCGCTGATCGCGGGCAAGATCGACGCGGCCATCCTCACGGGCGACAACGCGCAGCCTCCCGTGATGGGCAAGCTGTATCGCACGGCGGGCGTGCAGTTCTACGATTTCACGCAGGCGGGCGCGTATGCGCGGCGCTTTCCGTACCTGACGCAGCTCGAAATGCCGATGGGCTCGTTCGACCTGGGCAAGAACCTGCCGTCGACGACACTGCACATGATCGCGCCGACGGAAGAACTGGTCGCGCGCGGTTCGCTGCATCCGGCGCTCTCCGATCTGCTGATCGAAGCGGCGCGCGAGGTTCACAGCAAGGCGAGCGTGATGCAGAAGGCGGGCGAATTCCCCGCGCCGCTCGCGCACGACTTCCCGATCAGCGACGATGCCGCCCGCTACTACAAGTCGGGCAAGGGCTTTCTCTACCGCATTCTGCCGTTCTGGCTCGCGAGTCTCGCGGACCGGCTGCTGGTCGTGCTGGTGCCGGTCATCGTCGTGCTGATTCCGGGGCTCAGGCTCGTGCCGTCGCTGTATGCGTGGCGCGTGAAGTCGCGTATCTACCGCTGGTACGGCGCGCTGATCGCGATCGAGCGCGAGGCGCTCAACGATACGTCGGCGGCCGAGCGCGAGGCGCTCGTCGAGCGGCTCGACAAGATCGAAGAATCGGTCAACGGACTGAAGATGCCGCTTGCCTATGCCGATCAGTTCTACGTGCTGCGCGAGCATATCGGCTTCGTGCGGGCGCGCCTCACGCGCGATTCGGAAGCGGCAGCCGCAGCGCGCGACGTGACGGGCGAAGCGCAACCGGCTGAGTCGAACGATTCGACCGGCTCGCCGGACGAGGCACGCACCCATTCCGGTGGCGCGATCAGCCGCGCCGAAGCGCGCGCCGCCAGTCACGAGACTCACGAAGACCAAGAAAGATCGGGCCGCGACGAGTAATCGTTCCCGTGAACGCCTGCTGAAGAGCCGGACGCAACAGCGCCGTTTCATCAAATGATGCGAACGGGGCGTGCTTTGCGTAAGATCGAATCAACCAGAACGGGCTGATGCACGGCATCCGCGACAGCCCGCCGACTCAGGAAACCGGGAGACATCATGACCGATGGCATCGACGCCACGCAGCCACTGTGGTTTTACGACTTTGTCTCACCGTTCTCGTATCTGCTGCTCGAACAACACGACAAATGGCCGGGGCTGCCGTTCGTGTTCACCCCTGTTCAGCTGAACGATCTGTATCGCCACTGGCGACAGCGGATCGCCTACGACGTACCCGCGAAACGCATCTTCACGTACCGCTACGCGCTCTTTCGCGCCGAGCAGCTGGGCATTCCATTCCGGATGCCGCCCGCGCATCCGTTCGACTCGGCCAAGCCGATGCTGCTCGCGACCGCGCTCGGCGCCGATCTGAACACGGTGCGCGAAATCTTCCGCTTCATCTGGCGCGACGGCCGCGATCCGTCGACGGCGGATGGCTTCGCCGCGTTGTGCGAGCGCCTGAACGTGTCCGACGGCGAGGCGTTGATCGCGCGCGAAACGACGCGCGCGCAACTGACCCGCAACGGCACCGACGCGATTGCCATCGGCGTATTCGGCGTGCCGACGTTCTGGCTCAACAAGCAGTTGTTCTGGGGCGAAGACGCGCTGCCGATGGTGCTTTACTGCGCGCGCACGCCGAACTGGCTCGAATCGAAGGAAGTGAAGCGCATCACATCGCTGCCGTCGGGACTCACGAAGGCCTGAGCGGGCGGTGTCAGGTGGCGGGCGACTGCTGCATGGTGGCTTGTCTCGCGCGGCGCTGGCAACGCACGTCGTGCATCGCGTGGCACCTGCAGCGCGACACATGAAGCGCGACATCCGCCGCACGGTGCCATTGAAAGGCGCCTATGACGCGCTGCTCACGGTCCGTGATGCCCGTCATACCGCTTGCGCTATGGTCGTCGCGGGGCAAACGGGCCTAAGGTTATAGCTTCGCGCGTGCGGCGCGATGCTGGCAACGGGATCACTGCCGCGCGCGATGCACAGTTCGATACCGCATTCGAATGCCTTCAACGGGCCTTCCCCGCCCCGCCGATTCATGGACGACAACGCCGCTTCACTCGATATCTGGCTCGTGCGCGTGCTGCGCACGCTGCTCGTCGAGCGCAGCGTCACGCAGACCGCGTTGCGGCTGAACCAGACGCAGCCCGCCATCAGCACTGCGCTGCGCAAGCTGCGCGAAACGCTGAACGATCCGATCCTCGTGCGCGGCAAGTCGGGCATGGTGCCGACGGAATACGGCGAATCGCTGCTCGCTTCCGCGCAGAAAGTGCTGCGCGATGTCGATTTCGTCGCGACGCCTCATGGCGACTTCGATCCGGGGCGCTCGCGCCGCACGTTCCGCATCGCCGCGCCCGATTATCTGAACGACTTCTTCATGCCGACGGTGATCGCGCAGTTCCGCGAGGCGGCGCCGCATGCGCGGCTCGAAATCGAATCGCTCGGGCCGCTGCTCGATCATGCATCCGCGCTCGACGCAGGCGAGCTCGATCTCGTGATCGGCAACTGGCCGAAGCCGGACACGCGCTTCGAGCGCAGCGACCTGTTCTCCGATACCGTCGTGTGCATGATGCGCGCCGATCATCCCCTCGCGAAAGCGCCGCTGACCCGCGACGCGTATCTCGCCGCGCCGCACCTCGCGCCCGCGCACTACAGCGGCGCGCGCGGCGGCGCGATCGACACGGGCTTCAAGCGAGCCAACGCGTCGCGGCGCATCGTCGCCACGCTGCCCTACTTCGGGCTCGTACCGCAGGTGCTGCTGCAATCCGACCTGATCTTCACGACGACGCGCCGCTTCGCGCGGCATTACGCGGAGATGCTGCCGCTTGCCGTCGTCGATGTGCCGATTCCGTTTCCGCGCATCAAGTGCTATCAGATGTGGCATCCGCAGCCGGACCGGCCAAGCGATATCGCGTGGCTGCGCGGATTGATGGCGCAGGTGTCGGAGATGCTGGTGGCGGCGAAGGGGCGGCGGGGGACGAAGTAAAGCGCGGCGAGCTCATTCGCGGATGCTTGCGCGGAGCGAGGCAAACGAAAAAAACAGGCGCGGCAAGAGTCCCCGCCGCGCCCGCTGGAGGAATCGAACGTCGCGTCAAACGCCGATACAGCGCGCGTTCTGAGCGGAGCCGAGATCCGCGAGCGAAACCCGCTGCGTGCGCACTTGCAGCAGTTCGGCGCACACGGCCACTGCAATCGACGGCGGCGCCTTGTCGACGATCCCCGGCACGCCGATCGGACAGGTCATTTCAAAGAGGCGCTCGGCATCGACGCCCCGGTCGATCAAACGACGCTCGAACTTCACGCGCTTTGTCTTCGATCCGATCAACCCGAAGTACGCGAAATCGCGCCGCCGCATGATGCGCTCGGTCAGCGAAAAATCGAGCGCATGATTGTGCGTCATCACAAGGAAGTACGCGCCCGGCGGCGCTTCGTCGACAATGGCAGCGGGCGTGTCGGTCGCTTCGACCTGCACGTTCGCGGGCACTTCGTCGGGGAACAGTTCGTCGCGTTCATCGACCCATTGCACGACGCACGGCAAACGGCCCAGCAGCGCGATCAGCGCATGACCGACGTGGCCCGCGCCAAACAGCACGATATGCATCGGCGGCGGCAACTTCGTCGCGTGGCCGCTGCGTCGGCCGATCTGAACGGGCCTGTCGGAGAAAGACGGAACGCGCGTCATGATGAGCACTGCCTCGATTAGCGCCGGTCGGAGCGGGCGGCACGCACCGCGCCGATCGCCTTCAGGATCTCTTCGCCCGTTGCGGGCGCGTTCAGCGGCGGATTCACCTTGTAATCGCCGACGGCGGCCACCGCATCGCGGATCGCGAAGAACACCGAGAACGGCAACAACAGCGGCGGCTCGCCCGTCGCCTTCGAACGGTGAATGCTGTCCTCCGCGTTGCGGTTCTTGAAGAGGCGCACGCGGAAATCGGGCGGCGTATCGTTGACGGTCGGAATCTTGTAGGTGGAAGGCGCATGCGTCATCAGCTTGCCGCCCGCGTTCCACCACAGTTCCTCCGTCGTCAGCCAGCCCATGCCCTGGATGAAGCCGCCTTCGACCTGGCCGACATCGATGGCCGGATTCAGCGACGCGCCGACGTCGTGCAGCGCATCGGCGCGCAGCACGCGCATTTCTCCCGTCAGCGTGTCGATCACGACTTCCGATACGGCCGCGCCGTACGAGTAGTAGAAGAACGGCCGCCCTTGCAGCTTCGCCTGGTCCCAGTAGAGCTTCGGCGTCGCGTAGAAACCGTCGGACCACAACTGCACGCGCGCGAGATACGCCTTCGCGATCACTTCTTCGAACGGCACGACGGCATCGCCGATCAGCACGCAATCGCCCGCGAATCGCACCTGCGATGCCGTCACCTCGCCCGCGCCGAACTTGTCGGCGGCGAACGCGGCGAGACGCTCGCGCAACTGGCGCGCGGCATCCTGTGCGGCCTTGCCGTTCAGATCCGAGCCCGTCGATGCCGCGGTCGCCGACGTGTTCGCGACCTTCGACGTATCGGTCGCCGTCACGCGCACGCGGTTGAAGCTCACGCCCAGTTCATGCGCGACCACCTGCGCGACCTTCGTGTTGAGCCCCTGGCCCATTTCCGTGCCGCCATGATTCACGAGCACGGAGCCGTCGGTGTAGATATGAACGAGCGCGCCCGCCTGGTTGAAGTGCGTAACGTTGAACGCGATGCCGAACTTCACGGGCGTGAGTGCAAGACCCTTTTTCAGCACTTCGTTATTGCGGTTGAATTCGAGCACTTCGGCGCGGCGCCTGCGATAGTCGCTCGTCGCTTCGAGTTCGTCGATCAGCTCGTGAATCACGTTGTCTTCGACGATCTGGCCATACGGCGTCTGATTGCGCTCGGTCTTGCCGTACAGATTGCGGCGGCGCACGTCGAGCGAGTCCTTGCCGAGCGAGCGCGCGATATCGTCGATGATGTACTCGATCGCGAACGCGCCCTGCGGGCCGCCGAAGCCGCGAAACGCCGTGTTCGATTGCGTGTTCGTCTTGCCGCAGAAGCCGTCGATCGCGACATCCGACAGGTAGTACGCGTTGTCGAAGTGACAGACGGCGCGCGTCATTACGGGGCCGGACAGATCGGCGGAGAATCCGCAGCGCGACGTCATATCGACGGACACGCCTTCGATCACGCCTTCGTCGTCATAGCCGACGTCATACGTGTAGTGGAAATCGTGGCGCTTGCCCGTGACCATCATGTCGTCGTCGCGATCGGGGCGCAGCTTCACTGGACACAGCAGCTTCCACGCGGCGAGCGCCGCGCAGCACGCGAACAGCCCCGACTGCGATTCCTTGCCGCCGAAGCCGCCGCCCATCCGGCGGCATTCGACCAGCACGTTATGCGAATGGACGCCCAGCACGTGTGAGACGAGATGCTGCATTTCGCTCGGATGCTGCGTCGAGCACCACACGTGCATGCCGTCGTCGTCCTTCGGCACCGCGTATGAAATCTGGCCTTCCAGATAGAACTGCTCCTGGCCGCCTAGAAGCATTTCGCCCGCTTCGCGATGCGTCGCGCGTTGCAGATTCGACGCGGCGTCGCCGCGCGCGAGCTTCATCGGCGGAATCACGCTCTGGTTCGCGGCGCGCGCCTGCTGTGCCGTCAGCACGGCGGGCAATTCCTCGAATTCGAATTCCGCGCGACGCGCGCCAAGGCGCGCCGCATCGTGCGACGTCGCGACGACGATGAACATCGGCTGGCCGACGTATTGCACGATGCCGTCCGCGAGAATCGGATCGTCGCCTTTGACGATCGGCGCACAGTCGTTGTGGCCGGGAATATCGTCGGCAGTGAAGACGGCGACGACGCCGGGCGTCGCGCGCACCTTGTCGAACTTCATCGACACGATCTTCGCGTGCGCTTTCGGCGAGAGCCCGAGCGCCGCGTGCAGCGTGCCCGCAAGCTCGGGGATGTCGTCGGTGTAGGTTGCGCGGCCGCTCACGTGCAGATGCGCGGATTCATGCGGACGCGACACGTGCACTTGCGTGAAGTCGGCGAGTTCCGTGGCGTCCTTCAGGAACGGTTCGGCTTGCTGGTTCATTCTGCGGGTTCTCCGTGATCCTGTCAGGTTCGCTCAGGCGTCTGCGCCGGCTGCTTCCACTGCGCGCACATCGAGCGCGCTCTTTTGCAGCGGATCGTTCGGGCGTGTTTCGAGCCAGAAGCGATACAGCGTGTTCTTCGCGGCTTCCAGGCGATAGCCGCTCGTCGCGCGCATGTCGGTGAGCGGCTCGTAGTCCTTCGCGAGCGCGAGCATCGCGGCCTGCGCGGTGGCTTCGTGCCAGCCGCCATCGGCGAGCACGGCTTCGGCGTGCGTCGCGCGCTTCGGCGTTGCCGCCATGCCGCCGAACGCGATGCGCGGCTCGCGAATCGTGTCGCCGTCCGCGATGAACGAGAACGCGGCGCACACGGCGGAAATATCGGAGTCGAAGCGCTTCGAGATCTTGTACGTGCGGAACTTGAAGTGCTTGCGCGCTTCGTTGCGCGCGGGCACCTTCAGGCCCACGACGAACTCATGCTCCGCCATGTCCTTCTTCTGATACGCGAGATACAGGTCTTCAAGCGGCAACTCGCGTTCGACATCGCCGCCGCGCAGCACGACACGCGCGCCGAGCGCGATCAGGCCCGGCATCGAATCGCCGATGGGCGAGCCGTTCGCCACGTTGCCGCCGAGCGTGCCCGCGTTGCGAATCGGCAGCGACGCAAAGCGCTGCCACATCTCCGTAAGTTCGGGATACTGCTTCGCCAGTTCGGCATACGCGCGCTCGACCGTCACGCCCGCGCCGATTTCGATCCAGTCGTCGTTCGTCTCGACTTTCTGCATCTCGGCGATCTGGCCGACATACACGATGTGACCCAGGTCGCGCATCATCTTCGTGACCCATAGGCCGATGTCGGTGCTGCCAGCAAGAATGCGCGTCGTGGGCGCATCGGCCTTGATCTTCGCGAGCGCATCGATCGTGCGCGGCGCATCGAACGTCTGGCCGTTGCATTCGTAGTGGAAGGTTTCGCCGCGCTCGAGCGTCGCGAGCTTTTCGGCCAACGCCTTTACGTCGACGGGCGCTTTCGGCGCGGGCAACTGAAACATGCGCTCGGCCGCATCGACGATGGGGCGATAGCCCGTGCAGCGGCACAGGTTGCCCGTCAGCGCGTTGGCGATCCCGGCGCGATCGGGCACGGTCCGGTTCGCGCACGCATGCTCGTGGCCATGCTTCTCGTACAACGACCACATCGACATCACGAAGCCCGGCGTGCAGAAGCCGCATTGCGAGCCGTGGCACTCGACCATCGCCTCTTGCACCGGATGCAGGCCGCCGTCCGGCTGGCGCAGGTCTTCGACAGTGAAGAGCGCCTTGCCGTCGAGCGTCGGCAGAAACTGGATGCACGCGTTGACGGCCTTGAAGCTGACGCCGCCCGCGTCGTCGCGCTCGCCGATCACCACCGTGCACGCGCCGCAATCGCCTTCTGCGCAGCCTTCCTTGGTGCCCGTGCAGCGCGCGTCTTCGCGCAGATATTGGAGAACGGTGCGGGTGACGGGCGCGTCGGTGATCTCACGGATCGCGTTGCGATGGTAGAAGCGGATCGGCTGGCTCATGTCTCGTGCTCGTTTCGGTTATTCGCATCCGCATGGGGAATGCGGACGGTGCGGCTGACGGTTCGAAAAGTAGCATCATCAATAATCGCAACCCATAGGCTCGATCGCATGGGGGACATACAGCTGGAGCGATAAATTGAGACGGCGGCAGGCCGCTGCGCTTATGTTGGCAGGTCCGATTCGAGCTGTTTTTCCTTGCATTCGCTCATATACGACACCCCATGCGCTGCCAGCGCGCGATCAAAGCCCACCAGAAACCGGCGAAATTGACGGGAATCCGTCGGCGCCGTCGCGCAGCCCTGTTTCATCGACGAGAAAATATCGAGCAGAGTCTGCAAGGGAATCGGTTCCATGGGAAAATCACGCCTTCCTGCCGATTTCAATTCTCGTTTTCCCCATGTCAGTCGATTCCGCTACGCCGCGCAGCGAATTTGCGACCACGTTGCAGATCATTCCCGTCGTTTTTTTCACGTTCCTTTGCTACCTGACGATCGGCATTCCGCTCGCGGTGCTGCCCGGCTACGTCCATGACGATCTCGGCTACAGCGCCGTGCTCGCGGGTCTAGCGATCAGCGTCCAGTACTTCGCGACGCTCGCATCTCGGCCGCTTGCCGGCCGTTCCGCCGACACGCTGGGGCCGAAGAAAACGGTGACGATCGGCCTGATCGGCTGCGGCGCGAGCGGCGCGCTGCTGCTCGTGGCCGTGCTGCTCGGCCATTGGCCCGCGCTGAGCCTCGGTCTGCTGGTGCTGAGCCGTCTCGTGCTCGGCTTCGGCGAAAGCCTGTGCGGCACGGGCGCGATCCTGTGGGGCATCGGGCGCGTCGGCACGACGAACAATGCGCGCGTGATTTCGTGGAACGGCATCGCCACTTACGGCGCGCTCGCGGTCGGCGCACCGCTCGGCGTCGCGATCGAGCATGCGGTCGGGTTCTTCGCGCTCGGCGTCGTCGTGATCGCGCTGGCGGCGCTCGGCTACTACCTCGCGCGCCTGATCGCGCCCGTGCCCGTCGTGCACGGCGAACGCATGTCGTATCGCAGCGTGTTCACGCGAGTGCTGCCGCACGGCATCGGGCTCGCGCTCGGCTCGGCGGGCTTCGGCTCGATCGCGACGTTCATCACGCTCTTCTACGCGGCGAACCACTGGCCGAACGCGGCGCTGTCGCTGACGGTGTTCGGCACGCTGTTCATCGGCGCGCGACTTTTGTTTGCCAACACGATCAAGACCTACGGCGGCTTTCGCGTCGCGATTGCATCGTTCTCGTTCGAATGCGCCGGCTTGCTGTTGCTGTGGCTCGCGCCCGTGCCGCACGCCGCGCTGGCAGGCGCCGCGCTGACGGGCTTCGGCTTTGCGCTGGTGTTCCCGGCGCTCGGCGTCGAGGCGGTGGGACTCGTGCCGCCGGCGAGCCGTGGCGCGGCGCTGTCCGCGTATTCGGTGTTTCTCGATCTGTCGCTCGGCGTGACCGGGCCGCTGGCGGGCTATATCGCGGGTGAGTTCGGCTACGGCTCGGTGTTTCTGTTCGCGGCCGTGGCTGCCGCAGCCGCCGTCGCGCTGTCGACAATGCTCTATCTGCGCAACGCGCGCACGCCGAACGCGCCGGCAGCGGCGTAATGGCCGCCTGAGTTCGGATAAGAAAAAGCGACGCCGCGTGCGTCGCTTTTTTCCCCCTGGTGCCCCGCTTTCGCCGATCAGGCGTTCAGCGCTTCGCCCTTCGCGCTGCTCGCGAGCGAACGCTCCAGCGCCGCGACGCCTGCAGGCAGATCGACATTCACGCCGAGATCGATCATCGTCCGCCCGAACGCGTGCAGCGTGCGGAACAGGTTATGTTCGCGGGCCTGCTCGCCCATCTGGCCGATGCGCACGATCGGCAAGCCGAACGACCCGGAGATCTCGACCTGATGGTGACGCGAGATGTGCCCGCAGATATCGCCGGGCGTGAGATCGGGCCGGTCTTTCGTCGGCACCTCGATGCCGACCACGGAATTCAGCCGGCACTCGGCCGGCGCGTAGAGTTGCAGGCCCATTGCGCTGATCCCCGCCTGTAGCGCGAGCGAGCACTTCAGATGCCGCGCGAAGCGCTTCTCCAGCGTCTCCGCGCACACGAGCCGCAGCGCCTCATGCAGAGCGAGCACGCCCGACACGGGCGCCGTGTAGTGATAGCCCGCGTTGTGCCAGAAGTTCTCGGCGAGCGATGCGTCGAGACACCAGTGCGCGCTTGCATGCGAGCGTCCTTTCACGCGCTCCCATGCCGCATCCGAAAACGCGATCAGCGATACGCCCGGAATCGACGACAGTCCCTTCTGTCCGCCCGTGATGACGGCATCGATGCCCCATGCGTCCATTTCGAGCGGCATCGTCGACAGCGTGCATACGGCATCGACGACGACGAGCGCGCCCGCCTTCTTCGCAAGCGCCGCGATGTCCTTCAGGTGATAGTTCCACACGGTGTTCGAGGTCTCGCCCTGCACGATCGTCACGATCTCGGGGCGCACGCGGCGAATCGCCTCCTCGACCTGTTCGAGCGTCGCGACCGTGCGATCCGCGACTTCGAGCAGCGACACATCCGCGCCGACGCGCCGCCCCATTTCGGCCATCCGCGCGCTGAAAAAGCCGTTCTTGATGCTCAGCACGCGCGTGCCGGACCACGCGAGGTTGGAGATCGCCATTTCCATCGCCGCCGAGCCCGGACCCGCGACGCCCAGCACCCACTTCGAGTTCGTCTGGAACACATAGCGGGCCATCGTCTTCACCTGTCCGATCACCTTTGCCATCGTGCCGCCCAGATGGTTGATGACGATCGCATTCGCCTTCGCGACGGCGGCGGGAATCGGCACGGGGCCGGCGCCCATCATCAGGAGCGGTTCTTCGGGAAGAATCGCGTCGAGCGATTCGACTTCAGGACAGGGAACGACGTGGGACGTTGTATGGGTCATGACGGAGACGCGCGAAAGATGAACGTTGCAGGAAAGACGGCCCGCCGCGCGCAGCAACACCTGCGGGCGGCGGGCCGTCTTCGATCATTCACCGATATGCTCGCTTGCGCAAGCGTTCAGACAGATTCGATGACGGATTCGGGTACGCCGTGGTCATCCGATGCAGTCATTTGACCTCTCTTCTCTCGATGCGCTTGCCCGTCTCCTTCGTGTAGAGCTCGACATATTCATCCGTGAGCCGCCGGATCGCGCGCCCGATCTTCCGATAATCGGACTCGTTGAGATTGGCCAGCGACACGCGCCCCGCAGGATGCTTCGTGCCGAAGCCGAGGCCTGGCAGCAGCACGACACGCGCCTCGCGCGCGAGACGGAACAGCAGCTCCGACGGCTCCGTGTGCTTCAGCAGCCAGTCGACGAATTCGCGGCCATACTGGCGCTCGCCGAAATACTCCATGTCGAGGATCGTGTAGTAGTCGACCAGGTTCGTGTCCTTGTCGTCGAATGCGATGCCGACTTCCTCGTACAGCGCGCGCTTGCGGCTGCGAATCAGACGCTTGAGCGCGTTCTTGTACGCGTCCGGCGTATCCATCAGCGAAAACAGCGAGAAGAGCACCATTTGCACCTGCTGCGGCGTCGACAGGCCTGCCGTGTGATTCAGCGCGACGGTGCGGCTGTCGGCCACCAGCCGGTCAATGAACTTGAGCTTGTCGGGCTCCGTCGTGATCGACTCGTAGCGCTTGTGCAGCATCTTCTTCGTGTCCTTCGGAAGCTCGGCGATCAGCCTGTCGAGAATGTTGTCCTTGTGCGTCGCGATCGTGCCGAGACGCCAGCCCGTCGCGCCGAAGTACTTCGAATACGAGTAGACGAGAATCGTGTTCTTCGGCGCCAGCGCAAAGAGCGAGACGAAGTCGTCGGCGAAGGTGCCGTACACATCGTCCGTCAGCAGGATCAGGTCCGGGCGCTCGTTGACGATTTCGGCGATGTATTCGAGGCTCTCGTCGCTGATCCGCACCGACGGCGGATTGCTCGGGTTCACGAGAAAGAACGCCTTCACTTTCGGATCGCGCAGCTTGTCGAGTTCGGCCTTCGAGTACTGCCAGTTGTTCTCGACGTCGGCATCCAGATTGACGACGTTCAGCTGATACTCGTCGAGCGTCGGAATCTCGATGTACGGCGTGAAGATCGGCCGGCCGAGCGCAATGGTGTCGCCGGGCTTGATCAGTTGGTTCTGCTTCATCGTGTTGAAGATATACGTCATCGCGGCCGTGCCGCCCTCGACGGCGAAAACGTCGAACTCGCCGACGAACGGATACTTGCCGATCATCTCGCGCCGCAGATACTGCCCGACGATGAACTCCGACAGCTTCAGCATGCGGTCGGGCACCGGGTAGTTCGACGCGAGAATGCCCTCGCACATCTCATAGAGAAAGTCGGTGCCCGACAGGCCGAGCTGGTCGCGCACATACGACACGGCGCCCGCGAGGAAGTCGATACCCGGCACGCCCTTGTTTTCGCGCAGGAACAGCTCGAAGCGCTCGGCGAGCCCTTCGCGCTTCGGAAACGCGATGTTCTTCGGATCAGGCGAGATGCGCGCCCGTCTGTCCGATGAGCAGCGACAGGATCAGCGTGCCGCACACGCCGCCCAGCTGAATCGGTCCGATCCTGAACGAGCCGATCAGATAGCCGAGCGCAAGACTCGCGAACAGCGCAATCTCCGGCTGAGACTCAAGCAATTCACCGATCATGTTCGAAGTCCCGTCAATTGCAGTTTTTCGTATGAATCTTTTTAAAAATTGCGCGCGCATTAATTCATCCATCGATTTAGCTGTATTAATTGAAATGCACGCACGAATAACGACGGGAATTAACCCATCTCATTCAAAGACGGGGGTAATGCGATGCGGTGACGTACAGTTTCAGCCGCCGGTTTTCGCGCTTTTGACAGATATCAAATCAGCCTGTGGCGCTTCTGTTGACAGACATCGTGCCCTCGCATGATTGTCGAACGACCAGGATCTTCACTTTTCAGCCGGATGGCTTTTTTATGCATGCATTTGAACCTTGCGAAATCACCTTGACAGATTCCGCCAAAATTAAAGCAAGCTGATTTTTACAATTGCGAAATAACGTCGTCCATTCAATAAATATTGAAATCGCCAGCCACTGTCAATATTATTTTTCTGGACGACCTGGTAAAAATTCCAGAACCGGCAATCGTTTGTAATCGGCCGGTACATCACCGGCGAGGCGATGCGGACAGCACTCTGCCGCACGCCTCGCCGGGTCGACGACGCGCGGCCAAACCGCGCTTTGCGAGGGCGCTACCATGAATCAGATCTACGCTATGCGGGTCTTCGTCCGGGTTGCGGAGACACAGAGCTTCAGACGCGCGGCCCAGCAACTGAAAGTGTCGAACGCACTGGTCACGCGTTCGATCGCGACCCTGGAGGCGCATCTGCATGCGCGCCTCATCAACCGCACGACACGCAATCTGTCGCTGACGGAAGCGGGCACGCACTATCTCGAAGGCTGCCGTGGCCTGCTCGAAGAACTCGATCTTCTGGAAGGCTCGGTGGCGGGAACCGAGCGCGAGCCCGCCGGCACGCTGCGCGTCGTCGCGACGGGCGCGCTGTCGCCTCAGGCCCTCACGCAATTGCTGGACGGCTACCGGCGGCGTTATCCCAAAGTGCGCATCAGGCTCACGCTCGCGGAACGCGCGCCGCATCTGCTCGAAGACGGCTACGACGTCGGTCTCTTTATCGCGGGGCATGGACCGACGGGGCAAAGCGCGGAAGTCGACAGCATCGAGCTGTCGTTCGCGACGCAGCGACTCGTGCCGTGCGCCGCGCCCTCCTACCTCGCGCTGCGCGGCGAGCCGCGCGATCCCGAGCAACTCATGCTGCACTCGTGCATCGCAACGCCTGCCGAGCAGCGCGGTCCGATGGCATGGCATTTCGTCGATGGCGAAGGCGATCCGCAACCGGTCGCGTTCGAGCCGTCGTACACGGTGAACAGCCCGCTGCTCGTGCGGCTCGCTGCGATCGCCGGCATGGGCGTCGCGGTGCTGCCCGAAACGCTCGTCGCCGACGACTTCGCGACGGGTACATTGAAGCGCATCATGCCGGACTATTCGGTCGACGAGTCGCAGGCGAAGGTGTCGCTCGTCTATCCACGCCGCCGCCACTTGCCGACGAAAACGCGTACATTCGTCGATTACACGGTCGAGCATGCGGGATGCGCGGAGCCGGAGGTTCCCGCGAACGGTCATACGATAGTGGCGCACGAGCTGCACGTCGTGCGGCACGCCTCATAGGCCGCGCGGCGTCGCCAGCACGCCGGCGGTGCCCACAGGAGTCCGGAACCCATGCGCATGATCCTGTTCAGCAGCCGGCAGTACGACATCGACACGTTCACCGAGGCGAACACCGCGTTCCGGTACGCGTTGCACTTTCAGGAGTCGCATCTCGATGCGGACACAGCCGTGCTCGCCAACGGTTACGACATCGCGTGTCCGTTCGTCAACGACACCGTCGACGCGGCGACGCTCGAGCGCCTGCATGCGGGTGGCACGCGGCTGATCGCGCTGCGCTCGGCGGGCTTCAATCACGTCGATCTTGCTGCGGCCCATCGCCTGGGCATGCCCGTCGTCAGGGTGCCCGCGTATTCGCCGCACGCGGTCGCCGAGCATGCGGCGGGACTGGTGCTCGCGCTGAACCGCAAGCTGCCGCGCGCCTTCGCCCGCACGCGCGAGGGTGATTTCTCGCTGAACGGGCTGCTCGGTTTCGACCTCCACGGCAAGACGGTCGGCGTAATCGGCACGGGCATCATCGGCCGGTGCTTTGCGCGCGTGATGGCAGGCTTCGGCATGCAGGTGCTCGCGCACGATCCCGGTCCCGAGTCGCCCGAAGTCCTCGCGCTGGGCGGGCGCTATGTGCCGCTCGATACGCTGCTCGCCGAGTCGGACATCGTGAGCCTGCACTGCCCGCTGCTGCCCTCGACGCACCACCTCATCGACAGCCGCGCGCTCGCGAAGATGAAGCGCGGCGCCATGCTGATCAACACGGGGCGCGGCGGGCTGGTCGAAAGCAATGCGCTGGTCGGCGCGCTGAAGAGCGGCCAGCTGGGGCATCTCGGGCTTGACGTGTACGAAGAGGAAGGCGGCATCTTCTTCGAGGACCATTCGAATCTGCCGCTGCAAGACGATGTGCTCGCGCGTCTGCTGATGTTTCCGAATGTGATCGTGACCGCGCACCAGGCCTTTTTCACGCGCGAGGCGATGACCGAGATCGCGCAGACGACGCTCGACAATGTAAAGGCGTGGCACGAAGGGACCCCGCGCAATGTCGTCGAGGCGCCGGCGAAGTGATGATCGGCGCATAGCCCGCCCGACAGGCCGAAGCGGCCACTGAAGCAATGAAGGCCAGCGTGACGATGCATCGTCACGCTGGCCTTTCTGCTTGCGCCGGTTCAATCGCAGTAGCGAACGGGCGAACGGGCGTCGTTCAGGTTCGCGGCAGCACGTCCGCGCCGGCGGAGCCGGGACGCAGCGCGGTGCGCGCGTCGTCAGGCGCGCCGCAGTATTGGCGCAGCAGCGCCGCTTCGCGCTCATGCACTTCGACGGGAAACCACACCGCGCCCGCCGCCAGCATGTAGCGCGCGCGATGCTGCCCGTTGCGAAACGCGACCACGCCCTCGTGTTCCAACCTGAGCCAGCCGAGCAGGCCCGGCGCGCGGCGCGTTGTGATCGTCACATAGGGCATCTGCGGAATGCGCGCGTTGGACGGATCGAGAAACTCGCGGATGCCGCGCACCTTGCCTTGATGCCATTCGTTGACGGGACGCAGCACGTAATCGGTGTTGTCGCGATCGGCGCATGCAAGCAGCTTGCGCGCATCGACGAGCACGACCTGATGACGCGTGCCGTCCGCAGTAAAGACGCGCTTCATCCGCACATGGTTGTAGGGCGGATGATCGAGCAGCGGAACGATCCATACCGGCTCGCTGCCGGATGGCGATGATGCTGCCGAAGACGTCGTCGGTAATTCCATCAATGAGGACATAGGGCGTACTCCATGCGCCGGTGCGTGCGCGCGCCCTGGCAGTTCAAAAAGCGCCTAAGCTACGAGTCGATTGTTAAAAGCACGTGACCGGCATGCAAGCGATTCGCGCTGTATCGCTGCCGCTTCGCCACGTTTCGTCGCGCAGGCTCGAGCTTCCGGTTTAGCGGATGTTTTGCGCGGTTTCTTTAGGGTGTCGCCGCGCATTTGCGCGCTTTTCCATTCCAGTCTAGATCCTTAACGAACGCTGAAGCGGAGAGAGTGATGGCTACCCAACAGTTCGGCGAACACGTTCGAATTGAAACTGCACAAAAATCCCCAACTGCACAGAATAAGCAATCCGCGGGCCCGCTAGCTGTAGCAACGATCGTCATCGACCGCCCCGCCTGCCGCAATGCCGTCGACCGTCCGACAGCCGATGCGCTCTCAGCGGCGTTGCGCCACTTCGAAGCAAGCGATGCATGGCGCGTCGCCGTATTGACGGGCGCAGGCGGCACTTTTTGCGCAGGAGCGGACCTCACTGCACTACAAGACGATGCACGGCGCAACGAATTGCACGCCGACGGCAGCGGCCCGGGTCCGATGGGACCGACACGCACGATGTTCGCGAAGCCTGTCATTGCGGCGATCGCGGGCCATGCGGTGGCGGGCGGCCTGGAACTCGCGGCGATGTGCGATCTGCGTATCGTCGAAGCGGATGCGGTGCTCGGTGTGTTCTGCCGACGCGTCGGCATTCCGCTGATCGATGGCGGGACAATTCGCCTGCCGCGCCTGATCGGCCAGTCGCGCGCGCTCGATCTGATCCTGACGGGCCGCGCCATTGGCGCCGACGAAGCGCTCGCGTTCGGCCTTGCGAATCGCATCGTGCCGAAGGGCGCCGCGCGCGCCGCCGCCGAGCAACTGGCCGCCGAGCTCGCCGCGTTCCCGCAGGCCGCGTTGCTCGCCGATCGCCGGTCCGTGTACGAAAACACGCTGCTCGAAGATCTGCCCGAAGCGCTCCGCCGCGAAGGCGCGGGCGGCTATCAGGCCGTGTTCGCCGAGGGCATCGCCGGCGCGGCGGCGTTCGCTGCAGGAGCGGGTCGACACGGAAGTGCGATCCGCGATGAGTCCGGCGATGTGTCCCGTGATGTGCCTGATACCGCGCCGGACAAAAAAGTCCCTTGAAACAAGGGATTTTCTCGGCGCAATCACATCGCAATCGACGAAATACAACAGTGTGTCAGGCCGTCAGCACAGCCATATTGGCTTAGGTACAATCCCCTACTGATTTTCCCTTGCTGACGCCTGCGCACTCGTCCCGAAAGCGCGCGACGGCAACGCGAACGGCGCCCCGCCCGCCGGCGCGACCCTCCCGTAAAAGCCCCGACATGCCCTTGCCTTTGCTTGCCCTTGCCGTTGCCGCGTTTGGTATCGGTACCACCGAGTTCGTCATCATGGGGCTGCTGCCCGACGTCGCGCGCGATCTGAGCGTGTCGATTCCGGCTGCGGGCATGCTGGTGTCCGCGTATGCGCTGGGCGTGACGATCGGCGCGCCGATCGTCGCCATTGCGGTCGCCAACATGCCACGCAAGAAAGCGCTGATGAGCCTGATCGGCATCTTCATCGTCGGCAATCTGCTGTGCGCGATTGCGCCGGGTTATGCGGTGCTGATGGCCGCGCGCATCGTGACGGCGTTCTGTCATGGCGCGTTCTTCGGCATCGGCTCGGTCGTCGCTGCCGGGCTCGTCGCGCCGAACCGCCGCGCGCAAGCCATCGCGCTGATGTTCACGGGCCTCACGCTCGCGAACGTGCTGGGCGTGCCGCTCGGCACGGCGCTCGGCCAGGCCGTCGGCTGGCGCGCGACATTCTGGGCCGTGACGGCCATCGGCGTGATCGCAGCCGTCGCGCTCGCGCTGTGCCTGCCGTCGAAGATCGAGATGCAGAAGGCAAGCCTCGTCCACGAGTTCACGGTGCTGAAGAATCCGCAGGTGCTGATGGTGCTGGGAACGAGCGTGCTCGCGTCGGCGAGCCTCTTCTCGACCTTCACCTACATCACGCCGATCCTCGAAGACGTGACGGGCTTCACGCCGCATGCCGTGACGATGGTGCTGCTGCTGTTCGGCCTTGGGCTGACGGTCGGCAGCACGCTCGGCGGCAAGCTCGCGGACTGGCGCCCCGTGCATTCGCTGATGTCTTTCCTGCTCGCGATCGTCGCGATCCTGTCGATCTTCGCGATCACGATGCACAGCGAAATCCCGGCGATGATCACGATCTTCCTGTGGGGCGTGCTCGCCTTCGCGATCGTGCCGCCGCTGCAAATGCTGATCGTCGACCGCGCGAGCAGCGCGCCGAATCTCGCGTCGACGCTCAATCAGGGCGCCTTCAATCTCGGCAATGCGACGGGCGCGTGGCTCGGCGGCATGGCGATCGGCGCGGGCGCGCCGCTGACGTCGCTGCCGTGGGTTGGCGTCGCGACGGCGGCTGGGGCCGTTGCGCTGACGTGGTGGTCGGTGTCGCTCGACCGGCGGCTGCCGGTGGCGGGCTGAGCGGCCATACATATCGAACGCCTTCACCCGCCATCCGGCCTTCCGACGCTACGCGTGACATGACGGCGTAGTAGCATCTCGCCCGATGAAAGTCGTCCTCTCCCGCGATTTCCTCGCGCTAATCCTGAGCGTGGCCGTGGTCGGCCTCGGCAGCGGCGCGACGCTTCCTCTCACTGCCCTCGCGCTGACGCAGGCCGGCTACGGTACCGACGTCGTCGGTCTGCTGACGGCCGCGCAGGCGGGCGGCGGCCTGCTGGTCGTGCCGATCGCCGGCCGGATCGCCGCGCGCTGCGGCGGCCGCGAAGCGATCATCGGCTCGGTGCTGATCGTCGCCGCCGCGACGGCACTGATGCAGGCGACGCCGAATCCGTTCGTCTGGGGCCTGCTGCGCGTGCTGTGCGGCGCGGCGCTGATGCTGCTGTTCACGATCGGCGAGGCATGGGTGAACCAGCTCGCCGACGATGCATCGCGCGGCCGCGTCGTCGCGATCTACGCAACGAATTTCACGCTGTTCCAGATGGCGGGCCCCGTGCTCGTGAGCCAGGTCGCGCGGTTCGACCATTGGCGCTTTGTGATCTGCGGGCTAATCTTTCTGATCGCGCTGCCCGTGCTGTCGATGATCCGCTCGACGCCTCATGCGTCCGACGAACACGAGCCGCACGGCAGCTGGCGCCGCGTGCTGCCGCAGATGCCCGCGCTCGTGATGGGCACGGGCTTCTTCGCGCTGTTCGACACGATCGCGCTGTCGCTGATGCCCCTCTTCGCAATGGCGCATGGCGTCGCGACCGACGTGGCTGTGCTGTTCGCGTCGGCGCTGCTGCTCGGCGACACGACGATGCAGTTCCCCATCGGCTGGCTCGCCGATCACCTGGGACGCGAGCGCGTGCACATCGGCTGCGCGGTGCTCGTCGTCGTGCTGCTGCCGCTCTTGCCATGGGCCCTGCAGTCGCCGTGGCTGTGCTGGCCGCTGCTCTATGTGCTCGGCGCGGCGGCGGGCGCGATCTATACGCTGTCGCTCGTCGCGTGCGGCGAACGGTTTCGCGGCGTGGCGCTGGTGTCGGCGAGCTCGCTCGTCGGCGCTTCGTGGAGTATCGCGAGTTTCGGCGGACCGCTGATCGCGGGCGCGTTGATGAAGAGCGTCGGCAACGACGCTCTGATCGGCGTAGTGCTCGCGAGCGCGTTGGCGTTTCTCGCGGCGGCCGTGTGGGAAAAACGGCGCGGCGTGATGGGCGCGGCGTCGTGACAACGACGAGGCCACGCGCATGCGATGCAGCGCGCGGCTTTCTGGACAAGGCTCAGATCCGCGAGCGATTCGCCGACCTGAGCCGTGTGATAGTTGTGACAGACCTCACTGACGCGCCGGCAAAATCTCCCCGACGCATGTGCCGAAGCCCACGCGATACCCATCGCCCTGACACCATCCCGCGAGCGTCAGCGTGTCGCCGTCTTCGATGAACGCGCGCGTGCCGCCTTCTTTCAGTTGCAGCGGCTTCTTGCCGTTCCACGTGAGTTCGAGCAGGCTGCCGAACGAATCGTCCGTCGGACCGCTGATCGTGCCCGAGCCCATCAGATCGCCGACGCGCGTATTGCAGCCCGACACCGTGTGATGCGCGAGCTGCTGCGCCATCGTCCAGTACATGTGACGGAAGTTCGTGCGCGCGATCGTCGTCGCTTCGCTTGCGCCTTGCGGCTTCAGCAGCACTTCGAGCGAAATGTCGAATGCGTGCTCGCCGGCGTGACGCAGATACTCGAGCGGCTGCGGGTCCTGCGCGGGCTGCGCGACGCGGAACGGTTCGAGCGCATCGAGCGTGACGATCCACGGCGAGATCGTGGTGCCGAACGTCTTTGCGTTGAACGGCCCGAGCGGCACGTACTCCCATTGCTGGATGTCGCGCGCGCTCCAGTCGTTGAGCAGCACCATGCCGAAGATGTGCTCTTCCGCTTGCGCGCATGGAATCGGCTCGCCCAATGCGTTGCCGCGTCCGACGATAAAGCCCGTCTCCAGTTCGATATCGAGCTTCCGGCACGCGCCGAAGACGGGCCGCTCCCGATCGGGCAGCTTCAACTGGCCATTCGGCCGACGCACGGGCGTGCCGCTCACCACCACCGACGACGCGCGTCCGTTGTAGCCGATCGGAATCTCCGACCAGTTCGGCAGCAGCGCATTCTTCGGATCGCGGAACATCGAGCCGACGTTCGTCGCATGTTCCTTCGACGAATAGAAATCCGTGTAGCCCGGAATCTGCACGGGCAGATGCAGCGTCGCATCGGCCTGGCGGATCAGCGCGCGGCTCTTCAGCTCGGCGTCGTCGCGCAGCGTCGCGTTATCGCGCGAAAGCAGCTTGCTCAACTGGATGCGTACGCTGCGCCATGCATCGCGGCCAAGCGCGATGAAGTCGTTCAACGCGTCGCGTACGAATACGCTGTCGCCGGCACTCGACGCAGGCACCGTCAGCAGGCCCGCGCTTTCGAGTGCGGCCAGGTCGACGATGCAATCGCCGATCGCGACACCTGCGCGGCGCGTCGCGTTCAGCCCATCGCTGAAGATCCCGAACGGCAGGTTCTGAATCGAAAAGTCGCAGGCCGGCTCGTTCGCCGATTCGACCCAACTCTTGCGCGACGCATCGAGCGTCGCCTGAAGATCGCTCAATGCGTTCATCGTTGCTCCGGGTTGAAGTGTTTCTTGAGACCTTGCCAGCACTCGAAGTAATGCGCCTGAAGCTGCGCGGTTTCGAGCGCGAAACGCGTCGGCTTGATCAGCGTGCGCGTTTCGAACATGAAGGCCATCGTGTTGTCGACCTTGTTCGGCTTCGAGGTATCGATATTCGATGCCTTCTCGAACGTTTCTGCGTCCGGCCCATGGCCCGACATGCAGTTGTGCAGGCTCGCGCCGCCCGGCACGAAGCCTTCCGCCTTCGCGTCGTACGCGCCGTGCACGAGGCCCATGAACTCGCTCGCGACATTGCGGTGGAACCACGGCGGGCGGAACGTATCTTCGGCGGCGAGCCAGCGCGGCGGGAAGATCACGAAGTCGATGGTATCGACGCCCGGCGTGTCGCTCTGCGACTGCAGCACGAGAAAGATCGACGGGTCCGGATGGTCGTAGCTGATCGAGCCGATCGTGTTGAAGTGACGCAGATCGTACTTGTACGGCGCATAGTTGCCATGCCACGCGACCACGTCGAGCGGCGAATGGCCGATGTCCGCGCGCCACAGATGACCGTTCATCTTCGCGACCAGTTCGAAGTCGCCTTCGCGGTCTTCGTAGGCGGCGTGCGGCGTCAGGAAGTCGCGCGGATTCGCGAGGCCGTTCGAGCCGATCGGCCCGAGGTCCGGCAGACGCAGTTGCGCGCCGAAGTTCTCGCAGATATAGCCGCTCGCACGGCCGTCCGGCAGCGCCACCGAAAAACGCACGCCGCGCGGAATCACCGCGATCTCGAACGGCTCGACGTCGAGCTTGCCCAGTTCCGTGAAGATGGACAGACGCCCGGCCTGCGGCACGATCAGCAGCTCGCCGTCCGCGTTGTAGAAGAAGCGGTCTTGCATCGACTGGTTCGCCGCATATACATGAATCGCG
This sequence comes from Paraburkholderia diazotrophica, assembly GCF_038900755.1. Lineage (GTDB taxonomy): Bacteria > Pseudomonadota > Gammaproteobacteria > Burkholderiales > Burkholderiaceae > Paraburkholderia > Paraburkholderia diazotrophica_A. The sequence goes on from NZ_JBBPEN010000008.1 coordinate 111,385, forward strand.
CAGCCGCTCATCGCTTCCGCCGATCCGTTGCCCGCCATCGTTACCCAGCCGTCGATGAAATCGGTCGGCTCCGTCGGCATCGGCAGCGGGTCCCAGCGCAACTGGTTGGGCGGCGTCGGCGGCACGTCGGCGAAATTCGCGACCAGCCGATGCGACGGCAGCGCCGTGAACGGCTGATGCACGGCCGCCGGCCGGATGCGATACAGCCACGAACGGCGATTGTGGCCGCGCGGCGCCGTAAAGGCCGTGCCCGACAACTGCTCTGCGTACAAGCCGTACGGCGCGCGCTGCGGCGAATTGCGGCCTTGCGGCAGCGCGCCGGGCAAGGCCTCGGTGGCGAATTCGTTAGCGAAGCCCGACTGGTAGCCCGGCTGGATTTCGCGTCGTGTAGTCGATTCCATGCAGTGATCTCCGTAGATGCCCGGCCGCGCGCTCGCTTGCAGCGCGGCGTACATTTTACGAATAGTAAAACACATTATGATTAGTGAAATTAACGTAAACCCTCAGTTCGGCCACGATCACCACACGGCTGGCGAAATCCATATCAGTATTTGGTGCATGAAAGGAGTGGCGACGGCTGCTACCATCGAATCATGCGGCAGCGACCGCACCCCTGTTTCGCTCCCCCGAACGCATTCATGATCCCGCTGACCATCCCCCAACTTGTCGACCGCGCCTCCACTCACCCGTTTCTCGGCGAGCATCTGAGAATGGGCGCAGGGATTCGCGCCGACGAGGCGGTCGCGCGGTTCGGCAACGTGGAAATCGGCAGTAGCTATGAGCCGATCTTCGACATTTCGGTGCATGCGCTCGCGCAGTCGCTGTCGTCGGCGCCCGAGAGCGCGGACCGTTTCGGCGACGAACTGGGCTTTCAGGCGATCACGCAACAGCTGGACGGCATGGAGTCCGACACGTTCGATCCGTTCGAGCACGTCGCCGACGATCAGCAACTCGTCGCGCTGGACCGGATGTCGCGCGCGATGCACGCGATCAATTTCTTCGGGCCGCAGCGGCATGGGCTGCTGTTTCTGCGCGTGCACGAGCGGCTGCTAAAGAGCGTGCGCTACGATCACGGCCGACATTTCTCGACCGTGCTGATGTCGTTTGGGTTGAATCCGTCGCGCATCGTGATCGAGTTGCCGCCTGCGGCCGTCGCGCATCGGACATTTCTTGGCTATCTGACCAAGAGCTATCAGCACTATGGATTCAAGGTCGCCGGCAATCTGCCGAACGCAGGACAGATCCTGTCCGTGTCGGACATGGCGAGACTGGACTTCATCAAGATGGATGCGGCTTCGGCATTGCGCGATTCGATGGTGAAGCCACTGGTCGGCTATGCGAACCGACTAAGAATTCCGTTGATCTTCAATCGCGTGACGACCGAAGCGCAGTTCGATCTATTGCAGCAGTACGACGTGCGGTTCGTGCAAGGCCCGCTATTCGTCGTGCATGAGAATCGGCTGGCTTGAGGTTGGTGGGTGTGCCCTGTGTGCTGGATTCAGGCGCTATCGCCTAGTCGACGCGCGAGCGTCTTCAGACGCGGCGCGACCCTTTCCCGAAACACGCGCTCCCCCATCGACGAGGCCGGTCCGCTGCAACTCAGCACCAGCAACCGGCCGTCGCGTGGGTCCCTGAACGGCACGGCGACGGCGTTTACGTCGTCGTGCCAGTCGCGAAACGAATAGCAGCAGCCCTCGTCCGCGAACGCATCGATTTCCTTCTGCGCCTGCGCGACCTGTTGCGCGCCTTCGTCGCCGGCTGCGCGCTGCAATTCGGCGAGCAGCGCGGCGCGCGCGTCGGCGGGCTGCACGGCGAGATAGGCGCGGCCCATCGAACTCGTCAGCATCGACAGTTTCGAACCTGATGCAAGGCCCAGCGTCAGCGCCGTTTCGCTGCGGATCGTCTCCAGGTAGATCATGTCCAGACCGTCGCGGCAACCGAGCGACACCGCCGCTCCGACCTCGCGCGCGAAGTCGCGCATATGCGGGCGGGCGAGTTCGAGCGTATCGGTGCCCGACAGCAGCGCGAAGCCGAGCGACAGCACGCCCGCGTCGAGCGCGTATTTGCCGAGTGCCTCGTCGAAGCGCAGATAGCCGAGCACTGTCAGCGTGTACGCGAGCCGGTTGACGGTCGCCTTCGGCAAACCCGTGCGCTCGACGAAGTCGCGGTTGCCGAGCAGCGTCTCTCCGGGCCGGAACGCGCGCAGCAGATCGAGCCCGCGCGCCAGCGCGACCACGAACTTGCGCTCGTCGACGGAATCGGAAACGCGCGCCGATAGCGATGGGGCGGATGCAGGTTTCGACATGGGGTGCTAAACTCAATCGTCGTTTGCAAAACATTGTTTCGCACAGCGGAACTCAAGTCAAGCATGGGACAGGAGCAAGCGCGAAAACGCCGGCTTCTGTCGACAAGGAGATACGTCATGGCAGCCGCCGCACAGTTTCACTGGGAAGACCCGCTGCTCCTCAACCAGCAGCTCACGGAAGAAGAACGCATGGTGCGCGACGCCGCGCAGGCCTATGCGCAGGACAAGCTCGCGCCGCGCGTGCTCGAAGCGTTTCGCCATGAAAAAACGGACATCGCGATCTTCCGCGAGATGGGCGAACTGGGCCTGCTCGGTCCGACCATTCCCGAGCAGTACGGCGGCCCCGGCCTCAACTACGTGAGCTACGGGCTGATCGCGCGCGAGGTGGAACGCGTCGATTCGGGCTACCGGTCGATGATGTCGGTGCAGTCGTCGCTGGTCATGGTGCCGATCTTTGAATTCGGTTCCGACGCGCAGAAGGACAAATATCTGCCGAAGCTCGCGACGGGCGAGTGGATCGGCTGCTTCGGCCTGACGGAGCCGAACCATGGTTCCGATCCGGGCAGCATGGTGACGCGCGCAAAGAAAGTCGATGGCGGCTACTCGCTGTCCGGTTCGAAGATGTGGATCACGAATTCGCCGATCGCAGACGTGTTCGTCGTCTGGGCGCAGCTCCAGGCGGATGGCAAGGATGAGATTCGCGGCTTCATCCTTGAGAAGGGTTGGAAGGGTTTGAGCGCGCCCGCTATCCACGGCAAGGTTGGCTTGCGCGCGTCGATCACCGGCGAGATCGTGCTCGATGACGTGTTCGTGCCTGAGGAAAATCTGATGCCCAACGTGAAAGGTCTGCGTGGACCGTTCACCTGTCTGAACTCGGCGCGCTATGGCATCGCGTGGGGCGCGCTCGGCGCAGCCGAAGCGTGCTGGCATACGGCCCGTCAATACACGCTCGATCGCAAGCAGTTCGGCCGGCCGCTCGCGGCCAATCAGCTGATCCAGAAGAAACTCGCCGACATGCAAACCGAAATCACTCTCGGCCTGCAAGGCGTGCTGCGTCTTGGCCGGATGAAGGACGAAGGCACGGCAGCTGTCGAGATCACGTCGATCATGAAGCGCAATTCATGCGGCAAGTCGCTCGACATCGCGCGTACGGCGCGCGACATGCTGGGTGGCAACGGCATTTCGGATGAGTTCGGTGTCGCGCGGCACCTGGTGAATCTCGAAGTGGTGAACACGTATGAAGGCACGCACGATATCCATGCGCTGATTCTCGGACGCGCACAGACGGGCATTCAGGCGTTCTTCTGACGCTCGTCGATTCACAAAGAATCCATAGGAAGTCTGCAAACGAAAAGCCCGCGTTCGCAATGAACGCGGGCTTTTCTGTCTTGCTCTGAGAAGCGAGGCTTACTTGTTCGGCTGCGGCGTCATCCGCAGATACGGACGCAGCGCCTTGTAGCCCTTCGGAAACTTGCGCCTGATTTCTTCCTCATCCTTGAGCGACGGCACGATCACGACATCATCGCCATGCTTCCAGTTGCCCGGCGTCGCGACCTGATAGTTGTCCGTCAGTTGCAGCGAGTCGATTACACGCAGCACTTCGTCGAAATTGCGGCCCGTGCTAGCCGGGTACGTGATGATCAGACGCACCTTCTTCTTCGGGTCGATGATGAAGAGCGAGCGCACCGTCAGCGTTTCGTTCGCGTTCGGATGAATCATGTCGTACAGCTGCGACACCTTGCGGTCGCCGTCGGCGAGAATCGGGAACCCGACGCTGGCTGCCTGTGTCTCGTTGATGTCCTTGATCCACTCGTTGTGCGACTCCTTGCTGTCGACAGACAACGCGATCGTCTTTACGTTGCGCTTCTCGAATTCGCTTGCAAGCTTCGCGGTCAGCCCGAGTTCCGTCGTGCAGACGGGCGTGAAGTCCGCCGGGTGCGAAAACAGGACGCCCCAGCTGTCACCCAGCCATTCGTGGAACCTGATGCGGCCGATGCTCGACTCCTGCTCGAAGTCCGGTGCGACATCGCCAAGACGTAGACTCATAGTGCAGCTCCTTGAAGTTGTTCGAATGATCCGCTCGGTCCGGCCGGCGGAGGGTTACAAATTAGAGCATACGGGACGAGGTCGTGCACCGCTAACGAACATCGACTGCGACGCTTATCTGTTTTTGTAATTTTCTCGCCGATGTACGAAACTTAGCGGGACAGATCAACTCCATCCACACGATGGTTTGTTCTGCGGACACGTGAGCGTCACGGTTCGAAGCGGCCATATGACACGTCCGCGGCAGCCAGGAACGCTTCATGCAAGCGCGTTCGGAACTTGCGCGCGGCGATGCGCGTAACCGGATGGCGCGCGGCTCGTTGGCTCGCCAGCAGCCGTTTCTTTGGTTACGATTCACGCGTAGCGTGCACGAAGGGAGCAGTCAATGTCGGAAGTCAACAAGGAGAGATTGATGTCGGATATCAAAACCGTACTCGCAGACGCGGAAGATCTGCTGAAGCAGGCCGCGAGCGCCACGGGCGAACGCGCTTCTGAACTTCGCGAGACGGCGCTCTCGCGTCTCAAGCAGGCGAAGGAAAAGGCTGCCGACGTGCAGGTGGTGGTTGTCGAGAAAGGCAAGAAGGCCGCTCGCGCCACCGACGACTATGTCCACGAACACCCGTGGGCGTCGATTGGCATCGCAGCCGGCGTTGGCGTGCTGGTGGGCCTGCTGATCAATCGCAAGTAACGCGCGCGACGCGCGCCGGCTGCGCGGTCGAGCGGCCGGCGCGCTTTGCTGACTTGCAGACCGGCGCGCGAGCGGCCGGTCGGCTCCATCTACGCGCATCCTCGCGCGCAACACGCTCAAGCCATGATCGACACACAATCGCACAGCGGGGACCGCGGGCCATTGCGGCGCATCCTCAGTTCGTTCTTTTCGATCCTGCAAACGCGGCTCGAACTGATCGGCATCGAGCTGGCCGAGGAAAAAGACCGATTGCTGCTGGTGCTCTTCATGGGGCTCGCCGCCATGATGCTCGCGACGATGGCGTTGATCGCGCTGACCGCGCTCATCGCGATTGCCTTCTGGGACACCTACCGATGGCAGGCGCTTGCCGGCATCACGATCGTCTACGCAATCGCGGCGATCGTTTTCGCGCTCAAGGCTCGCAGCGGCTTGCGCAATGCGCCAATGATCTTCGAAGCCACGCTCCACGAATTCCAGAAGGACCGCGAGATCTTCCGCAAACGCTGAAGGCCGTGCGCCGTCCTTGGCTGTCGATCGACAGCGACTTTGATCAACCGTTCGATCAACCGGCGATCCACCATGAGCCAGGTCCATTCCGATAACGCATTTCGAAGCCACCGCCACACCGGCAAAGACCTGAGCGCGCCGCATCTGCGCGCGCTGCGCAAGGAACTGCTGATCGTGCGAGCGGACGTCGAACGCATGGAGCTTGCCCAGGCGACGCTCGATCTGCGCAATGCCGTCACGCATTTCAGCTGGCTCAAGTTCATCGTGCCCGGCTTCGGCGCGATGCCTTGGGGACGCCGTCGCGGCGCGGCCAGCGGAATCGGTGCGCTGCTCAAGGAGTACCCGCTGATCAGTTCGATCGTGTCGCTCGTGCTCGCGAAGCCGATCCGCAACAGTGTGACGGCGACCGCGAAGCCCGCGCTCAAGTGGGGCAGCCTCGCGTTGGCGGCATGGGAAGCGTATCGCATCTACAGACAGATCAGGCGCGAGGGTGCGAAACCTACGGCAACGTCCACCGGCGCAAAAGACGCCAATATGAACCCGCCCTGACGCGATTCGTGTCGATCGTTCAATCATCTATCGCGTGCTCCAGCATTGGTCGGCGACTGCGTCCACCGAGCCACGGTTCGACTTCGTGCCCGTCGCATCGAGAATGAACGTGCCGCACGCGTCATCAGCCATCGGTCCGTTCCCGATCGGTTGCGCTTCGAGCGTATAGCCGCCGTTCGAATCGTCGGCGGACAGCATACGCAAGTGATAGATCGCCTTCCCCGCTTGCGGCGCCTGGTCGAAACCCAAGGGCAACGGCGCCCCATCCACGTAAGCGGACGACTCCACGAACTGCGCCGCGCGATACAGCGCCGACGCAGCATCCATCCTGTGCGCCTTCGCGATATGCGCGACATACGATGGTATTGCGAAGACGGCGAGCGTCGCCGCGATCGCCATCGCAACCACGAGTTCGAGCAACGAGAAGGCATGCGACTTGTGCTTTATCGCAAGGGTCATGGCCGGTTGTGCGCTCAGAACACTCATAAGACTCATAGGTTCAAAAGGGACGCGCCGCCACGCGACGCCAATGTTTCTCGACCGTGCCGCCGTCGATGACAACCTGCAATTGCAGCCACATCTGCGAATCGACTTTGCGGCCGTACCCTCTCGCCGTCACGAGATAAGCATGCGCGTCGGCACGATTCGCCAGCCGCCATCCTTCGACGAGACATCGCGGCACCCGCAATGACAACGTTGCGGGCCACGACGCGAATGGAGCGATTGCGTTGGACTCGAACGTCGTCTGCGACTTCCAGCCGGCCGGCTCACCTGCGACGTCCGGCATCGCCGGCACGGAACCACCGATGACGTTGCGGGCGCAGGCCGTCAGCGCTGCGTCCGCGGCATGGAACGCGAGCAGATGGTCATATATGCCAGTCGCGTTACGCGCAGTCGCCACCGATTGCTCGAACCACGCCGCCGATGTCGCAAGCATCATCGATGCGAGCAGAAGCACGACGGGCAGCGCAATCCCCCGTCCATGCGCAAGACGACGCACCGTTCTGCGTTGTTTCATCTGACTGTCGATCACCCAGCACTCCCTTCATTGTTTCGAAGCGCGACGCGCCGCCAGAACGCGCGCCGCATTCTCGTATCGGCACTGACGGCTGGCACGCCGTCGCAATCGACATAGCGCGTCTGCCCCATCTGAGGCGCGCCGCGAACGAGCACGCACACATCGACGGCGACGACGCTGCTCCATTGCGTCGGCGCAAGCGACGCGGCATTGAGCGCCGACGGCGCCCCCATCAGCCAGTACCGCAAGCGCACGCGCTCGACGCCTTCGACGAGCGGTTGCGACGAATTCGCCCCCGTGCCTTCGCAGTACAACTCGGGCTCGCCCGTCGAGCTGCTGGTCTTCGCATAGAAACGGTTGACGATGGACACGCCCGGCGCATCAGCATCCGCTTTCGTGACGCCCTGGCCAAGGCAATCGGTCGTGAGGTTCGCGGCAGATGGCCATGTCGATACGTTGTCCGCGACGTAGCGCACCGCGATGCCGTCCGAATGCGTTGCGAGCGATTCGCAGGAGAGGCTGTCGTCGGCGCCCACCGGCCGTCCGCCCGAGCAGCCGAAAAGACCGGGACGCGTGACGAAAGCTCGCGACATGTCGGCGGAAACGAACCCGGCCATCTGCAACTGCTCGCCGATCAGCGACAGCGCCGTCATGCCCGCATCGTGGATCTGCGCTGCATCGGCAGCCCGCGCAAACGCGATCCGTTGCGAGCGATAGAGCGACACAGCGCCCGCTGTCACGATCAGCCCTAAAGCCATCGCGATTGTCATTTCGAGCAGCGTGTGACCGTATGCGCCTGCAAACCGCGTACGAGGTGGCGTCCGAATAGGGTCTTGAGAAACGAGCGGCATCATCGAGAAAACGCCACCACGATGCATTCACGCCCTTGGGGCACATCGACATCGCCGCACGATGCGGGGATATCGATCACGTCTCCCGAGCCCGTGGCGTTACGCGCCAGAGTAAGCTGCGCCGCCCAGGTCGCGCGGGCGAACGACAGATCGGCGCCCGAGACGGCCGCATCGCCTTTCGGCAAGATACTCGCCGCACGCGCCTTCCATTCACTGAGCGCGGGAGCGCTCTCGCTCGCGGAAGGCGCACGCGCTGCCTCGGCAATTGCGTCGGCGATGAGCGCGGCCTGCTCCCGGTACGACGTCGCACGGCTGTCGCGCGCAATCGACAGTTGCACCGCGATCAGGCCAAGCACGGTAACAGCCGTGAGGGCAACGGCGATCAGCACTTCGATCAGCGTCTGCCCGCGCGGAAGAAACACTCGCGCGCGCCTCATGTCGTGGCCCCGCATGCACCATCGACGATACGCGCACGGCCGCCCGCAGCGATACGGATGCAGCGCCGCCAGTCCTTGCCCTGTGTCGCCTTCGAAGCCGCACGCGGGCCGACGTCGAAGCTGCGGAAGCTGCCGTTCGCCTGTCCCGCCGGCGGCGTAAACGTGAGGTTCGTGAGCGCGCCGGCGATGCTGACATCCGCCAGTTCGGGCTGCACGCGCAACGGATAGAAACCGCCCGCGCGCTCGATCATCACGGCCCATCCGCACGACCAGTCGACGGGGCCCGTCTTGCACGCCTGTCCAACGGCAAGACAATGACGCGCCGAATCGACACGGCACACTGTCACGCGCACGCCGCGCCGAAGTGCTTCACCGCGCGCGTAACTGAGCGTGGAAAGCAACGCGCGCGCACGTGCGTCGACCTGATCGCGCGCGTGCCAGGCCACGAACGAAGGAACGCTCATCGTCGCGACGATCGCGAGCAGCGCGATGACGACAAGTGTCTCGAACAGCGTGAACCCGCGACAGACACGCGATGTATGAGCATCACATTTCATCAGCATTCCTTTACTTATGCCAAGAACGTGAGACTCTAACGGCGTGCGGCGAGGTTCACAATTAGCCGGATGGCCAGGTGGCGGACGCGCGAATCCCTGCACGACAATGCACGTACATCGTGGATTCGCGGATGGACTTCAGGGAGGAAGGATGCGGATGCGCAAACAATCAGCGCTTGCGAGTGGGCTTCGCGGGCGTGGCCGGTGCGTTCATCCGGCGAAACTCTTCGATGACGTCTTCGAATTCGGAAACGTCTTCGAAGCGCCGGTAGACGGATGCAAAGCGCACGTACGCGATGGTGTCGAGCGCGCGCAGCTCGTTCATCACGAGCTCGCCCAGACGCTCGCTGCGCACTTCGCGCTCGCCGCTGCCAAGCAGCTGATACTCGATGCGCGACGCGGCGGCATCTACCGCGTCGGCCGCAACTGGGCGCTTGCGCAGCGCCAGTTGCATGCTCGCGACGATCTTGCGGCGATCGAATTCAGTGCGGCTGCCGTCCTTCTTCACGACGGCGGGCAAGGCCAGTTCGACCCGCTCGTATGTCGTGAAACGCTTGTCGCAGGCCGGGCAACGGCGACGGCGACGGATCGCGGCGCCATCCTCCGATACGCGCGAGTCGACGACCTGCGTATCGTCATGCCGGCAGAAGGGGCAGCGCATGGCAGCTTAACGGTAGACCGGGAAACGTTGCGTCAGCTCGGCGACCTGCGCGCGCACGCGCTCGATCGTGGCCGTGTCTTCCGGATTGTCCAGCACGTCGGCGATCAGGTTGCCGACCTGCTCCGCTTCCTTCGTGCCGAAACCGCGCGTCGTCATTGCCGGCGAACCAAGACGGATGCCGCTCGTCACAAACGGCTTTTCCGGGTCGTTCGGAATCGCATTCTTGTTCACAGTGATGTGCGCCGCGCCCAGTGCCGCTTCCGCCGCCTTGCCCGTGATCTTCTTCGCGCGCAGGTCGACGAGCATCACATGGCTTTCCGTGCGACCCGACACGATGCGCAGACCGCGCTTGACGAGCGTTTCAGCGAGCACGCGTGCGTTCTCCACCACACGCTGCTGATATTCCTTGAATTCCGGCGACAGCGCTTCCTTGAACGCGACCGCCTTGCCCGCGATCACGTGCATCAGCGGACCGCCCTGAATGCCCGGGAAGATCGCCGAGTTGATCTGCTTCTCGTACTCGGCCTTCATCAGGATCACGCCGCCGCGCGGGCCGCGCAGGCTCTTGTGCGTGGTCGTCGTGACGAAGTCGGCGAACGGCACGGGGTTCGGATACACACCCGCGGCGATCAGGCCGGCATAGTGCGCCATGTCGACCATCAGATACGCGCCGACCGACTTCGCGATCTTCGACAGACGCTCGAAATCGATGCGCAGCGCGAACGCCGATGCGCCTGCGACGATGAGCTTCGGGTTGTGTTCCTGGGCGAGCTTTTCAGCTGCGTCGTAGTCGATGTCTTCCGCTTCGTTCAGACCGTAGCTGACCACATTGAACCACTTGCCCGACATGTTGACGGGCGAGCCGTGCGTCAGGTGGCCGCCATGCGCGAGGCTCATGCCCATGATCATGTCGCCCGGCTTGAGCATCGCGAAGAACACGCCCTGGTTCGCCTGCGAACCCGAATTCGGCTGGACGTTCGCGGCCTCCGCGCCGAACACCTGCTTCACGCGGTCGATCGCCAGTTGCTCGACGACGTCGACGTACTCGCAACCGCCGTAGTAGCGCTTGCCCGGATAGCCTTCCGCGTACTTGTTCGTGAGCTGCGAGCCTTGCGCGGCCATCACGGCCGGGCTCGTGTAGTTTTCCGACGCGATCAGTTCGATGTGCTCTTCCTGACGGTGGTTCTCGTCCTGGATTGCCTTCCAGATTTCGGGGTCCACGTTGGCGATGGTGCTTTGGGCTCTGTCAAACATGCTGGTTCCGTTAAGTGTGTTCAGGTTGACCGGATCGTGCGCAGGTCGTGTGCCGGGAGCGTAGTGGGTACGCAGCACTGCTGGCCGCTGCTGATGGTGGGAGCCTTGACGTGGCGGGTGAAGGACGTGCCGCACACGCGAGGCAGGACAACCACCGGCAGCGCAAACGACGGCGCGCTCGAAACATGGCTGCCCAGGCGAACGGCAAAACGGCACCCTGCGCTTCACGGTGGGATGCTCCACCTTGAACCCGTCAGGCTTGACAGCGTCGGGTCCTATCGCCAGTCACGTAGGGATGAGCGCGTTAGTTTATTGGAACCAGGTGGAATAGGCAACCGAACGGGCAAGCGCGCCGGACCCGCCGCCAGAAGCCCCGCGGCGCCGCTCGGCCCGCCCGGACGTGCCTTCGCGCGGCGGGGTCATTCTTGCCGCAGCGCGCCATTGGAAGTAGGCTTGTGGCCTTTCTCCACCGACCATGGAACAGCAATGATCGTGTTCGTTACCGGGGCGTCCGCTGGGTTCGGCGCCGCCATCGCCCGCGCGTTTGTCAAAGGCGGCCACCGCGTCGTCGCCACCGCGCGGCGCAAGGACCGTCTGCACGCGCTCGCGGACGAACTCGGCGACAACCTGCTGCCGGTCGAACTCGACGTGCGCGACCGCGCGGCCGTCGAGGCGGCGCCCGCCGCCCTCCCCGCCGAGTTCGCCGCCGTCGACGTGCTCGTCAACAACGCCGGCCTCGCACTCGGCCTCGAACCGGCGCAACGCGCGATGCTCGACGACTGGACCACGATGATCGAGACCAACTGCACGGGCCTCGTGCAGGTCACGCGCGCCTTCTTGCCCGGCATGATCGAGCGGAATCGCGGGCACGTGTTCAACCTCGGCTCGGCGGCGGGCACGTGGCCGTATCCGGGCGGCAACGTCTACGGTGCGACCAAGGCGTTCGTGCGCCAGTTCAGCCTGAATCTGCGCGCCGACCTGCACGGCACGCCAGTTCGCGTGACGGACATCGAGCCGGGCCTGTGCGGAGGCACCGAGTTTTCCAACGTGCGTTTTCGCGGCGACGACGAAAAGGCGGCAAACGTCTATCAGAATGTCCGGCCGCTCACGCCCGAAGACATCGCCGATTCGATCTACTGGATCGCGACGCGCCCCGCGCACGTCAACATCAACACGATCGAGCTGATGCCCGTCGCGCAGTCGTTCGCCAGCCTGAACATCCATCGGGGTTGAGCATCTCGCAACGGGACATCTGGCGGCCGCGAGAGAGCGCGCGGCGCCCGCGCAACAAATGTGCCCAAAAATGCGGCGCGCTTTTGCGTTCCGGTAAAATGCGCGGCTATGAATATGTCTGACAGTCAGTCTGACGCGGAAACCGGCTTTATCTGGCCGATTCGCGTGTATTACGAAGACACCGACGCCGGCGGCATCGTGTTTTACGCGAACTACCTGAAGTTTTTCGAGCGCGCCCGCACCGAATGGCTGCGGGCCTGCGGAGTCGATCAACGCAAGCTGGCCGACGAAACAGGCGCGCTGTTCGTCGTGCGCAGCACCGCGCTCGATTATCGCGCGCCCGCGCGGCTCGACGACGTGCTGCGCATCGTCAGCCGGATCGAGCGGATTGGCCGCGCGTCGGTGGACTTCGCTCAGAAAGCCTGGCGCGACGACACGCTGCTGGCAACGGGCACGATCCGCGTGGGCTGCGTCGACTCGACGGCGATGAAACCGGCCGCCATTCCTCCGCCTGTTCTCGCTGCGTTGCGGCGCGGATCGCTCTCAAACGGCGCGAGCGTGTCAACGGCAGGCAATTAAGTGTCGTTGTTACCTCGACAGTGAATTCGTAACGGTCACAACAAGACCAAGCATGGTTCGGCGAAAGGTCCGCCGAAGCTTCCGGTTTGCCGACTGAATGCCAACCGACCGCTTCGAACCGCCTTTCAGCCGAATGCCCCTTCCGGGACGTTACAGCGAAACTCTATGAACACTACTCAAGATCTTTCGATCATTTCTCTCGTTCTCAATGCAAGTCTGCTGGCGCAGGCGGTGATGGCGCTGCTGCTGCTGCTGTCGCTGATGTCGTGGACTTTCATCTTCCGCAAGTGGTTTGCGATTCGCCGCGCGCGGGCGCAGACTGAACGTTTCGAACGCGATTTCTGGTCGGGCGGCGACCTGCAGGCGCTGTACCAGAGCGCCGCGAATAACCGTCACACGATCGGGGCGCTCGAACGTATCTTCGAATCGGGCATGCGTGAGTTTCTGAAAGGCAAGGAAAAGCGGATCAACGATCCGGGCGCGATTCTCGACGGCGCGCGCCGCGCCATGCGCGCCGCATTCCAGCGCGAAATGGACGTGCTCGAAGCCAACCTCGCATTCCTTGCATCCGTCGGTTCCGTCAGCCCGTACATCGGTCTCTTCGGCACGGTGTGGGGCATCATGAATGCGTTCCGCGGCCTCGCGAACGTCCAGCAGGCGACGCTCGCGAACGTCGCGCCCGGCATCGCCGAAGCGCTGACGGCAACGGCCATCGGCCTGTTCGCAGCCATCCCCGCCGTCGTCGCGTACAACCGCTACGCGCACGACATCGATCGCCTTGCGATCCGCTTCGAAACCTTCATCGAAGAGTTCTCGAACATCCTGCAACGCCAGGCCCATTAAGGAGTCCACGATGGCCGGTTCAGTTCGTTCCAGCATGCGCGGCAGCCGCTCGCGCCGCGCGATGGCCGACATCAACGTCGTGCCGTACATCGACGTGATGCTCGTGCTGCTCGTGATCTTCATGGTGACGGCCCCGCTCGTCGCGCCGTCGATCGTGAACCTGCCGACTGTCGGCGGCGCCGCGCCCCAGCAGCAGACGCCGCCCGTCGTCGTCAACATCCGCGCGGACGGCAACATGAGCGTCAAGTACAAGGATGACGCGGGCACGACCCAGCAGGAGACGATGACGCAAGCCGACCTGCGCAGCTTCGTCACCGACCGCGAGGCGTCGCATCCCGATCAGCCTGTCGTGATCGCCGCTGACAAGACCGTGAAGTATGAAGTCGTGATGAACGTGATGTCCGACCTGAAGGCTCGCGGCGTCAAGCGCGTTGGGTTGCTCGTCAAATCGCAATGATCCGTCGACCGAAAAACGTCTATCCGCTGCAGCCGCCGCGCGAGCGCGGCACGGGGCGCGCGTTCGCGCTCGCCGCGCTGATGCACGTGCTTCTCGGATTCTTCCTGTATCACGGCATTCACTGGCAGAACAGCACGCCCGCAGGCGCGGAAGCCGAACTGTGGACGCAGGTGCCGGATACGCCGGCGCCCCGCCCCGCTCCGCCGCCGCCCGCACCCGTGAAGCCCGCGCCGCAGGTCAACGACGAAGAGGCTGACATCGCGCTGCAGGAAAAGAAGCGTAAACAGCAGGAAGCCCAGCGTCAGGCGGAACTCGCCGAGCAGCAGCGTCAGCAGAAACTGCAGGCCCAGCAGGAAGCGGAAGCGAAGCGCCAGCAACAACTGGCCGCCGATCAGGCAGCGGCTGCTGCGGCCGCGAAGCTCAAGCAGCAACAACAGCAGCAGCAAGCCGAAAGGTTGAAGCAGCAGCAATTGGCCCAGCAGAAGCAGGACCAGTTGAAGAAGCAGCAGGAAGAGCAGCAGAAGGAACAGCAAGCGAAGCAGGCCCAAGCCGAAGCGCAGGCCAAGGCTGAAGCGGCGAAGGCCGCGAGGGCCAAGGCACAGGCGCAAGCCGAAGCCGCGAAGAAGCTCGACGCGGAGCGCCGCGAGCGTCTCGCCGCGATGCAGGGTATGGCGGGCGGCGAAGGCTCGACGGGCAACGGTCTGGCGAAGGGCGGCACGGGCAGCGGCGCGGGCGGCAACGCCACATCGCCGGGCTATGCGGAGAAGGTGCAGCGCCGCGTGCGTCCGAACATCGTCTGGTCGGGCGAAACGGCGGGGCTCGAAACCGTGGTTGCCGTCCGCTGCGCGCCGACGGGCACGTTGCTGAGCGCGACCGTCACGCGCAGCAGCGGCAATTCGGCATGGGACGACGCAGCGTTGCGCGCTGTCCAGCGCTCGGACCCGATGCCGCAAGACGTCAACGGCAAGACGCCCGCGAGCTTTACGATCACACTGCGTCCGGCCGCCTGAACGCTGAACCGCGTCGAACGGTCCGCCCGCCTTACAGGTAGGTGACCGGGAACGATTTCTGCGTATGGCGGTCTGTTTGTAACCTTGGAGTGTTAGAAATTCGTTTTTGGGGAATTTATACAGAATGAGTTTGATGACCAAGCTAGGCCTGCGAGCGCTCGTAGCGTCGTGCCTGATCGCCGCCGGCGGTGCCGCCCATGCACAACTCAACGTCCTCGTGACGGGCGTAGGGTCCACCCAGTTCCCGATTGCCACGGCAAATTTTGCCAACGAGGCAAGTTCTCCCCAGCAGATCAGCGCGATCGTCCGCCAGGACCTTCAGCGCAGCGGTAAGTTCACCAACATCGACGCCGGCGGCACGCCCGTTTCGGAAGGCGATTCGGTCGATCTGGGCGCGTGGAAGGCCAAGGGCGCGGACGCGTTCGTTGCAGGCAGCGTCACGCGTCTGCCGAACGGCCAGTATCAGGTGCGCTTCAAGTTGTACGACACCGTCAAGCAGCAGAACCTCGGCGGCCTGGAGCTGACCAGTCCGGAAAGCGGCCTGCGCATGAGCGCCCACAAGGTCGCGGACTATATCTACGCCAAGCTGATGGGCGGCCGTGGCGTGTTCGCGACGCGCCTGTCGTATGTGATCAAGACGGGTGGCCGATACCAGCTGCAGATTTCGGATTCGGACGGCCAGGAAGCGCACATCGCGCTTTCCAGCCCCGAGCCGATCATTTCGCCCGCATGGTCGCCTGACGGCACAAAGGTCGCGTACGTGTCGTTCGAAAGAAAGAAGCCGATCGTCTACATCCACGATCTGCCGACGGGCCGCCGCATCGTCGTATCCGATCAGAAGGGCAACAACAGCGCGCCCGCATGGTCGCCTGATGGCCGTACGCTCGCCGTCGCCCTGTCGCGCACCGGCAATACGCAGATTTTCGCCGTCAACGCCGACGGCAGCGGCCTGCGCCGTCTGACACAAGGCACCTCGATCGATACTGAGCCGTCGTACTCTCCCGACGGCCAGTCGATCTATTTCACCAGCGACCGCGGCGGCCAGCCGCAAATCTACAAGATGCCGGCCAGCGGCGAAAGCTCGGGCGGCGCGCAGCGCGTGACATTCAGCGGGAACTACAATACGAGTCCGCGCGTGAGCCCGGACGGTAAGCAACTCGCATACATCTCGCGCACGGGTGGGGGCTTCAAGCTGTACATCCAGGATCTGCAGTCGGGCGTCGCGACGGCGCTCACCGATACGACACATGACGAATCGCCGAGCTTCGCGGCGAATGGTCAGTACATTCTTTACGCCACTCAGGTGAACGGCCGTGGCGTGTTGGCCGCAGTTTCGACCGACGGTCGTACGCGGCAGGTCCTGTCCGTTCAGGGGGGCAGCGTACGCGAGCCTTCCTGGGGCCCGTTTATGCAATAACACACAAGGAGAGTGAAGCATGATGTCCAAACTTCGAATCGCGTTTGCCGTGACCATGGTCGGCGCGCTGGCTGCCTGTCATTCGGGCGTCAAGCTCGACGAGAACGCCAACAAGGGCGGCGCAGGCGCGCAGCCTAACCCGAACGATGTCGCCACGGTGAACGTCGATCCGTTGAACGATCCGAATAGCCCGCTCGCAAAGCGCAGCATCTATTTCGATTTCGACAGCTACTCGGTCAAGGACGACTACCAGCCGCTGCTGCAGCAACACGGTCAGTACCTGAAGAGCCATCCGCAGCGTCACGTTCTGATCCAGGGCAACACGGACGAGCGCGGCACGAGCGAGTACAACCTGGCACTCGGCCAGAAGCGTGCTGAAGCGGTCCGTCGCGCGCTGTCGCTGCAGGGCGTTGCGGATTCGGAAATGGAAGCCGTGAGCCTCGGCAAGGAAAAGCCGGTGGCAACGGGTCATGACGAAGCGTCGTGGGCGCAGAATCGCCGCGCCGACCTCGTCTATCAACAGTAATAGGTGGCAAGCCGTATGACGCACCGTTTCTCCTGGCTGCGCATGGCCGCAGCCGCTTGCGTCGCAGGGACGGCCGCGATGGCCCTGCCCGCTCACGCAGGCATGTTCGACGACGATCAGGCTCGCCAGGCGATCCTCGATCTGCGCAGCAAGACTGATAGTCTGTCGAGCCAGCTGTCGGCGGCTCAACGCACGATCCTCGACCAGCAAAACCGTCTCGACCAGCTGAACCAGCAGGTCGCGACGCTGCGCGGTCAGAACGAGGACCTCACCAATCAGCTCGCCACGTTGCAGAAGCAGCAGAAGGACTACTACACCGACCTCGATGGTCGTCTGAAGAAGTTCGAGCCGCAGCAACAGACGGTTGATGGCGTCGAGGGCACCGTGCAGCCCGGTGAAACGGATGCGTTCAACGCGGCTTCGCAGCAGTTCCGCAACGGGGACTTCAAGAACGCGGCGACATCGTTCCGCAGCTTTATCGCGAAGTACCCGCAAAGCCCGTATCAGCCGACGGCGCAGTACTGGCTCGGCAACGCGCTGTACGCGCTGCGCGACTACAAGGGTTCGACGACCGTGTGGCAAGGCGTCGTGCAGAAGTATCCGCAGCATCCGCGCGCGCCTGAAGCCCTGCTGGCAATCGCGAACAATCAGCTCGAACAAGGGCAGAAGGCCGCCGCCAAAAAAACGCTGGAGCAGATCGTCGCGCAATACGGCGGCTCTGATGTCGCGCAGTCTGCGCAAAGCAAGCTTTCGCAGATCAAGTGATTTGGCTGCGTCCGGTTTGTGCCGGGCGCCCGGTTGCCGGATGTAGATGCAGTAAAACACGCAGTATCGAGGTTCGATAACCGATACGCGTGCCTCTCGCTGGAAAGCCCGGAACTTCGCAGTTTCGGGCTTTTCGTTTTTGGGCTTGTGCTTGTCGGGCTGCTCGTCGGCGACCAATTTGGCCGGCGTATTGTTGACAGCCCCTGCCCCCGCCGATATAATTTCGCTTCTCTTTCGGGTCGTTAGCTCAGCTGGTAGAGCAGCGGACTTTTAATCCGTTGGTCACTGGTTCGAATCCAGTACGGCCTACCAAAAGATTCAAGGGCTTAGCTTCGGCTAGGCCATTTTCTTTGCATCGCAATCCGCCTACCGCTCCGCAAACCTACTAGCCGTTCCACGCACAAAGCGTGATCGAGCCGCTGTCGACCACGCTCTCCCTCCCAGCCAATTCCGCTACCGAACCCGTTGTCGCCGGCGCCAGTTTCACCGGCTGCCGTCATCGAACTGCACAATCGGAAAAACAACTCTGACATAGAGAACCTGCTGCCCAACCTGGCTGGGCAGAGTAGCGAGTCGAGCTTCAGTGTAGGACTGTTGGTGGGTTATCTCCTGTTAGCTCCCAGCATCATGTCCGCGAGTTCGATGAGCGAAGTCGCCACAAAGTCCCACTCGTCTTCTGCAACAAGGTCTTTCGATTGCGCGTTACCATGTTCATACGGACGCGAAACAAACGCTGTCTTGAGCCCGCACGCCTTCGCGGCCTTCAGGTCATCGTTGTGTGCAGCCACCATGCAGAGTTCCCCCGGTTCTATTGCGAGCAGCTCCGCGTATCGAGATAAACGGTATGCGTAACATCCCAGCGCACGTTTAGACGTAGATTCGAATCTCTGGAGTTCTAAGTTTTAGAGAGACTTCTGACTGCACTGCATGACGAAAAGGACACAATGCGGAAATTCCTCATACGAATGGTGGACACACCTACACGTTTCGACCGCAGTTCTGTCTTGCGCACGAACGGCCAGAACAATTGCACAACGGCTCAACCACGATCTTCCGCAACTAAGAGGCGCGCGAGAAGAAAGGTAAGCTTAGCGAAGAGGCCGTCGAGACACGCGTGGACCTCTCTCCGCTACGTTCGCATGCGAGGACATTCAGGACGCAGATCTCATGGTCGCAGCCGCCTTCGAGGACATGACCGTGAAAGCGTCCGTGTCTCGCATGCTCGACGTGGTGACGAAGCACGGGGGAATTCCAGCGTCGAGCACCTGGACGCCCGACATGATCGCCGCTTACACGAGGCGCCCGCAAGACGTGATCGGCCTGCATTTCTTCAGTCCAGCTAACGTAATGAAGCCGCTCGAGGTGGTGCGCGGCGATGCAGCGGGCAAGGATGTGCCCGCAACCGTAAATGCGAATGCCTTCGGACATCCGTTCCGCGTTTCGGGCCCGCGTCTCGTCGGCCACGCGCTGATCGAGGACAAGCGTCGTGGCGTGAAGGACGTCGTCGTCACGATGTGCGTACTTCGAAAAGCCCCGCCGCGCCCTGGTCGCCGCCGATGCCTTGAATGAAGCGCTGTGACAAGGGCGCCGGTGCGACATTGATGCCGCCGCTCCAACGCGACCCGCCGCGCAACGGCGCTCAAACACGCGCCGCCACCTTCCTTGCGACATCCAGATACCGCGCGGCCGTATCCTGCAACGTCAGCCCGACGAGCGACCGCTGCACCCGAGGCTGCGCGAGCGCGCCGAGCAGCGCCGCGGCATAAGCGGCCGTATCGTCGGTATCGACCAGTTGCACGCCAGGCAGCGTCTTCGCGAACTGGAACGGCATAATCGTGCTGGCGACGACGGGAATCCCCGAAGCCAGCGCCTCCAGAAACGCGATGCTGTGTCCCTCGGAACGCGACGGCATCGCGAACACATTCGACGCCCGAAGCACGCCGCACACATCCGGGTGCGGCCCCTCCACGCTCACGCGCTCTTCGAGCGCGAGCTTCTTCACCAGATCCTGAACCGCGGCCAGATAAGCCGGGTCCTCGACGACGCCATACAGTTGCAGCCGCACATCCTTCAGCTGCGCAGCAACTTCGTAAAACGCATGCACCGTCTGCAACTGGTTCTTCACCGACGTGTATCGCCCGATCTGCACGATCTGCAGCGGCGCATCGCCGTCGCGCGGGCGATCGTCGAATGCGAAGCGCGTCGTATCGACACCGTTCGGAATCAGCGTCAACGACGGATGCGCGCGCACACTGTTCCTGTAGTCATGCAGATTGGCCGGCGACACGCCGATCACCGCCCTCGCCCTCGACGACAATATCCGTTCGACGTAGCGAAAGAGCGCCCGCTCGAAATCGTTGACGGCCGAATGCATCACGTAGATCACGGGCACTTTGGTCGGCAGCGCGCGTGCATAAAAGGCGGGAATCGTCGCGTGAGCGAACATGACGTCGGGCCTGAAATGCCGCAGCATGCGGGCGAGAAAAACGAGCTTCCCCGGCAGTGTCGAACGCCTGCAAGGAAAGACACACTCGACGCCGTGACTCGCCAGCTCGCGCGTGAGCGGCGCGAAATCCACGTGCTCGGGCAACAGCGAGGTCACGCCGACCACGCTGCCCTCGCGCTGCTGATGGATCGCGAGATCCTTCGCGAGCACTTCCGCGCCCGACAGGCGCGGCTCAAGCACGAGATGGAGAATCCGCATCAAAGCACCCTTGCCGTCCGATACGCCATCCACATCGCCGCGCAACTCAGTCCGAGCGTCATGGCCCATGCAATGCCCGTGACGCCCCAGTAGTGCGTCGCAGGCGGCACGCAGGCGAGCAGCACGATGACCTGGATCACCGACGCCTGCGTGGTCGCCTTCGCGTCGCCGACCGCGCGCAGATACGAGACCAGCACCGCGATCAGCGCGCCGATCGCCATGTTGATCACAAAAATCTTGAAGAGCGGCACGGCAGGCAGCCACGCCGGTCCGAGAATCAGCGAAAAGAGCAGGTGCGCCGCGAGCCGCAGCACGATCACGACGACGACGAGCCCCAGTGCGATCAAACCAATATAGCGCCTGAAAAGCCGCGCGGCGACCTTGGGATCGGCGCGATGGCGCGCCGCGAAGGTCGGAAACAGATACTGCGACATCGCGATCGCGGCATCGGCGAGCAGCATCTGTGCGAGCCGCGACGACATCTGATACGCGCCCAGTTGCGCCGGCCCCAACAGTTTGCCGACCACCACCTTGTCGAACTGGTTCAGCACGAGATTGACGACGCTGCCCGCCCAGATCCAGCGACTGAATCCGATGTAATGGCCGATTCCAGACCAGCGCAGGCGAATGGGCGGACGCGGATTCATGGTGATCCACGTCAGCGCCGTCTTCAGCGATTCGCCGACGATCATGCCGAGCAGCACCGAATACGCGCCCGCGCCCGCCAGCGCAAGCGCCAGCCCGAAGCAGCAATCGACGAACGCCGCCGATATCTCGACGAGCGCGACGTGCTGGAAGCGCCGGTCGCGCTGCACGACGTAATACGCCGGCGACGCGACGCCGCGCAGCAGCGGCAGCAGCGCCGCAAGCTGCAACAGCAGCAGCGCGCCGCCCAGATGAAACTGGCTGTTCATGACCGGCGCGAGCGCGACGAGTGCCGCGCCGATCAGCACGCCGCGCGACGCGAGCGTGGTCCAGACGGCGCCCAGTTCATCGCGTGTCGGCGCGGCCTGCCCCTGTATCACGGCCTGCGACAGGCCCGTATCGGACAGCGCCTCCGCAATTGCGACGGCCAGCAGCGCGACGCTCACGCTGCCGATCGCCTCCGGCCCGAGAATGCGGCCGATCGCGAGAAACTTGATGGCCACGAGCCCACGCATCAACACCTGTTGCAGCAACACCCACGTCGCTGCGCTCGAACCCAGACTCGCCCTGAACGAAAACGCCGGTAGCCTCATCGTCCGCAATCTTCTTCTCCTTGTTTCGTCAATGCAGTGCATCGTGATGGGAAAGCACGGTGTCGAAGCGATGCGTCATGTCTCGCGCGACGTGCAGAAACGGCGCGGGCCGCCGGCGCAAATACGTCGTTCTTCAAGGTACCTCGCCATACCCGCACGCGGACGCCATCTGCCAGGCAGAATCGGCAACGCGCAACGCGGGCTGTCCGTTCTCGCCAAAGATATGGCGAAATTGTCGGTTCGCGCCGAAAGCGGGATGCTAAGGTGGACCCAATACTGCTCGTCAGGACCACCATGGAACGCGCAACTCACCTCGTGCCCGTCGAAGCGCCCATCGCCGATGCCGCCAGGCTCGGCTACGTCGTCATCATCGAGCCGAATTTCACGGGGCATCGCTGGCGCTACGTCGAATGGATCGCGCAGACCTGTCTCGAAGCGGGTTATCCGTGCCTCGTCGTGACGGAGAACTCGAACGAGGATCATCGGCTCGCGCGCGAGATCGTGGCCGCGGAGCGCGAGGATTTGCAGATCGCGTTCGTCGATGCGGAAAGCCAGCGCCAGAGCCGCGGCCTGAAGCGCGTCAGCTACGCGCGCTTTCATGCCTATTTCAAGCTCGCATACGATTCCGTCAAACGTGTCGAGCGCGTGCGGCTCGTCGTCGTGCCTTACGTCGACTATTTCTTTCATGCGCTGCCGCTGCTCGGCACGCCGTTCGGCAGGGCGCCATGGATCGCCATTACGATGCGCGCGACGTTCCACCATCGCAAGGTCGGCGTGCGCACGCCGGGGCGGCCGCTCGTCAATACGCTGAAATCGCTGCTGTTTCGCCGCGCCGTGCATACGAAAGGACTGCGCGCGCTGCTGTCGATCGATCCGACGCTGGCCGAGTGGGTCGGCCGCGCGAAGCCGAAACATGGCGCGAAGGTCGAGTACGTCGCCGATCCGTTTCCCGATGCAAAAGCCGAGGACCCGCTCGTCGCGCGCGAGCGTCTCGGGCTCGATCCCGACGGCCGCTATCTGCTCGTCTATGGCTCGATCAGCGAGCGCAAAGGCATCTGCGAGCTCGCCGAAGCGCTCGCGGGCATGACGGACGCGCCGACCTTGCTGCTCGCAGGCGAACAGGACCCCGACATTCGCGGCTTCATGCGCGCATTCATTCCGATCCTCAAGCCGGCGCCCGTGATTCTCGACCGCTTCATCTCGAACGAGACGGAGCGCGACCTGTTCTCCGCTTGCGACGCCGTATGGCTCGGCTACAAGGGCCACTACGGGATGAGCGGCGTGCTGGTGCAGGCGTACCGCTTCGACAAGCCCGTCGTCGCGACGAGCGAGGGGCTGATCGGCTGGTTCTGCCGCGGCGGGCAGCTCGGGCCGTGCCTCGACGATCTGTCCGCGCAATCGATCAAGCACGCGCTCGACGAAGTCGCCGCGAAGTGGCACAGCGGAGAACCGCATCGGCGGCCACTCGATCATCTGCTCGCGCGCAACACGCTCGGGCAATTCAAGGAAACGCTGCGGCAGGCGATCACCGAAGCCATAGCGACACGCGCCTGAGCCACACTTCTTTTGCTCAACGGCGACATTCACGCCGACGTCATGCGGGGCGCTCGCGTCGATGTGCATGCGTCACGGGCAGTTGTAGGCCGTTATCGCCGCGCGGGCATCAGCGCATCAGGACAGTTGGCCGCCGACAGGCATCTCTTCGCGCACCGACGCATTCCGCTTGGCCGGAAACAGTGCATTGCGCAGCCGCAGGAACGGATACTCGACGGCGCGCGTCATCGCGTAGCCCGCGATGATCGCGACGGCCGCCTGCGCGGACAGCGCGAGCGCCCACACGACGACGGGCGGCAAGCCGAGCGCCGTCGCCTTGTGGATCACCATGTCGCCGGGCGCGAGCGCAAGCGAGTGCCACAGATAGATACCGTATGAGTAGACGCCGAGCCACGCGACCGCGCGATACGCAAACGACGTGCGCACCTTGCCCGAATGTTCGAGCATCAGCACGATGAACGCGCAAAAGCCGAGCGCCTGAATCGTGTAGCCGATGCTTTCGTCGAGCGGAATGTGCTTCGTCGCGAACGCGAGCCACGCGACGAGCACGGCGACGACGGCGAGCAGCAGCCCCGTCTTTTTCGCAAGACGCTGATACACGTCCGGCTTCATCCAGTAGATCGCGGCGAGGATCACGCCATAGAGCAGGCTATCGATCCGGTACTGCGTATAGAAAAACGCGGGGTCCACGCCCCCTCTCGCCACTTCGATGCAACGCGCGATCAGCACGATCACGCAGATGCCGCCGAGCACGCCGATGATCGAGCGCGCGCGCATCTGCCAGCGCGCGAACAGCAGCAGCACGGCAGGCAGGAACAGATAGAAGTGCTCTTCGACGGCGAGGCTCCACGTCTGCGAAATCGACGTGCCGAAGTAGTTTTGCAGGTGGGTCAGGTTCTGCCACAGGAACGAGTCCAGCGGGTGACGCCCGATGATCGCGTGAAAGAGGATCAGCACGTAATACGCGGGCCAGATCTTGAACATCCGGCGCACGATGAAGCGGCGCGCGTCGACGTGTCCCTTCTCCGCGTATTGCCGCAGCAACAGTCCGCCGACGAGGAATCCGCTCAGCGTGAAGAACAGGTTCACGCCTTCGCGGCCGAAATTCTTCAGCGGATACTCGATGATCGAGATCAGCGTGATGCCCGTGTTGACGGTATGGAAGTGAAAGCCCATCACGGCGAGGATCGCGATACCGCGCACGAAGTCGAGTTCGACGGACCTGCCCCGCACCATCGATTCCGAGCTGCCGAATAGCTTCATGCTGTTCCCCTTCGACGTCGTTTGGTCGTTCGTCGTTTCGTTCGCCGTTTCGTCGTTCGCGAGCCGCCGTGCGGAGATTCGCCTGCCTGGTTTTTGGCCGACGCATGGCCGCTTTTCGGTGGGCATTTCTGGCACAGTATTCCAGTCATGTTGCTTGCTACCGCATGCACCCGTGCGCCAAGTTGCCGTCGTTCTCGGACAGTGTCGTTAGAGGTGCGAAACCGTCTGACGAACGGCATCGGGCCGCATCGGTCGACCCCGCCAGAACCCAGGCGAAATACGCCTCGCGCGGACTTGGGCGGAAGCCGGCCATTTATATTCAGACTGAACAGTGGCGCGCGTCGCCCTGCCACGATGAACGCACCGCACACCCCACCGGGAGAGGGAGAATCGTCGATGCGCAACAAGTACGCTACGTTGTGGATCTGGATGTGCATCTTTCCGCTCGCGCTCGACTACAAGGCTCCCGACGCCGATTCGGGTCACGCCGCCCAGGTGCTGCTCGTCCTCCCCGTCCTCGCTGCCGCCGTCGCGCTGATGTTCATCGCTCCGCGCTTCAGGCAATCATCGCCGTTGCGCAGCTTCGTCACGTTCTGCCTCGTGTTGAGCGTGCCGTGCAGCCTCATCTCGCAACTCGTGCAGGGCAACGATTTCGGCAACTATATGCGCGTGATCCTGCCCTTCCTGCTGTTTCTGCTCGGCTATGAGATGGCTTGCCATCCGTGGCACGAAGACCGCATCGGACAGATGGAAAAGGCGCTCTTCTGGGCCAACCTCGTTGCGCTGATCTTCACGCTGATCTTCGGCATCGCGACGAGCGGCGGGCTCGGCGCGATCGCCGACGTGCGCTATCGCATCGTCTCCGTGACGCTGCTCGGATTGCAGGGCGTGCTGCTGCACGAGTTCGTGCTCGCGCGGCGCTTTTCGCCGTTCATGCTCGCCACATTTCTCGCCACGGTGCTCATCGAGCTGTTGAGCGTCACGCGCAGCCTGCTGGTGGGCACGGTGATGCTGTTTCTGCTGGCCGCGTGGATGAGCGCGCCATCGGCGCGCCATCTGCTGAACTCGGCCGTGCGCGTGTTCGTCGTGAGCGTCGTGATCGGCGCGATGGCCGCCGGCGCAGTATGGAGCTTTCCGTCCGTCAGCAAGCACTGGATGCAGCGCTTCGACGCCGCCGCCAACACCGAGACCGGCAAGGACCCGACGACGATCACGCGTCTTGCCGAAATGAAGGACCAGTTCGACCAGGTCACGTCGTCGACGCAAACGCTGCTGCTCGGCGAAGGCTACGGCCACTACTATCGTTATTCGCCGCAGTATCTGCCCGATCTGGCGGGACAGATCAGCAAGAAGGATTTCTACGCGATCCACGAGTGGGCCGCAGGTCATAACTTCTGGATCTATCAACTCTTTGCGGGCGGACTTCTGTTCGGCATCGCGCTACCCGTCGCGGTGGTGTTCGTGCTTTGGCGTTGCTCGCTTGCCTACCGGCGATGGCGCGCGCACTCGCCCGGCGCGCCGCTCTTGCCCGTGTTCGGCCGCGCGATCCTTCAGCTGGCCGCGCTACCCGCGACGTCGATCGGCGGCAATCCGCTCGGCCCGCGTTTCTCCGGCCTCGTATTCGGCGTCGCGCTCGGCCTGACGGTCGCCACCTATTGCCGGCTGCATCGCGAGCTGGACGCAAAAGCGCGCTCGCGCGTCGAACCCGTCGTGCCGCCGCAGGCATCGAGGACGCCTGTCGGCGCAAGACGTCCAACGCCAGGACCGACGGGACACCCGACGCGCCCTGCGCCGTTTGCATCCGCTGCGCGGCACGACGCGCTTCAGGACACGAGCGACACCGAGCCGTTCGATGCAAGCCGCGCGGGTGGCCTGCGTCAGCGCGACGTGCCGGCATCCGCATGAGGGACGCTCGCCTGACACCCAATCCGATGGCATCACGCCCTTTCCTTTCGCACTACGCCGCATGACTTGCCAATGAAAATCCTTCATCTGCTTTCGACAGTCGATCCGCGTGCAGGCGGGCCGACTGAAGGTGTCCGACAGAGCGGCGTCGCGATGGCGTCGCTGGGTCACGAGATTGAAGTGGCATCGCTCGATGCCGCCGATGCGCCCTGCGTCCGCGACTTCCCGCTGCCCGTGCATGCGCTGGGCCCCGGCCGCAATGACTACGGCTTCACGCCCAGCTACGTGCCGTGGCTCAGCCGCGAAGCGCAGCGCTTCGACGCAGTGATCGTGCATGGCCTGTGGCAATACCACGGCTTCGGCGCGTGGCGCGCGCTGCGCGGGTCCAACGTGCCCTATTACGTGTACACGCACGGCATGCTGGACCCCTGGTTCAAGCGCACGTATCCGCTCAAGCATCTAAAGAAATGGGCGTACTGGCCGTGGGCCGAATATCGCGTGCTGCGCGACGCGGCCGCCGTGATCTTCACGACAGAGGAAGAGCGGCTGCTCGCGCGCCAGTCGTTCTGGCTGTATCGCGCGAACGAGCGCGTCGTGCCGTTCGGCACCAACGCGCCGCCGCCGCACGCGCGAGCGCTGCGCGAAGTCTTTCTGAGCGCATATCCGCAATTGCGCGGCAAACGGATCGTACTGTTTCTCGGGCGCATTCACGAAAAGAAGGGCTGCGATCTGCTGATCCACGCTTTCGCCGATCATGCGCAGCGCGACCCGGACGCGCATCTCGTGATCGCCGGTCCCGATGCGACGGGTTGGCAGCGTCCGTTGCAGGCGCTGGCGCGCGCATGCGGCATCGAGGAGCGCGTCACGTGGCCGGGCATGCTGCAAGGCGATATGAAGTGGGGCGCGTTCTATGCAAGCGATGTGTTCGCGTTGCCGTCGCATCAGGAGAATTTCGGCGTCGCCGTTGCGGAGGCGCTGGCGTGCGGCCTGCCTGTGCTGCTGTCCGACAAGGTCGGCGTATGGCGCGAGGTGGAAAGCGATCACGCGGGGTTGGTCTCGAGCGATACCATCAGCGGCACGCAGCGCAACCTGCTGAATTGGCATTCGCTCGACGCGTTCGACAAGGCGAAGATGCGCGAGCAGGCGCGCAGAACGTTCGACGCGCGCTTTGGGATCGCGAGCATGGTCGATGCGTTGACGGCGTTGCTGCAGCCTCAGGGGTCGCCGACGGCGATGGCGTCACGCGTGGCCGAAGCGCAGCAGAATGCGCCGGAGGCTGCTGCGGGTATGGCTTCGAAGGCGGCCGCGCAGCGGGAGCATTCCGTCAGTTGAATGCCGCGTCACGCGTCGCAAGACGCTGCTTCCAATAAAAAATCCCGCGACACGAATCGCGGGATTTTTAATGTCGTATCGGCATTCGCTCGTCGAGCGCTCGCATTACGTCGAGCGCCTGCGCCCCTCACACCGCCTCATTCCCCCCAGCCCGAACCAGCGACTGCGCCGCAATCGGCAGCTTGCTCACTTCGGGATTCGGCACGTTGCCGAACCGCGCGTTGGTGGCTTCGCCGATCGGCACCACGGTCGCCATATCGGGCTTGCCGAGCCGTTGCACGAGATGCGCGCTGAGCCGCAGCGCGAGCGCCGAGATCGTGATCGTCGGGAAGTTCGCGCCGACAGTTGGAAACACCGAACTGCCCGCGATATACAGATTGCTCACGCCGTGCAACTTGCAGTCGCGATCGACGACGCCCTCGCGCGGCGAATCGTGCATCCGCGTCGTTCCCATGTGATGCCACGTGCCTTCGAGCTTCGCGGGCCACGACGTGCGTCCCGTCAGCGGCTCGTCGAGTTCGACCTCTCCGACGCCCATCATCTTCAGTTCGTCGGCGAGCAACTGGAACGTGCGGTCGAACGTGCGCTGCACGAGTTCCGTCAGCCGCCAGTCCACTTTCACGCGCGGCAGCCCGAGCCGGTCCTTGCGGTCGGACAGCGTCACGCGGCTGTCGCGATTCGGCTCCGCTTCGACGATCGCCTGCAGCTTCACGTCGGATATCAGCGCGCGCAACTGCAACAGACGCGTCAGCCCGAAGCCGATCGTATCGATGGGATGCGCGGCCATCGTCATGTAGTCGTCGCGCGCGCGCCGGCCCGGCTGCTCCTTGCGATGCAGTGCCTCGCGGCAGCGGATCAGCGCCTCCGATCCCGCACTGCCTTCGCCGAAGAAACGCGAGAAGAACCACACGCGCGAGTTGAGCAGCTTCTCGCGCATGATCACGTCATGCGTCAGCGCGAACTGCGACGAGATTTGCGTGCCGTGCGCCGCGACGACCGGGTTCTGATAGTGGTACTTGATGTCGTACAGCTTGTTGCGCGCCCATTGCTTCGAGAACTTCACGGTGCCCGTCATCAGGCGCGGATGGTCCATGAAGAAGCGGCCGACCAGATCGTTTCCATTGCCGAGGCCCGCTGCCTGCACCTTGTTCGACGCGAGCAGAAGGCGCGCGTTTTCGATGCCGCCTGTCGCGAGCACGAAGAGCTTCGCGTTCATGCGGACGCGCTTGCCCGAGAGCGTCGCGATATCGACGCCCGTGACTTCCTTCGCGTCGCTGTCCGTGTCGATGTTCACGACATTCGCGTACAGGAACACGCGCACGCGCTCCGAGCGGCGCAGCACTTCGCGATACACCTTGCCGAAACGCACCGGCGGACTGAACTGCGAGACGGTGTCACGCACGTTTCCCGACATCAGCGGATAGCGGCGCACGTCGTGCCGGTTGATCTGCTGCTCCCACCACGCCGGATCGAAATTGTCGGGTCCGAGCTTGAGCAACGTGTGCGTGCGCTGATAGTACGGCGTGAGTTCGTCGAGACCGAACGGCCAGCCGCTGTTCGCGACCCAATCCTTTTTGTCGAAGTCCCAGGGATCGAGCGGCCGGCACCAGCCGCCCCAGCAATTGCTGCTGCCGCCGAGATAGCGGCTCCTGCAGCCGTCCGCGAATGTGTAGGGGATGCCGACGTTGTCGCCGCGATAGAGATCGCGCGTGTCGTCGTCTGCCTTGTAGCCGCCGCTTTCGAGCAGGCAGCATTCGATGCCCGCGCGATCCAGTTCCATCGCGAGCGTGATACCCGCGACGCCTGCCCCGATGATGCACACGGTCGTCGACACAGCGACGCCCTCTTCGACACTGCGGGTATCGATAAACATCCCCTGCTCCCAGCCTTGTGTTCTGTTCGTACCTTCTACGGCCGTGTGAGACTCCGTCCGTTCTGGCCCCTCGCCGAGCCTGCGTGCCAGGCTCGTCGTGCAGCAACGCGTTGCAGGTTTGCGCCGTCGCGGCGCGTCGCGGCAGGTAGTGATTTCCCCCAGCCGCCCATGCCTACGTAGGATGATGGCTCCGCGCTACGCCGTTCATCCGCCAACATCGCGCTTCCGGCAGACAGACCATGCATACGATGCACGTTATGCGGCCCCGCCCACATCCCCGTCGAAACGCTTGCGAATGAAGCGGCAAGGATTGCCTCCGTATACGCCTTCCGCGTCGAGCGAACGATGCACGACCGAAAGCGGTGTCACCACGGCGGATCGCCCGATCGTCACACCCATCTGCACGACGCACTTCGACGAGACCCACGCGCCGTCTTCGATGACGATCGGCGCTACGCGCAAATCCATGTTCGTTCGCATTTCATGCGAGCCCGCGCTCAAAAACGTGCCCTGCGAAATGCAGACGTTCGAGCCGATACGAATCGGCGCCTGGTTGTAGATCCACACATCGACGCCGAACCAGCAGTTGTCGCCGACCGTCAGATTCCACGGCGCCTTGACGCGCACGGGATGCACGAAGCGGCAGTTCGCGCCGATCTTCGCGCCGAAGAGCCGCAACAGCGCAACGCGCACCGACGACACGGGCAGCAGCTTGTTGTTGATCACGCAGGCTTCGACGAAGAACCAGATGAGCTCGGTGAGAAAACCACGCGACGCGACATAGTTACCCTTGCCCGCGCGACTCAGGTCGATCACGCGGCCTGTCGTGGAGGGCTGCGCTGTGGAGGGCTGCGCCGCGTCGGCCGGCCCCGACGCGCGCGCGTCATGCAAGCCTTCCCTCTGCGCGTCCTGGCCGATCGTGGAGCCGATTGTATTGTTCATACTGTTCTCCGTGATGGAGCGTGGTCTCGTGTGCGGCCATCAGGCCGTCTGTCGCGCGCCCTTTCGTCATCGATTATCTGGTCCGTGCAGCGGCATGGATGACGGCTGGCCGCGCCGGGCGTAGTTTTGGCGGATCCATGCAGAGCGTCCGGTTCACCATGGAAGCAGACTTCGACGTTTGCACGGGAGGAAGACGACGATGACCGCTCATCTTCATTCGCGACGACGCTTGCCGCCTGGATATCCGCTGCGCAGTTCCAATCGTTCGCGTGCGTGGCTTCAGTCGATCGCGCTTGCATCGGCGCTGCTGTCGAGCATTGCGCTGATGCCCTGCGCCCATGCGCAGAACAACAACGCCGCACCGGGCAATGGAGCGAAGGCCGCCGCCGCGGCCAAAAACAATGCGAACGGCGCGCCGCCAAAGAAGACAGCCGCGCAGCGCACGCAAGAGGACGCGCAGCGTCTGCTCGGCGGCCCGAATGCTTCGCTCGGTGGCTATGAAATGGATGGCGCGACACCCGATTCGGAACGCGAGTCGCTGCTGAACAGCGAGCGCATGCGCACCGCGAAGCCCAATACGCAGGGCGCGGGTGGTCCCGCAGCGGCCGGCGGCAACGGTGGTAATGGAGGTGCTGCGGGCGGCAAAGGCGCGGCGGCTGCCGTCGCCATCAAGCGGCCTGCGCGCGGTGGCGCGGCGGCCAATGGCGGCGCGGCGGCCAATGGCGGCGCGGCGGCGAACGGCGCCGTTGGCGGCGTCGCGGGCCCGGCTGGCGCCGCGGGACAGCGCGGCGGCGGCGCGATGCCTCCCGCCGATGCAGGCGTTGCCGCTAATGCCGTCTACGGCAACCCGTACATCAACCGGGGAGGACGCGACATCTATCGGTCGCCGTGGTAAGCGTGTTCGCTGCATCGGTGTCAATCGACTCGACGTGACAGGGAAAAACGAAGGGGCCGCATTCGAACTGCCTTCGTGCCGTTCGAATGCGGCCTCTTCGTTTCAAGCGCTTGAGGCGTTCGAACGCGTCTCGGACCAGGACGCGCCGCAAGCAAAACCGGCGCGTCGCTGCACTCGCTCTACTCCACTTTCGACTCCTCGACGGACGCCGACAGAACGCCGCCATTCGCCGTGGGCGCCGCGACGGGTGGAGCGGCGACAGGCGGAGCGGCGACAGGCGGAGCCGCCGTCGCGGGCGCGCCGTCGCCAGCAAGCAGCGAGAGACGCGTATCGAGCGTCAGCAGCGTCGACAGCGGCGAGAGCATCGTCTCGGCATAGCGCCGCCCCGCCGCGCCGAGCGCAGCGCGTCGCGCGCCATCGGCGGCGAGCCCCACGATCGCCTCGACGAGCGCGCCCGTGTCTTCGGGCGGCACGATCACGCCGTTGTCCGCGACGGCTTCGTACAGTGCCGTGCCCGGGCGCGCCATCGCGATCACGGCGCGGCCGCTCGCGAGCATGCCCGTCAGCTTCGACGGCATCACGAGATCGGCGGCATCGCCACGCTGAGGCAACACGTGAATGTCGGCGACGTTCAGCAGTTCGTTGAGCGACGCCGCCGGCTGCAACGGCAGAAAGCGGCAGTTGCGCAACCCTTCGCAGCGCTTGACGAGGTCTGCCCGCGCCGCGCCGCTGCCGCAGAACACGAAGCTGATGTCGTCGCGCGCGTCGAGCGCGGCGGCCGCCGCAGCAAGCGTCTCGATGCCCTGCTTCGCGCCCATGTTGCCCGAGTAGAGCACCACCGTATGGCGCGCCGGAATGCCGAGCGTCTCGCGATACTCGCTCGCGCGCTCGAGCGGAAAGATCGCGCGCGTATCCACCCAGTTCGGCAGGAACTCGGTCTTCGCCGTCTCGACGCCTTTGCCGACCGCGCGCTGCACCATCTGGTTCGATATCGACGATACGACGTCGAAGCGCTTCAGGATCACGCGCTCGACCCAATAGGCGACGCGCGCCGCGCGTCCGCTTTTCAGCAGGCCGAGATCGAAGGCCGCGTCCACTTCGTAGTCCTGGATGTGCAGCCACGCCTTCGCGCCCGTGATGCGCGCGAGCACGAGCGCGCCGGGCGCGCACAGCATCGTCGGCGCAATCAGTATCACGGCGTCCGGGCGCCACGCGATCTGTCGCGCGAGCAGCGGCAGCGACGAGAGCGCGAACGACGCCAGATGCGTCATCCGCTTCAACCCGCTTTGCCGCGCGGGCACCCATAGCGGCGCCCGCCAGATGCGCACGCCGCGCATGACGTCGCGCCGGTAGCGCCACATCGAATAGCCCGGTGCGACTTTCCATTCAGGGTAGTACGGCGGCGCGCAGATTACGCGCACCTCATGGCTGCATTCCGCCAGCATCTGTGCCATCTCGGCTGTGTATTTCCCCGTTCCCGAAAGCTCGGGCGCGTAATTGAGGCCATAGATCAAGATCTTCATATTTGACATCCACGTCGAATGCCCGTCATGCGGCAGCGGACGGCGCTACGCCTCCCAGCCACTACCTTGCGCGGCCACGGCGTGGTCAGGCCGTGGTGTACGCGCAATCGATCGATCTCAATCGCTCAGCATCAGCGCGCAACCGCGCGCGATGTTGGCCGCGGCGGACGGCGGATCGAAACGCCGTATCACGTCCATGCAGCGGCGCGCCGTCGCTTCGGCGTCCGCGAATGCTTCCGTCGCTTTCAGCAGCGTGCGCTGCAGACCGGCAGCGTCGCCTGCGGTGAATGCATAGCCGCTCACGCCGTCGTGCACGAGTTCGGGCACGCAGCCGCAACTCTCGCTGACGACGGTCGGACATCCATGCGCGAGCGCCTCGTTGACGACGAGCCCCCAGGGTTCGCTTCGGCTGGGCAGCACCAGACACGTCGCGCCGTAGTACTCGCGCGACAGCGGTTCGTCCTGCAGACTGCCGACGAACGTTATCGAATGGTCCATGCCCAGCTCGCTGACCCTCTTGCGCAACGCGCCTTCGAGCGGCCCCGTGCCGACGATGCGCAATTGCGGATCGGGCAGGCGCTTCGCGATTCCCGCGAATGCGTCGATCAGCGTCGTGATGCCTTTCTCTTCGGACAGACGTCCGACGAACAGGAACACGTGCGGATTGCCCGCGCGATAGCGCAAGCGCTCGGCAAGCGCGCGTTCGGGTGAGAACGTGACGGGCAGCGCGGCCGCCTGGCACGGAATGAAAATCTTGTCGGCCTTCGCGCCGAGCGACATCAGATATTCGCGGCTGCGTTCGCCGAAACCGAAATAGCCGTCGCACAGCGAGAAGAACACGCGCTTTGGAATCGACGTCAAGAGGCGCTTCGGACGATCGCGTGCCGTCGAGTCGCAAAACACGGCGCGCCGCTTGCCGGTGACGATGCACGCGGCGAGCATCGCCCAATACTCGGGCCGGTGATAGCCGGGCAATACGATCAGATCCGATCTGGCCTTCAGCACTTCCCATACGAGGCGCCCGGTGAGGCGCAACGTCGGCACATCTTCGTAGCAGCCGTCGAAGAGCTTGTGCATCGGATAACGGTGAAACGAATAATCGACGTCAGAAAAACCCAGCCGGTCGTGCTCTGTGTCCGCGATCTGCACCATCGAATAGCGGATCGCACCCGTGGCGGAAATGCTGTGCAATGCAGAGAACACGGCGCCCTTGTGCCGTGACCACACGACGTTATGAAAGATCGTGACTGACGCATCCATTTGTTACAGTCCTCATTCGGTCGAAACTGCCGACTGCCCTGGAAAAAAGAACGGACGTCACCCTAATCCCGGTCCCAGGCAACGTCCGTCACCAGGAACGGGATTTCAGGCGCGCGCAGCCATCTCTAAGAAAGGCGTGGCGAATTTCTCCCCGTACTTCTCGTCGTACTTCGCGGCAAACTCCCGATACGTATTGCCGATTCCCTCGACCAGGCCGATGCTCGCGCGCCAGCCCATTTCCGCCAGCCGCGAAACATCGAGCAGCTTGCGCGGGGTGCCGTCCGGCTTGCTCGCGTCGAACTGCAGCTCGCCTTCGAAGCCGACCACGTCGCAGATCGTCTGCGCCAGCTCGCGGATGCTCAGGTCTTCTCCGACACCGACGTTGAAGAGACCCGTGTTCACATCGTGCTCGAGCACGAAGAGCGTCGCCGCCGCGAGATCGTCGACGTGCAGAAACTCGCGGCGCGGCGTGCCGCTGCCCCACACCGTCAGCGCGCGATCGCCATGCAGGCGCGCTTCGTGCGCCTTGCGGATCAGCGCGGGCAGCACATGGCTGTTCTTCAGGTCGTAGTTGTCGTTCGGCCCGTACAGATTGGTCGGCATCAGCGCGACATAGCGCGTGCCGTACTCGCGGTTGTACGCGTCGCAGAGCTTGAGACCCGCGATCTTCGCGATCGCGTACGCGTCGTTGGTGGGCTCGAGTTCGGAGGTCAGCAGATACACTTCGCGAATCGGCTGCGGGCACATCTTCGGATAGATGCACGACGAGCCGAAGAACACGAGCCGGTCGACGTTCGCGCGATACGCCGCGTGAATCACGTTGGTTTCGATCACGAGGTTCTCGTAGAGAAACTCGCCCGGCTGCGTCGCGTTCGCGAGAATGCCGCCGACGCGCGCCGCCGCGAGCAGCACGACATCGATCTGCTCGCTCGCGAAGAAGCGGTTCACGGCCGCCTGATCGGTAAGATCGAGCTCGGCATGCGTGCGCGTGACGAGATTGCAGTAGCCGCTCGCCTGGAGCTTGCGCACGAGCGCGGAACCGACCATCCCGCGATGTCCTGCGACGTAGATGCGTGCGTTCTTGTCCATGGCCGTCACTCGTGATGTTCCAGCGCCTTGAAGCCGGCCAGCGTGACGAGCGCATCGCGCCGCGCGATCTGATAGTCCGACACCACCATTTCCTTGACGAGCGACTCGAACGGCGTCACCGGCTGCCAGCCGAGCTTCTGATGCGCCTTCGACGGATCGCCGAGCAGCGTCTCCACTTCCGTCGGGCGGAAGTAGCGCGGATCGACGCGCACGATCACGTCGCCCGGCTGCACGCGCATTTCGCTGCGATGACGGCGCTCGACGTGTTCGACGATGCCCACTTCATGCACGCCGTTGCCTTCGAAGCGCACCGTGATGCCCAGTTCGGCGGCCGCGTGCTGCACGAATTCGCGCACGCTGTACTGCACGCCCGTCGCGATCACGAAGTCTTCGGGGGCTTCCTGTTGCAGCATCATCCACTGCATTTCGACATAGTCGCGCGCGTGTCCCCAATCGCGCAGCGCGGACAGATTGCCGAGATAGAGCTCGTCTTGCAGGCCGACCGCGATGCGCGCGATCGCCCGCGTGATCTTGCGCGTGACAAATGTTTCGCCGCGAACAGGCGACTCGTGATTGAACAGAATGCCGTTGCACGCGTAGATGCCATACGCTTCGCGATAGTTGACGGTCGTCCAGTACGCGAACAGCTTCGCGACAGCGTAAGGGCTGCGCGGATAGAAAGGCGTCGTCTCGCGCTGCGGCACTTCCTGCACGAGGCCGTAGAGTTCCGACGTCGATGCCTGATAGAAGCGCGTCTTCTTCTCGAAGCCGCAGATGCGGATCGCTTCGAGCAGGCGCAGCGTGCCGAGGCCATCGGCGTTGGCCGTGTATTCGGGTTCTTCGAACGAAACGGCGACGTGGCTTTGCGCCGCGAGGTTATAAACTTCGTCCGGCTCGACGCGCTGGATGATGCGCAAGAGGCTCGTCGAATCGGTCAGGTCGCCGTGATGCAGTTGCAGGCGCTGGTCCGGGTCGTGCACGTCGCGGTAAAGGTGGTCAATGCGGTCCGTATTGAACAACGACGAGCGACGCTTGATTCCATGTACTTCGTAACCCTTGTCGATCAACAACTCCGCCAGGTATGAGCCGTCCTGGCCGGTGATGCCTGTAATCAAGGCAACCTTCTGAGTCATTATGTTCTCCTGATGAATGACGTCGGACCACGGCGCGGCCCGCCGCACAGGAACAGCATTTAGCCTGCGATACTCTCGTAACCGTAGTAACCGCCGCGATAGCCCGAGCCGATGAAGGCGCCCGCCTGCGGTACGTCGGTCAACAAGACCCCCTGCAAATTCACGCCGCCATTACGCAGACGTTTCGCGGTCTCCGCGAGTTCGCCTACTGGATGGCGTCCGTGACGAATCACGAGCAACGTCGTTCCCACGTGCTTGCCGATCACGGTCGAGTCGGTGACGGCGAGGACGGGCGGCGTATCGATGATGATCAGGTCGTACTGCTTCTTCAGCTCGTCGAGCATCGTTTCGAACCGCTTGCTCATCAGCAGCTCGGACGGATGCGAGGGCAACGAGCCCTTGGTCAGCACGTCGAGACCCGGCAGCACGTCGCGCTGGATCGACGATTGCAGATCGCCGCCGCGCAGCACGTCGGAGAGCCCCGGCTGATGCTGAAGGCCGAAGTGCGAGTGCACGTCGCCGCGCCGCATGTCGCCGTCGATCACCAGCGTGCGCTTGTTCACGGAAGCAACGAGCGCCGACAGGTTCACCGACAGGAACGACTTGCCCGCGTCAGGACGCGAACCCGTCAGCATGACGACGTTGCTCTGGCTGTCTTCGACGGTCAGTTGCAGCGAGGTGCGCAGATTGCGCACGCCCTCGACGGCGATATCCTGCGGCGCCTGTTCGGCGAGCACGTGCAGGCCGCGCCGGCGCATCATCACGTCCTGCTGCAGACGTATCTGTTGCTCGCTGCGCGGCACGACGGCGAATACGGGCACGCCGAGCGCGGCTTCGAGTTCGTCCGGACGTTCGACGCCGCCATACAGCGTCTTGCGCACGAACGCGAACACGATGCCGATGAAAAGGCCCGTGCCGAAGCTGATCAGGATCACGATCAGACGCTTGGGACGCACGGGATCGTCGGCCGCTTCCGCGAAGTCGACGATGCGCACGTCGCCCACCTGGCCCGCCTTCGCGATGCGCAGTTGCTGCGCGCTATTCAGCAGGTTCGTGTACAGCTCGGTATCCACGTGCACGTCGCGCAGCAGGCGCAGCGCCGTCTGCTCGGTATCCGGCAGCGACTGCACGCTCTTGCCCATTGTCGAGAGATTGCCCTGCAGCGACCTGATCTGCGCGTCGAGCGCGGCCACCGCCGGGTGATTCGCCGTGAAGCGCTGCGACATCTCCGCGCGCTGTGTTTGCAGATCGACGAGCTTGGTCTTGTTGTCGACGATCTGTTGCAGCAGCAGCCGGCTTTCTTCGCTCAGATCGACGGTGCCGTGCTGGTTGCGGAATGTGTTGTAGCGTTGCTCGGCGGCGTCGAGTTCCTTGCGCAGCTGCGGCAGTTGCTGGTCGAGGAACGCGAGCATGTGCTCGGCTTCCGACGAGCGGCTCTCGATGTCCTGGCGGATGAACTCGCGCGCCATGTTGTTCATGATGTCGGCCGTGAGCTTCGCATCGCTGCCTTCGAGGCTCGCGCGAATCACGCCCGACTGCAGTGTCGATTCGGCGACATCCATCGACTTTTGCAGACGTTCGACCGTCGTCAGCGTCGAGCCGCGCGTCATGTCGTAGCGCGTGCCCGGCGCGCCGACGAGCGCATCGACACGCAGCGCGATCGGGCCGACGGGCGTTTCACGCACGACATTTTCGCCGACATGCCCTTCGAGAATCGCGACGCCGTCAGGACTGTTCAGCACGAAATCGCCATTCTTTCCGGCGATCAGCGTGAAGTCCTTGTCGTACATGTCTTTCGCGGTGTCGAACTGCGACACCTTGATGCTTTCATTGCCCCACGCGTAGCTCGGAAGCTGCAGCGCGGGCGGCAGCCTGAAGCCCCACTTGCCGTTCATCAGCGGGGCAAGCAGCCCGCCGACGAACGGCAGCGTGTGGGGGCGCGCGGCAATATCGAGGTGCAACGCCTTGACAGTTTCCTCGGTCACGAGTCGTGACTTCATCAACTCGATTTCCGCGGCCGTCGACGGCTTCGTATCGAACATTCCCGTCAGCGGTTGAAGGCCGTCCTGCTTGTTGTTATCGGCCTTGTCTACCACATGAAAAAGGACATCAGCGCGATACACGGGCGTCGCCAGAAATGCATAGGCGGTGCCCAGCGCCGTGATGGCCAGCGTAATCAACAGAATCGACTTCCAGTTCGCAACGATAGCCTGCAGATAATCTGTCAGGTGCATCTCATCGGAACTGACGTCCGTATAGCGATTGTCAAAGTTGATAGCCATTTGCGTGATCCATCAAGTAACCACACTGTCGGAAGCATTGCGTTGCTGCACCCCGTTATTGCACGACGCATTCGTCACCCTTACTTCGCGAGCAATGCAGCCGTCACGCCAGCATTGATTGCAGGCAACAACAGCGACAGCACGCGGTTGAATTTCACGAGACCGTTGTTGTCCACGTACACGACATCCTTCGGTTCGAGATTGAACTGGTTCGCAAGCACCATCGAAGTCGGTGACGTCGCGTCCAGGTGGTAGATCTGGGGCTTGTCGCTCATCGAATTGCGGATCACGAAGGTTTGCTTCGCGTAAGCCGTATTCGGGTTGAGACTGCCCGCCTGCGACAGCGCTTCCGCCAACGTCAGGCGGCCGTCGCGCATCGGCAGGATCGTCGCCGGCTTGTTGACTTCGCCCATCAGATAGATGCCGTACTCGTCGCGCGAGCCGACCCGAAGCAGGTCGCCGCCCTGCAGATAGAGCTGCGTCGGCGCGCGGCCCGCCCTGATGAGGCCCGGCACGTTGATTTCATACGTCTTGCCGTCGCGCACGAGTTCCACGTGGCTCTGGTCGGCATTCGGCGTGAAGCCGCCCGTGCGGTTGATCGCTTCCGTCAGCGACATCGGAATATCGTTGACCTGCGCGGGCCCCGGCGCATGCACTTCGCCATCGACATACACCTGCGCAGCACGGAACGCGGCGACACGCACCGTCACTTCAGGCTTCTGAAAGACGACGCTCAGCTTGCGATACAGCTCTTTCTGCACCGTCGCCGCGTCTTTTCCGCCCGCGTGGATCGTGCCCGCGTATGGGAACTGGATATTGCCGTCGGCATCGACGAGAAAGCCGACGCCCGGATCGTTCTTGCTGCTCGAAGGCGATGGCTGGCCGAGCGCGGCCGCCAGTTCGGGGTGATCCCAGACGGTGATCTGCAGCACGTCACCCGGCCCGAGCTTGTAGGTGGGCGCCCTGGGGCTGAACAGCGACGCGATCTGCTGATCCACTTGCATCGCCTGCCCGTTCATCGTGCGCACGAGCTTCAGGTTGATATCCGTGATGGGAATCTGCACGTTCTGTTCGGGTTCGCTGCTGTACTCGCCGCCCGTCTCGGGCAGCGTGGGAGGCGATTCAAACCGTTGGCCCGGGACGATGCTGCAGGCGGAGAGCAGCATCACGGACATCGACAGCACCAGCGGCGCGCACACGCTTATTCGTTTCTGGTTCATGGCATTTCCTCCTTGCAGGGGAGCTTGATCCTTGTTCATTGACTTGCCCCCATCTCAGTACGCGTTGGTATGAATGAAGCCCTTGACGATCGTGGCGCCGATGATCCGCATGTCGAGCCAGAAGGTCCAGTGCCCCAGGTAATACAGATCGTGCGCGACGCGCCGCTCCATCTTTTCGATGCGGTCTGTTTCGCCGCGAAAGCCGTTGATTTGAGCCCAACCTGTGATACCCGGCTTGATCCTGTAGCGATGGATATAGCCGGCCACGACCTTCTGATACAGATCGTCGTGTTCGAGTGCGTGGGGGCGTGGCCCGACCACGGACATGTCGCCGCGCAGCACGTTGAAGAACTGCGGCAGCTCGTCGAGACTCGTTCGGCGCAAGAACGCGCCGACCCTGGTGATGCGCGGATCGTCGCGGGTCGCCTGGCTGACCTTGCCGGCTTCCTCTGTGTGCACACGCATCGAACGGAATTTATAGATTGTGAAAACGCGACCATCGGCCCCCTTACGTTTCTGCCTGAAAAAAACGGGACCGGGCGACGTCACCTTGACTGCAATCGCAATCGCGATCAAAAGCGGCGCGAGGCCGATGATCGCGCAAGCGGCGAACACCCGGTCGAAAAGATCTTTCTTGAAGAGCGCGCGCGACGACAGCGGCGACGCGACGAGGTTGATCGCAGGCACCCCGAGCAGTTCGATCACGCTGCTGGTGTCGAACAGCGCGAGGCTGCGCACGTCCGGCATGAAACGGATGTTCACGAGGTCGTTGCGGAACTCGGTGACGAGGCGAAAGATCGTGCGCTCGTCGGTGAGCGACAGCGCGAGCCATAGCTCATGCACGTCGTTGCTGCGCACATACTCGGCGAAAGCCTGCTGCGAATCGAAGCAGGTCACGCGCGGATTCGTCAGCGGCGACTCTTCGGGATGCGTGTTCAGCACGGCCGTCGCGCGAAAGCCCGTGGCCGGCTGCGATTGAATGCGGCGCAGGATCTGGTCGCAATGACCGCCGCTGCCGACGATCGCCACCTGATGCAGGTTCCAGCCGGCGCGGCGCGCGCGCGCGAGCACCGCGTGCGCGATCAGCCGCCACGCGATCAGCAGGCCGCCCGCCATCGCCGTCCAGTACGCGAACCACAGCCGCGAGACGATGTCGATCCGGTGCAGCGAATACATTAGCGCGAGCGCGCAGCCCTGCACGACGAGCCACGCGAGCGCGACCTGTCCGGCGAGCGCGAGCTTCGAGCGGCCGCGCCAGGACTCATAGACTCCGAACGCAGGGAACATCGCGAGCGCGAAGGCCCCGGAGAAAAGGACGAATGCGTCGTAGAACCCTCGCTGCGAGAATTCGTCGAAGCGGATCTGCGATGCGACGGCGGCGCCGAGCAGAATCAGCGCCACGTCTGCAACCCGCGCAAAAAAGTCCTGTAAGTCCCGCATATCAGTCACCCTGCCATTCGTCGTTCGTTGCCTTTCGTCCGGGTGTTGCGCATGTCGGCGCCGCGCTAACTCGCGGCGGGAGTCGGACCATGCCCCGTGTCCTGACTCTCGCCCTGGTCCTGCATGTGGCCTTCGCCGTGCGACTGGCTCTGCCCTTGCGCCGGACGGCAGCGCCCGTATGTGTCGTCGAAGCGCACGATGTCGTCTTCGCCCAGATACGAACCCGACTGCACCTCGATGATTTCGAGCGGCACCTTGCCGGGGTTTTCGAGCCGATGCCGCACGCCGAGCGGGATATACGTCGATTCGTTTTCCGTAAGCAGAAACTGGTCTTCGCCGCGCGTGACGAGCGCCGTGCCGCGCACGACGATCCAGTGCTCCGCACGGTGGTGATGCAGTTGCAGCGACAGCTTGGCCCCCGGCGTGACCACGATGCGCTTCACCTGGAAGCGGTCGCCGTGATCGATCGAATCGTAGAAGCCCCACGGACGGCGCACCTTGCGATGCGCATCGGCCTCGGGCCCTTTCTGCGCCTTGATGCGCGCGACCAGCCCCTTCACGTCCTGCACGCGCGAGCGGTCGGCGACCAGCACGGCGTCCGCCGTTTCGACGACGACCACATTCGTCGTGCCGACGCATGCGACGAGCCGCCCTTCCGAATGCGCATAGCTGGTGACGGCGCCTTCGAACATCACGCGGCCGCGTCCCACGTTGCCCGCTTCGTCCTTCGGCTGCGCGGCCCACACGGCGTCCCACGAGCCGAGATCGGACCAGCCCGCGTCGAGCGGAACGACGACGCCCGTCGACGTCCAGCCAGCCGACACGTTCAGACGCTCCATCACCGCGTAGTCGATCGAATCGGCGGGTGAACGCGTGAACGCGTCCGCGGCGGGACGGAAAGTCGTGCCTTCGAACTGCCCTTGCACGAACGCCGCGCAACACGCGGCGTGCATGTCGGGCTGAAGCGATTGCAGCGTCGCGAGCCACACGCTCGCGCGCATCACGAAAATGCCGCTGTTCCACCAGTACGTGCCTGCCGCAACGTATTGCCTCGCGAGCTCGGCGGCAGGCTTTTCGACGAAGCCGTCGATCTCGCGCGCTTCGTCATCCAGCTTCCTGCCGACCCGGATATAGCCGAAGCCCGTTTCGGGCCCGCGCGGAGGCACGCCGAGCGTCGCGATCGCGCCGCGCTGCGCATGCCGCGCGGCAATCTCGATCGCGCGTTGCAACGCAGGCACATCGGCGATCGAATGATCGGACGGCATCACGACGAGAATCGCGTCGTCGCCGTTCGCGCACGCGAGCGCGGCCGCGAGCGTGAGAGCGGGCGCCGTATCGCGCCGCGCCGGCTCGACCACGAGCCGCGGCGTGCAGCCGTTGCACGTCAGCTGCTCGGCGATCACGAAGCGATGCTCTTCACCGCACACGACGATGGGCGCGCTGGATACATCCCAGCCCGCTGGAAAGCCTTCCATCCGGTGAACGGTGTCCTGCAACAGCGATTCCGAACCGACCACGCCGATCAACTGCTTCGGAAAGTGTTCACGCGACATCGGCCACAGCCGGGTGCCCGATCCGCCCGCCAGTATCACCGGCACGATGTGCGTGCAGTCCGGCAATGAACTGCCCGGCGCTGCCGCATTCGTCGGATTTTTCTGGTCGACTGTCATGTACGCACTCCTTAATGTCTGCCCTTGATGGCCAGGCATGACTACCTGAGACGCGTTTTCAGATCGCGCCGGCGTTCAGATGCCGGCTTCGCGCCGGGTCTTCATCCGGTATTCCGTCGGCGAGACTTTCATTCGCTTGCGGAAGATCTTCGCGAGGCGATCGCCGTTGCCCATTCCCGTGCGCCGCGCGATCTTGTCGACGGGCAGTTCGGAGTCGGTCAACAGGCTGCAGGTAATCGCGAGCCGTGCGTGCAGCAGGTAGTCGGACGGAGTGACGCCCACTTCCATCTTGAAGCGGCGCAGGAAATTGCGTTCGCTCATCGCGGCCACCTGGGCCGCGTCCGCGATCGAAATCGACCGCTGGCAGTTCTCCTGTAGCCAGCGCGCTGCCGCGCGCACCTTGTCCGCGGGGCTGCGGCCCGTGCTGTCGCCCAGCAGCGACATCAGGCTGTCGCCCGCATCGGGCATCAGTCGCTCGGCCACGTTGCGCGCCACGTCGATGCCGAGATCGCGCTTGATCAGCATCAGCGCGCTCTTCATCGATTCGAGGCGATCGTTCGCTTCGTTGCCGTTTTGATCGTCGCGCT
The DNA here is from genome assembly GCF_038900755.1 of Paraburkholderia diazotrophica. Classification (GTDB taxonomy): domain Bacteria; phylum Pseudomonadota; class Gammaproteobacteria; order Burkholderiales; family Burkholderiaceae; genus Paraburkholderia; species Paraburkholderia diazotrophica_A. The sequence goes on from NZ_JBBPEN010000008.1 coordinate 154,998, forward strand.
CCTCGCGCACGTTGTAGCTGCCGAAATCGCGTTGCTGCACGCCGTTGATGCACGCCGCTTCAAGCAGCGCGCGCCCTTCGCCGATCGGACGCACGGTGCTGGTGTTCGCATGAACGCGCCGCAGCCACGCAATGAGCCGTTCGTCGCGGGACGCGCTGCGCGCACCCTTGCCGCCCGCCACGAACAGCGCATCGAATCCCATGTAATGCCGCGCATCGAGTCCGTCCGTCCAGACGCGAATCGATGACGAGCACGTGATGTTGCCGCCCGAGGCCGACAGGAAACTGACGTCGTAGGTCCAGCCGTGGCTGGCGGATGACGCCAGTTCGTTAGCTGCGTGAAAGACCTCGGCGACGATCCCCGCGCCAAGGAGGGAGCAACCGTCGAACAACAAAATTGCGATGTGGCGAGTGGCGGTTGCGTAGTGCGCGCTGCGCTCAGGCGCTCGTACCCAGCCTACCATTGGAGTTTCCAAACTTGCATACGCCATGACTCTTCCCCCTTGACCTTCCGGCGTGGAAAGAACTAGTTAAATCCAAGCGATGTGCAGTGCATCATACGCATTAAAAAAACAATCCCGGCGGGCGGTGACTGAAACTGACGATGTATTGGCGTATTCGGTCCGATTGCTGATCGAAGCCTTTCAGCCCGCATTTGACAATCGCATATAGCCAAATTAATTCGGCTTACACGCCGGCGAACGAATTCACCATTTCATATCACAAATGGGGTGCTTCCGGCTCTGCCCCGCCAGGCTTGACACAAAGCATTACAATTTGTTGCAATTACTGGACCATCCCACGGGAGAACTGCAATTTTTTCGGATTTGCTTTAGCAGCTGTAATTGTTACTCATAAATCGTCGATTCCTCCTTTGACTGGCATTTTGCTAATATGAAATTAAAGGCGTATTAATATGATGAAAAACCGGGTGGCAATGCCCGGATTACGAATTATAAGAAGACGAAAAGGCCTCCGAATAATTAATTCTTTTCGTCTTTAGATTCGTCTATAAATAAAACCATTAATGTTTCAAAAGCGAAACATTAAAGCCCGATAAAAGGCGCCGCAGCGCTATCGAGACGGGGTGGAGCGACGGTTTTGACGGCTCTCGCCGGTCCTATCGAACGCGCAAAGGCTTGTCGCGTGGCCGCCGAACCCTTATGCGACGCGGATAATGCGCACCAGGCGAATACCGCCATTGGCAAGCGTCGCGACGACGCAACATTCGCATCGATCCGCCATTGAAGTTGCGCACGAACACTAAAGAACGTCCAATTCCTGCTAAGTGCGCGGTGTAATCTTGGTCGCTCCAATGCGTTCCCGGTCATCCATACCGTCACGGGGGAAAGAATGACTGATGGCGACCTGTCGTCGTGCAAAAGATACGTACTGCCGCTGACGTGCATCTCTGACGCGCTCGATGTGTCCCTCGTCTCGCGCGCGTCGCTGCTTGCTGTAGCGATTGTGTTGGCGAGCGGCTGCGACAGGGCGTCCGCCGATAACCCGCAAGATACGGCCTGGACGAAATGCGCCGACGAGCACGGCACCTGCTCGTTCAGCGGCACGCGCGACGTCCGTTACGGCACGCAAGCGCGTAATGCCGTCAAAACGCTGACGAACGGCACTGCATGCGACAACGGCGTATTCGACGATCCAGCGCCCGGCGAAGAGAAGCAGTGCTGGATTTCAGATACCAACAGCGCGGCCGGTGCATCCGGCGCCTCGGCGAAAGCCAGTGCGACATCCGCTGCGTCGCCTCATGCAACGGCCGATGACAGCGCCGCGCAAGCTAAAGCGCCACCGTATTCGAACCACGCTCAGGCGCTCCGCTGCAACGCTTCACCGGATGCCGCAGCAGCGAATCCGCAAGGCGGTCTCATCGAAGCCGACACGCCGGACAGCAACGGCACGCATCTTTTTACGCTCGATCGTTCGTTCCGCGTCGCCATCACGACCCGCGCATCGCGCAACGACAAGCTCGCCTGGCAGATCCGCGATGCGTGGGGCACCGTGCGGGCAAGCGGCATTGTCGACGTCGCGCAAGGCGCGCGTCAGGTCGCGCTGAATTGCACGTCGATGCTCGCGGGCTACTTCGCGTTGTCCGCCTCGCTCGAGCAGGAGCATGGACAGTTGCCTGCGCGCGGCACGCGTCCCGAGGGCATCGCCACCTTCGGCGTGCTGCCCGACGTGTCGGCAAGCTTGCCGCCCGTGCATTTCGCGCGCGCGGATCTGCATCGCTTCGGTGGCCAGGGCACGGCGTTCGTCGCGCCGGGACAGCGCTGCTGCGATGGCGACGGCTATCGTCCGCTGTATCCGCAACTCGGCCTCACGTGGGTCAACGACAATCGCAACTGGTATACGGAAGAGCCCGATCGCGCGAATACTTTCGATCCCGCCACTGCGAAGCTTTCGCCGTGGTTCCGCAAAGGCGACCTGTTGCGTCTGATCCAGCTCGACGGCTTTCCTGGCTGGGCGAGTCCAACAGGCAAGCAGACGCACAGCTATCTGCCGAAATCGACGGGCGCATTGCGCGAGTACATGCAGCGCGTCGGCACGGAATCGAGCCGCGTGCGAACCACGGTCTTTGCGACGCAGTCGAGCAACTACTATCAGGTCACGTGGGAGCCCGACGCGGGAGGCGGCCTGCCGTGGAAAGACACCGACGCAAATTTTGTCGAGCTATACAAGACAGTGTACGAAGGCATCCACGCGACCGATCCGAATGCCGTCGTGATGGGGCCGACGTATGGCTCCGTGACGGGCAATATCGAATCGCTCAGGCGCCTCGCGCCGCTCGGCCTGCCGAAGTACCTCGACGGCATCGCGATTCACGGCTACTACGATCCGAACGGCCCTAGCCCGTCGCATCCGCCCGAGCGCCTGATGAACGCCAGCGATCCGCAGCAGGCGCAATACGCGCTGCCGACTTCGATGCGCGCGTTACGCCGCGTGATGGCCGCTCATTACAAGCCGGGCGCGAAGCTCTTCGCGACGGAAACGGGCATCAGCTATGACGTCGGCGAACAATACGGTCCGCACTATCCGACGGGCGACGTGCTGTACGCGCAAGGTGCCGTCGTCGCGCGCACGCATCTGATCCTGCTCGGCGAAGGCGCGGACATGACCTACATCTTCTATTCGAACGACACGCCCGATGCGACGCCGGGCTACGGCGTGTTTTTCGACCTCGATCATCCGAAGGGCGATTTCGGTCCGGGCGCGATCAGCCCGAAGCCCGCGGCCCTCGCGGTCGCGGCGATGACGCGGCTGATCGACGGCACGGTCACGCTCGGTCCCGTCAAGCACACGCCCGCCGGCGTCTATGCGTACGCGTTCCAGCGGCTGAACGGCGGCAAGATCGTCACGGCCGCATGGACGCACGACAACGCGAAGTGGAACAAGTCGACGCATTTCGATCCGGCAGCAGGCGTGTCGTGGCGTCTGCAAGTGGATGCGCCCGGCACTTCAGGCACGGCGACGGTGTTCGACATGATGGGCAATCCGTCGAGCGTGCCCTATCAGAACGGCTACGTGACGCTCGCGCTGACGGAGACGCCCGTCTTTGTCGTGTCGTCGAATGCGGCCGTGATGAAGGCGAACGTCACGACGCCCGCGGGCTATATCGCGCCTTGATGCAAGCCGCGATGCACACGTGACGCGTGCCATCCGCAGGAGCGCCACGCGCGCGGATTTGTCCATACGTGACGGGATTTAGGCGTGAGACGACAGAACCGCCTTTCATTGCTGCGGATAGACTCTTGGCAATGCCACAGGCGAGGCGCCTCCCGCGCGCTGCGCAGCGGGCGCGCGCGAAGGCACGGCTAGGGAGCGGTCGGATGAGTGGCTTCGCCTGGATCATGGTGGTGGTCATCGCAGTGCTGGCTTCCGGGCTGATTCTGTGCGCGGCCATCGTCATTGTCATTGCCGTTCTGTTCGCCACGTCGTCCCGGCTTTTCACCCGCGACTCCGATCAATAAACCCGCAGGCCAGCGCACGCCGGCTTCGCGCTAACGCGTCGACCTCGCCGCAACTGCATCCACACGACATTGACGAGAGACAGACATGGCCACCACATGCGCCGATTTCCTCGAAGCAGACGATTTCCTTCAGGTGGTAAGGATGACACCCCTCGTGTCGATCGATCTGATCGTGTCCGACTACGCGGGACGCGTGCTCGTCGGACACCGACGCAATCGGCCCGCGCTCGGCACATGGTTCGTACCCGGCGGACGCATCTGCAAGAACGAGCGGCTCGACGCAGCCTTTACGCGCATCGTCGACGCGGAACTGGGCATTTCGGGCATGGAGCGTTCGGCCGCGCGTTTCGGCGGGCTGTTCGAGCATCTGTATAGCGACAACTTCGCGGGCGCCGACGAGATCACCACGCACTACGTCGTGATCGCGTATTTCCTGACGCTCGAGAACACGGCATCCGTGGGTCGCTTCGATCAGCACAGCCGCTATACCTGGCTCACGCCCGAAGATCTGCTCGCGCACGACGGCGTGCACGAAAACACGAAAGCGTATTTCCGCTAGCGCCGCAGTCAGCCCGCCCCGTCGAAAGATGTCGCGGGCACGAATGAAAAACGGTGAGCGGGAGCGCGCCGCTCTCGACGGTCATGCGATACCGGACACACGCGGACACACGAACCCGGACGCGTGAAATCCTGGACCCGCGCCGCCGCGCTCAGGCGCTGCTCACCAGATCCGCCGGCACTTCCGGCGCGCCGCCCGCGACATGCGCGCGGCCACGCAGATACGCTTCGAACTGTTCCTTGACCTCGGGATGGTGCAGCGCGAATTCGACCGTCGCCTTCAGGTAGCCGAGCTTGCTGCCGCAGTCGTAGCGCGTGCCGTCGTACTCGTACGCGAGCGCCTGCTCGCCGCCGAGCAGCGCCTGGATTGCGTCCGTCAGCTGGATCTCGCCTCCCGCGCCCGGCTGCTGGCGGCGCAGGTGATCGAAGATCGACGGCATCAGCACGTAGCGGCCCACTACGCCGAGATTCGACGGCGCGTCTTCCGGCGCGGGCTTTTCGACGATGCCCGACATCTTGTAGAGCCGCTCGTCCCAGCGCTTGCCGCCGATCACGCCATACGAGCGCGTTTCGTGTTTGCCGATTTCCTCGACGCCGACGATCGAGCAGTGATAGCGGCTGAAGAGCTGCATCATTTGCGACAGCACGGGCGGCTTGCCATCGAGCAGATCGTCGGCGAGCATCACGGCGAACGGCTCGCCGCCGACCAGCTTTTCGGCGCACAGCACGGCATGGCCGAGCCCGAGCGGCTCCGGCTGGCGCACGTAGCAGCATTCGACGTGGCTCGGCTTGATGTTCTGCACCAGCTCCAGCAGCGCGAGCTTGCCGCGCGCGAGCAGCTCGCATTCGATCTCGTACGATTTGTCGAAGTGGTCTTCGATCGCGCGCTTGCTGCGTCCCGTGACGAAGATCATCTCGGTGATGCCCGCCGCGATCGCTTCCTCGACCGCGTATTGAATCAACGGCTTGTCGACGATGGGCAGCATCTCTTTCGGACTTGCTTTCGTCGCTGGAAGGAAGCGCGTGCCGAGTCCCGCCACGGGAAATACGGCCTTGCGTAGGGTGAGCATGCTCGCCTCGTCGAGTGGATTGATCAGCATCGATACGCCAGCGTATTCCGCGAATATCGAGCCGATCTGCCAACTTCTCGTTTTTTTCCGACTCCGTGCGACAGCGGGTAAAAACGTCGGCCTATGATTGACGCAAAGCACACAGACCTTACTCTTTCGCCGTCCTCGGCACTGGAGACAGACGATGCGATATGAGCACGCGGTGAATCAGTGGCTGGATTCATCCTCGTATAGCGCAGTCGTCAACGTCGGGCACATGGTCAAACGTATCGGTATTCTCGTTTTTGAACGATTTCCGTTAAGCGACGTGTGTCTGCTTGCCGACGCATTCCGACTCGCCAATGAAGCCCAGGCGGATCAATCCGGCGAGGGTTCGGGTGTCGAACCGTCGTATTCGATTGTGATGCTGTCCGAAATGGGCGGCAGTGTCGTCAGCAGCTGTTCGCTGCGCGTGTGGACAGAGAGCCTCAATGGGCCGCTGCTGAACGGCTTCGACACGCTGTTCATCGTCGGCGGTCCGGGCGCGTCGCGCGCGAAGGCGAACGAGCGGCTGATCCGGCGGCTGCGCGCGATCGCGCCGAAAATCCGCGTCGTCAAGGCGCTCGACGAAGGCCTCGGCGTCCTCGCCGCCGCCGATCTCGCCTTCGAGCGGCGCGGCTGGCGCAACGTGCCGGGCGCGACCGATCCGTTCGGCCAGCCGCTCGCGCCCGTCCCGAACGACCCGCAATGGCAGATCGAGTCTGGCGCAACGCTCGACGTCGACGCGCCCGTGCGTTCGATCGCGGCGGCGCTGACAGTCATCAAGCGCGATCACGGCACGCCGATGGCGCGCCTCGTGTCGGAGCGCGCGCTGTCAGGCGCGTCGCGCCGCCTCGACGCCCTTCTCGACGACGACGAGAAGAAAGGCATCAGCCGCAAGATCACGACGGCCGCCCACTGGATACGCGAGAACTACACGCGCCATATTTCCGTGGCCGAGGCGGCCGAAGTCGCGAAAATGAGCGAGCGCAATTTCCTGCGCCGCTTCAAGTCGCAAATCGGCCTCACGCCGTCGGAATACCTGCTGCGCGCGCGGCTCGACGCGAGTTGCCTGCTGCTCGCGGAGACGGACATGTCGATCGACGGCATTGCGCGCCGTTGTGGCGTGCGCAGCGGCGACGGGCTCGCGAAGATCTTTCGCAAGCGCCTGTCGATTTCGCCGACCGACTATCGCGCGGCACATCGGCGCAGCGCTTCCAAAGGCTGACCGGCTGCGCGGCTCGCGGGCGCGCCGGCGAGAGACGCGCGAGACAGCCGTCGTCACCGTCGTCACATTGAAGGCGCAAGGGTCTTCTGGCAACGGAAGACCCTCGCGCTTCTTTGCATTCGTCCTGTCAGGCAGCCGCGCGGGCCCATTACCCGTCGTGCGCGGCCAACGCGTTATTGCGGACTCCATATATTTGCATTTATCGAGATGAAAAGACGTGCAATCATCCCGCGGCTACTCGCGGTGCCGGTTGCAACACGTCGACGACACATAGCGAGCAGCGTTCGCAATGCAACGCTCTGATCTCAACGTCATGGTCAACTTCCTGCTCGATCTGATTTCGAACCTGGTAATCCTCGCCGTCATGCTCACTATCTGCAGCGTGTTCAACGGCATGAGGCCCGGCGCAAAGGCAAACGGCTATCTTGCGTTCTTCGTGTTCATCGCGATTGCGCTGACGTTCGATGCCGCATTGACCTTCCTGGTGTTCGCCGATTCGCAGACGCGCTACGGCAAGTTCAGCACCACGGAATCGTTCATGCAGCGCGGCGCTGCGTATCTGACGGCATCCGGCATCGCGATTTTTCTCGCGCGCATGCGCAGCCGCAAGGCGGCACAGGATGCACAAGGCTCCGCCATCATCCGCACATCGGCGTACACCAAATCGCAACTCCCTATGTAGGCAGCCGCAAGGTCGGGAATAGGTCTTGCTAACGGCCGCGCCGTCGCCTATAACATTCGATGATTGCAGGCGGCGCGACTTGCGCCGCCCTTCTTGTATATCGGGCAACCAGCCTCCTTCAGCCGTTCGCCGTACAGATAAAACGTCGTGCAGCACAAGCGATGGACGCGGCGTCGCTTCCTCTCGCGGACTCGCCCGGCCAGTCCGCGCCGCGTTCTTCGGCGTCGTCGATGCACGCAGTCAGTCAAGCGCAAACCGACTCAAGCGAGGGAATCGTGGACATTGAAGCCGTACGCGTCTTTCTGATGACCCGGGGCATCGACTTCGGGACCAAGGTACTCGGTGCGATCGTTCTGTGGATTATCGGGCGATGGGTGATCGGGTTCATCACCGGCCTGATCCGCAAGCTGCTCTCGCGCAACAGCAAGGTCGATCCGACGCTTGCGCATTATCTCGGCTCGATACTCGCCGGCATCCTGAACCTGCTGCTGGTGCTCGCGATTCTGCAAGTGTTCGGCGTGCAGACGACCTCGTTCGCCGCGCTGCTCGCGGGCGTCGGCCTTGCGGTCGGCACGGCCTGGGGCGGGTTGCTCGCGCATTTCGCGGCGGGCATCTTCATGCAGGTGCTGCGGCCGTTCAAGGTCGGCGATTTCGTGACGGCGGGCGGCGTCACGGGCACGGTGCAGGAACTGGGGCTGTTCGGCACGACGATCATCACGCCCGATAACGTGTTGACCATCGTCGGCAACAACACGATCTTTTCCGGCGTGATCTCGAACTTCAGCGCGCAACCGGTGCCGCGCGTCGAGCTGACGGCAAAGGTGGCGAACGGCGTCGATCCTGTCGATGCCGCCAACCGCCTGCGCGCGCCCGTGACGAAAATTCCGAATGTCTCGCAGAATCCGCCGCCCGATGTCGAACTGATGTCGTTCACGCCGGAAGGTCCGTTGTTGTGCGTGCGGCCGTACACGCACAACGACAACTACTGGCAAATGTACTTCGATACGAATCGCGCGATCGTCGAGACGTTCCGCGAAGCGGGTTATCCGACGCCCGAAACGCCTTTCGTGCGTCGCGCAGCTTCGTAGTTCTTTATTTGTCGCGTGGGGACTGCTTCGCTTTGCGCGGGCAGGCGGGCGGTCGAGGGCACTCGCTTCGAGCGCCCCGCGCTCATTGCCCCCTTCGTTGCCCCTTCATTGCCCCGTATGGTTGCTCGCCGACCCTGTCGGCTGACGCTTGCCGCGCATCATCTTCCACAGCGCGCCGAGCGCCACGGGCACGATCGCCGCGCCGATACCGACCAGCACGATCACATTCAGATACTGGCGAATAAACGGAATGTTGCCGAAGAAATAGCCGAGCAACGTGAGCAGCAGGACCCAGAAGAACGCGCCCGCGAAATTAAAGAGCTGGAAGCGCCGGACGCTCATCTGCGACGCGCCCGCGACGAACGGCGCAAACGTCCGCACGACGGGAATGAAACGCGCGAGCACGATCGTCTTGCCGCCGTGGCGCTCGTAGAAGTCGTGCGTCTTGCGCAGCGCCTCGCGATCGAGAAAGCGCTCGAGCACGGGAATGTGCGAATTGAACACCTTAGGCCCGATTGCGCGGCCGATCAGATAGTTCACTGTGTTGCCGAGCACGGCCGCGGCCAGCAGCAGCACGATCAGCAGTTCGATGTTCATTTCGCCCGTCGCGCAAAACGCGCCGCCGATGAAAAGCAGCGAATCGCCGGGCAGAAACGGCAGCACCACGAGACCCGTCTCGCAGAACACGATCAGGAACAGCACCGCGTAGACCCACGCGCCGTACTGATGGATGAAGACTCCTAGAAACTTGTCGATGTGCAGGACAAGATTGACGAATTGCAGCAGCGTGTCCAAAGATCGTCCTTTAAAAAGCAGATGGCTGACATGACGGGCTGGCGGCCGTCGCGTGCGGAATGCGAAGCGAAATCACGATTCGCAACCGAGCCTAAACTTGACCGCGCCATGATACCGAAGTGCCATGACGTCTTGAAAAAAAGTCGCGGGCTTCGATCCGGCTCGCTTGCAGACCCAACTGCACTAACCGCACGTTCAATCGCGGATCCGGTTACGCGCTCAGACGATCTGCGACGAATCGCTATAATTTCGCCATGTCCGCGATCCCCGAATCTTCCGAAACGCCCGACGGCGACAAGCCCGCAACGAGCCCCGCAGCCGGTCCCGGTATGGGCCAGGCATCGGACCCGGCTTCGCAGCAGGCTTCGAGCGCCGCTGCGAATGCCGTCGACAGCGCCGTCGCGCCGCGTGCATGGCGCGCGATCCAGCCGCTTCCCGACCAGTTGATCAGCCAGATCGCGGCGGGCGAAGTGGTCGAGCGGCCGGCATCCGTCGTCAAGGAAGTGCTCGAAAACGCGCTCGATGCAGGCGCCAGGACGCTGCGCATCCTGCTCGACGAAGGCGGCGTCAAGCGCATTTCGATCACCGACGACGGCTGCGGCATTCCCGAAGGCGAACTCGCGCTAGCGTTGATGCGCCACGCGACCAGCAAGATCCGCTCGCTCGCCGAACTCGAAGCAGTCGCGACACTCGGGTTTCGCGGCGAAGCGCTCGCGTCGATCGCGTCGGTATCGGAAATGTATATCACGAGCCGCACCGAAAATGCTTCGCACGCGATGCGTATCGATGCGCAGACGGGCGCGCTGTCGCCCGCCGCCGGCACGCGAGGCACGACGATCGAAGTGCGCGAGCTGTACTTCAACACGCCCGCGCGCCGCAAATTCCTGAAGAGCGAGCAGACGGAGCTCGGCCATTGCCTCGAGATGATCCGCCGCGCCGCGCTCGCGAGGCCGGACGTCGCGATTTCTGTGCTGCATAACGGGCGCGCTGTCGAGCACTGGAACGCGAGCGATCCCGCGACACGCGTCGCGAAGATCCTCGGCGAGACGTTCGCAACGGCGCATCTGCCCCTCGACGAATCGGCGGGACCGCTCGCCGTGTACGGCTGCGCCGGTCTGCCGACGGCGAGCCGCGGGCGCGCCGATCAGCAGTATTTCTTCGTCAACGGCCGCTACGTGCGCGACAAGCTGCTCACGCACGCGGTCCGCGCCGCCTATGAAGACGTGCTGCATGGCGACCGTTTCCCGTCGTATGTGCTGTTCCTCGATCTGCCGCCCGAGGCCGTCGACGTGAACGTGCATCCGTCGAAAATCGAAGTGCGCTTTCGCGATTCGCGCTCGATTCATCAGTTCGTCTTCCATGCGGTGCAGCGCGCGCTCGCGCGACATGCGGGCGCGTCGCCGGAGACGACATCGGGTGGCCACGCCGCGCGCATCGACCCGATGCCGCCCGCGACGCCCGCGGCGACACCTTCTTCGTTCGGCTCGACGCCGCTCGGCGGCGGCTTCAAGGTCAGCGACGGCGGCAGTTCGCAGCCCGGCAACACGTGGCTGCGCCAGGCGCGCATGACGCAAGGCACGCTGCCCGTCGCGCAGCCGCTCGCGCTCTACGATGCGCTGTTCGGGCGCAAGGACATCGGCGCGGGCACCGTGCAGGGCACGACGACGCTCGAACTGCGCGACGCGGACGACAGTCACGGCACGGCACACAGGCCCGATATCGCCGACTACAGCCGTGCGCCTTCGGGCTTCACGCCACAGCAACTTCCCGGCGCGCCGCAAACTTTCGACGCCAACGACGAGCAGCCGCTCGGCTTCGCGCTCGGCCAGATCCACGGCATCTATGTGCTCGCGCAGAACACGCGCGGCCTCGTGATCGTCGATATGCACGCGGCGCACGAACGCATCCTGTACGAGCAGTTCAAGAACGCGCTCGCCGATCGGACGATCGCCGTGCAGCCGTTGCTGATCCCGCTGTCGATGACGGCCGATGGCGTCGAGATCGGCGTCGTCGAGGAAGAGCGCGAGACGCTCGATGCGCTCGGCTTCGATCTCGCCGTGCTGTCGCCGACGAGCATCGCGATTCGCGCAGTGCCCGCGCTCCTGAAGGATGCCGACCTGCAAGCGCTCGCGCGCGCGGTGCTGTCCGATCTGCATGCGTACGGCGGCTCGCGCGTGCTGACCGAGCGCCAGCACGAACTGCTCGGCACGCTCGCGTGCCATCACGCGGTGCGCGCGAACCGGCGTCTGACGCTCGACGAGATGAACGCGCTGCTGCGCCAGATGGAAGCGACGGAACGCGCGGATCAATGCAATCACGGACGTCCGACGTGGTATCAGCTGACGCTCGCCGATCTCGACCGCCTCTTTATGCGCGGACAATGAGCAGTCGCCCTTTCCGATTCCGCTCACTGTCATGACGCAGCACCAACAGCAACACGAACCGCAGCCCGTCGCGTGTCTGCTCGGCCCGACCGCCTCCGGCAAGACGGCCGCCGCGCTCGCGTTCGCCGGGCGCGCTCCCGTCGAAATCGTCAGCGTCGATTCGGCGCTCGTCTATCGCGAGATGAACATCGGCACCGCGAAGCCGTCGCCGGAAGAACGCGCCGTCGCGCCGCATCATCTGATAGACATCGTCGATCCCATCGACGCGTACTCGGCAGCCGATTTTCGCGCCGATGCGTTGCGCCTCGTCAGCGAGATCGTTGCGCGGGGTCATGTACCGCTGCTGGTCGGCGGCACGATGCTTTACTACAGGGCGTTGACGCAGGGTCTGAACGATCTGCCCGCCGCCGATTCCGGCGTGCGCGCGACGCTCGACGCCGACGCCACGCGCGAAGGCTGGCCCGCGCTGCACGCGCGTCTCGCCGACGTCGATCCCGTCACGGCCGCGCGCCTCGCGCCGAACGACTCGCAGCGCATCCAGCGCGCGCTCGAAGTGTTCATGCTGACGGGTCAGCCGATGTCGGCGCTGCTCGCCGCGCCCGCCCGCGACGATGACGCCGCGCGCCGCTACCGTTTCGTCCCCATCGCGCTCGAGCCATCCGATCGCAGCGTGCTGCACGCACGCATCGCGCATCGCTTCGACGCGATGCTCGCGAACGGTTTCATCGACGAAGTGAAGGCGTTGCGCGCGCGCGGCGATCTGCATCCGGGCTTGCCGTCGATGCGCTGCGTCGGATACCGGCAGGCGTGGGAATACCTGGACGGCGAAACCGACTACGACACCATGCGCGATAAGGGAATCTTCGCGACGCGCCAGTTGTGCAAGCGCCAGCTAACGTGGCTGCGCGCGATGCCGGAGCGCATCGTGATCGACTGCTGCGCGGGCGATGCGACGGCGCAGGCGTTGCAAGCGATCGGGCGTGTAGCGTCAAGCGTGTGACGTCAAGCGTGTGACGTCGGGTGCCGTGCCGATAGGACGCGAGCACATGAAAAAAGCCGCCGGGCTTCGTAGCCGAGCGGCTTTCTGACCTTTTCAGCGACGCTACGCTTCAGACCACGACGGTCTGCGCCTCGCCTTCCTTGCTCGCGCGCACCGCGCCGATCTTCCAGACCTGCTCGCCGGCGGCCGACAACAGGCCGATCGCCTTTTCCGCATCGGCAGCAGACACGATCACGGCCATGCCGATGCCGCAGTTGAACACGCGATGCATTTCCGCGTCGGCGACGCCGCCGTGCTTCTGCAGCCACGAAAACAGCGGCGGCAGCGGCCATGCGCGGTGATCGAGCTCGGCCGTCAGGCCCTCTTTCAGCACGCGCGGAATGTTTTCGACCAGACCGCCGCCCGTGATGTGCGCCATGCCCTTCACTTCGAGCTGCTGCATCAGCGAAAGGAGCGGCTTCACGTAGATGTGCGTCGGCGCCATCAGCGCTTCGGCGAGCGAGCGGCCGTCGAAATCGGCGTTCAGGTCTGGCTGCGCGCGCTCGATGATCTTGCGCACGAGCGAATAGCCGTTCGAATGGATCCCGCTCGACGCGAGGCCCAGCACGACGTCGCCCGGCACGATCTTGCTGCCGTCGATGATCGTGCTCTTCTCGACCGCGCCGACCGCGAAGCCCGCGAGGTCGTATTCGCCGTCGGGGTACATGCCTGGCATTTCAGCCGTTTCGCCGCCGATCAGCGCGCAGCCGGCCAGTTCGCAGCCCGTCGCGATGCCCTTGACGACGGTGGCCGCCGTGCCGACGTCCAGCTTGCCGCACGCGAAATAATCGAGAAAGAAGAGCGGCTCGGCGCCTTGCACGAGGATGTCGTTGACGCTCATCGCGACGAGGTCCTGGCCGACGGTATCGTGCCTGTTCAGCTGGAACGCGAGCTTCAGCTTGGTGCCGACGCCGTCCGTACCCGACACGAGCACAGGCTCCTTGTACTTCTTCGGCACCTCGAACAGCGCGCCGAAACCGCCGATGCCGCCCAGCACGCCGTCGCGCAGCGTCTTCTTGGCAAACGGCTTGATCGCGTCGACGAGGGCGTCGCCCGCGTCGATGTCCACGCCTGCGTCGCGGTACGACAATCCTTGGGCCGAATCAGGGGAATTCGGGGCGGATTTCGGTTGATTCATGAGGGAAGAGCTCGAAGGTCGGTAAAATGCGATTTTACCCGATGCCGGCCGTGTGGCTGGAATTTGAAACGCCGCCTCCGACGACACGACACCTGGGAAATCCGCTTTGCAGCAAAACAGTCCGATCCTCACGCCGTATCAGCGCCGCGCCTTCATCTGGCTTGCCATCGCGCTAGCCGTGGGCATTCTCCTCTGGCTGCTGAGCCCCGTGCTCACGCCGTTCCTGCTCGGCGCGATCCTCGCTTACATTCTGCAGCCGGGCGTCGCGTGGCTCACGCGCCGGCGCGTGCCGCGCGGCCTCGCCGCGCTTCTGATGATGCTGCTGTTCGTGCTGATCGTCACACTGCTGGTGCTGCTCGTGCTCGCCGTCATCCAGAAGGAAGTGCCGCAGCTCAAGCAGCAGGTCCCCGGTTTCTTCTCGCACCTGCACTTCTGGCTGCAGCCGAAGCTCGCGATGCTGGGTCTCGCCGATCCGCTCGACTTCGCGAGCATCCGCGACATGGTGATGAGCCAGCTCGAAGGCAGCGCGCAGACGGTCGCGCTGTACGCGTGGACGTCGATCCGCACGAGTTCGAACGTGATGATCACGGTCGTCGGCAATGTGGTGATGGTGCCGCTCGTGCTGTTCTACCTGCTGTACGACTGGAACGCGATGCTCGCGCGCCTGCGCGGCTTCGTCCCGCGCCGCTGGTTCGCGAAGACGATCCACCTCGCGCGCGACATGGATCACATGCTGTCGCAATACCTGCGCGGCCAGTTGCTCGTGATGGGCGTGCTCGCGGTGTTCTATGCGGTCGCGCTGTATATCGCCGGCTTCGAGATCGCGCTGCCCGTGGGCATCTTCACGGGGCTCGCGGTGTTCATTCCGTACATCGGCTTCGCGACGGGCCTCGCGCTCGCGCTCGTCGCCGCCTTGCTGCAATTCGGCAACTGGTACGGCTTCGGCGCCGTCGCCGTGATTTATGGAATCGGCCAGATACTGGAGAGCTTCTTTCTGACGCCGCGACTCGTCGGAGAACGGATCGGCCTGCATCCGCTCGGGGTGATCTTCGCGCTGCTCGCGTTCGGGCAGCTGTTCGGCTTTTTCGGCGTGCTGCTCGCGCTGCCCGTGAGCGCTGTCCTCTCGGTCGCGTTTCGCGAGCTGCGGCAGAGCTATCTGTCGAGTTCGCTTTACAGGAACTGATCGCCTGTCGGTTATTCGGGGCTCATTTACGGCTTATCTATCGTGTCGCGCCAACTGACGCTCGATCTCGGCACCCCGCCGCCATCGACATTCGACAACTTCTTTGCCGGCGCCAACGCCGAGCTGGTCACGCGCCTGCGCGAACTGGACGCGGCGCTCACGGCGGGCCCCGTCGCGGACCGCACGTTCTACGTGTGGGGCGAGACAGGCAGCGGCCGCACGCATCTGCTGGAAGCGCTCGTGCACGAAGCGCCGCCGGGACACGCACGCTATGCCGGCCCGCAGAGCAGTCTCGCCGCGTTCGCTTTCGACCCTTCCGTCGCGCTGTATGCAATCGACGATTGCGACCGCCTGTCCGGCGCGCAGCAGATCGCGCTCTTCAATCTGTTCAACGAAGTGCGCGCACATCCGACGAGCGCGCTCGTCGCGACGGGCAACGCGGCGCCGATGGGACTCGAAGTGCGCGAGGACCTGCGCACGCGGCTCGGCTGGGGCCTCGTGTTCCACCTCGCGCCGCTCGCCGACGAAGGCAAGGCGGCCGTGCTGAAGCACGCGGCGCGCGAGCGCGGCATCAATCTCGCCGACGACGTGCCCGCCTATCTGCTCACTCATTTCCGCCGCGACATGCCGAGCCTGATGGCGCTGCTGGACGCGCTCGACCGTTTTTCGCTCGAACAGAAGCGCGCGGTGACGCTGCCGCTGTTGCGCACGATGCTGGCGTCGCCCGGCAACGGCGGCAACAGTGGCAACAGCGGCGGCGACGGGCCCGACGGCCCGCGCCGTGTCGCGTCCTGAGCCTCGTCATCCGCTTCAAGTAAAATAGTCCCCCATGGCCAACCTCGCTCTCTTCGACCTCGATCACACGCTCATCCCCACCGACAGCGACCACGAATGGGGCCGCTTCATGGTGAAGCTCGGCATCGTCGACGCCGAGAATTTCGCGCGTGAGAACGACCGCTTCTATGCCGACTACAAGGTCGGCAAGCTCGACATTCATGCATATCTGGTCGCCATGCTGACGCCGCTCGCGAAGTATTCGCGCGAGCAGCTGAAGGCGTGGCACGACCAGTACATGCACGAAGTGATCAAACCCGCGATCATTCCAGCCGCGATGGAACTGGTGCGCAAGCATCGAGATGCAGGCGACCTGTGCTGCGTGGTCACGGCGACCAACGAGTTCATCACGGCGCCCATCGCCGAAGCGTTCGGCGTCGAGAAGCTGATCGCGTGCGAAGTGGAGACGATCGACGGCCATCCGGCTTCGGCCTACACAGGCTTTCCGAAGGGCACGCCTAGCTACCGCGAAGGCAAGATCGTGCGCACGGAGGAATGGCTTGCGTCGCTGGGCAAAACCTGGTCGGACTTCGAGCGCAGTTATTTCTACAGCGATTCGCACAACGACATCCCGCTGCTCGAAAAGGTCACCGACCCGATCGCGACCAACCCCGACGACACGTTGCGCGCTCACGCGCAGAAGCACGGCTGGCGCATCCTCGAACTCTTTCAACCCACGTGATCAAGAAACTCATTCGCAAGCTGCTAGGACAGGACGCGGACCCCGCCGACGAGGCCGCGTCGTCCGCTCAAACCGACGACAATCCGCATAACGGCAACAGCCATGAACGCGCGCGCACCGGCCGCACGGCCGCCGCGTCGTCGAAAGGCAGTGCTGCATCATCGAAAGGCGGCTCGCGCCGCAAGCCGGCCGCGGCAGGCGTACCCGAGCCGGAAGCGCCCGTCATCATCTCCTCCGAAATTCACGGCATCGACCCGTCGCTGATTTCGCGCAACGCGATTCGCGTCACGGAAGGCCTGCAAGAAGCTGGCTTCCGCGCGTTCATCGTCGGCGGCGCGGTGCGCGACCTGCTGCTCGGCATCGCGCCGAAAGACTTCGACGTCGCCACCGACGCCACGCCCGAACAGGTGCAGAAGCTCTTTCGGCGCGCGCGCATCATCGGGCGGCGCTTTCAGATCGTGCATGTGCAGTTCGGCCAGGAAATCATCGAGACCTCGACGTTCCGCGCGCTGGTCGACGCGCCGGCCGCCGATGCCAATGTCAGCGCCGCGCCGCCGCGCCGCCTGAAGCGCGACGAGCTCGACCGGCGCACGCATGCCGTCGACGCGAGCGGCCGCGTTCTGCGCGACAATGTCTGGGGCGAGCAGCACGAAGACGCGACACGCCGCGACTTCACCGTCAACGCGATGTACTACGACCCCGCGACGCAGACGGTGCTCGACTATCACAACGGCATGTCCGACGTGCGCGCGCGCCTCCTGCGCATGATCGGCGACCCGGCCACGCGCTATCGCGAAGACCCCGTGCGCATGCTGCGCGTTGTGCGCTTCGCCGCGAAGCTCGATTTCGAAATCGAAGAAGCGACGCGCGCGCCGATCACGGATCTCGCCGATCTGATCAACAACGTGCCCGCCGCGCGTCTCTTCGACGAGATGCTCAAGCTGCTGCTGTCGGGCCATGCGCTCGCGTGCCTGCAACGTCTGCGCAAGGAAGGCCTGCATCACGGCCTCTTGCCGCTGCTCGACGTGGTGCTCGAACAGCCGCATGGCGAGCGGTTCATCACGCTCGCGCTGAACAACACCGACGCGCGCGTTCGCGCGGGCAAGCCGGTCTCGCCGGGCTTTCTGTTTGCGACGCTCCTGTGGCACGACGTCCAGCAACGCTGGCAGCAATACCAGGCGAACGCCGAATACCCGGTGCCTGCGCTTCATCAGGCCATGGACGACGTACTCGACATGCAGACGGAAAAGCTCGCGATCCACAAGCGCTTCTCGTCGGACATGCGCGAGATCTGGGGCCTTCAGCATCGCCTCGAAAAACGCTCGGGCCGGACCGCGCTGAAGCTGCTGGAACACCAAAGATTTAGAGCGGCGTATGATTTCCTCCTGTTGCGCTGCGAATCGGGCGAACTGGATGAGTCGGTCGGTTCGTGGTGGACGGAGTTCATCGAAGGAGACGCTGCCGCGCGCGAAGCACTGCTTGCGCAAGGCGGGAAGGACCGGACGCCCAGAAAACGACGGCGACGCAGCAGCCGCAATCGCAGCAAACAGGGCGACGGAATGGAGGGCGGAACGGGTTCAGGAAACCGCGCAGCGAACGATGCGAGCCAAGACGGCCCGCATGACGACTGACGCAGTTCCGGCGCGCGCCGTCGAACGCAAGTTGCAGGAAGTTATGCCATGACGGTTGCCTATCTCGGCCTGGGCGCGAATCTCGGGGACGCGCGCCAGACCCTGAAAGACGCGGTGGTGTGCCTGGCACAACAGCACACCATCACCGTGCTCGCGAAATCGAGCTTCTATCGAACCGCCCCGATCGACGCGGGCGGCGACGATTATCTGAATCTCGTCGTGAAGCTCGAAACGACGATGCCCGTGCGGCATCTGCTCGCGCTGTGCCACAAGATCGAGCATCAGTTCGGCCGCGAGCGCCCCTTTCGCAACGCGCCGCGCACGCTCGATCTCGACATCCTGCTTTACGGCGAACACGCAATCGACGAACCGGATCTGATCGTGCCGCATCCGCGGATGACGGAGCGCGCGTTCGTGCTCGTGCCGCTCGTCGAAATCGAACCCACGCTGATCATTCCGCAACGCGGCCGCGCCGATTCGTTTCTTGCGGCTGTCGCCGATCAGCGTATCGAGAAGATGAAGTCGGCGTGTCAATGTCCGATGGGGACCATGGCGAACGCAGCGCCAAATGCAGCGAGCGCGCAGACAGCCAATGATAGCGAAGCGGGCAACGCCCCCAAGGGCGGTTGCCGATGAACTCGCTGCCGATGACCGCCCCGCCGCTCACCGTCACCGCACCCGATCTGCGTCCGCCGCACGGCTATCTGACGATCGAAGGGCCGATCGGCGTAGGCAAGACCTCGCTCGCGCGCCGGCTCGCGCAACGCTGGTCGATGCACGAACTGTTCGAGCGCCCGCAGGACAATCCGTTTCTCGAACGCTTCTATCGCGACACGTCGCGCTATGCGTTGCCCGCGCAACTGAGTTTCGCGTTGCAGCGCGCGCAGCAGGTGCAGGACATCGACGCGCTACGCACGGCAGGCACGCCGCTCATCACCGATTTCATGACGCAGAAGAACGACATCTTCGCGCGTCTGACGCTGCAGGACGACGAATACCAGTTGTACCGCGCGCTGTCCGCACGGCTCGATGTGCCGGGCCCGGCGCCGGATCTGATCATCTATCTGCAGGCGAGCCCCGAGGTGCTGTTCTCGCGCATCCAGAAGCGCGCGGTGCCGATGGAGCTGCAGATCTCCGATGCGTACCTGCGCTCGCTGTGCGACGCGTACAACGAATTTTTCTATCACTACGACGGCGCGCCCGTTCTCACCGTCAACGCTGAACACCTGAATCCGCTCGATTCCGACGCGGACCTTGCTCTGCTCGTCGAGCGCGTCGAAACGATGCGCGGGCGCAAGGAATTCTTTGTCAAAGGCTCCGCGCTATAGCGTCTGGCTGTAGCGCGCTGCCGCATTCCCATCGGACATCCCATGACCTATTTGCAGGAGACGAGCCGCAGCGCCGTCACGGTCCCGAAACTGCAGGCGATGCGCGAGGCCGGCGAGAAGATCGCCATGCTCACGTGCTACGACGCGAGCTTCGCGGCGCTGCTCGATCGCGCGGGCGTCGACGTGCTGCTGATCGGCGACTCGCTCGGCAACGTGCTGCAAGGGCAAACGACGACGCTGCCCGTCACGCTCGATGACATCGCTTATCACACGGCGTGCGTCGCGCGCGCGCAGCCATCCGCGCTGATCGTCGCCGACATGCCGTTCGGCACGTACGGCACGCCCGCCGATGCGTTCGCGAGCGCCGTGAAGGTGATGCAGGCGGGCGCGCAGATGGTGAAGCTCGAAGGCGGCGAATGGCTCGCCGATACCGTGCGCTTTCTCGTCGAGCGCTCGGTGCCCGTGTGCGCGCATGTCGGACTCACGCCGCAATCGGTGCACGCGTTCGGCGGCTTCAAGGTGCAAGGCAAGACGGAAGCGGGCGCGAGCCAGCTGCTGCGCGATTCGCGCGCGATGCAGGACGCGGGCGCGCAACTGATCGTGATGGAAGCAATGCCGACGCTGCTCGCCGCTGAAGTGACGAAGCAACTGCGCATTCCGACGATCGGCATCGGCGCGGGCATCGAGTGCTCGGGTCAGGTGCTGGTGCTGCACGACATGCTGGGTATTTTCCCCGGCAAGCGTCCGCGCTTCGTGAAGGATTTCATGCAGGGACAGCCGAGCATTCTGGCTGCCGTCGAAACGTATGTGCGTGCCGTGAAGGACGGCACCTTTCCGGGGACCGAGCACACGTTCTGAGCGCGCCGTGAGAACACGCGGCGGCGTGTGCTGATACAGGCATACGCCACCGCTGTTGCCGTTCAGTCGCCGGCCGAAGCCGAACCAGACCTCCGGATTCTTTTAAGGCCGGTGCGATTCGGTGTTCGATTCGACGTGCAATTTCCGTCGTTTATCTTCGTTCTCGTTTCAACGCGCGGACCCGCGCGTCAACGGAGAGACGACCATGAGCCCCGTTTGCCTGATCGACGTCACGAGCATTCGTGACCACGCAAGCCCCCGTCATCAACACGACGACGTCACCTGGCACGAGCGTCTCGGCGCGTGGATCGGGCGACTGATCCATCGCCGTCGCGGCTGATGCGCGCGCTCTCCGATCCGCCGGCCAGAACAATCAACCGATAATCCGCGCCGGCAACGCCCCGCGCAGCGCATTGCAGAGCATCAGCGCCTCTGCGTTCGACACATCGTCCCGAGTCAATACGCGCTCGCCCGCCTGCATCGCGGGATCATCGAGCAGCACGCTCCGCATCACGCCCGGCAACACACCCGACGACAACGGCGGCGTCCACCACCGGCCTTCCAGCTTCACAAACACGTTCGATCGTCCGCCCTCGGTCAACTCGCCTTTCTCGTTGAAGAACAGCGTATCGAACGCATCATGGGTTTCGGCTTGCCGCCAGCCGCGATCGTATTCCGCGCGGCGCGTCGTCTTGTGCAACAACAGCGGATCGGCCGCCTGCGTCGTCGCGAACCCGTGATCGGGGCCGAGCAGCACGCCGACCACTTCCTCCGTCAGCGGAACAAGCAGTGCGCAGGTGATTTCCACCGCGCCCGTCTTGTCGAGGGTCAGCCGCATCCGGTGCGGTGTGTCGGCGCGCAGCGCGGCACATTGCGCGGCGAGCTTCGCGCGCACGGCCTCTTCATCGAAGGCGAAGCCCAGCCAGCGGGCGCTGCTTCCAAGCCGCGCGATATGACGATCGAGGTGCCGCACGCCGTCCTCATGTGTCGCGTACATCGTTTCGAACAGCTGGAAACCGGGATCGGCTTCCGTCAGAAAACGCGCTTTCAATTTGCACTCCGCGTATTCGTCTTGCGCGACGCTATCGAGCACGATACCCGCGCCGATGCCCATTTCGCCGCGCCGCCGGCCGGCCTGCGTCGGCGCGCCGAGCGTCAGCGTGCGGATCGCCACCGACAGGCAGAAATCGCCGCACTGCCGGCCAACTGCTTCGCCGAGATCCGGCTGCGCATCGAGCCAGCCGATCGCGCCCGTGTACAGGCCGCGCGGCGTCGATTCGAGTTGCTCGATCAGTTGCATCGTCTTGTGCTTTGGCGCGCCCGTGATCGAGCCGCACGGAAAGAGCGCGCGCAAGACATCGGCGAAAGTGGTGCGCGCCCGCATCGTCGCCGTGACGGTCGATGTCATCTGCCACAGCGACTGATACGGCTCGATCGAAAAAAGCGCCGGCGTTTTCACGGTGCCCGTTTCGGCAATCCGCGACAGGTCGTTGCGCAGCAAGTCGACGATCATCACGTTTTCCGCGCGATTCTTCGGATCGTGGGCGAGAAAATCGGCGGCCGCGCGGTCTTGCGCCGAATCGGTCGAGCGCGGCATGGTGCCTTTCATTGGCCGCGTGCGCAGCGAAGCGCCCTTCTTCTCGACGAACAGTTCCGGTGAGCACGACACGACCCAACGGCTGTCCGGCAACGCGATCAGCGCGCCGTAGTGCACCGACTGCCGCGCGCGCACTCGCCGGAACAGCGCGGCGGGCGTGCCGAACACGTCGAAGCCGAGCCGGTATGTGTAGTTGATCTGATAGGAGTCGCCGGCGCGCAAGGCGTCGTGAATCGCGCCGATGGCCTGCGTGAATTCGCGTTCGTCGACGCTCGCCTCGACGCCGCCGATGCCCGCCACCGACGGCTCGACAGCCGCGCTGTCGTACAGCGCGAGCCACGTGTCGACCTCGTCGCGCGACATCTTCTGGCAAGAATCGAACAACAAAAAACGCAGCGTGCCGGCGGCGCGCTGCGTCTTCTGATGCATGGCTCGTCCGAATTCGTAGTCGGCCAGCACGACGGCGAAAAGGCCGCCGTTCACATCGGCCGACACCGCCTCGCAGACGGCATCCAGTTGCGCGACGTCAGTGCACGCGCGCTCGTGCCGGAAGCCGGTGTAGAGCCGGCTCGTCCGGCGACCTGGCGTGGAGTCGCAGTCGTCCAGCAACGCGAAGACGGTGCCTCTTTCGTGAACCGCTGTTTCGTGAGACGTCATGCATACCGCCAACTTCGGAACGCGTTAGTCGAAGAAGCTCTTGACCCGGTCGAACCAGCTCTTGCTCTGCGGGCTGTGGCGCGCGCCGCCTTCGACCAGCGACTTCTCGAACTGCTGCAACAATTCGCGCTGCGACTCGGTGAGCTTGACGGGCGTTTCCACCTGCACGTGCACGTAGAGGTCGCCAGCGATGCTCGAACGCAGACCCTTGATGCCCTTGCTGCGCAGACGGAACGTCTTGCCCGACTGCGTGCCCTCCGGCACGGTGAAGCTCGCGCGCCCAGCGAGCGTCGGCACTTCGATCTCGCCGCCCAATGCCGCCTTCGTGAACGGGATCGGCATCTGGCAATGCAGGTCGTCGCCGTCTCGCTCGAATACCGGGTGCGCCTTGATGTGAATCTCGACGTACAGGTCGCCCGACGGACCGCCGTTGATGCCGGGCTCGCCATTGCCCGCCGAACGGATGCGCATGCCGTCGTCGATGCCTGCCGGAATCTTCACTTCCAGCGTCTTGGTTTCCTTCGTCTTGCCCGCGCCGTGGCAGTGCGTGCAAGGCTCAGGGATGTAGGTGCCCGTGCCGTGGCACTTCGGACACGTCTGCTGGATGCTGAAAAAACCCTGCGACATCCGCACCGCGCCCGCGCCGTTACAGGTCGGGCAGGTTTCCGGCTTCGTGCCCGGCTTTGCGCCCGAGCCATGACAGACTTCACACGACACCCAGCTCGGCACGCGGATCTGAGTATCGTAGCCGTGCGCGGCCTGTTCGAGCGTGATTTCCATGCTGTAGCGCAGATCGGCGCCGCGATACACCTGCGGACCGCTGCGGCCGCCGCGTCCACCGCCCGCCGCCTGGCCGAAGATGTCGCCGAAAATATCGCCGAATGCGTCGGCAAAACCGCCGAAACCCTGAGCGCCCGCTCCCGCCATGTTCGGATCGACGCCCGCATGGCCGTACTGGTCATAGGCCGCGCGCTTTTGCGAGTCCGACAGCATTTCATAGGCTTCCTTCACCTCTTTGAAATGCTCTTCCGCATCCTTGTTGCCCGGATTGCGGTCGGGGTGATACTTCATCGCGAGCTTGCGATAAGCCTTCTTGATTTCGTCGTCGCTCGCGTTCTTTGCGAGGCCCAGAACGTCGTAGTAATCCCGTTTCGCCATATCGGTTCAACGCCATCCGCGCACTGCGGCGCGGCGGCTCCTCTTGAATGCTGGAGTCTCGCGACTCGTAAGGCTTGGGCCTCGACCGCAATTACGGGTCAAAAGCCGCGCCCTCCATAAAACAAATGTGCCCGGAGAGCCAAAAAGGCTCGCCAGGCGCGTGATCCGGTCAAACGCCGCAGACTTCCGTCAGGCGCCAACCTCTTGCAGCCGGGCTGCGCATATCGTTATGCGCAGCCTTGCGGTTAAGGAGCAACCCGGCTTAGTCCTTCTTCACTTCCTTGAACTCGGCGTCCACGACGTCGTCGGCCTGCTGCTGGCTCGCGCCCGATGCTTCCGCGCCCGCCGCGCCACCCGCACCCGCGGCGCCTGCTGCACCTTGCGCCTGCATGTCGGCGTACATCTTTTCGCCGAGCTTCTGCGACGCCGTTGCAACTGTCTCGATCTTCGCTTCGATCGTAGCCTTGTCGCTCGAGCCGTTCTTCAGCGTCTCTTCGAGATCCTTCAGCGCGGCTTCGATCTTTTCCTTCTCGCCCGCGTCCAGCTTGTCGCCGTACTCAGTGAGCGCCTTCTTCGTGCTGTGGACCAGCGCGTCGCCCTGGTTGCGGGCATCCGCCAGTTCACGCAGCTTGTGATCTTCTTCCGCGTTCGCTTCCGCGTCCTTCACCATCTTCTCGATTTCGGCTTCGGACAGACCCGAGTTCGCCTTGATCGTGATGCGGTTTTCCTTGCCCGTGGCCTTGTCCTTCGCGCCGACGTGCAGGATGCCGTTCGCGTCGATGTCGAAGGTCACTTCGATCTGCGGCACGCCGCGCGGTGCGGGCGGAATGCCTTCCAGGTTGAACTCGCCCAGCAGCTTGTTGCCCGCCGCCATTTCGCGCTCGCCCTGGAACACCTTGATCGTCACGGCGCCCTGGTTGTCGTCCGCCGTCGAATACACCTGAGCGTGCTTCGTCGGGATCGTGGTGTTCTTGTTGATCATCTTCGTCATCACGCCGCCGAGCGTTTCGATGCCCAGCGACAGCGGCGTCACGTCGAGCAGCAGCACGTCCTTGCGGTCGCCCGACAACACCTGGCCCTGGATCGCCGCGCCGACAGCAACGGCTTCGTCCGGGTTCACGTCACGGCGCGGTTCCTTGCCGAAGAACTCCTTCACCTTTTCCTGCACCTTCGGCATGCGCGTCTGGCCGCCGACGAGAATCACGTCGTCGATTTCGCCGACCTTCACGCCTGCGTCCTTGATCGCGATGCGGCACGGTTCGATCGTGCGCTCGATCAGGTCTTCGACCAGCGCTTCCAGCTTGGCGCGCGTGATCTTCAGGTTCAGGTGCTTCGGACCCGATGCGTCCGCCGTGATGTACGGCAGGTTGATTTCCGTCTGCTGACCCGACGACAGTTCGATCTTCGCCTTTTCAGCGGCTTCCTTCAGGCGTTGCAACGCGAGCACGTCCTTCGACAGATCGACGCCCTGCTCTTTCTTGAACTCGCCGATGATGTAGTCGATGATGCGCTGGTCGAAGTCTTCACCGCCGAGGAACGTATCGCCGTTCGTCGACAGCACTTCGAACTGCTTCTCGCCGTCCACGTCCGCGATTTCGATGATCGAGATATCGAACGTGCCGCCGCCCAGGTCGAACACCGCGATCTTGCGGTCGCCCTTTTCGGCCTTGTCCAGACCGAACGCGAGCGCAGCTGCCGTCGGCTCGTTGATGATCCGCTTGACTTCGAGACCGGCGATGCGGCCCGCGTCCTTCGTGGCCTGGCGCTGGCTATCGTTGAAGTATGCCGGCACCGTAATCACGGCTTCCGTGACGGTCTCGCCGAGATAGTCCTCAGCCGTCTTCTTCATCTTGCGCAGGACTTCCGCCGACACTTGCGACGGCGCGAGTTTTTGCCCGTGCGCCTCGACCCATGCATCGCCGTTATCGTGCTTGACGATCTTGTAGGGCATCAGGCCGATGTCCTTCTGCACTTCCTTTTCTTCGAAGCGGCGGCCGATCAGCCGCTTGACCGCGTACAGCGTGTTCTTCGGGTTGGTGACGGACTGACGCTTCGCCGGCGCGCCGACGAGCACTTCGTTGTCGTCCATGTAGGCGATGATCGACGGCGTGGTACGAGCACCTTCCGAGTTCTCGATCACCTTGACCTGGTTGCCTTCCATCAGCGCCACGCACGAGTTGGTGGTGCCGAGGTCGATGCCGATGATTTTGCCCATTTTTACTAATCTCCTGACTTTGATCGCTGCGGGCATCGCTGGCTGGCCCATCCGGCCACCGGGCGCCCCGCCCTGAATTTCACCCTGCACTCAACATAAGTGCGCTCACATCGTTTTCAAGACCCCAAATACGATGCGGTCATTAAATTTTTTCAATCGGTGCGGCCGTTGTCCGAGGCTGGTTTGCCAGTCCCGCCAGCGGCGCCTGAGCCGGATGCGTCCGAGCCAGCCGCCGTGCCTGCCCCTGCGCCTACCGCGCCTGGGCCTTCGGCCGCGCGCATTTTCTCACGGGCCGCGGCGACGGCCGCCTCGAACTGTGCGAGCCCGTGCCAGCCGGTCGCCCGGCCGAGACGCTTGCCGCGATGGAAGAAGAACCATGTCGGCACGCCGTGCAGCATGAAGCGCCGGCCGAGATCGCGATGCTCGTAGACATTGCTGTGAAACCACCGCAGGCCGAGCGCGCGGATTGCGTCCGGCTGCGCGAGCATCGCCTTTTTCGCGATCTCGCAGTTGTAGCAATCGAGCCCCCAGAAAAACACCACCGCCAGGTTCTCCCCCGCGGACTGAAGCCCGGAGTCGAACGTTTCGGCGGTGAGTTCCTGCATGTCGAAGGCCGCGAACGCGGCGCTGTCGACGGGTATGCCGGCCATGATGGGTACGGACAGGCGCTTACCTGGGCGCCGCGACCGTCACCAGCGCCGGACGCAGCACGCGATCGGCGATCACGTAGCCCTTTTGCAGCACGGCGACGACGGTGTTCGGCTCCTGCTCGGCCGGCACCATCGAAATGGCCTGATGGCGATGCGGATCGAACTTCTCGCCGACCGGATTCAGCGCGACGACCTTGCCCTTTTCGAGCGCGCCCGTCAGCTGACGCAGCGTGAGTTCGACGCCTTCGCGCACCTTCGCCAGATCGTCGGTCGAATGCGCAACGGCGGCTTCGAGACTGTCGACGACGGGCAGCAAATGCTCGGCAAAACTTTCGATCGCGAATTTGTGCGCCTTCGCGACATCCTCCTGGCCGCGGCGGCGAACGTTTTCCGTCTCCGCTTTCGCGCGCAGGAAGCTTTCCTGCAGTTCAGCTAGTTTCGCCTGAGCTTCGGCCAGCGCGGCCTCGGCGTCTGCCTGCGCGGGTTGCGCCGGCTGTTCGGCAGCGCCCGCTTCCGGCTGCTGTGCCTGCTGCTCGCCCGATGCGGCCTCTGCGGCCTGGCGCGCTTCGTCGGCGGGCGTGGGGTTCTGGCTCGTCGGTTTCTCTTGCGTGTTTTCCATGTCGCTGAAATTCAAAAAAATTAAGGCCAAGAAACGGCGGAAGGGTCATGCGGACCACCCGATGGACGTTGTGCCGCTTACGACCCGCCGGCCGCGCATCAACCGTCGAAGTAAGGGCGCGTACGCCGTATTTCAAGGCACCCGAAAGGTTTTTTGCACCTTGCAGGCGCCCGGAAATGCGCGGTAACAAGCATTTCAGGCGCGTCATCATAATAAGATTGAGCGCGCTGCGCGAGTGTCCTAAACTCATCTTGAGCGTCCGAAAAGGCACGTTAACCCTAACCTGACGCCCACCTTACCACTAGCTGAACCGCCCGTTTCCGCTTGCAATCTCCAAGGGGAGTACCGTGAAACTGACCTTCGCTATATCGGTGGTCGCAATGGTACTCATCGCAGGCACCACGACCATCTGCATGTCCGGCGTCGTCAACGACCGCACGACCGAATACGGCGGCGTGCACGCGACGATCGAACAGCTGTTCAACCCCCACTGGAAATTTTGTCGATAACGCGTCTGTCGCGCTTGGTCGGCCGGCCATGTAACCCGGCGGCCGGCTCGCGATACGTCTTGCGCCGCTCATGCTCGAGCTGCCGCTTGTGCCTGCTCTCTTCGGTTTCCGCGTAGAGCGTCTGCGCGACGCTCGCCGGGCCGCGCACGTCGCATACGCCGAGCACCTCGACCTGCCACACGACCCGTTCGATCTCGATCTCGACCATATCGCCAACGCGCACATCCTTCGCCGGCTTCACGGCCGCACCGCCGATCCGCACCCGGCCCTTCTCGACGGCGTCCGCCGCGATCGAGCGCGTCTTGAAGAAGCGCGCCGCCCATAGCCATTTGTCGATGCGCAAGCGTGCGCCAGGTTCGGTAGAAATCTTGTAGTTCATCAGTCCTTCTTCGAGCGCCGAGGCGCGGTCATACGGAATACGTCTCGAAAGACGTCCGCCGGTCATGAACGCACATTGCATGCCGGACGCGAAATTTCAAGCCACGGATGCGCTTTGCGGCACGTTCGCCTGAACGGGCCAGCCTTGCAGATGCTGCGCGACGATTTCGCCGAGCGCCGCGATCCACGCCGGCGACGCGTTCAGGCACGGAATGGCGTGAAAAACTTTCCCGCCTGCATGAATGAATTCATCACGCACTTCCATGCCGATTTCCTCGATGGTTTCAAGGCAGTCGGCCGTGAAGCCCGGACAGAATACATCCGCGCGGCGCACGCCCGCCGCGCCCAGTTCCTTCAACGTCGGCGCCGTATAAGGCTGCAGCCACTCCGCCTTGCCGAAGCGCGACTGGAACGTCACGCGGCATTCGACGGACGTGAGCCCGAGCGCGTGCATCAACAAAGACGCCGTCTGCTGACATTGCTCGTGATACGGATCGCCCAGATCCAGCGTGCGCTTCGGCACACCGTGGAAGCTCAGCACGACCTTGTCGCCCGCTGCGAAATCGGGACGGCCGTGCGTGTGCCAATAGTGATTCACCTGCGCGGCCAGCGCCGCGATATACGCGGGATGGTCCGCGTACTGGCGCACGGTGCGGACTTCCGGCTGATTGCGCATCCGCTTGAGCGCAGCGAATGCATCGTCGAAGGCGGTAGCCGTGGTCGACGACGAATACTGCGGGTACATCGGCATCAGCAGGATGCGCTCGGCGCCTGCCAGCTTGAGCTGGTTGAGCATCGCGGGAATGCCGGGCGTGCCGTAGCGCATCGCGTAATCGACGATCACTGCATAGTCGTTCACCTGCAGCAGATGCCGCAGCCCTTCGGCCTGCTTCTCCGTGTGTACGCGCAACGGCGAGCCCTCCGGCATCCACACGGCTGCGTACTTCTTCGCCGATGCCGCGCCGCGAAACGGCAGGATCACGAGACGCAGGACGATCTGCCACAGGAACGACGGGATCTCGACCACGCGCGGATCGGACAGGAACTGCGCGAGATAGCGCCGCACAGCGCGAGGCGTCGGCGCATCGGGCGTACCAAGGTTGATGAGCAGTACGGCGACACGATGTGCCGCGGCAGGCTGCGAAGGTCGCTCGAGGTCGAAGCGCATAGGCTGGAGAAACGCCGCGCAGGCGCGGCACGTAATGGTCGTATTGAACGTATTGGGCTGGAGAACATTATAGCGGCGCGGTCTGCCGCCGATACCTGGCCATTCGGCCAACTGGCACGACGAAAAACGCCGCGCATGATGACCATCACAACGGCGGCGATGTGCCAGCGGACGTAGCGCGCCGTTGCTGCCGCTTACTGCTGACTGAGCGTCATCGAAAGCAGTCGGGCGGTGATGTCGACGATGGGAATCACGCGGTTGTACGCCATGCGCGTCGGCCCGATCACACCGAGCGTACCGACGATCTTGCCGTTCACTTCATACGGCGCGGTCACGACGCTCATTTCCTCGATGGGGACGAGATTCGACTCGCCGCCAATGAAAATCTGCACGCCTTGCGCGTGACTCGACACGTCGAGCAACTGAAGGAGACTCGTCTTTTGATCGAATACATCGAAGAGCTTGCGCAGCCGCGCCATATCCGACGACAGATCGGCGACTTCGAGCAGGTTGCGCTCGCCGGAAATCAACACGGTTTCGCCTGTGTCGGTGACGTCGGTGCTGGCGGTGACGGCCGCATGCATCAGCGTCGTCATGTCGCCGCGCAATTCGTCGATCTCTTCGCGCAGACGCCTTCGCACCTCGTCGAACGACAGGCCCGCGAAGTGTGCGTTGATGTAATTCGACGCCTCGGTGAGCTGGGACGGCGTGAAATCGCGCTGCGTCGCCATGATGCGGTTCTGCACGTCGCCTTCGGGCGTCACGATGATCAAGAGGATGCGCTTGTCGGACAGGCGCAGGAATTCAATCTGCTTGAACACGTGGCTGCGGCGCGGCGTCAGGATCACGCCCGCGAACTGCGACAGATTGGACAGCACGCTCGCCGCCGCCGCGACAACCTTCTGCGGCTCGCCGGGCTGGAGCGTCGTTTTCACCGCGCGCATCACGGCATCGTCATCGGCGGCGGGCTCGACGGTCAGCATCGTGTCGACGAAAAGCCGGTAGCCGCGTGGTGTCGGAATGCGTCCCGCCGACGTATGCGGACTGATAACGAGGCCCAGTTCCTCCAGATCGGACATCACGTTGCGGATGGTCGCCGGGCTGAGCTCGAGCCCGGAGTACCGCGACAATGTGCGCGAGCCAACCGGCTGACCCTCGGCGATATATCGCTCGATCAGCGTTTTCAGGAGGGTTTGTGCGCGAGGATCTAGCATGGCGAGCAAATTTTAGCGTAATGACCGAACAGCGAACCGAACAGCCGTCCATACAGCGGCGAGCACACGCCAGCATGCAACGCAACGGGTGCGCTGCCGCGGGCCACGCGCTGCGCAGCACCCCATCCGCGCTCGCGCCGCCGCTCGTTCGCCTATGCAGTCGTCACGTCTGTCATGAGGACTTCACCATTCTAACGATAATCGGCCAATGGCTGGACGGTAGCGCGCGGCGACGGGACATCCGCCCACCCGGCGCGCCCGCCGCCGACGGTTCTTTTCGGGTCGCACCTATGGTGTAATGCCGGCATGCAAGCTAACAGCCAGTTCAAGTCCGTTGCGCTCGTCGGGCGCAGCAATACGCCGGGCATCGGGGAGCCGCTGACCGCGCTCGCCACGTGCGTCGAAAAGCTCGGCTTCGAGGTCGCGTTCGAGGCGGAAACCGCGCACGAAATCGGCGTGACGCGCTGGCCAATGCTGCGTCCGGCCGAAATCGGCGCGCGCGCGGACGTCGCGATCGTACTCGGCGGCGACGGCACGATGCTCGGCATCGGCCGCCAACTGGCGCCGTACAAGACGCCGCTCATCGGTATCAACCACGGGCGGCTCGGCTTCATCACGGACATCCCGTTCTCTGACATGCGCGAGATCATCCCGCAAATGCTGTCGGGCAGCTTCGAGCGCGAAGAGCGCACGCTGCTCGAATCGCGGATCATGCGCGCCGGTCAGCCGATCTACCATGCGCTCGCGTTCAACGACGTCGTCGTGAACCGTTCGGGCTTTTCGGGCATGGCGGAACTTCGCGTGTCGGTGGATGGACGCTTTATGTACAACCAGCGCTCGGACGGTCTGATCGTCGCGACGCCGACGGGCTCGACGGCTTATGCGCTGTCGTCGCAGGGGCCGATTTTGCATCCGCAGCTCCAGGGACTCGTGCTCGTGCCGATCGCGCCGCATGCGCTGTCGAACCGGCCCATCGTGCTGCCCGACGATTCGAAGGTCAGCATCCAGATCATCTCGGGCCGCGACGTCAACGTGAACTTCGACATGCAGTCGTTCACCGCGCTCGAACTGAACGACACGATCGACGTGCGCCGCTCGCGCCATACGGTGCCGTTCCTGCACCCCGTCGGCTACAGCTATTACGCGACGCTGCGCAAGAAGCTGCACTGGAACGAATACCCGTCGCACGAAGACGACCCGGACGACTGAACGGGCTCGCACAGCCCGCAAGACGCCGCAGGACAACGTAACGCCAACCATCACGCAAGCCACGCCAGACAGACGAGCCATGCTCCGCCACCTCTCGATACGCGACTTCGTCATCGTCGCCGCGCTCGACCTCGAATTCGATAGCGGCTTTACGGTCTTCTCCGGCGAAACGGGCGCCGGCAAATCCATTCTGATCGACGCGCTCGCGCTGGCGCTCGGCTCGCGCGCCGATGCGAGCGTCGTGCGCTCGGGTGAAGCGCGCGCGGACATCACGGCGGAGTTCGAAACGCACCCACTCGTCGATGCATGGCTCGACGAGCAGGCGCTCGCCGCCGGTGAATCGGAACATGGCGATACGGTGATGCTTCGGCGCGTGATCGATGCAAACGGCCGCTCGCGCGCGTTCATCAACGGCACGGCAGCCACGCTCACGCAACTGCGCGAAGTCGGCGAAATGCTCGTCGATATTCACGGCCAGCACGCGCACCAACTTCTAATGCGCCCCGACGCGCAACGCGAGCTATTCGATACGCACGCGGGGCTGCTCGATACGAGCACAGCCGTGACGCGCGCGTGGCGTGCGTGGCGCGATGCGGCGCAGGCCGTCGAAACCGCGCAAACCCGGGACCGCGAGCTGCAACTCGAACGCGAGCGGCTCGCATGGCAGCTCACGGAACTGGACAAGCTCGCGCCTCAGCCCGGCGAGTGGGAAGAGGTCAACGCGGAGCATCGACGGCTGTCTCATTCGGCGAATCTGATCGACGGCGTGCAGGGCGCGCTATCCGCGCTGTCCGAATCCGACGACGCAATGATCGGGCATCTGTCGTCGATCATCTCGAAGCTGCGCGATCTCGCCGAGATCGATCCCGAGCTGAACGACGCGCTCGCGGCGCTGGAACCGGCCGAAATCCAGTTGCAGGAAGCCGCGTACTCGCTGAGTCACTACGCGCAGCGGCTCGAACTCGACCCCGATCGGCTCGCTCAGGTCGAAAAGCGTCTCGACGCGCTGCACTCGGCTGCACGCAAGTTCCGTCTGCAACCCGAAGCACTGCCGCAAGAGCATCAGGAACGCCGCGAACAGCTCGCAAGGCTCGATGCCGCCGCCGATCTCGACGCGCTCCGTGCCGCCGAGGTCAAGGCGAAAGACGCGTACGTCGCCGAAGCGAAGGTGCTGTCGAAGGCGCGCGCGAAGGCTGCGAAGGCGCTGGGCTCGGCCGTGACGGCGGGCATGCAGGAACTTTCGATGGCGGGCGGCAGCTTCGAGGTCGCGCTCGTGCCGCTGCCCGAAGGCGGCGCGCATGGGATGGAGCAGATCGAATTCCGCGTCGCCGGTCATGCGGGCGTGCCGCTGCGGCCGCTCGCGAAAGTGGCCTCGGGTGGCGAACTCGCGCGTATCAGTCTCGCCCTCGCGGTAATCGCTAGCACGGCGAGCCCCACGCCCACGCTGATCTTCGACGAAGTTGACACGGGTATTGGCGGCGGCGTCGCGGAAGTGGTCGGACGCCTGCTGCATCAGCTCGGCGAGCATCGCCAGGTATTGTGCGTGACGCATCTGCCGCAGGTCGCCGCACGCGGCGATCATCACTTCCAGGTCGCGAAGAGCGGCAACGGCAAGGGCGGTACGATCAGCACTGTCACGTCGCTGGACAAGACGAGCCGTATCGAAGAGGTCGCGCGCATGCTGGGCGGCCTGGAGATCACGGCCACCACGCGCAAGCACGCGAAGGAAATGCTGACGACGGCCTGAGTCCCGAACGGCGCGCGCGGCGTCCCATTGCTCGCGCGTGGCCGTTTGCGGCGCGGGCCACTCGGTCCCGGTATTCACCCAATTCGCCCGGTTCGCGCAAGCCCGTTTGCGCCTAACCTGACGCCTCGCGTGACGGGGCGTCGTTCAATAGGGTCCGCGCCTGACTCCCTGAACTCCTGCGCCGCAGCACCTGAACGCATAGCGCCCCGCACGCTTTTGCCGCAGCACGACTCACCCGAACACCCGCTTCCACAACCGCAACACGGCCTCGCGTTCTTTCTCGACGGTCTGCGGCTCGACCCGCGCCTTTTCCATTCCGTCGAGCCGCAGCTTGTGCTGCAGCTTGCGATACGTCCGATAAGCCGCGCCGACGGTATCCGCCTCCTCTCCGCTCATCAGGCCGAAACGCGACACCTCGCGCAGCAATGCGATGTTGCCCGTGTTGCGGATAAGCTCGGGATCGCGCGCCGCATGCAGCAGCACCCAGTACTGCACGGCGAACTCGATATCGACCATGCCGCCGCGATCGTGCTTCAGATCGAACAGCTCGGTGCGATTCGGATGGCCTTCTTCGACACGCCGGCGCATGTCGATAATCTCGCCGGCAAGCGCAGCCGCGTCGCGCGGCGTCGTCAACACCTGTTCGCGGATCGCCTCGAACTTCGCGCCGATCTCGGGATCGCCCGCGCAATAGCGCGCCCGCGTAAGCGCCTGGTGCTCCCAGACCCATGCCGTATTGGCCGCGTCGCCTTCGCGCAGCTGATAGCGTCGGAATGCGTCGAGGTCCGTCACGAGCAGACCCGACTCGCCGTTCGGACGCAGCCGCAAGTCGACGTCGAACAGGATGCCCGCGCCCGTCGCCGTCGTGAGCCACGTAATCAGGCGGCGCGTGAAAGTCGCGTAGGTGTCCGACGCGTTGTCGTCCGGGTCGTCGTAGAGAAAGATCAGATCGAGGTCCGATGCGTAGCCGAGCTCCTTTCCGCCGAGCTTGCCGTACGCGATGATCGCGAAGCGCGGCACGTCGCGATGGCGCTTCGCAAGCTGGTTCCAGACGGCTTCGATCGTCACGTCGAGCACGGCGTCCGCGAGTTCTGACAGACGGTCGCTGACATGCTCGACGCTCAGCTTGCCCGCCAGATCGATCAGCAGAATGCGGAACACTTCGGCCTGGTGCGCGTGGCGCAGCAGGTCCATCTGCTGTTCGACGCCGTCGGCTGCCGCGAGCCGCGCGCGCAGCGCTCGCTTGAACTCGGGCCAGTCGAATGGACTGGCCATCGCTTCGTCGTCGAGCAGCTCGTCGAGCAGTTGTGGATGGCGGATCAGATAGCCGGCCGCCCAGCGCGACGCGCCCAGCACCGACAGCACGCGATGCAGCGCCTGCGGATACTCCGTCAGCAGCGCGAGATACGCGCCGCGCCGTCCTACGCCTTCGAGCAGATCGAACAGGCGCACGAGAATGTCGGCCCGCCGCTCGGGCGGCTCAAGCGTGCGCGCGGCCTCGAGGGCGCGCTGCGCGACGATATCGAAGCGTTGCCGGCTGCGTTCCGCGAGACCGGCATAGCGCGATGACTGCCACACGGCTTTGAGCCGCGCGAGCAGATCGCCGGGCGCGTCGATGCCCAGCTCGACGAGGCGCGCAGCGAGCGCTTCGTCGGCGCCGTCGTCGGCGAGCGCGCTACTCCAGACCCACGCCGCCGCGCCGTCTTCGGGCGCGCCGCAGCCGCCCTGCCCGCTCACCTTGTCGGCGAAAATCTGGTCGAACTGCTGCTCGACCAGTTCGCGATGCGCTTCAAGCTTCGCCATCAGCGACGCGTAATCGTCGAAGCCCATCGACTTCGCGAGATGCGCGCGCTCGCTCGAATCGACGGGCATCGCGTGGGTCTGCGCGTCATTGCGGTACTGCAAGCGGTGTTCGAGCTCGCGCAGGAACAGATACGCGCTCGACAGATCCGCGCACACTTCCGGCGAAACGAGGCCGCGCGCGGCCGCATGCGTCAGCACGGCGAGCGTCGGACGCACGCGAAAGCCCGCGTCCTGGCCGCCGCGTATCAGCTGGAACACCTGCGCGCTGAACTCGATCTCGCGGATGCCGCCGCGGCCGAGCTTGATATCGTCGGCCTTGTCGGGGCGCATCGACGCGCGCCGCTGCGCTTCCTGGCGAATCTGCAGATGCAGCGAGCGGATCGCGCTGATTACGCCGAAGTCCAGGTAACGCCGGTAGACGAACGGCTTCACGATCGAGTCGAGCTGCTTCGAAAGCCTGCGCGCCGACTCGCTCGCCAGCGCGGACACGAGCCGCCCCTTGATCCACGCGTAGCGTTCCCATTCGCGGCCCTGCACGTAGAAATACTCTTCGAGCATGCCGAGACTGCACACGAGCGGCCCGGAATCGCCATTCGGCCGCAGCCGCATATCGACGCGAAACACGTAGCCGTCGGCCGTCACTTCGGCGAGCGCCGCGATCAGCCGCTTGCCGAGTCGCGTGAAGAAGTCCTGCGTCGCGATGGGCGAGCGCTGGCCGCCCGTCGTCTCGCCGTCGTCTTCGTAGACGAAGATCAGGTCGATGTCCGACGATACGTTCAGCTCGCGCCCGCCCAGCTTGCCCATGCCGACCACGCCGAGCGACAGCCGCTCGCCCTGCGAGCCGCGCGGCTCGCCGAAGAGCGCTTCGAGATCGGCGGAAACGACGGCCATCGCGCGCTGGATCGTCGCTTCGGCGAGATCGGTCATCGTGCCCGTCACTTCGGCCACGTCGGCCGCGCCCGTCAGGTCGCGCTCCATCACTGCGCAAAACACTTCAGTACGAAGCTGACGCAGCGCCTTTTTCAGCGCGTCCTCGGAAAGCGGCGCATCGGGCGCCGCCCGCAATGCGTCGGCAAGCGCGTCGAGCCGCGCGTCGATGCGCTGCCGATTGATGGGCGCCGCCGCCAGCGCCGCGACTCGCGCCGCGAGATTGGGTTGCGCCGCATAGGCACGCGATGCGTAGTGCGAATAGCTGGAACTCAACAGAGGTGGTTCGGTCATCAAGGATCTGGCTCGCTTGTTGCTGGATTGCGGCGGGGGTATCTCGCGGCCGTTGCTCGCGCAAGGCACCGGCACCCCGTGTGGCCTTGCGCGCGCCCGCTGCCCCTCACGGCCTTGGCGGCTGGCCCGTGTGATACATTTCGTCGTTAGAACCGCAAAACTACCATATGCCTACCCCGTCGCAGCATGTCCGAGCGAAACTCATCCGCCGACCCGCATGAAGCCGGACGCGTCAAGCCCGTAGGCGGAAGCGATCATGTGGTGCTGCGCCACACGCTGCGAGTCCTTCTCAGCATTGCGCTCTTCCTGTACTTCGTCGTCCTGCTGGCCGTGCTCGGCCTGCGCTATCTCGTGCTGCCGTACGCCGACTCCTTCCGGCCGAGAATCGAGGCAGCCGTCTCCGAAAAGATCCACGCGCAGCTCAGGATCGGCAAGCTCGCGCCGCATTGGACCGGCTTCCAGCCAGGACTCGAAGCCACCAACGTCACCATCACCAACCGCGACGGCAAAGTCGCGCTGATGATTCCGCATGCGAGCGCGACCGTGTCGTGGTCGTCCGTCTGGAAGCTCGCGCCCATTCTTTCCAGCGTGATCGTCGACAAGCCGGATCTGCTCATCGAGCGCGAGACGGACGGCTCGCTGACCATCGCGGGCGTGACGGTGCCCACGGTTCACACGGGCAACGACACGTTCAGCACATGGCTGTTGCGCCAGCAGGCGATGATCCTGCGCGGCGGCACGCTGCGCTGGCACGACGCGCGCCGCGACGCGCCCGAGATCGCACTGCAGAATATCCGCCTCGCCATTCTCAGCGACGGCTACGATCACAAGCTCGCGCTCCAGGCACCGCCCGACGGAAAGGTGCTGTTCGGTCCGCTCGACTTCCGCGCGCAGTTCCGGCACGCGCGGCTCGGTGCGATGGGCAAGCCGATCAACTGGACGGGCGAGGCGTATATCTCGACGGGCCCCGTCGATCTGCCGATGCTCGCCCGCTACATGGATTTCCCGATCGAAACCTACGCCGGCCGCATCGACAACGCGATCTGGCTGCAGTTCACGCAAGGCCGCGTGAGATCCGCCGCCGGGGAGCTGTCGGGCAGCAACATTGCGCTGCGCGTGAAGCCGACGCAGCCGAAGCTCGACGTGCCTGTCGCGCGTTTTTCGTGGGCCGTCGCGCACGACGCCGACGAATGGACGCTCGATCTGCGCGATCTGCGCGCCGAACTGGGGCAGCCGCCGCTCGACGACGGCACGCCCGTCGCTCGCATCCTCGCTTTTCATACGCTGTCGAGCCGTTATCGGGTGCCGAGCGTCCAGCACGGACAACTGCTCAGCATCACGGGCGACCGCGTCGATCTCGGCATCCTTGCTGAATTCAGCCGCGCACTGCCGCTGCCGAAGCGTCTGTTGAACAACCTCGTGCGCTACAACCCGCGCGGCCTCGTCGCTGACTACACGATCGAAGTCGAGCGCGGCAAGCCCGATTCGGGCGAAGCCGCGAGCGAGCATCGCGAGCCGGGCGCAGAGCCGATCATCCGCTATCGCTTCAAGGGCGACCTGCAAGGCATCAGCATCGCCGCGCAGGAGCCGCCACCGGGGCTCACCGCGAGAAATCACCCGCGCGCGGGCATTCCGGGTGTCGAGAATCTGTGGGGCAACGTCGATGCCGACGAACGGCACGGCGCACTCGCCATCGACACGGCGAACGCGGCGATCACGATGCCCGGCGTGTTCGACGATCCGCGCCTGACGTTCGACCATCTAAGCGGCAAAGGCACATGGACGATCGCGCCCGCCGTCGCGCCGGGGCAGCGGCACAAGGCGTTCGACGTGCAGGTGTCGGAACTGAAAGTGTCGAACGCGGACGCGGACGCGAAAGCGACGGCCAGCTATTCGAACATCGGCAGCGGGCGCGGCTCGCTCGATCTGAAGGCCGAATTCGAGCGCGCCCAAGTCCCGCGCATCACGCGCTATCTGCCGACCAGCATCAGCGAAAAACTGCGCATCTATCTGGGCCACGGCTTGCAGGCGGGCATGTCGCGCGGCGCGACCATCGAGATTCACGGCAATCTCGACAAATTCCCCTACTCGCGCGATCCGAAGGCTGGCATCTTCCGGATCGTCGCGCCGTTCAAAGGCGGCCGCTTCGATCCGTCGCCGTACCCGCCGCGCACGCTGAAAAACGGCACGCCGAACGTATGGCCCGCGCTCGACGGCATCGACGGCGAGTTCCAGCTGAAAGAGAACCTGCTGCGCTTCGACGCCGAGCGCGCCCATTACAAGCGCCTCGCGCTGAACAAGGTGACGGGCAGGATCGACGACCTGGGCACGCGCGCATCGAGCCTGGTCATTACGGGCGATGCGCGCGGGCCGCTCGCCGACATGCTCGATTACGTGAACAACAGCGCGCTCGGCGGCATGACGAAACACCAGACGGAGAAGCTTCATGCCGACGGCCCCGCCGCGCTCGCGCTCAAGCTGACGGTGCCGCGCACGCTGCCCACGCCCGGCGCGCCGCCGAAGCCGCGCGTCGCGGTGGAAGCTGCGCTTGCGTTCGAAAACGACAGGCTGTCGATGGACAACGTCCCGCCGCTTTCGCAACTGCGCGGCAAGGTGCGCTTCACCGAGCACACGGCGCAGGTCGACGGGCTCACGGCGCAGTTCATGGGTGGCGACGTGCGCGCGAAAGGCGGACTGAACGCGAGCGGCGCATATGCATTCGACGTGTCCGGGCACGTCGCCGTCGATGCCGCGCGCGGACTGAACCTGCGCGGCCTGCCGGCGCAGGTGCTCACGCGGATGAACGGCAGCGCGCCGTACGACGTGAGCGTGCGCGGCGCCAAAGGCCGCTTGCCGGATGTCGCCGTTCATTCGGACCTGACGGGGCTCGCGCTCGATTTCCCCGCGCCGTTCAACAAGCCGCTCGGCAAGCCGATGCCGCTCGACTTCACGTTCCGGCCGACTGCTTCTAACGAAGGCGGTGGCGCTGTCGCGCAAGGCAGCGACGATAGCAACGGCATCCAGCGCGCCGATCTCACGTTCGGCCCGATCGCGGCGACCTATCTGCTCCGTCACGCGCCCGGCCGGCCGCCCGAAGTCGTGCGCGGCGCCGTCGGCGTGAACCGGCCCGCCGATCTGCCGTCGGAAGGCGTGACTGCCGCCGTCGACATCGATGCGCTCGACGCCGATGCCTGGCGCGCCCTCTTCGTGCAGATGCGCAAGGCGAACGAAGGCGTCGCGCCGATGCCGCCCAGCGCGACGGCCGCGCAGTTCATGCCGAACCGCTTCGCCGTGCACATCGGCACGCTGACGCTGCTCAAGCGGCGCTGGGAAAGCGTGGTGGTCGGCGCGTCGCGCTACGACAAGCAGTGGCAGGCGAACATCGCGTCGAACCAGGTGTCGGGGCACGTGTCGTGGCTGCCGGGCGCGACGCCGGGCTCGCCGGGCACGCTGCAGGCGCGCCTCGCCCGGCTCGTGATTCCATCCGTGGCCGAAAACGATCTGCTCGGCCCGGCCATCAACCAGCCGGCGCAGAACATTCCGTCGATCGATCTCGTCGTCAACGAGCTGATCGTGCGCGGGCGCAATGTCGGCAAGCTCCAGGTCGACGCGCACAATTTCGAGGACAACGGCACGCCCGTCTGGCAACTCGATTCGCTCGAAATCAGCAACCCGGCCGCGACGCTCACGGCGACGGCGAACTGGCGCACGGGCCGGAACTACGGCGCGAACCAGGACGACGAGGCCGAGCGCAGCACCGAACTCGATTTCAAGCTCGACATCAAGGATGCAGGCGCGCTGCTCGAGCGCGCGGGATTGCCGCGCACGCTGAAGGCGGGCGAAGGATCGGTGTCGGGCAAGCTCGGCTGGCGCGGCGGCCCGACGAAACCCGACTATCCGACGCTCAACGGCAACCTCGCCGCCGATCTGCGGCACGGACAGATTCTCAAGGTCGATCCGGGCGTCGCGAAGCTGCTCGGCGTGCTGAGCCTGCAAAGCCTCGCGCGCTACGCGACGATGGATTTCCGCGACGTGATCGGCGAAGGGCTGCCGTTCGAACGCGTGACGGGCACGGCGCGCGTCGAGAACGGCATCGGCACGACGAACGACTTCGAAATGGTGACGGCACCCGCGCGCGCCCAAATGAAGGGCTCCGTCAACTTGCCGCACGAAACGCAGGACCTGCAGGTGCATATCGTGCCGACCGTCAGCGCTGGCGCGGGCGTCGTCGCGGCGGCCGTGATCAATCCGCTGCTCGGGCTGGGCGCGCTGGTCGCGGATATCGCGTTGTCGCATTCGATCGAGCATGCGTTCGCAGTCGATTACGCGATCACGGGTTCGTGGGCCAAGCCGCACGTCGAGCGGGTCCACACCGATCGCGGTAATATGAACGCGCCGGCCGCCGTCGCGGCACCCAACTGAGCGAAGCGCACGTCTGATCCGCACGGGCACTGCATCGCACGTGCCTGTGTCGGCCGCCAGGAGATGCAGAGCCGCTGCCGGCATCCCCTTTCCGCAGTGCCCCGGTGCCGTGCTTTTGCGCCGTTCCATTTGGCCGGAGTCTTTTGGCAGGAGTCTATCGAACGCCTATGAGCGACCTGAACACGCAATCCGCGAAATCATCCCCTCACGCTGACCCCTTCCGCGTCGCCGCGCTGCAGATGGTGAGCACGCCGGAGCGCGACCGCAATCTCGCCGATGCCGAACGCCTGATCGCGCAAGCCGCCGCCGACGGCGCGCAGCTCGTCCTGTTGCCCGAGTACTTCTGCTTCATGGGCTACAAGGACACCGACAAGCTCACCGTGCGCGAACCCTATGGCGACGGCCCGATCCAGCGCTTTCTCGCCGACGCGGCGCGCCGCCACAAGGTGTGGGTCATCGGCGGCACGCTGCCTTTGACGGCGCCCGAAGAAACGCGCGTGCTCAACACGACACTCGTGTTCGATCCGCAGGGCAACGAGGCCGCGCGCTACGACAAGATCCATCTGTTCAACTTCGAGAAGGGCGAGGAATCGTTCGACGAAGCGCGCACGATCCGCCCCGGCGACACCGTCGGCACGTTCGACGCGCCGTTCGGGCGCGTGGGCCTGTCGGTCTGCTACGATCTACGCTTTCCCGAGCTGTACCGGCGCATGGGGGACTGCGCGCTGATCGTCGTGCCGTCCGCATTCACGTACACGACGGGCCGCGCGCACTGGGAAACGCTGCTGCGCGCGCGAGCCGTCGAGAACCAGTGCTACGTGCTCGCTGCCGCGCAAGGCGGCAAGCACGAGAATGGCCGGCGCACGTGGGGCCACAGCGTGCTGATCGACCCGTGGGGCGAAATCATCGGCGTGCGCGACGAAGGCGCGGGCGTCGTCGCGGGCAATATCGAGCGTTCACGCATCGACGAAGTCCGGCAAAGCCTGCCGGCCTGGCGTCACCGCGTGCTCAGCTGACTACGTTTGATTTGAACCGCATGCATTGAAAGTGCCGCAGCCGTCACCCATCCGACGGCTGTGCACGCAACCGAATACCCTGAATCGAGCGAACTTCGCATGAACATCATCGAACCCAGCATCCGTAATCTCGCGACGGCCAAAGACGTGCTCCTCACGCCCTACGGCCTCGACGAAGCCGTGCTGACCCGCACGCTCGCCGAGATCTTCACGCATCGCGTCGATTACGCCGACCTCTATTTCCAGGCGACGCGCAGCGAGGCCTGGAGCCTGGAGGAAGGCATCGTCAAGTCGGGCAGCTTCAGCATCGACCAGGGCGTCGGCGTGCGCGCCGTGTCCGGCGACCGCACAGCCTTCGCTTATTCAGACGACCTGTCGCCCGAAGCGATCCGCCAGGCCGCGATCGCCACGCGCGCGATCGCCAAGGCAGGCGGCGGCAAGCAGAAGATCAGGGCGGCGTCGACGCTGACGGGCGTGTCCGGGCGCGATCTGTACCTGCCGTCCGATCCGCTGCATTCGCTCGACGCGACGGCCAAGGTCAAGCTGCTCGAGCGCATCGAGCAGATGGCGCGCGGCCGCGATCCGCGCATCACGCAGGTGATGGCGGGTCTTGCGGGCGAATACGATGTGGTGCTGGTCGCGCGCAGCGACGGCGCGCTGGCGGCGGACATTCGCCCGCTCGTGCGCGTGTCGGTGACGGTCATCGCCGAACAGAACGGCCGCCGAGAAATCGGCAGCGGTGGCGGTGGCGGCCGCTACGACTACGGCTATTTCACCGACGACATCCTGTCGAAGTACGTCGATGACGCGGTTCACGCGGCGCTCGTGAACCTCGATGCGCGTCCGGCTCCGGCAGGCGCGATGACGGTCGTGCTTGGGCCGGGCTGGCCCGGCGTGCTGCTGCACGAGGCGATCGGCCACGGCCTCGAAGGCGACTTCAACCGCAAGGGATCGTCGGCGTTTGCAGGCCGCATCGGCGAGCAGGTTGCGGCGAAGGGCGTCACCGTGGTCGACGACGGCACGCTGCCCAACCGCCGAGGCTCGCTGAACATCGACGACGAAGGCAACCCGACGCAGTGCACGACGCTGATCGAAGACGGCATCCTGAAGGGCTACATCCAGGACACGCTGAACGCGCGGCTGATGAAAATGCCCGTGACGGGCAACGCGCGCCGCGAATCGTACGCCGCGCTGCCGATGCCGCGCATGACCAACACGTACATGCTCAACGGCGACAAGGACCCGCAGGAAATCATCGCGTCCGTGAAGAACGGGCTTTACGCGGTCAACTTCGGCGGCGGCCAGGTCGACATCACGAACGGCAAGTTCGTGTTCTCGGCGTCCGAGGCGTACATGATCGAAAACGGAAAGATCACGTATCCCGTCAAGGGCGCGACGCTGATCGGCAGCGGCCCGGAATCGCTCAAGTACGTGAGCATGATCGGCAACGACATGTCGCTGGATACGGGCGTCGGCGTGTGCGGCAAGGAAGGCCAGAGCGTGCCCGTCGGCGTCGGTCAGCCGACGCTGCGCATCGAGAAGATGACGGTCGGCGGCACAGTCTGATCTTGATCGTCTCGCGCGTTTCATGCATTGAAAGCGCGAGACGTGCGGATTTCCCGCATTGTTGCCGCCAATAGCTTGCCAGCCGAGCAATGCTCGGGTTATAAAGCAATTCAACCCTTTTGACGAGCCACCCTTTTTCGCCATGTCCGCCAAGTTTTATTTTTATTTCTTTTGGGCATCTCAGACCGCTGGCGGATCGAGAGGGGTGTGAACGTACATAGGCACCTGAAATTCCCGAAGAAACCGCCAGCGAGTCTGGCGGTTTTTTTTCGTCCCTAACGACTTTGACTTTGACCGTTTTAGCTTGTTGACCTGTTCGCTGCGGCACCGTCATTGAATCGCAGACCGCGCGAACCGCGCTACGAACCGAATCGAGGAGAAAACCATGCCCCCGCACAATACCGACGATGTCCGCATCCGCGAACTGAAGGAACTGACGCCGCCCGCTCACCTGATCCGCGAATTCCCCTGCGACGAGAAGGTGTCCGACCTGATCTTCAACTCGCGCTCGTCGATGCATCGGATTCTGCACGGCATGGACGACCGTCTGATCGTCATCATCGGCCCCTGCTCGATTCACGACCCGAAGGCCGCGATGGAATATGCAAGCCGCCTGATCGAACAGCGCACGCGCTTCGCGACAGAACTCGAGATCGTGATGCGCGTGTACTTCGAGAAGCCGCGCACGACGGTGGGCTGGAAGGGCCTCATCAACGATCCGTACATGGACAACAGCTTCAAGATCAACGACGGCCTGCGCACTGCGCGCGAGCTGCTGATGAAGATCAACGAACTGGGCCTGCCCGCCGGCACTGAGTATCTCGACATGATCAGCCCGCAATACATCGCCGAT
This sequence comes from Paraburkholderia diazotrophica, assembly GCF_038900755.1. Taxonomy (GTDB): domain Bacteria; phylum Pseudomonadota; class Gammaproteobacteria; order Burkholderiales; family Burkholderiaceae; genus Paraburkholderia; species Paraburkholderia diazotrophica_A. The sequence goes on from NZ_JBBPEN010000008.1 coordinate 199,495, forward strand.
CTGATCTCGTGGGGCGCGATCGGCGCGCGCACGACGGAGTCGCAGGTGCATCGCGAACTCGCTTCGGGACTGTCGTGTCCCGTCGGCTTCAAGAACGGCACGGACGGCAACGTGAAGATCGCCGTCGACGCGATCAAGGCCGCGTCGCAGCCGCACCATTTCCTGTCGGTGACGAAGGGCGGCCACTCGGCCATCGTATCGACGGCGGGCAATGAAGACTGCCATATCATTCTGCGCGGGGGCAAGGCGCCGAACTACGACGCCGACAGCGTGAACGCAGCATGCACCGACATCGGCAAGGCGGGCCTCGCCGCCCGCCTGATGATCGACGCGAGCCACGCGAACAGCTCGAAGAAGCACGAGAACCAGATTCCCGTGTGCGCGGATATCGGCCGCCAGATCGCAGCGGGCGACGAGCGGATCGTCGGCGTGATGGTGGAATCGCATCTCGTCGCGGGCCGCCAGGACCTGCAAGAGGGCTGCGCGCTGACGTACGGGCAGAGCATCACCGACGCATGCATCGGCTGGGACGACAGCGTCGCCGTGCTCGAAGGTCTCGCAGATGCCGTCAAGCAACGGCGCGTCGCGCGCGGCAGCGGCAACTGACCATCGCCCATCATTGCTTCACGCAGACTTTGCCCGGCTCATGCCGGGCTTTTTTTGGCCATTCGGTCGAATCGCGCTTCATGTGCTGCTTCTGTACCTTCAAATCTCGTGCCGGTGTTTGCGAAAAGACGTTGAACACTGGGGGAATTGGGTATAAAATTTTGTACATGAAGGGAGCACATGGAGCTCGAAAAAGAGATTCGCTGGATCGGCTCCAGCTATGACGATCTGCTTTCGTTTCCGGATGAACCTCGCCGCCAGGCAGGCTTCCAGCTCGCCAAGGTTCAGGCGGGCCTCGATCCGGACAACTGGAAGCCGTTCGATATCGTCGGCGCAGGCACGCGTGAAATTCGCATCAGTGAACAGGAAGGCGCTTTTCGCGTGATGTACGTCGCCAAGTTTGTCGAAGCCGTATATGTACTGCACTGCTTCCAGAAGAAGACGCAGGCAACCAGCCGGCATGACAGGGAAATCGCCGAAGCGCGTTATCGCGCCGCGGCCAATGTGAGGAAAGTATGAAGACCATCGACACCAGGGTCCGTCATGTCACGAAACCGGGCGCGAATCTGTTTCTCGAACTCGGCTTCCCCGCAGACGAAGCAAAACGGCTGCACGCCGCATCGCAAAAGCAGATCAACGACACGCGCCTGCTCAAGGAACAGTTGATGTCCGAACTGTCCACATGGATCGAACAGCATCATCTGAAGCAGTCCGAGGCCGCGGAAATCCTGATGGTGTCGCGGCCGCGCGTGTCGGATGTCGTCAACAAGAAGACTTCGAAATTCACGATCGATACGCTCGTCGAAATGATGAGCCGTATCGGCAAGCCGGTCACGCTGGCAGTCGGCTGAGCGGTCGGGCTGACTGTCGCTTCTTGTCGTGCTCGCTGTCGTGCTTCGCTGTCGTGCTCTCGTTGGCAGGCTCTCGTTATCAGGCTCTTGGTCCCGCTTTTTGTCGCGCTCTTCGTCGGACTTTTGCCAGGCTTCTTGCGAGACGGGCCGCTCGTGTTCTTGCCCGCCTCGCTAGCCGCCTGTGCTTTTCGAGCCGCGGTCGTGTTGCCACAGCACGTCGCTGCCGCCATCCATGCGGTTGAGTACGCGAGCCAGCACGAACAGCAGATCCGACAGCCGGTTCACATATCGACGCGGCGCCGCGTTGATCGTGTCGACGGCACCCAGCGCGACGATCGAGCGCTCGGCGCGCCTGCAAACCGTCCGGCACACATGCGCGAGCGAAGCGGCACGCGTGCCCGCCGGCAGGATGAACTCCTTGAGCGGCGGCAAGGTCGCGTTGTATTCGGCGAGCCAGGCATCCAGTTGAGCGAGATGCGTATCGGCGATCATCGAATGGCCCGGAATGCATAGCTCGCCGCCCAGATCGAACAGATCGTGCTGGATCGCCGTCAGCGCGGCACGCACGCCGTCGGGCAGTGTCTCGCACAGCAGCACGCCGATATTCGAGTTCAGTTCATCGACGTCGCCGATCGCGGCAATGCGCGCGTCGTCCTTGCGCACGCGGCGGCCGTCGCCGAGACCCGTGGTGCCGTCGTCGCCCGTGCGCGTCGCGATCCTGCTCAAGCGGTTGCCCATGATGTGCGTTTCCTTGTGTCGATTGACGATGCGTCCATGCGGATACATCGCGATATGCGGTCGCGCTTCATTATAAAGTCGCCGCGCTGCCCTCTCGCGAGCGCGCGCGACACGGCGTCAAACGCTGCGTCAAAGGCTGCGTCGAGCCTGCGAGTCCGGCGCCCAGCAGCGGTCGAAGGGCGTAAAATGACCATCAACCATCAGAACATTCGCCAACAGGAGACGCAGGTGAACCATCCCGTGCCGCCCACCCCCGTGCGCCGCCCTTTTCCTGCAGAGCTACTCACAGCGCTCAAATCGGCCTTCGGTGAACGCGTATCGACATCCGCCGCCGTTCGTGCCCATCATGGCCGCGACGAATCGCCGTTCGATCCGCAATTGCCTGACGCCGTCGTTTTCACACGCAACACCGAAGACGTTCAGACCGTCGTCGCGCTGTGCGGTCAGTACGACGTTCCCATCATTCCATACGGCAACGGTTCCTCGCTGGAAGGCCATCTGCTGGCCGTACAAGGCGGCGTATCGATCGATCTTTCCGAAATGAATCGCGTGCTGTCGATCAATGCGGAAGATCTGACTGTCACCGTCGAGCCCGGCATTTCGCGCAAGCAACTGAACGAGGCGCTGCGCGACACAGGTCTCTTCTTCCCGATCGACCCGGGCGCTGACGCGAGCATCGGCGGCATGTCGGCGACGCGCGCGTCGGGCACGAACGCCGTGCGCTACGGCACGATGCGCGAAAACGTGCTGGGCCTGACCGTCGTGCTCGCCGATGGCCGCGTGATCCACACGGGCACGCGAGCGCGCAAGTCGTCGGCAGGCTATGACCTTACGCGCCTGTTCGTCGGATCGGAAGGCACGCTCGGCGTGATCACCGAAATCACCTTGCGCCTCTATCCGCAGCCGGAGGCCGTGTCGGCGGCTGTCTGCGCGTTCCCGTCGATGGGCGACGCGGTGCGCGCCGTGATCGAGACGATCCAGATCGGCGTGCCGATCGCGCGCGTCGAGTTCGTCGATTCGCTCGCGATCCGCTCGATCAATCGTCACTCGAATCTGACGCTGCGCGAAGCGCCCACGCTGTTCTTCGAGTTTCATGGCACGGAAGCCGGCGTGAAAGAGCAGGCCGAACTCGTGCAAGAAATCGCCGCGCAAAACAGCGGCGAAGACTTCGAATGGGCGACGCGCCCCGAAGACCGCAGCCGCCTGTGGAATGCGCGTCACAACGCCTACTTCGCGATGCTGCAACTGAAGCCCGGCAGCCGCGCGGTCTCCACCGATGTCTGCGTGCCGATTTCGCGCCTCGCCGAATGCGTGGTCGAAACGGAAGCCGACCTCAAGGAGTCGCCGCTGCCCTGCCCGATCGTCGGACACGTCGGCGACGGCAATTTCCATGTCTGTATTCTGATCGATCCAAACAAGCCGGAAGAGATGGAAGAAGCGGAGCGCCTGAATCACCGCATCGTACAGCGCGCGCTGCGCATGGACGGCACCTGCACGGGCGAACATGGCGTGGGCCTGCACAAGATGAACTTTCTGCTCGAAGAACACGGTCCCGGCGCAGTCGATGTGATGCGCTCGATCAAGCACTCGCTCGATCCGCGCAACCTGATGAACCCTGGCAAGATCTTTACGTGGGCGGCATAGCGTAACCGCATGTCCGGCCGCGCAGAACAAAGAGGCGCGCGGCCGTCCAACGAGGAGACATTCCATGAACGCACCCGGCGAGCTGTCCCCCGAGCTGTCGCCCGAGATGCTTGCGCAACGTCAGCGCGAGGTCGTGCAGGCGTTGATGGCCGTACTGCCCACCCATTGCCTGCTCTTTCGCGAAGAAGACACGGTCGCATACGAATGCGACGGTCTTGCCGCGTACCGGCGCTTGCCGCTTGCCGTCGCGCTGCCGGAAACCGAGTCGCAGGTACAGCGCATCGCGCAGATCTGTCATCGGCTCAATGTGCCCATCGTGCCGCGCGGGGCGGGCACGAGCCTGTCGGGCGGCGCGATGCCGATCCGCAACGGCGTCGTCGTCTCGCTCGCGCGCTTTCGCAAGATCATCGAAGTCGATCCGTATGCGCGCACGGCGACCGTGCAGCCCGGCGTGCGCAATCTGTCGATATCGGAAGCGGCTGCGCCTTACGGCCTTTACTACGCGCCCGATCCGTCATCGCAAATCGCGTGCACGATCGGCGGCAACGTCGCGGAAAATTCGGGCGGCGTGCATTGTCTCAAGTACGGCCTCACGGTGCATAACGTCATGCGCGTGCGTGCCGTCACGATGGACGGCGAGATCGTCGAGTTCGGCTCGCTGAGCCCGGACGCGCCCGGCCTCGATCTGCTGGCCGTCATGATCGGCAGCGAAGGCATGTTCGCGATCGTCACGGAGGTCACCGTCAAGCTGATACCGAAGCCGCAGGCCGCGCAGGTCATCATGGCGAGCTTCGACGATGTCGTGAAAGGCGGCGATGCCGTCGCGAGCATCATTGCCGCGGGCATCATCCCCGCCGGCCTCGAAATGATGGACAAGCCGGCCACGCGCGCCGTCGAGGAGTTCGTCAACGCCGGCTACGACCTCGATGCGGCCGCGATCCTGCTCTGCGAGTCGGACGGCACGCCCGAGGAAGTCAGCGAAGAAATCGTACGCATGACGGCCGTGCTGCGCGAACACGGCGCGACGCGCATCCAGATCTCGCGCACGGAAGCCGAACGGCTGCGCTTCTGGTCGGGCCGCAAGAACGCGTTTCCGGCAGCCGGCCGCATCTCGCCCGATTACTACTGCATGGACGGCACGGTGCCGCGCCGCAGCATCGGGCCGCTGCTCGCGCGTATCGAGGAAATGGAAAAGAAGTACAACTTGCGTTGCATCAACGTGTTCCATGCGGGCGACGGCAACATGCATCCGCTGATCCTGTTCAACGGCAACGACCTCGACGAGTGGCACCGCGCTGAAGCCTTCGGTTGCGACATCCTCGAGGCCTGTGTCGAACTGGGTGGCACAGTGACGGGCGAACACGGCGTCGGCATCGAGAAGATCAACTCGATGTGCGTACAGTTTTCCCCCGAAGAGCGCGACGCGTTCCATGCCGTCAAGCGCGCCTTCGATCCTGCGGCGCTTCTCAACCCCGACAAGGGCATCCCGACGCGCGCCCGTTGCGCCGAGTACGGCAAGCTGCATGTGCGCGGCGGATTGCTGCCTCATCCCGAACTGCCGCGTTTTTGAGCGCCTCGCCGACGGTTGCCCGGGTCGCTCCGCGCGGCGACGGCATTGCGGCTGGGTTGGCTGATGTTTCGGTTCGCGGCAGGCTACACGTACGCGTCGTCCTTGAAAGCCCATAACGCATAACCGACGCCGTCGGGTTCGATACGGGTCGGAACCGGGTTGTCAGCACGGCTTGCCTCGGTACAATCGAAAGCACTACAACGAAACAACGCACCATGAAAGAGGACGACATCGTCGCCGCGTGGTCGGAACGGGTTCGTGCGGCCACGGCCGCCGAACAGCCGCTCCGCATCCGAGGCGGCGGCACGAAGGACTGGTACGGCCAGTCATTGCAGGGTGAGATCCTCGACACGCGCGCGCTTCGCGGCATCATTGCGTACGACCCGGCCGAGCTGGTCATCACCGCGCGCGCAGGCACGCCGCTCCTCGAAATCGAAGCGGCGCTCGCCGAGCATGACCAGATGCTCGCCTTCGAGCCGCCACACTTCGGCCCGCAGGCGACGCTCGGTGGCTGCATCGCGGCGGGCATCGCCGGTCCGCGCCGCCATTCGGCGGGCGCGCCACGCGACTTCGTGCTCGGCACCGTCGTCATGAACGGCCAGGGTCAAGTGCTCACGTTCGGCGGGCAAGTCGTGAAGAACGTCGCCGGTTACGACGTTTCCCGTCTGATGGCCGGATCGCTCGGAACACTCGGGCTGATTCTCGAATTGTCGATCAAAGTGCTGCCAAGTCCGAAAGCCGAAGCGACGCTCAAGTTCGACATGAACGGCACCGATGCCGTGCGCAAGCTCAACGAATGGGGTGGCCGCCCGCTGCCTATCACGGGCAGCGCGTGGCGCAACGGCACCCTGGCCGTGCGGCTGGGCGGCGCGGAAGCGGCCGTCAAGTCGGCGCGCACGTCGCTGGGCGGTGAAGTCGTCGACGCCGTGGAAGCCGAACGCTTCTGGGCCGGCCTGCGCGAACAGACCGATCCGTTTTTCGCGGCCATCGCGCCGAAGTCCGCGCTCTGGCGCCTCGCGCTGCCGACCATCACCGAACCGCTGCAACTGCCGGGCGCGCAGTTGATGGAATGGGGCGGCGCGCAACGCTGGTGGATCACCGACGCCGACGCGCAGACCGTGCGCATCAGCGCGAAGCAGGCCGGCGGCCACGCGACGATCTTCCGCACGGGCCACGGCTACGATCGTGGCGCGGGCGTCTTTACGCCGCTGCCCGCGCCGTTGATGAAGATTCATCGCGGCCTGAAAGCCGCATTCGACCCGGCGCGCATCTTCAATCGCGGCCGGCTGTACCCCGACTTCTGAGCGCGCGATGCAAACCAATCTCGCCGACTTCATTCGTAACACGCCCGACGGCGACGAAGCGGACGCCATCCTGCGCAAATGCGTGCATTGCGGCTTTTGCACGGCCACCTGTCCGACGTATCAACTGCTGGGCGACGAACTCGACGGGCCGCGCGGCCGCATCTATCTGATCAAGCAGATGGTGGAAGGCACGCCCGTCACGCGCAGCACGCAATTGCATCTGGACCGCTGCCTCACGTGCCGCAATTGCGAGTCGACCTGCCCGTCCGGCGTGCAATACGGCAGGCTCGTCGAGATCGGCCGCAAGCTCACGGAAGAAAAGGTGCCACGGCCCTTCGGCCAGCGGCTGATGCGCCGCGTGCTCGCGAGCTTCGTGCCGAACAGCACGTTTTTCACGCCTGCGATGCGTATCGGCCAGCACTTCCGTCCGCTGCTGCCGAAGAAGCTGCGCGACAAGGTCCCGCAACGGCAACGTCAGCTGGAATGGCCGACGGCCACGCATCCGCGCAAGATGCTGATGCTCGCGGGCTGCGTGCAGCCGTCGATGATGCCGAACGTCAACATCGCGACGGCGCGCGTGCTGGACGCGCTCGGCATCCAGACCGTCATCGCGCCGGAAGCGGGCTGCTGCGGCGCCATCCGGCTGCACCTCGGCTACAACGACGAAGCGCTGGACGACGTGCGGCAGAACATCGACGCGTGGTGGCCGCATGTCGAACAGGGCGCCGAGGCAATCGTGATGAACGCATCGGGCTGCGGCGCGACCGTCAAGGAATACGCGCACCTGCTGCGCAACGATCCCGCTTACGCGGAGAAAGCGAAACGCATCGTCGAGCTGACGCGCGACATCAGTGAAATCCTGCCCGACTTCGAAGAAGCGCTGACGCCGCTCACGCGCCGCCGCGCGATTCACACCGTTGCGTTTCACCCGCCTTGCACGCTTCAGCATGGCCAGCAGATTCGCGGCAAGGTCGAACAGCTGCTGACGGCGCTCGGCATCGACGTCAGGCTGCCTGCCGACAGCCACCTGTGCTGCGGTTCGGCCGGCACCTATTCGCTCACGCAACCCGCACTGTCGTACGCGCTGCGCAACCAGAAGCTCGAAAAGCTGAGGGCGCAGGAGCCGCAGATCATCGTCTCGGCGAATGTGGGCTGCATCGCGCATCTGCAAAGCGGAACCTCCACTCCTGTCGTGCATTGGATCGAACTCGTCGAGCACATGCTCGCGACCTGAGATTGCGTGCTGTGCCTGTGTCCTGATCGACAGCATCGCTTGCGGGCGATGCGCGCGCAACCTGGCCGTTCGGCCAGGTCGTGACGCGCGGGAGGCGTCCGTATAATTCAAATCGTCGCCCCTCGCATCGGTAATCAACGTTTCATGCCCGATCTCGCTCACAATCTCGACGCAGTGCATCAGCGCATCGCTCTCGCCGCGCAGGTCGCGGGCCGCGATCCGCGCTCGATTGCGCTGCTGGCCGTCTCGAAGACGTTTCCCGCCGAAGACGTTCGCGCCGCCCATGCAGCGGGCCAGGGCGCGTTCGGCGAAAATTACGTGCAGGAAAGCCTGACGAAAATCGAAGCGCTGTCGGATCTGCGTGCGTCGATCGAATGGCATTTCATCGGACCGCTGCAGTCGAACAAGACGCGCGCCGTTGCCGAACATTTCGACTGGGTGCATTCCGTCGATCGCCTGAAGATCGCGCAGCGGCTGTCCGAACAGCGGCCCGACAGGTTGCCGCCGCTCAATGTGTGCCTTCAGGTGAACATCAGCGGCGAAGCATCGAAGAGCGGCGTGACGCGTGAAGAAGCGTTGCATGTCGCGCGCGAAATCGCATCGCTGCCGAAGTTACGGCTGCGCGGCCTGATGGCGATCCCCGAACCGGCAGGCGACGTCGAACAGCAGCGCGCGCCGCATCGCGCGTTACGCGAGCTGTCCGAAAAGCTGTGCGCGGACGGTCTCGAACTCGATACGCTGTCGATGGGCATGTCGGGCGATCTCGAGGCGGCCGTGCTCGAAGGCGCGACGATCGTGCGTGTCGGCACGGCTATCTTCGGCGCTCGTGACTACTCTCACTAACTCCCGTACATCATGAAAATTGCCTTCATCGGCGGCGGCAATATGGCCGCCGCACTCATCGGCGGACTGATCAAGCGCGGCGTCGCGCCGTCGGACATTCGAGCCGTCGATCCCAACGAAGACGCGCGCAAGCGCAGCGAACAGCAGTTCGGCATCGGCACGAGCGCGTCGGCAGATGCATCGCTGAGATCGTTCGATGCCGTCGTGCTCGCCGTAAAGCCGCAGATCGTCAAGGACGTCGCGGCGGCGCTCGCACCGCATCTGTCGCCGTCGCAGGTCGTCATCAGCATCGTCGCGGGCATTCGCGGCGCGGACCTTGCACGTTGGCTCGGCGGTCACGCGCGCCTCGTGCGCACGATGCCGAACACGCCTGCGCTGATCGGCATGGGCGTGACGGGACTGGTCGCGCTCGGCGGCGTCGATGAAGCGGGACGCGCGCTGGCGTCGCAGGTTCTCGGCGCGGTCGGACAGACGGTATGGTTCGACGACGAAGCAAAAATCGATGCCGTGACAGCCATCTCGGGCAGCGGCCCCGCCTACGTGTTCTACTTCATCGAGGCCATGCAGGAGGCCGCGCGCCAGTTGGGCATGGACGACGAGCAAGGCCGCGCGCTTGCCGTCGCGACATTCACGGGCGCCGCGCAACTCGCCGCGCAATCGGGCGAGCCGGCAAGCGTGCTGCGCGAGCGCGTGACGTCGAAGGGCGGCACGACGGCAGCCGCGCTGGCATCGTTCGAAGCGCAAGGCGTGAAGGAATCGATCGTGCGCGGCGCGCTGGCTGCCGATGCGCGGGCCCGGGAAATGGGAGAGGAGTTCGGCAAGCAATGAAGGCGCTTGCCGTTTGACATAGGCAGACGCTGCGGCGCGAGACCGACAACGCAATCGGCACGCCTCAGCGCCTTATCGAAAGGCGTTCAGAACGCCTGCGCCGCGTAATGCGCGGCAATGCCGGCAAACAACGCGCCGCCCAGCCAGTTGTTATGCCGGAAGGCCGCGAAGCACGGCATGCGCTCGCGGTCCTTGATCAGCGTGTAGTGGTACACCGCGCAGCCGATTGCCGCCGCAAGGCCGATCCAGTACAGCACGCCGAAGCCCAGCACGATGCCGATGCCGACATAGATGCCGAGCGTGAGCGCGTAGCAGACCATGATCGCGAGCACGTCGAAGCGGCCGAACGTCAGTGCGGAAGTGCGTATGCCGATCTTGATGTCGTCGTCGCGATCGACCATCGCATATTCGGTGTCGTACGCGACGGACCAGAACACGTTCGCGAGCAGCATCACCCACGCGAGCAGCGGTACCTGATTCTGTATCGCGGCAAACGCCATCGGAATGCCGAAGCCGAACGCAATGCCCAGATACGCCTGCGGAATCGCGAAGAAACGCTTCGTGAATGGATACGTGCCCGCGACGAACAGCGCCGCCACCGACAACTCCTTCGTCAGCGTATTGAGCGGCAGGATCAGCAGAAACGCGATCAGCGACAGCCCGACCGCCAGCGCCACTGCTTCCCACGCCTTGATCTTGCCCGACGTAATCGGCCGGTTTTCGGTGCGCTTCACATAGCGGTCGAAATCGCGGTCCGCGTAGTCGTTGATCGCGCATCCGGCGGAGCGCATCAGCACCGTGCCGATCACGAAGATCACCAGCAGCGACAACGACGGATGGCCGTCGGATGCAATCCACAGCGCGTTGAGCGTCGGCCACAGCAGCAGCAGGCTGCCGATCGGCTTGTCCATGCGGACAAGGCGCAGATAAAGCGGGAGTCGGGCGAACATGGCGGTGCGCAGAAATACGAATCTCCGTATTTTAGAGCAGCGCGAGCGCCAGGCCCGACAGACGCGCACGCACGGACAACGCGACAAAAAAGCCCGACGGGCCTGCACCCATCGGGCTTCACGTTCATCTGCACAGGCCACCGACGCGTCGAACCGCGTCAGATGGGCCGCGAGAGCGAATTACGCCAGCATCGAACGCAGCATCCACGCGTTCTTTTCGTGCGTCTGCATGCGCTGCGTCAGCAGATCGGCTGTCGGCTCGTCGTTGGCGGCGTCCGTTACCGGGAAGATCGCGCGCGCAGTGCGCACGACGGCTTCCTGCCCTTCCACCAGCTGGCGGATCATGTCTTCAGCGGCAGGCACCCCGTCCGCTTCGGCGATCGACGACAGCTTCGCGAATTCCTTGTAGCTGCCCGGCGCCGCGACGCCCAGAGCGCGAATGCGCTCGGCGATCAGATCGACGGCGGTGGCCAGTTCCGTGTACTGCGTCTCGAACATCAGATGCAGCGTGTTAAACATCGGACCCGTCACGTTCCAGTGAAAATTGTGGGTCTTCAGATAAAGCGTGTACGTATCGGCGAGAAGGCGCGACAGACCTTCTGCGATCTTCTTGCGATCCTTGTCGCTGATACCAATGTTGACGTGCGGTACGGCTTCTTTCTTGGCCATGATGACTCCATCTAAGAGTGATACGAACCTGTCTGCATGCCCGGAGTTGCGTGTGTGCAGTCCGTCAACGCTCGAACGTCCGCCAGTTTATCTTAGAAACGACATGCGTTCGCGCGACGCATTACCTCGCCGATGCGCGTGTTCGGACCGTGGATGGTCATGCGCGCGGTCCGTCATCGGCTGATTGCGTGCAGCAGATTCGCGACGATCACTGCATACCCGCTGCTGACGATCGCGAGCCCCGCGAGCTTCTGAAAAAGCATGGGGCCGCGCACCTGTCGCGCGACGCTGCCGGCGCTGTGACCGACTGCGTTCATCACCATCTGAACCATGATCGTTCTCCTGTAGTACGGGTGGCGCGCTCATGCGCCACCCTTGCTGCTCAATCGCCTGCTCGCCCGTCGCTCACTTCGACTTCGCCTTCGAGAGCGCCTCGATAGCCGCCACCACGCCGTCCGCATACGCGGGATCGATCTTGCGGAAGTGCTCGACCTGGCGCGCGACGATATCCGCCGGCACACCGTCGATCGCCCGCGCGATGTTGGCAAAGAGACGCTCGCGCTGGCCCGCATCGAAGATACGGAAGAGGGCCGCCGGCTGGCTGTAGTAGTCCTCGTCCTCGCGATGGTTGTAGCGATCGACGTTGCCCGCCGCGAGCGGCGGCTCGATCGCATTGCGGTCCTGCGCAAAGTCGTCGAAGCGGTTCGGCTCGTAATTCACGTTGCCGCCGAGATTGCCGTCAGTGCGCATGCCGCCGTCGCGATGGAACGAGCGCACGTTCGGCGCACGCGACGCGTTCACGGGAATCAGATGGTGATTCACGCCAAGGCGATAGCGCTGCGTGTCGCCGTACGAAAACAGACGGCCCTGCAACAGACGGTCCGGCGAGAAGCCGATGCCCGGCACCACGTTGGCCGGCGTGAACGCGGCCTGCTCGACGTCCGCGAAGTAGTTCTGCGCGTTGCGGTTCAGCTCGATCACGCCGACGTCGATCAGCGGATAGTCCTTGTACGGCCACACCTTCGTAATGTCGAACGGGTTGTAGCGATACGTTGCCGCGTCCGCTTCGGGCATCACCTGAATCTGGAAGCGCCACTTCGGGAAGTTGCCGCTGTCGATCGACCCGATCAGATCGCGCTGCGCGCTCTCGCGGTCCCTCGCGACGACCTGCGCGGCTTCTTCGTCGGTGTAGTTCTCGATGCCTTGCATCGACTTGAAGTGGAATTTCACCCAGAAGCGCTCGTCGTTCGCGTTGATAAACGAGAACGTATGCGAGCCGAAGCCGTGCATCTGCCGATAGTTCTTCGGAATGCCGCGATCGCTCATCACGATCGTCACCTGATGCAGCGACTCCGGATGACGCGAGAAGAAGTCCCACGCGTTCGTCGCGCTGCGCATGTTCGTGTACGGATCGCGCTTTTGCGTGTGAATGAAGTCCGGAAACTTCAGCGGATCGCGGATGAAGAACACGGGCGTGTTGTTGCCGACCACGTCCCAGTTGCCCTCTTCCGTGTAGAACTTGATCGAGAAGCCGCGCACGTCGCGCTCGGCGTCGGCGGCACCGCGCTCGCCAGCGACCGTCGAAAAGCGCATGAAAAGCGGCGTTTCCTTGCCGACTTCCGAAAACACCTTGGCTTTCGTATAGCGCGAGATGTCGTGCGTCACCGTCAACGTGCCGAACGCGCCCGAACCCTTCGCATGAACGCGGCGCTCGGGAATCACTTCGCGGTCGAAGTGCGCGAGCTTTTCGATCAGCCACACGTCCTGCAACGCGACGGGGCCGCGCGGGCCAGCCGTCAACGAGTTCTGGTTGTCGGCGACAGGCGCGCCCGAGGCGGTCGTGAGATTGGGTTCAGACATATCTGTTCTCCTTGCTAGTTCGGGCGAATGCCGTCCTGGGGAATTCGAATGAGAGGAAAAGCGTGTCAGGCGGCCAGCGCGCGATCGACCAGCAGCCCAAACGCGACGGTCCTGAAACTGGACGTAGCATTGACGGCCGGAGCCGCTTGCTGCGGCGAAGGGGAAACAGACTGGATCAGCGACGACGTAGATGACTGCATGATTCCTCCCGTTTGTTGTGATGGATCTCGGCGACCCACGGAGGAAGTTTATTAAAAACTATCTAATACGACGATTTGATTAATTTTATGTATTCAATAGCCTCCGCCTCATGCAGAAGGCGGCGGCAGCCGGCGGCGCATCCCGGGGACCGAAATGCGCCTGCAAAGCGCTTAGTTGACGGCGGCGGGCAGATCGAGCTTCTTCACGCCCGGCAGATCGCACGCGGCGACGGCGTCGCAGATCGCGTCGATGGCGGGCATCCGCGTGAAGCTCTTGCGCCATGCGAGCACGACGCGGCGATCCGGCACCGGGTCGTCGAACGGCACGTAGCTGAGCAGCCCAGAATCGACGCCGCCCGCGTGCGCCTTCACTTCATGCACGGACATGCGCGGCAGCACCGTAATGCCGACGCCGCTCGCGACCATATGCCGGATCGTTTCCAGCGACGAGCCCTCGAACGTTTTCTGGATGCCGTCCGCGTTCTGCGAAAAGCGCATCAATTCCGGGCACACGCCGAGCACGTGATCGCGGAAGCAGTGACCGCTGCCGAGCAGCAGCATCGTTTCCTGCTTCAGGTCGGTCGGGTCGATCTTGTGACGCGACTCCCATGCGTGGCCCGACGGCAGCGCGACGACAAACGGTTCGTCGTACAGCGGACGCAGCATGAGACCCGTTTCCGGAAAGGGCAGCGCCATGATCGCGACGTCGATCTCGCCCTGCTTGAGCAGTTCGATCAGCTTGAGCGTGTAATTTTCCTGCAGCATCAGCGGCATCTGCGGAACGCGCTTGATCATCTGCTTGACGAGCGTGGGCAGCAGGTACGGTCCGATCGTGTAGATGACGCCGAGGCGCAGCGGCCCGACAAGCGGGTCCTTGCCCTGCTTCGCGATTTCCTTGATCGCGAGCGTCTGTTCGAGCACGCGTTGCGCCTGCGTGACGATCTGCTCGCCAATCGGCGTGACGCTGACTTCGCTCGTGCCGCGTTCGAATATCTGCACATTCAGTTCGTCTTCGAGCTTCTTGATCGCGACCGACAGCGTCGGCTGGCTCACGAAACACGCTTCCGCCGCGCGGCCGAAATGGCGCTCGCGGGCAACGGCGACGATATATTTCAGTTCTGTGAGGGTCATTGGGGACCAATCAGGGCGATAGATTCGATAGGTTTCTGTTATACACCTATGGGGCCAATTCGCCAACCTTCAAGCCTTCTTCACCTGTGCTGCGGCGCGCAAGCGCTTCCCCGCCAGGCGTCGTCACGCCTTCAGATACTGCTCGCGCGTGTTCAGCCAGCGCAAAAGATGCTGCGTGACGACGTTCGGATACTGCGCGAGCAGCGTCGCGGCGGCCTCGCGCGCCGGTTCGATCAGCCAGCCGTCGTTTTCGAGATCCGCGAAACGCAGCATCGCGGCGCCTGATTGCCGCGCGCCGAGAAATTCGCCGGGGCCGCGGATTTCCAGGTCGCGACGGGCGATTTCGAAGCCATCGGTGGTTTCGCGCATTGTCTGCAGACGCGCGCGTGCGGTCATCGACAGCGGTCCGGAGTACATCAGCACGCACACCGACGCCGCGCTGCCGCGCCCCACCCGTCCGCGCAGCTGATGCAGTTGCGCGAGCCCGAAGCGCTCTGCGTGCTCGATCACCATCAGCGACGCGTTCGGCACATCGACGCCCACTTCGATTACCGTCGTCGCGACCAGCAACTGCACTTCGTTGCGAGTGAACGCGTCCATCACGGCCGCTTTCTCGACAGGTGTCAGGCGCCCGTGCACCAGCCCGACCTTCAGTTCCGGCAGCGCGGCGATGAGCGTTTCGTACGTTTCGACGGCCGTCTGCAATTGCAGCGTCTCGCTTTCCTCGATCAGCGGACAGACCCAGTACACCTGGCGTCCCGTCAGCGCCGCTTCGCGCACGCGGCCGATCACTTCGTCGCGGCGCCCGTCCGATACCAGCTTGGTCAGGATCGGCGTGCGGCCTGGCGGCAGCTCGTCGATCGTCGATACGTCGAGGTCCGCGTAGTACGTCATCGCGAGCGTGCGCGGAATCGGCGTCGCGGACATCATCAACTGATGCGGCTGGAAATCGCGCGCGCCGTCGGCGGCGTTTTGGGCTTTCGCGCGCAGCGCGAGCCGCTGCTCGACGCCGAACCGATGCTGCTCGTCGACGATCACGAGGCCGAGCCGCGCGAACTCGACCGCATCCTGAATGATCGCGTGCGTGCCGATCACCAACTGCGCGATGCCGAGCGCCGCTGCTTCGAGCGCACTGCGCTTTTCCTTCGTCTTGAGGCTGCCCGCGAGCCACGCGACCGTCACGCCGAGCGGTTCCAGCCAGCCGCGCAGCTTGCGCGCATGCTGTTCGGCGAGGATTTCCGTGGGCGCCATCATCGCCGCCTGATAACCGGCGTCGATGGCCTGCGCGGCCGCGAGCGCGGCGACGATCGTCTTGCCGCTGCCGACGTCGCCCTGCAACAGACGCTGCATCGGATGCGGCTGCGTCAGATCGTGCGCGATCTCCGCGCTCACGCGCTGCTGCGCGCCCGTCAGCGCAAACGGCAGTGCCTTCAACAGACGCGCGACGAGCGATGCGTCGTCGGCGGGCGAGCGGCGCGGCATCGCGGGCGCGGCGCGCGTGCGGCGCTCTTCGTGTGCGCGCTTGAGCGACATCTGCTGCGCGAGCAGTTCCTCGAATTTGATGCGCGTCCACGCGGGGTGCGTGCCGTCGATCAGCGCCGTTTCGTCGGCATGCGAAGTGGGATGGTGCAGCGTGCGCACGGCGTCCATCAGCGGCGGCACGTCGAGCGGCTGCAAATATTGCCGGGCGACGGGCTCGGGCAACAGCTCCGGCAACGACGTGCGCGACAGCGCGTTGTCGATCGCCTTGCGCAGATACGCCTGCGAAACGCCCGCCGTGCTCGGATAGACGGGCGTGAGCGCTTGCGGCAGCGGCGTGTCTTCATCGACGACGCGCACGGCCGGATGCACCATCTCCATTCCGAAGAACCCGCCGCGCACGTCGCCGCGCACGCGCAGCCGCACGCCGACCGACATCTGCTTGACCTGCGAGCCGTAGAAATTGAGGAAGCGCAGGATCAGCTCATCGCCCGCGTCGTCGCGCATCTTCACCAGCAACTGGCGGCGCGGCCGGTACGCGATCTCGTTGTCGAACACAACGCCTTCCGTCTGTGCGACACCGCCGGGCAGCAGCTCCCCGATCGGCGTCAGCGATGTTTCGTCCTCGTAGCGCATCGGCAGGTGCAGCACGAGATCGATGTCGCGCGTGAGGCCGAGCTTCGCAAGCTTGTCGGCCGTTTTCGCGACCGTGCTCTTTTTTGCGGCGGGCTTCTTCGCGCCTTGAGCGCCTTGAGCGGCGGGCGCGGCGGGCTCCTGAGCCGCGTCCTCGCCCGCCTTGCTCCGCGCGGCGCGGCGCTTTTTCGGGGCGCTGTCGTCGTCGGTGTCGAGGGGTGAACGGGTATCGGACAAAGGCATGAGTCGCTTCGCAAGTACAATATCGGCTTCAGAAGTTTCGCGG
This sequence comes from Paraburkholderia diazotrophica, assembly GCF_038900755.1. GTDB lineage: Bacteria > Pseudomonadota > Gammaproteobacteria > Burkholderiales > Burkholderiaceae > Paraburkholderia > Paraburkholderia diazotrophica_A. Next base: position 216,321 of record NZ_JBBPEN010000008.1, read on the forward strand.
CCAGCGTGCGCCTGTCGGGCGTGCATCAATGACGGCTGCGGCAATGTCCCGCAATCATAGCCGCTCGACGGCCGCTGGCGTACCCGCTATGGATCGTGTCGTCGATCCCGTCGCCGGTCCGGCCTCCAGCTTTGTCCCGTCCGAGACGGCCATCCAGTTTCTATCGCATCAGCGCATCACATCAGTCCGCATGTTCACGCTTTCCGATTTCGATTTCGACCTGCCGCCCGAACTGATCGCGCAAGTCGCCTTGCCCGAGCGCAGCGCGAGCCGTCTGCTCGAAGTGAATGGCCAGACGAAGCCCGCGACGTTCACCGACCGCCATTTCGCCAATCTGCCCGATCTCGTCGATGTCGGCGACCTGCTTGTATTCAACGATACCAAAGTGCTGAAGGCGCGGTTCCTCGGCCAGAAGGCCAGTGGCGGCAAGATCGAAGTGCTCGTCGAGCGCCTGACGGGCGAGCGTACCGCGCTCGCGCAGATCCGCGCGAGCAAGAGCCCTGCGCCGGGCACGACGCTGCGTCTTGCCGATGCGTTCGACGTCACCGTCGGCGAGCGCGTCGAGCCGTTCTACACGCTGCACTTTCCGGACGACTGCCTGACGCTCATCGAGCAGCACGGCCGCTTGCCGCTGCCGCCGTATATCGAGCACGACCCCGACGCATTCGATGAAACGCGCTACCAGACGGTGTACGCGCAAAACCCCGGCGCCGTCGCCGCGCCCACGGCCGGCCTGCATTTCGACGACTCGATCTTCGCGCGGCTCGACGAAAAAGGCGTCGAGCGCGCGACGCTCACGCTGCACGTCGGCGCGGGCACGTTCCAGCCGGTGCGCGTCGAGAATATCGCCGAGCACAAGATGCATAGCGAGTGGTATCAGTTGCCGCAGTCGCTGGTCGACAGGATCGCGGCGACGAAGGCGCGCGGCAATCGCGTGATCGCGGTCGGCACGACGTCGATGCGCGCGCTCGAAGCCGCCGCGCGCGACGCCGAAGCAGCGGGCCGTCCGCTTGCCGCGACGAGCGCCGACACGGACATTTTCATCACGCCGGGCTACAGGTTTCGCGTCGTCGACCGGCTGGTGACGAATTTCCATTTGCCGAAATCGACGCTGCTGATGCTCGTGTCCGCGTTCGCGGGCATCGAGACGATACGCGCGGCGTATCGGCACGCAATCGAGGAGCGTTACCGCTTTTTCAGCTACGGCGACGCGATGCTGCTCACGCGCAGCGACGACGCGCTGAACGCATAATCCAACACCGCCGCCGGAAATCTTCTGGCGGCGTTTATCATCTGCGCCAGACTGTTTTCTGGTGGCACAGGAGTACAAGAAGATGACCGACGGTCACAACAATGCTGCACGCGCGGACCACGGCGCTTATCTCGGCGACCACGTTCGCCCCGACAACGGCCTGAAGTTCGAGCTGCTGAAAACCGACGGCCAGGCGCGCCGCGGACGCCTCACGCTCAATCACGGCGTGATCGAAACGCCGATCTTCATGCCCGTCGGCACATACGGCACCGTGAAGGCGATCCAGCCGCGCGAACTCGAAGAAATCCGCGCGCAGATCATCCTCGGCAACACGTTTCACCTCTGGCTGCGCCCCGGTCTCGAAACGATCGCGGCGCATGGCGGCCTGCACGGCTTCATGGGCTGGAAGCGGCCGATTCTCACCGACTCCGGCGGCTTCCAGGTTTTCTCGCTCGGCGATCTGCGCAGGATCACCGAAGACGGCGTGACGTTCGCGTCGCCGATCAACGGCGACAAGCTGTTCCTGTCGCCGGAAGTGTCGATGCAGATCCAGAAGGTGCTGAACTCGGACATCGTGATGCAGTTCGACGAATGCACGCCCTACGCGACCAACGGCGTGCCGACGTCGCACGCGGACGCCGCCGATTCGATGCGCATGTCGATGCGCTGGGCGAAGCGCTCGATCGACGAGTTCAACCGGCTTGGCAATCCGAATGCGCTCTTCGGCATCGTCCAGGGCGGCATGTTCGAGGACCTGCGCGACGAGTCGCTCGCGGGGCTGTCGGAGATCGGCTTTCATGGTCTCGCGATCGGCGGGCTGTCCGTCGGCGAGCCGAAGGAAGACATGATGCGCGTGCTGAACCACATCGGCCCCAAGCTGCCCGCCGACAAGCCGCACTACCTGATGGGCGTCGGCACGCCGGAAGATCTCGTGGCGGGCGTCGCGGCGGGCGTCGATATGTTCGACTGCGTGATGCCCACCCGCAACGCGCGCAACGGCTGGCTCTTCACGCGCTTCGGCGACATCAAGATCCGCAACGCGACGCACAAGAACTCGCTGCGCCCGCTCGACGAGCAATGCGGCTGCTACACGTGCCGCAACTTCACGCGCGGCTATCTGCATCATCTGCATCGCGTCGGCGAAATTCTCGGCGCGCAGCTGAACACGATCCACAACCTGCATTACTACCTCGAACTGATGCAGGAAATGCGCGATGCGATCGACGCGCAGGCGTTCGACACGTTCAAGAAGCTGTTTCATGAAAACCGCGCACGCGGGACGGACTAGAGTTAGATGACGCGCGAGAGGTGCGACGCAGGCACATCGGGCAACGCGCGAAAAGCATCCTCCCACATAGCGCAGCAGACATTACAATTTACTTTCGGAGAAGCACCCGAAACCCCTTGACAGCCCGTCAGGAAAACCTGTTCCGGGTGCCGTCCCGTAAATGGCCGGTGGTAGAATAACCGGCTGATTTTTTTGATTGTTATAACGGAGAGACCAACGTGTCGTTCATTTCCAATGCCTTCGCGCAAGGCAGTGCAGCAGGTGGCGCCGAATCGAGCCTGATGAGCTTCCTGCCGCTGATTCTGATGTTCGCGGTGCTCTACTTCATCATGATTCGCCCGCAAATGAAGCGCCAGAAGGAACACCGCAACATGCTCGCCGCGATGGCGAAAGGCGACGAAGTGGTGACGAACGGCGGCATCGTCGGCAAGGTGACCAAGGTCGGCGAAGCGTATGTTGGCGTCGAAATCGCGGAAGGCACTGAAATCACCGTGCAGAAAGCGTCGGTCACGACCATTCTGCCGAAGGGCACCCTGAAGTCGCTGTAAGGCCTGCTCTCTCGCGTCCGGCGCGGCCTCGCGCCGGTCGAAGCCCCGCCCAGGCGCTTCCGCTCGCCGCGCTCATCGCCGGACGCATCGCAATCAAGCCAACCTCCCGTTGGACCACTCCATGAATCGTTACCCCCTCTGGAAATATGTCGTGATGCTGGTGGCGCTCGTCATCGGCCTCGTGTACACGCTGCCCAATTTCTTCGGCGAAGCGCCGGCGGTGCAGGTGTCGAGCGGCAAGGCCACGGTGAAGCTCGATTCGACCACGCTGTCGCAGGTCGAAGCGGCGCTCGCATCGAGCCAGATCAAGCCGGACGACGTCACGTTCGACAACTCCACGTTGAACGCGAACATTCGCGTGCGCGTGAAGGACACCGACACGCAGCTGCGCGTCAAGGACCTGCTGCAAAAGTCGCTCAATAGGGACGCGACCGATCCGCAATACATCGTCGCGCTGAATCTGCAGAGTGCATCGCCGCGCTGGCTGACGGCCCTGCACGCGCTGCCGATGTATCTGGGTCTGGACCTGCGCGGCGGCGTGCACTTCCTGCTGCAGGTCGACATGGCGGGCGCGCTGAACAAGAAGCTGGATTCGGACGCGTCGGATGCGCGCACCCTGCTGCGCGACAAGAACATTCGCGACGGCGGCGTGAACCGCGTCGGCCAGTCGGTCGTCGTCAATTTCGCGGACCAGAGCGTCGCGGAGAGCGCGCTCACGCAATTGCAGGCGGGCGTCACCGAACTGCAATGGGCGACGCAGCCGAACCCGAGCGGCGGCTTCCAGGTGGTGGGCACGTTCACGCCGGCCGTGCAGAAAACGGTGCAGGATGCGGCGCTCAAGCAGAACATCACGACGCTGCATAACCGCGTCAACGAACTCGGCGTGGCGGAGCCGGTGATCCAGCAGCAAGGCCCCGACCGCATCGTCGTCGAGCTGCCGGGGGTGCAGGACACGGCGAAAGCGAAGGACATCATCGGCCGCACGGCGACGCTCGAAGCGCGTCTCGCCGACCCGAACGGCCTGCACCCGAATCCGAGCGATCCCGTGCCGGCCGGCGACGAACTGTTCACGCAAGGCAACGCGGCGCCCGTGCTGCTGCGCAAGGCCGTGATCTTCACGGGCGACCGCATCATCGACGCGTCGGCGGGCTTCGACGAGCACCAGCGTCCTTCCGTCAACATCCGTCTCGATTCGGCGGGCGGCCGCGCGGTGCGCAGCGTGTCGCGCGACAACATCGGCAAGCCGATGGCGATGGTGCTGTTCGAGAAGGGCAAGGGCGAAGTGCTGACGGTCGCGACGATCCAGTCGGAACTGGGCGACCGTTTCCAGATCACGGGCCAGCCCACTCCTCAGGCGGCAACGGATCTCGCGCTGCTTCTACGCGCCGGCTCGCTCGCGGCGCCGATGGACATCATCGAAGAACGCACGATCGGCCCGAGCCTCGGCGCGGACAACATCAAGAAGGGCTTCGATTCCGTCGTCTACGGCTTCATCGCGATCGCGGCGTTCATGATCGCGTACTACATGCTGTTCGGCCTGATCTCGATGATCGGGCTGTCGGTGAACCTGCTGCTGCTGATCGCGATCCTGTCGATGCTGCAGGCCACGCTGACGCTGCCCGGCATCGCCGCTATCGCGCTCGCGCTCGGTATGGCAATCGACGCGAACGTGCTGATCAACGAGCGCGTGCGCGAAGAGCTGCGCAACGGCGCGCCGCCGCAACTGGCGATCCAGAACGGCTACGCGCACGCATGGGCGACGATTCTCGACTCGAACGTGACCACACTGATCGCCGGTCTCGCGTTGCTGGCGTTCGGCTCCGGCCCGGTGCGCGGCTTTGCGGTGGTGCACTGTATCGGCATTCTGACGTCGATGTTCTCGGCCGTGTTCTTTTCGCGCGGCCTCGTGAACCTGTGGTACGGCGGCAAGAAGAAGCTGAAGTCACTGGCTGTCGGCCAGGTGTGGAAGCCGGCTGCCGCCGACGGCGCAACGGCTTATCTCGATAGCGCCGACACGGACACCGACACGGCGCGCGCGATGGCAGCGACTACGGCGCCGAAGGCAAAAGCCAAGACGAAAGCGCCCGCCAGCAACGCGCAAGCGCGCGCCGGCAAGCCGACGCTGCGCAACCGCAACGCGCCGGATGGCACGAAGAAACCGGGTTCATCCCGCTGAGTCCCGGAGAAAGAGAACATGGAATTTTTCCGCATCCGTAAAGACATTCCGTTCATGCAGCGCGCGTTGATCTTCAACGCGATCTCGCTGCTGACCTTCATCGCCGCTGTGTTTTTCCTGCTGCATCGCGGGCTGCATCTCTCCGTGGAGTTCACGGGAGGCACGGTCATCGAAGTGCAATATCCGGGCGCCGTGCCGCTCGAACCCGTACGCGACACGCTGACGAAAATCGGCTACGGCGACGCGCAGGTGCAGAACTTCGGCACGTCGCGCGACGTGCTGATCCGTCTGCCGCTGAAGCAGGGCCTGACGTCGGCGCAACAAAGCGACCAGGTGATGTCCGCGCTGAAGGGCCAGGACGCGAACGCGAAGCTGCAACGCGTCGAGTTCGTCGGTCCGCAGGTCGGCAAGGAACTCGCGACCGATGGCCTGCTCGCGCTCGCGTGCGTGGTCGCTGGCATCGTGATCTACCTGTCGTTCCGCTTCGAGTGGAAATACGCGATCGCCGGCGTGATTGCGAACCTGCACGATGTCGTGATCATTCTCGGCTTCTTCGCGTTCTTCCAGTGGGAGTTCTCGCTGTCGGTGCTGGCCGCCGTGCTCGCGGTGCTCGGCTACTCGGTGAACGAATCGGTGGTTATCTTCGACCGGATTCGCGAGACCTTCCGCCGCGAACGCAAGATGGGCGTGATGGAAGTGATCAACCACGCAATCACGAGCACGATGTCGCGCACGATCATCACGCACGGCTGTACGCAGATGATGGTGCTGTCGATGTTCCTGTTCGGCGGCCCGACGCTGCACTACTTCGCGCTGGCGCTGACGGTCGGCATTCTGTTCGGCATCTACTCGTCGGTGTTCGTCGCGGCGGCGCTGGCGATGTGGTTCGGCGTGAAACGCGAGGACCTGCTGAAGGAAAAGAAGGAACGCCACGATCCGAACGATCCGAATGCGGGTGCGCAGGTTTGATTGGTTGCGTCTGAGATGTTCTGATTCATGAAGGAAAGGCCGGTTAGCTTCCGCTAGACCGGCCTTTTTGATTCTCAGGCGGGGCGCGAGTGATTCAAGGACGAAATCGCGACCCGCTGGTATCCCACGCAAAGAAGCAAGGCGATAGTACTCGATCCCGAAATCGCGTTTGGAAAACCTATCGTTACTCACGGGGCGGTGAGAACATCAATTTTGTACGATGCATTCGTAACAGAAAGAGACACAGCAATCGTCGCGAGGCTCTTCGAAGTACCCTTCACTTCAGTGGAGGCGGCAGTCGCTTTTGAAGAAAGTCTCCTCGCATGAGATTTTTCGTTGACAACAATTTCCCTCCGCCCTTGGCAAAGGCCCTTCACGCGTTGTGCGAGCCTTGGTGCCACGAGACGTGGCATCTCAAACAAAGGTTTGTCCAGAATGCCGTTGACTCGTATCGGATCGAATCCCTTTCGAAAGAGGGTGGCTGGGCTGTAATCGCCCACGACAAGCTGAATAAGGGTTTGGAGCGTGAAGCGCTACGCAGAGCAGGGTTGGTTGTATTTTTTCTTGATAAGGGATGGTCGCATCATGCCTTCTGGGACAAAGCGCACAATCTCGTGCGATGGTGGCCGCGGATCATCGAGCAATCGGCAGGCATTAAGGGCGGCGCCGCATTCAAAGTACCCTATAACTTTTCTGGCAAAGGGCAATTTGAGCAAGTCACGCTCTAGTCACTGACCAAAAGGCCGGTTCGAACCTGAACCGGCCTTTCGTTCACAGCGGCTGCGCAGCAGCCAGGCGATCACCTGAACCCAAGCTTGCGCCTCGCCGCCACCAGCGCGATCACGCTCACCACAGCCGCGAACATCAGATAGAAGCTCGGCGCGACCTTCGAATCAGTCGCGCGAATGAGCCACGCGATGATAAACGGCCCGAAGCCGCCGAAGATCGTCACCGCGATGTTATAGGCAAGCGACATGCCCGTCGTGCGCGTCTGCACCGGGAAGATTTCCGACAGCAGGCCCGGCAGCGAGCCGAAATAGCCCGTCATCAGGAAGCCGAACAGGATCTGCATCAGCATCAGCGTGCCGAAGGTCGGATGCGCGACCAGATACGTGAACGCCGGCAGGATCAGCAGGAACAGCAGCACGGCGGGCACGAGCATGATCCGCACGCGTCCGTAGCGGTCCGACAGATGGCCGACGATCGGCGAGAACACCAGCTGGATCACACCCACGAGCGCAATGGCCGCGAAGGCCACGGAAGGCGCGAGACCCAATTGCTTGATCGCATAAGTCGGCATGAACAGCACGAGATACGTCGACACCGTTCCGAGCACGACGATGCCCATGCCGATGAGGAGCCTCGCCTTCTGGCTCGCGAACGTATCGCGGATCGGCGTCTGCGTCGTTTCGGCCGCGAGAAATTCGGGCGTTTCGTCGAGCTTCGTGCGGATATACCATGCGACAGGCCCGATCAGCAGACCGAAGAAGAACGGCACGCGCCAGCCCCACGCGCTCAGCTGTTCCGGCGACAGTTCGCCCGTCAGCACGACGCCGAACAACGCGGCGAGCAGCGTCGTCAAACCCTGGCTCGCGATCTGCCAGCTCGCGAAATAGCCGCGCCGCCCCGGCACGTGCTCGGCGAGAAACGCGGTGGCGCTGCCGAACTCGCCGCCCGCCGAGAAGCCCTGCATCAGCCGCGCGACGACGAGAATCAGCGGCGCGGCGATTCCGATCGACTGCCAGGTCGGCAGCACGGCGATGATCAGCGTGCCCATCATCATCAGCACGATCGACAGCGTGAGCGCGGCCTTGCGCCCTGCCTTGTCCGCATACGCGCCGAGCACGATCGCGCCGAGCGGCCGCATGAAGAACGACACGCCGAACGTGCCGAGCGTCAGCAGCAGCGACACCGTATCGTTGCCCGCCGGAAAGAACAGCTTCGAAATGACGACGGCGAAAAAACCATAGACGACGAGATCGAACCATTCCAGCGCATTGCCGATCGACGCGGCGATCACCGTGCGCCACGTATCGAGACGACTTTGCGCCGCGCTTGCGGCTATCGTTGAACTCATTGCGGATCTCCAGGTGCGCGCGAGGTAGTCGTTGTCGTGGCAATCAGCGGGAATTGCCCGCTTCTGCCATGTTTGCCGGACTCGGTGCACGCACAACCGGTCCGGCGTCTGCCGTCACTATGTACCGCAAAAAAGAAAACTGCACGAGACGTGAAAGCGCCAGGTGTCCACCGCTTTCATTGTCATCACGAAGAAACCCATAAAAAAACCGCTTCGTCGCCAATGCGGACGAAGCGGCTTGCGCGCCGGTTCAGGCGAGAGCGCTTACTGCTTGATGCCTTCCGCCTGGATGTGCAGCACCGTCTTCATGCTGAAACCATATTTGGTGCCGAAGTCCATCCCATAGTCCGCGCGATTGAACTCGCCCTCCGCTTCCACGCCGCACACTTCGCGCTTCAGCACGGGATGCTGGATGCATTTGAACGATTCGATCTTCAGGCTCAGCGGCTTCGTGACGCCTCTCATCGTGAACTGCCCGTCCACGGCGACGGGCGTATCGCCGTCGAATTTGATGGCCGTACCTTTGTACGTTGCCGCCGGATACCTGGCGACGTCGAAGAAATCGGGTGAACGCAGATGCTCCTCGAGCTTGGTGTTGCCGATCTGGATCGAGGATGTATCGACCGTGACGTCCACCGTGCCCGTCTTCGCCGCGCGATCGAGCGTCACCGTGCCGGAGCTTTTCGTGAACTTGCCGCGCCACGTGGACACGCCGCCCATATGATCGGCTTCGAAACTCGGATAGGTGTGCGTCGGGTCGAGCTGATAGGTATCGGCGGCAACCGCGCCCGCCGCAATCGACGACGCCAGTGCGCCCGCAACAATCAAAAGCATCGGTTTCACTTCATTCTCCTTTCTGTGTGCATGCGATGAATCATTTGCTTGCGGCGACGATATGGAACTTGATCGTCACGTCGTCCGCGACCACCGACGTATCCTTCCATTCGCCCGTGCCGATATCGAACTGCGAACGCTTGACGGACACCGAGCCGTCGTAGACCTGCGCGGCGCCCTGCTTCGTCACCGTGACGGGCACGACGACCGTCTGCGACTTGCCCTTCATCGTCAGCTTGCCCGTGACCTTGAACTGGTTGGCGCCTGCGGGCGCGATCGCACTGGATACGAAAGTCGCTGTCGGATACGTCTTCGAATCGAACCACTCCTTGCCGCGCACCTGCTCGTTGTAGCTTTCGTCGCCGAGATCGTAGCTCGACGTATCGATCGTGACCTGCGCACTGCCCGACGTCGGCTTCGAAGGATCGAAAGAGACTTGCGCGGTGAACTTGCCGAACTTGCCTTCGACGGGCACGTTCATCTGCTTCGACGTCGCCGTGACCGTGCTCCTCGCCATGTCGACCTGCGCGAACGCGGCACCCGACGCAGCCAGCGACGCCGCGGCAAACGCCGCGAGCATGTAGCGATAGAACGAAACCTTCATGTTTATCCTTATTTGAGGAAAGGGATCATCCGCGACAGCAGACCGTCGCGATCGAGCCATTGATGTTTGATGGCCGCCAGCATGTGCAGCACGACCAGCCCGAGCAGCGTGTAATTGAGCACGATGTGGACCGACTTCAGCACTTCCTTCAGGTGCGGATCGGGGGCGATCAGACGCGGCAGCGGCACGAGGCCGAGATAGACGACGGGCACGTTCGCCGCCGAGCTATACAGATAGCCCGACACAGGAATCGCGACCATCAGCACATACAGCAGGAAATGCGTGAGATGCGCGATGCCGCGCTGCCACGCGGCCATATGCGCGGGCATCGGCGGCACGGCATGCGTCGCGCGCCAGAGAAGGCGCAGCACGACGAGCGCGAACACGGTCACGCCGATCCATTTGTGCCACGAAAAGTACTTGAGCTTGGTCGGCGTGAAGCCGGGGATGTCCGTCATCACCCAGCCGAGCGCAAAGCCGCAGACGATCAGCAGCGCGATCAGCCAGTGCAGCGCAATGGCCGTCGACGTGTACGACGAAGCCCGTGCGGAGAACGAACGAAGCGAAGAAGTGTGTGCCATGACAGAACCGACGCCAACCTGTAAGTTAAACGACGCAGTCGATGCCGTTATTCCGCCGCGCCCGATCCCGGCGCACCAACGGCTCGCGGCGCTAATCGTACCGCAAGCCGCATCGGCTGGCTGGCGGCTTTGCACGCGGCGCGAAATTTGCTGCCGCGATTCCCACCCGCTTGAACCGGTGAGTGCCGCATCTGTCGGACAGGGCCCACCGCAAGCCGACGAACGTCAGTCCATTCACCGGGCATCCGTCAGCGCACACCGACGGACGTCATCCCGGCGAGCTTTGATACTATTGCCTCCAAGCCGTGCCGCGCCGCCGCCCGCATGCCTTGCACGCCGCATGCAACGCGTCGCGCGGCAACGGGCTGTAAGGTCCAACCACAGACACGACGACACATCGCTTCCTGTTTTTCCGATCGCCTGCATGGAACATGACCATCTGATTGCCTGCCACGAATGCGACGCGCTGTTCCAGAAACCCCGCCTCGGACGCAGGCGGACGGCGCGCTGCCCGCGATGCGGCGCGATCCTGTATGGGAGCGCGTCGGGACGGCTGGAGGGCATCACCGCAATGACGATGGCCGCGCTGATCACGTTTCTGATCGCGCAGGGCTTTCCGATCGTTGAGCTGGAAACCAACGGCATCACGTCGCAGACCAGTCTGATCGGCGCCATCGTCGCACTGTGGAACGAAGACATGCAGATCGTCGCCGTGATGGTGTTCTGCTCGACGTTCCTTTTCCCGCTGACCGAACTGACGGCGCTGCTCTATCTGCTGATCCCCATTCGCGCCGGCATCGTGCCGCCCGGCTTCAACCAGGTGCTGCGCGCGATCCAGTTCGTGCGTCCGTGGGGCATGATCGAAGTGTTCATGCTCGGCGTGCTCGTGACGATCGTGAAAATGGTAAGTCTCGCGCGTGTGATCCCCGAGGCGGCGATGTTCGCGTTCGGCGCGCTGACGCTGATGTTCGTTGTGGTCGTCACCTTCGATCCGCGCACGCTATGGGACGTCGCCGAAGGTCTCGACGTGCTGCAGGCGCGGCGCGAGCGCCACGCGCGCGAAGGCGAAGGGGATGACGGCGATGCCGGTCAGGCTGGGCGCGGCGCAGACGAACCCGGCGTCGATGGCAAAGCCGCGCCGCACCAGGGATGACCGGCCGATGAAATACACGACGGCCTCGCGCGCCGGTCTCGTCGCCTGTCACGCGTGCTCGCGCGTGCAGCCGCGCGTGCGCTCGAAAGAGCCGCAACGCTGCACGCGCTGCGGCGCGGTCCTGCACCGGCGCAATCCCGACAGCCTGATGCGCACCTGGGCGCTCCTGATCGCCGCCGCCGTGCTCTACATTCCCGCGAACCTGCTGCCCGTCATGCATACGTCATCGTTGCTGGGCGCGGAGGACGACACCATCATGAGCGGCGTCGTCTACTTCTGGACGTCGGGTGACTGGCCGCTCGCGATCATCGTGTTCGTCGCGAGCATTCTCGTGCCGATGCTCAAGCTCACGGTGCTCGCGCTTCTGACCATTACCGCGCAACGCCGTTCGACATGGCGTCCGCACGAGCGCACGAAGCTCTACCGGATCGTCGAGCGCATCGGCCGCTGGTCGATGCTAGACATCTTCGTCATCACGCTGACGGTCGCGCTCGTGCGCTTCAAGTCGCTCGCCGTCATCACGGCGGGGCCGGGCGCGCTCGCGTTCGGCTCGGTCGTGATCCTCACGATGATCGCGTCGATGCAATTCGATCCGCGCCTCATCTGGGACGACGTGGACAAAGGCACAGGCGACGCAGCCCGCGCGAACCGCAATACTTCAGGACCCACCACATGAATAGCCCTCAAGAGCCGACGCCACCGGGCGACGCGCCGCGCAACGAGCCGCCCGTCCCCGAACCCGAGATCGTCACGAAACGCGGCTGGCTGCCTTCCCTCGTCTGGGTCATTCCGCTGATCGCGGCGCTGATCGGCGTCGGACTCGTCGTGAAGTCGGTGCTCGAAAAGGGGCCGACCATCACGATCACCTTCGTCAGCGCGGAAGGGCTCGAGCCCGGCAAGACGAAGGTCAAGTACAAGGACGTCGACATCGGCTTCGTGAAGTCGATCAAGCTCGCGAAGAACCATTCGCGCGTCAACGTCGAAGTCCAGCTGTCGAAGGAAGCGGAAGACTTCGCGGTGAAGGACAGCCGCTTCTGGGTCGTGCGTCCGCGCATCGGCGCAAGCGGCGTGTCGGGGCTCGGCACGCTGCTCTCGGGCGCCTATATCGGCGTCGACGGCGGCCGCGCGACGGAAACGCAAACGCAGTTCGTCGGCCTCGAATCGCCGCCCGCCGTCACCGTCGACCAGAAAGGCCGCCAGTTCACGTTGCGCGGCGAATCGCTCGGCTCGATCGACATCGGCTCGCCCGTGTTCTACCGGCGCGTGCAGGTCGGCCAGGTGACGGGCTTCTCGCTCGACAAGGACGGCACGGGCGTGACCGTGCAGGTGTTCGTGAGCGCGCCGTTCGATCAGTACGTCGGCACGAACTCGCGCTGGTGGCACGCGAGCGGCGTCGATGTGCGGCTCGATTCGAGCGGCTTCAAGCTGAACACGCAGTCGCTCGCGACGGTGATCGTCGGCGGGCTGGCGTTCCAGTCGCCGCCGGGCCAGGCCGTCGGCGCGCAGGCGCCGAACAACATGACGTTCCGCCTCGGCTCGGATGAAGGGGATGCGATGCGCGAGCCTGACGGCGAGCCCGTGCGCGTCGTGATGAAGTTCAACCAGTCGCTGCGCGGGTTGTCGCCCGGCGCGGCCGTCGATTTCCGCGGCATCGTGCTCGGCCAGGTGACGAACATCGGCGTCGAATACGATCCGCAGACGAAGAACTTCACGATGCCCGTCACGATGGATCTGTATCCCGACCGTCTGCGCCGCCGCACCAAGGGCGAGCCCGTGCCCGATACGGGCACGGAAGCGAGCCACAAGATGCTGCAGGGGCTGGTCAAGCACGGCCTGCGCGGCCAGCTGCGCACGGGCAACCTGCTGACGGGTCAGTTGTACATCGCGCTCGACCTGTTCCCGAAGGCGCCCGCCGCGATCGTCGACGTCTCGCGCGATCCCATCGAGTTGCCGACGATCCCGAACACGCTCGACGAATTGCAGCTGCAGGTCGCCGACATCGCGAAGAAGCTCGATCAGGTGCCGTTCGACCAGATCGGCAACAACCTGAACACCGCGCTGAAGAACGCCGACAAGCTCTTCACGCGACTCGACAAGGAAGTCGTGCCGCAGGCTCGCGACACGCTCGCGGCGGCGAAGCAGACGTTCGGCTCGGCGGAAGCAACGCTCCAGCAGGACTCGCCGATGCAATCCGACGTGCATCAGGCGCTGCAGGAGCTGACGCGCACGCTGCAATCGCTGAATGCATTGTCCGACTATCTCGAACGCCATCCCGAATCGCTGCTGCGCGGTAAATCAGGAGACAAGCCATGACGTTTGCCCGCGTCCCCCGAACGATGCGCGTTGCCGCGCTGGCGCTGTCCGCCGCGCTGCTTGCGGCGCTTGCCGCGTGCTCGTCGCCGGCGAGCCGCTTCTATACGCTTTCCGCCGGCGACGCGTCGCCGGATGCCGCGCGCACCGCGAGCAACCCTGCGTTTCTGATCGAAGTGCCGCCCGTCGACGTGCCGTCGCAAGTGGCGAAAAACCAGCTCGTCGTGCAGACGGGCCCGACACAGGTGCAGGTACTCGAACAGGAGCGCTGGGCGTCGCTGCCCGGCGATGAAATTCGCCGCGCGCTGTCCAGCACGCTGACGCAGCAACTGGGAACGATCGACGTATACGGCACGCCGTATCCCGATCGCGTGCCCGTGTACCGCATAAGCGTGAACGTGCAGCGCTTCGAGTCGTGGCCCGGCTCGCACGCGCTGATCGACGCCGTATGGAGCGTGCGCGCGGTGCGCACACAGGCGGTGCTGACGTGCCGCAGCGTGGTCAGCGAGCCGGTGCCCGGCGGCTATGATGCGCTCGCCGAAGGCCATCGGCACGCGGTCCAGCAGATCTCGACGGAAATCGCGGCCGCCGTGCGCACTCTCGCGGCGGCGCCGTCGCGCGGCGCAAGCGTGACGTGTCCGGCGTCGGCGGCCGGGGCGGCTTCTGCTTCAGCGGTGCCTTCTGCACAGTCCGCACTTTTTGCGCCGAACGCGCCGAACTCCGGGCCGAAGAGCTGAGCCGGCCCACGCGCGCAACGACACGCGACGCGCGCACTCAAACGCGCAGTCGAGCGTCCACGCGCGATCCAACCCCGAGGCACCGTGAGGCGACCGCGTACAATGTCGCCTTGACCTACGCCTTGCGGCAACCTCCATGTCCTTCGAATTTTTCATCCCCTGCCCGCGCGGCCTCGAAGCCGCGCTTGCCGCCGAACTCGCCGAGATCGCCGCGCGTCATCTGAACGGCGCGCCGTTCACCGCCGGCGAGCAGGTGCCCGGCGGCGTGCACTTCAAGGGCGGCTGGGCAGCCGGCATGGCCGCCAATCTGCATTCGCGCATCGCGAGCCGCGTGCTGCTGAAGATCGCGCATCGTACGTATCGCAACGAGCAGGACATCTATGCGCTCGCGCTCGAACAGCACTGGGAACAATGGTTCTCGGCGAATGAAACGCTGCGCGTCGACGTCACCGCGATCAAGTCGCCGCTGCGCAGCCTCGAATTCGCGACGCTGCGTGTGAAAGACGCGATCTGCGACCGTCTGCGCGACAAGACGGGGGCGCGTCCGAGCATCGATACGGGCGCGCCCGACGTGCGCGTGTTCGCGTTCGTGACGGCCACCGACTGCACGCTGTATCTCGATACCTCCGGTGAGCCGCTCTTCAAGCGCGGCTGGCGCCTCGACAAGGGCGCGGCGCCGCTGCGCGAAAACCTCGCGGCGGGCATTCTGCGCCTGACCGGCTGGACGCCGGGCACGCCGCTGTACGACCCGATGTGCGGCAGCGGCACGTTCCTCGCGGAAGCCGCGCAGGTCGCGCTGCACATCGCGCCGGGCGTCGATCGCCGCTTCGGGTTCGAGAAGTTCCGGCAGTACGACGTATCGGCATGGCAGGCGCTGAAGGTCGCCGCGCAAGACGCGAAGCGCGCGGCGCGCGCGGGCCGCGGCGATCTGCTGATCTTCGGCAGCGACATCTCCGACAACATGCTCGAGAAGGCGCGTGCCAATTTCGAGCGCGCCGGTTTTCCCGCGCTGCCGCTCAAGCAACTCGACGCGCGCAACATGACGCCGCCTGTCAGCGAGTCCGGCATTCTCGTCGCGAACCCGCCGTATGGCGAGCGGATCGAAGTGCGTGGACGCGGTCCGCGCGGCGAGATACGCAATACGGGACGTGAAGAAAGCGGCTTCCGGCGCGCGGAAGCCGATACGGGTGATATCGCCGAGTTCTTCCAGTCGTTCGGCGATGCGCTCAAGAAGCGCTTCACCGGCTGGCACGCGTTCGTGCTGACGTCGGATCGCAAGCTGCCGGGGCAATTGCGCCTGCGCGAATCGGCGAAAACGCCGCTGTATAACGGCGCGCTCGAATGCCGGCTGTTCCGCTTCGATCTGATCGCGGGAAGCGTGAGACAGCGGCCCGCCGCCGACGCGCCGAAGGCGTAAGCGGTTTTTCCTCTTCAACAGGAAGCGGGCGCGATGCCCGCTTTTTTATCGCCCGCGCTAGCGCGCGTCTTTCAACGCTAATCAACGCTACTGACAGAACGGTGTCAGCAGCCCACCCGCACACTTCTCCTGCGCCATCCGGCGACACATCCACAGGAGAACGTCATGTCAGCACAACCCAACCGCGCCATTGCCTGGTTCGAGATTCCGTCCGCCAATTTCGAGCGCGCGGTCCGCTTCTACGAGGCCGCGCTCGATACGACGCTGCGCCGCGAAGACTTCGGCATGCCGATGGCCGTCTTCAGTTACGACGAGCCGTCGACGGGCGGCTGCATCGTCCAGAGCGCGACGATGGAACCGTCGTCGACGGGCTCGCTCGTCTATCTGAACGCGCGTCCGACCGTCAACGCAACGCTCGAACGCGTGAAGCGCGCAGGCGGCAAGGTCGAAGGGCCGGCCGTGCAGTTGCCGCACGACATCGGCTGGATCGGTTTTTTCACCGATACGGAAGGCAACCGCGTCGGCCTTCATTCGAAGACCAACGAGTAACGCGTCGGCACACGTGACCGCCATCATCTTGCAGCGGACCGGGACCGGGACAGGCGTTTAGGCGCCCACTCCCGTCGACAGGAGCGCGTCGTGCGGCGCTATCATCGCGGGAGATTCCCCGTCTATTTCCGCGAGACACCCACGATGACGCGTCGCGCCGACCGCCTGTTCCAGATCGCCGAACTGCTGCGCGGCCGGCGCCTGACCACCGCGCAACAACTGGCGGACTGGCTGCACGTGTCGCTGCGCACCGTCTATCGCGACGTGCAGGACCTGCAACTGTCTGGGGTGCCAATCGAAGGGGAGCCGGGCATCGGTTATCGGCTGAGCCGCAGCGCGAGCCTGCCGCCGCTCACGTTCACGGCCGACGAGCTCGCGGCGCTCGCCGCCGGCGCGCGGATGCTCGAATCGTGGGGCGGCGAAAGCATGGCGGCGGGCGCACGCGGCGCGCTCGCAAAGATCGCGTCGGCGATGCCCGCCGACAAGCGCGCGGCGATCGACCGCCTCGCATTCTTCGCACCGTCGTTTCATATCGACGGGAATGTCTCCGCGATCGTCGATACGCTGCATCGTGCGATCGACAAGCGGCATGTGGTCAGCTTCGCGTATCAGGACAAGAACGGCGCGGCGACGCAGCGGCGCGTGTGGCCGCTCGCGCTCGCGTACTGGGGCGCGCGCTTCACGCTCGGCGCGTGGTGCGAGCTGCGCGGAGACTTTCGACATTTCGCGCTCGCGAATATCGACGATCTGAAAGTACACGAGCCGTTTCCCGATGTGGCGGGAAGACGGCTCGCGGATTTCATGCGCAGCATCGGCGTGAAGCCGCGCTGAGCGAATTGTCGTGACGACTGATCGTGATACCCGATGAAGCGTGCGAGGCGCCTTTGAAAGCGCCCCGCAGCATGCTTCGTCAATCGACGGATTTCACCATGTCTTCGATCACCTTCTTCGCATCGCCGAAGACCATCATCGTCTTGTCCATGTAGAAGAGATCGTTGTCGAGACCGGCGTAACCCGCCGCCATCGAACGCTTGTTGACGATCACCGTGCGCGCCTTGTACGCCTCGATGATCGGCATGCCCGCGATCGGCGACTTCGGATCGTTCTTCGCGGCCGGGTTCACCACGTCGTTCGCGCCGAGCACCAGCACCACGTCGACCTGGCCGAACTCGCCGTTGATGTCCTCCATCTCGTGGACGATTTCATACGGCACTTCGGCTTCCGCCAGCAGCACGTTCATGTGACCGGGCATGCGGCCCGCGACAGGGTGAATCGCGTACTTCACGTCGATGCCCTTCTCGACGAGCTTGTCGGTCAGCTCCTTCAACGCGTGTTGAGCGCGCGCGACGGCGAGACCGTAGCCCGGCACGATCACGACCGTCTCGGCGTTGCCGAGCATGAACGATGCGTCTTCCGCCGAGCCCGACTTCACCGGCTTCTGCTCCGTCGAGCCGCCCGCAGCCGCCGCGCCCGGCTCGGCACCGAAGCCGCCGAGAATCACGTTGAAGAACGAGCGGTTCATCGCCTTGCACATGATGTACGACAGGATCGCACCGGACGAGCCGACCAGCGAACCGGCGATGATCAGCATCGCGTTGTTCAGCGAGAAGCCGATACCCGCCGCCGCCCAGCCCGAGTACGAGTTCAGCATCGACACGACCACGGGCATGTCCGCGCCGCCGATCGGGATGATGATCAGCACGCCCAGCGCGAACGCGATCAGCGTCATGATGATGAACGGCAGCCATGATTGCGTGAGGAAGAAGATCACGCCGAAGCCGATCATCGCGAGCGCGAGCAGCAGGTTGATCAGATGCTGGCCCGCATAGACGACGGGCGCGCCCTGGAAGAGCCGGAACTTGTACTTGCCCGACAGCTTGCCGAACGCGATCACCGAACCGCTAAAGGTAATCGCGCCAACGAACGTGCCGATGAACAGTTCGATCCGGTTGCCGTACGGCAGGAAGCCCGCAATGCCTTCCTCGGCGCCGAGGCCGAACGCGGCCGGCTCCGACACCACCGCATACGCGATACACACGGCCGCCATACCGATCAGCGAGTGCATCGCCGCGACCAGTTCCGGCATCTTCGTCATCTCGACGCGCGCTGCGACAAACGCGCCGATCCCGCCGCCCACCACCAGCGCAACGAACACGAGCGCCAGGCCAAGCGACAGATTCGAGCCGAGCACGGCTGCCTGCTTCGCAATCAGCGCGACGGTCGTCAGGATCGCGATCGCCATGCCGATCATGCCGAACACATTGCCGGCGCGCGCGCTCTTCGGGTTCGACAGCCCCTTGAGCGCCTGGATAAAGCACACCGAGGCGATCAGATAAAGGAGCGTAACGACGTTCATGCTCATTTACGCGCCCTCCTTCGAACCACCGGGAGCCGCGATCTTCTTCGGCTCCTTCTTCTTGAACATCTCCAGCATCCGCCTTGTGACGAGGAATCCGCCGAACACGTTCACAGCCGCGAGCGCCACCGCGATCGTGCCGAAGAACTTGCCCGCGCCGCCGACCGTCAGGCCCGCCGCAAGCATCGCGCCGACGATGACGATCGCCGAAATCGCGTTCGTCACGGCCATCAGCGGCGTATGCAGCGCGGGTGTCACGTTCCACACGACGTGGTAGCCGACGTAGATCGCCAGCACGAAAATGATCAGGTTGATCACGGTATGGTTGATGACTTCCATCACCCGTCTCCTTCTTATGCCTTGCGCGTGACTTCGCCGTCGCGTGCCAGCAGCGTGGCCGCGACGATGTCGTCCGCGAGATCGATATTGAGCGCGCCTTCCTTCGTGACGATCAGCTTCATGAAGTCGAGCAGATTGCGCGCGTACAGTGCGGAGGCATCCGACGCGACCATCGACGCGAGATTCGTATAGCCCGCGATCGTCACGCCGTGCTTGACGACGACCTTGTCGGCTTCCGTCAAAGGACAGTTGCCGCCGCGGTTGCCTTCATATTCGGCGCCGCGTCCGGCCGCGAGGTCGATCAGCACGGAGCCCGGCTTCATCGCCTGTACGGTTTCGACGGAAAGCAGCGTCGGTGCGGGACGGCCCGGAATCAGCGCGGTCGAGATGATGACGTCCGCCTGCTTCGCGCGCTCGTGAACGAGCGCCGACTGGCGCGTGAGCCACGAAGGCGGCATCGGCCGCGCGTAGCCGCCGACGCCTTCCGCTGCTTCGCGTTCCTCAGCGGTTTCGTAAGGCACGTCGAGGAACTTCGCGCCGAGCGACTCGATCTGCTCCTTCACGGCGGGCCGCACGTCCGACGCTTCGATTACGGCGCCGAGGCGCTTCGCGGTCGCAATCGCCTGCAGGCCCGCGACGCCCGCGCCCAGAATCAGCACGCGCGCGGCCTTCACGGTGCCGGCGGCTGTCATCAGCATCGGCATGAAGCGGGGGTAAAGGTCGGCGGCAAGCAGCACCGCTTTATAGCCCGCGATGTTGGCTTGAGACGACAATACGTCGAGACTTTGCGCGCGCGTCGTGCGCGGCGCGGCCTCCAGCGCGAAGGCAGTGATGCCCGCTGCCGCAAGCTTTGATGAATTCTCCGTATTAAAAGGCTCGAGCATGCCGATCAGCACCGCGCCGCGTTTAAGAAGCGGTAGTTCTGAATCGGTGGGCGTCTGGACCTTGAGAACGATCTCCGCGCCGAACGCTGTCGGCGCATCGACGAGTTCCGCCCCTGCTGCTGAATAGGCATCGTCCAGATAACTGGCTCCCGTTCCGGCGCCGATCTGTACGGTGACTCTGTGACCCTGCGACACGTACTTCCTGACCGTCTCGGGCGTCGCGGCGACGCGTGTTTCATACGGCCGCGTCTCGGCTGGCACTCCGATGTGCATCGTTAAACCTCCTCGACCATCCTCTGTTATGAAAATCTGGAATCGCCGACGAGGGGCAACGCCGGCAATGCAATAAGGCAAGTGCAACGGCTACGCACGGCTGGGGCTTCAGCCAACGCTGCAACTTTAACCGAAGTCCGGTGACGGATTGAAATCCGTAACGATCCCGGTCTTCAGGAACACGATCCTTCGTGCTTTTTTTACCGGCATGTGCTAAGCGCGGAGCGCGCCGTCCTTTGCGCGCACCGGCAAGCCCGGCCCATAAACGGTAAAATGCCGTCCCATGAAACCGGAAACCTGGGCCCCGCATGTGACGGTGGCGGCCGTCGTCGAATGCGACGGGCGCTTTCTGCTGGTCGAAGAGCACACGCCCGCCGGGCTGCGCCTCAACCAGCCAGCCGGACATCTGGAAGCAGGCGAGACGCTGACGCAAGCCGTCATCCGCGAAACGCTCGAAGAAACGGCGCATGCGTTCGCGCCCGAGGCGCTAGTCGGCGTGTACATGACGCACTTCAGCCGGCCCGACACCGTCGATGGCCCCGCCGATGGCGTCACGTATCTGCGCTTCACGTATTGCGGCTCGACGGACGGTGAACTCGCCGAAGGACGCGCGCTCGATCCCGACATCGTTCGCACGCTGTGGATGAGCGCCGACGAGCTGCGCGCGTGCCCCGAGCGGCATCGCACGCCGCTCGTGATGCAATGTGTCGACGACTACCTCGCAGGCCGGCGTTTCCCGCTCGACTTCGTGCAAACGCATTCAGTCGGGCCCTCCCGATAGAACGCGTGCTTCGGCACGGCAAAGAGCAGTCAGGCAGAACCAGATGAGCAAACAGAAAGTGGTGGTAGGCATGTCGGGCGGCGTCGATTCGTCGGTCACGGCATGGCTGCTGAAGGAGCAGGGTTACGACGTCGTCGGCCTGTTCATGAAGAACTGGGAAGACGATGACGACAGCGAATACTGTTCGACGCGTCAGGACTGGATCGATGTCGTATCGGTCGCGGACCTGATCGGCATCGACGTCGAGGCCGTCAATTTCGCCGCCGAGTACAAGGACCGCGTGTTCGCCGAATTCCTGCGCGAATATTCGGCCGGCCGCACGCCGAACCCCGATGTGCTGTGCAACGCCGAAATCAAGTTCAAGGCGTTTCTCGATCACGCGATGTCGCTCGGCGCGGAAACCATCGCGACGGGCCACTACGCGCGCGTGCGCGAAATCGACGGCCGTTTCGAGCTGCTGAAGGCGAAGGATCACACGAAGGACCAGTCGTACTTCCTGCATCGGCTCAACCAGGCGCAACTGTCGAAGACGCTGTTTCCGCTCGGCGAGACTCCGAAGACGAAGGTCCGCGAAATCGCCGAACAGATCGGGCTGCCGAACGCAAAGAAAAAGGACTCGACGGGCATCTGCTTCATCGGCGAGCGGCCGTTTCGCGACTTCCTGAACCGCTATCTGCCGACCCAACCGGGGCCGATGAAAACCACGGAAGGCAAGACGGTCGGCGAGCACATCGGCCTCGCGTTCTACACGTTCGGACAGCGCAAGGGGATTGGTCTCGGCGGCAGCAAGGACGGCAGCGGCGAGCCGTGGTTCGTCGCGGGCAAGGACATTCCGTCGAACACGCTGTACGTCGCGCAAGGCCACGATCATCCGTGGCTGCTGAGCCACACGCTGACGGCAGGCAACACGAGCTGGGTCGCAGGCCACGCGCCCGAGGAAGGCCACGCGTGCGCGGCGAAGACGCGCTATCGCCAGGCCGATGCGGCGTGCACGTTCGGCACCGCCGACGGCGGCGACAGCAAAGACGCTCTCTTCTCCCTCCATTTCGCCGACGCGCAATGGGCTGTCACACCGGGGCAATCGGCCGTGCTCTACGATGGCGACGTCTGTCTGGGCGGCGGCATCATCGAGCACGCGGCCACTGCGCAACCGGTCGCCCGCCAGCCACAGAAAGCTGCGCTGCTGACGGCGCGCTGAATCTTGCCGTGACTCTTGCCGCGACCGGCACGCGAGCATGATTCGCGAGCCGGTCGGCACCAGTATCGCTGCACTGATTTCCGCTTCGTTGTATCTTCCGGGCGACGGTTGTCCCGCCGCCGCCCTTGCCTGTCGCCCGCCCGCTTCGCTTCGCGCGCCGTCGGGCCTCGGCACATGCGAGCGCCGGACAACCTGCATCCGCCGTACCGATCCGCAGCGCGATCCGTCCGCACACACGCCCGCCGTCTTTGCGGCAAGGCCGATGCAACGGACGCCGAATGCATCGCCGGCGGTGAAATCACTGCAACGGAGTTGTCATGTTCTCTCGACGTTATCTGGCGATGTGGGGTGCCCTTCTGCTGCTCGCGGCCTGCGCTGCGCTCGCTGCTACCGGCCGCACCGCATGGCCGTGGATCATCGTACCCGTGCTGCTCGTCGCGCTCGGCGCCTACGATCTGACGCAGCAGCGCCACGCGATCCTGCGCAACTATCCGCTGTGGGGGCATTTGCGCTTCCTGTTCGAATTCATCCGGCCGGAGATTCGCCAGTACTTCGTCGAGGACGACACGGAAGAACGGCCCTTCTCGCGCGCGCAGCGCAGCATCGTCTATCAGCGCGCGAAGAACGAAGTGGACAGCCGCCCGTATGGCACGGAAGTCGATGTGAAGGCGACGGGCCACGAATGGATCAGCCATTCGCTCGTGCCGACGAAGCTCGACGGTCACGACTTTCGCATCGTGGTCGGCGCGGAGCGCGCGCAGCCCTATTCGATGTCGATCTTCAACGTCTCGGCGATGAGTTTCGGCTCGCTGTCGGCGAACGCGATCCGCGCGCTGAACCTCGGCGCGAAGAAAGGCAACTTCGCGCACGACACGGGCGAAGGCTCGATGTCGAAGTATCACCGCGAGCATGGCGGCGACATCATCTGGGAAGTTGCGTCGGGATACTTCGGCTGCCGCAACGACGACGGCACGTTCAACGCCGACAGGTTCGCAAAGCAGGCGCGCGAGCCGCAAGTGAAGATGATCGAGGTGAAGCTGTCGCAAGGCGCGAAGCCGGGACACGGCGGCGTGCTGCCCGCCGCGAAGATCACGCCTGAAATCGCGGAAACGCGCGGCGTGTCGATGGGCCGCGACTGCATCTCGCCCGCGACGCACTCGGAGTTTTCGACGCCGCGAGGGCTGCTCGAATTCGTCGGGCGTCTGCGCGACCTGTCGGGCGGCAAACCGACGGGCTTCAAGCTGTGCATCGGCCATCCGTGGGAATTCTTCGGCATCGCGAAGGCGATGCTGGAAACGGGCATCCTGCCGGACTTCATCGTCGTCGACGGCGCGGAAGGCGGCACGGGCGCGGCGCCGCTCGAATTCACCGATCACATCGGCGTGCCGCTGCAGGAAGGGCTGCTGCTCGTGCACAACACGCTGGTCGGCATCGGGCTGCGCGACCGGATTCGCATCGGCGCGAGCGGCAAGATGATCACGGCGTTCGATATCGCGAAGACGCTCGCGATCGGCGCGGACTGGGTGAACGCCGCGCGCGGCTTCATGTTCGCGGTCGGCTGCATCCAGGCGCAGACCTGCCACACGGGCCGCTGCCCGACGGGCGTCGCAACGCAGGACCCGGTGCGTCAGCGCGCGCTGATCGTCACCGACAAGTCGGACCGCGTATTCAACTTCCATCACAACACGCTGCACGCGTTGCAGGAAATCGTGCAGGCGGCCGGTCTGCGTCATCCGTCCGATCTGCGCGCGCATCACATCGTCCGGCGTGTGTCGTCGTATGAAGTGCGGCTGATGTCGGACCTGTTGAAGTATCTCGAACCGAACGATCTGCTCAACGGCAACTATCGCTATACGCTGTACGAGAAGTGGTGGCCCGTCGCGCGCAGCGATTCGTTTTCGCCGGATCTCGAACCGGCCGTCGTGTAAGCGTCGGCGTTTTTTACGCGCCAATAAAAAACGCGCGCTGGGTTCGAATCCAGCGCGCGTTTTCTATTCGGGAACAGCGGCTTACTTGTTCGACGCGATACGCTGCTGGATATGCTGCGCGCGCGCCGCCGATGCCGGATGCGAGCTGAGCATGCTCGACTGGCCGCCTTCGAGCTTCGCGATCTTGTTGAACGCCGTGACGAGGCCGGACGGATCGAGGCCTTTCTTCTTCTGGATATCGAACGAATAGTCGTCGGCTGCCGATTCCTGCGTTTGCGAGAACTGCGCGTTGATCAGCTTCTCGGAGAAATCGCCGAGCTGCGATGCGGAGATCGCGCCCGCGACGCCGCCCGCCGAGGTCGCCACCGACCGCAGCGCCGACGTCGCATACGCGACCTGCATCGCCTTCTTCGTGTGGCCGAGCGCGACGTGCCCCATCTCGTGACCGACGACGCCGCGTACTTCGTCGTCCGTCATCATGTCCATCAGGCCGCTATAGACGCGCACGCAGCCGTTCGCCATCGCCCACGCGTTGACGTCCTTCGTAACGTAGACCTTGTAGTTGACGGGCACGCCGTTGATGTCGCCGCCGAGTTGCGCGGCGATCTTGTTCAGGCGCTTCGTGTACGGGCTGCCGGCGCCCGCGATCTTGTTTTCCGAATCGAGCTGCGCGCACGACTTGTCGGACAGCGTGCGCACGTCGCCATCGGAGAGCGACGCGGCCTGAAACGCCTGCGAGCCGGATTGAACGAGAGAATTTGGATCGAGGTTCATCCCCGAACAGGCGACGAGCACGCCACACACGGCGGCAGCGAGAGCTACGCGGATTGTTTTCATGTCGAAGGTCTCTTGACGGTTGTTATCGATGGTCATGCGCGATCGACAGGCGCCCAAAAGCAAAAACGCCTGACGGGCAGGCGTTTTTAACATGCTGAAAGGCGTCTTCGTGGAAAACGAAAGATTCCTTAACATTCCATCAGTGCGACTCGACACTAGCGCGTGGCATCGATGTTTGCCGACTCGCCGCGGATCGCCGTGTGCCGTTCAGGTCAATGCCGTGTCAGTGAACGACTGACGCTGCGACAGCTTCTGATAGTGCTTGTCGAGATTCGGATGCTGCTCGCGCCAGTCGAGTTGCGGCATGCGGAAGTCCAGATAGCTCAGCGCGCAGCCCACGGCGACGTCGGCGAGCGTGTAATGATTGCCCGCGCACCACGCCTTCGAGCCGAGTCCGCGCGCCATCGCCTTCAGGCCATCGTCGATCTTGTGACGCTGGCGCGCGACCCACGCTTCGCTGCGATGCGCTTCGTCGCGCAGCACGCCCTCGAGACGTATCAGCACGGCGGCATCCATCATGCCGTCGGCGAGCGCTTCCCAGCAGCGCACTTCGACGCGCTCGCGGCCCGACGGCGGCACCAGCTTGCATACAGGCGACAGTGTATCGACGTAGTCGCAGATCACGCGCGAATCGAACACAGCCGCGCCGTCTTCCATCACGAGACACGGCACCTTGCCGAGCGGGTTGTAGTCGTGAATGGCCGTATCCGCGGCCCAGACGTTTTCGAGTTCGAGCTTGTAGTCGATTTTCTTTTCGGCGAGCACGATCCGCGCCTTGCGGACGAATGGGCTCGACAGCGAACCGATGAGTTTCATCACATCCTGCCTCTTTTGAAATTGGCCGAAAGTATACGTGCGTCGGCGGGCATTCGCAGATTTTCAATGCAGCGCGCGGCGCGTTGCCGGCTTTAAGGCCCTGCTTCAAGGCCCCGTTTCAAGACGATAGACAGCTTGCAACAATGCCGGCTGCGCGCGCGCCCGTCTACCTGGCCTGTCGGCCAGGCGTTCGCGTATCGATGTCGGGCGGCCGTCGCCGTCGATAGTTGAGGCGTGGATGGCTGACACGTGGTTGCCGTTTCGAGCCACGCCGGTCACGCGCGAGGTCCTGGCGGAAGCGATTCCAGTTGGGCGATACAATCGCAGCATTGCATTGCGGCGTCGAGACGTCGCGAGATTGCCTCGCGCGCCGCCATCCAACCCGCATGATGAACCCGCCGACCGAACTCATGACCGATCTGACTCCGGCTAACGACATCTACCGTCAGCGCCGCGCGCGCGTGCTCGATGCGCTGCGCGCGACGGGCGGCGGCGTCGCGATCGTTCCGACCGCGCCCGAAGTCCTGCGCAACCGCGACGCCGACTATCCGTACCGGCACGACAGCTATTTTTATTACCTGACCGGCTTCACCGAACCCGAAGCGATGCTCGTGCTCGACGCCAGCGCGAAGCAGAACGAACCCACGGCAATCCTTTTTTGCCGCGCGAAGAACGCTGAGCGCGAGACGTGGGAAGGCTTTCGCTTCGGCCCCGAAGCGGCGCGCGAAGCATTCGGCTTCGACGCCGCGTTCGCCTTCGATGACATCGACGCGCAGTTGCCGCGCATCATCGCGGACAAGCCGGCGCTGCATTACGCGCTTGGCTCGTCGGAAGCGCTCGACGGCAAGGTGCGCAACTGGCTCGACGCCGTGCGCGCGCAGGGCAGAAGCGGGGTCGTCGCGCCGTCGGCCGTGCACGATCTGATGCCGCTGCTCGACGACATGCGCCTCGTCAAGGACGACCACGAACTGTCGATCATGCGCCGCGCCGCCGCGATTTCCGCGAAGGCGCACCGGCGCGCGATGGCCGCATGCCGCCCCGGCGTGCGCGAATACGAACTCGAAGCCGAACTGCTATATACGTTCCGCAAGTACGGCGCGCAGGCTCCCGCGTATGGCTCGATCGTCGCGGCGGGCGCGAACGCGTGCGTGCTGCACTACCCCGCCGGCAACGCCGTCGCGCAGGACGGCGATCTGATCCTGATCGACGCGGCGTGCGAGCTAGACGGCTACGCGTCTGACATCACGCGCACGTTTCCCGCGAGCGGCCGCTTTACGCCCGCGCAGCGCGAAATCTACGACATCGTGCTGGCCGCGCAGCAGGCCGCCATCGACGCGACGCGCCCGGGCGCCAGCTTCGACGCGCCGCATCAGGCCGCCGTGCGGGTGCTCTCGCAAGGGCTGCTCGACACGGGCATTCTCAGGCGCGACCTGTTTGCGGGCGTCGACGACGTCATCGCGGAACGCGCATACACGCGTTTCTACATGCACCGCACAGGCCACTGGCTCGGGATGGACGTGCATGACGCGGGCGATTATCGCGAGCGCGGCGTGAGCGCCGATGAAAACGGCGCGCTGCCCTGGCGCACGCTGAAGCCGGGCATGACGCTGACGGTCGAACCCGGCCTGTACATCCGCGCCGCCGACGATGTGCCCGAAAAGTACTGGAACATCGGCATTCGCATCGAGGACGACGCGATCGTCACGGCAACGGGCTGCGAGCTGATCACGCGCGATGTGCCCGTCGACGCGGACCAGATCGAAGCGCTGATGCAACAGGCGCAATCCGGGCAACAGGCGCAGCCGGCACGCGAGGCGGGCGCCGCCTGAGCGCAAGGAACACACAAGAAGATGAACGATGTCCATCAGACGGCCACGAACGCGCCGCTCGTCCTCTCAAGCACGCAGCCATTCGACTACGACGTGACGATCGTCGGCGCGGGGCCTGTCGGTCTGGCGCTCGCGGGCTGGCTCGCACGACGCAGCGCGACGCAACAGCTGTCGGTTGCGCTGATCGACGCGCGCGAGCCGGAAGACTCGATTGCCGATCCGCGCGCGATTGCCGTGTCGCACGGCAGCCGGATGATCCTCGAACCGCTGCGCTGGCCCTCCGACGCCACCGCGATTCAGCGCATCCACGTATCGCAGCGCGGTCACTTCGGGCGCACGCTGATCGATCACGCGGAACACGGCCTGCCCGCGCTCGGCTACGTGCTGCGCTACGGCTCGATCGTCCACGCGCTCGCCGAGGCCGTGCGCACGACACCCGCGCACTGGTTCAAGTCGACGAAGGCCCAACCGCCGCAGCAACTCGAAGACGACGACGGCGTGCTGCTGCCGATCGAAAGCGCGCATGTGACGCGCACGCTGCGCACGCGCATTCTCGTGAACGCCGAAGGCGGTCTCTTCGGCGAACAACAGGCCGGGGCTGGTGCGACGCGCGATTACGGGCAGACGGCGCTGGTCGGCACGGTGACGCTGTCGGCGCCTCAGCCGCATGTCGCGTGGGAGCGCTTCACCTCGCAAGGCCCGATTGCGCTTTTGCCGATGGGCGGCGTACGCGGCGCGGACTACGCGCTCGTCTGGTGCTGCGCGCCCGAACAGGCGGCGCGGCGCGCGCAATTGTCCGACGAAGATTTCCTGCGCGAACTCAGCGCCGAATTCGGCGACCGGATGGGCCGTTTCACGCAGATCAAAGGACGCGCTGCGTTCCCGCTTGGCCTCAATACCGTCGATACGCTCGTCAAGGGCAGTGTCGTCGCGATCGGCAATGCGGCGCAGACACTGCATCCCGTCGCCGGACAGGGATTGAATCTCGGGCTGCGCGACGCCCACGCGCTCGCCGACGCGCTGTCGCATTACGGCGCGACGCGCAGCGCGCTCGCGGCCTTCGCGCGCCGCCGCGCGCTCGACCGGCGCATGACGATCGGCGCCACCGACACGCTCGCCCGCCTCTTCACGATCGACTTTCCGCCACTCGCGACGCTGCGGGGACTCGCCCTCACCGCGCTCGAATTCGTGCCGCCCGTGAAGACGGCCCTCGCCCGGCAAATGATGTTCGGACAGCGCCGCTAGGCGTCCCGAAAAACGCGTGAAAGTGGCCGCCGTTCTATGAACGCGGCCACTTTCATAGAAGATTTAATGAGTTGCCACATGGGCCGCTGCGTCAGGCTCTAGTGCGTTAACGCTAAAATAGACGTTTTCCCTCGTATTTCGCGGTACGCGACGTGCGCTATTTTGAGCGCATCGAACGTTCGCCGCCGATGTCCGCCATGCCCACTCTCGGCTCCCACACACTGCGCAACAACCTGTTCGTCGCCCCGATGGCGGGCGTGACGGACCGGCCGTTCCGCCAGCTCTGCAAGCGCATGGGCGCGGGGTATGCGGTGTCGGAGATGGTGGCGTCGAACGCGCAGTTGTGGAAGAGCGAAAAGACGATGCGCCGCGCGAATCACGCGGGAGAAGTCGAGCCGATCGCGGTGCAGATCGCCGGCGCGGACCCGCAGATGTTGGCCGAGGCCGCGCGCTACAACGTCGCGAACGGCGCGCAGATCATCGATATCAACATGGGCTGCCCGGCCAAGAAGGTCTGCAATGTCGCGGCCGGGTCGGCGTTGCTGCAGAACGAGCCGCTCGTGCAGCGGATCGTCGAGGCGGTGGTGGGCGCAGTCGGTATCGGCCCGGGCGCCGTGCCCGTCACGCTGAAGATTCGCACCGGCTGGAACCGCGAAAACCGGAACGCGCTGAACGTCGCGCGGCTCGCCGAGAACTCGGGCATTTCGATGCTGACCGTCCACGGCCGCACGCGCGCCGATCTGTACCGCGGCGAAGCTGAGTACGAAACGATTGCCGCCGTGAAGGCCGCGGTAAAGATTCCCGTGGTCGCGAACGGCGACATCACGTCGCCGCAGAAGGCGCGCGACGTGCTGGCCGCGACGGGCGCGGACGCGATCATGATCGGCCGCGCGGCACAGGGACGCCCGTGGCTCTTCCGCGAGATCGAGCATTTCCTGCGCACGGGCGAACTGATGGAAGCGCCGCGCATCGACGAAATCCAGCGGGTGATGAACGAGCATCTGGAAGATCACTACGCGTT
The DNA here is from genome assembly GCF_038900755.1 of Paraburkholderia diazotrophica. Lineage (GTDB taxonomy): Bacteria > Pseudomonadota > Gammaproteobacteria > Burkholderiales > Burkholderiaceae > Paraburkholderia > Paraburkholderia diazotrophica_A. The sequence continues at coordinate 246,323 of NZ_JBBPEN010000008.1, forward strand.
CTACGGCGAATTTACGGGCGTTCGGACTGCGCGCAAGCACATCGGCTGGTACACTCGCGGCCTTTCCGGCGCCAATGTGTTCCGCCATCGCATGAATACGCTGGACACGACGCGCGAACAGCTGCTCGCCGTCAACGAATTCTTCGACGCGCAAAAGGCGATTTCGGACCGCCTCGTGTACGTCGGCGACGAAGTCAACAACAACGGCGAGCAGGACCAAACCGACCGACTAGCAGCATGAGCAAGCACAATATCGAACAATGTGTCCGCGACAGCCTGGGTATGTACTTCCAGGATCTCGACGGCTCCAATCCGCACGATGTCTATGACATGGTGATTTCGTGTGTCGAAAAACCGATGCTCGAGGTGGTGCTCGAGCAGGCCGGCGGCAATCAGTCGCTGGCAGCCGAGTATCTCGGCATCAACCGCAATACGCTGCGCAAGAAACTGCAACAGCACGGCTTGCTGTAGTTTCAGCGCCCTGCCACGCCTTTCATCGGCTTTTGTTCCCATCATGATCAAGCAAGCGCTCATCTCCGTTTCCGACAAGTCCGGCATCGTCGATTTCGCGAAATCGCTGTCGGACCTCGGCGTCAAGATCCTGTCGACGGGCGGCACCGCGAAACTGCTCGCGGATGCCGGCCTTTCCGTTACCGAAGTAGCCGATTACACGGGCTTTCCGGAAATGCTGGATGGGCGCGTGAAAACGCTGCACCCGAAAGTGCACGGCGGCATCCTCGCCCGGCGCGACTTGCCGGAGCACATGGCCGCGCTCGAAAAGCACAGTATTCCGACCATCGATCTGCTTGTCGTGAACCTGTATCCGTTCGTGCAGACCGTGTCGAAGGAAGAATGCACGCTGGAAGACGCGATCGAGAACATCGACATCGGCGGCCCGACGATGCTGCGCTCGGCAGCGAAAAACCATCGCGACGTGACGGTCGTCGTCGACCCGGCCGACTACGCGAGTGTGCTCGAAGAAATGCGCGCGAACGGCAACAAGGTCGGCTACAAGACCAACTTCCGTCTCGCGACCAAGGTGTTCGCGCACACCGCGCAGTACGACGGCGCGATCACGAACTACCTGACGAGTCTCACGGAAGAACTGCAGCACCGCGATCGCAACACGTACCCGGCCACGCTCAACATGGCGTTCGAGAAGGTCCAAGACCTGCGCTATGGCGAGAACCCGCACCAGAGCGCCGCGTTCTACCGCGACATCGCGGTACCCGCCGGCGCGCTCGCGAACTATCGCCAGCTGCAGGGCAAGGAGCTGTCGTACAACAACATCGCCGACTCGGATGCCGCGTGGGAATGCGTGAAGACCTTCGACGCGCCCGCCTGCGTGATCATCAAGCACGCGAACCCGTGCGGCGTGGCCATCGGCGCGAACGCGCACGAAGCGTATTCGAAGGCTTTCCAGACCGATCCGACGTCGGCGTTCGGCGGCATCATCGCGTTCAATCGCGAAGTGGATGAAACCGCCGCACAGGCAGTCGCGAAGCAGTTCGTCGAAGTGCTGATCGCGCCTTCCTTCACGGAAGCGGCCAGGCAGGTGTTCGCGGCCAAGCAGAACGTTCGCCTGCTCGAAATCGCGCTGGGCGAAGGCCACAACACGTTCGATCTGAAGCGTGTGGGCGGCGGACTGCTGGTTCAGTCGCTCGACGCGAAGAACGTGCAGCCGCACGAACTGCGCGTCGTCACGAAGCGTCACCCGACGCCGAAGGAAATGGACGACTTGCTGTTCGCGTGGCGCGTCGCGAAGTTCGTGAAGTCGAACGCGATCGTGTTCTGCTCGAACGGCATGACGATGGGCGTCGGCGCGGGCCAGATGAGCCGCGTGGATTCGGCGCGCATCGCCAGCATCAAGGCGCAGAACGCTGGACTGACGCTGTCGGGTACGGCCGTGGCGTCGGATGCATTCTTCCCGTTCCGCGACGGTCTCGACGTGGTCGTTGCGGCAGGCGCGACGTGCGTGATCCAGCCGGGCGGCTCGATGCGCGACGACGAAGTGATCGCCGCCGCCGACGAGCACAACATCGCGATGGTCGTGACGGGCGTCCGCCACTTCCGCCACTGATCGGCTGACCCGCTTCTTCTGGAACGGCCCGGCGGTTTGCAACTGCCGGGCCGTTTTGCATTTGATTCGTTGTAGTATCGCAGGCACTGAACACGCACGGCACCTATGAGAATTCTCGGCATCGACCCAGGCTTGCGCGTCACGGGCTTCGGCGTGATCGATCTGTCCGGCCACCAGCTCAGCTATGTGACGAGCGGCGTCATCAAGACCGCCGATGCCGATCTGCCGACCCGGCTCGGCACCATCTTCGAAGGCATTTCGACGCTGATCCGCCAGCACGCGCCGGACCAGGCGGCAATCGAAAAGGTGTTCGTGAACGTCAATCCGCAATCGACGCTGTTGCTCGGCCAGGCGCGAGGCGCGGCGATCTGCGGGCTGGTGTCGGGCGGCGTGCCCGTCGCCGAGTACACGGCGCTGCAGTTGAAACAGGCCGTGGTCGGCTACGGACGCGCGACCAAGGAGCAGATGCAGCAAATGGTCGTGCGGCTGCTGAGCCTCTCGGGCATCCCCTCCACCGATGCCGCCGATGCCCTCGGCATGGCGATCTGCCATGCGCACGGCGGCGGCACGCTGAGCACGCTGGGCGGCATCGCACCCGCGCTGGCGAAGAAGGGATTGCGGGTGCGGCGCGGACGGCTGGTGGGTTGATCCTCACAACGCACGACGCTTGAAACAACACACACGACGGAGGGTTTGACGGCTAGCAGGCCCGGCTCGCGAAAGCTGTTCCCGCTGCGCTACACTCGCGCTTTCCCTCACGATAGAACCCGCCATGATCGGTCGCATCGCCGGCGTCCTGCTGGAAAAGAATCCGCCTCACCTTCTGATCGACTGTAACGGTGTCGGCTACGAAGTCGATGTGCCGATGAGCACGTTCTACAACCTGCCATCGACAGGCGAAAAGATCGTGCTGCTCACGCAGATGATCGTGCGCGAGGATGCTCATCTGCTGTACGGCTTCCTCACGCCGCAAGAGCGTTCGACGTTTCGCGAGTTGTTAAAGATCACGGGCATCGGCGCGCGCATGGCGCTTGCCGTGCTGTCCGGCATGAGCGTGCAGGAACTATCGCAAACAGTGACGATGCAGGACGCCGCGCGCCTCACGCGCGTGCCTGGCATCGGCAAAAAGACGGCGGAGCGGCTCCTGCTCGAACTAAAAGGCAAGCTCGGCGCCGACATTGGCGCGATGGCGGGCGCGGCGTCGCCGTCCGATCATGCGTCCGACATCCTGAACGCATTGCTGGCATTGGGCTACTCCGAAAAAGAAGCGCTGGCTGCCATCAAGAACGTGCCGGCGGGCACGGGTGTTTCCGAAGGCATCAAGCTTGCGTTGAAGGCGCTGTCGAAGGGCTGAGCGGGCCTTCACAGCGGCGATGCGTGAAGCTTCGCACGCCGCCTGTGTACGCGCACCCTGGCCGTTCGGCCAGGTCGTCGAACGGGTCACGCGCGGTACAATGCCTGCATGATCGAACACGACAAACTCGCCGCCGAACGCATCATCGCCGCCACGCCCGTGTCGCCGAATGAAGAAGCATTCGAGCGCGCGTTGCGCCCGCGCCAGCTCGATGAATACGTCGGCCAGGAAAAGGTGCGCGGCCAGCTGGAAATCTTCATCGAGGCGGCGAGGCGCCGCTCTGAATCGCTGGACCACGTACTGCTGTTCGGGCCGCCGGGTCTCGGCAAGACGACGCTCGCGCATATCATCGCGCGCGAAATGGGCGTCAATCTGCGGCAGACGTCGGGGCCTGTGCTCGAACGCGCGGGCGACCTCGCCGCGCTGCTGACGAATCTCGAAGCCAACGACGTCCTCTTTATCGACGAGATTCACCGGCTGTCGCCCGTCGTCGAGGAAATCCTGTACCCGGCGCTCGAGGATTATCAGATCGACATCATGATCGGCGAGGGCCCCGCCGCGCGCAGCGTGAAGCTCGATCTGCAACCGTTCACGCTGGTCGGCGCGACGACGCGCGCGGGCATGCTGACCAACCCGTTGCGCGACCGCTTCGGAATCGTCGCGCGGCTGGAGTTCTACAACGCAGAGGAGCTGGCGCGCATCGTCAGCCGCTCCGCATCGTTGCTGGGCGCGCAGATCCATCCGGATGGCGCGCTGGAAATCGCGAAGCGCTCGCGCGGCACGCCGCGTATCGCGAACCGGCTGCTGCGCCGCGTGCGCGACTTCGCGGAGGTGAAGGCGGATGGCAAGATCACCGCCGAGGTCGCGGATGCGGCGCTGAAGATGCTCGATGTCGACCCGGTCGGCTTCGATCTGATGGACCGCAAGCTGCTCGAAGCGATCCTGCACAAGTTCGATGGTGGGCCCGTCGGCGTCGACAATCTGGCGGCAGCCATCGGCGAAGAGCGCGACACGATCGAAGACGTGCTTGAACCTTATCTGATCCAGCAAGGCTTCCTGCAGCGGACGCCGCGCGGACGCGTGGCGACGCTGCTCACGTATCGACACTTCGGCCTCGCCGCGCCGGATTCGGCGAACCCGGTGAGCGGGCTGTGGGATCCAGAGCCGAGCTAAGCGGCTCCTCGATGAAAAGCACGGCGCGTGACGTTGTGCATAGTTCTTATCGTCGAGGCCGTGTCGATCAGCTTTAGCGCGCCGCTTCGGGCGCCTTCTTGAAGCTGTCGTCTTCACTGCGCCCGTCGAGGTGCGTGACGTCGGCCCATGTCGCAACTGTCGCGCGCCCATCTGCGTAATCGACCACGTTCACGCTCGTGTTCAGCAGCGCGTAGTTGCGTGGCGCGTCCAGCGCCAGCCCGTTCGCGAAGCGATACACGCAATCCAGCACGCCACCATGCGCGACACAGGCGATACGCCCGTCCGGATGCTCGGCGACGATCGGTTCGATCGCGTGCAATACACGGTGATAGAACACACGCTGCGATTCGCCCTCGGGTGGCGAGAAGCCCGGATCGCGCGTCTGCCATTGCGCGTACTCATCGGGAAAGCGCCGCGCGATCTCGTCGCTGTCATGTCCCTGGAACGCGCCGTAGTTGCGCTCGCGCAACCCTTCACTCAGTCGCAACGGCAAGCCGAGCGCGTCTGCAAAAGGCCGAGCCGTTTGCTGCGCGCGCAACAGATCGCTCGAATAGACGGCATCGAGCCGCGCGCCGCCTCGAGCCTCGCGTGCGAAACGTTCGGCAAGACGCTCGGCCTGTTCGACACCGCTCGCCGCGAGCGGAATGTCGATGTGCCCTTGAATCCGCTTGATGCGGTTCCAGTCGGTTTCGCCGTGTCGGATGAAGAGGATTTGTGTGGCCATGGAATCGACGTCGCTAGACGATGTGAGGCTGGGCGAAATGGAACGCGCGCTCAGGCCCGGGTCTGCAGCCAGAACGTGACGGGCCCGTCGTTGACGAGCGACACCTGCATGTCCGCGCCGAATTCGCCCGTTTCGACGACGGGGTGCTTCGCGCGCGCCGCCGCGACGAAGTAATCGAACAGGCGCTTGCCCTCGTCGGGCGGCGCAGCGGGCGTGAAACTGGGACGCAGGCCGCTGTTCGTGTCGGCCGCGAGCGTGAACTGCGAAACCAGCAACAGGCCGCCCGCGCGGCCCGCGCCGTCGATATTCTGCACGGGCAGGTTCATCTTGCCCGCGGCATCGCTGAACACGCGGTAGCCGAGCACTTTCGCCAGCAGCTTGTCGGCGATGGCGTCGGTGTCGCCGCGTTCGGCGCACACGAGCGCGAGCAGGCCCGCGTCGATCGCGCCCGTCACACGGTCGCCGACGCGCACTTCCGCGCGCCGCACGCGTTGAATCAGCGCGATCATGCGGCGGGCGTCCGCTGCGGAATGCCGAGCGCTGCGCGGATCATCACGCCGACAGCGTCACGCGCGCAAAGCGACGCTTGCCGACCTGCACGACGAATTCACCCGCTTCGACCTTCAGCGCCTTGTCGGACACGGTCGCACCGTCGATCTTCACGCCGCCCTGCTCGATGTTGCGCAGCGCTTCGCTCGTCGACGGCACGAGACCCGCCTGCTTCAGCAGTTGTCCGATCGAGAGCGGGGCGCCCGCGAGCGACACGGACGGAATGTCGTCCGGCACGCCGCCCTTCGCGCGATGGTTGAAGTCCTCCAGCGCGCGCTCGGCGTCGGTCTGCGAGTGAAAGCGCGCGACGATTTCCTGCGCGAACATCACCTTGAAGTCGCGCGGATTGCGCCCGCCTTCGATTTCGCGCTTGAATCCTTCGATTTCCGTCATCGGACGGAACGACAGCAGCTCGAAGTAGCGCCACATCAGCACGTCGGAGATGCTCATCAGCTTGCCGAACATGTCGGTCGGCTTTTCGCTAATGCCGACGTAGTTGCCCTTCGACTTCGACATCTTCTCGACGCCGTCCAGCCCTTCGAGCAGCGGCATCGTCAGAATGCACTGCTGTTCCTGGCCGTACTGCTTTTGCAGCTCGCGGCCGACGAGCAGATTGAACTTCTGGTCCGTACCGCCGAGTTCGAGATCCGCGTTCAGCGCGACGGAGTCGTACCCCTGCATCAGCGGATACAGGAATTCGTGGATCGAAATGGGGATGCCGCTCTGGAACCGCTTCGTGAAGTCTTCGCGCTCGAGAATGCGCGCGACGGTGTAGCGCGACGCGAGCTTGATCATGCCGTCGGCGCCGAGCGGCATCGACCATTCGCTGTTGTAGCGAATTTCCGTTTTCGCGCGGTCGAGCACGAGCGCGGCCTGTTCGAAGTACGTCTTCGCGTTCGATTCGATCTGCTCGCGCGTGAGCGGCGGCCGCGTCGCGTTGCGGCCGGAAGGATCGCCGATCAGCGACGTGAAATCGCCGATCAGGAAAATCACCGTATGACCGAGGTCCTGCAACTGGCGCATCTTGTTCAACACGACGGTGTGGCCGATGTGGATGTCGGGCGCCGTCGGATCGAGACCCAGCTTGATGCGCAGCGGCGTGCCCGTGGCCGCGCTCTTCGCGAGCTTTTGCGCGAACTCCTCTTCGATCAGCAGTTCATCGACGCCGCGCTTCGTGACTTCGAGCGCGTGGCGGACTTCATCGGTGATCGGGTAGGCGGAATTGGGCTTGTCGGTGGACTCGGTGCTCATGCTGGAACGGGAGATCACAAAAAGGGAGATTGTCCCATAGTTGCGGGACATTGCGCCCTCATCTCACGCGAAACGCGCCCAACTCGCGTCGCAATACGGCGCGCGCCGAGACGGCACGCGCTCGCGCGCGACCCCGCCCGGTTGTTTCGCGCCGCAGCATTGAGCGACAATCGTCGTGGACGGCGCACCCGAGGCGCCCCTGATGCGCGACGAACGACGATGGGAGGAGCAGACGTGGCGAAAGACACAGCAGACGGCGTGTACTTCGGATTGATGTCGGGCACGAGCATGGACGGTGTCGATGGCATTGCGGTCGAGTTCGCGAAAGGCAAGGCGCCCGTCGTGCGGTCCCAGGCTTTCGTGGGCTTTTCGGAGGGCCTGCGCGACGCGCTGTTCGCCCTTCAGCAGCCCGGTGACAACGAAATCGAGCGCGAAGCACTGGCCGCGAATGCATTGGCCGCGCGCTACACGGTGTGTTGCCACGAGTTGCTGCGAGCGGGCAATCTGTCGGCCGCCGATGTCCGCGCAATCGGCGTGCACGGACAGACGGTGCGGCACCGGCCCGAAAAGGGCTACACGCGGCAGATCAACAACCCGTCGCTGCTGGCGGAAATGACGCATATCGACGTGATCGCCGATTTCCGCAGCCGCGACGTCGCGGCGGGCGGCCAGGGCGCGCCGCTCGTGCCCGCGTTCCACGCGACGGTTTTCGGCGCGCAGAACGAGACGCGTGTGGTCTGCAATCTGGGCGGGATCAGCAATATCACCATCCTGTCGGCGAACGGTGCCGTGCGCGGCTTCGATTGCGGCCCGGCGAACGCGCTCCTCGACGAATGGGCGCACCGGCACCTGCACAAGCCGTATGACGAGAACGGTCAGTTCGCGGCGACGGGCCAGGTGCATCGTCCGCTGCTCAATGCGTTTCTCGACGAGCCGTTTTTCGAGGCGCAGCCGCCGAAAAGCACGGGCCGCGACCTGTTCAACGCCGAATGGCTTGACGCAAGGCTACAAGAATTCGCCGGCGTAAGCCCCGCCGACGTCCAGGCGACGCTGGTCGCGTTGACGGCCGTGAGCGTCGCGCGCGAAATCGAGCGTCATGCGCCTGATTGCAAGGCCGTGTATATCTGCGGCGGCGGTGCGCGCAATCCGGAAGTGATGAAAGCACTGGAGGGTGCGCTAGCCGAGAGCGGCTGCAGCGGCGTGCCCGTGCTGACGACGGACGCGCTTGGCGTGCCGCCGCATCAGGTGGAGCCGCTGGCGTTCGCGTGGCTGGCGATGCGTTGCATGGCGCGCGAGCCGGGAAATCTGTCGTCGGTGACGGGCGCGGCCGGCGAGCGCGTGCTGGGCGCGATTTATCCGCGCTGATGCTTCGTTTTTCGTTCTGAGGCGTTTTCGCAACGTGAAGGCGAGGCGAAAAATGAAAAACGGGGCCGAGGCCCCGTTTCCTGTGCGGCTTTGCGCGAAGTAGGCTGCCGATTACACCGAGAACGACGAACCGCAACCGCAAGTAGTGGTCGCGTTCGGATTCTTGATGACGAACTGGGCGCCGTTGATATCGTCCTTGTAGTCGATCTCCGCGCCGACCAGATACTGGTAGCTCATCGAGTCGATCAGCAACTGGACGCCGCTCTTGTTCATCACGGTGTCGTCTTCGTTGATCGCTTCGTCGAACGTAAAGCCGTACTGGAAGCCCGAGCAGCCGCCACCCTGCACGAACACGCGCAGTTTGAGGTCCGGGTTGCCTTCTTCGTCGATCAGTTGCTTGACCTTTTCTGCCGCTGCGTCGGTAAAGACGAACGGGGCCGGCATCTCGGTCACAGGGGTGTCGGTCACTGCGTTCATACGAACTCTCCAAAATGGCTTCTAGCCACTATTGTATTGCTGATCCCAATATCGTGCTAAAGCCCATGAAATCAATAGGTTCTTAGGCGGAGGACGCCGGTGCAAAACCGTGAGCCATATCCTCCCACGGCCGGGAGCGATGCGATCCATCCGCGCGGCGAAAAAACAAAAAAGCCGCCTTCGCATGTGCGTTGGCGGCCTTTTGTTGCAGGCTCTGCCCGAAAACAGAGCCGGCGCGAAACGATTAACGCTTCGAGAACTGCTTGCGGCGACGTGCCTTGTGGAAACCGACCTTCTTACGCTCGACTTCACGTGCGTCACGCGTCACGAAGCCTGCGTTCGACAGAGCCGGCTTCAGCGTTGCGTCGTAGTCCATCAGCGCGCGCGTGATGCCGTGGCGAACTGCGCCTGCTTGACCCGTTTCACCGCCGCCCGACACGTTGACCTTGATGTCGAACGTCGAAGCGTGGTTCGTCAGTTCCAGCGGCTGACGCACGATCATCAGCGAGGTTTCGCGCGAGAAATACTCGGAGATGGGCTTGCCATTGACGACGATGTCGCCCTTGCCTGCCTTGATGAAGACACGTGCAACGGCGCTCTTGCGGCGGCCCGTACCGTAATTCCAGTTACCGATCATGTGGGCTCCCCTTAGATCTCGAGCGCCTTCGGCTGTTGTGCCGAGTGCGGATGCGTTGCGTCTGCGTAGACCTTCAGCTTCTTGATCATCGCGTAGCCGAGCGGGCCCTTCGGCAGCATGCCCTTGACCGCCTTCTCGAGCGCGCGGCCCGGGAAGCGTTCCTGCATCTTGCCGAACGTCGTTTCATAGATACCGCCCGGGTAGCCCGAGTGGCGATAGTACTTCTTGTCCGTGGTCTTGTTGCCCGTGACCTTCAGCTTGCCGGCGTTGATAACGATGATGAAATCACCGGTGTCGACGTGCGGGGTGAACTCAGGCTTGTGCTTGCCGCGAAGACGGTGTGCCACTTCGCTGGCGACACGGCCGAGAACTTTATCCGTCGCGTCAATCACGTACCATTCGCGCGTCACCTCATGGGCTTTTGCGGAAAACGTCTTCATGATCGATCCAAAAAATAGTGCTGCGCCCTGTGTTTTTTCCTGCTTGTAAGTGCGCATCGAGGCGCGTGCAGGCTCTCCCTGTTTTTCCTCCGCGGGCACGAATGCGGAAAAGCTATGAATTATAAAGGAATTTGCCGCGAGGAGTCAAAGCGTCCGCAGTGATCGAAAAACTAGGGACGAAAAAAAGCCCGAACTAGCGGTTCGGGCTTAATCCACCTTAGGAGGAGGGTGGAGGAGACATGCGGAGATTGCCGAACTTCGACAATCAATGAACAGATTATATGTGCAGCGCTTGTGCAACGCAAGAGTATTTGCAATGTGAAATCCGATTTCATGATTTGGAATTTGCGTGGCTGAACATCTATTCGAAATAAATTATTTAAAAACAGATGGTTATCCATCAACCGCAGGAACGTTTTTCAAACGGCACTAGAGCGGATCACCTAATTTCGTCGGTGCTATCCCTTACGCGCACGGCATGCTGCGATGCAGCATACCACTCTTTTCTCGCATAAGCTGCTGACGATGTCGCTCCGGGCGAGCCATCACCCATAGGGCTACAATGATGCGTTTCTCATTCAAGGCCAGCGAGCCGGAGTACACGCATGGAATGCAAAGTCAGCTGGATGGGTCAGGACGGCATGGCATTTGCCGCCGAAACGGGCAGTGGCCACCTAGTTGCTATGGACGGCGCGCCTGAAGGCGGCGGCCGTAATCTGGCGCCGCGCCCAATGGAAATGGTGTTGCTCGGCACGGGCGGCTGCACCGCGTACGACGTCGTGATGATCCTGAAGAAGAGCCGTCAGGAAATCATCGGTTGCTCGGTGACGCTGAAAGCCGAGCGCGCCAGCGAAGACCCGAAGGTCTTCACCAAGGTCCACTTCCATTTCACGGTGACGGGCAAGAACCTGAATCCGGCCACCGTCGAACGCGCGATTAATCTGTCGCACGACAAGTACTGCTCGGCGTCGATCATGATCGCGAAGACGGCCGAACTGTCGCATTCGTTCGATATCGTCGCGGCCTGAGTCCGAGCCGACGGCTGGACGCGCCGAAGCAACGCGCAAAAAAGCAAATGCCGGCGTCCCAACGGACGCCGGCATTTGTCGTTTGAGCGGCAAAGCGGGTCGATAAGCCGGATTCTGTGCACGCGACGCGCCCGAAGACGCCTCACGCGTGGCAGCCATTCCTCTAGGCGCGCCATTGCTGACGCGCTCAAGCTTCCTACCCGCAGACGAGACGGGGGCCCCGTCCTGCATCGCGAAGATGCGCGCCTGCCTACTTGGAATTGCTCCGGGTGGAGGTTACCGTGCCGGTCTGCGTCGCCGCAGCCGCGGTGCGCTCTTACCGCACCGTTTCACCCTTACCTGATCCCGGCTTGCGCCGGGCCATCGGCGGTTTGCTTTCTGTTGCCCTGTTCCGCGTGTCGCCACGGATGGCCGTTAGCCATCACCCTGCCCTGTGGAGTCCGGACTTTCCTCGCCCTCGCCGGCGGAAGCCGTCGAGGCCGCGACTGCCTGACCTGCTTTGCAACCGAGTAGTTTACCATCCGGCGTCACGCCGGACCGCCTTCCGCTGCGAAATACGGCGGCGTCGTCATAGAACGACGGCTTTTCGTTTTCCGCCCACCAGCCAGGGATGCCGAGCACCGGGAGCGGCGCGAACATCCTGCCGCTGAATTCGCTGCCTTCGATCAGCGCACGGGCGACGTTCTCATCCAGAAACGCGTCGCGGGCAGCGCGGGTCCACGAAAAATACGCTAAAGGCACGTCGACGATCCACGCATGCCCCGTGCACGCCTTGTACGGCGTGACGAGCTTTTCCAGCAGCGCATGCCCGAAACAGCGCACTTCGCAGCGCTCGCCCCACGCGGCGCGGTTGTCGATGAACAGCGCGCTCCAGTCGAAGGACCGCAGTGCGATGCTCAGCTCGCGCTCGGCGGATGCGAACAACACTGCGTTCTCGTCGAACAGCGTCAGCGCGTCGCGCATGCCGCCACGCGTCGGGCCGACGCCCAGCGCATCGACGGCCGCCGACCCGCGCGCGCTCAGCGCGGCCTTGATGCGGGGATACTGGAACCACATCAGCGCGTTGAAGAAATCGTGCAGATTGTGGCGCGTCGGCACGCAGCCTGTCGCCGCGATATGAGCTTCGTAGGCCGTGTCGGGAGGCAAATGGTCTTGCGGGATGAACGCGAGGCGCTTTCCGCGCCCCGTCGTCTGCGCTGCCGACTCGGCGTCGGCGTTCATCTCTCGCAGCAGATCCGTCGCGCTGCGCAGCGCGGCCTGTTGCCAGCGCATGCCGCGCGCGGCGACCTGCGCGAACCACGGCCGCAACCAGTCGATATCCGCGAAACCCGGCGCGGCGCGTTTCAGCGCGCCGCCGGGCGCAACGACATCACGCGACATTCCGTTAGCCAGCCTTCAAATCAAGCGTCAATAGAACGGTCAAACGAGCCGCCAGCCGATCGTCTCGCCGCCGCGCAGCGGCACAACGGGCGTATCGCCAGCAGCGACTTCCGTCGGCAGCATCCATTGCTCGCGGCGCAGCGTCACCTTTTCCTCGCTGCGCGGCAGACGGTAGAAATCCGCGCCATGGAAGCTGGCGAAGCCCTCGAGTTTGTCGAGCGCCCCTGCCTTGTCGAAGGCTTCCGCGTACAGTTCGAGCGCGTGCAGTGCCGTATAGCAGCCCGCGCAGCCGCACGCATGCTCTTTCAGGCCCTTCGAATGCGGCGCGCTGTCCGTGCCGAGAAAATAACGCGGATTGCCCGAAGTCGCTGCCTCGACGAGCGCCACGCGATGCGTTTCGCGCTTGAGCACCGGCAGGCAGTAGTAATGCGGACGAATGCCGCCCTGGAAGATCGCATTGCGGTTATACAGCAGATGATGCGCGGTGATCGTCGCGCCGAGCAGTTCGGGCGGCGCACCCGCGTCGCGGATGTAGTCGACGGCATCCTTCGTCGTAATGTGCTCGAACACGACCTTGAGCGCGGGGAAATCGCGGCGCAGCGGAGTCATGACCCGATCGATGAAGACCTTTTCACGATCGAACAGGTCGATCGACGAATCCGTCACTTCGCCGTGCACGAGCAGCGGCATGCCGACTTCCTGCATCATGTCGAGCGTCTTCGCGCATTTGCGGATGTCCGTGACGCCAGCGTCCGAGTTCGTCGTCGCGCCGGCCGGGTACAGCTTCACGCCATGCACGAAACCGCTTTCGCGAGCGCGGCGAATTTCCTCGGGCGGCGTGTTGTCGGTCAGATACAGCGTCATCAGCGGCTCGAACATTACGCCAGCCGGAATCGCCGCGACGATGCGCTCGCGATAGGCGCGCGCCATTTCCGTTGTCGTGACGGGCGGCTTCAGGTTCGGCATGATGATCGCGCGGCCGAATTGGCGCGCGGTATGCGGCAGCACGGCGGCGAGCATTGCGCCGTCGCGGACGTGCAGGTGCCAGTCATCGGGACGGGCGAGCGTGAGGGTATCGACGGAAGCAGCGGTAGATGCAGTCATGGCGGGAGTCACGAGCGACCGGTGCGGCAAACAACGATTGGCGCAGAAAATGGCGATGTCTTTGCACAAATGCAGCCAAAACACTCGTCAATTTTGCGTTTTGCCGTTTCTGGCTCGGTGATATGCTTGGAAAATCATCATTGTAACGGGTCGGCTCACCTGGGCTCATACCCCGTTCATAAGGCTCGTCTTTCGCATCATGTGCCAACTACTCGGAATGAATTGCGCTGCGCCGACGGACGTCACGTTCTCGTTCACCGGCTTCGCAGCGCGCGGCGGCGTCACCGACCACCACTCCGACGGCTGGGGCATCGCCTTCTTCGAGGACAAGGCCTGTCGCCTCTTTATCGACCATCAGTCGTCGGCAACATCGCCAATCGCCGAAATGGTCAAGCGCTATCCGATCAAGTCGAAAAACACGATCGCGCATATCCGCAAGGCGACGCAAGGGCACATCGTGCTCGAAAATTGCCATCCGTTCATGCGGGAGTTGTGGGGACGCCACTGGATCTTCGCGCACAACGGCGATCTGCAGAACTACAGCCCTGTGCTCTCGGGCGTCTATCAGCCCGTCGGCAGCACCGATAGCGAGCTCGCGTTCTGCGCGCTGCTGCAAGGCTTGCGCAAGGCGTTCCCCAGTTCGCAGCCGCCGCTCAACGAACTTTTTGGCGCGCTCGAATCATTGACGCGCGAGATCACCCAGTTCGGCGTGTTCAACTTTCTGATGTCGAACGGCCAAGCGCTGTTTGCGCACTGCTCGACGCATCTGCATTACCTCGTTCGCAGCTGGCCATTTTCGACGGCGCATCTCGTCGATGCAGATGTTTCGATCGACTTCGCCAAATACACGACACCCGAAGACCGCGTCGCGGTCATCGCCACGCAGCCGCTTACCGACAACGAAGTGTGGACCGCCTTCGAGCCCGGCGATCTGCTGATGTTCCAGCATGGCGAAGTCATTGCGCGCGCCAATGTGCCCGTGCCGCCGGCCGTGCTGGAAAAGGCGCGCAATCCCGGCTGCGATCCGAGCGCGTCGGCAAGCATGCTGCCCGCTGCCACCGCGCTCGACCTTGAGTCCGACGACGCCGCCGCGTACGAATCGTGACCGGCTGACGTGCCGGGTAGCGGCGGTTGTCGTTACTCGTTGCCCGCCTCGCCAGCGCGGCCGGCGCACCCCTGCTCACCCGCCGATCCCGTCGACCGTGGCGTATCCGCCGTGCAGATCAGCGAACGCAAGACGGCGGGACAGCGCAAGCAGTCTGTCGCAAGCTGCGCTGCCAGGTCCGTTCTGGCGGAATGCGGGCCGCAATCGCACAGCTTGTTGCGGCAAACCTCCAGGCTGGCAGCGAGCGCACTTGCGCTCAGCGGATCGGCGTAGTTGACAACGGGAATATCCAGAAACAGCCGCCTCAACGGTGAGCCTTCCATCATGACCACGCCTTCGTTCATCAGGCGCTCCGCGATCTGAACGGCCTCCTTTTCCAGCGCCCGAACAAACAGTTCGGAAAACTGATTTTTAGGGGCATGACGAGAAACCCAAAGACGCGCCGACTCGGAGAATTGTTCCGTCGTCAGCCATTTTCCTTCCAACTGCATCGATACAAGCTCGTGAACGACCAGGTCGCTCAGCAAAAACACTTTCATGGTTTATCTCTTGTCGATCGAAACGAATGACGGCAACGCACGCCGCTTATCGTCATCGAATTTTCGCCTCAAGCTTATGCTTATATCAGCATTACTCCCATGAGATGATTCCGATTAACCAATTTAATAGTCGGAAGAATCTGTAATGTTTAGGATAACCACGTAACCGACACAAAGCAAATCGCGATGGAATTGTAGATATATAAAAAAAGCCGCTTCCAGGGAAGCGGCTTTAGCTGTATTTGATGCTTAAACTTAATGCAGAATCTTCGCGAGAAAGTCCTTAGCGCGATCCGACTTCGGATTTGCAAAAAAGTCTTCCTTGCGGTCGTCTTCGACGATGAGACCCTTGTCCATGAAGATCACGCGATGTGCGACCTTCTTGGCAAAGCCCATTTCGTGCGTCACGCACATCATCGTCATGCCTTCCTGCGCGAGTTCGACCATCACGTCGAGCACTTCGTTGATCATCTCCGGATCGAGCGCCGACGTGGGTTCGTCGAACAGCATCGCGATCGGGTCCATCGACAGCGCCCGCGCAATCGCCACGCGCTGCTGCTGACCGCCCGACAATTGCCCCGGGTACTTGTCCGCATGCGCGCGCAGGCCGACGCGATCGAGCAGCTTCAGGCCCTTCGCCGTCGCTTCGTCCTTCGAGCGGCCGAGCACCTTGATCTGCGCGAGCGTCAGGTTCTCGGTGATCGACAGATGCGGAAACAGCTCGAAGTGCTGGAACACCATGCCGACCTTCGCGCGCAGCTTCGACAGATTCGTCTTCTTGTCGGTCAGCGACTGGCCGTTGATCACGATGTCGCCCTTCTGAAACGGCTCAAGGCCGTTGACGGTCTTGATGAGCGTCGACTTGCCAGAACCCGACGGGCCGCACACGACGACCACTTCACCCTTTTTCACTTCCGTCGTGCAGTCGGTCAGCACCTGAAACTGGCCGTACCACTTCGAGACATTCTTAATGGAGATCATCTTGCGACCTTTTTCTGAAGACTTTTGACGAGGGTCGACGCGACCACACAAACCACGAAATAACACGCACCGGCGAACAGTACCATCTCGACATTCGTACCGTCACGATCGCCAATATTGGTGGCCGTGCGGAAGAAGTCGGCGAGGCTGATCACATAGACCAGCGACGTATCCTGAAAGAGCACGATGGCTTGCGTCAGCAGCAGCGGCACCATCGCGCGGAACGCCTGCGGCAGCACGACGAGGCGCATCGCCTGCGCGTAGTTCATGCCGAGCGCGAACGACGCATTCACCTGCCCGCGCGGCACGGCCTGAATGCCCGCGCGGATGATTTCCGAGTAGTACGCGGCTTCGAACAGCGAGAACGCGACCATCGCCGAAGCAAGACGGATGTCGATGTCCGCGGAAAGCCCCAGCACGTTTTGCAGCAGTTGCGGCACGATCAGGAAGAACCACAGCAGAACCATCACGAGCGGAATAGAGCGGAAGAGCGTCACGTAGAGCTTCGCGAACCACTCGAGGGGTTTGAACGACGACAGCCGCATGATGGCGAGCAGTGTGCCCCACACGATGCCGACGACGATCGCAAGAATGGTGATCTTCAGCGTGACGATGGCACCCGTCCATAACGTAGGCAGCGCGCCCGGAATGCCGCTCCAGTCGAAATGATGCATCACTTGCCTCCGATGTAGCCAGGCAGCCGGCTCTTGTGTTCGACGATACGCATCAGCGTCATCACGATCAGGTTGATGAGCAGATACGCCACGGTGACGGCGATGAACGACTCATACGTCTGCGCCGTGTAGTCGACGAGCTGGCGCGCCTGCGCCGACAGATCGAGCAGGCCGATGGTCGACGCGACCGCGGAGTTCTTGAAGATGTTCAGAAACTCGGACGTGAGCGGCGGCACGATGATCCGGTACGCGACGGGCAGCAGCACGTAGCGGTACGTCTGCCATTGCGTGAAGCCGAGCGCGAGGCCCGCCCCGCGCTGGCCGCGCGGCAGCGCGTTGATGCCCGAGCGCACCTGCTCGCACACACGTGCGGCCGTGAAGAGCCCGAGACAGATGATCGACGACGAGAAAAACTGCGTGCCCGGCGGCAGTTGCTTGAACCATGTACCGATCGAAACCGGCAACAGTTCCGGTATCACCAGATACCAGATGAAGAACTGCACGATCAGCGGGATGTTACGGAAGATCGCGACGTAGACGGTGCCGATCGCGGCCGTCCTGTTCGGCACCGTGCGCAACACGCCGAACAGCGACCCGACGATGAGCGCGATCACCCACGCGGAAAGCGAAACGGTGACCGTCACCCATAGGCCGGACAGCAGCCAGCCGAGATAGGTGGTCGGCTCGCCGGTGGAAACCGGACTTAGCAGAATGCCCCAGTTCCAGTGGTATGACATGACGAAGACTCCAACAAAAAGAAACGGAAGAAGCGCCTGCCCCTTCCGTTCTGTTCAACACGTTGACTGATCAGCTAACGGTTGTTCGAGGTTTAGTCGATTGCCTTGTCGTTCGGTGCCTTGTACAGCGCCTTCATGTCGTCGCTTTCCGGGAACGCCAGGTTCAGGCCCTTCGGCGGGATCGGCGATTCGAACCACTTCTTGTAGATCTGCGATGCTTCGCCCGACGTCTCGACCTTCGCGATCGCATCGTCGACGACCTTCTTGAACTCCGGATCGTTCTTGCGCAGCATGCAGCCGTACGCTTCATGCGATTGCGGCGTGCCGACGATCACGAAATCGCCCGGGTTATTCGACTTCGCGCGCTCGCCCGCGAGCAGCGCGTCGTCCATCATGAACGCGGCCGCACGGCCCGTCGACAGCGTCAGAAACGATTCCCCGTGATCCTTCGCGCTGATGATGTTCATGCCCATGTTCTTGTCCTGGTTCATCTTGCGAAGCAGGCGCTCGGACGTCGTGCCAGCCGTCGTCACGACGGTCTTGCCCTTCAGGTCCGCCCAGTCCTTGATGCCCGAATCCTTCTTCGTCATCAGGCGCGTGCCGATCACGAAGATCGTGTTCGAGAACGCGACCTGTTGCTGGCGCTCGGCATTGTTGGTGGTCGAGCCGCATTCCAGATCGACGGTGCCGTTCTGCACCAGCGGAATGCGGTTTTGCGACGTGATCGGCGTCAGCTTGACCTTCAGATTCGGCATGTTCAACTTCTGCTTGACGGCGTCCACGACCTTCAGCGCGAACTCCTGCGAGTAGCCGACCACGTTCTGCTTGTCGTCATAGTACGAAAACGGAATCGACGATTCGCGGTGACCCAGCGAAATGACGCCCGTGTCCTTGATCTTCTTCAGCGTGCCGGCGTCCTGCGCTTGTGCGCCTACCGTGAACAAACCCAGAGTCGCGAGAACGAGCGCAGCTTTTTTAACCTTCATTTGTGATCTCCTTGGCAAGAACCGGCGCCAGTTTATATCAGTAATTATTCTGAAAGTATGGTTGTTAACCATGTTTCCGCGTGCAGTGTTGCATAAAGCCACCATTTGCGCGATGCAGCGCTGGTACTGGCTTTGCAGCGGCTCGACGCGATGATGCGCGCGTCATTGGATGCGTCGTTTTTGCCGGTCGGATTCAACTACTTACGGCATCAACTGCGCAAGAGCGGACGGCACCCGGAGATGCCGTCCGCCCGCTATTCTGCGCGAGTCCGTGGAATCGCGCAGACAAAGACATGGGTGAAACGTGTGTTGCGAGGCACCTGCCTCCATGACAGGCGCCTCGCTCGGCCGGATATCCGAGAGGATACGGGCCGCGCCGCTGTATCAGGGATACAGGCCGCGCATTTCGCGCGCTTGCAGAATGCGCTTGCACGCGACGATGAACGCAGCCGTACGCACCGACACCTTCTGCTCGCTCGCCACCTGCCACACGGCTGCGAACGCTTCGCGCATCACGCGCTCGAGACGCTCGTTGATCTCGTCTTCCGTCCAGAAGAAGCTCGAGAAGTCCTGCACCCACTCGAAGTAGGACACCGTCACGCCACCCGCATTCGCGACGACGTCGGGGATCACGAGGACGCCCTTGTCGTGCAGGATGTCGTCGGCGGCCGTCGTCGTCGGGCCGTTCGCGCCTTCGACGATGATCTTCGTGCGAATCTTGCCGGCGTTCTTTTCGGTGATCTGGTTTTCGAGCGCAGCCGGAATCAGGATGTCCGACTCGACCGTCCAGAAGTCATCGTCCGCGATCTTGTCCGCTTCCGGATAACCGCCGACGCCGCCGTGTTTCGCGACGTAATCGAGCAGCGCGACTGCGTCGATACCCGATTGCTTGTACAGCGTGCCCGTGTGGTCCTGCACGGCAACGATCTTCGCGCCCGCTTCCTGATACAGACGCGCCGCGATGCCGCCGACGTTACCGAAGCCCTGCACGGCGATGCGCGCGCCTTCGATGTCCATGCCGATGCGGCGAGCCGCTTCGCAGCCGACGACGAACACGCCGCGGCCCGTCGCCTCGCGACGGCCGAGCGAGCCGCCGAGCGTGATCGGCTTGCCCGTCACGACGCCCGTCGACGTCTGGCCCTGGTTCATCGAGTACGTGTCCATCATCCACGCCATGATCTGCTCGTTCGTGTTCACGTCCGGCGCAGGGATGTCGGTGTTCGGTCCGATGATGATGCCGATTTCGCTCGTGTAGCGGCGCGTCACACGCTCCAGCTCGCCGCGCGACAGCGTGCGCGGATCGACGCGGATACCGCCCTTCGCGCCGCCGTACGGCACGTTCACGGCTGCGTTCTTCACCGACATCCACGCGGACAGCGCCATCACTTCCGACAGCGTCACGTCCTGGTGATAACGCACGCCGCCCTTGCCCGGACCGCGCGATACGTTGTGCTGCACGCGATAGCCTTCGAAGTGCGCCACGGTGCCGTTATCGAGTTCGATCGGGCAATCGACGATGAGAATGCGCTTCGGGCGTTTCAGCGTTTCGAGCCAGCGCGACAGCGAGCCGAGATACGGCGCGACGCGATCGACTTGACGGAGATAGTTGCCCCAAGGGCCGAGATCGTCCTGATGAAGGTAGGACGGGATGGACTGCAGATTTGCCGCGGTAGACATGAACGCTCCAGCGTTTTATCGGGTGACGCCATTGTCGAAAAAAAGCGCCGAAAGGGTCCAATGCCGATTGTTCATCCGATTATGTTTTTCTTGCATAACGCTGCGGAAAGCGCAAATGCATGTCGCAACGGCGTATTCCCGCGAGACTTTCCGCTTAGGCCTGGCGTGGGCCGGGCTTCGGCGCGCGTTACTTCGAGCCTTGCGCGAGTTCCGCGCTCACCACGTCCCACAACGCGCGCACGAGCTGCTGACGCGCGTCGTCGGCTTGCGCCGCGAGCTTGTCGCGGTAGAGGCGGATCTCCATCGTCAGCGTGAGCTGGCCTTGCGCGACGCCGCGCGATGCGCGGTCGAGGCGGAGCAGGCGGCCATCGGCGACGGCATCTTCGACGGCGCTATGCGGCAGGAACGCGACACCGTGCCCGGCGAGCGCCATCGCCTTCAGCCCCTCCGCCATATCGGTCTCGTACACACGATCGAGATAGAGACGCCCCGGCGCGGTCGCGAAGATCACCTCCGTCATGCGGCCCAGATACGCGTTCGGCGTGTAGGAGAGGTACGGCGTCGGCGCATCGGGCGTGCCGGGCAGCGTGTAGCGCGGGCGCCCGCCTTTGCCCGGCGCGGAGAACGGACTGATCGTTTCGATGCCGAGCGTCAGCATGTCGTAGCGCGCGGGATCGAGCGCGACAGGATGGCTCGGATGGTGATAGCCCATCACCAGATCGCAGCCGCCTTCGACCAGCGACAGCACCGCATCGTGCACGTTCAGCGCGCGCAGTCGCGTGTGTATCGAGCCGAGCTGCGCTTCAATGCGTTGCAGCCAGCTCGGAAAATACGTCAGCGACAGCGTATGCGGCACCGCGAATTCGATCGTCGCGGCGGGCGTCGCCGTGTGGCCGCGAAGCAGCGTGCGCGCCTCGTGAAACTGCGAGAGCATCGCCAGCGCCTGCTCGTAGAACACTTGGCCCGCCGCGGTGAGGCGGGTCGGGTAAACCGAACGGTCGATCAGTTCCGTTCCGAGCCACGCTTCGAGCGCCTGAATGCGCCGCGAGAAAGCGGGCTGCGTGACGTGCCGCAGTTCGGCTGAGCGGCTGAAGCTGCGCGTCTCCGCGAGCGAAACGAAGTCTTCGAGCCATTTCAGTTCCATAGCGACCCAATGCTCCAGCAATGTCGGAAAGCCCGCATTCTAGCGGCGTCGCGCGCGCAGGAGGCGAAGCGTGGGGCAAGCACGCGCCGGGCCGCATGTCCTAAAGTGGTAAAATTCGCGGTTCTCCCCGCTAATATCTGTCGCCCGATTCTTCACCGTTTTAGCCCCTCCCATCATGTCCGACACCCGCCCCGACACTCTCTTCGCGTTGACCGCCCTGTCCCCGCTCGACGGCCGCTACGCATCGAAAACCGAAGCCCTGCGCGACTGGCTCTCGGAAGCCGCATTCATGCGCCATCGCGTGACGGTGGAAATTCACTGGCTGATCGCGCTGTCGCACGCCGGTTTCGCGGAAGTGCCGCGCTTCTCCGAAGCGTCGGAGCAATTCCTGCTGCAACTGGTCGAGCGCTTCACCGCGCATGACGCCGCGCGTATCAAGGAAATCGAGCGCGTGACGAATCACGACGTGAAGGCTGTCGAGTACTGGCTGAAGGAATCGGTGAAGGGTCAGCCGGAACTGGAACGCGCAAGCGAATTCATCCATTTCGCGTGCACGTCCGAGGACATCAACAACACGTCGCACGGACTGATGCTCGCGGGCGCGCGCGAACACGTGATCCTGCCCGCGCTGCGCTCGGTGCATCAGCGTCTCGTTGCGCTCGCCCATGCGCAGGCCGACCAGCCGATGCTTTCGCGCACGCATGGCCAGCCCGCCAGCCCGACCACGCTCGGCAAGGAAATCGCCAACGTTGCCGCGCGTCTGTCGCGCGCGATCGACCGTATCGCGAAGGTCGAACTGCTCGGCAAGATGAACGGCGCCGTCGGCAACTTCAATGCGCATCTGTCGGCGTATCCGGAGTTCGACTGGGAAGCGTTCTCGAAGCAAGTCGTCGAGCAGCGCCTGAAGCTGACGTTCAATCCGTACACGATCCAGATCGAGCCGCACGACTACATGGCCGAACTATTCGACGCGGTTGCTCGCGCAAACACGATCCTGCTCGACCTCGATCGCGACGTGTGGGGCTACATCTCGCTCGGCTACTTCAAGCAGAGGACGAAGGCAGGCGAGATCGGCTCGTCGACGATGCCGCACAAGGTCAATCCGATCGACTTCGAAAACTCGGAAGGCAACCTCGGCCTCGCGAACGCGACGCTGCGCCATCTCGCCGACAAGCTGCCCGTTTCGCGCTGGCAGCGCGACCTGACGGACTCGACGGTGCTGCGCAATATCGGCGTCGCGTTCGGTTACGCGCTGCTCGCGTATGACGCGCTCAATCGCGGCCTCGACAAGCTCGAAGTAAATCCGCAGCGTCTGAACGAAGACCTCGACGCGACGTGGGAAGTGCTCGCCGAGCCGGTGCAGACCGTGATGCGCCGTTTCGGCATCGAGAATCCGTACGAGCAGCTGAAGGAACTGACGCGCGGCAAGGGCATCACGCGCGAGGCGCTGCAGACGTTCATCAACGGCCTGTCGATTCCCGCCGACGCGAAAGAACGTCTGCTCGCGATGACGCCCGCATCGTACATCGGCAAGGCAGCGGAACTGGCGAAGCGGATCGGCTGATCTGCCTGCTCACTTGACGCATCGCGGCGCGATGCGGAAATGAAAAAGGCGCCCTGTGAAGGCGCCTTTTTTACGACTGCCGCAAAGGCAGACTCACGCTTATCTATCGACGCTTGATCTGCGCGAGCGTCTCATCGACGATCTGCTCCGGCGTCAGCTCGATGCTCACCGTAATCGCTTCGTCCTCGCTCGGCTCTTCCAGCGTATCGAGCTGGCTTTGCAGCAGCGACGGGTCGAAGAAATGCCCGGTGCGCGTCTGAAGACGCTGCGCCAGCAGTTCATGCGTGCCCTTCAGATACACGAAGCAGACATCCTTGTCGCCATCACGCAGGATGTCGCGATACGAGCGCTTGAGCGACGAGCACGTGAACACGGCCGTCTCGTTCGCCTTCTGCTTTTCCTCGATTGCGGCACGGATCGTTCTGAGCCAAGGCCAACGGTCTTCATCCGTCAGCGGGATGCCGTGGTGCATCTTCTCCTTGTTGGCGGCGCTGTGAAACGCGTCGCCATCGGTGAAAGAGCAATTGAGCCGCTCCGCCAGCAATTCGCCAATGCGGGTCTTGCCGGCACCCGACACGCCCATCGCGATCAGAATCATTTACAACTCCTTACAGGACCGCCGCCAATGCGAAGGTCAAACCGAGGCCCATCAGCGAAATAATGGTTTCGCAGAGCGACCACGTCTTGAACGTCTGCCCCACCGTCATTCCGAAATACTCCTTGATCAGCCAGAAGCCGCCGTCGTTGACGTGCGAGAAAATCAGCGAGCCCGAACCCGTTGCGAGCACCAGCAGTTCCGGTTTCACCTGGACGCCGCTCGCGGCCGCGATCGGCGCGACGATGCCGCAGGCCGTCGTCATCGCGACCGTCGCGGAACCCGTCGCGAGACGGATCAGCGCGGCGACGAACCAGCCGAACAACAGCGGCGACAGATGCGCGGCCGTCGCCGTCGCGACGATTTCCTTCGAGATGCCGCTGTCCATCAGCACGCGGCCGAAACCGCCGCCCGCGCCGACGATCAGCGTAATGCCCGCGATCGGCGCGAGGCAGTCGCCGCAGAACTTCTGGATCTGCTCGCGATTGAAGCCGCGGCTCGCGCCGAACGTCCAGAAGCTCACCAGCACCGAGATCAGCAACGCAACGTCCGACGTGCCGATGAACTTCAGCAGATCGTTCGGCGTCGTCTTCGGCGCGAACACGAGGTCCGCCCAGCTGCCGATCAGCATCAGGATCACGGGCAGCAAAACCGTGAAGAGCGTGATCCCGAAGCCCGGCAGATCACGCGTGCCCGCCTCGTGCTCGACGTCGACGAATTGCGCGGCGAGCGGATTGTTATTCGCGAGCTTGATCTGACGGTGAATCAGCAGCGCAAACAGCGGACCCGCCACGATGGCCGTCGGCACGCCGACGATCAGACCGTATGCGATCGTGCGGCCGATATCCGCGTGATACGCCTGGACGGCGAGCAGCGCGGCCGGGTGCGGCGGGATCAGACCGTGCACGACGGAGAGGCCCGCGACCATCGGCAGGCCGATCAGCAGCAGCGATTTGCCCGTGCGCTTCGCGACGTTGAAGGCAATGGGGATCAGCAGCACGAAGCCCACTTCGAAGAACACCGGCAAGCCGACGATGATCGCGACGAACATCATCGCCCAGTGGATGTTCTTTTCGCCGAACCAGCTGATCAGCGTCGTGGCGATACGCTCGGCGCCGCCCGACTCGGCCATCATCTTGCCGAGCATCGTGCCGAGGCCGACGACGATCGCGATATGGCCCAGCGTGTTGCCGTTACCCGTTTCGAACGACTTCACGATCGTGCCTGCCGGCATGCCGACAGCAAGGCCCAGCAGCAGCGAAACGATGATGAGGACGAGGAACGGATAGACCTTGAAGCGCGTGATCATCAGGATCAGCACCGCAATGGCGATCAGGGCGTATACCAGCAGCATGCTGCCGTGGACAGCTTCCATGAAGCTCCTCCTTTGCTTTGTTGGTTTGAGTTGCAAGTGCTGCTGCACTCGCCCGCTTCCGGATGCTGAAAACGCCTTCAGAAGAGGCGTATTCGCGGACGCTGAATTTTACTGTCTGTTGACGTTCGTGGCGCGCGAAGTCCTCGCGCAACAAACAAAAAGCCTCGCCGCTAAAGCCTTTCAAGGCTAAAACGGGGAGGCTGTGTCGAGCCGATTGTATCGACCCTCTCTCACGCGCTTCGTCAAAACGCGATGCCGCGAATCAATGCGCGGGCGCGGCCAGTTCGCTTGCAGCGTGCGCGAGGCGCGTGACTTCGTCCCAGTTCTGGGTGGCGAGCGCGGCCTTCGGCGTCAGCCACGAACCACCGACGCACACGACGTTCGGCAGCGCGAGGAAGTTCGGCGCCGATTCCGCCGTGATGCCGCCCGTCGGGCAGAACTTCAGCGTCGGGAACGGGCCGTAGAAGGCCTGCAGCATGGGGACGCCGCCTGCCTGCTGCGCCGGGAAGAACTTGACGATTTCATAGCCGAGTTCCAGCGCGACGATGATGTCGCTCGGCGTCATCACGCCGGGCAGCAGCGGCAGACCCGCATCCTGCGCGGCCTTGTGCATCTCTTTCGTGAGGCCCGGCGATACGCCGAACTGCGCGCCCGCCTTCTTCGCCTGTTCGCAGTGCTCGGGCCTCGTGATCGTGCCGACACCGACGACGATGTCTTCGGCAAGCTGGCTCGCGCGCTCGATCGCCTTGATGCCCGCAGGCGTGCGCAGCGTGATTTCGAGCACTTTCACGCCGCCTGCGTGCAGCGCGCGCGAAACGTGTTCGCCCTGCTCGACGGTATCGAATGCGAGGACGGGAATCACCGGTCCCAGGCGCACGATTTCGCTGACTGTTTTCGACGTCATCTTCAGACTCCTTATCGCTTCATTTCTGCATTGCGTGACTGGCTTCGCTCGCCACGGCGCTTGCGGCTTGACCTGCGTGCTGCGTTGCGTGCGTCTTTTCGCCGACGAGCGGCCCGAACACCGACGCGCCCAACTCCGCCGGCGCCGCCGCCGAGCGGAACACGCCGAACAGCTCGCGGCCGAAGCCCACTTCGTTTTCCGCCTGATGCTGCGACACGGCAATCGGACGCTCAGCCCATTGCGCATCTTCGATTTCGACGTCCAGCACGCCCGCTTCCGCGTCGATGACGATCGTATCGCCCGTGCGCACCTTGCCGAGCGGACCTTGCAGCAACGCTTCCGGCGACACGTGAATGACGGCGGGCACCTTGCCCGATGCACCCGACATACGGCCGTCCGTCACGAGCGCGACGTGGAAACCTTGATCCTGCAACACGCCGAGGAGCGGCGTCAAACGATGCAGTTCGGGCATGCCATTTGCGCGGGCGCCCTGGAAGCGCACCACGGCGATGAAGTCGCGTTTCAGTTCGCCGTTGTCGAACGCTTCCTGCACGGCTTCCTGCGAATCGAACACGATCGCGGGCGCCTTCACCGTGCGATGCTGCTTCGCGACGGCCGAAATCTTGATGACGCCGCGCCCGAGCTTGCCCTGCATCAGACGCAGACCGCCGTCCGGCTGGAACGGTTCGTCGATGGCGCGCAGCACCGCCGCGTCCTGGCTTTCGGTGACGCCCGGCACCCACGTCAGCTTGCCGTCGAGCAACTTCGGCTCTTCCGTATAGCGCGCGAGACCCTTGCCAGCGACCGTGTTTACGTCGTCGTGCAACAGGCCGCCTTCAAGCAGATTGCGGATCAGGAACGCCATGCCGCCCGCGGCGTGAAAGTGGTTCACGTCGGCCTTGCCGTTCGGATAGACCTTCGCCAGCAGCGGCACCGACGCGGACAGGGTATCGAAATCGTCCCAATCGATGATGATGCCCGCCGCCCGCGCAATCGCGACGAGGTGCAGCGTGTGATTGGTCGAGCCGCCCGTCGCCAGCAAGCCGACGATGCCGTTGACGATCGCCTTCTCGTCGATCACGTGACCGATCGGCATGTACTGGCCGCGATCGGCGGTGAGGTCGAGCACGCGGTGCGCGGCTTGAGCCGTGAGCGCGTCGCGCAGCGGCGTATGCGGATGCACGAACGCCGAGCCCGGCAGATGCAGGCCCATGATTTCCATCAGCATCTGATTGCTGTTGGCCGTGCCGTAGAACGTGCAGGTGCCGTGGCTGTGATACGCGGCGGCTTCGGACTCGAGCAGCGCGTCGCGGCCGCATTGGCCCGTCGCGAACTGCTGGCGCACTTTCGCCTTGTCGTCGTTCGAGAGGCCGCTCGTCATCGGACCGGCGGGCACAAAGATGGTCGGCAGATGGCCGAACTGCAGCGCGCCGATCAGCAGGCCAGGCACGATCTTGTCGCACACGCCGAGGCACAGCGCCGCGTCGAACATGTTGTGCGTGAGCGCGACGGCCGTGCTCATCGCAATCACTTCGCGCGAGAACAGCGACAGCTCCATCCCCGCGTTGCCCTGCGTGATGCCGTCGCACATCGCCGGCACACCGCCCGCGAACTGCGCGACGCCGCCGCTTTCGCGCGCGGCGGCCTTGATGATGTCAGGGAAATCCTTGTATGGCGCATGCGCCGAAAGCATCTCGTTGTACGACGAGACGATGCCGATATTCGGCTGGCGGATCTGCTTGATGACGAGCTTGTCGTTGCCCTCCAGACCGGCAAAGCCGTGCGCGAGGTTCGCGCAGGACAGCGCGCCGCGCGCCGGGAACTTGCCCTGCGCCTTGTCGATGCGCGACAGATAGGCGTCACGCGCAGGCTTGCTGCGCTCGATCACGCGCTTCGTGACTTTCATCAGTTGCGAATGCGGGGAAACCATCGATGCTCCTTCGTCGCTGGCTCGCGCGCACGCGCGCTTGCGCCAGATTGATATCGCGGGGAACGGCATGGAACGCCGGCAATCGGGATATTAGTAGAAAAACTACACACGCACAATGTTGCAATTGCTGAATCTGCCGGACAGCCGAATTCACGTCTGAGCTTTATAAATCAGCGCTTTCGGGAATTTTCAGCCTGACATCAGGGTAATCACCTACAGCAGATATGTAGTTTTTGTACCCGATTCATCTATCAGCTATAGTCCACGCATTCTTCAGCATAGTGCGAGATTCCCGATGATGCTGTCCCAGGTGGAAGCGATGCGCGACCAGTTGCGCCCTTCCGAACGCAAGCTCGCCGACTACGTGATCGAAGCGCCGCGCGAAGTGCTCGACCTGTCAATGACGGAGGTCGCCGCGCGCGCGGGCGTCAGCCAGCCGACCATCGCGCGCTTCTGTCATGCGCTCGGATTTTCCGGCTTCCGCGAGTTCAAGATCCGGCTCGCGCAAGGCATCGCAACGGAGGTGCCCGCCGTTTATCGCGACGTTCGGCCCGACGAGCCGGCGCCGGGCGTCGCTGCGAAGGTGCTGGACCGGACGATCGGCGCGCTGATCCAGGTGCGTAACAATCTGTCGACCGATAGTGTCGCGACTGCGATTCAGCTGCTCGCGCGCGCGAAGCGCATCGAGTTCTACGGCGCGGGCGGCTCGGGCATCGCCGCGCTCGACATGCAGCACAAGTTCTTCCGGCTAGGCATGCCGAGCGTCGCGTATTCCGATCCGCATACGTTTCTCATGTCGGCGGCCTTGCTGGGCGAAGGCGATGTCGTGGTGGCGATTTCGAATACGGGCCGCACGCGCGACATCATCGATGCGGCGCAGTCAGCGCTCGCCGCTGGCGCAAAAGTGATCGCGGTCACGCATGGGAATTCGCCGCTGGCGCGGATTGCGTCGATTGGCTTGTTCGCCAATGTCGACGAAGACACCGACATCTTTTCACCGATGACGTCGCGCACGTCGCATCTCGCGATCGGCGATATTCTGGCGGTCGGCGTCGCGCTTCAGCGAGGGCCGGATCTGGCGGAAAAACTGGCAGGCGCGAAGGATCTGATCGCGCGAAGAAGAGTTGGGCCGCAGGAGTGACGCACGGCGGCGGTGAACCCGCCATTGCGATGTTGCGCGACGCCACCATGGTTGGCCATCGGCAGGCAGTCCCGCTAGCGTATGGGCGCGCGCATGAGGTCATCGAGTAGCGCGGCGTAGGTTGCCACTAGCTGGTGGTCATTGGGTAAATAACGTGCGATCAGGCTGCGCTGATGCTCGCGGTACCACGACGCATGTGCGTCATGCGTATCGATCACTTCGTCGACCCGCCGCGCCCCGTCGTCAA
This sequence comes from Paraburkholderia diazotrophica, assembly GCF_038900755.1. GTDB lineage: Bacteria > Pseudomonadota > Gammaproteobacteria > Burkholderiales > Burkholderiaceae > Paraburkholderia > Paraburkholderia diazotrophica_A. The sequence goes on from NZ_JBBPEN010000008.1 coordinate 275,505, forward strand.
CGTCGTTGCCTTCGTAGTAGTAACCGAGATCTCTGCATAGCAAAGCATTGTGCACGAGCGGATATCCCTGCCAGCACACCTCGAGATAGAAATAGTTGAGCGGGTTCTCGAGCTGGTGCGAAATCACAATGTCGGTATGCCCGGCCAGAAAGGTCGGTGTATCGTGGCGCCCGAGGAAGACAGCCTTGTGATCACGCACGATGTCGAGCTGATTCATCAGCGTGACGAATTCGATGCTTTCCCGCGCAAGCTGCTCCGCATTGGTCACCTGCAGCAGCGCAATGCTGTCGGGCCGCCGACGGTAGACCATCTCGGCGATCAGCACCGGATACAGACAGAACTTCACGACATTGATGTTCGGCTCCATCACCGTCAGGCGCCGCGCTCCGCTGCGTGGGCGGTATTCGCCTGCATGCGGAAGCGATCCGGCACGTTCGTCGATAAACTCCGGACTCCATACAAACGGCACGACACGCCCGATCTGCCGTCGCAACACCTCGAAATACGCGCGGCTGATATTCGCCACCTGCGGAATGATCCAGATGTCGTCGTAACGCTGGTTAACGAACAAATGTTCACCCCACATGCGTCGGCGGAACAACACCGACTCCATCGCATGGACGTACTCGAATCCGCAGCAGTAGGACACCAGTCGCACGCCGCGCCGCTTCAGATAGTCGGTCCGCGCAGCATCGATCTGGCCACCCAGTTCGATGAGCACGTCGATGGCGTCCTTGGCTGCGTCGAACGTGACGGTGGGATAGCGTTCGAGATTCCATGGCAAGGCGGGTGTGATCGGGATGTCGGTTGTATTGACCAGCGTCACGCTGACAACCTGCGGGCAGTTGCGCAACGCATCTGCAAGAAACGCCGCGTTTTGCTTGATCCCGTTGTTCCACAGCGTTTCCTTTGCCTGATGCAGACCGATCGTGATACCGATGCGCAGGCCGCTCATGGCTGCTCCTCGTAGAGCGCGGCGATCGCATCGCTGTAGACACGGACATTGACTTCGTTCTCCGGGTCGAGTCCGCGCAAGAAGTCACGCGCCGTGCGACGGTACACATCGAGATTCGCGTCGTGTCCGGCAAAAGCCGCCTGCAACGCCCGCCCACCCTCTTCACAGTCAAAGTTGCGATACCGATACCCGCATTCGCCAATGAGATGCGAATTGTGGATCAGCGGATACCCGTCGAGGCGGAGGTCGACAGCGACGCCACACTGCTGTTGGTCGTGCTCAGCCCCGTCGACAGCGAGCTGATGCCCGTCGACGCCGAGGTCGACAGCGAGGCCACACTGCTGTTCGTCGTGCTCAGCCCCGTCGACAGCGAGCTGATACCCGTCGAGGCCGAGGTCGACAGCGACGCCATATTGCTGTTGGTCGTGCTCAGGCCAGTGGACAGTGAGGACACGCTCGTCGAGGTCGACGTCGACAGTGAAGTGAGCTGGCTCATGTTCACCGCGTCGGTTGGGCTCACACCCGCGGCTACACCCGACAGCAGCACGTGACCACCGGAACTGGACATCGTCATTACGGGGCCACTCGCGCCTCCCACCCTGTAAGAGATTATTCCAGTAGTGCCATTAATGACCATTTGCGTATCATCGGCCGAAATTCCGGTCCAATCACCCGTACCGGGGGTGACACCGCCTGCCCATGAAGTAACACCGGTGGTGCAAGTCGCGCTAGTCTGACTGGTCGCGCCGTAGCCGTCGTACGAACCACCATAGTTCGCACAAAAAACGATGTTGCCGGCAGCCTGCGCCTCAGAAGCGAACGGCCCGATCATCCCCATGGCCGCCAGCGATACTGCCGCCAGCACCGACAGCCGGAACCACTTCGACAAACCCGCATCCGCCGACGCCGCGCCGCCAGATTCGGATTTCTTCACGCCCAGCGCGTGCTCGGAAGCCGCGACCCAAGTACGCGACGCCTGACACCAAACCGTTTTAAATATCTTATTCACAATCCAAGACCTTAAATACAAGACAAAGAACTTAAATACGACCCATCTAAACTCGCATGCTTCAATGCCTTATTTGAGCATTACGGATATCTCGCAAGCAAACTCAATATCCCGAGCCTGATTAATCGCGCATATACTTCTCTTGCAGTCAAAAAAATGCAAAAGAAGTCAATCAAATTAATTTCAATAACAAAATACTTCTGATATCGATATCGCCCTTGCCCCTTCTTCGAAACGGAAGCGAGTTAAGCCCTATCGGGCATCAAGAAGCGCTGGACAAAGTTGCGACTTGGCGATCAATTTGCATGAAAATGCAGCAATTCACAGGTGTCTCAGTGTTTCAACTCAGCAAATATCGATTGCTCTGTCAGCGACATGCGAGAATTTAAGACGATATCCATGCACGTGGAATGAGAATATTCCTAATTTCCGAATTCAACGAAGAAGACGACATCAATTGCCACAGCGATATCCAATCAATCCCGTTCAAAATTAATCTTCACCGCCCGCAAATAGGACTATTCCTAATTTCGCATTTGCCTTTTAATAAACTTCCCGATTCGTTTCGCCTCCAAGGGCGAGACGTGCGAGGCTCGATTAAAAAAGCCGCCACAAGGGAAAGGCTGGCTGAGGCGACAGCCGAGATCAGCAAGTCGTTCGAGCGAACGGTGGAGAGTGTGGTTGATATCGGTGTCCTGGCTGCCGGCGCGAACATAACGAGCACAGACGCTGTAAGCGATACACCTGCTGTACACGATGGATGCTTCTATCGCTAATGCGAACGGCGATAGTTAGACGGTGAACACCGATACGGTCTCTGCTCCGGTATGCGACGTCGGCACCACGATCGTCAGTTCGATTGCCGACGCCGCGACGAACCTCGACACCCGCGTAGCGCACCGAGTCATGATCGGCTCTGCGAAACGGGCAGCGGAAATATCCAGCGCCCGATCTCAGAAAGCAAAAAGCCCGGTTTGCTGTTTCCAGCAAACCGGGCTTTTTATCGACGCCGCGAATCGAACAGCCTGAAAATCAGAACGGCTTGATCACCACCAGCGCAACGGCTACGAGCATGCCCAGAACAGGCAGCTCATTGAACATCCGGTACCACTTGTCCGAGCGCCGGTTTTCACCGCGCTCGAACGTGCGCAGCAGCACGCCGCAATACGCATGATAGATGACGAGCAGCACAACCACGCCGACCTTCGCGTGAATCCAGCCCTCACCGCTGCCGATCCCGATCACCAGCCACAGCCACAAGCCGCATGCCAGCGCCGGCACCGCGATGAGCGTCATGAAGCGAAACAGCTTGCGGGCCATGATCAACAGACGTTTCACCGCGTTCGGATCGGTCTCCATCGCGAGATTGACGAAAATCCGCGGCAGATAAAAGAGCCCCGCGAACCACGAAGCCACCAGAACGATGTGAAACGTCTTGACCCACAACATCTGCGATCCTTGTTCGTTTTATGAAGGGCTTTTTGAAGGGCTATTGGCGACCTTCGCCGCGTCCGAGCACGACATATTTCATCGACGTCAGCCCTTCCAGCCCGACGGGCCCGCGCGCATGCAGCTTGTCGTTCGAGATGCCGATCTCCGCGCCGAGGCCGAATTCGAAGCCGTCGGCAAAACGCGTCGATGCGTTGACCATCACGCTCGCCGAGTCCACTTCGCGCAGGAAGCGCATCGCGCGGTCGTGGTCTTCCGTGACGATCGCGTCCGTGTGATGCGAGCCGTATTCGTTGATGTGCTCGATCGCCTGATCGATGCCGTCGACGACCTTCACAGCGAGCACAGGCGCGAGATATTCGGTTCGCCAGTCCTCCTCCGTCGCATCGACGAGCGGACCAACGCCAGCCGCTTCGAGCAGCTTCCGGGCCGCCGGATCGACGCGCAGCTCCACCTCCTTGCTGCGATACAGCTTGCCGAGCGGCGGCAGCACCTCAGCCGCGACGCCGCGCGCGACCAGCAGCGTCTCCATCGTGTTGCAGGTGCCGTAGCGGTGCGTCTTCGCGTTGTCGCAGACATTCATCGCCTTCGCGATGTCCGCGCGATCGTCGACATACACATGGCAGATGCCGTCGAGGTGCTTGATCATCGGCACGCGGCCTTCTTCGATCAGGCGCGCGATCAGGCTCTTGCCGCCGCGCGGCACGATCACGTCGACGTATTCGGTCATCGTGATCAGCTTGCCGACCGCCGCGCGATCCGACGTTTCGACCACCTGCACAGCCTCTTGCGGCAGGCCCGCCTTTTCCAGCCCTTCGCCGATCAGCTTCGCCAGCGCCGTGTTGCATTCGAGCGCCTCCGAGCCGCCACGCAGAATCGTCGCGTTGCCGGATTTTAGGCACAGCGCGGCCGCATCGATGGTCACGTTCGGCCGCGATTCGTAGATGATCCCGATGACGCCCAGCGGCACGCGCATCTGGCCGACCTGGATGCCGCTCGGCCGGTACTTCAGACTGGTGATTTCGCCGATCGGATCGGGCAGCGCGGCCACTTGCCGCAAGCCTTCGATCATCGTGTTCAGTGCCTTGTCCGACAGCGTCAGGCGATCGATGAAGGCGGCGTCGTGGCCCTTGTCGCGAGCGCGCGTGAGATCGCGCGCGTTCGCTTCCTTCAGCGCGCCCGTTTCGCGCTCGATGGCAACTGCGACGGCTTCGAGCGCGGCGTTCTTCGCCGCCGTCGACGCCCGCGCCATTGCGCGCGACGCATGACGCGCGCGGCGGCCGAGGTCGGTCATGTACTGGTCGATATCCATGATGATTCCCGTTGTGCCGCTTTCTGCACGAAGCGCGGCGGACAATTTCTGCAAGCGGAACGATGCGACGATTGTAAGACGTGTGACTACGGCGTGCTTGGCGCGGCGGCGCGGTGTCACGGACCGGGAAAGGCTGCCGGACGGCCTGACGAGGAATCTGGAGACACGCGAGCGCCGCTGCGGTTCGGCTCTGCGTAATGATCCGTCAGCGTGCGACAGCCTACGACGGTCGACGCATTGGCGCTGGCCGCGCGGCTGCCGGCCGACCTGGCGCAGGCCGCGTCGGCGCGCCGCGCGCATCTGAAGCCTGCGCGCCGGCGACAGCCATCGCAAGCTCGAAGAGGCCAGCCCACGGATCGGGCGGCGGGTCATTGCGGTGATTGCCCGGCGTGCCGCCCGACAAGCCCTTCACCTGCCGGTCGAGCTTCGCCGCCAGCGCGAGCGCCTTTTCGAGCGAGGCTTCCGTCACGCGTGACAGCGCGGGCCCGACGAGCCGCTCACGCGGGCCCCATACGCGGTTCTCGCGCAACAGCATCGCGAGTGGCTTGCCGGCCTCGACGCCGCGCTTGATCCGCAGCAGCGTGCGAATCTCTTCGACGACGGCCCACAGCACGAGCACAGCCGCCTCGCCTTCGCCCTTCAGGCCGTCGAGCATGCGCGACAGCCGGCCGATGTCGCCTGCCAGCATCGCTTCGTTGAGCTTGAACACGTCGTAGCGCGCGACGTTGAGCACGGCATCGTGGATCTGTTCGAACGTCAGCGCGCCGGACGGATACAGCAGCCCGAGCTTCTGGATCTCCTGATGCGCCGCCAGCAGATTGCCTTCGACGCGCTCCGCGATGAACTGCAACGCGCGCTTGCCATCTTCACCCGGCGCGACGCGCTGACCTTGCTGTGCAAGCCGCTGCCCGACCCAGTTCGGCAACTGCGCGCGCTCGACAGGATCGATTTTCAGCGCGACGCCGGCGTCTGCGAGCGCCGTGAACCACGCGGCCTTTTGCGTCGCGGCGTCGAGACGCGGCAGTGTAATGAGCGTTAGCACGTCAGGGTTCGCCGACGCCGCGAGCGTCTTCAGCGCATCGGCGCCTTCCTTGCCGGGCTTGCCCGTCGGAATGCGCAACTCGACGAGTTGCCGGTCGCCGAACAGCGACATCGACTGGCTCGCGCCGAGCAGCGAGCTCCAGTCGAAACCGCGCTCCACCGTGAACACCGTGCGATCCGTAAAGCCGCTTGCGCGCGCCGCCGCGCGGATGCGGTCGCACGCTTCCTGCGCGAGCAGATGCTCGTCGCCGTACACGACGTACAGGCCGGCGAGTCCTTTCGCGAGGTGCGCTTCGAGCGCGTCAAGACGCAGTTGCATGGTTACGGATGAACGAGAGTGAAAGCGGGTCGATGCAGTCGGCGGATCAGAGCGGCGGCGGCGGCAGCGGCGCGCGCGGCGCGACGCCCGGCACTTCCTGGCCCGGCGCCGGATGCAGCGAGCGCACGACGGCGAGACGCCGCATCAGCTGATCGACGGCGTCGTTCTGCATGTCGGCGTACAGGATGTCTGCTTCCGCGGTCTTCGCTTGCGAGAACTGATCGCTATACGTCATCGCGCGATTCAACGCGATCGAGCTGGGCGGAATCAACAAAGTGCCGTCCGAGCCCCTCAGCGTGTAGTTCAGCGAATAGTTCAGCGCGTATTCCTCGACTACGCCGAGCGAGCTCAGCGTCAGCACGCCCGTGCCACGCGACTCCGAAACCACCAGGACCGCGTCCGCGTTGCTGGACGAATTCACGATCACCGTGTCGCTGCCGCCCTGCACCATGCGCGTCAGGCGCGCAGCGACGGGCGGCGTCGCGCCCGTGATGGCGAGGCGCTTGAACGCGTAGTTCTGCTGGCCGCGCAACTGGAAGCCGCACGCGGACAGCAGCACAGCGCTGCACGCCAGGGTCAAAAACGATCTGCGGTTCACATGGGCTCCTGATTCGCAGTTAAAGCGCAATCGCGATTGATCGGCACCAACCGGCACATTCGGCGCGGCCGTCAGACGACGACGTTCACGAGGCGGCCGGGCACGACGATCACCTTCTTCGCCGGCTTGCCTTCGCTGAACTTCGCGAACATTTCGTGCGCGAGGGCAGCCGCTTCGATCGCTTCACGCGACGCGTCCTTCGCGATCGTCACGGCGCCGCGCACCTTGCCGTTCACCTGCAGCACGAGTTCGATCTCGCTTTGCTCCAGCGCCTTTTCGTCGACCTTCGGCCACGGCGCATCGAGCAGCGTGCCGAATTCATCCGCGTAGCCGAGTTCCTGCCACAGCTGGAACGTGATGTGCGGCACGACCGGGTACAGCACGCGCAGCAGCACGCCGTAGGTTTCGCGCAGTACGGCGGGGCTCGCGCCGGGTTCGCCACTGCGTGCGCCTTCGAGCGCGTTGAGCATCTTCATCGCCGCCGACACAACCGTGTTGTACTGCAGACGCTGATAGTCGAAATCGGCCTGCTTCAGCACGCCGTAGATTTCGCGGCGCAGCGTTTTCTCCGTATCGGCGAGTTTTGCGGCATCGAACGATGCGCGCTCGCGCAGCGCCGCTTCGTTCGCCTGGCCGAACGCCCACACGCGGCGCAGGAATCGGCTCGCGCCTTCGACGCCCGCACCCGACCATTCGAGTTGCTGCTCGGGCGGCGCGGCGAACATCGTGAAGAGACGCGCGGTGTCGGCGCCGTACTGGTCGATCAGCACTTGCGGATCGACGCCGTTGTTCTTCGACTTCGACATCTTCTCGACGCCGCCCAGCTCGACGGGCTGGCCGTCGGCGTTCAGCGTCGCGCCGATAGGGCGGCCCTTGTCGTCGTGCGTGACGGTGACGTCGGCCGGGTTGTACCAGGTCTTCTTGCCCGCTTCGTTCTCGCGGTAGTACGTTTCGTTGAGCACCATGCCCTGCGTGAGCAGGTTCTTCGCCGGCTCGCCGAACTTCACGATGCCCAGATCGCGGCAGACCTTCGCCCAGAAGCGCGAATACAACAGGTGAAGAATGGCGTGCTCGATGCCGCCGATGTACTGGTCCATCGGCATCCAGTGATCGGTGCGCTCGTCGACCATCGTCTTTGCGTCGGGCGCCGCGTAGCGATAGAAGTACCACGACGAATCGACGAACGTGTCCATCGTGTCGGTCTCTCGCTTCGCGGCCGCGCCGCACTTCGGACACGTGCAGTTCAGGAACGCTTCCGACTTCGCGAGCGGATTGCCGGTGCCGTCCGGCACCAGGTCTTCGGGCAGCACGACGGGCAGATCCTTCTCGGGCACGGGCACGTCACCGCACGACGGGCAGTGGATGATCGGGATCGGCGTGCCCCAGTAGCGCTGGCGCGAGATGCCCCAGTCGCGCAGACGCCACGTGACCTGCTTGTCGCCGAGGCCGAGCGCCTTGAGATCGGCGGCGATGGCGTCGACGGCTTCCTGGTACTTCATGCCGTCGTACTTGCCGCTGTTGACCAGCACGCCGTTTTCCTTGTCGCTGTACGACTCCTGCCATGCGTCCGTCGAGAACGGCTGGCCAACGACTGCGACAACCTGCTTGACGGGAATGCCGTACTTCTTCACGAACGCGAAGTCACGCTCGTCGTGCGCCGGCACGCCCATCACGGCGCCTTCACCGTAGCTCATCAGCACGTAGTTGCCGATCCACACCTCGACCTTTTCCTGCGTCAGCGGATGCGTGACGTAAAAGCCCGTCGGCATGCCCTTCTTTTCCATCGTCGCCATGTCGGCTTCGGCGACGCCGCCGTGCTTGCACTCGTCGATGAACGGCAGCAGCTCGGGCTTGTCCTGTGCGAGACGCGTCGCGAGCGGGTGCTCGGCGGCGACCGCGCAGAACGTCACGCCCATGATCGTGTCGGCGCGCGTCGTGAACACGCGCAAGAGCTTCTGCTCGCCGTCGATTTCGTACGGGAAGCCGAAGTTCACGCCATAGCTCTTGCCGATCCAGTTCTGCTGCATGATCTTCACGCGCTCGGGCCAGCCGAGGCCGTCGAGATCGTTCAGCAGTTCATCCGCGTACTGCGTGATGCGCATGTAGTACATCGGGATTTCGCGCTTTTCCACGAGCGCGCCCGAACGCCAGCCGCGGCCGTCGATCACCTGCTCGTTCGCGAGCACGGTCTGATCGACGGGGTCCCAGTTCACGGTGCCCGTCTTCTTGTACGCGATGCCCTTCTCCAGCATCTTCAGGAAGATCCACTGGTTCCACTTGTAGTAGTCCGGGCTGCACGTGGCGACTTCGCGCGACCAGTCGATAGCGAGACCCATCGACTGCATCTGCTTCTTCATGTACGCGATGTTGTCGTATGTCCACTTTGCGGGCGGCACGCCGTTGGCCATCGCGGCGTTCTCGGCGGGCATGCCGAACGCGTCCCAGCCCATCGGCATCAGCGTGTTGTAGCCGTTCATCCGCAGATAGCGGTACATGACGTCGTTGATCGTGTAGTTGCGTACGTGCCCCATATGCAGCTTGCCCGACGGATACGGCAGCATCGAAACGCAATAGAACTTCGGCTTGTCGGCCTTTTCCGTCGTTTTGTACGCGTCGCTGACGCGCCATTGTCCTTGCGCGGCGGATTCGACGTCGGAGGGAACGTATTTTTCGTGCATGGTGTGATGGGATCGCTGGTTCGGTGCCGCTTTTCAGTGCTTCGGCACCGGCCGGTGCTCTGCGTGAAGAAATGTCTCGTCGATTCCCCTTGCGTCAAGGGGAAAGGGCTGATTATACCGTCCGGGCGGGACGACGCCGCACGCGATGCGGCGTACGCGGCGCGTTTTGCGCGCCGATTGATTCCGGTTCGATTCCGGTTCGCGGTGAAAACGGGCTTTTGGCCCGGCAGCGATGCGATGACGCTCACTGCGCGGCGGATGCTCCCGCTGTCGAAGGCGCTGGCTGTCCCGCGTTCGCGCCGCCTGTCGTCGCAACTCCGGCTTTCGCATTGCCCGCCGATGGCGGCTCGGTCACGAAGCCGATCCGCTCCAGGCCCGCCTGCTGCGCGGCGCCCATCACCTGCGCGATGACCTCGTAGCGCGTCGAACGCTCGGCACGCAGATGGATTTCGGGCTGTTGCTTTTGCTTGCCGGCGTCGTTGAACTGCGCGCGCATCTGCTCGAGTGTGACGGGCTTGTCGTTCCAGTAGAGCTTGCCTGTCGCGTCGATGGACAGCGTGATGGTCTGCGGCGTCTCGCGCGCCTCGGCGGACGCCACGCGCGGCAGATCGAGCCGGATCGCGTGCGTGAACAGCGGCGCCGTGATGATGAAAATGACGAGCAGCACGAGCATCACGTCGATCAGCGGCGTCATGTTGATGTCCGCCATCGGCGCGGCCGTCTTGTGTCTGTCGAGTCCGCCGAATGCCATATCGTGCCTCGCTCCTTCCGTTTCAGCGTTGGCCGAAACTAAGCCTGCGTCCGCGCGGGCGAACGGTTGCCCTGGGCGTCGCGCATGTCGGCGCGCGCACCGTCGCGCGTCTCTCCGGCGGGCGCGCAGACATACGCGTGCAGATCGTGCGCGAAGCCGTCGAGTTCCTCCGACAACTGCCGCACCATCCGTCCAAGCACGTTATAGGCGAGCACGGCGGGAATCGCGACGACGAGGCCGAACGCCGTCATGATGAGCGCTTCGCCGACGGGCCCCGCGACGTTTTCGATCATCGCCTGACCGCTCGACGCGATGCTGCCGAGCGCGTGATAGATGCCCCACACGGTGCCGAGCAGGCCGACGAACGGCGCGGTGCTACCCACCGACGCCAGCAGCACCTGCCCGAATTCCAGCCGCCGTTGCGAGCGATGCAGCGCCTGGCGCAGCGCCCGCAGCACGCGTTCGCTGCGCTCGACGCGCGCGAGCAGCACGCCCGGCATCTCGACTTCCGACGCCTGCAGCGCCGCTTCCGCCAACGGAGAAAAGACGTGCTCGCGATCGGCGAGCCGCAGCGCGGCGACGCCGTCGGCGAGCGTCGGCGCCTGCCAGAAAAGCGCGATGGCGCGCGGCCCCTGGCGCTTCGCGCGCCCGAGCATCCAGCTTTTGACGATCAGGAAACACCAGCTCGCAATCGACATCGCCAGCAGCACGTACGCGACGCCATGCGTAATGGCGTCGCTGGATTGCAGGTAGTGGATGATGCCGGAGTTTGCCATCGGACCTCGCCGTTCGCCTCGGCCACGAGTGCCCCGGCGCGTGAGAACAGGCTACGGGTGCTCAGCGAAGGCCAAGCACGTCCTGCATGTCGAACAGGCCGTTCCGATGGCCTTGCAGGAAACGTACCGCACGCAGCGCGCCTTGTGCATACGACAGACGGCTTGCCGATTTGTGCGTGATCTCGATGCGCTCGCCGATTCCCGCGAACAGCACCGTGTGATCGCCGACGATGTCGCCGCCGCGTATCGCCGAAAAGCCGATCGTCGACGGATCGCGCTCGCCCGTCACGCCTTCGCGCGCGTACACCGCGCAGTCTTCGAGCTTGCGGCCCAGCGCTTTCGCGACCACTTCGCCCATCGTCAACGCAGTGCCCGACGGCGCGTCCACTTTGTGACGGTGATGCGCCTCGATGATTTCGATGTCGTAGCCCTGCGAGAAATGCGGCGCGGCGAATTCGAGCAGCTTCATCGTCACGTTCACGCCGACGCTGAAGTTCGACGCGAACACGATGGCGATTTTTTCAGCGGCCGCGCGGATGCGCGCCTTTTGCGCGTCGTCGAACCCCGTCGTGCCGATCACGAGTTTCGTGTTCGTGCGCAGCGCCGCGTCGATGTGCGCGATCGTGCCTTCGGGGCGCGTGAAATCGATCAGACAGTCGGACTGCGCGAGCACGGCGTCGATATCGTCCGAGATAAGCACGCCCGTCTGCTTGCCCAGAAACGCTCCGGCGTCCTGACCGAGCTGCGGCGCGCCCTCGCGATCGAGCGCGCCGGAAAGCGTCGCGTCGGGATCGTTGAGGACGGTTTCGATGAGCATCCGGCCCATGCGGCCCGATGCGCCAGCGATGGCAATTTTCATGGGTAATCCAGCAAACAGCGCCGTCGAACGGCGCCATCGGGTTGCGCCGACTGTTGCGCTGTCAGTTGATCCGAAAGGCAGCGCGCAGGCCGGCGATCAATGAAACGAAGCGAGCAACGGACACTCACGGACACTCGTGCATGAGCCGGACTATCGCGCCGAACCATGCGATGAACCCAAGCTGCCGTGCATCGCGGGGAGACGCATGACGGGCGAAGACGCCGCCCGTCATATTCCGGACAGCGGAATCAGCCGCCCGTTCCCGTGTTGGTCTGTGACGAACCCGGCGACGACGCGACGGGCGCATCTTTCGCCTGTCCATTGTTGCCATTGTTGCTTTGGGGACCGGTCGGACCGACGGGGTTGTCCTTCGGCACGCCCTGGATCTGCGGAGGCGGTGGACGCGTGAAGCGGAACTGCGGCTGGCCAGGCTCCGTCGAGTTCTGCGGTACGCCGCCATTCGACTGCGGCGTACCCGCGCGCACCGACGGCGTCGTGCCGGGCGCCGGCGCCTGCACGGCGTTGGTCAGGCGGTTCGCAGCCTGGGCGGCTTGCGCGTTCGGATCGACGGCGGGCAGATTGCCGGCTTGCGCGGCGTCGGACGTGGACGAGCGCGCCGTATCGGGCGTCGAGACGGGTGCGGACCCCGCTTCCGCAACGGGCGCGCTCGCCGCACCCGCCGCGCTCGCGGCGGCAGGCGCTACAGCCACTTTCTTGCCCGTGCGGTCGCCGTCGATATCGGCGAGCAGTTCGAGGTTCGACGGCAGATCTTCGCCGCCCGTCCAGTTCGCCACGCGATCGCCCGAGAAGTTCACGATGAAATCACGCTGCTGGACGACCGAGGTCGAACCGCGCTTGAAGTAGAAGACGTAGTCCCAGCGATCGGCGTGGAACATGTCGGTCAGGAGCGGCGTGCCGAGCACCTGTTTCACCTGTGCACGCGACATGCCGACCTGCATCTGCGAGGCCATTTCCTTCGACACGAAGTTGCCCTGAACCACAGTAATGCGGTACGGCGTGATGCTTTGGGCGACGCGCTGCGTCAGGCTGTCGTACGTGGAACATCCAGCAAGAACCGCCACAGCCGCAGCGACGATCAAGGTGCCCCGCATGCGGCTCCCCCGGTTGATCAATAGAGCTTTTGGAATCATTTCCCTCACCGTGCGAGGCTTCCCGAGCCGCGCGAGTTTCCGTCGAAGATGACCTCAACAGCAATTCACATTACTATTAGAACCTTGCATTGTACTCTAGGGATCCCTTGCCATGACCAATCCAACCGATCTGAAAAATATCGGACTCAAGGCGACCCTACCGCGCCTCAAGATTCTGGAGATCTTTCAGCACAGCCCGGTGCGCCATCTGACCGCCGAAGATGTCTACCGTAATCTGCTGCATGAAGAACTGGATATCGGGCTCGCCACGGTGTATCGCGTGCTCACGCAGTTCGAGCAGGCGGGACTGCTGTCGCGCAGCAATTTCGAGTCGGGTAAAGCCGTTTTTGAGCTGAACGAAGGGACGCATCACGACCATCTCGTGTGTATCGATTGCGGTCTGGTCGAAGAGTTTTTCGACCCTGAAATCGAAAGCCGCCAGCAGGCGATCGCGAAGGAACGCGGCTTCAAGCTGCAGGAACACGCGCTCGCGCTGTACGGCGCGTGCACGAAGGACAAGTGTCCGCATCGCAAGCACTGACGGGCGCCGGCCGCGATTCGGGGCGCGGTCGGGCCGTCGTGACAGGCAATACGCAAAAGGCCCGGCCGATGAAAATCGACCGGGCCTTTTGCTTTCCACTGCTGGCGGAAAGCGAGCGACGCAAGCGAACGCCTCAAACGGCAACGGCCTCGAGCGACTCCCGTTCGAGCCGCCATGCTTGCGGCAACGACACTTCGTCGCAGTTGGGCCCTTCGCCGCCTCGGTCGACAACCAGGAAATCGCTCATGCGCTCCAGCGCCAGCAGCGGATGATGCCAGACGCCCTTCGCATAGTTGACGCCCTGCCAGCCGCGCGTCGAGAACGCTCTGAGCTTCGTCGGGTCGAGCTCACCGGCCGGCGCGACGACGATCAGATAACGTGTCTTCGAGAGCGGCACGAAAGCCTGGCTGCCAAGAGGATGCCGCTCCATCATCACGATATCGATCGGCCATGAGCGCGGCTGCGCGCGAAACACGTTGATCAGCGGACGGCCGCCCTGCGTGCTCACGTCCACTTTCGCGAGGTCGTGATAGCGCTCGGTCGTGCCTTCGTTGATCGGATAATGCCGCGCGCCCTCCAGTTCGATGACGTCGCCGAAAGGGGCAAACGCTTCACGCGTCAGGCGCTCGATGCGCAGTGTGTTCATGGCCTTCTCCGTGGTTCCCGCTGACCTGTCCAGTGTGCCTTATTCGATCTCGCCCCACAGACGCAGGCGCGATACGCCGCCGTCCGGATAGATGTTGAAGCGCACGTGCGTGACAGGGCCGAGCGCGGCCAGTTCAGCGCTGAACGTGTGGACGCTGTCCATTTGCAGCTTCTGTTCCGGCAGCAGGACCGGCCAGAACATCGCTTGCGTGACGAGCGAATCGTCGGTGCCGCCCGTGACGGACGCCGCCTGCAGCGAGCAGCGGTCCGGGAAATTCCCCTTGAAGTGCGCGGTATCCACTTCGACTTTGCGGATCACGCCGGGACGCGCAAGCGCAACGATCGCCCAGTCGTTGCCCGGCTCGCGGCGTCGCCGCGTTTCCCAGCCGTCGCCCATATTCACGCCGCGCCCCGGCATCAGCATCTGCGATGCCGGCCCGAAGTGCTGGTTGTTCGCCGCGACCAGGTACGCGCCGTTCTCGATCGCGGCCAGGTCGATGAGCGTGCCGCGCTCCATCCGCTCCCAGTCGCGCTTCGGCTGCCCATAGACGCGCAGACGCGCAAGTCCGCCGTCCGGATACAGGTTCACACGCAGGTGCGTGAACGCGCGCGCATCGCTGACTTCGACGTAGTGATGCTGATTGCCCTGCAGCGTCGTCGCGGGAACGATGGTTTGCCAGTCGGCGTGATCGGCGGGGACGTCGCTGTCGGAGTAGCAGGCGTCGATCGACGCGGCCGGCGGGAAATTGCCCGTGAAGTGGCTCGTGTCGAGATCGACGCCGTGCACGATACCCGGCCGCGCCAGCCGCACGACGCAGTAGTCGTGGCCCGTCGTGCGCTTGCGGCGCGTCTCCCAGCCGTCCATCCATTTGCCGTGGTCGTCGTATTTGCCGGGGATGAACACCGCCGGCTGTGGGTCGAGCATGCGCTCTTTCGGCGCGAAGAATTCGTCGCTGGCGAAGAGCGCCTTGGCGCCCAGACGCGGATCGGCAAGATTCATGTAGCGGCGCGTGAAGGCGGGTGCGTTCGGATCGAGAATCGGATTGGCCATGATCGGTTCGTTCAGTATTCAGTCGAGTGAGTGAGCTGGCGGCGGACTCCTGAAGCCCGCCGCCGCTGCCATGGGTGGTCGGTCAGATGGCGGAAAGCGTTGTCATACGGCGTGCGCGGGATTTGCGTGGCCCGCTTCTTCGCCGAGATCGGTGGTGGTCGGCACGAAACGGTAGTCGCTGTCGAGGTTCAGCACGCGGCGGGCGCGCGCCTTGTCGATGTCGTTTTCCCATACGCCGACGATCACCGTCGCGACGCAGTTGCCGATCAGATTCGTCAGCGCGCGGGCGATGCCGACGAACCAGTCGACGGGCAGGATCAGCACGAGGCCGAGCACGGGAATCGCGGGAATCGCTGAAAGCGTCGCCGCGAGAATCACGATCGCGGAGCCGGGAATGCCGTGCGCGCCCTTCGACGTAATCAGCGACACCAGCACGACGACGATCAGATCGTGCATCGACAGCGGCGTGTTGGTGGCCTGCGCGATGAAGATCACGGCGAGCGTCAGATAGATCGAGAAGCCGTCGAGATTGAACGAGTAGCCGGTCGGAATCACGAGGCCGACGGTCGAATCCTTCACGCCCATCCATTCGAGCTTGCGCATGATCTGCGGCAACACGGCGTCCGACGAAGCGGTGCCGAGCACGATCGACAGCTCTTCGCGCAGATAGCGGATCAGCTTGAACACGCTGAAGCCGGCGAGGCGCATCACGACGCCGAGCACAACCGCGACGAACACGATGCAGCTCGCGTAGAACACGACGACGAGCATGCCGAGCTGCTTCAACGACGCGACGCCATATGTGCCCGTCGTGAACGCAATCGCGCCCAGCACGCCGAGCGGCGCCAGCTTGATGATGAAGCTCATCACACGGAAGAACACTTGCGCGAGCTCATCGATCAGGCCGTTGACGCGCTGCACGCGCGGTCCGAGCAGCGACAGCGCAGAGCCGACCAGCACGGAGAACACGAGGATTTGCAGGATGTCGCCTTTCGCGAACGCGTCGAATGCAGTGTCGGGGATGATTTTCAGCAGAAACGCTGCCGTGTCCTTCAGACTCTTCGCGTGCTCGGTGTAGGTGGCGAGCGACGCGGCGTCGAGCGAGTGCAGATCGATGTTCATGCCGACGCCCGGCCGCGTCACATACGCGAGCACCGCGCCGATCACGAGCGCAATCGTCGTCATGATTTCAAAATAGACGACGGCCTTCAGGCCAACGCGCCCCACTTTCTTCAAATCGCCGGCGTGCGACATCCCGCTGACGACCACACAGAACACGATCGGTCCGATCACCATCTTGATCAGCTTGAGAAAGCCGTCGCCCAATGGACGCAGCGACTGCGCGAAATGCGGAAACAGCGCGCCGATCACGATGCCCGCCACAAGAGCGATCACCACCCGGCCAAACAGCGAATTGAAGAACTTCAACACGGCTTTCTCCCGATCAACGAGTTGGATCCACAGTACGATCTTCCGTGACCTGTTCATACTGGTCCGACCAGTACTGTTATGGCGAATAGTAGGAAGCCGATATAGTTGGGTCAAGGATTCCGAGACCGGTGTTTACCCGGTCTGGTCTGACCGGCAGTCTCGCCCGGAACTTGCGTCGGTGCAGCGGCTTGCGACGATTTTCCGAAGCCGTTCTACAATGCGGTCAGACCGCACCGAACCGCCGACGCCATCATGAAGAATGTCCCGCACACCGTCACCGACGCCGCCATCGCGACGATCCGCGAGAGGATCGAAGGCGGCGCTTATCCCGTTGGGAGCCTGTTGCCGGCGCAGCGGCAATTGTCGGAGGAACTGGACATCAGCCGGGCTTCGCTGCGCGAGGCGCTGTCGACGCTCGAAGCGCTCGGCCTGCTGACGATCCGCCCCGGCAAAGGCGTGTATGTGCAGTCGACGAAGGCATCGTCCGCGCATCCGTGGCGTTTCGCGGATCAGTCGTCGTTGCCGGACACCTATCAGATGCGTTTCGCGCTGGAAGGCTTTGTCGCACGCATGGCGGCGCTTGCGATCGGCGACGACGACGTCGAATGGTTCGAGGACAACATCGCCGCGCTACACAACGCGCTCACTAATGGCGAACTGGACGAGGCCGCGCAACTCGACTTCGACTTTCACATGCGGATCGTGAATATCGCGGGCAATGCGGCCATCGAATCGATTCTGCGCAGCAGCGCCGACATCATGAAAGAGAGCCAGCGCATGCCGTTCTATCGGCGCGAGCTGGTGCTGTCGACGTATCACGAGCATCGCGCGATTCTCGATGCGTTGAAGGCACGCGATCCGCACGCGGCCGGCAAGGCCATCGAGAAGCACATCGCGAACGCGGCGCAGCGCGCGGGCGTGTATTTCCCGACGCCGCATGCGTGAACGCCCGCGGAAGAAACGGGCGTAAAAAAGCCGCTCCGAAGAGCGGCTTTTTCGCGTCATGAAGGCAGAGAGGTCTGCTTACTTCGCGTTCGCGAGAGCAATCGCCGTGTCCAGCATGCGGTTCGAGAAGCCCCACTCGTTGTCGTACCAGCTCGACACCTTCACCAGACGGCCCGACACCTTGGTCAGCGTCGCGTCGAACGTCGACGAAGCCGGGTTGTGGTTGAAGTCGATCGAGACCAGCGGCGCCGAGTTGTAGCCGAGGATGCCCTTCAGCGCGCCTTCCGACGCTTCCTTCATGATCGCGTTGACTTCATCGACGGTCGTGTCGCGCCGGGCGATGAACGACAGGTCGACGATCGACACGTTGATGGTCGGGACGCGAATCGCGTAGCCGTCCAGCTTGCCGTTCAGCTCCGGCAGCACGAGGCCGACAGCCGATGCAGCGCCCGTTTTCGTCGGGATCTGGCTGTGCGTGGCCGAGCGCGCGCGGCGCAGGTCTTCGTGGTACACATCCGTCAGAACCTGGTCGTTCGTGTACGCGTGGATCGTGGTCATCAGACCCGTTTCCAGACCGATCTTGTCATTGAGCGGCTTGACCAGCGGCGCGAGGCAGTTCGTCGTGCACGATGCGTTCGAGATGACCGTGTGCTCGGCCTTCAGCGTATTGTGGTTCACGCCGTAGACGATCGTCGCGTCGACGTCCTTGCCGCCCGGCGCCGAGATGATCACCTTCTTCGCGCCGCCCTTCAGGTGAGCGCTCGCCTTTTCCTTCGTCGTGAAAAAGCCCGTGCATTCCATCACGACATCGACGCCCAGCTCGCCCCACGGCAGTTCAGCCGGGTTGCGGTTGGCCAGCACGCGGATCTTGTCGCCGTTGACGATGAGGTTCTCGCCGTCGACGGTCACTTCGCCCGGGAACTTGCCGTGCGCCGTGTCGTACTGCGTCAGATGCGCGTTGGTCTTGGCATCGCCAAGGTCATTGATCGCGACGATCTCGAGATCATGCTTCTTGCCGTTCTCATAAAAGGCGCGCAGCGTATTGCGGCCGATCCGGCCATAGCCGTTGATTGCGACACGAATCGTCATGTTCTATCTCCTGATGGCTGAAAAAATTCTTCCCTGATGCCGCGGCTGCGACGCGAAGCCCGCCGCGCGCCCGTCGTTGCGACAGCGCGCGGCGTGAAGCTCGCGTCAGCCGAGCGCCGCCTTGGCCGTCGCGACCACATGCTCGACGGTAAAGCCGAAATGCTTGAACAGCACGCCTGCCGGGGCCGACTCGCCGAACACGTCGATACCGACGACGCCGCCTTCCAGACCCACATACTTGCGCCAGAAATCCGTCACGCCCGCTTCGATCGCGACGCGGCGCACGCCGTGCGGCAGCACGCGCTCGCGGTACTCGGCGTCCTGCTTGTCGAAGGTCGTCGTGGAGGGCATCGACACGACGCGTGCCGCGATGCCTTCACGCGCGAGCGCCTCGACCGACTTCATTGCCAGTTCGACTTCGGAGCCCGTCGCGATCAGGATGATCTTGCGCGCGACGATTTCGTCGTTCCAGTCTTGCAGCACGTAGCCGCCCTTCGCAATGTTGGCGATCTGCGCATCGGTGCGCGGATTGAACGCAAGGTTCTGGCGACTGAAGATCAGGCACGACGGGCCCTGGTGCTCGACGGCTTGCGTCCAGGCGACGGCCGTCTCGACGGTATCCGCCGGACGCCAAACCTGCATGTGCGGAATCAGACGCAGGCTCGCGACATGTTCGATCGACTGGTGGGTCGGGCCGTCTTCGCCGAGGCCGATCGAGTCGTGCGTGAATACGAAGATGGACGGCGATTTCATCAGCGCAGCGACGCGCAACGCGTTGCGGCTGTAATCGGAGAACGTCAGGAACGTACCGCCGAATGCCTTGTGGCCACCGTGCAGCGCGAGGCCGTTGATGATCGCGCTCATGCCGAATTCGCGCACGCCGTAGTTCACGTAGCTGCCCGCCGCGCCCGTTTCGCCGACGCGCACGTACTTCGCGGCCTTCCAGTTCGTGAGGTTCGAGCCCGTCAGGTCAGCGGAGCCGCCGCACAGTTCGGGCAGCACGGCCGCCAGGCCTTCGATGGCCTGCTGCGACGCCTTGCGGGTCGCGACGGTTTCAGCGCGCTCGTTCGCGCCGGCGATGATCGCCTGTGCCTTTTCCGCCCAGTCGGCGGGCAGCTTGTTCGCCATGCGGCGCTCGAATTCGGCGGCTTCTTGCGGATACTTGGCGCGATAGGCGGCGAACGCGGTGTTCCAGTCGCCTTCGATCTTCGCGCCCTGCTCCTTCGCGTCCCACGCTGCGTAGACTTCCTGCGGAATCACGAACGGCGGGTAGTTCCAGCCGAGCTTCTCGCGCGTGGCCGCGACTTCCTTGTCGCCAAGGGCCGCGCCGTGCACGTCGTGCGTGCCTGCCTTGTTCGGCGAGCCTTCGCCGATCACGGTCTTGCAGCAGATCAGCGTCGGCTTGTCGGACTGCTTGGCTTTCCTGATGGCCGCATCGACGGCTTCGACGTCGTGGCCGATCACGCCCGGAATCACGTTCCAGCCATACGCTTCGAAGCGCTTCGGCGTGTCGTCGCGAAACCAGTGAACGACGTCGCCGTCGATCGAAATGCCGTTGTCGTCATAGAACGCGATCAGCTTGTTCAGCTTCAGCACGCCGGCGAGCGAGCACGCTTCGTGCGAAATGCCTTCCATCAGGCAGCCGTCGCCGAGGAACACGTACGTGTGGTGATCGACGATCTTCGCGTCAGACTTGTTGAATTCGTTCGCGAGCAGCGATTCGGCGAGCGCCATGCCGACCGCGTTCGCAAGGCCTTGACCCAACGGGCCCGTCGTCGTCTCGACGCCCGGCGTGATGCCGTATTCGGGGTGGCCCGGCGTCTTCGAGTGCAGCTGACGGAAGTTCTTCAGCTCTTCCATCGGCAGGTCGTAGCCCGTCAGATGGAGCAGCGAGTACAGCAGCATCGAGCCGTGGCCGTTCGACAGCACGAAGCGGTCGCGATCCGCCCAATGCGGGTTCTTCGGGTTGTGGCGCAGATGGCGCGACCACAGTGCAACCCCGATTTCGGCCATGCCCATCGGCATGCCGGGGTGTCCGGAATTCGCTTGTTGAACGGCATCCATGGCGAGCGCGCGAATCGCGTTGGCCATCAGGGAAGTGGGGGCGGGAGACGAGGTCGTCATGTCGGGTCCGGGAATTGGTCCAAAAAGCGGGGGCGCCGTTGGTGGTCCGGAAGCGCGGCGGCCGATCTGCTTTGGCGCACGGTGCGGCGCCGGAAGACGCGAGGCGGGCTGAGCAAACGGACAGGGCTGCAAAGCGAGATATTCTAACAGATAGCCGGACGCGACTTCCGCCATCGGCGGGCGTTTCGGGGCGATCCGGCGCGCATGTTCGCGTCATTTAAGGCGGCTTTCGCGCCGTCCGATGCCAGTCAGGCGGGGTCGTCTGCAAGGCCCGCAGTTTCCGCTGATCCCTCGGTCTCGCGTTTGATGACGCGCAAAACATCAAGAACTTTTGGGACGTCGCCTGAATCTTTCCGTGCAGATGCCGCGCGCGATTCAACGGATTCGCGCGCAATCAGCGATGAAGCCGCAACTTGAACGCGAGCAGTCGGATTTTCGACTCGTCGTGCCGTGCAAATCCGTCGATACGCGACGCCCGGAAATATCGTCGCGCGATCCATTGTTCGCCGTTCATCGCGCGTCAGGCAGTAAACTAAGCCGATTCTTAAAGCGTTGGCTTTTTGACCGCTGCTAAATGCATCGCCTTTTTGGCACCAGCCGTCTGCCGCAAGGCAAACGGCTGGTCGCGGCGGCGATGGCGTAAGCGACCCATTGGTTCAGGAGAGTTCGATGACTGCCCCACGCCCAGCCGGAGTGCCGTGGCTGACACCGTATCTGACGGTCCGCGATGCGCGCACCGCGATCGCGTTCTTCGCGGCGGCCTTCGGTTTCCGCGTCCGCGACAGCGTGCACGACGAGGGCGTCGTGATGCATGTCGAGATGACGTATCAGGACCAGTTGATTGTCATGTTCGCGCCGGAAGGCGCATTCGGCTCGACGGCCAAAACGCCGAAAAGCTCGGGTGCGATGGCGCCCCAATCGTTCTATCTCTATGTCGACGATGTCGACGCGGTTTATGCGCGGGCCATCGCGGCCGGCGCCAAGTCGCTGAGCGAGCCACAAGATCAGTTCTGGGGCGATCGTTTTGCCCAGATCGAAGATCTCGACGGCTATCGCTGGGCGTTGGCCTGCCATCTGTCTTGAGTGAATGAGAACTTTCCTTATGCCTCGCTTTTTCGTCGGCACCCCGTTTAAGACCGACGACACCGTTTCCCTGCCGGACGAAGTCAACCGGCACGTCCGCGTCCTGCGTTTGCAACCCGGTGACACTGTCAGCCTGTTCAATGGAAATGGCGGTGAGTACAGCGCCGAAATCGTCGATATGGATCGGCACGGGACCATCGCCCGGATCGGCGCGCATCGCGACGTCGAGGCCGAGCCGCCTTATCAGCTCACGCTTGCGCAAGGCATCGCCGGCAGCGACAAAATGGACTGGCTGATCGAAAAGGCGACGGAACTGGGCGCGTCCGAATTCGTGCCGCTCACGACGACGCGCAGCGTCGTCCGTCTTTCCGGCGAGCGTGCGCAGCGCCGCCAGATTCACTGGCAGCGGATCGTCCAGGCGTCATGCGAGCAATGCGGACGCAATCGTCTGCCGGAAGTGATGCCGACGCGCGAACTCGCGACGTGGCTGGGCTCGATGCCGAAGCAGCCGGTCGAGGGCGAGTTGCGGCTCTTGCTGTCGCCTCGGGCGAGCGTGCCGTTCTCCGCGCTGCCGACCGAGCCGCCGAAAGTCCGCGCGCTGGTGCTGGTCGGCCCTGAGGGCGGCTTCTCGGCCGCCGAAGAGGCCGCCGCCGCCGGTCACGGGTTTATGGCCGTCGGCCTCGGGCCGCGCGTGCTGCGCACCGAAACAGCCGGGATCGCGATGCTGTCAGCGCTCGCGGCGCGCTGGGGCGGCTGGTAGGCGCTGACGGCGAAGGGCGTTTCAGACAAGAAAAAATATGAAATGCTCGTTGAAATGAAAAGGCCCGCCGGATGGCGGGCCTTTTTGTTGATCCTATCTTGAGAACCGATCGACCGGTGTCGAACGATTCTTGGCGACGCACTCCTGACCTCGGACATTTCAGGCAAACGAGTAGAACACGCGGAACGCGACCTTGCGCTCGGCCCAGAACTCCGCCGCTTCGCGGAACACATCGAGCAGCGTCTCACGCGCTTCCTTGTCGAATTTGGTCGCGATCGGCAGCGCTTCGAGCACGATGACGAAGCCCGGCTGGGCGCCGGCCTTGTGGACGAGATCGGTCAGCGAGTCGTACAGCGCGTCGTAGTTCTTGCCGAAGTGCTTGGGAAACAGGAACGACGTGGCAATCGTCTCCATCACTTCCTGTTTGGACTGCGCATTGCCGACAAAAGCGTAGAGAAAATGCTGACCGAGCCGATTCGCTTCGTCAGCGAGATCCTGCACGCGGAATGCGCGGATCGACTGTACGATGTTCGGTCGTACGGTCTGGAAAAGACTCATGCGTCCCTCTTCCGATGAAGGTCCCGTGCTCGCTTCGTTCTGGACGTCACGGGCCTGGCCGGCATCGCGCATCTGCATGACGCGCTGAAACATATTGCCGTCGCCGGCCGCGAAAAAATCCGTCGCGACTTTCGAGTCGTGCGCGTAGACGTTGTCGCTCATGCCGATTATCCCGATGTCAATCAATAATGCGATTAAAACTGGCGTAGTGGTCGTCTGAGTAATAACAATTGTCGGTCCGCCTGAGCGGTCCTCCACAGACAATGCGGCGTGCGCCGCGATCGCGGGCGTGTGGCGTGGGGACGGTGTATTCGTGGTAATACCCGCGACGGTGCGGCGGCAGCAACCGTTCACGATTGCCGAATACGACGCCGTCCTTTTCATACGGGTAAGGCCCGCCAGCGGCAATCGAGTTCAATGTCCTGACAGCTTCCGGCGGCAATTGCGCCAACGCGATCGTGCCGCCTGCCTGTGCCTGTTGCGCTTCGCGGGCGAAGGCGCCCGTCTGGTAGCTGCTGCCGACAAGACCGCCAACCGTCAAGGCGGCGATCAGCACGCCGTCGCGAAGCCACTTGCGTGCCATGAATCAGGATTCCCGCTGTTGAATAACGAGTTTGACGACCATGAAAGTCGTAAGGGTATCGCTAATGTCTTTTGGAATCAATGTTCATTGGTCGGACGAAAGGTCGTCCGGGCGGATCGGGCCGACCGCCGACGCCAGATTTGACAAATCTTGACGCACGATTTATCTCGAACGAGATAAGCTTATCTCTGAGGTTCGATGTTGGACGACTCTCATGCCTCGTCGTCCCGACAGTCTGCACAACGGATTCATGTCATGCGTCGACCTTTTGCGGGATGGCTAATCCCCAGCCACTGCTCGAAGGCGTGCCCATTGCGGGCACGCCTCTTTTTTTGCCTGCGCGGGCTAATAAAACGCCAGCGCGCGCGACAGAACCACAGATTTAACGCGACGCGTTCACGTCGGCGACCAGCAGCGCCGTCATGTTGACGATCCTGCGCACCGTTGCCGAAGGCGTCAGCACGTGCACCGGTTGCGCCGCGCCCAGCAGCATCGGGCCGATTGCGATGTTATTGCCGGCCGCCGTCTTCAGCAGGTTATACGAGATGTTCGCGGCGTCGATGTTCGGCATAACGAGCAGGTTCGCGTCGCCTTCCAGCGTCGACTCCGCCAGCACTTCGCGGCGCAGGTTCGCGTCGAGCGCGAGGTCGCCGTGCATTTCGCCGTCCACTTGCAGATGCGGCGCGCGTTCCTGCAAGATAGCCAGCACATTGCGCATTTTCTGCGCAGAAGGCGCATTGCTCGAGCCGAAATTGGAATGCGAGACCAGTGCGATCTTCGGCTCGATGCCGAAGCGGCGCACTTCTTCCGCCGCCATGATCGTGATTTCGGCCAGTTCTTCCGCCGTCGGATCGACGTTCACGTGCGTATCGACGAGGAAGATCTGCCGCCCCGGCAGCACCAGCGCGTTCATCGCCGCGTAAACCTTAGCGCCATCCTTCTTGCCGATCACCTGGTCGATGAAGTGCAGATGGCGGTGCGTCGTGCTGACCGTGCCGCAGATCATGCCGTCCGCATGCCCCTTCTTCACCAGCATCGAGCCGATCAGCGTCGTGCGGCGGCGCATTTCGAGCTTCGCCATCTGCTCGGTGAAGCCCTTGCGGCACATCATCTTGTGATACGTCTGCCAGAAGTCGCGATAACGCTCGTCGTGATCGGTATTGACCACCATGTAGTCCTGGCCGTTGACGAGGCGCAGGCCGTACTTCGCGATGCGCTGCTCGATGACGGCGGGACGGCCGATCAGGATCGGCTTCGCGAGCTTTTCGTCGACGACGATCTGCACCGCGCGCAGCACGCGCTCTTCTTCACCTTCCGCGAACACGATGCGTTTCTTCTCCGGCTCGACGCCGCGCGCGAGCTGGAAAATCGGCTTCATCGTCGTGCCGCTGTGGTAGACGAACTGCTGCAGATGCTGCGTGTACGCGTCCATGTCCTCGATCGGACGCGTGGCGACGCCCGAATCCATCGCAGCCTGTGCGACGGCGGGCGCGATCTTGACGATCAGGCGCGGATCGAAAGGCTTCGGAATCAGATATTCCGGACCGAACGACAGGTCCTGAATGCCGTACGCGGTCGCGACGATGTCAGACTGCTCCTGGCGCGCCAGTTCCGCGATCGCGTTGACCGCGGCGATTTCCATTTCCTTCGTAATGACCGTCGCGCCTACGTCGAGCGCGCCGCGGAAAATAAACGGGAAGCACAGGACGTTGTTGACCTGATTCGGATAGTCGGTGCGGCCCGTCGCGATCACGGCATCGGGGCGCACTTCCAGCGCCAGTTCCGGGAGGATTTCCGGCGTCGGATTGGCGAGCGCGAGGATGAGCGGCTTGTCCGCCATCTGCTTGACCATTTCCTGCTTCAGCACGCCGCCCGCCGACAGCCCAAGGAACACGTCAGCGCCGGCAATCACGTCGGACAGCGTGCGCGCGTCGGTTTCACGCGCAAAGCGCTCCTTGTCCGGGTCCATCAGTTCCACGCGGCCCTTGTAGACGACGCCCGCCAGGTCGGTCACGAAGATGTTTTCGAGCGGCAGGCCGAGATCGACGAGCAGGTTAAGACACGCGAGGGCCGCCGCGCCCGCACCCGACGCGACCAGTTTCACTTCGCGGATATCCTTGCCGATCACCTTCAGCCCGTTCGTGAACGCTGCCGCGACGACGATCGCCGTGCCGTGCTGGTCGTCGTGGAAGACGGGAATCTTCATGCGCTTGCGGCACTCGCGCTCGACGATGAAGCAGTCGGGCGCCTTGATGTCTTCCAGGTTGATGCCGCCGAAAGTCGGCTCCAGCGCGGCGATCACCTCGACCAGCTTGTGCGGGTCCGACTCGTTCAATTCGATGTCGAACACGTCGATCCCGGCGAACTTCTTGAAGAGAACCGCCTTGCCTTCCATCACGGGCTTCGACGCGAGCGGCCCGATGTTGCCGAGGCCGAGCACTGCCGAGCCGTTCGACACGACGCCGACCAGGTTGCTGCGCGCCGTGAAGCGCGCGGCATTGAGCGGATTCTCGACGATCGCTTCGCACGCGAACGCAACGCCCGGCGAGTACGCCAGCGCGAGATCGCGCTGGTTGATCATCTGTTTCGTCGGGGCGATCGCGATTTTCCCGGGGGTCGGGAATTCGTGATAATCGAGAGCGGCTTCACGGAGTTTGGTATTGACGGGAGTCGACATAAGCGGACGTGAAAGTGCGGATTAGAATAGATGTTCGACGGCATTGTAGCGCCAATCCCACAAATCGAAGCCTGCAATCCGGGTGCAAGTGCCGCGACCGAAACAGCGTGAAAGGCAAGCGTTCGGTTTCGTCCCGGCTCTCGCGACGACTACAATGCGCGCGTTTAGCGTCGGGTTCGCTTCCTGTTCGCGTTTCTTGAGCCTGTCGATTCACTCGCTTCGGCCGCCGCTTCTGCCACCGCTTCGGCTGCCCTTTTGCACTGCCACGCCCTTTATGCTTTCAGAGTTTTCGCTCATCGACCGCTTCTTCGCGCGCCGCGCGTCAGCTTCGACTTATCCGCAGCGCGCCGCGCTTGGAATCGGTGACGATTGCGCGCTGCTCGCCCCGCCCGCCGGCGAGATGCTCGCCGTTTCGACCGACATGCTGGTCGAAGGCCGCCATTTCTTTTCCGATGTCGATCCGCGAGCGCTCGGCCACAAGGTGCTCGCGGTGAATCTGTCGGACCTCGCCGCGATGGGCGCGCAACCTCAGGCGTTCACGCTGGCGTTTTCGCTGCCGAAAGCCGACGCCGACTGGCTGTCCGCGTTCAGCGATGGGCTGTTCGATCTGGCCGAGCGTTACGGTTGCGAATTGATCGGCGGCGATACGACGGGCGGGCCGCTGAACCTGTGCATCACCGTGTTCGGCTCGGTGCCGCCGCACAGCGCGCTGCGTCGCGATGCCGCGCAGCCCGGCGACGACATCTGGGTGTCGGGCACATTGGGCGACGCGCGCGCGAGTCTTGGCGCGCAGCGCGGCGAGTGGTCCGCCGATGCGAGCGACGCGGCCACATTCCGCCGCGCGATGGAACTGCCCGAGCCGCGCATCGCGCTCGGTCTCGCGCTGCGCGGCGTGGCGCGCGCGGCGCTCGACATATCGGATGGTCTTGCCGGCGACCTGATGCACATTCTGGAGCGCTCGCACCTGAACGCGACTGTCGACGCCGACGCGCTGCCGCGCTCGGATGCGCTGCGCCGCCTTCCCGCCGACATCCAGCGCCGCTGCACGATCGCAGGCGGCGACGACTACGAACTGTGCTTCACTGCGCCGGCGTCCACGCGTGACGCAGTCGTTGCGGCAGGTCAACAGGCGGGTGTGACCGTGACGCGCGTCGGTACAATAACTCCACTCGATACAGCCGACGCGGTGCCCGCAATCTCCTGGCACGACGCGTCGGGGGCCCCCCTCACTTTGACGTTGCAAGGCTTCGACCATTTCCATGCAGAATGAAACCTCGCTTGGCTCCGCCGGCCATTTTTCCGAGGCGCCGACGAACGGACGACCCGGCGGATCACCGAATGGCTCCCGTCAGGGCGAGCCGCGCGCGCCCAGGCCGCGGCGCGCGAATGCGCGCTTCATGCTGTCACATCCGCTGCATATCTTGTCACTGGGTTTCGGCAGTGGCCTGTCGCCCATCGCGCCGGGCACTGTCGGGACGCTGTTCGCATGGGCGTCGTTCGCGGCGTTCAGCGCGCAGCTGACGGTCATCGAATGGGCCATTCTGATCGTCGGCGGCTTCGTCGCCGGCATCGGCATCTGCGGCTTCACGGCCAACCGGCTCGGCATCGACGATCCGTCGGCCGTCGTGTGGGATGAAATCGTCGCGTTCTGGCTCGTGCTGCTGATGGTCACGCCCGCCACGTTCACCGGCCAGTTGTGGGCGTTCATCGTCTTCCGCTTCTTCGACATGGTGAAGCCGCCGCCTATCCGGTATTTCGACCGCAGACTGAAAGGCGGCTTTGGCATCATGTTCGACGATCTCGTCGCGGCGTTTTTCACGTTGCTGGTGATTGCGCTCTGGCGGATGTCGGTCTGATTTCCTCCTCGTGCTCCTGACGCGCCCCTGGCGTTCCTCTTACCCGGAGTCCAGCATGGCTACCGATTCCGTCGTTCATCAACTCGCGATTCGCGTCGGCAATCGTCTGCGGGACGAGCGGCTGATGCTGGCCACGGCCGAATCCTGCACGGGCGGGATGGTCGCGACAGCGATCACCGACATTTCGGGCAGCAGCGGATGGTTCGAGCGCGGCTTCGTGACGTACTCGAACCAGGCGAAGATCGAGATGATCGGCGTGCCGTCCGATCTGATCGACAAGCATGGCGCAGTGTCCGAGCCCGTTGCGCGCGCGATGGTCGAAGGCGCGTTGAGGAATTCCCGCGCGCAGGTCGCGCTGTCGATTACGGGCGTGGCGGGGCCCGGCGGCGGCACCGAGTCGAAGCCTGTCGGCATGGTGTGCTTCGGCTGGAGCAACCGGCTGCACACGGTTGTCGAGACGCTGGTTTTCAAAGGCGATCGGGAGCGGGTCAGAGTGCAGGCCGCGACGCATGCATTGCGCGGACTTCTGACTCTGCTCGACGAGCGGGAGCGGTGATTTTTTGTTTGTTGCGGAGATGTCGCTCGAACCGCTAGCTTCCTTTAAGTTATCGCGCCGTTTCAGCGTCGCACTATGCGCGCGCAGTCCACATCGCGTTTGCGCTCATCGGAAGAATCATGGCCTCGCATATTGACCGCGATGAACTGATCCGCCGCTTCGATCTCCGGCCGCATCCCGAAGGCGGCTTCTTCCGCGAGACGTATCGCGCCGGCGATCGCGTTCATCGCCTGGATTCGACGGAGCATCGCTCGGCATCCACCGCGATTTACTACCTTCTCTGCGACGGCGCGCACTCGGCGTGGCACCGGATCAAGTCCGACGAGCTCTGGCACTTCTATGCCGGCGATCCACTCAATGTGTATGTGCTCGAAGACGACGGCGCGCTCACCGTTCATCGGCTCGGCAATGCGCTCGCCAACGCCGATTGCGTGTTTCAGGCCGTCGTTCGATCCGGCCGCTGGTTCGCCGCCCAGTGCGACGATGCGGCGAGCGTTGCGCTCGTCGGTTGTACTGTCGCGCCGGGATTCGAGTTCAGCGAGTTCGAAATTGCCAGCGTCGATGCGTTGCTGCGCGAGTTTCCCCAGCATCGCGACCTGATCGTGAAGCTGGGTCCGACGATCGGCCAGGGCTGACCGGCCGCGCCCTTCAAAGGAACAACTTTCGGTTACGCCCGCCGGAACGCGTTGATACGTTCGCGCGTGTCTTTCGCCGCCTGCGCCGCCGCTTCCACCCAGTCATCGTCCTTGCCCGCGTAAAGGATCGCGCGCGACGAGTTGATCAGCATTCCCGTACCGGCCTGCGTGCGGCCGGCCTTCACCGTCGCCTCGACATCGCCGCCCTGCGCACCGATACCTGGAATCAGCAGCGGCATCTCGCCGACGATTCCGCGCACCACTTCGATTTCCTTCGGAAACGTCGCGCCCACGACGAGGCCAAGCTGCCCGTTCGCGTTCCACTTTTCCGCCGCGAGACGCGCGACGGTCTGATACAGCGGACGGCCGCCTGTCTCCAGGAACTGCAGGTCCGAGCCGCCCGGATTCGACGTGCGGCACAGCACGATCACACCCTTGCCCTCGTGCTCGAGGTAAGGCTCGATCGAATCGAAACCCATATACGGATTCACCGTCACCGCATCGGCACGATAGCGGTCGAACGCTTCGCGCGCATATTGCTCCGCCGTGCTGCCGATGTCGCCGCGCTTCGCGTCGAGAATCACGGGCAGGCCCGGATGCTTCAGATGAATGTGCGCAATCAGCTGTTCCAGCTGCTCCTCGGCGCGATGCGCGGCGAAGTACGCGATCTGCGGCTTGAACGACGATGCGTAAGGCGCCGTCGCGTCGACGATCTTCTTGCAGAAATCGAAGATCGCGTCCGAGCGGTTGGCGTAAGCGCCGGGAAATTTCGACGGCTCAGGATCGAGCCCGACGCACAGCAGCGAATTCGTGGTCTGCCATGCGTGGTCGAGCGTCTGGATGAATGTGGACATAGAAAATCTCGCGGCGCGTCAATGACTGATGAGCCGCGTATTTTAACCGCGCCTCCGGATGCAGATGCAGCCTGGCCGCGCGCTGCCATCGCAAATCGATCATGCAGCGGTCACATGATCATCAAAGCGCCGCGCTCATTGCCCGCGCTTCGCGCGGCGTCCGCCTGCCATCGCGCGCAGGCCCGTCCGCTCGACGGTAAAGCTGAACGAGCGCGCGAGCCGCTCGCCGCGCGCGAGCATCGTCATGCCGTTGTCGGCCGCGCCGCCTGGCAGGTTCATCGCGTTGATCGGGTGATCGACGGGTTCGAAGCAGAAGAAGTCCTTCGATGTCGGCGTGTAGAGGATGTAGTACTCGGTGCTCGTCGACATCGTCAGCGACAGCCGGCGCTTCGGCCACACCACCGTCGCGTGTCCGCTCCAGCCGGTGAACGCGTGATTGACGATCGAGCGCGGCAGCGGATACGCCACGCCGAACTGCCACGCGGGCGGCACGGGCACATGGCGCACGGGAAGCCAGTCGTCGCCGGAAAGCCACAGGCCCGCCGCTGCCGCCGACAGTTGCGTATCGCCATCGCGCACCAGAAACGGATGCACACCGAGCCCGAACGGCATCGTTTCGCGTCCCGTGTTTTCGACTTCGAGCGTAATGACGAGCGTCGCGCCTTCGAGTGCGTAAGTCTGCTTCGCGCGATACGCATAGGGCTTGCCGTCGCGCCGGTCGAGCGTCAGCGTGACGCTGTCGTGATCCGCGGCTACGACGTCCCACTTCGCGAGCCAGCCGTCGCCGTGAATGGGGAGCGGTTCACCGGCGCGGTTGCACGGCACGTCGATCACACGCTCGCCCAGCGTGAATTGTCCGCCGCCGATCCGGTTGGAATACGGCAGCAGCGAATAACACGCGAGATCGTTCGCGTCGGTGTCCGCGTCGACATGGCGGCAGCGCCTGAACACGGGCACGAGCGTGCCTTCGTTGCGGAAGTCGAAGCGCGTGATGCCGCCGCCGAGCGTCGGCGCCACGTCGAGCCGCAACAGGGAATTGGCGAGCGTCACGCACGCGACGTCGCCGGCGCTCGCCGCGCCGACCGCCACCGCGGACGTGCTCGGCCCGGCCAGCACCGGCTGCTGCACGGCGGCCGCGAGCCGCGCTCGCCGCGCGCGAGACTGAGGAGACGACGGAACAGCGGAATTCGCGACAGTCATATCAGGCTCCCATGAGAGGCATCGAACATCGCCATCGGCGTTTCGGACGGCAGATGGCGGCTTATGCGGGCGGCGCGGCGTAGCGGCCGCCTCTTGGGTCTTTGCTGCATGCTGCCCCTCGCGTGGACTTCGTTTCGGGGCGCGGACTGCCCTGCTCCAGAATGCTTCTTTCGATCACGTGCTTCGTGCATTTGCTCCGGCTACGTCAGATGCGCAACCCATCGCACCGGCTACGCGCCCCGTCCACCCGCGAGCGCCGCGGGCGAGCCGTCGAACACCGGCTCAGGCAAGCCGCGCCGGCCCTGCGTCGCGACATACACGCCACCGGCGAGCGTATCGGCAGCGAGCGCCTGAGCGTCGAGCCCGACACGCGCGCTCGTCACATACAGCGTGCCGAGCAGCGCGCCGCCCAACGCGACGCAACTGGGCTGAGCGGTCGGCACGTCGATGCGTTCCGTCTCGACACCGCTCGCGTCATAGCGCACGACGCGTCGTCCGCCCCATTGCGCGTTCCACAAGCCGCCTTCGCTGTCGACTGTCGAGCCATCCGGCTCGCCTGTTTCGTCGGTCAGCTTCGCGAACAGGCGCTCGTTCGAAACGCGGCCGTCCGCGTGGTAATCGCACGCGCGAATTTCGCGCGCCGGCGAATCGCAGAAGTACATCGTCGCGCCGTCGGGGCTGAACGCGATACTGTTCGAAATCGCCGGCGATGGCAACGGCAAACGCTCCAGCGACAGATCGTGATTCAGCCGGTAAAACCCGCCGACGGGCTGCACGGGCGACGCTTCATCCTTCGTGCCGAACACGAAACGTCCCTGGCGATCGCAGCGCCCATCGTTGACGCGCGTATTCATGCCCGCTTCGACATCGACGATGTGCTCGATCTGTCCCGTTGCAAGGTCGAAGAAAGCAAGCCGCGACGCGAGACCCAACAGCATGTAATGCGGATCGGCGCACAGCGCGAAAGTCGAGAGCCGCTCGGGCATACGCCACAACGTGCTCCGTCCATCGCGCGGATCGTACCGCCATAGACGCGCGCCTTCAATATCGGTCCAGTAGAAGAAGCCGCCGCACGCGTCCCACGTCGCGCCTTCGCCGAGCGCGCATTTCGAATCGACGAGCAGCGCCGCCTGCACGTTCACCGCCGCGTCATTGGCCGGGCCTTTCATCGTGTTTCGCGTCGTGTCGCTCATGCCCAGCCTCCATCGACGATCACATCCTGCGCGGTGATCATGCGGCTGTCGTCGGCGGCAAGGAAGAGGGCCGTACGCGCGAGGTCTTCTGGCAGCAGCTCGGCGTCGATGCACTGGCCCTGCTTGATCGCGAGCCGCCCGGCATCGTCGAGCCACAGGCGCTTCTGCTTGTCCGTCATCACCCAGCCCGGCACCAGCGAATTGACGCGGACGTTGTACGGCCCGAGATCGCGCGCGAGCCCACGCGTGAGCCCCTGCACGGCCGACTTCGCCATCGTGTACACGGGATAGCCACCGTTCTTCAGCATCCAGCTGATCGAGCCGAGGTTGATGATCGAGCCGCTTCTCGCCGCCTTCATGTCGTCGGCGACGGCCTGCGCCGCGAAGAACTGATGACGGATGTTGACGGCGATGCCCGCGTCGAACGACTCGGGCGTGACGCTCTCGATCTTGTGGCGTTGATCGTTCGCTGCGTTGTTGACGAGCGCCGCGATGGGACCCATCGCGGCGCGCACGTCGGCGATCGCTTTCCTCAGCGCGTCGATATCAGTCAGATCGACGTACAGAAAGAGCGGCTTGTGGCGCGAATCGCCGAGGCGATCGGCGAGCGCATCGCCCGCCGTTTCGTCGATATCGAAGAACGCGACGCGCGCGCCCTGCGCGACGAAGTGCTCGACGAACGACGCGCCGATGCCCGTCGCGCCACCCGTGATCAGCACCGTGCGGTCCACGAGACTCGGATAGCGCGCGTAGACGCTGTGTTCGTCGCGCGCGTTCGCGTTGGCCGGAGACGACATCGTTCGGTTTCCTTCTGACGTTGGTTGTTGCACGCGATCAGTCGCGCGAGCCACGGTTCTTCAACTGGTCCAGCAACACAGCCGCGAGCAGGATCGCGCCGCGCACAAGGTACTGATAGAACGCGTCGATGTTCAGCAGGTTCATCACGTTTTCGACGGTGCCCATGATCAGCACGCCGATCACGACGCCCGAAATCGTCGCGCGGCCTCCGAGCAGCGACACGCCGCCCAGCACGCATGCCGAAATCACGTTCAGTTCGAAGCCTTCTGCCGCGTTCGGCTGACCCGACGTGATACGCGACGCGAGAATCACGCCTGCCAGCGCCGTCACCGCGCCCTGAATCAGGAAGATGAAGACGCGCGTGCGCTCGACGTTGATGCCGGCGAGACGCGATGCCTCCGGATTGCCGCCGATGGCAAGCGTATTGCGGCCATACACAGTCGAGTTGAGCATGACGCCGAACGCGATGAAGCAGACTAGCGTCACCCAGATCGGCAGCGACACGCCGAAGAACGACAGGCTGCCGAGCGCGATGAACGTATCCGACGACACGCCGACCGCCTGGCCATGCGACACGATGAAGCCCAGGCCGCGCACGATTTCCATCGTCGCGAGCGTCGTGATCAGCGCATTGATGCGCAGGTACGCGATCACCGCGCCGTTCACGAAGCCGATGACCGCGCCCGCCACGACGGCCGCGATGATCGCGACGAAAGTGTTGCCCGTCGCGTTCAGCACCATTGCGCACAGCACGCCCGCGAACGCGACCGTCGAGCCGACGGACAGGTCGAAATCGCGCGACGCGAGACAGAACATCATCGTGCACGCGACCATGCCGATCTGCGAAATCGACAGCGCGAGGCCGAGCATGTTCTCGATCGAGAAGAAGTGATCGACGGTCAGCGACATCGTGATGAACATCACCGCGAAGATCACGATCAGGCTGTACTCGGTGATCTGCTGCCACCACTTCTGCTTGTCGCTGGCTTGCGGAATCAGCGCTTCGGCGGCGCTCTTGGCCGCCTGTTGCGCGAGGTTTTCTCTGGCTTGCATTTGGTTCACTCCTCCCGTTCCCCACGGGCTATCGGTCTATCGGGGCTGTCGTCCCGGTCGGATTCAGATCTCGTTCAGTGCTCGTTCGCCTGTTGCGCAAACTCACGCCGCTTGCGCCGTCGACGAACTCTTCGGCAACGCGAGGCTCAACACCGATTGCTCGGTCGCGGCGCCGCGCGGCAGCTCGCCGGAAATGCGCCCTTGCCGCATCACGACGATACGGTCGGACACGCCCAGCACTTCAGGCAGCTCCGACGAAATCATCACGATCGCGCAGCCGCGCTCCGCCAGCTGATAAATCACGTTGTAGATCTCGTGCTTCGCGCCGACGTCGATGCCGCGCGTCGGCTCGTCGAGAATCACCACCTTCAGATCGGGCTCGGCCAGCCAGCGCGACAGAATCGCTTTCTGCTGGTTGCCGCCCGACAGGAAGCGAATCTTCTGACGGCGGCTCGGCGTCTTGATCTTCAGAAGCTTGATGAAGCGGTCAGCCGTTTCGGCTTCCTTCTTGCGGTCGAGAAATACGCCCGCCCTCAGATAGTGACGGCGGCAACTGATGTTGATGTTCTCAGCCACCGACGCAATCGCCACGATGCCTTCTTCCTTGCGATCTTCCGGGCACAGCACGATGCCCTGGCGGATCGCTTCGCCGGCGCTCTTCACCTTGATCGCCTTGCCGTCGAGCACGAGCTCGCCGCCCTTCTTCGGATCGTCGCCATAGACGAGGTGCATCAGTTCGCTGCGGCCCGCGCCCACGAGGCCGAAGAAGCCGACGATCTCGCCGCGACGCACGTCGAAGCTCGCGGGCTCGGCGAGCGGATGGCCTTCGATGTTCTTCGCCGAGAAGCGCACTTCGCCCAGCTCGCGCGGCCGGTAGCCGTAAATGTCCGAGATTTCGCGGCCGACCATTTCGCTGACGATCGTGTCGCGGCTCACGCCTTCGAGCGTCGGATGCGACGCGACCTTGCGGCCGTCGCGGAAGATCGTGCACGCGTCGCACAGCTGATAGATCTCGTCCATGCGGTGCGAGATGTAGATCAGCGCGCGGTTGTCGGCGCGCAGATCGCGCACCAGCTTGAACAGCACTTCCGTCTCGCGGTGCGACAGCGAACTCGTCGGTTCGTCGAGCGCAATCACGCGAGCGTTGCGCATCAGCGCCTTGCAGATTTCGACCATCTGCCGTTGCGCAATCGACAGCTTGCGCAGCTTCGCGTTCGGATCGAGATCGACGCCCATCGCCTTGAGCTGCTCGCGCACGTAGCGCTTCGCATCGGCCTTCTTCACGAAGCCGATCGTGTTGGGCAAGCGGCCCAGCAGCAGGTTCTCCGATACCGTCAGGTCCGGCACGTACTGCAGTTCCTGGTGAATCACCGCGATCCCCGCGGCAATCGACGCGCCTGCACTCGCGAAATGCACTTCGTTGTCGTCGATCAGCACGCGGCCGGAATCCGGCTGATATTCACCGCCAAGAATCTTCAGCAGGGTCGATTTCCCTGCGCCGTTTTCGCCCATCAGGCCATGCACCTGGCCGGCATGCACGTCGAAAGAAATTCCGTCGAGCGCACGCACGCCTGGAAACACCTTGCCGATATTGTCAAAACGCAGCGTCGCTGACACTTTGCCTCCTGTTGCTTCGATTGATCCTTCGCGCGGGCCGTCGTCGTCTGCGCGGTCGTCCGCGTAGCCGTCTGTCGTTCGCCTGCACGACGGCTTGCCTTCGCCCGCTTCCGACTGTTCCGTCCTGCGCGCGGCGCGCGAATGCCGTTCGACGGCATTCACGCGCCCGCGTCCCGCTGCCCGCTTACTTCGCTGCGAGGCCCATCTTTTCACGCACTTCGCTGACGTTGTCGCGCGTCGCGAGCATGCCCTGCGTCAGCGTGAGCTTCGGCGGTTCCTTGCCTTGCGTGATCCACGCGTACATCAACTCCGACGTCTCTTCGCCGTGGCGCTTCGGGCTGATGATCACCGTGCCGTAGAAGCCCGTCGGGTTCGGCTTCTTGAACTCGTTCAACGCCGAGTCCGCGCCACCGATGCCGACACCGATCATGTTGTCAGCCTTGAAGCCGCGGCCTTCGGCTGCGCGCACCGCGCCGAGCACGGCTTCGTCGTTCAGGCCGTAGGCGACCCAGTGCTTGAACTGCGGGTTCTTCGTCAGCGCGATGTTCGCTGCGTTGAACGCGTTTTCCGTGTCGGTCTTCGCTTGCGGCGCGGCGATCACGTTGGCCTTCGGGAAGCCTGCTGCGACGAGCGCATCGGTTGCGCCCGAGGTGCGGTCGTGCGCCGTCGGCAGCTGCTCATAGGTCACGTCGATTGCGCCGACGTCCTTCATGTCCCAGCCGCGCTTCTTGATCTCAGCCGCGATGCCTTCGCCGACCTGCTTGCCGATGTTGTAAGCCGAGATGCCCATGTGCGGCACCGCTTCGATCGGCTTGCCCGCGCCGTCGACGAGACGGTCGTCGACCGTCATCATCTTCAGGCCGTCAGCCTTCGCCTTCGCGACGATGCCCGGCCCGAGCTTCACGTCCGGCGTGCAGATCACGAAGCCCTGTGCCTTTTGCGCAGCGAGGTTGTCGATTGCGCTCATGACCTTCTCGCCCGACGGCGCGCCGATCTTCACCAGCGTGAAGCCCTTTTCCTTGGCGGCCGTTTCGGCGAACTTCCACTCATCTTGGAACCACGGCTCTTCCGGCTGCTTCACGAGAAAGCCGATCTTGACCGGATCGGCGGCTTGCGCGATGGGTGCGTTGAAGAGCACCGCCGTCGCCGCCGCTGCCAGCGTGAGGAAAATTCTGCGTTTCATAATGCGTGTCTCCTGACTAGTGAGTAACGAGAAGGTATTGGCCGCGTCTTCTTGTACCGGCTTTGACACACGCGGCCAGCGCGTCAAGCGGTCGACTCCGTCGCCTCTTCTTGCGAGGCGGCTTTGCTGCTTTTCTTCTGTTCCTTCGCTACTGCTTCGTTGCGCTTTCGTTTTCCGTACGGCTCAGTCGTGATAGAGCGCCGAGCGCCCGCCATCGACCGTGATGCAACTCGCGTTGATGAATGGCGCTTCATCCGACGCGAGAAAGACGGCTGTCATCGCGACTTCCTCCGGCTTGCCGATGCGCCCCATCGGTTGCAGATCGAGCGTCGCCTGGCGCGCGGCGGCGGGATCCGACTGCGTATTCCACCAGTCATGCGTCAGCTGGGTTTCGATGTAGCCGGGTGCGATCGCATTCACGCGCACGTTGCGCGGCGCGTACTCGATGCCGAGCGCGCGCGTGAGGCCGATCACGCCATGCTTCGCAACCGGATATGGAAAGCAGCCCGGAATGATCTTGAACGAATGCGTCGACGCGATGTTTACGATGCTGCCCTCGCCGCGTTCGACCATCCCCGGCAGCACCGCGCGGCAACCGTTCCACACGCCGTCCAGATCGACGGCGAAACAGCGGCGCCAGTCGTCGTCGGTCATCGTCAGCGGGTCGCAGAAAACGTTGATGCCCGCGTTGTTCACCAGCACGTCGATCGGGCCGAACGCCTTTTCGCCTTCGCTCACCGCGCGCTGCACGCAAGCCGGTTGCGTGACGTCCGTTTGCACGGCAAGGGTCTTGCCGCCTGTTTGTGCAGCGATGTCGGCGGCCGTGCGCTGCGCCGTCTCGATGTCGAGTTCCGCCAGCACGACTGCCGCGCCTTCGCGCGCGAACGCCGCCGCGATCGACGCGCCGATGCCGCGTCCCGCGCCCGTCACCAGCGCGACTTTGCCTGCGAGCCGGTTCATTTCTTCACGCCCGCGCGCGCGATGCGCAGGCCGTTGACGAACGCCTTCGCGTTCGAAGCCGTCGCCGTCGCCGGCTGGCCCGGCTTGTAAAGCGCCGAGCCCAGCCCGAAGCCGTTCGCGCCCGCGCTCAGGAACGGGCCCATGTTGTCCGGCGCGATGCCGCCGACGGGCAGCAGCGGCACGTCGTTGTGAATCACCGCGCGCCACGCCTTCACGACCTGGCAGCCGAGCTGTTCGGCCGGGAACATCTTCAGCACATCGGCGCCGTTCTTCAGCGCGAGGAAAGCTTCCGTCGGCGTCGCGACGCCGGGCGCGCAGGCCATCGCAAGCGACTTCGCCGTCGTCACCACTTCCGGGTCGCTGTGCGGCATCACGATCAGCTCGCCGCCCGCCGCCTTCACGTCGTGCACGAGCTCGGCGCGCAAAACCGTGCCCGCGCCGACGATCGCATCGACGGGAATCGCATGGCGAATGGCCGAAATGCTGTCGAACGGATTCGGCGAATTCAACGGCACTTCGATGATCCGGAAGCCCGCTTCGTAGAGCGCGCGGCCGTGATCGGCGGCGTCGGCGGGTGTGACACCGCGCAGGATCGCGATCAGCGGACACGCTTCGAAAGCGGCCATCAGGCCGGCGTGCGGCTGATACGGTGCGGGCAGATTCAGATCGAGTTGCATGTCGGTTCCTATGTCACTTGCTGTGTCAGTCGCTTCTCGTCGCTTCGGGTCGCTTCTCGTCGCTTCCGGTCGCCTCAGGTCGCCTGCGCGGCGCCCGGCGCCTCGCCGACGAGGCCCGCTTGCGCCGCGATGCGCCACAAACCGCGTTCCGTCGCGTGCCTGACGAGTTCCGCCCGCTGGCAGCCGAACTGCTCGAGCGCGAGCCGGTAGCGCTCGCACAGCGCTTCGTTGCCGATCAACTGCAACGAGCGGCCCGCGAGCGTCGATTGCTGTTGTGCGAGTGCGGCTTCGAGGCCGTTCAGTTCGTGGCCGATCAGGAGACCGGACAGATAGTCGGGCTGCTGCTCGCGCGTCAGTTGAGCCGTCAGGCCGAGGGTGCGCGTGCTGAAGATCGTTGCGAGCACGCCGGCCTGGCCCTTGTCGCGCGCGACTCGCACGCCGCGCAAAAACGCATCCGTGTCGGGACGGTCGGGCGTGACCATCGTGCGGCCAAGTATCGTGTGCTCGGTGAGCGCCGCGAACACTTCGCCCGTCATGAACGTGTGAAAGCGCTCGATCTTCGCGTCGCGCACCATCACCCATTTCGCGTGCGTGCCTGGCAAGCCGATCAACACGCCCTTCCCGGCCGCCGACGCATTCGCGCCCGACGCATTGGCCGCTGACGCATCGGCGCCCGACGCATCCACGCACGCCAGCGCGCCGAAAATCTGCGTTTCCTCGCCGCGCATCACGTTCGGCAACTCGCCGCTCTGCAACACCCCGGGCACGATGTTGAGCGGCACGCCGCGCGCGGTTTGCACGCGCACGATGCCGCCGACGAGCGCATCGGCGCTCGCGGGCGTATTCACATACGGCGCTTCCTTCCAGCCTTGCGCGCTGCCGACCATGCCCGCCGCGATCACGGGCAGTTCAGGCGAGCGGTCGAGCCACGCGCCGACAGCGGCATCGAACGCGGCATCGAAACCGCCTTCCGCGGCGGGACGCGGCAGATTCATGATGCCGGCCGTCGATGCACGCGTCTCCAGCACCGCGCCGTTCGCATCGAACAGATAAGCGCGCAGCGACGTCGTGCCCCAGTCGAGCGCGATTAGCGCCGCGCCACCTGCCGGCTGGGCCGGCTCGGCGCGCTGGGTTGACAAGGTGGACAGGGTCGAACCCGTCTGAGTCATCGTTTGATCCTGCGTGTAGTCGGTTGTGGAACACGCCAGCCCAGTTCTTCGGAAATTGCGCGCGCTTCGCGCTGCACGACGGGAATCAGCTCGTCCATGCGCTCGAGCGACATGTACGGAATCGTGCTCGCCACCGACAGCGCCGCGACGATCGAACCCGACGCATCGCGCACGGGCGCAGCCACGCAGCGAATCGACGCTTCGTTCTCTTCCAGATCGAACGTGAAGCCGCCCGCCGCGTAGTTCGTCATGCGCTGCATGAAGGTCTGCTGATCGGGCCGGTTGTCGGGCTTGAAGCTGACACCCGCGAGCGCGCGCCGCGACGCGTCGAACAGCGACTGCCATTGATCGGGAACGAGATCGAGCATCATCGCCTTGCCGATGCCCGTCGACGCGAGCGGCATCCGGTGGCCGACGCGCGAGCGCATTTCGAGGCCGCGCGTGCCGGGAATCTTGTCGATGTACAGCACGTCGTCGCCGTCGCGCACGCCGAGGTGGATGGTGTCGTGCGTCAGTTCCGCAAGCGACTCGAGATGCGGACGCGCAACCGTCGTGAGCGGCATCTGTTCGAGCGCGATCGTGCCGAGCTCGATCAGCTTCGGACCGAGCAGATAACCGCCCTGCACCTGACGCAGATAACGCGCCTGCACGAGGCTGCTGACGAGCCGGTGCGTCGTGCTGCGCGTCGTGCCGAGCGCGGCGCCGAAGGTGCGCAGGTCGCGCACGCCCGCCGCAGCGGCTTCGAGAATCGCGAGACCGCGCAGCAGCGTCTGCGTGCCTGCCTGCTGCGGCGTGATGTCGAGCAGCGTGCTCGGCAAGCCGATGCTGTCGACGGGCGGCGGAACGATGGCGCCGTTCGCGGAGCGCGGCGCGGGCTTGCGCGCAGCGTCTGCCTTTTGCGTTCGAGGTGCTTCAGACGCTTCGGATGCTGAAGCCGCGTCCTGCACATCCGGCGCTTGTGACTCGGCGTGGGTGGTCATCGCTTTGTTCATGGCGGGTGGCAACGTGCAGAGGGGAGTTACCGCGACGTGCCGGCTTGGCGGCTCGCGTCCGGAGCGACTGGAAGCGGCGCGTGCAGCGTGTGCGCGGCGCGCGTGTCGTGCAGCAAGGAGCAGGAAGGCATGGCGTGGCGTCTCCAGTTTCATCCCGCTTCATGCGCCGCGCATGGCGCTGGCGACGAAGCGGTGTTTTTTGCCGATGTCGTTCGGCTTGTTGAACCGGATTGTAGGGCGCTTTTTTGAGATTCACCAACATATGAGCGCATCGCTCATATGTTGGGATACTAGTAGCGATGGTGCTCGGGAATATCTGACAGAAACGCCTCGCAACCCTATTGCTTCGCGATAAGCGCCTGCAGTCAGGAATTAGCGAAATCAAAGACCGGCGACATGGTTTCGGAATCATCCGATGGGGTGTGCTCTTTCGCCTGCTTAACCTGCCTACGCTTAAGCAAATCCGTAAATATTTTCGACAATTGGCGCATCGTCAGTCATATGCCGATTATTTCGATTCGCTGGCACTCTCGCAAACTCATTTAAAATACCGATAAGATCATGAATATATTCAAACCGCTATTTATATGCGTGGCAATTGTCGGCTCAGGCATGGCTCACGCACAACCGACGCACGATCAACTGGTAGCTGACTTCTCCGGTCCTTATGTCGGCGTCAAGGCTGGTGCGAACTTTTCGAGTGCGTCGGGCGCCATGGCAAAGCCTTCGCACACGACGTTCTTCCCCGGCTTGGTGATCGGCTATGGTTTCAATCTTGGCCCAGTGGTGCTTGGCGCTGAAGCGTTCGCCGATCTCCACCACGGTTCCGCGACCTACAAGGACGGCGGAGTCGATGCAAAGATCGGTTATCCGATCGAACGATTCATGCCGTACGCGCGGCTAGGCGTAACCACCGACTGGCCCTCGTCCGCCTTCCATTACGGCATTGGCGTCGAATATCAATTCACGAAGAATGTGAGTTTATTCTCCGAATGGACTCGCGATGCAGCCAATGCTTACAGCACCCACTGGGTAAATAACAGCATTACCGTCGGAGCGAATTACAGATTCAAATAATCAAACTCGTCAAAATAAAAACGGCGATTATCCTGAAGACAATCGCCGTTTCAGTTCACATTCGAAGCCTGATAATCAGTCCGGTAATTCCGCCGCGCCCATTCTGCGGGCGATGACCCGTGCGCGCTGCGCGAGATAGCCGGAACTGCGATGCTCGTCGAAGTATTTCGGTCTCGGCAGCATCACGGCGAGCCGCGCCGACTGGCCGGCTGTCAGCTTCGCCGCCGACGTCTTGAAGTAGTAGCGCGCCGCCGCTTCCGCGCCATACACGCCGTTGCCCCATTCGACCGAATTCAGATAGATCTCGAAGATTCGCTCCTTGTCCATCAGCGTCTCGAGCATCCACGTGATGATGAGTTCCTGGCCCTTGCGGATATAGCTCTTTTCTCGCGACAAAAATAAATTGCGCGCCAGTTGCTGAGTGATCGTCGAACCGCCTGCGACGATCTTGCCGCGTGCCTTGTTTCTCTCCCACGCCTGGAGAATCGCGTCGGTTTCGTAGCCGTTGTTATTGACGAAATTCGCATCTTCCGACGCGATGATCGCGCGCTTCAGATTGCGCGAGATCTGCTCGTAGGGCACCCATATGCGCTGGATCGACAAATCGGGACGATCCTGCGATAGACGCCAGGCATCGGATCGCATGAACGCCGTCGACGACGGATTCACATAGTTCCATAGCGCGATCTGCGCGAAGTAGAACAGCTGCGTCGCGAACCACGCAGCAACGAAGACCGCGACTGCGTAGGCCGCCCAGCGCGTCGCTCCGGCCTTCGAGCCGGGCCTGCTCGCACGCCTCGTTTTTGTCATTGTCGTCGCTGTGCCGTGAAGTCGGGGAACGCGTGGGCGCCGCTCGCGCTCACGCGCTTTGCGGCGCGCTCAGCATCTCGCGCAGCGCGGCGAGCACGGGCGCGCCGTCGGGACGCACGCCGCGCCACACGAAGAACGACTCCGCCGCCTGTTCGACCAGCATGCCGAGCCCGTCCGCCGCGCGCGCGCCGAACCGGTTCGCGTGCTGCATGAAGACGGTCGGCTGCGCGCCGTACATCATGTCGTACGCGAGCGTGCCCGCGCCGAACGCGCCGTCGTCGCACTCGGGCAGCGACACATCGAGGCTGCTCGCCGTCGCGTTGACGATCACGTCGTAGGCGCCCGGTTCGATCGCCTGCGCACTGCCGCCCGTCAGACGGCACGCCGCGTCGCTTGCCGCGCTCGCGAACTGCGCGACCAGCGCATCGGCCTTCGCCGCCGTCCGGTTCACGATGGTCAGCGTGTGCGGCTTGCGCTGCAGAATAGGCAGCACGACGCCGCGCGCCGCGCCGCCCGCTCCCAGCAATAGCACGCGCGCGCCCGTGAGCGGCACGCGCAGATTCACTTCGATATCGCGCACGAGGCCGAAGCCGTCGGTGTTGTCGCCGTAGATGCCGCCATCCTTTTCGAAGCGAAGCGTATTCACCGCGCCCGCCGCAGCCGCGCGCGGCGACAGCGACGTGGCGAACGCGTGCGCGTCGAGCTTGAACGGCACCGTCACGTTCAGGCCTCGCCCACCCTCGTCGATGAACGCCCGCACGCGCGCCGCGAATTGATCGACGGGCGCGAGCAGACGGCCGTATTCGACGGGCTCGCCTGTCTGCTCGGCGAAACGCGCGTGGATGAACGGCGACTTGCTGTGCGCGATCGGATTGCCGATCACCGCGTAGCGGTCACGCTGGACCGGCGTTGTGCTCATCGGCTTGACTCCGTTGCGTGATGGCTCACGTCCGGTTTTACGTCCTGCTCCACGTCCTTTTGATCGGCGGAAGCCGGCGAATCGTTGCCGGCGGCCGGCTCGCCGTCCGCGTTCGTCGCGGTGTCGGCTTCTGCCTGCGCTTCGGCTTCGCTTTCGGCGGATGCATCGGCGGCGTCGATGATCTCTTCGTCGCCCTCGTCCTCTTCTTCCGCGCCGCTCGTCACCGTCGGCGCATCGAGCACGTGCAGCGGACGCACCGACGCCTCGATCGTCAGCTCATCGACCGACATCACTTCGAGCATCAGCCGCGTGCCGCGCGCATGCACGCCGAGCCCCGGCACATGCAGCAGCAGCGGCACTTCTTCGAGCCGCACGAGGTCGCCCTTCACCACGGACGCAACCACCTGCTTCCTGTTCTCCTGCGTGAGCCAGCGCAGACACCAGAAATACTCCATGCGCCGCTGATGATCGGCGTACGCGGTATAGGTGTCGTCGAAGCCCTGCACGACGGCGAACAGATCGGCGTCCTTCGGCTTGAACGGCGCCGCGAGCTTGGCCGTCACGCCGTGCTGCACGCACGCGATCAGCTGCCACTGGTTCACGAGGTCGACATAGCGGCGCAGCGGCGACGTGCTCCACGCGTACTGCGCGACGCCGAGGCCTTCGTGCGGCGCGGCCGTCGTCTGCATGCGTGTGCGTTT
Organism: Paraburkholderia diazotrophica; assembly: GCF_038900755.1. GTDB lineage: Bacteria > Pseudomonadota > Gammaproteobacteria > Burkholderiales > Burkholderiaceae > Paraburkholderia > Paraburkholderia diazotrophica_A. The sequence goes on from NZ_JBBPEN010000008.1 coordinate 320,140, forward strand.
GGGGCCCGTCGGCGCGCCGAACGCGCGCTGCGAGCGGTAGATGCCCGGCACCCCGTGATCGTGCAGGAACGCGCCCCACGTCGAGTTCGCGAGAATCGCCAGTTCCGCGACGATCGTGTCGAGCGGCGAACCGCGTCGACGCGGCGTGATCGTCACGTGCTCGCCTTCGACGTAGAAGTTGAAATCGGTATTGCGCTGCACTTCGCGCTTCAGGCCGTAGCCCGCGCGCGCGACCTGGCGCTTCTCGAACAGAGACTGCGCGAACGGCCACAGCACCGCGATGTCTTCCTTGTGCGGATAGTCGCCCGTGCCGTTGGCGAGTGCCTCTTCCGTCACGAGTTCGTCGAGCGTGTTGTGGCGCAGATTGCTCTTCACGTAGACGAGTTCGGCGCGCGTTTCGCTCGCGACGATTTCCTGCGTCTCGCGCTTCACGATGCTGTACAGCGACAGCGCCGGCCGCAGACCGCCTTCGGCGAGCGTGAATTTGTCGACGACGGAATCGGGCAGCATCGTGATCTTGTCGCCCGGCATGTACACCGTCGACAGGCGGCCGCGCGCGATCGCATCGACGGTATCGCCACGCGCGATGCCGAGCGCGGGCGCCGCGATGTGAATGCCGATCCGCACGCGGCCATCGGAGAGATGCTCGACGGAGAACGCGTCGTCGATTTCGGTTGTGGTCACGTCGTCGATCGAGAACGCTTCGACTTCGGCTTGCGGCAAATCCTCAGGCAGCTCGCCGACCGTCACGGCCGGGAAACTCGTGCCGTGCGGGAAGTATTCGGACAGAAAGCGCGCTTCGTGCAGCGCGCGCGCCGACGGAATGCCGCCGCATTCGAGCATCAGGCGCGCCGCCGAAATGCCGCGCGCCGCTGCCGCGGCTTCGAGCGCCTTGTATTCGATCGAGTTCTTGTCGGGCTTCGTCAGCAGTCCAAGCGCCTTGCTCTGGAAACCATCCGGCAGACGGCCCGCCTTCAGCTCCTCTTCGTAGCCCTGCTGGACGAGCGCCTGCTGGCGCTTGCGCTCGAGCGACGCGAGCGCCATCTTCAGTTGCTCTTCCGGCGCGCGCTGATACTGGCCGCGCCCCTTGCGGCGGAAATAGACGGGCGAGCCGTGCATGCGCAGGATCAGCGCCGCGCGCTCGACGGGTCCGAACGACTCGCCGAAATACTCGGCGCCGAGCGTTGCAAACGGAAACTCTTCTTCCGGTGCGCATTCCCACAGAAAGTCGAGATCGATGTCCTGCGCGACGGCATCGGCTTGCTCCATCAGTTCGCCTGCCGTCGGCCTCTCGAATTCGATCAGCACGTCTTTCGCGCGGACTTTCGCGCGGCGTCCGCCAGGCAGCTCGACCTGGAACGCGTCGCCCTGACGCGACAGCACGCTGCCCGCCTTGAAACTGCCCGATTCCTCAAAGAAAACGTTCACTCAATACTCTCATTCTGGCTTGCGTCGGCCGGCGCGCGTGCTGGGTGATTGCGCGTCGGCGTCGTGTTCGGTGTGGTGTTCCGCAACGCGCATGCCGGTCGGCGCACGCCGTTTGCGGATCATCGGATCATGCCGCCTCGCCTGGCGCGGGCGGCTCGGCGTCGGCGGCGTCGCAAAACGCGAGTACGTCGTCGACATAATCGGGAAATTCGCTGATCGCGTGGTCGCTGCCTTCGATCAATTTCGTCCGCACGCCGGGATAGTGCGCGAGCATTTCGCGGTAATCGAGCACTTCGTCGCCGGTGGCGGCAATCAGATAATAGCGTTCGGGGCGCGTGACCGACGCAACGCCGAGCGCGCGCAATTCGTCCAGATGGTGCTGCTCGACGACGATGCTGCCGCCGCCGTGCCACAACGGCTGCTCGCCGAGATAGTGGCTCAGGTCGCGCTGCGGCACGACAGCTGGGTTCAGCAGCACCGCGCGCCAGCCGTGCTTTTCGGCGAGATGCGTCGCGAAATAGCCGCCGAGCGAACTGCCGATCAACGTCACATGCGCCGGCTTGGCCGCCGCGACCTGTTCTTCGACGAGCGCCACGGTTTCGAGCGGCGACACGGGCAGCATCGGACAGCACCATTCCGCGCCGCGGCCGAGCGCAGCAAGCCGCCCGGCCATCACGCGCGCCTTGAACGAATTCGGCGACGAGCGGAAACCGTGCAGATAGAGAATCACGCGACGCCCCGCGCCTGCTCCGCCGGGCGCGCCGACAGCGCGTCCAGCAGCTTCTGGTGCACGCCGCCGAAGCCACCGTTGCTCATGACGAGCACGTGATCGCCGGGCTGCGCCGCCGCGACGATGGCTTTGACCAGTGCGTCGATGTCGCTGAACGCCTGCGCCTTGCCGCTCATCGGCGCGAGCGCTTCGGCGAGATTCCAGCCGAGCGCGTCTTTGCCCGCCGGCGCGCCGTAGCCGAACACGAGATCGGCGTCAGCGAGACTCGATGGCAGCTGCGCCTTCATCACGCCGAGTTTCATCGTGTTCGAGCGCGGCTCCAGCACGGCGAGAATGCGCGTGCGCTTTCCGTTTTCGCCGCGGCCCACGCGCGTGCGCAGGCCGGCGATCGTCGTCTGGATCGCCGTCGGATGATGCGCGAAATCGTCGTAGACGGTCACGCCGTCGACGCTGCCGCGCACTTCCATCCGGCGCTTCACGTTGCGGAAGGTCGACAGCGATTTCGCGGCCTGCGCGGGCGGCACGCCGATGTGGCGCGCGGCGGCGATCGCCGCGATTGCGTTCATCCGGTTGTGCTCGCCCTGCACCTGCCAGTCGACCACGCCGACGCGCTCGCCGCCGTGATAGACGGCGAAGCGCTCGTCGACGGCGACACCGTCTTCAGCCGGCAGCGCCTGCCAGCCGCCGTCGACGCCGAAGCGTTCTACTTCGCTCCAGCAGCCGCGCGTCAGCACGCGTTCGAGCGCATCTTCGCGGCCGTTCGACACGATCCGCCCGATGCCCGGCACCGTGCGCACAAGGTGGTGGAATTGCGTTTCGATCGCGGCGAGATCCGGGAAAATGTCCGCGTGATCGAATTCCAGATTGTTCAGGATTGCCGTGCGCGGCCGGTAATGGACGAACTTCGAGCGCTTGTCGAAGAACGCTGTGTCGTATTCGTCGGCTTCGATCACGAAGAAGCTCGAATCGGTCAGCCGCGCCGACACGCCGAAATTCAACGGCACGCCGCCGATCAGAAAGCCCGGATTCATGCCCGCGTCTTCGAGCAGCCAGGTCAGCATCGACGTCGTGGTCGTCTTGCCGTGCGTGCCCGCCACGGCCAGCACCCACTTGCCGTTCAGCACATGCTCGCCGAGCCACTGCGGACCGGACGTGTACGGCAGGCCGCGATTCAGGATTTCTTCCATCAGCGGATTGCCGCGCGTCACGACGTTGCCGACCACGAAGAGGTCGGGCTTCAGGTCGAGCTGCTCGACGCCCCAGCCTTCGATCAGCTTGATGCCTTGCGCCTCGAGCTGCGTGCTCATCGGCGGGTAGACACCGGCGTCGCAACCCGTCACCGTGTGCCCGGCGTTGCGCGCGAGAACCGCGAGACCGCCCATGAACGTGCCGCAGATGCCGAGGATGTGAATGTGCATAAAAGCTGTCGCGCCGCAGGGCGTGTTTTGCGTGGAAGAAGATGCGCGCAAAGGGCCGGAAAGCCCTCGCGGCAAAGGACGCCTATTGTAACCGACAGGCTCGCCCGTTCCTGGTGGCGCGCCTGGCAAAACACCGCCGGATACGGCTTCAAACCCACGCGCGGCGCCGGTGCGCGCAAAAAGGCCACCGGGTTTTCTCTAGTATCATTGGCGGATGGTTCGCAAAACACATTTCGATCCGCAGCGCGTGCGTGAGGAAATCGCGATCGCGGCTGCGAGAATGATCGCCGAAGACGGTCTCGACTACTCGACGGCCAAGCGCAAGGCTGCGCGGCAGGTGGTCGGGGAGACGCGCGTCGCGGGCGAATGGCTGCCGGATAACGACCAGATCGAGGAAGAAATCCGCGAATACCAGTCGCTGTTTCAGGGTGACAGCCAGCCGGCCGTGCTGCGCCGCCTGAGAGAAATCGCACTCGACTGGATGCAGCGGCTCGCGCCATTCAATCCTTATCTGACAGGCGCCGTCCTGGGCGGAACGGCTGGCGAGCATTCCGACATCCATCTGCAGGCGTTCTGCGACAACCCAAAGGAAGTCGCCATCTACCTGCTGAATACGAATGTGCAGTACGACGTTTCTGAAACGCGGCACTTTGCGGGACGTGGATACGTCGAAACATTGAGCTTTCTCTGGCGCCCGACCGATGAAGGACGGGACGCCGAACCGGTGGGCATCCACGTCGCGCTGTACAGCACCGACGACCTGCGCGGCGCGGTGCGAGCCGACGCGCGCGGCCGGCTCGCAAGGGCCGACGTTCGCGCAGTGCAGGCGCTGATCGACGAGAGCGACGGCTCTCCTTTCCCCTAACTGACACATCTCTATATATGAAGCGCATTCTGGCAATCGCGGCGGTGGCCGTCGTCGCAACGGTGGGAGGAGCGGTGGCGAGCCACTGGTTCGTCGGCAGCAACGACCTCGCGGGCGTCGCGAACGCCGCGCCTGCCGACAGCAGCAACGCCGTCAACCAGCTCTGGTCGGCGAACGTCACGAACGCGGACGGCAAGCCGCAGTCGCTCGCCGGATTCAAGGGCCGTCCCGTCGTCGTCAACTTCTGGGCGTCGTGGTGCGGACCGTGCGTCGAAGAGATGCCGTCGCTATCGCAACTGCATAAGGAATACGCGAAGAAAGGCATCGAGTTCGTCGGACTCGGCGTCGACTCCGACAAGAACGTGAAGGCGTTCCTTCAGAAAGTGCCCGTCGACTACCCGGTTTTCGTCGCCGGCTTCGGCGGCGCCGATCTCGCCCGCTCATTCGGCAACAACGCGGGCGGTTTGCCTTACACCGTCGTAATTGACGCAAAAGGCGTCGTACGGTCGACAAAATTGGGACAGGTCAAGCCCGACGAGCTCAAACGGACGCTCGACGCACTATGACGTCAACAACTTATTGACGTTTAATTGACATCGTTTGGCCCCAGGTTGCCCGACATTCCGCCGGAATTGTCAGAAGTTCGGCTAGTTGCGGCTATCGCGGAAAGGCGCCGGATCATCGCGGGTGCTCGAGAAACTAGACAAATTTCTCTAATCAGCGCTAAAGTGCGGCCAATTCCACGGAAAACGAAGCGACCATGACGCGACTGCTGGTTCTGCACGGCCCCAACCTCAATCTTCTCGGCACCCGGGAACCTGAGGTGTATGGCCGCGTCACGCTCCCGCAGATCGATCAGGCGCTCGCCGACCGCGCAGCGGACGCCGGCGTCGAACTGGCCACCTTCCAGAGCAATCACGAAGGCGCACTCGTCGATCGCATCCAGGCCGCCCGAACCGAGAAGACCGATTTCATCCTGATCAATCCCGCCGCGTACACGCATACGAGCGTGGCGATCCGGGACGCACTAGCGGGCGTCGGCATCCCGTTCGTCGAGATTCATCTATCGAACGTGCATCGTCGAGAACCGTTCAGGCATCACTCGTATTTCTCCGACCAGGCAGAGGGCGTGATTTGCGGCCTCGGCTGGAAGGGTTATCTGTACGCACTCGAATACGCGCTCGACCGGTTGTCCGTTCAGACAGCCGGGACGTCGCGCGACTGACAACCCAAAACACGAATTCAGCGCCGGCGGCATCCCGCCGGCGCTTCACGCATTGAAAGGGGAAGCCCATGGATCTACGTAAACTGAAGACTCTGATCGACCTCGTCTCCGAGTCCGGCATTTCCGAACTCGAAGTGACCGAGGGCGAAGGCAAGGTGCGCATCGTCAAGAACGCGCCGCCCGTTTACGTCCAGCAACCCGGCAACTTTGCGCCGCAATTCCCGGCGTCTGCGTCCGCGCCCGGCGCTCACCCGGAAGCGCCCGCCGTCGCCGCGCCGGCCACGCCGGCCGCCGCTGCGCCGCAGGGTCATGTGGTGACTTCGCCGATGGTCGGCACGTTCTATCGCGCGCCGTCGCCGGGCGCAGATCCGTTCGTGCAGGTGGGCGACTCCGTCAAGGAAGGCCAGACGATCTGCATCATCGAAGCGATGAAGCTGCTGAACGAAATCGAGTCGGATCAGGCTGGCGTCATCAAGGAAATCCTCGTCGAGAACGGGCAGGCAGTCGAATATGGCCAGCCGCTCTTCGTGATCGGCTGACGCGGCGCTTTTTAGCCATACGCCATCCGCGCGCCCTCCTTCTTCGGGTGCGCCACCGATCCTCTGTGGCAGCCGCGCTCCTGGAAGCAACTGCGCAACCGCACGCGGCGCCCGTTGATGAGTCGAATATCCGCTATGTTTGAAAAAATCCTCATTGCCAATCGCGGCGAAATCGCGCTCCGTATTCAGCGCGCCTGTCGCGAGCTCGGCGTCAAGACGGTCGTCGTCTATTCCGAAGCCGACAAGGAAGCCAAGTACGTGAAGCTCGCCGACGAGGCGGTCTGCATCGGACCGGCGCCGTCGAACCTGAGCTACCTGAACATGCCCGCGCTGATCAGCGCGGCGGAAGTCACGGACGCCGAAGCGATTCACCCCGGCTACGGCTTCCTCTCCGAGAATGCGGACTTCGCCGAGCGCGTCGAGCAATCGGGCTTCGTGTTCATCGGCCCGCGCCCCGACACGATTCGCCTGATGGGCGACAAGGTCACCGCGAAGCAAACGATGATCAAGACGGGCGTGCCGTGCGTGCCCGGTTCGGAAGGCGCATTGCCGGAAGATCCGAAGGAAATCGTGAAGATCGCGCGCGCGATCGGCTATCCGGTGATCATCAAGGCGGCGGGCGGCGGCGGCGGCCGCGGCATGCGTGTCGTGCACACGGAAGCGGCGCTCGTCAATGCCGTTAACATGACGCGCGAAGAAGCCGGCCGTGCGTTCGGCAATCCGCAGGTCTACATGGAGAAATACCTGGAGAACCCGCGGCACATCGAAATCCAGGTGCTCGCCGATTCGTTCAAGAACGCGCTCTGGCTCGGCGAGCGCGACTGCTCGATGCAGCGCCGTCACCAGAAGGTGATCGAGGAAGCGCCGGCGCCCGGCATCGCGCGACGCCTGATCGAGCGCATCGGCGACCGCTGCGCGGACGCGTGCAAGAAGATGGGCTACCTCGGCGCAGGCACGTTCGAATTCCTGTACGAGAACGGCGAGTTCTACTTCATCGAAATGAACACGCGCGTGCAGGTCGAGCATCCCGTCACCGAACTGATCACGGGCATCGACATCGTTCAGGAGCAGATCCGCATCGCTGCCGGCGAAAAACTCGCGCTCCGTCAACGCGACATCCAGTTCCGCGGACACGCGATCGAGTGCCGTATCAACGCCGAAGATCCGTTCAAGTTCATTCCGTCGCCGGGGCGCCTTACGTCGTGGCATATGCCGGGCGGGCCCGGCATTCGCGTCGATTCGCATGCGTACAACGGCTATTTCGTCCCGCCGAACTATGATTCCATGATCGGCAAGCTGATCGCTTACGGCGCGACGCGCGAGCAGGCGATCAGCCGGATGCGCATCGCGCTGTCGGAAATGGTGGTCGAAGGCATTCAGACCAACATTCCGCTGCATCGCGAACTGATGCTCGACGCGAAGTTCGTCGAAGGCGGCACGAGCATCCATTACCTCGAAAACCGGCTGGCCGCGAAGCTGCAGGCCGCACCGGAAGAAGCGTAAGCAATGAGCTACCGGGAACTGATCGTCGAACTCGCGCGCGAACACGCGGAGGCGTTGTCGGATGCGCTGCTCGAACTTGGCGCGCTGTCGGTGTCCGTCGAAGACGCGGATGCCGATACACCCGACGAGCAGCCGCTTTTCGGCGAGCCCGGTCTCACGCCGGAGCGCACCGCATGGACGCATTCGCGCGTGATCGCGCTGCTCGCGCCCGAACACGAGCCGGCGGTACTGCTCGCGGCCGCCGCGAACGAACTCCGTCTCGCCGATACGCCGTCGTTCAGCGTGCGCGAAGTCGAGGAACAGGACTGGGTGCGTCTCACGCAATCGCAGTTCGATCCGATTCCGATCGGCGAGCGCATCTGGGTCGTGCCATCGTGGCACGCTGCACCCGATCCCGACGCGCTCGTGCTCGAACTCGATCCGGGCCTCGCGTTCGGCACGGGAAGCCATCCGACGACGCGTCTGTGCATGGAGTGGCTCGAGCAATCGGTGAAGAAAGGCAAGTCGGTGCTCGACTACGGCTGCGGCTCGGGCATACTCGCGATTCTCGCGAAGAAATGCGGCGCGGACCCTGTGATCGGCATCGACATCGATCCTCAGGCGGTCGAGTCGGCGCGCCACAACAGCGAGCGCAATCACGCCGACGTCACATACGGCCTGCCCGACGATTGCCCTGCGGACGAGTTCGATATCGTCGTGGCGAATATTCTGTCGAATCCGCTGAAACTGATGGCGTCGATGCTGTCGTCGAAGGTGAAGCCGGGCGGACGCATTGCGCTGTCCGGCATTCTCGCGCGCCAGGCGGAAGAGGTCGCGCAGATCTATCGGCAATGGATCGACATCGACGTATGGCGCGAACAGGAGGGCTGGGTCTGCCTTGCAGGTACTCGCCGCGAAAGCCATTAGAATAAGGCATATCTGTCTGCTTCCGGCCCCTTAACGGCTAACCGGTCAATCGGCTCAATATGCTTCTAGCGACACGCTGTCCCTTCTGTAAAACCGCATTCAAACTCCAGCCGGAGCAGCTCACGCTGCGCCGCGGTCTCGTTCGTTGTGGCCATTGCCACGAAGTATTCGACGCATCGAACAATCTCTTTGATGTGACCAACGGCACGAGCGTCGATAAAGCAAAGCACGTGTCGATCGACGATGTAACCGCGTATACGCTCGACAAACTCGCGAATGGCGGGCAAGCACCGGTGCGTGAAGGAAGTGCTCCTGCTGTCGAACCCGCTGCACCTGCCGATACGGATGCGCGTCGCACCGAGCAACCAGCCAAAGATGCAGGCCCGCACGCCGCTGAATCCACTTCGCCGCACGTCGCCGAAGCGACGATAGAACGCGCCGCTGAGCATCCGGCAGAAGCCCTCGGCGAACATGCTGCGCAGTCGCTCGCGAGCAACGAGGCAGCACGACACGACGAAGCGCCGGCCGGTCATGCCGTAACACAGGCACATGTCGATGAAGCGCCCTTCGAAGCCAAAGGCTCGACGCCGGAGCACGGCGCAGCGTCCGCCGGCTCGCCCGATTTTCGCGCGGAAGCATGGAACCCGTGGGCAGCGGCGCCCGACGCGTCGATCGACGGACGCATCCGCCACAACGCATCGACGATTCCGCTCAAGCCCGTCACGATTCCGAGTTCCGCTCAGCCGCCGCTGACGCTCGAACTGACCGACTCGAAGTCGCCGGGCACAGAAAAGGCAACTGCGCGCAAACGGGTCGAGCCGCATATCGAAGCGCCCATCGAGCAGAAGGCCGCGCCGACTGCTGAGGCGGCGCAAGCTCAGCCGAAAGTTGAGCCGTCGATCGCCGCGCAAGCCGAGCCGAAGGTCGAACCGTCAGTCGCTACGCAAGCCGAGCCGAAGACAGAGCCGTCGATCGCCGCGCAAGCCGAGCCGAAGGTCGAACCATCCGTCGCCCCGCAAGCTCAAGCGAAGACAGAGCCGTCAGCCGCCCCGCAAGCTCAGCCGAAGGTCGCGCAACCTGCCGGATCACCTGCTGCGGCGAAGGCCGAGCCGAACTTCGAAGCCTCGCCCGAGCGCGTACTCGAACAGGAAATCGCAGAGCCGCCGCCGCATACGTGGCGCGCAGCGGAGCCCGCGCGCGAATCGGCGCACGCGCCCGATGCGCGAACAGCGGACGAAGCGAAGGCCGAAGCCGACGCATCGTTGCACGAGCCATTGCACGAGCCGCTGCACGAAACCTTGCACGAAGGGCTGTACGAGCCGCTTCGCGACAAACGGCACAAACCCTTTTTCGACGACTCCGACGATAGCGCGGCCGCGCCGGCCGCCGATGATCGTCGGGATCGTGAGCCCTACTTCGGCTCGCCTGCGGAAGAACACGATCACGAACCGAGCTTCGGCGGGCGCGCGCGCAAGCCGTTCGCCGCCGCGCCCGACGATGACGACGATGCATTCGCCGTCCGCCGCGAGCCGCTCGGACAAGACTCACGCCGCGTCGTGTGGCAAGCGGTCGGCGGCGTCGCGATCGGCGTGCTGGCCGTCTTGCTGCTCGCGCAGCTCGCATGGTGGCAGCGCGAATCGGTGATGGTCGCGTGGCCCGATTCGCAGTCGCTCTTCGTGAAGGCTTGCGCGAACCTCGGCTGCAAGGTCGGGCCGCCGCGCGATATCGATGGCCTGCTGGTCGAGCCATCCGATCTGCGCCAGATCGACGGGCCGCACAAACTCGAGCTGAGGATGCCGCTGCGCAACCGCTTCGACATCGCGCTCGCCTATCCCGCCGTCGAACTCACGCTGCTCGACGAGAACAACAATGTCGCCGTGCGGCGCGTGCTGTGGCCGCAAGACTATGTGAAACCCGGCACGCCGATTGCGGCAGGCCTGCCCGCCCGCACGACGCAGACAATGATCGTGCGCCTCGACACCGGCAATACCATCGCCTCGAATTTCCGCGTGCAGATCTTTTATCCGTAACGGGTAGCTCTGCGGCGCGAGCAGATTACACCCGCGCGTCCGGCATGAACCGGGCGCGCATCCCGTCAATCCCTGACGAATCTTCGGAGCACAACATGAGTCAAGTCACGCTGGGTGGCAACCCGATTGAAGTCGCTGGCACGTTCCCGTCCGTCGGCCAGAAGGCGCCCGCCTTCACGCTCGTCGGCAAGGATCTGAAGCCGCTCTCGCTCGCCGACTTCGCCGGCAAGCGCAAGGTGCTGAACATCGTCCCGAGTCTCGACACGCCGACCTGCGCAACCTCGACGCGCAAGTTCAACGAAGCAGCGGCCAAGCTGAACAACACGGCTGTGATCGTCGTGTCGGGCGATCTGCCGTTCGCCGCTTCGCGCTTCTGCACGACGGAGGGGATCGAAAACGTCGTGACGGCCTCGACGTTCCGTGGTCACGAGTTCGCGCAAGCGTACGGCGTCGACGTGACGAGCGGCCCACTGACGGGCCTGACCGCGCGCGCCGTCGTCGTCCTCGATGAGAATGACAAGGTCGTGCACGCCGAGCTCGTCGGCGAAATCAAGAACGAACCGAACTACGACGCAGCGCTCGCCGCGCTGAAGTAAGCTTCACGCTTGCGTCGACACAGCGCCGCTCCCGCATCGTCCGGGCGCGGCGCTGTCACATCGTCGCGTCATTTTTCTCAGAACACTTATAGGAACGCTCGCCTTGGCTACGCTGATTTGCGGCTCGCTCGCCTACGACAACATCATGACCTTCGAAGGGCGCTTTCGGGAGCACATTCTGCCGGAACAGGTCCACATCCTGAACGTCAGCTTCCTCGTGCCGACAATGCGTCGCGAATTCGGCGGCTGCGCGGGCAATATCGCGTACTCGCTGCATCTGCTCGGCGGCGACGCGCGCATCATGGCGACGCTCGGCGCCGTCGACGCGCAACTGTACATCGATCGCCTCGACACACTCGGCCTCTCGAAAGAGCACGTGCGCGTGCTGCCGGACACCTACTCGGCGCAGGCAATGATCACGACCGACCTCGAGAACAATCAGATCACCGCGTTCCACCCGGGCGCGATGATGCTGTCGCATCTGAACCGCGCCGACCAGCCGGGCGTGAAGCTCGGCATCGTCGCGCCGGACGGCTTCGACGGCATGATCCAGCACTCCGAACAGTTCGCGGCTGCAGGCATTCCGTTCATCTTCGATCCGGGCCAGGGGCTGCCGCTGTTCGACGGCGCGTCGCTGCGCCGCATGATTGAACTTGCCACCTACGTGGCAGTCAATGATTACGAAGCTGCGCTCGTGAGCAACAAGACGGGCTGGTCGATCGAAGAAATCGCAAGCCGTGTCGATGCGCTGATCGTGACGCGCGGCGAGCACGGCGCGCAGATTCACCACTCGGGCGGCATCGAAGAGATTCCGGCCGTCAAGGCAAAGCGGGTGCTGGACCCCACGGGTTGCGGCGATGCCTTCCGGGGCGGCCTGCTGCACGGCATCGAGAAGGGTCTCGGCTGGGCAACCACGGGCCGTCTCGCGAGCCTGATGGGCGCGCTCAAGATCGAGCATCAAGGGCCGCAAAACTATGCGCCTTCGCGCGCGGAAATCAACGACCGGTTCAGGCAGGCATTCGGGTACGAGCTGCCCGAAGGCGCATGACGCGCATACGCCGCGCCTGACCGGTCGCGTTTGAGGGCTCGAAGAATCGAGCCCATCTGGAGTCAAGGGAATGAAAACAACAAGTCGTACCGTGGGCCGCGTGGTATTGGGCGCGGTGATCCTCAGTTCGCTCGCCGTGACAGGCTGCGCGTACAACAGCAGTTCCGCCGACGTCTACACGTCATCGCAGGCACAACGTGAAGAGACCGTACGCATGGGTACCGTCGACAGCGTGCGTGCCGTGAAGATCAGCACGAACAACGGTCAGCCGAGCGGCATCGGCGCAGTGGGCGGCGGCGCACTCGGCGCGGTGGCGGGCAGCGCGATCGGCGGCGGCCGTGGCTCGATCCTGACGGGCATCGTCGGCGGGCTGGCGGGCGCCGTGGCAGGCAATACGATCGAGAACAGCACCGCGATGCGCGACGGCGTCGAGATCACGGTGCGCCTCGACAACGGCGACATGCGCGCGATCACGCAAAGCGCGACGGGCGAAATCTTCAGCGCCGGGGAGCGCGTGCGCCTGCTGTCGAGCGGAGGCGTGACCCGCGTGACCCACTGACGCGTTTCCGCAGACGCAATCCATTTCCCTGCCAGCGGCGCGCTCTCGCGCCGTGACGGCAACCTCACACGCATGTGCTCCCCTGTGCATGCGTTTTTTTTCGCCTCGCGTTTGCGCATCGCCGCATGAGTCGTGAGCAGCGCATCGTTCGACAGCCATTGCCCCCGCGCGAGCTCATTGGGTCGTCGCAGGCAGTGCAAAACGGACGACGAATCGAGGCGGGCACCAGACGAAAAAATCCCGCCGCCAGTTGCCCGGCGGCGGGATCAGCTTGATTGAGTAGCCGTACTCAATCGCTGGACGCATGCTGGATGCGTCCGTTGCGACACCAGCTCTTACGGACGGCTGCCCGTCGGGAACGGCCATGCTGCAGCCGGGTTCAACGCGGTCTTGACCGTAGCAGCCGGCGCCGTCGAAGCAGCGGGCGCAGCGGGAGCAGGTGCTGCCTTCTTCGCAACAGCCTTCTTCGCAGGAGCAGCCTTCTTCGCAGGGGCAGCGGCCTTTTTCGCGGCGGCCTTCTTGGCAGGCGCAGCCTTTTTGGCGGCAGCCTTCTTAGCAGGCGCCTTCTTCGCAGCCGCCTTCTTTGCCGGTGCTGCCTTCTTCGCAGCAACCTTCTTCACGGCGACTTTCTTTGCTGCAACCTTCTTCGCTGCGACCTTCTTCGCTGCGACCTTCTTGGCAGCGGCCTTCTTCGCCGGGGCTGCCTTCTTCGCTGCGACCTTCTTCACAGCGACTTTCTTCGCTGCAACCTTCTTCGCCGCGACCTTCTTGGCAGCTGCCTTCTTCGCCGGTGCTGCCTTCTTCGCAGCAACCTTCTTCACGGCGACTTTCTTCGCTGCAACCTTCTTCACAGCGGCCTTCTTCGCCGGTGCTGCCTTCTTGGCGGGAGCCGCCTTCTTCGCAACGACCTTCTTTGCTGCAGCCTTCTTGGCTGCCGGCTTCTTCTTGGCGAGTGCCATCATTTTCTCCTTCAGGTTTCAGATGAGAGTCAGTTCAAACTACACCCTTCGTCAAAACCCGCTTCCCGCGGACGCTTCTCACGGCGGCCACTGCGAAGCGGGCTATTCATCGGCGTACGCAGCTCCAGCGCGCTTACGCTAATGAATACGGTAAGGCGCGCCGTGCCATCGGGCACAGCGCGCCAAGTCCAGTCGGCATCGGATGTCGATGCCGGCAATCGTTTGATCGAGCCGCACGCTCTCGCGCGGACGGCTTTTTCCGGGGGGAAGTTTGCCCATCCCACTGAAGGGTTCGCAAAGTGCCTGTGATCTTTATGGGCCGCGGCATTCCGCGGCGCACCGGGCACGCTCTGCATCAGGCGGTCATGCTCCTCATCAAACTTGCCGCGGCACGGCCGGCGGCAACCCCATCAAATACATACGCGACGCGTTGGGTTACTCCCAGGACAGCGCGCCGCCGGTCTGATATTCGATAACCCGAGTCTCGAAGAAATTGCGTTCCTTCTTCAGGTCGATCATCTCGCTCATCCACGGGAACGGGTTTTCCTCGTTCGGGAACAGCGGATCGATACCGATCTGCTGGCAACGGCGGTTGCAAATGAAGCGCAGATAGCTCTTGAACATCGACGCATTGAGGCCGAGCACCCCGCGCGGCATCGTGTCTTCTGCGTAGCGATATTCGAGGTCGACCGCATGCCTGAAGATCTCGCGGATTTCCGCGCGGAACTCCGGCGTCCACAGATGCGGGTTTTCGAGTTTGATCTGGTTGATCAGGTCGATGCCGAAATTGCAGTGCATCGACTCGTCGCGAAGGATGTATTGGTACTGTTCCGCCGCGCCCGTCATCTTGTTCTGGCGGCCGAGCGCCAGGATCTGGGTGAAGCCGACGTAGAAGAACAGCCCTTCCATCACGCACGCGAACACGATCAGCGACTTGAGCAGCTTCTGGTCTGCTTCGAGCGTGCCCGTCTTGAAGGCCGGGTCGGTCAGCGTGTGGATGAACGGAATCAGGAATTCGTCTTTATCGCGGATCGACGTAACTTCGTGATACGCGTTGAAGATTTCACCTTCGTCGAGACCGAGCGACTCGACGATGTACTGGTAGGCGTGTGTGTGGATCGCCTCTTCGAATGCCTGGCGCAGCAGGAACTGGCGGCATTCGGGCGCCGTGATGTGACGATACGTGCCGAGGACGATGTTGTTCGCCGCGAGCGAGTCGGCCGTCACGAAGAAGCCGAGGTTGCGCTTGACGATGCGGCGCTCGTCTTCCGTCAGCCCGTTCGGGTCTTTCCAGAGCGCGATGTCGCGGGACATGTTGATTTCCTGCGGCATCCAGTGGTTCGCGCAGCCGGACAGATACTTCTCCCACGCCCACTTGTACTTGAACGGCACCAGCTGATTGACGTCAGTCTGGCCGTTGATGATGCGCTTGTCGGCGACATTTACGCGTGCTTCGGGAGCGACGGCCGGCGCATTCGTTTGTGCCGGCGGAGCGATTGCGATGTCGTTCGCGAAGGCTTGTTGAGCCGAGGGAGCTTGATGAGCGGAACGCGTTTGCACTTGCGAACCGACGACCGTTCCCGCAGCGTTTCGCAACACGTTCGGTTGCGTAGCACTCGAGGGAGTTACGGCAGTGATCTCGTCATCCCAGTTGAGCATAAATGTCACCATCAATTTAGATCGGTTTGTACCATCTTTTCACGAGCGTTAAAAGGGTCCGCTCATGAAAAATCCTGTTTTCGAATCGCGTTGCGACCTTCATACAACACTTTGTTCATGAGTCTGTGAAGGTCACTCGATGCGAGTCGATCGAAACGTGTGTCGATGTAGCGCGATGCACGATCGAAAGAGCGTTGCTTCAGCGATGCGTGTGCGTTGCTTCGGCTTCGAAACGATTGCGTCTTCGTACACGTCGCGATGTTCTGTCGAAGCATGTCGGGCAGGTGATGCATCGCCTGCTCGTCCGCTGCTTCGCGTGCTTCATTCGGCTTGCGGCTTCGTGTTTCCTCGCAGCCATCAACCGACGTGTAGCACGTGATGTTCCTCGCTGCCTCGCCTGACTGACTGCCCCGGCACATCGCCGGCAAACTGCGCGATGAATCGCCTGATCGAAGTGCTGCTCGAGCGTCGGCTCTTGCGCGTCACGCTCGCTCGCAGCGCATCGGCTTCTGCTTGCGCGGGCGTGTCATTGGAGGCTTGCCCGAGTCCTGCCCGAAGTCTCGCTCGACGTCTTCCGTGCGTGCTGCTTCGACTTCTCTTCGCGATGAGCGGCGCGTTCTGCCCACGCCGCCCATCTCTTTCCGCGCGCCGCCGGCGAGGACCGGCGGCGGGTTACTGCTTGCTGCCGCTCGCTGCTGACAGCTGTACTGCCTTCTGACTACGCGTGCTCACTGGCAGGCTTCACACTCTTCGAAGCCAGGGTCGCCGGGACGCATCATGCAGACGGGACCATCGGCTTCGGGTGCTGCTTCGGATGCCGCTGCGGGCACTGCCGTCGCCGCCGCTGCCTGGAAGCCGCCCGTCACTCCCGACGAAGCCGCGCCGCCACCGGCACCGAAGCCACCCGCTGCGCCGCCTTCGCCACCGTCGCCCGACGGCACTGCATTCAGCGCGCCGTGCGCGACCGTGGACTTCTCGACGTGCGTCGCCGCCATCGTGCGGAGGTAGTACGTCGTCTTCAGGCCACGCAGCCATGCGAGCTTGTAGACCTCGTCGAGCTTCTTGCCGGACGCGCCCGCCATGTAGATGTTCAGCGACTGCGCCTGGTCGATCCATTTCTGACGGCGCGACGCCGCTTCGACGAGCCACGTTGCATCGACTTCGAACGCGGTCGCGTAGATCGCGCGCAGGTCGGCCGGCACGCGGTCGATGCGCGACAGCGAGCCGTCGAAGTACTTCAGGTCGGCGACCATCACTTCGTCCCACAGGCCGCGCGCCTTCAGGTCACGCACGAGGTAGTCGTTCACGACCGTGAATTCGCCCGACAGGTTCGACTTCACGTAGAGGTTCTGGAACGTCGGCTCGATACATGCAGACACGCCGATGATGTTCGAGATCGTCGCCGTCGGCGCGATCGCGACGCAGTTCGAGTTGCGCATGCCGTGCGCCGCGATGCGCGAACGCAGCGACGCCCAATCCATCGACTCGCTCGAATCCACTTCGACGTAACCGCCGCGTGCGTCGGCGAGCAGCTTCAGCGTGTCTTGCGGGAGGAGGCCGCGATCCCACAGCGAACCGCGGTAGGTCGAGTAGCGGCCGCGCTCTTCCGCCAGTTCCGTCGACGCCCAGTACGCGTAGTAGCAGACGGCTTCCATCGAACGGTCGGCGAACTCGACGGCTTCCTGCGATGCGTACGGCGTGCGCAGCACGTGCAGGCAGTCCTGGAAGCCCATGATGCCCATGCCGACGGGGCGATGCTTGAGGTTCGAGTTACGCGCCTTCGCGACCGCGTAGTAGTTGATGTCGATGACGTTGTCGAGCATGCGCATCGCGACGCTGATCGTGCGCTTGAGCTTGTCGTGGTCGAGCGCCATCGTGCCGTCGGCCTGCTCCTTCAGGTGCGCGACCAGGTTCACCGACCCCAGGTTGCAGACGGCGATTTCCGTGTCGCTCGTGTTCAGCGTGATTTCGGTGCACAGGTTCGACGAGTGGACGACGCCGACGTGCTGTTGCGGCGAGCGCACGTTGCATGGGTCCTTGAACGTGATCCACGGATGGCCCGTTTCGAACAGCATGCCGAGCATCTTGCGCCACAACTGCGCAGCGGGAATCTTCTTGAACAGCTTGATCTCGCCGCGCGCGACCTTGTCTTCGTAAGCCGTGTAAGCGGCTTCGAACTCGGCGCCGAACTTGTCGTGCAGATCCGGGCAAGTGGACGGCGAGAACAGCGTCCAGTCGCCGCCTTCGAGCACGCGCTTCATGAACAGGTCGGGAATCCAGTTCGCCGTGTTCATGTCGTGCGTGCGGCGACGGTCGTCGCCCGTGTTCTTGCGCAGCTCGAGGAATTCTTCGATGTCGAGGTGCCACGATTCCAGGTACGCACACACCGCGCCCTTGCGCTTGCCGCCCTGGTTCACGGCGACAGCCGTGTCGTTGACGACCTTCAGGAACGGCACGACGCCTTGCGACTTGCCATTGGTCCCCTTGATGTGCGAGCCGAGCGCGCGCACGCGCGTCCAGTCGTTGCCGAGACCACCCGCGAACTTCGACAGCAGCGCGTTTTCCTTCAGCGCTTCGTAGATGCCATCGAGGTCGTCGTCGACCGTCGTCAGATAGCACGACGACAGCTGCGAGCGGCGCGTGCCCGAGTTGAACAGCGTCGGCGTCGACGACATGAAGTCGAAGCTCGACAGCACGTTGTAGAACTCGATCGCGCGCGCTTCGCGGTCGATCTCATTCAGCGAGAGGCCCATCGCGACACGCATAAAGAATGCCTGGGGCATTTCGATGCGCGTGCCGTCGACGTGCAGGAAGTAGCGGTCATACAGCGTCTGCAGGCCGAGGTAGCCGAACTGCAGATCGCGGTCCGCGTCGAGCGCGGCGCCGAGACGCTTCAGGTCGAACTGCAGCAGCTTGTCGTCGAGCAGCTCGGCTTGCACGCCGCGCTTGATGAAGAGCGGGAAGTACTCGGCATAGCGGCCGGCCATTTCGGCTTGCGTGACTTCCTCTTCGAGGATCTCGCGGCGGATCGTGTGCAGCAGGATGCGGGACGTGACCTGGCTGTACGCCGGGTCCTTCTCGATCATCGTGCGCGCAGCGAGGATGGCCGAGTCGTAGACCTGGCTCATCGGCACGCCGTCGTACAGGTTCTTCACCGTCTCGGCGACGATCGGCTCCGCGTTCACCGCATCGCCCAGGTTCGCGCATGCCGATTCGATCAGGCCGCGCAGCGCCGGCAGATCGAGCGGACGGGTGATGCCGTTGTCGGTCACGTTCAGACCCGGCGCGCCTGCCGGTGCTTCGGCTTCATGGCCGCGCTCCTGGCTGCGCTTCTCGCGATACAGCACGTAGGCGCGCGCGACGTTGTGCTCACCCGTGCGCATCAGCGCGAGTTCGACCTGATCCTGAATGTCTTCGATGTGGAACGTGCCGCCGTTCGGACGGCTGCGCACAAGCGCGCGGACCACGTTCTGCGTGAGCTGCTCGACCAGCTCGCGAACGCGCGCCGACGCCGCGCCCTGACCACCGTTGACGGCCAGAAACGCCTTCGTCACCGCGATGGCGATTTTCGACGGCTCGAACGACACCACGCTGCCGTTGCGACGGATCACCTTGTAGTCGGCGTAGCCCGTCTGCGGCGCGAGCGCCTGGGCGCCCTGTGCGAGCCCTTCGACGGGGCGGCCAGTGGGTGCGCCCTCGAACCGGGTCGTCACGTTGTCGGTCGTTTGCATGTGCAAAGCTCCTGGTCTTGGAATGGTGCGGAGTGATCCGCGGTTAGTACAAACGCTGCGCCACCCCGGACGCATGCGATGGGGCAAAAGAAAAGAGGTAGCGGGAACCGTAAAACAGAGTGGCCGGATGCGAAGGATCCGCGTGAAAGAACTTCAACGTCGTGCGTGTCGCGATCACTTGGCTGCGCCCTTTTCTTCGTATTGGTCGGCGCGCCGGTTCTCGTAACTGGTTGCGCCGCATCAGGTTTTTTCAGTGCCGGTAATGCTGACGGCGCCATGCTCATGGAGCGGGGCGCCGCCTGACAAACACTACATCTTGTGCAAAAACTGATTAACGGCACGAAGTATAGTGTACTGAACGCTCATCGCAAATTCTTTTATTTGGTCTGGCGATCTTGACTTTTGGATAGCCCGCGTCAGAAAACGCCGTCGGGCCAACACAGCGATCTCGCGCTGTCGGTGCGACATCGTACGGACGCGACGTGACGTGCTTACGACGTTATCGGCGCGCGCGACGACGGATGCAGATAGGGGAAGTACGGATCGGCGAGCGCCGTATCGCGTTGCAGACGCGGCCAGTCGAAGTGCGGACCGGGATCGGTCTTGCGGCCGGGCGCGACGTCGGCGTGACCGGCGAGCGCGTCGATCGCATAGTGCGCGGCGAGCGCCCGCACGAGCGGCGCGAGCGTCTCGTATTGAGCCGCTTCGAACGGCGTCGTATCGCTGCCTTCGAGCTCGACGCCGATCGAGAAGTCGTTGCAGCGTTCGCGGCCGAAGAAGTTCGACGCGCCCGCATGCCACGCGCGCTCGTCGCACGACACGTATTGCTCGAGCGCGCCGTCGCGACGGATCACGAAATGCGCCGACACGCGCACGCCGCGCAGATGCGCGTCGTAGTACGGATGCGCGTCGCAGTCGAGCCGGTTGAGGAAGAGATCGGTGATGCCCGTGCCGCCGAATTCGTTCGGCGGCAGGCTGATGTTGTGAACGACGATCAGCGTGGGACGCGCGCCATTCGGACGCGCCTCGAAATTCGGCGACGGCAGCTTGTGCGCTTCTTTGACCCAGCCGTTTGCATCGACGGTGAAGCGCGCGGCGGTGCCTGCCGTCATCGCGCGTTGCGGCCCGCGGGGCGCGCGGCGTGGCGCTTCGCGTGATCGTGCGAGCAGAACGTCTGCCCTTCGACCATCACGGAATCGCTCTTCGGCGCATGCACGCCGCATTCGGCGCAGCGGATCATCGGCTCGGCGAGCTGGCCCGCGGCCTTGCCGCTCGCGCGACCGTGGCTGCGCGCGCCCGCGTGCGCATCGGCACCCGCTTGATCGCCCGCGCCCGTGCGCGCCGTGCGTGACGCATCGGCGCGGCGCAGCGCCTTCACCAGCCACTGGCCGACGATGAACAACAGGATCAGCAGAAAAATTTGTCGCATGACACTCAGACCACAGGACGGTGCAACAGCACCTCAAAGACAAAACGGCTGCCG
Organism: Paraburkholderia diazotrophica; assembly: GCF_038900755.1. Classification (GTDB taxonomy): domain Bacteria; phylum Pseudomonadota; class Gammaproteobacteria; order Burkholderiales; family Burkholderiaceae; genus Paraburkholderia; species Paraburkholderia diazotrophica_A. The sequence continues at coordinate 340,819 of NZ_JBBPEN010000008.1, forward strand.
ACATACGCAAGCAGCAGCGCGACGAACGACGCGAGCACCCAGCGCAATGCCGCGCGCCCACGCCAGCCGGACACTTTGCGCGCCGTCAGCAGCGCGCCGAACATGATCCACGAGAGAATCGCGAACACGGTCTTGTGATCGAGCTGCAACGCGCGGTCGGCGAGCTGTTCGTTGAACAGGATGCCGGAGAGCAGCGTCAGCGTGAGCAACACGAAACCCGCGCCGATCAGACGGAACAGCAGCGTCTCCAGCGTGAGCAGCGGCGGCAGCGTATCGAGCCAGCTCGACAGCCAGCCGTTCGCGGCTGCGGCGCCTTGCCGCGCGAGGGCGCCGCCGCGCATCGCGTGCAGACGGCGCTCGACGAGCAGCATCAGCACCGCGTGCAGCGCCGCGATCACGAAGAGACCATACGCGACGTTCGCGATCAGGAAATGCAGCTTGAAGAGCGGATCGGCCGCGTACGACAGCACGTGCACGCCGCTGAACAAAAGCGGCAGCAGCGACGCGACGCAAGCCAGCGGCAGGACGAGCAGGCGCAGGCCGTCGAGCGGAAAGAAGAAACTCTCGATCCAGTAGATACCCGCGCCGAGCCAGAACATCGCGGAGAGCGCGAACGCGAAACCGAACACCATCGCGTCATGCGGGAAGATCGTCGTGTGCAGCAGCACGCCGTGTGCGAGCAGCGCGACGAGCAGCACGATGCGGGTGGTCATCGACATACTCGCAGCTGCTTCCGGCGACAGCCCTCGCCCGCCGCCCGCCGGCAGCGGCGCCGCGGACGAAACGGGCGACACGCTTTCGAGCATCGGCCGCGCGGCCGCCTGGCGGTGCGCACGCCAGCCCGCGACGGCGAGACCGCCGTACAGGAGCGCAGTGAGGGCATACAGTACAATATCCATATTGGAAGTTTACACTAGGCCCCTTCTCCATGACGTTTGCGACGCTGCGCTAGCGGCGTCGGCCGCTCTGGCGCGGTGACGAACGGGCCGCACTGCTCATCGCTCCCCATGCTCGACAATCTCACTCACCGGATGGCGCGCGTCGTCAAGACGCTGCGCGGCGAAGCCCGCCTCACCGAGGCGAACACCCAGGAGATGCTGCGCGAAGTGCGCCTCGCGCTCCTCGAAGCAGACGTGGCGCTGCCCGTCGTGCGCGACTTCATCGCGAAGGTGAAGGAGAAGGCGCTCGGCGAGGAAGTGATCGCCAGCCTGTCGCCGGGTCAGGCACTAGTCGGCGTCGTGCAGCGCGAGTTGACTGCCGTGATCGGCGGCGACTACGAAGGCAAGGCCGCCGAACTGGATCTCGCCGTCACGCCGCCCGCAATCATTTTGATGGCGGGTTTGCAGGGCGCGGGCAAGACGACCACCGTCGGCAAGCTCGCGAAGCTGCTGCGCGAGAAGTACAAGAAGAAAGTGCTGACGGTGTCGTGCGACGTGTATCGCCCCGCCGCTATCGCTCAGTTGAAGACCGTGACCGAGCAGGTCGGCGCCGATTTCTTCCCGTCGCAACCGGACCAGAAGCCCGTCGATATCGCGCGTGCCGCCGTCGACTGGGCGAAGCGTCACTATCACGATGTGCTGCTCGTCGACACGGCCGGCCGTCTCGGTATCGACGAAGCGATGATGAACGAGATCACCGCGCTGCATAAGGCGCTCGATCCGGCGGAAACGCTCTTCGTCGTCGATGCGATGCTCGGTCAGGACGCCGTGAACACCGCGAAGGCGTTCAACGACGCGCTGCCGCTCACGGGCGTCGTGCTGACGAAGCTCGACGGCGATTCGCGCGGCGGCGCGGCGCTTTCCGTGCGCCACGTGACGGGCAAGCCGATCAAGTTCGTCGGCGTCGCGGAAAAACTCGACGGCCTCGAGGTCTTCTATCCGGACCGGATGGCGAACCGCATTCTCGGCATGGGCGACATTCTCGCGCTCGTCGAGGAAGCACAGCGCGGCGTCGACGTGCAGGCCGCGCAGAAGCTCGCCGACAAGGTCAAGAAAGGCGGCGACTTCGATCTGAACGATTTCCGCGCGCAGCTTTCACAGATGAAGAAGATGGGCGGCCTGTCGTCGCTGATGGACAAGCTGCCCGCGCAGTTCCAGCAGGCCGCATCGAATGCCGACATGGGCCAGGCCGAAAAGCAGATGCGCCGCATGGAAGGCATCATCAACTCGATGACGGCCGCCGAGCGCGCGAAGCCGGAGCTGATCAAGGCGACGCGCAAGCGCCGCATCGCGGCGGGCGCAGGCGTTCAGGTGCAGGAAGTCAACCGGCTCCTGAACCAGTACGACCAGATGCGCACGATGATGAAGAAGCTCAAGGGCGGCAACCTGCAGAAGATGATGCGCGGCATGAAGGGCATGATGCCAGGCATGCGCTGATCGCTCTCGGCCGCGTGCGCTCCTTCGCAGAGGCGAGCGCGCGCCGGCCATCTCGAGCCGGTGCGTATGCCGAACGAAGGCGCGGGTATATGCTGTAGCGCACCGGGTCGTTGTCTCTCACACTATGTATACAGTTACCGCCCGCCAGACGTCATGAATCGCGAAGAAGCTCTCCACATTTTCCGCCACTCCGAAGAAATCGTTTCGGCCAGCGACGTCAACGCCTCCATCGGCCGCATGGCGGACGCCATCCGCGCCGAGATGGCCGAAGACTTTCCGCTCGTGCTATCGGTGATGGGCGGCGCGGCGGTGTTCACGGGCATGCTGCTGCCGCACCTGGATTTCCCGCTCGAGTTCGACTACATCCATCTCACCCGCTATCGCAACGCGATCAAGGGCAGCGCGGAAATGCAGTGGCGCGTTGCGCCCGCCGAGTCGGTGAAGGAACGCGTCGTCCTAGTGCTCGACGACATCCTCGACGAAGGCGAGACGATGGCCGCGATCCGCGACCGCATCATGGCGATGGGCGCGAAGCGCTTCATGAGCGCGGTGCTGTGCGAGAAGATCATCCCGAAGGCGAAGCCGCTGCGCCCGGACTTTTGCGGCTTCGAAGTGCCGGACCGTTATGTGTTCGGTTGCGGAATGGACGCGAAGGGATACTGGCGCAACCTGCCCACGATTCGCGCGTTGACGGAAGGCGCGTGACGCGTTTGTGCTGAGGCCAAAACGAAAAAGCCGAAAAAGCGACCTCATGGGTCGCTTTTTTTATTGCTTCGTTGATTCGGCTTCAAAGCTGATGCACAAACGAGCGAATGCCACCCAGCATCATTTCGACTGAAATCGCGACGAGCACGAGACCCATCAACCGCTCGAACGCCATCACGGTTCGCTCGCCGAGCCATTGCTGGATGCGCTCGGCCAGCACCAGCACGATCGCGCAGACAATCATCGTCACCGTCAGCGCCGCCACCCATTCGGCCATCTTGCTCGGCGCCTGAGACGTCAGCAGCATCACCGTTGCGAGCGCAGACGGACCGGCGAGCGCCGGAATCGCGAGCGGCACGATCAGCGGCTCTGCTGCGCGCGAATCGGCGCCGAACGGGCCATCGGGATGCGGAAAGATCATCCGCAGCGCGATCAGAAACAGCACGATTCCGCCGCCGATGCGCAATGACAGATCGGTCAGGCTCATCATCCGCAGAAAGCGGTCGCCGACGAGCATGAAGACCAGCAGGATCACGAACGCGATGGCGATTTCGCGCAGAATCACGCGGATGCGCCGGTGAGGCGCAACACCCCGCAAGCAGTTGATGAAGAGCGGGATGTTGCCGAGCGGATCAGTGATGAGAATGAGCAGGACGGTCGCAGACAGGAAGTTGTACTCCACTGTCCGCTCCCGTCAGTGCGCGACTGCAGCTTTGATCTTGTCGGTCACGAACTGCGCCGCGCCATCGACGGGCAACAGCGTGGCTTCCACATCGCGGCGGCCCTGGTACTCGATCTTGCCGTCCTTCAGGCCACGGTCGCCGATCACGAGACGATGCGGCACGCCGATCAGTTCCCAGTCCGCGAACATCACACCCGGACGCTCGCCGCGATCGTCGAGGATCACGTCGATGCCGGCTGCGACCAGGTCCGCGTACAGCTTGTCGGCGTGCTCGCGCACGGCGTCGCTGCGGTCATACCCCATCGGGCACAGCACAACTTCGAACGGCGTGATCGCTTCCGGCCAGATGATGCCCTTCTCGTCGAAGTTCTGTTCGATCGCGGCGCCGAGAATACGCGTGATGCCGATGCCGTAGCAGCCCATCTGCATCGATTGCGGCTTGCCCGACTCGTCCAGATATTTCGCGTTCATCGCATCCGAATACTTGGTGCCGAGCTGGAACACGTGGCCGACCTCGATGCCGCGGCAGATCTCGATGACGCCCTTGCCATCCGGCGACGGGTCGCCCTTCTTCACGTTACGGATATCCGCGACGACAGGCTCAGGCAGATCGCGGCCCCAGTTGACGCCCGTCGTGTGGAAATCCACTTCGTTCGAGCCGACGACGAAGTCGCTCATGTTCGCGACCGTGCGGTCCGCGATCACCTTGACCGGCTTCTTCGTGTTGAGCGGCCCGAGATAGCCCGGCGGCGTGCCGAACCACTCGACGATTTCTTCTTCCGTCGCGAAGCGGTATTCGGCGAGGCCAGGCAGTTTGCTCGTCTTGATCTCGTTCAGATCGTGATCGCCGCGCAGCATCAGCAGCCAGATCGTCGGCTCGGCGCCTTCGTTGTCCGCGTTGTTGTCGGTAGCGAGAACGATCGACTTGATCGTGCGTTCGAGCGGAATGTTCAGGTACTCGGCCACTGCTTCGCACTTTGCCTTGCCGGGCGTCGGCGTCTTCTTCAGCTCTTCCTTCGGCGCAGCGCGTTCGGCGATCAGCGGCAACGCTTCAGCCGCTTCGACGTTCGCCGCGAAGTCGGAAGTCGGGCAATACGCGATGTCGTCCTCGCCCGTCTCCGCGATCACGTGGAACTCGTGCGAGCCGCTGCCGCCGATCGAACCGTTGTCCGCCGCGACCGCGCGAAAATCGAGACCGAGGCGCGTGAAGATGCGCACGTACGCGTCGTACATCTTGCGATACGTCTCTTTCAGGCCGTCGAGATCCTTATCGAACGAGTACGCGTCCTTCATGATGAACTCGCGGCCGCGCATCACGCCGAAGCGCGGGCGGATCTCGTCGCGGAACTTCGTCTGGATCTGATAGAAGTTCACGGGCATTTGCCGGTAGCTCTTGATCTGGTTGCGCGCGATGTCCGTGACCACCTCTTCGTGCGTCGGTCCCATCACGAAGTCGCTCTCCTTGCGGTCCTTGAAGCGCAGCAGTTCGGGACCATACTTTTCCCAACGGCCCGATTCCTGCCACAACTCCGCCGGCTGCACGGCCGGCATCAGCAGTTCGAGCGCGCCTGCTCGGTTCATTTCTTCGCGCACGATCGCTTCCACCTTGCGGATCGAACGCAGGCCGATTGGCAGGTAGTTGTAAATGCCGCCAGCGACGCGACGGATCATCCCGGCGCGAACCATGAGCTTGTGGCTGACGATTTCTGCGTCAGAAGGCGCTTCCTTCAGGGTGCCGATAAAGAAACGGGAGGCTTTCATTCAGAATTTTCCAAAAGCGGCGGACCAAAAGGGCCGCCCGAAGAGGTAAGACGATGGGTTCGCGCGCCTGAGCGCCGGCCACACCAACACACGCCGAATAGCGATTGTCGCATGCGCCGGCTTTTGCCCGACGGCGCTGGGAAGCGGCTCTCGCGGCGGCGGGCGCGGCCTGTTACGTCCAATCGCGCCAATCTGGTGCGAAGCGGTGCGTCGGACCCGTTATCTGTTTATAATCAAAGCAATTTTAAAGGATTCGAAGGTGGTTGTATGCTGGATCGTGAAGGCTTTCGCCCGAACGTCGGCATCATCCTCTTGAACGCTCGCAACGAGGTGTTTTGGGGCAAACGGCTCCGTGAACATTCCTGGCAGTTTCCGCAAGGGGGCATCAAGTACGGTGAGACCCCCGTGCAAGCGATGTATCGGGAGTTACACGAAGAAACCGGCCTGCTTCCGGAGCACGTCAAGGTTATCGGTCGCACACGCGACTGGTTGCGTTACGAGGTGCCGGACAAGTTCATCAAGCGCGAAGTACGCGGTCACTACCGCGGCCAGAAGCAGATCTGGTTCCTGCTCCGGATGATTGGACGCGATTGCGACATCTGTTTGCGCGCGACCGATCACCCGGAGTTCGATGCCTGGCGCTGGAACGAGTACTGGGTGCCGCTCGACTGTGTGATCGAGTTCAAGCGGGATGTGTATCAGCTGGCGTTATCGGAGTTGTCCCGTTTCCTGCGGCGGCCTCAGCCGCGCACGGAACGACCCGGCGGACATCATCACGGGCAACGTTATCCGCGGATGGCGTCGTCGGTGAATGCGCCGCCCGGGGCGTCGATGGCGTCCGCGTCATCGGTGACCACGGTCACGACGACGATCGTCGTCGAAACGACGCTGCGTGCGACAATCGGGTCGGACTGTTCGTCGGCGGAAGACCCGGTCGTTCCGGTGCCGGGGCTGCGCGACTGATTCTGTGCGGCTGTCCATGCCGCATCTGCCGGTGCGATGTGGGGCAAGCCGCGCTGCGCCGGCGTTTCGAGGAAACCATATTGAAAGTATCTGCTTTCGTCGTGGCGTGCGTCGCCACTGGCGTTCTGCTGGCTGGCTGTTCGAGCACCAAGAGTTCCAACTCCAACGCGTCCGACGGACCGAAGAGCGACTTTCAGTACCTGCTCGACCGGCCTTCGACCTGGACCGAAAAGAAGGTCGATACGCTTCCGCCTATGCCGCAACCCGGCAATCTGCTGCCGTTCACCGTTTCGCAGAACACGACGCTTCAGTTCGCGCTCGATGCCAAATCGTTGACCGTCGATAACGACGACGTGGTTCGCTACACTGTGGTCATCACGAGCCCGAGCGGCGCGCGCAACGTCAACTACGAGGGCATTCGCTGCCAGGACTACTCGTGGAAGCTGTACGCGGGCCTCAACGCAGACCACGACGGCTGGGACCGCACGGTCGAAAACGACTGGACGCGTATCGAAAACGGCGATCTGAACGCGTACCACGCGGCGCTCTATCAGGATTACTTCTGCTCGAGCAAGATGCCGACCGGCAAGGCGGACGCGATCCTGACCAACATCAGATACAAGCGCGCGAACAGCACGCTGATTCGAGGCAACTGATCAGGGGCTCAGTCCTCTGGCGGAAAGCACCGAACCTCGATGACGGCGCAACGAAAAAAGCCGTCCCATCTTGCGGTGGGGCGGCTTTTTTGTCTTCCGGAGCGGCGTTGCGCGACTGACTGCCAGGCTAGACGAGCACCAGATTATCCCGGTGGATGAGCTCCGGCTCGAGCATATAGCCAAGCACCGTTTCGATCTCGCCGCTCGGACGGCGCTGGATCAGCTTCGTCTCCGCGCTGCTGTAGTTCGTCAATCCGCGCGCGACCTCGCGCCCCGACGCGTTCAAACACGCGATCACCTCGCCGCGCGCAAACGCGCCCTGCACGCCGACGACGCCGATCGGCAGCAAGCTCTTGCCGCCCTCGGTGAGCTTTTCGACCGCGCCGTCGTCGATCACGACGTGTCCGCGCACCTGCAGGTGATCCGCCATCCACTGCTTGCGCGCCGCCATGCGCGCGGTACGCGCGATGAGTTGCGTGCCGATCGCCTCGCCCGCTGCCAGCCGCGCGAGCACGTCCGCCTCGCGGCCACTTGCGATCACGGTGTTCGCGCCGCTATGCGCCGCGCGCTTCGCCGCGAGAATCTTCGTCAGCATGCCGCCGCGGCCGAGGCTCGACCCGGCGCCGCCTGCCATCGCCTCCAGCTCCGGCATGCCGGCGTCGGCCTGCTGGACAAGCGTCGCGCTCGGATCTTTGCGCGGATCGGCAGTGAAGAGACCTTGCTGGTCGGTAAGGATGATCAGCGCGTCGCCTTCTATCAGGTTCGCGACCAGCGCGCCAAGCGTGTCGTTGTCGCCGAACTTGATCTCGTCGGTGACAACCGTGTCGTTCTCGTTGATGATCGGCACGACGCCAAGACGCAGCAGTGTCAGCAGCGTCGAACGCGCATTCAGATAGCGTTCCCGATCGGCCAGATCGGCGTGCGTCAAAAGAATCTGGGCGGTACCGATCGAATGCTCGGCGAAGCGGCTTTCGTAGACCTGAGCGAGCCCCATCTGCCCGACGGCGGCGGCCGCCTGCAGCTCGTCGATTTCGCGCGGCCGCTTCGTCCAGCCAAGGCGTTGCATGCCCTCGGCGATCGCGCCGGAACTGACGAGCACGACTTCCTTGCCCTGCTCGCGCAGCGCGGCAATCTGAGCGGCCCAGCGACCGATTGCTGCATGATCAAGCCCGCGTCCGTCATTCGTGACGAGGCTCGACCCGACTTTCACCACCAATCGCCTGGAATCTGCGATAACGGAACGCATTGTGCGCGGTCTCCAAGATGATTCGTAAGGCCGGCGCGTGCTGGGACTACGCCGGCATCCAGGGTGCGGCTGCTTACTCCTGCGGTTCGGCCGAGGCCCCCGTACTGCCCGCCTGCTGGTCGCGGAAACGCACGTCGGCGGCCAGATCTTCCGCTTCGGCCGCACGGTGCGCGTCCGAGTGCGCTGCGAGGTAGTCGTACACCGCGTAGCAGAGGTTCTCGCAGCCTTGGCCCGTCAGCGCCGAAATTTCGAAAACGGGACCGTCCCACTCGAACTCTTTGATAAAGCGGGCGACGCGCGCTTCCCGCTCATCTTCCGGAATCATGTCGAGCTTGTTCAGCACAAGCCAGCGCGGCTTGCCGTACAACTCCTCGTCGTACTTCCGCAGCTCGTTGACGATCGCCTTCGCCTCCGCGACAGGATCGACGGTTTCGTCGAACGGCGCGAGATCGACGATGTGCAGCAGCAGGCCCGTGCGCTGCAAGTGCCGCAGGAACTGGTGGCCCAGACCCGCGCCTTCCGCCGCGCCTTCGATCAGACCGGGAATGTCGGCGATCACGAAGCTGCGGCTCGGCCCGACGCGAACGACGCCGAGATTCGGCGCGAGTGTCGTGAACGGATAATCGGCAATTTTCGGCTTCGCGTTCGACACCGACGAAATGAACGTCGACTTGCCCGCGTTCGGCATGCCCAGCAAGCCGACGTCCGCGAGCACCTTCAGTTCCAGACGCAGCATACGGCGCTCGCCCGGCTTGCCGTCCGTCTTCTGACGCGGCGCGCGGTTCGTGCTGGACTTGAAGTGCAAATTGCCGAGGCCGCCCGCACCGCCCTGTGCGACCAGTACGGTCTGATTGTGCTCGGTGAGGTCGGCGATCACCTCGCCCGTGTCCATGTCCGCGATGATCGTGCCGACGGGCATGCGCAGCGTGATGTCGTCGCCGCCCTTGCCATAGCAGTCCGACCCGCGGCCGTTCTCGCCGTTGCGCGCCTGATGCTTTTTCGCATAGCGGTAGTCGATCAGCGTGTTGATGTTGCGGTCTGCGACCGCATAGACACTGCCGCCGCGGCCGCCGTCGCCGCCGTCCGGACCGCCGAACGGGACGAATTTCTCGCGGCGCATCGACGCGCTGCCATCTCCTCCGTCACCGGCGATGACTTCGATCCTCGCTTCGTCAATGAACTTCATGCGTTACTCCGTCCCGTGTGTATTGCTATTTTGCCGCGCGTTGAGCGCGTGCACCATTGGCCGTTCGGCCAGATTGACTTTGATTCTTGTCTGATCGCGACAATGAAATGCCGCGACCATACGGTCCGCAAACGAAAACTCTCGAACGAGACCTGCAAACGGAATCCGCAAACAAAAAGGCCCCGCAAACTTCGCGGGGCCTTTTTCCGGTCCTGAAGCCCGTGCCTGATTTAATCTCAGACAGCCGGGACGACGTTGACCATGTGCTTCTTGTCGGCGCCCTTCGTCGTGAACTTGACGTGGCCGTCGACCAGTGCGAACAGCGTGTGATCCTTGCCGATACCGACGTTCTCACCAGCGTGCATGCGCGTACCGCGCTGACGCACGATGATGCCGCCAGCCAGGATCGCCTGACCGCCGAAAACCTTCACGCCGAGGCGCTTCGATTCGGAGTCGCGGCCGTTCCGGGAAGAGCCGCCTGCCTTTTTGTGTGCCATGTGATTACTCCTTGCCCGATGCGCTTACGCGTTGATCGCGTCGATGCGCAGTTCGGTGTAGTTCTGGCGGTGGCCGCCATGCTTTTGGTAGTGCTTCCGGCGACGCATCTTGAAGATGGTCACTTTGGCGTGACGACCGTGCGACACAACGGTAGCCTTGACGGAAGCCCCACTGACCAGCGGCGTACCGAACTTAATCGATTCGCCTTCGCCCACTGCGAGAACCTGGTCGAGCGTGATTTCAGCGTCAATGTCTGCCGGTATCTGTTCTACTTTAAGTTTTTCGCCGACAGCAACCTTATACTGCTTGCCGCCGGTTTTTATGACCGCGTACATTGAAAACCTCACTCTGGATTCATTTTTCCGACGCACCACGCGCGGAAACCCTCGATTATACATAGAGTTAGCTGCGCGGTCAAAAGTAGTTGACAACGGCCGCGCCAGGCCGTCCGATGCGCGACAGACGCGACATGCCAATGCCAAAACGGCCACGATCACAGGGTGTACGGCGCTGAAATAGCGCAGTTCGCCTTATAATTCGCGGCACTACCCGAATTCGTCACCATGTCGTCAACCGCCACTCCTACCCCTAACGCAGCCAATCTGCTCGCTCCGATCGTCGAAGACATGCAGCAGGTGAATCGCGTCATCCGGCACCGTCTGGCGTCCGAGGTGATGCTGATCAACCAGATCTCCGAGTACATCATCAGTGCCGGAGGCAAGCGACTGCGCCCCGCGCTGCTCCTGCTCGTCGCGGGAGCGCTTGGCGACAGGACGGGGCATCGGCACGAACTGGCGGCCGTCGTCGAGTTCATTCATACCGCAACGCTTCTGCACGACGACGTCGTCGACGAATCCGATCTGCGCCGCGGGCGTCAGACGGCGAACGCGCTGTTCGGCAATGCGGCGAGCGTGCTGGTCGGCGACTTTCTGTATTCGCGCTCGTTTCAGATGATGGTCGGCGTGGGCAAGATGCGCGTTATGGAGATTCTTTCGGAAGCGACCAACATCATTTCCGAAGGCGAAGTGCTGCAGCTCCTGAACATGCATGACGCCGACGTAGACGAAGCGCGCTACATGCAGGTGATCCGCTACAAAACGGCCAAGCTGTTCGAAGCGGCCGCGCAGCTGGGCGCCGTGCTGTCGGGCGTGGACGCAACCACGGAAGCCGCGGCCGCCGAGTTCGGCCGCCGTATCGGCACGGCGTTCCAGATCATGGACGACTGGCTCGACTACACGGGCACGCCCGAGTCGATGGGCAAGAACGCCGGCGACGATCTGCGCGAAGGCAAGCCGACGCTGCCGCTCATCTATCTGATCGAGCGCGGCACACCGGAGCAGGCGGCGCTCGCGCGCGAGGCAATCGAACAGGGTGGCACCGACCGCTTCGACGAGATTTTCGACGCGATCACGCGCTCGGGCGCGCTCGATCACACGCTCGAATGCGCAAAGCAGGAAGCGCAAGCGGCGGCAGCAGCAATTTCCTCGTTTCCCAGTTCCATTTACAAGGAAAGCCTGCTAGAATTATGTTCTTACTCGACGACGAGACAGTCTTGAACGAGACTGAAGCGCCGGATTAGTCTGAATCGAGTTACGAAATCGGGGTGTAGCTTAGCCTGGTAGAGCGCTACGTTCGGGACGTAGAGGCCGGAGGTTCGAATCCTCTCACCCCGACCAGATTTTGAAAAAACCGCGCATTGCGCGGTTTTTTTTCGTCCGTCGCTTTGCCAATCACTTGCGTGGACAGCAAGCCGACTTGGCCATCCGGCCGATGAGACCCCTCCGGCCCCTCTGCTATATTCTCCCCATCCCTCCCCTTCTCATTCACGACGCGTGGAACAACTTCCCTTATGGGCGCAAATAGGCGCCGTCGTCCTGCTTCTCATCTGCTCCAGCTTCTTCTCCATTACCGAGACTGCGATGATGGCGATCAATCGTCATCGTCTGAAGCACCTCGCCGGCAAGGGCGCACTCGGTGCGAAAACTATGCAAGGCCTGCTCGCGCGCACCGATGAGCTGCTGAGCGCCGTGCTGATCGGCAACAACCTGTTCAATACGATCATCCCTGTGCTCACCACGTCGATCGCGTTGCACACGTTCGGCAGCAATAGCCTCGTGCTGTCGATTGCGACGGGTATCGTCGCGTTTCTCATCATCGTATTCGCCGAAATCACGCCGAAGATCGTCGGCGCGACGTTCCCCGAAAAGATCGCATTGCCGGCCAGCCTGCTGATCGCACCGCTGATGCGCGTGTCCAAGCCGCTGATCTGGTTCGTTAACCTGTTCGCCAACGGCATCCTGCGCGTGCTGCACATCAACACGAAAAACGCGCACGAACAGCGGCTGTCGACGGAGGAGCTGCGCACCATAGTGCTCGAGTCCGGCAGCTTCATGCCGACCAAGCACCGTAGCATTCTGCTGAACCTGTTCGACCTCGAAAACATCACCGTCGACGATGTGATGATTCCCCGCCGCCGCATCGAGGCGCTCGATTTCGACGCGCCATTCGAGCAGATCCTGCATCAGCTCGAAACCTGCTATCACAACAAGCTGATCGTCTATCAGGGCGACTTCGACCGCGTGCTCGGCGTGCTCCACGTGCGCAAGACGCTCTCCGCGTTGCACAACCAGGAGCTGGAGCGCGACACGCTGCGCGAACTGCTCGCCGAGCCGTACTTCGTGCCCACGGGCACGCCCGTGTTTCAGCAGCTCCAGTATTTCCAGGAAAGCCGCCATCGGATTGCGCTCGTCGTCGACGAATACGGCGAGCTGCAGGGACTTGTGACGCCCGAGGACATCATCGAGGAACTGATCGGCGAATTCACGACGTCGGTGCCGCGCAGCGCGAGTTCGCGCGGCGGCTGGAACGACGAGGGCGAGTGCATCGTCGCCGGCAGCATGCCGCTGCGCGAACTGAACCGCTGGCTGCAATTGCGTCTGCCGACGGACGGCCCGAAGACCCTCAACGGATTGATCCTGGAAATTCTCGAGGAAATTCCGGAAGGCGACGTCTGCGTGAAGATCGCGGACATCAAACTCGAAGTGATGCGCAGCGACGACCAGGCGATCAGAACAGTTAAGATCTTTCGCCCCGGTCCCCCGCCGGGGTCCAAGATCAAGCGGCTCGTGAGCCGCGGATAGCACACCTGGCCATTCGGCCGAATAGCGGCCGGGCGCGCGATCCCGGATGATGAAGCCGTCATGTTCTGCAGGCGGCTTCCGGCCGGTTTTCGATGCGCACTTCTTCCCACTCGGCATCGCCTCCGCTCAAGGTGGCCGCGAGCCGGCAGCCACCCGCTACGGCGGACGCTGACAATCCACCCGCCGTTCGCCTGCTCGCCGACACGCTTCTGGAAGCCGCGCGCCTCAACGCATCCGATCTGCATATTGAACCGATGGAGCACGGATGGCGGATGCGTCTGCGCGTCGATGGCGTGCTACACGAGATCGCCCGGCCGCCCGCGCATCTTCGCGACGCGTTCATCACGCGCGTGAAAGTGCTGGCTCGCATGGATATCGCCGAGCGGCGCGTGCCGCAGGATGGCCGTTTGCGGCTGCCGGTCGCTGCGGGCCGTGTCGAGGACTATCGGGTCAATTCGCTGCCCACGCTGTTCGGCGAAAAGCTCGTGCTGCGCAGGCTCGACGCGCTGCCAGCCAATCTATCGCTCGACTCGCTTGGCCTTGCGCCCGCACAGCGTGATATCGTCGACCGCTCTATCAGCGCGCCGCATGGGCTCGTGCTCGTCACGGGACCGACGGGCAGCGGCAAGACGATGTCGCTGTACTGCTTCCTGCAACTGTTGAACGCCGAGTCCCGCAATCTCTGCTCGGTCGAAGATCCGGCGGAAATCCAGCTTGCGGGCATCAATCAGGTCAGCGTTCGCGAGAAGGCAGGTCTCACATTCGCCGTCGCGTTGCGCGCTTTCCTTCGCCAGGATCCGGACGTGATCATGGTCGGCGAAATCCGCGACGAAGAGACGGCCGATGTTGCCGTCAAGGCAGCTCAGACGGGGCACCTGGTTTTGTCGACGCTGCACACGAACGACGCGCCCGCAGCCATCGCGCGCCTGATCGATATTGGCGTCGAGCCATACAACCTCGCGGCCGCATTGCGTCTCGTGACCGCGCAGCGGCTGGTGCGGCGCCTGTGTGTCGGATGCAGGCAGCCATCGATGGAAACGCCCGCGTCGTTGCGCGCAGCTGGCGTACCCGACGCCGAAGCCGAGCACTGGCATCCCTATGTTCCACGAGGATGCGAAGCCTGCCACGGCATCGGCTTTCGCGGACGCGTCGGCATCCATCAGGTAATGCCCGTTTCGGACGCAATGCGAGAACTGATCGTGGCGCGAGCCGGCACGCACGAGATCGCCAGACAGGCACACGCCGAACAGGTCCACACGCTGCGCGACGCGGCATTGGCCCGCGCATTCGACGGCACGACGAGCCTCGCCGAAGCCCTGAGCGCGACGGAGGTCGCATGACGGCGACGACACTCCAGGAGCAGCGATTCGCATGGCGCGCGCTCGACGCACAAGGCGTGCGTCGGCGCGGCACGGTGATCGCTCCAGACCTCATGACTGCTCGCTCGATGCTGAAGCAGGACGCGCTCTATGGCGTCGAATGGAGCGTGCGCGGCACGGCGCCGCAACCCAACGCGCGCGCCGCCGACGTCACGCTCTTCACGCGCCAGCTGTCGAGCCTGCTGCGTGCAGGCCTGCCGCTCGCGTCGTCGCTCGAACTGCTGGCGAATGCTTCGAAAGACAGCGAACGGGGCAAGGGCATGCCGCGCATCGTCAATGCGCTCGCTCGCGATATCACGACAGGGCTCGGATTCTCGGCAGCGCTCGCCCGTCACCCGGTGCAGTTCGGCGCACTGTATCGTCAGTTGGTCGAAGTAGGCGAAGCATCCGGCGCGCTGCCTGCCGTGCTCGCGCGGCTCGCCGACGACCGGGAGCGCGCCGCCGCGCAGCGAGCCAAAGTGCGCGCCGCGCTCACCTATCCCGTCGCTATCCTGCTACTTGCAATCGCGATTACGGCTGCGCTGCTGGTATGGGTCGTTCCGACGTTCAAGCAGATCTTCGATGGCTTCGGCGCAAAGCTGCCCGCGCCGACGCAACTGGTGCTCGCGATGTCGGCGGCGGCTGGCCGCTGGAGTGTGCCGCTCGCTTCGATCGTATGCGTGCTCGTGCTTGCCATGCGTCACCTGTTGAGCCGCTCGGAGGCGGCCCGGCTGCAGTTCTCCCGCATGATGCTGCGTCTGCCCATCGCCGGCTCACTGCTCGCGACGCTCTGCGCCGCGCGCTGGAGCCGTGCGCTCGGCACGCTGCTGTCGGCGGGGACGCCCCTCGCTGACGCATTCGATTCGCTCACGCACGCGACGGGCAACGCCTGGTTCGATCGCGCGACCATCGCGATCTCGGCTCAGCTTCGTCGCGGCGTGCGGCTCGCGCCTGCAATGCGTGAAGCGCAATGCTTTCCTGAGGACATCGTGCAACCCGTCGCCATCGCAGAGGAATCGGGCACGCTGGACACAATGCTGCTCGACGTCGCGTCGCTGAGCGATCGACAGGTCGACGAAAAGATCGCGGGTCTCGCGAGCCTGTGCGAACCGCTCGTGATCGTCGTATTGGGCGGGCTCGTCGGCGGTCTCGTCATCGCGATGTATCTTCCCATCATCCAACTTGGCAACGTGGTGTAGTAGCATCGCAGCCGAATCCACCCAATCGACCATGCCGACCACGCTCACGCCCGTGTCAGACCTATCTCTCAGCGGCCCGCTCTCCCGTTTCGCGGACAGCATCGGCGTGGCCTTCGGCGCGCTGCCCGCTCTCGCGCAGATTGCGTTCGTCATCGTGTTCGGCCTCGTGATCGGCAGCTTTCTGAATGTCGTCGTGCATCGCTTGCCGATCATGCTCGAACGCGCGTGGCGCGCCGAAGTGAGCGAAGCAACGGGCCATTCGTTCGACGACGACGGCCTGCCCACGCGCTATAACCTCTGGCTGCCGCGTAGCGCCTGCCCTCATTGCGGCCACATACTGCGCGCGTGGGAAAACATTCCTGTGCTCAGCTATCTGATGCTGCGCGGTCGCTGCTCTCAATGCAAAACCCGCGTGAGCTTTCGCTATCCGCTGCTCGAGCTGTCGAGCGCGGCGCTGGCGCTCGGCGCATTCGTCTCGTTCGGCGCGACGGGCACGGCACTCGCGGCATACGGACTTTGCGCCGCGCTGCTTGCGATGAGCGCGATCGACATCGACACGCATCTGCTGCCCGACTCGATGACCTTGCCATTGCTGTGGGCGGGCTTTATCGTCAACTTCAATTCGGTGTTCGCGAGCCTGCATGACGCGGTGATCGGCGCAATCGCCGGCTATCTCGTGCTGTGGTGCGTGCATTGGGCGTTCAGGCTCGTGCGCGGCATCGAAGGCATGGGTTATGGCGACTTCAAGCTGCTCGCCGCGCTCGGCGCCTGGCTTGGATGGGCGGCGCTGCCGCAGATCATTCTGATCGCGGCCGTGGCGGGCGCCGTCATCGGACTGATTGCGACATGGATCGGCCGCATGCGCTTTGAGGAGCCGCTGCCGTTCGGCCCGTTTCTCGCGGCAGCCGGCGCCATTACGCTCTTTCTCGGCACGCCACTTTATGTGGCTTTCGGAGGCTGACGCATGTTTGCTGTTGGATTGACGGGCGGCATCGGCAGCGGCAAGTCCACTGTCGCCGATCTGTTCGCGAAGCGCGGCGTAACGCTCGTCGATACCGACGTGATCGCACATCGCGTCACCGCGCCGGGTGGGCCCGCGATGCCCGCTATTGCCGCCGAGTTCGGCGCCTCGTTCGTCGCGTCCGATGGCTCACTCGATCGCGCCCGCATGCGCGCGCTCGTCTTCAGCGACGAGAATGCGCGCAAACGTCTGGAAGCCATCACGCATCCGTTGATTCGCGCCGAGACGGAACGCGAGCGTCAACAGGCGCAAGGACCGTACGTAATCATGGTCGTGCCGCTGCTCGTTGAATCGGGCAATTGGAAGACACGCGTGGACCGCGTGCTGACCGTCGACTGCAGTGTCGAGACGCAGATCGCTCGCGTCATGTACCGCAATGCGTTCACGCGCGAACAGGTACTGGCGATCATCGCGCGCCAGGCCACGCGCGAAGCGCGCCTCGCCGCAGCCGACGACGTGATCATCAACGATGGTGCATCGCTCGGAGCGCTCGACCTTGACGTCGATCGCCTTCATCGCATGTATCTTTCACTCGCGGCCGCATGAGCCGTAAGCGATTCTGTTCACCGTCTGTAAAGCGGGCGTATGTTGTCGTGAACGGCGCGAGCACGCAACGAATGCGCACGATACAGCGCAAAAATTGACAGAAGCTCGCGGAAATAGTGTGTGATTGCTAGGGTAGTCTCACGGCATTAGAATGTCCTGCAATTCCGTCACCGACCACGCCCGAGGCGAGCCCGCTTGATTCTTTACGAGTATCCCTTCAACGAGCGAATCCGGACGCTGCTGCGCCTCGAAGATCTGTTCGAGCGCTTCACGTTCTTTCTGACTCAGGAAGACGCCAGGGAACATCATGTCGCGCTGACTACGCTGTTCGAAATCTCCGAAGTCGCGGGCCGCGCGGATCTGAAGTCCGATCTGATGAAGGAACTGGAGCGGCAACGTCAAACGCTCGCGCCGTTTCGCGGCAATCCCGGTATCGAGCAGAATGCGCTCGAAGCCGTCCTCGGCGAAATCGAGCAGACTCTCGCCGGGCTTACGCAAATGCAAGGCAAGACTGGCCAGCATCTTGCGGACAACGAGTGGCTCGCGAGCATCCGCAGCCGCGCCATCATCCCCGGCGGCACCTGCAAATTCGATCTTCCGTCGTATTACGCGTGGCAGCAGACGCATCCCGATCAACGCCGTCAGGACATCGCCAAGTGGGTCATGCCGCTTTTGCCGCTGCGCGACGCCGCCGCCATCGTGCTGCGACTTGCGCGCGAATCGGGGCAGGCGTCGAAAGTGATGGCGATGCAGGGCAGCTACCAGCAAATGCTGTCGGGGCGCACGTATCAGTTGATGCAGGTGCGCGTGGCACCCGAATTGCGAGTGATTCCGGAAGCAAGTGCCAACAAGTACATGCTGTGGGTGCGCTTCACGGTGCAGGATGGCGACTTGCGTCCGCGCGCCGTCGATGTCGACGTGCCGTTCCAGTTGACGCTGTGCAGTCTTTAATCTGAGGCAAAGCGCCTCATTTATCGACCTTCACCGTTTAGATCGAACGCCTGACCGAATGACCACTGTAGTCAAATGCCCGACCTGCGGAAAGGATGTCCGCTGGACTCCTGAGAACCGCTTCCGTCCGTTCTGTTCCGAGCGCTGCAAGCAGATTGATCTCGGCGCGTGGGCTGCCGAAAAATACAAGATCGGCGGCACCGACGACGAACCGACAACCGACGACACGCCCGGCGAAAACCGCTCGCACTGAAGCGCAACGAGTCCCCGCGCGTCATCATCGAGGCGCGAGCCGCGCGCTGCGGCTGCGCCCTTCTCTCACTCCGCGGCCAGCCACTCCAGTACGGGAATCGTCGCGGGCAATAGTGGCGATACCTGAGCCGGCAACGCCTGCCACGCGAACGCCTGACCTTCGCGCCCATGCGGCTCGCCGTCCCACGCCGTCACCTTGCAGAAATAAAGACGCACGTACGCGTGCGGATAGTCGTGTTCGAGCACGTGCCAGCGGTGGCTCGACTGCACGTCGATGCCGAGTTCTTCGTGTAGCTCACGAGCAAGCGCGGCTTCGACCGACTCGCCCGGCTCCAGCTTGCCGCCCGGAAATTCCCAGTAGCCCTCGTAAGGCTTGCCGGCTGGCCGTTGCGCGAGCAGATAGCGACCATCGGGCTGAACCAGCACGCCGACGGCCACTTCCGTGACCGGCCGGCCGGCAGCGTTCAGTTCGCTCGCGTTCTGCGCGCTTTTTTGCCCGTCGTTTTGCACCGGATCGCTCATGCTGGCGCCCGCCGGCCCGACCAGTCGCGCGCGAACTGCCAAGCGACGCGCCCCGAGCGCGAGCCGCGTTCCAGCGCCCAGATCAGCGCGTCGCCGCGCGCCGCTTCGACATCGGCATCGTTGCAGCCGAAGTGATGCAGCCAGTGCGCGACGATCGACAGATAGTCGTCCTGCTTGAACGGATAGAAGCTGACCCACAGCCCGAAACGCTCCGACAGCGAAATCTTTTCTTCGACCACTTCGCCCGGATGGATTTCGCCGTCGGGCATGTGCTTGTACGTCTCGTTGTCGCTCATGTACTCGGGCAGCAGATGGCGGCGGTTCGACGTCGCGTAGATCAGCACGTTGTCCGACTGCGCAGCCACCGATCCGTCGAGCGCTACCTTCAGCGCCTTGTAGCCCGACTCGCCTTCCTCGAACGACAGATCGTCGCAGAACACAATGAAGCGCTCAGGACGCGTCGAAATCAGATCGACGATATCGCCCAAGTCGTGCAGGTCATCCTTGTCGACTTCGATCAGACGCAGACCGTCCTTCGAGTGCGCATTCAAACATGCCTTGATCAGCGACGACTTGCCCGTGCCGCGCGCGCCCGTGAGCAGTACGTTGTTGGCGGGCTGCCGGCTCACGAACTGCTTCGTGTTCTGCTCGATCAGGTTCTTTTGACGATCGATGTTCTGCAGGTCGTCCAGCGAAATCGACGAAATAGCGGGCACCGGCTGCAGATAGCCGCGCCCCTGGCGCTTGCGCCAGCGGAACGCAACGGCCGCGGACCAGTCGACATCGGGCGCGGCGGGTGGAAGCATCGCTTCGAGCCGCACCAGCACAGCTTCGGCGCGGGTCAGAAATTGTTCGAGTTTATCCATGTGGTCAGGTCGGAACGAATCTGGAATGAGGAGCCAATCGAGAGCCAATCAGGCGCATATCGCGCGTAAATCACGAGCGATAGTCGGCGTTGATGCTCACGTAGTCGTGCGACAGGTCGCACGTCCAGATCGTCGCCTGCGCATCGCCACGGCCCAGCACGACACGAATCAGGATTTCGGCCTTCTTCATCACGCGCTGCCCGTCTTCTTCTTTGTACTCCGGATTGCGGCCGCCCGCTTTCGCGACGAGCACATCGTCCAGATACAGGTCGATCTTGCCGACGTCGAGGTCCGTCACGCCCGCATAGCCGATGGCGGCCAGAATGCGCCCGAGGTTCGGGTCAGACGCATAGAACGCCGTCTTCACGAGCGGCGAATGTCCGATCGCATACGCGATCTGGCGACACTCGGCGACGCTCGAACCGCCTTCGACCTGCACCGTCATGAACTTCGTCGCGCCCTCGCCGTCGCGCACGATCAGCTGCGCAAGCGTCTGCGCCGTTTTCGTGACGGCGTCGCGCAGCGCGGCGTATGCGGGCGAATCCGTCGACGTGATCGCGGGCAGGCTCGACTTGCCCGAGGCGATGAGGATGAACGAATCGTTCGTCGATGTATCGCCGTCGATCGTGATGCAGTTGAACGAGCGGTCGGCGACATGCTTCACCAGTTCGTCGAGCACCGGCTGCGCAACGTTCGCGTCGAAGGCGAGGAAACCGAGCATCGTCGCCATGTTCGGCTTGATCATGCCGGCGCCTTTACTGATGCCCGTCAACGTGACCGTGTGGCCGTCGATCGTCACCTGGCGCGACACCGCCTTCGGCAGCGTGTCGGTGGTCATGATGGCCTGCGCGGCGTCGTACCAGTGCGCAGCCTGACGGTTCGCGAGGGCGGCGGGCAGCCCGGCCTTCAGACGGTCGACAGGCAGCGGCTCCAGGATCACGCCCGTCGAGAACGGCAGCACCTGTTCCGGCGCGATGCCCGCGAGGCGCGCCAGTTCATCGCACGTCTCGCGCGCGTGCGCCATGCCCGGCTCGCCCGTGCCCGCGTTCGCATTGCCGGTGTTCACGACCAGCGCGCGAATGCCCTTGCCGCCCGCGCGCACGCGCTCGAGGTGCTCGCGGCACACGGTGACGGGCGCCGCGCAGAAACGGTTCGAAGTGAACACGCCCGCGACCGTCGCGCCTTCGTCGACGGAAATGACGAGCACGTCCTTGCGATTCGGCTTGCGGATGTTCGCCTCGGCCCAGCCTAGCGTGACGCCGGCGACGGGGTGGAGTTGAGCGGGATCGATCAAGGGGAAATTGACAGCCATGGTTGCGACCTGTCGAGACTGAAATGCCGGCGAGTGCCGGCATCGGGGATCAAGGGTGATGGCGCCGGATGGAGCCGCGCCACCGCGAAATCGCCAGCAATGCACGCATCAAACGACGCGGCGCGCATGATGCGCGCCGCTCCGTGTGTCACGCAATCTTGCCGTGGCACTGCTTGTACTTCTTGCCGCTGCCGCACGGACATGGATCGTTGCGGCCGACTTTCGGCACGGCATCGCCCGGAAGCGGCGCTGCTGCGCCGTGACCGTGCGCCATCGCCTCGCCGATCATCGATGCTGCCGCGTTTGCCGCGACAGGTGCCGCCGCGACGGCCGCGCCGCCTTCCGCGTAATCTGCATGGCGAAACTCGACGTTCTCCAGATGGCTGCCTTGCTCTTCGTACTGCTCGGCAGCCTCCTCCAGTTGCTCCGGCGACTGGATCTGCACATTCATCACGATGCGCGTGACTTCGAGCTTCACCGAGTCGAGCATCGCCGCGAACAGTTCGAACGCTTCGCGCTTGTACTCCTGCTTCGGGTTCTTCTGCGCATAGCCGCGCAGGTGGATGCCCTGACGCAGATGATCGAGCGCTGCGAGATGTTCGCGCCAGCTACGGTCAAGCGTCTGCAGCATGACAGAGCGCTCGAACGCGCTGAACGATTCGCGGCCCACCTGTTCGACCTTCGACTCGTAGGCCTCGTCCGCAGCGGCCGTCACCGCTTCGAGAATCTCACTGGCGTCGATCGACTGCGACTCGTTGATCATCTCCTGAATCGCGAGATCGAGCTGCCAGTCGTTGCGCAACACTTCTTCCAGTTCAGGCACGTCCCATTGTTCTTCGATGCTGCCTGCCGGCACGAACTGATGGACGATGTCGCCGATCACGCCGTGACGCATCGCGCCGATCGTCTCGGTGATGTCGTGCGCTTCGAGCAGCTCGTTGCGCTGCTGATAGATCACCTTGCGCTGATCGTTCGACACGTCGTCGTATTCGAGCAGCTGCTTGCGGATATCGAAGTTGCGCGCTTCGACCTTGCGTTGCGCCGATTCGATCGAACGTGTGACGATGCCCGCTTCGATCGCCTCGCCTTCCGGCATCTTGAGACGTTCCATGATCGCGCGCACGCGGTCGCCGGCAAAAATACGCAGCAGCGGATCTTCGAGCGACAGATAGAAACGCGACGAGCCCGGGTCGCCCTGACGGCCGGCACGGCCGCGCAGCTGGTTGTCGATACGGCGCGATTCGTGACGCTCGGTGCCGATGATATGCAGGCCGCCCGCGGCCTTCACCTGATCGTGCAGCGTCTGCCACTCGTCGTGTAGCTTCTGGATGCGCGCCGCCTTTTCGTCTTCGGGGATCGACAGATCGGCTTCGATGAACGCGGCCTGTTTCTCGGCATTGCCGCCCAGCACGATGTCCGTGCCGCGGCCGGCCATGTTGGTCGCGATCGTGATGCGCTTCGGACGGCCCGCTTCGGCGACGATCGCCGCTTCGCGCGCGTGCTGCTTCGCGTTCAGCACTTCGTGTGGCAGACCGGCTTTGTTCAGCAGCTGTGACAGCAGTTCCGAGTTCTCGATCGACGTCGTGCCGACCAGCACCGGCTGACCGCGGTCATAGCATTCGCGGATATCGCGAATCACCGCGTTGTAGCGCTCCATCGCCGTCTTGTAGATCTGATCCTGCTTGTCGATTCGCTTCGGCGGGCGGTTGGTCGGAATCACGACCGTTTCGAGGCCGTAAATCTCGTTGAATTCGTACGCTTCGGTGTCGGCCGTACCCGTCATGCCGGACAGCTTCGCGTACATGCGGAAATAATTCTGGAACGTGATCGATGCGAGCGTCTGGTTCTCGCTCTGAATCTTCACGTGCTCCTTCGCTTCGACCGCCTGGTGCAAACCGTCAGACCAGCGGCGGCCCGCCATCAGACGGCCGGTGAACTCGTCGACAATCACCACTTCGCCGTTCTGCACGACGTAGTGCTGGTCCTTGTAGAACAGCGTGTGCGCGCGCAGCGCGGCGTACACGTGGTGCATCAGCGTGATGTTCTGCGGCGCGTAGAGGCTCTCGCCTTCGCCGATCAGGCCCCACTCGGCGAGCAGCCGCTCGGCCTTTTCGTGGCCCGATTCCGTCAGGAACACCTGGCGCGCCTTTTCGTCCAGCGTGTAGTCGCCGGGCTTTTCGACGCCCGTGCCGTCCGCCTTCTCTTCGCCGATCTGGCGCTCGAGCAGCGGCGGCAGTGCGTTCATGCGCACGTAAAGCTCGGTGTGATCTTCGGCCTGGCCGGAGATGATGAGCGGCGTGCGGGCTTCGTCGATGAGAATCGAGTCCACTTCGTCGACGACTGCGAAGTTCAGCGCCCGCTGCACGCGCGCATCG
The DNA here is from genome assembly GCF_038900755.1 of Paraburkholderia diazotrophica. Taxonomy (GTDB): domain Bacteria; phylum Pseudomonadota; class Gammaproteobacteria; order Burkholderiales; family Burkholderiaceae; genus Paraburkholderia; species Paraburkholderia diazotrophica_A. Next base: position 364,433 of record NZ_JBBPEN010000008.1, read on the forward strand.
GTCTCGTAGACCATGTTGTCGCGCAGGTAGTCGAAGCCGAATTCGTTGTTGGTGCCGTACGTGATGTCTGCGGCGTACGCTTCCTGCTTCAGGCCATGATCCATCTGCGACAGGTTGATACCCACCGACAGGCCGAGGAAGTTATAGAGACGCCCCATCCATTCGGCGTCGCGCTGCGCGAGGTAATCGTTCACCGTCACGACGTGCACGCCGCGTCCGGACAGCGCGTTCAGGTAGGCCGCGAGCGTCGCGACGAGCGTCTTGCCTTCGCCCGTGCGCATTTCCGCGATCTTGCCGTAGTGCAGGACCATCCCGCCGATCAGCTGGACGTCGAAGTGCCGCATCTTCAGCACGCGCTTGCTCGCCTCGCGGCAGACCGCGAACGCCTCGGGCAGCAGCTTGTCGAGCGACTCGCCACCGCCGACGCGTTGCCGGAATTCCGTCGTTTTCGCGCGCAGTTGATCGTCCGTCAATTGCTCGATCTGCGGTTCGAGCGCATTGATCGCCGCGACGGTCTTTTGATATTGCTTGACGAGCCGTTGATTGCGGCTGCCAAAAATCTTTTGTAGAAAACCGGTGGTCATCGGATCGTGGTTGCGTCGCGGCTTAGGCTGGGTTGCAAGGCCGGTTTTTACACCCTTTCACCTTGTTGCAACCCTCGGTCGTTTGGGCCTCGGCGGCTTAGGTCCAAGAGTGAATTCGAATCATGGATTTTAGCACGCGCCCCCGCGTCCGCCTGTGTCAGCAGCAAGACCATTGGCCGTCCGGCCAGGGCGAAAGTGCTGCGGATACGGGCGTCAGCGGCATGTGCGAACGTCGTTGCGGGCCGCTGCCGCATGTTACAACCGGTACAATCACGGCATGGGCGCGCACGCTGCGCGGCTACCATTAAACTCTCAGATGAGCCGTTTCTCACCGTTTTCAAGGCAGTCACTGAAGCCCGGCCCGAAGCTGGGCTCGCGCTCGTTCGACGTGCGCAGGCCGCAAGCCGTCGCCGAAGTGCTGAACCGCACCGACGCGTTCGCGGCACTGCGAGCCGGCGTCGAGCAGGTCGCCGCGCTGGAGCGCGATCTGACCGAATTGCTGCCCGACTATCTGGCGACGAGCGTCGAGCCTGGCTTCATCAAGGACGGCGTGCTCGCGCTGTTCGCCGCGCACAATGCGCTCGCGGCGCGACTGCGGCATCTGGAGCCGCGTCTGCTGTCGGATCTGCAGCAGCGCGGCTGGCCGGTGAACTCACTGAAAATCCGCGTCCGCCCGCAGCCCGCGAAAGAGCCTCCGCGCGAGAAACAGGCGCGCATGTCGCGCGCTGGCGCTGACGCGCTGCACGAGCTCAGCGAATCGCTGGAACCGTCGCCGTTGCAGGCGGCACTCGCGCGCATGGCTGCCCGGCATCGGAAATGAATTCGCCGAAGAATCGCGTTGGAATGAAAAAAGCGGCCTTTTCAGGCCGCTTTTTCGTTGCTGCTCGGTGACTACCCAAGCGCTTGAACTCAGGCAAACGCCGTCTGCGTGTCATACGCGAAACCGCGCGGCGCCTTCTGCGGATCGTCGAACGTCACGATCTCATACGAATCTTCGTGCGCCAGCAGTTCGCGCAGCAGCGCGTTGTTCAGCCCATGGCCGGACTTGTATGCGTCGTACGAAGCGAGCAGCGGATGGCCGACCACGTACAGGTCGCCGATCGCATCCAGCATCTTGTGCTTCACGAACTCGTCGTCGTAGCGCAGGCCGTCGTTGTTCAGGATGCGATACTCGTCGAGCACGATCGCGTTGTCCATGCTGCCGCCGCGCGCCAGGCCGAGCTCGCGCATCATTTCCACTTCATGCGCAAAGCCGAACGTACGGGCACGCGCAATCTCGCGCACATACGACGTGTTCGCGAAGTCCACTTCGAGCGCCTGGCCCGTCTTGTCGACGGCGGGATGGCGGAAGTCGATCGTGAACTTCAGCTTGAAGCCGAAGTACGGATCGAGACGCGCGAACTTGTCGCCGTCGCGGATTTCGACCGGCTTCGTGACCTTGATGAACTTCTTGGCCGCGTTCTGTTCTTCGATGCCCGCCGACTGGATCAGGAACACGAAGGACGCCGCGCTGCCGTCCATGATGGGGATTTCTTCAGCGGTGACATCGACGTACAGGTTGTCGATACCCAAGCCCGCGCACGCGGACATCAGGTGCTCGATCGTCGACACGCGCGCGCCGTCTTTCTGCAACACCGATGCAAGCCGCGTATCGCCGATCGCCATCGCCGACGCGGGAATGTCCACCGGCGTGGGCAAATCCACGCGGGAAAACACGATGCCCGTGTCCGGCGCCGCCGGGCGGAGCGTCAGGTTGACCTTGCGGCCCGAATGCAAGCCGATGCCAACCGTTTTGACGATCTGTTTGATAGTGCGCTGCTTCAACATGGTGGTCTTCTATTCGATTGAAAATCCTAATCAGGACTTTTTATTTCATAGCGCGAAGTATACTCCAATCGTTTCAGGAGCGCCGTTGCGCTGGCGTTTCAATCTGTTTCGCTGCGTTACCTGATCGGGAAGCGTGACGGGCCGATGCCCGGAACGGAGGCGTTTCCGGTCATCGGCCCGCGTTACGGCCTGTCACAACGGGGTCATAAAAGCGTTGCCGCAGCGCAACAATCACAATCTGCGCGGTTGCGGCGAAGCTTCAGAGCCGCGTCATGCCTGGCTCAACGTCGCGAGAATACTCGCCGCATCGCTCACTTCGAACTTGCCGGGTGCCTCGACGTGCAGCGTCTTGACCACGCCGTCGTCGACCACCATCGCGTAGCGCTGGGAACGGATTCCCATGCCGCGCGCCGACAGGTCCTGCTCCAGACCGAGAGCCCGGGTGAAAGCCGCGATGCCGTCCGCCATCATGCGCACCTTGCCCGAGGTGTGCAGATCGCGTGCCCACGCGCCCATGACGAACGCGTCGTTGACGGACACGCACCAGATCTCGTCGATGCCGGCAGCGCGCAACTTCTCCGCCTGCTCGACGTAACCCGGCACGTGTTTGGCCGAACAGGTCGGCGTGAACGCGCCCGGCAATCCGAAGATCACCACGCGCTTGCCCGCAGTCTGTTCGCGCACGTCGAAGCTGTTCGGCCCGATCGTGCAGCCCTCGCGTCCGTCCTCAATCAACTCGTAAACGGTCGTCTGGGGAAGCTTTTCACCTACCTGAATCATGCTCGTTCCTTCGCATCGATGCGGAGCACGCTCGCACGTACTCGTGCCGCAGTGGAGTTTTCATCCGGCGACAGTGCCCCGAACCGCTTCGCCAATGCGAAGAGGGCACCTGTCCGTGCCGCGCGCGCGACCCAACGCGGCCTCATTGCCGTTCCACCCGCCACGCTCGTGCATTCCTGCCGCGCGCAATCAAGCCATACATCAGATGATTACGCCGCAGAAAGCCCGCTCCTGCGTGAACCTCAGTCTGCCTGCTTGCGCAGGAAGGCCGGGATGTCGTACGTGTCGACGCCCTTCTCCTGCAGCGCCTGCACGTGCGAAGCCGCCGTATCACGCGAGGTGCGCCACACTGCCGGCGTGTCCAGCGAACCGTAATCCGCCGCCGCTGCGTGATGCTGCGGATAATGCTGCGCTGCGCCCACCGGCTGGTTGTCCGTGCCCGTGCGCAGCAGCGTCATCGGCGTTTGCTGCTGCTTCTTCGCAGCGCGGCCCAGGCCCGTTGCCACCACAGTCACGCGCAACGCATCGCCCATCGCGTCGTCGTACACCGCGCCGAAAATCACGGTCGCATCGTCAGCAGCATAACTCTTGATCGTGTTCATCACTTCGCGCGTTTCGGACAGTCGCAGCGAACGGCTCGACGTGATGTTCACCAGCACGCCGCGCGCGCCCGACAGATCGACGCCTTCCAGCAGCGGGCTTGCGACAGCCTGTTCCGCTGCGAGACGCGCGCGATCGACGCCCGCCACCGTCGCCGTGCCCATCATCGCCTTGCCCTGCTCGCCCATCACCGTCTTCACGTCTTCGAAGTCGACGTTCACCAGACCGTCGACGTTGATGATTTCAGCGATGCCCGCGACCGCGTTGTTGAGCACGTCGTCAGCGCACTGGAAGCACTTGTCCATTTCGGCGTCATCGCCCATCACCTCGAACAGCTTGTCGTTCAGGACGACGATCAGCGAGTCGACGTGATCCTCCAGTTGCTGCGAACCGGCTTCAGCGACGCGCATGCGCTTGCCGCCTTCGAACTCGAACGGCTTGCTGACGACGCCAACCGTCAGAATGCCCATTTCCTTCGCGATCTGCGCGACCACGGGAGCTGCGCCCGTGCCCGTGCCGCCACCCATGCCCGCCGTGATGAACACCATATGCGCGCCACGCAGTGCGTCCGCGATACGCTCACGTGCTTCTTCGGCTGCCGCGCGGCCCATCTCCGGCTTTGCGCCTGCGCCCAGACCCGTGTTGCCCAACTGGATGACGTTCGGCGAGCGCGAGCGCGACAGCGCCTGCGCATCCGTGTTCATCACGATGAAGTCGACGCCTTGCACGCCGCGATTGATCATGTGTGCCACTGCGTTGCCGCCTGCACCACCCACGCCCACCACCTTGATGATGGTGCCGTTGGTTTCCGTTTCCAGCATCTGGAATTCCATGTTGCCTCCGTCAAGAAAATAAGTACCGCTTACTCGGCCGTTATTCGGCAGAAGATCGGGCAACCCTCTGTCGCGCGCCAGCCGCCGGCACCAGCGCGTATTTCCCTTTGCTGCAGATTCTTTAGAAGTTGCCGAGGAACCAGTCCTTCATCCTCGTGAACACCTGTCCCATCGATCCCGACTGCACCGCCACCTTGCGGCCGCGCATCCGTTGCGAGCGTCCTTCGACGAGCAGACCCATCGCCGTCGAATAGCGCGGATTGCGCACGACATCCGCGAGACCGCCCGCATACTCCGGCACGCCGATGCGAACCGGCTTCAGGAAGATGTCCTCGCCCAGCTCGACCATGCCCGGCATCATCGATGCGCCGCCCGTCAGCACGACGCCCGAGCTGAGCAGTTCTTCGTAACCCGACTCGCGCACCACCTGCTGCACGAGCGAAAACAGTTCTTCGACGCGCGGCTCGATCACGGCCGCGAGCGCCTGGCGCGACAGCGTGCGCGGACCACGCTCGCCGAGCCCCGGCACTTCGATCATTTCGTCCGGATCGGCGAGCGCCTGCTTCGCGATGCCGTAGCTCACCTTGATGTCCTCGGCGTCCGGCGTCGGCGTGCGCAGCGCCATCGCGATATCGCTTGTGATCTGATCGCCCGCGATGGGGATCACGGCCGTGTGACGGATCGCGCCTTCGCTGAAGATCGCGATGTCCGTCGTGCCGCCGCCGATATCGACGAGCACCACGCCCAGTTCCTTTTCGTCTTCCGTCAGCACCGCCAGCGACGACGCGAGCGGTTGCAGGATCAGATCGTTCACTTCGAGGCCGCAGCGGCGCACGCACTTCACGATGTTCTGCGCGGCGCTCACCGCGCCCGTCACGATGTGCACCTTCACTTCGAGACGGATGCCGCTCATGCCGATCGGCTCGCGCACATCTTCCTGGCCGTCGATGATGAATTCCTGAGTCAGGATGTGCAGCACCTGCTGATCGGTCGGAATGTTGATCGCCTTGGCCGTCTCGATCACGCGCGCGACGTCCGTCTGCGTCACTTCCTTTTCCTTGATCGCCACCATGCCGCTCGAGTTGAAGCTGCGGATATGGCTGCCGGCGATCCCCGTGAATACGTTCGTGATCTTGCAGTCGGCCATCAGCTCGGCTTCTTCGAGCGCTCGTTGAATGGACTGCACCGTGGCCTCGATGTTCACCACGACGCCTTTCTTGAGCCCTTTCGATTCGCTCTGGCCGAGTCCGATCACCTCGTAATGACCTTCGCCCTTCAACTCGGCGACGATGGCGACCACTTTCGCCGTGCCGATGTCGAGGGCTACCAGCAGATCTTTATAGTCTTTACTCATAGCGTGCTCATTGCGTGTGATGTCCTGTTACTTCTTGCCCTTGTCGGGTTCCGTAATGAAGCGCATGCCTGCTGCACGAATGGCGAAACCGTTCGGATAACGCAAGTCCGCATATTCGATATCCTTCCCCCAACGTTGCGTCACCGCGCCCCATGCCGCGGTGAGCCGCTTGCAGCGGTCGTACAGCGTGTCCTGATTGCGCTCGCGTCCCAGTTCGACCTGCATGCCGTTCGACAGCTTCACCGTCCACGCGAAACGCGACGACAGCGTCACTTCATCCGGCGTCGCCCCGACAGGCGCAAACCACTTCTTGAAGTCCTGATAACGCGCGACGACTTCTTTCGCGGACCCATCCGGGCCCTCGAACGCGGGCAGCTCTTCGTCGAGCTCGCCCTGGTTCGCGGTGAACACCTCGCCATCGGTGCTCACGAGCTGATCGGTGCCCCACGTGCCGAGCGGCTGATACTCTTCGAGCGTGACGGCGAGCGCGTTCGGCCACACGCGGCGCACGCTCGCGTGACGCACCCACGGCATCTGCTCGAACGCCTGGCGCGCCGTATCCAGATCGACGGTGAAGAAGTTGCCCTTCAAGCGGCCGACGACGCTCGCGCGCACGGTCGGGGAATTGATGTGCTCGATGTCGCCGTCGATGCGGATCTCGCGCAGCGTGAAGTTCGGGCGCTGAATCAGCCAGTAGCCGCCCGCCGCCAGCAGCACGAGCAGCAACAACGCATGCAAAGCGCTGGCGGCGAGATTGAGCTGGCGAACGTTGTTCCACATGATCTGCGTGCGATTCCTTCAGTTCTCTGTTCAGTCCTTGAGCGTCAGTGCGAGCACCTTCACCACCAGTTCCTGATAGCTGATGCCGACTGCGCGCGCGGCCTTCGGCGGCAGCGAGTGATCCGTCATGCCTGGCGCCGTATTCACTTCGAGGAAGTACGGATTGCCGTCGCCGTCCAGCATGAAGTCGGCGCGGCCCCAGTCCGTGCAGCCGAGCACGTCGAATGCGCGGCGCGCGAGCTTCTTCAGGCGCGCCTCTTCTTCGGCGGCGATGCCACACGGGATCAGATATTGTGTGTCGCTGGCGATGTACTTCGCGTGATAGTCGTAGAACTCGCCGGCGGGCACGATGCGGATGACGGGCAGATCGAGATCGCCCGCGATGCATGCCGTGTACTCGCCGCCGCCTTCGATGCTCTTCTCCACGACGACGATCTTGTCGAACTTCGCCGCCTCTTCGAGCGCGGGCGCGAGCGCATCGGCCGTCTTCACCTTGATCACGGCGACGCTCGAGCCTTCGCTCGCGGGCTTCACGAAGAGCGGCAAGCCGAGCTTCGCGACGATGTCCTGCGCACGCGCGGCATAATCGTCGCCGCGCAGCACGGCTTCGAACGGCGGCGTCGGCACGCCGAGCTGCTGCCATACGAGCTTCGTGCGGAACTTGTCGAGACCGAGTGCCGAGCCCAGCACGCCGCTGCCCGTGTAACGGATGCCGTAGAAATCGAGCGCGCCCTGAATCTGACCGTTTTCGCCGTAGCCGCCATGCAGCGCGTTGAACGCGCGCACGAAGCCTTCGTCCTTCAACGCCGCGAGAGGACGCTCGGACGGATCGAACGGATGCGCGTCGATGCCCGCGTCGCGCAGCCCTTGCAACACGAGACGGCCGGAGTTCAGCGACACTTCGCGCTCGGCCGACACGCCGCCCATCAGCACGGCGACCTTGCCGAAAGATTTAGGATCGATACCGCTCATTTCACACCTTCGTTTTCAGCGAGCCGACCCGGCACTGTGCCAATCGAACCCGCACCCATCGTGATCACAACATCGCCGTCGCGCACGATCGCGGCCAGCGCATCCGGCACTTCATCCACTGTTTCGACGAACACCGGCTCGACTTTCCCTGCGACGCGGATCGCGCGCGCGAGCGAACGGCCGTCCGCTGCGACGATGGGCGATTCGCCCGCTGCGTACACTTCTGTCAGCACGAGCGCATCGACCGTCGACAGCACTTTCACGAAATCTTCGAAGCAGTCGCGCGTGCGCGTGAAGCGGTGCGGCTGGAACGCGAGCACGAGACGCTTGTCGGGAAATGCGCCGCGCGCCGCCGCGATCGTCGCCGCCATTTCGACGGGGTGATGACCGTAGTCGTCGACGAGCGTGTACGCGCCGCCGCTTGCCACAGGCACTTCGCCGTAACGCTGAAAACGCCGGCCGACGCCATTGAAATCCGCGAGCGCTCGCTGGATATCGGCATCTTTCACCTCGAGTTCAGTCGCAATCGCGATTGCGGCCAAAGCGTTTTGCACGTTGTGCGTGCCGGGCAGGTTCAAGACGATGTCGATGGGCGGCGCGTCTTCGCGCATCGCCGTGAAATGCATCCGGCCTTCGCGCGCTTCGACGTTGACGGCGCGCACCTGTGCATCGGGCGCGAAGCCGTAGCGGATGATCGGCTTCGACACGAATGGCAAAATTTCCTTCACGTTGGGATCGTCGACGCACAGCACCGCGATGCCGTAGAACGGCAGCCGGTGCGTGAACTCGATGAACGCCTGCTTGAGCCGCGCGAAATCGTGGCCGTAGGTGTCCATGTGATCGGCGTCGATGTTCGTGATGACCTCGATCACCGGGAAGAGGTTCAGGAACGACGCATCCGATTCGTCCGCTTCCGCGACGATGAAATCGCCCGTGCCGAGACGCGCGTTCGCGCCCGCGCTGATCAGCCTTCCGCCGATCACGAAGGTCGGATCGAGCCCGCCTGCCGCGAGCACGCTTGCGACGAGCGACGTCGTGGTCGTCTTGCCGTGCGTCCCTGCGATCGCGATGCCCTGCTTCAGGCGCATCAGTTCCGCGAGCATCACCGCGCGCGGCACGATGGGAATGCGGCGATGACGCGCGGCGAGCACTTCGGGGTTGTCGCTGCGCACGGCCGTCGACACGACGACAGCGTTCGCGCCTTCGATGTTCTCCGCGTCGTGGCCGATCGCGATGCGTGCGCCGAGCGCGGCGAGGCGCTCCGTCACGGCGTTGCGCGACAGGTCCGAGCCGCTCACCTGATAGCCGAGATTGACGAGCACTTCGGCAATGCCGCTCATGCCCGCGCCGCCGATCCCGACGAAGTGAATGTGTTTGACGATATGTTTCATTGCTTTCCTTCCGGGCTCAGGCTCGGTGTCACGCCGGCAACCGTCGCGCAAACCTGCGCAACCTGTTCGGTGGCATCGGGTTTCGCGAGCGAGCGCGAACGCTCCGCCATGTCCGCGAGCGAGTCCCGCGTCTGGCTGCGCAACCAGCCGGCGAGCTTCTCCGCCGTCAGGTCGCGCTGTTGTACGAGCAGCGCCGCGCCGTGATCGGCGAGAAACGCCGCGTTGGTTGTCTGGTGATCGTCGACGGCATACGGGAACGGCACGAAGAACGCCGCCACGCCGACAGCCGCGATCTCGGCGACCGTCATCGCGCCCGAGCGGCAGATCACGAGATCGGCGTTCGCGTACGCGCTCGTCATGTCGTCGATGAAGGGCACGAGTTGCACGTCGTCGCCCGTCGCGATCCCGGCCGCCGCGTAGTTCGCGCGCAATGCGTCGATATGCTTCGCACCCGCCTGATGCACGACGCGCGGACGCTCGTTCGGCGCGAGCAGCGCGAGCGCGCGCGGCACCGTTTCGTTCAGCGCCGCCGCGCCCAGGCTGCCGCCCACGACCAGCACGTTCAGCGGACCGCTGCGCGCCGCGTAGCGTGCTTTGGGCGCCGGCGCGCGCGCAAGTTCCGCGCGAATCGGATTGCCCGTCCACTCTGCATGCGGCAACGCGTTCGGGAACGCGACGAGCACGCGCCTCGCCAGTTTCGCGAGCACCTTGTTCGCGAGACCCGCGATCGAGTTCTGTTCGTGCAGCACGAGCGGCGTGCCGCTCAATGCCGTCATCACGCCTGCCGGGAACGTGATGTAGCCGCCCATGCCGAGCACGACGTCCGGCTTCACGCGACGCAGCACCGAAAGGCTCTGCATGCACGCGCGCAGCAGATTCACGGGCAGCATCAGCTTGGTCTTGATGCCCTTGCCGCGCAGGCCGCCGAACTGCACGTACTCCATCGGAATGCCGTGCTTCGGGACGAGCGTCGCTTCCATGCCCGACGGATTGCCGAGCCACACCACACGCCAGCCCCACGCCTGCATCAGGTGAGCGACGGCCAGGCCCGGGAACACATGGCCCCCGGTGCCTCCCGCCATCACCATCAGCGTGCGTTGTTGCATCGTCATACCTTGCCCCCGCGCATGAGGATGAATGGGAGCAAGTCCGTTCTGGCTGCGGCGCTGCGCGCCTTCGCCGAAATCGTGCGCTGCTGCATGGGGGTCATACCTTCCCCCCACGCATCAGCACACGATTTTCATAGTCGACCCGCATCAGCACCGCCACCGCGATGCAGTTCAGCAAGATGCCCGAGCCGCCATAGCTGACGAGCGGCAGCGTGAGGCCCTTGGTCGGCAGCAGGCCGAGGTTCACGCCCATGTTGATGAAGGTCTGCGCGCCGAACCAGATGCCCACGCCCTTCGCGACCAGGCCCGCGAACGTGCGATCGAGCGCCAGCGCCTGACGGCCGATCTCGAACGAACGGCGCACGATCCAGTAGAACATCAGGATCACGACCAGCACGCCGACGAAGCCCAGTTCCTCGCCGATCACGGCGAGAATGAAGTCGGTGTGCGCTTCCGGCAGATAGTTCAGCTTTTCGACGCTGCCGCCGAGGCCCACGCCGAACCACTCGCCGCGGCCGAACGCGATCAGCGAGTGCGTCAGCTGATAGGCCTTGCCCTGCGCGTAGCGGTCGTCCCACGGATCGAGGTACGCGAATATCCGCTCACGGCGCCACGGCGATGCCCACACGAGCAGCGTGAAAGTGCCCACGGCCGTCGCGACCAGCCCGCCGAAAATCTTGCCGTTCACGCCGCCGAGGAACAGCAGTCCCATCGCGATCGCTGCGATCACCATGAACGCGCCCATGTCCGGCTCGAGCAGCAGCAGCATGCCGACCACGCCGACGGCAAAGCCCATCGGCAGAAAGCCTTTTGCGAAGCTGTGCATGTATTCCTGCTTGCGCACCGTGTAGTTCGCCGCGTAAATCGTCACCGCGAGCTTCATGATTTCCGACGGCTGCATGTTCGTGATGCCGAGGGGAATCCAGCGGCGCGCGCCGTTCACGCCCTTGCCGATGTGCGGAATCAGCACGATCACGAGCGCGACGAGCGCGATCAGGAAGAGCTTCGGCGCGTACTTGTCCCATGTAGAAATGGGCACACGGAACGTGATTACGCCCGCAATCGTGCCCATCACGACGAAGATGACCTGGCGCACGAGGAATGCGTAGTCGTGATACGACGCGTACTTCGGCGAATCGGGCATCGCGATCGACGCCGAGTACACCATCACGATGCCGAGCCCCAGCAACGCAACGACGACCCACACGAGCGAATGATCGTAGTCGAGCATCCGCGAGCGCAATGGACGCACGCCGCTGACGGCGCTCGACAGCCCGCCCGTGCGCGACGTGCGTTCGGACACAGCCGCGCCGCCTGGCTGGCCCGCTATTGAGCCGCGCTGCTTGCCGAGTTGCGAACCGAAACGTTCCGACCAGCTCATATCATCGTCCCCCGTTCGGCAGCGATGTCCTCGACCGCGCTGCGGAATACCGCGGCGCGATGCGCGTAACCCTTGAACATGTCGAAGCTCGCGCAGGCAGGCGACAGCAGCACGGCGTCGCCCGGTTCGGCGAGGGCGCTGGCTGCGTGCGTCGCTTCTTCGAGCGTCGCGTGGTCGGTCATCGCGATGCCGGTGTGCGCGAGCGCGGCGCGAATCTGCGGCGCGTCGCGGCCGATCAGCATCACGGCGCGGCACCAGCGCGTTACGGGCTCGGCGAGCGGCTCGAACGCCTGGCCCTTGCCGTCTCCGCCCGCGATCAGCACGACGCGTTGCGCGAGACCGTCGAGCGCCGCAACCGTTGCGCCGACATTCGTGCCCTTGCTGTCGTCGACATAATCGACGCCGTCGATCGACGCGATCAGCTCCACGCGATGCGGCTCGCCGCGATACTCGCGCAAGCCGTGCAGAAGCGGCGCGCCAGGCAGGCCGACCGCACGCGCGAGCGCGAATGCGGCGAGCGCATTCGTCGCGTTGTGCAGGCCACGGATGCGCAGCGCGTCGGCGGGCATCAGGCGTTTCAGCGCGATATCGGGCGGCGTCGCGGATTCGCTCTTGCGACGGCGCGTCGGCGTCGGTTCGTCGGCCGCGTCGCGATCTTGCGCCTCGACGAGCCAGATCATGCCGCTGTCGCGCAGCAGGCCCAGGTCGCCATCGCGCAAAGGCTCCGTGACGCCGAACGTCACGACCTGAGCGCCGCTCTGCTCCGACGGCGCGAGCGCCATCACGCGCGCGTCGTCGCGATTGAGCACGCGCACCGTGTTCTTGCCGAAGATCTTGCCCTTCGCCGCCGCATACGCATCGAGGCCGCCGTGCCAGTCCAGATGATCCTGCGTGATGTTCAGGATCACGGCCGCGTCCGGCTCGAACGTGTGCGCCGTCTCCAGCTGGAAGCTCGACAGTTCGAGCACCCACACGTCGGGCAATGCGGTGTCGTCGATCGCTTCCGTGAGCTTGTCGAGTGCAGCCGGGCTGATGTTGCCCGCGACCGCGACCTTCTTGCCCGCACGCTCGCACAACAGTCCCGTCAGGCTCGTCGTGGTGGTCTTGCCGTTCGTCCCTGTGATCGCGATCACCTTCGGCGCGTAACCGCTTTCGCCGAGCGTTCTCAACGCCTGCGCAAAGAATTCGAGCTCGCCCCAGACGGGGATGCCGCGCTCGCGCGCGGCTGCGATCAGCGGTACCAGGTCGGCGGCGAGCGGCGACAGGCCCGGACTGATCGCGACCAGTTCGACGCCTTCCAGCAGCACTGGCGAAAACGGCCCGCCGACGAAATCGCCTGCGATGCCGTGCGCTTCGAGCGCGGACAGGTTCGGCGGCACTTCGCGCGTGTCGGCAATGCGCAGGCGGCAACCATGCCGCGCGCACCAACGCGCCATCGCGAGGCCCGATTCACCGAGCCCCAGCACGAGCACCATCGGCTTTTGCCGATCCCGAAACTTCTCGCCAAACATCGACTGCTTCCCCTTGCTTACGGATTTGAGTGCCGCTTAACGCAGCTTGAGCGTGGACAAACCGAACAGGCACAGCATCAGCGTGATGATCCAGAAACGCACCACGACTTGCGTCTCTTTCCAGCCCGACAATTCGAAGTGGTGATGCAGCGGTGCCATCTTGAAGATGCGGCGGCCTTCACCGAAACGTGCCTTCGTGAACTTGAACCACGTGACCTGCAACATCACCGACACCGTCTCGGCGACGAAAATCCCGCCCATGATGAAGAGCACGATTTCCTGGCGCACGATCACCGCGATCGTGCCGAGCGCGCCGCCGAGCGCGAGCGCGCCGACGTCGCCCATGAACACCTGCGCCGGGTGCGTGTTGAACCAGAGAAACGCGAGCCCTGCCCCGCCCATCGCCGAGCAGAAGATCAGCATTTCGCCCGCGCCAGCGATGTGCGGAAACAGCAGGTATTTCGAGTACACGGCGCTGCCCATCACGTACGCGAACACGCCGAGCGACGAGCCGACCAGCACGACGGGCATGATCACGAGGCCGTCGAGACCGTCGGTGAGGTTCACCGCGTTGCTCGAACCGACGATCACAAAGTACGTGAGCGCGATGAAGCCCCATACGCCGAGCGGATAGGTCATCGACTTGAGGAACGGCAGCAGCAGGTCGGCGCGCGCGGGCAGGCCCATCGACAGGCCGCTGCGCACCCACGCCATGAACAGGTCGAACACGCGCACGTTGCTCGCTTCCGACACGCTGAACGCGAGATACACGGCTGCGAAGAGGCCGATCACCGACTGCCAGAAATATTTTTCGCGCGACGACATCCCGCGCGGGTCCTTGTAGACGACCTTGCGATAGTCGTCGACCCAGCCGATCACGCCGAAGCCGAACGTGACGAGCATCACGATCCAGATGAAGCGGTTGGTCAGATCGGCCCACAGCAGCGTCGACACCGCGATGCCGATCAGGATCAGCACGCCGCCCATCGTCGGCGTGCCGGATTTCACGAGGTGCGTTTGCGGGCCGTCCTTGCGCACGGCTTGGCCGACTTTCATCGCCGTCAGCTTGCGGATCACCCACGGGCCGCAGACGAGCCCGATCAGCAGCGCGGTGATCGTCGCCGCGACAGCACGAAACGTCAGATAACTGAACACGCGCAAAAAGCCGACGTCGTTCTGCAGCCATTGCGCCAGCGCCAGTAGCATGCTTCTGTCCTTCTCTTTCAGTGTGCGCCGGGCGCCGCGCCCGGTGCGGATTGTGGACTCGTAACGGCGTCCACCACGCGTTCCATTTTCATGAAGCGCGAGCCTTTCACGAGATACGTCGCAGCCGCGCCGTATCCGGCCTGCTGCAATTGCGCGACGAGCGCATGCATGTCGTCGAAATGCTGTGCTTCGGTGCCGTAAGCGCTGCACGCGTCGCGCGACGCGTCGCCCAGCGCATACAGCGCATCGATGCCGCGCGCCTTCGCATATGCGCCGACTTCGCGATGAAACTCCGGCCCGTTGTCGCCGACTTCGCCCATGTCGCCCATCACCAGCACGCGCGGCGACGGACGCGCGGCCAGCACGTCGATTGCGGCGATCATCGAATCGGGATTCGCGTTGTAGGTGTCGTCAATCACGGTCGCGCCCGCCATCGCGCCGAGCACCGCGCGCTTCACCTGCAGGCGGCCCTTCACCGCGCCGAATGCTTCGAGGCCACGCTTGATCGCATCGAGCGCGACACCTGATGCGAGCGCTGCCGCCGTCGCCGCCAGCGCGTTGTGCGCGTTGTGCGCGCCGAGCACTTGCAGCGTGACGTCGACGTGGCCTTCGGGCGTATCGATGCTCAGCTGGTTGCCGTCGAGCGTGCCTTGAACGGCTGCGTGCGCCGTGTTGTCTGCTGTGTTCAACGCGAAATCGATGATGCGGCTGCCCGTCGCCGCGACGCGCCAGATGCTGGCGTAGGCGTCGTTGGCCGGAAACACCGCGACGCCTTCCGGCTTCAACGCGTGAATCACGGCCGCGTGTTCGAGCGCGACGGCCTCGACGGTCGCCATGAATTCCTGGTGCTCGCGCTGCGCATTATTGACGACAGCGACAGTCGGCTCGGCGATCTTGCCGAGCAGCGCCGTTTCACCCGGATGATTCATGCCGAGTTCGACGACGGCGAGCTTGTGAGCTTCGCTCAAACGGAACAGCGTCAGCGGCAAGCCGACATCGTTGTTGAAATTGCCCACCGTCGCGAGACGCGACGATTCGCCGACGGCTGCGGCGAAGATCGACGAAATCATTTCCTTGACCGTCGTCTTGCCGTTGCTACCCGTCACCGCGACGAGCGGCATCGCAAAGCGACGGCGCCAGCCGTTCGCGAGCGAGCCCAATGCCGTGCGCGTGTCGCCTGTCACGCGCAACGCGGGCACGTTGAAGTTCTCCGGCGTGTGCGTAACGAGCACCGCGCTTACGTTGCGCGCGGCAACATCCGCGAGAAAGTCGTGCGCGTCGAAGCGGTCGCCCTTCAGCGCGACGAACAGATCGCCGGGACCGCACGTGCGGCTGTCCGTGGAGATGCCGTCGAACGAAACCGATTCGTCGCCCGTCACCGTTGCGCCCGGAATGACGGCGGCTGCCTCACCCAGCGAAAACATCGCGTCACCTCGCCGGGTCATTCGCCACCTCCGCGTCCGTGCGTCGCGCGGGCCGCGAGCGCGAGCCGTGCGTGATCCTGATCCGAGAACGCGCGCTTCTTGCCCATGATTTCCTGCGTCGATTCGTGACCCTTGCCCGCCAGCACGACGACGTCTTCGCGCGCCGCGCAACGCACCGCTTGCAGGATCGCGCTCGCGCGGTCTTCGATGCGGCGCGCCTTCGCGTCGTCCTTTATTCCGGCTGCGATCTGGTCGATGATCTTTTGCGGATCTTCGCTGCGCGGGTTGTCGCTCGTCACGACGACGGCGTCGGCGCAACGGCCCGCAATTGCGCCCATCAGCGGACGCTTCGTCGCGTCACGGTCGCCGCCGCAGCCGAACATGCAGATCAGCTTGCCGCCGCGCGCATCCGCAATCGGGCGCAATGCCGTCAGCGTTTTTTCGAGCGCATCGGGCGTATGCGCGTAGTCGATCACGACGAGCGGTTCGTCGTTCTGCAAACGGCCGCCGAGACGCTCCATCCGGCCGTTCACCGATTCCAGCTTGGCGAGTTGCGCAACGGCGGCATCGAACGGCACGTCGGATGCGAGTAGCGCGCCGAGCACGCCGAGCAGATTGCTCACGTTGAACGCGCCAAGCGTGTTGACCTCGATGTCCGCGTCGCCCCAATCCGATGCGATATGAAACGCGGTGCCCGTCGCCGTCGCGTGCACATTCGACGCGACGATCGACGCATCCGCTTGCACGTCGGCGCGCTGCTCGAGCGCATAAGCGATCGCCTTTGCGTGGCCCTTCGTGCTCGCGATCATGCGGCGGCCCGCTTCGTCGTCGACGTTGATGACGGCGGCCTTCAGTTCCGGCCACGCGAAAAGACGCGCCTTCGCCGCTTCGTACGCGTCGAAGGTGCCGTGATAGTCGAGATGGTCCTGCGTCAGATTCGTGAACACGCCGATGCTGAACGCCGTGCCGTTCACACGTCCCTGATGCAGCGCGTGCGACGAGACTTCCATCGCGACGCCTTTCGCGCCCGCCGCGCGCAGATTCGCGAGGCTGCGCTGCAATTGCGGCGCATCGGGTGTCGTGAAGCCGGTATGCACGAGCTGGCCCGGCATGCCGCTGCCGAGCGTGCCGATGATCGCGCACGGCTCGCCGAGCGCCGTCAGCGCCGCCGAGATCCAGTTCGTGCACGAGGTCTTGCCGTTCGTGCCCGTCACGCCGATCACGCGCATCGCGTCGCTCGGGTCGCCGTACCACGCGCTCGCGACCGTGCCCGCCAGTTCGTTCAGGTGGGGCACGGCGAGCGTCGTCGCCGCGTCGATGTTGCCGCTGAAACCGTCGGATTGCACCAGCACGGCTGCTGCGCCGCGCTCGATCGCGTTGTCGATGAAAGGACGGTTGTCCGCGCCGTCGACGGCATAGGCGAGAAACACGTCGCCCGCCGCGATCGTGCGGGTATCGGCGTGCAAATGTGCGCCTGGCTGCACGCGTGCGCGCAGCCAGACAAGCGCGTCAGCAATCTGCTGTTGCGCCGGATGAGAAGAACGCAGCGCACTCATCGAACTACTCCGGGGCGGTTCTTCGCGTTGTCTGAAATCGTCAATTTCTTCGGCGCTGCATGCGTCGCGAGTCTTTTCGCGCCGTTCGCTGCCGGTTGGGATGCTGCCGCGGGCGTGGCAGGATTCACGTCGTCGGATACGACCATCTGCTTGACGGGCTGATCGGGCGGCACGTTCAGCGAGCGCAGCGTATCGCCGGCGATCGACGAGAACACGGGGCCCGACACCTGGCCGCCGAAGTGACTGCCCGCCGTCGGCTCGTCGACGGATACGGCCACCACGATGCGCGGATTCGGCATCGGCGCCATGCCGACGAACGACGCGCGGTACTTGCTGTGATCGTAGCCGCGTCCGACGTGCTTGTACGCCGTACCCGACTTGCCGCCGACTCGATAGCCCGGCACCGCCGCATCCGGCGACGTGCCGCCCGGCGAGACGACGGTTTCGAGCATCGCGCGCACTTCACGCGCGGTGGTCGGCGAGAAGACCTGCGGGCCCGTCATCGGCTGATCTTTCGGCGTGCGGAAGATCGACACGGGCATGATCTGGCCGTCGTGTGCAATCGCCGTGTATGCGCGCCCGAGCTGGAACAGCGACACCGAGAGGCCGTAGCCGTACGACATCGTCGCCTGCTCGATCCGTCGCCAGCTTTTCCACGGACGCAGACGGCCCGCCGCCGCGCCCGGGAAACCGACCTTCGGCGCCTGGCCGAGACCGATGCTGGTGTACATGTTCCACATTTCTTCGGGCTTGAGCTGCATCGCGATCTTCGTCGCGCCGATGTTGCTCGACTTCTGGATCACACCGCCGACCGTCAGCACGCCGAACGCGGAGTCGTCGGTGATCGGCGCGCCGTCAAGCACGAAACGGCCGCCGCCTGTATCAACCAGTGTAGTCGGCGTGACGCGATGCAGGTCGAGCGCGAGCGAAACCGTGAACGGCTTCATGATCGAGCCCGGCTCGAACGTGTCGGTCAGGATGCGGTTGCGCAGCTGGTCGCCCGTCAGGTGCGAGCGGTCGTTCGGGTTGTACGTCGGGTAATTGACGAGCGCGAGCACTTCGCCCGTGCGCACGTCGATCACCATCGCGGCGCCCGCCTTGGCCTTGAACTTCTGCACGGCCGCCTTGAGGTTCGTGTACGCGATGTACTGGATCTTGCTGTCGATCGACAGATCGACGTCCAGACCGTTGTGCGGCACGACCTGCTCGTCCACATCCTCGACGATGTGGCCCATGCGGTCCTTGATCACGCGGCGGCTCCCCGCCACGCCCGCGAGCAGCTTCTGGTCGCCGAGCTCGACGCCTTCCTGGCCTTCGTCCTCGACGTTCGTGAAGCCGATCAGGTGGGCGGTGATCTCACCTTCCGGATAAAACCGCTTGTACTCGGTGCGCTGATAGATGCCGGGAATACCTAGCGCTTCGACTTTCGCGGCCACCTCGATGGGCACCTGGCGCTTCACGTAGACGAACGTCTTGTCTTCCGACAGCTTCTTGCGCAGTTCCGGCTGCGTCATGTCGAGCAGCTTGGCCAGTTGCGCGAGCTTGTCCGCGCCGAGATCGTCCGGCACCGATTCGGGAATCGCCCAGATCGCGCGCACGGGCAGGCTCGTCGCGAGCACGAGGCCGTTACGGTCGAGAATCTTACCGCGCGTGGCGGGCAGCTCCAGCCGGCGCTGATAGCGGCTTTCGCCCTGCTTCTGATAGAACGCGTTGCCCGGACCCTGAATCCAGAACGCGCGCCCCGCGAGCGCGACGAACGCCATGAAGAGCAGGAACACGACGAGCTTCGAGCGCCACATCGGCAGGCGCACCGAAAGAATCGGATTCGCCGAGAACGCGACGCTCTTGTTCTTGTTCGACGATTTCTTCATCGCGTGCCTCCACGAACGTTCGTGGCGGGCGCCGAAGCCGGCGCGGAAGTGGGGATCGGTGCGTCTTCGGCCTTCGCCGAACCGGCGTCGAGCGTCAGATATTGCGTGCGCCCCGTGGTCGCGCCCTGCATCTTCAGCGAGTCGGTCGCGATCTGCTCGATGCGCGAAGTCTTCGACAACGCGCTCTGCTGATATTGAAGCTGCGAATAGTCCTGCTGCAGCTGGCGCTCCTGCGATTGGGCGCGCTGCAACTGGATAAAGAACTGACGCTGCTGGTTCGTCGCCTTGACGACGGAAAGCGCACAACCCATTACGACGATCAGCAGGAAGATGTTGAGACGATTCATGGCGCGATCCGCTCCGCAACGCGCATCACGGCGGAACGGGCGCGCGGGTTGGCGGCGACTTCGGCGTCGCTCGCGAATACGCGGCCTAGCAGTTTGAGCGGAGGGCTCGGCAGATCGACGGCGCGGATCGGCAGGCGGCGGTCGACAGCAGGCGCGCTCGACTGCGCCTGCATGAACCGCTTGACGATCCGGTCTTCGAGCGAATGAAAGCTGATCACGACCAGCCGCCCCCCTTGCTCCAGCAACGACAATGCTGCTTCTAGTACGACTTGCAGCTCCGCAAGCTCTTGATTGATGTGAATCCGTATAGCCTGAAAGGTGCGGGTTGCCGGGTCCTTACCCTTCTCACGGGTTTTGACGACGTTAGCCACGATTTGGGCAAGCTCGCCCGTGCTGACGAGAGGCCCAAGACGGTCGGACTCTGCCCGGCGAGCAGCAAGCGCCTTTGCAATCTGAAAAGCAAACCGTTCTTCCCCATAATCCCGTATCACCTCCGTCATTTCCTGCACCGTGGCCCGCGCCAGCCAATCCGCCGCGGACTCGCCGCGCGTCGGGTCCATCCGCATGTCGAGCGGGCCGTCGGCGCGGAAACTGAAACCCCGCTCCGGATCGTCGAATTGCGGCGACGACACGCCCAGATCCAGCAACACCCCCGACACACGCCCTACCCCGCGCGCGCTCATCGCGTCACGCAGTGATGCGAAGCTTTCATGCACGATCTCGAAGCGCGGATCGGCGATCTGCTGCGCGGTGGCGATCGCGAGCGGGTCCTTGTCGAAAGCGATCAGACGCCCCGCCTCGCCCAGCCTTGCCAGCACCGCCCTGCTATGACCGCCACGCCCGAACGTACCGTCCACATAGACGCCGTCCGTGCGCGTGACGAGCGCATTCACCGCTTCTTCGAGCAGCACCGTGCGATGCTGCAATTCGTTACCCATCGCAGGTGCCATTTCCGATTACCTGCGTTCAGAATGTGAAGTTCTTCAGAGACTCGGGCATGCCCTGCGCCATCGCGGCCTGCTCTTGCGCGTCGTAGGTTTCCTTGTCCCAGATCTCGAACCGGCTTCCCATCCCCAACAACATCACTTCCTTTTCCAGCGACGCCGCCTGGCGCAACTCCGGCGCGATCAGCACGCGGCCGGCGGTATCCAGTTCGACGTCTGCTGCACTACCGAGGAAGATGCGCTGGAACCACTTGGCATCCATCGGCAGGTTGACGATCTTGGCGCGAAAGACTTCCCACTCGGGGCGCGGAAACAGCAACAGGCAGCCGTCCGGATGACGCGTGATGGTCATCCGTCCTTCTGCCTGTCCTTGCAGCGCATCCCGATAGCGAGCCGGGACGGACATCCGCCCCTTCGCATCGAGTGTCAGCGCTGACGCCCCTTGGAACACTTCGCTCCCCTTTTGTCAGGGCGGTGAAAGATGCCGCCCGATTCTGGAAATTTACCGGAGAAAGCGCGTGGGATCACACAAAAAAACACTTTCTCACACTGTCTCCCACTTTAGAGTAACCCCCAACACCGGTCAAGGGAGACGCACGCTTTTTTGACGAATTTTGTTTGCAAGAACAAGGACTTAGCGCCGCTTGCTCACGCAGCATGCAAAATGGAAAACCGTTATAAATGAATGAGCTAGTGAGACTTGTGAAGGTGATACGTGAAAAGTACGAAGGAAAAGCGTGGCGGGAAAGCGTTCTGGTAGGACGAAAGGCGCGGGCCGACTGAGGATTTGGAGCGATTTTACGGACGGCGCGGAGAGCGCCGCCCACTTCAGGCGAATAGCGTTGAATCAGGTCAAACGTGGTACGCGGTGCGCGTCATGATTTTGGACGCCGCACGCATCAGCGCGCGCGCCGGGAACGGCAACTCAGCACCGCCCGCGTCCGTCGCGGCCTTGCCGTGGGCAACTTCATCGATGCGCATCTGCTCGACGATCGCACGCGACTCGTGATCGCCTTCCGGCAACGTAGTGAGATGACCGCCAAGGTGCAACTCGACCTGCCGCTCTGTCTCGGCCATGAAGCCGAGACTCACCCGGTCGCCGAGGCGGCCAGCCGCGAAGCCGATCGCGAGGGCGCCAGCATACCAGAGTGGATTGAGCAGACTTGGACGCGAATCGAGCGCTTCGAGGCGCTTGTAGGTCCACGCGAGGTGATCTTCCTCTTCGCGCGCGGCATGCTCGAACGCCTGCTTGAGCGCCGGCGAGCGCGTCGCCAGCTTTTGCGCCTGATAAAGCGCTTGTGCGCACACCTCACCGACATGATTGACGCGCATGAGTCCCGCCGCATGCGCGCGCTCTTCATCAGTCAGTTCGACGGACTCGACAGACGCAGGTGGAACAGGCAGCGGACGCGACATCCGCGACACCCCGTTTATTGAGCGTAAACCCCGATCAAACTCTGCAATCAACTCATCAATCAGCATCT
The DNA here is from genome assembly GCF_038900755.1 of Paraburkholderia diazotrophica. Lineage (GTDB taxonomy): Bacteria > Pseudomonadota > Gammaproteobacteria > Burkholderiales > Burkholderiaceae > Paraburkholderia > Paraburkholderia diazotrophica_A. Next base: position 386,387 of record NZ_JBBPEN010000008.1, read on the forward strand.
TGGCCTCCACGACGCGGCGCTCGCACCACTCCCCGCAGAGCCTTGTACATCAAGGGTTTGCGGCTGACGACAAAAAAATCTTAAGGGTGGTTCCGACGGCCGATTTTCGATTTTAGACCATGTTGCGTAAACGAAACAGCGCTCCGGCGGGCGCCCTGCTTTTTCTTTGTTCACTTAGGTGTCTTTGTTACATTACGTGCAACTTCTTTACGAAGTTACGCAAGGCCGCAACGCAGATAAATATTTGCCTTGTTTGAAAATAATTCGCAATTCCTTGGAGATCTTTCGATGAAAAAGTCGCTTCTCGCTCTCGCAGCATTGGGCGCGTTTGCAGGCGTCGCTCATGCGCAAAGCAGCGTGACGCTGTACGGCATTATTGACGAAGGTTTTAACATCAACACCAACTCGGGCGGGAAGCACCTGTACAACCTGTCGAGCGGCGTTCTGCAGGGCAGCCGTTTCGGCATGCGCGGGACGGAAGACCTCGGCGGTGGCCTGAAGGCAATCTTCGTGTTGGAAAACGGCTTTGACGTGAACAACGGCAAGCTGGGTCAAGGCGGCCTGATGTTCGGTCGTCAGGCTTACGTCGGCCTGGGCAGCCAGTTCGGCACGGTCACGCTGGGTCGTCAGTACGATTCCGTCGTCGACTACGTCGGTCCGCTGGAAGCGGGCGACCAGTGGGGCGGCTACATCGCTGCACACCCGGGCGACCTGGACAACTTCAACAACGCGTACCGCACCAACAACGCGATCAAGTACACGAGCGCGAACTACGCTGGCCTGACGTTCGGCGGTATGTACAGCCTGGGCGGCGTTGCGGGCGACTACTCGCGTAACCAGGCATGGTCGTTGGGCGTCGGCTACAACAACGGTCCGCTGGTGTTGGGCGCTGGTTACTTGAACGTTCGCAACCCGAACGTTTCGTTCTTCGGCAACAGCACGTCGGGCACGGTCAACGCTGCGAGCTCGAACGTCTCGTCGCCGGTGTACAGCGGCTACGCTTCGGCTCATACGTATCAGGTGATCGGCGCGGGCGGCGCATACACGTTCGGCGCAGCGACGATCGGCGCAACGTACTCGAACGTCAAGTTCTACGACATCGGCTCGGGCTTCGCATCGCCGGCCTTCGCAGGCCAGACGGCAACGTTCAACAACGGTGAAATCAACTTCAAGTATCAGTTGACGCCGGCTCTGCTGGTTGGCGCTGCGTATGACTATACGCACGGCAGCAGCCTGAACGGCCATGATTCGGCGAAGTACCACCAGGGTTCGGCTGGCGTCGACTACTTCCTGTCGAAGCGCACGGACGTCTACCTGATCGGCGTGTACCAGCACGCTACGGGCACCGATTCGACGGGCAAGCAAGCTGTTGCAGCAATCAACGGTCTGTCGGCTTCGTCGAACAGCAACCAGTTCACGGCTCGCGTCGGTATCCGCCACAAGTTCTAATAAGTTGTGAATGCGTAGTACCCTCGAGGGCGCCTCCGGGCGCCCTTTTTTATTTGCGCGGCCTTTGTTGTGTTCGTGATGTGCGCCACCGTCCTGGCGATTGCCCATTTGCCGCTTCGCAAATGGAAACGACCCAATGACGAAGCGTCATTGGGCCGTGCTTTCACTGCGGCGCGCCGGCTGTTTCAGTAGCCCGTCTACGCCCTTTTCCCGTCGTTCACGCGCCGCGCGCGCTCAAGCCCGACCGTCGCGCAGTTCGCGACGCAAGATCTTGCCGACATTGCTCTTCGGCAGTTCCTTGCGAAACTCGACGATGCGCGGCCGCTTGTAGCCCGTCAGTTGGTCTTTGCAGAACGCGAAGATGTCGGCGTCAGTGATCGCTTCGTCTTTCTTCACGATGAAGAGCTTTACCGCTTCGCCCGAGTGCTGGTCCGGCACGCCAACGGCCGCCACTTCGAAGACGCCCGGATGTTTCGCAACCACATCCTCGATTTCGTTCGGATAGACGTTGAAGCCGGACACGAGAATCATGTCCTTCTTCCGGTCGACGATTTTCACGAAGCCGTCTTCATCGACGGTCGCGATGTCTCCCGAGCGGAAGAAGCCGTCAGCCGTCATCACCTTCGCCGTTTCGTCCGGACGGTTCCAGTAACCCGCCATCACCTGCGGACCCCGGATGCACAACTCGCCCGCCTGGCCGACGGGGAGTTCGTTGCCGTCGTCGTCGCGGATCGACACTTCTGTCGACGGCAGCGGCAGACCGATCGTACCGCTGTACTCGGTGACGGTAGCCGGATTGCACGTTACGCACGGCGACGTCTCCGACAGGCCATAGCCCTCGATGATCGGCGCGTTCGTGCGCTCGAACCAGCGTTTCGCGACGGCTTCCTGCACGGCCATCCCCCCGCCGTTTGCCACAAGAAGATTCGAAAAATCCAGCTTCGAAAAGTCCGGATGATTGAGCATTGCGTTGTACAGCGTGTTGACGGCTGGGATGGTCGTAATCTTGTAGCCGTGCAACGACTTGATCATCCCGGCGATGTCGCGAGGATTCGGAATGAGCACGCCGAGACCGCCCGTCCGAATCGTCAGCAGCCCGCACACGGTCAGTGCAAACACGTGATAAAGCGGCAGCGCGACGACGGTGACGAACTGGTCGATGTCCGGGCGCTTCGAGCGCGCGGGTTCGAGCCACACGTGCGACTGCAGCACGTTCGCAACCAGATTGCGATGCAGAAGCGTCGCGCCCTTTGCAACGCCCGTCGTGCCGCCTGTGTACTGAAGAAATGCGACGTCGCCCGGACCTTGCTTGACGCGCGCGAACCGGCTGCGAGCGCCTTCGGAGATGACGTCGTTGAAGCGAACGTGTCCGGGAATACTCCACGCGGGCACCATCTTCTTCACGCGGCGCACGACGAAATTGACAAGCATGCCTTTCGCGCCCATCAGATCGCCCATCGACGCCACGACGATATGCCTGACCGACGTATTTCGCACAATCGCCTGCAACGTGAGCGCGAAATTTTCGAGCAGGATGATCGCTTCTGCGCCGCTGTCCTTCAGCTGGTGTTCCAGCTCGCGCGGCGTGTAGAGCGGATTCACGTTCACAACGACATTTCCCGCGCGGAGGATCGCAGCGATGGCGACGGGATACTGCAGGACGTTGGGCATCATGATCGCGATACGCGCGCCGCGCGCGATGCCTTTTGACTGAAACCACGCGGCAAGCCGCATGGAGAGGCTGTCGAGTTCGCCATACGTGATCTGCTTGCCCATGCACGCGAACGCCGGCTTCGCGCGGTTCGCACGGAAGCTCTCTTCCAGCATCGCGGTGATCGACTCGTACTGGGTGGGATCGATCTCTTTGGGTACGCCGGGCGGATACGATTTCAGCCAGACTTTTTCCATACGGCGTCTCCTCCGTGATTTTCGAATGGTCGTGCTAAAAATCGCATCGTAGCATGCGCTGACGCGTGACTATTCGCGGTTAGCCCCAGTTAGACGATGCACTCGAAAGCGCGGACCAAGGGCCGAGAATGGCGTGGCGCGGGGGGAACCTCCGCTGCGCGTTCAGAAGCGACTCAGACTCGCTCGACTTCGACGAGGCAGTCGTAGAACGTCGCTGAGCCGCCCAGATCGGTCAGCGCCTGGCTCGTCACCTGATTGGCGTTGCGGCCGTCGGGAGCGAGCTTCTTCCACCAGATCGACAGGCCGACGACGAGCCCTGCGCGCGCCTTGTCGGTGACGCGGGCGCGCGCCTGCATCGAGCCGCGATCGTTGAAGATGCGGACCTGATCGCCGTCGTGGATGCCGCGTTCGGCGGCGTCGCCGGGATGGATGTCGAGATGCGGTTCGCCTTCTGTCGCGCGCAGGCTTTCGACGTTCACGAACGTGCTGTTCAGGAAGTTGCGCGCCGGCGGGGAAATCATCGCGAGCGGGTAGCGCGCGGCGAGTTCGGGCGAGCCGTCCGCCGACTCGTAAGGCGGCAAATAATCGGGCACGGGTTCGAGGCCGGCTTGTGCGAGCCGCTCGCTATAGAACTCGCATTTGCCTGACGGCGTGCGGAAGCCTCCGTTCGCGAACGGCGCGTCGGGAACATTCAGCTTCGCCCAGCCGTCGCGCTTCAAGGTTTCCCATGTGACGCCGTCGAGCATCGGATCGTCCCAGCGGTAGGCCGACGACGCGACCTTCTCATCGCTCTCGTACAGCGCCGGTTCCTGGAGCCCCATCGCGCGCGCGATGCCGCGGAAAATCTCCGTGTTCGGGCGCGCCTCGCCGACGGGCGGAATCGCGGGCAGGTTGACCATCACATGCGTGTGCCCGTACGACTTGTGAATGTCGAGATGTTCGAGCTGCGTCGTCGCGGGCAGCAGCAAATCGGCGTAATCGGCGGTGTCGGTCTCGAAATGCTCGAGAACGATCGTAAACAGGTCGTCGCGCGCGAAGCCCGCTGCAACACGCTCCGAATCCGGCGCAACGGCCACGGGGTTCGCGTTGTACACGACAACCGCTTCGATCTTCGGGCCAAACTCTGCGTCGCCCGGATTGCATAGGGCGTCGCCGATCGCGTTCATGTTCACGACGCGCGGTTGGTTCGACGGCCAGCCCGGCATCAGATCGGGCCGCGCCAATGCGTGCGAATCGACTGGCGCCCAACCCGACGATGACATCAGCAGACCGCCCGAACGCTCGCGCCATGCGCCCGTCAGCGACGGAAGACATGCGACCGCCCGCACCGCATTGCCGCCGCCACGCACGCGCTGCATGCCGTAATTCATGCGGATTGCCGCCTTTTTGGTGCTGCCGTAAAGCCGTGCGAGATCGATGATCGTCTGCTCATCGATCCCGCAAATTTCAGCCGCGCGCGAAGGCGAATAGTCGAGCGCGCGCGCCTTCAATGGCTCGAAGCCGAGCGTATGGTCGGCGATATAGGCGTAATCGAGCATGTCCTCCGCGATCAGGACATGCATCATGGCGAGCGCGAGCGCCGCGTCCGTGCCGGGTTTCAGCGCAACATGCTGGTGGCATTTCTCGGCAGTGAGCGAGCGGTACGGATCAATGGCGATCAGACGCGCTCCGCGGCGCTTCGCCTCTTGGGCGCGCGTCCAGAAATGCAGGTTCGATGCGATCGGGTTCGCACCCCAGATCAGAATCAGCTCGCTCTCGTCAAAAAACTCGGTGAGCATGCCGAGACTCGCGCCGTACGTATATTTGAGACCCGCGGCGCCCGCCGCTGCACAGATCGTGCGGTCGAGTTGCGACGCGCCGAGCTTGTGGAAGAAGCGCTGCGCAATGCTGTCTCCCTGCACGAAACCCATCGTGCCGGCGTAGCTGTACGGCAAAATCGCCTCGGGCGCGCGGCCCGCGATTTCCGACAAGCGCTCCGCGGCGAGATGCAGTGCGTCATCCCAGCTGATCGGCTCGAATCGCCCTTCGCCTTTCCGGCCGACGCGGCGCATCGGCGTCGTCAGCCGACGCGGATGATGAACGCGATCGGCGTAACGGCTCACTTTCGTGCACAGGACGCCCTGCGTCGGCGGGTGGTCCGGGTCGCCAACGACCTTCACGGCGCGGCCGTTCTCGACAGTCACGCGCATGGCGCAGGTATCGGGACAATCGTGCGGGCAGACGGCGCGAGCGAATTCAGCGTGAGCGTTCATATTGATTTCGAGCGGAGATTGCGCGAGTGAAGGCCCTGATTCTATTACGTTCCCCTCATCCGATCTGACACGCGGCCGTCAAAAACAGCGATGGGCGTAGAATTAATTATCACTCTCTCCGGAATCGACCGTCCGGATAACACTGCTCACTGCCACTTTCTCAATCCATCATGAAACTGATCCCCGAAATCCAAGCCGCACGCGGCGAAATTCAGACTCTCCGACGAACGATTCACGCTAATCCAGAATTGCGATACGAGGAGGCGCAAACGGCGTCATTGGTGGCAAAGACGCTGGCGGGGTGGGGAATCGAGGTACATGAAGGCATCGGGAAAACCGGCGTCGTTGGCGTGTTGAAGCGTGGCACGGGAACGAAGTCGATTGGATTGCGCGCCGACATGGATGCGCTGCCCATCCACGAACTGAACACGTTCGATCATCGCTCCAAAAACGAGGGAAAAATGCACGCGTGCGGGCATGACGGACACACGGCGATGCTGCTCGGTGCGGCGCGGCATCTGGCGAAGGAAGGCGATTTCGACGGTACGATCGTGTTCATTTTCCAGCCGGCCGAGGAAGGCGGCGCGGGCGCGAAGGCCATGATCGACGATGGGCTGTTTACGCGCTTTCCTGTCGATGCTGTGTTTGGCATCCACAACTGGCCCGGGATGCCGGCGGGCAATTTCGGTGTGACGGAAGGGCCGATCATGGCTTCCAGCAACGAATTTCGCATCGAAATCAAAGGCGTGGGCTCACACGCGGCGCTACCGCACAATGGCCGCGACCCTGTATTCACCGCGGTACAGATAGCCAATGGCCTGCAAAGCATCATTACGCGCAACAAGAAGCCACTCGACACGGCGGTGCTGTCAATCACACAGATCCATGCCGGCGATGCCGTGAACGTCGTGCCGGATGAGGCGTGGATTGCAGGCACGGTGCGGACTTTCACCACGGAAACGCTCGATCTGATCGAAACCCGGATGCGGAAAATCGTCCAGAGCACGGCCGAGGCCTACGACTGCTCCGTCGAAATTTCGTTTCACCGTAACTATCCGCCCACGATCAACAGCAGCGACGAGGCGCGGTTCGCGGCGTCGGTGATGAAAGAGATTGTCGGCGACGAAAACGTCGACGACGCCGTCGAGCCGACGATGGGCGCCGAGGATTTCTCGTTCATGTTGCTGGCGAAGCCGGGATGCTACGCGTTCCTCGGCAACGGGGACGGTGGGCATCGCGAGTCCGGCCACGGCGCCGGGCCGTGTATGCTGCATAACGCCAGCTATGACTTCAACGACGATTTGCTGCCGGTCGGGTCCACGTACTGGGTTCGGTTGGCGCAGAAATTTTTGGCTGGGCGATGAAGAGTGTGGGCGCGGGTGGCGCCCATCAGTCGATGGAGTGGGTGCCTGTTGTTTCGCGCGTGACAAACCACGGATCATAACTGACCGCTGCGGACGAACGCCTGAGTGCGCTCAATGCGTTGCGAACGGACTACGTTTCTACAGGGCTATCTGTCGGGAGGGAAGGTTTAGCAGGGCGCAGACGCCAGGCCATGACGGCGACGACACGTTTTGCGCAGGTATTGTGCTGGCGGACAGCGCCGCCCGGAGGAAGGTAAAAAAGCGCGGCGCCGTAAACGGCCACGGCCCCGCCTTTTGGGGGCGGGGCCGGGACGTGTATAAGGAGCCTGACGATTACCTACTTTCACACGGGCAATCCGCACTATCATCGGCGTG
>NZ_JBBPEN010000009.1:0-386286 GCF_038900755.1 Paraburkholderia diazotrophica
ACGCGCAGATCGCGGCAGGACCTGCGATCTTGGCCGCCTTCCAGGCGCCGAACAGCCAGCCCGATCCGATGATCGAGCCAAGCCCCGTCAGCATCAGCGCGAATGGGCCGATGTGCCGTTGAATAGAGCTATTCAATTGTCTTCCTCATATCTCAGATGCACGGAACCGCCAGGTCGCTTCATCCTGACGCTGAATATTCCGGCTTTCCTTGTAATTCGATAGCGAAGCGCGACAGCTGTCGCAATGTGCGCTGCGAGACGTGTTGTCGATAGAGCGCATGCCATCGAGCGAGTGCCGGATAGTCCCCGGAATGACACTGCCCCGTCCAATGCAAATTGAGCATGAGGGTCATGTCGAATAAACATAATGCCGCGCAAACGCCGACATGACGGGGCGCAGCGGTCAGCGTCCAGTTGCCGCGACAGGAAAACAGGCACGGCATCTACATGCGATTGCATGCGTGCTGGGTCGCGTTGCAATTGCCCAATGATTAGTGGGTACTCGCGCTTTCGCTGACGATGTGCATTCGCCCACTATCAGCGAGCTTTCAACGAATGAGGCATCGGACCACTAGCCGGACCCATTTCTCATCAGGTTCGCCGCGCCGGATAAAAGCGCCCGTCGACGTGCGAGAGCAGCTTGCGCGACAGTTGCGTCGCGCGGCCTTGTATCAGCCGGTCCGAGAGGCGCGAAAAACCATACGATGCAGCAAGCGCGATCAATACGGTCCCGACGAATAGTGCAATCGACATATCCTGATCGCTTTGCCTGAATATGTCCGCGAAGAAATGAAATGTCGCGTACACGCAGATGAAGTGCCACAGATAGATGCCATAGCTTTCACGTCCTAGCGCCGCTGCACATCGACGGAAGACGAACGCACCGCGCGATCTCATCAGGTCGCGTACCGCATCGCACTGCGAGCCCACGAACAACAGAAAGGCGACCGCGCTGCATGCGGCGAATACGGGCGCGAATTGATGTCCTTTTGCGAGCCATACACCGAGCGCCGCTGTCGCGAGCGCAAAGCCCAGAGCAAGCCCGAAATAGAGCCACGCCGCGCGCGCGGTGACGTTCGACGTGCCCATCAAGTGCGAACGAAAGGCATACCACGCCCACATCCCGACGATAAAACACGGCCCTTGCACGGGTGGCCAGAAATAACCGAACGAGTTGTTTCTGACGTGACAGTCGAGTGTGCCGTGGCAATCGCCGATCAACATCGACGCGATGGAAAGCGCCAGCAACAAAAACGTCGCCAGCACGAGCCGCAAGCGATTCATCGCCGCGAAGAACAGAAGCGGCGCGATCAGATAGAACAGCATCTCGACGCCGATAGACCATCCGCCAGGCACGACGTTGTTGATTGCCGTCGGCGACAGCGCGTGAAGAAACAGTATGTTTAGCAGAACATCAATGGGACCGTGCGAGCCGAGCACCCATGCACGTTCGTACCCTGACTGCATTGCGCCATAGCTGATCAGTCCGTAGACGGCAATCGCGACGTAATACAGCGGAGCGATGCGAAAGAAGCGCTTGATATAGAAACGCAATGTGACGTGACGCGCATCCACGCAACGTGCGTGATCGGTTTCGAGCGTCATGAAGATCGTGATCGCGCTGATCACGAAGAAGAGCTGCACGCCGTATTGGCCCATGCGGGCCAGCAACGTCACGGCATGCGGCAGATTGGGAAACTGAAACGACAGGTGTACGGCGACAACCCCGACGATCGCGAGCGCCCGACCAGCGTCGAGCGCAGCAACGCGGCTTTTGTCCATCTGCAAGCCTCCTCGCGCTTTGACTGTGAATTCGCCCAATAATGGGCCGCGAGGTTCGTCGACAAAATATGTTCGGCGGAAGTTCCTGTTTTTTTGTTTCGCTGTTTATCCAGTTCGCTTCTTTTCGCTAGCAGCCGGTGCACCCACAGCCGCGTGCGAAATGATCAAGCCGCTGCCGGCTGCTCCGCGAGATGCAGCGCGTCCTGGCTCGCCTTGTGTTCGTCGATCAGCCGATAAACCGTTTCACCCGGCACTGTCTCCGATTCGAGCAATTGGTCCGCTATCGCGCGCAATACCGGCTCGTTATCGCGCAATAGCGCATAGCAGGCGTCGTTCAGTTCCTTGAGCAAAATGTTCGCGTGTTCGATCGCGTTCTTCATCTGCAATCCAGCGTATTGCGAAGGCAGCGCGGCAAGACTGAACAGATTTCCGTCTGCGTTGAAACCGAATTTCGACACCATGTCCAGACTGATGCGCGACGCTTCCTGCAAGTCCTGCGCCGCGCCGCTCGATGCTTCCGAGAACGCCAGCAATTCGGCATTGCGGCCGCCCAACAACACCTGAATTTCATTGCGCATTTCGGTCTCGCGATACAGATGCTTGTCCTGCGTCTTCGTGATCAGCGCGACGCCCAGCGCGCCGCCTCGCGGCAAAATCGTGACCTCTTCGAGTACGCCCGTGCCGAGCAGCGCGGCAACGAGCCCATGGCCGGCCTCGTGAACGGCGATACGGGTACGCTCGTCTTCCGTGAGCGCGCGCTCCGCGCCATTCACATCGCCGATGCGCGCAATCTTGATCGCCTCGACGAAATGCTTCGATGCGATCACGTCATCGCCCGCCTTGCGCGCGACGAGTCCCGCCTGATTGACGACCATCGCGAGCGTCGCCGGCGAAAGTCCCGTAGTCAATCGCGCGAGCTGATTGAAGTCGATGTCGTCGGCTTTCGATTTCAGCTTCTGGGCATAGAAACGGATGATGTCCGCGCGATCTTCGAGATCGGGCAAACGCACCTGCACCGTGCGATCGAAACGGCCGGGACGGCGCAACGCTTCGTCGAGATTGTCCGGGTGATTCGTCGCCGCCACGATGATCACGCCTTCATTCGACTCGAAGCCGTCCATCTCCGCGAGCAACTGGTTGATGATTCGATTGCTCTCCGCTTCGACAGGACCGCCGCCCGTGTCCGTGCGTTTGGCGAGGCCGTCCGCTTCGTCGATGAAGATGACGGTGGGCGTATTCTTGCGCGCGAGCTCGAACAGGTGCTTGACCTTCTGAATGCCGACACCGTAGTACTTCGCGCTGAAATAGCTGCCCGTGATCGAAATGAAATTTGCGCCGCACTCGCCCGCGAGCGCCTGCGCGAGTCGCGTCTTGCCGACGCCGGGGCCACCCGTCATCAGAATGCCGCACGGCGCGCGCACGCCCATGCCCGTGAACTGCTTCGGGTTCGTCAGATAGGCTTGAATGTCGGCCAGTGCCGCCTTTGCTTCGCCCGCGCCGATGACGTCGTCGAAAGACAGTGCAGGTGTCTTTTCGAGCAGCCGAGCGCTGCCCGTCATTTCACGGCGCATGAACCACGCGAGTCCGCCGATCAGCAACAGCGGCAACAGCAGGCTGATCACGTCGCGCGTCTTGTCGAATGCATCCACCCAGCGCGCCGATCCCGTGCGGACATTCGCATCGGGCAGCCATACGAGTTGATACGGAGAACGCGCGTCCGCCTTCATCTCGCCCAGCAGCAGTGCATTCGAAAAGGCCGCGTTGTGATCGGTGACGTAGTACTTCGCTCCGTCGCCAGTCGACACGAGGATCGCATTCGGGCTCACGCCGATGGCCGTCACGTTGTGATCGCGAATGTCGCGCAGCATTTCCGATGCGTCCTTTTCCTGACGGGTCCACGGCGACGCGTCTTTGCGCATTTCGCTCGCGACGCCGCCGAGTACTGGCGACGCCATCGCGTTGCGCTGTTCATGGCGTAGATGCAAGAACGTGACAAGCGCCGCGAAGGCCGTCGCCATCACGCAGAGCATCACATAGCGGCCATTACGGGACCAGAACGTATTCTTTGCCGGTTTCATCAGTTGATTCCTAAAACGGGCCAAATCATGGCCTTCACGGATGAGCGTGAAAAATAATAGGGAGTGCACTACGCGCGTGGCGCGCAACGAGGCTGGATGGAATTGGCCGGGCTACTGCAGAGCCGCGCGCGAGGAAGGCACCAGCTCTTTAAGTGCAATGCAGTCGGTAAAAAAGAAACGTCCCTTTTTCAACGACTGTGTACAACTAGCATTATGCCCAGGCCTACGCTATTTCCAAAACGGTAGAAAAGGGGCTATTTCAGGGTTGATTCAGTTATTTGCCCTGCTTGTCCCTGTTCGCAATTGGCGCGGCGGATGAAGGCAGATCGAACGTCTGCCGGAGTGACGGATATTGCTAACATCGAACGCGCCATCATGCGCACGCCATCGCGCTCGCACGCGATGACCCATCGCGAACGGCGGAATACTCCGCCACTATCTACGCTGATGGAATGTGGCGACTGTCAGCGCCGCACGACACCCATAAGCAACCCGCTGATTCCCACCTTCAAAACACCCGCGTATTTGCCGTCTATTCATCTAGACATCGCATCGACGCGAAGATCAAAACCTTTATCGATTTTTTGACGTCGCACTTCAGACAAATGCTCGACAGCATTCTTCTGGGCGATCACAAGGATGAGACGCCTGGCCGTCTTACGCGCGCAGTGGAGAACGTATGATGCACACGATCAGCTTCCCTCATTTTCGGGTACGTTATGCCATTGCGCTTTGCAGTGTCGCGCTTGCCGCGACGTGCGCGTATCAGGCACCGGGTCTGATGCAGGCGCTTCTCGTCGTCGGAGAGAATGCACAATTGCCGCTCGAACGTCTTGCCGCTGAAGCGGCATCGCCTGCGCCCGTTTCGGCGACAGTCGTTCCGGAACGCGAGCGCGCAAAGACGCAGAAACCCCGACAGATACGGCCGGACTGCTGCACACAAGCGTCGTGAACCTCATGAATTCACGGCTATGGGCACAGTTCGATCGACTATAAGTACTGGACTTAAGCGCACTGTGCATTCGCTATTCGTCACGTCGCCCATACATAAACAGAAGCGCGGTGAATAGAATTCTCTGTCCGCCGGCGACGGCAACGTCGACCTTTTCCGTACTGCCGGCGGTTACGCGAACCGCCCTTCTCCCGCTGCGGGATGTTCGCGCGCAATGGCTCCCGTTAGTACATCCAGCACGAAGTCGCTCACGAGCGCGCGCACGTCTCCCGACGTATTGCCGAACTCCGCGCCGATCAGAGTTTCGCCGCCCTTCGTGCGCCGGTTGCGCGCAATGCAGTTCAACGGCGCCGTGCGCACGCGGCCCGCGCGCGAAAGCGGCAGCGAGAGCTTGAAGTGCTCGCCGGGCGCGGGCGAATTCGCGTTCACGAGCAGGCCGACGCCTGTCGAGCTGAGATCGACCGCGCGCACTTCCGTGCCCGCCATCGGCCGGTCGTTTCTCGACAGACGCGCAGCGACGTCGATGCCCACCCGAACATTCCGCCGCAGCGTGCGCGAGCGGACCTCTGCGGGATAGCGCAAATAGAGTACTTCGAACGGCATCGCGTGTCGGCCGATAACTTCCGACCGAAACGAATAGCGGTAGCGACCCGCGATGAACTGACCGTCGACAGGCGCGCCCGGCGTGAACGCGGGATCGATGTCATCGCCGGTGAGAAGAACACTGACCTTTTCCAGCAGGCCAACGAACTGCGTGCGCGCCGAAACTCCGCTTTCGTCTGCGAGCGTGACGACGAAATCTTCCGGCACACATCCCGTCGTCGGAAAGCTTCCGATAAAGTCCTGTTCGTCGTGATTGCGGTGCACGCGCGCGGCGGGTGTGGGCGCGTCGTCGTGTGGCGGCTTCGCATCGTCGCGGTGCTCGCCGGGAAAAGTATGCCGGTACGCACCCAAAGCAAACAGCTTCTGACACTGCGCTTCGCTGTGAACGACATGCCCCCGGCCTATCAGAAGCTTGCCGTCCGCCGTGTAGACAGAGAACGGCAGCGGAACTCCGATCGTCACTTCCCGTTGCGACAGCGGCACCAACGGCATGGCTGGTCTTCTCCTCTCGTGGTGTTGTTCGAATTGCATCGCACTGCACGGAGATGCCCATTCTCCAATGCGTGCAGTTTGCAAGTATGCACGACGTCGAAGTTCACACCAACAGGGCAAACGTTTGTATCGAGCAAGTTTTTGCAGACGCAAGCGCTTGCCTCGAATGGCCGGGTCCGCTATCGCGTCCTCACGCGTGCTATCGCGCTCATTGCGGCGCAGCGGGCATCAGCCCGTAGGCGGACATGACGGCGAAGAGCTTCGCGCGGTCAGGCGAACCGCCTGCATCGATCACCGCGCCGACATCGCGGAAGTACTGCGCCCCGATGTCAGGCGTAAGAACGATAAGCGCGCGCGCTGTCGCGTCGTGGGGATTGCTGAACGCATGCACCGATCCGCGCGGCGTGTGCATCCAGTCGCCTGGCGCGAGATCGCGCATGGCGCCATCGACGGCGTAGCGCAGCGTCCCCTCCAGCACATAGACGCACTCTTCATTGTTCGTGTGACTATGCGGCGGCGGCACGCGCGAACCGGGCGGCACCGTCAATTCGAACACGCCCATTCCGCCCGTCGCGGTTCCGTCGATCAGATACCGGATCGTCAGTCCGCCGATCGTAATCGGCTCGCTTGCCGCCGTCGTGTTGTCCGTCATTCCCGGCTCCTTCTGTCGCGTATCCGCGAGCGCCTGAGTATCATCAAGTGTAGATGACGGGCGCGCGGCTGCAATAGAAGCGTATTCCGGTATGGCCGCGAAGCGTCTGCATCATGAGCCGTGACGCGGTAATCGCGATGCCATATCCCTGCATGACGCCCCGATGGCAAATCTCCGTTTCTTGCCGCTCAAGAATCTTCACGAGTTCGCGTTCCTATAATTGCACGATCGCGCCGAAAGCCGCGATCACCTCGACTGCACAGGAAACCCCAAAATGACGACTCAACCGCTCACCGCCGGTATCGATCACGTGGGACTGACCGTTCGCGATCTGAACGTGACGCGTGACTTCTTTATCAATTGCCTCGACTGGACACAGGTCGGCGAAAAACCGGACTACCCTGCGGCTTTCGTATCGGATGGCAAGATCATGGTGACGCTGTGGCAAGTCGCCGAATCCGCCAACCGCATCGAATTCGACCGCAAGACGAACGTCGGACTGCATCATCTGGCGTTTCGTGTTCGCAGTGAAGAAGAACTCGGCGCAATGTTCGAGCGAGTGTCCCGATGGCCTGGCGTCAAGGTCGACTTTGCGCCGGAGAACCTCGGCGCGGGCCCCAAGCGGCACACGATGCTCTACGAACCCGGCGGCATCCGGCTCGAATTCGATTTCGATCCGCGCATTCAGATAAATGCCTGAACAGAAATGGCAGTCGCATTCGCGTTCCATTCTTCAGCGAGACCGCTCGGTCCATGAGCTATCTCTCGCGGTGATACCCCTATCAAAACAAACCGCGCGTTGTCACCGGAATCCGTTGCTAAAGTAATCGCAGCGCTATGAAGCAGCAATGGAACGGGAGTTGGACGTGGACCAGCTTTATATGTTGAGAGCATTCGTCGCGGCGGCGCAGCATCAGAGCTTCAGCAAGGCGGCCGCGTCGCTTGGCGTCACGACAGGGTCGATTTCAAAGGCCATTGCAAAGCTTGAAGCGTCGATCCAGACCCGCGTGCTTCATCGCACGACACGATCCGTCGCGCTGACGGAAGAAGCGCAATCGTATTACGTGAGCTGCTGCCGCCTGCTCGAAGAACTCGACGAAGCGAATCGCCGTATTACTCGCGAGCGTGAAGTCGACAGTGGCAAGTTGCGTCTTGCCATTCATCCGACATTGATCGGCGAAACGTTCTCGCAGTTTGTGGCCGGCTATCGTGCGGTTGCGCCCAACGTCAATCTCGTCGCGTCCATACACGAAGGTGCCGTCAATCTCTATGACGGACAATTCGACATGGCGATGCTTCCGCCGAATCAGGTCGACCAATCCGCCGTGATCCGGCGGACATTGTTAAGGTCGCCGCGAATGCTCGCGGCATCGCCCGATTACTTTGCCCGATACGGCACGCCTCGTTGCGCAGCCGATCTCGCTTCGCACTTGCTGCTATTGCCTTCGCAGGCGCGGCAGCAAAATTCAAACTACGTACAGGCGATCGAAGACGGCGAGCCGGTGCAGGTGATTCCGTCGTCGTCGATGGATGGCAATGATGTGCTTCTGCGCGCTGCAGCACTCGCGGGCGCCGGCATTGCAGAGCTACCCGAAGCGATGGCGCGTGACGATCTTGCGAGGGGCAAGCTCATTCCCATTCTGCCGGGCTGTTCGCTGTCGGACAGCGAAGTTGAAATCTGCCTGTTCTATTCGCATCGGGAACTGCTTCCCGCGCGATTCAGAACGTTCATCGACTATTGCACCGAGTTCTTCCGCCGCAATAGCAATAGCATCAGCCGGCGCACCGGGCTCGTCGATACGCACGCACAAGCGGCCTAAGCTGCAGCCATTACAACCGGGCCGAGCCCCGAACGCGCCACTTCGACGAATGCCTGCATGGCGCTCGATACATAGGCGTCGTGTCGGCGGATGAAAAGCGTCGAGACGCGTGCAGTGCTCGCGGCGACGGAATGGACCGCGATGATGTCCTGCTCGGCTGCGCGCGTGACGACACCTCGAGGCAGCAGCGTAACGCCGATGCCGGCCGCGACACATGCAATGATCGCATCCAGCGAACCGAATTCGAGCGGTGTTGCGGTGACGATCCCCATTTCCGCGAGTAGCGCTTCGAGCCGCTGACGATACGAGCAACCCAGCCGAAACACGATCGTCTTGAGATCCGTGACAGCGGGTAATGCATCGACTGAACGCACTGTGCGTGGCGTCACCAGCACGAGTTCTTCTTCGAAGATCGTCTCGGCATGCAGGTCTGGATGATCGACAGGCCCTGCAACGAACGCGCCGTCGAGCCTGCATTCCGCGACATCTTCCGTGAGACTGCAACTCGTGCCCGTCATCAGCGACAAGCGCACTTGCGGATAAACGCGCGCGAAGTTGCTCAATATGGGTGACAGCCTGAGCGCCGCCGTGGTTTCCAGCGTGCCCAATGCAAGCGTGCCCGAAGGCGGTCCGTCGTCGAGCGCGGCGAGCTTTGCGTCTGCGAGCAGCTTCGTCATGCGCGCGGCGTACGGCAGCATCCGTTGCCCCGCAGGCGTGAGGCTGACGCCGCGCACATGACGATGAAACAGCGCGATACCGATTTCCCGTTCGAGAGAGCGGATTCGCGCCGTTACATTGGACTGGACCGTATGAAGCTCAACGGCCGCCCGGTTCATGCTGCCGTGACGGGCAACGGCCTCGAACACCTTGAGGTCGGCGACATCCATGCTGTGCACCTCTATGAGATCGACAGGGCCGCTCGCAGCGAACGGCATTGCAAGGTGGATCTCATCGTACACCAAAGCCTGCATGCGCACTGACGGAATGAACGTGCTGCCGCGTAAGTCGCGCATGCGGTCAGCCGGTATTCACTTTCCTGAAATCCTCTGCTCCGACGCGCGAGCGTCAAGCCCTGCGTGATATGACATTCGATAAAAGGCACGATGGTTCTCCTGTCTCCTGCAACGGCTATTTGAGGCGGCTAACCAGATCTTCGTCGTTCGCCGCGCCTTCGACATGCGCGGGAAGTATTCGTCGAACTGTTCTATGAGCACCCTGAACGGTGGGCCCGGCAATGCGGCGATTGCACAGCCGAGGCTGTCGAGGATGTTGCGCCTGAACACCTGCCGAGCCTGCGGCGTGAGATCAGAGAACCGCGCTTCGTCGGCAAATCTGCCTATGCGTTGCACAGCGGTGAGCGTGCTCATTGGCCGGAAGTCTCATGAAGAACTGATGGCTCAATGTCGCACCCGTCATGCAGAAGATCAAGCGAAGGGTTTGAATGCGGCTATCTGCGAGCCAGATACCTCGCTTTCTATCGCGCTACGTCCGGGATTTCCTGCGCTTTTCAAAAGGCCGGCTTGCGCAGATCAGCGAGCACTGAAGAGGGTGCGCGATTTCGACGGCGAGTCCACCAGCAAGCAGGAAGAAGACAGCCAACAGACGTTTCATTTTTTGCTCCATCTTTGTCAACGCCTGTTTTATAGCTCAATCGGCACGGTCATTTGTGTCCCAATGTATCGCGCGCCATCTCCGATACATGACGATTCAAATACCCGACAGTCCGACACAGCTCCGATACGCGCAGACGCTTCAATACGATCATTCCTTCCCGCTTGTCATTCACTAAAGGAGCCGACATGTTCACCCGATTCAAGACTGTAACTACCATTGCCGCATTGGCTGCTATCGCTGCGTTGGGCGCGATGGTCGCCAACAGCGGCGCCGCGACGACCATGCCCGTCGAACAGAACAAGTCCGCACCGGAATTCACGGGCATCGACAAATGGCTCAACAGCGAGCCGCTCACGATGCAGCAGTTGCGCGGCAAAGTCGTGCTGGTCGACTTCTGGACTTATACGTGCATCAACTGCATTCACACGCTGCCTCAAGTTGAGAGCTGGCATCAGAAGTACAAAAGCCAGGGTCTGGTGGTAGTCGGTGTCCATACGCCCGAGTACCCGTTCGAGCGCGACACGAAGAAGGTCAGCGCGGCTATAGCTCAATATGGCTTGCACTACCCTGTCGCGCAGGACAACAGGTACGCAACCTGGAACGCGTACGGCAATCAGTATTGGCCGGCGTTCTATCTGATCGACAAGAAGGGACGCGTGGTCTATAGCCACTTTGGCGAGGGTGACTACGAGAAAACGGAAGCCGCCATCCGGGAACAACTGGCTAAAGCGGACTGACGTAAACTGGGCGTTATCCGTGGCGAGCGCCTTGCCGCTGTACACAGAATCCAGCACTAGACCTTCGACACTGGCCAACAGGCGCACGGCTTCGCGCATCGTATCCGTGCGCATGCCATAGTCTTCGCCGCGCTGCCCGTCCTCGACGATGACGCTTCGTGCCTGCAACGCCATTCCGGGCGGCAGCAGCGCAAAAGTCACCGATGGGATCGCAGCACAAAAGCGTTCTTCTTCTGCACGAATGCACGCGCTTTGCAACACTATAGGCCGTGCCCGTCGAGAGTCCAGCGACGAGCGCGATGTCGCGAAAGTGGGCGCGCCGCTTGCGGGTGTCGCGCCGTTTCGCACCACATGGTCGATCAGTCAGTCGTTCAACTCGTAACCCTCCACGAAGGAGTTCGCAATGTCGCTCGAAAAGGTTCTCTACACCGCACATGCAAAAGCAACGGGAGGCCGCGATGGCCGCGCAGTCGTACCGGAAGGCAAACTGGATTTCAAGCTGACCACGCCAAAAGAACTGGGCGGCCAGGGAGGAGAAGGCTCCAATCCGGAACAGCTTTTCGCTGCCGGTTATAGCGCATGCTTTATCGGCGCAATGAAATTCGTCGCCGCGCGCGACAAGATCGCGATGCCCGCCGATGCATCGATCGACGGCAGTGTCGGCATTGGCCCCATTCCCAATGGCTTCGGCATCGAAGTCGAACTGAAGATATCACTGCCGGGCATGCCGCGCGACGCCGCCCAGGATCTCGTCGACAAGGCGCACATCGTGTGCCCCTACTCGAACGCAACGCGCAACAATATCGACGTGACGCTGACGCTCGTTTGATGCGCAATCGCTCCGCTCTAACACGCGCGATGCTGGCCGCCGTTTCAGCAGGCGGCCAGCAAGCGTCGTAATCCCGATGCGTTCATCAAACAGGGCTTTGCAGAATTCACCTTTTCGAAATCGGGATACGGGCAGAGCGTCTCATCTAATGTCAGATGAAACTACAGGTTTGGCGGCCCCTGTCGAGGGCCGCACCACGCGTAACGCGATCGAATCACGCGTTACTTCGCGGTCGGTATTGCGAACTCTGCGCCCTTCTCGATGCTCTCGGGCCAACGCTGCATGATCGACTTCTGCTTCGTATAGAAGCGCACGCCTTCTTCGCCATACGCGTGCGTGTCGCCGAACAGGCTGCGCTTCCAGCCGCCGAAGCCGTGCCATGCCATCGGTACGGGAATCGGCACGTTGATGCCGACCATGCCTACCTCGATCCGGCGGCCGAATTCGCGGGCAATGTGGCCATCGCGCGTGAAGCACGCAACGCCGTTGCCGAATTCGTGCGCGTTGATCAGATCGACGGCTTCTGTGAAGTCCTGCACGCGCACGCAAGCGAGCACCGGCCCGAAGATTTCTTCCTTGTAGATGCGCATCTCGGGCGTAACGTTGTCGAAGAGCGTGCCGCCCGTGAAGAAGCCGTCTTCATGGCCGGGCACCTTCAGGCCACGCCCATCGACGACGAGCGTCGCGCCTTCCTTCACGCCCTCGGCGATATAGCCTTCGATTCGCTCCAATGCCTGCCGCGTGACAATCGGGCCCATTTCCGCGTCCGCTTCCATGCCGTTCTTGACGATCAGGCTGCGCGCACGTTCCGCGAGCTTCGGGACGATCTTGCCGGCCACATCGCCGACGAGCAGCGCCACCGAAATCGCCATGCAGCGCTCGCCAGCGGAACCGTACGCGGCGCCGACGAGCGCGTCGATGGTCTTGTCGAGATCGGCGTCCGGCATCACGACCATGTGATTCTTCGCGCCGCCGAGCGCCTGCACGCGCTTGCCGTGCTTCGCACCCGTCTCGTAGATGTAGTTCGCGATGGGCGTCGAGCCGACGAAGCTCACGGCCCTCACGTCCGGATGCGTCAGCAATGCATCGACGACAACCTTGTCGCCCTGAACGACGTTGAATACGCCGTCGGGCAAGCCCGCCTGCTTCAGCAGATCGGCCATGAAAAGCGCTGCTGACGGATCGCGCTCGCTCGGCTTCAGAACGAACGAGTTGCCCGTCGCGATCGCAACGGGGAACATCCAGCACGGCACCATGCACGGAAAGTTGAACGGCGTGATCCCCGCGACGACGCCGAGCGGCTGACGCGTCGTCCAGTTGTCGATGCCCGTCGAGACCTGCTCCGTGTAGTCGCCTTTGAGCAGTTGCGGAATGCCGCATGCAAACTCGATCACGTCGATGCCGCGCGACACTTCGCCTTGCGCATCGGAGAACACCTTGCCGTGCTCGGCCGTGATGATGGCCGCCAGTTCGTCGCGGTGCCGGTTCATCAATTCGAGGAAGCGCAGCATGACGCGCGCGCGGCGGATGGGCGGCGTGTCGCGCCACTTCGGAAACGCAGCCTTCGCGCTGGCGACGGCCGCTTCGACATCGGCTGCCTCGCCCAGCAGCAGCTTGCGGGCCCGCGCGCCCGTCGCCGGGTTGAAAACGGGCTGGCTGCGCGTTCCCGTTCCGTTGACTCGTTCGCCGTGGATGAAATGTCCCACGTCTGCGCTGTCCATATAGGCTTGCATGTCGGCTCCTTCGTGATTGGCGTCAGAAGCAGTGTATGAAGCAGCGCGCACGCTGGAAAGACGCTACCATTGAAATCAATGTTTTCTACCGTGAACAATTGCTGTATGGATACGCAAAATATCGAGGAACTGTGGACGCATCTGCATTGGCTCACGATGCTCGCCGAGCAGGGCACCTACACGGCGGCGGCCGCGCGTCTGGGCGTCAGCAAGGCGGCGATGAGCCAGCGCATCGCCGAGCTGGAGCGCGCAGCAGGCATCTCGCTCGTGCAGCGCACGACGCGCAGCGTCCGCCTGACGGAAGCGGGCCAGCAACTTGTCGACAGCACGCGCAGCCAGTACGCGCAGATCGCCACCAGCTTCGCGCAGGTTCGCGAATTGTCGGGCGTGCCGCGTGGACTGGTGCGCGTCACGGCGCCCGTTGCATTCGCGCGGCAGCAACTCGTGCCAAAACTCCAGGCGTTCCTGCTGGCCAACCCTGAAGTGCGCGTTCAGCTCGAAGTGTCCGACAGGCTCGTTTCGCTCGCGACGGAGGGCTTCGATCTCGCGATACGCCACAGTGCAGAACCGCCCGATACGCACGTGGCCTGGAAGCTCTGCGACACGCACTCGGTGATCGTCGCGACGCGTGCCTATCTGCGCAAACGCGGCACGCCGAAAACGCCCGAAGACCTGGCTGCTCACGATTGCCTGTTCTATCCGCGTTCGGCGGGAGAGCCGACGTGGTCCTTCGAGCGCAAGACCGCGCGGAAAAAGGTCGCGCAGCCTGTCACGCTGCCCGTCAACGGACAGTTTTCGGCCAACAACAGCGAAACGTTGCGGGACGCCGCAATCGAAGGCCTCGGTATAGCGCTGGTGCCCGACTTCACGGCTCAGGCGGCCGTGCAGGCGGGCAAGCTCGTCGTGGTGCTTCCCGACTGGCGCGTGACGGGCGCGTTCGCGGAACACCTCTATATCTTGCGGCCGTATGCATCGCATGTTCCGCGCGCGGTCGGTCTCTTTGTGGGTTATCTGCGCGAACGTTTCGCAGACGGGTTTCCCGTCTAGTTGCGTTATCGGCCATGACCGCGAGCGCTACGTCGACCTGAGCGCTACTGCTAAACCAACCTCTCCCGCCTCATGCCTTACCCGTTTTTTCGTTGCGCGGCTCGCGGCGCTAACGGCATCCGCTTTTTATAATCGACCTGATTCGAACGCAGGCGCGTACAACCATTCGAAGTGTTGAACGGAACTGTCGGACGGAAGTGTTAGACGCAGGAAAGCGCCAGCGTGTATAACCGTCGAGAGAGCGCCTCGCTTGTCCATGCACGGTGCATAGCCGAACTGCATGCACGCGGCGCCGTCAGGTGCATCGCGAAAGCCGGACGATTCAGGAACGGCGTCTGCGACGCTTTCTAAAGCGCCCGCCCGCTGGCGTCGAACGGAGCCGCCCACGATGAATGGCAGTCAGGATCGACAGATCGACATCACCGATATCGCCGCGCAACTCAACCGCGAGCGCTCGACCAATGCGCGGCTGCGCAAGCTGATCGACGCGCACTCGCGTATCGCCGCCGCGAAGCTCGATCTCGACCGCTTCCTGTCCCTCGTCACCGATGCGCTGCTAGAACTCGTGCCCGCCGCACATGCATCGGTGGTCGAATGGGTAGAGGGCGACGAGATGGTGTATCGCGCGTGCAGCGGCACGATTGCGCATCATGTCGGGCTGCGCCTGAAACGCGACGGCAGCCTGTCGGGATTGTGTTCGCGCGAAAAGCATCTTTTGTACAGCGCCGATACGTCGAATGATCCGCGCGTCGATGCGCAGGCGTGCGAGCGTGTCGGTGCGAAGTCGATGGTGGTCGTGCCGCTGCTCTATCAAGCCGAAGTGGCAGGCGTCGTCAAACTGATGTCGGACCGGCGCGACGGGTTTTGCGCAGACGACGTCGAAACGCTCGAACGCATCGCGTCGCTGGTCGCATCGGGCATGGCGCATCAGCGCGTATTCGCGGAGAACCGCGCGCTCATCGAACAGAACACGATCACGATCGCGCGCCTGCGCACCGAAATCAGTCTGCGCGAAGCCGCGGACAGCAAGCTCGAAGCATCGCTGCTGCGTCGCCGGCTCGTGCTCGATACGACGCACGACGCATTCGTGTGCACGGACGCGGACGGCATCATCATCGACTGGAACGACGCGGCGACGCGCACGTTCGGCTATGCGCGCGATGCGGTGATGGGGCGCACGATACTCGATACGCTGTTTCCTGCGCGCTGCAAATCGTATTACGCCGCGCTCGACGTGTTCAAGCTCGCACCGGAGCACGACGCGGAGAGCGGCACAACAGGCAGCATAATAAGCGGCTCAGGAAGCGGTACAGACAAGAACGCGCACAACGACTCGAGCGGCCACGCGAGCCGCAGCCGCACGGAGCTTGTCGCGCGCCGCATCGACGGCAGCGAGTTTCCCGCCGAAGTGTCGATGTGTCCCGTGCAGTTCGACGGCCGCGCCGAGCTTGCGTATTTCGTGCGCGACGTCACCGAGCGCTTCAACGCGCGCGAACTCGACAAACGCTTTCGCGTGCTCGTCGACGCGATCAAGGACTATGCGATCACGATGCTCGACGCGCAAGGTCTTATCACGACGTGGAGCGCGGGCTCGACGCAGGTGATGGGCTATCAGTCGCATGAAGTGGTGGGCGAACCCGCAGCCTTGCTCTATACGCCCGAAGACGTCGCCGCAGGCAGGCCGCAGCGCGACCTGGAGCTTGCCGCGCGCGAAGGCCGCATCGAAGTGGAAGAGTGGCGCATGCGCAAGAACGGGACGATCTTCTGGGCGAACATCATTACGACGGCGCTGCGCGATCCGAACGGCACGCTGCAAGGGTTCGCGAAGATCACGCGCGACATGTCGCGCCGCCGCCGGCTCGAAGAACTCGAAGCATCGAGTCAGCGGATGAGCCAGTTCCTCGCGCTGCTCGGCCACGAGTTGCGCAATCCGCTCGCGCCGCTGCGCAACGCGGTCAGCATGCTGCAACTAAAGTCGGCGGATCATCGCGCGCTCGTGCCCGAGCACGAACTGATCGACCGCCAACTATCGCATCTCACGCGGCTCGTCGACGATCTGCTCGACGCGGGCCGCGTCACGCTGGGACGCGTGCAAATTGAGCCGAAGCCGGTATCGATGCAGGCCATCGCGCAGTTGAGCATCGAAGGCAGCGCGCCGCTTCTCGCCGCGCGCGGACAGACACTGAACGTATCGCTGCCCGACGCGCCGATGTACATCGAAGGCGATCTCACGCGCATGGTCCAGGTGGTGCAGAACCTGTTGAACAACGCGTCGAAGTTCAGTCCGGAGGGCGCGTCGATCGGCATGCAGGTGTTCCGCTCGGGCCGCCTCGTCGCGATCCGTGTCGCCGACTCGGGGCGCGGCATCGATCCCGCCGCCATCGATGCGATCTTCAATCTCTTCGTGCAGGAAACGCCGACGGAAGAACAGGCGAACAAGAGCGGGCTCGGCATCGGCCTGACGCTTGCGCGCGCAATCGTCGATCTGCATGGCGGACATATCGAAGCGCGCAGTGAAGGTCGCGGCAAGGGCAGCGAGTTCACCGTATGGCTGCCCGAATACACGCAGACCGTCTCCGACGATCGCACTCACGATGACAAGCCAGCGCCCGCGCTGCCCGCCGATCTGAAGGTGATGGTGGTCGACGACAACATCGATTCCGCCGACAGCATGGCGACGCTCGTCGAGGTGCTCGGTCACGAAGCGCATGCCGTCTACGACGGCGAGGCCGCGATCGAATGCGCGCAGACGCTCCAACCCAATCTCGTGCTGCTCGATCTGTCGATGCCGAAGATGACGGGCTTCGAAGCGCTGCCGCATATCCGCAAGGCGCTTGTGGCGCCGGGCACGATCATCGCCGCGATGACGGGCCTCGGCACGAGCGAAGACCGCGCGAAGACCGAGGCCGCTGGCTTCGATCTGCATCTGACCAAACCCGTCGGCTTGCCCGAACTCGAAAACGTGTTGCAGATGGCCGTGACGCACGCTCGCGATTGAAGCGCGCGCCGCCGCGCGCGTCCACAGCAGGCGATTCGTCTCGCCCGTTGAAGAAAACGATTAACTTCGATACCTTGAATCAAACACCCCATCGTGCCCCAATGCGCGCGGCATAGCTGAAAACACGTGCTAGCCAAGCGCCACTAAACCCTCTATTCTTAGAAAAACGTTTTCCAAACTAGACGGAAACACGCTGCGGCACGCCCCCGCCGCGCGATGCGTTCCGTCCCGGTGCTCGTCGCCGGCCATGAAAAAGACGCGGCGCGACGAGCGGCGCCGCGAACGGAGACAACCATGCAATCTGCCGTCGTCGGCGTCGTGCGCGTCGCCAGCCGCTTCCGCTGGACCGTCTGCGCGCTCCTCTTCTTCGCGACTGTCATCAACTACATGGACCGGCAGATCCTCGGTCTGCTCGCGCCCCTGCTCCAGCACGAAATCGGCTGGACGCAGGTGCAGTACGGCCGCATCGTGATCGCGTTTTCCGCGTTCTATGCGATCGGCCTGCTGTGCTTCGGACGCATCGTCGACTGGCTCGGCACGCGCCTGTCGTATGCGGGCGCAATGCTCGTGTGGAGCCTGGCCGCGATGCTGCATGCGGCCGTCGGCTCGGTGATGGGCTTCGCGGCCGTGCGCGCGCTGCTCGGCATCGGCGAAGGCGGCAATTTTCCGGCTGCGATCAAGACCACGGCCGAATGGTTTCCGCGCCGCGAGCGCGCGCTCGCGACGGGCATCTTCAACTCGGGCGCAAACATCGGCGCGGTGTTCGCGCCCGCGATCATTCCGCCCGTCGCGGTGATCTACGGCTGGCGCGCAGCGTTCATCATCATCGGCGCGATCGGCATCGTGTGGCTGGCCGTGTGGCTCGCGATCTATCGCCCCGCCGACCGCAGCGCGCAGGAAGAATTCGACGAACCGCGCGACGAAGTCGAAGCGCTCGACGCCCGCAACGCCAACGCCCGCGCGCCCGGCTGGGGCGAGCTGATCAAAAAGCGCGAGACGTGGGCGTTCCTGATCGGCAAGTTTCTGACCGATCCCGTCTGGTGGTTCTATCTGTTCTGGCTGCCGAAGTGGCTCAACGAGTCGCGCGGGATGGACATGCAGCACATCGGCCCGCCCCTCGTCGTTATCTACGCGATCACGACGGTAGGCAGCATCGGCGGCGGCTGGATCTCGTCTACGCTGCTCCGCAAGGGCTGGAGCGTGAACGCCGCGCGCAAGACGGCCATGCTGATCTGCGCATGCTGCGTGCTGCCCATCGCGTTCGTGTCGCAAGCGGACAACCTGTGGGTCGCCGTCGGCATCGTCGGCCTCGCCGCGGCAGCGCATCAGGGCTGGTCGGCGAATCTGTTCACGACGGCATCCGATCTCTTTCCGCGCCGCGCGCTCGGCGCCGTGGTCGGCATCGGCGGAATGGCGGGATCGGTCGGCGGCGTGCTGTTCTCGGAAGTGATCGGCCAGGTGCTGCAACGCACGGGCCACTACTGGGTGCTGTTCGCGATCGGCGCGCTGGCCTATCTGCTTGCGCTCGCAATCATGCACGCGCTGACGCCGCGCATGGCGCCCGCGAAGCTCGATGCATGAGCGTGCATGGCGCACATTGCGTGCATCGCGCGCCACATCGCGCTTCATGCATGCCGGAGCGAAGCGCGCGAGTGGGACGTCAGCCGCAAGCGGCCGTCGACTCGCGCACGATGAGGCGAGGCTCGAACATCGAATGCTCCGCATCGGATCGGCCAGCGAGTCCGTCGATCAGTTTCTGCATCGCCAGTTCGCCCATCTTTTCGCTTTGAATGTCGATGGTGGTCAGCGCGGGCGCCGCGTATTCGCCGTAAGGCACGTTGTCGATACCCGTCACCGATACGTCGCGCGGCAGCTTGAAACCCAGCGACGCCGCCTCTTTCATGAAGCCGAGCGCGATCAGGTCGTTGTAGCAGATCACCGCCTGCGGCCGCTGCGGCCCGAGCATCACGCGCGAGCACGCCTGCTCGCCCGCCTTCGCGGTGGGCGCATGCGCGTCGTGGACGTCGAGCGTGAGCCCCGCTTCATCGAGACATTCGCGCGCGCCGCGTATGCGCTCGTCGTTGATCCGGGCCTGGCCAAAGCCGAGATAGGCGATGCGCCGGTGCCCGAGATTCAGCAGATGCCGCGCGAGCATGTATGTCGAGAGCCGGTTGTCGATGCCGACGCTCGGGATCGGCAGGCCTGGGCTGCGCCGCAGGAGCACGAGTGGCTTGTTGAGATCGAGCATCCATTGCGACTCTTCGTCGGGCATGCGCGAACTGACGATGAGTCCGTCGACGCGCTGCGCAAGCGCTTCGATCAGCGAACGCTCGCGCGCCTGGTTTTCTTCGGTATCGACGAGCAGCAGCGTGTAGTCGTGCTGAAGCGCGATGCGGTTCGCGCCCTTCACGACGTTCGTGAAGTGCGGATTGCTGATGTCGAGGATCGCAAGGCCGATGGTGCGCGTGCGCCCCGTGATCATCGAGCGCGCAAGCGGATTCGAGCGATAGCCGAGCCGCTCGATCGCTTCCTTGAGCCTCGCTTCGACGGCAGGAGAAAATCGCTGCGTGCCGTTCATGTATTTCGACACCGTGGCGACGGATACGCCGGCCTCGACCGCGACATCGCGAATCGTCGGGGAAACTTTTTTCATGCGGAGGGTAACATTTTCTTTTCTGGTGAGGCGATTGTCGCAGAAAACGCCTATGCGGGACGTGTCGCGGTTCCCTCTCCCGCGTGCATGTCGGGCGACTGAGGCACCATCGATGCCGCCTTTATGATCAGAAAACGTTTTCCTCATTTAACTCGAAGGAACACCATGAACGAATCATCTGCTGTGCGGCGCAAGCCGTTCCGTCGTCTGCTACTGACGGGCGCGGCGGGCAATCTGGGCCGCCAGTTGCGCGGCGCGCTGGCCGATTGGGCCGACATCGTGCACGTGACCGACATCGTCCCGCCCGGCGACGCGGCCGCGCACGAAGAAACGAGCGTCGTCGATCTCGCGGATCGCGAGGCGGTGATGCATATGGTCGAAGGTGTCGACGCGATCGTGCATCTCGGCGGCATTTCGATCGACGCGCCCTTCGACGATCTGCTCGAAGCCAATTTCCGCGGCACGTACAACCTGTACGAAGCGGCGCGCAAGCATGGCGTGAAGCGCGTTGTGTTCGCCAGCTCGAATCACGCGATCGGGTTTCATCCCGTCACTGAGGTGCTCGACGCGGATTCACCGCATCGTCCGGACAGCCTGTACGGCGTGTCCAAGTGCTTCGGCGAATCGCTGTCGCGCTACTACTACGACCGCTTCGGCATCGAGACGGTGTGCTTGCGCATCGGCTCGTCGTTCGAAGAGCCGAAGAATCCGCGCATGCTGGTCACGTATCTGAGCTATCGCGACTTCATCGAACTGGTGCGCTGCTCGCTGTTCGCGAATCGCGTCGGCCATGTGGTCGTCTACGGCGCATCCGACAATCCCGTCAAGTGGTGGGACAACACGAAGGCGGGCTTCCTCGGCTTCCGCCCGCGCGACAGCTCGGAGCAATTCGCGGAACGTTTCCCCGCAAGCGCGCCGACGTCCGGACATGACGACCCGGCGCAGCGCTTCCAGGGCGGCGCATTCGTGCTCGGCGAGCCGCTCGCGCGCGATCGCTGAACGATCACGAAACGGCTGCTGAACCGCGCTGAACGGCTGCGCGTATCGCAGTACACCAAGCCATAGAGCGCAAAAAGGGACGTGCGGCAAGTGCCGCGCGCCCCGTCGAAGTCCGTTGAAAAGCAGGCAATCTCCGCCAACCGTTCATTGCGTAGCCGCAATCGAATTGCCGTCACAGTTTCGCAACGTGTACCATGTGACCAGGGCAAAACCCAGTGGAGCATGATCATGGACAGGCACGCCGTACATTACCGTCGCCATCTCATCATTCCACTAGCGTCCGTCGGCGTCCGCGGCTACGCGGCCAGCGTATTCGTCACGGGTCCAAGCGGACGGCGCAAAGCCTTTGGAATCCTCGGCTACTTTTCATCCGAGGAAGAGGCGATCGAGTACGCGACGTCATGCGCGAAAGCGCGCATCGAAGGAAACCGGATGCCGGGATTGCCGCGCAAGCTAAGCGCCGTCCGGCACTGGTTCATGCGTCACGGTATGCGTCGGCCGGGACTGTCCGACCCCACCGCGTGGGATTGATCGGACAAATGCGCGCCGAGCGGGGCGCGTCGTCGACATGTAAACTAAACCGAAGCGTTCGATAATCGGGAGGCTTCGACTGGCTCGCGGTATTGCGTGCGTGGCCGTCAACGCCCTTTTGAGAAGGTTTCGTTCTTCCGATATCGCTCGTCCGTTCCAACCTCATCAGGTCCGCCCATGGCTGGCTTTCGTCTGATGATAGGCGCGAGCAGTCGTCTATGATGGCTGCTCTCGTCGCTGAACGACTCGCACGTATGATGATGAATACCAGTAAAGTTTTGATGATCCTCGGAGGGCTTCTCGTCGGCGCGGCAGGCACGTCGTACATGATGCTTCTCCAGGCAGATCACCGCGCAGCGGATGAAGCGCGAGCCGGCATGGATGACTCCTCGTTGCAGGTTCCGAGCACCAATTCCCGCGTCGGCGCGAATCAGGTGACGCAAGGCAGTATCGATTCGTCACAAACGTCCGGTGCGATCACGAAGGGGGCTTCTATCCCGCCTTCGGTTGTACAGCAGCCGGCTGCGCCCGCTCCGGCGCCCACGCCCAAGAAGGCCGCGCCCGAATCGGCTCCGCCTGCCGCGCAAGCGATGACCCAGCCGCAGCCTGCCGCGCCTGCCCCGCAAATGACCGCTCCGCAGCAGCCTGCCGAGCCTACCGTGCAAGCGTTGACTCAGCCGCAACCTGCTGCACCGGCTCCGCAAGCGCCGCAAGCCGCTGCGCCTGCCGCGCAAGCCGCGCCCGCACCCCGACCCGCTGCGCAACCGAAGCAGGCTCCGTCTACGGCTGTCGCGTCGGTCAACGCGCGCGATTCGTCGCGCGTGAAGGTGTCACCCGCCCCGCGCGCGCAGCGTGAACGCGAAGATCTCGAGCGACGCGTGATGATGCTCCAGCAGGGCGCGACGCCGGAAACGGAGCAGCTGGTCCGGGAATCGGCCAAGCTCGATCCTTCGCTGCCCGCGCCGGACATGTCCGCGCTTCGTTCGACCCCGGAAGTGCGCGCGCCCTATCAATCGAATCCGCCTACCATCGGTACCACAGGTCAGCCGGTGCGTGAGTCGAAGGCCGATCCCGCGTTGCCGCCGCCGGACACGACGGCCACTCGCGCCGCAATGAGCCGCGCCGCGACGACGGACCAGCCGGTCAGTTCGCGGTCGGGCACGCATTCGAACCCGGTCGCCGCTGCCATGACGGACCAACTGGTCAAGGGTTCGGCCA
The DNA here is from genome assembly GCF_038900755.1 of Paraburkholderia diazotrophica. GTDB lineage: Bacteria > Pseudomonadota > Gammaproteobacteria > Burkholderiales > Burkholderiaceae > Paraburkholderia > Paraburkholderia diazotrophica_A. Next base: position 22,739 of record NZ_JBBPEN010000009.1, read on the forward strand.
TGCTCGATCCGTCGCTGCCTCCGCCTAAGTAAGCCGGCCAGCGTCGTTGCGCGATCGGCGCAACGCGAACGCAACAGCAACGCAACGGCGCCCCTGCTTTCGCAGCGGGCGCCGATCCATTTTCGCCGTCGCAAACCGATCGATCGCCGATCCATTCACGACCGGCCGCGATTCAGACCGCGAAATCGGTCGATTGCGACAACGCCTTCCACGTCTGCGTTTCCGTGGTCACATACGCGTTCTTGTCCGCGATGGCCTTCAGCGTATCCGTGCCGAGCGGCAGGCGCAGCGGCGGCGTTTGCGCGTCCGCGAGCGTGACGAGCGCGGTGGCCAGCTTCTGCGGATCGCCGGGCTGGTTGTGGTTCATCCCGACAGCAAAGCGACGCACTTTGCCCGACGTCTCGTCATAGTCGTCGATGATGTCCTTGCCGACCACAAGCGACGACGCATCGAGGAAATCCGTGCGGAAGTAGCCCGGCTCGACGACGGTCGCGTGAATGCCCAGCGGCTCCAGCTCGGCGTGCAGCGATTCGGTGATGCCTTCGACGGCGAACTTCGTCGAGCTGTACACGCCGAATCCCGCTCCCGCGCGATAGCCGCCAATCGACGACATGTTGATCACGTGCCCCGAGCGCTGCTTGCGCATCACGGGCAGCACGGCGCGCGTCACATTCAGCAGACCAAAGACGTTGGTGTCGTACATGCGGCGCACGTCGGCGTCGCTCGATTCCTCGACCGCGGCGAGCAGGCCGAAGCCGGCATTGTTGACGAGCACATCGATGCGGCCGAACTTCTCGATGGCCGCCGCGACGGCCGCTTTCGCTTGCGCCTCGTCGGTCACGTCCAGCGCGACGGGCAACAGCGCGGGCGATTCCCCAAGACGCTCGACGATCGCGTCGACCTTGCGCCCCGCTGCGACGACGGCATTGCCATCGGCCAGCGCAGCCTGCGCGATCAGCGCGCCAAGGCCGCGCGATGCGCCCGTAATGAACCAGACGCGCTTGAACTGCTGTTTCGTGACGTTGTTCATGATCTGCTCCTACGTTCGTGGTGAAAGTGAAACGAAGGATAGGACGTCCGATTCGCATACACTAGCTATGTATTGCTAGACTGATAATCAACTTTTATTTGCGAATCGGAGTTGCCGATGAACGAGGTCCGCGCGATTTCGATTTTCGTCCGCGCCGCGACGCTGGGAAATTTGCGCAAGGCGGCCGTCGATCAGGGCATCTCGCCGCAAGCGGCCAGTCACGCGGTAATGCAACTGGAAAAGGCGCTGGGCGTGCGGCTGTTTCATCGGACGACGCGCAAGCTGAGCTTGACTGAAGAGGGACAACGGCTGCTGCAAAACGTGGAGCCCGCTCTCGCGATACTGTCGTCGGCCATCGACGACGCGCGCCGCTCGAAAGAGGAAGTCGCGGGACCGTTGCGCGTGAGCGCGCCGAAGGCGCTGGGCCGCGCGGTGCTGTGGCCTTCGATCCTCGAATTCGCAGCGCGTTATCCGGATGTGCAACTGGACGTCCGTTTCGACGATCAATTCACCGATCTCGTCGCCGATCGCGCGGACGTCGGCTTTCGCGGCGGATCGCCGCCTTCGGGCGGCGCGATCGCACGGCGTCTGCTTCCCATTCAGTTGATCGTCTGCGCGTCGCCCGCCTATCTCGAACGGCACGGCACGCCGAAGACCGTCGACGATCTCCACGCGCATCGCTGCACGGGTTATCGCCGCGCGAACACGGGCAAGCAGGCGCCGTGGGAATTCCTGATAGGCAACGAGATCGTCTATCGCGACATTGCGGCGGCTCTGTGCGCGAACGATATCGACGCGGAAACGGAAGCCGTGCTCGCAGGCCTGGCGATAGGCCAGCTAGGCAGCTTCTCGGCTGCGTCGCACATTCGCGGCGGACGGCTCGTGCCATTGCTCACGCAACAGGTGACGCAGCGCGAGTCCGTCTACATCTACTATCGGCATCGCACGGAGCAGCCGTTGCGCGTGAGAACGTTCATCGACTTCATGATCGAACGGCTCGCGAACAACAGGGACTTCTTTCTCGAGCCGTCTGAACTGCGCGCCTGATTGCGTCCAGATTGCGCGCGAATAAAAGCGAATAAAGTGCGCGATACGTGCTGAATCTGAATGAGAAGATATGCAATAAGCCGGCGAAAACAGGCATCCATCAAAAGTAATTCCCGGCTCATTTCGACTATGCCAATCGACTAAATAAAATTCCGCAAAAATCAAGCTCGCACCGCTTTCATCCGCTTATGCATAAAGAAAAAAAACGCGCTTTAAATCGACAATAAATGCCTCATTGCGGCCTTTTAAAGTGACGAGGCAATCCGCGTTGACCAGGCATACCGACCTATTGCCCGGTTTATCGGTGTGCTGGTACAAAACATGCGGATGGTTCGCGTGCTATATTGGCCCGACTATCACAACCGCACACATAATGCGGGTGAGGCGAACCACGCATGTCTGCAATTTCGTATCACCGCCGGACCCCGATGTGAGAAAGCTTCTCGCTTTTCGCAAACCCGCTTTTGCGAGACGTAGCGTCACCCCGACGCTTGCGCTCATTGTCGCGGTGGCGTGTGGGATATGCGTCATAGCAACGGCCGTTATCTGGGGAGAGCACGCCGGCGACGAGTCCGTGCGGGAGCGCGAGAGTCTGATCGCGCGCGACATGGTCGTGTCGATCGATCGCATACTCGACAACGTCGTCACGCGGCGGCGCGTGGAACTGCGCAGTCTCCCCGGGCAATCGTGTGCGCTCGTCGCGCATCGTCTCGCCGAACTGAGGACCTACGTTCACTATGTTCGCGCGATCGATCTCGTCGGACATCAGCGTCTATATTGCTCTTCGGCACTCGGGCCGATCGACGTGCCGCTGTCGGACTATCTGAATCAGGCACCGTCGGGTATCTCAATCGGGCTGGCCGCCGGCACGTTCAATCAGCCTGATACGCCCGTGTTGCCGTTGTATGTTTCGACGGGACCGGACACGGGTTTGCTCTACGTCGTCGAGGCAGCCTATCTCTCCGATACGCTCGCGCACGGCGTGCGCTACGAAGCGGATCACGTCGTCCTCGTCGTTGCCAATGCGGGCGCGCTGAACAACAACGGCAACATGATGCCCGCCGACAGCCCGGCCGCGCGACAAGGCACGCGCGCATCGTCGACGCGCTGGGCCTTCTCGGTCGCAGTCGTCGCCGCGCCGGAGTTCGTTTCGCACGCGCACTGGAAGTACGGTTTGCTGGCCGCCGCAGCGGCCCTGCTCGTGAATCTGCTGATCGCCGCCGCCTGGCTGATCGCGTTCGCCCCGCGCCGCCTGATGCTTGCCGCCGTGCGACGCGGCCTGAAGCACGGACAACTTCACCTCGCGTATCAGCCCATCGTCGAAATCGCCACGCGCCGCGTCGCGGGCGTTGAAGCGCTGATTCGCTGGACGCATCCGAAATGGGGCCCCGTCAATCCCGGCGTATTCATGGTGGAAGTGGAGCGCAGCAGCCTGCTGCGGCGCATCACGCGCTTCGCGCTCGAGCGCGCGTCGGATGAAATCGCGCAGATGACGAAGGTCCGTCCGCTACGCCTCGCAGTGAACATCGCGCCGATGGACCTGGAGCGCGACGGCTTCGTCGCGGAAGTGCTGGCCGTGAACCAGAAACTCCCCGACGACATCACGCTCGTGCTCGAACTGACCGAGCGGCTGCTGCTACAGAAACATCCGCAAACGGAAGCGATCTTCCAGCGCCTCAAGGCGCACGGCGTGAAGTTCGCCATCGACGATTTCGGCACGCAGCACAGCAATCTCGATCTGCTCGGCCGTTTCCCGTTCGATTATGTGAAGATCGACGGGCAGTTCGTGCGGCAAATCGACAAGAAAGGATACGAACTGATCCGCGCGATCGCTGGCGTGGCCAAACACTACGGCATGGAAGTGATTGCCGAAGGCGTCGAAACAGCGGCCCAGCATGAAGCGCTGCGCAGTCTCGGCATTCCGTTCGGTCAAGGCTATTTTTATCAGCGCCCGGTGCCCGTCTCCGCGCTTTTCGTCGATGTCGACACGGCGTCGCAAGGCGCTACCGTTGTTCCGTAGAACGGCATCGCCGCCGCGTCGTGCTGCCTGCTCGCGTCACGTGTCGATCTCTTCGCCTTGCGCATCGCGCGCCGCAATCTTGAGCTGACGCAGCTTGTGATAAAGCGTCTTCTTCGGCATGCCGAGCGCGTCGCTTGCATCGGCCACGTTGCCGTGATGACGGCGCAGCATGTCCTCGATCAACATACGCTCGAAGTAAGCCATCTGTTCCGCGAGCGTGCCGCCTTTCGCCGTGCCTTTGTTCGGTTCGCTGCCTTCCGTCAGCAGGCTGTCGCCCGTCAGCCCGAGCACGAAGCGGTCCGCGACGTTCTGCAATTCGCGCACATTGCCCGGCCACTGATGCGTCATCAACTCCGACACCTGCGCCGCCGACACGATAGGCGCAGGCTGTCCGAACCGGCGCGCGGCCGCGAGCACGAAATGCTCGAACAGCAGCGGCACGTCTTCGCGGCGCTCGCGCAAAGGCGGCAGTTCGATCTGCGCGACGTTCAATCGATACAGCAGGTCCGCGCGAAAGCGTCCATCGGCGGATAGCGCCGCGAGATCGGCCTTCGATGCCGCGATCACCCTGCAATCGACGGATATCGATTCGTTCGCGCCCAGCCGCTCCAGCGTGCGCTCCTGCAACACGCGCAGCATCTTGATCTGAAGCGCGACGGGCATCGTTTCGATCTCGTCGAGAAAGAGCGTGCCGCCGTTCGCCCATTCGATCTTGCCGACGCGCTTCTTGATCGCGCCCGTGAACGCACCCGCTTCGTGACCGAACAGCTCGCTTTCGAAAATCTGCTCCGGCAAGCCGCCGCAATTGAGCGCGACGAAATGGTGGTCGCGCCGCCCGCCGAAATCGTGCAGGCTGCGCGCGATCAGTTCCTTGCCAGTGCCCGTTTCGCCCGTGATCAGCACCGACACCGATGTATCGGCGAGACGCAATATCTTCTTGCGCACGTCGGCCATCGCGGGCGACTTGCCGAGCACCATCGCCTCGATGCCCTGCCAGTTGTGCAGCGCGGCCCGCAGGCCTTGCACTTCCAGTGTGAGCCGCCGCTTCTCGACGGCGCGCGCCACGCGGCCCGCGATATGGTCGGAAGAGAACGGCTTCTCGATGAAGTCGTACGCGCCGACCTGCATCGCGCCAACGGCTGTCGATATGTCGGCGTGCCCGCTGATCAGCACGACGGGAATCTGCGAATCGATCGCGATCACCTTGTCGAGCAGTTGCAAGCCGTCGATGCCCGGCATCCGCACATCCGATACGATCACGAGCGGCGCGCCCGGCGCGACCTCAGCGAGCGCCTCTTTCGCCGACGCATACGCGCTGACGGGAAAGCCCGCCAGCGCAACCGCCTGCTCGACGCCGAAGCGAACGTTCTCGTCATCCTCGACGACGAGCACTCGAATCTCATCTCCCATGAGCCATCCTTTGCGACGTCGCCGCCGCGAATTCGATAGTGAATTGTGCGCCGCTGTCTACGCCGCCGTGTGCCAGATTCGCAGCGGTGATCTTCGCGCCGAAGCCTTCGACGATGCGCGACGTGATCGCGAGCCCCAGCCCGAGTCCATGTCCGCGCGGCTTGGTCGTGACGAACGGCTCGAACAGATGCGCGAGCACTTCGGGCGCGATGCCCGCGCCGCTATCGGCGATCGTGAAGAGCACGCGCTCGCGTTCGTCAGGCTCGCCAGCGGCGATGGTGATGACGCGCTTCTCCTGGTTGCGCACGGCATCGAGCGCATTGCCGAGCAGATTCACGATGACCTGCTGCAACTGGCTCGACTCGGCCCACACCATCGTCCCCGATGCAATCTTCACGTCGAGTCGCACGTCTTCGTCGCGAATGCGCGCATCGTAGATGAGCCGCGCATGCGCAACCGCTTCGTTGAGCGACACCGCGACGCGCTCGACGTCCGGCTTGCGCGCGAACGTCTTCAGCTCGGCCGTTAACACGGCCATGCTGTCGACGAGTTTCGCCACGCGTTCGAGATTCGCGACGGCCTGCGCCCGCTGGTTGCGCTCGAAGAACGTGCGGGCGTTGTCGCACAGCGTCCGGATGGCGACGAGCGGCTGATTCAGTTCGTGCGTGAGGCCCGCAGCCATCTGCCCGAGCACGGCCAGCTTGCCCGCATGTACGACTTCCTGCTGCGTATCGCGCAGACGCTGCTCGGTCCGCTTGCGCTCGACGATTTCCTGCTGCATGCGTTCGTTCGTCGCCGTCAATGCCGCCGTGCGCTGCGCGACCGTGATCTCTAGCTGATCGTTCGCGCGACGCAGCGCATCTTGCGCGTTGAGCTTTTCGGCGATCGTCCGGCGGCGCTGGATCGCGTACAGCGCATAGAGGCCGGCGATCAGGAAAGCGCCCGTCACGAACGCGAGCGCAAGCTGCTGCTGGTCGCGCGCGCCCGCGACGTCGAGCAGCACCATCACCGAATCGCCCGCTTGCGGCTCGGACCGCGACATCGCGAGAAAGCGCGTCGTCTTGCCCGGACGCCGCCAGTCGGGAAAGCGTCCGAGCCACGCGTTGCCGTTCCAGTCGCCGACGCGCTGGTACGGCAGCGCCTCGACGTTGCGGCCCGCGTATTGACGCGAAGACTGAATCTCGCGCTGCTGTTGCGCGGTGATGGGCCGCAGCGCGGTGAACTTCCACGCGGGCACCGTCGAGATGACGACCACACCGTTGCCGTCGATGACCATCGCCGCTTCGCCGGGCGTGCGCCATGCGGATTCGAGCGCATCGACGCTCACCTTCACGGCCGCCGCGCCGATCGCCTTGCCCGCGTCGCGCACCGCGCTCGCGAAGTACAGCCCGGGCATGCCCGTGTTCGTGCCGATGCCGAAGAAGCGCCCCGAGCCGTGTGCCAGCGCGTCCTTGAAGTACGGCCGATACGAAACGTTGGTGCCGACGAAGCTGAGCGACTGGTTCCAGTTGCTCGCGGCGATCACGGAGCCTTGCAGGTCGATCACGTCGACGGCGAGGCTGCCTGCATCGTTGTTCACTGCTTCGAGGTACGTGTCGACTTCGCGCAGCAGTTCGGGTGAAGCGGCTGAGCCCGCGCCCAGCAGCGCGCGCACGCTGTCCTGCCGCGCGACGATGGCGGGCATCATCTCGAAGCGGCCCAGCTCGCTCTTCAGGCTTGCCGTGTACAGGTCCAGCCGGTGCGCGCCGACTTCAGCGAGCGCATCGATCGCGCGGTCCCACGCAAACTCGACGGCCGCCGCAGTCACGCCGAAATACAGCGCGGCCGCGGCGGCCCATCCCCACAACGGTATCCCTCTTATTCTCACGCGCACGTTCAGCCTCATCGGTACGCAATGCCTGTTGGCGAAAGGCGCGTGAGCCGCGCTCGACGCCCGGCGACGCCCGCGCCGCGCGTTGCCGCAAGGTCAGGCCGCGTCGGGCAACGGCGCATCAACCGAAATGCGCAAGCAGGATCAGCGTCAACGTGACCACGATCGCGCCGCCAATACGCGTGGCGATCTGCGCGAACGGCATCAGCGTCATGCGGTTCGCGGCCGTCAGGATCGCGACGTCGCCCGTGCCGCCCTGGCCGCTGTGGCAGGCGTTCACGATCGCCGTGTCGATAGGGTACATCTTCAACAGACGCGCAACCACAAAGCCCGTGCCCATCAACGTCGCCACGGTCGCGACGATCGTCACGATGTTGGCGAACGTGAACGCCACGATCAGCTTGTCCCACGGCGTCATCGCGACGCCGATCGCGAACAGCAGCGGATACGTGACGGCCGTCGAGAAGAACTTGTAGACGACGAACGCGCCTTCCTGCAACTGCGGCGACACGGCGCGCGCGAGCTTCACGAGCACGGCGAGGAAAAGCATCGCGACGGGTGCTGGCAAGCCGAACAGATCGCGGCACGCCAGGCCGAGCAGATAGAGCGTGATCGCCGTGATACCGGCTGCGGCGATATGCGTCACGTCGATATGGCCGGTGATTTCTTCTTTCACGGGGTCCATTTCATCCGTCTCGCCGACCTGCAAGCGCCCTTGGCCCGTCAGATGCGGGAAGCGCTTACCGAGCATGTCGAGCGCGCCGGAGAGCACGATGGCCGTCAGGCTGCCGAGCATCACGGGAGGCAATACCTGCGCGAAGAGCTCGCCTTGCGGCAGATGCATGATCTCCGCGTAGCCGACCGACAGCGGAATCGCGCCCTCGCCCACGCCGCCCGCCATGATGGGCACGACGATATACAGCAGCGTGTGCCGCACGCCGAGCCCGAACGCCGCGCCGACTGCCGTGCCGACGAGCGCAGCCGCGAGCGATCCGGCCGCGAGCGGCACGAAGATCTTCACGAAGCCCTGAATCAGCACGCGCCGGTCCATGCTCAGAATGCTGCCGACGATGATCGACGCGATGAACAGGTAGAGGAAGTTTGTCTGCTTGGTGAACTCGGTGGTGAGGTGAAGGATGGGCTTCGGCAGCAGGTGATAGAAGGTCAGCGCGGAAGGCACGAACGTCGCGCAGATTGCGGCGGCGCCGATGTTGCGAAGAATCGGCAGACGTTTGCCCAGTTCGGCGCACGTGAAGCCGAAAAACGCGAGCACGGCGATCGCCATCGATATCTCGCCCGGCACCTTGCCCGTGACCGCGAAGCCCGCGATCAGCGCGAGCAGGATGAAATAGACGGGCAGCGGAATGATGCCGATCCGGTATTCCATCAGCTTCCACCAGCCTTCGGGCCAGAAGCGGGTCTTGGTGTCGGATGGCTGCGCAGGGATCGGCTGCGAGTGGCTCGGGACGTGGGAACTCGTTTGCAAAGCATGTCTCCTTGATTTGAGTGCGCGGACTGCGTCGCGGCGTCGCGCATCGTCGTCATGGCCGCGTGGCATGGCCAGTGTGCGGCTATAGCGCAAGGGCCATGCCAGAATGTGACTGGGCGCATATCATCGGAACCTCATTGATTTGATTGATTTTTTTCTCGAGCCGAAAGCGCGGTCTGGCGCGTCGTTCTGAGAGTTCAGAATCGGACTGATGGGGAGGCCGAGATTTCAGCCATTCGCTAGAATCTCCGCGATGGGCTCAACGTGGAGGGACGATGGACAGCACGTGGCAATTCCAGATCAGGATCACCGTGACCGACGAACGGGCCAGCGCGTTGCGCGTCGACCCCGCGTCGGACAGCTATCCGCCGTTGGGCGACATCCTGCGCCGGCACAAAGCCTCGCTTAAATGTCAGTTCGATGCATTCGCCGATTACGTCAAGGAAGCGGAAGCGCTGGGCACTTCGGCGTACCGGCTATACGAATGGACCCGGCAAACGGTCGAGAACCCCGAGAAGAAAGCGAAGTACTTGCGGTCCTTTACCGTGTATGTCGAAGGCGAAGAGGTGTACGACAAGGACATCGCCGATTCGGTCGAATCGGCATTGTCGGCGCTGCCCGTCAATGCGGGCATCGAGCGCGTTTTCAAATACGACACCGATCCGGCGAATAACCCGCAACCGCCGCAAGCGGATCGCGGTTGAATTGGTCCGCTCGTCCGTCTCATGAGAAGGACTTCGCGGACCGGCTCGACCACATCAAACAAGTGCGATTTCAACATCGATATTGCCGCGCGTCGCCTTCGAGTACGGGCAAGTCCGATGCGCCGCATCGACGAGCGCTTGCGCGACATCGCGCGCCACGCCCGGCAGGCTGACGTTCAGACGCGCCTGCAGGAAGTAACCGCCCTCGCCCGTGCCGAGATCCACTTCGGCGTCGACGCTCGTGTCGGCGGGCAACGTCACTTTCAGCTCGCGCGCCGCGAGGCCCATCGCGCCGATGAAGCAGGCCGACCAGCCCGCCGCAAAAAGCTGCTCGGGGTTGGTGCCGTTGCCGTTCGTGCCGGGCGTCGACAGCCGGATATCCAGCCGGCCATCCGAACTGCGCGACGCGCCTTCCCGCCCACCCGACGTGTGGGTCTTGCCTGTATAGAGTACGTTTTCGATGCGTGCCATGATTGTTTCCTTTGCGCGTTGCGTGTGATTAGTGATGCTTGAAGGTCGATGCGAAGTCGCTGGCGATCACGCGATGACCCGACTGAACGGCCGAATCCGCCACGCCGCCCACTGCGGCGATGTTCTCGTTGCCCGTCGCTTCGCGACCAGCGTCTGCAACGATCGCGGCGGCGCCTTGCTGTGAAGCCGGCGCGCCTTGAACCGGGTTGTAGTGCGGCGCGGGACCGTATCCGCTCGCGAATGCGGAAGCAGAAGCTGCAACGCTCGCTGCAACGAAAACTGCGGCTTTGAAGAACTTGTTCATCATTTCTCTCCGGTAGTTGAAGACCCTCGGTTGAGGGCACTCTGGTCTGTCTACAAATCGCTGATCGATGCGGACTGGCGCTTTCGACTACTCATTGCTCCGCTTAACATCGCACCCGATTCGATCGCATGCGATGCATTCTAAACAAAGCCAGATGCATGTCAAGCACGCGATTCAATCGCGTACGATGAATTTTTGGAAAAGACTTGTGCGAAAAGCGTGCGGGTAGATCGCACACCAGGGCGGACGCGCGTAAACGCGCAGCGCGGGCGAGGCAGAGATGCCGGGCCCGCGCTGCATCAGGCGAAATACGACTATTGCTGCTCGTTCACCGCTTTGACCAGGTTGTTGCGCAGCGTGACGATTGCCTTCTGCACCTTTGAGAATTCATCGGGCGTGAGGCCCGTCGCCTCGACGAGATCCATGTTGAGCGCCTTCTCGCGCAGGCGCCGACCGCTCTTCGTCAGACTGACGCGCACCTGGCGTTCGTCTTCGGGATCGCGTTGTCGCTCCAGATAACCCATGCCTTCGAGCTTCTTCAGGATCGGCGTCAGCGTGTTGGATTCGAGGAACAGTTTTTCGCCGAGGCTGCTGACGGTCTGATCGTCCTCTTCCCACAACGCAATCACCGTGATGTATTGCGTGTAGGTGAGCCCAAGTTCTTCGAGAATCGGCTTGTACGCCTTGCCGAACGCGAGATTCGCCGAATAGACGGCGAAGCACAGGAAATCGGCGAGCTTCGGATTCGCGGCGTCTGCCTTGGCGGTGGTCTTCATATGCGTCCTCGTCTGCGTGAGACGGATGTTTCGTCACAGACGCATTATATATCGTATGCGATTTAATCGCAAAAGCTTGACATTGCGCGAGCATTGCGCGTTGCACGTCGCACGCGGCACGTATCATCGAAGCAATTTTCGCTGCATGATAGGTGCCGATGAACATGGACCTGAACCGCATCAAGAGGCACATCATGGACGAATCGACGAACACGGCGCGCGACTTCATCGTGCGCACGATGACAGCCGGCGAAGTGGATCGCGCGATCGAATGGGCCGCGATCGAAGGCTGGAATCCCGGCATGCACGACGCGCGCTGCTTTCGCGCGGTCGATCCCGACGGGTTCTTCGTCGGCGTCTGGCGCGGCGAACCGGTCGGCTCGATTTCTGCCGTTGCATACGACGCGCATTTCGGATTTATCGGACTGTATATCGTCAAGCCGGCGTTTCGCGGCAAAGGGCTCGGCCTGCGCATCTGGCAGCATGGCATCGCGTATCTCGGCGAGCGCAACATCGGACTCGATGGCGTCGTCGCGCAACAGCCGAACTATCGAAAGTCGGGCTTCGCGCTTGCGTATAGGAACATACGCTTTCAGGGCATTGCCGACGCCCGCATCGCGAGCAGCGCTGCGTTATCCGATGCGCGCAAATCGCCATTTGATCAGTTGAGTGCCTACGATCGGCGATTCTTCCCCGCGCCGCGCAACAGCTTTCTGCGCGCGTGGATCGATCAGCCCGACGCCGTCGCGCTGGCAGACGTCGTCGATGGACAGATGCGCGGATATGGCGTGCTGCGACGTTGTCGCGAAGGCAGCAAGATCGGGCCGCTGTTCGCGGACGACGCGCAGATCGCCGAAACGCTGTTCACCGCGCTCGTCGCGCATTGTCCCGGCGAAGCCGTGACGCTCGACGTGCCCGAGTCGAATCCGGCAGCCGTGGCGCTCGCCGTGCGCCACGGCATGACGAGTGTGTTCGAAACGGCACGCATGTACACGAAAGAGGCGCCGGACATTCCGCTCGCGCAGGTGTTCGGCGTCACTTCGTTCGAATTGGGCTAACGGCTTTAGCGCTTCTGATCGTAGCGATAGACTCCGTGTCCCGTCTTGCGGCCCAGTCGCCCGGCCGCGACGAGTTCGCGCAGCAGCGGGCACGCGCGATACTTCGAATCGCCGAAGTCCTTCAGGAACACATCCATCACCGACAGGCACACGTCGAGCCCGATGAGATCCGCGAGCGCGAGCGGCCCGATCGGATGATTCGCGCCGAGCCGCATGCCTTCGTCGATTTCCTCCGCCGTCGCGATGCCATCCGCCAGCGCAAAGAACGCTTCGTTGATCATCGGCACGAGAATCCGGTTGACCACGAAACCTGGTGCGTTCTTCACGTTGACGGGCGTCTTGCCGAGTCGCTGCGTCAGTTGGCGCACGGCGGCGGCCGTATCGTCGCCCGTCTGCACGCCGCGAATTACTTCGACGAGCGGCAGCAGCGGCACGGGATTGAAGAAGTGCATTCCGACAAAACGCTCGGGCTTCGCGAGCGTCGCGGCGAGAGCCGTGATCGAGATCGACGACGTATTCGACGCGATGATCGTCTCGCCGCTCACAATGGATTCGATCTGCCGCAGGATGCGGATTTTGAGCTCGACGTTCTCCGTCGCTGCTTCGACGACGATATCCGCGCCGGAGAGGCGCTGATAGTCGGTCGACGTTTCGATGCGCGTGAGCGCCGCATCGCGCGCCGATGCGTCGATCTTGCCCTTCTCGACAAGCTTCGCGAGACTCGCGGTGAGCGTCGCGACGCCCTTTTCGAGCGCTGCATCCGTGACGTCGATGAGCACCACCTTGAGACCCGCCACCGCCGACACCTGCGCGATTCCGTTGCCCATCGTGCCTGCGCCGACGATGCCTATCGTTTCGATCTTCGTTGCCATTGCTGCTCCTCTGTTTGCTGACTTGTGCGGATAACCGGGATCGCCGTCGATGCGTTGCGGCGCGTCATCGGCGATACGATACCTGTTTCTCGTGGGCGTTCGCGTGAAACCGTGCAATGCGCGATTGGCGTCAAAAAGAACTATTGAAGCGAGCGGCTATATCATCGGGGGAAATCGATTCATCGAAGGTCTCACCATGTTGTCCGTCGATCTGAACCCGAAGCGAAAACGCGAGAATCCGCTGCTGTGGATTTTCGAGCCTCTCGAACAGGACCCCGGCTATTCGCGCGAACGATTCTTCAACATGCAGGCCGCCTGGCTCGACGGCCTGCTCTATCTCGCAGTCGCAAGCGGTGAAGAGCCGTGGAACGGGCTCCTCGTGTGCACGTCACATGACCGGCAAGCCGGATTGCTGAACGAGTACCCCGCGCTCGTCCCGCATCCCGTGCTCGGCAAGTGGCTCTATGTGTCGCAAAGCCATCCCGAGTTCGAAGCCGCCGTGCACGACGTGGTCGCGCTGGCGAGCGAGCGCGATCCGCGCATGGGTGTCGTGCCGGGCAAACGCAAGCGTTCGCCCGACGTGATTGAAATGAAGGCCTCGTCGGCGAAAAAGACAAAGTAGGCGTCGCGCGATTGACCTACGATCGCGCCTTTTCGTGCAAGGCCGAGGTTGCCGCCGAAGGCGTGCGAAGTGTGCGGTTGCGGCAGACCGGTAGTTGCGTTTCGTACCGACCCACCGCTCAACGACCCGCGCGCAAGACCACCGAAAACGTCACCGGTGCCGAACCCGACAGCACATTCAGGTTCATCACGTTGCGCAGCGCGTCGACGCCATCCTGCAAGCCATACTCTTTCAGGCTCACGATAATCGGCACACGGGTTCCGACCAGCAACGCATTGCGCGAAAGCTTGACGACGCGCAGATCGGCGACAAGCGGATTCGTTTGCCCTGCGATCGTCAACGTGCCGTTGAGTTGAATATCGGCCGTGCCGCCGACGGGCAACGCATCGAAACGCCGAGCATCGACGGAAGCGCCGAACACGGCCTGCGGATGCTGTGCAACCTTGAACAGCAAGTCCTTGAGGCGCTCGTTGCGCAGCCCGACGTTGGTCTCGACACTCGCAAGATCCACGTTGAATTGCAGTCTTCCATCGTCGCTGACGGTGCCGCCGATCTGCCGGAATGCCTGAACCTCCTCGATCTCCGACGAGCCCGGCATGCCCGCTTTGGCGGTAACGAACGTGAATGTCGACTGCGCATTGTCGACGTGCCATGCGGCACTGGCGGGCGTCGCCGCGATGAAGGTTGTGCCTGCGATCGCGGCCGCGATCAGAATAGATGTACGCATGCTGAGGTCCTCGAATGGATGAGATGAACGGCCGCCTTTCGGCTGATGCGGTTAGCGCTATGCCGTCCCTCCCAAAACAGCCAGGACCGTTGGCTTGTTCCTTCAAGGCCGCAAAATATTCGAGGGAATAGAACGCGCAGGCCAGGTGTCGCCGCTCGCGCTATCGGGAAGCCCTGTGCTTGCACGCGTCGAGTACGCTGCGGATCGATTCCCCCACGGAAGCGCCCGCGCCCCGTTCGCAGAGCTCCGCCCATCGGCTCAATGTTTCGAGATCGGCGCATCCGCTTTCGCAAAGCGCTGCAAAGCGCGCAAGCGCCGCCTCCGAGCCGACCACGCTATGAAACCGCTGGCTGCCTATGCACGCATCGAGCAGCACAGCCATGCCCGCCTCGCGGGCCTTATCGAGAACGTCTTGCATGATGGCCTCCTGCGCAAATCCTTGTCTGCTGATCTGAGAACAGTGGCTCTCATACGCTTATTCCCCCAAAGGCCGGCGAAAAATTTTTGAAATGCGCCCGAATAAATTGGCGCCTCGCGTGTTATGTCGATATATGCGCGGCCCTGGAAGGAGTGGCGTCGATGAACGAAGAAGATTTGCCGACCATTCTGCCGGCGCTGCTGCCACGTCTATGGCGCTTCGCGCTGCGCCTGACACAGAACCAGCACGACGCAGAGGATCTCGTCCAGCGCGCATGCGTGCGCGCACTCGAGCGGCGCCGCCAGTTGCAGAACGGCACGTCGGCGCTCAGCTGGCTGTTTGCGATCGTCCATACCACGTGGATCAACGAGTTGCGCGCCCGCACCATTCGCAGCAGAGGCAACATCAACTGGCAGGACGATGAGATCGAAAGCCTCGCTGATCCGTCCGGTCACACGCCCGAGATCGACCTCATGCATCGGCAGGTCATCGATGCCGTCGAGGTATTGCCGGATGCGCAGCGCGCCGTAATGATACTGGTCGCCATCGAGGGGCTCAGCTATCGCGAGGCCGCGGACGTGCTGGACATACCGATCGGCACGATTATGAGCCGGCTCTCGCGCGCCCGTCTGACGATCGGGCAGCGGTTCGGCGCGCAATCGTCCGCGGCTGCGCACAAGGGAGAATCAATATGAAGAATATCGACGACTCGATGTTGATGATGTACGTTGACGGCGAACTGCCGCCCGAACAGCGGACCGAAGTCGAAGCCGCCATCGCGCACTCGCACGATCTCGGCGCGCGCGTCGATGCGTTGCGCGCGTCGTGCCTGCCATATCGCGCGGCATTCGAGCGGCAGATATTGCCACCCGTGCCGGAAAGCCTCGCGGGGCGTGTCGACGAACTCGTCGCCGTCAGCGCATCGCGGCAGCGCGGCGATGTGCGGGGCAATGCGCGCCGCAAGGTGCCCGCCATGCGTTGGCTTGCCGCCGCCTTCGTTGCGGGCGCCGTCATCTCCGGCGTGCTGACGGGCTACATGGGACCGCTCACGCCGTTCCACCATGAGGCGGTGTCGCCGTGGGTGCGCAGCGTCGCCGACTATCAGGTGCTGTACGGGCGCGAAACGGTCGCGAGCATTCGTGACGATCCAGCGAATACCGAGCAGATCCTCGCTGATATCCGTCAGCGCGACGGCATGCCCGTGCGTGTGCCGGATCTGCAGCAGGCGGGGCTGAAGTTCAAGCGCGTGCAGCGCCTGAATTACGACAACCGCCCGTTGATTCAGATCGTGTATCTGCCGGAACGGGGCGACCCTGTCGCGCTGTGCGTACTGGAGGATTCGCACGCGGATGAAGCCGTGCGCGCTCAGCAGGTTGGTCAAATGAAAACGGTCACGTGGCGTTCGAACAAACTTGCTTACGTGTTGCTTGCGAAGAACACGCCCGTCGATCTGCAGAGGATGGCGCAGCAGATTGCGAATGGCAAAGTGTCGTATCTGTATGGCAATGCGTAGAAGGCTGTCGTCACGTGAGCGGTCATTCGACGAAGAAAAAGTCGCCACGGTTTGAAAATAAAACTCGCCGCAACGTTGGTCCCGCTTTTGCTGACGCACGCTGTTTCGCCGTTCTTGCGCCGCCGCCCCGCCGCGCAAGCGCGTTGAGTACCTTTGGCATCTACGATTTCCCCCTCTCCCTCCGCAGCGAACCGCCCGTAAATGGCGTATGGTTTATCGCTTGCTCATCCACCTTTGCGAAAACCCACGAGCACATGGGTTCGCCTGTTTGGCGGACGTCATCCGTCGATGAATATCTATGAGGGAGTCATCCATGGAAATGAGCACTGCGGGCTCGCGCTTCGTTTGTACAGCCGCTCTGGCCGCGACGTTTGCGCTTATCGAGGCGGATGCCGCCGCTCGGACGGAATGCCCTGATTTTGTCGAATTGCCATCGGGAAGCAGTTTCAACGTCGCGCGTCTGATATACGACAGCGGTTCTCCCGATGCGGCGCTCCAAAAAGTGCGCCAGATGTTCGCTAGAGCTTCGGAGAGCGGATGCCCGAGATCGGAGAAGCCTGCTGCGTGCGACGAAACGTTGGCGGTTGCAAGGAAGGCCATAACGGCATTGGAACTTTGCACAGCCGATACCTCTGCCTCTAACCCGGGGCACAAGGGTCGAAGTATTACCCCGAGATAGTCGCCTCATGCTCGATCGGGAACGCACGCCAGCCCATTCCATGTCCGCGAAACCGAGCGCCTTCTTCGAGCCGAACGATCGTGGCCGAAGGCAACATGTTCATCTCTGCGTAGCCACGTACTTGTGCGCCAGCGCTTCATAAAGCGGTGGCGCGAACAGCTTTGACACCTGGCTGGAAATCAGCGCCGTCGCCATCAACGAGAGCACCAGCGCGTGTCCGTTGATCATCTCGATCACGATCACGAATGCCGTGATCGGACTCTGCGTAACGGCCGCGAGATAGCCGACCATGCCGAGCGCGATCAGCATCGGCAGTTGCATTTGCCCGAACACCAGATGCAGCGCATTGCCGATGCCCGCACCGATTGCAAGCGAAGGCGCAAAAAGTCCGCCCGGCGCGCCAGGCAGATACGAACCGATCATCGACGCCATTTTCAGCAGCGGATAGCTCGCGCCGAGTCGGGTATTGCCTTCCAGCATCCCGCGCGCTTCTGCATAGCCGCTGCCGAACGTATGACCGCCGGCGGCCACGCCGAGCACAGCAATGAACAGACCGCACGCAGCGCCGAATGCCACCGGATGCCCTTTGCGCCAGGCTCCGAATCGCGCGGGCATCCAGCGATCGGTGTTCAGCAACAGCCAGCAGAACGCACCGCCCGCAACGCCTGTCACGGCGCCCAGCATGACGACAGCGACGGCAAGCAGATCGGGAAAGTGTCCGTCGATTTCGATCGTGCCGAAATACGTATAGTTGCCCTGCAAACCGAGCGAGACGATGCCCGCAAAAATAATCGCCGTGATCAGGACGCCGCTCGTTCTCTGCTCGAAGCTGCGCGTCAGTTCTTCGATTGCGAAGACGACGCCGGCGAGCGGCGCATTGAACGCAGCCGACAGACCGGCGGCAGCGCCCGCAAGCGCGAGCTTGCGATCGAGTCCCGCGCCGCGAATATTGCGGAAGCGCACCGGATAGAAGCGCCGCAAGCTGAACATGAGCGCGGCGCCGACGTGTATCGTCGGCCCTTCGCGGCCGATGGTGAAGCCGCCGAGGATCGACAGAAACGACACCGCGATCTTGCCGACGAGAATGCGCATGTTCAACAGACGCGGTCCGAGTTCACCGCCTTCGTGCAGCGTCGCGATGACTTGCGGAATGCCGCTGCCTTCGGCGCCTGGAAAGCAGCGCCGCGTGATCCAGACGCCGAACGCGGCAACCGCCGGCGTGAGCAGCAACGGCAGCCACCAGAAAGAAGTCGCATAGCGCAGAAACGTGGCGTAGCCGAAATCGATCAGCCGCGCGTACATCACGGCGACGAGCCCGGTAGTAATCGCGCCGAGCCAGAACACGCCGTAGTGCAGCCAAAGCCGCCTGCCGCGCATGATCGTGCGTCGGTCGATAAATCCGGGAATGCGCATTGAAGAGATCGTCGGGTCGAAGCAAAGTAAGGCAGATTGTGACATAAATTCGCGACCCGCCGCGCCGACTCGCATCACCACTCGCGCAGGGCTATGCGCCGCTATCGCCGAATACCCAGCCGAACGATCCGTAATGCGCCTTGTGCTCGGCGGCGAGTTTGAGCAGGCAACGTTCGCCCCTTCGCGTCAGATGCACCTGCACCTGACGTCGATCACTCGCGTCGGGCTTGCGCGTCACGAGCCCCGCCGATTCGCAGCGCGAGACGAGCGCGGCCGTGCCGTTCGGCGCGGCCTGCAGGCGTTCCGCGAGTTCGCCGACCGTTGCCCATTGCCGTCCCTCGAACCCACGCACGTGCAGCAACAGTTGATACTGAAGCGTCGTGACGCCTGCCGCGCTGGAGATTTCTTCGGACATGCGCAGAAACTTGCGCAGTTCATATCGGAATGCCGACATGGCTTCCAGTTCCTGTTTGCCCGGAAGCGCGTTTCCGGGTTGCCTGCCTGAACTCATTCGAGGTCCTCGCAAGTTGATGGGCCGAATTGCCACACAGTGCTTCATCCAAATCGCCGGCGATGTTCGCGGATCATACACACGATGGAAACGGCCACGACTATCCGCACTTTGTCGTTCGCCCATTTTTCTTCTTCCTATACTTTGCATGAGCGAGGCCCGCCCATTGTCGGCAATGAGCGACGCCTGTTTCGTCCGATCAATTCTGCCTTCGTCAAGGAGGTGGCACATGCAATACGACGAACAGAAGGTGCAGGACTTCATGGCGCGCATGGTCGAAGAGTTCGGCGCAGTAGCGTCGGCGCCGCTCATTGCGCTGGGTGACAGGCTCGGCCTTTACAAGGCGATGACCGAACAGGGCTGGATGACCTCCTTGCAACTTGCAGAGCGCACGGGCCTTGCCGAGCGATACGTGCGCGAATGGCTCGCAGCGCAGGCCGCATCGGGCTTCATCGATTACGACGCGGCGAGCGCCCGCTACCGGCTCGAAAACGAAATGGCGATGTGCTTCGCGGAAGAGACCAGCCCGACCTTCGTTCCGGGCTTCTGCGACTGCGCCGAAGCCATGTTCCGTGCAATACCGAAACTGGAAGCAGCGTTTCGCACGGGCTTGGGCGTCGGATGGCACCAGCATCATCCGTCGCTGTTCAAGGGCACCGAACGCTTCTTCCGGCCTGGCTACGCGGTGCATCTCGTCGACGAATGGATTCCCGCGCTCGACGGCGTCGAAGCGGTTCTCAAAGGGCACGGCGCGAAAGTCGCCGATGTCGGCTGCGGACACGGCACGTCGACGATCCTGATGGCGCAGGCTTATCCGAACGCCACGTTCGTCGGCTTCGATTATCACGAGCCATCCATCGAAAGAGCGCGCGAACTGGCCGATGAAGCGGACGTCGCCGATCGCGTCACGTTCGAAGTGGCCAGCGCGCAGCAATACCCAGGAAGCGGCTACGACCTCGTCGCATTCTTCGACTGTCTTCACGACATGGGCGACCCGACGGGTGCCGCGACCCACGTGCTGCAGTCGTTGAAGCCCGAAGGCTCGTGGATGATCGTCGAGCCCTTCGCAAACGATCGGCTGGAAGACAATCTGAACCCGGTCGGACGCGTGTTCTACTCCGCGTCGACGATGATCTGCACGGCCGCGTCGTTATCGCAGGAAGGCAGAAAGGCGTTAGGCGCGCAAGCAGGCGAAGCACGCCTCAAGGAAGTCGTGACGGCGGGCGGCTTCACCCGCTTCCGACGTGCAACGCAGACGCCATTCAATCTCGTCTTTCAGGCGCAGGCGTGAACGGATACGCCGACACATGAAACGGCTATGAAAGCAGGCCGGGCGCGCATGCACGCCCGGTCTCGCTCGCCGGCCCAGGCCTACTCGGACATCGCGCCTGACGCGGGATGATCCATTTTCATCGAATCGTTCTTCTTCATCTTGTGGCTCTTGCTCATCTTGTCGTGCGACATGTCGCCCTTGCTCATCTTGTCATGCGACATGCCGCCCTTGCTCATCGTATCGTGTGACATCTGATCGTTCGACATCGCGCCGCTCGCCTGCGCGAATGCAGCGGATGTACCCATCGCCAGCGTTGCCGCGACTACTGCCGTCATCAGTCGTTTCATTGCTCATCTCCTTGGGGTTGAAAGTGGCATCCGGAAACACCGGAACCGGAAAACGCGGCGGCGCTCACGAACCGCCGAACCAGTTGTAGCCCTGATCGACCCAATAGCCGCCGGGATACGTGTTGGTGACGAAGATCTCGACGATATGCTTCGGGTTCTTGTAGCCCAGTTTCGTCGGCATGCGCAGCTTCATCGGATAGCCGTATTTCGCGGGCAGACGCTCGCCGTCGTAGTCGAACGTGAGCAGCGTCTGCGGATGCAGCGCCGTCGGCATGTCGATGCTTTCGTAGTAGTCGTCCGCGCATCGAAAGCCGACGTATTTCGCCGTCGTATCCGCGCCCACGCGGCGCAGGAATTCACGGAACGGCGTGCCGCCCCAGCGCCCGATCGCGCTCCAGCCCTCCACGCAGATATGCCGCGTGATCTGCTCCGCGTGTGGCAGCGCGTATAACTCCGGCAGCGTCCACGCGCGTTGCCCGGTCACGAGGCCGCTCACTTTCAGCCGATAGTCGCTGCCGTTCACTTCGGGCACTTCATCGATGCCGTAGTACGCGTTGAACGGAAAGGGCCGCGTGATCTGCGCTTCGGCGTAAGTCGGCGCGAGACGGTTCGGATCGAACAGGAGCGCCTGCGCGCGATCGTTCAGGCGCGAGACCGCCATCAGAAACTTGTTGACCGACTCGTCGTCGGTGATCGAGCAGCCTGTCAACAGCGACAGCCCGCCCAACGTCAGCAAACGCTTGCCGAACAGACGGCGCGACGGCATGTCCAGTTCGCGGCTCGCATCCGCCAGAATCGCGGCGCGGTCGAGCTTGATGATTTTTCTGTCGTCGATGCTCATGGCGTGTGTCCCTCGACAAAGATCAGCGGCCGCGCAGCATCGTCAGCAGCGAGCGCGGCACGAGCGCGACCATCGCGACGTGCACGACGACGAACGCCGCCATCACCGCCATCGCGCAGAAGTGAACGATGCGTGCGTTGTCGTAGCCGCCCAACAGCTCGCGCAACAGCGGAAATTGCACGGACTTCCAGATCGCGAGCCCCGACAGCACGAGCACGACAAGATCGATGACGATGACGAGATACGCGAGCCTCTGCACCGCGTTGTACTGGCGCAAGTCCGCGTGCGAGAGCTTGCCGCTCAATGCGGCAACGAAATCGCGCAGCACCTCGCGCGGCGACAGCGGAAAGAACTTCGAAACAAAGCGCCCGCTCGCGATGTTGAGCGCGAGATAGACCAGCCCGTTGAACACCAGCAGCCACATCGCCGCAAAGTGCCATTGCAGCGCGCCGCCGAGCCAGCCACCAAGAGTGATCGACGGCGGAATCACGATGTTATGGAACACGGGCGACGCGTCGTAGATCCGCCAGCCGGAAAACATCATGATCAGCGCGGCCAATGCATTGAGCCAATGCGTGATGCGCAGCCAGAGCGGATGAATCGGCAGATTGCGTCGCGAAGTCTCGCGCACCGGCGTGAGTGGCGCTTTCATCGTTTCCATGTCGATCACCATGACGGTCGGATACCTGTCAATTCGTTGCCGACGCGCAATTGGTTACAGCGTCGCGCCAATCATGCGCAGATACGTTCAGCGCTTCCGATCCGCATGAGAAATTTTGCGCGCGGCGTAACCGGCAGCCGCGAAAACGCGAACTAGCGTGATAAAGGAAGCGGGTGACGACGATGGACCACGACCGCGCTATAGTGGCGCATCACGGCTTCGGCTGTTCCGAAACGATCGATCTGACACTGGGCGGCGCGCTCGCTTCAGCGGACGCGGGCTATTCGCATGGGTCGTCGACTCGTCGTCTCGCCAATAGGGGAACCATGTTGCAAGACGCGGAAAGCCGCCTGAAAGCGCTATTCGTCAGCGGTCTCGACGGCGATGCCGACGCTTATCGCAGCTTTCTGCAAGCGCTCACCCGGCATTTGCGCGGCTACTTGCGCAAACGCATTCCGAACCATCGCGACGACGTCGAAGACCTCGTCCAGGAGATTCTGCTCGCCGTGCACAATGCGCGTCACACGTATCGCGCGGACGAACCCTTGACCGCGTGGCTGCATGCGATCGCCCGCTATAAGCTGATGGACTTTTTCCGCTCGCGCGCGCGCCGCGAATCGTTGAACGATCCGCTCGACGATCACGCCGACCTGCTCGCCGATACCGACGACGAACCCGCGCAGGCGCGTCACGACATCGGCAAGCTGCTCGCGCATCTGCCGGACAAGCAGCGGCTGCCGATTGTCCATATGAAACTCGAAGGCTTGTCGGTGACGGAAACGGCACGCATCACCGGCCTTTCCGAATCGGCCGTCAAGGTGGGCGTGCATCGCGGTCTGAAGGCACTGGCTGCACTCATTCGGGGGCTGCGATGAAGACCGACGATCTCATTAGCCTCCTGTCGAACCAGGTGACACGCGTCGATCGGGTGGCCGTCGCGCGCCGTTTCTTCAAGGCGTTGCTGCTCGGCGCGTTGGGCTCGCTGATCCTGATGACCATCGTATTCGGCGTGCGGCACGACCTCGGCAGTGTCGCGCGCACGAGCATCTTCTGGGCGAAGCTCGCGTATCCGCTCGCGACTGCCGTCGGCGCGATGCTCGCCGTGATGCGGCTCGGCCGTCCGGGCGCACGCGCGGGCTATACGTGGGCGCTTGTCGCGCTGCCCTTCGTCGCGGTGTGGGTCGCGGGCGCGCTCGTGCTCGACGGCGCGGCGCCCGCAGGACGCTGGCCGCTCGTGCTCGGTCAAACGTGGCGCACGTGTCCGTTCAACATCCTGCTGCTTTCCGTGCCGACGTTTCCCGCTGTGGTCTGGGCCGTCAAGGCGCTCGCGCCGACGCATCTGCGGCTCGCGGGTGCCGCCGCCGGCCTGCTCGCGAGTTCCACCGCCACGATCGTCTATTGCCTGCATTGCCCGGAGATGAGTCCGGCATTCTGGAGCGTGTGGTACGCAATCGGGATGTTGATGCCTGCGGGCATCGGCGCATGGCTCGGGCCGAAGCTGTTGCGATGGTAGGACGCGTTCCATTGCCGATTTGTACGCCAGAAAGCCCGTGGCGTCCTCATCGCGCTTACGTGTCTGTTCAATCCACGCATTGCGCGCGGGTGGTCGCGTGAGCTTCGCATTGTTGACGATGGGCGGCCGCCGCGCCGAAGGTGAGAAAGCTCGCCGCCGCAAGTATCCACACGCCCGCGCCGCCATACAGCATCACCCAGCCGAAGCCGCGCACGAGCGCATCGTGCGCGGTCTTCTGATCGAGCGCGACACTGTTTCCTGCTGCAATTGCAACGCTTAGCGCATGAATCTGCGCGGCGTCGTGCGCACCCGCAAGCGCGCGGGACAGCGATGCATCGACGCCCGCCACCAGCACCAGCCCCATCAATGCGATGTTGATCGCAAGCGCGATCATGCGCGCGCTCATGTCGATGCCCGACGCCATGCCGGCGCGCGCGCTCGGCACGGCGCCCGTCGTCGTGTTCGTCACCGTCGTGTTCGTGAGGCCCAGCCCGACGCCCGCAATGACGCAACCGGGCAGCATCGTGATCCAGCTAGCGTGTTCAGCGACGCTGCCGATGCGCATCAGAAAGAAGCCCACGCCGATCGTGAACAGTCCGCCCGGAATGACATAGACCGGGCGATAGCGGTAAGCGAGGCGTTCCGCGACGGGCGGCACGACCAGCGTCGGCAGCGTATACGCGAGCAACGCGAGTCCCGCACGGAGATCGTCGTAGCCGAGCGCGTTGTGGAAGTACACAGGCAGATAGATCATGAAAGGCCAAAAGCTGAAATTCATCGCGGCCGAGCCGATCAACGCGCCCGAGAACGCACGGATGCGAAAGACGGAGAAGTCGAACATCGGATGCGCGCTCATGTTCTCGGCGACGACGAATGCGCTCAGGCAGACCGCGCTCATCGCGACGATGCAGAGCGCGGGCAGGCTCGCGAAGCCGAGGTCCGCGCCCTGCGTGATGTAGAAAGCCAGGCCGAACACGGCGAGCGACAACGTCGCAGCGCCCCACGCATCGAGCTTTTGCGCATGCGGATCGCGCGATTCGCTGACGCCGCTCGCCGCGAGCGCGATCGTCGCGATCGCCAATGGCGCGTGGACGAGAAAGACCCATTGCCAGCCGACGAGCGCAGCCGTCGCACTGCCGATGATCGGCCCGAACCCGAGTCCGATGCCGAAGATGATGCCCCACGCAGCAAACGCGTTGACGCGCTCGCGCCCCTGCTGGAACTGATGCGAAAGCACCGCCACCTGGCAGATCAGCATTGCGCCGCCGCTTGCGCCTTGCAGAAAGCGCCCCGCGATCAGCACGGCCATGTTGGACGCGAGCCCGCACAGCAACGACGTAACGCCGAACAACGCGATGCTGACGACGAAAACACGCTTGCGTCCGAAGCGATCCGCGAGCGTGCCCGTCGCCATCAGGACGGTCGTGCAGGCAATGGTGTAGGCGTTCATCACCCATTGGATGTCCTTGAACTCGCCGCGCAGAAGATGTTCGAGCGTCGGCAGGATCGCGGGGACGCTGGAAATCTCCAGACCGAACATCAATGACGAGAGGCACGCAGCAAGCAGCGCAAGCGTGTTCTTGCGAAAGCGGAGTGGCGGCATGACGTGAACCCGATGCTGTTAATGAAGGGTTAATATATCGGGAATTTCAGTCCCTATTGGCGAGCCAATTTCCGATGAATGCGTCCATCAAGGAATCAATGAGGTGGCGTGATGACTGACCGTCTCGATGGCGTGGCGACCTTCGTGCAGGTCGTCGAGGCAGGCAGTTTCGCGCTGGCGGCCGAACGGCTGAACCTGACGCGCTCGGCCGTCGGCAAGGTGATTGCGCGGCTGGAAATGCGGCTCGGCGCGCGACTGATTCATCGCACGACGCGCAGCCAGAGCCTCACTGAAGACGGCCAGGCGTACTACGAGCGCTGCGTGCGCGCGCTCGCGGAACTCGAAGCTGCCGAAGCCGAACTCGAAGGCGGCCGTCGCGCGCCGCGTGGACGGCTGCGCGTGAGCCTGCCGCTCGCGTTCGGGCAGCTATGCGTCGCACCCGTTTTGATGAATCTCGCGCGCCGGCATCCGAAGCTGCAAATCGACATGTCGTTCAGCGATCGCATGGTCGATCTCGTCGAAGAAGGCTTCGATCTCGCCGTGCGAATCGGCGAACTGCGCGACAGTGCGAGTCTCGCGGCACGGCGGCTCGGCGTGCAATACACGAGCATCGGCGCCGCGCCATCGTATCTCGCGCAGCACGGCATGCCCGTTTCGCTCGACGACATGGAGGGACGCGACGGCGTCGTCTATGCGCGCGCCGGCGCGCTGGTCCCGTGGGATCTGCGCGACGACTCAGGTCAGGTGAAACGCGTGAAGATTCGCCCGCAGCTGAGCATGGACGACGTACAGGCGATAGCATCCGCGGCCGTTGCGGGATTCGGGCTTGCGCGCATTCCATCCTGGCTGCTCGCGCGATATGTGAAGACAGGCGAGCTGGTACTGGTCAAGGGACGTTGCAGCCTGCCGCCGCAAGAGATAAACGTCGTTTGGCCGCGAACCCGCTATATGCCTTCCAAAACGCGTTGTGCGATCGATGCGCTCGTCGATGACATTCCGGCGATGATCGACGAATGAATGCAGCCAGTAACCGTCACCCCTTTCGTGAGATGGCCTGCAACAGCGAATCGCCGTGGACGGTCAGGCGCGGCCGCAGAACGCCACCCGCAATTTCTTCGAGTGCGACAAGCTGTTGTTCGAGCAGTTGATCCAGTTCCGCACGGTCAAGGTCGATCTGGTCGGGCGCGGACTTCACCAGCATCAGGGTAGCGAACTCATGAGGACTCAGCATGTCCTGTCTCCGTTATATCGGTTAGTTTTTTTGCCGCTATAGAGACAACTAGCTCATCGCCTGCGGAGGCAATGGGTAAGACGCGACGAACAGTGCCGCGTCACGCCGGCCCCGCGCAACCAGCTTGTTGGCCAGACTGCCGCGGAATTCCGCAAAGCGGCCGGGGCCGTGAATCTGCAGAAAACATTGCACCGTCTCTTCCACCTGATCGCGCAAGCTCGCCTCGGTCTCGCAGCTTGCGATGCACGACGCGCCTCGTGACAGCTCCAGCTGAAAATCGATTTCGCACTGGCTATAAGGCAGCCGCTTGCTCATAGTGCCATTCGACATTTTTTCCTCGGCGCGCTGTCATCGGGGACATCTGATTTTATGTGGCCCCGGATGTAAATGTTAGTGCCTGTCGCTGTCCGTATGTCGTACCTTGTGGACACATGGCCTCTCAAGGGCGGCGGGCGATGCACGGCCGCGATCCATTTGTGCGCTAGTCACCGGAGGCTTCAGCGCAATTATTTCCTCTGCTTCGGATGACGGTGTACTTTTTGCGGGTTTCGCTTTTGCAGAGGGTGTGTTGCCGTTATTGATCAGCAGTCTCTGACCGCTTGCATCACGAATAGAAAACGGTATATATAGTTTTTATCCGCTGCCGGCAGACTGGCGGCTCGACGTCGGTTTCGACGTATCCGCGTTCGTTATCGAGCTTTCAAGCAAAGGAGTTCGCCATGTCCGACAAGCATCTTTCCAGTCAGTTCGACGCTGCGCTCGACATGCTCTCGACTGACCTTCTGAAGATGGGCGGCCTTGTCGAACGACAGATTGCTCGCTGCCTCGAACTGCTCAACACATACGATCCTGCGCTGGTGATGGAGGTTCGTGAGAGCGAGCGGCAGGTGAATGCCCTCGAACTCGACATTGACGAAGAAATTCATCGCGTCATTGCGCGTCGACAACCCGCCGCGCGCGACCTGCGCCTGCTGATGGCGACGTCGAAATGCGTGACGAACCTCGAACGCATCGGCGATGAGGCGCGCAAGATCGCGAAGCGCACGCGCCGCATCGACGAGACGGGCGCCGCGCCTGCGGCTCGCGTCATCGGACTCGAAAAATGCGGCGCAATGGCCGCGTCCATCCTGCATCAGGCACTCGATGCCTTCGCGCGAATGGATGCCGCCGCTGCTGCGCAGGTCGTTCGCGACGACAGGGCCGTTGACGAAACATTCCGCGATCTTGTCCGCACGCTCGTTACGCGGATGCAAGAGGCGCCCGGAACGATTTCAGTCGCGCTGGATTATCTGTTCATCGCCAAGGCGTTCGAACGCATAGGCGACCATGCGAAAAATATCGCTGAATTCATCGTCTATGCCGTTCGGGGCCGCGATGTGCGTCACGTCCCGCTGGGTGAACTCGAACGCGAGGCGTCTGAGACTTGAGGCAGTGACACTTGAACAGTGACATTTGACGCAGTGACTTTTACGCACGGATGTCGATGGTGGCCCTGTCCTGTGAGAGCGACAGAAAGATAGGCCGCGCTCATGGGGCCTTTCGTTTGCTATTCTCAAGAACAGAAGACTCGATCACGGTGCCGACGGAAGTGCGCGACCGCCCCAAAACCATCGGAACGCCACTGTCCAGATCGAAAGGAGTTCCCGAATTTAGCTGTTTCATTGGGAAACTTCACGCGCAACATTGTCGGGGCAAATAGCGATCTGCTTTTCGCTCGGCACCTGTTTTTGGGTCTTCATCGGGGCCCTATGCTTCAAACGGACGAATGGAACACGGATAGTCGCCATGGGTACACGCGAGGCATTCGATGCATCGCTGCGACTGGTCAATTTCGCTTTTGACGCAATGAACGTCGCATGCAATACATTCGGCGAGAACTCAGTCGAGTTTGCGCAAGCACGCGACCGCTATCGCATCGCGCTGCTCACGTTGCGAGCCGACCACATCTCGCTCGTTGCGGATGGAGCGCGGGCCCGACTACAGAACATCGGCGATGGACGGCGCCTGCTCGTGCTTCGCGACCCGCCCGAACCGATTGCGGAGTCCATTTTCGTTCTCTCCCGGGTCCGAGGATTTGCATCGACTTGCGAAGCGTGCAGCAACGCCGCACAAGCCGCAGACGCGAGCTGCCCTCAGCTGGCGTTCCTTGATGGGAACCGTCATATCGCGGCCAAGTTAAGGGCAATTGAGCGAGTCAAACAGCACAGCCCTGAGTGCGTCACCGCGATCCTGTCGACGGTGCCCTCGCCTTTTAAAGGCTGGCCCGGCGTGGATGCCATCATCGACAGCCCGGCGTCGGCGAAACACATATTGGAGCGTCTCTGCCAGCTGGTTGAACCGTCGGGATACGCGACGCCGATGTGCAAGCACAATGCATCGGCCAATCAGGACAACCGGCTCGAGGCGGGCTAGCCAGGTCTCGTCCAGCCTGTCTCCGCCGGGCTCGCTCGCCTCACGCGTCACGCGAAGTTCAGGGCGCGGACAGCGCATGCATGTTGATCGACATGCCCGGCTCACTTCCACCCTTCCAGCCTGAGCGTCGCCCGTATCAGCCGCTGTTCTTCCTGTTCGATTTCCTGAAGGCTTTCGCGCACGCCGTTGATGTGATCCGCGGCGGCCCGATATGCCTGCTCGGGCAGCTTGCCCGTCACCGCGTTGTAGAGACGCGCATGCTGCCGGTCGATGCGCTTGCGATGCGGTTGCCGGTGATAGAGATTGTTCACCGATGCGAACACCGAACTCAGCAGCAGCTCCGTCAACGACCGCAACGTGTGCACGAGCACAGGGTTGTGCGAAGCCTCGCAGATCGCGAGATGAAACGCGTGGTCGAGGCGCGCATGTGTCGCCGGATCGGTTTCGACGTTGTGCGCGGCGAGCATTTCTTCATAGCGCCGCGTGATCATCATGTAGTCGGCGGGCGTGCCGCGCAATGCGGCGAGCCGCGCCGACTCCGCCTCCAGCATGCCGCGCACTTCGAACAGGTCGAACAGCGTGCGCGGTTGCGACGCGAGCAAATGCATCAGCGGCGATTGCGGCGGCTGCGCAGTCAGATTCGCGACGAACGAGCCCTTGCCGTGCGCCGTCTCGATGATGCCGCGCGCGCGCAGCAGCTTGAGCCCTTCGCGCAGTGCGGTTCTCGATACGCCGAGCTTGTCCGTGAGCCGCCGCTCCGATGGCAGTGCCTGCCCGGACCTCAGCACGCCATCCACGATCAGGCGTTCAATGCGCTCCGCGACCACATCGGCAATCTTCCGATCGGGCTCGTTAACGTCGTTTTCCGTGCTTGAAATCACTGGTATGACCACTTGATAAGCGAGTTGCGCGTGTCCGCCATGATACCGCCGATTCCGTCGTTACGCCGTATTGCATGGCTTCGGCACGGCCTTGTCGCGCCTTAAAAACTGGTACGACCACCTGCGGCATCCATCGACAGCGGAAGGCGAAACGGGAACAATCGGCGGCAATACGGATAAGCGGCGCGTGGAAGCCAGTCCCCGCGCTCATGGAGACACCCGATGAGCTATGCCTACGACGAACGGATCGACGGCACGCTTGCCTCGCACGACAAGGCCACGCTGGTCGCCGAGCTTCAACGCCTCGTGCCCGGCATGCAATTGCTGCACGACAAGGAAGACCTGCGCCCGTTCGAATGCGATGGCCTCGCCGCCTATCGCACCACGCCGATGATGGTCGCGCTGCCCGACTCGATCGAGCAGGTGCAAGCGCTGTTGAAATTCGCCGCCGCGCGCAAGGTGCCCGTCGTCGCGCGCGGCGCGGGCACGGGTCTGTCGGGCGGCGCGCTGCCGCTCGAAAAAGGCATCCTGCTCGTGATGGCGCGCTTCAACCGCATTCTGCACATTGACCCCGAAGCATCGATCGCGCGCGTGCAGCCCGGCGTGCGCAATCTCGCGATCTCGCAGGCGGCCGCGATTCATGGCCTTTACTACGCGCCCGATCCGTCGTCGCAGATCGCCTGCTCGATCGGCGGCAATGTCGCCGAGAACGCGGGCGGCGTGCATTGCCTGAAATACGGGCTGACGGTGCACAACATCCTGAAGCTCGAAGTGCTGACCATCGACGGCGAGCGTCTGACGATCGGCTCCGAAGCGCTCGATTCGCCCGGCTTCGATCTGCTCGCGCTGTTGACGGGCTCCGAAGGCATGCTCGGCATCGTCACGGAAGTCACGGTGAAGCTGCTGACCAGGCCGCAGAGCGCGAAAGTATTGCTCGCGAGCTTCGACGACGTCGAGAAAGCGGGCAATGCCGTCGCGCAGATCATCGGCGCGGGCGTGATTCCGGGCGGCCTGGAAATGATGGACAACCTCGCGATTCGCGCCGCCGAAGACTTCATCCACGCGGACTATCCCGTCGACGCCGAAGCGATCCTGCTGTGCGAACTGGATGGCGCGGAATCGGACGTGCAGGAAGACTGCCATCGCGTCGGCGCGCTGCTGCGCGAAGCGGGCGCCACCGACATCCGCATCGCGAAGGACGAAGCCGAGCGTCAACGCTTCTGGGCGGGCCGCAAGAACGCGTTCCCCGCCGTGGGCCGCATCTCGCCCGACTACTACTGCATGGACGGCACGATCCCGCGCCGCGAACTCGCGCGCGTGTTGCGCGGCACCGCGGAACTGTCGAACGAATACGGCCTGCGCGTCGCGAACGTCTTTCATGCGGGCGACGGCAACATGCATCCGCTGATCCTGTTCGATGCGAACGCACCCGGCGAAATGGAG
This sequence comes from Paraburkholderia diazotrophica, assembly GCF_038900755.1. Classification (GTDB taxonomy): domain Bacteria; phylum Pseudomonadota; class Gammaproteobacteria; order Burkholderiales; family Burkholderiaceae; genus Paraburkholderia; species Paraburkholderia diazotrophica_A. Next base: position 53,878 of record NZ_JBBPEN010000009.1, read on the forward strand.
CGCGCCGAAACGCTCGGCGCGAAGATTCTCGAACTGTGCGTCGAAGTGGGCGGCAGCATCACGGGCGAACACGGCGTCGGACGCGAAAAGATCAATCAGATGTGCGTGCAGTTCAGCAACGAAGAACTGACGCTGTTCCATTCGCTGAAGGCCGCGTTCGATCCCGACGGCCTGCTGAATCCCGGCAAGAACATTCCGACGCTGCACCGCTGCGCCGAATTCGGCGCGATGCACATTCATCACGGCAAACTGCCGTTTCCCGCGCTGGAGCGCTTCTGATGCGACGCGAATTCGATTCAACCGACGACAGCGCGCGCCTCATCGCACAGGTCCAGCGCGCAATCGCGGAGCACGCGCCGTTGCGCATTCGCGGCAGCGACAGCAAGCGTTTTCTCGGGCGCGACATGCAAGGCGAGGAACTCGACACGCGCACGCATCGCGGCATCGTCGCGTATGACCCGACGGAACTTGTGATCACCGCGCGCGCGGGCACGCCGCTCAGCGAACTGAACACCGTGCTCGACGACGCGAATCAGATGCTGCCGTGCGAGCCGCCGCTCTTCAATGGCACAGGCACGATAGGCGGCGCAGTTGCGAGCGGCCTGTCGGGACCGCGCCGCCCGTGGGCCGGCTCGATGCGCGACTTCGTGCTCGGCTGCCGCGTGATCACCGGCGATGGAGACCATCTGCGCTTCGGGGGCCAGGTGATGAAGAACGTCGCGGGCTACGACATGTCGCGTCTGCTCGCGGGCAGTTTCGGTTCGCTCGGCGTGCTGACGGAAATATCGCTGAAGGTGCTGCCGAAGCCGCGCGAGCGCCGCACGTTCGCGCTCACGCTCGGCGCCGACGAAGCGATGCAGGAGCTGTCGGCATGGCGCAAGGCCGCGCTGCCCGTGACGGGCGCGTGCTATTTCGACGGCAGACTGCACGTGCGGCTCGAAGGCGGAAGCGGATCGGTGAAGTCGGCGGTGGATCGTATTGGCGGCGAAGAGATCGACTGCGCGTTCTGGGATGCACTGCGCGATCATCGTCTGCCGTTTTTCGACAACCATACCGACACGCGGCCGTTGTGGCGTCTGTCGCTGCCGAATGCGACGCCGCTGATGCCGTTGCCCGGCGACGTGCTGATCGACTGGGCGGGCGCGCAACGCTGGCTCAGAAGCGACGCTCAAGCCGCCGACATTCGCCAGCTCGCGCACGCGGCAGGCGGACACGCGACGTGCTTCACGCCGTCACTGGAGCGCGAGCCGTTTCAGCCGTTGGCCGCGCCGCTGCTGCGCTATCAGCAGCAACTGAAACGCCGCCTCGATCCGAGCGGCGTGCTGAACCCCGGCCGCCTGTACGCCGACCTCTGAAGCGAGCGCAATCATGCAAACGAATCTCGACTCTCACGCGAAAGCGCTGCCCGACGCCGCCGAAGCGGAAAGCATCTTGCGCTCGTGCGTGCATTGCGGCTTCTGCAATGCGACGTGTCCGACGTATCAACTGCTCGGCAACGAACTCGACGGGCCGCGCGGGCGCATCTATCTGATCAAGCAACTGCTCGAAGGCGAGCCTGTCAGCGACAAGACGCAACTGCATCTCGATCGCTGCCTCACGTGCCGCAATTGCGAAACGACGTGTCCGTCGGGCGTCACCTATCACCGGCTGCTCGACATCGGGCGCGCGGAGCTGGAGCGCCGCGTCGAGCGGCCCGTCGGCGAACGCTTGACGCGCAAAGGCTTGCGCACGGTGATTCCGCGGCCCGCCGTGTTCGATGCACTGCTCAAGACGGGGCGCGCGGTGCGGCCGCTCTTGCCCGCCGCCGTGCAGGCGAAGATTCCGACGCGCGCCGCCGTGCCCGCGAAGCCGCGCCCGACGCCGCGTCACGCGCGGCGCGTGCTGATGCTCGAGGGCTGCGTGCAGCCGTCGCTGTCGCCGAATACGAATGCGGCGGCGGCGCGCGTGCTCGACCGGCTCGGCATCAGCGTGACGCCCGTGAACGAAGCGGGCTGCTGCGGCGCGACCGACTATCACCTGAATGCGCAGGACGCGGGCCTCGATCGCGCGCGCCGCAACATCGACGCCTGGTGGCCCGCAATCGAAGCCGGCGCCGAAGCGATCGTGCAGACGGCGAGCGGCTGCGGCGCGTTCGTGAAGGAATACGGACACCTGTTGCGCAACGATCCCGCGTATGCCGCGAAGGCCTCGCGCGTGAGCGCGCTCGCGCGCGATCTCGTCGAAGTGCTGGCGGCCGAGCCGCTCGACACTTTGCAGCCCGCCGACGATGCCGTGGCCGCGCGCATCGCGTTTCATTGCCCTTGCACGCTGCAGCATGCGCAAAAGCTCGGCGGCGCGGTGGAAAGCGTACTGACGCGACTCGGCTTCGATCTTTCGGCCGTGCCGGACGCGCATCTGTGCTGCGGATCGGCGGGCACGTACTCGATCACGCAGCCCGAGCTCGCGCGGAAACTGCGCGACAACAAGATGGTTGCGCTCGAAAGCGGACAGCCGGACGTCATCGCGACGGCGAACATCGGCTGCCAGATGCATCTGGATGGCGCGGGCAGAACGCGCGTGCGTCACTGGATCGAGCTGGTCGAGGAAGCTTTGGATGCGTCGGATGCGAAGGCGCGTTCGATGCGCAAAAGCGTGGCTGCGGAGCCTGTGTGAAAAGCAGTTGACGCGCAGACAGCACAGGCCGCTCAGACACCCGGCGGCATCGCCGAGAGCCGCTCGGCCGAAGCGCGCAATCCGCCGAAGATGCGCTCCGCGACGCGCGCCGGGAAACCGTCGGGCAACGTGGCGGCGACCTTGTCGATGGCGGCGGGCGTGTCTTCGATCAGCCTGCCGATCAGCGGTTCGGCGTCGGGACCGTGGAAGCAGCGCGACGCCATCGCGTTGAAATTGCGGCGCTGAATGTCCTTCATCAGGTAGTGCCGGTTCTTGCCCGCGACGGCCATCGCGAGCTTCGCCTTGTGCCAGGACCACTGGTTGCCGGCGTCGCCTTCGACGGGCCAGATCGACATGATGTCGTAGAGCGGCGTGAGCGCATAGCGCCCGCCCGGCAACAGATGCACGCTGAAGTTCTTCGCGTGGCCGTCCGGCGCGGCGAGCATCCAGAACAGAATCTGCGTGGTGAGGAACGTCGCGAGATCGGCGTCGGGACGCTCGGACTGACGCAGCACGGCGGCGATGTCGACCATGCCGGGGCCGCCGTCCGCTTCGTATCGCTGATGCGACGGCTTGCCGAGCACCTGGCAAAAATCTTCTTGCGGCAACCGCAAGATCCATTGCCCCGAAGGATGCAGCCGACGATCGAAGCGCTCGACGGCCAGCACCTTCTGCTCGCCGAAAGTCAGAATATCCGCGTTCGGCACGGGCAAACCGAATGCCCTGAAGAGCGCGAGACACAGCCATTCGTTTTCGACGGACGTCGTCCAGTCCGCCTTCTTGTTGCCGACGAGTCCCAGCGGCAGCTTGAAGATGTGCGTGGTAGGCGTTGCGCCGTGCGGGCGCATCCACTTTCCTTCGTGCCGCAGAAACGCCGTCTTTTCCTGCGCGCCCGCGAGCGAGATGCGAAAGTCGTCGTGATCGCCGCCCGCGCCCGGGCCACCCGACGCGACCGTGCGCGCCAGCATCTGCTCGATCTCTTCATCGGACATCGGCGTGCCGTCGATGCGGTCGTACCCTTCCGGCTGCGCGTCTTCGGGAAGCAATTGCGCCGCGCCCACGCAGTCCCGTCCGATGGCTTCAAGCAGATCGAACGCGTCGGTGGTCGCCGTCCGGAAGCGGGTCGCGAGGCGCCGCCGGATCGGCTCGCTGTCGGGCAGCAGATTGTCGAAGTAGTTGCGCACGCGCTCGCCGCGCAACGGCGCATCGTCGATGCCGAACGGCAGCGACAGCGACAGCGGCCGCCCCGTGGACGACGTCATCCAGCCGCGATCGTACTGAAGCTCCATGTCGCCGCGCGAGGGAATGCGCCACGTGCCGACCCGCAGCCCGTTGGTCCACACCGACAGCGCGCGCGCGTGAGACGGCCGGCCCATGATTACCAGTCCTCCTTAGACGGCTCCGCGCGCGCGGGCCGCGTCTGCACGGCCAGTTCGAGGCCGTACATGGCCAGCAGCGTGAAGAGTTGCGCGGTCGTGATGGAGTCGGGATTGAGCTCCATCGCCGACAGCCGGCTCTGGCTCAGGCCCACCCGCGACGCCGCCTGAGCCTGCGAAAGCCCTTTCGCGCGCCGGGCGGTGCGAAGGATCTGGCCAAGCTGGTGCGGAGTGATCAGCGTGCGTTTCATCGAGGCGGCTCGCGGGATAGCTGTAACGCAGGTAAGTGCATTTTACCTGCAAAACGGGTAATTGCAAGATAACTGCTATACGGGTATATGACGATTAGCTGTTTTACAGGTAACGCGTAGTCATCGCGATTGCGCAGAGCCGGCATCATGTCGGACCCGTTACCTGGAGAAAATTGCGCGCGACATCTGGTGCTTTCAGCTAACCGGTCCGCAGGCGCCCCGCTGCCGCCGTTCGAAGCGGGGCCGAACCTGACCGTCGTTGTGCCCGACGGCGCGCGTCGCAGCTATTCGCTCTGCAACGACTCGCAGGAGCGAGATCGCTACGTCATTGCGGTGAAGCGGGAGAGCGACGGGCGAGGCGGCTCCAACAATCTCGTCGACGAAACCCTCCGCAGGGACGCGATCGAGGTCTCGTTGCCGCGAAACGGATTCCCGCTCGACGAGCGGGCTAAATCGTTCATTCTCGCTCAAAAGCCGAAATATACCCTTGCGAACAATGCGCTTAATTATCCGTGACAGCTTTTCTAAACTTGTGCTCAGTTGCCAAGGGCTAACTCACGCGCGGTCGATTCTTTCGACGAGCGGCTTCGATGTCTCGTTGAGGGCCCTCAGCGGCAATCTACGGTCTGCATCATATGTACCACTGCAAACGGCCGCGCAGATTTGATCGCCGCGAGCCGCGGCGTACGACGAGCACCATTGAGAAAAGACGGATCGACCGTTTGCGTCGGAATTCCAGTCCAAACAAGGAGGAGCGAATCATGAACAAGGCAAGCATCACGTCAATCGCGGCCGTCGCCGCATTCACGCTATCGGGTGGCGTTTACGCGCAGGCCAACAATACGCTCGCAACCCCGAGCACCGTGTCACCGGCGGCCGCAGCCAATACAACGAGCAGCTACGGCACGCCTGCTGCCACTAACTCGGACAGCGGCATGGGCACCGCGTCGCCGAACTCGAGCCAGCAAAAGAGCACGAATGATAGTTCGACGCCCCGCGCTAGCGCTTACGGCGTTAACAACACGCTGGCGACTCCAAGCACCGTGTCACCCGGCAAATAGCAGCAATCAAGATTCGCAATCAGGCGCAAAGCGATCTGGAGTGCGACTTATTCATTAGCCAGCCGGTTCAGGAGAACAAAAGACCACTGTCCGTGACGGGCAGTGGTCTTTTTTACGACGGCCGGACATCTGGATGGGCGAGGAAGTAGATGCCGCATCCTTGGCCAAAGCAGAAAAGTGCGCCCCTCGGTAGAACGTCCATACTCGACTTGACCGCAGTCCGCAGCTGTTCCGCCATTGCAGTTGTTCGACAACGCCGGCTGTCACGACAGTCAGTACTGCCCGCGGATTGACGCCCCAGTTGGCTACAATCAATCAGCGACAACGAGCGGTGTGACTACCGTGAAAAGGAGGATCGCGCCATGTCTGCATACCTTATTGCCGATGTCGACGTATAAGAAGCCGCCCTTTCGAAGCATACAAACGAGAAATACCTGTTACCGAGGCGCGCTACGGCGGAAAGTGCTCGGGCCGTGGCAGTCTGACCAAAGTTCTCGAAGGCGATTGGCAGCCGCATCGGCTCGTCATCATTCAGTTTCCGGACATGGATTCCTTGATGGCCTGGTATGACTCGCCAGAGTACGCCCGTCTCAAGGCTATCCGTGAAAAATGCGCGACCGCGAGGATCGTCGCGCTGGAAAGGATCGCGGACGTGACCTTGTAGCAAATGATTCAGGCAGAAGGGTTGTCGGTTTTAATCGCCCTTCGAAGAGCGATCCTTCTCTTGTGAACGGTCCTTCGCGAATCGATCGCAACGGACCGTTAGTGCCCGGTTGCACTCACGGTGCAATGACGCCACAGGCAGCCGCAGACGCAAGGCGACTGCTTTTGTACGGCGACTTACGGCCACGTTGGCGAGCGCGTACGGTCGGGCAACAAGAGACAATCTCAAGCACTGATGCTCGAATGGTTAGACGTCGGATCCGCTCGGCAAGCGGCCGCTCAATTCGCAACGGTGAGCGTTGCTTTGTCGGCCAAAGCAGCCGGTAGTGATCGACGTAGACCAGGCGAACCCGGGAAGCAATGGAACGATTGCTTCCCGCGCGACACGCTGTTGCGCTCCGCATGCAGCGACTCAACATCTTGTTCTGCGCTCGTTAGCGAAGTGCAGCCGCTACCGCCTCTTCAATCTGCAGTGCAAAGCGCGCCTCAACATCGGGCACCGTGAAGCCAATTGTTAGTTCCAGATACGCGTCGCCTAGCACCAACTGGACGAATGTTGCTGCCCGGAATGCAGCAGTCAATTCGTCAAATCGCTTTCGCAGGATTCTTGCGGCGACGGCGCGCACGACCTTTGCACCGTTTTCGTAAAACACCTGACCGAGTTCCGGAAGACGTTCGGCCTCAGCTACGATGGCCCGGTAAAGCCGCAGATTATCCGGCGCGATAAGGCTTCGTGCCAGCAACCATCCCAACTCGCGCAACTCGACGTCGGGTGAGCCATCGGACTGCTCGTCCAGAGCGCTGGAGAGAAATTCACCTACCTGAGCACACATCGAGATCACCAGACCAACGAAGAGCGCCTCCTTGGACCCGAAGTGACGGTAGACCGTCTGTTTGCCGACGCCGGCGGCCGCTGCAACATCGTCCATCGTTGCCAGATCGAAACTCTGACGTAAAAAAACGCTTTTCGCGCCGTCGAGGATTGCAGACCGCTTGCGGCGTTGCAGCGGGCTCAAGCTGGGGGGAGAGGAGACGTTCATACGAAATAAATACCAGATCGCCGAGCAGTTGACAAGACTGATCAGTCTCGTTTACCTTTGCCAAAACGAGACCCAATGGTCTCGTTTGTGTCTTTATTCAACTCGCACGATTCGTTGGGAGAACGCTTTGGAATTGTTTATGACGGGTGGTACGGGCTACATCGGGCAAGCGGTCGCGCGCAAGGCAGTCGGCCTCGGCCATCGGGTGACGGCGCTGGTGCGCGAGGACAGGTCGGCGGCCGCCAGCACGCTGGCACGTTTCGGCGTGAAACTGCATTCCGGCGACCTGCGTGAGCCACAGTCTTTCGCTGGCACTGCCGGTTCCGCTGACGGCGTCCTGCACATCGCGTCCACCAACGACGCTTCTGCCGCTGCTGCTGATGAGGCCGCAGCTGTAGCGATGCTTTCGCATCTGCATCCGGGCGCGGCGTTCGTCTATACGTCGGGCTCGTGGGTCTACGGCAATACGGCGGGGGAACCGGCGACTGAAGCATCGGCGCTGAACCCCACACCACTCATCGCGTGGCGGCCCGCAGTGGAGCAACATGTGCAGGCGCTGGCAGCACGCCGCGCCATTGCCGCAGTGATTCTCAGGCCGGCGATGGTGCATGGCTACGGCGGTGGCATCTTCGGCATGCTTGCCGGCATGGTCTGTCGGACCGGCAGTGTGAGGATCGTCGGCGATGGTCGCAATCACTGGCCTGCTGTTCACGTCGATGATCTCGCCACGGCGTACCTGAGCGCGGTGGAACAGGCGGCAAGCGGGGACGATCGGGTCACGGGGCAGATCTTCAACGTGGTCGCGGAAGAGGCCGTTGCCGTCGCCGAAATGGGTGAAGCGATTCGGACCTCGGTCGGGGCCGATCGCCTCGAACTCTGGCCGCTCGACGACGCTCGCAAATCGCTTGGACCGTTCGCAGATGCATTGGCGCTCGATCAGACAGTAAGCGGCCAGCATGCCCGGCGCGTTCTTGCGTGGAAACCCCATGGTCCCGGCCTGATTGCGGACCTCTCTGCACCAACGCACTTTCAGCAAATCAACGGAGCATGACGATGGCATGGAATAGTGCATCCGTCGAATCGCTTCTCGCGACGATCGTAGCGGTTCTGTTCGCGGTTGCCGGTGTCGTCAATCTCGCAGGACGCGGCGCGGTGAAGCGCGACTTCGCGCGCTGGGGTTATCCGGCATGGTTTCGATTGCTATGTGGCACTCTCGAACTGTTCAGTGCGGCACTTCTTCCTGGACAACAAACCAGAGTCGTAGGCCTGACGCTGGCCGGTACGATCATGATCGGCGTGCTCTTCACGTTGGTGCGAAATCGAGAGCCATTCCGGCATCTCGCCCCGGCGCTGGTCTTTTCGGCTCTGATTGTGGCTACCGTGGCGGCCCGCGGTTGAGGTTCACCACCAAACGAGTGAGCCCGGACACTAACGGGCCGCGCGGGCAATCCGTGCTGCAGATACCAGAAATACGCATACGGATAGCCCGTCCCCGCGCACGCGTCCGGTATCGGCGCGCAAGGAACACGGCCAGCTAACTCAGCCACCACGACAGTTCATTCTTTATGACGATACAGGTCTCGCAGCGTAGTCGATTTAAGGCGGACACATCAATATGCCAATGGCGAATCGTGGGAAAGCAGTAATTCGGAAGTCGATCATTTCATTCGCCATCCTTATCACTTAGCGAATAGACATGCAGACGACAGGATGAAGCAGATACGCCCCCAAACGCGCATCGCATTCGGATACCTGCATGAAATACCGAAACGCGGCCTTGTAATATTTGAAATGCGCAGTTACCAACTGCATAAGTTATTTCATCGACGCCTGCTTAAGATGATCTCCATGAATCCGTCAAACGGAAAAAGGGAGAGTCTCATGAAACGCTCAGCACTCGTCTTGTTGGTAATCGGTAGTTTGTTGGTGACCCAGCAGGCATCGGCGCACGGGCGCGGTGGCTGGGGCCATGGTCACGGCGGCGGCAACGGCGGCGCGATCGTGGGCGCGCTCATCGGAGGCGCGGTGCTGGGGGCGCTCGTGACGTCGGTTGCGACTGCCCAGCCCACCTATACACAACCGGTCTATCAGCAACCCGCTTATGGACAACCGGTTTATGCGCAACCGCCTTCGGCGACTTGCTACGACAGCTATCAACGCGCCTATGTGCCTTGTCAGGGTGGATACGGGTATTGATCGCGAATGAAGTTCGCGCAGTCATTTGTTGCATCCACCCGTTGACTCCTTGAAATCAGACCGCCATTGGAAAGACGGCTTCATGCGGCGACTATTGGCGGCCCCTGGAGTTCGACGCCGTTCGCGTCATCACTTGAGGCTAGTGAGGTCCAATGCGTCGGCGATCGCCTGCATGCCGGCGTCGTTCGGATGCAAGTTATCGCCACTGTTAAATGCCGGCAGGAAGGAGGCTGGGTCGGCGGGATCGCTTACGGCGCGAGCCTGGTCCAGCACGGCATCGCAGCCGCTCGTCGGGCTCAGCACGAACGCGTTGACCTCTTCGCGTGTAGCTTCGACCGCGGATGTCCAGAACTGTGTGCCACGAAACGGTGTCAGCGTGGAGCAGATCACCTTGACATTCACCCGATGCGCGCGGGCGATCAACTGCTGAAACGCGCCGATCAGATCCTGCGCGCTGGATGGCGACGCGGTGTTGAGGTTGTTGACGGCATCGTCGGAGACGATAACCCACTTCACTCCCGGCTGGGCCAACGCGTCGCGATCGAAGCGATTGAGGCCCGCTTCGCCCTCGCCATCCGCAAAGAAAGTATTGCCACTGATTCCTTCGTTCAACACACCGACCGCCATGCCGGCGTTGAACAGGCGCACGGCAAGATCGTTCGCCCAGCGACGATTGGCATTGCTGCTGGATCTGAGCCCCTGAGTGATCGACGCGCCGAACGCTACTACCGCGCCCGTTGCATGCGCGTTCTGGACATCGACGTTCGTCAAAAAATAGTAGGCCTGACCGGCAGGGTTGGTGGTGGAGCCGGTGAAACCCGGATCGGCCCCGACGTTGCCCGGCGCGACATAGACGTCCTGTAGCGAATCGTCGTGACCCGTCGGCCGCGGTGGCGTCTCGCTGGGCAAATAAACGCTGACGGCAATGTCCGCGAGTGGCGGCACGTCGAATGGAACGGGATCGCTTGCGATTGACGCACCTGCGGGCAGCGTCACGCTTTGCTGGCCTCCGAACGTGATCGTTCTGGTGCTGCCGGCGACCGTAGTGGGACCCCTGTCGCGCAGGGCAACATAAACGTTGCCGATCACGACTGCCTTGCTCCCGTAAAGGTTCGACAACTGCACGCGCACAGCAGACCCGCCAATGCTCGTGTGCACGATCTGGCGCACGGTCTGGTTGTTGAAGCCCGGTGCATCGGTGGCCCATGGTGCAACAGCCCACGTACCGGTCCACGGAATCGGTGATGCGCCGACCGATGCCTTGCCATCAGACATTCCGCCACCACCTCCGCCACAGGAAAGACAGGCCGCCGCGAAAAGCGCGATCAGCACGCGTCGAGGCCACGCGCCGGTGCTATCGGCCCGGCCTTGCAATCGGTCCATGGGTGCCTCACAACGCGATCAGGCGGACGAAAGAACGTCAACCTGCACGCGAACAAACTCCTGAGGGAAGTGAGCACCTTTTATACCCGCGCGTCTTCTTGCGTCGGGAAATCAACGATTAACGCGCCAGCTACGATCCGCGTGCGGAAGTCCGTTGTCCGGGCTGACCTGCCCCTCGTATTCGTTACGGTACCGGTGTGCGTCCGTTCGCTGCGGTGCGCAAAAGCCTTCGGACTTCGACTGCTGCGAGGCCATGGCGCGCGCCCCGTCACATGCCGGCGAGCGCTCGACGATCAGCCCGCGCGCGCGAGAAACAACCGGATTTCGTCAGAGAGCCAGTCGCGCAATGCGCACACCTTCGGGTCGTCGCGGCTGCCGATGCGATAGACGAGATCATGGCCGCGCTCGGCCTTGAGGCGAAACTGCGGGAACGGCGCAACCAGCCGTCCGGCTGCAATGTCGTCCGCCACGATCACGCTGCGCCCGAGTGCGACGCCTTCGCCGCGAATCGCCGCCTCGATGGCCAGGCTCCCGTGGCTGTACGCCGAACCGCGATCGCTACGCACGCTGCTCACACCCGTCAGCGCGAACCATTGCTCCCAGTTGGCCAGCATGCCGTCCTCGTGCAGCAACGTACAACCGGCAAGACTCGCCACAGAAGGCAATCCACCCATTTCCTCTCTGTAGGCAGGGCTGCAAACGGGCGTCACGGTCTCTTCCAGAATCCGCTCTGCGAGGACGCGCGGATAGCGACCGCTCCCATAACGTATCGCCACATCGACCTCTCTGTCGTTGAGATCGACATACGTATCGGTGACGTCGAGGTGAACGTCGAGTTCCGGATGCAGCGCCTTCAGCCGATGCAGCCGTGGCGCGAGCCACTTGTTCGCGAACGAAACACTGGCGTTGATCTTCAGGCGCGCGACATTGTCAGGGGCACGAAGGCGCTCGGCCTCCCTCGTCAGTTCTCCCAGCGCGCGAGTCACGACCAGCAGAAACTCGGCCCCGGCTTCCGTCAGGATGATCCGCCGGGTCAGGCGTTGAAACAGCGCGACGCCGAGATGATCTTCGAGCGTCTTGATATGCCGGCTCACTGCGCCATGCGTGACGTGCAGTTCCTCCGCCGCCAGCGTCATGCTCAATAACCGCCCCGTTGCTTCGAAGGCGCGCAGCGTTTGCAGAGGGGGAAGCCGGTCGAACATAGATAGATATGTGTGAGTCTCGCTCACGCATTATATGATGACAAATGGTTTGTCAGCCGGGGCGGCGGCCTTCAATATCTCTCCAAGGCCGGCATCCTTTTCATTGTTCGCACATCATGAATCTTCTTGCTTTCAAGCTCATCGTTACGCCGCTGTTGCTGTTGGGTGCATCCATGGCCGTTCGCCGCTGGGGCGAGGCAATCGGCGGGCTTGTAGTCGCGCTGCCGCTCACGTCGGGGCCGATCTCGCTTTTCCTGACGCTCGAGCATGGCTCTGCCTTTGCCGCGCAGGCCACGGCGGGGTCGCTCGTCGCGACGGCTGCGCAAGCGGCCTTTTGCTTTGTCTATTGCAGACTGGCGGCCCAGGGATGGCCCGTGGCACTCGCTGGCGCTTGCGCGACGTTTTCCATCGTCGCCGGTCTGTTGCAACACATCGCGCTACCGGAAACGGGCCTCTTTCTTGTCGCGATCCTGGCCGCCATGCTCGCGCTCAGCGTCATTCCCAATTCGACGGCAAAAACCGGCAAGCTCGATGCGCCGTGGTGGGATCTGCCGACGCGCATGGCGCTCATTGCCGGCCTCGTCGTCAGCGTGACGTTGACCGCGCCTTACGTCGGACCAGAAGCGAGCGGCGTGCTCGCATCCTTCCCGTTCATGGGGATCATTCTTGCCGTTTTCAGTCATCGGATGATGGGCCATGCAGCCGCGCAGCAAGTATTGCGCGGCATGGTGGCGGGACTTCTCGCCTTCGCTGCGTTTTTCTATGTGCTCGGCCTGACGTTGACGCGGTTCAATCTGCTTGCCGCATATGGCGGCGCGATTTTCTGCACGCTCGCGATACAAGCCGTCTCTCTGTACCGGATGCGCGTTCCCGCCACCGTGCGTGCGGAGTCAGCTCGAGTGCGGTGAATCGGCGAACGTCGCAATACCGATGCGCTCGCCAATACGCACAACGCGCGATCGGCCGCGTCTCCTCGGCGCGTGAGACGCCTCAGAGAAACGGCGAAATGTTCGCCATCGCGCGCGTGACGTACGTCTCCTTCTCTCCCACTGGCGCAACGTAGTGAATCGCGCTGCGCGCGGCCTCGACGCTCTCCAGACGCGCGATGAACCACGCTGCCAGATACTGCGACGACAGACAGCCGCCCGCCGTCGCGACATTTCCCCTCGCCACGAACGGCTGGTTCAGCACAGCCACACCCGCTTCTTCGACCCACGGCTTGGTGGTCAGGTCCGTGCAGGCCGGCACGCCGTTCAACAGACCCAGCTTCGCGAGTATCAATGTGCCCGAGCATTGCGCGCCCAATAGCTGGCGCGTCGGATCGAGCTTCAATTGCGACATCAACGTCGCATCGCTGACGACGTCACGGGTCTGCATTCCGCTGCCGACCAGCACGGCGTCGGCCTCGCAAGCGTCCTTCAGCGACGCTTGCGCCTCCAGCACCACGCCGTTCATCGACCGCACCTTCGCAACCGGACTCGCGATCGACACCCGCCATCCCGGCTTCCTGACCCGGTTGAGGATGCCGAGTGCGATCAGCGAGTCGAGTTCATTGAAGCCTTCAAAGGTCAGGATGGCGATATGCATGGCGGTCCTCGTGCGGGTGGCGACGTTGAATCGCTTCATCGTAGGGCCGACAATCAATACAATCAAATAATTGTCATGGATACATTCAGGCATGCCTCAGCCCCGCTACAAAGAGCTGGTCGATCGCCTCGCGGCCGATATCCGCGCAGGCCGCCTGCGTCCCGGGACGCGTCTGCCGACTCACCGCGACCTCGCTGCTCGCGAAGGCCTGGCCCTGGTCACGGCCACGCGCATCTACGCGGAGCTGCAAGCAATGGGTCTGGTGAGCGGCGAAGCTGGCCGCGGCACGTTCGTCAAGGAGCCGCTGCCTCGCGGACAAGGCATCGACCTGCATGCGTGGAGCGCGGACATCGTCGACCTGAGCTTCAACTATCCGTCCGCGCCGGGCCAGACCGATCTTCTCAGGGCAGCACTGCGTCAGCTTGCGGCCGCAGGTGATCTGGAGTCCCTGCTTCGATATCAGCCGCACGGCGGGCGCGAGCACGAGCGGACGACGGTCGCGCGTCACCTGGCGAGCCGGGGCGTGCCCGCAACCGTCGACACCACGTTGTTAGTGAGCGGCGCGCAGCACGGCCTGACGACGACCGCGATGGCGCTATTCGAGCCCGGCGACGTGGTGGCCGTCGATGCGCTGACTTATCCGGGCTTCAAGCTGGCCGCCGAGGCCAATCACCTGGAGCTCGCGCCTCTACCGGCCGCTGGGCGCGGACCCGATCTGGAGGCGCTGGCGGCCCTGTGCAAGCGACGGCGAGTACGCGCCGTCTACACGATGCCGACGCTGCACAATCCGCTCGGCTGGGTGATGAGCACGACGCGACGTCGCGAGCTTGTCGCCCTCGCTCGACACCACGGACTGATCGTCATCGAAGACGCAGCCTATGCATTCCTCGCCGAAGATGCGCCGCCGCCGTTGGCATCGCTTGCTCCCGAGACGACGGTGTATGTGTCGAGCCTGTCGAAGAGTGTCGCGACCGGGTTGCGCGTCGGTTTCGTCCGTGCACCGCGCGAATGGATTCCCGGGCTCGAACGGACTATCAGGGCAACGACCTGGAACGCGCCCGCGACCATGACGGCCATTGCATGCGGCTGGATGGAGGACGGCACGGTAGACCGGCTCGAAGCCGGGAAGCGGCGAGACGCCACGATACGTCAAAGCCTCGCCGCCGAAGTCCTGGGCCGGCTCAAGCGGATCAGCCATCCCGTGTCGTACTTCGTCTGGCTTCCTCTGCCGCAGGAGGTTCGCGCGGACACGATTGCGATGGCGTTGATGCGCGAGCGCGTTTCGGTGTCGACGGCCCAGCCGTTTTCGACGTCGGCTCATGTGCCTCACGCGATCCGGCTGGCGCTCGGCTCCGTCGATCTCGACACGCTCAGGCGGTCTCTGGAAACCGTGGCCCGCGTTGTTGCGGATCATACTTACTGAGCGCGACTCGCGACGCGGCGCCCGATTTTCCCCGTGATCGCGGCCCCACATCCGGACGCAGCACGCCGTATTTTCAACCGCCTCAGGCCCGCGATAGAACTGTTTTTCGCCGCGCCCAATGCATCGGCGATCAAGGCGATGCTGTCACTCGAAGGCCGCATCTCCGACGAAGTATCGTTCAATTCGACATTACGCTGCGCGCGCCAAGGCAAGATGCTTCGGACAACGACGCAGCGTTCCCTCGAATGCGTTGGGGATGGCTTATACCGGGAACGGATTGCGTTCCGCGAATCCTTCCTGGTGCCAATAGGGATAGGCCGGCCGGACCTTGCTCGCTTGGTCGAGTTTAGATATCTGCTCCTGCGTGAGATTCCAGCCGACTGCGCCGAGGTTTTGACGCAACTGTTCCTCGTTGCGCGCCCCGACGAGCACCGTCGCAACAGTGGGACGCTGCAACAGCCAGTTCAACGCGATCTGCGGAACGGTCTTGCCGGTTTGCTTGGCGATATCGTCCAGCGCATCGACGACGCGATAAAGGTACTCGTCGGGCACGGGCGGACCGATATCGGCCGTCTTGTGCAGGCGGCTCTGCGCGGGCAACGGCTGCCCTCTGCGAATCTTCCCCGTCAGGCGGCCCCAACCGAGCGGGCTCCACACCACTGCGCCGATGCCCTGATCGATGCCGAGCGGCATCAGTTCCCACTCGTAGTCGCGGCCGATCAGAGAATAGTAGGTTTGGTTCGCAACATACCTCGGATAGCCGTAACGGTCCGCTACATCCAGCGATTTCTGCAAGTGCCAGCCAGAGAAATTCGACACGCCCGTGTAGCGGATCTTGCCCGCGCGCACGAGATCGTCGAGCGTCGAAAGCGTTTCCTGCACGGGCGTCTTCGCATCGAAGCCGTGCAACTGGAAGAGATCGATGTAATCCGTTTGCAGACGCTTCAATGCCGCGTCGACTGCCTTGATCAGATGAAAGCGCGACGAGCCGACATCGTTCGGGTCGCTCTCGGAAAAACGAAAAGTGGCCTTCGTCGAGACGATCACCTTGTCGCGCCGCCCCTTGAGCGCTTCGCCCAGGATGGACTCCGACGCGCCGCTCGAATAGATGTCGGCGCTGTCGAACATCGTCACGCCGGCGTCGAGACAGATATCGACAAGCTTGCGCGCCTCGGCGACGTCCGTTTCTCCCCATGCCTGAAAGAGTTCGCCCTTTCCTCCGAACGTTCCCGTGCCGAAACTCAGTACCGGAACCTTGAATCCCGATGCGCCGAGGTGACGATATTCCATGCTGTCCTCATTGATGAATGAACCGCGTTGAACGTAATGAACCGGACTGGACGATGATGCGCGTCCACATCGTGCGATGCGGCGCAAGGCGGAATGCCGAGCCGACAGACTACTCCATCCATTTTCGATGTGCAGGGCGCGCAACGTCGACGATATGAACGATGAAGCGTGCTTGCGTCGCCAGCTAGCCACCTGCCTTTGTCACGCGCCAGATGGTATTGCCGACATCGTCGGCGATGATCAGCGCGCCGTCGCGATCCTGCGCGAGACCGACGGGCGCGCCATATAGCTGCTTTTCGTCGCGGGAGAAGAAGCCGGTAACGACCGGCTTCGGCTCGCCGACAGGCTTGCCGTTTTCGAACGCGACATACTCGACGGCATAACCGCTGAGCGGCGAACGGTCCCAGCTGCCGTGCTCGCCGATAAACGCGCCGCCCCGATACTGCGCGGGCAGATCATTTCCCGTATAGAAAAGCAATCCGAGCGCCGCGACGTGTGAGCCGAGCGCATAGTCAGGCCTGATCGCCTTTGCGACGAGGTCGGGGCGTTGCGGCTGCGCGCGCCGGTCGACATGCTGGCCGTAGTAGCTGTACGGCCAGCCATAGAAGCCGTGTTCCTGCACGGAGGTAAGGTAGTCGGGAACGAGGTCCGCGCCAATCTCATCGCGTTCGTTCGCAATCGCCCAAAGCCTTCCCGTTTTCGGCTCCCATTGCAGACCTGTCGGGTTGCGTATTCCGTCCGCGTAGATGCGGCTGCCGCCCGTCGCGATATCGACTTCGAGTACGTCCGCGCGCCGGTACTCGACGTCCAGGCCGTTCTCGCCGACATTGCTGTTCGAGCCGACGCCGACATACAGCTTCTTGCCATCGGGGCTCGCGAGCAGTGCTTTGGTCCAGTGATGGTTGATCGTGTCGGGAAGATCGGTGAGCTCGACGCCGCGAGTCGAAATGCTGGTCTCGCCGGACTTGTACGGGTACTTCAAAATCGCATCGGTATCCGCCACATAGAGCGTGTCGCCGATGAGCTGCATGCCGAACGGCGAATGCAGATGATCGATGAACAGATATTTGTCCCATTGCCCGCTGCCGTCCGCACGCTTTCGCAGCAACGAGATGCGATTCGCGCCTTTCGCTTTTTTGCCCGAACGTCCCTCGATCATGCCGGCGATCAGCTGCTTCGGCGTGGTCACGGCCTCCTCGTTCGGACTGTTCGATTCCGCGACGAGAATATCCCCGTTCGGGAGAACGTAGACCTGGCGCGGATGCACGAGTCCCGATGCAATTGCCTCGATCTTCAGGCCGTCAGCCACCTTCGGTGTTGCGCCCTTCTGCCATCCGACGTACTTCGGCACCTGCATTGGCGGGGCGAAGAAATTACGCACGGCCGGCAGCGGCGGATTGGCTCCCGCCTGATGCTCGGGGTCATACGTTGCCTGCTCGTTGCATCCGCTCGCGAGCGCCGCGAGCGCGATTGCGACGACGCTGCTCACGATGCGCTTATTCATGAGCCGTCTCCCTGAAACCGACCTTATCGAATGCGAGTGCGATCTGCCCGATGCTCAGCAACACTACGGTGATCACCGACAGGATCACGTTCAGCGGAACCATTGCATAAGCATCGCGGCTATGAACGAATGCATTGACGATCGCCGCGACGATCCCGAGCAGGTTCAACCAGAAGTCGAGTCTCTCGATGCCTGTCGCCCTCATCACCCCTGTCGCCCGATGCCGCGATGGAATCCATACGTGGCAGAGATTGATCAGGCGCGGAACGATGGCGAAAAAGAGTCCCGCCGCGACAAGCCACGCGGCGCCCTTGCCCCAGAAAACATTGCGTGTGATCACGTAAGTCACATCGAAAATCAATGTGCCGACGAAGAGACCATACGGGATCGGATTCAGCAGATCGAAAACCGCCGCCGCGAATCTCGATCGATATGTTGAAGTGGTCGAAGCCATGAATACGCCTTTTGCTGAAGATAAAGATGCGTCGACGACACATCCGCATGAGCCGGTCAGACCCACGCGATCCGCGCTGCATCGTCTTGCAGACCCTTTGCCCTTGGATTTGCGGTCCTCACTGCTGCGCGATGCACGCCACGTGCCCGAAGCATTCAACAGGCCGTCAATCCTGTCGAACCGGGCGAGCGCGGCTCGATCGGGTACGTTGTCTGCTGCGATTGATCTCACGCCACACGGCATAGCGCGAGGAGAAAACATGAAACGGTTTCTGTCTGTTGCGCTCGCGGTCGCCTCGCTTGCATTCGGCACGGCCGCGTGCAAGAAGGCCCACGAAGCGGGCAACGACAGCATGCGTGCGCCAGGCGGCGGCATTGCGGCGGCCGGCACGCGCCCCGGCAATACGCAGCCGGGGTCCGTCGCCGCTTCCCCTTCAACTGCCGCAAGCGATGCTCCTTCCTCCGGGGCGAGCCACTAGCGCAAATGGCGCGAACCGCCAGCAGATGCGGACACGCATCAGCGCAAAGAACTTCGACGTCAGCAGATACTTCTCCTCGCCTCAGGCATCATAGGTAGCGTTTCCTCGAACGCAGCATGCTGCGCACTGGAGGCGGGATGAAAGGTAGACGCATATTCGTTGCAGGCGCGACCATCATCGTTCTTGCTCTCGCGGCTGCATACGGTGGCCGCGCCGCGCATGCATGGCAATCGCGACTCGAACCCGTATCGATGCCCTCGTCGCCCGCCGGCGATGCAGCGGCCGTGGCGCGCGGCGCGAATCTCGCGGCAATCGGCGACTGTATCGGCTGCCACACCGCGCCCGACGGTGAACCGTTCGCCGGCGGACTGCCGTTGCAAACGCCGTATGGCGTCATTTATTCGACCAACATCACACCCGACAAGGACACGGGCATCGGCCGCTGGTCGCTCGACGCATTTACGCGCGCGATGCGGCACGGCGTTTCGCGCGATGGCCATCTGCTCTATCCGGCGTTTCCGTATCCGCACTTCACGCGCATGAGCGATGCGGATATCGCATCGCTCTATGCATGGTTAATGAGCCGCGAACCCGTCAACGCACGCGCGCCGAAAAACGAGTTGCAGTTTCCGCTCGGCTTCAGGCCGATCATGGCCGCGTGGAACTTGCTGTATCTGCATCCCGGTCCCGACGAATCATCGTCGAGCACTGCCGATCCCGAAGCCGCGCGCGGGCGCTATCTCGTCGACAGCGTCGGGCACTGCGGCGCATGCCACACGCCGCTCAACCGCCTGGGCGCGGAACGACGCGACAGCGCGTTGCAAGGCGGCACGATGGAAGGCTGGGATGCGCCCGCGCTGACGAATCTCTCGACGCGTCCCAGGCCCTGGACGCAAGCGCAGCTCGTCAGCTACCTGCGCACGGGCTTCGCGAGCGAACACGGCGCGTCTGCGGGTCCGATGCGCGCTGTCACGCGCCTGCTCGCCGACGCTTCCGCAGAAGACGTTCAGGCAATCGCTGCGTATCTGATTGCGTTGCAGTCCAATACGCGCGCCACGCCCGGCGATGCCGCCGCTTCTCCCAACTCTTCTGTTTCTCGCGTCAGCGTCGCGGCCCAGCCCGGAAACGGCGCGAGCCTGTTCGTCGCGGCCTGCGCATCGTGCCACGGCAACAGCGCGCCGATATCGGGCGGCCCGGCTCATCCGTCGCTGTCGCTGGGCACGGCCGTCAACGCCGATAGCCCGCGCAACATGGTCCGCATCATCCTCGATGGAATCGACTGGGACGACAGCGCGTCGGCGCAGTTCATGCCCCCCTTTGCAAGCACCTTCACCGATGCGCAAATCGCCGAGCTCGCGAACTACACGCGCACGCGCTTCACCGCACGCGGCGCGTGGCCCTCGCTCGATGCCGACGCGGTCGCCCGTCTTCGAAAGGAAAGCCCACAACGATGATCACGCTCAACGTCAACGGAGTCAGTCACACACTCGATGTCGATCCGTCCACGCCGCTGCTCTATGTGCTGCGCAACCAGTTGCAGCTGAACGGCGCGAAGTTCGGCTGCGGACTCGGCCAATGCGGCGCATGCACGGTCAGCGTCGGCGGCGAAGCGGTGTTCTCGTGTCTGATGCCCGTCGTGGCCGTCGGCGAGCGGCCGGTGCGCACGGTCGAAGGGCTCGGCACGGCGCAACATCCGGGACGGCTGCAACAAGCCTTCATCGATCAGCAAGCCGCCCAATGCGGGTACTGCATCGCGGGCATGATCATGCGCGCGCAGACGCTGCTCGACCGCACGCCGCATCCGACCGACGAACAGATTCGCCGCCATATGCAGCCCAACCTGTGCCGCTGCGGCACGCACATGCGGATACTGGCCGCGATCGGCGAAGTGGCCGCGCCTCCATCGCAGGCAAACGACGGAGCGAAGTCATGAGCAACGATCACCGCTATATGGCCGCTTCAGATGGCGCGCCAAGCGATGCGGGACGGCGCCGCTTCCTCGTCGGCGGCTCGCTGATGGTGAGCTTCGCGATCGTGCCCGGCGCGGCCGCGCTCGCGCAGACCACGACGGAAGCGGGCAGCTTCAGCGCGAGCGCGCCGAAGCTGCCCGGCAGCCTCAAGACCACGCCGTTGCTCGACGCGTGGATCAAGATCGATCCCGATGGCCGCGTGAGCGCATGCACCGGCAAGGCGGAACTCGGCACGGGCGTGCGCACGGCCCTGTTGCAGCTCGCCGCAGAAGAACTCGACTTGTCGCCAGACGCGATCGACCTGATCACCGCCGACACCGGCGCGACCCCGAACGAGGGCTATACGGCGGGCAGCCACACGATGGCGGACAGCGGCACCGCGATCCTCAACGCGGCGGCTCAGGTGCGCGCGCTGCTCGTCGCGAGCGCGGCGTCGCGGTTGGGCGTCGACGCATCGATACTGACGACGCGCGATGGCGCGATCGTCGCGGCGGATGGGCGCCGCGTCACGTATGGCGAAGCCGTCCGCCATGCGAACCTGCATCGGAACGCGCAGCCCGATGCGCCGAAGAAGGCGCCGGCGCGTTACGCGGTGATCGGCCGCACGCTGCCGCGCGTGGATATCCCCGCCAAGGTGACGGGCGGCGCGAGCTACGTGCAGGACCTGCGTCTGCCTGGAATGCTGCATGCCCGCGTCGTCAGGCCGCCGGCCTATGGCGCGACGCTCGCTTCCGTCGATACCACGCGCGTCGAAGCGCTGCCCGGCGTCGTCAAGGTCGTGCGCAACGGCAGCTATCTCGCCGTGGCCGCCGATGACGAATGGCGCGCGATCGTCGCGATGCGCGAGCTGATGCTCGCCGCGCAATGGCACGCCGGGCCACCGCTGCCCGATCCCGCGAAGATTCACGACGTGCTGATGAGCCTGCCGGCGCAGGAAATCGGCGTGGCCGATCGACACGCGTCCTCCACCGCGCCCGCGACGACACTGCGGGCCCGCTATTCGAGGCCTTATCTGACGCACGGATCGATCGGGCCGTCGTGTGCGGTCGCTCATCTGGACAACGGCATGATGACGGTGTGGACCCACACGCAGGGTGTCTATCCGCTGCGCGCGGGCCTCGCCGAATTGCTTTCGATGCCGCGCGACAAGGTGCGCTGCGTTCACGTCGAAGGCTCGGGCTGTTATGGCCACAACGGTGCCGACGACGTCGCCGCCGACGCCGCGCTGATCGCGCTCGAACTGCCCGGACGTCCCGTACGGGTGCAGTCGATGCGCGAGCAGGAACACATGTGGGAGCCTTTCGGCCCTGCGATGACCGTCGATGCAAGCGCATCGCTCGACGATAGTGGCGCGATCGTCGACTGGCATTACGAACTGTGGAGCAACACGCACAACAACCGCATCGAGAATGCGGGCCGTCTGTTGGCCGCGCAACTGCTGGAGCATCCGTTCACGCCCGCGCCGCCGAAGCCGATTCCGATGCCCGAAGGCGGCGGCGATCGCAACAGCATTCCGCTTTACCGCGCGCCGAACCTGCACGTGCAGCATCACTTTCTGCCCGACATGCCGATACGCGTGTCCGCGATGCGCTCGCTCGGCGCGCACATGAACATCTTCGCGATCGAGAGCTTCATCGACGAACTCGCCGGCGCGGCGCATGCCGATCCCGTCGCGTTTCGCGTCAAGCATCTCGACGATCCGCGCGCGCTCGACGTCATTCGCGCGACGGCCAAACAATTCGACTGGCAACCGCGCGCAACACGCGTGGAGAAAACGGGCACCAGTCCGCGCGGCACCGGCTTCGCGTTCGCTCAATACAAGAATCTGATGGCGTACCTTGCGATCGCGATGGACGTGACCGTCATCCGCGATACGGGCGACGTTCGCATCGAACGCGTGGTGGCCGCAGTCGATTGCGGACAGATCGTCAATCCCGATGGCGTGCGCAATCAGATCGAAGGCGGTATCCTGCAAACGAGCAGCTGGACGCTGTTCGAAGAGACGCGCTTCGACAAGGAGCGCATCACGAGCGCCGACTGGAGCACGTATCCGATCATGCGGTTTTCATCGGTGCCGAAGCACGTCGAGGTCATGTTGATCGATCGTCCCGGCTTGCCTTTCCTCGGCGTCGGAGAAGCGGCGCAAGGTCCCGCCGCTGCGGCGCTTGCGAATGCGATCTACGATGCGACGGGCGTGAGAGTGCGCGAGTTGCCGTTGCTCGCGGCGAAATCGAAGGATGCGCTGAAAGCGTAGTGCATCGGATCGCATCGATTGAAATCAGCCCCGGCGGCCCGGATTGCGGTCGTCGAGCAGGCCATCGCGCCGGTCGAGCAGATAGCGCGCGCGTTCGATGCCCGCGCGAAGCGCTTCGGCGCGCGTCGCCCAAAACGGGACAGCGCTTTCTGGCGCGTCGAGGTCCACGCGTTGTCCGTTGCGTTCGACATCGATCGCGGGCAGCCAGTTCTCACCGTCCTGGCTCGTCGCGCCGACCGTCACCGTATAGCCGTGATACTCGTAGCATGCGCCGTCGGCCGAACTCGTGGATGGGTTCATGAGTCATCACCTCTTTGAAACAAGAGCGTGCTCTCGGCGAGCAAGCGGTGTGCCCCTCGCCAACACATAGCGACAACATCGCGACACTAAGGGTTTGTTAAGAAAACATCGCTAGCCTGTCGCCTTGTGCCGCTGGCAGGCCGCCGATTTGCGCATGGGTTCGACATGCAATCGGCGCGATCAGCCGGCGATTCCTGCAATTTCAACCACCATGTCTCAACTGGATTTCACGCTAAAGCCATGGAAAAAACGAATAACGCCATAGTCAAGGTTCCCGAGGTCACACTCGCGTTCTGGATCATCAAGATCGCCGCAACGACGCTCGGCGAAACGGGCGGAGATGCCGTCTCGATGTCGATGAATCTGGGTTATCTGATCGGCACGATCATCTTCGCCGCGATCTTTCTCGTAGCGGTCGTTGCGCAAATGAAAGCGGAGCGCTTCAGCCCCGCGCTGTACTGGGTCACGATCATCGCGACCACAACGGTCGGCACGACGCTCGCGGATTTCGTAGACCGGTCGCTCGGCATCGGTTATGCGGGTGGCAGCACGCTGCTCGTGTTCCTGCTGCTCGCTTCGCTCTTCGTCTGGTATCGCGTGATGGGGTCGGTGTCCGTCACGACAGTGTCGTCGAGCAAGGCCGAAGTGTTCTACTGGGTCACGATCATGTTCTCGCAGACGCTCGGCACCGCGCTGGGCGACTGGACGGCCGACACGGCAGGTGTCGGCTATTCCGGTGCCGCGCTGATCTTCGGCGGATTGCTGCTCGCGCTCGTCATTGCGTATTACGCAACGGAGATTCCGCGCACGCTGCTCTTCTGGGCCGCGTTCATCCTGACCCGGCCGCTCGGCGCCGTGGTCGGCGACTTTCTTGACAAGCCCATCGCCAACGGCGGTCTTGCGATGAGCCGCTATCACGCGTCGATTGCGCTCGTCGTGTTCATTCTGGTCTGCGGGTCGGTGTTCAGGCAACGGCCCGCTGAAGCAGCGCACTAGCGCGCAATCCGTCGCGCGACGCGACGTTCGTCACGCCGCGCGACGGGTAATGCGATGTGTAGCGCGTTATCGCAGCCGATGGCCGATGCGATTCATTCGGCGAACAGGTCCGGCCCGAACACCTCGTAGTGAATCTTCGATTCGTGGATGTCCATGCTCTTTAGCTTGTCGTGCTGCATGCGCATGAACGGAATCGGCCCGCAGATGTAGTAATCGGCGTCGGGCAGCATGACCTCGCTCGCAATCCGGTCGAGTTCGATGAAGCCGGCATGGTCGTAGTCCCGTCCCTGCACGTCGGCGGGCAACGGCGAATCGTAGAAGATGATCGCGCGGAAGTTCGAATGCGTCGCGGCCGTCTGCTTCAGCCTGTCACGCATCGCGTGGACGGCGCTGTTGCGCGCGCCATGCACGAACACGACGCGGCGTCCCGGGTCCTGGATCGCGCGCTTGAGCATGCTGATCATCGGCGTGAGACCGACGCCGCCGCTGATGAGCACGATCGGCGTCTTCGCATCGACGTCGATATGAAAGTTGCCGTAGGGCGCGGCCAGTTGCAGCTCGTCGCCGACCTTCACCTGTTCGTGCAGCAGCGACGACACGTAGCCCTCGCGCCGTTGCGCATCGCCCGCTTCGCGCTTGACGGTGATCCGGTATGTCTTGCCGTTGGGCATATCGGACAGACTGTACTGTCGAATCTGCTGAAGGCCCAGCGCGGGCACGCGCACCGCGACGCTCGTGTACTGGCCCGGCTCGAAGTTGACGACTGGCTTGCCGTCGGTGGGCTCGAGCACGAACGACGTGATGACGCTGCTTTCAGAGCGCTTCTCCTTCACGACGAACGTGCGCCAGCCCGTCCAGCCGCCCAGTTGGGTGGCTGTCTCTTCGCGCAGCTCGCTTTCCATGCCCATCAGCACATCCGCGAGATTGCCGTAGGCCTGCGCCCAGGCCGAAATGATGTCGTCGGTGGCCGCGTCGCCCAGCACGTCCTTGATCGCGCCGAGCAGATGCTCGCCGACGATCGGGTAGTGTTCCGGGCGCACATCGAGGCTCGCGTGCTTGTTCGCAATGTTTCTCAGCACGGCAGACAGGCTGCCCGGGTCTTCGATATTTTCCGCATACGCGTAGACGGCGCGCGCGAGCGCCTGCTGCTGTTGCCCGTGCTCCTGGTGCGCCATGTTGAACACGTTCTTCAACTCCGGATGCGCGTCGAACAACCTCGTATAGAAGCGCTGGATGATCGGGTATCCGTGTTCGGCGAGCACGGGAGCCGTCGCCTTGACAATGTCCTTCGTACGCTGGGTGAGCATCGTTCCCTCCATTCGTGATGATCGCATTGCACACGCGTGCGTCGCATACGGGATGCCGCGCACGCGCAGGTTTGCTGTCTTCCCGATGATCGAGATCGCTGACGTGGGCCGATTCTCCATCGCCACACGCATCGACCGCCTCTCAAGTTTTCAATTAAGCGCCCGTTAACAAAGCCGCGGCGATACGTTGCTGCCTCTCGCGCTCGTGACGAGCCAGATTCACGGCTCATTTTCGAAAAGACACCTATGAAATTGAAAGATCTGCCCGTGCGAACGGGTTTTATCGCAGTGCTCGCGCTGTTCGGGACGCTGGTTCTGGCGACCGCGTTGTTCGGTATCTACTCGCTGACGCGGACCAACGCGTTGTCCGAACAGATCAATACCCTTAACGCCGAAACCGTCCATCTCAAGGATGTCTACATCAACAATCTGAAGACCCGCAGTGCATTGAGCCGGGCCTACATCGCGCTTTCTGCCAATCCTGCGGACAAGGGTACTGCCGTCGCGGCTGCGCAAGGCTACTACGACGTGGCGAAAAAGGCCTTCAGCGCCTTCGAGGCCATCCCCAAGGAGACGGCGGATCAGCAGCAGGCGGCCAATCGCGTGGCCGACGCATTCCACACGCACGCGAATGCGATCGATCAGCTCTTCAGCGCGATCGGCAAGAACGATGTGACCGCGTACGCGCAAACGAACGAAGGTCCGATGACCGCCACGAGCGCGGCGTTCGGCAAATCGGCGGATGCGTTCTTTGAAGTGGCCACCCGTGAATCGGCGCAACTGCAAAACGCCAAGGCACAGAACGCAACCTTGCTGAAAGGCATCGCCATCGGCTTGCTGGCATTGTCGTTCGCGCTGATCGTGCTCGTCTATTACGCGCTCGATCACACTGTCGTCCTTCCGCTGAGGGAAGCGATGAACGTGCTCGCGCACGTGTCGCGCGGCGATCTGACCGTCGCGATTCGCCATGAATCGACCAACGAAATCGGCAAGCTCTTCGAGTCGATGCGGGACATGAAGCGCAGCCTGGGCGGCATCGTGCAGGCCGTGCATGGCGGCACCGACACCATTGCGACGGGCGTTCATCAGATGGCGAGCGGCAATACGGATCTGTCCCAGCGTACCGAGGAACAGGCCGCCGCGTTGCAGGAGACGGCTTCGTCGATGGAGCAGTTGACGGGCACGGTCCGTCAGAACGCCGACAACGCGAAGCAGGCGACGCAGCTCGTACGCAGCACCGCGCTCATCACCGAACAGGGCAATCGCGCAGCCCACGACGTCGTGCTGACGATGCAGGGGCTGTCGGATCTGTCGGGCAAGATCGCGGACATTACGAACGTGATCGAAGGCATTGCGTTCCAGACCAACATCCTGTCGCTCAACGCTGCCGTGGAGGCTGCGCGCGCCGGTGAAGAAGGACGCGGCTTCGCCGTCGTCGCGAGTGAAGTCCGTTCGCTTGCCCAGCGCAGCGCCGGCGCGGCGAAGGAAATCAAGGAGCGCATCACCGATTCGCTCGGCCGCGTCGAAGCGGGCACGCAGCAAGCCAGACAGGCAAGCCAGGTAATGGCCGATATCCTGACCTCGGTCAACAGGGTCAACGACCTGATGGGCGAAATCGCGGCGGCTTCCGAAGAGCAATCGTCGGGCATCGAGCAGGTCAACCGCGCAATCGCGCAGATGGATCAGGTGACGCAGCAGAACGCGGCACTCGTCGAACAGGCCTCGGCAGCCGCGCTCGCGCTCGATGAACAGACGGTCGCGCTGAAAGGTTCGGTCTCGGTATTTCGGGTCGAAGGCGCTCGAACCTGACAGGCCCGCGGCGTCGCCTTGACATCCAATGCGCATCAGACGAATAATGAGCCGCCGTTCGTTTATCGAAGTGATGTTCGATTAGCGAACTTCTTGCCGGAGCACGCAGCGCGGTCACCAGGCGAAAGCTCGACCAGGACGCGTCGCGTTGCCGTCGGCTCGCGCCCGGAGCCGTGAGCTCTTTCCCTCATCAGTGGAATCAGACCAGGCTTGCCGGCATGCGTACGCCGCTGATCGGCAGGCCGCGTATCTATCTTCTTCCCGCCCGTCCGCAAACGGCCGGACGCCATACAGAGCAATGCACATGAAGCGAGACACCTACCCTACCGCCGCTAGCCAACCTGCCGCCTCACGAGGGGTCGTCGAAGGCCTGGTCTATGTTTTCGAGCGGGTCATGCCGGACCCGTTCGTGCTGTCCATCGCCCTCACGCTCGTCGTAGCCGTGCTGGCGCTTTTCATCGCGCCGCAAGGCAAGATGCCGACGCTGCTCGACGCCTGGTACACGGGCACCTTCGGCATTCTGGGCTTTGCGTTGCAGATGATCCTGATTCTCGCGACGGGCTACGCGATCGCAGAGGCCCCTATCGTTCAGCGCGGATTGCGCGCGCTCGCAGCCCATGCGCAGACGCCCGCGCGCGCCGCGTTGCTCGTGTTTCCCGTCGTCGCGATCGCGGCGTGGTTGAACTGGGGGCTCGGGCTGATCGTCGGCGCGATGCTGTCGCGTGAGATTGCCCGCCGCGTCAAGGTCGATTTCGCGTGGCTCGTCGCCGGCAGCTATTCGGCCTGGTCGATCTGCAATAGCGGGCTTTCGAGTTCGATCGCGCTCTCGCAGGCCTCGCATGGCAACGCGCTGAATCTAGTCGAAAAAGCGACGGGCCACGTCGTGCCGCTGAGCGAAACCATTTTCGCGCCGTTCGTTTTTATTCCGACGCTGCTCGTCGTGATCATGATGACGGTCATCTTCATCAAGATGCATCCGAAGCCGGAGAACGTGGTCGCGTTTCACAATGCCGATGAGGACGCAGGCAACGCGGCCAGCGAAGACCCTCACGCGCGCACGGGCGAATCCGCATCGTTTGCATCGCGCCTCGAACAGTCGATGCTCGGCACGCTGCTTCTGCTCGCGCTCGGCATCGGCTACCTGTGGATGGCGTGGCACGGAAAAGAGTTCGAACTCGACATCAACACGACGATCCTGATCTTCCTGCTGATCGGCCTCGCGCTTCAGCGCACGCCGATCGCGTATGCGAACGCGATCCGCCGCGCCGCGCGCCAGACGGGCTCGATGCTGCTGCAATATCCCGTCTACGGCGGCATCATGGGCATCATGAAGGGCACGGGGCTCGCATCGATGATCGCGAAAGCGTTCGTCACGATCGCTTCGCCCGCGATGCTGCCGATGTGGAGCTTTCTGAGCTCGCTGATCATCACGCTGCTGGTGCCGAGCGCGGGTGGCCACTGGGCCGTGCAGGGGCCGTTCGTGCTGCCTGCGGCGATGAGCCTGCATGCGTCGGTGCCGCGCACTGCAATGGGCGTTGCGATGGCAGAGAACGTCTCCAACATGCTGCAGCCGTTCTGGGCCGTGCCTATCGTCGCGATTGCCGGCATCCGCATTCAGCGCGTGATGGGCTACACGGCCGTCACGTTCGCCGTCTCGCTCGTGATCTATGCGGTCGCGTTGTGGCTCGTGCCGTAAGCATTCAAACGTCCCGATGATGACCGTTCGCGGCGCGCTTCTGATTCGTCAGAAGCTAGAAGCGCGTCGATACGCCGATGCGCGCGAGCGTCTGCGAACGGTTGCTTGCTGCGGCACCCGGCTGCAACAGTGCATTGATCCATGCCTGCGTCACCGCGTTGTCGCCGCTCGCCCGCTGATAGATCGCCTCCCGTACACGAACCTGCGCTTCGACAGGTGATACCTGAAGCGCGCCGCTCATCTGATGCGCGCGGTTGTGGTCGAGCGTCTCGCCCCCAGGCCGAGCGGACCATTTGCGTAGTTGAGGCCGAAGCTCATCGTCGAATCGGCCGGGAACGACCCCGGCACGCCGCCGAACCCATCCAACGCGCCGAACTGCAATCCTGAGATTTCGGGACTGCGATACTTGACCGCATTCGGCACGCGCGTCGCGCCCGCCATCCGGTCGAAATGGAATGAACCCGTGGGATCACGTAGGTGACGCCCGCGTCGATTGCGCCCGTCAGCGTCACGCCGCTTTGCGCCAAAACGGCCGCCGGCGACGACAAAGCGATTGCGCCCGCCACAGCGAAATTTTTATCTGCTTCATCCGATTCACTCCGATGCCCTGCGATGTCCCGCGTTGTCCCGCGTTGTCCTCGTGACTGGCGGCATAGTGTGCCAGAGCCAACATGTTGCCGACCACGAGGATCCCGATTTCATGTCGATCGCGAGATGTCACACGACAGCCGAAAGCTCGATGAATGCATCCGTGCGACTCGCCGGCGGAATCGCCACGAAAGGGGCAAACTAGGAACGACCATCCCGCAACAACGAGGAGTTCCTCATGCCCGCTCATTCGCCCGGTCTGAACGATCGCGTTGCTCTCGTCACAGGCGGCTCGCGCGGAATCGGACGCGCCATTTCGATCGCGCTTGCCTCGGCCGGAGCCGCCGTCGCTGTCAACTACCGGCAACGCGAGAACGAAGCCGCTGACGTCGTCGCGGAAATCGGGCGCGCCGGAGGGCGCGCGATCGCAGTACGCGCCGACGTATCGATGGCAGACGAAGTCAAAGCGATGATTCAGGAAGTGGAAAGCCGCCTCGGCCCTGTCGATGTGCTCGTGAACAACGCAGGCACCGCGACGATCGTCGACATCGACGATCTGACGGAAGCGGAATTCGATCGAACGCTAGCCGTCAATCTGAAGTCGGCGTTTCTCTGCACGCAAGCCGTGTTGCGCGGCATGCGGGCGAAACGGTGGGGACGCATCGTGAATCTGTCGTCGGCGGCCGCGCGCGGCGCGGGTCTGATCGGCATTCACTACAACACGTCGAAAGCCGGCATCGAAGGGCTCACGCGCGGCTATGCGGCACGCCTCGCGCGCGAAGGGATCACCGTCAACGCCGTTGCGCCGGGACCCATCGATACCGAAATGGCCGGG
The DNA here is from genome assembly GCF_038900755.1 of Paraburkholderia diazotrophica. Classification (GTDB taxonomy): domain Bacteria; phylum Pseudomonadota; class Gammaproteobacteria; order Burkholderiales; family Burkholderiaceae; genus Paraburkholderia; species Paraburkholderia diazotrophica_A. The sequence continues at coordinate 84,193 of NZ_JBBPEN010000009.1, forward strand.
CCGCTCAAGGCGTCCAATGTCGCGGAACGGCTGCCCGTCGGGCGCCTGGGCGAAGCGAGCGAGGTCGCGGATGTCGTGCTGATGATCGTCGGCAACGCGTTCGTCACGGGCCAAACGATTCCCGTCAATGGCGGCATTAGTTTCATATAGCCGGTTTGCATTTCGGCTTTGCATTTCGGCTTTGCATTTCGGCTTTGCATTTCGGCTTTGCATTTCGGCTTTGCATTTCGGCTTCGTATTGCGGTTTCGTTTTGCGATTTCGTATAGGCTCACAGCCGCAGCACTCGCGCAAATACTCGATGCGCGAGCGCTGCGTTGCGCTCATTTCCTGCTGCAAGCGATTACGCCTTTTGCTCGCATGCGCTCGCAGCAGGATAAGGTTCCAGCAGAGCGATCGACCCCGTTTCCAGCAGCGACTTGAGATTGGACATGACCTTCGGCCATCCACCGGACACCGCGTCGATAAGCTTCGACGCTTCGCGCTCGATCGCGTGCGTGATCGAGAGCTTGACGGCCGATCCGCTGGATTCCAGTTCCATCGTGCACAGCGACGCGCCTTCTGCCTTCAGCTCGGGCTTGTTCTCGTGCCGCCAGCGGATCACGAGACGCCGCGGCGGTTCGGCCTCGACGATCTCGCCGGCATCGAAAAGTTGCCCCTCGCTCGACACCAGCTTCCACGCCGATCCCGCCTTCCACTCGCTTTCGCAGTGCATCCCGAACCAGTACTGCTTCATGAACTCCGCGTCGGTCAGCGCCGACCAAAGTTTCTCAGGCGTGGTGCGGATATAGGTCACGTAGACAAAGGTCGATCTAGTCATTGCCTTTCTCCAGACGTCGCTTCAGTTTCGAAAGCGCCTTCAGGCGCGGCTTCTCAAACTTGGCAATCCAGCGCTCGTAGATTTCCTGTAGCGGCACCGGATTGAGGAAGTGCAGCTTTTCGCGCCCGCTCCGCACGGTCGCGACCAGGTTCGCCGCCTCCAGCAAATCCAGATGCTGCGTGACGCCCTGCCGCGTCATGTCCATGTGCTCGCACAAGTCGTTGAGCGTGCGGCCATCGTGCGCGTGCAACAAGTCCAGCAGCTTGCGCCGGCTGGGATCGGCGAGGGCTTTGAACAGCAGGTTGTCATCGGGGCGCTCGGCCATGAACGGCGATATGCAAGTGATCTCTTGCATGAATAATAGGCAAGCCCTTGCTTGCATGTCAAGTGGTCGTTTGCGATTGGCGATGGGCGCACGAAACGTCAATGACGTCACATCATCCGCATATGCCGATGATGTGACGTCGTTCGAAAAGCGAAGGCGCCGACGTGTTCAACGAAGCAGCGCCGATACGTCGAGGTCGGCCATCTTGTCGAGTTCGTCGCGGCGCGAGTCGCAGGCGCGCCGTATCCGCGCGCCTTGCGCAATCCAGACGGCCAATGAGATGGCTGCAAGGCTTCCGAGCGCGACGAACGCAAGCGAAAAGCCGAAGCGGCTCGCGAGCCATCCGCCCAGCAACGGGCTGAAACAGGCACCCGCGGCTTCCACGCCCTTCATTGCGCCTTGACCGAGATTCACGCGGCCACTGCCATGCAACAGATGCACGACGAGCGCGGGTATCGCGACGCTCTGCAGGCCCGAACCCACGCCGTCGAAAATCTGCACGGGCAAGATGCCCAGAGGCGTCGTGAGCCAGGCGGCGGTGAATGCTCGCAGCGGCAGCGTGATCAGCGTCGCGAGGATGATCCACCAGTAGCCCCAGCGGCGAATGAGGCGGCTCGCGTAGACGGCAGCGATCAACATCACGACTTGCGAAATGATGATATTGGCCGCCGTGATCTGGCTTGCGCCGTCCTGGTGAGCCGCCGCTGCAGCGAGGCTATAGAGCGGCAGCATCGCGGAATTACCGAGATTGAACGCGGCGAGCACGACGGCAAGCACCAGCAGCGGCCGGCAACGCAACAGCACGCGCATGCTGTCCGCGTGTACTTGCGACGGGTCCTGTTCGTCGTCGTGCGCGAGGCCGCGCGCATAGTGTCGATGCACGGCGCGCGGCGGAATCAGCAGCACCGAGCCAATGCACGCGAGACCGAACGCGGCGGAAAGCGCGAACACGTATGCAATGCCGAGCCACCATCCGAGCACGCCCGACAACGCCGCCGCCGCGATGTTGCCGGCGTGGTTCGCGACCTGGTTGCGGCCATACTGCCGGTCGAAGTCTTTGCGCCCGGCCATCCCGAGCGTCAGGCCGGCCAACGCGGGGCCCATCGCGGCGCCGGCGATCGCCGTTGCGATCTGCGACAACGTGACGGGCCAGAAGCGTTGCGATAGCCAGATCACGCATGCGGCGACGATCGTCAGCGCGCCCGCGCCGACGACGATCGCGCGCCGATGAGACGTGGCATCGACGAGCGCGCCGGCAGGCGCTGTCACGAGCATGCCGACGATCCCGCCGAGTGTCAGCACGGTGCCGATCGTATCGGGCGTCCATCCTCTCGCCTGCAAGTAGATGCCGAGAAACGGGCCCACGCCCGCCTGCACGTCGGCCGCGAAGAAACTGACGGCCAGTAGCGGTTTGGTCGGCTTCACGTGCGTGGCGAACGCGTGCGTCCGCTCAGGCGTCGATGCCGCAAAGCGTCTTGGCGAAACAGCGCGCATCGGCCAGGTCCGAACAGCTTGGGAAAACATCGATAGGCGAATAGCCGTTGCGCTCGTAAAACGCAATGGCTCGCCGGTTCACCGCTCGCGTTTCGAGCACGAGGGTGTGATAGCCCGCTGCAACGGCCTCCGCTTCGAGCGCGCTCAATAGCGCGCGGCCCACGCCCGCCTTGTTGGGCCGCGTGTAGAAGCGCTTCAGTTCGGCGACGCCGAAGTCGAAGCGCCGGAACGCGCCACAGCCCAGCGGCGCGCCGTGCGACGATCGCGCAATCATGAATGCCCCTCTCGCGGAACACACATCGTCGGTGCTGAAGCGCGACTGACCGCCGTCCCCGGAAAGCGTGGCGAGCATCGCGCTCAGTTCGTCCATCAATATCTGCGCATCCAGCGAATACGGATCTTCACGCTGAATCACAAAATCCATAGCTGATTCCATCATCACGTACTCCGTCTCGCGGCCTTCGTTCATCTGTTATCGAGCAAGTCCGATTCCTGAATGTGCGATGCGTGGCCGTGCGCTTCACTTCGCGCGCGGCGGTTCGAGCGCATCGTCAGGCCGGCGCAGTTCGCCCGCGCGAATCGCCGTCACCGCGTTGACGACGGCGCGCGCGACGTTGTCCGTCTCCGCCTGCACGCCCTTGTCGTCGTCGAGAGCCGTGTGGCTCGTCGCATAGGGCGCGTAATAGTTGATGTAGCGGTCGAGCCGCGCCTGCGCGCCTGCTTCGATGAAGCCCATCCAGTCGAGCCAGTCGGCGAGCGCCGCGCGAGATCCTTCGATGCCCGAGACATCGCCGTGCACGACGAGGCCATACGCGCGCCCCTTCAGATGTTTCGGATACGGCCATCCTTCGAGTTCCAGTTCCTTTGCGCGCTGCGCATCCTTGCCGTGCGTCGACGACGGATCGGGATTGCCGCCGTCGGCGCACACGAGCCGGTCCATCATCAGCTTCAGCGGGCTCGGCGATTCGTACCAGTACACGGGCGTCACGATGACCACGCCGTGGCATGCCGCAAACCGCTCGTAGATCTCGTTCATCCAGTCGTTGACCTGGCCGAGCGAGTGATTCGGATAGCAACTGCATGGCCAATGGCACAAAGGCATCGCAGTCGATACACAGCCCTTGCACGGATGAATGTGCCGGTCGTGATCGGAAGACAGCAGCGACAGGTCGAGAAAGTCCGCATCGAAACTGGCCGCCTCGATCACAGCCTGGACACGCTTCGCAAGGCGAAAGCTCTTCGACATTTCGCCAGGGCACGTGTAGTCGTTGCGCGACGACGCGTTGATGACGAGAATGCGCGAACGCGTCGACGGGTCTTGCTGCCGCGCCTGCGCCGCGTTCACCCGCTGCGCCGCTTCGCGCCATTCGACGGATAGATCGTAGTCGGGGTCCGCGTAACCCGCGCCTGCCTTCTGCGTGACAGGCGCCTTGCGGCCTTCCAGATACGCCTGCCACGCGATCGCTTCGAGCCGCGCGATCGCACCGTCTTCGGCGCGAAAAGCCGGATCGTAAAAGCGCGCGTTGAAGCGCTCGCGAAACGCTTCGCGCGTCATTTTCTCTGTCACCTGTCCTTTCATCACGACAGGCCGCACGCCTTCGGACTTCTTTGTCGGGCTCGTCACGAGATTCACTCCTGCTTCCATCGCCGTTATGAAGCGCGCAAAGGCGCGCGAACGCTACCTGTCCTGCAAGCAGCGTTCCCACGCCGTTCCGGTCATCCTGTGACCGCCGATGACCGTCGCGATGACGCAAACTTCAAACGCCGAACGGATAGAGGTCCGGCGCGCGCTCGGTGGCGCGCGTGGCAAGCGGCGCGATCGCGTGTGTCGCGTCGAACCATACGAACGCGTCGAACTGTTCGGCAAGCGTCGCTTCCATGTAGTGACTATGCATCTCCGTATCGGGCCGGTAGATGACGCCGATGAAGCGTTCGAGTCGCGGCTCGCGCAACTGCGCGTGCGCCGTGTCCGTCAGGTCGACCATGCAGCGCGTCTGACCGGATGCATGGAACTGATGCTCGTAACTGTCCGGCCGCGAAGGCCGCACAACCTTGATCTGCATCGGACCATCCCAGTCCGACGCCGCGGCCACGGTGCCCACATGCGTGCCGAATCCCACGAGTGCCGCTGCGTCGCCGAAGCGCTCGCGGCAAAGCTGGCCGACGTTGAGTTCGTCGCGGACACGGCCCATCTCGGTCGCGGCCGCATCGCCGATGTGCGAGTTGTGCGCCCACACCACCGCCTTGCCATTGGGGCGACGCGATTCGAGCAGATGCGCCAGCGTTTCGAACATATGCGTGTCGCGCAGATTCCAGCTATCGGCGGCGCTGCGGTACATCGTCCGGTAGTAGCGCTCGGCCGATGCGACGAGCCGCGCGTTCTGCGCCGCGTCGAACCATGTTTCGGCATCCTCGTGCGCGTCCTCGAGACGCGTGCGCAATAGCTGCTGCAACTGCTCGACGACGGCATCTTCGCAGGTCTTGAAGCCCGCCGAGAATGCCGCTCGTCCGTACACCTGCGGGTCTTTCTGCCAGGGCGTCAAGCAGCCGTACCGCTCGCGCGCAACGGCTGCCGCTTCGGGATCGGTGCGATCGAGATAATCGAGCACGGCCGCCACCGACGCCGACAGGCTATACATGTCGAGACCATAAAAACCGCAGCGTTGCCGCGCGTCGAGCGGCTCGTTGTGGCTGCGCAGCCAGCGGACGAACGCGGCAAATTCTTCGTTGCGCCACATCCATGCGGGAAAGCGCTGGAACGGAAGCGCGTCGGTTCGCCCATCGCGCTGCCGCGCGTAACGATCGACGCTGGCCGCGTCAGGCCAGTCCGCCTCGACAGCAACGATATTGAAGCCGTGCCGTTCGACGAGACGCCGCGTGATCGCCGCGCGCGCGTCGTAGAACTCGGACGTGCCGTGACTGTTCTCGCCCAGCAGTACGATGCGCTTTGCGGCGAGGAAATCGAAGGCGTCGCCGAAAGACGCATCGTCGAATGCGGGCAACGGGCGCGCCGCCTCCGCAATCAGGCCCGCGAGCGACATCGCTTGCGATTGTTCGCGCTCCGCACGCGCGGCCTGCGGCGATCCGGCAAGCGCATCGTCGATTTCGGGCCAGCCCTGTTCGCCGATCAACGGCACGAAATGCACTTCGCCCAGGTCCTCTTCATCGAATTGCGTCGCGCTCTTGCGCGTGAGCTTGACGAGCCGCTGACGCTCGCGATGCACGCCGATCGGCATCACAAGCCTTCCGCCCATCGCGAGCTGTTCACGCCATGCGGGTGGCACATCGGGGCCGCCCGCCGCCGCAATGATCGCATCGAACGGCGCGCGCGCCGCCCAGCCGAGCGTGCCGTCCGCGTCATGCACATCGATATTGGCGAAGCCGTTGGCAGACAGCGTTTGCCGCGCCGACGCCGCAAGAGACGTGTCGCGCTCGATGCTGTCCACATGCGACGCAAGCCGCGACGCGACGGCAGCCGCGTAGCCGGAGCCCGTGCCGATGTCGAGCACGCGATCTTGCGGCGACAGTTCCGCCGCTTCGATCATCTTCGCGACGATGAACGGCTGCGAGATGGTTTGACCGCCCGCTAGCGGCAACGGCGTGTCGCTGTAGGCGATTTCCGCTAAGTGGCTCGGCACGAACACATGCCGCGGCAGCGTGCGCATCGCATCGAGAACACGCGGATCGCGAACGCCTCGCGATGCGATCTGCCTGTCCACCATTTGCTGCCGCTCGAAATCGAATGGTTCCATTTTCACAGGGACTTTCACGGGGACGTTGTCGCTGGATACACCTGGATGCAAGCATCGGCTGTTCCGCGAACGTTCGGTCGCGCTTGCGAGCGCACTTCGGCTGCTTACGTGCGCCGCGGCGCAACTTCATCCGGCGAGGCACGCCGTATGCTTCTGCGTCAGCGTTACAAGCGCTGGAACCCGTATTCCACCGCCGTGACTTTCGTCCGGCGTCGCGCTTGCCGTGACGATGCACGCCGGACAGCCCGCCGGTCAGTCATCTCCAGAGCAAGTCCGGAAATTGCTGGCCCAACGGTGGCGCCGCGATGCCTGTCGTGTCGCCCGTTGCCTTCCTGATTTCGCCCCACTCATCGAACTTCTTCTTCGACGCGCATCCCATGTCCGATCAAACCGGCTCCGCTGAACAGCAACCCGAACAGCACCCCTCTTCCAGTGAGCCAAAAAAGAATGGTGAACAGGGCGCGCATAAAAATAACGGGCACAAAGGAAATGGCAACGGCAATGGAAACGGCGACAGCGGCAAAGAGCGCAAACGCCCGGGCAAGCTGCCGTTGATCATTCTTGCCGCCGTCGTCGTGCTATTGCTCATCGTCGCGTTTGTGTGGTGGTTCGCGACACGCAACCAGGAGAGCACCGACGACGCCTACACCGACGGCAACGCCGTCACGCTCGCGCCGAAAGTGTCCGGTTACGTGGTGCGCCTCGCCGTCGACGACAACGCATTCGTGCACGCAGGGCAGCTTCTCGTCGTCATCGACAAGCGCGATTACCAGGCGCAGGTCGATGCCGCGCAGGCTCAGTTGGGACTCGCGCAGGCACAGCTCGATTCGTCGCAAGTCCAGCTGGATATCGCGCGCGTCCGGTATCCGGCCGAGTATCGCGAAGCCCAGGCGCAGGCGTCGTCGGCCAGCGCGAGCATGAAGCAGGCGCAGGCCGCGTATGAGCGCCAGCACGCCGTCGATCAGCGCGCGACGTCGCAACAGAACGTCGATACCGCCGACGCTCAATGGCGCAGCGCGAAGGCCAACGTGACGCAAGCCCAGGCGCAAGTGAAGACGGCGAGCCTCGTCGCGCAGCAGATCAGGCAGGCGCAGGCGCTCGTCGAAGAACGCCGCAAGCAGGTCGACCAGGCGCAGGCGCAACTGGAGCAGGCGCAGTTGAACCTCTCGTATTGCGAAGTGCGCGCGCCCGCCGATGGCTGGATCACGAAGCGCAACGTTCAATACGGCAGCTTTCTGCAAGCAGGCGTTTCGCTCTTTTCGATCGTGACGACGCGTGTCTGGGTCACAGCCAACTTCAAGGAATCGCAACTGGAGCGCATGCGGCCCGGCGACAAGGTCAAGATAGAAGTCGATGCCTATCCGAAGCTCGATCTCGAAGGCCACGTCGACAGCTTCCAGTTGGGCTCGGGCTCGCGATTCTCCGCATTTCCCGCCGAGAACGCGACGGGCAACTTCGTGAAGATCGTGCAGCGCGTTCCCGTCAAGATCGTCATCGACAGCCAGATGCCGCAAGGCCAGCCGCCGCTCGGCCTGGGGCTGTCCGTCACGCCGAAGGTATATCTGCAATGATGGATGCCCAATCGCAAGCGCAAGGCGACGCGCAATCGAACTGGCGTCCCGCCGCCAACCCGTGGCTGATCGCCATCTCCGTCACGCTCGCCGCTTTCATGGAAGTGCTCGATACGACCATCGTGAACGTCGCGCTGCCGCACATCGCGGGCACGATGTCCGCGAGCTACGACGAAGCCACGTGGACACTGACGTCCTATCTCGTCGCCAACGGCATCGTGCTGCCGATATCGGGCTTCTTCGGCCGCGTGCTCGGCCGCAAGCGCTACTTCGTCGTCTGTATCGTGGCGTTCACGATCTTCTCGTTTCTGTGCGGCGTTGCGACCAATCTCGGGCAACTGATCGTGTTCCGCGTGTTGCAAGGATTCTTCGGCGGCGGCTTGCAGCCCAACCAGCAGTCGATCATTCTCGACACCTTCCCGCCCGCGCAGCGCGGTCGCGCGTTCTCGATCTCCGCAGTCGCGATCGTCGTCGCGCCCGTGCTCGGACCGACGCTCGGCGGCTGGATCACGGACAACTTCTCGTGGCGCTGGGTTTTTCTGCTCAACGTGCCCGTCGGCGTGCTGACGTCGCTCGCGGTGATGCAACTCGTCGAAGATCCGCCGTGGCGCAACGCGCCGGGCAAGCAGTCGATCGACTACATCGGCATCGCGCTGATCGCGATTGGACTCGGCTGCCTGCAGGTCATGCTCGATCGCGGCGAGGACGACGACTGGTTCGCGTCGCCGTTTATCTGCACCTTCGCGGTGCTGGCGGTGGCGGGCATCGTCGGCGCGACGTTCTGGCTGCTCTACACGAAAAAGCCCGTCGTCGATCTCGTCTGCCTGAAGGACCGCAATTTCGCGCTGGGCTGCATCTGCATCGCCGCGTTCGCGACCATTCTTTACGGCAGTGCCGTGCTCGTGCCGCAACTGGCCCAGCAGCAGCTCGGCTACACCGCGATGCTCGCGGGGCTCGTGCTGTCGCCGGGCGCGCTGCTCATCACGATGGAGATACCCATCATCAGCAAGCTGATGCCTCATGTGCAAACGCGCTTTCTCGTCATGACGGGCTTTGTTCTGCTCGGCTTCGCGCTGATCTATTCGCATACGCTCACGCCCGATATCGATTACTTCACGCTCGTGAAAATGCGCAGCTCCCAGTCGCTCGCGATCGGCTTTCTGTTCGTCCCGATCACGACGCTCGCCTATCTGACCGTGCCGCAGCGCCTGAACGACGATGCGTCTGCGCTCTTCACGATGTTTCGCAACGTCGCGGGTTCGATCGGGATATCGCTGTCGACGGCGATGATCCGCGAGCGCGTGCAGGCGCGCATGGCGCATCTCTCCGTGCACATGTCGCCGCTGTCGCAGAACTTCAACGACGCGCTCCAGCAGAACGCCCATGCGATCACCGCGCTGAACGGCGCGCCGATGGCGCAGGCGCTCCAGTCCGCGACGGGCCGCATGTACGAAACCTTCGTCGCGCAGTCGACAATCCTCGCGTATGTCGATGTGTTCGCTATCCTCGCCGTATTCTGCTTCGCCTGCGCGCCGATGACGCTGCTCTTCTCGCCCGTGAAGGCATCGGGCGGCGCAGGAGGACACTGACATGCGCGCGCGTTTGCACGGATTCGCCCGACGGATAGCGGCATGCTGCATCGTGGCGCTTGCGAGCGGCTGCACTGTCGGTCCCGATTTCAAGCCGCCTTCCGCCGATGCGCCGGGGGCGTGGCACGACATGCAGCACACGGCGACTCCGCAGACGCAGGAGAGCCACGCGCCCGCCTCCGTTCCGACCGTCGACTCGGACCCCGATCCCCGGTGGTGGCGCAGCTTCAACGATGCCACGCTCGAAAGCCTGATCGCGCGCGCCGTGCAGGGCAACCTGGAATTGCAGCAGGCGGTGTGGCGCATCGTCGAAGCGCGCACGCAGGTGCAGGGCACGGCCGCGCAGGGACTGCCCAACATCAGCGCCACGGCGAGCTACAAGCGTGAGCAGCTCGGCGCGAAAGGGCTGTTCGAATCGCAAGGCATCTATGACGACGTGAACCGGCTCGGCGCGCCCAATTCGCCCATCGATCAGATTGCGCCAGGCGCGGGGCCCAAAGTGCAGCAAGCGGCGACGAACGCGCTCAATCAGTTCACGGAGCCCATCAACCTGTGGCAAGTGGGCTTCGACGCGTCGTGGGAGCTGGATCTGTTCGGACGTGTGCGACGTTCCGTGGAATCGGCCACGGCGCAAGTGCAAGGCGCAGAGGAAAGCCGCAACGACGCGCTGATCTCGCTCGAAGCGGAGGTGGCCCAGACGTACATCCAGTTGCGCGGCGCGCAGGCGCTGCGCGCGCTCACGTCGAATCTGATCGACGAGCAGAGCACGATAGTCGATCTGACGAAGAGTCAGGCTCGCGTGGGGCTCGCGAGCGAACTGGACGTGAAGAGCGCGAGCGCGCAACTCGCGCAGACGCGCGCGCTGCTGCCGCAATACGATCAGCAGGCGGAGCAGGCGATGAACGGCCTCGCGTACCTGATCGGCGAGACACCAGGCGCGCTCGATGCCGAACTCGCCGCGCCCTCCGCGATTCCGCCAGGGCCGCCGACGATCCCCGTCGGCGTTCCGTCGACGCTCGCGCGCAGGCGGCCCGACATACGCCGCGCGGAAGCGAGTCTGCATGCCGCGACGGCCAATGTCGGCGTGGCCGTGGCCCAGTTCTTCCCGGACATTTCGCTGACGGGGCAAATCGGCACGCGCGCGACGAATGCGCGTGACCTCGCGCGCTGGTCGCATCTGTTCTGGTCAGTCGGTCCCGCGATTTCGCTGCCCGTCTTTCAGGGCGGCGCGCTCGTGTCGAATCTGCATCTGTCGAAAGCCGAACAGCAGGTCGCGGCGCTCGATTACCGCAAGACGGTTTTGGGCGCGCTGCGCGATGTCGACAACGCGCTCGCCGTCTATCGCACCGACCAGTCACATCGCGACGCGCTGGCCGACGAGGCGGCCGCGCAGCAGAGTGCGTTCGACCTTGCGCGCGACAGCTATCGGAAGGGGCTTGTCAGCTTCATCAACGTGCTCGATGCCGAGCGCCAGCTTTCGCAGGCCCGCCAGCAACATGAACAGGCGACGATGCAGGTGTCCACCGATCTCGTCGCGCTGTACAAGGCGCTTGGCGGCGGCTGGCAGGAGGATGCCGTCCGCGATTTGCAGCCTCGCTGATGCGGTGCATCGCTGTTCCATATCGTCCGGCACGATGGGCCGCGCGCCGCGTTCCGCGCGTGTGCCGCTCACGTCATTCTTCGTCGTCAGGCACGACCTGACCGGGCTCCAGATCCTGAATCTCGACCAGCTCGCCGTCGACGACCATTTCCGCCCCTGGTTCGATCGTCTCGCCCAATACCGGGTCGCCGTCCACGATCAGGCGGATGGGCGTGTCTCCCTCGTTGGTCACTCTCACTTTCATCGCAGTGCTCCTTGACGTCATTAAAGTCCGATGTTCAACCGGCTCCTGGACGTACGTGCAAGAACGCGGCCCGCTCCTTGCGGCGTGTACGTCGCCGTAAAGAGCCCATGTGCACCATCCGCGACGGGGCGAACGCTGGAATACGCGTTGCTATACCGACTATATACGGACGGGCGCATGTCGTCAGGCGCCATACGTTCGCAAAGGAGCTTCGGATATGAAACTCGTCGCGCGTCATCTCGCTGTCGCGTTCGCGGCGGCAGCATTGGCATTCGGCACAGCTGCCTGCCAAAAGGTCGACGATAAAAGCTCGAACAGCATGGGCTCCGGCAGCAGCGGCGTGATGAGCAACACGGCGGGCATGAGCGGCACGCCGGGGCAAAGCGCGGCGGCCAGGGGCGCCAGCGGCAATGCGGCCGCTGCGAGCATGCCGCCCCCATCAAGCGAGGCGCCCGTCGCCAGTTCACCTTCGGCGGGTGCAAGTGCCGTGCCTTCCGGGGCCAGCCAATAGACCACCAGGACACCAACAGATTGGAGAACAGAGATGCCGATAATCGCCCGAGTCATCGAAACCTTGACGGAAGCCAATGCGGCGCGCGACGCCGTACTGCGCTGCGGCGTGCCGCCCGACTGCGTGACGCTATGGTCGCAAGCCGACGAAGCAGGCGGTGTGCGCGGCAACTTCCTGACGGGCGACTGCGAAACGGGACGTTCGGAACCGGACGAATACGACCGCAAATTCAAAGACGTCGATACGGGCGCAAGGTTCACGCTCAGTGTGGACGCGAGCGACGAGCAGATGCCTTCAGTGGAAGCCGCGCTCGAGGCGAGCAAGCACGACGGCCGATGACGCAGTCTTCCCGGTCGCTTCGGGTTATCTCGCCGCTTCGAGTCAGTTCGCCTCGCGATCGAACGCGGGGCTTCCATCACCGGCGAGCTTGCTGCCTGCCGCTTCGAGCCTTTTCATCAGCACTTCTTTTTGCGTGACGATTTCCTCGCCGAGGCTCACGAGATCGATCCCGCTCTTGAGCAATTCAGGAAACAGAACGGATTCCTCTTCCAGGATGTGCTGACGCACGATCCCCGACAGCACTTCGAATGTCGCATCGAAGCCGCGGTCTCCGGGCTTTAATGATTCGAATCTGGCGATCAGTGTCTTCATCACGAAGTGCTCGACATAGGCTTCGTCTACGTCGATTTCCTCTGACTGCTGCAACGCCTTGTACGCGGCGGGATAAAGAATCTCCTCCTCGATCAGCGTATGAACGGTCAGCTCTTCGCATGCGCGCTGCGCGAGCGCGCGCTTTGCTTCGAGGTCGGTATCCGCTGTCCGGTGGAATGCGTCGAAGAGTTGCTCGGCAATGCGATGGTCTGCCCTCAGCACTTCGATCGCGTCGCGCGCCGCATTTTCCACGGCGGCCTCGGCTGCGAGTTCCTTGTTTGCGTCTTCGCTCATCATTGCCTCCTGGGAAAATTTCGCTAATAGATAAACGCGGCGTCGATCGACGGATGTAGCAAGCGCCATTCCGCACATCGCCGTGACGCTTGCCCCGCAGACGCACAGGTACGCTGATTGCACGAAACAGCAAGGTCAAGAACCACGCACGGACTAAAGAGGAAGATCATGAAACACGGCTCCGACCATCCCCGCGAAGAGGATACACACCACAAGAAAAATCCACCGGCCGACACGGCGCAACAGGCCAAGGACGAAAAGGAAAGAAGCAAGCATCCTGCATCGGAAAACGCGCTCGAATCGACTCAGGACAAGAATCCTGTGCCGGAGGAATCGAAACGCTAGGCCGCTGCCGCCCGTTCACTACGCCGCGCGCGTTCGCCGAAGCGGCACATCGATTGCAGCACGCCCGTCGTCATGCGTCGGCCGTCCACGCAACAGGCGGCAGCCACGTCAAGCGTGAACGCGCGTGCCCGACATGCGGTTCACTGCTTGCTCCGTTCTTCAATGAAGCTAACCAGTCATCGGTCAAACGGGTCCGATGCACAACTCAGGGAGAAATCGATGAAGCTCAAGTACGCGATCATTTGCACGAGCCTCTATGCGGGCGCGCTCGCTGTTTCGCCGCTAGCCGCGGCGCAAACGGAAGCCGCCTCGACGACGTCCGCGAACCCGCTGGCGCAGGCCGATAGGGACTTCGTGCAGGCGGCGTCGATGTCGTCATCGACGGAAATCGACGCAGCCAAGCTGGCCACCAAGCATTCGCAGGACAAGGATGTGAAATCGTTCGCGCATCACATGATGCTCGATCACACCAAGCTGACCGTTCAACTGAAAATGGCCGCGCCACACGGCGTGACCGTGCCGAAGGACAACTCCGACACGGAGCTGATCGGCTCGCTGCGCAACCTCAATAACAAGGCATTCGACCAGGCGTACATCACGAAGGTTGGCCTCGAAGGCCACAAGCAAGCCATCGCGGCGTTCGAGAAGGAAATCTCGGACGGCCAGGACGCGAAGTTGAAGAAGGCGGCGCAAGACGCATTGCCCACCATCCAGAAGCACTATCAGATGGCGCAGGACCTTGCGGCCAAGAAGGGAGTTTCGCAATAGCATCAGTAACGACCATAGCGGCAACTATGGCCGCAACAACACGCTGGCATCGCGCATGCAACCTCTCGCAGATCGCGGCGACCAACACGGTCCGCGCTGCGTTGATAACCAGGGAGAAAGCTTATGTCACAGCATCCGGCTCATTCGCAGGATCAACGTCATCCTGGACAGCCCAACCCCATCGACATCCAGAAGGCCCTATCGGGCGTCGACTATCCGACCACGCGCGAGAAGCTGGTCGAACGAGCTCGCCATAATCACGCGAACACGGACATCGTGGATCTGATCGACAAGCTTCCCGATCACAACTACGACAGTCCGGCTGCGGTGTCGAAAGAAATTTCGCGCATCCAGTGATGCAAGCCAGCGCTTCCAGCGATGCGCAACGGCGTGCAGGCTCGCGCGTCAGCGTCGTCGTCCTGACGCACAACCGGGCCTCACGCCTTCTCGACACATTGCGGCGTCTGCGCGCGCTGCCCGAGCGCCCCGCCATCGTCGTCGCGGACAACGCGTCCACCGACGAGACCGTGCTGATGGCCGACCTCACCTACCCCGACGTGCACATCGTCCAATGCGAGAGCAACATGGGCGCGGCGGGCCGCAACCGCGCGGTCGAATGCGTCGACACCGAGTACGTCGCGTTCTGCGACGACGACACCTGGTGGGAGCCGGGCTCGCTGGAACAGGCGGTGCGGCTGCTCGACGCGCACCCTGAAATCGGCGTGCTCAACGCGCGCATCGAAGTGGGCGAGTCGGGAGAAACAGACGCGACGTGTCTGTTGATGCAGCACAGTCCACTCGATCCGGGCAAACTGCCTGGCCCGTCGCTCATCGGCTATATGGCGGGCGCCTGCGTATTCCGAACCGCCGTGTTCCGCGAGGCAGGCGGCTACGATGCGCGCCTTTTCATCGGCGGCGAAGAAGAGCTCGTTGCGCTCGACGTGCTCGCGAATGGCCACGCGATCGTCTACCGCGACGCGCTCGTGGTCAAGCATCATCCGTCGCCGGCACGCGACAGCGCATTGCGCCGGCGCACGCTCGCGCGCAACGCGGCGTGGACGGGATGGATGCGTCTTCCCGTTGCAGAGGCGTTCACGCGGACACTGCGCGCATTCTCGACTTTCAGGCGCGAGCGCACGCTATGGCACGACGGCACCGCGATGCTGCGCGGCTTGCGCTGGGCGCTGCGCGAACGCAAGCGCTTGCCCGACAGCGTGCTTGCAATGCGCCGCGTGGTCCAACGTCACGAACGCAATCTTCAATCGATGCCGCAGCCGGCCCAAACCGCGAACGCCGGCGAATCGCGCGCGACACAGTACGAAGAGACAACCGGGCGATAGGTTCTCCGCACCTTACGACGCAAGCGACTCGCCTTGCCTGTCTGCAACATTGCGAATCGCGGCGATCAACGCGGGCGCCGCGATGGGCTTGGTCAGATGCGCGTCGAAGCCGGCCTTGGCCGCGCGGGCGCCATCTTCCGTTTGCGTGTAGCCCGTCAGTGCAATGGCGGGAAGATGTCGTTCGGAACGCGCTTCATGCTGCGTTTCAAAGGCCCCGACAAAGGCTCTGATGCGTTCGAGCACCTGGTAGCCATCTTCTGCGCGCAGCACGATATCGCACAGCAGGACATCCGGCCATTCCTGCGCCGGCGTGCTCGCGAGCACGGCTAGCGCCTCGTCGCCGGACGCCGCGAGTTGCACGCGCGCGCCGCTCGCGCTCAGCACGGCTTCGAGCGCATCGCGCGCATCTTCCTGATCGTCGATGGCGAGCACGCACAAGCCCTTCAGCGGCGCCTGCATGGCGAGCGACGATCCGTCGCTGACAGAAGGCGGCGCTTCGCGCGGCAAAGCCGCCGCATCGTCGTCGAGAACGGGCCGCAACGGCAAGACCATCACGTACGCAATGCGATTGTCGACGGGCATCACGGTGAGTCTGCCGCCGAGCGCAGCGAGCTTCGCTTCCATCGTTCGCGCGGCTTCCTGCGAGAGTTGGACAGAACCCTCCCGTGTGCCGGTCACGCTGATCCACGCATGATTCTGACGACGCTCGACGCGCAATTCGACACGCCCCCCGATGCGTGTCTGCTCGATTTCACTCCGGCAAAGCGTGCCGATCGCCTGTTGCAGTTCGACGGGATCGCCCGTGACCCGCAACTCTTCCGGCGGCACGACCATCCGCCACGTGATGCGCCGTTGCGCGATCGTGGCTTGCAGCGGCGCCATTGCATCGGAGATCACCACATCGAGGCGCAACGATTGCGCCGACACCTTGCGTTGCAGATGCTCCAGCTCGCCCTGCTGCCATTGAAGCGCCCACATCTTCGCGTAGACGGCGTTGCGCGACAGCAGCTCGCCGTGCGTGCCCTGCTCGACGATGCGCCCATGCTCCATCACGAGTATCCAGTCCGCGTCGACGACAGTCGACAGGCGATGCGCGATCGAGATGGACGTGCGCCCTTGCGCGAGCCGGTTCAGCTCGCTCTGGATCGCGCGTTCGGAGCGGGTATCGAGCGCCGACGTCGCCTCGTCGAACACGATGACGCGCGGATTCTTGAGAATAGCGCGCGCGATCGCGATGCGCTGCCGCTCGCCGCCCGACAGCCGCACGCCGCGTTCGCCGACTCGCGTGTCGTAGTGATCGGGCAGACGCTCGATGAAGTCGTCGAGCTGCGCTGCTCTTGCCGCGCGCACCACATCGGCGCGCGACGCGCCTTGCTTGCCATACGCGATGTTGTACGCAATCGTGTCGTTGAACAGCACCGTGTCTTGCGGCACGATTCCGATCGCTTCGCGCAGGCTCTTCTGCGTCACGACTTGCAGATCCTGGCCGTCGATCAGCACGCGGCCCGACGTCGGCTGATAGATGCGGAACAGCAGCTTGATGAGCGTCGATTTGCCCGATCCGCTGCCGCCCACGACGGCAAGGCGATGCCCCGGATGAACGCGGAACGTCACGTCGCGCAACACCTGGCGCGCGGGATCGTAGCCGAAGTTGACATGCTCGAACTCGATGGCGCCTTCCGTAATAGCCAGCGCCCGCGCGTTCGGCAGATCGACGTCCTCGCCCGGCACGCCGCGCGCGACAAGAATGGCAAACATGCGCTCGACGTTGACCTTTGCGTCGTTGGTCTCGCGGAACACGAAGCCGAGCGTATTGAGCGGCATGCACACCTGAATGATGTACGCATTGATCAGCACCAGATCGCCGACGCTCATGACGCCCGTCATCACGTGCTGCACGGCGAGCAGCAGAACGGCCGCAATGCCCATCGCGATCACGGCGCTCTGTCCGACGTGCAGTGTGGTAAGCGCGCGCTGGTTCGCGATGCGCGCATCGACCCATTGCGCGAGCACCGCGCTCAGACGGCGCGTTTCCGTCTCTTCCGTCGCGAAGAACCTGACCGTGTCGTAGTTCAGCAGACTGTCGACGAGCCGCCCGTCCGACTGCGCCTCGATCTCGTTGACACGGCGCTGCACGACGAGACGCCGCTGCGTAAAGATGTATGTATAAACCGCATAGCCCGCAAAAGTTGCCGCAATGATGATCGTGAAGGTCCATGAGTAATTGCGCATCACGATCGCGACGATCGTACCGATCTCGATGAAGGTCGGCACGATCGAAAAAAGCGCCGTCCCGAGCAGAAAGCCGATCCCGTCCGTGCCTTTCTGCACGTCGCGCACGACGCTGCCCGTCTCGCGCTGAGCATGAAAGCGCGCGCCGAGCCGGTGCAGATGCGCGAAAGTCCGCTCGGCGAAATCCGCAACCGTGCGCTGGGTGACGGCGCTGAACACGACGTCGCGCGCCTCGTTCAGCGCATCGGCGAAAAAGCGCAGCAGCGCATACGCGAGCACCAGAAATACGGGGAATACAACAGGCGATTCCGGGTGGCTCAATTCGTCGACGATATGTTTGAGCGTCAGCGGAATCGCGACGGCTGAGAGCTTCGCGAAGATCATCAGCGCGAATGACGCGGCCGTGACCGTCCGGTAGCGGAGCACCGCGCGCAGCAGGTCGCCGACGATCAGTCCTCGGATGCGCGAAAGAGATTGGGTTGCGTGAGTCGTATCCATCGTCCTGTGCCGCTAGCATGCCGTGCGCCCGGCACCATCCCCGACGCTCTCACACATTGCGAAGCGCTTTTTACACGACGCTTGTAATTCGGGGCACGCCACAGCGCTTCGAGCGATGCGCGTTCGGCGAAATAAGCATGCGCGCCGAGCACAACGATGGAAATGGGCGTTCTCATCGAGCGGCACATCGCATGCTGAAACAAGGTACGCACTGCTCAGATGCGATTGCGAAGAAGCAGCGCCATTCCGATCAACCGCCCTATGACCATCAACAAAGGGGCCATGAAGGAACCAAAAGGGATCACGATGAAGATTGCCATCATCAGCGAACACGCGTCTCCCCTTGCCGTTGCGGGTGGCGTCGACAGCGGCGGACAAAACATCTATGTCGCGAATGTCGCGAGACAGCTGCAGCGAAGCGGCCATCAGGTCGACGTCTTCACGCGGCGCGATCGCGCGTTGCTGCCGTCCGTCTCGAACATGGACGGAATCCGCGTGATCCACGTGCCGGCGGGCCCGCCGCTGCAACTGCCCAAGGAGCAGTTGCTGCCGTACATGGGCGAATTCGCCGACTTTCTGATCGGCTTCTTTCGCCGAGAGAAAACGCCGTATCACGTGATGCACGCGAACTTCTTCATGTCCGGGCTGGCCGGCCTCAAGGTCAAGCGCGCGCTCGGCGTGCCGCTCGTCACGACGTTTCATGCGCTCGGACGCGTTCGCCGCCTTCATCAGGGCACCGACGACGGCTTTCCCGACGAGCGCTTTGCGATCGAGGACGAACTCGTCCGGCGTTCGGACGCGATCATCGCCGAGTGTCCGCAAGATGAAGCCGATCTGATCGATCTGTATCACGCGGACTCCGAACGCATCGACATCGTGCCTTGCGGCTTCGACGCCGACGAATTTCATCCGATGGACCGCGACGCCGCGCGCGATGCACTGGGCTGGCCGCGCGACCGGTTCATCGTGTTGCAGCTCGGGCGGATCGTGCAGCGCAAGGGCATCGACAACGTGATTCGCGGCGTCGGCGCGCTCAAGGCGCAGCACGGCGTCGATGCGCGGCTTTACATCGTCGGCGGCAATTCCGACGCGCCGAATGAAATCGCCACGCCCGAAATTGCGCGGCTGCGTGGCATCGCGACGCAGGAACAGATTGCGAACGAAACGATCTTCGTCGGCCGTCGAGGACGACGGCGTCTGCGCATGTTCTACAGCGCGGCGAACGTATTCGTGACGACGCCCTGGTATGAGCCGTTCGGCATCACACCCGTCGAAGCGATGGCATGCGGCACGCCCGTGATCGGCGCGGACGTCGGCGGCATCCGGTATTCGGTGAAGCACGGCGAGACTGGCTGGCTCGTGCCGCCGCGCGACCCGGCCGCGCTCGCAATAAAGCTGGCCACGCTGCAGCGCGATCCCGAACTCGCGCGCCGGATGGGCGAAGCAGGGCTCGCTCGCGCGCAAGCCGAGTTCACGTGGAGCGGCGTGTGCGAGTCGTTGACGGACATCTACCGGCGTGTCGCCGACGTGAACACGGTCTTCGCCCGAAGCGAATCGAGCGAGGCACTGCGCTCGGCAGCGGGAGGCGCGGCCGGCTAGCGGCGCTGGCCGGCCGTGCATCGTCCGCACGTCGAGTCACATCCGATATCCGATTCATCCGAGGTTGCAATGCTCACGCCGTCGTTCACGCCTTCCATCACGCCGCCTGCCGATCGGCACCAGTCGGCCGTCTTTATCGACAAGGACGGCACGCTCCTCGAGGACGTACCGTACAACGTCGATCCGCAGCAGATGCGCTTTGCGCCCGGCGCGTGCGAAGCGCTATGCGCGCTCGCATGCTGTCCGTTCAAGCTGATCGTCATCAGCAATCAGAGCGGTGTCGCGCTGGGACGCTTCGATATCAGCGCACTGGATGCCGTCGAAGCGAAGCTGCGCGACATGTTCGCGTCGTGCGGCGCGACGCTCGACGGCGTGTACTGGTGTCCGCATCATCCCGAAGGCAGCGTGCCGACCTACGCGCACTCATGCGACTGCCGCAAGCCCGCACCGGGCATGCTGTTGCGGGCGGCACGCGAGCACGGCATCGACCTGGATACGTCGTGGTTCGTCGGCGACATACTCGATGACGTCGAAGCGGGCAACGTCGCGGGCTGCAAGACGATATTGCTCGACAACGGTCACGAGACGGTATGGCGCCGAACGCAAACGCGCATTCCGACCGCCTATGCGCGCGACCTCCATCGCGCCGCGCTGATGATCCTGCAGTACCACGAAAAGTGCAGCGCGGGCACATCCGATCTGTCGGGCCAGGCGGCATGATGAAAAGTCTCGCAATGCTTCCACCGCCCAGCGCGGCGCATGCACCCGTCGCGGCATCGCATGCGCTCGCGCCATGGGGCGACGACGTTAAGCGCATCCTGTGCGTGCGCACCGACAATCTCGGCGACGTGCTGATGACGACGCCTGCCTTTCACGCGTTGCGTGCCGCGTGCCCCGGCCGTCATCTGACGATGCTCGCATCTGCGGCCGGCGCGGCCCTTGCGCCCTTTCTGCCCGATATCGACGATGTGATCCACTATGAAGCGCCGTGGTCGCGCTCGCGTCCTCCGCGCTCACATCCCGCCGATCTGGCAATACGCGCGTTGCTCGAAGAAGGGCGTTTCGACGCCGCCGCGATCTTCACCGTCTACAGCCAGAACCCGTTGCCCGCCGCGACGATGTGCTATCTCGCGGGCATTCGGCACCGGCTCGCACGTTGCCGCGAGAATCCATATGCGCTGCTCGACGACTGGGTGCGCGAGACGGAACCGGAGCAAGGCACGCAGCACGAAGTCGAACGGCAACTGTCGCTCGTGCAGGCCGTCGGAGCGAGCACGAACGACACGCGCATGCGCATGCGCGTGCGAGAACTCGACCGCAGGACGCTGGCCGCGACGCTCGCCCGTCGACATATCGATGCCTACGTTCCCTTCATCGTCATTCATCCCGGCGCGAGCGCCGAATCGCGCCGCTATCCTGCCGAACGCTTCGGGGCGGCTGCCGCGCAATTCGGTCGCGCAACGGGGATGAACGTGCTTGTCACGGGCGGCGAAAGCGAAGCGCCGCTGGTACGCGCGGTGATCGATGCCGCCGGCCCGTCTGTGCGGCCGTTCATGCACGATCTGACGGATGCGTTCGACCTCGGCGCGTTCGCTGCGCTGATCGAAAGAGCGACGGTCGTGGTGTCGAACAACAGCGGACCTGTACATATCGCGTGCGCGCTCGGCACGCCCGTCGTCGATCTGTATGCGCTGACCAATCCGCAGCATGGGCCGTGGCAAACACCGCATCGCGTGCTGTTCAACGATGTCGAATGCCGCTGGTGCTATCGCAGCGTCTGTCCTCAGGGACATCACGCGTGCCTGCGCGGCATCCCGCCCACCGAAGTCGCAAAGGCCGCGCTCGATCTGCTCGACGACACCAGCCCGCCTTCGTCGGGCACGCAACTGGCATCCAACGCAATCGCAACTCACACGGGGTGACGTTCATGTACACACTGGGAATCAATGCCGTCTATCACGACAGCGCCGCCGTGCTCGTACGCGACGGCGTCGTGCTGGCCGCCGCAGAGGACGAGCGCTTTACGCACATCAAGCACGCAAAACGGCCCGTGCCTTTCTCGACATGGCAACTGCCGTTCGATGCAATCGATTACTGTCTGGGCGCCGCTGGCATCACGTTGAAGGACGTCGATCACATCGCGTACTCCTACGACCCCGCGCTGTTCGCCGGCATGCCGAAAGAACCGCAAGCAACGATTGCGCTTCCTTTCGATCCCGCGCAATCCAGAATCGCGAACCCGTCGGAGTCGCCGTGGGACCCGCTTTTTCTGAGCTATATCGCGAATGCAAAGGGGCAACTGCTCGACGGCGCGCCGCATCATCTGTCGAAGCGATTCAAGGGCGTCGATCGCAATGACTGTTTCGAGTGGCACTTCGTCGATCATCATCTTGCGCATGAAGCGAGCGCCTTTCTCGCGAGCCCCTTCGACGATACCGCCGTGCTCACGATGGACGGCCGTGGCGAAGGCGTGACGACGAGCATGGGGCAGTTCGTCGGCGGCAGGTACACGCGGCTGCGTCAAGTCGAGTTGCCGCATTCGCTGGGGCTGCTGTACGAAGCCGTGACGGCATGGCTCGGCTTTTTGCACTCGTCCGACGAGTACAAGGTGATGGCGCTCGCGTCGTATGGCAAGCCCGCCTATGTCGATCAGTTCCGTGCGATCGTCAAGGTGAGACAGGACGGCACGTATACCGTCGATGCGCCACGTCTCGTCGAACGCTTCGGCACGCCGCGCGAACGGGGCGCCCCGCTGGAGCAGCGGCACTTCGACATCGCGCATTCGCTGCAATGCGTGCTGGAGGAAACGGTCTTGCATCTCGCGCGCTGGCTGCATCGGCAGACGGGATTGACGCGGCTGTGCATGGCGGGCGGCGTCGCGCTCAACTGCGTGATGAACTCGAAGATTCGCGACCAGGGGCCGTTCGATGAAGTCTGGGTGCAGCCCGCCGCCGGCGACGCGGGCACCGCACTCGGCGCCGCGCTATGGACCGACTATCGAGAGCGCGGCGACAACACGCGCCACTGGACGATGGACCACGCGTACCTCGGTCCCGATTACGCGGACGATGAAATCGAGCGCTTCCTGAAATGGTCGAAGATACCTTATCGCCGTGCGAAAGATGTCGTGAACGAAGCGGCCGACATGCTCGCCGGCAACAAGGTAATCGGCTGGTACCAGGGGCGCACGGAATTCGGGCCGCGCGCGCTGGGCGCCCGCTCGATTCTCGCGTCGCCGATCGATGCGGGCATGCAGGCAAGGCTCAACGAGATCAAGGACCGCGAGGATTTCCGGCCCGTCGCGCCCGTCGTGATGGAAGAGCACGCGGCCGACTGGTTCGTCGGCGGGCAGCGCGCGCCGTTCATGCTGTTCGTGTTCGATGTGCGCGAAGAACAGGCGTCGCGTATTCCCGCCGTGCGGCATGTCGACGGCACCGCTCGCGTGCAGACGGTGAACCGCGCGCAGCATGCGCTCTATTACGATCTGCTCGACGCGTTCCGGCAACGCACGGGCGTGCCCGTGCTGGTGAACACGTCGTTTAATACGCGCGGCGAGCCAATGGTCAATTCCCCGCGCGATGCCGTCGAATCGTTCTGGACGTCCCCGCTCGACGCCCTCGTGATCGGACCGTTCATCGTCGAAAAGGCGGGCTCGGCACGTTCGGGCGCTATGCATGCGGAGTCCGCGGCATGAATGCGCGCAACCTGGATACATTCGATCATGGCTCCGCGCGACACGACACCGGGGCCGGCGCGGCAGGCGCCGACTGCGCGCAATGCGACATCTCCGTGGTCGTGCCCACGTACAGACGGCCCGCGCTGCTCATCGTCTGTCTGAACGCGCTGGCCGCGCAGGACTTCGACGCGCGCCGCTATGAAATCATCGTCTGCGACGACGGCCCCGACGACGCGACGCAATTGACGGTGCAGCGTTTCGCGGACCAGATGTCCGCGCGCGGGCTCACGGTCCGCTACTTGCCCGTGAGGGCAACGCAAGGGCCAGCCGGGGCGCGCAACGCGGGCTGGCGCGCGGCGCGCGCGCCGCTGATCGCCTTCACCGACGACGATACGATTCCCGATCCGCACTGGCTCACGGCGGGCGCCGCCGCACTCGCGACGGGCGCCGACGCTGCATCAGGCACCATCGCCGTGCCGCTGCCCGACACGCCCAGCGATTACGAACTCGATGCGAGCGGCCTCGCGCGCGCGGAGTTCGCCACCGCTAATGCGTTCGTGCGCCGCTCGCGGCTCGTCGCAATGGGCGGCTTCGACGAACGGTTTACATCGGCATGGCGCGAGGACTCCGACTTGCAGTTCGCCGTGCTTCAGGCGGGCGGCCGCATCGTGCGCGCGTACGATGCCGTCGTCGTGCATCCCGTGCGCCCCGCGCGCTGGGGCGTGAGCCTCGCGCAGCAGAAGAAGAGCCAGTTCGAAGCGCTGCTGTTTCGCAAGCATCCCGCGCTCTATCGGCAACGGATCGACGCGGGGCCGCCGCACCTCTATTACGCGATCGTCGCGAGCATGCTGTGCGCGTGCTTCGCCGCGCTCACGGGGCACGGATTGCTCGCAGCGGCTGCGCTGATCTTGTGGGCGCTGCTGACCGCGAGCTTCTGTGTCGCGCGTCTGCGCCGCACGCGACGCGACTTTCCGCATATCGCCGAAATGGCATGGACGTCGATGCTTATTCCGTTTCTTTCCATCTACTGGCGCCTGCGCGGCGCGACCCGTTACAAGGTGTTCTTCCTGTGAGTTCCTTCATCGATCGACTCGCCCCACAACGCATCGTGGTCTTTCGCGCGCTGCAACTCGGCGACATGCTGTGCAGCGTTCCCGCGTTGCGCGCGCTGCGCCGCGCGGCGCCGCACGCGCATATCGCGCTGATCGGTCTGCCGTGGGCTCAGGTGTTCGTCGACCGATACGCTGCGCTGATCGACGAACTGATCGTGTTTCCCGGCGCAACCGGCTTTCCCGAACAACGCGAAGACGATAGCGCGCTGCCCGCGTTCATCGGCGCGATGCGACAGCGCGCGTTCGATCTCGCGATCCAGTTGCACGGCAGCGGCGGCATTGCGAACGATATCGTGTGCCGCTTCGGCGCGCGCGCGTATGCGGGCTTCGTGCAGCCCGGCGAGATCGCGCGTTCGGGCTGTTTCATCGAATGGCCTGACAGGCTGCCGGAGCCACATCGCTATCTCGCGCTGACGAATGCAATGGGCGCGCCGTGCGAAAGCGATGCGCTCGCGTTCGAACTGAACGCGCGCGATGAAGCCGAATATGCGTCGCTCGCCGCCGCGCACGGCATCGAAGCGCATCGGCTCGTGCTGATTCACCCAGGCGCGCAATTGCCGTCGCGCCGCTGGCCCGCCGCGCGCTTTGCGCACGTCGCCGATGCGCTCGCCGCCGATGGCTGGCAGATCGCCGTGACGGGCACGGCCGCGGAAGCGGAGTTGACGGCCACCGTGCTCGGCCTGATGACCGCGCCCGCGTTGCATCTGGCGGGCTCGACTTCGCTCGGCTCGCTGGCGGCGCTGGTCGATCGCGCGCGGCTCGTCGTCTGCAACGACACGGGCATGTCGCACATCGCGGCGGCGATGCGCACGCCGAGTGTCGTCGTCGCGTCGGGCAGCGACACGCGCCGCTGGGCGCCGCTCGATCGCGAGCGGCATCGCGTGCTCGCGGACTATCCGCACTGCCGTCCGTGCGCGTTTCGCGTGTGTCCTTATGGGCACGAGTGCGCGTTGAACATCGCCGTGCAGGACGTCGTGCAGGCAGCACGCGACATGCTGGCGCGCGATTGCGATGCGAATCCCGCCGCGCCCTGCACATTGCATGCGGCCGATGCTTCCGTTCCATCTGCTCATGAGGAGGCGCGTCATGTTGCATAGCTGTCGCCGGCTGCGCGTGCTGACCTGGCATGTGCACGGCAACTATCTGTACTACCTGACCCAGGCCCCGCACGATTTCTATCTCGTCACCAAGCCCGGCAATCCGCCCGGTTATGCGGGCGCGAATGGCACGCTGCCGTGGGGCGATAACGTGCATGAGGTGAACATCGACGAAGTGGCGTCGAAGGAATTCGACGTCGTGCTGTATCAGCATCGTCAGCACTGGGACCATGACCGCGAGCACGTGCTCTCCGATGCGCAGCGCCGCTTGCCGCGCATCTATGTCGAGCACGATCCGCCGATGGAGAACCCGTATCAGCAATGGCACTGGGTCGACGATCCCGGAACACTGCTCGTTCATGTCACGCACTTCAACCAGTTGATGTGGGATTGCGGCGCGACGCCGACGCGCGTCATCGAGCACGGCGTGGTCGTGCCCGAAGGCGTCCGGTATAGCGGCGAGCGCGAGTGCGGGATCGTCGTCGTCAATCATCTCGCGCAGCGCGGACGGCGTCTCGGCAGCGACGTATTCACGCAGTTGCGTTCCCGCGTGCCGCTCGATCTCGTCGGCATGGATGCGCAAAGCTGCGGCGGCATCGGCGAGATTGCGAATCTCGAGCTTGCCGCGTTCATCGCGCGTTACCGCTTCTTTTTCAATCCGATCCGCTGGACGAGCCTCGGCCTCGCGATCGTCGAGGCGATGACGGTCGGCATGCCTATCGTCGGGCTTGCGACGACGGAGTTGTCGACGGTGATCCGCAACGGCGAAAACGGCTTCATCGACACCAGCACGGATGCGCTCGCCGATGCGATGCACGCGCTGCTACGCGATCCGGCGCTCGCGCGCTCGCTGGGCGACAACGCGCGGCGCACGGCGCTCGAGCGTTTCCATATCGACCGTTTCGTGCAGGACTGGCACGACACGCTAACGCAGGTCACGGCCTGACACGGAGCACGACGATGAAAGAGATATCGCGCAAACGCATTCTCGTGACGGGCGGCGCCGGGTTTCTCGGCTCGCATCTGTGCGAGCGGCTCGTCGCGCAAGGCCACGACGTGCTGTGCGTCGACAACTTCTATACGGGCACGAAGGACAACATCGCGCATCTGCTCGACTGCGCGAATTTCGAACTGATGCGTCACGACGTGACATTTCCGCTGTACGTGGAAGTCGACGAAATCTACAACCTCGCGTGCCCTGCTTCGCCGATTCACTATCAGCACGATCCCGTGCAGACCACCAAGACCAGCGTGCACGGCGCGATCAATATGCTGGGACTCGCGAAGCGCGTGAAGGCGAAAATCTTTCAGGCGTCGACGAGCGAAGTCTATGGCGATGCGCGCGTGCATCCGCAAAAGGAGGACTACTGGGGCCACGTAAATCCCATCGGT
Source organism: Paraburkholderia diazotrophica (assembly GCF_038900755.1). Classification (GTDB taxonomy): domain Bacteria; phylum Pseudomonadota; class Gammaproteobacteria; order Burkholderiales; family Burkholderiaceae; genus Paraburkholderia; species Paraburkholderia diazotrophica_A. The sequence continues at coordinate 111,101 of NZ_JBBPEN010000009.1, forward strand.
CCGCGTTCGTGCTACGACGAAGGCAAGCGCTGCGCGGAAACGCTCTTCGTGGATTACCGGCGCCAACATGGGCTCGATATCCGCATCGCGCGCATCTTCAATACCTATGGACCGCGGATGCATCCCGCCGACGGACGCGTGGTGTCGAACTTCGTAATCCAGGCGTTGAGCGGCGAACCGCTGACCGTCTATGGCGACGGCTCGCAGACGCGCTCGTTCTGCTTCGTCGACGATATGATCGACGCGTTCATCCGGCTGATGAACCTGAACGAAGATCCCAACGGCCCCGTCAATCTGGGGAATCCGCATGAAGTGTCGATGCTCGCGATCGCGCAACGCATCGTCGAGATGACGGGTTCGTCGTCGGTCATCGAGTTTCGCCCACTGCCCGTCGACGATCCGTGGCATCGGCAGCCGGACATCAGCCGTGCAAGACAATTGCTGGCATGGGAGCCGCATACGTCGCTGGATGAAGGGCTCGACGCGACGATCCGCTATTTCTCGGCGCTGCTGCGCGCGACGCCGCGCACGCATGGCACTGCGCGCGATGCTGGAGCGACGGCGTCGATCGCACAGCTGTAGCATTCGCGTCTTCAATGTCCGTCGGCGGATGGTCCGTGCCACTCTCTTTGCAGCGTGGCGGCGAGAATCATGTCGAGCGCGTTCAATGGCTTCGCGCCTGCGCGAACGAGCGGCCGGAACACGGGGTCGCCGCGCCGCACGGGTGCTCCCGTCAGCCCGCACACGCCGGACGTGCGCGCAAAGCCCGCTCGCCACATCTGATCCTGATACCGGCCGAATGTAGAGTCGCTCCACGAGACGAGTATTGTCGACGTGGTCTGCCGCTCGATGCGATCGATCGACGATGCATTCGCAACGGGAGCACGCGCCGGACGACAGAGTTCGCGCGACTCCCGCATATCGGGCGCCTGTCCGCGCAACCAGCCGACGATCTGAGACCACGGATCACTGCCGTTCATGTTCGAACTCCTTCGCTGATGCGCGCGCGGCGTTATGCTTCGTCAGCGCTATCCGCCTGCGCGAGCACGACGACGTTTTCGATGCCTTGCCGCGCCATCTTCGTGTAGGGGCAAAAGCGCTCCGTGTCGCGCGCAAGCTGCTCCGCGAGAGCGCGCTCGACGCCCGGCAAGCGAATGCGCGTATTGGCGGCCAGCAGAAACAGGCCATCGACGGGATCGCGGCCGAATCCGACTTTGACTTCCACCGATGCATCGGCTACGGGAACGCCTGCCCGCATCGCAAGCAGGCTCAGCGCGCCGTGAAAGCAGGCCGCGTACGCAGCCGCGAGCAACTGCTCGGGTTCGCGCCGCCGCCCGGTCCGCCGAGCGCTTCGGGCAAGCGCAACTCGATCGCGAGATTGCCGTCGTCGGAACGCACGATGCCCGAGGCGCGCCCATGACACGCATCGCCGCCTGTCACGCAGACCGTCGTCGAGTACAGCGTTTGAGTGTCTTTACCGCTGTACTTGTCGAGCAGCGTCAATGGCGGTGGGCGTAATGCGGTCACAGCGCGTCATCCGTTCAAGCTGTGCCTGCCGCTTGTCGCGACGGCCTTGCTGCCGATGTGTTCCGTGCTGCCCGTCACGACGATCTTCATTCACTTTCCTTGCGAGCTAGTGCGCGGCCGCGAGGCCGCTACTGCATACCAAGCGCGAATTACGAATTGCGCGCGCTCCGTATGTGAAGATCGTAGGCTCGCGCGCCGCCCGGCAGAAGAGCCGCAGAAGGACCCATCGTGTTGCGTCACGGGCACCAATCGGCATGTCGAGGAACGTTGAAGAGGTCGGCGTCATGCGCGTCGTCAATCGACGGCGGATTCGACCTCGGGCATCTCTTGCGTCGTGCTCAGATACTGCAAATCGAGCGCTCTCGTGTGCTCGGTCATATAGTCCACGAACACGCGGATTCTCGCGGGAAGATGCTTGCGGCTCAGATAGCAGATGTAGTGGCCGCCGTCGTCGGGCGCGTATTGAGGCAGACAGCACAGCAGCCGGCCCTGCTTGAGCAGATCGCACACCTGATACGCCGGCAGTTGCGCGATGCCTTCGCCGTCGAGCACGGCCTGCAAGATCAGTTCGGCGTCGTTGAACGTATGCTGCGCGGCCGGCTGGCGCCGCTGCGGCAGACCGTCTACCTTGAATTCCCATTCCCTGATGCGGCCCGACGTCATGCGGAAGTTGATGCAATCGTGAGCGGCCAGTTCGTCGACATGGCGCGGCAGGCCGTAGACCTGCGCATACGCGGGCGAAGCGCAGACGATCATCTGCATCGGTATCAGCTGGCGCGCGACGATCTCGCTGTCCTCCATGCGTCCGTCGCGGAATGCGACGTCGATGCGGTCCGCCGTGAAGTCAGTGGGGCGGTCGTTCAGCAGCAGCTCTAGCGCGATGTCGGGATAGCGCGCGCGAAAGCCGCGCAACAACGGCGCGACGATCTTGCGGCCGAAGCCCGGTGTCGAGCCGACGCGCAGACGGCCGCGCGGCGGCCCGCTGCGCAGATCGCGCATGTCTTCCAGCGCCTGCGCGATGCGCTCGACGCCCGGCTGACATTTCTCGTAGAACAGTTCGCCCTCGCGCGTCAGCGACGTGCTGCGCGTCGTGCGAAAAAAGAGCCGCGCATCGAGCTGGGCCTCGAGCTTCTGCACGTTGCGGCTGACGGAAGAGCGGCCGATGCCGAGGCGATCGCCCGCGCGGGCAAAGCTGCCTTCGTTGGCAACGGCCAGAAAGGAAACGACGCCGGCGTAACTGGTCGCAAAGCTGCTGGCGATCGGATCGTCGGCGCTGAGGGCCGAACTGCGTGATGGGGCCGAACTGCGTGGTGGGGCCGAACTGCGTGGTGGGTAGTCTGACATGGCGCGCATAGTCGGTGGGTCGGTATCCGACTAGACGTATGAGCGCCCCCGCTTGTGACATCGCTCGCTGCATTTCACGCAGATTTTTTTCATCGGCCCGGCGCGCCGCCGGCCACCGCGCTCACTTTTCCGGCACGAGAATGGGCGCACCCTTGTTCTTCAGGAATACCACGAGGAACTTTGCCGGCTGTGTCTGGCTCGCGTTGCGCCCGACCGTGTGAACATCGTTCGGGCCTTCATAGAAGCTCTGCCCGGGCTTGAGCGTGACTTCCTTTCCGCCCCTTACCTGCATCACGATCGACCCTTCCAGCACGTAGATGAACCCGTGCGCGAAATGCCGATGGACGGGATCGACGGAGCCAGGCGGATATTCGACCGTGATCATCAGTGCCTCCTTGCCCGGATAGTCTTCGAGCGGCTGCGTCATTACAGGCGTGACGATGGCCTCCGGCGCTGCGGCGCGGGCCGCCTGCCCCATCAAAGCGCCCGTGACGACCAGCAATGACATGACGGATCTCTTCGAGAGAAACATGGTGTGCTCCTCAACGATGCGGCCCACGCGGGCGGGCCGGGATAGCGAAACGACAGCGCGCCTCAGGCGAGGTTGGCCTTGTCGAGGCCGTATGCCTTGTCCAGCGAACCGGGCACCGTCCTGAACGCGATGTTTGCACGATTCCAACCGTTGATGGCCATGACTTCATACGTCAGATCGGACAATTCCTTTTCGGAGAACTGGCCGCGCACGCGCTCGTAGAGATCGTCCTCGACGCCGTGCTCGGGCAGCTTCGTCAGCACTTCCACCCACGCGAGCGCGGCACGTTCGCGCGTGGAGAAGAGCGTCGACTCGCGCCACGTCGGAAGATGATGGATGCGCAGCTCCCGCTCGCCGTGAATGCGCGCTTCCTTCACGTGCATGTCGAGGCAAAACGCACATCCGTTGATCTGCGACGCGCGGATCGAAACAAGGTCGCGGATCGTCTCTTCGATCGCGCTGTCCTTCAACAGCGTCGTGAATTCGAGGTACTTCTTGAACAGTTCCGGCGATTGCTGAACATAGTTGATGCGCTGGGTCATGATGTCTCCTGGCGACGATAAGGGAAACACCCGTACTTCCAGGGTGCCATGAGCGGCGATGAGCCGCATGAAGCCATGGTAGGTGTGCGGGGCGTGCGGCGGTAGACATGGGATCGGGCTCACGCTGTTGCCCGTGAAGCACCAATCGGCGCATCGGTCATCCGGTACTCGCCGCGCGTGCACGCCGGATCGCGGGATGGACGGCCGCTCAGGGATTGCCGTGCGCGGCGACGATGCGCGCCAGCTTGTCGGGATTGCGCTGGACGTGGATGCCGACGATGCGTTGGCCGTCCGTCTCGAACGTCTGCGCCGATTCGAGCTTGCCTTCGAAATAGCGCAGCAGCGCCCACTCCCCGTTGAGCATCACGAGCTTCACGCGAAGCCCGCTCTTGTAGCGAAGCGACGACGCGTAGAAAAGCTGTGCGATGCGCCGGCCGCCCAGCATCGGACGCGGGAAGCTCGGCACCTTGCCGCCGCCGTCGCCGATCAGCGTCGCGTCTTCGGCGAGCAGCGCGTGGATCGACGCGAAGTCGCCGCCTTCGCACGCCTGCGCGAACGTCTTCAGCAGCCGGCGATGCGTCTCGCGCGGCACGGCATGGCGCGGGTGCGCCTCGCGCAGTTGCGCCTTGGCGCGGCTCACCAGCTGACGGCACGCCGCTTCCGTCTTGCCGACGATATCGGCGATATCGACATAGTCCGCATCGAAAACCTCGCGCAGCAGAAACGCCGCACGCGCTTCCGGTGTCAGCCGTTCGAGCAGCACCAGAAAGGCCACGGACACGTCGTCGGCGCGCTCGGTCATCTCCTCGGGCGTCGCCGGTGGCTCCGTCAGCAGCGGCTCGGGCAACCAGATGCCCGTGTAGTGCTCGCGCTGGATCTTCGCCGCGCGCAGACGGTCGATCGACATTCGCGTCGTGACCGCGACGAGCCAGGCTTCCGCATTGTCGATGCCCTCGCGCGCCGCAGAATGCCAGCGCAGCCATACGTCCTGCACGATGTCCTCGGCTTCGGCCACGGACCCGAGCATTCGATACGCAATCTTCTGCAAACGCGGGCGAAGCTGGTTAAAGGCATGCGCGTCGTCGTCCATCACGATTTCCTCTTTGCACGAAACAGCCCAAACGCCGCACGAAGATCGTGCCGGCAGTCAGATATTGCCATGGTAACTGTTACGGATTGAGCGCCGAATCAGTTGGGCGCGTGGACAATGCAGCACGACCGTGCCATACCGCGCCTCGATGGACATGGCTTTCACGCAGCGGCGGGATAATCGCTGGCAGCGTCGCGCGGCCCTGAAAAGCGACAGGGCGCGTGTCACTTCACGCGCCCTGTCCGATGCTGCTTTATCTTCTGATCAGCCGTTGACAGCTTCGCACTCGCGGGTTGCCGGCTTGCCCTTGCGGCGCAGTTCTTCCGTGGTTTCGCCGCCTCCGTCGGGCAGCCAGCCGGGCGGCTGGATCACGTGGTTGATCGCGATCCACACGCTCTTCGCCTTCACGACGTCCCGAACCAGCGTCGCCCAGTGCTCGAACTCGACGACGAACGGATTGCGCGACGTCGTGGGGGTGACGAGACCGTACCGGCAGGGCTCGTCGGCGCGTTCTTCGACGTAGGTGCCGAACAGCCGGTCGAAGACGATCAGCACGCCGCCGTAGTTCGCGTCCAGATAATCGACATTCGACGCATGGTGAACACGGTGCGACGACGGCGTATTGAACACGTACTCGAGCCAGCCGAGCTTCGGAATCCACGTCGTATGCAGCCAGAACTGGTACAGCAGGTTGATCGAGAGCGTCATCAGCACGACTTCGGGACGCACGCCGAGCCAGACGAGCGGCACGAAGAACACAGCCGCGCCCGACACCTTGCCCGTGATGCCGAGACGGTACGCGGTGGAAAGCGTCAGCTGGTTCGGCGAATGGTGCACGGCATGCGTGGCCCAGAAGTAGCGCACGCGATGCGACGCGCGGTGATACCAGTAGTAGCAGAACTCCTGGCCGACGAAGAGCGCCAGCACCATCAGCGCGCTGTTGAGTTCCACCGTGAAGAGGCGGTGGTCCCAGGCGAAGGCGAAAACAGGTGCCGCGAGCGAGAGCGGCAGCAGCGCAAGCAGCTTGCGCGCGACCAGATCGACGATCGAAAGCCAGACTTCGTACCATGCAAACGGCGTGGCCGTATTGCGGTTCTTGCGGGTGAGCCAGACGGCTTCGATCATCGATACGACGATGACGAAAGCCGTGACGTACAACGTGAATTTCCCAAGGTTTTCCATGACGATGCCATAACGGTTGTGGCGGGAGGTATCGTCTGCGGTGAAGTTGTGGGTCAGTGCATCGCATCCGATATGCGCACTGTAGTGATGGACGCCGTTACAGGCTATGCGGAAGTTATTTCACCGTGTGTCATCGGGCTGAGCGCCTTGCGGTGCGGGCTTTTTGGGCGCTTTAGACACGCGAACAAGTGCGCCGGAATTCGCGGATTGTGGGCGCTGGATGGCGGGCATCCCTCTGAGCCCGGTCGGCGGACATTGCGCGTGGGCGTGTGCCCGGTGAACAGGCCGGTTGCATCGCCAGCGCATTTGGCTTCGGATGCAACCGCTGTCGTTCGTCAGATCATTTGAATTTCGCAGGCAGCGGCTCGTGAAGTCCGTAGCCTCATCAGCAGCGCCCGCCAGTCATGCAGCGGGCGCCTCGACGATGCGCGCCCGCGCGATCACGACATGGGCACGCTTTTCGGGAAGTCCCATTTGCGCTCGAGAACTTCGGGGTGTGGACGATAGAGACGAACCGTGTAATTCCAGCCCGGTTCGATCGGCAGACAGTTGTCGCGCTTGCCGTCGCATCCGCCGAATTGCACATCGACCGAGCCGTCGGCTCCCTTCTTCGCTACGACGCTATTGATCGTGTAGGCGTTCAACGGATTCGGGTCGATATAGCCGGAGGCGTTATAGACCGTGACCGACCAGAAGCCATCGACGGGGACATCGCGTACGTGAAGCTTGTACAAGGTCTTGCCATCGTTCTTCGGCGGGGTGACGGTCAAATAGATCGCATCCTTGTCGGGATTGCCGCCCCACAGCACGGCTGCGCCGATGAGGTGGCGTATCGGCGAAACCTCGCCCTTGCGGCCGAACGCGTCCCTCGTGTCCGGCACGGTCGAACCCAGAACCCTCAGCGCGTCGCGCACCTTCTTGTGGCTGACTGGGTCCCAATTGGGCACCTCGAACCGGCCCGCGCTGGGCTGTTCGACTTTCGTTTCATCCTGCAGCGCGTGAACCTGTCTGAGGTCCGCGGGATCTGCCGGATCGACCAGCGTTCGTACCGTCGCGAGCACATACCGCGTGCCGACATTCTCTTTCGTGAGGGTGTACTTGCCCGCATCGTAGACCACCTCCTGCGCGTAGTGGTCCTCGTTGATGACGATCATCGAGCGGAAACGCTTGCCCGCGTCGGGAAGAGTAATCGTGACCGGTCCTGCATCGAGATCGAATACGGCGGCCGAATAGAGCGTGTCGCGATTCACGCGCACGACGATTTGCCGGTTTATCGGAGAAAGCTCGCGAAGATGGACAAAACGCCCAAAGCCGTTCAGCTTCACGACTGCCGCGAACTCCATGTCCGACTCCGCACGGACGAAGTTGTCTGCAGTCACGGGGACTGGCGGCGTTGCAGATGCGGCGGTCTGCGCCGATGCCTGCAAGGCACCGCACACCAGAGTCAGTGCGAGAAGAAAACGCTTTACCGGGAACATCGGAACTCCTGAAACGAGAGAGATGGGTGGACGCGCCCGCCCACACTGCGGGACCAATAAGCGGAGAGACATCGGGTAGATTAGTACGGCCGCCGCGGGCTGCCCCCTGCCGTTATGAGGGGTGACAAAGCCACGAAGATGCGACAGACAGGCTTCCGATGAGGCAGCCCGCTGATCAGGACAGCAACGCGGAATGGAGGCGATTCGCCAAGGCGGGCGGCGATCAACACCCATCGATTCGCGACATCAATCCGCAATCACCCTCGTCGCGGGCAAAAAAAATCGCCTCACGAAATGAGGCGAACTGAAAGAAAACATCTGGTTTTGCAGCCTATCGGCTCACTACGCCAGGATGCGCGTCCTTTGCGTGTTGCCGGCACCGTTTGCTCTTTTCACTAATTGCGGATGTTCTGTATAAACCACTCGCGCGGCAACATCATGCCGACGCCCTGTCTGATCGCCTCGCGGTACACATGTCCGCCGACGGCCGCGAACTGCACGCCCCAATTGCCGACCGTGTAGTAGAACGTGATCTGCTCCGCGCTCGTGCGGCCTGGCGCGCGGCCCGTTATCACATCGCTGTAGACGGGCCAGCCGCTCGTATCCACGCGCTCTCCGCTTGAGACGGGCAGCCGTCGCCGTTCGTCGATGCTGCCGCCGACGAACGCATTCGGGCTTCCAGAAATGTGCTGGCTGAACCGCTCGCTCTCCTCCAACGGCAAGCGCTCGCGGCCCTGTGCAATCGCAACGTCGAAGCGCCGCGCGACGCTTGCATCGAACTCGCGCGGCGTCAACGCGACGACATGCATGCCCGGTTCGAGCCACGCGGCGTCGAGTACGGGCGACATGCTATCCGTGCAGGTCGCGACGATATCCGCGCCGCGCACCGCATCGCGAGCGCTGTCCACGGCTTCGATGTCTATCTGCAACCTGTCCGCCATCGCGCGAGCGAAACGTCGCCGGTTCTCTTCGCGTCGGCTATATACGCGCACACGGCGAATGTCGCGCACGCAGCACAGCGCATCGAGAAACGTCTCGGCCATGCCGCCCGAGCCGATCATGCCGATGGTTTGCGCATCTACGCGCGCGAGCAGACGCGTGCCGAGCCCCGCAGCGCCGCCGACGCGCATATGCTGCAAATGCCCATCGTTGATGATCGCGAGCGGCTCGCCGTTCTCGGTGCTAAAGAGCATCACGAGACCACAGTACGTGCCCGGCTCGATGCAGTACTTCTGCTCGCTGCCCGCGCGATGCGATCCCGAATGACCGGCTCCGCCATCCCGATCACGAGGCCACACCATCACGTCCGACTTCAACCGCACGGCGAGAATGCCGTTCGTCGCGCCATCGACGGAACCGAAACGGTAGTAGCCGTCCTCGCGCGTGGTCGGCACATAGGTGTCGAAGCGCGGGCGGCCGATCGACGCGCCAGCCGGCAGCCCCGCAAACGCCCGCGCCTGCGCGTCGATGCAATCGCGCATCGTCAACAGACGCGCGACGCATTCGTTGTCCAGCAGCAGCATCGAAAAGCGCCCTCCGCTATGCGGCGTTCAGCGAGCGACGAGGCGCGCCGCGCCTTCGCCCGCCAGCCTGCCGAACACGACGCCCGCGACCAGTCCCGTGCCGCTGCCGTAGTTGTGATAGTAGAGACCGCCGACGATTTCGCCCGCCGCGTAAAGGCCTGGAATCGGCGCGCCCGACACGTCGAGCACTTCCGCAGCCGTCGACACCTTCAGCCCGCCGAACGTGAACGTCACGCCTGCCGTCACGCCATATGCCTCGTAAGGCGGCGTATCGAGCCGGTTCGCCCAGTTGGTCTTGTCGATCGCGAGCCCGCGCGTGCGCAAGCCGTCGTGCACGTTCGGATCGAACGACACGTCGGGACGCTCCGCCGCGTTGTACGCGCGCACCGTGCGCAGAAAACCTTCCGGGTCGACCCCCGTCAGCTTCTGCGCGAGTTCTTCGAGCGTATTCGCCGTTTCCTTCGTGATGCGCGCAATGCGGTATTCGTCGCGCAACAGCTTCACCACTTTCTGATCGAAGATCTGCCATGCGAACAGGCCCGGCTGGCGAAGCACCTCGTGGCCGTACTTCGCATAGGTGAAGCTGTGAAAGTCCAGCCCTTCGTCGAGGAAGCGCTCGCCCTTCGCGTTCACCAGAATCCCGAACGGATAGTTGTGCTTCTGGAAGCGATCGCCGATCGTCAGGTCGCCATATTCGGGCGCGTTCATGTCCCATTGAACCGCGTGCGCGCCCGACCAATGCCCCGTCACGGCCGCGCCGATCTCCATCGCCATCCGATGACCCCAGCCCGTGTTGTAACGCGTGCCGCGTACTTTCGCGAGATCCCAGTTCGGACCGAGATAGCGGGCGCGCATCTCCGGGTTCGACTCGAAGCCGCCGCACGCGAGCACGACTGCCTTCGCGCGGATTTCGACGGGACGTCCGCGATGCAATGCGCGCACGCCTTCGATGCGTCCGTCGCCATACAGGAGCCCCGTCGCCTGCATCTGATAGACGACGCCGACTTCCGCGCGCTTGAGCGCGTCGTGCAGCGTTTCGACGAGATGCGTGCCGCCGCCGAGGATATGGCACGCAAGGCCGCCCCAGAAACGAAACTTGCCTTCGACGCGAAACGCCTGACGTCCGAGCGCCGGCTGAAAGCGCACGCCATGCCGCTTGAGCCACAGCGCGGCTTCGTAGCTGTTGCCGATCAGCACTTCGATCAGGTCCGGGTCGGCGCGATATTCGGTCAGGCGGCCCACGTCGTCGAAATACTGCTCGCGCGTATAGGTGCCGAAATCGATGTTCGGCAGATCGAGTTCGGCGATGTCGGGCGCGAGCTTCAGCAAGTCATCGACCGACTCGTAGACGAAACGGAACGCGCCGCCCGTGAATGCCGAATTGCCGCCGCGCGCACTTTCGGGCGCGCTTTCGAGCATCGCGACGCGGCGCGCGCCGCCTTCGCGCGCGGCCAGTGCCGCATTCGCGGCGGCATTGCCGGCGCCGATCACGAGTACGTCGATATCGTTGAGTTCGTCGAGGGTCATCAGTCAGGTCTCCGGTTGCGTAGTCAGCGGCGTGGATAGTCGGCGAGCGGTTGCAGCGAGGCGTCGCCGGTTGCGTTCGGATCGACGGCGGGGCTCAGCGTTTCGAGGCTGCGGCCCGTCGTGCGCGGACCGAACAACAATGTGATAAGCGCAGTGAGCGTCCACGCGCCCGCGATGTACATGAACACGGTCACATAGCCATAGCCGGTGTAGATCGCGGCGATCACGAAGGCGTTCGCCACGTTGGCAACGCGGCCTGCGCCATACGTCAGGCCCGTCGCGCTGTTGCGCACGCCCGTCGGAAACTGCTCGGGCGTGTACGAGTAGAGCAGCGTCGCGAAGGTCTGCGTCAACATGCCGACCGCGAAACCGAACGTGACGATCAGAACCGGCTGGAAGCTCAGTCCGTACAGCAAGCCGAAGCACGCGATCAGAAACGCGACGAGCGCGATCAGATGCTTGCGCTCGAAACGATCGGCGAACGCGACGGCGAGCAACGCGCCGAGCGGCGCGCCGACGTTGATCAGCGTGAAGTACGTGAGACTGCGCGCGACCGTGATGCCGTGATGCACGAGCAGCGTCGGCACCCACGCTTCGAAGCCGTAGAAGCCGATGGTCTGCAACAGCCAGATCGCGCACAGCGTGAGCGTGCGACGGCGGTAGACGCTGTTGAACATCGCGGTCCACGGCTCGCGCGCTTCGGGCGCACGCGCGACGACGGCAGGCGATGACAGCGTATGACCTTCGGCCGTCACGCGCGCTTCCATGGCGGCAATCGCGGCTTCGGCGTCGTCGAAGCGGCCGACGCGAGCGCTCCAGCGCGGCGACTCGGGCAAGCGTCGCACGATCAGTGGAAACACGATGCCGAGCGAGCCCCATACGAACACCCAGCGCCAGCCGTCCGGGCCGAAGGGCACGACGAGCCGCGCGACGAGATTCGTCAACGGAATCGCGCACAGGTTGATCACCATCGCCCATGATTGCCACGTGCCGCGCGACCTCGCCGGAAACAGCTCGGCGATGTACGTCATCACCGTCACCATGCCCGCTGAAATGCCGAAGCCCGTCACCACGCGCGCCGCGAACAGATACGGAACGCCCGGCACGAGCGCAGTTGCGAGCGAGCCGAGCGACGAAATCAGGACGAACACGGTCAGCGAGCGCCGACGTCCCATGCGGTCCGACAGCATGCCGCCCAACGTCGCGCCGAAGAACATGCCGATAAAGCTCGCGGATGTGATCAGCGCGATTTCGTTGATCGCGATATGCCAATGCCGGATCAGCGCGGGCGCAGCCGAAGCAAACGTGTTGATGTCGCAGCTGTCGAAAAACAGCGGGATCGCAAACAGCAGCATCCATTCGCGATGCATCCGCGAGTTCGGCAAACGGTCGACGCGCGCGGCGACGAGTGAATCGTTCATGCCTGTCTCCTTCGAATCCGCGCGTTCTTGGCCGCGCGATTTGCTATCGGGTCTGCGGGACGGTGTGTTGCTGATCCGCTGGCGTGCTTCAACCTGACTTTGAATCCGGCTTCAAATCAGGCTTCAAGCCAGCCTCCATCTGCGCAGTGAACGCGGCGATATCTTCGAGACGCTCGACCTGCCACAGCGCAGCGAGCGCTCGCGCGCACGCGTCTGCCGTCAGCGCGTGCGAAGCGCAATCCAGAAATTTCGTCTCGATACGCGAGTCAGGCAGCGGATTCGCCGACGTGCGCCCCGCCGCGCGCGCGACGCGCTTCGACACGCTGCGCCCGTCGCGCAACTCGACGACCACCTCCGCGCCGAAATGATCGGGCTGCTGGTCCGCGAGCGGATCGGGCTCGGCCGTCACTTTCTTCATCACGGCCTGGATCGATGCATTCGCATACGCATCGCCTTCGAAATCGGATAGCACGACGCGCCCTTGTGCAAGGGCTCTTGCGACGCAGTACTGCACGCTGAACTTCGCGTCGAGCGCGCTCTTCGGCTGCGGGCGGTTCGTGTGCTGCAAGCGGCGCGGATGCGTGCGCGAGATCACGCGCTCGATTTTCTCCGGCGTCAGGCCGTGCCCGGCGACGAGCATCAGCATCGCGTCGATGGCGGGATGCGTGCTGCCGCAACACGGATATTGCTTGATCGCGATGCCCGGTTCGACGATATCGAGCGGATCGGCCCACGCGCGTATCGCCGCTTCGGCATCGTGGTTGCCCGCGCCGTTGTAGACATTGAAGAATCCCTGGCGATGCTCGAACGCCTCGTCGCCGGCCGTGAAGCCTTCGCGCGCAAGCTGCGCCGCGATGAGCCCGTTGCGCGATGCGTGACCGACATGCAGCGGCTTCGTCATCGTGCCGAAGTTCGCCTTCACGCCCGATGCGAACGACGCGGCAATCGACAGCGCGGTCGCCGTTTGCGATGCGTCGAGCCGCATCAGACGCGACGTGGCCGCGCATGCGCCGAATACGCCGAGCGTCGCGGTCGGATGCCAGCCCTTGTCGTAGTGATGGAAGTTCACCGCGTGCGCGAGGCGCGCTTGCGTTTCGAAGCCGGCGACGTACGCGCTCACGAACTCGCGGCCGCTTGCATGAACGTGATCCGCCACCGCGAAGAGCGCCGGCAGAATGGGCGCCGACGGATGACCGCCGAGCGTGTTGCTGCAATCGTCGAAGTCGAGCGCATGCGCGGCCGTGCCGTTGACGAACGCCGCATCCGATGGCTTCATGCGCTCGCGTCGTCCGAACACCAGCGCGTCGCCCGCCGACGGCGACGCGACCGCATGCGCGAAACGCGTGCAAGGCTCGCTCGCGCCCGCAAACGTCACGCCGACGGTATCGACGATGCCGATGCGCGCCCAGCGCAGCGCCTCGGGCGGCAAGTCTTCGAAACGGAATGCGGCGATCCTCTCGCCGAGCCATCGGGCGATCGTCATGCGTGTGCTCCTTGCAGCCGTGACGTTGCGGCGTGTAGCCAGTGAAGGTCCGTTTCCTCTTCGAGGCGGTCGAGGCGGTCGAACAGCGGCGCGGCCGCGCTGTCGAGCGCGCGCGTCATCCGCATGAATTTCGCGCGCAACTGCTCGCGCGAAAGCGGTGAACTCGGGCAGCCCGGAAAATCCGCGCGCGCTTCTTCGTAGCACGTGCCGTTGTTGAGCGTGATGCGCGTCTTTGTCGACAGCCCGTGTGCATCGGTTGCGACGACGCTCACGCGCTGCGCCAGTTCTCCGACGGCGGGATCGTCGAGCAGCCGCGTGCCGAACGTCGCGGGGTCGTCGGCGTCGTGCAGCAGCGCCCCGGCGACGCAGTACGGCACGCTGTACTGCGCGAGCGTCGAATCGGCCGGCGACTTGATGTCGTGATTGGCGGCAAGCCGTGCCGCGCCTTCGATATGAACCGATGCGATGCGACGCGCGTCGATATCGTGCGCGGCACGCAGACGTTGCGCCGCGTAGACGGGCGTGTGCGCAACGATATGGCACGCGTAGCGCTTCAGGCAGAGCGCCCGCGTTTCGTAGCGCGTGCCGAGACCGTCCGTCAGCAGCGCGACGTCGGAGCGCTCGCAATATGCGTGCAAAAACCCGTAGCGCCCTTCGAGCACGCTCGACGGACCGTCGAAACCCGCGCGCGCCAGTTGCACGGCGACGATGCCTGCTTGCGCCGCGCGCCCCAAATGCACGCGCTTGACGAGGCCGCCGTCGCCCGCCTTCGCGAATTCGAGCAGTCCGCCGCCGAGCGAACCCGCGATGCCGAGCGCGCGCCGCAGCGTCTCTCGGTCTACGCACGCGAGCTTGCCCACGACGATTGCAGCACCGAACGGGCCCGTGAGACCCGGCGCGTGGAATCCGCGCGATTCCGCCGAATGCTTCGTCGCCGCGCCGATACGAAACAGCACTTCGATGCCTGCAACGAGCGCGGTCAACACATCGCATCCCGATGCACCCGATACTTGCGCGACGGCCAGCGCCGGCGGCACGAGCACCGCGCCGGGATGAACGCCCGCGCCGGGCTGCCGCAGACTGTCGAGTTCAGCGGCATGCACGAGCACGCCGCCAGCAAAGGCCGCCGCTTCGGCGCGATAGCGCGCGTCGGCAATGCCGGGGACGGCGCACGGTCCGGGCGCCGCATCGGCGAGATAGCGGCGCACCGCCTCGCCCGCCGCCACTTGATGACCATAGACGGCCGCACCGATCGCATCGATCAGGCAATCCTTCGCGAGCCGCACGATGTCGGCGGGCAGCGCTTCGTATCGCAAGCCGTGAGCGTAGTCCGCGAGCGCGTGGGCAGCCGTCGCGGTCGAATCGTGCATCGTGTCGTTCCGTTGCGTGACTTGCATGGCCCGTTAGCCTCGCGCTTCTTCATCGATGACGGAGCGATGGCGCGTCTCCGGCATCAGCAGATAGGTGGCGAGCGATACGGCCGCGCACGCGCTCACGTAGTAGAAGAACCATGACTCATGGCCCGCGTGCTTGAACTTGAGCGCGAGGTATTCGGTCGTGCCGCCCATCACCGACGACACCACTGCAAACGGCAAGCCGACGCCGAGCGCGCGCAGCTTCGCGGGAAAGAGTTCCGACTTCACGAGCCAATGTATCGACGAGAAGCCGCTCAGAATGCCGAGCGCCGCGAGGTTCAGCGCGAAGGCTACCCATACGCTGTGCGTCGTGCCGAGCGCATGCATCAACGGCACCGTGCAGAATGTGCCGCCGACACCGAAGATCAGCATGACAGGACGCCTGCCGATCGCATCGGACAGCAGTCCATAGAGCGGCTGAAAGCACATGTAGATTACGAGCGCGACCGTGGTGATGAGCGTCGCCGTATTGCGGCTGAAGCCCGTCGTGTTGACCATGTACTTTTGCAGATAGATCGTGAACGTATAGAACGCGACCGTGCCGCCGATGCTGATGCCGATAGTCCATAACGTCTGCATGCGATGGCGGATCAGCAATGCAACGAGACTGCCGCGCTCCGCTTCGCCGCGCTGCTTGCCTGCTGTGAGCGCGTCGGCGCGCTGGAACGCATCGGTTTCCGCGATGCCGCGCCTCAGATACAGCGCGAATACCGCGAGCGCGCCGCCGATTGCAAACGGAATGCGCCAGCCCCAGTCTTCGAGTTGCGCGGGCGACAGCACGAGCCGTTGAAGCAGGAGCATCAACGCGAGCGCGACGAGCTGCCCCATCACGACCGTCACCTGCACGAAGCCGACGAAGAAGCCGCGCCGGCCCGCAGGCGCCATCTCGCTGAGATACGTCGCGCTCGTCCCTGCCTCGCCGCCCATGCTGAAGCCTTGCAGCAGCCGCGCGCAGATGAGCACGCCGGGCGCTGCGACGCCGATCGTCGCGTAGGTCGGCGTCAGCGCGATGATCAGCGAGCCGATGCTCATCATCGCCACCGATACGCTCAGTGCGACGCGCCGTCCGTGCCTGTCCGCGAGCGCGCCGATCGCCCAACTGCCGAGTGGGCGCACCACATAACCGATCGCGGCGACAGCGGCCGCGTTAAGCAATTGCACCGTCTGATTGCCGCCCGGAAAAAATGCCTTGCTGAAATAGATCGAGAAGATCGAGTACGCGAGAAAGTCGTACCACTCGATCACATTGCCCGCGCTGCCGCCGATGATCGAGCGCAGGCGTTCCCGCCGCCCGGCGAGAGAGGCCCGTAGCGACAGATCGTGAGGCGTTGCGGCCATCCTGTGTCCCCTTGCGGCCGTCGGGCCGCTATCGTCTGGTGCCTGGATGCTGCTTTGCTGCTTTGCTGCTTTGCTGCTTTCCGCTTTCTTGCCGTGTTGCGTGCGATGTTCTCGCGGTTGATGTTCTCGCGTTGTGATGTTCTCGCGCCGCTAATCTTGAGTCGCGAGCAAGCGCACGAGTTCTGCCGCGTCGGCTTTCTCTTCGGCGTGCATGACCCAGTCCACGATGCGCTGGATCTGCTCGCCTTCGATGCGATGCGCCGCGAGCTTCGTCATCTTGCCGATGATTTCGGCATCGCTCGCAAATGCATGCTCGCTGCCGCGCTGCGACTGCACGGTTTCCTCCAGCCGCGCGCCGTCGCGCAGTATCACCTCGACTCTCACCGTATGGCGCGCGCCGCGCCCGCGCGCGGTGATCGACGGGTCTTCGAGCACCTGTACGCGGTCTGCCAGCGCCATGCGTTGAGGGTCGGCCACTTTGTCTTCGCTGAACTGGTCGACGAACACATCGCCTTCGAGCAATAGCGTCGCGACGCAGTACGGCAGGTTCAACTGCGCGGACGTCAGCCCCTGCGGCACGTAGTGCCAGCCGACGTGATCGACCGTCACACGCGAGCCATGCACGACGATCGACTCCACGTCGTTTGCGCCGAACGAATGACGCGCCTGCATCGCGCGGATCGCATCGAGCGTCGTGTGATTGCTGCCCACGCACGAATAGAACTTCAGCGCGATGTTCATCGTCTCGAAGCGCTCGCCGAGGCCGTCGATCAATTGCGTCAGATCGAAACGGTCCGTCGATCGCGAGAACGTGCTGCAAAAACCGCCATACGGGTTCTCGAACACATCGACGATGCCCGTGAAACCGTTCTGCGCCAGCAGCGCGCCATACAGTCCGCTTTGCGCGGCGCGTCCCGCGTGCATGCGCTTGACCATCGCGCCGAACTGCGCGGCCATCAGGCCCGCCGACTGCGTGCCGCCGATGCCGAGCGCGTGCACCGTCCGCGCGGTATCGAGACGCAACGCGGCCGCCGCGCCCGCCGCAGCCGAAAACACGCCAACCGTTGCGCCCGAATGCCAGCCCTGCGCGATATGTTCGGGTCCCATGCACATGCCGACGCGCGGCCCCACTTCGTAGCCAGCGACGCAGGCGCGCAGAAAATCACGGCCGCTCATGCGCGCATCGGCGGGCAGCGTCTGCGCGATGGCGAGCACGGCGGGCAACGTCACCGCGCCGACGTGCAGCACGCCCGCGCGATGCACGTCGTCGAGCTCGAAGCTCTGGATCATCGTCCCGTTGACGAGCGCCGCGTGTGGTGCCGACAGCTTCGACGGCATGCCCCACACGTTGCAGCCC
Source organism: Paraburkholderia diazotrophica (assembly GCF_038900755.1). Classification (GTDB taxonomy): domain Bacteria; phylum Pseudomonadota; class Gammaproteobacteria; order Burkholderiales; family Burkholderiaceae; genus Paraburkholderia; species Paraburkholderia diazotrophica_A. The sequence goes on from NZ_JBBPEN010000009.1 coordinate 128,860, forward strand.
TGCGTCGTATCGATGCCCGCAAGCGTGTCCGAAAGGATGCGGCTCCATTCGAGGCCCGAGCCGAACAACGCGCATCCGAGCGAATCGAGAATCAGCAGCTTGATGCGAGCGCGTACTTCGTCGGGGACCGCTTCGTAACGCAATCCCGCCACGAACGCCGCGACGCCGCCGGTATAAGGGTTTGTGCCGATGTCGTTGTGCTGGTTCATCGCGTGTCAGGCGCAATGGCGCTAGTAGTGGGTTTGAGCCGGGCATGCTGCTTTGCTGTCACCCAGTATCCGCAGCCGCCTCGCGTTTGTGAATTGCGTGCGGCGCGATTATTATTGCCTCACATGCAACAGTCGATAGTCTGTGAATCGCCAAGTAGGTCCAGAACCAGGCCCACCGTCAGGCTCCCATGATTCGCTATCCCGGTGTCGATCTCGATGCGCTCCGCGCTTTTGTTTCAGTCGCTTCGCACGCGTCGTTCAACGATGCGGCGCTCGAACTGAATCTGTCCGCCTCTGCGCTGACGCGACGCATCAAGCGGCTTGAAGAAGCGCTCGACCTGATGCTCTTCGAGCGCACGACGCGCACGGTCTCGCTCACGGCATCGGGCGAACTGCTCTTGCCGCGCGCGCAAAGCGTGCTGCGCGAACTCGACGCATCGTTGCAGCTCGTCACCGAGGCCACGCGCATCCGCGCGGGTCAATTGACGATTGCGTGCATTCCCACTGTCGCGAAGTTCCTGCTGCCGAAAATCGTCGGCAGTTATCACCGCAAGCGGCCTGAAGTGCGGTTGAGGCTGATCGAAGCCGATCTTTCGACGGTAGCGCGTCGCGTCGCCGATGGGGAGGCGGAATTCGGCATCGCGTTTCTCGTCAATGAAACGCCGGATCTTGCAATCGACGAGTTGCTAGTGGACCCGTATGTATTGGCATGCCCCGCCGATCATCCGCTTGCGAAAAGCGAGCACGTTGCATGGCGAGAACTGAGACCGTGGCCGCTGATCGTATCGGGCACGACGAGCGGTAATCGACGGATGCTCGACGCCGCACTGCGCGACATCGACTGGCGCCCGGACCGGCTGATCGAGATCGAGCATCTGACGACGTCGCTCGGGCTCGTCGAAGCCGGACTCGGTATCTCGATCATTCCACGTTGCGCGGCGCCGCGCGACGCTCAATCGAGAATTGCGATACGTCCGCTCGTCGAGCCGACGGTTGCACGCACAATCGGCTTGATCCGCCGACGCGATGCGACGTTGCCGGCCGTCGCGCGCGATTTTCGTCTGACGCTACGCAGAATGGCGCCGCTCGATCCTGCGTGGATGCAGCCTGACTGATTGCTTTTGGTTGAGGGATACGAGTCGGACCGCGCAGAAAAGCTCACCGAAATGAAGCGCATTTGGCACTAACGCTGTGCATCATGCCGTTAGGTCTGCTTCCCCAAATAATTTTTGCTGCGCGACAGGCCAATTAGCGCAATACTGACTCGCCCGCTTCTCTTCGCGGGTCCTTTGCTGATGGACGGCCCACTCACGCGGGCCCTTTCCCCTTTTTTCCCGCTGTTGATTGACTCACGTGAGACGGCAATCAGGTCATGGAACTTTGCGACGAATGCTCCACGCTCCAGGGATGCTCCGCTGACAGGATCAGAGAAGAAGGGCTGACGCTGATCGGCGTCGGCGAGTGCGAAGGCGTAGTGGCGATCGAACACTACCGTTGCGAAAAGTGCCGCGCGCTGCTGGTTCGGCAACTCTGCGGATGTTCGGCTGAGCAGGTCTGGACAGCGTTTTCCTAGTCCGTGGGCCAGCTCTTCAACACGGCCGCCACCAGTTGACGAAGCTGCCGACGCGTGGCGCCTCCTCTCGCCTGAACGGCCAGGCCCTGAATGAACGTCGATACGAAAGAGGCCGCATCATGACTGGTCATACCTTCCGGAAGCGGCCCGGCCCGCTTCACTGACTCGAAGCGCTCGCGCAGACGCCGCTCAAAAGCATTGCGGCTCTCCGACAATTCATCGCTCAGCCGGCGCGCGTCCGCGCTGCACGCAAGCGCGGCAAACGTCAGGAGACAACCCGAGGGCGTGTTCTTCCCTGTGTGAAGCACGATTATTCCCTCAAGCAGAGATTCGGCGATCAGCTTGGGTGTCGGCTGCGCCAATGCATGCCCGCGAAACGCCAGATGGTTGTCGTTGTATCGATCGACCACGCGCCGAAACAGTCCCTCCTTGCTCTCGAAGGCCTTGTACAAGCTGGACTTCGTGAGCCCCGTCGCTTCCTGGAGATCCGCTAGCGACGCGGCGTCATAGCCCTTGTCCCAAAAGACGTGTAGGGCCTTCTCCAAAACTTGATCTTCGTCGAACTCGCGCGGGCGCGCCATTTCAGTTTCCTCTGACAGGCCGATATTGTAGACCAAACGGTTTACAACTGAGTGGGAACAACACTCGTTTAATGAAACCGAACGACCTCATGAATCCCTTCGAACGAGATTCGAAACCGTCCGGTCCATAATTATCGCAATCGTCACCGGCTGTGACGTCAACCATGGGGCAGATCATGTCGCAAGGTTTTGCAGGAACCCGTGTTGCAGTCGTCTACCACAGCGGTTATGGACACACGATGAAAGTCGCAGAAGCAGTGGCCCGAGGGGCGGCCAGCGTCGAAGGAACCGAGAGCCTGCTGGTCGGCGTAGAGGATATCGACGGATATTGGACCACCCTCGAACAGGTGGACGGCATCATCTTCGGCGCTCCCACGTACATGGGCAGCGCGTCGGCGAAATTCAAAAGTTCATGGACGCGACGTCCCGCAATGTCTTTGCAAAGGGAAGCAAATGGGCCGACAAGGTCGCGGCCGGCATCATCAATGCGGCATCGCGTTCTGGCGACAAGCTGGCCACGCTTCAGCAGATAGCGATTTTCGCCGCGCAGCATCGGATGAACTGGGTCAATCTCGGCCTGCCGCCCGAACACAATCATTCGCAATCGACGGAGGAAACATTGAACCGGCAAGGCTTTTCCTCGGCGCCGCTGCGCAATCGAACGCCGACGAAAGCGCCGATGTTACGCCGCCGGATGCGGATTTACGCACTGCGGAATTTCTCGGCGCGCGCGTCGCGGAAGTGGCCTCGCAACGCTCCGCAGGGCGAGCGATATTGAACGCGTAAAAACCCATCCAGACCAAGGAGCCTCAACATGACCCAGAATATCTCATTCATTGTCCATCTGCCCGGCAAGCCCGAGGCGCGCGAAGAACTTTACTCGAGCTTCATCAAGGTGCTCGACGAAATGTCGAATGAACCGGATTTCGTCAATACGTACCTGCATCGTTCCGCGGATAATGCCGACACGCTCGTGCTTTATGAAACCTGGGCGTGTAGCGCGCAGTACTTCGTGGACCATCATCTGAAGAAGCCATACCAGCTCGATTACGAAAGCAAGCTCAAGGGGCTATTGAAGTCCAAGCGGACGTTCGAATGACTCGACCTTGTCAAAGGCTACGAGCTTCCGCAGCAGCCAGCACGTCAAAAATTTGACAGCAGCATCTGAGTTGTGCTCGAAGGTTCATTGATTCTGACAAGCGTGGCATTGGTGCTCGCGACTTCGGTCGCGAGCACTTTCCTTTAAAGGCCGGGAAACGATTACATCCTCGTATCTTTCACATTATCCGATCGCAAGTGCTCTGCAATACACAGCATCCTGTTACAACATGCAGGCCTAATACCATTTATCGACGAACCGCTTTTCTCACTAGCGTCCCCCCCCAAAGGGCGGGGGACCAAAAAAATATAAAGCCGTAGGATACGTACTCGACATTCCGCATTTTCCTCGCAGGAGACGTCGCAATGTCTTGCTTATGTGACAAATATCCCTGTGTCGATCTAGCGGTCCTCAGCGGTCCATCAGGCGCTCCAGTGCCGCATCGCCGCTCGACCCGTTCCCGTCCCTCTCTTTGCAAGGAAGGCGGCTGGAACAGTCGGGCACTACCGGCGATGACTCAATACATCAACAACAATCGTCGGCGCCAATTGACCTCGTTACCCGGTAAACCACATTGCCATTCGACCTTGCAAGTCCGCTATGGCGGTGATGGAGCAGTTACCACTTTTAAAACGTGGAGGAGATGCGCTTGCCGAATCCAATACACGGCCCTTGATCATCACTCGACCGTTTGATTCCGGAAACGTTGTTGATCCGATCGACGGCACGAATTCGATTCACCGTATTTGCATCAAGCAACTGCGTCTTGCCAACACAGCAAGGCTCAATCACGGTGACGCCCATTCTGATTTTCACGGAGTACTGCGATACCGCAGTTTTGAACATGGCTCGACCCAGAATCCAATTTGATATCTCCGCGGACGAACGTGAGCAACTCCTTGCCATGGTTTGCTCGCAAGGCCAGCCGCCTTCATGGATACTTCGCGCGAAGGTCCTGTTGATGGCCGCTGACGGTCATTCGAACAACGACATCAGCCACGAGTGCTCGATAACATCGGCAGCCGTAACGTACTGGAAGAGGCGATTCCTCGCGGGCGGAATCCATGGACTGGTCAATGGTTCCGTCGACGGTCGCTTTGATTTTCTTCGCAACAAGGAGGCGTTGCAAATCGAGCAGGTGTGCAATGCATGGATCACCGCACAATTGACGCCGAGCGAGTCCAGCTAATCAAGTGCCCGCGCGTGGGCTGCTAGAGATAGCAGCCCACCTGCGCATCACAGCAATCGGATCAAAACCGTTAGCCCGCCCGATTTGATCAGTCGACCGACCAGAAGTCGTTGCAATTGGTCGGACCGGCGTTGAAAACGGCGGACCCATTCGCTCACAGCAGCGCCGAAGCAGCGCGTGCTTCGCCATCCGACATGCCCGTGCGCTCGCAGTATGCATACCGAACCGCCAACTGCATCGTAGGCCGCAGTGGAATCGCCCACAGTGTCAGTCAAGTTCCCGTCGTCACCGGGCACTCCGCTGCCGTTCACTTCGGCAAAGTGCAACGCGACAAACAGATTCCCTGATGAAAGCGCCTAGAACAGGTGCGCAATCCCGACCGCAACCGCGAATTGATTGGCGCCCGTCGCAACGGTTGTCGTCGATCCCGTCGCGCTCAACGCAGACTTCGAGCTGTTGATCACATAGGTCACGTCGGTATAGAGAACCGTGCGCTTAGAAAGCCAGTAGTCTGCGTTGACGCCCGAGCTCAGCGCGTGTGCCGATACCGCTCGATACGAGTGATAGTAAGAAGCGGCCGCCAGTTGAAGTTGCGGCGTGACCTTGTAACGCAATCCGCCGTAGGCCATGTATTGCGACGGCGAAGCCTGCTGCGTCGCGGCGATATCGTTGAGCAACAGCTCGTATCCACCGTACAACGTTGCGTCGCCGATCTGCCATGATCCGCCGGCGACGTACCGGCGTTCGCTGTCGTTTGCCGATGCAATGCTTTGGCCCTGCCGCTGTTCATACACGAACGTCAGATTGAACGGCCCCTGACGATAGCGCCCGCCGACATCGAACTGCTTGCCGACCCTGAACGCCCCAGGCACCGGGCCGCCGTTCGCTACAGTCGAGTCATAGCCGAAGCTGTAGAGCGCATTGACTTCGAACGGTCCCGCGTGCCCAAGATATTCGACAGCATTGTCGGCGCGGCCCACGAACTGCGCATCCTGCGCGGAAAAGCCATAGCTGGAATAACCGAGCGGATCGAGCGGGAGAAAGTAGCGATACATCGGCGTCATCTGCCTGCCGGCCATTACTGAGCCCAGCCGGTCGCTCTCAATGCCGACGAACGCCTGGCGTCCGAAGAGTCGTCCGCCTTGCTGCAACGTCCCGTTGTTCATCGCGATGCCGGACTCGAGCGTGAAGATCGAGCGTAGTCCGCCGCCGAGATCCTCCTTGCCCGTTATGCCCCAGCGCGAATTGATGCGATTGCCGGTATTGAGCCGGAACAGGTTGCCCGAGCCCTGCTTTGCCGCGTGGTTCACGTATTCGACGCCTGAATCGACAATTCCATACAGCGTCACCGACGATTGCGCATGAGCCGCAACGCTCACACCCGCTCCGACGCAAGCGACCAGCAGATTTCCGATTGTGCGGGCCGTGTAATTCGACTTCATCCTGTCTCCTTTGATTTATTACAGTAGTTGTACTAATCGAATCGCAACGGATAAGAGAGCGAGACATAACGCTCTCTATGACATCGGTTTTATTCGCGGGAAATGTGCTTGCTGACGAACAGCATCGCCACCATGCCGACGACGGGACCTATCGCAAGCGTCAGCAGCGCGAGCATGAACGAATGCGTGCCGCCATATACGTGGCCGACGGCGAGCGGAGAAATCGCGCTGCCCGTTTGCCAGATCGCGTTGGTCCAGCCCGCGCTCGCTCCTGCAAGACGCTTGCCCGATGCATCGCTGATCTGCGCCATCAGCACAGGCAGATAGCCGTATGAAAACGCGCCCAGAATCGGCGCGACCACATAGAACTGCGTGGTGGTCGAGCACATGCCGAAAACGAGCAGCATCAGCGCGAAGGCGATCAGACAGAGAATCGACATCAGCCGGCGTGAGATGCCGGGCAGATCGGAGATCCAGCCGAGCACCGGCTTTGCGATCACCGCGCCGATTCCGAACGACGCGATGATGGAGCCCGCAACCACCGGCGAGATGCCGTATTGCTTCGTCATCAACGCATTGCCCCACGCGCCGAAACCAACGGTCGCCCAGAGGCCGCCGCAGCCTGCGATGGCGAGCACGATCAGATTGCGGTTGCGCAACAGGCCGAGCATTTCTTTTGCGCTGTTGCGTGTCGGTGACTGGTCGCCGGTCGGCCGGTTCTTCAGAAACAGCAATGACACGATGCCCCACGCAAACGTGACGACGCCGAGCATACGAAACGCGTTGGACCAGCCGTGCTGCGCGGAAAACGACGGCACGATCGCATTCGCGAGCACGACTGCGAGCGATGTGGCTGTCGTGTAGATCCCCATCGCACGGCCGCGGTCACGCGTGAACCAGGCGGGGATGATCTTCATGCCGGCGGAGTAATCGGCGCCGGCGGCGAAGCCCATTGCAAGCTGGATCGCGATGCCCGTCGTCAGCGTGTGCGTCTCGCCGAAGAAAAACGTGAAAACGCCGAGCGGCAGCAGCGCGAGCGTCATCATCGCGCGGCCGCCGAGCAGATCGGTGAGCGCGCCGCCGATCACATTCGCGAGCACATAGCCCGCGTAGAAAGCCGTGACGAATGCGCCGAGCATCGCGACATTGAGGCCGAGCGATGCGCCGACGGGCGCGGCGACCGTGCTCCATGCGACGCGATCCACATAGCTCAGCAGAAACGCCGCCCATACGATGAACAATGCAACCCACCGGTAAGCGCTCGTCTCAGTCGCCGCCGCGCTTTGCGCGGGCCACGCCGTGCAAGATGCGTCTCCTGACGACGTCAGATTCTTCTCCATGACTCCTCCAATGCAGGGCGTGCGCGCGGCCGCCCCTTTATTCTGCAGTCTGATCCAGCCATTCGAAGCGGGCTGGTCCTGGTTCTATCGGCCTGCTTCCATCGCTAAAGATCCAGCACGAGCCTCCTCGATTTCGCGCGCGAACAGCACGGCAGAAACTGGTCGTTGCGAGCCTGTTCCTCGGGCGACAGAAAAAGATCGCGATGGTCGGGCTCGCCATCGATCACGCGCGTGATGCACGTCCCGCAGATACCCTGCTCGCACGACACGGGGACATCCACGCCCGCATCGGAGAGCGCCTGCGCCACCGACCGGTCCGCAGGGATCGGCACGATACGTCCGGAGCGCGCGAGACTGACTTCGAAAGCACCATCGTTGCTGGTATCGACGGGCGCCGCCGAAAAGAACTCATAGTGCAGTTGCTGCTCGGGCCAGCCGAGCGAACGAGCCGTGTCGAGCACGGCATTCATGAATCCCTGCGGGCCGCATACATACAGATGCGCATCGGGCTGCGGCTGTGCGAGCAGCGCCTTCAAGTCGAGGCGCTGCGCAACGTCGCCATCGTCGAAGTGATACTGGACTTGCGCCGCCCACGGCGAACTGGCAATACGCTCGATAAATGCCGCACGCGAACGCGAGCGGGCGCAGTAGTGCATCCCGAACGACGCACCCGCGCCGGCAAGATGCTCTGTCATGCAAAGCAGCGGCGTAAGGCCGATGCCGCCCGCGAGCAACAGATGCTTCGCCTCGCCGTGTGCAAGCGGAAAATGGTTGCGCGGCGCGCCGATGCGAATCTCGTCGCCTTCGTGCACGGACTCGTGCATGCCCGCCGAACCGCCGCGCGACTGTTCATCGCGCAACACGGCAATCTGGTAACGCCGACGGTCCGCAGGCGAATTGCACAGCGAGTACTGACGGATCAGGCCGCCAGGAACATGCACGTCGATATGCGCGCCCGCGTCGAACGCAGGCAGTTCGCGCCCGTCGAGACTCGCAAACTCAAAGCTGACAATGCCCTCAGCTTCGACGCTGCGTCGCGCGACACGCACGGTAAGTGTGGAATCGTTCATGCTGGCCACCCATTACATGATCGACAGGCCGCCATCGACCATCAGTGTCGTGCCCGTGATGAAAGACGCCTCGTCGCTTGCGAGCCAGAGAATCGGCCATGCGATTTCTTCGGGCGCAGCCCAGCGACCGATCAGCGACGTGTCCTGCCGCTGCGTCTTGAGCACGTCGACGCTCTTGCCCGCCGCGCGCGCGCGGTTGACGTGAAAGTCGGTCAGCGTCGAGCCGGGACAGACGGCGTTGACACGCACGCCGTGCGCCGCTTCCTCGAATGCGAGCGTACGCGTCATCGCGAGCATGCCGGCCTTGGTCGCATCGTAGAGACCCATGCCCTTGCGGCCCGTCACTGCATAGCACGACGACACGTTGACGATGCTCGCGCAAGCCGACTTGCGCAGCAGCGGAAGCGCGGCTTTGCAGTAGTTCGACGTTCCGATCAGATTGACGGACACCATGCTTTGCCATTCGGCGGGCGTTACGTCGGCGAGCGGGCTGTAGTTGCGCATCGCCGCGTTGTTGACGAGCACGTCCAGACGATCGAACGAGCGGGCGGCAAGCTCGGCGGCGGCTGCAGCTTCATCTGCGTTCGATACGTCGGCCACGAACGTCTTCACCTTCGCGGAAGAATCGTGCTGAAGCAGTTCATCGCTAACGCGCGCGAGCGCTTCGGCGTTCGCATCGACCAGCACGACAGCCGCGCCCTCGTCGCAGAAGATGCGCGCCGTCGCGGCGCCGATGCCTCCACCGCCGCCTGTGATCAGCGCCACCTTGCCTTGAAGTCTTGTACCTTGCTGCATTTCCTGCCGGCGCGATGCCGGCCTCCTTGTCGCGAATCAGGAACGATGACTCCCGCGGCCGGACGTGCGTCCGGCGCGGACGATCAGATCGAGTAGATCGGTTGACCCTTGCCGTCGGCGAGGTGAATGGCAGCCCATTCCTGCGGCTTCTGATCGCGCGGCAACAGCGCGCCCGCTGCGCGCACCCGCTGCTGATCGGCGTTGATCGCGGGCGGATCGGTATCGGGCAGCAACGCGGTGGCCGCTTCGTAAAGCATGCGGCGCGCCATCACGATCGCGCGGTCGGTCGGCAGCAGCTTTTCCTTGCTGTGGTCCTGGATCGGCCCCATGCTTTCCTGCAGCGACGCATCCTGCATCGCGAAGCCGAATACGCCCGAATACGCGCGCTTGTCCTTCTGCGCCTGGCGATCGATCAGGTAGTCGTTGTCCTTGTTGGCCTTGGGCCGGAACGTGCCGGGCTCGTACTCGCAGTGAATGCCCTTGCCCGCGTTCAGGTCCGCCAGTTCCTGCTCGCTCAGCGGACGATCCGGGCGAAAGTTGATGCTCCAGGCCCAGCAGTTGTGATCGTCGATGGGCACCCACACGTGGCCCGCCAGCGAGTGATCGCCGAACGGCGGGATCAGCGTGTACCAGGGGAAGAGCCACTGCGTGACGCGCCAGTAGTACGAATCGGGTTCGCCGTTGCGACGGCCGAACAGCGTCAGGCCGAACGGCTGCTTCTCGATTTCGAAGATCACGTTGCCATCGGCCTTGATGTAGTCGAGCGCCTTGGTGCCCTGGTGCATCGGGTCGTCGTCGACTTCATAGCGGTGCACGTACGAGACATGGCTCGTGTCGATGCCGCCTTCCATCGCCTGCAGATAGTTCGATTCCTGCAGCCGCTTCGATACGAACACATGGCTGTCCGGGAGATTGCACCACTCCAGATCGGGCGGCGCCGGCTGACGGTCCTTCGGCCCCATGTACGCCCACACGATACCGCCGCGCTCGATGCACGGATACGCGGTGATGCCCATGTGCTTGCACGCCTGAGGCGCGGACGGCACGTCGACGCACTTTCCGTCGCGATCGAACTTGAGGCCGTGATACGCGCAGCGGATGCCGTTCTCCTCGTTACGCCCGAAATACAGCGACACGCCGCGATGCGAGCAGAACTCGTCGATCAGCGCGGCTTTGCCTTCCGAATCGCGAAAGGCAAGCAGCTTCTCGCCGAGGATCTGCACGCGCACGGGCGGGCAATCGGGTTCGGCGATTTCGCTCGCGAGCAGGATCGGCACCCAGTAGCGGCGCATCAGGTTGCCCATTGCTGTCCCTGGGCCCGTGCGCACGAGTGTTTCGGACATGTTCCTGTCCATGTTCATCCTCCAGATCGGTTGCGGCGTCGTTGTCCGCTGTGTGAGATTGTGTTCTCATTCTACGAACAACTTGACCGATGTCAAGTTTCATTGCCGCCGACTTTCTCTACAATGTGCAGACGGCGCGCGCCGATCAGGAAAGGAAATTTCAAATGCAAGAAAAAAAATCGCACGAAAATGTGCGTGCGGTGGAAAGAGCGTTAGAAATACTTCTTGTGTTCAGGCCGGGGGACAAGGAACTGACCGTCGCGGAGCTGCTCACGCGCGTGAACCTGAGCCGGCCGACGCTGTATCGGCTGCTGAACACGCTTGAGCAAAAGGGCTTTCTCGCGTCGAAGGGTGAACCGCAGCGGTTTCACCTCGGGAGCGCCGTCGCGCAGCTGGCGCACGTGTGGATGAGCGATCACAGCATCGCGGAGCTTGCGCAACCGATGCTGCGAAATCTTTGGGCGGAAACGTCGGAGACGGTCGCGCTGTTCGTGCCGGACGGCACCTATCGCGTATGCGTGGCCGAACTGGAGAGCCCGCAGCCGCTGAGTTTCCGGCGCGGCGTCGGCTATCGCGAGAAGCTGGTGCTCGGCGCGAGCGGGCGCACCATCCTTTCGCAGATGCAGCTTTCCGCGGATGAACTGCGCCCGTATCTCGCCGAGCCGGATCAGGACGTGTCGGCGCTGCTCGCGGACATGGAAGCGATCCGCGCGCAAGGCTACGGAACGAGCCGCCATGAGCTGATCGAAGGCGCGGTTGCCGTCGCCGCGCCATTCTTCAACGGGGCCAATCAGATTGCGGGATCGATTTGCATCTTCGGTCCCAGCGTGCGCGTCACGGACAACCGCGTCGCGCAGTTTGCCGAGTCGCTCAAGCGCGAGGCGACCAACCTGTCGCGCGCATTGGGGCAACAGACGGCTTAGGTCTCAGGTGCTTCTGCTTCGTTGCTCAGGCGACGGTCGGCGCTTCCGCAAAACTGTCGAGCGCCGACTGCTGGCGAAACGCAGCACCCGCATGTCGTTCCGGCAGTCTGTCGCCCGCATCGAACAGCTTGTGACGCAACGAGCCGTCGGCATAAGCCGCCTTGTAGATGCCGCGATTCTGCAACTCGGGAACGACGAGATCGACGAAATCGATGTAGCTTTCGGGCACGACGGTACGGCTCAGATTGAAACCGTCGACGTCCGCTTCGTCGACCCATTGCTGGAGTTCGTCGGCGATCTGCGCGGGCGTGCCGACAATCGCCGGATAGCGCCCGCCCAACGCGAACATGTCGAGCAGCTTGCGACGCGTCCAGCCATGCGCCTTCGCCGTTCGAGCCGCCGATTCGATCGCGTTGCCGGGCGTGTAGTCGATCGGCTCGTCGAGATCGTACTGCGCATAGTCGATCCCCGTGCTCGCGGCGAAGTGCGCAAGACCTGCCTCGCGGCTCGCGTAGCGCAGATAGTCCGCGTGCTTCTCGTGTGCTTCGGCTTGCGTCGCACCCGGCACGACAGCGGCGCCGACGAATACCTTCACGTCATCCGGACGCCGTCCCGCTTTCACCAGTTCCTCGCGTAATGCGCGCACCGTTGCGCGCCCAACTTCCCGGTTCGGCGGCGAGATGAAAACGCATTCTGCGTGACGCGCGGCAAAGCGCTGTCCACGTCCGGAACTGCCCGCCTGAAACAACACAGGCGTGCGTTGCGGCGACGGCTCCGCGAGGTGATAGCCGTCGACGTTGTAGTACCGCCCCGCATGCCGCACGCGATGCACCTTGTCAGGCCGCGCATAGACGCGCGCCGCCCTGTCGCGAACAACGGCATCGTCTTCCCAGCTGCCTTCCCACAGCTTGTAGAGCACGTCGAGATACTCGTCCGCGCGATCGTAGCGTTCGTCGTGCGGCTGTTGCGCGGCGCGCCCCATCGCGCGCGCGGCGCTGTCGAGATAGCCCGTGACGATGTTCCATCCGATCCGCCCTTGCGTCAGATGATCGAGCGTCGAAAAGCGCCGCGCGAGCAGATACGGCTCCTCATACGTCAAATTCACCGTCACGCCGAACGACAGATGCTGCGTGACGGCCGCCATCGCCGGAACGAGCAGCGTCGGATCGTTGACGGGCAACTGGATCGACTCATTGAGCGTGACATCGACGTTGCGCCTGTACACGTCATATACGCCGACGATATCCGCAAGAAAGAGCCCGTCGAACAGACCCCGTTCGAGCACGCGCGCGAGGTCCGTCCAGTACGACAGCAAGCGGTAATCGGATGAGCGATCGCGCGGATGCGTCCACAAGCCATGATTGATGTGCCCGACGCAATTCATGTTGAACGCGTTGAGCAGAATTTTTTTCTTCGCCATCACAGCGCTCCGTGCCGCGGCGGAAGCTTCCCGTTCAGATAGAAGTTGCCGATCGCGTTGTATTTCCAGCGAACGGGATCATGCAGCGTGTGCGTGCGCGCATTGCGCCAGAACCGGTCGAGGCCGAGATCGTCGAGCGTCGCGGCCGTGCCCGCCAGTTCGAAGAGCCGCGAGCCCGCATCGAGCGAAGCCGTGGTCGTCGCAGCTCGCGCCTCGGCGACGGCAATCGACGCTTGCGCAACCGACTGCTCATCGGGCGCTGCCTGCGCCGCATCGACGATACGGCCTGCGCGTCTGAGCAACGCTTCTGCCGCGCGCAGCCGCACTGCCATGTCGCCGAACTGCGCGATCGTCAGCGGATCGTCGGTTGCGCGCGCCACGTTCGCGTCGATCCACGGCCGCGAATGCTCGCGCACGAAGTCAAGCGCGGCGGCAAACGCGCCGCGCGCCTGGCCGAGATCGATCGCGGCGTGCATGATCTGCGCGACGGGACCGATCGTCGTGGGCCGCTCGAACGACGACTGAAACGGCACGACCCATTCGGGCTCGACGCGCACACGTTCGAACGTGACGGAACCGCTGCCCGTCACGCGCTGGCCGAAGCCGTCCCAGTCGTCCGTGACGGTGACGCCCTCCGCGTCGCGCGGCACGAATGCGAGCCGCGTCACGTCGGCACCCTCTTCCTCGGTGACGACGAGGGTAGGAATCCAGTGCGCGTACAGCGCACCCGTGCAATAGAACTTGCGGCCGTCGATATGCCAGCCATCGCGCTCACGCTTCAGCCGCGTGCGGCGCCTGAAATCCTTGTGGCCGATTTCCGCGAGCGCGTTGCCGAAGCGTTCGCCCGCAAGCACGCGATCGTAGAAGAAGCGCTGCTGTTCGGCGCTGCCGCCGACGCGCAGCACTTCGAGCGCATAGAAGTGATTCTGCGGAATCTGGCCAAGCGATCCGTCCGCAGCCGAAATGGTCGCGATCACGTCAGCGAGCGTGCCCGTGCGTACGCCTGCGCCGCCATGAGCGCGCGGCACGGTGATCGCCCACAGGCCGCTCGCGACGAACGCATCAAGCTCGGACCACGGCAAGCGCCGCTCGCGGTCGCGCAGCGCCGCATCGGGCGCGAACTCGCCAGCGAGCCGCCGCGCGACTTCGAGCGCGTGCGCATCGTCGATGATGGGATCGGGCACGCGTAGCGGCTCGCGCTGCAAAAGCGGCGGCCGCGATTCGACGTACGCGTCCTGCGCGGGTGAGAGGTCGATCGTCATCGTTCAGTTCCATGAATGCCGCGCAGGCAGCACGTGATTCAAGTGATAGTTGCCGAGCAGATGCAGCTTCCAGCGCACGGGATCATGCAGCGTGTGCGTGCGCGCATTGCGCCAGTGCCGGTCGAGATTGTGCGCGGCGCGCGTCGCCGACGACCCCGCCAGTTCGAAGAGCTTTTCGCTCGCTTCGAGCGCGATGCGCGTCGTCAGCACCTTTGCTTCCGCGACGGCCACCGACGCGCGCGCACTTGCTTCGTCGTCGAGCGGCGCGGCGGCGATCTCATCGAGCGTGCGGCCCGCTTCGAGCAACACCTCGTGCGCCGCGTGCAGATCGATTTCGAGGCGCCCCACGCCGGCGATGATGTACGGATCGTCGCTGGCGCGCTCGACGCCCGAATCGATCCAAGGCCGCGAACGCTCGCGCACGAATGCGAGCGCGTCGGCGATGGCGGCCTGCGCGATGCCCTGATCGATCGCCGCCTGGATCAGTTGCGACGTCGGGCCATACAGACCGGGCCGATTCGCCAGTTGCCAGATGGGCAGCACGTCGTCGGGATCGATGGGCACGTTGTCGAAGAGCACGGTGCCGCTCGCCGTCGTGCGCTGACCGAACGAGTTCCAGTCATCGACGACGGTGAGGCCCGGCGCGTTGCGCGGAACCCAGACCTGCACGGGGCGCCCAGCGTCGTCCGTTGCGCGCGCAGGCACGCGATGCGCGAAAAGCGCGCCCGTCGAATAAAAGCGGCGGCCGACAAGACGCAAGCCGTTCGGCGTTTTTTGCAAACGCGTCGTGCCCTGCAAGATCGTATTCGCCCCCGATGAGCGGCGCTCCGGGCCCGCGTTGCCGAGCCGCTGGCCGGCCAGCACTTCACCGTAGAAGCGCGCCTTCTGCTCCGGCGATCCGGCTTCGCGCAACAGGCCCAGCACGCCGAAGTGATTCTGCGGAATCTGACCGAGCGCCGGGTCCGCTTCGCAGAGGATCACGAACACCTCGGCGAGCGTCGCATACGACACGTCGGCGCCTCCGTATCCGCGCGGCACGGTGATCGCGCCGAGTCCGCTTTTCGACCACAGTTCCAGTTCGTCCCACGGAAGCACGCGATCGCGGTCGCGTTGCGCGGCTTCCCTTGCAAACGTTGAAGCGAGCTTGTGCGCAGCGGCAAGTGCTTCTGCGTCGTCGGCGATGCGGTGTACTTCGTCAGGATCGAACGGCCGCGCAATGCGGCCGCCGTTTGGAAGGCTTTCGATGTCTGGCATGGCGTTGTGATGGAACGACTAGAGCGCCCGCGATGCGTGCCCGCCCTCCTGCCACATCGCAGATGAAGAGCCGCACAGCGGGTCCAGACATCCATTGAACCAGCGCCTTGCGTTACCGCCTACCAGCAATTTCAGGAATGCTTATCCGCGTTCGCGAATTTGTTTTGCAGCGGCTGTCGTCGAACAGTCGAGCCTTGCGGGGCACCCGATGTTAACGTTAGTGCTGCACGCCCCAGCGCCGCACCGTCACGCGTTCGAGCGTATCGAACACCAGATGCTCGACGAGCAAACCGATCGCGATGACGGCAACGAGGCCCGCAAATACGCGATCGGTGTAAAGCTCATTGCGGTTCTGGAAGATGTACCAGCCGAGTCCGCCCTGCCCCGCACTCGCGCCGAAGACCAGTTCCGCTGCGATCAGCGTGCGCCATGCGAAGGCCCAGCCGACGCGCAGGCCCGCCACGATCGACGGCAACGCGGCCGGCACGAGAATCAGCAGCACCTGACGCACACCCTTGAGCCCATAGTTGCGTCCCGTCATCCTCAACGTCTCGGGCACGCCGAGAAAGCCCGAGTACATGCTGAGCGCGAGCGGCCACAACACGGCGTGAACCAGCACGAACAGCAGGCTTCCCGTACCGAGGCCGAACCAGAGCAGCGCGATCGGCAGCAGCGCGATAGAGGGCAGCGGATTGAACATCGCGGTGAGCATCGACAGCAGATCGCGGGCGATGCGCGTCGACACCGCAAGCGACGTCAGCGCGAACGCGAGCACCGCGCCGATCGCATAGCCGCGCAGCAGCACCGACAGCGAGATCGCCGTCTTCGAAAGCAGTTCGCCCGATGCGATGCCCTGCACGAACGCCGTCAGCGTCGCGCCGAAGGTGGGTAGCAACAGGTCGTTGGCGATCGCGCGCGCGGTCACTTCCCACACGGCGATCAGCACCGCCGCGATGAGAATGCGGCGGCACCACGCGGCATCCCATATGCGCCGAAGCGGCGGCACGGGCGTCGCTTCCGTCAGCGTGCCTGGTGCTTCGAGCGGCCGCTCGTACTCGGGACGCACGGGCGGAACAAGATCGATTTTTGCAGGCGTGCTCATGCGTGATTCTCCTGCGGCGTCAGCGCATCGGTGTCGAAAAGCAGACGATGAATGCGCGCGACGCTTTGCTGAAAGTCATGTCGCCCGATGCTGTCGCCGATGCTTTGCAGCGAATACTGGTGACTGTTCAGCTCGGCGCGCACGCGTCCCGGATGCGGCGACAACAGCACGATGCGATTGCCGACGATCAACGCTTCCTCGATCGAATGCGTAACGAAAAGCAGCGTGAAGCGCGCGTCATCCCATAGCCGCAGCAGTTCTTCCTGCATCTTGCGGCGCGTGAGCGCATCGAGCGCAGCGAACGGCTCGTCCATCAGTAGTACGCGCGGCTGCATCGCGAGCGCGCGTGCAATCGCCACGCGCTGCTTCATGCCGCCCGATAGCGTGTGCGGATAGGCATCGGCGAAATTCGCAAGGCCGACCTTGTCGAGATAGTGCAGCGCGCGTTCCGTCGCTTGCGAGCGCGAGCAACCGCGCGCGACTCGCAGCGGGAACGCGACGTTCTCGACCACGGTTTTCCACGGCGGCAACTGATCGAATTCCTGGAACACGACGACGCGATCCGCGCCGGGTCCACGCACGCGTTCTCCATCGAGCGTGATGGTTCCGGAGACAGGCTCGATGAATCCCGCGATGGCCTTCAGCAAGGTCGACTTGCCGCAACCCGATGGACCCAGCAGCACGAAACGGTCTGCGCCGTACACGTCGAAGCTGACGTCGCGCGTCGCGCGCACGATCCGCTCGCGCGTGCGGTATTCGAGGCTCACGCGATCGACGGCGAGCAGGCGCTCGCTGTACACGGCGCCGCTTCGATCCGCACCGGCTGCATTCGAGGCGGCTCCCCCATCCGGCGAGTCCGCCGATGCGGTTCGCTGCGCTGCGCGCGGCGCGACCCGGTCTTGTGTCGTAGCAGCGTTCACGATGACAACTCCAGCAGACAAAACGACAACATACGGGCGAGCTCGCGCGGCACCAACCAACGAATGCGAATATTCAAAGTAGCCGCCCGCATAAGCATCGAAAGCGATGCAGAAGCGTGCCGCATGCGCCGCTCGCGCATGACGGTCAGCTTCCGCTCGCCGTCGCGGGATCGTCGAAGAAGTAGTCGCGCCAGGACTTCGGCTCGTTGCGGATCGCGCCGACGCGATGCATGAACTGCGCAAGCCCGAATGTGTTTTGCGGCGCGATCTTGAACTGCACCTGCGGATCGCGAATTATTTTCAGCAGCAACGCGCGGTCTATCTTCGAGTCGTTGACGCGAATATAGATGTCGGCGGCCAGCTCGGGGTTCGTCGAGATCAGATGTGCCGCCTGAGCGAGCGCGGCCACGAACGCGTGATAAGTCTTCGGATTGTCGTTGCGGAATTTCTCGGTCGCGTAAAGCACGGTCGCCGAACTCGGGCCGCCGAGCACATCGTAGGAGTTCAGCACGATATGGGCTTTCGGGTTCTGCGCCAGTTCCTGCTGCTGGAACGGTGGATTGCCGAAGTGCGCGGTGATCACGCTGCTGTCCGCAATGATCGCGGCCGTCGCGTCCGGGTGCGGAATGGCCTGCGTGAAGCCATCGATCCGGTCGAACGCCTTGTCGCCCCATTGCTTCGCGGCCGCATACTGCAACACGCGCGATTGCACGGACACGCCGACAGCGGGCACCGCGATGCGATCCTTGCTCGTGAAATCGGCGATGGTCTTCACGTTCGGATTGTTGCTGACGAGGTAGTACGGCAGGTTGCCTAGCGACGCGACGCCCTTCACGTTCTGGCGTCCGCGCGTTCGATCCCACACCGTCAGCAGCGGACCGACGCCCGCACCGGCGATATCGATCGACCCCGACAGCAGCGCGTCGTTGACGGCCGCGCCGCCCGACAGCCGCACCCAGTCCACCTTGATATCGAGTCCTTCCTTGCGGCCTTCCTGTTCGATCAGATGCTGATCGCGCGCCACGTTGAGCAGCAGATAGACGACGCCGAACTGCTCCGCGATGCGTATCTGCCCTTCGGCCATAGCATGTCGCGGCAAGCCGAGCGCGCTCACGCCGACGACGACGGCCAAAGCCGCAGCGGCAACGCGGCGCGCAGGACGAATGCGCGCGGACCATGCCGCGCGAAAAGAGTGCAACATGAGATTCCCCGTAGATGAATGGCGATGAGCGCGAAGCCGGTCTCGATGTTCGCGCAACGGATCTAGAACGGCGCGTCGCCTTCGATGGTGGTGCGATAGAGCTTGCGGCGCAGGTGATCGGGCGTGCCCGCAGCGAGGTGCATCAGCGAGCGGTTGTCCCAGAACACGAGATCGTGCGCTTGCCAGCGATGCTGGTACAGATGCCCGGCACGCACGCTGTGCGCGAAGAGTGCGTCGAGCAGCGCACGGCTTTCATCTTCAGGCAAGCCGACAATGCGCGTCGTGAAATGCTCGCTGACGAAGAGCGCCTTGCGGCCCGTTTCAGGATGAGTGCGCACGATGGGATGCACGACAGGCTTGACCTGCGCGATCTGCTCGGCCGACAGGTTAGGACGCCACGGACTGCGCGCCTGCAACTCCGCATAGCGCGCGAGATACGTGTGCTCCGCGTGCCTGTCCTCGACGGCCTTGCGCAGATGCGCGGGCAGCGTGTCCCACGCGAGATGCATGTTCGCGAACAGCGTATCGCCGCCCTCGGACGGAAGCTCCTGCGCGTGCAACAGCGAGCCGAGACTCGGCTTCTCCTTGTACGACAGATCCGAATGCCAGAAATGGCCGGCGTCGCCGAGCCCGATCGGTTTGCCGTTCTCGACGACGTTCGACACGATCAGCACTTCGGGATGACCCGCGAGCGCGAACTGATGCAGCACATGAATCTGCAGCGGCCCGAAGCGGCGGCTGAACGCAATGTGTTCTTCGGGCGTGATGTGCTGATCGCGAAACACGAGCACATGATGATCGAGATGCGCACGGCGGATGCGCGCAAAGTCCGCATCGGAAAGCGGCTCGCGCAACGACAGTCCGATCACTTCGGCGCCGAGCGGCGCGTCGAAGGGGCGAATCTCGAACGACTGCGCGTGAGCGTCGCGCGAATCCGCGCGGTTCGCGTGGGTTGCTCGCGCGCCTGCGATGGCGATGGGGTCGGGTGCGGTGCTCGTCACAAGAAGATGCCCAGTGTCTGATCAAGATCACCAATGTATGGCCTCGCGCGCGCAAGGGTCAACGAATCAAAGCCGATACGCTTATCTGTCTCCGTCATAAAGCGATGGACGAAACAACGGCAGAGTGCCAGCCCGAATCACGCGGTTGTCGTATCGTTCGTATCGTATCCAGCAGCGTTGTTCGCATACTGATCCCAGCTTCGACGAGGCCATCGATCATGACCCCTTCCCGCCAGCTTCATCTCGGCGCCTTCATGCGCCCCGTGAGCCTTCATACGGGCGCGTGGCGCTATCCCGGCGCGTTCCCCGACGCCAACTTCAACATCGACCACCTGAAGCGTTTCGCACAAACGCTCGAACGCGCGTGCTTCGACGCGTTCTTCATGGCCGATCATCTGGCCGTGCTGAACATGCCCGTCGGCGCGCTCAAGCGCAGCCACACCGTCACGTCGTTCGAGCCGTTGACGCTGTTGTCCGCGCTATCGTCAGTGACGGAGCGCATCGGCCTGATCGCCACCGCTTCGACGACATTCGAGGAGCCCTGGCACGTCGCGCGTAGGTTCGCTTCGCTCGATCACCTGAGCGGCGGGCGCGCGGGCTGGAATCTCGTGACGACCTCCAATCCCGACGCGGCGCTGAACTTCGGGCTCGACGAGCACGTTGCGCATGCCGTGCGTTACGAGCGCGCGCGTGAGTTCTTCGATGCCGTCACGGGCCTGTGGGATAGCTGGGCCGACGACGCGTTCGTGCGCGATGTCGAAAGCGGAACGTTCGTCGATCCCCAACGGATGCACGTGCTCGGTTTCGAGGGCGAGCATCTGTCGGTGCGCGGCCCATTGAATATCGCGCGGCCGATACAGGGCTGGCCCGTCGTCGTGCAGGCCGGTTCGTCGGAACCAGGCCGCCAGATCGCCGCCGAAACCGCCGACGCCGTATTCGCCGCGCCGCCGTCGCTCGCCGAGGGCAAGCGCTTTTATGCCGACGTCAAGGCGCGGGCCGAACGCGCGGGACGCAACCCGGAGCATCTGAAGATCCTGCCGGGCGCGTTCGTCGTCGTTGGCGATACCCTCGACGACGCACGCGAAAAGCGCGTGTTGCTCGATACGTTCGTCCACTACGACAGTGGCATCGCCTCGCTTTCGATTGCGCTCGGACATGACGTGTCGACGTACGATCCCGACGGCCCGCTGCCCGACATTCCGGAGAGCAACGCGAGCAAGAGCGCGCGGCAACGCGTCGTCGACTGGGCGCGTACCGAACAGCTGACCATTCGACAACTCGCGCAGCGCATCGGCGGCTACTCGGGTCTGGAAATGATCGGCACACCAGCGACCATCGCGGATCAGATGGAGCAGTGGTTGATCGAGCGCGGCTCGGACGGCTTCAACGTGATGTTCCCGTATCTGCCCGGCGGGCTCGACGATTTCGCCGACAAGGTCGTGCCTGAACTGCAACGGCGCGGAATTTTCCGCCGCGCGTATGAAGGCACGACGTTGCGGGAACATCTCGGCTTGCCGCGTCCGCAAAACCGGTTCTTCGCTGCTACACGCAACTAGAGCCGTCCGGGACGCAGATCGGCAACGAACTCGTCCCGATTCCGCATGTGGATCGAAGCGAATGCGTCACTCGGGTTCTATTCCGCCGATCATGTAAAACACGTCGAGCGTGTATCCCATGTTGAAGTAGCCGGCACGCGCGTAAGCGGCGATACGTTCGAGGCGCTCGGCATCGTCGCGTGGCGTGCCTTTGTCGTGAGTCTCTGTCCGGCGAGCCGCGACGCGTCGCGGCCGCGCATGCAACCGATGCCGCACGGCTTCGAACGGCTCGAAAACCGCATGACGGTAAAACGCTGCGAGGTTCATCGACATGATGCGTCCTCCTGCTTGTGGCCTCGTCACTGAATCTAGTCAGTGGCGCATCCATGTGCAAACAAGCATTTGTGCAATGCTTTGCAATGCGCGCGGGATGCACTACTTCGATCGCATACCGCACGTGTCGTGATGTCGTAACGTCGCGACTATCGGCAACTGCAAGCGCTGCCGCGCGCTGGAGCGGGTTCGACAGCCCGATAGTCTTCGCCGTCGATGTCGTAACCCGACGGCTCCCAGCGAATTGCGAGCAGCACCAGCAGCGACGTGAGCGGCGCGATCGCGATGACCCAGAACACTTTCGTGCCGAGCGCGCCCGCCAGCACCGGAAACAGAAACAGCGAGATCGTCGACGCCGTGCGCACGAGTGTCTGATTGAAGCCGACACCGATGCCACGCAGCGACGTCGGATAGCTGAGCGACGCATAGGTCATCGAATGCGAGCCTGGGCCGAAGCCTTGCCCGAACAGATAGCCGCCGAGCAGCAGGATCGCGGCTGCGACCAGCGCGCCGCCGCTCGGCCGCCCGATCAGCGCGAGTCCGATCAGCGAAACGAATTGCAGCGCGTGGCCGAGCACGGTCATCTTCCATGCGCCGACTGTCGGCGCGGTCCGCACGCCGATCAGGCCGCCCACGAATGCGAACAGCAGATTCAGCGTGAGCGATGCGACGATCGTCGTCAGCGGTCCTTGCGCGAAAAAGCTCGTGATGATGACGGGCAATCCGAAGATGATCGCGTTGTAGCCGAACGACGACGCGCTGCCGATCACAGCCGCGAGAATCGTGCGCCTGCGATACGTGCTGTTAAAAAGCACGCCGTAGTTGCGCCACGAAGCGCGGCGCGGCTCGCTCGCGGACGTTGCGCTTGCTGCGGCCCGCTCGACGACGGCATCGACGCCATACGTGCGCTTCAGAATGCGCGCCGCCCCTTCGAGATCGCCCTGATTCGCGGCCCACACCGGCGACTCGCTGATATAGCGGCTGCGCACCAGAATGATCGCGAGCGCGGGCACGGCGCCGAATGCGAGCGTCAGCCGCCACAGCCAGCCCAGGTGCTGTTCGGGCAGGATCGCGTACAGGCCGAGAATCAGCAGATAGCAGGTGCTCGTCGCCGCATACCAGGCGGGGCACCACGCCGCGACGCTCGCCGCCTTGTTGCCTTTGCCCGCCACGCGCGAGAACTCGGCGAGAAAGGCCATTGCAACAGGCAGGTCCAGGCCCACGCCGAATCCCATCAGAAAGCGCGCCGCGCCGAGCACCCATGCGTTCGGCGCGAGACCTGCCGCGATCGCCGCGACGACGAAGAACAGCATGTCGGCCATGAACACGCGATAGCGGCCGATCCGATCGTCAGATAGCCGCCGAACAGCGCGCCGAGAATCGCGCCGAACGTGATCGCGGAAGAAACGAATCCCACCTGCACGGGCGTCAGCGCGAACTGTCTCGCGATGTCCTTGATGCCGTAGGCGAGCGAGGTCAGATCATAGGCGTCGAGAAAGACGCCGCCGAGCGCAATCGCAATCACGATGCGCGCGTTGCTGCCCTTCGCGGCACCCGCGTTGACGATGCGCGAGACGTCCTGCGCGCTGCGGATGATGACGGGAACGGCGGCCTCGGCGCGTCGGGCCGGGGTATCGACGGAAGTGGACGGAATGGCGACGGTAGACATGATGGCTATCGAACAGGAAATCAAAAGTCCCTGAATGCTAGCGACGCGCTACGCGTCTTCCAAACGACGATTCGATATATGCAAATGGCGCGTCTCATGCGATGTCCACGGCGATCGCTACGCGCGCGCTATCGTCGATTCGCTGCTTTCGATATGCGCAAACATTGGTTGGATTCACGCGCGCGCCGACTTAACGTCGTGAGTCTGACGCGCCCGTTTGCGGCGTGAGCGGTTCGTGCCCACTGCGCCGCACAGTCCGGCAAGGCGGCGCATTTCTCACAGACATAACATCGACGACAGATGAGCAAACACGACACACCCATCGATACCCATCCCGCCGATCTGCGCAGGCGCCGCCTCTTGCAGCGCGCCGCCGCCGGCCTGACGGGCGCCGCGCTCGGCGGCGTGCTCGGACCCTTCGGACCGTTCGGACTATTCGCGAGCGGCCTTGCGCATGCGCAAGGCGCGAGCAACCGGCTGCGAATCGGTTATCAGAAGTACGGCAACTTCGTGGTGCTGAAGGCGCGCGGCACGCTCGAAAAGCGGCTTGCAAGCCAGGGCGTGACCGTCCAGTGGCTCGAATTTCCCGCCGGGCCGCAATTGCTGGAAGGACTGAATGCAGGCGCCGTCGATGTCGGCACCGTCGGCGAGACGCCGCCTATCTTCGCGCAGGCGGGCGGCGTCGACTTCGTGTACATCGGCAGCGAGCCGTCCGCGCCGCAAGGCGAAGCGATCGTCGTGCCGCACGATTCGCCGATCCGCTCGGTCGCGCAGCTACGCGGCAAGAAGGTCGCGCTCAACAAGGGCTCGAATGTCCACTTCCTGCTCGTGAAGGCGCTGCAAAAAGCGGGGCTCGCGTACACCGACATCCAGCCCGTCTATCTGACGCCCGCCGATGCGCGCGCGGCCTTCGTGCAAGGCAGCGTGGATGCGTGGGTGATCTGGGACCCGTATCTCGCGGCGATCGAACGCCAGGGCAATGCGCGCACGCTCGCCTATGGCGACGGCCTCGTGCGCAACACTCAGTACTACGTCGCGGCCCGCAAATTCGCCGCTGCGCAGCCGCAAGTGCTGCACACGCTGCTCGAAGAAGTGAACGGCATCGACGGCTGGGCGCACGACAACATTCCCGAAGTGGCTGCGTTGCTATCGCCGCTCGTGGGGCTCGACACGGCCACGCTCGAAGTCGCGCTCAAACGCACCGGCTACGGCGTTCAGCCGATTACGGACGCGACGCTCGCGTATCAGCAGCAGATCGCCGATACGTTCAGCGCGCTCAAGCTGATTCCCGGCAAGCTGACCGTCGCGGACGCGCGCTGGAAAACCGGCTGAACGCAGCCGGCTCCAACGCGCGGGCGAAACCGATATAGCGGTCCGCTCAGAAGCCCGCTGCGAGACCATCGCGGCGGCTGTCGCTCGCGGCCACATAGCCGCGTTCGGGCTCGTTGCGGTCGAGCTTCCAGATGAACTGGCCCGAGCCGAAATCCATATAAGGATCGTCGATCGACTTGATCGTGTGGCCGAGCCCTTCGAGCGCGAGCGCCGTGTTGCGATCGAGCGTCGATTCGATGTCGATCGTGAAGTCGCGGTTGACCTTCCAGCGCGGCGCATCGCACGCGGCTTGCGGCTGCTGGCCGTAGTCGAGCATGCGCACGACCGTTTGCAGATGGCCTTGCGGCTGCATGTCGCCGCCCATCACGCCGAAGCTCATCACGGCTTCCTGCCGGCCGTCCACCTGCTGCGTGAGAAACGCGGGAATGATCGTGTGGAAAGGCCGCTTGCCGCCTTCGACGGCATTCGGCGACTTCGGGTCCATCGAGAATCCATAGCCGCGGTTCTGAAGCGAGATGCCGCTGTCCGGCACGACCACGCCCGAGCCGAAGCCCATGTAGTTCGACTGGATGAAGCTGACCATCATGCCGCGCTCGTCGGCCGCCGACATGTAGATCGTGCCGCCCGACTTCGGCATGCCGAAGCCGAATTGCGTCGCGCGCTTCGGGTCGATCAGCTTCGCGCGCGACTTCAGATACGCGTCGTCGAGCATTTGCGCGGGCGTCACTTCCATCGAACGCGGATCGGCGACGTAGCGATACACATCGGCGAACGCGAGCTTCATCGCTTCGATCTGCAAGTGCTGCGATTCGATGCCGTCCACTTTCATCGAACCCATGTCGAACTGCTCGAGAATGCCGAGCGCGATCAGCGCGGCGATGCCCTGCCCGTTCGGCGGAATCTCGTGCACTGTGTAGCCGCGATACTGCTTGCCGATCGGCTCGACCCAGTCGGGCTGATAGTTGCGCAGATCGTCGAGCGTCATAGCGCCGCCGCATTCGCGCGAGAACGCCGCGATGCGCTCGGCGATCTCGCCTTCGTAGTACGCGCGCGGGCCCTTTTCGGCGAGCACGCGCAGCGTCTTCGCGTGACCCGGCATCTTCACCAGTTCGCTCATTTCAGGCGCGCGGCCGCGCGGCATGAACGTGTCGGCGAAACCGGGCTGGTTCTTGAGTTCCGGCACGGCAGCTGCCCACTTGCGCGCGACGATGCCCGCCACCGCATGACCGCGCTCGGCAATCTCGATCGCGGGCTCCATCAGGTCCGCGAATGGCAGCGAGCCGAACTTCTTGTGCAGCGCTTCCCAGCCCGCGATCACGCCCGGCACCGTCACGGTGTCCCAGCCGCGCACGGGCTGAGCGGCGACGCCGTTGTTCTCGCCGTACTTGCGCTTGAAGTAGTCGACGTTCCATGCGGCAGGCGCAACGCCCGAGGCATTCAGCCCATGCAGCTTCTTGCCGTCCCACACGAGCGCGAACGCATCGCTGCCCAGGCCGTTCGACACCGGCTCGACGACCGTGATGGCCGCTGCCGCCGCGATTGCGGCATCGACGGCATTGCCGCCTTTCCACAGCATGCGCAGACCAGCCTGCGCGGCGAGCGGCTGCGAAGTCGAGACGATGTTGCGCGCGAACACAGGCATGCGCGTCGTCGGATAAGGGTTCTGCCAGTTGAAATTTGTCATGCCTTCACTCTAGAGGTTGACCGCGGCCCTATCGAAAGCGACAGGGCCATGGAAAGAAATCAGGATTCGCGCGGGTCGAGCGCGTCGCGCAGACCGTCGCCGAGCAGATTGAAGCCGAGCACGGCCAGAAAGATTGCGATGCCGGGAAAGATCGACATCCACGGCGCCTGGCTCACGAAGTCCTTCGCGGTGTTGAGCATCGATCCCCACGACGGCGCGGGCGGCAATTGTCCGAGCCCGAGGAACGACAGGCTCGCTTCGGCGATGATCGCGCTCGCCACCGTGAGGCTCGCCTGCACGATGATGGGCGGCAGCACATTGGGCAGAATGTACCGCAGGATGATGCGCGGGTGATCGAGGCCAATCGCGCGCGCACCTTCCACGTACTCTTCCGCCTTCACGCTGATCGCCTGTCCGCGCGTGAGACGGATGAAGCGCGGCATCGCCGAAATGCCGATCGCGGCCATCGCGTTCGTCAGGCTCGGCCCGAGGAACGCGGAAAGCGCAATCGCGAGAATCAGGAACGGAATGGACAGCAGCGCATCGGCGACGCGTGAGATCACGCCGTCGACGAGCTTGCCGAAATAGCCGGCGAGCAGTCCGAGCGGCACGCCGAGCACGACGGCAATGCCGACGGACACGACGCCCGCGAGCAGCGACGCACGCGCGCCGTACAGCAGACGGCTCAGCACGTCGCGGCCGAGTTCGTCGGTGCCGAACCAGTGAGCGGCCGACGGCGCCTGGCGCACGGTCATGAAGCTCGCCTGGACCGGGTCGTACTGCGTGAGCCACGGCGCGAATACAGCCATCACGACGACGAGCGCCACCAGAAACGCGCCGAACACTGCAGCACGGTTGCGCATGAAGCGCGCGAGTCCACGGCGCTTGCGGCGCGGCAGCGTTGCGGCCGACGCTGCGGATCGGGCGGCTTGGGCATCGAGAGGAGTAGCCATCAACTGCGCCTCAGTCGGGGGTTGAGCAGGATGTACAGCACGTCGGCGCACAGATTGACGACGATGAACGCGAGCGCCGTCACGAGCACGACGCCTTGCACGACGGGATAGTCGCGGTTGAACACGGCATCGACGACGAGCTTGCCGAAGCCCGGAATCGTGAAGACCTGCTCGGTCAGCACGGCGCCCGCGAGCAGTTCGCCGAACAGCAGCGCGAGCACGGTGACGATGGGGATCAGCGCGTTGCGGAACGCGTGCTTGACCACCACGGCGCCGCGCAGCAAACCCTTCGCGCGCGCGGTGCGGATGTAGTCGGTGCGCAGCACGCCGAGCATTGCGCTGCGCGTGTGACGCATCAGTTGCGCGCCGAGCGCGGCGCCGAGCACGAACGCAGGCATCAGCATCGTCTTGATGCTGAGCCAGAAGTCCTCGCCCGGCGACACGTAGCCCGACGACGGCAACAGATGCCAGCGCACCGACACGATGAAGATCAGCATGATGCCGAGCCAGAAGTTCGGTATCGACATGCCGGACAGCGCGAAGATATTCGCGGCGTAGTCGAGCGGCCCGCCACGGCTCGCCGCCGAGATCACGCCCGCCGGTATGCCGATGCCGATAGCGAGGATCATCGCCATGATCGCGAGCTGTATCGTGACGGGCAGCTTCTGCGCGATCAGCGAGCGCACGGGCACGTCCGTGCGCAGCGACGCGCCCAGGTCGCCGTGCGCGACGTCGCGCATCCACAGCGCGTACTGCGTGGGCACGGGCTGATCGAGGTGATACTTGACCCGCAGCGTCGCGATGACTTGCGGGTCCTGGTCCTCGCCCGCCATCGCCATGACGGGGTCGCCCGGCAGCAGCTTCTGCAGGCCGAAGATCAGCATCGACACCAGGATCAGCGTCGGCACGGCCACGAGCATCCGATTGGCGATGATCCGCAGCATGGCGCTCAGCTCTTCATCGAAACGCCGCGCAGGCGAACGAGGCCATCGGCGGAAGGCGTGAAGCCCTGCACCTTCTTCGACAGCACGAACGGCCACGGCTGCGCGTAGATGTACACGATGGGATCGTCGTCGGCGAGGATCTTGCCGGCCGCGTCGTAGTCCGCCTTGCGTTCGGCTGCCGTGAGCTTCGTGCGCGCGCCGTCGAGCAGCGAATCGACCTGCTGGTTGCAGTAGTGCGCGTAATTCAGATTGCCCGAGCACGTGTTGAACTGATGCAGGTTGCCGTCGGGATCGACGCGGCCCGACCAGCCCGTGTACATCGCTTCGAAATCGCCGCTGTGCCCCGCGTTCAGCTCGGTTGCGTAATCGCTCGGGCGCAGCTTCAGCGTGATGCCCGCTTCGCCGAGCATCGCCTGCAACATCTGCGTGATCTGGCTCGCGACCGTGTTGTTCGGATACGCGAATTCGATCGTCGGATGTTCGTGGCCCGACGCTTTCAGCAAGGCCTTCGCTTTCGCGACGTCGCGCTTCGTCGTCGGCAGCGACGCGTTGTAGTACGGGCTCGACTTCGGAATGCCCTGGTTGGCCGGCGTGAAGATGCCCGCGCCGATCACCTGGTCGATCGCATCGCGGTCGATCGACAGTTCGAACGCCTGACGCACGCGCTTGTCCTTCAACGGGCTGTTGCCGCGCGGCCCGTTGTTGATGTTGAACGTCACATAGTAGAAGCCGAGGCCCGTCACCGGCTTGAATTGCAGATTCGCATCGCTCTTCACCGACGCGACGTCGGAAGGCGCGAGGCGTTCGAGCATGTCGAGCGAGCCCGAGCGCAGGTTCGCGAGACGCACGGTGCTGTCGGGTATCGGCTGGAACACGACGCGCTGGATCGGGTACTTGTCCGCGTCCCAATAGCCCGCAAACTTCTCGAGCACGACGCGATCGTTCTGCACGCGCTGCACGAACTTGTACGGACCCGAGCACACGGGATGCGACGCGACACCCGCCGCGTCGGAGAGCGTCTTCGGCGCGAGCATCATGCCGGCGCGGTCGGAGAGCGTGGCGAGCAGCGCGGCGTCCGGCTGCTTCAGCACGATCTTCACGGTGTTGTCGTCGACGACGTCGACATGATCGACCGACGAAAGCTCGCTCTTGCGGTTGCTGGTCGGCAGCGTGCGATAGCGGTCCAGGTTCGCCTTCACGGCGGCCGCGTTGAACGGCTCGTCGTTCTGGAACTTCACCCCCTGGCGCAGCTTGAACGTCAGCGACTTGCCGTCGGCGCTCGTGGTCCAGGAAGTGGCGAGCATCGGCACGATCTTCAGGTCGGGCCCGACGTCGACGAGCGAATTGCACAGCGACGCGAACACGATCCGGTCGACGAACTGCACGCTGCGCGCGGGGTCGAGCGAACCGATATCGTCCTGCAAGCCGATGCGGATGGTGGTCTGGGCCATCGCGGCGGATGCGCTCAATGCGAGCGCGGCGGCAATCAACATTCTTCGCATGCGTTATGTCCTTGTTGCGGTTCGGGTTGCCATCAGAGGTGAGTTATCGGATCGCGCCCGCTGTCAGCGCGGCCTGCCTGTCACGGTAAATCGACAGGCGCTCGTTCAGCTTCACGCTGACGCTCGCGGCGAGCGGCGTGCCGCTGCCCGCGTTCTGCACTTCGCGCCAGAAGTGACAGGCGACTTGCCGGCCGCCGGGGAGCGCTTCGGCGAGCGGCCGTTCCTGCGAGCAGCGCGGCTTCGCGTGCGGGCAGCGCGTATGAAAGCGGCAGCCGGGCGGCGGCGCCGTCGGGCTCGGCAGATCGCCTTGCAGCGCGGGCTTCGTGCGGCGCTCGTGCGGACTGCTGGCGGGAATCGCGCGCAGCAGCGCTTGCGTGTACGGATGCAGCGGCGCGTCGAACAGCTCGTCGGCTTGCGCCAGCTCGACTATCTCGCCGAGATACATCACGGCGACGCGGTCGCTCATATGACGGATCACAGCCAGATCGTGCGCGACCATGATCAGCGTGAGGCCGAGTTCTGCTTTCAGCGATTCGAGCAGGTTGATCACCTGCGCCTGCACCGATACATCGAGCGCCGACACCGGCTCATCGCCGACGATCAGCTTCGGCTCGCCCGCGAGCGCCCGCGCAATGCCGATACGCTGACGCTGCCCGCCCGAGAATTCATGCGGATAGCGCTCGGCGTAGCCCGGCTGCAAGCCCACTTTCGTCAGTAGTTGCGCGACGCGCTCGCGGCGCTCGGCGGCGTTGCGCGCGAGCCCGTGCACGCCGACCGGCTCGCCGATGATCTGGCCCACCGTCATGCCCGGATTCAACGAAGCGAACGGGTCCTGAAAGATGATCTGCATTTCGCGGCGCAGCCGCCGCAGCTTTGCGCCTTGCCAGCGCGTGATGTCCTCGCCCTGATAGATCACGCGCCCTTGCGTCGCGTCGATCAGGCGCAGCAGCAGCCGGCCGAGCGTGGACTTGCCGCAGCCCGATTCGCCGACGATCGCGAACGTCTCGCCCGTGTTCACGGCGAACGAGACGTCGTTGACGGCATGAACCGTGGGCGTGCGCGCGAACATGTGCCGCTCGCCGCCAAAGCGCTTCGTCAGCGCGCTCGCTTCGATGATGGGCGCTTTCGTGTCGGCGCTCATGTCGGCTCCTTCATGTCAGCTCCTTTTGCTGCGCGGGCTTCACGAGCTGCTCGACGGGCGCTAGCCAGCACGCGACGCGATGTTCGCCCGAAAGCGTTCTGTCGGGTGGCGCGGCGTCGACGCAGCGCTGCTCCGCGAACGGGCAGCGCGGCGCGAAACGGCAGCCGCGCGGCATCTGCTCCGGCGACGGCACCGAGCCGCGTATCGTCGCGAGCGAGCCCGCGCGCTTGCCGACGGACGGAATCGCGCCCATCAGCCCGATCGTGTACGGATGCTGCGGGTCGTCGAACAGATCGGTCACGGTGCCGTACTCGACGATCCTGCCCGCGTACATCACGGCGACGTGATCCGCCACTTCCGCGACCACGCCCAGATCGTGCGTGATGAGGAGCATCGCCGTGCCTGTCTCTGCCTGGAGGTTGCGCACGAGTGACAGCACCTGCGCCTGAATGGTGACGTCGAGCGCCGTCGTCGGTTCGTCGGCGATCAACAGACGCGGGCGGTTCGCGAGCGCCATCGCGATCATCACGCGCTGGCGCATGCCGCCCGACAGCTGATGCGGAAACGCGTCGAGCCGCGTTTCGGGCGCGGGAATGTGGACGAGCCGCAGCATCTCCAGCGCCTCTTCACGCGCTTGCGCGCGCTTGATGCCGCGATGACGCCGGATGCTTTCGCCGATCTGCTCGCCGACCGTGTACGCGGGATTCAGCGACGTCATCGGCTCCTGGAAGATCATCGACATGCGGTTGCCGCGAATATCGGCGAGTTCGCGCTCCGTCAGCGCGAACAGATCCTGCCCCTCGAAATGCGCGCTGCCCGCGACGCGCCGCGCGGGCGGGCTCGCGAGCAGCCCCATCAGCGCCAGCGACGTCACGCTCTTGCCGCAGCCCGATTCGCCGACCATGCACAAGGTCTCGCCCGCGTGAACCGGGAAGGAGACGTTATCGACGACATTGGGTACATCGGCCGCGTTTGAAAATTTCAACGAGAAGCCTCGTACTTCCAGTACTGGTCGGCGTTCAACGCCGGTCATGCTTGGGCACTCCGCATCGTGTCGCTCGTCGTTTCAGGTCGTTATGAATCGATTATCTGGCGGGCGTCGTACAAAAAATATTAATATTTCTTTTCGACACTTAAATTTTTCTCATGATTAGATCATGAGAAGCACTCGAGACACACCATGCCGACGCTTCGCATGTTGAAGACTTTCAAGGCCGTGGCACGCACGGGATCGTTCTCGGCCGCCGCCGACAAGGTCGCGCTGACGCAGGCCGCGGTCAGCCTGCAGATGCGCGGACTCGAACTGGCGCTGGGCCGCCAGCTATTCGATCGCCGGGGCCGCCAGATCGCGCTCACGCAGCACGGCCATACGATCTGGCCGAAGGTCGAGCAGATTCTGGAGCTTCTCGCCGAGCTGGAAGCGAAGCCTTCGGACGCGATGGAAGGGCCGGTGACGATCGGCGCGGTCGTGTCGGTGATCGGCGCGCTGTCGCTGGCCGTCGCGCGGCTGAAGGCGGCGCATCCGCGGCTCGACGTGCGCCTGCTGTCGGCGCGCTCGGACGAGCTGGCGGGCATGGTCGAAGCGCGGGAAGTAGATGTCGCCGCTGTCGTCGCGCGTGCGGACCAGACGCTGCCCGACACGCTGAAGTGGACCACGCTCTACACCGAGCCGATGATGCTCGTCGCGAGCCGCGAGATTGTCGACAACGATCCGCAGCGCATCTTGCGCAGCCACGGGTTTCTGCGCTTCGACCGGCGCGTGCGCACAGGCCAGGTCGTCGAACAGGCGTTGCAGAAGTCGGGCCTGACGGTCAACGAGTATCTCGAACTCAATTCGATCGAAACGATCGTCGCGCTCGTGCGCGAGAAGGTCGGCGTCGCGGTGCTGCCGCTGCTCAATCGCGGCAACTGGCAAAGCGACCCGCTGCTGCGCGTGATTTCGATCGGCAGCCCGCCGACGCTTCGAACGGTGGGCATGGTGCAGCGCGCGTCGGATGACCGGAAGGCGTTGATGCGCGAAATCGTCGATACGTTTCAGGCCACGCCGCGAGCCGGGTCGTAAAACGCTGCCGACGCGATCCTGTGCATCCATATGATGCCGATATGACAGAAAACCTGGCGATCAAATGCTATTCAATGTCCCTAAGACCACCGCAAAAGAGGTGACATTGCGAATGTTCATTTCAATGCCGATTTTTGAGAGCGGGTTTCAAAGGCTCGCTGATCTTTCGTCCCTTAAGCGTGATGGAATTGCCGGCTCTTAGAAAAGAAGAGAATGGATATTACGTCCTCTATCCCGTGACGACTCGCGAGAAGAACACGAAGAAAATCATATGAACCTGTCGATCTTCAACGCTCGCCGCTTCATTCGCTTCCTGTTTCTTCTTTTCGTGTCATTCGCCTGTTGCGGCGCGAGCCATGCGGCGTCCGCCGATTGCAGCGCGGGCACGCTCGTTACCGTAGTCGCGCATCTCGACGACGATCTGCTGTTCGTCGAGCCCGGCATCAGCGAGCAGTTGCGGGCGGGATGGTGCGTCACGACAGTTCACCTGATCGGCGGGGCCAACGGCGCGAACTTCGCGTATGTGCAAAAGCGCGAGCAAGGGTCGCGTCTCGCCTACGCGCGCATGGCCGGCGTGCCGAACGACTGGGACGAAACGACTGTGCGCATCGCGGGCAAGCCGGTGTTTCAGTTGACCTTGAAGGCGCAGCCGAAGGTGCGGCTGCTCGAACTGCGCCTTCCCGGCGGGGCCGTGCGCGGCGGCCGCGTGCCGCTCGCGTTGCTGTGGGACCAGGGCGCGACGATCACGACCTATCCGATGGGACACGGCGAAATCGCGCCGGCACGCTATACGCGCGATTCCTTGTCCGCCGTGCTCAGGTCAATTTTGCAAGACGCGACGCGCATCTACACGCTCAACCCCGACACCGTCCCGTTCATCGAGCATCCCGATCACATCTACTCCGCGCGCATCACGCGGCACGTCGCGCAAATCCTGGGACGATCGATCCCGATTGCGTACCACATCACGTATCCGACGGGAACGTGGCCATCGACGCTGTACGGCGACGAAGCGCAACGCAAGCGCGACATTTCCGCAAGCTACTTCACGATCGACGGCGGGGACTTCGCGCATGTGTTCGGCGAATACCAATGGGACGGCAACTGGATCCTGCGCCGATACGCGCGCTTCGACACGACCGGTCACGCCACGCCCGATTTCGTCGCGCTGCCGACGGTGCTCTTCAACACGGCTTCCAGCGAATGTCTGACTTCGACGGGCAGCGAGCGCAAGCCGGAACTCGCGCCATGCGACGGCTCCGTCCGCCAGCAATGGATGTGGGAACCGAGGCCGACCTATGCGGGCAATCAGCACAATGCGGCGCTCGTTTCGGCGTCGACGCGGCAATGCGTTGCCGAACACAATGGCACCTTGACGGAAGAGACCTGCGACTCATGGGACGAATCGCAGCGCTGGACGCCGTGGGACTTTGGTCTGATCTTTACGCCGTCGCGCCGGTGCCTCGGCGAAGAAAGCGGGCGCCTCAATATCCGCGGCTGCGCATCGCTAACGACGCGATACCGCTGGTCGACGACGCGCCCGACATGGGCGACGGATCTGCGGCTCGCGGGCGCGATGTATGGCGATGTGTCGGGGCGCGGCGAGTCGGCGGCGGTGTACGTTCAACGTCGCGCAGACGGTCCGGGCTTCGATGTCAACGTTCAGGCGTTGAGCAAAGCCGATAAACCCGTGCGCTGGTATGCGAATACGGTGCCGTTCGACAGCCGCGCAACGACGCCAACGTGCCGCGCCGATAGTTTGTGCTTCGATAGCGCGCGCTTTCTGCTCGGCGATTTCGACGGCGACGGCCGCGCGGATCTGATGGTCGTCACGCCGCGAAACGGCGGCACCGCATTCTGGCTGCTGCGCAGCACGGGGAGCCGCTTTACTGCGCCCGTTCTCTGGTTCCAGAGCGACAGCCGGATGCCTGCCGGACGCGTGCAGCAGATCACGTCGTACTCGATCAAAAAGAAGGAACCGGCAAAAGTACTGATCGCAATTCAAAAGCGCGACAACGGCGTCGAACTGTGGACAGCGAGCGCAGACCCCGCGGGACACGTTCAGCAAACCCAGGTACTCGACGACAGCCGTCTCAAGTCGAATCTTCGACTGCTTGCAGTGCCGAACAATCGCGCAGATGCAGCATCGTTTGTCGCCGTTCAACCAACCGACGACAACAGCCGGATCGCCATCGTCCCGCTTGATGCCGAAGGCGGGCACTGGTCGGTTGGCGCGCCCGCGATGCTGCCCGCAACGTTCAAACCCGACATGACGAAATTCGCGACGAGCGATCCGCACTCCGATGCCGATGCCGATGCGTCGGTCGTCATGACCGTACCTCATTTCGCAAGCCCTGGCGGCGTCGACGTATGGAAGCTTGACGCCGCTCATCCCGATTCGGCACCTGTTCCGCTGGCCTCGTTGCGCGGCATCCAATGGCAAGACACGACACCCGCAGTGACGAGCGACGGCAAGCACTCGACGCTCGTCTTTTATCAGCGTGCCGACGCGATACTCGACAACACGCTCTTTACGGCGGGAAACGCGGCGCTCGTGCAATACGCAATGAACGGAAACAGTGTGCAAGCTTTACCAACAGCGACGGTCCAACTTCCCGCAATGTACTCGGAAACGCTCTGGCTCGAACGGCTCACTCAATAGGTGGGACCAGGCAGAAAAATTGCGACCGTCCTATCGGCCGCATTGATGTTTGCATCAAAAGCAACTCTACAGGTATGTACTTAGGTGTCGAGTAATGACTAGTCGTTGGCTGATGATTGTCGGTGCGATTGAGTATGTTGGAACCGTCATTGAACACACCAATTGACGGTCGATCAACGGAACCGTACGCTGCACAGAGAACAGAAAGCAATTGACGATTTGCCATCGGGGCCCTGTTCCGTCGTACACAACACTTATTCAAACGGTGACAAGTGCGGATATTACAGGTCGTACATGCGCCACGTCTGTCTGGTGCCGAGATTCTCGCGAAGGGTCTTGCAATCCAGCATAGGGAGGGTGGCCACGAAGTCTGCATCGCGTCGATGCTGCCTCAACTTGCGGACTTCGATCACAGCCGCAGCGAGCTGGCGGCCGCGGACGTGCTGTGCGATTTTCCCGATGCATATCTGGGCAGGATGGGGCGCCTGATGCATCTGTGGCGCTGCATCAAGCAGTTCCGGCCCGACATCATCATCGCTCACGCAACGCTTGCGGCGCTCTACGTGCGTCTTCTTCCGTATGCCGCGCCCGTCGTCTATGTGATGCACTCCGGCTCCAATGACTTCGAGGACCCTAAGCTGAAATGGGCCGAGCGTTTTCTGTCGCGTCGAGCCAGAGCGGTCGTCGGCGTCTCGCAGCAGAATACGCACGACTATCTGCGCGAATTCGGACCGCATCCGCTCGTGACCGTGATCCCTAACGGCGTCGACCTGTCGCGCTTCCAGTTCGTGGCTTCCGCATTGAATCTGGCCGATCACAGCACGGCAAAACAGATCGTGCAGCTGGGACGCTACGTTCACGACAAGGGGCAACTCGAAACGATCGAAGCGTTCGATGGCGTGCTGCAACAGGAACCCGAAGCGCGCCTGCTGCTGTGCGGCGTCATCGAAGACAAGGCTTATCACGAGACAGCGATGAATCTCGTGGACCGCAAGAACCTGAACGAGCGCGTCTCGTTGTGCGGCCCCGCGACGAATGTCGCCGCGATCCTGCAAGCGTCGCATGTGTTTGCGATGCCTTCTCACAGAGAGGCACATAGCATTGGCTTTCTCGAAGCGCTGGCATCGGGTATTCCCGTCGTCGCAAGCCGCATTGCAGCGTTCGAATTCGCCCGCGAATTTCCGGGTGTCTCGCTCGTCGACACGATGAAACCTTCCGCGTATGCGCGCGCGCTGGTTCACGCAATGCACACGCCTCGCGCATATCGCCCACTGGACGGCTATACGTTGCGCGACACGGCCGAGAGCTATCTGAAAGTCGCGCAGGCTATTTTCGAATCGAGCGGCATTTCGTCGATGTCGAACTGGAACAGAAACCAGTCGACGTGACAATCGACATCGTTGCGGGAACAATACCGGCCCGCCAATCGTTTTGCTCTTGCATTCACGCTGCCCCTGTTGCCGAATCGGACGCATCAGCCGATGCGCGTGAAAGTTCTTTGACGATACTTGTCGCGCTGCGTGCGCCGGCCCACATTCGCTTTGCGATTTATCAAGGCAGCATTGGAGGTTAGCGGGAGAACTGGAGCCTTCCATACATTCGGTGACGCGTGCATCGTCTGGAATGCTTCCCGTCGACGTCAGGGTATCCGGAGTTTTGGGCCAGTTCATTGAGGTTGAGGAAGAACATGTCCATGCGTCCGCGTCAAAGACTCGATGCCAACGAATCGGAGGGGCCGGACGGGAAACTGCTGCGCACGCGTCATGTCGCCGTCGTGCTGTTCGAGGGATTCGATCTGTTGAGCGCAAGCGTCATCGCCAATACGCTCGAACTGGCGAGCGAGCTGTCGTCGCGCAGTTCGATCCAGTGCGCGTATCGGGTCGCCGTGCTTGCGGCGCACGATGGACACGTCGGCAGTTCCGCGACGCTGCTCGTTTCCACGGAAGCATTCGATACACGCAGAGACTACGAATTCGACGCGATCTTCGCGATCGTCGGCGCGGAAACGGATCTCGACGACCGCTCGGAGCCGCTGACCGCCTGGATCAGCCGCGCCCGCGCGAAAGCGGCCGATGTGCGGCTGGTAGGCGCGCCGCTGCCTGGTCCCGACAGCCCCATTCGCGACGGGCCGCGCGCGACGCATCGCGAGTCATCGTGCAGCGCGGCGGGACACGCGAACGATTGCAAGAGGAAATCCCAAAGCCTTCACGAAGCGCTCACGGGCGCGCTGAAACTGATTCGCCGCGACATGGGCGACACGATGGCGAGGCGCGTCGCCGAGCATCTGTCGATCTGCTCGCAAGACGCGCTGAATGCGATATTCGAGGACGTCGTCGGCAGCACGCCCGCCGAAAAGGTGCGCGCGGCCGCGCACTGGCTACAGGACAACTGCCGCCGCCAGGTCACGATCGAAGACGCGGCGCAGGTGGCCGCGATGAGCGAGCGCAGTCTGCTGCGTCACTTCAGAAGCGAACTCGGCATGACGCCGTCCGACTATCTGATGAACGCGCGGCTTCAGGTCGTCTGCAATCTGCTGGTCGAAACCGATCTGCCCGTCGACAAAGTCGCGAAGCGCGCAGGCATGACGAGCGGCGATCATCTCGCGCGCAGCTTCCGGCGGCATATGAAAACATCGCCGACCGAGTATCGCGCGCAGCGCAAGGTGCAATACTGAGCGGCATGTGGCGTGCGCTCGACACGGCATCGACCGGACAGAAAAGAAAAGGCCGGACGCCTTTTTTGCGGGTGATACGCTGCGGTATGCTTGCGATTCTGCGTTTCTCCTGAGCCACGATCACGATGTCCGACGAATACGAAGTGCACGGCCCGCACGATCACGCGATCGAGCACCCCGGCTCCCATGGAAGCGACTCGGGCGCCTCTCGACTTGCCGTCATGACGGCGATCCTCGCGAGCGTCGGCGCAATCGCGTCATATCAAAGCGGCGCCAACGAAAACCTTGCGCTCTTCTACAAGAACGAAGCCGCGATACTCAAGACGGAAGCCGCGAACCAGTGGGCCTACTATCAGGCCAAGGGAGAAAAGCAGAATCTCGCCGAACTGGGCGCGGCGCTGAGCGATCCCGCATCGGCGGCGCACGCGAAGTTCATCACCGACGTGCAGCGCTACAAGACCGAAAAAGAGCCGATTCGCCAGCAGGCGGAATCGCTCGAAAAGCAGGTGAAAAAGGACAATGACGTCAGCGAGTCGCTGCAACATCAGCATCATCGCTGGGCGCAGGCGACCACGCTGATCCAGATCTCCATCGCGCTCGCCGCCATTACGCTGCTCACCAAAAAGAGCTGGCTTCAAAAGCTCACGATCGGCATGGCCGTCGTCGCAGTCGGTCTTTTCATCACCGCGTTGCTGGGCGTGTGAACGGTTCGCAGACGCTCATTGCGTCGTCGTGTTGAGCTTGCGCCACAACGTCGTCTTGCTGATGCCGAGTGTCTTGCACGCGGCATCGCGATCGCCGCCGCACGCCGCCAGCATCGCGCGTATTTCGTCGGCCTCGACATGGCGGCTGCGCTCGCGCAGCGTCAATGCGCCCTTCTTCTGCCGCCCCGACTGCACGAAGAGTTCAGGCGCAACCACCTCCAGCATCTCGCGTGTAAACGCAGGGCCTGCGTCGCCGTCCGCGTCGGCCAGCTCGACGGCGATCCGCTCAATCACGTTCTGCAATTCGCGCACGTTGCCCGGCCACGCGTAGCGGCACAAGGGCTCGCTGACGGGCGCGAGCACATGCGCCGCATCCTGCGAGCCGCGCACGCGCGCCGTCAGACGCGGCTCGCGCGCGGCTGCCTGCAACAGCAGTTCGGCGGCGAGCGGCATCACATCGGCCGCGCGCTCGCGCAGCGGCGGCAGCGCGATGCTCAGAATGTTGAGCCGATAGTAGAGATCCGCGCGGAACGTCCCGGCCTCGATCCCTTCCGTCAGCGCGCGATGCGTCGCGGCCACCACACGGATGTCGACGCGCGTCGGCTCCGTCGAGCCGAGCCGCACCACCTCGCGCTCCTGCAACACGCGCAGCAGCCGGCTTTGCAGCGGCAACGGCATCTCGCCGATCTCGTCGAGAAAGAGCGTGCCGCGATGCGCCGCTTCGATGAGCCCCGCCTTGCCGCCCTTGCGCGCGCCCGTGAACGCACCCTCGTCGTAGCCGAACAGCTCGCTTTCCAGCAGCGCTTCGGGAAACGCGCCGCAATTGATCGCGACGAACGCGAAGTCGCGCCGCGCGCTCAGATGATGCATGCTCTGCGCGACCATTTCCTTCCCGGTGCCGCTTTCGCCGAGTATCAACACGGTCGCATCGGACTTCGCGTAGCGTTGGACCAGCGTGCGCACGCGTTCGATCGACGCGCATTCGCCGACCAGATCATCGAGCCGGTAACGCGCGGTGAACTGCTGCGCGCGCTGGCGCGAACGCAGCGTGCGATCGAGCCGTTCGACCGCGCGCGATTCCTGAAACGTCAGCACCGTGCCCGCAGCGGGACCCGCGCCCGCGAGCGGTCCACGATGCACGACGTAGCTCGCGCCGCGCAGGGACACGAGCGTATCGCCGTCGGTATCGGGCAGCGCGCTCGCCAGATCGGGCGCGAGCTGTTGCAGCGGCACGCCGGCGGCGCTCGCGGCATCGATGCCGAGCACGCCCGCGAGCCGCTGATTGATTGCTTCGACGCGCCCTTGCGCATCGAGCGCGACGACACCGTCGCGCAAATGCTGCAACAGGTTGTCCAGGCGCTGACGGCGCACGCCTTCCGCGCGCGTCGCCTGCGCGACTTCGAGCGCCGTGTCGAACGCCGCGCGCACCGACGTGCGCGAATAGAGGAACACGGCACCCATGCCCGCGCGCTCCGCGAGATCGGTCACATGGCCCGGCCCGACGACGGCATCGACGCCGCGCTCGTGCAGTTCGCGCACGCATTGCTCCGCGTCTTCCGTCGAGCGGTAAGACGCGAAAATCACGTCGATGCCATACGCGGCCGTGAAGCGCTTGACCTCGTCGGGCGTCTCGCCGTGCGTGACGAGCGCCACCGAATCGCCGTCGCGTCTCGCGCGCGCGAGCGCCTGCATCACATCGAAGCCCGTCGGCGTGATGACCACCACGGGCACGTTGACGCGCGCCTTCAGATACGCGCCATTCGAGCCGCCCGCCACGATCACGTCGGGACGCTCGACGCCTGCCGCGTCGATCTCCTGCATCGCATCGCCGAAACCGCGCGCGACGATCCGCACGTCGGCGCGGCCCGCATACTCGCTCGCGATATCGACGAACAGATCGCGCAGACGGCTGATGCCCATCGCCCAGATGCGCGGACGGGAATGGGAGGCGGCGGAAGGCGTGTTCATGACGGGCTCGGCGCGGATCGTGTTGTTCGTCCATTATATGTTTCACAACAGAAACGCCAAATTCCATTTCTGAAACGCGGCCGCGAGACCGTTCGGACGCGCGCACCGCAAAATCAGAGACTTAGCGGCGCGGCCCCGCATGGCACGCTGTTTGCGAATACAGGCCCGCTAATAACGGAGCCTCAAATTGAACTCAGCCAAACAACCCGCTAGCGCCGGCGCCGCGTTCCGCCAGGCCGTCGCAGAAGGACAACCGCTGCAGGTCGTCGGCGCAATCACCGCGTATGCCGCGAAGATGGCCGAAGCCGTCGGCTTCAAGGCCGTGTATCTGTCGGGCGGCGGCGTGGCCGCGAACTCGCTCGGCATTCCCGACCTGGGCATCAGCACGATGGACGACGTTCTGACGGACGCCCGCCGCATCACCGACGCGACGAACCTGCCTCTGCTCGTCGATATCGACACCGGCTGGGGCGGCGCCTTCAACATCGCGCGCACGGTCCGCTCGTTCATCAAGGCGGGCGTCGCGGCCGTTCACCTGGAAGACCAGGTCGGCCAGAAGCGCTGCGGCCACCGGCCGAACAAGGAAGTCGTCGCGAAGGAAGAAATGGTGGACCGCGTGAAGGCCGCCGTCGATGCGCGCACCGACGATCAGTTCGTCATCATGGCCCGCACCGACGCAGCCGCCGCCGAAGGCCTCGACGCTGCGATCGAGCGCGCCGTCGCCTATGTCGAAGCGGGCGCGGACATGATCTTCCCCGAAGCGATGAATACGCTCGACGACTATCGCCGCTTCAAGGCCGCCGTGAAGGTGCCGATTCTCGCGAACCTGACCGAGTTCGGCTCGACGCCGTTCTTCACGACGACGGAACTGCGCGAAGCGAACGTCGACATCGCGCTGTACTGCTGCGGCGCGTATCGCGCGATGAACGCGGCGGCGCTCAATTTCTACGAGACGGTGATGCGCGACGGCACGCAAAAAGCGGCCGTGCCGACGATGCAAACGCGCAACGATCTCTATAAGTACCTTGGCTATCACGCGTACGAGGACAAGCTCGACGCGCTGTTCGCCGCGAACAAGTAATGGCATCTGGAGGAAGACACATGAGCGAAGCAGACAACAACACACCGAGCGCAGGCGCGTTCAAGCCGAAGAAATCCGTCGCGCTGTCGGGCGTGACGGCGGGCAACACCGCGCTGTGCACGGTCGGCAAGACGGGCAACGACCTGCACTATCGCGGCTACGACATTCTCGACATCGCGGGCGCCTGCGAATTCGAAGAGGTCGCGTATCTGCTGGTGCACGGCAAGTTGCCGAACGTCGCCGAACTCGCCGCGTACAAAACGAAGCTCAAGGCATTGCGCGGCCTGCCCGCGAACGTGAAGGCCGTGCTCGAATGGATTCCCGCCGCAGCGCACCCGATGGACGTGATGCGCACGGGCGTCTCCGCGCTGGGCACGGTGCTGCCGGAGAAGGACGATCACAACATAGCAGGCGCGCGCGACATCGCCGACCGGCTGATGGCCTCGCTCGGCTCGATGCTGCTGTACTGGTATCACTACTCGCACAACGGCAAGCGGATCGAAGTCGAAACCGACGACGATTCGATCGGCGGCCACTTCCTGCATCTGCTGCATGGCGTGGAGCCGTCGAAGTCGTGGGTGGACACGATGCACGTATCGCTGAACCTGTACGCGGAGCACGAATTCAACGCATCGACGTTCACGGGCCGCGTGATCGCGGGCACGGGCTCGGATATGTATTCGGCGATCACGGGCGCGATCGGCGCGCTGCGCGGGCCGAAGCATGGCGGCGCGAACGAGGCCGCATTCGAGATCCAGTCGCGCTATCAGACGCCCGATGAAGCGGAAGCGGACATCCGCCGCCGCGTCGACAACAAGGAAGTCGTGATCGGCTTCGGGCATCCCGTCTACACGATCTCCGATCCGCGCAACAAGGTCATCAAGGACGTGGCGAAGAAGCTGTCGAAGGAAGCGTCGAACATGAAGATGTTCGATATCGCCGAGCGGCTGGAAACAGTGATGTGGGACGTCAAGAAGATGTTCCCGAACCTCGACTGGTTCAGCGCGGTGTCGTATCACATGATGGGCGTGCCGACGGCAATGTTCACGCCGCTGTTCGTGATTTCGCGCACGTCCGGCTGGGCCGCGCACATCATCGAGCAACGCATCGACAACAAGATCATTCGGCCGAGCGCGAATTACACGGGTCCGGACGATCTGCCGTTCGTGCCGCTCGCGAAGCGCGCCTGATAGATGAGCTGACTTCTGTATCGCTGCGCGAGAGCTGCGATGCACTTGGGCCTTGGCTCGTCATACCCG
This sequence comes from Paraburkholderia diazotrophica, assembly GCF_038900755.1. Lineage (GTDB taxonomy): Bacteria > Pseudomonadota > Gammaproteobacteria > Burkholderiales > Burkholderiaceae > Paraburkholderia > Paraburkholderia diazotrophica_A. The sequence goes on from NZ_JBBPEN010000009.1 coordinate 172,087, forward strand.
CGAGCCAAGGCTGCTTTTTACGCAGCATGCTTTACTGCGCGAGCCGTCCACCGACGCGCTAAACTGCGCGAGAAGACCTCAAAGGAGCGTTCAGCGCCAGACGCTTCCGATTACTACCGCAGTGTCCCTACGTCATGAATACCGAATACCGCAAACCGCTGCCCGGCACCTCGCTGGATTACTTCGACACGCGCGCCGCCATCGACGCGATCCAGCCGGGCGCCTACGACAAGCTGCCGTACACGTCGCGCGTTCACGCCGAAAATCTCGTGCGACGCTGCGATCCGGCGACGCTCACCGCTTCGCTCACGCAGATCATCGAGCGCAAGCGCGAGCTGGATTTTCCGTGGTTTCCGGCGCGCGTCGTGTGCCATGACATTCTGGGGCAGACGGCGCTCGTCGATCTCGCGGGCTTGCGCGATGCTATCGCCGATCAGGGCGGCGACCCCGCGAAGGTGAACCCCGTCGTCCCCGTGCAGTTGATCGTCGATCACTCGCTGGCCGTCGAATGCGGCGGCTTCGACCCCGATGCGTTCGCGAAGAACCGCGCGATCGAAGACCGGCGCAACGAAGACCGCTTCGACTTCATCAACTGGACGAAGAAGGCGTTCAAGAACGTCGACGTGATTCCGCCGGGCAACGGCATCATGCACCAGATCAATCTGGAGCGGATGTCGCCTGTGATTCATGCCGTCGATGGCGTCGCGTATCCCGACACACTCGTCGGCACCGACAGCCACACGCCGCACGTCGATGCGCTCGGCGTCATCGCCGTCGGTGTCGGCGGCCTGGAGGCGGAGAACGTGATGCTGGGCCGCGCGTCGTGGATGCGCCTGCCCGATATCGTCGGCGTCGAGCTGTCCGGCAAGCGCCAGCCGGGCATCACGGCCACCGACATCGTGCTTGCGCTGACGGAATTCCTGCGCAAGGAAAAAGTGGTCGGTGCGTATCTCGAGTTTCGCGGTGAAGGCGCGTCGAGCCTCACGCTCGGCGATCGCGCGACGATCTCCAACATGGCGCCCGAATACGGCGCGACGGCTGCGATGTTCTTCATCGACGAGCAGACTGTCGACTATCTGCGCCTGACGGGCCGCGACGACGCGCAAGTGAAGCTCGTCGAAACGTATGCGAAAACGGCGGGCCTGTGGGCCGATTCGCTGAAAAACGCCGAATATGAGCGTGTGCTCAGGTTCGATCTGTCGACGGTCGTGCGCAACATGGCAGGCCCTTCGAATCCGCACAAGCGCCTGCCCACTTCGGATCTCGCCGAACGCGGCATCGCGGGCAAGTGGGACGATGTGCCGGGCCAGATGCCCGATGGCGCCGTTATCATCGCCGCGATCACGAGCTGCACGAACACGAGCAATCCGCGCAATGTGATCGCAGCGGCCCTGCTCGCGCGCAACGCGAATGCGCGCGGCCTGACGCGCAAGCCGTGGGTGAAGTCGTCGCTTGCGCCGGGGTCGAAGGCGGTCGAACTGTATTTGCAGGAAGCCGATCTGCTGCCCGATCTGGAAAAGCTCGGCTTCGGCATCGTCGCGTTTGCGTGCACGACGTGCAACGGCATGTCGGGCGCACTCGATCCGAAGATCCAGCAGGAGATCATCGACCGCGATCTGTACGCGACGGCCGTGCTGTCGGGCAACCGCAACTTCGATGGCCGCATTCATCCGTATGCGAAGCAGGCGTTTCTCGCGTCGCCGCCGCTCGTCGTCGCGTATGCGATTGCGGGCACGATCCGCTTCGATATCGAACGCGATTCGCTCGGCACCGACCAGAACGGCAAGCCCGTTTATCTGAAGGACATCTGGCCGAGCGACGAAGAGATCGACGCGATCGTCAAAGAGAGCGTGAAGCCCGAGCAGTTCCGCAAGGTGTACGAGCCGATGTTCGCGCTGACGGCCGCGAGCAGCGAGCCGCTCAGCCCGCTGTACGACTGGCGCGCGCAAAGCACGTACATTCGCCGTCCGCCGTACTGGGAAGGCGCGCTCGCGGGCGAGCGCACGCTGAAGGGCATGCGCCCGCTCGCCGTGCTCGGAGACAACATCACGACCGATCACCTGTCGCCGTCGAACGCGATTCTCGCTAACAGCGCAGCAGGCGAATACCTCGCGAAGATGGGCCTGCCCGAAGAGGACTTCAACTCGTACGCGACGCATCGCGGCGATCACCTCACTGCGCAGCGCGCGACCTTCGCGAACCCGACGCTGATCAACGAAATGGCTGTCGTCGATGGCCAGGTGAAGAAAGGATCGCTCGCGCGCATCGAGCCGGAAGGCAAGGTCACGCGCATGTGGGAAGCCATCGAAACCTACATGGACCGCAAGCAGCCGCTGATCATCGTCGCGGGCGCGGACTACGGCCAGGGCTCGTCGCGCGACTGGGCCGCGAAGGGCGTGCGGCTTGCGGGCGTCGAAGCGATCGTCGCGGAAGGCTTCGAGCGCATTCACCGCACGAACCTCATCGGCATGGGCGTGCTGCCGCTCGAGTTCAAGCCGGGCGTCAACCGGCTCGCGCTTGGCATCGACGGCACGGAAACGTATGACGTGATCGGCGAACGCAAGCCGCGTGCGGACCTCACGCTCGTGATTCACCGCACGAACGGCGAGCGCGTCGAAGTGCCCGTCACTTGCCGTCTCGACACGGCGGAAGAAGTGTCGATCTACGAAGCGGGCGGCGTGCTGCAACGCTTCGCGCAAGACTTCCTGGAGTCGTCGAAGGCAGCGGCCTGACGCGCACTGTTCGTTCATGCATGGGCGGTGCGCGTTGTACCGCCCTCGTCTCATCAGGACCACAACACATGGCACACGCACCCCAGATCAGGATTCCCGCGACGTATATGCGCGGCGGCACCAGCAAAGGCGTGTTCTTTCGCCTGAAGGACTTGCCCGAAGCAGCACAGGTGCCCGGCGCGGCGCGCGACGCATTGCTGCTGCGCGTGATCGGCAGCCCCGATCCGTATGGCAAGCAGATCGACGGCATGGGCGGCGCGACGTCGAGCACCAGCAAGACGGTGATCGTCGCGAAGAGCAGCAGGCCGGATCACGATGTCGACTATCTCTTCGGACAGGTGTCGATCGACAAGGCGTTCGTCGACTGGAGCGGCAATTGCGGCAACCTGTCGGCGGCCGTGGGGCCGTTTTCGATCAGCGGCGGCCTCATCGATCCGGACCGCGTGCCGGACAACGGCATCGCGATCGTGCGCATCTGGCAGGCGAACATCGGCAAAACGATCATCGCGCACGTGCCCATGACCAACGGCGCGGTGCAGGAAACGGGTGACTTCGAACTCGACGGCGTGACGTTCCCCGCCGCCGAAGTGCAGCTCGAATTCATGGACCCCGCCGCCGAAGAAGAAGGCGCGGAAGGCGCGATGTTCCCGACGGGCAACGTCGTCGACGATCTGGACGTGCCCGGCGTCGGCACGCTCAAGGCAACGATGATCAACGCGGGCATCCCGACCATCTTCGTGAACGCGGACGCGATCGGCTACACGGGCACGGAGCTACAGGACGCGATCAACAGCGACGATGCGGCGCTCAAGAAGTTCGAGACGATTCGCGCGCATGGCGCGCTGCGCATGGGCCTGATCAAGAGTCTCGATGAAATCGCGAAGCGCCAGCACACGCCGAAAGTCGCGTTCGTTGCGCGGCCAACAGGTTATACGGCGTCGAGCGGCAAGCGCGTGGAAGCGGGTGACGTCGATCTGCTCGTGCGCGCGATGTCGATGGGCAAGCTGCATCACGCGATGATGGGCACGGCGGCCGTCGCGATTGCCACGGCGGCGGCGATTCCCGGCACGCTCGTGAATCTCGCGGCAGGCGGCGGCGAGCGCAACGCCGTGCGTTTCGGTCATCCGTCGGGGACGCTGCGGGTCGGCGCCCAGGCGTCTCAGGCCAATGGCGAGTGGACGGTCAAGAAGGCCGTGATGAGCCGCAGCGCGCGCGTGTTGATGGAGGGTTGGGTGCGAGTGCCGTCCGAGTGATGTAGCGTTGTTTGCGCCTTGCCGTCATGCATGCGGCAGATCGAACGACGAGTGACGTCGAATATAACGACTAACGCGGCCACTCGTCGTTCAAACCGTAGAATCAACCAGCGCTTCTCTCCATCATGCCATCCGCCACAGTCCGCCGCGCCATGAACCAGTAGAACAGCGCGGCACATCCCGCAATCGCCCCGCCAATCACGAATGCAAGCGAGTAAGACCCCGTGCGATCGACGATGAACCCTGCTGCAACGGGCGAAAACGCGCCGCCAAAATAACCGCCGAAGTTCTGGATCGCGCTGACGGAAGCGACCATCGACGAAGGCGCGATATCCGCCGCAAGCGCCCACGCATTGCCGATCGTCGCCGCGATGAACGCGAGACCGACCGTCATCAGCACGAGTGTCGTCGTAATGGATTGCGTGAACGGCAGTGCAATGGCGCAAGCCGCCGCGCCCAGCGACGAGCAGACGATGATGATGCGCTTCGCGCTCATCGCGGATGCGACGCCGCGATCGACCAGCTTCGCCGCAATCCAGCCCGCGACGATCTCACCCGCTGCGCCGCGAACCACGGAATGCTCGCGTACACGCCGAGTTGCGTGAGCGAGATGTGAAAGCGGTCGAGCAGATACAGCGGCAGGAACACCAGAAACAGATTCCACAACCAGATCGCGCAGAAGTACCCGAGAATCATCCCCCACACGCTGCGATGCCCGAACAGCGAGCGCCACTTGATCGCCGAAGTCGCGAGCGACCGCTCATGTCCGCCGCCGCCCGCTTCGATATACGCGAACTCTTCACGCGGAAGCCGCTTGCTCTGCATCGGATTGCGATAGAGGAACAGAAACAGAATCGCGAATGCGATGCCCACCGCGCCCGTCACGTGAAAGAGCGAGCGCCAGCCGAACGCGATCATCAGCCCGACGAGAATAGCGGGCGCAAGCGCCGGCCCCCATTTCGACGACGAGTCCCAGATGCCCGTCGCGAAGCCGCGTTCTTTGTCGGGGAACCACGCGGCCGTGATCTTTGCCGACGTAGGCCAGCAAGGCGCCTCGCCGACGGCTAACAGCGCGCGCATCACGATCAGGCCCGAGATCGATCCGACCACGCCCGTCAGCCATGTCGCGACGCTCCACCAGATCATTCCGATCGCATACGCTTTCTTTGCGCCAAAACGATCAATGATCCAGCCCGCGGGCAACTGCATCACGGCATACGTCCACGCGAACACGGTGCCGAGCAGACCGATCTGCGTGCGCGTGAGGCCGAGATCGTGAATCATGCCGGGCGCTGCAATCGAAAGACTGGCGCGATCCAGATAGTTGATGATGCCGCCGATCAGCAACCAGATCAGCACGCGCCAGCGGAAATTCATGCCTGTCGTTGTGGCCGGCGCGGACGCCGCAATCAGCTTTCCATCCATTCTGTCTCCTCGTCTGTTTGTGTGTTGTGAATTGCGGCCTGGCTATACGTTCACTTCCCCCACCGCAGCACCAGCGGATCGAGCCGCCGCGCGATATCGATCAGTTCGGCGCGCATGGCGGGATGCATCGGCGGCAGCGGATGGCGCGGGCTCTCGCAAGCGATCACGCCGCCTTCCTTCATCAGCGCCTTCGCTGCTAGCAGGCCCGCCTGCCGGTTCTCGTGATTGATCAGCGGCAGCCAGCGCTGATAATGCGCGAAGGCGTCGTCGCGCCTGCCTTCGCGGAAGGCCTCGAGGATCGGGCGGATGCCGTCCGGATAGCCGCCGCCCGTCATCGAACCCGTCGCGCCCGCGTTGAGATCCGCGAACAGCGTGATCGCTTCTTCGCCGTCCCATGGCCCTTCGACTGCTTCGCCCGCGAGGCGGATCAGTTCGCGCAGCTTCGCGGCCGCACCCGGCGTTTCGATCTTGAAGTACGACACGTGCTCGATCTCGAGCGCCATCCGCGCAAGAAACGCGGCCGACAGCACGGTTCCCCGCTGGGAGAAGGCCATGCAACTCAGAATATTTGCGACGCTATGCGGCGTGCTGCTCGCTTCGACGACCGCCATTGCGCAAGAGACGCATATCGCCGCATTCGATGCACCAGCGAGCGGAAACAGGTACACGCAGCAGTACATCCTTGAAGTCGGTGATGTGCCCGAGCACAAGCTACGGCTATACGAGTTAGTGCGCAGTTACGGTGGCAAAGATCAGACAATCGAGGGCATTGTTCTCAAAGAAGCCGTCATCCGTGCCACGAGCGACCTGACTGACCTGAATGGGCTCGGACGCAGCTATGTGGAATATAGGATGGAAAATGGCGACAAGATCTTTGCGCGTGGATATTTTCTTAACCACAAACTGCCCGACAGCAACCGCCTGAAGAATCTCACAGAGCTGGATATCACGGGTGGCACTGGCAAATTCCGCGGCATTCGAGGCATCGTGCGCGCGGAAACACTTTCGGACTCGAAAGCCTTCAACCAGAACCACACCGAATTTGAATACTGGTTCGAGAAGTAGTTTTACGGGGATTGCTTCAAGTCGCGAAAGCCTTGGCGTATTCGAAGTCCGCTCTGTTTCGACTCCCGCCCGACGCGGCCGATCAACGGCTGAACGCGCCGGCCGTGCTATGTCGGACCGGGTTCGGGCCAATAGGAGTCGTCCGTTGGAACCTTTAAGCGGACGCCGCAATGGCGCATCTAGGCCGACAGCAGTCGTCACGCCAAAGGCCTCATCGGCGATTCGACGCCGCGCGCGATGATATCGCGCTCGGCCAGCGGTCGAATTCCTCAGCGCCCAAAAAGTGCCTATCCCAATCGTGATTCCACGGTCCGGGGGGTTGCGACGCCCCGTTGATTTGTCGCCGTCACATGCGGCACGATGTGAGCTTTATGGGCGGAAGAAAATAATGCCTCGTGCAAACCTACATGACTTGATCGCTTTCGTCGCCGTAGCGCGTGAACGTAGTTTCACCAAGGCCGCCGCTCAACTCGGCATCTCGCAATCCACCCTGAGCCACAAGATGCGCACGCTAGAGGAGCGCATGGGCCTAAGACTGCTTACCCGCACGACGCGCAGCGTCTCGACGACCGATGCTGGCGAGCGGCTGCTGCAAAGCCTGTCACCCCATTTCGAGCAAATCGACGCCGAAGTGGAAGCCGTCGTTGACCTCCGGGAAAAGCCGTCCGGCATCGTTCGCATAACAGCGACAGACTACGCGGCAAACACCGTCATCTGGCCAAAGATTGCGAAGGTGCTGCCCCAGTACCCGGACATCAAGATCGAACTATCGATTGACTACGCGTTACGCGATATCGTCGCGGACCGATTCGATATCGGCGTACGCTCTGGAGACCAGGTCGCGAGGGACATGATTGCTGTTCGAATAGCACCGCCCTTTCGCATGGCGATCGTCGGATCGCCCACGTATTTGCGCAACCGTGCACCGGTCGAATTGCCCGAAGGACTCCTCCAGCACAACTGCATTAATTTGCGATTGCCCACGCATGGCGGCTTACTCCCCTGGGAGCTGAAGAAAAAGACAAAGGAAGTTCAGGTGCGCGTGGAAGGACAGGTGACTGTCACTAACACATATCAGATGATCGAAGCGGCCGTGGCGGGATTTGGCCTCGCCTACGTTCCGGAGGACCTGGCCCAGCCTTTCGTTGACAAGCGCCGCCTCCGGTGGGTGCTGCAGGACTGGTGGCCGACCTACCCCGGTCTGCACGCTTACTATCCGGGTCGAAGGCAGACGTCCCGCGCGCTCCAGGTCGTGATCGACGCACTGCGGCGCGGCTAACGCCGATCAACGCCGAGCATCGGCTCGTACGGTGCGATGCGGTCGGATTACGTATTTATCGATGTGGGCCATAGGTCCATGCGATGAAATGGCCTTTATCCCACGAAATCCTCCCGATAACATGCTCCGAATGAAACTCATGTCGAGAGGATACTTACCATGGAACTCAAGCCAGCGGGATCTCAAGCGTCGCTCAAGGGTCCGGCCGAATGGTTCACGGGAACTGTGCGCATTGACCCCCTGAACGCTGCGCCCGAACCGGCGCGTCATTCCTGTGCGGCAGTCACGTTTGAACCCGGTGCGCGGTCGAATTGGCATACGCATCCCCTTGGGCAGACGCTCATTGTGACAGCCGGATGCGGCTGGACACAGTGCGACGGCGAGCCAATCGTAGAAATCCGGGCAGGCGACGTCATCTGGTGCCCGCCCGGCCACAAGCACTGGCACGGTGCATCGCCGACCACGGCGATGACGCATATCGCTGTTCAGGAAGCGCTCGACGGCGAGAACGTCAACTGGCTGGAGCGGGTGACTGACGAACAATACCTGGCCGGTCCACGGGTGCAGGGCTGACCGGTCGTCATGCTGCGAACGGACGGAATCCCGAAGCCTGTTGGGCATGCCTGACGTAGCCGCATGAAGGCGCCCGTCAGCTGTGGCCGCCGTACAGCCGTGCTTGCGTTGGCAGCATAGCGCTCGCGGTCCGACGCTGAAATTCGCCGTGGCGATAGAACGGGAGAACAGGACGATGACAATTGAACGAACATTGGACGCCAAACAGACGGCGATCCCAGCCATCTCTGCCGCCACCGCTGTGGGCGACATGGCGCGCCTGAACGCAGCGCTGAACGAGGGGCTCGACGCTGGCCTGTCGGTAAGCGACGCCAAGGAGATTCTGGTTCAGATGTACGCCTACACCGGGTTCCCCCGTAGCCTTAATGCACTGGGCGAACTCATGAAGGTCGTGGAAACGCGCAAGCAACGTGGGATGACGGACGCGCCTGGCCGCGAGCCCGGGACCGTGCCCACCGGCAAGGATCTCCTCGACCTCGGTACCGCTAACCAGACGAAGCTTTCAGGCGGAGCGGTGAAGGGGCCGCTCTTCGAATTCGCCCCAGCTATCGATACCTTTCTCAAAGCGCACCTCTTTGGCGACATATTCGCGCGCGATAACCTGGACTGGAAGAGCCGGGAGCTCGCGACGGTCGGCGCGCTCTCGGCAATCACCGGGGTGGAATCGCAGTTGCAGGCGCACGTCCGCATCAGCATGAATATCGGCCTGACACCCGCAGCCTTACACGATGCGGCGGACGCGCTGGACCGTGGCGGCTTTCCTGACGCGGCAAAGCGTGCCCGCGCCGCGGTCGAAAAGCAGCTTGCCAGCGAATAAGGCAACGCGGTTACATCGCTGTTTAGAGGACGGGTAGTTGACCACTCCCACAATCCCGCTTAATAAGAGCGCACGTATCGCCCGGCTCGGCTTCAGGGCACTGAACGTACCGCCGGATCGCAATCCGACGCCCGCCAATGTGCCCAAAGCGGCCGAGGTCGTCGGTCTGGCGCTCGCGCGCGGCTACCGGCACATTGACACCGCACAGACGTATGGCAACGAGCGCGGTGTCTGTCGGGCCATCGCACATTGACGCTTCACGGCCTCTTGATTACTGGAGTGATAAGCCATGGAAATGCGAACCCTGGGGCAGGGACCTCTGAACGTATCTTCGCTCGGACTCGGTTGTATGGGCATAAGTTTTAGCTATGCGACGCAGTTGTCCAAGCCGGAAGGTGTTGCGCTTATCCGCGCGGCAGTCGAGCGCGGCGTTACCTTCTTTGATACAGCGGAAGTGTATGGACCATTCGTCAACGAAGTGGTCGGCGAGGCGCTCGCGCCATTCCGCGACCGTGTGGTGATCGCAACGAAATTCGGGTTCGACATTGATGCGGCCACAGGCGAAAACCGTGGAGTTTGCAGCCGGCCGGAAGTCATTCGTCGGAGATCGCCCCCGCCGATCGGCAGCCACACGAAGTTTTTTTGCAGGACCGTGCGACGGGCTACGGCGGCGAGAAGAGCAGATCCTCGACGATCGCCGCGACTTCCTCGGGTGCTTCGTGATGCAGCATGTGCCCATACTTGCGCGATGCGCGCGAAGCGATGACCGGCGAGCGCATCGAGTTCCTCGAATGCCTGCGGCCCGGATTCGCACGCGGCTTTCGCGAGCCGCTCGAACGTCCCGCTTCGACGTGCAGCACCGTCGCGAATCGCAGCGATGCGCGCGCGTACCTGGCTCCAATATGGGCCGCGCGACCTTCAATGATTGAAAGCTGGTTCGGCTATTTTGATCGCGGGGTCGCGGTGGTGCCCCGTGCAATCCGTCATTTTTGGCGCTATTTAACAGCGGCGCATAACCGACAGCAGCCACAGCGGAAGGCGGTGACGCGACGACTTCAAGCGATATCTCCGATGCGGTAACCGACACCGCGCACGTTGCGGATCGTGTCGACGCCGAGCTTGCGGCGCAAGTTGTGGACATGCACCTGAACAGCGTTACTCATAATCTCAAGACGCTGCTCGAGCTGCTCGTGGGTGACGACGATCGTCGGATCACGCATCAACTCGCGGAGCAACGCGGACTCTAGTTTCGTCACCGATATCTCGTGGTCATGCAACCAGACACGGCACTGAACAGAATCGAGCCACAAGGCACCTACGTGCAGCGTTGTATCTACGCGTCTCGTTTGACGCCGATCCTCGACCCGGATGGAGGCAAGTAGCTCGTTTAGCGCGAACGGTTTTACGAAATAATCATCCGCCCCCCTATCCAGACCCGCGGCGTGATCCGGAACCGTCTCGCGCGGGGTAATGACCAGCACGGGCGTCGGATCGTTACGATTCCGCAGTCCTGCGAGCAGTGTCAGTGCGCCGCTTCCAGGCAGCCCAAGATCGAGCAGCACCAACGCGTACGGTGTCGTTCGAAGCACAAGCATGGCCGATGCCCCGTCAATTGCCCAGTCGACGGCAAAACCCTTTCCGCGTAACCGATGCTGCAACGCGCCGCCGATCGAGACGTTATCTTCCACCAGCAATATGCGCATCTAATGTCCCGCCTCCGGTTCTGCGCGCTTTATTCACATTGGTAAGGATCATATTGGTTGGCTGCAGATCATCGCTTTCGGCCTTCGATCAGAGTGCAGAATCCGTCCGGCGTTAACTTTTTCTTAAGTCTGCACTGGCAAGCTAGCGGTGCCAGCTACTGCCCCACCCCGGGCCGCAGCACTGACACCTGACTAGCTGGAGGCGCAGACTATGAACAGGACCCTTAAACTGGCCGCTGTAGCGGCCGCATTGCTTGTACCGGCCGTTTCTTTCGCTCAGCCATCCAATGGTTCGCCGACGCGTGCCGAGGTACGCGAGCAGTTGGCCCAGCTGGTAAGAGCCGGCTACAGACCAACTGGGCGTCACAACAAATATCCCTCGGACCTGCAAGCGGCTCAGGCACGCGTTGCGGCCGGCGCCCCTGGCACGGGCCACTCCCTGGAGCCTGGTCGAACCGCACCCACGATGGCCCCAAATGGGCAACACGATTGATGACGCTCGCGCAATTGTCGGCACAGCGAGCGACAGCTTTCTGCCACCCACAACCAGGCGGTCAGAGTGGAGCTGGCGGCTCGCTCACTGAGTCTGGAGAACGGGAGCGACCTCGTCGCCCATGCCTGCGAACCAGCGCTTTCGCATGGGCGCGAGAATGAACTTGGCCGACACCCCCGCGACGACCGACACGACGGCGCTGCCGATCAGAACATGCTCCCATGAACCGCCTGCCGCCACCAGCGACGCAATGGGGACGAGCAACGATGCGGTGCCCTTGGCCGTATAGAGCGTGCCCGCGTTCGACGACGCGTATTTGCTGCCGAACGTATCCGCGCAGATCGCCGGAAAGATCGAGAAAATCTCTCCCCAGCACAAGAAGATCAGTGGCGCGAAGATAAGGAACGCATAAGGATCGTGGCCGTAAGCATTCGTTCCTAGCAACGCAAGTCCCTCGCCAACAAACACGAGCAGCATGGTGTTCTCCCGGCCGATCTTATCGGATAGAAGACCGCAGACGGGCCGGGTCAACCCGTTGAGCAGATTGTCGATCGATAGCGCCAGCGTCAGCAAAGGCAATGTTGTGCCGAAGAACTGTACAGGCAGCTTTGCAAAGCCCAATGCCTTTGCAATCGGGCCGAGCTGTGCCGTAGCGATCAGGCCGCCAGCGGCTACCAGCACGAATAGCACGTAGATCATCCAGAAGAGCGGTGTTCTGATCATCTGTCCGGGCGTGTAGTCGATCTTGCTCGTCACGACGCGCGCGACCGGCTTGATGCCGGGGCCTGGATTAGGGCGAATCAATGCAATGCTTAGGATAAAGATTGCGATGCCCTGGATTACGGCGAACACGAAGAACGTCTGCCGATACCCCGAACTGTGAATCATGTTCGCGATCGGAATTACTGTCAGCGCGGCACCGGCGCCGAAGCCCGCTGCCGTCAGTCCGGCGGCGAGCCCGCGCCGGTCCGGGAACCACTTCAGCGCATTGCCCACGCAAGTGCCATATACGCAGCCCGCTCCAAGGCCGGCAATGACTGACGCGGCATAGAGCACGGGCAATGTCGTGGCTAAAGAATCAATCACCCAGCTTAACGCGACGAAGATTGCGCCAGCCATGACGACGGGGCGCGGACCGAAGCGGTCGACAAGCCAGCCTTCGATCGGCACGAGCCACGTTTCGACCAGAATGAAGATGGAGAACGCCGTCTGAACCTCGGCGGCGCTCCAAAGATTCTGCGTTTTCATTGGGATAACGAACAGTGTCCACGCATATTGCAGGTTGGCGACGAGTGCCATGCAGGCAATGCCGATGAACAGTTGAGTCCACCGGTTTCCCAGGAAGGGTTTGCCCGCCGGCGAAGGAGCGGATGACATGACGACTTCTCCTACAAAATAAAGGTCGGGTGATGGCGCGTGATGCTGCGATCCTGCGCGCCGCACCGTGTTTCATGCAGCGTAGGCGCCGTACGGGTCACGCAGGCGGGCATGCTGCCGCGTGACCCGAAAACGGTGTGCGATATCAGGACTTCTGCTCGTACACGCCAACCTTGTTGCTTTCGTTGAGATAGACGTAGACGCGATGGGTTGCCGTATCGACCGTCAGCGTATGGACCTTGGGCTCGGTACGGATGTGATCGACGACCTGATTCGAATCCAGATCGATCACTTCAAGGTTGCCCGTCTTGTCGCCGATGAACGCGCGACGCTTGTCAGTGTCGATCGCCGTCTGGTCGACGGCGCCAGCGACGCCGATGGTTGTGACCAGCTTGCCCGTTGTCGGGTCCACGACAAGCATCTTCTTGTCGCTGGTGCCGAATATCAGGTGATTCGTTTTGCTGTCGTAGACACCGCCCTTCGCGGCGCTCTTCAAACCGAACTCCCACACTGCCTCGATCTCATGGGTATTCGGATTGATCACGTCGATCTTGCCGCCAACCGGCTGATACAGGCGGTCGGTGGAGGCAACGTACAGCGCGACGTCCGGTCCGTCCTTGTCGTCTTCGGGCTTCAGCTTGAACGTTGCAGTACGCTTGTATGGCGACGTCGGCTCAAAAATCGCTTCGTTATTGCTGTCGTCGTTGGCGATCAGAATCGTACCGGACTTCGTGTCGACATTCACACCGTCGGGGGTTTTGCCTCCCGTGTCGACGGCGGCGATCCGGTCGAACGAGTGTTTGTCATAGATGATCAGCTTGCCAGTCGTCGCGTCCGTGACATAGGCGTGCTTTGCGTCGAAATCGATGCCGTTACCGGAATCGACGCCTGCGAGCGTCTTTTTCACGGCCATAGTTTTTGCGTCGATCACGACGACATTGTGGTTGGGCGACTGGGACAACCAAATCGCGTGGGTGTCCTTGTCGTAGGTAACCCAATCGCCGTGACCACCTTTGGTTCCGGGCAGGTCAATCGTCTTGACGAGCTGGTACTGAGACGTCTGCGCGTGGACCGCGATCGCGCACAACCCCATTGCTGCGAGACAAATCGTCAACGCCTTGTGCCTGAGAAAAGCCATGTTGCCTCCATAGGAATGACTGCGTTTTAGGTTGGTTTTATCGACTACCTTGATTCCAACGTCAGAATTTGTGCGTAATGCCGAGGATCGCCACGACCTGCGAGCGTGTGCTCGAGCTCGCCGCAAGATCGCCCACTGTGCCGCCTGCCGCGATGATTGCGGAGCCGTCTTCGCTGAACGTCGTGCCGCTCGCGTGCGAATATGCGACAGACGCATAGAAGCTCGTGCGCTTGCTCAACGAGTAGGCGCCGTTCACTCCGAAGTTGTTGTACGTTGCGGACGACGCACCGCTTGAGCGCGTGTACACGTAGCTGAGCGAGCCCGTCAGCGCGGGGTTGAACTGGTACTGAAGCGCCGCGCCGCCAACGTTGAATTTCTGCGTGCGGTTGAACGCGCCATAGTTCATATACGGCTTGTACTGTGCGTTGCTGTAACGGATGTTGGCGGTCAGGCTACCGACGACGTACTGCGCGGCGACCTGGAAGATCTGGCGCGAACCGAACAACGATGTCGCGCCGAAAAGAGGCACCACCGAATTGGTCTGAGTGAGGTCTGCCGCGCCATTGCCGTTCACGTCGTTCTTCGAGAACAGATAACCGGTGGCAAGCGTCAACCCCCCGTTGTTGTATGACGCCGCCGCTCCATACGAGTGGCCGCCCGTCGTATTGCCGGCGAGTCCGCTGAATCCGTACATCAACTCGTACTGGAAGCCGGCGTATGTCGGGCTCGCATATTTGATGGAGCTATTGATCCATACAGAGTTGTCGTTGTTGTCGGCATCGCCTGGTGTGGTGAAAGCCGGTCCCGCAAAGCTGTCGCCGGTGATCGGCTGGATCAGATCGACGGTTGGATCGAACTGCCGCCCCATGGTTACCGTTCCATAGGATTCGTCGGCGAGACCGACCGTGGCCTGGTGGGCGAAAATGCGATTAGCCGAAAGCGATCCACGGGTGATGTCGAATGAACTTTCCAGGCTGAAGATCGCGTTCAGACCGCCGCCTAGTTCTTCCTTGCCTTTGAGTCCCCAATAAGTCGCAGCGTTGTCGCCGTTTTGCATTGCCACGAGAGAATGACCGCCGGTGTTGTTGTAATAGGCGAGGGATTCGTCGATCGAGCCGTATAGCGTGACACTGCTCTGTGCATGTACTGCAGCAGGTACCGAAAATGTCAGCGCCACAACGGAAATTTCTCTAAACCTGAAATGTCTCACAACCTCTCCTTACGTTATTGATACTTTGTAGTGCGAATTTCATAGTGAACGATTCGACGCAGAAGGTCGATGCTTTTGAACCAGAAGATGAAGCTTCAGATCCACCCCGGTCGCCATCTCCGGCAGACCGTTTCGGCATCCAGACGAACGCTGTCCGCTCAGGATGCGCGGCAGACGCCAACTGTTCCGGATCGAACTTTGACGGCGCGCCCGGCTTTATGACAATCGAATAATTTTATGCGCATGATAAAAGAGAGGTTATGCGTGAAAGCCGTTTAAATAATCGAAGGTTATCGGTCAGGTCGCCATCGAGCTGCCCCGTTTGTGACAAAACTGCGATCCTGTGCGTCGCAAGAGCACCGCGTAGACGGGCTGAGACCAATTCGTTGTGTCTCCTGCCGCCAAGCTGGCAGAGTGGACTTCTTCATGTTGCGGATAAAGGAAAACGTAAAGAGAAGAAAAAAGCACTGATCGTGCGATCTGCTTTAACGGGCTAATGGCCAGGGAATTCACCGAGCACGGGTCAGCTATCAAAAACGCGGCAAATCTTAAAGTGTTGTAATTCACATGCGAATGGTTAGCGCGTTAACCGTCCCTTAAGGTTTCGTCGTTAGCCTCTTCCACCTCGTGTGCGGTATCAGCTGCGCGCCAAGCTGGCTGGACTCTCGGCACCGATGAAATTCACCAGTTCTGTGGCGGGCGGTCCGTCCGAGCGTTTCTCAATACGTCTAGTTGATGCAGTGAGAACGAGTGGACAGTGAGAAAGCAAGAAAAGTGATGAACCAGTCCTGCGTTTGGGTGGTCGAGTCCGCTGCCATCGCGCTCAACGAGGCGACAGCCCGCGGTTCGCTGAAGGCGGCAGTCACGGGGCGGCCACTCCAGTCATAACATGTCGTGTCTAAATCATTGACGGACTGTGGAGTGAAATACGGGGAGCGCCATGCGCATATTGGTCGTGGGACCTAACGCGTTGATAGACAGTGAGTTGAAGTTCGGATTGCACAAGGAGGGGTTCGCCGTCGACTTGGTGAGGGACGCACGATCGGCGATGCTTGCGCTTCGCATGACCTCGTATGGCTTGGTCCTACTCGATATCGATCTGTCTGGAAACGAAGGGTTGATACTGCTCGCAAGGTTGCGGCAGCGAAATGACGCAACGCCCGTGATTGTGATTACACCTCGCGATGCCGTTCCGAAAGCCGTTGCGGGCCTGGACGGAGGCGCCGACGATTACATCGTCAAACCGTTCGCACTCGATGAACTGCTGGCACGCATCCGTGTCGTGATCCGGCACCAGACGGGGCGCGTGCAACCGCTACTTCAAGTAGGTACGCTGCGGCTCGATCCTGCGCAACACCGCGTGTGGTTACGCGATAAGGAGGTATCGGTAACGACGCGGGAGTTCGCACTGCTGCAGGAGCTGATGCGCGATCCGACAATCGTCGTCACGCGGGCGCAACTCGAGGAAAGCCTATACGGGTGGAACGAGGAGATCGAAAGCAACGCCATCCAGGTGCATGTCCACAATCTGCGGCGCAAATTGGGAGGAGATGTAATCCACAATGTGCGTGGGGTAGGTTACCGCATCGGGAAGCTCGCATGAAGTCGATGAATAGCGGCCCCTTTGCGTTTCTTCGCTATGTGCTCTTCATCTGCGTGTTGATCGACCATGCGCTTGAGAAGCAAGCCCCCGCTGGCCTCCATGTATGTCGACGGGCCGTTGGGCCCAATACAACAACTATGAACGACAAGCTGTTGATTTCCACCGAATACTGACCCACTGTCCGCACCCCCGGGCATCTTCATTGCGTTGTCGTTCGGTGTCATCGTACGCCTTGCGTTCTCCGCTGAACCGGTATTGGACGAGCAGAACGTCGACGAGCAGTCGATCATCAACGCATTAAAGCCGGAACAAGCGGATGAAGACGCGGGCACGCGCGGCCTCATGCACAAGCTGCTCGTGGCAGCGGCGACATGGTTCCGACGAACGGCCCATCGGTGAATCTGCTGATCACGTTCAACTCCAACCCGACAATACTCACCGGAGAGGCCCGAGCGGCGATCGTGCGGTTCGTGAAGCAACCGCAGAGACTGCCCGCCATCAACGCGAGTTTTCGACGGGCGGGCGATCCCGTGCAGGTTCGCTCGGCTGTGTTTGGACTGCTGCATGACGGGCGCGTTAGCGCGCCGTACCGCGTCCACGACTCCTTCCATAAGCAGAGCCCTGCTAACCGGACTGAGTTCGTGGCCGATAGCAACATGCGTTCAGTGATCGCGTTTCATGCATGCCGTCACTGGCTGATGCGCGCCCTTGCGGCTCAACAGCAAGGTAACGGCCGCCGATACGGCCAGCGTCGCGCCGACCACATAGAGACCCGCTGCGTAGCCGCCCGTCGCGTTCTTGAGCCAGCCGATCGCAAACGGACCGACAAAGCCGCCAAGATTGCCGATCGAGTTGATCATCGCGATACCCGCTGCCGCACCCGCGCCCGACAGGAACATGCTCGGCATCGCCCACAGCGGCGCCTTCGCCGCGCTGATGCCGACATTCACGACCACCAGCGCGAGCACAACCAGCAGCGCCGTGCCCGCCTGAGCGGCGAAGATGAAGCCGATACATGCAAGCGAGCAAGGGATGACGACGTGCCAGGTACGCTCATCCGTCTTGTCCGAGTGCCGCGCCCACAGCACCATCGCGACCACGGCAAGCACGCTCGGAATGCCCGTGAGCAGGCCTGTTTGCAGTGGGCTGAAGCCGAACTGCCTGATGATAAGCGGCGCCCACAGGCCCAATGTGTACAGCCCGGCCGATGTGCCGAAGTAGATCAGCGCGAGGGCCAGCACGCGCGGATCGCGCAGTGCGCTGAGTGCCCCCGCCGTGTGGCCCACGTGTCCCTTGCGTTCGTCGGCTTCCGATTTCAGCCGCGCGATCAGCCATTCGCGCTCGTCGGCGCGAAGCCACTCTGCTTTCGAGGGCGTGTCGGTCATCAATCTCAATACGACAAAGCCGAGCAGGATCGCGGGCAGCGCCTCGATAATGTAGAGCAGTTGCCAGTCGGCGAGACCAAAGATCGGCGGCAGTTGCATGATCGCGCCCGAGAGCGGTGAGCCGATGGCCGTCGAGATCGGCGCGGCCGCCATGAACCATGCGGCGGCTACCGCGCGCTGCTTCGCCGGAAACCAGAGGCTGAGATACAGGATGATGCCGGGAAAGAAGCCTGCTTCCGCGACGCCCAGCGCGAAGCGCAGCACATAGAAGCTGGTCGGGCCCGCCACGAACGCCGATGCGGCCGATACGATGCCCCACGTCACCATCACGCGCGCGATCCAGATTCGCGCGCCCACGCGATGCAAGATGAGATTGGACGGCACTTCGAACAGAAAGTAGCCGATGAAAAACAGCCCGCCGCCGAGGCCGAATGCCGTCGGCGAGAGGTCGATTGCCTTGTTCATCGTCATCGCCGCGAAGCCGACGTTGACGCGATCGAGGAAGCTGACGAAGTACAGCAGCATCACGAACGGAATAATCCGCCACATGAGCTTGCGTGATACGCGAGATTCAAGTTCCGGTTGCATCTGTCTCCTCCTTGGAGGTTAAGCCGGGCTTTGCGCGTTCTCTGCGGTTTGAGGTCAGTTGTTGTTGTGTGCGCAAACCTTCGGGCACGCGTCGTTGGATGCGGCACACGCCCGTTTGCATCGTCCGTTGTCTCGCAGTCTCTGGTTGCGCGGCAACGGACTCGCCTGCACGTTATGCGGCGATGGTCATCTTCTCGACGAGCGCGCAGACAGCCGCCGTCACTTGCGCCGTCGTCGCCTTGCCGCCGAGGTCGCCTGTATGCAGCGACGCGTCGGCAGTCACGGTTTCGATCGCGCTCATCACGCGCCTCGCGGCCTCGAATTCGCCGAGGTGCTCGAGCAGCATCACGACCGACCAGAACGTGCCGATCGGATTCGCGAGGCCCTTGCCCATGATGTCGAATGCAGAGCCGTGGATCGGCTCGAACATCGACGGATAGCGGCGTTCCGGATCGATGTTGCCCGTCGGCGCAATGCCGAGGCTGCCCGCCAGCGCGGCGGCGAGATCGCTCAGGATGTCCGCGTGAAGGTTCGTGGCGACGATGGTGTCGAGCGACGCGGGGCGATTGATCATGCGGGCCGTCGACGCATCGACGAGTTCCTTGTCCCATTTGACGTCGGGGAACTCCTTCGAAACCTGCAGCGCGACTTCGTCCCACATCACCATCGCGTGACGTTGCGCGTTGCTTTTGGTGATGACGGTCAGCAGCTTGCGAGGCCGCGACTGCGCAAGACGGAAAGCGAAGCGCATGATGCGTTCGACGCCGGCGCGCGTGAGGATCGACACGTCGGTTGCGGCTTCGATCGGATGGCCTTGGTGGACGCGGCCGCCCACGCCGGAATATTCGCCTTCGGAGTTTTCGCGGACGATCACCCAGTTCAGGTCTTCGGGCTTGCAGCGCTTGAGCGGCGCGTCGATGCCGGGAAGGATGCGCGTCGGGCGCACGTTCGCGTACTGGTCGAGACCCTGGCAGATCTTCAGGCGCAGACCCCACAGCGTCACGTGATCGGGCACATCGGGATCGCCCGCCGAGCCGAACAGGATCGCGTCCTTGTCGCGGATCGCATCGAGACCGTCGGCGGGCATCATCACACCATGCCGGCGGTAGTAGTCGGCGCCCCAGTCGAAGTTCTCGAACTCGAAGCGGAAACCACTGCTCGTGCCTGCGAGCGCTTCCAGCACCTGCTGGCCCGCCGGGACGACTTCCTTGCCGATACCATCGCCTGGAATCGTCGCAATGCGATAGGTCTTCATGTCTCGCTCCTCCAAATGGTCTGGAAATGATGGGAACGAAGCCGACTTTACCCAACTGGGAGCGCAGTAACCGGTGCTAGACTCAAAGCATCTTTAACCAGAATTCACAAATGAGCGATGACGCAGACCGTTCAGCCAACCGATTTGAGCTTCTTTTCGACGCTTGCCGCGTCGGGCAGCCTGAGCGCCGCAGCGCGCGAATTGGGGTTGACGCCCGCAGCCGTGAGCAAGCGGCTGACGCAGATGGAACAGCGCGCGGGTGTACCGCTCGTCAACCGAACGACGCGCCGGATGATGCTGACGCCGGACGGCGAGGTCTACCTAGAGCACGCGCGGCGGATACTCGATGAGATTGACGCGCTTTCCGAGCTGCTCAGCAGCGCAAAGAAGAGTCCGAAGGGATTGCTTCGTGTGAACGCGACGCTCGGTTTCGGGCGCAGTCATGTTGCGCCTGCCATCTCGCGCTTCGTCAGCCGCTATCCGCAGGTCGCGGTGCAGTTGCAGCTGTCGGTTACGCCGCCGCTCACCGACGATGCGTTCGACGTCTGCATCCGTTTTGGCGAACCTCCCGATAGCCGTGTTATCGCGCGCCGGCTTGCGCCGAATCGAAGGCTGCTGTGCGCGGCGCCGTCATACATAGCCGAGTATGGCGCACCCCTGACGCCGCACGAACTGGTGCGACATAACTGCATCGGCATCCGACAGGGCGATGAAGCTTACGGCGTGTGGCGTCTCACAACGGGCCGTGGCGCCGCGCGCAAGACTGAGGCGGTGCGCATCAACGGCAATCTGACAACCAATGATGGCGAGATCGCCGTGAAGTGGGCGCTCGAAGGCCATGGCATTCTGATGCGCGCGGAGTGGGATATCAAGGAGTATCTGGTCGATGGCCGGCTGGTTCAGGTGATGCCTGCATATGAAACGCCGAGCGCGGACATCTTCGCGGTGTATTCACAGCGGCATCAGATGTCGGCGCGAATACGGACGTTTGTCGATTTCATTGCACGGGCGTTGAGGGAGGCTTCGTGATTGCCGATGCGGCATCAACGTCCAAGGTAGGCGTTGGCGCGTTGTGCAGCGGTGCGCCTTTGCAATTGGCACCGTCGTGCCAGCCGCTCGAGCCTGTGAACTTCGCTGCTGCCGCCCGCCATATCGCGCTGCCCGACGAGTTCGTCGAGATAGGTGCGCTGCCCACACTGCACGATCGGTACGGAGTCTCGGCGGAAACGATGGCAGCTAACATCGGGAAGTGGCTCGGCTGACGTTTCGAATCTCGACGCTGCCGTTTAAAATCATCCAAACACTGAAGCTATCGCCGCGAATGACCGCAACCTCGCGGGAAGCGGTCGCTCTTGAATTCGAGCAATGGCTCGCGATCGAGATCGCCAGACGCTACCACCACGTTCCGCATCGCGGGCTGCTTGGAGCGGACGCCAGCCGACACGTGGCGGATGCTTGCCCGTAGCCTCGATTCGCGGCGGCTCCCCGCGTCCAGCGATGCAGAGCTGAGGTTCGTGATCCGCTTTTTGCCCGTCGTACAGAGGAAAATTCAGGGTGATCGCCTGACGCTTTCCATGTTCGTTACTGGCATCCAATTTTCGTCGCCTGGTGCCAGACGCGGCGAGCGGTTACGGTTCGAACCATCCCGAGGACCTCTCGCGCGTTTTTATGACAGCAGGGGACGGAAACTACCTCGAAGTCCGTTACGCAGACATGCGGCGGCCAGCAATCTCGCTTTTCGAGCATCGGGCAGCGTTGCATGCCATCACGTCGGAAGGGCAGCAGACTGTCTCTGAGGCGCTGATCTTCAGGACAATAGAAGAGCAACGGCGCGTAAACGACGAACGAATACTTGGACTTCTTCGAGACCGCTGGATCGACTATCCCCGCGCGACGCAAGCCCTGCAGCAACTTGAACGCCTCTTTCGGACGCCCCGCCGCGAACGTATCCCATGCCCGCTCTTGCACGGTGGTTCATATATTGGCAAGACGAACATAACGGCCAAATTTCGGCGCGCCCATCGATGGCCGGATCGTCGAGATCGCCCACCAGAACGGCCATATCACCACCGTCAATCTCGGTACCCGCCGCAACGCCGCGGTCGACGTCCTGTTCGCCCATCCGCGCAATCAGCCGTCCGCAAGCCTGCATGAATCACTGGGCCAGCGGCATCGTCCTCAAGGTCGACGAGCGCCGCCAAACCAGCATGCCCGGAATCTACGCCGCTGGTGACCTCGCCACACCCTTCTTGCCCTCGGTCACCCAAGCATCATCGCACGGCGCGATGGCGGGCATCTTCGCCCCGCAGTTGAACAACGCCGGATACGGCCTGCACGGCGACTTATTGGAAACGCCGATCGAGCGCGCCGCGAACATGATCCAGCTCAACATCACGACGCTCACAGAGCTGACCTATCTCTTCGGCCGCGATATGGCCAAGCGGCGATCTGGACATATGCTTCTCGTCGCTAGCCTCATGGCCTTCCAAGCCGTTCCCAGCTACGCTGCTTATGCGGCGACCAAGTCATATGTCCTCGCCCTTGGCGAGGCCCTGCACGACGAACTCCGCCCGCATGGTGTGATTGTTACCACTCTCTGCCCGGGGCACGTCGCGACGGGCTTCGAGGAGGCAGCCGGCGCAACCACGTCGGCCTTGCTGCGCCTCCTCACGATGAAGCCTCGTCGGGTCGCCGCGAGCGGTATTCGGGCGTTGTTGCAAGGAAAGGCTATGGTGGTCGCGGGCCTGTCGAACAAGATGGCAGCCTTTTCAAATCGTCTGACGCCGCGATCAATGCAAAGGGCCACGTTGAAAAGAATAGTGGACGCTTAACTCCTGGAGCGCTGGCGTGAGGGGTCTTCGAACAAGCGGGGGCTCTAACTGCGATGCGCGCTTCGGCATCGGACAGCTTAGTTAACAGCGAATCGGAACAAGGAGATGACATGACAGAGCAAAATGCCTATCAGGTTGCCGACTGGAATGGTCAAAGCGGGGAGCGCTGGGTCGCCAACCAGGCCCGGCTCGACGCCATGGTGGCGGTCTTCGGTGAGGCCGCGATCGAAGCCGTTGCGCCCGCGGCGGGCGAGCGCGTGCTGGACGTCGGCTGCGGCGCGGGCGCGTCGAGTCTGGCACTGGCCGCCCGCGTCGGCCCGGGGGGCCAAGTGCTGGGCGTGGACATATCCGAACCGCTTATCAGCCGGGCGCGCGCGCTTGCGCCACAGGATACGCCGGTCCTTTACCAGGTGGCCGACGTCAGCAGCGCCGAACTGCCCAAGGGCGCGTTCGACATCCTGTTCTCGCGTTTCGGCGTGATGTTCTTCGACGATCCGACAGCGGCGTTCGCCCATATGCGACGCGCGCTGCGGCCAGGCGGGCGGGTCGCTTTCGTCTGCTGGCGCGGCGCGGCCGAGAACGATTGGGTGCGCCTGCCGATGGGCGCGATCAAGGGCATCCTCCCGCCGAGCGCGCCGCCTGATTCCGAAGCGCCCGGCCCATTTTCGTTCGGCGACCGGGGGCGCGTGGCACGCATCCTGACGGCGGCCGGCTTCACCGGTATCGCTATCGCGCCCTTCGATGCTTCCGTCCCGTTCGGCGAGGGCGGGACGCGGGACGCTGCGATCGACGACGCGGTGAAGATGACGCTCGAGGCCGGCCCGCTGTCGCGCGCGCTCGCTGATCAGCCCGACGACATTCGCGCCCGCGCGTCGGCCGCGGTTCGCGCCGCCTTCGCGGGCCTGCCGGGCGAGCGGTCGGTGATGATCGACGGCGCGGCGTGGATCGTCATGGCACGCAATCCGGCAAGCTGACAGGGATTAACAGGGGAGACGCCCCCGCTCGGTTGAGCTGGGCGTCTTTGGCCGCTCAGATTGATGTCACTTTTGGCCGATGAACGAGCGCTCGCCTTGTGACACTCAGATGGCCGGTTGCGAAGCAGAGCCGACGCCTGAGCGGCATGCCGGCGGCGCATGTGCCCGGCAGTTTGTGGCCGAGTCTTGCCACTTCATTGCAGGGCTAGAAGTTGACGGATTCAAAATGCCCCATGCGGGAAGCAGATTCCGGCGACTTCAGCCGTTTCCCATGCGTGTAACCAACGCGAGCAAGCGAGCATTCATTTCCTTGGCCGGCAAGTGCACGAGCCAACCGTGACCAGGAAGCAGCCATTCAAAACGATACGCGGCCAGCCTGCCGAGCGATTCGGTAAGCTCGGTCCAAGAGTACCAGCACGCGTCCCTGAACGCGACGAGATCCTGCTCGCGTGGGCTCCAGGCAAGTGAATCACCCGAAAAGAGCACACGATCGTCGAGCAGGTAGACAACGCTACCCTGAGTGTGCCCCGGCGTCGAGATTGCGCGCACGCCGGCCGCGATGCTCGGTGCTGATCCTTCGTCGAGCAGATCCGTAGCATAGGGGGCAGCCGACCTGTCCTCGCGGTGGATCCACACACGAGCTCCAAACCGGCGCGCGTATTTGTCTGCGTCTGCGACGTCGTCACGATGCGACAGAAGGATGTGCGCAATTCCACCCGAAGTGTCAAACCAATTCACCAGTTCTGCCGCATACCGCGGTGAGTCGATTAGCAGATTGCCGTCTGGCCGCGCGGCAAAATAGGAATGTGCACCAAACGACGAACGGGCGTTGAATCCGCAGCGCCACACGCCCGATGTGATCTGCTGCGGAAAGATCGCGGCGTTCGGGCGAGACTGCTTCGTTTCGCTACGTACCGATGCCGTAGGACATACCAACACCGCACGCCAAACAGCAAGTTGTTCTTCTGACGTGACGGGCTGCCGAACGAAGACACTTCTGTCGTTTCGCTCGGCAATCAGCCCAGGCGCGACGTGACGCGATGCACCGCAATTGATGCACGCTGTGTCGATGTACCACTCCCCTGGCACGGAGTCAGTATTGCGTGGTGGCTTCATTCGATGCTCCGGTCCTGACAACGCATGGCAACCTCACGGTTCCCATGATAGACCCAGCCATCCGTTCGTTCGCGGTCGCCTCCTTTGTTCCGACGTCTATCATGTATCAAGCCGTCTTTGTTTGGCAGCTCGGCCGACATGATAGACAGGAGAAACATCGATGATCGAATCGGCAGATGTGATCGTCATTGGCTCCGGCGGGCTAGGAGCTGCGACAGCCTTCCACGTGGCAAAGAGACGCGATCTCCGGGTCGCGCTGGTCGAGCGGCTCGAAATCGGCTCCCAGACATCGCCGCGAGCGGCTGGCATGGTGAGCTGTTTGCGCAAAAGCGACTTGATGATCAACCTGATCAAGCTGGCGGCTGACAGCATCAGGCAATTCTCTGAGGAAACCGGTCAGCCGCTGGATTGGGTGCATTCGGGCAGCCTCAAAGTAGCGCGGCGGCCGGTGGATGCGGAGGTCATTCAGGAAGACATCCTGCGCGGCCGGCGCCACGGCCTGGACGTGGAGGAACTCTCGGTCGACGCGGCCCACCGGCTCAACCCGTTTCTGCAAACAACGGGAGTCGCTGCGGTGATGCGCATCAGCGACGACATGTATTTCAATCCCGCACAACTGGCCGTGGGCTTCGCTCGTGCAGCGCAGGCAAACGGGGCAGTGCTACTGCCGCACACTGCGGTGACGCGCGTCCTGATTGAGGACGGCGCCGTGGCCGGGATCGACACCACGCGCGGCCCCATACGAGCCCCAGTCGTCGTCGATGCAGCCGGCGCCTGGACGCGGCAAGTGGCCGAGGCCAGCGGGATTCGGGTTCCGCTTGTTACGACAGCGCAGCAATTGTTCGTCACCGAACCGGTGCCGGAGGCCCGAGCCGAATTGCCGATGGTCCGAATCATGGATGCTGCGGTGTATATGAGACCTTGTGACGGAGGATTTCTCTGGGGAGTCTACGAGGAACATCCTGGGTTCTTCGACATGCATGGCTTTGACGCCAACTTCGACGTCAAGGACCTCTCGCTCGACGCCGAGATTCTCTGGCACTACGCTCGGGACGTCGAGGCCCAGCTTCCGATCCTTTTGAAGGCAGGGATCCGGGAGCATCGTGGCGGGCTGCCAACGATGACGGCAGATGGCCAGCACATCGTCGGCCCCGCGCCCGCCATTCGAGGGTTTTACTTCGCGAGCGGCTGCAATGTCGCGGGACTCTCCATCGCTCCGGCATTGGGGCAGATACTCGCGGCGTGGATCGTCGACGGTGCACCCTCCATCGATCTAACGCCTCTATCGGTTGACAGATTTGGAACTGGCCCATGGCCGGACGACGAGTTGATCAGGCAGGCCGCGTGGCAATACCGTCATTTCTACGGTGCAAGATGACTGAAGCGCCGACTCATTTGTCAATGATCGTCTCGAACGATAGCTTTCGTTTGTGTTTGCGCTGATGACCGTCATAGCCGACGAGGCAACGGTCATTTTTGATGAGTCGAATGGCCGTTCTCTGGGGCGAAGCCGATGTCTGAACGTCCGTGCGACGGTAAGAAGAGAATGACGCTTCATGGCCGGGAGTACGCATTCACCCAACCTGCCAGGAGCTGCCATTGATGACTGCAGCGGCCGCTCCTGAGAACGTTCGCTGAACTGGTGCTTGCGATCATCAGTAGCCGTTCACCATCGGCATCACACAGTCATTTCCGCGCCCGCTCCGAATCCCAAACTGAGGATCTCCGAACGTGGGTCCTACGATTCCTGATCGATCACTAGTCGACGGAGTCAACTGCGTCGCATCAACCTTGTGAAAGTGGCTGACGGATCGCGAAACGATACAGTTGTCGGAGGATCGCCGCTAATTCGCTTCATGAGCCCAGTGCAGACCTTCGATTGATTTTTCCACGTGATTCATTTTTCCCCTAGCTGGTCCAGGACTCGATGTTGAGGACGACACGCGCGACCGGGTTGTCGTCAGCCGTCTTCGGAAAGAACTTGATCTGGGCGAACGTTGCGAGACCGAGCGCGACTACCGCAAGCGTTGCAGACGCTGCAAGGCGGTTGATGTATTTCGCAGTTGCCTCTTTTTAATGGTGCAGCCAAGAGCTGATAAAGCTGATAGGAGCGCGGAACCACCGACGCAGTCCGGACAAAGCTGGGCACGGCCGTCAGATCGCGCTTGCCGATCGAGAATTGGACTGCGAGGAAAGTGTTGAGCCAGACAACCGGTCGCAACGGATGCGTAATCGTTCGAGCGGTGTTTCTTCCATGGAAGTTGTCAAAGGACGCGTGGGCTCGCAGTTTCAATCCAGCGCGTGCCTGGTACAACGAGGACATGAAACATACCGAATTTGAAACTTGACCTGGCTAACCAACTCGATCGATTGCATTTCAACGACCGGACACCTTCCGGAAAATACCGATGAGATCGTGCGGGATCCAAGGACTGATCGGGTCGCCTGCTGCCTTACCAGTTGGCGCAAAGCGGCCGTTCGAACTGATCGGCTACGTTGACGAAGCAACGTAGCTAAATCCCTCACTTCAGAATTCATACCAGATCAGCAGCGTCCGGTTTGAAGATTTTGGACAACTTCTTCCAGTCGCTGATGCGGCCAATTGTGGTCTTGAACGTCATCATCGGCAGGTAGTAGCGGATATACCAGACCAACAGCACCAGGTTGATGTAGAGACACCCGACGCCCATGTATGGCGTGAACATCTTATCGAAACGATGATTGAGGATGATTGCGTTGTACCAGACCACAAACGACACCGGTAGCAGGACCAGTAGGCCAATCGGCACGAAGAGGCCAAGCACGAGAGACAGACCACCCAAGATTTCCAGCGTCTTCACGATGTGGAAGAAGTGCGTGTGAACCATCGTGACAAGCAATTCATTCGACGCATGGAGCGTGCCGAACGGCTGCGGAAAGATTGGTCCCATCCCGAGTACGGTACGCCAATAGCTGGTGCCGCTCACCACCATCCAACCGCCGAGATACAACCGACAGAAGGTCAGAAGAATTTTTCCGACGAGTTGAGCCGTCGTCCTACGATCATCGTTAGACATATTTGCCTTCACCGTTTATTTACGACCCGCTTATTTCGAGGCCCGCTTTTGCGCGGCAACCTCAGTGTTCGCCGCCTCTTCTTGCACCGGAGCCGTGAGACGATCACGTCGAATGATCCAGCCCGACCCGTCCAGCTGGAATACATCAACGACGTCTTGTGCGGCCTGACCGCGCGCGGCGCCAATCGTGTGATAGACAGCGACGTCAAAACCTTCAACGATAACCTTCTTCACGTGATCGGGGATCGGCTCACCATCTTGATGATCGACGGTCTGGGGGGCGGTATCGATCGCTTTAGCCGAAAAGTATTCCTTGTAGGCCTCCCCCCCATGGCCCTTCGTATAGGCCATGTCCATAAATTCGTGAACGACCTCATGTGGAAGTTTGCCGGTGCCTGCGTGCCACTTCCAACGTGGATCAGAATGGAGATCGTGCGCAATCCAGCCGACGAAAACGAATCCGACAAGCATTGCTGCTACGCGTCCCGTCCAGCTATCGAGCCATCCATCTGCTTGAGCAATGAACTCGGGCGACGAAAGCCCCCCCTGAATGTTTGACATCCCTTCTCCTTGGCACATTGCAATAAGAACTTCGGGCTCGCAGCCTCGGTCCTCTCTTTGTATTCAATTTAGCATATCCAATGCTATAGGCAAACGAGAAGTCTTGTAAACGTAGGGAAAACCCGATTTCAACTTACGGCCTCAGAAATAAGCCTCTGTCGTACGTTAATTTGGACCACTAAGTTCTACGGACATGCCAAATGGATCACATGACTGTCATCTAGGGCATACCCTTAAGCAACATTTTCGTGTTTTCTCACACGACTTATGCAACAAAGAATATCATTTTGAATTCGTACACCGCCCGTACCTCGGTGTGTCACGGTGGGTCGGCAGCCCGCCCTACGACCAATATCAATTCTTGGAGGCTTTTCCAGTGCGTAAACTTATTAACTGCGGCGCAATTGCCGCAGCAGCATTCGCGCCGATGATGGCTCAAGCGCAGCAGAGCAGTGTCACACTGTATGGCGTGGCCGATGCGTTCATGGGTTATTTCGCCAACTCGAATGGGCAGCACGTCATAAGCATGAACAGCGGTGGTGCAGGTGGTTCGCGCTGGGGCTTGAGGGGCCAGGAAGATCTCGGTAACGGTCTATCGGCAATCTTCACTCTCGAAAGTGGCTTCAATATCAACAACGGCACCTCAGGCCAAAGCGGCCGTCTGTTTGGTCGTCGTGCGTTTGTCGGCCTGCATAGCGTACAGTACGGCGAGTTGATCGCCGGTCGCCTACAGACGATGGGTTACGATTGGGGTGGCACGTTCGACCCGATGCTGCTCGCACCGGGATCCCCGCTGGGTTCGATTGGCGGTGAGAATCCGCGTCCGTGGCTATTCAACATGCTGCAAGACCCAGCACGGTCGGACAATTCGATTCAGTACACGAGCCCGACATTTCGCGGCCTGACCGGCACGCTAACCTATTCTTGGGGCGATCCCTCCGATCCATTGACGGCTCAACCCTACCAGCGGCACTTCGAACTCGCGACGCTGCGGTATGAAAACGGCCCCCTGATCACGGAATACGGTTTCGGTCATAGTCTTCAGAACCAAGCTGCCGTGGCTCGCAATACGTACGAAAATGTTCTTGGCATCCGCTACAACCTGAATTTCATGGAATTGTATGCCTCGGGCCAAATCCGTACCAACGATCCAGGCTTCGTTGACAAGGGGTGGCAGGTTGGCTTCACGGTCCCGACCAGCCCTTTCGGCACGGTCCGCGTCTCGTATGGCGAGCTGAGCGATCAGAATCTCACTGCGAGCGGGAAGCAAATCACGACACCGGTTAAAGTCGGAGACTGGTTTATCCGTACCGCTGCTATCGGCTACACCTACTCGTTTTCGAAATCCACTATGTTCTATGGCTTCGTCAAGAAGCTCTGGAATAGCGGTATCGCAAGTCAGTCGATTTACCCCCCGGGGGGCTTGGCTACTACCGGTCAGCACTCGAATGTGACGGCTATCGGTCTGGGCATGTCGACGCGATTCTGAGCGTAGTTGCTCTCGCAATTAAAAACCCGCCGAGTTGAACTCACTTCACGAGGTCGGATAGTTAAATATGGCGGGCCATCAAGGCCTGAGTCCTTTTCTGCATAGAACTCAGGTCGTTAACCTTTCCAGACGCGTTCGTGGTTGTAGAAGTGGATGCATCTATCCAGCGCGCGTGCAATTGACCGGCGCACGCAAAACGTTCGAGCCCGACGGGCCGAGCGCGCCGAGAGACTTTCCATAGCCGCTTTGTCGAGGCAATTGCCCTTGCGGGTCATGCTTTGCATGTGGCTTCGGCGCTCGTGCAGTTGACGATAGGCTGACGTGCAGCGATGTCAGCACTGGCCTGAACGCTGCAGTGGCCACTCCTTGCGCGGTAGCGCGGTCGGTGCATTCTTCAACATGCCGCTGGCCAGTCTGTAGCTGAGCCGCTGATCCATCCGGCAAGCGACGATTTCGCCGTTATATGAATCCATCACCGGCGACAGATAGAGCTTTGCCCGTCGACATTGAAGCCGGCTACATCGTCACCCACTTCTGGACGAGCCACCGGCGCGGTACGTGTGATCAACTGTCCGGCCTGCCGGATCGCCTCCATGACATGCAGATCGCCGCAACGCGCGCATGACGATCATGGACGTTCCGGAACTCGACTCTGAGGTCCGCGTACCGGACGCTCATCGCCAGAGTCGCTTCCTTGAAAAGGCTCGATGCGGTACCGCGGGGCAAAGCACCGACGGCCTAAACCGGAAATCGTGGCCAATGCCCCCGCCGCGACGGATGTTCGCGTGCTCGCGCCCGACTCCAGATACTACTGAACCATCTACCGTCGAAATTCCTCGTTGAACTTGGCATCCAATGGTCGGATCAATATCCAACTACAGGGGCGCGGTTCACGCGAGCGGTCTTTTCAGTCGAGGATTGCCGCGGTCAATGGCGGGCGCCACCAGCAGGAGTGACGGTCTCTGCACGCCGTTGTGCGACGATCGCGCCTGCGCGTAACGCGCTTTCAGGGTAGTGGGACCAATCGTCGGACTGGTTGTAGCCCGCCCGCTGCCATTCCATCACCTCAGCGCGCACCTGGACGCGCGTCATCGGCACCGTGGAATCGTACGGTTTGGCGAGCGCCGCAACCGACGCAAAGCAGCACGCTGCGGCAAGGGCGCCGAGCGCAATACGCGGAAGGGAGGTCATGGCAAGGGCCTTTTTTATCGGGGATATCCCTGAGAGTATAGGCGCTGTCTTGACAAAAAAGGCAAATCGAAACATCCAGCAATACTGCTTCTCAATGACCGCCAGCGAGATCGTCCACACCGTTCATCCCCCTGCAACGCAGAAAGGCGAACCAGGTCAAACTGAATCCGTGAAGACAGATCTTCTGCTTTCACGCGTGCAAGGCATCTTCCGATTTGCTTCCAGAGTCGTCGCTCGGTCTCACGCCGATGCAACGGTGCATCTGACGAGCGCATCGCTCCTCGCCGGGTCAGCTTATGCATCCATCCCGCTGATCGCCCCATAAATCATGCTGATCAAAGATTGCGACGACCGGTTGCATCCGCCATATTCAACCAGCTTACAAGCTTTGTGACGCTTCGCCCAATCCCAGGCTCGCTGGTCGGCATGCCTTGCCCTATACCCATGCCGCCCGCCGTTGCGCTTGAGCTCACGGTAGATGGTGGAGGGAGCTCGACCAAGTCGTGTTGTCATCGATTCGATCGCATCCACTGTCATGAGGGCGCACAATATCTCTTCGCGCTCAGCGAGCGTCAACGGCAATCGGAAGCGACACCTTCGTGGCGTCGAAATCTCGCCAGTCTCGGCCAGAATTCTCTCCACCGACGAATGGTTCCGATCAAAAAGCTGCGCGATCTTCTGGAGAGATTCACCTTTCTGCCAACGATCCAACATCAATACCTCCTGAGTCTCGATGTAATAGATCCGGCGGCGCTGCTTCATACGCAACACTCCTACTGCTTGCGCAGTCACTAGTGCGTTGCATCGATCGGTTCAATCCGCACTTCCTTGTGCCCTACCGCTCTCAGGGCGCGTTCAGCGGCATGGTTATCGATCTCGACCATCCCCTCGTCGACGTAGCGCGGGCCACAGGTTGAGCGCGTAGTTGATGGCTTAAGCGATACCGCCTTTCTGCGACATATGACTCAATGTCGAGCGCAGCCAGGTCTCAAGGGCGTCGAGTAACTGACGCGCCTGCTCTTGGCAGACACGCCTTCACACGTCCGTGGCTTGCCGCGGATCGCGGGCTCAATTGCATACAGCTCGCTTCCCTTGTAGCACCCAGCCCTTCGGTATTTCCGCCTCCTTGCACCATCGGCTTCCCGGGGTTCGGTTCAGCGCCCGCGGTTTTTCTCTTGACGGTTAGGCCCGACGGTATCGTCTACAACGTCGCGTCGACAAGCAGACCGCGCGAATATGAAGCATGCGAAGCGCACATCGCGATCGTGGCCATCAAAATGGCTAGCCTAAAATCCGCCCCCAAAATTGTTCCCGACTGCGGGTGCGTATCCCGCGCTTAACGTTTTAACCGATAACACTTACCGCAGCTCGGCGCCTTCATCGTTCGGAAGGCGGAGGAACGCAGGCATTGACAGACAACTCAACGCTCCGACGATAAAGAACATCATCGGAAAATCGCTCCTCGTCAAATGCTCCGCACTATGTCCATGAGCGTGAGCACTAAACGCCAAGCAGGAAGCGCATAGTGCGACACCGATACTCATCGACGTCTGCTGCATCATAGTTGAAAGAGCTGTTGCCTTGCTCATGATGGCCTTCGGAACGCCAGAATATCCGACCGTATTCATCGTAACCATTCCAAGCGAGTTGGCGATGCCAGCCGCGAAGAGCATGGCGCAAATGAAATAAATCGACGTTCCGGGCGAGAACAAACCATAAGCTGCAAATGCGGCACCCGACAGTATCGTCGACGCAATCATAAGAGGCTTGAATCCAAATCTATTAATCGCCCGTCGCATAATTGGCCGAATCCCAAAGGCCCCAACCGAAAGCCAGGCACTCGTCAATCCGGCCTGAATAGGCGTGAATCCCAAACCGATTTGCAAAAGCAGCGGAACGAAAATCGGAGACGACCCAACCGCAATTCTTAATGGCATACCGCCGACATTTGTGATACTGAACGCTTTGTATCGGAATAGGCTGGGCGGAATGATCACGTCAGCACGATCTCGACTATAGATCCAATACGCGATCGATGCCACGACACCAATGCTTGTGACAAAAATTGTAGCGCCCAGAGAAATAAAATTGTGCCCGATAGTTTCCAGGCCGCAGACCACTCCAGAAAGTCCGATCGCCATCAAAAGAAATCCAGTGAGATCAAACCGTTCTCGTTTTTCTGATCGCGAATCCGGCACAAACTTTAGCGACAACAAGATGCCCAGCACGCCGAAAGGGATGTTGAGCAGGAATATCCAGCGCCATGATGCCAGCGTGACGATGAAGCCTCCGAGGAGTGGTCCCAAGACACGACCGATGGTCCCTGGCACAGTAAACCAGACCATCGCCATTACCAAGTGTGCAGGCGGAATGCTGCGCAAGAGAATCAACCGGCCGACTGGCACCATCATTGCGCCGCCAAGGCCCTGCAATACCCGGAAAAGAACAATTTGAGTGATAGAAGTTGCGGCTCCGCACAGCGCCGACGCGACCGAGAATATCGCAACTGCCGAACAGAAAACACGGCGGGTGCCGAAGT
The DNA here is from genome assembly GCF_038900755.1 of Paraburkholderia diazotrophica. Lineage (GTDB taxonomy): Bacteria > Pseudomonadota > Gammaproteobacteria > Burkholderiales > Burkholderiaceae > Paraburkholderia > Paraburkholderia diazotrophica_A. The sequence goes on from NZ_JBBPEN010000009.1 coordinate 205,740, forward strand.
GGTCCGTGAGCCAGCCGCTCGCGGGCAGAAACAATGCCAAACTTAAGAGATATGCGGTGATGGCGAAGTTGAGATGAAGTATCTCGACGTTCAACGACGTAGCCATCGATTGAAGTGCCGTGCCCAATATCGACGTATCGATTGCCTGCAAAAACATCGGCACAGCGACGATCATAGGAATCAGTCGCGTCTGCCGAGAGGGCGACGCCGGTTTGGCGCCCTGCTTTGCCCCAAGAGTTATATTTTCGTCAATCACCGAATTACCTAACGCTTTGCTATCTGACGCCGGTAGGTATCGAGAATTATGGGATCGTAGTTCCGCAAGAATCGCTCTCTGACGGGCTCCGTCATAGATTCCATCCTTGCAATTTCCATTGGCGAGAGGCTCTGAACGATCATTCCATGATGTTCAAGTGTGGCTCTATCCGCCTCGGCCTGTTTTCGAACCAGGTCCCGTTCATAACGCCCTGCTTCTACCGCTGCGTGTTGGAGAATATTTCGATCACGAACCGACAACTTTTGCCATATTGCGGAGTTAGCAACGACTGCAATGGCGCTATAGGAATGATTCGTCACCGTCACGCTCGACTGAACATCATACAGATGGCCAACCAGGATTTGCGAGTAAAAGTTGTCTTCGGCCTCCACTCGTCCTGACTTCAGAGCCGGATATAGATCGGAATACGAAAGACCCACGACCTTGGCACCCAAGGCCTTAAACGTCTCTACAAACGCCGGTTCCGGAATCACACGAACCGGACGGTCAGTCAGATCATTAGCATGTTTGAACGGCTGCCCCGACGTCGTGATCTGCCGGAATCCGTTTTCCCACCACGCGAAACCCGTCAGTCCATGGCCATGGAGACGCGACAGCAATTCCCGGCCAAAGGGACCGTCCAGCAGTTCATGCGCCTGGCGATCGCTGTTGACGACGAACGGAAGGTCCATGATTTCGAATTCGCGTTCGAGATGGCGCAGCGCCGGCGTAACCAGCAGCATCATGTCGGGAGCACCAGCCCCGCCCTTTTGCAACGCCCTGATCTGCTCTTCGGGCGATCCAGGAACCGTCGCTCGACTCACTGTCACGGCCAGGCGGTCTTTGGACTCTTCCTTGACGAGCTCCGCGAACCGGATCATGCCGCGCACTGTCGGTTGATCCGAATCCAAGTGCGACCGATATTCCATGATCGTGAGCGTTTGCGGCGGTTGTGCATAAACCCATCTCGGCTGTGCAATCAAAAGCGTTCCGAGTAGCGCGCCGGTAATGTTATTGCAAATATATCTTAGCGACCATATCGACTTGAAACGTGTAAATCGCTTCGTCATGTTTCCAGCGTCCTTCAAGACGGTGAAGTAAAGGTATGGATGCGCTGTGGACGGCGCATCAATCGTTCTATCGTCTAGATATCGCGGTGCGGATCATCATCGCCAAAACAATGATCCCGGCGCCCAAGGGCGGACCGTAATCATAAAGACGTAGATGACGCACAAAGAAGATTGTCGAAGTGCAAATTACAATCAGCGTGACCGCTACTACAACCATAAGAACAACAACGAAATCCCTCTTCACGACTCACCCCTCGGTTCAAGTCTTTCGCGTTTCATCCCGTCCCAAAACCAAAACGGCTCCGCCTTTATACGGCAAAAATTTGCATAGTATCCACCGTATGCCAGCAAGAGTGCGCCATTCAGAAACAACTCCTGAAGGCCGGTGAACAATTCACGCGGATCAGGCGAGACGAAGAGGTTCAAAAAGACGATGGTCGTACTGATACCCGCCATAACGATCAGTGCAAGCGGCACCCCTATATCGAGTAGGAGCGACGTACCGAGTATCACCTCAACATACTTGATCATTTGATAGAACCCGACGTCCGCCATCGCACCGATATAGGCACCAACTTTGCCCGCGTGGCTGAAATCCGGCACGTATCTAAAAATTACGTAATAAAGTCCTGACTCAAGGTAGTGGAACGCGAAATACAACCTCCCCCACATGACCAGGTACTTCCACGGTGATTCATGTGCCATCTTCATCGTGCTTTCCTTTGATACGGATAAAAAGACTAAGTCACCGATACGAGGCAGCCCAACCGTCACGTGGGGTAATCAGTTGCAATCTCGTATATCGATTGCAGACTTACGCGACGTCCGGCCAGTAAATGCTCGTCAACTCTCCCAATCGATGATACGGCCGATCACCGGCTTGAACATCATCATCATGAAGCACTACCTGGTGTGCCACACCATCATATACAGGCACTTTTGCCGAAGCCTCGTCAATGAACTCCGTAAGATTTGACGCCGGAGCTCGCCTGTGTCCGCGTCCCAGCCCGGAGAGTCGTCTCCGGGCTTCTTTATCAATCCACAACCGAGGCTCAGGCTTCACCTTTTATCTTGTCGCGGATGAGCACTCCGATAAAAAGCAGCCAGGAAACGCCGAGACCGAAGTAATCGAAGTTACGCAGCGGACGGTAGTCCGCCCAACCCCAACCCGTTGAGCCATCGATGGCCAGCAGCGTCAGCGCGATACAGATGGCGATCGCGATCCAGGTATTTTTCTTCATGCGAGTGCTCCTTAAGCCGATACTTTTTCTTCGACAGACACACCGACCAACGTCGGGTCGGTTTGCAACAGGCCACCTTTACCTTTCAGGTTGAAGCCATTCCAACCGTCCCAGAGCCACATAGGATTCAGGGTCGGGCGGAAGCATGCAGCCATATAGCCGCTATACGCAAGCAGCAGCAAACCGTTCATCAGCAGTTCTTGCGGGCCCGAGAACAATTGACGCGGTGTAGCCGAAATGAACGTATTCAGCCAGAAAATAGTGACCGTCGTCGGCATTTCGAGAATCAGCGTCAGTAAGACAAAACGGTTCGTCAGAAGCAGGAAGCCGTAAATCGCCTCCATATACTTGACCCAATGGTACATACCGATTGCATCGGCACCGGCCAAATATTGACCGGCAAGCCCAGGAACCATCGGTACGTAACCGTCGATCACGAATCGAATGCCAGAAAAGAAAAGGTGTGCGCCGAAATACAGCCGAAGCCACGTAACGACGTACTTCCACGGGGAAGAGTTAGCGCTTTGCATAGGGGAATATTTCCGAAAGGTTAGTGCAGTTCAGCGACGAAATATGCCTCTGGCAGGCATACCCCAAAGGCGGTGGTCTAGACCACGCCTGAGAGTCCGTTAAATGATGCCTTTGCGTCGATCCCGAATTAAGACGGTGATGACGCAGATCCATGGAATTGCCAGGCCAAACATATCGCGTGCGCGCAATTCCCGATATTCTGTGTAGCCCAGTCCCGTGGATCCGAAGAATACCCAGCACGTCATAATGACGCAGCATGCAAGGCCAATATAAAGATTCCGGTTACTTTTCATTTTCGATCTCCCTTATGCGAAATCGCTCGAATTCTTGATAGTGGACGTCGGTTCTGCGCCTTTACTCAGCCTCAAATGCTCTTTCCATACGTCGACCTTGAAGCCTTCCCATAACGCCAGTGGCTTGTTTGGCTTAAATACACTTGCCATGTAGCCGCCATACGCCAGCAGAATGAGGCCATTCATTAGCAGTTGGTTCGGGCCGGAGAACAATTGACGTGGAGTCGCAACGATAAAGGTATTAATCCAGAAAATCGAAATCGATGTCGGGAACTCGAGAATTGCGCCGAGCAACACATATTGGTTCGTCAGCAACAGGATGCCGGCCAGCATTTCCACTGCTTTAACGGCGTAAAACATATGAATGGCATCGAGTGCCTGCACGTATTGACCTCCGATGCCCGGAATAAACGGAACCCAGCCTGTCGAAAGATAGCGGAAACCCGACCACAACAGATCGGCGCCGAAATAAACCCGGAGCCAGAGCACAGCATATTTCCACGGCGGCGAATTAAGTCCCTGCATCGATATCTCCTATATTGGATTATGGTTATGCAACGCGGCGGAATCGAGCCCGCCGCCTTGTGTTCTGCTATTGCGCTTCGACAACCCGATGCTGCTGTCCCTGCGTATGAATCCTCGCCAATAACTCCTGATTCAATGTAAACCCGAATCCGGCGCCGTCACTCGGATATGCAAAGCCGCCGCTAAAGCGCTGGCCACCGATAGCCAAGTCCTGATCGACGGGGATATCACCGCTGTTCCACGCTGCGTGAATCGCGAGCGGGCCCATACTTTCGCTCATGAACTGGCATGCCCACTCGTTTGCGACCATCAGATGCGTGCTCGGCCCGGCTTCGACACCCGATCCGATCAGCGTGCTGCAAAAGACGGGAATGTCGTACATGCGACACGCGGCCAGGAATCGCTGTGCCTTGACCAGTCCGCCGACCTTCTGAATCTTGAGAACGACGCCATCGGCCGAACGGCGCTCGGCGATTTCTCGCAGATCGCCCAACTCTTGCGCCCCCTCGTCTGCGTAGATCGGCGTGTTGATACGCTCGCGCAGTTTCGCCAGACTGTCGCGGTATTGGTGCGCCAGTGGCTGCTCCATGAATGAGAGGTTGTATTGATCGAGGCGCTTCATCGTCGTCAACGCCTGCTCGTAGTTCCACGAGCCATTCGCGTCCAGGATGATCCTGGCATCCGGACCGAGCGCGGCTCGCACTTCGCGAACCGTAGCCACGTCGTTATTGAACGTATGACGGCCGACTTTGAGCTTAAACGCCGAAAAGCCATTTTCACGAACCTGGATTGCGAGTTCGGCCACCTTTTCGGGTTCACCCGCCGACAATACCCAACCGAGCGGAATCTTCTCGCGAGTGCGGCCACCCAACAGGCTGTAGACTGGCACGCCCAAAGATTTGCCCTTCAGGTCATGCAGCGCACAATCAACCAACGCCTTCGCCTGATTGTTGTCGCGGGCGAGTTGGTCCATCATGCCGACGATCTTCTCGATATTGCATGGATCTTCACCAAGCAGGATTCGCGGTGCAAAAATATCGGAAATCATCGCCGTCATGGACGCCTGGCTTTCACCGCGATACCACGACGAAGTGTCACCCGACTCCGCATAGCCGACGAGACCGTTATCGGCCGTAATAGCTAAGAGAAGCGTATTCAGGCATGTGATCGTGACATTCGGCAGCTTAATCGGCTTCTTCAGCGGCATCGAAATAGGAATGCACTCAACGCGGGTTATCTTCACTTGAATTAAACCTATAGGAATTCGTAGAAAGGGCATCAGAAATGACGCCCCAAGGCGACGATGAGTTATTGCACGACTGACCGACGCAATGCACCGCAGACACGAATCAGCAGGATTACCGCCAATGCCACAGAGACCACATAGCAGATGATGAACGACACGCCTAGTGCATTGGGACCGTCAAAGCATTTAGCGACGAGTGCCACCACTGTCGGGCCGAGTGCCAAACCGACGAGATTGGTGACCAGGTAGTAGATGGCAGTGACTTTGCCCATCATGTTACCCGGCGTGAATTCGGCATTCGTTGCACCGCCCGCCACCGCGAACATCGCAAACATGAACATCTGGATGAAGTAAAGGACGATTCCCGCGCTCATCGTATGGACGAGCGGAAAGCATGCCGTAACCACTGCGGCGATTGCCGTTGTGAGTGCCGCTACTCGAACCGGCGCATCGATCATGCCGCGCTTACGCAGCCGGTCCGCGATTCCGCCGCAAATCAGGAGACCGAGCGGGGAAGCGAGCAGTGCCACGCCGCCTATCGCCTTACCGATTTCCGGACGGGCAACGTGTAGCGTACGAGCGATGATTTCCGGAAGCCATGCCATCTGGGAACCGACGGCGATACCGTATAGGCAAATCGCAGCCCAGAGTTGCACATACACGCCGCGATTCTTCCAGACGAAGCACATTGTCTGCCCATACGTCACCTCGGAAATAGCGGTCTGGAAACGACGGGGCGGCTCACGAAGCAGCCAAAGGAGAAATGCGAACGGAACCCCAATGATGCCTGGCACTAGCAGCACAAAGTGCCACGGCTTCATGCCGCCGACGACAGGTAGTGTATCGAATGCGCCTGCGGACGCTGCCTTCAACAGGACGGCACCGAGAGCCATCGACAAACCAGTGCCCAACATCGGGCCGATATTGTAGATGCCGAAAGCAACACTGCGACGATGCGGCGGAAATGCATCACGTATCATCGACTGCGATCCGGGAGCAAGCGCCGATTCGCCGACTCCGAGACCAACACGCGTCAAGAATAACTGGAGATAGGTTGTACTCAGACCACACAGCATCTGAACCACCGACCATGCCATGATCGCGCCGCCGAGGAGCGTCTTACGTTGGTATTTGTCAACCAGAATGCCCATAGGAATACTGAGCATGCTATACAGCAACATAAAAGAGAGGCCAAGCAACAAACTGACCTGAAGATCTGAAATTCCGAGGTCTTGTTTGATCGGTCCGACAACGAGAGCAAGCGCGCCTCGATCAATAAACGAGATGACGTAGGTGGACGTCAAAACGATAAGCATCCACCATGCACCTTTGGCCGTCTTTGAATCTGCCACGTTGTCGGCGGGGGTCAACTCCCCATGTACCTCTGCGATCTCACTCACTACGGTGTCTCCTTGCTAATTATCGGTGTAATTCGGTGTAGCTAATTTTGGCCATTCTCCCGCCCACTATCGGCGAGTGCGGTCTTGGCCGCAGTCACGCCGGATACGATGAACTCGGCGATATCGCCCATCGAGTTGTAATACGGTCCCCATAGCGACCCGCATTCTCCGATTGCATAAAGACCGGCGATCGGCTTGTTCTGATGATCGAGAACACGCTGACCTGCGTCGTGCTTCGGACCGCCGTGCGTGTTCAAGTATGTCGGGAGCATTGGCCCGATCGCGTAGTACGGGCCTTCATCGCTGAGCGGCACGAGGAACGTTTCGCGACCGCAATCGCAATCAAGGTTGTTGCGGCACTGATCGTTGTAACGCTCAACTGTCTCTCGAAGTGCGGCCGGGTCGAGGTGGCCTGCCTTGCACACACCCGGGATCTCCGGCCACTGGCACTTCGACGCCAGCTCTTCAAGCGTATCGGCCTTGATGACGAGACCTTCTTCGATTTCCTTGAGGTTGTCTTGCGACCACGGCGGCACACGCGAATTCAGCGTCGTCATTGCCGCACCACCCGCACGGACCTTTTCATCGAAAATGTGGAACGCCGGCACGTTCGTGAATTCCGGGGTGCCCGGCGTCGTTGTCAACCAGGTATCGCGATTGGCCAACCCATGTTGGACTACCGACGTGTCCACCGTTTCGTTATGGAAGCGCTTCGCCTGGCGGTTGACCCACAACAGACTGCCGCCGTCCTTGAAGGCACCGCTTTTATAGCCGAAACCTGCGACCTTGTTCAGGTCGTAAGTCACATAGACGTAGCCTTCCTTCGTCTTGATGCCCATGTTGAGGGGGCCTGCTACGGCGTTCATGTGCCACAGCTGCGCGCCAACCTCCTGCGACATTCGAATGCCGTCGCCGGTCAGATTCGGACTACCAAGGAAGTAGATCGGGCAAGCAGTCAGGAATTGTTTGCACATGGCGTCGTTCGCCTCGAAGCCGCCGCTGGCCAACACTACTGCCTTGCGAGCACGCACCGCGATCGTCTTGCCATCATGTTCGGCTTCAATACCGAGAATCCGTTTCGTGACCGGGTGCTGAACCAGCCTGGTGACGCGCGTGTTGCACTGGACGCGAGCACCCGCCTTCTCCGCTTGCGCGGAGATCGCATTCCAGAGGCCAGCGCCGCCCGGCGCGGCGACGACGCTCATACCTTTGATGCTTTCCCCGCCGGGAGCCCCCGGGAATTCGGGGAAAAATCCCGGTGCGGAGAACGGCTGCGGGTTGTCCTTGAGCGGCAATTCGAGTTTGTGCTGCCAGGCGGGTATGTTCTTGAGGCTCGACACGAAATGGCGAAGAACGCTTTCATCAGTTTGGCCTGCGCACAGCCAATTCATATATTTGAAAGACTCCTCTTCATCGACAGAGGTCATAATCAGACCGCCCGCGACGCAGACCGAGTTGCCGCCGCCCTGCGCACCCTTTTCGAGAATGAGCACGTCGGCGCCCTGCTCAGCAGCTTCCAGCGCAAACACTGCGCCAGCGCCGCCGTAGCCGACAACAACCATATCGGCTTGGTCATCCCATCGGGGCTCGGTCCAATTCAATTCCATTTTCGCTATTCCTCGTGTCTCACAAAACATACCAGCGCGGTTCTGTCTACCTAAGCTGCGGGGGCAGCAGCGGTTCGCTCAGCCTCTTCGGCCGAACGAAGACCGTTATAGATTTCGTTGTAACGCAGCACCGGTTGATCCATCACCAGCATGATCATCTTGCGCCCCGGCGCTTTTGAGATCGTTGCCTGTTGCGTCTCGATAATTGCCTTGTCTTCCGCGAATGCGGCTTCAGCGATCGCGAATGCGTGTTCTGCCAAATGGGCATGCTCGTGGTCCGGACCGAAGTTGTAGAAGAACATCGATTCCGTATCGTTGATCGGCGTGATCATCTGGCATGTGCAACGGCGGAAGATCGGCTCTTCTGCGGGCTTGCCATTGACGAGACGATCCTGAACGCCCGGGGCGTACGAATGGATCTTGAGGATGAAGACGCCCGGTACGAGGAACGTGCTGACGACGTTGTCGTCGGAAGGGATTTCACCGAAGTATGGATTCGACGGACGGCCCAGGTGCCAGCGGTCAGCAACGACGCCACGCTCGACCGTATCGATACCGCGCTTTGCTTCGCCATCTTTCTGAATCTTGAGCGATACCTTGTTGTTGGCACCGAACGTCGCTTCGTGAACATACGGTGCGTGCGAAAGGTCGAGCAAGTTGTCAGCGACAATTTCCGCGTTCCCCTTCCATACCTTCTTCGAGCATTTCATCGCGAAGACAGCACTGTCAGGACCTTCGATCGGCGGAATCAGCGCGGGATCGGCCTTTGCGGCGTCACCCATCCAAACCCATGCAGCACCATGTTTTTCTTCGATCGGGTAGCTACGAACGCAGACCTTCGACGAGATACGATCGGTACCCGGGATTTCGGTGCAACGTCCGTCGGCGGCGAATTTCAGACCGTGGTACATACAGCGCAGTTCATCACCCTCCTTGCGGCCGACCGACAGCGGAACCAAACGGTGCGGACACAGATCTTCGAGTGCTACGAGCGTGCCGTCTTCCTTGCGGTAGAGCGCCAGTGCCTCGTTCATCACCGTGAACGGGACGATATCAGTAGCCGAGAACTCGGTCGACCATCCAACCATATACCAGCAGTTCCGGAGGAATTTCATTGTCAGTCTCCTGAGAAAGGAATCGATAACGGATAAATCGGAACAAGGTGCGGCACAACGGACCTGTCAGTGACCTGCCAGTTTGCGCATGCGACCTCTGTAACTTAGCCGCAATCGGCATCCTAAATAGTATTCAATTAAGTATTCGTGGCATCTTATCGCGTTGCTTCGCGCGGCATGACCCGGGATTACCCTGAAATGCACATAAACGGCGTTCCAGTACCCAGAACGCCGTTTATGTTTGTAGCTTCTCTAACTGAAGTAGACACGCTCGGCCGTCGTATGCAGAACCTTGCGCTGATCTTCGGCCGACAGCATAGAGACGGAGTCCTTAGCCAGCTGGACCATGTCCTTGTATTCGCCCTTCGACTGAGCGATGTCGGAACCCCACATCACACGATCGGCACCGAACGAACGCACCACACGCTCGACAACCGGCGCGGACGGCAGCTCGAGCGCCTTCAACTTGCCGAGGTTGATCATGGAATACAGCAGGAAGACGTTCGGGCTGTCGACGAACTTCAGCAGTGCTTCGTCCACACCGTAATCCGGTCCCGGGCTCTCGCCGGCAATATTCGAGAAATGGTCGAGAATGACCGGCGTATCAGGAAACTCCTTCACAACGTCCTGGAGTGCTTCGAGTGCCGCCAAACGATTCCAGCGGTAGAAGTGCAGACGCACGCTGCCACCGAGATCCGTCACTGCTGCCCAGGCTCGACGCGCTTGCGTTGAAGCGAACCAGCTGCTGTCTGCACCTTTCTTCGGTTCCGTCAGACGGATGCCGACCGACCCGCGCTTGCCGACCCAGTACTTCACCGTTTCTTCGACGTTCGGTGCCAGTGCATCGAGCATGCACAGCGAACGCAGACGATCCGGATATTTCTGTGCGGAATCCACGACGTAGTCGTTATGAAAACCATAGAGGTGCGCGCGTTGGACCGCGAGCGCCTTATCGATACCGAATGTGTCCAGCAAGTCGATCAAGCGCTCAGCAGTCACCGGATTGTCAAATGCGTTCTCTTCCAGAACGCCGCTCAGCGGCGACGGCGGATATTTTTCGCGGTCGGTCGAAATAAGGTGTGCGTGGCTGTCAATCATGACGTTACCCTTTGATAAATTCAGTTTAACCAACGATATGCGGCGTTATTTCCATGGGTCCACGCACACGTGGATCGCACCTTGAATGCCCCGACCCGCGGTGGCCAGAATTGCGTCGTGCACCTGCGACAGGCCGAACGTGTGTGAGCACACTTCATCGATCGGATAACGGCCCGAGCCTATATAGCGCAATGCCAATTCGACCGCTGCGTAGCTACGGCCACGCGGTGCACGAACCGTCAGGTAGCGCTTCTTGATCTCCCCGACGGGGACGTGCTGCTCCAGGCCGTTCAGGCTCAGATAGGCGCCTTTTGCCGCCAGTGCGATCGACTGCTTGACGATTTCGCCTTTGGGGTCGCCAGTCGTATCAACGACGACGTCCACGCCCCGTCCGCTGGTGATACGCATCACTTCGACTTCAAGGTCTTGCGTTTCGACGTTGATTGCATAGTCGGCGCCCAGACGCAGCGACAGATCGAGACGACTTTGATCGCGCGTCATGCCAGCCAGAATCACCGTATATGAGCCGGCGGCCTTTGCCGCCAGCACGCAGCCCAAGCCCTGCTGGCCCGGTCCCCACACGAGTACGACCTTACCGGGACCTGCGCCGCCGTCGAGACACGCCCACTGCACGCCGTTACCGAACGGCACTGCCAGTGTTGCGTGTGTGGCCGGCATGTCTTGCGGAATTTTATGCAACACGGTGTTGAGCGGCAGATGCATATACTGCGCGTAGCCACCCCACAGATGCGGTGCCTTGTTGGCGGTGGACATGCCGAATCGATCGGTATTCAGGCGATCCTTCACATTGAAGAAATCGACCTCCATACACAGACGGAAATCTCCCTTCATGCACCATTCGCAATGCCAGCACGGGAGATACTCATGCAGAGCAACGCGATCGCCAGGCTTGACGCCCCAACGCCTGGCCGCGACTTCACCGACTTCTTCGATGGTTCCGACGTTTTCGTGCCCCATGATGACCGGAACGTGGCCGGCCTTACGATAGAGCTCGGGATCGCTGCCGCCTACACCGCTGGCTTCGATGCGTAGAATGCCGGTTTCAGGCTTGACAGTCGGATAATCGAATTCACGGATTTCCGTGGTCTCGACATCCGTCTTAACTGCGGCCAGTACCTTTTTCGTCATGTGCTTGTCTCCTGCTCGTTTTCGATCTCAGAGTTTCCCAAATACGCGAAGTGCGTTCGCACCGAAGATCGCGCAGAGATCCTCATGAGGTAATCCATTGAGTGCAATACGGGTGAGAGTCAATGCATTCCCGTAGCCTTCGCGAGAACTCACGACGGGGAAATCCGAACCCCACATCAGGCGATTTGCGCCGAATGCGGCTACCGCCTCGTGGACAAGTGGCGACGTCGCGTCCCCGAAGGGACGACCCAGATGCCAGGTTTTCGGGTCGCGGGGCATCAATTCGCCGAGCCCCGGAACCTTGAGCATGACATTCGGAAAGGCGGCGAGTTTGAACACCTGGCGACGAATAGCCAACTGCTCATCTGTCGTGACGGGCGTGCTGGTGCCACCCAGATGTTCGAGGACGATGGTCGTCCCAGCCAACTTCGCAACCAGCTCGATAAACCCCGGCGCGTTGAATGCTTCCGCCGATCCCACGCAACTCACCGGTAGTCCAGTTTCCTGAACTGCACGCCATGCTTCGGGAACACGACCGTCAGGAAGACACGAGGAGGGGCGAAGCCGAATACCGGACACGCCATCGGCGGCCAGGTTTTCGATCGTCACTGCAACGTCCGGGGCGTCGACATCAACCCACGCCACGCTCGACAGACGGCCCGGATATCGCTTGACGCAGTCTTGCTGATACCGGTTATCCGTCTGTCCGATCATCTGGGTGAGAATGGCCATATCAACGCCATGTTCAGTCATTTGATCGATCAACGTCTCGACAGGCTCATACCAATGACGCGAAACATGGACGTGACTATCGACGATCATGTGGACCTCAGGCCTTCAGAGCGACGTCCGGATTGAGGGGTACTTCTTCTTTCCACGTGCGATCGTTGGGGAAGATCACCGTCGAAGCGTGAATCTCCTTCCACGGGATCGTGTTCGTCAGCACGCTCGGCAATTCGCCGCTTTCCGCGTAAGTGCGAGCCGAACGGATCATCTGACGACGCCATGCGACGACCGCGACATCCGATGTGCCGAGGTGTTCCTTCGTGCGGTCGAGGATACGACCCTGAGTTTCGCTGACCGCATGATCCTGCGTCAGGATTCCCTTGATTCCCGACATCGACGACGTCCTCATCGCTTCGCGGTCCTGCTTGTACCAGTTGTCGATGTTGAGTTCTTTGCGGAAGTTTTCATCGACCCAGTGACCGCCTTCCTGAATGCGGTATTCGATGTCGACAGGCTGCGTTTCGTCGAAGAACCACTGGATGTGCCACGTCGATTCGTCGTCGCGCGGAACGAATGCATTGGCCATCCGACGGTTCTTGCGCACGCCGAAGCCATCGGGCGGGATCAGCGTGAAAAACGGCAGGATCACCTGCGTGACACGGGCGTGCAACTTGCCTTCTTCACGGAAATTACGCACGCCCGCATAGCGCAGGCCGTACTGCGTGTACTCGACTTCGATCTTCGGACGCAGATCGCGCTCGTGTTCGTACTTGGCCGGCGCTGCCCACGGTTGTTCACGGTGCAGGACGCCTGCGTGTGCGGAGTCGATCGTGCCTTCGACGGCTTGAGCGTAGTTGCAGTCTTCGAGCACCTTGAACGCAGCAACTTTCTCTGCGGGGTAGGAAAGGAAGTCGAAGTCGGGGAATTGCGGAACCTTTGCAGGGTCGCCCATGTACGTCCAGATCACGCCAGCGACTTCTCGAGTCGGATACGCCACTGCCTTGATACGCGAGCACAGCTTCGAATCTTCCGGCTCCGTCGGAGTGTCCATGCACTGACCGTCGACGGCGAACTTCCAACCGTGATACAAACAACGCAGGCCGCCTTCCGAGTTGTCGCCCAGCGCGAGCGACGCACGACGGTGCGGACACTGTTCTTCGAGCAGACCAACCTTGCCGTCGCTATCGCGGAACGCCACAAGGTCTTCGCCCAACAGACGCACGCGCACGGGCTTGCCGCCCGGCTCGCTGATTTCGGACGCCAGCATCACCGGAATCCAGAATTGACGGATCATGTCGCCGTTCGGCGTGCCTTTACCAACCTGGGTCAGAACGTCGTTATCTTCGCGGGAAAGCATGGGTTGCTCCTAGGTTCTCTTTATCTGTGAATATGCGTGGGAGACTCGTGCTCTCCCACTAGCCTGAAACGAGTTCGACGGCCTTCAGCAGTCGATCACGCGCGTCTACGGTGTTGCTGTCGTTGCCAATAAAATCGTGCGCTTCGACAATCAGGTTGCGCAGAGCAGCAAGGTTCTGCACTTCCCGCACATTCGAGCCCTGCCGTGCAGCGGCGACGATATCGTTATCGAGCAGCCGCCAGATTTCATCGAGCTCGGATTCGCGGTAAATCATGTGCTCGAACGTACTCGACTTCTCCACGCGCCCGATCAGTTCACGCAACGTTTCCGGCGAGTAATCTTCGATCGAGTGAATGTCATCCACGTTCATGGCTCATCCTTATTTCTTCGGACCTGGACCGAACTGCGAAGGCGGGAGGCCGAGCGCATGGCGACCAAATGTCGTCAGCGCCGAATCCCACGTGAAAGCGAAGTGCTGCGCGGCGGAATTGACGTCGCGCCAGATGCGTTGGAGCTCGGAAGCGTTGTAAATGCTGGTGCCGCCGGCAGCTTCGAAAACACTGTTTGCCGCGCGACGAGCGGTTTGAGCCGAATACGCCCAATCGCGCGGTATACGCGACCATTCGAGCGCCGTCAGTGACTCCGCACTCTCTGCGCTGTCGACGCGGCGCGTGTCTTCGAGAATCAACGCGTAGGCCGCGTCGAGATCTACCGTCGCGTGTGCCAGCCGTTCGATCGTAGCCGACTGTTCCGCCATTTGAGCGGCTGGCATTGCCTGAAGACGCGGCGCCAAACCCTCAGCGAACGAACGGAGTGCTGCTCGTGCCATGCCCAGCGGCGCCCCGATGAGCGAGAACGGCGTGACGTTCTGGAACGGCATCCGGTAGATCGGGGCACGCATTGCGTCAGCGCCTTCGACGTTGCCGGTCATCATGTCTTTGACCGATACCGAACGATGTTTCGGGATGAACGCTTCCGCGACCTTGATCGTGCGGCTACCGGTGCCACGCAGGCCGGCTGTGTGCCAGTCATCGACAATTTCGATATCCGAGCGCGGGATGACGAAAAAGCGCGGTTCAGACGACCCATCCGGACGCTGCACGGTGTTTCCGATGATGACCCATTGCACGTGGTCGATACCCGAACAGAAGCGACCGTCGCCGTTCACGAGTTTGTAGCCGCCTTCGACTTCGGTAATCGTGCCGCCCAGGCGGAATACGGTTGCCGTCAATACGTGGCCTTTGCCAAGCACGTCTTGCTGTGCTTGCAACGGGAACAGATTCAACATCCAGCTATGGCCCGCCAGCACCCCGAAAACCCAACCCGTCGAGCCACAGGCCGACGCGATTTCTGCCGTAACTTCGACGAGCGTCGTGAAACCTAATTCGGAACCGCCAAACGTTTTTGGTGTGATGATGTTGAAAAGACCCGTGTGGCGCAGTGCATCGATCGTTTCTTTCGGTACCACGCGGTCGCTTTCCGTCTGTTTGACGCGTGAACGAATCGCATCGTGCAAACCACGGGCAATATCGAGGGCTTCCTCGCGGCTGTTAATACGGCTCAAGACGTTCTCCTGGGAAGACATGGCGCGCCGAAACGTGGCCGGCGCGCAGAATGGTTTTTGCTTGAATAGCGTTCAGTGTTCGTTGCGACCGTAACGATCCTCGACGGTCATGCGCTCCTTGGAGTCGAGGAACCAGCGATAGTGACCGCCCTTCGAGATCGGTGGAACGTCTTCGGAGACGACGTACCAGCTTTCGCCATCGTTTTCCGTCGCATAGATTTCGCCCGTTGCCGTACCGGCGATGAGCATGATCTTGTCATTCCAACGGTACAGACCCATACCTTCGATGTTGCCGATAATTTCGTCGGGCAGACCGTTACGCATATGTTTCCAGGTAACACCACCATCGGTGCTCTTGAGAACAGTTGCATTCGCAGACTTGCGGGCGCCCCAATCGCGTGGTGCGTTACCCGGTCCACCGAGATACAGAACGTTCTCGTTGCGCGGGTCGATAAACATGGCGTCGGGATAACCGATAAGGTCTTGACGCGTCATCAGGTGAGCCCAGGTCTCGCCAGCGTCTGCGCTGTAGTGCAGGCCTTCGCCGCCGCACATGAAAATCTGCTTTGGATTTGACTGGCGGATCAGCACGCGGTGGTTGTCGTGGTAGAACTTATCGTTTTCCGATTCGTACGACCGCGGCTCGCTCCATGTCTTGCCGTCGTCAGTAGTCTTAAGAAGTGCGCCTTGTTCAATACACACATAAAGCGTTTCAGGTTCGGCCGGGTGAAACGAAATGTTCTTGACGTGTGCAATATGTGGAGGCGGCGGGAACGTCCACCGGTCCTGACCCGGCACCGTCATCATTTCGGGAATTTCGACCCACGAAGCACCCAGATCGTCACTGCGATAAAGCGCGGACGGCTCAGTGCCCAGGAATAGGACAGTCTTCCCGCCGCGCTCCTGCTTCGTCATCGTATAGATGTGCGTGCTCTTCAGGCCATTGTTGGCCGCTTCCCACGTCAGGCCCAAGTCCTTCGAGACCACGAGGCTGCCTTGGCCGTGTGCGCCCGCGAACAACAGGCCCGGACCCGGAACATAGAGCAACGCGCTCACGTGGCGGTCCTCCAGCGTCGTGCGCGTGAGGTGCCACGGGGCCCTGGCGTCTTGACGCTCGAATACGAGCATGCCGCGGATCGTAGCAACCAGTAGCGTCGTTGCCGCGCCATCACCATGCGTAACGGTTCCACCGTTAGTGGTCAGAACTGCAATCACTTCTCCTCCCTGGGGAATACCCCATGTGATATCGCCTGTTTCGCTCCGAAGAGTCTTTGACTTTTTTCCACCCAGACGAAATAATATGCAAAAAAGAATTACGCGTCAAACTGCTCGCGACAAACTTTCGATGATTGGTGACTGAGGAAGCGTGATGTGTGATGCCTGCCCCCCATTCGCGGGGTTTCGCGCGTTCTACGAATTTGGAGGTGAGATGACTGAATCTAACGAAGTGATGACTCTGCGCTTGACGGCGAGTCAATATTTAGCGCGCAACACGCTGGCTCTGACGTTTGAAGACCCCGAGGGCGAGCGTCTGCCCGCCGCCGACGCGGGTTCGCACGTTGCACTGATCCTGCCGAACGGATTGACGCGTCAATACTCCCTGCTCGAGTCAAGCGATAGCCTGACGCAACGCTCTTACGTGATTGGCGTAAAACTCGACCCGCAGTCGCGAGGGGGTTCTCGCTACATTCACGAAACGATGCGTGTCGGTGACCTCGTGCAGGTCGAAACCCCACGCAACAACTTCCCGCTCGACGAAGACGTTGAGCACACGGTTCTGGTCGCCGGGGGTATCGGCATCACGCCTATTCTGTGTATGGCTCGTCGCCTGAAGGAAATCGGAAAATCGCCTCGCATCTATTATTCATGTCGAGACCGGGTTGACGTCGCCTACGCCGAAGAATTGAAGACATTCGAAGGTTCGGTCGTTCATGTCGACGCAGAAGTCGGCACATTTCTCAATATCGAAGACGTGGTGAAGCGGGAGCCAGCGTCGGCCCATTTCTATTGCTGCGGCCCCGGCCCGATGCTCGCCGCATTCGAAAAGGCTTGCTCGAATTTGCCCCCCGAACAAGTCCACGTCGAGTACTTCAGTGCCAAACACGAAGCCGCACTCGATGGCAACTACGTAGTTGAACTGCGTAAGAGCGGCAAGACGCTCACCGTCCCTCAAGGAAAGACGATTCTCAACGTCGTGCGTGAAGCCGGTGTACCGATCTCATACTCGTGCGAAGAAGGCGTATGCGGTGCATGCGAAGTGCGCGTGCTGGAAGGTGAACCGGATCACCGCGACGCCATTCTGTCTGAGCCCGAAAAGGCTTCGAACAAGACGATGATTATCTGCTGCTCTGGCTCCAAAGGCGATCGTCTCGTCCTCGATCTGTAGCAAGCACCCGTGTGCCTATGGGCACCCATTATCACGTTAATTCAGGAGACAAGTAAGTGATTATCGATTGCCACGGTCACGTCAGCGCACCCGCGGAATTGTGGGTCTACAAGGCACACATTCTGTCGCATCGCGGCGAACACGGTCGCAAGATGCCAGAAGTGACCGACGAAGAAATCCTGCACTACGCCAACAAGAAGGAAATGGCACCGGTCGGCCACCTCGACATGCTCGACCGCGTAGGCACGACCGTCCAGTTGATGTCGCCGCGTCCGTTCCAGATGATGCACAGCCAGAAGCCGGGCAAGCTCGTGCACTGGTTCACAGAAGAAACCAACAACATCATCTCGCGCACCGTCAAGCTACTGCCGAAGCGTTTCATCGGGGTCGGCGGCCTGCCCCAGGTGTCGGGTGACCCGATTGAGGTCGTGCTGCCGGAACTGGAGCGCTGCGTCAAGGAACTCGGCTTCAAGGGCGTACTGCTAAATCCCGATCCGTTCGAAAACAGCGGCGTCGAAGCCCCGGGTCTGGGTGAGCGTTACTGGTACCCGCTGTACGAGAAACTGTGCGAACTCGACATACCGGCGCACATCCACGCTACTGGCTCACAGTCGGCACGTTCGCCGTATACCGTTCACTTCATTAACGAAGAAACGATCGCGGTGTTCAACCTCGTCAATTCGAACGTGTTCAAGGACTTCCCAAAACTGAAGATCATGGTGTCGCACGGCGGCGGTTCGATCCCCTATCAGATCGGCCGTTTCCAGTCGGGCGCCTCGCGTGCCGGCCGCAACTTCCTCGAGGGCATGCGAAATCTGTACTACGACACCGTGCTCTACTCCGAAGAATCGCTGCGTCTACTGATCAAGACGGTTGGCGCTGACCGCTGCATGTTCGGCGCAGAGTGCCCGGGCGTGGGTTCGGCTATGAATCCGGACACCGGTCGCACGTTCGACGACATCAAGCCGTACATCGAAGGCTTCGACTGGCTGTCGCAGGCAGAGAAAGATGCGATTTTCTTCGGCAACGCCCGCGACTTCTTCAAGCTAAAGCTCGCGGATTACGAATAAACAACGCCCACAGGACTCGAAATCATGGCAAAAATCGTATTGGGAATGGGAACATCGCATGGCCCCATGCTCATCACGCCACCGGAGACCTGGGGCGCTCGCGTACCCGATGATCGACTGAGCATGCATGATTTCAAAGGCCGCGAATGGGCTTTTGATGAGCTTGTCGAATATCGCCGTAGCGAGAACCTCGCGGATCAGATCACACTCGAGAAGTGGAAGGAGCGGCATGACCAGTGCCGGGCGGCTATCGAGGAAATGGCACGGGTACTGGCTGAGGCCAAACCTGACGTCGTTGTCATTGTCGGCAACGATCAGATGGAAATCTTCACCACTGATTGCATTCCCGCATTCGGTGTCATGCACGGCCCGACGATCGTGAACAACATGATCAGTCACGGAAAATTGATGCAAATGCCTCCGGGCGTGCGCCATTCGATGCCGGGTTACAAGCCGGAAACAGCCACGCATGAAGGCGTTCCCGAACTTGCAAAGCACATTATCAAGAACGCGATCGCGGACAACTTTGACGTTGCCGCTCTTGGCCGCTTGTCTGAAACGGAAACGCCGCATGCATACGGCTTCGTGTTCCGCCAGTTGATGAAAGACCAGGTCGTTCCGACCGTGCCGGTGTTTGTCAATACGTTCTATCCGCCGAATCAACCGACAGTCGCACGCTGCCACGCTTTCGGTGGATCGATTGCTCGCGCGATCGAATCGTGGGATTCGAACGCACGTGTGGCTGTCATCGCTTCCGGTGGTCTGACGCACTTCGTCATTGACGAGCGCGTCGACAATCTGATTCTCGACGCGATGAAGAACCACGACCTCACGCCGGTATTCGCATTGGGCGAGGAAATCTTCCAGGCGGGTACATCTGAAATCAAAAACTGGATTCCCGTCGCGGGCATGATGGATGAACTCGGCTTCGACATGACGGTGGTCGACTATGTGCCCTGCTATCGCAGCGAAGCCGGTACCGGCAACGCGATGGGCTTTGTGTACTGGAAGCCGCAGTCCGAATAAGGAAACATCAAATATATGGCAACCAAAGACGAATTCGTCCACCGCCTTCGTCGGTTGGACTGCTGCGCAGTCTCGGACGCACTCGACAAACTCGGCTTGTCCGGCGTCGTGAGCGGCGTCGCGCAAGCCTCAGGCACGAAGCGTATCGCAGGTCGCATTATCACGATGAAACTCGGTGTTGGCGATCCGCCTCCTGGCCCGCCGCGTCATCTGGGCACCACCGCGATCGAACTCGGCAACTCCGACGATGTGATCGTTGTCGAGCAGCGCACCGGTATTGAAGCCGGTTCGTGGGGCGGCATCCTGTCGCTGGGTGCCAAGGTTCGCGGTATCGCGGGCGTAATCGCTGACGGTCCCGTTCGCGACATCGATGAATCCCGCGAGATGGGCCTACCGGTGTTCACAAACAAGTTCACGGCGCTCACCGCTCGTGGTCGTATCGTCGAAAAGGGCGTGAACGTCCCGATTGAAGTCTTCGGGGCCGCCGTGGAAGCCGGCGACTACGTGATCGCCGACAGCAGCGCCGTGATTTTCATCAGCAAGGCAAACATCGCCAAGGTGGTCGAGACCGCTGAATCGATCGTCGCACGCGAAGCCCTGATGGCGAAGGCACTACTGGCGGGCACGCCGATCCACGAAGTCATGGGCGGCAACTACGAACTTATGCTTAAGGATTAACCATGTCCGAAATCGAACAAGACAAGAATGTTGCGCGCGCAGCGAAACTCGAAACAGCGACGCTGAGCGACGCACTGGACCGATTGGGCCTGAACGGTCAGTGCTACAAGATCAAGCCGCGTGATTCGTCGTTCCGAATGGCTGGTCGGGCATTCACCATTCTCTACGGCCCCGCCGCTTCGCCCGCAGGCACCGTGGGTGACTTTATCGACGACGTTCCGCCAGGCTCGGTCATCGTCCTCGACAATGGGGGTCGCGAAGATGCAACGGTATGGGGCGACATCCTGACCGAGATCGCTCATCGCCGTGGTATCGCTGGTACCGTAATCGACGGCATAAATCGTGACGTACACCTCTGCCTGTCGCTCGGTTATCCGGTTTTCTCCAAGGACAACTGGATGCGCACGGGCAAGGACCGCGTGCAGGTCGAAGCCACCAACGTTCCAGTGAATATCGGTAACGTGCGCGTTGCTCCGGGCGATCTGCTGCGAGGTGACGCAGACGGCGTGATCTCCATTCCGAAGGAACATGAAGAGCGCGTGCTTGCTGCTGCTGAAGAAATCGATGCCGCCGAAAATGCCATCCGCCGATCTGTGGCAACGGGTATGCGGCTTGACGAGGCTCGCAAGCAGTTCAAGTACCATCAACTGCAAACGCGTCGGACTGGAGAAGAGGCATGACGGGCCCCGTTTTCAATCGTCATGAGACCACGCGTCTCGCTATCGAGCGACCCGATGTCAATTTGCTTGACGTCGCCGCGAAATTGCCGGCTGCAACGCTTCACGAGGCTGCCGGAAAGATCGGCGTCCTGCCTTATGAAATCAAGCCTGTCGCGCCCGGCTTCAAGATTTGCGGCCCGGCTGTGACCGTCCATTCGCCCGGTGGCGATAACCTTTGGCTTCACCGTGCGATTTACGCAGCCCAAGCAGGTGATGTCCTGGTCGTCTCTGTCAGCGAAGCGTATGAACACGGGTACTGGGGCGAGGTCATGTCAACGGCCGCAAAGGTTCGGGGGCTTGCCGGCCTCGTCATTAACGGCTGCGTTCGCGATCAGCGACTGCTGTCCGAGATTGGGTTTCCCGTTTTCGCTCGCGGACTTTGCATCCGTGGCACAGGAAAAGATTTCGGCTCCAGAGGTTGGATCAACGCGCCGATTCGATTCGACGACGTCACGATAAACGCAGGCGACCTGATCGTTGGTGACGAAGACGGCGTCGTGTGCATCCCGCGTGAGCAAATCGCCGAGGTGCTCACTGCATCCGAAGCACGCGAAGCAGCAGAAGCACAACAGATGAAGCGACTGGAGGCGGGTGAGAGCACGCTCAGTATCTTCGGTTGGGATCAGTAAACCGGCTAAGACTCGCGTCCATAGCATGGGGTGGCGCCCCCGAAAAATCGCCACCCCTCCATTTGCTCCGTCTGGTTTTATGATTGGAGGGTGAAGTGAGCATAGAAGAATCCGAATTCAAACGCGCCATGCGCTGTTTGACCGGGCACGTATGTTTGATCACTACCGGTTCGGATACGGACGGGCCGCTCGCCGGCATGACCGCAACCGCTGTGACGTCTGTTAGTGCAGCACCTCCTATTCTGCTGGTCTGTATCAATCGCGCAAACTCGTCGCTAGCGCACGTGCAGGCCACTGGCAACTTCGTCGTCAACGTTCTGGCACGTAGTGAGCAGGAACTGGCGCAGCGGTTCTCGCGACCGATTTCGCCGCAAGAAAAATTTCAGGCGGGGACGTGGAATCGTATTAAGACGGGTGCCCCGGCTTTGGCCAATACTATGGTCAATTTCGATTGCACCGTTGAACGCATCCTTGAGATCGGTACGCATGCCGTAATTTTTGGACGTGTCGAAGGCACTGCGATTAATGGTCATGTAACGACGCCGCTGCTGTATTCGCAAGGATCCTACGGCGAATTTCAGGCGAATAGAGCCGTCGATTTTCATGATTTACTGTGGATCTCCAACTGGGGATCCGACTAATCCAAAAATCCAGATTGAGGTACGGCCCGCACTATGCCGTTCCCCATATGTAATGCATTTTGCTAATCACGCAGTGCATTATTGTTAGCCGCCTTTCAGGCACCCTTTAGAATAGTCGGAGACAATTGATCTTGAAACTGAACCGGAAACTTCTCCTCTCGGCGGTCCTCTCAGCGGGCGCACTGATCTCGGACGTCGCCCTCGCGAGTACACCTGCCAAATCCGCATCTGCACCTGCACCTGCACCTATGGCCAAGTCCGCACGGGCAACCGCGGTTGGTGCGCCCCCGAGTGTTGTCCTGGTCGCTGAAATCGGCAAGGGCGTGTCTGGAACCGACATAAAGGACTACGCGGATCTGATTAGTCGCCTGAAAGACAATCCAGACTGCTACACCTTCGGTACGACGGCTGACGGTGCGCGCGACCTGGCCGCGATGACCACATTGCAAAAGCGTAACGGTGTTCGCATGGTTAAATTGTCGTATAAGGATACAACTGAGGAAATCGACGGTTTGATGAAAGCGAAGGTGCAGGTTATCCCGGTTCCGTACGATGTCGCAGCCCCGTACATCAAGAAAGGTCAGATGCGTCCCCTAGTGGTCTTTGGTTCGACGCGTATCCCCGAGATCAAGGACGTCCCCACTGCGAGCGAAGTGATGCCCGGCTTCGTTTACTGATCTGAACCGACGGTACGACATAGAAATGCCCTATCGTTGCGCTAAACCCCGAGAGTTGGAGATAAATCCGACCCTTGGGGTTTTCCGTGGCAAAGCACGACAAGAGGCTCGAACTCAAGATGGTATTGGGCTGGATTTCGAGTGACGAGGCTGTATCTATAAGCGCTCGTGGCCGCGTTTGGTATTCGGGTCGTGCATGCATCAACGGCGCAAAGGAAGAGCGTTCACACTTCACTCAGAGGTCGCTCCGTTCGTTCAGAGAGTAGTTTCGCGATTTCGAGTGGAAGGCGCTGATCGTTACACTGCCGTTTCTATCGCAGGGAGTTATTTTCCCAACGAAATAATGCGCGAATGATAGAGGTTTGATATATAATACAAAAATATATTTCATATATGATGAGGAGTAGATGGGCACCGCAGTTCGCGAACTGGACACCGTTGATTTTCCGGCTCAGGTGGCGGCAGAGACGCGTAAGCTGATCAATCGGGGGGTGCTAGCGCCGGGCCTTCAGCTGAGGCAGTCGGAACTCGCTGATCGGTTCGGGATCAGCCGCGTGCCGATCCGCGAAGCACTGAAGCTCTTGGCGGCAGAAGGCATCATTGAGCATGATCCGAATCGTGGATTCTTTGTCGCGCAGTTGTCAACCGATGAAGCCCGACAACTGTATCGCATGCGTCAACTGCTTGAGGCAGAACTGCTGAGCACGATCGAGTGGCCTACGCCAGAGCAGCTGACGGTACTCAAGCAAATGCTTACGGATCTCATGGAGTTGCTGAAGACGGGTAATCGCGATGGCTGGATCGAAATGCACCGTGCTTTCCACGACATGATTTTCGAACTGTCTCCAAACAAGGTGATCAAGCTAGAAATCCTGCGTTTGATGCGTTTATCAGATCGCTACCGTGCGCTGGCCGTGGACGTTTCGGCAAATCCGGAACATCGCCGGGCAGATATCGAAGCGCGATTGGTGCAGGCACTGGAGAGTCGGGATAGAGTTCTGCTGCTTGCGGCCTATGATCAAGGGCGCTCTACGGTTTTGGAAGGGCTGATGAGGGTGCTGGCCGCTAGAGGGGCCTAAAACGAAAAGAAGGTCGCAACTGCGCCCGGCTTGCGCCAAGTGACTGCAACGTCGCGTACAGGCTGTGTTCGCCTACCCTCGGTATATTGCCGCTGGACACGATATTTGTATTCATCGTGTTGTTCGCACCATTCGTGCTTACACGCGCTCACCGGGTCGCGATGCATAAGCTTACGCAGTGCACAGGTGGCTTGCGATGCAACTTGGTTCATAAGAACATCCTTCATGCGACACTGTGCGCGGTTGACAGGATACGACGGCCCCACGGCAACCAGGCGCGTCGGTATCTTGCCAGCGAACTTCTTGGAACTGACGGCGAGCCGCTCTTCAGGACACAACGGCGCGCGAAGGCCGTTTGTTTCCCATGTCATGACCATCTCCCGCCAGAATGTCTCGCCTTGCCGGGAACGACGCGCGTGCGCCGGTGCAGCAGTTCCGCCCATTGCATGGTCCATCAGGTTGTTCCGCCGCTACCATGGCAACACCTTCGCACAGGGATCGCCAGCGCTCAAGACGGGATTCACCGACGGATATCAATGAAGACTCGAGCCAGGACTTTGTGGCGGACCACTTGGCTGACGACACCCGTCTGCGAGCCTGACGATCGTCGACGTCTTCAGCCGTGAGGCACTTGCCATTGAAGTCGGACAGCGCCTGCGCGCAGAGGACTTTCTGTCCGTACTGAACCGGCTGGTGGCCCAACGTCGGGCGTCGCGATTCCCGTTCGCCGATAACAGCAGCGAGTTCTCCGGCTGTCTGGGTATGTGGGCGTACCACTGCAACGTACGGATCGACGTCAGCCGCTTGCGCAAGCCGACGGATACCTCAGTTGACGATGGATCGCTGCAATGCGCTTTCCTGGTTTTATGTAGCGCCGGACGGCTTGAACGCGGTCTTCGTACGAGTACATGAACTACCTCCCGGTAGTCCAAGTTTTCGTCCACACTCCCGGTCGGTCGGTTTCACGTCGCCGCTAGCAGATAGGGTATCCGCAGTAACGGAGCCTTCGTCGATCTCAAGAACACCATCCCTCATCGAGGGCTATTTTGTCTCCGGAGAGTATGATTCAGATGGCGCGTGCGATCTTGAAGTTAGTAACCAGTTTTTGGAGGCGCTCTGCTTCTGCATGAACGCCACGGGCTGCTGCAGCGGCTTCTTCGACCAAAGCTGCGTTGTGCTGCGTCACCGTATCGATTTCGCCGATCGCCTTATTTATCTCCATGATGCCGCGATGGCCGTCATCGGATGCGTGGGTGATCTCCTCCATCAGAGTCGACACCTGGGTAAACTCACTTACCACGTCGTTGATTTTAGACCCGGCATCGTTCACCAGTTGAGATCCGTGGTCAACGCGGCTGACCGAATTGCTGACCAATTCCTTGATCTCTTTGGCTGCCGTTGCCGAGCGTTGAGCCAGCGTGCGGACTTCCTGGGCAACGACGGCGAAGCCACGACCTTCGTTGCCAGCACGTGCGGCTTCAACCGCCGCGTTAAGGGCTAAGATATTGGTCTGAAAAGCGATGCCCTCGATAGTCGCAATGATGTCGGCGACTTTCCTCGATTGATCAGCAATACCGGTCATAGTGGTCACAACGTGTTTCATGACCTCTCCACCGCTGTTTGCCAGATCGGACGTGGTCTGTGCGAGTTTAAGTCCGTGTTTCGCACTCGCTGCGTTGTTCTGCACCGTCACAGTCAGTTGCTGGATCGAAGCTACCGTCTGTTCAAGCGCTGCTGCCTGTTCCTCGGTTCGCTGGCTCAGATTCTCGTTGCCTTCTGCGATCTCGGATGCGCCGGTCAATACGGCCTCGCTACCCGATCGAACCTCCTTCACGATGTTCACAAGACTCACATTCATGCTTCGAAGCGCACGCATCAATTGGCCGAGTTCCGTATCGGAATGTACTCTGACTTCCGAAGTCAAATCGCCCGCCGCCACCGCCTCAGCAATTCGTACTGCGTCCGTTAGCGGGAAGACGATCGACTTGGCAACCGCGTTGCAGACATATACCGTCGCAATGAGAGCAATCAATATCACGGTGAACGTCAGCGCCACGGCCATGTTGTAGTCGTGAATCGCTTTGTCCGCCGCCCGATCTGCCTGCCTTTTAATGAAGTCCATATGGGCGGTGAGTGTCTCCTCCGTGGACTTGAAAACAGCAAAGATCTTGGTGTTGGCGAGCACACGCTCGGTAGCAAGATCTGGATTATCAGACATTGCAAGCGTGTATAGTTCTTTGTTGATCACCGCATACGCAGCAATTGCCTTCTTGTCGTTCTCGAAATACTGACGATCCTCGCCGGGCCGCGCGCGTTTCTCATATCGATCGACACTGCTTCTCAGCTGATTCAAGGCTCCTGCCCGAATCGCAGCATTGGTATCCTTGGCTTGTTTTGTATCGGATAAGACAAGACCCAGCGTGGAACGACGATCCGTACTGAGCGCGAGACGAAGATCAGAAATCGTTTGGACTGACTCCATCCAATCCTGTTTGATGTCCAGCAGATGTAGTTGAATCCGATGCGCCTGCAAGAGCGCAAATCCCACGGCACTGCATAGCAGCAGGATAACGATTGCGAAGCTAACAAACAGCCGGTTGCGTACTTTTAGATTGCGAAGAAGCAGGAGCATGTTTTATTGCCTACATTAATTGTATAACTTAGGATGTCGGCACGAACCCCGTATGGTAGATAGGGGGCAAACACAATTGTTAGATCTGGTCGGATGTGTTATCGCCAGACCCGGCCGTTACTCGGCCGCGAGGAGCATTGGGACACACGCGCGAGAAGGCGATCGCGGATAAGGGCGTACGGAAAGACGCGCTGGATTGGATCGCCTGCTTCCCATGTTTTCAGTGAGGAGAAAGAGCGGTGTCGTTCACGACGGCGCCAACGGCGCGGGAGGGTCACAAACTGTCGGTCCGGGCAACTGTCGAGACATCGGTTGCGTCGTGGACCGTGGCATTAACAAGTAAACGCTTGAGCAACGCAACGAAAATATCCGCCTCATCTTCAGTCAAGGGGCTAATCAATTTATTGTCAGTTGCCCCGAGAAAAGCTGTAATTTCGGCGACCATGGCCACTCCGCTTTGCGTAAGCCGAACGCACCAGCAGCGACAGTCGTTTGGATGTCGAAACCTCGTTACAACTCCAGCGTCGATGAGACGCGGAATGATTCTGGACAGCGTCCCCATATCAAGATGCAACCGGCGGGCGAGTTGAACCTGTGTCATGAACTGCTGCCCAGCGAGGCATGCGACGACCCTCGCCTGCGCAAACGAAATTCCAAGCGATGACTTCAAACGTCGATTAACGGACTCGGAGATCGCCTTGTCCATTGCGACAATACCGGCGAACCAGTTTAAAGCCAGGATTTCCGGCTCTTGGCTGATGAATAGCCCCTCCTCGCTCTTCATTTTTGCTGCTTCTCCGGCAAATGTGGTCGGAATCGTTAGTCGGCCTGCGTCTACACGTCCTAACACCACGTCGTACTATCGTTAATCATTCACTGCTGTGCCGCTACTGCTCGCCCGGCGCGCTGTGAATTGCTCTCATCTTGCTCAACGAGTGCTGCCGATGCTGTTTCGGCATTATAGCATTCAGCATTGAATAATATCGTCTCTCCTGACGAAGAGACGCAGCCTTAAAAAGAGCACTCTGTAATCCAAATCGCGGCGGAAACGCAGAAACAAATCAATCGAGGCGCGCTGCCAGGCGGACTTGAATTGCGGTCACTCTGACCTTGTCGACCCCTTGGAACGGACGGATGACAGTATTCGCGGCCCGCAGTGCATAGCCCACGAAGACCACGCCAGCGATGACGAAACCATGCACATCGCTGGCGTTCTTGAATGAAGCATCAGAACCGATGCATCATGCCAAGCTGGAGAACTGACTGGATATTGCCGCTTGCCACGATGTTCCCAATTTCTGCGGCGTAAGCGCCGTTGGTGTGTTGATATACGCCAGCGGCATAGACCGAGGTACGTCTCGACAATGTGTACGTCAACTGCAACGCGACCTGGTTGATCGTCACGTTCTTCAGCAACGCGTTACCATTTTCGTAGGTGTAAGCGCCGCCGAGGTTCCAAGCCGGCGAGAAGTCGTATCCGACGCCACCTGCAAAGGCGTAAATCTTGGCACCCGTATGGGTGTTGCGCGCGTCGCTGTACATCCCGGAGACCGTGAAGTGGCCAAACTTCGTCCTGACACCGGCGAGCAGGTTGGCGATGCCACTGCGCCCATTGTTGACCGCCGCATAATTCTGCTCAGTGTAAACGACAGCAGCACGCGTTTCTCCATACCGGAAGCTGATCGCCGCGCTTTTTCCAGCCCCGTTGTCGAAGTCGCCCGCTATACCGCCGAAGCTATACATCACGCCAGCCGACAGCCCGGCGTATTCTTCCGTCACAACCTTGACGGCATTCGCCATCCGCTTACCGCCGACACGATCCCAGTTGATGGCCGCTAATCCAGAAATTTGGCCGTTCGTCGTAATAGGCGCGAACGGACCGCCTGAGACGGCGCCGGCAATCCGCGCCGGCCCCGAGACGCCGAGCAGATCGGCACCGAAGCTACCGGTCCGGAAATTCAGCATACCGCCAGCGATGCCCGTTGCCGGATCGATACCGCCGATCAGGTAGTAATCGAAGGCGAAGTCGTTCTGGCGCCCGAGGCGGAAGCTGCCGATCCCTGCTTGACTGAGTCCGACCCACGACGAGTTCTCGAACATCGCGCCGCGCGACTGCGGGTCTAGTCCCCCGGTACTCAGGCTGATCATCGAGTCGAGGCTGAAGTTCGCGCGCAACCCGCCCCCCATGTCCTCGCTCCCGCGGAAGAAAAACTTGGTGGGAAAGATGGCGGAATCCTGCATTTGAAATAAACGTGCCCCACCAGAATCACGATAGGCGGCGAGACCTTCGTCAAGAAATCCCCCAAGCATGACGCTACTTTGCGCATGGGCGGCCGTAACACCCATGAAAACCGATGCGCACGCAAACGGCACCGCAGCCCATGGATGTTTCCTCCACGTCCCCTGGCGATCCATATCTTCTCCTGATTCTTATAGATGATCTCTGAAAGTGACTGCTAGTGAATCGAAACGCGAGTACGTCTATTTTTTTACGCTGCTCTGTTGCTATCCTGAAGATGTGCAGCATCCAATGCGACGTCGAAATCTGGCTGGACATCCGAAGGAACCCTTAAATGCGAGCGTTTTGTCTGGTTCCAGCTGCCCGTAGGCATCGACTGAATAGCGCAAGGAACCGGTGTCCGATTTGAATTGCATTCCTAATTGCCCTGAGCGATCCAACCCCAGTCTTCCGACTCCCGATATGGATCGACAAAGGGATATTCGCCAAGCTGTACGACTAAGATCGAAATGCCTGTCAGTATCATCGCCGCGTTCAAAGCCACGCTTTCGGCCGTCGCAATTCCCCCTCCCCTATGACTTGATGCCAGAAAGGAGCGCGCTTGAAACCGCGAACCCGAGGACCGCGAGGGACCGCGAAGAGCCGCAATGAACTAGTCGATCCCGACGTACCTTTATCCAGCCGCCCGCGTCAGCTGGGATGCCATCGAGCCGTGTACCGCGACGTAATAGCCAAAGCCCACAGCCGTCAATGCCGATGTCATCCAACGGAAGATCGACACCGCCGTAAGTCAAGTAGATAGTTGGCGGAAAACAGAGCGCACACCGCGACACGACAACTTATTCCATCGGCAGATGTCCAATGGAACGAAGGCAAAATGAAATTCTTCCGTGACATTCAAAATAGTATTTATATACGAATGCAATGTCAACGCGCCATGCTCCCGTGAGAACCCCTGGCTTTCCGGCACGGCACAATTTGCCGATGGCTGCGATTCGCGACTGAGTTGCGGGCAGTGCAATCAGAGTAAGCGTTCGATCAATACCGTCACGAATTACGTTGACGTGTGAGAAGCGGGACTGCAAGCGAATAAGGTCGATATGTGCTGACGCGGGCAACAGAAGCGCAATGATTAAAGGTAATAGTTCATCGATCCGGTACCATTGCCGCCGAAGTTCGGCGCAACGCCGCGCTACCTTTTTAATGCTCGCTCGGCAATGGTGTTATCGATTTCCGCACGTCCGTCGTCGCAGTAGCGCACGAGCGCCGGCCAGCGGTTCAGCGCGTATTGGATCGCTTTTAGCGTGTCGAATTTCGCCGAGAGCGTGAAGAGCGTCGCCCAGAACCAGCGTTTGACGTCATCGAGCAACGGTAACGCCTGCGCCTGGCGCGCATCGCGACGTTCAGCCGTCGGCTGCCGCAGGTCGGTTCCTCGATGGCATAGAGCGTACCGATGCGGCGCAGGGCCTCTTCTGCCAGCCTGGTAGCGCGTACTGCGTGCAGGTCATGGCTTTCGCCTCGCGTGCGCCATGGAAACCAAAGGGGCAGGCAAATGGATAGTAGTGCCAGTTGCGTGGCGAATTGTTCCGTGAGAGAGAGGTGGCGCCGGGAATTCAGACAGTCGCGTAAGTGGAGCGACTGGTCTATGAGACTGGATAATGCCGGCAAAGGAAGCCAGACGATGACAAAACCGGCGCACTCACTCAGCGGCGTTCAAGGCGAAGGCGGCTTTGGCCGCTGTCCGAGGCGAACGCACGTTGGCCGAACTGGCTCAGCAGTTTGATGTTGATCCGAACCCGATCACGGAGTGGAAGCGGCATTGCAGGAGCGTGCGGCTGACGTGTTTGGCACGTCCGCAGCAGCAGTGGCGGAACCGCCGGTCGCGACCAGCGCCTTCCGTGTCCAGCGCCAAAGTCGAGCCGTGACCCAACTTGGCATGCTTAGGACGTTCTAATCGGCTTTTGATGTGAAAAGGGACACGGTAGGTGCGTCTTGTGTTGATCACGTCTCTCTGGCCGCAAGCACCGCCATCAAGCCGCTCAAAACTATTGATCGCCCCTTTTCGTAAGTCGCGAGCAGCAAGTCTTTATCCCTACTCTGCAACGCCTTGACCAACCGCGCCTCGATATTCGCACTGCGGTGTTCGGGGTTCGCCGAGATATCTGCTGCCAATGCACGATAGCGATCGGTCAATCGCATCAATCGCAGCACTTCACGCTTAAGCACTTTGTTCGGCGACAGATCGAAAATCATGTCGTGAAATGCGCGGTGCTGCTCGATCCAGCCGTCGCGATTACCCGCCTTGAGCAAATGCTCGAGGTCCGTGAGCATTGCCTTGAGTTGCTTCAGCTGGGCGGGCGTCGGCCACTCGATGGTCATTAGCAATTCAGCTTCGAGCAATTGCCGCATCCGATATAGTTGCCGTGCCTCGTCACTCGACAGTTGAGCGACAAAAAACCCGCGATTCGGATCGTGTTCAATGATGCCTTCAGCGGCCAGCAGTTTCAGCGCCTCACGCACGGGCACTCGGCTAATCCCGAAGCGCTCGGCAAGATCAGACTGCCGCAGCTGGAAGCCAGGTGCAAGCACTCCGCGATTGATCAGTTTGCGTGTCTCCGCCGCCACCTGAGCCGGGAAGTCACTGCCGTCCAGTTCCAGAAGTTCGCCGGAAGTCATTCGGCCTGGGATCGCAATCGTATTCATTATCGTATTATATCCCAGAATTCCAGACACAAGCGTCAACGACACGTCGTGGTCCGGGCCTTCGGCCTCGGACATCGCTGCCGCGGGCGTTGCCCCCTGCCCGCGAAGTTCTACGTTGAGTATTATGTATATACATAACTGTATTAACCGGTACTCGACCGATCAGGCAATGTCAGTGGAGAGGGGCCCCGTCCCGACCAGTGGAATGATCCTCTTGAGCCAATCGGACCTCAATCTAGGCTCGGAGCAGCTTTCAAGTCCAAGAACGACGAAACGACTGAAACTGCCGGCTAAGCCGAGCGCTGCAGCCTAGAACTTAACCGAATATTCCTACTGTTTAGCATTTTATGTTGGCTTTGCTTTTAAATGCAATATATCTAAAGCAGGCTATGGCAGTTGCCGTAGTCGATGCTCACCCTTCTGTTCAGCGAGATTCTCGCTCCTTTGCCGCCGGTAATGAACTTATCGTCGTTGAGGCCTGGCGCTCGCCACGCTACCCGTGGTACTGGCGTGGAATCTGGAGATCAAATGGCGCCTGGTGGCGGCTCAGCTGCCGTGCACCGGCGTCGAAGTGCCGCGGGTGGCAACCTGTCCAACATCGTAGGCGCCGTACTTGTGGATGATGTCGGCACGGGCGCGCAACCGCGGCGCCGTAGCTCGTCATAGCAAGGGATGCCCGTCTCGCTCTCGAGATCCAGCGGCCCCTCGCCGTCGCCCGCATAGGCCGGCATGTCTTCCCGAAAAGCAGCCGTCAGCCGAGCCGCAGGTAAGAACGCCGGATGTGCGGCTTTCGCGATCCTCTCCGCACGCAGGCGTTTCTCACATGCTTCGGCCCGAGTAGGCAACACTTCGCATTGCCATGACATCAGATGAACGCGGCCTGCCATCGCACCGTGGTCAAGGAACGCGTCGCCAGACGGTATGGTTGGAGTCTCTGTCGCAGTCGAGCAAGTTACCTGATAAGGATAACTACGTGTACTCAAAGAGATACTCTGCACCAGCAACCAGGCAGACCCCTGCGAAGGGCGCTGCGATGGCGGTCTTCACCCGAAGCACATATTCGCGTCGACCGAGAGCTACATCGCGCAAGGCGCTGATCCAGATTAACGCGACCATCGAGCTATCAAACGCGCTATCAGGCCGATAATGGATTTCCAGCATTTCCACCGCTCTCGCATCATCCTTCCCGATCTGCCCAGCAATGCTCGGCATGCATGGGCTCGCGCTATCCCCAGCTTCTCGCTCAGACGTAATTGTTCGAGGCCAGGAGGTGCCAATCATGCACGAATAGGAAAATCACGCCGACTGACTACGCAATGCGCTTCCGGTCGTCAGGTGCCGATGTGCCAACAGCAAGCATACCAAGACTGATCTCTCGGGCGCCCCCCATCAGAACATGCGACAGCCGCGTGACGCATCCGGGGTCGGCAACCGAATCAGCAATCACATAGCTGAGGCTGCCGATCGCACGCCCGTCTTCGTTCTGGACAGGGGCGGCGATGCCCACACGCCCGGGATCGACTTCCCCTCGGGACACCACGAACCCGGCCCGCCGAAGCCTGGACAGTTCGGCACGAAATGAAGCCCAGTCCTGCCCCAGTCCCGCCGCCTTGATTTCGGCTTTATTTCGTTCGTAGATCGCCTGCAAAGGTCGGGTCTGCTGGAACGCAAGAATGATCCTCGACGTTGCCCCGCGGAACATGAGCATCGGTTTGCCACGCTCATAACTGACGACGGGCTGCGGGCCCTTGCCCATCGCCTGATGTACACACAGCACAGATTCGCCGAACGCTCTGCAAAGCAGCATCACTGAGCCGGCGGGCGCGAACTCGATCAGCTCCTTCATTACCGGGCGCGCGACCTGCAGCATCGGGTCGGTCAATTGTATTTGCCGGTCGAGCTGGATAATTGCAGGCCCGAGCACATACCTCCCTCCGCCAGCGCTGGCAACGAGCCCAAGCTCCGACAAATTCGCCAGATAACGATATGCACTGCTCGGAGAAACCCCCAGTTCCCGGACAATCTCCTCTGCGCTCCACAAAGGTTTCTCAAGGGAAAAGAGTCCGAGGACGCCAAGCGCACGATCTGTCGCCATTCTGAGTTCCGTCTGAATCCAGCAGGCACGCACAGAAGCGGGCCGCTTGCGTAATTTTTCACTATATGGCATCTCAACGCCGCACGGTGCATCCGCAGTATGTCGTCGACGTTTGCGCAGATCTCCTCGCACCGGCGTTGCGAGCGTTCGCTCACGCTATCACACTCCGCCTCCTTCCGTACTAATGGTTTACTATATGTGCCCATTTCCTGAAATATGCGAATAATGCACATTTCGATTCAACGCTACGTCATATATGAGGATTCATACAGGAGAAAGGCAATGAAGCTTTTGAGTTTTGAATATGCGGGAAAGACCTCCTTTGGAGTGCTGCGCGGTGACAGGGTCCTTGACCTCGGCGAATACGCTTCGGACGTTGGACACACGCTGCAGGAAGCCATCGCTATTGGTGCGTTTGGAGCCATCGCAACGATCGCCGAACGAGGGACAGCCCTCATTCCCCTCGATCAGGTACGTTTCCTCCCCGTCATCCCGGCCCCCGGCAAGATTCTTTGTGTCGGCATCAACTACGCTTCGCACGTGAAGGAAACGGGCCGCGAGATGCCGAAACACCCAATGTTCTTCACCCGCTTCGCCGATTCGCAGGTGGCTCATGGACAACCGATCATCCGGCCACGCGCATCGCAAAAGCTCGACTTTGAAGGCGAACTGGCTGTTGTAATCGGCCGCACGGCACGCCACGTTTCCTCAGAGAACGCGCTCGATTTCGTCGCGGGCTACTCCTGCTACAACGACGGAAGTGTGCGCGACTGGCAGAAACACACGATCCAGTTCACGCCCGGCAAGAACTTCCCGCAAACAGGTGGATTCGGGCCGTGGCTCGTGACGACGGACGAGATCCCTGATCCGTCAAAGCTCTCGCTGACGACGCGCCTGAACGGTGAAGTTGTGCAGGCAGCCACCACCGACGACCTGATCTTCAGTGTTGGCGATGTCATCGCCTATTGCTCGACGTTCACCGAGCTGCATGCAGGCGACGTGATCATCACTGGCACCACGGGAGGTGTCGGTGCATTCCGCGAGCCCCCGCTGTGGATGAAGCCCGGCGATGTGGTCGAAGTCGAGATTTCGGGCATCGGTACATTGCTCAATTCAATCAAGGACGAGTAGGTCCGAGCGCGCCGCGGGTGCCCCGTCTTGGGGCTGCTGGCATGGACGGAGACAACAAGATGGACACCCCAAAGACCCTGAAGACATCGGTACTGGTCGTCGGCGCTGGCCCGACCGGGCTCACGCTGGCCAACATACTCGGGCAACAGGGAATCGAAACGATTCTGATTGATCGCAAAGCGTCGACTGTCGGAGAGCCGCGGGCTGTATCGATCGATGACGAGTCGCTTCGAACCATGCAGGCTATTGGCCTCGCAGAAGCCGTACTCGAAAATGTCGTCAAGGGCTACGGCGTGCATTACTACACGCGCCCAGATGGCATTTGCTTTGGAAAAGTCGAACCTACCGCAAGCGAATACGGCTTTCCCCGCCGCAACGCGTTCCGCCAACCACGCCTCGAGGCCAGCCTCCGGGAGGGGCTGTGCCGCTTCCCCTGCGTGCGCATGTTGTTCGGCCATACGCTCGTCGATTTTGCGCATGACTCCGATGGCGTGCGCGCGAACGTCGCGAGCACCCAAGGCGTTCACACCATTGAAGCGGCTTACATTGTGGGCACCGACGGCGGGCGCAGCAGCGTGCGGCAGCAGATTGGCGCGACGCTCGTAGGGTCGTCCTTCAAAGCCCGCTGGCTCGTAATCGACATCGAAAACGATGACGATTCGTTCTGGCAGACCCGCGCATTTTGCGACGCTGATCGCCCTGTTGTCGATGTACCCGGGCCGGACAAGACACGACGGTACGAGTTTCTCCTCAAAGCCGGTGAGACCGACGAGGAGATCCTGAAGCCGGAGCGCATCCGCGAACTACTTCGCCCCTTCAAAGGTGATCGGCCGGTCGACATCGTTCGGAAGACCGTCTATACATTTCATGCCCGCGTGGCCGACCGGTGGAAAATCGGCCGGGTTTTCCTCGCGGGGGACGCCGCACACTTGACTCCACCGTATGCGGGTCAAGGCATGAATAGCGGTGTCCGCGATGCACACAACCTTGGATGGAAACTCGCTGCCGTTCTGAACGGCACGGTGGGACCGGCTGTTCTTGAAACGTACGAACAGGAGCGCCGCGACCACGCCTGGGCGCTTATCAGGCTCGCATTGCAACTCGGATTTGTGATGGCGCCGGCCAGCAAATTGCAGGCTTGGGCCACCGCAACGTTCTTCCGCGCAACCGCGATCGTGCCCCCGGTCCGGGACTACTTCCTGAAAATGAAGTTCAAACCGAAGCCACGCTTTCGCACAGGCCTTATCGATGCGTCTTCAAGCGTTTGTGCCGATGCCGTCGGCACCATGTCGCCGCAGCCCGAAGTACGGATCGGCCAAAGCAGGGTGCTGCTGGATGAAGTCACCGGTCACGGCTTCACATTGCTTGCGATCGACGTCGATCCCGAAGCACTGGCCGCAGTTGGATCTTTGCCCATGTGGGCGCGGATCAAGGCGACGAAAATTGCAATTACGACGTCCAGTCAGACCGACTCGAATCGCACAACCAGCTTCGTCCAGACAACCCTCGCAACGGCGGCGATTCCGTCGATGTATGCAGCGGCGAAAGGAAGCTTCATCCTTGTACGTCCGGATCGATACGTAGCCGGCGTGTTTCGCGCCTCCGAAGCCGAATTGTTTGCGTCGCGCTATCTTGCTGCGGCAGACATAACGTCGAACCCAGACAGCGACGTAGTCGGCCATGGGCAAGCAACACCTTCACACGTTCTTTCCACAGAATAAGAGCATCCTTAATAATGACGCTTCAAACCGATACGCCACTGGCCCTTCATCATCTTCACATCACAAGCGAAGATCCCCAACGACTGGCCAGGTTCTACACCGATCTGTTCGACCTCAAGGTCGTGTCGCATAACGGCGACCAGATTGCTCTCGCTGGCGGTTCACGGGCAATCGTGATTCATTATGGAAAATCAGGAGAGCTTGCCGCAGCAGCCTATGCCGCGCGCGATGAAGCAGCCCTTGCCAC
The DNA here is from genome assembly GCF_038900755.1 of Paraburkholderia diazotrophica. Taxonomy (GTDB): domain Bacteria; phylum Pseudomonadota; class Gammaproteobacteria; order Burkholderiales; family Burkholderiaceae; genus Paraburkholderia; species Paraburkholderia diazotrophica_A. The sequence continues at coordinate 242,591 of NZ_JBBPEN010000009.1, forward strand.
ATTGAAGGCGAAGCTCGGTGACTTTGCGGAAACCACGACTCCGGCCGACGAGGTGTTCTTCATGCAAGGTGCCATACGCATTCGCGATCCACAAGGGCGTTGCCTGGTCATCGGTGTACCCAATGAGCAGCGAAGCCCTGACGACCTTCCCGCACGGCTACAGCACACTGTTTTTCAGACGACGCAGCTCGAAGCGGTGCTCGACTTCTACGTCAACAGACTCGGCTTTGCCATCTCAGATGAAGTCGTCGACACGGAGGGGCGGGTTACGACGTGCTTCCTGCGTTCGGACGATGAGCATCACTCACTTGCATTCTTTCGAGGCTCGCAGGATGTCTGGGATCACCACTGCTACGAAACCTCGTCCTGGAACGATATCCGCGATTGGGGCGACCGTTTCGCACGGGCACGATACTCGATCTTCTTTGGCCCGGGACGGCATGGTCCAGGTAACAACCTGTTCTTCATGATCACCGACCCCGATGGCAATCGGGTTGAACTCTCCTGTGACCTCCAGCGAGTAGAAGCGGCCCATCCTCCGGGCGTCTGGCCGCATGAGGAATACACGTTGAACTCCTGGGGACGAGGCTGGATCCGCACGTAAGAGCGCATACCGGGCTGAAGCGATGAGGCCACCTTGTTCCCGGCGGACAATACAATCAGACAACGGCTCCAGTGGCCGCCAGCCATGAGAACTTGTGCTGGTCGCCCTTCGCGACGTGCTCCATCAGCACGACCACTTTCTTCACGCCCGCGACGAGGTCCATCGCGCCGCCCATGCCCTTGATCATCTTGCCGGGGATCATCCAGTTCGCCAGATCGCCCTTCTTGCTGATCTGCATCGCGCCGAGGCGACGCGGCAGGACCATGCGAGCGCGGCGAGTCAGTGCGACTCATGCGCGAGGGCTACTTCGAGCTGGGCGGAAAAGTGCCCGTCAATCCTTCCGGTGGAATGCGATAAGCGCCTCGACCGAGCACCCAGTTCTATCCTCTTGAGGCCAGACTCGTTGCGCGAGGCTTTGGCGATGCGAGGACAGTCGGGCCAGATAGGCCGCTCGCTGCGTCTGATTCATGCAAGCCACGCGCAGCCCTCGACGTCAGGCAACTGGCCGACGAAGCGGGAATGAGCCTTCCGGGTTTCCACAGTCACTTCAAGGCCAATACGCAGGTGTCGCCAATGCAATACGTGAAGTCGACGCGTCTTCGTCGGGCTCGCCTGCAATGGAGCGCAACGAGTTGACCGCAGAGGCGGCGGGACACACTGTGCGTTACGCGAGCCCGTTCCAGTTCAGCAGGGAATTCAGGCGTCTGTTTGACTGACACCGGCCGCCGAGGCTAGGCGTATGCGCGAGAGCTTTGCGATTCCGGCCGTATTCGCTGATACGGCCTATGTCTCGTCGCACTGAACTTGGCGCGATCCGATTGGATCGTAGCCGCATTACTGCTTTACGTATGGCGTCTTATCACTTCATGCAACAGGTCGCAGGATCTGGCGACGCTTCTCTCCGGCGAGGTCGCGACACCCAGCAAAAGTCCCGATCTCGCGGAGGCCGGCGACGCATACCACGGTGACAGCGGTGGGGGACCCAATCCAAACGCCAACAATGCTCTCGCAATGGAGATGTCCGAGACGCCGTCGGGCAACCGCACGAGTACGGCCAAACCGGCAGTCACCGTTTCGAAAGCGCGCTGCTCGAGGCATTTGAGCAACGCGTCGCGTTGAGCGGCGTAAAGGCGCTTCATCCTTCTCAGATGGCGCATGTAGTGTCCGTCGCGCATGAACTGCGCCGTCGCGAGCTGCACAGACAACCAGGGCGCCGGAGCCAGGCATGCTGCCACCTCCGCGAACCGGGACACAAGCGGCAACGGGGCGACAACGAACCCCAATCGCAGTGCAGGACTGATCGTTTTGCTGAAGGAGCCGATATGAATGACACGCTGGCCACGATCAAGAGACGCGAGCGCCGGCGCGGCGCGTGTTGTCAGTTGCAATTCGCTCAGATAGTCGTCTTCAAGCACCCAGACTCGTTCTCTCGCAGCCCAGTCGAGAAGGTGCAGACGCCTCGCGAGCGAGAGCGTGGGACCGAGCGGTGCCTGCTGCCCGGGAGTGACGACAACCAGATCGGGCTTCGGCTCATGTCGAAGGCCGTAATCGATATTGAGCCCTTCCGCATCGACCGGTATCGGCGAAAGTGTCATGCCCGCGAGTTCCAGCCCGTGTCGGGTGAACGGAAACCCCGGGTTCTCCACCCACGCCCTCTTGCCCCCGAGGCCCAGTACACGTAGTGTCAGTCCGAGCCCGCCGCTAAATCCGCTCGTGATGATGATCTGGGCGGGCGAGCACGTGACGCCGCGCGAAATGGCGAGGTAGGCGGCTATCTCGCGCCGCAGTTCCAGTTCGCCCCGGGGATCGGGATAAACGACTGATGCGCTGGATTCCGCGCGTAGCGCGAACGATCGGACTCTTGTGAAAAGTCTGGCAGGGAGCGTTTCCTGTGCAGGCACGCCCATCTGGAAAATCGCCGGCCCTGCGGTGAGTTCCCGGTACGTCTCCATGAACGAGCCCGGATCAGGCCGCTCTTCCACCTGAACGGGAGCGGGCGGCCGATCCGCCACTCGCGTTCCCGTCGCCCGGGAAGCAATGATAAGTTGAGCGTCGGCGAGTCGGTCGTATGCCAGGCGCACCGTGCCCCGGGCAACGCCGAGCTGGGCTGCGAGGTCCAACCACGATGGCAGACGTGCTCCCGCTGCAAGCACGCCGCTCTCGATTGCAGTGCTGATTGCTTTGCGGATCTGCTCGGCCAATGGAGTCTTCGCAGACCGGTCGAGTTGTATTTGCAGCGGCTTGGTCATCCGGTCATGGTACATAAATAGTGTTCAATCCTGGTTCTTGTCAGTGGCCCAGAACGTAGACACAATGCAATGGCACTAAGGAGAAGCATCCTCATGAACATTCGATCCGCGCTCGCTGGTGCCTGCGCAGCCGTGGCCGTCACCGTCTCGATGCCTGCGACTGCGCACGGGACGGGTGAAACGGTCACACCCAACTTCGAGCGTGCCATCCCCAACATTCCTGGCAAGTCATTGACCGCTGTGGTTGTCGACTATGCCCCTGGTGGAGCGTCGCCGGCACACGAGCACGCAAAGTCGGCGTTCATCTACGCCTATGTCGTTTCGGGTGCCATTGAGTCACAAGTCAACGATGGCCCGAAGCGGATCTATCACGCGGGCGAAAGTTTCTTCGAGGAGCCGGGTGCGCTTCATCGTGTGAGCCGCAATGCAAGCAAGACCAGGCCAGCGAAACTGCTGGCGGTGTTCGTGGTCGATTCCGGCGACAAGGCCCTGACCACACCGGTCAAGTAATTCAGGCAAATCAACGAGCAAACACGCGAGCAAGCATCTCGACTACAACGTGATGGCGCTCAGGACCTTGGAGCCGGTCGTTCCACTCCATCGTTCACGTATGCGCGTGCGAGGCGAAAAGGCGAGAGCCACACACGGCCGAGATCGGCGTAGGAGGTAGCCCGACTAATTCCCCGTGACGGGACGACGCCTGAAAGCGGTCGGGTCCATGCCGTGCATTGCGTGGAACGCCTGCGAGAAGTTGCTTCGACTCGTGAATCCGACCATCCTCGCGACCTCGGCGACCGGTCGCGTGGTCGTCGCCAGCAATTCCGCCGCTTTTCGTAGCCGCACGAGTTTCAACATGCTCATCGGCGGCTGCCCGAATGCCTTCATGAACTGGGCGGCAAACGCGGAACGGCTCATGCCGGCGATATCGGCTAACCGCTCCACTGTCCACGGCGATGACGGGCGCTCAAAGATTGCTTCGAGCGTTGCGACGAGCCGCTTGTCGGCGAAGCCTGTGGCCCAGGGCAGCTCTATTTCCCCCGCTTCGATCTGCCGCCGCATCACCATGATCAAGCACTGCTTGAGCAGTGCTTCGACCAGCGCGCGCGAGCCGAGCCCCGGCCGCGCGCATTCTGCCAGCAGCATGACGAACTGGTTCTTCAAGCCCGACTGCCCGTCGAACTGTGCGATCAGCGGCCGACGCATCGCGCTGAATGGATCCATGCCGTGATTCGTATCGAGCTTCAATTCACCGCATGCCGTGGCGATGCCGGCCGTGCCTTCACCCGCCTGGATTGTCGGCACTGTTTCTCGCGAAGGCCACTCTGTGAGACGTCCGTGGTTCGTTTCGTTGCTGGGCGATGAATAGCCGCTTTCAATCGCGTAAGCGATGCCAGGCGGCAACAGCACGAAACTGTGCGACGTCAGCGCGACGCGCTCGCCCGTTTGCATCACGAGCACGCCTTTGCCTTCCATGCAGTAGTGAAGGCTTGTCGTTGCGCAGGCGTCGAAGCGGGCACTCCAGCCGTCGCGAATGTCGCACAGAGTGAAATTCGCCACGCCGATGTCCAGTGCGGCAAGGAAACGTTCGAGGACGGGAAGCTCAAAGATCGCGCGACTAGTCATAGACGAATTCGAACCAAATCGAGACCAAATGGAACGGGCACCTCTCTACTATAAGCATGCAGGCCAATGATTACAGGAGAAACCCATGTTCGATATGAAGCATCTTAGCCGACTCAAGAAGCTGGACGAAAACGCACCGGAAGCGATGAAAGCCTTCTGGGCATTCGACAAGGCGGTCTTTGAAGAAGGCGCGTTGAGTGTGCAACAGAAGCAGCTTATTGCCGTCGCCGTCGCATTGACGACGCAGTGCCCCTACTGCATTGAACTGCACACGAAAGCTGCGCGCGACGCAGGCGCGAGCGAAGCGCAACTGTCGGAAGCCGCGCTCGTGGCGGCGGCCATTCGTGCAGGCGGCGCCGTCACACACGCTTCACATTTGTTCCGGGGTTAGGCCCGGTAATTTGCGGCGTGGTCATCCGGTCGTGGTACATAAAAAATGTTCATTCCTGGTTCTTACCTGTGGCCCAGAGCACAGCCACAATACAAGGACCATAAGGACCAACATCCTCATGAACATTCGATCTGTCCTCGCTGCTGCTCGCACAGCCATTGCCTTCACCGTCTCAATGCCTGCTACCGGGCATGGGATGGATGAAACCGTCACACCCAACTGAACCTGGACACGAAGGGCGCCCGCGCGACCTGCCGAAGAAAGGCGTGCAGGTCGAAAAACTGGCGCTGGTACAGGCATGATCGGAAGCTGGCGGTCTGTTTGACGAACGTGCGCGTGCCGCGCTTGCATGAGCCGATTCGGTCATTCGTATCGCAAAGTGACGTCTACGCTTAGTTATACGAATTATCCAGTTTGTAGTGTTCGATGAGCGTTGATATCACGATCGCAATCAACCAGATGCCCGGTACCAGCCGTGTATGCGCCGATCCGCGCTTGCCGAAGTACCGCGGTTGACTGCAACTACCAGAAGCAGAGGAGAAAACGTCGCCCGACATCTTGAACGAAAGCAGGTCCGCATAGAGCGAACGCACGCTTGTACCTCGATTTATTTCATCACGCATAGGAATCGCTATGAGAAATGGAACCACCATGACCAACGCCGTCATCGAATGCATCCTGAGCCGCAGCGCCGCAAAGTACTACGACCCTGCCGCCAGCTTGAGCGACGACCAGATCCGCGAGCTGGTGCGAATCGGCACCTCCGCGCCGACATCCTTCCACTTGCAGAACTGGCGCTTCATCGCGGTGCGCACGCCGGAAGCCAAAGCTCGGCTGAGTCCGATCGCCTGGAACCAGCCCGCGGTCACGGATGCAGCCGTTACCTTCATCATCTGCGGCCAGTTGGCCGATTCCAGCGTAATACCGGAGCGCCTGGCACCGCTGGTTGAAGCGGGCGTCATGCCGGCAACGATGGTGCCGGAATGGGAAATCCCCGCACGAGATCTGTACATGGAGTACCCGCAGCGCCAGCGCGACGAGGCGGTACGCACCGGCACCTTCGGTGCGGCGGCGATGATCTATGCGGCCCGCTCGCTGGGCCTGGGTTCGACGCCGATGATCGGTTTCGACGCCGAAGCGGTGCACCGCGAGTTCGGGCTGGCCGAGAACGAAGTGCCCGTCATGCTGTTGTCCGTTGGGACGGAGCGCCCCGGAAACTGGGCGCAGAAGCCGCGCCGTCCGGTGGCCGATGTGCTCGATCTCATATAAGTGTTCCGAAAACCAGTAACTTAAGGAAAACCAACATGCCGAGAAGTACTGCTCTAAAGCCGGAACAGGTGCCGGCCGAATCGAAACCAACTCTCGATACGTTCACCAAGAATATCGGGTTTACCCCCAATATGATGGCGACTTTCGCGCAGAGCCCGATCGCGTTCAACTCATGGGCCACCCTGCTTGGCTCCTTGAGCAAGGCGCTCGACGTGAAGACACGTGACAGCATCGGGCTCGCTGTCTCCGAAGTGAACGGCTGCAACTACTGCCTGACGGTGCACAGCTTTACCGCGAAGCATATGGCCCAGTTGCCCGCCGATGAAATCATTCTCGCCCGGAAGGGCCACGCCAGCGACGCGAAGCGCGACGCCGCCGTTCAGTTTGCCCGCAAAGTCATCGAAACCCGAGGCCAGGTCAGCGACGCCGATCTGAAAGCCGTCCGCGATGCAGGCTACACGGACGCGAACGTCATGGAGATCGTCGCGCTGGTGGCGATGTACTCCCTGACGAACTTCTTCAATAACGTGTTCGATCCCGAGAAGGACTTTCCCGCCGTTACGCCAGCTGGCTCGATCTGAACGCAATCCGGTTGCATCTGCCCTCGCTGAGGGTACCAAGCGGTTTGATGTGATGCAGGCCCAAAGCCAATGCCCGGATGCGCCCAGGAGAGATTTCCGGGAACGTGTTCGGGCATTTCGAATGCGCCGACAAGGTTAGGACACTTCACACCAGATCAGGATTGGTCGGCATTGAAGCGAAACAATATTTTCTGGGTAAAGCATGAACGAGTCACAGAAGGTTGTTGTCGTCACGGGTGCTTCACAAGGCATCGGCGCTAAAGTCGTAGAGGCATTCCGAAAGCTCGATTACCGCATTGTCGCAACCTCGCGTTCGATCAAGCCGTCGAACGACGAGAACATCCTGAGCATCGCCGGTGACATCGGTGATCCCGCAACCGCTCAACGTGTCATTTCCCAAGGCGTCGCGCGATTTGGCCGGATCGATACGCTGGTGAACAACGCCGGCATTTACATCGGAAAGCCTTTCACCGAACACACTGCCGAAGACTATGCCGCCGTAATGAATGTGAACATGGCGGGCTTCTATCACATCACGCAACTCGCGATCGCCGAGATGGAAAAGCATTCGAGTGGCCATGTAGTGAGCGTCACCGCCAGCATAGATCACGCTGCAATCAGCGGGATCTACTCGGTCCTCGCGGCTATGACGAAGGGCGGCCTCAACGCTGCCACGAAGTCACTGGCGATCGAGTACGCAAAAAAAGGCATTCGCGTGAACGCCGTCGCTCCGGGGATCATAAAGACGCCGATGCACGCGCCTGAAACGCACGAAGCGCTGGGCGCTTTCCACCCTATCGGACGCATGGGTGAAGCAGGCGATATTGCCGACGCCATCCTCTTTCTCGACTCGGCGCCGTTCATCACTGGAGAGATCCTGCATGTCGACGGCGGGCAAAGTGCTGGCCGCTGAGATGCGCCATTACGGATGAAATCACCGAGGAGGACGAAAGTGACACTCAATCATCCAATTTTTACGCGCTGGCCGGCGCAGTATCCCGATCGGCTCCAGCTCTTTTCCCTGCCGACGCCTAACGGAGTGAAGATCGGCATCATGCTGGAGGAGACGGGACTCGCCTATGAGCCGCACCGCATCGACATTCTGGCGAATGAGAACAGCGATCCAGCCTTCGTCGCGCTCAATCCCAATGGCAAGATTCCCGCGATCTACGATCCCAACGGGCCGAGCGGCCAGCCGCTGGCGTTGTTCGAATCGGGAGCGATCCTGATCTATCTCGCCGAAAAGACAGGGCAGTTTCTCTCGACCGATCTCAACACGCGCTATGAAACGATCCAGTGGCTGATGTGGCAGATGGGCGGTGTCGGGCCGATGTTCGGACAGGTCGGCTTCTTCAACAAATTCGCCGGCAAGGACTATGAGGACAAGCGGCCGCTCGACCGATACGTGAGTGAGTCGGCGAGGCTGCTCGGTGTGCTCGACTCGCGGCTGGCGATCCGCGACTGGGTAATGGACGACGGCTACAGCATCGCCGACATCTCGCTGCTCGGCTGGGTGCGCAATCTGATCGGCTTCTATGAGGCGCGCGAGATCGTCGGCTTCGACCGCTTCACGCACGTCCGGCGCTGGTTCGAGCGTGGTCTCGCGCGGCCGGCAGTGCAGCGCGGGCTGCAGGTGACAGCGGCTTAAAAAGGATGCCGCCAGCAGATGCGTTCTGCTTTTCGGACGCGAATCCTTTCTTGTTCACCGCATGAGCGACCCCGGCTTCATCGTCACTTCCCCTGGCGACTGCCTCGATGGGCAGAGCACTTCTGAAAAGGTGAATCTATGACCTGTCGAGATGAAGACAATATCGTTCGACGTGCACTGATTGCTCTTTTGACACCGAAGCCGTTTGCGTCGGAGGCCACTGCGAATACATGCATTCGCAACAAGAAGTATCGCCGAAGCGGTCGCGCCGCAACCGGGACATTTGATCCTGTCGTTGCCGAGCCGGTCCCCGCTCGCATTTCCATTGTCGAGTGGCTGTCGTCGGAAACGGTGAGCGTAAGCTGGAGTGACCCGACATTGGGCCGTTACTCCGGACAGACGTGGCGACTGGGACGCGCGCGCAACGATTCATATTGCGTGTTGACGGGCAGACGGATTCGACTTGGCGATAAAGTCTTTCGACCTCTGACACAACAAGGCTATCTCTCTCCCGAATACAACCGGATGATCCTTGCTTGTGTCGTGAATGATCTTTGCCGCGCTGGTGTGTCGGTTCCACAGGCATTAGGCACGGTCTAGCGTTGCTCAACCAGACGAACGGACACAGCGAAGTGCGCTGCGCTCCTGCGCGTCAGATAGCCAGTCTTATCGGCGCAGGTCGAATGCACGAAACAGCTCCGTCACCAAACGCTGCGCCTCGGCCTGACTGCTGATGTTCGTGAATCCCATCAACAGGCCGCGACGTCCGGGCGAGCCGTTGCGCCATGTCGTCAGCGCATGCACGGCGAAGCCCGAGGCGCGCGCCCGGCTGGCGAGAGCGACGTCGTCGAGATCTTCGCGCACGTCGACCAGCAGATGCATGCCGCCGTCCTGCAGATGGACGACGAAGCCATCCGCCGCATAAGGCGCGAGCGCTTCGGCGAGCAGCGCACGCCGCCGTGCGTAAAGTGTCCGCATTCGCTTGATATGGCGCGAAAAGTGGCCTTCGGCAATAAAATCGGCCACCACCGCCTGCATGAGTTCGGGACAACCGCCATGCACGCTCCGCCTGCAAGCTAGTTCGAATTGCGGCACGAGGTTCGGCGCAACGACCACATATGACAGCCGCAGTCCGGGGAACAACGACTTGCTGAGCGTCCCGCAGTAGATCACCCGGCCGCATGCGTCCATGCTCTTCAACGCGGGCAACGGATGGCCGCGATAACGATATTCACCGTCATAGTCGTCCTCGACGATCCATGCATCGTGCGCGCCCGCCCAATCGAGAAGTTCGACGCGCCGTTGCAGCGGCAACGCAACACCCGTCGGACTCTGATGCGATGGCGTCACCACCGCAAGCCTTGCATTCGTGAACTGCTTGCGCCCAAAACCGACGTCAACGCCATGTTCGTCGACGGGCACATTGCAGACTCGCAGACCCATGCGCTTGAGCGTTTGCGCGGTCGGCGGATAGCACGGATGTTCGATCCACGCGCTCTCGCCTGCCAGTCCGAGTGCATCGATGATCAAGGCAAGGCTCGCGGTGTAGGCGGGAACGATAAAAACCTGCGCGGCATGCGCGTCGATGCCGCGCGAGCGGTGCAGACAGGCCGCCAACGCCTCGCGCAACGGCATGTATCCCGCTGGCGGTGGCTTGTTCAGCGATCCCACCTTGCGCGCCTGCCGCGTCATCAGCCGCGCCCAGAGCTTCCTCGGAAATTCGTCGAGCGCAGGCAGGCCCATCTGCAACGGCGCGGGATTGCCGCCTTCCATATCGATGACCGTTTCGGGCGCCGACGGGCGTGCGGATGCGCGTGGGGATGGGCGAGCGGCAACGGGCGGTTTTTTCGCGTGAGCGGGTTTGGCGGGAGCCGTGTGTTCCGAAACGAATGTCCCCGCCGGACCTCGGGCAACGAGGTAGCCCTCTCCGAGCAGGCGGTCGTAGGCGACCTGCACCGTGCCGCGCGCGACACCAAGCTCGGTGGCCAGCGCTCGCAACGACGACACTTTCTGGCCGGGACTCAGCTGTCCCTGTTCGATCATCGAGCGAAAGCGCGCGTAGATCTGCTCGTGAATAGGCGCCGCCGTGCGGGCCATTGGCTGCGTCATGGCCTGGTCCAAAGCAAAGAAAATGTCCCTGTCAGCTATGTCATCGAACGACGACACTGAAGCCTACACCAACCCTCGTTCATCGGCATCATGACAGACGTCCTGGTTCTCCGACATGCCGAAACAGACGCCGATGTCATGGCGTGTTTCGGCGTCATGCAGCAATTGCGTCCGCATTTGCAATCATCCGAAGAGTTTGTCGCCCGCGTCGCGTTGCAGCGCACGCAGGGTTACCGGTTGCTCGCAGTATGGGACGGCGATAAGCCCGTGGCGCTCGCCGGCTACCGACGCATCGACAACCTGATTCACGGCCGTTTCATTTACATCGACGATCTGATCACGGATGCAGCGGAGCGCGGCAGGGGACATGGCGAGCGCTTGCTGGACGAATTGCGCACGCTTGGCCGCGCGGACAACAGCAACCGGATCGTGCTCGACACAGCGCTCGCCAATGCACTGGCGCAACGTTTCTATTTCCGCTTCGGCTTGTTGGCCCGCGGTCTTCACTTCAGCATGGATCTGCAATGAACAATCTCAAGTTGCTGCTGCTCGATTGCAGCCCACGGCGCGACAACTCGACGAGCCGGCATTTCACCCGTCATTTGCTGCCCGCGATGGCCAAGCGTTTCGGGCGGGACATTCAGATCAACCGGCGCGACCTTGGTGCAGAGCCGTTGCCGCCGATCACGGCCGAGTACGCGGAGTCGCTGGTGCTGCCCATAGCCGAAGCGAAGGCGCGATTCGGTTCGGCACTTGCGCTTTCAGACCAGTTGATTCAGGAACTCGATGACGCAGACATGCTCTGGATCTCGGCACCCGTGCACAACTTCACGGTACCCGCCGTGCTGAAGAACTGGATCGACCTCGTGGTTCGTCGTGACGTGACGTTCAAGACGACGGAGCACGGCAAGGTCGGCCTGTTGCGCGACCGGCCGACATTCGTCGCGGTGACTTCCGGCGGCGCCATGTTTCGCGAGCCTTCGCTACAGCCCGACTTCTTTCGTCCTTATCTGAATGCGGCGCTCGGCGTGATCGGACTCAAGGACATCACGTTCATGCACGCCACAGGCCTCGCATCGGCAGACGAACCGCTTTCCATCGTGGAGACGAAGGCGGGGCAGTGGCTACGCGAGGCGTCCTTCGGACAGACCATTCCTTCCATCGTTTGACTCATTGCAACCGGCCCTCCTCTCGACAAACGAAATGAACGGATTTCGTTTGGATACCGAATAGATGGAGTTAAAAGGACGCCCGCATAGTGAAAAAAATATGCCCCGAACTGAACACGGTCGGTGAGCTAGCAAAATGCTGACACGCTGGCATCTACCCTGAGCCGAATTGAACATAAACATGCTTCCGTGGGACTCGCCTCAGCTCACTAGCTAATCCCGTTTCCTCCTCTGTCGTGTTTTCCTTGTCTGGACAACCGGCTGGTTGCGCTCGACACGTTGGTGTGGGATGAATGCTAGGCCATGGACTAAAGCCTGCGCGTGGATCAGGAAACAGTTTCAAGAAGTTTGTTGGCGCGCGTTCACGATGCAAACCGGCATGTCAGACATGGACCGGAGAGACCGCGAAGAACATCGCCGAGAAGCGCGGGCATGCGGATCAGGCGTTTGTCGATGCGTTCTTTGCGGCAGGCTGCCAGGCGAGGACGGGGTGTCGCTCCGGGCAGCATCACCCGGACGCCATTCGGACCGAAATCCCAGCCCGCGAAACTCGACATTGACGTCCCGCGCGACACCCGTTGCTCCGATATCTCCCAGCATCTCGTCAGCCTTCGGTGAGAGGTTAAAAGTCGTATGCCAAGTGCTCCTGGCAAAACCAAACGTGTTACGACTGACCTTGGGCGAACAGATGGGTTTCGTCGGCCGGCTGCCAGTGTTCCGCGACCGCTTTATCCGTTATGCGCACTGTCGCACGCAACGGCAGGTAGCCGCGCAACTTTACTTCACTTGCCGCGAGCCTCTCGGAGCGATGCAGTTCCTCGGTAATCCTGGTACCGTCCCTGAGCTCAAGGCTATATCCGTCAATCGGCCCCCATCGGCCCTTCGGCACCGGTTCTATATAAACGGGCGACATCTCTAATCTCCAGTGGTAGTAAAAAAGCGGCAACAGACCATATTCGTTGCGGTAGCAAGGCGACGAAAACAGCGTGAAATCAGCGGGATACTGGCATCGTTTCGTATTCAGAAACGGGATGCGTCGATGCGCAATGCTCCAGGCGTTGCGTTGCATTGGATGTTTCCGATACGCGCGATCTGGTTCCACATGATGAGATGGTAAGCAGCCAGAGGTAATCCCTCGATTTTTCCCCTTGTCGTCGAACACGACATCCGGATGTCGATCACCGGCTCCGTTTGCGGCGCCCCCCTTTGCGTCGGGCAACACCAGGAACTTGATGAGCCCTTCGGCTGTATCACGTTGTGAGGTACTAGCCATGAGCACGGCTGTATGAGTGAGCGTGCTCTGGAGATCGCCCAGAACCGGGCCAAGGTGCTTTATGCCGGGTGTCGTCGCGATGAGCGGAATCGTGCCCGCGACCATATCGCGAGTCCAGGCACCAGGTTGCGGCCTACGGATAAACTACGGCTTTCAAACAGTGCTATGACAAACGCTGAATGAACCAAGCCGCTAGAACGCGATGAACGGAAGATCCTCTGATCACGAAAGGAAAGAAAGGAGAAAGCTCATGCCGAGCCTTGGGCCAGCCCGAGCGTCCATGCTTGTCGACTCTGTCTGGCGCATGGCGCTTCGCGTCGGATTTCGGCTCGCTCGCGTCTGGTGGCGCGTTCGACGGCCTTCCCATGAGGGCGCGCTAGTCGCAATCTACGTCGGGCCGGCGCTATTGCTGGTGAAGTCATCGTACCGCGCCGAGTGGGGCTTTCCCGGCGGTAGCATCCAGGCCGGCGAGACGCCTGATGCAGCCGCACAGCGCGAAATGGAAGAGGAGATTGGTTTCTCATCGGGCCCGTTACTTCCCGTCGGCAGTGTCTGTGGCACTTGGGACGGACGAACAGACCGGGTGCATTTCTTTGAACTGCGCCTCGATTGCATGCCCGAGCTACGGCTCGATAATCGCGAGATCATCGCCGCGCATCTGGCCTCGCCGGAGGAACTGCGCAGCATCGCGCTCACGGGCGCGGTCACTGCGTTTCTCGACAGGGATCGCGGCTGTTAGTTGTCGATGCAGCCACACCGTCACCCCCAGGCGCTACCGCGCGTCGAACTGCAGATACTTGTGTGCGAAAGCGATTGCCATGCTGCCCTCGCCGACCGCCGAAGCAACGCGCTTGACGGGACTCAACCTCACATCTCCACAGGCGAACACGCCGGGTACGCTGGATTCGAGCAGGTATGGGTCGCGTTGATGGGACCAGCGGCCCGCCTTGACGACATCGTCGCCGGTCAGAACATAGCCGCGTGCGTCGCGCGCGATTTCCGTCGGCAGCCACTCCGTTTCCGCGTCGGCGCCGATGAATACGAACAAGCCGCCGCAGTCGTAGCGGCGCACCTCTTCGCTCGCTCCATCGCGCACGTCGATCGCGCTCAGACACGTATCGCCATATGCGCCGACGACTTCCGATCGCAACTGCACCGCCACATTATCCTTGCCGGCGAGCTGCTCGATCAGATAGCGCGACATGCCCTTCTCGAGCGAATCGCCTCGCACGACGAGCGTCACCCTGCGCGCGTGATTGGCAAAAAAGAGCGCGGCCTGTCCAGCCGAATTTCCACCACCGATCAGATGAACATCCAGTCCATGCGTCGCGCCTGCTTCGCTGCGCGACGCGCCGTAGTAGATTCCTTTGCCAATGAACCGGTCGAAGCCATCGATCGCGAGGCGCCGCCACGTCACCCCGGTCGCGAGAATGATCGTCTGCGAGCGGACGACATCGCCGCCGTCGAGATAAATCGCGCGTCTTTCCACATCGACCCGCGCCACCGACCGCGTGACCAGAATCTCAGCGCCGAGCCGCCTCGCCTGCTGTAGCGCGCGGCTTGCGAGTTCGTCGCCGGAAACGCCGTTCGGGAAGCCGAGATAGTTCTCGATGCGCGATGACGTGCCGGCCTGCCCGCCCGGCGCCTCGCGCTCCAGTACCAGCGTGCGCAGGCCTTCCGATGCGCCGTACACTGCCGCGGCCAGGCCTGCCGGCCCGCCGCCGATGATCGCCGTATCGTATTCGGCGAAGCGAGGCTGCGTCTGCAAACCCAGCAGGCGTGCGAGCTCGCGCGTCGCGGGCCGGCTAAGCGCCGTTCCATCGACGAGCCGCAGCGCGGGGCACTCCGCCTCGGACGGCATCGTGTCAGGCCAGCGCGCCGGCAGTTCGGGCGCGTCGGGCGCCATCCAGTCATGGCTGATCTGATTGCGCGCGAGGAACTGGCGCAGCGCGGTACAGGCGTTGTCCCAGCGATTGCCGACGATCGTCACGCGCGCCTTCGGCGGTTCGGCGGAGAGGCTCTGAAGACCGCCGATGCGCTCGCGCGCAAGCGCCCCCATCTTGAGCGCGACCTCCGGCGATGCGGCAGCGAGCGCGTAGTAGCGCTGCGCATCGACGCGCATCACGCGCGAGGGCTCCGCGGCCCGATATGCGCCGGGAAACGGCGAACTCAGCGCAAGCGGCACTTCGCCGAAGATGGTGCCCGGCAGACGCCAGCCCAACGTGCGCTCGATGCCGTCGAACGTCTTGATGACTTCCATCTTGCCTGACAGCACCGCATAGAGCGCGCGTTCGCCGCCTTCGTGGACGGCAAATTCGCCCGCGCACAGATGCAGATCGGCGGACGTGTGCGCGAGGCTCTCCAGTTCATTGGCGGGAAGTGACGAGAAGAGCGGAACTGCCCGGATGTCATCGATAGTCAGCATGGCTTCGTCCTCTTCGTCCTGCCTGGCAGGTGCCGCAGATCCCGGACCACCAGGCCTCGTGGTCGTCACGTCCGACGAAAGGACATGCGCAGGCAAACAGCCGAGCGATACGGTTACGGCGTCGTTTGTTTTCTGGTCGCAGCGCTCATCGAATGCGCCCAGGACATTCCGATGCATACTCCAGATGCACTGAGCCAGTATATGACGCTTGTTGACGCCGCGATAACGTACATACCGTCAGTGAACCAGCAATCGGGAAATCCGGGTGCATGCCGCGCGAAGGCGTCGGGCGCGGTCCTCAAAAACATATGAAGCAGCCAGCGCCAGCAGGCCCGACGTCACACCCGTTACGATCGCCTCGGCAAAAGGAACGCCATAGTGATTCGGGTGTGAGTACGCGTCGCCTAACATCGTCAGGAATCCGACGATCAGCGCATTGCCGTATCGCCGCGAATAGAGCCTCGCCAACGGTGTAAAAGTCAGAAGTACAGCGAGGATTCCGGTGAACACACCTGTTTGCAATGCAATAGTCCAGTGGGCGAGACTCAGAATATTGCCCCAGCTGCCCGGCATGCAGGTCATGCACGCGCTGGTCGGCTGCCAGAGGCGCTTGACGAACAGCAGGACGCGGCGCTTCCACTCGATTGACATCATGCTTCCCATCGATGCTCTTGCGCTGGGATTCCAGAAAGTCATCCGCACACGGTGGAATGCTACACCGCGATCGCGAAGATTGTGGCAGGCTGGGATCGCATGCGTTCTTTACGTCGCATGGCGAACCAGGAGAACTGAATGGCCCGCGCACGAAAAGCGGGACGACGAATCATCGTGGTGCTCGTGCTCTGCATTGCCGCGACGTTTCTGGCAGTGGGCGCGGCGCTGCTGTACGAGTTGTCAGTCGTCAGCCGCGCGGTGAGCGATTTTAGCCAGGACGAAAGGGATCAACAGGTGCGCATCGCTCACCGTCAGCTTACGCTCGACGAGCGACTCAATCCTGCTTACCTGAAACGCTACGGCCTGGACCACACCCGATACGCCGATACACAAGGCCATTTTTCACCAACGGGCGCCGACTGGCAGCGATGGAGCCTCCGAACCAAAGCGGCGGCAACCGTGATGTGGCTCGGCCACAATCCGCCCGGCATCTGGTGGACGCTATTGCAGATCAAATGCGTCGATCGCTCTCCCGAAGCCCATGCCGACATCGAGCCGATCGTCGACGTAGCCGATGCATGTCTCGGCGAACCACACTGATTGGCGCAGCGGCGTTTTCTATTTGAAGCGGCGCCGGCGGGACTTTTGTACCGCAATGTATCTACCGCCGCTCGGGAAACAGTGGCTTACATTCCCGCGCATTCGGGAAACGAGCCAGATACATGCGCGGATTCAAATAACGTCACGCAAGGTTGATTCATGACAGTGCGACTTGCCGGGACGACATGCAATCGCGAATGCAACGTGCAACGCGCGACGGCCGCCCGGAAGCATCACCGAAAGCCACTCAACTTCTGGAGAATACTCATGAAACTCGTGAAATCCCTTTTCGTCGCAGCATTGATCGCCGCTCCTGTTCTTTCGTTCGCGCAGTCGAACCAGCCGCTGACCCGCGCGCAAGTGCGCGCCGAACTGGTTCAGTTGCAACAGGCCGGCTACAACCCCGCAAGCGACTACACGCAATACCCGAGCAACATCGAAGCAGCGCTGTCGCGCATCCAGGCGCAAAAGGACGCGTCCTATGGCGGCGTCACGGCGGGTCAGGCGAGCGCGGGCTCGCGTCATGACACGGCGCAAGCGCCCGCCGCGCAGCAAAACATCATCGGCCTCGAACCGGTCTACGCGCACTCGTGATCGTCGCCGCTTCGAAGCGAATGCGTGAAAGCGCCTTCGCTTCGGAGCGCACGAGCCCACACGCCCGTCGATGCCTCGCGCGCAATGGCTTACTTGTGCAGCTTGGCAGGATGGTGAACTGCATCCTCGACACGTTGTATCCAGCCCCCCGGCGCAGTCGACAGGGGCACAGTTCCCGCGTGCTGGTCACCACCGGGATGACGCTCCGCGTCGTCCGCATTTCTATCGACAAGTTGAAGCGGCCCAGTGAACCGCACATGCAGCAGCGCGGCGAGCGCCCGCTCATAGGCGTCGACGCCATCGTTGCCAGGTGTTATCTCCGCAAGCGCCTTTGCGAATCCGGAAGCGGCTTCAACGGCGGTATCGCTGTACATGCTGCTCTGCATGAACGTCTGGCGCACATCGGTCTTCAATGCCTGAATTGCCGTTGCTACTTTTTCGTACGCTTGAGCAGGCGCTTCGACGTGACGCTGAAGGTCGGATGCGCACGTCGTCGGCGGATGGGCGAGTACATTTCTGTCGGTGTCGATACGTGCCGCGAGGCTCTTGATATACGCGACTTCGACCGCGGGAATGCTAGCGCGTCGTCCGAGGCAGTCGTGCACTCGAGAGGCGCCCTGCATCGCCGAGGCCAAACTTGCGAAGTCGTGGAAAAGCAGGTGCGTCGCGGCACAGTCGAGCACGGCATCAGGTGGCAATGCGAGTTCGTGAGCGACTGACAGGCTCGTCTTCATCACGATCAGGAGCAGTTCACTCCATTCGTCCTTACGGTAGCCTCTCATCGAACCTTCGTTCATTGCGGACCCCGCGTAGATGTGTATCGCACGAAGCCATACTACGCCGGGCGGGCTTTCAGCACTATTACGCGGCAGCGTCTGTGCGAATGTCCATAAGCTCGGGAGAAGTTCGGGAAGGACCTTAGGTAACTAGCGGTCCATCGATGCCTACCTCTTGCCTGATCTATCGTTGTGGCCGCATTCGCGAAATGGACTTTATGAATTTCGAACGATGACCGCCGGCATCGCGCGGATCAACGCAATGGGCAGCGTGATCGGCGGCACGACCGGGCCGACGGTGATGACCAGGCGCGCAACATCAGCAGCGGCTAATCGCCGGGGCTGTATCTCGTCAGCGCAACACGGCTCGTTTCGCGACGCTGTCGCGTTCGTTCGGCCCGTGCGCCTGATGCGATACGCCGCTACGTCCGCACGGGGCTCCGCGATCAGTGACGTGCATCACAGACCCATTCACCCGCCCGGCGCATCCGCGAGCGGCGCAGGCGCGATATTCTGGTTCAGGCGGAACAGGTTTGCCGGGTCGTACTTTGCCTTGATCGAGGCGAGCCGACCGAGCTTGCTTCCATACGCTGCCTGCAATCCGTCAACGCCTTCGTCGCCGCCCAGATAGTTGACGTACGCGCCGGGCGCTGTGTACGGGCTCAGCGCGTCGAGCAACTCGCGCGTCCATGCAATGTTCCGTTCACTATCCTTTGCATCGGACCAACCGGACGTGATCACGATATTCCACGGCCAGTTGCGATGCCCGAACGCGGTCGCGGATTCGGGAACGCGGCTCCATGCGCTGTTGCCGTAGTTCTCCAGCACGATCACGGTCTGTCGTGACGGGACACGCGCAAAACGATCGACGACGATGTCGATAGCCGTGTCGTCGAGCGCCTTGAGGTAGCTCGATTTCCAATAGCTATGCAGGCCGGGCGGCCACAGGAAGTCCGCCATGCGCTGAGCTTCGTTGTATGGCGTGGGTGCAAATTTGTCGACGAGGGGCGGTCCGTATTCGCGCAAGCGCTGCAAGACTTTCTCGCCCTCTTCTACCGAACCGGCGTACACGCCACCGATACCTGCGACGGGGGCGCCGCGCATCGGTGGAGGCAGCGAAGGATCGTCCGGCATGTGAAACAGAAGCGCGCCTATCGTCGATTCGTCCGGGGCTTCCGCTTCGAGATCTCGCCATCTGCGGATCGCACCCGCCGCTGCGCTGGCGGGATGGAGCACAATACCGGCGAGCACGGTTCCGGCCGGGTGCGCCTGAAATTCGAACGACGTCACCACGCCGAAGTTGCCTCCGCCGCCGCGTATCGCCCAGAACAAATCCTCATTCTCGCGGCTATTGGCTTTCACCTTACGACCGTCGGCGAGCACGACATCGGCGCTAAGAAGATTGTCGAGCGCGAGTCCATGCTTGCGGACGAGCCAGCCAAGGCCACCACCCAGTGTCAGTCCGCTCACGCCCGTAATCGACACGAAGCCGCCCGTGGCGGCCAGGCCGTGCAACTGAAGCGCGTCGTTGACTTCAGCCCAATTGCAACCTGCTTCCACACGCACAGTGCGCGCCGACGGATCGACTGTGATCGCCTTCATGAGCGACAGATCGATCACGACGCCGTCGTCGCAGACTGCATATCCGGCAACGTTATGGCCGGTACTGCGTACGGCGAGCGGCAGATCGTGCTCGCGTGCGAGCGCCACGATCCTTGCCACATCGTCGGCGTCAACGCAGCGCGCAATCAGAAGAGGACGCCGGTCGATCGAGACATTGAATACGGCACGCGCCTTGTCGTATTCGGAATCGGCAGATTGAATGACCTCACCCCGAAAACCGGATTGGCGAATTTCAGAAGAATTGATCATTTCTTTCTCCTTCAGCGATTCGCCCGTCACGTAGTAGAACTGTGTCGACGTAAAACGCGATGCGAAGAAGTCGCTATCCCGTGCCGATGAAGCATCGGCTTCTTTCGAAAAGCGGATGGCGGTCGCAGATCAGTCGACGGACTTGTGCAGCGCTTCCGTGCAGACGATTACTGACGATGGGTGGATCGGATGGCTCAGGATGGACATTACTTTTGCCGATGCGGCCCAGTTCACTTTAGGAAAATGTAAGCCGTATATCAAGGTTCACGACAGGATAGGATTGGTTTTCGTTGTGCGTGCAGCGTGTGGTTCTGCGCACTGATCCGGCGCACGGTGAAGTGCTTCGTTAATACAGTGGAGATTCGAGCAGCGGTCACGTCGGATATCGGGCCATCCGTCGTGCAAGTCAGTTCAGCGTCTGCGCTTGCGGTGGCGTGAGCTCACGCATGTGGAATTTGCGGTTGTCGTTGAATAGCCAGTCCTCGAAGAGTTCCAGTTGCCCGCGTCCATCGAGCAGTTGCGCCGGCGGCTGTGGCAACGGCGAAGAGCGGCGAAGCGATGCAAGCGCAATGCGCTCAGCGTCGCCGTCGCCATTCGTCCGATACACCGAAGATCCGATTACGCGTCCGCCGCGATCGACGACGACCGAAAGCACCACAACCGAGCGCAGCATCGCCTGGGGATTGCCGTGCAGCACGTCCGACGGGTTGCTCTTCTCGATGCGTTGCGCGACGGCGACCTGGTACTGGTCAAGCCGGGCAAAGGGCGCTTGCACGTCTTTCTCCATCGGCTGGCGATGCACGTCGCCTGCGGACTCATTTTCCTCAGCTCCATTTTTCTCAGCGATATCGCGAGCGGCGGGATCGACGGCTTCTACTGCCGGAGGCTTCTGCGTCGACTGCGGTATGACGCTGACTACGGCGGGAACGTATCGGTCAACGGTAGCCGGAAATACGCCAGGCTCGCTTTCCCGTGATCCGGCGGGCACAGCGTCGGTTTTTCCCGATGGATCTTGAACGATATCGGCAGCGAACGCTGCAGGTAGCGAACAGGAAATACCGACGACAACGGCAAGCGCGGCGGCTCGCAAAACTCTGCGAACCCGCTTCTGGAGTAACACGGACTACCCCTGCTTCTGCTTCGTCGGTTCGACCGAACGCCTTTTGACCGCAGCGCAACTGCTGCCAAGGATGGCGAGAAGAACCGGCACGCCTCTCGCGCGTTCGATTTACTTAAGCATACGCAGTGCCCGATTGCGTGCTGCCGGTGGGCAGGCTCTTTCTTTAGCACTGGAGCAGGTTTCATTGCCCCGCTAGCCGGTACAGAACCCCCCAATCAACCGCTCAGGTACATCCTCAACGCGTTAATGTTTCAATGGCTGTTGCGACTTTTTTCTGCGCTCGCTTTTTGAATTGGTGTCAATTATCGGGCTAGCGTCGTTCAGTGATGTCGCGATGGCGGCAAACGTAAAATGATTCAATCCGGGCGGCGCAATGGGTTATCGACGAACCGCCGCGCGGGCACTGATTTCAGCCCTCGTACAGCGCTGATTTACTGAAGGGAGACGTGGCATGAAGAACTCGCCGACGATCTGGCCAGTGCTTCTCGCTTTGGCCTTCTCGCTCGCCGGCTGCGCCACAAGCGGCACAGCGGACGGCGCGGCACATCTGAGCGCAGCGCAATGCCGCGACCTAACCGCTCTCAGGAACAACGCGCCCCTCACACCCCAGCGCAACAGGAGTGAACTCGCCGCGCTCGAGGCGGCGGGGTACGAGCCGTCCAGGTGGTTTGATCCGTACTATCCCGATGATCTACAGGAGGCGCTACGTCAGGTAGATCGTTGGTATCAGCAGGATTGCCAGCAGTCTCGGATTGAGTGAGATCGAGGCCGCACGGCACCGCATGCAGGCCGCTGCGCTATTTGTCGATTCACATGCGAATCGTTCGTCGTATCTGTGGACCGACCGCGTCCGTAGATCGGGAGATCATTATGCGCAAGCTCATCGTTTCCGCTTTCGTCAGTCTGGATGGCGTCATCCAAGCCCCTGGCGGCCCGGGAGAAGATCCCAGTGACGATTTTCGCCTCGGTGGCTGGATCGTTCCCTATGCCGACGAAGCCATCAGCCGAAACTTGCAGGACCTGCTCTCACGGCCGTTCGACTTGCTGCTGGGCCGTACCACCTACGACATATTCGCGGCATATTGGCCGCGCGTGCCGGCCGATTCAGGCAGCCGGGCCATCGCAGACCGGTTCAACAGCGTATCGAAGCACGTGGCCACGCATCGGTCCGATACGCTCGACTGGCACAACAGTCACGCACTGAAGGGCGATCTCGCGGACGCGATACGCGCGCTTCGACGTCAGAACGGCGCTGATCTATTGACGTTCGGCAGCGGCAACATGGTGCGCCAACTGCTCGCAGCCGGTCTCGTGGACGAGCTTCGGCTTGTGATTTATCCCGTCATGCTTGGGCGCGGCAAGCGCCTGTTCGGCGAAGACGCACTGGCGTCCGCCTTCACTCTCGCGCGTTCGATCAGCACGCCTGGCGGAGTGCTGATTACGCGCTACATGCGCGACGGCGAGGTGCGCACGGGAGCGTTCGAATGAGACGATGAATACTGCATGCAGAAAAGTACCTTGACATTCTATCTAGCAGTAGATAAAGTACGCTACATGGAACCGACAAGCACCGTTCGCGATCAGATTCTCGACCACGCCATCACGTTGATGATGCTCCGCGGTTACAACGGTTTTAGCTATCGCGACCTGTCCGGCTTGGTTGGCGTGAAAACTTCGAGCATCCACTATTACTTTCCGTCGAAAGACGACCTGGTGCTCGAAGCCGTCAACCAGTACAGCAGCGGCATTCTCGCCGCGCTCGGTTCTATAGACGCTTCGCTTCGGGCGGATCAGAAGCTCAGCAAGTACACAAAGCTGTTCGGCAGAACCCTCGGAGAAGGCGATCAGATCTGCCTCTGCGGTATGCTCGCCGCCGATATCGAGGCATTGCCCGATAACGTGCGCGCTGCCGTGCAGTCCTTCTTCAAGGCCAACGAAAGCTGGCTCGCAAAGGTGCTTGCGCAAGGCGCGAAGGAGGGTACGTTGAACGTCAACGGCAAACCCGAGCACGTCGCACGAACGCTGTACGCCGCCTATCAGGGCAGCGTGCTTGCAAGCCGGTTGTTCAGAACGAAGGCGCGGCTCGAAGAAGTCGAGACTTCGTGGAAGGTTTTGAAGTAGATGTATTGAGGCGGTCGAGCACCGCCTTTAGTTGGGCCAGGTTATCTATCTTCTAGTAGATTGATACTCGGCGAGACGCATCGAAGCAGGGTCGAGGTTCGCGCAGTTATCTATCTACACATAGATACCCAAACGAATCGCCTCGTATTTCAACCAATGTTTGTCGGGAGTTACATCATGTCGATCGAAAAAGTTCTTTACCGCGCCCACGCTCATGCCACGGGAGGCCGCGACGGCCGCGCCGTCGTCCCTGAGGGCAAGCTCGACTTCAAGCTGGTCACGCCGCGTGAACTGGGCGGTGCGGGTGGTGAAGGCGCCAATCCGGAGCAGCTGTTTGCGGCTGGTTACAGCGCATGTTTTCTTGGCGCGATGAAGTTCGTTGCGGCGCGCGACAAGACGCCCATTCCCGCAGACGTCGCCATCGACGGCAGCGTCGGCATTGGCGCGATTCCGAACGGCTTCGGCATCGAAGTCGAACTGAAGATCTCGCTGCCCGGCATGGCCCCCGACGCCGCTCGATCGCTGATCGACAGGGCCCACATCGTATGCCCGTACTCGAATGCAACGCGCGGCAACATCGACGTCACGTTGACGCTGGTTTGATCGGCTTCGCCTCATTGACAGAATATTGGAGTTCAAAATGAAACCCGTAAAGCCCCTTATCCTCGCCGCCGTGCTCGCCGCGAACGCCATGCTTGCTTCGGCCGCAACGCCCGCCGCGCAGGCAACGCCGGACCGCGTCACGTCGGCATTCCTGACGCAGCTCAACAGCGGCACGGGTCCCGCCATCAATACTCTGCCGCCCGCCAAGGCGCGTCAGGTGCTGATCGATGCGCAGAACAGCGTGAAGGTCGATCTGTCAGGCATCGAAGTGTCGAACCGCACGATCGAACAGGACGATATCAGCGTGCCGCTGACGATCGTCCGCCCGCAAGGTGCGACGGGCACGTTGCCTGTGTTCATGTTCTTCCACGGTGGCGGCTGGATACTCGGCGACTTCGAGACCCACGAACGGCTCGTGCGCGACCTCGTCGTGCAGTCCGGCGCGGTGGCCGTGTTCGTGAATTACACGCCCTCTCCCGAGGCTCGCTATCCTGTCGCGATCAATCAGGCGTATGCCGCGACCAAATGGGTCGCGGGACACGGCAACGAGATTGGCGTGGACGGCAGCCGTCTGGCCGTGGTCGGCAACAGCGTGGGCGGCAATATGGCGGCCGTCGTGAGCCTGATGGCGAAGGACAAGCACGGTCCGCAAATCCGCTTCCAGGGTCTGATGTGGCCCGTCACTGACGCAAACTTCAGCGACGGCTCGTACCTCGCCTATCAGAAGAACCACTTCCTGACGCGAGCCATGATGCAGTGGTTCTGGGACGCCTACACGAAGAACCCCGCACAGCGCGCGCAGGTCTACGCGTCGCCGCTGCGTGCCTCCGATGACGAACTGCAAGGTCTGCCGCCCGCATTGATTCAGGTTGCGCAATTCGACGTGCTGCGCGACGAAGGCGAAGCATACGGACGCAAGCTCGGCGCCGCTGGCAATGAAGTCACGACGACGCGCTACAACGGCACGATCCACGATTTCGGTCTGCTCAATGCGCTCGCCTCCGATGCGCCGACGCAAGCAGCGACGAAGCAACTCGCGAACGAAATCAGAACGCGGCTGCAATAGTCGGTTGATTCCCGTCCCGGTGAAATGGCGCACGAGCCATCGTGCCGGGCTGCGGATTTCGGCGAGAGCGTCGACGTTGAGCGCTCTCGCTTTCCCGACAAAGTTTGTGTCAAAGAGTCACACGACGTTGGGCTCCCGATGTATTCGCGATGACATCACCATGCCTTTAGCAACACTGTGCTTCTCGCGCACTCGAATGCCCGAACGCAAGACTCATTTCGAGGCGGCCTGCTCACCGACGATAAATTCGGCGTACCAGTCCGGCCAGTTTTCGTCGTGCTGGCCGGCTAGTTTCTCGTGCTCGCCGTGCGCAGCCGCAGCACGACGCAGCGCACCCGCAAGCTCAATCGAAGAAGCGAATGTCGTGTCGTGCGTTTCCACGCGTCCGGGAAGCCGTGTGGTCACCTCCTGAAGAACCCAGCCATTTCCATCGGGGTCGCTGAATGAAGCGAATGAACCGTAGCTCTTCCGTTCCGGATGAGGGCCGCTCACGCGCCCTTCTTCGCCGGCATGGTGGAATACGCCGCCGACGTCGTGGAAGATTTCGCTTACGTCGACACCCCGTTCGACGAGTTCTGCGCGCGCCGCGCTTACATCTGACACGATGAGGTGAAGCCCCTGTGCTGAGCCGGGCGCTGCTGTCGTGACGCCCTTGCCGAACAGGATCGAGCATTGCGAGCCCGGAGGTGTGAAGTGTACGACCCGAAACTGGTCATTCTTCGCGATATCGACGTCGAGCCTCCATCCCAAGCCAATGTAGAACTGCTTCGCGCGATCGACGTCCGACACGGGAATGACGACGACCTCCAGTTTCATGTCGGCCAAGCTCGCTCTTCCGGTCGTCGTTGCGGCGTCGCTGCGCGTCTGTCCATTGCTCATGTCAACCTCCTTACGATCGCAGGATCTACGAGTGTCAAATTCAAACAGGGAATCGAGTCGATGGCCTGATCGGCCTGACCGAATCGTCGGACAGAAGGCCTACGGTGAATTGCCGTTCCCCACGCAAAGTCTCTGAAAGACATCCACTCTTTTCAAGGAAATCTGCTGCGCGTGCCGCGGCAAATCATTATCTCGTCGAAGTGGCATCGTCGACTTGCATGTCGACAAACGGTGTCGCCGTCACCGCCATAGCGACGTGATCGGATGCGGGCAAAAGACCGGCGAACGCCGCGATACCCGTCGCGCACATCACCGAAACAGAGAAAGCGGCGACGATCGCGAGCGAACGACGGGTTGCCAAGGATGCGACGACGTTGCGCAGCGTGAGCATGACCATCTCCTGAATTGACGCAGCGATCGTTTGCAACAACCGCGCCAATCGAGACGGCATCCGCACCACCTGTTCGGCATCGTGCCTCTTGGCCGTGCTATCGACGTTCGCCCGCAGCGAGCGATTGACGAACGATCGCCGAGGTGTTGGATTCAGCCAGACACTGCACCGCGTCCGCCGCGCGCCAAACCAACACCGGCACCGTCTTTGCTGAAGCAAATCCTAAGCAGCTTAAATAGAAATCAAATGCTGACTTTCCGTTCCTCCTTCAAGTACTTTGCCAATTCCCATATAAAAGTTTTCGGGTTATTGAAAGAGCCATTTCACGACACTTACGACCGTATTCCAGCGAACCGATTGCCAGCTTCGAGAAAGCCCTGCGCCATTAGTTGTTCATCAATCGCCGCTAGATTTAGCCGGCTCTATCCCTGCTGTTCCGCCAGATCGAGTCCTGTCAGATCCCCTACGGAGACGTAAATGAAAAAAGAGAATCCCCGCCCGATGGTTCGCAATCTGATGTCCGCCGCAAGCATGTCTGTCTTTGCTGTCACGGTTATTTCCGCGAGCACGGCCGCACACGCGCAGCCGTCCGGTCACGACGGCGACGCCCGCTTCAAGCCGGGTCTGCTGGTTGTCAGCCGCAGCGTGTACGACAATCTTTCGAGCAACGTTCGGGTCGGCGCGATTCTGCCGCCCAATTGCGCCAGCACTAACGGCGGATGCAGCGCATCCACGGGAGCACCTTCCGACGGCAGCTATCCCTACGTCTGGAATAACGACGGCTACGATGCCAGCTTTGGCATCACATCACGCATCTTTCTCGATCAGATCACGCCGGGCGGCGCATTCGTGAGCGCGCTCGAAGTGCCGAACAGCACGCTGCAGGGCTTCTCGCACGACCAGTTGGTGACAAGCTTCAGCTCGAAGTCGGAACTCGCGTTGCATCTGTCCACCGACGGCAAATATCTGATATTCATGGGTTATGTCGCGCCCGTGAATGCGATCGACGTTTCCAACTCCAACACGCCCGGTGTAGTCGATCCGACCGACCCTGTCGGGCAGAACTTCTATCGCGCTGTCGCGCGCGTCGATCGCAACGGACACTTTCGCTTTACGGAAACCAATGCATATAGCGGCAACAACGGCCGCGCCGCGATTCTCAACGACAGCGACGGGCACGACATCATCTATACGGCGGGTAATGCGGGCAATGGATCGAACCCGCAACCCGATGGCGTGATTCTCGGCGCGGGCGCGCAATTCATCGATGCATCGAAACAACGTGAAGCTCAACAAGATCCGGGCACGCCTGCGCCGCTGGCGAGTTTCTCCGTCACGCAACTGGGCGCGAAAGCGGACAAGATCGGCAAGGACGACAATTTCCGCGGCATGACCGTCTTCAACAACGTGCTGTACCTGACGAAGGGAAGCGGCAGCAACGGCGTGAATACCGTCTACTTCGTCGATACGACGGGCAATGCATGTCCGAACGGCGTCGGCGTGCCGTCTGCGCAAGCAAAACTGCCGACAGCGCCGCTTGCGTACAACCCGCCGACGCTTCAGACCAGCGGCCTTCCGAACAACATGTGCATCCTGGCTGGCTTCCCGTCTACGCCGAACAAATCGGCGACTACGCTCTCGTACCCGTTCGGACTCTGGTTCGCCGATGCGAATACGTTGTACGTGGCCGACGAAGGCGACGGCTACACGGGCGGCGCCGATCTCTACACGCACGCGGCAGCGCAATCGGCTGCCGGACTGCAAAAGTGGATCTATAACGCAGGCACGAAGAAGTGGACGCTCGCCTATACGTTGCAGGGCGGCCTCAACCTCGGCACGCAATACACCGTCAAGGGCTATCCGTCCGGTTCCAATGCGGCGACGGGATTGCCTTGGGCGCCCGCCACGGATGGCTTGCGCAACCTGACCGGCCGCGTCGACGACGACGGCACGGCGACGATCTGGGCGATCACGTCGACGGTGAGCGGCAATGGCGATGTCGGCGCGGACCCGAACAGGCTCGTCGCCATTCGGGATGTCGTCAAGAACACGACGGCTGCCGGCGCATCGCAGGAAAAGTTCGTCACGCTACGCAGCGCGGGCTACGCGGAAGTGCTAAGAGGCGTTTCCTTCGCGCCGGGTACTGATCTCAACGGGCACTTCTGATCTGCCCACGTGACCGGGCGAGCGCTTGGAAAGAGCGCAAGGAAGCACAAGCGCTCGCCGTGCTACTGCTGAATATCATCGCGCGCGGACCTGCCGCCCTTTAAGCGAACGGGCGACAGGACAATCACATCCTCCTTATATTTGACAATGTTCTTGCAAGTCGGCGATTTAGGTCAACGCGCGCTGTGTAGCGTTTGATTAACGCAGTGGGTACTACGACAATCGAGTCGTCAGGTGAGGAAATGGCGCCGGGTGACTCGCTGGCTGACATACGACTTTCCCACCTTCGATCCCCGCGAAGAGCACACGTCTCAAACATCAGTCGAAAGGCTCGTTTTTCTCGTTGTCGCAGCCTCGTATTGCGTTTACTCTGCGCGCGGTGCGTATTGGCACTTCGGCTTCAGGAAGAAGCGAACAATGGGTACCATTCGGGGCAATTCCAGGTTCAGGCTTTTCGTGCACATCGGGATCGTTGCATTGGCGTATTACGCGGGTGCAAAGACGGGTCTTGCCTACGCAGTCGTGGGCGGCGCGATCTCCCTCGTGTGGCCTTCCAGCGGTATTGCTCTTGTTGCGCTGCTCGCTCTCGGCTTCAGAGTTGCGCCGGGGATTGCCATTGGCTCATTCCTGGCCAATGTGTCGGGGGGCGTGCCCGTTGCAGTGGCCGCAATCATCGGCACCGGGTCGATGGTTGGCACCTTGACGGCGGCGATCGTGTTGAACCGCGTGACCCGATTCCAGATCACCCTCGATCGCATCAATGACGTGTTGGCCTTCATTGGCGTCGCTGCCGTGATGAGCACGGCTGTCAGCGCGCTGGTCGGCACGACCGCGCTTCTGGCAGGCGGCCTGGTGCCCGCTACCCAGTACGTCGCGGCCTTTCTGAAGTGGTGGCTCGGCGACATGATGGGCGTGCTCGTCGTGGCACCGCCGCTCTTCAGTTTCCTCACGTATTCGAATCCTGTCCGCTCCGCCGAACAGGCCATAGAAGCGTGCGCGCTGACTATTGCGACCTTCTGGGTCAGCTATCTCGTCTTCGGCGCGCCGCAACTTGCCGGGCTTGGCTACTACCCTGCGGCGCTCGCGATTTTCCCGTTCATCATCTGGGCGGCGCTGCGCTTTCAGCACCTCGGCACCAGCATCGCGACCCTGATGGTCTCGATCGTGGCCATCTGGGGCACCACGCACGGCACGGGCCCCTTCGCCGCAGAATCTCCAGTGGATAGCCTCGCGAGGTGGTGCACGTTCGCGAACGTCGTAGCGGTAACGGGTCTGCTGCTGGTGGCGGCACGCGCTCAGGAGCAGCGCGTTTATCGCCTGCTGCAGGAAGCTCACATCGAACTGGAACGACGCGTTCAGGAGCGGACGGAAGACCTGGAGAAGGCAAACAATGAACTGAAGGAGGAGATGGCGCGACGCCGTTTGCTGGAAGGAGAACTGATCCAGATCGGCGATCAGCAGCAGAGGCTCATCGGCCGGGAACTGCATGATGGACTCGGGCAACAGCTGACCAGCCTGGGTCTGTACTGCACCGCGCTGAACCAGAAACTGCAGACGCAAGACCACCCCGCCGCCGCCGATGCCGCTACCGTCGTCGGCCTGGTGAAGCAGGCGTCCTTGACGACCCGCAGGATTGCCCACGGCCTGGACCCGGTCGCGATGGAATATGGCGGTCTTGCGGCCGCACTGCATGGGCTGGCAAACACGACTCACACGCTCAACGGCGTGGATTGCACGCTGCGGATCGCGCCAGACGTGGACTTGCTCGATCCGCTCATGCAGATCAACCTCTACCGTGCAGCGCAGGAAGCCGTCAACAACGCGCTCAAGTATTGCAACGGCCACCGCATCTGGATCGACCTGGAGCGCGCGGGCGGTCTCCAGACGCTTTCGATCAGCGACGATGGCGTAGGCATCGGCCAGGAAGAAATGGAGCGTGCGTCAGGACTGGGACTGCACAACCTGCGTCACCGTGCGAGCCTGCTAGGCGGCTCTTGCACCGTGACTCGCAATGGTCTGGGCGGCACCACGGTCGCCATCAGCTATCCGCTGCCGGAGGGTTCGGGCCGTGCACGAGAAATCCGCTAGCCGTACGACCCAGATCCTGATCGTGGATGATCACCCGATCATCCGCGAGGGGATGACACATCTGCTGAATCTGCAAGAGGATCTGCACGTCTGCTGCGCAGCCGGTAGCGCCGAACAGGCTCTGGCAGCGATGAACTGCCGGCCCGACATGGCGATTGTGGACATCAGCCTGCAATCGGACTCCGGCCTGGAGCTTGTCAAGACGCTTCGTCATCGCTATCCGGATCTGATGATTCTCGTGCTCAGCATGCATGACGAAAGCCTCTTTGCTGAACGCGCGCTGCGATCCGGAGCGAACGGATATCTGATGAAACTCGAGGCCACGGAGCACGTCATGAGTGCCATTCGCGAAGTACTGGCAGGCAACGTTTACTTGAGCGCCGCCATGCACGAGAAGCTGGCGAGAGCCCTTACGGCGCCTCATAAAAAACCGGAGGGCCGAATTGCGAGCCTGTCGGAACGGGAATTCGAAGTACTGCACCTGATCGGCCTCGGTTTCAGCACGCGCGAAATCGCAGAGAAGCTGAGCCGGAGCGTGAAGACCATCGAGGCGCATCAGGCCAATATCAAGGAAAAGCTGAATATCCGTAGCGGCAAGGAACTGATGCGGTTCGCCATTCAGTGGATCGAGAGCCAATAGAAACGGGCAGAAGCCGATAGAACGAAGCCAGCCCGCCGAATAGGGCAATCCCCGATACTCTTTTAGGACTCGGACCTTATTCATGCGCATGTGACCGGCGAATACAGTCGACGATGCCGGCGAACTGCGTCGGCAATGTCAATGCACCAGGCTGGAGAATGCGATGAAAGCCATGTTTTTGATTCCCGTCGCAGCACTGTCACTGTCTGCGATGCAGGTCTATGCCGCCGATGAAGCAAGTACTTCGAGTACTGGCTCCGAAAGCAATGCCGCGATGACGACCGATGCCGTCGGCGGAACGATGGCCGGCGCGACCACCAGCGGAGCGAGTGTCGGCAAGACGCGCGCCCAGGTCTATCAGGAACTGATCCGCGCCGAAAAGGATGGGTCGCTGAACCGGATAAACGAGTACTACGGTGGAAATTGACGCCTGACTGCAAGAACCGCACGGCGCCCGTCTGGAACCGGCGACTCCCGGGCGCTGCTCGACATGCTTGGCGATCCCTGAATGCGCAACCAAAGCCGGACTGAAATCGATATCCGCGTTGATCGTTCTCCAATCACGCAATGGCGCTCAGCGCTTCGCGATCGCATCGAACTAACTGTACGAAGATTTCGGCTCACAGCGGCATTCGTAACAGGTCAGGTCGTCCCTGACGGGATATCACATCGGCTTATTGAATCAAGGCGCCTCAGCACCGAGCGATCCGCTGCCGGTGCGTCTGCCGGAACCATGCGACGGGTGCAACAGATGGGGACCCGACGCGACACGCTGAAGGAACGATCATGCGCGCACTCGACATCATGACTACGCCCGTCGTTACCGCCACACCAGACATGACGATCCACGACGCTGCAAGACTGTTCGTCGACAACCACATCAGCGGCATGCCCGTCGTCGACGAAAACAAAAAGGTCATCGGCATCGTCAGCCAGGGAGACCTGTTGCATCGTGTGGAGAACGGCACCGGCCACGGAAAGCGTCGGTGGTGGCTCGAATTCCTGTTGTCATCGCCGCGCGAGCAGGCCGCGAGATACGTGAAGGAGCACGGTCACGTCGTCGGCGACGTGATGTGCAATCAGGTGATTTCGATTTCGGAGGACATGCCTCTCGCCGAGATCGCGGACCTCATGGAGCGCCGGCACCTCAAACGCGTGCCCGTGCTCAAGGACGGCAAGCTGGTCGGAATCGTGAGCCGTTCGAATATGATCCGCGCGCTGGCGAGCGTCGTGCCGGCCGCCGACGCTATTTCGCTCGACGATGCGAGCCTGCGCGACGCGATCGTGCGTGCAATGCGCGGGCAGCGCTGGAGGCTGCCGAAACAGGGCGTGCTCGTCAAGGACGGTGTCGCGCATTTGTGGGGCGTCATCGAATCCGAAGAGGAAAAGCGCGCGATCCACATTGCGGCCGAATGCGTGCCCGGAGTCAAGCGCGTGGAATACCACCTGGAGTTTCCGAGCGTGATTCCGACGCTGTAGTTCGCGCGCCAGACAACTTCGCCTGAAGCAAGTCCCGCGACAAGATCCAACCGGAGACCATCCATGAGAACATTGCGCACCTTGACGGCCAGTCTGCTTTGCTGCCTGTTTGCAGCCGCCGCCCATTCCGCCGACATCACGGGAGCCGGCAGCACGTTCGCCGCGCCGCTCTATATGAAGTGGGCCACCGACTATCAGAAGTCGGGCGGAAGCAAGGTGATCTATCGCGGCACGGGCTCGTCGAATGGGCTCAAGCAGGTCATGGCCCACGAAGTCGACTTTGCTGGATCGGACGCGCCGCTCACCGACGATCAGCTGGCCAAAAACGGATTGCGGCAATTTCCAACGGCGATCGGCGGCGTGGTGCCCGTCGTGAACCTGCCCGGTCTCAAAGCGGGCGAGGTCGTCCTGACGGGGCAGGTAATCGCCGATATCTTTCTCGGCAAGATCCTGTATTGGGATGACCCCACTATCGTGCGGCTGAATCCGAAGATCAAGATGCCAAACTACCCGATTGCCGTCGTGCGTCGTCAGGACGGCTCAGGCACGACGCTCATCTGGACGCATTATCTTGCGCAAGTCAGCCCGGAATGGAAGCGCAGGGTGGGCGAAGGCACCAGCGTGCGCTGGCCGCTCGGCATCGGCGGCAATGGAAACGAAGGCGTTGCGACATACGTCGGATATCTGCCTGGCGCGATAGGCTATGTCGCGTGGGACTTCACGAAGCAGAATCACTTGACGTACACGGCCATGACCAACGCTGCGGGCACCGTCGTTCAGCCCGGCGTCGCGACGTTCAAGGCAGCGGTGGCCAGCGCCGACTGGTCCGGTTCGTTCTCCCAGTTGCTGACGAACCAGCCGGGCAAGGACGCGTGGCCCGTGATGGGGGCCACCTACGTGTTGATTCATCAAACGCCGGACAACCCGGCCCACGACGGAGCAACGTTGAGGTTCTTCGATTGGGCATTCAACCACGGGGGACAAACGGTCGATACGCTGGACTACATACCGCTACCGGAACTGGTCCTGACGAAAATCCGCGCGCAATGGCCTGCAAATCCCGGCGATAACGTGGCGGGCAAGCGGCTCGCGGGCCAATGATCCGGAAGTGCCGATATGACTCGCCGCCCATCGTGCGTCCTTCAGACGAGGTCATGAGGCGATATCGGGCACTGCTCGCATGATACGAATCCGTGACGTGTACATTGTCCGATTGCATGGGACGGTTCGGGGCCATGTCCGCCCGACGATGCACTCACCGTCCCATCCGTCTGTCATAACTGCGCGAGATGCGATCGAGTAGCGAAGGGTCGCGCGCGTCCTTCGAATTGAACTGCACGACGACACTTCCATCGGCTTGCTGTCGTACGCTCGAGGTCACAGTAGCACCGTCGAGCACGCCGACGATCGTGCCGCTCGCAGGGTCTTGCACGGTAATCGACACACCCTCGTCGTGCATTGCGCCCGATGCGGCTGCGAAAGAGCGGTCGAAGCTGGCCGGCGTCGTGATGACGGTGCCGGGAGGCACCGCATAGTATGGGCATCCCGTCAGGGACAGCAGCGAGCCGAGAACACCCGTCAGCAACAGGCATCTATAGATGGCGCTGCCGGTTTCAGGCTTGCCGCGCATCGCCTCCTCCGTGCCAGCGCGAAGCCGGCTTGTTCTACGAAGAATCATCGCTGTTCACCTGCATCGAACACGACATCCGCGCACCGTTGGCCGCCAGCGCGCTCGCTCCATACGTGATGTTCCGCGCCGCTTTACTGCGTGGCGCCGGGCGTGACCGTGATCGCGACGGCTTCTGTATAGACAATCTCCACCTGATCACCCTTGTGGACGTTCTTCATCTGCTCCGGGTCCTCGACGTGCACGTCGACCAGATTGCCCTGCGGACCCTTCAACGTGACCGTCTTCGCCTTCGTATCGACCGAGACGACATCGGCCATCACGGTGATCTCCCGCCCAATCGTGCCGCCTGGCTTGGCTCCGGGAGCCGCGCGCTCTTCAATCAGCCGTTGCGTCGCTGAACGCGGACCGTTCGTTTTCGAAAGGCTCAGCGACATCGCTTCCCTGTATTCCGTCGTGACGATATCTCCGACCTTCAGTTGATCGAAGTTGCGCGCCTCTTCTCCCACCTCCAGCTGGATCACCTTGCCTTTCCTGTCCTTGAGCGTAACGGTCCGGGTCGCCGGCTCGATTGCGACGACCGTGGCCGTCACCTTCGACGTTCCGACTACCGTCGCGCTGCCCGCCCCCTTCGTGACATCCACTGTGGTTTGCGGTTGGGCAAGTGCCGGGCATGCCGTCATCACGACAGCCATCGCAAGAAAAACGTGACTCGCTTTCATTTCTGCGCTCCCGGCGATCAACCAGTCGTCCGCTGTCCGGAACAGGTTCTACCGGATAGCGAGTGCGGACCACGATCAATGGCGATTGAATTGAAGAATCCAGCACGGCTCATGTGTGCGCGCACGCTCGACGCTTCGTGTCCAGTGTGCGCGAATTCAGTCTAGGCGCTGCGTCTGATCGACGGTATTGGACTTTGGTCTTATGGACTGCAGACGTTTAGAACGCGCATCGTTCCCGGCCAGGCCGAGCGGTTCCTCTATTGCCGTTCGCGTGACTGAACCATTCTTCTTTTGGAACGGCATTGCGTCCGCTGTCCGGTTAGTGGTTCTTTCGGTCACGAGCGTCAGCGCACGCAACATGCCGGCCGACGCTCCCGAGGAATCAAAAGCTCACCGCCAGCCCGAACGACACGCCGTGCACATTGTGTCCGAACACATATCTGACGAGCGCGCGCGTGCGAGTGATGACGATCGGATATTTGCTGCTGTCGAGTTCCAGTCCGACGCCCAACGACGTCAGATCGTTAAAGCCCAGCACGCCGGCGCTGTCGCCGAAGTAATGCGAGTAGGCAAGCTCCAGCACGT
Source organism: Paraburkholderia diazotrophica (assembly GCF_038900755.1). Lineage (GTDB taxonomy): Bacteria > Pseudomonadota > Gammaproteobacteria > Burkholderiales > Burkholderiaceae > Paraburkholderia > Paraburkholderia diazotrophica_A. The sequence continues at coordinate 277,915 of NZ_JBBPEN010000009.1, forward strand.
AGCGGACTGGCCGATCCAACGCGCGCCAGCCCGTCGGCGCGCGCCAGCGCGTCCACAGGCTCAGTTGCTGCGCCATCGCTGAACCCTGAACGGCGTCGGAGCCACCAAAGCTGCGCAGATAGATATCGGTAGCTCGCAGTTCAGCATCGATTTCGTAGTTCTCGCGGTAGTGCTCGTAATCGAGCATCAGCGAGCCGCCATAGCCGTATGCGTCCAGCGATCCGTTCTCGAGAAACTGGAGGTTGCTGTCCGTGACGTGATTGAAGACTGATTGCCCGACCTTCAGATCGCTCGACACGCGTCCGATCGTACCGTTCAGGATGGGCCGGAACACGAGCTCATCGGTGATCCGCAAATCCCAACCGAGGCCCACCGTGCCGCTGAAGGTATTCCATCGGGTCGGCACCTCGCGCTGCGTGGCGCCATCCGAGGCGATGAAAGTCGGATCGTAGCGGCTATAGGCGAGCGTGCCCTCCATGTACAACGGAAAGGACTTGCTGATCGTGAACCCGCCGCCGAACTGCGTCTGGCCAAAACCCGGGTTGCCCGTCGTCCCGCTATTGATCGACAGCGAACTGGTCGTGACATCGGGAACTGTCGTGTACGTCATGATGGCGAGCACGGCGTCCGCATGCTGCTTCACGTTGCCGCCAATCACAGTGCGGCTCGACAGTTGATCCGGTGTCCCCTGCGCATGTAACTGCGAGGAAAACAGCGCGATGAGCAGACACGCGCCCATCATCCATCGCGCGCAATGCGACCGTTTCCACCGGACAACGCCCGTTTTCATGCGAGCACGCGGACTGTCGAGTTGACCGCACGCCCATCTGTTGGTGTGCGCCTGCATATGTGCTCCGTCGATTTGCTGCGTCTGATTGCTTCCCCGCAACTTTCCATCGGTCAATACCGCTTTCTATCCGGCTAATCCTTCAGCGCCATAATCGCGCAGAAGTACACCGTTTCATCCATCGGCGAAAGTTGTGCGGTTCAACGGTTCGGCTGACCCACGACTGCACATCGCCTCATCCCGCCTGGCGGCGTTGTTCGAACAGCAGAAGCATGAAACACGCGTAGACCGTTACGGCCAGAAAAAGCCCCATACGCACCGCAAATGCGGTGTAGACATCCTTGCCCGCAACGCTGTCCTGCACCGATTGCCCCAGCAGAATGATCATCGTGACAAGACTGTTCAGCCAGAAACCCGGCGAACAGCGCGTCTCGCTAAGGGCGTAGAGCTTGCGTCCCACCAGCAGGCCGAAAAGCAGCATCCACAGAAAGAACATCCATAGATCGACAAAGAGCCTGAGCGAAAACCAGAACGCGATGGCTAGCACGCCGCCGAGCAGCGTCGAGCCGATCAGATCGCGCGCCGCGCTGCGGGCCGTCGTCGTGCAGCTTTGTCTGCCGAGGCTGACGGACTTCATGATGATCGGCATGTAGCTTGCCGGATCGGTCATGGCGAGCAGATACGCGGGCATCACCACGAGTGCGGCGCGAAGCGCGATGTACGCGGCCTGATCGTCGGGCATGGCCCGCGCGACAGATTGCGGCCGCGCGCTCACGGGCTGCTCGGGAACGAGCACGTGCATCAGTACGGATACGAGTACCGCAAGCAGGAGCCCCTTCACCAATGCGCCGACAACCGTCATCGCGAGTTCGAAGTCAGCCGTGCCCGCAGCGGAGATCATCGTCAGTCCGGCTACCAGAAACGTCGCGACGAGATTGTTGCCGCCGCGCAATCCGTATCGAAAGGCGAGGAAAAGCATGAGGCCGATGAGCGCCACGCCAGCGAACGCGTAGTGACGAAGCAACGGAACGAGGAGAAGGCCGCTGCCCGTCGTCAGCGCCACGACAAGCGCGAGAAGCACGCCCGCCTTCAACGACAGTGGCCGGTTTCGGGTCGCAAGCAGATAGACGGCAAACACAGGCGCGACGACGGGAATCGACAGGTCCAGCGCGAAACTGAGCGCGAGACATAGCGCTGTGCCGATAGCCAGGCGGAGCGCGCGTCGACCGGGAAGCAGGAGCCTGTTGTCCATAGCCGTCGTCAGTAGAGATAGGAGACCCAGCTCATCACGCGCAGAAACACGCGGCCCAGCGGATTGAGCGGATTGCCCTGACCCGGAAACGCCATGACCTCGGCCTGGCCGCCCACGCGAATGTTGTGCAGACGCGAGCGCTCGTCGCGATCGAACTCGACGATCACGGGAAAGCGTTGAGCGGGACGCAACCAGTCACGGCTGTTCTGCACGGTGGGCAGGCTGCCGGGCGGCGTATCCTGCCCCACGCTCACGCCATAGCCGATACTGCGGACGCGGCCTTCGAAGATTTCGCCCGGCAGGGCGTCCAGCGCTATCGCGACGGGGGTGCCCGGCTTCAGATGACCCAGATTGTTCTCGGTCATCTCTGCGCTGACCCACACATCGCGAATCGCGATCAGTGTCATCACCGGCTTGCCTGCCGACGCGAACTGGCCAACCTCTGTGCTGAGATCGGTGATAACGCCTCCCGTGCGCGCCTTGATGCGCGTATTGGCAATATCGAGTTCGCTTTTCTCCAGCGCGGCGGCCGCGCTGCGCAACTGCGCGTTTCCGGCCTCTTCGCCGCCCTGTTGCTCACGTGCGCGCTCGACTTCGGCGCGCGCCGCCGCAACCTGGCTTTGTGCCTGCTCATGCGTCGCTCGCGCCACTTCGAGGCGCCGCAGCGAAACTGTACCCTCGTCCTCGCGATACAGTCTCTCGAGCCGCTCGCTGTCCTGCCGCGCCTTGACCTCGTTTGCGATCGCTGCGCGAAGCGACGCGAGCGCCGAATCGATCCCGGCCGTGCTCGCGCCGACCTGGCGTCGCGTGGTTTCGAGGTCGGCGCGCGCGCGATCGGCTGCAATGCGGTACTGCTCGCCGTCGATTTCGAACAGCGCGTCGCCCGCGTTGACCTCCTGGTTGTCGTGCACGAACACGCGTGTCACCCGTCCCGATACTTCCGCGGCCACAGGAACGACGAAGGCCTGCACGCGCGCCTGCTGCGTGTACGGCGTAAAGCGGTCGGCAAGCAGATACCAGATGAGACTCACCACGATCAGCCCGCCGATCCACTTCACCGCGCGGCGTGACGGATCGGCGGGGGGCGCTGGAGGCGGTCCCGGCGATGGCGCCGCCGTCGATCGGGAGGTCTCGGTCGTTTCGCTCATGGCGACGCACCGTCGGATGGCGTGGTCGCCGCAGGCGCACCCGCTTCGTTCAGCATGTCGCCCCAATCGGTGCGTTGCTGCATCTGCTCGCGCGTCGCGTCATCGACGAGCGGCTGCTCGGTCGTCCAGCCGCCGCCGAGTGCCTTGTAAAGCGCGACCAGACTGCCCACCGCATTGCTGCGGTTGACGATGTACGCGTCCTGCTGCGCGAAGAGCGCGCGCTGCGCATCGAGCACGCGCTGGAAGTCCGAATATCCTTCGCGGTAGACCGTGTTGGCCAGCGTGAGCGAGCGACGCGCGGACGCTTGTGCGTCGTTAAGAATCGAGTCCCGCTGCAATGCGGCGATCAACGCGGTGGCGGCATCGTCGGCCTCGCGCGCCGCCTCGCGCACGGTGTTCTGGTACGCGACGGTCAACTGCTGCAAGCGGGCGTCCTGCACGCGCACGTTGTTCGTGATCCTTCCGTTATCGAACACGTTCCATGTCACGCTCGGGCCGACGGCAAAGGCCAGCGTGTTCGGCGAGCCGGTCAGCGAACTCGCGCTCCAGACCAGCGAGCCGAGCAACGAAACGGATGGATAGAGATCGGCCTTGGCGACGCCGATAAGTGCCGATTGCGCCGCCATCTGATACTCGGCGGCGCGCACGTCCGGGCGGCGCAAGAGCAGATCGGCGGGAACGCCCTGGAGTACCGCGCGATCCACGAGCGGCACCACGCCTTCTTTTCCGGATTGCACATCCAGTTCGGGGAGCGGGCCCGGTGGCCGCCCCATCAGCACGGACAGCGCATGACGTGCGAGCACGATCTGGCTTTCGAGATCGGGGACGCTGCTCAGCGTGCCCAGATACTGCGTTCTCGCCTGCTGGAGATCCAGCTCATCAGTCTCGCCGGCCTTGAAGAGCTTCTGTGTGATCTCGTAGCTGCGCCTTTGCAACTGGGCGTTTTCGCGCGCAATGCGCAGACGCGCCTCGGCCGTGCGCAACACGAAATACGTATCGGCGACCTGCCCGTGCAATAGCACCAGTGCCGCGTCGCGGTTCGCCTGCGCGGCGAAGAACGCAGCGTCTGCCGACTCGATGGCGCGAGCGAAACGCCCCCAGAAATCGAGCTCCCATCCGAGCGTGAAGCCCGCGCCGTACTGCAAATAGACGCCCGAGCGCGTGTTGAATCCATCCGAGCGCTTGCGCGCCGAAGCGAGGACATCGGCACTCGCCTGTTGCACCTGAGGGTAGCGCCCCGCGAGCGCGATGCCGAGCTGCGCGCGTGCTTCGAGTACGCGCAGGCCCGCGATCTTCAGATCGCCATTGCCCGCATCGGCTTCGGCAATCAGATGCTCTAGATTCGCGTCGCCGAATACCTGCCACCACTGCCGTACGTCAGGCTGCGCCGCCTGCTGCGCGAGCTGTTCTATCGATGCGCTGCTCCAGTGTTCGCTCCACGCTTCATGCTGCGGATGGAAGTCGGGGCCCACGCGCATGCAGGCGGCCAGAACGCCAGCGACGCACGCGATGACGCAGCCCGGCTGGAGCAGCGGCAGCGGCCCGTATCGGCGAATCGAAGGCAACATGGCCATCTCCGCAGCATCTTTCAGGGCTGCTTCTGCTTTTGCCACGGCTCGCGTTCCGGCTGCTCCCTTACCCAACGCCAGAACAGCTGGTAGGCCACTGCGAGCATCACGGGACCGATGAACAGCCCGATCACCCCACCCGTCACCATGCCGCCGAGCGCGCCGATCAGCACGACGGGCATCGGCACCGCGACGCCACGCCCGAGCAGAAGTGGTTTGAGCACGTTGTCTGCGAGACCCGCGACGAAGACATAGACGGAGAAGATGATCGTCGCCGTGCTCACGCCTTCCGTAACGATCACGAACGCGATGACGGGAATCGTGATCAATGTGGCGGGCAACTGCATGATGCCGATCAGCAGCACGGCGAGCGCGAGCAGACCCGCGCCTGGGATGCCCATCACGATGAACGCGATGCCGATCAGCAGCATCTGGATAAACGCGATGCCGACCACGCCCTGGGCCACGGCCCGGATGGTGGCGGTGCACAGATCGGCGATCTGCCGGCCGTTTTCGGGTCCCGAGATGCGCGACGCGATCTGCACCGCGCTGCCATAGCCCTTCTCGCCGTGAGCCATGAAAATGCCCGCGACGATCAGCGCGAAGAAGAACACGAGCAGCCCTGCGCCAAGACCCGTGACCGTGCCCAGTAGCGCGAGGCCGGCTTCCTTGAGTTGCGGCGCAAACTTTTGCGCAAGACCCGTCATGTCGGTCGAGGCCTGCGCCCAGAAGTCGTACACCCGCTGACCCACTATCGGCCACGCGGCGACGGATTCGGCAGGCGGCGGAATCTGGAGATTGCCGCTCCTGAAAATGGCCATCGAGCGCTCGATCGAATTGGCCACCGCGACGCCCAGCAGATAGGTCGGCACCAGAATGACCGCGAACGCGACGAGAATGATCAGCGTGGCGATCAGGCCGTCCTTGCCGCCAAGCGGACCGCGAAGTCTTACCTGAAGCGGATACAGTGTGATCGCGAGGATCAAGGCCCAAACCATCAGGTTGAGGAACGGGACGAAGATCCGGAAACAGAAGACGGCCAGAACAGCGATCAGTCCGGCGCGAATCAGGACATCGAGCAACTCTCTCGATATCGTCCGTTGGGTAATCGGCGTGAGCGTCATCACGTGTCTCCTCACTTACTCATCTTATTTAGCATCCCAGGATCAAACGCCGTTGCAATGTCCAATCCGTTTTTCCGGTACCGCGAAAGCCAGGGTGAAAAGACATGGCGCGACCCGGTTTCGACGACATCGACCGATCCATATGTCATTTGATACGCACCCACAAGGGCACCGATTCGAGCAGATCATCGATGCCCAGCCACAAGATCTGAATTCCGATGCAAAAGAGTATGAACGCGAAGAGCCGCTCGGCGACTTCAGTGCCGACTGGTCCAAGCAGCTTCTCGATGTTCGCTGTGAACCGGATGCACAAGTAGATGCTGCACCATAGAACGGCCAAGGCCATGAGCACACCGGCGAGGTGAATCATCGCGACGCCTCCGCGTGGCCTGCCTGTGCCGAGTGCAATCGCGACGGCGATCGATCCTGGGCCGACGGTGATCGGAAGCGTCAGTGGATAAAAGGCCCTCGCGCGCAACGAGGCCTCGCGAGTCGCGTCGGAGACGGTCCTCTGTTCCGGCTCGCGATCCGCGTCCGAAGGCGCGTGCAGCAGATTCCATCCGGCAAACGCGATCACCATTCCGCCGGCCACCCGTAATGCGGGCAGCGATATGCCGAAGAAGGACAACACGTACGCGCCAATCGAGAGCGACAGAAACAAGATGATCAGACTGTTAATCGAGATGCTTTTGGCAAGATAGGCTCGCTCAGCCGGCGTCGCTTGCGGGACCAGGCTAAGGACGATGAATCCCGCCGCCGGCGGATTGATGACGGGAAAGAGACCTGCGACGACAAGAAGAAAGGTTTCGGCAAACTGATTCAGCATTCTGCCTCCGCCGATCAGAAGAACAATGCGCAATGTCGGCAGGACAAGCGACAGACAAAGCAACATGGCCGTCCGGTTGACCGCGATATCAGATACCGGGTAGCGAGCCGCGACAACACGTGCAGCTTCCACCAAAGCGGACGACCATCAGCCAGACGCGCAATCCTCGTCAAAGCGCCGCTCGCGCCTTTTTCGATTCCCTCTTTCTGGTCCCCCCGTTAGCACGCAACCCGAAGCATCGTCACCTGTGACGCGCAATGGCATCGATGGCTGTCGTCACCACCGGGTCCGCTTGCGGCCACGGCGCGTACAACCCGCGTTCTTCATGTTTCTTCCTCGCGGCCGTACCGGCACACGCAAACACGCGTGCCCCCCGCCCACGATGACTCGCGGAAACGTGGCGCGTTACCTGCAGCGCGCCATCGGCCAACATCGCGCGCACAGCGACGAGCACCTCGTTGCGACTCGTGCCCAGTTGCTGCGCAATCTGCATCGCGGTGCGCTCGCAGCCATCCGCCAGCAGCGCCTTGATTTTCCCGGCGAGCCGTCCCGTTCTTTGCGGCTGACGATCTACAGCCGGGGGAATCAATGCACCGTTTTTTTCGCACAGGTCTCGCCTGATCAAGGGCGAACAGGCCGATAGCCCGCTGTCGTGCTTCCCCGGATTGCGCGCGCGACAGCAACGCTGATCGACATCGAGTCGGCAAAGCGGGTTCTCGAAGATCGTCGTCAGTTGATCGACGGTGAAGCGCGCGCGAAGCGCTCGCCATACGTCCTGCCATCCTTCACAGACTCCGCCGCGAGCGAGCTCATAGGCAGCTTGCCTGATCGTTTCGCGAGTCTGAAGGAGGTCCCAGTCGGGCACCCGTTTCATGGCCGGCTTCGCCGTGCGCGGCCCGTGTTTCCCCTGCCCGGCATACGGGCTGTGTGCAATGGGCCTTGAATGGAACACTCTGCCTGCAACATCGCCCGAAATCGGGTCATGGCCAAAACGTACGGCCGACCGAGCGCCGCACGGACCATGGCTATCAGTAGATTCCTTGACGTCGTCATGCGAATCTCCGAACTAACATGCGCGAAGTCAAGAATAGGCCGGGCGTGCGCGAGCGGATATTGGACCTTGGTCCAATATCTATGCGCTCATCAGATCGGCGCTTCTTAGCCCATCTTGCGCTGCGGCATATCCGCGTGGACGCGATTGACGTCGATACCGTCGCGTTGCCTCGGCTCGAAGAAGTCATGCCGGAAGATATCGCTTCGCCCGAAAGATCCCAGCGTTTTCTATCTGCCTCCGCCCATCGCGTTCACCGTATTCGGTCACGATTACCTGCCAGATGTGTTCCAGCACATTTCCCACCGCTTTTTGTATGTCGCTTTCTCTATAACGTTTCCTCTATTCCGTCATATTCTTGCCGAAAAAATGACCGGCAGATGCGGCAATGGCACGAATTACTGGTCGACGACTCGCCGGCAAGGGCGGCTCATGTGTGTCGTTGCCCCTCCAGCATCTACACGGTTTGTTTCCTGCACTCCGGCAGCGGAAATCTCTCATGATCAAAAGACGCCAGATTCTCGGCTGCCTGACGGCGCTCGGCGGCAGCTATGTACTTAACGGATGCGGGGGCGGCGGTTCCGGCCCGAGCGCTGTCACCAACAATCCGCGTGTCGTCAATGCTGCGAGTGCGGGCACGTTTTACGGCATCAACGGACACTACGACTATCGCTACACGCCTGCCCAGATCGTATCGATCATCAAGACCCTGGGCTGCTCGACGTATCGGCTCGGCTGCACGGACGACCCGACGCAACTGAACGCCGTGGCGAAACTCGCTCAGGCATTCCAGTCGGCGGGCCTGACCTTGTTCGTGCTCATCGATCTCAGCATTTACGACGGCAACCGCAGAATGTTCGCGAGCGAATCGATCGCGTACGACCGTGGGCAGTCCTGCGCGGCGACCGTCGCCAACGCGCTTGCGCCCTATGGCGTGACGATGTACGAGTGCGGCAATGAGTTGACGCGCGCAAGCGACATCATTCTCGATGCCACGACTGCCGGCACGAAGGCCGTCGATTTCAACAACACGAACTGGCCGATCATGCGCGGTGTCATGCGGGGTATGATCCAGGGCGTGAAGTCGGTGCAACCCGGCGCGAGTTGCGGCATCAATTTCTGCGTCGCGGACATCGGCGCATCGGACGCCTTGTGGGACGGCATGCAGCCGGATGGAACAGGCGGTCATCCGACGCTGCGATGGGACATGACGACGTGGCACAACTTCGAGGTCTACGGGAACATCTTCGATATCGGTTCCGATGGGTCAGGTCCGGGTTTCAATCTGCCGGCGTACTGCAAGTCGCGCTACGGCGTGCCGTTCCTGCTCACCGAGTGGAACACGGGGCCCGAAAAGACAGGGGCTTATCGGGCCACTTATATCAGTGCTCAGTTCGCCAGCTACTTCACGGCCAGAAAGACGCAAAACATCCAGTCGGTGATGTACTACGTACTCGATAGCGGAGACTCGACCTACGGCCTGATGATCGACGGCGCCATATTGAGTCAGCCGTATGACGCATTCACCAGCTTCATCGCGGCGCACCCCGATACCTGACGGCGCCGCCGCTCGAGCGCGTGCATACGCGCTGATTCACAGCGCGCAATCAGTCCGGCATGCCCGCGCCGCGCGTCTCGGGCAGGAACCACGGCAGCACGATGCCGAGCACGTACACGGAACCGAGCGCGAGCGCCGTATGCGACACGCCGCCGAACGACTTGATCATGCTGCCCGCGATGATCGGGAACACCCATGCGATCAATCGCGCCGCGTTGAACACGAAGCTGATCGCCGTCGAACGGACCGAGCTCGTGAAGAGCTCGCAAGGATAGATGGCCATCCACACATAGGCGCAGCCCAGCGTGAAGAAGCCGTTGATGGGCGCGATCACCATCATCGCTTCGACGCTCGACGTCAGCTTGTATGTGATGAACGTCGTCACGAGCGAGCCGACGAACGCGAGCGGCATGGCGGATCTCGGCATCTGCTCCGCGCCTGGCGATTCGCTGCAAGACTTGCAATGGCGCACCTATAGCGTCGACAAGCTGGTGCTGATCGTGCCGGACGGGCATCGGCTGGCGCAGCGCGCGGCTGTCAGGTTCGCCGATGCGCTCGATGAAGACTTCGTCATCATGCCCTACGCCACGTCCATTTCGAAGCTGTGCCGCGCGGCGGCGGAGCGCGATGGCCGGCGCTTGCGCGTGCGCATCGAGGTGACGAGCTTCGAGGGCGTGCGCAACATGGTCGGCGCGGGGCTCGGCATCGGCGTGCTGCCCGAGGGCAGCGTGATGCCCTACGCGCAGACGGCGAGCTATCGGGTGATCGAACTCGACGAGCCCTGGTCGCTGCGCCCGATGCTGATCGTCGCGCGCAACTTCGATACGCTGCCGCTGCCCGCGCGCATGCTGGTCGATCATCTGACCAGGCACGGGGCAACGTCTGCTGGAGCGATGGGCGTCAGCTCTCCACTTTCGACATGACGGCCGTGGAAGGATCGTACCGATAGCCTTTCTGGGCCAGCTGCTGCGCCATCGTCGTGCCGATCAGCTTCTTTTGCGCATCGCGGTAGATCAGTTCGTGATCGGGCTTGAGCCGCTCCAGCTCGGACGAGAGTCGGCGCAACAGCGCAACTTCGCCCGTGCTGCGTGCGTCGATGAACAGGATCTTCTCGTTCGCCTGTTCGAGCCGCTGTTTGATTTCCTTCGCGTACGTGACCCACTGCTCGGCGTTGGCGCGCAGCTCGTTATAGGCTTTCGTGTGGGCTTTCGACTGAGCGTCGATCTGGCGTTGCAGCGCGGCGATTTCGTCCGCGGTGGTCGCTGCTCCAGGTTCGATGCTGGCCTGGTGCTCGCGTGGCGCGTCTCTTGCGGCTGCCGCTTCGCGCTCCTGTTCGGCGAGGCGCTGCTCCAGTTGCGCGGCATGCTGTTCGGCTGCGTCGGCGCGTTGCTTGGCGGCGTCTGCTTCGTGCCTGATGTGTTCGAGTTCTGCGCTCGCGGCAGTCCTGGCTTCGCTCGTCGCGTCGATCTGCGCTTTGGTTTCTGCTAGTTCCCGCGCGACGCGCTGATATTCGTCACGCTGTACCGCTGCCGCTTCTTCTGCCCTCGCAGCGTTTGCCTGTTGCTCTGCTTTGAGGCTTTGCTCAAGCTGCGTTGCGCGCTGTTCGGCAGCGTCGGCCCGTTCCTTGGCGGCGGATGCTTCGTGCGAGAGACGCTCGCGCTCGGCGTCTGCGGCGATTTTGGCCTCGCTCATCGCTTCGATTTGCGCTTTGGCGTCTGCCAGTTCCCGCATGACGCGCTGATGTTCTTCGCGCTGTGCCGCTGCTTCTTGCGCCCTTGCAGCGCTCGCCTGCTGTTCTGCCGCGAGATTTTGCTCAAGCTGCGCTGCGCGCTGTTCGGCTGCATCGGCGCGTTCCTTTGCGGCGGATGCTTCGTGCTTGATGTGCTCGATTTCTACGTTCGTGGCAGTCCTGGCCTCGGTCATCGCGACGATCTGCGCCTGGGCTTCTGCCAGTTCGCGCGTGGTGCGCTCATGTTCTTCACGCTGCGCCGCTGCTTCTGCCGCCCTCGCAGCGCTTGCCTGCTGCTCTGCAGCGAGACTTTGCTCCAACTGCGTGGCGCGCTGTTCGGCTGCGTCGGCGCGTTGCTCTGCGGCGGATGCTTCGTGCCTGGTGTGCTCGAGTTCGGCGTTCGCGGCAGTCCTGGCTTCGCTCATCGCGTCGATCTGCCCCTTGGCCGCTTCGAGTTCCCGCATGACGCGCTGAAGCTCTTCGACCCGCGCCGCCATGTCATCCGCCCGTGCCGCGCCCGCCTGCCGCTCGGCTGCCAGCGCGCTGCGGGTTTCGTCGAGTTCGGCCTCCAGCGCCGCGAGCCGCGCCTGGCGCTCGCTTGCCTGCGCCTCGGCGGCTTCGGCACGCGATGTCGCCGCGCCCGCCTCCTGTGACCATCGCGCCGCTTCTTCCGTCTTCGTGCGGCACGCGTCATTCAACGTCGACACTTCGCGCCGAGCGTCGTCGCGCTCCTGCGTGAGCCGCGCAACGTCGTCGTTCTGGCTCGACACCGTCGCGGCCAGCCGTTCATTCGCGGTGCGCTGCTCGTCGAGCGATGCCTGCATGGTTTCGAGCTTCGTTTCCGCCATCGACGCCCGTTGCCCGAGTTCCTCGACCTTCGCCTCCGCACTTTGCGCGCGGGCAGTCGCAGCGGCCAGTTCGGCCTGAACGCGCGTCGCGGTCTCCTCAGAGGCCTGCAACTGGCTGCGATGCGCCTCCAGATCAGCCTCCAGCGCGACGACCCGCGCGAGGCTCTCGCTTGCCCGCACGTCGGCGGCATCGGCGCGCGACGCGGCGGCGCCCGCCTCCTGCGTCCATCGCTCCACTTCGGCGGCCTTCGCCTGACATGCGTCGTTCAATGTCGCGATTTCGCGCCGCGCATCGTCGCGCTCCTGCGTGAGGCGCGCGATTTCGTTGTTCTTGCCCGACACCGTCGCGGCGAGCCATTCGTTCGCCTTGTGCTGCTCGACCAGCGACGCCTCAGCCGCCTCCCGCCCGGCCTGCGCCGCCGATGCGTGCTGCGCCAGCTCGCCGGCCTTCGCCTCGGCCATCCCGGCGCGAGCGGTCGCCTCGGCAAGCTCCGTGCGGGCGCGCGTCGCCGCTTCGTCCAGCGCCTGCAGTTCGCTGGTCAATCCGTCGAGCCGGTCGCGGCCGGTTTCGACTTCCTTCTCCGTCTTCTGATATTCGCTCAGCGCCTCGTCGCGCTCCTTCAGCGCAACGGCGAGCTGATGGTCCACCGCGCCCAGACGGTCGCCGAACACCCGCGACGTGGCTTCGTGCGATGCCGTCCAGAGCCGGCGCGCGATGTTCATCAGTGCTTCGGCCAAGTCGTCTGGCACTTCGGCCTGGACCTGAGCGGGCGGCGTCTGCGGCTGTCGCGCGTCGCGCCAGCGTTGCAAGGCGACGGCAACGGCGACGATCGATCCGCTATGGACCTCCGACCAGATCGTCACAGGAGAAACGTCACGGCCTTCCTGGGTCATGCGGTCTGCAATTGCAGCAACCTGTTCGTCGAAAGTGGTGTCTGCGTCTTTGGACATAAGCGCCTCGAGAATCAAAGGGGCCGGGCGAAAACTGGCTCCCGCGATACATTACTACGTTCTGAGCGATACGCTATGAAAGAAGCATGCCCATAGGCATTCAGAGGGCATTCCGCAGAGGGGATCGTTGGCGAAGGGCGTGAAGAAAGTTATGCCACGCAGGCCGCGCAGAACCGGCCAATTGACGACAACTGATGACGCCTGACGACGCCCGACACGCCAGGACCGTGACGGGCACCGTCACCGCGCGTTGCGCAGCGAAAACTGCCACGCAAAAAGGCCCGGAATGAAGATCAACAGATCGCGGATGCGCCGCGCGCCCGCCAGCGCAAGACTGGTCGCCGGCTCGATGCCGAGCCATCCGCCGATCAGCACGAAGGCGCCTTCCTGAATCCCCAGCGCGCCGGGCACAACGAAGGCCGCGCTGCTCACCGCCTGAATCAGCACTTCGATGGTCAGCGCCGCGAGAAAGCTCACGTTTGCGCCGAGAAAATAGAGCGCGAGCCAGATTTCGAGCGCCGTCGCGAGACATTGCAGCGGCTGCCAGAAGAACAGATAGCGAAGAACGACGGCGCGCCTGCGCCAGATCACCTTGATCGACTGATCGGTTTTCACCGAATGGCCGACCAGCGCGGTGAGCTTGCCGCTCGTCATCCGATCGAGTCCTCGCGACACCAGCGCGAACGGGTTCGCATGCTGGACGAGCGCGAAGAGGATGGGTACGGGCACGAGCAGCGCCGTGCTCCATGCGAGGCCGCCGACCACGTGACCCGTTGCAGAATCGCCGCGAGCCGCGAGAAATCCGATCCCGGCCATCGTAAAGACGAACTGGCTGATGATCGTCAATTGCATATCGACGACGAGACTGGCCGCCGCCGTCGACGCGCGCACGCGCCAGCGCCGCAACAACTGGAACGAGACCAGTTCGCCGCCGACGCGCGCAACGGGCAACATGCAGTTCACCGACTCGCGAATCCACACGAGCTTCAGCATCGAAAGCAGGCTGGGCCGATTGGCGCCGCGTATCAGCGTCTGCCAGTCGCGGGCGTTCGCCAGCATCGCCAGGACGTGCGCAAGCCCGGCGACGATCAGCCCCGCGCCCGCGCCGCGCAAGAGACCCAGTACCTCTGCGGGATGACTGCGCCACACGACGAAAAGCGCAATCAAGAGACCTGCCAAAGCCGCGAACCTGCTGACGTGCCTGATCATCGAATTGGAATTGGTGGGAAGCTACCGTTGCTCAGTCGGTGGAAGAACTGGCGGGCGCGACCTTGAGGAGGCCATCGTCGTCTACGTCGAAACTCACGCCTCTCCAGACGACGCGCGAAGAAAGCAGACTTGCGAAAAGAATGGCAAACGCCATCACGTCCCACAACGGCAGAAGCCAGGGTTCACGAACAGAGCGCTTCAGTGCGAGATCCATCCGGCACTGAAGCACGAGCCTCGCGCACAACGCGGCCGCGAGCAGATACATCGTCCACGGCGGCGCACTTGCGAACAGCAGCGCGAGTAGCGCCAATGGTACCGGGTAACTCACGGCCGAGCCAAGATGACCATACGGATCGATTCGCCGGATGGTTCTGCTCCAGCGCAACTCATGCTCGACGAGCCGCGCGGGCGTGGACTCGGGGCATGCGTGGCCGATCACGAAACCGGGGACCGCCACGCGCTGCCCTGCCGCTCTCACCGCCATACCGATCGCATGATCTTCGGCGAGCAGATCCGCGAACTGGCGCAGCCCGCCGATTTTGTCGAGCGTTTCGCGACGCATCGCAATCGTCTGGCCAAAACACGGTTGCGCAAGGCCCCATGCAAGCGCGATCAGCACGCCGGGAAGAAACTGATAATCGACGGCTCTCGCCGAGAGCTTCGGCCAGAAACCGGGGTCGGGCGCGCCCACGTACGCGCACGTGACAAGGCCGACGCCTTCCGACTGAAGTTCGCCCATCACTCTGCTGAGGTAATCGCGGCCGACCGCGACGTCGCTATCCGCAAACACGTAGTGCTCGTGGACGGCTAAAGGAAGCATGTTGAGAAGATTGCTGACCTTCCGGTTGCAGCCGTGCAATTCGCTATTCGCGACCATGGTGATGTGCGCGTCGGGATAGAGGCGTCGAAGCTCTTTCACGACATCGAGCGCGGGATCGTTCGGATCCTGGACACCGAACAGGTACTGCACTTCGCCCGCGTAATCCTGCTCGCAGAAGGTTCGCAGATTCGACAGAAGCGCGGTCTCCATTCCGCGCAGCGGCTTGATTACCGTGACGGGTGGAAAGCCTCTCGGCTTAGGCGAGCTTCGCGCGAAGAACCAGCCGACCAGCGCGGCGGCCGCGACGGTGTACAGAATGCCGAATACCGCGCATACGCCACACAGGCAAGCCAGAAATTCGCGTACGAGTCCGACATTCGAAACCAGCGCATTAATCGCCATTGGAGTGCCGATGTGAAGGTTCTATGAACCAGGCGTTCTGCTGACGCCGTAGTCGATGGGCCGCATAGCCGCGCGCGAGAAGAACCCGGAAGTGCGGCACTGACACGAAGCCGAAAACGTTGTGGACGTCCGCCGCCGTTCATGACCGCTTCGCGAAGCTGGAAGCGGCTGATCAACACAACGGCGAGCGCGTCCGAGCAGGCAGGGCGATCGTAGTGATACAACCTGAAGAAAACATTAAGCTCTGCGGCCTTTATATTTCATTTAATTACAGCGGGATCTACCGGATGTAATGGCTTGCATTATCGACATTGAAATATTCCTGCAATACAAATCGCGTTAATCTGAAAGATTAACGGGCGTTCAATCGAAGCGATCGCCTGTGCCCCAACCCACACACGATGGCGGAAAAGAGAGCGACCTCGGCGGTTCCATGCGATCGCGCCGATGCACAATCGGCGTCATATCCGGCCGGTCCCACGCGCTTCAATCGACGCGCACGCAGCCAGCCGCACACGCGCACTGATAACGCGCACCGACGGCGACAACCTCGTGCCGGGATGGAGAAGCAATGGGTTGGAAAAGTCTGCTGATCGAAACGCCGGTCTGGCTGACCGGCCGATTTTGCCCGCCACGTTTTGACCCGCAGCGCGACACGCCGCGTGAAATTCTCGTGCTGCGCCCGAACGATTTCGGCGAACTGCTCACTACCACGCCGCTCTTCGAAGCGCTGCGCGAGCGCTTTCCGACGACGCGCCTGATCGCCGGCATCGGCAGTTGGGGGCGGCCGATACTCGAGAACAATCCGTTCATCGACGAGATCGTCGAACTCGACGCGCCCTGGAACAACAAGCTCGTCGATGACCGCTCGCATCGCAACGTGTTGCGCTTTCTTTGGAAGTCGCCGCAGGTCGCCGCATTGCGCGCGCGAGGCGGCTTCGATGTCGCAATCGACGTGCTGGGCAGCTATATGGGCGCGTTGCTCATGATGCGCGTGGGCGCGCGATATCGAATCGGCGTGCGCGGTTATCGCGGCGGATGGAGCGCGTGCCAGGCCTATGTCGAATACGCGAGACGGCAGTGCGGACGCGCCGCGCTCGCGCAAGGCGAACTGCTCGGCGCAACGGCGTTGCCCGAAGTGCGTCCGCAACTCTTCCTGACGGGCGACGAGCGAGCGCAGGCCACGCCGATATGGAACACCGGCGACGTACCCGGGCGCAGGACTGTGCGCCTGGTGGTTGGCGTTGGAGCAGGCGTGCCGACCAAGGCATGGCCCGCGCAACAGGTGGGCGTCGCGCTCACGCAAATCGTTCACGCACTCGAACAGGCCGGCAACGCCTGCAACATCGTGATCGTCGGCAGCGAGGCGGATCGGGCGCGCGCCGCCGAGGCGATCGCCGCAGCGGGATCGGGCGTGCCCGTCCGCTCGCTGGCAGCGGAAGTGTCGATGCGCATCGTGTTTGCGCTGACCGAAAAGGCGGACGTCGTGCTGACGAATTCTTCGATGCTGCTACACGTCGCGGCCGCGTTCCGCCGTCCGACCGTCGCGGTGATCGGCGGAAGCGTGACACGGCCCGAAGTGCACGACGCGATATGGGGTTATCCGCCGCCTTATGTGAGCGTGTCGCCCCAGCAGTATGTGCCCGGCGAACACGCGAAGAACTGGCCAGGCGTGGAGCGCGTCGTGCAAGCCGTGCTGCAGTCCGTGCCGACGGACGACGAGGCACGCACGCGCGTCGGAGCGGCGGCCTGACGGCGCCGCCCCTTTCTTCCTGCTACCTGAATGCTACTTATTGCGCCTCATCCGTCCACGTGTAGGTCGGCAGCGTACTGATGGGCTGCCCGATCTGCAACGTGATGTCGCGGTGCGAGATCAGCTCGATATTGCGCGGATCGCCTTGATAGCGACGAACGTCACCGTTGTCGTTGATGTACACGATCACGTTGCCCATCACACCCGCGACGTTGGTGGTCGTCAGCGGTTCGCCCCAGATGTCGAAGAACTGGCCGAGCGTAAAGCTCTTCACGTTGGGCGTTTCGATGTGGATGATCCCCGTCGAATCGTGCGTATGCATCTCATAGTTACACGGTGACGGAATGCCGATTTGCGCGGGCAGCGCGAGCCCTTGGCCATCTCTGACGATCGCCAGATGCGCGTGCACGTGATAGGCCTCGCTCATGCCCACCCCGCAGACGATTCCATCGACAGGCGAACCCGTGCCGCCCGTCGGCGTGCTGCCGCTCGGCCAGTTAGGCGCGCCGATCAAACCGCCAAACGCAAGCGCGATCGGTTGCTGCTGATTGAACGGCGGCGGATCGTTCCATGTGTAGGTGGGAATCTGCGTGAGCGGCGTGCCGACCATGATCGTCACTTCGCCGTGCACGGGCAACGGCAGGCTCGCGAGATCGCCCGTGTATTTCGTGAGCGTGCCGCCGTCGTTCACATAGACCGTGACGGGCAGCCCCGTCAATCCGGCGACATTCGACGTCGACAGCGGCTGTCCCCAGATCGCGAAGAACTGGCCGAGCGTATAGGACGCGCCGGTGCTCGAGTCCATGCGGATCTTGCCCGTCTGGTCATCGGTATGCAGCGGATAGGCGCAGCCCGTCTGCACGGCCATCGTCGGCTCGACGGTACCGATGTTTTCGGGCAACGCCAGTTGCCTGCCGTTCAGGTAGATCGACAAATGCGAGTACGTGTACGCATTGCCACGCACGCCGCAGTTCAGGCCGCTCACCGGCTGTCCCGTTCCACCCGTTGCTGTCGAACCCGCAGGCCAGTTCGTATCACCCATCGCTGTGCCGTCGTCGACTTTCGTCGCGGCCGCGAGTTGCGGCGAACTCGCGCTGCCGGAAGTCGTGGAACCCGATCCGCCTCCGCCACCTCCGCCGCAACCCGCTAGCGCAAGAAAAGCGCCAACGACCATCATCCTTGCACCGATGCCATACCACATGTCGGAACTCCGCTTTAGTCAATGAACAATCTTGTCGGCTCGTGCGCTGAGTCATGCAAGCTCAGCGGAAGAAACCTATTCGTGCGTCATCGTGTTTCCACGTGTCCGCATGCCCTTTTGCTTCACGCTCCGCGCACCAACGCCTTGAGCCGCCGCCATATCGAAGGCGGCAGCGTCTCCCTGGAGCTGTCGGCGTCCGTGAGCCTGTGCGGCATGTGCTGCAAATCGTCCCAGTCGACTTCAAGCGACCGTGCATGGCCGGCCGCGGTAAAAGGCCATTCGATCGCGGTAGCTCGCACGATCGACGCGGGCGCCTTGTCGCCCGCGTGCTCGAGATATGCGTTGATCGCCGATGCCTCCCGCTCGGCTGCCTCACGCGACATGGCCGCAACGTAATCGTTGATCCCTTCGATGTGCACACACCAAAGCTGTTCGCTCAAGTCGCGCTCCTTCTCAAGGCCGACTCGCTGCCCGCCGCTCTTACGGCTGCTTGTTTGCCCGTCGCATTGCGCGCCGAGTGCGGCTTTCTCGAATCTGATTGCCTGGGGCATCGGCTCACCTACGCAAACGAAGCCTTGAGGCGTTCCCATTTCAGATCCGAAAAACACGGACCCTGGGTCGCTTCACTGAACTTGACGTCGTTATGCTCGGCGTTCCACTCCATCACCTTGACGTTTTCATCGACGTCGACGGTCAGATCCCATCCGACGCATCGCGCGAAGGGAATCTTGCCGTGCAATTCGAGCACGGTCGCAACGCATTTCCAGAACGCCGGAATCTTGACGCCCTCGAAGGAGCATCCGGAATCGGGATGCGCGTCGACAGCCAGCCAGTTGTCGAGATAGCCTTCGCGACGCAATTCGCCCTTGAGCAGATCGACGGGCACGCACACCTCGTCTTCCGCCGTGACGTGCGTGTGCTCCGCTCTGCCTAAGCGCAGGAAGCACGAGCGAACGGAAATGTCGCCGACGTCATCGACCACTGTCGTGAAGCGCAGCGTCGCAACCGAATTCGACGTAAATTCGCTGAACACCCGATGCTGTTCGATATACGTCTGGATCACGCCATTGCCATACGACCTGATCGCTTCGGGATCGAACGTCTTGCGGTCGAAGATGTGGATGCCCGAGCCGCGCGCGGATCCGTCCAGCTTATAGACGATTCGATCGGCGTTCTGAAATACGAATCCTTCGACATGCGCCTGCGGAATCGCCACCTTGTGAGCCGAAAAGAACAGGCCATTCGCAAAGTACGCGATGTCGGGAAAGGTCTCGCTCCCGAAGATCAGCTGCGAGACTGTCTTCAGGTTCGAGATCTTCCCGTGCCATCCTTTCATGCTCGGGACGACGACGGTTCCGTAGAAGTTGTCGGGAATCCAGCCTTCCTTGAACTTGCGGTTGAATGCCGTATAGGCGCGGAGCCACGGCGCGTAGACGGCAGCGCCGAACACGTCGCGTGCATACGTGTCGGCGAGCCTGAGGTTCATCGGATCAACCTTGCCGTAGGTCTTTTCGAGCACGCGCAGAATTTTCTTTGCCTGCAGCGCGTGCTCCCAATGGAACTTGCGGCGCCCGATGGTCTTCAGCGACTTCCTCACGGCGCTCTCCAGATCGCTCGCGATCGTACTGGTTTCGCGCTTCAACCAACCGGGTCCGCTACCCGCTCCCTGTCGAACGTTCATTATTTTTGGCCTTATGCTCAGTACGCGTTGGGATGGACAATGCCTTTGAAAATCGTCGCGAGGATGATGCGCAAGTCCAGTCCGAAGGACCAGTTGCGCAGATAGTACAGATCGTGTTCGACACGTCCTTCCATCTTTTCGAGGCGATCCGTTTCGCCGCGATATCCGTTCACCTGTGCCCAACCGGTGATGCCGGGCTTGATCCGGTAGCGATGGATATAGCCGGACACGACGTTCTGATACAGGTCGTCATGTTCGAGTGCGTGCGGACGGGGGCCGACGACGGACATTTCGCCGCGCAGCACATTCAGGAATTGCGGTAATTCGTCGAGGCTGGTGCGACGCAGGAAGGCGCCGACGGCCGTGATACGCGGATCGCCGCGTTTGGCCTGTTCTAGCACGCCCGCCTTCTGCTTGTGCAGACGCATCGTGCGGAACTTGTAGATCGTGAAGACCCGGCCATCCGCGCCCTTGCGACGCTGCTTGAAGAACACGGGCCCCGGCGAACTCAGCTTCACTGCAATTGCGCAGCCAAGCAGAATCGGAGAGATCGCCACGAGTGCGCAGAACGCAAACAGCCGATCGAATATGTCCTTCTTCATCATTGCGTTCGGGGGCAACGGCGACGCTGCGAGATTGATCGTCGGCAGACCCACCAGGCTCATCACGCCGCCTTCGAACAATGCGAGCGTGCGCACGTCCGGCATGAAGCGGATGTTGATCAGATCGTTGCGAAACTCGTTCACGAGCTTCAGGATCGTGCGCTCTTCGGCGAGCGGCAACGCAAGCCACACTTCGCCGATCTGCTGCTCGCGAACGTAGCTGGCAAATGCCTCGTGATCGTTGAATGCGGGCACGTGCGGCAACGTCTGCGCCTCGGGGCGCAGATTGTAGATCGCCCGCGGCCGGAAGCCCGACGTCGTCTCGCTCTCCATCCGGTGAATGATCTCGTTGCAGTGCTCTCCGCAAGCGGCCACCGCAACGGGCTGCAAATCCAGACCCGCATTGCGGGCTCGGCCGAGCAGCCTGTGCATCACGAGACGGCTGACGATGAGCGAACCGCCGGAAATACCCGTCCAGTACGCAAACCACAGACGCGACACGAAGTCGATGCGGTGGAGCGAGAACATCAACGCCAACGCGCACGCCTGCACGATCAGCCAGCCCAACGCCACCTGACCCGCGAGCACGCGCTTCGAGCGCCCCCGCCAAGACTCGTAGACACCGAGAGCCGGAAAAATGGCGAGCGAAAATGCCGCGGCAAACGCGACAAACGCGAGATAGAACCCACGCTGCGAGGCATCGTCGAACCGGATTCGCGACGCCACGAGCGCACCTGCCACGATCAAGGCGACGTCGAACACCCTCGCCAGCAGACCTGTCATTGCACGCATCATTACCCCCTTCTATCCATCACCCATGGCAACATCCGTCGATCAGTTGCAACGGCCGTACTGGTCGTCGAACCTGACGATGTCGTCTTCGCCGAGATACGCGCCCGACTGGACCTCGATGATCTGCAGAGGTACATGTCCGGGATTCTCCAGACGATGCCGAACGCCAAGGGGAATGAAGGTTGACTGATTTTCAGTGAGCAAGAACTGTTCTTCGCCTCGCGTGACCAGTGCGGTTCCGCTGACGACGATCCAGTGCTCTGCCCGATGGTGATGCATTTGCAGCGACAGACGCGCACCCGGACTCACGACGATCCGCTTGACCTGAAAGCGATCCCCGTTATCGATCGAATCGTAAAAGCCCCAAGGGCGGCGTACTTTTCTATGGTTTTCCGCTTCCGGCGATTTCGTCTGCCGAATACGCGATACAAGTCCTTTGATGTTCTGCACGTGCGAGCGATCCGCCACGAGCACGGCATCGTCCGTCTCGACGACGACAAGACCGTTGGTGCCGACGCACGCCACCAGCCGGCCGCCTTCGGAACGCGCATACGTGGCCGTCGCGCCTTCCATCATCACGCGGCCGTTTGCGACGTTGCCGAACTCGTCCTTGTCCATCGCCTCCCACACGGCGTCCCACGAACCGAGATCGGACCAGCCTGCCTCGAGCGGCACCACGACACCCGTGAAGGGCGAGCCCTCTTTGCCGAGCTGCTCCATCACCGCATAGTCGATCGAATCGGATGGGCAACGCTCGAACGCGTCCGCGCCGGGCGTGATGTACACGTCGTCGCGCTTCGCGTTCGTATGCGCCTCGACACACGCTGCGTGCATTTCGGGCTGAAAGCGCTTGAGCGCTTCGAGCCACACGGATGCGCGCACGACGAACATGCCGCTGTTCCACCAGTAGTTGCCCGACGCGACGTATTCCGCGGCAAGCTCGGCCGCGGGCTTTTCGACGAAGCGGTCAATCCGGTACGCGCCGTCGTTCAGCGGCGCACCAAGGCGGATATAGCCGAAGCCGGTGTCGGCGCGCGTTGGCGGCACGCCGAGCGTGGCGATCACACCCTCTGCCTGCGCGAGCTGCGCGGCCTGTTCGATCGCGGCCTGCAATGCCGCTACGTCCGCGATCGCATGGTCGGCGGGCATCGCCACAAGAATGGGGTCATCGCCGTCGGTGCTTGCGGCCAACGCAGCGAGCGTCAACGCAGGCGCCGTGTCGCGACGCGCGGGCTCGACGACGATGCGCGGCTTGACTTCGCATTGCTGCGCCTGTTCGCGAGTCGCGAACGAATGCTCTGCGCCGCACACGATGACGGGTTCGGCCGCCACGTCCCATGCTCTCGCGAAGCCATCCATCCGCTTCATCGTCGCTTGCAGCAGTGACTGATCGCCGACGACGCCAATCAACTGCTTCGGATACTGCTCGCGTGACACGGGCCACAGACGTGTACCCGATCCACCCGCGAGAATGACCTGCACCAGCCGCCGGCAATCCGCAGCGGGTTCGGCGACAGCTGTTGCAACGGCGTGTTGTTCTACATTCATCGTTTGTTTGTTCACTTCAATCTCCCTGGCATTGAAGTCCATTCTCATCGTTCGCACGAAAGAACGTCGCAGGACCAGACAAGCGTCGCTTTAACTACACATCGTGGGCGTGTGCCTGATGCAGGCATCGACGCCACAGCTTGATGGGCGAAGATCGCATCAAGCAGAGTTGTACGAACGATCGGCGGACGATCGTTCGTCACCGCGCCCTGCTCTCACGATCTTGCAATGTGAACGGAAGATGTTCTCCACCGATAACGAAAACATCATCCCGCGGACGTTTTGATAGCGACCCAAGGCCACGACATTCAATTCGACCTATATCGATGATAGACAGGTTGCGCTGTGCGACAGCACCTCTGGCGCGAACGGTTGAACTTATGGCCCCGCTCGCTGAAGCTTTCGAATATCGGCCACGCACTCGCCAAGTTATCTTTTTACTGATTGTGTCCGGCGTGGAAATCCATCTCTATTCGTGGTAATTTGCGACCAGCGCGGCGCTAATGCCTTCTCTGTGAAGCGAGCATGATCAGCCTGTGCCGCCTCACATATCTGCGCAAATCCTGCCACAGCAGACGTGCTCCGAACGCTGGCATCAATACTGCACGTCAAGCTATACGCAATTCTTCTGCGGCAAGCGGATCGTCACGCGATCACTCGCCGCTTCGCAGTTTCATCCACTTACAAGTTCATTGATGACGGCCGTGTTGTCATCGATGAAAAGCATTTTTAATCGCGAGAGTCGACATGGCTTACATCTCGTTACTTGCGCTATTCATGACGGTAACTAACCTGGTACCGATTAGCGCAGTGGGCTTTGTCCCAATCATTCTTTGCGCGTGGCGCTTTTTCGGGCGCAGTTATCCGTCGTTCTTCGCACCGCTGACGGCGCTTACGCTGTTCGCGCTCATCTCGACGATGCTCTACAACGCGCACTCGCTGACCGAGTTCGAGTTCTATCGACGCGACGGTAACTTTTTCATCTCCTATGCGCCATTTTTTGCCGGTTGCGTGTACGCGCACCGCTTCGATCTGAACAAGATCTTCCGTTCGTTCTTCATCTGCGCGGTGGTCGCCAATATTCCGCCATACCTGGTCTATCTCGCTCAAAACGGGCTGTTGGCCATCTTCAAGCATCCCGACGACAGCTTCGGCAGTTTCTTTATCGCGCGTAATGCGGCGGGCGGCTTTCTCGCGATGCTGTTCTGTCTCGGCATCGCCTGCTACCTTCAGGAACGCGGCAAGCTGCTCCTCTCGATGCTCTTCCTCAACTTCCTGATGCTGTTCTCGACCTACAGCCGTGGTTCGCTGCTCGGCGCGATGGCGGTCTTGCCGTACCTGTATTTCGGCCGCAAGCGCTGGATGCTCGCGACGTTGATGAGCGGCCTCGTCATTGCGTCGATTGGCATGGCGATGTATCACGTGAAGCCGAATGTCGATTACATGGGCTACACATTCAACATCCAGAATTCGGATGCGAAGGTGGCGAATCTCGACATCCGGTACGAATGGCTGTGGCCGCGCGCGCTGACGTACTTCAGTCAAAGCCCGATCGTGGGCATGGGATTCGGCTCATTCGACGACCATATCCGTAACGTCGTGTCGTACTTCGGCGTGCTCGGCGTGCCTTCGGATATCGTGGTCGAGCACAGCGACTCGCACGCGCACAATTCGTATCTGAACTTCCTCGCGGAGCTCGGCGTGGTCGGCCTGTTCCTCCTGCTGGCCTTCTACTGGAAGCTCATCAAGTGGAGCCAGGATGGCGCCGCCTATAGCGCGTTGAGGCAAGGGGGATGGAACTTCGCGGGCTTCCGGTTCGTCGAGATCTCGTCGGTATGTCTGCTCGTGATGGCGGGCACCGAACACCGGCTGGTCACGCCGTCGAATGTTCTGATCCTCTCTCTTGTCGTATCGCTTCTGCTTGCCGCGCGCTTCGAGCGCGCCCCGGTTCAGCAAAATCGCCCGGTGCTGGACCCGCGACCGGTCATGCCGACTCCACCCTCCCGGGCTATTCCAGGACATGTTGCTCGAACACGGAATCAACCTGAGCGGATTTGATCGTACCGATATGTGGATGATCTTTACCAATATCGGCGATGCAGCGCTAACCGTACCCGTAGCCATTCTGTGCGCGGCCTGGCTTGCGAGGGTCGACGTGGTCCTCGCATGCCGATGGATTCTTGCACTGACCTGCGGAATGGCGCTGGTCGGCGCGACCAAAGTTCTCTATTCGGCGTGGGGCATCGCGTTGCCACTCGGCCATTTCCGCGTGATCAGCGGGCACACGATGCTCTCCACTGCCGTGTGGATCGTGACCATTGCCTTGCTGGCGAAATGGTGGCGCCAGCCGCCTTCGCTGGGAATCGTAATGGGTCTGCTGATCGGAGCCCTGACGGGCTACTCGCGCGTATTCGATCACTCGCATTCGGTGATGGAAGTGATCGTCGGCTGGGTGGTCGGTGTGATCGCGGCTGCGTGGTTCCTGCGAACCGCATTGCACGTGGAGTTCAGAAAGTTTCGGCCGATCTGGGCGACGCTGAGTCTGCTCGCCGTGTCAACGGTCGCCTATGGGCACAAGGCGCCGCTTCAGGACATCATCGATGCCAAATCCGAGGTGATTCGCGGACACGCGCCCACAGTCAGATGCGCGCTGTCGAATATCCGTCCGCTATCCGCATTGGGAGCATTGGGGGCACGCCTACCCTCCCGCCAACGTCCCGACTGAGCTTTCGAAATCAAGCCAGTTGGTGATGATGTTCGTCGTCGCGCGCGCGTTCCTTGACTGCATACGGCGCCGTGCGATCGACGAATTCATTCGGCAAGCGTTCGTCGACGAACGACATTAGCGATCTCTTGAACTTCTCTGACGAAAAGCGTTCGGCGTTCTTCCGGCACACACGCGCGTCGAAGAGGCTCGCATTCTCTTCAAACCGGGTCACGGCCTCCAGCAACGATTCCTCTGTCTGCTCGCCGAAGAACACACCCGTGGGCCGCTCAAGCGGCAGTCCCATCACCGATTCAAGCGCGCCCCCTCTGCCATACGCAATGACCGGGGTGCCGCAAGCCTGCGCTTCGACGACGGAGATGCCGAAATCCTCTTCCGCTGCAAACACGAACGCACGCGCGCGCTGCAAGTGATCGACCAGCACATCAAACGGCTGATGACCCATGATCGTCACGTTGTCGCCCGCGACTGACCTTATCTTCTTCATCTCCGGCCCGTCGCCGATCACGATCAGGCGGCGTTCGGGCGTCTGTGAAAACGCCTTGACGATCAGATCGATTCGCTTATACGGCACCATTCGCGACGCGGTCACGTAGAAATCGTCCTTGTGCTCGCGCAGCCGCATGTTGCTCAGATCGACAGGCGGATAGATCACCGTCGCGTCGCGCTGATAGGCCTTTCTGATACGCCGCGCAATGAATTGCGAATTCGCGAGCAGATAGTCGACGCCATTCGCCGAACGCGAATCCCAGCCGCGTATGTAATGCAACAGCATGCGTGCCAGAACCGACTTCAAGCCTGCCGAGAGGTGCGACTCCCGCAGGTACTGATGCTGGAGATCCCACGCATAGCGTATCGGCGAGTGAACGTAGCTGACGTGCAACTGGTTCGGACCCGTCAATACGCCCTTTGCAACGGCATGCGAGCTGGAAATGACCAGATCGTAGCCCGAGAGATCGAGCTGTTCGATCGCAATCGGCATCAAAGGCAGGTACGCGCGATACCGCTTCCGCGCAAACGGCATTCGCTGAATGAACGACGTCGAAACGGATTTCCCTTTAATGCATTTGCGGTCTTCCAGAAAATCGACGATGGAGAACAGGTCCGCGTTCGGAAAGCACTCGATGATGTTCTCCAATACCTTTTCGGCGCCGCCCGATACCACCAACCAATCGTGAACAATCGCAACTTTCACTTCCACCTCCTGTGCTCGTCCGGTCCGTCTGTTCTTGCACTACTCATAAGTACCGACGCACGTTGCCATACCATTGATAATTCACCCCCGACGCACCAAAACATCTGATGCGTCAATATCATTCGTCTTTACCCGTTCCAGCATGTGGCTTGGCCCACGCCATCCGCGCCATGAATTCCATCGCGCGGCCCGCTCCCGGCAGCAGTGTGATGAGTTGCATGCGCACCATGACCGTCAGCAGCATCACCGAAAGCGATAGTTCACCAATTACACGGGCAAACGCCATGCCTTCTGCCCCGAATCGCGGCGCGAGCCACAGCGCCGTGCCAAGATTTGCAATGCCCGCCGCCGCGCCCGCAATTGCCAGTACGCGATCTTTCCTTCGCGGAACGAATACGTAGAAAGCCGCGAATTCGTTGAATGCCGCAAACGGGAACATCCATGCAAAGCACTGCAACACCCGCGCGCTAGGCGTAAATGCCTGGCCGAGGATCAGTGGCAGCACGAACGGCGACAACGCCAAGGCGCCGCAGAAAACCAGCAGTCCATAACCGAGCAGCAACATTGCGCCGCGCCGCGTGGTAGCCTGCGCGCCCGCCTTGTCGCCCTGCGCGAGCTGGCGGGAGATCGTGGGGATGAACACCTGTCCCGCGGGCCCCATCAGCGCCAGTGCGATCGTCGCGAAGCGTTCGGCGGCGCCGAAATAGCCGACCTGGGCGGGAGTCGACAACAGCGTCAGCAGATAGGTCGATGACGCCGTCAGCACGACAGAACCCGACGAATAGCAGAAGAGCATCGTCGAGTTCTTTATCAGCGGAACGATGCCCGTCAGCGACAGGTGCGGTCGGCCAAGCTGAAACGTCGCCAGGCCATAAGAGATCGCAGCCGACGCAATGCCCGCAACGAACAGGCTCGCGACAACCCATATCGAGTCCGCCGGCCCTTTGACCAGGCTCAGCACGAGCGCGAGACTGAGCGCGAAGCCGAACACCTCGATCATGATCGGCGTTCTGAAGTGCTGACGGCCCTGGTAGAGCCAGCCGAGATTCAATGCGGACACGATGCCGAGCAGCGTCGCCAGCACGCCGATCAATGGCCGCTCCGACAACGCCGGCGAGCACATCGTCGCGATGAACCCGACGGCGCCACCCAACACGCCCAATGCGAGGCGCGCGCTGACATGCAGCGAGTAGATGGCGTTGCATTCGTTGGTGTCTTGCGCCTTGGAAACTTCGCGCATGCCGACGAACGTGAATCCGTAGCTGACGAGCATCCAGATCACGTTCATCAGCGACATGGCAGCGAGCACGCGGCCATATTCCGCGACACCCAGCACGCGCCCGTAGAACGGCACGACGATGATGAGGTAGATGTACCTCATCAAATATCCGCCGTAGACAAAGGCTATGACGTTAGCGCTCTTCTTACCGTCCATATCGACCTCTTTGATATCGTCGATGCCGCATGGCGGTCTCCTAACGCTCGGCCGTGGCGCTGCGACGCGCCAGCGGATTGGTGATGTACCGGACCACGAAGTTGGAGAGCGGTGAATACGGCAACAGGCAGAGGCTCGACAACAAAAGCGTTCCCGCCTTCTTTTTCAGGCTCCAGAAAGGATTGGCGACGATCGAGTACCGATAGTCGTGCGAGTCGTTGAGCGCCCAGCGCCAGCGTGTCGCCAATGGAGCCTGATAGAGGTTCGAGCAGAAATAAGCCTTCTCGTGCGCGAAATCGTGAAATGACATCGGCAATTCCCGATCGAGACGCGCGCGGGCGAGTTCACGCAATGTCGCCCACCGCGCCTTGAATGCCTTCGGCGCCTTCGTCAATTGCTCCGAGTTGGCGAACGACACACTCGATTCATTGGCACGTTGATGAACGCGATACGCGCCGAGCGAGCGGGGCACCATCGCAACGGGCCCGACCAGGGCGACGCCATAGATCGCGTAGAAGTCCGCGCCGTAGCGGTTGACCGCCGTTTCGGGAACCGGGAACAGCTTCTTCAGTGCGCGCACGCAATAGGCGTTGCCCGACGCAGGCGGCGACGGATACAGCCAGCCGCCCATCAGCAAGGTGCCGCAATCGGTCGGCGGCGCTGAGTGCGGAACGTAGGCACCCGTCTGCTTGCCCTCGACGTCGATGACGTCCAGACGGAATTGCACCTTGGCCACGTCGTTGCGCTCAAACATCTGCATCACTTCCGACACGGCTCCGGGATAGAGCACATCGTCCGAGTCGAGGAAGAGTACATACTCCGTGTCGGCGAGTTCGAGTCCCAGGTTATAGGCGGACACCTGACCGCCGTTCTCCTTGAAGACAGCGGATATGCGCGAGCCGTAACTCTCGATGATCGCGCGCGAACCATCCGTCGAGCCATCGTCGATGACGATCACTCGCGTGCCCGGATAGTCCTGGTTCAACGACGAGTCGATCGCTTCGGCAATGAAGCGCTCGTAGTTATAGTTGCAAATAACGATGGCCATCTGTTTCATGGGATCTCGCGGCGATAAGTTGAATCCGTCGATGCTCAAGTCTTCTCTCTCGGTAGTCGGCACTATTGCCTCACCAATAAAAAGCTGCGTGTCTCATGTCGTCTTCTGTCGCCGGACGACGAGATAGGCGAGATGCACGGGCGACTTCTTATCGGCACCATTGACTGCGGCGGGCACGCGAAAGCGGATGCTCAGCGTCCCGCTATTCGACGTCAGGGTGGCGTCTTCATGAGGCGCAACGGCGCCCGTCACCGCGTCGATGAAAAGCACCTCTGCGCCGTCCAGTGACGGCTGGTCTACGCCTGCCGCTTCCACCGTGCGCCAGCCCGGTGCGGCGCTCACCTGAATGACAATGTCGCTGTCCGAAAGCAGTGCAGAACCTTTGGCTTCCGGCCCGAACCGAAGCTGCTTCGAAAACGGCGCCAGCAAGCCGGGAACCGTCTTGTTCAGAACGACCAGACTGCGCCCCGAAGGGTTGTACGTGCGGGGCGGCCCGCGATGCGTCAGCCGGTATGGCTCGTAGCCGTCCCAGTGGTAGACCATCGTCACGTACTTGTCAGGGTCGTCCCAGTTGCGATCCAGCGCCCACACCGCAAACTCGAAGAAATAGCGCGGCAGGTAATGCGGGTCCTCCATGTACCTGTCGCCGATTTCGGTTTGCCACAGCCCGCGAGCGGGCCCCTGCTTCACATATCGCTGGTACAGCCCGTCGAGATCGCCGACGGACAAATAATGCGTGTCGAGATAGTCGACCCAATCGATCATCCGTTCATTCGAACGCGTGCTCTTGTATTCGAGCCACTTGACGTATGTGTCCAGTCCGCCCTGATCGGGCCATCCGCCGTAGACGATGTACGCGCCATACTTGCGGATGATGCGTGCCGCCGGCAAGTGAATCTTGTCGACGTAGTCCTGCATCGCGCGCTCGTATGGCCCAGAGCGCTTTTCGTCGCGATTGAATCTGGGTCCATGCCAGAACGTGGCCTGAGGCAGCCCGCCCGACAAGCGCCCGGCAGCCTCATTCCAGATCTGGAAATGACGCACGTTATAAGGCGGCTTCGAGTACTTGCTGACGGCGGCTTCCACATACCGTTGCCACGCGTCGACATTCACTGGCGCCGACTTCGAATCGCCAGGTACGCTTGCATTCCACTTCGGCGTATAGCCGAGAAACAGCAGCGACCTGATTCCATTCGCGTTGTTGCGCAAGATGACGGGCGGCAGATCGCTGTCGTACGCATTACCCGTGCCGTCGACGCGCATCGCCTGCTTCGCGGAATCGGGCTGTCCGGGGCCCACGGAACCGCGGCCCCAGCTGATGCCCATCGCGCGCCACATGCTGATGTCGGCGTCCGATCCTGGCCAACCGTTCGTTCCGATCATGTCGGTCATCCTGCGAGCCTCGCGTTGCTTGCCCGCTGCGTTGGCCGCGAATGCAACCGGCGTCGTTCGCATGCCCGGCAGGCCCGCGCACGCGAGTGCGGCAAGCGTCTTGAGCGCGCGTCGTCTACCCTGTCGGCTTCTCTTCCGATACATTGGTCCGTCCCGGCGAGTGCCGCTGATCAACCCACCGTCGCCCGCGGAAACAGCTCCGACATAGGCTCGCTTTCCTTCCCATACAGGAGATCCAGCAGCCTCTTCGCCGACCGGTCCCAACGGTACTCGCGCGCATGCGCCATGCCTTTGCTCCGATAGCGTTGGCGCAGTTCGCCGTGGCTCATCATCAGCGAGATCTTTTCGGCGATGTCGTCTGCGGACATCGCGTCGCAATA
Organism: Paraburkholderia diazotrophica; assembly: GCF_038900755.1. Taxonomy (GTDB): domain Bacteria; phylum Pseudomonadota; class Gammaproteobacteria; order Burkholderiales; family Burkholderiaceae; genus Paraburkholderia; species Paraburkholderia diazotrophica_A. The sequence continues at coordinate 308,949 of NZ_JBBPEN010000009.1, forward strand.
CATCGCGGCGTCTCCGCATGCTTCGGGTATCGACGTGCGCGACGAAGCGATCACCGGGCATCCGCAGTACATTGCTTCGAGAGGCGGCAGTCCGAATCCCTCGTATAGCGACGGGAACACGAGGCAGCCCGCGTGCTCGTAAAGCGCCTTCAGTTCTCCGTCCGTCACGAAGCCGGCCCAGATCACCTGCTTCGATTCGGGCCTGTCGCTCACGCCTTCGCCACTGAACACACGTTGATTCCTGCCGCCGACGACGACGAATTTCACGTCGCGCAAATGCTCCAGTTTTGCAATTGCATCGAGAACACGTTGAAGGTTCTTGCGCGGATCGAGACTGCCGACGATCACGCAATACGCGTCCGTCTGGAGTTGCAGACGACCGATGATGCCCGGGTCCGATACGACGCGGTCGAGGTGATCCGCGCCTGGCGGAATCACGGCAATGCGCGACTCGTCGATATTCAGATGGTGGCTGATCCGGCGCTTCGAAAAAGACGACACCGTCAGCACGAACGGATCGAGCTTCGGCAGCATCGAGAAGCAGAGCCGATACCAAAGCCGGAACTTCTTCGAGAAGCCGTCCGGCACGTCATAGACGGCCATATCGTGAACCATCACCACCTGACGGCGCTTGAGAATCGGATTGGTGTTGCACAGATTGACGAGCGTCATCCGACGCGCGGCAATCGGCAACGTAATCTGTTCCCACAGCGTGCCGCGCAACCACGGAAACCGGCGCTGCCGCTTAAGGGACGCACCCGGCTCCATCGCGTTTTGCGGCACGAAGACCTCGAGTTCACTACCCGGGTTCTCGCGCATCTGCATCGCTCGGGTGAGCTCATAAGCGACCCTTTGCACGCCCGTGATGGGTTGCGAAGTGAATTTTCCGTTGATCGCGAATGCCATGGGGTTTCTCCGCCTCACGAAGTTGTACCGTTTCCTGTTGTCGCGTAAGCGTGGGATAGCCCGACATCAACTGGCCGTCTCGACATCCCCGACATCGCTCGCGTAGTTCGTCGCGTAGCCGTAGCTGCGCGTGCTGCGACGCACGGGTATGCCGTTGAATACGCAACCGGCGATACGGCCGCCTGCGCGCTCGATTTTCTTGACCGTGTCGGCGATCTCTTCCTCCGACTGCATTTCGGAGCGCAGGACAAGCAACGAGGCGCCCGCTTCGTTCGCGATGATCGATGCGTCCGTGACGGCGAGGAACGGCGGCGTATCGATGATCACCAGGTCGAAGTGATTGCCGAGCCGTTCGAGCAATTGCCTGAAGCGCGGGCGCGTCAGCAGTGCGGCCGGATTCTCCGGACGTGCGCCGCACGACATGAACGTGACGCCGTCGATGCCGACTTCGCGCAGCGCGTCACGCAGCGGAATACGGTCTGAGAGCACTTCCGACAGGCCGCCTCGGTTGCTCTGGCTAAAGAACGCGGCGAGGTGGCCGCGGCGCATGTCGCCGTCGATCAGCACCACGCGCGAGCCCGCTTCTGCGTGCAGCGTTGCGAGGTTTGCGGCGACGAAGCTCTTGCCCGCCGACGTCGTCGGCCCCGTCACCATCACGATGTTGTTACGGGCGTTGGCGAGATCGCGGGACATCGTGGTACGAACCGCGCGCAGCGCCTCGACAGATGGGTCATGCGGGAAACGCGCCGCGAGTACCTTGGTGCCCGAATCGCTAAAGGAAGGATCGATCTTCTCGTTCGCGCCGGCCCCCGATTCGCCTCCATTGCGTTGCGGCGATCCATTCTTCCCGCTCACGCCAGGCAGCGGTTTTCGCGCAGCGGCGGGCAGACTCCGGTCAAGCATCGTTTGCTGATGACTGAACAGCACTTCGCCGACAACAGGCACGCTCAGGCGGCGCTCGACGTACCGCGGATCCGTCACGCCCACGAGAACATGACGACGCATGAATACGAGGAAGATGCCCGAAACAAGGCCAAGCACGGCACCGCCAGGCAACACGATCAGCGGATTCGGCTTAACCGGGCGATGAGGCCGGATCGCGGAGTCGACGATGTGCGCGCCGCCCGTCGTGCTCGCGCGACGAACTGTCAATTGCTCTGCTTTCTGCACCATGCCCATGTAAATCGTCTCGGCGACCTTCTGCGCGCGAATCAGATCGACGCTCTCGCGCTCGGACGCAGGCATGCCCTGGAAGCGGTTGTCGAACTCGGACTTCGTCTTGTTCAACTGCGCGAGCTGGGAGTCGATGCTCTGAATCCAGCGGCTACCCGGCGCGTACTTGTCCAGCAACTGGGTACGCTGCAATTGCAGGCTCGCGATCTGACGATCCAGGTCCAGGCCGCCCTGCAAATAAGTCTGCGATTCGGCCGTCGGCTGCATCGAATTGGATTTCGCACGGAAGTCCTTGAGTGCTTGCTCCGTCTTGCGCAAATCCGCAAGCAGACGCGGCAGTTCGCCCTTGATGAAGTTGAGCGTCTGCGTGTCGTTCAGTTGACGGCTCGCAGCAGCCGAAGTCAGGTACTGCTGGCCAAGCGCATTCGCGACCTCGGCGGCCATCGACGCGCTCTTGTTTGCGTACTCGATCTGGATGAGACCGGAGTCCTTCACCTTGTCGCTGATCTTCACGACATCCATGAAGCGCTTGACGGCATCGACGGCATTCCACCGGATCACTTCGAAGTGCGTTCCGGGCCGCGCGGCCATCTGATTGATCAGCATCGAGACGCCGTTGGCCGTAACGGGCTTGCCCACTTCACCCTTCAACAGAAACTCGCCCGACGGACCCAGCAGCTCATAAGTACCGCCATCGAGTGCAACGAGCCGGAGCTTCTCTTCCTCGAGGCTCTGCGGGACGTTCAGATAGCCAACCTTGACGACCTCTCCGCCCCACGCAAACGACTTCAAGCCGAGCCACGCGCTGTTAGGCTCGCCAGGCGTTGCGAACTTGTCGGCGATGTCGCCGAGAACCGGAATCGTGCGCGGCGTGACCGTCACATCGAAGCGATATTTCTCGATCACGGGGTCGAGCACCGAACGGCTATGCATCACGCCCATTTCGGTGCTGGGCGACGGTGCGGGCGGCGGAAGCATCGAATCCTGATTCTGCAGCGCGATACCAAGCGCGTTTGGCTCTGGCGGATCGACACGCACGAGCACATCCGCCGAATAGACGGGACTCGCCACCAATTGATATGTGAGCGCGAGCAGGAACACGGCCGCCGTGGTTGCCAGAATTTCCCAGATATGGTCGCGCATGAGGTTCAGCATCTCGCGCCCACTGAGCTGCGTGCGCTCATTGTTGACGGGAGCGGGAGGAGCAGGAAGCGAGTTGTAGGGGTAGTAATCCACCTGAATCATCCTTTCATGTACGTTTCCCTGGAGCACCCTGCAATACGCAGTAGTGCAGCACCGGATCGCGAACTGAAGCTGCTGTTGCGGCTAAAGCTGACACGGATTCGGCGCGTCGGAATGTCACTCAGCCAGGTCGAAGCCGGCAGGACATGCGAACGCCATTTCGGCGTCGGCGCTCAGACTTTCTGACTAGCTAGTGCCGTGCCGGAATCTCCGGACGAGAAGATCAACATGGTGCGCATTCCATTCATGCTTTTCCTCCTCTGGAGCAAAGCGGTTGCCAAATATCTAGACGCATCTCTATGACGTTAGAGAGCCAATAGAGATGTACTGTCCAATACGGTGATTGCGTACTTTTATCCCACGACCGAAGGAAACATCAGCACGCGAGGTCACTACATTTGCGCGCTTTCGGCGTAAGCGATTTCCTGGTGAAGACCTGCAAACAGCATTCCAACGAATCACGAATGGGCGACGGCTTCTCCAGGGTGTTGCAGCGAAGCATAGACGGGCAGAATTGGGATTTGAACGACCTCGGCTCAAATTCGGGTACAAATGGCCGATAACGCGGAGCGTGTAACGGGGTTTACCAGGGAAAGAAAGAGTTGTGCCGATCTGAAATTGGTGTAACAGATTGATACGATCCGGCCGAAATCGCGTAACAGAACCTTAGTGACAGTACCGAAAGTCGAGATTTAGGGAATGAAGCAACATATGCCTTTCTGACGCTTGTCCTGCAAGGCTCGCGGGAGATCGAGCCCGCTTTTCTTTCACAAATGTCATATAATTTTTACGCGAAATAATTTCCTGATCCGGAAAAGTACACGATAAATATAAAGCCGATATTCGGTAATAATTTCCATTTTCGAACAATTACGCCACATCGTTCGCACAAATCCGACAGCTATTCAATCGATCTATTCACTACGGTATTCTGGGCCGCATCGAAGTATTTCGCATTAATTTGGAGAGCTAAACGTGAATGGGTTTGCTCGATCGCATCCGTGGCACACTGACGAACGACCGGTTGATTCAAGGCTTGAGAGGCACATTGGCGTGCTCATCTCGCACCACTGCTCAATGGCGGCCGTAGGCGCCATTGGAGACGCATTTCGCCTCGCCAACGAATTCGACCACGGTAACGGCGAACATCTTCCTTATCGGTTCACCGTGTTGTCGGAGTCCGGTGGCTTTGTTACGGGCGGTTCCTGCTTCTCGATCTGGACGCAGAAGCTCGATCAATACCGGCTTGCCGACTTTCACGCACTCTTTGTCGCTCGCGGTTCGGAGGGCGCGGCACAAAACAACGAGGCACTCGTTTCCTGGCTGTCGCGCCAAGGCTCGAACGTGCCAGGCGGGATGCAGCCGAAGCTTGAAGCGTTTACGCCCCCGGCTCAGTCGTCCGTGCCCGTATTCGTGCTTGACGATGGCGTGTCCGAGACGCGTCCCGCCGGCCCGACGCCATCGGAGATGGCGCTCTTGCAGATCGAACGCGACCTGAATGCGGAGATCGCGCGCAGGGTTGCTCGCGCGTTGCAGACGAACGTCCCTGAGCGAGTACGGCCTGACGCTGAAGATTTGAACATTGCGACGACAACGGAAAAGATCCGGGAGTCCGCACGCTGGATTCGCGAGAACTACAGCAAGCCTATTTCCGTGGGCCTTGCGGCCGAGTCCGCCGCGATGAGCAAGCGGAATTATCAGCGCCGGTTCAAGAGCGAGTTCGGTATGACGCCGCTCGAGTATCTGTTGCGCACGCGCTTTGAAGTCGTTTGCTCGATGCTGATCGAAACCGACCTTCCCATCGACAAGATTGCCCGGCGTTGTGGAATGGGCGACGGCAATCGCCTGGGAAGAATATTCAAGCTGCGGTACGGTGTATCGCCCACCCATTTCCGGGCGCTGCGCCATCTTCCCGCCGAGGAACGTTCACAACCGCCGGCAGCAGCATCCACAGCCAGCGTGGTCGTGCATGCCGCAGCACTTGCATCATCGGCAAAGCTGATCTACTGACCTGACGCACGGGGAGCGCAAAGAATGCCAATAATCGAGGGTATGCGGGCGAGCGACACAGTGAGTGTCTCGCAGGACACGAAGCAGGACGGGGCGCACGGTGGATCGAATGAGCTTCCGTCGCCGTTCAGGAGAATGAAAGAAGCCGCCAAACAGGTATTGCCTGACGCACTCTTCCTGAGTCTGCTACACAAGAAGTGTATTGGTCGGTATCCGAAGCTCATTCACCCTACTACGTTCAATGAGCAGATCCTCCAGCGTAACCTTCGGCCAGACCCGCGCTATGTGCCTCTGACCGACAAGATTGCGGTTCGCGAGTACGTCGAGAAGAAGCTCGGACGCGAACATCTCGTCCCGCTGATCGCTGCGCCAGAACTCTTCACGCGCGAGGTATTCGACAGACTGCCGTCCTCTTTCGTCATGAAAGCGAATCACGGCAGTACCTTTGTTGAAATAGTCCGAGATAAATCGACTACATCTTTCGAGAAGCTAAAAGAATTGGCTGATCGCTGGCTGTCGGCGTCCTTCTATCGCGTTGCCCGCGAGCGACACTATTTGAGCATCGAGCCGCGTATCTTTTTTGAAAAGCTTCTGCTTGACAAGCAGGGGCAGATTCCAGCCGATTTCAAGCTGCATTGCTTCGGTGGACGAACGGGCCATCCGACCATGTACACCTTGCTGATTTCGGACCGCTTCGGTAACAACACACATGGCGACGTGTTCGACGAAAACTGGAACGTCATGGATGTGATGATCGGACCGTACACGCGCAGCCCCGTGCCTCCGCCACGGCCCAAAAATCTGGATGCGATATTGCAAGCGGCGACGCGACTCTGCGAAGACTTCGACTATGTTCGTGTCGATCTCTATGCGCCGGACGACGAGGTCTATTTCGGCGAATTGACGTTCACGCCTGGCGCTGGCGTATTGCCTTTCACGCCGGACCACATCGACTATGAATGGGGAAAGCTCTTGACCAGGGGTGTGTGAAATCGCCCCTCCTCCACTCAAGGACCGAGCGAAGAAGGGGCGACGAATAGCAAGCGGCCAGCGCGGAATCAGTTCGCGGGGTTGCTTGCCATGAAGCCGGTTAGCGCGCTGTACGGCGGATTGAGCGTCGTGCCGTTGGTCATAACACCATAGGTGTTGTTTCCGCTATCGAGCACGTAGTACATCACAGCCTGAATGTTGTGAGACGTCCGCGCCTGATAGTACTTGCTCAACGTGTTCGTAATGTAACTGGCGCGATAATCCTGCGCCTTCTCAGGACCCGTGTTCCATTCCGTGATGATGAACGGCACGCCATATCGAGCCTTGCAGTACGTCGGCAGGTCGAAGCCCGGGCCCGAACCGTCGATGCCGATGTTGAAGATGTCGCCATACACTTCGTAGTTGTGCCACGTCGTGACGTCCCAGCGTACCTTCGGGTAACCGCCCGTGCCATCCGGTTGCATGCCGTCCCACAAGGCGTCCGCTGCACCGATGTCCGCAACACAAAAGTTGATGCCGCATTTTGCGTTGGATTGAACCGACTTCACGCCGTCGATCATTCCGCGCATCACGCCACGCATGGCCGGCCAATTGCTGTTGTTAAAATCGACCGCTTTCGTACCGGCATTGGTGAAGTCCAGAATCGTCGCGTTCTGGCGCGTCAACTCGTTACCGCATTCGTAGAGCGTCACGCCATACTGCTTGAGTGCGTTGGCGACGGCCATCGCAACCTGCTGGCCGCGCGAATATGCCGCCGACTCGCTGCTGAACACATTTCCATTCGAATCGTAGACGCCCTGGTTGATCAGGACCAGCAGTTGGAGTCCGGCCGCCTGGAAGGCAGCAGCCAGCTTGCTGACGGCGTTCAGCTGATTCGGATCGTCGGTACAGCCCACACGGTAGCTCGTGCAGCCCATGTTCCTCAGAATCGATACGAGCTGAGACGGTGTGTAAGTGTAGTCAAAGTGCCCGTTGACGCCGTAGAACATGCCTGCCATGGCGGGGACCGTGGCGGCGTTGCGCGGGTCGTTACATGGCAACCAGCGATCGAGGTCGGTGAGCACATAGAACTGTCCACCCGTACCGATGTGCCAGATCTTGCCGCCGTACCACAGCAACAGCGATACGTTGTACGTGTTGCCGACGGTCCCACCGTTCCGATAGATGACACCGTTGACGACGGTCCACATCGCGCCCGCCTTGTCGATGATGTACGAAGCGGAAGGAATAGTTGTACCGTCAGGCGACGTTCCGCCGAGGCGCGGGTCGTTACACGCCGTCCACGTAGTGCCGTTCCACGCGTAGAACTGCCCGCCCGTGCCCTGGTGATAAATCACGGCGCCATAGATCATCAGCAGCGTCACGTTGTACGTGTTGCCCGCTTTTGCGCCATTCCGGTAGACGGATCCTTGCGACAACGTCCATACCGCACCCGACGTGTCTGTAATCGAGCTTGCCGATGGAATAGTCGTGCCGTTTGCCGATGCCGTACTTGCGCGAGCCGCGACGTTCGCGACAGCTGCGCCGGACGCGCTGCCGGCGCCATCGCCTGAACCACCGCCGCAAGCCGCGAGAAGATAGCTGCCACCGAGAGCCGTCAGCTGGCCAAGAAATTGACGTCGTTTATTCATGACAAATACTTCCCCTGTCGAGAAATTTCTCGAATAAAAAGTCCCAAGTGGGTGAATGCTCGAACTTCGAATGCGATGTCCGGCGTCGGCAAAGCGCTATTTAATTAGTAATCCTTACGTACAAGGACAACTACTCGCGCTTTCGGTGAGTGACATGAGAAATGATTGAACTGCCCGCTCCAAATGCTTCTCGAGCGGTGACGCTAGAACTCAAAGTCCACGGTCCATCCAGCTGCGGAAGACTTTGACTAGCGAACTACGACGATTCCCAATGCGTTGCCACTGACTGCCGCACATCTTTGTGCAACGCGCAAACGTTTGCCGTTCTGATGCGGAAAAATCGCCCGGCAATTTGTGCGCGCGTTCCTTTGAATCGGTGCAAATAATACCCGGATACGACTGACATTTACATACGAATCGGAAATGAATAGGTAAATAGCACGATTCTTCTGATTGTTTGCGGCCGAAAAGGAATTCCGCCTTTTTTGGCCATACGGGAGATAGCCCTACGCACGTGTGCGGAATGAACTGATCGCCGGTGCGGCCGAGTTGTCTGGCGCAATAGCGCTAATGGCTGGGCCGGCGCTATGGGAGCCAATGCGCGCCTGTTTCTGTGTGTGGCAAAGTGTGGGAGAACTTACTCGACAACGCTAGGCGGTGATGCAATTTTCACCGCGCCGAGAATATTTTTTCGGTATCGACCCTGGAAGTCGCGCGACGAGTACCGGCAATCTCTACCATATAGCTGATTGGGTATTTATTTTTTACCGAATTAATAATGCACTGCTGCAATCGCGCAATGATTGCCGCTTTTGGGAGATGAGTAAAAAGGTACTGCCGGAATAACGGCAATGGCCGCAATGGCGGGCGATAGTACTGTCTACTGTCGCGCGAGTGCATCTCTTACCGCTCGTACTACCTCAGCGGGATCCGACGATCGCGGAAACCAACGGTCCCATTCCGCCCAGTCGAGGCGCGCGTCATCGATCGAGAATGCGATCATGACAGGACGACGCAAACGGTCTGGCACTCGCGATAGATCTGCAAGCAATGCGCCGGCGTCGGCGGCACCAATTGGACTCGATGCGACGATGACGCGCGGATTGAGCCGATGAGCCTCAATTCGTGCTTCCTCTGTCGTGACAGCCGGCATGACTTGCAGGCCCTGCGACGTTAGTCTCGATACGAGTCCGGAAAGCCGCCCCGCATCCGGATCGAAAACGAGAACGTCGACTGTTGCAGTCGACTTGATCGCATCACGCTGCGCGCGTCGGTCGTGACGCGACCGTGCATGCGAGCGGACCCATCGCCTGAGTGGCCAGACGGTTCGATTGAGCTCGTGCCGCAGCACCAGATTTCGCCACAGCCGCTCCGCACTGAAGGTATCCCGGTGCGCCTCACGCTCGAGCATCCGCTTGCACCCGGGCAAATGAAGCAGCGAACATCCTTTGAACCAGCGAAGGTCCCGGTGTGTATTGCCGGACCAGTGACGTCCCACAAGCCGGTGTGCGCCGAGATCGATGATCTGATGGCCATCGTCTGCCAACAGATTGAGTGCTGCGGAAACAAATGCCTCATCCCCGTTGTGGTTCAACTCATCTATGGCAAGTCGGTAACGCTCGAAGCACGCGTGAGCATAAGGCACTAGTTCATTGATGAACTTCGTCGACGCGAGCAGTACTTCGCCTCCAAACCATCGCGGATTTTGAAGCGACTTTCCGGCCACGGTCTCGAGGTCGCCAATGACGCGCGCGTCGCCGTACGCCGAAAACTCCTGATCGGAAATGTCGAACGCGCCGACACCTGTCACCTGGCAGCGTCGCAGAAGTTCTTCGTCGAGCGTTCGAAGCGCGAGCATGTCGGTGTCGAGCAGCATGAGCAATTCGCCGTCGCGCAGCGTCGCGGCGACTTGCTCCATCATGTCCAGCTTGAAGTGTGCGCTATAGAACCGCGTCATTTTCGGCAACGTCAATCTGGACGGTCTCAACTGCAGCACACAGGGACGCGAATCGGAATCTACCTTCGTCAGGTACTGCTCGATCTGCCCGGCGACGTTTGTCGCGACCGTCAATCTCGGCAGCCCGACCGCCATCAGACTACGGTTGAGCGTAATGGCCTGTTCGAGGTAGCAAAATGGGTCAGCGCGCGTGCAATTCGGGCTTCCCGTACTGTCCGTTTCGATGAATACGAGCGCGCACGGGACAACCCCGACACGCTTGCGCGTCGAGCCAGAAGAAGGGACGGTCTGCCTGCAAGATGGTTCGTCGAAGTCACGACGCAAAAGCGCGGACATACATCGTTGCCTCCGGCTGACATTGATAGCGGACACCGCGACCTCCCGATTGCAGTTCGTGTCATGTGCGCCGATGGGCAGGCAATGCACGAAGTGGGGGAACGCAGTATCCGTGCCATCCGAATGGGAATCAGCCGTCGCGGCTTGAGTCCGTCATTGGACGGCGCATTGAAAAAATGCCCTGTAGAGAGTGCAAATTCTTTCTTTACCTTGCACGACGACTGCAAGCCCGCTATCAGTGGAATTTCTTCACGTCGCGCTGGCCGCACTCAAAGCGCCTTTGCCGCCACACTCGCAATTCTTCGGAGTTCATCGAACTGCGTGACGAGTTCGAAGCACAGAATGAACGCCAACATCGATGAAGCCCCCGGATAGCGCTCCATCCAGAGCAACGATCGCGCGGCATAACGCGTCCGAATCGGGTCTCTCGTCATGAGATAAGTAATGGCAATGCCAATTGCCGCGCCCGCGAGCAGGTCAGTCGGATAGTGAAAGCCGAGGTAGGCGCGCGGAAAGCAGATAAAAATGGCCGTGTACAGAAATACGAGTACGCCCGTGAAGCGGGAGACGATAAAAACGCCCGTCGCAACCGCCATCCAAAGCATTGCGTGGTCGCTCGGAAACGAACTCCAGTTCGAGAGCATCGCGTCATGGAGAGAGCCTGTCGAGAATTGCAAATGCAATTCAGTATTGTAGATAGGCCGTACTCGAAACGGCAGAAAGTCGGCGAGCAATCGTCCAACGGCAAGCGCCAGTAAGCCACTCGCAACGGTTGCGATGACCACTTCGCGCTGCCATTCCTGCCGCTCGCCGGGCTTGAACCAGATCCACCATAAGATAGGGATGAGCACGAGCCCTCTGAACGTGTACATATCGGTGAGGGCTCTCATCGCGAGGCTCGGCAGCGGGCCGAGATGCAGGTGCGCGAGATATGTCTCGATGGTTGTATCGAAGGTAATCATTGTTGTAGTACCACCGGATTCGTAGCAATAGCAAGAAGACAGGCAGAAAGCGGAGATCCCGGTGCTCATGCGCGTTGCCGACGCGCACTGCGACTGGACCTCGAGCTTTAGCCTGCTACGCGCAAACCCGTCCGCTGCCGTACTTTCTCGCGGTAGCCATTTTTGTTCCTGAACGGCCGGTCGGGCGAGTTTCTTGTATACAACTCCTCCATTTTGTTGTCCATGTTCGTCCGGTACAGCGCACGCCTAAGCGCCTCGCTTCCCGACTCACGCGGCCGTGAGAGGCGACTATCGTAATGGCAATTGACTCGCGCAATGAAGAGCAAAGCGGACGCAATCATTCAACAAATAGAGCCAAAGTGTAAGCCCATATTTCCGCCAATCGCTGTGCCGTCGGAGAAATGAAAGCCATCGCTTGCGCGCGATGCATTCGTATGACACATGACCGTTATATGATTCGCGTCGTCGCGCTGTGCGGCGTCGGCCACGCATGTTCGCTTTCCAAAGTCATTCAGTACGCGGATATGCGACACGCGATAGAAGAACGGATTCAAATCGGCATGGCTAGAACATGCAGCGCATGCGCGCCAACAGTGGCAACACTGAACCAAACGTTCTATTTAATCGACGGCCCATCAAGAAGCCCAAACATGAAAAAATCCTCACTCGCCCTCGCACTGCTCGGAGCTATATCCGTCTCGGCACACGCGCAAAGCAGCGTCACGCTTTACGGTCTGCTCGACACGGGCCTCGTCTACACGAACAACCAGCTAGGCCATAGCAACTGGCAACTCAACAGCAGCTCGACGCAGAACACCGTGTTCGGCCTTAAAGGCTCGGAAGATCTCGGCGGCGGCTTGCACGCGCTATTCAAGCTCGAACAAGGCTTCATTCTCAACAATGGTGCACAAGCTTTCTCCGGCGATGGTTTCGGTTCGCAGGCATGGGTTGGCTTGCAAAGCGATCCATATGGCACGCTGACGTTCGGCCGCCAGTTTGACGTGATGAACGACCTCGTCGGCCCCCTCACGGCGGAATTCAATACGTGGGGCGGCAGCATGGCGGCACATCCGTTCGAGAACGACAATCTCGCCGCGAATTCCGTCGTGATCAACAACACGGTCAAGTACACGAGCCCCATCTATCGCGGCATCACGTTCGAAACGATGTACGCATTCAGCAATAAAGCCGGTGACTTTTCGAACAACCGCTCATACGGTTTCGGCCTGTCGTATTCGCAATGGCCCGTCAACCTCGCGGCAGGCTATCTGCAACTGAACAATGCCGGTAATGGAAGCGGCGCGGTCACATCGGGCGACACCAGCGCCAACTTCGTCGCGCAACGTCAGCGCATCTGGTCGCTCGGCGGCAACTATACGTATGGGCCAGCTACCGTCGGCCTGGTCTGGAGCCACACGCAGATCGACAACGTGTCGGGCGTGTTCTCCTTCGGAACAGGTTCTTACCTCGGCGCCGACGATACGAGCGTGGGCTCTCTCGCGGGCTCGCTGCGCCTCGACAACTACGAGGTGAACGCCAAATACGCGCTCACGACGGCACTGAGCGTGTCCGGCGCTTACACGTATACGCATGGCGCGTACAACGGTTCGGCGCCTGGATGGAACACAGCGATGCTCCAGACCGACTATGCAGTGAGCAAGCGCACCGACTTCTATCTCGAAGGCGTCTACCAGAACGTGCACGGCGCACCCGCAGATTCAGTGCTCTCGCACGCAATGATCAACACGTTGTCGCCATCGGCGACCAACACCCAAGTCGCCGTCACCGTGGGCATGCGTCACACGTTCTGATCGTATCGACCTACCGTCACGAGCAAGGACGTATGCCGAACGGCATCCGAGAACGTACGCCTTGCTCGATCCGCTGGATCGCGTGGCGCACCACGCAAGCGGCATAATAAGCGCCGCTCCACGCTGAAAGCACCGTCCACTTTCCCCAAGCAATCACACACGTTGCACCTGCAACGATGCACGCAGCATTAGTTGCGACATCGGCCTCGTATCGACACATTGGCAATCTAGAATCGAATAACTACGGATCACTCTTTCCAAAGAATTGCTGCAGGGAGAACCAAGCAGATGAGCACGAAGCGAATCAAGCATGCATTCTTTGGCGCGGTGATCGCCATGATCGCCACGGTCTGTCATGCGCAGTACACCACCGACTGGCTCGCGAACACGTTCGGAACACTGGCCGCGCACGTAGGCAATGCCGCGCGCTCGATGTGGGTCGCGCCCGAAGGGATCATCTATACGGCTTCCTTCTGGGACGAAAGCGAAGGCGGAATCGCGGTCTATCAGAATGGGCAAAGTCTCGGCTCTATCGGCATTCACAACGAGTTTCAGGGCGGTGCGATTACAGGCAACGCCACTTCGATCTTCGCGGCGATGCAGTCTGGCAGCGCCTACGGCAGCGGGGCCGTCGGACGATACAACCGTGCAACGCGTCAACGCGATCTCGTCATCAACGTGAGCACATGGAACAAGGTCAGCCGTGCCGACGCGATCACCGGACTCGCGACGGCCGGCTCGCTGCTGTATGCGAGCGACTTTTTCGCCAATCGCGTCCGCGTCTTCACGACGGATGGCGCATGGCAGCAGGACATCAGCGTGACGAGTCCCGGCGCACTCGCGCTCGATAACGCGGGGAACGTCTGGGTTGCCCGTCAGAGCGCAGGCGTCATCGTCGAATTCAGCGCGGCCGGCGTGCCGCTCGATACGATTCAGATGCCCGCCGCTTCGCGACCTTCCGCGCTGTATTTCGATACATCGTCCAATCGGCTCATGGTCGGCGACGAAGGCCCCGATATGAACATCAAGCTCTATGACGTTTCGGGCCCGCCGACGCTAGTCGGCACATTCGGCGTTCAGGGCGGTTATCTCGACACTACGTCGGGCATCAAAGGCCAGGTGGGCGACAAGCGCTTTACGCGCATTACCGGCATCGGCAAGGACTCAGCGGGCAATCTGTACGTACTCGACAATCCATGGGGTGGCGGATGGGATCTCGGGCGCAACGGCGGCACCGACATTCACGCGTATGACGGCGCAGGCAACCTGCAATGGAAACTCCAGTCCCTCAACTTCGAAGCAGTCGCTGCACCCGATCCCGCGACAGATGGCGCCTATTTCTACAGCGGGACCAACATCTACACGGGCACAGCAGGCGGCGCTTTCGTCGCGAATACCGTCGATCCATTCAGCTATCCGGATGACCCTCGGCTCAACATGAACGACACGCAACGCAACGAGCACTTCGGCCAACTCGTCAGTGTCGGCGGCAATCGGATTCTCGTTGCGTCAGGACAGAACCCCGCGATCTTCTACTTTTTCCATTTCGATCCGACCGAAGGCTACATCGCCACGCCCGATGGATCGATTCCGGGGCCCGCATTCAATACGACGCGGCCGATCACGGGGGGCTTTTGCATCGATAGCAAAGGCGACGTGTGGGCCGGTCTCGACAGAACGAACCACATCTATCACTATCCGCTGACGGGCTTCGACGGCAATGGCAAGCCCACATGGGGCGCAGGCATTACGCTGCCCATTCCGCAGAGCATCCGTCCATTGACGCGCATCGTCTATCTCGCGGATACCGACACGATGATCCTCGCGCAGGGCATCGCCGGAAGCCCGGACTGGACCGCGATACATGCGCGAATCGAGGTGTATCACGGCTGGAGCGCGGGCAATACAACGAAGCCCGATCCGGTGATCAATCTGACGGGCGCCAACCCGAAGTCTATTACGGCAGCGGGCAATTATCTCTTCGTCGGATACGTGCATACCGTACCCAATATCGACGCATTCAATCTCACCACGGGCCATCTCGATGCCACGCTGACCAACAGGAATCCGGGCACAGTGGACGTGGGCAACGATGTGGACTCGATGTATGGGTTGAGAGCCTACCTCCGGTCGACAGGCGAATACGTGGTCACGAAGGATAACTACAACGGCTCCAGCATCATCGTCTATCGCTGGACGCCGTGATGCGCGTGCGTTCACGCAGCAGGTGCGCCCGGCGCTCGGGCGCGTATTTGCGCAGCCGCTGTGAAACGAGATGCGAAGGCCGTTCGATCACCCGATAAAACGCGTAGCTGATGACGAACGCCAACGATACTTCGACGAACCACGCGAATCGTGATGTGCCGTCGAATCCCGCTACTTCAAGCAACGCAAGCGCGGTCTTGTGGCAAAGATAAAGGCTATAGGACCACGCGCCCAACGCGGCCAGTCGGGACCAGACGCGGGACTGCGAAGGCGTGTCCGTCTCTGCCGCGATCCACACTGCCGCAAGAAACTGGAACAGCGGAAGCGTGATGTCGGGTGTGATCAAGGGCAGCATCGCCGGCTTGAGGCTCGATCCCGATAGCAGAATCATGATGATGGCGCCCGACGCGACGACGGCCACTCTCAGCGCGACGAGATGGTTCGCGAGGCACCGAGTGCTTCGCGCAAGGCCGCGCTGGATCAGCATCGTAAGCGCCGAATAGGCGCCGCGATCCTGGAACTGCGCAGCGTTGCGCTGCGTCTCCGCGATCATGCAGCCGAAAATCCAGCCCGCCGCGTACAGCAGCGCGGTACCGGACACGCCATACGTCTCGTAGACGCAGCCGTGACAAGCGGGATGCCCGAACAGGCGCACCGATGCCACCATCACGGCCGCCGCCATCGCCGTGCCGACGATCATTTCGCCGATATAGCGAAATCGCGGCCGCAAGATCGGATACACCGCGTAATACACCATCTCGCAGTAGAGCGACCACAGCACGGATTCCAGATAGTTTTGCCCTGTCGGCAGCGGCTGAACCACGCACAACAGGATCACAAGCGGCACTCCGATGCGAACGAAGCGCGACGCGTAGTAGTTGACGGGCTTGAGCGCCACATCCCGGTGATACGCGCTATGAATGCAATAACCGGAAATCACAAAGAACACGATGACAGCGGCAGGCCCGGCAAACAGCGCTGTCGATCCTGACCATAATGCGCCGCTCAAAGAGGCAAGCTGATGCGGCAGCAGTTCCTTGAACGCCGGCGGCCGAAAGTGGTACATCAGCACCCAGAAGGCTGCGAGAAATCGAATGGCGTCTATCTTCGACGACTTGCTCGTGCCCGCAGACACAGACAGATCCAACGTGCTCGCCATTTCTTTCCGCCTCTCTTTTATTTTCGGCTGCGGTGATCTTAGCCCCGCAGCCGGCGACAAAAATCGAAAATAAATGGCGAAAATATGAGAGTGTCACGCGATGAAAAACGAAGCATGCGTCAATCGCGATGCACCGCGAAGGGCAGCGACGCCGCCCTTCTGGCACGAACGGCCTCTACACGCTGCCGCGCCAGCCACGGATATCACCCTGTGTCCGCACTCTCATAGTCGGGGTCGAGGTAGATAAAGCATCGCTGAATCTTGAAGTCGCGTTTCGAACACATCGCACCAGCGCCCCGCATCAGATACGCCCGCGCGCCAGTCGACGCCGCCCTTGCGCAGACAAAAAGCCGAGTACGAAAACGCCTCCCACGGCCTTGGCCAGATGCATCACCGGCATTTTGCCGCCGCCGATCAGCTTTCCGGCGGGTACGCCGTGCTCATAGAAGGCGGGATTGCGCCCGACGATAACGCTCGCGGCAGTACCGCGCACTGTCTCCTGTATTCCGTTACGGGTCAGGCGCATTGCGCTGCGCTCGTCCTCTCTTTTGCTCAACGATAGGAGCGCGAGTCGACCAATAAAATGATGTTTGATGATGCGTGCCATCACCGCGAGTGAAATAGCGCTTCGCGCGCTTCACCCAATAAGGGGCGAAATTCCGCAACAGTGAATTCCAGAGGAAGCACAGATCGCCCATGGCATCGGCCCGGCCGCGCACTGGAACGAAGTCCGCACTGCTATGACGCGTCGTTAACGATCCCCACTCATGCACCGCCTGCCCGCACGCGCCGCAACGCATCCGCATTTGTTCCCACGCGTCAAAACTGTTTGTCCACTGCGGGTGTACGCAAGCGGATCGAGTAAGCCTAGATTGACGACCTAACGGCGCTGTCGATTCCCGACGGCAAATGCCACCAACGTCTTGAGGTCAATCATGAGCAACTCGCAAAAGGTCGTTATCGTCACTGGCGCATCGCAAGGTATCGGCGCGGAACTCGTCAAAGCTTTCCGTGAACGCGACTATCGCGTCGTCGCAATCGCGCGTTCGATCAAATCGTCCGACGATCCGAACGTCGTGACAATCGCCGGCGACATCGGCGATCGCGAAGTCGCGAAACGTGCCGTCGCCGAAGCCGTCGAACGCTTTGGCCGCGTCGATACGCTGATCAACAACGCGGGCATCTTCATCGCGAAGCCGTTCACGCAATACACGGCTGAAGACTACGCCTCCATCCTGAACGTCAATGTGAACGGCTTCTTCCATATCACGCAGCTCGCAATCGCAGAGATGGAGAAGAACAAAAGCGGCCATGTGTTGCAAATCACGACGAGTCTCGTCGATCATGCAATCTCCGGCGTGCCGTCGGTGCTCGCATCGCTGACCAAGGGCGGCCTGAATGCGGCCACGAAGTCGCTTGCAATCGAATACGCGAAGACGGGTATTCGCGCGAACGCCGTCTCGCCGGGCATCATCAAGTCGCCGATGCACGCGCCGGAAACCCATGAAGCGCTCGGTGCGCTGCATCCCGTCGGCCATATGGGCGAAATGCGCGACATCGTCGATGCCGTCGTGTACCTCGACTCCGCGCCGTTCGTCACGGGCGAGATCCTGCACGTCGACGGCGGCCAGAGCGCAGGCCACTGAGCACAACGGCGAGGCACCGGCAACGGTGCATCATCTGCCTAACATCACGGAGATTGCCATGCCTATCGTGACGATTCAGGTCACTCGTGAAGGAAACAAGCCCGGCGCGAACGCGGTGACGCCGGAAGAGAAGGCGCAACTGATCAAGGGAGCCAGCGAGCTGTTACTTAACGTGCTCAACAAGCCGCTCGAAGCGACATTCGTCGTCATTCAGGAAGTCGAGACGGAGAACTGGGGATGGGGCGGGCTGCCCGTCGAGGAATATCGTCGGCAGAAAGCCAAAAAGCCGGGCTAAGTGCCGGCAGACAATTGCGGCAGCCGGTTGCGGCCGATTGCGCGAGAAAGCCTAAAGGTTCTTCGCGCAATGGGCCCGCACTGTTTCATTCAGGGTTCTCTATGCGCGCGGCCACGGCGCAAGTCGAGCATGTTGCTGATCGATTCCTCGCGACGCCCCGGCACAAGGCCGATACGCGAACCCGCTCGCACCAATCCCGTTTGCACGACGCTCAAATAGACGCCCGCAAATCCGCTCTGATACATGTGCTTTGCCGCGCGCCTGTAGCCCATCACCGCGTTCAGCTTGAAACAGGGACTACGTGGCGCCTCGACACGCAACCTGATTTCGTCGATAACGAGCACATCGCCGACCCACAAATCTGTTTCGAGCACGCCCTGAGTAGTCAGGTTCTCGCCCAACGCGCCGAATTCGAGCGGTCTGTCGGCATGCGCGACGCTCGCCTCGATGCGCCTTTCACGCCACCATGCGTAGTGCTCGATCGGATACAGATAGACGGCCTTGTCGAGCCCGCCGTGAACGCTGAGATCCGCCTGCTGGTCGCCGACGAAACCCAGCTTCTTCACTTCGACGACCGCGCCCTCGCTCGCGCTGCTGATCGAGCGCTTGCGTATCGCCGACTCGACTTGCAGCCCTTCCGAAGAAAGCCCAACGTCGAGAGGCTCAATCGAGCCGACATTGATCGACAACACGGTCGCACCGATGTCGCGCACGTTATCGCCGTTGTGTGCAACGGAAGTCTGGTCTCCCATCTCGCGCCGATCCATTTCTTCAGGACGCGAACGGCAGCAAACGCCGGATCGCCTCGACGAGTTCCGTTTCCAGTTGCGCGACCAGTTCCGCAGCGGGCAGCGAACGAGCGAGCGCAGCCGCCTGGCCGCCCCACTGCGCGCCGTAACCGAACTCGCCCGTTGCTTTCGCGGCGGCATGCAGCGCCTTGCCCGCGTCGTAGGTGATCGGATAAGACGGCGTCTCAGGACGATCCGCCGAGCGGCCGAGTTCGGTAAACCTGTTCACCATGCTGCGCGCCGGCCGCCCAGAAATCGCCGATGTCAAAACGGTGTGATACGCCGGGTCGCCGAGAATGGCGCGGCGGTAGCCCTCGTCGATCGACGTCTCCGGGCACGGCACGAAAGCCGTTCCGAGCTGCGCGGCCTGCGCGCCGAGCGCGAGCGCCGCCGCGATGCCCGCGCCGTCCATGATCCCGCCCGCCGCGATCACGGGCAGATCGACTTTCTGCGCGAAGAGACGCGTGAGCGCGAACGTGCCCAAGCCTTCGTCGAACTCTTGCGTATCGAACACGCCGCGGTGGCCGCCCGCTTCGATACCTTGCGCGACGATGGCATCGACATCCGCATCGGCGACGGCCGCCGCCTCGTCGAGATTCGTCGCCGACGCCAGCAGCTTGATGCCCGCGTCCTTCAGCGCCTTGATGATTTCTTTCGAAGGCAAGCCGAAATGGAAGCTGACAATAGCCGGCTTTTCCTCCAGAAACACGTCGAGCATCGCCTGATCTTCGATGAAGCTCGTATAGATTTCGCTGAGCTTCTCAGGCGCACTCGCGCCGTGCTTCTCGAAGTGCGGAGCAAGCCAGTTCAGCCATTCCTTTTCGACTTTCGCATTGGCGGTTGCGGGTTCATGGCAGAAGACGTTGATATTGAAAGGCGCGTTGGTCAAAGCGCGTGTGTCGCGGATTGCCTTTCGCGCGGCTTCGGCATTCATCGCGCCCACGCCGAGCGATCCGAGGCCGCCCGCATTCGAAACGGCCGCGGCGAGCGCCGGCGTGCTGGTGCCCGCCATGGGCGCCTGAATGATCGGCTTGCTGATGCCAAGCAACTTGAGAAGCGGCTTGTCTTCGAAACGATTGCTCATCTGATGACCTCATCGCGTAAGTTGGAGACCATGCCGCTCGCGATCCACACGCCAGAGCGGATAGTCGAAGGTCCGTGCTTCGGCTGCAAATGCTCCCGCAAGCATAGCCTCTTTACATAGATGATCGGCTATCAGGCAAAGACCGGTCAACCGGTTGCCAGTCAAGACACTGTTGAGCGGCGGGAACAGATCGGGCAACGCGCGTATCGTTGCGCCGGCGATGGCTCGCTGTACTTGCTGTCGCGAGCCATGACGGACGCGCGCTCGCGCTGCGAGCCAGCCCATGCCGCAAGACCTGCTATCCTCTGCGGACCCGCCGTCAACCATCCCGCTGCACCGCGCCGTGCCTTTGCGTCAGGCAAAACGAGCAGCACATCCGGCAGATCATGGAAAGGCCATGCAGCGTCGATTCGAAGACCTTCTTCTGGGCAGCATCGAACTGTTCTGCCTCGCGGCTGAGCTGGAGAGCTTCACCGTCGCCGCGACGGCCGCGAGTGTAACGCCTGCTGCCGTGAGCCGTTCCGTCGCGCGCCTGGAGTCGCGCCTCGGCGTGCGGCTCTTCGTGCGCACGACGAGACAGATCAGGCTCACCGATGCCGGGCGCCGTTACTTCGAGCAATGTCGTCAGGCGCTCAACCAGCTTGCCGACGCCGAGCGCGAAGTGACGGGACAACAGAGCACGCCCACAGGCGTCTTGCGCATCAGCATGCCGACGCCGTATAGCCATTACCGCGTGTTGCCGCTGCTGGCCGAATTCCGCGCGCGTTATCCCGGCGTCACGGTCGAGGCACATCTGAGCAACCGCAACATCGACTTCGCCGACGAAGGCTTCGACCTCGCCATACGAGGCCGCGCGCCCGACGACTCCGGACTGATCGCGCGCAAGCTTGAAGATGCCGAGCTCGTCGTCGTGGCGTCGCCCACCTATCTGAAATCGGCCGGCAAGCTGGAGACACCCGACGATCTGATCAACCACGAGTGCATTCAGTACGCGCTGCCGAGCACCGGGCGCAATCTGTCATGGCTCTTCACGCGAGCAGGGGAAGAACTGGAGATGATGACGCGCGGCGGATATAGCACATCCGGCGACGTGCTGGCCGGCGTCTCCCTCGCGCGGCACGGAGCGGGCCTTTTTCAAACCTATCGGTTCGTCGCGGCTCGCGATCTCGACGATGGAACGCTGCGCGAAGTGCTCACGCCATATGGCGGCCGCACGCGTCCGTTCGTTTTGCTGTATCCGCATGCGCGGCATCTGTCGTCGCGCGTGCGCTGCTTCGTGGACTTCCTGATGGAAAAGCTGACAACACAATAGCCCATGCTGCCGAATGTCGATTCGATTGCCGCGCGTCTGCGGCTCAAGCAACTGCGTCTTCTGATCGCGCTCGACGAACACGGCTCGCTGCATCGCGCCGCCGACGAGATGGCGTTGACCCAGCCCGGTGCAACCAAGGCGCTGCGCGAGATCGAGGCGACGTTCGGCGCGACGCTTTTCACGCGCTCGCCGCATGGCATTCAGCCGAATGAACTCGGGCGCTGCGTGATCCGCTACGCGCGGCTGATTCACATGGACGTCGCCCATCTGCGTGAAGAGATGGAAGGCATTCTGCAAGGCTCGGGCGGAAGGCTCGCCGTCGGCGCGATCACGGGCGCGGTGTCGGGCGTGCTGGTCGATGCGTTGACGCGTCTGCGGCAAAGACAGCCCACGTTGACGGTCGAAGTCGTCGAAGACACAAGCGCGCGGCTCCTCGCGCTGCTCGACCAGGGGCGGCTCGATCTGGCCATCTGCCGCAAGACCGTCGCGCGGCAGCCCGATCACTACGACTATCAAGAACTGAGCGACGAACCGGCTGCGATCGTCGCGAGCCGCGCGCATCCACTGGCGGACGCGCAAGACGTGAAGCTCGCCGATCTCGCGTCTTCCCGCTGGATCGTCTATCCGAGCATGATGCCGCTGCGCGGGCTGTTCGAACGCGAGTTCAAGGAAGCAGGACTCCCCGTGCCGCCTCACACGATCGAAACCGCGTCGACGATGACAACGGTGCTGATGTTGCAGCGCGACCCTGCGCTCGTTTCCCTGATGCCGCGCGACATGGCCGCGATGCTGTCCGATCATGGCCTTGCACGGACGCTTGCAATCGAAGTGAAATCCCGTACCGAACCCTATGGCATCGTGACGCGGCGCGGTGCCGTGTTGTCGCCCGCTGCGCGGCTGATGATCGACGAACTCGGATAACGGCAGACGCGCTAGTGGGCGGCGAATACGTCACGCTGTGCCATTCGTCGCAGCGGCGCGGCGAAAAAGGTGCCGGCGCGTATTCAGATGCCTTCGAACCCGCCTTTGAATGCCCAGCCGAATGCCTCCATCTCGGACTTGTGCAAGGTAGCCAGCCGGAGCAGAAGGCGTTCACCTCTCGACGTCAGATGCACCTCCACCTGACGGCGGTCGCTGCGGCTGGTCTTGCGCGCGACGAGTCCCGCCGACTCGCAGCGCGACACGAGCGCCACCGTGCCATGCGGCGCGGCTTGCAGACGCTCCGCAAGCTCGCCGACCGTCGCCCAGTCGCGTCCTTCGATGCCCTGCACATGAAGCATCAGCTGATACTGCAACGGCGTGATGCCGGCCGTGTGCGTCACCTCCTCCGAAAAGCGCAGGAAGCGCCGCAACTGGTAGCGGAATGCGGACATCGCCTCCAGATCCTGCTTGGTCGGGGCTTCGACCGCAGCGGCGGGACGTGCTGCCATGGGAGACTCCATCGATGTCGGGTGCTGGTTGAAATTATGTCACTGCGTGACTAATATCGATTCATAGCGGCGGATTGGCGCATCGTGCGCAAAGACGCGCCGACGAATCAGTGTGCGCATTTCCGGTAGCAGATGAAATCTTACGTCGTTCTGCTCGCAGCGTGGATGGCAGCGTTTGCCGCAGCCGGCGTTCGTTCGGCTGGCGCGGACTCGCAGGCCATCGTGCTTGCCAACCTGCCGTCCAGTTCCCGTCTCGACCCGGCGCTTCTGCAGCCGCAGCCCCCGCCCGAACGGCATCGCGCATCGACGCCATCGCCCGCCATCATTCACGGTCCGTCCTACTTGTCCGCGTTGCGCGACTACGATCTGCTCGCGCCGAGGCACAGGCTGTCGTATAGCCCGTCGGCGGGATTCAAGCTGCACGATCGCGGAGACTAGCCCCCCGCGTCAATGCACGACGGGCGTATGACCCTCGTATTTCTGCAGCGACACGCCGACCACGTGCTCGTGCCATATCCCGCACTTCGCGACGACAGGAATCCACGACTGCTTGCTGCGCACGCGGGCAAATGCGCGCATCGTCACCGTCGACTCGACGGGTTGAGCGCCATTGTTGCCGGAGAAAATGCCGCTGCCGCCGTCGACCCTGGCTTTCAGCACACGGCGATCGGGCGCGAGAAACATGTCATAGCGTGAGGTAGTGCGAATCCAGCGGTCGAGTTCGGCGATACAGTTGATGACGGCGGGACGCACGTGAAGACGCGTGAGATACGCGTAGTCGTCGGGCACGTCGGCTTGGGACGGAGACTGCGAAAAGGCGGTCGAGCAGAACCAGATGAGGCACAAGATGCCAGATAGAGCGGTGATGCTTTTCATTGCGGGCTTTTCATGGCGACGTGGTGCCTCGAAATTCAATACGATGCACATGCGTCGCGAAACGTTCAAGGCGCGAAAGTATACTCGTTCTCGCTGGCTCTGATCGCCGCGCGCGTTTCACAAGCTTTCTACACGCTTCAACTGCCCTGACGGACCGAAAATTGAACCTCTCTCATCTCGCTGTCGCCGCAGTCGTGTGCGTCGCGCTCGTCGCGTGCTCGCGCAAGGACAGTCTCTTTTCACTGGCGCCGAACTACTCGGCGCAAACGGTGCAGACGGCATCGGATGTGGCGGGATGCATCGCCGGCCGCTGGCAATCGAGCGTGCGGCATTTCAGCGAGGTGCGCGCGAACGGCGCGGTCAGCATCGAGGCGCAGTCGCTGTTTCGTGGCATCGCGATCGGCGTTCGGCTCAGGCCGCACGCGAACGACACGCTCGTCGAGTATTTTCAGCGCCGCGTCGCCGATCCGATCTATCGGTCGATGGTTAGAGAGTGCACGCGAACGCTGGCGTCAGCAGACCAGTGACCCGCGCTCAGAATTCCACGAGCGCAAACTCTTGCTTGCCGACATCGCAGAGCGGACAGCGCCAGCTTTCCGGCACGTCGGCCCAGCGCGTGCCGGGCGCGATGCCTTCCTCAGGCAGGCCGGCTGCCTCATCGTAGATCCAGCCGCAAATCACGCATACCCACTGCTTGAATTCGTCGTTGGATGACGGCGTTCGCATCGCAGCCGCGTCATCCGATCCGCGCGATTCCGCCGCTGCCGCGCCGTTGTCGCGATCGAGCGACACGACGAGCGGCGTCGGCCGCTCACCGGCTGGCGCATCGAGATAGCGTTGCAGCGCCTGATGCAGCGCTGTCGCTTCCGTCAGGTTCAGGTCGATCCAGAAGGGATCGCCGGCGCCATCGTTGAGCCGGTCAGGCGAGAACTGGATTTCTACAGCAGTGGCTTTCTTGTACATGCGAATTGGACGACAGACGAACGGCGAGTGTTGCCAGCCGCCGTCTAGTAGAAGTGACGCAGCAGCGCGCTGCACACCACGGCCGCGACGCCTACGAGCGAGAGCAATTGGAGCAGGGTCAGCGAACGGCGGCTATTGGCGTGATTGGGTGTCGACATGAGTTTGAACGAAATGATTGAGGGGCAGATCCGGCTGCGTTTTCCGTGAAAAACGCGAGCCCGGATTGTAAACGCTCATTCGTTCGATTGAATCCTGACCGGATTCTTTTCCCCGTCGAGTTGCGTTGGTCGGGGTACGGCATGCGTGACGCTTGACCGATGTGGGACACGCCTGATTATCGCTTACACGCCCGACCGATATTCCTTCCTTGCGGTTAATAGATTCTTTCGGCCAGGGAGTTGCGCGCGCGTGCGTGGTTATGCCGCGCGCCACGATGAAACATGCGTGGACGCCTTCGCGGAACAGGATTCGCGTTGCGGCAAGCACGATCGTAATCGGGTTGCCGCAAACAGAAACGACCGCGAAAACACTACTGGCTCGAAGTCGCCGACGCCTGGCCGCGCTCCGCCCGCGCTGTGTCTTTCGGATCGCCCGACGTATTGCGCACGCGATCTTCGGCGCGATAGTAGTCGGCGTTCTGATCGATCTTCGCATACGACGCAATGGGTGCAGCCAGCCCGGCGAAACCCACAAGTGCAAGAGCAAACGCAAGGGTCTTCATTTTTCAACTCCTTGTCCGATCGTTGCAACTTCAATCGATTGACGCGAGCGCGCACGCTCACGCGGCCTTGGCAAAGTCGTTTGCTAACGTCGAAGCCATGTTCGACGCGCTTCAACTCGACACAACCGACGCAATGCCCGAGCCTCGTAAAAGGATAGTCGCTGGATCGCGACGGCGTTAGTTTTGCCGAAGCGGGACGTGCGCCAGGCCACGCATGCGCATGCACATGCACATGCACATGCACATCGCGCACACGATTCATCACATCGTGCTGTTGAACAGTCATCGGGGGTTTCCGTCTAAACGCATGGCGCGATGCGACGGCTGTCGTCCGCTTTTGATTGCGAACGCGGACATCCGTCGCCGGGGAACATACCTTGCTTGCGCGACTCCTTGTCTTCGAACGGACTTCACTACCAGGAGCGCCCTTCCGATGCCGCAACCCCAAGCCCGCCGCATGCTTTCCATGGCCTTCGACGCCGCCCGCATCGTTCGCATTACCCTGTGCGCCGGCGCGCTGCTCGCGCTCAACGCGCAGCCCGCGGACGCGCAGGCCTTGCCCGCAAGCGCATCGTCGGGTGCATCCGCTACGGCGTCGGCATCGAACCGGGGCACCGGGAACGCATCGCCCGTCGTGCCTGTTCCGCCATCGGATTTGTACGGCGACCTGTATCGCGCCGTCGAACTCGCGCATCTCTATCCCGACAGCAAGACATTCGCCGATATGGTGCCCAACGTGCCGCCGAAGGAGATCGATGCCGATTATGCCGGTCAGAAATCAGACGCACATTTCGATCTCAAGTACTTCGTCGATGAGCGCTTCACGCTGCCCGCGCGCGAAACGAAAAACTACGTGTCCGATCCGAACCAGAGCGTCACTGCGCATATCGACACGTTGTGGTCCGTGCTTCGGCGAAACCCCGATTCAAGCGCGAGCCCGTGGTCGTCGTTGCTGCCGCTGCCGCGTCCATACATCGTCCCCGGCGACCGCTTCGACGAGATCTACTATTGGGACTCGTACTTCATCATGCTGGGTCTTCGGCAGAGCGGCCGCGAAGATCTGCTCAAAGACGAACTCGACAACTTCGCGACGCTGATCGACCGCTACGGCCACATTCCAAACGGCAACCGCACGTACTACCTCAGCCGCTCGCAACCGCCGTTCTTCGCGCAGATGGTGCGCCTCGCAGCCGACCGCGAAGGGGATCAAGTCTATCTGCACTATCTGCCCGCGCTGCGCAAAGAATACGCTTACTGGATGGACGGCCAGAACCAGATCGCGCCCGGCAGCGCGTATCGTCATCTCGTGCGTCTGCCTGACGGCACATTGCTCAACCGCTATTGGGACGAACGCGGCACGCCGCGCGACGAATCCTATCGGGAAGACGTCGTCACCGCGCAGGCGATGCCTCAACGCAACGCGGAAGACCTGTGGCGCAACCTGCGCGCGGGCGGCGAAACGGGCTGGGATTTCAGTTCACGCTGGTTCGCCGACGGCAAGTCGCTCGCGACAGTCGAGGTCACGTCGCTGATCCCCGTCGATCTCAACTCTCTGCTCGTCGATCTCGAACGCACGCTGGCGAAAGCGTATCGCGTGCAGGGCGACGCGTCGCACGCGGAAAACATGGAGCAGCGCGCGGCCGTGCGCGCCGAAGCGATTCGCCGCGTCGCGTGGGACTCGCAGCTGAATGCATTCGGCGATTACGACTTCGTCAAGCATCAGCTTACGCACCGGCTCAGCGCGGCAACCGTCTATCCGCTGTATTCGGGCATCGCGACAAAGGCGCAAGCGGCGTCGGTTGCCGCGACAGTGCGCGCGCGCCTGCTGCGTCCGGGCGGCATCGCGACGACGACGGTCCAGTCGGGACAGCAATGGGACGAGCCGAACGGCTGGGCGCCCTTGCAATATCTCGCGGTGACGGGCTTGCGCCGTTATGGCCATGCAGACCTCGCGCAGCAGATCGCGACGCGCTGGATACGCACCAACGTCGCGTACTACCAGCACACGGGCAAGCTGGTCGAGAAGTACGACGTCGATGCGAACGCGGGCACGACGTCGGCGGGCGGCGGCGAGTATCCGTTGCAGGACGGATTCGGCTGGACGAACGGCGTGCTGCGCACGCTGATGGCGATGTACCCGAACGCGACGGGCCGCGCCACGCGTCCCGCCGATGTGCCTTCAGGTCCGAGCGGCGTATCGGAGGCAGCATCGGCGGCCGCTGCCGCGCCGAAGACCACGCACCGTTTGCGCGCGACGCCGCCACAGTGACCGTGCGCTGTCACGTGGCATCCAGCGCCGGAATCGAAGGGCGCCACGCCCCTCAATTCCGTCTAACTGCTTGTTACGAAACTCGCAGACGTGTTGCACCTTCGGCGTGGGCCGCCGCGTACACTGCGCTGACGCTAACGGTGCGAATCGACTCGTGAACGCTATTGAATTCAGCCGAGCCGGCGCAACATCGGATCGAACAACTGAAACGGGGTATCAGCATGACAGCATTCGGTAAGGCCACGCTTGCCGCCGCAACGCTTCTCGTCGCCGTCAGCGGGACGGCGCACGCGGCGGGTTGCATCAAGGGGGCCGTGGTCGGCGGCGTCGCGGGGCACTATGCGGGGCATCACGCCGTCATCGGCGCGATCGGCGGCTGTGTCGTCGGCCATCACGTTGCGAAGAAACATGCCGAAGAACAGGCGGCGCAGCGTCAGGCAGCGCACGCTCAATACCAGTAACTTTCGATGAAGACGTGTGCGGTGATCGGCACGACACTCGCCATTTAATTCTGTCTTAATTGTCGCGGCTCATTATCCGTACGCAGACAGTCATTGAATTCTTTCCCCTGTACGTGCCGCCAGTGCATCGGCGGCATCTTTTTCCGCGCGTTCACGAGCTGTCCGCACTCGCCGGAAACGAAGAGAAGAGGTACACCACCATGTCGCACAAGTCGCGAAGCCGCAAACAGACCCGCCCCGCCATGTCGCCGCTGCTGCGCGCGCTGACGTTCAGCCGCGCCGCACACGAGCCGATCACGCGCGCGATGCTTCTGCAGGCATACGCGAGTCTCGACGCGTTCCGCCGAGGTCACGGATCTCGCGAGCTGTACACGACGCTCGGACGGCAACTGCTCGTCGCCGAAGAACTCGGCCGCATCGGCCATCTTCCTGAAGCGCTCGACGATATCGCCGAAGCGCAGATTGCAATGACGGACATCGACGCGATCGAGAAGACACGCGGCGAGTGGATTATCGAGGGTGACAACTACGCGTGGCTGACCATCGCGCTCGGCATCTTCGAGCGGCAGCTCGCCGCTGCATCGCTGGATGACATCGCGCAGGCCGAAGCGCGGATGATCGAAGGCCTGATGCGCATCGAACGGCAAATCGCGCACGGCACCCTGGCTGCAACGGTGACGGCATGAGGGCGCGACGCTTCATGTAGTGCTTCATAAGGCACTTCACGCGGCGCGCGATCCAGCGACCTGGCCGTCGCGCGGCATGATGCGAAAGGCCCACTAGAGCTTTTTCAACTCCGACTGCATCCAGTCGTGAACGTCGTGGATCAGTTCCTGCGGCGATCGCTCGGCAGGCGACAGCGTAGGACCGACGACGACACGGATGTGCCCCGCCCCCGTCGGCCAGCCTTTCGCGGGCCACATCTTGCCCGCGTTGTGCACGACGGGCACGATCATCGCCCCCGTTGCGCACGCGAGGCGCACGCCGCCCGATGTCAGCCTGACGGGCGCATCATGCGGCACCCGCGTGCCTTCAGGAAAGATCACGACGATATCGCCTTTCGCAAGGCGCTCCGCAGCTTCACGCGTGACGGCGACGTGCGCCTGCCGCGGCGAGCCGCGGTCGAGGCTCACCATGTCGAGTCCCTTCAGCACCCAGCCAAAGAACGGGATGCGCAAAAGATCCTGCTTGAACACGAAACCGATCCGGCGCGGAAATAGCGCGAGAAACGCGAGCGTTTCCCACGTCGACTCGTGCCGGCAGAGGATGATCGACGGTTCTTTCGGCAGATGCTCGAGGCCTTCTATCGAGCAACGGATGCCCGGCAATACGCGCATTACGCACACCAGCGCGCGACACCACAACGCCGCGAGCGCATAGCGGCCCGAGCGGCCGACAAACGGATAGAGCAGCAGCATCACCGTGGACCAGATCGTTCCGCTGCCCAGCAGGTAGACGATGAAAAGCCATTTGTTGAGCACAGCGCGCATGGTATGTGGCATCGACGGATAGGGAGCGAGGCGCAAGCCAAAACCCAGATACTACCGGCGATGCGCTATCTGCACGAACCAATGCTGCAATGCGTGGGCGATCGACGTCGGATTATCCGCTGCTTTGTCCTTTGATCCGCTACCGCGCCGCACGGCACGCGACGAAGAAAACGCCGGCTAGAGCCGGCGTTCAGTCTTTAGTTTTTTGAGGCCGATGTCCCGGGCGGCGCCGGATGGCCAGATGTTCGGCAAAGGTTCGCGCCGCGTGGCGCTGGTGCCTTGTGGCCGCCACAACGCTTTGCCTCATTCGACTTGTCGTGATGCGCAAACTTCCCCCGTGCGCGAACACAGTATCGCCGACAAACGCGCGCTGCAATGTGGGCCAGCCAACGTTCAGACGAAACCTGCCGCGCGTGTCGACGTTCAAATCACGCGTCGCGTGAATCGTCCTCCTGTTCATCGACGCGTCCGTTTTGCGCATGCTCTCTCGCGTGAACGTGATGCTTCGGTAGCGGCGAAGTCTGGGTCCGGAACTTCCAGATTGTGAGCGGCACGCAGCGGCCTTACGCTCCAGTCTCACGTTGCCGGCACCCACAGCCCGTGCAAAGGAGACGTTCATGCTTTCCGCGTTGGTCGAAACAATCGGTGCGCTCGGCATTCTGGCGAGCGTCGCGGCGAAGATCGCCGAGTTGCGCAAGCAGTACAAGCGTTGCGCAAAAGCTTGCGACGATAAAAAAGCCCCTCCGAAGAGGGGGCGATGACCCGCGCGAAAGCCGTGCTTTTCGTTTCGGCCCTTAGGGGGAGCAGGTTCAAACACGTCCAGCGACAGGAATCAGCGCCCCTGTGATGCACTGCGCTTCTTTCGACAGCAGAAACGCAATCACCGCGGCGATCTGCTCCGGCTTCACCCATCGTGTGAAATCGGCGTCGGGCATGTCGGCGCGGTTCTGCGGCGTATCGATGATGCTCGGCAAGATCGCGTTGACGGTCGCGCCTTTGTCCTTGAGTTCTTCGGCAAGCGCTTCCGTCAAACGCATCACGCCAGCCTTCGACGCCGCGTAGGCACCCATCCCCATCCCCGCCTTCAACGCGGCCATCGCGCCGATGTTGACGATGCGTCCGCCCTCCGCCGCAGTCAGATGCGCAAGCGCCGCCTTCGATGCGTTCAATGTCGTCTTCACGTTCGCATCGAACATTCGTTGCCACGTTTGCGCGCCGCCATCGGCGAGCGTCTCCCAGCTGAAGCCACCCGCCACGTTGACGAGCGCGTTCAGGCCGCCGAACCGGCTCGCGATCGAATCGACCGCACGTTGAGCCGCGTCGGGTTGCGCGAGATCGACATCGCTCGCGATGCAGGCCTGCGCGAGCGGCGCCGGCAGATCCGTGGGCGCCGCTCCGCGTCCGACGAGCGCGACTTTCGCGCCGCGCTGCGCCAGCAATTGCGCCGTAGCGAGACCCAGGCTGCCGAAAGCGCCCGTCACGGCGACGATGGTTCCAATGAGACTGTTCATGAAGTACGCGCTCCCGAATCTTTGTCCGCGTCGTTACCGCCTTGAGCATTGCCTTGAGCATTCATATGACCACTCCTTTTTAGTCGATGCAGACGCTGCGTCTACAGACCAGTTTTAGAGCAATCGGAACGGAAGCGCACGTTAAGAATAACTAAAGGCGATTGCGTCATTGCGCGATGCGCTCACGAAAACAGGACGATCGGATAAAGCGGCGCGACGCAAGGGCAATGGTCATTTGCGCGCATTGCCTCATAGTCACTCGCAAGACGGCATCGAGCACCATGAATCATCTTTTGCAGCAAGCGCGTTCCTGAACGTCGGGCAGCAAGGTCTTCTGAAATCAGGGTGTCCTGCCTTTTCCGTCGCCGTGACCGGATGCGATGCGTCGCCGGCCGTCGGCCACGAAAACCGCGACCTTTGTGAATGAGGAGACCGTGTCATGCATCATCTGCCAGATCCGCGCCGACGCTCCATCAGCGAAGACCCATACGAGCGACTCCTGCTGCAACTGCAAGGCGATGCGCTGATGCAAGGCGGCCTCGCGCTCCTGCCGCCCGTGTTGCTGCTCGCACTGCTGCATGTGCATTCGCACGTCGGCTGGGATGCCTGCTGTGCGGCGCTGCGTCAGCTGAACGACGATCACGGCAGACATGTGCGGGAACTCGGCACCGCGCTGTCGCTGTTGAAGTCGCTGCGCGGCAGCCGGATATTCGATCCGCTCGCATGGCACGCCACGATGCGGCGGTTGATGCACGACATCGGAAGCCGTTTGCATTCGTCGCCTTCGACACGGATGCGAGCGATGCGGCGCGCCGTCGTCTTCCGCGCCGCGCGCATCGATTCGCGCGGCTTCACGTTGCGCAAGCCTTCGCGCGTTGCGCCGACGATGAGCCCGATGCGCGCTGCGCGAACGCCGATCGACTGTGAACGTTACTGGCTTTCGGCGATGACCTCGGCGCCGTCGACATGGCTATGACGTTTTCGCCACGCGGCGGGCGGCATGCCGAACTCGCGCCTGAACGCGCGATGAAACGCCGATTCCGATTCGTAGCCCACCTGCTCGGCGATCGCCGCAATCGCCTTGCTGCTGTACGACAGTTCCTGCGCCGCGACGATCAGGCGCCAACGCGCGAGATATTGCATCGGCGGCTGTCCAAGCAAATCGCTGAATCGATGTGAAAACGCGGAGCGCGACAGACCGACTTTTCGCGCAAGCTCGTCGACGGTCCAGTCGTATGACGGTTGCGCATGCAGCATTGACAGCGCCCGGCCGACGAAACGGTCCTTGATGCCCGCGAGCCAGTTCTTGCGCTCGGCGGGCAAGTCGTCGATGCAGCGTCGCACGGCCCACACGAACAGCAGCTCCGACAGCCGCGCGAGAACGATCGCGCTGCCCGCGCGCGATTGCGCGGCCTCGGCAGCGGCGAAGCGCAGCGATGCTTCGAGCCATGACGACTGTGGATCGTTGCGCACGTTGACCTTGAAGAGGCGCGGCAGCGAGCCGAGCACGGGATTGCTCAGCGCGTCGTCGCAAGCGAGAAAGCCGCACAGGAGGCGCGTCGGCGCGCCGCCGCCACCATGCGAGAGATTCAGCAGTTCACCCGGCGTGGTATCGAGTTGCGATTCGAGCAGCGGCCCCGCCGGCACGGGCGAGAGATCGAGCGCGCTTCCCATGATGTGCGCCTCGCCTTGCGGCACGACGAGCAGTTCGCCCGCGCTCACGCAGATGGCGGGATCGGCGCGGTCGGGAAGATGCGCCCAGCAGGTCCCTTCCGTGACCAGATGATAGGAAACCACGCAATCCGCTCTGGGCAGATAAGCGGTGCACAACGTCTGATCGGCGTGGCCGATCAGACACCACGGCGCCGTCAGTTCAGCGTGCAGATAGACCGCGCCGGACAGACGCACGACGCGCAACACGTCAGAGACCGCATCCATGAAGCACCGCCATTCGATTTCGGCATGTAGCTACAAAGACGGCGATAACGCCGTCTTTTGCAAGCGCACCGAAAGAATACTCCGTTCCACCTGTGAGAGTGGCGCGAGGCGCCATGCATGCTTGCGCGGTTGGGATGCAGGTCAGAGCGCCATTCGAGCGCCTAAGCGTGACATAAGTTTCGGCCGGTACGATCGGGCCGGTCTTCTGCCTTCCTTTCTTCTGCCTTCCTTGTTCGGCAGCTCCATTCATCTACGTGATTGCAGCATGAATACACTTGAAGCGTTCAATCAGGCGTTCTTTCTGATGATCAACGCGACGGCCTCGACGCCGCGCTGGCAAATCGACGTCGCGATCGCGATCGCTGATTACGTTATCTACCTCGTTCCGCTCACGCTCGGCGTGCTTTGGCTATTCGGCGGACAACATCAGCGCGCGGCGGCCGTGCGCGCGTGCTGCGTCGCGCTGCTTGCGCTCGGGTGCAATCAGATCATCGGGCTTTACTGGATGCATCCACGGCCCTTCATGATCGGGCTCGGCCATACGTTCATCGAACATGCGCCCGATTCGTCGTTTCCCAGCGATCACGGCACCGTGTTCGCCAGCGTCGCGCTGACGCTGCTGCTGGCTCGTATTCGATGGCACGGCGCGCTGATCCTCATGGCTGGGCTTGCCGTCGCCTGGGCGCGCGTGTTCATCGGCGTGCACTTTCCATTCGATATGGCGGGCGCGGTGGTGATTGCATGCGCGGCGTACGTCGTTGTGACGCCGCTCTGGTCGTCAGCAGGCGAAGCGGTGATGGGCGTGCTGATCGCCCTCTATCGCAAGCTGCTCGCGTGGCCAATCGGGCGGGGGTGGATTTCGCAGTAGGCGTTGAAGCAAGTCATGGCGCGTGCAAAAAACCGCATGCGCCTGGATGATTTCCATCAGCCCGTCTGCTCCGGCGCCAGCGTATCCAGCGTCTCGCCGCGCGCAACCCGCGTCACCCAAGCCCCCAGCACGAAGATCGACGCGCCAGCGACGACAGCGGGTATCGCAATCAGCATGAACATCGCCGGCAGCGACAACCCTTCCGCCAGCATCGCGCCGCCTGCCAGCGAACCGACGACCGATCCACTACGTCCGATTCCGTTCGCCCAGCTGACACCCGTCGCGCGACAGTCGGTCGGATAGAACACGGCCGACAATGCATTCGCGCCCACCTGCGAGCCCGACACGCAAAAGCCCGCCGCGAACACAGCCAGTGCCGCGAGCCACGGCGACGCGGCAAGACTGCCGATAGCCGCCGTGAAAAGACCCGCCAGCGCATACCCGAGGGCCAGCACGTAGTGCGGGTTGAAGCGGTCCATCAGCCAGCCGAGCACGATCGCGCCGACCGAGCCGCCGACCTGGAACATCGCCGTCACGAGCGCCGCCGTATGCAGCGAAACGCCCGTCGTGCGCAGAAGCGTCGGTAGCCAGCTCGACAGCAGATAGATCACGAGCAGGCTCATGAAGAACGTCAGCCACAGCAGCAGCGTGCCGCGCAGCAGATCCGCGCGAAACAGATGGCTGACGGGCGACCCCGCCGGCTTGCCATGCGGCGCCACGAACGTCGCTTGCGAAAAATCTTCGTGCGGCGCGATGCGCGCGAGCAGCCGCGTCACGTGCTCCGCGCGCTTTCCCGCGCTGACGAGATAGCGCACGGATTCAGGCAGCCGCCACGCGAGCAGGGGCACAAGCAGAAGCGGCGCGACACCGCCCGTCAGCAGCACTGAGCGCCAGCCGAAATGCTCGATCAGTTCCGCCGCGACGATGCCGCCCAGCGCCGAGCCGATCGTGAAGCCGCAGAACATCGTCGTGACGAGAAAAGAGCGGCGCCGCGACGGGCAATACTCGGACGTCAGCGTGATCGCATTCGGCATCGCGCCGCCGAGCCCGAGTCCCGTCAGAAAGCGCCACGCGATCAGCTCATGCAATCCGCCCGACCACGCCGACACCGCGCTCGCAATGCCGAAGCACAACACGCATGCGAGCAACAGGCGCTTGCGCCCCACGCGATCGCCGAACGGACCGAACACGAGCGCGCCTGCCATCAAGCCCGCGAGCCCCGCGCCGAACACAGGCGCAAGCTGCGCCGGCGACAACTGCCATTGCGCGCGAATGACGGGCGCGATGAAGCCGATCGAAGCCGTATCGAAGCCATCGATTGCGACGATCAGAAAACACAACACGACGATCGTCAGCTGAAACGGCGAAACCCGATTGCGATCGATTACGTCCGTGACGTTGACTGGCTGCGCGTACACCATCACCTGTCTCCACCCAATTCACTTCGCTCTTCAGGCGACGCCCTTCAGGCAATCTTCCGCGCGCCATCCATGCAGCCATTGCAGCGCGTCGTAGAACTGCTCCTGCGTGCGGCCGACCCACAGCGAATTGCGCACCAGACGCTCGACGCCCTTCGCGTGATAGATGCGCCCCATCTCACGCGTCGAATACAGCACGCGCGCGGTGCGCGGAATGCGCGCCGTCTCGTACAGCTTGAACGCCGCTTCGAAATCGCCATCGGTCGCGGCAACGGCAGCGCCGAGCGTGACGGCATCCTCCAGCGCCTGGCAGGCGCCTTGCGCGAGGTACTGAGTCATCGGATGCGCGGCGTCGCCGAGCACCGTCGCGCGCCCATAGCTCCAGCGTTCGACGGGCTCGCGATCAGCCGTGGCCCAGCGCTTCCATGAAGTCGGCCGGTCGAGCATCTGATGCGGCAGCGGATGAATGCCTTCGAAATACGACAGCACTTCCGCCTTGCTGCCTTCGCGCACGCCCCACTCCTCTTTCTCGCGGCTATGGAACGTAACGACGAGGTTGTATTGCTGGCCGCCGCGCAGCGGATAGTGAACGAGGTGACAATGCGGCCCGGCCCACACGACGGGCGCATTGATCTGCAGATCCTTCGGCATGTTATCGACTTCGACGACGGCGCGATATACGACGTGCCCCGTCACGCGATGGTCGTCGCCGATCAGCGTGTTGCGTATCGCCGACTTCACGCCGTCGCAGCCGATCACGGCATCCGCGCGATAACGCTCGCCGTGCTGATCGGTGACGGTCACGCCGCTCTCGTCCTGTTCGAGTGAGCAGACCTGCGTGTTCGTGCGGAACTGGATCAGCGGATGGCCCTGCACGGCTTCGAGAATGGACAGATGGATATCCGCACGGTGAATGACCGCGTACGGATTGCCGAAGCGCGCGCGATACGGCGCGCCGACGTCGATACGCACGATTTCCTGCGCGTCGAGCGCATCCATCAGCTTCATGTAGTCGGTGAACACGGCTCGGCTGCGCGCCGCTTCGCCGACGCCGAGCGCATCGAGCGCGTTGAACGCGTTCGCGCCGAGCTGGATGCCGGCGCCGATTTCCTTGATCTCGGCCGCCTGTTCGAGCAGTTGCACGCGAATGCCTTGACGCGCGAGCGCCAGCGCTGCCCCAAGGCCGCCGATGCCGCCGCCGATCACGAGCACGCGCCCGCCTTTGCTGTTTGTCTCACTCATGACTGTCTCCATGCCTTGCTTCTGATCTCGTTGCAGAGGGTCGCCGACCTGCAATCAAGCGGTGTAATCGGGCTGGCGCTGCGGCTGCGCGGCGTCGAATGCCGGGTGTTTCAATGCGTGCTCGTACACGGCGAGGCTGCGCGAATACGCGCGCAGATCGCAGTCCATGCGCAGCGCGTTCGCGATCTGCGGCACGAGGCACACGTCGGCGAGCGTCGGCTGCGCGCCGAAGCACCACGGCCCCGCGTTGCTGCGTTCGAGCAGGCGCTCGACGCCCGCCATCCCTTCCGCAACCCAGTGCCGGTACCACGCGGTCTTTTGCTGCGGCGTGACCTTCAATTCCATTTCCAGATAGCGCAGCACGCGCAGGTTGTTGACGGGATGAATATCGCACGCAATGAGCGCAGAGAGTTCGAGCACGCGCGCGCGCAATTTGCGATCAAGCGGAATCAGGCGCGGCTCGGGATACTTGTGGTCGAGATAGTCGATGATCGCGAGCGACTGGCCGAGTCTGAAGTCACCGTCGAGCAGCGCGGGCACCGACGCCGACGGGTTCACATTCGCCATATAGTCCGCCGCGCGATGTTCGCCGACGCGGATATTGACGGGCAGCGTGTCGTACGCGAGGCCTTTGAGCGCGAGCGCGATGCGCACGCGGTACGACGTCGAGCTGTTGAAGAAGCTATGAAGTTGCACGGCAGAGTCTTCCATCAATTGCATCCACAAGCGTCAAACGACGCGCACAGTCAGTTCACCCAGACGCTCGACGCCGACTTTCATCGTGTCGCCCGTCTTCACAGCGCCGACGCCCTCCGGCGTGCCCGTGAAGATGACGTCGCCCGGTTCGAGTCGGAAAAACTTCGACAGATACGCGACCGTCTCGGCAACCGACCAGATCAGATGCGACACATCGCTCTGCTGCTTCGTCTCGCCGTTGACGGTCAGCCACAGGCCGGCGTTTTCGAAGTGGCCGGCCGTGCTCGCGGGATGAATCGGGCCCATCGGCGCGGAGCGATCGAACGCCTTGCCGATTTCCCACGGACGGCCCATTTCGCGCATCTTCATCTGCAAGTCGCGGCGCGTCATGTCGAGGCCGACTGCGTAGCCCCAGACATAATCGAGTGCATCTTCGACGGCGATGTCCGAGCCGCTCTTGCCGATCACCGCGACGAGTTCCGCTTCGTAGTGGTAATTCTGCGTCTGCGACGGATACGCGAGTTCGAGCGTTTCGCCATAGGCGACGGGCACGACGGCATCGGCGGGCTTGCAAAAGAAGAATGGCGGCTCGCGATCGGGATCGAAGCCCATTTCGCGCGCATGTGCCGCGTAGTTGCGGCCTACGCAGTAGACGCGGCGCACCGCGAATTGAGCGTCGCTACCTGCGACGGGAACAGCGACGGGCGCTTCGGGCGGGAAAACAAAAGCCATGATGAATTCGACTCGACAGATTAAAGGGTGGAGCGCGCGCCGCCGATGCAGCGCGCGAAGACAAAAAGCGCCGGGACGATGCGAACGTCTAGCTGCGTTCTTCGCGAAGCAGGTTCAGCGCGGCGAGCACAGGGCGATCGGAATAGCTGAACAGCACGCTCTCCGCCGACGCCGACAGTTGCACGGGCGCCCACGACGGCGCGACGAACACGTCGTGCGGCTCGAACGCGAATTCGTCGTCGCCGATCTTCGCCGTGCCCTTGCCTTCGACGACGCAGTAGATCGTCGCGTCAGTGCTGCGATACGTGCGGCCCTTGAAGCCCTTCGGCAGGTATTGCATGAAAGTCGCGATGGTCGGCATCGGCCAGCCGCCCGTCGCCGGGTTCACGTAGCGCAGCTTCACGCCGTCCCATTCGTCGAGCTCGCCGTTGCGGTACAGCGCGTCGAGCGCCTCGCGGCTGCGTTCGTACGGGTAGCTGAAAATCGGCGACGTCGGATCGGACACGCGATGCCGCACGGGCACCATGTTGTGGCCGAAGCGCGCGAAGCTGTCGCCTTCGGGGCGCGAGACAGGCTGCGTCGCTTCGGGATAGTTCTCGGCAAAGCCTGCATCCATTTGCGCGACGAGCGGAATGTCCAGGCCGTCGAGCCACACGACGGGCTCGCCGCCTTCTTCGACGGACGGATTGCCGTGATCGTGCCACGTCCACGACGGCGTGATGATGAAGTCGCCGGGATGCATCGTCGTGCGCTCGCCGTTGACGGCCGTCCACGCGCCCTTGCCTTCGACGATGAAGCGCAGCGCCGATTGCGTATGCCGATGGCTCGGCGCGATCTCGCCGGGCAGGATCAGTTGCAGTCCGGCATACAGGTTCGGCGTCATGCTCGACTTGCCGGGCAAGCCGGGGTTTTCGAGCACCAGCACGCGACGCACAGCCTCTTCCGCACTGATCACGGAGCCCGCCTCCATCACGAGGTCGCGCACCTGCGCATACTTCCAGATCGCGGGCTGCGCTTTCGGCTGCGGCGACTTCGGCACGAGGTTGTGCAGCGACTCCCACAGCGGCGTCATACGCTGGCGGGCGATGTGCTCGTAATAGGCCGCGCGCGATGCGCCCGGATTGTTGTTCGCCATTTGCGTCTCCTGTCTTGCTTTCGGTGTCTCGCGGGCCAGATGCGTCGGCGGGCCGCGTCGGTTTCCCGGACTCTGTGCATCATTTATATGCGACGGAGCTATACCCGGTAAAATGGCGAATTAATCTAATCCATATAATTTTGGATATACCTCCGCAAATCCATGCCGGATGGGCGGTTCGTCATGGGAGGACTGCGCGATGGACTGGACTTACCGCCTGCGTCTGCGGCATCTGCAGGTGCTGCTAAGCGTTGCGAGCACGGGCAACCTGAGCCAGTCGGCGGCCGCCCTCAATACGACTCAGCCGGCGCTGTCGAAATGGCTGAAGGAACTGGAGGAGGACGTCGGCCTGGCGCTTTTCGAGCGGCATGCGCGCGGCTTGCGGCCGACGCCTTATGGCGAAGCGCTGATTGAGCACGCGCGCCGCATCGAAGCGCATCTCGACAACGCACGCGACGACATGCTCGCGCTGCGCGAAGGCGGCAGCGGACTCGTGAGCATCGGCACATCGGGCGTATCGGCGGCGGACACAGTGCCGCTCGCCGTGGCGCGCCTGCTCGAACGCATGCCGCGCGCGAATGTGCGGATCATCGAGAGCACGATGAACCAGCTGATGCCGCAACTCGCGCGCGGCGAGCTGGATATCGTCGTCGGCCGCTCGGGTCAGGAATACGACGATCCGCAGTTGCAGACCGAGCGGCTCTATACCGAGCCCATCAACTTCGTCGCGCGGCCTCATCATCCGCTGACGGGCAAGACAAAAGTAGGCTGGGACGACGTGCTCGCGTATTCGTGGATCGTCTGGCCGCAGGGCACGCCCGTACGCAATGCGCTGGAAACCGCGCTCTCGGCTGTGGGCCGCGCGTTGCCAAACCATTGCGTCGAAACGAATTCGTCGATCCTCAATCTCACGCTGCTCAACAACACGGACCTCGTGGGCGTCGCCTCGCATCGGGCCGCGCTGCGCTTCGAGCAGTTGAATGCCGTCCATATTCTGCCGATGCAACTCGAAGGCTTCGGCTCTGTGTCGATGTACTGGCACGCGGAGAACGAGAATCGCGCAGCCGTGGCGACCGCGCTCGAAGCGCTGCGCGCCTATGCCGATCCGAAGACGGGCGGATGGCATATGGCGCGCGAAGGTTGATCCGTGCGCTCGCGCAATGACTGATGCGAACGTGGAAAAAAACGCGGCAGACCGGGCAGCCGTCGCTATGCCGCGAACAGCGTGTGCTCACCGCAAGCGACGCTCGTCAAAAGAAGAAACCGCGACATGCGCCCCGTCGTCTGACGTCGCGTGTCGCGGCTCGCTGGTTTGCTACATCGCGCTGACTGCATCGAGCCAGCGCCGTCGATCAGTGATGCTGGAAGACGGGAACCGAGTACGAGCTTGCAGCGAACGATGCGCGTTGTCCCGCCTGCGACGTGCCATCCGCCGTGCCGCCGACGCCGCTGGTTTCGGCGCCATTGGCCGCCTGAGCCTTTGCTTCGGCCGACTGGATATTGGCGGGGTATTGCGTGTCGCTGCTGTTAAAAGGCACATAACCGGCCTTTTCGAGTTGCACCAGTTCGGCGCGAACCTGTGCACGGCTAACCGGCTGACTGGATTGCGCGAACGATGCAACCGGAACAGCGAGGACGGCAGCAAGTGCAACAGCCTTGATGAGCGATTTCATGATCATTACCTCCAGATTGATTTTGAATGCTTCGAACGATTTGTTCGTTGCGTTGAAAACAGTCTAGGAGTGCCGGCACCTGGGATAAACACTTAATCGACCAACTCACAGTTGCGCCAAACGTGACAAATCGGAATCGCTGTATGTCGGCGATTTCCATCGCGACAGGGCTCGCCGTCGATTGCATTCTGAGCCGCGTCTACACTTCGACTACGCACACTGAGGCAAATTGCGCAGAAGTGATTGCGCGCCGACGCCTTGATGCCATACAAAAAAGGAGACGAAATGAACGGCCAACACGCGCCACCGCACTTTTCTTCCGTCGATGCGCAAGCGCTGCCGTGGACACAATCGGTTTGCGCGAGCGGCGTGCAGATCAAGAATCTCGGCAAGGCCGACGGCCGCGCGATGCAGCTCGTGCGGTTCGAGCCGGGCACAGTCTTTCCCACGCATCTGCATACAGGCCCGGAGTTCATCTACATGCTCGAAGGCGAAGCGACGCAGAACGGGCAGCGTCTGTTGCCGGGCTGGGTCGGCATCGCCGAATCGGGCACCGTCGATACGGGCTTCAAAAGCGATACCGGCTGCGTTTTCCTGTTGATCTACGAGCTGACGCAGCGCTTCTGCTAGTGGCGCGTCTATCACACGCGCAAGCGGAGGCAGCCGCCCGTTACTGCCCGTTACAGACGCAACATGCGCGATGCAACATGAGAACGGCTGCATTTATAGAATGCCATCACTCGCCGTCATGGCATTCATTGCGCGAACGCCCGCAACGGAGCAACACGTTGAAACGCCTAACTCTCATTTGCACCGCAGGCCTCGTCGCCGCCTGTACGTCTACGGCCGCATTCGCCCATGTGGATGTCGGCGTGACGTTCGGCATCCCTGCTCCCGTTTATGTCGAGCAGCCGCCTGTCGTCTACGAAGCGCCGCCGCCCGCCGTCTATGCGCCTGCGCCCGTCTACTACGGCTATGGATACGACTATCGCGACGAACGCTGGCGGCACGATCACGGCCGTCATCGCGGCTGGCATCATCATCACGACGATGACGATGATTGAAGGTGCTTGAACGCGCCTGAATCGTCTCGAAGTCGATCGGGCCATCCTTCATTCGTCGAGCTCGATGACAGCCGCGCCACGATTTTCGACAAGGAAACTCCGGAAGGCATTGCCATCCGACGAACCGTCGTGGTAGAAGCTCCGCTCGCCCGTTTCCGGCGCGAAGTCAGTGAACAGGAGCATACGGTGAAGAGGACCGCCGAAAACAAGTTGAAGGTGGTTGCGGTACGGGTGGACCCGGCGATCGAACGAAGGTTGCGGCTATTGGCCGAAGTCACGGGGCGCAGGCAATCGTTCTTCCTGCAACAGATGATCGAAAGCGGCATCAGCGCGATGGAAGAGGCCTGGCTGCCGCCCGCCGTACTCGCACAGGTTCGCGACGGCACGTTGCCGCCGCGCGAGCGCACCGAAGTTCCGATGCCCGATCTCTTCAGCGGCATCTTCGCAGAACACGATAGCTAAGGCGTGGCGGGTTTATCGGCTTGGAAACGCTTCGCGAATCGTTGCGATCAGCGTGCGTGCGAGACGCGGATCGGATGCGAGATGACCCGCATCGACGAAGCGTCCATGCACGGCAGGAATCGCTCGCATCAGTCGATGCAAATTCTCCGGCGGGCATACAGGGTCACGCAGACCATGCACTGCGCGGATCGCAACACCCGCAGCAACGGCCCGCTTTGCCAACGCAATCAGACGCCGCTCGCCAAGCCAGCAGTCGTGCATCAGATAGTGGGCCTGGATGCGGTACTTAGCCGTTATCGCATCGTCGCGGCCGTGCGCTCTGGTCTTGCGCGACGCTGAAGCTTGCGACGACGCCTGCATGAGGATCGCGTTTTCATACGCGCGCCACGCCGACGCAACGGCATCGGCCTGCACGCGCCGCATCGCGGGCATCCGCGCACACGCAGCCGGCAACGACGACGCGCGCTCGCATCGCGCCGCGTGCATCAACGCGCGCCAGGCTCGCGGCGCACGCGCACGCGGCGTGACGAACAGTCGGCGCACTTCGCGCTTCGACGTCAGGAAGAGTCCGCGCAACACGACGGCATTGACGCATGCCGGATGCGTTCCCGCATAAGCCAGCGCAAGCGCAGCGCCCCACGATCCGCCGACGACGCCCCATCGCACGATGCCCAGTTCGCCGCGTATCGCTTCGAGATCGCCGATCAACCGATGTGTGTCGTTGTGACGTAGACGGCCACGCGGCGTCGATGCGCCGGTGCCTCGCTGATCCACCATCACGACACACATGCGCGCAAGATCGAACAGACGCAGTGCGCCAGGCTGACTGCCGCTTCCCGGCCCGCCATGCAACACGACGACGGGCACGCCGGCAGGGTCGCCATGCACGGTGTAGGCGATCGTATGGCCGTCGCGAGTCAGTGTGCGATGCGTCGTGTCGTGCGATCTGATGCGCGATGCCGCGCGAGTCCGGGTCATGTCGAGTCATCCGTTTTCTTCATGGCGAACAGGCATAGCGAGTTGTGCGTGTTATGCGCGCATATCGCCGCAGTCCGCGTAATTACCAATTTTCGCCGCCGTCGCGCAACCGTAACGTCGCGATAGCTACAACCATAGCCAGGCCATCATGAAGGCCCACCGGCGCACAGCCTCCCGCGAGCTGACCACTGCGTCGCGCCCGTTCGCCTCCCGCAAAGACCGAGGCGAGTTTGCCCCCACGACGACCGCATCGGCCACGACGTTACCCTTTCGTTCGGCTGACGGCTTCATCCGCTGCTGAAGAGAGTATCGGATATTTGGCGCAGGTCTTGCTTTTAATCCGGCGATGCCGGCACACGACCGGCACGACCCCAGCCACCATCTTGAATGGGACGGAGGAGACAATGCGCGAAGAAGCCCACCCGATCGCCGGATCATTTGTCAGCCGCGACTGCGGCTGGCTCACGCCGTCGATCCAGAAAGCGCACGAGCGGTCCGAAACGTTCGGGCTCAACGCGACGATGCGTCCGGACTACGACGTGCTGACGCAAAGCGAATTGCGGATGAAGCTG
The DNA here is from genome assembly GCF_038900755.1 of Paraburkholderia diazotrophica. Lineage (GTDB taxonomy): Bacteria > Pseudomonadota > Gammaproteobacteria > Burkholderiales > Burkholderiaceae > Paraburkholderia > Paraburkholderia diazotrophica_A. The sequence goes on from NZ_JBBPEN010000009.1 coordinate 352,955, forward strand.
GAGCAGAACCGTGCGCTGTGCGCGCATGCGACGCCTGTGATGGAAACGCTGCGCGAGCAGATCGCGAACACGCAAAGCATGATCGTGCTGACGGATGCGCAAGGGCTGATCCTTCATTCGATCGGCGACGACGACTTTCTGCGGCGCGCCGAAAAGGTCGCGCTCACGGCAGGCGCGAACTGGGCGGAGGAACGGCAAGGCACGAATGCAATCGGCACGGCGATCGCCGAGCGCTGCGCGACCGTCGTGCACGGCGACCAGCACTATCTCGCGGCAAACCGATTTCTGACCTGCTCCAGCGTGCCGATTCTCGATCCGTATGGCGATGTCGCCGGCGTGCTCGACGTGACGGGCGATCATCGCAGCTACCATCAACACACGATGGCGCTCGCGAAGATGTCGGTGCAGATGATCGAAAACCACCTGTTTACCAGTACCTTTCGCAACACACTGCAAATCGCGTTTCATGGGCGGCCGGAATTTCTCGGCACGCTTATGGAAGGCATCATGGCCTTCACGTGCGACGGACGCTTTCTGTCCGCGAATCGCAGCGCGCAGTTTCAGGTCGGCTTGCCGCTCGCGGCGATGCGCGCGCATACGCTGTCGTCGCTGTTCGGCCTGACGACGCCGCAACTGATCGACCGTCTGCGCGCGAGCCGGGGTCATCACATATCGCTCGATCTGAACAACGGCACCGTCGTTTGCGCGAGCGTCGAGTTTCGCCGCGCGACGCACGACCAGAACGCGTGGTCCGCAGATGCCGTCACCGCGCCACCGCCCGCCGCGTCGCGCGCGCAGCAGGCGAGAAGCGTGTCAGCCGCCAACGCGCCATCGCGTCTCGACTGCCTCGACACGGGCGATCCGCAGATTTCCGCCGTGATCGCGAAGGTGCGCAAGGTGATCGGCAAGGACATTCCCATTCTGATCACGGGTGAAACGGGCACCGGCAAGGAACTGCTCGCGCAGGCCATCCACAACGATTCGCCGCGCCGAGCGGGGCCGTTCGTCGCCGTGAATTGCGCGTCGATACCGGAGAATCTGATCGAGTCGGAACTGTTCGGCTATGAGGAAGGAGCCTTTACGGGCGCGCGGCGCAAGGGCGCCGTCGGCAGGCTGTTGCAGGCGAATGGCGGCACGCTCTTTCTCGATGAAATCGGCGACATGCCGTATCCGTTGCAGGTGCGGCTGCTGCGGGTGCTGCAAGAGCGCGTCGTCGATCCGCTCGGCTCGAGCAAATCCGTTCCCGTCGATATTGCGATCATCTGCGCGACGCACCGCAATCTGCGCGAGATGATCGTGCAGAACCGTTTTCGCGAGGACCTGTACTACCGGTTGAACGGCCTCGTCGTCAAGCTGCCGCCGTTGCGCGAGCGCACGGATCTCGCCGTCGTAATCGAAAAGATGCTGCAACTGACGCCGCCCGACGAAATCACAGGCTCGCGGCTCAGCGTCGCCGACGACGTGATGACGCTCTTCGAGCAATGCGCGTGGCCGGGCAATTTCCGGCAACTCGGCAATCTGCTGCGGACGGCCGCCGCGATGGTGGACGACGACGGCCAGATCAGGCGCGAGCATCTGCCCGAAGATTTCTTCGACGATCTGCGCGCCAAGCCCGCCCCCGCGCCACAGCCCGCAGGCGATGCGTTGCCGTTGCCGGGCGCACGGCTCCAGGACGTGCAGGCATGCGCGATCGCGGCGGCTGTCGCGCGACACAACGGCAACGTGTCGGCGGCTGCGCGCGCGCTCGGCATTTCGCGCAACACGGTCTATCGCAAGATGCCGACGTTGGGCAACGGAAGCGGCGCGCAAGTGGACTCAACAGGCGACGACACGTAGCACGCCGCGTTCGCTAATCCGCATTCCTCTGTCTATTTGCAACGTGCTGCGCGCTGTTGCACCCGCTGTTGCTTTTTGCAACACGTGTGCTCCAAATCTAAACAGCCTGTTCACCGTCGCGCCGCGAGTTCCTTCACGGCGTTGCAGCGAGCGACGCATGCATGCCCATCGAATAGTGACCGGGCTTGTTACAGACGAGCACGTAGTGGCCCGGCGCGAGCTTGATCGTGAGGCGTCGACTCTTGCCTGGCGCCACGTCCTCGACTTCGCCCATCTTCGTGAACTTCTGCTCCGGGACTTGTCCTTTGTGAACCGGAAGCGCGTTATCGGCGAGCGATGTCTTCAACACGACGAGTTCGTGCACCATCTTGTTGTCCGCGGCATTGTGGACGTCGAATGTCACGGGTCCAGCTTTGACCTGGCTGGTGTCGAGCTGAATTGCATCCGAGAGCAATGTCGCGCTGACGTGTTGCTGGGCGTCACTGCGAGCCGGGAAAATGCCAAGCGCAATCGTGCTGGCGAGAATCATCACCTGTTGAACGAATCTCATGGCTGCACCTTTCATCAAGCGACTGGGGCAATCGACTGATTCTCCATAGAACAATGACCGGCCCGTACACGCAAACAAGCGTGTTGATGCAGGCCAATTGCGCGCCGGCACGCGTGTCACCTAAACGCGGGCCACAAGCGATTTATTCCGACACCTATGCGAGCGCTGTTCGATGCGCATCGTGGAAGCTTCCGGCATGGAGCTTGCGTTTCTCGGCCCCGACCGCCATCGAGCTGCGGTCGTTCGTCAAACCATCCAGGAGACAGCCATGCAGTGGAGCACACCCGCCTACACGGATCTGCGTTTCGGCTTCGAAGTGACGATGTACATCGCCGTTCGCTGAGGTCATGCTGAAATGCCGTCGCGCGTTGCACGCGGCGCGCGACGGCGCATCATCGACGCAAACAAAAAGGCCGACACGCCATGATGCCGATGCCCGCCGATGCCGTTCCGAACGCGCGCCCGCGCCTCAACCCGCTGTTCCGGCTGCATTGGGAGCCCGGCGAGCATGTCTATGTGCTGCGCTATCCACAAGGGATGGTGAAGCTCAATCCGAGTGCGGGCGCAATTCTCTCGCGCTGCGACGGCACGCGCGAACTCGATGAAATCATCGACGAGCTCGAAGCGCTCTTCAACGCGTCCGGCCTCGCACCGGATGTCTATCAGTTCATCCACCACGCACGACAACGCGGCTGGCTCGACTGACTTTTCATCTTCCCGCGCATGACGTGAGGATTACCTCATGTTCTGTTTCGTCGCGTTTCGACGGGCGCGTTGAACGTCGTCGCGCTGTCACGTCTGGCAACACGCGATCTGTCCACTGCTCCACGATGCAACACAACACGCGTTGCCCCGCCGCGCGCCTTGTCGTCATGCACGCCTGCAACGCGGGGGCTCCGCACCGATTCGAAAGGATCGCCAGGTAATGAGAAGGCAATGGCATGCGACTTGCCTTAACGGCCATGCAGCCGACACGCAGAGCAAAAACCTTCTGCCGACAGGCGTCGCACCGATAACTCAACTGGAGACAACGATGAAGACAAGTTCGGCTTCGCCCGCGCGGCTGGTGATGATGGCCGCTGCCGTCGCGGCAACCATCAGCCTGAGACCGGGGCCCGTTGCCGCCGCGGCCGACTATCCCGCTGTGACGTACGAGCGGCTCGCGTCGGCGCAAAGCGATCCGGGCTGGCTCACCTACTACCGCACCTATAACGGCCAGGCGCATTCGCCGCTCAAGCAGATCGACGCGTCGAACGTGAAGGGTCTCAAGCAGACATGGGCCTACAAGTTTCCCGCCGATCTTCAGCAAGGCTTCGAAGCGACGCCGCTCATCAATGGACGCTACCTGTTCGTGACGACGCCCAAGGACAACGTCTATGCTTTCGATGCCGTGACCGGCAAAACGCTGTGGAAGTACGAGCCGAAGCTCGGCGCGGAGTCGTTCAAGACCGCGTGCTGCGACGTCGTGAACCGGGGCGTGGCGCTGTACGGCAAGAACGTCTATGTGGCGATGCTGAGCGGTGAAGTGGCGGCGCTCGATGCGCAGAGCGGCGCGCTCGTGTGGAAGAAGCAGATGTTCGATCCGGGCACGGGCTACGCGTTCTCGCTCGCGCCGCTTGCGCTGGACGGCGCGCTTGTGATCGGCAGCTCGGGCGGCGAGTACGGCGCGCGCGGATTCATCGCCGCGCTCGATCCCGCGAACGGCAACGTGCTGTGGAAGCGCTACACCGTGCCCGGCGCAAAAGAGTCAGGCGGCAACACGTGGCCCGACGGCATGCAGGAGCATGGCGGCGCCCCTGCATGGCTGACGGGCACCTACGATTCGGATAGCAAAACGCTCTACTGGGGCGTGGGCAATCCGGGACCGTGGCTCGCCGATCTTCGTCCCGGCGACAACCTTTATTCGGACTCGCTGCTCGCGCTCGATCCGAAGACGGGCGACCTCAAATGGCACTACCAGTACACGCGTCACGACACGTGGGACTACGACGGCGTCAACACGCCCGTGCTCGCCAACATCAAGTATGAAGGCAAGGACTATGACGCGATCATTCACGCGGACCGCAACGGCTATTTCCACGCAATCGATCGAAGCAACGGCAAGCTGATCTACGCGCGTCCGTTCGTGAAGGCGACTTCCGTCACCGGCTATACGGCCGATGGCAAGCCCGTGCAGGACGAGTCGAAGTATCCGAAGACGGGCACGACCATCGAGACCTGTCCGAGCTTCCTCGGCGGCAAGAACTGGTGGTCGGTTTCATACGACGCGGACAAGCACATCGCCATCGTGCCGACGCTGCACGCGTGCATGTCGTTGTCCGGCAAGTCGGTGAACTACATGGAAGGCTTGCCGTATCTCGGCGAAGGCTTCGAGATCAAGCCGGAACCGGGCAGCCAGGGATACGGCGAACTGCAGGCCATCGACGTGAACACCGGCAAGAAGCTCTGGAGCCACTGGAGCAAGCTGCCGTGGAACGGCGGTGTCGCGACTACGGCTAGCGGCCTCGCATTCAGCGGATCGCTCGACGGCCATCTGTACGCGTTCGACGTCACGAGCGGCAAGGTGCTGTGGCAAAGCCCGAAACTCGCGAGCGGGATCATCGCGCAGCCGTCGGTGTTCGAGATCGACGGCAAGGAATACGTCGCGGTGCTCGCGGGCTACGGCGGCGCCAACCCGATCTGGGGCGGCCCGATGGCCAAGGCCGCGGACAAGGTGCCGCGCGGCGGAACGCTCTACGTGTTCGCGCTCAGCCATTCGTGATTTCGCAGAACCGGGACGCGGCGCACGCAGCGCGTCGCGCCCCTCCCGATCTTTCCGGACGCTTCGACATGAACCACTCTCTCAATCGTATTCCGGCAGCGAGCGCGCTTGCTGCCTGCCTCGCGCTCGCATCGGTGCCATCGATGGCAAGCGTGAAAGTTTGCACGTTTCCCGGCAGCCCGTCCGCGGCACTGGATCAAGCCGTCGCGCGCGACGTGTTCGCGCAGGCGGGCATCGCCGCGACGCTCGTCAAGCACGGCATCGGCGATGGCGACGACGATGGCATCTCGCTGAAGGAACTCGACAGGACGCTCGCACGCGATTGTGACGTGATCGCCGGCTTTCCGCGCTCGACGGTCGCGGATGCTTCGAGCAGCAAGCTGCAGTTTTCGCGCGGCTATCTGCGCGCGGGCTACGTGAGCATCGAAGCGCCCGATGCGAATCCGCAAGGCGCCGCAAAGAACACGGTCGCGGCGATGTACGCGAGTCCCGCGCAGTTGATCGCCGTGCAGCAACCGAGTGTCACGCTCGATCTGGAAAACACGTCTGCATTGACCGTCGATGCCGTTTCGAAGGGACATGCGCAGCGCGCGATCGTCTGGTATCCCGCTGTCGTCGCTTATCGGCTTGCGCATCCGCAGCAGCGCTTCACGGTCGCCGGCGCGCGCTCGCCGTATGCGGACTGGCAACTCGTGTTCGCATTTGGGACGCGCACGGCTGCCTTGCGCGAACGGATCGACGCGGCGCTCGACACGCTGTCGAACAATGGCCAGTTGCTCGCGTTGACACGCGACTGGACGATGCCCGCGAATGCGATCGCCGAAACCTCCTCCGACGATGCGGCACGCTATCGTGATGGTCCGCGCGCATCGCATGGATCGCGTGCGGTCGTTCGGCCAGCGCTGCTCGCGGCAGCGAATGAGCACGGCGCGGGCGGCTTCGTCAAGATCGCCTCGGACGCGGCAAGCGGCGCGCCGTCCTTCGATCAGGCGCAGGCGACGCACGGCAAGATGCTCTATTCGTCGGCTTGCGCAAAGTGCCATGGCGCGCAGTTGCAAGGCGTGACGGCGCCCGCGCTGCAAGGTCCGGCGTTTGCGCCCGCGTCGAATGCGCATCTGACCATCGGCGGCGTGTACACGTATATGGCGACCAACATGCCCGCCGACAAACCCGGCAAGATGAAGGATCAGGATTACGCCGACATCATGGCGTTCCTGCTCTACTCGAACGGCTATAAGCCCAGCGGTGCGAAGATGACGGCGGACAATGCGCGCGCGTCGGCGACGCCGCTCAATGCCGGGAAGTGACGTCGGGTGCGTAGGCCGCGCCGCGATTCTCGTGCTTCGGATCGGGCGCGGCTTGCGGCTTTATGGCGCGCGGCAGCGCGATCGGCTCAAGGGGCCAGGTTCAGTTCGCGATCTCACGGCGACCGGCACCGCGCGCGTGCTTCATCAACTCATGTGACGGCGTGCTGCTCGTACGGGCGATCGGTTCGACGAGCCGTGCCCTCGTTCGATATGTTTCGGTAAGCTAGTGCTTTTGTCCGACCCGTGTGCTTCCGCCATCGGGCGAACCTTTGTATGAAGCCAGTGAAACCGACTGAGACATTGCCATGCGCGTAGGCAAACCGGTAAAGGCGCTGCCGCAACCGCTATGCGATTACTGCGGGGCGAAAGCCGTGCTCGCGCGCGCAGGCGACGAAAGCTATCCGTATCGCGACGATCACGGTCCCGTGTGGATCTGCGCGCCGTGCCAGGCGTGGATCGGCATTCACGCGCGCAGCACGCGTCACGTGCCGCTCGGACGGCTCGCCGACGCCGCGCTGCGCGACGCGAAAAGCCGTTTGCACGATGCGCTCGAACCGCTCGTCGCCGGCAAGGTGCGGCGCGATGGCGTCAACGCATTCGAAGCGCGCGCGAAAGCGATCCGGTGGGTCGCGACGGAACTCGGCTTCGATCTGCTGCCCAATTCGATTCACATGCTTACGCTCGATCAATGCGAGCAGGCGCTTCGTTTTGTCGAGGCGTTCATGGCCGCGCGACGCAACAGCTGATTGCGTCGGCCTTTTGCGTGATCCCGAATCGCGATGTCGCGCACGCGGCGCTCACTCGCGTGGCCAGATGCCCGAACTGCCGCGCCGATGGCTGTCGACGAGATGCGTGTCGATGATGCCTGTCGCTTCCATCAATGCATGCATCGTCGTCGGTCCGACGAAGACGAAACCGCGCCTACGCAATGCCTTGCTCAACGCGACCGATTCGTCCGATGTCGTGGGAATTTCAGCGATCGTTCGCGGAGCCGGCGTCGCGTGCGGCTGGAACGACCAGATCAGCGCAACGAGTCCGCCCTCTTCGCGCAGGCGGACAGTCGCCGCGGCGTTCGTGATCGTCGCCAGACTTTTCGCGCGGTTGCGGACGATCCGCTCGTCGGCCATCAATCGTTCGACGTCGTTCTCGTCGAACGCGGCCACCACGTCGGGATCGAAGTGGCCGAATGCCTCCCGGAAAGCCTCGCGCTTGCGCAGAATCGTCGCCCACGAAAGCCCGGACTGGAACGCTTCCAGGCTCAACCGCTCGAACAGTCCGCGCTCGTCGCGCACGGGCATGCCCCACTCGGTGTCGTAGTAGTGCTTGAGCAGCGGATCGACAGCGGCCCACGGCGGACGCGCGAGGCCATCGGCACCGATCACGGCATCGAGCGGCTGTGGCTTCTTCGGGCGCACGGCCTTCTTCGCGGCAGCACGCGCTTTTTTGACGGCCGACTTCGCGATGGTGGGTTTCGCGTCGGGCTTTGTGGCGGGGCTGGTTTTCTTCATGTCGAATGAGTGGGTTTGCTCGATGCGCGTACTGTGCGCCGACGCGCGCCTATTGTCGTATCGCTCTTCCATCGACGGCAAGCGTTGCGGCGGCGAATGACGCGGCTCCTGCAAGCACGCTGACATTTGCGTATGCTTGAGCGTATCGAAAGTGCCCATATGTACGGGTGCGAGAGGGTGCGAGAGGCCGGCGCCGGACGTGCCGGCAGCTGGCCGCGTCAAGCCTCTCAGGCCCGACAAAAGCGGCAGACGCAAGCAGCGCTGCCGTGCAAATCAAGGAGAGATTCACACATGCCCACGTACGCAAAAACTCCGGAAGCATTGGACCGTCTCACGCCTGAGCAGCGTCGCGTGACGCAGGAGAGTGGGACGGAGCGCCCCTTTTACAACGAGTTCTGGGACAGCAAGGACGTGGGCTTGTACGTCGACGTCGTATCGGGCGAGCCGCTATTCACGTCGCTCGATAAATTCGACAGCGGCTGCGGCTGGCCGAGCTTCACGAGGCCGCTCGAAGACGAACACGTCGTCGAATTGAGGGACACGAGTCACGGAATGATCCGCACGGAAGTGCGCTCGAAACATGGCGACAGTCACCTCGGCCACGTTTTTCCGGACGGTCCGCGCGAAGCAGGCGGGCTGCGCTACTGCATCAACTCGGCGTCGCTGCGCTTCATTCCTGTATCGCGTCTCGAAGAGGAAGGCTATGGGCAATACCGCAGCCTCTTCGACGATGCGAAGAAGTAAGTAAGCTCGCGCGATGCGGCTTGGCGGCGGTCCGATGGTCCACGCCGCTGTCGCGCGCGGTGACGACGCAAATCGCGGCGGCGCTAGCTCGTCGCGTGCAACGCTACGGGCAGCGCTTCGATCGCATCGCCGATCCGTATCTCCCCGCCCTTCACGACACGCGCCGTAATGCCACCAAATCCGCGCACGGCGTTGTAGCCGCCAGTACCCAACACTTCTTCCATGCGCGAACACGGATGGCACTCGCCCGTCGTTTGCAGCACGGCGCCGCCGATCCGGAATTGCCGGTCTTTCAGCGCCATCAGATTGATGCCTTCCGTCACGATGTTGCGCCGCAGGTCGCTCGCGGCAACATCGCTGCGCGCCAGATGGCTCGCGATGCTGCGCAGACTCTCGGCCTGGATCAGCGTGACCTGCCGTTCGCCGCTGCGGCTCGCATAGTGATCGCCGACGAGACCCGTGTCTGCGTCGATCCGCGCCATTTCGACGACGGTCATCGCGACTTTTCGCCGCGTGCGCAAACCTATCCAGACGATCCTGCCCGGACGGATCGGACCGTTGATCAGCCTGGCGAGCGGCGACGAGGGATTGAGCGGCATGGGCAACCTGCGGATGCGGATGAAGTCGATATGGATCAGCGGAGCGTGCGCCACAGTGCATCGCGCATGCGCCGATCTTTATACTATCGCCCATCGGATAACAGGACCCGCAAATGAAACGAGCAGTACTCGCGGCGGCGCTCGCCGTCGGCCTCGTGCAACCATCGATGCATGCGTTCGCGCAGACGGTCGCCGATCAGTGTTTCGCGATCGGCGATATTGCCGGTCAGGTGGCCTCCTGGCGCCTACACAAAAAGACCAGGGCGCAGGCGATGGACCAGGCGCGGAAGTATTACAAGGACGCGTCGGATCGTCAGGCCATCGATGCGGTGATCGATCGGGTCTACAGCGGCGCGGCGATGACGCCGGACCAGGCCAGCATGGTCTTCACGCAGCAGTGCGCGCAACAGAAGAAGCCGTCGGGCGCGCAGTAATGTCACGCGCGCGTTACCACGCGTGCAGACGCACGAACGCGAAAATCTGCGAGCTCGCGTAGAGCAGGAGACCGATGCAGCCGCCCACGATCGTCCCGTTGATGCGGATGTATTGCAGATCCTTGCCGATGTTCAATTCGATCTGCTCCGACATGTCGCGCGAATCCCAATTCTTCACGGTGTCGCTGATGTGGCGCGTCAGATAGTCGGCGAAATCCGGCGCCATTGCGCGCGCCGCTTCTTCCATATGCTGATTCAGCGAGCGGCGCAACGTTTGGTCGTTCGCGAGTTCGCGGCCGATCCACTGCCCCATCTCGGACACTTTCGTGCGCAGCACGGAGTCGCCGCGCTCGAGATCGACGCGCAGCCAGTCGCGCAGCTGGCTCCACAAGTCGCGGACGTATTGCGCAAGATTCTCGCTGTCCTTCACATAGCTTTTGATCTCCTCGCCCTTCTGCAGAAAGACGGGATCGGACTTCAGCCTGACGATCATGCGGGCCGCCGCTTCATCGAACTTGCGACGCAATTTGTGTTCGGGCTCGTCGCTCACGCGCAGCAACATGCTGTTCACCGCCTGCGCGACGACGTTCGCGCCGCTCTCGCCGAGCCACTCGGACGGCATCAGCTTTTCCAGCGTCGGATACTCCCGCTTGAACCAGTCGACGATCTGCTCGGCGATGAACGCACGGACATCCGGCTCGCGGAGCAGCGCCATCAGATGCTCGATGCCATCGTCGAGCAGTTGCTGGTGCCGGCTATCGCGCGTCAACGTATCGAGAATCGCGCCCGTTGCCTTCGACAGATCGATTCTGTCGAGCATTGCGTCGAGCGCATCCTTGATGAAACGCTGGATGCGGGCGTCGTCGAGCAGTTCGAGTATGCCGGCCGTCAGCTTGACCATATAGTCGCCGAGTCGCTGCGTGTTCGCGTCGACGCCTAGCCAGTTCGTGACGCTCTGCGCGGGATCGTGCTTGCGGATCAAACCGACGATCGACGATTCGTCCAGAAACTTTTCGCGCACGAACAGCGCGAGATTGTCGGCGATCTTGTCCTTGTTCTGCGGAATGATGGCCGTGTGCGCGGCCACGCCTGGAATCGGCACGCGCCGGAACAGCGCGACGACGGCGAACCAGTCGGCCAGCGCGCCGACCATCGCCGCTTCCGCGACGGCCTTGATGCCATCGACCCACATGCTCGCGCGCATGAACGCGGTCGTAACGAAGACGGCTGTGGCGATCAAAAGCAAAAGCGTCGCGCGACGCTTCGAATGTTTGAGTTCGGCTACCTTGTTCATTGGACTGGATCGTGTCGGTTCGTTGCTCTTCGGGACGCGGCAGATATTCGCGCGTCAGGTCTTCGACGCGTTGACACTAGATTAACCGCCGTGCTGTACTGCCGCGTCGTCACAGATCAGTCGACGCCCGTGCCTGCCACTCCCGCCCGCGCGAGATGATCAGTTGCGAGAGCTCTGCGGTGCGGCACTGCGTCGACTTTCGTTCAACGGAGGCTCTCTTGTTTTCGGACTCGCAGATTTCCCACGCGACGATCCAGGCCTATCTGGAGACGCACTATTGCGTACGCGGTGCCATGCCGGCGACGCTGAGGATCGGCGAATTCAACGCGTCGCTGGCTGCCATTCACGACGCGTACGCTGTGCGTAGCAGCGCGTTCGTCACCGCGTGCAATCCGCTTGGTCAGATGCTCGACGATGCGGCCAATGTCAGCCTGCAGATTGAGCTCGCTCGCGAGCTCTCGCAGCGCGGATTCACGTTTATCGATGGTATCGGCAAGCATCCATCCAACGGCTGGCCCGGCGAGCCGAGTTTTCTGATGCTGGGAGTGTCGCTTCAGGATGCCAAGGCGCTTGGGCTACAGTTCGGGCAGAACGCGGTCGTCTGGTGCGGCGGCGATGCGGTGCCTCAGTTGATTCTTTTGCGGTAGGTCTTCGCGGATTTTCTACGCTTTCGGACGCTGAGGGGCGGAGTCGGCTGGCAAGCCGCCTCGAAATATGTAGTAGACACCACGGATCACGTATCGAAAAGTACGTATGCGCGGACTTGCATCGGAAAATCAGCGAAAACCGCATTTGATGCAAATTATCTCGCGCCGAAGCGGAAATGCCGTGAAACATACGGCGGGTGATCGGCTAAGTCATTGCATTGTAATGGTTTCTTCGGTTGGACGGTTTACTTAAGGTTGTTTCACGGATTCTGCGGCAAGTGCTTGCTGCTTAAAGATTTTCAGCGTGAGCGGTGTTTTTTTGCGTTCTATGAGTCGCGCGTCATCCGGAAGACGCCGACCGCAAGGATCCACATTACTGCCACTGTCGCGTCGTGGCTGAAATGCATGTGGGATCGCTGTCTGACTTTTTACGAAAGTTAGTTCGCATAGCTTATTAATTTTGAGATAACAATGAGAGACCGGCTCTGCCGATTACGTCCGGGGACAGCCTCGCTGGTGAATCGGCGGCGCTTTCAGTTAGACCGCCCTGTCCATCCGTCGCCGTTGCGCGCGGTTGTGGCCGGCGCATAGGCGTTGCGGCTGTCGACCGATGTGCGGGGGCGTTGTCGATCCACCGTCAGTTTTTTGACTTCGAGTCGCGGTTGTTGCATTCGATGTGTGCTGCATTCGGGAGCCGGTGGTCGTTCGGTGCGCGCAGCAGATCGGATTACGAGTCGGTCTGAGAGAGGCGGCCTGCAGCGTTGCGCGCCCGGTCGATATCGACACGCAGCGCGTATTTCAAGTCGCTTGTAACGTGTTGGCGAGCCGGCGCCAAATTGACAGGTCAACTGGGCACGTTTGGTCATATGCGAAGGTTTGCTGAAAAGTTGGCAAGGCATCTTTGCGTTGTCAGTCCTGGCGCGCTTCATACACTCCGCCGAACGCGCGACGCGTATCTCCCATTCTTCATCTACCTAGCGGCAAGTGAGAATTGTCGGGACACTCTCGACGATCTTGAATCAGCGTTTTAGATTTGGCGAGCCGAGTAGATTCGCTATGCCGAACCATGGGACAGCTTTACATCAGCCCCGTGGAGTTGTGTTTTCGGCATAAGGGTGCGCGCTGCCGAGCCTCGCAATCCGTGCGCAGCGATCGCACGGCCGTCCAGTATGACCCGAACGCTTTCGCCCGGGAATGAGCGCGGTGCAGCGCCGGCGCACGCCGAATGAGGTATTAGCGCTCGGGCGCATTCCGACTCGTCGTTGCGGCCTTCGGTCGACGTGCACCTGCCAAGTGTCGATGACGAGCGTTCCGAGTTCCACGTCATCTCCCGCCTGAGCCCAAGATGCCGAGAGTAGCGTTTTCCCGTTATCGCGAATAAGCGCTGACCGTCCCCGCCAACTGATCGAGACGTTGTGACCAGGAGCCGCTCATCGCTGCCCGCAGATCAGATTTCGCGCCCGTCGCAAATACGTACCGATGCTTTAATGTGACGGCGCTCGGCTCATTGCGACCAAAATGCATCGCTGAGCTTAAGCGCTCGAATTCACCTCGAAGTGCTTCAGCTACTGTAGGCGTGTCACTCGCGACCGGTTATTTACCGTAAATAGCCCATTGGATCATACGACCGTCGGCTCGTCCCGCTTTCACCTATTTACCGTAAATAACGGCAGATCGGTTTCTCGATAGGGCGTTCCTAAGCACGAGATCCGACGCTCGCTCCGGTTATGCGCCGATGGCAACGCGGAACCCAGTCGCCACCCTATTTACCGTAAATAACCGCGATGGGCGTCTATCTATCCCATCGTGAACATTGGCGTACCAAGCTACGGGCCGACGAGGCGCGCCGCTAAGTGAATCCAAAAACAGGAATGGTGAGCAGGGAAGGAACTGCCATTGGGGCAATTCCCGCGAACGCGGGAAAGGAAGGGGGTGTAATACGAGGGATTGTTCGCTATCGACCGATGCGGCGAGAACCACGAGACCACTTCGAATCAAGGCGGCGTCGGACTAAACAGCGCCGCCCCTAAAACGCTTCAAAGAATCCATCGGCGCCTGCCGCAGCCAAACGGCAGGCACCTGTACGTCATCAAGCCCCCGACGACTGCATGTCCTCGAGAAACCCGGTAATCAGTTGTCGAAGCTCCTCGACGCGATCTTGCGGAACGCCACTCGCACGGAGCCGGATCACGAGCAAATCACCCTTTCGCACGATACCGACCTCCTCTTCCTTGCGCGCAGATGCAGTAGGACGCGTTGCCCCCAACAGCGCAGCCAACACTTCGGGCGCCGTTCTCGTCGGATCCTCCGCAAGCTCGATCGCGCGCTGCACCACCTCGTCCCGCGCCTTCTTGACTGCGCCAGCCAATTTTCGGGCGCCTTGAAACTGAATATCGTGCGGCGAAGGGAATGCGGCGACGACTTCTTCGGGCAGTTCAGCCACCAGCAGCGCACTCGAAATATTTCCTTGTGACAGCCCGCACGCCTTCGCCATTGCGTTTTGTGACGGCCACAATTTGTCATCCAGCGCACGCTTGTACCAGACGCCCTGTTCCCACGGACTCAGGTTCTTGCGAGCCCGATTTTCCTGATCCATCTGGACGAACTGATTCTGCTCAGTGATTTCACGATCGACGATCGCGTTCACTGGCAACCCCAGTTCCAGACACGCGCGATGGCGTCGATGACCGAACACGATCTCGTACCCTTCGCCCTCGGCGTCCGGACGAACCTTGATCGGTTGCGTATTGCCACCCGCTTCCGAAATAAGCGCCTTCAATTCAGCAAAGCTCTCATCGCCGAAGTCCTGGCGATTCGCCCATTTCGATGCGTGAATCGTCGTGGGATCAAGCGCGCGAATCGGCACGGTTCCGTCGTAGTCTTTCAGCTGCGCCTCCAGCTGCGAGACGCGATCAGAACTTTCGCGCATCGCGCTACGGAACGCGAGCATCTGACCGGGCGCCGTGCGAGGAGAAGCACCGCGTCCCCCTTCGGGAGACGCCGGCGCGGGCACCATCAGATCACCAGTCTTCTTTGCAAGCCGGTCCTTGATCGACATCTAACCCTCCCTTATTTGGACTTTGCCCAAAAGGCCACAATGGATTGCTCGACGATTTCGGTCACACGGTCATACGCCTCCCGCGCCCGGCGATACGTCTTCGCATTGCCGTCATATCGCGAGATGTCGTATACCGTCCCGAATTCCGCCGAACTCGCCGCCGTCACAGCCGTCTTCGGAATTTCGACGGGCAGTACTTTTTCCGCATACGTCGCGGAGATCCACTCGCGCACGACGCCCGCCGCCGCATCCGCAGGGTCGACCCGCGAAAGCAGCACATGAATGAACTCGAATGACTTGTCGGTGTTCGTCTCCGCAGTCAGATTCGAGGCGAGATCGCTGAATAGCGTCCAGAACTGTGCCGAACTGGCGAAGTCGAGCGCATTCGGCGGTGTCGGAACGATCAGGCCGTCTGCGGCCATGAACGCGTTGACCGTGCCGTAGCTCAGCGCGGGCGGCGTATCGATGATGATCACGTCGTAGTTGCTGCGCGCCTGCTCGAGACTGGTGTTGAGCACGTTCCAGAACTCGAAGTCCGGCTCCTTCATCTGGCGACTCGGCAAAATGAATTCGACGTTGAACAGCGACGACGAAGCCGGGACGAGATCGATCCCGTCCCAGTACGTCTCGCGGATCGCATACTCGATGCTGCTTTGATCGCCCGTGGCAAGGGCGGTGATCGTCGAATCTTCTTCGACCTCTGTGTCCGGCAAAATTCCGAACAACGTGGTCAGCGACCCTTGCGGATCGGTGTCGATCACCAGAACGCGATGTCCGCGCAAGCTCAGCCCTTGCGCGAGCGTCATCGCCGTGGTCGTCTTGCTCACACCGCCCTTGAAGTTGCCGATCGCGACGGTCATCGCCGGCGCACTGTCCGGACGCAGCGCATTGTTGCGATAGGCGCGCACCCATTCGCGCGCTTCCGGCAACGAGAATTCGCGCCGCGACCCCGTGGCATTCACCGTGCCGGGCGGAAGATCGCCCTTTGACGCGCGATAGGTGATTTGACTCTTGTCGACTTCACACAGTACGGCCAGTTGTGAAGCGTTGAAAACGGGCGGGATTTTGCGGGCATTCGGCGCCAGCATGCGGCCCCGAACCTGCGAGACGATGTCAGTCGCGCGAGCGGCCTGATCGACGATGTCTTGAATGGTAATGTTCATTGGCTGATCCGCAGGAGACGATGCAGTCAGCTTATATCAGATGGCTCCACAGAAAGCCATCAATTCAACGGAAAAACGCGATTTTCAGGAATTTCGTTGCGACGCGATGTCCTGGTGATTTTGAGAAAGCCATACGTCAAACTTGGCAACGTCGAATTCCGGCCGCACGCGATTTCTCAACCACGACGCAAAATTCACGCGACCGACAGAACCCGAAAAGAGTCCTGGACTGTCAGGCCGGAACTCGCGAGCGTATTTGGCGCCATCACCCTCGACGAACTGCCGCGCGAACGTACGCTTCTCATCCTGCGTCAACGCCTTGACGGCTGCGGCGCACTGCAGCCGATCGAAATCGATTCGCAATTCCTGGATGCGCGCATCCAGCGCCCTCGAACGGGCGGCAGCAGCCTGCTTCTGCGCCTTTTCGCGCTTTTCCTTCTCGTACTCGGGCTCGGAGACGTCCGCCTTGTTCTCGATCAGCGTGCGAATAAAGCCAGCCGTCGACCGCTTGATCTGCCCTTTGCGGTCCTTGTCTTCAGCAAGTTGAACGACTAGACGGGCGCGCTCTTCGTCTTCGATGACAAAACTGAGCGCGAGCTTGTCGCCGATTCCGTGTGCGCGAAGTTTCCGATAAATCTCGGTATCGCGTACGTGTGCGAACTCGTCTTCTGTCTCCGGTGTCAGAAGCGACTGCTGAGCGCCTTGGTGAATGAGAAATTTCACTCCCGTCACGGAGCGGCCAAGCCGCTGGTATTCGACGTCGACGTTAATGTCCGAAACTTCGTTGATTTCCTTCACGGCCTTCTGAATGACTTTGCTATTCAGCCTGCGGAAATCGTCGTAGTAATCCCGGGTCGCGCCGAGCAGCTTCCGCAGCACCGGCAGTTCGATCCAGCCGGTCGAGCCAACCTTCTGAAAACGAAGGCAATTCTCGTAGAGCGTCAGCGCGTGCGATTTCGAGAACTTGCGCTGCACGCCGAGATTGACGGTAGCGTAGATCGACGGATCGTAGAGTTTCTCGGCGAGCGCCTCGTCGTAGCGATATGAGCACACGCCTGCACGGATTTCCGCGAAGGACAGAATTGGCATCACGCTCCAGCGCTCCCGCCCGTCATCCATGACGTTGAATTCGACAGCCGTCGTGGCGAGCTGGCGCAACGCTTCGCGGAGCTTCTCGGTATTTTCGCTTTCCGTCCAGCCGAGCACGAGCATGAGCGTCCGCACCGGGAGGCGGTGCGTTCTCGTGGTCAGAAGATTGTCGTAAGAGTGCAGCAGCAGCACGTTGGAAAGCTTCCGCTCCAGCAGCGAAAGCTCGCCGCTCGTATGAATTGCGGCGACGTGCTTCTTGACGCTCTCGCTACGAACCTCACTCGACAAAGATTTGGGCATGCCGTGATTGTGCGCTAAATGACCCCAGCGTGCAATCGTCGTCTGGGACATGTGAAGCGTGCATCTGCCGAATTCGCCGGTTCCGTTCGCGCGATTTGGCTAGCTCAACCTTCTTTTCGACGAATTCACCGCAGACGGGGACAATTCCACCACGATTGGGGGCGCGAGGCGCCCCGAACGGGGACGTTTAGCCGGAAATGACACCCCGATGGGGGACGCCAGCCACCCTAAATGGAGACATAAAGGCGCCGAAACCCTTGTCTGATAAGGAATTGAGCCCTGTAAACGGTGTAAACGTTGTTTACCAAACGGTATACAAACCTCAAGACACCCCACACGGGGACAACTAGCCGCAATCTGTTGCTGCTTTCATTGGAAAATCACCGTCTCAACCATACCGAGGGACATTACGTTTGATCCCGAGAAACTCGAAACATCGCGAAAAATTCGCGCTAACTCTCTGAGCTAAAAAACAATTTTTCGTCTTTTCACCCGAGCGCGCTTTCCGCACATATGTATTTATCGTAAATAAGCGCCGGCCAAATTCCTCTTCATTGCCCATCGATGTCACCCTGGTTGGGGACAATTACTCCGAGCGTTCCGGGACGGTATGACGCACCCCAATCGGGGACATTCGACAATTCTCTTCCACGAACGTCCGAGAATCAGGCAGTTACAGCGTTTCTTGCCGCAACGTAGTTAGGCGAGTCGGACAGATCCGTTTCCGACATCACCCCAAATGGGGACGATCGCGCTGTCGTGCCTTTTCTTTATCCACCTCCGCGTAACTTCGCCACCCCAACTGGGGACATCGACGCGGCACCGTCTATTTACCGTAAATAGATTGCGGGGCTTCACGATGCAGATCAACCGTCGCTGCGCGCATGCAGATCGCTTCGCACGGTTCAGTAGAAACGAAAATCGCGTGTGACAAACGGCAGCGCCGGCCTTTACACGCGAAACTGTCGGCTGGCCGAATCGCACTCAATACAAGAATAGTAAGGATCACCAGGAAAGCGGCCAGCAGCCATTCCCTCCCAACCCCACCGTCATTCACCTCAAAATTGGTAATTAATCGATACGTCGCACACGCCGTTGGTTTTCGACTGCGTGATGGGGCTGCCCGCCGCGCTGCCGAGCAGCCGCTTGAGCGCGCCGTCAGCGGTGACGAACCAATGTTTGTCGACGAACCAGATCAGCGTCACGCCAAATCCCGCTGACTTCAATCCAGCGCTTGCATCGTACCGTGCGTACTGAGAGGCAGCCGCCTGCGCCGCATTCACGCCAAACCAGCTATTCATGTACTTGGAATCGGCGAAGGTGACAGATGGACCCGCAAACCAGACGAAATTCTCGGAGCTGCCCGGCAGTGGCATGTACGCGCCCAGATCGGCGACCCACCCGTTCGAGCCGCCAAAGCTGCGCGTCACGGTGCCGCGGAAAACGAGAGGGAATTCCTTGGAGATCACATACTCCCCGGCCAGCTTGACCTCCGGCGCGGGATTGATGTTGCCGAGTCCGTCGAGTCTCGACGGATCATCGTGCCCGCGCCGGCCCAGGTCGTAGACGGCCGCGATGCTGATGCGCCAGTTGTTCCCTTGCAGCACGTTCACGCCCACGCCTTCTCCCGTCGACAGGAACGCGAGGTCCTTATATCGGATGTCGAGGCTGGGCCCGACCAGCGTGTGATAGCGGTCCGACCCGTCGTACCGCGGCTCCAGCGTCGAACCGATACCGAGTCGAACTTCCCAGCCGGGGCGGCTTGGCTGGTACACCTTTTCGAGTGGAACGCCTGCGGAATACTGCCATTCCGCAAGCGGCGACGGCGTTTGCGGGTATGCGGCGGGCGCGCCGCAGATCATATAGGCGAGGCTGGCGTAGACGGGTAGCTTTGTCATGTCGGCGAACGTCACGGGTTGCGAGTTCGGGGATGCGACTCATTGTTGCTACACACAACGCCCCCAATTTACGACAAGTGGAGGTCTCGCGAAAGCAGCAAGCCTCGTGCCTGCGTCCAAAGGCATACGCCATCCATCGCCTGACTTGCCAAGCACGCGACAGATCATCCGACAAAGGCCCCGCGACTCATCTATATAGTTGTCATGCTAATCAAATCGTGCTCGAATGGTCGCCATGTTCGATCAATGCCTCTATTTCAATGCATCGGCGCTGGCCCGTCTTGTCGAGCGGGAATGGGCACCCGTTTATGCGGAATTTGGACTGACGCCAGCGCAGGGTTTCGTCTTGCGCGTCGTGCTGGCATCGCCGGGATGTCTGGGCAGCGAAATCGCCGATCAAATGGGCATAGCGCGTCCTACGGCGACGCGGCTCATCGACAGCCTTTCCGAAAAGAAGCTGGTCGAGCGCCGGCAGGGCATATCGGATGGGCGCGAATGGGGCGTCCATCCGACGCGCTCCGGCAAGGCGCTAGAAAAATCGATCGCCGACGCAAGCGCGCACCTCGCAAGGCGCCTACGCGCGCGGATCGGACCGGACGTCGTCGAAACCACGGTGACGGGCATGCGCAAAATACGCAAGGCCCTCAGATGACGAAGCGCTTTCGCTCAAAATAAGTTGTCTTGCTAATCAAGCGCCCATTCGCCATTCACCACAGAGCTTTAGCATCCAGCCGACATTTCAGGTCATGAAATTGTAGGAGCGGCCTGAACAGTCAATTCAATCGCAGGCGCTTTATCCGTGCGCTTTACCTTTGTATAGTCCAGCATCGAATCTCTGACTCTCGTTTTCCTCACGGCAAACGACTTCACAGAGGCGGCAACGATGGACTATCTGCAGTCACTCAGGATGTTTGTAAAGGTCGCGGAGCTTGGCAGTTTTACGGGCGCGGCGGACCAGATGAACGTCTCCAGCGCGGTCGCGACGCGCAGCGTGGCTTCTCTCGAAGAGCGTCTGGACGCGCGCCTGCTGCAACGGACGACGCGCAGCGTCACGCTCACGGAAGCCGGCCGGCTGTTTCTGGACCGCGTGCGCGCGATCGTCGCGGATATCGACGACGTCGAAGGCGGGCTGCTGGCGGCGACAGGCGTGCCCTCGGGCACGCTGCGCCTTGCGGTGCAGGGCACGGTCGGCGCGGGTTATCTGGCGAGACTGTTGGGCGCCTACACGGCGCGCTATCCGCTTGTCGTGCCGCAAGTGATCTATGCGGACGGTCCCATCGCTCTGGTGGAAGGGCGCTTCGATGCAGCACTGACGAGTGACTACTATCCGCATCCCGGATCGGTCGTGGTGCGCGTGGTCGCGCGCTCGCAGACGATGCTGGTCGCGTCACCGCGCTATCTCGCGAGCGTCGGCCGCATCAGACATCTGTCGGACTTCGACCGCCTCGTGATGCTTTCGCATGAAGATGGCGCATCGTCGGCGGAGCACGATCCCGGGCGCCGATGGCTCGATGCAAACGCGCCGCACGCGACGCACATCCGCGCGAACAGCAGCGACATGCTGCGACGCATGGCGCTCGAGGGCATGGGCATCGCGCTGCTGCCGGCGTCAATCGTTGCGGAGGATATCGACGGCCGTACGCTGATGCAGGTGCTGCCGGATACGGATTTGCCTTCGATGGGGCTGTCGATTGCATACGGCAGCCGCCGCAATCTCGCGCCGAACGTGCGAGCGCTCGTCGATTTTCTTGCCGCGCAGTCCGCATACGATTCGCTCGCAGCGCACGTCAAGCATGATGATATCGCGCTGGAAGAGGGCGCGTAACGAAAAGAGCGGGAAGGGCGGTCGAATCCGCACAGACGAACAAGGCGGCAGTTCTGCCGCCGCACGAAGAGCCGCACGTTCGACCGTACTGTGACACCACGCGGTCCTGTGCTCGGGGCAGCTTGGATACGTGAAAACCGAGTACGCCGCGACGATCAGGAGCGGCGCAGCCCGGATAGCAACGGCTCGCGCGCCCCGATCTCGTCGCAAATGCGTATCCATTCACGACGGCCTGGACTGCGACCACAATCACACGCAGCATGCTAACGCGGCGCTTCGTCATTCGGGCGCTTGCGCATCCGCCAACGTCCCGCGATCCCATCCGCCGCCGAGCGCCTTTAGCAACTGCACGCTTGCGTCGACTCGACGCGCGTCGATCTGATCCGCCGTGCGCTCGTTGGTGAGCGCGATGGTCTGCGCGGTGACCACGTCGAGATAACTGACGGCGCCTGCCTGATAGCGGTTGGTCGTCAGCTTCAGCGAAAGCTCAGCCGCCGATGTCGCGCGTTGCTGGCTGTCCGCTTCGTTCGCGAGCGTATTGAGCGCGGCCAGGTTGTCTTCGACCTGCTGAAACGCGACCAGCACTGCTTGCCGGTAATCGGCGACGGCGCCGTCATATTGTGCAGTTGCATTCTTCAGGACGGCCGTGCGTCGGCCGCCGTCGAAGAGCGTCCCGGCGATCTGCGCGCCGAGCGACCAGAAAAGGCTGGGCGCGGTGAACCACGGCGCGAAGTACGTGCTTTCGAGACCGGCCGCCGCCGACAGCGTCAAGTCCGGATAGAACGCCGCATGCGCTTCGCCGATCTGCGCATTCGCCGCCGCGACGCGCCGCTCGGCGGCGGCAATGTCGGGGCGGCGCTCGAGCAGTTGCGACGGCACGCCCGTCGGAATCTGCGGCGACGCGATTGCCTGCACTTTCGGCGGCAACGCAAACGACGAAGCCGGCTTGCCGATCAACGTCGCGATTGCGTGCTGAAGCTGCGCGCGCTGCACGTCGATATCGCTGTCCTGCGTGCGCGTGCTTTCGAGCTGCGTTTGCGCCTGAGCGACGGCGGACGCATCGATCGCGCCGTCCTTCAGTTGCTGCTGCACGATCTGCAGCGCGGCGGCGTAGGCCGTCACGGTATCGTCGAGCAGCTTCTTCTGGCGGTCGAGTGAGCGCAAGTCGAAATAGTCGATCGCGAGATCGGTGGCGACCGACAGGCGCACCGATTGCAGATCCGCTTCGCTCGCCTGCGCGTTGTCGCGCGCATTCAAGGTCGCATCCTTCACGCGGCCGAACAGATCGGGCTCCCAGCTTGCCGCGACGCCGACCGAATAGTCGGGCACGGTCTTGCCCGCGAGGGACTTGCCCGCCACATTCTGCGACGTGCGCGCCCGCGATTGCGCCGCGGCCGCCGTGACGACAGGCGCGTAGCCCGCGCGCTGATAGTCGACCATCGCGCGCGCCGCTCGCAGTTGCGCGACGGCCTTGCGCACAGTCTGGTTCGACACGTCGACCTGTGCTTCGAGACGATTCAACTCGTCATCGCCGTAAAGCGCCCACCACGGGCCGCGCGGCTGCGCGTCGGCGGGCGCGGCAACGGTCCAGCCGGACGCCGCCTGCGGCGTGCTTGCATAGCGATCGGGCACGGCCGCTTGCGGCTGCGAATAATGCGGCAAGGTCGAGCACGCGCTCAACGCAGATGCGATGCCGATGACGAGCGCCTTGCGGAAAAACGATACGCGGACATTGAACATGATCAGCCTCGCCTTGCGCTCAACTGTGCTGCTGCGCAGACTTCACAGCCGCCGTCGGCGTGGTCGGCGCCGTCGAGACATGCACGGTGTCGCCGCTGCTGATCGCGTCGCCGGGATTGTCGATCACGCGGTCGTTCGCTTCCAGCCCGGTCGCGACTTCGACGTAGGTGCCGAAATCGCGGCCGATCGTCACCGTCCTCAACTGCACCTTGTCGTCGTTGCCGACCACTGCGACGATGACGCCATCTGGCCGGAAGAGCAGGGCGCTCGCGGGCAGTTCGAGCGCCGGATGCGCCGTTTGCAGCGCGAGATGAACCTGCGCATACGCGCCCGGAAGCAACGCGCGCTCGCGATTGTCGACGTCCACTTCGACGCGCAACGTGCGGCTCACCGGGTCGATCGAACCGGCGCTGCGCGCGACCGTCGCGTCGAAGCGGCGGCCGGGATATTGCTGCGTCGTCAGATAGACCTTCGTTTCCGGCGACACGCTGCTCGCATCGTCTTGCGGCACGTCGACATAGACGCGCAAGCGGTCCGTCTGCTCGATGTGAAAGAGTTCGCCCGCGTTGGCCGCAAGTCCCGGCGATCCTCCCGCCGTCACCAACGCGCCGACGTTCACGTTGCGCGCGGTGATCACGCCGTCGAAAGGCGCTGTCACTTTCTCGTACGACACCAGCTCCGTAAGCCGCGCGACATTCGCTTGCGCCGCCTGCCACGCAGCGAGTTTCGCCGCGCTGTCGCTCGTCTTCGCGTCGGCGTCCTGCTGCGAGACGGACTGCGTTTGCAGCATCGTCTGCCAGCGCTGCGCAGTGCTGCTCGCAAAGCGGTAGTTCGCTTTGGCGTTCGCCTCGTCGGCGCGCGCCTGCTGAAGCTGCGCGTCGAGCTCAGGCGTATCGATGTCCGCGAGCGTTTGCCCCGCCTTCACTTTCGCTCCGATGTCCGCATACCAGCGCTGGATATAGCCGCTCGTGCGCGCGTAGATCGACGCATCGGCGCAGGGCATCACGGAGCCCGGCAACAGCAGTTCTTGCGACGCGGGCGCGCGCTTCGGCGTCACCGCATCGACGGTCAAATAGCGCTGCGCGTTCGCCTGATCCGCGAGCGCTGTGCTTGCGTGCAGGCGCGGCACGATGCCGATCGCGAGCAGCGCGGCGGCAATGGCCGCGAGGAGAATCGGCAAGACGAAGCGCATGCGCTTGCTGGCGATGGCGGGTTGCTGCGTGCCGGCAGAATCGGCAAGCGCGAGGTTCGTGCCGGAGGACGGTTCGCGCTCCGTCGACAGATTGGGCGTGGTCATGGCATGTCCTTATTGAGCGTGTGTGGTCACGTCGGCGCGCTTTGCGTCGGCATGGGCGCGGCGCTTCGCGAGCCACGCATGCACCATCCCGAAGACAACGGGCACGAACATCAGCGTCGACAGCGTGCCGATCGCGAGGCCGCCAATCACCGCGCGGCCGAGCGGCGCATTCTGTTCGCCGCCATCGCCGAGGCCCAGCGCCATCGGCAACATGCCGATCAGCATCGCGAGCGCCGTCATCAGCACGGGGCGGAAGCGGTTGAAGCCCGCATCGAGCGCGGCGGTGAAAGGCTCCATGCCGGCGGCGAGCGACTCGCGCGCAGTGTTGATGACGAGAATGCTGTTGGCCGTCGCGATGCCGATGCACAGGATCGTGCCCGTCAGCGCGGGAACGCTGAGCGTCGTATGCGTGGCGAACAGCATCCACGCGATGCCCGCGAGCGACCCCGGCAAGCCGCTGACGACGATGAGCGGATCGAGCCACGACTGGAAATTCACGACCATCAGCAGATAGACGAGCGCGATCGCGAACACCAGCCCTGCGCCGAGGCCGGCAAACGACTCGTTCATCGACTGCACCTGACCGCGAATCACAATCGACGAACCGGGCGGTAACTGCGCGCGCGCCGCATCGACGAGCTTCGTCACGTCCGCAGCGAGGCCGCCCAGATCGCGCCCTTGCGTCGACGCGAAAATGTCGAGCACGGGCTGCACGTTGTAGTGCGATACGACAGCCTGTTGCGAGCTGCGCGACATCGTCCCGAGCGTGCCCAGCTGATTCTGCGGATTCACGCTGACCTGGTTCGTCGTCAGCGGAATGTTGGCGAGCGTTTGCAGCGAATGAATGTCGTACTGCGGGACTTCCGCCATCAACGGATAGCTGACGCCGTTCTTCGGATCGAGCCAGAAATTCGGCGTGGTCTGCGAACTGCCCGACAGCGCGATCAGCAGATTCTGCGCGACATCCTTTTGCGTGAGCCCCGCTTGCATGGCCTTCGTGCGATCGACGTCGACGTCGATGGTCGGCTCGTCGCCGGGCTGCTGGATGCGCGCGTCGACGAGGCCGCGCACGCTGCGCATCCGCGCAAGCAGCTTGTCCGCGACGACGCGGTTCTGCGCGAGCTTGTTGCCGACGATCTGCACGTCGATGGGCGCGGGCAGGCCGAAGTTCAGTATCTGGCTGACGATGTCGGCGGGCAGGAACGCGAACGTGACGCCCGGAAACGATGCGGCGAGCACGTTGCGCAACCGCGCGACGTATTGAGCGGTGGGCTTGTGATCGGGCTTGAGCGTCACCATGATGTCGGCGTCTTCGGGGCCGATCGGGTCCGACGAGTCGTAGGTCAGGTTGATGCCGCTCACGGGCACGCCGATGTTGTCGAGCACGGCCGCCTGTTCCGACTGCGGAATCACGGTGCGTATCTTCGCTTCGACTTCGTCGGTGAAGCGGGCCGTCTGTTCGATGCGCGTGCCCGTCGGCGCGCGAAGATGCAGACGGATTTCGCCCGTATCGACAGCGGGAAAGAAATCGCGGCCCGCGAACGGAATCAGCGCGAGCGATCCCACGCACAGCGCAAGATAGACGGGAATGAAGCGGTGGCGGCTCGAAATCGCGCGTCGCAAGACGCGGCGATAGCCGTTGCGCAATGCTTCGAAGCGGTGTTCGAAGCGGGCCTGAAAGCGCGCGAAGATCGCAAGGCGGCCGCGCGCGGCATCACCGTTCTTCGAAGGCGCGCGCATCAGGTACATCGCGAGTGTCGGAATGAGCGTGCGCGAGAAGAAGTACGACGCGCACATCGCGAACACGACGGCTTCCGCCATCGGCACGAACAGATAGCGCGCGACGCCCGAGAGCAGAAACATCGGCACGAACACGATGCAGATCGCGAGCGTCGACACGAACGTCGGCACGGCAATTTCTCCGGAGCCGTTCAGTATCGCGTCGTGCAGCGGCTCGCCTTTTTCAAGGTGATGCGTGATGTTTTCGATTGCCACGGTCGCATCGTCGACGAGAATGCCGACCGCCAGCGCCAGCCCACCGAGCGTCATGATGTTGATCGTTTGCCCGAGTGCCGACAGCGCGATTAGCGACGTGAGCACGGCAAGCGGAATCGATACGGCGATGATCAGCGTCGCGCGCCAGCTGCCGAGAAAGAGCAGGATCATCGCGGCCGTCAGGCACGCGGCGATCAGCGCTTCGCGCACGACGCCCGAAATAGCGGATTTCACGAACACGGATTGATCGGAAAGCGGCGTGATGTGCAGTGCGCTCGGCAGGCCCGCCGCGATCTTCGGCAGCATCGACTTGACCTGCTGGATGATCGTCAGCGTCGATGCGCTACCCGTCTTTTCCACCTGCAAGAGCGCCGCGCGCTTGCCGTCGCTGCGCACGATATTCGTTTGCGGCGCGTAGCCGTCGATCACGTGGGCGACGTCGCGGACATAGATCACGCTGCCGTTCACGGTCTTGATGGGCAGATCGTTGAGCGCGGCGACCGTGTCGGTGCTGCCGTTCATCTCGACGTTGTATTCGCGCGAGCCTATCTTGGCGGTGCCGCCCGGCAGGATCAGGTTCTGCGCGTTGACGGCATTGACGACGTCGCTGGGCGCGAGGCCTTTCGCCTGCAGCGCCTTCGGATCGAGCTGCACCATGATCTGCCGGATCTTGCCGCCGTACGGCAGCGGCACGGCGGCGCCCTGAACGGTCGCGAGCTGCGTGCGGATGAAGCTGTTGCCGAGATCGTAGAGCGTCTGTTCGGGCAGCGTCGGGCTCGAAAGACCCAGTTGCAGCACGGGCACCGTCGACGCGTTATACGTGATGATGTTCGGAGGCAACGTGCCCGGCGGCAGGACGCGCAGGATCGATGCGGAGTTGGACGCGGCTTCGGCGATCGCGCGATTGATGTCGGCGCCCGGATGAAAGAACACCTTCACGACGGACACGCCATTTAGCGATTGCGACTCGATGTGCTCGATATCGTCGACGTCGCTCGTGAGCGCGCGCTCGTAGTTCGATGTGATCCGATGCGCCATGTCCTCGGCGGAGAAGCCGCTGTACGACCAGACGATGCTGACGACGGGAATGTCGATGTTCGGGAAGATATCCGTCGGCGTGCGCAGGATCGCGAGCGGCCCGACGATAAAGAGCAGCACGGCCAGCACGACAAAGGTGTAGGGCCGCCGCAGGGCCAGCTTGACGATCCACATGACGTTTCCTTGGACGATGAACTGTCGGCATGCGCATGCGCGGTTCACGCGCGGGCATGTCATGGGGTCGCAGTGTGGCGGTGGCGCACTTACTCATTAGTGACTGGCACATTACAAATCCGACATCTTGCGCGGCGATTGATGGACCGTGATGCATGCCCATTGAGTAGATGACGCATTTGTCATGTGAGAGACAGGCTTAGGTCAGCACTCATTGCACACAATGACGTTAACCCTTTGCGAACCGAAACCGACAAGAGACGAACCACGCGAATCTGCGGCGAAGGGCATTGGGGCCGCCTTCGACAGGAAGGTGGCGCTGGTCAACGACTCACATGCAGGTGAACCATCATGAAAGCACTGATTCAGGCCGTAATCGTTTCGTGCGCGCTGGCTGCGCCGGCACTCTCTTTTGCTCAGGCCGATCAAGGGCCGGTCACGCGCGCTCAGGTGCGTGACGATCTGCAACGCGTCGAACAGGCGGGCTATCGTCCGGGCGGCGACGAGGCGACTTATCCTGCCGATATCCAGGCAGCCGAAGCGAAGGCATCGTCTGGCGAGCAGCAGCCGATGGAGCGCACGGCCGTCGGTGGCGTAGCGCCGAATGGCTCGATGCAGATGGGTGCGCCCAACACGACGGACGGACATCCGAAGTCGATTTTCTTCGGCGGGCAATGAGCGCGACGCGGCGAGCGCAATACGCTCGCCGCATGTCTTGAGAAGTCCGCGCCGGAATCCCGCGGCAAGGACCGAGAGGAAAACAAAGTGCGAGGCGAACGCTCGTAGCAGATCGTCAGCGTCGCAGCACGTTCACTGATCGTCGCCGCTGTGAGCGGCTTCGCCCGTCGCGCCATCCGAACCTTGCGAGCCGGTGCGCGCCGGCTTCACGTGCTCGCTTGTGCGCTCCGCTCCCGTACTGACTTGCTCCGCGGCCGCCGTCGCGGGTGTATCGACCGTTTCGCCGAGAGTGGGTGCCATGCCGCGAATCGGCATCACGTCATCGGGCGTCGTTGCGGGATTCGCTCGCGGCGTCCTGGGGCGATGGCGATGCGGGGCCGTCGTCTTCTTTGCGGCCTTTGCGCTGGCCTGCGTGGCGGGCTGCGCATCCGCCACGACCGCGGCGGCTTTATTGTTGTCAGCGGGCGCGGCATCGTGCGATTGCAGTTCGCGCTGTAGTGCCAGTGCCTGTGGATTGTTCCTGTCGAGCATCAGGATCGCGTCGACCAGCACTTTCGCGGATGCGCGGTCGTGACGGTCCAGGCTGTCGCGCGCCGCTTGCAACGTGGACGCAAAGCGCGGATCGAGCGGGCGTCCGGGCGAGATCGCGTCTATGTCAGCGGCTGTTGTGTCGTGAAGCGGCAGGTAAGTGTTGTCGCGCGCGCTGGCAGCCGCCGCTGTTTTCACGTCAGACGGATGATGCCTGTCGGGGTCGATCAGCCACGCCGCCACGACGGCGCCGCCGATCAGCAGCCCCGTTAGGGCAAGACTTTTTGTCTGACTGATCATGCTGGCCATCCCATCAGAATGTGAGCATTGATCTGATCTACGCGGCGCGGTTTCCCCTCAATGGTAAGTGTCAGTGTGCGGCGCTTGCGACGCCGGGTCCGACAATGATTAGTCGCGGTCGGACAGCAACCGGCGATAGACACGCATCGACTTCTCGACGAAGCGCACGCTTTCTTCTGTTGGATGCGTACTTACGGACGATCGCCAATCGTTGGCTATCGTCAGACACTACGCGCTCATCACCCGCGCATCGCAACGCCCTGATTGCGCGCGAAGTCCTTTAATTTTCAGGCACTCAGGATCGTTTAGACGATACGCATCCCGGCATTGGCATAAGCCGTGCAATTGTGGATGCGGGCGCAACGACGACCGGTTTCGTGCAGCCGCTACGGCGTCGGCAATATCGATCGGATTCCGAAAAGCGAGTTGTTCGTTCGAGCCTCTTTGCTGGTGCGCGGCCTGGCCGATCGTTCCATCAACGTTGAACATGGCGCGCGCAATGGACCTGAACCGGGTGCATGGGATGTTCGACACGCTTATTGGAGTCGTCATGAAAGCGAAATCCCTCGCCGCGCTGCTGGCCGCGTGCGCTTCTACGCTGGCTGTTCCGTCTTTCGCGGGCGGCTATGGCTCAGCATCCTCCTCCGATTACCCCGCGGCCCATGCATCCGGATCTCAGTCCGCATCTCATCCCGTATCTCATCATGCTCAAGCCGTTCGCACCAGGACGATGAAACACGAGCAGGGCAGCATGGACGATCGGAACCAGGGCGACGTCGGCGGCGACGAGTTCACGCGTTCGCAGTCGGGCCATCGCGAACCGTCGGATACCCTCGATCCGATGTATCACGGCGGTTGACGCGCAAGGTCACAGAGCGCAATGAATCGCACTCTATGACCACATTCCTTGAACAGATCGGGCTTTATTCATATGATTGAATCTTTCCGTATTCGCGGAGTTTGCTGCGATGGAACGCGCCCTTCTCGTCGACGACGAGCCGTCCACGCTCGATGCATGGGCGAGCGCGTTTCTGCAGGCGGGCTATGAGGTACTGACGGCCGCCGACGGCGTCGAGGCACTCGAATTGCTGTGTGCATCGGCCGTCGATTACGTCATTGCGGATCTGCGCATGCCCCGCATGTCGGGCGGCGTGTTATGCGAGCGCATGCGCGACGATGCGACGATCGCCGACGCCATTTTCATCCTCGTCTCGGGCGAACTGACGCCGCCTGCGTTCGTCCGCTACGACGGCTACTTTCGCAAGCCGCTGGACCTCGCGGCCCTGTTCGAAACGATGCATCGTCTGCGTTTCAGTACCGAGCGCGTGTATCGCGGTTTGGGTGAAGCGCGCCTTCACCGCAATGCGCCCGCGCAAAAGTCGATACGCAAAACAGACAGCTGATTGAAACAGGCCTGGTGTCGCATTCGTCAGCGAAGGCGCTTACAGTACTTTTCCCGGATTGAGGATGCCTTTGGGATCGAGCGCGTTCTTGAGCGTGCGCATCAGTGCGAGTTCAGCGGGCGAGCGCGAATAGTCGAGAAACGGCTTCTTGTGCGTACCGATTCCGTGTTCGGCAGAGATCGAGCCTCCCATCGCGCGCACGACCTCATATACGACGACATCGACTGCATGCACGCCTTCGGCTGGCAGTACCTCGATGGATACGCCGATGTGTACGTTGCTGTCGGCGAGATGTCCAAAGAAAAGACTGACAACCTGCGGCCAGTGCGAGATCAGCGCCTTCTCGCAGCGCTCGGCAAATTCGCCGATAAGCGCTATCGGCAGGCTTACATCGTAGTTGATCAGATTGGGCAACTCGTCTATCGCGAGGCCTTCGCGGATCAACCATAGCGCTTGCGCCTGCTGCAACGAAGACGCGAGGACGGCATTGCCGACAAGACCCGCTTCGAGCCAGGCGCCGAGGCAGTTTTCAAGGCGCGCAGCGCTCGCTTTCGCATCGTGAGCGGCCGTCGCGCATTCGATCAGAACATAGAACGCCTGCTGGGCCGGCAAAGGCGCCTGCACGCCGGGCGTATTCGCCGACACGTAGCGATAGAAGTCCGGCCACATCACTTCGAAGCTGCTGGCATCGGGCAATTGCGCGCGGACCTGCTGCCAGAGCGCGACCACCGACTGATAGTCCGGCACCAGGCATAGGCACGTCGAAGCCGACGGAAGCTCGGGATAGAGTTTGAGCACTGCGCGGGTAATCACACCGAGCGTGCCTTCGCTGCCGATCAACAGGTGCTTCCAGTCGTAGCCGGTGTTGTTCTTGAGCATCTTGTTGAGCGAGCCGACGATCGTTCCGTCGGCGAGTACGGCTTCGAGTCCGAGAACCTGATCGCGCACGACGCCGAAGCGGATTGCGCGGTTGCCTCCGGCATTGGTCGCGAGATTGCCGCCGATCTGGCAGGAGCCGCGCGCACCGAGGTCGTACCCCAACTCCAGGCCGGCTGCGCGTACTGCTTCCTGTACCGTCTGCAGCACGGTTCCGGCCTTCACGGTGACGGTGCTGGCCGCGGCGTCGATTTCTTCGATTCCGCTGCAACGCTCCATCGACAGCACGATCTCACCGCCCAGCGGGACTGCACCGCCTGCGAGACCCGTCATGCCTCCCTGAGGCACCACTGCCACGCCGAGACGATGACAAAGCCGCAAGACCTGCGACACCTCTTCGACCGTACGTGGACGCGCGAGCGCCAGTGGACGGCTGCCGGGTGCCTTGCCGAAACCTGTGAAGTAGCGCGGCGCGACGTCGATACCCGGCGTCACGAGGTCGGTTCCCAGTTCCTTTATCAATGTGGCGAGGATGTCGGCTTGGTTCCGCAATTCCACTTGAATGCTCCAGAGGCGGCAGGGTCAGCCAGATGCTGACGTGCGAGCGCGCACGTCGCCGGCAGACGCTCACTATTGCCGACTAGCCGGTTCCGCGCAATCGATTAATCCGCATGCAATACATGATAAAAAATGATGCGTCATCGCGCGTGGCGGGCGCGCTTGCGTGCGTGAAGCGGGGAAATCGGAAATCAGATTCTGTTCCTGAATTTGGGGATGCTCTGCAATGTCGAACGGAACCGCGCGGCAATCTTGCCGAATCCATCCGGCGTGGGATGAAGTTCATTTGCCCAGTCACGGGATGAGAGCGTACCTTGCGTTTCGACGAGCACGACATCTTTGTTGATCGCGCACAGATCGTTCAGCCTGCTTTTAAAGGCTTCGAGAATGGCTTTCACAATGTGCCGGCCTTGCTCGACATTGGGCCAACCTTGCTCCACTAGCGAAGGCCGAAGCCAGGGGCCTGCGAACGGACACGCGCCAATGCCCGTTGGAATCGCGAAGTCGTATGCGTGAAGCAGTATGGTTGCATTGTTGGCGTATCGATTTCGTATTCGTATCAACTCGAGATAGGCGCCGTTGATAACACCCAGTATGTCGCGCAAGAGTTCGTCGTTGAGGGCTTGAGTCGGGTCGTTATTCACGTCCGCCGCATTCTCCAGCCAGAAGCGGAACTGGTCACCAACCAGATCGTTGCCCCCACCTGAGAACATGAGGACATCGATTGGGCCGTGTGTCGGTTCACTGATGTAGTCGATCAATCGCTGACGTTTCGTCACGCCCATCAGGGTGGTCGTTGCATCGCCATAGTGGGCGAGTTTCATCATCGCGGGCGTCAGTGTTGCCTGGTCTTTTAGGCTGTCCGCGATGTCTGTATGACCGATCAACGGAAGCGGATAGTCGAACCATGAGTCGCCGTCGGCCACGATGATCAACGGAGTGCGGCCTCCCGACCGATGACTGCGCTGTTGCCTTATTTCGTCGACGCGCGCCTGATTTTCTTCCGCGCGTCGTTTCAGATCTTCTTCGATCCAGCGCTGTGTTTCGCTGTAGACGTTGTTCCCTGCGGTGGCGTCATATGTGCTCACGATAGCCCTCGATCCTCGGTCTCGTCGTATCGACAGTGATAGACACCCGACGTGCCGCTTTCAGATCGCGCGGCGTGTGCGCCCGCGTTCATCGAGTGTGTGCCAAAAGACTAGTCAACGGAGGAGCGTTAAACAACCGCGTGGCAAGCGTTCCCTGATAGCCGGATGCACCTGGTCCGGCGAACCGACTTGCCAATTGCGCAATGAAGTCGAGCGCACGAAGAGTACAAAGGAATTCCTGAGTGCCTCTTGACAGATGCGATTGCTATATGTGCATAACCGCCTATTTTGGCCCGAAAAAAATTATTTGCAGAAATGCTTGACGCGGTGAATGGCGATCCGCATAATTCGGCCTCTCCAAACGACGGGGACGCGAAAAAGCAGCAGCTTTTAGCGGATGTTCTTTAAAAACTAACAGCCGACAGATGTGGGTGCTCGATGATGGCGCGCGGTGGTTCTTCGGAGCTGCCGGAGGCGAAAGTAATCGAGTCTCACACAGAAAGAAATTGAGGAAGGCTTGAGCAATCAAGCCATCTGTCAGTGATTTTGAGTGAGCGACCGGTTTCGAAAGAGACCGAAAAACAGTAACAGGTTTGAACTGAAGAGTTTGATCCTGGCTCAGATTGAACGCTGGCGGCATGCCT
>NZ_JBBPEN010000010.1:0-309699 GCF_038900755.1 Paraburkholderia diazotrophica
ATCTGTCGGCTGTTAGTTTTTAAAGAACATCCGCACGAGGCGCCTTGCCTTCGTTGCGTTTGCTGCATCAGCAGCAGAGAAACGAGATTATGAACAACCTTCCGGTGTTCGTCAACAGGTTTTTTGCATCATCGCTTCAAACCCCGCTGGCTATACCACCGCGCCGTTTCTGTCGCGGCCCCCGCTGCGTCGCGCCGCACACCGCGCGCCCGAACGAAGGACGCGAATCTTAGGCCATCCGCAACCCAATGACAAGGGTGCGACGGAAGTTTTTCATTGGCGGCTATTTGCTCGACGTGCCTTGCGCTTTCTCCACTTGCGCCACCGTATCGGCAGGTTGGCTGCTCGTTCTTGCCGCCAGCTCGCGAGCATCGGGTGAACCGATCGTCCAGTCGTGCAGCACCGTATAAGCCACAGCAAGAAGCGTCGGTCCGATAAATACACCGAGGAAACCAAACGCAAACGCGCCGCCCAAAATGCCGAGCATCACGAGGATCAGCGGCATGTCGCTGCTCTTGCCGATCAGGATAGGCTTGATGACGTTATCCGACATGCCGACGACCAGCACGCCCCAAACCACGAGAAAGATCGCCCAGCCCGTTTCGCCGCCGTGATAAAGCCAGATCGCCGCGGGCAGCCATACCACGACGGGGCCGCCGGGAATCACCGACAGGAAGAAAGTCGCGAGCCCCAACAGCGCCGGCGCCGGCACGCCCGCGATCCAGCAACCGAACCCCGCCAGCACGCCCTGCACCAGCGCCGTCCCGAGGATGCCGTACACCACGCCCTTTACCGTGCTGCCCGCCAAAGTCAGCAGATAGTCGGCGCGCTCACCCGCGATACGCCGCATGCCCGCGTTGAGCCAGGCGGCCGCGCCCTCGCCGCCCGTATAGAAGAAGAAAGTGAGGATGATGCTGAGCGCCAGCATCCCGAGACCGTGCGTGACAGCGAGCGCGGCGGCGAGTATCCATTTGCCGGCCGGCGCGGCCAGCACGCGCAACTGCGCGACCATTTCCGAGTTGCTGCTTGTCACGCGCTCCCAGAAGGACTCGATGGTCGAGCCGACAAGCGGAATGCGCGCGACCCAGTCCGGCAGATCTGGCAGCCCCGATTCCATCAGACGCTCGACGAACGCGGTGATGTCCTTCGCATGCGCGCCCAGCGCAAATCCCGCATAGACGAACGGCCCCAGCACGACGACCAGAATGATGAGCACGATCAGCGTCGCGGCCCATTTACGCCGCCCGCCGAGCGTCGCGGACAATTTGCGGAAGAGCCCCCACGAGCTGTAACTAAGAATCGCGCCCCACAGCAGCGCCGTCGTGAACGGCGCCAGCACCAGCAGCGAGCCGCCGACGAGCAGCAGCAGCGCGAACACGGCCGCGAGCCGCTCGATCAGTACGTCCGATTTCACCATGCGTCTCTCCCCGATGCCATTCCTGCCAGACCGTGGCGACCCATGCGCAAACGGCCAAACGTCTGCAAAAAAGTATAGGAAAGCGCCAAAGAAAGCACTGACCGATGGCGACGCTGACGGAACGCGCCGCCGCCCGCCCTCTCGTGGCTGCGGAACGCCCGCGCGACGGGCCAACGACTGCCAGCACTGCGTGTCGATAATATGTCGACGCAGAAAGGACTAGAATATATGGTTCTCTGCACACAACCTCCGGATTTATGCGCTCGCGAATCGCCAAACGTCTCCCTCCCGACGCCGACAAGCTGGTCGGTCTTTCGCTCGCGCTTTTCGCGTCGGGCAGCCGCACCGAGGATCGCTTCTGGGAAGCCAAGCTGGACGCGCTGCTCGCAAAAATAGTCCGCAACGGCAACCAGACGACCCTCGACGCCGCGCTCGACCATCTTCAGCAGAATCATCCGGACGCCTATGGCGCCCTCGCGGACATGGCCGAAACGCATAGCGAATCGCTGACTGTCGAACACGACGGCGTCCAGTACGAAGCGCTGCTGATTGCCGCGCCCGTGCTGGCCTGGACGCGCTATGTGATTCCGTCGGGCTCGCTCAAAGGCGATGCCGCCGACGCGCTGCGCGCGCATCTCCAGGCCCATGTGCTGGCCGACGGCACCCGCATCGCGATGGCGCCGTTCATGTATAGCATCGACCAGTTGCCGCGTCACCACGTCGAAACCTGGCGTCTCGCGCAGCAGCTCGCGCAGGCGGCCGTCGGCGGCGGCAACGCGAAGATTAA
Source organism: Paraburkholderia diazotrophica (assembly GCF_038900755.1). GTDB lineage: Bacteria > Pseudomonadota > Gammaproteobacteria > Burkholderiales > Burkholderiaceae > Paraburkholderia > Paraburkholderia diazotrophica_A. Next base: position 2,205 of record NZ_JBBPEN010000010.1, read on the forward strand.
CTTCGGCGAGTTGCCCGAAACGTCGCCCATTCTTGCCGATCCGCGCTTCTTGCTGGCCGTCGTCGCGGCGCCCGTCGGCGCGCCCGTGTTCCGCTGGCAGGAAGAAGAGCACGGCTCGCGCATCGAGCGCAGCCAGTGTCTCGAGCAATGGGCGACGCAAGGCGGCGCAAACCTGGCCGTCGTGCTGCCGGGCTGCGAGTTCGAATGCCTGTTGCCCGATGCGTACTACTCGGCCTGCCGCGACGCCGACGAGCGCGTGCGCCCGCACACCGTGCGCACGGCAGTGCGCTATCTGTTCGACACGGTCGGCGCGACGCCCGACGAATTGCGTGCGGTCGTCGCGGGCTTCGGCGAGCGGCGCATCGACGAATACCGCATCGGCTTCACGCGGCGCGGCAGCAACGACGTCATCTACGGCGTCGTGTGGCCGCTGTACGGCCGCGAGAACGGCGACCCGGGCATTGACGAAGAACCGCAAGAAGCAATGGCGAGCGATGGCCCGCTCGAAGACATCGTCGCGCTGCTGAAAGAAACGGGCATCACGGATATTCGCCGTCACGCAGGCCGCTTCGAGCCGGAATATTGTGACGACTGCGGCGTGCCGCTTTACGCAGATCCGCTCGGCGAGATCGTTCACGCTGAAATGCCCGAAGATGCCGAGCCCGCGCAACCGCATTTCCACTGATCACTTCAGAATTTTCTCTGCATCGAATCAAGCCCCGCTGAATGCGGGGCTTTTTTCATGGCACTCGTCCTATGCCACCTGGACAGGCCGTCACGAGACAGGGAATTTGTCATCATCGTTGCGATGGTGCATCGCTGCACGACGACAATCTCGTTGCGTGCAGCGCGCCGCCACCACCGATCGATCAGGAGGCAATGCATGCGATTTTCAGTTCTCAACTCAGACGCCGAACGCAGGGAAGGACTCAAGGCGCTTCTGCGGCAAATCGACCGACAGGCACGCTTCGGCGAAGCGCAGGACTGGCCACAGGCGGAGCGCACGTTGCGGCGCCTCGAGCCGGACCTGTTGCTGATCGACTGGGAAGACTGGATGTCGCCCGCCGACGCACGCGCGTTGCTCGCCAACCATCCGGGGCTGCCCGTCGCGGTGCTGGTCGACGATATATCGCCGGCTCACGTGCGCGCGCTCGTCGAAAAAGGCGTGCTCGGCGTCATTCCGCGCACGACCGATCCGCGCGTGATCGTGCGCGCGCTCGAAATGGTTCTGCTCGGCTGTCACTACATCCCGGCCGGCGCGTTGACGCTCGACGCGCCGACGCACGGCAGCAAGCTCGCGCGTCCGCGAACGGAAGCACGCTCGCTCGAACTGATCGCAACGCCACCGAAGCGGCCGCGCATCGCGGGCGGCCTTTCGCCGCGACAGGAACAGATCATGCGCTGCGTCCATATGGGCAACACGAATAAAATGATTGCACGCGCGTTGGGCATCAGTGAGGGCACGGTGAAAATTCATCTGGCGACGATCTTCCAGCAACTCGGCGCGCCGAACCGCGCAGCCGCCGTCGCCATCTACAACGGCTGGCTCACCGCGCAACTCGAAGTGCTGCGCAGCGGGCACAATCGCATCCCGCGGCCCGCGCGCGTGACGTCGAACGTCGCGCCGCTTCGTCAGCGCAAGCCGCGCACTTTCCGTTATCCGTTGCCTGCCAACGACAACCCCAACGCGCTGCCGATGGCCGCGGAAGCGACGACGCCTTATGGTGCGCGCCGCAAGAGCCGCGCATCCGACGACGGCGATGTAAAGGTCGAAAGGAAGCAACCGTGAATCGACATAAAACGTTGCTGGCACGGAATCCGCTCACACCTTTGGGCCTTCAACGAGTAATATGAAGACATGGGTTTCCTCTATACGCCGCTTCCGTTGTGGGTCGCTGTCGGTGGCTGGATCGCCGCTGTGGCTCTGCTCGCGCTTACGTTCTGGAAGAACCCGTTCAAGCGATTGCAGGAACCCGTGCTTCAGCATGTATGGCTCGCGATCATCGTCGCCGTCTCGGTGCTGTGGGCGACGAACGCATGGCTCGAAGACGGCACCGTGATTCACCTGCTCGGCGCAACGCTCGTCGTCACGCTGTTCGACTGGGGTCTTGCGCTGATCGCGATGGCTGTCGTCACCGGCCTCGCCGCCGTCGTCTTCGATGCACCGTGGCAAGGCATCGCGCTCACGTTCCTTGTATTCGGCGCAGTACCCGTCGGCGTGTCGACGCTTCTGCAGCGCGCGAGCATCGCATGGCTGCCGCGCAATCTGTTCATGTTCATCTTCGGCCAAGGCTTCGTGTCGCCTGCCATTGCCGTTTCTGTCGCGTCAGCGGTCGCACTGGGAACGCATATCGCGCTTGCAGACGGTTCGATGTCCGTTATCCCGGCCGGCTATGCGTTTAGCGTGTTCCTGCTTGCCTCCGGCGAATCGTGGTTCACTGGCATGTCGACTGCATTGATCGCCGTCTATCGGCCCGCCTGGGTCACGACTTATGATGTGCGGCGTTATCGCCTCGGCGGCCCACGCACCTGAGCGCTTCCGAGGCTAACCGTCGATGCCTGAAAGTCACGCGCTTACGCGCCTGCAAAGCAGACACGCAAGCAGCACAGGCTCATACATCTCGACTCAAGTTGCCTTCGTACGACGCCGCAAAATATTTCTACCAGGATTGAACTCAACCCCATCGACGGGCATCTTATTTGCCTGAAGTCTCCACAGCATTTTTACCCAGATAGATGGAACGCACCAACGCACCGCGCCGATTGCTGCGGTTGGTCGGCCGGTTAGCGGTGTGGGCTGCGAGCGCGTCGCTCGTATGTGCTCTGCCCGCCTTCGCCGATCAGCTCGGGCAGCACAACGACCTCGTCAACAAATTCATCAACGAAATGCACGCCGATCCGCTCGTCGCGGATTGCGCCGCGCATGGCAATTTCGTCGCGAGCACGTCGACGGCTTTCGATCACGTGGAGTTTCCCCCCAGCTCGTTCGATAGCGCGCATGCGGCCATCACCCCCTGGAACGATTCGTTCGACGAAGGCAAGCAGAAGGTCAAGGTCGACAACATCGTGACTGTCGAAGGCCTCGGCATTCCGCAAGGCGGCGGCGATCCGTCGCAACTCAAGTTCCGCTGCGGCTATGTCGGCCCGCAGATGCTCGCGTTCAGCTGGAACGATCCCGTGCCGCCGTTGCGTGCGCGTAGCGCAGCATCGTCGGGCTCGCATGGCGCGAAAGGCAAGCACGCGGCCGGCGGCAAGGGCTCGAAGAAAAAGTCAGGCGGGAAATCGACGAAGGGCGGCGCAGCCAGCAAACCGGCTACCAAGAAAACCAGCAAATCGTCGGGCAAGGCGGTGACAGCCAAAAGCAGCGCGACGAAGAGCAATGCCTCGAAGGCAAGCGCGAAGAAGTCAGCGACGAAGAAAAAGCAATGACGCTTGCGTAACGGCAACGTCGAACGTCCGATCACATGACCCGCAAAAAGCGAGGCCACGCAGAACGCGTGGCCTCGCCTTTTTTCATACGCTTTTTTTGCATACCTTTACTGCGCGTCGAACGATGCGCGTAAGCGGCCAGGCGCCGTCAGGCAAACGCCTCCATATGCCAGAGGATCGCCTGCAACATCGCCGCGCCGAGCGATGCGCTGCGCTCGCCGTTCCAGCCCACGCGCTCGTCGGGCAGATTCGCGTTGTCCTTGAACGGCATCTCCAGTGTCAATGACAGGCAGCCGAACTCGTTGCCGATGTACTTCGACGCGAGCTTGAGCGCATCCTGTCGATACTTGCTCGCTTCGTAACCGTACTTATCCTGGAAGTCGGGACTCGCGCGCTTGAAGCCCTCGACAAACGCTGTCTGTTCCTGCCGTTGCCGCTCGGTAAAGCCCGGCAGCATTTCGGAACCCGCGACGAACACATACGGCAGCGCTTCGTCGCCGTGAATATCGAAGAACAGATCGCAGCCGGTCGCATGAATCGCGTCGCGCACGAGCAGCACTTCGGGACTGCGCGCGGCGTCCGGGTCCATCCATTCGCGATTCAGGTTCGCGCCCGCCGCATTCGTGCGCAGGTTGCCGTGCACGCTGCCATCGGGATTCATGTTCGGCACGATAAAAAAGTCGGCGTAGTCGTACAGCTTGCGCGCGACCGGGTCGCCTGACCAGTCGCCCCACCCTGCGAGCCGCTTCACCAGCCCTTCGACGAACCATTCGGCCATCGTCTCGCCCGGATGCTGGCGAGCGATGATCCAGATTTTTTTCTTGGGTTTCAGCGTACCGTCGTCGAGCAGCATCGGCGTGCCGAGCGTCAAGAGCGACATCGGCCGGCCTTCGACGGTCTTGCCGAGTTCCGTCAGCGCGGCATGCGGCATCTGCTGGACGGCCCCGAGAAACTCCGAGTGGCGCTCTTCGCTATACGGCTCGAAGTACGCGTAATAGATGCTGTCGAAGTCGGGCGTGTGATCGATGGTGAGCACGCGGCCGTCATACGCGGTCGGCACGCGGAACCAGTTCACGCGGTCGTAGCTCGCGCACGCCTGATAATTGCGCCAGCCTTCGGCGAACGCGCAGTCGGCGGCATTCTCGAACGTCAACACGCAGCGCTCGCCGCGCGCGCCCGTCAGACGGAAATAGAACCACTGCGCAAAATCGGCGTGGCTATCGGGCCGCACGCGCAAACGGATATTGTCGGCTTGCTCGCACGACAGGACTTCGATCGCGCCAGCGTCGAAGTTGCTCGTAATGGATAACGTCATGATCTCTTTCCTGCTTTTCAGGCGCAGCGTCAGTCCGCGATACGCCGGCGAAATACGTAAGTGGAATCGTTCGATGCGTCGGCGTCGAACGCATAGCCTTCGGCATCGAAGCCCTTGAGTTGCTCCGGCGCATCGAGGCGATGCTCAACCGCGAAGCGCGCCATCAGACCGCGCGCGCGTTTCGCGTGAAAGCTGATGATCTTGTAGCGGCCGCCCTTCCAGTCCTCGAACACGGGCGTGACGACGGGCGCTGCGAGCAGCTTCGGCTTGACGGACTTGAAGTATTCCGTCGAAGCGCAATTGATCAGCACGCGCGAATTGCCCGCCTTTTTCTCCAGTTGCCGGTTGAGCGCCTGCGTGATGCGCTCGCCCCAGAACGCGTACAGATCCTTGCCGCGTTGGTTCGCAAAGCGAGTGCCCATTTCGAGCCGATACGGCTGCAACAGATCGAGCGGACGCAAGAGCCCATACAGCCCGGACAGCACGCGCACATGCTGCTGCGCGTAGTCGAGATCGGATGCGGAGAGCGACTTCGCGTCGAAGCCCTCATACACGTCGCCGTTGAATGCGAGCACGGCCTGCTTCGAATTGGACGTGTCGAACTTCGGCGACCAGTCGGCGTAACGCTGAAAGTTCAGATGCGCGAGCTGATCGGAAATGTCCATCAGCGATGCAATGTCTTGCGGCGACAGGCGGCGCAGATCGCCGATCAGTTCGGCGGCGTCATCGACAAAATCGGGGATCGTGTGCTTCTTGACGTGCGGCGGGGTGTCGTAGTCGAGCGATTTGGCCGGCGACAGAACGATTATCATAGAGGCTTTCAGGCACGCCGTGCCTGGCGGTCAAAGACGAAAGCCAGATTGTAACGAATGCCCGAAACCCCTGCCTTGCCTCAACAGAACACCCTCGCAGCCACGCCCGCTGTCGTGCTCGATTCGAATGTGTGGATCGATATTCTCGTGTTCGACGATCCGCACACGCGCCCCATTCTCGCCGCGCTCGAACGCGGCACGTTGCGCGCGCTGATCGACGCGCGGTGTCTCGCGGAACTGACACACGTGCTCGACTATCCGCAGTTCGAAAAGCGCGCCGTCGATAAAACCGCCGCGCTCGCGAGACTCGCGCGGCTGTCGACGCTCGTCGAGCCGCCCGTTCCCACTGAGAACGTGGAAGACACGCGCCCGCTGCCCAAATGCAAGGATCGCGACGATCAGAAGTTTCTCGAGCTTGCGCACGCGATGCAGGCCGACTGGCTGATTTCGAAAGATCGCGCGGTGCTGAAGCTCGCGAAGCGGATCGCGCGCGATTTCGGTTTCCGGATCGCGCAGCCCGCGCCTTTCGTCGCCGAGTGCGCGCTCGCCAGTGGTGAGCCGGTCGAGGCCTGAAGCCAGGCCTGAAGCCGTCCCGCAGCCCAAGGCCACACGCTTCAAGCCCGGCTCGCAGATACACCGCGCAGATTTTCCCTACAATCGAGCATCACACCCGACCCCAACGGCATCGATGACCGCGGCCTCGGCAACCGGGCGCCGCATTCGGAACGCGAGATGAACGCACCGCACGACACGACGACCACGCCTATGACGACCACGCCCCCTTCGTTCCCCTCCCGCCTGCCGAACGTCGGCACGACGATCTTCACCGTGATGAGCGCGCTTGCCGTCGAAAAGGACGCGGTCAATCTCGGCCAGGGCTTCCCGGATTTCGATTGCGATCCGCGCATCGTCGAGGCCGTATCGAATGCGATGCGCGAAGGCCACAACCAGTACCCGCCGATGGCGGGCGTCGCCCCGCTGCGCCAGGCCATCTCCGACAAGATCTCAAGCGTATACGGCCGCCGCTACGACGCGACGACGGAAATCACGGTAACCGCAGGCGCAACGCAGGCGCTTCTGACGGCCATCCTGTGCGCCGTGCATCCGGGCGATGAAGTGATCGTCGTCGAGCCGACCTACGACAGCTATCTGCCGTCGATCGAGCTCGCGGGCGGCAAGCCCGTTTTCGTGACGCTCGAAGCACCCGACTACGCAATTCCGTTCGACAGGCTCGCCGCCGCAATCACGCCGAAGACGCGCATGATCCTGATCAACACGCCGCACAACCCGACGGGCACGGTCTGGCGCGCTGACGACATGAAGAAGCTCGAGGAAACCGTGCGCGGCACCAACGTGCTGATCCTGTCCGACGAAGTGTACGAGCACATGGTCTACGACGGCGCGCCGCACGAAAGCGTCGCGCGTTATCCCGAGCTTGCGCAGCGCAGCTTCGTCGTGTCGAGCTTCGGCAAGACGTATCACGTGACGGGCTGGAAGGTCGGCTATGTGGCCGCGCCCGCGCCGTTGATGGCGGAATTCCGCAAGGTTCATCAGTTCAACGTGTTCACCGTCAACACGCCGATGCAACTGGGCCTCGCGCATTACATGCAGGACCCGGCGCCGTATCTGAACCTGCCCGCGTTCTATCAGAAGAAGCGCGACTTCTTCCGCGCCGGTCTGGCCAACACACGCTTCAAACTGCTGCCGTGCACGGGCACGTATTTCCAGTGCGTCGACTATTCGGCCATCAGCGATATGCCCGAAGCCGAGTTCGCACAATGGCTGACGAGCGAAATCGGCGTCGCGGCGATTCCCGTATCGGCGTTCTATCACGAGCCGCACGAATCGGGCGTCGTACGCTTCTGCTTCGCGAAAAAAGAAGACACGCTCGCGACCGCGCTCGAACGGCTGGCGCGTCTCTGACATGGCGCGCGCGATGTCGCGAACGAACCGAGGTTCTTCGCCATCGCGCGCGAAGCAGCCCGGCGCGCCCGCGCCGTCACTTCTGTCGTTGCGCGTCGACGTACGCCTTGCGGTCGTCCGTCACGCGCTGCGCAGCCGGCCGCGTGTTGATCGCCTTCACGTAGGGCTTCCAGTCGATACCGACGTCGAGCAGAAAATCGCGTCCGTAAATGGCTTGTGTGGCCATGCCGACCAGCGGCAGACTCGCAAAGCCCGCGACGTCCGCGATGCTGAACCGGTCGCCGCGCAGATACGGCGTGAACTTCGCAAGGCGTCTGAAGCCGCTGATGTGACGAATCAGCAGTTTCTCGGTGCGCCCCTTGGTGGCATCGGTGATCGTGCCGCCGAAGAACGCCTGCTTGTACAGATTGCGGGCCACAAGCTCGAGATGCACGTCGACGAACGTGATCAGTTCGCGCTCTTTCGCGGCTTCCCACGGGTCGGGCGAGAACATCGCCTTTTCCGGGTAGGCAGCAGCCAGATATTCGATGATTGCCTGCGACTCGCACAGGCTGCCATGCTCCGTTTCGATGAACGGCACCTTGCCGAGCGGCGAATGCGTGAGAAACGCCTCATCCTGGCTCGGCATCGAAAGCACTTCCTCGAACGGAATGCCGAATTCGAGCAGCGCGAACTTCACTTTGTTGTAATAGTTGGACAGCACAAAACCGTGCAGCTTGATCATCCGATGTCTCCCTGCGGATGGTTGTCGAAAATCGTCTGTCGTTCGTCGCGCCTTGCGCCTCCGCACATCGCGCAGCGCGCCGCCGGAATCGACGCGCGCCGCGTCAGGCGACGAATGCGATCGATCTGAAACGAACGTACTATTTTAAAATAACCATGGAGTGAGTCACATCATGTCATCCGTCACCTCTCGCCAGTACAGCATCGAGACCGTCGGCATCGTCGGTACGGGTGCGATGGGCCGCGGCATCGCGCAGATCGCCGCGCTCGCGGGTCTCAAGGTTCGCCTCTACGATACCAATTCCACCGCGGTCGGCGCCGCGCGCGATTATCTGTCGGACACGTTCGCGAAGCTCGTCACCAAAGGCAAGCTGGACAACTCGCGCTCGCTCGCCGCCCTCGCCTGCGTGACGGGCGCGAACGCGCTCGAAGAACTCAAGGACTGCAATCTCGTCGTCGAAGCGATCGTCGAAAAGCTCGACGTGAAGCGCGGACTCTTCAAGGATCTCGAAGGCATCGTCAGCGAGCGCTGCATTCTTGCGTCGAACACGTCGTCGCTGTCGATCACGGCGATTGCGGCCGCATGCGCGGACCCGTCGCGCGTGCTCGGCTATCACTTCTTCAACCCGGTGCCGCTGATGAAGGTCGTCGAAGTGATCGACGGTCTGCGCAGCGATCCCGTTGCCGGCGACGCGCTGATGGATCTCGCGCGCCGCATGGGCCACACGCCCGTGCGCGCGAAGGACATGCCCGGCTTCATCGTCAATCACGCGGGCCGCGGCATGAACACGGAAGGCTTGCGGATCGCGGACGAAGGCATCGCGAGCTTCGTCGACGTCGATCGCATCATGCGCGAGCAGGCGGGCTTCCGGCTCGGGCCGTTCGAGTTGCTCGACCTGACGGCGCTCGACGTATCGCATCCCGTGATGGAATCGATCTATCACCAGTTCTACGAAGAACCGCGCTTCACGCCGTCGCCGATCACGGGCACGCGGCTCGCGGGCGGCCTGATCGGACGCAAGGCGGGCGAAGGCTTCTACAAGTATGTCGAGGGCAAGCAGCAGGTCGATGCCGAAGCGCCCGCGCCGACGGAATTGCCCAAGCGCGTGTGGATCAGCAACCGCGTGCCCGCCGCGCGCGATGCGGTGCTCGAACTCGTCGCGAAGGCAGGCGTCGCCGTGGACGAAGGCGCGACGCCCTCCGCCGATTCGCTGATCGTCGTGACGCCGCTCGGTCTCGATGCGACGACGGCTACCGTCGACGAAAACCTGGACGCGAGCCGCGTCGTCGCGATCGATACGCTGTTCCCGCTCGTCGGCGCGCAACGCCGCACGCTGATGACGACGCCCGCGACCACGCGCGCCGCGCGCGATGCCGCCCACGCCCTCTTCGCGCACGACGGCGTGCCCGTCACCGTGATCCGCGATTCGACGGGCTTCGTCGCGCAACGTGTCGTCGCGACCATCGTCAACATCGGCTGCGATATCGCGCAACGCAGAATCGCGTCGCCGCAGGACATCGATCTCGCCGTGACGCTCGGCCTCGGCTATCCGAGGGGACCGCTTGCGCTCGGCGATGCGCTCGGCGCGCAAACCATCCTGACGATCCTGCGCAACATCTACGGCGTGCTCGGCGATCCGCGCTATCGTCCGTCGCCGTGGCTCGCGCGCCGCGCTCAGCTCCGCATGTCGCTCACACAGGGCGATGCCTCGGACAACGGCAACGCACAGGAGCAAGCATAATGGCCGCCGAACTGCTCGCCAGCCGCCCAGCCGAAAGCGAATCGACGCTCGTGCTGACGCTCTCGAACCCGGGCGCGCGCAACGCAATGCACCCGGACATGTACGCGGCCGGCATCGAAGCGATGGATACGGCCGAGCGAGATCCGTCGATCGGCGCCGTCGTCATTACGGGCGCCGACCAGTTCTTCTGCGCGGGCGGCAACCTGAACCGGCTGCTGGAAAATCGCGCGAAAGACCCTTCCGTGCAGGCGCAAAGTATCGATCTGCTCGGCGAGTGGATCGCCTCGCTGCAGGCCTCATCGAAGCCGGTGATCGCGGCCGTCGAAGGCGCGGCGGCGGGCGCGGGCTTTTCGCTCGCGCTCGCATGCGACCTGATCGTCGCTGCCGACGACGCGAAGTTCGTGATGTCGTACGCGCGCGTCGGCCTCACGCCCGACGGCGGCGGCTCCTGGTTCCTCGCGCGCGCGTTGCCGCGCCAGATCGCGACGGAAGTGCTGATCGAAGGCAAGCCGATCGGCGCGGCGCGTCTCCATGAGCTTGGCGTCGTGAACCGGCTCGCGAAGCCGGGCGCCGTGCGCGATGCCGCGATTGCATGGGCCGACGACCTCGGCAAGGTGTCGCCGAACGCGAAGGCGCGCATCAAAGGCCTGATTGCGGCGGCGGGCATGCAGTCGCTGCCCGATCACCTCATCGCGGAACGCGACAGCTTCGTCGCGTCGCTGCATCATCGCGACGGGCTAGAAGGCATCACGGCGTTCCTCGAAAAACGCGCGCCCCACTACAAATGAGCACGCCGACGCAATCGGGCTATCAGCTGCCGAAGCGCCGCCGCATCTATCTGATGCGGCACGGCGACGTCACGTACTTCGATGCGTCGGGCCGCACGATCGACCCCGAACGCGTGCCGCTCAACGACAACGGCCGCGCCCAGGCCGATTCCGCGGGTCGTGAGTTTGCCGCACAAAACGTGCGCTTCGATCGCGTGATCGTCAGCGGCTTGCCGCGCACCGTCGAGACGGCGCAGCGCGTGCTCGCGCAAATGAACCGGCACGATCAGCAAGTCGAAATCGAACCCGCGTGGGAAGAGATACGCAGCGGCGAGCCCGGCTCGGTTCCCGCTGCCGGTCTCGAAGCGGCCTTTCTCGGCGCGTTCGATGGCATCGTGGCGGAAGACACGCAGTTTCTCGGCGGCGAGACGATCGGCGAGCTGTTCGACCGCGTGCTGCCCGCCGTGGCCGCGCTGCGCGACGACACATCGTGGGATGTCGCGCTGCTCGTGCTGCACGGCGGCGTCAATCGCGCGATTCTCTCGCACGCGTTGACGGCGGGCGGCCGCACGTTCTTCGGCCATATCTCGCAGGCGACGGGCTGCATCAACGCGCTCGACGTCGGAGATGCGCCGCGCGACTGGGTCGTGCGGCTCATCAATCACTCGCCGCCGTCGCCGCTGCATCGCGACGTGCGCAACACGACGATGGAAATGCTTTACGCGCAATACGTCCGATACAAGCGCACCTAGAAGTCGCCAATCGTTTGTCCAATGGAGGAGACATGCCGCAAGACGCGACACCAGCCGGATCGACGAATCAAACCGACTACTCCGCTTTCGAAGGCACGCGGCCTGTCAGCGAACGGCAGCGCATCGACGTCGATGCGCTTTCCGCGTGGCTCGCGCAACACATCGAAGACTATGCGGGGCCGCTGACGCTCGAACAGTTCGCGGGCGGCCAGTCGAATCCCACCTTCAAGCTGATCACGCCCGCGCGCTCTTACGTGATGCGCGCAAAGCCCGGCCCTTCCGCGAAGCTGCTGCCGTCCGCGCATGCAATCGAACGCGAGTACCGCGTGATGCATGCGCTACGCGACACCGATGTGCCCGTCGCGAAGATGCTCGCGCTGTGCGAGGACGAAAGCGTGATCGGCCGCGCGTTCTACGTGATGGAGTTCGTCGAAGGCCGCGTGCTGTGGGATCAGTCGCTGCCCGGCATGACGCCTGCGCAGCGCGGCGCGATCTACGACGAGATGAATCGCGTGATCGCCGCGCTTCACAGCGTCGATGTGAACGCGGCGGGTCTTGCCGGTTATGGCAAGCCGGGCAATTATTTTGCGCGGCAGATCGGCCGATGGAGTAAGCAATATCAGGCATCGGAGACCGAGCCGATCGACGCGATGAATCGCCTGATCGAATGGCTGCCGCAGCACATGCCAACAGAAACGGACGAGCGTGTGTCCGTCGTGCATGGCGATTACCGGCTCGACAACCTGATCTTTCATCTGCACGAGCCCCGCGTGCTCGCCGTACTCGACTGGGAGCTGTCGACATTGGGCGATCCCCTCGCCGACTTCGCGTATCACTGCATGGCGTGGCACGTCGACCCCGCGCAGTTTCGCGGCATCGCGGGGCTCGACTGGGCCGCGCTCGGCATCCCCGACGAGGCACAGTACGTGCAACGTTATTGCGAGCGCACGGGCTTCACGATTCACGGCGACTGGAACTTCTATCTCGCGTACAACATGTTCCGCATCGCGGCGATCCTGCAAGGGATCATGAAGCGCGTAGTCGACGGCACGGCGGCGAGCGAACAGGCGCTCGACGCGGGCCGCCGCGCGCGGCCGATGGCCGAACTCGCATGGCGCTATGCGCAGAAAGTGCGCTGACTGAACGTCGCCGCTGGTGTTCAGTCAGTCTGTAGAGCGGATTCAACGTCATCCACGAGGGCAAGATGAATTTCGACTACACCCCGAAGGTCCAGGCATTGCGCGAGAAGCTGCTCGCTTTCTTCGACGAATACATTTACCCGAACGAGCAGGCTTTTGCCGCCGAAGTCGCGCGCAATCGCGAGGCAGGCAACGCATGGGTGCCGACCGAACTGATCGAAAGCCTCAAGCAAAGCGCTCGCGATGCAGGCCTGTGGAATCTCTTTTTACCCGACTCCGAGCGCGGCGCCGGTCTCACGAATCTTGAGTACGCGCCGCTGTGCGAAATCATGGGCCGCGTGCCGTGGGCACCCGAAGTGTTCAATTGCAGCGCGCCCGACACCGGCAATATGGAGACCGTCGAGCGCTACGGCAGCGACGAGAACAAACGCGAGTGGCTGGAACCGCTGCTGCAAGGGCAGATTCGCTCGGCGTTCACGATGACGGAGCCGGAAGTCGCGTCATCGGATGCGACCAACATTCGGACGAGCATCGTGCGCGACGGCGACACGTATGTGATCAACGGGCACAAGTGGTGGTCGTCGGGCGCGGGCGATCCGCGCTGCAAGCTCTTCATCGTGATGGGCAAGACCGACCCCGACGCGCCGCGTCATCAGCAGCAGTCGATGATTCTCGTGCCCGCCGACGCGACGGGCATCACCGTGCATCGTCCGCTGACGGTGTTCGGCTACGACGACGCGCCGCACGGCCACATGGAGATTACGCTCGACAACGTCCGCGTGCCGGCCGCCAACATGCTGCTGGGCGAAGGGCGCGGCTTCGAAATCGCGCAGGGGCGGCTCGGGCCGGGGCGCATCCACCACTGCATGCGCCTGATCGGACTCGCGGAACGCGCGCTCGAACTGATGTGCAGGCGCACGCTGCAACGCGTCGCGTTCGGCAAGCCGATCGCCGCGCAGACGGTCACGCAGGAACGCATCGCCGAAGCGCGCTGCCTGATCGAGCAGGCGCGCCTGCTGACGCTGAAGACGGCTTACATGATGGACACCGTCGGCAACAAGGGCGCGCGCGGCGAGATCGCGATGATCAAGGTCGTCGCTCCGAACATGGCGTGTCAGGTGATCGACTGGGCGATGCAGGCACACGGCGCGGCGGGCATGTGCGACGACTTTCCGCTCGCGTATGCGTACACGACGGCGCGCTGGCTGCGCTTCGCCGACGGTCCCGATGAAGTGCATCGCAATGCGATTGCGAAGGTTGAACTGGCGAAGTATCGCGATTTGACTGCGTCCGCTTCTCGCGCCGAGGCGCCGGGCGCGAGTTCATGATCGGGCTTTGGCAGGCCGTCAGCGGCCTCAGGCGAACTGTGGTCTAATTTTTTTGTCTCTGCGGCGCTGGTTGGTTTTGGGCTTGCCAGGCGTGCCGCTGGCATCCGCTTTAGCGCCTCGCGGCGCGGGCGTTGCCCCTGTGCGGGGCGGCACCTACTTTTCTTTGCCGCCGCAAAGAAAAGTAGGCAAAAGAAAGCGGGCTAACATCGCCCGCGCTTGACCTTTACCCACGGGCTCTCAACGTCCCCGCGCTTCGCACACCAGTGTGCTGGCTTATGTAGTTGCCAACGTGCTGGCTAAACGCCTCACCCGCTTCATGCACGTGTGGCACAACGAAGGGATACCGAACGCTCAGCGCTGCATGTCGGTAGTGAATGAGGTTGCTGTGTTGTGCAGGACAACGCCCGCACTTGAGCCGCATGCTTGGCGAATGTGTCCTGTGCGGTGCGAATGCCTACACACAGTTTGCCGCAAAGGGGCGGGGGAATCTTCGATGTCGCGGGCTGCAACGCGGGTGCATGAGGCAGGTGAGGCATCGAATAAATGCGTGGGCAACGCGCACGAGATAGCATGCTGCCGCGTGAAGTATGGGGACGTTGAGAGCCCGTGGGTAAAGGTCAAGGATTGGCGGTGTGAGCCCGCTTTCTTTGCTTACTTTCTTTGCGGCGGCAAAGAAAGTGAGTGCCGCCCCGCACAGGGGCAACGCCCGCGCCGCGAGGCGCAATCGCGGATGCCCGCGATAAGGGCAAAGCAAAACAGCGTCGCAGACAACCAGACAAAAGGAAGGAGCCACGATGATCGATGTCTACAGCTGGGCAACCCCGAACGGCCACAAGATTCACATCATGCTCGAGGAGACGGGCCTCGAATACAAGGCGCATCCCATCAACATCGGCGCTGGCGATCAGTTCACGCACGAGTTTCTGGAGATCAGCCCGAACAACAAGATTCCCGCCATCGTCGACAGCGATGGACCGAAACGCGCGGACGGCAAGCCGTTTTCGCTGTTCGAGTCCGGCGCGATTCTGATCTACCTCGCCGAGAAGACGGGCAAGTTTCTCCCCATCGATCCCGCCGCGCGTTACGAAACGCTGCAATGGCTGATGTTCCAGATGGGCGGCATCGGCCCGATGCTCGGCCAGACGCATCACTTTCGCGTGTATGCGCCGCAACCGATCGAATATGCGATCAACCGTTACACAAACGAAGCGAAGCGCCTGTACGGCGTGATGGATGCGAAGCTCGGCAACACGCGTTATCTGGCGGGCAACGACTACACGATCGCGGATATCGCTACTTATCCGTGGACGCGCTCGTGGCAAAACCAGGGCCTGCAGATCGACGAGTTTCCGAACGTAAAGCGCTGGCAGGAAGAGATCGCCGCGCGCCCCGCCGTGCAACGCGGCGTCGAAGTGCTGGCATCGGAGCGCGCGCCGTTGATGGACGAAAAGGCGAAGGAAGTGCTGTTCGGCGCGACGCAGTACGCGAAGCACTGAGCGACTCTATCGGTGATGCGTGCCGTTGCGATGCGTCGAAGTTCATCGCAACGGCGCTTGCGAGCGTTGCTAGAAATAGTGTCGCGTGATGAACTCCGCGATGCACACGGGACGCTCGCTGCCCTCCCGTTCGAGCGTCACGTTCCACACGATCTGCACACCGCCCTCTTCGACATCCGTCACGCCCGACACGGCAAAGCGCGCGCGCAACTGCGAGCCCACGGGCACAGGCGCCGTGAAGCGCACGCGATTGAGCCCGTAATTGACGCCCATGCGCTGCTTGAAGCCGAACGTGCCGACGAGCAGCGCCGGAATCAGCGACAGCGTCAGAAAGCCATGCGCGATCGGCCCGCCGAACGGCGACTCGCGCATGGCGCGTTCGGGATCGACATGAATCCATTGGTGATCGCCCGTCGCGTCAGCGAAGCGGTCGACGCTCGCCTGATCGACTTTGACCCAACGACTCACGCGCGGCGGCTGGCCGACGAGCGCGCGCACGTCGTCGGCGTGGCCCAGCGTCAGTTCGGGCGTCATGCGGCCGCCTCGGGATTGCGCAGCCCGAAGATCGCCTTCGAGCGCACCGTGATCACGAGCTCGCCGTTCTGATTGATGCCCTGCCATTCCGTCGACACGATGCCGCGATCCGGCTTGCTCGCCGACACGCGCTTGTCGAGGATGCTGTTGGTCATGCGAATCGTGTCGCCGACACGCACGGGCTTGAACCAGCGCAAGTCGTCGATGCCGGGCGAACCCATCGACGTCGAACCTTGCAGCATGTTGCGCACGAGCATGCCCATCATCACCGAGCATGTGTGCCAGCCGCTCGCGATCAGCGTGCCGTACGGCGACGCGGCAGCGCCCGCATCGTCGACATGGAACGGCTGCGGATCGTACTGCTCCGCGAAGCGGATGATCTCGTCGCGGGTGAACGTGTGCGTGCCGACTTCATACGTCCTGCCGACTTCCAGGTCCTCGTAGCTCAATCCCATCTTTCACCTCGTTGCACTGTTGAAGCCGGGCGCTCATGCGTCGGCTGTCGCGAACCCCGGCAGCGCGGCAAAGCGCGCAAGATGATGATCGACATCGCCGAGCGTCGTCTCGATGATCGTAAGGCGCTTGAACAGATGCGCGGCTGCCACTTCGTTCGTCACGCCCATGCCGCCGTGCAACTGCACCGCCTGCTGGCCGACGAAGCGCGCAGCCTGGCCCACGCGCACTTTCGCCGCGGACACCGCACGGCGACGCACGTCAATGTCATCGCTGCTGTAGCGCACAGCGGCGAGGTACGTCGCGGAACGCGCCTGCTCGGTGTGGATGAGCATTTCGACCATCCGATGCTGCAGCGCCTGGAACCGCGCGATGGGCACGCCGAATTGCTGGCGCGTCTTCGTGTATTCGACGGTCGCGTGATTCAGCGCGTCGAGCGCGCCGATCGCCTCCGAGCACAACAAAACGATGCCGTAGTCGGCGATATGCTCGAGCGCGGCGGCACCCGAATGCCTGCCGTTCAGCTTTCGCGCCGGCGTCGCATTGAACGCGAGCGTCGCGGCGCGCTGGCCGTCGATCGTCCGATAGTCGGTGACTTGCGCGGTGGTCTGCGTACTCGCGGCATCGCGCGCGACGACGAACAGCGCCACTTCGCCGTCGAGTCGCGCGGGCACGATCCAATGATCGGCCTGCGCGCCGTGCAGCACCACCGACTTCGTGCCGCTCAGCACGTAGCCGTCGTCCTGACGCGCCGCCTTTGTTTCGATCGCGAACAGATCGTAGCGCGCGTCGGGCTCGTGAAACGCGGCGGCAAGCTTGATCTCGCCTTGCGCCGCGCGCCCGAGCAGCGCGGCGTCGTCGCCTTCGCCCGTGCCGGACAGCTTCAGCGCTTCGATGCCGACAGCCGTCGACCAGTACGGCTCGACCACGATCGCGCGCCCTAGCTCCTGCATCACGACCAGCATGTCGACCGTGCCGCCGTTGAAACCGCCCTGCGCCTCGGGCACGGGCAGCGCGGTCAGGCCAAGCTCGCTGAACGCGGACCAGTGCTCGTTCGATACACCCGCTTCCGAGCGCACGATCGCCTGGCGTGCTTCGAAGCCGTAGTGCTTGTCGAGGTAGCGGCGCAGCGCGTCCGCGAATTGCTGTTGTTCGTCGGTGAAATTGAAGTCCATGCGCCGCTCCTCACAGTCCCAGAATCATCTGCGCGATGATGTTCTTTTGAATTTCGTTCGAGCCGCCGTAGATCGAGGTCTTGCGATAATTGAAGTAGTACGCGGCGAGCGGCGCGGCATCGTCGTCGCCCGCGATGCTGTGCGCGCGTTCGCCTTCGAGGAACGGCACATCGAACGGCGCGGCGAGCGGGCCGACGGCTTCGACCATCAGCTCCGTCAGTCCCTGCTGCACTTCCGTGCCCTTGATCTTCAGCATTGACGCCTCCGGTCCCGGACCGCGTCCGCCCGCTTCGTTCGCCACGACGCGCTGCACCGTGACTTCGAGCGCCATCAGTTCGATTTCGAGGCTCGCGACTTTCGCGGCGAAGAGCGGATCGTGAAGCAGCGGCTTGCCGTTCTTTTTCTGTCTCAGAGCGAGACGCTTGAGAAACACGAGTTCGTGCTTTGACTCGCCGACACGCGCAATGCCCGTGCGCTCATGACCGAGCAGATACTTCGCATAGGTCCAGCCGCGATTCTCATCGCCGACGCGATTCTCGACAGGAACCTTCACGTCTTCGAAAAACACTTCGTTGACTTCGTGATCCTCGTCGAGCGTGATGATGGGACGCACGGTGATGCCCGGCGTCTTCATGTCGATCAGCAGGAACGAGATGCCCTCCTGCTTCTTCGCGCCGCCGTCGGTGCGCACGAGGCAGAACATCATGTCGGCGTGCTGGCCGAGCGTCGTCCAGGTCTTCTGGCCGTTGACGACGTAATGGTCGCCGACGCGCTCGGCACGCGTGCGCAGCGACGCCAGATCCGAACCCGAGCCCGGCTCCGAATAACCCTGGCACCACCAGTCGGTGCCGTCGAGAATCCGCGGCAAATAGCGGCGCTTTTGCGTTTCGCTGCCGTACTTCATCAGCACTGGCGCGACCATCGACACGCCGAACGGCAACACCGCTGGCGCGCCGACGCGGGCGCACTCGTCTTCCCAGATATGGCGCTGCGTCGCGTTCCAGTTCGGGCCGCCATATTCGGCGGGCCAGGCAGGCGCCGACCAGCCGCGCTTGCCGAGCAGCTTGTGCCAGTTCGCGTGGTCGGCGCGATTCAGACGCTTATGATTGAGGACTTTGTCGCGCAGCTCATCAGGCAGATTCGCTTCGAGCCAGGCGCGGACGTCGGCGCGGAACGCGTCGTCGGCGGGGGAATAGTTCAGATCCATGCGCAGTGTCTCCTGGCCGCGGCCTGTTGCCGCCAGGAGCACTGCAAGCAATGGCTATTGCAGAGGCTCTTTCAGCGCGGCGGGTACCGGCAGCGGCATTACATCGATGCCTTCTTCGACGAGGGCGCGCGCATCTTCAGGCGTCGTGACGCCCCGGATGCTACGGGCAGGCGCTTCGTTGTAGTGAATGCGCCGCGCTTCCTCGGCAAAGCGGTCGCCCACGTTCTCGGTCTTTTCCAGCACCTCGCGCAGCGCGCGCATCACGTGCGCCTGCAACTCGCTAGCGTTCGCGGGAGCCGTTTCCGACGGGGCGCTAGTCGCCTTCGACAGATTCAGGCGAGGCGCCGACGGCAAACGGCTCACTTCGGTCGCACCGCAAATCGGACATTCGACCAGCTTGCGGGACAACTGCGATTCGAAGTCATCGGCGGAAGCAAACCAGCCTTCGAACCGATGATCGTGCGGACACTGTAGATCGAGGACCTTCATGTGGAATCAGGGCTTGCGTACGAGTTTAGCGCAAAATTGGAATTTTTGAACGGTCGTTCGTTAAAATCGTTTCCTGCCTTGGCTCGTCGGGCCCGCTAGCGGCAGCACAGTCAGACGACTGCTCCGGCATTGGGCACCGCATAATGCGCAGGCAGAAACACGATAATCAGTGATTTTAGCGCCTTGATGCACGACGCGCCGAAGCGTCGATGGCAGCGCCACAACGAACGTCAGAAAAGGAAAACGGCAGCGCCAGGGCTGCCGTTTTGCAGACCATCGCCGAGTCGAAGCGGGCGGCGTATCAGCCCGCCTCTGCCGCGTTCGTCGCCCATTCGCCCGACAGCAACTTCTCGAGCCAGAACGTGCCGATGATCGTCTTCACGTCGCTCACCTGGCCCGTGCGTACCCATTCCGACACGTCCGTCACCTTGGCGATGAACGTTTCCAGGAACTCGCCGTCGTCGAGCTTGCGCTCGCCCGCTGTCAGACCGCGCGCGACATAGATGTCGATGAACTCCGTCGAGTACGAAATGATCGGGTGAATGCGCGTCAGATAGACATACTCGCGAGCCGTGTAGCCCGTTTCTTCGAGCAGCTCGCGCTTCGCGCAGGTCAGCGAGTCTTCGTGCGGGTCCAGCTTGCCGGCCGGATACTCGACCATCACCTTGCCCATCGCGTAGCGATACTGGCTCTCCATCAGCACGCGGCCGTCGTCGAAGAGAGGGATCACCATCACGGCGCCGGGATGCTTGACGTATTCGCGCGTCGCCGTTTTGCCATCGGGCAGGCGCACGGTATCGCACTTGACCGTCATGAAGGGCCCTTGATAAGCCACTTCGCTTTTGATGCAGGTCTCGGTAAGCGTAGCGTCGTGATCGGGAAGTTCTGCCATGTGCGGCCTCTTGCGGCGAGAGGCGCGACGGCTGAAACCGTCAGCGCCGTTTGACGAGATATTGAAACGTGAAGCCCGGGAAGGCGAACACGATGAACAGGCTGAACGTAATCGCGTAAAACTGCCAGCCTTGTTCGAAGCGGTTGCCGGCACGCGCTTCGAGCAGGAAGCCGAGCGCGCCGACAATGAAATACAGCACGATCAGTTCGCCGATCCTGATCCACGCGCTTTTCTTCGCGGCCCTCAAAGGCACGACACCGAACAGGCGTTGATTCAGAAACGGCAAGTTGGCGCCCGCGAGCGCCAACAGCACGATGAACCACCCCGCTGCCGACATTACAGCGGCAGCGTATGCGAAATCGCGTTCAGGCAGATCGACATCAGCGGGCCGGGAACGATGCCGAGCACCAGCACGGCGACGCCGTTCAGTGCCAGCAGCGTGCGCTTGCAGGCGTCGCCCGCGAGCGGCGTCGTGTCGACGGGGTCGTCGAAGTACATCAGCTTGACGATGCGCAGATAGTAAAACGCGCCGAACAGCGACGTGATCACCGCGAGCACCGCGAGCCACGTGAGCCCGGCGTTCATCGTCGCTTCGAGAACCGCAAGCTTCGCGTAGAAGCCAACCGTCGGCGGAATGCCGGCGAGCGAGAACATCATCACCATCATCACAAACGCGAAGATGGGGCTACGCTGGTTGAGTCCCTTGAAGTCGTCGAGCGTTTCGGCTTCGAACTCGCGGCGCGCAAGCAGCATCACCACACCGAACGAGCCGAGCGTCGTCAACAGATAGATGATGCTGTAGAACATCGCCGAGCCGTATGCGCTCGCGGCCGAGCCCGTCTTGCCGTCGACCACGCCGGCCAGCAGGCCGAGCAGCACGAAGCCCATGTTCGAAATGGCCGAGTAAGCCAGCATCCGCTTGACGTTGCGCTGGACGATACCCGTGATGTTGCCGACGATCAGCGACAGCGCGGCCAGGATGACCAGCATCTCCTGCCAGTCGACGGCGAGCGGCAGCAGGCCCATCACGAGAAAGCGCAGGCCCCACGCGAACGCCGCGACCTTCGGGCCGCCGCCGACGATGAGCGTCATTGCAGTCGGCGCGCCTTGGTAGACGTCGGGCACCCACATGTGGAACGGCACGGCGCCCATCTTGAACGCGATACCCGCGACGATGAAGATCACACCGAACAGCAGCACGACGTCGTTGATGCGGCCCGATGCGACGGCCTTCAGCACTTCGTTCAGTTCGAGCGAGCCCGTCGCGCCGTAGAGCATCGAGATGCCGTACAGCAGGAAGCCCGAAGCCAGTGCGCCCAGCACGTAGTACTTCATCGCCGCTTCGTTCGACGGAGCGGCATCGCGGCGCAGCGCGATCACCGCGTACAGCGACAGCGACATCAGTTCCAGACCGAGGTACAGCGTCAGGAAGTTGTTGCCGGAGATCATGATCAGCTGGCCGAGCAGCGAGAACATGCCGAGCAGGAAGAAGTTGCCCTCGTACAGGCCGCGATCTTCCAGGTACTTGCGCGAGTAGATGATCGTCAGCGCGTAGCCGAGCGACACGACCGCCTTCATCACGCTGGCGAACGGATCCACCACGTACATGCGCGAGAAGAAGTACTGCGGCCCGGCGCCCGGCGCGAAGGCTTCGATGGCAAACCAGATGCCGGCCACCACCGACGAAACGAGCGCAATGAAATACGTCGTTTTTCGGCTGTCGGGCCCGGCAAAGGTGTCGTTGAGCCACGCGACGACGATGGCGGCCATCACCAGCGCGTCAGGCAACAAGGCGGTCATAGGAGCGTTTTGCATGATCTTTTAAATTCCTCCGCTCGGCATTACTGCGGTAGCGGCAGCTTCGACTGCGCGACGTGGGAGAGGAGGTTTTCCACCGACACGTGCATCACTTCGGTAAAGGGCTTCGGATAGATGCCCATGTACAGCGTCAACGCGGCGAGCACCGCCAGCATGAAGAACTCGCGACGGTTGATGTCGACGAGGCTCTTCACGTGGTCGTTCGCAACCGCGCCGAAGTACACGCGCTTGTACATCCACAACGTATAGGCCGCGCCGAGAATCAGCGTCACGGCCGCGCCGAACGCGATCCAGAAGTTGTACTGGACAGCGGCCAGAATCACCATGAACTCGCCGACGAAACCGGACGTACCCGGCAGGCCGCAGTTCGCCATCGAGAACAGCATCACGAGCGCGGCGAACTTCGGCATCGTGTTGACGACGCCACCGTAGTCGGCGATCTGACGCGAGTGCATGCGGTCGTACAGCACGCCGATGCAAAGGAACATCGCGCCCGACACGAAGCCGTGCGAGATCATCTGCACGATCGCGCCTTCCGTACCGAGCTGGTTGAAGATGAAGAAGCCGAGCGTGACGAAACCCATGTGAGCGATCGACGAATACGCGACCAGCTTCTTCATGTCGGCCTGCACCATCGCGACGAAGCCGATGTAAATCACGGCGATCAGCGACAGCGTGATAACGACGGGTGCGAGGAAATGGCTCGCATCCGGCGCGATGGGCAGCGAGAAGCGGAGGAAACCGTACGCGCCCAGCTTCAGCATGATCGCGGCCAGCACGACGGAGCCGCCCGTCGGCGCTTCAACGTGCGCATCGGGCAGCCACGTGTGGACGGGCCACATCGGCACCTTGACGGCGAACGCGAGGAAGAACGCGATAAAGAGCAACACCTGCGGGGTCATCGACAGCTTCGCGGCTTGCCACGTCGCCAGATCGAACGTGCCCGTCTGCGTGTACAGGTACAGCAGGCCGACCAGCATCAGCAGCGAGCCCATCAGCGTGTAGAGGAAGAACTTGAATGCCGCGTACACGCGGTTCACCCCGCCCCACACACCGATGATGATGTACATCGGGATCAGCGTCGCTTCGAAGAACACGTAGAACAGCATGCCGTCGGCCGCCGAGAACACGCCAACCATGATGCCCGACAGGATCAGGAAAGCGGCCAGATACTGCGCGACGTTCTTCGTGATCACCTCCCACGCGGCGATCACGACGATCACCGTGATCAGCGCCGTCAGCACGACGAACCACATCGCGATACCGTCGACGCCGAGGTGGTACGTGATATTGAAACGATCGATCCAGCCGGCTTTCTCTTCGAACTGCAATGCGGCCGTGCTCGTGTCGAAGTCCGTGATCAGCGGAATCGTCACGATGAAACTCAGGACAGAGCCAATCAGCGAAATCCAGCGCGCGGGACCGGGATTACGATCTGAACCGATGGCCAGAACCACCAGGCCGAAAACAATCGGCATCCAGATTGCGATACTTAGAATCGGAAACGTCGTATGCATGTGAAGTGTCTCCAGCCTGTTCTTATTTGCCGCCGAGCGTTACAAACAGGGTCAAGAGCCCCAGCATGCCGATGATCATGGCAAACGCGTAATGGTAGATGTAACCCGATTGCAGGAAACGGATCACGCTCGCGAACCAGCCGATAAAGCGCGCGCTTCCGTTGACAATACCGTCGATGACCACGACGTCGCCTTCCTTCCACAGGCCACGGCCGATGGCCACGGCGCCGCGTGCGAACACGACTTCGTTGATCTTGTCCATGTAGTACTTGTTATCCAGCAGCGTATAGATCGGACCGAACGCGCGGCGCAGCGTCGCCGGCAGATCGGGGCGCTGCAGGTACAGGAACCACGCCACCACGACACCCGCGAGCGCCAGCCAAACGGGCACGCCCGACGCGGCGTGCAGGCCCATCGAGGCCCAGCCCTGGAATTCCTCCGCCATCTCGTGCAGCGCCGGATGGTTTTCGCCGATGAAGATGACCTTCTCGAACGCCACGCCGTGCTGGAAGAAATCGCCGTACAGCATCGGGCCGATGCCGATTGCGCCGATCACGATCGACGGAATCGCGAGCAGCACCAGCGGCACCCACACTACCCATGGCGTTTCGTGCGGCTCGTGAGCATGGTCGTCGTGACCGTGACCGTGGCCGTGATCGCCGTGGCCGTGCGCAGCGGCTTCGGCGCCCATCGGCGAGTCAGGATGCTTCGGACCGCGGAAGCGCTCTTCGCCGTGGAACACCATGAAGTACATTCGGAACGAGTACAGCGCCGTCACGAACACGCTTGCGACAACCGCGAAGTACGCGAAGCCCGAACCCGGCAGATGCGACAGCTTGACCGCATCGATGATCGAGTCCTTCGAATAGAAGCCTGAGAAGAACGGCGTGCCGATCAGCGCGAGCGAACCGACGAGCGACGTGATCCACGTGATCGGCATGTACTTGCGCAGGCCGCCCATGTTGCGCATGTCCTGGTCGTGGTGCATGCCGATGATGACCGAGCCCGCGCCGAGGAACAGCAGCGCCTTGAAGAACGCGTGCGTCATCAGGTGGAACACGGCGACGGGATACGCCGACACACCGAGCGCCACCGTCATGTAGCCGAGCTGCGACAGCGTCGAGTACGCGACGACACGCTTGATGTCGTTCTGCACGATGCCGAGGAAGCCCATGAACAGCGCCGTGATCGCGCCGATCACCGTGATGAACGACAGCGCCGAATCAGACAATTCGAACAGCGGCGACATGCGCGTCACCATGAAGATACCGGCCGTCACCATCGTTGCCGCGTGAATCAGCGCGGAGATCGGCGTCGGGCCTTCCATCGAGTCCGGCAGCCATACATGCAGCGGAAACTGCGCCGACTTGCCCATCGCGCCGATGAAGAGGCAGATACATGCGACCGTCAGCAGGCCCCAGTCGGTGCCCGGGAACGTCAGCGAGGCCAGCTCGTGGCTCTTCGCGAACACTTCGCCGTAGTTCATCGAGCCGCCGTACGCGAGGATCAGGCCGATCCCCAGAATGAAGCCGAAGTCGCCCACGCGGTTGACGATGAACGCCTTCATGTTTGCGTAGATCGCGCTCTCACGCTTGAAGTAGAAGCCGATCAGCAGGTACGACACGAGACCCACCGCTTCCCAGCCGAAGAACAGCTGCAGGAAGTTGTTGCTCATCACGAGCATCAGCATCGAGAACGTGAACAGCGAGATATACGAGAAGAAACGCTCGTAGCCCGTCTCTTCGTCGGCCATGTAACCGATCGTATAGATGTGCACCATCAGCGACACGAAGGTCACGACGCACATCATCATGGCCGTCAGCGTGTCGACGAGGAAGCCGATTTCGAATTTCACCTTGCCGACCGTCATCCATTCGTACACGGTCGCGTTGAAGCTCGCGCCATTCAGCACGTCGAGGAAAACGATGCACGAAAGAACAAACGAAATCGCGACGCCGAGGATCGTGACCGAGTGCGCACCCGCACGCCCGACCGTCTTGCCGAACAGCCCTGCGATCAGCGAGCCGGCCAGCGGTGCGAGCGCAACCGCCAGCAACAGGTTTTCATTGAGTGTCGTTGACATAAGAGCCTGTGCCTGAAATTAACCTTTGAGCTGATCGAGATCCTCGACGTTGATCGTGTCGAGGCTACGGAACAGGGTCACCAGAATTGCGAGGCCGATCGCCGCTTCGGCTGCCGCAACGGTCAGCACGAAGAAGACGAAGATCTGGCCATGCACGTCGCCGAGGTAATGCGAGAACGCGACGAAATTCGTGTTGACCGCCAGCAGCATCAGTTCGATCGCCATCAGGATGATGATGACGTTGCGTCGGTTCAGGAATATGCCGACGACGCTGATCGCGAACAGGATCGCGCCGAGCACGAGGTAATGGGCAAGTGACAACATGTTTTTCTCCTCTACGTCAGCTGTTCTTGCCGGCGCCAGCGTCGCCGGTAATGGCTTCAGGTTCAGCCAGACGTTCCTTCTCTGCTGCCATCCTGACCACGCGCATGCGGTCTTCGCGGCGCACTTTCACCTGTTGCGACACGCGTTGGCGCTTGCTGTCCTTGCCATGACGCGCGGTCAGCGCAATCGCCGCGATGATCGCGACCAGCAGCACGAGGCCGGCCACTTCGAATGCGAAGATGTAGTCCGTGTAGATGACCTTGCCGATCAGGCGCGTGTTCGACCAGTCGGCGGCGCCCGCGACGGCAGCCGTCGTGTCGCGCACGGGCTGAACTGTCGCGCCATAGCCGTGCCACAGGATCAGCGCCGTTTCGACCACGATGATGGCGCCCACCACCGTCGCCATCGGCACGAAGCGTTTGAAGTCGCGCCGCAGCACGTCGAGATTGATGTCCAGCATCATCACGACGAACAGGAAGAGCACCATCACCGCGCCGACGTACACCAGCACCAGCAGTATCGCGAGGAATTCCGCCTGCAGCAGCATCCAGATCGCGGCCGCGTTGAAGAACGCGAGCACGAGGAACAACGCGGATGCCACCGGATTGCGCGAAGTGATCACCTTCAGCCCTGACACCGTCAGGAGTAACGCGAAGATGTAGAACAGTACGGTCGTGAATTCCATGATTACCGATTCATCGTTAGGCCATCGTCAGGCTTCGTGCTTCGGCGCGCGTCTTCTGATACATCGCTTTCTCTGACGCGGCACCCAAGCGGTCTGGCAGCGCCGCACGGTTTTGCGCCTGGTAAGCCGTGCGGCGTCGAACTGCTATATCAACCCAAATCAACGATAGGGTGCGTCGGCTGCCTTGTTCGCAGCGATTTCCGCTTCGTAACGGTCGCCGACTGCCAGCAGCATGTCCTTCGTAAAGTACAGATCGCCGCGCTTTTCGCCGTGATATTCGAGGATGTGCGTTTCGACGATCGAGTCGACCGGGCAGCTCTCCTCGCAGAAACCGCAGAAGATGCACTTGGTCAGATCGATGTCGTAGCGCGTCGTGCGGCGCGTGTTGTCCGCGCGCGTTTCCGATTCGATCGTGATCGCGAGCGCCGGGCACACCGCTTCGCACAGCTTGCATGCGATGCAGCGCTCTTCGCCGTTCTCATAGCGACGCAGCGCGTGCAGCCCACGGAAACGCGGTGAAATAGGGGTCTTCTCTTCCGGGAACTGCACCGTGATCTTGCGCTGGAACGTATAGCGTCCCGTCAGCGCGAGGCCTTTCAGCAGTTCGGTCAGAAAGAAGGTCTTGAAGAAGTTTTGGATTGCGGTCATGGTTCGTCCGCCTCCTTAATTCCAGATATTCAACGGCGACATGATCCAGAGGCCGACCACGATCACCCAGATCACAGTAACCGGCAGGAACACCTTCCAGCCCAGACGCATGATCTGGTCATAGCGGTAACGCGGGAACGTCGCACGCGCCCAGATGAATACCGACAACAGGAAGAACACTTTCAGGACCAGCCAGAAGATGCCGGGGATGAAAGACAGGAACCCGAACGGCGCGCTCCAGCCGCCCAGGAACAGCACGGAAGCCAGCGCCGAAATTACGATCATGTTGATGTACTCGGCGAGGAAGAACAGCGCGAACGCCATGCCCGAGTAATCGATCATGTGACCTGCGACGATTTCCGACTCGCCTTCCACCACGTCGAACGGGTGGCGGTTCGTTTCGGCGATGCCCGAGATGAAGTACACGACGAAGGCGGGCAGCAGCGGCAGCCAGTTCCACGACAGGAACGTCACGCCGTGGCTCGCGAAGATGCCGCGCATCTGCGATCCGACGATGTCCGAGAGGTTCATCGTGCCTGCCGTCATCATCACGACGACGAGCGCAAAGCCCATCGAGATTTCGTACGACACCATCTGCGCCGCCGCGCGCATCGCGCCGAGGAACGCGTATTTCGAGTTCGACGCCCAGCCGGCGAGAATCACGCCATACACGCCCATCGACGAAATCGAGATCGCGTACAGCAGCCCCGCGTTGATGTCGCCGAGCACCGCACCCGATTGGAACGGAATCACCGCCCACACCGCGAACGCGGGGACCACTACCATGATCGGCGCGATCAGGTAGATCCAGCGGCTCGCTTGCGTCGGCTGAATGACCTCCTTGAGGAGCAGCTTCAGCACGTCGGCGATTGGCTGCAGCAGACCTGCCGGGCCGACGCGGTTCGGGCCGAGACGCACGTGCATCCAGCCGATCAGCTTGCGCTCCCACAGGATCAGGTAAGCCACGCACAGCAGGATCGCGACGGACACCACGAGGATGCGCACGAGTGCCCACACCGTAGGCCAGGCCACGCCGAGAAGCTGGCTGCCGCCCGCGTTGATCGTATCGAACAAGGTCATTTACGCCTTCTCCACCACCAGTTCACCGAACAGGTTGCCCAGCGCCGCACCGGCAGGCGTAGCCGCCGATACGCGGACGACCGTCTCCGCAAGATTCGCATCACGCACGGCCGGAACCTGCACCGAGCGATCGCCCTGACGAACGCGCACGGCGTCGCCTTCCTTCAAACCCAGCTTGTCGAACAGCGCCGCCGGCAGACCGATCGTGTGTGCGGCACGCGCGGCCGCCGTCAGCTGCAACGACTCTGCACGGCGCACGAGCGGATCGGCATGATAGATCGGCACATCGGCGATGCGCTCGAACGTCCCATCCGCCGCCTTCGCCGCGCTGCCGCGCGCGACGGCTGTCGTCGTTCTGTTCGACAGGCGCGGCGTCAGATCGCCATCGCCCAACGCGGCGACGCGCACTTCTTCAGCCGTGTCGTATTCGAAGCCCGGCACGCCGAGCAGGCTGCCCAGCACGCGAAGAACCTTCCATGCGGGACGCGTATCGCCCAGCGGACGCACGACGCCGTTGAACATCTGCACCGTGCCTTCCGCGTTGATGAACGTGCCGGCCGTTTCCGTGAACGGCGCGATCGGCAGCAGGACGTCTGCGTATTCGGCGCCCGTCTGGAACGGCGACATCACGACGACCATTTCCGCCTGGTTCAGCGCGGCAAGCGCTTGCGCCGGGTTGGCCGTGTCGAATTCCGGTTCGAGATTCAGCAGCAGATAACCCTTGCGCGGCTGCTCGAAGACTTCACGAGCATTCAGACCGCCCTCGCCCGGCAATGCGCCGACGAGATGCGCGCCGACCGTGTTCGCCGCTTCCGTCAAGAAGCCGAGCGATGCGCCCGTTGCATCGGCGATCCATTGAGCTGCTGCGTGAATGCGCGCGAACTCCGGATGCTGGACTGCGCCGTTGCCGAGCAGTACGACGCGGAGCTCGCCCGTGGTGAGCGATGCCGCCGTCTGCTTCGCGACGTCCGACGCCTGCGTGCCTGCGAATGCTTCCGGCAACGCGACGCCCTTCGCTTCCGACACGGCGGCAGCGATGCCAGCCAGTTCGCCGAGCCATGCGGACGGCGCCGCGGCGATGCGCGTAGCTTGCGGGATCAGCGCGTCATCGCGCGTGGCTTGCAGCAGCGTGATCTTCGCGCCGCCCTTCGCTGCCTGGCGCAGACGCGCGGCGAACAGCGGATGGTCGCGGCGCAGCGACGAGCCGATCACCAATGCCGAATCGAGCATCGACAGATTCGCGATAGCCGTACCCAGCCACGGCGTGCCGTTTGCGTCTGCCGAAAAGTCCGTCTGGCGCAGACGGAAATCGACGTTCGGCGTGCCGACCGCTTCAGCGATTTTCTTCAGCAGGAACAGTTCTTCGACCGTGCTGTGCGCGCTGCCGAGCGCGGCAAACGCGTCCGCGCCATGATCCGCCTTGATGCCCTTCAGCCCCTTGACGACGTATTCGAGCGCAGTCTGCCAGTCCGTTTCGATCCACTGACCGCCTTGCTTGAGCATCGGACGCGTCAGACGTTCCGGGCTGTTCAGGCCTTCGTACGAGAAACGGTCCTTGTCCGAAATCCAGCACTCGTTGATCGCTTCGTTCTCGAACGGCAACACGCGCATCACGCGATTGTTCTTCACCTGGACGACGAGGTTCGCGCCGACGGAATCGTGCGGGCTCACCGACTTGCGACGCGACAGCTCCCACGTACGGGCGCTGTAGCGGAACGGCTTGCTGGTCAGCGCGCCGACCGGGCACAAGTCGATCATGTTGCCCGACAGTTCGGAGTCGACCGTCTTGCCGACGAACGACGTGATTTCCGAGTGCTCGCCACGGCCCAGCATGCCGAGCTCCATCACGCCGGCGATCTCTTCGCCAAAGCGGACGCAGCGCGTGCAGTGAATGCAGCGCGTCATTTCTTCCATCGAGATCAGCGGGCCGACGTTCTTGTGGAACACGACGCGCTTCTCTTCGCTATAACGCGACGACGACTTGCCGTAGCCGACGGCCAGATCCTGCAGCTGACATTCGCCGCCCTGATCGCAGATCGGGCAATCGAGCGGGTGATTGATCAGCAGAAATTCCATCACCGATTGCTGACCCTTCACCGCCTTTTCCGACTTCGTGCGCACGATCATGCCCGCCGACACCGGCGTCGCGCATGCAGGCACGGCCTTCGGCATCTTCTCGACATCGACGAGACACATCCGGCAGTTGGCCGCAATCGACAGCTTCTTGTGATAGCAGAAGTGAGGGATGTAGGTATCGACCTTATGCGCAGCCTGAATGATCATGCTGCCTTCGGCCACCTCTACTTTCTTGCCGTCTATTTCAAGTTCAACCATGATGGTCAATCTTCCTTAACCTGTTACCGCTCAATCGTTCGCCCGCTCGCCGCCGCGCTTTTGCGCAAAGCGGCGGCTCCTGCGCCCGCCTGTGGCTTTACTCTGGCTTATGCAGCGACCGTTTCCGATGCCGCCGCTGCGCCCGCATGACCGCCGACGAGGCAACGCTTGTTGGCGACGTGATACTCGAATTCGTCCCAGTAGTGCTTGAGCATGCCTCGCACGGGCATCGCAGCCGCATCGCCGAGCGCACAGATCGTGCGGCCCATGATGTTCTCGGCGACCGAGTTCAGCAGATCCAGATCTTCCTGGCGGCCGAGGCCGTGTTCGATGCGATGCACGACGCGATACAGCCAGCCCGTGCCTTCGCGGCATGGCGTGCACTGACCGCACGACTCTTCGTAATAGAAGTACGACAGACGCAACAGCGAGCGCACCATGCAGCGCGTCTCGTCCATCACGATGACGGCGCCGGAACCGAGCATCGAACCCGCCTTCGCGATCGAATCGTAGTCCATGTCGGTTTGCATCATGATGTCGCCCGGAATTACGGGCGCCGACGAACCGCCGGGAATCACGGCCTTTATCTTCTTGCCGCCGCGCATGCCGCCCGCGAGTTCCATCAGCGTCGAGAACGGCGTGCCGAGCGGAATTTCGTAGTTGCCCGGACGCTCGACGTCACCCGACACCGAGAAGATCTTCGTGCCGCCGTTGTTCGGCTTGCCCATTTCGAGGTAAGCCTGCGGACCGACTTCCAGCAGGAAAGGCACGGCAGCGAACGTTTCGGTGTTGTTGATCGTCGTCGGCTTGCCGTACACGCCGAAGCTCGCCGGGAACGGCGGCTTGAAGCGCGGCTGGCCCTTCTTGCCTTCCAGCGATTCGAGCAGCGCGGTTTCTTCGCCGCAGATGTAGGCGCCGTAACCGTGGTGCGCATGCAGCTGGAACGTAAAGCCCGAGCCCATGATGTTGTCACCGAGAAAACCGGCTGCGCGCGCCTCCTCCAGCGCTTCTTCGAAGCGCTTGTACACTTCGAAGATTTCGCCGTGGATGTAGTTGTAGCCGACCGTGATGCCCATCGCGTATGCGCCGATGGCCATGCCTTCGATCAGCGAATGCGGATTCCAGCGCAGGATGTCGCGGTCCTTGAACGTGCCCGGCTCGCCCTCGTCCGAGTTGCAGACGAGATACTTCTGCCCCGGAAACTGGCGCGGCATGAAGCTCCACTTCAGGCCGGTCGGGAAGCCCGCACCGCCGCGGCCGCGCAGACCCGAAGCCTTCACGTCGGCGATCACCTGCTCCGGCGGAATCTTCTCTTCGAGGATACGGCGCAGCTGCTTGTAGCCGCCGCGCGCCACGTAGTCTTGAAGATGCCAGTTGTCGCCGTTCAGGCCAGCGAGAATCAGCGGTTTGATGTGACGATCGTGCAAAGACGTCATTTCGAAAGTTCCTCGAGCAGCTGGTCGATCTTCTCGCGGCTCATGAAGCTGCACATGCGATGGTTGTTCACGAGCAGCACGGGAGCATCACCGCACGAACCCATGCACTCACCCTCTTTCAGGGTGAACTTGCCGTCCGGGGTGGTTTCGCCGAAGTCGATGCCGAGCTTCTGCTTCAGATATTCGGCGGCGCTGTCCGAACCGCCATCGGGACCGAGCTGGCACGGCAGGTTCGTGCAGAGCGTGATCTTGTGTTTGCCGACAGGCGACGTCTCGAACATCGTGTAGAAGGTCGCGACCTCCTGCACGGCGACGGCCGGCATGTCGAGATAGTCTGCGACGAACTGCATCAGTTCGGGCGACAGCCAGCCATGTTCCTGCTGACCGACGGCCAGCGCCGCCATCACGGCGGACTGTTTCTGATCGGCGGGGTACTTCGTCATCGCACGATCGATTTCTTTCAGGCCTTCAGCTGAGATCATTTTCAGACACGACTCTTTCAATTCCTACCGAACGAAAACCTGTCGCGCACTGCGTGTTGCGACAGACCCGGCGTTCCTTTGCTTGACGCGCGCCCCGCTTGTCATGCGTTATCGGCTACGTGAGCGCGCGCCTTGATGAATACGGCTTGTGAATTCGCCTAGCGATCGACTTCACCGAACACGATGTCTTGCGTGCCGATGATCGTCACGGCATCGGCGATCATGTGACCGCGCGCCATTTCGTCGAGCGCGGACAGGTGCGCATAACCTGGCGCGCGAATTTTCAGGCGATACGGCTTGTTCGCGCCATCCGACACGAGATAGATGCCGAATTCGCCCTTCGGATGCTCGACGGCCGCGTATGCTTCGCCTTCCGGCACATGGAAGCCTTCCGTGAAGAGCTTGAAGTGGTGAATCAGCTCTTCCATGTTCGACTTCATGCCGACGCGCGATGGCGGCGCGACCTTGTGATTGTCCGTCATCACAGGGCCGGGATTCTTGCGCAGCCAATCAATGCACTGTTTCGCGATGCGCGTGGATTGACGCATTTCTTCGACACGCACCAGATAGCGATCGTAGCAATCGCCGTTCACGCCGACGGGGATGTCGAAGTCCAGCTGGTCATACACTTCATACGGCTGCTTCTTGCGCAGGTCCCACTCGACGCCCGAGCCGCGCAGCATCGCGCCCGTCATGCCCAGTTGCAGCGCGCGCTCAGGACTCACGACGCCGATGCCAACCAGGCGCTGCTTCCAGATGCGGTTGTCGGTGAGCAGCGTTTCGTACTCGTCGACATACTTCGGGAAGCGGTTGAAGAAGTCTTCGATGAAGTCGAGCAGCGAGCCCTGGCGGCTCTCGTTCAGCTTCGACAATGCCTTCGCATTGCGAATCTTCGATGCCTTGTATTGCGGCATCGCGTCGGGCAGATCGCGATAGACACCGCCCGGTCGATAGTACGCTGCGTGCATCCGTGCACCGGACACCGCCTCATACACGTCCATCAGGTCTTCGCGCTCGCGGAACGCGTAGAGGAACACCGCCATCGCGCCAACGTCGAGCGCGTGCGCGCCGATCCACATCAGGTGGTTCAGCACGCGCGTGACTTCGTCGAACAGCACGCGGATGTACTTCGCGCGGATGGGCACGTCGATGCCGAGCAGCTTTTCGATCGCGAGCACATAGCCGTGCTCGTTGACCATCATCGACACGTAGTCGAGACGGTCCATGTACGGCACCGACTGGATGAATGTCTTGCTCTCCGCGAGCTTTTCCGTCGCGCGGTGCAGGAGGCCGATGTGCGGATCGGCGCGCTGGATCACTTCGCCGTCGAGTTCGAGCACGAGGCGCAGCACGCCGTGCGCTGCCGGGTGCTGCGGGCCGAAGTTGAGCGTGTAATTCTTGATCTCTGCCATGACGTTCTCTTAGTGTTTCAGGCCGCCATAGTGATCCTCGCGGATCACGCGCGGCGTGATTTCCCGAGGTTCGATCGTCACCGGCTGATAGACGACGCGCTTCTCTTCCGGGTCGTAGCGCATTTCGACGTAGCCGGAAACCGGGAAATCCTTGCGGAACGGATGACCGATGAAACCGTAATCGGTCAGGATGCGGCGCAGGTCCGGATGGCCTTCGAAGACGATGCCATACAGGTCGAACGCTTCGCGCTCGTACCAGTTGGCCGAATTCCATATCTCGACGACCGACGGAACCAGAGGCACATCGTCGTCCGGCGCGAACACGCGCACGCGCAGGCGCCAGTTGTTCGAGATGGACAGCAGATGCAGGACAGCGGCAAAACGCGGACCTTCGTAAGCGCCTTCACCGTAAGTTTGATAGTCGACACCACACAGGTCGATCAGCTGCTCGAAGTGCAGCGTCGCGTCATCGCGCAGACGCTTTGCTACTTCGAGGTAATCGCCCGCTTTCACGACGATGGTCAGCTCACCGACAGATTCGGTGATGCTCGTCAGGCGGCCGCCAAAGGCCGCCTCGAGGTTCGCTTTGAGGGTCTCGAGTTTGCTTGCCATATTGTGGGGAGGCTCTGGCCTTATTGACGGGCGATGGTATTGGTGCGGCGGATCTTCGCCTGCAGCTGGATCACGCCGTACACCAGCGCTTCAGCCGTGGGCGGGCAGCCCGGCACATACACATCGACGGGGACGATACGGTCGCAGCCACGCACCACCGAATACGAGTAGTGATAGTAGCCACCGCCGTTCGCGCATGAACCCATCGAGATCACCCAGCGCGGCTCGGCCATCTGGTCGTAGACCTTGCGCAGCGCAGGCGCCATCTTGTTGCACAGCGTGCCGGCGACGATCATCACATCCGACTGACGCGGACTTGGACGGAACACGACGCCGAAACGGTCGAGGTCATAACGGGCGGCGCCCGCATGCATCATCTCGACAGCACAACACGCGAGACCGAACGTCATCGGCCACAGTGAACCGGTACGCGTCCAATTGATCAGCTTGTCAGCCGTGGTGGTGACAAACCCTTCCTTCAAGACCCCTTCGATACTCATTTGTTTTCCACTCCAGACGGGCGGCGAGCCATCGCCACCCATGCAAACCGGCGATTAACCCGTCATTCCCAATCAAGGCCACCTTTCTTCCAGATATAGGCGAAGCCCAACAGGAATTCGAGCAGAAAAATCATCATCGAGATGAAGCCGGGCCAGCCGATATCGCGCAGGGCAACACCCCACGGGAACAGGAACGCCGTTTCAAGGTCGAAAATGATGAAGAGAATGGCAACCAGGTAGTAGCGCACATCGAACTTCATGCGCGCATCTTCGAATGCTTCGAAACCGCACTCGTACGGTGCGTTCTTTTCGGTATCCGGCCGGTTCGGACCGAGGATCTTGCCGATACTGACCAGTGCTACGCCTAAACCGGTGCCCACGAGGAGGAACAACAATACGGGGAAATAGGCTGCGAGGTTCAAAGCTATCCTCAATCGGTTGGTTCTGAGTGACGTCAGGAGACGCGGACTACTTTGAACAACCCCTGACGCGAAACACTTCGGGATGCTTGATGTCGAAAGCCCACAGCAAACACAACCCTGGAAGTGAAAATGCCAGCCGAAGCTGAAGCAAGCGGCTGGCATTAGATAACATTGGTGCCGACGGCGAGACTCGAACTCGCACAGCTTTCGCCACTACCCCCTCAAGATAGCGTGTCTACCAATTTCACCACGTCGGCACTGTCTGCAATCCGGGAAAACAACTTGTAAAACCCGCGAATCGCTTCAAGACTTGAATTGTAACCCGCTTAAACAGTTTGTTCAACGCACAAACGCGTTTTCTTCGAAAATTTATTTCGGCACATCCTGGCCTGGCGCAGAAGCTGCAGATGCAGCAACTGCAGCCGATGCATTAGCCGATGCAGACGCAGCAGGAGCAACCGATGCAGCCACAGGAGCCGATGCAGGAGCGCTACCGAGCACGCCCGCCGAAGGCTTCGAATGATAGGCGCCGATGTACGTCAGTGCCAACGTGGTGGCGAAGAACACTGCCGCCAGTATCGCAGTCGTACGTGACAGAAAATTAGCAGAGCCCGTCGCGCCGAAGAGACTGCCCGATGCGCCACTACCGAAGGCCGCGCCCATGTCTGCGCCCTTGCCGTGTTGCAACAGCACGAGGCCGATGACGCCAAGCGCCGACAGCAACTGCACGACAATGATCAACGTTTTCAAATACAGCATCACACTCACCTGAGTCTTTATTTAACCGCGCAACAAGACGTGCTGCGCGCAATGGGTCATCCTCGCCCGGGCAGTCAGTCTTTGTGTCAGCGCGCGGCGGTCGCCGCGACGGCTGCACTGCAGATTGCCAGGAAATCCTTGTCTTTCAGCGACGCGCCGCCGATCAAACCGCCGTCGATATCCGGCTGACTGAACAGCTCTTCCGCGTTCTCTGGCTTCACGCTGCCGCCATACAACAGCGACACGCTGCCTACATCATCGCCCTTCGCTACGAGACGCGCGCGCAGGAACGCATGAACGTCCTGTGCCTGTTGCGCGGTCGCGCTCTTGCCGGTGCCGATCGCCCAAACGGGCTCATATGCAACGACGATGCGAGCCGAATCCTCCACCGACAGCTTCGCGAGCACCGCATCGAGTTGCGCGCCGACGATCTGCTCCGTCTTGCCCGACTCGCGCTCTTCGAGCGTTTCGCCGACGCAGACGATCGGCGTCAAGCCTGCTTCGAGCGCGCGCTGCGCTTTCACTGCGACCGTCTCGCCACTTTCGCGGTGATACGCCCGACGCTCGGAGTGTCCGACGATCGCAAACGATGCGCCAAACTCGGCAGCCATTTCGGCAGCGACTTCACCGGTGTAGGCGCCCTGCGTATACGCGGATACGTCCTGCACGCCCCACGCGACGCGGCCGCCTTCCAGCAGCGACTGCGCTTGCGCCAGGTAGGGACACGGCACGCATACGCCGACTCGCACATCGTCCGGAAGATCGTTCGCGCCGTGCGATACGGCTTGCAGCAGCACGCGGTTGTCGGCAAGCCGACCGTGCATCTTCCAGTTACCGACTACCAGTTTTGCTCGTTGTTTCGCCATCGTCTCGCTCGTTTTATCTGGTGCGGGTCCTGGACGCCTCCGCTTCGTCAGCGCCCCCAGCTCTCTGGTGCCCGCGGTCCGCCTGCAAAATTCATGCAGAACGCGCAAAACACACGATTTTACTGTGTGCTGACAGACCGGGTCAAACTCAATTAAATGGGCGCTGTCAAGCACCCGCGCCCCAATTCAGCACGATCTTGCCGACGTGCAGGCTGCTTTCCATCAGCTCGTGCGCCTGCGCCGCCTGAGCGGCCGGGAACACCTTGTAGATCACCGGCTTGATCGCGCCGTCTTCGAGATGCGGCCACACGCGGTCCTTCAGTTGCGCCGCGATCCTCGCCTTGAATTCGACGGGACGCGGACGCAGCGTCGAGCCCGTCACCGTCAGACGACGGCGCAGAATGTCATTCAGATTCACTTCGGCTTTCGCGCCGCCGAGCAGCGCGATGATCACGAGACGGCCGCCGTCGGCGAGCGCCTTCAGTTCGCGCGGCACATAGCTGCCCGCCACCATGTCGAGAATCACGTCGACGCCGCGATCATTCGTGAGCGACTTGATCACTTCGACGAAATCTTCCGTCTTGTAGTTGATTGCACGTTCCGCGCCAAGCGCCTCGCACGCGCGGCACTTTTCATCCGTGCCGGCCGTCGCGAACACACGAAAGCCGAGCGCATGCGCGATCTGGATCGCCGTCACGCCGATGCCGCTCGAACCGCCCTGCACGAGGAACGTTTCGTTCTCGCCGCCCTCGCCTTTGCCAAGCAACGCGCGGTCAAAAACATTGCTCCAGACGGTGAAAAAAGTCTCGGGCAAAGCCGCCGCTTCGACATCGGAAAAACCCTTCGGCACGGGCAGGCACTGCAGCAGCGGCACGGTCGCGTATTCCGCGTAACCGCCGCCCGCCATCAGCGCGCACACGCGATCGCCGATCTTGAGACCGAACGGATTGCGCTTCTCGTCGATATTTCCGCCGACGATTTCGCCCGCCACTTCCAGCCCTGGCAGATCCGACGCGCCAGGCGGCGGCGCGTAGCCGCCCTTGCGCTGAAACACGTCCGGACGATTCACGCCCGACGCGGACACTTTGATCAGCACTTCGCCCGCTTTCGGCTCAGGCATCGGCCGCTCGGCGAGCTTCAAGACTTCCGGCGCACCGAATTCCGTGATTTCGATTGCGTTCATCGTCGTCTCTCCCAAGGTCTGGATAGCGCTGCAAACCGGCCACGAAAAACCGGTTCGCACTGCAATCCACCCTACATGAAAAACGGCCGGCGCGCTCTTGCGCTACCGGCCGTCCTGCTTTTACTACGTTACTGCTGCGGCGTCGGTTCCGTCTGCGCCGCTTCGTTCAGAAGCGCCTTCGCCGACAGGCGCACACGACCCTTTTCGTCCGTCTGGATGACCTTGACCTTCACTTGCTGGCCTTCCTTCAGGTAGTCGTTGATGTCCTTGATGCGCTCGTTGGCGATTTCGGAAATGTGCAGCAGACCGTCCTTGCCCGGCAGCAGGTTCACGATCGCGCCGAAGTCCAGCAGCTTGAGCACCGTGCCTTCGTAGATCTGGCCCACTTCGACTTCAGCCGTGATGTTCTCGATGCGCTTCTTCGCTTCGGCCATGCCTTCGCTGCTCGTGCTCGCGATCGTGACGACGCCGTCGTCCGAAATGTCGATCGTCGTGCCCGTTTCTTCCGTCAGCGCGCGGATCACCGAACCGCCCTTGCCGATCACGTCGCGGATCTTTTCCGGATTGATCTTGATGGTGATCATGCGCGGCGCGAATTCGGACAGTTGCGTGTTCGCACCCGAAACAGCCGCCGTCATCTTGCCGAGGATATGCATGCGGCCTTCCTTCGCCTGCGCGAGCGCGACCTGCATGATTTCCTTCGTGATGCCCTGGATCTTGATGTCCATCTGCAGCGCCGTGACGCCGCTGGCCGTACCGGCCACCTTGAAGTCCATGTCGCCGAGGTGATCTTCGTCGCCGAGGATGTCCGTCAGCACGGCAAACTTGTTGCCTTCGAGGATCAGGCCCATCGCGATGCCCGCGACGTGCGCCTTCATCGGCACGCCGGCGTCCATCAGCGCGAGGCAGCCGCCGCACACCGATGCCATCGACGACGAACCGTTCGACTCGGTGATTTCCGACACGACCCGGATCGAGTAGCCGAACTCTTCGGCGGTCGGCAGGCACGCGACCAGCGCGCGCTTCGCGAGACGGCCGTGGCCGATTTCACGACGCTTCGGCGAGCCAACGCGACCCGTTTCGCCCGTTGCGAACGGCGGCATGTTGTAGTGGAGCATGAAGCGATCGCGGTACTCGCCTTCGAGCGCGTCGATGATCTGCTCGTCGCCCTTCGTGCCGAGCGTCGCGACGACAAGCGCCTGCGTCTCGCCACGCGTGAACAGTGCCGAGCCGTGCGTGCGCGGCAGCACGCCCGTGCGGATTTCGATCGGGCGAACGGTGCGGGTGTCGCGGCCGTCGATACGCGGCTCGCCGTTCAGGATCTGCGAACGGACGATCTTCGCTTCGATGTCGAACAGCACATTGCCGACGGCTGCCTTGTCGGCTGCCACCGTGCCTGCCGCTGCCGCTTCTTCTTCGAGCTTGGCCTGCGTCGCTGCGTAGATTTCCTTCAGGCGGGTCGAGCGAGCCTGCTTGTCGCGCGTCTGGTAAGCCGCGGCCAGATCGGCGTAAGCAATTTCATTGACCCGCGAGATCAGCACTTCGTTCTTCGGCGCCGGCTGCCAGTCCCACTCAGGCTTGCCGCCTTCACGAACGAGTTCGTGAATCGCGTCGATGGACGCTTGCATCTGCTCGTGACCGAACACGACAGCGCCCAGCATCACGTCTTCCGGCAGTTGATCCGCTTCGGATTCGACCATCAGCACCGCGCGTTCCGTACCGGCGACGACGAGGTCGAGGCGCGATTCCTTGCTTTGCGTGCGCGTCGGGTTCAGCACATATTCGTTGTTGATGTACGCGACGCGCGCAGCACCGACGGGGCCGTTGAACGGCAGGCCCGACACGGCGAGCGCAGCCGACGCGCCGATCAGCGCGGGGATGTCGGCGGGGACTTCCGGGTTGATCGACATCACATGAATGACGACCTGCACTTCGTTGTAGAAGCCTTCCGGGAACAGCGGACGCAGCGGCCGGTCGATCAGGCGCGAAATCAGCGTTTCGCCTTCGGACGGACGGCCTTCGCGGCGGAAGAAGCCGCCCGGAATCTTGCCTGCCGAGTAGGTCTTTTCGATGTAGTCGACGGTCAGCGGGAAGAAGTCCTGGCCCGGCTTCGCCGTCTTCGCGCCGACGACGGTCGCCAACACGACGGTGTCTTCGATATCGACGAGCACAGCACCGCCGGCCTGGCGAGCGATCTCACCCGTTTCCATGCGAACGGTATGCTGGCCCCACTTGAACTCTTTGACGACCTTGTTAAACATAGACATTTGTCCTCCTTGATCTTTTGGATATGCCGCGCAGTACGTCGGGCGGCACCGTCAGGACCGAAGCCTTTCGGGTAGAGGAGTGTTATGCCATTCCAGAGAATCGCGTGGATGCGCCCACTTGCACGCGAACCGCTGGAATGACACAGCGCCCTACCCTCAAGCCCGGTTTTGTTTCGTTTTCCCGCGACGCAACCAGCGCGCCAGACGGGTGATTCGACGCCAAACCTCACACGAAGCGTACCGTCGAAAAACAAAATGCCTGCATCAGCGGAACTGACACAGGCATCTTGCTGACAGAAAGTCCGATGCGTCCGATTACTTACGCAGACCCAGCTTCTCGATCAGAGCGCGGTAACGATCGGCGTCCTTGCCCTTCAGGTAGTCGAGCAGCTTGCGACGACGGCTCACCATGCGCAGCAGACCGCGGCGGCTGTGGTGATCCTTCGTGTGGGCCTTGAAGTGAACCGTCAGTTCGTTGATGCGCGTCGTGAGCAGCGCGACCTGAACTTCGGGGGAGCCGGTGTCGTTGGTGCCACGTGCGAATTGCGCGACGACGTCGGATTTCTTGATTTCAGCTACGGACATGTTGATTTCCTTTGAATCAAACTGGCGGTCACGGAAGAAAGGCCGTGCCGTGGGGGTTACAACAAAACGAGTCGCGCATTGTATCACAGCAGGATCATCCGGCGAACCCCGCGGTTTCCGGGCGTGCTTGCGGCCGAGTCCGGGCGGCGTTTTGCAGTCGATTTTTAGACGGCGCCGGGACTCATTCACGGCTCACTCGCGACTCATTCACGGCTCAGGGCCGCTTCATCCGGCAAATCGTCGCCGGCGCGGTGCGCTCGGCCGGCAATGCCAGCACCGTCCGGAAACCGTAATGCGAGCCCTCGTTGTCGAACTGGACGCCCGGCGTACCCGCCTTGTCCATTTCCATCACGTAAAGGGGTTGGATCAGTTGATGGTCGTCGGCGCGCATCCACGACGGGTGGAAGCCGTTGTCGTATTTCATGCCTTCCAGCGCCTTCGCGACCTTGTCGGGCTGCGCGCTGCCCGCGCGGTTCATCGCAGCCGCCAGCATTTCGATCATCAGCGGCATGCGCAGCACCGGGTAGTCATCCTGCGCCGCCGGGAAACGCTGGCGGAACGACGCGTACCACGCATCCGACGCGGCACCGCCCGCGTTCGGGTGCCAGTCGGCGACGGCGACCACGCGCTTCACGCCCGCATCGCCGAGCGCGGCCGGCGCGCCGAGGCTGTTGCCGTAGAACGTGTAGAACTTCGTGTCGACGCCCTGCTCGCGCGCCGCC
Source organism: Paraburkholderia diazotrophica (assembly GCF_038900755.1). Taxonomy (GTDB): domain Bacteria; phylum Pseudomonadota; class Gammaproteobacteria; order Burkholderiales; family Burkholderiaceae; genus Paraburkholderia; species Paraburkholderia diazotrophica_A. The sequence continues at coordinate 44,116 of NZ_JBBPEN010000010.1, forward strand.
TTGACGAGTAGGGTCAGGTCGTTGCCCCAGTTGCCCGTGATCACCGCGTCGGCGCCGCTCGCGCGAATCTTTGCGATGTACGGCGCGAAATCTTTCACGCGGCCGATCGGATGAAACTCGTCGCCAACCACGGCGACGTCCGGCCGCTTCGACACAAGCGCCGCGCGCGCCAACGCGCTCACGTCATGCCCAAAGCTGTAATCCTGATTCAGCAGATAGACCTTCTTCACCGACTTGTCGCGCTGGATCACATCGGCGAGCGCATCCATCCGCATGCCCGCGTGCGCGTCGAAGCGGAAATGCCAGAAGCTGCAATTCGCGTTGGTGAGCGCCGGGTCGTCGGCGGAATAGTTGAGGAACAGTTCGCGATTGTCCGGCTCGCGCATGTTCTGCTTGTCGATCGCGGCGAGCAGCGCTGCCGCCACGGCCGAGCTGTTGCCTTGCGCGATGAAGCCGATGTGCCTGTCGGCGGCCGCGCGCAGTTGCACGAGCGCCTCTTCCGCACTGCCCTTGCTGTCGAGCACGACGAGTTCGAGGGGATGCGCGCCATCCGCGAGCTTCACGCCACCGCGCGCGTTGACCGTCTCGACGCCGAAACGCAAATTGCGCTCGACGGCCGCACCCGCATTCGCAAACGGACCGGACATGCCTTCGATCATCGCGATACGAATCGGCGCTCCCGACGGCGCATTCTGCGCATGCGCGCTCGATGCCGGCCACGCAACGATTGCTGCGATTACCGCGACTGCTCCAATTGCCAGGGTCATTGCAGCCACTGCCGCACTGGTCGATTTTCTTTTCATCGGCGCGTCTCATCTGTCGATCGAAGCGCGGATCATAGGACGCCGCGCCGCCCGCGAGCAAGCGAATGCGCGTCTCGCCGAACGCGCGACCTGAAAATCTTTCGGCCTGACGCGTGTCAAAATATCGGGTCCGCAATGATCTTGCATGGGACGGGAAAGACCGTTTAAGCGCCAACTCCCGTCGACGGCACAATAACAACCAATCATCGAACGCCATCGGAGGTGTCATGTTCAACCGCCTTTCATCCGTCGCCTCGACGATGCCAGGCTTGCGCACGGCGCGCGGCGCGCTGGCCGTCCTCGTTTGCGCGGGCGTCGTTACGCTCGCCGGCTGCGCGCAGCCCTGGCAGAACTATCAAGAGGGCGCGGACGCGTCGACGATCGTCGCCCGCCTCGGACCACCGCGCGAAGTCTACGATCTGCCGGACGGCGGCAAGCGCCTGATGTGGCCAACGCAGCCGATGGGCGAGACGACGACGGCCGCCGACGTCGACGCGTCCGGCAAGATCGTGAACGTGCGTCAGGTGCTGCAGCCGAACGAGTTCTATCGCGCGGAAATCGGCAAATGGACACGCGACGACGTGCTGGTCAACTTTGGGCGCCCCGTCGAAACGAACTATTTCCCGCTGATGAAGCGCGAAGTGTGGACGTATCGCTATCAGGAGGACAACGTCTGGTACATGATGTACAGCTTCTATTTCGACGACCAGGGCATCCTGCGTCTAACGCAGAAAACGCCTGATCCGCTGCACGATCCGGATCGACGCAGCTTCTTCTGAAGCCGCCGCCCGCCAGCGCCAGTAACGAAAAAGCCGCCCCATCGAGGCGGCTTTTTTCATGAAATACGCAGCCGAAAAAACCCCGCCGCAGCGGGGTTTTTATCGATCACCGAACGCAACGAACACGCTTCATCAAATTTCCGCGCGCTGCGGATTCAGCTTGTCGTGGCCCGCGTACAAACGGTTGAGCGCCGAGATATACGCCTTCGCCGATGCGGCGACGATGTCCGGGTCCGTACCCACGCCGTTCACGATGCGCCCCGCCTTCGACAGACGCACGGTCACTTCACCTTGCGCCTGCGTGCCCGTCGTGATCGCGTTGACGGAGTACAGCAGCAGTTCCGAACCGCTGCCCACTTCAGTTTCGATCGCGTTCAGCGTCGCATCGACGGGACCGTTGCCGTTCGCCTCGCCGACCACTTCCTTGCCTTCGACCGAGAACACGATCCGCGCATGCGGCCGCTCACCCGTTTCCGAATGCTGTGACAGCGACACGAACTTGTAATGCTCCTTCTCCTGCGCTTGCGCCGACTCTTCCGCGACGATCGCGATGATGTCCTCGTCGAAGATTTCGGCCTTGCGATCCGCAAGTTCCTTGAAGCGCTGGAACGCGAGGTTCAATTCGCCTTCGCTGTCGAGCGTGATGCCGAGTTCCTGCAGACGCTGCTTGAACGCGTTGCGCCCCGACAGCTTGCCCAGCACGATCTTGTTCGCCGTCCAGCCCACGTCTTCGGCGCGCATGATTTCGTACGTATCGCGCGCCTTCAGCACGCCGTCCTGATGGATGCCCGACGCGTGCGCAAACGCGTTCGCGCCCACCACGGCCTTGTTCGGCTGCACGACGAAACCCGTGATCTGCGACACGAGCTTCGACGCCGGCACGATCTGCGTCGTGTCGATGCCGAGGTCGAGGCCGAAGTAGTCCTTGCGGGTCTTCACGGCCATCACGATTTCTTCGAGCGACGTATTGCCCGCGCGCTCGCCGAGACCGTTGACCGTGCACTCCACCTGACGCGCGCCGCCGATCTGCACGCCCGCCAGCGAGTTCGCCACGGCCATGCCGAGGTCGTTGTGACAGTGCACCGAGAAAATTGCCTTGTCCGAATTCGGAATGCGCTCGCGCAGCGTCTTCACCAGATTGCCGTACAGCTCCGGCACGCCGTAGCCGACGGTATCGGCGATGTTGATCGTCGTTGCGCCCTCAGCGATCACGGCTTCGAGCACGCGGCACAGAAAGTCCATGTCCGAGCGGCTGCCGTCTTCCGGCGAGAACTCGACGTCGTTCGTGAACTTGCGCGCAAAACGCACGGCCAGCTTCGCCTGCTCGAGCACCTGCTCGGGCGACATGCGCAGCTTCTTCTCCATGTGCAGCGCGGACGTCGCGATGAACGTGTGGATGCGGAAGTGATCGGCGGGCTTGAGCGCATCGGCGGCACGCTGGATGTCCTTGTCGTTCGCGCGCGCGAGCGAGCAGACCGTGCTGTCCTTGACCATGCCGGCGATCGTGTGGATTGCGTCGAAATCGCCGTTCGAGCTGGCGGCGAAGCCCGCCTCGATCACGTCGACTTTCATCCGTTCCAGTTGCTTCGCGATGCGGATTTTTTCTTCCTTCGTCATCGACGCACCGGGCGATTGCTCGCCGTCGCGCAACGTCGTGTCGAAAATGATGAGCTTGTCTGCCATCTCAGGTCTCCAGGGGGATTCGGTTGGTTTGAATCAGGAAAACGGAATTCGAGTGTTTGCGCCACCACCGCAGGCGACGCTAAACAACGAACGAGGCAAACGGAGGGCGAAAACGATCAGCGCTGCAGGCGCGCTAGAGCTAGCGAGCGTAGTAGCTTGCCGGCTTGAAGAGACAGGAAGGGGAACTTGGAAAGTGCCATGCCAGCGACTATAGCGGCAATCCCGGAAACGCGCAATTGAGGCTAACCAGGGCGGCCATAGCATGCGCCAGCGGATTCACCAGCGCCAGACGACGATCCCCGCAATCACGTTCACGTCGCGCAGGTGAATCGGCGGCATAAACGGGCAACATGGAATAGCGGCACACGCGGCACGAAGCGGCAAGAAAAAACGGCAGCCCGCAGGCTGCCGTTCCGTTTCGATGCCACTGCGTGACGTGTGAGCGCCGTCAGTTCGCACGCTGCGACGAGCGAGCTGGATTGCCCATTCCGCGCATCGCGCGATATGCCCAGAACACATAGCCCGAAAAGCCGTACAGCACGAAGAGGCCGAACAACATCAGCGGCGGATCGGACGACACCAGCACGAACGCGACCACCACCAGCAGGATCGCCGCGAACGGCACGCGATGGCGCACGTCGAGCGCCTTGCCGCTGTAGAACGGCGCGTTCGACACCATCGTGACGCCCGCGTAGATGGTCAGCGCGAACGCTACCCACGGCAGCCACACGAGCTTGAGCGGCACGCGATTGTCGGTGGCGAGCCACACGAAACCCGCGATCAGCGCCGCCGCGGCCGGGCTCGGCATGCCCTGGAAAAAGCGCTTGTCGACGACGCCGATGTTCGTGTTGAAGCGCGCGAGACGCAGCGCCGCGCCCGAGCAGTAGACGAACGCCGCGAGCCAGCCCCAGCGGCCGAGGTCCTTGAGAATCCACTCGTACATCACGAGCGCCGGCGCGACGCCAAACGACACCATGTCCGACAGGCTGTCGAACTGCTCGCCGAATGCGCTTTGGGTATGCGTCATGCGCGCGACGCGGCCATCCATGCCGTCGAGCACCATCGCGACGAAAATCGCGATCGCCGCGACTTCGAAGCGCACGTTCATTGCCTGCACGACAGCGAAGAAGCCGCAGAAGAGCGCGGCCGTCGTGAACGCGTTCGGCAGCAGATAGATGCCGCGCTTGCGCAGGAATTGCTGGCGCGCTGCGCGCCGGCTGTCGATCACGGCGGATTCCGCGACGACGGGCGGCTTGTTGCGCCGGAACGGACGCGGCTGCGGCGTACCGCTGCTGCGAGGACGACGCGGTTTGAATGCGGCCATCGAACTCTCCCTGTGCCGCTTATAGCTCAGCCAGAATCGTGGACGACGCGGACACCTTCTCGCCGATCGACACACGCGGACGGCTGCCCATGGGCAGGTACACGTCGACGCGCGAACCGAAGCGGATGAAGCCATAGCGCTGGCCGCGCGTCAGCGGCTCGCCCGCTCTCACGTAGCAGAGAATGCGCCGCGCGATCAGGCCGGCAATCTGCACCGATGTCACGGTCGCGCCGCTCGCGGTTTCGATGACAATCGCGTTACGTTCGTTTTCCGTCGAGGCCTTGTCGACAGCGGCATTCAGATACGCGCCCGGAAAGTACTCGACCTTCGAGATCGCGCCGTCGACAGGCGAGCGCTGCGAGTGAACGTTGAACACGTTCATGAACACGCTGATCTTCAGCGCTTCGCGGTTCGCATATGGATCGTGCGCGGTTTCGACGGCGACGATGCGGCCATCGGCGGGGCACAGCACCGCATTCGCCTGGGTCGGAATGGGACGGGCGGGATCGCGGAAAAACTGCACGACGAAGATGACCAACAGCCAGAAAATCCAGGCAATGCCGAACCCTGCGACGAAGTGGATCAACAGCGCAACGACGACCGCGACGGCGATGAACGGCCAGCCTTCGCGCGCGATGATCGGATGGGGGTAATTCATAAGTGGGTTCAGTCTTTTGGAAAACCGTAGGATAGCAAAAGCCGTCCAGGGTTCAGCACACCTGGACGGCTTTTTGACGCTTCCGGCGCATTTCGTGCGCCGGAGTGCGAAAAACAGGCAGATTAGTTCTTCGACTGATCGACCAGCTTGTTCTTCGCGATCCACGGCATCATCGCGCGCAGCTTCGAGCCGACCTGCTCGATCTGATGCTCGGCCGTGATGCGGCGACGCGACTGCAGCGTCGGCGCGCCCGCGCGGTTTTCGATGATGAAGCTCTTCGCGTACTCGCCCGTCTGGATGTCCTTCAGGACTTCCTTCATCACCTTCTTCGTTTCAGCCGTGATGATGCGCGGACCCGTCACGTACTCGCCATATTCGGCGTTGTTCGAGATCGAGTAGTTCATGTTCGCGATGCCGCCTTCGTAGATCAGGTCGACGATCAGCTTCAGTTCGTGCAGGCACTCGAAGTACGCCATTTCCGGTGCGTAGCCCGCTTCGACCAGCGTTTCGAAACCGGCCTTGATCAGGTCGACGGTACCACCGCACAGCACGGCCTGCTCGCCGAACAGGTCGGTTTCCGTCTCCTCGCGGAAGTTCGTTTCGATGATGCCGGCACGGCCGCCGCCGTTCGCCGCTGCGTACGACAGCGCGATGTCGCGCGCCGCGCCCGACTTGTCCTGCGCGACGGCGATCAGGTGCGGCACGCCGCCACCGTTCTGGTACGTGTTGCGCACCGTGTGGCCCGGCGCCTTCGGCGCGATCATGATGACGTCGAGATCCGCGCGCGGGATCACCTGGCCGTAGTGCACGTTGAAGCCGTGCGCGAATGCGAGCGCCGCGCCCTGCTTGATGTTCGCGGCGACTTCCTTCGCGTACACCTCGGCGATCTGCTCGTCGGGCAGCAGCATCATGACGACGTCGGCGCCCTTCACGGCTTCCGCCACCTCCTTCACCGCGAGGCCAGCGTTCTCAGCCTTGCTCCACGATGCGCCGCCCTTGCGCAGACCCACCGTGACGTTCACGCCGCTTTCCTTCAGGTTCAGCGCGTGAGCATGGCCTTGCGAGCCATAGCCGATGATGGTGACCTGCTTGCCTTTGATGAGGGAGAGGTCGGCGTCCTTGTCGTAGAAAACTTTCATGTCTGTTCCTTGGCGATATTCAGAAAAATTCAAAGCTGCGTGTGTGTATTGCCTGGGCCCGACGGATGACGCAACGCCGGGCCCGGATCGAACCGGCTTCTGTGGCTCGTCATCAAACCTTCAGGATACGCTCGCCGCGTCCGATGCCCGAACCGCCCGTGCGGACCGTTTCGAGAATCGCGGTGGCGTCGAGCCCTTCGATGAACGCGTCGAGCTTCTCGCTCGCGCCCGTCAGCTCGATCGTGTAGGTCTTTTCGGTGACGTCGATGATGCGGCCGCGGAAAATATCCGACATCCGCTTCATCTCCTCACGTTCCTTGCCGACCGCCCTTACCTTGATCAGCATCAGCTCGCGCTCGATGTGGGCGCCCTCGGTCAGGTCGACCACTTTCACCACCTCGATCAGGCGGTTCAGATGCTTCGTGATCTGTTCGATCACGTCGTCCGAGCCAATGGAAACGATGGTCATGCGCGACAGCGAGCGGTCTTCCGTCGGTGCCACCGTCAAGGTTTCGATGTTGTAGCCGCGTGCGGAGAACAGGCCGACCACGCGCGACAGCGCGCCCGGTTCGTTTTCCAGCAAAACGGAAATGATGTGTCTCATGTTCGCTTCTTCCAGATGTCGATGTATGCGATGCGTGCGGTTCACACCGCTTCGTCCGCTCTCGCCTTTTGTGAAGACGCGCATCACGAAGCCGGCGCACAAACGCGCTCGTTATAGATCTTCCGACCCGAGGAGCATCTCCGTGATGCCCTTGCCGGCCTGGACCATCGGCCAGACGTTTTCGGTCGGATCGGTCTGGAAGTCGAGAAACACCGTGCGATCTTTCAGGCGCAGCGCTTCCTTCAGCGCCGGCTCGACATCCGCAGTCTTTTCGATGCGCATGCCGACGTGGCCATATGCTTCGGCGAGCTTCACGAAATCGGGCAGCGCATCCATGTACGAATGCGAATAGCGCTTGCTGTATTCGATCTGCTGCCACTGGCGCACCATGCCCAGATAGCGGTTGTTGAGCGAAATGATCTTGACGGGCGTGTCGTACTGCTTGCAGGTCGACAGTTCCTGGATGCACATCTGGATCGAGCCTTCGCCCGTGATGCAGACGACGTCGTCATCCGGATGCGCCATCTTGACGCCCATCGCCGCCGGCAGGCCGAAGCCCATCGTGCCGAGGCCGCCCGAGTTGATCCAGCGGCGCGGCTTGTTGAAGCGGTAGAACTGCGCGGCCCACATCTGGTGCTGGCCCACGTCCGAGCACACGAACGCGTTGCCGTCCGTCAGCTCCCACAGCTTTTCGACCACGTATTGCGGCTTGATGACCTCGCTCTTGCGGTCGTACTTGAGGCAATCTTTCGAGCGCCAGCCTTCGATGTCCTTCCACCACGCGGCGAGCGCTTCCGTGTCGGGGCCATGCTCGGCCGTCTGCAACTGCTCGATCAGTTCCTTCAGCACTTCCTTCACGTCGCCGACGATCGGAATGTCGACCTTCACGCGTTTCGATATCGACGAAGGGTCGATGTCGATGTGAATGATCTTGCGCGGACGCGATGCGAAGTGAGCGGGGTCGCCGATCACGCGGTCGTCGAAGCGCGCGCCGATCGCGATCAGCACGTCGCAGTGCTGCATCGCCATGTTGGCTTCGTACGTGCCGTGCATGCCGAGCATGCCGAGGAATTTCTTGTCCGCGGCGCGATAGCCGCCGAGGCCCATCAGCGTGTTCGTGACGGGATAGCCGAGCAGATCGGCGAACTGGTTCAGCTCGCGCGACGCGTCCGCGAGGATGATGCCGCCGCCCGTGTAGATATACGGGCGCTTCGCCGACAGCAACAGCGCGACGGCCTTGCGAATCTGGCCCGAGTGGCCCTTCGTGACGGGGTTGTACGAGCGCAGCGACACGCTCTTCAGCGGCTCGTATTGGCAAGGCGCCTTCGACACGTCCTTCGGAATGTCGATCAGCACAGGGCCGGGTCGGCCGGTACGGGCGATATAGAAAGCTTTCTTGACGGTGGCGGCGAGATCGCGCACGTCCTTCACGAGGAAGTTGTGCTTCACGCAGGGACGCGTGATGCCGACCGTATCGCACTCCTGAAACGCATCCTGGCCGATCGCGGCAGTCGGCACCTGGCCGCTGATGATCACCATCGGGATCGAGTCCATATAGGCCGTCGCGATGCCCGTCACCGCATTGGTGACGCCGGGGCCGGAGGTCACGAGGCACACGCCGACCTTGCCGGTCGAGCGCGAGTAGGCATCGGCGGCGTGAACCGCGGCCTGCTCGTGGCGCACGAGGATGTGCTGGAACTTGTCCTGCTTGTACAGCTCGTCGTAGATGTAGAGTACCGAGCCGCCGGGATAGCCCCAGACAAACTCGACGTCTTCGTCGGCCAGTGCCTTCATGAGCACGGTGGCGCCGATCGAGTCAGCTTCGTGAGGGGGTGTGGTATCCGACGTGGAGAATTCCGCGCTGGGCATATTCATCGTTCACCTTTCGAATTTTCGGCAAAAAATTGATCGGGTGCTCTCTGCCGGGCTTGTGGCTCGGGTTCAAGCGGCGCGTCCAGTTTGACAGGCGAGCTTCTTGGGCTCGACTCAAATGAGACAAGTCACTTATGTTGCGAACCGTAGACGATATCTACGATGCGTCCGATGGTCAAGCAAATATTTCCATGATTGACGGGTGCTGCCGTTCCGTCGTCCACTTCTGACCGCTTCGCCCAAATTGCATGAATCGTGGACTGCGCTCGACCGAAGGCGGGATGCAAGCCGCACGGTTGGCGCGTTTTTTCCCGATTCGCGCGAAAGTTTGTTAGCATCCGCGAGTTTTACGACATTTTTCGACCGATTCCGCGCACACTCGCTGCGCCGACCCCCAACGGATGGCATCAGACAAGGAACTCGCCGATTTTCTGGCGGGCGTCGAAAGGCGCGCGTTCAAGCAGACGGTCTACGCCGTGCGGGACGATGACGCGTCGCTCGACATCGTGCAGGACGCGATGATCAAGCTCGCCGAAAAATACGGCGACCGCCCTGCCGCTGAGCTGCCGCTTTTATTTCAGCGTATTCTCCAGAATGCGACGCACGACTATTTCCGTCGGCAAAAAGTGCGCAATACCTGGGTGACGCTGTTCTCGTCGTTAGGCAATGCCGATGACGAGGACTTCGATCCGCTGGAGACGTTCGAAAGCCAGGACGGCGCAACGGGCGCGGAAAGCAGCGAGCAGCAGCTCGAGCGCGAGCAGGTGCTGCAGTTGATCGACGATGAAATCCAAAAATTACCGGCACGTCAACGGGAGGCGTTTCTGATGCGTTACTGGGAAGATATGGATGTCGCTGAGACTGCTGCCGCGATGGGCTGCTCGGAGGGCAGTGTGAAAACCCACTGCTCGCGAGCCACGCACACGCTGGCGCACGCGCTCAAGGCCAAAGGAATCACGCTATGAGCTCCGCTCTCGAAATAAAAGAACTCGAGTTTGCGCGGCAGCTTCGCCGTGCGCTCGACGAAAACGCTGCCCGCATTCCGACCGCCACCACCGACCGGCTCGCTGCCGCGCGCAGTGCCGCGCTCGCCCGCAAGAAGCCCGAAGCCGTGCATGCGCCCGCCTTCGTGCCTGTCTTCGTCGGCGCCGGCACGCTTGCGGGCATGCCGCCACGGGAAGCGTCGCGCCGCCTGCCGCGCCTGCGCAAGCTCGCGCTCGCGTGGCCGGTGCTTGCGCTCGTCATCGGCCTCGCGGGCATCGCGTGGTGGGAAGACCACCAGCGCACGGCCGAGCTCGCCGATATCGACGCCGCCATGCTGAGCGACGACCTGCCGCTCAACGCCTATCTCGATCACGGGTTCAACGCGTACCTGACGCGCAACCACTGACCGCGGAGACTTGACGGGTGAGTTACAAGCGCGGCCTCGCCGTTGTGTCCGGATGCGTGATCGCAGCCTTGGTGTCATTCGCCGCCACCTATCCGCGCTTCTACCCGACACCCACGCCGGCCGCGGCGCCCGCCACTGCCGGCGCGCCCGCGAAGCCGGCGCCCGCGCCGGCGCTGACCGTCGAACTGCCTCCTCTGCCGACGTCGGGCAGCCCGCTCGCATGGGCGAAGCTGACCAGCTCCGAACACGTGGCGCTCGCGCCGTTCGCGTCGCAGTGGGACAGCTTCAGCGAAGAGCGCAAGCACAAGTGGCTGAAAATCGCGTCGCGCTACCCGAAGATGACACCCGAAGCGCAGAAGCGGCTCCACGAACGGATGACGGAATGGGTGCGCATGACGCCCGAGCAGCGGCGTGTCGCGCGCGAGAACTATCAGGTGTCGAAAGAGCTGCCGCGCGAGGCGCGTCAGAACGCGTGGAAGGCGTATCAGCAGCTCTCCGAAGAACAGAAGGAGAAGCTCGCCGCAAGCGAGCACAAGCGCCGTCCTACCGTCGTCAGCGCACCGCCTTCCGGCAAGTCCGAGATCAAGGACATCAACCGTCTCGTGAACGGCAAGGACAAGCTCGCGAGCGTGCCCGTGCCGCCGGCAGCGGCTGCATCGGCAGGCGCGGCGGCAGGCATCACGCCCGCGCCGGGCGCGCCTGCCGTTCCTGCCGCCGGCAGCTTCGCTCCGGCGACGCCGACGCCCGTCTCTCCGTCCGACGCGCCGTCGATCTTCAACGGCTCATAATCTTCCGCGAGCCTGCGCCGCGGGCTCACCAACGGCAACCGAGGCCCCGCCCGTGTCCACTTCCGTCGACTCCGCCGCGCTGCCGCCCAAACCCGAATCCCCCGAACTCGCCGCGCCCACCGTGCGCCGGCGCCTCGCGACACTGATGTACGAAAGCGTGCTGCTGTTCGGCGTGGTGTTCTTCGCGGGCTATCTGTTCAGCACGCTCACGCAGCAGCGCAACGGGCTCGTGCACCACAACTGGCTCGCGGCATGGGTCGCGCTGGTGGTCGGCGTGTATTTCGTCTGGTTCTGGACGCACGGCGGACAGACATTGCCGATGAAGACGTGGCGGCTGCGCGTCGTCGGCGCGAGGGATGGCGGGCGCCTGTCCGTGCCGCGCGCCGTCGTGCGCTACGTGTTCGCGTGGCTGTGGTTCTTGCCGCCGCTCGCGCTGCATCCGCTGCTCGACCTCGCCGTGCCGCAGACGCTGATCGTGGCTGCCGTGTGGTTCGTCCTGTATGCAGCCATCGGCCGGATCGGCGCGAGCCGGCAGTTCCTGCACGACCGGCTGGCCGGCACGCGGATCGTTTCGTTGCCGCGCTGACGCGCCGCGCAGCGATCACAAGGGTTCGCCACTGCCCGCACTCTCGCTTTAGCGCACGTTCAGGTTGGCATCAAGGTCGGCATCACGCACGCACGGCGTTCGTGGCCGCCTTACGTCGATGCACACGCTCACGTTCGCATCACGCGGACGCGGCGTTCACGACGACCGCGCCCGCTAGCGCCGATGCACACGCCCAGGCTCACACTCGCGCAAGCACAACCCTCACGGCCGCGCCTTCTCCTCGCGCCCCGTCGCATTCATCACGACGCGCCGGCCGCGCAGCCGCGCGAGCATCGTTTGCGGATTCATTCGCGTCTGCTGCAGGAACACCGCGACGACGATGATGAGCCCCTTCAGCACCAGCTGCGTATTGCTGTCGATGTTGTTGAGCAGCAGGATGTTGCCGAGAAAGCCGAAGATCAGCACGCCCGCCACCGTCCCCGCGATCCGTCCGACGCCGCCCATCAGGCTCGTTCCTCCGATCACCACGGCCGCGATCGCATCGAGTTCCCAGCCGACGCCCGCGTCCGCCTTCCCTTGCCGGTACTGCGCCGCGTACAGCACGCCGACGAGCGCCGCGAGCATGCCCGAAATCGCGTACGCGGCGATCTTGTGACGATCGACCTTGAGCCCGGAAATGCGCGCGCACTTCTCGTTGCCGCCGATCGCATAGAGGTACTTGCCGAACACCGTGCGGTTGAGCACAAAGTCCGCGATCAGCGCGATCACGATGAAAAAGAGCGCAGGCACGGGCACGACACCGAACAGCAGCGCGCGCAGATTTTCGATGTCGGCGGTCGCGTTGCTGCCGCTATAGATCGAATAAACGGCCGTATCCTGCCCGGCCACGAGTCGCGCGACGCCCATCACGCCGACCATCGCCGCGAGCGTCACGATGAACGGCTGCATGCGTCCGCGCGTGATGATGAAACCATTGATCGCGCCGATCGCGAGGCCTGCGAGCGGCACCATCCAGAGCACCGTCAGCAGCGACACCTTCTGCGGCAACTGATGCCACGCGTAGCCGCATGCGAGCAGCGCGACGAGCGCAGCGATGCCCGCGCGAACGGCACGATGCCGCTCGCCTCGCGAACCACCGGCACGAGCGCCTACACGCGCACCGCCCGCACCGTCCGCATGCGATCCCGCATGCATGCGCCGCGCGAACATGCCGCTCGCCATATAGACGACGGCGAACACGCTCGCGGCATCGAGTGCGAGCGACGTCCACGAAGCTGCGTTGCTGCCGGGCGTCGTGAGCAGGATCGCGGTGAGCACGCTGCCGAAGCCCATCACCGAGCCGACGGAAAGATCGATGCCCGCCGTGATGATCACGAGCGTCATGCCCACCGACATCACGCCGACGTTCGCCACCTGACGAAACACATCGGAGAAATTCGCCGACGACAGAAAAATATTGCTGCCGTCAGCGGCATGCGGCGAAGTCAGCGCGCCGAGCGCAAGCAGCACAATCAGCCCGAGGTAGTACTTCACGTTCGTCAGCCACGCGCGCAGACGCTGCTGCCGCGTGTCGGGCATTGCATTCATCGGATGTTCGTTGGTCTTCAGCATGTTCGGGGCTCCATCGGCATCATGGCGATGCCAGCTTCACGAGTTCATCGGCGGAAAACGCCTCGCGTTCGAGCACGCCTCGCGCGCGCCCTTCGCACAGCACGAGGATGCGGTCGCACATCAGCATCAGTTCGTCGATCTCCGAACTCGCGACCACCACCGTCAGTCCGCTGCGCGCCGCCTGCAGGATCTGGCTATAGATTTCGGCCTTCGCGGCCACGTCGACGCCGCGCGTCGGCTCGTCGAGCAGCAGGATCGCGGGCTGCGTCATCAGCCACTTGCCGATGATGAGCTTCTGCTGATTGCCGCCCGACAGCGTCGCGACGGGTGCCGACGCGCCGCCGTGCTTCACGTTCGACGCTTTCGCCTGCGCGGCCACGCGTCGCGCGATCGCGCGAGGCCGGTAGAACGGAAAACCTTCGATGTGCGCGAGACTCGGCAGCATGAAGTTCGCCTCGACCGACTGATCGACGATCAGCCCATCTTTCTTGCGATCTTCGGTGACGAACGCCACGTCCGCGTCGACGGCTTCCGCCGGCGTTCTGAACACACGCTTGCCCGGACCGATCTCGAGTGCGCCCGATACGCGATACGGCGACACGCCATACAGCGATTCGAGAATTTCCGTCTTGCCCGCGCCGAGCAGACCCGACAAACCGAACACCTCGCCGCGCCGCACCTCGAACGATACGCCGTCGACCACGGGCCGATGCTCGCCGAAGAGCGTGAGATCGCGCACGGCGACCATCGTGTCGGCGGCCGCGCGCACTTCGCCGGACTCGCGATGCGGCGCGACGAAGTTCTTGCCGATCATCATCGACACCAGCTGTTCCGCCGATTCGACGCGGCTCATCGGCAGCGTCGCGATATGACGACCGTCGCGCAGCACGGTCACGCGGTCGGCGAGATCGAACACTTCGTGCAGGCGATGGCTGATCAGCACGATGCCCATGCCGCGCTCGCGCAACGCGCGCACGAGCACCGCGAGCGCATGCGTTTCGGTATCGGAAAGCGCGGAGGTCGGCTCGTCCATGATGAGCACGCGCGCATCGGCGAGCAACGCCTTCGCGATCTCGATCAACTGCTTTTCGCCGATCCGCAGCGCGCCGACGAGCGCATCCGGCGACGGCCTGAATTGCAGTTGCGCGAGCACGTCGCGCGCTTTCGCCCGCATCGCGCGATGGTCGGGAAAGCCGAAGCGCGTCGTGATTTCCTTGCCGAGAAAAAGATTGTCGACGACGGAAAGGCTATCCACCAGATTCAGCTCCTGGTGGATGATCGCGATCCCGGCATCCATCGCATCGGCCGTGGTTCTAAAATCGGTACGCGTGCCGGATACTTCGATAGAGCCAGCATCGGGCAAATACAGGCCGCCCAGTATCTTCATCAGGCTCGACTTGCCCGCGCCGTTCTCGCCGACGAGCGCATGCACTTCGCCCGGCATGATGTCGAAGTCGACGTCGGTGAGCGCAGGGCTGCCGTTGAACGCGATCGAAATACGCGTCGCGGCGACGAGCGGCGTCACGCCCGCAGGAGCGCGCTCTTGCGCGAGAGGTGGATCGAGACTGGTTGCGGTCGGCGTCATGGATTCCATCCGCTGCTTCTTCGTTTGTGGTGTGAAGTGGTATCAAGCACGCGCAACGGTTACGGCAACGGTTGCGCGCGCTTTACATCGACTCGATACGTCGACTCAGCTCGCGACGAACTGCTTGGCGTTGTCGGCGAAGATGCCTTGCGTCGGCATGATCACCTTCTTCGGAATCTTTTCGCCGCCTAGCATCTTCAGCGCCTGGCGCAGCGCTTCGCCGCCCGGCGTCGGATAGACGAACGTC
The DNA here is from genome assembly GCF_038900755.1 of Paraburkholderia diazotrophica. Classification (GTDB taxonomy): domain Bacteria; phylum Pseudomonadota; class Gammaproteobacteria; order Burkholderiales; family Burkholderiaceae; genus Paraburkholderia; species Paraburkholderia diazotrophica_A. The sequence goes on from NZ_JBBPEN010000010.1 coordinate 59,146, forward strand.
GCCGTGAGAATGCCCTTTTCGACCCATACGGCGCCTTCGTTCGGCAGCCCGTCCGCGCCGACGAACTTGATCTTCTTTTCGACCCCTGCGTCCTTCGCGGCGAGATACGCGCCATACGCCATCGGATCGTTATGCGCGAACACGAGATCGACCTGCGGATTCACGCGCAGCACCGTCTTCATGTAATCGTAGGCCTTGTCCTGCTTCCAGTCGCAATCGACGCGCTGCCCGACGATCTTCAGCCCCGACTCCTTGCCGACGAACGACATCATGCCGTCGTGCCGGTCGTGCGAAGCCTGCGTGCCGAATCCGCCCCACACCTCGACGATATTGCCTTTCGCCTTGCCCGCGCCGCCCTGCGTCTTCACGATGAACTCGCCCACGCCCTTGCCGATCAGCACGTTGTCGCCGCCGACGAACTGCGTGTACTGGTCGCCGTTCACCTCGCGGTCGAGCACGAACACGGGAATGCCCGCCTTGAACGCCTTCTCGACGACGCCCGTGAGCCCCGCCGACTCCTTCGGCGAGATGAAGATCACGTCCATCTTCTGCGCGATGAAGTTCTCCATGTCTGCGTTCTGCTTGTCGGTGCGGTCGTTCGCATCGGCAATGACGAGCTCGACGTTCGGATGCTTCGCCGCCTCGGCCTTCATGTCCTTGTTGAACTGGACGCGCCACGGCTCGACGGTCGTCACCTGCGAAAACCCGAAGCGGTACTTCTTGCCCTGCGCGTGCACATAGCCGGATTTGATCAACATCCCGGCGAAAGGCGCCGATACGAGCGCGCCAGTAATCAGACGGCGATTGCGGTTCATCTTTGTGTCTCCTGTCGATCCGGAGCCTGGCGCTTTCGCGCCTTGCTCTCGTCCCATGCAAGGTAGTTGCTGTCATTGCGCATTACGTGATGCGCGGTTTGTGCGTCTCCTTCCTGCTTCTGCTCTGCTGCCGTTACTGCTTGTGTTACTGCTTCTCCTGGCTTACCGCGATTGAAACGTTTTATTTACTTCCGGTCTCCTCGACTTCCGACTGCTCGACGGGCACGGGCGCCGTGCTTTCGCGCACCAGCAGCTCGGCCTTGAAGCTCAGATGCACGGGCGCATTGCGCTCGCCGTTCAGCAGCTTCAGCATCAGCTGCCAGATCGCGTGGCCGATCGCCTCCACCGGCTGACGGATCGAGCTCAGGTAAGGACGCAGCACCGACATCCACGGCGCGTCGTCGAACGACAGCAGCGAGATGTCCTCGGGCAGGCGCAGATCGGCATCGCGGATCGCGCGCAACGCGCCGAGCGTGGTCACGTTGCCGCCCGCGAAGAGCGCCGTCGGGCGCACGGCATTCGACAGCACTTCGAGCGTCGATGCATGGATCTCCGCCGCCGTCATGCCGCATTCGACGACGCGTATATGAGCGTCGAGTCCCGCGCGCTTCATCGCGTCGATATAGCCGTCCGCGCGCTCGCGCGAGTTCACGAGCTCGAGCGTGTTGAGAAGAAACGCGATGCGCTTATGGCCGAGTCCGATCAGATGCTCGGTGCCGTCGAACGACGCCGCGTGGCTGTCCGTCGTCACGGTGTCGGCGGGAAAGGAATCGTCGACGCGGTCGGCCATCACGAGCGGCACGTTGCACTCGCGCACTTCTTCAATCGCGTGTTCGTAGCCGCGGCACGGAATGATGATCATGCCCGCCACCTGGCGCGACATCACGAAGCGGATGCGCTCCATTTCGCGCTCGGGGTCTTCGTCGGCGTGCGCCATGATCAGGCGGTAGCCGTGCTCGAGCGCGCGGTTTTCGAGCGCGCGCGCAATGTCGACGAAAAACTGATTGGTGAGATCGGGCAGCACGAAGCCGATCGAACTGGGCCTGCCGCGCCGCAAGTCGGCGGCGATGCCGTTGCGCCGATAGCCGAGCCGGCGCGCCGCGTCCCACACGCGCTGCGCGCGCGCCTCGCTCACGCCCGGCACGCCCGACAACACTTTCGACGCCGTGCCCACCGAGACCTCGGCGGCATTGGCCACGTCGCGCAGTGTCGGCAAAAGCCGCTCGGATACGCCCATGTTTCGTCAGCCCCTTTATCGATGTCCGTTTAGTCGCCCGGCTGGTTTTGCGTCCTCGGTCGCACGCAGAGATTGAAACGTTTCAGAGGATATGCAATCGCTTACATCCGCACAAGACACAGGCGGCCAGGGCTTTCCCGAGGCCCGATCGCGCACTCGCAGCATTCGCGCATCGCGTGTTGCGTTGCATCGAGCCGACACACCGCAATCCGTAATAAGAACTTCTCGTGAATGTCACGGCTCCGTCATGCGGCGATGGCGGAATGCGGGTACTGCAACTCGACGCGTGAGCCATGGACAACAACACGTCCGCGACTTCCCTCTTCCGCCAGACTGGCCCGAGCGTCGACCCCGTCGCTTTCGGCCCCCGCTCCCCCTCAGCAACGCTGCCGACGATTCCGCATCTGCCGACGCCGCCGTCGCCCAACGAAAGCCATCACGACGACGATCACGAGAACTCGCATCGCTATCGCACGATCTGGCTCTCGGACATCCACCTCGGTTCGGGCGGATGCCAGGCGCCGTACCTGCTCGATTTCTTGCGGCACAACGAATCGGAGTATCTGTACCTCGTCGGCGACATCATCGACGGCTGGCAACTGAAAAAGGGCTGGTACTGGCCGCAGGCGCACAACGACGTCGTGCAGAAGGTGCTGCGCAAGGCGCGCAAGGGCACGCAGGTGGTCTACATCCCCGGCAATCACGACGAAGCGGCGCGCCAGTTCTGCGATCTCGCATTCGGCGACATCCACGTGCGCGGCGAAGCGTTTCACACGACGCTCACGGGCAAGCGGCTGTGGATCGTGCACGGCGATCTGTTCGACGGCGTGATCCAGCACGCGAAGTGGCTCGCGTATCTCGGCGACACGCTCTATACGCTGATTCTCGTGCTCAACCGCTGGTTCAACCGCATCCGCAGCAAGCTGGGCTTCCAGTACTGGTCGCTGTCGCAATACCTGAAGCATCAGGTGAAGAACGCCGTCAACTTCATCTCGTCGTTCGAACGCGTGATGACCGACGAAGCGCGCCGCCGCGGGTGCGACGGCGTCGTGTGCGGGCACATCCACAAGGCCGAGATCCGCGAGATCGACGGCGTGCTGTACTGCAACGACGGCGACTGGGTCGAGAGCCTGTCGGCGCTCGTCGAGACGTACGAGGGCGAACTGAAAGTGATCTACTGGACCGTGATCCGCTCTCCGCAAGCGAACGCGTCTAAGGCCCGCGCGACGGCATGACCGCACACAACCACCACTACGAGAGGGCCAACTGCATGAAGATCATGATCGTCACCGATGCGTGGGAGCCGCAGGTCAACGGAGTCGTCCGCACGCTGAAGAACACGACGCGCGAGTTGACGCAGATCGGCCACAAGGTCGATCTGCTGACGCCGCTCGAGTTCAAGACGATTCCGTGCCCGACGTACCCCGAGATTCGCCTGTCGCTGCTGCCGAAGCGCCATCTGCGCGAGCGCATCGACGCATTCCAGCCGGACGCGCTGCACATCGCAACGGAAGGCCCGCTCGGACTCGCGGCGCGCGCCTATGCGATCGAGCACAAGCTGCCGTTCACGACCGCGTATCACACGCGCTTTCCCGAGTACGTGCAGGCGCGCTTCGGCATTCCGCTTGCGTGGACGTATCGCTTCCTGCACTGGTTCCACAAGCCGTCGCTGTCCGTGATGGCGCCGACGCCCGTCGTCAAGGCGGACCTCGAAAAATACGGCTTCACGAACGTCGTGCTGTGGACGCGCGGCGTCGATCTCGACATCTTCCACATGATGGACTCGAAGGTGCTGAACACGGCGCGGCCGATCTTTCTGTACGTCGGACGCGTCGCCGTCGAGAAGAACGTCGAAGCGTTCCTGAAGCTCGATCTGCCCGGCTCGAAGTGGGTCGCGGGCGAAGGCCCGGCGCTCGCCGAGCTCAAGTCGCGTTATCCCGCCGTCAACTATCTCGGCGTGCTGACGCAGGCCGAACTCGCGAAGGTCTACGCGGCCGCCGACGTATTCGTGTTCCCGAGCCGCACTGACACGTTCGGCCTCGTGCTGCTCGAAGCGCTCGCGTGCGGCACGCCTGTCGCCGCGTATCCCGTGACGGGCCCCATCGACGTGCTCGGCGACGGCGGCGCGGGCGCGATGCACGAAGACCTGCGCGAGGCGTGTCTCGAAGCGCTGAAGATCGACCGCAGCCGCGCGCGCGAATGGGCCGAGCGCTTCTCGTGGACGGCTGCCTCCGAACAGTTCGCCGCGCATCTGAAACCGTTGCCGCGCGCCGCCTACAGCGAGGAAAACGCCGCCGCGTAAGGTGTATTCGAAGCGGTGTATTCGAAGCGGTGCATTCAAAGCGGCCTATCCAAAGCGCGTATCCGACGAAGCGCACGACCCGACGCGCGAGCGCCCTCACTTCCCGCCACGCCCATGCAAACGAGACAATCGAACGCATTGCGCGCCCCGCAGGAATCGCTGCGCGACGCCCAAACCACCGCGTCCGAAGGCGGTCCGGCCGCCGAGCCGGACCGCGAGCCTTTCGGCGATGTGCACGAACGGCATGACGACGGCGCGCCGCAGTCGCGTTATGCTGGACGCACTCAACCTGGTCCAGCACGCAAGCCATCGCCCATGTCATCCACGACGCGCAAGTCGATACGGCGCGATTCCGCGCCATCCGAAGAGGACGCGCTGATCGAGACCGACATCGAAGCCGGTGCCGACGTCCACGGCGACACCCGCACCGAGCCGCATGATCCGCACGAGCCGCTCGGCCCCGACGATCCCCTCGCGCCGCTGCCGTTCAATCCGTACAAAGGCAATCGCGGCATCACGCGCGCATGGCACGCGATGAAGAACTCGTTCGCGGGCTTTCGCGTCGCGATCCGCGAGGAAAGCGCGTTTCGCCAGGAACTGACCCTTGCGGCCATTCTTGTGCCGTGCGGCATCGTCGTGCCCGTCGAGCCCGTGTCGCGCGTGCTGCTGCTCGGCTCCGTGTTCCTCGTGCTGATCGTCGAGCTGCTCAATTCGAGCGTCGAGGCGGCCATCGACCGCATCTCGCTCGAGCGGCACGAGCTGTCGCGGCGCGCGAAGGATCTCGGCAGCGCGGCCGTGATGGTCGCGCTCGTCATGTGCGTGATGACCTGGGCGCTGATCGTCGGACCGCTCGTCGTCCACTGGGTCAGCGGGTGGGTGGGCGGATGATCCGGCGGGTCGTTCGGCGGGTCGTTCCGATCAGGGCGCCAGCCGCCGCGCGCAAGACCCGAGCGCAAGCGCCGAGCCCACGTCCCGAGCCCTCGCGAGAGCATCCATGCCGCCGCATCCGCGCTATACCAAAGCGCGCGTTCTGGGTATAGAACGGTCGGTTTATAATCGTCCGATAGTCTCAAAAACAGCCAACCAGACCGGGCGGAGGAGCATGCCGTAGCACGAGGCATCGCGGCTGCCCGAAAACCAGGGCCGGACGATATGGAAGCCAAACCTCCCCGCCGCACGCGCGAACGGATTCTCGAACTATCGTTGAAACTCTTCAACGAGATCGGCGAGCCGAACGTCACGACGACGACGATCGCCGAGGAAATGGAAATAAGTCCAGGCAACCTGTACTACCACTTCCGCAACAAGGACGACATCATCAACAGCATCTTCGGCCAGTTCGAGCAGGAGATCGAAAAGCGTCTGCGTTTTCCGGAAGACCATCGCGCGACCATCGACGAGATGTGGTCGTATCTGCAGTACATGGTCGATTTCACGTGGCGCTATCGCTTCCTCTATCGCGACCTGAACGATCTGCTCGCGCGCAACCGCACGCTCGAAACGCACTTCAAGCAGATCATCAGCCACAAGGTGCGCTTCGCGAGCCAGTTCTGCGAGCAGCTCGTCGCCGACGGCGAAATGGTCGCGACTTCCGACGAGATCAAGGTGATCGCGACCAACATCGGCGTGATCGCGACATACTGGCTGTCGTATCAGTTCGTGATGAATCCGCGCAAGTACAACGAGCAGGAAGCGATTCGCGCCGAGCTGCATCAGGTCAGCGTGCAGATCGTGTCGTTGATGGCGCCGTATTTGCGCGGCCGCTCGCGCGAGCTGTTCGACGATCTGGTGTCGGGCAAGCATCCGCAGCGCGAGTTCTACGACTATCTGCCGCCGCGCGAACCTCGCAACGAATCGAAGGAAAGTGGAAGATGAAGGCAGTCTGTGTTTATTGCGGCTCGTCGGACGGAGCCAAACCGCTGTATCGCGACGCCGCGAAGGCGTTCGGCCGGGCGCTCGTCGATGCGAACCTGTCGCTCGTCTATGGCGGCGGCAAGGTCGGCCTGATGGGCGTGATCGCCGATGAAGTGATGGCCGCGGGCGGCCGCGCAATCGGCGTGATCCCCGAGCTGCTGGTCAACAAGGAAGTCGGTCACGACGGCCTGTCGGAACTGCATGTCGTGCCCGACATGCATCAGCGCAAGAAGATGATGGCCGACCTGTCGGACGCGTTCGTCGCGCTGCCGGGCGGCGCGGGCACGCTCGAAGAACTGTTCGAGGTCTATACGTGGGCGCAGCTCGGCTATCACCAGAAGGCGGTGGCCGTGCTGAACATCGACGGCTTCTACGATCCGCTGATTTCGCTGCTGGAGCATACCGTGCAGGAAGGCTTCATGCGTCAGACGTACTTCGACATCCTGCAGATCGACAACGACCCCGCCGCGCTGATCGCCAAGCTGCAGCGCTATCAGCCGCCCGCGCGCGACAAGTGGGCGGACCGGCGCGAGCGCGTGTGACGCGCGGCACGCGGCATTTTCTCGTTGGCAGCACACATCGGGCACACATCAGGCACAGATGAGGCACACACGATGAAAGTGGTTCTGATCACGGGTGCGAGCCGCGGCATCGGCCGCGCGACGGCGCGTTTGCTCGGCGCACGCGGCTGGTCGGTCGGCATCAACTATGCGGCCAACGAAGCCGCCGCGAAAGAAGCAGCCGCCGAAGTCGGGCGCGCGGGCGGCCACGCGCGCGTGATCGCGGGCGACGTCGCCGACGAAGCGCAGGTCGTCGCGATGTTTGATGCGCTCGAAAGCGCGTATGGCCGCATCGATGCGCTCGTGAACAACGCGGGCATCGTCGCGCCTTCGATGCCGCTCGCCGACATGGATGCCGCGCGCCTGAAGCGGATGTTCGACGTCAACGTGTACGGCGCGTATCTGTGCGCGCGGGAAGCGGCGCGGCGCATGGCGAAGGATCGCGGCGGACATGGCGGTGCGATCGTCAATGTGTCGTCGGCGGCGTCGCGGCTCGGGTCGCCGAACGAATACGTCGATTACGCTGGCTCGAAAGGCGCCGTCGATACGATGACGATCGGCCTCGCGAAGGAACTCGGCCCGCAAGGCGTGCGCGTGAATGCCGTGCGCCCGGGCCTGATCGACACCGACATCCACGCGAGCGGCGGGCGCCCCGACCGCGCCGCCGTGCTCGGCGCGCAAACGCCGCTGGGCCGTCCGGGCACGGCCGAAGAAGTCGCCGAGGCAATCGTCTGGCTGCTGAGCGACGCGGCATCGTATGTGAACGGCGCGCTGCTCGATGTGAGCGCCGGCCGCTGATTTCTTTTCTTCGAGCCGCCGCGACGGCTTCTGCTTGCCCGATGCGCAGACTGTCAGCCCGGAGCGAGCGCGTCAGCGTCGGTGCATTCCCGCGATGTCACAGCCGCCTCCTCCGTCTCGCCGGATGACGGCGCGCACAGCGGCCCTGGCAACGAACCGTTCAACGGACCATTCGGCAGCAAGAACACCTTGCCGCGCCGACCCGGCTGATCGGCATGCCGCAACGCGTCGCCGATCGCCTCGAGCGCGAAAGTGGCCGACACCTGCGTCTGCAACACGCCGCGTTCGAGCAGATCGACGGCCTCGCCGATCAGTGCGTCGCGTTGCGCGAGCGACATGCGCGATAGCCGCTGCGTCAGCCAGAAACCCTTGACCGTGACGCCGCCAAAAATCGCGTGCTCGCAGTCGATGCGCATCGGCTGCCCGGACAGCATCCCGTAGTTGACGAGCGTGCCGCTGCGCGCGAGCAGCGCGGCGAGCCGCGCCACACCGTCACCGCCGACCGCGTCGAGCGCGATCGAAAGCGGCGCGCCGTCCGTCGCGCGACGCACCGCGTCGGCGAGCAGCGGACCGTCTTCGACCGCGGCGTCCCCACCAGCCGCGAGCACTTCGGCAGCAGCCTCGGGACGCCGCACGACGTTGAGCGTGCGCAAGCCGTCGTGCCGCGCAACCTGCATCACCGCGCGTCCGACGCTCGAAAGCGGCGCCGTCTGCACGATCCAGTCGCCGCGCGCGAGGGGTGCCGCGCGCCGCACCAGTTCGAGCGCCGTGCATGCGCTTACTTTCAGCGCCGCGAGCTGCAACACGTCGAGATGCGCGGGCACCTTGTGAAGCATCGCGGCGGGCAGACGTCTGCGCTGACACCAGTTGTCGTTGCCGACGACGATCACGCGGTCGCCGACGGCCAGCGTCTTCACCGACGCGCCGCACGCCGTCACATGCCCTACGCCTTCGAGGCCGAGCGTCGCGGGCAGCGTCGGCAGTTCGCCATAGCGCCCGGCGAGCCGCGCGAGATCAGCGGGCGTAATCGTGCAGGCATCGATGTCGACAACGACTTCCCACGCCGCCGGCGAACCGGGATCGGCGATCTCGTGACAGCGCGCGACCAGCGCGGGCGGCCCGAACGCATCGAAACAGATCTGCTTCAAAAGAGCCCCTTCGCGGGCGGCGCGCTGGCCTTGAGTTGCGCGAGCAACGCGATCGTCCCGTCGACGTGCTCGCGCGTGTGCGCCGTGTTGAGGAAGAATCGCAGCCGCGCGGCGTCGCGTGGCACCACCGGAAAGATCATCGGAAACGCGAACACGCCGTGGTCGAAAAGTCGCGCCGCGAGCCATAGCGCCGTCTCCGACTCCGCGATCATCACGGGCACGACGGCTGAAGCATGGCTCGGCCCGATGTCGAGGCCCGCTGCCTGCGCGCGCTCGCGGAAATAGTCGGCGATCGCGACCACGTTGCGCGCGCGCTCGGGTTCCGCGCGCATGATGCGCAATGCCTCCAGCGCAGCCGCCGCGTTGGCCGGGTTCGGCGAGGCGATGTAGAGACCGATGCCCGGCGCGTAGTGCTTGAGCATCGTCACCAGCTCTTTGCGCCCTGCCACGTAACCGCCTATCGTCGCGAACGACTTCGACAGCGTCGAGAAGTGAATGTCGATATCCGCACCATTCAAGCTGAAATAGTCGACGACGCCGAGGCCTCGCGGACCGATCACCCCCATCGAATGCGCCTCGTCGACCATCAGCAGCGCCTTGTGACGCCGCTTGATGTCGATGAGCCGCGGCACGTCGGGGATGTCGCCGTCCATGCTGAACACGCCTTCCGTGAGAATCAGCACGCGCTCGTACTGGCCGCGATGCTCGCTCAGCAAACGATCCAGCGCGTCGCAGTCGTTGTGGGGAAACGCAAAGCGCCGCGCGCCGCTGATCTTCGCGCCCGTCAGCATGCTGTTGTGCACCAGCTCGTCATACAGGATCAGGTCCTGCTTGCGCGCGAGATAGCCGATCGCGCCTGCATTCGTGCCCCAGCCGCTCACGCCCATCACGGCTGCTTCGACGCCGAGCACATCGGCAAGCTCGCGCTCGAACTCGCCGAACAGCGGTATCTCGCCGACGATGATGCGCCCCGACCCCGTCGACGTGCCGTAATCGTCGATGGCTCTTTTCGCGGCCTCTTTCACGCGCGGATCGCCCGCAAGATCGAGATAGTTGTACGACGAAAAATTGATCATGCGCCGCCCGTCGACCTCGATTTCGGCACTCGTCACGCCCACGTGCTCGCGGAACATGTTCCATTCGAAGCCCTGGTTGTCGTAGTACCAGCGCGTGTTCGCGTACTCGCGCATCTCCGGGAAGTGCGCGAAGTCGTAGTGCTCCGGCTTGACGGTCACGCGCCTGTCCACGGCGGGCGGCGCGTCCGCATCGGCGTCCGCGCGCGACGCACCCGTTTTGCCGAGCAGCCGCGCGCGCAGCCGTTCGATATGCGATCCCGTCGTCATCGCTGCGTCTCCCCCATGTGTCGCGTGTTGCCAATCGCGTTGCGAAGCCGCCCGCTCATGCCGACTTCTCCATCAGCGCATGCGAGGCTTCCTGCGCATCGCCCCAGCCGAACGATGCAAGCGTCTTGTCGACGATCGCGCGGATCGTCAGGTCGTCGAGAATCTCCAGCACCGATACGCTGATGCCCAGACCGCGATCGAGCACCATCTGGATCTCGGTGGCCATCAGCGAATCGACGCCGAGGTCGAGAATCGGCCGGTCGATGGGGATGCCTTCCGCAGACGTTTCGAGTTCGTCGGCGATCAGCGACGCGACCAGTCCCGCGAGCACCGTGAAGCGCTCGGAGCCGGGCAGCGCGGCAAGCTCGGCCTTGAGCACGTCGCGCGCACCGGCATCGCGGTTTGTGTCGGCTGCGATCAGACCGGCGAAACGCGGCGACTGGCTGCCCAGCGTTTCATAACGGCCCCAGTCGGCCCAGTTCGTGATCAGCGTCACGCCGAGTTGCGGCACGCCGCGGCGCATCGCGCGCTCGAGCCAGCCGAGCGCTTCGGCCGACTCCATTCCGCGCAACCCCATGTAGCGCATGAACTGTTCGAGCTTTTCGTCGCGCGTGACGACGCCGACGTCGGCGATCGCCCCCCAGTTGATGCTGGTCGCGGGCAGACCGAGCGAATGACGATGCCACGCAAGCCCGTCGAGGTAGCCGTTCGCGCTCGCATAGCTCGCCTGGCGGCTGTTGCCGACCAGATTCGCAATCGACGAGAACAGCACGAAGTGATCGAGCGGCATGCCGCGCGTGAGTTCGTGCAGCAGGCGCGCGCTTTCCGCCTTGTTGCGCATCACGGAGACGAGATTCTGCGGATTCAGTTCGACGATGGGTTCGTCGACGATGACGGCCGCCGAGTGAAACACGCCACGCAGCGGCCTGCCCGTGTGCGCGATGACGCCGAACAGATCGCGCATCTGCGCCGCGTCCGACACGTCGCACGGCACGCACAGCACCTGCACGCCGCGCGCCGCAAGGTCGTCGACGAATGCGCGGCGCTCCACCGTATCCGCGCCGCTGCGCGACGCGAGCACGAGATGACGCGCGCCATGATCGGCAAGCCAGCGCGCCGTTTTCTGGCCGAAGCCGCCGAGTCCGCCCGTCACCAGATACGTCGCGTCGGGATCGAACGCGACGGACTCGTGGACCTGCACGGGCAACGGCGTCGCTGCATCGTCGAAGCGCACGATCAGCGACACCTCGCTGTCCGGCATCGCGAGCTTGCGGGTCGCGAGATCGGCGAGCGACACCGACAGGCTGTCGGCGCTCGCAAGCTCGCCGCGTTCGGCGCACGCAACGGCACGCTGCAATGCAGAGGCAAATCGCCCGGCGCGCTGCGTCAGCACGGTCAGATCCGAGCGCACGACCGACGACGAAGCGCGCGGCATCGTCACGGGACGGGCGCGCGCGGCCGTGTCGATCAGCACGCCGCCCGCCGCGAGCGCGCGCCAGCCGAATCGTTCGGCCCAGTCGCACAGCGGCGCGGCGATCGCATCGAAGCCACGGCCTTGCGTGCGCTCGGCGCACGCGCGCTCGATCGCGTCGTGCGTCGCGGCGAGCGCGCCTTCGTGCGAGGCCGCCGGGTCAGCCGCGATCAATGTCACGTCGACGCCTTGCGCGCGCAGCGCCGCCGCCACCGCGAGACCTCTTTCATCGGCCAGCACCAGCGCGAACGAATCCGCGCCGAGATCGGCCTGTTCGACGACACGCGTCGCCACGGCTGCACGGCTGGCGGCAACCAGCATCGATGCGGGCGTTGCATGATCCGGCAACGGCGTCAGATGGAACGCGGCGCGTGGACCGCGGATATGCGTCGCGAAATCGGCGGGCGCGAGTCCGTACACGCGCTGCCCCTCGCGCAGATCCGTCACGTTCGAACCGATGCCGCTCACCGTCGCCACCACTTCGACGAAATCGTCATCGAACCGGTCGCCCGTCGACGCGCGCAGTGCGCGGCTCGTCAACGCCACCGCTTCGATCTTCAGTTCGAGGCCATCATCGGCCAGCGGCTCGTGCGTCACTTCGATCAGCTTCACGCTGCCCGCGCTCCCGTCGTCTTCCTGGCGCTCGCCCAGCGCGCGCACGAGCAACCTGCGGGCGCCGTCGGGCGCGACGGTCTCGACGAGCGGCTGCGTGAGCCACGGATTCGCCGTCAGCTGGCTGAACAGGCGCTGCCCTCGGCGGATCGCGACTTCGTCTTCGGGCGCATCGCACAGCAATTCGAGAATCGCGGCATCGATGTCGTCCGCGCTCGCTGCCGCCGACAGATCGATGCTCGAAAAACGCATGCCTTCGATCTCGTTGAACGCAACGCGCGCGAAGCCGTTGAGCGCTGTCTGCGCCGGTTCGACGTGCGCGCCTTGCTGAGTCGTGTCGAACGCCGCGCGCGTCACCACGTAAGCGCGCGGACGCTGCGGCGCGGGCGATGCGGCCAGATGCTTCGTGACGGCATGCATCAGCAGCAGCGCGGCCGTCGACGTCGGATCGTCGCTATCAGCGCATGCGTTGAGACCATGCAGGAAAACCGCGCCGTCGAACGGGCCCGCTTCGTCGAGCGCGGCCCCGATCGCTGCGTTCGCATCGGCACGCAGCGCGCGCTGGCCGTTGCGCGTCTCGACATACGCCGCAACGTTCAGACGCGCGCACATCGGCACGCCGAACGCTTCGAAGCCGGCCGCGATCGTGTCGGCGGTTTGCGCGGCCGCATCGTCCTCGACGATCAGCCAGTGGCCGAGCCGCTTCGGCTCCGGCAGGCGCGCGCCGTCCGACCATTCGTAGCGCAGCATTTGCAGCTTCACGGGATCGCCCCACGCATCCGTGCGTTCCAGCTTCGCCGACGACGCCGTCACGCGCATCCCGCGAATCACGGCCAGCACGCGGCCGCTGTCGTCGGCGATCGTGATGTCGGCGTCGACGTGCCGCGGCGTCGCGTTCACGCGCACCGCCTCGCACCAGTAGGCCATCGGCAGCGACGGCGCGAGCACGCGCATCTCGCTGAAGCCTGTCGGCAGCCAGGTCGAGTCGCTGTCGTCCAGAATGCCGACGAGCGCCTGGAAACACGCATCGAGCATCGACGGATGCGCGCGGTAGCCGTCGCGCGGCAGATGCGCCGGACACTCGATGCGCACGAGCACGCGGCCGCCTGACGCCACCTTGTGCAGCGAGCGGATCGACTGGAACGCGGGACCGTATTGCAGGCCCATGCGCGCGAGTTCGCGATAGAAGGCTTGCGCATCGACGGGACGGTCGAGCGTAGCCTTCAGCGCCTCGATATCGACACGCGCGGCATCGGCGGCCTTCAATGCCGCGACCGTGCCCGTCAGATGCAGCGTGCCCTCGCCGATCCTGCCGCCTTCGAGGCTGCGGATCGCGACGCCACGCGTGCCGCGCTCGTACGCGCACACGTAATCGATCGCGCGATCGCCCGCCATGACGAGCGGCGCGTGAATCGCGACGTCGGAGACCGTCCAGCCCGGCGCATCGGGATGCAGCGTGGCAGCCGCTTCGAGCAGCGTCTCGATGTAGCCGGCAGCCGGCATGATGGGCGTGCCCGATACGACGTGGTCCTTCAGCCACGCAAGGTTCTGATGCTCGAGATCGTTGATCCAGACGTCGTGCGCGGGATAGTGCTCGTTGCCGAGCAGCGGCCGGTCGGTCGGGCCGATGCGCTGATACGCGGCCCGATCGGATTCGAGCCACAGGCGCTCGCGCTGCCACGGATAGTTCGGCAGCGCGGTGAAACGGCCGTAGCCGTTGAGCGGCGTCCAGTCGATCGCGGCCCCGTTCGCGAAGATCTGCGCGACGGCGCGGTGCACGCGCGCGCATTCGGGCTCGTGGTTCGTTTCGTTACGGCGCAGCGTTTCGACGAGGCGGATCTCGTTCGCGCGCAGCTTCGCGCAATCGCGCAGCGCCGACGACAGCACCGGGTGCGGTCCCACTTCGACGAACGTGACGAAGCCTTCGTCGAGCAAGCCCTGCACGGCCTGCATGAACGAGACAGGCTCGCGCACGTTCCGCGCCCAGTAGCCGGCGCCGAACGCCGGACCCTCGAAGCGCTTGCCGGTAACGGTCGACACGACGGGAATCGACGGCTCGCGCGCGACGATCGGTTGCAGCCGCTGCGTCAACTCGCCGAGAATCGGCTCCATCAGATAGCTGTGATACGGCACCTCGACGTTGAGCACGCGGTTGAAGATCTCGCGCTGCGACAGGTCCGCCGCGAGCTGCATGATCGCCGCTGTTTCGCCCGCGAGCGTGATCGTGTTCGGCCCGTTGACGGCGGCGATTTCGATGCGGCCTTCGTATGCTTTCAGCGCGTCTGTCAGCGCCTGCGGCCCGGTGCCCACGGCGAGCATGCTGCCCGTGCCCGCCGTGCGCGCCTGCAGGCGGCTGCGCTCGTAAGCGACGCGCAGCGCGTCTTCGAGACTGAGCGCGCCGCTCACGGCGGCCGCCGTCACTTCGCCGACGCTGTGGCCCACCACCGCGCCCGGCGTCACGCCTGCCGCGCGCATCATCGCAACGATGCCCCACTGCACGAGGAAGTTGGCGGGCTGCGCATACACGGTGCGCGTGATCTGCGATTCGCGCTCGTCCTTCAGCATCTCGGCGAGAACCGAGAAGCCAGCGATACGCTGGAAGATGTCGTCCGCCTCGTCCACGGCCGCGCGATACACGGCGTCTTCGCGATAGAGCTGCTGGCCCATCGCCCACCATTGCGGGCCCATGCCTGTGAACACCCACACGGGCAGCGCGTTGCCCTGCGGCGCCTGCTGGCCCGTCACGACGCACTCGTTCTTTTCGCCCAGCGCGAGCGCGTCCAGCGCGGCGACGAGCGTCGCGCGGTCGGCGCCCAGCACGACGGCGCGTTCGCTGAGATGCGCGCGGCGCAGCGCGGCGGAGTACAGCAGGTCGTCGAGCTTCGTCTCCGGCTGCGCGAGCAGCGCGCGATAGCGCCGCGCCGACGCCTTGAGCGCTTCCGGATGACGCGCGGAGAGCGGCAGCATCGACGGAAAGCCCGCAGGCCGACGAGTCGCGTCGGCCTGCTCGCGCGCGTTACGCGCTCCGTCGAAATTCGACGCCGAGCGCAGCACCACGTGTGCATTCGTGCCGCCATAGCCGAACGAATTGACCGCGACGAGGAACGGCTCGCCGTCGGGCTCATCGTCCTGTGCGAGCCGGATCGGCGCATCGGCGAGACGCACGCCAAGCTTCTCGAAGTCGATGCCGGGATGCGGCGTTTGCAGATTGCCGAGCGGGAACGCCTCGCGATGCATCAGCGTCAGCACGGCCTTGATGATGCCCGCGATGCCCGCGCCAGCCTCCAGATGCCCAATGTTGCTCTTGATCGAGCCGAGCACGACGCGCGCGTCGCCCTCGCGGCCCGTGCCGTACACCGAGCCGATCGACTCGGCCTCGATCGGGTCGCCTACCGCCGTCCCTGTACCGTGGCATTCGACGTAGCGAACCTTCGACACGTCGATCGCAAAGCGCTCGCACACCTCGCGGATCAGCGCGCTTTGCGCGTCCGCGCTCGGCATCGAGATGCCCGGCGTGCGGCCATCGGAATTGACGCCCGCGCCCGCGACCGTCCCGAGTATCGTGTCGCCGTCGGCGAGCGCGCGCTCCAGCGTCTTCAGCACGACGACACCGCCGCCTTCGCCTCGGCCATAACCGTCGCCGCGCGCATCGAACGACTTGCACTGGCCGTCGCGCGACAGGAATTGCCCCTTGCACATGCCGATCGGGTACTCGGGACGCGTCATCACGTTGGCGCCGCCGACCACGGCCATCTCGCAGTCGCCGTTCCAGATGTCGCGGCACGCATAGCTGAACGCAACCAGCGACGACGAGCACGCCGTGTCGATCGACAGGCTCGGCCCGCGCAGATCGAATGCATGCGAAAGCCGGTTGGACAGCATCGTCATCATCATGCCCGCCGCGGTATTCGCGTTGTGGCGCGCGCGGTTGGCCGGCTGCATCAGCGTGATCATGTGGTCCAGCATGAAGCCGCCGACATACACGCCGACTTTCTTGCCCGCATGCGCGGTCAGATCGAGGCCCGCGTTCTCGAACGCTTCCCAGATCAGTTCGAGCAACAGGCGCTGCATCGGATCGAGATTTTCGGCGACGCGCGGCGGCAGATCGAAGAAGCCGGCGTCGATCGCGCGAATGTCCTGCTTCAGGAAGTTCGCCTTGTCGACATAGGCCTTGCCCTTGGCGCTTTCGTCGGCGGCGTAGTAGCGTGCCGCGTCCCAGCGGTCGGCGGGCACCGGGCCGGCCGTCACCGTGCGCTGGCGCAGCGCCGCCAGCAACGCATCGAGATCGTCGAGTCCCGCCGGGAAACGGCATGCCATGCCTACTATCGCGATATCGCGCATGATCAGTTTTCCTGTCCTGTTGAGTGTGGTTCTTGAGTCGCGTTCGCTGTGGCGGCACGCCGTGCGCATACGCTTTTATTTATTCGTAGAAGGTCGCGAGCATCTGCACGCTGCGCGACTCGGGCATCGCGCCGTAGCGGTTCCACGATGGCCCGCCCTGGCGCTGCAACTGCAACGCGACGTCGAAGCGGTCGAAGTGGCGCCGCAGTTCCAGCCAGGCCTGACGGCCGCCGCCCTGATCGGCCTGCACGAATGCGGACAGATCGAGCCGGCGAATGCCGGCGTTGCGCCAGATCGCCATCACGAACGCGCCATGACGCGTCGGCAGATCCTGCGAGGCGACGCCCGTTTGCACTGCGCTGCCCCACGCGCGCGGATCGTTCGACTGCAACGCGCGCCATTGCGCAGGCGTCGCGCCCGCGCCGTTGCTCTGCAACTCGGCCGTGATCGACAGATCGAGCGGCGTCGTCCATGTCGCGCCGATAGCCGAGCTCGTGCGAAACGCGCGATCGTCGACGCCCGTCGAACGGCCGATCAGCGACGCGCGGCGCCCGCCCGTCCATTCCGCGTAGGCGACGACGGAACTCGCCGGCACGACGCTCAGGTTCAGGCTCACCTGCGGCGCTTGCCCCTGCTCGCCATACACGAGCAGTTGCGGCTGCACCGACGCCGACACGCGCTGGCTGCCGACGAAAAGCCACCGGTTCACGCCGTTCGTGCGCTGCAGATCGGACGACGCAAACGGATTGCCGGGCGCGCTGTAGCTCGCGAGCCGCGGAGAAAAGAGCAACTGCGCCGAGCCGCCATCCCACAGATGCTGCGCGCGCACGCCGACCGTGCCGAGGCGGTTCGTGCGGCGGCTTTCCGGGTCCGGCGATACGTCGAGGTTGACGGCGCCCGCCTTGAAGAAATCGGTCGGGTTGTAGCCGACGCCCGCGCCGAGACGCTCGTTGATGCGCCCCGCGTCGACGCCCGTGAGCGGCGTCACGTTCCATGACGCGAATGCCTCGCGGATCGTGCTTTCGCTCCGGTGCGGCGCCGCCGATTGCGACAGCGGATCGAAGCGGTCGAAACGCGCGGAGAAGTTCACGCTCACCGAAGGCACGATGGCCTGCTGATACAGCAGATCGAACGAAAGCTGATTGCGCAGCGACGACGGTGCATCGCGATAGCCGCTCTCGCGCACGGCGTCCTGCACGAAGAACTTCCACGGATGCACGGCCGGCGACGGCGCAGTGGCCGCCGGCACGGCATCGGCGAGATTCAGCGCGGCGGTGTCGGCGGCGGACGTTGCGTTTGCTGCGTTCGTTGCGTTTGCTGCGTCCGCGGGATTTGCCGCATCGGACGACGCAGCCGGCAACGCCGGCACCTCATCCGCGACGTCATTGGAAGCCGCGGCTTCTCCGTCGTCTCCCGCCGTTGTCGCAGACGCCGTATCCGGCAGCCACGAAACGAAAGCAACCAGCGAAGCGAGCGCAATCGACGTCAGCCCGCGTGAACCGGTCAAACTCATTGCGGCTTGAAGCGCGGCAGATAGTCGCGCTGCAGCCACGCATCGGGAATCTCGTGCCACGCGTAGTTCGAGAAACGCAGCACCGTCACCCAGCTTGAATCGAGCCCGTCGATGATGACGATCTCGGTCGGCCGCTCGGCGCCGAGTTGCGGCGCATAGCTGCGATAGAACGCCGTCTTCAGCAGACGGCCGCTTTCCGAATAGAACTTTGCCTTCACGGGCCGGCTCGATTGCGCATCGAGCCACATGTCGATGCGCCTGTACGTCAGGCCCGGCACGTTGCCCGTCAGCGAAAGGGAATTGCAGCGGCGCGTCTGCCTGTCGCCGTCCATCACGTCTTCCGTGCCCTTGAGCGTCGCCGTGTAGTCGTGCGCGAAATTGGTCGTGACGACATCGCCATTCGACTCCTGGCCGAGCAGCCGCTGGTCCGGCGAAATGCGCACGCTCGCCTGGCTCGCGGGATCGTAGAACCACAAGTCGTTGCCGTTCTTCAGCATCAGCTTGCCGGTGTCGCGCGCGGGGGCCTCGAAGCGCACCAGCGTGCGGTACGTGCCGCCGCCGTCGTCGGGTTTCGACCAGATCGACAGCACGTTCGAATCCACCTGCTTGCCTGCGCGGTACTCCGTCAGCGCGGCATTCAGCACGAAAGGGCTGGACGGCGAACGGATCGCGTCGCTGGCCGCGAGCATCCGCTGCGCATCCGGCGCGGCCTGGGCAAACGCCCCCGAAATCAGGACACCGGACAACAACCCGGCAAATAACAGACGACGCACGAACCGACTCCCGACAGAACAGAACAAGGACAACTCAGACATGACGCAGCGCATCGACGATCGACAGCCGCGCTGCGCGCCGCGCGGGCCACCATGCGGACAGCACCGCCACGCACGCGAGCGTCGCGAACGTCAGCCCGATTGGCCGCCATTCGCCCCAGACGCGCACGGTCAGCGCAATCGAGTCGACGCGCGCGGGCGGCGTCCACGTGAGGCCGCTGCGATTGATCAACGCCGCGAGCAGCAGCGCGACGGCGACGCCCGCCGCCGTGCCGAACGCGCCGAGCAGCAGCCCTTCGCAGACGAAGAGCCGCTGGATATCGCTGCGGCGATTGCCCATTGCGCGCAGCGTGCCGATCTCGACAGTGCGCTCGACGACCACGGTGCTCATCGTGTTCGTGATGACGAACAGCACGATTGCGCTGATCAGCACGAACACGAAGCCGAAGATCACGTCGAACATCGAGTTCGTTTGTCCGTAGAACGGATTGAGGGTGGCGAAGTCGAGCACTTCCATCGGCTGCTGGGGAAACTGCGCGGCGAGCAGCTGTTCGATGCGGCGCTGCGCGGCGGGCAACTGCCCGGTGTGCTTCAGTTGCACTTCGATTGCCGTCACGCGCGGCTCGTCCGCGCCGTAGACGAGGCGCTGCGCGCCCGCCAGATGCAGCGCGAGATAGATGTCGTCCAGTTCCTTCACGCCCTGCTGCTCGGCCTTCACCACCGTAAAGCCGCCGACGTTCGGCGCGCCGTGCACGCTCGTTGCGAGCATGTCGATGCGGGCCGCCGCTGGCGCTTTCGTCGCGCTCGACGCTTCCGCTGCCGCGAGCGCAAGCACGTCGGCGGGCGCGGCGTTCATCTCGCGCTGCTTGCGGTCGTCGAGCAGCGCCTGCGGCATCGCGCAATTCTTCACGTGCAGCGGCGCGCAAAGTTGCAGCACGCGCGCGAGCCCTTCGCCGATGACGGCGGCATCGTCGGCCGTGCCTTGCAGCGGCGACGCTTCGCGATCGAGCGGAAACCCGTAGTCGTTCCACGCCTCCATGCGCGTCTGATCGGCGGGAACCGTGCCTTCCGCGTACACGGTGCGCGACACGCCCGCATCGAAGTTGCCCGCGACGCCGCCCAGCTGCAGCGTCGGCGTGACGACGAGCGTCATCGGGCGCAGCACCAGGTCGTTGCGCAATGCGTCGACGACCTTCGCGTAATCGCGAATGCCGTAGGCCGTCGGGTTGCCGACGCCATACGCGAAATAGCCGCGCCGCTGAACCTGCAAATGGCCGCTGTGCCGGACGATGTCCGTCTGCATGCCGAGCGTGATGTCCTTGCTGAAGCCGCCGAACAGCAGAATCGCGCACACGCCGACGACGATCGCGAGCAGCGTCGTGACCGAGCGGCGACGGTTGCGCTGCAGATTGCGCAGCGCGAGGGTCAGTGCCTGCTTCATACGGCGACGCCCCCGGTTGCGCGCAGCGCGCGTTGGTGATGCACGATGCGGCCATCGCGGATCTGCACGAGTTCGTCGGCGGCCGCCTGGACCTGCGGATCATGCGACGACACGACGAACGACACGCGGCGCTGCCGCTGCATCCGGCGGATCAGATCGATGATCGCCGCGCCTGTGTGGCTGTCGAGATTCGCGGTCGGTTCGTCGGCGAGCACGAGCGTCGGCTCGACGGCGAGCGCGCGCGCAATCGCGACACGCTGACGCTCGCCGCCCGACAGTTGCCCGGGCCGTCGCCGCGCCTTGTCCGCAAGCCCGACGGCATCCAGCAGTTCCGCGACGCGCCGCGTCCGCTCGCGCGCGGGCAGACGCGCCATCAGCAGCGGATATTCGACGTTTTCATACGCGGACAGCACGGGCAGCAGATTGAAGTTCTGGAACACGTAGCCGATCTGGCGCGCGCGGAAATCGGACAGCGCATCGTCGGAGAGTGCGTTCGTGTCCTGCCCGTCGATCACGACGCGGCCGCTGTCGGGCCGGTCGATGCAACCGATCATGTTGAGCAGCGTCGTCTTGCCGCTGCCCGACGGTCCGCTCAGCACGGTGAGCGCATTCGATGCGATCCGGACGGAGACATCGGCGAGCCCGACGACCTGCACGCTGTCGAGCCAATAGCTCTTGCAGAGCCGTTCAATCTTTATCGCGGTGGTGACTATTGCGGACAATTTTGGAATCCGAAGACTTCAAGCCGTCGCACGATACAGGCCTTTCTCTAGTTCTCAAATGCAAATACTGCAAAACCACGATTTTTCATTCGAATTCCAAAGTATTCCTACAGCTTCCTAGAAGAATATCGATGAGACTAGTGGTTTTTCAAACAGGCGCGACTGCGCAAAGACCGTCGACATGGAGAACTTCATCGTGCAAGACACTGGCTTTGGCCAACCGATTCGCGGCGCGGACAGACGGCGCTCACGGCGCGCGAAGCGATGGCTGATGAACGTCGCGTTCACCGCGATAGCGTCGTGCGCCGTTCATCCGGCGCTGGCGCTGGCGCAAGCCACGGACACGCGAACGGCCGACACTGCACCCGCGCTCGTGGGCAAGCTCGCCGTCGACCAGCAGGTGCGCTGGCTGCGTCAAGCCGCGCAAACAGGGGCGCTCGCCAGGCTCGACGACGCCCAACTGGTTGCGCTCTTCTCAGCGCTCGATCCGCAGACGGTGCCGCGCTATGTGAAGGAAGGGCCGAACGGTTATCCGTCGTATGAGTTCACGATGCGTCGTCAGGAGCGCATCAAGGGCGAATGGACGGCGCGGCCCGATCACATGCTCGTGCGGATGACGCGCGAACCGCTGCGCATCTACATGACGTGGCTGCCCGACGGCCCGCACGCGGGACAGGAAGCGATCTACGACGAGACGAAGCGCAGCGACGCGATGTATGGGCATCTCGGGGGCGTGTTGAACATCATGCCCATCTGGACGTCGATCGACGGCTCGCTCGCGCGAGCGCAGTCGAATCATTCCGTGCGCGATCTCGGCACCGAGTTCATCGCGACGCAATTCGTCGACGAAGCGACAAAATACGCGGATGCCGGCGCGCTGCGGCCGCAGAGTGTCGAGGTGCGAACGATCGACGGCGTGCGCGTGATCGCGCTCAGCTACGAGGTCAAAAACGGAGCGTCAGGGTTCTACGCGAAGAAGAAGACGCTCGGACTCGATTTGCGCTGGCCTTACTTTCGCACGGTCGAGGCATACGGCGACGACGGGCAGTTGTTCGAGAAGATCGTGCTGGAAAGCGTGACGCCGAAGACGTTCGATGCGGCGACTTTCGATCCGAAGAATCCTGCCTACCGGTTCTGAGCGACCTTACCGGTCACGGACTTCTAACCGATCTTCTACCCGTAACGCTCAGAACGATGACCCCGGCTCACGCAGGAACGCGATTTCATCATCGGTGGAAGGACGGCCGAGCAGCGCATTGCGATGTGGAAATCGCCCGAAGCGTTCGACGATCTCCGCATGCCGCGCGGCCGAGCGCGCATACGATGGGTCCAGCCCTTGCGTTTCGAGCAGCGCGTACAGGCGCACGCCTTCGCGCTGGCCTTCCAGCGTTTCGTCGTGCTCGAACGGGATGTATGCGAATGCGCGGTGATAGACGGTCGGCAGCAACAGGTCGCTGCCCTCTTCGACCATCCGGCGCGCGATGCCGGCCGCTTGCGCATCGCCGTCATACATGCGCGCCGTATGCCGATGACAGTTGCGCGTGAACTGATCGAGCACGATCACGAGCGCGAGCGACCCGAGCGGCGTAGCGAGCCACGCGTCGAGTTCGTGCGCGAGCGCCGCTTCGATCAGCGCGCCGAAGCGCTCGCGCAGCATCGCGTCGAATGCGTCGCTGCGCTTGAACCAGCACTTGCGGTCAGTGCCGTATTCGTCGGAGCCGGGCACGCCGAACCAGCAGTCGAGCACATCGCGCGCGCGCGCATCGAGCGACGCGTAGTCGCCTTGCGCCGACCCGGCGCCGTCGTAGCGCGCGCTCATGCGAACTCCAGCACCAGCCGTCGCGTGCGCGCGCTCTTCTTTTCCAGCTTCGCGACGCGCAGCGCGCCGATCTCCTGCGTGTTGCGCACATGCGTGCCGCCGCACGGCTGCAGGTCGACGCCTTCGATGCGCAGCAGCCGCACGCGCCCCAGCCCCATCGGCGGCTTCACGCTCATCGTGCGCACGAGTTCGGGGCGCGCGGTCATTTCGTCGTCGGTGATCCATTGCGTTGCGACGTCGTGCGCGCCGCCCACCAGTTCCGCGAGCCGCGCTTCGACCTGCTCGCGTTCGATCGGCTCGACGGTCGCGAAGTCGAGGCGCGCGTACGCGGACGTGATGCTGCAACCGTCGACGGGATACGGCAGCACCGCGCACATCAGGTGACTCGCCGTGTGCAGCCGCATGTGCCGATAGCGCCGCTCCCAGTCGATCTGCGCCGTCACCTGCTGTCCGACGGCGAGCCGCGCGAGCAGCGCTTCCTGGCCGGGCGCGGGAACGTGGACGGCGTCGTCGGGCGTCGCGCGTTCGAATGCCGCCTTGCGCGTATCGGCGATCGCGATGCGCGTGCCGTCGGCGAGCGTCAGGATGCCCGCGTCGCCCGCCTGGCCGCCGCCGAGCGGATAGAACACGGTCTGATCGAGATGGATGCCCTGTTCGTCGATCGCGGTAATGGACGCGTCGCAGTGCGTCAGATAGGCGTCGTCGCGAAAGAGCGCGCGCGTTTTCATGGGTGTCTCCTTCTTTTTTCGTCGTGCCAGCGGACATTATGCCGGGATCGCCAATGTCCGCAGCGTTCACATCGAAGGGCGCGTGACGGAACTGTACCGGGCGTTTGGACGCGACGCTTTCACGATGCGCGACACATCAGCCGGGATGATTTCTCATCCAGTCAGCCGTATCGAAGAACGAATGCAGCAGACGCTCGCGCAGCGGCTCGGACAGGCCGACGTCTTCCATCGCCCACGCCATGCAGCGCAACCACTGGTCGCGCTCGCCCGATGCGATCTGAAACGGCAGATGCCGCGCGCGCAGACGCGGATGGCCAAAGCGGCTGATGTAGTGATCGGGGCCGCCGAGCCAGCCGCACAGGAACCAGAACAGCTTGTCGCGCGAGCCTTCGAGCGTCGGCGGATGCAGCTTGCGAATGCCGGCGAAGTCGGCCTCGAGGTCCATCAGGTCGTAGAAACGGTCGACGAGCTCGCGCACGCGCGCTTCGCCGCCCACCAGTTCGAAGGCCGTCGGCTGCGACGGTGCTTCGTCAATCGGATCAGTCATACGGGCAACTACACATTCAAAAGGAACACAAAAGGCATCGCGCGGTCGCGCCGATGCATCAAAGGACGCGTGTTGTTTACACGTTTCTCACGCGTCGCGCAGCGATTGCAGCGCCGGCCGCATCAGCACATGGCGCAAGCTGATCCAGCCGCCGACGGCCGCGCACGCGACGCCCGCCGCGATGCCCGTCGGCAGCAGCCACGGATTGAATTCGATCGTGAAATCGAACACACGCGTCGCGAGTATGAAACCGATCAGCTGCGAGCCGAGCGCTGCCATTAGCCCCGACAGCGCGCCGACCACCACGAACTCCGCAATCTGCACCGCCCTCACCTGCCGGTGCGATGCGCCGAGCGCGCGCAGGAGCGCCGATTCTCGCATACGCTCGTCGCGTGTGCCCGCCAGCGCCGCGTACAGCACGAGCACGCCCGCGATAAGCGTGAACGCGAACAGGAACTGCACCGCGCCGATCACCTGGCCGATCACGCGCTGCACCTGCGCGAGGATTGGCGCCGTATCGATCGCGGTGAGATTCGGATACTGGCCGATCAGCCCGTCGATCACCGTGTGCTGCTCGGGCGGCACATGGAAGCTCGTGATGAACGTCGCGGGATAGTCCTTCAGCGCGGCGGGCGGCATCACGACGAAGAAGTTGACCTTGAACGAACCCCAGTCGAGCTTGCGCACGCTCGTCACGGGCGCCTCGATTTGCAGGCCCGTCACGTCGAAGCGCATCGTGTCGCCGACCTTCACGTCGAGCAGTTTCGCGAGTCCCTGCTCGATCGAAATCTGCGGTTTCGACGCATTGCCGTACCACTCGCCCGATACGATCCGGTTGTCGTCGGGCAGTTGCGTCGTGTACGACAGGTTGAACTCGCGATCGACAAGACGGCGCGCGTCCTCGCTCTTGTAGTCGTTCGGGTTGACGGGCTTGTTGTCGATCGCGACCAGACGGCCGCGCACCATCGGCGCCAGGTCGATGCCCGCAAAGCCGTGCGCGCCCAGATACTGCGTGATCGCATCGCGCTGGTCGGGCTGAATGTCGATGATGAACTCGTTCGGCGCGTCGGGCGGCGTCGAGCGATGCCAGCCTTCGATCAGGTCGTTGCGCGTCATCGCGATCAGCAGCAGGCACATCAGGCCGATCGCGAGCGCGGTGATCTGCAGCGCGCTCGCGTTCGCGCGCCGCTCCAGCGACGCGAGCGCATAGCGCCAGCCGACGCCGATATGAAAGCGCTCGCTGCGCACCATGCGCGACAGGCTCCACAACGCGGCGCGCGCGATCAGCGCGAACACCAGAAGGCCGCCCGCGAAACCGCCCGCGACGATGCCGCCGAGCTTCAGCTCGCCCGCCGCCAGAATCAGCAAGCCCGCGAACAGCGCGATGCCGAGCGCGTATGCGGCCCACGCGGTGCGCCCTTCTTCGCCCCACTCGCGGCGCAGCACGCGCACGGGCGGCACATGCGTGAGCGGCAACAGCGGCGGCAGCGCAAAGCCGATCAGCAGCACGAGACCGGCGGCGATGCCTTCGAGCGCGGGCCAGATGGTCGGATACGGCAGCGTCACGTCGATCAGGCTGCCGAGCCACCAGAACAGCGCGAGATGCCCGCCGAAGCCGAGCACGACGCCCGCGATGCCGCCGAGCAAACCGAGCCCGGCGAATTCGAACACGAATAGCGCGCGCAAGGTCCGCTGGCTCGCGCCGAGGCAGCGCATCGCCGCGCAACTGTCGAGATGCCGGCGCATGTAGCGATGCGCGGCCATCGCAATCGCGACGGCGGCGAGCAGCGCCGTCAGCAGCGACACGAGCGTGAGAAAGTGGCTCGCGCGATCGAGCGTCTCGCGTACCTGCGGCTGGCCGTCCCGCAACGACTCCAGCGCGACGCCGCGCATCTTGCCGTTGTCGACGCGCTCGTGCGCCCATGTCGCGAACGACGCAACGGGCTTGTCGCCGCCCGCCACCAGCAGCCGGTACGTGACGCGGCTGCCGTAGCCGAGCAGTCCCGTCGACGCGAGATCGTCGGCGCGCATCATCAGGCGCGGCGAAAAATTGACGAACGCGAAGCCGCGGTCCAGTTCGCGCGTGATCAACGCGCCGATCGTGAAGTCGCGCCCGCCGACCTTGACCTTGTCGCCGATACGCACCTTCAGCGCGTCGAGCAGTTGCTGATCGACCCATACGTCGCCGGGCGGCGGAATGCCGCGCACTTCGCGATCACGGGCGCCGGGCGCGAGCGCGATCCGCAACGCGCCGCGCAGCGGATAGCCCGGCGACACGGCCTTCACCGCCGCGAGCCGCGAGACGGGCTGCGCCGCCGTCGAGTTGACCATGCTGGGGAAGATCGCCGTCGTCGCCGTTTCGAGGCCGAGCGCCCTGGCCTTTTGCGCGAATTGCGCATCGACGGGATGATCGGCGCGGACCACGAAATCGGCGGCGATCATGCGCCGTGCGTCGCGTTCGAGCCCCTGATGCAGGCGGTCCGCGAGAAAGCCGACGCTCGACAGCGCCGCCACGGCCAGCACCAGCGCAAACAGCAGCATCGTCAGCTCGCCCGCGCGCCAGTCGCGCGCCGTCATGCGCAACGATTGATGCAGCAGATGGCCCAGCGACAGCCGGTGGGCGGATGCAGGCCGCCTGGGGCGTTCAGGCGGAAGCGCGGGGGTAGCCTGAGTGGTGACGCGTTCGGCTTCGCTCAATCGTGTCGGCTCCTCGCGAGTCGCGACACCATGTGCGTCGCCATGCCGCGAAAGCCGCCCTGCACGCCGCGCCACAGACGCGGCAGCGCCCAGCTTGCGAGCACCAGAAAGCCCACGAGCAGCACGAGGAACAGCACGGGGACGAACAGCGCGAGCAACAGCCCGCCGAACACGAGCCCGTCCTCGGCCGCCGACGTGACGACGTTCGACACCGGCTCCGGCGACAGGTTGATCAGCGCGCGCGTGCCCGCCTTCGTCAGATGCGACGCGCCCGCGAGCGTGCCGCCCGCCAGCGCGGCGATCGTCATCAGCGACGGATCGGCGTGGCCGAGCGCGCCGACGGCCAGCACCGCGCCCGCCGGAATGCGGATGAACGTATGGATCGCGTCCCACAGCGAGTCGAACGCGGGGATCTTGTCGGCGAGAAATTCAGCGAGGGTCAAGACGGCCGCCGCGCCGATCACCCAGGGCGACTGCAGTACGGACAGCGTATCGGGCAGATGGATGATGCCGGTGCGTCCGAATACGCCCGCGATCAGCACGGTCAGGTACAGACGCAAGCCGCTGCCCCACGACAGGCCCGCCGCAAGCGAAAGAGGTTCAAGCATGGCCGCCTCCGAGGCGCGCGTCGCGTGCCGTCAGTTCCAGCAGCCTGCGCTCGGGACCAGGAAGCCAGGGGGCTCCGCCGTGCCGAAGCCGCCGGATCCGCGCATCAAGGCCGCGCGGAGCAATTTCAGGATGATTTCCGTCTCATTATAGCCACGTCGATTCGCCGGCCGCATGCGCTTTGCGGGCATTTGTGGCATGTTTGCGGCACTTTTTTGAACGGGCGTGCCGGCGACGGGTGTGGATCGGGCGTGGGCCGGGTGTGCGCGGATGGACGCCGCTCCGGCGACAGGCCGATAGCCGGCCGGCGCGCAGAACGATCAGCGCGCTCAGTGCCCCGACGACAGCTTGAGTCCGATCAGTCCGACGACGATCAGCACTGCGCTGCCGACCCGCGCGGCCGTCACGGCCTCGCCCATCATCACGATGCCGAAAATGAACGCGCCGACGGCGCCGATGCCCGTCCAGACGGCGTAAGCGGTGCCGAGCGGCAACTGGCGCATGGCCATCGCGAGCAGCACGAAGCTGCCGAGCGCCGTCACGATGGTGAACACCGACGGCCAGAAACGGGTGAAACCTTCGGATGACTTGAGACCGGCCGCCCACGCAACTTCCAGCAGACCGGCGATAAAGAGAAGAATCCAGGACACGAGACGAACTCCCAGTGTGAGTGGGGCCGTCCCCGTTGAAAGCGGATGCAGCAAGGTCGTCCTTGCCGGGCGCAATTATATCAAGATAGGCGCCAATTCGCCGTTCGCCATACGCCGGCGGATATGGCGACGCAACCGCCTCACGCGACGCCCACGAGCCGGTAGCCGACGCCCGTCTCCGTCACGATGTGCTCGGGCTGCGCGGGATCGCGTTCGAGCTTCTGTCGCAGGTGCGCCATGTAGATACGCAGATAGTGATGGCTTTCGACATGCGACGGCCCCCACACATCGCGCAACAGTTGCCGGTGCGTGAGCACGCGACCCGCGTGGCGCACGAGCGTCGCGAGGAGCCGGTATTCGAGCGGCGTCAGATGCACGGGCTCGCCGTTGCGCGAGACCCGGCGCAGCGCGAGATCGACGGTCACGCCGCCGAAATGCACTTGCGGCGTTTCGTTCGCGCCGCCCTGATTGCGCCGGCGCAGATGCGCGCGAATCCGCGCGAGCAGTTCGGAGACGCCGAACGGCTTGGTCAGGTAATCGTCGGCGCCCGCGTCGAGCGCGGCCACCTTCTCGCTTTCCTGGGTACGCGCCGATAGCACGATCACAGGCAGCCCGCTCCAGCCGCGCAGTTCGCGAATCACGTCGAGCCCATCGGTGTCGGGCAGGCCGAGATCGACGATCACGAGATCGGGCTTGCGCGTGGCCGCTTCGATCAGCCCCTGCTTGCCCGTCGGCGCGTCGTGCACGACGATGCCCTCGCCTTCCAGCGACGCGCGCACGAAGCGGCGGATCTGCTGCTCGTCCTCGATCAGTACAACGGTGATGCTCGGGTCACTCATGAATGGGTATGCGGATGCGTGTCGGCTTGCTGTCGATTATGCGGTTCCGTCGCTTTGCGAGTGTCGGGCGCTTGCGTTGCGTCAGGCGCGGCTTCGGCGGCATCGGCGGCTTCGTCCGGCTCCGGGAGCGCGCATGCCGCATCGTCGGGTCCGGGCGGCGGCGTCCCGATGGGCAGCGTGAACCAGAAGCGCGCGCCCTCGACGCGTCCATCGGCGGCGACGCGGTTGGCCGCGCCGATTCTACCCCCATGGGCCTCGGCGATCGCGCGGCAGATCGCGAGCCCGAGTCCAATGCCCGGCTTCGCCGATTCCTTCTCGCCGCGCGTGAATTTCTCGAAGATGCGCGTTTCCATGCCGGGCGGCAGACCGGGGCCGCTATCGTCGACGGTCACGCGCACGAACGGCTTGTCGTTCTCGTCGATGCGCTGCGCGCCGATCATGAGCGGCGTATCGGGCGGCACATACTTTGCCGCGTTTTCGAACAGGTTCGCGAAGAGACGCTCCAGCAGCACGGCGTCGATCTGCAGCAACGGCAGATCGGCGGGCAGCGCGACCTGCACGGGATGCCGCGCGAGCGTGCGCTTGCAGTCCCGCAGCGCCGAGCCGACCGTCTCTTCGAGCAGCGACCATTGCCGGTTCAGCTTCAGGCTGCCCGCCTGCAGACGCGCCATGTCGAGCAGGTTCGTGACGATGCCCGTCATGCGCAGCGCTTCTTCGTGGATCGCATCGACGAGTTCGCCTTGCGCCGCATTCGCGCCGTCGGCAGACGCGTCGCGCTGTGCGGCGAGCATCGACGAAAAGCCGACGATGGCTGTGAGCGGCGTGCGCAGATCGTGCGAAATCGCCGAGAGCAGCGAGTTGCGCAGCCGCTCGGACTCCATGCTGACGAGCGCATCGCGCGCGATATCGACGTAATGCACGCGCTCCAGTGCCAGCGCGATCTGCGCGGCGAACGCGTCGAGCATGCGCTGCTGCTCGGGCACGTCGAGTTCGCGCTCGTCCTGCGTCGCGACGGCGAGCACGCCGCGCGTGCGCATCGGCGCGCGCAGCGGCAAATAGAGCGCCTTCGCGGCAGGCAGCGTATCGGTGCCGTGGCCCGCCGGCTTCTGCTGGTCGTAGACCCACTGGCCGACGTCGACGTCGAGGGAAGCGGCATCGAGCATGATGCTCACGTCGGGATCGTCGATCTTCTGCTTCACCTGATCGGCGCTATCGGGCAAGAGCACCGCGACGCGCGCGCGGAACACCTCGCTCACGTGCCGGCTGCCAATGCCGACGATCTGCTCCGTCGTCAGCGCGGCCGCCAGTTCGCGCGCCATCGCGTACATCGCGCTCGTGCGCTGCTCGCGTCGGCGCGCGACGCTTGCTTCACGCCGCAACGTCGACGTCAGATGGCCGATCACGAGTGAAGTGAGCAGCATGCCGAGGAACGTCAGCAGGTATTGCGTATCGCTGACGGAGAACGACATGCGCGGCGGCACGAAGAAGAAATCGAACGCCGCGACGGAGAGGAACGACAGCATCACGCCCGGTCCGCGGCCGAGCTTCACCGCCGTGAAGATCACGCCGAGCAGATACAGCATCACGAGGTTCGCGAGATCGATGCGATCGATCAGCTGGCTCGCGACCAGGGTCACGCCCGCGCAGATCGCGAGCGCCCATGCGTAGCTGCGCGGCGGCGAATGGCGGTCGTGCGCGACGCTCAACGCTTCGCGCCAAGCGCGCACTTCTTCGTCGGCGCGGCGGTCGCGCGTCGGGCCCTTCGTCGGTCCAGTTTCATCGCTGCTCGCGCGGATCAGCGTGAGATCGAGATCGCTTGCGCGTTCCGCGAGACGCTCGCCGAACGGCCGGCGCAGCCAGCGCGCGAAGCCGATCGCTGCCGAGCCGCCCGCGACCAGCTTCGACACGTTGCGCACGCGCGCATAGCCGATCAGCGTCGAGACGGCATCCGCGCCCGCGAGCGTCGCCGTTTCCGCGCCGAGTTCGGCGGCGAGCTTCAGCGCGTCGAGCGTGCGCTTGCGGTGCGCATCGGGGAGACGTTGAAGCTTCGGCGTCTCGACATAGACGGCGATCCAGTCGGCCTTCAGGCTCGCCGCGAGACGCGCCGCCGCGCGCACCAGCAGCGGCGCTTCGGGGCCGGGCCCGACGCAGACCAGCAGACGTTCGCGCGCCTGCCAGATGCGCTGGATCGAACGGTCCGCGCGGTACTCGCGCATCTGCGCATCGACGCGATCCGCCGTGCGCCTCAGCGCCAGTTCGCGCAGTGCGATCAGATTGCCCTTGCGAAAAAAGTTGCGCACCGCGCGCTCGGCCTGCTGCGGCATGTAGACCTTGCCGTCGCGCATGCGGTCGAGCAGCTCTTCGGCGGGCAAGTCGACGAGCGTCACTTCGTCCGCGCTGTCGAACACGCGATCGGGCACGGTCTCCCACACGCGGATGCCCGTGATCTGGCCGACGACGTCGTTGAGGCTTTCGAGGTGCTGGACGTTGACGGTCGTATAGACGTCGATGCCCGCGTCGAGCAGTTCGTACACGTCCTGCCAGCGCTTCGCGTGGCGCGCGCCCTGCACGCCTGGCGCGGCCCGGTTCGAATGCGCGAGTTCGTCGACGAGGATCAGTTGCGGCTTGCGTTCGAGCGCGGCATCGAGATCGAATTCGGCCAGCAGCCTGTTGCGGTATTCGATGCGGGCGAGCGGCAGGACGTCGAGCCCTTCGAGCAGCGCCGCTGTTTCGCTGCGGCCATGCGTTTCCGCGATGCCGACGACGACATCGACACTTTCTTCCTTGCGACGGCGCGCGGCGAGCAGCATTGCATAGGTCTTGCCGACGCCCGCTGATGCGCCGAAGAAAATCTTCAGCTTGCCGCGCTGGCGTTTTTCTTCTTCGCGCTGGAGTTTGTCGAGGAGTTCGTCGGGGTCGGGGCGGGACATAGCATGGCGTGTTTGTTTGCACTTTCGTGCGGGTATGGTGGCATGTTTTTTTGTTCGTCTGCGACGCGTTGGTTTTTTGCCCTCGTCACGGATGCCAGCGCAAAGGCAAGAACACCACAACGAAACGCCGTCGCAGACACTTCAATCAGCCGTGCTGCACCTCATCAAGCGCAAGATTCAACTCGAGTACATTCACCCGCGCCTCACCGAACAAACCAAACTGCCGACGGCTTGTATAGCGGTCAACCAGCGCCGCAACGTCGTTAGCATTCATCTGCCGTGCAGCGGCAACCCGCTCGACCTGATATGCGGCCGCCGCAGGCGAAATCTCGGGATCAAGCCCACTACCCGACGAAGTCACGAGATCGACGGGAACAGCCACCCCGGCAGGCAAATGCCCCGCCGCCTGCAAGGCCGCGAGACGGCCCTTCGTTTCATCGGCGAGCGCCGGGTTGATCGGGCCCAGATTCGAGCCGCTCGAACCTTTCGCGTCGTACGGCATCGGCGTCGTCGCCGAGAGGCGGCCCCAGAAGTACTGCGGCGCGTCGAACTGCTGGCCGATCAGCCGCGAGCCGGCCACCTTGCCGTCGTGCTCGATCAGACTGCCGTTGGCCTTGTCGTGAAAGACGGCCTGGCCGAACGCCGTCATCACGGCGGGATACGCGAGACCCGTGAGCGCCGTCAACACGGCGAAGATCACGAGCATCGGACGAAAAAGCGATTTCATGATTCAACTTCCTTTTATCTGTCTATCACCGTGCGCATCACACCCAGCCGAACGCGGCCAGCACCATGTCGATCAGCTTGATCCCGAAGAACGGCACGATGATGCCGCCCAGGCCATAGACCAGCAGATTGCGGCGCAACAGGATCGCCGCGCCGAGCGGCCGGTACTTCACGCCCTTGAGCGCGAGCGGAATCAGCAGCACGATGATCAGCGCGTTGAAGATCACAGCGGACATGATCGCGGACGTGGGCGTCGCCAGATGCATCACGTTCAGCGCGTTCAGCGCCGGGTACGTCGTCGCGAACGCCGCGGGGATGATCGCAAAATACTTCGCGACGTCGTTCGCAATCGAGAACGTCGTCAGCGACCCGCGCGTCATCAGCATCTGCTTGCCGATCTCGACGATCTCGATCAGCTTCGTCGGATTCGAATCGAGGTCGACCATGTTGCCCGCCTCCTTCGCGGCCTGCGTGCCCGTATTCATCGCGACGGCCACATCGGCTTGCGCGAGCGCGGGAGCATCGTTGGTGCCGTCGCCCGTCATCGCGACAAGCCGCCCTTCGGCCTGATGCGCGCGAATCGTCGTCAGCTTCGCTTCCGGCGTCGCTTCCGCAAGGAAATCGTCGACGCCCGCTTCCGCAGCAATCGCCGCGGCCGTCAGCCGGTTGTCGCCCGTCACCATCACGGTCTTGATGCCCATTTTGCGCAGCTCGGCAAAACGCTCCTTGATGCCGCCCTTCACCACGTCCTTCAGCTCGATCACCCCCATCACGCGCGCGCCACCCTCGTCCTTCCCGGCAACCACGAGCGGCGTGCTGCCGCGCCGCGCGACCTCCGTCACCGCAGTCGACACATCGACCGGAAAGCGGCCGCCGTGCGCTTCGACGTAATGCTTCACGGCATCGGCTGCGCCCTTGCGGATTTCGCGGCCAGGCAGATCGACGCCGCTCATGCGCGTCTGCGCGCTGAACGCGAGAAAGATGGGATGCAGCGTGCCCATGTCGCGCTGGCGGATATTGAAGCGCTGCTTCGCGAGCACGACGATGCTGCGGCCTTCCGGTGTTTCGTCGGAGAGCGACGACAGTTGCGCGGCATCGGCGAGGGCTTCTTCCGTCACGCCCGACGCGGGAATGAAGGCCGACGCCTGGCGGTTGCCGAGCGTGATCGTGCCCGTCTTGTCGAGCAGCAGCACGTCGACGTCGCCTGCCGCTTCGACCGCGCGGCCCGACGTCGCGATCACGTTCGCCTGCATCATGCGGCTCATGCCCGCGACGCCGATCGCCGACAACAGGCCGCCGATCGTCGTCGGAATCAGGCACACGAGCAGCGCGACGAGCGCCGTGATCGTCACGACATGCCCCGCCGAATTTGCCAAATGAGCCGCTTCTACCGAGAACATCGAGAACGGCAAGAGCGTCGCGGTCGCGAGCAGGAGAACGATGGTCAGCGCGACCAGCAGAATGGTCAGCGCGATTTCGTTCGGCGTCTTCTGACGCTTCGCGCCTTCGACCATCGCGATCATGCGGTCGAGAAACGCTTCGCCCGGATTGGCCGTCACGCGCACGACGATCCAGTCGGACAGCACGCGCGTGCCGCCCGTCACCGACGAAAAGTCGCCGCCCGACTCGCGGATCACGGGCGCGGATTCACCCGTGATCGCCGATTCGTCGACGGATGCGACGCCTTCGATCACTTCGCCGTCGGCGGGAATCGTGTCGCCCGTCTCGACGAGCACGACATCGCCGCGGCGCAGATCGGACGCCGTCATGATGCGGATCGGCGACTTCGGATGCGGCTCGTTGAGCTTCTTCGCCATCACGTCTTTCTTCGCGCTGCGCAGCGACGCCGCCTGCGCTTTCGAGCGCCCTTCGGCGAGCGCTTCGGCGAAGTTCGCGAACAGCACCGTGAACCACAGCCACAGCGACACCGCGAGAATGAAGCCCGCGGGCGCCTCGGCCTGGCCGTTGAGCGCGGCGATCCAGAGGATCGTCGTCAGGATGCTGCCGACATAGACGCAGAACATCACCGGGTTGCGGAACTGCGTATGCGGCTTGAGTTTCTTGAATGAGTCCACGATTGCGGGGCGCACGAGCGCCGGATCGAACATGGACCGCGTAGCAGAATGGTCAGTCATTTCTTCCTCTAATTGCTTCGCTGTTTTGTGCGTCTTTTGCATGGCACAGACAGTCCGTCAATGACCCGCGATCATCATCAGATGCTCGACGCCGGGGCCGAGCGCGAGCGCGGGCACGTACGTCAGCGCGCCGACCAGCAGCACCGTGCCGAGCAGCAGCACGACGAAGAGCGGACCGTGCGTCGGCAGCGTGCCGCCCGTCACTGCGATGCGCTTCTTCGCGGCGAGCGAGCCCGCGATCGCGAGCACGGGAACGATCGTGCCGAAGCGGCCGAACCACATCGCAATCGCGGTGAGCCAGTTGTAGAACGGCGTGCTCACGGTGAGGCCCGCGAACGCGCTGCCGTTGTTGTTGGCGGCCGAGCTGAACGCATAGAGGATTTCGGAGAAGCCGTGCGCGCCCGGATTCAGGATGCCTGCCTTGCCCGCATCGGTGAGCACGGCAATCGACGTCGCGACGAGCACCAGCAGCGGCGTCAGCAGCACGACGATCGACACCATCTTCATCTCGTACGCTTCGATCTTCTTGCCGACGTATTCAGGCGTGCGGCCGATCATCAGCCCCGCGACGAACACGGCGAGCATCGCGAACACCAGCATCCCGTACAGACCCGAACCCACGCCGCCGAAGATCACTTCGCCGAGCTGCATCAGGAGCATCGGCACGAGGCCGCCGAGCGGCGTCAGCGAGTCGTGCGTGTTGGCGACGGCGCCGCACGAAGCCGCCGTCGTCGCGACCGTGAAGATGCCCGACTGCGCGATGCCGAAGCGCGTTTCCTTGCCTTCCATGTTGCCGCCCGGTTGGAGCGCGCTCGCGGACTGATCGACGTGCAGCGTCGTGAAGAGGGGATTGCCGCTCTGCTCCGCGCCGATCTCGCCCGCGATGCTCACGGCGAACGCGATCGTCATCACCGCGAGCACGGCGACGCCCTGCTTGCCGTCGCCGATCATGCGGCCGAACACGAGACACAGCGAGGCCGGAATGATCAGGATCGAGAGCATCTGCACGAAGTTCGAGAACGGCGTCGGGTTCTCGTACGGATGCGCCGAGTTGCCGTTGAAGAAGCCGCCGCCGTTCGTGCCGAGCATCTTGATCGCTTCCTGCGTGGCGACGGGGCCCATCGCGATGGTCTGCGACTTGACGGGCGTATCGACCATCACGGGGTTGCCTTTCGCGTCCTTCACCGCGTTGCCTTGCGCGTCCGCCTTCGGCGCCTGGTACGTGGTGGTTTGCAGCGTCGGCACTTCCCGATAGGACTCGAAGTTCTGGATCACGCCCTGGCTCATCAGCAGCGCCGCGACGATCGCGGCCATCGGTAGCAGCACGTAGAGCGTCACGCGCGTGATGTCGATCCAGAAGTTGCCGATGGTTTGCGCGGTGTGTCGCGCGAAGCCGCGCACCAGCGCGATCACGACGACGATGCCCGTCGCCGCCGACAGGAAGTTCTGCACGGTGAGGCCAAGCATCTGCGTCAGATAGCCGACCGTCTGCTCCGGCGAGTAGTCCTGCCAGTTCGTGTTGGTGACGAAGCTGACGGCCGTGTTGAACGCGCCGTCTACCGTCATCGCGCCGAACTGCTGCGGGTTGCCGGGCAGCCATCCCTGCACGCGCAGCAGCACGTACAGAAACACGACGCCCAATACGTTGAACGCGATCGTGGCGATCGCGTACTGCTTCCAGCTCATTTCGTGTGCCGGATCGACGCCCGCGACGCGGTACAGCAGACGCTCGAGCGGTCCGCCCAGTTTGACGACGCGCGACGTGCCGTCCATCACGCGCGTCAGATAGCGCGAGACGGGCACGGCCAGCGCAAGCAGCACGACGATGAAGATCGCCGGCTGCAGGACATTGTTGAAGTTCATTCAATGTCCTCCGCGCGCAGCAGCGCATAGACGAGGTAAGCGAAGAGCAGCGCGGTCGCCGCCCCCGATAGCCAGAGGACCCAGATCATGAGCGCGCTCCCTGACCGCGGCCATAGCGTGTGAGCCGCTCGCATCCGGCGATCAACCCAAAGGTCAGCGCAGCGAAAAGCGCGATGCCCCCGACGTACAGCACATCCATTTCATGTTCTCCAAATGTTGGACGATGGATGCCCGCAACGTTATGCCGATCGGTATAAAGGGTTGGTCAAAGGTTGGTTGAGGGATGTAAAAAAGGTGTAAACGAAAAAGCCGCTTCACGCCCAGCGTGAAGCGGCCTTCTATTCGAGCGCGCAGCCCGGCAGCCCCTTATCCCTTACGGCAGCAAAACCGTCGACCCCGTCGTCCGGCGCGCTTCGAGATCCTCATGCGCCTTGCCCACATCGGCGAGCGCGTAGCGCTGGTTGATGCTCGTCTTGACCTTGCCCGACGCGATCACGTCGAACAGTTCGCCCGCCATCGCGTCGTAATCGCTGCGCTTGCCGATGTAGGTGAACAGCGTGGGCCGCGTGAAGAACAGCGAGCCGCGTCCCGCGAATTCCGACGAATCGATCGGCGGCAGCGGCCCCGACGCATTGCCGAAGCTCACGAACATGCCGAGCGGCGCAAGGCAATCGAGCGAAGCCGTAAACGTGTCCTTGCCGATCGAGTCATACACGACGGGCACGCCCGCGCCGTTCGTGATCTCGCGCACGCGCTTCGTGAAGTTCTCGCGCGTATAGACGATGGGATGATCGCAGCCGTGGGCCTTCGCGATGGCCGCCTTCTCGTCGGAACCGACTGTGCCGATCACCGTCGCGCCCAGTGCCTTCGCCCACTGGCACACAAGCAGGCCGACGCCGCCCGCCGCGGCCTGGATCAGGATCGTGTCGCCGGCCTTCACCGGGTACGTGCGGCGCAACAGGTACTGCGCCGTCAGCCCTTGCAGCATCACCGACGCCGCGTCTTCATAACCGATCGCATCCGGCAGCTTCACGACCTGCGCGGCAGACAGTACGCGCTCCTGCGCATACGCGCCCGGCGGCCGCGCGACATACGCGACGCGATCGCCGGCCTTCAGCCCCGTCACGCCCGCGCCCACGGCGAGCACCTCGCCCGCCGCCTCCATGCCGAGCCCGCCCGGCAGCGGCAGCGGATACAGGCCCGTGCGGAAATACACGTCGATATAGTTCAGACCGACCGCATGCTGCCTGATGCGGATTTCGCCGTTGCCCGGCTCGCCTACCTCGACGTCGACCCACTTCATCACTTCGGGGCCGCCCGTCTTGTCGAATCGAATTGCCTTGACCATTTTCTCTCCAGATTCGTTCGTGATGCCTGCCTGAATGAACGCGGACGACGCCGTCAGACCTGCTGCGAAAAACGCAGCGTCAGATCGTCGAGGATCATCCGCGCGGTCGAGATGTTCGTCGCGCACGGCACATTGTGCACATCGCATGCGCGCACCAGCGCGTTGATGTCCGGCTCGTGCGGCTGCGGCGTCATCGGATCGCGCAGGAAGATCACCACGTCGACCCGCCCTTCGGCGAGTTGCGCGCCGATCTGCAAGTCGCCGCCATTCGGGCCGGACAGCATCCGCTCGACCTTCAGCCCATGCGCATCGGCGATGCGCGAGCCCGTCGTGCCCGTGGCGATCAGCTCGCAGCGCGCGAGCGTGTCGACGTATTCGCCCGCCAGCCTGACGATGTCGTCCTTCTTGTGATCGTGTGCGATCAGCGCGACGCGTGTTGTCATGTCATTGCTCCTCTTGTGTTGTCGTTATGGTCGTTATGGGCGTTGTAGTTGTCGTTGCGTTTGCGAAAGCGCGCGGCACGCTCAGAACGTGCCGGGATAAGCGCCGCCATCCAGCAGCCAGTTCTGTCCCGTGATATAGCCCGCGTGCACGCTGCACAGGAACGCGCACGCGCGGCCGAATTCGTCGGGCGTGCCAAAGCGGCGCGCGGGGATCGTCGCCATGCGCTGCTCGCGCGCTTCGTCGACGGAAATGTTCTGCGATTTCGCCTGCGCGTCGAACGTCACGGCGATGCGATCCGTGTCGAACAGCCCCGGCAGCAGATTGTTGATCGTCACGCCGTGCGGCGCCACCTTGCGCGCGACGCCCGCGACGAAGCCCGTCAGGCCCGAGCGCGCGCCGTTCGACAGGCCGAGCACGTCGATGGGCGCCTTCACCGACGAGCTCGTGATGTTGACGACGCGGCCAAAGCCGCGCGAGATCATGCCGTCGATGGTCGCGCGGATCAGCTCGATCGGCGTGAGCATGTTCCCTTCGAGCGCGCGAATCCAGTCGTCGTGCGTGAAGTTGCGAAAGTCGCCGGGCGGGGGACCGCCCGCGTTGTTGACGAGGATGTCCGGCTGCGGACACGCGGCGAGCGCTGCGGCACGGCCTTCGGGCGTGGTGATGTCGCAGGCCACGGCCTTCACGTCGACGCCCGTTTTCGCGCGGATACCGGCCGCCGTCGCTTCGAGCGTTTGCGCCGTGCGCGCGACGATCGTCACGTTCACGCCCTCCGCCGCCAGCGCCTCGGCGCAGCCGCGTCCCAGTCCCTTGCTCGCTGCGCAAACCAGCGCAGTCTTTCCTGCGATTCCCAGATCCATGTGCTTTTTCCTTTTGTCTTGCGCGCGATGCGTGAGGACGCGTCGCGCTCGCGGTCGGTCAACTGTCCCCCGATTCTAGAAGAATCGACGCGGCGCTGCCGGAGCTCGCTTCCGTCCATCTTCCGTTCCGCTGCGATTCCTTTCCACAATCTCCAGTCTCTTTCCGCCACCCTTCCGGTAAACTCGCAGCCAAGGCGCACGCGTCCGCCGTCCTTCGTTGCCCACCGTTGCCCGATACGGGCTGCGAAACCGGGCTGCAAAACAGGCCGCGATACGCCGCGCCGCTCCCCATCGACAGCACAGCTCATTTACCGCCGCGAGGCGCCACGTCATGACTCAGGACAGCCGTTTTCCCAATCTTTTCATCCTCGATCACCCGCTGATCCAGCACAAGCTGTCGCACATGCGCGACCGCGACACGTCCACGCGGACGTTCCGCGAGCTGCTGCGCGAAATCACGCTGCTGATGGGCTATGAAATCACCCGCAACCTGCCGATGACGACTCGCCGCGTGAGCACGCCGCTCGTCGACATCGACGCGCCCGTGATCGCCGGCAAGAAGCTCGCGATCGTGCCCGTGCTGCGCGCGGGCGTCGGCATGTCGGACGGGCTGCTCGAGCTGATCCCGTCGGCGCGCGTCGGCCATATCGGCGTGTATCGCGACGACGCTCACCGTCCCGTCGAGTACCTGGTGCGCCTGCCCGATCTGGAGGACCGCATCTTCATCCTGTGCGATCCGATGGTCGCGACGGGATACTCGGCCGTGCACGCGATCGACGTGCTGAAGCGCCGCGGCGTCGCGGGCGAGAACATTTCGTTCCTCGCGCTCGTCGCCGCGCCGGAGGGCGTCGAGGTATTCCAGAACGCGCACCCGGATGTGAAGCTGTATGTCGCGTCGCTCGATTCGCACCTGAACGAGCATGCGTACATCATTCCGGGGCTCGGCGACGCGGGCGACCGGCTGTTCGGCACAAAGAACTGACGAAAGCCACTGACGATGCGGCTGATGATGCGGCTGACGATATAGCTGACAACGGCCGCTGACGAAAGCGGCCCGAGAAATCCCGGCGGCTGACAACGCGCCGACGGACATCGCCGCGCGGGGCGGCACCGCAAGGAAAGTCTCGTGCCGCCCCGTGCGAGTCCGCATCCCGCCCCTTCAGAGGCGTGCCCCCGGCATGATAAAATCGCGCTCTGTCCATTGAACGGACAGCTCACCCTGCTGGCATCGCTTTGCGGCATTCCTACCCCGGTTTGCGCCTTCACCGGCTACTGTACTGACGACGCCAACTGCGGCGCTTTGGCCGGTTCCGTCGATCCCGCGACGCTTTCACGGCGCCATGCTGGCGCATTTCAGGGTGCGACCGGACTGACATCGAGGCGCGAGCGCGAATCCGCACCGCCGCCCGAAATCGCAACGACTATTGCACTATGCGTGCGCCCCGCTGGCGCGCGCGACGGAGAAAGGTATGGCGGGTCATTCGAAATGGGCCAACATCAAGCATAAGAAAGCAGCGGCCGATGCCAAGAAAGGCAAGATCTGGACGCGACTCATCAAGGAAATCCAGGTCGCGGCGCGCATGGGCGGCGGCGACATCGACTCGAACCCGCGTCTGCGGCTCGCCGTCGACAAGGCGTACGACGCCAACATGCCGAAGGACAACGTCAACCGCGCGATCCAGCGCGGCGTGGGCGGCGTCGACGGCGCGAGCTACGAGGAAATCCGCTACGAGGGTTACGGCATCGGCGGCGCGGCCATCATCGTCGACACGATGACGGACAACCGCACCCGCACCGTCGCGGAAGTGCGCCACGCGTTCTCGAAATTCGGCGGCAACATGGGCACGGACGGCTCGGTGTCGTTCATGTTCGATCACGTCGGCCAGTTCCTGTTCGCGCCCGGCACGCCCGAAGACAAGCTGATGGAAGCCGCGCTCGAAGCGGGCGCCGACGACGTCGTGACGAACGACGACGGCAGCATCGAAGTGATCTGCCCGCCGAACGATTTCCCGAAGGTGAAGAGCGCGCTCGAAGCCGCTGGCTTTAAGGCGGAAGTCGCTGAAGTGACGATGAAGCCGCAGACGGAAGTCGAGTTCACGGGCGACGACGCCGTCAAGATGCAGAAGCTGCTCGACGCGCTGGAAAATCTGGACGACGTGCAGGAAGTCTATACAAACGCGGCAATCGCCGACGAGTGAAGCCGACGGTGAGCGCGCCGCCCATGTCCGGGCCGTTGCGGCGCTCCCCGCTTCCCTCGCGTTGCACCGGCGCGTCACGACGCGCGCACCAACTGCACGGCATCCAGGCGATTTCCGCCACATTGTCCCGTTCCGTTGCCTGCATCACAGGCGTCGCGTTCGCGTTGTGCGAAGGTAGAGGCAGATATCCACGGCTCGCGCCGCCGCGCGGGCCGTTCACGGTTTTTAGTATTCGGGGAATCACATGAAGTTACTCGTCGTCGGTTCCGGCGGTCGCGAACATGCGCTCGCATGGAAGCTCGCGCAGTCGCCGCGCGTCCAGCTCGTCTATGTCGCGCCCGGCAACGGCGGCACCGCGCAGGACGACCGCCTGCGCAACGTCGGCATCACCGACCCGAACGCGCTCGCTGACTTCGTCGAGCAAGAACAGATCGCGTTCACGCTGGTCGGTCCCGAGCAGCCGCTCGCGGCGGGCATCGTCAACATCTTCCGCGCGCGCGGCCTGAAAATTTTCGGCCCAACGCGCGAGGCGGCGCAGCTCGAAAGCTCGAAGGACTTCGCGAAGGCGTTCATGAAGCGCCACGCGATTCCAACCGCCGAATACGAAACCTTCTCGGATGTCGCCGCCGCGCACGCCTACATCGACGCCAAGGGCGCGCCCATCGTCATCAAGGCCGACGGCCTCGCGGCCGGCAAGGGCGTGGTCGTCGCGCAGACGCTGGAAGAAGCGCATGCGGCCGTCGACATGATGCTGTCGGACAACAAGCTCGGCGACGCGGGCGCGCGCGTCGTAATCGAAGAGTTCCTCGCCGGCGAGGAAGCGAGCTTCATCGTGATGGTCGACGGCAAGCATGTGCTGCCGCTCGCGTCGAGCCAGGATCACAAGCGCCTGCTCGACGGCGATCAGGGCCCGAACACGGGCGGCATGGGCGCCTACTCGCCCGCGCCTATCGTCACGCCCCAAATGCACGCCCGCGTGATGCGCGAAATCATCCTGCCGACCGTGCGCGGCATGGAACAGGAAGGAATCCGCTTCACGGGCTTCCTGTACGCCGGCCTGATGATCGACGCGCAAGGCAACCCGAAGACGCTCGAGTTCAACTGCCGGATGGGCGATCCGGAAACGCAGCCGATCATGGCGCGCCTGAAGGGCGACTTCTCGAAGGTCGTCGAGGCCGCGATCGCGGGCACGCTCGATACGGTGGATCTCGAATGGGACCGCCGCACGGCGCTGGGCGTCGTGCTGGCCGCGCACAACTATCCGGACGCGCCACGCAAGGGCGATTTCATCAGCGGCATTCCGCCGGAAACCGCCGACGCCGTCACGTTCCACGCGGGCACGACGCTCGCGGACGGCAAGCTGACGACGTCGGGCGGGCGCGTGCTGTGCGTCGTGGGTCTCGCGGATTCGGTACGCAGCGCGCAGTCGGTCGCGTACGAAGCGATCAATCACATTTCGTTCGACGGCATGCAGTACCGCCGCGACATCGGTTATCGCGCGGCCAACCGCAAGCACAGCTGAGCCTGCCTGCTCCGGCAGGGGCGCGCTATGCGGCGCGGCGAACTCGCCTCTGCACGGCCCTGCGGGGCCGTCCGATCCGGTTCGATTCTGGGTTCGGTACGGATTTTCGGTTCGGGTTCGATCCGGGCTCGGTTCTGGCCGCTTCTGGCCCTTTCCGGGTCGTCGAGCCGCGCCGGCGCTACACTTGAAGCTGGCGGCGTCAGCTATAAGCGACAATGGGCCGTATTCCGCCTGCCCCCGCAACGGCCAGGGTACCCGCGGCTGACGGTCTGATCGAGGCCTGACCAAAGCCCGACCGAGGCCCAATAAAGGCCTGACGAAGCCCCATTGAATCTCGACTGCGCCAGCGTTTCGACGTGCCGCGCCACAACGATATGACTGATTCGATTCACGACGCCAACGATGTCCACGCCGTCCGGGCCTGGATGCAAGGTTTGCAGACGAAGATCGCCGACACGCTCGGCGCGTTCGACGGCACGCCGCTCGCCACCGACAACTGGCAGCGCGCCCCCGGCGGCAAGCTGCGCGGCGGCGGCTGCACGCGCATCCTCGAAGGCGGCCAGTTCTTCGAGCGCGCGGGCATCGGCTTTTCGGACGTGCAAGGCGATGCGTTGCCGGGCTCGGCAAGCGCGCTGCGTCCGCAGTTGACGGGACGCGGCTTCGAAGCGATGGGCGTCTCGATGGTGCTGCATCCGCGCAACCCTTTCTGCCCGACGGTTCACATGAACGTGCGGCTGCTGGTTGCGACGAAGGCAGGCGAAGCGCCCGTGTTCTGGTTTGGCGGCGGCATGGATCTCACGCCCTACTACGGCTTCGAGGAAGACGCGCAGCATTTTCACCGCGTGTGCCGCGACGCGCTGCAGCCGTACGGCGACGACTTGTATCCGCGCTTCAAGCGCTGGTGCGACGATTACTTCTTCCTGAAGCACCGCAATGAGCCGCGCGGCATCGGCGGGATTTTCTTCGACGACTACGCGGAGCCCGGCTTCGAGCAGTCGTTCGCGATGGTGAAGAGCGTCGGCGATGCGTTCCTGAACGCGTACATGCCCATCATCGAGAAACGCCGCGACATCGCATACGGCGAAGCCGAGCGCGATTTTCAGGCTTACCGGCGCGGCCGCTACGTCGAATTCAACCTCGTGTTCGACCGTGGCACGCTGTTCGGCCTGCAAAGCGGCGGCCGCACCGAGTCGATCCTGATGTCGATGCCGCCCGTCGTGAACTGGCGCTACAACTGGCAGCCCGAGCCGGGCACGCCGGAAGCGCGCCTGTACAGCGATTTTCTCGTGGCCCGCGAGTGGATCTGACTCGCGTCGCCGGCACGTTACCCGCTGTGTTACCACTGTGTCACCCGCTCCAACCGACAGGCAAAGGAACCGCAACTGAATTCGACCGCTCAACACGCCGCCTTGAAACGGGCGCTGCGCCGCCGCATCGGGATACTCGGCGGCACGTTCGATCCGATCCACGACGGCCATCTCGCGCTCGCGCGACGTTTCGCCGACCTGCTGAAGCTGACCGAACTCGTGCTGATGCCGGCTGGGCAGCCCTGGCAGAAGGAGGACGTGTCGGCGGCCGAACATCGGCTCGCGATGACGCGCGCCGCCGCTTCGTCGCTGAAGTTGCCGGGCGTGACCGTCAGCGTTGCAACGGATGAAATCCAGCACGAAGGCCCCACGTACACGGTCGATACGCTGCAGCGCTGGCGGGAACGCGAAGGCGCAGATGCGTCGATTGCGCTGCTGATCGGCGCGGATCAACTGGTGCGGCTCGATACATGGCACGACTGGCAGCGCCTCTTCGACTATGCGCATATCGCCGCCGCGACGCGCCCCGGCTTCGACGTGAAGGCCGTGCCGC
This sequence comes from Paraburkholderia diazotrophica, assembly GCF_038900755.1. GTDB lineage: Bacteria > Pseudomonadota > Gammaproteobacteria > Burkholderiales > Burkholderiaceae > Paraburkholderia > Paraburkholderia diazotrophica_A. The sequence continues at coordinate 103,908 of NZ_JBBPEN010000010.1, forward strand.
CCGCCGTCGCCGCGACGATCGCGCAGCGCGCCGCGAACGCGGACGTTCTGCAGGCGACGCCGTCCGGTCATCTGCTGATCGACACGTCGCTGGCCTTCGACGTATCGGCGACCGACATTCGCGCCCAACTGCGCGCATCGCTCGAAAACCACGCGGACGGCGCCGCAGACGCCACGAACGGCACTGCCGTGTCCGCGCAGAGTCATGTCCCCACCGCAGTGTGGGACTATATTGTTCAACATCATCTGTACCACCGGTAAACTCATGGATATACGCAAGCTGCAACGCGCAATCGTCGACGGACTCGAAGACGTGAAGGCGCAAGACATTCGGGTGTTCAACACCAGCCACCTGACCGAACTGTTCGACCGTGTGATTGTCGCGAGCGGCACGTCGAACCGGCAGACCAAGGCCCTCGCCTCGAGCGTGCGCGAGAAAGTCAAGGAAGCGGGCGGCGACATCGTCAGCACGGAAGGCGAAGACATCGGCGAATGGGTGCTCGTGGATTGCGGCGATGCCGTCGTGCACATCCTGCAACCGGCGCTGCGCCAGTACTACAACCTCGAAGAGATCTGGGGCGACAAGCCCGTGCGCGTGAAGCTGTCCGCGCCGAACCCGTTCGGCGGCGCCCGTCCGTCCGAACCGATCGACGATGAAGACGAAGAAGAAGCACCTGTCGCGCGCCCCGCACGCAAGGCGTCCGCACGGCGCCGCTCATGAGCGCGGCGCCGGCGCCATTCGCGCCGTGGGCCACGCTCACGGCTGCGCATCCATCTGATCCGGCGCAATCCCGACGATGAAACTGCACATCCTCGCTGTCGGTCACAAGATGCCCGACTGGATCGCGACGGGCTTCGACGAATACGCGAAGCGGATGCCGTCTGAACTGCGCATCGAACTGCGTGAGATCAAGCCGGAGCAACGCTCGTCGGGCCGCTCCGCCGAGAGCGTGATGGCTGCCGAGCGGCAGAAGATCGAAGCCGCGCTGCCGAAGAACGCGCGCATCGTCGCGCTCGACGAGCGCGGCAAGGACTGGACCACGATGCAGCTGGCGAACGCGCTGCCCTCCTGGCAGCAGGACGGACGCGACGTCGCGTTTCTGATCGGCGGCGCCGACGGGCTCGACCCCGAACTGAAGGCGCGCGCCGACATGATGCTGCGCGTGTCGAGCCTCACGCTGCCGCACGCGATGGTCCGCGTGCTGCTTGCCGAACAGTTGTATCGCGCGTGGACCATCACGCAGAATCATCCGTATCATCGGGCCTGAACCTCGGGTCTGAACATGCCGGCCATCTTCCGGCCGCACATCATCGCGCGCAACCTGGCCGAACGGCCAGGTGCGCGGCGCTAGCCTCGTCTGGTACGCTCATCACCTGTCGTCCGCTTCGTGTTGCCGAAGCTGCACCCTTCTCTTTCCGTTGAATACCGATCCATGTCCACTTCGTCCGCTGCTGCTTGGCCGTTCGTCTATCTCGCGTCGCAAAGCCCGCGCCGTCAGGAACTGCTGACCCAACTCGGCGTGCGCTTCGAACTGCTGCTGCCGCGTCCCGATGAAGATGCCGAAGCGCTCGAAGCCGAACTGCCCGGCGAACTCGCGCACGATTACGTGATGCGCGTGAGCATCGCGAAGGCGCAAGCGGCGCGCGCGCGGCTGGTGGCGGGAAGCCATCCCAACGCGCCCGTCCTTGTTGCCGATACAACCGTCACGATCGACGACGCGATTCTCGGCAAGCCCGTCGATGCCGACGACGCCGTCGCCATGCTCACGCGTCTCGCCGGCCGCGATCATGAGGTGCTGACGGCCGTTGCCGTCGTCGATGCGCAGGGCGAGTTGCTGAAGCCCGCGCTGTCGGTGTCGCGCGTGCGATTTGCTGCGGTGCAAAGCGATGCGTTGCGGCGCTACGCGGCCAGCGGCGAGCCGCTCGGCAAGGCAGGCGCGTATGGCATTCAGGGGCGCGCGGCGGAGTTCATCGAGCATATCGACGGGTCCTATTCAGGTATCATGGGTTTGCCATTGTTTGAAACCGCTGCCCTTCTGCGCGCGGCCCGCATCGACTTCTAACAACACCATGAACGAAGAAATCCTGATTAACGTCACGCCACAGGAGACGCGCGTCGCGTTGGTCCAGCAGGGCGCAGTGCAGGAGCTTCATGTCGAACGCACGCTGTCGCGCGGGCGGGTCGGCAACGTCTATCTCGGCAAGGTCGTGCGCGTGCTGCCGGGCATGCAGTCGGCGTTCATCGACATCGGTCTGGAGCGTGCCGCGTTCCTGCATGTCGCCGATATCTGGCATCCGCGGCTTGCGGGCGAAACGCAGCAACCGGCGCCGCATCAGCCCATCGAGAAGATTGTCTTCGAAGGGCAGACGCTGATGGTCCAGGTCGTCAAGGACCCCATCGGCACCAAGGGCGCGCGGCTTTCCACGCAGGTGAGCATCGCAGGGCGCACGCTCGTCTATCTGCCGCAGGAGCCGCATATCGGCATCTCGCAGAAGATCGAGAGCGAAGCGGAGCGCGAGGCCGTGCGCGCGCGGCTCACGTCGGTGCTGCCCGTCGACGAGAAAGGCGGCTACATCGTGCGCACCATCGCCGAAGACGCGACGAGCGAAGAGCTGGCCGCCGATGTCGCATATCTGCGCAAGACGTGGGCGACGATACTCTCGCAGGCGCAGCGCATGCCGGCCACGAGCCTGCTCTATCAGGACCTGAATCTCGCCCAGCGCGTGCTGCGCGACTTCGTCAACGACGAGACCACGCGCATTCAGGTGGACTCGCGCGAGACGTATCAGATGCTCTCGGAGTTCGCGGCCGAGTTCACGCCGGCCGTGTCGTCGAAGCTGCATCACTACACGGGCGAGCGCCCGCTTTTCGATCTCTACAACATCGAAACGGAAATCCAGCGCGCGCTGTCACGGCGCGTCGATCTGAAGTCGGGCGGCTATCTCGTGATCGACCAGACGGAAGCGATGACGACCATCGACGTCAACACGGGTGGCTACGTCGGCGCGCGCAATTTCGACGACACCATCTTCAAGACCAACCTCGAAGCGGCGCATACCATTGCGCGTCAACTGCGGCTGCGCAACCTGGGCGGCGTGATCATCATCGACTTCATCGATATGGAAAACGCCGAGCATCGCGACCAGGTGCTCAACGAACTGAAGAAGGCGCTCGCGCGCGACCGAACGCGCGTAACGGTCAACGGGTTCTCGCAGCTCGGGCTCGTCGAGATGACGAGAAAACGCACGCGCGAATCGCTCGCGCACGTGTTGTGCGAACCTTGTCCGGTGTGCCAGGGCAAGGGCCAGGTGAAGACGGCGCGCACCGTCTGTTACGACGTGCTGCGGGAAATCCTGCGCGAATCGCGCCAATTCAATCCGCGTGAGTTTCGCGTGGTGGCGTCCCAACAGGTCATCGACCTGTTCCTCGAGGAGGAATCCCAGCATCTCGCGATGCTGATCGATTTCATCGGCAAGCCGGTGTCGTTGCAGGTCGAGTCGAATCTGAGCCAGGAACAGTACGACATCGTGCTGATGTAGCCACATCGCCCTTCCCGTCTGCGCCTCTCGTGGCACAGCAATTGCGTCAACGCATGTCACCACACGCGGAGGCGACATGCACACAGAACAATTCGAGTACACCGACGACCCGGAACCCTTGCCGGAAGCCTGCTACGACAGGCTTTGCAGCGCACCGCCCGGCAACGTGCCTACACTGCCCAAACGCTCGGCGGCCGGCATTTTGGCGTTCGGCATCGCGTGGCTGTTCGGCTTGGAAGCGCTCTTTGCCGATGATGAAAACCGCTCCGCCGATGCGCGCCGCATCGACAGGCGATACTGAGTTTCAATGGATTCCGTGTAGGCGTTACAAAGATTGATCGGGGACGGCGTCGAGGAAAGCGTGGACAGGGCATCGCCGCCCTGTTCTAACAAATCAACTAGACTTCCCGTATGCAGTTGCAATAGACGGAGGCTGCCATGGCTGAATCAATGGTAAGCATCGTGGTCGGCATCGTCGTGCTGGCCGTCATCGCGACGCTGCTATCGCATCAGTGGCGGCGCGATCACCCCGATCATCCTCTTCGCGACAGGATGTTGGGCCGCTTCGATGGGCATCGCTGGTGGGAACGCATGCGGCATCGGCACTGATCCCGCTCTCGCTGAGCATCCAATGCCGCGCCATTCGCGCTGAATCGTTCGACATCACCGCGCCGCGCATCGCGGCGCATGACACGCGGCGCAGCGTCCGTCTCGCCCGTTACCCACCGGCCAATCGACGCGCCCGCCCTGCACGGAGGCAATCATGCCCAACGACGCCGTAACCCTGCGTTGGCAGACGGTCGAATATGAAGGCTTCGAAATTCACGTCGCGCCGTCCCCGAAGGATGGCGGCGAGCGCTACACGTACATCGGCTACGTGTGCCACCCCGGTGCGGATTCGAAACTGCCCGGCCACGCAGTGCCCTTTCACGCGGATGGCGAGGAGTCGTTCAAGACGCTCGACGATGCGACGTATGAAGCCGTGCACGTCGGCAAGAGCATCGTCGAAGGGACGCATCCGGATCTGTCGGTGTTGTCGCTGGTGACGAGCGGCGTGTAGAGCGCCTTCCAACGAGGCGCACATCACCGCAGAGACCGCAACGACCGCGTGCTTCGCGTGCGCGCGCGTGCACGCACACGCCCAGCGCGACGCAATCGCAGTGTCAGCCGATCATCGCGTCGACATTTACTTCATCCCGCGAAGCCGCCGCACGAGTTGCAGCATGCGTCGGCTTGCGTTTTCCGGCGCGAGCGACGCCACTTTCCTGTTGGCATTTTCGATCTGCGCCCGGCGCGCGGCGCTGTCCGTCAGCAGGCGCTCGATCGCCGACGCCATCGCGCCGACATCGCCTGGCGGCACGAGCAGACCCGCATCGCCGCCGTCCAGAAGATCGCGCGGCCCTGTCGGACAATCGGCGGAAACGACGGGCGTGCCGATCGCCATCGCTTCGCCCAGCACCATCGGGCAGCCTTCGTAGCGGCTGCTCAGGACCAGCATCTCCGCGCGTCGAATATACGGGAACGGATTCGCGCGAAACCCGAGGAACTGCACGCGCGCGCCGATGCCGAGCTCGGCCGTGAGCTGCTCCAGCTTCGCGCGGTCGCGGCCTTCGCCGATCAGCACGAGATCGAGCGGCGTCACGGCGCGTCGGCAGACTTCGGCGAACGCGCGCAGCAGCGTCGAAGTATCCTTTTGCCCCTCGTCGAGCCTTGCCACCGACACGATGTACGGATTCGCCGGATAGTCGACGCTCGCGGTCGCGTCGCGCCGGATTCGCGCGATGTCGATCACGTTGGGCAGCTCGACCAGGTTCAACCGGTCACTGCCGAAGAGCGACTCGGCTTCACGCGACATGGCGGGCGTGATCATGGCGACGGCGGCATAGCGCCGGTACTGGTTCATGCGTCGCGCGAGAAAGCGCGCGCCGCGGTTGCCGATACGGGTCGCGAGACTGAAGTGGCTCACGCCGACCACGGGCACGTCGCAGCGGCCAGCCAGATGGCGCAGCGAAAAATCGTAGTCGCAGACGATGTCGAAACTTCGCGCGATGCGCGTGAAGCGGCGCGCGGCCAGCGGCCTGACGACGCCATACGTCAACAGCTTGTGATAGAGCTTCTTCGCGCCCTTCAGCTTGCGCTTGCGCGCGGTCAAATGCGTGCCGTGCATCCAGCCCGGCTCCGCCAGCACGTAGACGGGGACATCGGCGGGAATCGAATGGGCCTGCCAGAACGCGAGATCGTCGGTCGGATACGCAACCGAGACGGCCGGCGCGAAATGCCGTCGGTCCAACGCATTGAGCCACGCGAGCAACGACGTTTCCGTTCCGCCTTTGCCGAAGTCGTTGATGTGAAACAGGATGCGCAGCGGCGCGCCGTCGCCGGCCCGCTCTGGCGCATCGTGGGCGGCAACCGGTTTGCGGGATTCGTGGCGGAGCGTCATGACATCACCTTGCGCATATCGCGGCTGCGCTCGCCGATGCCCAGCAGCAGACCGGAGAAAGACCAGAAAGCGAGAATCGTCGTTTGCCACATGAAGTCGTCCGTCAGGTTCTTCGCGAGCATGCCTGCGACGAGCGCAATGCCCGCTGCGCTGACGAGCGGCTCGACGTGACGGAAACTCCAGAAGCGCGCGACGAGCGCGAGCAGCAGCACGGATTGCAGCGCGAGGCCGATGATCCCCGTCTGCAGCCACGTGTTGATGAACAGGTTGTGCGCATGCGTCAGCGCCTGAGGCTCGAGCGTGAGCAGGCTCGCAGGCATCTGGTTCCGATAGGCGATGCCCGGAAGCGGCTTTCCGAAACCGATGCCCGTCCACGTATGCTCTGCGCCCACACGCTCGTAGAACGCCCACAGCTTGGGACGCGTGTCGTTCGACACCGTGTCGCCGATCCCCACCAGCGCGGGCGGTAGATAAATCTGATGTCCGCCGATGTGGAAGTCGCCTTGCGCCGGACGCGGCGCCGCGTCGCCGTAGCGCAGCCGCGCGCTGAGTTCGAGGCTTCCGAGCGCCACGGCGGCCGCGATGATGCACACCACGCCCGCGATCAGCATCCGCTGGCGATAGAACGGAAACAGCGCGACCAGCAGCGTGATCGCCGCGGCGGGCCAGAAGAAACGATTGAGCGTGGCGAGCCCGACGAACAGGCACAGGATGAGCCCCGTCATGCCGACTGCCCGCCAGCGCGCGCGCAGCATCACGCCCGAGAAGAGCGGCATCGCGAAGACGGCCAGCGTGCTCGTATGGCCGACGCGGTTGTAGTAGTGGAGCAGGAATGTATCGGCCGTGGGCGGCTGCAGATGGCCCCAGTTGACGATGCTCGTGAGCGCCAGCAACGCCGCGGCGATCCACGTGACGGCGACGAAGGACGTCGGCCGCTGCGTGCGGCTGCCGACGACCCAGAAGCCGAGAAAGGCGACGAACGGATAGAGAATCTCGTCGAACCACTGATGCAGGCTGGCGGGCTGCGCGCGCGACCACACGACGGCAGCCAGCGCCCATGCGGCCCACGCGCAGATCGGCAGCACGAGCGGCCAGCGGCGCAGCGCCGGCGTGTCCGGTGCGCATGCGGCGCACAGCGTGCCGATGGCCAGCAGCGCGAGACCGTTATAGACGATCGCGGTCATGTGTCCGAACATGACCGCAAACAGGATGATCGGGCAGGCAACCCAAAGCACGCGCTCTCCGCGCGCCGCCAAGTTTTTCATGAGACTCCCAGTGCAACGCTCAACGCCCGGCAGACGGAATCGACCGTCAGGCGACCCATGCAGGCAGCGTGATCGCCGCGCCAGTCGACGCACGTCTCGGCGTTGCGGTCGCAACGGCGGACCCACGGCACCTCGCGGCGAAAAATAAACGGCTCGTTACGGCACGGCATATCGGCGATCGTGACGGGCACGAACGGCACGTCGCTCCAATATTGACCGGCGCCGTGAATCTGCGCATTGCCAGGACCGAAGAGCGCAATCGTCGGCACGCCGACGAGACGCCCCAGATGCGCGACACCCGTATCCGGACACACCACCGCACGTGCGCCGGCGAACAGATGCCACAGCTCGCCGAGCCCGAGCCGTCCCGCCAGATTCGGGTGCCCGGGATCGGGATCGATGCGGCCAATCAGATCGGTTTCGCCGGGGCCGCCGCTCCATACGGGCAAGTATCCGAGGCCGGCAACGTATTCGGCGACTTCGCGCCAGCGCGCGTCCGGCCAGCGCTTGACGGCCGTGCTCGCGCCCGGATGAAGCACGACATACGGCCGCTGCGTCAGCCGTTCGTCCACCACGGCGCAAGCGGCGGGCGCCGGCCAATCCTGTGTGCGGTAGCGACGCGGCGGCTCGCCGTCCGCCAGTTCCGCCGCGAGGTCGGCCCACGCGGCCGGCTCCGGCGGATACGGAATATGTTCGTTGACAGGCCAGTTCTTCCACGCGGGCACATCGGCTGCATGCGCAACGATCCAGCGACAGCCCGCGCCGAGCGCGAGCCAGCTGTGCCGGTTGTCTCCCGCGACGATGCCCAGATCGTACGGGCCCGAGCGCAACACGCCCTGCACCGTCGACAGATCGCGCGGATCGAACGGCAGCGCCGTGACGTCGAACGGCCGCGCGGCATACAGCGGCACGATCGGCTTCGGGCACGCGAGCACGATGTCCGCGCGCGGATACTGCGCGCGCAGCTTCGCCAGCAACGGCGTCAGCAGCAGCGTATCGCCGAGCAGCAGATGGTGGGCAATCAGGATGCGCGCCGGCGCGGCGGGCCTGCGGCGCAATGGCTTGAGCGCGAGCCGCGGAATGGCGCGCGCGAAGATTCGAATACGTCCGGACAGTCGGCTCATTGGGTGATCGCCGCGTGGGCCGTCTCCAGCGATTCCCGTCTGCTGCTCACCTCAGTGGCAGCGGGCCGCACTTTTCTCATACAAAACATTTCCGACGGTGTCATCTCTGATGCCCGCTGATACGTGAGCGCAATCTATCGCAAAAAAGGAGCGCAATGACTTCCGTTGCCAGTCACCCGAAATACGCGATCGTTCGACGAATAATCCGCATCAGAAGCGCCCGATTTTACCATGTGGCCCTCCAATCGCAGTCCCGCAAACGGCTAGCGGGCACGGCTCACGCGCTGCGCCAGCTTCAAGAGCGTCGCGACGTGAGCCGCCACGCTCGTGTCGTAGAGCACTGAGCCGGCCGGAACGCGCGGGCCGGCAACGGCATGCGCTTCTTCGACCGGTAACGTCGTCACTGCGCGCTCGATCGCCGCCCGCAACGCGGCCACGTCGCCGTGTGCAAAGACGAACTTCGCCTGCCCGGCAATCGCCGAACAGCAGCCGATCGTCGACGGGAAGATAACGGGCGTGCCGCACATCACCGACTCGACGCCGACCAATCCGAAAGGCTCATATTCGGATGCGAGAATCGTGAAGTCCGCGGCACGGTAGCAGTCCTCGATTTCACGCACGTAGCCGATATGGCGGATGCGCTCCGCCGGCCTGTCGAGCGGCCGGCCCGCGACGGCGACGACCACGCGCGGATCGATGTCGCGCAGCGCGGCTTCGATCAGCGGCAAGCCCTTGCGCTGATGGCTGCTCGACGGAAACAGCAGCACGATTTCGTCGTCGGCAAAGCCGTAGCGCTTGCGCAGCGCGGCGCGCGTCGCGGCGTCGACGGGCGTGAAGCGCGCTCCGTCGACGGGCGGATAGAGCACTTCGATCTTCGCTTCATCGACGGCGTAAAGTTCGATCAGCTCGTCGCGCATCAAATCGGAATGCGCGACGATCACCGCCGCGCGTTCGTACTGGCGCTTTTCGAGTTCGATCTGCCGTCGGTCGGAACGCTTCGTCGGGCGGCGCGTCGCACGCAGAAAGCCGATGTGCGTGCCGCCGCAGATCGCAATATCCGATGAATCGACGCGGTTGCAGCCGATCAGCACGTCGACGCGCGCGGCGCGGCGCGCGCGGAGCAGACGGGCCGAAAACCACACATCTCGCCATTTGCCCGGCAGCAGCGACACGGGGATTCGATGACGCTCGACGAGCCCGCTCTCCGGCACCGTCATGTCGAAGCGCCGCGCGAAGAACGCAGGCTCGATGCCTATGCCTGCGAATCCACGCACGAGATCCATCGCGTAGCGTTCGAGGCCGCCGCTGTATCTGAGCGCGTTGGCGGAGATTCCGATTTTTAGCATTGAAGGGGCTTTACCGGAGCGTCGACGGAACGGGCATGAATGCCGCGCGCGCGGTGCGGAGGCGGCACATTGGCGGCAACGGGCGCGGACGAGGCGAGCCGCCGGGCCGCGCGGTCAGCGATGCGCGCGGGCATCCGCTCACGCCGCATGCTGCTGAAACTGGATCCGATGCAAATGCGCGTACAGCCCGTTTTGCGCGAGCAGTTCGCGATGACTGCCGCGCTCGACGATGCGCCCCGCGTCGAGCACGAGAATGCGGTCCGCGCGTTCGATGGTCGACAGGCGGTGCGCGATCACGAGCGTCGTGCGGCCCTTCATCAGCGTTTCGAGCGCGGCCTGCACATGGCGCTCGGATTCGGAATCGAGCGCCGACGTGGCTTCGTCGAGAATCAGGATGGGCGCGTCCTTGTAGACGGCGCGCGCGATCGCGAGCCGCTGGCGCTGGCCGCCCGACAGCATCATGCCGTTGTCGCCGATCAGCGTGTCGATGCCGTTCGGCATCGCAGCCACCGTGTCCCACAGATTGGCCGCATGCAGCGCGGCTTCTACGCGCTCGGCGTCGGCTGTCTGGCCATACGCGACGTTGTTCGCGATCGTGTCGTTGAACAGCACAACGTCCTGGCTCACCATCGCGATCTGGCTGCGCAACTCGTGAATGCCGTACTCGGGCAGCGCGACGCCGTCGACGAGAACCGCGCCGCCACTTGGATCGAAGAAGCGCGGCAGCAGGTTCACGAGTGTCGTCTTGCCGCTGCCCGACGGGCCCGCCAGCGCGACCATCTCGCCCGGCGCGACCTTGAACGACACGGTATCGAGCGTCTGCCGCTGCATCGGACCGCTCGCGCCGTACATGAACGACACGTCGCGGAATTCGACCTCGCCCGTCGCCCGTTCCAGCTTGCGCCCGCCGCCCTCCGGCTCGGACGGCTCGTCGATCAGCCCGAAAATCAGCTCGGCTGCCGTCATGCCGCGTTGCAGCGGCTGGTTCACGTCCATCAGGTGCTTGAGGGGCGAAATGATCAGCAGCATCGACGTGACGAACGCGACGAAGCCGCCGACCGTCGTCTGATCGTGCGACGACTGCACGACGGCGATCGTGATCACGACCGCGAGCGCGATCGACGCGAGGAACTGCGTGAGCGGCTGCGCGAGACCGCCCGACACCGTCATGCGCATCGAGTAGCCGCGCAGGCGCTTGCTCATCTGCGTGAAGCGGTCGATTTCGTACTGCTCGCCGTTGTGGACCTTGACGACCTTGTAGCCGCCCACGGTCTCTTCGACGATGTACGACAGCTCGTTCGTGAGCGTCTGGTGCTCGCGGTTCAGCCGCCGCAGCCGCCGGTTGATCTTGCCGACCAGCCAGCCGATACCCGGCAGCAGCACGGCGACGATCAGCGTGAGGCGCCAGTTCAGATAGAACAGATAGCCGAGCAGGAAGACGACCGTCAGCGAATCGCGCACGAGCGTCACCATCACGCCCGTCAGCACGTTCAGGATCTGGTTCACCTCGAAGACGATCGCGTTGATCACCGTGCTCGCCGTCTCGCGCTGAAAGAACGCGACGCTGCCGTGAATCATCCGGTTGAACATCGTGAGCCGCAGGTCGAGCAGAATCCGGTTCGATACATATGACAGCAGATAGCCCGACGCGTACTGCGCGATCCCGCGCACGAGCGCGAGGCCGATCACGGCGAGCGGCACGTACCATTTCGCGCTGTCGCTGCCGTGCGCACCGAAGCCATGATCGAGCAGCGGCTTGAGCAGCGCGGGAATGCCGGCCTCGGTGGCGGCGACGGCGCCCATCGTCGCGATGGCGGCGATGACGGTCCAGATGAGCGGCTTCACATACGGCCACAGACGGCGCAGCACGACGACTGACGACGATACTTCACCCGAGCCGATGGGCTTGCTTAACGTTGGCTTGGCGCTCAAGAGATCCTCTGAAATGCGGACGCGCTTCACGGCGTTCCGCCGCGTCCATGAACCGCCCCTCGGGCGGATTTGCAAATGCGACATTGTAAACCGTCCGGGTTGCTATCCCGGGTCGGCCGAATGGCACTGAAAGCCCGCATCGGCGGATTGGCGCATGGGTCCGGCAAGCGGATTTCGTGCGGCGCACAGGTTGTGCCGGGTCTTTCGGGTCTTTCGGGTCTTTCGGGTCTTTCGGGTCTTTCGGGTCTTTCGGGTCTTTCGGGGCTGTCTTTTCGGCGCCGCGGAATGTGACGTGCGCTGTGCTGTGTATACTTGCGCAACTTTCTACTTGCGCAACTTTCGCCGGCCACCGACGGCGCTTCAGCAGCAGAGCGCGCCGTCCGCCTTTCCTCCCCCTTTCGACTCGCATGACACAACCCACGCTCGGCGTCGCCATCATCACGAAGAATGCCGCGCGCAGGCTCGACGAATGTCTGCGGGCCGTCGCGTTCGCCGACGAGATCGTCGTCGTCGACAGCGGCAGCACCGACGGCACCATCGAGATCGCCCGCGCGCACCGTGCCCGCGTGATCACGCACGCCGACTGGCCGGGTTTCGGCCCGCAGAAGAACCGCGCGGTCGACGCGCTCAACACGACGTGGGTCCTGTCCATCGACGCCGACGAAATCGTCACGCCCGAACTGGCCGTCTCGATTGCGAGCGCGCTCGCCGCGCCCGTCGCGGATGTCTACGCGATCGATCGGCTGTCGGCGTTTTGCGGTCATTGGGTGCGCCACAGCGGCTGGTATCCGGACTGGATTCCGCGCCTCTTCAAACGCGGCGCCGCGCGCTTTTCCGATGATCTCGTGCACGAGCGGCTCATGTTTGATGCGCCCGCGAAGCGCCTCGAAGGCAAGCTGATGCATCACTCGTACGAAGACTTCGAGACGGTGTTGCGCAAGCTCGACGCGTATTCGACGCTGGGCGCGCAACAGCGTCATGCGGCCGGCCAGCGCGGCAGCTTCGGCAAGGCTGTCGCAAGAGGCGCGTGGGCGTTCGTGCGGACGTACTTGCTGCGGCGCGGATTTCTCGATGGGCGCGCCGGCTTCATGATCGCGATGTTCAACGCGGAAACCGTGTACTACCGGTTCGTGAAGCTCGCGCAACTGGGACGCAAGGACGCTTCAGAGCGGTGAACGAAGGCGAGGCCCGCTCGCGCGAGCAGGCGTCTCTCTCGCCCGATTACCCGATCGATTGCCCGAAAGATCAGTCGGTCACTCAGTAGACGATCTCGATCGCGCTGCCCGAAAACTCATTGCGCAACGCGGCGAGCAATTCGTCCGTCGGCTTCACGCGCCAAGCGTCGCCGAGCCGCACCTCGCCTTCCGCGTTGTCGCTGCGATAGACGATCTGCACGGCGAGACCGTTCGGCATCGGCGCGAACGGGCGCTGCCCACGGCCCATATCGCCGCCCTGACCGCCCTGACCATTCTGCCCATACTGAGCGCCACGGCCGCCGCGGCTCGACGCAGCAGCGGGCGCAACCGTTTCGGCGTCTTCCGGCTTCGCGCAATGCGCTTCGAGCACACGCCGAAGTGCGTGTGCATCCGCGTTGCCGTTCATCCGCACCTTCACTGCCTGCGCATAGCGCGTGCGCGCGCGGCCGAGATCCATCGGCGTATCGACGGTGAAGCGGATGCCGCCCGTGAACGCGTCGTTGCGCGCCTGGCCCTGCACGACGAGCAGTTCGTCTTCCTTGAAGAGCTGCTTGTGCGCCTCGAACTGCTCGTTGAATACGGTCACTTCGCACTGACCCGTGCCATCGTCGAGCAGCGCGATTAGCATCTTGCCGCGCTGGGTCATCTGCGTGCGCAGCGAAACGATGACGCCCGCCACCAGCTTGTCGCGCCCTTCCTTCAGCTCGCCGATCTTCTGCCGCACGAAGCGGCGCACTTCGTCCTTGTACGCATCGAACAGATGGCCCGACAGATAGAAGCCGAGTGCCGTCTTTTCTTCCTGCAGGCGGCGCTTGTCCGGCCATACAGGCTCATCGACGAGCTCATGCCCTTGCGACGGCGCATCGCCCATGTCGAACAGACCCGCCTGCATCGCGTTGGCGCTCGCCTGATCGGCGGCTTCCATCGCGAGCGACACCGACGCGAGCAGTTGCGCGCGGTTCTCGTGCAGCGAATCAAACGCGCCCGCACGAATCAGCGCCTCGATCGTGCGACGGTTGACGATGCGGCGATCGATACGATTGCAGAAATCGAAGAGATCGACGAACGGACCTTCTTCGCGCGCGCGCAAGATTTCTTCGATTGCGTTCTGCCCGCTGCCCTTGATCGCGCCCAGGCCATAGCGGATCGTGCGCGAGCGCTTGCCGTCACTTTCAGCAACCGGCTCGAAGCGATACGCGGACAGATTGATGTCCGGCGGCAGCACGGCCATCTTGTTCGCGAGGCAGTCTTCGAACAGGATCTTGACCTTGTCCGTGTCGTCCATCGCGAGTGACATGTTGGCCGCCATGAATTCGGCGGGATGATGCGCCTTGAGCCACGCGGTGTAGTACGCGAGCAGCGCATACGCGGCCGCGTGCGACTTGTTGAAGCCGTAGCCCGCGAACTTCTCCATCAGGTCGAATATCTCGTCCGACTTCTCGCGGGTGAGGCCGTTCTTCGCCGCGCCCTCCGCGAAGATCTCGCGATGCTTCGCCATTTCCTCGGGCTTCTTCTTGCCCATCGCGCGACGCAGCAGGTCGGCGCCGCCCAGCGAATAGCCGCCAATGATCTGCGCCATTTGCATCACCTGCTCCTGGTAGACCATGATGCCGTAGGTCTCTTTCAGAACAGGCTCGACGCGCGGGTCCGGATACTCCACTGTTTCGCGGCCGTGCTTGCGCGCGCAGAAGCTCGGGATCAGATCCATCGGACCGGGGCGGTACAACGCGACCAGCGCGATGATGTCCTCGAAGCGGTCGGGCTGCGCGTCCTTCAGCATGCCCTGCATGCCGCGGCTTTCCAGCTGGAACACGGCGACGGTGTTCGCTTTCTTGAGGATCGAGAACGACGCGGGGTCGTCGAGCGGCACTTGCGAGAGCGACCAGTTCTCTTTCGACGGATCGAGACGGCGAATGTAGCGCTCGGCCCAGTCGAGAATGGTCAGCGTGGTCAGTCCCAGAAAGTCGAACTTCACGAGGCCGACGGCTTCGACGTCGTCCTTGTCGTACTGGCTCACGACGCCGCTTTCGTCGCCCTGCGTATAGAGCGGGCAGAAGTCGGTCAGCTTGCCGGGCGCGATCAGCACGCCGCCCGCATGCATGCCGACGTTACGCGTCAGGCCTTCCACGCGCTGCGCGAGTTCCAGCAACTGGTGCACTTCGTCTTCGTTGTCGAAGCGCTCCTGCAGCAGCGGCTCTTCCTTCATCGCGTCGGCGATCGTGACGTGCTTGCCGGGCTTGAACGGAATCAGCTTCGCGACGCCGTCCGTGAACATGTAGCCGAGATCGAGCACGCGGCCGATATCGCGCACGGCTGCCTTCGCGGCCATCGTGCCGAACGTCGCGATCTGCGACACGGCATCGGCGCCGTACTTCTCCTTCACGTACTGGATCACGCGATCGCGGCCGTGCTGGCAGAAGTCGATATCGAAGTCGGGCATCGATACCCGCTCCGGATTCAGAAAACGCTCGAACAGCAGGTTGTAGCGCAGCGGATCGAGATCGGTAATGCCGAGCGCGTATGCGACGAGCGAGCCCGCGCCCGAGCCCCGGCCCGGCCCGACAGGCACGCCGTTGTTCTTCGCCCAGTTGATGAAGTCCGCGACGATCAGGAAGTAGCCGGGAAAGCCCATCTTGATGATCGTGCCGCATTCGAAATCGAGACGCGCGTAATACGTCTCGCGCTGCGCGTCGCGTTCGGCCTGATCGGGGTACAGCTGCTCGAGACGCTTTTCCAGCCCTTCCTTCGACAGCTGCACGAGATAGTCGTCGAGCGACATGCCGTCCGGCGTCGGGAACAGCGGCAACTTGGGCTTGCCGAGTTCGAGCGTGAGATTGCAGCGCTTCGCGATTTCGACAGTGTTTGCGAGCGCGGACGGAATGTCCGCGAACATCGCGGCCATCTCCTCTTGCGTGCGGAAATACTGGTCCGTCGTAAAGCGCTTCTGCCGACGCGGATTCGCGAGAATGTCGCCCTCGGAAATGCACACGCGCGCTTCGTGTGCGGTGAAGTCGTCGGCCGTCATGTACTGCAGCGGATGCGTCGCGACGACAGGCAGCTTCAGCGAAGCGGCCAGTGCGACCGCTTGCTGCACGTACGTCTCGGCGCCCGGCTGTCCGCTGCGTTGCAGTTCGATATAGAACGCGTTCGGAAAGACTTTCGCCCAACGCGATGCATTACGCTTTGCGGCTTCCTCGTTGCCCGCCGCGAGCGCGATGCCCACGTCGCCGTGTTGCGCGCCCGACAGCGCGAGCAGTCCCTCGGCGAGTCCGCTTTCGAGCCATGATGTCTCGACTTCCGCGCGTCCGCGATACTGGTTCGTGAGCCACGCCTTCGACAGCAGTTCGCACAGGTTCAGATAGCCGGTCTTGTTCTTGACCAGCAGCAGAAGACGCGAAGGCTTGTCGCGGTCGTCGGGATTCGTGATCCAGACATCGCAGCCCGCAATGGGTTTGACCCCTTTGTCGCGGGCTTCCTTGTAGAAACGCACGAGACCGAATGCGTTGCCGAGATCGGTGAGCGCGAGCGCGCCCTGACCGTCTTTGGCAGCGGCGGCGACGACGTCGTCGAGGCGCACGATGCCGTCGGCAATCGAGAATTCGGAGTGAACGCGGAGATGGACGAAGCGGGGATCTGACATGGGCGACATTGTAACTCCGCCCTCCCGAAAATTTTCGGCAAAACGCCCTTGAATCGACCCGTTGGCCATCCGGCCAGGCGGGCTCGCGCATGCGGCTTTTACGGCGGCGATCCGCGCGCATGTGGGTCGGCCATTCAGGCTATTCGCGCGCAAGTCAATATGCCGCCCGGCAGATTGCAAAGCGATCCGCAGGATGAGGGATAATACGGGTTCGTACCAATTCCCTGCCGTACACGTGCTGCGCCCGCCATCGACGCGCGCCGGGGCACGGCGCTTTATCGCTGGACCAGCATGAATATCCTGAATCTCTCGGCTTACCAGTTCTCGACGCTCGACAAGACGATCGAATGGCGGCCGCTCGTCACCGCCCGCTGCAACGAACTTGGCTTGCGCGGCACGATCCTGCTCGCGCCGGAAGGCATCAACCTGTTTATCGCCGGTGAAATCGCGCAAGTGCGCGAATTCATCGACTACATCCGTCACGATCCGCTCTTCGAGGGCAAATTCGCCGAGCTTCAGTTCAAGGAGAGCCTGTCGGAGACGCAGCCGTTCCGCCGGATGCTCGTCAAGCTCAAGCGCGAAATCATCACGATGAAGAAGCCGGCCATCAAGCCGGAGCTGGGCCGCGCGCCCGCCGTCGATGCGCGCACGCTCAAAGCGTGGCTCGACCGCGGTCACGACGACGCAGGCCGCCCCGTCGTGATGCTCGACACGCGCAATGCGTTCGAAGTCGATGTCGGCACGTTCGATAACGCGCTCGATTACCGCATCACGAAGTTCAGCGAGTTTCCGGACGTCATCGAGCAGAACCGCGCGGACCTCGAAGGCAAGACGGTCGTGTCGTTCTGCACGGGCGGCATTCGCTGCGAGAAGGCGGCGATCCACATGAAGGACGTGGGCATCGAAAACGTCTATCAGCTGGAAGGCGGCATTCTGAAGTACTTCGAGGAAGTGGGCGGCGCGCACTACAATGGCGAGTGCTTCGTATTCGACTATCGCACCTCGCTCGATCCGGATCTGCAACCGACGGCCACCGTGCAGTGCTTCGGCTGCCGTGCCGTCGTCACGCCGGAAGACCAGAAGTCGCCGTACTACGTGCCCGGCAAGACCTGCGCCGCGTGCCATCCACAAGCGCAACACGCCAGCGCGGCGCGCGCTGCGTAATCCGCGCGCGCACGCTGTGATGGTTCGATGCTGACGTTCGCGGCATGACAGCCTATCGCGGACGTTTCGCCCCGTCGCCGACCGGCCCGCTACATTTCGGTTCGCTGGTCAGCGCGCTCGCGAGCTGGCTCGACGCGCGCGCGCATCGCGGTACGTGGCTGGTGCGGATCGAAGACATCGACGGTCCGCGCACCGTCCCCGGCGCAGCAGAAGATATCCTCGAAACACTTGCGCGCTTCGGCATGGTCGCCGACGAGCCGCCCGTCTGGCAAAGCCGGCGCATGCCGCTTTACCAGCAGGCGTTCGAACGACTGCAATCGACGGGGCTCGTTTATCCGTGCGGCTGCACGCGCAAGGAGATCGCCGATTCGCTCGTGCATGCGCACGCGCGCCATACGACGCTCGCCTATCCCGGCACCTGCCGCAACGGCCTGAACGGCAAACCCGCGCGCGCGTGGCGATTGCGCGTGCCCGACGGCGATGCCGCCATCGTGACATTCGACGATCGCTGGCAAGGCCCGCAGACACAGAACCTGGCGACGGAAGTCGGCGATTTCGTCTTGCGACGGGCCGACGATCAGTGGGCGTATCAACTTGCCGTCGTCGTCGACGATGCGGATCAGCGCATCACGCATGTCGTGCGTGGCGCGGACCTGCTCGATTCGACGGCACGTCAGATTTATCTGCAACAGTGCCTTCGCGTGCCGACGCCCTCTTGTCTACACGTACCCGTCGTCATGAATGCCGATGGAGAAAAGCTCAGCAAGCAGACGGGCGCGCTCGCGCTGGACGCAAGCCGGCCGCTCGTCGCGCTCAACGACGCCGCGTTGCATCTGGGGCTGACGCTGAGTGGGACGGCGGCGCTGTCGCGAGAAGCGTTTTACGCGGAAGCGGTCGAGGCGTGGTCCGAGCGCACGAAGCGCTGAGCGTCCCGCGCGGTGCGACGAAGAGAATGAAGAGAAATGAAAACGGCGCCATCAATGGCGCCGTTTTCAGCGAGTCTCGCCGCTCAGCGTGCCACCGCTGGCGTTCAAACTAACTCAGTTCGAAGAAGTCGTCTTGCGCGGCATTCCGAAACCGCCCAGCAGCGCAGCGAGCGGCTGCTTCGAAGCGGGCTTCTGTGGCGCGGCCGGTGCCTCTTCCCGTTTGGCGGAGGCGGACACGGCCGAAGGCGACGGCTCGTACGGCTTCAGGAAGAAATCGTCGATGGGCTGCTGACGATGATGCCCACCATGCGACGGACGCTCGTGCGTGCCCGTCGTGCGACGGCGGCTGCCGCGGTCGTCGCGCTCGCGTCGCGAGCCGCGCTCGTCGTGATGATGGCGCACGGGCGTGTCGACGGCGAGACGCTGCACGTCCAGCGGACGCTTGATCAGCTTCTCAATGTCGGCGAGCTGCTTGCGCTCGTTCGGGCTGAACAGCGACAGCGCGTCGCCCGATGCGCCCGCGCGGCCCGTCCGGCCGATCCGGTGCACGTAGTCTTCGGCGTTGAACGGCAGATCGAAGTTGATCACGGCAGGCAGTTCCGCGATGTCGAGACCGCGCGCCGCCACATCCGTCGCCACCAGCGCTTCGATTTCGCCGCGCTTGAACGCGTCGAGCGCCTGCATCCGTTCGCTTTGCGAGCGGTCGCCGTGAATCGCCGTCGCGACCACGCCGTCGCGCTCCAGCTGGCGCGCGAGACGGCTCGCGCCGATCTTGCTGTTGCAGAACACGATCACCTGCTTGAGACTGCGTTCACGGATCAGTTGCACGACGGCCCCCGTCTTGTCGCCCTCGGCCACTTCGTAGACGATCTGCGTGACGTTGGTCGCCGTCGAGTTGCTGCGCGCGACTTCGATCGTCTGCGGGTTGCGCAGATAAGTCGAAGCAAGCTTCTTGATTTCGGGCGAAAAGGTCGCCGAGAAGAGCAGCGTCTGACGCTCGCTCGGCAGCAGGTTCAGGATGCGCTGCAAGTCGGGCAAAAAGCCCATGTCGAGCATGCGGTCGGCTTCGTCGAGCACCAGCATCTGCACCTGGCCGAGATTGGCCGTCTTCTGCTGCACGTGGTCGAGCAGGCGTCCCGGCGTCGCGATCAGGATTTCGACGCCGCGCCGCAGTTCCGCCGATTGCGGGTTCATGTCGACGCCGCCGAACACGACGGCGCTGCGCAGCGCCGTGTGCTTCGCGTACGACTGCACGTTCGCGGCGACCTGGTCGGCGAGTTCGCGCGTCGGCGTGAGGATCAGCGCGCGGACCGGGTGGCGGGCCGGCGATGCGCTCGTGCTAGCGAGCGGCAGCAGGCGCTGGATGATCGGCAGCGAGAAGCCCGCCGTCTTGCCGGTGCCCGTCTGCGCGGCGCCCATCACGTCCCGGCCGCTCAGCACGACGGGGATCGCCGCGGCCTGGATCGGCGTCGGCGTCGTGTATCCCTGTTCCGCGATGGCTTTGAGGATGTCGGCGTGGAGACCGAACTGGTCGAAGGTCACGGTGCTGGGCGTGGTTGCTGTGTCGGACATGGTGGCTTTCGCTAAAAATGCGCTTGGGCGGAACCGCTTGCGCGTTGCCAAAGGCGGGCGCCCGGGCGTCCGCTCAAACTCTCTTGCAGCTTCTTCTGCAGCGGCCGGGGCCGCGGAGGGCATCAGGATGAAGGCGGAGCCACGGCGTCCATCACAAGACCCGCCCTGGTATCACCAGGCACTAGGTATCGGCAAGCATGCGGCCGGCTCCGGCCGGCGGAAACATCCGCCGGAAAGGGCGGTATTGTAGCACTTCGGCCCAAGGCCTGTTCTCGCGCGAAACGGGCCTGCGCACGCCCCGGCGACGGCCGGCACGTCGCCCGTCTCGGGCGGGGACGGACCGTGTCCGACGCGGGCAGCGTAGACCGCGAACGAGTCAATCCGGTGACAGCCGCCTGACATGCGCGTGACGCGGCGAACGTCCCGCGTCATGCGCAGCCGCCTTCATAGATCAAATCTCACCACGTCTCGCGCATCACCATCAGGCGCGGCTCGGTCATGTCCTCGATCGCGTAGCGGATGCCCTCGCGCCCGAGCCCCGAGTCCTTCACGCCGCCATACGGCATGTTGTCGACGCGAAACGACGGCACATCGTTGATGACCACGCCGCCCACTTCGAGCTCGTCCCACGCCTGATGCGCATGCGCGAGCGAATCGGTGAAGACGCCCGCCTGCAATCCGAAGTCGCTGTCGTTGACCGTCGCGAGCGCGCTGTTGAAATCGTCGAACTTTTCGAGGATCGCGACGGGCCCGAACGCCTCCTTCCGGTACAGATCGGTATTGCGCCCGACGTTTTCGAGCAGCGTCGCCTCGAACATCGCGCCGTCCACGTTGCCGCCCGCGACGATCTTCGCGCCCGCCTTCACCGCGCCGTCCATCCAGCCCGCGAGCCGCCGCGATTCCGACTCGGAGATCATCGGCCCGACGAAAGTCTTTTCGTCCTTCGGATCGCCCATCTTGAGCGACTTCGTCTTCGCGATCAGCTTCTCGCGCAGCGCGTCGTACAGCGACGCATGCGCGAGAATCCGCTGCACGCCGATGCAGCTTTGCCCCGACTGATAGAACGCGCCGAACGCGAGCCGGTCGACGACGTAATCGAGCTTGTCGCGCTGATCGCCATCGACGATCGCGGCCGCGTTGCCGCCCAGTTCCAGGATCACCTTCTTCTTGCCGGCCTTCGCCTTCAGGTCCCAGCCCACGGCGGGCGACCCCGTGAACGACAGCAGCTTGAAGCGCTCGTCGGTCGTGAAGAGATCGGCGCCGTCGCGATGCGCGGGCAGGATCGAGAACGCGCCCTTCGGCAGATCCGTTTCCGCGAGCACTTCGCCGATGATCAGCGCGCCGATCGGCGTGCGGCTCGCCGGTTTCAGCACGAACGGCACGCCGGCGGCCAGAGCGGGCGCCACCTTGTGCGCAGCGAGGTTCAGCGGAAAGTTGAACGGCGAGATGAACGAGCACGGCCCGATGGGCACGCGCTTCACATACGCGTGATAGCCCTTCGCGCGCTGCGAGATTTCGAGGTTGACGATCTCGCCGTCGATGCGCACCGACTCTTCCGCCGCGACCTTGAACGTATCGATCAGGCGCGTGACTTCACCGCGCGAATCGTTGATCGGCTTGCCGGCCTCGATGCACAGCGCCATCGCGAGTTCGTCGAAGCGCTCGCGAAAACGCTTCACGCAGTGTTCGAGCACGGCCTGGCGCTTGAACGGCGGAAACGCGCGCAGCTCGGGCATCGCCGCGACGGCGAGGCCGATGGCCTTGTCGATCGCGGCCGCGTCGGCGAGCGCGACGCGCGTGGCGACTTCGCCGCTGAACTTGTCGGTGACTTCGAGATCGGTGTTCGCGGCCACCGCCTCATTGGCGAGGTAGTACGGGTAACTCTTCTGCAACATGACACGTTCTCCTTGATCCGGTCAAAGGAGCGCAGCAACGGCCGTTCCGCATCCGTCGCGCCGCGCGCCGGAAAAATGCGGCGACACGTCAAAGCTGCGCCGACAGCCGCTTGATCTCGCGATTGAGCACGCGCTCGTTGTCCGAGTAGTCGATGGGCACGTCGATCACATGCACGCCGGGCGTCGCGAAGCACTCGCGCACGAGCGGCGCGAACTCGGCCGCCGACGCGATCCGGTGTCCTTGCGCGCCATAGCTCTTCGCGTAGTCGACGAAATCGGGGTTCCTGAGCGTCATCCCGTAATCGGGGAAATTCATGTTCTCCTGCTTCCAGCGGATCATGCCGAACGCGTCGTCGCGCAGGATCAGCACGACGAGATCGAGCTTCAGGCGCACGGCCGTCTCGAGTTCCTGCGAGTTCATCATGAATCCGCCGTCGCCGCATACGGCCATCACCTTGCGCTCGGGCAGCACGATCTTCGTCGCGATCGCCGACGGCAGCCCCGCGCCCATCGACGCAAGCGCATTGTCGAGCAGCAGCGAGTTCGGCTCGTGCGCGCGGTAGTAGCGCGCGAACCAGATCTTGTACATGCCGTTGTCGAGACAGATGATGCCGTCGACGGGCATCGTCTCGTACACGTCGTTGACGATGCGCACCGGGTACATCGGGAAACGGTCGTCGTGCTGGCCCTTCACGAGATGCGCCTCGAAATGCTCCTTGATCTCCTTGAAGCGCGCGAAGTCCCAATGCTCGCCCTTGCCCTGCAACGCCTCCTTCATTTGCCACACGGCATTCGCGATATCGCCGACCACTTCGATCTGCGGGAAATACACGGGGTCCACTTCCGCGCCGAGAAAGTTGACGTGAATCACCGTCTTCTCGCCCGCGTCGGCGCCGCGCATGAAGAACGGCGGCTTTTCGATCACGTCGTGGCCGACGTTGATGATGCAGTCCGCGTGATCGATCGCGCGGTGCACGAAGTCGCCGTCCGACAGCGTCGCGTTGCCGAGCCACAGCGGATGCGATTCGTCGATCACGCCCTTGCCCATCTGCGTCGTGAAGAACGGAATGCCGATCTGGTCGACGAATTCGCGCAGCATCTTGCGCGTGGTCTTGCGATTGCCGCCCGCGCCGATCATCAGGATCGGATGCTTCGCGTCGGCGACGGCCTTCACCGCGCGCTCGACGGCCTTCTCCTCGGCGACGGGCCGGCGGCTGTAGCTCTTCGGAATCGGCTTGCCGTCGCCCTCTTCATGCGCGACGTCCTCCGGCAGTTCGAGATGCGTGGCGCCCGGGCGCTCTTCTTCGGCCTGGCGGAACGCCTCGCGCACCGACGCGGGAATATTGCCGATCGATACGATCTGCCGCGTGTACTTCGTGAGCGGCTCCATCATCCGAACGACATCGACGATCTGGAAGTGGCCCTGCTTGCTCGACTTGATCGGCTTCTGGCCCGTGACCATCAGCATCGGCATGCCGCCTAGCTGCGCATACGCAGCCGCCGTCACGAAGTTGGTCGCACCCGGCCCGAGCGTCGCAAGACACACGCCCGTGCGGCCCGTGAGGCGGCCATACGTCGCGGCCATGAAACCGGCCGCCTGTTCGTGGCGGGTCAGGACGAGCTTGATCCGGGAGCGGCGCAGCGATTCGAGGAGATCGAGATTTTCTTCGCCCGGAATGCCGAACACGTACTCGACGCCTTCCGCTTCCAGCGATTTGACGAACAGATCCGATGCTTTCATGGGAAGTCTCGCTTGACGAACGGACGCAGACCACGCCACCGTCGCGGCGCGCGGACAAGGATGATCGAAAACGATGACAGCCGCGCAACGGCATCAGGAAGGAGCGCGGCTTGTGCGTGGCAGACAGCTTACTCCGGGTGGGGAAATCGTGTCGGCGTGCGGGCACGGTGCCGGTGCTGTGGGCGCGAGCGACGTGCGAGCGAGCGCTGGACGCGAAAGGAAGTAGAACGAGGGGCGGGCCCGGCGCCGCTGGCGCAGGCGCCCCGGGCGGCATCAACGAGGCACCAGCAAAGCACTAGCAGAACATCAGCGCACGATCGTCACGCAATCGGACAGCATCGGCGGCGCGTTCTCTCCGAGCATCGCGTCGTACAGCGTGCCCTGCGGGCCTTTCGTCCACCACGTATAGCTCGCGGCCTGATACTTCGCGCCCGATCCCGACAGCACGTTGACGAACAGCATCTGCTTGCCCTTGACGGGCAGGATCGCGAAGCTCTGACCGTTGCTCGTGTTCAGATACGTGACATTCAGAATGCGGCCCGTCGCACAGGTGTATTTCTGCGTCACGCGATGGGTGGTCCTGATGTCCGGCAGCGGCATCAAGTCCGCAGCGCGGGCCGTGCCCGACACGGCGGCGATCGTCAGCACGCCCATCAACGCATACTGCCTCATGCTCATCGAAAGCCTCGTTTCTGGATGACGCATCGACACCGCCGTTTCCATTGTTCTGGACATCATTGCGCGGCTGGCCGCTCAGGGCAGTGGTTCAAGCGCGGTTCAAGTGCAGATCAAGCGCGGTTCAAGGATCGATCACGTCGGCGCATGCGTCGGTTGGCGCGGCGGCCGCATGGCCGACCACGGGCACGATTTTCAGCCCCGCCGATGCAATCCGGCACGGCGCGGCCGCAAGACCGCAACCGCTCAGCGACGCCATCAACGCAACGGCCGATCCGAGCAGCGCGGCGCGCCGCACGAGTCCGCCGCATTGAACACCACCTGCCCGTTTCGCTTTCACGTGCTGCTCCTCACCTGCGCTGCATCGATGTACCGACTACTTCGCCGACACCGGCTTCACGGCCGCCGCTGCCTGCTTCGCGCGCTGACGCGCTTCGCCGATGTCGCGCCCCGTCGCGAGCGCCACGCCCATGCGGCGCTTGACGAAGCTCTCCGGCTTGCCGAACAGGCGCAGATCCGCATCCGGCACCGCGAGCGCCTGCGCGACGCCTTCGAACGCGATGCCCGCTTCGTCGAGCCCGCCGTAGATCACGGCCGATGCGCCCGGCGCGCGCAGCGACGTATCGACGGGCAGACCGAGAATCGCGCGCGCGTGCAACTCGAACTCGGACAGGCGCTGCGATGCGAGCGTCACGAGCCCCGTGTCGTGCGGGCGCGGACTGACTTCCGAAAACCATACGTCATCGCCGCGCACGAAAAGTTCCACGCCGAACAGGCCCCGGCCGCCGAGCGCCGCCGTCACCTTGTGCGCGACTTCGCGCGAGCGTTCGAGCGCGACCGGGCTCATCGGCTGCGGCTGCCACGATTCGACGTAATCGCCCGCCACCTGCACGTGTCCGATGGGATCGCAGTAGTAGGTCGAGGTCTGTTGCGTGGCGGGGTCGATTGCGCGCACGGTCAACTGCGTGATCTCGTACTCGAAGTCGATAAAGCCTTCGACGATCACGCGCCCATAATTCACGCGTCCGCCTGCCATTGCGTACTGCCATGCCGCTTCGACGTCGGCGTCGCTCCTGAGCACCGACTGCCCCTTGCCCGACGACGACATCACCGGCTTCACGACACACGGATAGCCGACCTTCGCGATGCCCGCCTTCAGTTCTTCCAGCGAATCGGCGAACGCATACGGCGAAGTCGGCAGGCCGAGTTCCTCGGCGGCAAGACGGCGGATGCCTTCGCGGTTCATCGTCAGCTGCGTCGCGCGCGCCGTCGGGATCACTTCGGCCACGCCATCGGTCTCGATCGCGGCGAGCGCGTCGGTGGCGATCGCCTCGATTTCCGGCACGATCAGATGCGGGCGCTCCTGTTCGACGAGCGCGCGCAAAGCCTTCGCATCCGTCATGTCGATCACGTGCGCGCGGTGCGCGACCTGATGGCCGGGCGCGTTCGGGTAACGATCGACCGCGATCACTTCGACGCCGAGCCGTTGCAGCGCGATGATCACTTCCTTGCCCAGTTCGCCCGCGCCGAGCAGCATGACGCGCGTCGCGGAAGTCGAAAGCGGTGTGCCGATGCGTTGGCCGATCTGCATGGAAACTCCAGAGAATTTTTACGAACTGCGGGTGGAATGAATGACTGCGGCGATGTTAACATGCGCGGCCCCTGCGCCCGCGCGCCGCGCGTGCCGATAAACCGTCCGCAGGCCGTGCTTCCAGGCGGCGAATTGCAACGGCTGTGCGCGATGCATCCTGCATGGGCGCATCCGCGCCGCCAGCGCAAGTTCGCCTATGCACGCGTATGCGCACATAGGCGCACGCCTGTACGTTTCGCCGCGCGCGTTTGCGCTCGCATGCGGCAAGCGTAGTGCGATACCCTTACGCCTTCGCCAGTTTAGAGAGGAACGACGACATGCAGCCCACGTCCGCCACGCCACGCGACGCACGCTCGAACGCAACATCCGGCGCATCGTCGAATGCACCGGGCGCTGCATCGTGGGCATCGTTCCGACGCCGCGCGGCACACGCGACGACCGCACGGACCCTGCTTGCCGCCGTGCCGATGGCCGCGCTGCTCGCCGCCTGCGCGATGCCGAAACATCCCGACGTCGAAGCCGCGCCACCCGATCCGTTCAACCCGGCGGCCACGCAGCTGCTCGACAACACCGACTGGCAACTGAGCGGCTGGAAGGTGTCTGGCGGCGGCACGCGCGAGGTGCCGGGCGGCGCGAGCGGTGAACCGGTCACGCTCGTGCTGTCGACGGAAAGCGGCCTGCGCCGCGCGAGCGGCTTCTCGGGCTGCAACCGCTATACAGGCGCTTATATGCTGAAGGACGGCAAGCTCAGCTTCGGCCCGCTCGCCGGTACGCGCATGGCGTGCGCGACGCCGGGCGGCAAGATCGAAGCCGCGTATCTCGATGCGCTCGCGCATGTCGAGCACTCGGGCGTCGACATGCGCAAGCCGCAGCAACTGCAACTGATCCTCGACAACGGCGACACCCTCGTGTTCGCGCGGCGCGGCCAATGACGGCGCGGCCGGCGAGCGCTTGCACTGCGCGCGATACGTGCGCCCGGCGCGTGTCGAGGCGCCCGCTCGCGCGCTTTCGCGGCATCACGCGCCGATGCCCGCGCGCCGCACGCGACGCCGGCCTTCGAAGCACAATGCTTCGTCCGATTAAACTCGACGGGTTGCGCGAGCGCGCGTCCGTCATTCGTTGATGTCTAGCATGCAAACGGTAGTTTTCGGCTGGTTCGGCGCTTCCGCCGTCTGGTTTCTTCCTCTTGTGTGGCGTCTCGTGAAGTCCGTGCTGCCGGGCGGCGCGGGGCTGCGCGGTCCGGGCACGATCAGGCTGTGGCTCGGCTTTGTCTGCGTGCTGGTCGCGAGTTGCACGCTGGAGGCGTCGCTGATCGACGCGCAGGGGATCGATGCATTCGGTCACGCGCTGTCAACGGGGCTCACGCGCCTGATGGGGCGAGTCGCGACGCCGCTCGTGATGCTCGGCCTGCTCGGGCTCGCGCTGCCGTGGCTGATCGGATTCAGGTGGTCGTCGTTCGTCGGGTGGGCGAACGACGCGTTCGGGCTCGGCCTGTCGAAGCGCGCGCGCGACGACGAGCCGCGCAGCCATCACCGCGCCGCCGCCGATTCGGCGCCTGCGCATAGCAGCGCGCCCATCAACACGATGGCGCCGAAGAACAATGGGCGCTATGCGCGGCCGACCGTATGGCGGCCGCCCTCGACGGCGCGCGGCTCGAATGCTGCGGCTACTGGCGCAGCAAGCGCGGGGGCGGCGCAAGAGGCGATGGGAATGCCTTCGGGCGCATCGGCGGGATCGTCGTTCGGTGCGGCGGGCGCGGGTATGGGGCGCGGGACCAGCGCGACCGAGAGCCGCACAGCAAGTGGAATAGCAAGCGGGAGCGCGAGCGGAATGACGAGCGGTGTCGCGGGAATGACGAGCGGCGTCGCGGGAAGCCGCGCGGCCGGCCGTCACGCGAACCGCCCGACGCCGTGGACGCCCGCCGAGCCCATGGCGCCCGCCGGCTGGCTCAGCGCCGACGCGCAGCGCCCGCATGCGCGCGAGAGCATCCCGGCTTCGATGGACAGCCCGCGCGTCGCGCCCACGCCGCCGACCGTATTCGGCAGCACGGCGGCGCTGCAATCGTCGAAAGCAGCAGCGGCCCTGGCGGCCACGCGCGGCGTATCGGTGAATCCCGCTGTGTCGCCGGCGCGCGCGGCGTCTTTGCGCGCGGCCACGCTCGCGCAGAGCGGCCGGTCGATGTCGGCCGCGCCCACTTCACCCGCCCCGGCGACGCGTCCTGCAAGCCCGCCTGGTCTGCCGACCGCGCGCCGCGGCATGTCGCAGTTCCGCGCACCCGCCTATACGCGGACGAATCCGCCTGCTCAGCCTGCCGCGCCCACGACGAGCGTGCAGGAAACGTTGCGCAGCATCGAGGAAAACGCCGCGCGCTGGACCACGCTCGCGGGCGCGAGTCTCGCGCGGCGCTCGGCGGGTGACGCATCCAGGATCGTCGAAGCGCGGCCTTCGGGAACTGCCGCCGATGAGCCTGCCGTCGCGCAGACACGGCCGTTTGCCACGCCGGCGGCGCCCGTGACGCCCGTGGCTCCCGTTCCGCAGACGGGCATGAACGCGACGATTAGCGCCGCGGGCAGCGGCATGCCCGCTAATGCCGCTGCCGTCACTGCCGTTGATGAGGCCGTGTCGGCGCTCGAAGCGGCTATCGGCGCGCGTCATGCCGACGACGCGTCAACGGTCGCGCCGCAGTTCGACGCAGCCGATGCGGTTGCGCACACGCCACCGTCTGCTGTCGCGAATGTCGCGAATGTCGCGAAAGCTGCGGCGATCGTGCGCGGTGCCGCTTCCGAAGATGAGCCGCGAGCGAGCGCAACGAATGCTGCGGCCGAAGCGGCACGCTCGACCGCTCACGAAACGGAGACCGCAGACGCGCGCCCTCCCCTATCGGCTGATGCAAGCGATTCGACGGCAGAGCCAAGCCCGAACGCTTCGCGCGCTGTTGAGCCCGTCGCGCATACGGCATCGGTTGTGGCACCTTTGGAAGAAACGAACGAAGACGCTGCGGCGCACACCGAGACGCCGCACGCGCCCACGACTGCAAACGTGGTCGCTGACAACGAACAACCGCACGCTGCGGCGCCCAAATCGGCGCCGCGCGGAGGCGACGCGACTTCGAGTGCCGAACGACACCCGCACGTAAGCGCTGAGCCCATCACGACGCAAAATCAGACGGCAGAGCCAGCCCCCGACCAGGCGAGCGCGACGCCGTCCTCGTCCACGGCGAACGACATCCCGACGGCGCACGTCGATCACGAGCCGGCGGTTGCGGCGCATACAGCAACGACGACGCCCCCCGCCGAATCAACGCCAACGACCGGCGGCAAATCGGAAGGAAGCCCATCCGACCAGCAAATCAATCCTCC
This sequence comes from Paraburkholderia diazotrophica, assembly GCF_038900755.1. GTDB lineage: Bacteria > Pseudomonadota > Gammaproteobacteria > Burkholderiales > Burkholderiaceae > Paraburkholderia > Paraburkholderia diazotrophica_A. Next base: position 133,313 of record NZ_JBBPEN010000010.1, read on the forward strand.
GGCCGCGGCTCGTTCACACACTCCCGCCGAAGAAGCCGAATCCGCGACGGAAACACAAGGTCAGCAACCCGATCATGCGCAGGCCGACGAAGCCGCTGCCGCCAGGCTCGCGCCATGGGATGCGATCACGCAATCCGTGACGCTGCTGCGCACCGCTTCCAGTCATGACCGCCCGCGCGTGTCGAACGCGTCGGCGTACGACGCGCCTGTCGCGCCGTTGCATCCCGTCAGTCCGCTTGCCGTCGTCGGCAAGGCGTCCGATATCGACCCGGCCGACCACGGGACAGAGCACGCTGCGCGCGTATCGTCGAATATCGTCCGCTTCCCGGGCGCGGCACCCGCCGTCCCGACGCAAGCGCCCATCCAGCACGCCGCCGACAGCCTCGCGCAACCGGCGCCCGCGCACGACGAAGCGCCGGCAGTCACCCAGACGCCCGACGCCGAAGACGCGCCGCAAGCGCCAGCGCCCCGCGCTGGCGTGCGCGGCCACAACGGTCCCGCGTTCGAGTTTCACGCGCCCTCGGCCTCGCACATCGAACTGCCGAGCCTCGATCTGCTCGCGCCCGCATCGGCCGATGCCGAGCCCGTCAGCGAAGAAAAGCTCGCCGAAACGAGCGCGCTGATCGAGCAGCGCCTGCAGGAATTCAAGGTGCCCGTGACGGTCGTCGGCGCATCGGCGGGCCCCGTCATCACGCGCTTCGAAGTCGACCCGGCGCTCGGCGTGCGCGGCAGCCAGATCGTTGGGCTGATGAAGGATCTGTCGCGTGGCCTCGGCCTGACGTCGATTCGCGTCGTCGAGACGATTCCCGGCAAGACCTGCATGGGTCTCGAACTGCCGAACGCAAAGCGGCAGACGATCCGCCTGTCCGAAATTCTGCAAGCCGACGTCTATCAGAAGTCCGCGTCGAATCTGACGCTCGCGATGGGCAAGGACATCACCGGACACCCCGTCGTCACCGATCTCGCGAAGGCGCCGCACATGCTGGTCGCGGGTACGACGGGTTCGGGCAAGTCGGTCGCGATCAACGCGATGATCGTCTCGCTGTTGTACAAGGCGACGCCCGAAGACGTGCGCCTCATCATGATCGACCCGAAGATGCTGGAGCTTTCCGTGTACGAAGGCATCCCGCATTTGCTCGCGCCCGTCGTCACCGACATGAAGCTCGCGGCGAACGCGCTCAACTGGTGTGTCGGCGAAATGGAGAAGCGCTACCGGCTGATGTCGGCCGTCGGCGTGCGCAATCTGCAAGGCTTCAACCAGAAGATCCGCGACGCCGAGGCAAAAGAGAAGAAGATTGGCAACCCGTTCTCGCTGACGCCCGACGCGCCCGAGCCGCTGTCGCCGCTGCCGCTGATCGTCGTCGTGATCGACGAGCTGGCCGACCTGATGATGGTCGCGGGCAAGAAGATCGAAGAACTGATCGCGCGTCTCGCGCAAAAGGCGCGCGCGGCGGGCATCCATCTGATTCTCGCGACGCAGCGCCCTTCCGTCGACGTGATCACGGGCCTCATCAAGGCGAACATTCCGACGCGCGTCGCGTTCCAGGTGTCGTCGAAGATCGACTCGCGCACGATTCTCGACCAGATGGGCGCCGAATCGCTGCTCGGCCAGGGCGACATGCTGTTCCTGCCGCCCGGCACCGGCTACCCGCAGCGCGTGCACGGCGCGTTCGTCGCCGATGAGGAAGTGCATCGTATCGTCGAGCATCTGAAGCAGTTCGGCGAACCGGAATACGTCGAGGGCATTCTCGACGGCCCGGTGGCGGACGGCGGCGGCGCGGGTCAGGATCTGTTCGGCGAGACGCCGGACGCAGAAGCCGATCCGCTCTACGACGAAGCCGTCGCGTTCGTCGTGCGCACGCGGCGCGCGTCGATTTCGGCGGTGCAGCGGCAGTTGCGCATCGGCTATAACCGGGCGGCGCGCCTCGTCGAGCAGATGGAAACGGCGGGCCTCGTGTCGGCGATGGGCATCAACGGCAGCCGCGAAGTGCTCGCGCCGGGGCCCGCCGAGTAAGCCGCCAGCGGACGACGGGCCGCTGCTTTCGGAGCAATCGCAAGCGCCACATCAGAACTCGTAGCGGCCCCAGAAGAACGCGACATCGCCCTTGTTGACGCCGGGGATGCTCGGAATGAACGTGCCCATCACGGACGCCTTGCGATAGCGGATCGAGCCGACGGGCAACACGAGCGGAACCGGCAGGTAATGCGCGACGTCTTCGCGCGCCGTGAAGCCCGCGAAATAGCCGCCGCCCAGCGACAGCCCGCCCGCCACCGGCTTCGTGTACCACTGTCTCGCCCAGCCGCCGATCGGCTCCGGGTTCTCGTGCGAATCGAGGAACACGAACGCGAACAGGATGTCCTCGTTGCCGTTTTCGTCGGTGAAGTGCTTGCCCGCGCCGCCGCCCCATGACTGCGCATTGAGCGACTTGCGCTCCTCTTCCGTATAGCCGTTGATGTGCCAGCCGTAGCCCGTCAGGTACAGATCCCACGTGCCCTGTTTCGCGACGCGCTCGATGCGCCGGCAGGCGCCCGCGAGCCATTCCGTCGAATAGCTGCAGCTTGTGTCAGCGAATGCGGGCGTGCTGAGGCACCCGCTGCACGCGCCGCACACCGCGCCCGCTGCGATGAACGCGGCGCTTGCCCTCGTCTTTGTCCTGGTCCTCGGCCTCGGCCTTGTCTTTGTCCTCGTCCTGGTTAGCGTCGTTCTCATCGTGCGTTCCGCTGTTGTTCGTGCCCACCGGCAGCACAACCGATGACAACCGATGACGACGATTGCGACCGGCGACATGCCGGCGGCCCCGTCAGGATCGCTCAGGTCGCAGCAATCAGGACGCAATCAGGACGGCGACACCCACTTGAAGTCGACAGGCGATCCCAGATCGATCCGTTTCGGATTCGCTTCCAGCAGGCCGCTTTGCTGATCGCGGCGGAACACATAGGCCGTGTCGCTGTTCTGGTTGCCCACGATCAGCCATTGCCCCGTCGGGTCGATCGAGAACTCGCGCGGCGCCTTGCCGAGCGTCGACTGACGGCCCACCTCGCGGATATGGCCGTTAGAGGGATCGACAGCGTAGATGACGATTTCGTTCGCGTCGCCCCGGTTGCTCGCGTAAAGAAAGCGCCCGTCCGGCGACAGATGGATCGCGGCCGCGCCGACCTCCCCCTTGAAGCCTGGCTTCGTCATCGGCACGACTTGCAGCTGCGTGAGCTTGCCGTCGTCGTAGCGGAACACGGTGACGGTTGCGGCCAGCTCGCTCGTCAGATACGCGTAGTTGCCGTCCGCGCTGAACACAAGGTGCCGCGGACCGGAGCCCGCCTTCACGTCGGTATAGCGCTTCTCGGTCGGTCCGAACAGGCCACGGCTGCCGTCGGGCGTATAGCGGTACGAATAGAGCTTGTCGGTGCCGAGATCCTGCGCGAACAGATACTTGCCGTCGGGCGAGAACACGGTCGAATGCACGTGCGCGTTGTCCTGGCGCCCCTTCACGGGACCGCCGCCCTCGTGATGCACGGTCAGCACGGACGCGCCCACCTGCCCGTCCGCCTGCAGCGGAAAGACCGCGAAGCTGCCGCCCGGGTTCGCGGCAACGGAGTAGTTGGCCGTCGTCAGATACTTGCCGTCGGGCGAGATGCTCAGATAGCACGGATCGTTGCCATCCGACGATACGCGGTTCAGGAACGTCAGCTGTCCGCTCTTCGCGTCGAATGCGAACGCGCTGATGCCGCCGCGCTGCGTCGCGGGACCGTTGTCGCCGGGCTGCTCGTTGACGGAGTAGACATGGCGGCCATCGCGCGTCGCGATCACATACGATGGGTTGTCGGTCTTGATCGACGATACCTGCGTCGCGTCGCCCGACTTCGTATCGAATCGGTAGACGTAGATGCCCTCGCTCTTCGGACCGGTATAGGTGCCGACGATCAGATCGTAGACGCCGTCGGCGGGCGCGGCAGCCGTGCCTTGCGCGAAGGCCTGCGTACCGGCAAGCGAGGAAAGCGAGGCAATCGATACCATGAGTGTCAATCCTCTTATCATCGAACGTAGTGCGGGGCGGGAGCGAGAGCCGGCCGAACGAGGGGAAACCCGGCAATTGAAAGACTGTGGCACGGCACACGCTACTCCTCGTGTACGACGCTGCATGACGACCTCCTGGCGAGACAGGTTATTCGGATTCTGCGTGTCGCTGGTCTGCCGCGCGGCTCGATCGAAGCGTGCCGATATCGTGCAGTTATTGTGACGGTTGCATGGCGACGGCGGCCGTCGCGCTGCGCGCCCTCGTGACGAGGGCTGGTCGTCGATGTTGTAGTTGGGGCAAGTATAGAAGCGTTGCTCGCGATCGCACAGTCACGCGGGCACGCGCAGGTTGTCGCTCACAGCAGTCAAGTCCAACAAAGGAGTCGCCATGAACATCCATGTCACCCTTGGCCCGCTCGTCGCGCTGATCGCCGGCATTCTGATCCTGATCGTGCCGCGTCTGCTCAACTACATCGTCGCGCTGTATCTGATCATCATCGGCCTGATCGGGCTGTTCGGCGTCAGCGGCACCGTGCACTTCTGACGCGTGCGTGAAGGCCGCTCATGCTGAGCGCTTTGCTTCGATTCGATTCGATTCGCATGGCGAGGTTGCGTGAGGCCGAACGCATGCGGCGCTGGAAACGCGCGGTATCGAAAGATACCGTAGCGCATCGACACGCGTGTCGACACACGGACCGCCTGTTGCGCGGTCCGGATGCGTGTTGCATGTCATTCGCGTCAGCGCGGCAGGCGCTGCCGTGCGTCAACCGTTCGAAAGCTGGTCGAGGCGCCAGCGGCCCTGCAATGACAGCCCGCCGACGGCATAATGACCGTCGGATTCGCTATGGCGTTTGAAGCAGGCGCGTTCGATCAGAAATGCCGCGGCCGTTTCCATCCCGTTGCGAGTGAGGCCGAGCGTGTGGAAGTCGAGTGGCAGGAGCGAGTCGTCAGGCAGTTCACTCGCGGCGGAGAGAATGGTGATGCAGTCGGATTTCGACGGGTTCAGCATGGCTTTGTTTCCTCGAAATCGGCACTGTGCTGCGTGCCGCAACACTGGCGCCGGTGGGCTGCGATTCGTCAGAAGTCATGTTCGAATCGATTGTAAGCAGCCAATACGCAGATTGCCAATACTCGAATTGCTCGCTGGTGTACGAACCAAAACGCATCGCGCGAGTCAGGTAACAACGACGCTCGCGCACCGTCCGGCGCTGTGCGGGAGCGTATTTATTACACGCTGACGGACCGCTATGGACCGCCTTATCATGCCTGCACGTATCGAAGACTATGCACTCATCGGCGACGGCCATACGGCCGCGCTGGTTTCCCGCGATGGCTCCGTCGACTGGCTTTGCTGGCCGCGTTTCGATTCGGGCGCGTGCTTCGCCGCCCTGCTCGGCACCGACGACAACGGCCGCTGGCTGATCGCGCCGGCAGCCGACACGGATGCCGCCGAATCTTCCGATTCCGCCGATTCCGCCGATTCCGCCCGCGACGATGCGCATGCCGCCGCGCAAGAGCACGAAGAAGAATCGGACTGCGCAACATCGGACGCGAGCGCAGAGCCGAAGCCCGACGAAAAGCCCGTCCCGAGACAAGCCGGAAAACCTCCCTCGCGGGCAGCCGGAAGCGAGGGCGGCACAGCCCGCACGAAGGCAGCGGAAAAACGCACGAACGACGCAGCGCAACGCACTCACGACAAGCACCAGGGCGGCGACAGCACGGCGCGCCAGCCCGGCTACGCGCGCTCGACGCGCCGCCGTTATCGCGGCGAAACGCTGATCCTCGAAACCGACTTCGAGACACCGGAGGGCGCCGTCACGCTGATCGATTTCATGCCGCCCGGCAACGGCTGGTCGGAGATGATCCGCATCGTCGTCGGCAAGCGCGGCACCGTGAAGATGCGCATGGAACTCGTGCTGCGCTTCGACTACGGCTTTTCGATTCCGTGGGTCAGCCGTCTCACGCACGACAGCGGCATCAAGGCGATCGCGGGCCCTGACACCGTCGCGCTGCGCACGCCCGTCGATCTGCGCGGCGAGAACATGAAGACGGTCGCCGAGTTCACAGTCTCCGAAGGCGAGCGCGTGCCGTTCTCGCTCACGTATTCGCAGTCGCATCTGCGCATCCCGCCCGCGCACGATCCGCATTCGGCGCTCGCCCGCACCGAGAACTACTGGCTCGAATGGGCCGCGCGCGGCACCGTCGAGGGCAAATACGCGTCCGCGATCCGCCGCTCGCTGCTGACGCTCAAGGCGCTCGCCTACGAGCCGACGGGCGGCATCGTCGCCGCGCCGACGACGTCGCTGCCCGAGCGGATGGGCGGCTCGCGCAACTGGGACTACCGCTACTGCTGGCTGCGCGACGCGACCATCACGCTGCTCGCGATGATGCGCGGCGGCTACTACGACGAAGCGCGCGCCTGGCGCTCGTGGCTGGGCCGCGTGATGGCGGGCTCGCCCGAGCAGTTGCAGATCATGTACGGCCTTGCTGGCGAACGCCGGCTGCCGGAGTTCGAACTCGACTGGCTGCCGGGCTATGAAGGCTCGAAGCCCGTACGCGTGGGCAACAACGCTGTCGGCCAGTTGCAGCTCGACGTGTATGGCGAAGTGATGAACGCGCTGCATCTGGCGCGCGTCGGCGGCTTGCAGGCCGACGAGACCGCGTGGAACGTGCAGTGCGCGATGCTCAAGCACCTCGAAACGATCTGGGAAGAGCCCGACGAAGGCATCTGGGAAACACGCGGCGGCCGTCAGCAGTTCACGTTCTCGAAAGTGATGGCGTGGGTCGCGTTCGATCGCGCGATCAAATCGGCGGAAGCGTTCGACCTGCCCGCGCCGCTCGACCACTGGCGCGCGACGCGCGCGCGCATTCACGCGGATGTCTGCGCGAAGAGCTGGAACGCGGAACTCAACGCATTCACGCAGACCTACGGCGGCGACGCCCTCGACGCGAGTGTGCTGCTGATGCCGCTGCTCGGCTTTCTGCCGCCGTCGGACCCGCGCGTCGTGGGCACCGTCGACGCGATCGAAAAGCGTCTGGTGCACGACGGCCTCGTGCTGCGCTACCGCACGACGGAAGTCGACGACGGCCTGCCGCCCGGCGAAGGGACGTTTCTCGCCTGCAGCTTCTGGATGGTCGACAACCTGTCGTTACAGGGGCGCGTCGAACAGGCGCGCGAGATGTACGAGCGGCTGCTGGCGCTCGCCAACGACGTCGGACTGCTCGCGGAGGAATACGATCCGGTTTCCGGACGGCTTGTCGGTAATTTCCCACAGGGGTTTTCCCATGTGGCCCTCGTTCATACGGGGCTCAACCTGATGAAGCATGAACAGGGGATGGCGAGCGCGGCGGGTCAGCCGCCGCACGACGGACAAGGCCGGGAAGGCCCCGCTGGCACGCCAGATGCTGACATTGAATCGTCACCTGTCGCCTAAAGAAAACACGCCCTTTGACGATGACGTGGATATGACATCCGATACGTGCGTTAACGAACTGTTGTTGCGTTGCACAAATCGTATGCCTTCTATATCATCGAATGAAGCAGACGGCCGATAATCGTCGCCATTCGCCACTAACAAATTCCAACGTAACCAAAAACGGCCCGCCTCGTCGCCGCGCTCCAAAACACGCTGCCGTGCGCGAACCGCTCAACGCCGGAGCCCCCATGCTCTACCAATTTCACGAATTCCAGCGGGCACTCCTCAGCCCGCTTACCGCCTGGGCTCAGGCTGCTTCGAAATCGTTTGCGAATCCGGCCAGCCCGTTCGCCTATGTGCCAGGCGCCACCCGCCTGTCCGCCGGCTACGAGCTGCTGTACCGCCTCGGCAAGGATTACGAAAAGCCAGAGTTCAATCTGCATCAGATCGTCAAGGACGGCCGCAACATTCCCATCGTCGAGCAGACAATCGTCGAAAAGCCGTTCTGCCGCCTGTTGCGCTTCAAGCGCTATTCCGACGACAGCGACGCCGTCACGCAACTGAAGGAAGAGCCCGTCGTGCTGGTGTGCGCGCCGCTGTCGGGCCACCATTCGACGCTGCTGCGCGACACCGTGCGCACGCTGCTGCAGGACCACAAGGTGTACATCACGGACTGGATCGATGCGCGCATGGTGCCGCTCGAAGACGGCTCGTTCGATCTGGACACCTACATCGCGTACATCCAGGAATTCATTCGCCACATCGGCGCGAAGAACCTGCACGTGATCTCGGTGTGCCAGCCGACGGTGCCCGTGCTCGCCGCCATTTCGCTGATGGCAAGCCGCGGCGAAGACACGCCGCGCACGATGACGATGATGGGCGGCCCGATCGACGCCCGAAAGAGTCCCACATCCGTCAATTCGCTCGCGACGCAGCATTCGTATGAATGGTTCGAGAACAACGTGATCTATAACGTGCCTTCGAACTATCCGGGCTTCGGCCGCAAGGTGTACCCGGGCTTTCTGCAGCACACCGGTTTTGTCGCGATGAATCCGGAACGTCACGCGGCGTCGCACTGGGACTTCTATCAGAGTCTTCTGCGCGGCGACGAAGAAGATGCCGAAGCACACCGCCGTTTCTACGACGAATACAACGCGGTGCTCGATATGGCCGCCGAGTACTATCTGCAGACGATCCGAGTCGTGTTCCAGGAGTTCCGTCTTGCCGAAGGCACGTGGGTCGTGGACGGCGAGCCGGTGCGTCCGCAGGACATCAAGAAGACGGCTCTCTTCACGATCGAAGGCGAGCTCGACGACATTTCCGGCGACGGCCAGACGCGCGCCGCGCACGACCTGTGCACCGGCATTCCCGAGAAGAACCGCCGCCACTTCACGGCGGAAAAATGCGGTCACTACGGCATTTTCTCGGGCCGCCGCTGGCGCACGATCATCTATCCGCAGTTGCGCGACTTCATCCTCGAGCACGGCGCCAAGAGCGCGCGCAAGACGGAAGAGCACGTCGAAGCCTGACGCGACGGTTCACCGGCATTCTGATTGGCGGAATGCCGGCAGATAGCAAAACGGCCTCTCACGAGGCCGTTTTTCGTTGGGACGGAACCTTAACGTCGCATCAGATACGCGAGCAGGATCTCGGTATTCAGTTGAATGACTTCACTGCGCTCGCCGGCGGCGCTGAAGTCGCGGCCGAGCGTCGCTTCGAGCGTGAAGCGGTTCGACACGATGTAGTAGCCCATGCCCGAGAGCGTCACATAAAAGCGCAGCGGATCGACGTTGGTGCGAAAGAGCCCCGCGCGCTGTCCGCGCTCAAGAATCGAGCCCAGCGTGGCGACGATCGGCGAGATCATTTCGCGGATGCGCGTGGACTTCTGCATATAACGCGCCTCGTGCAGATTCTCGTTGTTCACGAGTCTCAGCAGTTCGGGATGGTCGCGATAGTAGTCCCACACGAAATGCGCGAGACGCGTCACGGCTTCGACAGGGGCGACGCCCGCAAGGTCCAATGTGCGCTCTGCTTCCGTGAGCGCGCTGAATGCGTGCTCGAGGACTGCCGTGAATAGCTGCTCCTTGCTACCGAAGTAGTAGTACAGCATGCGTTCATTGGTCTCCGCGCGGCGGGCAATCTGGTCGACGCGCGCGCCGAACAACCCACCATTCGCAAACTCCTCGGCCGCCGCGAGCAGAATGCGGCGACGGGTGCCTTCAGGATCTCTTTTGATTTTCGGCTGATTCATGGTGGCATGTGCTTTGTGAGCCGCGTTATCCGGATCGCCCGCCGTCCTCTTGCATGGCCTTGCAACGGCGGCGCTGCGCGGGCTGGTTGGTGGGACACCCTCCTGCGGTCATACTAAAAAGCGATTTGATTATGGCACATGCTTCAGTAATAACAACTGGGGAAATCGGCGATAATGCGCTTTTGACCGATTGCCGATTGCTCTCGCCGCGACGCTCTCAATTTTGAGAACATTATTGAGAACACTAATGCGGTTTGCGCACGATCTATGCTCTCGCATTGTCTGAATTTAAGCGCGAGTTTTTGAGCTGAATTCGGCCGCACCGTTGATGCCGCACCCATCGGAGCGCGCATGACAGCAATGCGAGCAACCGGCAATAGCAAGCCCCACGAAGTCCCCGCGTCCTGACCGTGACACATTCCCAAACACTCGCCGACCGCATCGAAGATTTACTGCCGCAGACGCAGTGCACGAAGTGCAGCTATCCGGACTGCCGCGCTTACGCCGAAGCAATCGCGGACGGCAAAGCGAACTACAACCAGTGCCCGCCAGGCGGCGCCGAAGGCGTCGCGCGGCTTGCCGCATTGCTCGGCAAGCCGGTGATCCCCATCAATCCCGAGAACGGCGTCGAGCGCCCGCGCCCTGTCGCATTCATCGACGAGAACCTGTGCATCGGCTGCACGCTGTGCATGCAGGCGTGTCCCGTCGATGCCATCGTCGGGGCGCCGAAGCAGATGCACACGATGGTCGCCGAACTGTGCACGGGCTGCGACCTGTGCGTGCCGCCCTGTCCCGTCGATTGCATCGCGATGATTCCCGTCACGGGCGACAAGACGGGCTGGGACGCGTGGACGCAGCAACAGGCCGACGCGGCGCGCGCGCGCCACGACCGTCGCCAGGCGCGCGTCGTCGCCGAACGCAATGCAGCCGAAGCGCGCGCTGCGGCACGACGCGCGTCGAGTGCAGCGGCTGCCACCGAATCGCCAGCGCCTACCGTTGGCTCGCGGCCAACAGAAGCGCCGGCTACGTCGACGGCAGCCGCGGCCACGCCAACACCCGCAAGCGCTCCCGCCGACAACGCCGAAGCGAAAAAACGCGCGATCATCCAGGCCGCGCTCGAACGCGCGCGCAAGAAGAAGGAAGAAAACGCAGCGCAAGGCCTGGGGCCGCAGAACACGACGAACGTGAGCGCCGAAACGCAGGCGCAGATCGATGAAGCTGAAGCGCGTCGTCGGCGGCTTGGCATCGTGCGGGACGATGCCGAACCAGCGCCCAACCCAGACAACGATCAACCTGAAAAGCCCTGACCTCGCCGAATGAATGCGAACAAACGACGCGCGATCTACGAGACGCTTCAGAGCCTGAATCCGCATCCGACGACGGAGCTCGAATACTCGACGCCGTTCGAGTTGCTGATTGCCGTGATGTTGTCCGCGCAAGCAACGGACGTATCGGTGAACAAGGCGATGCGCCGGATGTTTCCCGTTGCCAACACGCCGCAGAAGGTGCTCGACCTGGGCGAGGAAGGCGTCGCCGATTACATCAAGGCGATCGGCCTCTATCGCACGAAAGCGAAGAACGTGATCGCGACGTGCCGCATCCTGCTCGAGCAGTTCGGCGGCGAAGTGCCGGAGGATCGCGAAGCGCTGGAGAGCCTGCCGGGCGTCGGCCGCAAAACGGCGAACGTCATTCTGAATACGGCGTTCGGTCATGCGACGATCGCCGTCGATACGCACATCTTTCGGGTTGCCAATCGAACGGGGCTTGCGCCCGGCAAGGACGTGCGCGCCGTCGAACTCGCGCTGGAAAAGTTCACGCCAGCGGAGTTCAGCCACGACGCGCATCATTGGCTGATCCTGCATGGGCGTTATGTGTGCAAGGCGCGCCGGCCGGAGTGCTGGCATTGCGTGATCGAGCCGCTGTGCGAGTTCAAGCAGAAGACGCCGCCGCCCGATCTTTAGGCGTTCGCTTTCGCACCCCTCTCGTATCCGCAGCGGGCGTATTTCGCCGCAACCGCGCACGGCCCTGCTCGCCGAGCCGCCCGTCAGCGGGCCGCACGGTCGCGGCGTAAAATGAGCGCTCGCGCGCGTAGCCCGTCGTCGACGGGCTGCAATGCGCGCCGCGCCGCATTCGGCTCCACTCGCACTTACCGCCCGAAGTCCATCGATGTTCAATCCCAGCCGCGACGAAGTCCGCCGTTTTTTCACCGACACCTGGCGCAAGCAGCGCGCGGGTGAAATCCTGACGCCGCTCGAAGCCATCGCCGCCGACTGGATGGTCGAGCACCCCGAATATCACGCCGAGCTCGCCGACCCCGACGCCGCATCGGCTCAGGACTATTCGCCCGAGCGCGGACAGACCAATCCGTTCCTGCATCTGTCGATGCATCTCGCCATCAGCGAGCAGCTGTCGATCGATCAGCCGCCCGGCATCCGCGCCGCGCACGACCGCCTCGCCGCCCGCCTCGGCTCGACGCACGACGCGCAGCACGCGATCATGGAATGTCTCGGCGAAACGATCTGGGAAGCGCAGCGCACGAACACGCCGCCCGATACGGACGCCTATCTGCAGCGCATCGAGCGCCGCGCGTCGCGCGATTAAGCGCCTGAGGCGCACGCGCCGCGTCGGTCGCATCGGTTGCATCGGTCGCGTCCGACGTCAGTCGCACCAAAGCAAACACCCCGCGCATGCGGGGTGTTTGTCGTGAGCCGTCAGCGGATAGCGTGCGGGTTACTTCTTCTGCACGAGATCGCCATTCAGCGATTCGATGTAGGCCGCGAGGTCTTTCATGTCGCCCTGCGAGAGGCTTTGCACCTGCGCCTGCATGATCGCGTTGTTGCGGCCGAGATGCGGATTGCCGGTGCCCATCTGATACTGGCGCAGCGCCCAGTAGATGTAGTCGGCATGCTGGCCCGCGAGCTTCGGATATTCGGGGCTCACCGGCTTGTTCAGATTCGGGCCGTGGCAGGCGGCGCAGTTGTGGCTCTCCGCGAGCACCTTGCCGTTGCCGGCATCCGCCGCGTGCGCCGCATTCGAAGCGACGACGAAACCGGCCAGCGCGAGCGTCGCGCAAGCCGTCTTGACCACCGTATGAAGTGCGTGTGGGTGCTTCTTCATGAATTCTCCTGTGTCGACGGGGGCGCTTTGGCGCTTGCTTCCGTCCGATGCAATCTGATTGCGACCCGCGAACCGGACGACCAGTAAGCCGCCTTGGTCGGGACGATGATCACTTGTCGGGATTGTTCTTCGAAGAGGAAGTCTGCGACGCGTAGTACGCGGCGATGTCGGCGATGTCCTGATCGGACAGCGACGTCGCGACGGCGTGCATCGTTTCGAAATGGCGATCGCCCTTCTTGTACTCGTGCAGCGCGTTTTCGAGGTAGGTCTGATTCTGGCCGCCCAGCATCGGCACCCGGTACACCTCGGGGTACGCCGTACGATAGTCAGGAATACCGTGACAGCCGATACACATCGCGACCTTGCCCTGGCCCGCCTTGGCATTGCCGACGATATCCGCTGCCTGCACAGTTGACGCTAAGCCCGCGAGCACCGACATCGCTGCGATCACGACATGTTTGCCGACGAATTTGTTCATAGCTCTTCTAACCTGGCTTGAGGGGAAACGGGCGCCCGTAAAGGCAACGGCCTGCACCGTTTTACTTGTCGGGTTGCCACGCAGGCCAAAAAAATCGGCCCAATTGTACCGCGACGCCGCGCCGGGCGTCCACCTGACGGGAGCCCGCGCCCTTTGCCGCGAAAGCGCCGCAGCGAGCGGCGCGCAGCGCGCGCGTCAGGCGCCTAGCGCATTCGACCCATGCCGGGGCGCGTCACATTGCCGCAGGCTGAATGGACGACCCACGCAGGCTGCACGACGGGTCCACCCGCCAATCCACGCGTGCCCCGACCACACATCTGCCGCTTTTTCGGGCACTATGCCGAACCGCGCATGACCCCGTGCACGGCACCTTCCGCGGCATCGCCCGAGCGTCCGGGCACGCGCCCTGCGCACCGTGCGACGCGGCTGACACCATACTGGAGCGCGATTCAGCACAACAGGGCTTCTGACTTATACTGGAATTTTTCCCGAACGGGCGTCCAGTCATGCGTTTCGAAGGCTCATCGCAATACGTCGCCACCGACGATCTCAAGCTCGCGGTCAATGCCGCGATGACGCTCAAGCGGCCGCTGCTCATCAAGGGCGAGCCGGGCACGGGCAAGACCATGCTCGCGGAGGAAGTCGCGGCGGCCCTTGGCATGCCGCTTCTGCAGTGGCATATCAAGTCCACGACGAAGGCGCAACAGGGCCTGTACGAATACGACGCCGTCTCGCGTCTGCGCGATTCGCAGCTCGGCGACGAGCGCGTGAAGGACATCCGCAACTACATCGTCAAGGGCGTGCTGTGGCAGGCGTTCGACTCGGACCAGCAGGCGGTGTTGCTGATCGACGAAATCGACAAGGCCGACATCGAGTTTCCGAACGACCTGCTGCGCGAGCTCGACCGCATGGAGTTCTACGTGTACGAGACGCGCGAACTGGTGAAGGCGAAGCACCGGCCGCTCGTCATCATCACGTCGAACAACGAGAAGGAGTTGCCTGACGCGTTTCTGCGCCGCTGTTTCTTCCACTACATCAAGTTCCCCGATCCCGCGACGATGCAGCAGATCGTCGAAGTCCACTATCCCGGCATCAAGCAGGATCTGCTGCGCGCCGCGATGGAAAGCTTCTTCGAGCTGCGCAACGTGTCGGGCCTCAAAAAGAAGCCGTCGACGTCCGAACTGCTCGACTGGCTGAAGCTGCTGCTTGCCGAAGACATTCCGCCCGAAGCGCTGCGCTCGAAGGACCAGAAGCAGATCGTGCCGCCGCTGCACGGAGCGCTGCTGAAGAACGAGCAGGACGTGAGCCTCTTCGAGCGGCTCGTGTTCATGAACCGCAACAATCGCTGATTGACCGCTGGTAAAAGGCATTCACGTGGAAAGCCCGGAGACGACAGCATGCTGATCGACTTTTTCTACACGCTGCGCGCCGCGAAGCTGCCCGTCTCCGTGAAGGAATACCTGACGCTGCTCGAAGCGCTGAAGGAAAGCGTGATCGAGCCGTCGCTGGACGAGTTCTACTACCTCGCGCGCATGACGCTCGTGAAGGACGAGCAGTATTTCGACAAGTTCGATCAGGCGTTCGGCGCGTATTTCAACGGCGTCGCGCAGAAGTCGGATCTCGCGTTCGACGTCCCTCTGGACTGGCTGAAGAAGAAGCTGCAACGCGACCTGAGCGCGGAAGAAAAAGCGCAGATCGAAAAGATGGGCGGCCTCGACAAGCTGATGGAGCGCCTGAAAGAACTGTTCGACGAACAGAAAGGCCGTCACGAAGGCGGCAGCAAATGGATCGGCACGGGCGGCACGTCGCCGTTCGGCAACGGCGGCTACAACCCGGAGGGCATTCGCATCGGCGGCGACTCGTCGGGCAACCGGACGGCCGTCAAGGTGTGGGACCAGCGTGCGTATCGCGATTACGACGACCAGGTCGAGATCGGCACGCGCAACATCAAGGTCGCGCTGCGCCGGCTGCGACGCTTCGCGCGCGAAGGCGCCGCCGAAGAGCTCGACTTGCCCGACACGATCCGCAGCACGGCCGCTAACGCCGGCTGGCTCGATCTGAAGATGGTCCCCGAGCGGCACAACAACGTGAAGGTGCTGATGCTGCTCGACGTCGGCGGATCGATGGACGATCACATCAAGCGCACGGAAGAACTGTTTTCGGCGGCGAAGGCCGAGTTCAAGCACCTCGAGTTCTACTACTTCCACAACTGCGTCTACGATTTCCTGTGGAAGAACAACCGCCGCCGGCACGTCGAGCGGCTCGCGACGTGGGATATGCTGCACAAGTTCACGCCCGACTACAAACTGATCTTCGTCGGCGACGCGACGATGAGTCCGTACGAAGTGCTGCAGCCGGGCGGCTCGGTCGAGTACAACAACGCCGAAGCGGGCGCCGTGTGGCTGCGCCGGATCGCCGATCATTTCCCGCATCACGCGTGGCTCAACCCGGAGCCCGAAGGCTTGTGGGAGTATCGGCAGTCGGTTTCGGTGATCCGCGAAGTGCTCGGCCACCGGATGTATCCGCTCACGCTCGCCGGGCTCGAAACCGCGATGCGCGTGCTGAGCAAGTAAACGCCACCGGTCTTCGACGTCCGAACGCGGGCGACGATAGCGGACGCAGCGCGCCCGCTCGCGCTTCGTCGCGCGCCGCGCGGCAACGGCGCCGCAACAACGTATCGCCCCTTAATGCACCGCCCATCAAAGCACCACCCATAACGCACGATAAGAGACACGCAGGATGACCACCCCTTCCTCCCCCGATTTCTCCACGGCCACGCGCGCGCCGCTCAGTCCATTCACCGACACGTCGCTGTCCGCGCTCGTCGCCGGCTTCGTCGCGATGATGACGGGCTACACCAGTTCGCTCGTGCTGATGTTCCAGGCAGGCCGCGCCGCGCATCTGACGGATGCGCAGATTTCGTCGTGGATCTGGGCGCTGTCGATGGGCATGGCGCTGTGCACGATCGGACTGTCGCTGCGCTTTCGCGCGCCCATCGTCATTGCATGGTCGACGCCGGGCGCGGCGCTGCTCGTTTCGTCGCTGCCGCATGTCGCGTATCCCGAAGCGATAGGCGCATTCATCGTCTGTGCACTGCTGCTGACGGTCGTGGGCCTCACGGGCTGGTTCGATACGCTGATGAGAAAGATTCCGGCGGGCATCGCGGCGGCCCTGCTCGCGGGCATCCTGTTCGAGATCGGCATCGAGATTTTTCGCGCCGCGCAATTCCAGACGGCGCTCGTGCTCGCGATGTTCTTCACCTACCTCGTGATCAAGCGTTTCGCGCCGCGCTATGCGATTCCCGCGACGCTGGTGGTCGGCACGGCCGTTGCAGGCGCGCTGGGTCTGCTCGACTTCAGCGCTTTCCGCGTGGCGTTCGCCGTGCCCGTGCTGACCGTGCCCGCGTTCTCGCTGTCGGCGATCGTCAGCGTCGGCATTCCGCTCTTCGTCGTGGCGATGGCTTCGCAGAACGTGCCCGGCATCGCCGTGCTGCGCGCCGATGGCTACCAGACGCCGTCCGCGCCGCTGATCGCGACGACGGGCATCGCGTCGCTGCTGCTCGCGCCGTTCGGCTCGCACGGCGTGAATCTCGCCGCGATCACAGCCGCGATCTGCACGGGCCGCGAGGCGCACGAAGACCGCTCGAAGCGCTATATGGCGGCCGTCTGGTGCGGGATGTTCTATCTGATCGCGGGCATCTTCGGCGCGACGATCGCCGCCCTCTTCGGCTCGCTGCCGAAAGCGCTCGTGGTGTCGGTCGCGGCGCTCGCGCTGTTCGGCTCGATCATGAGCGGGCTCACGAACGCGATGCACGACGCACGGCAGCGTGAAGCCGCGCTCGTCACGTTCATGGTGACGGCCTCGGGACTCACGCTGCTGTCGATCGGCTCGGCGTTCTGGGGGCTCGTCGCGGGCCTGGTCACGCAATTCGTGCTGAACGCGCGGCGCGCATGACCGCGCGTCCAATGCGCGAAACGCGAACGACCACGCGGCGCTGCGGACAGCCAGACCCAAAGGCGGAAAGCGCCTGGCGCCCTGGCGCGAACGGACAGAGGCGCGTACCTGTCAAACCAGCATCACCCAATCCGCCATAGAATAGAAGTATCGGGCGGCGTTCCACGGTAACATTTCCGGCTTGCGGCGTGGACACTGCCGGTGACGCGCATGCGTGGCCGTTTGCTTGCTGGCGGCGGCCTCGCGCGGCGTCATCATTTCCCTGGACCATGGCGCGCGTGCGCCCCGAAGCGAAGGCTCGACATGACTACTGCACTCGATCAACTCAAGCAATACACCAAGGTCGTCGCGGATACCGGCGACTTCCAGCAACTCGCGCAATACAAGCCGCAGGACGCGACGACGAACCCGTCGCTGGTCCTGAAGGCCGTGCAGAAGGACGAATACAAGCCGCTGCTCGAAAAGACGGTGCGCGACCACGCGTCGAAGCCCGTCAGCGCAATCATCGACAACCTGTTGATCGCCTTCGGCACCGAAATCCTGAAGATAGTTCCGGGCCGCGTATCGACGGAAGTCGACGCACGCCTGTCGTTCGACACGAAAGCGTCGATCGACAAGGCGCATGAACTCATCAAGATGTACGAAGCGCATGGCATCGGCCGCGAGCGCGTGCTGATCAAGCTCGCGTCGACGTGGGAAGGCATCCGCGCGGCCGAGGTGCTGCAGAAGGAAGGCGTCAAGTGCAACATGACGCTGCTGTTCTCGCTGCCGCAAGCCGTCGCGTGTGCGGAAGCGGGCGCGCAACTGATCTCGCCGTTCGTCGGCCGCATCTACGACTGGTACAAGAAGAGCGCCGGCAGCAACTGGGACGAAGCGCGCGACGGCGGCGCGAACGATCCGGGCGTGCAGTCGGTGCGCCGCATCTATGCGTACTACAAGAAGTTCGGCTACCCGACGGAAGTGATGGGCGCGAGCTTCCGCACGACGAGCCAGATCACCGAACTGGCGGGCTGCGATCTGCTGACGATCAGCCCGGATCTGCTGCAAAAGCTGCACGACAGCACCGACAAGGTCGAGCGCAAGCTGTCGCCGGATGCGAGCAAGAACGCCGAGATCGCGCGCGTGCCGACGGACGAGCCGTCGTTCCGCTTCCTCGTCAACGAAGACGCGATGGCGACCGAAAAGCTGTCGGAAGGCATCCGTGTGTTCGCAGCGGACGCGATCAAGCTCGAAAAGGTGATCGACGCGCTGCGCTGATCGGCGTCGCATCCTTTCACGGCGCAACAGTGGCGCGCGCGGCCCGCAAGGCCGCGCGCGTTTTTTTGTGCGCGTTTTTTATACGCTTTTTTGCGCCTGCTTTCTTGCGAGTTCTTCGCGCGCCGTCGGCCCGCCGCGCGCATTGCTTCGGTCAACACAGTTTCACATTCGACGCTCTCGCGACGACTACAATCGTTGACACGAATGCGTCGCTGCGCGTTCGCATGGAACGACACGTCAATTGAGTGGAGACATCGATGCAAATCCAACCCTATCTGTTTTTCAATGGCCGCTGTGAAGAAGCGCTGAAGTTCTACGGTGAGAAGCTCGGCGCGCAGGTGGTGTTCCAGATGCGCTTCAAGGATGCGCCGCCGAGCCCTGAGCAGCCGATCCGTCCGG
Source organism: Paraburkholderia diazotrophica (assembly GCF_038900755.1). Lineage (GTDB taxonomy): Bacteria > Pseudomonadota > Gammaproteobacteria > Burkholderiales > Burkholderiaceae > Paraburkholderia > Paraburkholderia diazotrophica_A. Next base: position 152,197 of record NZ_JBBPEN010000010.1, read on the forward strand.
GCACCGAAGAAAAAATCATGCATTCGACGTTCAGGATCGGTTCGACGGAACTGATGGCGTCGGATGGCAATTGCGACGGAACGCCCGTTACACACTCGGGCTACAGCCTGTCGATCACCGTCGACGACCCGTCGCAAGGCGAAAAAACGTTCAAGGCGATTTCGGAAGGCGGCAACGTCGTGATGCCGTGGCAGGCAACGTTCTGGAGCAGCGGCTTCGGCATGGCCATCGACAGGTTCGGCGTGATGTGGATGGTCACGAACCCGCACGAAGGGGACAAGCACCCGAGCTGATCCCAACGCCGAATATCGGATCGGCAAGCGGATCAGCGCGCAGCGTGCTCGCGATCTCCGCCTTCGATATTCCAGTTCGCTTCGGCAGCAGCCAGCAACGCGCGCATGCGCTCGACCTGTTCCGCAAAGCGCTGCGCAAGCCAGTACGGCCCCTGCAACTCAGGGGCCATTTCTTTGTGCAAATCCTGCGCGCCCAACGGCCCATCTGCGCTTCGTGCCGTCGCGTCGGCAGCCGGGCAAGCCAGTGTGTCCGCTGAAACCCCCTTCGGCATCCCGAACTGCGTCGCGCCCGCGAAGCGCAACGCACGCGCGCTCGCAAGCAGCGTCATGCGCACCGCGTTCGCCTCCTCGCCGCACTCGTGCGCAAACGCTTCGCGTATTTCCGCGTGCGCGAGCGTACCCGTCGACAGCATTTCCAGCGCGCTCAGCATCGAGCGATGCAGACGCTGGATGTCGTCGAGCCGCGCAATGGGAAAGTCGATTTCCTTCGCCACCGACGGCATCAGCGAGCGCAGTTGCACGAGCCGCTTGCCCATGCGGATGAACGCGGCCACCTGCTCGTCGCTGCCGATGGACACGCCCGTCATCATTCGCGCGTAGAGGCGCGCGCACTCGCGCAGATTGTCGGCGAGCAGATATCGCCACGAATAGGTTGCGTGCAGCGGCAGCGCGAACGAAAACGCGAGCGCGATCACGATGCCGATCAGCACGTTCAGCGTTCGCCACAGGCCCGTATCGATCATGTTGTCGCCGTGGCCCGCGACGATGCACATCGTGATCGCCGTCAGCAGCGCGACGTAGCCAGCCGTGCCGATCGCGAACCACGCGCAGACGGCAGCAATCGCCGACATCAGCACATACGTGAGCGGCAGCGAGTCGAACAGGTTCTGTTGCAGGATCAGCGCAAGCCCGAGCGCCGCGCCGAGCAGCGTGCCCGCCGCGCGCTCCGCCGCCTTCTTGCGGATATTGCCGTGATGCTGCAGCCCGCCTATCACCACCAGCAGCGTCACCGACGACCAGATGCCATGCGGAATGTCGATGCCCGTCGTCGCGAGAATCGACACGAGCATCGCGAGACCGACGCGCAGGCTATGAAAGAACTTCGCGTGCCGATAGCGGTAGTACGGCGACGTGATCGCGCGCGCGATCCGTCCGATGCGCGTGCGGCGCGGCGCGAGGCGCGCGGTGGCGGCGTCGTGCGAGACGGGCGGCTTGTCGCTGCGCTTACGTGACGGATTCGAATGCGGGTCGGCTAATGCCATCGGTTATCTCACGTTGGATCGAAGCCATCGGATGAGCATAAACGATGTGAGCGTCATCGGCAGGAGACCGCTGGAGACCGCTGGAGACCGCCGGAGACCGCCAGGCCGCACCGTGCCGACAAAAAAGCCCGCAGCGTGGCTGCGGGCTTCGTGTGATGCGGAACGCGCAAACGGCGCGATCAGCTTTCGAGCGGGTGGTCCAGATAATCTTCCGGACTCGTGCGGTCTTCCGCGTGCTTCATGCCCGCTGCGCGCACGGCGAAGCTGACGACGATCGACACGACGAGGTTGACGATCAGCGACCAGACGGCCGCGTAACCCGGAATTGCCAGACCGCCGATGTGGATCGTATAGATCGAACCCGCGAGTTTCAGCGAGATCGCCATCCATGTGCCGACGGCAATGCCCGCCGCCCAGCCGAGCAGCAGGCCGCGATAGTCGAGCACACGCGTATAGAGGCCGAGCACGATTGCGGGCAGCGTCTGGATGATCCAGATGCCGCCGAGCAGTTGCAACTGGATCGCATACGTGAGCGGCAGGCCGAGAATGAACGCCACGGCGCCCACCTTTACGATCAGCGACACCAGCTTCGCGATGTTCGTTTCCTGCTCGTGCGTCATGTTGCGGTTGACGAACTCCTTGTGGATGTTGCGCGTGTACAGGTTCGCCGCTGCAATCGACATGATCGCGGCGGGCACCAGCGCGCCGATGCCGATCGCCGCGAACGCGACGCCGACGAACCACGACGGGAAGAAGTGCAGGAACAGCGCCGGCACCGCGAAGTTCGGGCCGAAGGCCTTGAAGTACGGCGCGAACTCCGGCATGTCCTTCACGCCCGCGGCAAGTGCCATGAAGCCGAGCAGCGCGAGCAGGCCGAGCACCAGCGAGTACGCGGGCAGCATCGCCATGTTGCGGCGGATCGTATTGCCGGACGACGACGACAGAATCGCCGTCACCGAGTGCGGATACAGGAACAGCGCGAGCGCCGATCCCACGGCCAGTGTCGCGTACGCGCTATAGCCGTTCAGGCTCGACACGTCGGGGGCCTTGAGCAGCAGCTTGGCCGGCGGCACAGCACTGAAGATGTGGCCGAAGCCGCCCAATTGCGGCGGAATCACGATGATCGCGGCAGCGATCGTGATGTAGATCAGCACGTCCTTGACGACGGCGATCATCGCCGGCGCGCGCAGGCCCGACGTATACGTGTAGGCCGCGAGGATCGCGAACGCGATGATCAGCGGCAGATCGCCGACGAAGCCCGTCGTGTCGAAGCCGAGCGCGCCGATCACCACTTCGATGCCGACCAGTTGCAGCGCGATGTACGGCATCGTCGCGACGATGCCCGTCACGGCAATGGCGAGCGCGAGCATGCGGCTGCCGTAGCGCGCGCTGACGAAGTCGGCGGACGTCACGTAGCCCTGGCGCTTGGCGATGCTCCACAGCTTCGGGAACACGACGAACGCGAACGGATAGATCAGGATCGTATAAGGCAGCGCGAAGAAGCCCGTCGCGCCCGCGCCGAACACGAGCGCCGGCACGGCGACGAAGGTGTACGCCGTATAGAGGTCGCCGCCCAGCAGGAACCATGTGACAACCGTGCCGAAGCGCCGGCCACCGAGGCCCCACTCTTCCAGGTGCGCGAGATCGCCGCGCCGCCAGTGGGCCGCGACGAAGCCGAGAATCGTGACGCCGATGAAGAACAGCACGAAGACGAAGGTTGCGATTGCATTCATCGTGCGCCTCCCTTCGAGCGGGTCTTCGTCTTGAAGTACACCAGCGCGGTGATCACGGCGCTGATCAGCACCCACAGCAGCTGATACCAGTAGAAGAACGGGAAGTCGAACAGTTGCGGTTCGACCTTGTTGTATGACGGCACCCAGATCATCGCGATCCAGGGCAGCAGCAACAGCCAGAGCCAGTGCTTGCTGGCCTTGTTGGCGGCGGCGTCGTGAGCCATGACGTCTCCTCTTTCCTTTTATTGAATTGTGGCCCGTGTTTGGCGGGCGGATGGACCCGGCTGTGGATAACAGCTCAGGCTCCCCGAAAGCATCGAAAGAGTATCGGAGTGGCGAACGACCGGTCAAGCAGGGCTGACCCTAAACGCAACGGTGTTGTCAATAGGAGAAACGTTGGGGAATGTGGGACGGGAGACCGAAGCGGAAACTTCTGCCGCTTCGTTGGACGCGCTGCGTCGAGTGCGGTTGAGCGAAAGCCGCGTTGCATAGTCGCCTTGATTCCGCCGTGCCGTCGATGGCACGGCGGTTGCGCGCCGGCGTTGCACCAGCGCGGGGCCGACGCCGTTCGTGATGGCGTCGCTTGTTGCGTTCTTCGTTGCGTTCTTGTTGCGTTCTTGTTGCGCTCGAATGCCGACGCGCGTCAGACCGCGAACGTGCCGTTCTGACCCGTCGACTCCTGCAAGGCCTTGACCCACTTGCGCGCCGGCAACGCGAGTTGCGCTTCGACGAGCTTCGCGCGCGCCTGCAACTGCGTGAACGGCACGTCGATGGCGGGCCCCGAGAACGCAATCGCGATGCGGTTGCCGTCGTGCACTTCCGGCAACGCGACGACGCGTCCGTCGAAGGCTTCATTCAACCGCTTCATGTTGCGCACGAAGCTCGGATGGTCGCCGAACAGGTTGACGGTGACGACGCCCGCTTGCGCCAGGCATGCGCGTGCCGCGCGATAGAACGCGACGCTGTCGAGCACGGGGCCGCGCGCGGTCGCGTCGTACAGATCGATCTGCAATGCGCCGATCGTGCCGTGGTTCTCGCGATCGTTGACGAACTCCCATGCATCCGTCTCGCGCACGTTGAGACGCGCGTCGTCGGCGGGCAGGCCGAACATCGTGCGCGCCGCGATCACGACAGCGGGATTCAGCTCGACGGCTTCGACCTTCGCGCGCTTCAGGAAGCGATGCGCGAACTTCGTCAGCGAGCCCGTGCCGAGTCCGAGTTGCACGATGCGCTTGGGCGTTTCGAGGAACAGCAGCCAGGCCATCATTTGCTGCGCATATTCGAGTTCGATGTGATCGGGCTTCGACAGACGCATGGCGCCCTGCACCCATTCCGTGCCGAAGTGCAGATAGCGCACGCCGCCCTGTTCCGAGAACGTGACGGGCGCAAAGCGCGGCTTGCGCGGCGCTTCGATCATCGAAGCCTTCGCGACGCCGGCGAAGTCGTCCTCGTCACGCGCGGCACGCGTTTTCGCGCGCGAAATTCTTTGCTTCGAGACTGCGGATTCTTTGTTGCGGAAAGCACGCGCCTCGGCCGAAGCGCGCTTGATCAGTTTCGTCATGTAAGGATGTCGCGCCACAGGCGCAATTTTTGGTCGAACGAGAGCATAGCATTCGCAGGGCTCGACGACGGCAGCACGAGGGTTTCGTAGCCGGCCGCGGCGATCACGGTCGCAAAGCGGCCCGCTGTCTTGCCGTTGAAGCAAACCTTCGCGAGCTTCGGCGCGTACTCGCGCAGCGATGCGAAGTCGTTGGGCGTCGCGTTGCGGATCGCGGCATCGAGACTGCCCTCGCGCGTGCACGCGGCCAGCACGTCCCACACGCCGATGCCATGCTTCAGCACGTGCTCGAGGCGCGTGGGGTAATCGAGTTCCGCCAGCGGTTCGCCGATCACCGCGCCGAGCAAGCGCCAGAACTGGTTGCGCGGATGCGCGTAGTACTGGGTCGCCGCGAGCGACGCCTCGCCGGGAAAACTGCCGAGTATCAGCGTATGCGTGCTCTCGGCGACGACGGGTGGAAAGCCGCGCAACATCAGCGGGCCCCCTCGCGCTTGTCGACCCGCTTTTCGACGCGTTTTGCGTTGACATCCGCGCGCGACGCCGTGTGACCGAGCGCCTGGCCATGATCGCGCGGCACGGACTGCGCGATCCGCCCGTATGCATGCCCGTCGCCGTCCATCGCGAGCTTCGCCCACAGCGCGGGCAGCATGCATTCAGTGACCATCAGCGGCTCGCCATAGCGCTCGAACACCGAACGCCGCGCGACGAGCGCATGCACGCGCGCGCCGCCCGTTTCTTTCGACGCGAGCCGGTACAGCGGATGCCGCGCCGTCACGCGCCGGCTCACCAGCGACGAACGCGACACGCTGCTGTCGCTATACAACAGCTCCGCGAGCGGCCGCGTGCGCAGACGCCGCATTGCCTGCCAAACGCCCGTGCTCGCCGTGAGCGGCACAATGCTGTGCGCGGCGACGAACGGCGTGCCGTCCACCGACAACGCCACTTCGCGCACCCACACGGGCGTGCGCGGCGCGATGCCGAGCGCGGCGTACTCGTCGTCATAGGGCAAGTCGACGGCTTCGCGCGTCACGCGCACGACCACCACGCCGAGGGTGCGCAAATGCGCGGTCAGCGAACCACCGCGCGTGAGCCAGTCTTTTTGATCGGTCGAAAAACCTGGAAGGGGCGCGACGCGCCAATGGGCGTCGGCAGCATCGAAACGAATAGACATGGCCGGCATTATAGGGTGGCCAGAAAAAGCAGGTCTTCGAGATGCCATGTCCGCACGGATTCACCGACCATTCCGCCGCGCGATTCGGACCATTCGCCGTTCAAAGCGCCCACCAAACGATGAAGATAACCGGCGAGCGCTGTGCGCTCATGCACGGCCTTTTATCCACAACCCAGGGAGCTTCAATTGACCGCTCAGGACAAAGCCACGTCGGACCGCGTCGCGCATCTCGCCGCGATCGTGCTCAAGCGTTCCGCCGCATCGAAGATCGAAAAGGAACTCGCCGCCTCCGCGCTCGCGCAGCGTCACACGACGAAGCACACGAGCGCGGCCATCGGCAAGGTCGCCGCGCATGTGCTCGGCGACGCGCAGGCATGCGCCGAAGCGAAAGAACTCGCGGGGTCGGTGCTGGCTCAGGTGCGCAAGCTGAATGGCGCATCGCCACAGCGCTAATCGCACATCGCCGCGCGTACGGCGCATGCAAAAAAATGCGCTGCCGAAGCAGCGCATTTCCTCTCTTCGCCCCTTTATCGGGCAACGCGCGTCAGCGCGCCAGCAACAGCGCGTTCGTGCGCTTCACGAAACTCGCCGGATCTTCGAGCGAACCGCCTTCGGCCAGCAACGCCTGATCGAACAAAAGGTGGCACCAGTCGTCGAAATTCGCGTTGTCGGCGCTGAGGTTCTTCACCAGCGCATGTTCCGGATTCACTTCGAGAATCGGGTGCATCGCCGGCGCATTCTGCCCCGCGGCCTTCAGCATGCGCTGCAGATAGCCGCTCATGTCGCCTTCATCGGCGACGAGGCACGACGGCGAATCGGTCAGGCGGAACGTCAGACGCACGTCTTTCGCCTTGTCCTTGAGCGTCTCCTTCATGCGCTCGACGAGCGGCTTCAGCTCTTCGCTGACCTTCTCCTGCGCCTGCTTTTCCTCGTCGTTCAGCTGGCCGAGATCGAGGTCGCCGCGCGCGACGCTTTGCAGCGGCTTGCCGTCGAAGTCCTGAAGGAACGACAGCATCCATTCGTCGACGCGATCGGTCAGCAACAGTACTTCGACGCCCTTCTTGCGGAACACTTCGAGATGCGGGCTGTTCTTCGCGGCCTGATACGTATCCGCTGTCACATAGTAGATCTTCGTCTGCTCGGGCTTCATGCGCGCGACGTAATCCGTCAGCGACACGTTCTGCTCGGACGAGTCGTTATGCGTCGACGCGAAACGCGCGAGCTTCGCGATGCGTTCCTTGTTCGAGAAGTCCTCGCCAATGCCTTCCTTCAGCACCTGGCCGAATTCCTTCCAGAACGTCGCGTACTTTTCCTTGCCGGCCGTTTCTTCCGAATTGGCCAGATCTTCGAGCATCGACAGCGCGCGCTTGGTCACGCCTTCGCGGATCGCCTTCACGTCGCGGCTTTCCTGCAGCAATTCACGCGACACGTTCAGCGGCAGGTCGCTCGAATCGACGACGCCCTTCACGAAACGCAGATACGAGGGCAGCAGTTGCTCGGCGTCGTCCATGATGAAGACACGCTTCACGTAGAGCTTGAGGCCGCCGCGATGATCGCGGTTCCACATATCGAACGGCGCGTGCGCCGGCACGTACAGCAGTTGCGTGTACTCGCTGCGGCCTTCGACGCGGTTGTGCGTCCACGTCAGCGGATCCTGGTGATCGTGCGACAGGTGCTGGTAGAACTGCTTGTACTGCTCTTCGGTGATGTCGTTCTTTGCGCGCGTCCACAGCGCGCTCGCCTGGTTGACGGTCTCGTCCTCGTCCTTCGCGACCATTTCGCTCTTCTCGGCGTCCCACTCTTCCTTCTGCATCAGGATGGGCAGCGCGACGTGATCCGAGTACTTCTGGATGATCGACTTCAGCTTGTACGTGGACAGCAGTTCGTCTTCGTCGGCGCGCAGATGCAGCGTGATCGTCGTGCCGCGTTGCGCGCGCTCGATGGTTTCAACCGCGAAATCGCCCTCGCCCGAGCTCACCCAGCGCACGCCTTCCGAGACCGGCAGGCCGGCGCGGCGCGTCTCCACGGTGATCTTGTCCGCGACAATGAAGCCCGAATAGAAGCCGACGCCGAACTGGCCGATCAGCGCCGCATCCTTCTGCTGGTCGCCCGACAGCTTGCCGAAGAATTCCTTCGTGCCCGAGCGCGCGATCGTGCCGAGGTGCGAAATCGTTTCGTCGCGGCTCATGCCGATGCCGTTGTCGTCGATGCTGACCGTGCGGGCCGTCTTGTCGAACGACACGCGGATGCGCAGGTTCGGATCGTTCTCGTACAGCGCGTTGTTCGCGATCGCTTCGAAGCGCAGCTTGTCCGCCGCGTCCGATGCGTTCGAGATCAGTTCGCGCAGGAAGATTTCCTTGTTGCTGTACAGCGAGTGAATCATCAGGTGCAGAAGCTGTTTCACTTCTGCCTGGAAGCTCATGGTTTCTTGTGCCATGGTCGTTTTCCCTTTCCGTTGCAGGTTGATTCGAAGCAGACGATGCCCGTGCCGATGGCGTTCGACACGGACTTTGCGCGCTCAGATGGGGTCGTGCGCCGCCGATTCAAGAGGCTTCATGTCATGAAGCGCGGCGCGCGACGCCGTCCAGATAGCCGCACAGAAACGTCGGCAGCGCCGGATCGCCGCAATTCGCGACGTTAAAGCGCATCCACGTGGTCGGCGACTGCTGCGGCGAGAACAGGCTTCCCGGTGTCAGCAAGAAGCCCTCCTCGTGGCCGGCGGCCGCGAGCGCATCGGCGTCCACGCCCGTATCCGCCCACACGAACATGCCCGCCGCCGGTGTCTGAAACATGCGCAGCCCCGTTTTTTCGAGCATCCGCACGGACTTGTCGCGCACGCCGTCGAGCCGCGCGCGCAGCCGCTCGACGTGCCGCCGGTAGTGCCCTTCCGTGAGGATCTTGTACAGAACGCGCTCGTTAAGTTCCGGCGTCGTCATGCCGACGAGCATTTTCTGATCCGTGACCGCCTTCGCCACGTCCAGCGACGATGCCATGAAGCCGACCCGCAGGTTCGCCGCGAGCGTCTTCGAAAAGCTGCCAAGGTAAATCACGCGCCGCAGCTGGTCGAGGCTCGCGAGGCGCGTCGCCGCGAAGCCTGGCGGGCACAGGTCGCCGTAGATGTCGTCTTCGACGACGATGAAGTCGTATTCCTCCGCAAGCCGCAAGATGCGGAACGCCTGCGCCGCCGTCAGCGACGTGCCCGTCGGATTTTGCAGCACCGAGTTGATCACGAACATTTTCGGGCGCCAGGTCTGCACGAGCGTTTCGAGCGCGTCGAGATCCGGGCCGTCCGGCGTGTACGGCATGCCGACGAGGCGCGCGCCCTGCGACGCGAAGCGCCCGAACATCTGGAACCACGCCGGATCGCCGACGATCACGGTATCGCCCGGCTGCACGTAGAGCCGCGCGATCAGGTCGATCGCCTGCGTGATGCCGGACACGAGCACGATCTGTTCCGGCGACGCGCCGATCTCCAGCTCTTCGAGCCGCGTCTGCAACTGCTGGCGCAGCGGCAGGAAGCCTTGCGGCGTGCCGAAGCCGAGCATCTGCGCGCCGCTTTGCCGTCCGAGCGTGCGCAGCGCGCCCGTGATCAGCTCGCCGTCGAGCCAGCGCGACGGCAGATAGCCGAGGCCAGGTCCGCGCTCGGGCCGCGTCGACGTGTGCAGCATGTTGCGCAGCAGCCAGACGACGTCGATCGTGCTGGGCGCGGGCGCCGCATCGGCCGCGGCATTGGACGAAAGACGGCGCTCGACGGGCACCGGGCCCGCAAGCCGCTCGCGCACGTAGAAGCCGGAGCCGCGCCGCGAATCCAGATAGCCCTGCGCGACGAGCCGCTCGTACGCCTCGACGACCGTGAAGCGCGACACGCCCTTGTCGAGCGCGAGCTTGCGGATCGACGGCATGCGCATGCCGGGGCGGAACACACGCTCTTCGATGCGGCGGCGCGCCCACTGGACCAGCTGATCGACGAGCGTGAGCGCCGACGCGTCGTGGGGCGCGGGAATCAGATCGAGCGGAACGGACATGGCGGACTCCAGCTATGCGCTGCAAGGGCAACATCGGAAACGGCAACTGAAGCAGGCAAGGCGGCCGTCGCGGAACGGGCGGAACGAACGCGGCACGAGCGACCCGGCCCCAGCGGCTGAACGGCATGCCCGGTCGAACGGACCGCAACGTGACCGGACAACTGTACCGAACAGTATCGAGCCGATTGTACCGTTACTGTGCCGGTCACTGCCGGTACATTTGATTCGACGCTGCCGCTGTTTTCCCATTGCCCGCTTGATCGGTCGGCGGCGCAAAGCCTGCCGATACCGGCCTTGCCGCACTGCGCATGGTCCGGCCGCACCGAACGGTTATTCTTACGGATCAACCCTGGTGGCCCGGCATCCGGCAGACAGTTGCCTGCCGTAGCGGCTCCCAGCCGATCGACCGTCCCCTTGCAGCCATGACCGCACACACGCTACGACTCGACCATCTCGTTGTTTCCGCCCGCACGCTCGACGAAGGCACGCAATACGTCGCCGATACGCTCGGCATTGCGCCGTCCGGCGGCGGCGCGCATCCGTCGATGCGCACGCACAACCGGCTGCTCAACCTGTGGGGCGGCGCGTATCTGGAAGTCATCGCGATCGATCCCGACGCGCAGGACACCGCGAACGCGCGGCCACGCCTGTTCGCGCTCGACGATCCCGCGACTCACGCGCGGCTCGCGAACGGTCCGTATCTGTCGCACTGGGCCGCGCGCGTCGAACGGCCGAAGCATCTCGCGCTGTGGCAACAGCAGTATCCGCAGCGCATTCCCACCGTCGTGCCGATGACACGCGGCGATTTCACGTGGAGCCTCACCGTCGCCGATAACGGCGCATTCCCCGCATGGCAAGGCGCGGGCGACGGCATCGTGCCTTCGCTGATTCAATGGGACACGCCGCGTCATCCGTCGACGGTGCTGCCGGAAACGGGCCTGCTGCTCAAGGCGCTGAAGGGCTGGCATCCGCGAGCGGACATCGTCGCGCAGCAACTGCTGTGGCTCGGCGCGCAAACGCTGATCGCGCTCGAAAGCACGGACGGCGCGCCTGCGCTCGCCGCCGAAATCGAAACCCCGAGCGGCCTGCGCACGCTCAGATAACCACACGCATGGAGAGACACAAGCAATGAAGCGCGAAACCCAAGGCATGTTGCTCGGCCTGATCGGCGTGATGATCTTCAGCCTGACGCTGCCGATGACCCGCATCGTCGTCGCCGAATTCAGTCCGCTGCTGAACGGCCTGGGGCGCGCGCTCGCCGCTTCCGTTCCCGCCGCCGTGCTGCTCGCGATCCGCCGCGAAAAGCTGCCGACCTGGCCGCAGCTCAAGGCCCTCGCGGTCGTGTCGCTCGGCGTGATCATCGCGTTTCCCGTGTTCTCGGCGTGGGCGATGAAAAGCGTGCCCGCGTCGCATGGCGCCGTCGTCAACGGATTGCAGCCGCTGTGCGTCGCGATCTACGCGGCGTGGCTGTCGCACGAGCGGCCGTCGAAAGCGTTCTGGGCGAGCGCCGTCGCGGGCAGCGCGATCGTCGTCGCGTTCGCGTTGCAGGCGGGCGGCGGCGCATTCCAGGCAGGCGACCTGCTGATGCTCGTCGCGGTCGGCATCGGCGCGCTCGGCTATGCGGAAGGCGCGCGGCTCGCGCGGCAGATGGGCGGCTGGCAGGTGATCTGCTGGGCGCTTGTCGTGTCCGCGCCGTTCCTGCTGATTCCCGTTGCGTGGCTCGGCTGGCAGCAGCACGTCACGCATCCCGGCCCCGTCGCGCTGAAAACGTGGCTCGCGTTCGGCTACGTGACGCTGTTCTCGCAGTTCGTCGGCTTTTTCGCGTGGTACGCGGGCCTCGCGATGGGCGGCATCGCGCGCGTCGGCCAGGTCCAACTGCTGCAGATCTTCTTCACGATGGCGTTTTCGGCGCTTTTCTTCGGCGAGGACGTCGCGCCCATCACGTGGATCTTCGCCGCCGCCGTGATCGCCACCGTGATGCTCGGCCGCAAGGCCGCCGTCCACACAGCAGCGCGGCCCGTTCGCGCCGCCTGACGAGTTCGCGCGATAATCGCTTTTTTGACCGACCATCTGTTCAAGACATACCGACGAGGAGACCCATGAATCAAAGCGACCTCAATGCCCCGACCTGGCAATTGTCCGAACGCGCTCGCAAGCTGACCAGCTCGGCGATCCGCGAAATCCTGAAGGTCACCGAGCGGCCCGAGGTCATTTCGTTCGCGGGCGGTCTGCCTTCGCCGGCCACCTTCCCGGCCGAGGAAATGCGCGCGGCCTCCGATCGCATCCTGCGCGACTCGCCCGCCGCCGCGCTCCAGTACAGCGCGACGGAAGGCTACCTGCCGCTGCGCGAATGGGTCGCGCAGCGCTACTCGGTGAACGGCGCGCAAATCCGTCCGTCGCAGGTGCTGATCACGACGGGCTCGCAACAGGCGCTCGATCTGCTCGGCAAGGTGCTGGTGTGCCCGGAGAGCCCCGTGCTCGTCGAAACGCCGACGTACCTCGGCGCGCTGCAATCGTTCTCGATGTACGAGCCGCGCTACGTTCAAGTGCCGACCGACGCCAACGGCCTGATCCCCGAAGGTCTCACGCCGGAACTGACGAAGGGCGCGCGCCTTCTGTATGCGCAGCCGAACTTCCAGAATCCGACAGGACGCCGCCTGCCCGTCGAGCGCCGCCGCGCGCTCGCAGAGTTCGCGAAATCGGCGCCCTTCCCGATCATCGAAGACGATCCGTATGGCGCGCTCGACTACAAGGGCGAGCCGCTGCCGACGATGCTGTCGATGGCGCCCGATCACGTCGTGCATCTCGGTTCGTTCTCGAAGGTGCTCGCGCCGGGTCTGCGCATCGGCTACATCATTGCGCCCGAAGAACTGCACTTCAAGCTCGTGCAGGCCAAGCAGGCCACCGATCTGCACACGCCGAGCTTCACGCAGCGCATCGTGCATGAAGTCGTGAAGGACGGCTTCCTCGATACGCACGTGCCGAAAATTCGCGCGCTGTATCGCGACCAGTGCGAGGCGATGCTCGGTTCGCTCGAACGCTACATGCCCGAAGGGGTTGCGTGGAATCGCCCGGAAGGCGGCATGTTCATCTGGGTGTCGCTGCCGAAGCATATCGACTCGATGAAGCTGCTCGAAGAAGCCGTCGCGCAAAACGTCGCATTCGTGCCGGGCGGCCCGTTCTTCGCGAACGAGGCGCAGCACAACACGCTGCGCCTGTCGTTCGTGACCGTGCCACCCGCTAAGATCGACGAAGGCATTGCGCGTCTCGCAGAACTGATTCGCGCGCGCGTGTAAGCGCATCGCAAACGACTCTTTCCATTCACCGACGAGGACACGTCATGGCTCAATCGAATGTGTATGACAAGCTGAAGGAACTGGGCATCGAACTGCCCGTAGCAGGCGCGCCCGCCGCCGCTTACGTGATGAGCGCGCAAAGCGGCAACACGGTGTATCTGTCCGGACACATCGCGAAGAAGGACGGCAAGGTGTGGGCGGGCAAGCTCGGCGACACGCTGAAGACCGAAGAAGGCAAGGCCGCCGCGCGCTCGATCGCAATCGATCTGCTCGCGACGCTGCACACGCATGTCGGCGATCTGAACCGCGTGACGCGCATCGTCAAGCTGATGAGCCTCGTCAACTCGACGCTCGATTTCACCGAGCAGCACATCGTGACGAACGGCGCATCGGAACTGATCGCCGATGTGTTCGGCGAGCGCGGCAAGCACGCGCGCTCGGCATTCGGCGTCGCGCAGATTCCGATGGGCGCGTGCGTCGAGATCGAGCTGATCGCCGAGGTGCAATAAGCGGCGCGTACTGCGCGTATAGGCGCTTGTTGCGCGCGCCTTCATCGCAGCTTCGACGCCGATACGCCGTCGATGACATGAACGCGTCATCGGCGGCGTGTTTTTTTGTGGCTTCACTTGTCGCGTGGGCGGAGCGCAGTTGAAGTTGTGCCGGCACGACACGCGATCACATCGCTGCGGGAGCAACCAGGGCAAAACACCGAACAGGAATCAAACGATGCAAGAGAAGACCGTTCGCTTCAGACAGGTCGACGTGTTCACGTCGGTGCCGTTCAAAGGCAATCCGCTCGCCGTGATTTTCGATGCGGACGGACTCGACGCCGAACAGATGCAGGCAATCGCGCGCTGGACGAATCTGTCGGAAACGACCTTCCTGTTAAAGCCGACCGATCCGTCGGCCGATTATCGCGTGCGCATCTTCACGACGCGCGGCGAGTTGCCGTTCGCCGGCCATCCGACGCTCGGCACCGCGCACGCGTGGCGCGAGGCCGGCAATCGGCCGACGCAGGCGGGACGTATGGTCCAGCAATGCGCTGCGGGCCTCATCGAATTGACGGAAGAGGATAGCCAACGCAACGCGTGGGCTTTCGCCGCGCCGCCCGCACGCGTGACGCCGCTCGCCGAAAGCGAGTACCCGGCGCTCGCTCGCGCATTGCGCAGCGATGCAATCGATTACACGGCGCAGCCATGCGGCGTCGATAACGGCCCGCAATGGCTCGTCGTCCGTATGAATTCTGCCGATGCGTGTCTCGCGCTCGATCCGGATGCCACGCTGTTCGAGCGTATCGCGAAGACGGTCGGCGCGCACGGCATCGCAGCCTATGGTCCGCACGATCCGAACGGACCCGCGACCTTCGAGTTGCGCTGCCTGATGATGGGCGGCGGCCTCGGCATTGGGGAAGACCCTGTGACGGGCAGTGCAAACGCTGCGCTGGCAGGACTGCTCACGCAGCAGAACCGCCGGCCCGGCGTGCAATACACGGTGCGTCAGGGCACGGCCCTTGGCCGTGCAGGCGATGTCTCTATCCGCTACGACGATGCGACGGGCAAGACGTGGATTGGCGGCGCATCCGTGACGATCGTCGACGGCACTTTCAGGCTGCCGTAAGTGCTACCCATAGCGCTATAACCACACACCAACCGTCCGCGTTGTTGCGAGAATTGACACTTTCGCGTCATCTGAATTTTCTAAAAATCGGTGTGCTAGACAAGCACAAACATCGATACAAAACGCGCATTCAACGCATTCGAGGCCATTCATGCAGCCCGCATGAATGGCCTCATTCCTATAAGGGCTGTTGCCGATTCATTCACGCGATTCCTGACACACCGGACATTTTCGACTCAGTCTTTCAAACGCCCGCCTGGCGCGCCTGTCAGGCCAGCGGCGGCAACCCGCGCATGATTCGTTCGCATGCCCGCCGAGCCCAGCGTATACCCGATGCGTGAGACCTTTCTTAATTATTGCCCTTTCAGTAATATCAAAAACGTAACCGTTGACCAACCGGGTGGTTTGGCTCGCCACCACGCCCCTGCTTCCCGCAGCAGTTGCGGCATATCAACCATTCGATGCAGCCGGTTTTAACATTCGCGCAGTCGTTCGCAACGCAAGCACCGAAACGCAAGCAGCCGCAACGCACAGGGTCACGGTCTATCCGAATGAATCAGTTCCGCATCTCTTCCGCGCGCGACGTCAGGCACCGTCTCGATCCGGCCGGTACGCGCCGACGCGCGCTGCTCGCGATTCCCGCGCTCGGCGTGCTGGTGCTTGTGCTGTTGTGGACGGTGATCTTCGCGCGCCTGTCGGTCGAGAAGGACACGACTTATCGCGAGGCGATGGCGTCGGCCGCCATTCTGTCGGCGGCGCTCGAACAGCATACGGTGAAGGCCATTCACCAGGTCGATCAGATCACGCGCTTCGTCAAATACGAATTCGAAAAATCGCCGGGCCGTTTCGATCTTACGGGCACCGTCGAAAAAGGCGTCGTGCAAAGCGAAACACTCGTGCAGGTATCGCTGATCGACGAGCACGGCAAGCTGATCGCGAATACAGCCGAATCCAATCCGAAGCCTATCGATCTGTCCGACCGCGAGCACTTCAGGGTTCACGAGCACGAGAACGACGATCAGCTTTTCATCAGCAAGCCCGTGCTCGGCCGCGTGTCGGGCCATTGGACCTTGCAGATGACACGCCGCCTGAATCATCCCGACGGCACGTTTGCGGGTGTCGTGGTCGTATCGGAAGACCCGGGCTATTTCACGAGCGACTTCTACAACAACGCGGCCATCGGACGCGACGGCGTGATCGCCGTGATCTCCGACAGCGGCGCCGTGCTCGCGCGCCGCACGGGCAATTCCGAAAGCTCGCCGGGCGTGTTCACGGCGACGGGCGTCTATCCGACTTCGGAGCACGTGTCGGGTACCTACGTCGATTCGATCGACAACGTCACGCGCATCGTGTCGTACCGGCATATCGACGGCTATCCGCTCGGCGTGCTGGTCGGTCTGTCGCAGGCCGAAGAGTTCGCCGACTACAACCACACGCGCAACGTCTATCTGCTGATGGCGAGCTTCATCTCGCTCGCGATGCTCGGCTTCTTCGCGGTCGCCACGGGTCTGATCGGCAAGCTGCTCGGACGCGAGCGCGAGATGACGCATCTCGTCGAATTCGATCTGCTGACGGGCCTGCGCAACCGCTACTCGACACTGCAAAGCCTGCGTCATGACGTGGCGCAGACGATGAACGTCGGCCGCCTGGCGATCCTCTTTATCGATCTCGACAACTTCAAGACGGTCAACGACACGCTCGGCCACAACGCCGGCGACATCGTGCTGCAGATGACAGCCGCGCGTCTCGCCGATGCCGTCGCCGATGCGGGCGCCCTGTCGCGCATCGGCGGCGACGAGTTCGTCGTCGTGCTCAAGGGCGACGATGTCGAGAAGCGCTCGGTAATGCTCGCGGAAGTGATCTCCGACGTGTTCGCGAAGCCATTCGAAGTGCGCGGCAGTTCGTTCGTGCTGCATGCGAGCATCGGCATCGCGCTCTACTCGGTGGCGAACGAAAGCGAAATCGATCTGCTGAAGAAGGCCGACCTCGCGATGTACAGCGCGAAGGACGCGGGCAAGAACTGCTATCAGTTCTACTCGCCGCATCTGTCGCATCGCGCGGACCATCTGATGAAGTGGGAACAGCAACTGCGCGTCGCGCTCGCCGACCGGCAACTGTTCCTCGCGTATCAGCCGAAGATCGACCTGGCGCGCCGCTGCATCACCGGCTTCGAAGCGCTCGTGCGCTGGAACCATCCGCAGCACGGTCTGATTCCCGCGAACGAGTTCATTCCCGTGGCCGAGTCGACGGGCCTCATCGTGCCCATCGGCGATTTCGTGATCCGCACCGCGTGCCGACAGCTCGCGCAGTGGCAGCAACAGGGCTACGACACGCTGTCGCTGGCCGTGAACATTTCGGCCGTGCAATTCTGGCGCGGCGATCTGTACGAAACGATTTCCCAGGCCATCGAGGACTCGGGCATCAGCGCGCGCCGCCTCGAACTCGAAATCACCGAGACGGCGATGATGGAGTATCCCGATCTCGTCTCCGAAAAGATCTTCGCGTTGAAGCGGCTCGGCGTGCGCATCGCGCTCGACGACTTCGGCACCGGCTATTCGTCGCTGTCGTATCTGAACCGCTTCTCGGTCGACACGCTGAAGGTCGACCGGTCGTTCGTGCAAGCCATTCCCGGCGACCGCAGCGTCTGCGTGATGGTGTCGGCCATCGTCAATCTCGCGCGTTCGCTCGGCCTCACGGTGGTCGTCGAAGGCACGGAAACGGAAGAGCAGATCGCGTGGCTCGCGGCACTCGGACATATCGAGGCGCAGGGCTTTCTGTTTTCGCGGCCGGTGCCCGTCGACGGCATCCCTGCGCTGCTCGAACGCTTCGGCGTGTGCGGCACGCACGGCGTGCGGGTCGCGCACAGCAGCGACGCCGACAGCACCAGCGACGCTTCGAGCACGAGCGACGAATCGGCCTGAGGAACAACACCGCATCGACGCGGCTTCGTTCCCGTCAGCCCATCCGGCGTCATACAGGCAGGACATACAGGCAGCACATGAACGTTACCGGCGCGTAGCGGGCGCGGGCGGTTTCGCCCGGACGCGCATCAGGCCGGCGCGCGCAGTCGCGGCCATCGACGGCGCGCCGCATAAGAAACCAACCCGACAGGTGTTCGCATGCGGCCAGCCCGGCACATGTCGGCGCCAAGCGCGCCGACCGCAGACGCAGACGAAGCGGCACGAAGCAACGAGCGCGAGCCGCTGTGGACGCTCTTTCGCGTCGTGTTCGGATTGTCCGCGCTATCGTGGGGCGGACTCGCGCTGATGGCGCAACTGGAGAACCACTACGTCGAGCGCGAAGAACGCCTGACGCACCTCGCGTTCTCCGATATCGTCGCACTCGCGTGGATGGTGCCGGGGCCCGTCGGCTGCAATGTCGCGGTCCAGCTCGGCCATGTGTTGCGCGGACGCTCGGGCGCGTGGGTCGCGGGCCTCGCGAGCGTTCTGCCCTTCTTCATGCTGATGACGGCATTCGCGATCTTCTACCGCACGCCGATCGTGCGCGAGGTCGCATCGCAGACGCTGCTCGATCACTTCAGTGTCGTGCTCGCGACACTGATCGGCGTGACCTGGTACAAGCAGACGCGCGCGCTCGTGCGCGGACGGCTCGAATGGACGGCGGCCATGCTCGGGTGCATCGCGCTGGTCGGCGCGCATACCCCCGCTGCCTACATCGGCCTGCTGGGCGTCGCGTTCATGTCGGGGTGGCTGCGCAGCGACGCGCGCGGCGAGCGCCTCGCGACGACGCTCAGCGCGGGCGACTGGCGTCTCCTGACCGGCTTGGGCGTGCTGCTGCTGATGTTCGCGCTGCCCTTGCCGCATCGCTACGAACTCGCGCTGCTATGGCCGCGTCTCGCGGGCGCGGGCCTGACGCTGTTCGGCGGCGGCTTCTCCGCGCTGCCTGTGCTAAAAACGCTGCTGGTCACGCCTACGATCGGCGTCACGGACAATGAATTCACGCTCGCGTTCTCGCTGTCGCCGTTGTCGCCGGGGCCGCTGTTGAACGTGATCCCGTTCTTCGGCTATCTGGTCGAAGGATGGCATGGCGCGCTGATCGCGACGATTGCGCTCTTCGTGCCGTCCGGTTGTCTCGTCGTGCTCGCGCAGCGCCATCTGCATCGACTGAAGACGAACCCGCGCTTCGAGCATGGGATGCGCGTGCTGCGCGCAGTGACGACGGCATTTCTCGCCGTTGCCGTGCTGCGCATCGTGCGCCATGTGCCGCTCGAACCGTCCTATCTCGTGACGGCCTCGTTCTCGAGCCTGTGCTTCGCGAAACTCAAGCTGCCCGTGTATGCCGTGTATGGGACGGTCGCCGTCGCGTGCGGCGTCTGGCTGTACATCGGGCACGTGGGCTGACGCGGCACCTCACCGCCGATGCAAAAAGCGCCGCCCATGTCGTTGCATGATCGACATGGGCGGCGCTTGTAGCTGGAGCGACGGTCGAGCGCTACAACCGCACAGGCGTGTTTTTCAGAAACCGCGCGACAGCACCGCCACGCCGATCGTCACGATGCCGAGCACCAGATTCACGATGACGAGACGCCGCACGGTTGCCACCGCGCGCGCGCCGTCGGGCCACTTCTGCGCCTGCACCGCGCGGCGGATACGCGGAAACACTGCGAAGCGGATATGCCCGAAGATCAGCATCATGATGATGCCGAGGCCAGCCATCGCGTGCAGTTGCCACGTGGCGTGACCGCCGCCGAACTGCATCAGCAGAAAACCGCCCGACAGCAGAATGACCAGCACGGACACGCCCACCCAGTTGAAGAAGCGGCCAAACACCGATTCCCACAGCGGCAGACGCAACTGCGGCGACAGATCTTCAAGCGCCGGGCGCAAGCAGAAGTGCGCGAACACCATGCCGCCGATCCACACGGCGACGCCCAGCAAATGCAGAAAGAGCGCGACTTCCATCGCCTTGTTCATATTTGTTTTCCTTTCCCGATGATGGCGCGCTGCCGTTATGTCCCGGTCGATGACGTGTCGGCTCCGACGTGAGCCAACGACCGCATTCGACCCGCGACGTCATGCGCAGTTCATTCTCTGCGCTGATTTCTTTTTGTATTGCGCCGTGAGAGACCCCGCTCACGGTTTTCGCCGCGGCGCGCGTTCGCAAAGCACGCTACTTGCGATGACGCGCGCCGCAGCGAAAAGTACTACGGCTAGACGATCATGCCGTGCGCGGCGAATGAAGGCTACCTATTCCGCGCGCTCAAGTTCACACGCCTTATTCGCCCAGCACCGGACGCAGCGACGTCACCTTCAGTTTCGTATCCGGCGCGCGTCCCTTGCGCGCGCGCTTGCCGACATGCGGCGCGAGCGCCTTGCCTGACAGCTGCTCCTCGGAAGGCTTGTTGCGATAGATGCCTTGCAGCACGACGCCCGCATCGTTGATCGCGAGCGCCTGCGTCAGCGCTTCGTTCGGATCGAGCGCCATCAGCGTCACGCCGCGTCCGCCGCCCGACAGCGTCTTCATCTCGTCGAGACCGAACACGAGCAGACGCCCGCCGCCCGACAGACACGCGACCTGCGTCGCGTCGGGCAGCATCGGCATCGGCACGAGCGGCGTCGCGCCGTCGTCGATCGTCATGAACGCCTTGCCCGCCTTCACGCGGCTCACCATGTCGCCGACCTTCGCGATAAAGCCGAAGCCATTCGACGACGCCAGCAGCAATGCCTGGTCCGCCGATGCCGCGAAGTAATGCATCAGATGCGTGCCCGATTCGAGCTCGATCAGCGACGTGACGGGAACGCCGTCGCCGCGCCCGCCCGGCAACTGCGCCACGGCCACCGAGTACACGCGGCCCTTGCTGCCCCACGCGATCAGCGTATCGGGCGTGCGGCACTGGAACGCGGCATAGAGACTGTCGCCCGCCTTGAACGTGAAGCCGGCGGGGTCGAGCCCATGCCCCTTCAGCGCGCGCACCCAGCCCTTCTGCGACACGACGACCGTCACGGGCTCGTCCACGACGCGCGCTTCGAACGTCGCGCGCTTTTCCTGCTGGATCAGCGTGCGGCGGTCGTCGCCGTATTGCTTCGCATCCGCTTCGATTTCCTTGATGAGCAGGCGCTTCATCGCCGGTTCGCTGCCGAGCAGTTCTTCGAGCTTCGCTTTTTCGTCGCGCAACTCGGACAGTTCCTTCTCGATCTTGATCTTTTCCAGGCGCGCCAACTGACGCAGCCGGATTTCAAGGATGTCCTCGGCCTGACGATCGGACAGACCGAACGCTTCGATCAGCGCAGCCTTCGGTTCTTCGGATTCGCGGATGATGCGGATGACTTCGTCGATATTCAAAAAGACGATCATCCGGCCTTCAAGGATGTGAATCCGGTCGTTGACCTTGCCCAGACGATGCTGCGAACGACGCGTGACCGTCGTGAAGCGGAAGCCGACCCACTCGTGCAGCATCTCGGCGATGCCTTTCTGACGCGGACGTCCATCCGCGCCGACCATCACGAGGTTCAGCGTCGCGTTCGATTCGAGGCTCGTATGCGCGAGCAGCGTGTTGACGAACTCCGTCTGATCGATCGTGCGCGACTTCGGCTCGAACACGAGACGCACGGGCGCATCCTTGCCCGACTCGTCGCGCACGGCATCGAGCAGGCCCAGAAGTGTCTGTTTCGTCTGCAACTGTTCGGGCGTGAGCGACTTCTTGCCGAGCTTGATCTTCGGATTCGTCTGCTCCTCGATCTCTTCGAGCACCTTCTGGCCCGACGTGTTCGGAGGCAGCTCGGTGATGACGAGTTGCCATTGGCCACGCGCAAGGTCTTCGATCTTCCAGCGCGCACGGACCTTAAGACTGCCGCGGCCCGTCTCATACGCCTGAGAGATTTCCGCTTCGCTCGAAATGATCTGGCCGCCACCTGGGAAATCCGGCCCCGGTATGTGCTGCATCAGCTCGGCGTGCGTGATCTTCGGATGGCGGATCATTGCGACGGCAGCCGCCGCGACTTCACGCAGATTGTGCGACGGAATTTCCGTCGCGAGACCGACTGCGATACCCGACGCGCCGTTCAGCAACACGAACGGCAAACGCGCGGGCAACAGCTTCGGCTCTTCGAACGAGCCGTCGTAGTTCGGCATGAAATCGACGGTGCCCTGGTCGATCTCATCGAGCAGCAGTTTGGCGATCGGCGTGAGACGCGCTTCCGTGTACCGCATCGCCGCCGCGCCGTCGCCGTCGCGCGAGCCGAAGTTGCCTTGGCCGTCGATCAGCGGATAGCGCATCGAGAAGTCCTGCGCGAGACGCACGAGCGCGTCGTACGCCGACTGGTCGCCGTGCGGGTGATACTTGCCCAGCACGTCGCCGACGACGCGCGCCGACTTGACGGGCTTCGCGTTGTCGCCGAGGCCCATCTCGTTCATCGCATACAGGATGCGGCGCTGAACGGGCTTCTGGCCATCGCTGACGTCGGGCAGCGCGCGGCCCTTCACCACGCTCACCGCATAGTCGAGATACGCGCGTTCCGCGTAGTTGCCGAGCGTCAGGACATCGCCCTCGGGCGCTGCCGGCTCGGCAAAAAGATCGGGAGTGTTGTCGTCCATCTAGATTCCGTGTCCTTGTTCGGCGGCGCGCGCTTCGTGCTTCACATGCATTCGCTGGCACGAAGCGCAGCGGCGCTCAGATATCCGCTTCGACCTGGTTGCCCTTCTCTTCGAGCCAGCTACGGCGCGACGCCGCTTCGCCCTTGCCCATCAGCATCGTCATGCGCGCGACGGTCGCGTCGAAGTCGAGTTCGCCGAGCGCAACGGGCGACAGGCGACGTGTGTCCGGGTTCATCGTCGTGTCCCATAGCTGCTCGGCGCTCATTTCGCCGAGGCCCTTGAAGCGGCTGATCGTCCATTGCGATTCGCGCACGCCGTCCTTGCGCAGCTTGTCGAGAATCGCTTCGAGTTCGCCTTCGTCGAGCGCGTACAGCTTCTGCGCCGGCTTCTTGCCGCGCGCGGGCGCATCGACGCGGAACAGCGGCGGACGCGCGACGTGCACGTGCCCGCGCTCGATCAGCTGCGGGAAATGCTTGAAGAACAATGTGAGCAGCAGCACCTGAATGTGCGAACCGTCGACGTCCGCATCGGACAAGATACAGATCTTGCCGTAACGCAGATTGGACAGATCGACGGTGTCGTCCGGGTTGTGGGGATCGACACCGATCGCCACAGAAATGTCGTGCACTTCGTTGTTGGCGAACAGCCGATCGCGCTCCGTTTCCCACGTGTTCAGCACCTTGCCGCGCAGCGGCAGAATGGCCTGATATTCCTTGTCGCGGCCCATCTTCGCGGAGCCGCCTGCCGAGTCGCCCTCGACAAGGAACAGTTCGTTGCGGCCGATTTCCGTCGATTCGCAATCGGTCAGCTTGCCCGGCAGCACGGCGACGCCCGAACTCTTGCGCTTCTCGACTTTCTGGCCCGCGCGCGTGCGCGCCTGCGCCTGTTTGATGACGAGGTCGGCGAGCTTCTTGCCGTGCTCGACGTGCTGGTTCAGCCACAGCTCGAGCGCGGGACGCGCGAACGACGACACCAGCTTCACGGCGTCGCGGCTATTCAGACGTTCCTTGATTTGCCCCTGGAACTGCGGGTCGAGCACCTTGGCCGAAAGCACGAACGACACGCGCGCGAACACGTCTTCCGCGAGCAGCTTCACGCCCTTGGGCTGCAGGTTGTGCAATTCGACAAAGCTCTTCACGGCCTGGAAGAGGCCGTCGCGCAAGCCCGCTTCGTGCGTGCCGCCTGCCGGCGTCGGAATGAGGTTGACGTAGGACTCGCGCGTGAGCGGGCCTTCTTCGCTCCACGCGACGACCCATGCCGCGCCCTCGCCCTCGGCGAAAGTTTCTTCGTTCGAGCGCGAGCTTTCCGCGTAGCGCTCGCCTTCGAAGAGGGGGATCAGCAGGTCGCTGCCCGCCATGCCTTCCATCAGATAGCCGCGCAGGCCGTCTTCGTATTTCCAGCTTTGGCGCTCGCCCGTTTTCTCGTTGACGAGGATGACCTCGACGCCCGGCAGCAGCACGGCTTTCGAGCGCAGCAGGCGTTGCAGTTCGCCGAGCGGCAAGTTAGGCGAATCGAAGTATTTCGGATCGGCCCACGCGGTGACGCGCGTGCCGGACTTCTTGTCGGTCCTGGCCGCGGCGCGCACCTGCAGCGGCTTGACGACATCGCCGTGAGAGAAGCTGAGTTCGGCGACCTTGCCGTCGCGCCACACGGTGACGTCGAGGCGCGTGGATAGCGCGTTCGTCACCGACACGCCGACGCCGTGCAGCCCGCCCGAAAACGTATAGGCGCCGCCCGCGGCCTTGTCGAACTTGCCGCCGGCGTGCAGGCGCGTGAATACGATCTCGACGACGGGGACGCCTTCTTCCGGATGCATGCCGAACGGAATGCCGCGGCCGTCGTCTTCGACGGACACGGCATGGTCGGTGTGCAGCGTGACGGTGATCTGACGGCCGAAGCCGCCGAGCGCTTCGTCGGATGCGTTATCGATGACTTCCTGAATGATGTGCAGCGGGTTTTCGGTGCGCGTGTACATGCCGGGCCGCTGCTTGACCGGCTCCAGGCCCTTGAGCACCTTGATCGATGCTTCGCTATACGCGGCGTTAGGCTTTTTCGTTGACATGGCTCGTTCGGGTCCGTCGGTTCATCGTTGTCCACATGTCTTGTGGACATGTGCGTGGACAATGCGTTGAGTTTTCAAAAAAAGCGAAACGAAACAACGGAGTGTGTGCGCTGCGCGACTTCCGGGCAGCAGCGGGTTGGTTTGCCTTTCTGCTTTCCGCGATTTTCCATCGTGCCCGATTGCGGACGATACGCTGAAACGACCGTGGGAAGCAGGTTCGCGGGTATTTTACTGATTTCGATGCGCGGGGCAATTTAGACGGAAGGTATAGGACGGTTGGCAGGGGCGATTGTTGTATGACTTTCGCTAGCTGCAGTGAACCCGTGCCGTATAAACTGGAGACCCTACGCGAATGATCACCACGTCTGCCGACTTGGAACCTTCGGGCGCCGGGCGCGCACGTCGCGCGGGAATCAGATCGTTCGCGCGTGCAATGCACGCGTCTTTTAGAACTTGGTACGACCGGACTGACGTGAAGCGAACCGACCAGCGTGTCGCCGATCGCCTTGAACGCATATTGGAGGCAATGTCGAGAGTCGAGCACTACACCGAGGATTTGACGGGCGATACGTTCCGCGTCGATTCGCTCGTACAGGACGCCGTGATCTACAACCTGGGCGTCATCGGCAAGGTCGCAACCGAGATCGAGCGCAACTACCCGGACTTCGCCGCCTCACACGCCCACGTGCGATGGACACCCCTGCATCAGACATGCGACCGCATCGCGCGCGAATACTTTTCGTTCGACGCGACCTGACCTGGCCATGGATAACGTGCGAGCTTCCCGTGTTCAAAGAACAACTGGCGCAAATCCGGCGGCAAACGCCGTAGCGCTTGCCGAGCGCGGCCGCCTCGCTGCTACTTCCCCTTGCTCTCCAGCTCATCCCATCTTTCGATCGCGACAAGCAGTTCGTCTTCGATCGCCGCATAGCGCTCCGTCAGGCGCGCGCCTTCCTGCGCGTCCTTCACGAAGATCGAGCCATCCTCGATCTGCGCGGCGATCGTCTTCTGTTCCGCTTCGAGCGCCGCGATCCGGTCGGGCAATGCTTCCAGCTCGCGTTGTTCCTTGAACGAAAGCTTCACCGTGCGCTGCGCATTGCGGCCCGCCGCGCTTTCCTTTGGCGCGGCCTCCTTCGGCGGTTCTTTGGGCGCGTCCTGCTGTGCGATCTGTTCGGAACGCTCGCTCTGGATCTGCCAGTCGGTGAAGCCGCCGACGTATTCGCGCCACTTGCCTTCGCCTTCCGACGCGATCACCGACGTCACGACGTTGTCCAGAAACGCGCGGTCGTGACTGACCAGCAGCACGGTGCCTTCGTAGTCTGTCAGCAGTTCTTCGAGCAGTTCCAGTGTCGGGATGTCGAGGTCGTTGGTCGGCTCGTCGAGCACCAGCACGTTCGCGGGACGCGCGAAGAGACGCGCGAGCAGCAGCCGGTTGCGCTCGCCGCCCGACAGCGACT
Organism: Paraburkholderia diazotrophica; assembly: GCF_038900755.1. Taxonomy (GTDB): domain Bacteria; phylum Pseudomonadota; class Gammaproteobacteria; order Burkholderiales; family Burkholderiaceae; genus Paraburkholderia; species Paraburkholderia diazotrophica_A. The sequence continues at coordinate 178,225 of NZ_JBBPEN010000010.1, forward strand.
TCACCGGCGAACGCGCGCGCTCGGGCGCGAACAGGAAGTCGCCCAGATAGCTCATCACATGCTTTTTCTGGCCGTTGATCTCGACCCAGTCGCTACCCGGGCTGATCGTATCGGCGAGACTCTTTTCCGCGTCGAGCTGCGCGCGCATCTGATCGAAGTACGCGACCTGCAGGTTCGTACCGACACGCACCTTGCCTTCTTCCGGCTGCAGCTGGCCGAGAATCAGCTTCAGCAGCGTCGTCTTGCCCGCGCCGTTCGGACCGACGAAGCCGATCTTGTCGCCGCGCATGACCGTCGTCGAGAAGCGGTCGACCACCGTGCGCGCGCCGTAGCGCTTCGTCACGTCCGTGAGTTCGGCGACGATCTTGCCGGACTTCTCGCCCTGCCCGACGTCGAGCTTCACGTTGCCCTGCACGTTGCGGCGCTCCGCCTGATCCTTGCGCATCTGCACGAGCCGCGCGATGCGGCCGACGCTGCGCGTGCGCCGCGCTTCGACGCCCTTGCGAATCCACACTTCTTCCTGGGCAAGCAGCTTGTCGAATTTTTCGTTTTCGACGCGTTCGACTTCGAGCTGCTGCGCCTTGCGCGTCTGATACGCGGAGAAATTGCCCGGATACGACAGCAGCCGCCCGCGATCCAGCTCGACGATGCGCGTCGCGACACGATCGAGAAACGCGCGGTCGTGCGTGATGAACAGCAGCCCCGCGCGCTGCGCGATCAGCAGTTCTTCGAGCCAGCGAATGCCGTCGAAATCCAGGTGATTGGTCGGCTCGTCGAGCAGCAGCACATCCGGCTGCACGACGAGGGCGCGGGCCAGCGCGACGCGCTTTTGCATGCCGCCCGACAGCGCGCCGACGCGCGCGTCGCCGTTCAGACCGATCTGCGCGAGCGTCGTGGCGACGCGTGTGCGCCAGTTCCACGCGTCCGTCGCATCCAGCGATGATTGCAGCGCGTTCATCCGCGCGAGCAGCGTGTCGTGCCGCGCGCCTTCCGGCGTTTCCGCAAGCTCGTGCGCGACCGCGTTGTATTCGTCGAGCAGCGCGCTCGCATGCGTGAGGCCCGCCGCGACCGTGTCGAACACCGATGCTTCGGCGTCGAACTCCGGTTCCTGCGGCACATAGACCGTCACGAGATCTTGCTGGCGCGTGATCAGGCCGTCGTCCGGCTTGGCCAGCTCGGCGACGATCTTCAGCAGCGACGACTTGCCCGCGCCGTTACGGCCGATCAGCCCGACGCGCTCGCCTGCTTCGAGTGAGAAATCCGCGTGATCGAGCAGCGCGACATGGCCGAACGCCAGTTGCGCGCCCGTAATGGTGTAAAGCGACATGGAAAAATGAAGAAACCAGCGATGAGTCGGAAGCGCTCATTGTACCGGTCGATGGCGCGGACACTGAGGCGATACGGCCCGGCACGATGGCATAGGACGAATCGCATGGTCGTCGGCTGCGGCAGCGCGACGACCGCGAAGTCCGCGTTTCGCTAAAAGGCGCGACAGGCGCGAAAGCAGCGGCAGATGGCGAGCGGCAGATGACAAGCGCCAGCCTCAGGCCCACGTCGCACATGCGGGCGCTGCATTCGCGCCGACGCTTACTTCACGTGAATCGTGATGGTCTTGCTCATCTCCGGGCCGTATGAACGATGCGCGCCGTCGCCGAAATCGAGCGTCAGCGTATGCTCGCCGGGCGGCAGCGTGAGTTCCGTTTCCGTCTGGCCCTTGCCGAAATGGAGCGACTTGTCGTTGGCGGGAATGACCTCGCCCTTCGGCAGCGGCTTGCCGTCGACGATCAGATGGTGGTGCCCCGTGCCCTCCGTCATCGTGCCGGCGGGCGCGACCTTCATGCCGTCGACGGCAAACTTCACGTGGACGGGATTGCTCACGGTCGCGCCGTCCTTCGGCTCGACAAAAGAGACGCTTGCGGCATGCGCCGCGCCCGACACGACCAGCATGCCCGCGCAAGCCGCGCCGGCCAGCCATCTGTTGTTCAGCATCGTTTTTCCTCCTTGTTGAAAATAACTCGAGAGGTGCAACGCGCACCGACGGGCGCCTGCCGTGCAACGCGGCGCCGCCATCGAAGAATAGTCACTCGCACCGCGCCGCACGCGAGCCGGACAGTCCTTCACGCGAGCCGGACAGTCCTTCACGTGCGCCTTCGCATTGATTTTGAACGATAAACGGATCGCGAGGCTCAAGCCTTCCAGTGAATTCCGGTAATATTGCGGGTCGCCGCCGGATGCCCAATAAAGGGGCAGAGCTGTGCGGATATTGCGTTGAATCGATGAAGAGTGTGTGTCGTGAGTGAAGTGATCGAATATAAGAGCTGGGTCTGCCTGATTTGCGGCTGGATCTACAACGAGGAAGAAGGTTTGCCCGAAGAAGGCATTGCGGCCGGTACACGCTTTGCCGATATTCCGGATGACTGGCGCTGCCCGCTGTGCGACGTCGGCAAGGCGGAATTCGCGGTCGTCGAGTTCTGAGCATATCGACGGGCGTTGATATTTCGCCCGTCTGGCGCTGACTAGCGGACGCCCTGGCCAGTCTCCGAACCGCTCCGCCGTGCGTTATACTCTGCGCTCGTCGGCGGCTCCTCCCCGTAGTTCAATGGATAGAACGAGTGCCTCCTAAGCGCTAGATACAGGTTCGATTCCTGTCGGGGGGACCAGACACCAGTTCGGTGACGGACGGCGCCCCAATAAAAAACCCGCAACTGCTCACGCTGTGCGGGTTTTTTATTGGCTGCAATGCCAGCGTCGCATCGGACGCCGAGACTTCGCTAGCGATGCGCAGTCTGGCGTCGGCGCGAGATCCGAACTGTCGCCAGTTGTTGTTGGTCCCGGCGATCGAAGAATCGGGCGAGCGCGAACAGCGATGCAGCCGCAAGCGGCCAGAGTACAAAGAAAGTAACGAGCATGAGCGGCTCCAAAGGCGAAATATCTGGCTTGAGTCTACCGGCTCCCGGCGCAGCGAGAATTACCGGAATTGCCAAAACACCGTTCCCTTTTTGATAGCAAAAGGGCGCGCGTCGCGCGCGGACGAGCGCGTGGCGCGGATTGTGCGGCGGTTTCGCGCATCGCATGCGTCCGGTCGGCCGAGGCCGTCCGTGACAAAATCACGCACTTTGCGCAACGCGCGCCAGGACTAAGAAGGACACTTTCCATGGACATCAACAAGCAAGTTGCCGCCCTTACCGCTTCCGAACTGCAAACGGCGGGCGCAAGCCAGGCGACGGCCATCGCGGTCAGCGTGCTGCTGCGCCATCTGAGTTCGCCCGAACTGTCGAAGCTGCTGAACTCGGCGTTTGAGAATCACCAGGCGGTGATGCTGCAAACGCCGTGGCCGGAACAGATGCTGCAAGCGTTCGAAGCGACACGGCGATTCCTCGAAGGCGCTGCCGCCCAGCCGCCCGCCAGTCCGACGAATCCGGCCAATCCCGACGAATCCGCCTGACATATCGCGCAGCGGCGCGGGCCCGGTGCGCCGCTCAGACGCGCTGGAAGCCGCCCTGTAACGGCAGCGAACCAGCAGCGGCGACGCGTGCTGATCCCGGGCCCGCCCCAACGCAAGGCGGCACAAATCGCCACCCGCGCCACTCTGCGCCCGACGCCCACCCGCCCCTTCTCGAATCGCCCGCGCCGCCGACCAGTGTGCGCTCTCCCACCTAATCCGCTATTTGTCTGAGGACGCGCGAGCGGCTTCCTCATATCATTGCGTCACTCCTCGGATACGTCTGGTTGAAGAGATGCCCTACCCATACAACCTCGCTGTCGCCGCTGGCCTGATGATCGTCGTGCTCACGTGCAGCCTCGCGCTGGCGCTGACATGAGTCGACCGGGCTACGTCGCCAAAAGCCGTCCACATCGGCGCGCCGGCTAAACCTGAAAAATATTTCCACCGAACCCTAAAGTTTTCCTCGCCGCCGCCGTAGTGCGGGCATGGACAACTTCCTCACTTCATCGGCGGGATCGTTCAAATCGACTCTGATCGATCAGGACATCGCGCACATTGCCCGCGTCATGCGGCCTTCAATGCACGGCGACCTGGGTGGGGCAATTTTCCCAGCCACCTACTGGCGAAAGCGGCTCTTCGAGCTGCTCGAAGCCGAGCATCTGACCAACTCGCAACTTTGCGCAATCGACGACTTGCTGCTGCAACTCGACGACCTCTGCGCGAAAGAGCTGGCCCCGCTGCCGGCAACCGCCGCGCAGCCCGCGGCCTCGCGCGACGCGAACCGCCATCGGGTGCGCCGCCGGCGCTGAGTACGGGTGCGACGACGAGCGTGACCACACGCGGCTCGCCGCCGAGCCGCCGGGGGAACGCACCTCGTGCATTTGACGTTGGTTGACGCGCCACGCGCGTCCATCCACGATGCTGCTCGCGGCAGCGCGAACACCCGGCGGCACGGCGACAGCGCGAGCTGGCGCGCCGCCGGGGCTGCCCCCTCGCGTGTCATCGCCGCCGTCAAAACATTCAAGCTGGGTATTTTCTCCGCCAACGGCGCAACGACCGCAAATTGGGGACATTATTAGGTCATAATGTCCGCAAAAATACCCAGCAAGGACTCCAGTGACCCAGGCTTCGCCGCTTGACCTGCTGAAGCAGGCGCGCACCCGCTTCACACAAAAAGAAATCGCCGCGCATGTCGGCAAGGACATCAAGACGGTGCGCCGCTGGGAGAAAGGCGAAACGCCTTGCCCCTCGATGCTCGAACCGTCGCTGCGCGCGTTGCTGTATTCCACGGCCGGGCAACGCGCTTCACCGCCAACGGGCGATCATTCGTGCCTGCGCTTCATCGATCTGTTCGCGGGCATCGGCGGAATCCGCATGGGCTTCGAGGGGCACGGCGCGCAGTGCGTGTTCACGAGCGAGTGGAACGATTTCTCGCAGAAGACGTATCGCGAGAATTTCCGCGACGAGCCCGCGCAACAGGAAGGCGCCGGGCAACATACGCTGATCGGCGACATCGTCACCTTTCCCGCAGACGACGTCCCCGCACACGACATCCTGCTCGGCGGCTTTCCGTGCCAGCCGTTTTCGATTGCGGGCGTCAGCAAGAAGAACGCGCTCGGCCGCCCGCACGGGTTCGAGTGCGCGACGCAGGGCACGCTCTTTTTCGACGTCGCGCGCATCATCGCCGCGCGCCGCCCCGCCGCGTTTCTACTCGAAAACGTGAAGAACCTGCTGTCGCACGACAAGGGCCGCACATTCGACGTGATCCTGCAAACGCTGCGCGACGAGCTCGGCTACGAAGTGCATTACCGCGTGATCGACGGCGCGCATTTCACGCCGCAGCATCGCGAGCGGATCATCATCATCGGCTTTCGCGGCAAGACGTCGTTCACCTGGGACGATCTGCGGCTGCCCGAAGAAGGGCCGCGTCTAGCGTCGATCCTGCACAGGACGGACGGCACGGAGCCCGTTCTGCCGTGGGATGGCGAGCGTTTCTTCGATCATGCCGCGCGCCACGTTCAACCCAAATACACGCTGACGCCCAAGCTCTGGACCTATCTGAAAAACTACGCGGACAAGCATCGCGCGGCGGGCAACGGCTTCGGCTACGGGATGGCGTATCCGCAAAGCGTGACGCGCACGCTGTCGGCGCGGTATCACAAGGACGGCTCGGAGATTCTCGTCTATCAGGGCGAGCGGCAGCGTCCGCGCCGTCTGACGCCGCGCGAATGCGCGCGCCTGATGGGCTTTCCCGACACGTACCGCATTCCCGTCAGCGACACGCAGGCGTATCGCCAGTTCGGCAACAGCGTCGTCGTGCCCGTGATGCGCGAAGTCGCGCGCATCATGCTGCCGCACGTGCTGGCGCTCACGCGCGAGACGCACGTGGATGGCGCGGTGGAGTTGGCCGCCTGATGATCGATATCGTCGACGCCGCCACGCGCAGCCGGATGATGTCCGGCATTCGGGGACGCAACACGAAGCCCGAGATATTGATCCGCAGCCTGCTGCATCGGCGCGGCTTCCGCTTCCGGCTCGACGCGCGCGATCTGCCCGGCCGCCCCGACATCGTGCTGCCGCGCTACCGCGCCGTGATCTTCGTGCATGGCTGCTTCTGGCACGGTCATGATTGTCATCTCTTCAAATGGCCGCAGACGCGCCCGGACTTCTGGCGCGAAAAAATCGGCCGCAACCGCGCCAACGATGCGAAGGCCCGGGCCGCTCTGCTCGACGGCGGCTGGCGCGTCGCGACGGTGTGGGAATGCGCCTTGCGCGGAGCGAACCGGGATATCGACGGTGTTCTGCAGCGCCTGATCGACTGGCTGCACGCCGACGCGCCGATGCACGAAGAACGCGCCTGACGTACTGCACGGCGCATCGCTTGCCGCGCCATTTGCCATGAGATTTGCCGCGCCACGAGCGACACCAGCCGCTGCCCTCGTCGGCGACCGTTGCAAGGCGCCGGTGCTACACTCGATTGGCTCGCTGAAGTCTCTCCAGCGTTCTCTCAGCGGCTTCCGTCCATCCTGGAACCACCCTTGAAGGAGGCACACGATGGCTGATTTCCGAATCTGGTCGGACGACTTCCCCACCAACGGCTTCATGCCGAAAGCGCAGGAGATGAACGACAAGTCGTTCGGCGTCGCCGGCGACGGCGAGAACGTCTCTCCGGCGTTGCAATGGGAGTCGCCGCCCGCCGACACCCAGAGCTTCGCGCTCACCGTCTACGATCCCGACGCGCCCACGGGCAGCGGCTTCTGGCATTGGGTCGTGGTCAACATTCCCGCCGACACGCGCTCGCTGCCGCGCAACGCGGGCAAGGCCGACGGCAGCCTGCTGCCGCAAGGCGCGCTGCAGTTCCACAACGATTACGGCACAGTCGGCTTCGGCGGCGCTGCGCCGCCGCGCGGCGACAAACCGCATCGCTACATCTACCGCATTCACGCGCTGAAGGTAGCGAACCTGCCTCTTTCCGCCGATACGACGAACGCGGTTGCGCGCTTCATGACGCACCTGAACGAAATCGATTCGGCGACCTACACGGGCCTGTACGAACTGAAGTAACGATGCGCGCGGGCAAGGCGAGCGCGTCGCTGCGCGTTGCCTCGCCCGCGCTTTCGCCGCGCAGCCCGCATGATCCGGCGTGAAAGTCGCGCGCTACTCGAGCTTCAAGGCGGGCCGGCGCGGTCGTGCGTCGCCTTGTCGGCAACAGGAAAACAGGAATCGCAATCCCGGACTCTATCGGCGGCCATGCAGACGGCCATGCGCGGCCGCACCGCTGTCCATCACAACAACACGATGCAAGCATCTTCTTCGAGGGACAACCGCAACGCTTCCGGCGCGCCCGTCACTGCTGCCACGTCGGTGGCGCCGGACGCCGAACTCGGCTTGCCGCTTCCGCAACGCTACTGGGCGATTCTCGTCGTCGCGCTCGGCATCACGCTTGCCGTGCTCGACAGCGCGATCGCCAACGTCGCGCTGCCGACCATCGCGCGCAATCTGCACGCGAGCGCAGCGAGTTCGATCTGGATCGTCAACGCGTACCAGCTGTCGGTGACGATCTCGCTGCTGCCGCTGTCGTCGCTGGGCGATCGGATCGGCTACCGGCGCGTTTATCTGAGCGGGATGGTGCTGTTCACGGTTGCGTCGCTCGGCTGCGCGCTGTCCGGCTCGCTGCCGATGCTCGCGCTCGCCCGCGTGATTCAGGGCTTCGGCGCGGCGGGCATCATGAGCGTGAACACGGCGCTCGTGCGGATGATCTACCCGCCTGCGCGCCTCGGACGCGGCATCGCGATCAACGCGATGGTCGTGGCGATTTCGTCCGCAGTCGGGCCGACGGTGGCGTCGGGCGTGCTGTCCGTCGCGCCGTGGCCGTGGCTGTTCGCGATCAACGTGCCGATCGGCATTGCCGCGCTCACGGTGGGGCTGCGCTCGCTGCCGCGCAACGAACGCCATCCGTCGCCATACGACTATCCGAGCGCGGTCATGAACGCGTTCGTGTTCGGCCTGCTGATCTTCGCCGTCGACGGACTCGGCCACGGCGAACGGCATGGCTTCGTCGCCGTACAGCTGATCGCGGCGGTCGTGATCGGCTACTTCTTCGTGCGGCGGCAACTGACGCAGCCCGCGCCGCTTCTACCCGTCGATCTGCTGAAAATTCCGATCTTCGGGCTGTCGGTCGGCACCTCCGTGTGCTCGTTCTGCGCGCAGATGCTGGCGTTCGTGTCGCTGCCCTTCCTGCTGCAAAACCATTTCGGGATGTCGCAAGTGGAAACCGGCTTGCTGATGACGCCGTGGCCGCTCGTGATCGTCGGCGCGGCGCCGCTGTCGGGCGTGCTGTCGGAGCGGATTTCGGCCGGCTGGCTGGGCGGCGTCGGACTCGCGACGCTCACCGTCGGCCTGCTGCTGCTCGCGACGCTCGGCGCGCACCCGACGCCCGTCGATATCGTGTGGCGCATGGCGCTATGCGGCGCGGGCTTCGGCATTTTCCAGTCGCCCAACAACCGGACGATGCTGTCGGCCGCGCCGCGCCATCGCAGCGGCGGCGCGAGCGGCATGCTCGGCACGGCGCGCCTGACGGGGCAAACACTGGGTTCGGCGCTCGTCGCGCTGGTGTTCGGCGTCTCGCCGGAGCATGGCCCCGTCATCTCGCTCTATCTGGCGGCGGGCTTTTCGGCGGTGGCGTCCGTCGTCAGCACGATCCGCGTGACGCAGCAGGGCGCGGCGACGACAGCGCGATAGTCTCAACGTGTTGATCCGATCGCACCTTTCTTGCGCCCACCCGTTTCATCCTGCCGTTTGCGCGCAAGCGGCTTCCGTCGCTGCACTTTGCGCCTATCCTTGTAGTCGAAGGTTATGACCCGCCGCCGTCCATCGCGACGGCGGGCGGGCCCTTCGCTCTGGCCTTTGAACGATAGGGGGCGCCATGTCACTCATCGTCGCTGGACGTTTCACCACGTTCCCCGCCGCCGAAGACGCAGCACAGAAGCTCTTCGACAACGGCTTCCTCGGGGAAGACGTCACGCTGTTTTTCGTCAATCCGCGCGGCCAGCACGCGCGCCATCCGCTAGACGAGCACGCGGGCGCGCCGCCCACGATCTCGAGCGCGCCGCCGCCGACGCTGCATCGCCATCACCACGCGGTGACGATCGGCGCGGCCGCGGGCGCCGTGATCGGCGTCGTGGTCTTCACGGCGTTCGCGGCATCGATGCCCGTCGTCGTGATCGCGGCGGGTACGGGCGCGTATCTGGGCGCGCTGGTCGGCAGAATGGTGCACGCGCGTAGCGGTCCGCAAGAGCATCACGACGTCGTGCATCACGAGTTGCGCAATTCGGGCGTGCTCGTGGCCGTGCACGTGTGCCCGGAAAATCAGATGGAAGCCGCGCGCATCCTGCGTGAAGCAGGCGGCGCGGACATCGAGCGTGCGACGGGCCGCTGGCAGCGCGGCAAATGGGCGGATTTCGATCCGCGTCAGACGCCCGTGCCGCTGACCGAACTCAACCAGCAGCAGGCCTGAGTTCGCCGGGCGGAGGCTGGAAAAGAAAACGGCAGCCGTCGCAGGCTGCCGCTTTGGCGTGCGCGCGTCGCGGGGCACGGGCCACGCACGCGCACGCACCTGCCGCGTGGACATCGCGCCGCTTACGTCATGCCGTAACGTCGGCGCGCTTGACCGCCTTCTCCGTCACCGATGAAGCCGTCGCGACGTGCCGCAAGTCCGCGAGGAACGTATCGCGCCACACCGACAGATTGTTCTCGCGCAGCGGCGCCATCATGTCCGCGTGACGCGCCTGGCGCTCGGCGAGCGGCATCGACAGCGCGCGCTCCAGCGCCTCGGCCATCTGCGACAGATCGAACGGATTGACGACCAGCGCGCCCGGCAGCTGCTCGGCCGCGCCCGCGAACTGCGACAGCACGAGCACGCCGGGATCGGCGGGGTCCTGCGACGCGACATACTCCTTCGCGACGAGATTCATCCCGTCTCGCAGCGGCGTCACGTAGCCGACCTGCGACTGGCGGAACAGCGCCATCAGCAGATTGCGTTCGTATTTGCGGTTCAGGTACTGGATCGGCGTCCAGTCGAGCTGCGCGAAACGTCCGTTGATGCGCCCCGCCTCGCCTTCCAGGTTCTGGCGAATGCGCTGATAGGTCTGCACGTCGGAGCGCGTCGGCGGCGCGATCTGCACGAGCGACACGCGGCCGTGCCAGCCGGGCGCGTTCAGCAGCAGACGCTCGAACGCCTGGAAACGCTCGACGAGTCCCTTCGAATAGTCGAGCCGGTCGACGCTCATGATCAGCTTGCGTCCGCGCATCGCATCGCGCAGGCTGCGGACCTGCTTGCGGTCGCTGAACTGCTCGGCGGCTTTCGCGATCGCGTCGGGATAGATGCCGATCGGAAAAGCGGCGACTTTCAGGAAACGGCCATACGCGTGGACCATGTTCTCGTCGCTCGACGTGCCATGGTTGCCGCGCTCGATGTAATCGACGAACGACTGCCGGTCCGCGTCCGTCTGAAACCCGACAACGTCATAGCTGCACATGCACTTCACCAGTTCTTCGTGCGGCGGCACGGTGCGCATCACCTCGGGCACGGGAAACGGAATATGCAGGAAAAAGCCGATCGGGTTTTTCACGCCGAGATCGCGCAGGCACCGCGCGAACGGCAGCAGGTGATAGTCGTGGACCCAGATGATGTCGTCGGGCTTCACCAGCTCTTTCAACTGCTGTGCGAGCGACGCGTTGACGCGCAAGTAGCCCGCGTACTCCTGCCGGTCATAGCGCGACAGGTCGTTGCGATAGTGGAAAGTCGGCCACAGCGTCGCATTCGAAAAGCCGCGGTAGTACTGGTCGTAGTCGCGCTTGGTCAGCCCCACCGTCGCATAGGTCACGTTGCCCTGCTTTTCGATGACGGGCGACGACGGCTCGGCGGCGATCTCGCCGCTCCAGCCGAACCACACACCTCCCGTTTCCTTCAGGGCATCCAGCACCCCGATCGCCAGACCACCCGCGGCGGGGCGTCCTTCCTGAGTCGGCGCGACGCGGTTTGAAACTACGATCAATCTGCTCATTGCGGCTCCACCTCATTCAGTTGACTTACATGCGGTGATACACCGACTGACGGTACGCAAGTCTCATGCCGCATTGCGCAAAATCACGGAATAAAAATGTATGCAAATGTGACGGGCAAGTAAAAACACGCTGCGCACATGGTTGTGCGCAGCAAATTATTCGCCTGTCGAATGAGCCCGGACCGGCCGGAAACGATGCGTCAGGAGTCCTGCTCGGAGCCCAGATCGCGCTGATAATCCAGCCCTTCCTGGCGCGTGCCGCCCTGGTTGTGTTCCCCGTCGGGCGGAGCGTCGGGCGCGGCGCGGTTCTCGTGTGCCGGATCGGGCGTTGCCGGTTGATTGCCCGTGCCACCGGCTGGGCGCTGATCGCGCTTCGAATGGCGCGCGGAGCGCCGCAATGCGGGATGTCTCATGATGGACGCCTCCAGGGAAGGCCACTGCCCGAGCGTGGGGTCGCTCGGACCGCATCACATTAGTCTAGGCCGACGAACGTAATTTGCCGGTAAAAAGTTCGCCGGTTTTGTAACGGATACATCTCTCAGGCCCGGCAATTGCAATCGCGCCGCGCACGCCTGCAAACGGCGGCGACGGCGTCGATTTTCATGGCACGCCGCCACGCAATCCGGCGCCGGGACGCGTGTGCGGCGTCTGCGAAGGTTGCGGCGGCGGATCGCCGATGGGCGGCGTGTCCGGTTCGACGGGCTCGCGCGTCGGATCGGGCACCGTGTCCGGCTGGCCCGGCTCCGGCGGCTGGCCGGGATCGGGCGTGTCGGGGGTATCGGGCGTGGTCGGGTCGGGGCGATGCGCGTGCAGATCGTGGACGGCGTCGTAATCCGGCATGTTGGACTCCCTGTTTTCGTTCGCTGTCGTCTCGCTTGTGCGATGCAACTGTCGAACTGAATTCAGCAAAGCCTGTGCCGTTCGGACGCCATCCGAGATAAGCGGCCAAGTGATCGCTCTCACCGAGTGGGCTGACCGAGTGGGCTGACTGAGTGGGCTGACTGAGTGGGCTAACTGAGTGCGCTGACCGAGCGGCCTCACTGAGCGGCGCGCCCACGCGGCCAGCCTGTTAGACGGCGGCTCAGACGCCGGCTCAGACGTCTGCCTTGCCGAGCGCCTGAGGTTCGTCGTTGACGTCGTCGCCGTCGGCGCGGCCCGCATCGTTGCCGTACTCGACGAGCCGGTTGTACAGCGTCTTCAGGCTGATGCCGAGAATCTCGGCGGCGCGCGTCTTCACGCCGCTGCACTGCTCGAGCGTCGCGAGAATCAGCTGACGGTCGGCTTCCGCGAGCGACGTGCCGAATGGGATCGTGATCGCCGTGCCCGCCGTCGGCTTCGACAGCGAAATCTGCAGCGGCACCGTGGCCGTGTTGTCCGAATCGGCGCTCGACATGATGTGCGCGCGCTGCACGTAATTCTTCAGCTCGCGCACGTTGCCCGGCCACGGATACGACAGCAGCATCTCGCGCACGGCGGGCGGAAAGTGCTTCTTCGTGCCGTGCTGCTCGTTGAGATCGTCGAGGAACGATTGCGCGAGCAGTTCGACGTCCTTGCCGCGCTCGCGCAGCGGCGGCAGGCTGATCGGAAACACGTTGAGCCGGTGATACAGGTCGAGGCGCAGCTTGCCTTCCAGCACCGCCTGCTCGGGATCGCGGTTCGTCGCGGCGATCAGGCGCACGTCCGTTTCGATCTCCTTCGTCGTGCCGACGCGCATGAACATCCCCGTCTCCAGCACGCGCAGCAGTTTCACCTGCAACTCGATCGGCATTTCGGTGATTTCGTCGAGGAACAGCGTGCCGCCGTTCGCGCGCTCGAAGTAGCCTTTGTGCTGCCGGTCCGCGCCCGTGAACGCGCCGCGCTCGTGGCCAAACATCTCCGATTCGATCAGATTCGGCGAGATTGCGCCGCAATTCACCGCGAGAAACGCGTGCTTGCGGCGCAGGCTCAGCTGGTGCAGCGTCTGCGCGGCGACTTCCTTGCCCGTGCCCGATTCGCCGACGAGCATCACCGAGGCCGCCGTCGGCGCCACGCGGCTGATCTGGTCATACACCTGCTGCATGACCGACGAATTGCCGAGCATCAGGCCGAAGCGGCCCATGCGGCGCAGCTCGCCGCGTAGCGTGCCAATTTCGGCTTTCAGATCGCCGGCGCGCGGCAGGCGGCTCAGAATCGCCTTCACGCGCTGCATGTTGATCGGCTTCACCAGATAGTCGGCGGCGCCCATCTTCAGCGCGCTCACGGCCGATTCGACCGTTGCGTGGCCCGTGATCACGACGAACTCGACGCCCGAACGCGGATCGAGATCCTCGAACAGATCGACGCCCGTGCCATCGGGCAGTTTGAGGTCGGTGAACACGACATCGGGCATCTGCCGCACGAGCTGGATGCGCGCCTCGCGCAGGTCGCTCGCCGTGGCCGTCGTCAGCCCGTCTTCCGCGATGATCGCCGCAAGCGCATCGCGGGTACCTGGATCGTCATCGACAATCAATACATGTGGCATCGCGTGTGGAAAGCTCGTAAGTACTGGTAGTGAACACGCGCAGCCTGCGTTCGCCAGAAAGTTGCGACGACGAAAGCGCCCGCGCGCGGCGATTCCAGGCCTGTGCCTGTTTCGCGACGCCGGACGCCTGAATCGGAAAAAATTTCCGACTTAACGCATCTGCGCAACAATTTCCGTAAATTTTGCCGTCAAATCGATATATTGTTGTGGTTTTTAATCATTATACGGCTTTATATCGAAAAAATATCGGCAGTTGGCTAACAGGCGCGCGCCGCGTGCACGAGGATCGCAGCCGGGGCGACGGCAACATCATCCGCGTGGAAACGGCCATGCGTCGCCGCTCGCGCTATGATCCGCGCCGTTGCCGCCACGCAGATGCGCTGCGGGCGCCATCTGCGCGCCGGGCGGCTGCGCAGGTTCCGTCACCGAACCGCCCTCGCCTTCCCAGCGCGTCAGATCGCGCGCCAGCGGCTGCTGTACGCCACGCTGGCGTTGCACCCAGCGCCAGGCCAGTACGCTGCCCACTGCGAACAGAGCGCCGAATATGCCGATTGTGGGTCGTGCCATCTTGAACTCCTTTGTCGTGAATGGGGACGGGGGGCCGTCTACGCGCCCGACAGCTTCCATGAACGCCGGTCACCGCGACGCGAGCAAGCCGAGCGCGAAGCCGACGCCCGCCGCGATGCCGAGCGACTGCCACGGGTTCTGGCGCACGTAGCGTTCCGTCTGAACGGTCGCGCTACGGTAGCGGCGCTGCGCCGACGTCTGCGCATCGCCGAGCGCCGCCTGCAACGTATCGACATGCGTGCGCAGCCGATCGCGCAACGCATCGAGGCCCTCGCCTGGAACGGTCGCCGCAAGCCGCAGCATTTCTTCCGAGTCGGTCAACAGCACCCTGAGATCCTCGACGATTTTCTGCTTGCCCAATGCGAGCTGCTCGGTCGTTTCTGTCATTGCAATCTCCTTTCCGGCGCGGGACCGGTCTGTCTCATTGGCCGACGGCCCGTTCCGATGGCGGCCAGCGAGGTATCCAGGAGGCGCCTCTTTGCGCTCGCCGCCACGCGTGGCGCGTCGCCGGCTCGAGAGTCCGGCGCGCGTCCGCCCACCCTTTCTGGCGTCTTGCAACGGCCGTACCCGGCCACCCCTATGCGATCCGCGCCTGCCCGCCGAGTTCCGCCCCGCGCCAATTTTCAAGATACATACAAGGTGCGCGGAATACAGACAAAGTTGCCGGAAGATCACACGACGGATGCAACTTTTTCCGGCATCTCGCGGCCATCATCCGTCAAAGCTCGCACATTTTCAGCGAATGCCAAATTTGCACGCGCCTTGCCTGATATGGTGCGCCAATGGTTAAATTGCCTTTTATGAGATAGTGGACCCACTAACAGAGCAGTCCACGCCCTCGATACTGGCCTGCGCCATTCAGACACTCACCCGAAATTGCACAGGACACCCTTGGTTATGCCGTCAACCGATCTGGACTCGCCCGCTGCGCAAGCCGGTGGCAGCGCTCCCGCGCCACAGGGCAAGCAACGCATGGCGGAAGGCATCCCCGGACTGAAGTCGTACGGCGTGCTGTACGGCTCGTCGCCGGTGATGCTGGATCTCTACGAGCAGATCGACCGCGTGGCCGCGACGGATGCGACCGCGCTCATCATCGGCGAATCGGGCACGGGCAAGGAGCTGATCGCCCGCACGATCCACGAGCACAGCGCGCGCAAGGACGGCGCGTTCGTCGCCGTCAATTGCGGCGCGATTCCCGATGAGCTGATCGAAGCCGAACTGTTCGGCCACGAGAAAGGCAGCTTCACGGGCGCGGTGCAAGGCCGCGTCGGCTATTTCGAGCACGCAAACGGCGGCACGCTGTTCCTCGACGAAGTGACGGAAATGGCGCCCGTGCGCCAGGTCAAGCTGTTGCGCGCGCTGGAAACGGGCACGTTCTATCGCGTCGGCGGCACGGAGCTGATTCGCGGCGACGTGCGCGTGATCGCCGCGACCAATCGCGACCCGGCCGTCGCAGTGAAGGAAAACGGCCTGCGCGAGGACCTGATGTACCGGCTCGCCGTGTTTCCGCTGCGCGCGCCGCCGCTGCGCGAACGCGAAGGCGACCGGGAACTGCTGGCGATGCATTTTCTCGATGAACTCAATCGTCAGGAAGGCACGAACAAGGTCTTCAGCAAGCGGTCGATGGAAACGCTGCGCACGTGGTCATGGCCGGGCAACGTGCGCGAGCTGAAGAACGCCGTGTATCGCGCGTTCATCCTCGCCGAGAAGGCCGTCGAGTTGCCGCATCCGCATCTGATGTCGCGCGTGAAGAAGCCCGTCACGCTCGGCGATTCGATGAGCGTGTGGATCGGCACGCCGCTCGCCGATGCGCAGAAGCAGATCATCCTCGGCACGCTCAAATATTGCGGCGGCGACAAGCGGCGCGCGGCCAAGGCGCTCGGCGTGAGTCTCAAGACGCTGTACAACCGCCTCAGCGCATACGGCGACGAAGATTCGAATCCCGACGAATCGTGACACGCAACGCGGCACGTGATGCATCGCGTGCCGCGCCACATTCGTGCGCTTTGTTGCACGCTCATCTATCGGTTTAGCGCGGCATCGCCTGGCGCTCATTCACCGACAATACTTCCCACGCACAACGCATGTCCGCGCGTTGGCGGCGACGCTGACTGGACCATCCGGGCATGCGGACTGCTACGAAATCAAGCAGAAAGACGGCGACCCCGCAGCACCTTTTGCATTTGCTTGCACTTTCCCTATGCCAATTACAAAAGCCATCCTGCACAATGCCGCTGCGTAAAAATCAGATGCAGTCCGTCCTTCGCCGGCGCGGTCCGCGCGTCGAAGGCACGAGCAGGAGCCACGACCAGAAAATGCAAAAAGCCATGCACCGCAAAGCGCACACGGCGCAGCCCGCAACGATGCGGCGTTCAATCTTTCCGGGCGCCACGCTAATTGCCGCGCTGGCCGTCGCCGTCACGACGGCACTGAGCGGCTGCAGTTCGCTCTACACGGAAGGCGCGACGGCGGGCGCCGGTATCGCCGGCGCGGCGATCGCCGGCAAAGTCACCAACAACGCAGCCGTCGCAACGGGTATCGGCCTTGGCGCCGTCGCGGCGGCGCGGGCGGGCGTCCAGTACTCTGAGCGCATCATCCATCGCAATACTCAGGACAGCATCGCAATCGCAGCGGGCCCGCTCGCGGTGGGCGCCGTCGCGCCGTGGAGCATCACGCATTCGGTGCCGCTCGAAGACGATGAACACGGCCGCGTGACCGTGAGCCGCGCGATCAGCATGGGCGAACTGGACTGCAAGGAGATCGTGTTCTCCGTCGACAAGACAGCGACGAAGAACGTGCCCGCATCGAGTGCGTTCTATGTCGCGTCGATCTGCCGCGACGGCAATGCGTGGAAGTGGGCATCGGCCGAACCCGCGACGGAACGCTGGGGCTCGCTGCAATGAGCGCGCGCTCGACCCATAAGCGGGCACTGGACCGGCTGCGCACGGCGGCGTCCGCGCGGCTCGCGCTTGCCGGCGCATTGTGCGTCGGCGCGCTGGCGCTCACGAGCGGTTGCAGTACGTCCTCCGTCGGCGCGGCGGCCGGTGCGGGCGCAGGCGCAGCGACGGGGCTCGTCACGGCGAACCCCGCCGTGGGCATCGGCGTCGGCATCGCGGTGCAGGCGGCCACCGACGAAGCCGTCGCGCGGTATATGCGCGTCATGCATTCGGATCAGCAGAATGTGATCGCGGCGCTCGCGGGCGCGATGCCCGTCGGCGAAACGCGCGACTGGAGCGTCAAGCACACGCTGCCCATCGAGAACGGCCACGGCCAGGTGCGCGTGACGCGCGCATTCGCTTCGTCGCTCGCGATCTGCAAGGAGTTCGTGTTCTCCGTCGTCGATGGCGACAAGCCCGACTCGAAGGTCTACTGGTACACGGCTGCCGCATGCCAGCAGGACAACAAGTACTGGAAGTGGGCCTCGGCGGAACCGGCCGTCGAGCGCTGGGGCAATCTGCAATGACGATCCGCTGACGCGTTCCATCCCGCCGCGATATGACGCAGACGCATCGCGTGAACACGAAGGGGAGCCGCACGGCTCCCCTTCTTCGTTTGCGCGCGCCCGAATCGATCGGGAGCGCAGGTCCGCAAGATCAGGACTCGACGTCCTCGAGGCTGAAGATTTCCGTCTGGTCGTTGTACGAGAAGATCTCGGCATAACGGCCCCAGTTGATGACGGCATCGAGCGTCTCTTCCGCCGCGCTGTCCGACAGGAAGTCTTCCAGCTCCTGCTCGAAGCGCACGCGCGGCGCGCGATGTCCCGGCCGTTCGTTCAGCACCTTCTTGATCCGCGCCGCGAGCGGCACATGACGCAGCAGATGCTCGGCGAACATCATCTTGCGCTCCTGTGTGCCGAACTCGGCGAACACGCGCGCGGGCGGCGTCAGGAAAATATCGCCCTCGCGCACGTCGGCGAAACCCAGGTGCTGCAGCACTTCCGCGACCGGGAACAGGTCGTCCACTTCCAGATGCAGCGAGCGCGCGATTTCCGGCATGTCCGCGCGGCCGTGGTACGGCGCGGCCGCCAGCATCTCGATCAGGCCCGCCATCAGGTTGGTCGACACGTGCGGCAGCCAGCTGTGCAGCTCCAGCCCCTTCTTCGTCGTTTCGTCCTTCTGGCGCGCGGTCATCTTCGCGTAGATGTCGTCAACCAGGCGGCGGAACGCCGGGTCCAGACGATTGCGCGGATGCTTGAACGGCACCTTGATCTCGGCGATCACGCGGCCCGGATTCGACGACAGCACAAGAATGCGGTCGCACATGAACACCGCTTCTTCGATGTTGTGCGTGACGATCAACACCGACTTGATCGGCATGCGGCCCTGCGTCCACAGATCGAGCAGATCGGTACGCAGCGTTTCGGCCGTCAGCACGTCGAGCGCGGAGAACGGCTCGTCCATCAGCAGCAGCGTCGGATCGACGACCAGCGCGCGCGCAAAGCCGACACGCTGACGCATGCCGCCCGACAGCTCGCGCGGATACGCGTTCTCGAAGCCGTCGAGACCGATCAGGTCGATCGCGGCCAGCGCGCGCTCGCGGCGCTCGCGCGCGCCGACGCCCAGCGCTTCGAGACCCGCCTCCACGTTCTGCAGCACGGTAAGCCACGGAAACAGCGCGAACGTCTGGAACACCATCGCGACGCCTTCGGCGGGACCTTTGAGCGGCTTGCCCATATAGGTCACTTCGCCGTCCGTCGGTTCGATCAGCCCGGCGATGATGCGCAACAGCGTCGACTTGCCCGAGCCCGAGCGGCCCAGCAGACCGACGATCTCGCCTTCGCGCAGCGACAGGTTCGCGTCGTCGAGGACGAGAAGTTCGCCCTGCGTCTTGTTGAACCCGCGGCACACGTCCTTGACGCGCAGAATTTCTTCGCCGAGACGCGGCGGCATCGGCGGCGTCTGGATCGGCGTGGCGGTAACGGCTTTAGGGTTTTGCATCGCGTTTTGCCTTCAATGAATCTCAATCGAGCCGCAGACGGCTTTCGGCATAGGCGTACAGCGGACGCCACAACAGACGATTGAACAGGGACACGAACAGGGACATCACCGCGATGCCCAGAATGATCTTCGGATAGTCGCCAGCGGCCGTGTACTGCGCGATATACGCGCCGAGTCCGTGCGCCGCGACCTTCGTATCGCCCCACTGCACGGCCTCGGCAACGATGCTCGCATTCCACGCGCCACCCGACGCCGTGATCGCTCCCGTCACGTAGTACGGGAACACGCCCGGCAGCATCGCCTGGCGCCACCACTGCCAGCCGCGAATGCGGAAATTCTTCGCGGCTTCCTTGTAGTCGTTCGGATAGGCGCTCGCGCCTGCAATCACGTTGAAAAGGATATACCACTGCGTGCCGAGCACGATCAGCGGCGAGAGCCAGATGTCCGGATTCAGATGGAACCTGACGATCACGATCACGAACACCGGGAACAGCAGGTTCGCCGGGAACGCCGCCAGAAACTGCGCGAGCGGCTGGATCTTTTCGGCGAGCGCCGGACGCAGCCCGATCAGCACGCCGAGCGGCAGCCATACGACCGACGCGAGCGCGATCAGCAGCGTCACGCGCAACAGCGTGAAGAGGCCGAGCACGAACACATGGCCGACCTCGTCGAGCGTCACACCCGTGCGCACGTACTCGACGACGCGATATACGACATACAGCGTGGCCACGACGACAATCACGGCCCACACGATGTCGCCGACCTTCGACGACGTCTCGCTCGCCGGCTTCGCGAACTTCACGGGACGCACGCTCGGCCAGCGGATCGGAATGCGCGCGGCTCTCGCGAACATCCAGCCGATCGGCACGAGCAGACGGTGAATCAGCCGCGTGCGGCGGATCAGGTCGAGCAGCCACGACTCGGGCGCGTCGCCGGAACTCGTGGTCTCCATGCGGAACTTGTCGGTCCACGCAACGAGCGGACGGAACAGGAACTGGTCGTACGCGAGGATCACGACCGTCATCGTGAGGATCACCCAGCCGATCGCGTGCAGGTTGCGCTCCGAGATCGCCTGCGCCAGGTACGAACCGACACCCGGCAGCGTGATCGTGTGATTGCCGACCGTGATCGCTTCGGATGCGACGACGAAGAACCAGCCGCCCGACATCGACATCATCATGTTCCAGATGAGGCCCGGCATCGAGAACGGCACTTCGAGCTTCCAGAAGCGTTGCCACGAAGTCAGGTGGAAGCCCTTCGACACCTCGTCCAGATCGCGCGGCACCGTGCGCAGCGACTGATAGAAGCTGAACGTCATGTTCCACGCCTGGCTCGTGAAGATCGCGAAGATCGCCGCCAACTCGGCGCCCAGCACGCGCGACGGAAAGAGCGCGAGGAAGAACGTCACCGTGAACGAGATGTAGCCGAGCACGGGCACCGACTGCAGGATGTCGAGAATCGGCACCAGCACCTGGCCCGCGCGGCGGCTCTTCGCGGCGAGCGTGCCGTAGACCAGCGTGAAGACGAGCGACGCGACCATCGCGGCGAGCATGCGCAGCGTCGTGCGCAACGCGTACTCGGGCAGGTTCGACGGATCAAGCGAGATTGGCTTCGCCTCGAGCGTCGAGATGGGCGCCATCGTCTGATGGAAGCCGATGGCCGCCATCGCGATCACGCAGATGATCAACGGAAACGCAATGAAGTCCCAGCGATTGGGCAGTACCCGCCACGCCGACGCGTTGGCGGTACGGTTGAGGGTGAAGCCGAACACATCCATCAGGCGGCCCTCCCGTCGTGCGGGAATGCGGGCTTGCCGCAAGGCATCATGGCTACGCCCGCGGGGCGCGCGGCGCGGCGGTCCGAGTTTCGATCCGGAAAGCGGAAATCAGGCATGACAAAACGCTAATGCGCGGTAGATCGTTGGCGTTGGATACGCATTGGCCGGCAACGAACACGTTGCGCGGCGCCCCATGCCGGCCTGCGCACACGGCCGGCGCAACCGGTTGCGCGGGTCGCCGCCGGCAGAACGGCGAGCTTTCCTCGTTTTGGACGGCACGACACTACTACAACCTGTGTGACAGAAACAACCGTTGACATTCAAATGTCACGCTGAATGGTTCTCGGAATGCATCTGTAAGCAGCGAGCCGCTCAGCGCCTTGTGCCAATGCTTACGAACCGTCGCGCGCGAGCCACATTGGAATCGCGCCGCGCTATTCAGAAAGTCCCTTCCCAGGCCGTTAAAGACCACACGGGACTTTCAAGCGAGCAAATCCTGACTGGCGCCTTGCCGCGCGACGGTTAAAATCTGGAAGCGGCGTATCCAACGGGCTGCCAGCAATGAGGACGGCGGACCGGCGCATCTATCCTGGGTCCGTGCGGCGCACGGAGATGATCGACAGGAACGGCCCAGCGCCGGCGCGTTGCAACGAAAGGCTTTGTTGCATGAATCAGTCAGACGGATCAGAGGGTCGATGAAAAGGACAATCTTGCGCCAGGCATCGGGACCGGCCAGTTTCATACTGGTCGTGATCGCATGCTGGTTCGCATCCGGCCTGGTCGCGGACCGGATGGTACAGCAAGAACTGGATGCCGCCTTGCGCCAGCAGCGGCAGATGTCCGGCTCGATCGTCTACAACATGGCCGAAGTGATCGCGAGCGACCTGGCGATGTCGCGGGCCATACCTGCCACGATGGCCGAACTCGGCGTGATCCAGCAGGCGCTCACGCATTCGCAGAATTATGCCGTTTCAGGCGTCGACGGGGAACCCGCTCATCGTGAAGAACTGCTGAAGTCGCCCGAACTGGCGGGCATCGACGGCTTTTTGCGCGACGCCCAGGGCTTCTCCGGGCTCGACATCATCTGGCTCGTCAACGCGAACGGACTATGCGTCGCCGCGAGCAACGCGCAGAACGCGCAATCGTTCGTCGGCATCGACATGCGCTCGCGCAGCTATCTGAC
Organism: Paraburkholderia diazotrophica; assembly: GCF_038900755.1. Classification (GTDB taxonomy): domain Bacteria; phylum Pseudomonadota; class Gammaproteobacteria; order Burkholderiales; family Burkholderiaceae; genus Paraburkholderia; species Paraburkholderia diazotrophica_A. Next base: position 200,199 of record NZ_JBBPEN010000010.1, read on the forward strand.
CAACGCGCTGCTCGGCGCATTCGGCGAAGCGTATGGCGTGGGCCGCTCGAGCGGCGAGCCGGGCATCTTCATCTCCGCGCCCGTCTACGACGACGGCCTGCTGGTCGGCGCGATCGTCGCGAAGGTCGGCATCGCGCGGCTGCGTCACTGGGTCGCGCACGCGGGCACCTTCGTCACCGACGACAACGGCGTGATCATCATGGCGCACAACGCCGCGCTCGAAGGCCAGGCAATGCCGAACTCGCGCGTCACGCAGATGCGCGAGTCCGAGCGAATCAGCACTTATCACCGCGCCCAGTTCCAGCCCGTGCAGATCCGGGCCGTCAAGGGGCAGGTGCGCCGCAATGCGCCGTGGGTGCCGCCCGAGATCGCCGAGCAGCTGTTCGACATGCCGGGCCAACCGATTCCGACGCTCTACCAGTCGCGCGAAGGATTGAACTCGGGGCTCTCCGCGCATCTCGTCGATCCCCTCGCCGCGTGGCCCGAACTGATGCGCAATCACAAGCGCGATCACATGCTCGTGTTCCTGACGCTCGCGGGCACGGTCGCGCTGGCCTGGGTGATCACCGTGTCGTATCTGCGCGAGCGGCGCCACCATCGCGCGACGCGCGTGCTCGCCGAGCAGTTGCAGTCGGCCAATACGCTGCTGTCCGCCGAGGCCCGCCACGACGCGCTGACGGGCGCGCTGTCGCGGCGCTATTTCCTCGACCTGTTGCGCCATGAGATCGACCGTGCGCATGCGGCGGGCGAGCCGCTCTGCATGGCGATCGCCGACCTCGATCACTTCAAGCAGATCAACGACCGCTTCGGCCACGCGGCGGGCGACCGCGCACTCGAACATTTCGTCGATACGTGCCGCAGCGAGCTGCGCGCCAGCGACGCGATCGGGCGGCTGGGCGGCGAGGAGTTCGGCATTCTGCTGCCCGCGACGGCGCTCGGCGCGGGGCTCGAAGTGGTCGAGCGTCTGCGCGTGAGGCTCAAGTCGATGCCGTCGACGAAGCTGCCTCCGTCGGTGGGCTTGAGCGTGAGCATCGGCATCACGGAACTGTCGCAGGAGGACTTGCCGGAGCGCATCGTCAGCCGCGCCGACCAGGCGCTCTATACGGCGAAACAGGGTGGCCGCGATCGCAGCGAAGCCGTTCCGCCCGATGACACCGCGCCGCCCGCACGCGCGTCCGCCAGCGTCTGGTGATCGTCTGAAATACGCGGTCGGGCACGCGCATGCGGTTCGCGGGCCATGCGGCCCGCATCGCCATGTCAAAGCCACCGGGCAAGCGAAGCGCAAGCAGGTATCATCGACTTTCGAACGAAGGTTGTGATCACCGCTGCCCGCTACCCGGAGGTTCGCATGAAGGGAAATCTGGTCATCGTCTGCCGCGATCAGGACGCAGACGCATTCGATCATCTGCTTGCAGAGTACGGCGCATTTCAGACGCGCCTGTCGTCGACCGCCTGGTATCTGAAACTGGAAGTCGCGCCGGAAGTGATCCAGGAAGAAATCCTGGCGCGTCTTGGCAAGTACACGACGCACTACATCTTCGAGGCGGACACGGTCACGTGGAATACCGTCGACAGCGAAGCGGCCGCCGCGCTCAACTCGCTCTTCACCGAATAGGCCAGAGCCTCTCGCCTCGCATGCAGCACGCGTGAAAGGGAATGACGGGCGTCACCGCCCGTCGATACCCGTCAGTTTCCGTCGATCCTTCTCACCTGGCGCAGTGGATCACCACGCGCTTTCCGAAGCCGCCGCCGCGCGCGATTCCGATTCCAGCGGGAACGTCATCTGAACGCGCAGCCCTCGCCCGCCGTTGGTTGCGGCGTCGTTGTTGCCGATCTGCCATTCGCCGCCCGCGCGCCGCACGAGCCGCTCGACGATCGCGAGCCCCAGGCCGCTATGGCCGTTGCCGCCGCGCGCGGGGTCGAGCCGCACGAACGGACGGCTTGCGTTGAGCAAGTCTTGCGCGGCAATGCCGTTGCCGTTGTCGCTGACGGTCAGCGTGAAGCCACGCGGCGTGCGCGCCGTGGACACGACGACGGGCGGCGCGCCATACGCATGCGCGTTGTCGAGCAGATTCGAGAGGATGCGGTCGAGTGTCGCGGCGGGCAGCATGAAACCGGGACCGGCGCGCAAGTCCGTCTGCACAGTCGGCACGCTCGACGATACCGCGCGATAGCTGCGCACCACGCGCTCGCACTGCGCGTCCACTTCGACAGGCTCGCTGCGATCCGCGCCGTCGTGCGCGAACACCAGGAACTGCTCGACGATATGCGTCATCGAATCGACGTCACGCACGACGCCGTCCCGCATCTTCGGCTCGTCCATCATTTCGGCGCGCAGCCGCAGACGCGCAAGCGGCGTCTTCAGATCATGCGCGACGCCCGCGAGCATCACAGCGCGGTCGTGCTCCGTGCGCGCGACTTCCTGGACCATCTGATTGAAGCCGTGCGTCAGCTGACGCAGCTCGCGCGGCCCGCGTTCGCGCAACGGCGGCACGGGCAAGCCGCGCCCGAAACGCGCGACGGCTTGCGCGAGCGAACGCAGCGGCTGCTGCAACTGCCACGCCGCGAAGAGCGCCGCCATCACGCCCGCGGAGAAAATGATGCCGAGCCACAGCACCATCCGGTCGAGCGGACGCGGCGGCCGCAGCGGCTGCACGGGCACGACGATCCAGCTCGCGTCGCTCGCCGAGCGCACCCATAACGTGGGCGGCTTGCCGGGCACGCCGATGCGCACCTGCGTCGACGTCGGCATGCGGTCGCGCACGTCGTCGAGGAAGCGGTTGAGCGGCGTGGGCAGGTTCGGCGCATCGGGCGGCACGTCATTGCTGGCGGGATCGACGAGACGCACGCGCGAAGGCAGCGGCTGGTCGGGCTCGCGCCTCACGTGATCGCGAACGGCATCGACGAGAAATACGGCTTCTTCGACGGCATAGCGCGTCTGCAACTGGTTGCGCTCGAAACGCACCAGCAGATACCACGCGAAATGCGACAGCAGCAGCACGCAGACGACCAGCAGCGCCAGCCGTCCGAACAGCGAATCAATTGGACGACGCATGTTGCTCGCCATCGGGGACGAACACATATCCGCGCCCGCGCACGGTCTGAATGAAGCGCGGCACGGAAGGATCGGTTTCGAGGATGCGGCGCAGGCGCCACACCTGCACGTCGATGCCGCGGTCGGTGCCGTCGTATTCGGGACCGTGCAGCAGTTCGAGCAGGCGCTCGCGCGTGAGCGTGCGCATCGGGTGATTGACGAAGATCTTCAGCAGCGCGAATTCGCTGCCGGACAGCGTGAGCGGCTTGCCTTCCTGATGCAGCGTTCGCGACTGGAAATCGAGCGTGAAGCGGCCGAACGAAAACGGCTCGCGCTGTTCGGGCGCGGCCGCCGACGGCAGCGTCTTGCGGCGCCGCAACACTGCCTGCACGCGAGCGAGCAACTCGCGAGGATTGAACGGCTTGCCGAGGTAATCGTCCGCGCCGAGCTCCAGTCCGACGATGCGGTCGACGTCGTCGGCGCGCGCCGTGAGCATGATGACGGGGATATCGTCGCCCGACGCGCGCAGCTTGCGCAGCGCCGTCAGCCCGTCGACGCCGGGCATCATCAGGTCCAGCACGATCAGGTCGGGACGTTCGCGCTCGATGCGGCGTTCCAGGGAACTGGCGTCATGCAGCACCGAAACCTCGATGCCTTGCCGGGCCAGGTAATCGCGCAGCAGGTCGCGCAGTTCGACGTCGTCATCGACGACAAGAATTTGAGTAGCCATGGCTTGAAGTGTAACGCGCGCCCCGACGGCTATTCGACCCTACTGACCCCCTAAAGGGTTACGGGGTGTTACCGCGAAAGGCACACGTAATGTCGCGTAACTTCCGCAAGAATACGCGTAACACGACCAGCGATCGATCCCTCTACGCTGTGCCTTACCGAATGCACGCCCGTCCACCTTCGAGACAGGCGGCATCGTCGGCTAGTCATCAAGGAGCACTGTAATGTCCAAAAAAACATCACGCTTTCTCGCCGTTGCCGCTGCATCGCTCGCACTGAGTCTCGGGTCCGCGTTCGCCGCGCAGCCTCAGGGTGGCCCCGGCGGTCCCGGCGGCATGGGTCCTGGCGGTCCCGGCTGGCATCACGGCCACTTCATGAAGGATCTGAACCAGTTGCACGGCCAGCTCAAGCTGAACGCGGATCAGGAAAAGCAATGGCAGGCCGCGCTCGACACGATGAAGCAAAGCCACGAAGCGGAACGCGCGAATCACGAGCAGATGCGGCAGCAGTTCAAGCAGATGCAGCAGCAGCCGATCCTCGACCTGAACGCAATGCACGCCGCACATCAGCAGATCGAGCAGAAGGACGCGCAACTGCGCGAGCAGACGGCGACGGCGTGGCTCAACTTCTATAACGGCCTGAACGACCAGCAGAAGACCACCGTCAGCACCACGCTAAAACAGCACTTCGCGAAGATGGAGCAGCGTCACGAGAAGATGCGCGAGCGTTGGGAAAAGCATCGCGGCGACGCGGCGGCTTCGTCGGTGAAGCCGTAAGCGTCGAACGCTCGCCACGCGTTGCGCTCGGTCGCCTTTGCTTCACGCCAGGCATCGCGCGGCGCATGCAAAAGAAAACGCCACAGGAGTGACATCCCGTGGCGTTTCTCATTTATGGCTCGCCGAACGCGGCGAAAGCACGAACGCGCGGACGACAACAGCTCCGATGGCCGGCGGCTTAACGCAACTGGCCCAGGTCGAACAGAAGCACTTCAGCGCCCTCGCCGTTTTCCAGCGTAACCGTCGACGCATCGGTGATGATCGCGGCGTCGCCTGCGTTCAGCGCTTCGCCGTTCACTGTCAGCGTACCTCGCGCGACATGCACATACGCCTCGCGCCCGCCGCGAGCACATGCTCGGCACGCTCCGCGCCGTCGAAAAGGCCTGCGTGGATCGACGCGTCGGCGTGAATCGTCACCGAGCCGTCGCGCCCATCCGGCGACACGACGACGCGCAGACGGCCGCGCTTGTCCGCATCGCTGAAGCGCTTTTCCTCGTAGCCGGGTTGATCGCCGGCGCGCTTCGGAATGATCCAGATCTGCAGCAGATGCAGCAGGTCTTCCTGCGACGCGTTGAACTCGCTGTGCATGACGCCCGTGCCGGCGCTCATGCGCTGCACGTCGCCGGGACGGATCGTCGAGCCGTTGCCCATGCTGTCGCGATGCGACAGCGCGCCGTCGAGCACATACGTGACGATTTCCATGTCGCGATGCCCGTGCGTGCCGAAGCCCTGCCCGCCCGCGATCCGATCCTCGTTGATCACGCGAAGCGGGCCGAAATGCATGTGCTCGGGATCGTAGTAATCGGCAAACGAGAAGCTGTGCTTCGAGTCCAGCCAGCCGTGGTTGGCGTGGCCCCGTTCGTCGGAGCGGCGAATCGTGATCATGTGACTCTCCCGTGAAAATTGGCGATGACGGGAATGTATGGGCCGTGCGCGCCGGGGACAATCGCTGCCATTGCACCGGATCGTTCCGCAAATGACGGCAATGGCGACGGCCGCGCAATGCACGCCGCATCGGCCGTGACGACATCAGCACGCGTGCCCGCGATATCGCGCCGCGTACGCATGTCTCTGGCGGCAAAGGGCTTTTTGCGCACGGCTGCCACACGATTGCTACTGGCACCACGCCCGGCTTCGGGTAAAATACCGCGCTTTTTGGAAAGGGTCGACGCGCGTGCCGCGTCCGGACGGATCGCCGCGCAAAACGCGCGCCGCTGGACAGCAAGGCGAGCACGCCTCGCGGCCGCCCGGGTGGGGAAAGAGGCCGGCAAGCAGCAGGCGGTCCGGGCCAATGAACCGGCGGCAAAGCCGGTCAATTCGCCTCTAATCCGGGCAGCATAATTTTGTCCGCCTAGAATGGCGACGGCCGGCCTTCAGCCGGTGGTCGCCGGCGCGGGACGGCACCGCGGCGATCAGGAAGTCAGGAGAAACATGAAGAAGCTCGCACTGTGCGTTGCGCTCGCAGTCATGGCCACGGGGGCTATGGCAAAAGAATGGAAAACCGTGCGCATCGGGGTCGACGCCAGTTATCCGCCGTTCGAATCGATGGCGCCGAATGGCCAGATGATCGGTTTCGACGTCGATCTGACGAAGGCACTCTGCGCGAAGATGAACGTCAAGTGCGTGTGGATTCCGCAGGATTTCGACGGCATCATTCCGGCGCTGAAGGGCAAGAAGTTCGACATCATCGTGTCGTCGCTGACCGTCACCGACAAGCGCCGCGAGCAGATCGACTTCTCCGACAAGCTGTTCGACGCGCCCGCGCGCATGATCGCGAAGGCGGGCTCGCCGCTTCTGCCAACGGCTGAGTCGCTGAAGGGCAAGCACGTCGGCGTCGAGCAGGGCACGACGCAGGAAGCGTACGCGAAGGCGTACTGGGAGCCGAAGGGCGTGACGATCGTGCCGTATCAGAACCAGGATCAGGTGTACGCCGATCTCGCAACGGGACGCCTCGACGCCTCACTGCAAGACGAACTGCAGGCCGACGCCGGCTTTCTGAAAACGCCGCGCGGCAAGGGCTTCGCGTGGGCCGGCCCGGAAGTGAAGGACCCGAAGACGATCGGCGAAGGCACGGCCATCGGCGTGCGCAAGGAAGACGGCGAGCTGAAGGCGAAGCTCAACAAGGCGCTCGCCGACATCCACCAGGACGGCACGTTCAAGCGGCTCGAGAAGCAGTACTTCGACGTCGATATTTATCAGAGCCGCTAGTCTTCGATGGGCGAGCCGGCCGCGCCGGCGTCGCGCAGCAAAGGCTCGGGACAGGCCCGGATGGGCCCGTCGCCGGGCTTCGTAATACAGTCGGACGCAAAGAAGCAACGCAGTAGCAAACAAGCAGCAGCAAACATGCAGTAGCAAACAAGCTGGAAAACGCGCTGCCGGTCGGGAACGGCCAGGCAGTCATGATTCGCACAGCGGCATGCTGTGCGCCGCACGGAGACATCGAAGGCGATCGCGATCGGCATCGCCCTTCGCGCGACCCGCCGCAGCGCACGCGTTCCGCGTCTTTCGCGGCGCGCGGGAGCGCCGTCAAGGACTCACTATGCTCTTTCAAGGCTACGGCCCGCTCATCTTTGCCGGCACGGTGCAGACCGTCAAGCTGGCGATCCTGTCGCTTGCGCTGGCGTTCCTGCTCGGTCTGCTCGGCGCGGCAGCGAAGCTGTCGAAAAACCGCCTGTCGTATGGCATCGGCACGCTCTACACGACACTCGTGCGCGGCGTCCCCGATCTCGTGCTGATGCTGCTGCTCTTCTACAGCATCCAGATCTGGCTGAACAACCTCACCGACATGCTCGGCTGGGACCAGATCGACATCGATCCGTTCGTCGCCGGCGTCGCCGTGCTCGGCTTCATTTACGGCGCTTATTTCACGGAAACCTTCCGCGGCGCGTTCCTCGCGGTGCCGCGCGGCCAGCTCGAAGCAGGCGCCGCATACGGCATGACGGCCTGGCAGGTGTTCTCGCGAATCATGTTCCCGCAGATGATGCGCTTCGCGCTGCCCGGCATCGGCAACAACTGGCAGGTGATGGTCAAGGCGACGGCGCTCGTGTCGATCATCGGCCTCGCCGATGTCGTCAAGGCATCGCAGGATGCCGGCAAGGGCACGCTGCGTTTCTTCTTCTTCACGCTGATGGCCGGCGCCATCTATCTGGCGATCACGACGGTGTCTAACTTCGTGCTGATGTACCTCGAAAAGCGCTACTCGACTGGCGTGCGCAAGGCGGAACTATGATCGAGCTGATCCAGGAATACTGGCGCAACTATCTCTATACGGACGGCTACCGCTTTACGGGCGTCGTCATCACGCTGTGGCTGCTCGTCGTGTCGATCGGCCTGGGCTTCTGTCTGTCGATACCGCTCGCCGTCGCGCGCGTGTCGAAGAAGAAATGGCTCGCAGGCGCTGTGTGGCTGTATACGTATATTTTCCGCGGCACGCCGTTGTACGTGCAACTGCTGCTCTGCTACACGGGCCTCTACAGCCTCGAAATCATTCGCTCGAACGGGCTGACCAATGCGTTCTTTCGCGACGGCATGCATTGCACGCTGCTCGCGTTCACGCTGAACACCTGCGCGTACACGACCGAGATTTTCGCGGGCGCGATCAAGGCGACGCCGTACGGCGAAATCGAAGCCGCGCGCGCTTATGGCATGTCGCAGTTCACGCTGTATCGCCGCGTGATCCTGCCGTCGGCGCTGCGCCGTGCGTTGCCGTACTACAGCAACGAAGTGATCCTGATGCTGCACGCGACCACCGTCGCCTTCACCGCGACCGTGCCCGACATCCTGAAGATCGCGCGCGACGTCAACTCGGCAACCTATCAGTCGTTCAACGCTTTCGGCATCGCCGCCCTGCTCTACCTGATCATTTCTTTTTCGCTCGTCTGGCTCTTCCGCCGCGCCGAGCGCCGCTGGCTCGCTTATCTGCGCCCGCAAGGCAAGTAAGTACGGCGAATAAGCAAGTCAAGGAACCCGATGAACACTCAAGCCACACAGCAAATGCTTTTCGTCGACAACCTGCATAAGCAGTACGGCGACAATGAAGTTCTCAAGGGCGTCACGCTGCGCGCGAACCGCGGCGACGTGATCAGCGTGATCGGTTCGTCCGGCTCGGGCAAGAGCACGATGCTCCGCTGCATCAACTTCCTCGAGCAGCCGAACTCCGGGCGCATCTTCGTCGACGGCCAGGAGATCCGCACGCAGAAGGACAAACACGGCGCGCTGCGCGTGTCGGACCAGAAGCAGTTGCAACGGATGCGCACGAAACTGTCGATGGTGTTCCAGCACTTCAACCTGTGGACGCACATGACGGTGCTCGAAAACGTCATCGAAGCGCCGCTGCACGTGCTGGGCATGTCGCGCAAGGATGCCGAGGAACGCGCCCGCACGTATCTGGAGAAAGTGGGCCTCGCGCCGCGCCTCGAGAAGCAGTATCCGTCGCATCTGTCGGGCGGCCAGCAGCAACGCGTGGCGATTGCCCGCGCGCTGACGATGAACCCCGACGTGATGCTGTTCGACGAGCCCACTTCCGCGCTCGACCCCGAGCTGGTCGGCGAAGTGCTGAAAGTCATGCAGACGCTCGCGGAAGAAGGCCGCACGATGATCGTCGTCACGCACGAGATGGCGTTCGCGCGCAACGTGTCGAATCACGTGATGTTCCTGCATCAGGGGCGCGTCGAAGAGGAAGGCCATCCCGACGAAGTGTTCAGGAACACGAAGAGTGAGCGCCTCAAGCAGTTCCTGTCGGGCAGCCTGAAATAATCCGGTGATGTAGTTTAAGTAGTATTACAGGGCGCTTACCGGCGCCCTTTTTATTGCCCTCGCGACGCCCCACTGTCCCTCCTGCGCCGCGTCAAAGCTTCGGCGTCCCAACATCTGCGCCACCAACGTTCCGGAACGCCTCTACTCCCGACGATTTATCGCGTCAATAGTGGCAATCCTTGACACCACTCGTTAACAACCGTGCTTCCCTTGTCGGACAAGGCTCGGAGCCTTGTCCGGAGCCCTCCGCGCGCCACTTGTCCCACAGTGGTATTGCAATTTAGAGACATCTTTATCGAGCATCGCTAATTTATTCGCCAACCGAGGGGTATTTTGCTAAATTAGTAACGAAAGTAGCAAAACAAAGTTCAAGAAAAGTAGTTTCACTTCAAAACAAACAGGAGATACCGGTCGCGAGAGAGATCGGCGTGACGATCAGACAGCCACGAAGCTGCATCGACAAAACAACCGATCACCCGCCCATCTCCCTGAAAAGGGATTCCTGCTCGGCGCTGCTGGCGTCCGGGCACCACTCGCAGTACTGGCTTTACTTTTTGACAGGGTATGGAGGAGAAGATGAAGAAAGCTTTGGCTGCCGCAGCGCTGCTGACTTTCGGCGTTGCAGCACACGCACAGAGCAGCGTGACGCTGTACGGGCGTCTGGACGCTGGTCTGGAGTACATGTCGGGTGTGCCGACGAATCCCAACGCAGCGGGTGCCGCGCAAAGCAGCACGCACCGTTTCCGCGCGGAGAGCGGCGACTGGGGTACCAGCCTGTGGGGCTTGAAGGGCGCTGAAGATCTGGGCGCTGGCACCAAGGCCGTGTTCCAGTTGGAAGGTTCGTTCAACACGATGACGGGCGCAGGTCCCGGCGGTGGCGGTCTCTTCAATCGTTGGGCGACGGTTGGCTTCGCGAACAACCAGTACGGTACGTTCACGATGGGCCGCATGCTGTTCATCTCGAACGGCGTCTGGGACTTCGACCCGTTCGGTCAGTCGAACTGGTCGTCGGCATCGCTGGTGCGTGGCCGCAACTGGCCGCAATCGAGCAACAACGTCGCTTACCAGTCGCCGAAGATCGCAGGCTTTGACTTCTACGGTCAATACGCACTGTCGAACGCGACGAACTGGAACGGTAACGGCACGACGCCGCAAGGCCGCGAAGCCGGTGCGCAAGTGACCTACACCTCGTCGCTGTTCCAGGTTCGCGGCATGTACGACGAAATCCGCAACCCGGGCAACGGTCTGCTGTACGGCCCGAACACGACTCTGGTGAACCCGGGTAATCTGTCGGGCGGCGTGTTCGCAGCGTCGCGCGAATACTCGGCGATGGTCAACGTGTTCCTGGGCCAGTTCAAGGTTCAGGCTGCCTACCAGGCTGTCCGCACGTCGGGTGCAACGGGCGTTCTGCCTGGCCAGCCGACCACGCTCGACCACGAATGGGGCGGCGTGACGTGGCAGGCAACGCCGGCAGCAGCGCTGATCGCAGCCGTCTACCACGTGAACGGCAACAACGGCGCAGGCAACGCGACGATCTACACGATCGGCGGCTCGTACAACCTGTCGAAGCGCACGCTGCTGGACATCCAGATCGCAACGGTCCAGAACAGCAAGACGGCTAACTACGGCCTGAACGCGAACAACCCTGGTACGTCAGTCGCAACCGACAACCCGCTGCCGGGTCATAGCCAGTCGGGCGTGTATGCGGGTATCCAGCACTCGTTCTAATCGAACGGTGCAGACAGAAAAGCTTTAACGGAAACAGTTTTCACGCTGCTGCGAGAGGCGCGTATCGGTGCGATGTCCGAAAGGGTGTCGCACCTTTTTTTATTTGCGCGGACGCCGAAATTCCGAGCCGAAGCGAAAGCACACGGTACGTGCATCGAAGCACCGGCGCAGTGCAACGCCGGCGCGTGATCCAGCGCGACGCGCGACGCCGCAAAGCATGACGCGCGCAAAACGGCTTACACGGCCGCTTCGTTCTCCTCACCCGTACGAATGCGGATCACGCGCTCGACATCCGCGACAAAGATCTTGCCGTCGCCTATCTTGCCGGTGCGCGCCGCGCCGATGATCGCATCGATCACCTGATCGGTCTGGTTGTTCGCGACCACGACTTCGATCTTCACTTTCGGCAGAAAGTCGACCACATATTCGGCGCCGCGATAGAGCTCGGTGTGACCTTTCTGACGGCCGAAGCCTTTGACCTCGGTGACGGTCAGCCCCGTCAGGCCGACTTCGGCGAGCGCTTCGCGGACTTCGTCGAGCTTGAACGGTTTGATGATGGCGGTGATGCGTTTCATGGCAGGCCTCGTCTCGGTTCGAAAAAGGAAGATTCAGATGCGTTAGATTCTACGCCGCGCTGCACACGTTGCCAGCATGGGCACGACGCCGCGTGCATCGGCGCACACGCGGCGGCAGATAACGACGGATTTCAGGCGGCTTTGTCCGGAACCGTTGCAAGGTCATCGGTCCAGACAGTCGCTTCGGAATCGCTCGGCGCGCGCCAGTCGCCGCGCGGCGACAGCGATCCGCCCGAGCCGACCTTCGGCGCGTTCGGCACGCAGCTCCGCTTGAACTGGCTCGTCTTGAAGAAGCGCCACAAAAAGATGCCGAGATTGCGCTTGATCGCGGCGAGGTCGTACTCGTTGCGCGCGACGTGCGCGCCTTCCGGCCAGCCGCCCTTCTCCTTGTCGCGCCATGCGTGCAGCGCGAGGTACGCGACCTTCGAAGGCGCGAAGCCGTAGCGCAGGATGTAGTACAGGTTGAAGTCCTGCAACTCGTAGGGCCCGATGAACGACTCGGTCTTCTGTTCAATCGCGCCCGCCGCCTTGCCGGGCACCAGTTCGGGGCTGATCTCAGTGGCGAGAATGTTGAGCAGCGTGCCGGAACCGCTCTTGCCGATCGCGCCCGTTTCCGCGACCCAGCGCACGAGATGCGTGATCAGCGTCTTCGGCACGCTCGCGTTCACGCTGTAGTGCGACATGTGATCGCCGACGCCATACGTGCACCAGCCGAGTGCCAGCTCGCTCAGATCGCCCGTGCCGATCACGATGCCGTTGTGGAAATTGGCGAGGCGGAACAGATGGTTCGTGCGCTCGCCCGCCTGCACGTTCTCGAACGTGATGTCGTACTTCGCCTCGCCCGCCGAATACGGGTGGCCGAGGTCCTTCAGCATCTGCTCGCAGCTCGGCCGGATGTCGATTTCCATCGATGTGCAGCCGATCACTTCCATCAGCTCGCGCGCCTGCTTCAGCGTGCGCTCGCTGGTCGCGAAGCCCGGCATCGTCACGCCGATGATGTTCGTGCGCGGCAGTTTCAGACGGTCCATTGCCTTCGCGCAGACGAGCAGCGCATGCGTCGAGTCGAGCCCGCCCGACACGCCGATCACGACCTTCTGGATACCCGACGCCGACAGCCGCTGCACGAGCGCCTGCACCTGGATGTTGTAGACCTCGTTGCAGCGTTCGTCGCGGCGGCGCGTATCGGCAGGCACGTACGGGAAGCGCTCGATCTTGCGCTCGATCGGCAATGCGCGCGACGTATCGTGATCGATCGCGAAGCGCACGACCCGGAATTTCGCCACTTCTTCCTTGTGACGCTGCACCGACATGCCGAACGTCGTCTGCCGCATGCGTTCGTGCGAGAGCCGCTCGAGATCGACGTCCGCGAAGATCATGTGCGAGTCGTCGAGAAAGCGCTCGGACTCGGCGAGCATCTCGCCGTTTTCGCAGATCAACGCCTGGCCGTCCCACGCCATGTCCGTCGACGATTCGCCGCGACCCGCCGACGTGTACAGATACGCCGCAAGACAGCGCGCCGACTGCTGGCCGACGAGCTGATGCCGGTAGCCCGACTTGCCGACCACGATGTTCGACGCCGACAGGTTCACGAGCACCGTCGCGCCCGCGAGTGCCGCGAACGACGACGGCGGAACGGGCACCCACACGTCCTCGCAGATCTCGACGTGAAAGCGGAAGTCGGGCACGTCCGTCAGCTCGAACAGCAGCGACGCGCCGAACGGCACGCGCTCGCCGAGCAGGTCGATCTCGCGCGCGACGGCGCTGTCGGCGGGCGTGTACTGGCGCGCTTCGTAGAACTCGCCGTAGTTCGGCAGATAGCTCTTCGGCACCACGCCCAATACGGCGCCGCGCGCGACGACCACCGCGCAGTTGAACAGGCTGTGGTCCACCTGCAGCGGCATGCCGACGATCAGCGCGGCGGACAGCTTCTTCGACGCATCGACGATCTTTGCCAGCGCTGTCTTGCATGCATCGAGCAGCGGGCCCTGATGAAAGAGATCGTCGCAGGTATAAGCGGGCAGGCCGAGTTCGGGAAACGCGACGAGCGCCGCGCCCTTCGCCGCGGCTTCGCGCGCGAGCTTGAGCGTCTCGTCGGCGTTGAAGGCGGGGTCGGCCACCCGGCAGCGCGGCACGCCCACTGCGACGCGCGCAAAGCGATGCGAATACAGGTTAAAGAAATTGCCTTTCATGTCAGAGATTCCTTCGGCGCGTGCGTCGGCCAATTGAACGAATCGAGCGGATCGAACCGCTCGAACCGACCGGACGACAAAGCGGTCACGCGATATGGCTGCTGTCGAACAGCGTAGATGATAAGCGGTAAGCGCATTCCAGGTCTCGATCGCGTGCGCGCAAGCGTTCGCGCAATCGCCGCACCCGCTGCGACGACCACGCCGCGCACTTCGCGCACGCATTTGCATTAACATGGCCGTTCGTCGCGCCGCGGTGACGCGGTGGAGTGAGCGCCTTGTCATCGAATCGTCGTTGCATCAAGGCGAACGGGTCCCGCGCGCGCAGCACCGGCTTCACCCCGTCCTGCCGGGCCGCGAGCCCACGCGAGCGCGCCAACAGTATCGCCAACGGTCGAACAGATTGAACCAGGAACGTTTTGATTACCGCGCGGGCATTCTCGCTTCGCCGCTCGAAGTGGATGCCGCCGAGTGGAACGCGCTGCTCAGCCAGCAGGCGCAACCGACGCCTTTCTTGCGCCACGAATTCCTGAGCGCGCTGCACGCGACGCAATGCGCCGTCGCGGATACGGGCTGGGCGCCGCAGTTCGTCACGCTGACCGATCCGCGCACGGGCAAGCTGGCCGCGGCCGCGCCCGTCTATGCAAAAGGCCACTCGTACGGCGAATATGTGTTCGACTGGGCATGGGCCGACGCGTACAAGCGCAACGGCCTGCCCTACTATCCGAAGCTGCTGTGCGCGGTGCCGTTCACGCCCGTGCAGGGCACGCGCCTCATCGCCGCCGACGAGCACGCGCTGCGCCATCTCGCCGCCACGCTGGTCGCGTTCGCCGAGCAGGCCGACGTGTCGTCGCTGCATGTGCTCTTCCCCACCGAGACGGAAGCGCGGATGCTGACGGACCTCGGCATGATGCAGCGCGAAGGCGTGCAGTTCCACTGGATCAACGAAGGCTACCGCGACTTCGACGAGTTCCTGTCGACGCTCGAACAGAAGAAGCGCAAGAACATCCGCGCCGAACGCCGCAAGGTGCGCGACGCGGGCATCACGTTTCGCCGCGTGCAGGGCGAAGACATCAGCGACGCCGAATGGCGCTTCTTCAGCAAGTGCTATCGGCAGACGTACCGCGAGCACTTTTCGAGTCCGTATCTGAATCTCGACTTCTTCCGGATGATCGGCGCGTCGATGCCCGAGAACCTGATGCTCGTGATCGCCGAATACGAGCGCAAGCCGATTGCCAGTTCGCTCGTCGTCTATCAGCGCGACGGCGCGAATGCGGGCGGCACGCTCTACGGGCGCTACTGGGGCGCGCTCGAACACGTGCCGTGCCTGCACTTCGAGACCGCGTACTATCAGCCGCTCGAATTCTGCATCGAGCAGAAGCTCGGCGTGTTCGAAGGCGGCGCGCAGGGCGAGCACAAGATGGCGCGCGGCTTCATGCCGACTGTCACGCGCTCGGCGCACTGGCTCGCGCATCCGGCGTTCTCGGATGCCGTCGCGCGGTTTCTCGACAGCGAGAAGAATCACATCCACGCGTACGTCGACGAACTGCGCGAACACAACCCGTTCAAGGACTAGGCCCGCGCGATGCCGTGGTTTCTGTATCTGATCGAATGCTCGGACGGCAGCGTCTACACGGGCATCGCCACCGACGTCGCGGCGCGCTTCGACAAGCACTGCAACGGCACGGGCGCGCGCTACACGCGCTCGCGCAAGCCCGTGCGCCTGCTCGCGTCGTTCGAACTCGCCGACCGGTCGAGCGCATTGCGGGCCGAATACCGCGTCAAGCAGCTCTTGCCCGCGCAGAAGCGGGAGCTGGCGTCAGGCATGCGGACGCTCGAATCCGTGCTGCCGGCGCTGAGCGAAGCAGAGGCGCCGGACGCCGAGGAAGCCTGATCCGTATTCACGACCCGCGCCGTTGTCCACGCAGCAACAGTGTTTTCAACAATCGCGTCTCGACGCGCATTTGGCCGGAAAGCATACTTCCCCACACCGAATCAATACGGACGCGATGCCTTTACCTGGCAGACACCTCAAGGGGAAAGCAAATGGACGAGCGTAAGCGTGACAGCATGATTGCGTATCTGCGCCGCCGCATGGCGCAAGTCGGCATCAAGGTCACCGATCTCGCGGCTGCACTGGCCGAAGAGCGCACGCGTCAGAAGTCGGCGCGTTTTCGCAGCGCTTCCGGCGATACGTGGGACGGCAAAGGGAATCTGCCGCAATGGCTGAGCCAGGCTGTCAGCGCCGGTCAGTCGATGGAGCACTTCGCCGTCGAGAAGCGCGCGACGCGCTCCAAACCGGCGGCTCGCCCGACCGTCGACTGGCGCCAGGACCCGTTCGCCGGCACGCGGCTCGCGACAGTGCGTCCGCAGTAAGGGCGCGCCGCGTCGCCGCCCAAAAACAAAACGCTCCCGAAGGAGCGTTGTGCCAGCAGATTTTCAGCGTACAGATTACTTCTTGTAGTTCGCCACGCCTTCGCTGATTTCCTTGTGGGCGGCATCGACGCCCGCCCAGCCTTCGACCTTCACCCACTTGCCCTTCTCGAGCGCCTTGTATTGCTCGAAGAAGTGCTTGATCTGATCCTTCAGGTATTGCGGCACGTCGTCGATCGACTTCAGGTCCGCCGTCATCGGGCAGATCTTGTCGTGCGGCACGGCGATCAGCTTCGCATCGACGCCCGATTCGTCCGTCATCTGCAGCATGCCCAGCGCGCGAGCGCGCACCACGGAACCGGCCAGCAGCGGGAACGGCGTGATCACCAGCACGTCGACGGGATCGCCGTCGCCCGACAGCGTCTGCGGAATGAAGCCGTAGTTCGCGGGATAACGCATGCCCGTGCCGATGAAGCGATCGACGACGAGCATGCCCAGTTCCTTGTCGGCCTCGTACTTCACCGGATCGCTTTGCGCCGGAATCTCGATGATGACGTTGAAGTCTTGCGGGAGGTCTTTACCAGGGGGGACGTGATTGAAGCTCATGGCGCTCTCTGATCAGGATGAAATGTGAAAGATGGCGCGCGGCGCGCGCTGCGTTCGCGCTACGGAACGCGGCGCCGCAACCCGGACACTGCGGAATGCGCCATTATAGCCAATCGGCTAATGACACCCTCGTGGCGATCGGCGCGATAATCGTTCGACGACTGGCGGCTTCCGTTCGCCGCGGTGCACGTAGTGCCGGCGTCCTTCGTCGGCGTCCGTCTTCAGGCGCCATGCATCGCGCGCTGCCAGTCCTTATCGACGGTTCCGTTGTGCCCGTCACGCGCGCGCAAGGCTATCGTCGTCCGCTGTCCCGTTTTTTCGTTGATCGTCCTCTGTCGCCTCAGGCAAGGAGCATGTGTGGAAGAAGCGAAACACTTCATCGGCGGCGAATGGGCCGCGTCATCGGGCGGCGAGACCATCCCCGTCATTGATCCCTCCGACGGCCAGCCGTTCACCACGCTCGCGCGCGGCACGGCCGCCGACATCGATACCGCCGTCCAGTCCGCGCGCCGCGCATACGACGGCGCATGGGGCGCCGCCAGCGCAGCCGAGCGCGGCCGTCTGCTGTACCGGCTGTCGATGCTCGTCGCCGCCTGCCACGAAGAACTGGCGCAGATCGAAGCGCGCGATACGGGCAAGCCGCTCAAGCAGGCGCGCGGCGACGCGGCCGCGCTCGCGCGCTACTTCGAGTTCTATGCGGGCGCCGCCGACAAGCTGCACGGCGAAACGCTGCCCTACCAGAACGGCTACACCGTCTTCACGATCCGCGAGCCGCACGGCGTCACGGGCCACATCGTGCCGTGGAACTATCCGATGCAGATCTTCGGGCGCAGCGTGGGCGCGGCGCTCGCGGCGGGGAACGCGTGCGTCGTGAAGCCCGCCGAGGATGCGTGCCTCTCGGTGCTGCGCGTCGCCGAACTCGCGGCCGAAGCGGGCCTGCCGGCGGGCGCGCTCAACGTCGTGACGGGCTACGGACACGAAGCAGGCGCGGCCCTCGCGCGCCATCCCGGCATCGATCACATTTCGTTCACCGGCTCGCCCGAAACGGGCAAGCTCGTCACGCAAATGGCCGCCGAAAACCACGTGCCCGTCACGCTGGAGCTGGGCGGCAAGTCGCCGCAAATCGTCTTCGCCGATGCCGACCTCGACGCCGCGCTGCCCACGCTCGTCAGCGCGATCGTGCAGAACGCCGGGCAGACCTGCTCGGCGGGCAGCCGCGTGCTGATCGAGCGGAGCATCTACGAGCCGCTGCTCGACCGGCTCGCGACCGCGTTCAATGCGTTGCGCGTCGGCCCGGCCCACGCCGATCTCGACTGCGGACCGCTGATCAGCGCGAAGCAGCAGCGCCGCGTATGGGACTTCCTGTCGGACGCGCAGCATGACAGCATCCCGATGGCGGCGCACGGCGAAGTGATCGCGGAAGCGCCGGAAGACGGCTTCTATCAGGCACCCACTTTGCTGCGCGACGTGCCGCCCACGCACCGGCTCGCGCGCGAGGAAGTGTTCGGCCCAGTCCTCGCCGCGCTGCCGTTCGCCGACGAAGGCGAAGCGCTCGCGCTCGCCAACGGCACGCAGTACGGGCTTGTCGCGGGCATCTGGACGCGCGACGGCGCACGCCAGTTGCGCATCGCGAGACGCGTGCGTTCGGGGCAGGTGTTCATCAACAACTATGGCGCGGGCGGCGGCGTCGAGCTGCCGTTCGGTGGCGTCAAGCATTCGGGCCACGGCCGCGAAAAAGGCTTCGAAGCGCTGTATGGCTTCACGGTGCTGAAAACCATCGCAATCAGACACGGCTGACGTACAGCGCCAAACAACGCCAAACGATTCGCACAACAACAGCAACCATCTTTCATGGACCGGGAGTCAGGGCCACAGCCCTGACTCCCATTGACAGAGGAGACATCATGCGGCTGACAGGCAAAACGGCCATCGTCACAGGCGGCGGCTCGGGCTTTGGCGAAGGCATCGCGAAGACGTACGCGCGCGAAGGCGCGAACGTCGTCGTCAACGATCTGAACGGTCCGGCGGCCGAGCGCGTCGCGAGCGAGATCGCGCTCGCGGGCGGCAAGGCGATTGCCGTCGCGGGCGACGTCACGCGCGCGGACGACTGGAGCGCGTTGCGCGCCGCCGCCATCGAAGACTTCGGCAGCGTGCAGATCGTCGTCAACAACGCGGGCACCACGCATCGGAACAAGCCGGTGCTCGAAGTCACGGAAGCCGAGTTCGACCGCGTGTACGCCGTCAACGTGAAGAGCATTTACTGGAGCGTGCGCGAATTCGTCCCGTACTTCCGCGAGCAAGGCGGCGGCGTGTTCGTCAACATCGCGTCGACGGCGGGCGTGCGGCCGCGCCCTGGCCTCGTCTGGTACAACGGCAGCAAGGGCGCCGTGATCGTCGCGAGCAAGGCGCTTGCCGTCGAGCTCGGGCCGGACCGTATTCGCGTGAACTGCGTGAACCCGGTGATGGGCGAGACGGGCCTGCTGACGGAATTCATGGGCGTCGAAGACACGCCGGCGAACCGGCAGAAGTTTCTGGCGGGCATTCCGCTCGGCCGACTCTCGACGCCGCAGGACATCGCGAACGCCGCGCTCTATCTCGCGTCGGACGAAGCGGAGTTCATCACGGGCGTGTGTCTCGAAGTGGACGGCGGACGCTGCGTGTAGCGGCACGTCCGGCGGCACGTGCAGTGTGCTTCCGCGCCGTGCGTTCGGGCCATGCGCGGGCGCACGCCGCGCGGCGCATCGCCGCCGTACTGCCGCCGTACTGCCGACGTGCCGCCGACGTGCCGCGATAGACGCGTTAGTCGTTGAAAACTCGGTGTTTTCCCCGACGTCAGGCGGCTTTTCGGCGCGTATTGAACGTTTAGAATCGCGAACGGCGGTACGTCATTTCCACAATAACGAGCTTTACATAGGACCGGCGTAAGGCGCCAAAGCGCCAACGCTGGTCGATAGGAGACACGCGTGTCCAGTCCAGCGAATCCGCTTCACCATCCCGGCGCAGGCGCGCCTTCTTTCGAAGAGGCGACCTACAGGAAAGTCGCCTGGCGTCTGACGCCGCTTCTGATGCTCAGCTATGTCGTCGCGTATCTGGATCGCGTGAACGTCGGCTTCGCAAAGCTCGGCATGAGCACCGACCTGGGTCTTTCCGACGCCGTCTATGGCTTCGGCGCGGGCATCTTCTTCATCGGCTATTTCATCTTCGAGGTGCCGAGCAACATCATCCTGCACCGCGTCGGCGCGCGGGTGTGGATCGCGCGGATCATGGTGTCGTGGGGCATCATCTCGATGCTGACGATGTTCGTCACCACGCCCACCATGTTCTACGTGATGCGCTTTCTGCTCGGTCTCGCGGAAGCGGGCTTCTTCCCCGGCATCATCCTGTACCTGACCTACTGGTATCCGGCGCATCGGCGCGGCCGCATGACGACCTGGTTCATGACGGCCATCGCGATTTCGGGCGTCGTCGGCGGACCGATCTCGGGCTACATCCTGAAGGCGTTCAATGGCGCGAACGGCTGGCATGGCTGGCAGTGGCTGTTCCTGCTCGAAGGCATACCGTCCGTGATCGTCGGCATTCTGGTGTTCGTCGTGCTCGACGACCGCATCTCGAAGGCGAAGTGGCTGACGGACCAGGAGCGCGAACTGCTCGAGCGGAATATCGCCGCCGAAGAGGCGACGAAAGAGGATCACTCCGTCGGCAAGGTGATGATGAGCCCGCGCGTGCTGCTGATGAGCCTGATCTACTTCTCGTTCGTGATGGGACTGTACGGCGTCAGCTTCTGGCTCCCGACGATCATCAAGTCGACGGGCGTCACCGACGCGTTCATGATCGGCCTGCTTTCGGCAATCCCGTTCGCCGCCGCCGTGATCGCGATGGTGCTCGTCGCGCGCAGCGCCGACCGCACGCGCGAGCGCCGCTGGCACGTCGCGCTGCCGGGCTTCGCGGGCGCGCTCGGCCTCGTGCTGTCCGTCGTCTGGGCGCACGACACGACGCTCGCGATGGCCGCGCTCACGCTCGCGACGATGGGCATCATCACAACGCTGCCGCTCTTCTGGAGCTTGCCGACATCCTTCCTCGCGGGCACGGGCGCGGCGGCGGGCATCGCGATGATCAACTCGATCGGCAATCTCGCGGGCTTCCTGAGTCCGTATGCGGTCGGCTGGCTCAAGCAGATCACCTCCACCACCGACTCCGGCATGTACATGCTCGCGGCGTTCATGATTCTCGGCGGACTGCTTGCGATCAGCGTGCCCGCGCGGCTCGTGAACAAGTAGGCGCGCGCCGCCCTCGACGCTTCACGCAAGAAAAAACCCTCGGTGACCGAGCCGTCACCGAGGGTTTTTTATCTGCGCTGTCCGCCCTATCGGCCCTATCTGCGGCCCGAGCCGTTCAGCGCATCAGACGATATTCATCGCCAGCGCGCTCTCGCGATAGTGCTCGCTTGCCTTCGACGCATCGCCCAGCTGTTCGTGCAGACGCGCGAGCGCGCGGTGCGAGCGGATCTTGAGCGTCTCGTTGTCGGCTTGCTTGAGCGCCTGTTCGAGGAACGATTGCGCCTTGCCCCACAACTGCTGATGCAGGCACAAACGGCCCAGCGTGAACAGCAGATCGGCGTCGTCGGGGCGCTCCTTGCGCCAGCCTTCGGCCTTCTGGATCAATGGCAGCGCATCGCCGCCCGTCGTATCCGGATAGCGGCGCAAGAGGCGCGCGTCCCAGTTCTGCGCGAGCGCGTCCTCGACGATCTTGCGCGCTTCCTGCGGACGGTTCAGCGCGACCAGCAGCTCGGCTGCGAGATCGGCGAGGCGCGGCGAATGGCGCTCCGTCGGTGTCAGCGAATGCCACAGTTCGAGCAGCGCGTCGGCATTGTGCCGGCGATCGCGCAACAGGTTTTCCGCCGCCAGTTGACGCAGACGCACGGCCACGGCGGGATGAATCGCCTCGCGCTTTTCGAGCGTCTTCACGAGCTTGAGCACTTCGCCCCAGTTCTTCAACTGCTGCTGCGCGCGCAGCGCGATCTGCTGCGCGTGAATGCGGCGGCCGCCCTGCGACTGCATTTCGGTGAGCGCGAGCAGTGCGCCATCGGCATCGCGGCCATCGGCGCGCATGTCCGCCGTCGCCATCAGACGCGCATCCTGCCAGTCGGCCGCATCGATCTGCGCGAGATATTCGTCGCGGCGCGCATACTCGTGCATCCGGTGCGCGGCGTTTGCCGCGATCAGGCCCGCCGCGCCCTTGTTGTCGGGATTCGCGAGCGAATCGCGCGCGGCCTTTTCGGCGCGCGAAAAGCGCCCGGCATACAGATTCGCGATCGCGTCACGCAACGCCGAATGCGCCTTCGCGACGCGCTGACGCGCGCGGTACGCGGCCACGCGCCGCGGCATGCTCCAGATGTTGCGCACGATGCGCAGCAGCATATACATCACGATGAACGCGACGATCAGGCCGACGACGAACAGGTTCAGCGAAATATCGACGCGATACGGCGGATAGACGAGCAGCACCTGGCCGGTGTCGAAGCGCCCGACGAGCGCAAGCACGACGGCGATCGCGAACAGGAATGCGAGCCAGAGAAGTCCACGCAGCGCCATGATTAACCCCGGTTCCGGTATTGATGCACGGCTTGCAGGCTCATATTCAGGTTCGGCACTTCGACGGCTCCCGAGCCCTGATCGACTTCCTTGATGAGATCGCGCGCGGTCTGCACTTTCTTCGACGACGCGTCGAAGTAACGCGCGAGCGCCTCATCCGCAGCATTGAGATCGGACTTGAGCGTGGTCTGGTTGCGCGCGAGCAGCGCCAGTCGCGCCGACAGCAGACGCAGCTTCAGGTTCTCGCGCAGGAAGTAGCCCTGATCCGGCGACACGAGCATCGTATCGGCGTGATCGAGGCGGCGCACTTGCACGAGACTGGTCAGCTGCTGGCCGATGCCCGTCACGAACTGGTTCCACCACACTTTCCACTTCGGCTCGCCCGTCGCGGCCGCGACACGGTCGACATCCTTCGGCTCGGCTGCACGCGGCGTCGCGTGCGCGATGGGCGCCTCGCCGGAAAGCGGCAACTGGTCGACCTGGTCGATCGCGTTGTCGAGCTTGATCGCGAGGCCCGTCAGATCCGTCGAAGGCGCGGACTTCAGCTTGTCGATGTCCTGCGCGATCGCCTTGCGCACGGCCATCACCTGAGCGCCATCGGAGGCGGCGAGGCGCGTGTCGGCGCTTTGCAGCGCGAAGAGCGCGAGCTGCGTGTTGCCCGTCAACTGCAACTGCTCGCTGGCGCTCGACAGCATCTGGCCGACTTCGGCCATTGTCCAGTCGTCGCGGTTGCGCGCGAGATCCGCGTATTGCTGCTGCAGCGCCTGTTGCGCGTTCTGCGCATCGGCGAGCTTGCCTTCGAGCTGCGCGATCTGCGCGTTGGCGGTCTGCACGGTCGCGACGGCCTGTTCCGTCTTCACGCGCAACTCGGCCGTCGATGCGTCGTTGGCCTGCTGGCGATGCGACAGCTGCTGATCGAGCTTGATCACCCTGCGGTTCAGCGCGAGGCCGCCCGCGACGGCCACGATGAGCACCAGCACGATGACGACCCAGAGCAGCCCCGTGCCCTTGCCGCGTTTCGGTTGCTGCATTTCGTAAGGCGTAAAGGGCTGATTCGGCGGCAGCGGGGTGGCGGGCCGCGGCGCGGAGTTGGGCGTGGGATTCGTGGATGCGTTGGTATCAGTCATGCGTTCTTGTGCCGGGTTGGACTGGACCGGTTGAACTTCGGAAGGAACAGCGAGGGACAACAGCGTGCGCGCGATACGTTCATCGCCCGCACCGGACACCGTAATGCTATCAAAACCCAATCCCCGCGCGGTTTCTGCGATGCGTGGATGGGGCGCGACGAACATCGCGCGTTTCAGTTGTGCCCGCTCGCCGACGGTCAGATGGTCGTTCGCGAGTTCGCCGAGATTGCGTACGCCTTCGGAGCTCGTGACGAGCCACGCGTGCTGCGTCTTCGATTCGCCCGACAGCAGCGCATGAACGCGCGACCATGCGCCGATCGACGGCTCAGGCACGAGCCGCCGGTAAGCCGCGACGGTCTCGACTTCGGCGCCCGCTTCGCGCAGACGGTCGGCGAGCCATTCGCGACCGCCGTCGCCGCGCACGATCAGCACGCGCTTGCCTTCGAACGCGCTGTCGCCAAGCGACCCTTCGAGCGCCGCGTACAGCGCTTCCGAGTCGAAGCGCGCGCCGTCGTTGTCGTCGGCGCCAGCGCCCGGGCTGATCACCGTGTACGCGGGCGCTTCGACGCCGTGCTTCGCGAGCGCCGCGACGCTGCCCGGACCGACGACGCCGACGGGCAACGCGTGCGGCCAGATCGCGTCGTGACGCGCGAACGCGTAATCGACGGCATTCGGCGACACGAACACGACGAGCGCGTACCGGTCGAGCGACGCGAGCGCCGCGCGCAGCGGGGCTTCGTCGTCCGCAGGCGCGATCTCGATCAGCGGAAATTCGATGGTCGCGACGCCCGCGTCGTGCAGCAGCTTGGCGAGCGCGTCGGACTGTCCCGCCGGCCGCGTCAGCACGACGGTCAGGTGCGAGCCGCGCGACCGGCCTGCGCCGTCCGTCGACGGGGAATCAGCGGATGTCGGGTTCGAGCCGGCCGCCATCACGGGGCATTCGCCGGGCCAGCCGCCGGCCCGCTCGCCGTGCTGAGCGCGCGGACGATGTCCATCGCGCCCTGCGCCGCGAGCTGGCTCGCGACTTCGCGGCCGAGTTCGAGCGCGGCGACCGTGGTCGGCGCGGGCGCCGAGGCCTGCGCGGAGAGCACGCGCTGCCCGTCGGGCGTCGCGACGATGCCGCGCAGATGCAGCGCGCCATCATGCCAGGTCGCGTAGGCCGCGAGTGGCACTTCGCAACTACCGCCGAGCGCGCGCGACACCATGCGTTCCGCTTCGACGGCGGCGGCCGTGTGCTCGTGATGCAGCGGCGCGAGCCACGCGGCGAGGTCCGCGCGGTCCGCGCGAATCTCGATACCGAGCGCGCCCTGCCCTGCGGCGGGCAGGCTGTCGGCGGGGTCGAGCAGCGAACGGATGCGTCCGGCGAGACCGAGGCGCTTCAGCCCGGCGGCGGCAAGAATGATGGCCGCGTAATCGCCGCGATCGAGCTTGGCGAGCCGCGTATCGAGATTGCCGCGCAGCGGCTTCACTACAAGTTCCGGATAGCGCGTACGGAGCATCGCTTCGCGGCGCAGGCTCGACGTGCCGACCACGCTGCCGGGCGGCAGCGCGGCAAGCGTGTCGTACTGGTTCGAGACGAACGCATCGCGCGGGTCTTCGCGTTCCATGATGGTGGACAGCGCGAAGCCTTCGGGCAGTTCCATCGGCACGTCTTTCAGCGAATGAACGGCGAGGTCGGCGCGGCCGTCGGCGAGCGCGTTCTCCAGTTCCTTCACGAACAGACCCTTGCCGCCGACCTTTGACAGCGTGCGATCGAGAATCTGATCGCCGCGTGTCGTCATTCCGAGGATTTTTACGTCACAAGATGGATATAATTTGTGCAGCGCACACCGCACGTGCTCGGCCTGCCACATTGCGAGGCGGCTTTCCCGCGACGCGATGACGAGCGTAGTGGGCGGCGTGAGCGCAAGCGTCTCGGAATTCATTGTTTGAGTCATTGAACGACGGGATGTAATAACAAACAATGTTAGCACGCGCTTCGGCAACCTCTCGCTGGCCACACGGCCATGCCGAAGCAGTTCGACGGAGGAGACGGGTTCGCGCACGGTGTCTGCGCGAACTGCTCCATGAGCCGTATCGATTCGTGACTCGCGTGGCCGCCCGAAGCCCGAGCACGGTCGTTCGCGCGTCGATGCGCCGCATGCGCGATCATCTAATGCGGTGCAGCACGCGCAACCGGCCCTTCCTCCATCGCGCGCCGCATCGTTGACAGGCTTTTAGCGCAGTTCCCCGCAGTAACCGAAGTTGCAGTCCACATTCTTTAGACCCTGGCTTTCCTGAGGAAACATCGTGACGTCTTCCGGATCGGCGCGCCCTGCCCGCCGCAACACTGCCTCGCCCGACGCTGCAAACGCCGCATCGGCCGCTTCCGCCGTCAAGGCTGTCAAGGCCGCAAAGGCCCTGAAAGCAACGCAAGCCCTCGAATCCGGCAAAACCGGCAAATCCACGAAGACCAAGGCGGCCGAAGCGGCCGCCAACAGCGTGTCGAAACGAATCAAGAACAACGGCGCCAGCAAGCAGCAGGCCGCGCCGCTGAAAGACAACGCCCGCACGCGCGAGGACAAGGACCAGCCGCTCTTCGAGGACATCCGCTATCTGGGGCGGCTGCTCGGCGACGTGGTGCGCGAGCAGGAAGGCGACGAAGTGTTCGAGGTGGTCGAGACGATTCGCCAGCACGCAGTGCGCTTTCGCCGCGAGGACGACAGCGTCGCCGCGCAGACGCTCGAAAAGAAACTGCGCGCGCTGTCGCCCGAGCAGACGGTGAGCGTCGTGCGCGCGTTCAGCTACTTCTCGCATCTCGCGAACATCGCCGAGGACCGCCATCGCAACCGCCGGCACCGCATCCACGATCTGGCCGGCTCGACGTCGCAGCCGGGCACGGTCGCGCACGCGCTCGACCGTCTCGTCGAAGCGAACGCCGCCGCGACGCCCGTTTTGCAGCAGTTCTTCAACGACGCGCTGATCGTCCCCGTGCTGACGGCGCACCCGACGGAAGTGCAGCGCAAGAGCATTCTCGACGCGCAGCACGACATCGCGCGGCTCCTCGCCGAACGCGACCAGCCGCTGACGGCGCGCGAGCGCCTGCAGAACGACTTGCTGCTGCGCGCGCGCGTGACGTCGCTGTGGCAGACGCGCATGCTGCGCGATTCGCGCCTGACCGTCGCCGATGAAATCGAAAACGCGCTGTCGTACTACCGCGCGACGTTTCTCGAAGAAATTCCCGCGCTCTACGCCGATATCGAAGAAGCGCTGGTCGAGCACGGCCTCGACGCGCGCCTGCCGTCCTTCTTCCAGATGGGCAGCTGGATCGGCGGCGACCGCGACGGCAATCCGAACGTCACGGGCGAAACGCTCGAAAACGCGATCACGCGCCAGGCCGCGGTGATCTTCGAGCACTATCTGGAGCAGGTGCACAAGCTCGGGGCGGAGCTGTCGGTGTCGAATCTGCTGGCGGGCGCTAGCGATGGCGTGAAGGCGCTCGCGGACGCCTCGCCCGATCACTCGCCGCACCGCACCGACGAGCCGTACCGGCGCGCGCTGATCGGCATCTACACGCGCCTTGCCGCGAGCGCGCGCGTGCGTCTGGGTGAAGGCGTCGTGCCCGTGCGCAGCGCGGGCCCCGGCGTGCCGAAGATTCGCGCGATCCCGTATGGCGACGCGTCCGAGTTCGTGCGCGATCTGCATGTGCTGATCGAGTCGCTCGCCGAGCATCACGGCGCTTCGCTCGCGACCCCGCGCCTGTCGCCGTTGACGCGCGCGGCCGAAGTGTTCGGCTTCCATCTCGCGAGCATCGATCTGCGCCAAAGCTCCGACATTCACGAAGCGGTGATCGCCGAGCTGCTGCGCCGCGCGGGCGTCGAGAGCGATTACGCCGCGCTGCCCGAAGCGGACAAACTTCGCGTGCTGCTCGCGGAGCTGTCGCAGCCGCGCCTGTTGCGCTCGCCGTATGTCGAGTACTCGGATCTCGTGAAGAGCGAACTGGGCGTGCTCGAACAGGCGCGCGTGACGCGCGAGAAGTTCGGCGCGCGCGCGGTGCGCAATTACATCATTTCGCACACGGAGACGGTGAGCGATCTCGTCGAAGTGATGCTGCTGCAAAAGGAAGCGGGGCTGCTGCAAGGCTCGCTCGGCAGCCCCGTCGATCCGGCGCGCGCCGGCCTGATGGTGATCCCGCTCTTCGAGACGATTCCCGACTTGCGCAACGCGCCGCACATCATGCGCGACCTGCTCGCGCTGCCGGGCATCGATGCCATCATCGAGAACCAGGGCAAAGAGCAGGAAGTGATGCTCGGCTATTCGGACAGCAACAAGGACGGCGGCTTCCTGACGTCGAACTGGGAGCTGTATCGCGCGGAGCTTGCGCTCGTATCGCTCTTCAACGAGCGCAACATCACGATGCGTCTGTTCCATGGCCGCGGGGGCACGGTCGGACGCGGCGGCGGCCCGACGTATCAGGCGATCCTGTCGCAGCCGCCCGGCACCGTCGACGGCCAGATCCGCTTGACGGAACAGGGCGAGGTGATCGCGAGCAAGTTCGGCAACCCGGAGATCGGCCGGCGCAATCTGGAGACGGTCGTCGCCGCGACGCTCGAGGCTTCGCTGCTGCCGCACGGCAATGCGCCCGCGCAGCTGCCCGATTTCGAGGAGACGATGCAGACGCTCTCCGACGCGGCGATGGCGTCGTACCGCGCGCTCGTCTATGAAACGCCGGGCTTCACCGACTACTTCTTCTCGTCGACGCCAATCTCCGAGATCGCCGAGCTGAACATCGGCAGCCGGCCGGCGTCGCGCAAGCTGCAGGACCCGAAGCAACGCAAGATCGAGGATCTGCGCGCGATTCCGTGGGGTTTTTCGTGGGGCCAGTGCCGGTTGCTGCTGACGGGCTGGTATGGCTTCGGCAGCGCGGTGGCCGGGTGGCTCGACGCGTCGGACTCGAACATGGAGCGTGAGCGCCGGTTGAACCTGCTGCGCAAGATGCACAAGACGTGGCCGTTCTTCTCGAATCTGCTGTCCAACATGGACATGGTGCTTGCGAAGACGGATCTCGCGGTGGCGTCGCGCTATGCGGCGCTCGTGACCGACAAGAAGCTGCGCAAGCATGTGTTCGAGCGCATCGTCGCCGAGTGGGAGCGGACGTCGAATGCGCTCTCCGAGATCACGGGCAGGAAGGAACGGCTTTCCGATAATCCTTTGCTCGCGCGCTCGATCAAGAACCGCTTCCCTTATCTTGACCCGTTGAATCACCTGCAGGTGGAGCTGTTGAAGCGGCACCGGGGTGGGGATACCAATCTGCGCGTTCGGCGCGGGATTCATTTGACGATCAACGGGATCGCGGCGGGGCTAAGGAATACTGGTTGATTGTTTTTTTGTTGTTTGCCCTGCGGGCGGCGGGTCGTTTTTGATTCGCCGCTTTTTCTTTTATTGCTTTGTCTGCGACGGCTTTTATTGCGGTGTTTTTGTCTTTGCGCTCGCATCCGCGATTGCGCCTCGCGAATGCCGCCAGCAAGCCATAAGAATCAAAAACAAAAAGCCGTCGCAGACACAATCCGCATCGCGAATGCCAGCAGCAAGCCATAAGAACCAAAAACAAAAAGCCGTCGCAGACAAAAAACCTCAACACCCTTCGATCATCAACGCATCGAGCTTGAACGACCCATCGTCCTGCACATCGAAGTATTCGCGGACTTCATCCGGCGCCGAAGCCCAGACAGCACGGATCGCATCGACACGCGCCTCGGGCGTCCGCATCCGCGCAACCCACGAAGCGAACTCGATCGGCAGGCGCCACCGCTCGCGCACGATCGCGGAAAACCCGGTCGCGGCGAAAAAGGCGAGCCACTCGTCAACGCGATAGTCGCGGATATGCGAAGCGTCGCGCAACACTTCCACTGCCTGAAGATGCGTGTCGAGCAACGGATGATCGCTGCCGGCAATGTCGATGAACAGCACGCGCCCGCCTCGCTTCAACACCCGCCGCACTTCGGCGAGCGCCAGCGGCACGTCATGCCAATGATGCGCGCTCATCCGGCTGATCACCCAGTCGAACGAAGCATCGGCGAATGGCAGCTTCTCGGCCGCACCTTGCGAGGTCCTGATGTTCGACAGCCCGCGCGCCTGCGCGGCGGCATCGACAGTGGCCAGCATCTGCGGCGCGATGTCGTACGCGACGACGGACCCGGCGTGCGGCGCAACGGCAAAACTCGCGTGCCCCGCTCCACACCCCATGTCGAGCACGGCCGCGCCCGGCGTCGCAGCGATGGACGCCGCCAGAGCCTGCAAGTCCGCACCCGTCGCGTGCACCTGGCTCGTCAGATACGCGGCCGCTGTCGAGCCGAACGCGTCGGCCACCTGATCGTGATGCTTCATCGTGTGCTCCCGTCCCATGCAAATGATTGCGGCCCTTTCAAGGGCGCCTGTGAGGCTCATGTCCGAAGACCCGAACGGGCCCGCCTATTCGCACGCCCCGTTCCAGTCGCTACAATAGAGCCCGCCCTGTACCGGTACAAGTCAAGCAATTATTCTGGTATCGAGATTACCAGCCACCGCTGTCAGCAACATGACCACGCCGTCTTCCGCCGATTCCGTCCCGCCCCTCGATGCATCGCCTGCCCGCGCGCTCGGAGAATTCATCCGCGCGCATCGCGAGCGCCTGTCGCCGCAAGCCGTCGGCCTGCCGCCCGGACCGCGCCGCCGCACGCCCGGCCTGCGCCGCGAGGAAGTCGCCCAGCTATGCGGCGTGAGCCCCACCTGGTACACGTGGATCGAACAGGGACGGCCCGTGTCCGCGTCCGCCGATGCACTCGCGCGCATCGCCATCGCGTTGCAGCTGTCGCGGGCCGAGCGCGCGTATCTGTTCGAACTGGCTGCGCAGCGCGATCCCGCCGAGCCCGACCCCGCCGCCGCCGATGCCCCCGCGATGTTGCTCAAGACCGTCCAGCTCGTGAACGCGCCGGCCTACGTGCTCGACCGCCAGTTCACGGCGCTCGCGTGGAATGCGCCGGCGGCCGATCTGTTCGTCGGCTGGCTGGACGGCGAGCATGACCGCAATCTGCTGCGCTACACGTTCCTGTCGCCGGATGCGCGCAATCTGATCGTCGACTGGGACATCCGCGCGCGGCGCCTCGCCGCCGAGTATCGCGCCGATTCGATTCGCCATCAGAACGACGCGCCCACACGCTCGCTGATCGATTCGCTATCGGCGGCAAGCGATGCGTTCGCGCGCTTCTGGGCGTCGCAGGACGTCAACGAGCGCGAAGGCGGCCAGCGCCAGTTCAACCATCCGCGCGACGGCCACGTCGTCTACAACCAGATCACATTCAAGCCCGCACATCGCGAAGACCTGAAGCTCGTCGTGCTCGTGCGCGAAGAATGATATCCGCGTCGTTCGCGCTGTCCGCCTGATCCGCTCGCCGCGCCGCGCCGCAAGGTTCGCCGCGCGGCGGGTGTTAAAATTGATGTCTTCCCGAGGCGGCGCAGCGATGCCGCGCCGTCCGCGTCCTCACCTCGCACACTGCCCATCACCATGACGTCCCAACTGCATAAAAAAGGCGAAGCCTGGTCGGCTCGCTTCTCCGAGCCGATGTCGGAACTCGTCAAGCGCTATACGTCGTCGGTTTTCTTCGACAAGCGCCTCGCGTTCGTAGACATCGAAGGCTCGCTCGCGCACGCGTCGATGCTGGCCGCGCAAAAGATCATCGGCGCCGACGACCTCGCGGCGATCCAGCGCGGCATGGCGCAGATCAAGGGTGAAATCGAGCGCGGCGAGTTCGAATGGCAACTCGACCTCGAAGACGTGCACCTGAACATCGAAGCGCGCCTCACCGCGTTGATCGGCGATGCGGGCAAGCGTCTGCACACGGGCCGCTCGCGCAACGACCAGGTCGCGACCGATATCCGCCTGTGGCTGCGCGGCGAAATCGACCGCATCGGCGATCTGCTGAAAGATCTGCGCGTCGCGCTGCTGGACCTCGCGGACAAGAACGCCGCCACGATCATGCCGGGCTTCACGCACCTGCAGGTCGCGCAGCCGGTCACGTTCGGCCATCACCTGCTCGCTTACGTCGAGATGTTCTCGCGCGACGCCGAGCGCATGCTCGACACCCGCAAGCGCGTGAACCGTCTGCCGCTCGGCGCGGCGGCGCTCGCGGGCACCAGCTATCCGATCGATCGTCATGCCGTTGCGAAGACGCTCGGCTTCGACGGCATCTGCGCGAACTCGCTCGACGCCGTATCCGACCGCGACTTCGCGATCGAATTCACGGCCGCGTCGGCGCTCGTGATGACGCACGTATCGCGTTTCTCGGAAGAGCTCGTGTTGTGGATGAGCCCGCGCGTCGGCTTCATCGATATCGCGGACCGCTTCTGCACCGGCTCGTCAATCATGCCGCAGAAGAAGAACCCGGACGTGCCCGAGCTCGCGCGCGGCAAGACGGGGCGCGTGAACGGCCATCTGATGGCGCTGCTCACGCTGATGAAAGGCCAGCCGCTCGCTTACAACAAGGACAACCAGGAAGACAAGGAGCCGCTGTTCGATACCGTCGATACGGTGGCCGATACGCTGCGCATCTTCGCCGAGATGGTCGCGGGCATCACGGTCAAGCCCGACGCGATGCGCTCGGCTGCGCTGCAAGGCTTTTCGACGGCAACCGATCTCGCCGACTATCTCGTCAAGCGCGGTCTGCCGTTCCGCGATGCGCACGAAGCGGTGGCGCACGCGGTACGCATCTGCGATCAGCGTGGCTGCGATCTCGCCGATCTTTCGCTCGATGAGATGAAGGCCGAACTGCCGAACGTCGCATCGCTGCTCGGCGACGATGTGTTCGGTTATCTGACGCTGGAAGGCTCGGTGGCGAGCCGCAATCATCCTGGCGGCACTGCGCCGGATCAGGTGCGCGCGGCAATTGCGGCTGCGCGGGCGGCGATGAACTGATCGCTTCTTTTGCTTTCTGTTTGCTTTGCGCCAAAGGCGAATTCTCTGACGAGGGTTCGCCTTTTTCGTTTCCGACGAGCGCCGCTGCGCAGAGCAAAGGCCGGCACCATTCGATACCATCACGATGCAATTGCCCGCACAGGACTCCCATCGTCATGATCATCCGCCCGCAACTTCACTGGTTCCGCATGCTGCTCGCATGGCGCGGCTCTGTGCTGCCCGAACTGCTGCCGCGCCTCGGCCTCATTCTGCTGATCTCAATCGTCGCGCTCGCCGTGCACGTCCACGTGCTGCATATCAACGTGAACGTCAGCACCACGCCGTTCTCGCTGATCGGCATTGCGCTCGCGATCTTTCTCGGCTTTCGGAACAGCGCGAGCTATGACCGCTATTGGGAAGCGCGCAAGCTCTGGGGACAGTTGCTCAACGAAACACGCTCGCTCACGCGTCAGGTGCTGACGCTGTCATCCACGCAGATCGCCGCAAACGACACCCACGAATTCGTACAGGTGCTGGGCGCGTTTGCGCATGCGCTGCGTCATCAACTGAGAGGCACCGATCCGTCGCAGGATCTGTCGAAAAGGCTCGACACAGCGCTCTTCGAACGCGTCATGATGTCGCGTTATCGACCCGCGACGATCATGCTCTGGCTCGGCGAATGGGTGCAGCGTCAGGCGCGCGATGGCAAGCTCGACGCGTGGACCGTTCACGCAATCGATCGCAATCTCAACGGACTGTCGGATGTGATCGGCGGCTGCGAGCGGATCGTGTCGACGCCGCTGCCATTCGCGTATTCGGTGATGATTCACCGCACTGTGTACTTCTTCTGCGCGGCGCTGCCGTTCGGCCTCGTGGAGAGCGTCGGCGCATTTACGCCCGTCTTTTCGGTGTTCGTCGCGTACACGTTCATGGCGCTTGACGCAATCGCATCGCAGATCGAAGAGCCGTTCGGCACCGATGACAACGACCTGGCACTCGATGCGCTCTCCGCCACCATCGAAGACGCGGCCCGCGATCTGCTCGCGCAGCCTTCGCTGCACAAGGCGGGTTTGAAGGACGACTATCTGCTCACGTAGCGCGTGAGCCTGACGACGGCGCGGCTCAATCGTTGCCGGCCGTATCGCCCATGCGCTTCAACAGCGCAACGCGCGCGCCGATGATGTCGATTTGCGTGCGCGCGTCCATCAGCGGAACGGTCGCGTCGCGATACGCGGTCCACGCGCGTTGCGCGCGCGTCAGCGTCGAGCGCGAATGCGCGGGCAACTTCGCATGCAGACGCCGGTAATAGCGGTTCAGATCGAACATCGCGTGCTCGCATTGCGCGTCGAACGAACAGGCGCGCGGACGCGTCTTCGGGTCCCGCTTGCCCGCGTTCGCCGCCACGGTGCGCAGCGCGAGCGCGCGGTCGCGCACGGGCTGCAACTGCATGTCCGCGCCGGCGATCTGATACGACGTGCCCTGCGTCGTGGCGAGCACGGCCGCGAGCAGCTTGCCGTCGGCGTCGCGCCATGCCTGCCAGCGGCGCTGGCTCTCTTGCCACTTCTTGCGCTGCGCGTCGGGCACGTTCGCGAGCACCTGCTGGAACGACTGGTCCATCGACGCCTGCCACGCAAGGCGCGCCGTATCCGTGCAATGCACCTGCCCCGCCGCCGACGACATATCCGCGCGCGCGAGACACATGCGCATCGATGCGTCGATCGGGTCGGCCGCAGCCGCTTCCGCGCGCGCCGCAGCGGGCGCGATCGTCAGCGCGGCGAGCGGCGCGAGCACGCCCAGCAGCGCCGCGCACGCAGCCGCGCGCACATGACGCCGAAATCCGAAGCGCGATGCCTGCTTCATGATCACGAGTCGCGCACGCAGTCGACGAAGTACTCGATGCGCCCGTTGATCGTTTCGCCCACGAGGCCGTGGATATCCGTATGGAAGCCCGGGAAGCGCTCGTTGAACTCGCGCGCGAAACGCAGATAGCTGACGATGGTCTTGTTGAAGCGCTCGCCCGGAATCAGCAGCGGAATGCCCGGCGGATACGGCGTCAACAGGATCGACGTAACGCGGCCTTCGAGTTCGTCGATAGGCACACGGTCGATCTCGCGGTGCGCGAGCTTCGCGAACGCATCGGACGGCTTCATTGCGGGCTCCATGCTCGACAGGTACATCTCGGTCGTCAGGCGCGCGATGTCGTTCGCGCGATAGACGCTGTGGATCTGCTCGCACAGATCGCGCAAGCCGATGCGCTCGTACGCCGGATGCTGCGCGACGAACTCGGGCAACACGCGCCACAGCGGCTGGTTGTTGTCGTAGTCGTCCTTGAACTGCTGGAGCTCCGTGACCATCGAGTTCCAGCGGCCCTTCGTGATGCCGATCGTGAACATGATGAAGAACGAGTACAGGCCCGTCTTCTCGACGATGATGCCGTGCTCGGCCAGATACTTCGTGACGATCGCGGCGGGAATGCCCGTCTCGCCGAATTCGCCGTCCACGTCGAGACCCGGCGTGATGATCGTCGCCTTGATCGGGTCGAGCATGTTGAAGCCGTCCGCCAGCGCGCCGAAGCCGTGCCAACGGTCGTTCGGGCGCAACATCCAGTCGTCGCGCGAGCCGATGCCCTCTTCCGCGAGCTCTTCCGGGCCCCACACCTTGAAGAACCAGTCGTCGCCGTATTCGGCATCGACCTTGCGCATCGCGCGGCGGAAGTCGAGTGCTTCGGCAATCGATTCTTCGACCAGCGCCGTGCCGCCCGGCGGCTCCATCATCGCCGCGGCCACGTCGCACGACGCGATGATCGCGTACTGCGGGCTCGTCGACGTATGCATCAGATACGCCTCGTTGAAACGGTGGCGGTCGAACGTGCTGTTCTCGGAGTCCTGCACGACGATCTGCGAGGCCTGCGAGATGCCCGCGAGCAGCTTGTGCGTCGAGTGCGTCGCGAACACGAGCGCGCCCGTGCGCGGACGGCCCGCGCCGATCGCATGCATGTCCTGATAGAACTCGTGGAATTCGGCGTGCGGCAGCCACGCTTCGTCGAAATGCAGCGTGTCGAGCATGTCGCCGAGCAGGTCCTTGATCATCTCGACGTTGTAGATCACGCCGTCATACGTGCTCTGCGTGATCGTCAGGATGCGCGGCTTGAGGTTCGGATTCTTCGCGAGCGCTTCGCGCGCGAACGGATTCGCTTCGATCTTCTTGCGGATGTTTTCCGGCTTGAACTCGTCGCGCGGAATCGGACCGATGATGCCGAAGTGATTGCGCGTCGGCGTGAGGAACACGGGGATCGCGCCCGTCATCGTGATCGCGTGCAGGATCGACTTGTGGCAGTTGCGGTCGACGAGCACGATGTCGCCGGGCGCGACGGTCGCGTGCCAGACGATCTTGTTCGACGTGGACGTGCCGTTGGTCACGAAGAACAGATGGTCCGCGCTGAAGATGCGCGCCGCGTTGCGCTCCGACGCCGCGACAGGACCCGTGTGGTCAAGCAGCTGGCCGAGCTCGTCGACGGCATTGCAGACGTCCGCGCGCAGCATGTTCTCGCCGAAGAACTGATGGAACATCTGGCCGAGCGGATTCTTCAGGAACGCGACGCCGCCCGAGTGGCCAGGGCAGTGCCACGAGTACGAACCTTCGTCCGCATACTGCACCAGCTCCTTGAAGAACGGCGGCGCGAGCGAATCCAGATACACCTTCGCCTCGCGGATGATGTGGCGCGCGACGAACTCCGGCGTGTCCTCGAACATGTGAATGAAGCCGTGCAACTCGCGCAGGATGTCGTTCGGCAGGTGGCGCGACGTGCGCGTTTCGCCGTACAGGAAGATCGGGATGTCCGCGTTGCGGCGGCGCACGGCGGCGACGAACGCGCGCAGGTCGATGATCGCGGGCGCCAGCTCGGGCACGTCGTCGTCGCCGTTCTCGACGTACGGCAGCAGTTCGTCGTCGTCGATCGACAGGATGAAGCACGACGCGCGGCTCGACTGCTGCGCGAACGAGGTCAGATCGCCATAGCTCGTGAGACCCAGCACTTCCGCGCCTTCTTTCTCGATGGCCTCGGCAAGCGCCCGGATGCCGGAACCGGAGATGTTCTCGGAGCGGAAATCTTCGTCGATGATGACGACGGGAAAACGAAACTTCATGGGCGATTCTCCAAAAAGAACGACCGCTGCTTGGTCATGCGCAGCGGTCACCCGAGTAGCTGGTGATTCAGTGCGCTGGCTCGTTACGTCTTAGGCAACGTCACGCCGTGCTGACCTTGGTACTTGCCGCCGCGATCCGCGTAGGATACGTCGCAAATCTCGTCGCTTTCGAAGAACAGCACCTGCGCAACGCCTTCGTTCGCGTAGATTTTCGCAGGCAAAGGTGTCGTATTTGAGAATTCGAGCGTGACGTGCCCTTCCCACTCCGGCTCGAACGGCGTCACGTTGACGATGATGCCGCAACGCGCATAGGTCGATTTGCCGAGACACACCGTCAGCACGCTGCGCGGAATGCGGAAATATTCGACCGTGCGCGCGAGCGCGAACGAGTTCGGCGGGATGATGCAGACGTCGCCCTTGAAATCGACAAACGACTTCTCGTCGAAGTTCTTCGGGTCGACGATCGTCGAATTGATGTTCGTGAAGATCTTGAATTCGTCGGCACAGCGAATGTCGTAGCCGTAGCTCGACGTTCCATAGCTGACGATCTTGCGACCGTCTTCCGTCGCGCGCACCTGATTCGGCGCGAACGGCTCGATCATCTTGTGCTCTTCGGCCATGCGCCGGATCCACTTGTCGGATTTGATGCTCATAGGTGAACGCTGCTGACGGGTTGTGTCGGGCCGGCTGACGCACGCGCGCCGCTCACGGAGCGCGCGCCGCCGGACGAAAGGCGCTTATTTTACGCGATCACGGCATGTGCGCCCGATGCGGCGTGTATCGCGTCCGCTCACGCGCTTTGCACCGTGCTTGCACCGAAAAAACGGCCACGGACGATGCCCGATCGGACGGCTGCGGAAATACAAACGGAGAACGATGAGTTTGCGCGCTGCGCAAACGATTGGCCGGGGCGCCACCGCGACGGGCGATGCGCAAGCCATTGCTGAACGACAGGAAACTACGGGCGGATCAGCCCGCATGCGATGGCGGGACCGGCGCCATGCTGCGGATAGGCATACGGATCGGATGCGTCGCGATGCAGCAGCACGGCGCGCTGCATCACGGAACGCACGCCGTCGAGCGATACGTCCGGCGCGACGATGAAGCCCGCCGCCACGCCCGCTGCGTCCGCGTGAATATTGCCGAGATCGCCTTCGACCCGCGCGCCGATCTTCAGGCGCTCCGCCGCCGGCGCAAATATGGCGCCCGCGCCCGAGCCGTCGGCGGAATTGCAGTCGCCGCGTTCGTGGACCTGCAGCGCGTGATCGCTGTTCGGCGGCAGCCCTGTCAGGTTGTAGGTCACCTGCACGCCGTCCGAATGCTCGATGAACGTGACCATGCCGCGCGCGTTGTTGCCGAGCGTCGGCACCAACTGCGCGTCTGCGCGTTTCTCCTGAGGCCTAAGGAAGCTGCACCCCGATAACAGGACACAGGTCGCAGCCAGGACGATGCTTGTCTTGATCGCCTCGCCGCCGATTCGTTTTCTCATGCGATCCTCTTGTCGAGCGCCGGCCGTCCCCGCGACCGCGTTGCCGGACCTGATGAAGCCGACATGATACCGCGAGCGGGCCCGCATTCAGACCCCTTTCAA
This sequence comes from Paraburkholderia diazotrophica, assembly GCF_038900755.1. Taxonomy (GTDB): domain Bacteria; phylum Pseudomonadota; class Gammaproteobacteria; order Burkholderiales; family Burkholderiaceae; genus Paraburkholderia; species Paraburkholderia diazotrophica_A. The sequence goes on from NZ_JBBPEN010000010.1 coordinate 238,323, forward strand.
CCCGCCTTCTGATGACTTGCCTCGCCGTCTGACCCGGCAAGCGCGGCGTGCTCGTGCCGCGCTCCGCACACCGCGCCGCGAGCCGCCGCCCCTGGCGCGACGTCCCTCATCGCGCCACAGGCGACGCAGTGCGCGTCACGTGTTCTGCACGACGATTGTCGGGAACTTCGAACTCATGTCGCGCGAACGCTCGGCGATATGAATCGCGACCTTGCGGGCAATCGTCCGATAGATTTCGGCGACGCGGCCATCCGGGTCCGCGACCACCGTCGGATGACCCGAATCGGCCTGCTCGCGGATCGCGATGTCGAGCGGCAGGCTGCCGAGCACGTCGACGCCGTATTCCTTCGACATCCGCTCGGCGCCGCCCTGCCCGAAGATATGCTCTTCGTGGCCGCAGTTCGAGCAGATATGCAGGCCCATGTTCTCGACGATGCCGAGAATCGGAATGCCGACTTTCTCGAACATTTTCAGGCCCTTCTTCGCGTCGAGCAGCGCGATGTCCTGCGGTGTCGTGACGATCACGGCGCCCGTCACGGGCACGCGCTGCGACAGCGTCAGCTGGATGTCGCCCGTGCCCGGCGGCATGTCGACGATCAGATAGTCGAGATCCTTCCAGTTGGTCTGCCGCAGCAGTTGTTCGAGCGCGGACGTGGCCATCGGGCCGCGCCATACCATCGGGTTGTCCTGCTCGATCAGAAAGCCGATCGAGTTCGCCTGCAAGCCGTGGCCCGTCAGCGGGTTCATCGACTGGCCGTCGGGCGACTCGGGGCGGCCTTCGATGCCGAGCATCATCGGCAGCGACGGGCCGTAGATATCGGCATCGAGAATGCCTACCGATGCGCCTTCGCTCGCGAGCGCCAGCGCCAGATTGACGGCCGTCGTGCTCTTGCCGACGCCGCCCTTGCCGGACGCGACGGCCACGATGTTCTTCACGTTGGGCAACAGTTTCACGCCGCGCTGCACGGTATGCGCGGCGATGTCCTGCGACACCTGCACGCGCGCTTCGGCGACGCCAGGCACGCTGCGCAGCGCATCGGCGACGAGCGTGCGGACCGTGTCGAACTGGCGCCTGGCCGGATAGCCGAGTACCACGTCGATGCTGACCATGGCACCATCGACGGCGACGTTCCTGAAGTTTTTGGCTGCGGCGAAAGGACGCTGCGTGTTGGGGTCGGTGATGGCTGCGAGGGCCGCGTCTATCAAAGCCCGATCGATGCTCATTGAGTCTCCGTGGGAACGCTCGGCGCGGCGCGCGATCGAAGGATGCGCGACACGCCGGAAATATTGAAAGAAATTGTTAGCCGGCATTGCCTAAAACCTGTCTCATTGGCACGCTTGCCGCGCAAGTTTTGCTATAGGGCCGAATCGTCGCTGACTCAGTCGTCATTGTAGTGGCTGGCGCCGGGGCTTGCCGGAAGACCCTTTCCGGCTATCGGCGCGATGTCGGACCTTCATCTGTGTGTCGACCGTCTTATTCAAGTCTTACTCAAGAGGACTCAAAATGAATGCAAAAATCATGACGCGCCTGTCGGCGTTGGCTGTCGTTGGCGCGCTGCTCGGCGGCTGCGCAACCCAGCAGGGCACCAACACGGCCGTCGGCACGGGCGTTGGCGCGGGCACGGGCGCTGCGCTCGGCGCGATCTTCGGCGGCGGCAAGGGCGCGGCGATCGGCGCGGGCGTCGGCGCGGCGGTCGGCGGCGTCACCGGCTACAACTGGCAGAACATCAAGAACAAGCTGTCGGGCGCGACGAAGGGCACGGGCACGCAGATCAGCGAGCAGCCGGACGGCTCGCTCAAGCTGAACATCCCGAGCTCGGTCACGTTCGACACGAACAGCTACGCGATCAAGCCGTCGTTCGCGCCTGTGCTCACGCAAGTCGCGCAAACGCTGAACCAGAATCCGGAAGTGGTTGCGCAAGTCGTGGGCCATACCGACAGCACGGGCCAGGCGGCCTATAACCAGACGCTTTCCGTCAACCGCGCGCAGAGCGTGACGAACGCGCTGGCACAGGACGGCGTCGCGCCGCAGCGTCTGTCGGCTTCGGGCATGGGCGCGAACCAGCCGATCGCGGACAACAACACGGAAGCGGGCCGTGCGCAAAACCGCCGCGTCGAAATCTATCTGCGCGCAATGGCGCAGCACGCGCAATAAGGACAGCGGGAAAACGACAGGCTTCTGCCTCATAGAGCCTGTCCGGACAGACTCGCGCAGGAACGAAGGGCGACGCGCAGGACCATGCCGAAGCGCCGCCGATGCGCCCGGAAGCCCTTCGCAGCGGACCGCACAAGCGGATCGAAAATTTTTTCGAACTCTTCTGAAATTCCGCTGTCTGTCTTTACGGTACGCGTGCGGCGAGGCCGCCGCGTCACCATTCTCCTCTTGTCGTTGTTGCTCCGGGGCCCATAGCCCCGGTTTTTTTTGCCTGCTCTTCGGCCCCTCGCCGTCCCCTCCCGCGTAACGCCGCGCACCGCAAATGAGTGCATCGCGACCCTGTTCGCAAGCGCTCAGCTGCGTGATCAATTCGATGCGAACGTGACGCGACTTCTCTCTACTCACTTCGCGAACCCAATCGAGCGCGACACGCATTGCCGCCACCTCGCCGCTAGATGCCGCCGAATGCCCGCGCTCATCTGCGCGCTGCCTCCGCCGGTCCACGCTGGTAAAATCGACGATTCGGGCCGGTTTTACGCGCGACGACAATCCGCGAAGCCGCGTTCGACAACCCGAGCTGCATGAGCGGACACCCCGCCCGTGTGGTCCTGGGCGCAGCGCCGTCCGCGTTGACGTTGTGACGGCCGCCCGTACCTTCCGCCAGTCCATAGAACCCACATGTCAGCAACCGACGCCACCGCGGTTCAATCCGCGGACCTCACCGCCGCCGGCGCGCCCGAGAGCCGCCGCCAGATCCTCGTCACGTCTGCCCTGCCGTATGCGAATGGGCAAATCCATATCGGCCACCTGGTCGAATATATCCAGACGGACATCTGGGTCCGCGCGCTGCGAATGCATGGGCACGAGGTCTACTACGTCGGCGCCGACGACACGCACGGCACGCCGATCATGCTGAAGGCGGAACAGGAAGGCATCACGCCGAAGCAGCTGATCGACCGCGTGTGGCGGGAGCACAAGCGCGACTTCGACAACTTCGGCATTTCGTTCGACAACTACTACTCGACCGATTCCGAAGAGAACCGCGTGCTGTCCGAATCGATCTACACGGCGCTGCAGGCGGCCGGCCTGATCGAAGCGCGCGACATCGAGCAGGCGTACGACCCCGTCAAGGAAATGTTCCTGCCGGACCGCTTCATCAAGGGCGAGTGCCCGAAGTGTCACGCGAAGGACCAGTACGGCGACAACTGCGAAGTGTGCGGCTCGACGTATCAGCCGACCGAGCTGATCAACCCGTACTCGGTCGTGTCGGGCGCGACGCCGATCAAGAAGACTTCGACGCACTACTTCTTCAAGCTGTCGGACCCGCGCTGCGAGTCGTTCCTGCGCGGTTGGGTCGGCGGCCTCGCGCAGCAGGAAGCGACCAACAAGATGCGCGAATGGCTCGGCGATGCGGGCGAAGCAAAGCTCGCCGACTGGGACATCTCGCGCGATGCGCCCTACTTCGGCTTCGAGATTCCGGGCGCGCCGGGCAAGTACTTCTACGTGTGGCTGGACGCGCCCGTCGGCTACTACGCGAGCTTCCGCAATCTCGCGCAGAAGCGCGGCGTCGACTTCGACGCGTGGGTAAAGAAGGGCTCGAAGGCCGAGCAGTATCACTTCATCGGCAAGGACATCCTGTACTTCCACACGCTGTTCTGGCCCGCGATGCTCGAATTCTCCGGCCATCGCACGCCGACCAACGTGTTCGCGCACGGCTTCCTGACCGTCGACGGCGCGAAGATGTCGAAGTCGCGCGGCACGTTCATCACGGCCAACAGCGTGATCGAAACGGGCATGAACCCGGAATGGCTGCGCTACTACTTCGCGGCCAAGCTCAATAGCACGATGGAAGACATCGACCTGAACCTCGAAGACTTCCAGGCGCGCGTGAACAGCGATCTCGTCGGCAAGTACGTGAACATCGCGAGCCGCGCCGCCGGCTTCCTGATCAAGCGCTTCGACGGCCGCGTGCAGGACAGCGCGATGCAGCATCCGCTGCTCGCGTCGCTGCGCGCCGCGATTCCGCAGATCGCCGCTCATTACGAGGCGCGTGACTACGGCCGCGCGCTGCGCCTGACGATGGAACTCGCGGATTCGGTGAACGCATACGTCGATACGGCCAAGCCCTGGGATCAGGCGAAGGACCCGGCAAACGCCGTCGCGCTGCATGAAACATGCAGCGTGTCGCTCGAAGCGTTCCGTCTGCTGTCGCTGGCGCTCAAGCCGGTGCTGCCGAAGGTCGTCGAAGCGGCCGAGGCGTTCCTCGGCGTCGAGCCGCTGACGTGGACGGATGCCGACAAGCCGTTGAGTTCCGCGCGCGCGATCAACGCGTACAAGCACCTGATGACCCGCGTCGATCCGAAGCAGATCGAGGCGCTGCTCGCCGCGAACCGCAGCTCGCTGCAACCGGCCGCCGGCGCGACAGCCGAAGCCGACAAGACTCAGGCACAGGCCAAAGCCAAGGCGCACGCGAAAGCGACAGCGGCCGCCCACGGCGACACCCATGCGAATCCCGACGACAGCGGCATCATCACGATCGACGACTTCGCGAAGATCGATCTGCGTATCGCGAAGATCGTCGATTGCCGCGCGGTCGAAGGCTCGGACAAGCTGCTGCAACTGACGCTCGATGTCGGCGAAGAAAAGACGCGCAATGTCTTCTCGGGCATCAAGTCGGCGTATCAGCCTGAGCAGCTGGTCGGCAAGCTGACGGTGATGGTCGCGAACCTCGCGCCGCGCAAAATGAAATTCGGCTTGTCCGAAGGCATGGTGCTCGCGGCATCGGCCGCCGACGAGAAGGCCGAGCCGGGCATCTACGTGCTCGAGCCGGACAGCGGCGCGAAGCCCGGCATGCGCGTCAAGTAACGCGAGCGCATCGCGCTTTTCGCGCGATCACGCGGTACACGAAAGCACGTCTTCGGACGTGCTTTTTTTCGTCTGGCCTTGGGACTGATGCCACAGCAACGCAACACGAGACGAAACAGCTTTCGCAGCCAAATCCTTTCTCAAACTCAGAGTGTTCCTGCATTCAGCCCAATCGGATTCTTCGAAAATTGCGATCGGTTTGTCAGACGGCGCGACTGCCCGCGTTTCCGCTAACGCGACACGCGCTTCAGAGCAGACACATCCGCTCGCCATCCCGAATCGACCACCGACATGAGCACCGAAGAATTCTCCCTCGACGCGTTCGAAGCCCTCATTGCTTCTCGTGACTACGACACCGCGCACGAAGCGCTGATCGTGTTGATCAACACGCTCATTTCGAATCGCGGCCGGCTGCCGGGCGTCGATCTGGCGTTCGCCGATCCGACGCTTCCAGCGAGCAACGAAGCAGCCGCGACGCTGCAGCGCATCGCCGACGCCGTCACAACGCTCCTCGCCGATCCGCAATTCCGCCTGAGCGACAAACAGTTCAACCAGCTTTTCGCGAGCCGTCACTGGCTCAACATGCTGTTCGTCGCGTCGGCATACGGCAGCACGGATCACATCCTGCGCGCGCTGCTCGAACACGCGACATCATCGGACGATGCCGACAGCGCGAAAGCGCTGGTCAGAAAGCAGATCGTCCTGTACACGATGGAATCGCAGTACGAAATCGATCTTGCCGATCTGGCGAAGAGCGAGCCGGTGCTTGCGGCGAGCCTCGGCATGTCGATCGTCGGGTCGGCCGTCGTGATCTCGCCGGCAGCACACGCAAAGCGCGAGCGCCTGATCGAATGGCTGCCCGGCGCGCTCGAAACCATCGACGACCTCGACGATCTGCCGGGCGCGGCCATCTGCGGCGCGTACATGCATTGCAGCTATTCCGACCTGCCGAACCGCCATGCGATGAAGCGCGGCATCAGCCGGCTCGTGCGCAGGAAACTCGACTCGCTTGGCCTGCTCGCCCACGAGACGGAAGTCGCGCACGCTCCCGCGCCGGAAGAACAGGCCGGGCGCAAGCCGCTGATGATCGTCGTGCTCGAATGGTTCAACGGCGGCCATTCGATCTATCGCACGCATTCGCGCACGATGCTCGCCGCGCGCGAGCGCTTCGAAGTCGTCGCATTCGGCGAAGCGCAGCATGTCGACGAAACAGGCCGCGCCGTGTTCGATCGCTTCATCCCCTTCGAGCATCCGGAGTATGTCGGGGAGATCGTCCGTCAGGTGCAGAACTTCGCGCGCGACAATCCGCCCGCCGTGCTGTACATGCCGAGCGTCGGCATGTTCGCGCACACGATCTTCATGACGAACGTGCGCGTCGCGCCGCTACAGATCGCGGCGCTCGGCCACCCGGCGACGATGCACGCGTCGTGCATCGACTACGTGAGCGTCGAGGAAGATTTCGTCGGCCATCCCGCGTGCTTCAGCGAAAAGCTGATGCGCCTGCCGAAGGACGGACAACCGTATGTGCCATCGAAACTGCTCACCGACATCACCCCGGGCGTTCCCGAGCGCGGCGAGTTCATCGACATCGCCGTCACCGCGAGCGCGATGAAGCTCAACCCACGCTTTCTCGGCGCGTGCCGGCGGATCATCGAAACGGCCGGCATTCCCGTGCGCTTCCATTTCATGACGTCGTGGGCGGAAGGTCTCGATATCGCCTACGTGCGCCGGCTGATCCACGCGGCGCTGCCGCCCGAAAACGTGCTGGTGTACGGCGGGATGCGCTACCCGGCCTATATGAGGGTGATGAACACGATGGACATGTTCGTGAGCCCTTTTCCGTTCGGCAATACGAACGGCATCGTCGATGCGCTCACGCTCGGTCTGCCCGGCGTCAACCTGTGCGGCGCAGAAGTTTTCGAGCGCATCGACAGCGGGCTCTTCGGACGCGCGGGCATGCCCGCCAGGTTGACCACGCATTCGATCGACGAATATGTGCGCGCCGCCGTGCGGCTCGCGACGCGGCACGCCGAGCGCGAGATGTTGCGGCGCCGGTTGATCGAGGAAAAGGCCGTCGAGCGGATTTTCGACGGACGGCCCGAGGCGTTCGGCCGGATCATGAAGGCGCTGATGAATGCGCAACGGCAGGCAGACGCGCGCTAACGCATCTCCGCCAATTACTTGCTCTCGAACCAGGCCGGCCGCTCACGCAATTCGCCGGTCTCTTTCGATCACCACCGCAGCCGGTCGAAGCGCCGCGTGTACTGCAAGTCCATCCCCTGGAACGTGCCGCCGTACGCGGCCACCGACCAGTAGCGCGTCAGGTTCACGGTTGCCTTGATTGCGTTGCTCGCCGACTGCAGGCCCTGTTCATAGCCGATCACGAGCCACTCGCTGATCGCCTTCGACACCATCACGACCTGCGGATCGGTCAGCCCCACTTCGCTTCGGCCGATCGAGAATTCGTCGAGTCCGAACTCCTGCGCGATGCGCTTGCCACTGGCACTGCCGAGCAGCGCGAGCGCCGTTGTCATCGTGCTCTGCTGGCCGACGTTGTTGCCCTGGTCGGTGCCATGTCCGAACAGCAGCCACGAGAGCTTTTCGTTGTCCGGCACGCTCGGCTCCGACACCAGCTTCGCGACGGGCGACTGGATCGTGCCCGTCACCTGCACGCCCGCCTCGACCTGCTGGTTGCGACGCATCGCGAGAATGTTGATGCCGGGATTCGCGACCGGCCCGTTGAACGTGAAGAAGCCGTTTTCGATGCCGAGCTTGCGGCCGAACGCCGTATAGGTCGAACCTTCCGTGACGCGCACGTTGCCGACCGCGCGCAGCGGCATGTTCGGCGCGCTCAACGCGGTGATCGTGCCGCGCAAGCCGACGTCCGCGCCCTGGCCGCGGAAGCGGAATTTCTGGCCCAGATCGATATCGATGTTCGCGCGCGGCGCAAACGCGCCGACCGGCTTGTTCGAATTGCCGGTTTCCTGCGGCTTGCCGCCGGCGACCGATCCGTCCGGGCGCACGACGACGACATCGTCGCCGAGACGCGGCTCGCCCTTCTCGGGCATGTCGAACAACGCGTGATCGATGACGAACTTGCCGTTGATCGCGAGTCCGCCCTGCGCGCCCGCATTCGCCACACTCGCGCTGCCCGACATCGTCAATTGCCGGTCCGGCGCTGCGAACAGTTCGAGCTTGTCCGCGATGATGCTCGCCGTCAGATCGGGCTCGGCGTTGTCGAGCCGCACGCGGCCCGTCGCGCGCAGCGTGCCCGATGCACCATGAAACTCGACCTGCTGGAAATCGACGAGATTTTCGGAGAGCGCGATATGCACCACGCCTTCCTTCAACTGCACGCCCTGGTCGACGAGCGTCGCCGACAATCCGTCGCCGATCAGCGAGCCCGACAGATTCGGCTTCGCGACCGTGCCGCCGAGCGCGAGCTTCAGCGCCAGATGGCCGTCGAGCAGATAGCTCGGCCCGAACAGTCCGCCCGTCGTCTTCAGCGACGGCACGTTCGCATTGATGTTGCCCGTGAGCGGCCCTTCCTGATTGACCGTCAGCACGCCGTCGCGCGGCACGAGCGTCGTATGCGCCGACGCGTCGACCACGCCGATGCGGCTTGCCTGCGCATGCACGGTCGCGTTCAGCTGATTGCCGCCGCTGAAGTCCGCGCGCACGGCGATGTCGCTGATGCCGACGGGCGCGTAGCCGCGCCCCACTTCGAGCGTAATGTCGCCGCCGCGCCGCTTCAGCTCGATATGGCCCGTCGCCGTGTCGGCGAGCGCAAAGTCCCAGTTGCCGTCGAAGACGAGATCGGTCTTGAGCGTCGACGGCACGCCCGTGAACTCCTGGCGCAATTCGAGCATCCGCGCGACCGACACGCCCGTCAGCGTGCCCGCCGAACGGATGCGCCCGTGGTCGAGCGCGAACGACTTCAGATCGAGCACCGCGCCTTCGAGCGTCAGCCGCGTCGCGCCGAGCGTCACGCGCTGGCCGCCCGCGCTGACGGTGAGCGGCGATTCCATGTTCAGCGCAGGCGTGCCCGTGTTCGACAGGCGCGTGACGGTGCCGTCCCAGTGCGTGCCGTCGCGCGCGTCGGTGAGCTTGCCGTTCGCAGCCAGCGCCAGGTCGAGTGGCCGGCCTTGCAGCGTGCCCTTCGCGGCGGCGTCGAGCGTATGTTTCGCGCGCGTGCCGTTCAGCCGCGCGGTGAGCGTGCTCAGCTCGACGCCGGCCGTGCTGACATCGCGCGCGTCCGTCGTAAAGACCATCGCGCCGTTTGCGCCATCGCGCAACTCGACGTGTCCTTCCGCGTGCCCGAGCTTGTTCGACGCGAACACGACGTTTTCCGCCTTGTAGTCGAGCGCGACATTCGGATGCTCGAACGTGCCCGTCACGTCGCCCTGCGCCGCGACGAGACCCGCGAACCCGAAGCCGAGCCTTTCGAGATCGGGCGCGTCGACGTGAAAGCGCAGACGGTCGCCGCGCGCGCCAAAACTGCCTTGCAGATCGACCTGATTGCCCGCGACGGAAAGATTCGCGCGGCTCGGCAAGATGCGCGAGCCGGCCAGCTGCACGGTGCCGCTGCCCGTCATCGGCAGGCCGTCGTAGACGCTTTCGCCGAGGCGGAACTCGGCTTTCGTCGTGAACACGGGGCCCAGCACGCCCGCCGCCGACAGCGTGCCGTTCACGCGCGCTTCGATCTTGCGCGACGCGGGGGCTTTCGCCGGTGAATTCGCCGCTGTTTTCGCGGGCGTTTTTGTCGACGCCTTCGTGGGCGACTTGCTGGGCGATTCAGGCGCGCTCGTCGTGGTGTTGCGGCCCTTGTCCACCTTGTCCGGCTTGCCCTTTCGTGTACCGCCCTTGCCCGCTGGCGCCGCGCGCGACGGCGTTTGCGTGGTCAGCGTCAGCGGATCGAAATCGGTCAGCGTCGCCTTGAGGTTGTACGTGGAATGCTCGTCGCGCTTGATCGCGCCGTTCAGGTCGATGCGGCCTTTGCCGGACGTGATGCGCACATCGTTGAAGCTCGTGCGCGCCGGGTCCAACGTGATCTTGCCTTGCGCGCGCAACGCCGACTTCGGATCGTTCAGGTCGAGCGTAATGCTTTGTATATCGTCGTTCAGCCGGATCGAAACGGGCCCGGCGAACTGCGTCGGGCGCACGCTCGCCTGCAACGCGTTCAGGTCCAGCTTCGCGACCTGAAGATCGAACTGCCCGCGCTTGCCCGTCAGCGTGCCGCCGCCCGTTACGGTCGCGTCCTTCACGAGCCGCACGTTGAGATTGGACAGACGCTGCGCCTGCGCGTCGAGCCGCACGTCGACATGCGCGTCGATCAGCGGCAGCAGGTGCTCGTCGATCGAGCCAGGCTTCGCGTTCACGATCGACACCGCGCCTTGCACGGCGAAAGCGCGCGCGCCGCCCGCTGAGGGTTGCGACGCCGGCGCAGGGGCGCTCGCCATGCTTGCGGGATGGGCAGAACGGGCGACACCGACGGGACTCGCCGCCTTGGCCGGACTTGCATTTGCGGCAGCCACCGGACCCGCCACGCTCGCCGCACCCACGCCGCTGGCGCCGCTCGCCGCCTCTTGCGTGGCCCCATTGATCGCCTCATGCCCCGCCGCGTCGCGCTGCACGGGCTGCAACTCGGCGCGCACGGCGAGATCGGCGAGCGGCGCGCCGGGCGCGAAAGCCTGCGGATTCACGTGATCGAAAGTAAGCGTCGCGCGCTGCAACGGCACATCGGCGAACGGCGTCGCTTCGACGCGCGCATGGCCCGTCAGCTTCATCCCCGTCGCGTCGAGTTCGGCGACCAGCGTTTCGAGCGTGCCCGACAGATGCGCGCGCACCTGCACCGGCTCGTCGTTGACCTTGCCCGAATAACCGGCGTCGCCCGTCAGCGGAAACGGCCGCACGCCGTCGAGCTTCGCCGCCGCCGTCACCGCGCCGAACGGCGTGTCGAGCCGGTCGACGGATACCTCGTGATGCCGGCCGTCGCTGCGTCCGTGGAATTGCAGCCGCGCGTATTCGGAGGTCGATCCGCCCTGGTGCAGGATCAGCCTGTCGACGCTCAGATCGCGCACGGCCAGTTGCAGCGGGAGGCGCAAGTCTTTGGGCAGGCTCATCGGCTCGGACTTCGACGTGGACGGCGCGATGCGCGCGTCGACCGTGCCGATATGCAGATAATCGACGACGAAGCGCCACGGCTTGTCGGATAGCGCCCATCGCCCGTCGATGCGGTCGACGCGGATATCGGTGCCGCTGCCGTCGAGGCTGCGCCAGCGCACGTCGCGCATGTGCAGGCCCGTCGCGATCGCGCCGCCGTCGAGCTTGCCTTCGAGCTGCCCGTGCAGCAGCTTCACGGCCGCCTGCCACGCGTAAGCGGTGCCGCGCTCGGTGACGAACACGCCGTACAGCGCGCCGCCGATCAGCGCGACGAGCACGACGGGCACGACGATCGCCCAGACGATCGCCTTCCACAGCCGTCTGCTGCGGCGCGGTTTTTTTTCGGGCGGCGGCGTGCCGGACCCATCCGGGCCGCGAGGCGGCTCGCCGCCCGGCGGATTGTCGCCTCGCGGGTTCTCTGATGGATTCGCGGATGGGTCCGTCGTCATGCTTAGGAATGGCTATCGGGTTCGGTGTGGGTTCAGAGGGAAATCAGAAGGCGATGCCGAGCGTCAGATACGGCCGCACGCTCTTGTTGCGAATGCCATAGGCAAGATCGATGTTCACGGGACCGACGGGGCTACGCCAGCGCGCGCCCACGCCGACGCCCGGATAGAAAACCTTTTCGCCCCAGGTATCGGTGGCCGTGCCGATGTCGAAGAACACGGCCGCGCCCCAGTCGCGGTTGAACCAGTGCTGATACTCGGACGTGCCCGTCACCAGGTACTTGGTCGGCAGAATCGAGCCGCCGACGTTGTTACCGATACTCTGATATCCGTAGCCGCGCACCGAATTCGAGCCGCCCGCGCGGAACAGCAGCGACGCCGGCACGCCGCTCGACGGTCCGCTCGTGAAGACGCCGCCCAGCTCCGCGCGGAACAGAATCAGGTCGCGCGCACCGACGGGTACGTACTGCTGGCCACGCGCATAGCCGCGAATGAAGGTCTGGTCGGTGAGGAAGCCCTTCACCGCGAAGCCCGCCTCGACGTGCAGCAGGTTGCCCGAGCGCGGGAACAGCACATCGTCGGTGTTGCGGCGCGTCCACGACCAGGCGGGCACGAGCGCGCGGCTCGTCGTCGGTGCCTGGATGTTCTGGTCCAGCCGGTCCTGGTAGTACAGGATCGAGTACGCGTAGTCGATGTACTGCGATGTGCGCGTGCGCTGCACGCCCGCGCGCAAGCTGTAGATGCGCGTATCGGACACGTCCGTGCTGGTGTACGACGCGAGCGCGCTATTGGTCCAGCCACGGCGTCCCGGCGGCATCGCGAGCTTCACCTCGCCATACTGCTGGATCTGGTCGAGCCGCCCGGCGACAGAAAACGGCCACGCCGCGCCGAACGTGTCGAGATACGAATACGAGCCCTGAATGTGCGCGCCCGTGTCCGTCGAATAGCCGACGCCGCCGCGCACGCTGTTGTACGGGTACTCGCTGACCTTCACGTGCACGGGCGTTTCGAGCGGCTTTTCCGTATCGTTGCCGACGTCGATCGCGACGCTCGCGTAGTACGGCGTGTTCTGCAACTGGCGTTGCAGTTCCGTCACGCGCTGCACGTCGTAGACTTCGCCCGGCGAAATCGGATTGACGTTCTCGACGATGCGCTCCGGATAACGCCGCGGCCCCGAGACGTCGAGCTTGCCCATCGTGAAGGTCGGGCCGCTGTCGAAAGTGACGGACAGTTTCGCTTCGTGCGTGCGCGGGTCGACGCGCGCCTCGGAGCGCGCAATCTTCGCGCCCAGATAGCGGCGCGCCTGGAGCGCCTTCAGCGCCGCGTCCTTCGCGTCATCCCAGTCCGACTGCGTGAACGGATCGCCTTCGTGCAGCGAGAACGCAAAGCGCGTCGCGTTTTCCTGCGTGGGGTCTTCCGTCAGCACCGGGCCGCGAAACGACAGCGAAATCGACGAGATCGTCGTGCGCGGGCCGGGATCGACGGAAACGCGCACCTCTTTTTTGTCGTCGACCGTGCGCACGTCGGTCCGCACGACGGGCGTGAAATAGCCTTGCGTCGACGCAAGATCGCGCACCTGCTGCGGCGTCGCCGTCACGAGAAAATCGAACTGCTCGGGGGAAATGTCGTCGCGCTTCGCGAAGCGGGAAATGTCGAGATGCTCTTCGAGCAGCTTGCGCAGCGAGCGCGGCTCCGCGTCGACGTCGACCTTGTACGCCGGCTTCGCGCGCGCGGCATAGGCGTGCGAAGCCGTCAACAGCAGCAGCACGCAGAGCCCGCACGACAGGCACGCGCGCAGCAGCGCCGCCGCATACGATGCGCGATGCATCGCGGCACGGTCTCGTACCTGGATTTCGCTGCGGCGTTTGCATGACCGCTCGATGGCCCACCCCGCCAAACACGACCTCCGGCTCTTGTTGACGATTGGTTGAAGAATGCCGGCACCCGGCCGGTCAAGGCGCAGGGGAACCCCCGCTATTTGACCACATCGGCGCTGGCGCGCAATTTGTCGAACGCGCGCTGCATCAGCCGCGCAAACGCACCGTGACGCATGCAGGACGCATGTCGCGGGTGCCCGCCTTGGACGCCACGGACCGCTCGCGGTTCCGCCGACTTTTCGCTTGACCTGCCCGGGCTTGCGGTAAAATCCTGTTCTGCACCGGCGGCCCCGCCTTCCAGGCCATCTTTCGGGCGCCGTCACCTTCATTCACGGACGTCGAGCCATGTATCAATCGGATATCACGCAGTTCCTGAACCAACTGAAGCAGCAAAAGCCCACTCTGGAGGAAGAGCAGCGTCGCGGCCGCGCGCTCCTGTGGGACAAGCAGCCGATCGACCTCGACGAACGCGCGTCCAATCAGGCCGCGCGCGTAAAGCAGACGCCGTACGTCTACTACCAGAACTTCTAAGTGACCACCGCCGACGAGGCCCGCGCCGCAACGGAAAGGTCCGACGCAGCGCTCGCCACGCCCGCTACCGACTCGACGCCTGACACCGTCGACGGCATCGCTTTCGCTCGCCTGTACGGCGAGCCGCTCTTCAAGCTGCCGCAGGACCTGTACATCCCGCCGGACGCCCTCGAAGTCTTTCTCGAGACTTTCGAAGGCCCGCTGGATCTGCTGCTGTACCTGATCCGCAAGCAGAACTTCAACGTGCTGGACATTCCGATGGCCGAAGTGACGGCCCAGTATCTCGGCTATGTCGAACAGCTGCGCAAGACCAATCTCGAACTCGCGTCCGAATATCTGCTGATGGCGGCGATGCTGATCGAGATCAAGTCGCGCATGCTGCTGCCCGTGAAGAAGGCGGACACGGGCGAGGAAGCGGAAGACCCGCGCGCGGAACTGGTGCGCCGCCTGCTCGAATACGAGCAGATGAAGCTCGCGGCGCAGCGCCTCGATCAGTTGCCGCAACTCGGCCGCGACTTCCTGCGCGCCGAGGTGTACATCGAGCAGAGCATCACGCCGCGCTTTCCGGACGTGAACACGGACGACCTGCGCGCCGCGTGGGCCGATGTGATCAAGCGGGCGAAGCTCGTCCAGCATCACAAGATTTCGCGCGAGGAGCTGTCCGTGCGCGAGCACATGAGCGTGATCCTGCGCAAGCTGCAGAATGCGCGCTTCATGGAATTTTCGGAGCTGTTCGATACGACGCGCGGCGTACCTGTCGTCGTCGTGAACTTTATCGCGATGCTCGAGCTGTCGCGTGAGTCGTTGATCGAGATCACGCAGGCCGAGCCGTTCGCGCCGATTTACGTGCGGCTGGCTTACCTGCCGGCCTGACGGACGGCATCGGCGCGGGGAACGATCGTTGCGGCATACTCCCGTCGTAGCCATCCGCAAACGCGTAGCGGGATCTTCGGGGCGCTCCGACAGACGCGCTCCCGGCAGCGGCTGCGGCCCCGACACCAAGGGGCGAGACCAGGCGCCAGGCCAGGCGTCTACCCCCCGCCTCGATCTGGTGCACCACAACAACAAATCCACTACAATCCCGCGCTTTGAAGGCTTCAAAGCCGGCCCGCCGGCTCTGCGTGGATATCACGAAAGCGCGCGACATTTCGCGCAAACGAGACAACCGCGAGCTATCCAGCCGCCGTTAGCGGCCCGAATGGCTCACAACACCGCCCGATCATGAAAGTCATCAGCTCGATCCAGGAATTGCGCGACCAGTTGCGCGGCCAGAACCGCACCGCCTTTGTGCCGACGATGGGCAACCTGCACGAAGGCCATCTGTCGCTGATGCGCCTCGCGCGGCAGCACGGCGACCCGGTCGTGGCGAGCATCTTCGTGAACCGCCTGCAATTCGGCCCGAACGAAGACTTCGACAAATATCCGCGCACGCTCGAAGCGGACATCGAGAAGCTGCAGAAGGAAAATGTCTATGTGCTGTTCGCGCCGACGGAACGGGACATGTATCCGCAGCCGCAGGAATACCGCGTGCATCCACCGCACGACCTGGGCGACATCCTCGAAGGCGAGTTCCGGCCCGGCTTCTTCACGGGCGTCTGCACCGTCGTGATGAAGCTGATGTCGTGCGTGCAGCCGCGTGTCGCCGTGTTCGGCAAGAAGGACTATCAGCAATTGATGATCGTGCGAGCGATGACCGAGCAGTTCGCGCTGCCCACCGACATCATCGCCGCCGAAACCGTGCGCGACACCGACGGCCTCGCGCTCAGTTCGCGCAACCGCTATCTGAGCGAAGCCGAACGCGCCGAAGCGCCGATGCTCGCGGCCACGCTCGGGCGTGTGCGCGAAGCCGTGCTGTCGGGCAACCGCGATTTCGCGAAGCTGGAGCAGGAGGCGATGGCTTCGCTCGCCTCGCGCGGCTGGAAACCGGACTACATCGCGATCCGCAAGCGCTCGAACCTGATCGCGCCTGCCGCGCACGAACCGGACGCGCCGCTCGTCGTGCTCGCCGCTGCGAAGCTGGGCGTGACGCGCCTGATCGACAACCTCGAAATCTGAACTCGACCGCGGCGCCGGCACGGGCACCAGTTCGCGCCCGGGTTCCGGATTCGGGCCAAACGCAGGCCGAACGCGGGCCAAAGCGACCAAAACGGTCAAAGCAGTAGCAACGCCAAAGGATTAGCCATGCAACGCAACATGCTGAAGTCGAAGATTCACCGCGCGGTAGTCACGCACTGCGAGCTGCACTACGAAGGCTCGTGCGCAATCGACGAAAACCTGCTGGAAGCGGCGAACATCGTCGAGAACGAACGCATCGACATCTGGAACGTCAACAACGGTGAGCGCTTTTCGACGTATGCGATCAAGGGCGAGCGCGGCAGCGGCATGATTTCGCTGAACGGCTCGGCGGCGCGGCGCGCGCAGCTGGGCGATCTCGTGATCATCGCGGCGTTCGCGAACGTCGACGAAGAAGAGTTGAAGGCGGGCTGGAAGCCCGATCTCGTGTTCGTCGACGAAAACAACGTGATCAAGGGCAGCCGCGATCACGTGCCGACGCAAAGCTGGACCTGATCCAATCGCCAGCCACGCTCGCCGGCAACGCTCGCTGGCAACAAAGGCTGAAGCGGCTATCGGATCGACAAGCGGCCTTCAGCCTTTCTTCCCGCTCCCCTTCCCGCCCGAGCCCTTCCCGTTGAGCCACGCGGTGATCGACTCCCACTGCTCCAGGTCTTTCTCGACGCGGCTTTTCGCGACGTCCCACAGCGTCAGGCCGTGCGCCGCCAGTTGCACGTAGTTCTGCGTATCGCGCAGGTAGCCGAGCACGGGCAGATCCAGTCCCTCGACGAAGCGATGCAGCTGGTCGGCCGACTTGGTGCGCGCATCCACGCGCATGCCGACCACGCCGATCTCGATCGCCCCTTTGCGCACCGCCTTTTCCTTCGCGAGCCGCTCGAGAAATTCCTTCGTAGCGAGAATGTCGAAGATGGACGGCTGCAGCGGCACGATCACCTTGTCCGCGAGCGACAGCGCCACGTTCAGCCGGTTTCCGTGCAGCCCGGCGGGCGTATCGACGACGGCCTGCTCAAGACCCTTGGGCGGCTTGGCAGGCGCATCCGGATCGACGTGCCACGTTTCGATGGCCGGCAGCGTGTCCGGGCGTAGATCGAGCCACGCATGTGCGGACTGCTGCCGGTCGAGATCGGCGAGCGCGACCCATTGGCCCTCAGCCGCGAAATAGCCAGCCAGATTGGTCGACAGTGTGCTCTTGCCCACACCGCCCTTTGGATTCGCCACCACGATCACCGTCATGAATTCTCCCGGGAAGATGGCTGGCGCTGCCAGCCGGTTTGCCGCTCGACTTCCGGCCTGTCCGCGCTCCGCGCCCCGCTGACAAGGCATGGGCGCTTCGGCTCGGCGCGGGCCGATTATTCCAGCCGTTGATAATATCGGCAAAACCTGTCGCGTCGAAGTCCCTACGCGCTTGAGGGGCGCTTCCCTCCCTTTTTTTCGAGAGTACCAGGATTATGAGCAAACTGCGCAGCGATTACACGATCGACCGGCTCCACGAACGCCAGAAAGGCTCGCTGCCCGGCTTGCTGGGCGTGCGCGTCATCGACCTCGCCGAAGGCACGCTGACGGCCGAGCTGACCGTGCGCAGCGAGCTTCTCGCGCCGAACGGCTTCCTGCACGCGGCGACCGTGATCGGTCTCGCCGATACCGCGTGCGGCTACGCGTGCCTCGCGCATCTGCCTGACAACGCGCGCAATTTCACGACGGTCGAACTGAAGAGCAATTTCCTCGGGACGTCGACGGAAGGAATGATCCGTGCGGTCGCGAAAGGCGTGCATCTGGGGCGCAGCACCCAGGTATGGGACGCAACCGTGACCGATCCGAACGGCAAGACGATGGCTCTGTTCCGCTGCACGCAGATGGTGCTGTACTGACTACCGCAAACCATCGACGACAAAACGGCACGGGGCTCACGCCCGCGTGCCGTTTTTTCATTGAGAGGCTGGCAACACGCCAGCCCCGGAACGCCGCATCAAGCAGGCATTGAGCAGGAATCAAGCAGGCTTGCGGCTCTGCCCCAGCGATTCCGCGTTCGCGCCGCCGACAGCAAAAAGGCCATTGCCGAGCAGCGACTGCACGACCAGCGTGACGGCCCAGAACGCCGGATACTCCCAGCCGCCGTGCGGCGACGCAAAGCCCCAGCCGTTCGGCAGATGCACGGACAGCGCGCCGAGCATGAACGGCAGCAGCACGAGCGCGACCCAGCGGACCTGCACGCCGAGCAGCAATGCGATCCCGCCGAACAGTTCGACGAACGTCGTCACGTAGGCGAGCCAGCCCGGAAAGCCGATCGACACGAAGAATTGCGCCGCGCCCGGCAGCGTGAAGACGAAAATCTTCTGGAGGCTGTGCGCCAGATACAGCACACCCAGCGCAACGCGCAGGATCGTGGCGGCGAGATCGGCTTTGTTGCTCGCGGTCGGGTTCATGTCGGTTCCTTGATGGTGATGGTTTGACGGCGCGGGTTGCACTGTCGATGGAACGGACTTTATTCGAACGAATGCGGCAGAAAAACCGCCTCCCCGGCTTAGATTAATTCGCGCCAAGAACGAATCAGCCGACGGCCGACCACAGGCGCTTCAGGTCGAGGTGCGCGGCGAGCGTATCGGCGAGCCGCTCCAGCGACGCCTCGCGCAACGCCGGATAGTCGACGGGCTCGGCGTTCGCGAGCCCTGCCCACGCGAGCAACGAAGCGCACGCGGCGGGTGTATCGAAGAGACCATGCACGTAGGTCGCGAGAATCCGGCCATCGGCGGAACGGGCGCCGTCCGCGCGCGAGCGTCCGTCCGCGTCGTCGAGCAGCAGCGCGGGCGCGTCGAGCGCGGGGCCGTGCGTCTCGCCCATGTGGATCTCGTAGCCGGCGATGTCGGCGGCATCGGCGACATCGAACGCGGCGAGGCGTCCCGTCACGTTCCTGAGCGTCTTGTCGCGCGTGAGCGTCGTCGAGAAGTCGAGCCAGCCAAATCCGGCGACCGTCGCGGGCGGCCCTTCGACACCATGTGGGTCCGCGATTTCGCGCCCGAGCATCTGCATGCCGCCGCACACGCCGATCACGCGCCCGCCGTAGCGCAGATGGCGCTCCAGCACGGCATCCCAGTGCTGTGCGCGCAGAAACGCCAGATCGCCCTGCACGTTCTTCGAGCCCGGCAGGATGATCAGATCGGCGGGCGGCGGCGCGCTGCCCGCGCGCACGTAATGAAAATCGACTTGCGGATGCGCGCGCAGCGCATCGAAATCCGTGTGATTGCTGATGTGCGGCAGTGCGGGCACGACGACGCGCAACGTCCGTGCGGCGTCGCCAGCGTGCGCGGTGCGCAGCTCGCGCGGCAGCATGTCTTCGGCGTCGAGCGTGAGGCCGTGCAGATACGGCACGACGCCGAGCACGGGCTTGCCCGTCTTTGCTTCGAGCCATTCGAGCCCCGGCTTCAGCAGACCGACGTCGCCGCGAAAGCGGTTGATGACGAAGCCGCGCACGCGCGCCTGCTCGCTTTCGGAGAGACAGGCGAGCGTGCCCGTCAGATGCGCGAACACGCCGCCACGGTCGATGTCGGCGACGAGCACGACAGGGCAATCGACGGCTTCCGCAAAGCCCATGTTCGCGATGTCGCGCTCGCGCAGATTGATTTCGGCCGGACTGCCCGCGCCTTCGACGAAGATGGTGTCATACGACGCTTTCAGCCGCGCATACGACTCCAGCACCGCTTCGAACGCAACGGGCTTGTAATCGTGATACGCGCGCGCGTCGAGATTCATGCGCGCCTTGCCGTGGATGATCACCTGCGCGCCGCGATCGCTCGTCGGCTTGAGCAGCACGGGGTTCAGATCGGTGTGCGCGTCGATGCCCGCGGCCACCGCCTGCAACGCCTGCGCGCGGCCGATCTCGCCGCCGTCGACAGTCACGGCGCTATTGAGCGCCATGTTCTGCGGCTTGAACGGCGCGACTCGCGCGCCCGCGCGACGCGCGAGACGGCACAGGCCGGCGACGAGCGTGCTCTTGCCCGCGTCGGAGGTCGTGCCCTGGATCATCAGCGTGCCGCGGGGCACGTTCAAGGACATATCGAGCGGTACGTCGAGCGCTTCGGCAGAAGCAGAGGAAAAAGCGGACACGGTGGCCATGTGCGCAGCTGGAGGAAGGGAAGCCCGCATTATCCCATCGCGCTCGCGAGCGCGCGCTTTCGTCACGGCACATGCGGACAGTGTCGGTACAATCACGCGATGATTTCCCGCGACCTCACCTTCGTGCTCGGCGGCGCGCGCTCGGGCAAGAGCCTGCACGCCGAACGGCTCGCGACCGCGAGCGCGCTGCCCGTTACCTATGTCGCGACCGCGCGCATCGGCGACGACGAGTTCGCCGAGCGCGTCGCGCGCCATCGCGAACGGCGCCCTGCTCATTGGGCGCTGCTCGAAGCGCCGCTCGACTTGCCGCGGGCGCTCGCGTCAATCGATCAGCCGGGGCAGTGCGTGCTGATCGACTGCCTGACACTGTGGCTCGCGAACCTGCTGTGCCCCGCCGACGGCTCGCCGCCGCTCGACGATTACCTCGCGCGTTTCGCGATGCTCGAAGAAACGCTCGCGCAGGCGCGCGCGAAGGTCATCGTCGTCAGCAACGAAATAGGGCTCGGCGTTGTGCCGCTCGGCGCGGCGACGCGTCTTTATGTCGACGAGCTGGGCCGGCTGAATCAGCGCATTGCCGCGATCAGCACGCAGGTCACGATGATGGTCGCGGGCCTGCCTCTGCATCTGAAAACGGCGGACCGCTCATGATGCTGCTGTCATTGCCCCTCGTTGCGGCGCTGGCGACGGCATCCGTCGCCATCGACCGATGGTTCGGCGAACCGCGTCGCGCGCATCCGCTCGTCGGCTTCGGCAAGCTCGCAGCGAAACTCGAAGCCGCGCTCAACACAGGGCGGCGCGGCCGGCTGCTCGGCATTCTCGCGTGGCTGCTGGCCGTCGTGCCGCCCGTTCTCGTCGCGACATGGCTCGTGCTGGCGCTGCCGTTCGTGCTGGCGTGCGCGCTGCACGTCGCGCTGCTTTACTTCGCGCTCGGCGCGCGCAGCCTGCACGATCACATCGCGCCCATCGGCCGCGCGCTCGCGAGCCGCGATCTCGCGCAGGCGCGCGTGCTGACGTCGCGCATCGTCTCGCGCGAAACGTCGCACGCGGACGAAGGCGCGCTGTCGCGCGCAGCCGTCGAATCGGCGCTTGAAAACGGCAACGACGCGATCTTCGGCGCGCTCTTCTGGTTCGCGATTTTCGGCGGACCGGGCGCGCTCGCGTTCCGTCTCGCGAACACGCTCGATGCAATGTGGGGTTATCGGACGCCGCGCTATTTGCGGTTCGGCTGGGCGGCCGCGCGTTTCGACGATGTGCTGAACTGGCTGCCCGCGCGCCTCACCGCATTCAGTTATGCGTTGCTCGGCGACACGCGCACCGCGCTGCAATGCTGGCGCGAGCAGGCGCCGCGCTGGGACAGTCCGAACGCGGGGCCCGTGATGGCCTCCGGCGCGGGCAGCCTCAACGTGTTGCTGGGCGGCGCGGCTGTGTATCACGGCGTGATAGAACAGCGTCCGATGCTCGGCGCGGGGCACACGGCGAGCGCGCGGCATATCGAAGCGGCGCTGATGCTCGTCGAGCGGACCGTCATTCTGTGGCTCGCCGTCTTCATCGCGCTCGCGCTTTTGAGCGTGCCGTTTCAGGGCTAGACGATGACGCGATCCGTTCAGCACGGCGGCAACCTGCACGAAGCGGCACGCCGTTACGCAATCCCCTATGACGCCTGGCTCGATCTGTCGACGGGCATCAATCCGCATGGCTACCCGGTGCCGCCCGTTCCCGCCGATGCATGGCGGCGTCTGCCCGATAGCGGCGACGGTTTCGCGGAACGCGCGGCGCGCCACTACGGTGCGCCCGATGCATCGCATGTGCTGCCCGTCGCGGGGAGCCAGGCGGCGATCCGCATGCTGCCGCTCGTGCTCGAGCGCGGCACCGTAGGCATTGCGTCGTTGACGTACGGCGAATACGCGCCCGCGTTCGCGCGCGCGGGGCATCGCGTGACGACGCTCGACGTCGGCCGTTCGACGTTGCCCGATGAGATCACGCATGCCGTCGTCGTGAATCCGAACAACCCGACAGCCGAGCACCTGAGCGCTTCGCTGCTGCTGCGATGGCATGAAGCGTTGCGCGCACGCGGCGGCACGCTGATCGTCGACGAAGCGTTTGCCGATTCGATGCCTGCGCAATCGCTCGCTGCCTGCACCGATCGCGAAGGACTTGTCGTGCTGCGCTCGCCGGGCAAGTTCTTCGGTCTTGCGGGCGTGCGAGCGGGCTTCGTGCTCGGCTGCCCTCGCCTGCTCGAAGTGCTCGACGAAGCGTTGGGCGCGTGGACGGTCAGCGGTCCCGCGCGTCATGCCGTGAGCGCCGCGTTCGCCGATACGGCCTGGCAGCACGCGATGCGAGAACGGCTCGTGCAAGACAGCGCGCGTCTCGTTGCGCTGCTCGACGCGCACGGGTTCGACGTGCATGCGACGCCGCTCTTCGCATGGATCGCCGACCCGCGCGCCGCGCAACTGCATCGCGCGCTCGCGCAACGAGGCGTATGGACGCGGTTCTTCGCCGATCCCGCGAGCGTGCGCTTCGGATTGCCCGCAACGCAAGCGCAGTGGCTGCGCTTCGAAGAGAGCCTTCGGACGAGCATGGCAGCGCTATAAAAACAATGCGATCAAAACGATGCAACCAGCCCGACGATTCCGCGCGCTGAGCGCAGCATTCGCACTCGCTTCGATGCTGCTCCATGCGAACGC
Source organism: Paraburkholderia diazotrophica (assembly GCF_038900755.1). Taxonomy (GTDB): domain Bacteria; phylum Pseudomonadota; class Gammaproteobacteria; order Burkholderiales; family Burkholderiaceae; genus Paraburkholderia; species Paraburkholderia diazotrophica_A. The sequence goes on from NZ_JBBPEN010000010.1 coordinate 261,226, forward strand.
GAACGCAAGCACACCGATAACCGTCACCGACGACACCAATACGCCCGTCACGCTCTCGCAACCCGCGCAACGCGTAATCAGCCTCGCGCCGCATGTGACCGAGATGATCTATGCGGCGGGCGGCGGCGCAAAGCTCGTCGGCGCAGTGAGCTATAGCGACTACCCGCCCGAAGCCAAACAGCTGCCGCGCGTCGGCGACAACAAGTCGCTCGACCTCGAACGCATCATCGCGTTGAAACCCGATCTGATCGTGGTGTGGCGTCATGGCAATGCGCAGCGTCAGATCGACCGCTTGCGCGACATGCACATCCCCCTCTATTTCAGCGAGCCGCATCATCTCGACGATATCGCCGTCACGCTGACGAAGCTCGGCGAGTTGCTCGGCACATCGCAAGCCGCCGATGCGGCAGCGCGCGCGTGGCGCGACGACATCGCCAGCCTGCGCGCGCGCTATTCGACGCAGCCGGGTGTCAGCGTGTTCTACCAGGTATGGGACGAGCCGCTGATGACGCTCAACGGCGAGCACATGATCAGCGACGTGATTGCGCTATGCGGCGGCCGCAATGTATTCGCGAAGCTCGAACCGCTGGTGCCGACGGTTTCGACGGAAGCCGTGCTGGCCGCGAACCCGGAAGTCATCGTCACGGCTGCGCCCGGCGCGACGAAACCCGACCGGCCGCTGCCTTCGCTCGACAGATGGAACGCATGGCCGGGCATGACGGCCGTCGCGCGCAACAACCTCTTTGCAATCGACGGCGATCTGATCAACCGCCCCGCGCCGCGTCTCGCGCAAGGCGCGGCGCAACTGTGCAAGGACCTCGATATCGCGCGCTCGCGCCGGCCAAATCGTTGACGCAGTAGTTGAAGCAGAACGTGGGGCAAAACGTCAGGCGTTCCAGCGCACCATCGACCAGTCGTTCGTGACGTCGTCGCGGCGCAACCAGACGCAACCCGACATGTCGAGCGACCATTTCAGGCAGCGCTCGACGGGCAACCCGAGCACCGTCGCCGCGATCGCGCGCATCACGCCCGCATGCGTGACGACATAGGCAGGCGACAGTTCGCGCGTCTGCTGGAGCGCGTCGAACCATGCGCGCACGCGGCTCACGAACTGCTCGACGCTTTCGCCGCCATGCGCGCGCGCGCCTTCGAAGTCGTTCGCCCATGCGTCGATCAGCGCGCGATCGATATCGTTCCAGCGCTGTAGCTCCCACGTGCCGAAGTCCATTTCCTTCAGGCTGTCGTCGCAGCTATGCGCGCAGCCGAAATTCGCGGCGAGCGCGGCGGCCACCGACGCGCAGCGCGTGAGCGGACTCGACAACAGCACGCGCGGCGCGGGCACCTGCAAGGTCGCGAGACGCACGGCCAGCGCGGCCGCCGATGCTTCCGGCGCATCGGCGAGGGCCACGTCGCTATGGCCATAGCAGACGCCTTCTTCGACGTCGACAGCCGGGTGACGGATCAGAACGATATCCATGCGAGACTCACCAGATAGATGGCCAGTTCGAAAACCTGCTGGGCAAAGCCCAGACAGTCACCCGTATATCCGCCGATGCGCCTGACGAAATAGCGGCCCAGCGCAACACGCAACACGACCAGCACGAGCAGCGTGATGCACCCTGCCTGCCATTGCGGCCAGAAAAGCCATGGCACACCCAGTACGATAGCGCAGCAAAAAGCATTGCGTGACATGCGCTGCGCGACGGGCTTCGCCTTGCCTTCCGCGCGCACGTAGTCGAGCGTGAAGAGATAGCTGATCGCGCATGCGCGGCTTGCCGCATGCGCCGCGATCATCAGCCACGCCGCGCGCAGCGGCGGCAATGACGCGAGCGTTTGCCACTTCAGCGCGAGCGCGATCATCAGCGCAATCGCGCCGAACGCGCCGATGCGCGAGTCGTGCATGATGCGCAGCGTATCTTCACGCGTATAGGCGCCGCCGAACGCGTCGACGCAATCGGCCAGTCCGTCTTCGTGGAATGTGCCGGTGACGAGCAGCGTCGTCGCCATCGAAAGCAGCACGGCCACGCCCGCGGGAAAGATGCGCAGCGCGGCCATGTACACGACCGCGCCCGCCGCGCCGACCAATGCGCCGACAAGCGGAAAGTAGCGCGCCGCCGCGTTCAGATAATGCGGCTCATAGCCGACCCAGCGCGGCACGGGCACGCGCGTGAAGTAGCCGAGCGCCGTGAAGAAATAACGCAGTTCATTCATCGCTGGTCGTCGCTCGCGGTTCGCTCTTCACGGTCATCCTTCACGATAACGGTTAATTCGGACGCGCCTGTTCGCGCGCGCGTGGCATCACGCGTCGCGTTGCGCGACGCCCGCCGATTCGAAGCTCGCCATCTCGTCGATGAACGCGACGGCCGCGCGCAGCAGCGGCATCGCCAGCGCCGCGCCCGTGCCCTCGCCAAGACGCAGATCGAGCGCGAGCAGCGGCGCGGCGCCGAAGTAATCGAGCATGCGCCGGTGCCCCGCCTCGTTCGACGCATGCGCGAACACACAATAGTCACGCACAGCGGGCGCCAATGCATCGGCGACCAGCAACGCCGACGACGCGATGAAGCCGTCGACGACGATCGTCATGCGCGCTTGCGCCGCCGCGAGATACGCGCCCGCCATCATCGCAATCTCGAAGCCGCCGAACGTCGCGAGCACATCGAGCGGATCATCCGAGGCCGCGTGATACGCGAGCGCCGCCGCCAGCACGTTGCGTTTTTTCGCGAGGCCGGCGTCGTCGAGCCCCGTGCCGCGCCCGACGCATTCGTCGATCGAAATGCCGCACAGCCGGCTCATCAAGCAGGCAGCCGATGATGTATTCGCGATCCCCATCTCGCCGAAGCCGATCACGTTGGTGCCGAGCGCCGCGTGATGACGCACGCGCTCCGCGCCCGCGCGCATTGCGGCGAGCGCTTCGTCGCGCGTCATCGCCGGTTCTTGCGCGAAGTTGCGCGTGCCCTTGCCAATGGGGATGTCGACGAGCCGTTCATGCGGCGCGAAATCGTAGGCGACGCCCGCGTTCACCACTTCCAACTCGAGGCCCGCGACGCGGCTGAACGCGTTGATCGCCGCGCCACCCGCGAGAAAGTTCAGCACCATCTGCGCGGTCACGGCTTGCGGATAAGGACTCACGCCCGCGTTCGCGATACCGTGATCTGCGGCGAAGACGATCATCGCGGGACGCACGATCGCGGGCTGTGTCGTCCGCTGGATCATGCCCATCTTCAACGCGAGCGCTTCGAGCTGGCCGAGGCTGCCGGGCGGCTTGGTCTTCAGATCGATGATGCGTTGCAGTCCGGCGCGCAGCGTCTGTTCGAGCGGTTCGACAACGGGCAGGGCTGACGAGGCGTGCAGTGAGGGCGAGGTGGTCATGTTCGTATCTGCGTGAAAGGTTCGATTCATGCGAAATCACGTGCGAGCCGATGGACGCGTTGCCGGAATCAGCGCTTCGTCGTCGCCGTCGCGGATCAGCACGATTGGATAGCCGAATGCGCGGCTCGCGAGCGGCGGCGTCAGCACATCGCGCACGGGTCCCGCATGCGCGACGCCATTGCCTTCGAGCAGCAGCGCATGCGTCGCGAAACGCCGCGCGAGATTCAGATCGTGGCACGAGAACATCACTGTACGCCCGGCGCCGCGCGTCCATGCGTTCAATGCTTCGAGACAATCGATCTGATGATGCAGGTCCAGATGCGCGAGTGGTTCGTCGAGCAGCAGCAACGGCGCGTCCTGGCACAGCACGGCCGCGAGCGCGACGCGCTGGCGCTCGCCGCCCGACAGCGACAGCACGTCGCGCGAAGCGAAATCGGCGAGACCGAGCGTATCGAGCGCCGCGTGCGCAGCCGCGCGGTCTTCGTCGCGCTCCCAGCCCCAGCCGGCCAGATGCGGAAAGCGATTCAACAGCACGATATCAAGCACGCTCGCGCTGAACGCATCGTGCGACGCTTGCGGCATCAGCGCGCGACGCTGCGCGAGGCGCGCAAGCGGCCATTCGTTCACGCGCATGCCGTCGAGCTCGACATGACCTTTCGCCGGATGCAGCAGGCCCGCGAGCGTCAAGATCAATGTGGTCTTGCCCGCGCCGTTCGGCCCGGCAATGCACCAGACCTCGCCGGGATGGAACGTATGCGTGAAATCGTCGAGCAGCGTGCGCGAGCCTGCGCGCAACGTCAGTTGGTCGGCGTGCAACGTGAGTTCGATCGCGGCGCGTGCGTTCATGCGCGCCTCCGCCGCAGCAGCATCCACAGAAACACGGGCACGCCCGTCAATGCCGTAATCACACCGACGGGCAACTGCGCGGGCGCGATCACGACGCGCGCAATCAGATCGGCGCCCATCACGGCGACGCCGCCGCCGAGCGCGGACGCGGGCAGCAGCATCCGCTGGTCGTTGCCGAACGCGAGTCGCAGCATGTGCGGCACGACGAGCCCGACGAAGCCGATCGTGCCGCCCGTCGTCACGGCCGCCGCGGCCGCCAGCGATGCGACGAGATACACGCGAAGCCGCGCACGCATCACGGGCACGCCGAGCGCCTGGGCCGCTGCATCGCCGCGCAGCAGCACATTGAGTTGCGGCGCGGCGGGCACGATCGCGATCAACGCGGCGCACAACGCGGCAAGCGCGAGCCACGGCGTGCCGCCGCCGTTCAGGTCACCCGTGAGCCAGAACAGCATGCCGCGCAGACGGCTCTCGGGTGCGACGGTCAGCAGCAGCGTGATGATGGCGCCCCACCCCGCGGCGATGACGGCGCCCGTCAGTAGAAGACGCGGCGACGCGTCCTGCGGCTCGCCGCGCCACAATGCGCCGCGCGCCAGGCCGAGCACGAGCAGGATCGATGCGAATGCGCCGGCGAAAGCGGATACATCGACGATCCACCATGCGCAGCCCGCGATCATCGCGACGAGCGCGAAGCTCGCCGCGCCGCCGGACACGCCGAGCACATACGGCTCGGCGAGCGGATTGCGCAACAGCACCTGTAGCAACGCGCCCGCAAGCGCGAGCAGCGCGCCGCATCCGAAGCCCGCGAGCGCGCGCGGCAGGCGCAGCGTGCGAACGATCTCGACGGCCAGATCGCCCGCTGAATCATGCGACGGCAGCAACGCTGTCAGCACATGCAACGGCGCGACGCTCACGCTGCCCAACGCAAGCGACGCCATAAACACGACGAGCGCCGCGACGCCTAGCGCGGCCCAGATCGCGAGCGCGCGCTTCGCGTTCATGCTTCGCGCGACATGAAGGGGCTGACGTTGCGCGGCGCCGTTCATCGCGGGTTACTGCTGCTGCCAGCCAAGCGTGATGTACGCGCCGCGCCGCGGCGTGTTGTACGTGTAGGCGAGTTCATAGTCCTTGTCGAAGAGATTCTGGATCTGCGCGGCCACATACCATGCCTTCGTGATGCGATAGCGGGCGGACAGATTCACGATGCCATAACCGCCGAGCGGCGTGCCGCCATCGACGCGCTCGCCGCTCAAAATCCATTCCCCGCCTACGCGCCAGCTGCCGATATTGCGGTTCGCGGTGAACGACGCGAAGTGACGCGCTCGCCGGTTCAGATCGGTATGCGTGTCTTCGTCGACGGGATTCTGAAACGTCACGGCCGCGCGCACGTCCGTCCTGCCGACATGGCCCGCCCACGATCCTTCGATGCCCTGCACTTTCGCATGCCCGACGTTCTCTGCAACGTAGATGCCCGGCGTCGTCTGCACATAGTCGATCAGGTTCGTATAGCGCGTCTCGAATGCGGTGAGCTTCATCAGGCCCAGCGCATCCGATGCGTACTGCAAGGCCGCCTCGACGGAATGACTGCGCTCCGGCTGGATCAGCGGATTGCCGCTGAACGGGTAGTACAAGTCGTTGAAGCTCGGCGCGCGAAACGCATCGGACCAGCTTGCAGTCGCCTTCCAGTGCTCGTCGAAGTCGTAGCCATAGCCGAGATAGTAACTGTTGGCACCGCCGAAATCCGAGTACTGGTCGCGCCGCACGTTCGCCTGAATCTGGCTGTTGCCCAGGCGCCCCGAGTAGCCCGCGAACACCGAGTTCACGTGACGGTCGGGCGCCGTGTACTGATTCGAATCGAGCGTCTGGTCCAGATGCTCATAGCCGATCTGCAGCTTGTGATCGCGCGCAAACGTCAAATCGTTCTGCCAGGTGTACTGCCGGTTGTCCGAATCGTAGCGGTACAGATAGTCGCCGTTGAGGGCCGTGTTGCTGCGATCGTTGCCCGTCGCGGCGATAAGATGCGTCGTCCACCAGTCGGTCAGCTTGCCGTTCGCGAACGCGGACGCCGTCTGCACCTTGCTGTGCAGATTGTTCAGATCGGTGGGCAGCCCGAACGGATTGTCGAAGCTGTCGTTGCCGTTCGATTGAAAATAGCGCACGCCCACGTCCCATTGGTCGTTGAACCTGTGACGCAGCGACGCGCTCACGCTCTCGTTGAAGTAGCCGTTCGCGTTCGGATTGACGGGCGCGAGCGCAGGATCGATCGACGAGAAACCATCCGTCTTCGCGCGCGCGAGCGTGACGCTGAAGGTGGTCTTGCCGTCCTTGTCGAGCGCGCCGTCCACGCCTGCCGCCTGCCGCTGCGTGTGATAGCTGCCGTACTCGAGCTCGAAGTGAAAGCGCGGCGGATGATTGCCGCCGTCCTTCGTGAACACCTGCACGACACCGCCGATCGCGCCCGAGCCATACAGCGCCGACACATTGCCGTTGACCACTTCGACATGATCGATCTGGTCGAGCGGAATCTGTTCGAGCTGCGCGCTGTTCTGGCTCACCGAATCGACGCGCACGCCGTCGATCAGCACGAGCGATTGCGTCGCCGACGCGCCTCGCAGAAAGAGACTCGACGTCGAGCCGGGACCGCCGTTGCGCACGATCTGCGCGCCGGGCGCGAGCTGCAGCAGACCGGGCAGATCGCGTGCCGTCGTATCGGCGATGTCCTGTGCGTCGAAGAGCGTGGTCTGCGGAATGGCGTCGGCGAGACGTTGGGCGCCGCGCTCCGCAGTGACCACGATGGGCGAGAGCGTCGGCGCATCGGTGCCGGCGTCCGTGGAGATGGTCCCCGCAGACGGCTCTGCTGAGGGATTTTCGGTGCCGGTGTCCGATCGATCCGTCGTCGTTGCCGACGGTCCCGCGTGATGACCGGGTGGCTGCGCCTGGGACTGCGCTTGAGACAGCGCGTCGGTCTGCGCACAAGCGGCGGACGGCGCGCACGAGAGTGCGTATGCAAGGACGGCAAGCGCAGCGTACGGCGCATGCGCAACGCGCGGGAACAGCGGGGTGGGCATCGAAAGAGTCCTGTGGGCCTATGCGCGGCCCGCTCCTCGTGGGCCGTTGCCTGTCCAAGGGGCGACGCGCCCCTTGCCTCTGGCCGGTATCCGGGCTGACGACGCGCCGACCCGCCTTCCCGCGCGCAACGCGCAGTGGCTTCGCGCACGGCGTTCGAACACAGATGGCTCGACGCGTGCATTGGGTCGACCTGCAAGAACTGCGGTCGTTGTACCGTTGCGAGGACAGCGCAGGTTGGCTCGTCCAGGAGGACTTCGCTCCCTGCTTCCCGTTTAACTGCGCGCGGCGCGATACCGTGCGCGGGCACCAAAGTGCCGCAAGTGTAGAAGTGGTGAGCAAACGCGTCAAGAAACGCGGGACATCGTACGAATGTCCAAAGAGGGACCGTTAAAAAAAGCCCCTTTTTAAGGGGTAAAAATGCGTTAAATGCGGCCGGGCACCTGGATAATGCGGCATTAACGCGCTACTGTTACGTCTCGAAACGAGACAAATGTCCGAGCGTGCGACATTCCGCGCTAGAATGCCATGTCTTTAGAGGACGCAGCACATGCTCACCGAACTCGAAACACTGTCACAGAACATCGGCCGGCTGATCGAGATCAGCCAGCGCTATAGCGAGGCGCGCATCGCGCTAGAAGAACAGCTCGCGCAAGCGCGTGCCGAATGCGAATCCACCCGCGCAGAACTCGAACAGGCCCGTGAAGAACGCAACGCACTGCAGGCGGAGCGCGATGCGCTGTCCGCGAAGATCGACGACGCCCAGGTGCGTCTGAACGCGATCCTCGAGAAGCTGCCGCGCGCGCGTGGTCATAACGAGCCCGACAATCAACTCGATCTCCTCGCGCCCGAACAGCAGGCGCAGGCCACTCACGACGCGAACAACGACGCGACCCGCCACGGAGAAAATGCATGACCACGAAGCAGATCGAAGTGTCGATCCTCGGCCAGTCCTATCGTCTCGCCTGCTCGCCGGAAACGGAGTCGGCGCTGCTCGAAGCGGTGGCGCGTGTCGACGCCGAGATGACGAAGATCCGTGCCAACAGCAGCGTGCGCGGCCAGGACCGTATCGCCGTGATGGCGGCGCTGTCGCTGGCATCGGAACTGCTTAGGCTGCAAGCCAGCGTGCGTCACGGAGAATCGTTTCCCGCCGAAGAAATCCGGCGTACAATGCACCAGATGAACGAGCAGCTGGGCACTGTTATTCAACAGTACAGCGTGCAGTAAATGAATCGCGATGGGCTTGATTGATCGGCAATCAGGCCCATGTTGTAGAGCAAACGTTTTTCAGCTTCCCTGCCTGGTTCGCCAAGGTCATATATTCCTTGAACCAATGCTATGTGCACGGTTGCGGAAATTTGTAGCACGGGCGTGCGCGTCACTCAGTCTGATGTACCCGAAGTGCTGCTAACTGCGACCAATTCTGAACCTCAGGTTCAGGATGCCGGCCTAGCGGCTATGGCGGGGACCCAACAAACGGCATCGGACTTTGTCCGGTGCCGTTTTTCTTTGCGCGCGTGCCTGTGCGAGAACTGAACTGGTCGGCAAACCCTTCCCTCTTCTTCACGTTCAATCGACTCATGCGCTACTGGCTGATGAAGTCCGAACCGGACGAAGCAAGCATCGACGATCTCGCTAATGCGCCGCAGCGCACGCTGCCCTGGACGGGCGTCCGCAACTATCAGGCGCGGAACTTCATGCGCGACGTCATGAAGATAGGCGACGGCGTGCTCTTCTATCATTCGAGCTGCCCGGAGCCCGGCATTGCGGGCATCGCCGAGGTGTCGTCGACGCCTTATCCCGATCCGACCCAGTTCGATCCGAAGAGCGACTACTACGACGCAAAATCGACGCGGGAAACGCCGCGCTGGACGCTCGTCGACGTCGTGTTCAAGAAGAAGATCCAGTTGATCCCGCTCGCCGAGTTGCGCGCGCATTCCGAGCTCGCCGACATGCGCGTGCTCGCGAAGGGCAACCGCCTGTCGATCACGCCCGTCACCGAAGCCGAGTGGGCGTTCATCACGAAGCAGCTTGCAAAGAAAGCCTCGTAAAGCCCAAGGTGCATGAGGCCGACGGAGTCCGCGCTCGAATCGCGCGGCATCGGGTCGCAAGCTCGCATCATTCGAAGCAATGCTCGAACGGACTCGGGGAACCAGATGGCCCTTTCAAACGCCTAATCGCTCGCAAGCGCCATGCCACGAGCAAGCGTCGAACGATCGGCGCAAGCCGCGCCGTCGATGCATGCGCGCACAACCTGCTCAACGAAGGAGTCGAACAATGACGAAAAAATCCGCGCTCGTGTGGGCGCTCGCCGGCGCATGCGCAGCGCCCGTTGCACTCGCGCTCACCCCCGCCGCCGCGAATGCGCAAACCGTTGTGCAGCAGTATCAGCCTGCGGGCGTCCTGTCGCTGAACGCGCAGGCGAGCGCCGAAGTGCCGCAGGACGTCGTCGATATCACGCTGTTCTACGAACAGGAAGCGAGCGATCCGTCGTCGCTGACGGGCACGCTCAACCAGCACGCCGACCAGGCGCTGCAAAAAGCCAAGGGCGTCGCGGGCGTGACGGCGCGCACGGGAGCGTTCTCGATCTATCCGTCGACGGACCGCGACGGGCGCATCTCCGCATGGCGCGGCCGCACGGAGATCGTGCTTGAATCGCACGACTTCGCAGCGGCGTCGAAGCTCGCGGGGCAACTGTCGTCGATCATGCAGGTCGGCAACGTGCAGTTCTCGCTGTCGCCGGAAGCGCAGCGCGCCGCCGAGCAAAAGCTGACGGGTCAGGCAATCGCGTCGTTCAGACAGCAGGCCACAGCTTCCGCGCAGGCGTTCGGCTACAGCGGCTATTCGATCCGCGAAGTGAACGTCGGCCACGGCGGCGTGCCGCCCCGCCCGGTGATGATGATGAGCATGCGCTCCGACGTCAGCGCGAAGGCCGCCGCGCCCGTGCCTGTCGAAGGCGGCACCTCGACGGTGACGGTCAACGTGTCGGGATCGGTGCAGATGAAGTAACGCGCATCAAGCGCACCTGCGGACCGCAGTCGCCGCCGCACTTGCCAACTGGTACGCGCAAACAAAAACGCCACGGCATGCCGTGGCGTTTCTCATATGTGAACGCACGCGAACGCGACGCGACGCTCAGTTCGCGTTGACGGTTTGCGCCGTGTCGCGACGATCGCGCCGATACGCCCACAGCAGCATCAGGATGCCCGCGATGATCATCGGCAGCGACAGCCATTGGCCCATCGACAGGCCCAGCGCCAGCAAGCCCAGGAAGTCATCCGGCTCGCGCGCGAACTCGACCGTGAAGCGCGCGAGACCATAGCCGATCAGAAACACAGCCGATGCCGCGCCGACGGGACGCGGCTTGCGCGTGAAGAACCACAGCACGAGGAACAGCACGACGCCTTCGAGCGCGATCTCATACAGTTGCGACGGATGGCGCGGCAGCATGTGATATTGCGCGAACACATCGACAAGATGCCATTGCGTGGCCTGCGCCGGATGCGCGGCGATCCAGCCCGCGTCTTCGTTCGCGGCGCCCGGGAACAGCATCGCCCACGGCGCATCCGGCGACGTCACGCGGCCCCACAATTCGCCGTTGATGAAGTTGCCGAGGCGCCCGGCCGCGAGCCCGGTCGGCACCATCGGCGCGACGAAGTCCGTCACCTGAAGCCAGGTGCGCTTGCGCTGCCACGCGAACAGCACCATCGCGAGCGTCACGCCTAGAAAGCCGCCGTGGAACGACATGCCGCCTTCCCAGACCTTGAAGATGTCGAGGGGATGCGCGAAGTACCAGCTTGCCTTGTAGAAGAGCACATAGCCCAGACGTCCGCCGAGAATCGTGCCGAGCACGCCGTAGAACAGCATGTCGTCGATATCCTTCGCAGTCCAGCCTTGCGCGGCGACATGCGGCAGACGCAGCCGCAGGCGGCCCACGACGATCGCCATGACGAAGGCGACCAGATACATCAGGCCGTACCAGCGGACGGCCAGCGGCCCCAGATGGATGGCGATGGGGTTGAAATTCGGGTGGATGTGCATCGTATCGTTATAGGGGTTTTGTCGTTATTCAAGCGCATTGGACGCGCGCGGATATAAAGGGTTCGCAGCGCGTTCGCCGTGTCGGCCGCTAACGCATCGCCGCGTGCCGGCCGCTAGCCGGCGAGCACATCGGCATGCGCGCGCACGATGTCGATGAAACCGGCCAGCACGGGGCTCACCTCCGCCGTGCGCCACACGAGCCCCGTGACGACAGCAGGCACGGCTTCGCGCAGCGGACGATACACCACGCCCGTGCGCCGCAGGTTACGCAACGATTGCGGCACCAGTGCGACGCCCATCCCCGCTGACACGAGGCTTACGATCGTCTGCATCTGGATCGCTTCCTGGCCGATGCGCGGCGTGAGGCCGGCCGCGCCGTAGCAATCCATAATGATGTCATAAAAGCCTGGCGCCAGACGCCTTGGGAAAACGACGAGCGGCGCGTCGCCGGCTTGCGCGAGGCTCAACGGCCTGTCGCGCCATTCAGCGGCACTCTGCGCGTCGCCTTCGATGTGCACCGCCATCTCCGTCGACATCGCGATCACCAGCGGCTCGCGCGCAAGCGGCAGCCACGACAGTTGCGCCGCGTAGCGCGGCGGCAGCGGCCCGATTACGAGACCCGCGTCGATGCGCGCCGCCACCAGTTCGTCGATCTGCACATCGCTCGTCGCTTCGAGCAGTTCGAGCCGCACGCGCGGATGCCGCGCGCCGAACTCGCGCAAGAGCGGCGGCAAGAGCCCGTAGTCCGCCGTCGACACGAACGCCAGCGACAGCACGCCCGCCTCGCCGCGCGCGAGGCTCTGCGCGAGCGGCCGCAACCCTTCCGCGGCCGCGAGCAGGCGCCTCACTTCGGGCAGCAGATCCGCGCCGACTTGCGTCAGTTCGACGGAGCGCTTCGTGCGCGCGAACAGCTCGACGCCCAGCGTGTCCTCAAGAGCGCGGATGGCCTGCGACAGCGGCGGCTGCGTCATCGACAGCCGCGCCGCCGCGCGCCCGAAATGCTTTTCTTCGGCGACGGTCACGAAGTAGCGCAACTGACGGAGATCGGGAATCGCGGGCAGGCTCATTGATATATTTTACGACCTAATGAGCGCAAAATAATATATTGGACATTCGTTTGCAGAAACTGCATTCTTGCGCCACGCGCCCGAACTAGACTTAAGAACCCGCGCCCGAACCGCCCTGAGCCCTTGCGCCGTCGCGGCACGGGAGCAGCGCGGCGCACGGATCAAAACAACTGGATGGAGCTCCCCATGCCGTACAACCGTCGTTCGAAGAACATCACGCAAGGCGTCGCGCGTTCGCCGAACCGTTCGATGTATTACGCACTCGGCTATCAGAAAGATGACTTCGACAAGCCGATGATCGGCGTCGCCAACGGCCACTCGACGATCACGCCGTGCAACGCCGGCCTGCAACGCCTCACGGATGCCGCCGTCGAAGCCGTCAGGCGCTCCGACGCGAACCCGCAGACCTTCGGCACGCCAACCATTTCGGACGGCATGTCGATGGGCACGGAAGGCATGAAGTACTCGCTCGTGTCGCGCGAAGTGATCGCCGACTGTATCGAGACCTGCGTGCAGGGCCAGTGGATGGACGGCGTCGTCGTGATCGGCGGCTGCGACAAGAACATGCCGGGCGGCATGATCGGCCTCGCGCGCATGAACGTCCCCGGCATCTACGTATATGGCGGGACGATCAAGCCGGGCAACTGGAAGGGCACCGACCTGACCATCGTGTCGTCGTTCGAAGCCGTCGGCGAATTCACGGCGGGCCGCATGTCGCAGGAAGATTTCGACGGAGTCGAAAAGAACGCATGCCCGACCACGGGCTCGTGCGGCGGCATGTACACGGCCAACACGATGAGCTCGTCGTTCGAGGCGCTCGGCATGTCGCTGCTGTACTCGTCGACGATGGCGAACCCGGATCAGGAGAAAGTGGATTCGGCCGCCGAATCGGCGCGCGTGCTCGTCGAAGCCGTCAAGAAGGACCTGAAACCGCGCGACATCATCACGAAGAAGTCGATCGAAAACGCGGTCGCGCTGATCATGGCGACGGGCGGCTCGACCAACGCCGTGCTGCACTACCTCGCGATTGCGCACGCCGCGGAAGTCGACTGGACGATCGAGGACTTCGAGCGCATGCGCAAGAAAGTGCCCGTCATCTGCGACCTGAAGCCGTCGGGCAAGTACGTCGCGACGGATCTTCACAAGGCAGGCGGGATCCCGCAAGTGCTGAAGATCCTGCTCGACGCGGGCCTGCTGCACGGCGACTGCATGACGATCACGGGCAAGACGATCGCCGAAGAACTGAAGGACGTGCCCAGCAAGCCGCGCGCGGACCAGCACGTGATCTACCCGATCGACAAGGCGCTCTACAGCGAAGGCCACCTCGCGATCCTGAAGGGCAACCTCGCGGAAGACGGCGCGGTCGCGAAGATCACCGGCCTGAAGAACCCCGTCATCACGGGCCCGGCGCGCGTGTTCGACGACGAGCAGAGCGCGATGGAAGCGATTCTCGCCGACAAGATCAAGGCCGGCGATGTCGTCGTGCTGCGCTATCTCGGCCCGCAAGGCGGCCCCGGCATGCCGGAAATGCTCGCGCCGACTTCGGCGATCATCGGCAAGGGACTCGGCGAATCCGTCGGCCTCATCACCGATGGCCGCTTCTCGGGTGGCACGTGGGGCATGGTCGTCGGTCACGTCGCGCCGGAAGCGTTCGTCGGCGGCACGATCGCGCTCGTGCAGGAAGGCGACTCGATTACGATCGACGCGCACAAGCTGCTGCTGCAACTGAACATCGACGATGCGGAACTCGCCCGCCGCCGCGCAGCATGGAAGCAGCCGGCGCCGCGCTACACGCGTGGCGTGCTGGCCAAATTCGCGGCGCTTGCGAAGCCGGCGAACAAGGGCGCCGTCACGGGCTGAGGCGTCAGCGCCACTGACGCCGCAAGCGCTGTCTTCGCTGACGCAACGCAGCAACGCCGGATCGCTGTGAACGAACGCAGCGCGATGCTTCGATGGACGAAGGGGCACACGGATCGCCGTGTGCCCCTTTGCTTTTATAATGCGTCCACCACAGGCCGGGCCCAGTCACCGGCGGAGACCATAATGAAATCGAAGTCGTATGCGGCAGTCTTGCTGGCAGGCGCTTTGACACTCGCCGGCACGGCGCGCGCTGAATCGGCCCAAGGCCTGACGCTCGCACAGAAGGAGAACTGCATGAGCTGCCATTCGGTGACGCGGCAGTTCATGGGACCGGCACTGCATGATGTCGCCGCCCGGTACGCGTCGCGCAGCGATGCCTCGCATTACCTCACGCGCAAGATCATCGAAGGCAGCGCGGGTGTCTGGGGCGCCGTGCCGATGCCCGCGAACACCCAGGTCACACCCGACGAGGCAGCGTCGCTTGCAAGCTGGATCATGACGCTCAAATAGCGCACGTGGGCCGGATACGGCGTCGTGGATCGCGCGCCGGCGCGCGGATTAAAACGTCCAAATGCCGCTTACTTGCCGTCCGCGCTCTTGCCGAGTTCTTCCCGGATCGCTTCGCGCACCCATCTCAGCATTTCCGTTTCGAGCGCGAGCGCGACTTCGCGCGTGATCTGGTTGACGAGCCACGTCGTGTGATCCTGAAACGCGTCGCGGCAACGCGCTTCGATCAGGTTGCGCCCCTCGCCTTTCAGATAGGTCGCAAAGCGTGCGCGCAAGCGTTCGGCCAGCACGTCCGCGTCGTATTCGGGCGTGTCGGCGGGTGTATGGATGCGCTCGGCCGGCGCGTGCGCCGGGTTGAGGTCAGGCGGCGCGACGTAGCGTTCAGCCGCCGATCCCGATGTGAACTCCGCTTCGCCCGGCACGAACTGCGCGGGCTCGCGCGCGGGCGCAAGCGCTTCTTCGTGCGCGGCCTGCGGCGCATGCGACTTCACTCCGTCGAGTTCGGGATGCATCGCTGGCTCGCCCGGTAGATCATCATGCACGGGTTCATACACGGAATCGAGCACGGGCACGTCGTCTTCTTGCGCGGACGGCTCCTGCGCGCTCTCGCGAGGCGCTTCGTGTGTCGCTTCATGCAACACATCATCGCCCTCTTCATGCGCTTCGTGATGAGCGTCGTCATGCGCCGCTTCATGCCGTGCATGCGAAGAACCGTGCCCATGTCCATGCCGCTTCGAGCGCTTCGTCTTCGCATGGGGATCGTGGCCCGTCGCCATCACGTCGGTCAGAACGGGAATGTCTTGATCGGAAGAGTCAGAAGATTGGGACACGAAAGCCTCCCTTTAAGGATCGGACGATGCGGTTCCGCGCGAATCGGACAAGACCGCGCATCGAGCGGACATGAACCGTCAGGCGCCCTGCTTGTAGTTGTTTAGAGCATAGCCGCGATCGCGATAGAAGCGGTAGCGCTCCCGGCCCGCGGCCAGTTCGTCGGGCTCGTTGCCGACGATTTCCAGCAGACGTTCGAAGCGCGCGAACTGCGGCGGCACCGTCGCACTCAGGTTCAACAGTATCTGATGATGAGGTACGTCGTCGAGCGACGACGTGAGCACGACGGGCGTTTGCGCCGCGAGCGGACTCGCCGCCATGCAGTGCGGCACGAAGTCGAGCGGAGAGAAGGTCCAGAGCTGCTCGTCGAACGCGCGCAGCCGGGGCGGCTCGGCCAGCACGATCAGCGGCTGGCCGGCCTGATACGCCTTGCGCACGAGACGGCACGCATAGAGCAGGGAATCGCCGACGTTCGAGTGAAAGTCGATGCGGGTCATCGGCGAGCCTGCTTCATTGCTTCGTGCGCGCGGGGACTGCGATGCGTCATTGTGCGGCGCGGTCGATCAGGAATTGCGCGAGCAACGGCACAGGACGGCCCGTTGCTCCCTTCGCCGCGCCGCTCTTCCACGCGGTGCCCGCGATGTCGAGGTGAGCCCACGGGTAAGCGTCCGTGAAGCGCGACAGGAAGCACGCCGCCGTCACGCTGCCCGCGGGGCGTCCGCCGATGTTCGCGATATCCGCGAAATTAGACTTGAGTTGTTCCTGATACTCGTCGTCCAGAGGCAGGCGCCATGCCGGGTCGCCCGCTTCCTTCGATGCGTCGAGCAGTTCGCCCGCCAGCACGTCGTCCTTCGAGAACAGGCCGCTGTTGTGATGGCCGAGCGCGATGATGCACGCGCCCGTCAGCGTCGCGATGTCGATCACGGCGGCGGGCTTGAAGCGCTCCGCATAGGTGAGCGCGTCGCACAGAATGAGACGCCCTTCCGCGTCCGTGTTCAGCACTTCGATCGTCAGCCCCTTCATGCTGGTGACGATATCGCCCGGCTTCGTCGCGTTGCCTGCGGGCATGTTCTCGCAGGTCGGAATGATGCCGACGACGTTCAGCTTCAGGCCCATTTCGGCAACGGCGCGCATCGTGCCGAGCACCGAGCCCGCGCCGCACATGTCGTACTTCATCTCGTCCATGCTGTCGCCGGGCTTGAGCGAGATGCCGCCCGTGTCGAACGTGATGCCCTTGCCGACCAGCACGACGGGCGCAGCCTTCGCGGAGCCGCCCTGATGCTGGAGCACGATGAACTGCGGGGGCTCGATGGAGCCTCTCGTGACCGAGAGGAACGAGCCCATCTTCAGGGCTTCGAGCTGCTTCTGGCCGAGCACCTCGATCTTCAGCTTCCAGTCTTTCGCGAGTTTCTTCGCGGCGTTCGCCAGATAGGTCGGCGTGCAGACGTTGCCGGGCAGGTTGCCGAGGTCCTTGGTCAGGTCCATGCCGTTCGCGAGCGCGACGCCCTGCTTCGAGGCGACCTTCGCGAGCTTTTCATCGGCGGCGTCGACGCTGAACACGATGCGCTTCAGCGCGCGCGCGCCGTTATCCGGCTTGCTCTTCATCTGCGTGAACTTGTACGTCAGCTCGCGCAGCGCAAGGATCGCGGCGCGCACCGCCCAATCCGACGAGCGCTCCTTGACGGGCGCCTGCGCCAGCGTGAACGTGACCTGCGCGACCTTCGTGCCGAGGATGGCGCGCCATGCCGCGCGCACCGCGTCGCCGTAGGCTTTCTGCGTGAAGGCATCCTGCTTGCCGAGGCCGACCAGCAGCACGCGCGACGCGCCGATGCCCTGAACTTCATGCAGGAACACCGTGCTGCCGATCTTGCCGTCCATGTCGCCGGCCTTGACGATGCGCGTAAGCAGCCCATTGGTGGCCGCGTCGATTTCCAGCGCTGCGCCCGACAGCGTCTGCGACTCGAACACGCCGATCACGATGCAATCCGATTTCCCGGTAAGGAACCCGTTGGTCGAGCCTTTGCTCCAATCACAGGCTTTTATGCTAAAGTCCATCGCGCTTGTCCTCGGATAAAATCTGGGCTTAGGATGAAAGCCGCAATTATCCGCTATTTTTCCCGCGGCGGCTGCACGGAAGGCGTGATGGGGCGCAACCCCGCCGTCCACCGGGGCGCGCCCTCTCCTCATCAACCATGATTTTTGAACGCTCCCTCCAGCGCGAACTGGCGTACACGGCTGGTGCCGTGTTCATGGTCCTGCTCACGCTGGTTCTGACGACGATGATGATCCGCATCGTCGGCTTCGCGGCATCCGGTGAAATCGATCCGCGCGACGTGCTCGTGCTGATCGGCCTCACGGTCATCGGCTATCTCGCGATCATGCTGGTCGCGACGCTGTTCGTGTCGATCCTGTTCGTGCTCACGCGCTGGTACAAGGATTCCGAAATGGTCGTGTGGCTCGCGTCAGGCGTGAGCCTTACGCGCTTCATCAAGCCGGTCGGACTGTTCGCGACGCCCATCATCATTCTGATTGCGTTCTTCGTGTTCGTCGGCTGGCCGTGGTCGAACCAGCAGAGCAAGCTGATCCGCGCGCGCTTCCAGCAGCGCGACGAAGTCTCGCTGCTCGCGCCGGGTCAGTTCCGCGAATCGGCGGTGAGCCATCGTGTGTTCTTCATCGAAAAGATGTCGCCTGACCAGGGCCACGTCGAGAACGTATTCGTTACGAGCACGGAGAACGGCAAGGTGAACGTGGTCGTGTCGAAAAACGGCCACACGGAAACGCAAAAGAACGGCGACCGCTTCGTCGTGCTCGAAAACGGCCGCCGCTACGATGGCGAGCCGGGCCATCCCGACTTCCGCATCATGGAGTTCGAGCGATACGGCGTGAAGATCCAGAGCCAGCCCATCGTCAGCACGCCGACCACGACGGGCACGCCTACACTCGACCTGTTCCGCGACCCGACGCGCCAGAATCTCGCCGAATTCGCGTGGCGCGCGGGCTTGCCGCTGATCGCGATCAACCTGATGCTGCTCGCCATTCCGCTCGCGCACCAGAATCCACGCCGCAGCCGCACGATCAATCTCGTGATGGCCGTGCTGATCTATCTGACGTATTCGAATCTGCTGAACGTCGTGCAGTCGTGGATCGAGCAGGGCAAGATGTCGTTCGGCGTGGGGCTCGTGGGGCTGCATATCGTCGTCGCGCTGGTTGTCGCGTTCATCTTCTGGCTGCGGGTGCGCAACCGGCCGCTGTTCACGCGGGCGATGTTCAGCCGGACTGCAAACACGCCGGCGCAGGGAGCGTGACCGATGCGCATCTATGAAAAGTACTTCGCGCGTCAGGTCTACCTCACGTTCATCTTCATCCTGTTCGCGTTCTCCGGTCTGTTCTTCTTCTTCGACCTGATCAACGAACTGAACTCGGTCGGCCATGGCAACTACAAGTTTCAGTACGCGGTGCTGCGCGTCGCGTTGCAGACGCCGTCGCGCTTCTACGAAATCATTCCCGTCGCCGCGTTGATCAGCGCGATCTATGTATTCGCGCAGATGGCGGCGAATTCCGAATACACGATTTTCCGCGTGTCCGGTCTCGCGACGAATCAGGCGCTGCGCTCGCTGCTGAAGATCGGCATTCCGCTCGTGATCCTCACGTACATCATCGGCGAAGTGGTCGGCCCGTACACGGACCAGCTGTCGGAGCGCGTGCGCCTCGAGGCATTGGGCTCGTCGGTGTCGAGCAATTTCCAGTCGGGCGTCTGGGTGAAAGACACGCTGACGTCCCGCGCCGACGGCGAGCAGGTGACGCGCTTCGTCAACGTCGGCCAGTTGCAGCCCGATGCGACGATCACGAACGTGCGCATCTACGAGTTCGATTCGAAGTTCCGTCTGTCGAACGTGCGCATCGCGAAGTCGGGCAAGTATCAGCCGCCGGGACATTGGGCATTGACGGACGTCACCGACACGCAACTGATCGACGTCGCGCCCGACGCGGGCAAGCCCGCCGATGCGTTGAATCCTGTCTATCGCGCGAAGCAGGTGACGCTGCCCGAATACTCGTTGCGCTCGGAACTGACGCCGCAGATTCTGTCGGTGCTGCTGGTCGCGCCGGAGCGGATGTCGATGTTCAATCTGTTCCGCTATATCCAGCACCTGACCGAGAACCATCAGGACACGCAGCGGTATGAGATCGCGTTGTGGCGCAAGCTGCTATATCCGTTCGCGGTGTTCGTGATGCTGGTGCTGTCGTTGCCGTTTGCGTACTTGCACACGCGTGCAGGCGTAGTGGGCATGAAGGTGTTCGGCGGGATCATGCTGGGGATGAGCTTTCAGCTCTTCAATACGCTCTTCTCGCACATCGGTAATCTGAACACCTGGCCGGCGCCTTTGACGGCTGCGACGCCGGCGTTGTTGTATCTCGTGCTTGGGCTCGTCGGGCTCAAGTGGGTCGATCGGCACTAGCCGCTTTTTTTACGGACGCTCCGGCTATGGGATCGCATGGCATTGTGCTGTTTGCGCATGGCGCGAGAGACGCCCGCTGGGCCGAGCCGTTCGAGCGTCTTGCTGCGCGCTTGCGCGAGTTGCGCGGCGGCGATGCAGGGCCCGTTTCGCTCGCGTTCCTCGAACTGATGACGCCCGATCTGCCGTCCGCTGTCGCCGATCAGACGGCTGCGGGGGCGTCTGTCGTGACCGTCGTGCCTGTGTTCTTCGGCCAGGGTGGCCATATCCGGCGCGATTTGCCCGTCATTCTCGATCAGTGCCGCGCGGCCAATCCGAATGTCGAAATCCGCTGCTCCGTTGCCGTCGGCGAGGATGCCGATGTGATCGAGGCTATCGCCGGCTATTGCCTGCGGCAGGCTTCTTCCTGACCGCCTTTACACGGCTTTACACGGCTCTACGCCGCGCACGACAAGCACGCTTCACTTCTTCATCGCGTCGAACACGATACGCGCGGCTTCATCGACGATCTCGTCCTGGGGCCGCGTTTCCTTGGGCGTTACGCCAGTGAAATAGATGGCGACGACGAACGCCGCCGCGTGCGAGTACACAATGGCGACATCGTTGGCCGTGCCGTAATCGCCGCTTCCCGTCTTGTCCGCCACTGGCCAGCCGGAAGCACGGACGGCCGCCCGGATGCGTCTTTCGCCCGTCGTATTGCCGAGCAGCCACGTCTTCAGCTTTTCGCGTTGCGGCGGCTCGAGTACATCGTCGGACAGCAGGATCTTCTGCATGTCGTGCATCATCGCGCGCGGCGTCGTGGTGTCGCGCATGTCGCCCGGCACGGCGTCGTTCAGTTCCGGCTCCCGTCGCACAAGATCGAACCATGTATCGCCGATCGAGCGCGCGAACTCGTTCAACACTTGAGGTCCGCCCAGCGCGGTCAACAGCAGGTTGGCCGCCGTGTTGTCGCTGTACTGGAGCGCCGCGACGCAGATGTCGGCCATCGACATGCCCTCGCTCACGTGCCGCTTCGTCACTGGTGAATTCGCGACGAGATCCGTCTCGCCATAACGAATGTGCGTGTCGAGCAGCGCGCGCTCGGCGATGCTGCGCTTCAGGATCGCGGCGACGGCCAGCAGCTTGAACGTGCTGCACATCGGAAAGCGCTCCGACTCGCGATAACCGACATACGACCCATCGGACGTATTGAGCGCCGCGACACCGAGGCGTCCGCCGCTCCTTGCTTCCAGTTGTTCGAAGCGCTCATGCGCGGCCAGATTGATCGCCACGGACGAAGCGGGCTGCGCGCGCACGCCCATCACGGGGCCAGCCGCGAGCGCAATCAGCAGTGCACGACGCAACGAAGAATGGGACATGAGGCAGTGGTGAATGCAGAGCGAAAGCGAATGTTATCGCAACGCATGTGCCTGCCCGCGCGTGTCTGCCCGACTGTCCGATAACAGCGAACCAAAGACAATCGGCCGCATTCACTCACGCGAACGCGGCCGACAATCCATAGCAGCAAAAGCTGTCGCGCTACGCGACCCTCAACGCGAGTTCGCCCGACGCAGCAAAAGACGAATCGTCCGCGTGCGACTCGCTCTTCAGCACGCGCTCGGCGAATGCATCGCCGATCATCAGCAGCGAAGGCTGCGCGGGATCGAGCCACAGTTGCGCGTCGCCGGCCGCGAGTCCTTCGAGCGTCAGCGTCAACGTCCGCTCGCGCGGCGTCGAGCATGCCTCGACGATCGCCACGGGCGTCGAGCCTGCGCGGCCCGCGTCGATCAGTTGTTGCGCGATCTCGGGCGCGCTGTCGCGGCCCATGTAGAACACCAGCGAATCGGCGTTCACCTGCTCGCGAATCTCGGCGGAATCCGCCGCGCGGCTGTGCGTCGCCAGCGCGACGCTGCGCGACACGCCACGCAGCGTCAGCGAGCGGCGCAGCGATGCCGCGCTCGCCAGCGCCGCCGTGATGCCCGGCACGACTTCATATTCGATGCCCGCTGCTTCGAGCGCGCGCATCTCTTCATCGGCGCGGCCGAAGAGCATTGGATCGCCGCCCTTCAACCGCACGACGACACCGTGCTCGCGCGCCGCATCGACGATCTGCTTGTTGATGAAGTGCTGCGCGGTCGAGCGCTTGCCGCAGCGCTTGCCCACCGCGATCTTGCGTGCTTTCGGCGCGTAGTCGAGCATCGCCGGCTCGACGAGCGCATCGTGCAGCACGACATCGGCAACGGCCAGCAGCCGCGCGCCGCGAACCGTGATCAGGTCCGCCGCGCCAGGCCCCGCGCCGATCAGATAAACCTTGCCCATTTGCTGCTCCGTTCCGCTTCGTTACCTGCTCTGTTCCATTATGCAGAGACAGAACGAATCATGCCGGCCGCCACCGTGTGATGCGTCGCTTCGTCGATCAGCACGAACGCGCCCGTGCCCGGATGCGCATCGTACTCGTCGGCGACGATCGGCTTTTGAAGCGTCAGCGATACACGGCCGATGTCGTTCATCGTCAGCTCGTGACGGTCCGTCGCGTGCGATAGCGTATGCACGTCCAGCACCTGCTTGATGCCGCCGACGCGCGCGAACACGGTGTTCGTCGTCTGCTTCAGCAGATACTTGCGCGCTGTCGACAGCGGTGCATCGTCGAACCAGCAGAGGTCCGCTTCGAGCTTCTTCGCCGGCTGAACCGTCGCGGACGCGTGCACGAACGTGTCGCCGCGCGACACGTCGACGTCTTCCGTAAGACGGATCGTCACCGTCTGGCCCGCGAACGCGCGGTCGACTTGCGCCGTCCCGCCCGGCACGGGCGCGATGATTTCGGCGACCGTCGCCTGGCGGTTCGCCGGCAACACGACGATCGAATCGCCGAGCTTCACTTCGCCAGATTCAACGCGGCCCATGTAGCCGCGAAAATCGTCGGCCTGGCTGCCGTCCTGGCGCGCGACCCATTGCACCGGAAAACGCAGTGCGTCGTGCGTCGCCGTATCGACGGGCAGCGCTTCGAGCACGTCGAGCAGCGGCTCGCCGCCGTACCACGGCATGCGCTCGCTCGCCGTCACGATGTTGTCGCCCTTCAGCGCCGACACGGGCACGAAGCGCACATCGTTCAGGCCGAGCTGGCGCGCGAGCGTGACATACGCGTCGCGGATCTCGTTGAAACGCGTTTCGCTGTAGTCGACGAGGTCCATCTTGTTGATCGCGACGATCACGTGCTGCAAGCCCAGCAGCTTGACGATCGCGCTGTGGCGCTTGGTCTGCGGCAGCAATTGCGCGACACCGTTCTCGAACGTGACGCGCGTCGCGTCGACGAGAATGATTGCAGCATGCGCCGTCGATGCGCCCGTCACCATGTTGCGCGTGTACTGCTCGTGGCCCGGCGTGTCGGCGATGATGAACTTGCGCTTCGCGGTCGCGAAGTAGCGGTACGCGACGTCGATCGTGATGCCCTGCTCGCGCTCGGCTTCGAGGCCGTCCGTCAGCAGCGACAGATCGATTTCGTCGCCGACCGTGCGCTTGTTCTTCGCGCGCGACAGCGCGGACAGCTGATCCGACAGCACAGCCTTGCTGTCGTACAGCAGGCGGCCGATCAGCGTGCTCTTGCCGTCGTCGACGCTGCCTGCCGTGATGAAACGAAGCACGCCGAGGTCTTCAGGTTGATGAATGCTCATGGTTGTGTCGCCCTCGTGTGCCTTAGAAATAACCTTGCTTCTTGCGCTGTTCCATCGCGGCTTCCGACGTCTGGTCGTCCATCCGCGTCGCGCCGCGCTCCGTGATTTCCGTCACGGCCGTTTCGGCGATGATCTTCTCGACATCGTCGGCATCGCTTTCCACCGGGCACGTGCAGCTGATGTCGCCCACCGTGCGGAAGCGCACCAGCGCTTCTTCGCTCGCCTCGCCTTCGCGGATCGGCGTGAGCGGCGTCACGGGCACGAGCAGGCCGTTGCGGCGAACGATCTCGCGCTTGTGCGCGTAGTAGATCGACGGCAGTTCAAGGTTTTCGCGGGCGATGTATTGCCACACGTCGAGTTCCGTCCAGTTCGAGATCGGGAACACGCGCAGGTGCTCGCCCTGATGCAGGCGCGCGTTGTACAGGCTCCACAGCTCGGGGCGCTGCGCCTTCGGGTCCCATTGGCCGAACTCGTCGCGGAACGAGAAGATGCGCTCTTTCGCACGTGCCTTTTCTTCGTCGCGGCGCGCGCCGCCGATCATCGCCGTATAGCCGTATTGCTCGATGGTTTCGAGCAGCGTGACGGCTTGCGCGGCGTTGCGCGAATCCGTTTCGCGGCGCAGGCGCACGGTGCCGCGCTTGATCGAGTCTTCGACGTGGCCGACCACGAGTTCCGCGCCGATCTCTTTTGCGCGGCGGTCGCGGAAGTCGATCACTTCGTCGTAGTTGTGACCCGTGTCGATGTGCACGAGCGGGAACGGCAGCTGCGTCTTGCGGTTCGCGCCGAGGCCGAACGCCTTCAACGCGAGCGCCAGCACGACGACGGAATCCTTGCCGCCCGAGAACAGCAGCGCAGGCTTGCTGCATTCGGCGACCAGTTCGCGCAGGATGTGAATCGATTCGGCCTCGAGCCAGTCGAGGTGATCCATCCGGTTCGCCGTGACGGGCAGCGGTGCGTTGACAGTGGAATCGAGCGTCGTGCTCATTTTCTGGTCCTTCATTGGTTCGTGTCGCATGTTCGGGTGCTCATCAGATGCGTGCGGCACGTAGGGATTCAATCGAAACCGGCAATTGGGCGGCGCACGGCGTCTGCGTCATCTTACGCCGGCGCCTGTGCGGCTCACAGCAGGCCCACGTCAGGCCGAGGCGTTCTCCGAGACGACCGTGACAGGGATCGTCGTGATGTGCAGTCCGCATTCCTTCGTATCGCGCGACTCCCACCACCAGCGCCCTGCCCGGCTGTCTTCGCCGGGACGCACGGCCCGCGTACACGGCTCGCAGCCGATGCTCGGATAGCCGCGCGCATGCAGCGGGTTGACGGGCACGCCGAAGGCCTTCAGGTACGCCCACACATCGGCTTCCGTCCAGTCTGCGAGCGGGTTGTACTTGGCGATGTTGCGCGCGCCGTCATGCTCTTCCTCGTGCAGTTCCGCGCGCGTGACCGACTGCTCGCGACGCTGGCCCGTCACCCATGCGCCGACGTCGCCGAGCGCGCGATTGAGCGGCTCGACCTTGCGGATTTCGCAGCAGCGCTTGCGCAGATCGATGCTTTCATAGAAAGCGTTCAGGCCGTGCTGCGCGACATACTCGTCGACAGCGTCCGCTTGCGGATGAAACTGCTCGATGTCGTAGCCATAGCGCTCGCGCACGCGGTCGATCATGCCCAGCGTTTCCGCGTGCAGACGGCCCGTGTTCAGCGAAAAGATGCCGATTTTCACGCCGCGCGACAGGATCGCGTGCGTGAGCAGCATGTCTTCCGCCGCGAGGCTGCTCGCGAGCTTCACCTTCTCGTGGCGCTGCGCGATCGAATCGAGCAGCGCGTCAAGACGTGCGATCTTCGCCGCGAGTTCGGGCGTGAGGTCGGCTGCGCTCCTCATACGGTGGCCTTTTGCGTTGCAGCCGCTTCGCGACGGCGAAAGAGCGGCGAAGGCTCGTCGAATGCGCCTTGGTACTGCACGGTGAATTCGGTGAACGCCTTCAGCGCGTCGTTGATGTCCTTGTCCGCGCGCAGCGCATACGCATTGAAGCCGCAGCGCTCGTAAAAGCGCAGCTGGTCGCGCAACACGTCGCCGATCGCGCGGATCTCGCCCTTGTAGCCATAGCGCTCGCGCAGCAGGCGCGCAATGCTGTAGCCGCGCCCGTCGCGGAACACCGGGAAGTCGACGGCGATCAGGCCGAGCTTGTCGAAGTCGCCGACGATATCGGCGGGCTCGCTATCGGGCGCGAGCCACACGCCGATCTGACCGGCGCTGCGCGAAGCCGTCAGCTCGTCGCGCGCGCTCTGCCACAACGCGAAAGGAACGATCACCTTGCCGGCGGGCAATGCGCTCACTGCGGGCAGCGTGCCGTCCTCGGCTGCGCGGACGACCGTGAAGTCATCGGTGACGATCGTGCGGTCCTTGATAATCGATGCCATCTGCTAGTCCTTGGTTACGCGTGAGCCGGTTGACGCGATGCATACACGCGTTCCTTGAACGGTGCGATCCCGATGCGGTTGTAGGTGTCGATGAAGCGTTCGCCGTCGATGCGGTTCTCGACGAACGTGTCGATCACCTTCGACACCACGTCCGGCATTTCTTCCGCCGAGAACGACGGGCCGATCACGCGGCCGAGCTTCGCGCCGTCTTGCCCCATGCCCTGCTCGCCGCCGAGCGACACCTGGTACCATTCGGAGCCGTCCTTGTCGACGCCCAGCACGCCGATGTTGCCGACGTGATGGTGGCCGCACGAGTTCATGCAGCCCGAGATGTTCAGCGACACGTCGCCGAGGTCGTACACGAAGTCGAGGTCGTCGAAGCGCTCCTGGATCGCTTGCGCAATCGGAATCGACTTCGCGTTCGCGAGCGAGCAGAAGTCCCCGCCCGGGCACGCGATGATGTCGGTCAAAAGGCCGATGTTCGGTGTCGCGAAGCCTTGCGCCTTGGCCTTTTCCCACAGCGCGTAAAGGTCGCGCTTCTTGACGTCGGCGAGAATCAGGTTCTGCTCATGCGACACGCGGATCTTGCCGAACGAGTATTCGTCGGCCCAGTCGGCGACGGCTTCCATCTGCTTGTCGGTGGCGTCGCCGGGCGCAACGCCCGTCTTCTTCAGCGACATGGTGACGGACGCATAGCCAGACACGCGATGCGGTCGCACATTGCGCTCGACCCAGCGCGCAAACGCACGGCTTTCGAGCAGATGCTTTTCGAACGACGTGTCCGTGTCCGGCAGCTTCTCGTAGACGGGCGGCTGGAAGTATTGCGACACGCGATCCAGTTCGGCTTGCGTGAGCGTCGACGGACCGTCCTTCAGGTGCTGCCATTCTTCCTCGACCTGCTGCGAGAATTTTTCCGCCGACAGCGACTTCACCAGAATCTTGATGCGCGCCTTGAACAGGTTGTCGCGGCGGCCGTAGCGGTTGTACACGCGCAGCACGGCTTCGCAATACGTGAGCAGATGCTGCCAGGGCAGGTCTTTCCTGATGATCGCGCCGACGATGGGGGTGCGGCCCAGACCGCCGCCCGCGAGGATGCTCGCGACGACTTCGCCCGCTGCGTTTTTCGTCAGATAGACGCCGAGGTCGTGAATCTGCACGGCCGCGCGGTCTTCCTTCGAGCCCGACACGGCGATCTTGAACTTGCGCGGCAGCCACGCGAATTCCGGGTGGAACGTCGACCACTGGCGCAGGATTTCGGCCCACGGACGCGGATCGATGATTTCGTCGGAGGCAACGCCCGCGAACTGGTCGGCCGTGATATTGCGGATGCAGTTGCCCGACGTCTGGATCGCGTGCATCTGCACGGACGCGAGCTTGCGCAGGATTTCCGGCGTTTCTTCGAGCTTGATCCAGTTGTACTGGATGTTCGTGCGCGTCGAGAAGTGGCCGTAGCCGCGATCGTGCTCGCGCGCGATGGTCGCGAGCATGCGCAACTGGTCGCTGCGCAGATTGCCGTACGGAATCGCGATGCGGTGCATGTACGCGTGGCGCTGCATGTAGAGGCCGTTTTGCAGGCGCAGCGGACGGAACTCTTCTTCGCTCAATTCGCCCGACAGACGGCGACGAACTTGATCGGCGTACTGCGCGACGCGTTCGTCGACGATGGTCTGGTCGTACTGATCGTATTGGTACATTCGGGGACCCCAGGGTTTGTGTTCGTCTCGCACAACGCGGCGTTCCGGTTACGCCGCGCCTCGTATTCGTCATTGCCAGTCAGCTTTGAGCGTCCCGGCCATCGACCGTTTAGATGCATCGCTCATTTGCTAATGACAAATACAGATATCCATATTGGAGAAACTGGAGAAATCGTAATAAACTCGCCTTATATTTCAAACGACTAAAAAATTCTTTTGATATGCGGCGAGGTTATATATGAACCTGCATCAGTTCCGCTTCGTACGGGAGGCCGTCCGGCAGAACTTCAACCTGACGGAAGCCGCCAAGGCGCTGTATACGAGTCAGCCTGGCGTGTCGAAGGCGATCATCGAGCTGGAAGATGAACTGGGCGTCGAGATATTCACGCGGCACGGCAAGCGCGTGCGCTCGCTGACCGAGCCGGGGCGAATCATTCTGGCGTCCGTCGAGCGGATTCTGCAGGAAGTCGAAAGCCTGAAGCGTGTCGGTAAGGATTACGCGGCGCAGGACCAGGGCAATCTCGTGATCGCCGCGACGCACACCCAGGCGCGCTACTCGCTGCCCGCCGCGATCGCCGAATTCAAGAAGCGCTTTCCGAAGGTGCATCTGTCGATCCTGCAAGGCAGCCCGACGCAGGTCGCGGAAATGGTGATCCACGACCAGGCCGATCTCGCAATCGCGACGGAAGCCGTGTCCAGCTACAAGGAGCTGGTGTCGCTGCCGTGCTTCTCGTGGCATCACGTGGCCGTGATGCCTGTCGATCACCCGCTGCTCGAACGCAAGCAGCTTTCGCTCGACGACCTGACGCAGTTTCCGCTGATCACCTACGACAACGCGTTCGCGGGCCGCACGAAGATCAACGATGCGTTCCGCCTGCGCGGCCTGCACCCCGACATCGTGCTGGAAGCAATCGACGCGGACGTGATCAAGACTTACGTCGAGCTGGGGCTGGGCGTCGGCATCATGGCCGATATCGCGTTCAACGCCGAGCGCGACCGTCATCTGCGCGCGTTGCCTGTCGGCCATCTGTTCGGCAGCAACGTGACGCGCGTCGCACTCAAGCAGGGCGCGTATCTGCGCAGCTATGTGTATACGCTCGTCGAGCTGCTCTCGCCGAACCTGAACCGCAAGCTGATCGAGCAGGCGCTCAAGGGCGATCACGAGACGTACGAGCTTTGATTTTTGTTCCGCTATAACAACCGCAGTTACCTGCACGGAGACCTTTTCGCATGACGCCGCACAAGAACAAGCCGAAAAACACCTTGCGCCATCTGACACGCGCGACCGCTCTAGGCGCGTTGCTCTTCGCCGCCGCCGCGCACGCGGACGTCAAGGTCGGCATCGATCTGTCGAGCACGGGGCCCGCCGCCGCCATCGGCATCACGAGCAAGAACGCGATGCTGATGTGGCCGAAGACGATTGCCGGCCAGCCGGCGCAATACATCGTGCTCGACGACGGCTCCGATCCGGGCGCGGCCGTGCGCAATATCCGCAAGCTGATCAACGAGGACCACGTCGATGTGATCGTCGGGCCGAACATCACGCCCGCCGCGATGGCCGCGCTCGATCCCGTTGCCGAGAGCCAGACGCCGATGATCACGCTGATCGGTTCGGCGAGCGTCGTCGAGCCGCAGGAAGGCAAGAAGGTCTGGGCGTTCAAGATGGCGCAGACAGACGGCGCGATGGCCGACGTGATGACGCGCTACATGTCCAATCACAACGTAAAGACCGTCGGCTTCATCGGCTTTGCGGACAGCTACGGCGACAGCTGGCTCAACGAGTTCACGAAGTTCGCGACGCTGCGCCATATCCAGGTCGTCGCGACCGAGCGCTTCAACCGCACCGATGCGAGCGTCACAGGCCAGGTGCTGAAGCTGATGGCCGCGAAGCCCGACGCGGTGCTGATCGCGGGCGCGGGCACGCCGACGGTGCTGCCGCAGCGCACGCTCGTCGAGCGCGGCTACAAGGGTGCGATCTATCAGACGCACGGCATCGCGACGCCGGAGTTCATCAAGCTCGGCGGCAAGGATGTCGAGGGCACGCTCTTTCCGACACAGCCCGTCGTCGTCGCGCGCACGCTGCCCGCCGATCATCCGGCGAAGAAAGCCGCGCTGGCGTTCGTCAGCGCATACGAAGCGCAGTACGGCCCGAACACGGTCACGCAGTTCGCGGGCGATGCGGCGGGTGTCTATCCGCGTTTGCAGGATGCCGTTGCGCGCGCGTTGAAGACGGCGCAGCCGGGCACGCCTGAGTTTCGCGTTGCGCTGCGCACGGAGCTCGAACATGCGCATGAACTGGTGGTGCCCAATGGCGTCGTGAATACGAGCGCGAAGGACCACGTCGGGCTCGATCAGCGGGCGAGCGTGATGGGGATCGTCAAGGGCGGGAAGTTTACGTATCTGAGCCAGTAAGCTTTTTGAAGTGCCTGCGCTCGACATGGCGTGGGCCGCTTCTTCGTTTGATCGGCGGAGCTGACGCATCGGGAGCACCGCCGGCGGCGGGCGAGCATACGTCGTAGAATCGGTTAGCAATCTCACACATCACAGCATCGTCCGATCATGCGCACGACCCGAGCCATCCATGCCGTCGAACGGCTGAA
The DNA here is from genome assembly GCF_038900755.1 of Paraburkholderia diazotrophica. GTDB lineage: Bacteria > Pseudomonadota > Gammaproteobacteria > Burkholderiales > Burkholderiaceae > Paraburkholderia > Paraburkholderia diazotrophica_A. The sequence continues at coordinate 291,623 of NZ_JBBPEN010000010.1, forward strand.
GACCCGAAGCGGCAACCCACGTTTCGCGGCAATCAGCTTGTCGGGCGGAGTCTTTTATCTCGTCGACAAATCGGGCGGCACGGAACAGAAAGTCTCCGATCCGCTGCCGCTTGACGAGTTCGTGAAATTCGTCGACGCATACGGCCCCAGGAAACCGCGCAAGGTCAGCAAGCTCGATCTCGCCTTCGAAGAGCAGATCAAGCGCAGCAAGAACTGAATATCAGCCGCCGCTCTGCACGTCCTGCCACTGCAGCTTCGCGTGGCTGTCGAACACGGCATCGATGAAGCGCAGGCCCGCGACGCCGTCGTCGACGGTCGTCAGCAGACGGCTTTGTTCGGGTAGCGGCAAGCCCGCGTCGATCGCTTCGATCTGCAGCGCGGCATCCTTGTACAGTTGCGCGAACGCTTCCAGATAGCCTTCGGGATGGCCGGGCGGCACGCGCGTCGCATGCCGCGCGATCGCGCTATCGACGCGTCCGCGCGTGAGCCGTCGCATCGCGCCGCCCAGCGGCGTGAACAGCAGTTCGTTCGGGTTCTCCTGATCGAACGCGATCTGAGCCTTCGTGCCGTACACGCGCAGACGCAGCGCGTTTTCCGCGCCGCTCGCCACCTGGCTTGCCCACAGCATGCCGCGCGCGCCGTTCTCGTAGCGCAGCAGCGCCTCGATATGATCGTCGACCTGGCGCCCTTCAACGAACGTATGCAATTCCGCGGCGATCTGCTTCGGCAGCATGCCCGTCGCGAACGCCGCGAGGTGATACGCATGCGTGCCGATATCGCCGAGACAGCCCGCGCGCCCCGCCTGCTTCGGGTCGGTGCGCCAGACGGCCTGGCGGTTCTCGCCCGTGAGCTCGACCGGCTTCGCGAGCCAGTCCTGCGCGTACTCGACCTGAACGACGCGCACCTCGCCGATCTCGCCCGCCTCCACCAGTTCGCGCGCGTGGCGTACCATCGGATAGCCGGAGTACGTGTGCGTCAGCGCGAACAGACGGTTCTTCTCGCGCGCCAGTTTCGCGAGCGCTTCGCCTTCTTCGAGCGTCATCGCGAGCGGCTTGTCGCAGATCACGTGGATGCCCGCATCCAGAAACGCCGACGCAACGGGCGCATGCAGATGGTTCGGCGTGACGATCGCGACGGCGTCGATGCCGTCGTCGCGCGCGGCTTCGGCGTGCGCCATCTCTTGCCAGCTCGCGTAGCTGCGCGCGATGCCGGCTTCGTCGGCGCTCGCTTGCGCGCGCCGCGGGTCCGACGACAGCGCGCCCGCCACCAGCTCGAAGCGGTCGTCGATGCGCGCGGCGATCCGATGCACCGCGCCGATGAACGCGCCCTGCCCGCCGCCGACCATCCCCAGCCTGAGTCTTCGAGTCATCGTCTTATGCTCCTGTTCGATGCGGGACCATCGCGTGACCATTGCGCGGGCTCAAAGGCCCAGCACGCGCTTCAGTTGCGCGACGTCCGCGCCGCTGCCCGCGAAGTCGTCGAATGCATGTTCGGCCACGCGGATGATGTGCCGCTTGATGAACTCCGCGCCTTCGCGCGCGCCGTCTTCGGGATGCTTCAATGCGCACTCCCATTCGAGCACCGCCCAGCCGGGAAAATCGTATTGCGCCATCTTCGAGAAGATCGCGCCGAAGTCGATCTGTCCGTCGCCGAGCGAACGGAAACGTCCCGCGCGTTCGACCCAGCCGCTATAGCCGCCATACACGCCTTGCCGTCCGTTCGGACGAAACTCGGCGTCTTTCACATGGAAAGCCTTGATGCGTTCGTGATAGATATCGATAAACGCGAGATAGTCGAGCTGCTGCAACACGAAGTGGCTCGGATCGAACAGGATGTTCGCGCGCGGGTGATCGTTCACGGCCGCGAGAAAGCGCTCGAACGTCACGCCGTCGTGCAGATCCTCGCCCGGATGCAGTTCATAGCAGACGTCGACGCCCGCTTCGTCGAACGCATCGAGAATCGGCGACCAGCGGCGCGCGAGTTCGTCGAACGCGGTTTCGACGAGCCCTGCGGGACGCTGCGGCCACGGATAGAAATACGGCCACGCGAGCGCGCCCGAAAACGACACATGCGACGTGAGCCCCAGACGCTGCGATGCCTTCGCCGCCCACTTCATCTGCTGGATCGCCCATTGCGTGCGCGCCGCCGGATTGCCTCGCACCTGCGGCGCGGCGAAGCCGTCGAACAGCACGTCATACGCGGGATGCACCGCGACGAGCTGGCCTTGCAGATGCGTCGACAGCTCGGTGATTTCGACACCCGCATCGGTGACGATGCCTAGCAGGTCGTCGCAATACGCCTGGCTCGATGCCGCCTGCTCCAGATCGACGAGGCGCGGATCGGCGGGCACCTGGATGCCCTTGTAGCCGAGATTCGCGGCCCATTCGGCGAGATGCGCGAGATTGTCGAACGGTACCTTGTCTCCCATGAACTGCGCGAGAAAGATCGCCGGCCCTTTGATCGTTTTCATCGTGCTGCTCCCTTCGGTGGATTGAAACGGCGCTGCCCTTCGCATCGGATGACGAAAGGCAGCGCTCCGCCCAGGCATGCGCGCGATCAGAACGGCGAATCGGGGAAGTAGAAGTCTTTCGCGTTGTCCTTCGTGATGAGCACGGACGGGATGATCGTCGTCGGCGGCAGCTTGTCGCCTTTGAGGCGCGCTTCCGCCGTCAGCTTGACCGCGTCGTAGATGAACTTCGGCGAATACGACACGTCGGCCTTGATGAGCGGCGCGCCGTCCATCACGTTCTTGACCATGCCCTTCGAGCCCGCGCCGCCGAACACGATCTTGATGTCGTTGCGCTTCGCCTGATCGATTGCCTTCAGCACGCCGACGGCCATGTCGTCGTCGGCGGCCCACACAGCGTCGATATGCTTGAAGCGCGTCAGATAGTCCTGCATCACCTTGAACGCATCGTCGCGGTTCCAGTTCGCGTACTTCGCATCGAGAATCTTGATATTCGGATAGTTCTTCAGCACACCCGTGAAGGCCGTCCAGCGTTCGTTGTCGAGCGTCGTCGGAATGCCGCGCAGCGCAACGACGTCGCCCTTGCCGTCGAGCGCCTTCGCCAGATATTCGGCGGGAATCTTGCCGAACGCGGTGTTGTCGCCTGCCACATACGCGTCCTGCGCGCTGGTGTCGGTGAGGCCGCGATCGACGACCGTCACGTAGACGCCTTTCTTTTTCACCTGCGCGACGGGCTGCGTCAGCGAAGCCGATTCATACGGGAAGATCACGAGCGCGTTGATCTTGTTCACCGTCACGAGATCCTGCAACTGGTTCGCCTGCTCGGGCGCGTTCGCGGCCGTCTTCACGATCACCTTCAGGTCGGGATGCGCTTTCTCCAGATCGGCCTTCGCCTTGTTCGCCCACCAGACGATGCCGCCCGTGAAGCCGTGATCGGCCGTCGGTATCGCGACGCCCAGCGTGACCTTGTCGTCGGCGCGCGCGGCGCCCGTGAGCCCCAGTATCCCCAGTGCCAGCGCCCCGGCGCCGACCGCTCGAATGAACTGCTTCATGGCTGTGTCTCCTTTGATGTTCCTTTGAATTTCCTTGGACTGGTTTCTTCGTCGATGAACCGCTTCTGTGCTGCTCTCCTTTGCCGCCTGCGTTGCTGCCGTTCCGATGCCCTTTGCTTCGATACGCTTGACCTTCACCGAATCGCACACGCGTTGCCCTGCTACCGCCGCCCTCGCTGAAGGAACGCGACGACGATGATCACGACGCCCTGCACGGCCGCATTCAGATACACGCTGATGATGCTCGTGAGATTGAGGATGTTCGCGATCACGGACAACAGGATCGCGCCGATCACCGTGCCCGCGACGCGCCCTTCGCCGCCCTTGAGCGCCGTGCCGCCGACCACCACGGCGGCGATTGCTTCGAGTTCCCACAGGAGGCCCGTCGTCGGCGTCGCGGAGCCCAGGCGCGGCACGTACAGCACCGTCGCCACGCCGACGCAGATGCCGAGCAGCACATACGTGACGATCTTCACGGTATCGACGCGAATCGCCGCGTAGCGCGCGACCTGTTCGTTCGAGCCGATCGCCTGCACGTGACGCCCGAAGGCCGTGCGATTGAGGATCAGCGCGCCGCCCGCCGCGACGACGAGAAACACCCAGATCGGCACGGGCACGCCGAAGAGGCTCGCGTAATAGACGGGGCCGTACAGATCGGAGAGGTTGTTGTCGAGCGTGAGCGCGCCGCCGTCGGCGAGCCACGTGAGCACCGCGCGAAAGATGCCAAGTGTGCCGAGCGTCACGATGAACGGCTCGATCCGCCCTTTCGTGATCAGCAGGCCATGCGCGCAGCCGAACACGCCGCCCAGCACGAACGCGCACAGAATGCCGATGATCACAATGGTCAGCGGCGCGAACGCATGGCCGCCCGGCGACAAGGCGAGCGCGTTCATCAGCCAGATCATGCTGCCCGCGATCAGCGCCGCCATCGAGCCGACGGACAGATCGATGCCGCCCGAGATGATCACGAACGTCATGCCGACCGCGATGATGCCGATGAACGACGTGCGCGTGAGCACGTTCATCATGTTGTCGACGGTGGCGAAATCGCGATTGAGCAGCGTGCCCGCGATGCACAGCACGATCAGGCCGGCAAGCGGCCCAAGACCATGCAGACGATGCGCGATGCGCATCGCGCGCCCGGTCGGCGCGGCGTCAGTGTGTGCCGGTCGCATGAGCGATCAACTCCTCTTCGGTCAGATGGTCGAGACCGAGCGTCGCTTGCAGACGGCCCGCGCGCATCACGGCGACGCGATGGCACAGCCCGATCAGCTCGATCAGTTCGGATGAGATGACGATCACGGCGCGCCCTTCGGCGGCGAGCCGGTGGATCAGGAAATAGATATCGCGTTTCGCGCCGATGTCGACGCCGCGCGTCGGCTCGTCGAGCACGATCACATCGGGATTGGGCTGGAGGAACTTGGCGAGCGCGAGCTTCTGCTGGTTGCCGCCCGACAGCATGCGGGCGCGGCTCGACAGATCGCCCGTGCGAATGCCGAACTCGCGCACGGCCCGCGTCAGCGCCTCGCGTCCCGCTTTCAGATCGAGCAGCGGATGCGCGTGACGTTCGAGCGTCATCAGCGTCACGTTGTCCTGCAGGCTGAGGTTCACGTGCAGGCCCTTGCCCTTGCGGTCCTCGCTCAGGTACGTGAGGCCGCGGCGCATCGCATCGCGCGGACTGTGCAGATCGGCTCTGCGGCCCGCGATTTCGATCGTGCCCGCCGTGCGTTTGCGCAAGCCGATGATCGCCTCGAACGCTTCCGTGCGGCCCGCGCCGACCAGTCCCGCGAAGCCGAATACTTCGCCGGCGCGCACCGCGAAGCTCAGGTCTTCGACCCAGTCGGGCACGCTCAGATTCTCGACTTTCAACGCGATGGGCGCGTCATCGGCGGGCGGCGTCTTATCCGGGAACATGTCGGACAGCTCGCGCCCGACCATCAGGTTCGCCATCTGCTGACGCCCGAGCAATGCCGTCTCGCTTCGCGCGACGAAGCGGCCGTCGCGCATCACGATCACTTCGTCGGTGATGTGCTCGACCTCATCGAGCTTGTGCGAAATGTAGACGATCGTCACGCCATCGGCCTTGAGCTTCTTCATCAGCGCGAAGAGGCGCTCCGTCTCCGAAGGCGTGAGCGTCGCCGTGGGCTCATCCATGATCAGCAGACGCGCGCGACGCGACAGCGCCTTCGCGATCTCCACCATCTGCTTTTCCGCGACGATCAGATCGCGCACCTTCGTATCCGGTTGCTTGTGCAAGCCGACCTGATCGAGATAGCGCCTGGCTTCGTTGCGCATCGCCGTATCGTCGACGAACAGACCCTTGCGCTTCTCGTGGCCGAGATACATGTTCTGCGCGATCGTCAGATGCTCGGCGAGGTTGAACTCCTGGTGGATCAGCACGATGCCCGCCGCTTCCGCATCGCGCGAGCCCTCGAAGCGCTGCGTGTGACCGTCGACCAGCACGGCGCCTTCCGTCGCCGTCTCGTAGCCCGCGAGTATCTTCATCAGCGTCGACTTGCCCGCGCCGTTTTCGCCGAGCAGTCCGTAGATGCGGCCCGGCGCGATGTCGAAGCTCACGCCGTGCAGCACGCGCACGGGGCCGAAGTCTTTGCGGATGTCGTCGAAGCGGACGGCGAGGCTCATCGCGGCGGCCCTCTCACGCGCTCTTTCTGACGACGAGCCGATGCGGCAACAGCACGCCCGGCACGTTTTCCATCGGATTCGCGAGCCTGCGCAGCAGCAGACGCGCGGCCCTTTCGCCCAGTTCGCGCATCGGCTGCGCGATGGTCGTGAGGGGCGGCTCGATTTGCGCGGCAAGCGAGATATCGTCGAAGCCCACGACGGCCACATCGTCCGGCACGCGCCTGCCGACGCTGCGCAAGCCGGCGATCACGCCGATCGCGAGCGTGTCCGACACGGCGAACACCGCCGTCGGCGCATCGGCGTGCGTCATCAGGCGCGCCGCAGCCTGCGCGCCCGCTTCGTAGTCGAGGCTGTTCACGTTCACGCGCCAGCGTTCGTCGGGCGCGATGCCCGCGTCGCGCAACGCGTCGAGATAGCCGCGCTGACGCTGCTGCGCGTACAGGTAGTGATCGTCGGAATTGATCAGCGCGATGCGCCGGTGGCCGCGCGCAAGCAGATGGCGCACGGCGTCGCCCGCCGCGCGGTAGTTGTCGATGCCGACATACGGCACGCCCACCGACGAGTCGAACTCGCAGCACGCGACCCACGCTAGCGCGTTCGATTCTTCGGCGAGCGCCTGTTGCACCGTCGCGGGATCGAGGCAGATCGCACCGTCCGCGCGGCGGCGGCGCAGCAGATCGAAATAGCTGCGCTCGCGGCCCGGATCGGCGCCCGTATCGCACAACAGCATGAAATAGCCGTGCTGCTGCGCGACGGAATCGATGCCGCGAATCACCTCCGCGTAGAACGGGTTGCCGACGTCGGGCACCATCGTCAGCAACAGGCGGCTTTCGGCCGTGCGCAGATTGCGCGCCAGTTCGTTCACGCGATAGCCGCTCGTCGCGACGGCGGCCAGCACCTTGTCGCGCGTGGCCGGACGCACGTTTGCATGGCCGTTGAGCACCCGCGAAACCGTCGCCACCGAGACGCCCGCCTGCTCCGCGACGCCCGCGATCGACAGGCTCTCCGCCGTGCCATGCGAAGCGCCGCGCGCGTCGGACTCGCTCGCGCCGGGCGTCGGCGATTGCGGGTCAGGCCGGGACGGTTTGTCGACGGGTTTGTCCACGGGTGTTCACCTCTGGCTCCAAAATGTAATCGATTACATTCTTGGTCGACGTAGCGGCGAATCGCAAGCCCCATCGCGTAGGGATTTACACGGAGGCCAGACTGCACACGGACCCGCCCTGTCCGACGGCGCACATGCCCGCCACAGGGCGGCAACCGCGCGCGGTTTGGTACAATTTCGCAGTTAACGAACACAACGGCGGAACAGCGGGCGGGGCTCCGATTCATCCCGCTGTCGTCCCGCTGCCCGCATCCAAACCCACACCGCCGAATTGATCATGAACATCGAACAAGCGCGTTTCAACATGATTGAACAGCAGATCCGTCCCTGGGAAGTGCTCGACCAGGACGTGCTGAATCTGCTGTCGATCGTCAAGCGTGAGAACTTCGTGCCCGCCGCCTATCGCGAGCTGGCGTTCGTCGATTTCGAAATTCCGCTGCCCGCCGGCCAGCACATGCTCGCGCCGCGCATCGAGGCACGCGTGTTGCAAGAACTGGCGGTGAAGAAGCATGAAACCGTGCTGGAAATCGGCGCGGGTTCGGGCTACATGGCCGCGCTCCTCGCGCACCGTGCACAGCATGTGCTGACGGTCGATATCGAGCCGGAACTGGCCGAACTCGCAAAGGCGAACCTCGCGGCCAACGGCGTGCTGAACGCCGAAGTCGCGACGGGCGACGCCGCGCGCGGCTGGACGGCCGCCGCGCCGTATGACGTGATCTGCGTGTCGGGCGGCCTGCCCGTGCTGCCGCAGGAAATGCTGGAGCAGCTGAAAGTCGGCGGACGTCTGGCCGCCTTCGTCGGCACGGCTCCCGTGATGAAGGCGCAGATCATCACGCGCGTCGACGAAAAGCAGTTCCGTATCGCCGACGTGTTCGAAACCTATGTCGAGCCGCTGCGGAACGCGGTGCACGCACCGCGCTTCCGGTTCTGAGCATCGGCCCGACACCGTAGCGAGATTTGATGATGCAAAACCTGACCGCTCCCGCTCTCGCCGAATGGCTCGCCGACAAGTCGCGCCCGGCGCCCGTGCTACTGGACGTGCGCGAGCCATGGGAAATCGAAACGGCGAAAATCGCTGGCAGCATGTCGATTCCGATGCGCGAAATCCCCGCACGCAGCGAAGAACTGGACGACGATGTGCAGATCGTCTGCATGTGCCATCACGGCGCGCGCAGCGCGCAGGTCGCCATGTTCCTCGAGTCGCGCGGCTATAAGGACGTGTTCAATCTGCAGGGCGGCATCGACGCGTGGTCGCGCCAGGTCGATCCCTCCGTTCCCACGTATTGAGCCAAGCCTCTTGCCGTTGAAATAGCCGAAACGCGCCGGAATTTTCCGGCGCGTTTTTTATTTGCGGCTTCAGTCGTGTCCGCTCACGGTCAGGCCATTTCCGTTTGACGATTCGGAAGCTTCGTACGCCATCCTGATCATCGATCGATCAACATGCCTCGTTTCCTTTTCGAAAGCAGAGGCCTGAATGAACCTGATCAGGATCGCGTCGACGGCAACGTTGCTGTTGCCTGTCGTTTGTCATGCGACGCTCGGCGCTGCGCCATCGACGGACGCGCATCAGACGTCCCGCAGCTTGCGCGCGACGCCGTCCGTCGCTTCCGTCTACTCAATTCACGAATCGGAAACGGCCGACGGCGTCACGGTACGCGAATACGCTTCGCCCGCGAACGTCGTCTTCGCGCTCACGTGGCAAGGACCGACGCGGCCTGACATGCAGGCGCTGCTCGGCAGCTACTTTCCGGGCTTCGTCGCGGCAGCACACCGCATTGCGCGCGGCACCGGTCCGCTGATCGTGGGCGACGGCGATCTGCGGATCGAATCGGTCGGACATCCGGGCGCGTTCGCGGGCAAGGCATGGGTGCCGCGGCTCGTGCCCGCGAATGTCGACGTGGAGGCCTTGCCATGAAGCGCGGCTTTCCGCATTTCACAGTTCTCGCCGCGATGCTGGCGGCGAGCGTCGCGCTCTCGGCATGCGGTGGCGGCAGCGACGATGACAAGCGCGGCAATTCGCCTGTCGCCGACATCTCTCCTGCCGCACCGACGACGACGCCCGCTGTTCCGGGCAGCGCACCGTCAGCGGCGGCTCCGGCATCGACCGCGAGCGGTTCGACGCAGCCGGCCACGCCCGCGCAACCGCCGACCACGCCCATAGCGCCCACCACGCCCGACGTACCGACACCGCCTACGACACCTCCCACGCCACCCACCACGCCCGACAGCGGCCAACCGCCGAAGGACAACACCAACGACACGCCTCCGCCCTCGCCCGTCGCCACCAACAGCGTGCCCATCGTCGTCGACAATGCGATCGGCTCGGTCGTGAACATGCCTTACGTCAGCGTGACGCTCTGCGCGCCGGGCGCGCGCGGCGCGACGCAGTGCGCGACCGTCGATCACATGCTGCTCGATACGGGCTCATCGGGTGTGCGCGTGACGCAGGCCGCGCTCGGCGCCGCGCTTGCCGCGCAATTGCCCGCGCAGACGGGCGCCAGCAACGACACGACTGGCAACGCACCCATCGCGCAGTGCGCAGTCTTCGCGTCGGGCTATACGTGGGGTTCGATACGCCGCGCCGACGTGATGATCGGCGGCGAAACGGCAAGCGGCATCCCGATCCAGCTTATCGGCGACAGCGCGTATCCGTCCGCGCCATCCGACTGCCTCGCGCGCGGCGGCGCAAGCATGAACACAGCCGCGATGCTCGGCGCGAACGGAATCGTCGGCATCGGGCATCTCGCGCGCGACTTCCCGCAGGCGGCGCAAACCGCGCTCGCGGCGGCTTACTACTACTGCGTAACGCCTTCGTCCTGCATGCCCGCGCGCGTGCCGCTCGACAGACAGACGGCCAACCCCGTCGCCGCCTTCGCAACCGACAACAACGGCACGATCGTCCGTCTGCCCGCGCTGCCGCCAACGGGTCAGGCAAGCGTCACAGGAGAGCTCGTGTTCGGCATCGGCACGCGCGACAACAATGCGTTACCCGCTACGCCGACGTTCCTCGCCGCGACCGATCGCGGCGCATTCACGACGACGTACAAAGGCAGAACGATCACGAGCGTCGTCGACAGCGGCTCGAACGGCCTGTTCTTTCCCGACGCGACACTGCCCGTGCTGCTCGGCTGGTTTGCGCCCGCCATCACGCAGAGCCTGAGCGGGACGATGCTGTCGAATACGGGCAACGCGCAATCGACGGTGCCGTTCTCGATTGCCAATGCGCCGAATCTGTTCGACAGCGCATTGGCCGCCTATGACGCGCTTGGCGCGCCCGCGTCGGGCATGTTCATCTGGGGCTTGCCGTTCTTCTTCGGGCGCAGCGTGTATACGGCGTTGAGCGGTATGCAGGCGGGAATGCGGACGGGGCCTTACGTGGCGTTTTGATCGGACACGGGCTCCGCGCACGGACTGTGCCGGAACCACAGCAAAATAAACAGCGGACGGTCAACCAACCCGTCCGCTGCTTCGCGCGCCGACATCACACCCGAGCCGCGCTCAATCCACTTCCTTCAACACCTCCGCAACCGTGCGGAACAACTCTTCGATCTGCGCTTCATCGATGATGAGCGGCGGCGAGAACGCAAGAATGTCGCCCGTATAGCGGGTCAGCACGCCCTTCTGGAAGCAGCGCACGAACACGTCATAAGCGCGCGCGCCCGGCGCGCCGTCGCGCGGCTGCAATTCCACGCCGCCGACGAGCCCCAGATTCCGCACGTCGATCACATGCCGCTCGCCGTTCAGCTTGTGAATCGCCGCTTCGAACACGGGCGCCATCTTCGCCGCGCGCTCGAACAGCCCTTCGCGTTCGTACAGGTCGATCGTTGCGCACGCAGCGGCCGCAGCGATCGGATGCCCTGAGTATGTATAGCCGTGGAAAAGCTCGATGCCCGCGGGCGCGCCATTGACGATCGCATCGTGAATCCGCGCGCTCGCGGCCACGGCGCCCATCGGCGCGGCGGCATTGTTCGTGCCCTTGGCCATCGTCAGCAGATCCGGCGTCACGTTGAAGTACTGCGCGGCGAACGGCGCGCCGAGACGCCCCCAGCCCGTAATCACCTCGTCGAAGATCAGCAGGATGCCGTACTTGTCGCAGATCTCGCGCAGACGCTGCAAATAGCCTTGCGGCGGAATCAGCACGCCCGTCGATCCCGCGACCGGCTCGACGATCATGGCCGCGATCGTCGATGCATCGTGCAGCGTGACGAGCCGCTCCAGTTCATCGGCGAGATGCGCGCCCCATGCGGGCTGTCCTTTCGAGAACGCCGCTTCCTTGATGTTGAGCGTGTGCGGCAGATGATCGACGGCGGGCAGCAGCGCGCCTGAATACGCCTTGCGATTCGGCGCGATGCCGCCGACGGAAATGCCACCGAAGCCGACGCCGTGATAGCCGCGTTCGCGTCCGATCAGCCGCGTGCGCTGCCCTTCCCCACGCGCGCGGTGATACGCGAGCGCGATTTTCAGCGCGGTATCGACGGCCTCCGATCCCGAGTTTGTGAAGAAGATGTGCTTCAGGTCGCCGGGCGTGTGCTTTGCAATCTTCGTCGCGGCTTCGAACGCCTTCGGGTGGCCCATCTGGAACGTCGGCGCGAAGTCCATCTCGGCGGCCTGCGCCTGCACGGCGGCGACGATCTCGTCGCGGCAGTGTCCCGCGTTCACGCACCACAGCCCCGCCGTGCCGTCGAGGATGCGCCGGCCATCGTGCGACGTGTAGTACATCCCTTTGGCGCTCGACAGCAGCCTCGGCGCGCTCTTGAACTGCCGGTTCGCGGTGAACGGCATCCAGAATGCCGACATGTCGGGCGCGTTGGCGGGCGCGTCGGGCCGGGCGGCCGTGGCCGAAGGTGTAGCGCGTTCGTTCATCTGCTGTCTCCTCTCAAATGAGGTCAGTTGGGTTTTCAGTTTAGGCAGGCGCACGGCCATGCACAACCGGACAGCGCCACTGCACCGTCGGCGCGCCCGCCGATATGACGAAACGCCGCCCGCGCTCCGTTGCAGCGCGGCGCGCACCGCGACGAGGCGAAGCGCCGCGCGTTGCACCGCTTTCGCGCTCAAGGCACATAACGCGCTGCGAGGCCGCGCCGTCAGCGAGCCGCATCGCAGCGCGCTCAGCGAGCGTTGAAGAGCGACGCTGCAAGTTGGCATATGCCTTGCAGTATCCGGCCCTGCACGGCTCTGTACATATGACTCTGCACACATAACGCAAACAGGGATCGGACGCGCACTACCCGTCCGCCGCTCACCACCATTCATGGCAAGGGGAAGCAAATGAAACGTCGCAGTCTGCTGAAGCTCGGCTCCATGTCGGGCGCGCTCGCGCTCGCGGGCAAGGTTCGTTTCGCGCGCGCGCAGTCGTCGGGCAGCGGCCCGATCAAGGTCGGCATCCTGCACTCCCTGTCGGGCACGATGGCGATCTCGGAGACGTCGCTGAAAGACACCGCGCTGATGACGATCGCCGAGATCAACGCGAGCGGCGGCGTGATGGGCCGCAAGATCGAGCCCGTCGTCGTCGATCCCGCTTCGAACTGGCCGCTCTTTGCCGAAAAGGCCCGCCAACTGCTGACGCAGGACAAGGTCGCCTGCGTGTTCGGCTGCTGGACCTCCGTGTCGCGCAAGTCGGTGCTGCCCGTATTCGAGGAACTGAACGGGCTGCTGTTCTATCCCGTGCAGTACGAAGGCGAAGAGATGTCGCGCAACGTGTTCTACACGGGCGCGGCGCCGAATCAGCAGGCGATCCCCGCCACCGAATACCTGATGAGCGCCGAAGGCGGCGGCGCCAAACGCTTCTTCCTGCTCGGCACCGACTATGTGTATCCACGCACGACGAACAAGATCCTGCGCGCCTTCCTCAAGTCGAAGGGCGTTCAGGAGACCGACATCCAGGAGGTCTACACGCCCTTCGGTCACAGCGACTATCAGACGATCGTCGCGAGCATCAAGACGTTCGCGCAGGGCGGCAAGACGTGCGTGATCTCGACCGTCAACGGCGACTCGAACGTGCCGTTCTACAAGGAGCTCGGCAACCAGGGGCTGAAGGCAACCGACGTGCCCGTCGTCGCGTTCTCGGTCGGCGAGGAGGAATTGCGCGGCATCGATACGAAGCCGCTCGTCGGCAACCTCGCTGCATGGAACTACTTCATGTCGGTGAAAGGCCCGACCAACTCGAAGTTCAAGGAGCAATGGGCCGGATGGGTCAAGTCGCAGAACCTGCCGGGCGGCTCGAAGCGCGTGACAAACGATCCGATGGAAGCGACGTACGTCGGCATCCACATGTGGAAGCAGGCCGTCGAAAAGGCGAAGAGCACCGATGTCGACAAGGTGCGCGTCGCGATGATCGGCCAGAAGTTCGCGGCGCCGTCGGGCTTCACGCTCGAAATGGACGGCAATCATCATCTGCACAAGCCGGTGATGATCGGCGAAGTGCGCGCGGACGGCCAGTTCAACGTCGTGTGGAAAACGAAGACGGCCGTTCGCGCGCAACCGTGGAGCCCGTATATCGCGGGCAATCAGGGCAAGCCGGATATCGTCACGTCGATTCCCGGGTTCCTGCGCCGCCGCTCGCGCGTCGCGTGACGCGGCATGCCGGTGCGTTCGCCTTCACGAACGCATCGGCGCGCGCAACGCCCGTCTTCCGATGCACGTATCGAAGCAAATGCACGGTGCAATCGCGCGATGCCTGGCTTGCCGCTTTTCGCATGCGATGGCATCGCGCGCCGGATTGCTGGCCGGATTGCTGGCCTGGCTGCTGGCCTGATCGCTGGCTTCATTCTCACGACCATCATGGCGCATTCACTTTCCATGCTCGCCGCTCGCAGCGCTGACTGGCTGCGCAACGCCCGCAAGCGCATGAGGCTGCTTGGCGCGTCATGCGCGCTCGGCGCCGCGTTCATCGCGTTCGCGCCGGCGAGCGCTCATGCATTGACGGCCGCCGATGTCGTGCCGCTGGCCGGCGACGATTTCGACGCGAAGTCCGCCGCCATCGACAGGCTGATCGCGAATCACGACGCGCCTTCGCTTGCGCTGCTCAAGGCGCTCTCGGAAGACAGCGCGCTCGCGACCGATTCCGGCGAAGTGCTGATTCAAGACGGCGATACCGCGCGCGACGCGATCACCGGCAAGACCGTAGCCGCAGGCGACGCGCAATCGGTCACGCTGAACAATCTGTTGCGCTCGAAAGTATCGGGCGCGCTGTCGGGCCTGCAGCTCGACTCGAGCGATCCCGCGAAGCGTGCCGCCGCCGTTGCCGCGCTGCTGCAAAACCCCGATCCATCGATGAAACCGCAAATCGATGCGGCCCGCGCAAAGGAAACCGACCTGACGCTGAAGAAGCGCCTCGACACGCTATGGGCGATGACTGCGCTGCACGACAGCGATGCCGCGAAACGCCTCCAAGCGGTGAAGCTCGTCGCCGCGCGGCACGATCTGGACATGTACGAGCTGCTGCGCCCGCTCGTCGCGAAGAAGCTGGACGGCTCGTTCGCCGAAAGCGACGCGCGCGTGCGCGAAGCGGCACAGCAAGGCATCGATGCGCTTGATTCGATCCAGCGCCGCAGCGAGATCGCGGGCACGCTGTTCGCGGGCCTGTCGCTCGGCAGCGTACTGCTGCTGGCGGCGCTCGGGCTCGCGATCACGTATGGCCTGATCGGCGTGATCAACATGGCGCACGGAGAGTTTCTGATGATCGGCGCGTATGCAACCTATGTCGTGCAGAACCTCGTGCAACGCTATGCTCCCGGCGCGTTCGACTGGTATCCGCTGATTGCCGTGCCAGCTTCGTTCGTGGTCGCGGCGCTCGTCGGCATCGTGCTCGAACGGCTCGTGCTGAAGCATCTGTACGGACGTCCGCTCGAAACGTTGCTGACCACCTTCGGCATCAGCCTGATCCTCATTCAGGCGACGCGCATGTTGTTCGGCGCGCAGAACGTGCAGGTGGAAAATCCGTCGTGGATGAGCGGCGGCGTCACGGTGTTGCCGAACCTCATTCTTCCGTACAACCGGCTCGCGATCCTCGCGTTCTCGCTGATCGTCGTCGCGATTGCATGGGCCGTGCTGACGAAAACACGCCTCGGCCTCTTCGTGCGCGCCGTCACGCAGAATCGCCGGATGGCCGCGTGCGTCGGCGTGAAGACGGCGTATGTCGATTCGTGCGCGTTCGCATTCGGCGCGGGCATTGCGGGACTCGGCGGCTGCGCGCTGTCGCAGATCGGCAATGTCGGCCCGGACCTCGGACAAAGCTACATCATCGATTCGTTCATGGCCGTCGTGCTGGGCGGCGTCGGCCAGCTGGCGGGCACGGTGATCGGCGGCTTCGGGCTCGGACTCGTGAGCAAGGCCATCGAGCCGTTCTGGGGCGCGGTGCTCGCGAAGATCGCGGTGCTTGTGCTGATCATGCTATTCATCCAGAAGCGTCCGCAGGGCATGTTCGCCCTGAAGGGCCGCAGCGCGGAGGCATGACATGACATCCGCGACCTCATCCGCTTCCACTTCCATCGATTCACGCAGCGGCGCTCTCGCGAGCGAGCGCGGACGTCTGTCTGGTTTCGCGCTCGGCTTGCCGCCGCGCCCTGCTTTGCTGTCGCGTCGCGCATGGCAACTGCTGATCGCGTTGATCGTCGCGGTCGGCCTCGGCGTGCCGTTCGCTGCACTGGTGCTGCCCGAGGCGAGCGCATTCCATCTATCCGCGTATGCGATGACGCTCGTGGGCAAGTTGATGTGCTATGCGATCGCTGCGCTTGCGCTCGATCTCGTGTGGGGCTATTGCGGCATCCTGAGCCTCGGACACGGACTCTTCTTCGCGCTCGGCGGCTACGCGATGGGGATGTACCTGATGCGCGCGATCGGCCGCGATGGCAAATACGGCAGCGATCTGCCCGACTTCATGGTGTTCCTCGACTGGCATCGGCTGCCGTGGTACTGGGAAGGCACGCAGCATCTCTGGTATGCGCTGTTGCTGGTCGTGCTGGTGCCCGCCCTTCTCGCGTGGGTATTCGGTTTCTTCACGTTCCGCTCGCGCGTGAAGGGCGTGTATCTCTCCATCATCACGCAGGCGATGACGTTCGCCGCGATGCTGCTTTTCTATCGCAACGAAACGGGCTTCGGCGGCAACAACGGCTTCACCGATTTCAAGCGCATCGCAGGCTTTCCGATCACCCATCCCGGCACGCGCACGGTGCTCTTTCTGCTGACATTCGCGGTGCTCGTGCTGTCGTTCATCGGCGCGCGGGCGATCGTCACGTCGAAGCTCGGACGTGTCGTCACGGCCGTGCGCGACGGCGAAACGCGGCTGATGTTCCTCGGCTACAGTCCGCTTGCGTACAGACTATTTGTGTGGACGGTATCGGCGGTGCTGTGCGGCATCGCGGGCGCGCTGTATGTGCCGCAGGTCGGCATCATCAATCCCGGCGAAATGTCGCCGGGCAACTCGATCGAGATGGCGATCTGGGTCGCCGTCGGCGGACGCGGCACGTTGATCGGACCGATCGTCGGCGCGTTCGCGGTGAACGGCGCGAAGAGCTTTTTCACGGCTTATTTCGCGGAGTACTGGCTGTTCTTTCTCGGTCTGATTTTCGTGCTGGTGCCGTTGCTGCTGCCGAACGGGATCATGGGGCTGATCGAACTCGCGACGCGCACGAGGAACCGCCGATGAACGAAAACCCGATGGTGCCCGACCTGTCGCTACCCGAAGAGCACGACGGCCGCGCGTTGTCCGGCGTTGCGTCGATGGGCCGCGCGGTGACGCCCGGCGAGATCGACGTATCGCACGGCGCGATTCTCTATCTGGAGGACGTGACCGTTTCGTTCGACGGCTTCAGGGCTTTGAACGAGCTGTCGCTGTCGATCGACGTCGGCGAATTGCGCTGCATCATCGGCCCGAACGGCGCGGGCAAGACGACGATGATGGACGTCATCACGGGCAAGACTGCGCCCGATTCGGGCAAGGTCTTTCTGGGCCAGACGATCGACTTGACGCGCATGAACGAGCCGTCGATTGCGCGCGCGGGGATTGGGCGGAAGTTTCAGAAGCCGACTGTGTTCGAGCAGCATCCCGTGTGGGAGAACCTCGAACTGGCGATGAAGACCGACAAGCGCTGGCTCGCTTCGCTGCGTGCGCGTCTGGACGGGAGTGCGCAGGCGCGCATCGAGGAGACGTTGTCGCTGATTCGTCTGGAAGGCGACGCGTTGAGGCCTGCCGGCGAGTTGTCGCATGGGCAGAAGCAGCGTCTGGAGATTGGGATGCTGTTGATGCAGCAACCGGCGCTTCTTTTGCTCGACGAGCCCGCGGCAGGGATGACCGATGATGAGACGATGGAATTGGCTGCACTGCTCAATCATCTGCGCGGGACGTGTTCGATGATGGTCGTCGAGCATGACATGGAGTTTGTTGCGGCTTTGGCCGGTGAAACCGGCAAGGTAACGGTGATGGCCGAGGGACGCGTGCTCGCGCATGGGACGCTTGATGAGGTCAAGCGGGATGCGGGGGTTGTTGAGAGTTATCTTGGACGTTGAGTTTTTTTGTCTGCGACGCTTTTTGTTTTTTTGGGTTGCTGCCGGCGTCCGCGATGCGCCTCGCGGCGCGGGCGTTGCCCCTGTGCGGGGCGGCACTTGCTTTTATTTGCAATGGCTTTTGTTTTGGTTTTTTTGCCTTTGCGCTGGCATCCGCGATTGCGCCTCGCGGCGCGGGCGTTGCCCCTGTGCGGGGCGGCACCTACTCTTCTTTGCCGCGGCAAAGAAGAGTAGGCAGAAGAAAGCCGCTCACACCGCCCGCACTTGACCATTACCCACGGGCTCTCAACGTCCCCATGTTTCGAGC
>NZ_JBBPEN010000011.1:0-248324 GCF_038900755.1 Paraburkholderia diazotrophica
GAGCGTGACGGCGATGTAGCTGTACACGCCGAAGTCGAACCATTCCATTGCGTTGCCGAGCGCCATCGCGCCGACGGCACGCTTGAGCAGCGTGTTGTCGACAACCGTGATGTCGTCGAGGGTGAGGCTGTTGTCTTTGGACTTGTGTCGCCAGAAGCCGTTGCTGGTAGCGGTCAAGGTTAAAACTCCTATGACTGCGGCCGAACGCATAAGCGCTCCGCCACGGATTGCTGGAAGTGCAGTTTCGCGAGCGGCCAAAGGCATCTTGCCTGGCGCGGACCGCGTAAGGGCGCACTGCGCGAACGTGCGGGGCACCTGCGCAGAAAAAATGACGCCCGTGCAACGCGAAGGTCGTCGCGAAACTGCACTCGTGGGGTTGCTGCTAAACGTTGGTATCCGCGTGGCCTTGCAGGGGGCAGATACCGGAGGACATTCGCGCACGCAATGCGCTCATGCCGCTTGAAAGGCTTGAAACGAAAAAGGCCGGCGAGGCGTCGCTTTGGATCGCGTCAGTTCAGGCGGGCGCGACTTGCAACGAAACAACCGACAAGCCTTCTTGTATAAAACAGCTCAATCCGAACCCCGCACGCATGGCTGGGTTATGAACTGAACGCGAATGAAGGGTTAATGCTGTTAGAACGACACACATGATAGCACGATGAGCGAGGATCGTGCAAATCGCCCGTCCGGCAAGGCGGTGGGAACGCGCGCAATCCGTTGCCGGGCGGACGATTGCGGGAATTCGGCGACGGTTGAAGAAGTGGGGTGGGATTAACGGTTTCGTTCAAATCCGGCTTCTGACTGCCCCGAAGCCAGAAGAAATCGAGCGCTTGGGGAGAACCGGCTCAGTTTGTCCGAAAGATCGCACACGAGCGACGTGATGCTCTGATTGTCGTTGACGATGCGGAAATTGACCATCACGGTGCCAGTCAGCGCTGGCGTTCTGATGCGATCGCCCGATGACAGGTTCCCACAACCATATCTGCAAGGATACTGACGATGAACAAGCTCGCCGCCGTGCTGCTTTTCCTTTCCATAACGCCTTCGGCGTTTGCGGACCAATACGTGCACGGCTATACCCGGCGTGACGGTACCTACGTCAACGGATATCACCGGACGGAACCCGATTACACTCGCAACGACAACTACTCGACGCGCGGAAATTTCAATCCCTATACTGGCGAGCCAGGCCATGCGCCGCGGGATGAAGACTACTGGGGATCGCGCTCATACGGCGCACAGGACGACGGCTTTTAGCGCCGGCATCGGACGGGCGAAAAAAATCCGCGCCTGTAGCGCGGATTTTTCTACCATTGGCTCGCGGCGACCGCTCAGCCTTGCGCCGGCGGCACGTAGCCCGAAGCCTGGTCGGCTCCTTCGCCGAAAAAGAATTTTTCCGTCTGCTTCATCAGGTACTGACGCGCGCGCGGATCGGCCATGTTCAGCCGGTTTTCGTTGATCAGCATCGTCTGTTGCTTCAGCCACTGCTGCCACGCTTCCTTCGAAATGCTCTCGTAGATCCGCTTGCCGAGTTCGCCCGGCAGCGGCGGGAAATCGAGACCTTCGGCTTCCTTGCCGAGCTTCGTGCATTGAACCATGCGAGTCATGCTGTGCTTCTCCTGTAATCGATATGGGACGGCGTCGCGCGATAGGGCGTTATGTTGAGCGTTCAGAGCTGTTTCATCAGCACGAGCGACTTGCGCTGCCAGTTATAGAGCCGTCGGCGATCTTCGGGCAGATCGTCGACGGTGGCCTTCACGAAGCCTCGCTTGAGGAACCAGTGTTCGGTGCGCGTCGTCAGCACGAAGATGCGCGTGAGGCCGCGCGCCCGCGCGCGCTGCTCGATGCGCTTCAGAAGCCGCTCACCGTCGCCCGAACCCTGCGCTTCGGGCGCGACCGTCAGGCACGCCATTTCGCCGATGCGCTCCTGCGGGTACGGATACAGCGCCGCGCAGCCGAACAGCACGCCGTCGTGCTCGATCACCGAGAAATGGTCGATGTCGCGCTCGATCTGGTGACGTCCGCGCCGCACGAGCGTCCCATCCGTCTCCAGTGGCTCGATCAGCGTGAGAATGCCGCCGACGTCGTCGGGCGTTGCTTCGCGCAGGCTCTCGAGGTTCTCGTACGAGATCATCGTGCCGACGCCATCGTGCAAGAACAGTTCCAGCAGCAGGCTGCCGTCGAGCGCGTACGGAATGATGTGCGCGCGCGCCACGCCGCCGCGACACGCGCGGATCGAGTGCTTCAGATAGAAACCGGCGTCTCCCGTCACCGCGCCGCTTTCGTGCAGCCGGTAAGCGTCGTCCAGCGACATTTCGCGGATCAGCGCGCGTTCTTCGTCGAGCAGGCCTTCCGTTTCGGTGAGAAACACGATCTTGTCCGCGCGCAGCGCAATCGCGGCCGCCGACGCGACGTCTTCCATCGCCAGATTGAACGCTTCGCCCGTTGGCGAGAAGCCGAGCGGCGACAGGAGCACGAGCTTGCGGCTCGCCAGCGAATGACGGATGGACTCGGCATCGATCTTGCGCACGACACCCGTGTGCTGGAAATCGACCCCGTCCAGAATGCCGACCGGGCGCGCCGTCACGAAGTTGCCCGACACGACGCTGATGTGCGCGTGCGCCATCGGCGTGTTCGGCAAGCCCTGGCTGATTGCGGCCTCGATGTCGAGACGCACTTCGCCCGCCGCTTCCTTCGCGGATTCGAGCGCGCGCGCATCGGTGATGCGCATGCCGTGCGAAAACTCGGACTCGACGCCATGCAGGCTCATCTGCTCTTCGACTTGCGGACGAGACCCGTGCACAAGCACGATCTGGATACCCATGGCCTGCAACAGCGCGATGTCGGAGACGAGCGCGTTGAGCAGCCCCTGATGCACGACTTCGCCGCCAAAACCCACGACGAACGTCTTGTTTCGGAACGCGTGAATGTACGGCGCGACCGATCGCATCCAGTCGACGAATTGCGCATGCTGCAACAGGATTTCCGCGTCGCTGGACGAGGCCGGCGAGCTGGCGGGCGAGGGGACGAGGTCGGTTTGGGAATTCATGCCCCGGATTATAATGCGCCCCCATGTCGAATGTACCCAAAAGCTCCGCTGGAGCCGATACGAAAAACGCGGCTGACGCTGCTGCGAAGGACGCCGCGAAGCCGACCCCGCGCGACCGTCAAGACGCGCGGCGCGACGCACGCGGTGAAGCTTCGCGTCGTGATGTTTCCGTGAACGCTGCGAATGCGCCGCGTTCGGGCGATTCCGCGTCCGGTGACGCGATGAAGAAAGAAGCGGGCGCCGCTCGCGATCGCGCAAAAAGCGGCGCGCACGGCCAGCCGCGCGCTGAAGGCGGCAAGCACGCCGCCGGCCAGCAAAAAGAAAAGCAGCGTGAAAATCCGCGCGAAAGGCCGCGCGCAGGCCCGCGCGAACCGCAAAAACCCGCACGTGCAATCGAACCGAATCCGGTTCCGCCCATCACGTTCCCCGAAGCGTTGCCCGTTTCCGGCAGACGCGAGGAAATTGCGCGCGCGATCGCTGGCCATCAGGTCGTGATCGTGAGCGGCGAGACGGGTTCGGGCAAGACGACCCAGCTGCCGAAAATCTGTCTCGCGCTCGGACGCGGGCTGGGCGCGGGCGGCAGCGGACTGATCGGCCACACGCAGCCGCGCCGGATTGCGGCATCGGCGACGGGCCGGCGCATCGCCGAGGAACTCGGCACGCCGTTCGGCGAAGTGGTCGGCTATAAGGTGCGTTTCACCGACAATCTCGCGCAGGGCGCCTCCGTCAAACTGATGACGGACGGCATTCTGCTCGCGGAAACGCAGACCGATCCGCTGCTGAAGGCGTACGACACGCTGATCATCGACGAAGCGCACGAGCGCAGTCTGAACATCGATTTTCTGCTCGGCTATCTGAAGGAAATCCTGCCGAAGCGTCCCGATCTGAAGCTGATCGTGACATCGGCGACCATCGATGCCGACCGTTTCGCGCGCCATTTCGGCAGCGAAGAGAAGCCCGCGCCCGTGATCGAAGTGAGCGGGCGGCTCTATCCCGTCGAAGTGCGCTATCGCGCCGTCGCTGAAGACTCGCCGGCCGTGAAAGCGGCGGAAGGCCATGCGGGCCGCGAGCGCGGCGACCGGCCGGATCGTGCGAAAACGCAGCGCGAGACGGATCGCGATCTGATGGACGCGATCGTCGAAGCCGCCGACGAGTTGTGCCGCGAAGGCCCCGGCGACGTGCTCGTGTTCCTGCCCGGCGAGCGCGAGATTCGCGACGCGGCGGAGGCGCTGCGCAAGCACCATCCGCCGCACACGGAAATCCTGCCGCTGTTCGCGCGGCTCTCCGCGGCCGAACAGGAGCGCGTGTTCCGTCCGTCGAACGCGCGGCGCATCGTGCTCGCGACCAACGTCGCCGAAACGTCGCTGACGGTGCCCGGCATCCGCTATGTGATCGACACGGGCCTCGCGCGCGTGAAGCGCTACTCGTATCGCAACAAGGTCGAGCAGTTGCAGGTCGAGTCGATCTCGCAGGCGGCCGCGAACCAGCGGGCAGGGCGCTGCGGCCGCGTCGCCGATGGCATCTGCATCCGTCTCTACGAAGAAGCCGACTTCGCGGCGCGGCCGCGTTTCACGGACCCGGAAATTCTGCGTTCGTCGCTGGCCGCCGTCATCTTGCGGATGAAGTCGCTGCACCTGACGGCGATCGAAACGTTCCCGTTCATCGAGCCGCCGCCAGGGCGCGCAATCGCAGACGGCTATCAGCTGCTCAACGAACTCGGCGCCGTCGACGACGACAACGCGCTGACGCCGCTCGGCCGTGAGCTTGCGCGTTTGCCGCTCGATCCGCGCGTCGGCCGGATGATTCTCGCCGCGCGCGACCAGCAGTCGCTGCGTGAAGTGCTGATCATCGCGAGCGCGCTGTCCGTGCAGGACCCGCGCGATCGCCCGGTCGATGCGCAAGAGCAGGCGGACCAGGCGCATCGCAAGTTCGCCGACGAGCGCTCGGAGTTCCTGCAATGGCTCAAGATCTGGGCGTGGTTCGAAGAGGCCGTCGCGCACAAGAAGTCGAACAGGCAGCTCACCGATGCATGCCGGCAGAATTTCCTGTCGCATCTGCGGCTGCGCGAATGGCGCGACGTGCATTCGCAACTGCTGACGGTCGTGCGCGAACACGGCTGGCGCCTGAACGAAAGCGACGCGACTTTCGAGCAGATCCATCTCGCGCTGCTGACGGGCCTGCTCGGCAACATCGGCCTGAAAGCCGACGACGAGCCGTACTATCTCGGCGCGCGCGGCATCAAGTTCTATCTGTGGCCGGGCTCGGCGCTCGTAAAGAAGGCGGGCAAGTGGGCGATGGCGGCAGAACTGGTCGAGACGAGCCGGCTGTACGCGCGCTGTATCGCGAAGATCGAGCCGGAATGGGTCGAGCGGGTGGGCGCGCATCTGTTGAAGAAGTCGCTCTCCGAGCCGCATTGGGAAAAGCGCGCCGCGCAGGTGTCGGCATTCGAGCGCGCGGTGCTGTACGGCTTGCCCGTCTATCACCGGCGGCGTGTGAGCTTCGGCAAGCAGGACCCGGCGCGCGCTCGGGAATTGTTCATTCGCGGCGCGCTCGTCGAAGGCGAGTTCGACACGAAGCTCGCGTTCTTCGCGCACAACCGCAAGCTGCTCGGCGAAATCGAACAGTTGGAGCACAAGTCGCGCCGCCAGGACGTGCTGGTCGACGACGAACTCATCTACGCGTTCTACGATCAGGCGATTCCGAACGGCATCTATACGGGCGCGTCGTTCGAGCGCTGGTATCGCGATGAAGTGAAGAAGAGCGGGCAGCAGGAAGACAAGCTGCGTCTGCTGTATCTGTCGCGCGACGATCTGATGCGTCACGAAGCGGCCGGCGTCACGACCGATCTGTTCCCGAAGCGGATGACGATGTCGGGCGTCGAAATGGCGCTGACGTATCACTTCGAACCGGGCTCGCCGCGCGATGGCGTGACGCTCGCGGTGCCGCTTTTCGCGCTGAACCAGGTGGATGGACGGCGCGTCGAATGGCTTGTGCCGGGCATGCTGAAAGAGAAGACGCAACTGCTGCTGAAGTCGCTGCCGCAGAAGCTGCGCCGTCACTGCGTGCCGTTGCCGGAGTATGCGGCGGGTTTCGTCGAGCGTCATGGCGGCACACGCTTCGGCACGGGCGGTCTGCTCGACGCGCTGATCGCCGATGTCCGCGAGCAGAAGCAGGTCGCGATGAAGCAGTCGGACTTCAAGCTCGAAACGCTCGCGCCGCATCTGTTCATGAACTTCAAGGTCATCGACGAGCACGGCCGTCAGCTCGCGATGGGCCGCAACCTCGCGCCGTTGCGCGCGGAACTCGGCGGCCAGGCGCAACAGCATTTTCAGAAGATCGCGGCGAGTGCGGCAGGGGCGGCGCTCGCCAATGCGGCTTCGGGCGGCGGCACGCCTGCGCGAGGTGCAACGGGCGACGGCTCGCGCGGTACGAAGAGCGCCGCCGCGCGAAGCGCTTCGAGCGCGCCGCACACGCCGTCGACGGCCGAATCCGCCGCGGCATCCGCGACAGCGCTGTACGAAAACCTGACGACCTGGAATTTCGGCAAGCTGCCTGAACTGCTCGAAATTCGCCGGGGCGGACAGATGCTGTTCGGCTACCCCGCGCTCGTCGATTGCGGCACGCATTGCGACGTGGAAGTGTTCGATTCGCCCGACGAGGCTGCGCGCATCCATCGCGCCGGGTTGCGGCGACTCTTCGCGTTGCAGTTGCGCGAGCCGATCAAGTACCTTGAAAAGAATCTGCCGGGCTTGCGCGAAATGGCGATGCAGTTCATGCCGCGCGGCACGCAGGAAGAGCTGCGCGATCAGCTGATCGATACGGCGCTCGACCGCGCGTGCCTGCAAGACCCGCTACCCGACGACGACGCGAGCTTCCACGCGCGCAAGGACGAAGGCCGCAGCCGGCTGACGCTGCTCGCGCAGGAAATCGCGCGCCTCGGCGGACTGATTCTCGGCGAGTACACGGCGGTGGTCAAAAAGCTCGCGCAGGCGAAGCCGTTCGCCGCGCCTTATGCGGACATGCAGAACCAGCTGGATGCGCTGATCGGCAAGCGTTTTATCGTCGATACACCGTACACGCAACTGAGCCATTTCCCGCGCTATCTAAAGGGCATTGCGCTGCGCATCGACAAGCTGAAAGCCGACCCGGCGCGCGATGCACGTCAGTCCGCGGAATTGCAGCCGCTTGCACAGCATTACCAGCGCGCGCTCGCGCAGCGCGGCGGCGTGCCCGATGCGCGGCTCGCCGAGTTTCGCTGGCTGCTCGAAGAACTGCGCGTGTCGCTTTTCGCGCAAGAACTGCGCACGCCGATGCCTGTTTCCGTCAAGCGGCTCTACAAGGTCTGGGAATCGATGCAGCGGTAATGGAGTTCGGCGCTTTTTGTTCAGTGCGCCGGACGGCTCGCATCCCGCGCTCGTCGCGCGGCGTGGCGCGGCGTGCCATTGCGGACGAAAATCACGTGGGCAAAATCACACCCTGTGATTTTCGTCATCCGCTCACTCGCGAGGCGACCCGCGTCTCACCAGTGCATCCCCGCGCCGATCGACGCGCCGACTTCGCCGCGCGAGCTTGCTGTGCCCTGGAGTTTGTACACCCACTTGCCCGTGTCCGACAGTTGCGACACGCCGACGGCCATCGCCGACTGTCCGCCGTATGTGCCCGCAGCGAGCGCGACCATGCCTCGGCCGGGCAGCACCGCTTGCGGAAGGCCCGCCATCGCGATCGCCGCGGCTGCGCCGCCGTAGCCGTCCTTGCGGACCGAGCGCACCTGGTCATCGGTATAGCTTTTTGCCCGGCCGACTGCGCTGCTCACGCTCTGATTCAACTGGCTGACGTTGACGGCATCCGTGCCCTGGACGCCTGCCGCGACGTTCGTGATTTGCCGCTCCTGTCCCGCCGCGCCGACGGACACGGTATTCGCGCGATCGGCGACCGAGCCCTGGCCGAGCGCGACGGCATTGTCCGCGCTCGCGTTCGAGCCGGCGCCCAGAGCCACAGCATTCGCGCCGTTCGCATGCGCATTGGCGCCCGCAGCGATGGAATGCGCGCCGCTGGCCACTGCCGGTTCGGTGGCAGGCAAGCCCTCTGAACTGAACATCGGATTCGACGTGTTGACCGTCACGTTGCCTGCGGCGCTGTCGAGCAGCGCGGAAAGCTGGCCGAGATTGACGGCATCGTGGGCGTCGACGGCATCCGCGACGTTGCGCACGCGTGTGCCGCCGTTCGCCGGATCGCCTTGCAGCGTAACGCTGCCGTCGTTGATCGTGCCGTCCGGGTTGCGGTCGTACATCACCGCGCCGTCGATCCTGCTCGCCACGGCTTGCAGTTGCGCGACGTTGACGGCGTCCTGGTCGACCCGGCCCGCAGCCACGCCGCTGATCGTGCGATTGCCGACGTTGACCTCGCCGGATGAAGTCTGCGACGCATCCAGGCCAAACGCCGCGTACCCGGACTGCGCGCCGAAGAGCGTTGTCGAACCTGCGCCGAGCGCCACACTGTTGCTGAAGTTCGCCATCGAATTCGCGCCGAGCGCGAGCGACTCGAAGGCAATCGCTTGCGCCGCATGACCCAGCGATGTAGCCGATGCCGCCATCGCGCGCGAGTGAGCGCCGATCGCCGTTGTATTGTCTGTGCCCGCAGTCGAGGTATCTCCGATGGCGCTTGCATCGACGCCACCGGAGTACGATGCATTGCCGAACGCCAGGCCCGTCTCGTCGAGCACCACCGCGGCTTCACCTATCCGTATCTGGGCGTTTGCATCCGTCAGCGTGAAGGAGAACGCGGCGCACGCCAGCATCAGTTCGGCGATACGCTTCACGCGCCGCCTTTTTCCAGTACTCGAGACGGCGCGATGTTGCGTAATTGGCGCGCACGCCATTTCAATCGTTATTTTCATGCCTCAAAACTCCGGGTAAAGCAGGGCAGCAATCGTTCGGAAACGCCGGGCGGCTGGACAAACATCGGTTGTGGCAAGACCCGCTTTGCTGGGATGGCGAGATGCTTGTGGAGGCACGGGCTCGTTTCGCCCGCGCTGGCCGGCGCGTATCCGTTCTGCTGGCAAGCGTCAAAACGGGTATTGCACTTACGGATTTTTGTGGCGAATGACGAGGCGCCGATATGAGGTAACTCTTAATTAATAACGATCTGAAATTTCCGTCTGCAATCAGTGAAAACCGCTCGCGATTAATCCGCTTTTACCTTCAGTTTTTATAGCCGGATTAAAGAGCGGCAGTGGAATTCCAGAGGCAGAAATCCGATTGATTCGGCGATGCGAACGGCGATGTTCGGACCCGCGCGCCGACGGCAAGAATGCCCGCGTCGGATCGCGCGAGACCCTCGCGACAACCGGCCGCAAGTGCCTGTTTTTCCGCGATCCAGGTCAACCGTTGGGCCGTGCAAACGTTCTACAATGGCGACTGTCCCCTGATGTGAGTTTTCATGCGCAAATTTTCCCTTCCCGGCTTGAACAGTGCGTTTGCAGCCGGCGCGGCGCTCGTCGCGGCAGCAAGCTTCTTCTCCCCGGCAGTTCAGGCGAACAACGTGATCGTGCTCAATTCCGGCGAAGCCACGCTGAGCCTGATCGACGAGGCCACGCGTCAGGTTGTCGACACCGTGCCGACCGGCAAGGAGCCGCATCACCTGATGGCGACGCCGGACAATTCCTCGCTGATCGTCGCGAATTCGGTGTCGAACAATCTGATGTTCGTCGACCCGAAAACGGGCAAGCTGCAGCGCTGGATCGAAAACATCGAAGATCCCTATCAGATCGGTTTCTCGCCGGATCGCAAATGGCTCGTGACAACGGGCTTGCGTCTCGACAGGCTCGACATTTACCACTACGACGGCCACAACATGACGCTGGCGAGCCGTCTGCCGCTCGCCGTGATGCCGAGCCACATCGCGTTCACGAACGACAGCAAGACAGTGTTCATCACGTTGCAGGTGTCGGGCGAACTGGCGGCTGTCGATCTCGCCACGCAGACGGTCAAGTGGAAGATGAAAGTCGGCAAGGTGCCGGCCGGCCTGTGGATGACGCCCGGTGACAAGTACCTGCTGGTCGGCATGACGGGCGCGGACTATGTGGCTGTCGTCGACTGGAGAAACCAGAAGGTCGTGAAGACGATCACGACGGGCAAGGGCGCGCACAACTTCCGCTCGCTCGCCGACGGCAAGCACGTCGCGGTGTCGAACCGGGTGGCCAGCACGATCAGCATCATCGACGAGGACACGCTCACCAACGTCGGCGACATCACGGGCCTGCTGCCGGGACCGGACGACATGGAACTTTCCGCGGACAAACGGTATCTGTGGGTGACGTTCCGTTTCGCGAAGCACGTCGGCGTGATCGATTTGAGCACGCGCAAGCTGATCCAGACGATCGCCGTGGGCCGCTCGCCGCACGGCATCTATTTCTTCGATCGCGCGCCCGTCACCGCGCCGAACGGAGCGTAACGCGGCATGCCACGCGGGCGGCGCGCCTCCCTGAGCGCCCGCCTGCGAGCCGCGAAGCCACGCGGTAAAGTCACGGTAATGCCGAACGCGACGAAGAGCCCCATGTTCCACCTGATCGTTTCCAATCTCGACAGCTTCATCTCGTCGATCCAGACGCTGCTGTACATCGATATCGTGCAGCCGCTGCTGTTTCACTTCGGCCTGATGGACTACGACGAAGACACGTACGACAGCCTCTACTGGGTGATCGTCGGCGTGCTGGAAGTGCTCGCCATGTACGCGCTGCTGCGGCCGCTCGAAGCGCTGCGGCCGGTGGAGCAGTGGAAGGACCGCAGGGCGGTGCGCGTCGACGTGCTGTACACGTGGATCGCGAAGCTCGGCATTCTCAACCTGTTCTTCTTTTTCGCGCTGCAGCCGTTTTTCGACTCGGTGCAAGGCTGGCTGCGCCTGCATGGCATCGCGAATATCGAGCTGGACAACCTGTGGCCCGGCGTGACGACGCAGCCGATCGTCACGTTCATCATGTATCTGCTGGTGCTCGATTTCGCGGGCTACTGGTATCACCGTGGGCAGCACAGGATCGGCGTCTGGTGGGAGCTGCACGCGGTGCATCACAGCCAGCAGCAGATGTCGCTCTGGGCCGACGACCGTAACCATCTGCTCGACAATCTGCTCCAGGCGTGTTTCTTCGCGGTCATCGCGCTCTTCATCGGCGTGCCGCCGTCGCAGTTCGTCGTGCTGGTCGCCGTCACGAATCTTGCGCAGAGCGTGCAGCACGCGAATATCCGGATGTACTTCGGCTGGCTCGGCGAGCGTCTGCTCGTCAGCCCGACGTTTCACCGCCGTCATCACGCGATCGGCTACGGCCACGAAGGGTTGAAGTACGGCTGCAATTTCGGCGTGCTCTTTCCGTGGTGGGACATGCTGTTCGGCAGCGCCTCGTGGAGCCGCGAGATGGAGCCAACGGGCATCCGCGATCAGCTCAGCGGCCGACACTACGGCGAAGGTTTCTGGGCGCAGCACTGGCTGGCGTTCGTGCGCATCGCGCAGCGCATCGGCGGCAACAGGAAGCAGCGGCGCGCGGCCTCCTGACGCGCGCTGTCGACGTAGCTTCTCCATTGCATCTTTCACAAGCGCACGCGCGCCCGGTAATCGCCGGGTTCCCGTGCGTGGCTCGCGCCGGCGCAACCGCGCACGCAGGTTGCTATCCGCGCGGCAAGTTCTGCATTCGCCGTCCGAACTCGACGTGGTTTATCCTGTCCACGTTTTCTTCTTTTCCCTGCGCTTCCGCTACCGGCACTGACTTCGCATGAATGACCTTTTGCGCTCGTTTGGGCGCGCGCTTTCTTCTGTGCTGCATCCGCGCATGCTCTGGCTGACGTTCATGCCGTTCGCTGCGGCGGCGATCGTCTGGGGCGTGGTCCTCTGGTTTTCCTGGCAGACGCTGATTGGCGCGACGCGCGGCTGGCTCGAAGGCTGGCCGCTCACGACCACGCTTTACAGGCTGTTCGACTGGCTCGGGTTTTCGTCGCTGCATGCGGCCGTTGCGCCGTTCATCGTGATCGCGGTCGCGATTCCCCTCATCGTCGTGACGGTGCTGCTGCTGATTGCGACGCTGTCGATGCCCGCCGTGATCCGGCATCTGTCCGCGCGTCAGTTTGCCGGGCTGGAGATGCGGCGCGGCGGCACGTGGTACGGCAGCCTCGTCCATGCCGTCTGGACGACGCTCGTGTGCCTCGTCGTGCTCGTGGTCACGTTGCCCCTGTGGCTGATTCCTCCTTTTTTCGCGCTGATCCCGCCGCTGCTCTGGGGCTGGCTCACGTATCGCGTGATGACGTACGACGCGCTCGCGCTGCACGCGAGCAGCGAGGAGCGGCGCGCGCTCGTGAGCCGTCATCGTTTGCCGCTGCTGCTGATCGGCGTGGCGAGCGGGCTGCTCGGCTCGCTGCCGACGCTCATCTGGGCGTCGTCCGTCTGGCTGATCGTACTGTTTCCCGTCATGACCGCGGCGACCATCTGGATCTATGCTTTCATCCTGGTGTTTACGGCGCTGTGGTTCGGCTTCTACTGCCTGCGCGCGCTGCAGCGGATGCGCGCCGAAGAGCACGGCGCGAACGGTCATCACGGTCGCGATGGCCCACGCGATGGTCCTTACGGTGCGCGGGACCCGGCGCGCATTTCCTACTGATACTGGACACGAGGCTGCAATGGCATTTGGCGTCATCATCATCGGCGATGAAATCCTGTCGGGCAGGCGCGTCGACAAGCATCTGCCTAAGGTTATCCAGCTTCTGAGCTCGCGCGGGCTGTCGCTGTCATGGGCCGAATATATCGGCGACGACCCTGCGCGCATCACCGCGACGCTGCGCCGCTCGTTCGCATCGGGCGATGTCGTGTTCTCAACGGGGGGCATCGGCGCGACGCCGGACGATCACACGCGTCAATGCGCGGCCGCCGCGCTCGCCGTGCCGCTCGAACTGCATCCGGAAGCGAAAGTGCTGATCCAGGAGCGCATCCGCGAGATGCATCCCGCCAACGCGTCGACAGCCGTCGATTTCAATTCACCCGAGAACCTGCATCGTCTGAACATGGGCACGTTTCCGCGCGGCGCGTCGATCATTCCGAACGGCTACAACAAGATTCCTGGCTTCTCTGTCAGCGATCACCATTTCGTACCCGGCTTTCCGGTGATGGCCTGGCCGATGATCGAGTGGGTGCTGGATACGAAGTACGCGCATCTGCATCACTCGACTCCGCACGCAGAAAAGTCGCTGCTGGTTTTCGAATTGCCTGAGTCGACGCTGACACCGTTGATGGAAAAGATCGAGCACGACTTCCCGGGCGTGCGCGTGTTCAGCCTGCCGAGCGTCGGCGATGCGGAGCGTGGCGGCATCTATGCGCGCCGCCATATCGATCTTGGCGTGAAAGGCGAGCCCGAGGCCGTCGCTGCGGCGTTCGTGAAGCTGCGCGAAGGCGTGCATCTGCTCGGCGGCGATATTGTGGAGCCGGAAACGGCTGCGGCACAAGCGCAGTCACGCGGCTGATCGCGCCGAGGCGATATCGGCGCTGACATCGCATGAGCGGTGCGTGCGACGCGCGCCGTCTGAAGAACCTCATGCGCGTGTCACATCGCGCGCGGACGATTCAAATGGAAGGGCAAACGAAAGCGGCGCACGGTTAGCACCGTGCGCCGCGTGATTCTGGAAAGCCGTCGGCTTCGCTTCGTCGTATTCGAAGCGGGCGCGAATCGGGCGCGAATCGGCCGAGTCGTATGCGAATCGTGCTTCTTACGCGCCGATCCACGGCAGTCCGCGGAAACACCAGCCCGATACCGTCTTGCGATGTCCCTGCCCGTCCTTGTCGCCTTCGAAGCCTTCGAGCAGATCCAGCGCCTTCGTGAAGCCGGCCTGCGTCGCGGCAATCGCGGCGAGCTTCGAGCGCGCGGCGCTGCGGCACAGGAGCAGCACGGGCGTATCGGGTGTCGCGATCTGACGCAGCTGGTCGATGAATTCGACATTCGGTACGCCGCCCGGATAGCGCGTCCATTCGACATGCGCATACTGGCCGTCGCCGACGACGGGGCGGCCGACCCAATCCAGCTCGGCGCGCGTGCGGACGTCGACGAGGCGGGCGCGTGGGTCGAGTTGCAGAAGCTCGAACGCTTCGGCAGGCGAGACGGCGCCCGCATATGGAAGCTGGTTTTCGACGCGGCGCTTTTCCGCCTGGCTGTACAACTGTTCGAGCGTACTCATGACAGCAGATCTCCTCGGAGCCAAAAAATCATTCTAGCAAGCACGCGCATACCGGGCGCCACAATCGGAAACGGAAGCCGACGGCATGCGCAATGCTTCATTTTGGTGCAAGATGACCGTCATGCACCAAATTGGCCTGTTAAGTGATGGCGGATTTTTATGATGCACGACGATGGTGCGGCAGCCCGGTTTCGGGCCACGCAATTCCCGCAAAGGGTGTG
This sequence comes from Paraburkholderia diazotrophica, assembly GCF_038900755.1. GTDB lineage: Bacteria > Pseudomonadota > Gammaproteobacteria > Burkholderiales > Burkholderiaceae > Paraburkholderia > Paraburkholderia diazotrophica_A. The sequence continues at coordinate 14,475 of NZ_JBBPEN010000011.1, forward strand.
CGCCGATTCCCCGCAAACGCGCGTCGGTACTGGCGTTGTAGCGAGCCGGCGCGCGCGCGGCAAGAATATGGCATGGAAGCTGCTTTAATGGTCCCGATCAAACTGGCCCGACGCCAGAAACGGTCGACCCCGGAATGCCGGTATTGGAGGGGTGGACGCGTCGGGGCTGGTCAGCTAGATTGGGCGGCGGCTCAACCCGCCGAATTCGTTAATCAGGAGATAGGTTATGAGTAAATCCGTGGCCGACGTCATGCAGCTCGTCAAGGACGAGGACGTCAAGTTTGTCGACTTCCGTTTCACCGACACGCGCGGCAAGGAGCAACACGTTTCGGTGCCGGTGTCGGCATTCGACGAAGACAAGTTTGAAAGCGGCCATGCATTTGACGGTTCTTCGATTGCCGGCTGGAAGGGCATCGAGGCATCGGACATGCTGCTCGTGCCGGACGCGAACACCGCCTTCATCGACCCGTTCTACGAAGAATCGACTCTCGTGCTGACCTGCGACGTCGTCGAACCGGCTGACGGCAAGGGCTATGAGCGCGATCCGCGCTCGCTCGCGAAGCGCGCCGAAGCGTACCTGAAGAGCACGGGTCTCGGCGACACGGCTTTCTTCGGTCCGGAACCGGAATTCTTCATTTTCGACTCGGTCCAGTGGAACACGGACCAGTCGGGCTGCTTCGTCAAGATCGGGTCGGAAGAAGCACCGTGGTCGTCGGGCAAGGAATTCGAAGGCGGCAACACGGGCCACCGTCCGGGCACGAAGGGCGGCTACTTCCCCGTCGCTCCCGTCGATTCGTTCCAGGACATCCGCTCGGAAATGTGCCTGCTGCTCGAGCAGATCGGCATCCCCGTCGAAGTCCACCACCACGAAGTGGCGGGCCAGGGCCAGAACGAAATCGGCACGAAGTTCTCGACGCTGGTTCAGCGCGCGGACTGGACGCAGCAACTGAAGTACATCGTCCACAACGTCGCGCACACGTACGGCAAGACGGCGACGTTCATGCCGAAGCCCATCGTCGGCGACAACGGTTCGGGCATGCACGTTCACCAGTCGATCTGGAAGGACGGCCAGAACATGTTCGCAGGCAACGGCTACGCCGGCCTGTCGGAATTCGCGCTGTTCTACATCGGCGGCATCATCAAGCACGCTCGCGCGCTGAACGCGATCACGAACCCGGGTACGAACTCGTACAAGCGTCTCGTGCCGCACTTCGAAGCGCCTGTGAAGCTGGCTTACTCGGCACGCAACCGTTCGGCATCGATCCGTATTCCGCACGTCGCGAACCCGAAGGGCCGCCGTATCGAAACGCGCTTCCCGGATCCGCTCGCGAACCCGTACCTGTGCTTCTCCGCGCTGATGATGGCGGGTCTGGACGGCGTGCAGAACAAGATCCATCCGGGCGAAGCGGCGGACAAGAACCTGTACGACCTGCCGCCGGAAGAAGATGCAAAGATTCCGACCGTGTGTGCCGGCCTCGACCAGGCGCTGGAAGCACTCGACAAGGATCGCGAGTTCCTGACGCGCGGTGGCGTGTTCACGGATGCGATGCTCGACGCTTACCTCGAACTGAAGGAAGGCGAACTGCAACGCGTGCGCATGACCACGCACCCGGTCGAATTCGAACTGTACTACTCGCTGTAAGAGGCGCTGCGCCTTGCCTGCGCGTATGCGGGCAGGCGTAGCCCCGACGCTGCGATCGGTCATGAAGGGACGGCGGCGCCGTCCCTTTTTCGTTGGACAGAAGCGATGACTTTTTTATTGCAGATTGATGTTGCCGTATTGAACAGCGTGCACTGAAGCCCGCTTCACCATCGCTGCCGGCGGGAGTCAGCGCTCGAGCGCTTGCTCCCGCCTCATGCAACGCTCTCTACCCGACTGCAAGATGGTACTGAAGAACCTGATCAAGGCCAGAAAAGGGCATGCCGACGCGCTGTCGGACGATGTGCAGCTCGTCGAGTCCGGTTTGCTGCCTGGCTTCGAGGCGCTGCCGACTGTCGTGCTCGTGCTCGACAAGCGAACGCTGCGTGTCGCGTTCGCGAACCCGTCGGCGGAATCGATGCTCGAAATGTCGCGCCGGCAACTGACGCAGATGGCGTGGCCCGAGATCTTCGCGAACGGCGACGAGCTGACTGCGACCATCGCCGCGATCGCCGCTCATCGTTTTCACGCGACGCATCTCGATGCCGTGCTCGAACGTCCCGGCCACGAGCCGCTGCATGTGCATGCCGTCGTCGGCTTTCTGGAGAGCGCGCAAGACTACGTGCTGCTGGAACTCTTCGAGAACGAGCGGCACTTGCGCTCCGATCGAGAAGAGCGCATTCACGATCTGACGGCCGTCAACAAGCAGTTAATCCGCAATCTCGCGCATGAGATCAAAAATCCGCTCGGCGGCATTCGCGGCGCGGCGCAACTGCTCGAATTCGAACTCGGCGCGCGCGAACGCGACGAGCTACGCGAGTACACGCAGGTCGTCATCAAGGAATCGGACCGGCTGCAGACGCTCGTCGACCGGTTGCTCGAACCGCATCGTCATCCGCATATCGTCGGCGACGTGAACATTCACGAAGTCTGCGAGCGCGTGCGCGCCGTGATTCTCGCGGAGTTTCCGCGCGGCCTCACGGTCGAGCGCGACTACGACGTGAGCGTGCCCGATCTGCGCGGCGACAAGGAGCAACTGATCCAGGCGCTGCTGAACATCGTGCGCAATGCGGCCGAAGCCTTGCGCGAACGCATCTCGCAAGGCGATGCGCGCATCGAGTTGCGCACGCGCGTCGCGCGCAAGGTGACGATCGCGAAACGTCTTTGCAAGCTGGCACTGGACTTGCATGTCGTCGACAACGGGCCCGGCATTCCCGAAGAAATACGCGAGCGCATCTTTTATCCGCTCGTATCGGGGCGCGACGATGGCAGTGGCCTCGGCCTGACGCTCGCGCAGACATTCGTGCAACAACACGAAGGGATGATCGAAGTGGAGAGCCGTCCCGGTCACACCGAGTTTCAGATCCTGCTGCCGCTCAACTGCTGACACGACACGCATACAAGACTTCTGACGGACCTATATGAAGCCGATCTGGATAGTAGACGACGACCAATCGATCCGCTGGGTGCTCGAGAAAGCACTCGCACGCGAGAACTTCGCGACGCGCAGCTTCGCGAACGTCCGCGAAGCCGCGGGTGCGCTGGAACACGACAGCCCGCAGGTGCTCGTCTCCGATATCAGGATGCCAGGCGGCTCCGGGCTCGAACTGCTGCAGACCGTGCGCGACCGCGTGCCGGGATTGCCCGTCATCATCATGACGGCGTTCTCGGATCTCGACAGCGCCGTTGCTGCATTCCAGGGCGGTGCATTCGAATACCTCGCGAAGCCGTTCGATGTCGACAAGGCCGTCGAACTGATTCGCCGCGCCGTCGACGAAAGCGTGCGCGGCGAGCATACATGGGACGACCGCGTGGCCGAAGCGCCGGAGATGCTCGGCCAGGCGCCCGCGATGCAGGACATGTTCCGCGCGATCGGCCGGCTGTCGCATTCGGCGGCGACCGTGCTCATTACGGGCGAATCAGGCACCGGTAAGGAACTTGTCGCGCGCGCCTTGCACCGACATAGCCCACGCGCGAACGGTCCGTTCATCGCGCTCAACACGGCAGCGATTCCGAAAGATCTGCTGGAATCCGAACTGTTCGGTCACGAGCGCGGCGCATTCACGGGTGCGCAGGCGATGCGCCAGGGACGATTCGAGCAGGCTGAGAACGGCACGCTGTTTCTCGATGAAATCGGCGATATGCCGTTCGATTTGCAGACGCGTCTGTTGCGCGTGCTGTCGGATGGGCAGTTCTATCGCGTCGGTGGACACAATCCGCTGCGGGCGAACGTGCGCGTGATCGCGGCGACGCATCAGAATCTCGAATCGCGCGTGCGGCAAGGGTTGTTTCGCGAGGACCTGTATCACCGGCTGAATGTGATCCGCTTGCGTCTTCCCGCTTTGCGCGAGCGCAGCGAGGACATTCCGCTGCTGACGCGCCACTTCCTCCAGAAAAGCGCGCGCGATCTCGGCGTCGAGCCGAAGCGCGTATCGGACGAGGCGCTGGCTTATCTCACGTCGCTGCCGTTTCCGGGCAACGTGCGTCAGCTCGAAAACCTCGCGAACTGGCTGACGGTGATGGCGCCCGCGCAGACGATCGAGGTCAAGGACTTGCCGCCCGATCTCGTGTCGACGCAACAGGCGGGTGTGGAACTCGTGTCGACTGGCGGAGCGATGCCGATCGATGCCACGTCGGGCGCAGCCGTAGCAAACGGCGTGGCGCCGCTGCTGGGCACGCCCGCCGTGCAGGGCGGCGCGACGATACCGTCGCCTGTCGCCGCATGGGAGAACGGGCTGCGGACAGAAGTCGCGAAGCTCTTGCGCGAGAACGCCGCCGATGTAATGGACGAGCTGTCGCGCCGTTTCGAGGCGGCCGTGATTCGCGAAGCGCTCGACTTCACGCGCGGACGCAAGGTGGAAGCGGCGGAGCGCCTCGGCATCGGACGCAATACGATCACGCGCAAGATCCAGGAGTTGAACCTCGAATCCTGATTGCTGGCGCTTTCACTGCGCTCCGCTCACGCGATGGGAATGAAAGCGGCTCGACGGCGCCACGCGCCATCGGGCCGCCTTTCTTTTCTATTCGCGATGTAGCTTGAAGTCCACTTCCGCCGGCCGCCCTTCGAGCGACAGTTGCGCCCGCGCCGCCGGCGCGCGGCTCGCCACTTTCCCTCGACTCACGACGGCGAGCCGCGCCGCGCGCAAGCGTATCGCTTCGACGGCATCGCGCGCGTCGAGCACGACGAGGTTCGCATCGCACCCCGGCTCGATGCCGTAACGCTCGAGCCCGAGGATGCGCGCCGCATTTGCCGTCACCGCATCGAAGCACGCATGCATCGCGTCGATGCCCGTCATCTGCGCTACGTGCAGGCCCATATGCGCGACTTCGAGCATGTCGCCGGAACCGAGGCTGTACCACGGGTCCATCACGCAATCGTGACCGAACGCGACGTCGATGCCCGCCGCCATCATCTCCGGCACGCGCGTCATGCCGCGCCGCTTCGGATATGTATCCGAACGCCCTTGCAGCGTGATGTTGATCAGCGGGTTTGCAATGGCCGCGACGCCCGCCTCGCGCATCAGCGGCAGCAGCTTGCTGACGTAGTAGTTGTCCATCGAATGCATCGACGTCAGATGCGAGCCCGTCACGCGGCCTTGCATGCCGAGACGATGCGCTTGCGCGGCGAGCGTTTCGATATGGCGTGACATCGGGTCGTCGGATTCGTCGCAATGCATGTCGACGCGCAAGCCTTTCTCGGCCGCGAACTCGCATAGCAGACGCACCGACTCCGCGCCGTCCGCCATCGTGCGCTCGAAATGCGGAATGCCACCGACCACATCGACGCCCATCGCGATCGCGCGCTTGAGGTTGTCGAACGCGCCCGCGCTGCGCAGCAGCCCGTCTTGTGGAAACGCGACCAGTTGCAGATCCATATAAGGCGCCACGCGGCGCTTCACTTCGAGCAGCGCTTCGACGGCGAGCAGGCGCTCGTCGCATACATCGACATGCGTGCGGATGGCCAGCAGCCCGCGCGCGACGGCCCAATCGCAATACTGCAACGCGCGAGCGACGAGCGCTTCCTGCGTGAGATGCGGCTTCAGCTCGCCCCATAGCGCGATGCCTTCGAGCAAGGTGCCCGACGCGTTCACGCGCGGCAAGCCATACGAGAGCGTCGCGTCCATATGGAAGTGCGCATCGACGAACGGCGGCGTGACGAGCGAACCATTCGCGTCGATCTCTTCGCGCGCGGTGGCGGCGAGCGTCGGCTCGACAGCGATGATGCGGCCGCCCTCGATGCCGATGTCAACAGGGCCATTCGATTGAGCCGCGCTGCGCGGCAATACGGCACGACGGATGATCAGGTCCATGGGCGGCTCCTTTGCATGACGTCGATTCTATCGGTGGAACAAATGCGTGTGGCGCTGATCCGCATCGTCCCGACGGCATAGGACAAACGACCCTGCTGTACCGGCTGGCACCACGCGATCCGTACCGCTCGCGCGTGCGCCGCCGTCCTATACTTGGCGACGGGACACAACCAACATGAACGGGCACGAAGCGACATGAAGACGATAGGCGTGATCGGCGGGATGAGCTGGGAATCGTCGGCCGAGTACTACCGGCTGATGAACCGTCACGCAAAGGCGCGCCTCGGCGGCCATCACAACGCGCGCAGCCTGATGCTGACCGTCGATTTCGCGCCCGTCGAAGCGAATCAGCGCGCGGGCGACTGGCATGCGCTCGGTATGCAGATGGCCGATGCCGCTCGGCAACTGGAACGCGGCGGCGCCGATCTCGTGCTGCTCGCGACGAACACGATGCACCGCGTGTACGAAGCGATCGAGGCGGCGATCACGGTGCCTTTCCTGCACATCGCCGATCCGACGGGCGAAGCGCTGCGCGCGGCGGGTGTCGAGCGTGTCGGCTTGCTCGGCACGCGCTATACGATGGAGCAGACGTTTTACGCCGGGCGTCTGCGCGAGCGCTTCGGGCTCGATACGCTGGTCCCCGATGACGAGGGCCGCGCGAACGTGCACCGGATCATCTATGACGAGCTCTGTCATGGCGTGATCGAGCCGCACTCGCGCGAGATCTACCGGAGCGTAATCGACGACTTGAAAGCGCGCGGTGCGCAGGCCGTCATTCTCGGCTGCACGGAGATCACGCTGCTGATCAAACAGGAAGACTCCGCGCTGCCCGTCTTCGATACGACGGCGCTGCATGCGCAAAGAGCCGTCGACTGGGCGATCGAAGAGGACCGGCAGTGAGCCCCCTTCTGTGAGTCCCATGCAGTGAGTCCCTGATGCACGAGCGTCGCCGGCCTCAAACAGAAGGCAGCTAAAAAAATTCGCTCAAGTGTTTGACGTGTGCCACAGGTGTCAGTACAATTCGCTTCCTCTGACGCGGGGTGGAGCAGTCTGGCAGCTCGTCGGGCTCATAACCCGAAGGTCACAGGTTCAAATCCTGTCCCCGCAACCAGTTTCATGGCATCGTGTCCTGCTCCACACGGCCAAAGCGTTCGAAGCCCGCATCGCCGCAAGCGTTGCGGGCTTTTGCTTTTTTATTTGCGCACGTTGCCGCACGCAGCCGCGCTGCGCGATCGCGGTAAGATTCCGTCCAGCACCCGAGACAACGAGAACGAGCGATGAAATTAGCCACGTGGAACGTGAACTCCCTGAAGGTTCGTCAGCAGCATGTGATCGACTGGCTCGAACTCAGCCAGACCGACGTGCTGTGTCTTCAGGAACTTAAGCTGCCCGACGAAAAATTTCCGCGCGCCGAACTCGAAGCAAAGGGCTACCGCAGCTGGTTCGCGGGACAGAAGACCTATAACGGCGTCGGCATTCTGGTGCGCGACGGCGTGAACGTCGATGAAAGCCACATCGTGCGCAACATTCCCGGCTTCGATGATCCGCAGCAGCGCGTGATCGCCGCGACCATCGACGGCGTGCGCGTGATCTCCGCTTACTTCCCGAACGGCCAGGCGCCGGGCACCGACAAATTCGCGTACAAGCTGCGCTGGCTCGACGCGCTGCACGACTGGATCGCGGGCGAACTGGCGCAGTATCCGAAGCTCGCGCTGCTCGGCGATTACAACATCGCGCCGGAAGACCGCGACGTGCATGATCCGAAGGCGTGGGAAGGGCAGAACCTCGTGTCGCCGGAAGAGCGCGCGCAGTTCCAGCGTCTCATCGAACTCGGCCTCGTCGATTCGTTCCGGCTCTTCGAGCAGCCCGAGAAAACCTTCACGTGGTGGGACTACCGGATGCTCGCATTCCGCCGCAACGCGGGTCTGCGCATCGACCATATTTTGCTGTCGAAGCCGCTCGCGGCGAGCTGCACGCATTGCGACGTCGACAAGACGCCGCGCAAGTGGGATCAGCCTTCGGATCACGCGCCCGTCATCGCGCTGACAGAATAAGCGCATGCGCGAATAAAAAGCGGGTCCAGTCATCCCGAACCCGCCTCTCTTGCAGCAGCATTGCAGCAGAACTCGCGAGCCCGAATTGAAGCGCTACGCGCGGGCGCGCCGGCTGCGCGCCCGTATCCGCCTCGACATCAATGCGTTGAACCAGGCACCGCGTCAGGCGCCATGCCGTTGTGACGCAGCAGCGCGTCGATGTTCGGCTCCCGGCCGCGGAACGCCTTGAACGAGTCCATCGCGGGACGGCTGCCGCCCACTTCGAGAATCTCCTTGCGATACCGCGTGCCAGTTGCCGCGTCGAGCACGCTGCCGGTGCCCGACTGTGCCGCTTCTTCGAATGCCGCATACGCATCGGCGGACAGCACTTCAGCCCACTTGTAGCTGTAGTAGCCCGCCGCATAGCCGCCCGCGAAGATATGGCTGAACGTATTCGGCCAGCGCGAGAACGCAGCCTGCGGAATCACATGGAAGCGCTCGTTCATTTCGCGCGCGAGATCGTTCGCGCTCTTCGCACCGGACGTGTCGAAGTCGACGTGCAGCTTCATGTCGAACATCGAGAACACGATCTGACGCAACGTGCCCAGGCCGCTCTGGAAGTTCTTCGCGGCGAGCATCTTGTCGAACAGATCACGCGGCAGCGGCTTCGCCGTATCGACGTGCGAAGTCATATCGCTCAGCACGTCCCACTCCCAGCAGAAGTTCTCCATGAACTGCGACGGCAGCTCGACGGCATCCCATTCGACGCCGTTGATGCCCGACACGCCCAGTTCGTCGACGCGCGTCAGCATGTGATGCAGCCCGTGCCCGAACTCGTGGAAGAGGGTGATCACTTCGTCGTGCGTGAAGCACGCGGGCTTGCCGCCGACGGGCGCCGAGAAGTTGCACGTCAGATACGCGACGGGCGTCTGCACCGCGCCGTCGACGGGCTTGCGCCGCGAGCGCGCATCGTCCATCCATGCGCCGCCGCGCTTGCCTTCGCGCGCGTACAGGTCGAGATAGAACTGCGCGACGAGGCCGCCGTCCTGATTCTCGACGCGGAAGAAGCGCACGTCCGGATGCCACGTGGCCGCTTCGTCGCGGCGGATCTTCACGCCGAAGAGCGTCTCCGTGACCTTGAACAGACCCTTGAGCACCGTGTCTTCCGGGAAGTATTGCTTCACTTCGTTTTCGGAGAACGAGTAGCGCTTCTGACGCAGACGCTCGGCAGCGAACGCGACATCCCACGGCTGCAATTCGCCGAGTCCCAGTTCGCTCGCGGCGAACTCGCGCAACTCCTGCCAGTCGTGCTCGGCGTGCGGACGCGCGCGTGTCGCGAGGTCTTCGAGGAACGTCATTACCTGCTCGGGCGACTCGGCCATCTTCGGCGCGAGCGACACTTCAGCGAAGTTTTTGTAGCCGAGCATATGCGCTTCTTCTTCGCGCAGCTTCAGGTTTTCGGCGATGTTCGCGGTGTTGTCCCAGTCCGCATTGCCCTTGCCGTATTGCGGCCCGAGCTCCGATGCGCGCGTGACGTAGGCGCGGTACATCGTCTCGCGCATCGCGCGGTTTTCGGAGTACTGCATCACCGGGAAGTACGACGGGAAATGCAGCGTGAACTTCCAGCCGCTTTTGCCCTCGCGCTCGGCCGCTTCGCGGGCGGCTGCGATCACGTCTTCGGGCAGTCCCGCCAGTTCATCCTGGCTTTCGGCGACATACGCATAGGCATTGGTTGCGTCGAGCACGTGATCCGAAAATGCCTTCGACAGCGCGGCCTGACGTTCCTGCAATTCCGCGAAACGCGGCTTCTGGTCTTCGGGCAGTTCGGCGCCCGACAGGCGGAAGTCACGCAGCGCGTTGTTAAGGATCTTCTTGCGCTCGCCCGTCAGCGATTCGAAATCGCTGGCGGCGGCAATCGACTTGTACTTCTCGTACAGCGCGAGATTCTGTCCGACGCTCGACCAGAACTCGGTGACGCGCGGCAGGTTCTCGCCATAGACGGCGCGTAGTTCGGGCGTATCGGCGACGGCGTTCAGATGGCCGATCACGCCCCATGCGCGTGACAGCGGTTCCGTCGCGCGTTCGACGGGCTCGACGACGTCGGCCCACGACGCGGGCGTCGACGGCTCGCTCGCGCGTTCGACGGCGGCGTTCGCGTCCGCGAGTAGCACATCGAGGGCGGGCGTCACGTGTTCGGGGCGGATCTCGCCAAAGCGCGGCAGATCGGAGAAATCGAGGAGCGGATTGTCGGATGTCGATTGGGATGTGGACATGTTGCTTCCTGTCTGACGCGTTGAGTGGAGGCCCGGATGACGTCAGCCGGGCCCGAAACGGAGCGGCGCACAGGGCGCGGCCCGCACGCGCGCGGGCCGCCGTCTGGCGTCCTGTGGAGCATATTGGGGCGCCATTCGCCATTTCCAGCCGGGATCGATCGATTGCAGCACAAATTATCAGAACTGCCGGCCGCGCGCAGAAGCGGCGGGCTCACGCATATTTGTACCAGAACGGGAAAGTGGGCAAGCGAACGGTCGCAACAGGGATTTTCGCGCATCGTTGGACGGTCGGCGCGCGCGTTTCGTGTGTGTCTCGCATGTGTCCCGCGCGTACCCGTCGTTCGCGCCCCGTTCGCCGATTTGCGCATCCTTCAATTGCCGCTCGCCGTTGCGCGGCGGCCGCTTCGCAGCAGGTAGCATCCCGATGACTCCGCCTTCGAGCACTCTTTCGCGCGCCCTCGCTCGCGACGCCAACAACTTCGATCTCGTGCGACTGGTCGCCGCGTGCGCCGTCGTCTATTGCCATGCCTACGTCGTCCAGAGGACGGCCGCGACCGACGGCGTTGCGTCCGCGCTGGGATTCGACGGCGCGGGCAGTCTCGGCGTGTACGCGTTCTTTCTGCTGAGCGGACTGCTGGTCAGCGCGAGCTTCGACAGGCAACGCTCGGTGCCGCGCTTCATCGCGTTGCGTCTTGCGCGTCTGCTGCCGGCGCTGGTCGGCGCGTCGCTGGCGGCGATCTTTATCGTCGGGCCGATCTTCACGACGCTCACACCGCACGACTACTTTTCGTCGGGCGTCACGTGGCGCAATCTCGACTATTTCTCGACGCTCATCATGAAGCGCGGCTGGACGCTGCCGGGCGTGTTCGAGCACAACCGCTTCGCACGCGATGTGTGCGCGCCGCTATGGACGTTGCCGCTCGAAGTGCGCTGCTATCTGCTCGTGCTGGTCACGGGTGTGTTCGGTCTGCTGTCGACGCGCAAGGGCAGCCTGATCGCCGTGCTGCTCGCGGCGGCCGCGTTCTCGCTTCGCGTGAACGTCGCGGAGTTGCATATAGGCTGGCGCGATTTCGCGGAGAAGGCGGGCGGCTATTCGTTCTTCCCCGAGCCGTTCTTCTTTCTCGGCATGCTGCTGTATGGATGGCGCGAGCACGTCAACATCAACGGTCTGGCCGCGCTGGGACTGATGCTGGTGTATCTCGTGTTTCGCGATACGGCGGGCGCGCAAGCGCTGTTCTATCTCGCGTTCGTCTACGGACTGCTGTGGGTGAGCGTGACACCGGCGTTGCGCCGCTGGGTGCCGCGCCACGACTATTCGTACGCGATCTATCTGTATGGGTTCATGGTGCAGCAGTGCGTGGCGGCCCTCGCGCCGCGCATGCCGCCACTGCTGTCGATAGTGGTCAGCGCGCCGTTTATCGTTGCGTGCGCGGCGCTGTCGTCGCGCTGGATCGAGCGGCCCGCGATGAACGGGTGCCGCGCGTGGCTCGCACGCAGCGCGGCCCGCAAACGCGAGCGCAACGCGACGGCCGAAAGCTCGCCGACGACGGCAGCGGATCTGACCGTCCGCTGGCCGCCTTTCTGATGATGCGTTGATCCGCTGAGAGCACGCGCGCGGATGGCTTTGGCGATCGGCGCGATTCGACGAAAGAGGGCGTTTGTCGCGAGGCCCGTTCAGGCCTTGCCTGCCGCGCGCTCGGCGGCTTCGATCGTATTGACGAGCAGCATCGTGATCGTCATCGGGCCAACGCCGCCCGGCACCGGCGTGATATGGCCGGCCACTTCCTTGACGCTCGCGAAGTCGACGTCGCCGCACAGCTTGCCGAGGTCGTCGCGATTCATGCCGACGTCGATCACGGTTGCGCCGGGCTTCACCATGTCTGCGGTCAATGTGTTGCGCAGGCCCGTCGCGACCACGACGATATCGGCATGGCGGGTGTACGCGGCGATATCGCGCGTCTTGCTGTGGCAAACCGTCACTGTCGCGTTCGCCTGGAGCAGCAGCAGCGCCATCGGCTTGCCGACGATGTTCGAGCGCCCGATCACGACGGCGTTCGCGCCATTCAATTCGATGCCGTACGCTTCGAACATCTTCATCACGCCATACGGCGTGCACGGGCGAAAGAGCGGCTTGCCCGTCATCAGCGCGCCTGCGTTCGCGATGTGAAAGCCGTCGACGTCCTTCTCGGGCGCAATCGCTTCGATCACCTTGTGGCTGTCGATATGCGCGGGCAGCGGCAGTTGCACGAGAATGCCGTGAATCTTCGGATCGCGGTTGAGTTCGTCGATGCGCGCGAGCAGGTCCGCTTCCGTCATGCTCGCGGGATAGCGGTCGTAAGACGAGAAGAGTCCGTTGTCCTCGCAGGCTTTCACCTTGTTGCGGACGTAGACCTCGCTGGCGGGATTGTCGCCGACGAGCACGACGGCAAGACCGGGCTGATGTCCGCGGGCGGTGAGGGCGGCGGCGCGTGTGGCGACGCCGGCGCGCAGGGTCTTGGAAAGGGCGATGCCGTCGATCAGTTTGGCTGTCATGGTCGGTCGAGATACGGTGTTCGGAATGCGGGCGGGACGGGCAGGCGCGGGGCGGGTGATCACGTTGCCGCGCATGCAGCGCGTGCTGCGCGCGCGTTCGCGACATGCGCTCTCGCGCGGCCGTCGCGAATCGCACGGATGGCGCTCGGAGGCAGGAACAGGTCGCGTGCCGAAAAGCGCACGGCGCGAAAACCGCGCCGCAGCGAAGTTCGACATTATACCGTCGGGGATGGGATCGGTTGGCTTCGTGGATCAGCGCACTGGCCGCCGCCGGGTCAAGCGGCCAGTGCGACACGCGGTCGTCGGGAAGATTTCGATGTGCGTTCGAACTACGTTCAATGCGGGTTCAGGGCTGCGTCGCCGTCCACGACGAATCGGGATTGAACGACGTGATCGCGCTCGCCGCGCGCGACGTCTGCGCGCCGAGATTCTTCTCGTAGACCTGCCCGCTCTGGTTGACGATGAAGCTCATCACGCCTGTCTTGCCGTATTCCGCCGGCCACGCGACGAGGCCGAAGCCTTTCGACAGCGCGCCATCCTGCACGTAGTTCTGCGCGCCGCCCTCGGCGTTCGCGCCTTGCGACGTGAGGATGCGGTAGTGATAGCCGTTGTACGCTTCGCCCGGCGCGACCTGATGCGGCATCGTCGCGGCGAGCGGCCCGAGCGGGCTTTCGGGCTCGCCGGGCGCGGTGGCCCAGTAGAGTCCGTCGCGCTGGCCGGGCGAGCTGATGAACTTCTGCGCGTAGTGCTGCATCTGGCTTCGATAGTCGTTTTGCGCATCGACGTAGGCGAGCGATGTGAGTATCGCCGCGCGCTCGTTGCGGCCGATGCGGCGCGTGAGCATCTCGTCGGTGGCGGCGGGCGTATCGAACTGCCAGCCGCGCGCGCTCTGCACGATCGGAATCGGCAGCGTCCAGCCGTCGTTGCCGACGGCCAGATGCACGCTCTTGCGGCCGCGGCGCGGCGCCGGATCGTCGACGATCTGATGACCGTCCGCCCATTGCCCGAGGAACGCATAGATGTCGTCCTCGCCGATGTTGGTCGTCGGGATGTAGCGGCCGTAGTTCTTGCCGAGCACTTTCTCCATCGCCGGATGATCGTTCGTCGCGAGCGCGTCGGCAAACGCGCTGGCGGCCGCGTCGGGCGTCGGATAGACGGCTTGCGCAGCGGCAGTTTGCGCAGCGGCGCACAGCGTCACGGCGACGACGGCCGCGAGCGCGTTCGATGTGCGCGCAAACGGCGAGACGGTTGAACCGGATGGAACCTGTGAAACGGCAGCGCGCTGCGCAATCTCACGCGCGCAAAGCAGCGCGCGCGGTGCGCGGCGGGTCGAAATGCGGATCATGTGTGCCTCCTGTCGATCATTCGTGATCGTTCGCGACGGGTTGCGATTGCTCGTGACTGTTCTTGATCGTTCGCTCAGCGGCGATGGAACTGGCGTCCGCCGCCACCGCCCGCACCGCCGCCAAAACCGCCTCCGCCCCTGCCTGCGCCGCCGCCTCCGCTGAAGCCGCCGCCTGCCTGTCCTGCGCCGCCGGCCCCGAGCCGGCCGCCTCCCGCCTCGCCGCCGCCGAACTGCTGACCGCCTCCGCCCGCGCCGACACGATTGCTCGCGCCACCGTTGCTCGCGAGCGACTGACGGCTTGCCTGTCCGCGCTGCAAATCCTGACGCGAGCCCGCGCCATCGCCGGCGCCGCGCAATGCGTTGTCGCGGTTCAGGTTTTGCGCGCTGTTACGGATCTCGCCCGCGTTCGCGCCGCCTTGATGGATGTTCTGCACGCGCTGGCTCGCGTTGCCGCTCAGGTTCTGGCCGGTGCGGTTCTGCAGCGTCTGCTGTGCCTGCGCGCGCGATGCGTCGCGTCCGCGATATTGATCGCGCTGCGCGGCGAGGTTGTTGTTGATGTTGGCGTTGTTGCGATTGAAGTTCGCGTTGTTGCGGTTGACGTTCGCGTTGCGGTTCCAGTTCGACGTCGCAGTGTTCGAATTGATCCGGTTGTTGACGTTGACGTTGTTGTAACGATTGACGTTGATGTTGACGTCATGGTTGTTCCAGTTGAATCCGCCCCACAGCGAATTGACGACGGCCACGCCCGCGCCGAACGCAAGCCCTGCCGCGAAGCCCGACGCGATCGCGTAGCCGGGAGGGGGCGGCACATACACGGGCGGATAGGCGGGATAGGGCCACGCGCCGTAGACGACGGTCGGGTTGTACGTCGGCACGTAGACCACTTGCGGATTGGCCGGCTGGATCTGGATCGTGTTCTGCTCGACGATCACCTTCTGCTGCTCGGTCGTCTTCAGATTGCCTGCCGATTGCGCCTGCTTGCGCAGCCGCTGCACGGAGTCCATCACGTCGTTCGGCTGCGCGAGAAATGCGTTGCCGAGCTGCGTGACCCAGTCGGGCTTCGAGGCCATCGTCGCGAGCACCTGCGGGAACGCGACGAGCGATTGCACGCTCGGGTCCCATGGTTCCGATGCGACGGCCTTGACGGCATCGTCGCCCTTGTACTGCGTGTTCGACTTCGACCACGCGGCGGCCGCATCGACGTCCTGCGGAAAGGTCGATGCCATCAGCACCTGTGCGAGCAGCGCATCCGGGTAGAGGGCGATGGGCGCCGTCAGCGAATCGAGTTGCTGGCTCGAGATCTTCGCGGGTGTCTGCGCGATGGCGTCAACGGGTGCCACGCTGCCCGCAGCGAGCGGCATGCCCGCAAGCGCGGCGCAAAGCAGCCATGTGCGGGGCCGGTAGCGTTCGTATCGATTCACGGTGAGAACCTCCTTGCTGCGTTGTGAGCGCCGCGGGTGTCGGTCGAATCCGACGTGCCGCAACGCGTGTTGTGGCAATGGAGCGAATGGGGGAACGACGGTGTAAATCGACTGATAATAGAAGTGAGGTGCGGGCGCAAGCGCGATGTGAACCGGCGATGTGAGCGATGTATGTCGCGCGCATCGCAGCGGCGTTGATGACGGAAACTGCAACAGAGCGAGGATGACGCGTCAAAACGCGGCTCGTTGCGCGCTGCGATTTAGTCTGGATGTCTAACGAAAAGCGGCGTCGCGCGCGAAATGCGAGACGGCCGAGATGCGCGAGGGCGGGGTAAAGAGGGGAGTCGACGAAGGGCGCCGCGAATGCAGCGCCGCATGATGCGATCAACGATGCTTCGGACGCCCGCGCAAGATCCAGCGAAGAGCGGGCGAGGGCGCCGAACTGCGAGGCCGTCATCACATGATGACGCCCGCACGCCGCGCAGGGGCTATTGCGCCTGCTGCGGCTTGTTAGACAACGCGAGACGCAGCAGGTCGGCCACCGTGTTCACGTTGAGCTTTTCCATGATGTTTGCGCGGTGCGCTTCGACCGTCTTGATGCTGATGCCGAGATCGTCGGCGATCTGCTTGTTCAGGCGGCCCGCGATGATCCGCTCGAGCACCTGATGCTCGCGCGCCGTGAGCTTGCCGAGGCGCTCGGCGGCGGCGCGCTGCTGCTGGACGCTGGTGCTTTCGCTGCGCGCCTTGTCGAGCATGCGCTCGACGAGCTTGCGCAGTTCGGCTTCGTCGAACGGCTTTTCGATGAAGTCCATCGCGCCTTTCTTCATCGTCGACACGGCCATCGGCACGTCGCCGTGACCCGTCACGAAGATGATGGGCAGCAACGTGTTGTCGGCGATCAGGCGCTCCTGCAATTCGAGGCCGCTCATGCCCGACATCCGCACGTCGAGAATCAGGCACGCGATCTGGCCGGGATGCTGATGCGGCTGCCATGCGTCGAGGAACTGCTCCGCGGCGGAGAAGCATTGAACGCGATAGCCGTTCGCCTCCAGCAGCCAGCGCAGCGAATCTCGCACCGCTTCGTCGTCATCGACGACAAACACGGTTTCCTGTGTGGTAACTGGGGTGTTCATAGCTCTCCCGTAACGGTTTGTGGTGTCGGCGCCTCGGACCCGCCGTTGCTCGGGCCGTCAGGCTCTCCAATAGGCAGACTGCAATGGAAAGTGGCGCCCGTGATGTGGCCGTCGGACTCGACGTTGTTCACCACCCACAGGCGTCCGCGATGCGATTCGATGATCGAACGGCAAATGTTCAGCCCCATGCCCATGCCATCGGACTTGGTGCTGTAAAACGGTTCGAAGAGACGCTCGGCCGTGGCTTCGTCGACGCCCGGACCCTGGTCGACGACGCTGATGCACACGAAGCCGGAGTCGAGCCGCACGACCACGCGAATGACAGGGTCGACGGCATCGGGCCGCGCGTCGTGCATCGCTTCCGCGGCGTTTTTCAGCAGGTTCACGAGCACCTGCTCGATCAGCACTGGATCGACATAGATGACGGGCAGGCGCGAGCGCATGTCCGTCACGATGCGGATGCGGCGCTTGCGCGCTTCGATCTCGGCAAGACCCACGGCGTCGGCGACGATGTCGGCGACGCGGGTGGCCTGTCGTTTCGGTTCGCTGCGTTTCACGAATTCGCGGATGCGCTTGATGATCATGCCGGCCCGAACCGCCTGCTGCGCGGTCTTTTCGAGCACTGGTAACAGGTTGTCGGGAGTTGTCCGACCAGATTTAACCAGCGCCACGGTTCCAGAGCAATAGTTATTGATGGCCGCGAGAGGCTGGTTCAGCTCGTGCGCAAGCGACGATGCCATTTCGCCCATCGTCATCAGGCGGCTCGTGAATTGCAGCTTTTCGTCCTGCTGGCGCGCGAGTTCCTGCGCCTGCTTGCGCGTCGTGATGTCGGTTGCGATCTGCATCTGCGCGAGGTGGCCGTCGACCCACTGGATGTACTGCCGGCGCACTTCGAACCATTTCTGGATGCCTTGCACGTAGACTTCCTGCGCGTCGGCCGTGCTTTCGGTGAGCGCGGCGGCTGGCAGGCCCGCGAACGCGTCGACCATGTCGATCGAGTCCGACGACGCAGCGGAGCTGTCGAAGCTGCCGCCGCCCGCGAGTTCGAGATGACCGTCGGGACGGATGCCGAACAGATGCCGGTAATAGCGGTTCGCGAACAGCAGTTCGGCTTCGTCGGCGGCGAGCACGGAGACGGCGGCATCGAGGCTTTCGAGCACCGTCGTGAAGCGTTCGTGCGCGGCGGCGAGTTCTTCGCGCGCGCGCTTCGGCTCCGTGATGTCCGTCATCGACGACATCCAGCCCGTTTGCCGTCCCGAACTGTCGATCAGCGGCGATACGTACAGCCGCGCGTGGAAGAGCGACCCGTCCTTGCGGCGCACGCGCAACTCGAAGCCGGAAGAGGGCGCCTTGCCGCGCAGCGTCATGTCGAGCTGCCGCTGCATCTCCGGGTACGAATCGCGCGGCCAGTACGGGAACGGCGCGTTCTTGCCGACGAGATCGCTTTCGTCCCAGCCCGTCATCCGGCAGAACGCGGGATTCACGTGCGTGATCCGGCCGTGCATGTCGAGCACGCGCATGCCGATCAGCACGGAGTTTTCCATCGCACGCCTGAAGAACGCTTCGGCGTACAGCGCCTGCTGCGCCTCGAAGCGCTGGCGCGTGTGCTTCCACAGGCTCCACAGACTCCACAGCACGAAGCACGACAGCCCCGCGACCAGCCACACGAGCGTGTTGTTCGTGAAGTTGGTCATCTGCGGATACGCGTAGACGCGCACCGACACGCCTTGTCCGGGCGGATCGAGCGGCAGGTCGTAGTACGCGTCGCGCGGCAGGCGCGGGCGCGTCGACGTCGTGGCCAGTTCGCGGTTGTTGATGTCGATGATCGAGATCTTGTACTTCGCCGACAGCTCGGGCGGGATGTCGCGCTTCAGTATCCCTTCGATCGAGAACACGGCGGCGACCGTGCCAAGGAACTCGCGGTCGCGATAGACGGGGGTTTGCAACGTGATGTAGCCGTTGCCGACATCGTCGTACATCAGCGGCGAATAGACCTGGCGGCGCGTGTTGCGCGCTTCGGCGAACGCGGCCTTGACGGCCTCGTCCATCTGCTGGTCATTCGGCTTGGCGAGACGCTGGCCCAGGCCGGGCAGCGCATTGTTCGGCCAGCGCGGCTGCTGCGCGCTCGTGTACCAGTTCATGTAGAGGATCTCGGGATGCCCCTGCATGATGTCGGCCGTCGACACCTGGAAGGAATGCGGGTCTGCGTGACCGGAGACGAGATCGCGCGACAGCGCCTGCAACTGCTCCTGCGCGCCCGTCATCGACAGCCGGATCTGCTGCTGCGCCCACGCGACATTGCGGTAAAGCGTGTCTTCCTGCTGCTGCTGTTCGCGCCGGTTCAGGCTCCACAAAATCAGGCTCATGACGACCAGGAAAACGAGGATCGACAGGAGCGGCGTCAGCAAATAGGAGTTCGACCACCAGGGTCCGTGGTGCCAGCGAGAGGGCGACGAGTCCGCCGACGAACCGGCGGAGCGCGCCGAGCGTGCGAAAAGCCGATCGGTCAACATGGCTCGCATTGTAGCGCAGCGGCTGACACGCAATTGCCGCAAAAAAGCGATGAAAGTCGCGCAATTCGGCGCAAACTAGCCGACGTACTCGCTGATGGGCAGTCAAACCAGGGTGCGCCGCAACAATTTTCCGCATTATGAGAAACGCTCTCGTAATCTGAAAATTTCCTTGCGTAGGCGTTGTGGGCCTTATTACAATCGGCCGGAAGCTGCCGCGGTCGACGTTCGTCCGCGCCGCCTGTTCACAGTGCGTTCCCCATATCCAGGAGACGAGCATGTCCGCTGTACCCGACGAAGTCATGAAGTACGTCGCCAATGCCAAAGACGATGGCGACCCGCAAGAAACCGCCGAATGGCTCGAAGCGCTAGATGGCGTGATTTCTGCTGTCGGTCCCGACCGCGCGCACTACCTCATCGAGAAGCAGATCGAATTTGCGCGCGTGCATGGCGAGCATCTGCCGTTCTCCGCCAACACCCCGTACATCAACACGATTCCCGTCGCGAACCAGGCGAAGATCCCCGGCGACCAGGACATCGAGCACCGCATCCGCTCGTACACGCGCTGGAACGCGATGGCGATGGTGCTGCGCGCCGGCAAGGAAACCAACGTCGGCGGCCATATCGCATCGTTCGCGTCGGCTGCGACGCTGTACGACGTCGGCTTCAACCACTTCTGGCACGCGCCGTCCAAAGATCACGGCGGCGACCTCGTGTTCGTCCAGGGCCACTCGTCGCCGGGCGTCTACTCGCGCGCGTTCCTGCTGGGCCGCCTGTCCGACAAGCAGCTCGACAATTTCCGCCAGGAAGTGGGCGGCGAGGGCATCTCGTCGTATCCGCACCCGTGGCTGATGCCCGACTTCTGGCAGTTCCCGACGGTGTCGATGGGTCTCGGCCCGATCATGGCGATCTACCAGGCGCGCTTCATGAAGTACCTGGAGGCGCGCGGCATCGCGAAGACGGACGGCCGCAAGGTGTGGGCGTTCCTCGGCGACGGCGAAACGGATGAGCCCGAATCGCTCGGCGCCATCGGCATGGCCGGCCGCGAGCGTCTCGACAACCTCGTGTTCGTGATCAACTGCAACCTGCAACGCCTCGACGGTCCCGTGCGCGGCAACGGCAAGATCATCCAGGAACTGGAAAGCGAATTCCGCGGCGCGGGCTGGAACGTCATCAAGGTGATCTGGGGCAGCCGCTGGGACGCGCTCTTCGCACGCGACAAGTCGGGCGCGCTGATGCGCCGGATGATGGAAGTCGTCGACGGCGAATACCAGACGTACAAGTCGGAGTCGGGCGCGTTTGTCCGCGAGCACTTCTTCAACACGCCTGAACTGAAGGCGCTCGTCGCCGACTGGTCCGACGATGACATCTGGAACCTGAACCGCGGCGGTCACGATCCGCACAAGATCTACGCGGCATTCCACGCCGCGACGCAGAAGAAGGGCCAGCCGACCGTGATCCTCGCGAAGACGATCAAGGGCTACGGCATGGGCGAAGCCGGCCAGGCGATGAACATCACCCACCAGCAGAAGAAGATGCAGGTGGAGGCGCTCAAGCACTTCCGCGACCAGTTCCGTCTGCCCGTCTCGGACGAGGAGATCGCGCACGTGCCGTACCTCACGTTCGAGGAAGGCTCGAAGGAACTCGAATACATGCGCGCCCGCCGCCAGGAACTGGGCGGGTATCTGCCGGCGCGCCGCCAGAAGGCGGAATCGCTGCCCGTCCCGGCGCTCGACGCATTCGAGCCGCTCCTGAAGGGCACGGGAGAAGGCCGCGAGATTTCGACGACGATGGCGTTCGTTCGCATCCTCAACATCCTGTTGAAGGACAAGGCGATCGGCAAGCGCGTCGTGCCCATCGTGCCGGACGAGTCGCGTACGTTCGGCATGGAGGGTCTCTTCCGCCAGATCGGCATCTGGAATCAGGATGGGCAGAAGTACGTGCCGGAAGATTCCGACCAGCTGATGTTCTACAAGGAATCGGAAACCGGCCAGATCCTGCAGGAAGGCATCAACGAAGCGGGCGGCATGTCGGACTGGATCGCAGCGGCGACGTCGTACTCGACGCACGGCGAGATCATGATCCCGTTCTACATCTTCTACTCGATGTTCGGCTTCCAGCGCATCGGCGATCTGGCGTGGGCGGCGGGCGACATGCGTTCGCGCGGCTTCCTGCTGGGCGGCACGGCAGGCCGCACGACACTCAACGGCGAAGGCCTGCAACACGAAGACGGCCACTCGCTGCTGTGGGCGGCATCCGTGCCGAACTGCATCAGCTATGACCCGACGTTCGGCTACGAACTCGCCGTCATCATGCAGGACGGTCTGCGCCGCATGGTGCAGGAGCAGGAAGACGTGTTCTATTACGTCACGGTGATGAACGAGAACTACGAGCACCCGGCGATTCCGCAGGGCGAGAGCGTGGCGAAGGACATCATCAAGGGCATGTACGCGTTCCGCAAGGGCGCGGACAACGCGAAGGCGCCGCGCGTGCAGCTGATGGGCGCGGGCACGATCTTCAATGAAGTTATCGCCGCCGCCGACCTGCTGAAGAACGACTGGGGCGTCGAGGCCGACCTGTGGAGCGTGCCGAGCTTCACGGAGCTCGCTCGCGAAGGCCACGAAGTGCAGCGTCAGAACCTGCTGAACCCGCTGGCTGAAAAGAAGTTGTCGCACGTCGAGACGCTGCTGAAGGACGCGAAGGGCCCCGTCGTTGCCTCGACCGACTATGTCCGCGCGCTCGTCGAGCAGATCCGCGCATTCGTGCCGCAACGCTTCGTCGTGCTGGGCACCGACGGCTTCGGCCGTTCGGACACGCGCGAGAAGCTGCGTCACTTCTTCGAAGTCGACCGCTACTGGACTACGGTTGCTGCGCTGAACGCGCTGGCCGATGAGGGTACGATCGAGCGCAAGGTCGTGGCCGACGCGCTGAAGAAGTACAACCTCGATCCGTCCAAACCCAACCCGATGACCGTCTAAGGCATCGCCCCCGCGAGCCCCTGACGCGCACCTCGTCGCCCGAAGCGGGCGGCCGAGGTGCGCGCGGCCCTGGAGACAGAAAACAATGAGCCAAGCGATCGAAGTCAAGGTACCGGACATCGGCGATTACAAGGACATTCCTGTAATCGAGGTGCTGGTGAAGGCGGGTGATACCGTCGAGAAAGAGCAGTCGCTCGTCACGCTGGAATCCGACAAGGCGACGATGGATGTGCCGAGCCCGGCGTCGGGCACGGTGAAGGAAGTGAAGGTCAAGCTTGGCGATACGGTGTCGGAAGGCACGCTGATCGTGCTGCTCGACGGCGAAGGCGGCGCGGCTGCCGCGAAGCCCGCGCAAGGCAATGGAGCGGCCGCACCCGCGCCTGCACCGGCTTCCGCCGCTGCACCGGCTCCCGCTCCCGCTGCCGCATCGAAGGGCGGCGGCGTGCAGGAAATCAAGGTGCCGGACATCGGCGACTACAAGGACGTGCCCGTGATCGAAGTCGCCGTGAAGGTCGGCGACCGCGTCGAAAAGGAGCAGTCGCTCGTCACGCTCGAATCGGACAAGGCGACGATGGATGTGCCGAGCCCGGCCGCCGGCGTCGTCAAGGAAGTGAAGGTCAAGGTTGGCGACAACGTGTCCGAAGGCACGCTGATCGTGCTGCTCGAAGCCGAGGGCGCCGTCGCTGCGCCGGCTCCCGCGCCCGCTGCCGCGAAGCGCGAAGAAGCGCCATCGGACGCGCCCGTCGCGCCGTCGCCGGCTCCCGCTCAACCGTCCGCGCTCGCGCAGGCGCCCGTCATTCCCGCAGGCGAAGGCGGCGCGTATCGCGCGAGCCATGCGTCGCCGTCGGTGCGCAAGTTCGCGCGCGAACTGGGCGTCGATGTGTCGCGCGTGCAAGGCACGGGTCCGAAGGGACGCATTACGCAGGACGACGTCACCGCGTTCGTCAAGGGCGTCATGACGGGCCAGCGCGCGGCGCCCGCTGCGGCTGCCGCGCCGGCTGCGGCGGGCGGCGGCGAGCTCGGCCTGCTGCCGTGGCCGAAGATCGACTTCACGAAGTTCGGCCCGATCGATCCGAAGCCGCTGTCGCGCATCAAGAAGATTTCCGGCGCGAACCTGCACCGCAACTGGGTGATGATTCCGCACGTCACGAACAACGACGAAGCAGACATCACCGACCTCGAAGCGCTGCGCGTCCAACTGAACAAGGAGCACGAAAAGGCGGGCGTGAAATTCACGATGCTCGCGTTCGTGATCAAGGCCGTCGTCGCGGCGCTCAAGAAGTTCCCGACGTTCAATGCGAGCCTCGACGGCGACAACCTGGTGTTCAAGCAGTACTACCACGTCGGGTTCGCCGCCGATACGCCGAACGGTCTCGTCGTGCCCGTGATCCGCGATGCGGACAAGAAGGGTCTCGTCGATATCGCGAAGGAGATGTCGGAGCTGTCGAAGCTCGCTCGCGAGGGCAAGCTCAAGCCCGACCAGATGCAAGGTGGCTGCTTCTCGATTTCGTCGCTCGGTGGCATCGGCGGCACGCACTTCACGCCGATCATCAATGCGCCTGAAGTCGCGATCCTGGGCCTGTCGCGCAGCGCGATGAAGCCGGTCTGGGACGGCAAGCAGTTCGTGCCGCGCCTGACGCTGCCGCTGTCGCTGTCGTATGACCATCGGGTGATCGACGGTGCGGAAGCCGCGCGCTTCAATGCGTATCTCGGGTCGATTCTTGCCGATTTCCGGCGTGTGATTCTTTGATTGTTGATGTGATGGCCGTCGCCTGAACCTCGCGTCGATGCGTTCGTTCAGGCGCGTTCGCTGGATCTGCGTTGCCGTCCCGCCTTGCTGGCGGACGGCATCGGGCCTGCGCTTCGTGTCGCGGGTTCGGCGTTTTGGCGGCCTTCTTTCAACACGGTCAATAAGAGAAGGGGACACTATGAGTCTCGTCGAAGTGAAGGTGCCGGACATCGGCGATTTCAAGGACGTCGATGTCATCGAAGTCAATATCAAGCCGGGTGACACGATCGAAAAAGAGCAGTCGCTGTTGACGCTCGAATCGGATAAGGCATCGATGGAAGTGCCGAGCGACACGGCCGGCTCCGTCAAGGAAGTCCGCATCAAGGCCGGCGACAAGGTCTCGCAGGGCACCGTCATCGCCGTCGTCGAAACGTCCGGCGAAGCGAAAGCCGGCAAGGAACCGGAGAAGGCCGCACCTGCGCCTGCTGCTGCTTCGACGGCAGGCGGCGGCGTGCAGGAAATCAAGGTGCCGGATATCGGCGACTACAAGGACGTGCCCGTCATCGAGATCGCTGTGAGGGCCGGCGACCGCGTCGAGAAGGAGCAGTCGCTCGTCACGCTCGAATCGGACAAGGCGACGATGGACGTGCCGAGCCCCGCGGCTGGCGTGGTCAAGGAAGTGAAGGTAAAGGTCGGCGATACCGTGTCCGAAGGAACCGTGCTCGTGCTGCTCGAAGGCGCGGGCGCTCCTGCGGCTGCACCGAAGGCGGCGGCGCCTGCACCGGCTGCAGCATCGGCTCCCGCCGCTGCGCCTGCGCCGCAAGCAGGCAGCTATTCCGGCTCGGCGGATATCGAGTGCGACATGCTCGTGCTCGGCGCGGGTCCCGGCGGTTACTCGGCCGCGTTCCGCTCGGCCGACCTCGGCATGAAGACGGTGCTCGTCGAGCGCTACCCGACGCTCGGCGGCGTGTGCCTGAATGTCGGCTGCATTCCGTCGAAGGCACTGTTGCACACGGCGCTCGTCATCGATGAAGCGGAAGAGCTCGCATCGCACGGCATCTCGTTCGGCAAGCCGCAGATCGATCTCGACAAGCTGCGCGACTTCAAGTCGGGCGTCGTCAAGAAGCTGACGGGCGGTCTCGCCGGCATGGCGAAGGCGCGCAAGGTCGAAGTCGTCACGGGCGTCGGCACGTTCGTCGATCCGCATCATATGGAAGTGCAGGGCGAGAGCGGCAAGAAGGTCGTGCGCTTCAAGCAGGCGATCATCGCGGCCGGTTCGCAGGCCGTGAAGCTGCCGTTCATTCCGGAAGATCCGCGCGTCGTCGATTCGACGGGCGCGCTCGAACTGCGCCAGATTCCGAAGCGCATGCTCGTGATCGGCGGCGGCATCATCGGGCTGGAAATGGCGACGGTTTATGCGACGCTCGGCGCGCAGATCGACGTCGTCGAAATGCTCGACGGCCTGATGCTGGGCGCGGACCGCGATCTGGTGAAGGTCTGGGAGAGGTTCAACAGCAAGCGTTTCGCCAATGTGATGCTCAAGACGAAGACCACGGCCGCCGAAGCGAAGGCCGACGGCATCTACGTGTCGTTCGAAGGCGAGAAGGCGCCTGCCGAGCCGCAGCGCTACGACCTGGTGCTCGTCGCCGTGGGCCGCAGCCCGAACGGCAAGAAGATCGGCGCGGACAAGGCGGGCGTGGCCGTGACGGATCGCGGCTTCATCGAAGTCGACAAGCAGCAGCGCACGAACGTGCCGCACATCTTCGCGATCGGCGATATCGTCGGCCAGCCGATGCTCGCGCACAAGGCCGTGCATGAAGGCCACGTCGCGGCGGAAGCGGCGCGCGGCGAGAAGGCGTACTTCGACGCGTTGCAGATTCCGTCGGTGGCCTACACCGATCCGGAAGTGGCCTGGGCAGGCAAGACGGAAGACCAGTGCAAGGCCGAAGGCATCAAGTACGGCAAGGCGGTGTTCCCGTGGGCCGCGTCGGGCCGAGCGATCGCCAATGGCCGCGACGAAGGCTTCACGAAGCTGATCTTCGACGAAGAGACGCATCGCGTGATCGGCGGCGGCATCGTCGGTCTGAACGCGGGCGATCTGATCAGCGAAGTGTGTCTCGCGATCGAAATGGGCGCGGATGCAACGGATATCGGCAAGACGATCCATCCGCATCCGACGCTCGGCGAATCGATCGGCATGGCCGCCGAATTGTATGAAGGCGTCTGTACGGATCTGCCGCCGCAAAAGAAGAAGTGAGCGGCACGCGGCGTGAACTCGTCACGCCGCTTTCGCGATCGGCGCATGTGACAACGGCGCGTCCCTCTTTCGAGGGGCGCGCCGTTTTTCATGGCGTCGCGTTGGCGTCGCGATTGCCGCCGTCGCGCGGTCGCATCTTGCACGAAACGCACGATGACGCAGATGGCAAAGCGAACGCTCAGCGAGCGGACAAAAAAATCCCGGCCTGAGCCGGGGAAACGATACGCTGTTTAACGTATCGGAGCGTCTGGCCGCCCGGTCGCCGAAGCATTGACCGTGCGGCGCCATTCCGTTCCGCCAGTCACTTCGACAGTGTTTCTCGCGGCTGCGCCTCGACGGATGCCGGAGCATCCGTCAGGCGCGGGTGAGGCCCGATCCGTTGAAACCGTTTCGTTGATTCTCAGACAGCAGCCTTCTTGGCCGATGCTGCCGTACGCGAAGCCTGAGCAGCAGCTTGCGAAGCGGCCTTCGATGCAGCCGTTGCAGCCGCGTTGAAGTTGCTTTCAGCGATTTCGACAGCTTGCTTCGTTGCCTTGTGAACCGTTTCGTACGTCGTGTTAGCAGCGGTGATGGCCGACTTGATCACGGCGACAGCCGTTTCCGAACCAGCCGGTGCGTTCTTCGCGACGTTCTCGACGAGCGCTTGCACCTTCTTGTTCTGCTCTTCGTATTGAGCTTCAGCGACACGTGCGAATTCCGCTTGCGTAGCCGATGCGATTTCGTACAGGTGACGGCCATACGACAGAACCTTTTCTGCCACCGGCTGCGTCAGGCCCGCTTGCAGCGCGAGCAGTTCTTGCGCGTCCTTCACTGACAGCGCGCGTTGTGCGTTTTCCTGGCTTTCCGCGATCGTCGACTTGACGACTTGCAGATTCAGCTCGACCAGCTTTTCGACGCCTTCAAATGCCTTCGAGGTCAGGCCGAACAGGGTTTCGAGGTTTGCCTTCTGCGCTGCGGCGAATTGCTCAGGGGTCAGCAGAGTCATGTTTACGCTCCTGGATTACCGGCCCGTCTATTGCGGACCGAGTTGGGTTAACTGCAGATCGGATGAGTTCGCTGGTCCGCAGTGCGTTGTGCGTCGCAGCAACGGTTCCCATTTTAGGACGGCGCCGATGGAAGTCAAGAACTATTTTGTGCAACGCACAACGCATGGAAACTGCTGTTAAAACAGTAGGTTATGTAGCGTTTATGACATTGCGGTGAAGCGCCCGCACACTAGGGTTTGCACTGATGTGGTGCCGCAAAATACGCGCTCTCCCAAGCCGTGAAAGGCGGCGACAAGCCAGCGGCGCATTTTTGGTCGAAAAGGTAAAATTCTCAGGTAAACCGAAAACCGTAGCGGAACGTTAAAACTCCATTCCGGTCGAACGCGCGATGTGCTGTTTCCAGTAATCGCTTAAAAGCCGGCGGCTTGCGGTGTCTGCGGAACGCGCATCGGTTGCGGATGGTGACGTTCCGGGACGTTTGCGAGTCGGATCGATTCTCTACCGTACGCGACCGTACTTCCCCTGATCAAGTTTCTGTCGAATATGCCGATATGCTGATCGAGTGAGTCCCGTTCAGTGGCAAGGCAGTGGCGACATGCCGGCGTGTCATTGGTTTTTTCGATGACACACCGTGGCTTATTGTCTTTCTTAACAAGGCCTGACAACTTGGTTTAAGGAAGGTGGATAAGTGCTTAATATTGCTAATTTTTAACTGTTTTACTACACTGGCGAAAACTCTCTCGCCGCTCCAATCAGAACACCAATGAAAACCGACATGTTTTCGTCACTGAAAGTGATGCACGGCGCGGCGCTCAGCACCGCTCTGTCGGTGGCTGCCTCGGTGGTCATCGCAGCGGCTTTTGCCGCACCCGTCGACGCGTTCGCCGCGTCCACCACGGCTCCCGCCAAAGCTGCGAAAGCTGGCAAGAAGGCGTCCAGAAAGGCGTCTGCCGAGAAGGTCTCCAGCCGGTCGTCGAAAGCAGTGAAGGCGGCGGCTGTTGCCAACGACGAAGAATCCCGTCCCGTTTCGAAGAAGCGCCGTGTCGCGTACACGATGAACGGCCGGCATCACACGGCCGTTCGCCGCGTCGCGTTCGAGCCGCGTCAGCCGTCCGTCGGCACGGCGTTCGGGCTGCACGAAACGCCCGATGCGCTGATGCTGCGCTCGAGCGTCGCTTATGTGGTCGACCAGAATACGTCGGAGACGCTGTTCGACAAGAACTCGCGCGCCGTCGTGCCCATCGCGTCGATCACGAAGCTGATGACGGCGATGGTCGTGCTCGATTCGAAGGCGCCGATGACCGAGCAGATCGAAGTCACGGACGAAGACCGCGACTACGAGAAGAACACAGGCTCGCGTCTGTCCGTCGGCTCGGTGCTCTCGCGCGAAGACATGTTGCACATCGCGCTGATGGCGTCGGAGAACCGCGCCGCAGCCGCGCTGTCGCGCTATTTCCCGGGCGGCCGTCCCGCTTTCATGGCGGCGATGAACGCGAAAGCGAAGGCGCTCGGCATGACCGATACGCACTTCGAGAATCCGACGGGCCTGACGAGCCAGAATGTGGCGAGCGCGCGCGATCTCGTGAAGATGGTCAATGCCGCGTATCAGTATCCGATGATCCGCAAGTTCTCGACGGATCGCAGCTACGAGGTGTACACGGGCAAGCGCACGATCGCGTACAACAGCACGAACGCGCTGGTGCGCAATTCGTCGTGGGATATCGGCCTGCAGAAGACGGGCTTCATCAACGAAGCGGGCGAGTGCCTCGTGATGCAGGCGACGATTCACGACCGTCCGATGATCCTGGTGCTGCTCGATTCGTCGGGCAAGTACTCGCGTTTCGCCGACGCGCAGCGTCTGCGAACGTGGCTCGACAACGGCGGCGAACAGCGCATCACGAGCGCGGACGCCAACGGCGCAGGCACCTGAGCGCAAGCCTGATCCCGACGAGACACAACAAAAAAGCCCCGCATCAGCGGGGCTTTTCGCTTGCGTCCGTTCTAACGGCTTGCAGCGTGCTTATGGGCATGCTTATGGGCTTGCTTGTGAGCTTGTTTGCGAGCGTATGACGCGGCAAGACGCAAGTCACGCGGAATGCGCGGGCGACGTAGCGGCCTGCTGTTCCTGCGGGTGATAGCCGAGCGATTCGGAAATCACCAGCGCCGTTTTGCTCAACTGGCCGAGCCACGAATCCTGCAGGCGGTCGGCGGGCGCGGAAAGCGACAGGCCCGCGACCAGCTTGCCCGTATCGTCGTAGATGCCCGCCGCGATGCAGCGCACGCCCAGTTCCAGCTCCTCGTTGTCGCGCGCACAGGCTTGCTGGCGGACGTACAACAGCTCGCGTTCGAGTTTCGCGAGATCGGTGATGCTGTTCTGCGTATGGCCGGACAGGCCGGTGCGCGTCGCATACGCGCGCACGCGGGTCGATTCGTCGGCGGCGAGGAAGAGCTTGCCGACGGAGGTCAGATGCAGCGGCGCGCGGCCGCCGATCGCGCGCACGACCTGCATGCCAGAGCGTTCGGAGTAGGCGCGTTCGATATAGACGATCTCGTCGCCCTGGCGCACCGACAGATTCACGGTCTGGCCCGTCAACCGGTGCAGCTCGCGCATCGGCATTAGCGCGGCGTCGCGCACCGACAGGCGTGCTTTGACGAGGTTGCCGAGTTCCAGCAGCCGCATGCCGAGGCGATAAGTGCCCGGGTCGGAACGGTCGACGAGACGGCACGTCACCATGTCGTTCAGGATGCGATGGGCAGTGGAGGGATGAAGATCGGTGCGCTGCGCGAGTTCCTTCAGACTGACGGGATCGCTGTGCGCGGCGAGGGCGTCCAGCAGGCGCATCATGCGCTCGATCACCTGGATCGAGGTTTTGGGGTCCGGGTTCGTGTCGCTCATAGGACTAAACGGTTGACGCGTCAAACAGCGGAAAACCGATTGTATCTCGTATTGTGAAAAAAGCGAACGCCGGTCGAACCTGTATCGACTGGCGGCAGCGCGCGGCGCATGACGGGTTCATTGCGCGTAGGGGCCGTCACGCGTTGGTATTGCGCGCCAAACAGCGGATAATCAGGGACGTTTCCCCGGAGGAGCACTCATGCGAGTCGGTTTTTTCGTCACCTGCCTGATCGATCTGATGCGCCCCGAAATCGGCTTTTCCGCGATCAAGCTTATCGAGCGCGCGGGGTTTGAGGTTTTCGTGCCGCCGGCGCAAACGTGCTGCGGACAGCCGGCCTACAACTCCGGCGATCGCGGCATTGCGCGCGATCTCGCCGAAAAGACGCTGCGCGAGTTCGAGCAGTACGATTATGTGGTCGTGCCGTCGGGGTCGTGCGGCGGGATGATCCGCACGCACTACGGCGATCTTTTCGCGGACGACCCCGAGCTGATGGGCCGCTTCGCGCGCCTGCGTCCGAAGGTCTATGAGCTGACCGATTTTCTCGCCACTGTCGCAAAGATCGAGTTGACCCCGGGAGACTTCCGCGGGCCCGTCACGTATCACGATTCGTGCTCGGGGCTGCGCGAACTGGGTGTCAAGGAGCAGCCGCGCGCGCTGCTCGCGCAGGCGGGCGTCGCCGTAACCGAGATGAAGAACTGCGAGCACTGCTGCGGCTTCGGCGGCACTTTCGCGCTCAAGTTCGGCGATATCTCGACGGCGATCGTCGACGAGAAATGCGCCAACATCCAGGCAAGCGGCGCGAATACCGTCGTGCTGGGCGACCTCGGCTGCATGCTGAACATCGAAGGGCGCCTGCGCCGCACAGGTGATACGACCACGCGCGTTCTGCACATCGCGCAGGTGCTGGCGGGCGACGCTTAAGCCACGTTCTGGCCGGAGCCATGCCGTCAACGGCAAGTCAGCAACTGGCAGTCAACACCGATAACCCGATCCCCAAGGCCGTCATGCAAGTCCAAACGATGCAGTTCAAGGCGCGCGCGGGCCAGAAGCTCGCGGACCAGCGCCTTCAGCAAAATCTGACCAAGCTGTCGACGAAATTCGTGTCGGCGCGTGCTTCGGCGATGACCGCGATCGATTTTCCGGCGACGCGCGCCGCGCTCAAGGAGCGCCGCAACCGTGCACTGGAGAACCTCGATGTCTGGCTCGAAACGTTCGAGCGTGAGGCGACGCGGCGTGGCGTCAACGTCCTGTTCGCCGAGACGACGCAGGACGCCGCGAAGCTCGTCGCCGATATCGCGCGCAAGCACGACGTGAAGAAGGTGATCAAGACGAAGTCGATGGTGTCCGAGGAGATGCGCCTGAACGAAGTGCTCGGACAGATGGGCGTGCAGTCGATCGAAACCGATCTCGGCGAGTACATCCTGCAGATCAACGACAACGAGCCGCCGAGCCACATCATTGCGCCCGTCGTCCACAAGGACAAGGACGAAATTGCCGACCTGTTCGCGAAGACGCACGAGCGGCCGCGCCTGACCGAAATCCCCGAGATGACGCGCGAAGCACGCGAGATGTTGCGTCCGCATTTCATGACGGCCGACATGGGCGTGACGGGCGGCAACTTCGTAATCGCGGAAACGGGCTCGGTCGCGCTCGTGACGAATGAGGGCAACGAGGGCATGTGCACGGTGATGCCGCGCGTGCACGTCGCGGTGACGGGCATCGAGAAAGTGCTGCCGACCCTCGAGGATCTCGCGACGGCCATGCGTCTGCTGCCGCGCTCGGCAACGGGGCAGGACATTTCGAACTACTTCTCCGTGCTGACGGGGCCGCGCGCCGCGGACGAGCAGGACGGGCCGGAGCATATGTACGTGGTGCTCGTCGACGGCGGGCGCACCGGGCTGATCGGCGGCGACTTTCAGGAGATGCTGCGCTGTATCCGTTGCGGCGCGTGCATGAACCATTGCCCGGTGTATCAGAAGGTCGGCGGCCATACGTACGGCTGGGTCTATCCGGGGCCGATGGGCTCGGTGCTGACGCCGAGCTATGTGGGCATCGAGAAGGCGCTCGACCTGCCGCAGGCCGCGACGCTCTGCGGCGAATGCAATAGCGTGTGTCCCGTCGGCATTCCACTGTCGGACCTGCTGCGCAAGCTGCGCGAGCGGCAGATGGAGCGTCATCTGCGGCCGTGGCAGGAGCGGTTCGGGCTCGCCGTCTGGGGCTATCTCGCGATGCACCCGACGGCTTATGGACTCTTCACGAAGCTCGCCGTGCGAATCCTGGAGTGGATGGGCGGCGGCAGCAAGTCGATCGCGAAGCTGCCGCTCGGCAGCGGCTGGACGAACACGCGCGAAATGCCCGCGCCCGTGGGACGCACGTTCCGCGAGCTGTATGCCGCGAGCAAGACGCATATCGGATAGACTGCTGCTCGCTTGTCGATGGCATCGCTGCCGTCAAGGGCATCAACAGAAAGAGGCTGCATCGCCTGAGCGATGCAGCCTCTTGTTCTTTGGCCGCATATGGGAGCCAGTCGGCGGGCCGACGATGTCCGTCAATGCCAGTTGCTCTGGCCACCGGCCCACGGGTTGTGGTAATTGCCGCCGCGATCTCCGCCGCCCCGGTTGCCACCCTGCGGTTGTCCCCCACCGGGTTGAGCCGGCGGCCGGCTGCCGTGCCCGCCGCCGCCCGCGTTCGGCGGCGGGTTGTTCGCTTGCGGCGGCGGCCCGTGCGGTCCACCGCCCCCGTTCGGTCCGCGATGATCGTTCCAGTTTCCGCGATCGCGATCATGACCACGGTCACCCCAATGGCGGTTATCGTAGTCGCGGCCCGAATAGCCGCCACCGCCAAAGCCGAGGAACAGGCTCGATTGCACAGGCGGCTCGGCATAGCCGTATGCGGGCGCGCCGTAAGGGTCGTAATAGCCGTCGCTGTAACCATACGCGGGCGCTCCGCCATATGGATAGGCGGCACAGCCACTGAGCGCGGCAGCCGCGCAGACGGCTACGGCAATGGGTGCGAGAGAAGGAATAAGACGTTTCATTTGAGTGTTAGACAGACTGACGAGAGGCACATTGCCCATACGTTATTTGTAGCGCCAGCCGAGTATTACCTGTGTGTGCTTTTGTAAGGATTTCTTTCGGCTGTCGAAAGGCATGGCTCGCGGTGACTGCAAACCGGTCAGTGGTCCGACTGTTCATCCGACTGCAACGCAGCGTTGTCGTGGGGTGGGTTTTTCCGGATTGCGCCTTCATCTACCATTTCGACTGGGCAAAGTGCGCCTGTGCACCTCGGCCCGCTTTGAGAGAACGACATCATGAAAAAGAAAGTATCGGTGTATTGGCCTTGGGCAATCATCCTGCCGCTCGCGGCCGCTGCGTACCTGCATCTGTACAACGACGCGGGTGCGCAATCGTCGCAGTCGCCGCTCGCCGCCGATCGCGTGTCGGCGGAACTGGCGCGCGCCGTGTCTTATGGATACGTCGGCGACGAAGCGTCGATGCCCGCTGCCACGATGCACCCGGCCTCCCACATGCCGGCCCAGCCGCTCTGACGGCCGGGGCTGGCACGGCGCCGGCGTGATTTTGCACGGCTTTGTATAATCGCGACACTGTTTCACCTTTTATGACATATGCGGCTGAGCCGCTCAGCCATCGATGAATACCGTCGCCATCTGCTTCGTGTGCCTTGGGAACATCTGCCGTTCCCCGACCGCGGAAGGCGTCATGCGAGGCCTGCTGGCCGAGGCGAAGCTGACTGATCGCGTGATCGTCGATTCGGCGGGCACGGGCGACTGGCACATCGGCGAAGCGCCGGACGAGCGCGCGCAGCGCGCGGCCAGAAGCCGCGGTTACGATTTGTCGACATTTCGAGGGCGTCAGATCACCGCCGCCGATTTCGAGCGCTTCGACCTGATCGTCGCGATGGACGACAAAAACGTCGCGGCGCTCAGACAAATCTGTCCGCCGGCACAGCGTGACAAGATTCGTCTCCTCATGGAATTTGCGACGGATGCAGGCGCGCCGGTCGCGGATGAGTTGGAAAAGGTTGCGCCAGGTTTCGATATGCGCGAGGTCGTCGATCCATACTTTGGCGGCGGCGAGGGCTTCGAAATCGTGCTGGACCAATGCGAAGCGGCCTGCCGTGGTCTCATTGCGGCACTTCGGCCCCAATTGACCCTGTAACAAAAGTTTTCGTTAAGCGAATGACCCAATTCACATTGGGGATACTTGACTAAAACTGTCATGTATTTATACTTGACCAAACTTGTCGAGAATTGCGGTTCCCACCAGATATGAGACTCACCACGAAAGGCCGTTTCGCCGTCACGGCGATGATTGACCTGGCACTGCGCCAGGAGCAGGGCCCGGTGACGCTTGCAGGTATCAGCCAGCGCCAACACATCTCCTTGTCCTACCTCGAGCAGCTGTTCGGCAAGCTGCGCCGGCACGAGATCGTCGAATCCGTGCGCGGACCAGGCGGCGGCTACAACCTCGCGCGTCGCGCTGAGGATGTGACGGTGGCGGACATCATCATCGCCGTGGACGAACCGCTCGATGCCACGCAATGCGGCGGCAAGGGCTCGTGCGAGGGCACGAAGCATCACGACGGCCATTGCATGACGCACGAACTGTGGTCGACGCTGAATCAGAAGATGGTCGAATACCTCGACTCCGTTTCCCTGAAAGACCTGGTCGACCAGCAGCGCTCGCGCGAAGGCGCGACGGCCGTGCTGCGCGACCGCCGCACCGAAGCGCCCGCCGTCGAGCCGCGCGTGGTGCCGAAAGGTCCGAATTCCGTTTTCAATATGGCCGGCTGACCGAGCGCGCAATCAGACGCGTACGCCAGAACCGCAACGCCAAATGCATTGATGTCCCCGGAGCGATTGATGAATAACGACATTCCCCACCTGCCCATTTACATGGACTACAGCGCGACGACGCCTGTCGATCCGCGCGTGGTGGACAAGATGATTCCGTATCTGCGCGAGCAGTTCGGCAATCCGGCGTCGCGCAGCCATGCATACGGCTGGGACGCGGAGCGTGCCGTCGAGGAAGCGCGCGAGAACGTCGCGGCGCTCGTCAACGCCGACCCGCGCGAAATCATCTGGACGTCGGGCGCGACGGAATCCGACAACCTCGCGATCAAGGGCGCTGCGCACTTCTACAAGACGAAGGGCAAGCACGTGATCACGGTGAAGACCGAGCACAAGGCCGTGCTCGACACTTGCCGCGAGCTCGAGCGCGAAGGCTTCGACGTGACGTATCTGGACGTGAAGGACGACGGCCTGCTCGATCTGGACGCGTTCAAGGCAGCGCTGCGCCCGGACACGATTCTCGTGTCGGTGATGCACGTGAACAACGAGATCGGCGTCATCCAGGACATCGAGACGATCGGCGAGATCTGTCGCGAGAAGGGCATCGTTTTTCACGTCGACGCGGCGCAGGCGACGGGCAAGGTGCAGATCGACCTGCAGAAGCTGAAGGTCGATCTGATGTCGTTCTCGGCGCACAAGACGTATGGCCCGAAGGGCATCGGCGCGCTGTACGTGCGCCGCAAGCCGCGCGTGCGCATTGAAGCGCAGATGCACGGCGGCGGCCACGAGCGCGGCATGCGCTCGGGCACGCTGGCCACGCATCAGATCGTCGGCATGGGCGAAGCGTTCCGTATCGCGCGCGAAGAAATGGCGACGGAAAACGAACGCATCCGCATGTTGCGCGACAAGCTGCTGCGCGGGCTGCAAGAGATCGAAGAAACGTATGTGAACGGCGACATGGAACAGCGTGTGCCGCACAACCTGAACATCAGCTTCAACTTCGTCGAAGGCGAGTCGCTGATCATGGCGGTGAAAGATGTCGCTGTGTCGTCGGGCTCTGCGTGCACGTCGGCTTCGCTGGAGCCGTCGTATGTGCTGCGCGCGCTCGGCCGCAACGACGAGCTGGCGCACAGCTCGATCCGCTTCACGGTCGGCCGCTTCACGACGGAACAGGACGTCGATTACGTGATCAACCTGCTGAAGAGCAAGATCGCGAAGCTGCGCGATCTGTCGCCGCTGTGGGAAATGCACAAGGACGGCATCGATCTGTCGACGATCCAATGGGCCGCGCACTGAGCGCACCCGAATCAGTCGATCACGAACGCAGGTTGAATCGAATCAAGGAGTGACAACATGGCATATAGCGACAAGGTTCTGGACCACTACGAAAACCCGCGCAACGTCGGCTCGTTCGCGAAAGACGACGATACGGTCGGTACGGGCATGGTCGGCGCGCCGGCTTGCGGCGACGTGATGAAGCTGCAGATTCGCGTCGGCGCGGACGGCGTCATCGAGGACGCGAAGTTCAAGACGTACGGCTGCGGTTCGGCCATCGCGTCGAGTTCGCTCGTCACGGAATGGGTGAAGGGCAAGACGCTCGATCAGGCGCTCACGATCAAGAACACGCAGATCGCCGAAGAACTGGCGCTGCCGCCGGTGAAGATCCACTGCTCGATCCTCGCGGAAGACGCGATCAAGGCAGCGGTTGCCGACTACAAGCAGCGTCATGGCGAAACGGCTGCCGCGGCAGCGAGCGCCGAGCAGTCGGCGTAAGCAGGCACATAAGCACGCATTGCGCGCCGCTTGAGCGCGATAGTGGCGCGGCGCGGCGACCGATACTTGAAATCGTCGCCCGCCGGAACGATTTGAGATGCAGGCAGGGTCGCGACACCCGTCGTGAGGAATGACGGCGTGCCGCACATTGAGAAACGCTATGGCAATTACGTTGACCGAAAAGGCAGCACAACACGTCCAGAAATATCTGACCCGGCGCGGCAAGGGCGTCGGACTGCGGCTCGGTGTGCGCACGACGGGGTGCTCGGGGCTTGCATACAAGCTCGAGTATGTCGATGAGCTCGCACCCGAAGACCAGGTGTTCGAATGCAATGGCGTGAAGATCGTGGTCGACCCGAAGAGCCTCGCCTATATCGACGGCACCGAACTCGACTTCGCGCGCGAAGGGCTGAATGAAGGCTTCAGGTTCAACAATCCGAACGTGAAGGATGAATGCGGCTGCGGCGAATCGTTCCGCGTGTAAGCGCGCGAATTACGCGGAAAAGGCGGCCTGTGCCGCCTTTTTTCAATTTCGCCACGAGCATCGCGGGATGCCTGCCTGACCTTCGCCTCGCGCTTACGACGGACAAACCAATCTGATGGCCTCGCTGAACGACAGTCACTTCAAGCTTTTCGATCTGCCCGAGCAGTTCGCGCTCGACGCATCCGCACTCGATCACGCGTACCGCACGGTGCAGACGCAGGTGCATCCCGACCGCTTCGCCGCGGCGGGCGACGCGCAGAAGCGCATCGCAATGCAATGGGCGACGCGCACGAACGAGGCGTATCAGACGCTGCGGGATCCGCTCAGGCGCGCGCGCTATCTGCTGTCGCTGCGCGGCGTCGATGTAGGCGCAGAGAACAACACGGCGATGGAGCCGGCATTCCTGATGCAGCAGATGGAATGGCGCGAGAGCATCGAAGACGCATCGACCGCGAAGAACGTCGATGCGCTCGACGCGCTGCTCGCGGAACTGCGCGACGAAGAGAAGGCGCGCTTCGCAAAGCTCGCCGCGTTGCTCGACAGCGGCTCGAACCAGGCAGCAGGCGAAGCGGTGCGACAACTGATGTTCATCGAGCGCGTGGCGTCGGAGATCGGCACGCAGATCGAACGGCTGGACAGCTAGTGCGACGCGTAGAATTGCGCCGCGTGAATCCAGAGCCGTCTGATTAACGCTGCACGAATGCGCCGCCCGAACGACACGCGAACCTACATGATCAGGACCGGGGGCCTAATCGATTGCGATGGACCCCGACGGACCCCGAAGAAGATTCCAGATGGCTTTACTGCAAATTTCCGAACCCGGCATGGCGCCCGCGCCGCATCAGCGGCGACTCGCGGTCGGCATCGACCTCGGCACCACCAACTCTCTCGTCGCGGCGGTGCGCAACGGCGTGCCCGACGTTTTGCCCGACGACGAAGGCCACTATCTGCTGCCCTCCGTCGTGCGGTATCTGGAGAAGGGCGGCCGGCGCATCGGGCGCGTGGCGAAAGCGGAGGCCGTCACCGATCCGCGCAACACGATCGTCTCCGTCAAGCGCTTCATGGGGCGCGGCAAGAGCGAAGTCGAGCACGCGGAAAACGCGCCGTATGATTTCGTCGACGCGCCCGGCATGGTGCAGATCCGCACTGTCGACGGCGTGAAGAGTCCCGTCGAGGTATCGGCGGAAATTCTCGCGACGCTGCGCTACCGCGCGGAAGACACGCTCGGTGACGAACTCGTCGGTGCGGTCATTACGGTGCCCGCCTATTTCGACGAAGCGCAGCGCCAGGCGACCAAGGACGCCGCGCGTCTCGCCGGTCTCAACGTGCTGCGGCTGTTGAACGAACCGACGGCGGCCGCGATCGCCTACGGTCTGGATAACGGCGCGGAAGGCCTGTACGCGGTATACGACCTCGGCGGCGGCACGTTCGATCTGTCGATCCTGAAGCTGACCAAGGGCGTTTTCGAAGTGCTCGCGGCGGGCGGCGATTCCGCGCTCGGCGGCGACGACTTCGATCACGCGCTGTATCGCCACGTGCTGGAAAAAGCGAATGTCGCGGCACAGTCGCTGACGCCCGAAGACGTGCGCCAACTGCTCGACACGGTGCGCGAGGCAAAAGAGGCGCTGTCGTCGGCGCCCAGCACGGCTGTCCAGGTGGCGCTCGCGAGTGGCGCGAAGATCGACGTCACCGTCGACGAAGCGACGTTCGAGACGATCACGCGGGCGCTCGTGCAGCGCACGCTCGGGCCGACGAAAAAGGCACTGCGCGATGCGAAAGTGACGCCCGCCGACATCAAGGGCGTCGTGCTGGTCGGCGGCGCGACGCGCATGCCCGTCATTCGCCGTGCCGTCGAAAACTTCTTCGGTCAGCCGCCGCTGATCAATCTCGACCCCGACCAGGTCGTGGCGCTCGGCGCCGCGATTCAGGCCGACCTGCTCGCGGGCAACCGTGGCGGGGATGGCGACGACTGGCTGCTGCTCGACGTCATACCGCTGTCGCTTGGGGTCGAAACGATGGGCGGGCTCGCCGAGAAAATCATTCCGCGCAACTCGACGATTCCGACCGCGCGCGCGCAGGAATTCACGACCTTCAAGGATGGCCAGACGGCGATGGCGATTCACGTCGTCCAGGGCGAGCGCGAGCTCGTGTCCGATTGCCGTTCGCTCGCGCGCTTCGAGCTGCGCGGCATTCCGCCGATGGCGGCGGGCGCGGCGCGCATCCGTGTCACGTATCAGGTGGATGCCGACGGACTGTTGTCCGTGTTCGCGCGCGAGCAGCACTCGGGTGTTGAGGCATCGGTGGTCGTGAAGCCGTCGTACGGTCTCGCCGACGACGACGTCGCGCGCATGCTCGAAGACAGCTTCCAGACAGCCGAAGTCGATATGCGTGCCCGCGCATTGCGCGAAGCGCAAGTCGAAGCGGAGCGTCTGATCGAAGCGACGGAAGCGGCACTTGCCGCCGACGGCGAGCTGCTCGACGCCGACGAGCGCGCGACGCTCGATAGCCTCGTGGAGGCGCTGCGAGTGGTCGCGCCAAGCGATGACGTCGACGCAATCGAAGCGGCAACGAAGACGCTCGCGGAGGGCACCGACGAATTCGCCGCGCGCCGGATGGACAAGAGCATCCGGCGGGCGCTCGCGGGCCGCAAGCTCGATGAGATCTGAAGCGGCGTTTTGACGGCAAGGCGAGCGGGGCATCAAGATGCGCCTCGCGCAATGACGGCGATGCAGTGAAAACGCGATTCACGCGTCGCCGGCGGAGAATCACGCAGCGCGTGCCAAAAACGGCCGCGCGATCAGTAAAATGGTACGGTGCCTGAAGGGCGGCGTCCGTGCCCCACAGACCAAACGGAATTTGTATGCCTCAAATCGTTGTGCTGCCTCACGTCGAACTGTGTCCGGACGGCGCGGTCATCGACGCCGTGCCGGGCAAGAGCATCTGCGACAACCTGCTCGACAACGGCATCGAGATCGAGCATGCGTGCGAGAAGTCCTGCGCGTGCACGACGTGTCACGTGATCGTGCGTGAAGGCTTCAACGCACTGGAACCGTCGGAAGAAGACGAGGACGATCTGCTCGACAAGGCATGGGGTCTCGAGCGTGAATCGCGGCTGTCATGTCAGGCGCTCATGCCCGAGGACGACGATCTCGTCGTCGAGATTCCGCGTTATTCGATCAACCACGCGAAGGAAAATCACTAACAGGAGCATGCAGCCATGAAGTGGACCGATACGCAAGACATCGCGATGGCCTTGACGGACAAGCATCCGGAAATCGACCCGCAACAGGTGCGCTTCACCGACCTTCACCGCTGGGTGATGGAGCTGGACGGCTTCGACGACGATCC
The DNA here is from genome assembly GCF_038900755.1 of Paraburkholderia diazotrophica. GTDB lineage: Bacteria > Pseudomonadota > Gammaproteobacteria > Burkholderiales > Burkholderiaceae > Paraburkholderia > Paraburkholderia diazotrophica_A. The sequence goes on from NZ_JBBPEN010000011.1 coordinate 54,933, forward strand.
GAACCGCTCGAGCGAAAAGATCCTCGAAGCGATTCAAGCGGCATGGATCGAAGACGCGGACTACTGAACGCGTTCCGTCCGTTGCTTGCCGTATCAGGCGCGGCAAAAGAAAAGGCGACTCACGCGTGAGTCGCCTTTTTCGTATGTGGCGCGGGAATGGCGCTCGCGAACAGGGCGCGAACAGGGCGCGCCTGATCGTCTTCGCCTAGCCGGCCACCAGTGTGCCGTTCTGCACGCGTACGCGCTGGCCTTGCTGGAACGGCGGCGCCTCGTGATATGTGAAGTAGCGTGTCTTGCCGTTCTCCATACGCACACGCACCGAATAGCTGGTCGTGCTGCGCAGATGTTTTTCGACCGAATTGCCGGCGAGTCCGCCGCCGAGCGCGCCGAGCAGCGTCATCGCGGTACGGCCGCCGCCGCTGCCGAACTGGTTGCCGACGACGCCGCCCGCCACCGCACCGCCGACAGCGCCGATGCCCGTGCCATGCCCTTCCTGACGCACGGCCGAGATCGCCTCGACCGTGCCGCAAGTCGAGCAGCGGGCCGGTTGCGCCGGCTGTTGCGGCGCATATTGCTGCTGCGGTTGCTGCGCGTACTGCGGCTGTTGCACGTATTGCGGGTTCATCGGCGCCGGCGCGCGCGGGGCCTGCTCGGCCCGTTGCTGTGCGCCTTGTTGCTGTGCGGCTTGTTGTTGCGCCGCCTGCTGTTCAGCGGCTTGCTGCTCAGCCGCCTGCTGTTGAGCGGCGGCTTGCGTCTGTGGCTGCGCGGGCAGACGTGCCGGTTGCGCTGTGTCGACGACAGGTTGCTGCTGCTGCGTGACTGCAGCCGATTGCGTCTGATCGTTGACCGCGCCGTTGCTCGACGCCTTCGGGAACAGGCCCGTTACGGCTGCAGTGGCGGCGAGACTGGCGATGATAACGGCGCCTGCTGCCACCGCAATGAGCGGGTGAAGCCGGCGCGGCGAGGTTTGCGGGTTGTTCGGATTGTTCATAGTGATCGGCCTCCGTCTGGACAGAGTTGCCTTTCGAGACTCGGGGTGAGGCATCAGGATGCGCCAAAAGGCCCAGCCCTAAGTGTCGGACATGCCATTCGTGCCTGGGTTTCAATTTGTAACGCCAGGCGCGCGCAGTATTTACGCGCATGAAATGCAAGAAGCGCACCCGGCGGCGCAATCGGCGTCGTCCGTGGGTGTCAGCAGGCTTCGATGAACCTGACGCGCGCTGGCATCGTGCAGCTTTTACCGCTGGTTACAAACGACCAGCCGCCGTCGGCAAGAAAGGGAAGGGTAGTGAGGCGAGGAAACGCACATGGCCCGGGAACACGGGCCATGCGCGAATGCCGCCGCGCGGGGCAGCAGATGGGACAACGGCGCGATCAGTCTTCGCGGCGCAGATGCGGGAACAGAATGACATCGCGGATGCTCGGGCTGTCGGTGAGCAGCATCACCAGACGGTCGATGCCGATGCCGCAGCCGCCCGCAGGCGGCATGCCGTATTCGAGCGCGCGGATATAGTCGGCGTCGTAGTACATCGCTTCCTCGTCGCCGGCGTCCTTCTGGTCGACTTGTTTTTTGAAGCGCGCAGCCTGGTCTTCCGGATCGTTCAGCTCCGAGAAGCCGTTAGCGATTTCGCGGCCCGTGATGAACAGCTCGAAACGCTCGGTGATGCCTTCGACGCTATCCGATGCGCGCGCGAGCGGCGACACTTCGACGGGGTAATCGATGATGAACGTCGGCTCCCACAGCTGCGATTCCGCCGTTTCCTCGAAGAGCGCCAGTTGCAGCGCGCCCGTGCCCGCATTGAGGAACTGCGGCTGCGTCGTATCGACGCCGAACCTCTTCAGTTCCGTGCGCAGGAACGCGCCGTCCGTCAGTTGCGCGTCCGTGTATTGCGGCGCGTATTTCTGGATCGCCTGCGTGATCGTCAGCCGATGGAACGGCTTCGACAGATCCAGTTCGCGGCCCTGATACGCGATCGTCGCGGTGCCGAGCGCGTCGACGGCGGCCTGGCGGATCAACTGCTCGGTGAAGTCCATCAACCACTTGTAGTCGGTGTAAGCGGCGTAGAACTCCATCATCGTGAATTCCGGATTGTGACGCGGCGACACGCCCTCGTTACGGAAATTCCGGTTGATCTCGAACACGCGCTCGAAGCCGCCGACCACCAGCCGCTTCAGATACAGCTCGGGCGCGATGCGCAGGAACATCTGCATGTCGAGCGCATTGTGGTGCGTGACGAAAGGCTTCGCCGCCGCGCCGCCGGGAATCGGGTGCAGCATCGGCGTTTCGACTTCCATGAAGTTCGCGTCGGCCATGAACTTGCGGATCGACGACACCGCCTTCGTGCGCGCGACGAACGTCTTGCGCGCTTCCGGTGTGACGATCAGATCGACATAGCGCTGGCGATAGCGCATTTCCTGGTCGGCGAGACCGTGGAACTTGTCGGGCAGCGGGCGCAGCGCCTTCGACAGCAGACGCAGTTCCGTGCAGCGCACCGACAGCTCGCCCTTGTTGGTGCGGAACAGCACGCCTTTCGCCGCGACGATGTCGCCCAGGTCCCACTTCTTGAAGGCTTCATACGTCGCTTCGCCGACGTCGGCGGGCGTGATGAAGAACTGGATCTGGCCCGAACCGTCGCGCACCGTCGCGAAGCTCGCCTTGCCCATCACGCGCTTGAGCATCATGCGGCCGGCCAGCGCGACTTGCAGCGCCTGCGCTTCGAGCGCGTCCTTGTCGGTGTCCGCGAATCCGGATTGCAGATCGGCGGCGTGATGGGTCGGACGGAAGTCGTTCGGATAGGCGACGCCTTGCTCGCGCAGCGCGCGCAGCTTTTCGCGACGCTCGGCGATGATCTGGTTGTCGTCCAACTCGGCGACAGCGTTCAGCGGGGCCGCATTCGGCTGGGTCGGTTCGGTCATGGTGATGATGGTCGGTGTTCGGTGCCTCGTGCGCGCCTTCACGGCGTGGACGCACAGGCGGTCAAAAATACGGCGCGGCGAAATGCGCCGCGCCCGTTGCGCTCAGATGCCCTGTTTGAGGCTCGCGCTGATGAACGCGTCGAGGTCGCCGTCGAGCACGCTCTTCGTATTGCTGATTTCGACGTTGGTGCGCAGATCCTTGATGCGGCTGTTGTCGAGCACGTACGAACGGATCTGGTGGCCCCAGCCCACGTCCGACTTGCCCGCTTCGAGCTTGTCCTGCTCCGACTGACGCTTGCGCATTTCGGCTTCGTACAGGCGCGACTTCAGCATCGCCATCGCTTCCGCGCGGTTGCGGTGCTGCGAGCGGTCGTTCTGGCACTGCACGACGATGCCCGACGGGATATGCGTGATACGCACGGCGGAGTCGGTCTTGTTGATGTGCTGACCGCCCGCGCCCGAAGCGCGGTACGTGTCGATGCGCAGATCGGCCGGATTGACTTCGATCTCGAACGAGTCGTCGATTTCCGGATACACGAACACTGAAGAGAACGACGTGTGACGGCCGCCCGACGAGTCGAACGGCGATTTGCGCACGAGGCGGTGAATGCCTGTTTCGGTGCGCAGGAAGCCGTATGCGTATTCGCCTTCGACTTTGATCGTCGCGCTCTTGATGCCGGCGACGTCGCCTTCCGATTCTTCGAGTACTTCGGCCTTGAAGCCTTTGCGTTCGCAGTAGCGCAGATACTGGCGCAGCAGCATCGACGCCCAGTCGCACGCTTCCGTGCCGCCGGCGCCTGCCTGGATGTCGATGAACGCGTTGTTCGGGTCGGCCGGGTTCGAGAACATCCGGCGGAACTCCATGTCTTCGATGCGCGCTGTCAGCTTCGTGGCGTCTTCTTCGCACGCGACGAGTGTGTCCTCGTCGTTTTCCTCGCGCGCCATGTCGAAGAGATCCTTCGTGTCGCGCAAGTCGTTATCGAGCGCGCCGAGCACCTCGACGACGCCTTCGAGCAGCTTCTTTTCCTTGCCGAGCGCCTGCGCGTGCTGCGAGTCGTTCCAGACGTTCGGGTCTTCGAGTTCCTTGTTGACTTCGATCAGCCGTACTGCCTTGGCATCGTAGTCAAAGATACCCCCGTAGCTCGCCTGCGCGCGTGCGCAGGTCGGCCAGAGAGGCTTCGATCGCGTTGAGACGTTCCGCTTCCATGTCGATCCACTTAGTGATGAATAAGGTTTTTTGTCTGCGACGCCTGGTTGGTTTTTTGCCTTTGCGTGGGCATCCGCGATGCGGTTTTTTTACCGTTGCGCTGGCATCCGCGATGCGCCTCGCGGCGCGGGCGTTGCCCCTGTGCGGGGCGGCACCTGCTTTTCTTTGCCGCCGCAAAGAAAAGCAGGCAAAAGAAAGCCGCTCACACCGCCAGCGCTTGACCTTTACCCACGGGCTCTCAACGTCCCCACAATTCGAGCGGCAACTTGCTGGTTCGCCTTCGTTGCCAGCGAACTATCAAACGCCTCACCCGCTTCACACACCCGCGTTGCAGCCCACGATACCGAACGTTCCGCGCCCCTTCGCGGCAAACTGTGTGCAGGCATTCGCACCACACAGGAAACCCTCGCTACGCGATGCCGCCACAAGGGAGGGTGGCGTCCTGCACGACACTGCGCCCACATTCACTACCGCAAGGCGGCGCTGAAACGTTCGATATCCTTCGTCGTGCCACGCGTGCATGAAGCGGGTGAGGCGCTTAGCCAGCACGTTGGCAACTATATGAGCCAGCACACTGCCGAGTGAAGGATGGGAACGTTGAGAGCCCGTGGGTAATGGTCAAGCGCGGGCGGTGTTAGCCCGCTTTCTTTTGCCTACTTTTCTTTGCGGCGGCAAAGAAAAGCAGGTGCCGCACCGTACAGGGGCAACGCCCGCACCGCGAGGCGCAATCGCGGATGTCAGCGGCAGGCTAAAAAACCACAACAACCAACGACGCAGCCAAAAACCAAAATTATAACGGATCAACGCGCCAGAGACGGCGCCACCGCCCTACAACACCGCGTGCTCGACGATCAACTGCACCCGCGATACCCCATTCCACGTATCCGCCGAGAGCCGATAGGCGACCGTCGTCCGCGCAGGTAGCGGCTGCGTATGGTTGAACCATATCGCACTGAAACGCTGGCGGCCGCGCATCAGTTGCAGCTTCAGGTGCTTGTCCTTCACCAGCGCCTGCGACATCACATCGAACTCGCCCGAGAAAACGGGCGCCGGAAAGCCCTGTCCCCAGACAGCTGCATCGAGCATCTCGACGAACTGCGGCGTGAAGTACGCATCCTCGAGATCGCCGTCCGTCTCGACCGTGCGCGCAAGCACGTCCTCGGTCAGCCATTCGCGGCCGACCTGCTCGAAGGCCGCAGTGAAACGCGGGACATCCGTTGCCGCGATCGTCAGGCCCGCCGCCATCGCGTGGCCGCCGAACTTGAGGATCAGCCCCGGCTCGCGCTTCGAGACGAGATCGAGCGCATCGCGCAGATGAAAGCCCGGAATCGACCGGCCCGAGCCCTTGACCGTCGCGCCGCAGTCGTCGGCGGGCGCGAACGTGAACGACGGCCGGTGGAATTTTTCCTTCAGCCGTCCTGCGACGATGCCGATCACGCCCTGGTGCCACGCCGCGTTGAAGAGCGTGATCGTCGTCGAGCCGGCGGGATCGACCGTCGACAGATCGTCGAGCGCCTGCTGCTGCATGCCCGCTTCGATCTCGCGCCGCTCGCGGTTCATCGCGTCGAGCTGCTGCGCGAGTTCCCATGCGCGTCCGACGTCGTCCGTGGTCAGGCATTCGATGCCCAGCGACATATCCGACAGCCGTCCCGCCGCGTTCAGACGCGGCCCGAGCGCGAAACCGAGATCGAAGCCCGACGCGCTGCGCGCATCGCGGCCCGCCGCGCGAAAGAGGGCGGCGATGCCCGGCTGCATGCGTCCGTTGCGGATGCGCTGCAAGCCTTGCGCGACCAGCACGCGATTGTTGCCGTCGAGCTTCACGACATCGGCGACCGTGCCGAGCGCGACGAGATCGAGCAGTCCGTCGAGGCGCGGCTCCGGGCGCGCATCGCCGAACGCGCCACGCCGGCGCAGTTCCGCGCGCAGCGCGAGCAGCACATAGAACATCACGCCGACGCCCGCCATGCACTTGCTCGGAAACGTGCAGCCCGGCTGGTTCGGATTGACGATTGCGCGCGCGGGCGGCAGTTCGTCGCCGGGCAGGTGATGATCGGTGACGAGCACGTCGATGCCGAGTACGTTTGCTGCTTCGACGCCGTCGACGCTCGCGATGCCGTTGTCGACGGTGATCAGCAGATCGGGTTTCCCGCCCGCGCGTTGCGCCGCCAGCGCGACGATTTCGGGCGTGAGGCCGTAGCCGTATTCGAAGCGGTTCGGCACGAGGTAGTCGATCTGCGCGCCGAACATCCGCAAGCCGCGCACGGCGACCGCGCAGGCCGTCGCGCCGTCGCAATCGTAGTCGGCGACGACGAGCATGCGGCGCTTGCCTTCGAGCGCATCGGCGAGCAGCGTCGCCGCCGCGTCGCAGCCTTTGAGCGACGCGGGCGGCGTGAGGCGCGCGAGGCCGGTTTCGATTTCATCGGGCAGGCACACGCCGCGCGACGCGTACAGGCGCGCAAGGACGGGGTGCAGGCCGTGGCGGATCAGAGCTTCGGCGTCGGCGGGAGAGCACGCGCGCGTAACGATTCGAGTCATGCGGCAAGACCAGGAAATGGCGCAGAAAAATACGCAGAAAAACGGTTCATTCGATAAAGAGCGACGCGAAAAGACGCCGCCGCCAGAATTTGCGCAGATCGCCGCGCGTGATGGTGAGCGTCACCGAGCCGGTATCGCCGCACAGCGTAAGACCGAGCTCGCCGAGTGCGCCTGCCTGCAGCGCTTTCAGCGCGGGCGCGAACCAGTCGCGCTCCAGCGTCGCGAACGCGTCGTTCCAGCGGCCCCAATCCTGCTCGATGAACGGCGCGGAGAACGGATCGAGTTCGATCAGCGTGGCGGTCGCGCTGCCGTTGGCGCCATTTGCCCCATTCGCGCGCCAGGCGTCGAAGGAAGCGGGCGGCGCGTCGATCGCCGCTTTCGCCGCGAGCGCGAGACCGCGCGTCGCCGCCGCATCCGACAGCACGCGCGTAAAGCCGCTCTTGACCGGTTGCGCCGCGCCCTGCGCGTGGAACCAGATCGAATTGACGGCGGGCAGCCCGCGCGCCTCGCGTGCTTCGTTCACCGGGTGCTCGAACCAGGCCATCTGCACTTCGTTCTGGAGCTTCATCCACGCGCGCGAGCGCTCACCCGTGTGCGCTTCATGCGGCAGCCAGATTTCGATGTTGCGCCCGCTCGCGCGCAGCGGCGACGCGCCCGCCAGCGTGCCGAATGCGTCGCTCGACAGATACCAGCGCGACGGCTGCGGCGCTTCGATGCGCACGCCTAGTTCCTCGATCAGCGGACGCGCGACGCCGAGCAGCGTGCGCGCGTCGTCCTCCGTCAGTTCCAGCGACGCGGGGTCGATCAGCACCAGATGGTCGTGCGCGATCCGCACATGCACGGGCTCGACGCAGGCCCATGTCGCGTCGCCGGGGTTGCCGCCGTCGGCGAGCAGCATGTACGGCGCGAGCGGCGCCTCGTCGGCGGCTGCTGTTCCGGCGGGCACCGCGCCGAAGCTGCGCGCGACCCAGCGCTCGTGCGGCAGCGTGCGCTGAAAGTCCTCGCCGATTACGCGCTCGACGAGCGTCGCGCGGGCAACCAGTTTGTCGAGAGCCGGGATGTCGAGGGAATGCAGCGCAGTGGACGCATCGGCAGCAGCGGGCAGCGCGAAGGGCAGAAGGAGGTGCAGTCGGTTGGCGTTCATGATGCTGCGCATTGTATGGCAAACTTCGCCCCGTTGATCCGCGATGACGGGGAACGGAAACGGCGACTTGTGCGTCGATGCGTACGATTCGCGCAATGATTGCGCGACGGGGCGCGTGGCGTTGGAATCGGCCGCGACCCGGCACGATCCGGCACCGCGCATGCGTCGTACGAGGAGACGGCCGCAAGCCGCGTTCTGGAACCATCGGCCGTCATTCGCGCCCAATCGACACGGCTTTCACGCTTGCCGCAGCGGAATTCCCCGCGCGGCGCACGAAGGCATGCCCATGCAGAACAGCGCAAGCGCGCTGAAAAGGACTCGCTTGAAACTTCCATACGAATGGCAGATTGGCTGGCGCTACACGCGCGCCGGCAAACGCACCACGGGTAACGGCTTCATCTCGTTCATCGCGCTCGTGTCGATGTCGGGTATCGCGCTGGGCGTGGCCGCGCTGATCGTCGTGCTGTCGGTGATGAACGGCTTCCAGAAAGAGGTGCGCGACCGGATGCTGTCGGTGCTCGCGCACGTCGAAATCTTTTCGCCGACGGGCTCGATGCCCGACTGGCAACTGACCGCGAAGGAGGCGAAGCTGAACAAGGAAGTGACCGGCGCGGCGCCTTACGTCGAGGCGCAGGCGCTGCTGACGCGCCAGGACGCCGTGAGCGGCGTCGCGCTGCGCGGCGTCGAGCCGTCGCTGGAACCGGAAGTGTCGGACATCGGCAAGGAGATGAAGGCGGGCAGCCTGAACGAACTGAAGCCCGGCGAATTCGGCATCGTGCTCGGCGCGGATCTCGCGGCGAACCTCGGCGTGATGGCGGGCGACAAGATCACGCTTGTCGCGCCCGAAGGATCGATGACGCCCGCGGGCATGCTGCCGCGGCTCAAGCAGTTCAACGTGGTCGGCATTTTCGAGTCCGGGCACTACGAGTACGACAGCACGCTCGCGCTGATCAACATCAAGGATGCTCAGGCGCTGTTCCGGCTGCCCGCGCCGACGGGCGTGCGGCTGCGGCTCAAGGACATGCAGCGCGCGCCGGAAGTCGCGCATCAGCTGGCGCGCACGCTGTCCGGCGATCTCTACATCCGCGACTGGACCCAGCAGAACAAGACGTGGTTCTCGGCGGTGCAGATTGAAAAGCGCATGATGTTCATCATTCTCACGCTGATCATCGCGGTGGCGGCGTTCAATCTGGTCTCGTCGCTGGTGATGACGGTGACGAACAAGCAGGCCGATATCGCGATTCTCCGCACGCTCGGCGCGCAGCCCGGCTCGATCATGAAGATTTTCGTCGTGCAGGGCATGACGATCGGTTTCGTCGGCACGGGTATCGGCGTTGCGCTCGGCTGTCTGATTGCGTGGAGCATTCCGTGGCTCGTGCCGATGATCGAGCACGTGCTCGGCGTGCAATTCCTGCCGCCGTCCGTGTACTTCATCAGCGAACTGCCATCCGAGCTCGTTCCCGGCGATGTCGTCAAGATCGGCGTGATCGCGTTCCTGCTGTCGTGTCTTGCGACGCTGTATCCGAGCTGGCGTGGCGCCAAGGTCCGTCCGGCGGAGGCGCTGCGTTATGAATGATCGTCCCAACAAGAATCTGATGGCTACTGACGAGACGGGCCTGCATCCGGGTCTACACCCCTACGTGCTCGAAGCGACGGGCATTTCGAAAGCGTTCGTCCAGGGCGGCTTGAACGTGCCCGTGCTGAACAACACGCAGCTGTCGGTGCGGCGCGGCGAGAAGCTCGCGATCGTCGGCGCGTCGGGCTCCGGCAAGAGCACGCTGCTGCACGTGCTCGGCGGACTCGACGACCCGAGCGCGGGCCACGTCGAAGTGATGGGCAAGCCGTTCACGAAGCTCTCCGAGCGCGAGCGCAACGATCTGCGCAACCGCGCGCTCGGCTTCGTCTATCAGTTCCACCATCTGCTGCCGGAATTCAGCGCGCTCGACAACGTCGCGATGCCGCTGCGCATCCGCCGCATGACGACCGAGGACGCGCGTGCGCAGGCACTCGGCATGCTTGAGCGTGTGGGGCTCGCGCATCGGGCGAAGCATCGTCCGGGCGAACTGTCGGGCGGCGAGCGCCAGCGCGTCGCGATTGCGCGGGCGCTGGTGACGAAGCCCGCCTGCGTGCTGGCCGACGAGCCGACGGGCAATCTCGACGGCGGCACGGCGGATACCGTGTTCAATCTGATGCTGGAACTGTCGAACACGCTGTCGACCAGCTTCGTGATCGTCACGCACGATCCCGATCTGGCCGCGCGCTGCGACCGGATCATGCGGCTGCGCGACGGCGTGCTGTACGAGGAGCCGACGGTTCCCGTCTGACGCCCGGCGCTTTCCATTCGACACTGACCGACACGATCGGCACGAGGCTGCGCGCATGTGGATCGATACGCACTGTCATCTTGACGCTTCGGAATTCGACGCGGACCGCGACGCGGTCGCGGACGCCGCGCTCGAAGCGGGCGTCAGCCGGATCGTGATTCCAGGCATTGCGCGCAGCAATTTCTCGACGGTGCGCGAACTTGCGCATCGCGTGAAGGGCGGGGCATATGCGCTCGGCGTCCATCCGCTCTTTACGCCGCAGGCGCAGCCGTCCGATCTCGACGCGCTGCGCATGGAAATCGAGGCGAGTCTCGACGATCCGCTGTTCGTCGGGCTGGGCGAAATCGGGCTCGACTACTTCGTGCCCGGACTTGACGACGAGACCCAGCAGTTCTACTACAACGAGCAACTGAAGCTTGCGCGCGATTTCGATCTGCCCGTGATCTGCCATGTGCGCAAGTCGCAGGATCAGGTGTTGAAAGGCCTGCGGCGCAACCAGGTGCATCGTGGCATCGCGCATGCGTTCAACGGCAGCTTTCAGCAGGCGCAGGCGTTCATCGATCACGGCATGCATCTCGGTTTCGGCGGCAACGTGACGTTCGGGCGTGCATTGCAGATTCGCCGGCTCGCGGCGCAATTGCCGCTGGATGCGCTCGTCGTCGAAACCGACGCGCCCGATATTGCGCCCGCATGGCTCTACAGGCAGCGCAACACGCCGGACCAGATTCCGGCGATCGGCGCAATCCTGGCCGAACAGCGCGGCATCGACAAAACCGAGCTTGCGATAGGCACAACGGCTAATGCGCACGCTGCATTGCCGCGGCTCGCGCTTTACTCTGCATAATCACTGTGTTTAATCACTGTTTGGCTCGCGTCCCGTCTCGCCGCCGTAGATAATTCGGCTTCCTGATGAAAGCGCTACGCGAGCATCAGGCGCGGAGGTGGCATGCGGGCAGTGTGGTGCGGATTTGCGTTGGGCGTCGTGTGGTTGCAGCAGCAGGCGTCGCTGCCGGGGTGGCTCGGGTCTCTTGGGCTTTGGGTGATGGCCGGCGCGCTGATCGCTATCGCGTGCATGTGCTTTCGACGCGGCGGCGCCCGGACCATCCGAGGGGGCTGGTGCGCGGTGTTTTGCGCTGCCGGATGCCTCGGCTTCGGCTACGCGTCGTGGCGCGCGCAGACGCGCCTCGCGTTCGATCTGCCGCATGCATGGGAAGGGCGTGACATCGTCGTGATCGGATCGATCAAGGGCTTGCCGACGCGCAGCGCGGACGGCGTGCGCTTTCTCTTCGCAGTCGAATCGGCGGATGTGCCCGTCGGACGCTTTCCCCGCACGCTGCAACTGTCATGGGTCGCGGACGATGCTCCGTCTCCCGCGCTCGATCCCGGCTCGCGCTGGCGCCTGAACGTGCGGCTCAAGCGTCCGCATGGCAATGCGAATTGGGGCGTGCGCGACGGCGAGGCGGCCTTGCTGGCGCGCAACGTTCGGGCGACAGGTTATGTGAGCGCGCCGTCGCAGGCCGTGCGGCTGCGGGGCATGGCAAGCGGCGCGAGCGTCGTGATCGATCGCTGGCGATGGGCGATTCGCGAGCGCATCGCCGCCGTGTTGGGCGATGCGCCGCATTACGGCATCGTCGTCGCGCTCGCGATCGGGGCCCAGGATGCCGTCAGCACCGCCGATTGGCTCCTGATGCGCCGCACGGGCACGAGCCATTTGGTCGCGATTTCGGGCTTGCATATCGGCTTTGTCGCGGGGCTTGCGGGTTGGTTGATGGGTGCGTTATGGCGCCGCTCGCTTTTCGTCGGGCGAAGCTGGCCTCTGCTTATGCCCGCACAGAAAGTGGCGATCGCGAGCGGAGCCTTGTTTGCCGCGTTTCATGCGGCGCTCGCCGGCTTTAACGTGCCCGCGCAGCGCTCGCTATGGATGGCGTGCGTCGTTGCGCTCGCCTATATCGGCGGAAGGCGCGCCGCGCCTTCAATGGTGCTCGCGTGGGCGCTCGGGCTCGTGGCGCTCGTCGATCCGTGGGCTGTGGTGTCGGCGGGATTCTGGCTGTCGTTCTGCGCGGTCGGCGCGATTCTGTTCGCGATGTCGTCACGCGCGCGAGTCGTTCAAAACGATTCGCCTGTTCCGCAGCAGGACGAAGCACGCAAGCGTTCGATTGCTTTGCGTTGCGCGGACACCTTGTGCTCGTGGCTCGGCGCAATAATCGAGCGGATACGCGGTGCCGCTCGCGTGCAGTTCGCGGTGACGATCGCGCTCGCGCCATTGACGGTCGTCTTCTTCTCGCAGATTCCGTTGATCGGGCCCGTCGCGAATGCATTTGCGATTCCCTGGGTCAGCGCCTTCGTGACGCCGGCTGTGATCGCGGGCGTTGCGTTGCCAGCGCCGCTCGATGCATTCGCGTTTCGCTGCGCGCATTGGTTGCTCGAGTGGCTCGCGAGCGCGCTGCAAATGTTGTCGGGGCCCGCGTGGACGATCTGGCAATTGCCGCAGCCGGGCGTGTGGGCGATGGCGTCGGCGGCCGTCGGCGTCGCGTGGTGTCTCGCGCCTTCCGGCTGGCCGTTGCGCTGGGCCGCGCCGCTCACGTGGCTGCCGCTGCTCGCGCCCGCGTCGTCCGCGCCCGCCGACGGAACCTTCCGCCTGACGGCGCTCGATATCGGCCAGGGCTCGTCGATCGTCGTCGAAACGGCGCGTCATACGCTGCTTTTCGACGCCGGTCCCGGTCCTGAATCGACGCATGCGGGCGAGCGCATCGTCGTGCCGTACCTTCAGTCGGCGGGCATCTCGACACTCGATGCGCTGATTATCAGTCACGCGGACTCCGATCACTCGGGCGGCGCACCCGCCGTGCTCGACGCAATCGCGGTGCGGCAACTGCTTGCGGGTCTCGCGCCGGAGAATCCGTTATGGATTCAGGCGCGCCGGTTGGGAGCGCAAACCGTGCGCTGCGCGGCTGGCCAACACTGGCAATGGGATGGCGTCGACTTCGCGATACTGTGGCCCGATCCGGGACCGTTGCAGGGCAAGCCGAACGCGCATTGCTGCGTGCTGCGCGTGAGCGCACCCGGCGTGCTTCGTGACGGCGCGCGCGTTCAGACGCCCATCGTCGCAAGAATGCCGATGACGGCCTTGCTGGCCGCGGACATCGAAGCGCCCGTCGAACGCACGCTGCTCGCGCGCGACCGCACGGCCTTGCGCGCGCAAGTTCTGCTCGTGCCGCATCACGGCAGCAGGACTTCGTCTACCGAGCCGTTCCTCGACTCCATCGAGCCGTCCATCGCGGTATTTCAGGTAGGCTATCGCAACCGGTTTCATCATCCTCAGCTCGGCGTCTACGAGCGGTATCGCGCGCGGCACATCGAACTTTCGCGCAGCGACGACGACGGCGCCGCGCGTATCGAGGCGGACGGTGCGACGTTGTCGCTGGAGCGCTTTCGGCAGACGCATCGTCGGTACTGGATGGATACGACGACCGGTCCATGACAGCGCAACTGAGAACGAACTAGAACGAACTGAAACGGAGGCGTCAGCGCTTGAAGAACATCATCCATTTCTCGCATGCAAACGGGTTTCCGGCGTCCACCTATCGGACGATCTTCGCGGAACTGGCAGACGACTACGACTTGCGTTTCATCGATCGGATAGGACACGACGCGCGCTATCCGGTGACGCGCGATTGGCCGCATCTTGTCGAAGAGTTGCTGGATGACATTGAGCGTTCTTATGAGAATCCGGTGTGGCTGGTCGGGCATTCTCTGGGTGGTTATCTGTCACTGATGGCGGCGCTGAAAAAGCCGCAGTGGGTGCGGGGCGTGGTGATGCTCGATTCGCCTGTGATCGCGGGTTGGCAGGCGAGCATGCTGCGCGTGTCGCAGTGGACGGGTCTCGACGAACGGCTGTCGCCGGCCGCAGCGACGCGGACGCGGCGCACGCGCTGGGCGAGCCGCGACGAAGCGTGGCGCCACTTTCACGCGAAGCCGGCGTTCGCGCGGTGGGACGAGCGGGTGCTGTCCGATTACATCGAGTTCGGCATTCCGCAAGTATCCGCGGACGGCACGCGCGAACTGGCCTTTGACCGGCAGACGGAATACCTGATCTATCGGACATTGCCGCACACGTGCGGAAGCCGCCTCGCGCGGGGCGCGCCCGTGCCCTTCGGGTTCGTGGCCGGGACGCGCTCGGTGGAAGTGCGGCAAGCCGGTCTGCACGCGACGCGGCGGCTGGCTGGCGAACATTTCGAGTGGATCGAAGGGAGTCATCTTTTTCCGATGGAGCGGCCGCTGGAGACGGCGCGGGCCGTGCAGCGGCTGCTGCGCGAACTGGACTGACGGATCGGCTGAACACTGCTGAAGGTTGGCGGGAGGGGCCGAAACGCCGCGCGGCAAGCTCACAAGAAAGGCAAGAAAAGCCACGAAGCGGGTGAAGCGAAAAGTCCCAATCCGCATATCGGGAACGATGCCGTGAGTGCGTCAAAAAGCACGTTCGATCGGCGCGAGGGAGCGGCCTCGGGCTGGGCTGAAACGGCACGTTCGGGTATAATCCGTTTTTCCCGCGAGCATCCAGCGATGACCAAATATGTTTTCGTCACCGGCGGCGTAGTTTCTTCCCTCGGCAAGGGTATTGCCGCCGCTTCCCTCGCCGCGATCCTCGAATCGCGCGGTCTGAAAGTCACCCTCCTCAAGCTAGATCCCTACATCAACGTCGACCCCGGCACGATGAGCCCGTTTCAGCACGGCGAAGTGTTCGTGACGGAAGACGGCGCTGAGACGGACCTCGACCTCGGCCACTACGAGCGCTTCATCAGCACGAAGATGCGCAAGGCCAATAACTTCACGACGGGGCAGATCTACGAATCGGTGATCCGCAAGGAACGCCGCGGTGACTATCTCGGCAAGACGGTTCAGGTCATCCCCCACATCACGAACGAAATCCAGGCTTTCGTCGAGCGCGGCGCGGCATCCGCGACGTGCGGCGAGCCGGATGTCGCGATCGTCGAAGTGGGCGGCACGGTCGGCGACATCGAATCGCTGCCGTTCCTCGAAGCCGCGCGTCAGATGAGCCTGCGCCTCGGCCGCAACAGCGCATGCTTCGTGCACCTCACGCTAGTTCCGTTCATCGCCACCGCGGGCGAACTGAAAACCAAGCCCACGCAGCACAGCGTGCAAAAGCTGCGCGAAATCGGTATCTATCCGAACGTGCTGCTGTGCCGCGCCGACCGCCGCATTCCCGACGACGAGCGCGCGAAGATCTCGATGTTCTCGAACGTGCCGGAAGACGCCGTGATCTCGGTGTGGGACGTCGACAGCATCTACAAGATTCCGCAGATGCTGCACGATCAGGGCCTCGACGAACTGATCTGCGAAGAGCTGAAGCTGACGGCCAAGCCGGCCGATCTGTCGATCTGGTCGGAAATGGTCGAGAAGCTCGAACACCCGAAGAGCGAAGTGACGATCGGCATGGTCGGCAAGTACGTCGAACTGACAGAGTCGTACAAGTCGCTGATCGAAGCGCTGCGCCATGCGTCGATCCACACGTCGACGAAGGTCAACATCGAATACATCGACTCCGAAGAGCTGGAAGAAAACGGTGTCGACGGCCTCAGGCATCTGGATGCCGTGCTCGTGCCGGGTGGCTTCGGCCGTCGCGGCACTGAAGGCAAGATCAAGGCGATCCGTCATGCACGCGAAGCGAAGGTGCCGTATCTCGGCATCTGCCTCGGCATGCAGCTGGCCGTGATCGAATTCGCGCGCGATGTCGTGGGCCTGAAGGATGCGAACAGCACGGAGTTCGACCCAGCTACGCCGCATCGCGTCGTTGCGTTGATCACCGAGTGGTACGACCGCGAAGGCAAGGTTGAGAAGCGTACGGAAGAATCCGATATGGGCGGCACGATGCGCCTCGGTTCGCAGCGCTGCCCGATCAAGCCGGGCACGATGGCCGAAGAGATCTACGGCAAGGACGTGAACGAGCGCCACCGTCACCGTTATGAGGTCAATAACCGCTACGTGCCCCAGCTCGAAGGCGGCGGCCTTATCATCAGCGCCCGTACCCCGAGCGAAGACCTGCCGGAAATGATGGAACTGCCGCGTTCGATGCACCCGTGGTTCGTCGGCGTGCAGTTCCACCCTGAATTCACGTCGACGCCGCGCGACGGCCATCCGCTCTTCAAGGCATTCGTCGAAGCGGCGCGCGCGCATCGCGAAGCGGCCGTCGAGGAGAAAGTATGAAACTGGGCGATTTCGAAATCGGCCTCGACAAGCCGTTTTTCCTGATCGCGGGCACTTGTGTCGTCGAATCCGAACAGATGACGATCGACACGGCCGGCAAGCTGAAGGAAATCTGCGCGAAGCTGAAGATTCCGTTCATCTACAAGTCGTCTTACGACAAGGCCAATCGCAGCAGCGGCAAGTCGTTTCGCGGGCTTGGAATGGATGAGGGCTTGCGCATTCTGTCCGAAGTGAAGCGTCAGCTCGGCGTGCCCGTTCTGACCGACGTTCACACGGAAGAAGAAATCGGCCCGGTGGCATCGGTGGTCGATGTGCTGCAAACGCCCGCGTTTCTGTGCCGCCAGACTGACTTCATCCATGCGTGCGCGCGTTCGGGCAAGCCCGTCAACATCAAGAAGGGTCAGTTTCTCGCGCCGCACGACATGAAGAACGTGATCGACAAGGCGCGCGACGCTGCGCGTGAAGCCGGTCTGTCGGAAGACCGCTTCATGGCGTGCGAGCGCGGCGTGTCGTTCGGCTATAACAACCTCGTGTCGGACATGCGCTCGCTCGCGATCATGCGCGAGACGGGCGCGCCAGTCGTGTTCGATGCGACGCATTCGGTGCAACTGCCGGGCGGGCAGGGCACGAGCTCGGGCGGCCAGCGCGAATTCGTCCCCGTGCTGGCGCGCGCCGCCGTCGCGACGGGCATCGCGGGTCTCTTCATGGAAACCCATCCGAGGCCGGCCGAAGCGAAGTCGGACGGTCCCAATGCCGTGCCGCTGCATCGCATGGCCGATCTGCTCGAGACGCTGATGACGCTCGATCAGGCCGTGAAGCGCGCGCCGTTCCTCGAGAGCGATTTCAACTGATGCGCGGGCGCGCGAGGTTCGCCGTGATCCGGCGTGGCTCGCGCGCGCCAACCCGATGGTCGTCGAACGCGTCTGGACGCGAGCAGTCCAAGTGAACCGGACGTCTCACCTTAAGAATTCATCGTCATTTCAGAGGAAACCATGAGTGCTATCGTAGATATCATCGGTCGCGAGATTCTCGATTCGCGAGGCAACCCCACCGTCGAATGCGACGTGCTGCTCGAATCGGGCACGATGGGCCGCGCGGCCGTTCCGTCGGGCGCATCGACGGGCTCGCGTGAAGCGATCGAACTGCGCGACGGCGAAGCCGGCCGCTACAGCGGCAAGGGCGTGCTGAAGGCCGTCGAGCACATCAACACTGAAATCTCCGAAGCGATCATGGGTCTCGACGCTTCCGAGCAGGCATTCCTCGACAAGACGCTGCTGGAGCTGGACGGCACCGACAACAAGTCGCGTCTGGGCGCGAACGCGATGCTGGCCGTGTCGATGGCCGTCGCGAAGGCCGCCGCTGAAGAAGCCGGCCTGCCGCTGTACCGCTACTTCGGCGGCTCGGGCGCGATGCAGTTGCCCGTCCCGATGATGAACATCGTCAACGGCGGCGCGCACGCGAACAACAGCCTGGACATTCAGGAATTCATGATCGTCCCCGTCAGCCAGCCGACGTTCCGCGAAGCGCTGCGCTGCGGCGCTGAAGTGTTCCACGCGCTGAAGAAGATCCTGTCGGACCGTGGCATGAGCACGGCCGTCGGCGACGAAGGCGGCTTCGCGCCGAACTTCGGCAGCAACGACGAGTGCCTGTCGACCATCCTGCAGGCCATCGAGAAGGCAGGCTACCGCGCCGGTGAAGACGTGCTGCTCGCGCTCGACTGCGCGGCGAGCGAGTTCTACCACGACGGCAAGTACCAGCTGGCGGGCGAAGGGCTGCAACTGTCGTCGGCGGAGTTCACGGACTACCTGGCCACGCTCGCCGACAAGTTCCCGATCGTCTCGATCGAAGACGGCATGCACGAAGGCGACTGGGAAGGCTGGAAGCTGCTCACCGACAAGCTCGGCAAGAAGATCCAGCTGGTCGGCGACGACCTGTTCGTGACGAACACGCGCATCCTGAAGGAAGGCATCGAGAAGGGCATCGCGAATTCGATTCTGATCAAGATCAACCAGATCGGCACGCTGACGGAAACCTTCGCGGCGATCGAAATGGCCAAGCGCGCGGGCTATACGGCCGTGATTTCGCACCGGTCGGGCGAAACGGAAGATTCGACGATCGCGGACATTGCGGTTGGCCTGAACGCCGGTCAGATCAAGACAGGTTCGCTGTCGCGCAGCGACCGTATCTCGAAGTACAACCAGCTGCTGCGTATCGAAGAAGATCTCGGCGATATCGCCAGCTATCCGGGCAAGTCGGCGTTCTACAACCTGCGTTGAACGACGCCCGACCGGCTCCCTTCGAGACAGGTCGACGCGCGAGAGTGACGCTTGCCGTCAACAATTTGTCTCATTAACCGCTAAAACGGTTATGCTTCGCTACTGACTCACCCTTGCCGCCCTGCGTACAGCGCAGGGCGGCGCGTATTCCACCCTGCAATTCAATTCATGCGGCTCGTCACCGTCGTTCTGCTCGTCCTGCTGGTGCTGATCCAATATCCGCTGTGGTGGGGCCATGGCGGCTGGCTGCGCGTTCACGAGCTGCAACAGGAACTCGCTCAGCAACTGCAAAAGAATGCTGACGAGAAGACGCGCAACGAACGCATTCAGGGCGAAGTGCAGGATCTGCAGAGCGGCACGGCCGCCGTCGAAGAGCGTGCCCGCTACGAGATGGGCATGGTGAAGGACAGCGAAGTGTTCGTGCAGTTCGTGTCGCCGAACGCGCCGCTGTCCGCTTCGAGCGCCGCGCAATCGAATACGTCGACGCGCGGGCAGATCACGGGTGCGCCGTTGCGCGTGGTGCCGAATCCGGAGTCGCGCGCGAAGCCGGATCGCAAGCACCCGAAGAAGGATGCGAAGGAGAAGAAGCCGGGTTGATGTCTGGCGCGGCGTGGCGACAAGCCAATGCGGATGCAACGAAAAAGGCGCGGTTCATGATGAGCCGCGCCTTTTGTTTTTGATCGCGCAGGCCGATCGAACGAGCCGTGCGGCGCCTGCTCATGCAAGCAGCGATCCAAGGGGCGTATTACCAGCCCCAACCCCAGCCCGGCGCATATCCATAGCCGATGCCCGTGCCCCAGCCATGTCCCCAGCCGCCGCTGGAGTAGCTGCCATAGACCGTGACGGGCGGAGCGGCATAGCGCGACCAGGCCTGCGCGGCGGCATCGGCGGCCATGGCCTCGTTTTGCTCGACCATCACCTGCTTGTCGATTGCGTCGTAACGCGCGCGTTCTTCGGGCGTGAGCGGATGCGCGGTCGCCGCGATACCCGACTGGTCGGCGGGCAAGCGGCTGTAGATCGGCGACGGACCGGGCGGGTCCATCATGCAGCCGGACAAGGCGGCAGCGCCGGCAACGAGTGCAAGCGCCGACATCCGGGCCGGACGAGCGATACGTAACAGGACAAACGTCTTCATTTCGATCTCCATCGATCGGATGCCTAAGCAATTCCGCTATCAGCATTTGCGGAAATCAGGCAACCGCCAATGTCCGATGATACTGCGCCGCCCGCCGACGAAAGCGGCTCGCGGCGACGCAGTCTGTTCCGGCTCAATGCCGCTGGTCAGCGGCCGGCGCCACACCCTCTGAGAGCCCGGCGGCGACGAAAAGTTGCGCCACGTCGACGGGGTCGAATTCATACCGCTGATTGCAGAACTCGCAGTGAATCTCGACGTGACCGCGTTCTTCGATCACGCTGTCCACTTCCTCGCGCCCCAGCATCTTCAGCATGCGGCCGACTTTTTCGCGCGAGCACGTGCATTCGAAGCGCGTTCTCGCCGGCTCGAAATGCTGGACGTTCTCCTGCCAGAACAGGCGCCGGAACAGCGTGGTCGGCTCTTCGCTCAGCAGTTCATCCGACGACAGCGTGCCGCCGAGCGTGCAGAGACGATTCCATGTATCGGCGTCGATTTCGCTGGGATGCGGGACGATGCCGCCGTCGCCGGGCAGCTTCTGCAGCAGCATCCCGACTGCGCGCTGGTCGTTGGCCGCGAGCCACAGACGCGTATCGAGCTGCTCCGAGTGATGCATGTAATGCTCGAGCACTTCCGCCATCGACTTAAGCGGCCCGTCCTCGCCCGACAGCGGCACGATGCCCTGATACGGTTGCTGGCCGGGCGTCTTGCTCTTCGGATCGAGCGTGATCACGCAGCGGCCATGGCCGCCCGCATTGAGGAGATCGACGAGCGTGAGATCGTCGGTGATCGTGTGCGCGGCGTCGCCCGCGAACTTCGCGGTCGCGCGCATCGACAGGTCCGAGTTGCATTGCACGACGAGCATCTTCACGGGACCGTCGCCGAAGATCTGCATGATCAGTGTGCCGTCGAATTTCAGATTCGCCGACAGCAGCGCGCACGCGGCCATCATCTCGCCGAGCACGTTCCGCACCGGGGCGGGATAGCTCCTGCGCGTCAGCACTTCCTGCCACGTATTGGCCAGCGAAACGATCTCGCCGCGAACGGGCGCCGCGCTGAACATGAATTTTTGCAACTGATCACTCACAACTTTTCCTCGGTCGAACCGCGCGGCGGGAAGGCCGCGCTTGACGCGTCGTGCCGCCGGCCTTAGCCGATGCGGACGAGTTGCGCCTTGAAATAGTCCCTGCGCTCGACGTAATTATCGGCGACGCGCTGCAGGCCTTTGATATCTGCTTCAGTCAATTCCCGGACGACCTTTGCGGGCGCGCCGAGAATTAGCGAATTGTCGGGGAAAACCTTGCCTTCGGTAACGACGGCACCCGCTCCGACCAGACAATTGCGGCCGATGACCGCTCCGTTCAAGACCACAGCCTGAATGCCGATCAACGCGCCTTCCTTGACCGTGCAGCCGTGCAACATCGCCTGGTGGCCGACCGTCACGTTCGCTTCGAGCGTCAGCGGAAAGCCAGGATCGGCATGTAGCACGGCGCCTTCCTGAACGTTGGTGCCCGTGCCGACGATGATCGGCTCGTTGTCGCCGCGGATCGAAGCGCCGAACCAGACGCTCGCGTTTTCTTCGACCGTCACTTTGCCGATGATGGTCGCGGTGTCCGCGACGAACACGCTCTCGTGAATGGTCGGGGCGGCGTCGCCCAGCTTGTAGATTGCCACAGTGTCTCCTCGGTCGTCGGACGCGTTGCCGCCGCTCATCGGCGGCCGGCGCGGCACGTTGCGCGGGATGGCGGCATCCCGCACTGTATGGTCGGATCGCGTATTGTAAACGGTTGTGCAATAAGCCCGCCTCCAGCGTGTGCGCTCCGGGCGTTTGGCAGCATCGCCGATTTCCCTTTTCACGTATCGCCCAGTAAAGCACCATGCATTCTCCCGATTCCGCCCGTTCCGATGCCCTGATTTGTGCCCGCACTGAAGCGCTGGCCGTATTGGGCGAGCGCGTGCCCGCGACAAAGGCCGCAGCGGCGCAGGCTCTCCATGCGCGGGTGCAGGACGGCACGGCGGCCGTGTCGCCGGAACGTATGCTGGAAGAGCCTGCCGGACTGCCTGGGCGTCCCGAGCGTCCCGAACTTGTCGAGCCGCGCAAGCTCGGCCGGCGCAGCATGCAGTCGGCCGAAGGGCGCGCGGTGCTGCTGCACGCGCTCGCGCATATCGAGTTCAACGCGATCAATCTGGCGCTCGATGCCGTGTGGCGCTTCAGCGGCATGCCGGCGGCGTTTTACGTCGACTGGATGAAGGTCGCGTCGGAGGAGGCGCATCACTTTTCGCTGCTGTCCGCGAGACTTGCGGAGTTCGGCCACGCGTACGGCGACTTCCCGGCGCACGACGGCCTGTGGGATATGTGCGAGCGCACGCGCGGCGACGTGCTCGCCCGCATGGCGCTCGTGCCGCGCACGCTGGAGGCACGCGGGCTCGATGCATCGCCGCCGATCCGCGCGCGGCTGCAACAGGCGGGCGATCACGCGTCGGCGGCGATTCTGGACGTGATCCTGCGCGACGAAATCGGTCATGTGCTGATCGGCAACCGCTGGTTCCGACATCTTTGCGACGAGGCGGGCGTCGATGCCCATCAGACCTATCTGCGTCTGTCCGATGAGTATCGCGCGCCGAAGCTGCGCGGGCCCTTCAATTTCGAAGCGCGGCGCAGCGCCGGCTTTGAAGACGAGGAACTGGCAGCGCTGACTGGCCTGGAAGCGCAGCAGCGCGCCGACGACTGAACGACCGAGGCGGACTTCCACGCCGCCACGCGCGGCGGCGTGGCTATCTCGATATAATCGAACGATCATTCTGTTTTTAGGCCGCGTCATGGACCGTCCCTTGAATCCCTCCGTTTCCGAATTCGTCACCGTGCGCGGTGTGCGCCTGCACGTGCGCCGCTGGGGCAATCCCGACTCGCCGACGCTCTTCATGCTGCATGGCTGGATGGATGTCGCCGCATCGTTTCAGTTCGTCGTCGATGCGCTCGCCGGCGATTGGCAGGTGATCGCGCCCGATGCGCGCGGTTTTGGGCTGTCCGACTGGCCCGTCGCGGAGAAGGGCGGCGGCCACTACTGGTTTCAGGAGTATCTGGCCGACCTCGACGCGCTGCTCGATCACTACGCGCCGACGGGCGAAGTCAACCTCGTCGGGCACAGCATGGGCGCGAACATCGTCTGTCTGTATGCGGGCGTGCGGCCGGAGCGCGTGCGGCGCGTGATCGATCTGGAAGGGTTCGGGCTCGCGCCGTCGATGCCGTCGCAACTGCCGCGCCGTCTCGCGTCGTGGCTCGACGAATTGCGCGAGCCGCCGTCGCTGCGTCCGTACGCGACGCTCGACGATGTCGCCGCGCGCCTGATCAAGACCAACGCGCGGCTGGACCCGCGGCGCGCTCGCTTTCTCGCGCAGCACTGGTCGAAGCCGGATGGAAAGGGCGGCTACGTGCTGCTCGCCGATCCCGCGCACAAGATTCGCGGACCGATGCTGTACCGGCTCGACGAAGTGATGGCCGTCTGGGCGAACGTGCGCGCAAAGGTGCTGCACGTCGAAGCGACGGCATCGCCGACGCTCGCGATGCTGGCGGGCAATATTCCACTCGACGAATTCAAGGCGCGCTTCAGCGCGTTTGCCGACTGGCGCGAAGCGTTCATCGACGAAGCGGGCCACATGGTTCATCACGACCAGCCCGAGCACGTCGCCGCGCTGATCGAGGGCTTTTGCGCATAGCGCGTATCAGGAGTGTTGCGGTTCGGGCCGGTGATTCCTCTGCGTTTGCTTACTGCGTTGCAGTAGAATGAGACGTTCAGCTTATCCAGACGACGATGAACGCCGACTTGCATTGCCATTCCACTGTGTCCGACGGCGCGTTCGCGCCCGCCGAAGTTGCGCGCCGCGCGCATGCGGGCGGCGTGACGCTGTGGGCGCTGACCGATCACGACGAAGTCGGCGGTCAGGTGGAGGCGCGCGAAGCGGCTGAGGCGCTCGGCATGCGGTATCTGAACGGCGTCGAGATTTCAGTCACCTGGGCGTCGCGCACGATTCACATCGTCGGCCTGCATGTCGATCCCGCCTGCAGGGAATTGCTCGATGGGCTCTATCGCACGCGCAACGGCCGCGCGGCGCGGGCCGAGGCGATCGGCGAACAACTGGCCACGCTCGGCATTCGCGATGCGTATGAAGGCGCACTGAAATACGTGTCGAATCCCGACATGATCTCGCGCACGCATTTCGCGCGCTTCATGGTCGAGCAAGGCTACGCGAAGGATACGCAGGACGTGTTCTCGCGTTTTCTCGGCGAAGGCAAGCCGGGGTATGTGCCGCATCGCTGGTCGAAGCTCGCCGACGCCATCAAGTGGATCAAGGCCGCGGGCGGCGAAGCGGTGATCGCGCATCCGGGCCGCTACGCGTACACGCCGACTGAATTCGACGCGTTGTACGGCGAGTTCATCGATCTCGGCGGCAAGGCGATCGAAGTCGTCACGGGCAGCCACACGCCCGATCAATACCGCGAATATGCGGACGTCGCGCGTCGCTTCGGCTTCGAAGCATCGCGCGGGTCCGATTTCCATGCGGCGGGTGAAGGCCGCGTCGAACTGGGCAGCCTGCCGCCGCTGCCGTCCGATCTGAAGCCAGTCTGGGACCGTTGGCTGTAAGCTCTGACTTCGCGCCGCGCGGGCACGCGCGCTGCGTGGATACGCTGTCGCTGTTCCCCGACCTCCTGACCGACATCATGTCCCAATACTTTCGGCTTCATCCGGACAATCCACAGCCGCGTCTGATCAAGCAGGCGGCCCAGATCATCGAAGGCGGCGGCGTGGTCGCGCTGCCAACCGACTCGAGCTACGCGCTCGCGTGCCAGCTCGACAACAAGAACGCCGTCGACCGCGTGCGGCGCATCCGTGGAATCGACGAGCGGCAGCTGCTGTCGCTGCTCGTGCGCGATCTGTCCGAACTGGCGAACTTCGCGATCGTCGACAACCGCCAATACCGTCTGATCAAATCGGTGACGCCCGGTCCCTACGTATTCGTGCTGCAGGCGACCAAGGAAGTGCCGCGCCGCCTGTCGCATCCGTCGCGCAAGACGATCGGCCTGCGCGTGCCGGACCACGCGATCACGCTCGCGATACTCGAAGAACTTGGTCAGCCGCTGCTCGGCTCGACGCTGATCATGCCCGGCGAAACCCAGCCGTTGAACGATCCGGAGGAAATCCGCGAAAGGCTCGAAAAGCAGCTCGATCTGGTGATCGACGGCGGCGCGTGTCCGTGCGAGCCGTCGACGGTGATCGACCTGACGGGCGACGAGCCCGTGCTGGTGAGAGCGGGGCGCGGCGCGCTCGCGCCGTTCGGTCTCGAAGAGACGGCCTGATCGCGACATGAGCGAAAGCCGACAGGGCCGCAAGGCGGCGTTGTTACAATAGAGCAATATGGATTCCTCCCTGATACAGACCATCGTCGTCTACGCGCTGCCCGTGATCTTCGCGATCACGCTGCATGAGGCCGCGCACGGCTACGTCGCGCGCATGCTCGGCGACAACACTGCTTACGTGCTCGGGCGCGTGTCGTTCAATCCGATGCGACACATCGACCCGCTTGGCACGATCTTCATTCCGCTGCTGCTTTACTTCGCGACGAGCGGCGCGTTCATGTTCGGCTACGCGAAGCCCGTGCCCGTCGCATTCGGCAATCTGCGCAATCCGCGCTGGGGCTCGCTGTGGGTCGCGCTCGCGGGCCCGATGTGCAACTTCATTCAGGCGCTGGTGTGGGGCGTGTTCGGCGTGTCGCTGGCTCTCATGCACGTCGACGAGCCGTTCTTCACGCGCATGGCGGCCGCGGGCGTCGGCGTGAATCTCGTGCTCGGCGTGCTCAATCTCTTTCCGCTGCCGCCGCTCGACGGCGGACGCGTGCTGACGGCGCTGCTGCCCGTGCGTCCGGCAATGATGCTGGCGCGCCTGGAGCCCTATGGCTTTTTCATCGTGATGGCGCTCGTGATGACGGGCACGTTGACGCGCTTCTGGCTGCGTCCGCTCGTGAATATTGGCTATGAAGCCGTCACGGCTATCCTGACTCCTCTCGTTTCGCTTTTCTAATCCAAAACCATGTACCCCGACCGTATCTTCTCCGGCATGCGGCCCACCGGCTCGCTGCACCTCGGCCACTATCACGGCGTGCTGAAAAACTGGGTGCGTCTGCAGTCCGAATATCCGTGCTTTTTCTGCGTGGTCGACTGGCATGCGCTGACGACCCACTACGAAACGCCCGACGTGATCGAAAAGAACGTTTGGGAAGTGCTGATCGACTGGCTCGCGTCGGGCATCGATCCCGCGCAGGCAACGCTGTTCATCCAGAGCCGCGTGCCCGAGCATGCGGAACTGTCGCTGCTGCTCGGCATGAGCGCGCCGCTCGGCTGGCTCGAACGCGTGCCGACGTACAAGGAGCAGATCGAGAAGCTGAAGGACAAGGATCTGTCGACCTACGGTTTTCTCGGCTATCCCGTGCTGATGGCGGCCGATATTCTGCTGTACCGTGCGTCGCTCGTGCCCGTCGGCGAAGATCAGGTGCCGCACGTCGAGATGACGCGCGAACTGGCGCGCCGCTTCAACCATCTGTACGGCCGCGAACCGGGCTTCGAAGAGAAGGCGATGGAAGCGGCGAAGAAGCTCGGCGGCAAGCGCTCGAAGCTGTATCACGAGCTGCGCAATGCGTATCAGCAGGAAGGCGATGACGAAGCGCTCGAACAGGCGCGCGCGATGTTGCAGGAGTCGCAGAGCCTGTCGATGAGCGATCGCGAGCGGCTGTTCGGCTATCTCGAAGGCTCGCGCAAGATCATCCTGGTCGAACCGCAGGTGCTGCTGACGGAAGCGTCGCGGATGCCCGGCCTCGACGGCCAGAAGATGTCGAAGTCGTATGGCAACACGATCGGTCTGCGCGAGGACGCGGAGACCATCACGAAGAAAGTCCGCACGATGCCGACCGACCCGGCGCGCGTGCGCCGCACCGATCCGGGCGATCCCGACAAGTGCCCGGTGTGGCAGCTGCATCAGGTCTACACCGACAAGGACACGCACGACTGGGTGCAGAAGGGCTGCCGCTCGGCGGGCATCGGTTGCCTGGAATGCAAGCAGCCGGTGATCGAAGGCATCCTGCGCGAGCAGCAGCCGATGCTCGAACGCGCGCAGAAGTACATGGATGATCCGTCCCTGTTGCGCGCGATCGTCGCGGACGGCTGCGACAAGGCGCGTCGTTTCGCATCGGAGACGATGCGCGACGTGCGCGAGGCGATGGGCCTCGCGTACACCTGATGCTGGCGACAGGCGGACGATGAGCGGCGAGTTTCCCGACGTGCATTGCGCGAGCCATGTGGCCGTCGGCGAGCCGTCGCGCTGGGTGAAGCGCTGGGCGCATCTGGTGAAACATGGCGGCGCGGTGCTCGATGTAGCGTCGGGCGCGGGGCGCCACGCGCGGTTTTTCGCGTCGCGCGGCCATCCCGTGACGGCCATCGACCGTGATGCAGCCGCGCTGGCCACGATGAACGGCGTTTGCGGCATGACAACGCTCGCCGCCGACATCGAAAACGGTCCGTGGCCGCTTGCCGCCGATGTGCGTTTCGCGGCCGTCGTCGTGACCAACTATCTGCATCGTCCGCTCTTTCCACAATTGCTGGACGCGCTGGCGCCCGCCGGCGTGCTGATCTACGAAACCTTCGCGCGGGGCAACGAAACCGTCGGCAAGCCGTCGAACCCTGCGTTTCTGCTCGAGCCCGGCGAGCTGCTCGACGCGGTGCGCGGAAAGTTACGTGTCGTTGCATTTCAGGACGGCTTCCTCGCAGAACCGCGCCCTGCCTACATCCAGCGCATCTGCGCGATTCGCGAGCCGGACGGATCGGTCAAAACGGATAATGCGGGTCTTCCCCCGCGTTACGATTTGGCCGGTTAATCCGCTACAATCGCAGTTTATTGAACAAATTCATGGCGTTTCATGGCTAACGGCACTCAGCAAGACGGCGTCGCGATTCGCGGCAGCATTCCCGCCATCATCACTCCGATGCTCGAAGACGGCAGTCTCGATCTGCCGGCCTTCCGCGAACTGATCGACTGGCATATCGAAGAAGGCACGAACGGGCTCGTCGTGGTCGGCACGAGCGGCGAATCAGCGACGCTGTCGGTCGAAGAGCACGTGCTGATGGTCAAGACGGCCGTCGAACAGGCGGCCGGCCGCATTCCCGTGATCGCGGGCGCGGGCGCCAATTCGACGACGGAAGCGATTGAGCTGACCGAGCAGTCGAAGAAAGTGGGTGCCGATGCGACGCTGCAGGTCGTGCCGTACTACAACAAGCCGACGCAGGAAGGCATCTACCGCCATTTCGCGAAGATCGCCGAAGCCGTCGATCTGCCCGTGATCCTCTACAACGTGCCGGGCCGCACGGTCGCGGACATGTCGAACGAAACGATCCTGCGTCTCGCGAACGTGCCGGGCATCGTCGGCGTGAAGGAAGCGACGGGCAACATCGATCGCGCGGCGCACCTGATCAAGTCGGCGCCGGCGCACTTCGGCATTTACAGCGGAGACGATCCGACGGCGATCGCGCTGATGCTGCTGGGCGGCCACGGCAACATCTCGGTGACGGCGAACGTCGCGCCGCGTCTGATGAGCGAATTGTGCAAAGCCGCGATCGCGGCCGACGCAAAGACGGCGCGCGAGATCCATCTGAAACTTCTCTCGCTGCACAAGAACCTCTTCATCGAATCGAATCCGATTCCGGCGAAGTGGGCCTTGCAGCAACTGGGCCGCGTCAAGGGCGGCATTCGTCTGCCCCTCACGCCGCTCGACGCGCGCTACCACGACGTAGTCCGCGCCGCGCTGCGCGAGGCGGGGCTGCTCGGCTGAGCGCCTGAGGGTTTAGGCGCCTCCCGGCATTTTTTCAACTGACGTCGATATCGCCCCCGGTCACGCACCGAACCAGGCAGCGCGTTTAGCTTCACGAAGGACCCCATGAAACGTTCCGCACTTTCCCTCCACGCAACGCGCCTGGCGGCGCTGACGCTTGCGGCTGGCACGGTTGTGTCGCTTTCTGGCTGTGAGTCGCTGAACGACGTGCTCGCGTCGGATCGCGTGAACTATAAGGACACGGCAAGCGCGCCGCCGCTCGCCGTGCCGAGCGATCTGACGGCTGCGCAGATCGATCAGCGCTATGTTGCGCCGCCCCTGGGCACGGCGCTCGGCGGCGCGCCGCAGCGGGCGAAGACGCAGGCGGGCAACCTGACGGAAGGCGTGCCGAGCGCGCAGGACCCGCTCGGCATGCACGTCGAGCGTGACGGCGACCGCCGCTGGCTGGTCGTCGACGGCCGGTCGCCGGAGCAGTTGTGGCCGCAACTGAAGGAGTTCTGGACGGAGAACGGCTTCTCGCTGAAGACCGACGCGCCGACGACGGGCATCATGGCCACCGACTGGGCCGAGAACCGCGCGAATATTCCTGACGACTGGTTCCGCCGCACGGTCGGCAAGGTGATCGATTTCGCGTACTCGTCGGGTACGCGCGATAGCTTCCGCACGCTTGTGTCGCGCGATGCGACGGGCGCAACCGACATTTCGATCACGCACGCGGCGATGGAAGAGGTGCTGACGGGACAGGACAAGACGTCGTCGCGTTGGGTCGAGCGTCCGCGCGATCCCGCGCTGGAAGCCGAGTTCCTCGCCAAGCTGATGCAAAAGTTCGGCCTCAGCGACGCGCAATCGAAGCAGCTTCTGACCGACGCGCGTCCGTCGACGGCACAGGCGCACCTCGACGGCAGCGCGGGCGGCGCGACGCTGGATCTGCCTGAATCGTTCGACCGCGCGTGGCTGCGCGTCGGCCTCGCGCTGGATCGCACGAACTTCACCGTCGACAACCGCGATCGCGAAAAGGGCATCTACTACGTGCGTTACGCGGATTCGATGCAGGAACTCAAGCGCGACGGCATCTTCGGCAAGCTGTTCTACAGCGACAAGAGCACGAAGAAAGATGCCCACGAGTTTCTCGTGAACGTGCGCTCGAAGAGCGACACGTTGACACAGGTTGCCGTCGTCGATGCAAACGGCCAGGTGGATACCTCGTCCGACGCGCAGCGCATCGTGTCGCTGCTGCATGCGCAACTTAACTAAGGCGGGTCGTGCGATTCGCCAGTCTGGGAAGCGGCAGTGAAGGCAATGCATTGCTAGTCGAGGCCGAAAACGGAGCGACCACCACGCGCGTTCTGCTGGACTGCGGCTTCTCGGCGAAGGAAATAGCCAGGCGGCTGGAGCGGCTTGGCGCGGGCGTCGATGAACTCGACGCCATTCTCATCACTCACGAACACAGCGATCACATCGGCGGCGCCCTGACGCTCGCCCGCAAGCTGTCGATTCCGCTCTACATGAGCTGGGGCACCGCGCGCGCTGTCGGCGCGGACGAAGCCGATATCGATCTGCACGTGATGTGGAGCGACGAAAGCGTCGCGATCGGCGATCTGAGCGTGTTGCCTTATACCGTTCCGCACGATGCGCGCGAGCCGTTGCAATACGTGTTTTCCGATGGCGCGTCGCGCCTGGGCGTGCTGACGGACGTTGGTACGTCGACCCCGCATATCAGCGCCGTGCTGAGCGGTTGCGACGCGCTCGTGCTCGAATGCAACCACGATGTGCAGATGCTTGCGGCTTCGCGTTATCCGCCGTCGCTGAAGGCGCGGATCGGCGGCAATCATGGGCATCTGAACAACGACGCGGCGGCGGAAATACTCGCGTCGCTGGATCGTTCGAAGCTGCGGCATCTGGTCGCCGCGCACCTGAGCCAGCAGAACAATCTGCCGGAACTGGCGCAAGCGGCGATGGCGGCCGTGCTCGGCGCGGCGGCGACGGACGTGGTGGTCGCCACACAAAGCGAAGGCTTCGGCTGGCTCAGTCTCTAAAAGTCTTGATCGCAGCGATAGCGCTCAAAGTCTTGTAAGTGCAAATCGTAAGCGCAAACAGCAAAACGCCCGTGACGATTGCTCGTCACGGGCGTTTCGTTTTGGCTCAGGCGTGAAGGCGATCAGTTACGGTTGCCGCCGAAGATGCCGAGGATCGACAGCAGATTTACGAACACGTTGTACAAGTCGAGGTAGATCGCCAGTGTGGCCGTGATGTAGTTCGTCTCGCCGCCGTTCACGACGCGCTGCACATCGAACAGCATGTACGCGGAGAAGATCAAGATCGCGAGCACCGATACTGTCAGCATCAACGCGGGCAGTTGCAGAAACAGGTTCGCGACCATGGCCAGCAGCAGCACGATCACGCCGACGAACAGCCATTTGCCGAGGCCCGAGAAGTCGCGCTTGCTGACCGTGGCGACCGTCGCCATTGCGGCGAAGATCACACCAGTGCCACCGAAGGCGAGCATGATCAGCGACGGCCCGTTCGTAAAGCCGAGAATGAAGCTCAGCAGCCGCGACAGCATCAGGCCCATGAAGAACGTGAAGCCGAGCAGCACGAATACGCCGGCGGCGCTGTCTTTCGTCTTCTGGATCGCGAACATGAAACCGAACGCGATCGCGAAGAACGCCAGCATGCTCATGGCCGGGCTGGTCGCGGCGAACAGCGAGAAGCCGGTCGCGACGCCCACCCACGCGCCGATTACCGTCGGCACCATCGACAGCGCGAGCAGCCAATAGGTGTTGCGCAGTACGCGGTTGCGGGTCTCGGCCGTGGTGACGGAACCGCCCCGGCCGAAGTTATAGGGATATTCGTTCATGGTCTCTCCTTGCGTCGGACGCAGTGTTGCTTCGTGGCTTGCAACGGTTTTCGTACGCTGCCGGCAGGCGGGTTGCCGCCGGCATGCGGTTCCACAACCCTAAGATTAACGCCAGAACGAGGAGTTTCAACGCTTGGGAATTCACCCGCTATTACGTTTTGTTACCCGTCGGCCGGCATCTTCGGTGCTGAAACTCCGACCCTTACGGAATCGTAAGGGTTCAATCGCAATCATACACGGGAACATGCTACAATAGCGGATTCATTTAAATCTGTAACCTCTTAATTTTCTGGAGTTTTTATGGCGATCGAACGCACCCTGTCGATTATCAAGCCGGACGCAGTGGCCAAGAACGTGATCGGCCAGATCTACAGCCGTTTCGAAAACGCTGGCCTGAAGATCGTGGCATCGCGCATGGTTGCGCTGTCGCGCGCCGACGCAGAGAAGTTTTATGCAGTGCACGCTGAGCGTCCGTTCTTCAAGGATCTGGTCGAATTCATGATTTCCGGCCCGGTGCAGGTTCAGGTTCTGGAAGGCGAAAACGCCATCCTGAAGAACCGTGATCTGATGGGTGCAACGGATCCGAAGAAGGCCGACAAGGGCACGATCCGTGCTGACTTCGCCGACAGCATCGACGCGAATGCAGTCCACGGTTCGGACGCAGCCGAAACGGCAGCTGTCGAAATCGCCTTCTTCTTCCCGGAAGTCAACGTCTACTCGCGCTAAGCAGATAGTCTCCAGTAGAACAGCAGTAACAGCAGCAGGAGCGGGCGCGAACGGTATCCGCGTTCATGCAGCTTGTTGCATGAACGCAGTCTCGCACTGAATGGCAGGATTCGATATGACGAGCAGTACAACCGTCAACCTTCTCGATTTCGACGCCGCAGGCCTCGTCGCGTATTGCGACAGCCTCGGCGAGAAGCCGTTTCGCGCCAAGCAATTGCAGCGCTGGATTCACCAGTACAACGCTGCCGACTTCGACGGCATGACCGATCTCGCGAAGTCGTTGCGCGAAAAGCTGAAGGGCCGTGCATCGATCACGATGCCTGGCATCGTCAGCGATCATATTTCCGCCGACGGCACGCGCAAGTGGCTCGTCGACGTCGGCAACGGTAATGCCGTCGAAACCGTCTTCATCCCGGAAGAAACGCGGGGCACGCTGTGCGTGTCGTCGCAGGCGGGATGCGCGGTCAACTGCCGGTTCTGTTCGACCGGCAAGCAAGGGTTCTCACGCAATCTCAGCACGGGCGAAATCATCGGCCAGCTTCGCATGGCCGAATTTGCGCTGCGCGCGTCGCTCGGCGAGGCCGGCGGTCGCGCGACGGGCGGTGAGGGCAAAGGCGAGCGCGTCGTCACGAACGTCGTGATGATGGGCATGGGCGAGCCGCTGCTCAATTACGACGCCGTCATGCCGGCGATGCGCCTGATGCTCGACGACAACGCCTACGGCCTGTCGCGCCGGCGCGTCACGCTGTCCACGTCGGGCGTGGTGCCGATGATGGACCGGCTCGGCGCCGATCTGCCCGTGGCGCTCGCCGTCTCGCTGCACGCGCCGAATGACCCGTTGCGCGACATGCTCGTGCCGCTCAACAAGAAGTATCCGCTGCGCGAGCTGATGGCCGCGTGCCAGCGGTATCTGAAGGTCGCGCCGCGAGACTTCATCACGTTCGAGTACTGCATGCTCGACGGAGTGAACGACAGCGAGGCGCATGCACGCGAGTTGCTGGCGGTTACGCGTGACGTGCCGTGCAAATTCAACCTGATTCCGTTCAATCCGTTCCCGGAATCGGGTCTGTTGCGCTCGAAGAACGAGCAGATCAAACGGTTCGCGCAGGTGTTGATCGACGCAGGGGTCGTCACGACAGTGCGCAAGACTCGCGGCGATGACATCGACGCCGCCTGCGGCCAGCTGGCCGGCGCCGTCAAGGACCGCACGCGCCTTGCGGAGCGCACCGGGAAGGCGAAAATCATCGAAGTCCGCGCGGTGTAAGGCTCGTGACAGGCAAATGAGCCGGGATGTCAGCCAGTCCGCATATCGGAATGGGCCTCCTCGCGCGAAGTGAAAAGAAAGTTTGCAAAAGCGATCGGAAGCGGTACGCACAGCCGCGCATTTTGTTATAAACGGTCTGCGAAACCGGACGAGGCCATGTGCCGCCGGTTCGCACGAGTGAAAAAAGAATCGACGCGAAAGGATTTGGGATGAGTGAGCCGCAGCACCCGCAACCGCACGACGAGGATACGCATTCGGGTCGCCCGCTGTCGGCGGCCGCACCGGCAGCAGCGCAGCCGGCCGTGCCGGGCGCATTCGACTCACTGGCTGCCGTCGGGGCACGGCTTGCGCAGTTGCGCGAATCGAAGGGCATGTCGGTGGAGGACGTGTCGGCGCGTCTGAAGGTCGCGCCGGGCAAGCTGCGGGGACTCGAAACGGGCGATCTGAGCCAGTTCCCGGATACGACGTTCGCGCTCGGCGTCGTGCGCAGCTACGCAAAGATCGTCGGCGCCGATCCGGCCCCGATGACGCAGGCGCTGCGGCGCGAAAAAGGCGTACCCGAGCCGGCGCTGACGATGCCGGCTTCCGCAGGCACGGACCTGCCGCGCGGGAAAGTATCGCTGTCGCTGGGCGGCAGCGCGCCGCGCCGGCGTTCGTGGATCTGGGGCTTGGCGCTCGCCGTCGTCGTGGTGATCGCGCTTGCCATGTGGCATACGAATAATGGCCAGTCGACAGCGTGGCTCGCGCGATTGAAGGGAATCGCGGGCGTTCCTGCTGCGACAACTGACAAGGCGTCGGCGGCTGTCGGCGAGTCTGCCAGCGGCGCGGCCGCGACGGGCGAGATGGCGGCATCGCAGGCGCAGACGGATACGCAGGCGGCCGCAGCCGACGGCGCGTCGGCCACGCCGATGCCCGCGCCTCTGCCGATGACAGGCGCGGCGCCGGCCTCGACGGCTGCACCAGCATCCACGCCGGCCGCTGCGGCGCCGAAAGCGGCGAGCGCCGCGCCGGCAGTCGCGGCTACGGCGTCGGCGTCGGCTGCGAGCGAGCCGACCGCTGCGCCGGCGGGTTCGTCGACGATCTCGCTGGCCGTCAAGCAGGACAGCTGGTTCAGCGTGCGTCAGAAGGATGGCAAGGAAATGTTCTCGGGCCTTGTCCACGCGGGCGAGACGAAAGAGGTAAGCGGGTTGCCGCCGCTCAAGGTGACGGTCGGCAACAAGGCTGGTCTGGAATCGATCACGCTGGACGGCCAGCCGGTCGACGCGGCCAAATATGCGTCGGCGAAGGGCAATGTGGCACGCTTCGCGCTGCCCTGACGCAGTTCATTCGTGCGCGTCGCGGCTTTTGAGGCCGCGACGCTTTGTCAATTTACGCGTCGTACTCAGCGACCGGCCGGGACGCTTTCCAGGCCGCGAGCGGGCGGCGTAAGCGGGTTTATCGATGCACTCCGATCAAGTGAAATCCAGCAGCCAGATTGTTTCGAACGTGCCGGTGTTCGGCGGTCACGCAGCGCGTCGCCGCTCGCATGCCGTCGACGTCCGTTGGGGCGGCCAGCTCGTAACGATCGGCGGCGACGCGCCGGTGCGCGTGCAGTCGATGACGAACACGGACACGGCTGACGCGATCGGCACCGCGATCCAGGTGAAGGAGCTGGCGCAGGCGGGCTCGGAACTCGTGCGCATCACCGTGAACACGCCGGAAGCGGCGGCGGCCGTGCCCGCGATTCGCGAGCAGCTCGATCGCATGGGCGTGACGGTGCCGCTCGTCGGCGATTTTCACTACAACGGCCATCTGCTGCTGCGCGACTATCCGGGCTGCGCGGAATCGCTGTCGAAGTACCGGATCAACCCCGGCAACGTCGGTCAGGGCGCGAAGCGCGACACGCAGTTTGCCCAGATGATCGAAGCCGCCGCGAAATACGACAAGCCGGTGCGCATCGGCGTGAACTGGGGCAGCCTCGATCAGGATCTGCTCGCGAAGATGATGGACGAGAACGCCACGCGCGCCGAGCCTTGGGAAGCGCAAAGCGTGATGTACGAGGCGCTGATCCAGTCGGCGATCGGTTCGGCGGAACGCGCGGTCGAACTCGGCCTCGGCCGCGACAAGATCATCCTGTCGTGCAAGGTGAGCGGCGTGCAGGATCTGATCGCCGTGTACCAGGAGCTCGCGCGCCGTTGCGAATTCGCGCTGCACCTGGGCCTGACGGAAGCGGGCATGGGCTCGAAGGGCATCGTCGCGTCGACGGCCGCGCTCTCGGTGCTGCTGCAGCAGGGTATCGGCGACACGATCCGCATTTCGCTGACGCCGGAACCGGGTGCATCGCGTACGGGCGAAGTGATCGTCGGTCAGGAAATTCTGCAGACGATGGGCCTGCGCTCGTTCACGCCGATGGTCATCGCGTGCCCGGGCTGCGGCCGCACGACGAGCACGCTGTTCCAGGAGCTGGCCTCGCAAATCCAGACGTATCTGCGCACGCAGATGCCCGTGTGGCGCGGCACGTATCCGGGTGTCGAAAAGATGCATGTCGCCGTGATGGGTTGCATCGTCAACGGTCCAGGCGAATCGAAGCACGCGAACATCGGCATCAGCCTGCCTGGCTCGGGTGAGAATCCGGCTGCGCCTGTCTTTATCGACGGCGTGAAAGTCAAAACGCTGCGCGGCGAAAACATCGCGCAAGAATTCCAGCAGATCGTGAGCGATTACGTCGAGCGCAGTTATGGTCCCAATGCAGTCCGCGCCGAAGCGACGAACTGATTCGCACCACCCAATTCGTCAACCGAAGACAGATGACTGAACAGAAGAAACGGCTTGAAAAGTTGTCCGGCGTGAAGGGCATGAACGACATCCTTCCGCAGGACGCCGGCTTGTGGGACTTTTTCGAAACGACCGTCAAGTCGATGCTGCGTTCGTACGGATACCAGAACATCCGCACGCCGATCGTCGAGCACACGCAGCTCTTCACGCGCGGTATCGGCGAAGTGACCGACATCGTCGAGAAGGAGATGTACAGCTTCACCGACGCGTTGAACGGCGAAAATCTCACAATGCGTCCGGAGAACACTGCCGCGGTCGTGCGCGCGTCGATCGAGCACAACATGCTGTACGACGGCCCGAAGCGCCTGTGGTACATCGGGCCGATGTTCCGCCACGAGCGTCCGCAGCGCGGCCGTTATCGCCAGTTCCATCAGGTGGGCGTCGAGGCGCTCGGCTTCGCCGGTCCCGATGCTGACGCGGAAATTATCCTGATGTGCCAGCGTCTGTGGGACGACCTCGGGCTGACGGGCATCAAGCTCGAAATCAACTCGCTGGGTCTCGCCGAAGAGCGCGCGAAGCATCGTGTCGAGCTGATCGCATATCTCGAGAAGCACGTCGACGTGCTCGACGACGACGCGCAGCGCCGTCTGTACACGAATCCGTTGCGCGTGCTGGACACGAAGAATCCGGCCATGCAGGAAGTCGCGCAGAATGCGCCGAAGCTGATCGATTTTCTCGGAGAGGAGTCGCGCGCGCATTTCGAAGGACTGCAGCGCCTTCTCAAGGCGAACAACATTCCGTTCACGATTAATCCGCGTCTGGTGCGCGGTCTCGATTACTACAATCTGACCGTGTTCGAATGGGTCACGGACAAGCTCGGCGCGCAAGGCACGGTCGCGGCGGGCGGGCGTTACGATCCGCTTATCGAGCAGCTCGGTGGCAAGCCGACAGCCGCTTGCGGCTGGGCGATGGGCATCGAGCGCATTCTCGAGCTGCTGAAAGAAGAAGACCTGGTGCCCGAAGCGGAAGGCTGCGATGTGTACGTTGCGCACCAGGGCGAGGCGGCTCGCGAACAGGCGTTCATCGTCGCCGAGCGTTTGCGCGACACGGGGCTCGATGTGATTCTGTATTGCAGTCCTGACGGTCAGGCCGCGAGCTTCAAGTCGCAGATGAAGCGCGCCGACGCGAGCGGCGCCGCATTCGCGGTGATCCTCGGCGAAGACGAGATCGCGAACGGCACGGCAGGCGTCAAGGCGCTGCGCGACACGGCGCAAAGCGGCGAGAAGAGCGAGCAGCAAGCGGTGCCGCTAGAAAACTTGACCGAATATCTAATCAATGCGATGGTTGCGTCCACCGAAGACGGCGACGACTGATCGCGGCGTCGCGCATCGTCGTTAAACGGGCCGCACAATTCGCGGCCCAATCAGACAAGGCACCACGAAAGAGGAAATCGCGTCGCGATGAGTTACCACGACGAACAGGAATCGATTGAGAGCGTGAAGGCATGGTGGGCGCAGTGGGGTAACGCGACCACGTGGATCGTGCTGGTGGCGCTCGTGGCCGCAGCGGGCTGGAACGGCTGGAACTACTGGCAGCGTCATCAGGCAGCGGAGGCGGCCGTGCTGTACGACCAGGTCCAGCAAGCGGCAGCGGGTACCGACAAGGCGATCATTACGCGCGTCGCCACAGACATGGAAGACAAGTTCGGCAGCACCGCGTATGCGCAGATGACGGCGCTCACGGCCGCGAAGGCGCTCTACGGAGCAGGTGACGAACCGGGCGCGAAGGCGCAACTTCAATGGGCCGTCGACCACGCGAAGGACGACGAATTCAAGCAGATCGCGAAGCTGCGTCTTGCGTCGCTGCTGCTCGACGAGAAGGCTTATGACGCCGGTCTTGCGTTGCTCAACGAGCCGCAATCGGCTGCGTTCAAGGGCGTAGTCGCTGACCGCCGCGGCGATCTGCTCGCCGCCGAAGGCAAACGCGACGACGCGCGCGCCGCGTATAAGCTCGCGCTCGACTCGCTGTCGAAGAATGATGCGTCTGCCCGTCAGTTGATCCAGTTCAAGCTCGACGCGCTGGGCGGTTGAGCGCTGCAGTTTGTTGCAGCGCTCGCCGTTTCCCTTTGATTACTAGAACCTACATGCTTCGCTCACCGATGAATCTGCTGAAACGTTACGCCGTGCCCGTTGCCTGTGCGATGACCGTGCTCGCTCTGACGGCCTGCTCATCGTCGAAAGACGAGCGCCGCGTGCCTACGCCGCTCACCGAGTTCAAGCCCGTGCTCGATGTCCAGCAGACGTGGACGGCTAGCGTCGGCAAGGCCGGGCGCTATATGTTCTCGCCCGTGGCCGTCGGCGACGCCGTGTATGCAGCGGGCGCGAATGGCTCCGTCGCGAAGATCGACGCGAAGACAGGCAAGGACGTCTGGCGCACGAAACTCGATGGCGACCTGTCGGCGGGCGTCGGCACTGACGGCACGCTTACGGCTGTCGGCGGCCTGAAGGGCGAAGTGTTCGTGCTCGACCAGAACGGCAAGCTGTCGTGGAAGGGCACGGCACCGGGAGAAATCCTGTCGCCGCCGCTGGTCGGCAACGGTCTCGTGGTCGTGCGCACCGTCGACGGCCAGATCACCGCGTTCAATGCGCAAACGGGCGAGCAGAAGTGGACCTATCGCAATCGCGCGGTGCCGCTCAATTTGCGCGTGTCGTCGGGCATGACGTTCGCCGGCGACGCGGCCGTGCTGGCCGGCTTCCCGGGCGGCCAGTTCGCGGCGATCAACCTGCAGACGGGCGATGCTTACTGGACGACGCCCGTGTCGTATCCGAAGGGCGTGACGGAAGTCGAGCGCATCAACGACGTGACGGGCCCGCCGACGCTGGTCGGCGCTGAAACCTGTGCGGTGACGTTCCAGGGGCAGCTCGGCTGCTTCGACGCGAACTCGGGCCGCGCGCTGTGGGAAAAGGCGTTCTCGAGCACGAGTGGCCTCGCGCAGGATGACCGCGTTGTGGTGGCGGGCGATGACTGGGCGATCGTCTCGGCGTTCGACGCTACGACGGGCCAGCAGTTATGGCGCAACGACCAGTTGAAGAGCCGCGACGTCAGCGTGCCGCTGCTGCTCGGCCACGCCGCCGTGGTGGGCGACTACAAGGGCTTCGTGCACTTCCTGTCGCGTGACGACGGCACGTTCGTCGCCCGCGCCAAGACGGATGGCAGCGCGATCACGGCTGCGCCCGTCCTGGCCGGCGATACGCTGGTCGTGCAGACGCATGACGGCGACCTCTACGGTTTCCGTCCGCGCTAAAGGCTGTTGGACTGTGCGGCGCATCTGATTTCCAGCGCGCTGTGCGGTGACATGCTGGCCGGCTTTGCCGGCCAGCATGCATTTTAATGGTGCAGACGGGTCGTCGATGGCGCCCGACGATTCGGTACATGGTTGCTGCATGAGTCCTGTCGAACAGGACCAGGCGGACCGCCTTCGATGCCGTCAAAAATTCGAGATCGTCAGTCGGGCTGCGCGGGCGATCGTTCAATGCGCGTTGTGCTGCTGTCGCTGGCGAACGATTGCAACGATTGCAACGATTGCAACGAGGCGGCGGCGCAATCGCTGCGTCGCGCATTCGATGCAAATGGGTGCCGGGCCTTGTGCTCAACGCTCAACGCAGCCACCTAGGCAGCCAACCTGAAATCCGTTCGTATGTGCAAGCTCCGCGCGTCCGAAACGGGTCAAATTCGTGATAATTTTCGTCAAACGCAGCCGTGCAACGGCCGCATGGCGTTGCCAGTGCGGAAGGTCGGGTTTTCGACGCCGCGCTTCACTGTGAACAACATCTGATGAAACCCGTTATTGCCCTCGTCGGGCGCCCCAATGTGGGGAAATCCACGCTGTTCAACCGTCTGACGCGATCGCGCGATGCGCTCGTCGCCGATCTGCCGGGCCTCACGCGCGACCGTCACTATGGCGAAGGGCGTCTCGGCGACCGGCCGTATCTCGTCGTCGATACGGGCGGCTTCGAGCCCGTCGCGAAGGACGGCATTCTGCACGAAATGGCGCGCCAGACGCGCCAAGCCGTCGAAGAGTCGGACATCGTCGTCTTCATCGTCGACGGCCGCAACGGTCTCGCGCCGCAGGACAAGTCGATCGCAGACTATCTGCGCAAGACGGGCCGGCCTATTTTCCTCGTCGTCAACAAGGCCGAGGGGATGCGGTATTCGGCCGTGGCCGCCGACTTCTACGAACTCGGCCTCGGCGACCCGCGCGCGATTTCCGCTGCGCACGGCGACGGCGTCGCGGAGATGATCAACGAGGCGCTCGACGCCGCGTACGCCGGCCAGCCGGAAGAGAGCGACGAAGAGAAGCAGGCGCACGGCATCAAAATCGCGATCGTCGGGCGGCCGAACGTCGGCAAATCGACGCTCGTGAACACGCTGATCGGCGAAGACCGCGTGATTGCGTTCGACATGCCCGGCACGACGCGCGATTCGATCTACGTCGACTTCGAGCGACAAGGCAAAAAATACACGCTGATCGATACGGCCGGGCTGCGCAAGCGCGGCAAGGTGTTCGAGGCGATCGAAAAGTTCTCGGTGGTGAAGACGCTGCAATCGATCTCCGACGCCAACGTCGTGATCCTGCTGCTCGACGCGCGCCAGGACATTTCGGAACAGGACGCGCACATCGCGGGCTT
Organism: Paraburkholderia diazotrophica; assembly: GCF_038900755.1. GTDB lineage: Bacteria > Pseudomonadota > Gammaproteobacteria > Burkholderiales > Burkholderiaceae > Paraburkholderia > Paraburkholderia diazotrophica_A. Next base: position 95,855 of record NZ_JBBPEN010000011.1, read on the forward strand.
CGTCGTCGAGCAGGGGCGGGCGCTCGTCGTCGGCGTCAACAAGTGGGACGGGCTCGATCCGCATGTGCGTGAGCGCACGAAAGGCGATCTTCAGCGCAAGCTAAAATTCCTCGAGTTCGCGAAGTTCCATTTCATTTCCGCAGCCGAAAAGACGGGAATCGGCCCGCTGATGCGCTCTGTCGACGATGCGTACAAGGCCGCGATGTCCAAGCTGCCGACGCCGAAGCTCACGCGTGCGCTGATCGAAGCCGTCGAGTTCCAGCAGCCGCGTCGCCGCGGCCCGGTGCGTCCAAAACTGCGCTACGCGCACCAGGGGGGACAGAATCCGCCGATCATCGTGATCCACGGCAACGCGCTCGATGCCGTCACCGACACGTATAAGCGCTACCTCGAAAACCGCTTCCGGGAAACTTTCGCGCTGACGGGCACTCCATTGCGGATAGAGTTCCGGTCGTCGACGAACCCCTACGCGGACAAGGGCTGAAACGCGCCGGCGATCGGGCCCGAAACCCGCGTGTAGACTGGCTCCTGGCCGGATGGCCAGGTGAAGCGCTGGTCAATAAAAATCGGCTATAGTGTAGCGATTGACGGCGGATTTCTTTTTCTTCGCCGGCAATTAAGTCAACCTGCAAAAAAATACGGAGTTTGCTATGAGCAACAAAGGGCAATTGTTACAAGACCCGTTTTTGAACGCACTGCGTAAAGAGCACGTGCCGGTCTCGATCTATCTCGTCAACGGCATCAAGCTTCAAGGGAACATTGAATCGTTCGACCAGTACGTCGTGTTGCTCCGGAATACGGTGACCCAGATGGTGTACAAGCACGCAATCTCGACTGTCGTGCCTGCCCGTCCGGTAAATTTCCACCCCGATTCCGAATCGTCCTAACCTCTCGTCGCGGCCGGTCGAGCGTCGTCGGCTGGCGACACTGACCGGCCGCTTCATTTTGACATCCACCAATTTGATCAACGCAGCGCTTGTCGGCATCGACTTCGGCAAAATCGATTTCGAAGCCAGTCTCGAAGAACTCAGTCTGCTCGCGCAAAGTGCGGGCGCCCACCCTGCCGTCACCCTCACCGGACGCCGTTCGAGCCCCGATGCCGCCATGTTCGTCGGCAGCGGCAAGGCCGAGGAATTGCGCCTCGCGTGCGAGGCGAACGACATCGAAATCGTCATCTTCAATCACGCACTTGCGCCGGCTCAGCAGCGCAATCTGGAGCGTGCGCTTAACAGGCGCGTCGTCGACCGCACAAGCCTCATTCTCGACATTTTCGCGCAACGCGCGCGCAGCCACGAAGGCAAGCTGCAGGTCGAGCTCGCGCAGCTGCAATATCTCGCGACGCGGCTGATTCGCGCGTGGACTCACCTAGAACGTCAAAAGGGCGGTATCGGCCTGCGCGGCCCCGGTGAAACGCAGCTCGAAACCGACCGCCGGCTGATCGGCGATCGCATCAAGATGCTCAAGGGGCGGCTCGAGAAGCTGCGCCGCCAGCACGGCACGCAGCGCCGCGCGCGCGCCCGCAACCAGACGATGTCGGTGTCGCTCGTCGGCTATACGAATGCGGGCAAGTCGACGCTGTTCAATGCGCTGACGAAAGCGCAGGCGTATGCCGCCAACCAGCTGTTCGCGACGCTCGATACGACTTCGCGCCGCGTCTATCTCGGCGAGGAAGCGGGGCAGATCGTCATATCGGACACCGTAGGATTTATTCGCGAGCTACCTCACCAACTCGTGGCGGCATTTCGCGCGACGCTCGAAGAAACCATTCACGCCGATCTGTTGCTGCACGTTGTGGATGCATCGAGTGCGGTGCGGCTCGACCAGATCGATCAGGTCAATGACGTCTTGCGCGAGATCGGCGCGGACACGATCCGGCAGGTGCTCGTATTCAACAAAATCGACGCGGTGCCAGAACTGGCGGCCCGAGGCGACGCGGTCGAGCGGGACGAGTATGGTAATATTTCGCGCGTCTTTTTGAGCGCGCGCACGGGGCAAGGGCTGGACACACTGCGCGCTGCCATCGCCGAAATCGCAACAGCCGAACATCTTTCGGAATCTGACGGTCTACTGTCGGAGGGAGACCCGAGAGCCGCGGCATTCCAACAAGATCAGCGCGATGATGCGGGCGAAGACCACCGCGAAGACCGCAAGATCCCAGACACGGGCATCGACCCGTTCCAATTGCATTGACCCGCTGTCTACTCTGGTGAACGAACACAGGTGAACGATTACAACGAGCGGAGTATCTGGCTGCGTCTGCGCGCCATGTTGTCGCTGAACGACCCGCGGTGGGGTCGGGGCGATAGCAATGGCGACCGCCAGCGTCTGAACGATTCGAAGCGTCCGCCCAACGGCAAGGAAAGCGAAGGACCGCCCGATCTCGACGAAATGTGGCGCGACTTCAACCGGCGCCTGTCACGCATGTTCGGCCGCAAGGGCGGAGGCGGCGACCGTCGTCCCGATAACGGGCGCGGTGCGCGGATCGGCGTCGGCATCATCATCGGCGTGTTGATCGCGATCTATCTCGGCAGCGGCGTATTCGTCGTGCAGGACGGTCAGGAAGCAGTGGTGCTGCGCTTCGGCCAGTTGCGCGGCACGGCCGCGCAGGGCGTGCACTGGCGCCTGCCGTATCCGTTCGAATCACATGAAGTCGTCAATGTCGGCCAGGTACGTTCGGTTGAAATCGGCCGCAACAACGTCGTGCGTCTCGCGAACGTGAAGGACGCGTCAATGCTCACGCACGACACCGATATCGTCGATGTGCGCTTTGCCGTTCAGTACCAGATCCGCAAGCCGACCGACTACCTGTTCCGCAGCGCCGATCCCGATCTCAGCGTGATGCAGGCGGCGCAGGCGGCCGTGCGCCGGATCGTCGGCTCGCGCAGCACGAACGACATCCTCTATCAGGACCGCGAAGCCATCCGCGCTCAACTGACGGAAGCGATCCAGCATTCCCTGGATGAATATCACACGGGTCTCGCCGTCACGGGCGTGACGATCCAGAGTGTGCAGGCGCCCGACCAGGTGCAGGCCGCATTCGACGACGCCGCGAAAGCGCGTCAGGATCGCGCGCGGGCGAAGCGCGACGCGCAGGCCTATGCGAGCGACCTGTTGCCGCGCGCGCAGGCGGAAGCCGCGCGGATGATCGACGACGCGAAAACCTACAGCGACCGCGTGGTCGCGCAGGCGGAAGGCGACGCCGAGCGTTTCAAGGAAGTGTACGCGCAGTACTCGAAGGCGCCCGCCGTGATCCGCGAGCGCATGTACCTCGAAACCATGCAGCAGATCTATTCGAATACGACGAAGGTGTTCGTCGACAGCAAGTCGGGCAGCAACGTGCTCTATCTACCGCTCGACAAGCTGGTGGAACAGACGCGTCAGCGCTCGGCCGAAGCGGCTGCAGCCGCCGCGGCTGGCTCGGCATCGGGTGCCCAGGCCGCGCCGTCCACGCCAAATGCACAGGGCGCGCCGAGCCTGTCCAATACGCAGCCAGCGACCCAGGGTGGCAACCCGCCGACCATTGTCGCGCCGCCCGCTGCACCCGTGAGCAGCGCAAGCCAGGCCGCCGCCGCGAGCGACGCGTTCCGTTCGCGCGATTCGTTCCGCAGCCGCGGACGCGAAGACGAGTTGCAATAAGGAGCGCGAATATGAACAAGATCGTTGCGCTCGTCGTAGCCATTGTGATCGTGTTGTTCGCGGCATCGTCGATGGTGTTCGTCGTCGATCAGCGGCATATGGCCGTCGTCTCCGCGCGCGGCGATGCCGCGCCGACGCTGGCCGGTCCCGGCTTGCACGTGAAGCTCCCGCCGCCGTTGGAGACGGTGACGTCGGTGGATACGCGCATCCAGTCGCTCGATTCGCCCGACGAGGACCACTACGCGACGTCCGACAAGACGGAAGTACTCGTGAATCCCGTCGTGAAGTTCCGCGTGTCCGATCCCGTGAAGCTGGTCACCGAAACGAAGGGCGACATGCAGAGCCTGCCGGATCGTCTCGCGCTGCTCACGCGTGGCGCGCTCGGCGACGCGTTCGCGAAGTACTCGCTGCCCGACGCGCTCGCGAAGCAGGATGCGATCGCAACCGAGGCGCGCGACGGCATGCAGAAGGCCGCGGCGTCGCTGGGCGTCGATGTCGTCGATGTGCAGCTCACGCGCATCGACTTCCCCGCTGCGATGGCTGACACGGTGTACAAGCGGATGATCGCCGCGCGCGAAGAGGCGGCCAGCCAGGAGCGCGCGCAAGGCGCGGCGGAAGCGGATCAGATCAAGGCGGATGCGGGCCATCAGCAGCAGGCGATCCTCGCCGATGCGTACAAGCAGGCGCAGTCGATCAAGGGCGACGGCGACGGCAAGGCTGCATCGATTGCCGCCGACGCATTCAGCCGCGACCCGCAGTTCTATCAGTTCTACCAAAGCATGCTGGCCTACAAGAACAGCTTCAAGCCGGGTGACGTGATGGTCGTCGACTCGAGCAGTGAGTTCTTCCGCTTCATGCGCAGCCCGGACGGCGCAGCAGCCGCTGCTCAACCGACTTCCGGCGCGTCGACGGGCGCGCACAACAAACACTGATTACGGGAGCGCCGCGGCAAACGCATCGCGGCGGCCGCATCGCATGGACATAGCCGGCTCGTTTTTGCTCGCGATCGCACTGATGCTGATCATCGAGGGGATGTTCCCGTTCGTATTTCCGAGCGCGTGGCGCGACACGTTTCGTAAAATAGCGGAGCGCCCGCCGCACCATATCCGGATCGGCGGACTGATTGTCATGGTGCTCGGACTGTTGTTGCTGTTGGTCGCGACATGACGAAGGGACAATGCGGCGTCGAGCGGCGCTCATGAGGCGCGGCTCGTACACGTATTTCACGCGTTGAAATTTGCGGCATCACGCGCTGTTGCCGGTGTCGATCGTGTGCCGAGCGCCGCGGCGCTTGGAGGCAGCATCGACCGGCCAGCAGTTCGCCGCCGCTCGCCGAACGCAACGCGCAGCGCCGGCACCAAGGCATCGTGTCCACCTGCACCGCGCGCCATTCATATTTCCAACGGCGTTTGCCATGACGCCGGATTCACCGTCGTAGGACTGTATCGATGTCGACCTGGTTACTTCCCGAGAACATTGCCGACGTGCTGCCGTCGGAGGCACGCAAGATCGAAGAACTGCGCCGCCGGCTGCTCGACCGTTTTCGCGCATACGGCTACGAGATGGTCATGCCGCCGCTGCTCGAATACCTGGAGTCGCTGCTGACGGGCGGCGGCACCGATCTGAACCTGCGCACCTTCAAGCTCGTCGATCAGCTGTCGGGCCGCACGTTGGGCTTGCGCGCCGACATCACGCCGCAGGTCGCGCGCATCGATGCGCACCTGCTGAACCGACAGGGCGTGACGCGGCTGTGCTATGCGGGCAACGTGCTGCACACGCGTCCGCGCGGACTGCACGCGACGCGCGAGCAGATTCAGATCGGCGCTGAAATTTATGGCCATGCGGGCCTCGAAGCGGATCTGGAAATTCAGCAACTGATGCTCGATGCGTTGCATCTGGCGGGTCTCGGCCGGGTGCGTCTCGATCTGTGCCACGCTGCCGTGCTCGCTGCGCTGATCGACAACGAGCCGGCTGCCGCGTCGCTCGGCGAAGCGCTGTTCGAAGCGCTCGCGGGCAAGGATGTTCCGCTGCTGAACGAATTGACGGCGAATCTCACGTCCGTCACGCGGGACGCGCTGCGCGCGCTGCCCACGCTCTACGGTGATGCATCGGTGCTCGAGGAGGCGCGCGCGCGACTGCCGAACGCGCCGGAAATCTCGCGCGCGCTCGACGATCTCGCGTTCCTCGCGCAGCAGGTCGGCGGCGCAGAAGTGATGATCGATCTCGCCGATCTGCGTGGCTATGCGTACCACAGCGGCGTGATGTTCTCGGCGTATGTCGACGGCGTGCCGAATGCCGTCGCGCGCGGCGGTCGTTACGACAAGGTCGGTCAGGCGTATGGCCGCGCCCGCGCGGCAACGGGCTTTTCGCTGGATCTGCGCGAAGTCGCCCGCATTTCGCCCATCGAGGCGCGCAGCAGCGCGATTCTCGCGCCGTGGCAGCACGACGACGCGCTGCGCACGAGCGTCGCCGCGTTGCGCGATGCAGGCGAGGTCGTGATCCAGGCGCTGCCGGGCCACGATCATGCGCTCGACGAATTTGCATGCGATCGCGTGCTGGTCGAGCGCGACGGCCAGTGGGTCGTCGAAGCGAAGCCCTGAGCGTGGTGTGCAAGTGTCGTGCTCGGTGTAGTGCCCAGTGTCGTAATTACGCACTGCGTCATATGAAACGTGACGTCGCAACCATCGGGATGCGTGCCGCCGCGAGCCGCGCGTGATAGCGCCAACGCGCGTCGCCGCATCCCATGCCTTTGAGCGGAAACGGAAAAATCCCGGGATCAGTCGGTGAAAAAATCGGGAACCGTCGTCGAACATAGGTAAAATACGTTTTTAACCAGCTTAAGAATCAACATGTCTGCCAGCGCAGTGAATGTGAACCCTGGGCGCAATGTCGTCGTCGTGGGTACCCAGTGGGGTGATGAGGGCAAGGGCAAGATCGTTGACTGGCTGACGGACCACGCGCAAGGCGTCGTTCGTTTCCAGGGCGGTCACAACGCCGGACACACGCTCATCATCGGGGGCAAGAAAACCATCTTGCGTCTGATTCCGTCGGGCATCATGCGCCCGGGCGTCGCCTGCTACATCGGCAATGGCGTCGTGCTGTCGCCGGAGGCGCTCTTCAAGGAAATCGAAGAGCTGGAATCCGCCGGCATCGACGTCCAGAAACGGCTCTTCATTTCCGAAGCCACTACGCTGATCGTCCCGTATCACGTCGCTATCGACCAGGCCCGCGAAGCACGCAGCGGCGCCGGCAAGATCGGCACGACGGGTCGCGGCATCGGCCCGGCGTATGAAGACAAGGTCGCGCGCCGCGGGTTGCGCGTGCAGGACCTGTTCGAGCCGAAGGCATTCGCGGAACGTCTGCGCGCGAATCTCGACTTCCACAACTTCGTGCTCACGCAATACCTCGGCGCGCCTGCTGTCGATTATCAGCAGACGCTCGACATGATGCTCGGCTACGCCGACCGTCTGCGGCCGATGGTAGCGGACGTTTCCCGCCGTCTGTACGACGAGAACCACGCCGGCAACAACCTGCTGTTCGAAGGCGCGCAAGGCACGCTGCTCGATATCGACCACGGCACGTATCCGTTCGTCACGTCGAGCAACTGCGTCGCGGGCGCGGCCACGTCGGGCGCGGGCATCGGTCCGCAGAAGCTGAACTACATCCTCGGCATCACGAAGGCGTATTGCACGCGCGTCGGTTCGGGCCCGTTCCCGAGCGAGCTGTACGACGCGGACAACGCGAGCCGCCAGGAAGAAGTCGGCCTGACGCTCGCGAAGGTCGGCAAGGAATTCGGCTCGGTCACGGGCCGTCCGCGCCGCACGGGCTGGCTCGACGCCGCCGCGCTGCGTCGCTCGATCCAGATCAACGGCGTGTCGGGCCTGTGCATCACGAAGCTGGACGTGCTCGATGGCCTCGATGAAGTGAAGCTGTGCGTCGGCTACACGGTCGACGGCAAGGATGCCGACATCCTGCCGCGCGGCGCGTATGAAGTGTCGCGCTGCGAGCCTGTCTACGAGACGTTCGGCGGCTGGAAGGAAAGCACCGTCGGTATCAAGGAGTGGGACAAGCTGCCCGCGAATGCCCAGGCGTATCTGGCGCGCGTGCAGGAAGTGGCGGGCGTTCCGATCGACATGGTGTCGACGGGCCCGGACCGCGACGAAACCATTCTTCTCCGTCATCCGTTCAAGGCTTAATACATGACGCAGGGTGTACCGATGATCGCGATGAAAGACCCACGCAACGATGACCGCAATCTGTGGGTCGGCTGGGACGAATACCACCGCCTGATCGAAATGCTCGCGCTGCACGTGCACGAATCAGGCTGGAAATTCGACAAGATCCTGTGCCTCGCGCGCGGCGGCTTGCGTGTCGGCGATCAGCTGTCGCGCATCTACGATCTGCCGCTCGCCATTCTCGCGACCAGCTCGTATCGCGAAGCGGCAGGCACGGAGCAGGGCGAGCTCGACATCGCGCAATACATCACGATGACGCGCGGCGAACTGTCTGGCAACGTGCTGCTCGTCGATGATCTGGTCGACTCGGGCGTGACGCTCGCACGCGTGCAGCAGCATCTGAAGGAACGTTACCCGGCCATTACGTCGGTGCGTTCGGCCGTGCTGTGGTGGAAGGCATGCTCGAAGGTGAAGCCGGACTATCACGTCCAGTATCTCGCGACGAACCCGTGGATCCACCAGCCGTTCGAGGAGTGGGACACCGTGCGTCCGCACAATCTCGGCGCGTGGATCAAGCGCGGCCAGGAGCGTTCGACGGACGCAGGCTAGCCAGCGTTGCAAATGCCGTTGCGCATCGTCGCGGCGGTCGGCAGCGAATCGAGCGGAGCCCTTCGGGGCTCCGTTTTTTTTCGTCTGAAAACTGGCGAACGCGAGCGGCGGAGAATTTAACAATCACGCAATTGACATTCGCGAATGCCCGGCCGGAGCGGATGCGCGATGCTAAACTGCTGTCACGAAGCGTTGCTACGTGGCGTTTGCACAACGGGTCGAATGGTGGGCTTTAATGCCCATATTCTTTAGAATAGCGTTCGTTTTTGCCGCTCAGGAACGGATTCTTTTCGCGTTTATGACAAACAATCATCACGTCCCGAAGCAGCCGTTGCCATCGCTTGCAGTCGCTGCGATCGGCGTGGTTTTCGGGGACATCGGTACTAGCCCGCTGTACTCGCTGAAAGAAGCCTTCAGCCCCTCCCACGGCATTCCCCTTACCGACGGTTCCATTCTCGGCGTCATTTCGCTGCTCTTCTGGGCGATCGTCGTGGTCGTGAGCATCAAGTACGTGATGTTCGTGATGCGCGCCGACAACAACGGCGAGGGCGGCGTCCTCGCGTTGATGGCGCTGTCGCTGCGTTCGTTCGACGTGAAAAGCAAGGCGGCCGGCCTGCTGATGATGCTGGGCATCTTCGGCGCGTGCATGTTCTACGGCGATGCCGTGATCACGCCGGCCATTTCGGTGATGTCGGCCGTCGAAGGTCTTGAGATTGCGGCGCCCAAGCTCTCGCATCTGGTGTTGCCGCTGACGATGGTGATCCTGATGCTGCTGTTCTGGATCCAGCGCCACGGCACGGCGATGGTAGGCCGCCTGTTCGGTCCCATCATGGTGATCTGGTTTCTCACGCTGGCCGTGCTCGGGGTGTCGCATATCGTGCAGTCGCCCGAGGTCATCAAGGCGCTCAATCCGTACTACGCGGTCTCGTTCATGGCGGCGCACGTGCTGCAGGCGTACGTGGTGCTCGGCTCGGTCGTGCTGGTGCTGACGGGCGCCGAAGCGCTGTACGCCGATATGGGCCACTTCGGCGCGAAGCCGATTCGCTGCGCGTGGTACGCGCTCGTGATGCCGTCGCTGGTGCTGAACTACTTCGGCCAGGGCGCGCTCCTGATGCACGATCCGAAGGCCATCGAAAACCCGTTCTTTCTGCTCGCGCCGGAGTGGGCGCTGCTGCCGCTCGTGGTGCTGTCGACGGTCGCGACCGTGATCGCGTCGCAAGCGGTGATTTCAGGCGCGTATTCGCTGACGAGCCAGGCGATCCAGCTCGGCTACGTACCGCGCATGAAGATCCTGCACACGTCGGAGTTGGCGATCGGACAGATCTATGTGCCCGTCGTCAACTGGATGCTGCTCTTCATCATTCTGTGCATCGTCATCGCGTTCAAGAGCTCGGATAACCTGGCCGCCGCATACGGTATCGCCGTGACGGCGACGATGGTGATCACGACGGTTCTCGCGAGCGTCGTGATGGTGAAGGTGTGGAACTGGAACAAGGGCATCGTGGCGCTGATCATCGCCGCGTTGATGACCGTCGATCTGGGCTTCTTCGGCGCGAACCTGCTCAAGGTCGCCGAGGGCGGCTGGCTGCCGCTTTGCATCGGCGCGCTGCTTTTCTTCCTGCTGATGACGTGGTTCAAGGGCCGCATGATCGTGAAGGAACGCACGGCCGCCGACGGCATTCCGCTGATGCCTTTCGTGCAGGGTCTGCTTGCGCATCCGCCGCATCGCGTGTCGGGCACGGCGATCTATCTGACGGGCAGCGCGACGCTGGTTCCCGTGAGCCTGCTGCACAACCTCAAGCACAACAAGGTGTTGCACGAGCGCACGATCTTCCTGACCTTCATCACGCGCGATATTCCCTATGTGGACGACAAGGACCGCCTGACCGTCAAGGACGTGGGCGGTGGTCTGTTCCTCGTGAAGGCCGCGTATGGCTTCAACGAAACGCCCGATGTGAAGGCAGTGCTCGAGCAGATCAGCGTGACGCACGACATGTCGTTCGAACTGATGGACACGTCGTTCTTCCTCGCGCGCGAAACGGTGGTGCCGACGCAATTGCCGGGCATGTCGGTATGGCGCGAGCGCGTGTTCGCATGGATGCATCAGAACGCCGCGAAGCCGACGGATTTCTTTAGTATTCCCGCGAATCGCGTCGTGGAGCTGGGGACGAAGATCGAAATTTGATCGGGCGAGCGCGCTTCGCGTCAGACGGAGTGCCTCGGTCCGCAAAGACAAAGGCCCACGCATGAAAATGCGCGGGCCTTTTGCTTTTCTTGTTACGCGTGGTGGCTTCGATGCGATCGGCAGCAGCGAGATACGATGCCGCGGATCTTCGACAGTGCGCGCGCTTAACGCTTCAGCTTTGCAAACGCCGCCGCCATTGCGTTGACAGGCTCCGGTTCGCGCGAGCGCTGTTGCGGACGTCCGCCGCCGCCCGAACGGCCGCCCATGCTGCCGCGGTCCTGCTGGCCACTCGCGCGCGGGGCCGAAGCCGGCGAGAAGTCGTCGTCGAGACGCATCGTCAGCGAAATACGCTGGCGCTTCACGTCGACTTCGAGCACTTTCACCTTGACGATTTGCCCCGCCTTGACGACTTCGTGCGGGTCCTTGATGAACTTCGTCGACATCGCCGACACGTGCACGAGACCATCCTGATGCACGCCGACATCGATGAACGCGCCGAACGCGGCCACGTTCGTCACGACGCCTTCGAGCACCATGCCGGGCGACAGGTCCGAAATCTTCTCGACACCTTCGCGGAACGTCGCCGTCTTGAACTCGGGGCGCGGATCGCGGCCGGGCTTTTCGAGTTCGGAGAGAATGTCGCGCACGGTCGGCAGACCGAAGCGATCGTCGACGAACTCGGTGGGCGACAGTTTGCCGAGCGCGTCGCGATTGCCCAGCACTTCGCCGATGCTCTTGCTGATCTTCGCGAGCATTCGCTCGACGACGGGATACGCTTCCGGGTGCACCGACGAGCGGTCGAGCGGATTCTCGCCGCCGTTGATGCGCAGGAAGCCAGCGGCCTGCTCGAACGTCTTGTCGCCGAGACGCGGCACCTTGCGCAGATGATCGCGCGTCGGGAAGGGACCGTTCGCGTCGCGGTAATCGACGATATTGCGCGCGAGCGTCGCGTTCAGGCCGGACACGCGCGCGAGCAGCGCGACAGACGCCGTGTTCGCATCCACGCCGACGGCGTTCACGCAGTCCTCGACGACGGCATCGAGCGAGCGCGCGAGTTCGCGCTGGTTCACGTCGTGCTGATACTGGCCGACGCCGATTGCCTTCGGCTCGATCTTCACGAGTTCGGCGAGCGGGTCTTGCAGACGGCGCGCGATCGACACCGCGCCGCGCAGCGACACGTCCAGTTCCGGAAATTCCTTCGCCGCCAGTTCCGACGCCGAGTAGACGGAAGCGCCCGCTTCCGACACGACGATCTTCTGCAGCTTCAGTTCAGGATGGCGCGAGATCAGTTCGCTTGCGAGCTTGTCCGTCTCGCGCGACGCCGTGCCGTTGCCGATGCTGATCAGTTCCGCCTGCGTCTGCGCGGCGATGCGCGCGAGCTTCGCGAGCGAGCCGTCCCAGTCGCGGCGCGGCTCGTGCGGGTAGATCGTATCGGTGGCGAGCAGCTTGCCCGTGCGATCGACGACGGCGACCTTCACGCCCGTTCGCAGGCCCGGATCGAGGCCGATCACCGCCTTTGGGCCCGCCGGCGCGGCAAGCAGCAGATCCTTCAGATTGCGCGCGAACACGCGGATCGCTTCGCTTTCGGCTTCCTCGCGCAGGTTCGTCAGCAGTTCGTTTTCGATGTGCGGCTGCACCTTCACGCGCCAGCACCAGCGGCACACGTCCGAGAGCCACTTGTCGGCGGGGCGGCCCTGATTCGCAATGCCGAAGTGGCGCGCGATCATCGCTTCGCCCGGATGCGGCACCTGCGCGTCGAGTTCTTCTCCGAGGCCGAGCTTGATCATCAGGACGTCTGCATTACGGCCGCGGAAGAGCGCGAGCGCGCGGTGCGACGGCACGGTGCGGATCGTTTCCGAATAGTCGTAGTAGTCGCGGAATTTCTCGCCTTCTTCGCCTTCCTTGCCTTCGACCACCGCCGACACCAGCACGCCCTGGTTGAACAGATAGTCGCGCAGCTTGCCGAGCACTTCGGCCGTTTCGCCGAACTGCTCCGAGAGGATGTCGCGCGCGCCGTCGAGCGCAGCCTTGACATCGGCGACGCCTTTCTCGGCATCGACGTATAGCGCGGCTTCCGTCTGCGGATCGAGCAGCGGGTTCGCGAGCAGTGCATCGGCGAGCGGCTGCAGGCCGGCTTCGCGGGCGATTTGCGCGCGCGTGCGGCGCTTCGGCTTGTACGGCAGATAGAGGTCTTCGAGCACCTGCTTGCTGTCGGCGCCTTCGATCGCGCCGCGCAGCTCGTCCGTCAGCTTGCCCTGTTCGTCGATGCTCGCGATGATCGCGGCGCGGCGGTCTTCGAGTTCGCGCAGATACAGCAGGCGTTCTTCGAGCGTGCGCAGTTGCGTGTCGTCGAGATTGCCGGTGACTTCCTTCCGGTATCGGGCGATGAACGGAACGGTCGCTCCTTCATCGAGTAGTCCCACCGCCGCCGCGACCTGGCGCGGCTGGACGGTCAATTCGGTGGCAATGCGCTGTACGATCTTGAGTGCTACGTTGTCCGTCATAGGGTCTTGATGTTCCTGCCGGATTCGACTGGTGGCACACCTGCGCGCAGGCAAGGCGGCCGGATTGCTGAAAGGTCGCTAAAGCTCGTGAAAGCTTGCTGGAGCGGGGCATTTTGCCATAAATGGCCGAGCGCTCAAGCGCGGGGTGATAGAATTTCAGGCATGTTCCGTTGCCCATCTACGACGTTGCCAACCTCCCGCATTTCGCCCGGATCTTCACGCCGATCTCTGCTCGCATCGCCCGTCTTCGGGCCGCAGATTGCTCCGATTGTCTTCGGGTTCGCCGTTGTTGCCCGTCGCGTCGCGGTTGCCGCTTCGCTTGCATTCGCTGTCGCTGCGCCGGCGTTCGCGCAGCAGACTTCCGCGGCCGGGCCTATGGTCGTTGCCGCATCGGATGCGGGTGCCGATGCCGCATTGCCCGGTGCCGCGTCGGGCGTCCAGAAGGATGCGGACGCGGGCTCGCACGCTGCCGCAGCCAACGACTTCGATGCGCGGCAAAAAGCGCTCGATGACCGCACCGCAGAGAACAACTACCGTTACGCCGTTGCGCAGCACAACTGCTACAGCAGGTTTTTCGTCAATCACTGCCTGAACTCGGCGCGTGACGACATGCGCGTCGTCGCTGCCGATATCCGCAAGGAACAACTCGCGCTCGACGACGAAAAACGTGTCGAGCACGCGCGTCAACGCGACGAAGAGGCGGCGATCAAGCGCGCGCAAAACGAAGCCGACGCGCCCGCGCGCGCCGCGCAGGACGCGCGCAACGCACAGGCTTACGACGAGAAGCAGCGCCAGCATCAGTTGAGCCAGGCGCAGCGCGAAGCGGAAGCGCCGCAGCGCGCCGCGAACGAGAAGGCCTATCAGCAGAAGCAGCAACAGCACGCGATTGATCAGGCGCAGCGGGGCATCTCGCCGTCGCAGGCGGCGGCGAACCAGAAGGCCTATGACGCGAAGCAGGCCGACTTCCAGCGTAAGCTCGATGAGGCGCACCAGCAAGCCGCGCAGAAGGCGCAGGAACGGGCCGAGAAACAGCAGCGCTTCGAACAGAAGCAGAGCGAAGCCACGCAGCACAAGGCCGACGTCGAGGCGCGCCAGAAGCAGGCCGCCGAGAAAGCCAAACAGAAGCAGGAAGAGCAGGCGAAGCAGCAACAGCAACTCGACCAGCAACAGAAGCAACAACCGCAGCAGTAAGCAGCGAGCATCATCAGCCGTAACGCGTTTCAGGCCGGACAGCAACCTCGAGCGGAGCGACTGCACGACGCGGCCTTCGCCATTTCGAAAGAGGAGGCGAGCATGCGCGACCATCATCGCGTCATCAACTCGGACACACTGCGCGACCGCATTCTGCAACTCGAATCGGAGCACAGCGGACTTGATCGGTTGATCGACAGGATGTCCGAGGAACCCGGCATCGACGACCTCGAGATACAGCGCCTGAAAAAGCGCAAACTCAAGGTCAAGGACACCATCATCTTGCTGCAATTGCAGCTTGAACCGGAAGCGCGCAGCTGACACAGCGGCCAGGCAGGCGCCGGCCGCGTTCAGTTCGTAGCGCGCCCGACTTTGCAGGAAACGCTTGCCTTGAACTCACCGCTTCAATCTACTTCGCGCGCGGCCTCCGCCGACGACGCGCCGGCACGCGACGAGCGCGCCGCGAAACCCGCAGCGGGCGGCGGCGCGCTGGTCGCGTCGCTGAGTCATAAGCGCTCGTCCGAACTCGCCGATATCTTCGCCGCCGACGGGCTGCTCGCCCGCCAGATCGACGGCTACCGGCCGCGCGCGTCGCAGATCGAGATGTCACGCGCCGTTGCGGCAGCGATGGAAGCGTCGGGCCGCGCGATGCCCGAGCCCGCGATGTTCGAAGCGCAGAAGCGTCCGGCGAGGCGGTTGCAGCAGTCGGCGTCCGCATCGGCGGCAGCGCCGGACGACGTGGCGCCGACGGACGCCGACGTGGACGGCGGCGAAAACACGCTGATCGTCGAAGCCGGGACGGGCACGGGCAAGACCTACGCGTACCTCGTGCCCGCGATGCTGTGGGGCGGCAAGGTCATCGTCTCGACGGGCACGAAGCACCTGCAGGATCAGCTCTACCAGCGCGACATTCCGACCGTGCGCGATGCGCTCGCGGTGCCCGTCACCGTTGCGATGCTGAAGGGCCGCGCGAACTATCTGTGCCACTACTATCTGCAGCGTACGGCGGACAACGGACGTCTGCCGTCGCGGCAAGAAACGTCGTATCTGCAGGACATCGTCCGCTTCGCGAAGATCACGCGCACGGGCGACAAGGCCGAACTCGCGAGCGTGCCGGAGACGGCGGCCGTGTGGTCGATGGTGACGTCGACGCGCGACAACTGCCTCGGCCAGGAATGTCCGCATTACAAGGACTGTTTCGTGATGCAGGCTCGCCGCGAGGCGCAGCAGGCCGATATCGTCGTCGTCAATCACCATCTGTTTTTCGCCGACATCATGTTGCGCGACACGGGCATGGCCGAGCTGCTGCCGACGGCGAACACGGTCATCTTCGACGAAGCGCATCAACTGCCCGAAACCGCGACGCTCTTTTTCGGCGAAACGCTCTCGACGACGCAGTTCCTCGAACTTGCGCGCGACTCGGTCGCCGAAGGCCTTGGCCATGCGCGCGATGCCGTCGACTGGGTGAAGCTCGGCGCGGCGCTCGAGCGCTCGGCGCGCGATGTGCGGCTCGCGTTCAAGGAAGATTCGGTGCGTCTGTCGATCGGACAACTGCCCGGCGATCATCCGCTGTTCCCCGCGCTCGAAGCCGTCGAAACCGAACTCGATGCGCTCGCCAGCGCGCTGGCGGGGCAATCGGAGCGTGCGGAGTCGCTGGGGGCGCTGTTGCGTCGCGCGCGCGAGTTGCAGGACGTGCTGGCGGGCTGGACGACGCCGCCGACCGCGACCGAGCGCGATGCGGCGTCGGGCTCAGTGCCGCAAGCGAGCGATGCGAATGATCCGAACGAGAAAGTTCGCTGGATCGAAGTCTTCTCGCATACCGTGCAACTGCATGAGACGCCGCTGTCCGTCGCGCCCATCTTCGCAAAGCAGCGTGCGGGCGTGCCGCGCGCGTGGGTCTTTACGTCGGCGACGCTTTCCGTGCGCGGCGACTTCACGCACTATGCAGCGCAGATGGGCCTGAACGCGCGTCGCTCGATGACGTTGCCCAGTCCGTTCGACTACGGCACGCAGGGCTTGCTGTACGTGCCGCGCAACCTGCCGCAGCCGTCGTCGCCGATGTTCACCGACGCCGTCTTCGATGCCGCGTTGCCGGCGATCGAAGCGTCGGGTGGCGGCGTGTTCATGTTGTGCACGACGCTGCGTGCCGTCGATCGCATTGCGTCGAAGCTGCGCGATGTCATCGAATCGCGCGGCTGGAACATGCCGCTGCTCGTGCAGGGCGACGCGAGCCGCACGGAATTGCTCGAGCGTTTCCGTTCGTTTGGCAATGCGATTCTCGTGGGCAGTCAGAGCTTCTGGGAAGGCGTCGACGTGCGCGGCGATGCGCTGTCGCTTGTGATCATCGACAAGCTGCCGTTTGCGCCGCCCGACGACCCCGTGCTGTCCGCCCGGCTCGACGCATTGACGAAGAAGGGGTTGAGCCCGTTTGCCGTTCATCAGCTGCCGCAGGCGGTCATTACGCTCAAGCAGGGCGCGGGGCGGCTGATTCGCTCGGAGACCGATCGCGGCGTGCTGATGATCTGCGATACGCGTCTCGTCGATAAACCGTATGGACGCCGTATATGGCAAAGCCTGCCGCCCTTCAGGCGGACGCGGGAGCTCGATGTGGTGCGGGCGTTCTTCGATGAGAACGTGCAGGCTCAGTGAAGCGCGAGACGCCCGTTGCATCGATGCACAATGTTGCCGGTGCAACGGGCGCGTCATTGCGATGACGGCAATTCGACGCGTCGCCGTTTGAATTCACTTCAGGTTCAAATAGAAGTCGAAATGCATCGAATACATGCAAGCGGGATAATCTCGATATAAAAGACGGCGCATAAAACAAAACGCCACGGACTGAAATCCGTGGCGTTTTGTTTTTTTCGCCCGGGAAGCCCTGCGGACCTCCCGTTGCAGTTTTCGCCCAGAGGACGAACCCTGTGCTACAGCTTACTGGCTTGCGCCCGAAGCCGGAGCAGCTGCCGACGCACCAGCGTCCGAAGCGGCAGCGCCTGCGTCCGAAGCAGCCGTCGAAGCCGAAGCAGCAGCGTCGCTCGCAGCAGCAGCAGCGCCCGAAGCAGCAGCAGCCGAATCCGAAGCAGCAGCAGCCGGTGCCGATGCGGCAGCAGCGTCGCTAGCCGGGGCAGCTGCCTGGTCGCTGCTCTTGTTGCATGCAGCCAGTGCCACAGCTGCCAACAGGGATGCTACGAGGAGGGATTTCTTCATGATCACGTCCTTTTATGGTTAAAGGTAAGCAACAGCGCAAAATAATACCGGTAATGTGCTCCAACACCGACCTGGGCCGCTGGTGGAGACCGCACTTCATGAGCGTGAATCTTCCCTACGGCTTGGGCGGAAATTATATGCACTTTCGTATCGACCGTCGACAAATCCGGGGCCAATACGTTGTCTTTCTCAGACAATTTTTCGCTATACGGTATAACAGCGGAGCGAATCTTATCGCAGTTCGCCCATCTGTATCCAGCCCGCACGATACCACTCGTGAAGTAGTGCTGTCACCGACGATTGCGGAGAGAGTGTTACAAAGCGTTTCGCACTCAGAGAGCGGTTGTCGGCGAGTTCAATCACCCATTTTTTCACGCCTGCGAGCCTGCTTTCTTCTCCATTTAGATAATAAGCGCGGTTGTCGTAAAGCAGCACGGTTTTACGGTCGAGCCGCACGCCTTCCTTCATCGCGCGCTTGATAAAACGCGCTTCGTCGAGCGGACGTTCAGGTGGATCGAACACCACGCTCGGCTTCGGCTCGCTCAGATACGTGCCGAGGAACGACGACACGTCTTTATCGTTCCAGTCGACGGCAGCAAGGATCGCGCCCACACGGTTGACTAGCGCGGGAGGCAGCTCGGCCGGGCGTTCGACGGCGGGCTGCTGCGGATCGCGATAGAGCGCGGAACCATTCGGCGATGCATGTGCCTCACCGCGTTCGGCGAGGTAGTAGAGGAACTGCGCAGCGAGTTCACTCGTGGAGGGCGCGCGAAAGCCGATCGAGCAGGTCATGCATTCGCCTTGCGCAACGCCGTCATGCGCGATATGCGGCGGCAGGTAAAGCATGTCCCCTGGCTCCAGCACCCATTCCTCTTTGGGCTCGAAGTACTGCAGCACCTTCAACGGCAGGCCAGGCTGCAACGACAGATCGCGCTGCGCGCCGATGCGCCAGCGTCGCTTGCCATGAACCTGCAACAGAAAGACATCGTAGGAATCGAAGTGAGGGCCGACGCCGCCGCCGTCCGTCGCGTACGAAATCATCAGATCGTCGAGGCGCGCGTCGGGCACGAAGCGAAAGCGATCAAGTAGGGCGCGTGCCCGGTCATTATGCAGATCGACGCCCTGCACGAGAAGTGTCCACGCACGTTGCCTGACGGCGGGCAATTCGTCTGCAGCAAACGGGCCATGCTCGAGCTGCCAACGGTTGCGAAAATGCGTGATGAGGCGCGATTCGACGTCGTCCTGATCGGCGAGTTCGAACAGTTCGTCACGCGCGAGCGGCGCGACGATGTCGGGGATCGCCTGGCGGATCAGAAGGGGCTTTTTCTGCCAGTAACGTCGCATGAATTGCGACGGCGTCAGGTTGCCTAACAGAGGTGTGGGCTGGTCCGGCGAGGGCGCCGACGAAGCGGAAATGGAAGTAGGGGAAGTACGCGCTGAAGCTTTGGCAGCGGGGTAGTCAGGGGGCCGCACGGGCATCGTATAATGTGAGTCGTAATCTGGAGAATCGAATGAAAATCGTAAAGAACACCGTCGTATCGGTCGCGTACAAGCTGTCGGATGCGCAAGGCAATCTGATCGAGGAAAGCGACGAGCCGATGGTTTATCTGCACGGCGGCTATGATGGCACGTTCCCCAAGATCGAGGAAGAGCTCGACGGCCATGAGCCCGGCTTCGAAACCCAGATCCAGCTGGAGCCGGTGGACGCGTTCGGCGAGTACGATCCGGAGCTCGTGAAGATCGAGCCGCGCAACCGTTTCCCCGAGCCGCTCGAAGTCGGCATGCAGTTCGAAGGTACGCCCGAGGAAGGCGATGAAGACCTCGACTCGTTGATCTACACGGTGACGGACGTCGCCGAGGACAAGGTCGTGCTCGACGGCAATCATCCTCTCGCGGGCATGGCGCTGCGTTTCAAGCTGACGGTCAAGGACGTGCGCGAAGCGACGGAAGACGAAATCCAGCACGAGCACGCGCACGGCGCGAGCGGCCTCGAAATCGCCGATGAAGACGATGACGAAGACGATGCCGACGACGCCGAACCGTCACGGCCGACGTTGCACTGAACTCGCAGGGTCGGCGCCCGGGCCGATGCCTGGGTAGACGCCGGAAGGCTGGGCAGTTCCTGAAGCGGGCGCGTAAGCGCCCGTTGTCGCATCTGGCGGGCCGTATCGGTATGTGATGCCGTTGCCAGCGTTACCGCCGTCGTTGCCATTGCCCGTATCGGACGACGGCGCGCGCGGCGGTTCTGGCAGAATCGGCGGCAATTCGGAAGCGGGCGCGGAGCCTGGCACCGCGGGCATCGAAGGCGGCATCGGCGGTGCCGCGTACTCGTTATGCGACGGCAATGCCGGCGTCGCAGGCAGCGGCAGATTCTTCGGCACATTCTGTACGCTTACGCGAAACGGGGGCCGTTTCGCAAGATCGGCATCGATCTGTATCCACTGGTTCTGACGATTGCGCGGAGCGAATGCGATGCGCGTCAGATTCGTGACCAGGTCGCCCTTATCGTCGCGCAGCGGTTGATCGATCATGAAGCCGGCGTGCATTCGATCGTCATCCTGATGAATCACGACGACGGGTCCGTGAAAGGTCTCGGCCAGCTTCACGAGGCTGCGCTTGAACTCGAGAAAGCCGTCGCGCTTCGCCTTGTGGCCGAAGCGCAGCCACGCGAAGCGCTCGGGGCGCTCGTAACGTTCAGGATCGAAGTCGCCCTGAAGCAGCACGACGATCGCGCGGGCGTTGTGCCGCTTCGCATATTCGGCGGCGTGGTCGAGCCAGAACGCATTTGCGATCACGCGGTCTTCGAACTCGCCGTTGCGTCCGCCTGCATACAGGAAATGATTGTTCGGGCCCGGCACATTCAGGCCGACGAACACGGTATCGCCGAGCTGCCAGCGCACGTTCTCCCGATACGTACGAAAGCGCGATACCTCGCTTTCGCGCACGAGCGGAATCGGGTTTTGCCCCATCGACGACGTATCCGCGAAGAGCGTCTGCCGCAGCAGGTCGAGCCGTTCTACGGGATCGTAGCCGCCCGCTTCGTCCGTTCCGCAGTCGGCCCAGTCGTGCTGTCCGGGAATGAAAACGAGCGCGGGCTTCGACATTTCGAGCAGCGTCTGGCGCGTCGCGAACAGCGAGTCGCGGCACGCTTCCTTGCTGCTTTTCAGATTGCCGTCGTAGACGATGAACGAAATATCGGGCTCGCGTCCAATTGCCTCGAGGAGCCGTTGCGTTTGCGCTTCGTCGGCGGGACTTTGCAGCGTGCTGCCGATGACGGCGAACGAGTAGCGCGGCTCCGATTCCTTCGCGAATGACGCGCGCCCGGGCAAGGCCAGTGACACGCCGGCCGCGAGCGCGAAGGCGAGCGCCGCTCCGCGCGAGCGACGACGCCTCGCCGATGCGTGGCGCGCGTACGTGTCAGTGTTGCGCATCTGGCGACTTGGCCAGTTCATGCAGTTCGTACAGCAGGTCGAGCGCTTCGCGTGGACGCAGATCGTTCGGATCGATCTCGCGCAACCGCTCGGCGAGCGCCTGCATGGCGGGGTCTGGCGCCGTCGCGGCGGGTTCGTCGTCGTCGGCGTCTTCGAGCATCGTCACGGGCGCCGCAAACAGATCGAGTTGCGGCGCGGGCTGCGCGGCCGATTGCTGTTCGAGATACGCGAGATGCTTGCGCGCCGCGCGAATCACGGCGTTCGGCACGCCTGCCAGTTGAGCGACCTGGAGACCGTAGCTCTGGTTGGCGGGGCCTTCGTTGACGGCGTGCAGAAACACGATGCCATGCCCATGCTCGACGGCTGACAGGTGGACATTCGCCGCATGCGGAAACTCGGCGGGCAGTTGCGTCAGCTCGAAGTAGTGCGTCGCGAAGAGCGTGTGACAGCCGTTGTGAGCGAGCAGATGGCGCGCGATTGCCCACGCGAGCGCAAGGCCGTCGAACGTCGACGTGCCGCGGCCGATTTCGTCCATCAGCACGAGGCTTTGCGGCGTCGCGTCGTTCAGGATAGCCGCGGCTTCCGTCATTTCGACCATGAACGTCGAGCGGCCGCCCGCCAGATCGTCGGCCGCGCCGATGCGCGTGAAAATGCGATCGATGGGGCCAAACGACGCGCGGCGCGCGGGCACGTAGCTGCCGACATAGGCCATCAACGCGATCAACGCAGTCTGACGCATGAAAGTCGATTTACCGCCCATGTTCGGGCCGGTGATCAGCAGCAGCTTGCGTTCGGGGTTGAGCGTGCAGTCGTTCGCGATGAACTGCTCGACTTGCGCCTCGACGACGGGATGCCGTCCTTGTTCGATTTCGATGCCGCCAGCCGGCGTGAAGTTTGGCGCAACCCAGTCGAGCGCGCGGGCCCGTTCGGCGAACGCGGCAAGCACGTCGAGTTCGGCGAGCGCCGAAGCGACGCGCTGGCAATCCGCGATGAACGGCAGCAGCGCCTGCAACAGCGCGTCGTACAGCGCCTTCTCGCGCGCGAGCGCGCGTTCCTGAGCGGACAGCGCCTTGT
This sequence comes from Paraburkholderia diazotrophica, assembly GCF_038900755.1. Lineage (GTDB taxonomy): Bacteria > Pseudomonadota > Gammaproteobacteria > Burkholderiales > Burkholderiaceae > Paraburkholderia > Paraburkholderia diazotrophica_A. The sequence goes on from NZ_JBBPEN010000011.1 coordinate 117,867, forward strand.
CTTCGAAAGTCTTCAACTCGGGCGTGATGTAGCGCTCGGCGTTCTTCAGCGTCTGACGTCGGCGATAGTCGTCGGGGACTTTATCGGTCTGGCCGCGCGTCACTTCGATGTAGAAGCCGTGCACCTTGTTGTACTCGACGCGCAGATTGCCGATGCCCGTCCGCGCGCGCTCGCGCGTTTCGAGATCGATCAGGAACTGTCCGCAGTTCTCCGAAATATCCCGCAGTTCATCGAGATCGGCATCATATCCGCGTGCGATCACGCCGCCGTCGCGCACCATCGCGGCGGGCTCCTGCGCGACCGCGCGCTTCAGCAGGTCGATGCACTCGGCCGGTGGCTCCAGCGACGCGTCGATGCGCGCGAGCGAATCGGCGGCCTGCGTGACGGCGGCCAGTTGCGCGCGCAGTTCGGGCAACGCGATGAACGTGTCGCGCAGACTCGACAGATCGCGCGGACGCGCCGACAGCAGCGCGAGCCGGCCCGTGATCCGTTCGATATCCGAGATCTGACGCAATGCGCTGCGCAGCGAGTCGAGACTGGCTTGGGGCGGCGCATCGAGCAACGCGCCGATTGCCTGCTGGCGTGCCTGCGCAAACGCGGCATTGCGCGGCGGATGGTGCAGCCAGTGCCGCAGCAGACGGCTGCCCATCGTCGTGCAGCACGTGTCGAGCAGCGAGCAAAGCGTGGGCGAATCCGTGCCGCGCAGCGTTTCCGTCAATTCCAGATTGCGGCGCGAGGACGGATCGAGACCGATGTACTCCGATTCATATTCGACCTTGAGGCTGCGCACATGGCGCAGTTGCTGGCCCTGCGTCGCCGCTGCGTATAGCAGCACTGCGCCCGCCGCGCCGCACGCGCACGACAGCGAATGCGCGCCGAACCCGTCTAGGCTCGCGACTTCCATTTGATCGCACAGCCGTTGCGTGCCCGACGCGACATCGAAATGCCATGCCGGGACGCGCGTCACCGCGCCGAAGCCGGAGGGGAGCGTCCACGCATTCGATTCGCCGGGCGAGGGCGTGTCGGCGACGAGAATCTCCGCGGGACGGATTCGCTCCAGCGCGGCGGCGACCTGGTCGGGCGCGACTTCGGCAAGACGCAGCGCGCCGCTCGCCAGATTCAGCCAGGCGAGGCCGACGGCCGACACCACGCCACGCCGGTTGTGCGCCGCGCACACGGCGAGCAGATACGTATCGCTCTTGTCGGAGAGCAGCGCGGCGTCTGTCAGCGTGCCGGGCGTGACCACGCGCACGACCTTGCGCTCGACGGGTCCCTTCGACGTCGCCGGATCGCCGATCTGTTCGCAGATCGCGACCGATTCGCCGAGTTTTACCAGTTTCGCCAGATACTGTTCGACGGCATGATGCGGCACGCCCGCCATCCTGATCGGATTGCCGCCCGACGCGCCGCGCTGCGTGAGCGTCAGATCGAGCAGGCGCGCGGCCTTTTCGGCGTCGTCGAAGAACAGTTCGTAGAAATCGCCCATCCGATAGAACACGAGCGTGCCCGGATGCTCCCCTTTAATGCGCAGGTACTGCTGCATCATGGGAGTGTGTTGCGCGAAGTCGTTTGCGGCTGCGGTTTGAGTGCCCATCCTCGTGTCTTTCTTGCTTGACTGTTCAGGGCGTGAGTTTAACCCGTCGACGCGGTGCGCGAACCTGGCCGGATGGCCAGGTTGCCGTCGCGATCGTCACACGGCTATGCTGCGCTCAGTTTTCGTTTATTCCTCGATCAGCGCGTGCATGTCCACCTTGTGCGCATTCGCGTCGCTGCGGCGTTTGGCGAGCCACATCATGCCCGTGATGAAGAGTCCGAACACGGCGATGATCCACTGCACGGGCATCGTCGCCGTCAGCAGGATCGCGTAGGCGCCGAGCATCAGCAGCACGGCGAGATTCTGGTTGAAGTTCTGCACGGCGATCGAGTGGCCCGCCGTCAGCAGCGTCGCGCCGCGATGCTGGAGGATCGCGTTCATCGGCACGATGAAGAAGCCGGAGAGCGCACCGAGCAGGATCATCAACGGATACGCGAGGATGATATAGGCGGGCGCGAAGAGGGAGCCGACGCGCAGCCCCGCGCCGGGCGGAAAGAGGCTTTTGCTGTAGAACGCCATCGCGACGGCGACGGCGCCCATCAGCAGCCCGACGGGCAGCACCTTCAGCGAACTGCGCAACGGAATCCATGCGGCGGCGGCCGCTGCGCCGATCGCGATGCCGAAGCCAGCCACGCCCTGCATCACGGCCGCCTTCGACAGCGACAGCCCGAGATTCGCGTCCGCCCACTTCAGCACGAGCAGTTGCAGCGTGACGGCGCCGCCCCACATCAGCGTCGTGACCCACAACGCGATCTGCGCGAGGCGGTCGGACCAGAGTATGTTGAAGCAGCGGATGAATTCGCCGAGCAGCTGGCCGGGCTCGACGAGCCGGTTCCGGTAGCGCGCGCCCGTGTCCGGAATGCCGACGTTCAGCGCCGCCGCAATCGCATACGTGATCATCACGGCGAGCATCGCGAGATCGGCGGCCGTGTGAATCAGCGGCAGTTGCGCGTGCTGGACGAAGTGCGACGCATACGTGCTGATCAGCGCGCCGCCCAGCACCGTGCCGGCGATCGTCGACAGCACGGTCGCGGATTCGAGCCAGGCGTTCGCAGTGACGAGCCGCTCGGCAGGCAGCAGTTCCGTCAGAATGCCGTACTTGGCGGGCGAATACGCGGCTGCGCCGAAGCCGACCACGCCGTACGCGATCATCGGATGCACGCCCGCGATCATCATCAGACAGCCGGCTGCCTTCAGCGCGTTCGAGATGAACATCACGTGGCGCTTTTGCAGCGCATCGGCGAATGCGCCCACGAACGGCGCGAGCAGCACATAGGAAATCGTGAAGAAGATCTGCAGCAGCGGCGTGATCCACGCGGGCGAGCGAATCACGGCAAGCAGCGCGATGGCCGCGATCAGGAGCGCGTTATCGGCGAGCGACGACACGAATTGCGCGGCGATGATCGTATAGAAGCCTTTCTTCATGGTCCCGATTGGAACACAGCGCTCGCGTTCGTGCGCGGCGAGCGCATCCGGGAGCGCATTAAGCCGCTCATCAGGCCTCGCATCAGGCAGCGCATCAGGCAGCGCATCTGGCAGCGCATCCGGCAGTCCGTGGCGCCGCGCGGCAAAACCGGCGCCCCATACGAAAAAAGCGGCCGAAGCCGCTTGTCGAATGCGTGCGGCGTCTTAGGCTGCCTGTTCCTTCGTACGGGTGTAGCGCGACAGGATCGGAATCATCTGCGCGTATATCTTTGGATTGCCCGCGACAATCTCATGCTTGTGCAGGAAGTCCGAATCACCCGTGTAGTTGCCGACGAGGCCGCCAGCTTCCGTGATCAGCAGGCTGCCCGCTGCCATGTCCCATGCGCTGATGCCTTGCTCGAAGAAGCCGTCGAGGCGGCCTGCCGCGACGTTCGCCAGATCGAGCGCGGCCGCCCCCGGACGGCGCAGGCCCGCGCATGCTTTCGTCATTTCGGCGAAGAGCTGTGTGTACGGCTCGAGCGTGTCCTTTTCGCGGAACGGGAAGCCCGTGCCGATCAGGCCGTCGGCGAGACGGTCGCGGCGGCCGACGCGGATGCGCCGGTCGTTCAGATACGCGCCGCGGCCGCGTGACGCCGTGAAGAGATCGTTGCGCGTCGGGTCGTAGACGACGGCTTGCGTGACGATGCCCTTGTGCGCGAGCGCGATCGACACGCAGTAGTACTGGAAGCCGTGGATGAAGTTCGTGGTGCCGTCGAGGGGATCGATGATCCACTGGAATTCGGACTCGTTGCCCGATTCGCCGGATTCTTCGGCGAGGATCGAATGATCGGGGTAGGCGGTGGTCAGCGTTTCGATGATGGCCGCTTCCGACGCCTTGTCGACCTCCGTGACGAAATCGTTGTGCTGCTTCTTGCTGACCTGCACGAGGTCGAGATCGAGCGACGCGCGGTTGATGATCTGCCCGGCGCGGCGAGCGGCCTTGACAGCGATATTGAGCATGGGATGCATGAGTCCGATCCTTGTGCCGGACGCGCATGGCGGCTGTCCGGTGTTGAGCTGAAAATAAGCTGTAAATCACGCGAAACGGGCGCCTGGCAAGACAGGGTCAAAACCTGGACACACATTCCGTCGACGGAGACGAATTGAAGAAGAGCGATGCGCGGTGACGTGAGTGCCTTGTGAGGGGCGAGACGGCACGGCGCGGAATGTCAGGATTTTACCTGAGTTTTATCGGGCTTTTATCCCCACCTTGCTGATCTCAGGCGCAATGGCGCTGGCCTGGATCTGCGGCAGAAGGCGAAAGACAGGGCGAAAGGCGGGCCGTCAAACGTGCGACAAGCGCGGCACTGGCCAAACGGCAGATGGAAACGCGGCACCGCTTGGCGCTACCATTACTGTTTCCTTGCCATCCAATTCCTCATCGTGGTTCAAACGCCTTCGTCACCTCAATCCAGCACCGCTTCCGACAATGCGAACAGCATCGGCGGCGGATTTACGTCGACACGCTTCGTGCTCGTCGAGCCAAGTCATCCCGGCAACGTCGGCGCGGCGGCGCGCGCGCTGAAGACGATGGGATTCTCGCGGCTAGTGCTCGTTTCGCCGCGCTCGCCGGACGTGAAAAACAATCCGGATGCGATCGCGATGGCGAGCGGCGCGGACGACGTGCTTGCGTCCGCACATGTCGTGCCGACGCTCGCCGATGCGCTCTCGGGCGCGCAATGGTCGCTCGCGCTGACCGCGCGCGCCCGCGAGTACGGGCCGCCGCAGCTCGCGCCTCGCGCCGCCGCGACACAGGCCCGCGAGCATGCCGTGCACGGCGACATCGCGCTCGTGTTTGGCAACGAGCGCACAGGGCTGTCGAACGAAGACGTCGAGCGATGCAGCGCGCTCGCGCATATTCCGGCCAATCCCGCGTACAGCTCGCTGAATCTCGCGCAGGCCATCCAGGTGCTGTCGTATGAGCTTCGCATCGCATATCTGGTCGAAGATGAAACCACGGACCCGGCGTCCGGCAGCGCGGGTATGTTTGCCCCCAGCGACGAGATCGAGCGCATGTACGTACACCTGGAAAACGCGTTGATCGCTCTCGACTTTCTCGATCCCGGCAATCCGAAAAAACTGATGTCGCGGTTGCGGCGCCTTTTCGCGCGCTCGGGTCTCGAACGAGAAGAGGTCAATATCGTGCGGGGTATCGCGAAGCACATTCTGCTGAAGGCGAAGGGGCGCGACGGCGAGCAAGGGTGAGCGAGCGTGAGCAAGGGGCGGCAAGGGTGAGTGCCGGCCCTCGTGCGTTCCGTCTCGATACTGATCTTTGGCGCAGCGGTTTGCGCCAGCTTTCCCGTCGTGGCCGGCGGGCGGTCGCAGCAACGACGCAGGGCGGCGAAAGCGCCTGCTGACGTGCTTGAGCGGCCGATGCACTGACACTTTCGCTGCCGGTTCGGCCCGCGAAATCCCAGGCCTTATCGATCGTGCGGACTTCCGGCAGCTTCCGCGCATTCGCCATACAATGACCCGAAAACGTCATAAGCAAAGCGCTCCGTCTGCAATAGATGCGAATGGATGCAAACGGCAGCGCTCAATCCCTACGACACGACAGTCCACTGCCATGTTCACGAGACTCCGAGAAGACATTGCCACGATCCGCGAGCGCGATCCCGCCGCCCGCAGCGCCTGGGAAGTTCTCACATGCTATCCGGGCTTGCATGCGCTGATGTTCCATCGATTCGCGCATGCATGCTGGCGCGCGAAGCGCCGCTGGCTTGCGCGCTTCATATCGCAGTTCGGCCGCTTCATGACGGGCATCGAGATCCACCCGGGCGCGAAGGTTGGGCGACGCGTGTTCATCGATCACGGCATGGGCGTCGTGATCGGCGAGACGGCTGAAATCGGCGACGACTGCACGATCTATCAGGGCGTCACGCTCGGTGGCACGTCGCTCACGCGCGGCGCGAAGCGTCATCCGACGCTCGAGCGCGGCGTGATCGTCGGCGCGGGCGCGAAGGTGCTGGGCGGCTTCACGATCGGCGCGGACGCGAAGATCGGCTCAAACGCCGTCGTCGTGAAGCCCGTGCCGGCGGGCGGCACAGCCGTGGGCAATCCGGCGCGCGTGATCGTGCCCGCCACGGCGGCGACGGCTGTCCGTACGCCGGCCGCCGACGCGAAGGTTGCCGATGCCAAAGCGGCTCCCGCGCGCGCCGCTTTCTGCGCATACGGCATTACGCCGAACGCGGACGATCCCGTGTCGCTCGCGATCCACGGCCTGATCGATCATGCGGCGACGCAAACGCAGCGCATCGACGAAATCGTCGCCGCGCTCGAACGCCTCGGCGCGAGTCTCGAAGCGCTTCAGGGCGCCGATGCGGCGTTGGTGGATTTGCGGCGCCTGTCGGCGGTGATCCAGGGGAAGGTCGAGGAAGCGGCTCGCTGATCCAGCGCTCGTTGAAAGCGGGACTCAAAGGAACGCCGACGCAGGCGTGCCCGTCAGTTCCGCACGAAACGCAGCGTTGGCTCGAGTAACGGATAACGCATCGATCGGCCGGCCGCGCGCTGCTCGGCGCATTTCGCGTCGAACAGCATGAGAGGCCGCTACTTGTCCAGCCGCAGCGCCTTGATCCCTTCCGAATCGATACGCACGTAACCTCCACGGCGCTCGCCGTGATCGAGGTCCCAATCGGGCAGCACCCAGCGCATGCCGCCTTTTTCATGATGCAGCGCGGGCCGATGCGTGTGGCCATGAATGATCGTTGCCGTCTTCGTCTTCTTGAAGAGCGCGGCGATGCCCTCCGACGTCACGTCGTAACGCGGTGACACCGGACGCATGCGTCCCGATTCGCCCGTGCGGCGCATCTTTTCGGCCAACGCCTTGCGCCAGCGGTATGGCCACACCAGAAACAACCACTGCGCAAAATGATTGCGCGCGAAGCCGCGAAAGTGCTGATAGCGGCGGTCCGCAGTGCATTGCGCGTCGCCGTGCGTGAGCGCGATCTTCGTGCCGAATGCAGTGATGACGAACGGATCGGGCAGCCAGATCGCGCCCGCCGCTTTCATGAAGCGCTTGCCCAGCAGGAAGTCGCGGTTGCCGTGCATGATGTAGAGCGCGATGCCGCGCTCCGACAGCGTATGCATCAGCTTCGCCATGCGGGCGGGGAAGGGCTCGGCGAGCATGTCGTCGCCGATCCAGTATTCGAACAGATCGCCGAGGATGAAAACGGAATCTGCGTGCTCGGCCGTCACGTTGATGAAGTGCTCGAACGCGGCAACCGTGTGCGGGATCGCCTCGCTCAGGTGCAAGTCCGAGATGAAAAAAAACGGGCGCGCCGCGTGCGGGCGTTTGCCCTCGCCAGGCACGCCCGCAGCGACACTCCGCAGCGGCGTTTCTTGCAGCATGTGAAGTGTGCTTCTCTCAGTTGCTCAGCTCTTCAATGAGAAGTTGCTGACCGTTTGAGTAATCGTCTTACTCGACCACGACGGCCTTTTCGATGATCACGTCGTCGACGGGAACGTCCTGGTGAAAGCCCTTCGAACCCGTTTTCACCTTGCGGATAGCATCCACGACGTCGAGACCTTCGACGACCTTGCCGAACACCGCATAGCCCCAGCCTTGCGGCGTCGGCGACGAGTGGTTCAGGAAATCGTTGTCGTTGACGTTGATGAAGAACTGGGCCGTTGCTGAGTGCGGGTCGTTCGTGCGAGCCATCGCGATCGAACCCTTCACGTTCTTCAGGCCGTTGTTCGCTTCATTCGCGATCGGCGCGTTGGTCGGCTTTTGCTGCATGCCGGGCTCGAAGCCGCCGCCCTGGATCATGAAGCCGTCGATCACGCGGTGAAAAACCGTGTTGTCGTAGTGACCGGCCTTCACGTAGGCGAGGAAGTTCTCGACCGACTTCGGCGCCTTCTCGGCGTCCAGTTCCAGCTTGATGACGCCGTGGTTCGTGTGCAGTTCAACCATGATGTTTTCCTTTAGGTCTAAGTGAGTGGGGAGCGCGGTGCATGGCCAGTTGAGCGGCCAGCAGCCCGCGCCCGTGGCATGGTTAGTTCCGGTGTTGCGCGCGCATGCGGTGCGTGGTTCGACCCATGCATGTGGCTTGCGCATCACCCTGTTTGCAAATGCGTCGTCCGCTATCGGGCGCCTTTTCGTGACGTCCGGGCGGCTCCCGTTTCCGCCCGGACGTCATACTGCCTGTCAACGTGACTGCCGGCAGCGACCCGCCGGCAGTCACGTGCCAACCGTCATTTACCGACAATTGTCGCCGACTGGATCACGATCTGCTTTTGCGGCACATCGCCCATCGGGCCGCGCGAAGTCGTGGGCGTCGCTTCGATCTTCTTCACGACATCCATCCCCGATGTCACCTTGCCGAACACCGCATAGCCGTTGCCGTCCGGATTCGGATAGTCGAGGCCCGCGTTGTCGACCGTGTTGATGAAGAACTGCGCCGTCGCCGAATTCGGGTCGCTCGTGCGCGCCATCGCGATCGCACCCGTCATGTTCTTCAGCCCATTGCGGCTTTCGAGCGGGATCGGCGCGCGCGTCGGCTTTTCCGCGAAGCTCGTCGTATAGCCGCCGCCCTGGATCATGAAGCCGGGAATCACGCGATGAAAGATCGTCCCGTTATATTGACCGGATTTCACGTAGTCGAGGAAATTGGCGACCGTCTTCGGCGCTTTCTCAGGATACAACTCCACGCGGATATCGCCTTCCGACGTCTTCAAGAGAACGGACGGATGCGCAGCCTGTGCGCCGTTCTGCGCAAAAGCCGGTGCGTTTGCGATCAGGGCGGCGCTGCCAAGCGCCAACATCAACCATTTCATGTAAATCCTCGGGGTGAACTCAAGTGAGAAAAACGGCGGCTGACGCGCAGCCCGAAGGCATGCGCGAAAGCGCGCTCACTGCGATGGTGCGATGTACGGCGGAGTCGCAAGCGAACCGTTCGGGCCGCCGAACTGGAAGCCCGGCGTGTTGGTGATGTTCGACGTGGCCCGATTCGTGTAGTCGATGGTTTCGGTAGAGGGCGGCACGGTCTTTTTTGCAGCCGCCTTGCGCGGCGTCACGATCTTCTCGATATCGGCGATACGCTGGTTCGTCGTGCCGTTCCCGCTGCCCAGACTCTGTGCGCGTCGATAGGCCTGATCGGCCATGCGCAGATACAGATCGCCGAGATTTTCATACGCGAGGCCGTAGCCGGGGCTCGCCTTGACGGCTGTTTCGAGCGCGGCGCGCGCTTCCGTATAGCGGCCCTGCTTCGCGTAGAGCGCAGCGAGATTGTTGTACGGTTCGGGCAGTTCGGGATAGGTCTGCGTGAGTTCGGTGAAGGCGGCGATCGCTTCGTCGTCGCGGTTCAGGCGCGCAAGCACGGTGGCGCGCTTGAACTTCGCCTGGGCATCGCGCGGATTCGCGGCGATGCGCGCGTCGAGTTGCGCAAGGGCGGCCGTCCAGCTCTTCTGCTCGATGGACGCATCGGCGTCCGGCGTCACGTCGCGCACGGCCGCACCGTGTGGAATGGTCGAAGCCTTTTGGGCCAGAGCCGATGAAACGGGCAGGACCGTGAAGGCGAGGCCGCAGCAGACGGTGCCCGCCGCCGCGCTCAAAGCCGTCGCAAAAGTCGGGCGGAACGTGGCGCGAAACGCTGAACGGAGCGCCGTCGCGAAGAGGGGCTTGGCGCCTCGCGCGCGGCCGCTTGAGTGTTTCATAGGCTCAGGTCAGGATGTTATACTCCGACCCATTCTAACAAAAGGTCTGCGCGTTCCGTCGAGCCTCAGACTGTCTTTCGCCACTCGTGGTCGTCCCCGCCTTGACGTCAGCCTGATTCCGCACGCGGTGCGCGACATGCTGTCAGTCATGCCGCGCCGCCTGTGTTCGTGCATGTGGTTGCATGCCTGAATTGCACGAATGGGTTGCCTGCTTGTATCGGGCGCGGTATGAACGAACACCAAGCGGATTTCTTTCGGCCCACGCATCGTCTCTATGGAATCTCTGCGCATCTACAACACGCTCGCGCGTGACAAGCAAAATTTCGTGCCGCTTCATGAAGGCGAAGTGCGTATGTATGTCTGCGGGATGACGGTGTACGACTACTGTCACGTGGGCCATGCGCGGGTCATGGTGGTCTTCGACGTCGTGCAGCGCTGGCTGCGCACGCTCGGCTACAAGGTCACCTATGTGCAGAACATCACCGACATCGACGACAAGATCATTCGCCGCGCCGTCGAAAACGGCGAGACCATCAAGTCGCTGACCAATCGTTTCATCGCGGCGCTGCACGAAGACGCGGACGCGCTCGGCATCCAGCGTCCCGATCTCGAGCCGCGCGCGACGGATTTCATTCCGCAGATGCTCGGCATGATCGAGAAGCTGGAAGCGAACGGCTACGCGTACCAGGCCACCGACGGCGACGTGAACTACGCGGTGCGCAAGTTCGCGCAGTATGGCGCGCTGTCGGGCAAGTCGCTCGAAGACCTGCGCGCGGGCGAGCGCGTGGCCGCCAACGACGCAAAGCAGGATCCGCTCGACTTCGTGCTGTGGAAGCAGTCGAAGCCCGACGAGCCCGCCGACACCGGCTGGGATTCGAAGTACGGGCGCGGACGTCCCGGCTGGCACATCGAGTGCTCGGCGATGGGCTGCACGCTGCTCGGCGATCGTTTCGACATTCATGGCGGCGGACAGGACCTGCAGTTTCCGCACCACGAGAACGAGATCGCACAAAGCGAAGGCGCCACGGGGCAAACCTTCGTCAATTACTGGATGCACAACGGTTACGTGCAGATCGACAATGAGAAGATGTCGAAGTCGCTCGGCAACTTCTTCACGATCCGCGAAGTGCTCGCGAAATACGATGCCGAAGTCGTGCGCTTCTTCATTGTGCGTGCGCATTACCGCTCGCCGCTGAACTACAGCGACACGCATCTCGACGATGCGCGCAGCGCACTCACGCGTCTTTACACAGCGTTGAAGGACACGGCGCCGGAAGCGGGCGATGTCGACTGGAACGAAGCGTACGCTCAGCGTTTTCGCGCGGCGATGAACGACGACTTCAATACGCCTGTCGCCGTTTCCGTGCTGTTCGAACTGGCAAGCGAAGTGAACCGCACGCGCGATGCGGCGCTTGCACGGCAATTGCGGGGTCTTGCGCGCGTGCTCGGGTTGCTCGATCGCGAGCCGCGCGCGTATCTGCAGCAAGCGGCGGGGAGTGAAGGCGAGGGCGCGCCGGATGTGGCTGCGATCGAAGCGAAGATCGCCGCGCGCGTCGCCGCGAAGCAGGCAAAGGACTATGCCGAGGCAGACCGGATCCGCAAGGAATTGCTGGACGCCGGTATTGCGCTCGAAGACAAACCGGGCGGGTTGACCGAGTGGCGGCGCGTTTGAGCGCACCTCGTACTTCCCACTGATCGACTCGCCAGGCAGGAGGCAGGATGTCAACGGCCACGAAGACGGCGGCTAAACGGGCCACGTCTCAATCAAACGCGTCAGCAAAGGTAAAGGCAGTGCGTGCGCGAAGCGGCGTCGCCGCGAAGGGCGCAGCGAAGGTGGCAACGAAATCGGCATCGGCGAAAGGCCTGAAGGCTGGTCAACATGCCGCGCGTAAAAAGAGCACGGCGACGGGCACGGCGAATTCGCAGGGCGCGCTTGCGAAGCAGCCATCTGCCAGGCGGCTGCCCAACGGAGCGGACCTCCCCGAGTCAAACGCCGCCAGGCCGCCGCGCGCGCGCGCCGCGCAGGTCAAGGGCAACGGCTCGTTGCCGCCCGAGCTCGCGGGCGATCTGCAGGAACTCGCGCACGAAAGCCACGATGGCGAAACGTCGCGAAAGTCGCGCGCTGCGTCGTCGGCGGATGGCGAGGCTGCTGCGGCGCAAAGCGATGCAACGGCCTCGGCGATCACGCGTCCCGCGTACTGGGACAAGGCGTGCGCCGACCTCGTGAAGCGCGACCGTATTCTCAAGAAGCTGATTCCGAAGTTCGGCCCCGTTCATCTGTCGAGCCGCGCCGATCCGTTCGTCACGCTCGCGCGCTCGGTGGTTGGCCAGCAGATTTCCGTCGCCTCGGCGCAGGCGATGTGGCAGCGCATCGTCGCGGCATGTCCGAAGCTCGTGCCGCAGCAGATCATCAAGCTTGGCCAGGAGAATCTGACGGGTTGTGGCGTGTCCAAGCGCAAGGCCGAATACATCCTCGATCTCGCGCATCACTTCGTATCGGGCGCGCTGCATGTCGGCAAGTGGACGTCGATGGAAGACGAGGACGTGATCGCCGAGCTCACGCAAATCCGCGGCATCAGTCGCTGGACGGCCGAGATGTTCCTGATTTTCGACTTGTCGCGTCCGGACGTGCTGCCGCTCGACGATCCGAATCTCATTCACGCGATCAGTCACAACTATTTCAGCGGGGAGCCGGTGACGCGCAGCGAAGCGCGCGAAGTCGCCGCGAACTGGGAGCCGTGGCGTACCGTCGCGACGTGGTACATGTGGCGCAGTCTCGATCCGGCGCCCGCCGGCAGTTGACGGAATAAGTGATTTCCGATTCGAGCTATTGATTTGATAAAATCAATAGTTTTGAGACGGTTTTGACGTGGCCGCGCGCGGTTAGAATACGCGCTGCCGGTAAGTCCAAGGATTAAAAACCAATGAAGACCACCTTTCTGGATTTCGAGCAGCCGATCGCCGAGCTCGAAGCGAAAATCGAAGAATTGCGCTTCGTGCAGGACGATTCGGCCGTCGATATTTCGGAAGAGATCGAGCGGCTGTCGAAGAAGAGCCAGCAACTCACGAAGGATCTGTATACGAACCTGACGCCGTGGCAGGTTTCGCAAATCGCACGTCATCCGCAGCGTCCGTACACGCTGGATTACGTCAACGAGCTGTTCACCGATTTCCACGAACTGCATGGCGACCGGTCGTATGCGGACGACCTGTCGATCGTCGGAGGTCTCGCGCGTTTCAACGGCCAGCCGTGCATGGTGATCGGCCATCAGAAAGGCCGCGACACGAAGGAACGCGCGCTGCGCAACTTCGGCATGCCGCGTCCCGAAGGCTATCGGAAGGCCGAGCGCCTGATGCGTCTCGCCGAGAAGTTCGGCCTGCCGCTGTTCACGTTCATCGACACGCCGGGCGCGTACCCGGGCATCGGCGCGGAAGAGCGCGGCCAGTCGGAAGCGATCGGCCGCAACCTGTACGTGATGGCCGAACTGAAGACGCCGATCATCTCGACGATCATCGGCGAAGGCGGGTCGGGCGGCGCGCTGGCTGTCGCCGTCGCCGACAGCGTGCTGATGCTGCAGTTCTCCACTTACTCGGTGATTTCGCCGGAAGGCTGCGCGTCGATTCTGTGGAAGAGCGCGGCGAAGGCGCCTGAAGCGGCTGAAGCGCTGGGCCTGACGGCGCATCGTCTGAAAGCGCTGGGCCTGATCGACAAGATCGTCAACGAGCCGCTCGGCGGCGCGCATCGCGATCCGAAGGGCATGGCCGCGCTGCTGCGCCGCGCGCTCGCCGACTCGCTGCGCCAGTTCCAGGGCATGAGCACGAGCGATCTGCGTCAACGCCGTTTCGAGCGCCTGATGGCCTACGGCAAGTTCAAGGAAACGACGCCGGGCGCCTAAGCGCGCTTGCGTCCCATCCGAAGGCGCCGCGCGCGCCGTCACACCGTGATTCCCTCAGCTGACACATCCGCCGACCGCCTCGTTATCGACGCGGTCGGCGTGTCGTTTGCGGCCTTGCCCGATAACGCGCGCGTCGCGATCGCCTACAGCGGCGGCGTCGATTCGACGGTGCTGCTCGATGCGGCCGTGCGGGTCGGCGGCGCGGCGCGCTGCATCGCTTTTCATGTCCATCACGGTCTGAGTCCGAACGCCGACGATTGGCTCGCGCATTGCGAGGCGTTTGCGCGCGAGCGGGGTGTCGAGTTTGCGTCGCTGCGTGTCGACGTGCAGCGCGCGGCGGGCATGAGCATCGAAGCGGTGGCGCGCGATGCGCGTTATCGCGCGCTCGATGCGTTGTGCGCGCAGCATCGCGTGGATGTGCTGTGGCTTGCGCAGCACGCGGACGATCAGGCGGAGACCGTGCTGCTCCAGCTGTTGCGCGGAGCAGGGCTTGCGGGGCTCGCGGCGATGGCGCCGGAGCGTTTGCCTTCGGGTGCGTCGGTGACGCGCGCGCGTCCTCTGCTGCATCTGCTGCGCGCGCAGCTCGAGCGTTACGCGCGCGCGCGCAATTTGCGCTGGATTGACGACGAGTCGAACGCCGACACGCGCTATGCGCGCAACGCGTTGCGTCACAATGTGCTGCCCGCGCTTGCCGTGCACTTCCCGGGCTTTCGCGATGCGCTCGCGCGCACGGCTGCGCACGCGGCGTCGGCGCAGCGTCTGCTCGACGAGCTCGCGCGCATCGATTTGCAAGCGGTGCGCAGCGACGAAGAAGGGACGCTTTCGCGCGATGCGCTTCTCGCGCTCGACGACGAACGTGCCGCGAACGTGCTGCGTTACTGGATGCGCACGCTCGGTTTTCCGGCTGCATCGACGGCGCGTCTGACGGATGCGCTGCGCCAGTTGCGCGAGATCGGCGATGCGCACAGCCTGCGCGTCGATCACGCGGGCCACGCGTTGCGCAGCTATCGCGGGCGAATTTACTGGGAAGCGGGTGACAGCGCCGATCCCGCCGACGAAACCGCGCTCGTCGAGCGCGCCGAGAGCGTGCTGAGCTGGCAAGGCGAAAGCGTGTGGCGCCTGCCGCAATGGCGCGGTACGTTCGTTTTCGGCGACGTCGCCGCCGACGATGCCGATGCGATTCCCGTCGCTGCACTCATGCGCGCGCCGCTCGTCGCGCGCTCGCGCAAGGGCGGCGAACGGATGCGCTGCGCGGCGAACGGCCCGAGCCGCACGCTGAAGAATCTCTTCCAGGAGCGCGGCGTGCCGTCATGGAAGCGTGACGTGCCGCTGGTTTTCGTCGGCGATGTGCTGCTGTTCGTGCCGCTGATCGGCGTGAACCGCGCGGCGTTCGACGAAGCCGGGCAGCAGGCGAACGTGCCGGGCGCGCGCTTCGTCCGGATCGAATGGCGCGAGGATCTGACGCTCGCCTAGTGCGCGAGCCCAACGCGGCGGTTCCAGGTTGCGCATATGGTGTGCGTGGCGCGCTCACGCGACCAACGACAGGACGGTCATGGTCATCGACGTGGCCACGCGCATGCAAGATTGACCGCAAATCCTTGTCCGACAAGCATTTGCAAAGGCTTTTGCCGGGATTTTGGCTTGTCTTTTTAGCCCTGATCGGGTAGTGTAACTTGTTTGCCCGACTCGCTTTTTGTCGCGTTTCCCGGCTGTTCTTATGCGAATGCCCGGGCGCGCTCCAAGCCGTTAGCCACCCCGTTAGCGTCCGTCAGTCCTGTCGATCGACAGGGTTTCAGGGCAAATCCCGCGTGTACCGTACGCGCGCTGCATCTGTGCCGCCACACTCCGCCGTCGTTCCCGAACGTTGTGCCCTGTGCTTATTGTGCGGCCGTCTCCAGCGCGCGGGGCGCGCCGGTTCGCGTAGCTCCAGTTTCTCCTTCAGTTCAGAACGACAATGGCACTCATCGTACACAAATACGGCGGCACATCGATGGGCTCGGTCGAGCGCATCAAGAACGTCGCGAAGCGCGTCGCGAAATGGCACAAGGCAGGCCACAAGATGGTCGTCGTGCCCTCGGCGATGTCCGGCGAAACGAACCGCCTGCTGGGCCTCGCGAAAGAGATTTCGCCGCAGCCGAGCCCGCGCGAACTCGACATGATCGCGTCGACGGGCGAACAGGTCAGCGTCGGCCTGCTGTCCATCGCGCTGCATGACGCAGGCGTCGACGCCGTCAGCTACACCGGCTGGCAAGTGCCCGTCAAAACGGATAGCGCGTTCACGAAAGCGCGCATCAACGACATCGACGGCGAGCGTGTGTTGCGCGATCTCAACGAAGGCAAGGTCGTCGTCATCACCGGTTTCCAGGGCATCGACCCGGAAGGCCACATCACGACGCTCGGCCGCGGCGGCTCGGACACGTCGGCGGTCGCGGTGGCCGCGGCGCTGAAAGCGGATGAATGCCTGATCTACACGGACGTCGACGGCGTCTACACGACGGACCCGCGCGTGGTCGAAGAAGCGCGGCGTCTCGACCGCGTGACGTTCGAAGAGATGCTGGAAATGGCCAGCCTCGGTTCGAAGGTGCTGCAGATCCGCTCGGTCGAATTCGCCGGCAAATATCAGGTCAAGACGCGTGTGCTGTCCAGCCTGACCGATCCGCTGATGTCGCTCGACGACGAAATGAAGTCGGGCACTCTGATTACTTTTGAAGAAGACGAAACCATGGAAAAAGCAGTCATCTCGGGAATCGCGTTTCAGCGTGACGAAGCCCGTATCGCCGTGATGGGTGTGCCCGACAAGCCGGGCATCGCATACCAGATCCTCGGCCCCGTCGCCGACGCGAATATCGATGTCGACATGATCATTCAGAACCAGAGCGTCGAGGGCAAGACGGCGTTCACGTTCACGGTCGGTCGCGGCGACTATCAGCGCGCAATGGACATCCTCACGAACCAGGTGAAGGGCCACGTGAGCGCGGAACAGGTACTCGGCGATCCGAAGGTGTCGAAGGTATCGGTGGTCGGCGTCGGCATGCGCTCGCACGTGGGCATCGCAAGCAAGATGTTCCGCACGCTGTCGGAAGAGGGCATCAACATCCAGATGATCTCCACGTCGGAGATCAAGATCTCGGTGCTGATCGACGAGAAGTACATGGAGCTCGCCGTGCGCGCGCTGCATAAGGCGTTCGAACTCGATCAGGCGTGATGCGCTGGCCGATGTCCGTGTGGTCGGCGTACATCGGCAACGGCATTGGCGTAAAGGTTATTGGAAATAACGCGGCGCAGTGTGCGAGGATCGGAGAAGGGTCGTCGAATTGACGCTTCTGGCACAAAAAGTGTGAAGTAGAAATTGACCCCGGCCCGCGAACCCGCTATTATCTTGGCTTCGTCGCGCTGCCTCCCTGGCGCGAGCGAAGATTTGGGAGACGTGGCCGAGAGGTCGAAGGCACTCCCCTGCTAAGGGAGCATCTGGGCCAAAACCTGGATCGAGGGTTCGAATCCCTCCGTCTCCGCCAGAAATGGCGGTGGAACCCCGTAGAGCCGCGGCTCTGCGGGGTTTTTGTTTTTTGCGCGCGTTTTTCCGTGGATATTCGGTGCTGCGGTTTGCGTGTGGCGCTGACGCCGTCGCGCGTCGCAACTATTCAAGCGGCTGCGCATCAACGCGGCTCAACTTTGCATCGATACGTCCGTAAACATCGGTGCGGGTGCAGTGTCTTTTCTGGCGAACCGCTCTTTACCTGGGATAACCAAACGAACGTCCTATGCGGTTTGCAAATCGAATGCCGAGACGGCGAAATTTGCGCGCACGCGACAATGAAAAACGGGCGTGCATGTGACCAAAACCTGTCGCGTGTAACTGCAGATTACGACGCGCTTTGCAATGCGATGTTATGCATCAGTTATTACAAAGTTGAAATACGCATTCAGCGTTGCTTTGTTATATTCGAATCAAGCAGTCGATAAACACAAACAACTCCGCAAAAAAGGTGAAACCATGAAGTCCATGCGTGTTATCCCGTTGATCGCTGGCGTGCTGGCGATTGGCGCGTCGAGTGCGGCGATGGCTGGGGGACTGAACGTCGGTGTGAACATCGGTATTCCCGCTCCCGTTTACGTCGCGCCGGCGCCCGTTTATGCGCCGCCGCCGCCCCCGCCGCCGCCTGTCATCTATCAGCCGGCGCCCGTCGTCGCTGCGCCTGCCGTCGTGATCGGCTGGCACGGCGACCACTACTGGGATGGCCGCCGTTACTGGGGTCGTGACGAATGGTATCGCCATCACGGCGGTGGCTATGGCCATGATCATGGCCACTGGGACAACGGCCGTCACAACGGCTGGCATTGATCCCGGCGCTGAACTGTCCGCGCCAACAAAAAACCGCCCCAATGGGGCGGTTTTTTATTCTGTTGCGCGAGCAACGAGGAGACATCGACGCGTGCCGCAAGCGCACGCCTCAGACCATCATCACTCGCCGACAGCAGCCATTCCGCCGACCACGGCGCTGAAGCCGCTGTCGACGTGCATAATTTCAGCCGTCACGCCGGCGGCGAGATCGGACATCAGGAACGCCGCCGCATTGCCGACCTGTTCGATCGTGACGTTGCGCTTGAGCGGCGCGTTGCCTTCGACGAAATCGAGAATCTTGCCGAAGCCCTTGATGCCGCTTGCCGCGAGCGTCTTGATCGGGCCAGCCGAAATGCCGTTGACGCGAATGCCCTTCGCGCCCAGCGACACGGCCAGATAGCGCACGCTCGCTTCGAGCGACGCCTTCGCGAGACCCATCGTGTTGTAGTTCGGGATCGCCTTTTCCGCGCCGAGGTACGACAGCGTGAGCAGTGCCGCGTCGTTCGACAGCATCGGCAGTGCGGCCTTCGCGAGAGCAGGGAAGCTGTACGCGGAAATATCGTGCGCGACGCGGAAATTTTCGCGCGTCATGCCGTCGAGGAAGTCGCCCGCGATCGCTTCGCGCGGCGCGAAGCCAATCGAATGAACGAGGCCGTCGAGACTGTCCCACTGCTCTTTCAACGACGCGAATAGTGCATCGATTTGCGCATCGTCGGCGACGTCGCACGGGAACACGAGGTTGCTGTCGAATTCGTTCGCGAACTCGGTGATACGGTCCTTGAAGCGGTCGCCGACATACGTGAACGCCAGTTCAGCGCCTTCGCGCTTGCAGGCCTGCGCGATACCGTATGCAATCGAACGGTTCGACAGGAGGCCCGTCAGCAAGATTCGTTTACCAGCGAGGAAGCCCATGAATTCTCCTAATGAGGTCAGCGCGCCGCGATGACAGCGTGCGGGAACGCGCAGGATTTTGGGTAGAATTCTCTCACATTGCAACCGCCCACCGACCAATAAGGCACTCATGACGACAGGCACGCGACGGGTTGAAGCGCCGCGCTCGATATGGCGCACCATGATTCGTCTCGTGTCGCGCGCCCGTTGCGGGACGACGCCGCGCGCCGTGCTTGCCTTATGCGCGGGTTCGCTGATTGCCGCGTCGCCTTTGGGCACATCGCATGCGCAGGCCGCGTACGCAATCGCGCAATACGGCAACCCGAAGTATCCGCCCGACTTCAAGCACTTCGATTACGTCAACCCCGACGCGCCGCGCGGCGGCACGCTCGTGCTAGCGAATCCCGACCGCTCGACGAGCTTCGACAAGTTCAATCCGTTCACGTTGCGCGGTAATGCGGCGCCCGGCATCGGGTTGCTGTTCGAAAGCCTGACGACGGGCAGCGCCGACGAAGTCGCGTCCGCCTACGGCCTGCTTGCCGACGACATCAACGTCGCGCCCGACGGTCTGTCGACGACTTTCCACCTCAACCCGCATGCGCGTTTTTCGAACGGCGATCCCGTCATCGCCGAGGACGTGAAGTTCTCGTTCGATACGTTGAAGAGCCCGCAGGCCGCGCCGCAATTCGCTGCGTATTTCGTGGACATCACGCGTGTCGTGATCGTCGATCCGGCGACGGTGCGCTTCGAGTTCAAGCAGCGCGACCGCGAGTTGCCGCTGCTCGCGGGCGGCATGCCCGTGTTCTCGCACAAGTGGGGTGTGAAGCCGGACGGCAGCCGCACGCCATTCGATCAGCTCGCATTCGAAAAGCCGATCGGCAGCGGTCCGTATCTGATCGAGAGCTACGACAACGGCCGCACGATCACGTACAGGCGCGACCCGAACTACTGGGGCGAAAAGCTGCCCGTGCGCGTCGGCACGTATAACTTTGAGCGCATCAACTACAAGCTGTACTCGGATGCAACCGCGCGCCTCGAAGCGTTCAAGGCGGGCGAGTACGACGCGCTCGTCGAGAACATTGCGCGCAACTGGGTGCGGCGCGACGTGGGCAAGAAGTTCGACAGCGGCGAGCTGATCAAGCGCGAATTTCCGCATCACAACGGCACGGGGATGCAGGGCTTCATCCTCAACCAGCGCCGGCCGATTTTCTCCGACGTGCGCGTGCGCAAGGCGCTCGATCTCGCGCTGGATTTTCAATGGCTCGACCGGCAGCTGTTCTACAACCAGTACAAGCGGATCGACAGTTTCTTCGTCAATACCGATTTGCAGGCGAAGGGCTTGCCGTCGCCAGGGGAACTGAAGCTGCTCGATCCGTGGCGAGCGCAGTTGTATCCGTCCGTGTTCGGCGTGCCGCCGAAGCAACCGGACACGGACCCGCCGGGCTCGCTGCGCGCGAATCTGCTCGAAGCGCGCGCGCTGCTCGCGCAAGCGGGCTGGACCTATCGCGACGGCGCGCTGCGCAACGCGAAGGGCGAGCCGTTCGTGTTCGAGATACTCGACGATTCGGGTTCGTCGGCGGCGTTCGAGCCCGTGATCGCGCCGTATGTGCGCAACCTGCAGAAGCTCGGGATCGAGGCGCGCTTTCGCGTGACGGACTTCGCGGTGTATCAGAAGCGTCTCGATGCGTTCGACTTCGACGTGACGACGATCCGCTTTCCCGATGTGCAGGTGCCGGGCGCGGACATGATCGACCGCTTCGGCAGCAAGGCCGCCGGCGAGCCGGGCTCGGGCAATCTGATCGGGCTGAAGTCCCCCGCCGTCGATGCGATCCTGCGCGCGCTCGTCGCCGCGCAGACGCGCGAGCAACTGGTCGATGCCGTGCATGCGCTCGATCGCGTGCTGATCAACGGCTACTACATCGTCCCGCACTGGTACAGCGCGACGCATCGCGTGGCGTTCAAGCGCGGGCTCGCGTGGCCGAAGACCTTGCCGCTGTACTATACGGCGGACGCCTGGATCACTTCGATGTGGTGGTTCGCGCAGCCGCAGTGATCGCGCCTCGCACATTCGCATCACGCCTTCTTGATCAACGCGCCGTTCACTTCCGATCGACGCCTAACGGACCGCCGCCATGTGGAGCTATATCCTCAAACGTCTGCTGCTGATGATCCCGACGTTGATCGGCGTGCTGACGCTGACCTTCGCAGTGATCCAGTTCGTGCCGGGCGGTCCCGTCGAACAGGCGGTGCATGAACTGCGCCGCAATACGGCCGAAGGCGGCGCGCCGTTCGGCCTGCGTGCGCATAGCGGCGTCGACGCGCAACAGGTCGCGCAACTCAAGGCGCTCTACGGTTTCGACAAGCCGCCGCTCGAGCGCTACTGGCTGATGCTCAAGCGTTTCTCGCACTTCGACCTCGGGCAGAGCTATTTCCGCCATCAGAGCGTGTGGTCGCTGATCGTCTCGAAGCTGCCCGTGTCGATCAGCATCGGGCTGTGGACGTTCTTCCTCACATATCTGATTTCCGTGCCGCTCGGCATCGCGAAAGCGGTGCGCAACGGCTCGCGCTTCGATATGGCGACGAGTCTCGTCGTGCTGATCGGCTATGCGATTCCTGGCTTCGTGCTCGGCGTGCTGCTGCTCGTGCTGTTCGGCGGCGGTACGTTTTTGCAGCTTTTTCCGCTGCGCAATCTGACCTCCGACAACTGGGACCAGCTGAGTTTCTTCGGCAAGATAATCGACTATCTGTGGCACATCACCTTGCCGATCGTCGCGTCGGTCGTCGGCAGTTTTGCCGTCGTCACGATGCTCACGAAAAACGCCTTCCTCGACGAGATCCGCAAGCAATACGTGCTGACGGCGCGCGCGAAAGGTCTTACCGAGCGGCGCGTGTTGTGGAAGCACGTGTTTCGCAACGCGCTGTTGCCGCTGATCGTCGGTTTTCCGGCGGCGTTCATCGGCGCTTTTTTCACGGGCAGTCTGCTGATCGAAACGCTGTTCTCGCTCGACGGTCTCGGACTGCTGTCGTATGAATCGGTGGTGCGGCGCGATTATCCCGTCGTGCTCGGCACGCTGTATCTCTTCACGCTGATCGGGCTCGCGACGAAGCTCATCTCCGACCTCTGCTACGTATGGGTCGATCCACGCATTCAATTCGAACAACTGGAGCGCTGATTTGAGCCGCGTCCGTACCGATGCCGAAGTGTCGTCGCGCGCGCAGCCGGTGCGCGCGTTCGTATCGCCGACGCCTGCGCGCCGCGTGTGGCTGCGCTTCAAGCAGCAGCGCCTCGGCTACTGGAGCCTGATCGTGTTCGTCATCGCGTTCGCGGCGAGTCTCGCCGCGCCGCTCTGGTCGAACGACAAGCCGCTCGTCGTGCGCTACGGCGGCCACTACTATTTCCCGCTCGCGAAGGACTACGCGGAGACGACGTTCGGTGGCGACTTCCCGACGCCCGCCGATTATCTCGATCCGTACATCAGGCATCGCTTCGACACGCCGGGCAACTTCGCGATCTATCCGCCGAACCCGTACTACTACGACACGCTCAACTACTTCTCGAAGGTGCCGAATCCGGCGCCGCCTTCCCGCGACAACTGGCTCGGCACCGACGACCGCGGCCGCGATCTGTTCGCACGGCTCGTGTACGGCTTTCGCGTGTCGGTCGAATTCGCGCTCGTGCTGACGTTCATCGGCACGGTGCTCGGCGTGCTGGCGGGTGCGGTGCAGGGCTATTTCGGCGGCAAGACGGACATCATCGGGCAGCGTCTGATAGAAATCTGGAGCGCGCTGCCGGAGCTCTATCTGCTGATCATCTTCGCGTCGATTTTCGAGCCGGGCTTCATCCTGCTGATCGTGCTGTTGTCGCTGTTCGGCTGGATCGGGCTGTCCGACTACGTGCGCGCCGAATTCCTGCGCAACCGGCAACAGGACTACGTGCGCGCCGCGCGCGCGATGGGGCTGTCGAACTGGCAGATCATCTGGCGGCACGTGCTGCCGAACAGCCTGACGCCCGTCATCACGTTCCTGCCGTTCAGGATGAGCGGCGCGATTCTCGCGCTGACGAGTCTCGATTTTCTCGGCCTCGGCGTGCCGCCGCCGACGCCGAGTCTCGGTGAGCTGCTCGCGCAGGGCAAGGCGAATCTCGATGCGTGGTGGATCTCCGTGTCGACGTTCGGCGTGCTCGTCGTGACGCTGCTGCTGCTGACGTTCATGGGCGACGCGCTGCGCAACGCGCTCGACACGCGCATCTCGGACGCGATGAAGGCAGGGTGCAATCAGTGAGCAAATCAGTCAGCGCCATGCCGGTCACGAACGAAGGGCCGCTGCTCGAACTCGAACACTTGCGCGTGACGTTCGGCGATACGGTCGCGGTGAACGATGTGTCGCTCGCGATCGCGCGCGGCGAGCGCGTCGCGCTGGTCGGCGAATCCGGCTCGGGCAAGAGCGTGACGGCACTGTCGATCCTGCGCCTGCTGAACGACGCGCAGACGAGCGGGACGATCCGCTTCAGTGGAGAGGATCTGCTCGCGAAGAGCGAGCGCGAGATGCGCGGGCTGCGCGGCTCGGATATCGCGATGATCTTCCAGGAGCCGATGACGGCGCTCAATCCGCTGTACACGATCGGCGAGCAGATCGCGGAAACCATCGTGCTGCACGACGGCGTGCCCGCGAGCGAGGCACGCAAGCGCGCCGTCGCGCTGCTCGAACGCACGGGCATCGCCGAGCCGGGCAAGCGCGTGAACAGTTATCCGCATCAGCTGTCAGGAGGGCAGCGGCAGCGCGCGATGATCGCGATGGCGCTCGCGTGCCGTCCGCGCCTGCTGCTTGCCGACGAACCGACGACGGCGCTCGACGTGACGATCCGTGCGCAAATCGTCGAGCTGCTGCTTGAACTGCAGCGCGACGAAGCGGAAAAACGCGGGATGGCCGTGCTGCTGATCACGCACGACCTGAACCTCGTGCGGCACTTCGCGCAGCGCGTCGCGGTGATGGAGAAGGGCGTGCTCGTCGAAAGCGGGCCCGTCGAGATGCTCTTCACGTCGCCGCAGCATCCGTACACGCAACGCCTGCTGCAAAGCCGACCGGAACGCACGGTGGTGCCCGTGCTGCCGATTTCGCCCGTGCTGCTCGATGCGCGTGATGTCTGCGTCGACTTCAAGACGAAGCTGCCTGGCTTCGCGGGCTGGTTCCGCTCGGGACGCTTTCGTGCTGTCGCGGATGCGACGGTGTCGGTGCGGCAGGGGGAGACGCTCGGCATTGTCGGCGAATCCGGCTCGGGAAAATCTACACTCGCGATGGCGCTGCTTGGCCTGCAACGCACGGCGCACGGCGCGATCGAGTTTCAGGGGCGGGCGCTCGGCAGCTATCGGGGCCGTGACCGGACGGCGCTGCGCTCGAACATGCAGGTCGTCTTTCAAGACCCTTTTAGTTCGCTTTCGCCGCGGCAGACGATCGAGCGGATCGTCGGCGAAGGGCTTGCGCTGCATCGGCCGCAGCTCGGCGCCGACGCCCGGCGAGACAAGGTGATTGCCGTGCTGCGCGAAGTCGGCATCGACCGCACGGCGCTGCACCGTTATCCGCATGAATTCTCAGGCGGACAGCGCCAGCGCATTGCGATTGCGCGCGCGCTCGTACTCGAGCCGCGCATCCTGATTCTCGACGAGCCCACCAGCGCGCTCGACGTCTCAATCCAGCAACAGGTGTTGAAACTGCTCGCTGGTTTGCAACGCAAATACAACCTGGGTTTCGTGTTCATCAGCCACGATCTGGCCGTCATCGGGGCAATGGCGCATCGGGTCGCGGTGATGCAAAACGGGGCGGTCGTCGAGTCGGGCGACGTGGAGCGGATCTTTGCCGAACCCGCGCATCCTTACACGCGAAAGCTCTTGAAAGCGGCGTTTACGAGCTGACATTCACCAATTGGGTGCGACGAGTCATTGTATTTTTCTATTTGTTTTGACATGTGAATACTTAATGGCTAGTATCGACCAAACTTTTTCCTAGCCTGTTGATTTTCGGGCAAAAACTACCGGCATCAACCGATACCAACCACCAGACCAATGCAGCACCGACACCTAACCCAGGCATGCACGCGCGTTGTCGCCGGGATGTTCATTGGCGTACTGATGGCCGCGGCTCCCGGCGCTTTTGCCGATGAAGTAAGCAGCTCTAACCAGAATGCCTCATATTCGACCAGTTCCGCGTCGAATTCCGTGTCCTCCACCACACAAGCCACGCAAAGCACCAGTTCGAATTCCGAGAGCGGCGCCCGTTCGTTTCTGTCGGGCGTTGCCGGCAAGGCGGGCGACGTCGTCGTCGGCGCGCTGAACATGATCGGCGTGCGCTACCGTTGGGGCGGCGATACGCCCGATTCGGGCCTCGATTGCAGCGGCTTCGTCCGCTACGTGTTCCAGGATACGCTCGGCATGGCGCTGCCGCGCCGCGCCGAAGAGATGAGCCGCGTCGGCGAAAAAGTGCGCGTCGCCGATCTAAAGCCGGGCGATCTCGTCTTCTTCAACACGATGCGCCGCACGTTCTCGCACGTCGGCATCTACATCGGGGACAACAAGTTCGTGCATTCGCCGTCGACGGGCAGCACGATCCGCGTCGACGATCTGGATAGCGGTTACTGGGAAAAGCGCTTCACGGGCGCGCGTCGCATCGAGACGTCGGTTCCTCAGCAGCAGGAGCTGCGTCAGCGCGTCAGCGCGACGATCGGCAACGGCAACTAAGGCGATCGTCCGTCTCAGTCCTCAGCCAGTTTTATGCAAAAGGCCCGCTTCGAAAGAAGCGGGCCTTTTACTTTCTGGCTTTTCGATTACTTGCTAGAGCTTCGCGGGGCACTGACCGGCGTCCGCTTCCCGCAGCAGGCGCCTTTTCAGCCTCGATCAGGCGGTCGCGCGTGCCGCCGCCAGCTTGCTGATCAACTCCGGCGCGATACGCGCAGCGGCCTCCTCGCCAGCAAGGATCGCAGCGTTCCGCTGTCCGAAGTCGGTGCCGCTCATCGCGTTCAGGTTCGGACGAATCACGACGTCGGCGTATTTGTCGAGCTCATAGGCCTTGATTGTCTGGCCCATGATCGTGAACGTCTGCATCAGGATATCGAACGAACTTTCCGTGACGGCCGTTTCGGGCCGTGCGGAGATATCGACGGCAATCACGAAGTCCGCGCCCATCTTGCGCGCGAACGAAGCGGGCACCGGGCTGACGAGGCCGCCGTCGACGTACTCATGGCCGCCGATCTTCACCGGCTCGAACACTGACGGAACGCTCGACGACGCGCGCACCGCGATTCCCGTGTTGCCTCGCTGAAAAAGAATCGGCTGGCCCGTTTTCAGATCTGTCGCAACGACGCCGAGCGGCTTCGCCATCTTCTCGATGGGACGGTTGTCGAGCGTGCGGTTCAGGTAGTTCTGCAGCGCGACGCCTTGGAGAAAGCCGCGCGTGCGGAACGGCATCGCCCAGTCGCTGATCGACGCTTCGTCCATCGTCAGCGCCAGCTTGTTGAGCGCGAACCCGTTCAGGCCCGATGCGTACAGCGCGCCGACCACCGACCCGGCGCTCGTCCCGCAGACCAGATCGATCTTGATATTGCGCGCCTCCAGCGCCTTGATCACGCCGATATGCGCGAAGCCGCGCGCGGCGCCGCCGCCGAGCGCGAGCCCGACGCGCAACGGGCGCTGCGGCTTGATGGCGGGCGGCAGAGGATTGTTCGATGCCGTGCTCGGCGTCGGCGTGACGTTTTCGGGCTTGCTGCCCGTCGACGCGCAAGCGGAGAGGACAGCGGAGGCCGCGGCAATCGAGAAAGTGCGGCGGGACAGACGTGGCGATGACGGTTTCAACGGGTTCTCCAGCGACGGCGCCGGCGTCCATGTAAATGCGCCGCGCCGCGTGTCTTGCAAAGATGATCGCCTATCGCGATCGTAGCGCGCTGCGTCGATGCGGATAGCGGCGCGCGCACATCATAATGCAAAGCGATCATGCGGCGACAATCCGTCGAGGCCGGTCGAGGGAATCGTCTACCCATGCGGCGTCACGTACTCTGCGCCAACCTTTTGTGCGAGCACGCGGCCAGGTGGAGTTGCCGTCGGCGGTTATAATTTCGGCTCTCTCTTTTTCAATCGCGTCCGCACTGAGCCAGCCGTTGATGTCGACGTGCTGTTGCACGTGTCAGGCGCGAACCGTTTTCGTTGCCGCGCCCGGTTTCGATGTCCGCCGGCGCCGGCGTCCGTCTTCGAGTTACGACACATGACCACTCCCGTTCGCACCCGTTTCGCACCGAGCCCAACCGGCTTCATTCACTTGGGCAACATCCGCTCCGCGCTGTATCCGTGGGCGTTCGCGCGCAAGATGAAGGGCGTGTTCGTGCTGCGTATCGAGGACACCGACGTCGAGCGCTCGAGCGAGCAGTCCGTCGATGCGATTCTCGAAGGCATGCAATGGCTCGGCCTCGACTACGACGAAGGTCCGTTCTACCAGATGCAGCGCATGGATCGTTACCGCGAGGTGCTCGCGCAGATGCGGGAGCAGGGGCTCGTGTACCCGTGCTACATGTCGACGGAAGAACTCGACGCGCTGCGCGAGCGCCAGCGCGCCGCGGGCGAAAAGCCGCGCTACGACGGCACATGGCGCCCCGAGCCGGGCAAGGTGCTGCCGACGCCGCCCGCCGGCATCGAGCCCGTGCTGCGCTTTCGCAACCCGCTGACGGGCGTCGTCGCGTGGGACGACGCGGTGAAGGGGCGCGTCGAAATCTCGAACGAAGAGCTCGACGATCTGGTGATCGCGCGTCCGGACGGCACGCCGACCTATAACTTCTGCGTGGTCGTCGACGACCTCGACATGAAGATCACGCACGTAATTCGCGGCGACGATCACGTCAACAACACGCCGCGCCAGATCAACATCCTGCGCGCGCTCGGCGCCGAGCCGCCCGTCTATGCGCACCTGCCGACGGTGCTGAACGAGCAGGGCGAAAAGATGAGCAAGCGTCATGGCGCAATGAGCGTGATGGGCTATCGCGACGCGGGCTATCTGCCGGAGGCCGTGCTGAACTATCTCGCGCGGCTCGGCTGGTCGCACGGCGATGCCGAGATCTTCTCGCGCGAGCAGTTCGTCGAATGGTTCGATCTCGAGCATCTGGGCAAGTCGCCCGCGCAGTATGACCACAACAAGCTCAACTGGCTGAACAATCACTACATCAAGGAAGCGGACAACGCGCGCCTTGCTGAACTGAGCAAGCCGTTCTTCGCGACGCTCGGGATCGACGACGCGGCGCTCGCAAAGGGCGCCGATCTCGCGGCCGTGATTGCGTTGATGAAGGATCGCGCGTCGACGGTGAAGGAAATCGTGGACAACGCCGCGATGTTCTATCGCGAGCCCCAACCAGACGCGGAATCGCTCGGGCAGCACGTGACGGACGCGGTGCGTCCCGCGCTTGCCGATCTGGGTGCCGCGTTGAAGACCTGCGACTGGACGAAGGAGGGCATCGCCGCCGCATTGAAGGCGACGCTCGGCGCGCACAAGCTGAAGATGCCGCAGATCGCGATGCCCGTGCGCCTGCTGGTCGCGGGCACGACGCATACGCCTTCGATCGATAGCGTGCTGATGCTGTTCGGTCGCGACGTGGTCGTGAGTCGTATCGAAAAGGCGCTCGCGTGAACGTCGCTCAGTCATAAGCTGGATGGGTCGAAGAAGCCGCGTCGTATGGACGACGCGGCGTCGCAAAAAAATTGCGTGAATCGACTCAAGAGGTATTTACAAAGCGAAGATTGCTATCTACAATCTCGCTTCTGTTCTGCAAGGGGGTATAGCTCAGCTGGGAGAGCGCTTGCATGGCATGCAAGAGGTCAGCGGTTCGATCCCGCTTACCTCCACCATCAGAACAAAGTGAAGTCGTTCCGGTTAGCCGGAAGTTGTAGCAAAAAAGACTTCACAAGCAGTAGTAGAGCAGTTAGAATAGCGGTCTTCGCTGCTGTTGAGTGAAGTTAGCAGCAGGAACGAGACAGATCTGAAAAGATTATGTCCCCTTCGTCTAGAGGCCTAGGACATCACCCTTTCACGGTGAGTACAGGGGTTCGAATCCCCTAGGGGACGCCAAATACTGGCGTTGCTTGATGAGATTCAAGTGATGCGCTTGCGAGAAGTAACCGACGCTCGCAAGTCAGGTAGCAAGACTGGAGTGGTAGTTCAGTCGGTTAGAATACCGGCCTGTCACGCCGGGGGTCGCGGGTTCGAGTCCCGTCCACTCCGCCAGATTAAGCCCGTTCGGTGAGCGGGCTTTTTCATTAAAGGTGTAAGCAGTAGTGTGTGAAGCACGTTGTCCCCTTCGTCTAGAGGCCTAGGACATCACCCTTTCACGGTGAGTACAGGGGTTCGAATCCCCTAGGGGACGCCAGATACTGGCGTTGCTTGATGAGATCAAGCGATGCGCTTGCGGGAGCTAACCGACGCTCGCAAGTCAGGTAGCAAGACTGGAGCGGTAGTTCAGTCGGTTAGAATACCGGCCTGTCACGCCGGGGGTCGCGGGTTCGAGTCCCGTCCGCTCCGCCAGAAACATGAAGCCCGCTGAATCGTCAGCGGGCTTTTTTGTTTTTGCCCGCAATCTGTAGTCTGCGTCTGCAATGCCGCCGGGATCGCTGTCGGGCAAACAGCCATTGCCAGCGCGTCCCGCCTGTCTTAACGTTGTGCGGACCGAACCTTTCGTCCCCGCGCGATGCTCGACCCGACCGACGATCCGTCTCCCTTCTACTTGCGCAAGGCCAGCATGGACGACTTCCAGTTCGCCGAAGCGCTGACGCGCAACAACATGGGCGGGTACTACCGTCGGCATCACCTCGTGTGGCGCAGCGACCTGTTTCTCGCGAGCTGGCGCGAGTCGGAAAACTTCATTCTCGAAGTGGACGGCGAACGTATCGGCGTGCTGCGCATCACTGAAGAGGGCGACTCGCTGCACATCCGCGATGTGCAGATTGCCGAAGGCCACCGGCGACGCGGCGCGGGCACGTATCTGCTGAATACGTCGCATCGCTGGGCGCGGGCCCGGGGGCTCTCCGAACTTCAACTGCGCGTGTTCGTCGACAATCCCGCCGCGCGTCTCTATCAACGGATGGGCTATCGGCTCGCGGGCCCGCGTCTCGCGCAACTGGGCTCGATCCGGCATATGGCGCGGCGCGTCTGAGGGACGTCAGCGGCGCCCTGTCGATCGATCACGAGTCACGATTGGCGCCTGCGTTCAGGCGGTCGTCGAGCTTTGCCTTGCATCGACGCACGGCCCTTGCCCGCGCGCTCACATCGAAGCGTCGTCATCCTCTTCGCGCTCCGGCTCGTCTCGCCGGTGTTCTGCGCCGCGAAGCATGAATGCTCGCGGACTCTCTCCGAACGCACGCCTGAACATTGCGGAAAACGCGCTCTGGCTTTGATACCCCAACTCGCGCGCGACATGCGATAGCGGACGCCCCTGGCTGAGCAACGGAATCGCGCGGGCGAGCACGGCCTGCTGACGCCATTGCGAAAAGCTCACGCCCAGTTCCTGCCGAAAGAGCCGCGCGATCGTGCGCGTGCTCGCGCCGGCCGTCGATGCCCATCGCTCCAGCGAGTCGGCATTGGCGGGATCGGCGAGCACTGCTTCGCATAACGCGCGCAGACGCTTTTCCGTTGGCATCGGCACGGACAGCGGCAGTGGCTGCGAGCGCGTGATCTCGTCGAGCGCCAGCGAGCCGAGCAGCCGCTCGCGATCCGGCTGCAGGCCCGGCGTATCGAGTGCGGCAATCACTTCGCGCAGCAGCCCCGACACCTCGACGACGCGGCACGTATCCAGGCCCGCCGGCACGGCCACCTCGTTCACATAGAGCGTGCGCAAAAATGCATCTTCGACGATCACCACTTCGTGCAGCACGTAAGGCGGCACCCAGATCGCGCGCGACGGCGGCACCATCCACGTGGTGCCGAACGTGCCGACGCGAAGCACGCCGCGCGACGCATACGCGACCTGCGCCCACGCGTGCGTGTGGCGCGCGATGCGCACGCCCGCGGGCATCGGCCGCGAGCGCACGCGGATGGGATGCGTCGGCGTCGGCGCGAATTAGGGCGGAATGTCGGCGAAATCGACGCGTGTCGATAGCCCAGTCGGGGCTTTCGCGGCAGCGGGCGGAGTTGAACGGGCGGCTTCAGTCATGACGTAATGGGCTGAACTGCGGGGCTGTACTGCGGGGGCTGGACGGCCGCGCCGCACAGCAGCGCGGGCCGAGCCACCCCGATGCATGTCATTGTAGGGTCCTGCGCGTCGTCCCGACATTAGCCGAACGGCCGATGGGACATCGTCGAAATGGCGCGGCATAATGCACTGAATCCGTTTCGACAGGAGGGCGTTTATGAACTTCGCAACCGCAGATCTGTGTGATGCGCATGAAGACCAACTGGCCGCGGGCACGTTGCGTGTGCTCGATCCCGTATTCACCCGTTTCGGCCGTGCGGCGAGTTTTGGCGGCGAGGCCGTCACGCTGAAGGTATTCGAAGACAACACGCTGGTGCGCGCGACGCTCGAAGAGAAGGGCGCCGGGCGCGTACTGGTGATCGACGGGGGCGGCAGCCTGCGCTGCGCGCTCGTCGGCGGCAACCTGGGCAAGATCGGCGAGAAGAACGGCTGGGCGGGCATTGTCGTGTTCGGCTGCGTGCGCGACGCGTTTGAACTCAACGAATGCAATATCGGCATCGTTGCGCTCGCGACGAATCCGCAGCGCAGCCAGAAACGCGGCGGCGGCGAGCGTGATGTACCCGTGCGTCTGCCCGGATCGGTAGTGCGTCCAGGTGAATGGGTCTATGCGGATATCGACGGCGTGCTGGTCGCAAGCGCATCGCTCGCGTGACCGTATTGACCGATGCAAGTCTTGTTCGATCGAGGATAGTGAACGGATGCGAAACGTCTTTGTATATGGCACCTTGCGTGCCGGCGAAATCAACGACATCGGCGCCGCGGCGGCGCGCAACGACATCGCGGCACCCACGCTGATCGGTTCAGCCACCGTGCGCGGACGTCTCTTCGACTTCGGCGCGTATCCGGGTTTCGTTCCCGACGACGCGGGCATTCACGTGCAAGGGGATGTCTACGAAATCGACGACGGGCTGATCGCCGTGCTCGATGAGATCGAGCAGGTCTATCCGGGTGTCGAGGGCCTGTTCGTGCCGCATGAAGTGACCGTCGAGATCGAAGGCGCGCCCATCACGTGCCGCTACTATCCGGTGCAGCACGAGGCCGTCAAAGGATTGCCGGAGATTCGTTCGGGCGACTGGGTTGCGCACCGGCGTTCGAACGGGCGTTGATCGGAACGGAGGCGGGGGCGTTCGTTGGGGGCGCATCCCGTTTGCAGAAAGTCGAAGCGACAAAAATCCGCAGCGGGAAAAGAACGGCCCAGCAGGCATGACGCCCGCCAGGCCATTCCCGGTCGGTCAACCGTCGAGCTATCGCGTCGCGCGCCTGGCGGTAAGGCCGCAAGCAGCGGCTAACCGTCCGGCACGCATCGTCATGCTCAGAGTTCTTCGTAAAGCGGCAGCGTCAGGAATTCGGTGAAGTTTTCTGACGTCGACATCTCGCTGAAGATTTGCGCCGCGCGATCGTAGGGCTTCGTATCGCCTGCGATCACGGCCTTCACCTTGTCGAGTTCCTGGGCCGTCAGTTCGCGCACGAGATCAGGCGTCACCTTGCGTCCGTCCTCAAGTTTGCCCTTCGGCGATCGAATCCACTGCCAGACCTGCGATCGCGAGATTTCCGCCGTCGCCGCGTCTTCCATCAGATTGTGGATCGGCACGCAGCCATTGCCTGCGAGCCACGAGCCCAGGTAGTGGATGCCGACGTTGATGTTGTTGCGCAGGCCCGCTTCCGTGACGGGCGCTTCTGGGCGGAAGTCGAGCAGGTCCTTGCCCGTCACCTGCACGTCGGCGCGCTGCTTGCCGATCTGATTCGGCTTGTCGCCGAGCACCTTCACGAACTCGTCCATCGCGATGGGCACGAGACCCGGATGCGCGACCCAACCGCCGTCGTAGCCGTCCGTCGCGTCGCGCGCCTTGTCGGAGCGCACGCCGGCCATCGCTTTCTCGTTCGCGGCCGCGTCGCTCTTGATCGGAATCAGCGCGCTCATGCCGCCGATCGCCGGTGCGTTGCGGCGGTGGCACGTCTTCAGCAGTTGCAGCGCATAGGCGCGCATGAACGGCACCGTCATCGTGATCTGCGAGCGATCCGCGAGGCAGAAGTCCTTGTCGTTCTTGAACTTCTTGATCGCCGAAAAGATGTAGTCCCAACGACCGGCGTTCAGACCCGAACTGTGCTCGCGCAGCTCGTACAGGATTTCATCCATTTCGAACGCGGCCAGGATAGTTTCGATCAGCACGGTTGCGCGAATCGTGCCGCGCGGCACGCCGACGGCTTCCTGCGCGGCGATGAAAATGTCGTTCCACAGACGCGCTTCGAGATGGCTTTCCAGCTTCGGCAGATAGAAGTACGGGCCCGTGCCGCGCGACAGTTGCTCGTTCGCGTTGTGATGCAGGAAAAGCGCGAAGTCGAAGATGCCACCCGACACGCGCTGGCCATCGACCGTCACGTGCTTTTCGTCCAGATGCCAGCCGCGCGGACGCACGATCAGCGTCGCGATCTTGTCGTTCAGCGTGTATGACTTGCCGTTCTGCTCGAGCGAGATCGTCCGGCGCACGGCTTCTTTCAGATTGATGTGACCGGTGATCTGGTTGTCCCAGCTCGGCGCATTCGAATCCTCGAAATCGGTCATGTAGGAATCAGCGCCCGAGTTCAGCGCGTTGATGATCATCTTGCGGTCGACGGGACCCGTGATCTCGACGCGGCGGCATTGCAGATCCTGCGGCAGTGGCGCGATCGTCCAGTCGCCTTCGCGGATGCTCTTCGTTTCCGCGAGAAAGTCGGGGCGCTCGCCGGCGTCCAGCCGTTTTGCGCGCTCGGCGCGCGCTTTCATCAGCTGCTGGCGGCGCGGCTCGAACGTGCGGTGCAGGCTGGCGACGAGTTCGAGCGCTTGCGGCGTGAGAATGGTCTCGAATCCGGGCTTGATCTCGCCCGTGATGGTCATGCCCTGCGGCAGCGACAGCGTGTTCACCATGATTTCTCCTTGGTCGGTCAGTTCTAAAGGTGCTTGTTGATGCAATTGCAATGCGTCGTCTCAGTAGCGTGCGGGCGTGTCGTCATGCACCAGGGCTGTGGCGCGCGCGGTTGCTGCCTTTCTCCCGTCTGCCAGTTTTCTCTGCTGTCCCGGACGACGCGAGGTTGTCGATAAACGCGATCAGTTCGCTCATGCTCCTGCCCATGCCATGCGGCGCGACGCCCAGTTCCTCGGCGGGCGCGCCCTGGCGGTTGAGCCAAAACACCGTGTAGCCGAACCAGTTCGCGCCGCTCGCGTCCCAGCCGTTCGACGACACGAACACGATCTCGCGCGCGCTCGCGCCGAACGGCTGTGTGCCGAGCGCGTAGCTCACGGGCGCCGGCTTGAACGCGCGCACGGCATCCACTGAGAGAACGTGATCGAACATCCCAGCCATGCCCGCGCTTTTGACAGCAATGTCGAGCATCTGCGGATTGCCGTTCGAGAGAATCGCGAGACCGATCGGCGCGGCGCTTTCCTGGGCGCGCATGCCGCGAAGCTGCCGCAGCGCGGGCAGCACGTCCGGAAACGCGGAAAGGCATGCGTATTCGTCCATCAGGCGCTTTTCGCCGGCCGCGGTCAGCGCGAGGCCCAGCTTGCGAGCGGAGAAGCGCAGCGCGTCGAGCGTTACGTTCCAGAACGGCTGGTAGCGCGCGCCGGCCGGATCGGACAGCGTACGCAACTGCGCGTATTCGATCTGCTTTTGCCGCCACAACTGCGAGAGCGCATCGCCGTGGCCGGGGAACATCTGCTCCGCCGCAGCGACGACGGAATGCACGTCGAACAACGTGCCGTATGCATCGAAAATCACTGCTTTGGGGAAGAGTGTCGTTGTGGCCGACATCGCCATGCGCTCCATTCAGAGGTCGGGTTGATTCTATTCGTGACGGCATGTACTTAAAAAGACTCTAAAGATCACTTGATCTTTTACTTTCATCAACCTAATCTGACGCGCATCACCTAATTCGTGCGCGATCGACGCGTGCAGTCATTCGCAGATGGACCGCTTCAAGCAGATCGAGACTTTCGTGACCGTCGCGGCGCGCGGCAGCCTGTCCGGGGCCGCGCAGGCGGAAGGCGTCGCGCCCGCGATCATCGGCCGCCGCATCGACGCGCTCGAAGAGCGCCTCGGCGTCAAGCTCCTCGTGCGCACGACCCGGCGCATCACGCTGACCTACGAAGGCTCGGCGTTTCTCGAAGACTGCCAGCGCATCATTCACGACATGCAGAACGCGGAAGCCAGCGTGTCCGCAGGCGGCGTGAAGGCGAGCGGCCATTTGCGCGTGACGGCGCCGGCCGGTTTCGGCCGCCGGCATGTCGCGCCCCTCGTGCCGACGTTCACGGTCGCGCATCCGGACGTGACGATTTCTCTCGATCTGTCCGATCGCATGGTCGATCTCGTCAACGAAGGTTTCGACTGTGCGATACGGCTCGGTGAATTGCCCGACTCGTCGCTGGTGTCGTTGAGACTGGGTGAGAACAAACGAGTATGCGTCGCGTCGCCAGCCTATCTGGCGCGTCGTCCCGCGCCGCAGACGCTCGCGGATCTCGCGCATCACAATTGCCTCGCGCTCGGCGCGAGCGCGAATCAGCAGCGCGGCTGGATGTTCCAGCAGGGCGACAAGGTCGTGACGATCAAGGTATCGGGCACGATGGAATGCTCGGACGGCGCGGTGCTGCACGAGTGGTGTCTCGAAGGCTATGGACTCGCGTGGCGCTCGTGGTGGGAAGTCGGCATGGATATCGCGGCGGGGCGCCTCGTCAGCGTGCTCGACGAATTCGCCGCGCCGCCCATCGGCATTCATGCGGTGTTTCCGCAACGCCGTCACCTTCCGTTGCGCGTGCGACTTTTCCTCGATTTTCTCAAGCATACGTACGGCGATCCGGCGTATTGGGGTTGATTTCGGCGTGTGCCGGATTGCAAGCGGAACGTCAGAGCCCGCGCGGGTTTCCGATATGCGGACAACCCCGCACGCGCCCGTTGCACTACATTTCGGCGCACTACAATCGTTTTGACGGCCTGCCGCGCCGCTTCGCTGCCGGCGCGACGCAGGCGATTCGAAATGCATGAGCGCACGCATCGGCGCGCTCGTAACGATGCAAAGCGGCGAGCGGCAACCGGGCGTTTCCCACACCTGCAGTCGACGACGGAGGGCACCATGTTCAAGCACATCCTCGTACCGACCGATGGTTCGGATCTGTCGAAAAAAGCGATCGACGGCGCGATCGATCTTGCTCAGGCAGTCGGCGCGCGCGTCACCGCGTATGCGTGCTTGCCGCAATATCCGTACTCGCCGTTTTCCGAAGTCGTGATCGAACCGCCCGTGGACTTTCAGGACCGCAGCGAGCGCGAAGCGCGTCAGCATCTGCAGGAGGTCGAGGAGGCTGCGCGCGGCGCGGGTGTCGAATGCACGAGCCAGACGAGCGTGCATCCATCGCCGTATCTCGGCATCATCGAAGCGGCCGAGCAGGGCGGCTGCGATGTGATCTTCATGGCGTCGCATGGGCGGCGCGGACTCGGCAGTCTGCTGATCGGCAGCGAGACGCAGCGCGTGCTCACGCATACGAAAATTCCGGTGATTGTCTATCGATAGCACGCGGCTTCTGCCCACGTGCCTGGTGCTTCGCGGGCCTTCTGACGGGCAGTTCGCGGAGGTCGCGATCTTGACTCAAGACGTCTGAAAGGACGCGCGCCAGCGGATAGCCGGCGCGCGTATTTCCAATTGCATCGGCGCGTCATGCGGGCCGACTTCGC
Source organism: Paraburkholderia diazotrophica (assembly GCF_038900755.1). Classification (GTDB taxonomy): domain Bacteria; phylum Pseudomonadota; class Gammaproteobacteria; order Burkholderiales; family Burkholderiaceae; genus Paraburkholderia; species Paraburkholderia diazotrophica_A. The sequence continues at coordinate 154,615 of NZ_JBBPEN010000011.1, forward strand.
TTCCGTGTTGTATCTCTCAGGTTCGCTGCGTCCGTATTCGGACGGCCTTCAGCGGCCGTCCGAATCGGGTAGGGAAGCGGCCCCCTGCGGGGCCGTTTTTCACGATGCTGCGTGCGAAAGGCGCATATCGTCGCCCGCTGTAGCCGCCGCGGTCAGACGACGTCAGACAGCGTCAGACCGTTCAGGCGACCTTCTTGTTGTCGAAGAACTGCTCGTCTTCCGTCGAACCGTGCAGGGCAGTCGTCGATGCTTCGCGCTCGACCGTCTGCGTGACGGCATCGAAGTAACCCGTGCCCACTTCGCGCTGATGCTTCACGGCTGTGAAGCCCTTTTCGGCAGCCGCGAACTCGGCCTGCTGGAGTTCGACGAATGCGCTCATCTGCTGGCGCGCATAGCCGTGCGCGAGGTTGAACATCGAGTAGTTCAGCGCGTGGAAGCCGGCGAGCGTGATGAACTGGAACTTGTAGCCCATTGCGCCGAGTTCCTTCTGGAACTTCGCGATCGTCGCGTCGTCGAGGTTCTTCTTCCAGTTAAACGACGGCGAGCAGTTGTACGACAGCATCTTGCCCGGGAATTCCTTGTGGATCGCCTCGGCGAATTTCTTCGCGTATTCGAGGTCCGGCTTGCCCGTTTCGCACCAGACCAGATCGGCATACGGCGCGTACGCAAGACCGCGCGACACGGCCTGCTCGAGGCCCGGCTTCGTGCGGAAGAAGCCTTCCACCGTGCGCTCGCCCGTGAGGAACGGCTTGTCGTTGTCGTCGACGTCGGACGTGATCAGGTCAGCGGCTTCCGCGTCGGTACGCGCGATCAGCACGGTCGGCACGCCGCACACGTCGGCGGCGAGACGGGCGGCCGTCAGCTTCGCGACGTTCTCGCGCGTCGGCACGAGCACCTTGCCGCCCATGTGGCCGCACTTCTTCACGGAAGCAAGCTGGTCTTCGAAGTGCACACCGGCGGCGCCCGCTTCGATCATCGCCTTCATCAGCTCGAACGCGTTCAGCACGCCGCCGAATCCGGCTTCGGCGTCGGCCACGATCGGCGCGAAGTAGTCGATATAGCCTTCGTCGCCCGGATTCTTGCCTTCCGACCACTGTATCTGGTCAGCGCGGGTGAGCGTGTTGTTGATGCGCTTCACGACGAGCGGCACCGAGTTCGCCGGATACAGCGACTGGTCCGGATACATTTCGCCCGCCACGTTGGCGTCGCCGGCGACCTGCCAGCCTGAGAGATAAATGGCCTTCAGACCGGCCTTGACCTGCTGCATCGCCTGGTTGCCCGTCAGCGCGCCGAGCGCGTTGACGAACGGCTCTTCCTTCATGCCGTTCCACAGCCGTTCGGCGCCGCGACGCGCGAGCGTGTGCTCGGGTTGCAGCGAGCCGCGCAGGCGCACGACGTCTTCCGCCGTGTAGCTCCGCTTGATGCCGTTCCAGCGGCTATCGGTTTCCCATTGTTGTTGAAGTTGCTTTGCCTGTTCGTTACGCGACATGGTGTGCTCCTTTTTGCCTGAAGAGGGTTCGGTGGACTCGTGACTTCCACGAAGCGAGGACTGCCGGAGGCATCTCGTTGGGCGAAGTCTTATATAAGAGTCTAGGCAAAAGGCTGTAGTCCGAACAGACATCACCAAGTCTTTTTCGGCGATTTTATTTCATTGTTTTTCAGGTATTTACGTCCATCGTTCCGCATTGAGAAATGAAATTTTCCATCCTGCAACAGCCGTTCTTGTGCCACGCAGCACGATTTTTTACGACGCAAAAATTTTTTTCGCATCGTGAAACGCGAGTTGGGGCATAAAAAAACCGACGCCGGGGCGTCGGTTTTTCATGTCTGGGTGTTCTCGTCCGCCTTTGTCAGACGTTCGAGAGCCCGAGCTCAAGCGGTTTAATCGCCGCGGCGCGTGTTGCGCGGGCCGTCGTTGCGGCGTGCGCCGTAGCCGCCGTCACGCGAATAGCCGCCTTCGCGGTTGCCACGGTAGCCTTCGCTGCGATAACCGTCGCGTGAGCCGCCGTCACGCGAGCCGCTTGCGGGCCGGTTGTTGCCCCAGCTACGGCCGCCGTTGCCGCCTTCGCGAGCACCGTAGCCGCCGTTGCCTTCACGTGCGCCATAGCCGCCGCCATTGCCGCCGCCGTCGCGCGAGCCGTAGCCCGGCTTGCCGCCGAAGCGTCGGCCGCCGTTGCCGTTCGGACGGCCACGGCCGCCGAATCCACCGCGGCCGTTGGCCGGCGGCGCCTTGCGCGGCTCGAAGCCGGCGATCACGTTGACGGGCAGCGTCGAACGCACGAAGCGCTCGATGCGTTTCAGCGCGCCCTGTTCGGCGTGATGCACGAGGCTCACTGCGATGCCCGAGCGGCCCGCGCGGCCCGTGCGGCCGATACGGTGCACGTAGTCTTCAGCGAACTTCGGCAGATCGTAATTGAACACGTGCGTGATGCCGGGAATGTCGATACCGCGAGCCGCGACGTCGGTGGCGACCAGCACGCGCACGCGACGCTCGCGCAGCGCGCGGATCGTCCGGTTACGCGCGCCTTGCGGCAGATCGCCGTGCAGCGCAGCCGATTCGAAGCCTGCGTCGGCGAGACGGCCGGCCAGCATGTCGGCGTCGCTCTTGGTCGCCGTGAAGACGATCGCCTGGTCGAGGCCGGCGTCACGCAGCAGATGGTCGAGCAGGCGATCCTTGTGATCGCGGTCATCGACGTAATGCACGGTCTGCGCAATGTTCGTGCGCTGTTCGATGCGCTGGACGATCTCGATGCGCTCGGGATCCTTCAGCAGACGGCCCGTCAGCGAGCCGATCTTGCCGTCGAGCGTCGCCGAGAACAGCATCGTCTGGCGCGTGGCGGGCGTCGCGGCGACGATCGTCTCGATGTCGTCGATGAAGCCCATGTCCAGCATGCGATCCGCTTCGTCGAGCACGAGCATCTGCAGCTGCGACAAATCGATGCGGCCGCGCTCCAGATGATCGAGCAGACGGCCAGGCGTCGCGACGAGAATTTCGGGGTTCTTGGCGAGCAGCATCAACTGCTGGCCATACGCGACACCGCCGAGGATGCTGACGGTGCGCAGACGGCGCAGGTGCTTGCCATAGGTCGAAGCGGCCGTCGTGACCTGCATCGCGAGTTCGCGGGTCGGCGTGAGGACCAGCAGGCCCGGACGCGCGACGGGCATCGGACGGCGGCCGCGGCCACCGCCGTTGTTCTCGCGCGGCTCACGCGGCTGACTGGCTTGCGTCTTTTGCAGCTGGGCGAAACGCTCGATGGCGGGCAGCATGAACGCAGCCGTCTTGCCCGAACCCGTCGGGCTCGACACCAGAAGGTCGCGGCCAGCGATGCCAGCGGGAATGGCGCGCTGCTGAACGGGGGTCGGCGTCTTGTAGCCGGCTGCCGTCAGTGCAGAGACGATCTCCGCCGACAGACCCAGCTCAGCGAACGTCGGGCCTTCAGCTTCGGGAGCTTGCACGGCCGTGTCGGGCGTGTCGAGACCGAGGGCTTGATCGGCGATGGCGTTCAGCGGGCTGGAGGTATTGCTCGAAGTCATGAGAATCCTTGAAACATGGGAAGTAATACGTCGGCGCCAATCGGCATACCCAAGTCGTCGGATTCAGCGAGCAAAGAAGCAGCGAGCAAATCGAAAAACGGGGGCAACTCGCGACAATGAAGGCGAGTTTCTCGTTAGAAGCTGTATCGAATGCGACAGGCCGGGATTGGCTTGCCGCCAGCCTGGACTTGACGGCCCGTGGGGCCTTGCAGGAGGGGACAGGTTCTAAACTGGATTGGAGCAAAACGTTTCGAGACGCTTTTTCCGCCAAAGCGGTGAAGCGCAGACCGCATTATATCGATATTTGCTGCACTGCGCCACCATTAAGACTTGTCTCAACGAAAGCCGTCGATTCGTAAGAGGAATCGGCGGCTTGTTCCGCCGGTGTGGCGGTATCGCTCAAACCTCGGTGCCGTTCCTGAGCGACTCGACGAGCTCAACATATTGCTGTTTTGCCGTATCGGGCGCCGTGCCTTGCAGCGCGGCCCAGGCGTCGTACTTGTATTTGCCGACGATATCGGTGAAGCCGGGCTTGTCGCCGTGCACGTCGCCGTCGATGGCCTGCTTGAAGAGCGCGTACAGGCGCAGCAGTGTGAGGTTGCCCGGACGCTCCGGCAGTTGCTTCACGTCTTCCTGTGCCTTCGCGAAGAGACCGTCCACGTCGCTCATCAGATCCTCCATGCTTTTCGAGATAGGGCGTCGATCATAGCAAGCGAGACCCGGCGCGCGGCCGTGTGAGGCTGGAGCGATCCTTCCAAACGGATCGCTTCGCAGGCCCGGTCGCGTTCGCATCCGGCGACGCTGGGCGCCGCATTACAATAGCGGTCATGACGAAAACCGTGCTGCTTGCCCTCGATACTTCGACCGAATTTTGCTCGGTCGCCCTGTTGTCCACCGAATCCGCCGATGACACGTCATCGGCCGAAGAGGCGGACGCGTCTGCTCCCGAATCGCGCGTCTGGGTGCGCCACGAGTCGACGGGCGCTGTCTCCAGCACGCGGCTACTTCCCGCCATCCGCGAACTGTTCGACGAAGCGGGCCTCTCGCTCGCCGACTGCAACGCGATCGCGTTCGGCGCCGGGCCCGGCTCGTTCACGGGCTTGCGCACCGCGACGGGCGTTGCGCAAGGACTGGCATTCGGACTGAATTGCCCCGTGGTGCCCGTCGGCACGCTGCTCGCGTGCGCCGAGAGCGCGCGCCGGCGCGACCCGTCGGCCACGCGCGTGCTTGCCGCGCTCGATGCGCGCATGGACGAGGTCTATTGGGCCGACTACGCATGGGATACCGACGCGGGCGAGTGGCGCACGGTCCACTCCGCCGCGCTCGGCTCGCCCGATGCGCCCGACTTGCCGGATCAGCCGTTCACGCTGGCGGGCAATGCCGCTGCGGCATTCGGCGATCGTCTGAAGGCGGCGAGCGCGGCGCGAACCGTCGATCACGAAGCCGTGCCGCACGCGCTGCCGATCGCATTCGCCGCGCTGCGCGCGTTCCGCGCGGGCCGCACGCTGCCCGCCGACCAGGCGGCGCCCGAGTACATCCGCGACAAGGTCGCGCAGACCACGGAAGAGCGCCTGGCCGCGAGAGCCGCGCAGCATGCGCAAACGGCGGCGCCGGGGTCATCGGCGCCATCGACACATACGGCGCATACCGCCGAAGGCGAGGGCACGCGATGAGCGGCGTGCTGCTGGCGGACCGCTATATGTCGCCGATGACGGAGGGCGATCTCGACGAGGTCGCGGCAGTCGAAAAGCTCGCCTATGAATTTCCGTGGAGCCGCGGCAATTTCGAAGACTCGCTGCGTAACGGTTATTTCGGCATATGTCTGCGGCACGTGACGGGCACGCTGATCGGCTATTGCGTGCTGATGCCCGTCGTCGACGAGATGCATCTGCTGAACCTGTGCGTCGCGCCCGCCGCGCAGCACGCGGGCGCGGGTCTTGCGCTGTTGCGCGAAGCCGTTCGGGTGACGCGTACTGAAAGGCTCGCTGGAATGCTGCTCGAAGTGCGGCCGTCTAATCATCGCGCGATCAAGCTGTACGAGCGCTTCGGCTTTGCGTCGATTGGCCGCCGCAAGAACTATTATCCGGCGCGGCATCGCAGCCGGGAGGACGCCATCGTGATGCGTTTCAGTTTCGACAAGGAGGGCGCAGATGGCGCTGCATGAATCCGCGCTGGAAGAACTCGGCCTTGCGCCGATGTGGATGCGCCGAGGGATCGCACAGCGCGCGGCCGCGTCTGACGATGCGCAATCGCAGGCGGAAAGCGCCGATGCCGCAACTCGAGCCACGGCGAGCGCAGATATCGAGGCTCGCGGCGAAGATATGGCCGTTCGAGCCGCCGCCGTGAGTGCCGGCGGCGATAACGGCAACAGCACCGAAACGGCCAGCGCGGCTGTGTCGCGCGACGCAAGCCAACCGCAGGACGAGCCGCAAACAGAGCCGCAAGGTGCGCCGACGTCACGCCGCGAAACGACGTCGGACGAAACGCAACGGGCGATGTCGCAGCCATCCCGCCGCGCGCCCGCGGCCGACACGGAAGCAGCGCCACCCGACGACGACTTCGCATGGTTCGACGACCTTCCCGCCGAGCCGCCGTCGCGCGCCGAAGCGCAAGTCGCCCGCCAGCCGCAACCTGCTGTCGACATGCTCGACTGGAGTGCGCTCGAAGAACGCGTGTCGGCGTGCGAGCGCTGCCGCCTCTGCGAGAAGCGCACGAACACGGTGTTCGGCGTCGGCGATCGCGACGCCGACTGGATGCTGATCGGCGAAGCACCCGGCGAAAACGAGGACAAGCAGGGCGAGCCGTTCGTCGGCCAGGCGGGCAAGCTGCTTGACAACATGCTGCGCTCGCTCGGTCTTGCGCGCGGCATGAACGTGTATATCGCCAACGTGATCAAATGCCGCCCGCCCGGCAACCGCAATCCGGAGCCGGACGAAGTCGCGCGTTGCGAACCGTATCTGCAGCGGCAGGTGGCGCTCGTGAAGCCGAAGCTGATCGTCGCGCTCGGCCGCTTCGCCGCGCAGAGCCTGCTGAAGACGGACGCGAGCATTTCGTCGCTGCGCGGACGCGTCCACGAATACGAGGGCGTGCCCGTGGTCGTCACATACCACCCGGCGTACCTGCTACGCAGCCTCGGCGACAAGGCGAAGTCGTGGCAGGACCTGTGCCTCGCCCGCGATGCCTGGCGCAACGCGTCGCCGCAAGACACGCAAGCGGGCGCATCCAAATGATGGACGCGGCCGGGCCGACCGCTTCGTTCGAGGCGCCATCGACGGCCCGGCTCGATGCGCTGTCCGACGCCGCCGTGCGTGACATCGCGTGGCTCCTGTTCAGTCCCGATCTGTTGCGCTCGCAACCGCCATCTGGCGTGCTCGCCAAGCCGTTCGAGTCACCCGATGCAGCGGCCGCGACGATGGACTGGCTCGACGCGCAGGACGCCGATCCCACCGCGTTGCACCGGCATATCGCGGCCGCGCGCGTGACGCGCCTCGGCCGCTACGCCGAGTGTCTGCTCGCGTGGTTCCTGTCCCACGGTCCGGCCGCGCGGCTGGTCGCCGCTAACGTGCCGCTGCGGCGCAAAGGCATCACGCTTGGCGAATGCGATTTTCTCGTCGAGACGCCGACGGGCCGGCGGCTGCATTGGGAATTGGCCGTCAAATGCTATCTGCACGCGGGCGACGGCCGCGCGGAGCTCGCCGACTACGTGGGCCCGAATCTCCAGGACCGCTTCGATCTGAAGCTCGCGCATCTGCTCGATCATCAGTTGCGGCTGAGCGCGCGCGAGGAGTTTGCGTCGCTGGGCCATCGCGGGCCCTGGGACGCGCAGATGTTCGTCAAGGGCTGGCTTTTCTATCGCAACGGTATGAACGAGCGCGATGCCGCCGAAATCGATCCGGCGCACGCGCGCGGCTGGTGGTCGACGCAGGCCGACTGGCCATCGTTTTCCAGCGGTCATGCGGATGCGTGGATCGTGCTGCCGAGGCTCGAATGGCTTTCGCCGCGCATCCACGACAGCCAGCATGCGTCGAGCTTCGTTTCAGCGGAAACGCTGGCGCAGCAACTGATGCAGCAGACGGCACCGACGATGGTGGCCGCATTCGTCCGGAATGCAGAAGGACGTTGGGCCGAGCGTTCGCGCGGCTTCATCGTGCCCGACGACTGGCCGGAGCGGGCACAAGCGTTTGCGCGGCGGCCGACGCGTCAGGCGTGACGCAACACGACGCGTGACATCGCGCGGTTGCTACGTCCCGCCGTTACCACCAGCGATAGAAGTGATGCACCGGTCCGACGCCATGACCGACGTCGAGGCGGCTGCTTTGTTCGAGCGCGCCCGTCAGATAGGCCTTCGCATCGGCGACAGCACTTGCGAGGTCGTCGCGCTGCGGAATCAATGCCGCGATCGCCGAGGACAGCGTGCAGCCCGTCCCGTGCGTGTTCTTCACGGGCACGCGCGGGCCGGCAAGACGCATTGTGCCGCTGTCCTGGATGAGCCAGTCGGGGCTGTCGGCGGCGGCGAGATGGCCGCCCTTCATTAGCACCGCGCGCGCGCCGAGTTTGCGCAGCGCTTCGCCCTGGTCGACCATCGCGGCCTCGTCCGCGGCGCTCGGCGCGCGAAGCAGCGCGGCCGCTTCAGGCAGATTCGGCGTCAGCAGATCGGCGAGCGGCAGCAGTTCGTCGCGCACGGCATCGACGGCTTCGGGCGCGAGCAACGCGTGATTGCTCTTCGAAATCATCACAGTGTCGAGCACGACATGCTTCGGCTTGTGGCGGCGCAGCGCTTCAGCGACGGCGCGCGCGATCGACGCGTTCGCCAGCATGCCGATCTTCACGGCGTCGATGCGGATGTCGTCGAACACGGCATCCAGTTGCGCGACGACGAACGCGGGATCGGGCGTGTGAATCGCCGTCACGCCGCGCGTGTTTTGCGCCGTCAGCGCGGTGATCACGCTCGCGCCGTACGCGCCGAGCGCCGAGAAAGCCTTGAGATCGGCCTGAATGCCGGCGCCGCCGCCGGAATCGGAGCCGGCGATCGTCAGGACGTTGGGAATCGGTCGGGTCATGGCAAAACCTGGAAAGCCTGAAAAGCGAAGGGCGCATGGCGCGCCCTCGGACGATGCTCAGAGAAAGCGCAGTCGACGCTCAGTCAAAGCGTAGTCGAAGAACAATACGCAGCGGACCGGCGAACGGATCTCAGTGATGCGCTTCGCCGATCAGCGAAACCGAATCGAACGCGCGCTGGTTGGCCTGATGGCGGCGCATCACGAGCCACATCATCACGCAGACGAAGGTGCCGAACAGCACGATCACGACGGTAACGGGCACGTCGAGCCACACGAGCACGGCGTAAAGACACAGCATCACGAGCACGGACAGGTTCTCGTTGAAGTTCTGCACGGCGATCGAGTGGCCCGCCGACAGCAGCACGTGCCCGCGATGCTGGAGCAGCGCATTCATCGGCACGACGAAGAAGCCCGACAGCGCACCGACGACCATCAGGAAGGCATAGGCGAAAATCAGATAGCCGGGGATGTGCATCCTGCCGTAGTACACACCCCAATGAGGCGGAAACAGATGCTTCGTATAGAAGGCCATCAGCATCACGGCGATTCCCATGATGATGCCGACGGGCAGCACCGTCAGCGACTTCTTCAGCGGCACGCGCGCGGCGGCGATCATCGCGCCCGCCGCGACGCCGACGGCGACCACGGCCTGCAGGATCGCGCCTTCCGACAGCGACATGCCGAGCGATACTTCGGCCCATTTCAGCACGATGAACTGCAGCGTCGCGCCCGCGCCCCAGAAGAGCGTCGTGACGGCGAGCGATATCTGCCCGAGCTTGTCGCGCCAGAGCACGAGAAAGCAGTCGGCGAAATCGGTGATGAGCTTGATCGGCCCGTGCTCCTGGCGCGGATAGCGGGCGCCCGTGTCGGGGATGCGCAGATTGAAGAGCGCCGCGATCACGTAGATCAGGATGATGATGAGCATCGCCGCTTCGGCGGGCGTGTGGATCGCGTGGGGCGTGTGCTTGATGAGGTGCGATGCGATGTGCGGGCTGATCAGCGCGCCGCCGAGCACGGTGCCAAGAATGATCGAGCCGACCGTCGTGCCTTCTATCCACCCGTTCGCGGCGACGAGGCGGTCAGGCGGCAGCAGCTCGGTGAGAATGCCGTACTTCGCGGGCGAGTACGCGGCCGCGCCGAAGCCGACGATGCCATACGCGAAGAGGGGATGCGCGCCGACCAGCATCGCCACGCAGCCGACGACCTTGATCGTATTGGTCACGAACATCACGCGGCCCTTCGGGCGCGAATCCGCGAAGGCGCCGACAAAAGCCGCGAGCACGACGTACGACAGCACAAAAAACAGCTTGAGCAGCGGCGTCATCCAGTTCGGGGCGTGAAGATCTTTCAGCAGTGCAATAGCAGCGATCAGAAGCGCATTGTCGGCCAGCGAGGAAAAAAACTGCGCGGCCATGATGGTGTAAAAACCTTTTTTCATCTGATGCGATGCTGTCCTCGCTGCGGTCCGTCCGCCCCGGCCGTCAGTGGCGCGTCCGGGCTTATTCCGTTCGAAATGGGTTGTGCGCACGGCTTTATATCACGAAAATAGACAAATCCCGACTAGCAGTATCCTTGATCGCATTGTCACGTCAGCCTACGAAGTGTTGAAAACGCACTGTAAGCTCCTGATTCGACAGTGTCTTTACGAAAAAATCCCATGCCGCGCCCAGTCTCAGCCACTATTCACACCGCCGCTCTCGCCAATAACCTCGCAGTTGCACGCCGTTATGCGCCGAAGTCCAAGATCTGGGCCGTCGTCAAGGCCAATGCCTACGGTCACGGTCTCGCTCGCGCCTTTCCGGGGCTGCGCGCAACCGATGGCTTTGGTTTGCTCGACCTCGAAGAAGCGGTGAAGTTGCGCGAATTGGGCTGGGCCGGCCCGATTTTGTTGCTCGAGGGCTTTTTCCGGCCGACGGATATCGACGTCATCGACCGCTATAGCCTCACGACGGCGCTGCATTCGGACGAGCAGTTGCGCATGCTGGAAATGGCGCGGCTGTCGAAGCCCGTCAACATCCAGCTGAAAATGAACAGCGGCATGAACCGGCTGGGCTACACGCCCGACAGGTTCCGCGCAGCGTGGGAGCGCGCGCGCGCGTGCCAGGGCGTCGGCCAGATCACGCTGATGACCCATTTCTCGGACGCGGACAGCGAGCGCGGCATCACTCACCAGATGGAAGCGTTCGAGCGCGGCGCGCAAGGCATCGCGGGCGCGCGCAGCCTCGCTAATTCAGCGGCGACGCTGTGGTATCCGGAAGCGCATTTCGACTGGGTGCGGCCGGGCGTGATGCTGTACGGCGCGTCGCCGTCGGGCGTCAGTTCCGCGATCAAGGACACGGGCCTGCAGCCCGCGATGACGCTCGCCTCCGAGCTGATCGCCGTGCAGACGCTGTCGGAAGGCAGCACGATCGGCTATGGCTCGATCTATACGGCGCGCGCAGGCATGCGCATCGGCGTCGTCGCGTGCGGCTATGCGGACGGCTATCCGCGCATCGCGCCCGAAGGCACGCCCATCATCGTCGATGGCATCCGCACGCGGATCGTCGGACGCGTGTCGATGGACATGATCACCGTCGATCTCTCGCCCTGCCCGCAAGCGAATGTCGGCTCGCGCGTCGAACTGTGGGGCGCGCAACTACCCATCGACGACGTCGCGCAGGCATGCGGCACGATCGGCTACGAGCTGATGTGCGCCGTCGCGCAGCGTGTGCCCGTGCGCGCCGAATGACCGGCACCGGCTCATGACGCAACGAACGGCGACATAACGAGACATAACGAATCATCACGCGTGAACAGACAAGTTGGCTAAACAGAAAACGTTGTACACCTGCACGGAATGCGGCGGGCAGGCGCCGAAGTGGCAGGGCCAGTGCCCGGCGTGTCACGCGTGGAACACGCTTGTCGAAACGGTCGCGGAATCGCCTGCCGCTCATCGCTTTCAGTCGCTCGCGAAAAACCAGCCCGTGCAGCGGCTCGCGGATATCGAGGCGTCGGACGTGCCGCGCTTCTCGACGGGCGTCGGCGAGTTCGACCGCGTGTTGGGCGGCGGGCTGGTGGCGGGCGGCGTCGTGCTGATCGGCGGCGATCCGGGCATCGGCAAGTCGACGCTGCTTTTGCAATCGCTCGCTCAGATCGCGAGCGAGCGGCGCGCGCTCTACGTGAGCGGCGAGGAATCGGCTGCGCAGATTGCGTTGCGCGCGCAACGGCTGTCGCTGCTCGAGCCGGGATCGCACGCAAGCGAGCTGAAGCTGCTCGCCGAAATCCAGCTCGAAAAGATTCAGGCGACCATCGCCGAAGAAAAGCCGGACGTCGCCGTCATCGACTCGATCCAGACCATCTACTCGGAAGCACTCACGTCCGCGCCGGGTTCCGTCGCGCAGGTGCGCGAATGCGCGGCGCAACTGACGCGCGTCGCCAAGCAGTCGGGCACGGCCATCATCATGGTCGGCCATGTGACGAAAGAGGGCAACCTCGCGGGCCCGCGCGTGCTCGAGCATATCGTCGATACCGTGCTGTACTTCGAGGGCGATACGCACTCGTCGTTCCGGCTCGTGCGCGCGTTCAAGAACCGTTTCGGCGCCGTCAACGAACTGGGCGTGTTCGCTATGACGGAGCGCGGTCTGCGCGGCGTCGCGAATCCGTCCGCGCTGTTTCTGTCGCAGCACGAGCAGATCGTGCCGGGCTCGTGCGTGCTCGTGACGCAGGAAGGCACGCGGCCGCTGCTCGTCGAAGTGCAGGCGCTCGTCGATACGGCGAACGTGCCGAATCCGCGCCGGCTTGCCGTCGGCCTCGAACAGAACCGGCTCGCGATGCTGCTGGCCGTGCTGCATCGCCACGCGGGCATCGCCTGCTTCGATCAGGACGTGTTCCTGAACGCGGTGGGCGGCGTGAAAATCAGCGAGCCCGCCGCCGACCTGGCCGTCCTGCTCGCGATTCATTCGTCGATGCGCAACAAGCCGCTGCCGAAGGGACTGATCGTGTTCGGCGAAGTGGGGCTGGCGGGTGAGATCCGTCCGTCCCCGCGAGGCCAGGAACGTCTGAAGGAAGCCGCGAAGCTCGGCTTTTCGATTGCGCTGATTCCGAAGGCCAACGCGCCGAAGCAAGCCATCGACGGACTGCAGGTGATCGCCGTCGAGCGCATCGAGCAGGCGATCGACCGCATCCGTACACTCGAATAATTGGCGTCAGACGCTGCCTGAACGCGTCCGCTTTTCGACGTAACGCGCTGTAAATTTCTCGACTGAGTCTGTAACCCAGGCGCCTGTCGTTTTCCCTATCCTCGTGAGATGTAACGTCACGACTGGAAAAGGAAGACGTCTTGAAACGGTCTCATCAAACTTCGGACGAGCTTCTGTCGAATCTGCGCGGCTGTCGCGTCTCCGCGCCGATTCACGGGCTTTGGGGCGGCGGCTGCCGGATCGTCGAATGGATCGACACGGCGGGCCAGATTTCACGGCGCGTCGTCGCGGAAAACGTCACGGCCGACGAAGTCCGGGCGACGATCCGCCATCATGTGGAAGGGCGCAAGCACCGGCTGGTCGACGACGAACGCGAGCCGCGGCAGACCTTGCCGCGGCGTTAAAAACCCCGTTCGGTCAAGGCGATAAGGGTGGCGAGCGGGGCAATCTACGCACGCCGCGATGTTCAGCAACACATCACGCGCCGCTCGTCATTCACTCCGCGTTTTCATCGCTCGCCTGCTGCGCGATCAGCGCCTCGCGCGCGGCCGCGTTGAACAACGGGTGCTCGGCCGCTTCCGCCGCCGTCAGTACGGGGGACACACAGCAATCCAGCGGGACCAGCAGTTCGACCCATTCGGCAAGCGGCCGCGTCGCAATCAGCTCGGCCATGGCCTTGATCAATTGCGTGGCATCCGGCCCGGCGATCGCCTGGCCGAGGCTCCAGTGGCGCGTCGCCCAGTCCGGGCGATCGAGCGCCATGCACAGCGTTTCCCAAAACTTGAGTTCGAGCGCGCCGACTGCGAGCCATCGTCCGTCGAGCGTGCGATACAGGTTGTAGCAGGGCACGCCGCCGTTCAACAGGCTGCTGCCCGCGACGGGCGCCGCGCCGCCGTTGGCGAGCGCGACTTGCGCGACGACGTTGTGCGCGTAGGTGCAATGCGCCATCGACACGTCGACGAATTGCCCGTCGCCGCCGCGCGCCACGGCCCACAATGCCGCGAGGATCTGGTTGACGGCCGACAGCGCCCCGCCCAGCAGATCCGCGATCTGGAAGTTGGGCAGGATCGGCGTGCCGTCGCGCGTGGCCAGCTGGTCGAGCACGCCCGCGTAGCCGATGTAGTTCAGATCGTGTCCCGCCAGTTGCGAATACGGCCCTTGCGCGCCATAGCCCGAAATCGCGCAATAGACGAGCTTCGGATTGATCACGCGCAGCACGTCGTAGCCGAGACCGAGCCGATCCATCACGCCAGGCCGGAAGCTCTCGATCAGCACGTCCGCTTCGCGCGCGAGCGCCATCAGCACGTTGCGTCCACCTTCGGACTTCAGATCGAGCCGCGTTTCGCGCTTGCCGCGATTCAACTGACGGTAGAACGCGCCGGGACGCCCGGCGACGCGGTCGGCGCTGCTTTGCATCATCACGCGCGACGCGTCCCCGGCGCCGGGCGCTTCGATCTTCAACACGTCGGCGCCCATTTCCGCGAGCCGAAGCGTCGCGGCGGGACCGGGCAACAGGCGTGTCAGATCGAGCACGCGCAAGCCCTTCAATGCGACAGTAGACGACAATGCCCAGCCCTCCGTGGATGCTGGCGCGGCCTCGCTTTTCTCATCTCTTCCTTCGCGACGCGAAGGGGCCGCTAGCCGATTTGTTCGAGTTCCTCGTGCGCTTCGAGCCATTCGGCTTCAAGCGTTTCGAGGCGTGCGTTGACTTCTGCCTGACGGCGTATCGTTTCCGTCAGCCTGGTTTTCTGCTCGGCGCCATAGCTGGCAGGATCGGCGACGAATGCATCGAGCGTCGTCTTTTCCGCGTTGAGCGCGTCCATTTCCTTTTCGATTTTCGCGATGCGCGTCTGCAATGGCTTCTTCAGATGCGCGAGCTTCTGACGCGTTTCCGCTTCCTGGCGACGCTGCTCCTTGCGATTCACCGACGCGTCCGCGCCATTCGCATTCCCGCCGTTGGCCGTCGTCGCGTCCGCAGCAGCCTTCAGCGCGGCGCGCTGCTCGGCTGCGTGCTGCAACAGCCAGTCGCGATAGTCGTCGAGCTCGCCGTCGAACGGTTGCAGTTGATGCTTCGCGACGAGCATGAACTGGTCCGTGGTCGCACGCAGCAGGTGGCGGTCGTGCGAGACGAGGATCAGCGTGCCTTCGAACTGCGCGAGCGCCATCGTCAACGCGTGGCGCGTTTCGAGATCGAGGTGATTGGTCGGCTCGTCGAGCAGCAGCAGGTTCGGCTTCTGCCAGATGATCAGCGCCAGCGCGAGCCGTGCCTTTTCGCCGCCCGAGAAGGGCGCGATGGCCGCCGTCGCCATATCGCCCGAGAAGTTGAAGCTGCCGAGGAAGTCACGCAGTTCCTGCTCGCGCGTATCGGGCGCGAGCCGCGAAAGGTGCTGCAACGGCGAATCGTCGGGGCGCAGCGTTTCGAGCTGATGCTGCGCGAAGTAGCCGATCTTCAACCCCTTGCCTTCGCGCACATGGCCACCAAGCGGCTCGAGTGTGCCGGCGAGCGTCTTGATGAGCGTGGACTTGCCCTGGCCGTTCGCGCCGAGCAGGCCGATGCGCTGCCCGTTCTGGATCGACAGCGCGACGCGCCGGACAATCGGAATCTCGCCGCCGTCCGCCGCGCGATAGCCGCAGCGCACGTCTTCCATCACCATCATTGGGTTCGGCGCGGAGTCGGGCGCGCGGAATTCGAACGTGAACGGCGACGCGATGTGTGCGGGCGCAATCAGTTCCATCTTTTCAAGTACCTTCATCCGGCTTTGCGCCTGACGCGCTTTGGTCGCCTTCGCCTTGAAGCGGTCGACGAAGCTTTGCAGGTGCTCGATGGTCTTGCGTTGCTTCTCGTAAGCGCTCTGTTGCAGCGCCAGTTGCTGCGCGCGCTGCACTTCGAACTGCGAGTAGTTGCCGCCGTATCGCTTGATCTGCTGGTTTTCCAGATGCAGCGTAACATTGCAGACCGAATCGAGAAATTCGCGGTCGTGTGAGATCACGATCAGCGTGCCTGGATAGCGATGCAGCCAGTCTTCGAGCCAGACGATCGCGTCGAGGTCCAGGTGGTTGGTCGGTTCGTCGAGCAGCAGCAGATCAGAGCGGCACATCAGAGCCTGCGCGAGATTCAGGCGCATGCGCCAGCCGCCCGAAAAACTGCTCACGCTAGCGCGCGTCTGGTCGAGCGTGAAGCCGAGCCCGAGCAGCAGTGTTTCGGCGCGCGCGGGCGCGGTGTAGCCGTCGGCATCGGCAAACGCGGCGTGCGCTTCGGCTTCGGCCGCGCCGTCATGCGCGGCGGACGCCGCCGCGATGCGCGCTTCGATCGCGCGCAACGCTGCGTCGCCGTCGAGCGTATAGTCGAGCGCGGTTTTATCGACGGCAGGCGTCTCTTGTGCGACGTGCGCGATCTGCCACGACGGCGGCATCGCGAAATCGCCCCCGTCCGCATGAAGCTCGCCGAGCAGCACCGAGAACAGGGTCGATTTACCTGCGCCATTTGCGCCCACGAGGCCCGCCTTCTCGCCGGGATTGAGCGTGAAGGTGGTCTGTTCGAAAAGCGGCTTCGTGCCGCGCGCGAGACTGAACTGGTTGAAGCGGATCACAACGAGGCCGGCTTGAAGAAAAACGCTATTTTAGACTGCGCGACGCAAGCTCAGGCATTGGCCGATCGGCCAGGTGGCGCGCGGCGCGAGAGTCCGTAGACTGGCGATATTCCTGGAGAGCAAAAACATGGCAGCGGACAAGACTTCTATCTATTCTTTTTCGGCGCGCTCGCTGGATGGCGAGCCGATCAGTCTCGGCATCTACGACGGCAAGGTCATGCTGATCGTCAATACGGCGAGCGAGTGCGGATTCACGCCGCAATACGCTGGCTTGCAGAAACTGCATGAGCAGTATGGCGTGCGGGGCCTGCAGGTGCTGGGCTTTCCGTGCAACCAGTTCGGCAAGCAGGAGCCGGGCGACGCCGCGCAGATCGGCGCGTTCTGCGAAAAGAACTACGGCGTCACGTTCCAGATGTTCGACAAGATCGAGGTCAACGGCGCGGACGCGCATCCGCTTTTCAAGCATCTGAAGGACGAGGCGCCCGGCGTGCTCGGGCTCGAAGCGATCAAGTGGAACTTCACGAAGTTCCTGATCGACCGCAATGGGAAGGTCGTGAAACGCTACGCACCGACTACGAAGCCCGAAACGATCGCGGACGATATCGAGGCGCTGCTGTAGCGCGACGACACGGCTGCGTGGCGTGGCCTCAGCGGCCACGTTGCACAGCCGCGTTGCACAGCCACATTAAGCAGCCACGTTAAGCAGCCGCGCGCGTCACGCGTCGCGCGTCAAAGAATCGGCGCGAAAAGCCGCGCGACATGCATCGCGACGCGTCTCACCGCAGACGCATTGCGATATTCGCTGCGGTCGATCTCGAACGATTCGTCGAAGTCGCGCAGCAGCATCGCTTCGATCCCGGCGGCGAATTTGCTGTCGACGGTCAGCACCATGATCTCGAAGTTCAGGCGGAACGAGCGGTTGTCGAGATTCGCGCTGCCCACGGCGGCGGCAATGTCGTCGATCAGCACCACCTTCTGATGCAGAAAGCCCGGCCGGTAGCGGAAGATGCGCACGCCCGCGCGGATCGAGTCGTACGCGTACAGCTTCGACGCCTCGAACACGACGCGGTGATCGCGCCGGCTCGGAATCATGATGCGCACGTCTACGCCGCGTAGCGCCGCGAGCCGCAGCGCGGCGAACACGGCTTCGTCGGGAATGAGATAGGGCGTCGTGATCCAGATGCGC
This sequence comes from Paraburkholderia diazotrophica, assembly GCF_038900755.1. Taxonomy (GTDB): domain Bacteria; phylum Pseudomonadota; class Gammaproteobacteria; order Burkholderiales; family Burkholderiaceae; genus Paraburkholderia; species Paraburkholderia diazotrophica_A. The sequence continues at coordinate 172,163 of NZ_JBBPEN010000011.1, forward strand.
TCGCGCGCCGCGTTGATCGCTTCGACGAAGAAGAGCGAACAGGTTTCCTGCTTGTCGGCGGGACCTGTCGGAATGACGAGACAGTGCATGCCGTCGCCCGCTGCGTCGCACGGCGAAGCGGGCGGTGAAGTTGGCGGTGAAGTTGGCGGTGAAGCGGACCGTGAAGCAGGCCGTGAAGCAGGCAATGAAGCAGGCAATGAAGCAGGCAATGAAGCAGGCAATGAAGCAGGCGACGGGACGGACGGCGAAACCGAAGGCGCGGACGACGAAACGGGCGCCGGGTCGAATTCCGGCAGTTGCTGCGTAGCCCAATACCAGTCTTCCGTGAATACGAACTGGATGCTCGCGACGGCGGGTCCGCGCACTTCGATATGCGTGTCGCGCCACGGCGAGAGCGGCGGCTTGCCGCCCAGATATTCGACGCCCACGTTGTGTCCGCCGACAAATGCGCGCTCGCCGTCCACCACGACGATCTTGCGGTGATTGCGAAAGTTGAGCTGAAAGCGGTTGACGAACCTGCGGTTCGTCGCGAACGGATGCATCTGCACGCCGCCCGCCAGCATCGAAGCGACGTAGCGATGCGGCAGATCGAAGCTGCCGATGCTGTCGTACAGCACGTACACGCGCACGCCTTGCGCGGCCTTCGCGATCAACAGGTCCTTGAGCATCTCGCCAAGCGCATCGGCGCGCACGATGAAGAACTGCACGATCACATATCGCTGCGCGTTTTCGATTGCCTCGAAAATCGCGGCGAAGGTCGCCTCGCCGTTCACGAGCGTGCGTACGCTGTTGCCGGGCAGAAAGGGCATGCCGCCCAGACGCGTGAGCGAGCGCACGAACTGTTGTCCGAGCGCTTCCGTCGGCCGGCCCGGCGACGACGCCGCGCTGTCCCATTCGGGCGGATGCGCGCGCGCGCGCAGCATCTCGTTTTCGATGCGGCGCGCATCCGCATAGCCGGCGAACTTGCTGCGCCCGAGAAAGAGGTACGGGACCAGCGTCAGATACGGCATCGCGACGAGCGACACTGCCCACGCGATCGCGCCTTGCGATGTGCGGGTGTGCAGGATGGCATGGCACGCGGCGATCACGCCCAGCATATGAGCGAGAAACACGAGCGTACCGACGTGAAGCAGATCGAATTGCATAAGCGTGCGAACGATAATCGTCGCGCTGCGCGTGGATGACTTTCGTCGTGAGTGCCACCTCATGTCGCCCGAGGTGGCCTGATGTCGCCTGATGTTGCGTTCCGGCCTGGTTGCGTTGCTCAGTTTTGTTTGGGCAGCGCGGTCGCGCTCATATTACCGAAAGCGTTCGCATCGCGGTCTGCCCGTCGGCAACCGGCAGCGGACTTTTTTGCGTGATCCGATGAAGACACAACGAGCGGAAGCGCACGGCATGGACTGCCCGAAAAGCACACAACGCACGGCGTCGCGCTGGACGGCGTGCGTTGTGCGATGCGACGAGAAGGCGCCCGCGGCGAGACCCGGGCGCTTGCGAAAGATCAGGCAGGCAGATCGTTCGCCTGAATCAGAAAGACGTTGTCGTCGCCGGCGCTCGTGGACATCCACACGAGGTCGAGGCCGCCGAACGCCGCTTCGACATGCGCGCGCTCGTTGCCGATTTCGACGACGAGCACGCCTTCGTCGGTCAGCCAGTTGCGCGCGTCGGCGATGATGCGGCGCACGATGTCCATCCCGTCCGCGCCGCCCGCCAGCGCCATTTCGGGTTCGTGCTTGTATTCGGCGGGCAGCGCTTTCATCGATTCCGCATTCACGTACGGCGGGTTCGTGATGATCACGTCGTAGCGGCGCTCGGGTAGCGGCGCGTACAGATCGCCTTCGAAGAGCGCGATGCGATCGTCGAGGTGATAGTCGTGGACATTGCGCGCCGCCACTTCGAGCGCGGTGGGCGACAGATCGACGGCATCGACGTCGGCATTCGGGAACGCGTGCGCCGCGAGAATCGCGAGGCACCCGGAGCCCGTGCACAGTTCGAGCACCGCGGCGACCTGTTCGGGGTCCTCGACATACGGCTGCAGGCCATCCTGGAGCAGTTCGCCGATAAACGAGCGCGGCACGATCACGCGCTCGTCGACATGAAAGCGGTAGCCGTGCATCCACGCTTCCTGCGTGATGTAGGCGGCGGGCACGCGATCCGTCGCGCGCCGCTCGATCACCTTCAGCACCGCGTCGATTTCCTCGGACGTGAGGCGCGCATCGAGAAACGGATCGAGCAGATCGATGGGCAGATGCAGCGTGTGCAGCACCAGATAGGCGGCTTCGTCGTACGCGTTCGACGAGCCGTGGCCGAACGACAGCCCGGCCTGGTTGAAGCGCGACACCGCGTAGCGCAGCACATCGCGAACCGTGGAAAACGGATGAGTCATGATGGAGGCCCTCCGTCAGGCGATCAGTTGTTCGAGCACGCGTCGGTAGATATTCTTCAGCGGCTCGATGTGTGCGATTTCGATATGTTCGTCGATCTTGTGGATGCTCGCATTCAACGGCCCGAACTCGACGACCTGCTTGCAGATGCGCGCGATGAAGCGGCCATCGGACGTGCCGCCCGTGGTCGACAGTTCCGTCGCGATGCCCGTCTCGTCGCGGATCGCTTTTTCGAGCGCATTCGACAGCTCGCCGCGCGGCGTGAGAAAGGGCAGGCCGCTCACGGTCCACGTCAGATCGTAGTCGAGGCCGTGCCTGTCGAGAATGTCGCGCACGCGCGTTTGCAGCCCTTCGACCGTGCTGGCCGTCGAGAATCGGAAGTTGAACATCACGTCCGCGTGGCCGGGAATCACGTTGGTTGCGCCCGTGCCGCTGTGCAGGTTCGAGACCTGCCATGTGGTGGGCGGGAAGTACTCGTTGCCGTCGTCCCAACGTTCGGCGACGAGATCCGCGAGCGCGGGCGCGAGCAGATGGACCGGGTTCTTCGCCAGATGCGGATACGCGATATGCCCCTGGACGCCCTTGACGATCAGCTTGCCCGTCATCGAGCCGCGCCGGCCGTTCTTCACCGTGTCGCCGAACTGCGTGCCCGACGTCGGCTCGCCGACGACGCAATAGTCGAGCCGCTCGCCGCGCGCCTGCAACGCTTCGACCACTTTCACGGTGCCGTCCGTCGCGGGACCTTCTTCGTCGCTCGTGATGAGGAACGCCAGCGAGCCGCGATGCTGCGGATGCGCGGCGACGAACTCTTCGCTTGCCACCACGAAGCCGGCAATCGACGCCTTCATGTCGGCGGCGCCGCGGCCATACAGCTTGCCGTCGCGATGGCTCGGCTCGAACGGCGCCGACGACCATTGATCGAGCGGGCCCGTCGGCACGACGTCGGTATGGCCGGCGAACGCGAGCAGCTTGCCGTCAGAGCCCATCGCGCCGCGCTTCACGGCCCACAGATTGGTGACGCCGTTCGATTCGATCGTTTCGCATGCGAAGCCGATCGCGGACAGGCGCTCGACGAGGAGACGCTGGCAGTTCTGGTCGTCGGGCGTCACGGACGCGCGCGCGATCAGGGCTTCGGTAAGGGCAAGAGTGCCGGACATCGATTCAGTTCCTTCCAACCAGCTGGCAGATAAGATGCGCGGACCGTATCCACGCTTGAAACTCGGGTGAAAAAATGCCGGCCTGAGTGGGCCGGCAACAGCATGCAAATCGTCGCGCTCGGTGCGCTTTCCGCGCTCAGTCCGCTCTCGCGCCGCGATGCAATGCGACGCGTGCCCACGCGTTGAGCGACGGCGCGAAAGACGCGGACGCTCAGTCGAACAGCGACGCGTACTGATCGGCCGAAAAGCCGAGCGTCTTCACGCGCCCGTCGACCACCACGACAGGCCGCTTGATGACGGAGGGCTTTTCGATCATCAGCGCGATCGCGCCGGCTTCGCTGTCGGCGGAGGCCTTCACATCGTCGTCGAGGCCGCGCCACGTCGTGCCGCGCCGGTTCAGGAGCGCGTCGAGCGACACGTCCTTCAGCCAACCCTTCACGAGCGGCGCATTCACGCCTGCCTTCCTGAAGTCGTGAAACTCGAATTCGACGCCATGCTCTTCGAGCCACACGCGAGCCTTCTTCACGGTGTCGCAGTTCGGAATGCCGTAGACGACGATCGTCTTCGCCGCAGCGCACGCCATCAGTCGCCTCGCAGCAGTTCGTTCAGACCGACCTTCGCGCGCGTCTTCGCGTCCACCTTCTTGACGATCACGGCGCAGTAGAGGCTGTGCGTGCCGTCCTTCGACGGCAGGTTGCCCGCGACCACGACCGAGCCCGCCGGAATGCGGCCATACGACACTTCGCCCGTTTCGCGGTCGTAGATCTTCGTGCTCTGGCCGAGGTACACGCCCATCGAGATGACCGAGTTCTCTTCGACGATCACGCCTTCGACGACTTCCGAGCGCGCGCCGATGAAGCAGTTGTCTTCGATGATGACGGGGTTTGCCTGCAGCGGCTCCAGCACGCCGCCGATACCCACGCCGCCCGACAGGTGCACGTTCTTGCCGATCTGCGCGCACGAGCCGACGGTGGCCCACGTGTCGACCATCGTGCCTTCGTCGACGTAGGCGCCGATGTTCGTGTACGACGGCATCAGCACGACGTTCTTCGCGATGAACGAGCCGCGGCGCGCGATGGCGGGCGGCACGACGCGAAAGCCGCCTGCGGCGAAATCTTCAGCCGTGTAGTTCGCGAACTTCGACGGCACCTTGTCGTAGAACTGCGAGTAGCCGCCCGCCGGCATCGGCGCGTTGTCCTCGAGGCGGAACGACAGCAGCACGGCCTTCTTCAGCCACTGATTGACGACCCAGTCGCCGTCCTTCTTTTCGGCGACGCGCAGCGCGCCCTTGTCCAGTTGCTCGATCGCGTGCGCGACGGCTTCGCGCACTTCGGCGGGCGCGGCCTTCGGCGACAGGTCGGCGCGGTTGTCCCAGGCGGTATCGATGATCTGCTGAAGTTGTTGCGACATGTTCGTGGTGTCAGTAGAGAAAGGTTTGAAATCGGAAAGCGGCTGAGGGCGCAGCGGCGGCGCTTTCGTGCAGCGCGTGGACTGCCGGAATCGGCCCCGAAAGGAGCACGGAAGCTAGCCCTTCAGGGAACGGCAGAAATCGACGATGCGCTGCGCGCCTTCCGTGCATTCATCGACGCCGGCGACGAGCGCAAGGCGGACGAAATCGCGGCCGGGGTTCGTGTCGTGCGCGGTGCGCGCGAGATACGAGCCGGGCAGAACCGTCACATTATAGTCGGCGTACAGGCGGCGGGCGAACCCGGTATCCGACAGCCCCGTGCGCGCGACGTTCGCCCACAGGTAGAACGCGGCGTCGGGCAGCTTGACGTCGAGCACGTCGGCGAGCATCGGCGTGACGGTCGAAAATTTCTGCACGTATTTCGCGCGGTTCTCGCGTACATGCGTCTCGTCGCTCCATGCGGCGATGCTCGCGGCCTGATAGACCGTCGACAGCGCCGCACCGTGATATGTGCGGTAGAGCAGGAATTGCTTGAGGATCGACGCGTCGCCGGCGACGAAGCCCGAGCGCATGCCCGGCACGCTCGATCGCTTCGACAGGCTCGACAGCATCACCAGCCGCTCGAAGCCGCGGCCCAGCCGGTGCGCCGCTTCCAGGGCGCCCAGGGGCGGGCGCGCTTCGTCGAAGTAGATCTCCGAGTAGCATTCATCGGACGCGATCACGAAGCCGTGGCGATCCGACAGATCGAACAGCTCGCGCCAGTCGTCGAGCGTGAGCACGGCGCCCGTCGGATTGCCCGGCGAGCAGACGTAGAGCAACTGCGTGCGCGCCCAGACGTCTTCGGGAACGGCCGCGTAGTCGCACGCGAAGTTGCGCTTCGGGTCGCTGTTGGCGAAATACGGCTGCGCGCCCGCGAGCAGCGCCGCGCCTTCATAGATTTGGTAGAACGGGTTCGGACAGAGTACGATCGCAGGCTCTCCCTGCGCGTTCTTCTTCGGGTCGATCACCGTCTGCGCGAGCGCGAACAACGCTTCGCGCGAGCCGGACACGGGCAGCACCTGCGTGGCGGCATCGACGGGCGGCAGGTTGTAGCGCTTCGTGACCCACTTTGCGATCGCTTCGCGCAGCGCCGGCGTGCCGACGGTGGCGGGATACGACGCGAGACCGCCGAGCGAATCGACCACGGCGTCGCGGATCAGGTCCGGCGTCGGATGTTTCGGCTCGCCGATCCCGAAGCTGATGTGCGCGAGGCCGGCGGGCGGCGTGACGTCCTTGAAGAGCGCGCGCAGCTTTTCGAAGGGATAGGGCTGGAGGGAGGCGAGTAGCGGATTCACTTGGCGGTTCGGGCGTGTGTTCGGCGTGTTACGGGACGGACTGACACAGGTGAAGGCGGCGCGCGGCGGCTGCGATGCTTGCCAGGAACATGATCCGAAAGGCCCGGAAGTGCTTGCGAAGCGCACTAGATCGGGCACGGCAGCGGCAACAGGATTCGGGCGGACAGGCATCGGCGCAGCACCGGCGACGAGCGATCGATTATAGCGTGTCGGCGGGCTGTGGAACGGCGCATCATCCGATCGGACAAGGCCGCGCGGCGCGCTTCGAACGGCGCGGCGGGCGCGATGCAGGTAACGTGAGCGACGCAACGAACACGGCGAAGAACGCAGCGAAAAAAGCGCGCAGACGCCATGTCGGCAGTATCCCCGACGCGGCGGGAAAGGATTCAACCGGATTCAAAGGGATTCAACGGCAGCGGACGGCAGCGATCACGCGCCGCCGTCGCCGGGAACGGACAAAGCAGACAAGGCAGACAGGGCATGCAGCACGAGCCGGACATGTTGAACCTCGCGGGGAGTGGCCCGCGATGAATCTCTCGCTTCGCAACACGTGGCCGACGCTCGCGATCATGATGGGCGCGTCGGTGTGGGGCATGGTGTGGTATCCGCTGCGGATGCTCAACGCGCTTGGCGTGACGGGCACGGCGGCGAGCGCGCTGACGAGCGGCGCCGGCTGTCTCTTTGTGCTGCTGGTCCGGCGCAACGCGATCAGGACCGTCCGCTGGCACTGGCTGTTGCCCGCGCTCGCGCTGTTCGCGGGCATCACCAATCTCGGATTCGTGTGGGGCGCGATCCACGGCCAGGTGATGCGCGTGCTGCTGCTGTTCTATCTGACGCCCGCGTGGACCGCGCTCTTTGCGCACTTCATCCTGCACGAGCGGCTGACGTGGGCGGGCGCGGGGCTCGCCGCGCTGTCGCTGGCGGGCGCGATGATGATGCTGTGGTCGCCGCAGCTCGGGCTTCCCGTGCCAGGCAGTCTCGCCGAGTGGGCGGGGCTCGCGGCCGGGATGAGCTTCGCGATGAGCAACGTGCTGATCCTGAAGACGAGCCGCGAGCTGCCCGACATGAAGGCCGAAATGCGCACGGCGATCATCTTCGGCGGCGCGGCGATCTTCGGCGGATGCGCGTCGTTCTTCGAAGCGATGCCGACGCCGCCGACGGGCGCTCACCTCGGCACGGCGGCGCTGCTCGTGCTCGCGATCGGTTTCGTGCTCGCGACCAACAACATGCTCGTGCAATATGGGCTCGCGCGCGTGCCCGCGAACCGCGCGTCGATCATCATGCTGTTCGAGATCGTCGTGACGGCGCTGACGGCCTGGCTTTTCGCCGGCGAAGTGCCCGGTCCGCGCGAGTGGGCGGGCGGCGCGTGCATCGTGCTGGCCTCGGCGCTGTCGAGCTGGGTGCATCGGACGAAGCCCAATGAAGAAGCGAGGCCCGGCAACGACGGAAACGCGGATGACAACGGTAAGAATCGCCCACGCGCGATGGTATGATTGCCCCTCATTGGCCGGCGGTGCAGCGTAGCGCGCGCCGCGGCGCCGGAATCGCAGCGGGCTCGCGCTCCGTTGTGCCGCTCGCGGGCTTTGCGCCTGAAGCGGTCCACATACGAACACGCACGAACCGCGCGTTCCGTTTCCATAATTACTTTCAAACAGCGATATCGCCGTGCGTCTGACCTCGATTAAACTCGCTGGCTTCAAGTCATTCGTCGATCCCACGCATTTCCAGGTTCCGGGCCAGCTTGTCGGCGTGGTCGGACCCAACGGTTGCGGCAAGTCCAACATCATCGATGCCGTGCGCTGGGTGCTCGGCGAATCGCGCGCCTCCGAGCTGCGCGGCGAGTCGATGCAGGACGTGATCTTCAACGGCTCGACGGCTCGCAAGCCGGGCAGCCGAGCCAGCGTCGAACTCGTGTTCGACAATGCCGACGGACGGGCGGCCGGCCAGTGGGGCCAGTATGCGGAGATCGCCGTCAAGCGCGTGCTGACACGCGACGGCACGTCGAGCTACTACATCAACAATCTCCCCGCGCGCCGCCGCGACATCCAGGACATCTTCCTCGGCACGGGTCTTGGCCCGCGCGCGTACGCGATCATCGGACAAGGCATGATTGCGCGGATCATCGAGGCCAAGCCCGAAGAACTGCGCGTGTTCCTCGAAGAAGCCGCGGGCGTCTCGAAGTACAAGGAGCGCCGCCGCGAAACCGAGAACCGTCTGCACGACACGCGCGAAAATCTGACGCGCGTCGAAGATATCGTCCGCGAATTGACGGCGAATCTCGAGAAGCTCGAGGGGCAGGCGGTCGTCGCGACGAAGTTCAAGGATCTGCAAGCCGAAGGCGAAGAAAAACAGCGCCTCTTGTGGCTGCTGCGCAAGAACGAAGCGGGCACTGAGCAGGACAAGCAGAAGCGCGCGATCGAACAGGCGCAAATCGACCTCGAAGCGCACACGGCGAAGCTGCGTGAAGTCGAGGCGCAACTCGAAACACTGCGCGTCGCGCATTATTCGGCCAGCGACGCGATGCAGGGCGCGCAAGGCGCGCTGTACGAAGCGAATGCCGAGGTGAGCCGCCTTGAAGCCGAGATCAGGTTCATCGTCGAATCGCGCAACCGCGTGCAGGCGCAGATCGCCGCGTTGACGGCGCAGCGCGAGCAGTGGCTCGCGCAGGCGCAAAAGGCCCAGGACGATCTCGAAGACGCCGAAGAGCAGCTCGCGGTGGGTGATGAGAAAGCGGTGATTGCCGAAGAGGCGGCCGCCGCGAAGCACGACGCGATGCCAGCGCTCGAGGCGCGCTGGCGCGACGCACAGGCGCAACTGAGCGACGAACGCGCCGGGATCGCGCAGACCGAGCAGGCGCTCAAGCTCGAAGCCGCGCATCAGCGCAATGCCGACCAGCAGTTGCAGCAGCTTCAGCAGCGTCAGGAGCGTCTGAAGACGGAAGCGGGCGGCCTGGATGCGCCGGACGAAGCGCAGCTCGAAGAACTGCGCATGCAGCTGGCCGAGCACGAAGAAATCCTGCGCGACGCGCAAGGGCGTCTCGCCGACGCGCAGGACACGCTGCCGCGCCTTGACGCCGATCGTCGCGCCGCACAGGAGCGCGTGCAGACGGAAAGCGCGCAGATCCATCAACTGGAAGCGCGGCTTGCCGCGTTGCGCCAGCTGCAAGAGAACGTGCAGACAGAAGGCAAGATCCAGCCGTGGCTCGACAAGCACGAGCTGGGCGCGCTGCCGCGTCTGTGGAAGAAGCTGCATGTCGAAGCCGGTTGGGAAACCGCGCTCGAATCGCTGTTGCGCGAGCGCCTTGCCGCGCTGGAGGTGTCGAATCTCGACTGGGTGAAGCACTTCGTGAGCGACGCGCCGCCCGCGAAGCTCGCGTTCTACGCGCCGCCCGCCGCCGGTCAGCCGGTGGCCGCGCCGCCGTCGCTGCGTCCGCTGCTGTCGCTCGTGCGCATCGACGATGCGGGCATTCGCGCCGTGCTTAACGACTGGCTCGGCAACGCGTTCGTCGCCGACGATCTGCCCCAGGCGCTCTCGATGCGCTCGCAATTGCCGGAAGGCGGCGCATTCGTCGTGAAGGCTGGGCACGTGGTGACGCGCGTCGGCGTGCAGCTGTACGCGGCCGATTCCGAACAGGCGGGCATGCTCGCGCGTCAGCAGGAAATCGAAAATCTGACACGGCAGGTGCGCGCGCAGGCGCTGCTCGCCGAAGAAGCCAAGGCCGCGGCGATTCGCGCCGAGGCCGCGCATACGCAGGCATCGAACGCATTGACGGAAGTGCGCCAGCAGGCCGAGCGCGCGACCCAGCGCGTGCATGCGCTGCAGATGGACGTGCTCAAGCTCGCGCAGGCACACGAGCGCTACACGCAGCGCAGCACGCAGATCAGCGAGGAACTCGAGGAAATCACCGCGCAGATCGAAGAGCAGCGCGCGCTGCGGGCGGAATCGGAAGCCAGCTTCGAGCGGTACGACGGCGAGCTCGCCGAACTGCAGGCGCGCTTCGAAGACAACCAGCTCGCGTTCGAAGCGCTCGACGAAGAACTGGCCAACGCGCGCAACGAATCGCGCGATCTTGACCGCGCCGCCACCGATGCACGCTTTGCGGCGCGCAACATGGCGAACCGTATCGACGAGCTGAAACGCACGATTCAGGTCGCGCACGAGCAGAGCGAACGCGTCGCGGGCTCGCTCGAAGACGCGCGCGCCGAACTCGAAACGATCAACGAACAGACTGCGCATACGGGCTTGCAGGATGCGCTCGAAATCCGCCGCGTCAAGGAAGAGGCGCTGCATGCTGCGCGTCTCGAACTCGACGATCTGACGGCCAAGCTGCGCCAGTCCGACGAACTGCGTCTGACGAGCGAGCGTGCGCTGCAGCCGCTGCGCGACCGCATCACCGAATTGCAGCTGAAGGAGCAGGCGGCGCGCCTGAACGCCGAGCAGTTCGTCGAGCAACTGACGGCGGCAGGCGTCGACGAAGCCGAATTGCAGGCCAAGCTTACGCCGGACATGAAGCCGTCGTATCTGCAAGGCGAAGTGACGCGCATCAACAACGCGATCACGGCGCTCGGCCCCGTCAACATGGCCGCGCTCGACGAGCTGAAAGCGGCGACGGAACGTAAGACTTTCCTCGACGCGCAGTCGGCCGACCTGACGCATGCGATCGAAACACTTGAAGACGCGATCCGCAAGATCGACCAGGAAACGCGCACGCTGCTGCAAGGCACGTTCGACGAAGTGAACCGTCATTTCGGCGAGCTGTTCCCGCGTCTCTTCGGCGGTGGCCAGGCGAAGCTCATCATGACGGGCGACGAGATTCTCGACGCGGGCGTGCAGGTGATGGCGCAGCCGCCCGGCAAGAAGAACTCGACGATTCACCTGCTGTCGGGCGGCGAAAAGGCGCTGACGGCGACGGCCCTCGTGTTCGCGATGTTCCAGCTGAATCCGGCGCCGTTCTGTCTGCTCGACGAAGTGGACGCGCCGCTCGACGACGCGAACACCGAGCGTTTCGCGAACCTCGTGCGCGCGATGTCGGACAAAACACAGTTCCTGTTCATTTCCCACAACAAGATCGCGATGGAAATGGCGCAGCAACTGATCGGGGTGACGATGCAGGAGCAGGGCGTGTCGCGGATCGTTGCCGTCGACATGGAAACGGCTGCGGGATTTGTCCAGAATATCGTTTAAACGTCCACTCTCGCGCGGTCTTCGGACCGCGCGTGGGTGTTGCTGAACACAGAATCGAATTCGCTGCGCGCCGGCGCCCGCAGCGGCGGCACGCGGTGCGTGCAGGCCGCGCGAACGAGGCGCGGCGCGCAGCGGCGAAAAGAATTGCAGATGGAGCGTGCATGGACGAGTTGACACTCGGTTTGATCGGCGCGGGCGCCGTGGTGGTCGGGGGCGTGGTGGTCTACAACGCGTGGCAGGGCGCGAAGGTGCGCCGCAGGATGCCACGGCCGATGCCCACCGACACGGCGGAGCCCACGGCTCGTGACGAGCTCGTCGAGCAGAGCCCATTCATCGAACCGGCGCGCCCGACGACGCGTCGAGAGCCCGCATCGGGCGAGCATGCCGAGTCAGCGCGCGTCGAGCCGACCTTCGGCGGTGCCGCGCCCCTCGACACGCCCGCCGACATCCAGGCCGAGAACACGTCGCCGAACGGTTTCCCCGAAGACGAAGAACGCGAGCAGCAGGCCGTCGAGCGCGAGGCCGACGACGAGCGCAACGAGCCGATCATGCCCGCTGCCACGACGATTTCGTCGGCGCCGCCGGCGATCGTCGACCGGCGCATCGACTGCATCGTCCCCATCAGGCTTTCCGCTCCCGTCGCGGGCGACAAGGTACTGCCGCTCGCGCAGCGTCTGCGCCGCGCGGGCAGCAAGCCAGTGCATATCGAAGGCAAGCCGGAAGGCGGCGGCGCGTGGGAACTGCTGCAAGGCGGCGTGCGCTACGAGGAACTGCGCGCGGCCGCGCAACTCGCGAACCGCAGCGGCCCGCTCAATGAACTGGAGTTCTCCGAGTTCGTGACGGGCGTCCAGCAGTTCGCCGACGCGCTCGATGCTTCGCCCGAGTTTCCGGACATGATGGAAACGGTATCGATGGCGCGCGAACTCGACGGTTTTGCTGCGCAGTGCGACGCGCAACTGTCGATCAACGTGCTGTCCGACGGCGCGCCGTGGTCAGCGAACTACGTGCAGGCCGTCGCGTCACAAGACGGGCTGCTGCTGTCGCGCGACGGCACGCGCTTCGTCAAGCTGGACGCGAAGCAGAGCCCCGTGTTCATGCTGCAGTTCGGCGACACCAACTTCCTGCGCGACGACCTCACGTACAAGGGCGGCCAGATGATCACGCTGGTGCTCGATGTGCCCGTCGCCGACGAAGACATCCTGCCGTTCCGCCTGATGTGCGATTACGCGAAGTCGCTCGCCGAGCGCATCGGCGGTCGCGTGGTCGACGACGGCCGCCGGCCGCTGCCGGAGAGCGCGCTGCTCGCCATCGAGAAGCAGCTGATGACGCTGTACGCGAAGCTCGAACAGGCCGGCATTCCGGCCGGCTCGCCCGCGACGCGTCGCCTGTTCAGCCAGTAGGCGCACGACACGCTTTGAGCATGACGCGGTGGCTTATGCTGCCGTCGATGACACCGCCTGATGCATGGGAATGCGTCGGGCGGTTTTCGTTTGGGCTGTGCGTTCCATTCGGGCCGCACGTTCCGTTTGGGCCACACGTTCCGTTTGGGCCACACGTTCCGTTTGGGTCGCGCGTTTCCATTTGCAGCCGCGCTGAAAGCGCGATGACCTTCGCTGGGCGAGACGCCAACCGACGACGGGTATTCCGCACCCGTTCATCCCACGTCGTCGGGCCACGGTCGCCCGCTGATCCACGCCTTGACCGCGCCGACGACGGCCTCTTCCCTTCCATAAAACCCGTGATGCGACATCGCCTCGCAGGGCTTGCCGCGCGTGTCGCCGCCGTGCACGGTGATCAGCGCATATTGGCCGCTGTCGGCGATGCGTTTTAGCGCTTCGTAGGAACAGAGATAGCAGCCGTCGTCCGCGTGCTGGACGAACAGCTGGCGCGGACGAATCGCTCCGTAGTCGAAGCCGATCAGCGGCGTTGCCTGGCCGCGCGCAGGGCTGCTGAGCGTCGACATATGCACGACGGCGCTCCACACATCAGCCAAGGCGCGTCCCACGTAAGCCGACGATATCGTGCCGCGGCTCGTGCCCGCCAGCACGAGCTTCGCCTGTGGGAAGCGCTTCCGCAGGTTCGCCGCGATCTGCGCGAGATCTTGCGCGGAACGCGGCGACGCACGAAACGCATCTGAATAGCCGCCCGGCTGATCCGACGGCGCATCGACGATGGCCGTCGCGAACAGCGAATCCACGAAAAGATTGCGCGCGCGGATGAGGAAGTTGTTCTTCTCGCGCATATGGATCGTGCCGCCTGGCCGCTGCGAGAGTTCGAGATCGCCTTCGCCGCCCGGAAACATCACGAGCACCCACTGCGGCTGGCTGCCGTCCTGCTGGGTCAACAGATAGGAGATCGACGCGCCTTGACCGAGCGGCACGTCGACGACCTGTTCGCTCGCCATCGCGCCTCGCGCATGGCACACCGCGAGCGTGGCCAGCACGATGGCGAGCACGATGAAGCGACAGCGTATGAAGCGGACGAAGGATGCGGGCATGTGGACGGTTACGCAACGGATGGCACGTGACAAGTTCGCATTACGGCTGGCGCGCTGTCAACGGCTTGCGCATCGATTAGCCGATCGGCCAGGATCGGCAGGTCATGTTGGGTTTCCGCGCGCACCAAACTGGCCATTCGGCCGATGCCACGGGAAGCGCTTCCTGAGATAATCTGACATCCATTACATATGCGCAAACGCTGACAGCATGGCCCGAACCAAAGTCCCTGATCCTGCGACCAGCGCACCCGCCGAGCGGGCGTTGTGGCTGCGTGCCGAACTCGAACGCGCGAACCACGCGTACTACGTGCTCGACCAGCCGGATCTGCCCGACGCGGAGTACGACAAGCTGTTCAAGGAACTGCAGCAGATCGAAAGCGAGCATCCCGATCTGATCACGCCGGATTCGCCGACGCAGCGGGTCGGCGGCGAAGCAGCGAGTGGCTTCAGGCCCGTCGTGCACGACATGCCGATGCTGTCGTTGAACAACGGTTTTTCGGACGAAGACATCGCGGCCTTCGACAAACGCGTATCGGACACGCTGCATCATTCGCGCGTCGACTACGCGTGTGAGCTGAAGTTCGACGGCCTTGCGATCTCGTTGCGCTACGAGGACGGGAAGTTCACGCAGGCGGCCACGCGCGGCGACGGCGCAACGGGCGAGGACGTCACCGAAAACGTCCGCACCATCCGCTCGATTCCGCTCAAGCTAAAAGGCAAGCGCGTGCCAAGGCTCATCGACGTGCGCGGCGAAGTGCTGATGTTCAAGCGCGATTTCGATCGGCTGAACCAGAGGCAGCGCGACGCGGACCAGCGCGAGTTCGCGAATCCGCGCAACGCGGCGGCAGGCAGCTTGCGGCAGCTCGATTCGAAGATCACGGCGCAGCGTCCGCTGTCGTTCTTCGCGTATGGCATTGGCGTCCTCGATGGCGTCGAGATGCCGGCGACGCACAGCGAACTGCTCGACTGGTATCACGAGATGGGCTTGCCCGTGAACAGCGAGCGGGCCGTCGTTCAAGGCGCAGAAGGCCTGCTCGGCTTCTTCCGTAAGGTTGGAGAGAAGCGGGAGACGCTGCCGTACGACATCGACGGCGTCGTCTACAAGGTCGACCGGCGCGATCAGCAGGACATGCTGGGCTTCGTTTCGCGCGCGCCGCGCTTTGCGCTCGCCCACAAGTTTCCGGCACAGGAAGCGCTCACGAAGCTCGTCGCCATCGACGTGCAGGTCGGCCGCACGGGCGCGATCACGCCTGTCGCGCGGCTCGAGCCGGTGTTCGTCGGCGGCGCGACGGTGACGAATGCGACGCTGCACAACGAGGATGAGATTCGCCGCAAGGACATCCGGATCGGCGATACGGTTGTGGTGCGGCGAGCAGGCGATGTCATTCCCGAAGTGGTGAGCGCGATGCTCGATCGCAGGCCGGCGGACGCGCGCGAATTCGTGATGCCGACCGAGTGCCCCGTATGCGGCTCGGCCATCGAGCGTCTGCCGGACGAAGCGATTGCGCGCTGCACAGGCGGCCTCTTCTGCCCGGCGCAGCGCAAGCAGGCGCTGTGGCATTTCGCGCAGCGCCGCGCGCTGGACATCGACGGACTGGGCGAAAAGATCATCGATCAGCTGGTCGAACTGAATCTTGTGCGTACGCCCGCGGATCTCTTCAATCTGGGATTCGCGACGCTCGCCGAACTCGACCGCTTCGCGGAGAAGTCCGCGCAGAACCTGCTCGACTCGCTGGAGAAAGCCAAGCACACGACGCTCGCGCGGTTCATCTACGCGCTCGGTATCCGGCACGTCGGCGAATCGACGGCGAAGGATCTGGCCAGGCATTTCGGCTCGCTCGATCCCATCATGAACGCGACGGTCGAAGAACTGCTGGAGGTCAACGACGTCGGGCCTATCGTCGCCGAAGCCATTCATCAGTTTTTCGCCGAGGACCACAACCGCACGGTCATCGATCAGTTGCGCGCGCCCGGCAAGGTGACATGGACGGAAGGCCCGCCCGCGCCGAAAGCGCCGCAGGGCGTGCTGGCGGGCAAGACGGTCGTGCTGACGGGCACGCTGCCGAACATGGGCCGCGACGAAGCGAAGGAGTTGCTGGAGGCGGCCGGCGCGAAGGTGGCCGGTTCGGTGTCGAAAAAGACCGATTACGTGGTGGCCGGTGCAGAAGCGGGCAGCAAGCTTGCGAAAGCCGAGGAACTTGGCATCCCCGTGCTCGACGAAGATGGTATGCGTAAGCTCCTGGAGGGGCACACAACATGATTCACGAAATCCTCAAGATGGGCGATCCGCGACTGTTGCGCATCGCCAAGCCCGTCGATCACTTCGACACGCCCGAGTTGCACGACCTCGTCCGGGACATGTTCGAGACGATGCACGACGCGAACGGCGCGGGGCTCGCCGCGCCACAGATCGGCGTCGATCTGCAGGTGGTGATTTTCGGATTCGGCCATAACGAGCGCTATCCGGACGCGCCGTCCGTGCCCGAGACGGTGCTGATCAACCCGACGATCACGCCCGTGTCGCTGGATACAGAGGAGGGCTGGGAAGGGTGTCTCTCCGTGCCGGGGCTGCGCGGCGCTGTGACCCGTTTGTCGATGATCCGCTATCACGGCTTCGATCAGTTCGGCAAACCGATCGATCGCGTCGCGGAAGGTTTTCACGCGCGCGTCGTCCAGCACGAGTGCGATCATTTGATCGGCAAGCTGTATCCGATGCGGATCACCGATTTCGCCAAGTTCGGCTTTACCGAGGTGCTGTTTCCCGATCTCGATCCGGAGTCCGACGAATGAGAGGATGACAGGGCGTCAGCAGTCGCCTTGGTCCTTGTGCTGGAAAAGGGAAAAAGGAAAAAGAAATAGCCCGCATGCGCGGGCTTTTTCACACGAACGACAGGCGACGCCTACGAGCCTCAGAACGACTCGTCTGGGCCTAAATAGCGCCATTGTCCGGGCGGCAGCGCGCCGAGCATCACATGACCCATTCGCACACGCTTGAGGCCCACGACATGCAAGCCGACGAGTTCGCACATGCGGCGAATCTGGCGCTTCTTGCCTTCACGCAGCACGAAGCGCAACTGCTCTCCATTTTGCCAGCTGACCATCGCGGGCTTGAGCGGCACGCCGTCCAGTTCGAGCCCATGGCGCAGCATCGCGAGGCTTTCCGGCGGGAAATGGTGCTCGACATCCGTTTCGACGTCGCCGTACGTGACGCGCACGAGATATTCCTTGTCGATCTGCGAATTCCCGCCGATCAACTGTTTGGCGACGCGCCCGTCCTGGGTCAGCACCAGCAGCCCGGTCGAATCGATATCGAGGCGGCCCGCCGGCGCCAGCTGACGCAGATGCGCGGCCGAAAAGCGGATGTCGGTGTGGTCGCCGTCCCACCGATTTTCGGGCTTGACGAGCGTCACGGCGGGCTCATAGCCTTCCTCTGCCTGGCCGGAGACGTAACCCACGGGCTTGTGCACAAGGATCGTCACCTGCTTGAGTTGCGCGGCCTGGGCGGCGGGGTCGATCTGAATATCGGCGTCGGGGCGGACCTTCGTGCCGAGCGTATCGACGACAGCGCCATCGACCGTCACCCAGCCTTTTTCGATCCACTCGTCGGCTTCGCGGCGCGAGCACAGGCCGAGCTCGGACATCAGCTTCGACAGGCGCAGATTGCCTGGCACGTCGTTGTATTCGCCTTCCTCGCGGCGGCGCGGCTCCACAGCAGGGCGCGACTTGCGCGCGGGCTTCCCGGCGGGGCGATCGAAGATCGCGGGACGGTCGAAGCTGTCTGCGATCGAGCGGGCATCGCGCTTTGCCTTGTTCGTGCGTGGCGTGGGCGCCGATTTGGTCGGCGTGACGTCGTCGCGGTCTGAGTCGGCACTCTTGACGGGTCTCGCGTAGGTGCGTTCGCTGCGGGCCGAAGTCTCGTCGCCGGTTGCGCGGCGTGCTGCGCCTTCGCTCCGGGGGCGACGATCTTGCGACGCGTCGCGGCCTTCATATGCGGCCTTAGCGGGGCGTGCAGACGTGCGTTCGCGCGAAGGTGCGCCATCCGCGGCGCGGGCCGTACGCGGCGCGCTGCGGCGCTCTTCGTTGTCGCGTGGGGCGCGACGCGCGCGGGGTGCATCATCGTCGTGCGAGAAGCGCGGCGCGCGTTCGCCCGTCGAGGCGCCGCGCGAAGGTCGATCGGACGAACCGCGCCGATCCACAGGCGCCTCTGCATTGCGCCGGAAACCATCGCCTGTAGACGTGGCTTGATTGCGCGCCGGCCGGTCGCCTGGAGGACGGCGTTCGAACGAACCGGATTCACCGCTTCGTGCACGCGCCGGCCGGTCGCCCGCAGAGCGACGTTCGAACGACCCGGATTCGCCGCTTCGTGCGCGTGCCGGCCGATCGCCCGCAGAGCGGCGTTCGAATGACCCGGATTCGCCGCTTCGTGCGCGTGCCGGCCGGTCGCCGGCAGAGCGACGTTCGAATGAGCCGGATTCGCCGCCGCGTGCACGCGCCGGACGATCGCCCGCAGAACGGCGGTCGAATGACCCGGATTCACCGCTTCGTGCACGGGCCGGCCGGTCGCCCGCAGCACGGCGGTCGAATGACCCGGATTCACCGCTTCGTGCACGTGCCGGCCGGTCGCCCGCAGAGCGGCGTTCGAATGATCCGGATTCGTCGCTTCGTGTGCGTGCCGGCCGGTCGCCCGCAGAGCGACGCTCAAATGAGCCTGATTCGCCGCTCTGCGCGCGCGCCGGTCGGTCGCCCGCAGAACGGCGTTCGAATGAACCGGATTCACTCCGCCCGCCCGCCGTCTTGCCGAACGAGCGCTTCTCGGGCCCCGCCGAGGCCGTCTCGCTGCGGCGCGCGGCCGCCGGCGTGGAAGAACCCGCGCCGCCGCGCGGCCCCTTGGACGGAGCGTCCTTGGCCTCCGGCGCCGCTGGCCGTGCCGGCTTGCGCGCAGTTGTGCTGCCCGGACGGACGGGGGCGCGTTCGGACGAAGCCGGCCGCGGATGCTTGGCTGTCAGTTTGACTCGCATGAAATCTCACACTGCGATCGCGCGCAGCAGCTCGGTTTCGACCTGGATTTGTCGTCGGTTGTCCGAGAGGCCGTGTCCATCGAGTAGGAACACGTCCTCGACGCGTTCGCCGAGCGTATTGATCCGCGCCGCATGGACGCCGACCCGGTGCTCGGCCAGCACGCGCGCGATCGAATAAAGAAGGCCTGGCCGGTCGTTTGCCGACACGGACAGGATGTAGTACTGGCCGCGTTCGTCGGCCCGCAGGTCGACGCGCGGCGTGACGGGGAACGTGCGCGACAGGCGCGACAGACGGCCCTTCGACGGTTCCGGCAGCAGCGTGCCTTCAGCCGCGAGGCGCTCCGCCAGTTCCTGTTCGACGAGGTTGGCGATGTCGCGATAGTGAACGTCTCGCTCCGTGTGCGCGACAAGAAAGTTGTCGAGCGCGTAGCCGTGCTTCGTCGTGCTGACGCGCGCATCCAGCACGGACAGCGCGTTGCGGTCGAAATACGCGCAGATGCCCGCGAACAGATCGGGGCGGTCCTTCACGTAGACCAGCACCTGAAGCGCTTCGCCGATGGGCGACGGACGCGCGCGCACGATCGGCGTCGCGGTTTCGACGTGCCGGTGCAGCACGCGTGTCTGCCAGGCGATATCGGCCGCGTCGTGGCGCAGGAAATAGCCGACGTCGAGCTTGTCCCACAGCGCGCGGTGCGCGTTCTCAGGCACGGTCTCGAGACGCAGCAGCGCGAGTGCTTCCTCCTGACGCAACTTCAGTTCCGAATGCGCATCGGGACGAGCGCCGCCGAGCACGGCGAGCGTCGCGCGGTACAGGTCTTCGAGCAGCTTGCCCTTCCACGTGTTCCAGACTTTCGGGCTGGTGCCGCGAATATCGGCGACCGTCAGCAGATACAGCGCCGTCAGGCGCCGCTCGGTGCCGACCAGATCGGCGAAACGCTTGATCACCTCCGGGTCGCTCGTGTCCTGCTTCTGCGCGACCTGGCTCATCGTCAGATGATGTTGGACCAGCCATACGACGAGCGCCGCGTCGTCGGCGAGAATGTCGTGCTCGCGGCAGAAACGCCGCGCGTCGGCCATGCCGAGCGTCGAGTGATCGCCGCCGCGGCCCTTGGCGATGTCGTGAAAGAGGGCAGCTACGTACAGCAGATACGGACGCTCGAAATTCGCGATCAGCTGGCTGCAGAACGGATATTCGTGCGCATGCTCGGCGACGGCGAAACGCCGCATGTTCCGCAGCACCATCAGGATGTGCTGATCGACGGTATAGACGTGATACAGATCATGCTGCATCTGTCCGACGATACGGCGGAAGTTCAGCAGATAACGCCCGAGCACGCTCGTCTGGTTCATCAGACGCAGCGCATGCGTGATGCCCTGCGGCTGCTTCAGAATTTCCAGGAAAAGCCGCCGGTTTTGCGGATCGCGGCGCCAGCGATGGTCCATCTTGTCGCGCGCGTTGTAGAGCGCGCGCAGCGTGCGCGCCGACAGGCCTTTGACGCCCGGCGTTTTTTCGTACAACAGGAACGCTTCAAGAATCGCATTCGGCTCGCGTTCGAACACGTCGTCGCTGGCGATTTCCAGCATGCCTTGCTTTTCGACAAAACGATCGGACAAAACCCGCGTGATGCCGCTCGTGTTCGGAAAGAGCTGGGCTTCGATGTTCTGGATCAGAATGGTCGAGAGCTGCGTGACGGCTTTGGCGGCCCAGTAGTAACGGCGCATCAGCTGCTCGCTGGCGCGGCGCGTGGACGTGGCCTTGAAGCCGAAGCTCTCGGCGACTGTCGTCTGCAGGTCGAAGACGAGGATGTCCTGGCGGCGTCCCGCGAGCACGTGCAGACGCGCGCGCAACGTCTTCAGAAAACCTTCGTTGCGGCGCAGCTCGCGTGCTTCGCGATCGGTGATGAGGCCGCGCTTGTCCAGTTCGCGCCAACTGCTGCCGAACCCTGCCGCCTGCGTGACCCACAGAATTAGCTGGAGGTCTCGCAAACCGCCCGGGCTTTCCTTAATGTTGGGTTCGAGCGCGTAGGGTGTGTCCTGAAACTTCGCATGGCGCTGGCGCATTTCCAGCACTTTCGCCTGGAAGAACGCGCGCGGGTCGAGCGCGTCGCGGTATCGCAGCGAAAAGCCCTCGAACAGGGTGGTGCTGCCGACGATGCGCCGCGCTTCGAGCAGCGACGTGCGCACGGTCACGTCGTTCGCGGCTTCTTCGAGGCACTGCGACACCGTGCGCACGCTGCTGCCGAGTTCCAGCCCCAGATCCCACGCAAGACCGATAAAGCGCTCGATGCTGGCTTCCAGGTGCGGGACGTGCTCGTCGGGCAGCAGGACGAGAATGTCGATGTCGGAATGCGGGGCCAGTTCGCCGCGCCCATAGCCGCCGACGGCAAGCAGCGCCAGCGACGCAGGCAGGTCGCACGCAGCCCACGCGCCGCGCAGCGCATCGTCGGTGATGCGCGCGAGCGAGCGCATCAGCGTGTCGACATTGGACGCCGTCCTGAAGCGATCGATAAGCGGGGTCTTGGCCACCTTGTAATCCGCCTTGAGCGACGTGGCATCGGAAAGGGCGACGGCGGAAACGCTGCTCATAGGCGAAGGGGCGAAGAAATCAGGCGGTGGCGGCGGCCACGATTTGCGGGCGCGCGGGCGTGCCCGCCGACACGGTTAGCACTTCGTAGCCCGTCGGCGTGACGAGAATCGTGTGCTCCCACTGCGCGGACAGGCTGCGGTCCTTCGTCTTGACGGTCCACTGATCGGGCATTGTGCGGATTTCGCGGCGGCCGGCGTTGATCATCGGCTCGATCGTGAAGATCATGCCGGGCTGCAATTCGATGCCCGTGCCGGGACGGCCGTAGTGCAGCACTTGCGGCTCGTCGTGGAAAACCTGGCCGATGCCGTGACCGCAATATTCGCGCACCACGCTGTAGCCCTGGCCCTCCGCGTGCTTCTGGATCGCGTAGCCGATGTCGCCGAGATGCGCGCCCGGGCGCACCTGCTCGATGCCGAGCCACATGCATTCGTAGGTGGTCTGGATGAGGCGCTTGGCCATGATCGAGCCTTCGCCGACGATGAACATGCGGCTCGTGTCGCCGTAGTAGCCGTTCTTGATCACGGTGACGTCGATATTGAGCACGTCGCCGTTCTTCAACGTCTTGTCGCCGGGAATGCCGTGGCAGATCACGTCGTTCACGGACGTGCAGACGGCCTTCGGAAACGGCGGATAGCCGGGCGGCTGATAATTCAGCGGCGCCGGAATCGTGCCTTGCACGTTCGTCATGTATTCGTGGCAGAGTCGGTCGAGCTCCCCCGTCGTGACGCCGGGCTTGACGAACGGCGTAATGTAGTCGAGGACTTCGCTCCCGAGGCGTCCGGCGACGCGCATCTGGGCAATATCGTCTTCGTTTTTGAGCGTAATAGCCATGAGTCGGGCCTGAAAAGCGGTGTATCGCGTAATTATCGCACCTTATTTCCGTGATCGCTGGCTTTTGCTGGGCGGGTAGCCACGCGCGGAGCGGGCCGCAGCGTCTATCTGTGGCGCGCTGCGCGGCCGCGGGTGCAACCCGCGGCCGCCTCACGTGCTACCGCGTAGGTTGAGTCCTGCAATGCTCGCGTGCTATACTCTTCGGCTAAGTCAATCGCCAATCCGAATATTCGGAATATTCATCACGGCGGCAGACTTTCCTCGCGAACTGCCCATAAATATGTAAGACCCATATGGCGCAATTCGCGAGATTCGCAAGCCGGCGCACCCAGGGTGTTCGCGGCGTCAGATCTTCCCGAAGAGCGCGGAAGGCGGCGCGGCGGATACGGCAGCCGGCTTAAGACCTAACCCTAGCGGAGATATTCATGGCAGTTACCATGCGTCAAATGCTGGAAGCCGGTGTCCACTTCGGTCACCAGACGCGCTTCTGGAACCCGAAGATGGCCCCCTTCATTTTCGGTCATCGCAACAAGATTCACATCATCAACCTCGAAAAGACGCTGCCGATGTACAACGACGCACTGAAGTACGTGCGTCAACTGGCAGCGAACCGCGGCACGATCCTGTTCGTCGGCACGAAGCGTCAATCGCGCGACACGATCGCCGAAGCGGCTCAGCGCGCTGGCATGCCTTATGTCAACGCACGCTGGCTCGGCGGCATGCTGACCAACTTCAAGACGCTGAAGGTTTCGATCAAGCGCCTGAAGGACATGGAAGCGGCAGTCGAGGCAGGCGAGCTCGAGAAGATGAGCAAGAAGGAAGCGCTGCTGTTCGAACGCGAAATCGCCAAGCTGCAAAAGTCGATCGGCGGCGTGAAGGACATGGGTGGCATTCCGGATGCGATCTTCGTGGTTGACGTCGGCTACCACAAGATTGCCGTGACGGAAGCGAACAAGCTGGGCGTGCCCGTCATCGCCGTGGTTGATACGAACCACTCGCCGGAAGGCGTGGATTACGTGATCCCGGGCAACGACGACGCGAGCAAGGCCGTTACGCTGTACGCGCAAGGCGTGGCTGACGCGATCCTCGAAGGCCGTGCAAACGCGGTCAACGAAGTCGTGCAGGCTGCCCGCGGCGGCGACGGCGACGAGTTCGTCGAGGTCAACGGGGAAGCGTAAAGCACCCTGTGTCCGGCAAAAAAGGGGGCTCTCGATAGGCCCCCTTTTTTTAAGCCGCGACGATCTGGAGTGAGCGTGCGGCAACGCGCACGCGGCAGCGCCGGAAATAAAAGTGCGCTGCGCGGAAACGAAATTCTGCCGTCGGCATCGAATGCGGGCGGCGTGTGACAGACAGACTCAAGGAGCGAATGATGGCGGCAATTACCGCAAGCATGGTGGCAGAACTGCGCGCGAAGACCGACGCGCCGATGATGGAATGCAAGAAGGCGCTGACGGAAGCTGACGGCGATATGGCGCGCGCTGAAGAGCTGCTGCGCGTTAAGCTCGGCAACAAGGCGTCGAAGGCGGCGTCGCGCGTCACGGCTGAAGGCGTGATCGCTTCGTTCATCGAAGGCGGCGTTGGCGCGATCGTCGAACTGAACTGCGAAACCGACTTCGTTTCGAAGAACGACGACTTCATCGGCTTCTCGAAGAAGGTTGCCGAGCTGGTCGTCAAGCAGAACCCGGCTGACGTCGCCGCGCTGTCGGCACTGCCGCTGGAAGGCTCGACGGTCGACGCAGTGCGTTCGGCGCTCGTCGGCAAGATCGGCGAAAACCTGTCGATCCGCCGTTTCGCGCGCTTCGAAACGTCGAACAAGCTGGCTGCCTACCTGCACGGCACGCGCATCGGCGTGCTGGTCGAGTACACGGGCGCGGACGAGCAGGTCGGCAAGGACGTCGCGATGCACATCGCGGCGATGAAGCCGGTCTCGCTGTCGGCAGACGACGTTCCCGCTGACCTGATCGCCAAGGAGCGCAGCATCGCCGAGCAGAAGGCAGCCGAATCGGGCAAGCCGGCTGAGATCGTCGCGAAGATGGTCGACGGCTCGGTGCAGAAGTATCTGAAGGAAGTGTCGCTGCTGAACCAGCCGTTCGTGAAAAACGACAAGCAGACGATCGAACAGATGCTGAAGGCCGCGAACTCGAGCGTGCAGAAGTTCGCGCTGTTCGTCGTGGGCGAGGGCATCGAAAAGCGTCAGGACGACTTCGCTGCCGAAGTCGCGGCGCAAGTTGCTGCTGCGAAGCAGCAATAAGCTTCGTTTAAGTTTTACGTTGTACCGTTTGACCCGCGGCGGGGCTGGACCTCGCCGCGGCCGGCAGCGCCGCTGGGGTTGCGCGTGTGCAAGGCGCACGGCGGCCGGATATCGACTCGCCTCGGTCGGTCGTTGAGGCGCATCAATTTGGCGGCGCTTGCCCGAATTCGTATTTCACCCCTACAGTTAGTTCCTTGTTGTTTGGCGGCTTTTTGGCCCTGCTCAGCGCAATCTGGATATCTCTATGCCCACTGCCTATAAACGCGTCCTCCTCAAACTCTCTGGCGAAGCCCTGATGGGCGATGATGCATTCGGCATCAATCGCGCGACGATCGAAAGAATGGTGGCGGACGTGGCCGAGGTGGTGCGGCTCGGTACGCAACTGGCGGTGGTGATCGGCGGCGGCAACATTTTTCGCGGTGTGGCGGGTGGCGCGGCGGGTATGGACCGTGCGACGGCCGACTACATGGGCATGCTGGCCACGATGATGAACGCACTGGCGTTGCAGGACGCGATGCGGCACGCCGGAATCGAAGCGCGCGTGCAGTCGGCGCTGCGCATGGATCAGGTCGTCGAGCCCTACATCCGTCCCCGCGCCATCCGTCAGCTGGAAGAGGGCAAGGTCGTGATTTTCGCGGCCGGCACGGGCAATCCATTCTTCACGACGGACACGGCGGCAGCGCTGCGCGGCTCGGAGGTCGGCGCGGAAGTGGTGCTGAAGGCGACCAAGGTCGACGGCGTCTATTCGGCCGATCCGAAGAAGGACCCGTCTGCGACGCGTTATTCGACGATCAGTTTCGACGAGGCAATTGGCCGCAACCTGCAGGTGATGGACGCCACCGCCTTTGCGCTGTGCCGCGACCAGAAGCTGCCGATTCGCGTGTTTTCGATCGTGAAGCCGGGCGCGCTCAAGCGCATCGTGCAGGGCGAGGACGAAGGCACGCTCGTCCACGTGTAAACTCTCTTTCACGTCTGTGGGCTTGACCGCGGGCTTGGGCGCCGCCTCGCGCGCGCTGGCGGGCCCGCATCGTTTTGAAGGTTCGGAGGTTTAATCATGTCTGTGGCTGATACCAAGAAGAGCGCTGAACAAAAAATGCAGCGCTCGCTCGACGCGTTCAAGAACGATCTGTCGAAAATCCGCACGGGCCGTGCGCACACGGGCCTGCTCGATCACATCCAGGTCGACTACTACGGCTCGCCCGTGCCGATCTCGCAGGTCGCGAACCTGACGCTCGTCGACGCCCGCACGATCGGCGTGCAGCCGTGGGAAAAGAAGATGGTCTCCGTGATCGAGAAGGCGATCCGCGAATCGGATCTGGGCCTGAACCCGGCCACGCACGGCGATCTGATCCGCGTGCCGATGCCCCCGCTGACGGAAGAGCGCCGTAAGGAACTCACGAAGATCGTCAAGAGCGAAGGCGAGACGGCGAAGGTGGCGGTGCGCAACCTGCGCCGCGACGCGAACGAGCAGCTGAAGAAGCTCGTGAAGGACAAGGAAATCTCCGAAGACGATGAGCGCCGCGCCGGCGACGATGTTCAGAAGCTGACGGACAAGTTCGTCGCGGAAATCGACAAGCTCGTGCAAACCAAGGAAGGCGAGATCATGACGGTTTGATGGTCTGGCGCACACCAGACACGAGAACTTTCACTGATCATCTCTTCTTTATTTGCTGCTTTACCCGACGGCCATGACCTATACAAGCTCAACCGTTCGCGTCCCTGACGTCTCAGCCGTACCGCGTCACATCGCGATCATCATGGACGGCAATGGCCGTTGGGCGACTCAACGCCGCCTGCCGCGCGTGGCGGGCCATACGCGTGGCCTCGACGCCGTGCGCTCGGCCGTCGACGCCTGTGCCCGACGGGGCGTCCAGTATCTGACGCTGTTCGCATTCAGTTCCGAAAACTGGCGCCGTCCGATCGACGAGGTGTCGTTCCTGATGCGCCTGTTCGTCACCGCGCTCGAGCGCGAGATCGGCAAGCTGCACGCAAACGGCATCCGTCTGCGCGTGGTCGGCGATCTGTCGATGTTCGACAAAAAGATCCAGGACCTGATCACCCGCGCCGAAACCAAGACGGCGAAGAACACGCGCCTGACGCTGACCATCGCCGCGAACTACGGCGGCCGCTGGGACATCATGCAGGCCACGCGCAAGCTGGTCGAGGAGTCGGTGGCGGTGGGCAGCCCCGTCGAGGTCAACGAAGACGCGTTCGCCCAACACCTCGCAATGGCTTACGCGCCCGAGCCGGATCTTTTCATCCGCACGGGCGGCGAGCAGCGCATCAGCAACTTCCTGCTGTGGCAGCTCGCGTACACCGAGTTCTATTTCACCGATACCTACTGGCCGGATTTCGACGCCGACGCGCTGGGCCGCGCAATCGCGTCGTACACCGAGCGTGAGCGCCGCTTCGGCCGCACGAGCGCCCAGCTCGAGCCGCAATCGCAAAACGCCGATTCGCTTCCATGCTAAAAACCCGTGTCATCACGGCGATCGTCCTGCTGGCCATTCTTATTCCCGTCACGCTATGGGCGCCGATCGGCGGCTTCGGCGCGCTGATCGCGTTCGTCGTCGTGTTCGCCGCGTGGGAGTGGGCGCGGCTGCTGAAGCTTCCGGGGGCGGGTCCCGTGATCTACGCGATCGTTGCTGCGCTGGCGCTGGTGGCCAGCACGAAGCTCGGCACGGGCTTCGTGGCGCCACGGCCGCTCTTCGAAGCGTCGTCAATCTTCTGGGTATTCGCGGGCCCGTTCGTGCTATTGCGTAAGCCGGCGCTCGCTCAGGGCGCCTGGCGGCCGTTCCTGCTACTGGCGGGCGTCGTCGTGTTCGCAGCTTGCTGGCACGCCCTCGTCGCGGCCCGAATCGAGGGCGTGCCGTTCGTGCTTTCCCTGCTCCTCGTGGTCTGGTTGGCCGATATCGGCGCATACTTTGCGGGTAAGGCCTTCGGAAAGCACAAACTTGCGCCATCGATCAGCCCCGGCAAGACCTGGGAGGGCGCCGTCGGCGGGTGGCTCGCGGTGATGATCGTCGCGGCCATTGCCGTCGTCACTCATGTGTTCGCGCCAACCCTGTTTTCCGCGCTGCTCGAGCACCTCGGCGGCGCGCGCGCGTTTGCCACGCTGACGCTGCTGGTCGTGTTCAGCGTGGTGGGCGACCTGTTCGAGTCGATGCTCAAGCGCCAGGCCGGCGTGAAGGATTCGAGCAACCTGCTGCCGGGACATGGCGGCGTGCTCGACCGCATCGACGCCCTGTTGCCGGTGCTGCCGCTCGCGATGCTCGTATTGTCGTAGCCCATCGGCTAGAGAAAGAGATATGCAAAAACGACTCACTTTGCTCGGTTCCACGGGCTCGATCGGAGACAGCACGCTCGACGTCGTCGCGCGTCATCCCGAGCGTTTCTCGGTGTATGCGCTGACCGCGCATCGCAACGGCGACAAGCTCGTCGAACAATGCCTGCGCTTCAAACCCGAAGTGGCCGTCGTCGGCGATGCCGAGACGGCCGCGAGCGTGGCCGCGAAGCTGCATGCTGCGGGTTGCAGGACGGAAGTCACGTACGGCCCGCAGGCGCTCGTCGATGTATCGAAGAGTGACGGCTGCGACACTGTCGTCGCGGCGATCGTCGGCGCGGCGGGTCTTGAGCCGAGCCTTGCGGCCGCGCGCGCCGGCAAGCGCATCCTGCTCGCGAACAAGGAGGCGCTTGTGATGTCGGGCGCGATCTTCATGGACGCGGTACGCGACAACGGCGCGATCCTGCTGCCCGTCGACAGCGAGCACAACGCAATCTTCCAGTGCCTGCCGCGCGAATCGGCGTTGCATGGCGGGGTATCGAAAATCATCCTGACGGCGTCGGGCGGGCCGTTCCGCACGCGCGAGCCGTCGACGCTCGTCGACGTCACGCCGGAAGAAGCATGCAAGCACCCCAACTGGGTGATGGGCCGCAAGATTTCCGTGGACTCCGCAACGATGATGAACAAGGGCCTCGAAGTGATCGAGGCGCACTGGCTGTTCGGCCTGCCCGGCGAGCGCATCGACGTGCTGATTCACCCGCAGAGCGTGATTCATTCGCTCGTGTCGTACGCGGACGGATCGGTGCTCGCGCAACTAGGCAACCCGGACATGCGCACGCCGATCGCACACGCGCTGGCTTTCCCGGATCGCGTCGATTCGGGTGTCGCGCAGCTCGATCTCGCGCAGATCGCATCGTTATCGTTCGAGAAGCCCGATTACGCGCGCTTCCCGTGCCTCGCGCTCGCGATGCAGGCGCTGGCCGAAGGCGGCGTTGCCAGCGCTGCGCTGAACGCGGCGAACGAGATCGCCGTCGAGGCGTTCCTGTCGCGCCGCATCGGCTTCATGGCGATTGCCCGGGTCGTCGAAGCCGTGCTGAACACATTGCCCAATCGCGAGGCGTCGAGCCTCGCGGACGTGGTCGACGCGGACGCTGCTGCGCGCCGCGCCGCCCACGCTTTGATCGACGGTCTGCCGGCGGGCGCTCGCCTCACGGAACGCGCCGTCCAGTGAGGCGTTTATGAACGTGCTGATCGAACTGGTCGCCTTCGCAGTCGCGATCGGCGTACTGGTGGTCGTCCATGAGTTTGGCCACTACAGCATTGCGCGCCTGTGCGGCGTGAAGGTGCTGCGTTTTTCGATCGGCTTCGGCAAGCCGCTTGCGCGCTGGGTCAGCGCGAAGACGGGCACCGAGTGGACCATCGCCGCGCTGCCGCTCGGCGGCTACGTGAAGATGCTCGACGAGCGCGAAGAAGGCGTGCCGATTCCTCCCGCCGATCTGCCGCGCGCGTTCAATCGTCAGTCGGTCGGCAAGCGTATCGCGATCGTCGCGGCGGGTCCCGTCGCGAACTTCATCCTCGCCATCGTGCTGTTTGCGGCCGTGTTCGCCACGGGTGTCACCGAGCCAGCCGCAATTGTCGCAGCGCCTGTTGCCGATACCGTCGCGGCGCGCGCGGGCTTCGAGGGCGGCGAGACCGTGGTCGGCGTGCGCGACGCGGACGGTGGCGAGTTCGAGCGCGTTCGCTCGTGGTCGGATTTGCGCTGGAAGCTCCTGGGCGCCGCGTTCGACCACAAGCGCGTCATATTGAGCGCGAAGGACGGCGGGCACGGCACGTTCGACTTCCCGCTGGACTTGCAAGGCCTCACCGACAAGGAAGTCGACGACGACTTCATGTCGCGGCTCGGCTTCGAGCCCGGCGGCGGCACGCTGTCGGTGGCGGGCGTGCAGCCGGGCAGCGCTGCGGTGCGCGCGGGCCTGCTCGCCGGCGACCGGATCCGCGCGGTCGACGGACGTCCCGCCGATAACGCGACGACCTTCATCAACTACATCAAGTCGCACGCGGGCAAGCCTGTCGTGCTGCAAATCGAGCGCGGCGCGAAGAACCAGCAGCCGGGGGTGTTGCAGAATCTGACTATCGTGCCGGGCGTTCAGCGCGACGAGATGACGGGCCAGCAGATCGGCCGCATCGGCGCCGAGCTGGCGACGCAAGTGCCATCGATCGACGTGCGCTACGGTCCTGTCGAGAGCGTGCGCCTCGGCGCGCGCCGCACATGGGACCTTGCTGTGTACTCGGTGCGGATGTTCGGCCGGATGATCGTCGGCGAGGCTTCGCTCAAAAATCTGTCCGGGCCCGTCACCATCGCGGACTACGCGGGCAAGAGCGCGCGACTCGGTCCGTCAGCATTCCTGTCGTTCCTCGCGCTTGTCAGCATAAGCCTCGGCGTCCTCAACCTTTTACCAATACCGGTATTGGACGGGGGGCATCTGTTATATTATCTGGTTGAAGCTGTTACCGGCAAAGCCGTATCGGATCGCTGGCAGCTCGTTCTTCAAAGAGCGGGACTGGCTTGTATCGTCGCCTTGTCGGCGATTGCGCTGTTCAACGATCTTGCTCGTTTAATCCATTTTTAAAGTGTCTGGCGGCGTACGATGGCGCCCGCCTGACCTGATGCAGCTATACACACTGGGGAAGCACGTTGTTTAAACCTCATCGCTTTGTTCCAAAGACGGTTGTAGCCGCGGCATTCGCCGCGCATGGGCTGGTAGCTCACGCGACGACACCCTTCGTGGTGAAAGACATTCGGATCGAAGGGCTGCAACGGGTAGAACCCGGCACGGTATTCTCCTATCTCCCCATCAAGCAAGGCGATACGTTTAACGACGAAAAGGCTTCCGAAGCCATCCGCGCGCTGTACGCAACGGGTTTCTTCAACGACGTGAAAATCGCCACGGAAGGCGACGTCGTGGTGGTGCAGGTGCTGGAGCGTCCCGCCATCGGCACGATTGATTTCTCCGGCCTGCATGAATTCGAGAAGGACAACCTGATCAAGGCGCTGCGCGCGGTCGGTCTGTCGCAGGGCCGTTACTACGACAAGGCGCTCGTCGACAAGGCCGAGCAGGAACTGAAGCGCCAGTATCTGACGCGCGGCTTCTACGCCGCGGAAGTCACGACTACGATCACGCCGATCGATCGCAACCGTGTTGCGGTCCTGTTCGCCGTGATCGAGGGTCCTAGCGCGAAGATCCGCCAGATCAACTTCATCGGCAACAAGGCATTCAGCACGGGCACGCTGCGCGACGAAATGCAGCTGTCCACGCCGAACTGGTTCTCGTGGTACACGAAGAACGACCTGTATTCGAAGGAAAAGCTCACCGGCGACCTCGAGAACGTCCGCTCGTATTACCTGAACCGCGGCTATCTCGAGTTCAACATCGAGTCGACCCAGGTGTCGATCACGCCGGACAAGAAGGACATGTATCTGACGGTCACGCTGCATGAAGGCGAGCCGTACACGATCAACAGCATCAAGCTCGCGGGCAATCTGCTCGACCGCGAAGCCGAACTGAACAAGCTGATCAAGATCAAGCCGGGCGACCGTTTCTCGGCGGAAAAGCTGCAGGCCACGACGAAGGCGATCGTCGACAAGCTCGGCGAATACGGCTACGCGTTCGCGACCGTGAACGCGCTGCCGCAAATCGACCAGGAGCATCACAAGGTCGACCTGACGCTGCAGGTCGATCCGAGCCGCCGCGTGTACGTGCGTCGCATCAACGTGAACGGCAACACCCGCACGCGCGACGAAGTGGTGCGCCGCGAAATGCGCCAGCTCGAAAGCTCGTGGTTCGATTCGAACCGCCTCGCGCTGTCGAAGGACCGCATCAACCGTCTTGGCTACTTCACGGATGTCGACGTGACAACGGTACCCGTCGAAGGCACGCCGGACCAGGTGGACGTCGACGTGAAGGTCGCCGAAAAGCCGACGGGCGCGATCACGCTGGGCGCGGGCTTCTCGTCGACGGACAAGGTGGTGCTGTCGGCGGGCGTGTCGCAGGACAACGTGTTCGGTTCGGGCACGAGCCTGTCCGTGAACGTGAACACCGCGAAGACGTACCGCACGCTGACGGTCACGCAGGTCGACCCGTACTTCACGGTCGACGGCATCAAGCGCATTACCGACGTCTACTACCGCACGTACGAGCCGCTGTACTACTCGACGGATTCGAGCTTCCGCATCGTCACGATGGGCGGCGACCTGAAGTTCGGCATTCCGTTCTCGGAAGTGGACACGGTGTACTTCGGCGCGGGCTTCGAGCAGAACACGCTGGACGTCGACGCCAATACGCCGCAGGCCTACAAGAACTACGTGCAGGACTTCGGCCGCGTGTCGAACAACGTGCCGCTGACGGTCGGCTGGTCGCGCGACGCGCGTGACAGCGCACTGGTGCCGAGCCGCGGCTACTTCACGCAGGCGAATGCCGAATACGGCACGCCGATCGGCGGCACCGAGTATTACAAGGCCGACTTGCAGGCGCAGTACTATTATTCGTTTGCTCGCGGCTTCGTGCTGGGCTTCAACATCCAGGGCGGCTACGGTAACGGCATCGGCAACGCGTATCCGATCTTCAAGAACTACTACGCGGGCGGTATCGGCTCGGTCCGCGGCTATGAGCCGAGCTCGCTCGGTCCGCGCGACACGGTTACGCATGATCCGATCGGCGGCAACAAGATGTTCGTCACCAACGTCGAACTCACGTTCCCGCTGCCGGGCACCGGTTATGACCGTACGCTGCGGGTGTTCACGTTCCTCGACGCCGGTAACGTGTGGGGTGATTCGCGTCAGGGCGGCAATACGACGGTCGGCTCGAACGGCTTGCGCTACGGTTACGGTCTCGGTCTCGCATGGATTTCGCCGATCGGGCCGCTCAAGCTGTCGCTGGGCTTCCCGTTGCAGAAGCACGCGGGCGACCAGTATCAGAAGTTCCAGTTCCAGATCGGGACGGCGTTCTGATCGCGCGATCGAGAACCGGAACCCCTTACAGCATCGAGAGGATGACTTTGCTAACTGGTATGTTTTCGAAACGTGTGGCGTGCGCAATGGCCGTGGTCATGACGCTCGGCGTCGGCGCGGCGAATGCCGCACAGGCGCAGGAAGCGCGGATCGCCGCGGTGAATTCGGATCGCATCCTGCGTGAATCGGCGGCGGCGAAGGCGGCGCAGACCAAGCTGGAAGCGGAGTTCGCGAAGCGCGACAAGGACCTGCAGGATATGGCGCAGCGTCTCAAGTCGATGTCCGACTCGCTCGACAAGAATGGCGCGTCGATGGCGCCCGCCGATCGCGCACAGAAACAGCGCGACCTGTCGCAGCTCGACACGGACTTCCAGCGCAAGCAGCGCGAGTTCCGTGAAGATCTGAACCAGCGCCGCAACGAAGAGCTGGCAGCCGTACTTGACCGCGCGAACAAGGTGATCAAGCAGATCGCCGAGCAGCAGCACTACGACCTGATCGTGCAGGAAGCGGTCTATGTGAGCCCGCGCATCGACATCACCGACCAGGTGCTGAAGGCGCTTGCATCGTCGGGCAACGGCAGCAGCAGCGGCAACTGATAAAGCGCAAGCTCACGCAAGCACGGCGCACACGGCGCAAAACCGTCCCGCGAAACGCACCCGGCGCGCGGTTCGCGCGCAAGGCAGGCAACTGAACAGCAGGAGCAGTACACGCATGGCATTCACGCTCGAGGAGATCGTGCAGCGGTTCGGCGGCGAGGTCGTCGGCGATCGCGCGCACCGCGTCGGCAATCTGGCGCCGCTCGATCAGGCTGGCCCGGATCAACTGGCGTTCCTCGCCAACCCGAAGTATCTGGCGCAGGCCGAAACGACGCGCGCGGGCGCGGTGCTGATCAACGCGGCGGATCTCGCGAAGCTCGCTTCGCGCGACGGTCGTAACTTCATCGTCACGCCGAATCCCTACGCTTATTTTGCGCGTCTCGCGCAGGCCTTCATCGATATGGCCGCGCCGAAGGCGCAGCCGGGCGTGCACGCAAGCGCAACCGTCGATCCTTCCGCGCAAATCGCCGCGACTGCCGTGATCGGCCCGAACGTGACGGTCGAAGCAGGCGCCGCGATCGGCGAGAACGTGCGGCTCGACGCGAACGTGTTCATCGGGCGTGACACGAAGGTCGGCGCCGGCTCGCATCTGTATCCGAACGTCGCCGTCTATCACGGCTGCACGCTCGGCGAGCGCGTGATCGTTCATGCGGGCGCCGTGATCGGTTCGGACGGCTTCGGCTTTGCGCCGGATTTCGTCGGCGACGGCGACGCGCGCACGGGCAACTGGGTGAAGATTCCGCAGGTCGGCGGCGTGTCGATTGGACCCGACGTCGAAATCGGCGCGAATACGACGATCGACCGCGGCGCGATGGCCGATACCGTGATCGAAGAATGCGTGAAAATCGACAACCTCGTGCAGATCGGCCATAACTGCAAGATCGGCGCCTACACGGTGATCGCGGGTTGCGCGGGCATTGCCGGCAGTACGACGATTGGCCGTCACTGCATGATCGGTGGGGCAGTCGGCATTGCCGGTCACGTCACGCTGGCCGACTACGTGATCGTCACGGCCAAGTCGGGCGTGTCGAAATCGCTGTTGAAACCCGGCATGTACACGAGCGCGTTCCCTGCCGTGGATCACGCCGACTGGAACAAAAGCGCCGCGTTGATGCGCAATCTCGACAAGCTGCGAGACCGTATCAAGGCACTCGAAGCCGCCGTCGCCAGCGCCTCCGGAGACAAGGCGTAAGCGTCGACCGAAAGAAAGCGCCAGCGCACGCGGCCGTCAGGCGGCGCGCGGCCGGCACAGGAACGGGCGGCAGGGCGCGTTTCGTCATCCATGCGCCAGCACCCAGCATTCGCAGTCATCATCGCGCAACCAATGCGTGAGCGGAAACACCATGAGCACCGAAAAAATCAATCTCGACATCCACAAGATCCTCACGCTGCTGCCGCATCGCTATCCGATCCTCCTCGTCGATCGGGTGCTCGAACTCGAGCCGCACAAGAGCATCAAGGCGCTGAAGAATGTGACGATCAACGAACCGTTCTTCATGGGCCACTTCCCGAAGCGCCCCGTGATGCCCGGCGTGCTGATTCTGGAAGCGCTCGCGCAGACGGCGGCGCTCCTGACGTTCTCCGAAGAGCCGCATGATCCCGACAACACGCTGTACCTGTTCGTCGGCATCGACAATGCGCGCTTCAAGCGCGTCGTCGAACCGGGCGACCAGCTGATCCTGAACGCCACGTTTGAGCGCCATATGCGCGGCATCTGGAAGTTCAAGGCGCGCGCCGAAGTGGACGGCCAGGTGGCGGCCGAAGCCGATCTGATGTGCGCGGTGCGTCAGGCGGACAGCGAGT
The DNA here is from genome assembly GCF_038900755.1 of Paraburkholderia diazotrophica. Lineage (GTDB taxonomy): Bacteria > Pseudomonadota > Gammaproteobacteria > Burkholderiales > Burkholderiaceae > Paraburkholderia > Paraburkholderia diazotrophica_A. The sequence goes on from NZ_JBBPEN010000011.1 coordinate 207,504, forward strand.
GACGCAAAGCAACAGGCAGTAACGGCCGCGGCGCGCGGACAGCGGACGGAAGAGGCACGATCGTGCTCCGTCATGTCGGCAGCGCCGCGGCAGAACAATCGAAACTTCGGGCTGTCACAAGATGGATTGCAACGTGGCGGCTCGAACGTGCTGGACGGCGCCGCAGCGTCATCCGCGCCATGTAACGGAAATACAGCGGTAAATACAGCGAGGGCGCATGAGCAGGATCCATCCTACTGCGATCATCGAGTCGGGCGCGCAGCTCGACGAATCGGTCGAGATCGGACCGTACGCAATCGTCGGCGCGCACGTCACGATCGGTGCGCGCACCACGGTCGGTTCGCACAGCGTGATCGAAGGTCATACGACGATCGGCGAAGACAACCGCATCGGCCATTACGCGTCGGTCGGCGGCCGGCCGCAGGACATGAAGTACCGCGACGAGCCCACGAAGCTCGTGATCGGCAACCGCAACACGATCCGCGAATTCACGACGATCCACACGGGCACCGTGCAGGACCAGGGCATCACGACGCTCGGCGACGACAACTGGATCATGGCTTATGTGCACATCGGCCACGACTGCCAGATCGGCAGTAACGTGATCCTGTCGAGCAATGCGCAGATGGCAGGCCATGTGATCATCGGCGATTACGCGATTGTCGGCGGCATGTCGGGCGTGCACCAGTTCGTGCGCATCGGCGCGCACTCCATGCTGGGCGGCGCGTCGGCGCTCGTGCAGGACATTCCGCCGTTCGTGATCGCCGCGGGCAACAAGGCCGAGCCGCACGGCATCAACGTCGAAGGGCTGCGCCGCCGCGGCTTCGCTCCGGACGCCATTTCGGCGCTGCGCTCCGCGTATCGTCTGCTGTACAAGAACAGCCTGTCGCTCGAAGAAGCGAAGGTGCAATTGCGCGAACTCGCGACGGCGGGCGGCGATGGCGACGAGCCCGTGCGCGCGCTCGTCGAATTCGTCGAGCAGTCGCAGCGCGGCATCATTCGCTGACCGATGCCGTTGCCTACCAGTCCGCTGCGGCTCGCAATGGTGGCCGGCGAGCCGTCGGGCGACCTGCTCGCGGCGTCGCTGCTGGACGGGCTCGCGGCCCGTCTTCCGCAAGGGACGCAGTACTTCGGCATCGGCGGCCCGCGCATGACCGCGAAGGGCTTCGACGCGCATTTCCCGATGGAAAAGCTGTCGGTGCGCGGCTACGTCGAAGCGCTGAAGCACATTCCCGAGATTCTCGGCATCCGCAACGAGCTGAAGAGGCAGTTGCTGGCGGAGCCGCCGTCGGTGTTCATCGGCGTCGACGCGCCGGATTTCAACTTCGGCCTCGAGCACGCGTTGCGCGACGCGGGCATTCCGACCATCCACTTCGTCTGTCCGTCGATCTGGGCATGGCGCGGCGGCCGGATCAAGAAGATCGTCAAGGCCGTCGATCACATGCTGTGCGTGTTTCCGTTCGAAAAGGCGCTGCTCGAGAAATCGGGCGTGGCGGCGACTTATGTCGGCCATCCGCTCGCGGATGAAATCCCGCTCGAACCGGACGTGTCGGGCGCGCGCCGCGTGCTCGGCCTGCCGGAAAGCGGCCCGGTGATCGCCGTGCTGCCGGGCAGCCGCCGCTCGGAAATCTCGCTGATCGGTCCGACGTTCTTCGACGCGATGGAACTGATGTTGCAGCGCGAGCCGGGCGTGCGCTTCGTGATGCCGGCTGCGACGCCTGCGCTGCGTGAACTGCTGAAGCCGCTCGTCGACGCGCATCCGAAGCTGCCGCTGACGCTGACGGACGGCAACGCGCAGCTCGCGATGACGGCCGCGGACGCGATTCTCGTGAAAAGCGGCACGGTCACGCTGGAAGCGGCGCTGTTGAAGAAGCCGATGGTGATTTCGTACAAGGTGCCGTGGCTGACGGGACAGATTATGCGACGTCAGGGTTATCTGCCGTACGTGGGCCTGCCGAACATCCTCGCCGGGCGGTTCGTCGTGCCCGAAATCCTGCAGCACTTCGCGACGCCCGAAGCGTTGGCCGATGCCACGCTGACTCAGTTGCGCGACGACGCAAACCGGCGCACGCTGACGGAAATCTTCACCGAGATGCATCACGTGCTGAAGCAGAACACAGCGCAGCGAGCGGCGGATGCGGTCGTCGGCGTCGTCGAAGCGCGTCGGGGGCGTCGATGACGGGCGCGACGCGCAAGGCCGCGCCGCGCCGCAAGGCGTCCGCGACGCTCGCGAAACAGGCCGGCCTCGATTTTTCGTCGCCGGAGGACGTCGTTTGTGGCGTCGACGAAGCAGGGCGTGGTCCGCTCGCGGGCCCCGTGGTCGCCGCCGCCGTCATTCTCGATCCGACGAAACCCCGCATCCGTGGACTCGGCGATTCAAAGACGTTGACGCCGAAAAAGCGCGAAGAGCTGTACGACAAGATCGTCGAGCGGTCGCTTGCGTATTGCGTTGCGTCGGCGTCGGTCGAAGAGATCGACACGCTGAACATCCTGCACGCGACGATGCTCGCGATGAAGCGCGCCGTCGAAGGCCTGAGCGTTGCGCCGACACTCGCGCAGATCGACGGCAACCGTTGCCCGATGCTGAGCATTCGCAGCGCGGCGATCGTCAGCGGCGATGCGCTCGTGTCGTGCATCTCGGCCGCGTCGATTCTCGCAAAGGTCACGCGCGACCGGATGCTGCTCGAACTGCATCACATGTTCCCGATGTACGGCTTCGACGCGCACGCGGGCTACGGCACGCCGCAGCATCTGCTGGCGCTGCGCGACCATGGTCCGTGCGAGCATCACCGGCGTTCGTTTGCGCCCGTGCGCGACGCGTATCTGCGGCTCGGCACGGCCGTCGATCTGCCTGAGGACGTCGTGATCGTGCCGCCCCTCGCAGGTGACGACGACGTGCTCATCGCCGACGATAGCGCGCCGTTCTGACGCCGCGCAGAAACGACTCAAGCGCCTTCGGGCGCTTTTCTTTTCACCCGTTTTTTCACGCTACCGATACGGTCTTCGCTGCCAGTGAAAGCCATTACTTCGCGGGACAATCCGCTCTACAAACGTCTGAAGGCATTGGCCGGTTCGACGCATCAACAGCGCAGGAGCGGCCATGCGCTGCTCGAAGGGTTTCATCTCGCGAGCGCCTATCTCGACGTCGCGGGGCAGCCCGAGACGTGCGTCGTCACGGAAGGCGCGCTGCGCCATGAAGAAGCGCAGGCCATCGTCGCGCGCATCGATGAGCGGCGTATCGTCACGTTGCCCGATGCGCTCTTCGGGCAACTGTCGAGTGTCGTGAATGGTGTCGGCATGCTGTTGCTCGTCGAGAAACTCAACGAGGCGCTGCCCGAACGCGTGACGCAAGGGTGCATCGTGCTCGACGGCGTGCAGGATGCGGGCAATGTCGGCTCGATTCTGCGCAGCGCGGCGGCGGCGGGCATCGCCCATGTGTTCTGCGCGCCGGGTACCGCGTACGCGTGGTCGTCCAAAGTGCTGCGCTCCGGCATGGGCGCGCATTTCCTGCTGCAAATTCATGAGGATGTCGAACCGCAGACGCTGATCGAGCGGCTCGATGTGCCTGTCGCGATCACGGACTCGCACGGCGCGCGGGCGATTTACGACACCGATCTGTCGGGTCCGGTCGCGTGGGTGTTCGGCAACGAAGGGGCGGGCGTTTCGCAGGCGTGGCGCGACGCGGTGACGTATCGCGTGACGATTCCGCAGCCGGGCGGGATGGAATCGCTGAATGTCGCGGCGGCGGCCGCCGTGTGCCTTTTCGAGCAGTGCCGGCAGCAGCGCGGGCACGAGCCGCGCGCTTCCAGCTAACCTTCACACCGGCTGCATCAATACGACGACCGATCGAGCCTGATTTCCTGCAGGATGGTCGTCGCGATTTCTTCGATCGACTTGTGCGTCGACGACAGCCACTTGATGCCTTCGCGCCGCATCATCGTTTCCGCTTCATTGATTTCGTAGCGGCAGTTTTCGAGCGCGGCGTACTTGCTGCCGGGGCGCCGCTCGTTGCGAATCTCCGAAAGCCGCTGCGGATCGATCGACAACCCGAACATCTTCGTGCGATGCGCGAGCAGCGGCGTCGGCAGCTTGCCGCGCTCGAAGTCTTCGGGGATCAGCGGATAGTTCGCCGCCTTCACGCCGTACTGCATCGCCAGATACAGACTCGTCGGCGTCTTGCCGCTGCGCGACACGCCGACGAGGATCACATCCGCTTCTTCCAGATTGCGATTCGACTGGCCGTCGTCGTGGGCGAGCGAGAAGTTGATCGCCTCGATACGGTTCTTGTACTCCTCGGTGTCGGCGTTCTGGTGGCCGCGGCCCATCGCATGGCTCGACTTCAGCTCCAGTTCCTGTTCGAGCGGCTCGACGAAGGTCTGGAACATGTCCAGCACGAGCGCGTTCGAGTCCTTCACGATCTGGTTCGATGCGCTGTTCACGAGCGTCGTGAAGACGATCGGGCGGCGGCCTTCGTGATGGGCGGATTCGTTGATCTTTTCGAGGGTGGCGTACGCTTTTTCCGTCGAATCGACGAACGGCACACGGACCAGGCGAAATTTCTGGTCGAACTGGGAGAGGATCGAATGCGCGAACGTTTCGGCAGTGATCCCCGTACCGTCGGAGACGATGAATACGGTGGGCGGCATCGGTGAGGGAAGGGAACGCGAGCGTCAAAATCCGCTCAAATCAGACATCGCCGCGTGGCGCGCGCTGCCCGGTGGCTGGCCGGAAACCCTGCAGCGGCGCCGTCGCGGCGCAATTCTTGTCCGACTGTCACATTTCGAGAGTCGGCACGGTAGAATAGCGGCAACCTGTTGGATAAGCAATTGCAGCCAAATCGCGGGTAACTATCCGTTATCGCACTTGGATTGCGTCGCGATTTGTTCGGATCTTGCACGGCTAAGTCGCAAGTTCGTTCAATCTCCTGCTTCGTCGGGCTTCGTATCGATGGTCGAGCCTCTTCCGCGATTGCTTTTCCAACAGGTTGCGCAAGGCACGAGCCACGCTTCCCATGAGCGCCTCGTGTTCAAGCCCACTTGCGCAATCGAGCATTTTTTCCACACTTAGGGGCTTGTATGACTAACGCAGTTAACGTTGCTAAGGATCAGGCGTATGTAGTTCCATTCGAGCAGTTGCGAATGACCGACGTGGACATCGTCGGCGGCAAGAATGCTTCGCTTGGCGAGATGATCAGTCAGCTCGCGGAAGCGGGTGTTCGCGTGCCGACGGGCTTTGCGACGACGGCGCTCGCATTCCGCGAGTTCCTGCATCACAACAACCTGACCGAACGCATCGCTCAACGTCTGGAGACGCTCGACGTCGACGACGTGAAGGCGCTTGCCGCTGCGGGCAAGGAGATCCGTCAATGGATCGTCGACGCCCCGATGCAGCCGCGTCTCGAGCAGGAAATCCGCGCGGCGTTCGAAACGCTCTCGAAGAGCTCGCCTGAGGAACTGTCGTTTGCGGTCCGTTCGTCGGCAACGGCGGAAGATCTGCCGGACGCATCGTTCGCGGGCCAGCAGGAAAGCTACCTGAACGTGGTCGGCATCGAAGACGTGCTCGATCGCATGAAGCACGTGTTCGCGTCGCTGTACAACGACCGCGCCATCTCCTATCGCGTCCACAAGGGCTTCACACACGCTGAAGTCGCGTTGTCGGCGGGCGTGCAGCGCATGGTGCGCTCGGACGTCGGCGCGGCGGGCGTGATGTTCACGCTGGACACCGAGTCGGGCTTCAAGGACGCCGTCTTCATCACGTCGAGCTATGGCCTCGGTGAAACCGTCGTGCAAGGCGCAGTGAATCCGGACGAGTTCTACGTATTCAAGACCACGCTCGCGCAGAACAAGTACCCGATCATCCGCCGCTCTATCGGCTCGAAGCTCATCAAGATGGAGTTCACGAAGGCTGGCGAAGAAGGCCGCGTGAAGACCGTCGACGTGTCGCATGAGCAGCGCAACCGTTTCTCGATCACCGACGACGACGTGATCGAACTCGCGAAGTACGCGGTCATCATCGAGAAGCACTACGAGCGTCCGATGGACATTGAGTGGGGCAAGGATGGCCGCGACGGCAAGATCTTCATCCTGCAGGCGCGTCCTGAAACGGTGAAGAGCCAGGGTCACAACAAGGCCGAGCAGCGCTTCAAGCTGAAGGGCCAGTCGCAGGTGCTGGCGACGGGCCGCGCAATCGGCCAGAAGATCGGCGCAGGCCCCGTGCGCGTCATTCACGATCCGTCCGAGATGGAGCGCGTGCAGCCGGGCGACGTGCTGGTCGCGGACATGACCGACCCGAACTGGGAGCCAGTGATGAAGCGCGCGTCGGCGATCGTCACGAATCGTGGCGGCCGGACCTGCCACGCGGCGATCATCGCGCGCGAGTTGGGCGTGCCCGCCGTGGTGGGCTGCGGCGACGCGACCGACGTGCTGAAGGACGGCGCATTGGTCACGGTGTCGTGCTCGGAAGGCGACGAAGGCAAGATCTACGACGGCCTGCTCGAAACGGAAGTGACGGAAATCCAGCGCGGCGAATTGCCGGAAATCCCCGTGAAGATCATGATGAACGTGGGCAATCCGCAGCTCGCGTTCGACTTCGCGCAACTGCCGAACAAGGGCGTGGGTCTCGCGCGTCTGGAATTCATCATCAACAACAACATCGGCGTTCACCCGAAGGCAATTCTCGAGTATCCGAACGTCGATCAGGACCTGAAGAAGGCCGTCGAAAGCGTCGCGCGCGGCCATGCATCGCCGCGTGCGTTCTATGTCGACAAGCTGACGGAAGGCATCGCGACGATCGGCGCGGCGTTCTATCCGAAGCCCGTGATCGTGCGTCTGTCGGACTTCAAGTCGAACGAGTACAAGAAGCTGATCGGCGGCTCGCGCTATGAGCCGGACGAGGAGAACCCGATGCTCGGCTTCCGCGGCGCATCGCGTTACATCGCCGAAGACTTCGCGCAGGCGTTCGAAATGGAGTGCATGGCGCTCAAGCGCGTGCGCGAAGAGATGGGCCTCGACAACGTCGAGATCATGGTGCCGTTCGTGCGGACGCTGAAGCAGGCGGAGCGCGTCGTGAACCTGCTCGCGAAGTACGGCTTGAAGCGCGGCGAAAACGGTCTGCGCCTGATCATGATGTGCGAAGTGCCGTCGAACGCGATTCTTGCCGAGGAGTTCCTCGAGTACTTCGACGGCTTCTCGATCGGCTCGAACGACCTGACGCAGCTCACGCTCGGCCTCGACCGCGACTCGGGCATGGAACTGCTCGCTGTCGACTTCGACGAGCGCGATCCCGCCGTCAAATTCATGCTCAAGCGCGCGATCGACACGTGCCTGCGCCTGAACAAGTACGTCGGCATCTGCGGCCAGGGCCCGTCGGATCATCCGGATTTCGCGCAATGGCTGACGGACGAAGGCATCGCGTCGATCTCGCTGAACCCGGACACGATCATCGAAACGTGGCAGGCGCTGGCGAAAACGACGGCGAAGTAAGCATTGCGCATTGTTTGTAGAGGTATGTAAAACGTACTTCAGCGAACGATAAAACGTTGACGCTTCATGCTATAAACACCCCGGTAGATCCGGGGTGTTTTGCTTTTTGGAGGCCGACGTGATGCATAGCGGGCTGTTCTGGTGGGTTGGCGCAGGCGTGCTGATCGTGCTCGAACTGATGCAGGGCACGTTCTATCTGCTGATGGTGGCGCTGGGCTTTATCGCGGCGGCGCTTGCGCGCCTGGCGGGAGCCGGTTTGCCATTGCAGTTCGGCGTTGCGGCCGTCGTCGCGCTTGGCGCGGTGCTCGTGCTGCGCAAGTCGCGCTACGGGCGCAAGACGAAAACGCGCGCCGAAGCGGCGCGCAATCCAGATGTCAATCTCGACATCGGCTCGACCCTCACGGTGCCCGCATGGCACGACGGGCGCGCGCGGACCAGCTATCGCGGCGCGTCATGGGAAGTCGAGCTCGCACCCGGTGAGCCGGAAGACGCGAATCTCTACGAAATCACCGCGTTGCATGGCAACTGTCTCGTCGTTGTCGCGAGAAAGCATGCGGCTCGGGTTTGAATAACGGACTCTGATTCAGGCGTCGTTCGGACGCGAGTCACGCGCATCCAGATGCGCACAACAATTCAAAAACAGTTTGGGGGTGCAGGAATGGAACCGTCGAGTGTCGTTGGACTCGTGTTGCTGATCGTCGTGATCGTGACTGCCGCGAAGACGATCAAGATCGTGCCGCAGCAGCATGCATGGGTGCTGGAGCGGCTCGGCCGCTATCACGCGACGTTGACGCCGGGCCTGACTTTCGTGCTGCCGTTCATCGACCGGATCGCGTACAAGCACGTGCTCAAGGAGATTCCGCTCGACGTACCGAGCCAGGTCTGCATCACGCGCGACAACACGCAGTTGCAGGTCGACGGCGTGCTGTATTTTCAGGTCACCGATCCGATGAAGGCTTCTTACGGATCGAGCAATTTTGTGTTCGCGATCACGCAGCTGTCGCAGACCACGCTGCGTTCGGTAATCGGCAAGCTCGAACTCGACAAGACCTTCGAGGAACGCGACTTCATCAATCATTCGATCGTGTCGGCGCTCGACGAAGCGGCCGCGAACTGGGGCGTCAAGGTACTGCGCTATGAGATCAAGGACCTGACGCCGCCGAAGGAAATCCTCCACGCGATGCAGGCGCAGATCACGGCCGAGCGGGAGAAGCGCGCGCTGATCGCGGCGTCGGAAGGGCGCAAGCAGGAGCAGATCAACATCGCGTCGGGCGGACGCGAGGCGGCCATTCAGAAGTCCGAAGGCGAGCGTCAGGCAGCGATCAACCAGGCGCAGGGCCAAGCGGCAGCTATTTTGGCTGTCGCCGAAGCAAACTCTCAGGCAATCCAAAAGATCGCGGCGGCGATTCAGTCGACGGGCGGTATGGAAGCCGTGAATCTGAAGGTCGCCGAGCAGTATGTGAATGCGTTTGCGAATCTGGCGAAAGCGGGCAATACGCTGATCGTGCCGGGCAACATGGCGGACATGAGCTCGATGATCGCGTCGGCGCTAACGATCGTGAAGCAGGCCAAGACGACCGCCTGAACGTTTGGCGAGCGCGATATAAGCGCGCATCCACGCCGGCATGGCAACGAGAAAATGGCCCGCATGTTGGTGCGGGCCATTGTCTATCCGGTGACTGAAACGGGTGCGCCCGCTCAGGTCGGTGTGCGCATCAGCCGCGCTTTTTCGCGCTCCCAATCGCGCTTCTTCTCGGTTTCGCGCTTGTCGTGCAGTTTCTTGCCCTTCGCGAGGCCGATCTCGCATTTGACGCGGCCGTTCTTGTAGTGAAAGTTCAGCGGCACGAGCGTGTAGCCGCGCTGCTCGACCTTGCCGATCAGTTTGCTGATTTCTTCCGCGCGCAGCAGCAGCTTGCGCGTGCGGACGGGGTCCAGATTGGCGAATTTCGACGCCTCGGGCAGCGGGCTGATGTGCGTGCCGATCAGAAACAGCTCGGCGTTTTTGATCACGACGTAGCCTTCCTTGATCTGGCCGCGCCCGGCGCGCAGCGCCTTGACTTCCCAGCCCTCCAGCACGAGCCCCGCCTCGTAACGCTCCTCGATCGAATAATCGAAGAACGCTTTTCTGTTGTCGATGATGCTCATGAATGGAAACGGCTCAACTCGTTTAAAATCACGATTTTAGCAAAGCGGGCCGCCGAAAACCCGCCGCGGTGTCACTCAGTTGTCACGCGTTCGCTATTTCCCAATCACCGTTGCCACGCGCTGTTCAATTTATGGCAGATGTCCAGAAAACCGTGTTGATACGCCATTCGGCGGAGCAGATGTTCGACCTCGTCACCGATGTCGCCGACTACCCCAATTTTCTTCCGTGGTGCGGCGGCGTCGAGATTCGCCGCCAGGAAGACAATCTGATGGAGGCGAAGATCGACATCAACTTCAAGGGCATCAAGCAGCACTTCGCGACGCACAACACGCAGGAACGTCCCACGCGCATCGACATGGAGTTCGCCGACGGTCCGTTTCGCAAGTTCACCGGCTACTGGCGCTTCACGCCGCTGCGCGCGGACGCGTGCAAGATCGAATTCGCGCTGCACTACGAGTTCACGAGCATCTTGCTGGAAAAGATCATCGGGCCGGTGTTCAACCATATCGCGAACACTTTCGTCGAATCGTTCGTGAAGCGCGCCGATCAGCGCTACGGCAAGGCATGAGCGTGAACCTGACCATCGAAGTCTGCTACGCGCTGCCCGGCGAGCAGACGCTGATCGAGCTCGAACTGCCGCAAGGCGCGACGCTCCGGCAGGCCATCGACGCGAGCGGCATCCTCGCGCGGCATCCCGACATCGATCTGACGAAGCAGAAGACGGGCGTGTTCGGCAAGCTCAAGCCGCTCGATGCCGTGCTGGCGGATCACGATCGCGTCGAGATCTACCGGCCGCTGATCGTCGATCCGAAGGTGTCGCGGCAGCGACGAGTCGAGAAGTCGCGCAGGGAAGGATCGATCGAGGGCCGCAAGTGGCTGCCCAAGGATTCACGCTGACGTAAGCACCATTAACGCAGAGAAAGAACGTCAAACGGCGCACCGCATGACACGGTGCGTCGTTTTTTGTCTTCGATGATTGGGGCCGTGCGCCGTGTTTCTTGCCTGGGCGAGGCCCGGGTGCCACGCATCGTTCTTCTTGCCTGGTCGACGGCCGAACGCCCCGCGACGCTCAATGCACGGCCGCCTGGGCCTTTTCTTCGAGCGTCGAATGGTCCGAATCGTCGCCGGCATGCTGGCGCACCGACCAGCTGACGCCCGCAACCAGCAGCACGATCGCCGCCAGCTCGAGCGGACGCGGCATCCGATGGTCGTAGATGAACGCGTAGAGCAGCGCGAATAGTGTCTCGAACACGATCAACTGGCCCGACAGCGTGAGCGGCAGGCGCTTGGACGCCGCGTTCCACAAGCCGTTGCCGAGCCACGACGCGCCGAACGCGAGCCCCAGATTCAACAACCAGAACAGATGCCAGCGCGTATCGACGTGCGACGTATCGACCGCTGCGGACGGCAGCAGCGCGACGACGAGCCACAGCAGCGCGCCAAGCAGGCCCGTGACGACGCCCCACAGCACTGACCATTCGTTGCCGCTGAAATGCGTCTGACGTTGGAGATAGCGCGCGTTTTCGACGGCGAACCACGTCCAGCAGGCGAGCGCGCCGACCGCGCAGGCAATTCCGATCAGCTTCGTCACGATCGACACCGATCCGGCTCCCGACGTCGGGCCCGACCCGCTGAACACGTCGACATTGATGCACGCGATGCCTGCGACGACGAGCGCGAGCGGCCATACGAGGCGTGCGAGCGGCACTGCGCCGTGATCGCGCCGGCCGAGCAGCGTCACCGTGACGGGCAGCACGCCGACGATCAGCGACGACGGCGCAATGCCGACGAGGTGAACCGCGCCCGTCAGCAGCAGGTAGTAGAGCAGATTGCCCGCGAGCGCGAGCTTGACGAGCGCGTTCAGGTCTTCGCGGGTGAGCCGGCGCAGCAGCGAGCGCGCCGACGGCAGCGCGGCGACGAGCGACACTACGCCGTACATCACGTATCGGCCGGCGCTCAGCAGCACGGGCGAAAAATCGGGCAGCAGGCGCGGCACCAGAAAGACCATGCCCCATAACGCTCCCGCCAACATCCCGTACACCACGCCGCGCTGCATGCCTGCCTCGAACCAAAAACCGAAAGTGTGCGAAGCATAGCGGGCCGCAAGCGCCTGCGTCTTGTTCGATTCTGCACTTTGCGGGCGTAGCAACTATGCTGGCGAAAGCACCCGCGCTCGAATGAGCAAACGAAACCGGATCGAACACGAGCCGAACGCACAAGCGAAATTCGGCCGTCGCCCGATGCGATAAAACATTGAACAATTTCGCTAACTGACTGTTCGCGCAGTGAAAACCGGGATGTATCGCGTATAATTCGCTTTTGCGCCTATAGGATTTGCCATGCGTCTGATCCAAAAAGCACTCACGTTCGATGACGTGCTCCTCGTCCCGGCCTTCTCCGACGTTCTGCCGCGCGACACCAGCCTGAAAACCCGGCTGACCCGCAAGATCTCCCTCAATATGCCGCTCGTGTCCGCCGCGATGGACACCGTCACGGAAGCCCGCCTCGCCATCGCCATGGCGCAGATGGGCGGCGTCGGCATCATCCACAAGAACCTCACGGCCGCTGAACAGGCTCGCGAAGTCGCGAAGGTCAAGCGTTTCGAATCGGGCGTCGTGCGCGATCCGATCACCGTCCCGCCGCAGATGAAGGTGCGCGACGTGATCGCCCTGTCGCGCCAGCATGGCATTTCGGGTTTCCCGGTCGTCGAAGGCTCGCAGCTGATCGGAATCGTGACGAACCGCGACCTGCGCTTCGAAACGCGTCTTGATGAGCCCGTGCGCACGATCATGACGCCGCGCGAGCGGCTCGTGACGGTCAAGGAAGGCACGCGGCTCGCCGAAGCGAAGGCGCTGATGCACAGCCACCGCCTCGAGCGCGTGCTGGTCGTCAACGACGCATTCGAATTGCGCGGCCTGATGACCGTGAAGGACATCACGAAGCAGACGGAGCACCCGGACGCCTGCAAGGACGAGCACGGCAAGCTGCGCGCGGGCGCCGCGGTCGGCGTGGGCGCGGACAACGAAGAGCGTGTGTCGCTGCTGGTGCAGGCGGGCGTCGACGTGATCGTCGTCGATACGGCGCACGGCCACAGCAAGGGCGTGCTGGAGCGCGTCCAGTGGGTCAAGAAGAACTTCCCGCACGTCGAGGTGATTGGCGGCAACATCGCGACGGCCGATGCAGCGAAGGCGCTCGTCGAATACGGCGCGGACGGCGTGAAGGTTGGTATCGGCCCGGGCTCGATCTGCACGACGCGTATCGTCGCGGGTGTCGGCGTGCCGCAAATCTCGGCAATCGCGAACGTTTCGGCGGCGCTCAAGGGCTCCGGCGTTCCCGTGATCGCGGACGGCGGCGTGCGCTTCTCGGGCGACGTCAGCAAGGCGCTGGCCGCGGGCGCGAACGCCGTGATGATGGGCAGCATGTTCGCCGGCACGGAAGAGTCGCCGGGCGACGTGTTCCTGTATCAGGGCCGCCAGTACAAGTCGTATCGCGGCATGGGCTCGGTCGGCGCGATGAAGGACGGCGCGGCTGATCGCTACTTTCAGGACAACTCCGCGAACATCGACAAGCTGGTGCCCGAAGGCATCGAAGGCCGCGTCGCGTACAAGGGCTCGGTCGGCGCGATCCTGTTCCAGCTGATCGGCGGCGTGCGCGCGAGCATGGGCTACTGCGGCTGCAACACGATCGACGAACTGCACGAGAAGGCCGCGTTCGTCGAAATCACGGCGGCGGGCATGCGCGAATCGCATGTGCACGACGTGCAGATCACGAAGGAAGCGCCCAACTATCACGTGGACTGATCGCCGATGAAGCCGCTGCTGCGTGCCGTACTGATCATCGATGCTCTGATACTGCTGGCGTTCGGGCTGCTGTTCCTGCTCACGCCGTGGAAATCGCTGTACGACGCGCTGCAGCTGGCGCAAACGGACCCGGTGCTGGTCGGTCAAGGCTTCGGCCTCGCGCTCGTCGGACTCGCGTGGCTCGCGCTGCATGCGTCGATCGACGGCGCGATGACGGCGACGGTGGCCAAGGTCGTCGGCCATGTGAACTGGCTGACGGGTGTGGCGATGCTGATCTGGCTGGTCGGGCTGCATACGCCGCCGCTGTCGGGTCTCGGTCAACTGGTCGCAGTCGCGACGGGCGCAGTGCTGCTCGTCATCGGCCTGGGTGGCGTGAGACTGGCGAGCGCCGTGCGCCGGCGCGATCGGCTGGCGGGCGCAGCGTCCGCCGGGCGTGCCGACCGCGTGGCCGCCGCCCGCGACACGGCGAACGAAGCGCGCAAGGCCGAGCGCGAGCGCAATGCGGCGCGTCCGGGTGGCGTCTATCCGGCGGGCGGGTCGCATGCAGTCGAGCCGATGCTCGGCACGACGCGTCCCGCGAGCGCAGCGTCGCCCGTGAGTCCCGCGACGGGCCATCCTGTCGAGCCGGACCTGACGGCGGTAGCGCCGGGCGCGGCAGCGGCCCGGTCGCGTGAAGACGCGCTCGCGCGCGAGCGCGCAGCCGCTGCGGACGAGGAGGCGGCCGCACGGGAGCGCGCCGGAGCCGAAGCGAAGTCCGGCACACCCCGGCCTCCGTTTCATGGCTGATCCGCGACACGATACGCTCTCTGCCGAAACAACCGGAGTCCGTCTGCGCGCAGGCCGTTTACCGATGGAATTTCGCCGCTGCGAGTGCAGCGCCGATGCTGCGTCGATGATGCCTCGTTGCGATGGGCCGGTTATGCCGTCCGCGCGACCCGCTTGTGCTGTCCGTGCCGCTTGTGTCCGGTGAACCGGTCCGTTTTGAATACCACGCCGCCCCGTCGCGAAGCGACTCGCGCGGCTTTCCCTTTCCGTTCTTTTTAGATTCCGTCCGCTGCCATGCATGACAAGATCCTGATTCTCGACTTCGGTTCGCAAGTCACCCAACTGATCGCACGCCGCATCCGCGAAGCGCACGTGCTGTCGGAAATCCATCCGCACGATGTCAGCGACGAGTTCATCCGGGAATTCAAGCCGAAGGGCATCATCCTGTCGGGCGGCCCGAACTCGGTGACCGAGACCGATACGCCGCGCGCGCCGCAAGCGGTGTTCGAAGCGGGCGTGCCGGTGCTGGGCATCTGTTACGGCATGCAGACGATGGCCGAGCAGCTCGGCGGCAAGGTCGACACTGGCCATCTGCGCGAGTTCGGCTACGCGGAAGTGCGCGCGCGCAATCATACGAGCTTCCTTGATGGCATTCAGGACTTCGCGACGCCCGAAGGCCACGGCATGCTGAAGGTATGGATGAGCCACGGCGACAAAGTGCTGGAAATGCCGGCGGGCTTTCAGCTGATGGCATCGACGGAATCTTGCCCGATCGCCGCGATGGCGGACGAAGCGCGCCACTTCTACGGCCTGCAATGGCACCCGGAAGTCACGCACACGGTGCAGGGCCGCGCGATGCTCGAGCGTTTCGTGCTGAAGATCTGCGGCGCGAAGCCTGACTGGGAAATGGGCAACTACATCGACGAAGCCGTCGAAAACATCCGCAAGCAGGTCGGCGACGAGCATGTGATTCTCGGTCTGTCGGGCGGCGTGGACTCGTCGGTGGCCGCGGCGCTGCTGCATCGCGCGATCGGCGATCAGCTCACGTGCGTGTTCGTCGATCACGGCCTGTTGCGCCTGAACGAAGCCGAGCAAGTGATGTCGATGTTCGCGGATAACCTCGGCGTCAAGGTGATCCATGTCGACGCGAGCGAAGCGTTCATGTCGAAGCTCAACGGCGTGACGGATCCCGAAGCGAAGCGCAAGATCATCGGCGCGGAATTCGTCGAAGTGTTCCAGACCGAAGCCGGCAAGCTGACGGACGCGAAGTGGCTCGCGCAAGGCACGATCTATCCGGACGTGATCGAATCAGCGGGCAAGGGCAAGAAGGCGGCGCACACGATCAAGAGCCACCACAACGTCGGCGGCCTGCCGGAAACGCTGAACCTGAAGCTGCTCGAACCGCTGCGCGAACTCTTCAAGGACGAAGTGCGCGAACTGGGCGTGAAGCTGGGTCTGCCGCCGTCGATGGTCTATCGCCATCCGTTCCCGGGCCCGGGCCTCGGCGTGCGGATTCTCGGCGAAGTGAAGCGCGACTACGCGGACCTGCTGCGCCGCGCGGATGCGATCTTCATCGAGACACTGCGCACGTTCGTCGACAAGGAAACCGGCAAGTCGTGGTACGACCTGACGAGCCAGGCGTTTGCGGTGTTTCTGCCCGTGAAGAGCGTCGGCGTGATGGGCGATGGCCGCACGTACGAGTATGTCGTCGCGCTGCGTGCCGTGCAGACGCTGGACTTCATGACGGCGCACTGGGCACATCTGCCGCATGATCTGCTCGGCCATGTGTCGAACCGGATCATCAACGAAGTGCGCGGCATCAATCGTGTCGTGTACGACATTTCGGGTAAGCCGCCGGCGACGATCGAGTGGGAGTAGGCGGTAAAAAATTCCCAATAAAATCAATGGCTTGAATCTGCGCGAGGAATCTTTGCTTGCTCGAATGCGGATTTCATTGAATATAAAAGGATTTTTCGGCGATTCCAGAGACAGCCAAGGACGTCTGCGTCACAAGATGACGGCAAAACAGACGGTATCCATCTCATTCATTATCCGGACTCGATAATCTACCGACAGCGCAATTCGGGCGTGACGGTAGATTTTTTTCCAAAAAGCTAGGCGTGATGCGGGTTTGCGGGCACATCCAGGGCTCGTGGTTGATGACGGTAAAAGTTGTACCAACCACGAGAACTAGAAACGATGCTCACCGAATTTGCACTTCGCAACCTCAAGCCCCGTGCAGCCCTGTACAAGATCGCCGACCGCGACGGCATGTATGTCGCAGTCTCTCCGGCGGGCACCATTTCTTTTCGATACGACTACCGCGTGAACGGGCGGCGGGAAACGCTGACCATCGGCCGCTATGGGCGAGGGGGCATCTCGCTGGCGTTGGCGCGGGAAAAACTGCTGGACGCCCGTCGTGCCGTCCGTGAGGGCAGGTCGCCGGCCGTGGAGAAACAGCGGGAAAAGCAGCGGCGCGCGGTGGCGAAGACCTTGGGTGAATGGGCTGACAGCTGGCTCGATGGAGCCCGAATGGCGGACACGACGCGGTCCGTGCGCAAGGGCATCGTCGTGCGCGATATTCTGCCGGCCTTCAAGGGGAGGTTGCTCTGCGAGGTCACCGCGGATGATCTGCGTGCGCTCTGCATGCGGGTCAAGGAGCGGGGTGCGCCGGCTACCGCAGTTCAGCTTCGCGATATTATCAAGCAGATTTTTGCCTACGCGAATCTGCACGGGGAGAAGGTCGAGAATCCGGCTGATGAGGTTGGCGTCGCGTCGATCGCCACGTTTGTGCCGAAGGACCGGGTCCTCTCGCCGCTGGAAATTCGGCTCATGCATCGACAGTTGGAGCAGGTGGCGACATACCCGACGATCCGCCTCGCCCTGCGTCTCATTTTGCTGACGATGGTGCGCAAGAGCGAACTGATCGAGGCAACATGGGATGAAGTCGATTTCGACGCTGCGGTATGGACCATACCGAAGTCCCGGATGAAAGCGCGCCGAGCCCACAACGTATATTTGTCCCGCCAGTCGATCGACATCATGGTGGCGTTGCATACCTGCGCAGCAGGCTCCCGATATGTGCTGCCTTCCCGCTATTCTGCGGATCGATGTATGTCCAGGGCCACGTTAAATCGCGTCACGCAGCTCATTGCCGAACGGGCAAAAACGGCCGGACTGCCTTTGGAGCCATTCACCGTTCACGATTTGAGGCGAACCGGCTCGACGCTGCTTAATGAAGCAGGTTTCAATGGCGACTGGATTGAGCGGTCTCTTGCGCATGGCGGGGAAGGGCGATCTTCGCGAGCTGTGTACAACAAGGCCGAGTACGCCGTGCAGCGTCGGCATATGCTCCAGGAGTGGGCGGATATGGTCGATGCGTGGGTGCAGGGAGGCGGACATAGGCCGAATCTACTGCCTTCTGATATGGCGATGCCGACAGTCATCGCCCGTGCGCTGTGACGCCGGGCGTCCTTCCTACGCTCCGTTAGATTTGCCGAATTTCCGTCGCGTGCTGATCAGCAGGGTTGAGCTCAGTCCCTGGGGCGCCATACGCGCGTTCAAGGACTTAAACCTTGGCCGACCTTTCTGAGCGTTACCCGTCAGCGTCGGCGGAATTGCA
The DNA here is from genome assembly GCF_038900755.1 of Paraburkholderia diazotrophica. Taxonomy (GTDB): domain Bacteria; phylum Pseudomonadota; class Gammaproteobacteria; order Burkholderiales; family Burkholderiaceae; genus Paraburkholderia; species Paraburkholderia diazotrophica_A. The sequence continues at coordinate 225,318 of NZ_JBBPEN010000011.1, forward strand.
TGCCGGGGCCTCCAGAATCGGGTTCTCGGTCGTGGGCAAGCTTGTACAACAGTTCCTGCTGTCCACGACGCGTGTACCGACGGAAATTTTGGACAATTCAGTCGTGGCGGAAAGTCGGCCAAGTGAAGAAAAGCCGCACGCTGCGGCTTTTCTTCGCACTCGTCATGCCAGTCGGAGCATCAGTAGGAGGGGATGAATCGGAGACGGTGTGAACCCGTACCCGCTTCATTCGTATGGTTCAAGATGTCCCCGTCACAATTTTTCTGGGATCGCTGGCGTTTCGTTCTCAGAGAAGGGTTATAGTCTTCGTCGAAAAGGGGCCTTCGAATAACAAGAAGGCAAAAAGGACCGGGGGATTCATGGAATCAGGTGGGATCGGCGCCGCCCGCCAGCCCGGAAACCTTCGCGTCGGACCTATGGAGTGATGGGATTGAGCGGGCCGGTGAACTCGCGCAAGCCGTGGCCGACCTCGATGCCGCCAAGATCGCGATTGGGGCGCAGTTGACCGAGATGGCGTGGTCCCTCAGCTTAGCTCCCGCGCGTGCAACTTTGGCATCACGCGGCACAAGCGTCTTCCGTCATTTAAGCGGTGAATGGCGTGCAGCCCGTCGGTTGGTGGAATCGGTTCTGGCAACCCCAAATCAGCCCCTACCCATGGTGCTGGGATTGCTGGATACCTTGGCCAAGGGGCAGGACGCGAAGAAGATCATCGACGCCGAAGATGCTTTTGGACGCAGCGCGTTTGGCGACGATTGGCGTGGCGCCAGATCGCAGTCAGCACCGCTATTGGCGTTGGTCGAGTGGATGCGGTCTCTGAAGGGGTTAGGTGCCGAGCCCCGGCTGATCGCCGCGCGCAGCCCGGAAAAAACGGAAGTGGCGGCGCGCGCCAGGCAACTGTCGTCCGTTTGCCTGCAGATCGAACACGGACTAAGAGAAGTCTGGGAAGACCTGGGGGCGGTTCGAGGGCCGGTATTCGGCGACGTGGCAGCGGTGGAGCGTGCTGATTTGAGTTCCCTGCTCCAACTCGCAGTGCGATATACGAGCGCACATTCAGCCGCCGGCGCGCAATTCTCCGCGTCAGTCTCTGACGCCGGTAAAACCCGTGCTCTACTGGAAGCGCTGGCCGCTGGTCAACGCGATCGTCAGGCCGTGCGCGAAGGTTTAACTTTGGGGCAGGCAGCCTTCGACAGTGCGTGGCAGGCAGAACAGTCCAACTGGACCGTGCTCAAATCCGCCGCGGACTGGATCGCACAGAACCCGGACATCCGGGCTCTAGCCGGCCGGATCAGCGAGCGAGAGCATTTGGTACCTCGTGCCAGAGTGCTGACGGAATCCCAAGCGCTTATCCAAAGCAGCCTCAAGGCGTTGGCTGACGAACTCCAATTGGACCTGGAAGCGTCCATTGGCGGCACGATTCCGGATGCACGGCTTGAAGTTATTGTTTGGCGCCTGCGGCGCTGGAGCGAGGAACACGAACATCTCTTCCGCTGGGTGAACTATCGGGATCGCTCGGCACGGGCCCGGACTCAGGGTTGCGGTGATCTGGTGGCTCGCCTGGATGACGGCCGACTTGCGCCGGAAGCATTGGCCACGGCATTTGAGATGGCCTATTTCGAGGCAACTTATGCGCGCATGGTTCGTCTCCAACCAGATCTCGCCCGGTTCGATGGGGCCACGCATGGACGTCTTGTGCAGGAGTTTGCCTCGCTGGATCGGCAGCGGATTATTGCCGCGAGCTCGGAAGTGGTACAGGCGCATTACCAGAGCGTTCCACCTCGCGATGGTGGCGCGCTCGGGCCGCTTGGAGTACTCCGGGGCGAAATTCAGAAAAAGAAGGGGCACATTTCGTTGCGCAAGCTTGTGGAGCGGGCTGGACCAGCTTTACGAGCGCTCAAGCCAGTTTTCATGATGAGCCCGCTATCTGTTGCGCAGTTTCTCGTGCCGGGAAGTATGGAGTTCGACTTGCTGGTGATGGACGAAGCCAGTCAGATTCAGCCCGTTGATGCTTTGGGTGCAATCGCGCGATCAAGGCAGGTTGTCGTCGTTGGTGACCCCAAGCAGTTACCGCCCACCGCCTTCTTTGCCAAGATGACCTCGAGCAACGAAGACGAGGATGACGAAGGCGCGACCGCAGTTGCAGATATTGAGAGCATCCTTGGACTGTTCGCAGCTCGTGGCCTGCCTGCCCGGATGTTGCGCTGGCACTATCGGAGCCGTCACCAGTCACTGATTGCGGTCAGCAATCGTCAGTTCTATGAGAACAAACTTTACATCGTGCCTAGCCCTTACACTGCACAGGGTGGTAGGGGCCTGCGATTCCATCACGTCCACGAAGGTTTGTTCGATGCGGGCAACAAGCGCAATAACCTGATCGAGGCGAAAGCAGTGGCACAGGCGATCATTGCTCATGCGTGCACCTATCCGAAGCTCTCCTTGGGAGTCGCGGCGTTCTCCGCTGCCCAGCGCCGCGCCATCATTGACGAACTCGAACTTCTGCGCCGCGAGCTGTCACCGGACGTTGAGGAGTTCTTCAAGGCGCATCGTTCAGAACCGTTCTTCGTCAAGAATCTGGAAAACGTTCAGGGCGATGAGCGCGATGTCATCTTTATCTCGGTCGGCTATGGCCGATCCGTGCCTAACGGCCGCGTGCCGATGCGGTTTGGCCCACTGGGTACGGCAGGCGGTGAGCGACGCCTGAATGTTTTGATTAGCCGCGCCAAGCAGCGATGCGACGTGTTTGCGTCCATGACGGATGAAGACATTGATCCGGCCTATGCGTCGGAGCGGGCTGGGGTCAATGCGTTCCGGATTTTTCTCCAGTATGCCCGCACGGGGCGCCTGCCGATGGCGGAGGTCACGGGGCGCGATCATCACAGCGTGTTTGAGGAGCAGGTGGCCAACGCATTGCGGGCGAGAGGTTACGAAGTCCAGGCACAAGTAGGTTTGGCTGGCTTCTTCATCGATCTGGCTGTCGTCGATGCCGAACGCCCCGGGCGATTTCTACTGGGTATCGAATGCGATGGTGCTGCGTACCACAGTGCCCGCTCGGCCCGGGATCGCGATCGGCTGCGGCAGGCCATCCTGGAAGAGCACGGCTGGACCATCCACCGGATATGGAGCACTGACTGGTTCCAGCGCCCGATCGAACAATTGGACGTTCTGATTCGTCGCATTGAAGCGCTCAAGTCTGAGTTCGATGAGTTGCGGGAAGATGCTGCGCTCGCCGAGCAACTGGATATCGAGGCACCTTATGTAGAGCGGGAGACGGTAACGGACAAGGAGGACGCTGCCGGTTTCGCACCCTACGAAGAAGTGACCTTGCTGCGGCCGCACCATCTTACCGGCGAGTTGCACGAAGCGCCACAGGGCGCGTTGACGGAGTTGGTGGTTCAGACAGTTCAGGTGGAGGGACCCGTGCATCGCGACCACGTCATTACCCGGATGCGGGAAGCGTGGGGTTTGAAGCGGGCCGGTGTCCGGATTGAAGATGTGGTCGGGCGATCCATTGATGTTGCGGTAACGATGGGCCGTATTGCGCGTTCCGGAGAGTTCCTGTCGACGCCGAACCATGTCCCGGTGCCTCGTGATCGTTCGGGGGTCAACGCGATTGCCCTTCGTCGAGCCGATATGCTACCGCCGGCGGAGATCGAAGTCGCCACTCTTCAACTGATTGAGAGGAGCTTTGGCGCCACGCGGGAGCAGGTCGTTCAGGCGGTGTCACGTGGGTTTGGTATCCGCAACACAAGCAGTCAGGTTAGAAGCGTCCTTGAGCAAGCCGTCGACAGCATGATCGCTCGACGGCAATTGAAGGAAATCTCGGGAGTGTTGACTGCCACGGATGAAACGAGGCGGGCGGTGTGACCTGCCGAACAACCAGCGATACATCTAATACCCGCCCCCTCAATAAGACATGAACGACCGGTTGCCCATTCACGACGCTATGCCGTCGATTCTCGATAGAGAAATTTCACAGAACGATCAGGACGCTTTTGGGCACCGGCACTTTGCCTTGGCGCTGAGAAGCATGATCGAATCTGATCGGCATCAAACGCCATTCAGCATCGGTTTGCTTGGCGGTTGGGGAACAGGGAAGAGCAGTATCAAGGAGCTTTATCGGGCGGATCTGGCGAGCGATGCGGTGAAGCAAGATGGCCGGCGTCGTTCTGAGCGTTTCCATTGCATTACTTTTAATGCATGGCGCTTCGGCGGTCGTGACCACGACATCAAGCGTGCATTGCTTCGGCACGTGTTCTTGGAACTCGGAGGAGAGGAGGACAGCCTGCAGGATCGGCTCTTCCGGCAGATCAGCGAGACCACCGAGCAGCCGAAGTCGTGGCGCGCGGTGACCGGGGAAACGTTGCGTGCATGGCTCATACCGCTTCCCGCGCTCGTCATCGTTTTTGCCTTCCTTTTCGCCGTATTGTTTCTGGCGAAATGGCTGCTTCATCTGGAGGGCCCTGCGCAAACAATCCTGGTCGCGTGCGCGACCGCACTTTCTGGATATGTTATTCACCACGTCAAACCTGCCGAAGTAAAAACGAATCGTGCACAAACTAGGATTGCGTTACCCAGCACGACGTCGGAGCAGTATGAAGACATGTTGCTCGAGCAACTCGGTCGCTATAAGGATGGCCAGAGCCGGATGCCTGACGGCACAAATGGTCGAACCTGCGAGCGACTGATCATCTTTGTGGACGACCTTGATCGGCTGTCGGCCGACGAAATGGTGCTGGGTCTCGATGCAATCCGCACGTTCATGGAAATCCCGGCGGGGAAATTACCCAAGGGGCTCGGGCTGGTATTTGTGATTTCCTGTGATGAATCACGTGTAGCCGATGCCTTGGCGAGGGGGCGCCGTTCAGGCGATTTGCCGGCGACTGTGTTTAATCAATCGGACGCGCGACGCTACTTGGATCGTATTTTCCAGTTCCGGTTGGAAATCCCGCCACCGCCTCGCAACGACATGCGCGAATTCGCGCTATCGAAACTGAAGAGCCTGACTGAGGTGACTGGAGATCTCCAGGCCCGCGGCGTGCCTTTGGAGTCCTTGGTTGATAGGATGATCCATGTTGGCGTGCAAGATCCAAGAAATGCGCTGCAAATCGTGAATGCATTCGCGCAGGCCTGGTGGATTGCTGTGCGCCGCGAGCACGAGGGTGTTGGTAGCGATCGTCCCGGCGGCTTGCACGATGGGGCCGTCACAAATCATCCGATTTCTTTGGGAGCGTTGTGTGCGATGAAGGTCAGCTTCCCCGGGTTTTATGGTGACCTTCAGGAGGACCCAACATTTCTCGATGCCTTTACGGATGTCATCGTGAGAGGGCGGTCGCTCGATCATCTGCCAGCGTCGTCAAGAACGCGGCTGATTGAAAAATACCTCGTCGGGCAGGATGCCGCGGGCGAAAAGATCGAACTGAGATCGGAGCATCGCCCATTGCGACAGTTCATCGCGAGTCTCGGCGGCATTCGATGGGCGGATCCGATGCAAAGCCTCCTCCTGCTGTCCGAGGACCCCATTACCCGGCGGCTGGGAGCCAAGATCTCGTCGATTTACGGGGCATTTGTGTCGGGTGATACGGCCGGTGTCCTTGAGGCGATGAGGCGCAAGGGCGATTCGTCGGCCTTGTCACAGGAGCAGGCACGCACCCTGTATCAGATGCGAGACGGGACACGACTGGAGACCGAGGCGCGTCGCAACAATGCCGCCAAAGTGATCGCAGACCTGATCGAGCGTGTCCCTGCGCCATCGAAAGGCCAACTGCTGGGTGAATTGTGTCGTGATCTCGATGACAGTATCGATCTGCGGTCAAGGGTCGGCGTTCAACGGATTGTGAAGTTGCTTGTGGATGCCACCGGCTCGGATCAGCGGGCCATCGCATCGCGCTTGGTCGTGGATGTGCTGAAGTCGGAACAGCCCGTCTCGCTGCAACTAGAGTCCATGCAGACGCCAAGTCTTGACGAGGCCGTTGAGATGGCACGTCAAGTTGTGCCATTGGCACTATCCGTTCGGGCCTCACACGGTCTTGAATCTGACGCAGAGCGGCGGCTGTGTGATTGGCTGCTTGAGCGCGTTATACGGGTGAGTGGTGAGAAGTCGATCCAACTGCCCTATGCCGAACTGGAGGCATGGCTATCTGCCGATCGCGGTCAGATCGCCAAACTTTTGGGTATCCGGTATCTCACCGTATTGGCCGATGAACTGGAGCGGGCGGGTAGCGCATCATTCGATCTGAATGCGGCGCTGGAGCGCGTGAAATCGATTGCAGGTGCGCTGATGATGGCCGGAGAGGAGTCGCGCCAAACGTTATGGGGCGTTCTTACTCGTTATATTGGCATGTCAGAGATCACCATCGTCCAGGTGGCGTGGATGCTCGGCGTAACTGAGCTTCATCGGGCGAGTGATGCGCAGGCGTCGAGTTTCATTGCGGCATGGGCGAACCGACTGATTGCGTCGGGCAATGACGTACCGCCCATCGCATCGGCCGATGTGCTGCAACCCGTTTGTACGGCGATTGGGGCGAAACTGCAGTCGCTCGACGAGAGTGCGTTGAGCGCGGTTGCGGTATTGATCGAGCATTGGAGTGCCACGCCTGATTCTGCCGAAGCTGCCTGCGAGGTCGTAAGAATCGTGTTGCCTCGAGCTGATGTGGTGGAAGAGCGGGTGACGTCGAAGTGGGCGTCGCGCGTGCTGTCGACGTTGCCGGAGCCTTGCGTGCGTCTTCTTGCGTCCCGGTTTGAGTCCCAGACCGGCGCGGTGCAAAGCGCGATGATTGCTGCTATGAATGTGACGGTCAGTTCTGATCGTATTGATGACAATGCCTGTCATCGGCTCGCACTCGTCGTTGAATCGACCCCTGAGCATGCTTGGAGCGCTGGGCCGCTGCAGGGCTATCTGAACAGCCTCTTGCCTCAACTGGCAGCGCGATTCGCTAATCCAAACGGTTATCTGGTGGCCGTTTTCCCGATCATCGCTCCGGTCCTGAGGTATGCGTCGGCCGCCACCTTCGGCGGGCAACTGCAGCAACTTTTCAATCAGGCAAAAGCGCAGCCCGCGCACTACGCCATGCTCCACAAGGCGATGACCGGGAATTGGACATTGCGGGCAGACGAAACGAATCCGTACGATCCTGCGTCGATTTTCAATGATGCTTGCGCGTTTGTGGTGAGCTACCCTGCTGCGACCAACGTCGATATTCTGGAGTCCCTGTCCGATATGCTTCGACGGAGCGTTGTGCCGGACGGCCAGAAACCACGTTTTATTGAAACGATGTGCGTGGTGTGGAAGCAGGCCCCGCTGCAGAGTCCCCACTTCTTCCGAGAGTATCCGGAGCTGACGCCCGTCCAAGCACATGCGTTGGCGGTGACGCTGGATGCTAACAACTCAGAGCATCTCGATGCACTGGCGCATGTCTGGACGTCGGTGTCAACGGGTATGTCGGCATCGGCTCGCACCGAGACCTTGCGGCTGCTGTTGTCTGGCGGCTCGCTGAACTCAGCCAGCGAGGCGGACGTCGGGTTAAGGATTTGGCTCGAAGTGCAGGGCGATGCGGGGGCTGCGTTGTTGTCGGCCCAACTAGAGACAGCGGATCTGCCAGATGAGCAACGCAGTCGGCTGTGGCGACAGGCGGCACGAAGCGCCCTGCAGTTACACGCCGGATTTTTTATCGATGTCGTGCCAAAGGTGATTGCACTTCCGAACGTGGAGAAGACCGCGGGCATGATATTCGACGACGTCGATGTGATATCGAAGACGCTGCAGGACGCCGATGCTCGGTCGAAACTGGCACACAGACTCATGAGGAGTTTCAGCGCGGCAAGCAGCAATGCGATTCAGGGCAATATCTGCCGGTATTGCGAGAATTTGATTGGGCAGGCCGCCTTGTCCGACTTCAGGCCTGCTGCTTTAACCAGGGACGAGTTCGACATCATCAAGGCCGCGTTTGGGCAGGCAAAGGACCTGAAACGCCTTGAGAAGCTGGTTGCGGTCGATGCCTGAAGAACCTAGCCGAGTACGCCTGTGATGATGTCGAGGATATCTGCGACCCGCGGAGGTCGGACGCGTTGCTAGAGATGGCACTTAAAAAGCAGATGCGCGCCTAGTCGCAAATTCTTGCTTTCACCGATAACATGAGGTCTTACGCAAGACGAAAACATGGCGTGCGTTTAACCTGGGGGTAGGATGCACCTAAAGAAGCTAGCCTTGCGCAATTTTCGACGTCTGCGCAACGTCGTAATTGATCTCGCTTCGGACATCTCGATTTTTGTCGGCGCGAATAACAGTGGAAAGACGTCTGTCGGCCATGCGCTGCAGCTCTTCACTGAGCGGGGAAAATTCAGCGTCCATGATTTCAGCGCTGATCAGTGGTCGCAGATCGTGGCGTACGGCGAGGGTGATGCCAATGCGGCCCTGCCAACGATCGAGGCCGATATCTGGTTTGAGATCAATGCTGACGACATCCACCGGGTGGTTGATCTGCTGCCCAGCCTGGCATGGGAAGGTTCGCTGGTGGGGATGCGGGTGGTGTTCGCACCCATCGATTCCGAGGCGACCCGCGCGCGGTATGCCGAGGCGCGGCGACGTGCACTCGAGGCTGTTGCGGGCGGAGAGGGTCTCGAATTCGATCCCTCGCCGCGCAATTTGCGGGACTATCTGCGCGACCGGTTGAACGACGAATATGCGCTTCGCCACTACGTGCTCGACCCCATCCGGTTTGACGCGAACATGGTCGCGCAGCAGGATTATGCCCCGGTGCCTCTCACCGGGCGTGATCGCAGCGGGCGCGACATTCTCAATGGCCTGCTGCGCATCGACTTCCTCCATGCGCAGCGGCATCTTGCTGACGCGCCGGGCAGCGCGCGGGCCGAGACCCTCTCGCGCGTGCTGAGCCGCTTCTATGAACGCAACCTCGAGCAGAAGGGCGAGGATCTTGTGGCGCTGCGGGCGCTCGCCGAGTCTGAGGTCTCGCTGAACCAGCATCTCGAGCGGGTGTTTGAGCCGACCCTGCAGCGTCTGGCGCAACTCGGTTATCCCGGTCTCAGCAATCCGCGGCTCGTGATCCGCTCGGCGCTCGATCCGGCGTCCATCATGAGCAGCCCGCACGGCGCGCGGGTGCACTATGCGCTTGGCCCGGACGACGGTGCACCGGAGCCGCCGACGCTGCCCGACAGCTACAACGGTCTCGGCTTCAAGAACCTGATCTTCATGGTGGTCGAACTCCTTGACCTTCATGCCCAATGGCTTGCGATCGAGGATAACAGGCCGCCTGTGCACCTCATCTTCATTGAGGAGCCTGAAGCCCATCTGCACGCCCAGCTTCAGCAGGCCTTCATCCGCAAGGTGATGTCCATCCTCGCCTTGGGCATGGAGGATCGTACACACTACACAAGCCAGGTCGTCGTCACGACCCATTCGACGCACATTCTGTACGAGCGCGGTTTCCGGCCAATTCGCTACTTCCGCCGCAGCCGCGCCGAGCATGTTTCGACCTCGACCGTGCTGAACATGTCGGTGTTCTACGACGCTACCGACCAGGATGTCCGGACGTTCCTCGAGCGCTATCTCAAACTTACCCACTGCGACCTGTTCTTCGCAGACGGCGCGGTGCTCGTGGAAGGCAATGTCGAACGGCTGCTGCTGCCCCAGATGATCGCCAATTCGGCGCCGCGTCTGCAGTCGACATATCTGACTGTTCTCGAGATCGGCGGCGCCTTCGGCTATCGCTTTCAGGCATTGATCGAGTTCCTCGGGCTCACGACACTCATCATCACGGACCTGGACAGCGTCTTCGGGCCACCGGCGCCCGCTGCTGACGTCGAAGAGAACGGCGCGAACGCCATGGCCCCGGTGGAGGCGGGGGATCAAGGGGCTGAGCCCGAGGAAGAGGATGACGACGAGGACGCTGAAGCCGGCGCGGAAGGCAAGCCCGGCAAGGTATGCATCGCGGGTCATCCCGGCGCTATGACCTCGAACCAGACCCTTCAGCAATGGTTGCCGAAATGCGGCACGGTGGCCATGCTTTGGGAGGCGACAGACGACCAGAAGACTCAGGCACGGAGCGAGCACAGCGAGGCGATCGTGCGCGTCGCCTATCAATGCCGCACCAACGTGACCTGGGCAGGTGAGACACAAGCTTTGGCCGGTCGCACGCTCGAAGAGGCATTCGCCCTCGAGAATCTCGCCTGGTGCCAGGATATCGCGCGTAAGCCGCTGCAGCTTCGCATCGCCAGGCCGGACAACAAGGACTTGACTGAGCTAACCCGACGCATTCATCGGCGGGTCCAGGCGAAGAGCTTCAACAAGACCGATTTTGCCCTGGCTCTGTTGGCCGAGGACCCGATGCAATGGTTGGTACCGGCCTATATCGCTGAAGGGCTGCGCTGGCTCGAGGGCGAGATCGCCCCGCCGGCTGAGCCCGATGACGACGGTCACGGGCAGCAGGCGGTTGGTGATCCAGTCATCGCCGTGGTGGTGGCATGACGAGCCGCATCGGTAGTCCCGACACTCAGGCCGACATCGATGTCCGCGACTGTCTCGCTCAAGTGCCGCCGCGCTCATTCGTGATGGTGGCAGGCGCGGGGTCGGGAAAGACCACATCGCTGATCAAGGCGCTCGCGCATCTCGGCGAAACGCGCGGAAAGGCGCTGCGGCGCGCGGGCCAGCAGATCGCCTGCATCACTTACACTGAAGTCGCGGTTGGTGAGATCTCCGCAGACGTCGGTATGACCCCGCTATTTCATATCTCGACCATCCATAGCTTCCTGTGGTCGGTCGTTCGCGCGTTCCAGTCAGACATCGCTGCCTGGGTCGTCAGCCGTATTGAGGAGAAGATCGCCGAGAAGCGCGTTCATTACGACAGACCTGGTACACGGGCCGCGACCAAGACGAAGCTTGATCAGGAGATCGCCAGCCTCGATGCCGAACGCGAGGAGGTCGGTCGGGTCGAGAAATTCATCTACGGAACGGGCAGCCGGTACTCCGAGGGCATTCTCGGCCACGATGACATCCTCAAATTGACCCCGGCCTGCATCGAGAGGCATCCTTTGCTACGCGAGATCGTGGCGCGGAGGTTTCCCTATATTTTCGTCGACGAGAGTCAGGACACACAACCTGTTGTTATCGAAGCGCTTCGGCAGATCGCCGGCGAGCACCCCCTCTGCGTCGGTTTCTTCGGCGATCCGATGCAGAAGATCTACGGGCACGGAGCCGGTGCGATCGAGCCGCTACCCGGCTGGGCCGAGATAACCAAGCCGGAAAACTTTCGCTGTCCGACCTCGGTCCTGAGCGTGATCAACGCGGTGCGTGGGGCGGGCGACCGTCTCGTCCAGACTCGTGGACGCACGGTGACCGTCGATGGGCAGGAGCAGTCCGTGGTCGGCACGGTCAACGTATTCATTCTGCCAAGCGATGATCATAGGACTGCACGTCTCGGTGCAGTACGGGCATGGCTGGCCGCGCAGACTGGCGACGATCGGTGGACCAGCGACCTGCGCGACGGCGATGTCCGGTTGCTGGTGCTTGTGCATCGCATGGCCGCCAGGCGGCTCGGCTTTGCTGCGCTTTATGCGGCGCTAAACGATCGTGCGCCGCAGAGCCTGAGTGAAGGCATTGCCGACGGTTCAGCTTGGCCGCTCCGGCCGTTCGTTCAGCAACTGTTGCCGCTGATCGTCGCATCGCGTGCAAATGACCAGTTCACGATCATCTCGATCCTCCGTGCAGACAGTCCCTGCCTGGAAGCAGAACGGTTACGCGGGCAGGCCGTGGCTCCTGTCCTCGCTGCTCTTCAGCACGCAATCGGGCAACTTGCGATACTGCTGGCCGACGGATCAGTGGCGACGGTCCGCGACGTCCTGCGGCACGTCCGGGGCACCGAACTGATGGCGCTCGACGACCGCTTCGCCGCACACCTCATGGATGATCCGGTCGACGACGGGTCGGCAGGATTTGGCAACGTTGCCGCGTTTCTTGAATGCAATGTCGGCGAACTCTGGGCGCATCGGAGATATATCCTCGAAGAGTCGCCATTCGCGACCCATCATGGCGTCAAGGGCGCGGAGTTCGAGCGCGTGCTCGTGGTACTTGACGACGAGGAGGCCTCTTACAACCAGTACTCCTACGGCAAATATCTCGGCTATACGCCCCTCTCCGACACCGACGAAGCGAATATCGACGAGGGGAAGGAGTCGGTGCTCGACCGAACGAGGCGGCTATTTTATGTTTGCTGCTCGCGTGCGGTGAAGGACCTGGCCGTCGTGCTGTTCGCCGCTGACGTGGCGGCGGCACGCGCCGCCGTGGTCGAGGCCAGGTTGTTTTCGGACGTTTCGCTTCATGGAGTGGAGCAGCTCGGTTAAATCGCGAGACCGGTCGATAGCTTGCAGCGCTTGCTGGCGATGGTGCTTTTCGCCAGAACGGTATCAAACACATATGCAACGCTTGCGCTAATCGCAGTCACCGAACGACTACAGCATCATTCCATGCAGCGGGGAAACGTGTGTCGAAAGAGAACATCGAACGAATCCACAAGATTGTGAAGCGGATCCGCGCACGCGGGGTAGCGACCAAGGATGAGCTGATGGCCGAACTCGAGGTCTCGCCGGCGACGCTGAAGCGTGATTTCGACATCTTACGCGACCGGTTGGGCTGCCTTCTTGTGTGGGACAAGCACAAGGGCGGATATGTGATTGAAGACGGCCAGCTTTTCGGCGGTGGTATTTTTGAGTTGCCGGGCGTCTGGTTCGATGCCTCGGAACTGTATGCGCTGCTGTCGGTGATTCATTTGCTGGACGGGGTGCAGCCCGGGTTGCTTGAAGAGCATATTGGCCCGCTGAAGAAGCGACTCCGTGACATGTTGGGACAGGGGAACCATACGGCTACGTCAATCGAGCAAAGGGTCAAGATCGTCCATCTCGCAACTCGCAAGCTAGACGGCACAAGATTCCAGACGCTCGCGGCCGCAGTTCTGGAGCGTAAACGACTAATCATCGAGTAATGGAGTCGCGCGAAGCTCGAGGCGACCGAACGGGAGATCTCGCCGGTTCAGCTTGTGCATTATCGTGATAACTGGTTCCTCGACGCATGGTGTCACTCGCGTGATGCCCTGCGCACTTTCTCGCTGGAATCAATCAAAACCGCATCGATCCTCGACGTGCCCGCGGTCGACGTAGATGAATCCGTTGTCACTGACCACTTCAAGGGTGGCTACGGCATCTTCGCGGGCGCCCCTCTGCACCGGGCGAAACTAAAATTCTCTGCGCAGCGCGCGCAGTGGGTTGCGCAGGAAACCTGGCACGAGCAACAGTCGGGCAGTTGGCTTGACGATGGAAGCTATCTGCTCGAAGTGCCGTATTCGAGTGATCACGAATTAGTCATGGATGTTCTTCGGCATGGGGAACACGTCGAAGTACTCGATCCACCGGAGCTGCGTCAAAAGATATGCGAAATCTTGTGCGCTGCCGTACAAAAATATGGAGACTGCTGGGGGTAGTGGCTCATTCTGTGAGCCACTCGTTCCGTATCATCGTCATCAGACACGTTCCACGAGCCTAGTAGATGGTCAACACGGACCGACCTGGCAATTTGAGGACTCCAAAAGCTTCTCAAGCCGCTTTTATGACCGCCGTAAATAATGCGTCACAGGCGGCGCTGCGGGGCACGCTGTGCAGCCTGGATGAAACTGCGTGGCGATTTCTCCCGCGACCATTGCTTGTCATAACGTGATTTTCGGAAGCGCCAGTCTCTGTTGTCATCGATTTGGCCCATATCCAATATGCCGCGGTGTTTGCTGATCGAAGGAGAAAAGACATGCAGTCTGTTGTCGATAATGCAGCGCTGTTCCGTCACGTAACTGCGGATAAGGCACTTCTTTACCGGAACATCCTCGACTTGTTCGCTGCCGCGAAAAGGCAATATCGATTGCAGTTGCGCCCAGACGAGGTGCTTTTCGAGGCAGCATGGGCTAGCGGTGTGCCGAGGATTGAGGACGTCAACGCGGCACTAGTGCAGCTCACGGAGTGGGGCAATCTTCAATCGCAGCCGGATACTGCTCGCGTTTCAAGTTTGAGTGACTTCTATAGGGCCCGATTTCTTTACCGCCTCTCGGCTGGTGGTGAAGCTATCGAAACAGCGCTCGTGGCGTTCAGCAACAGCCTTCGTAGGCGTGCCGAACTGCAGTCAGTTGCGCTCGAGGATATCGCGTCTCGGCTCAGCATGTTGAAAGCCCTGCTCGATACGCACGGTGATATAGACGTGCCAAAGGTGCATGAGGTGTTGCGCGACCTCGTACAGGTGTTCGAAAAGCTCGCCGACAATGCGCAGGCCTTCATGGCCGGGGTTGCAAGAACTCTGGAATTGCAACAGGCCGAAGCGGCTGCTGTGGCGGCATACAAGAGGCGCCTCATTGACTATCTTGAGCGTTTCCTTGGCGATTTGGTACGCCGGTCCGACGGCATCTCTTCCCTGATTTTGCAGATTGCCCCGCGCATCAATGCAGCGTTGCAGCACGTGGCAGAGCGGGAAGCGAAGGATGCAGCGCCTGGCGACGAGCTTGAGGCTTCTCAGGAACGAGTGCGGCGATGGCGCGAATGGCTCGATCACTGGAAAGGGTTGCGCGGCTGGTTCCTTCCCGGCGAGCATAGTCGTCCACAAGTCGAACTGCTCAGAGACAAAGCGCGCACGGCAATCCCTCAACTATTGCAGGCGATCGCAGCGATCAATGACCGCCGAAGTGGTCGCAGCGACCGATCGGCTGACTTTCGGGTACTTGCCGGCTGGTTTGCAGCATGTGAGACCGAGGACGACGCGCACCGGATGGCGCGCGCGACGTTCGCGCTGAATCCGGCGAGGCATTTTGTCATGAATCCGGACCTGGACGCTGACCTTCCAGCAAACACGCCGTGGGCCGAAGCGCCGCCCGTCGAAATTAGCCCACGCCTTCGTGAATACGGGGAGATGGCACCGCGAGGACCGCTCCCGAAAATTCGCAGCCGCGCTGCTGAGCGAGAGATGCTGTCGTCTCTGTTCGCGGAAGAGTTTCGGCAGGTCGAGGCAGCTAGGCAACGGCTGGCAACTGGCCGGCCGATGCGATTGTCAGAACTGGGCGAGCTTGACCCGGCCGCCTTCGGCCTGTTTCTCGGACTCTTGGGAGAAGCGCTAGGCGAGCAGAAAAACCCCGAGGTTCCGGTCGAACGGCTTACGGGAGATGGACTATTGCTGGTACGTCTCGAGCCGCTGGCGAGTGATTCCAAAGCTGAAGTTCGCACCCCAGACGGTGTTTTTAGCGGCCGAGATCATCTCTTGACCATAACGGAGGTTGGCCTGCAATGACTACTTCACCTCGCGAGACGCGTAGCGCGTCGGATAGCAGGCAAATTGGGGAATTGCAGGCACGCCAGCAACGGGAAGATTTCCAGAACGGGCTGCGTGCGATCCTGATGCGACCTTTGCTTGGCTCGGCACATCCCGGATTCGCGTCTGTTCGGCGGCAGGCGGACAAACTCCGCGAATGGTTCGCGCGCGAAACCGGGTGGTCCCTCGTCGTAGAGCGTGAGGGTGCGAGGTTGTACAAGCGACCTTCTAACACAAATGACCCCACGCGGGGGCTGCCTGCTTTCGACCGGCGACGCTATGTCCTGCTTTGTCTTGCGTGCGCTGTACTGGAGCGGACAGATTCGCAGACGACCCTGCGTGAGCTTGGCGAGCGGGTAATGGAATTAGCAGCGGACACTACCATTACTGGGCGGGGCTTCTCATTTGCGCTTGCAAGCGCCTCCGAACGTCGGGAACTTGTTGCTGTTTGCCGACTGCTGCTGGATTTGGGGGTCCTGACGCGCGTTGCCGGAGACGAGGATGACTTCGTTCATTCTCAAGCTGGTTCCGAAGCAGATGCACTCTACGACGTTCAACCCAGGGCGCTATCCGGAATGCTTGCCGCCGCTCGCGGACCGTCTACATGGATTGCTGGGCAGGCCCCGGTCAGCCTGGATGAGAGATTGCACGCACTGGTGACGGAGCACGTGCCGGAAAACGAAGATGGACGACGGACTGCGATTCGCCATGCCTTGTCACGACGCCTTCTCGACGACCCGGTTGTTTACCTCGATTCGCTTCGGGCCGAAGAGTTGAATTATTTCGGCAATCAGCGTGGCCCGATGGCGACCCGGTTGTGCGATGCCACGGGCCTCGTGGCGGAGCAGCGTGCCGAAGGGCTTGCTTTGACGGATGACGGTACTTTGACGGACATCGCGATGCCGGCTGAAGGGACAGAAGGGCACGTCACGTTGCTTGTCGCTGAATACCTTGCAACCCGCTTCAGAGAAGGCCAAACGGCGGGCATCACGACTGTCGCTGCCGTCACTGCATTCATTCGCGAAGCAACGGACCTCCACGGGAGGTATTGGCGCAAGTCTGCGCGAGAGCCCGGCGCGGAAGCTGAACTGGCGGCGATTGCACTGGGACGGCTAAGCTGCCTGCATCTTGTCGAGTGCGTCGACGGAGCTGTTCGTCCACTGCCCGCTATTTCGCGCTTCGCCATCGGTGAAACCGACGTGAGGCAATCGAGACGCGGTTCCGAACCGCCGCAAATTGGAGCAGTTGAAAATGAGTGAAGACGATCTCTTCCAGAAATCTGTTCCTGCGATCCGAGCCGAGCTACCTGAGCCGGTGCTTGAGAGATGGCAGCCATTGCGTCTCGGGGTCGTCGAGTTGTTTCACTACGACATGGAAGAGTTCTGGTTTCACGACGGCCGATTGCTGTTCCGTGGCAATAACGGAACCGGGAAATCAAAGGTTCTGTCGCTCACGTTGCCATTTCTTTTTGACGCAAACCTGCGCTCCAGTCGAGTCGAACCCGATGGCGACAGCGGTAAGAAAATGTCATGGAACTTGCTGGTTGGAGGATACAAACGCCGAATTGGTTACACATGGATCGAGTTCGGTCGACGCGACTGCGAGGGACGTTTGTACTATGTGACGCTTGGTGCGGGACTCTCCGCTGTAGAAGGAAAACCCAATGTCGAAGCATGGTTTTTTATCCTCGCGAATGGTGAGAATAATGGCTCAAGAATCAGCCAGGATTTCCAGCTCGTTAGCCAGCAAGGAAATACGCTGACGCGAGAGCGACTTCGCGAATCCATTGAAGGTCACGGCAAGCTCTTTGACAATGCCACGCTATATCGGCGTGCGGTCGACGAGAAGCTCTTTAGTCTCGGCGAAAAGCGCTACGACGCCCTGATGGACACGTTGATCCAGTTGCGCCAGCCACAGCTTTCACGCAAACCGGACGAAGCGGGGCTTTCGCATGCGCTCACGGAGGCGCTCCCGCCGATGCCAGCTGATATGCTGACCGATATCGCGGATTCCTTGAACCAGCTCGAAGAAGACCGTCAGCAGCTTGATGACATCAAGGCGCTGCACAAAGCTGTGGACAGCTTCAACACCGACTACGAGCGTTACGCATGCATCCAGAGCCGTCGCCAGGCGCGGGTTCTGCGTCAGGCGCAGACGGAGTTCGATAACGCTAGTGCGTCGCGAAACGCTGAGCACGCTGCACTGGACACAGCAATTGAGGTTGAAGCGGGTGCGGCGAAAGCGTTCGAGGATGCAGAGAGTCAGGTAAATGCAGAACGGGCCAGACAGGAGACGCTGCGGTCGAATCCGACCATGCAGGACGCCAACCGGTTGCAAAATGCGAAGGGGGACTACGAGCGCCGGTTGCGAGCCCTTGCGTCAGAAGAAAAAGCAAGTGAGGTGAATCAAAGGCGGCTTCGCGACGAGACTGCCCGAACGCAAGATTATGTGGCAAAGGTCCGTTCAATCGAGCGCATGTTCACTGATGCCAGAAACGATTGCGCGCCGTACGCTCTCAAGGCAGGCGTTGCGTCTGAATTTACTGACAATCCGCTGACCAAGGGGACGCCTGAAAAGGTAGGCTCGCTTGCCGACGTAGAATTTGACGCAGCGGCATTAGATCTCAGAAACGCCACCGCCGCTCGTCGCGAAGCGATCGCGACGCTTAGGCAACGTGGACGCGCTGCGGAGCAGGCCGATATGCGTTTGAAGGAGATTCAACGCGCGGTCGATGACGTGAAAGAAGAGATGGTCGAGGCTGCGGCGCGGCGTGCCGAAGCTGACATGGAAGCAGAGCAGGTGGGGCAGACGCTCATTGACGCCTGGACCGCGCACTCGGAAAAGCTGGTCCAGCTCGCATGGGACGCGCATCCGCACATCCTTGCATTGGCTGAGTGGGTAGCGAAGCCGGAT
The DNA here is from genome assembly GCF_038900755.1 of Paraburkholderia diazotrophica. Taxonomy (GTDB): domain Bacteria; phylum Pseudomonadota; class Gammaproteobacteria; order Burkholderiales; family Burkholderiaceae; genus Paraburkholderia; species Paraburkholderia diazotrophica_A. Next base: position 243,571 of record NZ_JBBPEN010000011.1, read on the forward strand.
GCCCAGAACCCGGCGAAAGCCGGTCTTGAGCTCGCGCATCGGCAACGTCAATCACAGTTTGCATCCGACGAGGCATCGCTCATCGAGCAGCGCAAGGTGTATGAGCGACAAGCTACGGAGCTACAGGTAGAGCGCGACGAATTGAGCGCTGGACGCGACGCGATGCCTCCTGCACCTTACATGCGCGGCGAGCAGACCCGGGCAGAGTCTGAGGGTGCCGCGTTCTATCGGCTGGTAGATTTCAGGAAACATGTCGATGATGCACAGCGCGCAGGCATTGAGGCCGCGTTGGAAGCTTCGGGCCTCCTGGATGCCTGGGTCACCGCTGATGGTGTTGTCCAGGCCAAAGATGGGCAGCCGTGGCTCGATACGCATTGGGCGTCTCGGCCTGCTGTTGTGCGGAGTCTCGCGGACTGGTTGCAGCCCGATTGTCCAGTCGATGGCCCCATTTCTGGTGATGTCATTCACCGCTTGCTGTCAGGCGTAGCATGCGCCAAAGACGAAACAACGATCGATGCTGAAAGTGAAACCTGGGTGTCACCGTCCGGAAAATTCCGGCTTGGCTCGTTGTCTGGCCGGGGGAGCAAGGCACAGGCGGTGTACATTGGGCAGCGCGCACGCGCGGAGGCGCGAGCGCGGCGTCTTGAGGCTATCCGAGCCGAACTTCAAAGGTTAGACGTATGTCTGCAAAACGTCCTAGTGGCCTTTGAGACGCTCGCTGCCGATCGACGACAGGCCGACTTGGATCTGTCAACGGCACCGGCTGAAACGGAATTCTTCAACGCCCTACAGGCCGTATCGGTCGCGACGCAGACGCTGCAAGCAGCACGCGCTCGTCTGGACAGGGCTGAAGTACAGTGTCGTGACGCAGAGCAGGCATGGCACGCGGCGATGGACCGGTTGCGGAGAGACGCTGCCGATCTCCGTCTTCCGACCGATGAGCTCGCACTGGCAAGCGTTGAAGAGGCCCTGGTTTATTGCATCGACAAACATCACGATATCGTCAGTTTGGCACGCGACTACCGGCGTGCGCAGCCCGATCTCGCGGTGCAGGAAACACGCGAACGCGACGCGCAACTGCAGCATTCGGAATCGTTGGAACGATGGGGCGAAGCGCGGGCGGAAGCTCAGGAAGCCGCCGTTCGGTTCGAGACGCTTCGCGACACGATAGGAACTGAAGTAGCGAATCTCCTGGTCAAACTCGACGCAGCAAAGGAGAGCGTGGCGGCGGCAGAGTTCGCTTTGACCACTGCTAACGACGCGCGTCGCACTGCTGGCGAACGTCGCGCGACCGCTGCGGAGCGCGCGAAGAGCGCTCAAATCGTACTCGATGACCAGATAGGGGCACGAACGCGCGCGGTTGTCCAGTTGCAACATTTCGCCGCAAGCAGTCTGCTTTCCTCTGCGTTGCCACGGCTCGGTCTTCCCGACGTCTCAACGGCGTGGACAATTGAGGCGGCGTTAACAGTCGCACGCCGCATCGAGCAGGAACTCGTCGACGTCGCCGACGATGAGAACAGCTGGACACGGGTGCAGAAGCGTGTCAGCGAAGATCTGATGGACCTTCAACGCACCTTGGGCAGCTTAGGTCATCAGGCTGTTGCCGAGACAAGCGACTGGGGGCTTATCGTTTACGTAATCTTTCACGGTAAGCAGGATCGACCGGACCAACTTGCAGCGCGGCTTGCAGACGAGATCGCCCAACGGGGAGAGCTACTGTCCGTCCACGAGCGCGCAGTCCTCGAGAATCACCTTCAGGCCGAAATTGCCACGGAGATACAACGGATGCTTCGGGCAGCTGAGACACACGTCAATGCCGTCAACAAAGAACTGGAAAAGCGGCCTACGTCGACCGGTGTCAGATACAGGTTGCTCTGGCAACCGTTGACCGAACTCGAAGGTGCTCCTGTTGGCCTTGATGTTGCGCGCGAACGTCTTCTGAACACGAGCGCAGACCTGTGGTCGATGGAGGATCGGCGGGTGGTCGGCAATATGTTGCACCTACAGATTAAGGCGGAGCGCGATCGGGCAGATTTCGCTGTGCTGCCGGGCGAGAGTGACAACGCCGGTAGCTTGTTCGATCAGCTTTCGCGTGCGCTCGACTATCGCCGGTGGCACCGTTTCCGGGTTGAGCGTCTGCAGGCAGGCCAGTGGAAAAAGCTCAGTGGTCCCGCTTCCAGTGGTGAGCGCGCGTTGGGTTTGACTGTCCCGCTGTTTGCCGCGATTGCCAGCTTCTATGGTCAGAGTACCAATCCCCACGCACCGAGGCTGATGTTGCTCGATGAGGCGTTTGCGGGCATCGACGACCCCGCTCGTGCACATTGCATGGGGCTCATCAGGGAGTTCGATCTGGACTTCGTTATTACGAGCGAACGTGAATGGGCCTGTTACGCTACTTTACCAGGAGTAGCCATCTGCCACTTGCAGCGGCGTGAAGGCGTCGACGCGGTATTTGTATCCAGATGGATCTGGGATGGTAAGGCCCGACGCCGTGGGCCTGAGCCAGAAAGACTTATTGGGTAACGATGCCAGCATGGATTTGACAGCGATGAACGACAACGAAGACATGCGGCTACAGAACCTGTTAGGGGGCGAAGCACTTATCCGGCTTCGACAGCGGATGCGGGCACGCTATGCGCGTCTTTCCCTTGAGCAATCTCCGTCGATCGTCAAGCTGACAGGGTTGCAGCCGCACGAGTACGAGGCGTTAGCGCTGTTGAGCGGGAAAGCGGTCAGCAATTCGCGATCGATTACGCTCGATGTCGTCGCGGTCGACACCGCGCTAAGGTCGAGTGGTGTTGCGGCGTCTCTCAGGGAAGCATTGGAGCGCCTGGATGGACCTATTCTTTCTGCGCTTGCGCAAGCTGAGAGTGAGGCGCGTTGGATTGAGCTGCAAAAAGCAGAAGACGACTCAAGAATAGTGGAGTTCCTTACGTCTCCCAGTTCGCTCGGTCTGCTCAAGCGGCTATCGAGGAGGGACCTGCAGGTCGCACGGCGCCTGCTTCAGAGGGCGTCCGCCGTGCTTTCGCGTTTGCCTGCATCCGGAATCCCGCGAGCGCAGCTTGCTGCTGAGGTTCTTGGTGACGCGCACAGTCTCGATAACGGGCAGGCAGTCGCAACACTGGTCTTGTCCATATGCCGTCGCCGTCAGAAGGCTGTCGAGTCGGATGACGGCGATTCGCCGTTCAACAAGGCGGATGCGGGCCAACCCGACGAATCCTCGCGTGAGATCTGGGCGCAACAGGGCGTCTTTGTCAACGAACTGGCCAGGCCCGCTTTATTCATGAACGTTCCGGTGCGAGCCGTGCGCCAACCGGGACGCTTCGGTGAGCCATCGTACATGTCGCTGCGATCGCTGGTAAGAAGCCCACCGGCGTGGGCGGTAAAAGATCGCATGGTTTACGTCTGCGAAAACCCCGAGGTCGTAACAATTGCGGCAGATCGATTGGGTAGGGCGTGTGCACCGCTTATTTGCACAGACGGGATGCCCGCGGCCGCGCAGCGCGTTTTGCTCAATCAACTGGTGGGCGCGGGCGCCCAGCTTGTGTATCACGGCGACTTTGATTGGGCTGGCTTGTCAATTGCCAATTTTGTTCGGCGAAAGTGGGTCGCGTCATCTTGGCATTTTAATGCGGAAGACTATGAGTTGGCCGCTTCACGGCGAAGTGAGGACGATGTTCGAGATCTGTCGGGTGCGCCAGTGATTGCATCATGGGATCCAGTGCTAACTGAGGCAATGTCTTGTCGTGGTTTTTCGATTGCGGAAGAAGCGGTAGTTGAAACCCTTTTACAAGATCTATGTCGCGCGCGATAGGCGCGATAATGTCACGACATCGAAACAGTAGTGTGTCGCCAGACTTCGCTCACCATGGATCGCAGCCGCTGCAGCAAGACTCGATGTAACCCTTTGACTGGCAGACGAGCCCCTCAGCACCGGCCAGTTCCGTGATTACTGCTTGCACAAGATAGTGGAAATTGCTGGGACGAACTCAATTCACGACTTCGACGGTACCGGCTGACGGTATCGATGTTTGCGGGCGTTTTGCCATTCGTGATACCGTCAGTCAGTGACAGGGGAGCGTTTTGGGGGGGCGACGTATGGCTCGCTTGACCGATATGTCGACGTCAATAGACCGACTCAGACAGGCGGCCTACAGCAACGGAATTTTTTTGTGCTGTGACGGCGTCCTTAATGCAAGCCGCTAGGATTGGACGTGCAACGGTACGCTTTACGGTACCATGTTTGCACGGATCGTCCCGAGCCCCCGCTGGCATTGGCCCGAAAGGCTCAATTGACAACCGAGTGGGAGTGAGCTTCACCGGCAAGATGGTCCACACGTTCGACGTACGTCTGCAGAACACGCCCGACACGCACGATGGTCGTGTCGAGACGCTGTTATTCAATATCTGATCGCATTATCACGCGATGCAAACGCCCGGCAGGAGGACTCCTGTCGGGCGTTGTTTTTTGCGTGACGAACGGGCCGTCATCTGTTTGACGATAATGGACGTTCCCCTATCGGCATACCTGTCATGCTGCTGTGACCCAACTTGCGCTACCAGGATTCGAGCCGCCCCAACTGGCTCTGAAACATCGCTTGCTGTTTGTCGCGATGCCCGATCCAGAGTAAGCGTTCGATCTGTACCGTCGCCACGTTCCGCGTAGAAGATGCAATCATTGGCCGCAACGGGCACGAGTGACCGACAGTGTCCACAAACTGGGGAGAATGGACACAGTGTCTCAGACAGTCGAA
>NZ_JBBPEN010000012.1:0-149208 GCF_038900755.1 Paraburkholderia diazotrophica
GCCCGCCTTCGTTCTGACTCCAGGTCAGCATCAACAGGAAGGGGCCCGCGTGGGCCCCTTAATTGTTGACGGATTCGCTCAAGCTCCTGTCGTCATTTATGCGCGCTTTTAGACCGCCAACAACAGCAGCATCCGGTCTTTACGATCCAGGGCCTGAATTGCCGTCTTCTCGTCTACGCAGAACACCACCGCGTGTGCAGGCGGATTCAGATACAGACCGATCACGTCTGCCGCCTTGGTCTCGAAGTCAGGATCATTTGAGACCATGTGCGTACCGAGCCGGTGGGGCCGCACGCCGTGCTTGCGCCAGATGCGCTGGATTGTCGAGGCGCCCACATCGCCCAGAGCCGCGGCAAGCTTATAGCTGCTCCAATGCGTCGAGCCGTCCGGGGGCCGCTGCTTGAGCGTGAGATTCAGAACCCGCGCCTCCAGCTTTTCAGGCGGATGCACCGGAGCTCGCCCCGGATGGCGTGCGTACAGGCCTGCCAGCCGCTCGGCCAGAAACCGGCTCGACCAACGGCTGATGAAGCGGGAGTCACAGCGCAGCCGCTGCATGATCGCCTCACGTGTTTCGCCGTCGTCAAGCATCAGGATCAACCGCGCACGCCGCGTGTCCGCTGCGCGCACCGTTTGGCTACAAGCCGCCGAAAGCAACTGTTTGCGCTCAAGCGCCGTCAAGTTCATCTTTTCCATGCGTTTCATTGAATACCAAATTAGGTGCTTTTTCAATGACGCAATGGACTAGTGCCGGGGCACGCCTACGTGCCGTCATGATGATTCGTCAAGTGCACCGAGCTCCGCGAGCGTTATCGGCTTCAGTGGGGGCCGCACGCCTTGGAAACCAACCGCAGCGACGGAGCGACGTTGCGCAGATGCAAGCAAGTTAGCAACGGTGTAGCCGCATTGACGGCCCTGACACGGGCCCATTCCCGCGCGCGTGAATGCCTTCAGCTGGTTCGGCCCCGGCTGGCCAAGCCGCGCGGCCAACCGGATATCGGCAGCCGTTACCTCTTCGCAGCGGCAGACAATCGTCTCATCGGGCGGTGTGAAAATCTCCGTACGCGGCCGATAGACCGAATCAAGCAGAGGCCGCATCGCCAGCTCCCGTCCCAGCCGCCGACGCAGCGGCGCGGCAAGCCCGCTTGCGCGCTCTGCCGACAGAGCGCCCGAGGAAAGCGCGACGCCGATGGCAGCAAGTTCCCCGCGCGTGCATGCAGCTTTCGCGCCGCCGATGCCAGCCCCGTCGCCTGCGACATAGAGACCAGTCATACTGGTTTCACCCCACGTATCAACTTCGGGCTCGAAACAAACTTGGGCTTCGTTCCATCGATGGCTGCATCCCATCGCCTGAGTGAAGTGGATAGACGGAACGACGCCCTCATGAACCAGAAGAATGTCGGCGGCCATCTCGCCCGACAGCCCATGGTCGGTGCGATAAACGATCTGTTCAAGACGGCCGATACCGAAAGCGCGGACGCTAGTGACGTTTCGGACAATTGGGAACCCCTTCCCGCGCAGCCTTGCTGACCACAATAGTCCCTTAAGGAGATCATGCCAGCCGTCAACTGCGCCACGTATATTCGGAATGCCCCGACGGAGGCCGCCACGGGGAGTCGTGTCAAGCCAACCTGCAATCCTACCGCCGGCGTCGAGCAGTTGCGTCATGTAGAGCAGTGGCAATGGACCACTGCCGGCCATCCAGACGGGTTGATCGGGTATCTGGTGAGCGGTTTTATGCAGAATCTGCGCGGCGCCAACTGTCATTACACCCGGAAGCGTCCAACCTGGAAAAGGCATGGGCCGTTCCTGTGCGCCCGTCGCTAGCAATACATGGCGAGCGCGAATACTTTCAGCGCCATCCGCGCGGCTCAAGAAGACAATCCACTCGCCAGGACCGGCGGGTTTTCCTGGGCCAGACGCTGGCTCGATCTGCCATACACGCGTCTCCGGCAGATAGTGCGCGCCGCATTCGCGAAAGTTCTGCACCACCCTCGCGCCTGCGCTGTACGCAGTGCCTAACCCTTGATGAACACCTCGCTGGACGTTTGCCTCGACGGCGCGCCATATCTGACCGCCCGGTGCAGACTGTTCGTCCACGAGGATCGTGGTCATTCCGAGACGAGTGCCACGTATTGCGGCACTCATGCCGGCAGGTCCCGCACCCACAATCAGAATATCGAACGTTCGCATCACAAATGCACCTCGCCACCTGGAAGATCGCCACTAACGTCGTTTGAATCAGCAACCGCCTCACTGAGTTTGCGGCGACCGTGTTGACGTTCGATGCGCATCCCGTCGCGCACCATTGTCAGACAGGTCTGCGTAGACGCTACACCATCGACGACAGCAAGGCATTCGAAGCACACGCCCATCATGCAAAAAGGTCCGCGTGGACTACCGCTTCGCGGCGTGGTGCGAGCGACGGGGTTGTCCTCACGCACTAGGACTGCCGCCACGGATTCACCTCGCTCGGCTTTCACGTGCTTGCCGTCGATCGACACCGTGACCACTGCGTCCTCGGCGGGACTAGATAACTTGCGAAACATCGAAGCGCCTATGGTGGAAGAACTCGAAATTTTCTGGCAGTACGTTGCGCGCGAGAGCATCCCCAACTGGTCCCGCATGAACGGCCGCAAGGGTGATGCCGGAATGACAGAGCGCGATCCACGCACCAGGATACGTTGAAGACTGCGCGTATACCGGATGCTCGTCCGGGGTGATGATGCGCAGGCATGCCCAATGCCTGATGAGGCGAGCCATCGCAAGATCCGGCAAAATTCGCAAAGCGCGCCTTGTCATCCTGGCAGCCGTGAAGGTAGTAGTACCGAGATCCATACCCACTTCCTCATGACTTACGCCTATCATGACTGTACCGTCGCGCGTCTGCCGAATGCCACTAGCGGGCAGGCGTAGAATCGGGTCGAGCCGTTCAGTTACCAGTAACTGGCCACGCTGGGGGCGCAACGGCACGTCGAGCGCCACCATACTCCCTAGGGCTGTGGAACCAAGCCCGGCCGCAATGATCAATTGTTCCGTTTCGAAACAACGCGGACCTGTCGGGGTTTGTGCATGAACACGAAAACTGGAGTCAGGACATGGCTCGATCTTCGACACCGCGTGATTGCCAGCCAGAGCACCGCCGCGTAACCCAATGGCTTGTTGCAGCGCCTGCAACAGCTTAAGCGGATTGCAATGGCCATCAGCAACGCCAATTCCCGCCCCCACCACTTCGCGCCCGAGCCGTGTTCCAGGCAACAGCTGTTCCAATACCGACCGATCGATCATGCGCGCACATGGGTCGATCTTCGGGCTTTGGGCATTCCAGCCCGCAAGGAATTCGGCCTCCTCCTGAAAGTCCGCTTCGTTTAGGCAAAAGCGCAAGCAGCCATCGTTTTCATACTCGACATCAATGCCCGTTTCATCCTGCAACGCTGTTGCAAAGACGGGCCAAAGTGCGACGCTCTCGCGTGAGAGTTGCTGGTAGCGAGGCGCACCATATCCCTTCCCGTATGCGCCGACAAGACCGAAATTTGCTTTGGACGCGCGCGGGTCGCGGTCGCCCCCGTCGAGCACAAGCACGCGCTTTCCTCGACCCAGCATCCCATACGCCAATGCGCAGCCGACAACACCGCCGCCAACTATGACGACATCATGGTTCTCGCGTATCAAGCCCGCCTCTTTTCCTGAATGATTTGAGTTAACTGTATGATCGCCCCAGCAACGCGTCAAAGTCGAATTTAACGTGCGAGGTATTCTCAGTGGTTATAGGAAAAAGCGCGCAGCCTGGTAGGTCACAGATCTTTGTCAAAAAAATACGCGCGATTTACAGAGCTGCAGTAGCTCATCGGATCTTTCAACGAGGGGGTCGCAATCGCCGAAGGTACGGGCCGACTCCCGGACGACCAAACCAGCGTGGACGACACGCTAATCTACCTTTGTCCGCCCGGCAGCAAGCCAGTCCTCCATGAACTGGGTTGGCGACGTGAAGCCAAGCGATGAATGACGACGACTGCGGTTATGAAACACGTCCATGTATTCGAACAAGTCCGCCACGGCTTCGTGATGCGTGCTATACCTCGTACTCGCCCGTTCTTCAAGCTGTTGAAGATGGTTTCCGTCGACACGTTCAATGCAAAAAAGTATCGAGCGTAAATAAACGGCGAACGGCAGCTCCGTTAAGATGACCCACCTCAGCGTTCCGCTAGGATTGCTTTGCGATGGACTCACCGAATATCTCGACCCACGCCTCTTCAGCAATCTTTTTTGCGCATCGTTCATACTCCTGCACAAGTTCGATATTTTTCGCCGACCTCGCATGGCAGAAATGAAAGTACTCTGGAATATCTGGCTTGAATCGCCTGATATCTAAACGACCTTGCATGTCGATGACAGATAGCGGGTGTACCAATGAGATCCCGAGTCCGGCCGTAACAAATTCACACAGCGTAGGCGTGGTCTCGCTTTCTAACACGACATTGAGATCGACCCCGTAAGCGCGGATGGCGTCATTGAAAGCATTCGTCGTACGGTTATCCGCCGCATATCCGATGAACGGGATTCCCTCTACGTGCTCCGGGGTGACGAACTCGCGTCCGCTCAGGGGGTGCCCCTTCGGCATGATGCAAACCAGCGGGCTCTCCATAATAGGTGTCACCACCGAATTTGGACTACTCATCAAGCTCGTTGTGAATCCAACGTCCATCTGACGCGTGGCGACGCGATCCGACACAATGTTGGACGCTCGCATATGGATCGTCGGACGAACATCTGGACACCGGGCGAGGAACATCATCGTCACTCGCCTGATGAATGCCCCCGATAATTCTGGAAGCACTCCTATTGCAAAGTGACTCATGTCCTTTCGCTGGATGATGCCGATCGCCTCTTCAATTTGTCTCAGGCCTGCGAACACTCTATCGACCTCGCCGTACAGGCGCATGCCTTGCGCCGTCGCAGTAAGCCGGCCCTTGATTCGTTCGAACAATAGAAGACCTGTCTCCTCCTCAAGGTGGACTAGCAGTTTGCTCACGGCAGGTTGGGTCACGTGAAGAACCTCAGCTGCTCGACTCACCGTGCCCTGCTCGATGAGAGCTTTAAATGCCTCTATCTGCCGTAACTGAAGTTGTCTTTTCATGTGCCGCCGCTTTTAGAACCCCACGTCTTTAGGTCACCGGCGAGACAGCGTACTGACACCCGGCGTCGCTCCCATATCGTAACAGTACAGGACGTTTAAATTGACCAAATGCACAAATCTGGCCCTTTTAATCCATGGAGACGGCCGTCCTGCTAACGGTCAGGTCGGTCCCTGGCACCGTTGAACGCTCGCGCTAGCAGCTACTTCCGTGTGCGACCCATTGCCAGATCGTTAGACGCAGGGATAAAAGCGGCCCAGTACATCAAAGAGGCTCCGAGAAAGTAGTTCCGGACATTGGCAGCCGAAGGCGTCGCCGTCGACCGGGAGCCCAAGGTCTCGCAGTCGAACGCAGAGATCCGGCATCCGGTCGAGCACAGTCATCAGAGACGCGTGGCGCCGAATTACCCGGCCGTTTGCGCAGACCATCCGTACGCAGACAAGCCTCAGCGGAAGAGTTGGACAATGCAGATCATTCGATGAATGCAACGGTAGCCACTGCTTGCGCGGCGATGCTCCCGCAAGCCGAGACTGTCGATGACCGTAATGTTCCGAACTACGCGAGCTACATCAACACCGTTCTTAATCGAGCCGGACCTCTGACAAGCTTTCCATCAAACCGCGAATATCGCCTCGTCTAGCCTCCGAAATGGCCCTGATCACCATGTCCTGCTGCTTCGGAGTGGCAGCGAAACGCGTGGCCTGTCGAAACTTGTCCTCAAGCTTATCCCACGGAAGACCGTTATCTTTCGGGAATGTTATAGGTGAAACGAAGCACTGGTCCCCGCATGTGACTGTGACGCGCGCCGGCAGCATGCCGCTTTCGGCGTAGATCTGATCCAGCTCACGACTTAGCGAAAGTTCAACCTTGTGCGAAAGCGCAGTGACCGCGGGATCGTTTAGTACATCGCCAGTCAATGGCAGCAAGGCCTCGTGGCCGTAGTGCGCGACCAGCGCGAGGCAGTAGGGATGGCTATACTGAACGTCCATTATATCTCGGGGTTCTTGCCAGTTCGAGATGCGCAGGGCGGGCCCGTATGTTTCGACCTCGATGCTGTCGATATTTCCGGCGACTAACCGATGCTCTTTGATCAGCTCAATTAATGCGTCAAGCGCACCATGTAGATGCCTACAACAGCAATATGGTTTAAATCCCGTCGTGCGAATGTACTGGTAGGAACCGAGGCTTAGGTCGCCCGGAAAATTGTAGTAGCGCGTTGCGTCCAGGATATTGCGGGCACCATGAAAACCGTTCTGTGCCGATGCAAGCGACTCCAAGCCTGTCGCGACGGCCCACGTAATGCCTTCCTTGACATGGTTTGGCGCGGGATGCGGATTCCGGGGAGCGGGAGCGCTCGCCAACGACTGATTGGGTGCACTTTCCCCCGCAATCGCCAAAGCGTGTTCAATCACCTCGCGAGAGGACCGACGAAGCGCCGCAGCCGCTGCGACGACCGCATAAGGCGCCCACGTACCGGTACTTCCGTAGGCGCGCGCAGCGCTAATCGCTGTGCCCACTTCATAACCAATGACGATCGCATTCAATAGCTCTCCAAAAGTAGCGTTCGTCTCCCGGGCAACGGCAATGGCTGTTGGAATGACCGCAGCTCCAGGATGGCCCCGAGATGCTGGCGTGTCGTCGTCCAGGTCTAGCGCAGAGGCGGCGGCACTGTTTGCCCAAGCAGCGCCAATGACGGAACTGGTCTCTCCCGTGAACCAAATGGGAATGTCACCAGGAGGCCGGGTTTCGTGAGCCGTCTTTCGGATCGCAAGCGCCCCCGGCTGCCCAACTCCAGCGCCGACAGCACTGAGCAGATCAAGGATACATTTGAGCGCAAACTCCAGCGACTCTGCTGGGGCCTGGTTTTCCCTCGCTTGAACGATATAAGCGGAAAATTTTTGAACAATCCCGCCTTGGGGATAACGCTCAGCGTCGACTACATGATTCGTCATGGTGCCTCGATAACATCAATTGAACTTTCGAACTTGAACATTGCGACGCAGCCGGACGACCTTCAAGATCAAGCAGCGGCAATGAGAAAAAAGCTTTATAAAACGATTAATTACTCTCGCGGGGCCGGACGAAGCCGCTCGCCACGGGAGAATGTCGCCTCGTACCGTCAGGCCACTTCCACGTCGTCGAACGGCTGACGCGTTCATGGGCGGCGGACGCCGTGCCGGGATACTCAATGCATGGCCACTGCAGCGAACGATCCGACCGTGCGGTCGCGTTTTTTCGGACCAATCCGTCTTTCGATCATGAATATCACTCTGCTGATGAGAAAATTCAAGCTGAGATAGATGCAACCGGCAATTAGAAACACTTCTACCGGGCGGTAGCTGTTAGAGATAATTTGCTTGGCCACCCCTGTCACTTCGACTATGGTAATTGTCGATGCAAGTGACGTTGACTTGACCATAATCATAAGCTCGCTCCCATAAGCTGGGAGAGCTTGCCGCATTGCAATAGGGAAGACAATACGGCGGAACAAAAGGACGCTCGACATGCCAATTGACCGCGCCGCTTCAATTTGCCCCCATGGCACTGACTGGACACCACCACGAATGATTTCGCTGGTGTATGCGGCAGTGTTCAGCGACAGAGCTAAAATCGCACAAAACCACGCATCGCGAAACAGCCCCCACAGACCGAGATATTCCAAGGTGATTCTAAACTGGCCAGACCCATAATAAATCAGAAACATTTGCACTAGAAGCGGTGTGGACCGCACCACATACACATAACCAGAACCGAGAGAAGCCAAAAATCTACTAGGTGAAAGCCGAGCCAATGCAATTGGGACCGCGAGCAGAAAACCAATAAAAAGCGACACGGAAGCCAATGCCACGGTCGCGGGTACCGCCGCAATAAGCTTGGGAAACGACTCGAAAATCAACTGAAAATCCATCACCGGCTCCTTACGCCGCGGTTAGCCCACTTCTCTGCTCTCAGAAATCCTTGATTCGAGATCGAAGAAAGAAAAAGAAAAATCACGAAGGCGGCCAGATAAAAGGTGAATGGCTCTTTGAAAGAGCCAGCTCCGATGGCAGCCGTGCGCATGATCTCAATGAGCCCAACGACGGAAATGAGCGACGTATCCTTTAATGCGAGTTGCCAGACATTTCCCAGACCGGGCAACGCGAACCTGGCCGCCTGTGGGATAAGGATCCGACGAAGTAGCACCACCCGCCCCATTCCCATTGCCACTGCCGCCTCGATCTGTCCTGTCGGAATGGCTATGACCGCCGCCCGAATGACCTCTGTCGCATAGGCTCCGGCACTGATACCAATGCAGAGCACACCGACTGCGAAAACAGGCAATTCAATATAGCCTTCGAATCCGAAAACGGCATTCGCGACATACCGGAGCAACGTGCCGCCACCAAAAAATACCAGAAAAATTATTAGCAGCTCGGGAATTCCGCGTATGACCGTCGTATAGACGTCAGCTAGAAGGCGCAGCGACCTCAAGTGGGAAAGTTTCGCTGCGGCGAAAATCGAGCCAAGCAAAATTCCGACGAGAAATGAACACACCGCAACGGCAACGGTCATGAGCGTGCCACGCGCAAATTCATCAACCCACGCTGTGCTTCCCCATGCGAGCACTGAAATATCCACTTTTATTCCCCATCAAATTGAGTTCGACTATCGATAAACGACCGTATTCACTTACCTATTCCTTCGGCGAATTGTCGAAGCCGAACCACTTGATGGCAAGTCTGCGCAGGCTGCCATCCGAAATTGCTTTCCCGATCGCCTTGTCAAACATCGCACGCAGTTGATCTTCATCTTTGCGAAGTCCAACGGCCACTCGGCTGCCGAACGGCCCATTTGTCAAGCTCGGGCCAAATGTCCGCAGATTCTTACCGTCAGGCTTGTCCATCAACGGCTTGAGAAAATTGAAGGAAACCATCCCCGCATCAATTCTCCCGGCCGTCAAGTCGAGCATCATGTTATCTGTCGTGTCATATGTCGACACTCTTACGGTCGGCATGAACTTTTTCATGAATGTCTCGAAGTTACTGCCCACCTGCACCCCAACGGTTTTTCCCTTCAGAGCAGAGGTGATCTTATTGATCGCCGACTGTTCACCAGCATCAAACTTGTCCAGGTCCAGACTGGCCGGCGATATTTTGAGAGAGGCTAGATCACTCGACGATGTGGTGACGAAAACCATCGGAGTGGTGACGTACGGCCTGGAAAATGCAATAACCTTTTCTCGGGCGGGTGTGATCCCTATTGCAGCCATAATTGCATCAAACCGACCGGACGAGAGAGAAGGGATCAGGCTGTCATAGGCCTGATCGACGATTTCGCACTGCAATCCCATCCGTCGGCACAAGTCGTTAGCCACATCGATCTCAAAGCCAACCATCTTGCCGCTCGTGTCCTTGAAGGCATAAGGAGCATACGAAGCCTCGGTACCAATTGTGATTGTCCTGTACTCCTTGGACATAACAGGGTCGCAGAGCATCAATGCCGCAGACAGCATTCCAATGAACGCGCCGATTTTTAGGAACTTCATGAACATCTCCTGGACCATGTCCTATCTTCTTCGTTTTGCGAATTACCGGATTTCAACATCGCGTTTGAAGTCAGTTAAAGTACACGCGATAGAAATTCGCGACATCTCGGCGATGCTGGATTTTTGAAAACCTCTTCTGGCGTCCCTTCTTCCTCAATGCGTCCCCTTTCAAGAAAGATCATCTTGTTGGAAACATCACGAGCGAAGCCCATCTCATGAGTAACGACAACCATAGTGCGGCCCTCTTCCGCCAACTTCCTGATGACTTTCAGTACTTCTCCCACTAGCTCGGGATCGAGTGCGGAGGTCGGCTCGTCGAAAAGGAGCGCAGCCGGTTGCATCGCGAGCGCACGCGCGATGCTCACTCGCTGCTGCTGCCCGCCAGACAACTCAGATGGGTAACACGTGTGCTTGTCCGCAACGCCAACTTTCCCCAGAAAATCCATTGCCCTATCCCGCACTTCGTTTTTTGGCAGCTTCAGCACATGAACCGGCCCTTCCATCACATTTTGCAGTACGGTCATATGGGACCACAAATTGAAGCCCTGGAAGACCATACCAAGTTGCATGCGCATCTGATCAATCTTCTTATGGTCCATCCCGATGACGCGACCCGTTGCGTCGGTTCCGACGATAATCTCATGCTCCGCCACCGCAATGCGACCCTTGGTCGGGATCTCGAGGAGATTCATGCATCGCAAAAACGTGCTTTTCCCCGACCCGGAACTGCCAATCAATGAGATCACGTCGCCGCGCTCCGCCTGAAGGGACACTCCTTTCAGCACTTCGTGAACGCCGTAATTTTTGTATATGCCATCGGCTACGAGTGTCGGTGTTTTATATCGCGTCGTCCTGAACGCAGTTCCGTCCGCCTCTGCGGTTGACACTTCGTAACTACGAGCCGGCGGGAACGCCGATCGAAGTGCATTAGTCTCCTTCATTTCAACTCCTCGTGACTGAACATCGCGTGCTTGACATGTAAGATTATCGTTGTCGATATTCATTGAATGCTGTAATACCTTTCGTTATCGTGCCAACAATGCAGAGGCGAAGGCAGCGCACAAGGCGCATCCAATGGATAGAACAGGCAACCGGCCGGTCGTCCGTTCATCATGGCTTCTCTCTGTACCCAGCGATCGAAGGTAATTTTAAGAATACGGTCGGCCAAATCGAGTGTCAAAGTCGAGTTGCGGCGAGATGGTATTCCCGGGGGTTATAGCTACTTGGCGTCGCGCCGGTGCAGTTGTGGCGCGCACTAGTCCACTGCGTCATTGAAATGGCACCGGACGAATTCGCCGCGATGGATCGTCGTACTTCCATTTAATCGGCGTGGGATTCTTGTTGTGCTTGCGGATATAGCGCATCAGCTTGCGCTCCAGATCCTTTACCGTAGTGAAGATGCCTCGCGCAATCACGTCGCGCTGGATGCGCGAGAACCAGTTCTCCACCTGATTGAGCCAGGAGGTATAGGTCGGCGTGTAATGCAACCGCACGTTTTTGTGTTGCCGCAGGAACTCTTGCACGCGCGGGGTCTTGTGGCTGCTGACGTTGTCGCAGATCACATGGATCTCTTGTTTGGGCCGCTGGCTGGTAATAACGTCGTTGAGGAAGGCCACGAACTGCTCGCTGGTATGGCGCGGCGCCGTCTTGCCGATGACTTCCCCGGTTGCCGTATTGAGCGCCGCGAACAGGCTCAGCGTGCCGTTGCGCTTGTATTCGAAGCCGTGGCTCTCGGCGCGCCCGGGCGACAGCGGCAGCATCCGGTCTTTACGATCCAGGGCCTGAATTGCCGTCTTCTCGTCTACGCAGAACACCACCGCGTGTGCAGGCGGATTCAGATACAGACCGATCACGTCTGCCGCCTTGGTCTCGAAGTCAGGATCATTTGAGACCATGTGCGTACCGAGCCGGTGGGGCCGCACGCCGTGCTTGCGCCAGATGCGCTGGATTGTCGAGGCGCCCACATCGCCCAGAGCCGCGGCAAGCTTATAGCTGCTCCAATGCGTCGAGCCGTCCGGGGGCCGCTGCTTGAGCGTGAGATTCAGAACCCGCGCCTCCAGCTTTTCAGGCGGATGCACCGGAGCTCGCCCCGGATGGCGTGCGTACAGGCCTGCCAGCCGCTCGGCCAGAAACCGGCTCGACCAACGGCTGATGAAGCGGGAGTCACAGCGCAGCCGCTGCATGATCGCCTCACGTGTTTCGCCGTCGTCAAGCATCAGGATCAACCGCGCACGCCGCGTGTCCGCTGCGCGCACCGTTTGGCTACAAGCCGCCGAAAGCAACTGTTTGCGCTCAAGCGCCGTCAAGTTCATCTTTTCCATGCGTTTCATTGAATACCAAATTAGGTGCTTTTTCAATGACGCAATGGACTAGTCGGGCCGATTTGGCTCCCCAAATCCAAAAGCGCGATAGTTGGGGAACCCACAGTTCCGAATCGATCGATTTCAACACGTCATACGCTGCCAGCCGGCGTTGCAGGCTCTGGTGCGGTAACACGCGACGCAGTGGCGAGCCGACAGAATTGGCACAGACATCGAGGTCGGCAACGGCAGCAGTGCAGCCCACTCTAAGGCCAACCTTGCGCTCGGCCGCTCAGGCGTGGTGGCGTGCACGCGTGCGTTGGCGACTTCCGCAAGCCGCTGGCCGATACGCGTGTTGGCGGCATCAGCATCCGGTTTCAGCCCAGACCGATTCGGCGTGGCAGCCAGCGGTTACCTGTGAAAACACCGACGGATCGTTGCGTCAGCGCCTACCGAAAGACCCCATCTCTCCGTCTACTGTCAGGATAAACTCGACGCCGTCGCCGGCAGCCTGAACGGCAGGCCACGTGCTATCACGCCTTTCATTTGCCTCTGGAGATGGTCGCGCGCATGCCCGAAGCCTCGACACAACCATTGTCAACCGCTCAATATCCCATTGCGCTTCGGTTTTTGAAACAGCCGCTCTTTAAGCATCGGCGCGCGCTATACCATTTTCAAACGAAGCAGTCATACAGGCCTTTAACGGCTCCAAGTCAGCTTTTGAGCGCAGCTCTTCAACCGCGGCGAGCAGTTTCTCTTGCTGCGCACCAGTGGCGTAGAGCCGTGTAGCCGCAATGTACTTTGCCTTGAGTTCTTCCCAGGAGAGGGCGTCACCAGCTTCGCCGCGTGGCTCGGTAACCTGAGACACATACCGACGTCCCCCGCACACGATTGTGACGCGGGCGAGTGTTTTGGCAGGGAACTGTTTCTCAAATTCGGCGTCGACCGTTAGCGAAACTTTGTTGGCAAGCGCGCTCACTCCCTCGTAGCTTAAGCAGTCCATGGTGAGGGGCAAAAGCGACTCTCGCCCCGCGAGGGCGGCGAGGGCCACGCAATAAGGGATGCTGTACTGAACGTCTACAAGGCTGGCTGGCTCGGTCTGATTCGCGATGCGCAGCGCCCCGCTGTACGTCTCAATGTCGATCGCCTCAATCGCTTTCGCGTCGAGTTGATATTGCTCGATCAGCCTCAAGGTGGCTTCCAGGGGCGGATGAACGTGCCGGCAGCAGCAATAGAGCTTGTAGTAGGCGTTGCAGATATGCAGAGACTCCCCGAGGGGCGACATGTCGGCAAACCCATAGAATAGACCGCTGTCAAGTATATTCCGAGGACCGGTGAAGCCCCCTTCTGCGAGATCGAGCGCCAGCATCCCCGTCACTACCGACCATGGTATCCCCTCTTTGATGTCGCTGCTTTCTGGCGTTGGGAGGGACAGCGGCGGTGCACTCATGAACAACGAATTAGGCGCGCTTTCGCCTGCTATAGCCAACGCATGCTCAATGACACTACACGGAGTGCGTCGCAAGGCCGCGGCTGTTGCGACAACTGCGTAGGATGACCACGTCCCTGTCGTGCCGTACGTTGTACGGGCAGCTGCGATAGTTACACCAACCTCATAACCAATGACGATCGACGCAATCAGCTCTTCCAGTCCGGCGCCTATTTCAGCTGCAACCGCAAAGGCTACTGGAATGATCGCCGCGCCCGGGTGCCCGCGCGCGCGTCGATGCCCGTCGTCGAGATCTAGCGTCGACGCAGCCGCGCTATTCGCCCACGCGGCACCAACGACCGAACTGCCCGTTCCCGTAAACCACATCGGTATATCGCCCGATCCCAGATATTTACATGCTGTTGCGCGGATTGCGACAACGCTTGGCTCGCCAGCCCCCGCCCCCACTGCGCATAAGAGGTCGAGGATGCGCTTTAGCGCAGATTCCCTGACAAACCCGGACACCCGCTTACCGCGAGCTTCGACGACATAAGATGCAACACGATGAACCGTGCTTTGCTGCAGAGAACGCTCGTCAGCATGTGGAGGATGATTCATGACGTTCGAGAATTATGTGACCAACCAGACGTGCGGAACGCAAAGATCTATGTTCGAAATGATTACAACGCATACGACGGCCCAAGGATCCGATGGAATCCCCGTCGGCGGCACGGGTACAATGGACGGGTCGTAACTTCTTCAAGGGGACCCGAAGCTTCAAGGAGCATGCGACTACTTGCATGTCAAGATCGGGATGCCGCTTCTCGCATGTAACCCGAACACGCATCTCTGGCAACACCTACGCCAATCTGCGACACCCCTCTTCAATAACAATTGTCGCGCGGACGCTGCTGCCCACCCACCCGAAGCACACTCGCGTGACGACACATGTTAGGCGCGTCTCGTGGAAAAATCAAAGTCCATTTTTCAAAGGTCAAGATTCCAGAAGGTTATAGCCCTGCATTACCTTATCCCGAGCGCTAAACCAAATGCACGCTCTGCGCTGGTCAGCAGCATCGGCCCAGCACGAACGCCAGCGCCAGACGTTCACATGTCGTTACACGATGGCCGGGTGTAGGCGCAAAAGGAAGCCAGGCGGTCCACACGCAGAGCATCGCACTCTACGAACGGAACCCGTGTTTGCGCAGGACCGAAGCGCCTATCCACGCCCGAATGATGCACCGAGCTCGAGGTCCAGCGCGGGTGATCGCGGCGCTACAGACGCTGCTGAAACGATGAAGACAAACGGCATGGAGCAATGGGTAAGTTGAACTGCGTGAGTTGCTCGTTTGCCTAAGAACCCTTAACAAGCGCGACGCGTGTCGCCGTCCGCCGAACGTATATCGGCAACGTAGTGGATGGCAAAGCTCTTCTCTGCCTTGTCACATTCAACTACCTGAACATCGGAGAGTGAAGCCGTGACCTGCTGTACGACCAGCAGTTGCCTACCTGAACGTGCGCGACCGGTAACGGTCGGGTTCGAAGCTTCGGGGACAACGTACCCTCCTTATGGGCAACTCATCCGGGAGATCGGAAAGGAGTCGACATTGCCAGCAGCCGCGCGGTTTGGGGGCCAGGCAAGTTCCGCATGGTGCGACACGTGCTGCTGCCCGCGGCGTGTCGAACGTCAAGTAGTAAACGGCAGCAAAGCTCGTTTTTGTCTTGTCGCATTTTCACCGCTGACGTATCGCGATGGACGCTGTGACCTGTTGTGCGACCAACAGTTGCCTACCTGGACACGCGTGATTGGTAACGATCGGGTGTGAAGCTCCAGGAACAATGCACTTCGCGAAAGCCGGCCCGCTCGGCGACGGGATCAGGGGCGACGCTGCTAGCCGTGATGCGGCGTGAAGGCTAGGCAAGTTCCGTACGTGCAACATATGTGAACCGTCGAAACCCTCGTCACTTGCAACGGGCCAAAGCGGCTGGCAGGCCCAAACCAAAATGGTGTGCAGCCGGTTGTCCTCTTCATGCGTGGGGGCACGTCGTCAAAAGAGCTGCCGGGGGAGAGTCGGGCACTAACCGGACAGGCTCGGGAACATTCGGGTCGGCAAAAACGGGAACGTGGTAAGTCCAATTGTCCGTCCACGCCAGTGGTTTGGCTGCGGCAGGTGACCCGCAAGGGGATCTGTTGGACAAGTGGATACGAGAACGCGGAAAAAGCGAATGGCGGGCGATAATAGTCCGCATAGGGGTTCGAGATTTGCCCTGACCTGAAAGGGTGCAGACTTCCGCGAAGTGTGGCTGTCGCAGGCTCATATTTGAGGTTCGATGTAGGGAAGCTTGGAAGACACTGCGGTGTTGCAGTTCAGCGCCCTCGTCTCAGCCATGGGATGGACCAACGAAATGATATCTGCGAAGGTCTTGTGCAGTCTGGTGAGACCGGTATCAGCTGATGATGCTTTAGCCGTGCTTGAGCCGTTTGCGGTGAAAGTCGCTTGGGCGGTTCTTTGGGGAGGGGGCGGCAGCGATGTCGTCTCCTTACCCGCTCACAACGCAAGTGAACTGTTGCAAACCTCGTTAGCTTCAAAGAGCCAAAGCTGCTGAGAGGCTCTGACCAAAATGGTGAACGGCCGGTTACATCTCTTTGTTATGGATGCACGTCGTCGGAGTGCCGTCGTGGGATAGGCAGGTGCTAAACGGATAGGCCCGGGAGTATTCGGGTCGGTAGGGATGGGAACGCGGGAACCCCGATTCTTCGCCAACGCCCGATTCAATGGGATGCTGGCAGGTGAACCGCAAGGGACACTGCTGAGGAAGCGAGATTGAGAATGCGCAAGAAGCGAATGGTTGCCTGTAATGGGCGACATAGGGGTTCAAAATTTGCCCCAGCCTGAAAGGGTGCTGACGTGCGCGCGGTGCGGCGGTCGCTGGCCTGCATCAAAGGTTCGCGAAAGGGAAGCTTGAGAAAGACCGGTGGCACTACGGTTCAGCGCCCTTGTCCCGCGTCAGCGGGATGAATCGGCGATGCGACGTCAGCGAAGGTTGTGTTGCTGCAGGCACAACCGGCATCAGTGAGATCCTTCTTGCCGTGCTTGAGCCGTATGCGGGGAAACTCGCACGTACGGTTCTTCGGGGGCCGCGTTTCCGGAAGGGAACGTGGCTACCCTCTAATGAACGAAGGGGCTGTTAACCCTCGAAGAATGCTGTTAACCTTTTCATTGTTTCGACGACGAAAAGGACATGGCCAAGCCGATACTCGACGACGAACTTTGGGCACTCATCGAACCGTTGCTGCCCCTCCCAAACTACGGCGAATCCGTTATCCGGGGCGCAAGCCGCTCGACAATCGTGCGGTGCTCACCGGCATTCTCTTCATCTTGCAGACGGGCCTGCGTTGGGACCTGCTACCTCGCGAGATGGGTTGCGGCAGCGGCATGAGTTGCTGGCTTCGCCTACGTGACTGGCAGGCCGCTGGCGTCTGGGAGCAGTTGCACGAGGTGTGCTGCTTGCGCGATTGCGCGCAGCCGACCAAATCGACTGGTCTCGTGTCATCGTCGATTCCTCTTTAATCACGCGCTGTGGGCTCAGGTCAAAAACAGGACCGAATCCCACAGACCGCGCGCGACCCGGTTCAAAGCACCATCTCGTCACCGAAGCGCAGGGCATCCCGCTCGCGGTGATTCTGACCGGCGCCAACCGCAACGACGTCACTCAACTTCAGGCGCTGGTCGAGGCCATTCCGCCAATCCGCGGCAAGCGTGGCAAACCACTGTCAAAGCCTCGGGTCGTTCAGGGTGACAGAGGCTACGACCATGACAAATATCGCCGTCCACTCCATGCCGCCGGCATTGCAACTCAAATTGCTCGACGTGGTCAGCCTCATGGTAGCGGGCTAGGCAAAACACGCTGGGTTGTGGAGCGGACCATCTCGTGGCTTCACAACTTCCGCCGACTGCGCATCCGCTTCGAACAACTCGCTTGCATCCACGAGGCTTTTCTCAGAATCGCCTGCTGCATCATATGCTGGCGACACCTGCAAAAGTCATTCTGTTAACGCCTAACACTACAGCCGTAGTTATTTTTTCCTATCGTAAGTTAGTACTACTACTTTGTATAGAATATGAAAGAAATCGCGAAGGCGTGGGAACATGAATTGGATGTCTTGCATGAGAGACTGGCTAGCCTGTTCAGGCGCGCTGAACCGCGGCAGCGTTCGCTAGCCTATCTAAAGGGCCTGCTGGGTACAGTCGAGCGCAAGAACGGCTGGAGCTCGCAGAATGGATTGGCGAAGCTACACCCGATGGTGTGCAACACCTTCTCGAGAGAGCGCAGTGGGATGCCGGAGCGGCGCGCGACGTATTGCGCGAATACGTCGTAGAGCAGATCGGTGAGCGTGAGGCGGTACTTATTGTGGATGAGACGGGTCGCATCGAGAACAGCCAGATCGGTGTATTCCTGTGCTACGCAGGAAACGGGGGCAGCGCATTTATCGACCGGGAGTTGTACGTCCCGCAGGGCTGGATCGATGATCGCAGTCGCTGCCGGGCGGCGGGCGTGCCCGATGACGTGGAATTTGCAACCAAGCCCCAACTCGCGCGCGTGATGCTGGAACGGGCGCTGGATGCCGGAGTGCCCTGCGGCTGGGTTACAGGTGATGAGGTGTATGGGCGGTGACCGGCTCTTGCGGCTATGGCTCGAATCGCGCGGGCAAGCGTTCGTGCTGGCGGTCGCAAAGAATGAACCGCTGTGGTGGCAGGGCCCGACCTCGGTGCGTGCCGACAGGATCGCACAAGCGTTGCCTCCACGTGCCTGGCGCCGCCTCTCGGCCGGAATCGGCGCAAAAGGCGAGCGTCTGTATGACTGGGCACTCACACCGTTATGGCGCCTGCAGCTGAGCGCCGAGGAGCGTCGCTTTGGCCATTACCTGCTGGTGCGGCGCAGTCTCGACGAGAGCCACGAACACGCGTATTACGTCGTCTACGCACCCCGCACCAAGGTTACCCGTCAGACGCCGGTCAACGTCGCCGGCAGGCGATGGGAAATCGAGGTCGGATTTGAGGCCGCCAAGGGCGAGTGCGGCCTCGATCAATATGAGGTGCGTCGCTGGCAGGGCTGGTACCGTCACATCACGCTGGCATTGCTGGCGCACGCGGTGCTTGCTGCCCTGAGGGCACAGGCCAAAAAAACAGCTGAAGGTTCACTGCCATTCAGCGTTCAGGAAATCCGGCGGTTGCTGTGTCGACTGATATGGCGAACGCTCCACTCCATTGAGCATGTCGTGTCGTGGTCAATGTGGCGGCGCCGACATCAGTACCGTGCCCAGCAGTGCCATTACCGACGACGCGGTGGTGTGCCTCCGCCATATCTACGACTGTAGTACTAAAGGCGCCTGCGCAACCATAACCTCTCAGAATAGGTCGATGTTCAAACCGGACTTTGACACGAGATTTTGGCTTCTCTATTGTGAAGCGCAACAGACGTAAGGTACGGGCGCGATGCTTTGCTATATGGGGCACGTGCTGACGGATAGCCGGCATGGCCTCGTGGTGAACGCACAGGTAACGCAGGCCAACGGCACAGCCGAGCGAGACACAGCGGGCGGGATGCTTGCGGATGCCGCGCAGTTTGCCGTTACATCGATTACGATCGGCGCTGACAAAAACTACGACACGGCTGGCTTCGTGGCAACGTGTCGCGCAAATGGCGTGACGCTGCATGTCGCGCAAAACGATGGCCGTGCGGGCGGCTCGGCCATTGACGGACGTACAACGCGCTGGCCCGGCTACGCCATCAGTCAGCGCAAGCGCAAATGCATCGAGCAGGTTTTTGGCTGGAGCAAGACGGTCGGCAGGATTCGGCAGGTGATGTATCGAGGGCTGCAGCGAGTTGACCAACTCTTCCTGTTGACTCAGGCGGCCTACAACTTGACTCGCATGCGCACGCTCGCCACTAAAGCGGCGAAGGAGCGAACTTCGGCGAGAAGATGACATTGGTTTGACCTGAGTTAAGCAAATCCGGCATCAAATCGACATAAACCAACCTCGCGCGGCGGCTCGTTGGAATGATGGGCCGCGTATCAGCGAGGTGTATTTCAACAGCATGCTAGTCCAGTAGTACGTAACCGCCTTGGTCGTGCACGGCCAGCAGGCTATTTCAAGACAGAAACCAAAATGCAAGTGACGATCGTAGGAGCCGGCGCCATCGCTTTAGGTTACGCGGCCTATCTTATACAGAACGGACATAAACCAAAGGTTTGGTCTCCATCCGGAGCCCGGACTGCAGATTTCGTTACTGGCACTCCCCTTCGCGCAAAAGGAGCAATCGAGGGGGAGTTTTACTTGGAAGTTTGTGGCAGACCGGAAGATGTTGGCAACGCCGATATCATTATTTTGGCATTACCGGCCTACGGATACCGATTCGTCCTCGACAGAATCATCCCGCATATTCGCAGACACCAAAGCGTCATCATCAGCGCTCATCTTTCATTTGCCGCTCTCTACCTTTCCCGGGGCCTCGCGAAGCGGGGGATCGCCATCCCCATAGCGGCGTGGAGCACCACAGCGCTAACGTGCAAGGCTCAGTCTGCGACAGCTATAACCGTAGGCACGATCCGCGCCAGGGTCGACATGGCCGCAATTCCAGCTCGGCACAGCCACGGGATTTATACCACCTGTATTTCACTTTTCGGTGACCGGTTCGCACTGAAGGACGACATGCTGACGCTCACGCTCAGCAACATCAATCCGCAAGATCACATGGGGATTGCCCTAGCCAACTTGACCCGTATTGAGAGGGGCGAAAGCTGGGGCCAAAACTCAAATCTAACGCCAACGGTCGGTAGACTCCTGGAGGCGCTAGACACAGAAAGGCTAGCGATCGCAGCAGCGTTTGGAAAAACAGTGAGAACAACCTTCGATCATTCCAGGTTGTCTTTTGGGGTGGTGGATGACTCACTTTCGGCAATTTCGGAGCAACTTGTTCGGCAAGGCAATGATCCGCCCGGGCCGAGAGACATCGCTACGCGCTACGTGATCGAAGACGTGCCGTTCGGATTGGTACCGACGCTTCGACTCGCCGAGCTTGCTGAGGTGGGAGCACCCTTACACGAGGCCGGCGTGGCAATCCTCGGTGCTTGTTACGGCAGGAACTTTGCGGCGGACAACGACATTCTTCCCGAAATTGAACCGTTTGAAATCGACGCCCTCAAGCGGCTTGTCGTCGACGGTTATGCGGTTCCAGCCTAGTCGTCATTGAGTCTCATGCTGTGCCAGAAGCGTGCGAGCCCAACGTCACCGGCGCAATAAAAGCAGCAGTACGGTGTTTGCAAGGAGCGGCTCGGCTCTGATGGCAATGCTCGAAGCGCTCAAAGGCAAACGTATCGGAGTATTGCAGGGAAGCCGGCGGAAAGCCTACGCACGGAAGCATTGGATGAATGGCGTTGACATTGCGCCCCACCCTTCGCAGGACCAGATGCGAAATGGCCTCTAGACCGGGCAGCTCGATGCGGCATTGGCGTGGGGCCGACACTAATTTCGGATTCTTGAATCCTGCCCTGCCCCTGATTTCAGTTTCGTTAGGCTTCCAAATTAGCACAACACCGTCACCTTCGGTTCCCAGCGTCGGGATCGGCGTGATAAAGCGTCGAGGAAGCCCGTCCGAAGCAAGCAACGGTTCGATCGGTAATCCTCCGCAAACGACAGCACGTATGACCGGAGTGAGAAAAGCACTTCACTTTCGACATTTACAGGAGGTAATCGACGTCGACTTTCCTGAATGAAGAGAAGCGAAAAGCCCGCCTTCCCGATCATGGTTGGCAAAATGAAGCACTCAGATCCATAATATAAGGTTTGGAGACCTTAATGAAAACAAAACTTCTTGCAGCTTTTGTGATGACGGCGAGCGCGGCTCCCGCAATGGCCCAAAGTACCGTGACACTCTACGGTCTGATCGATGAAGGCATTAACTACACAAACAACGTCGGTGGCAAAAAGCTATTTGAGCTCCAGAGCGGGACCGCTCAAGGGAGTCGTTGGGGATTAAAAGGAGCGGAAGATCTCGGCGGCGGTCTCAAGGCAGTTTTCCAGCTGGAGAACGGCTTCAATGTCAATAATGGCAAGCTCGGTCAAGGTGGTTTGATGTTTGGGCGACTGGCATGGGTCGGCGTCGCATCGGACCGTTACGGGACGGTTACTCTCGGTCGACAGTACGACTCCATCGTCGGCTACCTTGCTCAAACCACCGCAAATGGTGCGTGGGCTGGCGCCGTGTTCGCCCATCCATACGATAACGACAATACGGACCTTACGTTCCGCGTTAACAACACCATCAAGTATACGAGTCCAAAGATCGGCGGACTTACATTTGGAGGCACTTATAGTTTCAGTAACGATACCAACTTCGCCAATAATCGTGCTTACAGCATGGGCGTCGAGTACAGTGCCGGTGGGCTGCTTCTCGAAGCAGCTTATCTACAAGCAAACAACCAGTCGTCCACCGCAGGTGGTGCAATCGGCAACAATCCGGTTGCAGACGAAAACTTCCTCGGTAGCAAGCTGCGCATTTTCGGCGCGGGCGCAACCTACACGTTCGGTTCAGCCAACGTCGGTTTCTCGTATTCGAATACCTTCGTCGCGAATCCAGTGTCTTCGGGTTACGTCGGCACGATTACGCCACCTTCAGGTACGCTTTCTAACCTACGTTACCAGAATTTTGAAATCAACGGTAAGTACCAATTCACCCCGACCTTCTTCGTCGGTGCGATGTATACGTATACCAAGAGTGAGTTTAACGCTACGAGCGGACAGCAAAAGCCAAACTACCAGACGGTCGGCCTCATGGCCGATTACTTGCTGTCAAAGCGCACTGATGTATATGTCCAGAGTGGGTATCAGCATGTTGGTGGCGACCGCACTGGAACTGTACTCGACTATGCCTTTGTGCCGGCAGCAGATGACGTATCGTCGAATCGCAATCAGATAGTTGCACGCGTCGGGTTGCGTCATAAATTCTAAACTGGACAGCTATCGCGTTAATGGGGTTCGTGCGGATCGCGCGAGCGAACCTGTCGGGCTGGCGCTCCAAAGCCAGCCCCTGTTTTTTTACTAACATTCCGAAAGAAACGTCACATGGAGGCATATTCGCATTCGGGCTGGCGAAAGAAGGACTTCATCAATTCGGGCAGCTTTTGAATACGTCATAGACTGCCGATGGCAAGTCCACTTCATCTCGTCCTTGGTCTGTAGATGGCGCTCGGAGACGCTGCGCTTCACATGCGCCCAGGCCTGCTCATCGGGGTACAAATGCGGCGAATGCGTAGGCAGGTAGAACAGTTTGAGCGGGCCGTTCTGGGCTTTCACGAAGTCCTGGATAAGCGTGGCCTTGTGAATCGGACGACCGTCGACCACAAGGAAGATATGTGGACCAGCAGCGCCCGTACCATCGGCGTTGACGTTGATATCCAGTTTGTTGAGGTAGTCTCGCAGCCCCGCCACTGCCCCTGCACTCAAGCTCAGGCGGACCACTGCTACGTATCGCTGACGCCTAAGCCGAGGCAAGGGGCGTCATGTGGAGCATGTTCGACTCCACCGTACAATTAAACGGCGGCTCAATCAGGAAGTTCAGAATCGGCTGCCCGCTCTTGACCCTCGCCGTGATGGCATCGATGTTTGCCACTTCCGCCTCGCTCAGCTTGGGCTTGTTGCCCTGGTCGTCAGTCATACTGCCTCCAATATTCGCTACTCACTCTGCGTAAAAAATTTCCCGTCAAAAGAGCTATTTTCCCTTGGCTAGACTGCCGCAGCAAAGCGGCGGCGTAAGTAGGCACGCAGCGCGTCGGCCGTCGACGCATCGGCATCCTTACCGGCGTCAAACCAAACATCGGCGTATGCCTCCGCCCGTACGTCGTTGACACCCTCGGTATTGGCGAACACGCGGGCAATACGTCTCGCGTCATCGATGCTCTGTAGTCGGCCCTGAGAAACTCGAAGCGCCTTGCGCAGCAAGGGTGTGAAGCTGATAGTTGTTGATGCATTTGCAGGAACCTGGCAGATTATGGGTTGTGTCCTGCAAATTCCGTCGAGGTCTGGATGGGTCCGAAGACAGCGGTGAGCGAAGGCGATTTGTTCCAGCATCCTCTGCGCGAGCAGATCAACCTGAAGCATCCGCTGGTGCGTCTGGCCGATCTGATCAACTGGGGTGGATTGAATGCGTCGATGAGCGCGAGCTTCGTCTCACGCAAGGGTCGACCGGCCACCTCACCGAGGCTGATTGCTGGCTTGTTGTATCTCCAGCATGCGTTCGAGCTGTCGGATGAGGAGGTGGTCTGGCAATGGGTGGAAAACCCGTACTGGCAGGTCTTCACCGGCGAAATATTTTTACAGACCGAGCCGCCGATCGATCCGTCGAGCCTGACGCGCTGGCGCAAGCGCCTGGGTGAAGCCGGAGTTGAGGAGTTGCTGGCCGAGACGATCGAAGCGGCAAAGCGCGCGGGCGTGATCAAGGCGTCAAGCGCAAAGTGTGTAATTGTCGACACGACGGTCATGCAAAAGGCGATCGCCCATCCAACCGATTTGCGCCTGCTCGAGCGGTGTCGCGAACATCTGGTGAAGGCTGCGGCACGACTCGGATTGAAGCTGCGGCAGAACTACAATCGCGAGGCGCCACACCTAGCGCGTCAGATTGGCCGCTACGCTCACGCGAAGCAGTACAAGCGTATGAGGAAGGCATTGCGTTCGCTACGCTCGCGCGCTGGACGCGTGATGCGCGATGTAGAGCGGCAGATCGACCAGGTCGTGGACTCGAACCGCGCGACCCTGCAGGAGCTGATTGAGCGCACGAAGCGGATTCTGTCGCAGAAGCCGAAGGACAAAAACAAGCTACGCCCTACATGCACCAGAGGTTGAATGTCTGGCGAAGGGCAAGGTGCGCACACCCTACGAGTTCGGCGCACGACGACCCACAAGGAAAGACTAGTGGTTGATAGTAAGCGATCCATTATCGCCGTCCCTCTGAGTGGTGGACAGGCGCGTTGATTCGTGGAGTGGATATGCTGCGAATCAGTTCCGGGGGGCCGGCATCCGCCAAGGCACGAGCGCCTCGTAGTCGTCCGCGGTCTTTGCCAGAGGCAGGCGCTCGAACAGCCAGGTCAGGTAACGGTATGGATCGATACCGTTGGCCTTGCATGTTTCAACGAGACTAAATAGATTTGCGCTGGCATGTGCGCCGGCAACCGTATCTGCGAACAGGAAGCCCTTGCGTGCAACGACAAACGGGCGAATGGAATTTTCAAAGAAATTATGCCGACTGCCCGATTATGCCGCGTCGTGCATGCGCGTGGCGGTGGGGATGGCCTTTCATGATCGCTGTATCGGCATAAACGTATGATTTCTCAGGCTGGCTATCGCGCTGGCCAGGAGAGATCAGATGAAGGCGATACGTACGGTCAGCGAATCCGGCGGGCTGCCGGCCCATTACATCGATGCATTTCTTGATCGTCTACGGGTGGCACACAATTCCGAGGTAACGCTTCGCAAGAAACGAAGGGTCCTGTATGCGTTCTCTGGGTGGATGAAGAACAGGAACATCGACCTGTCTGTCACGGCTCGTTTTATGAAGCGCATGATCGACGCATCACGAGACCGCGTCCAGCGTGCGAGACCCACATTACGGCAGTTTCTCGCCTATCTGCGCGCCGAAACCATTGTGTGTCCGCCGACGTTGGGCAGCCAGCCCGCGATCGCGCACATTTATGGCCGATACTTGGACTATCTGAAGCAGGATCGTGGACTCGCGAAGAACTCTCTGCTCGTCTACGGCCCGTTCATTCGCGACTTTCTCAACAGCCACGCGGCCGGCGACGGAAGTTTATTGCCAGATGCATTTGACGCGGTAACGATCCGGAATCATCTTCTTGCCCGCAGCAAAGGTCGATCGGCGGAGTACACGCGGCTGATGGCAGTTGCGCTTCGCTCGTTCTGCCATTTCCTCTTTCTGCGCGGCGATACGGCCCGAGATCTGTATGAGTCAGTGCCCTCGGTTCGTAAGTGGCGACAGTCGACTATGCCGACGTTCCTCACGCCTGAGCAGCAAGAAGCTCTCATTGCATCTGCAGACCGGTCGACTCGGACTGGGCGCCGTGACTATGCAATCCTGCTGTTGTTGGCGCGGCTCGGCTTACGTGCCGGAGAAATCGTCGCAATCGAGCTCGACGACATTCACTGGGGTTCGGGGGAACTCGTCGTTCATGGCAAGGGGCAGATGGTCGAGCACGTCCCGCTGCCATCGGAGGTCGGAGAAGCGATCGCAACATATCTCCGCGATGGTCGCGGAGCGAGTGCATCGCGGCGCGTCTTCCTTCGCAGATTGGCACCTCGGGTTGGTTTGGCGGGGCCGGCGGCGATTGGCAAGATTGTTTGTCAGGCCTTCGCACGTGCCGGTTTCCGCCCCGCGTGCCGGGGCGCCGCACATCTGTTCCGTCACGGTCTGGCGACGACGATGATTCGCCACGGGGCCTCGATGGCAGAAATAGCCGGGGTCTTGCGACACCGCTCACAAGACAGTACCGCGATCTGCGCAAAGGTCGCGTTTGAGGACCTGCGTGGGATCGCCCGCTCGTGGCCCACGGCGGGAGGTGCGATATGACTGCGATCCGCGAATCTCTCGCTCGGTACGTAGCGGTCCGCCGTGCTCTCGGGGCGTCGTTCTATGAACCTGCATTGGCACTCGGCCATTTCGTTGATCTTCTGGAACATGAAGGTGCTGAGTTCATTACCACCGATCTGGCTCTGCGCTGGGCGACGACTCCCGTACTCGTCGAACGTGCCACGTGGGGGCGTCGCCTCTCCCAAGTCAGAAGATTCGCCAGATGGATGAACGTCATTGACAGTCGAAACCAGATTCATCCAGTAGGACTCCTGACTGCTTGAAGACGGCGCAATGCCCCGCATATTTCCCCCCGAGGCAAAATAGTTGTCGCCCGAATAGAACTTGAATCTTTCCTGATTTCAAGTCTTGTAGATGGTGGTGGTAGGCTGGCGCCGAAGGCGCCGGCCCCCGCGCCGCCAGTTTTCAAAGCAAGGGGGCGATGATGAGAGAACAAGTTGGCTCGATACGGACAAGTCTTTAAGAACAGAGCGGTGGCGCGGTTGCTGCCGCCGGAGAGTGCCCCGCTGGAATTGGTGGCCAGGGAGATTGGCGTGGGCGTAGATACGCTGGAGCGCTGGCGCAGTGAAGAGCTGGCCAAGCCTGCACGCGAGTGCGACTGGACGGCTGCGGCACGCCTGGAGGCTGTGATCATCACGGCAGCGATGGACGAGTCAGCCCGCAGCGCCTAGTGCCGCGAACACGGCGTGTACCCACAGCAACTCCAGCAATGGCGCGACAGCGCAACGCAGGCGCTTGCCGAGCCCACGCACAAGCGCGCCAGTGCGCAGCAGACCAAGGAAGACCGCCGGCGCATCAAGGAGCTCGAGCGAGAACTGCGGCGAAAGGACAAGGCCCTGGCTGAGACAGCAGCGTTGCTGGTGCTGTCAAAAAAAGTCTCGGCGATCTTCAACAAGGACAAAGGCGAGGACGAATGATCGGGCTCGAAGATCGCCAGACGCTGGCCCGGGACATCGAAGCGGCGCGGCAGGACGGCGCGCGGCTGCAACAGGCCTGTGAGGTCGCTGGCATCGACCAGCGCAGCCTGCAGCGCTGGAAGGCCAGCGATGGGCTCGTATCGGGTGATGGCAGGCCCGCTGCAGTGCGGCCGACGCCGGCCCATGCACTGACGCCAGCGGAGCGCGAGCGAATCCTGCAAGTGGCCAACGAACCTCGCTTTGCCGACATGCCCCCGGCGCGCATCGTCCCCATGCTGGCCGACGAAGGCGTGTACCTGGCCAGCGAATTGAGCTTCCAGCGTGTGTTGCGCGCGCATGGACAGAACCAGCACCGGGGCCGCGCCAGGGCACCGCGCAAGAGCCGTCCACCGACGACGCATATCGCCACGGCCCCGCGCCAGTTGTGGTGCTGGGACATGACGTATTTGCCCGCCGAAATCGTTGGCCGCTGGTTCAACCTGTACCTGATTATGGACGTGTACAGTCGCAAGATCGTGGGCTTTGAAGTGCACGACAGTGACGATTCGGACCATGCGGCGCACCTGGTCAAGCGCACTGCGCTGGCCGAGGGCATCCACGCCATGGCGACCAGGCCAGTGCTGCACGGCGATAACGGCTCGACCCTGAAAGCCACGACCGTCCTGGCGATGTTGAACTGGCTTGGCGTCAAGCCGTCGTACTCGCGTCCGCGCGTGAGCGATGACAACGCGTATGTCGAAAGCCTGTTCCGGACGGCCAAGTACAGGCCAGAATTCCCTGACACGGGCTTTGCGAACCTGGAGGAGGCTCGCGCCTGGGCTTCGCGCTTCGTGCAATGGTATAACCATGATCACCGACACAGTGGCATCCGTTACGTGAGCCCCGCACAGCGTCACGCAGGTGAAGACGCTGCGATCCTCGCCGCTCGTCACGAGGTATATCTCCAGGCTCGCGCGCGCAATCCGCAGCGCTGGTCGGGTGCCACGCGCGACTGGACTCCTATCGGTGCAGTGACTCTAAACCCCGAACGCGATGCCATCGTCAAGACGCATTCTGGCAGCATCGATATACAGCAATTGGCTGCATGACCGAGGCGACAACTAGCTTGACTCGCGCCGATTTACACTGAGCAGGAAATTGACCTGCTCATGACGCAGGCCGCTCAACTGCGCTCGCGAACCGGCATGCGAGCACTGACCTATTCGACGCTCATAGGGCTTCTTGTAGCGACGAGCCTCAGGCCAGGCGAAGCGCTTCGACTCGACCGGTCCGATGTTGACCTCGTGAGCGGGATACTCTCCATCCGGGAGTCGAAGTTCGGCAAGTCTCGCTTTGTTCCTGTGCAAGAGTCGACCCGGTTGGCACTCGAACACTATGCCCAGAAGCGCGATAAAGTCTATCCTTTACGATCGAGCGAGGCGTTCCTGGTTAGTGAGCGCGGCAACCGCCTGAAGGCCTGCACTGTGCGAAGCATGTTCGTCAGAATGTCGCGCGCGATCGGTCTGCGATCGGCGACAGAGGATGGGCGCGATGGTTACGGCCCGCGCCTCCAGGACTTCCGGCATAGCTTCGCGACTGGACGGCTGGTCGAGTGGTATCGCGCCGGTCTGGACGTAAGTCGGGAATTGCCGAAACTTGCCGCCTACCTCGGGCATGTCAACATCGGTCTTACGTACTGGTACATCGAAGCGGTTCCGAGCTGCTTGAACTCGCGGCAGCCTATCTCGACAAGACCTGTCCCGGGGAACGGCCGTGAGCGCCGCCCGCCTCCCATCCCTCGTTCAGCGGTTTTTTACCCAGCGCCTGCTCGAACAGCAAGGTCTGAGTTCGCATACGGTGGCAAGTTACCGTGACACGTTCCGGCTGCTGCTAGCGTTCGCCACGAAGCATATAGGGCGCGCGCCGTCAAAGCTGCGAATCGAGGACTTCGACGTGTCGTTGATCGAGGAATTCCTACAGCACCTCGAACGCGGCAGAGGCAATTCGGTGCGAACACGCAACACGCGGCTTGCTGCCGTGCATGCCTTCTTCCGGTTCGTCGCGGTCAGCGAGCCTGCGTTGTTTCTGCAGTGTCAGCGCATTCTTGCAATTCCATCTAAGCGCTGCGAGCACGGCCCTGTTGAGTTTCTGACCGAGAGCGAGGCCGCCGCTCTGGTAGGGGCGCCTGACGTACGAACGTGGATCGGCAACCGCGACCGGACGCTGCTTCTTGTAGCGGTTCGAACGGGTCTGCGCAACAGCGAATTGACCACTCTTCGGCGCCAGGATGTGATGCTCGGCACAGGCGCCCACGTCCGTTGCCTTGGCAAAGGCAGAAAGATGAGATGCACTCCGCTGCGACCGGATGTCGTTGCCGTCCTGAAATCATGGCTGTTGTATCAACCAGGCGAACCAGGTGATCCGGTCTTCCCCAGTTCGCGCGGTGGTCATCTCAGTGCCGATGCTCTTCAGCGACTCGTGTCGCGCAACGCCGAAATCGCGCGTCTCTCGTGCCCCTCGCTGAAGAAAAAATCAATAACACCTCACACGCTTCGGCACTATCTACCCTCCCTGATTATGTCGGGTGACGTGATTGAAGGTCCGCGATCGTTCGAAAATGGCTGCTGGCAGAGCAGACAGGCTCAGTTGGTCGCCCGACATAATTTTGTGACCCTACAGACTGTTCAGGAAGCTCAGGAGCTGGTCTGCCGGCCGGTAGCGTCCTGGCTTGCCGCGTGGCGGCGATGTCTTCTCAAGGGCTTGCTCCTTCATCGCAAGCGTCGCTTCGAGATAGATCTGCGTGGTTTCTACAGATTCATGTCCGAGCCACAACGCGATCACAGATCGATCAATGCCTGCTTGCAGAAGATCCATGGCCATCGTGTGCCTCAAACGGTGGACAGTGACCCGCTTCTGCTTCAATGAGGGGCAAACTTTGCACGCCGTCTCGCGATGTTTGTTTAGCAGGTATTGCACGCCATGAACGCTGAGTCGTTCGCCCCGCTCGCTGGGAAACAGTACTTTTCCATTACCGCGTTGCGGTTCTCGCAGCCACGCTTTCAATACGGCGAGTGTGGATCTGGCGATGGGTGTACAGCGCTCTTTTCGACCTTTTCCGATTACACGAACGTGAGCGCCGGCACCGAGGATCAGGTCCTCGCGATTGAGCCCGGTCATCTCGGACAGGCGCAGGCCAGTTTGTACTGCAACCAATAGAAAGGCGTGGTCACGCCGGCCAGACCAAGTACGTTGATCGGGGGCGGCAAGCAAAGCGTCGACTTCGGGACGGGTAAGGAATTGGACCAGCGCACGGGTGAAGCGTTTGTTGGGAATGGCAAGCACCCGTTGGATCTCGGCAGAATGAGCCGGTGCTTCCAGAGCGGCGTAGTGAAAGAAGGAATGGATTGCCGCGAGGCGCAGATTGCGAGTGCGAACGCTAACGCCCTGGCACTTCTCAAGCTCGTCAAGGAACGCGACAATCAGGGGAGCATCGATTTCCTCGAAGTTCAGCCGAGACGGTGGCTTATGCAGGCGCGCCTGCACGAACTTCAGAAATTGACGAAAGGTATCGCGATAGGAACTAATGGTGTGAGGGCTCGCCTGGCGTTCCTGCATCAGACGCTGCGTGAAGAATCGCTCGAGTAGCGGAGCAAAGGTGGCGGAAGTAGTCATGGCCGGTCCCCCCAGCGCTGTTCGAGGCGGCGCATCGCCTCACGCATCAGTTCGGGCGAGCCGCTCAAATACCACTGCGTATCCTCGATGTGGACATGGCCGAGGTAGGCCGACAGGATTGGCAAACGGCGCTCGGAATCCTGGCCCGACTGGTACCAGTGTACAAGTGTGTTCGTCGCAAATACGTGCCTCATGTCATGCAGACGCGGGCCGTGACTGTCGGATGCACTGCGCAAGCCAATCTGCCGCGACAACGCATAGAAAGCGCGGTGAATCTGTCCGCAGTCCATCCGGTTTCCCCAGCTCGAAACGAACAGGTAGGAAGACACTGGCCGCCCCACCCAATGATGCTCGCGTCGTGCGATATAGTCCGCGAGCACCTTGCAGGTCGAGGCATGCAAAGGAACGAACCTCGACTTGCCCAGCTTCGCTCCACGGATCGTCAGTATCCCCGCCGTCAGATCCACGTCCTGTATCTCAAGATTGCGCGCCTCACCCAGACGCATGCCCGATACGCTCAGTAATCCGAACAGGCAATGATAAGTCAACGGCAGCAGTGCTCCTCGTTCATAGCGGTATGGCATCCGAAGCGCAGCCCGCAATAGTGCGCGGATCTCGTTGGCCGAGTAAAGGTATGGTCGGGCCCGCTTCGGTTGAAACGGTAACAAGCCCGGCGCTGGTATCTCGGTGCGGAGATCGGTGGCACTGCGATGGCGCGCAAACTGGCGTACATAGCCCAGTCGTCGCGCCCATTGCGCGGGTTGAACATTCGATGGCTGTCGAGCCCAGGCGAGAGCCAACGCTTGGGTAACGTATGAAGCACGATGCCGCTCCATGAACGCGACGAAATCCGGCAATACCTTGCCTGCTTCCTTCAGCTTGAATCCTAAGCTGCGCCTCAGATTGAGGTAATCCTGAACGGCCTGCCGAAGCGTATTCATCGTACACCTCCCGGCCAGGGCAAAGCGAGTGTGCGCAATGCCTTGATGTCGACCTTGGAATATATCTTCGTGGTCTGTGGATGACGATGACCCAACACCTCGCCGATCTCGCTGAGGGAAGCTCCATGGCTCAACATCTGGGTGGCCAGGCCGTGGCGGAACTGATGGGCACCCATGGTGGGCGCGTCGATGCCAGCGCGCTGAAGCGAATGCCGGACGAGAGAGCCAACGCCACTTTGTCCACGAAAGCCTGTGATGGGCGCCTTCGCACGTAAAAAGACGCGACGACTAGCGCCATGAGGACGTCCATGCTGCAAATACGCTGCGATCGCCTTGCCGACGTCCGCGGGTAACGGTAGCTCGCTGCGTTGGCCACTCTTGCCGCGTACGCTCACCTGGCCCGCGCCCCAGTCGATATCATCAAGCTCAAGAAAGGCGACCTCACCAGAGCGCAATCCCAGTCGCGCCAGGAGAAGCAAGATGGCGTAGTCGCGACGACCGACTGCAGTTCGTCGATCGATGCTAGCCAGCAACTGGCGCGTCTGGTCAGCAGAAATCGCGCGAGGAATTGACGGCATCGACCAGTTGGCGACGACTGGAACGGCAGCCGCCAGGTCGAGCGCAACGTCGCCGCGATAGCGCACGTAGCGCAGAAAAGATCGCAGGGCGGTGGTCATGAGCTTCGCGCGCCGCAAATGCAAACGTGGTGCGTTAAGCTGCACAAAACCCACGACATCTGCGGCACGTAATCGCGAAAGCGTGACCTTCCCATCACCGAAGCAATAGCGGAGAAAATCTCGTACGAATGGCACGTAGTTAATGACCGTTGCCACGGCGAGAGCCTGTGCGTCGCGCAAGTACTCCGCGTATGCCTGTGCACAGATCTCAACCGGCGGCACCCGACGTGTGGCTGTCTTCTCGACAGGAATCACACTCTCGCTCCGCATAAAATCGATGAGATGCCTGAGTGCCGCTCGATCCCCAAGGTAAGGTCGGACATGCCGGGCTCGATAGCGCAAATACCGTCTCGCATGGTCGAAGCAAATGTCCTGCACGCTGACACCTGTCTGCTTAAGCCATCGACTAAAGCATGCGGCGATTCGTACCTGCTGCTTCATGGACTTCGCGCTGTATCCTTGAGCGCTGATCGCATTCGCAAAGGATATCAAATGGTCAGCCAGCGGGCCTTCTGGCGCTCGCGACAGAGTGACCTGATCATGAATGGCGTACTTCACGATGGACTCCTTCCCCAACGCGGGGACCGGATGGAAGGAGTCAAAGATTATCTCTCTCCCGCGTCATGCATTTACCCGGAAAAACAGGTCATAACGCGACTACAAGACATAATCAGGCACGGCATATAGTGCCGGTTATATCGTTGGGTAGATTAGAGACACACGGCCGCGATGAGCCTGATGCATCACGGCGTCGACCTAACCGTGATCGCGCTCTGGCTCGATCACGAGTCCTCCGAGACTACTCCTCAGATCTACTTGCACGCCGACATGCAACTCAAGGAACGCGCGCTGGCGCACGCCACGGCGAGCGGCGTCGCGCCGACACGCTACAAACCTCCAGATCCGTTGCTCGCCTTCCTGGAGGCTCTCTGATAATGCCGACAATCCGAGCGACCGGGAACAGAGATCCGCCCAACCGTTGTGTGCGTGGATTCATGACGCGGCATAATCGGGCAGTCGGCATAAGGCAGAGGATTTTTTGTTTAGCGGTCGCGGCCTCAGATGCATGAGTCGGGCCGGCGAAATCGGTCCGCGAGCGGTAAATAAAAAATCGTTTGTGCTAAACCGCTCCGCAGGCGTTCGCTTCTATGGGCATTGAATGAACGGCGCGGTGATTTGGAATATCCGACGCGTGGCCATCGCACGCCGGAAGCAGGCGGTCTGACGCAACCGGTCGGGCGAACACAGTGAGAATGGGCGGTCAGCGGGCAGATAGTGCAGAGTTTCGGGACATTGGGATGGTGCGAAGACGGCAAGGCACGAGTCGCTTCGCGTTGGCCGCATGGGGAAGACCAACGTGGTCGGGGATGGCGCGGGCTCTGCTCAGTGCACATGGCTCAAATCCGGTGGCGCCCGCGGCAGGATGCCAGGCGTGTCGTCAGGCAGCGCGCCTTCGATGCGGACCATGTGGCCCTTGCCGCACATCGGGCAGTCACGCAGTGACCTGCCGGTGAGCCGCTGGTAACGGTCACGGTAGTCTTCCCCGATGGCGGGTGACCCAGTGGCGGGCGGCCCCGCACCGAGCAGCCGCCGGCAGGTGGCGAGCCGCGCCGCCCGGTGGCAGTTGGCGAGCCACCCGTAGCTGCGGATGCGCTTGAAACCGACGGGCAGCACGTGCAGCAGGAAGCGGCGGATGAACTCGTTGGCCGTGAGCGTCATGGTGCTGTGACGGGCTTCGTGCCGGTAGTCCTTCCACCGGAACAGCACGGAATCGCCATCAAGGCGCAGCAGCCGGTCGTTCGAGATGGCGACTCGATGGGTGTAGCGGCCCAGGTAGTCAAGCACCTGGGCGGCGCCACCAAACGGTGGCTTCGCGTAGACGACCCACTCCGCGTGAGCGGCGGGCGCGAGCCAGGCGGCGAAGGCTCGCGGATCGCGCAATGGCTCGAGCTGGCCATGGAAGCGTAGCCCGCCGGTGTCGAACGCGCGGCGCAGCTGCTCGAGGAACACGCGGCGAAACAGGCGCGAGAGGACTCGAACGGGCAGGAAGAAGCCGGGCCGGCAGGCGATCCAGCGCTCGCCATGCGGGGCAATGCCGCCGCCCGGTACGACACAATGCACGTGTGGATGGTGCAGCAGATTCTGCCCCCAAGTGTGCAGGACCGATAGGAAGCCGATCTCCGCGCCGAGATGTTTCGGATCGGCGGCGATCGTGCGCAGTGTTTCGGCGCTGGTGCGAAACAGCATGTCGTAGAGCACGCGTTTGTTCTGGTACGCGAGTGCCGCAACGGGTTCTGGCAGCGTGAAGACCACATGAAAGTACTCCACCTCGGGAAGCAGTTCGGCGCGCCGGCGTTCGAGCCATTGCACACGGGCGAGTGACTGGCACTTCGGGCAGGCGCGATGCCGGCACGAGTTGTAGGTGATGCGCTGATGTCCACATGTATCGCACTGCTCAACATGTCCGCCGAGTGCGGCGGTGCGGCACAGTTCGATGGCGCTCATCGCGCGCCGCTGGGCACGACTGAGGGCGTCGGCATGCGTCTGCCGGTACTGCGGGCCGCAGCGGCGGAAGATGTCCGCCACCTCGAGCGCCGGTCTCATCGCCAAGTTCAGAAGTACTCGGGCGCAGCGGGTGCAGACGGAATGGGTTCAGGGCGCGGAAGAAGGTCGAGGGGACTGGTGGTGGCGCACACAGTGCTCGTGGCCACTTTAAGGTAACGCGAAGTTGTGGACAGGGACCTATGGCCCATGAGCAGCTGGATCCTGCGCACGTCGGTACCGGCTTCCAGCAGATGCGTGGCGAACGCGTGTCTCAAAGAATGCGGTGTTATTGGCTTCTGGATCCCGCTGCGCTTACGTGCAAGCTGGCATGCCTGGCCTACGGCATCGCGGCTGATGGGTTGTCCGGGAATGTTGCCCGGAAACAGCCACTCGCGCGGGTGGGCGTCGTGCCAGTACGTTCGCAGGATCTCGAGCAGCCGCGGCGAGAGCATCACGTACCGGTCCTTGCGATTAAATGTTTTGCCGAAACTTATGTTGCCGCGAAGATTGGAATGCCATTCTGGCGGTACCCGCTTTCGATACGCGGCAACATTAATTTCGTCTGCTTATCGATCGTCAGAGGGCTTTCAGGAAACTCATGAGGCCAGCATCAGTATGCCAAGGCCTGGTCCTCGTCTCCTTCGGTAGATCGCACAGGGCAAGCGCTTTAGCCTTCATTTTCAGGTCGACCTCCGCATAGATATGGGTGGTATCCAAGGAGACATGCCCTAACCATGCCCGAATGGTGTTGATGTCCACGCCCGAACGAAGCAAATGGACGGCACAGGTGTGTCTCAGGCAATGGGGGCTGATGGTCTTTGACATCAGCGACGGCAAAGTCTGACTAGCTTGGGCAACCGTTCGACGCACGACGGCATAGATACCAAACCGTGTCAGCGGTTGATTGAGCCGGTTAAGAAACACGAATTCTCCGCACGCGCGTCCGGCAACAAGCGGCTTTAGAACGTCCGCGGTTCGAGGCCAGATGGGGCACCAGCGCATCTTACCCTTGCCGACCAGGCGTACCGCAGGAGAGGTTCCCCATTT
Organism: Paraburkholderia diazotrophica; assembly: GCF_038900755.1. Lineage (GTDB taxonomy): Bacteria > Pseudomonadota > Gammaproteobacteria > Burkholderiales > Burkholderiaceae > Paraburkholderia > Paraburkholderia diazotrophica_A. The sequence goes on from NZ_JBBPEN010000012.1 coordinate 35,827, forward strand.
GATATCGTTCAATGACAGATGAGCAGCCTCGTCAGCTCTCGCTCCAGTGTTATAGAGGAACAGCAACAAGGCGTGGTCCCGCATTCCCAATGCCGTTTGCAAGTCAGGCGTGTGCAGTAATGCCTCCATTTCCGGCTTGTCGAGGTACGTCAGAGTTGATGACGCGGTCTTCTTGAAAGGAACGCCACGTAATGCTGCACACCACGCCACATGCTCCGGGCTATGCATACCGATGAACTTCGCAAGCGAATGGATCGTCGCCAGACGCAGATTGCGCGTGGCGCCGCTGCAGCGACGTTCCTTCTCCAGATACCGCAAAAACGAGCGCACACTGGCTGGCGAGAGATCATCGATCGAAAGGCGATCGACTGGCTTCCCCAGTGCCTTGCTCAGGAACGGAAGCAGAAGGACCAGCGTATCGCGATAACTGAGTTGGGTATTGCGCGCGAGATTGCGCTCTGTGGCGACGTGTTCCAGGAGGAACCTGCGTATCCATGGTCCAATCGAGTTATTGTCACGCATCTCACACCTCCGATTGCGCGTAGCGATCAAAGCGCAAACTGGCTTCCCGCAGCAGTTCTGGCGTCATGCTGAGGTACTGCTGCGTGGACCTCAAGTCAACATGCCCCAGGTAAGTGGCCAATTGCGGCAACAGGCGTTGTACCTCGGCGCCGACGCGATACCACGCGATGACCCGATGAACCGCGCTGGCGTGTCGGATGTCGTGAATACGAGGCTGATAACGCGCCGTAGACTCGCGCTGAATCTGTGCAGCTCGGCGAAGCCGGCAAAACAGCTTATTCACACGCTTGTAATTCAGGTGAAGGCCAGTACGCGTAGCAAGAAACGCTGAGTTGTCACCATCTGGCATGGGGAGCTGACGACAACGTGACAGATATTCGCTCAAAACGGTTGCCAACCGTGGGCCGATGGGAATCACACGTGTCTTAAAGAACTTAGCATCTCGAACCGTTATCGTGTTGCTCGTCAAGTCGACATCCCGCAGGGTGATCGATAGCGCCTCGCCAATGCGCATTCCCGTCCCATAAAGAAGCAGGAGCAAGCTACGCATGGTTTGAGCCAACATTGGAGACAACTGTGTTTGCAGTATTTCAGTTGCAGCCACTAACCGCTTTAGCTCATCAACTGTATATATGTATGGGACAAACGACGGTGGATGCCTCGGGGTATCCGCAGGAAGCGGAGACCTCTTCGCAAAACCGCGTCCAATTGCATAACGGTAGAGGCCATCCACGACCCTGTAGCATTCCAACCAGCGATTGGTTACCGGTCCAGTGCCGGTGATAAATGCCAGGACTGCGCCTGGCCTGACGTCCTCGATGTCTATATCACCCATGGCGCGGCAATAGGCACGGAGTACGGCGGATTGTGATCGATAGCGCATACCCAATGAAGCCTTGAACGCGATGTAGGTCTCGACGAGTTCTTGAAGTCTCATGCCAGCTCTCCCAAATCGAAGGCCGCCACTTCACGCAAACCGGGCAGATTAACCTTCGCGTACGTGCGGGTCGACGCGGTGCGGCGATGTCCAAGATGATCGCCAATCTCCTTGAGGGTCAACCCTTCTGTAACCAACCGGGTTCCGCATGCATGCCTCAAACAGTGTGGGCCGTAGTGGGAGGACTGGATATTCAACGACTTCAGTCTGTAGGAGACTATATCGTAGAGACCGCTCAGCGAAAGCGGACGAAACGGCGACACGAGAGTCAGGAATACCTCTCGATGTTTGTCATTCCGGCGGACTGATCGCAGATAGCGAACAATGGCGTTGCCGACTGAAGGCAGAAGCGGGTATACCTGCGCCTTACCCCTTTTTGCGCGATGGATATTCAGTTGATCATGCTGCCAATCGATATCCTCGAGGCGAAGATTCGCCACTTCGCTCTCACGCAATGCATAAATCGCAAACAGCATCAGGATCGCTCTGTCACGTACGTCGGCGGGACGAAGTGTATTCAAAGTGGCGAGAAGCCGTTGTACATCTGGCCACGATGGTCCCGTTGGCAATCCCTCCAATGCATAAATCCGGGGCCTCGGAATGGCGTTTGCCAGATGCGCCTCGCACCACCCTTGCTGGCCACCGAAGCGAAAGAACGCCCGCAGGGCGTCCACCGTATTGCTCACGGTAACGCGCGACCACCCGCGGTCCCTCCCGAAAGCAAGGTAGCCATCGATATCCGTGGCCTGAACGCGCGATAGTGGTCGACCGAGGGGACCGTACCACTTCAAGAACTGCCTGACGTTTCGGCCGAATCGGTCAATCGTGGCGTCGCTGAGTCCGCGCTCCTGCCTTGCCCAGTCGGCATATTCGTCCAGCCGCGAGCCGAACGGTATGTGTTCGATAGGTTCACGCAGGCTGCCGAGGAATCGAAGCCATGTGCAGGCGTTGGCGATCAACCTCCTTCGTGTAGTGGGTAAGTCGAGCCGAGGACCACTTGCGCGCTCGCGATCGATGCGACCGACAACGAGTGATCGTACTTGATCGACAGTGACACGCAGGTTATTACGGTGCTGGAGCCTTTGTGCGATCCAAAGCAGGTCATGGGCTTTACGTCGTACTGACCAATAAGAGTCACCCCGATGCACGCAGTAATTCAGATAGCGAATCCGTTCTTCGGCAAAAGGCGCCGTCGAGTGACGGGCTACCGCTGACGCACGCTTGAAAAGTTGGTCAAACATGGTCGAACCTCCGTCGGAACATGAGATGCTCCTCCAGTCAACGACCAAAAGTTATGTGTTGTCAATGCAAGGCAAAAGCAGCGTTCACGGCACACTTCGGCGGATTCACAACATGAGTTTCGGCAAAACATTTGGCCGCAAATGTCCTCGCGAACATTTGTGGCCCTTGCCCTGGTTCACACGGATGACCATGCGCTTGCTGTCGATGTCGGTGACCTTCAGGTGGACGACTTCCGACACCCGCAGGCCGGCTGCGTAGGCAAGCATCAGAATGGCCCGGTGCTTCAGGCTGGGAATGGAGTCGAAGAAGGTGGTGATCTCCTCGAGGCTCAGGACGACCGGTAGTCTGAACGGCTTCTTCGGCAGCGGGAAATCCTCGTCGCTCCAGTCACGTTTGAGCGTCACCCGGTAGAGGAAACGCAGTGCGCCGATCGTTGCGCCGAGACTGGCGGGCGCCAGCTTGCGTTCTTCGCGGAGGTAGACGAGCCAGGCGCGGATCTCCTCGGGTCCTAGCAGTTCGGGCGAGCGGCGGAAGTGCCGGGCGAAACTGGATACCTGAATCAGATAGGACTTCTGTGTATTATCCGCAAGGTTGCGGATCTGCATGTCATGCAGCATGCGTTGGCGGAGCAGTGTCATGGCGGACCTCCAGGAGACAGGGGATGGCATGCCCGGTCGGGCACCTCAATGCTGCTCCTGGCCGCCTGCTCGTCCTTTCCTCGTGGCCCGGCATCCGATAACCGTCCTGGCCGAACGCTAGGCACTGACCTCCGCTTCCCTCCCACTACCGCGTCAGCGGTTTAGTACATAGCTTGTCATGCCGCTAGCGGCATGAAGCCAATTGTTCGATGCCGGCCAGTCGCCGTTCTCGAGGTAACGCACAAGCTTCGGCCACTGCTCACGTAGATAGGTCAGTGCCCTGCCGAGCAGGCTCTGGGGCAGCACTCCCGGAGACTGCTCGATCATGAGATCCTTGATGGCCTGGAGTACGCGGACGCTATAGCGTTGCCGCAGGCGCTGACGCCGCCCTGCATTCCACGTTTTACTGCATGCCTCGGCGGCAAACAACTTGCCAAACAGTTTGATGAAGCGTGTTGCGAGCAGATCTGGCGTACGTGCTGCCTTGGGAACATTTTCCTCTGCCTTGACGAAGTAACGTCTCGCGCGACGAGTTATCGCCTCCGAAGCGGCGAAGCAGACCAGCCTGGCGATACAACGGCATGCCAAACTGGAATTTTCCCGCCGCGATCCAGGCAAGCGCTGATTCGGTCAGTAGTCCTCGTGGGATGATGCGCGACGGCGCCGGCGTGACCTTGATGCCCAGATCACAGCACGGGCAGGCATACTTGACGCGCTGGTGCTGGATCACGCGCAACTGCTCGGGAATCACGTCGAGTTGTTCGCTGATTTCCACGCCGAACTCGACCAGCGCATGGCCGTCGTTGCTGCAGAAACGCTCGGCTTCCGGAAGCTCGTGCCGCCGGATCTCGCGGGGCAGACTGGGGTCAAGCGGCTTGCGGTGGCCGCGCTTTTTGCGTGTATGCGCACCGACCTTCGTTTCGGGTGTATCTTCCTAGGCGGGTGCCGCATTCGCGCCAAGCGCCTCAGCTTCGTTGAACAACCCGAACTGTTCCGAGTCCCGTACTTCGCTCTTTGCGCCAAACAGCTCACGCCGGTAGGCACGAAGCCGTTCCTCGGCCAGGTCGCGCTCCGCGCTCACCAGACGCAGCATGCTGCGGGTTTCTTCGTGCTCGCGTTCAAGGGTGGCATACGCCTCGCGCATGGCGAGTAATGCACTGAGTTCCTCGGCGGAGATCGTGATCTGGGCGGGCATGCCGGATTAGACCACGCATGCCGGCCCCATGTTCAGCTTACGCGTAAATATTCCTGCCGCGGGTGTGGAGTCAATGCCACGACTTCGGTCTTCCTGTCGGGCCAGATAAAACGGCTTGTTTCAAGGCGTTTTGTCATCAACCAGAAACCGCATCCATCCAAGCCGATAATCTTGACCCTGTCACGACGGCGGTTTCCGAAGATATAAAGAGAGGAATCCATCGGGTTCAGATGCATGACCTGCTCGACGAGAATCGAGAGGCTGTTCATGCCGTAGCGGAAATCGACAGGATCGCGATGCAAGTACACCTTCAGGTTTTCGTCGAACCGGAACACGGCATCCTCCCCAGAATCTGGACCAGGGTGGTCAGTTCGTCGATGGTCGCGATGGCTTTGCCCATCTCGAGCTCGACACCGTTGGCCAGTCGCACATGCAGCGCGAGCGCCATGGACGAAGGCGGCGGTGTCGGCACCGGCGCAGTCGGTATCGAAACGACCGGCACGAACGCGGCAAGTGCAGCAGCGGTGGCGACGAGCTCACGCGAATCCGACTGGTTGATGGCCACGCCATCAACCTCATCCGGCGCGGCGGTGTCATCACCGGCGTGCTGTATTGGCAAGATGCCTTGCTCGCGCTCCATCAAGAACTTCGTGATCCACTTGCGCAACAGGTTGGCATTGACTCCGTGCTCCTGCGCCAACCGGGCCACGGATACGCCCGGCTGCAACGCCGCCTCGATCAGTACCCGCTTGCTCTTCTCGTCGTAGCGCCGACGGCCGTCGGCACTCTTGCGAACTACTTTTAACTCTGAGTCTTTGTCGGCCATAGGTGTCCACCTTCAACGGTAGGTGGACACTTATGCTCCCCGCTCAGAGCACTGTTGGAGACGTCGATAATGGATCGCTTACGATTGATATATCGCTCGATGCCAGGCAATCCGTACGATGGGCACACGCTGGCTGAAGCGCTAGAGCAGGCGGCAATCCTGTGCGACGCTACGCCGGAGGTCGCCATCGTCGACCGTGGCTACAAGGGTGTCGCCGTCGATGGTGTGAAGATCTACCACCGGGGCCTGCGGCGGGGCATCACGCGAGGATTACGCGCGATGATCAGACGGGGCGCAGCGCGATCGAGCCAGCCATTGGCCACATGAAGACAGATGGAAAACTCGACCGCAACTGGCTCAAAGGTGCGCTCGGCGACGCGATGCATGCGGTGCTGTGCGGCGCCGGCCACAACCTGCGCATGATCCTCAGAAAACTCCGGCTTTTTTACGCCCTCATTCTGATCGCCTTGCGCAACCGCTCGCCCACTGTCGTCTTCACGGCATGATGGCCGCGCCGCGCAAAATGAATTATTCAGATCCGACTCTTTGTTCGGTGTGCTGAAATCACAGCTTACGATCAATATGAGGTACGTCGCTGGCAGGGCTGGCGCCTTCGCTTTGAACGCGCTGATTGAGTACGCCAGGTTCGTTTGGTCATCGTCTGGTTTCTGTTGTCGGCATTATGCCTGGTCTCAGAGACCAGTCGCGCCACTTATGCCACTGCCCGAATTTCCAACGCAAACCTCTCTTGGCGTTGATGGATTTAATCGACGATACCGGAGCGATCTATGAATTCAGTCGCTTCTAATGGAAATCGGAAGGTCGCGTTATCGACAAACTGCAAAAGCTCCGCCTTCGTCATGTGAGCTACGCCGAGGCGATTCAGATTACGGCCACTTTGAAAATAGTTGACTCCGTTGATGGACGAGGCTATTTCCACCACAGCTTTAATTGTCGGAGACTCTATTCCCAACCTGGTACCGAGTTCGTGCCACGGGACCAAGATATATGGCACATCTTCGCATATATACCTATTTTTCATATGGGTAGGTGTTTTAACTTTCGCCGAGTTATGAACTTTAGATTGAAAAGCGAACTCCGAGAAACTGGCACAATCTCCACCGTAAAAGCCAATCATTTCTTCTAGGACTGTCTGTAGCCGAAAGCCGAGGGCTTCCCCGATTCTCAGGCGTTCATGGTCCAAATCCTCGACCACTCTTCCGACGGAAGGTGAGATCCCGTCACGGTAAAAGAAAAAATCTCCTTTCGTGCTTTCTATCCATCCTGTATTTAAAATACCCCCAACAGGATGGATGACGCCATTATTCGACTGCATTCCAATTGCGAAAATGTTATCCCACCACACGAGTTTTTTTGGAAATATTTCAGTAATTTGCAACAACTGTTTTTCCTCCATAGAATTTGAAAACGCAGCAATTGGCAAATTATTCTTGATGCCTGTGATCCGAATTTCCCCGTCTCTAACTGATGACGCATAGGGAGAAGCGTTGGTCTCCAAAATTGCTTGCGGGTTCAACTCTTTCGAACCCATCGGCGCAAAGAAATTGGCATTGTTGACTATAATGACATGACGACTCAAATCGAATCGTTTAAGATTTTGAATGAGGCCCTCCTGCGCATACGCCGGAATAGCAACCACAAGAAAGCGCGAAAACTCAACAGCCTCGGCAATATTAGTGGTTACGGTTGGATAAAACTCCCCTGTGATCGCCATGCTAGCGATCAAGCTACCTTTCGCTCGGATCGAGTCAATATTATGGCGATGATCGGGATGTCCGTAAAGGAGGACTTCGAATCCACGACTAGCCAAATCGGCCGCGAACGCGCATCCACAATTACCGGCGCCGATGATTGAAACTGGAAATCTTAATGACATAGCTTCTCCGCTCAAAGAAACAATACTTTTCTGTGACGCCGCCATATGGCGGTGTAATGCACAGTTGAACGCCGTTCGGTAGTCTGCGTCGGCAAATGGCCGTATGCAACAAACGCGCCAATCGCGCAAGAAAGAAGAAGGCGCGATACATCGCCAAAACGGAGCATGTCGCAAATATGAAAGACCACCATCTTCAATCGGTTTCGAGTTCGCAAGGTGCTCGTGCGGCAAATGCGTTCAACCGCCGCCGACAAGTCATCTATGCGGAAAGGCTAGACCAAACTTTGAGCAACTGAAACATTGCTGAGCAAGAAGTGGCGCGACTTCGCGCCATTTCTTCGACGTCTCTCCACCTGGCGCAGCCTGCAGCGTTGCCCGTACGGACTTTGCCAGGAGATTGCATAACGCCAGCCAGAGCAGCTCCGAGGCGGTATCGTCGTTGGGGAAGTGCCCGCGAGTCTTGATGATCTTGCGCAGCTGCATGTTCAGACTCGATGGTATTCGTGGCGTAGACTGTAGACGACGCGGCGTATCTCTGGCGGGAACACGAAGAACGGCGTGACGTTCTCCCACGCACGCTGCCAGGACTGCACGATAGTTGGATGCTTCGTTTCCCATGGCCCTTCAGCGAAGACCTGCAGCGCTTGCCTGGCAGCCTGTTCGCTCACTGCGGCGTAGATCCGACGCAGCGCCGCGGCGACGACCTTGCGGTCCTTGTAGCTCGCGTACTCCAGGCTATTGCGGATCAGGTGCACGATGCATGTCTGCACGGCCGTTTGGGGATAGGCCGCACCAATCGCCCCGGCCAGTCACTTCAGCCCGTCGACCACGGCAATCAGGATGTCCTGGCAATCACGCGTCTTCAGTTCATTGCAGTAGCCCAGATGCATGTTCATCTCGGCGCCCATGGCGCGCTCGATGACGGCCTTGTTGAAAGCCAGCATCAGGTCCCGGACCTCAGCAGGCGACATCGGCCCCTTGACCAGTTGAGCCTGTCCGCATTTTCGTGTGCGAGGCGTTTAAAAAAGATTTCATCCACGCGCGAGCGTAAAGCGCTCGCCAAACAGGATAGCAAACTGGTTCATCGCGGACTTCCAGTCAAACGTTGCCCGTACGGACTTTGCCAGCACATTGCGTAGCGCCAGCCAGAGCAGTTTGATGGCGGCCTCATCGTTGGGGAAGTGCCCGCGAGTCTTGATGATCTTGCGCAACTGCATGTTCAAACTCTCGATGGCATTTGTGGTGTAGACGACGCCGCGTATCTCCGGCGGGAACACGAAGAACGGCGTGACGTTCTCCCACGCACGCTGCCAGGACTGCACGCATGCTGGCGTACAACGTCGAACTGCAACTGCGCGAGGCACTCAAGCCGCTCCTGCGTGACAATCAAGAACTGCAGGGGCGACGTGATCAGCCCGCTGACCTGGTGATGCCAACGCCGCGCTCGGAGACCGCCAATGCTATAGCCGCGCGCCATCGTACCGATAATCACCTGCCGGTGCACAGCTTGCATTCGTTGCCATAAGATCTCGCCACGTTGCCTATCACATCACGTCCACACCCTTCAATCCGCAGGTCAGGATCACCACCACCACCCCGTCCCACGCCCGTTACAGGCCAAAACCGTTGCGCCACTCGGCATCGATCCCAGCTGTTCCCAGAAGCGAACCCCTCTCTCTAGAAAATCTCCCAAGGCTTCAGATGGTTAATTCGGTGACCGGATCAGAGTGCTGTTTGCGACAAGCCACGCACCGTTTGTCGGGAATTCGACGTCGCGGATGTCCGCCGACGCGATTCCGCGAAACCGTCAAAAGCTCCGATTTACCCGGGATTTCGGGTGCTCAGGCCTACATGGTGCGAAATATGCATACGGATGATCCACGCATATCCGCTTCGGCTGCGCACGATTCGACGAATCGAAACAGTATGGAATCCGAAAGATGATGATTTTGTAGCTCGATATGCCACTGTTATTCGATCTGCCATATTTTGTTGACCTCCAACTTCTCGTGATGCTATTCAACGATCTCCTTTCTTATTCGCCCGATGCCGTGTCCATCGCCATTAAAGAGCCGGATCCTACAGCTAGGACCTCGTCCGGTAGAGGGAGCGCTGCACGAAGCTCTCATGCGAAGCCGAGCCGAGAACTGCCCTCCGTTCCCCTAAAATTGCTAACCCAGTATTGTAGCTGGGTATGCGCCGCTTAACCTTTGTCACTACACGCATCGAGTATGCGCTCAATCTTAATGTCTATTTCGGAATAAAAGTGAACTTTTCTTAATTTTGTGCCCAACTAAACTCTGTTTTTTGCAGTTTCATGCTCTAACTATCGTACGTCATGGAAGTTCCATCTAACAGGCGTTTAATTAGTTCTTCAGTTTTCGCCAACAGATGACGCAGCAGGCGATCTTCCATGCATGCTTCATGGAAAAATGCAGCGGACGATCCTCGAGTGGTTTGCGCCCTTGATAACGGCTTCGCCTAGATTTTGGAGTGGGCAGCAACGGTTCGTTGAGCGCCCAAGTTCGTCTGCAAAACAATGGAAAGGTTAGAAGGATTCGACGATAGTAAACAGCCCCCTTTGTTCATTTTGTGAATGGCTCTGGGTCACCTCTTAAGATGCCAGGATAGTCTTCTAATATGTTGACGACCACGGATCGGTGTTACAGCGCACGGACTAGAAAGCTGCGCGGGATTGCGCTCATGTTCTATTCGATTCTTCTTCTAACAGTGAGCTATGTGATTGCAAGGCTCACTTCGACTAAATATCCGGCAAACGAGATGATGTTCTTCCGGATGTTTTTTGGATTAATTCCTGCTGCTTTCGTGTTCCGGACGCGCCGCAATCCACGGAACGAACTCACGATTCATCGCTTAGCTGGTCATTTTCTTAGATCAGTCACAGGGCTTGGCGGGGTTGGACTGTTCATTGCCGGCTTACCATATCTACCTTTGTCAACTGCTGTGACGCTGAAGGAGACAGAAGCAATCTTCGTCTGTTTCTTTGGAATCGTGTTCTTGGCCGAGCGCTTTCGTCTACCGACGGCGATAGCATCGTTGTGCGGATTCGTGGGAGTAGCTGTGGTTTGCTCACCGTTCGCCGGCGACAACTCGTCGCCGCTCGGTATACTCCTAATTTTGCTGAGTGCTATGTTCAGCGCCGGTTCGGTCATCCAAGTCAAGAGACTCTCTCGAACCGAGGAGCCGGCGGCAATTGTTCTGTATTATTCAATAATAGCAACGATTGTTTGCGGGATATCACTTGTTGTCGCTTGGGTAAAGCCAGACCTAATAGATCTTGGGTACATGTTTCTGTTTGGGCTGACTGCTGGTGTAGCGCAACTTATGCTAACCATGGCAATCGCAAGTCTCACCACCCCAATCATCGCCTCATTTGGTTACCTCAGCATTGTATGGGCAGCCATTTTCGATTATTGGATTTGGGGGGAGGTGATTTCTCTTCAGGCAGTACTCGGATCGCTCGTAATCGTCGCGAGTGCGCTCTATCTGTCTTTTCGAGCCTAATTGATTCTTTCTGATAGAACGGTCTGTCTTTCGCTACGGCCAGTAAGACATCCGTAAATAGCTTTAGTAATTATCGAAGGGCGAGCGCACGCTGACAGAACTGACGCAGCAGTTCGATGTGCATCCGAACCAGATTACGGAATGGAAACGGCACGGAGTGGCTGTACATCAACTTCTTCCAGCCGTCATTCAAGCTGAAATCGAAGTCACGTCACGGTGCGAAGGTGACGAAGCGCTATGAAGCGCCCTTGACGCCGCTCGAGCGCGTGCTGCTTCGGTGTCAGAGGCAACCAAACGCAGACTGCGTGCCCAGTTCAGGGCGCTCGACCCTCTGGATATCTTACGTCGAATGCGCGAAGGCCAGCATTCTGACGGGTAGCAAGTTACATGAGGCAACAGCGACCGCTCGGTAGCAAAAATCCTGAGTCAATGCGGCTCTCATCTTGTTTGACGCGCGGCACCGGCCGACGCATCATCGAAAAGCGCGCCCCCATGACTGGCGTACCCGGGAAGATCCGTTCGCCGAAGATACAGCAGTGGGCCGAAGCAAAGCTCGGCATTACCGCGTAAAAGCTGCATGAGCGTCTCACTTCGATGGCTCCCACCATGTATTCCGGCGCGCAGCTGCGCACCTTGCACCGCCGCGTGAAGGTCTGGCGATCGAATCGAGCGAGGGAGTCAGCGATCGGCATACTCGGCGACGCGGACGAGGTGACGGCTGGCGCCGCTACGCAGCGCCAGCCGTCATCGCAAAACACTTGGACAGTGACATTTACCCGGGAGTAACATCATCCCATGAGGCAACACGCATAATAGTCGCCGCCAACTTGATGGCTTTCGCCTCCTGTCAGTGGCGGTGGAAAACCGACAAAAAAATGGCGGCGTCGCATTTTTAGAGAAAGGAATGACTCTCGTTTAAAGCGGGGAATCGGGGCGATGCAAGCAGGCGATCGGTGTCGTGCGTGTATGCGGGAGCCCGTAGGGCGAGCGCATACACGCACAACTTGCGTGAAGGCCAACCCGGGATGAGGTAGAAAGAGCGGCGTTGGAAATTCAGCGCCGAAAAAACAGGCCCGACACCGCAAACTGCCGGGTTCGACCGGTGCCGGGCCTCCACGCCACACTGTCCGGGGACGGTGCCGCGCCAGTATGGCACTGCCTGCCGCCACGGTCGATAGTGTGTGCATTCGGCGCCTACGGGGCGCCGATGGCGGACTCAGGCCGTCTGTTTCTGTGCGCGCGGTGCCGGGCACAGGTGATCGTGTGCAGAGGATGCGATAGCGTCCGGACTTACTGCAGCTCGGAGTGCCCCGATGACGCGCGTCGGGCGAGCCTGCGCATGGCCGCCGTGCGCTACCAGCGCAGCATGCGCGGGCGCATGAGGCACGCCGCCAGGCAGCGCCGCTATCGCCAGCGCCAGAAGGAAAAAGCGCATCGGCGCTGTGCTGCCGACGCCGCTGATACGCCACTGGCGGCTTCGGTTTCGACAACATCGGCCAGTGCGCCGCCCATCCCGAGCGCCGGTGCGCACCCGTGTGAGCAATGCAACTGCTGCGGGCACGCGGGCAGGGTTGCACGCGCGGCGGCTCTCCCGTTACAGCGCGCCGCCAGGCCACACCGCTGTCGTCACTGCCAGAAGAAAGTGACGCATCACCCCTGTTCCCCGCCCGCCGCTGATGCTCTACTGGGCCCGACTTCGGCGACGGCGGCCAACCCGACCGGCACCATCGCGGGTGCCTCGCGCGCGTCCAGACAATGCCACTTCTGCCATCGCACGTGCGAATTTGTACGTCACGGGTCGTTACGACACCGGGTCATCCATCCGCTTCGGACTACTACTGGAACAAGGGAATTTGATCCATGACAATCAGCACGGAACTGGAGGCGAAGATATTGCGCTTCTATCACGTGGAAAAGTGGCGATGCGGCACCATCGCCCGTCAGCTGCATGTGCATCGGGGCACCGTGCAGCGGGTGCTCGCCCAGGCGGGCCTGCCAAGGGTGGGAGGGGTTCAGCGGCCTTCGCAGATTGAACCGTTCCTGCCGTTCATCCACGACACGCTAAAGAAGTTCCCCTCGCTCACGGCAAGCCGGCTGTACGCGATGGTACGCGAGCGTGGCTACAAGGGGGCGCCAGACCACTTCAGACATCTGATATCCCTGCACCGGCCACGGCCTCCAGCGGAGGCCTATCTGCGTCTGCGCACCTTGCCCGGGGAGCAAAGTCAAGTCGACGGGGCCCACTTCGGATACCTACATATTGGTCGTGCGAGTCGACCCCTGATGGCCTTCGTGATGGTGCTGTCATGGTCCAGGCAGATCTGGCTGAAGTTCTTCCTTGATGCGCGCATGGACAGCTTCCTGCTCGGCCACGTCGGCGCGTTCGAGGCCTGGGGCGGGTCGGCCCGCGTCCTCCTCCTCGATAACCTTAAAAGTGCCGTGCTCGAACGCCAGGGTGATGCAATCGCGGCCAGCAGGTCGAAAACCGTGCCCATATCGATGAACTGGTCCAGCGCAAGCGCGCCGCACGCCAGCATCGCGGCCTTGACCACCTGGCCCATGCCGCGCCGGCCTCGCGTGCGCTGATGCTGCGCGCAGCCGAGGTGGGCGGCAACATCGGCAATATCACCACGCAGCTGCTGCGACTGCTCGACTGCTACGGCGCGCTCGAGCTGCAGGCCGCCATCGAGGAGACACTCGCCAGCGACGCGGCTCCCCATCCGAACCCGGTGCGCGAAGCACTCGAGCGTCGACGGATTGCGCGCCAGGCGCCACCACCGGTATCGCTGAACCTGCCCGAGCACATCCGCAGCAAGGACGCAGTGGTCACGCCGCACCGCCTGGAAATCTACGATCAGCTCACCGGAGGACACGATGACGACAAGCATGACTGACATCCTGCGCGAACGCGCCAGCGAGTTAAGGTTGCACGGGTTGCTTGCTCACTGGTCCGAGGTGCTGGGCGAACCGTGGCTCGGACCGCTGCTGCAGTGGGAAGGGGAGGAGCGCACGCGCCGCTCGCTGGAGCGGCGCATCCGTGCCGCGCGCCTTGGCAGCTTCAAGCCGCTGGTCGACTTCGAGTGGAACTGGCCCACGCGTTGCGACCGCGCTGCCGTCGAGGAACTGATGGCGCTGGAGTTCGTGAAGGAGAAATCCAACGCCGTGTTCATCGGCCCGAACGGCGTGGGCAAATCGACACTCGCACTGAACGTGGCGTACCAGGCGCTCATCCATGGCTACACGGCGCTCTTTACGACGGCTGGCAAGATGCTGGGCGATCTGGCCGCCGCCGACAGCGATGCAGCGCTGCGCCGGCACCTCGGATACTACGCATCACCTGCGCTGCTCGTCATTGACGAGGTCGGATACCTGGCCTACTCGAATCGTTACGCTGACCTGCTGTTCGAGCTGGTGAGCCGCAGATATGGTGCCGCAAGTACGGTGGTCACAACCAACAAAGCATTCTCTGACTGGTCAGAGGTGTTCCCCAATGCTGCATGCGTGGTCTCCCTGGTCGATCGCCTCGTGCATCGTGCTGAGGTCATCGCCATCGAGGGAGAGTCGTATCGCGTCAAGGAGGCAAAGGAGCGCGCCGAGAGCCGCGCCCGCAAACGTAGCGCTTCACGCCCGGAGAAAAAGCCATGAGCAGGCGCACCCCGTTACCTCTGGGCTGTCCTGCGGGCTGGACTTCCTGATCGACACGAACTGGTCTCCGGAGCAGGCACTCGCCGTGTACGAGTTGCTCAACGATCTGCGCACGCGCATCTGGCTACGTTACGGCGAAGACGTGATCGAGTTGATCCGCCGGCAGCGATGGCCTGCACCGAACCTCGGCGACATCAACGATCTCTCGGAACCGATCTGAATCGACTCGTACCGGCGGCCGGCATCGGCTGCCGTTCCATTGTTGAGCGAATTACTCGACCTTGCGCCGCCGTTTAGTGTCGGATTTACAAAGCCGCCAACACCTCCTGCCACCGATTCTTACGTCGCGCAAAATGAGGAGCGATATCGCACGCTATTCGAGGTGAGACAGTGAGTGCTATCGCGCCGCAAGGAGAGGGGATTCCCAGACGAATGCACGACGCAGGTCAGGATCGTGATTCATCATCGCGCGATCGATGCATTGGCCATCATGCAAACGCCCTGGTCGCCGGCGCTGTCGCTCAGAATGGGGCATCGATGCGATGACTCGGCGGTGGTCCTCGCGACGGGCGCGGATGACGGCTCGTAGTAGCGCCTGATCGGTTTGCGGTATGCCGCGCTGAACCCGGGGGAACACAGGAACTACTATCCGGGGAGCAGGTGCAGCCGCCGACCGTGGTCGTGCAGACGCTCGATGAAGGGGTTGCCATGCTTTATCTCGGGGCTAATGGGACACGGCTATCTTGTCGACAAGACCATGCTCAATTCCTCTCGATCCTCGCAAAGCCGCTTGATCCGAATCCATAATCCTTTCCGCGAAAAAGCAGGCGGCGCTGTGACCTTCGCGCACTGCGCGTAGCGGGGGTACATCTCGCGTGCATTCTTCAGTCGCGTAAGGGCATCGTCGGCGGAAAGCGCAGCCGGGCGATAGTGACATCGGGGTTGGCAATTCTCCCTTCAGCAAGGCTTCGCCAACTGTTTTACGAGTGGGATCCGGTATTGGTACCGACGCGAGCAAGGCACGCGTGTAGGGGTGGGCAGGCCTTCCGTAGACCTGCGCCACCGCTCCGCTCTCAACAATCTTTCCCATATACATGACGATGACGCGATCGCAGATGTATTCGACCAGACTCAGGTCGTGCGTGATGAAAAGGATCGTGAGGCCGAGGTCCCGTTGCAGATCAAGCAGGAGGTTGACGACCTGCGCCTGTACAGAGACGTCGAGGGCTGACACTGCTTCATCCGCGACAATGAAGGACGGTTCCAGTGCGAGCGCACGTGCGATTCCTATCCGCTGACGTTGCCCTCCCGAAAACTCGTGAGGGAAGCGGTCAAACTGGCTCCTGTTTAGACCCACCCGTTCGAGCAGCTTGACCGCCCGCTCAGCACGCTCGCGTTTATCAAACAGGTTGTGAATGGCGTACGCCTCACATATCTGACTGCCGACGCACTGGCGCGGATTCAGACTTGCATAAGGATCCTGAAAAATGATTTGCATGCGCTGCCTGATGGCGCGCATCGCCCGACCAGGTGCATCAGTTATGTCCTTGCCTTCGAATGTAATTTTCCCACTCGTCGGTTCGACCAGCCGCAATAGGGTCCGACCGAGGGTTGTTTTTCCTGATCCCGATTCACCGACAAGTCCCACGATCTCGCCACGGAAGATCTCGAAACTGACGGCGTCGACGGCATGGACCCTTCTCCCGTGTCCGAACCAGCGGGATCCCACTGCGTAGTGCTTGGACAGTCCTTCGACTTTCAGAATCTCGTTCAACATTCTCTCCATCGAATGCAGCGGCTGGCATGTCCTTCTCCTACCGCTTCCAGAGCTGGCTCTTCGACCAGGCAGGTTTTGGTAGCCATATCGCAACGCGGCGCGAACATGCATCCGCTCATTGGGCTCGTGGGGACCGAGCCGGGTATCGCTTTCAGTCTCTGTCGTTCGGTCGCCGAAGTAGATTGCTTGGCGGGACCATTTGGTACGCAAGCGAGCAACCCCTTCGTGTACGGATGCTTTGGCTTGGAGAAAATGTCTGCCGTCAGTCCTTCCTCGACCACCCGGCCCGCATAAAGGACGACGACCCTGTCCGCGATTTGTGCGACGACACCTAGGTTGTGGGTGATGAACAACACGCTCATAGCGCCATGACGGTCGTTCTGCTGCTCTTTCAGCAGCTTCAGTATCTCAGCCTGCAACGTCACATCGAGAGCCGTCGTTGGTTCATCTGCGATCAGCAGCGCGGGATCGCAGCAAAGCGCCAGTGCAATCATGACTCGCTGACGCATACCCCCCGAAAGTTCGTGTGGAAACTGGTTCATCCGTCGCTTCGGATCGGTGATGCCGACCTTCGTCAACATCGCCAGCGCGATTTCCTGCGATTCCCGGCGCGAGACTTTTCGATGCGTCAGTATCGCCTCAGTCAGCTGGTCGCCGATCCGATAGACCGGGTTCAGGCTGGTCATCGGTTCCTGGAATATCATTGCCAGATCCTTTCCACGCAGTTGCCGGACTGTCGAGTCGCTTGCTGTCAGCAGATCGATTTCGAAAACGCCTTCTATGCGCGGCATCGGAAACATGATCCGGCCGTCGGTCGCGGTGACACCGGACTTGAGCAGGCGCATCACCGCAAGACTAGTCAACGATTTGCCAGATCCGGATTCCCCCACGAGGGCTACCGTCTCGCCCTTCGCGATTGCAATGCTGACATCCTGAACGGCCACTCGATCACCGCCACTCGCTGGCACCGAAATGTGCAGGTTTTCAATCCGGAAGGACTCACTCCCTACGGGTAAGGATTGAATGGGAGCCACTTTCTTGCGCTTCGGCAGCGTCGCCCGCTTCCTTCCCGATGACCGCGCAAGTCCGCGCTCGCGTGGGTCGTATATCTCCTGAATCACATCGCACAGATGGTTGACGGCAAACACAGTCAGAGAAAGCGCAAGACACGGCCAGAGAAGTCCGATGGGATGGCTCGTCATCGTGTTTCTCGCGCTTTGCACCATCAAACCCCATGACGGCGTAGGTGGTGTCACACCCAACCCGAGAAAGCTGAGGCCTGATTCGAGCAGAATCACCGTTGATACCGTGAGCGAAAATTGTACAAGCAGTGGAGGAAAGATATTAGGCAGCACCGTTCGCGCAATAATGCGAGAACTGCCGGCACCAAGCGCGATCATGGCCTCCACGTACTCTAGCCGTCGCACAGACAAAACCTCGCCGTAGGTAATGCGGACATAGTTCGGCACGCTGAGCACGGCCAGTACAACTGACAACGTCGCCGCGCCGGGCCCTACAAAAGTCACAACAAGAAGTGCGAGCAGGATTGGCGGGAACGATAGGACAATATCGGTGAACCGCAGCGCGACCGATTCGGCAAGACCGCCAAAATACCCGCCGACCACACCGACCAGGATGCCCACAATCGCCGACATGATTGCGCTGCTGAATGCCACCGCCAGCGACGTTCGCGCTCCGTAGAGGATTTGCGCAAATACGTCGTGGCCCAACGCGTCCATGCCAAGTGGGTGAGCCCAAGATGGATCGGCAAACCGGTCCGCGATATGCATCACGGTCGGGTTGTCCGATGTAACAAGAGGCGCCGCGACCGCAAGAATGATGATGATTGCGATGCCGAGCCCCGCTCTTGCAATACGCCGGAACTCCCGGCTTGACTGAAGATTCAGCGTGCTCATTTACTCCGTGCCCTCGGATCAAGAATCGGGTAGATCAGGTCCGCAACCAGATTGATCAGAATGAATAACGCCGCCACGACAAGAACCACACCCTGTACTTCCGGGTAGTCGCGATAGTCGACTGCAGTGACGAGCATTCCACTCAGTCCCGGCCAGTTGAACACGTATTCGACAAGTACGGTCCCGCCGAGAAGTGAACCGATCTGCAGCCCCGTTAGCGTCACGACGGGTCCCAGTGAGTTCCGAACGATGTGCCTGCGCCATACCCTTCTTTCGGCTAACCCTTTGGCTCGGGCAGTGCGTACCCAGTCCCGGTCAATGACGCCCAGCACCGTCGATCGGGTCATGCGCAGCACCATCGCCGAGAATCCAATCGCGATCGTCACGGTCGGCAAAATAAGCGCCTCAAAATGGCGCAATGGGGAGTCACTGAACGTAGAGAATCCGCCCGCCGGCAGCCAGCCGAGTACCTGCGAGAAAAGAAGCAGCAACAGCGTCCCGACTACGAACACGGGCACGGAAAGCGCGAATGACGTAAAGCTTCGGAGCATCCTGTCGGCCCATGAGCCGGCCCGGCGCGCAGCGATTACGCCTAGCGGGATTCCCGTCACGACCGACAACAGTGCGGCTGCGCCGACGAGTTCCAGTGTGCGAGGAAGACGCTCCGCGATAACCTGCGACACCGGCGTCTGATCCTGGAAAGAATTGCCGAGGTTTCCGTGCGCGATATGCTCCAGATAAGCGAGATATTGGGTGACGATCGGTTTGTCGAGGCCCATCTGGCCGCGCAACTGTGTCACTGCTTCAGGCGGCGGCGCTACGCCCCCGCTGGAAAGCAGCATCACTGCCGGGTCACCAGGCACGAGGAAGAGCAGAAAAAACACCACAGTGGCTACGACGTAGAGCAAGACTGCTGCCGTGAGTAACCGCTTTACTATGTAACCAGCCATCTCAATGCGTCCTGGAAGTGATGCTGCGTCAATCAGAGCGACGTGTTTTGCAGTGTTACGGAAGTGTAGATATCCAAGTCGCCCGGGAGACTCTTGAAACCCTTGACGGCAGGCGTGTGCGCGAAGGCTTCCACGCGATAAGCGAGCGTCGAGATTGGCACGTCTTTCGCAGCCTGGCGCTGCACGGCGTTATAGATTGACTTGCGCCTTGCCGGGTCGACTTCCTGCCGGCCCTGCGCAAGCAGGTCGTCCAGGGCATCGCTCTTGAAGCCGAACGAACGTCGGTACGATGCAGGCCCAGAGCCGATCAGCGAGGTAAGGCCGTCCGGATCCAGACCATCCAGGCCGCCGCCATTCACAGCCAGCTGATAACGCCCTTGGTTGCCAAGACTGACGCGCGTACCCCAATCAGGCAATGACAGTCGTACGTCCAGACCAACCGCCGTGAGATACTGCTGGACGATCTGCGCAATGTCGCGGTGCATTGCGTATGTCGAGGTTGCGAGCAGGTTGATCTTCTGCCCGGCCACCTTCGCCTCCTGCAGCAGCTTTGCAGCCTGGTCGGGGTCGTACGGCCACAGGTGCTGCAGGGATGGATCATAGAACGGGGAAGACTTCTGGATCGGCAACCCATCGAAAGGGCTGCCTTGCCCAAAGAACGCACCCTTCACCACATCTTCCCGCTTCACCGCGTGCGCGATCGCCGCCCGGACGCGAGGATCGTTGAATGGCGCTGCCGAACAGTTGAAGCAGAGATACATGAACGCGCCTTCGTTGGCTTCCAACCGCACGCTCGGGTTGCTCTTGAGACGTTGCAGGTCTTGCCAAGGAACGTATTCAATAATGTCGACATCGCCCGACTGAACCGCCGCCACGCGCAGGTTCTCATCGGCATAGACAACGAACCGCATCGCGTCGACCTTGGGCAGCCCCGGCCGGTAGAAGTAGGGATTCTTCTTGAACGTGAGCGATGCACCGCGGTCCATCGCTTCAAGAATGAACGGACCTGCGCCGAGCGCCTGGCCAAGCACCGGATCCTTGAACTTCGACGACACGATTGGTGCATCGGGGCGAGCCAGGATATCCGGGAACGCTGGCGTCGGCTTTCTCAGCGTGATCTTGACGACCATCGAATCGCTGGCATCGATAGATTCAATTCCGCGCATTTCGTTAAGAAGATATGCAGTGGAGCCAGGGGCGGCAATCTGCTCGAACGAGAACTTCACATCTGCCGAGGTCAGTTGTGCGCCATTCGAGAATTTCACCCCGTTACGCAGCTTGAACACATAGATGCGATCGCCTTGCAGCGAGTAACTTTCCGCGATTTCAGGGACAATCTTTCCTTCGTCGGAGTAACTGAGCAGACCGCGATAAATCTGCAGTTTGACCGTCGCAGCAGCCTGGCCCGAGTACTGAAAAGGCTGGACACTCGGCGGGTAGGCTGAAAGGCCGTACCGCAGCGTCTTCGTGCCCGCCTGTGCAAAAGCTACCGTCGGGTTCAGGGCAACAGCTGCCGCCGCGCCCAGGCCAGTTATCAGAAACCGTCGCCGATCATTCGTCGCCGGGGAGATTTCAAGAGCTGAATCCTGCGTTTTATCGTTCATAGTGTGCGTGCTATCCGGAGGAATTTATCAACGCGCTCGACGGACTCTTCCCTGCCGCCTGCTCGAATCCGTCGCTACCCGATGTTCGGGTCGTGTTTGGCCGGCAAACTCAACAGCTTCAGGGCCTCTGCGACTCGGGCGGCGCCGTATTGGGTCTCAGCGACTTCGCGGCTCATAATTCCATCGCGCAGATCAGCAGCAAGCTCTGCCACCGACCGCTCGTCCGCAGCACCGAAGCCACCGCCACCCGGGGTTTCAAATCGGATGGTTTCCCCCGCTTTCAGAACAATGCCGCCCATTTTTGAAGCGAGATACTCGGCCTCAGGCGTACCGAAGTTGCGTGTGATGCGCCCCATCCCGCCGTCCCCCCCCCCATCCACGCCTTCTGCGCCCCGCTTGTGGCCGTCCGAACGAAAGGACACCTCCGTGTTATCGAGCAGGACTCGCACCTCACGCACGATTCCAAGGCCGCCCCGATGTTTGCCGGGACCACCGGAGTTTTCGGCGAAACCGTATGCTTCAACAAGCAGCGGAAACTCGTGCTCCAATGCTTCGGTCGGCATGTTCAGTGTGTTGGTCACATGAACATGAATAGCGTCCATGCCATCCATGTCTGCACGCGCGCCAGATCCGCCACCGATGGCTTCGCCCCAGACGAACATGCGGCCGCCACTGTTTGACCCGGAGAAGGAAATCGACGGAAGAATGTCGTTGCTGGACGCCATCGCCCGTTTTTCATCAAGTACCGGACGCAGTGCTCCGAAGATGGCACGTGCAACCTTCTGGCAGGTGATGCTTCGCGCGCTGACAGCAGCGGGGAAAATCGGGTTTACAATGGTCCCAGCGGGCGCCGTGACCACTACGCTCTCGATCAGACCGCTATTCGCCATCAGATCCGGGTCGAGCAAAGCCTTGACGCAGTAGTACACCGTTGCATTCAAGGCGTTCTCAGCGACGTTCATACCACCCCGTGCCTGAGGACCGGAGCCGCTCATATCGACCGAAAGTTTGTCGCCAGCGATGGTTACGGTGGCGCTGATCGGGATCATGTCTCCGCCAAAACCGTCATCATCCAGATAGGTTGTGAAGGAATACTTGCCGTCGGCCAGTGCGAGGATGCGCTGGCGAAGTCGTTCTTTCGTGTAGGCGAGCACTGCATCGATCGCCGCCTGCACACCCTCCTTGCTCATACGGCGCACGAGCTGATGCACCGCTTCCGCTCCGTGCAGATTCGTCGCAATCTGAACCTTGAGGTCGAGCGTTCTTTCTTCGGGCAATCGGGAATTGGCGGAAATGACGCTCAGCAAATCCTCATCGACCTCGCCTGCCCGCGCGATACGTATGACCGGGAGTCGAAGGCCCTCTTCGAAGAGCGACCGGGCGTTGGCGGAGGTTGAGCCTGGGATCGGACCGCCAATGTCTTCATGGTGGCCGATGTTCGCGGCAAACATGAACGGACGCCCATCTTCGAAGATAGGCGTAACAATTGAAATATCAGGCAGATGCGTGCCGCCCGCCAGGTACGGATCGTTGCAGATAAAAGCGTCGCCTTCGACCATCTGATCGAGGGTGTACCGTCGGAGGACCGCCTGTACGCTACCCAGCAGAGAACCCAGATGAATCGGAATATGAGTGCCTTGTGCGACCAGCCGGCCCTGGGCATCAAAGAGTCCAACCGAAAAATCACGGCGTTCCTTGATCTGTGACGAGAATGACGAGCGCATCATGTTGATGGCCATGTCTTCTGTTATCGACAACAGGCGATTGCTGAATACCTCCATCCCGATGGAGTCAAACTTTGTGATTTCCGCAGTCGCCGGGTCGGCTGAATGATGTTGCGACATGGTGTCGTGTACCTGAGAATTAGCAATTGAACGGTATGCGGCTGGGAGTCAGTCGACGATGATGTTGCCGAACTCGTCGAGCTGGGCTTTCTGTCCCGGATGAACCACCGTCGTGGAACTCATCTCTTCAATGATCACAGGACCGGATACGGCCTCCCCGATTGGAAGCTTCGAGCGTCGATAGATCCTTGTGTCGAGCCAGCCCTCCGCCGGACCGAAATAGACCGAACGGCTATCGATGAGCGCTGACTCAAGCGATTCACCCTTTGCGGGCGCCATCAATGCGGCGTTCGGAACAATTCCGATTGCTTTCAGACGGACATTGACAATCTCCACCTCTACATCGTCGATCGCGTAGCCGTACTGACTCAGGTGCGCCTGATGGAAGGCGTTCTGGAACGCCCGCAGACCATTCGCGCTGACATCTTCGAGTTCAACCACGATGTCGTGACTCTGGCCAACATAGCGCGTATCGAGTGACAGCACGAACCTGCGGTGCTCCGGCTCGATTCGCTCGCCCTCAAGCCACTCTTTGCCTTCGAGACGCAGCTTTTCTGCTGCGTCTCGAACCGTCGCCCATGTATCAGCGTTCGCCACGGCGAGCTGCGTACGAACGAAGTCGCGCGAGATGTTGGAGACCAGCGCGCCACGTGCACACATCGTGCCCGGCTCGATTGGAACCAGCACGCGAGGAATGCCGCATTCGCGTGCGACCTCGCTGGCGTGAAGTGGGCCTGCGCCCCCGAACGCCATCAACGTAAATTGCGCGAGATCGTGGCCGTGCTCGGTCGAGATCGCTCGAATCGCACGACTCATATTTGCTGTTGCGATTTGCAACATCCCATAAGCGGCTTCGTCAACTGAGATACCGAGCGGAACCGCGATCCGCTCCTTGATCGCTGCCTCCGCGCGCTCCCGGTCGATCGGCATTCTCCCTTCGAGAAGCGCCACGGGATTCAGGCGGCGCAAGTAGATGTTTGCATCCGTGAGCGTGGGATCCGTGCCGCCCTTGCCATATGCGACAGGGCCTGGCACAGCACCCGCACTGCGCGGACCAACCTTGAGTCCGCGCGCGTCGTCCACGTGCGCGATACTGCCGCCGCCAGCCCCGATGACGTGAATGTCGACCATCGGCACCTTGGCCGGATAGCCGGCCACGAGCCGGTTCGGCGTGAACTTGGCGCGTCCTTTCTCGATGAGCGACACATCGGTACTCGTACCACCCACGTCGAACGTGATGAGGTCCCCGAAGCCTGCGGCGCCCCCCACTGCGGCCGCGCCTACGACCCCCGCTGCCGGGCCGGAGAGACACGTCAGCACGGGAAGCTCCTCAACGGACTTCAGTGAGAGCAGGCCACCATTGGAGTGCACAGTTAAGGGCTCGACAGGAATGCCAACTTTCTTGATCCGCTCCTCCAGTCGAGCCAGGTAGTTTTTCATCGGGGGACCGACGTATGCATTTAGGACTGTCGTCGACGTGCGCTCGTATTCCCGGAATTCTGGCAACACGTCGGACGAGATGCTGACGTAGGTGTCGGGCATGAGTCTCTGCACAATTTCCTTGGCTCGCTGCTCGTGCTCGGGGTTGCGATAGGAGTGAAGGAAGCTGATCGCAACTGATTCGACGCCGCTTTCACCTAAGACTCTGACCGCCTCAGCAGCCTGCTCGAGATCAATCTCTTCGAGCACGTCACCCCTTGCATTCAGCCGCTCGGTTACCTCGACACGGCGGTAGCGTTCTACGAGCGCAGGCGGCTTGACTACCGAGTAATCGAACAGCCCCGGCCGGGTCTGCCTGCCGATCGCCAGCACATCTCGGAAGCCCCTCGTGGTGAGGAGGCCGGTGGCCACGCCGCGGCGTTCAATGATCATGTTGGTCGCGACCGTCGTGCCATGGCCAAAGAAGCCAACCTGTGCCGGGTCTGCGTCGAAGATACGGAGCATTTCCTTCACCCCCTCTGCGATCGCGGTCGATGGATCGTGAGGAGTGGAAGCGACCTTGAAGAATCGGAATTCCGCCTTCTGCGTGTCGATCAAAACAAAGTCCGTGAAACTGCCACCAACGTCTACGCCGATCCGCAACATCCTGTTCCCCCCGATAGTCATTCACCCACGCCGTTATTAACCGTCGCGACACTCCTCGAGTGTGAATCGATGTTAGACGTTCGGAAAACATGCGGTCAAAGTCCGAATCAAATAGATCCGTATTTCAGAAAGTTATAGTGTTGTATCCACTTTTTTGGAGTGATAGGCACTCGCTAGCGCCTTGTCTCAGGTTTCGAGGTACCAAGGGAAAACCACGACTCATTCTCGACAAGACACGTTTACCCTGATTCAAAGCCTGTCGTTTATATTTCCAGTTTGCGGGATATTTAACGCATTTCGCGTGTGATGCTGCCTGAGCGGTCCGCCACAGCGCTTTCGCTTCGATGGGATCGCATCGACGGCGGGGTACCGCCTTTCACCACTCGTAAATCGATCTGACGATTACTGCAAAGTGTGTCGTCGTCGATGTTGCTGCCACTGCCAATGGCGTCGACAGAGAAAATGTCGCTTCAAGTTTACCTGACCTTAGCGGCTTGTCGCCCGACCGAAGCAAGGCAACTCCTATCAGTGCAATGAATTGCTGCGGGCCCTCTACATGACCTACTACCTGCAAGAGATGGGCTTTGGCGCCCTCGCAATGCAAGTGTATGGAAACGCCGGGTTCGGAATGACCGCCGCGCTGACGAACGCGAAGCAAGAGCGGACCTAGTTAATCGACGTGCCGACCGCTTGACTGCTCGAACAGATTTTGGGGCTTCACGACCAACAGTTGCGTTCGATCGCGCTCAAAGATCTGACCGCCGCGACCGAGTGTCTCGAGCGCTTCATTGGCAGTCAACGGGTCTCGCCACTGCCCGATGCGATTCGCGCCGAAGCGCGCGAACTCGGGCCGACCGAATCTTACGAGAGCCCCTACCCCCAAGCCTGAAAACGAGAGCGCACAGCCCCGACCTGCTTCTGACCGCCGTTAGCTTGCACCCCGCCTTTCGCCTTTCCGCAATCCCACGCATTTCTTCACCGGGCCTAGCCTTTCGCGACGGGCCGTCAGCCCAAAGGCCGCGGGGCCATGCGATATCGGGCAAACCCTCGAAAAACAATCAGTTTGCAAAGCAATAGCCGTCGTTTGCGACATCTCCGCCGCGCCGACGAGAAGCTGTTCTTCGGCTTCGCCGGCCCCAAGCTATCGTGGACCACCGGCCGGCGCGACGTGTCCCCTGATCCGTCGATGGCGGTGGCCGCCATTGATCGCCCGGCCCATCACTCAACTATCTTCGAGCTGAACTGGGAAACTACTGGCGTCGCAGCGCGGACGACACCAAGCGAGCGCGTCAATTACCGCAAGCCGAGCGGCCAAACTTGTTGACGATACTGTCTGCTCTACTGGACGACAAACTGACCGAAACTGACGAAGTTCGCTATCCAGTTTCGGGCCGCCTTCCTGCGTCATCCGGTAAGCACGGGCGCTTGCAGAAGTTTGATAAAAGAGCGATAGGCAGCTACACGGTGACACGGACATCGGGCACAGCCGTCAGCTTATCGTTGCGTTCGCGAGACAGAGCGGCAAGTTTTCTGTAGTCGACAACAAATGAGTACGTCAATAAGTACATTCCAGATGCAGGCGAGCATGTTTCTGAGCACATCGAAAGTTCGAGGTCGAGAAATGTACTCGCCGTATGGCCCCTGTCATTCGGCCACCGCCAACGCTCCTCACACACGAAGGCTTCTACGCGATCAGACTCAGGCCGCGCGCAACGGACCGTTCGTGAGCGGTGTTATCCGCCGCAGGATCCGTTACGATCCAGCCCTCAAGCATATCCGCCCACGCCTGTAGCATCGTCCTCCTCTGCTCGGCATATTCGGCCTTGTTGTACACCGCCCTCACCCCGCGCTGCTCGTGCGCCAGACATTTCTCTATCCAGTCGCTATTGAACCCAGCTTCATGCAAATGCGTGCTCGCCGTTCTTCGCAGGTCATGCACCGAGAAAGACTCGAAGTCCGCCCCGGTCTCGCGAATGAGCTTAACGGTGCTATCTATTACGCGATTCAGCGTGGCGGCACTTATCGGCAATTCTGTCTCGTAACGACCGGGATGCAGGTACGAGCTCGCGCCGAAACACGTCTTGAAGGTGACCAGAATATCGAGGGCTTGCTGGCTCAGATAGACATTGTGCGCACGCCCGGCCTTCATCCGCTCCTTCGGAACCGTCCAGAGGGCCGCATTGAAGTCGACCTCATCCCATGTGGCCAGGATGAATTCCGACTTGCGCACCATTGTTAGCAGCATGAACCTGACGGCCAGACGCAGCGTAGGCAGCGTGGCGGTGCGCTCCAGTGCCTTGAAAAACACATGAATTTCGGCTGGCGTCAATGCCCGGTCACGCGGCTTAAAGGTGGCGATAGCCGAAGGCCGGATATCTTCAGCCGGATTGTCCACCTTCAGCCCTCGCGCCTGAACGAAGCGATAAATCTGCAGAACAATTGGCGCAGAGCTTGTTCACCATCTGGGCCAATCGCATGGAGTGGCCTCGGAACACGACCAACCAGTGCAACGGCGACAAGAGTCTGCCGACGACGGTCCGCTAAGGCTGAAAATTTCACGCCACCGTGCCGGCACTCTCGATCCAATCCAGATTGACAACGTTCGACGATAAGACATCGCGATGTACGCGCGCGGCATGACCATGCAGGGAAGTCCAAGGTTTTGTGTCTGGGCAGCACGGCACTGAGATGTCTTCTAAAGTCATCAGCTCTGCCGTGTTGGACGAAGTGAGCGCCAGGCAGACCCACCCGCTCGAGGCGATGTACCCAGTGGCGTTCTTTGAGGCGTTGCCCGTAAGATACGTGACGACGGGTGTGTGCAACGAGCCCGTGTTCTGCCGCTGGGCGCGCTACCGGGATGGCACACACGACATTCTCAGCCTGTGGATCGAACAGATCAAGGGCGCGAAGTTCGGGATGAAGTTCCTTGGCGACCTAAAAACACGGTGCGTGAGAACATCCTGATTGCCGCGACCGATGAACTGAAGGGCATGTCGAGGCGCTGGTCGAAGTGCTTCCGGTGATGACGCTACAAACCTGCATCGCGCATCTGATCCGCGACGCGTTGGAATATACGAACTGCAAAGAGCGCAGCGAACTAGCCGCCGCAATCTGACCAATTTTACACAGTCCCGAGCGCCGAGGCCGAACTCCTCGCCTTTGAACAGGGCCCGTGGGGCCGTAATCTGCCGACCGTTGTAGCAGTCTGGCACTAGGCCGGGGACAGTGTGATTCCGTTCTTTGCGTTTGCGCCCGCGGTTCACAAAACATCGGTCTCCGCAGCCACCTCCCAGGCGAAAATGCTGAGATCAAACACTTTGCGCCGCGAGCCATCACCGCCGGGTGGTACTGCGCCGCATATGAACGGAAGCCCGTCACGAGTCAGTTCGCAATCCTCTGCAAGCATCGATTTTACCAATACCGTTCCAGAATGGGACCAGTATCTGATGTTATGCGTTCATACACGCATCACGGTACCGGTCAAATTACACGACCTGTCCGGCAAACTATGAGATCAAACGAGCGATATGTGTGAGACCGAACGAAATGTAGTTCCGTTGTACTAGTACAACATCCCGTAAATAGCTTTATTAATTATCGGGCTGTAAATAGGGCTGCAGGAGCGTGACGACGACATCGGCCATCTCCTCGAGCGAACCGGTTCCGGGCAGCGGTTCCCAACGACCACTATGGGTGCGGAAGGCAGCGCCATAACGATTGCGGCCGAGCTCAGTGAGGCGCGCCACAACAGTGGGCGCCTCATCGTCCAGACGTTTTATCAGCAGGTGACGTCCGTAGGCTTGCGTAACAATCTGGTCATGGCCGAGCAAGGTGCGTAGTTGACGCTGAAGTTCGGCCGCGTAATGTTTGGCGGGTATTGCTGGCACGTCGGTCCCCTCGATTACGTTGCGCCGGTTTGTAGTGGGTAGCCCCGGAAACTCCATTTGAAGGGGCGCGCTGCCTGATTATGCTCGCGGATAAACTGCGCGCTTCGCTCGCGCAGGGGCGCGGTGCTGGTATGGCTGGCATGGCGCAATACCCGGCGCGTGTAGCGCGCAAACCATAGTTCAATCTGATTGACCCAACTCGCGTGCAACGGCGTGAAGTGGAAGTGAAACCGCTTGCCATGTCGCGCATTGAACGCCTGCCAGACGGCCTGGGCGCGATGCGTGTTCAGGTTGTCCCAAACCACGTGCACCTGCTTGCCCGGGTATGCAGCAGCCACGCGCTCCATGAAGGCTACCAGATCGTCTTGGGTACGGCGCTCGCGGCACTCTGCCAACACCTTTCCCGTGTGCACATCCAGCGCGGCAATCAACGCCTGGGTACCGTGAATGGTAAGGACTTTCCCCGACCTCGGTGGCATAGCGATATGCCAGGATGGTCGATGCCACTCAACCCATCTGAGAAGGGGGAAAGTCATGGACAAGATTACTCGTATCGGCGTGGATCTGGCGAAGAACACCATCCAGTTACACGGCGTCGACAGTGCGGAGCGCGTCGTGGTCAGGAAGGCGATCCCGCGGCAGAAATTTCTGGAATGGTTTGCGAACCTTTCGCCGTGCCTGGTGGCAATGGAAGCGTGCAGCGCAGCCCACTACTGGGCGCGCAAGCTGCGCGCGCTCGGCCACGAGGTTCGGCTGATTGCGCCTCAGTTCGCCGCGCCGTATCGCAAAGGCGGCAAGCACGTCAAGATAGAAATCGCCCGGTTCGACGTTCAGATTGCCGCGCAGGTGAAACACGACAGTGACGCACAGCGCGTGATGGCGGTTGTCGGCATCGGCCCGCTCACCGCGTCCGCCGCGACCGCGACCGTCGGCGATGCGCGCCAGTTCAAGAATGGCCGGCAATTTGCCGCCTGGCTCGGCGCCGTGCCGAGCCAGGCCAGCAGTGGTGGCAAGACCCGGCTGGGCCACATCACCAGGCAGGGCAACACGTATCTGCGCACGTTGCTGTTTCAGGGTGCACGCTCGGCTGTCAGGACCGCCCCTCGACGACACGACCGGCTGTCGCGCTGGATTATGCAACTGCAAGCGCGCATCGGTTGGGCTCGAACGTGTGCGGCCGTCGCCAACAAGCACGCGCGCATCCTCTGGGCGATTCTGGCCAAGGGCGAACGATTCGATCCGTCGTATGTCCAGACTCGCCCGATGCCAGCCGGGCGTGGTACCGGGCGACCTATGAGCAACTGATCGGTAGTGGGCAGTGCGCCTGAAAAGGCGAACTTCATAGTCAAGGACGCAAAGGCAAGGATAGCGACAGGTCAGACCGGCAGTGGGCGAACTCGCATATCCGCCAGGTAACGTCAAGACGTAACACCGAGCCATGAATGGAGTCCTGCTGCGCGGTTATTATCCGGGCCCCGGGCGCGGTAACGACAACGCCCCAGCAAGGCCGTTTATAGGTGCGCAGTCTGTCTCGCCGCTCGATGCCGACCACCTTGATAACACAGGAACTGGGCAGATGAACTGTATTAGCGGTACTGGACCCGGTCAGACAATCTCAGCGGAGATATCGTCCGTTCCCGACCAAGGGAATGATTCTCCGGGGTGAGTCGAACCTCAAGCCTGCGCCCGTGGCGCACCGCTTCGCGGCTTCGGGCTTGACCTTTTCCTCACCCCGGAAAAGCAGCTATCAAGTCGGGGAACTCTACGCAATGAACTAAGACTGTCTGTCGAGTCGTCAAGTGCTGCTGTCATACAGATGAACGTATGAACCGGATCTTGCTAAAAAGGGAAAGTCTTTATAGGCGGATATATTCAAACTCCCGACGACGTAGCCGTCCCGCCGCCGGCGCACGCCCCGGATGCTTGCGCTCGATGGCCTGGATACCTGTCTTCTCGTCGATGCTGAGCACCACCGCGTTTTTGGGCGCCTTGCGATACAGCTTGCAAATTACATTGACCTTCTCGCGAAAGGCGGGGTCGGGACTGTGTAGCCATTGCTGCACCCGGTGCGGGCGCACGTCGCCGGCCTGCAAGATCCGCTGAACATGGCTACGGCTGATCTGTTCGACGATGCCGCGCTCGATTGCGCGCGTCACGATCTCGTCGAGCGTCGGCGTGAGCCGCCCCTGCGGTTCCTGCGCTTCGCAAGCCAACGCAATCAATTGCAGTCGCGTTTCCTGCGCAATGCGCGGCGGACGGCCACTGCGCTCACCTTCCCGAATGCCCTGTGCGCCTTGCCGCGCAATGCGCTTGCGCCACGTGCTGACCGTCTGCACCGATACGCCGAGCTCTCGCGCAATCACGGTATTCGAGTGTCCCTCATGTGCCCACAACGCAATCCGAGCCCGCATCACATCCCGCTGCGGGGCCGTCTTCTGTGCGATCAGCGACAGGAGTTTCTCTTTTTCTTTCTTCGTCAGCTTCACTGACGTTGCATGACGGCCTCGGCTCATCCCGACATGATAACGGAGGCGTTTAATTATTCAATATTTACGGGATGTCGTACTAGTCCAAGAGCGCGCATGTCCCCAGCGCGCAGCGCCAAGCAACATTCCTCTAGCTCTCCGCTGAGGTTCTTAACCTCGTCGTCCCATAAAAGTTCCACAATATTGAGCCGAAGGCGCGATACTTGCAAGTAACAACGGTCACGCGTTTGGCGAACCTCTCCGTTCGTTACCAGACCGTTGATTACGGAATGCAACTCATGGAGGATCTGCCCGCATGCTTCGAAATTCCGCGGCTTGTGTTGCAGCGTCCTCGCTCTGAGAACCAGTCCTTGCATTCGCTCAAGCGCTTTGGGAGCGTGTGCTGGAGAACAGAAGTCACCAAGCATCTCGCTCAATTTTAGCCGGAATGCGTAGGTGTCACGGTATTCTCGAAGATCACCGCCCCTGACTATCGTACCAACGCCATTCCTTATTTCCACGAGGCCTTCGTACTCGAGCCTCTGAAGATTTTTCCGAATCGGTGTGCGACTGACCTGGAATTCGTCCGCAATTGCAGTCTCCCCTAGTACGGGGCCGGGAGGATAATACAGAGTGCAGATCCGATCACGCAACGTCTGGTGAATCTCCGACATCTGATAGCGGACTGCTCATGCCTTATCCACGGTGTCGGCACTTAACAGCTTTCTTTTTGCAATGCGTGCCATCAAAGACCTCCCCGGAGCGAGAAATGGGAACGGTCGCCTGCTACAGCGTGACCAGGTTTCTGCACCCGTTGCCGTAAAATTGCCAGTACCGCACTGGTAAAAGCTGTTGTCGCCAACCGTACATTCTTGACATCGCACGGCGAAGCGTAGCCGACCGCCGCGCGCATCCCACGCGCGGTTCGCAGCGTCTCTTGAGAATCGCTAACCCTGCTTAACGGCCTGCGCTGGCCGCTGATTTGTCAATACCGAGAGGAAGCAAACGTTATGCGCACCCCCGCGCTCGCGAGACGGCGGGTTGACATCGCTCTGCCCAGGCAAGCGTGGCCGTCGGCCGGGAAGTGGCCGGCTGGATCACGGCCGTGAAGTCCACAATATGATCCGGATCAGCTGGCGTTGCCGTTCTATCTGTGGACCCGCGAATCGGTGGCGCAGTTCATCTGTTACGTCGCGCGCAGAATGAGGAGCGGTATCTCGCGCTATTCGAGGTGAGACGGGTAAGCTCCGTCGCGGGATCGGTAATATCACGTGGGACACCCGCGCTCGAAAACATACGACAGACGGCCAAAGACCGACCGGGTGCGAAGTTCACCACCCTGATGCATCACATTTAGGCGGGCAACCGCCTGCGGGCAACTGATCTCGCACGCGCTCAAGAGCGCCGGCTGCACGCACACGCTGCTGTCCGACTCCGGGCTTGAACTGCTGCGGCAGGCCTCACGAAGGTTGCCACGGCAGGCGGTCCGCATCCTGCGCACCGCCATGCAGCCGGCCGTACCTAAGGCGCTGAACCCATATCCCCGACGAACTGCTGCAACAGGACATTGAGGAATTCCGATGAACCGGCAATCCAGACGCACGAAGGCCCGAAACCGGCAAGCGGATGAGATACCGCGTACGCCAACGCTGCCCGAACTCTCCGACGAGGCGGCCGCGCAGATCCAGCACCTGTTCTCGGAATGGTTCCTGTGGTTCAGCGCGGAGTATCGTAAGCCGATCCGGCGCTACTACGAACCGTGATCGTGCCTCCGTGGACCGCGACAACCATGTTGACCGGCGTGTTGCCTCACGGGATGATGTTACTCCCGGATAATTGTCACTCTCCGGTTGTTTTGCGATGAAGGCTGGCGCTGCGTAGCAGCGTCAGCCTTCATCGCGTCGGCGTCGCCAAGTATCCTGGTCACCAGTTCCCTGGCGCGGTTCGATCGCCATGCCTTGACGCGACGCTGCAGGGTGCGTAGCTGGGCGCCTGAATACGTCGCCGATGCCATGGCGACGAGACGCTCATGTAGCTTCTTCGCGGTGATGCCGGGCTCGGATTTGAGCCATTGCTGTATTGTCGGCCAGGTGTGCTCGAACGGCTCTTCCCGGCTGCGCCAGGTATGGGGGACGCGCGCCTTTCGATGATGCGTGGGTCTTACCTCGCCGTCCTGCCACGCTGTCCCAAGACTCGCCAGGAAATCCGCGAGGGAAACGCGACCAGGTGTTTTCGCCTCCTTCGGCGCCGTGCCCGATTCGCTACATTGCGCGACGTGCTGCTGCGCTTCGCGCATTCGGCTCAGGAGGTCCAGCGGGTCGAGCGCACGAAACTTAGCACGTAGTCTGCGTTTGGTTGCTTGCGGCACCGACGTCGACCGCAGGACGCGCTCACGGGGCGTCAAGGGCGCTTCATATCGCTTCGTGACTCTCGCGCCATGACGTGTCTTGGATTTCAGCTTGAATGAAACAAATTACATGAGGCAACAGGCACCGCTTGGTAGCAAAAATCCTGAGTCAATGCGCCGGCGTGCTGCTTGACGCTGTCCCAAGCCGTCCGTGTCGCGACCGATCTCTGCCTACCAATACCACAGTGTATTGATCTGTGTCAGTCCTTCTTGGCGGTGCACCTGGTAACATTTCGATTGTACCGGTCCCGCTGCGGCACTATCGATCACGCCGACAAGGGCTGCATTCACCGTTTGGTTCAGACAGTCTGTACCTGACCATGGAGCATGTCATGCCGGACTCACTTTCTGTATGGCACACCGAGCACGTTAGTTTTGCCCGGCTGCTCGATCTTCTCGAAGAACAGGTGGCTGTGCTCCATCGGGGCGAGAGTCCGAATTACGGACTTATGAACGACATCCTTTACTACATGCGGAATTTTTCCGATCGTATTCATCATCCGCGCGAGGATGTCGCGTACGCTCGGCTTGCCAAACGCGATCCCAGGATTCAAGTCGTCGTGAATCGAGTCCTGCAGGAGCATCGCGTGATTGCCGCGGCCGGCGATGAACTCCTGAATCGCATCAATGAAGCCGCTGGAGATGTCATCGTCTCCCGCACGGCTCTGGAGGCGGCCACGGCCACGTACCTTGTGTACTATCGTCACCACATTTCTACTGAGGAGCGAGATTTGATGCCTCGCGCCGCGCAGGTGTTGACGGAACAGGACTGGGCAGCGGTCGATGCCGTCGTTTCTGCTAGCCCCGATCCGCGTTTTGGAGAAAAGGTGCTTGAGCGTTTCGAGGCGCTTCGCAAACGGATCGCAGTAGATGCGCGGATGCAATGCACATGAGCCCAGCCGCCGATCGCTCCTTGCGCAACTCGTACTGCAGGCAACCGGTTAATGGCTCTCCTTTCGCACATTCTGCCATCGTGGAACGGTCACGCATACGTGATGGCCGATCGATGATCGGCAGGAGTCCATCCATTCTGACATGAAGGCCGTCGTGAACGCTTGACGAATGATTCGCCTGCCGAAGATCGAGAGTTGAGACGAGACCTCGTCGCCCGACATCATTTGCCGCACACGATATTGTTACGTGCGGCGAACTGGGAACGTTGCAAAGCAAACTTGGGTCGCGAACCCAATGAGCCGGGCACGGACCAGTAACCCCCAATTTGCTCGGGTGTAGTCGTGCAGAAGTCAAATGCACCGGCACCCAACTCAGTAGGAATCAGGCAAAGACGATTGCCTCCATTGACACGCAGGCCCCGGCAGCCTGAAAGCCAACTGGCTCTTTCGCAACAAGAAGATCGAGATGAGAAAGCTCTGAGACTAAAATAGGATCCTACGTAACGAGCGAGTGGGAACTGCTCTGCGGCGGTTCTGCCTATATCATCGTGTTGCAGCTGCCCCCTTGCGGTCCATATGCATCAGTTCGATGCCGACAAGAACGATGCGCGCACACTTAACTAAATGATGTTTGAAGCTGTCGCCAGCATATGATGCAGCAGGCCAGCTTCAGGAAAGCTTCATGGATGAAAGCGAAGCGTTCGAAGCGGATGCGCAAGCGTCGGAAGTTGTGAAGCCAGGAGATGGTCCGCTCTACGACCCAGCGGGTTTTGCCGAGCCCACCGCCATGAGGTTGGCCACGCCGTGCAATTTCAGTTGACCCGCACCATCGATTTCCGTTCCAATCTCTAATCGTCCACCGGTTCATTCCATCTCGTTATACAGAAGTGGCTGCAGTAGCAGACGTTTATCCGAAAGCGCATTGAGCGATGCGCCGGCGTGACAGGGGTTTGTTAACGGCCGGAATTTCGCGTTTACTCTCGACTTTTCGAATGCAGATTCGCAATGAGCCGGGAGCGTGGGTGGACGAGGAATTTGAAACACTGGATCTGGGTGACCCAAGGCGAGATCGTCGGGCGAAGGAATTGCTGAAGCGGTTTGCCACGCGTCCCACTGCGAGTATTCCGGGTGCCTGTGAGGGCTGGGCCGAGACCATGGCGGCGTACCGCTTTCTGGGCAATGAGCACATCGACTGGCGTGACATGATGCAGCCGCACTGGGAGCGCACCGCTGCGCGCATGGGAGAGTTACCGGTAGTCCTGTGCGTGGCTGACACGACAGAGCTGAACTTCAACGGTCAGGACATCGAGGGGCGGGCCCGCTCAGTTACGAAGCGCAGGTGGGCATGTATCTTCACGCGACCTATGCGGTCACACCGGATCGTGAGGCGCTGGGTGTCATGAACGCCTGGATGTGGGCACGCAAGCCGCGCGACGAAAACGGCCAGCGTGGCGGCGTGCGCGAGAGCGTTCGATGGATCGAAAGTTATGAGATCGTGGCGCAGCAGGCGGCAGCCATGCTAGGCACGCGGCTGATATATGTGGCCGATCGCGAGGGTGATATCGCCGCGCTCATGCAGCGTGCGCAGGAGTTGGGCGAACCGGCTGACTGGCTGATCCGCTCCCAGCACAACCGCGCACTCAAGGGCGAAGCGAAACTGTGGGAGACGGTACACGCGAGCGAGGTGCTCGGTCATATCAGCTTCGTGCTGCCCGGGCGGGGTGGCCAGAAGGCGCGTGAAGTGAAGCAGGAGCTGCGCGCACAGCGCGTTACGTTACCCGGGCGCTGCGGCGTCGAGCTGAGCTGCATTGAGGCATGTGAAGTGGATGCGCCCACTGACGTGAAGCCCGTCGTCTGGCGTCTGCTGAGCAATCGCGAAGTGCCCGATGCGCATGCGCTCACCGAACTGATTGACTGGTACCGCGCGAGGTGGGAGATCGAGATGTTCTTCAATGTGTTGAAGAACGCCTGCCGGGTTGAAACGCTGCAGCTCTCGCAGATGGAGCGCGTGGAGAAGGCGCTTGTGCTGTATATGGTGGTGTCCTGGCGTATCGCACGGTTCATGCGACTGGGCAGGACCTGCCCGGACCTGGATGCCTCGCTGTTCTTTGAGGCTGACGAGATACATGGCGCACACGTGCTCTCAAAGAAACCCCGCCCGAAAAAGCCACCGACGCTTAACCAGATGATACGGATCATCGCGTCACTGGGTGGATTCCTCGGACGCAAGGGCGATGGTGAACCCGGCGCGAAGACACTGTGGATTGGCATGCAGCGTGTCATGGATGCGGTGATCACCATCCAGATCCTGCGCGACGGGTATGACACTTCTGTATAACGAGATGGGTTCATTCAGGCCGATTACGTCGCCGTAACGATTCCTTGACGTGCTTTGCGGACAAACCGCGACGATCGCATCGGAACGTTGCAGCGACCATCTTACGGCACGTTGTGCGCATGCGACCACGAAGACGACAAGCGCCTAAGAATCGACACAATGACGGCAAACCGACATCTCGCAATCCGACATTGTCGGATGTGCGACATAGCGAAAGACTGCAAAATAACTTGTGAAAAGAACTCGCAATTTTTTGTGATCGTTCTAAACAAGAACATTCACATGGAACGTGGACATAATGTCCAATCTCGGTTTCAGTAAAGGTTATTTCATCTTCCTGCTATTTACGGGTTCTGGCTCAACTATTGCATGGTGAGAAGGAACAAAGGAAAGGAAAGAAAACACGAAAGTCGCGTACCGACTCCGGTCCGGAACGAGGCAGTAGGCTTCCCTTTTAAATCATTCGTGCGATGAGCTTATAGCCTCTGTGACACAAGGCACAACGTTCCGTACACCAAGCATACACTCTTCGGCTACGCGCACACGTCGACCATCCGCGCTATCAGACCTGAGGGCGGATTGAGTCCAGACCTGCAGAAGCTCCATGGCCTGCTCTATGAACAGAGAGTCATGCAACTGAACAATCAAAATGGTTAGCTCGAGTGTTGGCCAGAAAGCCCTGATCACGCCTATGATCGTCGCGTGCGCCATATTCATGGAATGTGTCGACGAGAACGTCATCGTCACGGCTCTGCCGACGATGGCACGCGATTTCGGGCGTGATGCGGTGACGTTAAAAGTTGCAGTGACGAGTTACGCCGTTGGGCTCGGCGCGTTTATACCTGTCTGTGGCTGGCTCGCGGACCGCTTCGGTGCGCGCACGGTGTTTCGCTCAGCGATTGGCACCTTCCTAGTCGGCTCTCTCCTCTGCGTGGCGACAAATTCCCTCATCACCTTCGCGCTCGCACGCTTCGTGCAAGGCGTCGGAGGCGCGATGATGGTGCCGGTGGGCCGGATCATCATTTTTCGCGTTGTGCAGAGGGCCGATATCATACGCGCGATGAATTATCTCAGCGTTCCCGCGATGCTCGGCCCCGCCGCAGGCCCGCTACTCGGGGGCCTTATTACAACCTACTCGCATTGGCGCCTAGCTTTCCTTGTCAACGTGCCTATCAGCATTCTCGGCATCTGCTTGACGAATAAATACATGGCAAACACCGACGAACCTCATCCGGGCTCCCTCGACTGGACAGGCTTTTTTCTGACAGGGGCCGGTACTGCTCTACTTCTGCTTGGCTTGTCCCTTATCGGTTCTGAACTCATTTCGAACCGCGATGCTTGCTGCATGGCTGCAATGGGCGTCGTATTGCTCGCCGGATACGTTGCACATGAACGGCGCGCACCGCTGCCCCTCCTCGATCTGCAGTTTTTCGACATACCGACGTTTCGCGCGAGCGTCCTCGGCGGATCGCTGTTCCGCATCGGCCTTGGCGCAATGCCGTTCCTGTTGCCTCTGATGCTGCAGGAAGGATACGGCATGAGTGCCTTTGAGTCAGGCCTCATCACTTGCGCGTCCGCTTTGGGTGCCGTGTTCACACGCACGGTTGCCACACGCGTACTGAAACGCTACGGCTTCCGTTCGGTGCTGGTGGCGAATGCCGCGCTCTCGGGCGTGTCGGTCGCAGCTCACGGATTTTTTTTCCCGTGCACACCAACGTGGGTCATCTGGGTAGTTGTGCTGGTTGGCGGCCTTTTTCCGGCGCTGCAATTAACGACCCTCAACTCGTTAACCTATGCAGAAGTCGCGAGTCGCGACGTTGGACGGGCAACGAGCCTCGGCAGTGCTGTGCACCGGATGTCGCTCGGTCTAAGCGTGACGATCGGCGGCATCATGCTGCAGATTTCCCGCCTAGCGAACGGGCACGCGTCTATCATGTGGTCGGATTTCTGGCCCGCGTTTCTGCTGGTGAGCTTGTGCTCGCTGGCGTCGATTCCCGTCACGCTGCGCTTGCCGCGTCGCGCAGGAGAGGAAATTACACGCGCCAGCCGTATCTGATCTTCAAGCGAATTCTTCGCCACCCGTCGAATCGCACACTTCACGATAACCACTGGTGAAATGGGTCGCACAGGTGGCTCGCGTATTGCCAGCGAGCCTGATTGAAATCCTGTCACGGGCCGCTGAAAAAAGATTCGGACGCCCCTGCAGAATGCTCGCGATACTCGCCTCATCCCTGCATTTCGCGGGGCGAGCATCGCGCTACTCGACGATCAATCCGTGCCGGATCGCGTACCGGATCACCTCGGCATTGTTGGAAAGCCCGAGTTTCTGCATCAGTCGCATCTTGTGCGTACTGATCGTTTTCGCGCTGAGCGCGCACGCGTCGGCGATTTCGTTGATGCTCCTGCCCGCCGCGAGCATCTGCAGCACCTGAAATTCGCGGTCCGACAGCACTTCGTGCGGCGGCACGTCGCCGCGCTGTGTTTCGAAGACCATTGCATCGACGAGTTTCGGATCGATGAAGCGGCCTCCGTCCGCGAGCTTGCGGATCGCCGCGAGCAGCACGTCCGGGTCGCTGTCCTTGGTCAGATAGCCCGTCGCGCCCGCGCGCAATGCGCGCGACGCCACCTGCGCCTCGTCGTGAATGCTCAGCACGAGTACGGGTAGCGAAGGCTGCTCTGCCCGTACTCGTCGGATCAGATCGACGCCGCTGATGCCGGGCATCGTCATGTCGAGCAGGAGCAGATCGACGACGCAACTGCGCAGCCTGTCGACCACTTCTGCCCCTTGCGCCGCTTCCGCCACGACGACGATATCGCTTGTGGTTGCGACGATCTGCCTAAGTCCGCCGCGGACGATCGCATGATCGTCTGCAATGAGTATCCTGATCATGTTCGAGGTCCGCCATCGAGCGGGATGTGAATCGAAACCGTGGTGCCCGCGCCCGGCGCGCTGCCGATCGAAAGCGATCCGCCGATCAGCCGCGCGCGCTCGTTCATGCCGAGCAGACCATATGAATAATTGCGCCGCACCACTTGCTGATCGAAGCCGCGGCCGTCGTCACGCACCTGCAATTCGAACTTCTCCGCCGTCGAGATCAGCGTCACGTCCACGCGCGTTGCGTCGGCATGCCGCGCGACATTCGTCAGGGACGCCTGCACGATGCGGAACACGGCCGTCGCGTGCGCATCCGGGAGCGCAGGCTCGCCACCGACGATGCGCAACTCGCAAGGAATCGGATTGCGGCGGTTGAACTCGTCGACCAGCCATTCGAGCGCCGACACGATGCCGAAATTCAGTGCGGCCGGCCGCAAATGACTCGCGACGTTGCGTACCATCCAGATCGTACCTTCGACCAGTTCGCGCATGTCATCGGCTTTTTTCGTTGCTTCGGGATCGTGCGTGAGGCGCATCTTGAGCAGCGACACGTCCATTTTGAGCGCAGTCAGCAACTGGCCAAGCTCGTCGTGAATCTCCATCGCGATGCGCTTTCTCTCCTCTTCGCGGATCGCCTCCATGTACGCGGACAGCTCGCGCTGCTGCTCGCGTGATTCGACGAGTTCCTGTTCCATCTGCTTGCTGCGTATTTCGGCGAACGTGACCGCCGATTTCGGGAACGTGACCGATTCGGCGGGGTTGGGCGTTGCGCGGTGTTGATTGTAGATTTTCTTGTTAGTTCTGGTCGAGTTCGGGCTCCAGGACGTTGGGTTTTGGGGATGCCTTTCTGAGGGATTCACCGGTGAGCGTGATCCGGTGATGACGCTGCATGAGACGGTCGAGCATTGCGTCGGCGATGGTCTCGTCGCCGATCCATCCATGCCAGTGCTCAATCGGTAACTGGCTGGTGATGATGGTCGCCTTTCCCGCCGAGCGGTCATCGATCATCTCGAGCAGATCGTTTCGGACCATCGCGTCGAGGGGAGCCATTCCCCAATCGTCCAGCAGGAGCACGTCAACGCGGGCGACCTGCAGCAGCCATTTTGTGAAGCCGCCATTGCCGTGCAGAACGCGAAGCTCCTCGCCAAGTCGCGGCACGCGCAGATACAAGGCCGAATGCCCGCGCCGGCAGGCGTATTGGGCCAGGGCGCAAGCGAGCCACGATTTCCCAGCGCCGGTTGGACCGCTGATGAGCAGGCTGTAGCCGGCTTCGACCCAGTCACCGAGCGCGAGACTCGTGAGTGAGCGCGGATCGACGCCACGGCCAGCGCGCGTGTCGAGATCTTCAATGGCGGCTTGCGGATACTTGAGGCGCGCCTGCTTGAGCAGTCGGGTACGACGGCGATCATCACGCCAGCTGGCTTCCCGGTCGACCAGCAGTGACAGGCGTTCCTCGAAGCTCAGGCTGGCCGCACCGGGCTGCGTCAGTTGTTCTTCCAGGCCGTCAGCGAAACCGTCCAGCTTCAGGGTGCGCAGTTGCGTCAGTGTCTGTTGCATCATCATGGTGGATCTTCTTTATTGGTAGTAGCCGGGGCCGCGTACATGCGCGTGGCTCGGGCTGATCCAGTCGGCAGGCGTTGCCACTGCAGCGCGGTCGCGGTTGTTGATCAGGATGTCGCGCACGTGGCGGTAACGATGCACGCCGAGCTCCAGTGCTAGCGCACAGGCGGCTTCGAGACGTTCTCGGCCGTAGCGACGTGAGAGCGAGAGCAATCCGAGGCACGCCCGATAGCCGTGTTCCGGATGGCGTTGCTCCTGCAGCAGCCGGGTAACAAGCACGCCGGTTGCCACGCCGATCTGCTGTCCCCAATGAATCAGCCGTTGCGGCGTCCATTCCAGATGAGCGCGGTGCGCCGCTGGCATGTGCTCGACGACGGTGGTGTAGCCGCCTACGCGGTCGTTGCGTGCGTGGCTGGCAACTCGGCGACCGCGATGCAGCAGTTCGACAGCGCCCGCCGTGATGCGCGCATCGAGCTTGAGACCGACAAGCGCGTGCGGCACGCTGTAGCGGTGTTTGTTGATCTCGACGTGATAGTCGGCCGGTTCTGTGGTCGACCACAGAACACATCTTGTGTGGCGAAGCGATTTCTGTAGCCTTGATGCCGATGGTCAGCTTCCCGTCTGACATCATGCAGTCTGGAGGCCAAAGAATCATGGCGCCATTTGAGGAGCAACATTACCTTTCCGCCTTTCGCGGAAGGAGGTCTCCTCATGTTCGATCAACTTTTCAAACGGCCTGCTGCGGTTGCTTGCCACGCTACTGCTCCGCTCTATCGCGAGCGAGTCAGGTACCTTGAGTACATGCAGCATCAGCGGGCTTCCCGCAAGACGTTGATTCGCCATGCAGCGTACATGATGCGGATCGGAGAGGCATTGCGATGGAAGTTACCGGATTCCGTCACCGCTGCTCAACTCAACAAGCTTGCAGATCGATGGCGTGACCGTCAAACGGCTAACCCCACCCGGACCGATGGCGAAGCGTCCCGAACGGCGTATATAGCGACAGCGACGAACTGGTTGCGTTTTCTCGGGCGACTGCAAGCGTCGACCAGGGAACAGCCTGACTTGGAACAGATCGCGGCCTATGCTCGCTTCATGCGCGACGAGCGCAATCTCTCCGCAGTAACCATTCGCACGCGTTGCGGTCGCGCTGCCGAGTTTCTTCGGCTCGCCGGCGCTGAGGGCTATGACATTCATCAGCTTGACTGGAAAGCCATCGACCGCATTCTTTCCTTGAAGGGAAGCCATGATGGTCTGACGCGCGCGTCGATGCAAACCTATGGCTACAACATTCGGAATTTCATTCTTTATCTGCAGGAGCACGGGCAATGCCAGTCAGGTTTGTCTGCATCGATACAACCGGCCCGGGTATATCAAGGCGAGGCGCTACCGGCTGGTCCGTCCTGGCCCGAGGTCATTCATCTTCTTGAGAAGCTCGAAGGGGACCGGCCCGGCGCGATTCGTGATCGAGCCATCGTGATGATGTTCGTGGTGTACGGATTGCGCGTGGCCGAAGTGCGCCGGCTGCAGCTCGATGATTTTGACTGGCAGCAAGGGATTGTCCGCGTACATCGCTCCGAGCAAAGCCCACACGTCGCTGTCTTTCCGTTGGCGGGCGACGCTGCCGATGCTATTGCCAGGTACCTGCGTTTCGTTCGAGTGAGGTCCGATCGGCGTGAGGTGTTTCTCCAGTTGCGCAGCCCATATCAACCAATTAGCAGCAGCGCGATCTGGCAGATA
Source organism: Paraburkholderia diazotrophica (assembly GCF_038900755.1). GTDB lineage: Bacteria > Pseudomonadota > Gammaproteobacteria > Burkholderiales > Burkholderiaceae > Paraburkholderia > Paraburkholderia diazotrophica_A. The sequence goes on from NZ_JBBPEN010000012.1 coordinate 78,595, forward strand.
GTGAGTCGTCAGTTGCGGCCTATGGATCTGGCGATCAAACACACAGGACCACATGCATTGCGACACGCGTGTGCGACGCGGCTTCTCGGGCGAGGTTTAACCATGAAGGAGATTGGCGACTTCCTCGGACATAGTCATCCAGCGACCACGGCGCTTTATGCGAAGGTGGACATCAATGGCCTGCGCCAGGTGGCTGATGTTGATCTCAGGAGGTTTCTATGACCCTCGTTGACGCAATATCGGCGTATATGCAGGTTATCCACGCCAACGGATGTAAAGGAGACAGTATTCATGGCGTGCTTTCCTTGTTTGCGAAGTACGTGGGTCAAGACCGAGAACTCAGCTCGATCTCCCCGGCGGAGGTTCGGGCGTTCCTCGACGGAAATCGACCACTTAGCCACTACTGGCATCGCAAGCACTCTGCCCTGATGAGATTCTTCCGCTTTGCGATCGCACGCGGTCTGGTACCCGACATTCCTCTACCGACAAGAACACCACGATGCAATCAGGATTACAAACCTTATGTGTATTCCGAAGACGACATCGACCGACTGATCGCCGCGCTTGATGGCGCCCACGATACGCTGATTGAAGCACGGACCCTTCGAGTCCTCGTGCTACTTTTATACGGGACGGGACTGCGATTGGGCGAAGCACTACATCTATGCCTCGCAGATATAGATTTGTCGCGGCAGATGCTCACGGTCCGCGACACGAAGTTCTATAAGACTCGATGGGTTCCACTCGGAACGCATCTGGTCCAGATCCTGGACGAGTACATAGTGGCCGTTCACGAATCCATCAACGTCGAGACGTGCGACGACTCGCCGCTATTTATCCGCCGTGACGGTGGTCGCCCGACCGCAAGCGGCATCCGACGCGCATTTGCTAGGCTCAGGTCGAAGGCTGGCGTTTTGCGCAACGACGGCGCCCGATATCAGCCTCGTTTGCATGATATGCGGGCGACGTTCGCCGTCCATCGTTTGACCACCTGGTATCAGCAAGGCGCCGACGTGCAGCGACTTCTACCTCTGCTGTCGACCTATCTTGGACACGCGAGCATAGCGGCCACGCAAGTTTATCTTCCCATGTCGCCGGAGCTCCTTGTGGAAGCATCGATTCGTCTCGGGCACTACGTCGCACTGGAGAAACAGTCATGAACGATCTGAATCTGTTGGCCCCCTGGGTCAAACGCTTTCTGGCGGATTACCTCGTCACAGTGAGAAGTGTGGCGCGAAGCACACAGTTGAGCTACCGCGACACACTGGCCAGGCTCATTCGTTACGCAGCGAATGGCCTACGAACACGTCCTGACATGCTCAAGGTCGACGATATCAGCAGGGATTTGATCAACCGATTTCTCCCAACAGCGGCGATGGGTAAGACTGTGAGCGCGAGAACCAGCGTCTCGCGGCCATACACAGCTTCGCGCGATTTGTGGGCGAATACGGACCAGAGCACCTGGAATGGTCTGCGCATGTCATGGCGATCCCATTCCGTAAGTTCGCTCGCCCCGAGATTCCCTACCTCGAGAAGCCCGAGATGGACGCACTCCTTGCAGCCGCAGACTTACGAACGGCGCAGGGAGTACGCGACCACGCGCTGCTGATATTCCTTTACAACACGGGTGCGCGAGCTACCGAGGTTGCACAAGTTAAGATTGAGGACCTGCAATTACAGCCGCAAGACGGCAACCGCAATGCGTTTGTCAGACTGCTGGGCAAAGGCAACAAGGTTCGGTTATGCCCACTTTGGCAACAAACGGCAGCGGAGATTTCCGCGTTGATTGTCGATCGGCCAGCGGGGCAGAGTGTATTCCTGAATCGGCGCGGCACGTCGATTACAAGATTTGGAGTCCATTCTTTGGTTGAGCGATGCGCAAGGCGAATCGAGGAGCGGTTCCCTGCAATCTGCTCGAAGCGGGTCAGCCCGCACACGATTCGCCATACGACTGCCACCTACCTTCTACGTGCGGGAGTCGACATCAACACAATCCGTGCATGGCTCGGCCACGTGTCGCTCAATACCACCAACATTTACGCTCAGATCGATCTCGAGATGAAATCGCGTGCGTTGGCGCAACTGCAGCCATCTGGCAAGACACCACGGCGTCGAATGGACTCAGAACTGCTGCATTTTTTGCGCTCACTGTAACCGGATTTCTGTGGCCTCCAGACTGCATGATGTCAGACGGGAAGCTGCCCATCGGCATCAAGGCCACAGAAATCGCTTCGCCACACAAGATGTGAACCGTCACTGTCTTGAAGCGCGCGAGCTCATAGGGCTGTGCCGGCAGCGGCTGCAGTGCCGGCGCGTCCAGCTGGGCGAATGCGCTGGCACGACATCCCGGCAGCTTCTGGAATGGCCTCTCATTCAGGTTCCTGAGCAGCGGGCGGACCGCCTCATTGACCGAGTGGACCGACTCAAACCGGTGATGACGCAGGCGCGCCATGATCCAGCGTTCGACGACCTGGACCGCAACCTCTACCTTCGGTTTGTCATGCGGACGATATACGCGTGCAGGAAGGAATGACGTGCCGTAGTGACGCGCAAAGTCCAGCACGGTGTCGCCGGCGCGAGGTTCATAGCGATCGGGATCGGCAATCATCGCGCGCGGGTTATCCGGCACGATCAGCTGCGGCACGCCGCCATAGAAGGTCAACGCGCGACCAATGCCGCCCAGCCAGTCCTCCATCGTTTCGGCCGGCGTCGCACAGGCGAATGTGTAGCTCGATGCGCCCATGGCCGCCACGAAGATGTGCGCGCGGCGTCCAGTCGTCAGCGGCAACGTGGGGCCGGCGAAGTCGACAAACAGCTTCTCGCCGGCGCGGTGAATCTGACGCATCGAGCGCTTCAGGCGTTTCGTGAACGCCTTGTAGTGCTCGCAGAACTGCGTATAGCGGTAGGTCTGCCGGTCCGCGAACTCGGCCTGGTACTCCTCCCACAGCAACGTCAGCGTCATGCCCTTGCGACGCAGCTCCTGATGGATGCGTCCGTAGTCGGGCTGGGCGTAGCCTGCAGGCCCGGTGGGTTTGCCGAGAAGCCGCCGCTCGAGTTCGCCTTCATCCATATCGCAGGCGCTTGCCCAGTCCAACCCGGCGGCACCGGCCAGTCCGATGTACTTCGTGACCACGCCCTTGGATATGCCCAGTGACGCGGCGATCCGATCGTGCGAGAAGCCGCCGTCGAATTTAAGTCGTAAAACGTCCTTGATCATGCGCATGTTCATCCGGTGCGCGGGCATGCTCTCTCCGGCAAAAGCCGGCGAGCATAGCCCGCGTGGTTGATGTCATGCGCAACGCCAATCCTGCCTTCCGGTCCGCTCGGTCACGTTCCCGAAATGCCCGGTCACGTTGCCGAAATCGCCGGTCACCATCCCGAAACGGCCGGTCACGTTCGTCCGAAATACGCAGCTTGCGCCCCGTGATGTCGTTCAGGCCGACATAGATCGCGGGAGAATCGTCGTAGGTGGCGACGCGCGCCGTCGCCATCGCCCAGAACTGCGTGCCGTCGGGGCGCCGGAACTGCACCTCCGCATTACGCAGGCTGCCCTCCATCCGCAGATACTGGATCAGATGGTCGCGCTCGCCTGGATCGGTGTAAAAATCTGCGATATTGGCCGACATGCCTTCGTCCATGCCGAAGAGTTCGCGCAGCGGCTCGTTCGTGTAGAGGATGTGTCCATCCGGCATCGACGTGATGCACAACGGCACCGGACTGGTTTCGACGATTACGCGAAAGCGCGCCTCGCTTGCCTGCAAGCGCGCGTCCGCGCGCCGCCGCTCGTCGATCTGCGCGTGCAGGTCCGCGTTGGCGCGCGCCAGTTCTTCGGTGCGCGACGCGACGCGCCGTTCGAGGTCATCGCGCGCCTGCGATAGCGCAGCCTCCGTTTCCTTGCGCACGGCCACTTCGGCGAGCAGTTGCCGGTTCTGTGCGAGAAGCTGCTTGTGCATGGCGCGCAGCTCGAGATGCACACCGACGCGCGCCAGTGTCTCGTCGACGCGCAACGGCTTGGTCACGTAGTCGACCCCGCCCGCCGAAAAGCCCGCGACGCGATCCTCGTCGCCCGTCAGCGAGGTCATGAAGATCACGGCGATATCGCGCGTGCGTTCGTCGCGCTTCAGACGGCGACACGTCTCAAAGCCGTCGATGCCCGGCATCTTCACGTCGAGCAAAATCAGGTCGGGCTGCGCGAAAGCCGCGCGCTCCAACGCTTCGATACCGTCGAGCGCCACCAGCACGCGAATCCCCCGCGCTTCGAGACTGTCGACGACCACGCCGAGATTCGCGGGCGTATCGTCGACGATCAGGACGGTGTCCGTGTGTACAGCTGGAGCGGCGAGATGGCTCATGTTGCGGTATCCCCTTCCAGGTGCCGCTCAACGAGCTGCAGGATCGCCTTCGACTGGTACGCGCGCGCCAGTTGATGCAGCCGCGCGGCGAACCCCGCATGCGCCGGATCGTTTGCCGCGATGCGCTCCGCCCACTGAATGATGCCGCGCATGTTGCTGTCGCGCGCGAGCTGATGAAATTCCGAGGATCTGCGCATAACCAAGGATGCAGTTAAGCGGCATGCTTCGCGCTCGATGGACGCCTCGCGCTCGTCGAGATACGCACGATGCAGGCGCATATCCATCCCGTCGAATGCCGACGCCACGCGGTCGAGCTCATCCGCCTCGCGCGGCGGCTCGTGAAAATCGCAATCGTTGACAGTGCGCGCGATCGCCGCGAGATGCCGCGTGACCAGCCGCCACAGGATATAGAACGTGAAGAGCGCGACCAGAAACGTATTCACGCCCAGGCTCACGAGGATCACGAGCGCGGTGTGCACAAGCTCGTGATAGAGATTGGCGAGCGTCGCCTCCACATATAGGGTGTCGATGGGTTGCACCTTGTCCTGCAGCTTCAGTTGCGGCTGATCGAGCTGCCATAGCGCTTCGCCGAGACTGTCGCGATAGCTGCGGTCATATCGACGAGACGGTTCTGAATCTGCGCGATGCCGCGCTCGTAGTCGCGATAAAGCTGCACCGCCGTCAAGATCAGCGTGATCGCGCAGCTAAAGACGATCACCGTACCGAGCAGCCGCAGCACCACACTGCGCCGCACGTAACGGAGCCCGCTCCACCATGCGTCGAACCTGTAGAGAACCATATCTTCCCGCGAGTGCCGCCGTTGTGTGTGTCCTATTCTGCACTCGATGCCAAAGCCCGGTCTACCGCGCCCCACCCGGGGTTGCAAACGTCCGATGAAACAACGCCCCCCCGCAGCAGCGACTGTGCCCTGCCCGCATGTCTTTGCGCGTTTATGACCGCGGTGTCCTTTTGTTATTCCGGCACCTCGCCCACCGGCATCATCCGGACCGTGCGCACCGGACGTTCTACCAGTTCGTCGATCAGATCGGCCATTTCGCACAGCGCGTGAAAGCTGTACGCGTCGAGTTGGTCCGCGTGATGGCGCCGCAAATCTCGCATCGTTTCACCCAGCCGCCGCAGAGCGCCCGGCGCACTGTCGGTCAACGGCCAGCAATGCAACAGATACGCGAGCGGCGTCACACTGCCCGCCTCGCACCAGGTGTCGAAAAGCCGCAGACAGAGCGAATCGACCTGCTCGACAACGTTCTCCCGCTCGGACAGATAGGCCATCATGATGCATCGGTTGACATCGCGTTTTGATGGCTCATCATCTCCGATCAGAAACTATGCCGCAGTCAGCGCACGCGCAAAGACGGTCGCGTGACATCCTGATTCCCGCGTCGGGAAACCCTGACGGCTGAAATCAGCGCTTCCTGAGACGACATTCCGCCGCCGCCGATTGGGCGCGCGCGCCGATCCCTCGTAGCATCGATTCATCGCGCATCGCGAGGAAAGTCATGGCGGGCAACAGATCGCTGCGCTCTCAGGTCGAAAAACTGGTCGGCTCGACGCGAGGCCGGACAGCGCGTGTGCGCCTGCTGGAACGCTCCCGCTCGGGTAGAACATGCCGCGTGTGCATTCAGATCGAGCGGCCGACCGGCACCTTCTCGCTCTTCTTTTTTCGCCATGCCGACGTCACTTGGCACGTGTTTCCGCAGGACAGGCGCCGACCGGAGATGGGGGATAGGCCGCAAGGCAGCCTGATCGTTCTGCAAGCCAGGGACATGTACATGCACGACGACGCTTCGAATGCATTGCCACAATATGTGATCGAACTGCGCGCGTGGCTCAGCGACTGGTACGACCATGCGTTCAATGTGGGCTACATCCGGCCGCCCTTCACACTCGACGAAGCGATTGCGGACCGGCTCGAGGGCTACTTCAAGGCGGGCCTGACGCCAGCCGAAGGCGCGATGGCGTTCTTCGGCTCCGTGCATTGAAAGGCGATCGATCAGGTTCGAAGAGTTCGATGCCCGTCTGTCGCGCCCGCTGGGCTTGATGCCCGCAGGGCCGAGTAACGCCCTGTGCTCAACAACAAGGCGTGCAGCGTGCACGCTTTGCCGATATCCTTGTCGTGCTCGATCCATTTTCGACCTACAAAGCCTTTGCCTTCTTCCAATAGGGAACTCCAGCTAGAAATGCGAGCACTGATCGGCCGAGGATGTACTGCAATTCTGTGGCATCGCGTTCGACCAGAAGGTTGCGAGCGTCGGCCGCCTGCACATCCTCAAACGCTTCTCGCCCCTTCCAATATTTTCAGCAACGGAAGCCGTGCCGCATGACAATGCGACGACCCTGCTCACCGTCCGTCAAGGCCCGCGCCAACATGCCTACAACATTTCGTCGTGTCCGCGCCCGCTGCGGAGAACGTATTCAGGGTGTTCCAAGGCATCGAGGGACACCGGCCCATCTCTCTCGACAATCTGCAAGCATCGTTGCCGACGTGTCGCACCGCCTGGCCCGGAGTGTCGCCATGCACGCACATCGTCGTCTGCGTCCCAGCAGGCTCCTGATTCGGCGCTGGGGACCACTTCGGCGCCAATGTCATGTTGCTCTGCACGGGACCGCCCCCAAGCCGAAGATGCATTCCGCAAGTGAATCATGGTGCCTACGACGCCGTGCTCGTCACCGATCGCGCGTTCGTCGGTGCAATCACGCTTGCGACCCGTATGCGTTCGCTACCGCCATCCTGCAGATCGCAAAGAACAGGCGGTCGATATCGCCTGCACCGAGGTGCATTACCATTGACGAGATTTCTTGCAATCACGGTAGCTGCTGCGCGCGGTCTTTGCGTGTCCGGGGCAGATTCTCCTTCTCCTGCGCGTCATCGCCGTTCGGCCATACTGGAAGCCCATGGCGCCACCTGCCAGCGTGCTTCGTCCGGTAACAGACCGCGTTTACGTTTTTCCCGATCGCGACGGTGTCTGGCAGCGGGTTGCGCAGCCATTGGCGAAACGAAAGTCGAACACATCCTGATCGCCTCGACCATTGGGCGTGCACACCAACGTTCGCCTTGCCAATCATCCTTGTCGTTCTCGCTCGTCTATTTCTTCGGCCAAAGTAAAACAGGAGTATGGTCTGATACCAACTGCCCAATTAGGCTCGGCGTAAATAAGTTGCAATCAAAATTAGGGCCGCCGGATGGATTGTTCAGCTGTCCAGCAATCCCATAATCTAGATTGTGGCCGCTTGTTCTATGGGTTGGCCGATCCTCATACTGGAAAGTCACGTTTCTATATTCTTGCGGATAGCTTCTCCGAAGGAGGTCGCGCAATTGATTGGGCTCGCGATTAAAATCACCAGCAATCAACCATTGGTCCGATATCTGATTTTGATTAAAATACTCCCAAACTCGAGCAATGATTGCTCCAGAATCCGTTCCGCCGTTTGCCAAGGCATGAATCCCGAAATAATAGTCAGATCCGAGTCTGATCCCCAGTATTGGCCTTGCTCCACTCCAAGCCCGCGGTTTAAGCAAGATTACTTGATCAGCCTTTTCTTTGCTGATAATAGCCAGATTTACTCGGTTGGCACCAGTATCGACTCGCGAAAAATACACGTAGTAATCGATTGGCCTTCTTGATGTGCCCAAATTCCAGACATATTCGTTTATAGGCGCGACAACCAGATCCGGGTTCACCAATCGGCCTTCCAATGGAAGTGGAGGATTAGACGTAATTGATGCCGGTAGTGATCCAGCCTCCTGTATCATCATAACATCAATGTGCCTTGAAACGGGTATCGGTCCGTCATCCCGATTTCCAAGTAGCACCGTGCGAATATTTGAATTCCATTTACTCTCCGTGCTTGCGCTGGAGCCTTGGAGATTCCAAGTCACTACGCGGCGATCGTTGACTGCCGTCCACGCATTACCAGGAAAATAGATTATCAGAAGAATAAAAATCGCCAAAACTCTCATCGGTACACCTTCTTTTTTCCACAAATGCAATTCAATGGAGTTACACAACCGAGTATCAGGCGCCGTGCTGGTAGGTAAAATCCTATGCCACGCCTAAACCGAAACGACATATCGCTCTGAATCGTAGCGATTCAACGGATATCTCGTACTGCGTGCCCATCGCGAGCGCCACGGCGAACTGCCTAGGCGAGCCGCTCACGTTCGGGCGTGATGCGATTCCATCCCGCACGGGCGTGTTCGTCCACACGAGCACGGGAGAATGCCCGGACGGGAGCGGCGCTTGGGCAGGGTGACGCAATTGCCCTCGATCAGCTTGAGCGCCGTGGGCTTGGACCTTCTTCCTCGGACCGGCATGATGACGCTACCTGATGTTGATGAACTTATTCGTCTGCAACGAGACGCGCCAGCCGTAACGGTGCGCCGCCTTCATGCAGATGCCCGTGGCACGGGACGACAGACTCAGCGGCTGCAACCAGATCGGGGTGCCGCGCGCGCGCTGGATCGGATCAAGTCTCTCGAGCACGATATCAATGTCGCGCTGCTTGCCGACCGGATACTTGATCTCGTTGGCGCGCGCCAGCGCCTCATCGAGCACCGGGCGTCCACTTGGCATTCCGTACTTCGGGCTCGTGGTGACGAAAGTGCTGGGCGTGACGAGCGGCGCGTAAGTGCCCGAGGTTTCGACCTGGACACGGTGATGCCACGCTTCGAGCTTCGCGATCAGCGGGCGCAGGTCGTACATGCACGGTTCGCCGCCCGTGATGACTACGTGCTCAGCGTCTGCCGTCCGCACAATGTTTGCGAGCGTCGGCACGTCACACCACGCATAGCTGTCGCACGGCCGCCCCGTTTTCTCGCCCATCGCCCCGACACTGATTTCGCGCTCTGGCATCACCTGCCACGTGTGCTTGCTGTCACACCACGCGCAGCCCACCGGACACCCTTGCAGACGGACGAACACTGAAGGTGTGCCGGTGAAGTTGCCTTCGCCCTGTAACGACTCAAAAATCTCGTTGACGGGATAGCTGCCAACGGGTGGCACAGCTACGGACGGTGCGTCACAGTGCATTTGCCTGTCTCCTAAGTCAGAAGTTCACCCAACCGCACGTCGGTGGCTTCCAGCACTTCGAGTGCCGAGCACGGTCACCAGCCACTGCGCCATGTTCTCGGCGGTTGGAATTGAGCAGGGCACCCTGACCATCGACGTATCCATGCCGCGCACGTAGACAGAAAGGAGCGTCGGTCCACAGCAACATGCGGTGATCCTAGTAGTCCTTGAAATAGCAACGTCTCGATCACGCCAAACTCGGTGACGCGCCCGACGCCATCAAGGGAGGCGGCTTCGAACACAAAGCGGATGCGGCGGTAGTTGTGCCATGCAGGCTCTGGCACTTGCCTTCATTCCCACAACCATGCACATGGGGCAAATCAAGTCCGACGACACAGATCGAATAGTTATCCGCAGCTCTATTCGCTTGTGATTTAGGTAATCGTCATCGTAATGGGTTTAATCATCCTGATTCCACTATCGCGACACAGTCAGTTAATGCCGATTTTCCGCTTCCGCCGCAGACTTGAGAAGGGGGAAGTGTCTTTGATTCTCTAACATCGCGCTCCGTCAGATGTCGAGAGACGGTCTGGCGTAGTACTGCTCGTCGGTAACCGGTTTTAGCCAATCGACACGTTTGCTGTCGTGCTCTTTCTGGAGCGCAATCAGCCTCACGGAGGTCCATGGTGACGCACCGTGCCAATGCTTTCGGTTCGGCGCAATGCAGACCATATCTCCAGCATGCATCGCCATAATCGGTTCGCCTTCACACTGCATCCACCCACATCCCGCTGTCACGAACAATCGTTGGCCTAACGGGTGAATATGCCAGTGTGTTCGGGCACGGGGCTCAAATGACACTATCGTGCATGACAATCCGGACGGCAATGGCACACCGCGTGGGAGACGGAAATGTATGGTACCGGTGCCCATATCAGCGAGGCTACGCGTCGACGGTGGCGGGTTCGGTCGATCACAATGCATGTTCCTCAACTCCTTTGTTATCAGCCAAAAAAGCCGATTTAGGCCTTGCGCGGTCGCGTCATCCTTAAGGGGTTGACCTCCCATCCGCCGCTGGCTGACATCATCGTCGACGCGGTTGATCAGGGGACAACGAGTTGTTCCTGCTGTCGAGTTCTCATTGTCCGGAACGTGCACGTTCGAACAGCTTTCTTGCAGGTTTCGTGCCATGCACGTCCGCATGCTATACAGCGCTTTTCATTTCTATTTATCCCATTGCATTCGTTGTGTACACGTCATCGTCATGTCATCTTTGCGACAAAGCATCCACGATCGTGTAACAAAAGCACTCAGATCGCCTTTGGTGTTGGGACGACATGAGCTTGACGCACGCCGCTGAGAAATGCGCTCCCCCCGCTCTTAATCTTACTGTGTCACAAATTGCGACGTTCATTGGGTCTTCGGCAGCATGGACACGCGTCGGGCAACCAGCCTGACAGTGAGCTGGTAGCGAATGGTCGCGATCGAGTCAGCCGTGTGGCGCTGTGCGCGCCGGACTTCCCCGTGCAACGTAATCTTCGGGAAGCCCAGGCGTCTGGCGGGCTCCGAAGTTTTTTGGCGCTCACCGGGGTGCCGGTGGCGAGTCGCTCAGACAGCAGAAACCCATAAGCTCCAATGGCCAATATTTGCGTGGTGGTGAAAGCCGCGCCCCCCGGGCCTTCGTAATCGCACGCAGCCCATGCCGCCGCTGGCCCCGGGCATCCCTGAGCGACGCACGCACGACTATATGCGCCACGGCACGACCACATCGTTCGCGGCGCTAGACATCTCCACGGGCGAAGTCATTGGCGAACTGCATCGACGTCATCGCAGCAGTGAATTCCTGCAGTTCCTGCGAACCATAGAGGCCAACGTGCCCCCTCAATTGGACGTGCATCTGGTGATGGACAACTACGGTACGCACAAGACCTCCGCGATCAATACCTGGTTGACTCGCCATCCCCGTTTTCATGCGCATTTCACCCCGACCTCTGCTTCGTGGATTAACCAGGTCGAACGATGGTTTGCCACGCTCAGCGAGTCATACATCCGCCGTGGCACCCATCGCTCCACCCGGCAACTCGAACAGGCGATTTGCCAATACATCCAGATCAACAACACACTGATCCGAGACCTTTCAACTGGACCAAATCGGCCGACGACATCCTCGCTAGCGTCAAGAGATTTTGTCTACGAATTTCTAACTCGCGACACTAGTTGAGCTTGCGCGATATTGAAGAGTTGCCTGCAGCAGCATGGCCCGCAACAGCTTCTCCGGCGCGATGCTCGGTCGGTCTCGTACATCCCGGCAAACACACGATCCATCTTTGCCAGCGCCTCGTTCGTCATAACACGAATCGAGCGCAGCGGATGCGAGCTCCGAACGAAATCGTCCAGCTTGCGCACGGAAAACAAACTTTCGGTGAACGTGTCGGCGCCCGCGCATAATCTCCAAGGGGCTGGGTGAGCTTCTTACACCAACGTTTTTGTTATTCGTCTCGATGACTTCCCGTGCGACGTATTTCCGCAGCCTGCTAAGATCGGCTCGGTGTAGCCATGTCTTTCACCAGCGCAGCCCCTGACAGGTGGCAGTACTGAGCGGCTTCTGGATTATGGACGATACGGGATTTCCGAAGAAGGGCCGGCATTCGGTGGGGGGTGCACGTCAGTACTGTGGGGTCCTGGGCAAGCAGGACAATTGCCAGATTGCGGTCAGTGTGTCACTGGCCTGTGAGCAGGCGAGCATTCCTGTGGCCTGGCAGCTCTATGTGCCGCGTGAGTGGGCCGAGGATGACGCGCGGCGTAAGAAGGCCGGAATTCCTGAGCAGATCAGGTTCGAGACCAAGGCGAAGATTGCATTACGGCAGATCGAGACATTGCTGGCTGCAGGTGCGCCCGTATTGTGTACTGGCCGATGCAGGCTACGGCGTAGATATTGATCCGGCAATAAAATATTGAAAAGGCGTAGCGTTGAAAGAGGTGGCGCTGCGTTGCGAGATGTCGCCCACGACGGTGATTGCGGCCTGCAAGGCGTACGAGGCGGGCGGCTGGCGTGCCGTGGATGTCGGGCCTCGCGGTCGTCCGTCGGGTACCGGACGCAGCCTGAGCGCAGATCAGGAGCGGGTCGTGCAGAAAATCATCCAGGACCGCACACCTGACCAGTTGAAAATGCCTTATGCCCTGTGGACCCGTCAGAGCGTGGCCGAAGTGATCGAACAGCGGTTCGGCATCCGTGTGCCGGTTCGTACGATGGGGCTGTATCTGTCGCGCTGGGGCTTCACCCCGCAAAAGCCATTGAAGAAGGCTTATGAGCAATCGCCGGCGGCGATCAGGAAGTGGCTCGATGAAGACTATTCTGCCATTGCGCAGCGGGCCCAGGCTGAAGGAGCCGAAGTCCACTGGGGCGATGAAACCGGACTGCGCTCCGACGATGTTCGGGGCCGCGGTTACGCGCCCACGGGAAAGACACCGGTGCTCAAGGTCAACGCGAAGCGTGCCGGCCTGTCGGTCATCTCCACCGTGACGAATAAAGGACAGATGCGCTGGAAGATCTTCGACGGTGCGCTGAACACCGGCATCCTGATCGACTTCATGCGACGGCTGATCACCGGGGCGAAGAAAAAGATCTTCCTGATCCTGGACGATCTGCGTGTCCATCACGGCAAGGCCGTGAAGGCCTGGCTGGGCAGGCACCGCGACCGGATCGAGGTGTTCTATCTGCCCAGCTACAGCCCTGAGCTCAATCCCAACGAGATGGCCAACGCCGACCTCAAGCAAAGCGTCACACGGCGGGCGCCAACGCGTACCAGGCTGCAACTGGTCAAGGCCACCGCGCACCATTACAGGGTTGTGCGGAAGCAACCCGAACGCATCCGGCGATACTTCCAGCATGATCCTGTCCGTTATGCGGCTTGATTTCAACATTTTATTGCCGGATCAATAACGCCTTCGGGCAGCGACTGTGCGATCTGGGCCTGCCTTATGTGGTCGGGATTACGTCAGCGGTTGTGGTCTGGCCACCGGGCGTTCAACCTCTGCCGCCCAGGCCTTATGGTGGGATGGGACGCCCGTCCGTGGTGCCGCGGCGCACGCGTACCCGACAGCCTGCAAGCGTCAAGGACCTGGCGCATTCGCTGCCGGCTGCTGTCTTCAGGACGGTCAGCTGGCGCGAGGGTTCGAATGAAACACTCAGCGGACGTTTCGCTGCAGTACGTGTGCGTCACGCGGGTGGCAATACCGGCAAGGCGCGGCTTCGCCCTGAGCAGTGGCTCCTCATCGAGTGGCCCGAAGGCGATGCTGACCCGCTGAAGTACTATCTGTCCAACCTGCCGGCCGACATTGCCCTGGAGCAGCTCGTCGCGCACGCGCACATGCGCTGGCGCATCGAACGTGACTATCAGGACCTGAAGCAGGAACTCGGGCTTGGGCATCGAGTGCCTGAATCTGGCTTTTCTCGTCAACGCACAACACCATGACCTTCAGTGGCGGATCCAGGTACAGCCCGACGATATCGCGCACCTTGTCCGCAAAAAATGGATCAGTGGAAAGCCTTGAAGGTCTCCTGCCGATGCGGCTGCAATCCGAAGGCACGCCAGATCCGCGACACGGCGGTCTGCGACATCCCCATCTCGCGGGCCATGGTGCGCGTGCTCCAGTGGGTCGAGCATGTGGGTACGGTACGGATTCGAGCGTGCGTGCGACGACCGCCTCCACCAGCGCGTCCTCGATCGTCCTCGGTGCTCCCGGGCGCGGTGCAACGAGCAACCCGTCCACGCGGTGATTGATGAATCGCGAACGCCATTTCGAAACCGTATGCGAGGTGACACGTTGTCTTGTCGCGACCGTCTTGTTGTCGATGCCCTCCGCGCAGGCCAACACAATGCGTGCGCGCAAGGCCAGCGCCTGCGCCTGCGCCTGCGCCTGCGCCTGCGCCTGCGCCTGCGCCTGCGCCTGCGCCTGCGCCTGCGCCTGCGCCGTCTTGCGTCGCATTTTCAGTGCCGTGAGCTGTTCTCGTTCCGACGCGCTCAAGACCAGTGGCGCTTTCGGTCTTCCTCGCATCATTGCCTCGCTCAATTGCGAACCCTGCAAGCCAGGTTAGTACATAACGCAAATAAGGCAATCATTTTTTAACTCGGGATACTAGTGTTCCGTTCCGTTGAGAGTATCCGCGTTCTTTAGGCAGTTCAGTTTCGAGAGTCTATTTCACATTCAAGTATATCCTGCATTCCATGCGGACCACAGTAACTAGCACCTGTTTCAAGAAAATTCGTTTGTTTATAGAGTTGCCTAGCTTTGCGATTGCGCGTATTAACACCGAGCATGAGTCGATTGACGCTTAATCTATTCGACTTGACCCATTGTTTGGCTAGATGAAGTGCCGCCTTACCGTACCCATTGCCTTGACGTGATCGAGCTATACGAAGGCTGTGAAGAGTAATAGCATCTGGCGGTGCCCATTCGGGCAGAGCAGCTTTTTCACGAAGGATGAAAAACCCAACGATTTCGTCCCGGATCGCAACCGAGAAAGGGTGCTCCAGATTCGGATTCGAGCTATTGCACAACTCAGAAAATACCACGTACAAGGGATCCACGAACTGCGCCTGATCATGGTCCAATTCTAGATGGCTAACAAGTGCACCATCGGAATGGGACAAGGCAATCAGCGTTGGGCTGACTTCGCCTTTCGAAGATTCGCCCGGCTCAGTTCGTTGTTTCGGACTAGGTTCGACCGGATGCTGAGCCAAAGGCTGCAGCCGCGTTTCGATCAAACTCGTCGATACAGGAGCGAGAAGACTAGAAAGGACCTGCTCCAGTGTCCGCCTTCCCCATGTATAGCACGACCAGCCCTTCAAGCTTTCCGTAGGCGTCTCTACGGCCACGGGTTCTCGACGAACTGCATCAGGCCACCCAGCAAATGACTTGAGCCAGGCGTCGTCGTATACTGTTTCGCCGTAGCGGTGACCCTCATCGGGAAAGATAGCAACAACCTTTTTGCTCGGATGCTTACTTGACCACCAGTTGGCCACTCTGTAGGCGGCACCGCTGGCGGGCCCCATAAATAGTCCTCGATTCCTATGCAGTTGGTGAGTTGAGTGAAACGCTTCAACGGGAGTCAGCCAATGAATTTCGTCGAATTCTCTATGATCGACGTTGGACGGAACGATCTCCCCTCCTAGACCAGCTAATCTTACAAGCTTTCCACTAGGCTGACCAAACAACACCGAATTTGGTGTATCAACACCGATCGCATGCAGTTCGGGGAACGAGGCTCTGAGAAAGCGTGTCGTCCCGCACATGGATCCTCCTGAACCGACCGGGCCCACCAAGCAATCAATTTCCCCCAGCCTATCAATCAGTAATTCGGCGAATTTACCGTAAGCTAGAGGATTAGCTAGGTTTGAATATTGGGAGGGCCAAAAGCTGCCGGGCATCTCCTTTAAATGCTGGGCGAGCCGGTTCAAGCGGGCCTGCTGAAGCCCACCACTGCGCGCGGGTTTATCGACAATATCCAAGCGTACGCCGAGTTGGACCAGGCGCCTCCGAAGATGCCGATCTAATGTCCAATCGCTAACCAAAACAAGTTTGTAACCGTGCCGTGCAGCAAGCATTGCTAATGCGAGACCAAAGCTGCCGGAAGACGACTCACAAATGGTGCCCCCGGGTCTAAGAAAGCCCTCCTCCACGGCTCGCTCAAGCATAAACCGCGCTGGTAGCAGCTTCATAAGAAAAAAGCTCGCTCCATATAGGTCGCTATTCAACTCGACAATTCGGGGACTTTCAAAGTCCTCAAGCTTGCGCATCGAGGTGCAGCTAAACATCTCTCACTCCTCAGCTAAGATTCCGTCGGTCGGTCGCAACAGGGCGTTCGAAAACACTAGCTCTGCAGATCACGAGTGGCTACCTCCATGTTCCGCCTCGTCCGTCCTTTGCTCATAGCTCACGATCAGTGCACGTCGTCGCGAGACTCGGCAATCCGGACGCTGCGCGATATCCCTAGTTCGGCATTCGTCAGGCAGTCGGCTCAGTGATGGTCTTCCCGATTTGTGACTGGTTGTCCGGCAACGTACTTCCCTGTTCGTTGATTCGCCTTTCGATCCCGTCGATGTTCCGCATTCGAGACACACTCTACGATGATGACTTTCTTCCCACCGTCCCTCAGCACCGCAAGCGCATTCTTGGACCTTGTCGACGCCGCCTGTTTGGTAGAAGGAGGGGGGCGAAAGCTGACACTTTCAGGTATTCCTCGCGACTAGTAACCCGCGCAGTCTAGATAGCCAAATTTGGAAATATCCCCTCGGGGGCAACACTCATTGCTAATGCTCTCGGGCACTTTCTGTACCAATCGTGGGATATTGTCGGAAACGCCAGCTACACCGCACTGTTACAGTTTTTGCAAATTGTGACTTATCAAGTTCGCAATGTCACGTTCGCTACAAACCGCCCACTTCTGTCATACATGCTGCAAGCAGCGCTGAGGCGCTTCACGATAACCATCGGTTTCCAACCTGCATCGCGGTTGCCGCGCAACGGCCGCCACTAGCCCCATCCTTCGCCACTTCTGGCGCCTCGTTGGATGATTTCTTGCAGATCTTCTCGCGCGAGGAAAGGCGCTGGACCGATGGGCATACGAGAACGGCGTAGAAATAGACTTCTCACGTCCCGGCAAGCCGCCCGATAACGCAAAGAATGAGTCGTTCAATGGACGCTTCCGCGAAGAGTGCCTGAACTCGCACTGGTTCTTGTCGCTGGAAGATGCCAGGCGCAAAATCGAAGTCTGGCGTGAGTACTATAACGAGGCGCGTCCCCATTCTGCACTGCAGTGGATGACGCCCGCCGAATTCGCTCGCCGGCAAGCGTGTCGAGCGAATTCGGCCCATCCAACGGAGCCGGATATTTCCAATTCAGAGCGGCCCTGATTCCGGGTCAGCCTCAGTCATCGATAATCGGCGGGGTTCACCAAAGAAGATTCGGCACTGCCGGGAAGAGGCTCGAGAGTTAGCAGAACACGACTTTTTCTACAGATCCTAGTTCGTGTCCCACTATCGGTTCTTGCTCATCCCTTCAGATCGAGTAGCACAAGACCTGCTCGAAGACGGGCTCAAACGCCCGCAGTTCGACGCGCACATTGATATCAATCAAGGGCATATGCGATTGGGCTGCCAAAATAGTGTAAGGCTAAGCTGTGCCAGTCCACCGCCAACAGGCTTCCCAATGCGCGATACAGTGCATTTCCATATTGAGAAGTGGACCCGAAGCCTTCGGTGTCGGCGCATCTGGCGCCGCACACTGTCCTAATCTGAGCGCATCGGGTTATTAAACGATAAGCTGCTTGACGAGCCCACCAACTCCCACCGAAAGGGGTTGCTGAACAACGTTTTCAATCAAACGGAAGAGCTATGTTTGCTTCGCAATCCGAGATCATGTGGCCCCCACTGGACGCCGCTTCAGACCCGTATATCGGTTTGGAGGAACTCAGCAATCCAGCAGTCGATTCATGGGTATGCGCGCAGACCGCACGTACCATGGCTATGTATGGGAATACGGCACACGCTGACGTGCTAACCGAACGGATTGCCGACGTCATGCTGGCCCAGGATCGCATCGCTACATGCACGCGCTACGGTGACTGGGGCTATAACATCTGGAACGACCAACAGCACCCTCTCGGCTTCATTCGGCGCACACCATGGGACGCGTGGGTCGCGGGTCAGCCACGATGGGAGACTGTGCTGGACATCGATGCGCTTGACCTGAACCAGCGGGACGGTGATGATACGCGGTGGGTTCTAGCCAGCTTCACCTTGATCTATCCGACGTATGATCGCGCGCTAGTACGCCTTTCGCCTAGCGGCTCCGGTGCCTGCATTGTGCGGGAGTTCGACGTAGGAGCGCGCACTTTTGTGAAGGACGGGTTTCAATTGCCAGAACCCGGTCATCACCAAGTAACGTGGATCGATCGTGATACGGTATATGTGGAGTGGGATGACAGCGCGGTAAACGCGGCTCCGGCCGTCACCGTCACCGGCTTTCCACGACAGGTGCGCAGATGGGCGCGCGGAACCCACATTGCAGACGCACCGATTGTGTTCGAATGTGAGCCCGGCGATTTGGCTGTGGTAGCACGTTACGAGCCGATTTACGCTCGCCATCGCGCATCGCGCTCGACCACGTTTTTTGAAGCGGAACGCTATTGGCTCGACGAGAGTTCCAACGAATGGCGGCGGTTCGATGTGCAGCCTGATGCTGGAATTTTCGAGTGGAATGAATGGCTGCTCGTCACGCCGCGCACCGACTGGAATGTCGATGTCACGATATATAGTGCAGGATCTTTGCTGGTTATCCGCCGTGATGCGTTTCTCGAAGGCGACCGCCACTTCACTGTACTTTTCGTACCATCGAAGACGGAAGTGTTATCAGGTGTGCGGTACACAAAGCATTTGCTGATGGTCACTTGCAGGAACGAGAGCGTGCCGCGCATAACCCTCTGGCGCTCTCCGGCCTCGCCAGATAATACGTGGGAAGCGCGAGCGCTTTCGTTGCCGGAGGGGTGCGAGGTATCGGTGACGGCTGTCGACTGGACGCGTGACGATACTGCCTTGATTTACCTTGACCACTTTCTGACGCCGCCGGCACTGTATTTCGCCGATCTCGCTGAAGCTGCCCCTTGGCGCCTGCTTCGTCGGCTTCGTCCGAGATTCGATTCAACTGGACTAGTTGCACTGCGACGGCATGCCACGGCGCCCGATGGCGTGCAGATTCCTTATTGGCTGATTGGCCGTGAGTCGGATCTTGAAGGGAACCCTCAGCCTTGTCTGCTGTACGGATATGGCGGCTATCGAGTCACAGTTGACCGTCCACATTATTTGAGCACGATGGGATTCTCGTGGCTGGAACCCGGTGGCGTTTATGCGATCGCCAGCATCCGGGGTGGCGGGGAGTTTGGCCCTGAGTGCCATCGGGCGGCGCAACGTGAGAAGCGGCAGGTGGCCTTCGACGATTTCACTGCTGTTGCGCAGGCGTTGATTTCCTCCGGAGTCACCACCCCTGAACGGCTGGCTATCAGAGGGGGAAGCGACGGTGGCTTGTTGACTGCAACGTGCATGATTCAGCGTCCTGAGCTGTTCGGCGCGGTTATCTCGGAAGTGCCGATACTCGACATGTCGCGATTTAACTTGCTATCCATGGGAGCGCTGTGGGTCGACGAGTTTGGTAATCCAGATAACCCGGAACACTACCGAATATTGATGGGCTACTCGCCGTATCAAAATGTGAAAAAAGATGTTTCATATCCACCCGTTCTTTTCACTTCGTCGTCGACAGACGATCGTGTGCACCCCGGCCACGCGCGCAAGATGGCTGCAAACATGCAGGCTCTCGGGCATGACGAAGTCTGGTACATGGAACATCGCGACGGCGGCCATGGCATGGGCGTCGAACCAAAGGCGAGGGCGCGTGCTTCTGCGACGATTTTCGAGTTCCTGCGGGCGAAGATCGGAGCATCGTTGGGGCCGGTCACGTGAACGTCCCAATGCCGTCGGCGAAGGCGTAGCTGTCGAGGCGGCTGGCGCCGCGCGACCAACCGGCTATCCGAATTCGAGACGCGTCCGTCGCAGATGTGTCGAGGGGCGGGTGTCGGATATTGCCTCATGGGGTCGGCGCTGTTTGCGAGCAGGGTAGTCGTAGCCCTATAACATGGACGCCCCGGCTGGCACGGGACAGGTGTGCATTTTCGAGACATCGACAGAATCCATGCATTTGACTCCTGATCTGCCTGCAAGCAACGCGACCTCATAGCCGAGCTGAGCGAGCCTTATCACGTTCGGCGGTGCCTGCGCATTGTGAGACGTGTCGACGTGTCGTGAACGACGTGTTCAAGCAGTTCAATTTCGGTGCGTGTGAACGCGAGCTCTGCGCGGGCCTGCGGCGCCGAGCGGCCGAACATTGTGAGTCACAATATGCGCCAGCTAAGGACGCGGAACTGCAATCAGGTCCGCTAGCCGATCCGCTGTACGAAGCCGGGATTCTTCCACTTTGCAGCCCGATTTCAGGATTTTGTGGAAGGTCTCGATTTTCCAGCGCATCGCGTAACAATAGAGCTTCTCGATTGCCGCGGCACGAGAGCAAACCGGCAGGTTGGTGATCAGTTTCCATTCAATAAGAGGACGCCCAGGCTTCCATATTGGAATACCAGACGAAGGGCAAATCTTTGATCAAGGCCGAGATAATCTGGTATAAGACTGGATGGGGAGGATCTTCTCCGTGGATCGATTTCTTGGTGCGGAAGCTGTTCGCACAACAAGTACTGCAATGACGTGCTGGAGTCGTGAAAACTACGCCATGCGCATGACGCAGCGAGATACAGGTTGTCCGAATTATCTTACCATTTGAGGACTGCGAGGTGAACCGGTTTTGCTGTAAGTGGGACATGTAGCCGAACATCGAAAACTGCTCGAAGGTCTCAGCTGATCTATTTGGTTCCTGCCCGCTGTCGCTGCTTGGATCGAAACACGTTTCCACAAAATACCACACTGGCGCCGCCACTGGGGCGCGATAAGCAACGTGGAGCAATCATGAACTGGCAAATCGTCGACGAAAACTGGCAGATGTTCGCCTCCGCACCTGCCACTACAGTCTGTCTCCTGTCGGGTTCGGTACTGCTTGGGTTTGTATCGTGTGGCAAACGCATGAATCTCGGGATACCAGCGAAACGTGGCACTAGACGTGCGGCCATCGGTTGCGGAAAGTCGCTGGTCATTGCTTACTCCGATACTTGTGACATGGGCGTATCAACCGGCTTGGCGAGTAGATAGTCCAACTGTTGCTCATGTCCAACTTGGAAGAAGTGTTCGCCGACCTTGACAAACCGGTTCTTCGCATAAAACCGTTGTGCGCGTTCGTTGGACTCAGATACACCCAGCCAGATGAAGTCTCTTCCCAGGGACCGCGCATGCCCTATCGACGCATCCATCAGGGAAAGTCCAACTCCAGCGCCGTGATAGTCCGCGTGCACATAGATGCGTCGAAGCTCAATCGGGCTAGCGCCGGGCACACAATCCGGCACGTCCTCGTCGTATAGAAGCGAAAAGCCGGCAATCCGACCGGCACACTCCGCAACCAACAGCGTACGCGCCGAAGCCGTCATGTGTTCAATGAAGTGTTCGGGCTGAAGGTTTTCTCTTACAAACGCGGACAACGCTTCTTCGGTCGTATCGGGTGGACATGAAAACGGCACGGCCGCGATTGCGACTCTGCTGAGGGAATCCGCGTCTTCGAGCACCGCTGAACGGACTACGAGAGCATCTTGCACGTTGGATACCATGAGTTGCACCGAAGGAAGTCGTTAGGGATTTTCAAATGCGGGCTGAATCCTGAAACGCCGCTCATCCGCGCGTGGACGACGCGTACCGCGCAGTGCTTTCCGCGGCACCGGTGGCAGCACTCCTGTGGTTTCGTATCAGCCATGGTAAGTTACGTAACTCCACGCGATGCATGCCGATCGCATTCCAGTCGCGGTCGAGCATATCGGCAATGCGCTTCAGTGCCTCGGCTAAGTGTGTGGCAGCATCAGCCGACAGGGCCATGCGGTACAGTTCGGCGCGCACGATGCTTCGGCTTCCGTATTGCGAGCGGCTAGGAATGGAAGCCACGCCATAAGCCCCGTCTGTATGTACCAGTTAAAGGTTTTGGATGATCTCTGTCTGCCCGAGGTAATTTCGGATTTCGCAGCCGTCGTCCAATCGCCTGACGTAGCTGCGGCCGGCGGGGATTTTTCCAAGATCGGTAGTAATGATATAGTCAGGTACCGCGAAGCCGGTCGTGTGTCCGAACAGACCATCGATTACTTCGAGACCTTTTTCGAGAGTGGTCATGAAGTGCGACACACCCGTAACATTGTCGCAGTGGTAAAGGTAGTATGGTCTGACGCGGATGCGCAGAAGTCCGGTAACGAGCGCCCGCATGATTTCGACGCTATCGTTCACACCCTTTAGTAAGACTGATTGATTTTGGACCGGAATTCCGTGCCGCAACAATCGATCACATGCAGCAGAAGCCTCGTTGGTGATCTCCTTTGGATGATTGAAGTGCGTCTGAAACCAGATTGGCTGATACTTATCCAGCATCCGGCACAACTCCTCTGTAATTCGCATCGGTAAAACAACGGGACACCGGCTTCCAATACGAATTATCTCAATGTGAGGGATCATCCTAAGCCGCGAGACAATCTCTTCTAGCTTCCGATCGTTATATGAGAGAGGATCACCCCCCGTCAATAGCACATCGCGAATTTCTGCATGCGAAGCAAGATAGTCAAAGTCAGGCTCCATCGATACGCCTTCACTCTCCCCGAAGTAGGTGCCTGTAACGTCCGTTGTATGGTATTTTCGCGTGCAGTGCCGACAATAAACGGGGCACATCGACGTGACGAGGAACACGACGCGATCGGGATACTTGTGGATCACTCGATTCGTCTTGCGATACGATGCATCGGAGACCGGATCGATTCCTGCACCCGGATATATCAGCATTTCCGCGGCGGACGGAACCGATTGAAGACGCACAGGACAGTCCGCATCCTCTGGATCCATGAGAGAGGCATAGTATGGCGTGATACGCCAAAGATACTTGCCTCTAACGGATTCGATCGCATCGCGTTCAGCATGCGTGACGTGAATCCACCTCGCGAGCTGTTCCAGCGTGGTCACCGAATTCTTCATCTGCCAGTGCCAATTCGACCAGTTTGCCTGCCCAGCGTTGCCCGGCAATTCATTTGTTGACGCTTCCATACATCCCCCACTAAATTTCCACTACCACTCAATACACAGTGAAAACTCCCCTTTCGGCTCGCGCGAGCGCTTGTTGGCGCCAAGCTGTAAGCCACGACCGCCGGCAAAGCCGGTGCCCGGAAGAGCTTGCTAGACTGCTCAATTCCGTCGTCCGATAAGGCATAGGAACGATCCCGACATGGCTACGCAACACAACACGTCACCGGGCAACCCGTACCTTCTCCAGACATATGCGACAAGCGCTTGATCCTACTCCGTGAACTCCCCAATAAATTCGCAGAATCGAGCATGAACGAGTCGACGCGACTTCGTCAGCCATTTAAAGTCCTAGATCTCATCTCCAGTCACCGACGCTCTCATTTCGAACACCACCACAAGACATGCCATGCACTATCGAACCAACCTCATTCGTTCGAAAAAAATCAGTTGATAATCGACACCAGACCATGATTGACTATGAAAAAACTCTACGATCTGCTTTATCTTATAAAATTCCCCACGCGATCGTCTGTATCAACGCACGATACTTGGCTTCTTTCGATACACGTCGGAGTCTTGCAGAAGCAAATATGAGCGGATGAACCCACTACCGCCAAGCACAGGATAGGATAGAATGCCGTGGTAGAGCTTGATCGTGGGCAAACCAATTTCACCTTGAGAAAACCCTCGGCTTCCGTAATTGAAAAGGTACTCGATGGCGCTCCCACCCAAAATCCATCCGAGGGGCGCGTTGCAGATCAGCAAAAACCCCGAACATCATGGGAGTCTCTCAACTCGCACCGACGACGATGCATCGGGGTTGGAAGGAGGCTCCCGGTACTCCAATTCGCGTCGATCAGAGGTGCGTATTCCGTGATGTCGAACGCATGCCGCGCAGCAATCAAGATGAGAACCTCTCATCCAGATCGTCGCGCCATAAACGCACCAGCGCCGGCTTGCGCGAAGCCTTGCACGAGCCTCATCGCGTCGTACGCAGGTAATCCTGGCGCGCCGGAAACTGCGTTGCAAGTGCGGCAGCATGGTCGAGCACATCCGTGTCGAAAGTACAGTAGACGCTGTCCGTACCGTCGGTCACACGCTCGATCGCTTCCTGCATGACAGGTTTGAGACCGCGCTCACAGAACTCCTCCATCGTATAAAAACGCACGCCCAGATCCCGGCCCGTACTTGATTCCGCCGGCTGCGTTCGCGAAGCCGGACAGCCCCAAGAATGCGAGCCTTCGCTGCAGATTTTGCGGTCTCAACTTCGGCACCGATAGCATATGAAACATTAACGACGGAGCACTTGTTGATGATCCTGTTCAGATAACCGTGTCACTCGAGATCAGACAAATGAACAGCATTGGCATATGTCGAATATTATCTGCCCCAATGCATGGGTTTCACTGACGGGCGGAAGCTTCCCACGCGTGATTAGTACCTTGAGCGTCGGTACCAGATAGGGCAGCAGATTCTCATTGATCTGGCGATATTGATCATTGATGTCTTCGTTCTTCCCTCTGATCAAGGAATACTCGATCGCATATCGTCACGTTCTACGATCGATACGTTTCAGCGAATGCTGCGTAAGCCGACTCAGAAAACCCGCGATATAATCAGTGGCGAACCGCTTTGACGTCGCTGTCAGCGCCCTGAAATCCGCCGCCCAATTCAGTCACGATCGCCCCGATCCGGAAGGCGCGGTTTCGGCAGAGGATCGATGATCAATCGTCACCCCGGCGTACCCGAAACTTCACGTATCAGTAAGCGCAATATCGACGGCGATCCCTCATCACTGATGCACTGACACACGCGGTCAAAATCGACCTCACAGAATTCCGCCGTCAATCGACGGAGCCCATTCCGGCGCGTCAGAAGGCGGGGGTTTCGCGATATCATTGAAAACCTCAAAACCGCAAGCATTGTGGAAATATCGACGACACCACTTGACCCATGATTGGCGTTGATGTCGATCTGCGGGGCGATCGAGGCGCCCGCTCCACAGGTTCGGAGGTTTGCTTCGCAAACTGTCACTTGAACTCCATCGGAAGTTCGGCCGCTTGGACGGCCCGCTATTCCCACACCCGCTCAATACGTCGCCTAGTTGGGTGCCCAAAGTTTGATTTGATCGGCGTCGAATAGCTGGGCTGGTGATCCTATTCATGGACGACCGTCATGCATCGCTTACCTCTCTACCGCAGCCAGCATGATATCGTGCAATCGTCCCCCCTATCGTGGAGCGGTAACCCGTGCACCCCATCATCCGACATACCGCTTGAAATTGCTCGATTGGCAGACATCCGTTTAGACGTATGCCATATCGGTTTATAGCTCACCCAATTCCGAATCCGCGCTACTAGCGCATCAGCCAGCCATCTAGACAAGTAACGCACGCGCCGCCAACGCGTATATTCCCCCTCACATCCACGCTCACCCTGACACGTCCTTCTCGACCGACGCATCGCCCCTGCGCGGCAACATAGTCTACGCCTTCCGAGGGTAACAAACCGCGTTCCCACTGGAATGCTGCCACACTGCCGTTGCCGCTTCCGCACACCGGATCCTCCAGTACACCAGAGGACGGCGCGAATGCGCGCACTTCGATTGCGGCCTCTCCATGCTTGTGGGTTCCGAATACAGTCAACCCCGCCACGCCGAGACGGTGCTCCAGTGCCGCAAGCCTCGCGAAATCCGGCCGCAGGTCGATGACGGAAGTCGCGTCGTTCAACTGTGCGACAATCCAATTCAAGCCAACATTAACGATTGCAGGCGCGGACTCAATCTCTACTTTGCGGCCAAGAATCAGTGCAAGCTCTGTCAGATCTGCTTCCCCCAGCGGTTGAAACTGTGCTGGGGGAAGGCTGAAATACAACTCAGGCACTGCTTCTCGCTTTCCGACGGACAATTGGATGAGGCCGGCATCGCATTGCTGAATCAACCCACCGCCTGGACGCGACGTGGCCAGCCCAGCTTCCAGGATGGCGTGGGCACTACCTAGCGTCGGATGTCCAGCAAACGCAAGCTCACTACGCGGCGAAAATATACGCAAGGTGTAGTCCGCCTCCGCCGTCTCGGGGGGAAGTACGAATGTGGTTTCGGAAAGATTGGTCCAGTTCGCGATGCGTTGCATTTCGTCGGCTGCCAGCCCCTCGGCATTTAGCAAGACGGCAACTGGGTTGCCAAAATAACGTCGGAAGGTGAAGACGTCCACTACCTTGTAGAATAGTTTCATATCGGCTCCTTGTTGACTTGAAAAAATATCACCGACTCGGAGCCACCATCTCTTTCTGTTGGCCACACTGTCAAATTTCCGCCTCCCTGAACGCTGTGCTTCGCCATACCGTCTTGGTAGTCGAACGGACCGAGCAATTACGCAGTCGCGCACCCAACCAAAATCGGTATGCTCTCAAAGAACAACAAGGCGTCGACAGCTACGCTCTGATCCTTGCTGATCTTGTGGATGATCGCTTCCAAATCTTGCTGCTGCAGCAACTTTGCGTTTCTCAACCACCGTGCCTCCGAGTGAATCGTTCTTTCTGGCAAGCACCGCCGTGCCCTCTCCGAGCGGCCCGAAAATGCTGCGAGCCACCGTTCGTTAAAGACCGCCTCGTAGCCACTCAGTCATTTTGGATGCCACCATGTAATCGCAAACCACCGTCCGGACGCGCTGAATTCAGCGCGCTCAGCGCGCGCGGTGTTTCACTTATAAAGCAAATATTCAAAAGATCTTCACGGCATCCACCGTATTAGGTGATCATTCCAATCCCACCCGCCGCAGCTAAACTGAAAGACTTCCCCGTCCCCGGATGTTTGGCAGCTCGATATCGCATCACGCAAGCGTGCTAGTGCTTTGAAAAGCAGACCGATCGAGGATCTCTCGGCAGATTACCAAGAGGTAGCTTCGACATTACAGCGGCAAAGGTTCGCAACGATCGTGCCAATATAAAGATGCAGGTTTTCACGCGCGCGCGACAGAGTTTGATGAAGCGCGATGGCAATCCAGTGGCTATTATTTTTGTCACGAACACTACAAAGCCAACATCCTGCACAGTAGTCGGGTTTGTGACGTTTGTGTAGTGCCGTCCTTATCGACTCTGTCGAACGCAATCTCAAGTTGATACAGCTTCAGACGCAAACGGAATCGTAGTTTGGTACACCTGCTCCTGCGGTTATTAGCTGGGTGTTTCCTCGTTCGAGTTGCGTTTGCGTTTGATGTCGGCCACGTCGTTGATGTGCGGTAGCGGAATGCGGTTGATCACGCCGCCTGACGTTTTTCTTTCAGCCTATACGAGTCGCCGGAGATCGGTACGACGTGTGCGTGCGAAGTACCCGATCAAGAAGTACGGCCGTGAGCGTCGCGTCGTCGGCGAAGGTCTGGTATTGGCGGCGGCGTAAATCCGACACCAGACGGCGGCGCAAGGTTGAGTTACTGACGTGTGCACCAAACAGTGCGTGATGCGTTATGCGAGCATGAAGAGAAAAAACGATGCCCGAAAGTTGGATGGAGCCACGCAGGCGCACGTGAGGAAGATGGTCGTGCAAGCGGTGCGCGGCGGGATGACGCAGATTGCGGCGGCGAACATCTACGGTGTCAGCCTGCGAGCGGTGAGCAAATGGATGAAGCTGTCGCGGGAAGGCGGATGGAGAGCGCTGAAGCCTGGCAAGCGAGGCCGCCAGCGAGCCTGTCCGCATTTTCGTGTGCGAGGCGTTTAAAAAATCTAATCCACGCGCGAGCGTAAAGCGCTCGCCAAACAGGATAGCAAACTGGTTCATCGCGGACTTCCAGTCAAACGTTGCTGCCCGTACGGACTTTGCCAGCACATTGCGTAGCGCCAGCCAGAGCAGTTTGATGGCGGCCTCATCGTTGGGGAAGTGCCCGCGAGTCTTGATGATCTTGCGCAACTGCATGTTCAAACTCTCGATGGCATTTGTGGTGTAGACGACGCGGCGTATCTCCGGCGGGAACACGAAGAACGGCGTGACGTTCTCCCTGACGAACTCGAGCCCCATCAGTTCCTCGAGCGCTCCGCCGTCAATACGTTTGGGCCATGCCCAGTCGAAGTCTGCCAGCGGCTTGAAGTCCAACGTCGTGCTGATCGGGTTGAACGGCGTCGGTAAATCGGTTGCACAGGCGGGCGTCGCGGATACGCCGCTCCAGTGAACGGCGCGCGCGTTGCTGTTCTTCCCACTGCCGCAACGGCTCGACCCATGACGCGTCGGCGATCTCGCTCCAGTGCTAGGCGCACCGGGGTTCTGGTGCGCCGCGGCGCCGCTCGCGAGGGTTTCCTCGATCGCGGCCTGCAGTTGGGCGGCGCCCATAACGCTCGACCTGACGTAGCACCTGCGCGGCAATGTTGCCCGGATTGCTGCCGCGTTCGGCCGCGTGCAGCATCAGTGTCCGGACAGCCGGCGCGACGTGCGCGAGATGGTCCAGGCCGCGGTGGTGGCCGGCCTCACGTTTGTGCTCCACCAGCGCATCGATGTGCGTTGCGATCTCGATCTGCGCGCCGCGGTCGTGACTGCGAGCATGCTCGGCAACGACACCGGCGCCATCGAGGATGCGTACCTGATGCTGGTCCGCACGAACCGTGAGCGCGCGTCGCACATGCGTGTGCGGTATCGAGTAGCGTGACGCTCGTTTCGGTTGCTGATGCGGCGTCGCTCCCGTTCGGATTGATCGTCCCACATACGGCGCCGCAGCGGCAGAAAATGCGGCCGCTCTTCAAGCAGCACTTCGGCCGGTATACGCACCGGTTGTTGCGACGTTGGCGCTCCTTGATCGCCAGAACTTCCGGGCCCGCTCGTGTACGACATGTCGCACGGACAGTGCCGGGTGACTCGCCATACATCTGCTCAATCTCGTGCAGATTTGAGTTCGTTGCGACGACGCAGATCTCCCAGACCCATTTGGCAGCCTCCGCCGACACATCGAAACTCGTGCTCAACGTTTCGCACTTACTATCATTGGTCTCCCGCCAGAAAGCCGAGTCGGCGCGGATCCAAACAGTTCGTGAACAGGATTTTTGATACGCCCATAATTACCCCGGTATGCTAAACACCCACGCCCACTTTTCACTGCACGCCGCGTAAAAACGCCCCGCGCAGAACACGCTGACGACTGCGCTCCGAATACTCAGCCTGGCGCTTGGCCTCATCCTCGGTCTCTCGTATACGAAATCTCGGCGACGCGCATCGCAGGCCGCTCCGCATCGGGTGGGAAAATGCACCATTTTCCGCTTCGGTGTCGAAAAAAGAACATCGCCTTTGGCCCGCCTCCGTTGTCTGCAACAACGCAAACGTAACGTCCCGCACTTGATCGTCCGTAATGGCTAACTCGAAATCCTCTCTTCGGGTCGGGCGCCAACCAATCCTCCACCATACGTCTCAACGACATTCCCACAATCCCCATAAACGTCCCCCTCCTTTGTTAAGGTTCGCGCCCGAGATCGTCGCGATGCGTGACAGCGGCTTCGGCTCGACGGGGCCGAACTTCGAATCGACCATCGGCCACGGCAACAGATCGAGTGCGTAGCTCGCCGACGGGGCCGCTGCTTCCCGGGACCGCGCTGGCTTGTCATCACGCCTTTCACGACGTCGTGATGTCGTCCCTTCGTGATGCGCCTTTCGGACCAGAACCCTACCCTTCTGCGACATCCACGCCGTACTTGTGGGCCGGCGGCGACGCGTGGCTCGCACGATCGTCTCCCGCGAGCGCAACAGCAGCCGACGCGCGTGTCTTTCGGTGCAGCCTCGCGGCGGAGATCTGTCACAAACCGCCGCGAAGCCACGCTGGCATGAAAGACTGAGTCTCGGAATTACAATTAACAATTACCGTTGTTCGATGCGCTTTCGCGCATGCCCACGCCATCCCCCCTCCGCGGAGAGAATTGCAAGGATTGTGTCCATCATTCGCTACGCAACCACTTCAGGTATGCCGTCCGCGGCGGCCCAAAGCTTGGCGGCAGTCGATGCCATCGCTCGTCGTTGACGATCATCCACAGAACTGCGTCAAAATCGTGCGAGGATCGCTATTCCTTCATCGCAATGGACTCGCACCACCTACTTCTTGCCGGTCTTCCGACGCACTCAGAACTTGTGCCGCATTGCCGCCCGGATTACGAACTGATTCGAGCTCGATGAAACGCCTTCCGCACCCGGAACATAGGCAGCGTCGAGCACCGTCTGAGTCTTGTCGCCTCCAACGTGCTGGTATGCACCCTGCAGGTACAGATCCGTACGCTTCGACAGGTTGTAGTCAGCCATCAACCCAATCGACTGGTAGTTGGGATGCAGCTTACCGGTGGTCGCATTGAAATCGGCCCGCGTATAGGTGTACATCGCGCCGACAAAGAACGCCGGGGTGAACTGATATTTCCCGTTCAGTTCGAAGTTCTGGAAGCGCAGCGAGGACAGGGTCGAGCCGGCTGGCGGTGTGATCGCGCCCACATAGCTGGTGCTGAGCGGTTGCGCGACATCGGTGTTCGTATATGCGAAGCCCAATGTCGCCGACCCGATCGTATAGTTAATTCCTGCACCGAAGATGCGCAGGCGCTCGCCCAGGAAATTTTCGTCGCCGCCGTTGTTGATCGCGCCCGTGGTCGTTGAAGACGGGTTGTTGGCCTGCAGGTACGATGCCGCGATCAACAAGGCGCCATTCGTGTACTGCGCCCCAACGCTGTATTGTCTATTATTGGCAAAATTTGTGTCGTTGCTAAAGCTGTACGTACCGCCGAACTGGAAGCCGGCGAGCGACGGACTGGTGTACTTCACGGTATTGTTTACGCGAAACGTGTTATCCGTGTTGTCGTTGTCATACGGGTGGGAAAAGAGGTAGCCCGCCCAGTTGCCGTTGGCGGTGGTCTGAGCGAGAAAGTCGACCAGCGAATCGTATTGACGACCCAGTGTGACCTTGCCATATGTGTCACTGGTGACGCCAACGTAGGCCTGCCGCCCGAACATCAAGCCGCCCTGAGCGTGTTTTCCGTTGTTCACATCGAAGCCGCTCTCGATCTGGAAAACTGCCTTCAGACCGCCGCCGAGATCCTCTGCACCCTTAAGGCCCCAGCGGCTGCCTTGAACATAGCCGCTCTGGAGCTCGTAGACCTTGCTGCCTCCCACGTTATTGGTGAAGTCGAAGCCTTCGTCGATCACGCCGTAGAGCGTTACCGAGCTTTCAGCCATTGCGGGAACGACACATGCCGACAAGACGGATGCTGCGAGTACGTTGCGTGCTTTCATCGTATTCTCCAAACCTGCTTACCATCTGGTAACGTTTCTTTCGAATTTACTATTTTTTTCATTGAATATTACGTATACCTAAATATATCTGTCGAGCATCTCCTATTTTGTAATCGATCGATCGCCTTTTGCGATCAATACTTAGAACGCTCAGAGAGCGTACGTCATAACCCCCTGGCACCCGCCAGGGAATCCTGTCAAACAGCAGCAGCATCACCGAGAAATCTGGCACCCAGGTGATCCTCTGGATCAGAGGCGCTGTAGCCGGGGACTTTGCGCGCGTTGCGCCCCTCCGAACACGACACCAGAGACACAGTCATGTAATCATTATAATGATTTCCCTGTTTTGTCAAAATTAATTTGAAATGGTGGAGGGCGTCGGCCCTTTACGCTTAGGGGAAGGTGGTATGACTTGCGATTTGGTCACCGGCAATCTGACGAAGGAACCGTCGAATGGTCTGACGGGTTGAGCGTATTGCCCAGCGACTCGGTGATCCAGTTGGGGCGTCACCTCGCTTTCGCTGCTGCTGAGGTAGCCGATGAATCTGGAAGGCGGCTCGCACGCGCGGGCGCCACGTTGGTCGTGAATGAGGCAAGGCTCACACCGACGGCAAATCGAGATGGCTGTCGTCGCACCACTCGGCACGCCAAGGCGGGATGTTCTCTTTGCGTCCGTCGACGCTTTTCCATCACAGCAGCGCGTGCCCGGTCGAGTCAGGCGTCTTCCTGATAGCGGTTCGACCGGAGAAGGAGTCTGATGGTTTTGGGAATCTGCACCGAGCCTATCGGTCCGACCAAAAAATGCGCCATCGTCCTTACTTTCACGACATTAAGAATGCGTGAGGTTCGGGTCGACGGCGCGAAGCTCTCTCGTGGCCGGAGACTGCCCCCTGTATAACCACCGCCAGTCACCGCGGCCCCGGCAACCGGCGCAGCGGCTGGAGCATTACTTAGCGACAGGCATCGTGAACTCGGCACCCTTGACAATGCTGTCCGGCCAACGCTGCATAACGCTCTTGTAACGCGTGTAGAACCGCACACCTTCCTCGCCGTATGCATGATGATCGCCGAACAGCGAGCGTTTCCAACCGCCAAACGAATGCCATGCCATCGGCACCGGAATCGGCACGTTCACCCCGACCATGCCCACCTTGATCTGCCGGGCAAACGCTCGAGCAACTCCACCATCCGTGGTGTATAGCGAGACACCGTTTGCGAACTCATGTGCATTGGTGAGCTTGACCGCCGTAGCGAAGTCCGGCACACGGATCACGCCGAGAACCGGGCCAAAGATCTCCTCCTTGTAGATCTTCATGCTCGTATGAACGCCGTCGAACAGCGTGCCGCCAAGAAAATAGCCAGGCTCCGAGCACACCAGATGGTCGCGCCCATCAACGATGAGTTTTGCCCCCTCCAATTCGCCCGAAGCGATGTATCCCGCCACCTTCGCCTTATGCTCGGCAGTCACCAGTGGCCCCATTTCCGCATCGAGGTTTTCGCCGTTTTTGATGACCAGTGACTTGACGCGCGGAACCAACTTCTCGATGAGCGCGTCAGCGGTGCTGCCAACAGCAACCGCGACCGAAATGGCCATGCAACGTTCACCTGCCGAGCCATATGCAGCACCAATCAAGGCGTCCACGGCTTGGTCGAGGTCGGCGTCCGGCATTACGACGAGGTGATTCTTGGCACCGCCGAGTGCCTGGACGCGCTTGCCGCGGCGCGAAGCTTCGGTATGGATATATTCCGCAATCGGGGTCGAGCCGACGAACGACAGCGCAGCGACATCGGGATGTTCGATGAGTGCGTCAACTGCCACCTTGTCTCCGTTGACGACGTTGAAGACGCCGTCGGGCAGACCAGCTTCCTTCAGCAATTCGGCGAGACGCAACGACGCCGACGGATCGCGCTCGGACGGCTTGAGAACAAACGTGTTTCCGCAGGCCAATGCGACGGGGAACATCCACATCGGCACCATTACAGGGAAATTGAACGGCGTGATGCCGGCTACCACACCCAGTGGCTGGCGCAGGTTCCAGTTGTCGATGCCAGTACCGATCTGGTCGGTGAAATCGGTTTTGAGCAGGTTGGGAATACCCGCAGGCAATTCCACAACTTCGATGCCTCGCACCACCTCGCCGTGGGCGTCAGTGAACACCTTGCCGTGTTCGCGCGTGATGAGCATCGCGAGTTCGTTGTGGTGCCTGTCCAGCAACTCCTTGAACTTGAACAGGACACGTGCGCGTTTTAGCGCAGCCGTTTCGCTCCAGCCCGGGAAGGCCGCCCTAGCCTCCTGCACCGCCTGTTCAACTTCCACTACCGAAGCAAGCGCGACTGAACCGGTCACCTCACCGGTCGCGGGGTTGAACACGTCCTTAAACTGCCCGCTCGACGGCTCAACTATCCGACCGTTGATGAAGTGGCTGACCTACTTCACGGCGAGTCTTGCGCTCTCGTTGACAACATTCATTTTCATACTCCAAGGCTGTCTGGTCAATTTCTGCAAGACCTGAGATTTCAGGCCACGCTGCGCAGGGCGTCACGAACCGTCGAGAAAATCTGGGTAATCTTCTCTTCGTCGATAATCAGCGGCGGCGAGAATGCAAGGATGTCCCCTGTGTAGCGCACGAGCACGCCGGCCTCGAAACATTTCAGGAAGACTTCGTATGCACGGGCGCCCACTGCACCAGGCCGCGATTCGAGTTCAATACCAGCAACGAGGCCAAGATTGCGGATGTCCTTCACGTGCGGGGAAGTACTCAACTCGTGTGCAGCATCCTCGAAGACGCCAGAGAGCTCGCGCGCCCGGTTGAAGAGGCGGTCGCGCTTATATATGTCAAAGGTCGCAATTGCCGCCGCGACAGCTGCCGGATGCGCCGTATAGGTGTAGCCGTGAAAAAATTCAATGGCATTTTCGCCCCCCGCGTTGACGACCGCGTCGTGCACCAGGCGACTAGCCGCCACCGCGCCCAATGGAACCGCCGCATTGTTGATAGCCTTCGCCATCGTGAGGATGTCCGGCGTTACACCAAAGTACTCGCTCGCCGTCGGCGCGCCGAGTCGGCCGAAGCCGGTGATGACCTCGTCGAAAATCAGCAGGATGCCGTGTTTCGTGCACAGCTCACGCAGCCGCTCAAGGTACCCCTTCGGTGGCACAAGCACGCCCGTCGAACCTGCGAGCGGCTCCACGATAACCGCCGCAATGGTCGATGCGTCGTGCAACGCCACGAGGCGTTCGAGTTCGTCCGCGAGGTGGGCGCCCCACGTTGGCTGGCCGCGCGTGAAAGCAGCCTCCGCGATGTTCAGTGTATGCGGCAGATGGTCGACGTGCGGCATCAGGTTGCCCGAGAACGTCTTCCGGTTCGCAAGAATACCGCCAACAGAGATGCCACCAAAGCCTACACCGTGATAGCCGCGCTCCCGGCCGATGAAACGCGTTCGCTGGCCTTCGCCGCGTGCCCGATGATAGGCCAGTGCAATCTTCAGGGCCGTATCGACCGATTCCGAACCTGAATTCGTGAAGAAGATGCGGTCGAGACCCGCCGGCATGAACTCCGCTACTTTCGTCGCTGCCTCGAATGCGAGCGGATGGCCCATCTGGAACGTCGGCGCGTAATCCATCGTCGCGAGTTGCTGGGCGACCGCCTCCGTAATTTCCGAGCGACCGTGTCCGGCATTCACACACCATAGACCTGCAGTTGCGTCCAATACGGGGCGGTCATCGACCGTCGTGTAGTACATGCCCTTGGCCGACTTGAAAAGACGCGGCGCCACCTTGAATTGACGGTTCGCGGTGAACGGCATCCAGAAGTTAGAAAGGTCAGGTATGTTAGAAGTGCTCATGTGTGTCTCCGTGAAGATGGCACCTACTCTACCTACGTCGCGCGGTACAATCACTGGACAGCACAAATCAAACCACCAAACCGGATTGATTTTTTCCCTCAGACTGTATTGAAATGTTCAAGCTGAACCTCTCGCGAGTGCGAAAAAGCGAAGGCACTCTGGTTGATCAGATTGTCGCGTCAATCGAACAGGAATTAAGTCACGGCACCTATCCCGCTGGCACAAAACTGCCCTCGGTACGCAATTTCGCGAAGACGCACTCCCTTAGTACGTACACGGTTTCGGAAGCGTATCAACGGCTCGTTTCGCTTGGCCTGGTTGTTGCCCGACCTGGCGCTGGATATCGCGTGGCAACGCCTGAGGCTCACACGCCAGATGCGCCCGCGTGGAGTGGGCCGAGTTTGAACGCATCATGGCTGCTATCAGATGTTTTGCAGACCACTCCGTACCAATCAAGGCCGGGTGTGGCTGGATTCCAAAATGACTGGGTAAACGAGAGCGGCATTCAACACGCATTGCGCGTCGTAAGTCGCGTTCCGGGCGCGCGAATCGGAGGATATGGCCATCCATACGGCCTGGCGGCGCTGCGCGAGTTCATCGCGAGCGGCTTGCGCCGATACTCCCTGTCTGTTGGCAGCTCGGACATTCTGCTCACGCAAGGCGTCACACAGGCACTAGACCTCGTCGTCCGAACTCTATTGCAACCGGGCGACACCGTGATTGTGGAGGACCCGTGCTACTGCAATCTCCTCCAGATTCTCAAGGTAACCTTCACCAATGTCGTGAGCGTCCCGCGCACACCTGATGGCATCGACATCGCACAACTAGAAGAGATCGTCCGTAAACACCGCCCTAAGGGCATGTTTATCAACACCGTGCTACAGAACCCCTCAGGTGCCTCGCTTTCTGTTTCTTCTGCATTTCGGCTGCTTCAAATTGCAGATAGAGAAGGTCTTTGGGTTGTGGAAGATGATATCTCCAGAGAGTTGGCACCTACTCGAGCGCCGTGCCTCGCTGCAATGGAAGGGTTGAAGAATGTCATCTATCTCTCAGGCTTCTCCAAGACCATCACGCCTGCAGTGCGCGTTGGTTATATTGCGGCATGCCGAGACCTCATTTCACGATTTGCGTTGACCAAGATGGCAGTTGGACTTACCTCATCGGAAGTCACAGAACGCGCGGTGGCAAATGTGCTAATCGATGGGCATTATGACCGCCATATCGCGCATATCCGCGAACGGCTCTTTAATGCTCACATGCGCGTAGCCGAATCGATGACCAATTCTGGTCTGGAGATTTTCCACATGCCAAAGGCTGGTCTGTTCCTATGGGCAAAGTTACCGATTCGTCCAGAAAACAGCATGGCGGTGACGAATGAAGCGCTTGCCAAGGGAATCTGGCTCGCACCGGGGTCGTATTTCCGCTCGGGAGAACCGGCGTCAGCGTGGTTCCGCTTTAACGCCGCAACTTCGGACATCCCGGAACTGTGGACATTCATGAAAAACTATCTACGCTGAACGTCCCTGCTCGCAAGCGCATCACAAAGCGACCCGAACACTGTCCGCTTGATACTTGCCGGGTTTTACACTGCGCGGTGCCCTCGGTTCCGGTGCCATCTAACGGGAATGTCGGCCAGCCCCTCTCTACAAAGGCAATTGGCTCAGTGCCTCATTGAGATGAATCCACCGGGCGATGCCAAACGTCCGCGCTTCCTGCAATTCCTTGCCACTGCTCCCCAGGGCGATGACGCGATGGGGAGCAGTCTCGAGCGTGTGCAGCGCAATGGCATAACGATCAGTGAATTCCTGCGACGAAAGGATCGCGGAAAAGTACGTCACTCCGTCCTGTCCGAGCGCGGAGCCAATGGCACGATTTAAATACTCGGCGCTTAGATTGCTCATCAATAGCAGCGGATATCCGTCATCCCTGATGCGCTGAAGCAACTGTTTAAGCGCCGTGCGCTGTTCGCGACCCGCTTCACTATCCGGGCTATCGTCCATTGTCGACCAGACGTCATCCATATTTGCGACAATTGCGTCGATTGCCATTGCGGGTCTCCATGACGGGTGAGTTTTCTTCGGTTTTTCGGCTTCCGGATGCGATCCAGATTGAGCTATCGCGTCTCGCTAAGCTGATCAAGAATCGTGGGGTTCTCAAGCGTCGACACGTCCTGCGTGATCGCCTCGCCCTTCGCGAGCGAGCGCAGCAGACGGCGCATGATCTTGCCCGAGCGCGTCTTCGGCAGGTTCTCGCCGAAGCGGATGTCGCGGGGCTTGGCGATCGGCCCGATCTCCTTGCCCACCCAGGCGCGCAGATCGTTGGCGAGCTTCACGGCCTCGTCGCCCTGCGGACGCGTGGCCTTGAGCACCACGAACGCCACCACGGCTTCGCCGGTGGTGTCGTCGGGGCGGCCCACCACGGCGGCTTCGGCCACGAGCGGGTTCGCCACCAGCGCCGACTCGATCTCCATCGTGCCGAGGCGGTGGCCCGAGACGTTCAGCACGTCGTCGATACGGCCCATGATCGTGAAGTAGCCCGTGTCC
The DNA here is from genome assembly GCF_038900755.1 of Paraburkholderia diazotrophica. Lineage (GTDB taxonomy): Bacteria > Pseudomonadota > Gammaproteobacteria > Burkholderiales > Burkholderiaceae > Paraburkholderia > Paraburkholderia diazotrophica_A. The sequence continues at coordinate 116,361 of NZ_JBBPEN010000012.1, forward strand.
TTGTCGCGCACGCTGCCGTCGCCGGCCAGATACAGCTTGCCGCCCAGTTCCTCGGGGAAGTAGCCCGACTTGTAGCGCTCGGGTTGTCCCCAGACGTTGCGGATCATCGCGGGCCACGGACGCTTCACGACGAGAACGCCGCCCTGCCCGTTCGGCACGTCCTGGCCGGTTTCGTCGACGATCGCGGCCATGATGCCCGGCAGCGGCAGCGTGCACGAACCCGGCACGAGCGGCGTCGCGGCCGGCAGCGGCGTGATCATGTGGCCGCCGGTTTCGGTCTGCCACCACGTGTCGACGATCGGGCAGCGCTTGCCGCCCACGTTTTCGTAGTACCACATCCACGCTTCGGGATTGATTGGCTCGCCGACCGTGCCGAGAATGCGCAGCGAAGAAAGGTCGTAGCTCTTCGGATGCACCCTCGCGTCGGCTTCGGATGCCTTGATGAGCGAACGGACCGCCGTGGGCGCGGTGTAGAACACCGTGACGTTGTGTTTGGCGATCATGTCCCAGAAGCGGCCCGCGTTCGGGTACGTGGGCACGCCTTCGAACACGACCTGGGTTGCGCCGATCGTGAGCGGACCATAGGCGATATAGCTGTGGCCCGTGATCCAGCCGATGTCGGCCGTGCACCAGAACACGTCCGAGGGCTTGTGATCGAAGGTCCACTTCATCGTTTGCGCGGCCCACAACAGGTAGCCGCCCGTGCTGTGCTGCACGCCCTTCGGTTTGCCCGTCGAGCCCGACGTGTAGAGGATGAAGAGCGGGTGTTCCGCGCCCACCGGCACCGGCGCGCACGTATCGCTCTCGGCCGCCGAAAGTTCGTGCATCCACTGGTCGCGGCCTTCGTGCCAGGCGACCTTGCCGCCCGTGCGCTTGTAGACGATCACGCTGTGCACCGCCTCGCAGCCGCCCATGGCGAGCGCTTCGTCAGCGATGTTCTTCAGCGGCAGCGCCTTGCCGCCGCGCATCTGTTCGTCGGCGGTGATGAGCGCGACCGCGCCCACGTCGACCATGCGTTCGTTGAGCGACTTCGACGAGAAGCCGCCGAACACGACCGAGTGCGTCGCGCCGATGCGCGCGCAAGCCTGCATGGCGACCACGCCTTCCACCGACATCGGCATGTAGATGACCACGCGATCGCCCTTCTTCACGCCGCGTTTCTGCAGCGCATTGGCGAAGCGCGACACGCGCGCGAGCAGGTCCTTGTAGGTGACGTTCGTGACGGTGCCGTCGTCGGCTTCGAAGACGATCGCGACGCGCTCGCCATTGCCCCGCTTCGACGTGGCGGTCGAGGCTGTTGTACGAGGCATTGAGTTCGCCGTCTTCGAACCACGTGTAGAACGGCGCCTTCGATTCGTCGAGCACCTTCGTGAAGGGCTTTTGCCAGTTCAGGGTTTCGCGCGCGAGGCGCGCCCAGAAGCCTTCGTAATCGCGTTCGGCTTCGGCGCACAGCGCCTTGTAGGCGTCCATGCCGGACACGTTGGCCTGCGACGTGACCTCCGTGGCAACCGGAAATATACGGCGTTCCTGCAAGTAAGATGCAATTGTTGACATTGGTTCCTCTAAAAGGACTGCAAAGGCCCGATTGCCTGTCGGCTTGTCTTTCCCGCCTTGAGTGTATTTGTCGACGCGGACTGGCTGGAGCGCGTCAACCTGGTCCACAACTTCAAAATGGATCCTTGCACGATCGCGACACGATAGCTCTGACCAGCGAAGCCCCGCGTTTCCCGCTTTCACCACATCATCGACTGCATCACTGGGTGTAAGGCGTACCGGGCCCACAACTGCGCGACCGAACGGCCAGACCACCACTATTTCCGAACGCTAGCGCTCGCATGCAGGATCCATATTGGTATTTATTTTCCGGCGTCGTGCAAGGCGCTGATGCTCTCACTCGCCAGATCAGGAAGAATCGCTAACGCCGTCTCGAGAGCGCCAGCCCCGGTCCGCTGATCGTCACGCTCTTCAACATATCGGGGTCAAGCATCCCCTAGTTTCGTTAAGCATCCTGCCCGGACCGCGGCCGCGCAGCTGGAGCCTGACGCCGACGCGGCCTTCGACATCATTAATGCAAAACATTATAATGATTTCTCTGATTTGCCAAAATCAATTTTTGGAGTGCATCAGACCCTTTGCGCTCACCTGGAGGATGGTATGACACTTGATATGGTCACCCGGCTATCCAACGAAGGAACGGCCGAATGGTTACAGCGCCTGCAGACCCGTGGTGGATGGGTGTCTCCGATCTACGAGACGCTGAAGATCTCGGTCGTTCAAGCGAGCTCTGGATCCGTTCTGTTATCGATGCCGGCATCGTCGTTTGCAGGTAATCCCACCGGAAAGCTGCATGGCGGCGCGCTCGCCACGATACTCGATTGCGCAATGGCGCTGGCAGTGGACTCGGCTCTTGGCGCCACGCAAGTATCTGCGACCGTCGAGATGTCGGTTCGCTTCCTGGGAGCTCAGGAGGCTAACGGCTCGACCGTCTTGGCCAGCGGCTCGGTGACCCAGTTGGGGCGCCGCCTCGCTTTCGCTGCCGCCGAGGTGGTCGACGAGTCTGGACGGCTGCTTGCAAGCGCGGCCGGCACGTTTGTCGTGAACGAAGTAAAGCTCACACCGACGGCAAACTGATCAGGTCGGTCGCACCATCCGCTTCGCGAGGACCGGGAAATCTCTCCGTCCGCCGGGGATTCCCCATCGCGGCAGCGGCAAGCGTCCTGTTGAGCGGCACGTTCGTTTGATTGCATAGATTACAATTGATGTCATTCGAGCGTTTCCTTCTCGCGCCGGCGTTGTTCCTGTGTCAAGGCGGCACAAGCTGCGGCGAGACCATTCGGGTCCGAGAGTCACCACATGTCAAAGATGATTAGACGAACTACAACACGCTCCTCGGCAAGCTTGGCCCAGTCGGCCTCACGCTCGGCAACCACGGAGCAGTCCCGCGTCGTCCTGCCCAAAAGTATTACTGCAAGATCGGGGCGGACTGCGATGCGACAGGCGCGTTACATCGCAGAGGACATCAGGGCAATGATTATCCGCGATAATCTGAGTCCAGGCGATCGGCTGCCGAGCGAGAAAGACCTGATGGCGACTTACGGCTCGGCAAGAGCCACGGTACGGGAAGCGCTCGCGATTCTGGAAAGTCACGGCCTCGTCGAAGTTACGCCCGGGAAAAACGGCGGCGTCAGTCTTGCTGATATACCCACGGACACCGTGTTACAGGGACTGCAAACTTATCTCTATTTCCGCAATCTCACATGGCAACACATTTACGACGCCCGGGAAAGTATCGAACCTGAAATTGCGCGTTCATCGTGTGAATGTGTGACACCGGACGTCCTGCAGTCCCTTGAGCATACGGTTGAACTCTGCCGTGCGGGACTCAGGGGTCAACTCGACCGGCGCGCACATAAGAACGCCGAAATAGATTTCCACGAAATCATAGCCAGACATTGTCCCAATCCGTTGCTTCGATTCGTCGGCCTGTTCCTTTGCAGGGCGGAGAGGGAGATGATTGAAGATTTGCTCACGTTCGACGACGAGGACTCGTCGCTGAAGGTGATCATGGAACACGAGGAATTGATCGAAATGTTCCGCCGTGGGGATGTTGAGCATGTGCACTCGTTGATGCATCGCCATCTTCTTGGAATGGCGGAATCCATCGAAAGCAGGCGTGGAAGGCATAACGGCGGAGCACATGATGAACCGCCCGTAAAGCGGCAGAAAGCCAAGGCAACCCGTTGAGCAGCAGGCAACCCGTGTTGCACAGGCGCTACGGGGCCTTGCGGCGTTGGCCGTTCGGCGAGCGCTGTCGCTTCCGAACCTGTTGACCTTGTGGCGGCCTCCAGTTTGTGGAGGATTCACACATGGCCCCAACCAGCCAGGCTGGGGCCATGCGATTGCGCACCTTGCGGCCGTAGACGCTCAAAAACTTACCTGCCCCCTGCCCTTGAGCTCCAGGCGCGCTCGAACCTGGTCCGGGGTCGCTACTTCCTTACCGAGTTCTTCAATGATGCGTCGAATCTTGGACACCTGCTCCGCACTACTTTGCGCAAGTTTGCCGCGGCCTATTGTCAGGCTGTCCTCTAACCCTACACGAACATTGCCCCCGAGTAGCACGCCCATCGTTCCAAGCGGTATCTGGTGCCGACCGCCGGCAAGTACCGAGAATTCGTAGTCTCGCCCAAGAAGTCGATCCGCAGTTTGCTTCATATGGAGCAGTTGTTCCGGTGCGGCATCAATTCCGCCGAGAATGCCGAGCACAAACTGCAGGAAGATCGGACCGGTTAGCAGTCCGCGGGACCGGTAATGCGCGACAGTTTGAATATGCCCGACGTCATAACATTCAAGCTCAAAGCGAGCTCCTCGCTGAGTGCCAATGACGGACAGGATCTCCTCAATATCAGCGAATGTGTTCTTGAATATTGTCTGTCGTGACGCTTCAAGGAACGGCTTTTCCCAATCGAATTGCCACTCGTTGCGACGCTCGGCCAGCGGGAACATGCCAAAATTCATTGACCCCATGTTCAACGAGCACATCTCCGGATTAAGCTGGAGCGGTGCGGCGAGGCGTTCATCGATCGACATGGACGAACTGCCTCCAGTCGTCACGTTGATGACAGCGTCGGTGGCTGACGCTATTTGCTCGACGACACTGCGGAAAAGAACGGGGCTCGATGACGGCTGACCATTCAGGGGATCCCTGACATGAAGATGGATGATGGCCGCGCCAGCTTCCGCAGCCTGAATAGCATGCGCAGCAATGTCCTCGACCTTGTATGGCAGATATGGTGACAGTGACGGTGTATGAATAGATCCCGTGACTGCAGCGGTGATGATGGTAGGTCCCATATGCATTGGCTTGTCTGACATGCTTGCCTCTAATAGCGAAAAGACGATTAGTCGAGCGGCTGCTCCGCAAAACGCAGTGGATCCCTTGTGGGCGATGCCACGAACTGGAACCAGGCGTCAGCAGCAGCTACCGGCATTTGAGCCGGGAGCCACTGTGGTGAAAGAACGTCGTGCGGCCATCCCCGGATGGATGCGGTCGCCCGCTGAAACTTCCGGGACTAGGCGTCGCGCCGCGTCATGCGCATCGCGTAGTTCTTCATGATTTTTGCAACGTCGTTGCAGTACCTGTTGTGTGAAAGGCTGCCGCACCAGGTGATCGACCCCACCGAAAAGACGGATCCTCCCCAACCTGTCTCGTACCAGATCATCTCGGCCTTGATCAACGACGCAAGTGGGCCGTGATCGAGCGACTCGTCATGCGCGGTGAGTGCGTCGAGCGCGGCACCGAATGCCGATGAATGCCGTTCGGATGTCGCGAGGAGAGTGTATTGCTCTGGCGAACCCGCAATGGTTGAAGTCGAGTCGAGTTCAAACCCTGCTGCACCGCCCCCCGAGAGTCCGTAATCCCCGATGATTCCCGAAGAGACGCCATCAAGCAGCCAGCCTCCAGGCTGTTCACGCGCGTGATCGTGAACGCGATAGTACGAGCCTTCGAAAGGCCCCTGCGCCGAGAATCCAATACCAACCAGCCGCTGCGGAGGTCGGCCGCTGTCACGCCAAAGGCCTCCCAGTCGACCATCGAATGCGTTATGAAGTTCGCCCGGCAAACTGGTCCAGTTCCGGATCCCGTTGTTGCCACGGCGTAGCTCAAGCGCGCCGGGAAACAGTTCGGATAGGGCAATTTTCCAGTAGAACCCGTTGCCCCCAAGATAGGCAAGATTGCCTCCCTGCTTCAGGTATCCCTCAATGGCGTCGAGTGTGCGCTCAGTGTGGTACTCAGGATGGGTGCCTGTGAGGACCGCGCGATAAGGTTCGAGCATAGCCTGACCGTGACGCTCGAGGTCGTCGTCCGTCACGATGTCAAACCCGATACCCTCGTGTTCGAGCCAGTCCAGCAGATAGTGATCAGCAATGTAGTGTCTGCAGCCTGATCCGCGAGGTTCATTGAATGTCATGAAACCAGGGCGCATCGTCAGCATGGGCCGCAGACGGGTAGAAAAGGCGACGCCGCTGCCGTCAGCGTGCAGGTTGTAGGTTGATAATCCAACTTCCGGATGATCGTCCGGATTATGTGGATATGCTTGCCACGCATTCACCTTGGCGCGGAAATCTTCATCAAAGTTACCGCGCGCAAAGTTTGCGTAAGCCTGATAGGTGTACGTCGGTATGACGATCGCGAGTTCGTGGCCCGGCCGTCCGGGACGTGCGCTCACCCAGAATGGTAGCCAGTCGCGATCAACTCCCCGGTCGTCTGCAAGTGCCATCGCGTAAGAACCGGAAGGAAGGTCGTCAGGAACAGTGAAGGTAAAGGACGTTTCCCAATTGACGTCGTCAATATCTTCCTGATGAAAATGAATCGCCGCATACTCATCCGGCGCAGCACGCCAACAGAACTCGCGGCCGGTCCAATTCGAGGAGCGAACTGCGCGCGTAGGAAGATTAACGATCCGGCCGTGATGGGCACCCGGACCGCAGTCAAATACGTCTCCCGTATCAATTCCAAGCGCGAAATCCCATGCTGCGATCACCATCGAACCAGCGTGGATTCGCGGTGCTTCGATACGCCCATTGAAATGGAGCGTTGGCGCATCGGCGGAGAGAGCCGCGATTGCAACGGCAGGCGCGGGAGCGCTCCAACCACCGGTAGGCACGGTTGCAACTGTTTCCGAGCCGATGTAGCGCGAATCAATCGGCGTAAAAGACAGCTTCAGCTTTCGCGTCCTGGCGTCGAAACAGAGGGAAATACCCGCCCATCGGGCTCCCACCGGGCAATTCGCGCGCAGATTCACAGTTAAACCACTGTCGTTGGACCAGGTTGCAGTGGCCCCCTCGCCATCGATACCAATCTGCCATCCTTGTGCCTTGTTCGAGTCCCACTGCGACATAATGCACTGTGAGCCGTTCTTTGCTAACGTCGGCAACACCCGGACAGAAATTGACCAGTCATTGTCAGGGTTAGGCCACGGTACGCCAGGTACATGAATCCAGGAACCTCGATGAATCAACTGCTCGACCGATGGTGCGTTGGTCGAATAGATGTGGCCCAGGTCAACCATACGCAAGCCAGGCCCCGCAGGATTGACGTCTGCATGGATCACTCGAACAAGTCGCGCCGTGAAGGGGGACTCCAGGCGGCTGGATACCTTGAAGGCGATGGATTCGCCCGATACGGCCGAGAGTCGATCGCTGTAACCGACCAGGTCCATGGTAGTTTTCAACATTGCGGCAACTCCTTTGATTCAAACGCGCAAGGCAGACTGCCAATAAACGCGCCAGAAAACTCCGTCATCCATCGATTAATGATTCGCTTGACGATAAAGGTTTTACGGTCACACGAAACCATTCCCTATTCCGAATCGCGGCGGAGAGGCTTCAGAGGCCACCTTATCGGAAGCAGCGTCAGGAAATGTCCCATAAAGCGCTGACTGCGGCGTGTGGATAGACAATTCGTCACACGACCTGCACCGGTCGACCTTGGCGCGAGGAACGCCAGCCATTTTTTCTCGGCTTTCTTGAATGCACCGATCAGCAAAAATGATATCGATAGGTATATCAGCGCAGCGATCGTGAAGCTAGAGAACGTCATGTACGTCGCCGAGTTCATGTCTCGCACGACCTTCATGAGCTCCGGCACCGTCGCGGTGAAAGCAAGCGTCGTGGCATGCAACATAAGGATGATCTCATTGCTGTACATCGGCAATGCGCGGCGAAGCATAGCCGGGATTATCACGACACGGTAGATCGCGCCTGATGACATTCCAAAGGCTCTTGCGGCCTCTATCTCCCCATGAGGAATGGTCCGCATTGCGCCTGCGAATAGTTCCGTAGTGTAGGCTGAGGTACTCAGTGAAAATGCCAAAACTGTGCAGTTCATACCACTTCTGAAGAAAGCACTCAGAATGTCGCTTGCCCTCACAAATTCGAGGCCATATATTCCAGTGTAGATCAACAGCAACTGCACATAGAGTGGCGTCCCGCGGATCGCGAATGTGTATGCCTTTACCGTCCCGGAAACATATCGATTGGACGAATTTCGCGCAATGGAAAGAGGCACCGCAAGTACGAAACCAAACGCGACTGAAAGAACAAGCAACCATAGCGTCACTACCAGTCCGCTAAAGTGATCACCGTCGAAGACAAGTAGAGGTAGCCAATACTGTCGAAGTAAGTCAATCATCGTGAGGCGCCTCGAGCATGTCTGGAGTAGTGGCGCTGCAGCCGGTCAAGCGCGACTGTAGAAATCGCAGCCAGGACCAGATAGACACCGGCTGCAACCAGCATGAAGAAGAAACTGTTGAAGGTACTGCGTCCGGCATTCTGCGCAGCCTTGACAAGGTCTGATAGCCCGATAATCGATACCAGCGCTGTTGCCTTCACGATAACCTGCCAGTTGTTACTGATTCCAGGTAAAGCGTGCAACATAAGTTGCGGAAAGACGATCCGTTTAAATGCAGTCCAATAGGTCATCCCGTACGCCATCGCCGCCTCAATCTGCCCCCGGCTGATTGACAGATAGGCCCCTCGAAAAGTCTCGACGAAATATGCTCCGTACACCAGACCAATTGTCACGGAGCCCGCCCAGAACGGACTGATGTCAACCTGCGCTGCACCGAAGCGGTCGGTCGCCACGTTCAACGCGATTTGAATGCTGTAAAACGTCAGCAACATCAGTACAAGATCGGGGACCCCCCGGATGATCGTGGTGTAGCAGGTGGACAGGAAGAAGCTTAGCCGGTTTCCGGACAGCTTGGCCGTCGCGCCGAGGAGCCCGACGAGAAACGCCACGACAAGCGATAGCAGTGACAGTCTCAGCGTCTCCAGGGCGCCACAAAATATTTCTGTGCCATAACCGCTTAGCATGCCCTGCTCCTTCTGATCCAGGAATCGCCTTGTGATCCACATAGGTTCATTTGAGACTGCCCGAGAGGAAGCGCTGGAGTCGCGGACTTTGGGGGCGAACGAAGATCTCTTCGGGAGCGCCCTCCTCTTCGACTCGCCCTTGTTCAAGGAACATGACACGGCTTGACACCGACCTGGCAAATTCCATTTCATGTGTCACCAGGACCATCGTTCTCCCCTCTTCCGCTAGTCCCTGCATGACCCTGAGAACCCCGCCGACGAGTTCGGGATCGAGCGCCGACGTCGGTTCATCAAAGAGGAGGACGTCTGGTTCCATGGCAAGGGCACGCGCGATTGCAACCCGTTGTTGCTGCCCCCCGGACAAGTGCGATGGATACGCGTCGCAATGGGTCCGCGGCATGCCGACTTTCTCGAGATAGCGGAGCGCGCATTCGCGCGCTTCCGAACGGCTGACCTTTGCGACACGATGCGGAGCCTCCGTCACGTTTTCCAGCACCGTCATATGCGCCCAGAGATTGAAATGCTGAAAGACCATTCCGAGTCGAGCTCTCAATCGTTGCAGCTGCTTTTTGTCTCTGACGATGAGATCACCGCGGGCGTTGGGGAAGGTTTGGATCTCCTCATCGTGCAACTTGATGGTGCCTCCGCTGGGGCTCTCCAGGAAATTGATGCAACGGAGGAACGTGCTTTTGCCCGACCCAGAAGAGCCGATCAGGCTGATCACGTCTCCCGCGCGCGCCTCCATGGACACACCTTTGAGTACGGAATGTTCGCCAAAATTTTTCGTGATGTCGCGTATGCTTAATGTGTTCATAAAATACTCATCCTGTGTCTCAGCAGGAAGTCTGCGTCCAGGCAGGCAGTGCTCCGCCTCAGCACCCTCGCCTGTTGAGCGATGGATACTGACGCGGCCCCGCCTCTCGCAGATCATAAGGTTGGCACTATGGCCCATCTCCTGCCGCAGCGGCGCAAGCGGAGTGTGCCAGCATCGCCGGCGACTATGCGTCGTCAACTCCCGCTGCTTCGATAATCATCTGGAGCAAGACGTTGGCCCCTGCCTCCAGGTCCTTTGGAGATGCGTTCTCGATTTCGTTATGACTGATCCCGCCCTCGCAAGGAACGAAGATCATCGCGGTAGGTGCTACGCTGGCCAGATAAACCGCATCGTGTCCGGCACCACTAAGCAGATCCATCGACGGATAACCAAGATCTGCGCTTTTCCGCCTGACCGAATCCACAAGGAAGCTGTCGAAGGGCTGAGGAGGGAAATGAACGACCTGTTCGACTTCGACAGGCAATTCACATTCCGAGCATAGCTCTCGGAACTGCGTGTCCAGTAAGTCAAGGAGCTCGGCAGAATCGGCACGAAGGTCGACAGTCATTGCCACCTGGCCTGGAATGACGTTCCTTGAATTCGGGAACAGAGACATACAGCCGACAGTTCCCCGCGCGTTCGTGGAAGACCCGGTCGCGATCTGATTGACCCCTTTGACGAGGTCAGCCGCGACAAGCAAGGCATCCCGACGCAGATTCATTGGAGTTGGACCGGCGTGAGCTTCCTGCCCTTGAACCTTGACGTTGTACCATCGCTGACCCAGCGCTCCGGTGACGACACCGACCGTACAGGCCGCCGTTTCGAGAACCGGACCCTGCTCGATATGCGCCTCGAAATATGCTTTTGGCGAGTACGATGGCTCAATGCAACCTTGATAGCCAATAGACTTCAGTGCATCCTCGACTGATATCTGGTCCGAGTCTTCGCGAGAAAGCGCGTACTCGAGTGAAAAGGCCCCGCTTGCCACGCCGGATCCCATCATCACTGGAACAAACCGGGATCCCTCTTCATTCGTCCATACGACGACTTCCACTGGCGCAATGGTCCTTAGTCCGTGGTCGTTAAATGTTCGCAGCACTTCAAGACCTGCAAGAACGCCATAATTTCCGTCGAACTTCCCGCCAGTCGGTTGCGTGTCGATGTGACTTCCCGTCATTACCGGGGGCACTTCGGGGTTCGTTCCAGGGCGGCGAGCTACGATGTTTCCGATTTTGTCGATTCGTACAGTACAACCAAGTTCGGTTGCCCAACGGACAATCAGATCTCGGGCTTCCTTGTCCAGTTGTGTCAGGGCCAGTCGACAGACTCCGCCCTTCTCCGTTGCACCGATCTTCGCAAGGTCCATCAGACTGCGCCAAAGTCGGTGACCGTCAATTCTCAGATCAGACAGCGTCAGGATACTGTCGCTCACGTTGCACCTCTATCGCTATACATTTTCGATGCCTTCCGGTGTTTCCCGCTCTATTCAGCAGATGGAATTCTTTCTCAGTACAGGTAGTTATTTCGAGATGTCGAAGTCAACGTACTTGTGAGTGATGGTCGTGTACGTTCCATCGGACCGGATCTTTTGCAGCGCGTCGTTGATGGACTGCCTGAGACTGGGGTCGTCCTTGCGAAGGCCCATGGCGGTATAGTCAGCGATGCCGTTCACCACGATAGGTCCTCCGGCAAACTTGAACCCGCGACCCCGCTCGGTCTTGAGAAAGCCCACACCAGCCTGGATCTGCTCCACCAGAACGCCATCCAAACGGCCATTTACAAGGTCTGCGAGCGCCTGGTCCTGGTTGGCATACGGGACGACCGTCACGCCCGAATTAGCCCACTGCGCTTTTGCGATGGTCTCCTCTACGGAGCCCTGCAAGACACCGACGCTCTTGCCCCGCAGACTCTCAGCGATGGGTTGCAACGTGCTTGCCTTGGACACCAGGAGCCGGCTATGCGCGCTGTACAGCTTGTCGCTAAAGTCGATTTCCTTTTTTCGCTGCTCGGTTGCCATCATCCCCGAGAGAATCACATCGATTTTTCTCGCTTTCAGGCTGGGAATCAGACCGTCGAAATCCCCTTCGACCCATTCACATTTCGCGTGCAACTGGGCACACACCGCGTTCCCTAGATCAATATCGATGCCGACGAGCTTGCCGTCAGGCGACTTGGATTCGAAGGGCGGATAGTCGGGGGATGTGCCGAACCGAATCGTCGCGATGTCCTTGGAGAATGAAAGCGACGGCAGGACAATGAAACTAATGACGACAGCCAGCAAAACGTGAAGCTTTTTCATGATGTTCACCGATTTTGTTGAATACAGTCAGGGTCTGATGCGCGTGATTTCCAGTTTCGCGGGTCGTGTACAGATCTCACCTTCCGAGCTCAGTAAGAGCCTCACGGGACGATCTCGCGAACTTTTCGACGATCTCAGCAAGTTCGCTATCCGTAGCAATATAGGGCGGCGCAAGTATGACCGTGTCACCCAATACTCCGTCGACATTGCCGCCAGACGGGTAGCAGATTAGTCCGTTCGCGAGCGATCTCTGCCTGACCTTGAGATAGAGTTGCTTTTCGGCGGCGAACGGTGTCTTGCGCTCCCGGTCTTCCACAAATTCAACGCCCCAGAAAAAGCCGCGGCCGCGGATATCGCCGACGGCTCCGATGTCCGCCAACTCTGCTCTGAGCATCTCGCCGAACCGCCGCCCGGCGGTCTGGACGCGTTCGATCAGACGATCCCGCTTGATAATCTTCTGGACAGCGGCGCCAGCGGCGCACGCGGCCGTATGGCCACTGAAGGTGTGCCCCGTCATCGGGCCACCGTACGCGCCGTTGATAACTTCTGCGACCTTCTTCGTATAGACGGTCGCCCCCAGTGGAATATAACCTCCACCCAGTCCCTTCGCGATCGGCATGATGTCGGGGACCACGTCGTCGAATTCCAGTGCTCGCCAAGTTCCGCATCGGCCGGAGCCACACATCACCTCGTCTGCGATCATCAGCACCCCATGGCGGTCGCAGACTTCCCTGACGGCCTTGGCATAGCCCTTCGGCGCGGGAACGACGCCACCTGCAGCGCCGACCACGGGCTCAAATACGAACGCTGCAACGTTGTCGGCGCCGATGCGCAGAATTTCCTGTTCCAGTTCGTCGGCGCAGGCCCTGCCCAGTTCATCCGCGTGCACGTCATTGAGGGGCCGGTACTCGTTGGCCGGACTGATCAACGACGCGGGAATGAGAGCGCCCTCGAAGGGTGCCCTGCGTTCGAGAAAGCCGGATATGGAAAGGGCGCCAAGAGTGTTCCCGTGCCATGACCGCTGGCGCGAGATAAAGCGTCGACGGCTCGAGTTGCCAAGCGCGCTGTGATACTGCAAGGCGAGCTTCAATGCCGACTCGACCGCCTCCGACCCACCGGATACAAAGACCATTGACGTTAAGTCCGGTCCACACGCCTCCCGTACAAGCTCGGAAAGCTCTTCCAAGGGGTCGCTGGTGAACAGATACCGGTAGCCATGGGCGATCTGTCTGAGTTGCGCGGCGACGGCCTCGTTGACCTCTTCATTCCCGTGTCCAAGACTGTAGACGGCCGGTCCAGACGAGCCATCGATGTATTGCTTCCCGGTCGTGTCGAAGACATATACGCCTCGACCATACTGCACCTTCGGCAACTTCAGAGCGGCAATCGTAGTACCGCCCTTAAATTCGACTTTGCTCATTTCGCCCCCCCGACAAGGCTCCGGCGAAGCGGCATGGTCAGACAATGCGCAGCGCCGCCCTCAATGACAAATTGCTCGAGGTCAGGATCGAACACGTGAAAACCTTGTGCCCGCAAGGCAGCGTTGATTCGAGGATTTTGTTTTGAGGAAAGCACCCGATCGTCGCCAAGAGCGACGGCATTGGCACCCATGCTCATCACCTCGCGGTAGCCGACCTCGATCAGTTCATACCGTTCTCGCAGCCACGCGACGTCGTCCGGGTCGAGAATATCTGTGGCGCACAGCGCCACCTTGTCGTTGACAACACTGAACAGAACGTCGAGGTGCAGGAAGTACGCAGGTACCTTGATAAAACGAGTTTGCCAGCCCGCCTCGGCAAACCACGCTGCAACCTGTTGGGCAGCCGCGTACGTCGTCCGTACTTCGTTCACGCCGATGAGTACCTGACCCGGCGACAGGATCTGGACATCCCCGCCTTCGAGACTTCCAGCAGTCACCCGTTTCCACACCGGAATATCACACAAGGCGCAGAAATCGACGATCGGCCCCCATTCCCCCTGTCGCTCGGGTCTAGCCATCTGGCACAGAAGCAAGCCAAAGGGTGTCATCACGCTGCTGTCTCGCGTATAAGTTTGATAGAACAAGTGCGGGTCCTGCTCAAGAAGACGGCAGGTGACACCAGCTTCGGTGAGAGCAGCTCGCAACTCTCGATGCTGGCTCATCGCGGCGGCAACATCCGCGGTCTTCCCTGCGTCCAGCGAACCGATAACCATCGTGTTTGAACGCGCCCAGTCGTAGTACATTGCATCGCATACGAGCACCTCGGTGAGACGGCCATACTCGCTATCGAGGAATGCGCGCGCGTCGACGTGTTCTGCCACTTTTCCCGACGAGACTTTGTTCATGAAGAGTTTGTCCATTGTTTCGTTAAGCCAACATTTACCGGGACCGCGGATGCATCACGGCTTCGCCCTGAGGACGCCGCGGCCTGAGACTCACAATATTAATGATTATAATGATTTGCACACAAAGGGCTTGATAGTATTTTCCCTACCCCTCACGCTCATGAACAGAACTTCGGTTGCAAGCAGGAGACTGTGTCCGGTGCTTCAGAGGCAGGCGGGGTTCGGCCAGGTGGTGCGGTGATTGACCGATTTAAGCAAGAACAGCCGGTGGTGGCTCACGATTACCGTCAGTCCGGTCACTGCTGCCAACCGGTTGTCGCCGCGAATCCGAAGCCTCTAGTACAACATCCCGTAAATAGCTTTATTAAATTGTCCTGGCTATCATTTCGAGATGAGCCAAGGTCGTCATGCAACGCCAGTGAAGTTGTCGAAGAAAGCGTTCGACCGCACCGGGTCCAGCAATGGCTACACAGTCCCCACCCGGCCTTTCGCGAGAAGGGGTCAATGCGATTTGCAAGCTGTACCGCAAGGCGCCCAAAAATGCGGTGGTGCTCAACATCGACGAGAAGACGGGCATTCAAGCCATCGAGCGCAAGCACCCGGGGCGTGCGCCAGCACCGGGACGGCTGCGTCGTCGGGAGTTTGAATATATCCGGCACGGCACCCAGGCGCTGATTGCCGCGCTTGATGTGCATACCGGTCAGGTGCTGGCAGACTGCCGCGAGCGGCGCACCCGGGACGACCTAGTCGCCTTCATGGAGCGCGTGGCGGTTGCGCACCCGCGCAAACAGGTGCACGTGATTTGGGACAACCGCAATACGCATCGCGCTCAGGCCGTCGGGCAGGCGTTCAACCAGCGGCATGATCAGCGGTTTCACTTCCACTTCGCCCGTCACACAAGCCTACGGGCGGCACCTGCTGATCAAACGTCTCGATGATGAGGAACCGACTGTTGTGGCGCGCCTTATTGAGCTCCCCCGCAATCGTTATAGTGCCGCCTTTCGCAGCCACACCGGCCGATGGGAACCGCTGCCGGGCACAGGTTCGCTCGACGAGATGGCCGAGGTCGTCGTCACGCTCCTGCAGCCTTATTTGCAGCCGGATAATTATTAAAGCTATTTGAGGGATCTTGTACTAGGTGACCTAGCCGGATACGGCCGTACGCCTCGGCATCAACCTCACAAACCAGTGAATTTCGTTGCCCAGGCCGATACAGAACTCTACGGCGCTGGAAACTGGACTGACGGCGTACGAGCTGAACGATCAGGATGTCTGCGCGGTTTTGCTCCGATGTCCGCTCCGTTAAGCACCAGCACTTCCAGAAGCCCGCGGACAATCGCGGTAGGCGGCGGCTATGCACCTCCAAGGCGGTCGTAGCCGCACGCATCGTTGTGCTCGCACGACAGAGCGGGGCGTGTTTTAAGGTACGCGACGACGTTGCCAGTTCTCGCAGCGAGCGTTCGTGGCCCCATCCATCATTTGCGTCAGTGCCAGGGCGCTGACGTTGCTATGCTCGTACGCCTGTTCCCGAGTCAGCCAGCTCATAACGCCCCCTCGATAGCGCGAAGCTTCGCCAGCTCGTTCCTTTTTTGTTCGCGTCGAGCTTTGCCCCATCGCGGGAACCATACATTCTGACAATACCGATGCTGCGATTACACCGCATCCTTTCATCGAATCCTCCAAACCTAGTTACCATCTAATAGGAATTTTTCCTTTGTGCATTTTCTCTTACGCATTGCGTAGTACAACCAAGTAGCTAAGTGGAATCGTCTCCTTTCAATCGATTTACCATGACGGAGCGTTCACGTATGGCGAGAAGCGTGCCCGAGCACGCATTTATCGAACTGCACACTGGCGCGCGAATCGGAGGTCGGCCTCCTGACAAATAACGCGCATTGTGATCGCATCAGCCGGGCGGAAGCAGTTATCGCTTGCCACCGGTGTGCAATGGCGGATGCACTGATCTGAAGCAGCAACAGTCGTCGCGACATCCTCGGTGCAAGACGTTTTGCGAGCGTCTTTGAAAAAACCGCGTGCAGGCGCGGATCGACGCGGGTGCCGGGTCCGCCTTCATGCACACGCCTCGTACAGGACATCCACGATCTCCGGCGCGAGTTCAACGCGGGGCGTCAGGCTGCGTTCACCGCATCCTTGCACGCCTTCCCCGCCGTAGACTTCACGGTCTTCGCCGCGGCGATCGTGATGGTTTCACCCGTCGCCGGATTGCGGCCCGTGCGTTCCGAACGTGCGCCCGTCGAGAATGACCCGAAACCGACAAGCTGCACCGTATGACCACGCGTGACGGCCTGCGTAATCGATTCCAGCACGGCGTCGATGGCAGCGCCGTAGTCGCCTTGCTTTCGCCCGTGGCGCTCGCAACCGCATCAATCAGTTCCTGTTTGTTCATATTCGTCATCCTTGAGAGGCGTCCGGGTGTGGACATCACGGACACCTTATCGCATTTCGGTTTCGTCGCGCACGAACCGGCGACGGCGCGGGCGGGAGACGCCGAACGGTGCCGCGCCTTGCGTGCCGGCGGTTGGTGGCGAAGCTAAGGTAGTGGGAGCGAGGCGCAGATCGTTAGTTGCGTGAACGGTGCGGCGCTTTCGCCAATGAAGAACACACGAGGAATGGGTCACGAGATGCATCGCAGTACGCCGTTCGACCGTTCATTGACAAGGCGTGTTTGGCTGCAGCCGTTCGCTGCGGAACACAGCTGATCGAATGCCTCCGATGAATCTCAAGCGATGCATGCATGTGCATTCGCTAAAAAGTTCATGCTCTACAGACTTATGGCGGGAGACAGAACACACGCATCCGCGTCGTCAGCTCAGTCATGGGCGGAGTGTTCACTTCGTCCTCTTGGCGCGCAGGCAGCAATTGGTCAGCACGGTGTACCTGAGGCGATAACTGCGCCAACGGCCCCTGATGCGTGTCCACATCGATGCGCTGCGCACCGGACATGACGCTCACATGGCAAGATGCATCGATGATGCGAGCGCCTCCCCGCTTGTGTCTATAAACGTAGTAGTATTTAGCAATTGTGATTTTGCGTCACTCTCGCCGACGCTGGCGTTCGCGTATCTGCTCACGCGGTGAGGCGCACAATATCGGTCATAGCTTGCGGTTCTCACAGATTGCGAAATGAGAGTTGAGATGTTCCTGGCGTAGCTGGGCCGATTCACGACCATTTTTTGGGATAAGAGGGGTCGGCGTAGCGGATGTACGGGCTACGCAGGCTCCATAGACTGTCAGTGCGCCGTCATCGCATATCGGATGTGGACGTACCACGGCATGCTGTCGACCACGAACGGAAAACCATGAGCGAAAGTGTATATGGAGAGCAGGCAACCGGGCGGGTGACCCACAGCCTGTTGCGACTCAGCACGGCCATGCGGAGCCAGGCATGGGGGTGGGCGGAAGGCGCAGGTTTGACGCCGACGCAAGGCGAAATCCTCGTGCTGCTGATGCAGCGCAAGGGGCCGATGCGTCTGGGCGAAATCGCCCGCGAAACGGCGCTCACGGCCGCGACCACGAGCGATGCCGTGAGCACGCTGGAGACCAAGGGCCTGGTGGAAAAGCGCCGTGCGCTCGACGACGGCCGCGCGCTCGCCTTGCGCCTGACGGCAAAGGGACGCACCGCGGCCAGGCGCGCCACGCAATGGCCCGATTTCCTCGCGAAGGCCGTCGCCACACTGCGTGATGAAGAGCAGTCGCTCTTTTATCGCACGCTGCTGAAGACCGTACGCCAGCTGGAAGTGCAAGGCCATATTCCGCCGCACCGGATGTGTGTGACCTGCACGCATCTCGATCCGAGCAGAAACCCGAAAAAAACGCCGCATCACTGCATGCTGCTTGATCTGTCGATGGCCGACACGGATCTCCGCCTGGACTGCCCCGTGCACGAAACGGCCGACGCCGCCACGCAGAAAAAGACCTGGAAGATCTTCGCGCAGCAAGGCTGAGCCAGCGGAGGCGCGGCTCGACCGCCGGCGCCATGCACGCTGGCGGACGGCCGGTCTGTTTGCGCCCGGGATAGACATTGGTGGCTGGACGCTGGCGTCCGTCGCGTGATGGCGGCTGAAAACAACTGCCTCAGCGGCGCAGCGTGGAACGCCCGTCTGGGATTGTGCGTCGGAATAGGGTACCGACGGTTATGCTAGTCTGCATTCCTGATTAAAGTGATGTTGAGAATCATGATCTGCCGGCCCCTCACCCGGCTTGGGCGGACCTGTGCGCCTGCGCACAGTCGCGGGTTACAGGTTCTCCCGTCTCACGTCCACCTGTCTGAAACGGCTGTAGGGACATGCGAATCGCCACCAAGCGGAAGTCCTGCAGAAAAAATGCTTTTCCGCAGGCGGCACCACGAAGAAGCAGAGACCGGGTCGAGGACCGTGATCTGCCTTGGGCGTGTTGCCCTTCGTCCCCTTTGTTATTCCACGCCCTCGGCGAGACGATGCAGTCGGCGTTTTCCTGCGAGTCCTGGTCGCCGACACGGCAGAGGTGGATAAGCCGGTACAGAGCTTGATCAGATCGAATCGCGAGTTGAAGAGCGCGCTCCCGGATGCACCAGTCTCGCAGGACGTCACGCGTTACGAGATTTCAGCGAGGACCTTTGTGCCGACAGCGATGTAGATTGTCAATTACGATGGCCGCCGTGTTGCCTCACGGGATGATGTTACTCCCGGGTAATTGTCACTTTCCGGTTGTTTTGCGATGAAGGCTGGCGCTGCGTAGCGGCGCCAGCCTTCATCGCGTCGGCGTCGCCAAGTATCCTGGTCACCAGTTCCCTGGCGCGGTTCGATCGCCATGCCTTGACGCGACGCTGCAGGGTGCGTAGCTGGGCAGCAGAATACATCGCCGGTGCCATGGCGACGAGACGCTCATGTAGCTTCTTTGCCGTGATGCCGGGCTCGGATTCGAGCCATTGCTGTATTGTCGGCCAGGTGTGCTCGAACGGGTCTTCGCGGCTGCGCCAGGTATGGGGGACGCGCGCTTTTCGATGATGCGTGGGTCTTACCTCGCCGCCCTGCCACGCTGTCCCGAGACTCGCCAGGAAATCCGCGAGGGAAACGCGACCAGGTGTTTTCGCCTCCTTTGGCGCCGTGCCCGATTCGCTACATTGCGCGACGTGCTGCTGCGCTTCGCGCATTCGGCTCAGGAGGTCCAGCGGGTCGAGCGCACGAAACTGGGCACGTAGTCTGCGTTTGGTTGCTTCCGGCACCGACGTCGAGCGCAGGATGCGCTCAAGGGGCGTCAAGGGAGCTTCATAGCGCTTCGTGACTCTCGCGCCATGACGTGTCTTGGATTTCAGCTTGAATGAAGGCTGGAAGAAGTTGATGTACAGACGCGACACCGCGTAAAGGGTGGCAAGTGCTTCCGTGTCTTCAAGTCCACGTAACCTGCCATAGCCAACGAGGCGGCGCACGACTGATCCATTCTTTTGCTCGACCCAGGCCTGGTCATTTTTTTTGTATGCACGCGAGCGCGTCAGCTCGATACCCGTTGCCTTGCAGAAGTCAAAGACGGCCTCATTCATGAAGGCAGAATCGTTGTCACAATCGAGGCCGCGTAGCGGAAATGGCAAGGCAGGCCTAACGCGTTCGATGTGCTCGAGGACGAGCGCACCGCTTCGGTAAGGCATGGCCAGGCATTCGGTCCAGCCGGTCGCGATATCGGTCATCACGAAACTATGCACGAAGTCGCCGTCGATCTTGGTGCCACCGCAATGCTCGACGAAATCAACCTCGAGATAGCCGGGTAGCGGATTATTCCAGTCAGAGAAGGTCCGGATTGGCACCGCACGACGAATCGCATTGCCGATTCCGCCAGCGCGCCGGCGTTGACCCGCGAAAGCCTGTTCGCGCACGTCACGCAGCAGCCGGTCAATGGTGGCGGCGCTGATCTGGTTCAGCCGTTGGCGAACCTCCTTCGATAACCTCAGGTGACCATGCCGTGTCATCGAGTCGATCAGCGTTGGAATGAGCGCCTTCAGTCGCTTGCCGCAGATCCGGTCGGCAGCCTCCCACAGCGTGATCAGCGCGGCCCGTACCTCATCGTCATAGCGTCGCTGCGGACCGGGCTTCGCCCTTGAAGGCAGAGGCTCGCGACACAGCACACGGATCGCATGCTTACGGTGATACCCAGTTACCTGAACAAACTCGTCCAGTATCTCGCGCTTCTCGTTCCGGTCAGAACGGCGGTACCGCTCACCGACTGCCTCAGTCAATTCCCGTCGTGTTGTCATGCTGAGCCGCCTCGTCATAAGTCGTCCCCGCCAGCATTCTGACGGGTAACAAATTACATGAGGCAACCGCCACCGCTTGGTAGCAAAAATCTTGAGTCAATGCGCCGCCCAAGATAATTGTCGTTCTCTAAGCGATATCGTGCGTGTCGAAAGCGGGCCGAGGGCTGCGGCGGATCTGGGTGCCGATGGTCGAACAGGGACATGCGGATCAGCCTGCACATGTTCAGCCCGCGTCGCGTCACCTTTTTCAGATCAATGGAACGCAGCGGGTCTGCCGCCGCGCCCCGCCCTACCGTTGCGGTTACCGCACGTGTGAGGCTTGCCGGGTGGGTCCAGTCGGACGACTGCCCGAGCCCAGACGCTCGTTGTCGCTATCGACAGAGTGCGCGCATGTGGCAAAGCGGTCCATGAGTGCTGCGCGATGACATCGCTGCATCTGTCTGATGTCAACGCTGCCGGATCCGGCTGAAGCATGCAAAGGGACGCACTGCGGCCAGGCGCGCTACGCAACGGCCGGGCTTCCTCGCGAAGGCAGTCGGCACGCTGCGCGATGAAGAGCAGTCGCTCTTCTATCGCACGCTGCTGAAGACCGTACGCCAGCTGGAAGTGCAAGGCCATATACCGCCGCACCGGATGTGTGTAACCTGCACGCATCTCGATCCGAGCAGAAACCCGAAGAAGATGCCGCATCACTGCAGCATGCTGCTTGATCTGTCGATGGCGGACACTGACCTCCGTCTGGACCGCGGTGCATGAACCGGCCGACGCCGCCACCCAGAAAAAAACCTGGAAGATCTTCGCCCAGCAAGGCTGAGTCAGCAGACGCGCAGCCCGACCGCCGGTGGCATGCGCGCTGGTGTATCGGCCATTTCTTTTGGTGCCCGGGATCGACGTTGGTGTTGCCCCCTCTCGTCCCATTTGTCATTCCATGCCCTCGGCGAGTCGATCAACATATGCAGGCTCATCCGCATGTCCCGTGTTCAACCATCAGCAGCGAAATCCGCTGCAGCCCTCACCCCCGCGATTGGCACGCACGATATCACTGCCGGCACAAAGACCTCACCTTGAGACAATCTTCGCGTGGCCGCCCGGCCATACGCCCGACTACAGAAAACGTAGTATCTGCTACAAATCTTTGAGCGGCGCCCCAGATGAGGGTGCAGAATCGCCGGTTCAGCCCGCCCGATGCAAAGTGCGTCGCATTGATCGTGAAACAATGCCGCCATTCGTTCATTTATTCGCGCAAAATCCGTAGCTTATGGAAACTGCGGCTTTTATTCTGATTGTTTCACGAACCTGATAATCTGCATGAGGTCAGGACGTATCGGGCACCTCTCGCGTGACCATTGCGCCGGGGCTTCGCAGGACGCCTTTCTCGCTCCAAGGGAGCCGCGTCGGAGTTGACATCAGGGACATAATGTCAACTGAACTCAACTCACGATGTCTTTGGGCGGCCGCGCCTAGCTCCTGGCTTACGCGCACGCAGTGCCCCGTCCGCCTAAGCGACGGGAGAATTCTGCGGTGCGCGCACGGGGCCCTGGCTCCCTTCCCGATGCAATCGCTGCGCGACCTCAGGCGACCGGCGAATTGACGTGACCGCTTCGTGGAGCTGTTCGCGCTGACCAGGGTTCGCACGTCGGAGATCGTTCGCTGCCATGCTCAACGGGACCGCTCCGTTCGATCCGAACGTGAGAGACGTTGCTTGGTTCTCCGCCCTTCCCTAGCTGCTGCACTCTGAACGCGTGGCAAAGGTAAATGCAACGGTAGGGTTGCATCAGACGACGCCACCGGTCGGCCGAACGCCGGAGGCGATCGCATTCGCGCGACTGTAGCGCCGACACCATAAAGCCGAGCGGCTGGTAGCAGCGTCGACGCATGGGCTGCGGCCTGCGGCGTTGATGTCGGCCGAGGCGTCGTGCGCCAGCCACAATATGGTCACAGCGACAAGTTTTTGAACTGGCGACTCGTCCTCGCACCTCATGTCCAGCGCGATACGTTCGCGACGCGTGCAGCGGCCGAGCATGTGCTGGTCGACGATGTGTCGCGCGCGCTCGTATCCCTCGTTCGAACGCTTCCTGCTGTGGTCGGTCACGGTGCGTCGCAAACCGCTCAGTTCACTGCTGGTTGACAACTGCCAGGCGCACATGGATTTCCTCGCGGTGCCACACCCGTCCTTCGTGGCCCCGAAAACCCCGCGTGCGAGAGGCTTGTGGCGGCCATTTGCGTCGGCAGAATCGAGCGCCGACACCCAGAAATACGCGGTGCGAACTCCGCGAGCGCCTTCGCCTGGTTCATGACCGTGCGATATCTCGCTGGAAATACGTCGGATGGCGTGATTGATCCTTTCGTTGGCGAGCGGATCGACGCGACACCGGTCGGCCGCGCCTTGCCCGCCACCTTGTGGCGTCGCATCCGGATCTTCACCGACCCGTAATACGCAGCACCGGAGCGGCGTCCCGTGCAGGTCGCGCTGCTGCTGGGCTTCGACGCGAGGGGCTGGCCAACGCCTGCCGCGAGAAAATGTCGCCTGCCCTGCTCGACGACGGCACGGCGATCTGGCAACTGTACGTAACGGCAAGGGCAACCGGGAGCGGATCGTACCCGTCAGACCCGCGACCCTCAACGCGCTGCGCGAGCAAAGGCACGATCGCGGCCTTGACTTCGACTCCCGAATCAGCGGCCCGCTGCTGGCTCCAATGTTCATTCCGTGAACCCGGCGCGCCCGGAAAAAGCGCGCGGGGGAATCCTCCTCCCCTACCATCCCGACTCTATCAAGGTTGAACGGGCACTTGAGCGACTGATCGCCGTGATGCCGGGTCTGACCGCTGGCGAAATGAAGACGGTGGCGTGCATTCTCCGCGTGCCTTCAGGCGCACATTCGGACCGACAGTCAACGACTTGCCGCTAGACGTCGTCCAGCAAATTCCTCGGACACGCGATAAACGTCTTCAATCTACGGGAAAGCAGCGGATGTTGCATGAGGACACCAGCTACTACAAAGGCAAACCTACCGCCCCCACACGGCGCCCTTTGACGGCTCGAGCATGCCGCAGCATCGAATTCACCCCGCTGTGAGCGCGAACGCCAGCGGTCCGTCTGCCTGTGCGATTAGAGGAATGCGGTTCCTTTGCGAGGCACGGGTGGATTTACTTATCGCCCTCTCAGCTGAACTACTGCATGAAGTTTAGTCGGAACGCGCGGATGGAAACCGTTCACTACGCGCATAACCGGCTGGGGGTCACGAAGCCCCATCCGACTGAGCCGAAAAGTCATGTTGTATGGGGCGGGCTCGAATGGAGATCCCAGGTCATCAAATGACAGCTGTTTCGGCTAGATTTCTGCGACGATCCTCGCGATCGTTTCTGTGCGATAGGTCATGGTTTATGGGCACCTAGATACTATGGAAGGGCCGCGGAAGTAAGCCTCCTGGAGTAAAACGAGGATTCCGACGCCCGTTTTCCCCGAGAGGAGTACGCAAATGAATGCGCCTCGCACGGCCCTTCACGGGCAGGATACAACCATCACCGGATCGCTGTATGTCGCCTTTGAACTGGGTGACAAGAGCTGGAAGCTCTCGCTCGGCGATGGGGTGCGCTCGCCGAGCCGCTGCACAGTGGCCGCTGGCGATACGGCCGCAGTCTTCACGGCGATTGCAAAGGCCAAAGCGCGCTGTCATCTGGCCACCGATGCCCCGGTGCGCAGCTGCTATGAAGCCGGGCATGACGGCTTCTGGCTGCACCGCTGCCTGGAAGCACATCAGATCACGAACCTGGTGGTCGATTCAGCCAGTATCGAAGTCAACCGGCGCAGACGTCGCGCCAAGACCGACCGTCTCGATAGCGACAAGCTGCTGTCGATGCTGATGCGCTACTACGGTGGTGAGCGCCGGGTTTGGGCGGTCGCACGTATCCCCACCCCCGAACAGGAAGATGAGCGGCGGATACACCGTGAACTCGATCGCCTCCGGCAGGAGCGCACTGCCCATAGCAACCGCATCCGCTCGCTGCTGGTCCTCCACAACCTGCGGCCCGAGCGAATCGGTGGCCGCGCGTGGGCGCACTGGTGGGCGCAGCACACCACACAGCTGTTGCCAGCCCTGCGCGCCGAGATCGAATGCGAATTCGAACGGCTGTTGCTCGCTGCCAGGCAGATCACGGCGCTCGAGGTACAGCAGCGGCGCGAGGTGCGCAGCGGTGCGCAACCCGCGATTGCGCGGCTCGCCCGCCTTGCGGGTATCGGCACCGGCAGTGCCTGGGTCCTGATCAGGGAACTGTTCGGTTGGCGGCACTTTCACAACCGCCGTGAAGTGGCCGGCTGCCTGGGCTTGGCCCCGACGCCCTATACCAGCGGCACCAGTGAAGTTGAGCAGGGCATCAGCAAGATCGGCAACAAGCGAGCGCGATGGCTGATGGTTGAACTGGCGTGGAGCTGGTTGCGCTTCCAGCGCAGCAGCCAGCTAAGCGACTGGTTCAACGAGCGCTTTGCAGGCGGCGGCAAGCGTATGCGACGCATCGGCATTGTGGCACTTGCCAGACGTCTGGCGGTCGCGCTATGGCGCTATCTGGAATTCGGTGAGATTCCCCTCGGAGCAACCCTCAAGCCACCTGCGAAGAACGTGGCAGCGACCTGAGTAGACAACGTCGAGCGGCAACAGCGTTTGAAGGTTCGGCGCGCCCGGACAGTAAGCGGGTTACCTTCGCAGGCAACCGTAGTTCTAGATGGGGCGCGTTCATAATGGGGTAGTTCCAGCGCCTTGCGCATGCGGTATGTGGTGCCCGGTCTCGTGCCAGCACGGATAGGTTGGTCCGGTCAAGTGTCCGGACTTCAGACACCCCGACCTCACTGCTGTTCTCGCTTGATATGGAGGATTGCAAAACATCTGATCGGCCAGGTTATCCACGGCCGGCCAGCGTCGTGGTCGTAGCAGGCGACCCGCCGGCCGGCCGTGGATAACCTGGCCGCACTCTCGAATGGGAGATAACTAACGGAAAAACGGATCGCGAAAGGGCTTGACTTCCATTGCCCCATAGAAGTCCTCACTGTCGCGAAGCGTCGCGTTCCGAGTGAGAGCCGAACTAACACAAAAGTGCCAGTTATCTATCACTTCCTCAGTTTGCCGGATCGGCAAGTGCCACAAACTGACACTTGAGTGATAGATATCTGACAGTTCGGGAGTCGGTCGCCCCTTGAACTAGCCGCTTTTGCCACAAGCGCAAAGGCGGTCCGTTCGTCAAATTCGGTATAGAAGGCTGCGTCCTTGCGACATCTCGGCATGTCGAGACAATTCATTGAAGGATCTGGCCGCAAGGAAATTCCGGGCGACTGCCATGGCACGACCGTTAACGATAGCATTGAGCCACGCCGATCCGGGGAGAATCTAAGGAGCTAAATGACTGATTTTAAAGAATATCCAACTTGGATGGTGGCGACTGGATTTTCTGCCAGTCGTCTATGTGTTTGATTTTATTCAGTATCCAAGTTGGATGACACTTCGCCTTCTGAATCAAGTTCGCGACGGATGAAGTTTGCGATGCGATCGCCCCACTCTTCCGCCTTTGCCTCGCTGTCCTTTCCTGAAAAACGTAGCCCAATGACACTGCTTCGTACCGTTACGTCACAGAACTTTTTCTTGCCGATGTTTATCGACTTAGCCGACGGCTGGGGCGCCTTGGGACGAGCCGGAGTCGCGAGCGTAAGCGCCCTCTCCTGCGTCATCTCATCAGAATCCATCAGCGCCGCGATCGCACGCGTCACTCCTTCCTCATGTCCCTGTTGAGCCAATGCAGCGAACTTAGCCGCAGCAGTGCCACCCAGTCGATGCGGCTTTACCGCAATCATCTGTTTGGCCGCGGCAGGTAGATTGTCGAAGGACAGAATTCGCGCAACATGGCTTTGTGCTAAACCAGAGGCCCGAATGATGTCTGCCTGCGTGAGACCCAGGTTTTCCTGAATGCGCTGGAACTGCCGATATTTTTCGAAGTCGGGAAGCGACGGAGCAAGCAGGTTCGAGAACGCCGCCCCGAGCTCAACTTCCGTATCGGTGCCGGTAAACGGCACGCCACGAATTTTCGTGCGATTTAGATCGTCTCGGTAGATCGCGACCCGGTTGTTCCCCGAAATGATTTCGTTGCGCCCATCACCTAGCGGCCGATAGACAATCGGGTGAACAAGCGGGTTTGCTTCAAGATTCGCCCGTAGTTCGCCATATTCCTGCTGCGACAGAACTCGCCGACGCCCCGGCACTTCGACGAGGGTAGAAATCTCCACCTCTTCCGAATATGTACTGCCAGAGGATTCCAGTTCCTCGATGCGCTTGATCGCGGCTTGAAGTTCCTTTTCTTTCTCGGCCAACAAGGGCAGGGACGCCATTAACTGGCCGGGGGCGGTTTTAGGCCTGCCCGGCACGTCCTCGTTGACTTTTTGCGGGCGCGGCGATGTTCCAATCGTTGCTGCCTTTGCGGCAAGACGGTCTTTGATGCTCATTCGGCCTCCTGGTTTGCGAGCCAAAGTGCGACAAGCTGCTGGTCGACGATCTCTGCGAATCGATCGTATGCCTCTCGTGCGCGTTGATAGGTTTTCAAGCTTCCTTGATAACGCGAGATGTCATACACCGTGCCAAATTCCGCAGCGGCTGTCTGAGTAACGGCCGTCGTGGGAATTTCTATCGGAAGAACTAGACCTTCGTAGGTCTTGTTGATCCAGTCGCGAACGATCGGCGTCGCGGCTTGGCTCTGGTCGACTTTGGTCAGAAGGACGTGAATGAAATCGAAGCTCTTAACGAGTTCAGGCGCAACCTGTTGCATGCTTTCGGAAAGATCCGAAAACAGATTCCAGAATTGGGTCGACGACGCATAGTCGAGCGCACTCGGCGGCGTCGGTACGATAAGTCCGTCCGCCGCCATGAAGGCATTGATCGTCAAATACGAGAGGGCAGGGGGCGTATCGATGATGACAACGTCGTAATCGCTCAGTAGCGGTTCGAGTCCCTTGTTCATAACATTCCAGAACTGAAAGGACTGGTCCTTCGACTGCTTAAACGGTAGAAAAAACTCTGCGCCGAACAACGCCGCACTTGCTGGGACAAGGTCGACCCCGTCCCAATACGTCGGCTGCACAGCGTACTGAAGATCCTCTTCATCGCCATATATCAGCGGGAGCACAGTTTGCTCATCCGAGACCTCGCTGTCGGCAAGGATTCCATGAAGCGCAGACAGTGACGCCTGCGGATCAAGGTCAACCAAAAGAACTCTGCGGCCGAACAATGAGAGACCTTGCGCTAGGGTCATCGCGGTAGTCGTCTTACTGACCCCGCCCTTGAAGTTCCCAATCGCTATCTTTTTTCCCATTACGCCGGCGGGCCGCTTCGAATACGGCCCAATCCGATCGATCCATACTCGCGCCTCAGAAAGCGTAAACTCCCTGCTGCGACTATGACGAAGCGTGCCTTGAGGCAGGTCGGCCTCGGTCCGAGACAGATAGTGCATTCGCTGTCTGTCGATCCGGCACAAGTCGCCCACCTGTGCCGTCGTGAAGACCGGAGGGTTTTTGCGCGGGTGAGGGGCAAGCATGCTCTCGCGTACATCTACGAGCATTCCACTGGCGTTCTCTGCTATAGCCTTGATTGCGCTAAGTGGCATAGGCTTAGGCGCATGCTTCAGCTTTATGGACATCTGCGGCTTTTCAGCACGCCGGACTGCTGTGTTCATCAACGGCTCCCTTATCGATGTAACGACCACCGTCACATGTTTGATTCAACACGTAGAACGAAAAATAGCAGTCAATGTTGAATTTCGCGGAAGCTTAGTTGTTAACTAAGCTAAGTGCAAGTAATTCGTGATTGTTTGCAGACTCTCGGAATCTAGGTTGGTCGGGGATTTCCGCGGTAATCGCGGAAATCACGTTAACTCGTCGAGACCCGCTTGTTGGCCTTCCGTGGTCGAACCGAATGGTCGTTTTCCGCGTTAATCGATCCATCAGAGAAACAACAACTGTTGTTGTTCTTTAAGAAACAACGACTTTAAAACGTTTACGTTCGCCGGAACCTTGCCTGGTAAAGGTTCGCGGGAAGGCAGGTCATGCTCTATGGGGCGAATGGTCAGGCTTTATGGGTCGATGACGGGATTTCAGGTCAGGGTTGATGGGGCGAAAGGTCATGGTTGTTGGGGTTAGGTCAGGGTCTATGGGGGCTCGGGGAGCTAGACTAATAACCTATTGATTTGACGGTAAATTCCGACACTTCTCAAATGCAAAGGTCATGGTCTATGGGCGTCAAGGTCAGGGTTTATGGGGGAAAGGCTGCGCTCCCCACAGACTATGACCTTTCAGCAGCGGCGCTCACGGGCCGAAACCGCACTGGACGCGTCGCGTAGCTCACTTGATCCCTCATACGACGTTACTGTCCGCCCCACAAACCCTGACTTTGACCTGGCCTCATGGGCTATACCCGTAAAGCTCCCCACAAACCATGACCTTTCGCATGCTCTTCTGGCGAAAAGCTCCCCACAAACCATGACCTTTCCCCGGCTCGGACACCGGCCCCACAAACCATGACTTTTCAATAGGCCCGGGTCTACTTCGAAAGGTCAGGGTTCATGGGGAACGCAGAGCGCAAAACAGGAAAAGTCAGTGCGAAAGAGTTGCCGACATGACTTTTAGCTCCTAGAATCCCGGAAGCCTTATGGAGAGTGCATGCCCAACATCAAGCCGCTTGGTCCTCCGCCTAGCGAACTGAAAAAGCACGTTGCCACAGTTCACGTGAGCGGCGAACTGTCGTTGCTTGAGCGGAAGATTGTGAACGTCCTGCTACTTAACGCGTTCGACGATCTCCTCACGAAGAAGCGCCATACGCTGCCCGTGGGCATTCTTTGCACCATGCTAGGGTTCGACAGCAAGAATCACGACGCGTTGAAGCGAGCATTGTTGAAGGTCATGTCGACACCTATTTCTTTCGATCTTCTGCACGACGGTGGCAAAACAGACTGGGAAGCGTCGCCCCTCATCGCATACGCCAGCATCAAGAATGGCCTCTGTTCGTATGAGTACAGCGACTGGCTCGCCGGGAAGCTCGCGAATCCTGACATTTACACCCTGATCAACATCAACGTTCAGCGGCAGTTTAGCGGGGGCTACGCGCTTGCACTTTATGAGAACTGTCTCCGATTCAAACGAACAGGATCGACGGGATGGATCCCAGTGGAAACATGGCGTCGCCTGCTTGGCGCAGATGCAAGCATGTACGATGAGTTCAAGCATTTCTCGGCCGAAGTGATCAAAAAGGCTGTTAAAGAGATCAATCAGGTGTCAAACATCGTCGTGTCTCCCGAGTACAAGCGAGAGGCAAGACGTGTCGTCCAGATACGCTTCCTGGTCGAAGACAATCCTCAAAAGTCGATGTACGACAACGAAGAGGATGAAGAGCAAAAATCTATTCGGGAATCCGATGCATTCAAGCGTCTCACTCGCCTTGGTGTCGGAGACAGACTCGCTATAAGCTGGATTCAACAGGAACCGGATCGAGCGTTACAGACAGCCATTTACGTCGAGGAGAAGGCGAAAAGCAAGCAGATCCGCGGAAACGCTGGAGGTTACGCAAGGACCGTATTCGAGAAGGCCGCTCGCATTGAGGTGGGGCCTGGCAATGAGCAGAGCGGATCGGTTTCCACACGTCCCACAGTTGTCGAAAAGGATATATCTGCCGAAGAACGTTCTCGCCGAACGACTGCAAAAATCAAGTCGTTGACGCTAGCGGAGAAACAAAAGTTCGCCGGCGAATATATGGCGGAAGGCGGAAAGGGAAATACATATCAGCCGGAAACTGGAACGTTCAAGAACCCATTGGAGCGAACGGCTTATACCTCGTGGTTACGCGCAAAGATCGCGGGCGCTGACTGAATTACGCGCATGGCCGATCGCGAGACAATTACAGCGATCAATGCTTACCGCAAAGGAGAGAGCGCACTCGTTTCAGCCTTGGGCCATCCGGATTCTTAACGAATCCTTTGAAGGAACCGCGAATCGCTCCGAAGCCCGAGCGATTCATCGTTGTATTAGCGCATTATCAGTCGCGGCGAGCCATGGCTGCCGCGCACGAACCTGTCCAGTTACGCCTCGGATTTCGGCTTCACGCGTTGAATTTTCGAGTTGCCAGGCCGAGCTACAGTGCTTGCTGTTGGCAGTGGCAGGAACGCGTTGAGGATCTGTTCCAACTCCACTATCCGGGGAGCGACCCGCTCGAAGTTTGGCACGTCTAGACGTAAATACTTTTTTCCGGGAATTATGCTTACCCGCACGCCTTTCCGGATGACTGGCTTCCCGGTGGTTAGCACCGAGAAGACGTCTTCGAGCGAGCAATCGTGGGTGACGCACCTAGCTCGCCGAACAATTTCGGACTCACCCAGCTGACGAGTGAGGGTTTGAAGAATATCGATATTTCTAAAAGAGACTGTTCGATCTCCGAATATATTCAATACTGCTTTGGGAAGTCGGGCGGCGGCGACCATCCTCGACACTTGCGAAAGCGAAATGTCCAGTTCGGTTGCAATGGCTCGTTGACTTGGCCAGAGCCCTTGGTCAAGCACCGAAACATAGAACTTCCCGAGTGCGATGATGGAAGCCTTTGTCGCGCGCAACCGCTTGTGAATCTCGATGGCAGCTTCACGATCGCTCGCCATTTCGTCGTCGCGTTCCATGACCTTTGTCTGTCAGACTGGTGGAAATTGATAAAAAAGAGTAACAATGGTTTTGCAAAAATGTCGTTCGGCTAAGATTATTGCATAATTCGAAAGAGGAACCTGAGCCGGATCAGGTCGCTTTTCATCGTTACCCGCATCTCAGAAACAGCAATAGGCTAAGACTTAAGCTATTGAAAATAAGACGAAAAACTGCGACTACACGCAATGCAAAATCGCCCGTCACCTCCGCCTGTCGAGTGTGAAATGTGTGAAACACTGGGTGGAACGATATTACGCCTTTAAGGCTCAACGACTTCCACCGAAAGCTTCATTTTTTTCGCGTCATTTTGGGTTAGGACCTTGAGCCGGCTCAGGCCATAGCAGCAGTACGCGCTCTGGCAAAAAGCCGTTGTAAATCGCGTCTCTTTTGCGTGACTGGCTTCTCTCCAAGGCTGATTCAATTGAGTCAGCCTAAATGGATCGACCGTCATGCGCTTATTCCGTAGCAAAAAGCAGATTGCCCTCTCAACCGCCCCCGGCGGTTACTCAGAGGACGACCCCGAGAAGATCATCTTCGACATGGGCGCGCGTCTTCGCATCGAAGCCAACCACTGGAAGACGTTCTGCTTCATCCTCGCGATCGTTACAGTGGGGGCGGTCTATAGCCGCAACCCGCCTCCATCCGTCGTCAAGGCATATGGTGTGTCATCGGACGTCAACGGCCATGCCGTCGTGACGCAGCTGGCCGCCTATAAGCCGGACGATCAGGCGATCCGTACGTCCCTGCGCGAAACCGTCGAGCGCTGGTTCACCATCGAGCCGGTCCTGACAGACGACATTCAGACGTCCCGCATGGCGCGCAACATCAACGGCGTCAAGGCCATGATGGTGGGGAACGCGCGGAATCAGTTTGGCGACTGGATCAAGGGCGACGCGCCGTTCCAGGCCATTGTGCTGAATCCGAAACTGGTACGTGAGGTGCGCGTCACCAACGTCGCGCTGCTTGAGGACTCCACCGCGGTTGTCGAATTCACAACGACCACGACGCAGTCCCCAACAGATAGGCCTGTTGTTCAGAAGTACGCCCTGACCTTTCGCTATCAGATCGTTCCGCCGACCGCCGAAGATGCACTTGGTGCGAACCCGTTCGGGCTGTTCTATCCGTTGTTCTCGATCCAGAAAACCCAATGATGATCGCCTCCCGCACGCTCACTTCGTGGGTCGCCGCCTTCGCATTCACGGCTGCCATCTGTCCGTCCGCGCATGCCGCGAAGAAGGGGACCGGCGCGCCAACCGCGTCTTTCGATCTCGCCACCGCGATGAGCGATCCGATGAGCCCGGTGAATCCTTATAACGCTGGCTCCGACCCGGTCACCATGCCCGGTGATGCGCGCATGGCCGTTTTCCCATACAGCCGCGACCAGATCTACCGGATCATGACCGCGCCTCTGAAAAACACGACGATCGAGCTGGCGAAGGGCGAGCGCCTGACAATCGATCCGGCGATGGGCGACTCGGTTCAGTGGGTCATTGACACCGATGGCGAAAACCACGTCTTTGTGAAGCCGGTCAAGCCCGGCCTCGTCAACACGCTTCACCTGACTACCAATCTGCGCGAGTAC
>NZ_JBBPEN010000013.1:0-125318 GCF_038900755.1 Paraburkholderia diazotrophica
CATGACGTTCCATTTCATGCCGGGCCTGTGGCTCGACGACTGGGGACTCGAAATCACGGAGAGCATCCTGATTACGGAGTCGGGTGTCGAGACGTTCTGCAATACGCCGCGCAAGCTGTTCATCAAGCCATAAGGCCGTAGCCCGGATGCCGGCGCGTTTGCGCCGCGCATCCGCCAACGCCAAGAGGAGAACCATGCTTCCAAAGACAATGAAGGCGATCGTGCTGACCGCTCATGGCGGACTCGACAAGCTTGTCTATCGCGACGACGTGCCCGTTCCCGCCTGCAACGCGGGCGAAGTGCTGCTCGAAGTCACTGCTTGCGGGCTCAACAATACTGACGTGTGGGTTCGACAGGGCGCGTATGGCACGGATGACGATCCGCAGGCCGTCTCCACCTGGCGTCGCGGCCGCTCGACGCTGACGTTCCCGCGCATTCAGGGCGCAGACATCGTCGGCCGGGTGGTTGCGGTCGGAAGCGGAGTCAGCGACGCGCGCATCGGTGAACGTGTGATCGTCGATGCGTCGATCTATAACCGCGACGACGACAGCCTCGCCGATATCGACTACATCGGCCACGGCCGCGACGGCGGCTACGCCGAATACGCAGCGGTGCCCGCAGAGAACGCGCATCGCGTCGACTCGCACTACACCGATGCCGAACTCGCGACGTTCTGGTGCGCGTACCACACGGGCGAACAGATGATCGAGCGGGCCGCGGTCAAGAGCGGCGAAACAGTGCTGATTACGGGCGCTTCGGGCGGCGTCGGCTCGGGCATCATTCAACTGTGCCGCGCGCGCGGAGCGATTCCGTATGCCGTCGTCAGCAAGGGCAAGGAAGAGGCCGTGCTCAAGCTCGGCGCAGAAGGCGCGATGCTTCGCGACACCGGGGACTTCGCCGCAGACGTCGCGCGAATGACAGGCGGCCGGCCCATCGATGTAGTGGCCGATCTCGTCGGCGGTGAGCTATTCGGAAAACTGCTGAACGTGCTGCGTCCGGAAGGACGTTACACCACGGCGGGCGCGATTGCGGGGCCCGTCGTGCAACTCGACTTGCGCACGATGTATCTGAAGCAGCTTCAGTTGAACGGCTCTTCGCAAGGCACGCGCGGCGCGTTCAAACGCGTGCTCGACTATATCGAGGCCGGCACGGTCAAGCCGGTTCTGGCCGCGACGTATCCGCTGTCGCAGTTTCATGAAGCGCAAACGCAATTCATGTCGAAGCGTTTCGTGGGCAACATCGTCGTGATTCCCGACACGCACTACGCAAAAGGCGCGTCATAACGCGTGGACGCCGGATAAAAAAGAGGAAGGGCCGCAGCCCCTCCTCTTTCTCGGAACGCACTACTCGAACGCGTTACCGCCGCGCATCAGTCATACAGCACTGCGGAAATCTTCGGGTCGTTCATATTGCTCTTGTCGTACCAGTAGTACCCCGTGTCGACTTTCTTCGGCAGCTTCTCGCCTTTCAGCGCCTTCACCGCCGAGTCGACGACGCATTTGCCGATCCCGATCGGGTTCTGCGTGATCGCGCCCGCCATCAAGCCCGATGTGATGTCCTCTTTCTGCTCCTTGCCCGAGTCGTAGCCGATCAACACGAGCTTCTTGCCCGATTCCTTGACGCCGATTGCCGCGCCTTCCGCCGAGCCTTCGTTCGCGCCGAAAATGCCCTTGATATTCGGGTTGGCCTGAATCATCGCCTTGGCGATTTCCGCCGACTTCAAGTGGTCGCCGCCGCCATACTGGACCGAGACGATCTTGATGCCCGGATGCTTCGTCTTCATCTCGTTGAGAAAGCCGTCGCGGCGATCGATGCCCGTTCGGCTCGTCTGATCGTGCACGATCACGCCGACCTCGCCCGAGTTGCCGATCATCTCGGCCATCTTGTCGGCGGCGAGCGCGGCGGCCGCAAGGTTGTCTGTCGCGCAGGTCGTCAGCGGGATGTTGCTGTCGACGCCCGAGTCGAATGCGATAACGGGGATCTTGCTCGCCTGCGCGCGCTTGAGCAGCGGAATCGCCGCCTTGCTGTCGAGCGCGGCAATGCCGAGCGCCTGTGGTTTCTTCGCGAGCGCGGCCGAGAGCATGTCGATCTGCTTGTCGACCATTGCTTCCGTTTCCGGACCCTCGAAGGTGATCCTGACGTTCTGCTCCTTCGCAGCCTGTTCCGCGCCGGATTTCACGGCCTGCCAGAACTGGTGCTGAAAGCCCTTCGAGATGAGCGGAATATACGGCTCGTCCGCATACGCAAGACTGGTCACGCCAGCCAGCGCTCCGACACCAACCACGATACTGATAAGTCTTCTTTTCAACATGGGGTTTCTCCTCCTAAGGTAGGCCATCAACCTCCAGCCGTTGAGGGAGCCTTTACGTGCTACGTGCTGCGTGCTCCCCTTCTTGATCTTGTTCTGTACTGTGTCAGCCGCCCTTCTTGCGTCGCAGGATATCAGCGTAGACCGCGAGAATGATAATGAGCCCCGTCACCACGATCTGCCATTCCTGGGCAACCGACATGATGCGCAGCCCGTTGGTCAGCACACTCATGATGAACGCGCCGATGATCGTGCCCAGTATCGTGCCCGAGCCGCCGCTAAGCGAAGTGCCGCCGATGACGACAGCCGCAATCGCCTCCAGCTCGTAGCCCTGGCCCAGCGCCGGTTGCGCCGAGTTCAAACGCGACGCGATGAGCAGTCCGGCCACGCCGCAAATCGCGCCGCCCACGCCGTAAATCGCGATCTTCCAGCGGTCCACGTTCACGCCGGAAAGCCGCACGGCTTCTTCATTGCTGCCGAGCGCGAACGTATAGCGGCCGAGCGCCGTGCGATTGAGCGCAATGGAACTCACGATCGCAAGAGCAAAGAGAATCAGCACCGCATTCGGCACGGGCACGCTGGGCAGGAAATAGCCGATCAGCGAGTCCTGCGAGATCATGTAGAAGTTCTCGGTGTCGGTGAAATAGATTGGTTGATCGGAGGACACAACGAGTGACAGGCCTTTCAGCAGCAGCATCATGCCGAGCGTCGCGATGAATGGCGGAATCTTCATTTTCGCCGTCAGCGTGCCCGATACGGTTCCGCAGACGGCACCCGTTGCAATCGCAGCGACCACGCCAATCCACATCGGCAAATGCCAGTACGTGAGAAACACGCCGCAAATGACGGCGGTAAAAGTCATCAACGTGCCGACGGATAGATCGATGCCCCCTGTGATGATGACGAACGTGCTCGCGATCGCCAGCACGCCGTTGACGGCCGTCGCCTGCAAAATGCCGAGGATGTTGTCCATCTGCATGAATGCGGGCGACGCGAAGCTGAAGAAGATCAGCAACAGGATCAAGCTCGTGAAGGCGAGCAGCTTTTGCAGGGCCGTCGGCGAAAAGACACGGGCTCTCAGCCCCGAGGTTCGTCTTTCGTTGGACAGCGCTGCAGTATCCGATGGCTGTGTCATGTACTTGACCTCTTGGGGCTCAGGCTACTTTCAGGGTTTCGCGCTGCGTCGCGAGATGCATGATGCGCTCTTGCGTGGCGTCGCTCGCGGAGAGTTCGCCCGTGATACGGCCTTCGCACATCACCACGATGCGATCGCTCATGCGCAGGATTTCCGGCAATTCCGACGAGATCATGACGATCGCCTTGCCTTGCCCGGCAAGCGAGCGCAGCAGCTTGTAGATTTCGCTCTTGGCGCCGACGTCGATGCCGCGCGTCGGCTCGTCGAAGAAGAGCACGTCGCAGTCCCGTTCGAGCCATTTCGCAATGACGATCTTCTGCTGGTTGCCGCCGGACAGAAGCCGCACGGGTTGGGTCGGCGAAGGCGTGCGGATTGCAAGCAGACTGATGAAGCGGGATGCCGCCTTGCGCATCTGCGCGCGACGCAGGAAAAAGTTGAGCGACAGAAATTTGCCCAGGTCGGACATCACGATGTTCGATTCGACGTCCATCCCGGTTGCAAGGCCGAAACGCTTGCGATCCTCGGACAGATAGCCGATTCCGCGCGCCACGGCATCGCTGGGCCTTTTGATCACCGCCTTCACGCCGTTCACGAAGATATCGCCGGATTCGATCGGATCGGCGCCGAACACGGCGCGCGCGACCTCGGTGCGGCCCGCGCCCATCAGGCCGGCAAAGCCCAATATCTCGCCTTTGCGCAGCGTGAAGCTCACGTCCCTGACGAGCGGGCCGGCGTTCAGGTGTTTCACTTCGAGCGCGACGTCGCCCGTTTCCGTGGTGCCGTGCGTCGGCGTCACGTCGGCGAGCGTGCGGCCCACCATCATGCCGATGATCGCCTGGACGCTGGTGTCGGCCGTGGCCACCGTCGCGACGTATTCGCCGTCGCGAAGCACGGTGACGCGATCGGAAATCTGCTTCAGCTCATCCATCTTGTGCGAGATGTAGATGATGCCCACGCCTCTGTCCTTCAACTGGCGGATGATGCGAAAGAGCTCGGCGATCTCCGTGTCGTTAAGCGCGGAGGTGGGCTCATCCATGATCAGCACGCGCGAATCGAACGACAACGCTTTCGCGATCTCAACCATTTGCTGGCTCGCTACCGTCAGCGTGCCGACCACGGTGCGCGGATCGAGCCGCACATGCATGCGAGCGAGAATATCGGCGGCTTGCGCGTTGAGCCTGTCTTCGTCGAGGAAAAGTCCGAGCCGTCCGCGCGGCTCGCGTCCGATGAAGATGTTCTGCGCGACGGTCAAATGATTCATCAGTTGCAGTTCCTGATGAATGATGCCGACACCCACGGTCTGCGCATCGCGCGGACTCGTGAACTCGACAGGCTTGCCGTCATAGAGAATCTCGCCCGAATCGCGCGTATAGACGCCCGCGAGAATTTTCATCAGCGTCGACTTGCCGGCGCCGTTCTCGCCCATCAGCGCGTGGACTTCCCCCGCCATGAGTTCGAACTGCACCTCGTGCAGCGCCCTTACACCCGGAAAGCTCTTGCTAAGCTTATTGACGGCAATGAGCGGTGTCATGACGCGGACCTGCCGACAAATGGCTGACGGCCGCCGGCTCCGACACGGCAGCCGCTGGCCTCTTCGTGGGAAGCGGATTGCAGAAGCGCTGGTCGTCGTTGTCTTTCAGGACTGGAAACAAAACGAAAAGCCAGACACATTACCGGGACCCCCTTGATCCCATGCAGAGCTTTCGCGCTGCATAAAAGTCGTTCAGGTGCGCGGATTCATTATCGTGTGAGTCGTTACGGCCCGAAAAGATCCGGCCTTTCCTTCGCAGACCGGCGCAATTCGGCAACCACCTGATCGAGATGACCGTGCATCGCTTTCGCCGCCGCGTCGGCCTTTCCGCTACGAATCGCTTCGAAAATGATCTCGTGCTCATCGAGCGTATGCACGAGCCGCTCGGGACTTGCCAGCAATTGCCTCGCGCGATCGAGTGCATTGCGCGACACCGCGACGATTTCCTTCACTCGCGGCAGATTGACTGCATCGAGGAGGACTTCGTGAAAAGCCAGATCGAGTACATGAAACGCGAGGCGCTCGCCACTTTTAACTGCTTTGCGCTGCTCGTCGAGATTGATTGCGAGTGCATCGAGCGTCGCCTTGTCGTGCATCAGCGCGACATCGCGCACGGTCTCGACTTCGAGCGCGCTACGAATGAACAGATGCTGACGGATGTCCTCGAGCGCGATCGGCTTGACGCGCGTGCCGCGCTGCGGAAGGACTTCGACAAGGCCCGCATGCGCGAGCCTCGCCAATGCAGCGGAAACCGGAAAGCGCGACACGCCCATCCGATCGCAGACGGCCATCTTGTCGATCATCATCCCCGGTTCCAGCACCAGCGTCACGATCGCTTCTCTCAGCGCCTGTTCGACTGCGTCGGTCAGGCTGCCCCGCTCGCCGCCCCTGATCTTCGGCAATGCGTCATACGGATTACTGACGGCACTCGCTGCATCGGATGAAGTGCTCACGGCGCGCTTGATTTCGTTAAGACATGCTAGCATGCTAGGAAGTGAATGAAGTGTTGTCAACGCGTGCAAACGCCTAGTAAATGCGCTCGGTGATTTCCCTTATCGGGGCTTACGCCGCGCTTGCACGCACGAGCCGGTCCGTCTTTCTTCGCAGACGGAAGCCGATAGCCATCGCCCCCGGAGGTTGCTCAGATGACCACGATCACCAGGCTGTCCGTTCGAGACATCCGCTTTCCCACTTCGCGTTCTCTCGATGGCTCCGACGCAATGAACGCCGCGCCGGACTACTCCGCCACTTACGTCGCGCTCGAAACCGATTCGCCGAACACGCTCGCGGGTCATGGCCTCACGTTCACGATCGGACGCGGCAATGAAATCTGCGTGGCGGCCGTCAATGCATTGGCGCCGCTCGTGATCGGCAAGCGTCTCGAAGACATCGCCGCGAACATGGGCGCTTTCTGGCGCGAGGTGACATCGGATAGTCAACTGCGCTGGATCGGCCCTGACAAAGGCGCGATTCATCTGGCGACGGCGGCTGTCGTGAACGCGGTGTGGGACCTGTGGGCGAAAGCGGAAGGCAAGCCCGTGTGGAAGCTGCTCGTCGACATGAGCCCGGAAGAACTCGTGCGCTGTCTCGACTTCCGCTATGTGACGGACGCGATCACGCCGCACGAAGCCATTGCGCTGCTGCATCGTCACGCGAGCACGAAAAACGAGCGAGAAAAGGAAATGCTCGCGCACGGCTATCCGGCGTACACGACGTCGGCCGGCTGGCTCGGCTACGACGACGACAAGATTCGCCGGCTCGCGCGCGAAGGCGTCGCGCAGGGTTGGACCCACTTCAAGCAGAAAGTAGGCGGCAATCTCGAAGAGGACGTGCGGCGCGCGAGAATATTGCGCGAGGAGATCGGCGAAAACCTGAAGCTGATGATGGACGCTAACCAGGTGTGGGACGTCGACGAAGCCGTCGCGAACATGCGCCGTCTCGCGGAGTTCGATCCGTGGTGGATCGAGGAGCCGACGAGCCCCGACGACATTCTCGGCCACGCGGCGATCCGCAAGCGCCTTCATCCCATCGGCGTCGCGACGGGCGAGCACTGCCACAATCGCGTGATGTTCAAGCAGTTGCTGCAGGCGCAGGCCATCGACTTCTGTCAGGTGGACAGCTGCCGCCTCGGCGGATTGAACGAGGTCATCGTCGTGCTGCTGATGGCGGCGAAATTCGGCGTGCCCGTGTGTCCGCATGCGGGCGGCGTCGGATTGTGCGAGTACGTCCAGCATATTTCGCTGTTCGACTATGTCTGCGTGTCGGCTTCGCTGGAAAACCGCGTGCTCGAATACGTCGATCATCTGCACGAGCACTTCGTCGATCCCGTCGTGATTCGCAACGGACGCTACATGCCGCCGCAACGCCCGGGCTACAGCATCGAGATGAAGGCCGCGTCGATCGACAAGCACGGCTTTCCTGAAGGCGAGGCGTGGCGCATCTGAGAAAGCGCGTTGACCGAAGCGCGCCGCTCACTGCCGCGGCGCTTCGGCGTGCCCTTTCATGCGCGCGACGACCGCATCGGCGACCTGCCCCGCAACCTCTTTGATGTTCGCCTTTTCGTCGCTGCCCGCCATCACATACCTGGCGGCGGCCACATAGGGATTGAGCTTGACCATCGCACCCGGCGCGTGCTTGCCCGATTGGCCTTCAATCTCCTGATAAAGCGGTTGCGGCGCCGGATTGGGCAACGCATCGATGGCGATCGCGAGTTCGATCTTGCCTTGTCCCGCGCCGAAACCCACCACGGCGCGCCGCACCCGATTGCCCTCGTCCACGCTCAGGAAAACGCCGCGGACCAGCCAGCCTTGCGCAGGCACTTCGGCGCCGCCGGAAAGATGGCGCGCATCGACGCCTTTGCTCCGGAGATCGGCGATCAGCGTATCGGACATCTCGCCTACGAGCTGCTGGGACTTCGCTTGCGGGTCCTGCTGTGCCAGGTGCAGCGGGGACACGCTGCCGGCAAGGCGACGCGCCCTGCTCAGCCGGCTTTGATCCGGTGTCACGTTGGCCGCATCGAGTTCGAAGTCGGAGACATAAACGGCCGTCGCTCCGGATATCACGCGCGCTTCCTGCGCGATTCCCGTCGACGCGAACGCAAAGAGCCACACGGCCGCGAGCGGGCACTTCCACGATCGATTGTTCATCGGCGGCTCTCCTGATCGTCGGGATCGTGACGGAATCGACGCGCCACACGGCGAATATACGCCTCCTGCATCGCGCCGGCCGGCGAGCGGTCCCGCAGGATTAGGCAAGACTTCCAGAGTTTCCGAATAACAGAAAGCGCCCGCTTTGAGCCACACTCCACAGGTTCGCATTGCTTCGCCAGCGCCTACGCGGCGTGGCCGTGAAAGCACGGGCAGCCGCGGCGCGCGCTTCGTCGCAGTGCTCTGGCCGCGCAGTGCTCGCGCCTGATGGCACCGGCCGCGAAACGTCGCGAGCACGAACGATCAGAACCCGACCCACACTCGGAGTCATCGATGTCCACCACTTTGATTCTCAACGGCAAATCCACCACGCTGGACGCCGATCCCAACATGCCGCTGCTATGGGCGATCCGCGAGGTCGCGGGCCTGCATGGAACGAAGTTCGGCTGCGGCATGGCGCAATGCGGCGCATGCACGGTCCATCTCGAAGGGCAGCCGATACGCTCGTGCGTCACGCCGCTGTCGGCTGTCGAAGGCCGCCATGTCACGACGATCGAAGGGCTGCAGGGCAAGCCGGCCAAGGCCGTGCAGGCCGCATGGGTCAAGTTGCAGGTGCCGCAGTGCGGCTACTGCCAGTCGGGGCAGATCATGTCCGCGGCTGCGTTGCTTGCGCAAAACCCGAAGCCCACCGACGCCGACATCGACGCCGCGATGAGCGGCAACATCTGCCGCTGCGCGACGTACACGCGCATACGCGCGGCGATTCACGATGCGGCCGGGGCGATTGGCGGTCAGGTTGCGTCGGACGGGAGCGAGGCGCTGAGTGTGGCCGGACGCGCTGAAGCGCTGACTCTGGTCGACCGCCGCGTGGGGCATGGGACCAAACCAAGCAGTGAAGCGCTAACTCCGGTCGACCGCCGCGTGGGGCATGGGACCAAACCAAGCAGTGAAGCGCTAACTCTGGTCGACCGCCGCGTGGGGCATGGGACCAGAGTAAGCGCTGAAGCGCTAACTCTGGTCGACAGGGGATAAAAGGATGACGACCGATATCGTTGATGTTCAGCGTCCGTCGCGACGCACGTTCCTCAAAGGCGCCGGCGCAGCGGCGGCACTGGCGCTGACCGTCGGCTTCGAATGGGCCGGCACGTCACGGCGCGCGCTCGCCGCTCAAACGGCGAGCGGCACGTTCGCGCCGAACGCGTTTCTGCGCGTCGGCACTGACGACAGCGTGACCGTGATCGCCAAGCACGTCGAGATGGGCCAAGGCGCGTACACGGGCCTCGCGACGATCCTCGCCGACGAGCTCGACGCGGACTGGACCCACGTCCGCGTCGAAAGCG
The DNA here is from genome assembly GCF_038900755.1 of Paraburkholderia diazotrophica. GTDB lineage: Bacteria > Pseudomonadota > Gammaproteobacteria > Burkholderiales > Burkholderiaceae > Paraburkholderia > Paraburkholderia diazotrophica_A. Next base: position 9,461 of record NZ_JBBPEN010000013.1, read on the forward strand.
CGCCCGCCGATGCGAAACGCTATGCGAATCTCGCGTTCGGCACGATACAGGGGACGGGCGGCAGCTCGGCAATGGCCAATTCGTGGATGCAACTGCGCGAAGCGGGCGCCAAGGCTCGCGTGATGCTCGTCACAGCGGCCGCGCAGCAATGGAAGGTGCCCGCGTCCGAGTTGCGTACCGAGCGCGGCGTCGTCTATCACGACGCGAGCGGCAAGCACGCGACCTATGGATCGCTGTCGACGGCTGCGGCAAAGCTGCCCGTGCCGGACCAGGTCACGCTCAAGGACCCAAAAGACTTCAAGCTGATCGGCAGCCAGTCGCCGCGCGTCGACGTGCCGCCGAAAACCGACGGCACCGCGCAATTCACGATCGACGTCACGTTCCCCGGCATGCTCGTCGCCGTGATGCAGCGTCCGCCGCAATTCGGCGCGACGGTGAAATCGTTCGATGCATCGGCGGCCAAGGCGGTGTCGGGCGTCGTCGATGTGGTGCAGGTGCCGCGCGGCGTCGCCGTCGTCGGCAAGAGCTTCTGGGCCGCGAAGCAGGGCCGCGATGCGCTGAAGGTCGAATGGGACGACTCGCACGCGGAGAAGCGCAGCTCGGCCGACATCATGGCCGAGTATCGGAAGATTGCCGAGAAGCAGGGCCTGCCCGCGCGCACCGAAGGCGACGCGTCGAAGGCAATCCAGGGCGCGGCACGCAAGATTTCCGCGAGTTACGAGTTCCCGTATCTCGCCCACGCGCCGATGGAGCCGCTCGATGCCGTCGTCAAGCTCACGGCCGATAGCTGCGAAATCTGGGCGGGCGATCAGTTCCAGACCATCGATCAGGCGAACGCCGCGCGCGCGGCGGGCCTGCAGCCGCAGCAGGTCAGCATTCACACGCTGTACGCGGGCGGCAGCTTCGGCCGGCGCGCGAATCCGGGCTCGGACTATATCTCCGAGGCCGTGTCGATCGCGAAGGCGCTCGGCGCGAACGGCACGCCCGTCAAGCTTCAGTGGACGCGCGAGGACGACATCCACGGCGGCCTCTATCGGCCGATGTATTTCCACAAGCTCGAAGCGGGACTCACGCGCGACGGCAAGCTCGTCGGCTGGCAGCACCGGATCGTCGGGCAGTCGATCGTGGCCGACACGCCGTTTGCAGCGATGGTGAAGAACGGCATCGACGCAACATCGGTGGAAGGCGCCGCGAACATCGCGTACGCGATTCCGAACATCTCGGTGCAACTGTCGACGACGCGCACGGGCGTGCCCGTGTTGTGGTGGCGCGTGGTCGGCAGTTCGCATACGGCGTTTGCCGTCGAGGCGTTCATGGACGAAGCGGCGCATGCGGCCGGCAAGGACCCCTACACGTTCCGGCGCGATCTGCTCGAACATCAGCCGCGCATGCGCGCGGTGCTCGATCTCGCCGCGCAGAAGGCGGGCTGGAGCGACAAGCCTTTGCCGCACGGCAAGGGACGCGGAATTGCAGTGGCCGAAGCGTTCCACACGTTCGTCGCGCAAGTCGCCGAAGTCTCGATCGACAAGGACGGCAAGGTCAAGGTGGATCGCGTCGTCTGCGCGGTGGATTGCGGCACGGCGATCAACCCGGACGTGATCGCGGCGCAGATCGAAGGCGGCATCGGCTTCGGTCTGGGCGCGGTGCTGTATGGCGCGATCACGTTGAAGGACGGCCGCATCGAGCAGAACAACTTCGACGGCTACCGTGTGCTGCGCATCGACGCGATGCCGCAAGTCGAAGTGCACATCGTCCCTTCGACGGAAGCGCCGACGGGCATCGGCGAGCCGGGCGTGGCGCCTGTGGGGCCCGCAGTGGCGAATGCGATTTTCGCGGCCACGGGCAAGCGCGTTCATGCGCTGCCGTTGACGACGCAAAGCCTCGCGTGAAGAAAGTGAAGTACGCATATGCGTAAAGAGATCAGCCGGGGCCAGGCATATGCAAATGGCCCCGGCTCTCTCGATGCGTCACGCTGTCATCTGCGCGCCGCCGGCATGAGCGTTAGCGTTGCGAACGCACGCCGTCACGCATGCCCGCGAAACATCGCGCATGTCCTGAATGCCTGCTCCGACAGCGGAATCTGTTTCGCGCGGCAATAGCGCGTGGTCAGCTTCAGCAGTTCCTTGATGTCTCGTCCGCTCGCTCTCGGATAAGCGCACGTCAGCGTTTCGATCAGACCGTCGTCGATGTCCGCGCCCAACTGCTCGGCGAGCAGCTTCCATAGACGGACGGCATCGCGCATCGGCGGCGTCTCGTAGTGGATCTTCGCGATGCAGCGCGACAGGATCGCGTCGTCGACATCGTCGATCCGGTTCGTCGTCATGAACAGCAAGCCGTTGAAGTACTCGAGCGTGCGCAGGAACTCCGCGACGATCGCGTTGTGTTCGAGGTCGTTGTCGCGGCGGCGGATATAGACGTCGGCTTCGTCGAGCAGCAGGATCGCGTCCCAGCGCGTCGCGCGCTGCAAGATGCCGGACAGCGTCGCGCCGACGGATGCCGCCGTCGTGCCGAGCTGCCCCGAATGCACGCGGTACAGCGGCTTGCCGACCACTTCCGAATAGATCTCCGCGGTCAGCGTCTTGCCGAGTCCGGGCGCGCCCTGGCAGAGAATCGTCGTGCCGCCCGACTTGCCCGGCACGAAGTCCTGCACGAACACGTTCAGTTTCGACGTCAGAATGTCGATCAGATCGCGATGATGCTCGGGCAGAACCAGCTTGTCGCGCAGTTCCGGCTGGTACTGGTACTCGGCCATGTTCTGCACATGCACCCAGATGTTCCGGTGCCATTCAAGGTGATACAGGCACACGTAGCAATGCAGCGGAACCGTGTCGAAGCCACCTGTGACATTCGCGCCGCGCCAGAAATCGGCGTCGGCGGTCATCTGAAAGCGCCGCTCCAGCGTCTCCTCATCGTTGACGCACTTCGCGCTCACGCCATCGACAATACGTGTCAATTCCGTGGCGCCCTTCGCATCGACGGTAAAGGCCGCCTTCGACACGACGAACTGCGCACCGAAGCGCGGTTGAAACTCCAGAAAGCGCCGCGCGTACTGCTCGTATTCGCGCTTGAATTCCGGGCACTCCTTGTAAAAGCCGAACTCGGCGAGCAGCTCGGGAATCGTGCGATTCGCGATGTCGAGACGGTTGAACATGAGCGATGTCGTCATGCCGGAGAGGCGCATATGCGGGTCGGCGCGCTCCGAGTTCGCCGATTGCATCGTGTTCGCCAGCATATCGACGACGACGTACGGCATGCCCTGCTCCGGTTCGACGTAACGCATGCGGCGCACGAGCCACGGCAGCAGCGTGCCGTCCTTCGCGCGCTTATAGAGCCAGCCATCGATCGCATCGCGCGACAGATACGCGATCAAGCCCGGCACCAGTTGATCGAGGCCCGGAATCGTGCGTGCCTGCGGCGCGTTGTAGATGTTGTCGAGCGCGAGCATCTGGAACATCAGCGCGCGCTCGTTGTTCGCCTTGCTCAGCGAATACAGCGTATTCAGCGACTTCGAATCGAACAGCTTGCTCGACACCAGCATGTTGCCGTGACACGCACTGTGCTGATTGAGCTGTCGCGCCAGCGGCGATTCGGATTCGATCATCGCGAGCAGGGGATTCACCAGTGATTCCGGAATTTCAAAGTCCATAAACGCACTCGTATCGGTTGGGGTCCGGTGGCGCGGCGCTCGACTTCGCGCAAGCTAACCGAGAAAGAACTGGATTGCCGTGGCGACGACGGCAGGCTGGATCGCGTGCAAGCCGTTGAATTCGACGTATTGCACGTCATAGCCGGCGGACTTCAGTTTCGTTGCGTTCGCGCGGCCGCTGGTTTCGATGGGAAGCTGTTCGTCGCGCAGGCCGTGCGCGATGAATACCTTGGGCACGCCCTCCTGCATGAAGACCGACATGAAGCCACCGGAAAACGCGATCACGTGGCTCGCGATATCGCCGTTCGTGATGCCGATCGACAGCGCATAGCTCGCGCCGTCCGAGAAGCCTGCGAACGCGAGGCGGCCACGGTCGATGTGATAGCGCGTGGTCACTTCGACGAGCGCCCGATTGAGCCGCTCGAGATCTGGACCGCTGCCGCCGATCACGATATCCCAGGTCGGATACATCGAGTGCGGCGCGAGCACGAGGAATTTCTCGCGCTCGGCGTGCTCTTCGATGAACGGCAGCACCTTCTCCGGGAAGCCACCCGCGCCATGAAACATCACGAAGAGCGGCACGGGGCGTTGCGTGCCTTTCGTATCGTATGTATCGAGGTCCGTCGGCACGAACAGAACCGCATCGCGCTCATCGGCGATTCCCAGACGATGACGACCGGGCGGCAACGGGCCCTTGCCCGGCTCGGCGTGGGTGAACGAAAAGCGGCCAAACAGCGAAGGATCGAACATTGCGGGACCTGGCGTGACGATCAACGCGCGTTGCGCGTGGTGAATGTTCCAGGGGACGAAAGCCTCTAGATATTCAATATATCATGATTGATTTGAGTGGGCGGATCGAGCGCCGCCAGATACTCACGCACTGCACGGCTGGGCCCTTCGCCATGACCCCAGTCGATCGCTTCAGTCCCGGCGATGCCTCGAGTGCGATTGGCATCGGCTTCGATGATACGGGCATCGATCGCGAACCCTTCACCACCGGGAGGCCTTCGCTCATGCAGCGGCGTAAAACTGATTCGAATACATGGCGCAGCATATCGCTGTCACGAAACCGGCCGTGGCGATTCTTTGAAAACGTGCAGTGATTGGGAAGCGTATCCTCAAGGCCGAGGCAGCAAAACCAGCGATACACCAGGTTCAGATGGAGCGGATGTCGAAGCAGTAGCCGACGATCAACATGCGAATCATCAACTCTGGATCGATCGAAGGGCGTCCCGTACGACTGCAAAACGACGCCAAGTGGCTGACGGATGTCTCCCGCATCGAAGAACTGATCTATGCCGCGTAGCAGATGGCCCTTCGGAACGTGATCGTCAAGCTTGAGCGCATAAAACAGCTGCTCCTTATCGCGGCTTCGCTGACCCATCATGACGATGCACTCCCATCGATTGATGGATTCCAGGATAGCCAAGAACCAGGCTCTCAGGGGAGTTTTTCAACAAAATAGACCCGTTGCGGACGATCGGGAGATTTGCATCTCGACGTCCCTTTTCGCACGGCGAGCAGTCGTTCGTATCAGGACCGCGGTAGCAGATGATCGTCATCGGCTGTCCGTTATGCGTAACTGGCCAGGCAACTCATCCTGACTTTCGTTAAAGCGCCTGGCGGTCTCGTGTCCATCTAACGAATAAACTGCGCCCGTATAAGCGGACACGTGGAACAACAGCGAAAAAGGAGCATTGCCGGTACCTCACAGCAAGTGATTCACGCCGACAGTCATGCGCGGTGACTGAGACGGACAGCATATCCGTGTCTATCAGGTTGCGCATGACGTCAATCACGCGGGCTGTGCTCGCCGGCTTTTGCCGGACAGCGCACGCCCGCGCATCGGACGAACATGCTCACGTCAAGGTCGTTTTACGACTAATATCCGACGGCCGCCTAGATCACTTACGCCCCTCAACGGTGATCGACACATACCGATCCCGTTGCAGGCACGCGATCAGCGCGCGAGCGCCGCCATCCGGACAGTGCGTTCTCGGCTGGCTCGAACCCACGCCTTCTGCGTGAATGATGCTGCCGTCCAGTCCTTGAGCAACGAGATAATCGCGCACCGTGTTGGCCCGCGCGAGCGACAACGGCTCGTTGATTGATTCTGGACCGAGCCTGTCGGTATGGCCCACGACCGTGATTGCGCTGACCTGCTTATGCTTGCGGATGCGCGCGGCTATTTCGTCGAGTTCGGCTTTCGCAGGCGGCAACATGCTTTCGGGCGCCGACTTGCCGAACGGAAATAGCGCATCGCTTTCCACTGCGAAGTTCTCCAGCGTGGTGGCTTCGCTCGCGACCGCACCGGTTCCGGCCGACGCGAGACTGCCGGCCTCCTGGCCGCAGCTGAACAGCAGAACACGGGGATCATTGCGGTTGTCGTCGGCAGCGCGAACGCGGTCGATTCTGTCGATCGCCTGCACAGCCTTGTCGCCGCAGATGCGTTGCGCCACCTCCATGCAGGTCGACGCGCTCTCGAACAGTCCGTGGCACTCGGCCCGGTATGTCCTGACGCCGTTGCTCGCGTCGACCGAATAGGCGTTGAAGGTTGGACCACTCGCCGCCGTGCATCCCGCCACGACAAGCACGGCGGTAGATAAAAGGCTTGCAAAAAAGAGTCGGTTCATCATGTACTCCATAGACTGTATGTGGCGAAGAACGCGGGACGCGCCGCTGCGGCCCCGCCTTCGTGACTTACCATTGCATGGCCGCGCCGACGCCGACCGTCGTGCCTCCAGGGCTCATGCCCACGCCGGCTTTCATCTTCACGTTTTCCGTCAGGCGCGCCGTGCCGCCGATCGCCACCGCCTGATAACCCCTAAAGCCCGCGGTGCCGATACCGAGTGACAACGTCTTGTCCTTGTCGACTTCCGGGATCATCGTGAGCGCGGTCGCCGCCGCGATGCCTGAATACGCATTGCGCGCGGTCGAATTGATGCCGTTTTGCAGCTCATTCATGCGGGCGTCGGTGTATGCGTTTGCCTCTGATAGCGCGGCGTTCAACTGCTGGACGTTGACTGCATCCGTCGGCGCCGTGCCGGCTGCTACATTGATGACCTGCCGGTTCGCTGCAACCGAGCCGACTGCCACCACATTCGCGCGACCGCCGTCGTTACTGTCCGCGCCGAGGGCCGTCGAGCCGCTACCCGTCGACGTTGCGCCGGCACCCACGGCAGTCGAACCATTGCCCGACGCCGTCGAGCCGTTACCCACCGCCGAGCTGTTATTGCCGGAGGCCACGGCCCCCTGGCCGCCCGCCGACGAATTCGATCCGGAGGTTGTCGGCGGCGTCGGCGTGCCGGGCGAGGACGAGAAGCTGCCGCCGTTATTGGTGGTCTGCTGGTTGATCAGTGTCGTGAGCCGGCTTGCCACCGCATCGAGCTGCGATACGTTCACCGCGTCAGTGCCAGCCTTGCCGGCGGCCAGGCCCGTGATCTGCCGGTTGCCGACGTTGACCTCACCCGCCGACGATTGCGGACTGCTCAATCCGTACGCGATGTAGTTGCTCAACGCGCCGACCGTCGTTACCGATCCGGCGCCTAGCGCGACGCTGTTTGCAGATGTTGCGCTCGCGCCGGCGCCCAACGCGAGCGCATCGATTGCGCTGCTGTGCGAACCCGAGCCGATGGCAATCGACCCGGCATTGGCCGCGCTGGCATTCGCGCCCTGGGCGATCGACTGGGCGCCGCTGGCGACAGAACCGCTGCCCACCGCGATCGCATCCGCCTGTGCCGAACTCGCAGCCTGCCCGATCGCGACGCCACCCGGCGCTGTCGAGTCGACGATTGCGCCATTGCCGACGCCCACGCCGTTGTCGCCGTTGACCACCGTCGTCGGCCCGACCGCGATCGACTCGGCGCCGACCGCCAGCGAATCCGCCGCCGTCGAGTTCGCGTGGAAGTACATCTGCCCGGTCACGGCAAACGACGACAGCGCGCCCGCCAGTTGCCGGATCGTCACGGCATCATGTGCCTGCGTGCCGTCGGCGACATTCGTCAACTGGCGATACGTGTTGCCGCTCGCGCTGCCGAACGACACGGCGCCGAGCAGCGTCTGATCGGCCGTGTTGAATGGAATCGAGTGCGTGCCGTTGGCAATCGAGCCGATACCCGACAGCACGGCGCGGTCGGACACCGAACCCGAGCCGATCGCGACGCCGCCCGCCACCGATGCACTCGACAGCGCGCCAAGCGCCACCGCGTTGTCCGCCAGCGCGGAAGCGCCATTGCCGCCGGCAAAGCTGCTCGCGCCGCTGGCCGCGGCCGCCACGCCCGCCGCCAGCGCGTTGAGGCCCGTCGCACCGTCGTTGTTGTAGTTGCCGCCTTGCGTGCCGCCGTCGTTGACGCTGTAGTAGTGAGTCTTGTCGGCGGCGACGGTCGTCGCCAGGCTGTCGATCGCCTGATTGGTCTGGTAGAGCTGCGAGCCATTCACGGCGTCCGTGCTGCTCGCGCTCAGGCTGCCCGCTGCCACATTCTGGATCTGCCGCTCCGCACCTGCCGCGCCCACGCTCACGACACTCGTCGGATTGCCGCCCGCAAAGCTGTACACCGTCCCGTTGATTGTCGCGCTCGCGGTGGGCGTTGCGGTGCCCGTCTGCGAACCGGAACCCAGCGCGACATCGCCCGTATTGTTGGCGACCGCGTTCGGGCCGATCGCAACGCTATCGGTCCCCAGCGCCTGGCTGTCCGTCGCCGTCGAGTTCGCGTGGAAATACTTGATGCCCGCACCGTTCTGGATGTTGTTGACCGTGGTCGCGAGGTTGGTGACATTCTGATTCGTCGTATAAAGCTGTGAGCCGTTGACGGCATCCGTGCTCGTGGAGCTCAACGTGCCGGGGGCGACATTCGTGATCGTGTTCGGCCCACTGCCGCCATGATCGGCGTTATAGCCACCCGTCCCACCGTTGACCGTCGGGTCCCACTGCAGCGAATTGCTCTGTGCCTGGCTCACCTGGGACTCGACCGACTGCAACTGGCTCACATTGACAGCATCGGTTGGGGCCGCACCTGCCGCGACATTCGTGATCCGCCGTTCATTCCCGGCCGAGCCGACGGAGACCTCGCCAACGGGCGCCGTACCGGACAGGGTGCCCGTGCCCGGGTTATATGCCGCGAGACCGAAGTTCGCCGTCGTCGTCGCATTCGAACCGAGCGCCACGGAGTTCACTGCCGTCGCCTGCGCGTTGCTGCCGATGGCAACCGCGTTTGTGTTGCTCGATGTCGCGCCCGAACCCAGCGCAACGCCGCTGGTGGCTGACGCCGTCGCATTCGGGCCTGCCGCGATTGCATTGGTCCCTGTCGCACCGTTGTTCGTGTAGTTGCCTTGCTGCGTGCCGTTGTCGTTGACGCTGTAGTAGTGGGTCGCACTCGCGGCCACCGTGGAATTGAGCTGGGAGACGTTGACCGCGTCGGTCGGCGCCGTGCCCGCGGCGACGTTGTGGATTTGCGTCGAGGTGCCACCCGGATTCAGCGTGATGCTGTTGTAGTTGACCGTGCCGCCAATCGTGTCGTACTTCACGGCTTGGTTGTTGAGCGTGGTGAACGATGAGGACAAGCCGGTGAGCGTGGTCGATATGCTGTCGACTGCCTGGTTCGTCGCATAGAGCTGAGAGCCGTTGATCGCATCGGTGCTCGACTGGCTGATCCGCCCAGCCGCCACGTTCGTGATCTGTCTCTCCGCATTGAGAGCCCCCACGCTCACGACGCTCGCGGGATTCGCGCCCGCGAAGCTATACGTCGTGCCGGCGATCGGCGCGCTCGGTGTCGGGTTCGGCGCGGCAGTCACCGAACCGGAGCCGAGCGCTACAGCGTTTGCATTGTTTGCTATGGCTGAGGCACCGAGTGCAACGGCGCCCACAGCCCCGGCAGTCGACGTGTTACCGAGCGCCAGCGAACCCTGCCCCTGCGCGTTGTTGCTGTTGCCGATCGCTACCGCACCATTGCCATTCGCCGTGTTGTCCGCACCCATCGCTACGGCGCCATTACCCGTAGCGGTATTGGGATCGCCGATGGCCACCGCCCCGTTGCCGCTCGCCGTCTGGCCTTCGCCGAGCGCGACGGCACCAGTGCCGCCGGCCACCTGAGAGTTATGTCCGCCCGCGATCGAGCCTGTGCCTGCCGTAGCCACTACCTTATTCGTATCGCCGAAAGCAACGGTAGAAGCCGCCGCCGCGGTCGAATTCGGTCCGAGCGCGGACGCGTTGGCGGCGGTCGCTGTCGCCGACAGACCCATCGCAACGGTGGACGCACCATTTGCAAGTGCCGAATCGCCAATCGCCACACTTGACGATCCCGATGCGGTGCTTGAAAGGCCAACTGCAGTACCGTGCAGATCGGCTGTAGTAAACGCACCCAACGCAGTCGCCTCGATGTCGTCCCCGTGCGCCCCCCACCCCATGGCTACCGACCCTTGGCCAAGCGTACGCGCGTTCGAACCCACTGCGGTGGAAAGGCCGCCGCTTGCAATCGCTGCCTGACCAACGGCGAGGTCGTTCTGCTGGCTCGCGTTGGCGCCGTTGCCGATAGCGGTCGTACCCATGTACGAGGCAGTCGCATTATTACCGATTGCAATGGCTTGGTAACAACCCGAGCAATTCGTATTGTTGGCCGTCGCGCCAATCCCGAGAGCCAGATCGGTATTGCCAAGCGCCTTTGCCCCTGCCCCGATCGCGACGGCGCTGCTTCCCGACGCCGTGGAATTCGTACCCATCGCGATGGCATTGGCATTCGCGCCCGTGCCAGCCGAATCGCCTATCGCAATCGATGACGAACCGCCCGAGGTCGCGCCCGAGCCGATCGCAACGGCGCGGATGCCCGAGGCCGCGGCGCCCGCCACTGTCGTCGGCGACGACGAACCGCCTTCCGCGACGGTATCCATCGCACCCAGCGCTATCGCATTCGTGCCGGTGGCCTTCGCGCCGTTCATCATGCCGAGGGAGTTGAGTCCCGAGGCAGACGCTCCCGCGCCCAGCGCGACTGCATCCAGTGCCGACGCTGTGGCCAGTGTGCCGGCAGCGACCGAAGAGGGACCAGAAGCCGTGACGTCCGTGCCTAGACCAACGGCCCCCGCCGCCGTTGCGCCAGTGCCGGCGACGGTACGCGCGCCGAGATACACGGCATTGAGGCCGCTGGCGATCGACTGAAAGCCGACGGCGACGGCGTGGGTCCCCGAACCGTTGGCGATATAGCCCAGCGCGACAGCTGCTGCTCCGCTGCCCACCGACTGGTAGCCGAAGGCGGCGGCGTAGTCGCCAGTAGAGGTAACGTCAGTGCCAATGGCGATAGACGACGTCCCCGTCGAACCGGTACCCGCGGCGGTGCGCGCGCCGAGATACAGCGAATTGACGCCCGTCGCGGAGGCTCCCGAACCCACGGCAACGCCATTGGTTTGCGAACCGACGGCCCCGCTGCCTACTGCCACCGCGCCCGACGCGGCAGCGCTCGCGCTCGAGCCCATGGCGACACCGTTGTCTCCGGTTGCCTTTGCCAAAGGGCCGACAGCCGTCGACAGGTTGCCGCTCGAAACCGAGTCGAGGCCGATACCGATGGCTGCCGATCCGTTAGCGACGACATCCGTACCGATGGCGATCGCCGACTCCGCAGTTGCGCCGGTACCGGGAGCATTCCGCGCACCCAGGTAAATTGCGTTGGTAGCAGCGGCAATGGCTTGATAGCCAAAGGCTGTGGCATTGATTCCCGTGGCGGTAGCCGCATAGCCAACGGCAGTGGCGCCGCCTCCAGTCGCCGTCGACTGAAAGCCCACACACGTGGTGCTGCCACTATAAAAGTTGTAGGGGGCGGAGGCGCAGCTTAGCTGCGCCTGTGCCTGCGCGGACCATCCGCCCAGACCCATCAGCAACAGTACGGTGACGAAACGCGCATTGAAACCGTGCGGCGTCGATGCGCCATATTCACCTCGTTCATCGCTTCTCCCGTCGCAGACAGAGGCGGCCGCCCCTGACTTCCCCTTGCCGCGCGAGCTGTCCAACTCCGACGCCGCGACGAAGGCGCCTAGCGCCTTGTTCCAGATGGTCCGAAATGCCTTGTTCATGTCGTTGCCTCGCTGATTAATTGAAATGCGAAGTTCAATAAGTACGGGCGTGTATACGCCTCCCGTTATTTAGGATATCTATTTACTGCGTTGAAACGTCTCTCAGTGGCGAGGTGCTTTAGCGTCGGGTTTTCTGAAAGTCGCTTATGACCTTGATGGACGAATCGTCAGTGCGCGTGAAGAGCACTTCCCGCACAATGAATTCGCATGCCTTAAGGAAAAGCGAGCCTCAGCGGGATATCCGGTTTCCGACTAGCTGACCGCTGGGACGTTTGATGAATTGCCGCCTTATGAAGGCCCGAACGGGCGCGGCAAAGGGATAGCGATTGAGCGGCGGAGCGCCAATTGTCGGCCTTGTTGTTGTATCGCCGAGTACGCGCCCGGACTCTTTCCGCCTCGGATACTCATCTTGCCTGCCCCTGATGTCGCATCATTTCGTTTCCCCGGCGCTTAATGGCGAAAGGTCTTATGCCATGCGAAAGCGCTGTTTATTCAAATAGTGAGCACTATGTGAGACGAGGGTCGAGCTATTCGCGTTATATGCGGTGCCTCACACGACGTATTGTGTAAAAAAAGATGTACGCTCAGGGGAACTTTCTCATAAGACTTTTAGTTTGTCCACGAAAAGCCCGCGACTATTTCCGGGTATTGAAAGAATTAACAATTAAAGAGGCAGCCACGATTGTGGGTTAATTACGAAATTGCGCTGCAGTTATGCGTTGTGATTCGGTCGCAAACAGAAATGGTGAATAACAACGCGCGATGCGCGATGCATCATTGCTGAAACGCTTCGTCGGATATTCACACAGAGTCATTTAGCCCCCTTACACGTCTTTTTAATGTATTTCGCGTTAATCACTCAAACCGACCAATACTTTTTTGCCGCGAATTTGTGCAAATCTCCACAGTACTTTCGCACTCTCCGTCAATCGTGTCCGTTGCGGCTATGATTGCATCGTCTACCCGGAGCCAGGTGACGGTACAGATCGAGCGCTTACGGGACGGCCGGTGCCTGTGCAAAGCAGTCGTCCAAATGTCCAGGTACGGATTGAGACGACCGACGATTTATGGCCGAGGCTGCGCGACGCAGTCGGCGCTTTAGGCGACATAAATACGGGGACGATGTCGCCGTAGGTGAGCCCCGCCTTGGCGAGCAATTTCAACAGAACGCTTTGTCCGCTGGGTGGCGCGCGCAAAGGCTACCTTCTTGCCCGTGATGTCCGCGAGAGAGCGGATTGCAGATCCTTCTCGCACCTGCATCCCACGGGCCGACGCGGGCATTCATGCCATATGGACAAATTTCACGCCAGCTGACTGCGCATCGATAGCGGGCACGTCGCCAGCGCGAGAAGTCAATGGCACCCGCATCGATGTCTGGGTCGTCCACGACCCCTTTTTGCATTAGCGGAACGCGTCCAGAGGGCGCACGCGATCGCCAGCACGAAGGACATTGTCAATGGCACTTCCGTCTACGTAGCGACTCCTGAGTTCGCCAAAAAATATCCCAACACTCTCGCCGCGGTTTTAGATGAGGTGACGAACGTTACGACGTGGGCGGCGCAAAATCGCGACGAGTTTGCCGAGGCTACTTCGGCCGCCATCGGCATGGACGTCGTGGTCCGTGACGCCGTCTGGCCGATCTCCAGCTGACCGGAGCGGTAAGGTGGCCGCTTTCAGCTATCGGTTGTCAAACTGTCTTGCGGGCGATCCTTGGCAGCAACAGACGTTCGAACGTCCGCCGCAAGCCGCGCGCGACACGCTGCTTCTGGCCGGATAGCGCCCGACGACAGAGCGCGACGAACCAGAACCCGCTGAAATGCGCAGATGTACCTGACGATCGCCGCAAGAAAAATTTCCGCGCAATGGGTCGCACCGTCTCGCAGTCGTAGTGTCTAAATCAGGTGGAAATAAGGAGCGAATCATGCGGACTCGAACCTTGAACATTGCGTTGGCCGCAATGGCCGGCATCTGGGGCATCAGTTCTGCTACAGCGCAACCGAACTACGCGTATACGACCACGGTACGTGTCAGTGACGGTAAAACGCTGAACTGCGCAGTGAATGAGCCACTTCCTGATGCATATTCTTCGGGCCAATTGGTCACCCGGCGCGAGCAACGTGAAGCGGACGTGCTGGCGACACAGCCTTTGCGCATGCTCAGCGGGCCGTCTTCAGAGTATCCGACGCCCTATACTGCGCCGCTCGTGAATTGCAAGTCGGTCGGCTGACGCGATCGCCGCCGTTGCAGGCTTCGCCGCAAACGAGACGGACGGCTCAAGCGTGCGTCCGTTCTGCGGGGGAAGTGCTTGACTGCCCGCAAGCGCATATCCTCCCCCTTTGAACTTACGCTCAGAACCGCGTGCGAATACCCGTCGTCAGTTCGAGCTGATTCGACGCGCCGAACGTGCTCGCGACCGTATAGCCGCCGTGCAGTCTCATGTAGTCGCCCGCCAGATAAAGCTCCGTGCGCTTGGACAGATGATAGAACGCTGACCAGTACAGCGTTTCTTTGTACCCGTCATGCAGGCCCGAAGCAGGATCGAATGTGCCGATGTTGGCATTCGGAATGTCACCGTCCGCGTTATAGGCGGCATTCTTGACACGCATCTGTTGATAGCCGAGTTCGTAATCCAATGGACCTTTCGGCGCGACCTTCAGAGATACCGTCCACGCATCGTCATGTCGTTGTCCGAGCGCGCCCTGATCGCCGAGATAATGGAAGTAGCCTGCATTCAAGCGGACAATGCTGAACGTGTAATTGCCACCGACCGAATAAGACTGGTTAGTATTACCCGCTTTGTTCGCGTGATTGTAGAACGCGGAAACGGCGAACGGTCCACCGTTATAGCCAACGGCTGCCTGGTAATTTGAGTTAGTGGGAAATGTCGTGCTGTTGCCGAACGCATAACCCGCCGCGAGGAACAGACCATTGTCGAAGAGTTTCTTCCACGCTACGCCGTTGTTGTAGCGCGTACCCGTCGCACTCGCCGCATAGAAGATCATCTGCTTGAAGTTGTTCGCGTTCGTCCAGCCGCCTTCCTCCGTGGTCAGCTTCGCGCTGCCATAAGGGTCGCCATAAATCGCGGACGCATCGCGCGCAATGGTGTTCTGGAAGCCGAACGTGAGCTTGCCGAGGCGGTCGTCCTGAAGGCCGACCCATGCATCGCGGTCGAAGATCTGACCGGGGTCTTCCATCTGGCCATCGCTCATGCGGTACTCGCTTTCGAGCCGGAAGATGATCTTCGAGCCGCCGCCGATATCTTCCGCGCCTTTGAGACCCCAGCGGCTTCCGCTGAACCAGGGTTCGCCGTCAATGCCCATCCCAACTACATGATTGCCTTTTTCGTCGGCGTGAGTGACGTAGCTGGGCACACTCAGATCGATCAGGCCGTATAGCTGAACGCTCGACTGTGCATGTGCGCCTGTCGCCGCGATCGCACCGGACGCGAGAGCCAGGGTCAAGTGCCTTTTCTTCAAGATTGTCTCCTCTGTTTGCCGCGTTGAGATTGTGTTTCCTTGTATGGCTCTGGTCTGTTGTCACAACCAGAACTTGTCTCAATGCTAGCGAGGCCAATCCTTCAGGGCGCTATCACGATCATCGCGGATTTATAAGTACATTTACCGATAGAGATGCACTCCTGGTTGATCAAGCTTCCCGTGTCCGCAAAATATAACCAAGTCCTCTCAACGTCATGATCTGCGCGGTCGATGCGGAAAGATGCTTGCGCAGGCGATGGATATAGATATCGATGGCATCGACGCTCGCCTCATCGTCAAGACTGAATACACTTTCCATCAGCGCCGCCTTGGATACTGTCTTTCCCTGCCTCAGCATCAGTGTTTCGAGAATCGCATGTTCCCTCCGGCGCAATGGAAGCGGTGTACCGTTGCGACGAAATTCGCGCGTATTGAACTGATAGTGCAAATCGCCGCAATTCAGCGACACTGCCTTCTCGGAGCACTGGCGCCGGACGAGCGCCTTGATGCGCGCGACAAGTTCACGCGCATCGAACGGCTTGACTACATAGTCGTCCGCACCGGCTCCAAAACAGTCGACCTTGTCGTCGATGGACCCGTGGGCGGTCAGCATCAGGACGGGCACATTGTTGCCGCGCCGTCGCAAGCGTGCCAGCAAATCCTTTCCGCTCATGCATGGCAGGCGCATGTCGAGCAGCACGACGTCGTAGCTTTGATTTCCCGATATCGCCTCGGCCCGCTCGGCATCGGGCACGCTATCCACAATGAAGTTCTCCGCGCGCAACAGATTGACGATCCAGTGCGCCAGGTCCGCGTTGTCTTCCACCAGCAGTAGTTTCATTGCGATATCCTCAACTGCGCCATGCGGGCATTCGCACGGTAACGACAAGACCCTTGTAATCCTGGCCGTGCCCCAGCGTGACCGCACCGCCGTGCAACTGCGCAATCTCTCGCACAATCGACAGACCAAGGCCTGTTCCTGCGACATGCGTCGCGCCGCGATAGAAACGCTCGAACGCATGTGCGCGCGCTTCGGCGGGAATTCCGGGACCGTTGTCGACGACCTGTAGCACGGCGCCGTCGCCTTCGCAGGTGCAACGCGCCGTCACCTGGCCGCCCTCCTGCGTATAGCGGATCGCGTTATCGATGAGATTCGCGACGAGCGCATGCAACAGATTCGCGTTGCCTTCAACGTGCACGTCGTCCGCAAGCTCTGCTCCGAGATCGATGCCACGGCGATGTGCGGCCACGACAAGTTCTTCGAGAACCGATGCGACCACTGCGGACAGGTCAGCCCGCGTATGGGCATGCGACGGTGCAGCTTCTGCCTGTGCCAACAGCAATAGCTGATTCGTCATGTCCGTCATCTTCTGCGTGCTGCGCCGCATGCCGTCGAGCGCAGCGGCAACCTCGAGATCGCGGTGTTCGCGCAGGGTGGCATACTGGATCTGCGTATCGAGCAGCGTCAACGGCGTGCGTAATTGATGCGCGGCGTCCGCGATAAACTGGCGCTGCCTCGCCGTATGGACCTTGAGCTGCGCAATGCATTGATTGATTGCATCGACGATGGGACGCAGTTCCCACGGCAGCCCTTCGGCGCGCATTGGTTCGATTTGCATTGGCTCGCGATCGGTTACGTCGTTCTTGAGCTTCATCAACGGACGCAACTCGACGGTCAAGCCAAGCGGCACCAGCGCCGCTACGAGGGCAAGCATCAGGCATTCGCGGAGAAAATGCGGGCGCCAAAGCTGTTCGACCATTGCGTGACGCGAAGCCTGTGTCTTGCCGACCACGACCGTGACGGGCTCGACCTTGCCGGAGTCGTACAGCTGACGCGTGTAAGCGACCACTCTGATGGCATGTCCGTCTAACGTCGAATCGTAAAAGACGGACTGCGCCGATTCTTGCAACGGCAATGCAAGATCCGGATTGCCGCCGAGCAGTTGATTTCCTGCGGAAATCTTGTAGAACACCTGATCCTGATACGGCGACTCGAATATTTCCAGTGCAGCGGGCGGAACATCGGCGTTCAGCCGGCCTTCGACCCAATCGATATCTTCGCCAATCGTGCGCGCGGACGAAAGCAACAACGCATCCTGAACCACAGTGGCAGTACTGCTGGCCGAGTCGTATGAAATGAGCGCAGTCGCCACGACGAATGCGGCTAACGGCATGACCAACCACAACAGCAATCGCGCGCGCAAACTCAGCGTCAATCTGAACTCCCGGTTTCATTCATCGATGCGCACCGCTGAATATCGTGCGTGTCCGCGTCTATGGCGCGATTCTACGAGGTACAACCCTTCTCATTACTTTCGCTGCATGTCGACTTTTGTACGGGATTTCCACTATTACGACGCTTCTCTTGGTGCGCGCAGACGCGCGCGAGAGGCTTGCACCATTTCGATCAGGTGATTTCTGAAGAACACCTTAAAGCATCGAAATACGAGTCAAAACTACCCGTGCTTTTTTATTCGGCGGCGGCGTGGCGAGCGCAATAATGCGCGACCGGCATCAACCTGCTTTGATGCCGGTCGGAAACTGGCGTCGGCGAATGGGGCATCTCCTGTCATGTACGAGTCTTCCCCACCCGAACCGGCCGGCTTGTGCCCGAATGCGACATAGGAGTTAGCGGTTGAACGGCAACCAGCTTGATTTCATAGATTGCTGACGGCGGCGGCATTCAACAGCCGAACGCACTACACAGATGAAGCAGTCATTTGCACCTCCCGCACTCGAATTTGGGCGTGCCGTCGCTCTACGTCTGCCACAACGACAAAGGGAGCCCGGTACCAATGCACTCGTTGCAAATAGTGAATAGCGCTAGTGGTATTCAGGGGCCAACACCGTAGACCGAATTAATCTATGGTCCGTCCCATTCTCGGAACCACGATTTTTGATCGTGATTGCAGGCTCGCGTAAATCTGTCCGGCGTCGATAGTGGGAAACCCGTCGGGTGCTACGTGAAAAAGAACGCCGGGTGTTCAGTCCAGACCGATCGTTGCGCCTGCTTCATGCGTTGTGTGGTGGCCCGATGCCGAGCAAGCGGGCCTTCCCACCGGTACTGTACTGACCGAGAACGAGACCTTCCGACGCCGCGAAATCGCGGCCGCAACTGTACTGCTTACCGTCGCCAATCTCCGCATCAGCGCCTATACCCGGGCGTTCTTCCTCCCCAAACAGCAGATCCTTGAATTTGCGCCGATATTTATCGGGGCAGTTCGCAAAGCCGCATGTATTCGACATCGCTGTAGCCGGAAAACTGCGCGGAAATCAAGGCGACCCCGCAACGGGCAGCTGGCTGACAACAGTGAGTTTTTCTCCGCATCTCAGGAAAACATTTCGTTTGATGGTAGCCCTGCACGCGCCATATATTTTCGCGGGAGCCCGCACATAGCGCGCATACGATTCACCGCGACGGACGGCCGTCGCCTTACCAGAAGGCAGAAGAATGAACAATGAGACACCTGTGGCGATCGTCACCGGCGCCGCGAGCGGCATCGGCGAAGCGAGCGCCGTGCTGCTTGCCGACCGCGATCATCGCGTCGCGATAGCCGACCTGCGCGAAGAACCCGCGGCGGCGGTGGCCGAAAAGATTCGCGCTCGTGGCGGCGACGCCATCGCCGTCAAGGTCGATGTCGCCGACGAAGCGAGCGTCAAGGCGATGATGGAAACCGTGATCGACCGTTGGGGCCGTCTCGACGTGCTCGTGAACAGCGCGGGACTCGAAAGCGCCAAGCCCTTCCTCGACATCACGCTGGAAGAATTTCATCGTGTGATCGAAGTGAACACGACGGGCACCTGGCTATGCTGCCAGCACGCGATCGCTCGCATGCTCGAACGGAAACGCGGCGCTATCGTCAATCTGAGTTCGATTGCCGGGCAGAAAGGCGGCGGCATGCTCGGCACCGCGGCCTACGCCACGTCGAAGGGCGCGGTCATCGCGATGACGAAGTCGCTCGCGAAAGAGTTTGCGAAGTCGGGCATCCGCGTGAATGCAGTCGCGCCCGCCTTTACGCTCACCGACTTCGTGCGCCGGCAACTCGACACCAAGCCGCCCGGCTTCATCGACACGATCTATGCCGCGACGCCGATGGGCCGAGGCGCGCAACCGGAAGAAATCGCCGCGGTGATCGCGTTTCTGGCTTCACCGGAAGCATCGTTCGTGACGGGGCACGTCTACAACGCCGACGGCGGCACCGCGATCTGAACTCGCGGTGCGCGGATCACGCCGCGCGAATCATCTAGAGCGCTTTGCCTTCGGCTTGTGCAAACTCGTCCTTCAACCATTCGACGAGCGCAATGGTTTGCGGTCGTGCTTCGAGATGCGGTGCGACCCACAGCACGAGCTTGCGCGGCCCGGGCACGAAGCCGAACGGCGCGACGAGCGCGCCTGAGTCCAGTTCGTCGCGCACCATCATGCGCGGCACGGCGGCCACGCCGAGCCCGCATTTCGCGGCCTGAATCAGCAGGTAGAAGTGCTCGAACGACTCGGCGAGGGGCGGACGGCGCGCCGCCGTATGCCCCGCCGCCACGTACCAGTCGTCCCACGCGACAGGACGCGTGTTGGTCGCCAGCAGCCGCGTGCGCTCCAGGTCGCCTACGTTGGTGATGCGCGTCGCGCGCATATACTCGGGCGCGCAGACCGGGCCGACCCATTCGTCGACGAGCGGATGCGGCTCGATCTCTCTTGGCGCCTTAATCGTGTTCAGCCGGATCGCGACGCTGATGTTGTCGCGCATGAAATCCACCTCGTCATAGCCCATGTTGAAGCTGACTTCAAGCGCGGGATGCTTGCGATGCAGCTTCGTGAGCCGCGGCAGCAGCCAGTACATCATGATCGACGCGGAGCACGACAACGTGAGCGGACCGGGCCTCACCTGCTCGACGCTCGTCTGGATCAGATTGAACGCACGCGACAATCCATCGGCGAGCCGCGCGCCTTCGGGTGTCGGCTCCGTCGAATGCGCGTTGCGCAACAGCAGCAGCACCCCGAGGTTGTCTTCAAGCGAGCGAATGTGACGGCTGATCGCGCCGTGCGTGACAGAAAGCTCTTGCGCAGCGTCTCCGAAGCTGCGCAAACGCGCGGTGGCTTCGAACGCGCGCAATGCATTGAGTGAAGGGCGGGGCACGCGCAGATTTCCTCGCTAGAGAGCGCTCGCGCGGTGATGCGCAAGCGCCAGCGTTAAACGGCAGAGAACCGGATAGAGGACCGCGACGATGCGGCGCTATTGTGAGTTTTTCGCATCGCCCGCTGAAATCATATCGTTTGAAGCTTTGGACGGTCAATCTTATAGTCCGTGAACCGGGGACATGCGGCCTTCTCGCGTGCCCGCGCCGCATATCGCGCATATCGGAGACGCGCGGCGCGCTTATTCGCTCTTCCCCCTTCGCGCACAGCAAAACAACGAGCCACAACATGCCCAACTCTTCTCACTCACGCGCGGAATTCACGGCGCGCTATTTCGTCGAAAGTTCGGTTCCGGTCGCGAAGGCCGCCGAGGTCATCGCGGGCGAGCAGTCGAGCGGCACTTTCCTCGCACTGCCCGGCGAAACAGAAGCGCTCAAGGAGCGCGCGCGGGCTCGCGTGCTCAAGGTCGAATCGTTGCCGCCCGCGCTCGACGCATCGCTGCACAGCGCATTCGTCGAGCGCAGGGAGCCGGCGGAGATCTTCTATCGCGGCGAGATCGAGATCGGGTTTCCTGTCGACAACGTTGGCGCGAATCTGCAGCAGCTTCTCGCCACCGTCGCGGGCAATCTGTTCGAACTCGGCGAAATAACAGGCTTGCGCCTGCTCGACATCCAGTTGCCGGAGCATCACGCAGAGCGCTTTGCTGGGCCGCGCTTCGGGATCGAAGGAACACGGCGTGTCGCGCGGGTACATGGGCGTCCGCTGATCGGCACGATCATCAAGCCAAGCATCGGATTGCTGCCCGATCAGACCGCGCAGATCGTCGACGACCTGTGCGCCGCCGATATCGACTTCATCAAGGACGACGAGTTGCTCGCCGATCCCGCTTACGCGAGCTTCGATGCACGGCTCGCCGCCGTCATGCCCGTGCTTCACCGGCACGCGGACCGGATAGGCCGCATGCCGATGTACGCAATCAACATTTCGGGGACCATCGACGAAATGCTGCGCCGTCACGATCAGGTCCTCGATGCAGGCGGCAATTGCGTGATGGTGAGCGTGAACTGGGTGGGCTTTTCCGGCGTCGAGCATCTTCGCCGGCACACGCAATTGCCCATCCACGGACATCGCAACGGCTGGGGCGCGCTGACGCGCTGCCCTCAGCTCGGCTTCTCGTTTGCCGCGTATCAGAAGCTGTGGCGTCTTGCCGGCATCGATCATCTGCACGTGAACGGCATTCGCAGCAAGTTCTGGGAACCCGACGCGTCCGTACTCGATTCAGCGCGCGCCTGCCTCGCGCCTTTCGCCGGTGTCGAACCGCTGATGCCGGTGTTCTCGTCCGGGCAATGGGCCTCGCAGGCACCCGATATGTTCGCCGCGTTGCGCACCGTCGACCTGATGCATCTCGCGGGCGGCGGTATCATCGGCCATCCGCAAGGCATCGCGGCAGGCGTCGCAAGCATGCGCGAAGCGTGGGAGGCAGCCGTCGAAGGCATCGATCTCGACACCTACGCGCGCACGCGCCCCGCACTGCGCGCCGCACTCTCCCACTTCAACGCGATCTGATCGAGACGATGAACGACGCTCCGCTGAACGCGCCACCTTCGCTGCGCCTCGCCTTTTACGGCGACGACTTCACGGGGTCCACCGATGCTCTCGAAGTACTCGCTTTTGCAGGCCTGCGCTGCGCCCTCTTCCTGAAGCCGCCGACGCGTGCGCAACTGGCGAGCCACGACGGCTTCGACGCGATCGGCGTGGCGGGCGACAGCCGCGCGATGACACCCGCCGAAATGGACGCGGCGCTGCCTCCTGTCTTCACGGCGCTGCGCGAACTGCGCGCGCCGATTCTCCACTACAAGGTCTGCTCGACGTTCGACAGCTCGGCGACCATCGGCAGTATCGGACGCGTGATGGAAATCGCGCGCCAGCATGTCACGCAACATACGATTCCGATCATCGCGGGCACGCCTGCGTTACAGCGCTTCTGCGTGTTCGGCAATCTGTTCGCGCGCTCGGGCACCGATGGCCGCATCTACCGGATCGACCGCCATCCGATTATGAGCGCGCATCCCGTCACGCCGATGGACGAAGGCGACCTGCTACGGCATCTCGCGCGCCAGACCGAGCTGCCGATGGCCGGTTTCTTTCTACCGGGCTTCGAAGGCGATCGCGGCGCAGTCGATGCGGCGTGGCAACGCGCGTTGGCCGTCGAGCCCGCCGGCCTGCTGCTCGACACGGCGACACATGCGCATCTGACGGAAGTCGGGCGTCTGCTCGAACGCGAGGCGCAACGTCGCGCGCCTCTATTCGCGGTCGGCTCTTCCGGGCTCGAATATGCGTTGTCGCAATGGTGGACAGCGAGCGGACAGTTGCCCTCTGTTCGTCCTTCGTATGACCGCATCGAACCCGTCTCGCAGATTCTCGTGCTGTCGGGCAGCGCGTCGCCATTGTCCGCTGCGCAAATCGACGCGGCGATTGCGGCGGGTTTCGTCGAGATCGCAATCGATGCGCGCGCCCTGCTCGACGAGCGCGACTGGAAGCAGGCCTTTGCGCAGATCGTCGCGCGTACTGTCGCCGCGCTTCGAGATGGACGCAGCGTCGTCATGCATACCGCGCGCGGTCCGCAAGATCCGCGCATCGCTGCAATGCTCGATGCGCTCGCGGCGGGCGGCATGAGTCACGACGAAGCACGGCATCGCGGCGGACGTCTGCTGGGTCAACGGCTGGGCGCCATTGCGCAAGCCGTGCTCGAAGCGGTGCGGTTGCGGCGACTGGTCCTTTCCGGCGGCGATACGTCGAGCCAGGTCACGCAGGTGCTCGGCCCCGACGCCCTCGAAATCGACGCACGACTGACGCCGGGTGCGCCGCTCTGTCGCGTGATGTCGAACAAGCCGCATCTCAAGCAGTTGCAGGTCGCGCTCAAGGGCGGACAGATGGGCGACGCGAACCTGTTCCTGACCGCGCGAGACGGCAACACGCGTTAGTCGTCAGCGGGAGACGGCAAGCAAGAGGAAAAGGGCGGTGACTTTTCGTCACCGCCCTTTTTCGTTTTTTTCATGGCTCACCAGCGCTTGCGGATTGCGCGGCAAGAGAAAGTGCAAGCCCAATTGCAAATGCAACTGCAAGCGCACAGCGTCATGGCGCTTTCAGGAACCCGGTCGATATCCACGGCACGGCGGCGATCACGACGATGCCGATGAACAACGCGATCATGTAGCCGACGATCGGGTGAATGCCTTCGTCGGGATGAATCTTGCTGACCGCGCACGCACCGTAGTAGCCGACACCGAACGGCGGTGAGAACAGCCCCAGTCCCATCGACAGGATCACGACCATCGCATACTGCACCTCGTGGATGCCCACTTCGCGCGCAATCGGAAACAGCAGCGGCCCGAACAGCACGATCGCGGG
Organism: Paraburkholderia diazotrophica; assembly: GCF_038900755.1. GTDB lineage: Bacteria > Pseudomonadota > Gammaproteobacteria > Burkholderiales > Burkholderiaceae > Paraburkholderia > Paraburkholderia diazotrophica_A. Next base: position 33,180 of record NZ_JBBPEN010000013.1, read on the forward strand.
AATGCCTTCGAGCACGCTGCCAAGCAGCACGAACATCACGACCGACACCGCCATGAAAGCGGCAGCGCCGCCCGGCAGGTGTTCCATGAATGCGGCCAGGCTGTGCGAGAAGCCGGATTGCGTGAGCGCCCACGCCATCGCCGTCGCGGTCCCGATGATGATCAGAATCGCACCCGACAGCGCAGCTGTTTCGACGAGCATCGGACCGATGCGCTTCCAGTCGAACTGACGGTAGATCAAGAGTCCCGCGAGCAGCGCGTAGACGATGCCGACCGTCGATACTTCAGTGGCCGTGGCAATGCCCTCGACGACCGCGAAGCGGATCACAACGGGCAGCGCGAGCGCCGGCACGGCGACCAGCAGCGCCCTGCCGACCTCCCGCAGCGGAGCGCGCGTCGCCGACGCGGGCTGCGCACGGCGCGCGCGCCACCAGACCAGCGCGCACAGCGCCAGCGCGAGCACGAAGCCCGGCAGCAGACCGCCCGTGAAGAGCGCCGAAATGGATACGCCCGTCACCGAGCCGATCGTGATAAGCACGATGCTGGGCGGCACGGTCTCGGTTTGCGCACCCGTCGCCGACAGCAACGCCACCAGTTCGCCCGGACGCTCGCCGCGCTTTTTCATCTCAGGAAACAGGATCGGCGCGACGGCGGCCATATCGGCCGCCTTCGAGCCCGAGATCCCCGAGATCAGGTACATCGCGCCGACCAGCACATATGACAGGCCGCCTCGGACATGCCCGAGCAACGACGCGAGAAAGCCGATCATCGCGCGCGCCATGCCCGTCATTTCGATCAGCAAGCCGAGGAAGATGAACATCGGCACCGCGAGCAGCAGCAGTTGCGACATGCCCTCGTCCATCCGGCTCACGACGATTTCCAGCGGCATCGACGTCGACAGCGACAGATACGAAAACACTGCGAGCCCGAACGAGAACGCGATCGGCATGCCGCTCAGCACGGTGAAGCCGACGACCCCGACGAAGAAGATCAGCAGGTTCAGATTGCCGAGCGACTGGAGTAGCGGACCGGCTGTGTCCAGCCCGACCACGACGGCCGCCGACACCACCACGCCGATCAATGCGGGCTTCCAGCCGATCGCCAGCAGCTTCACCACGCACATCAGCAGCATGCAGCTGACGCCGTAGACGATCGCGGCGACCCTCAGCCCGTCGTTGAATTCGAGCGCGGGCGTCACGATCATCCATTGCTGCTGGATATACGAATACGCGGGCGCCGCGATCAAACCAAGAAAGAGCAGGCTCGCGACGAGTGCAACCGTATCCCAGATCGGGCCCCACTCGCGGCCCGCGCGGTTGACGATGGCCGTCATCCGCATATGCGCGCCGCGATGCAGCGCCGTCGCCGCGCCCGTCATCGCGAGCCACAGGAACAGGATCGACGCCAGTTCGTCACCCCATACCAATGGCCTGTGAAGCACGTAGCGCGCGCATACGCCGCTAAAGAGCAGCACGATTTCCGCAAGCACGAGCAGCGCCGCCGGAATCGCGACGATCAACCCGAGCACGCGGTCGACGCGCGCGAGCCAGTCCGGCATCGACGGCAACGCGAGCACACGTCCGTCGTGCGGCGGCTGCGAGAAGTCTTCGGCGATGTGCGTTCTCATGCTAGCTTCCCGGTGACTTTTTCGAGCAGCGCCCACTCCTCTTCGCCGAAAAACTGCTTCTGCTCGGCGTAAAAGCCGGATTTGCGCAGCACGTCGCGGAACGCCGTCATATCCGGCGAGTTGATCACGAGTCCCTTGCCTTCCAGCGTCTTCTGCAGCGACGAATTCAGTTGCGCCACATCCTTGCGCTGCTGCAACGCGTACGAGTTGAGATTCTTCGACACGATGTCGCGGATGTTCGCTGGCAGCTTGTCCCACGCTGCGCGATTGCCGAGGAACCAGAAGCCGTCCCACATGTGGCTCGTCATCGAACAGTACTTCTGCACTTCGTACAGCTTTGCCGTATCGACGACGGCGAGCGCATTTTCCTGACCTTCGACGACCTTCGTTTGCAACGCGGAATACACCTCGTTGAAGCTGATCGAAGTAGGCGCGGCGGACAGCCCGCGAAAGAGCGAAATCCACAGGCGGCCAGGCGGCACGCGAATCTTCATCCCTTGCAGGTCTGCGGGCGTACTGATCGGCTTGGTGCTGCTGGTGATCTGCCGGAAGCCGTTGTCCCAAACCTTGTCCTGCACGACGAGACCCGCTTTCGTGATCAGGCCGCGCAGATGCGCGCCCAGTTCGCCGTCGAGCGCCGCGAATACCTGGTCGTAATCCTTGAACGCGAAGCCGACACCGGAGATGGCCGTCTTCGGCACGAGAGCGGAAAGCGCATTCGCGCCCGAGAGCGTAAAGAACTCTAACGCCCCAGCACGCAGTTGCGCGAACATGTCCGGATCGCCGCCGAGCTGATTGTTCGGAAACACGCGGATTTCCATGCGTCCGTCGGTTTCCTTTTTGATCGCGTTCGCGGCTTCCTGAATCCGCACGTTCAGCGGATGCGATGCGGGGAGATCGGTGCCGACCTTGTATGTGAACTCCGCTGCCTGCGCGCGGCGAATCCAGGGCGCGCCGAGCATGCCCGATGCGGCAACCGCCACTGAACCTGCACCCGTGACGAGAAAGTTGCGACGATTGATAGCCATCTGTTGTCTCCTTTTATGTTCTGCCGGATTGGTCCGGCATGATGTCCGCGCGTTGGAAATGCCCGGTGTGCCGCACCCGCCCATCCGTTCCGGCGAGCGAGCCGTCCATCGTCAATCGACTGTGATGACCGGCTTGATCTCTTCGAAATTCTTCATGCGCGTCAGCGCGACGTTCACCTCGTCGAGCGTATAGCGGCCAGAAATCATTTCGTGGAATGGAAACGCATGCTGATGCCGCTCGAGAAATTGCAGCGCGAGCGAATAGCTGCGCGCGTCGCCCGAGAACGAGCCGATCACCTGCAAGTTCTTCTTGACGATCATCGACGGCTGCATCGACGTGGCAGCCTCGCCAAGCTGGCCGACCACGAGATACCGCCCGCCTTTGCGCGCAAGGGCAAGGCCCTCGGCGAACGCAGCTGGCACGCCCGTGAACTCCATCACGATGTCGGCGCCGCGTCCTTCCGTATGCGACAGCACCTTGTCGAGCCGCTCGGCGGGCGTCGTGCCTTCGACGGGAATGCACACGTCCGCGCCAAAACGCTCCGCCATCTTGAGGCGCGGCTCCGGCGAACCCACCACGATGATCTTCTTCGCGCCGCGCACGCGCGCATTCGCCGTCGCCAGCAGGCCGAGCGGACCTGCGCCCTGGATCAGCACGGTCTCGGTCGGCTCGATGTCGCCGATCTGCGAGAAAGCATTCATCACCGAGCGCAGCGCGCAACTGGACAAACTCGCCAGCTCGTTCGGTACCGAATCCGGCACGCGCAGACGCCCCGCCTGCGGCAGGATATAGCCGTACTGCGAGAAGCCGCCGAGCAGATAGGGCGATTCCTCGATGTTCTCGTACATGTACGCGCGGCGGTTCGTGCATAGCGTCGGCTTGCGCGCCGTCGTGCAGAAGTAACAGCCGCCGCATGACGTGTGCGTGTAGACGACGCGATCGCCCACCTTCAGCGGCGTGCCCACCGAATCGGTGCTCACGCCCGCACCCGCGCGAATCACGCGGCCCACCATCTCGTGCCCGATGATCACAGGCAGATTCACCTTGAGCGACAGCGAGCCTTGCCACAAATGCACGTCCGTGCCGCAGATCGAGCACATCTCGATCTTGACGAGGGCTGCGTTGGGCTCGGTATCGCGCGGCACCGGGACTTCTTCGATTGCGAGAGGCGCCTTGAATTCGCGCAACACCGCAGCGCGGGAAAATTCAGGTACTGCCGTCATACGGACTGTCTCCTGATGATGTCCATTCGGATCATTGTCATTGGCGGTGTCGTGCGCGATCAGTCGTGACGCAGCACGATGGTCTTCGCTACCGTGTATTCCTTCAACGCTTCGAGGCCTTTCTCGCGGCCGTGGCCGCTGCGCTTCACGCCGCCGAACGGCAATTCGATGCCGCCGCCAGCGCCATAGTTGTTGATGAACACCTGCCCCACGCGCAGCTTCTTCGCGACTCGCATCTGACGCGCGCCGTTCTCCGTCCACAAGCCGGCGACGAGACCATAGGCCGTACCGTTCGCGATACGGATCGCGTCCGCTTCGTCTTCGAACGGAATCGCTGCGAGCACCGGCCCAAACACTTCTTCCTGCGCGAGTTCATGTGTGGTCGGAACCGGACCGAACAATGTCGGCAGCACGAAGTAGCCCGTCTTGACCGCGCTGCCGTCGAGCGAGCCTTGTGCGATCACTTCGATACCGTCAGCGCGCGCACGATCGAGAAAGCCCTGCACCTTCTTCGCCTGCGTGCTGTTGATCACCGGCCCGCACTGCAGATCGGCTGCGGGCGCGCCGACTCTCACGGCCGACATGCGCGCCTTGAGCATCGCAATGAAGCGCTCGTAGGCAGAGCGCTGGATCAACACGCGGCTGCCTGCCGAGCAGGTCTGCCCCGCGTTTTGCGTGATCACGCCGACGATGGTCTGCGCAGCGCGTTCGAGATCCGCGTCGTCGAACACGATCTGCGGCGACTTGCCGCCGAGTTCGAGCACGCAAGGCACGTGATTTTTAGCGGCCGCCGTCTGGATCAGCGTGCCGACTTCGGGCGAACCCGTGAAGGACAGGAAATCGACGTCAGGGTGCTGCGAAAGGGCCGCGCCCGCTTCTTCGCCTAATCCTGTGACCAGATTGAGCACGCCAGTGGGCACGCCCGCCTCGTGCGCAAGCGCAGCGAGACGGATGCAGCTCATGCTCGCGTCTTCTGCCGGTTTCAGTACGACCGTGTTGCCCGTGGCAAGCGCGGGCGCCACCGTGCGGCCGAACATCGACGCCGGGTAGTTCCACGGAATGATCAGTCCGCACACGCCGCGCGGCTCGCGCTGCACGGTGACCTGATAGCCGTCGAGAAAAGGCAGCACGTCGCCGAGTATCTTGTCGGCGGCACCCGCGTAGAACTCGAAGTAGCGCGCCGTCGCGCGGATGTCGGTGCGCGCCTGCGTGATCGGCTTGCCCGTGTCGCGCGCTTCCGTCTGCGCAAGCTCCTCGGCATTCGCGAGAATCAGATCGGAGAGCTTCGACATGATGCGGCCGCGTTCGAAACCCGCCATCGTCGCCCACGCCCCTTCCAGCGCGCGGCGTGCCGCGCCGACAGCACGCTCGACATCGGCCTTGTCGCCGCGCGAAATCGCGCTGAAGGTCTCGCCGTCAGTCGGCGAACGCACGTCGAGCGCGGCCGCCGAAGCGGCGCTGGTCCATACGCCGTCAATGAAAAGGGTTTGCGCCTCGAGTGGCATGCTGTGTCTCCTGTTCTGTTCAGTTCCGCGAATGTGATACCAGGCTCAGCAAGCGCAACGGCCTGGGCAAAAAAAGTATAGGGAGATCGATGTAACGGCAACAAATACGAATTGGCGATAGAGCATATAATCGTCGCCTATACCTCGTCGCGGCACATCAAGGAGACTCGGGCGATGGATATCCGGCAGATGCGTTATTTCGTGGCCTGCGTCGATGCGGGCAGTCTTTCGAAGGCGGCGCTCGCGTTGTCCGTTTCGCAGCCGTCGCTCAGCCAGCAAATCGCGGAAATGGAAGACGATCTGGGCGTGCCGCTGCTGTTGCGCAGCTATTCGGGCGTCGCGCCCACCGACGCCGGAACGACGCTGTATCGTCATGCCAGGTCCATCATCAAGCAGATCGAGCAGATGCGCGGCGACGTCAGACGCGGCGAGCATGCGCTCTCGGGCCAGGTCGCGATCGGCCTTCCGACCAGCGTTGCCTCGACGCTCGCCGTACCGTTGATCGAGCGGATGCGGGCGGCTCACCCCGGCATCCATTTGCAGATATTCGAAAGCATGAGCGGATACCTGAACGAACTGCTCGCGAATGGACGGCTCGACTTCGCGGTGCTGTTTCGTGAGACCGAAACGCGCGGCGTCTCCGCCGTTCCGCTTTTTCACGAGCGTCTTTGCGTGCACGGCGCGGCATGGATCGGCAATCCGCACGCGAAGTCCGTATCGCTCGAACTGATGTCGGGCGTACCGCTGGTGCTGCCCGGCAAATCGCACGGCCTGCGGCTGCTCGTCGAGCGCGCATTCGCCAGCGCGGGGCTGGATCTGAACGTCGTCGCCGACGTCGACTCGTTGCCCACGATGCTCGAACTCGCACGGCGCGGCGAAGTCGCGACGATTCTCTCGGGCTTCCTCAACATGGGCCGCAAGACGGATCTGCTCACTCGCTGCCTCGTGAAGCCGACGCTCGAACGCTCCGTAGCGCTGTGCCGGCTCAACGCCGTGCCGCAAACGGCCGCATCGCGCGCCGTGCAGGACTGCGTGCAGCAGATCGTCGAAGAGATCGCGCCCACGCTCTCGAACGAGCCGTCCTGACGACGGACCGTATGCTTCGTCGCGCTCGCAGGCGTCGTTTTCGACGGATATATTAGACATGCCTATACCCCGTAGTTCCAAACAGTATTTCCTCCTGAAGACCTTCGCGAGCTAGCATTTTTGTGCGACGGCAACGCTTGCCGTCATCGTGATCCGCACAATCAGGAGACAACGCATGTCCCTTCCGCTTTCGGGCATCACCGTGGTGTCGCTCGAACAGGCCATCGCCGCGCCGCTCGCTTCGCGCCATCTCGCCGACTGGGGCGCGCGCATCATGAAGATCGAACGTCCGGGCAGCGGCGACTTCTGCCGCGACTACGACAACGTGATGAACGGCATGTCGAGCCAGTTCGTCTGGACCAACCGCTCGAAGGAAAGCGTCGTGCTCGACATCAAGAGCGCCGATGGTGCAGCGGCACTCGACGCGCTGCTTGAAACAGCCGACGTCTTCCTGCAAAACCTCGCGCCCGGCGCCGCCGCGAAGCTCGGACTCGACGCACAGTCGCTCGTTGCGCGCCATCCGCGTCTCATCGCGTGCGATATCTCCGGCTATGGCAGCGGCGGCCCATACAGCAGCAAGAAGGCGTACGACTTGTTGGTCCAATGCGAATCCGGCTTTCTCGCGATCAACGGCAGCGAAGCCGAGCCCGCGAAATGCGGACTCGCCATTGCCGATATCGCGACGGGCATGTACACGCTCAATGGCGTGTTGATGGCGCTCTATCAGCGTGAGCGCACCGGGCGCGGCACGGCGTTCGAGGTCTCGCTGTTCGACTCGATGACGGAATGGATGAGCTATCCCGCCTACTATGCGACGGGCCGCGGCGAGCCGCTCAAGCGCAACGGCATGCGCCACGCGACGATCGCGCCATATGGCCCGTTTAGAACAGGTGACGGCCGCAGCATATTCTTCGGCATCCAGAATCAGCGGGAGTGGGTATCGTTCTGCGACGTCGTGCTCGGCGACAACGCAATCGCCACCGATCCGCGCTTTGCCACGAATCCCGAACGCCTTGCGAATCGCGACGCGCTTGAAGCGCTGATCGTCGCCCGCTTCGCGCAATGGGACAGTGACGAAGTACTGCGCCGCCTCGACACGGCCGCCATCGCGAACGCACGCATGAACTCGGTTGAGGAATTCGTCGATCATCCGCAGATTCGCGAACGCAAGCGAACGCGCGAAGTGCAATCGCCGACGGGCATGCAGACCATGTTTCTCCCCGCGATCACGATTGCAGGCGTCGAACCCGTGATGAATCCCGTGCCCGCAGTCGGCGAACATACGGAACGCGTGCTTGCCGAACTTGCAGCCCGCAAGAGGAGCGCCGCATGAACCGCGCCGCCAGCCGCCTGACGCGCACCGTGCTCGCGGTGCCCGCGCATCGAACGCGTCTCGTCGAATCCGCCGCGCGCTCGGCTGCGGATGCCGTGTTTCTGGATCTCGAAGATGCCGTGCCGGAGCAGGAAAAACGCGAGGCACTGCAATGCGCCCGTAGCGCGCTGCAAGATCTCGACTGGGGCGACAAGACGGTGTTAGTGCGTGTGAATGCATACGGCAGCCGTTTTATCGAAGATGAAGTGCGCACACTCGCGCCGCTCGCGCGGCTCGATTCGATACTGGTGCCGAAGTCGGAATGCCCCGCGCAGATCGCTGACATCGCGCGCTGGATCGACGCAGCCGAAGGCGCGGCCCGCGCCGCACCCCTCGAAATCGATTTGCTGATCGAGACCGCGCTCGGCCTCGTCATGGTCGAGATGCTGGCTCAGAGCGCGCCTCGCATCGCGGCACTGCATCTTGGCGTTGGCGATTTCGCGGGCTCGATCGGCGCGCGCAGCGCGGAAATCGGCGGCTCGCCGGACGGCTATCGCCACACGTCGCTCTCGCCGGACGCGCGCTATGTCGAAACACCGCTCGACCTGTTTGCCTATCCGATGATGCGCGTGCTGGTCGCCGCGCGCGCCTTCGGCTTGCGGGCGATCGACGGCCCATGCGGCGCATACCGCGACGCGACGCTGGCGCGGGCCTGGGCAGAAAAGGCAGCGGCACTTGGTTTCGACGGCAAGCAAGTGATTCACCCCTCACAAGTTGACGCAACGCGCGACGCGTTCACGCCATCGGCGGACGAACTCGCATTCGCAGCACGCGTCGTCGATGCGATGCGTCAAGCCGAGGCGGAAGGCAAAGGCGCCGTATCCGTCGACGGCAAGATGATCGACTACGCAAATCTGCGCATGGCGCAACGCATCCTGATGCTAGGCGGAGCAGGCTGACGAAGCACGCGCCTCGCGGCGTCGATACCGCGAGGCGCGCACCGCCTGTGCTCAAACCGCGCCCGCGCCCCACGCGAGGAAACCGCCATCCACGGGCAGCACCACGCCGTTCGTGTACGCAGCCTCTTCGGAAGCCAGATAACAGACAGCCGCTGCGATCTCCGATGTCTTGCCATAGCGCTTCATCGGAATCGCGCGCGAATACTCGTCGCGGAACTGGTCGGAATGCAGCGCCTTCGTCATCGGCGTGTCGATGGGTCCGGGCGCAATCGCATTCGCGGTGATGCCGTAGTCGCACAGTTCGACCGCCATCTGACGCGTCAGCGCGATTACCGCGCCTTTCGACGTACCGTACGCAGTGCGCCCTTTGCCGACCGCGCGCATGCCCGCCACGGATGCGATATTGACGATGCGGCCCCACCCGTTCCTGACCATCAGACGCGCCGCATGTTGCGCGCACAGCAGCGTGCCCGTGACGTTGACCTGCATCGTTTTGACGAAGACATCGAGCGGATAGTCGATGAACGGGACCAGCGTCGCTATTCCGGCGCAGTTGACGAGCACATCGCAACGTCCGTGCGTGCCGGCGATCGAATCGAACGCGGCGGCAATCGACTCGGGACTCGCGACGTCCATCTGCACAGCCGATACGGACAGCTCTTCGCGCCCGAACGTTGCCGCCGTCTCTTCGGCGGCGCCCTTGTTGATGTCTGCCAGCACGACGTGATAGCCGCGTCTCGCGAGCTGCTCCGCAGTGTCCGCACCTATGCCCATTGCACCACCCGTCACGACTGCCACGCGGCGTGCGCTGCTTTCGCTCGTCTGCTCCACGTTGTCTCCTGGTTGTCTGCGGCCCGCTCTTCACGACTGTGCTTCGAGCAACCTACGGCGGGCGGATTCGACAGGCGCTGCGCGCCATTATCGTGAGCAGATTATCGAAGACGCGTCGATGCGGCTCAATGGATATTAAGGCTGGTTATTGTGAGAAAAAGTCAACGCACTCGCACGGCTGTCATCGCCGTCTTGTGAAAGCACGGTTGCGATTTTCCGCGCGCCATCGCAATGGACACCGCAAGTCGAACGCCGCTGAAGCCACTTCCCGAGCGCGCCGCCGAGATGAGAGGTGTAGGTGTAGGCCCAGTTGACGACCCGGCCGCGACCGCCGCGCCGCGCGCGGTATCAGGCCAGTGGGAACAGCGTGCGGGTTATGTGCGAGTCGCGCAGTTTGAGCTACGATCTTTGCCGGAACGCGCCCACCGTCAGCGACTGGCTCGTAGAAAAAACGGGCAGCGCATTGTTTCCCACGTACTACGTGATGAGCGCGTGCGTGGTTGGGCCGCTCGCTCTGCACTTCGTCATCGAAACAAAACGATGTTCGCTGCGCGGAGCAGGATTGCCGGAGCAATCGCGATGATGTTTCCTAACGCCGTCCAAGCTCGTGCACGGCGCAAAAATCATAAAGACGGTCGGACGCGGCGCAGACGGGGAGGCGGATCTTATTGCGTCGGTTGCAAAGCATTTTAAAGAAGCCGGCAGCGCTACTGCGTCGCCGGCTTCATCACCAGGCTCGAAACAGGATCAGTTCGTCGCCACTAGCGGACTGGACGGCACGATCCGCACTGCGGCAGGGCTCTGAACCAGCGGGTTCCACCACGACAGGTGCATGTTCGCCGCGCCCGTGCCATGCACGTACTCGACCTTGATCGACGTCGGCTGCTTCGCGGTCAGGAACACGATACCGCTCGCCGTCGAACGCGTCGAAGTCTTCTTGTTGATGATCTGCACGCCATTGATCCACAGACGCGCGACGTTGTCGCTGTCGATTGAGAACGTGTAGAGGCCCGTCGTCGACGCTTCGATCGCACCCGTCCAGCGAATGCCGTAGTTCGTCGCGTTGATGCCCGCCGACGCATCCGGCGAATCGGTGCCGCGCTCCGTGTTCAGATCGAAATCAACAAGCGGCGTCACCGATGTTTTCACGGGCGCACTGGCGAAGGTCGGATCGTTGTAGTACCCGACGTTCAGCACCGGGAGCTTCACATCGAATCCGCCCGTCAGCGCCTGCACTTCCGACGTCTGCCACGGATGGCCATCCGGATAGATCGTGCCCTGGAACGGCGTCGCGGGTTCGACCGTCGCCGGTGCGCTCGGCGTCTGCCCCCAGTGGAAACGCGTATTCGTGCGTCCAATCATCAGTTCCCAGATGATGAAGCCCGTCGTGCCGCCGTAGTTCGACACGATGCCCGGCATCGTCTGCCCGGTCGTGCCGGGGAAGCCGCGTTGCAGGGTTTCCGAATTCAGCGCGTTCACGTAACTGCCGTTCACCGGCCCCGTGTACGGGTTGTTATACGGATGGAACGCGTAGAAGTCCGAGAAGTACGTGCCTTCGTCTTCCTGCACCTGCGGCGAATTGATCGGCTGCGTTGCGCCCGCATTGAGAATCGCGATGCGCGCATCGTTCATCATCACTGCGCGCGTCTGCTGCAATGCGCCGTTGCCGCTGCACCCCGGCTCGTTCATCGGCTCCCAGAAGATGATGCGCGAGTCATTACGATGCGGCGCGACGAAGTCGGTGATGTAGTTCGCGAGGCTCGCCTTGTACGTGACGGCCGCGTTCGATGCGCTCGGCTTGAAGTACGCCTGTTCGATCGGCGCGCCCGGCGACTGCACCCACTGGCTGTTGTGCACGCCCCAGACAGGCGCGGGCTGCGGTCCGTACGCAGGCGTCGGGTTCCAGCAGTCGTCATAGAAGATCGGCGACACCTTTATTCCATGCCGCGCCGCAATTTCCAGCAGGTTCTCGAACTTGCTGAGGAACGCGACGCGGTCGTTGGCCCACACGAGGTAGTGTAGATATACGGCTATCGTGTTGATGCCGTAGGTCTGCGCATACGTCAGCTCGCGGTTCACGATCGCGGGATCGTAGTTCTCCCAGAAGTCGATTGCGTTGACGGCCGTCGATGGCGTGTAGACCATGCCGACCACCTTCGAGAAATCGAAGCTCGGCGAAGTAACAGTGGGATACGTCTTGATCGTGACGTTGCTGAACGTCGCGCCGACACCGAACCGGCGCACGCCGAAGGTGCCCTTTGCGAACGCGGCGGGCAGCGCATTGGTCGCGTCGTTCGCGCTGATCACGCGCTGCTGGTCGAGATCGACGGTGATCGCGGTGCCGCTCGTCGTCACTTTCAGATGGTGCGTGCTGCCACCTGTGATCGTGCTGTTCGGATACTGGATGAACTGCGTCCAGTTGTTGTTCTGACGGCCCACGACCAGCGTGTGCGTGCCGGTATCGAGGCCGACGTAATAGCCCGTCAGGCTGTCCGGGCCGCCCGCCGTCGGGTTGGTCGTGCGCACGATAAAGCCCGCGTTCGCTGGGCCCGTGCCCACGGGGTTCGTCACCGTGACGTCTGCTTCGTAGGACGCAGTCGCATACGTGCTGCCGAGGGCGACGGCCTTGTCCCCGGCGCCTGTGCCATTGGTTGCAGGCGCGGGAATCGTGATGCTCGACGGGGTCGCGCCCGCCACCCAGCCGTTTGTCGAACCCGGCGCGAGATAGCTCGTGAAGTCGCCATAGCTGAGCGTCGTCGTAGTAAGCGCGGCGGGCGGTGTGGGCGGCGTGTAGGGTGGAAGCGCTTTGTCCGGATCGCTGATGACGACAGCGGGCGTGGTGGTTCGCATGCCGAGTGGCGTGGATCCCGCCAGTCTGAATTCGCTCTGCACGGCGGCTGCCGATGCCGCGTTCGCGGCGGGCGTCTGTGTGTCCGCCACCGCTGTGGGGTTCGATGGATCGCTATTGCCACCGCACGCGGCCAGAATCACCGCGCTTGCCGAAAGCACGAAGAAGTTGCGCACCTGTCTCTCCTGTGATCCCCGCGTTTATAAAGGTCGAAGATTATTATTAATTTATCGTGCATAGCTCTTCCTTTTACCTACGCACGGTGATCCTGATACCTGGTAGAAACGGAAACGACACGGCGAAATTAATAATATTATTAGTCATCGATTACTGTATCGGGAGTTACCCTGGCGGAGTGCAAGCGTGGAAGTCATCCACGAAGCTCGACGGCGCTCGTGTTTCGAGCGGGGTACAGGTTGACGTGAGGCAGATGGAGAAACGCCTGGAAAGCCCGGCGTCGTTCGCCACGGAGTCGACAGCCGGGTTCGGGAATGGCGACGGTTGCGCCGCGACCCGACGAACCGCTTTAACAATTCCGTCGCCCCGGCCAACGCCACTCAGCGCGCTGTTGCGTCGCGACCGGGAGCCGCCTGACTGGAACGTGTATCTAAACGATCTATAAAGGCTGAGAACTTGCCGGCGAATTCCCGACGAGGATGGCCGCCTCCGAAGCACGCCACATGGTTTCTGCCGTCGCTATCAAGTTTGAGGCAGCCTCTATCTGGCACACTAACGGAACCGCGTGGTCCGTGACTCAAAGACTGGCCGTGTCGCGACCGGGCGCCCGTCGCCGTTGTCTTTTTCGCGTTCCATCTGATGGCTGGTTCTCGCTTGTGACCGTATGCGGCGCCGCCGCACGTCGCGCTATGGGACGCGGCATCGTCGCAAGGGTCATCGGAATTTCTGTCGACCGGCACGATGTTCATTCTGCCGATCCAGCTGACGTACGTGTACTGGTCGTACCGGGTGTTCCGCGGCAAGATGCGCTGTGGTGGCTATCGCTGAGCAGGCGGCGAACGCGATAGTCTGTGTGACTGTTCCTCGCTCATACTTTTACGACGCACTGAGTCAATCTCGACCTGCGCCGACCGGTAATACGAGCTTCGCGCGCCAAGGAGGCCGATCGCGCGCTGTCAGACGAATAATGCACAGGTGTCTCGATAACTACCCGGCAAGGCCATGCGGACGGCCTTTCAACTCCCCTTGAGCATTCGCCCGGATAATCGACTTCATGGCGCGATTCCTGCGTAATGCGTGAATCTGGATGACATAGCCGACATGCGAAACTCGCCATACCTCAAATTCCGCTTGCTGATCGTCGCAGTGTTCGCGTTGCCCACGTTCGCATTGACCAATGGCTGCAAGTCGACGGCGGCGCCGCCCGTGACAGCCGGGGAGATGGTCACTGACGACGCGACGCTCGCCATCCGCGTGAAGCAGGCGCTCGTTGGTGACCCGGGGCTGAGATCGTTACCGATAAGCGTCGCGACGTATCGAGGCACCGTGCAGTTGTCGGGATACGTCGATTCTGAAGTACAGCTTCAGAAAGCGCTTGCCGTAACGCGCGGTGTGTCGGGCGTGCAATCCGTGAGCAGCGAACTGCGCCTCAGGTCGCAATGACGCGTTCACCTCGACGGGAACGTTCTTAACTACGCATGCCGGTGCCCGCTTGCGAATTCGGGCGTGGCCCATATCGCACTCCCGATCGATATTCACGCGATGCGCGGCATCGAAAGAGAATCGCTTCAAACGTAACGTAAAGAGCCACACATCGACGGCCTGTGAGGTGCCGACACGCCGACGGGAGCCCGGCCTGATCGCAGCAGCAGGCGATGCACTTGCGGGATGCAAGAAAGTCGTGATCCTCGTGGGCGCCGGCGCGGGGCTGCCGTCATGCCTGCTCATCTCCGCTGAACATCGTCGCTATGTATTCGCGTACCGTCGCAACCGTCGCCCGGTCAGAAAGACATTCCGCAAAGGCCTCCGCTAAACCTGCCGGTACATGTCAGGACCAAAGATCAGGCAGACCGCTGCGATCTCGCGCGGCCCGAAATGGCGTGGCTCCTTGCGCACCTCGTACCCGTCTTCGAATCGCACATCATTGCGACACGGTATTCAGGCCATGCTAACGGTCGCCGGCGGAGTGTTGCTCATATCAATGCGCAAGAATGCCCATCGCGCGCTTTTTCAGTTCCAGAAAGTGCGGTTCGAAGGCGACCTTCGGGGTGCGAGGCCGTTCCAGTTCGATGGGCACGTCGAGCGCGACTCGCCCTGGCCGCGCCGACAGCACGACAAGACGCGTACCGAGAAAGATCGCTTCGTCGATGTCGTGAGTGATGAACACGACCGTGCAGTGAAGTTGCTCCCACAGTTCCGTCAGGAAGGTCTGCATGGAACTACGGGTCTGCGCATCCAGTGCGCCAAAGGGTTCGTCCATCAGCAGCACCTTCGGCTTCATGACGAGTGCCCGCGCAATAGCCACGCGCTGCTGCATGCCGCCCGACAGTTCATAGGTCTTGTGCCGGGCGAAAGACTCGAGGCCGATGATCCGCAGAATGTCGGCCGAGTCCTTTCGGCGTTGCGCCTTGGGCACCGAATGCAGTGACGGCCCGAACTCGATGTTTTCTTGCACGCTGAGCCACGGGAATAAACCGGCCTGCTGGAACACGACGACACGGTCGGCACCGGGCTGGTCCTTGATCTCGCCATCGATATAGATGTTGCCCCGCGTGGGTGACGTCAAACCCGCGAGCAGGTGCAGCAAGGTGGTCTTTCCGCAGCCGGAGGCGCCGAGCACGGTGACGAATTCGCCGCCCCGAAACTGCAGATTGATGTTTTCCAGTGCCGATGTCGCACCGAATGTCTTGTACAGGGAATCGATGACGATGTTCAAGTTCGTCTCCTGCTTGATGGTCGGACGGTCAATGGATCAATGGGTCAATGTGCGAAAGATCTGGAGTACTGTGGCGCGACATTCGAGTCGAAGTTCGCCGGTACCGACGGAATGCGGCCTATCATGTTGAGCACCTTGGCTGTATTCACCAGTGTCAGATAAGTTGCGGAGGTTTTGACGCCTGCGTCGAGGCCCATGACTTTCGGCGTGGTCTGGTCGGCGCCTGAGAACAGTTCGTAACCGGCGAGTTCGCTCTTCGCAACGGGCACGGTCACGCCTGTCGCGCGCGCCATTTCAGCAAGCGCCTGGTCCCGATTCTTCATCGTCACCTGATAGCCCTGGTCGAGAGCCGCGACGAAACCGCGGACCAGGTCGGGATGCGCCTTCGCCCACTCCGAATTGGCAATACAGACGTTATAGCTCGAGGCTTCTCGCGGCAGATCGCCATCGGTCTTGATTGCCTTGCCGCCGGCCGAGCGCAGCGCGCTGAATACCGGGTCCCAGACGATCGCCGCGTCGATCGCGCCCGTCACCCAGGACGTGCGCATCTGCGGAGGCGCCATGTTGATCTGCGTGACCGATGAATACGGCACGTGCGCAGCCGCGAGGAAGGTCGCCAGTTCGAAGGAGGCCTGCGAGCCAGCCACGATCGCGATCTTCTTGCCTTGCAGGGAAGCGACGTCATGGATGCCGCTGTCGGGCTTGACCACGATGCCAGCCGCATCCGTGTAGCGCTCCTGGTTGTACACGATCGTCATCGGCAAGCCCTGCGCGATGGCAGTGACGAGCGGTGGAACGCCGAGGCCGCACATGAACGTGAGACTGTTCGACGCCAACGCGCTCATCGCCGCCGGGCCAGAACTAAAGAGCTTGTACTGAACGTCAGCGTTCATCTGGTGTTCGAACATATGCTCAGCCATCGACACCATGTAAGGATCCGCGCCGTTATCCTCATAGCCGATGATGACCTCGGGCTTGTTCTGTGAGTAAGCGACGCCCGGAACAATACAGCTGCCGGCAAGCATAGCTGCGGTGACGCCAAAGACCCATTGCATCTTTTTCATTTTTCGTCTCCTCCAGTAACCCGATCAGTTATGTCCGCGCCAGGGAACGACCAGATTTTCGACCTTGCGAATCACCAGTTCCATTGCGTACCCGATCAACCCGATGATCACGATACCAACGATCACAATGCCAACCTGCAGCGCCTGTCCTGCGAACTGCACGAGCCAGCCCAGCCCGCTGCTCGCCGCGATCAGTTCCGCTGCAACAAGACACGTCCACGCTACGCCGATCCCCACGCGCATCGCGGTGAAGATCTCCGGCAGCGCCGAAGGCAGCACGACCCTGCGGAAGATTTGCGCATTGGTCGCACCGAGCGTGCGAGCGACCGAGATGCGTAAAGGCGGCGTGCTTTTCACGCCCGACATGGTGCCGATGATGATGACGGGAATCGTGCCGACGAGAATCAGGATGGCTTTAGGTAATTCGCCAATGCCGAACCACACCACCAGCAGCGGAATATAGGCAAGCGGTGGCACCGGCCGTACGAATTGCAGCAACGGATCGATGATGTCGAACACGATCTTGTTCCTCGACATCAGGAGTCCGATGGGAACGCCGATCGCAATCGCGCCAACGAAGCCGATAACGATGCGAAAGCAACTAATCAGAACGTCGCTAACGAGCGTCTGCCCGCCATATCCATTGTGGACGATTTCGACGAAGGCCTGCCACACGGCCACCGGCGAAGGTAGCGCGAACGCGGGGAAGATTCCCGCCATCGATATCGCCTGCCAAAGCACGACGGATATCACGAGTACGGCGGTCGTCAACCAGTACGAATTCCACTTCCCGCGGACGCGGCGGATTTTGATCACCGGCTCGATCGTCGAGTCAGCGGGATGCTTCATCGTCTTTGCTAGTCTGGGTAAGGCTCTCACCGCCACCTCCTCAAGTTGAAAAACAATGAGCACGCCAAGGAACGCCCTTTGTTACCTGATTCGCACGCGCGGCGCACGGATTGCAGCGTTGAACTGCTGCTCGGCAAGGTGAAGTTCCGCGTCCTGTAGTGGTTCCGTCTCAAGTATAGTCAGCGGCTACCAGGACGGATTTCAGCTTCTCG
Organism: Paraburkholderia diazotrophica; assembly: GCF_038900755.1. Lineage (GTDB taxonomy): Bacteria > Pseudomonadota > Gammaproteobacteria > Burkholderiales > Burkholderiaceae > Paraburkholderia > Paraburkholderia diazotrophica_A. The sequence goes on from NZ_JBBPEN010000013.1 coordinate 50,617, forward strand.
CACTTGCAATCTCGCGCGTTTCATCAAGCATTCTCAATCAATAAAGCGACGGGTAGTACCAGGCGAGAATATCCGATGGAGCCAGTGCGGGACGAGCATTGTTCTTCTGTTTTTCGCGGTGTCGCGGGAACACCCAGGCTGATTTCTTCCGACTATTTCAACGGTCGCGCTGTCCACAGCAAGCGCTCGACGCCGAGCTCGCGTCGAGCCTGCGCCCGAAAGCGTTGTGCGGACCGTCTCATAGCGAGCAGTCGCTCCGGGGATTCACTTGATCGACCCGGGGTCCGGCTTGACTGCGAGATAAGTGCCGATAACGGGTCTCACAACCGCCATTTCGTCTGCGTCTCAATCGCAGGAGGGAACATGCCGACCCGTCCGCCGTCCGCGCTTCGGACCAGCAAGGCTCGCGGTCGCAGGAGTCAAAGATAGGCCCGCAGCGCCAGATTCCTGCGCCGCTAGTGGCGGTCATCCATCGATCGCGCCAATTTGCAGAACTACGCATATTTCCTATCTACAGCCTGATTCGATCGATCGCGACGAGTCCGTACAGAGGCGCGATCCCGTTATCACGGTCCCTGCGTGCATGTGCGCAGGACGTGCGCCAGCAGCAACCTTCCTGCGCCCTTCAGGTTCGCGCGCTGGCCCAGGCGAAAGCTCCTCACTGGTGCTACCGCCCTCGACGGGCAAACCGTAACGTGGCGATATGCCATTTCCCGACGCGCACAAGGAACAGGGACGCATCGGCTGAAGGTGTCGGCCGTTTTGAAACAGAACGTTCCATTTCATTTCAAATTCATCCAATGCGGACGGAATCCCTTGACCCGTATGGGGCACCGAATAGCATTCGAAATACGGCATTCCGTCAAACGATAACCGGAGACAGTTGATGAGCGAAAAGACCCCACCCCAGACGGCCAGCGGTCCACAGGACATGACGCCGTCCGAAGCCTTTGTCGAAACCCTGGCCGCCAACGGCGTGACCGAGATGTTCGGCATCATGGGCTCCGCCTTCATGGATGCGATGGACATCTTCGCGCCCGCCGGCATCCGCCTGATTCCCGTCGTCCACGAACAGGGCGCCGGTCACATGGCCGACGGCTATGCGCGCGTCTCGGGCCGCCATGGCGTGGTCATCGGCCAGAACGGGCCCGGCATCAGCAACGCCGTCACCGCGATTGCCGCCGCCTACTGGGCGCACAGTCCCGTGGTCATCGTCACGCCCGAGGCGGGCACCATGGGCATCGGACTGGGCGGCTTCCAGGAAGCGAAGCAGCTGCCGATGTTCCAGGAGTTCACCAGATACCAGGGCCACGTCACGCATCCGGCGCGCATGGCCGAGTTCACGGGACGCTGCTTCGACCGCGCGATGGCCGAGATGGGACCCACGCAGCTCAACATCCCGCGCGACTACTTCTACGGCCAGATCAGGGCCGAGATCCCGCAGCCGCAACGGCTCGATCGCGGCGCGGGCGGCGAGCAGCGCCTGGACGAAGCGGCCGGACTGCTCGCGCAGGCGAAGTTCCCCGTGATCATCTCCGGCGGCGGCGTGGTGATGGCCGACGCCCTGGACGAATGCCAGGCGCTCGCCGAGCGGCTCGGCGCGCCCGTCGTCAACAGCTATCTGCATAACGACTCGTTCCCGGCAAGGCACCCGCTGTGGTGCGGCCCGCTCGGCTACCAGGGCTCGAAGGCCGCGATGAAGCTGCTCGCGCAGGCCGACGTCGTGCTCGCGCTGGGCTCGCGTCTGGGCCCGTTCGGCACGCTGCCGCAGCACGGCCTCGACTACTGGCCGAAGAACGCGAAGATCATCCAGATCGATGCCGATCACAGGATGCTCGGGCTGGTGAAGAAGATTTCCGTGGGCATCTGCGGCGATGCAAAGGCCGCGGCCAGTGCGCTCACCGCGCGCCTCGCGCAGCGCACGCTCGCCTGCGATGCCACGCGCGAGGCGCGCGCCAGCCAGATCGCCGAAGAGAAGGCGGCATGGGAGAAGGAGCTCGACGGCTGGACGCATGAGCGCGACCCGTACAGCCTCGACATGATCGAGGAGCAGAAGAACGAGCGCCCCTTCAGCGGCGGCGAGTATCTGCATCCGCGCCAGGTGCTGCGCGAGCTGGAAAAGGCAATGCCCGACGATGTGATGGTGTCCACCGATATCGGCAACATCAACTCGGTGGCCAACAGCTATCTGCGCTTCAACAAGCCGCGCAGCTTCTTCGCGGCAATGAGCTGGGGCAACTGCGGCTACGCGTTCCCCACCATCATCGGCGCGAAGGTCGCGGCGCCGCATCGTCCCGCGATCTCCTATGCGGGCGATGGCGCGTGGGGCATGAGCATGATGGAGACGCTCACCTGCGTGCGGCACAACATCCCCGTGACGGCCGTGGTGTTCCACAACCGCCAGTGGGGCGCGGAAAAGAAGAACCAGGTGGACTTCTACAACCGCCGCTTCGTCGCCGGCGAGCTGGACAATCCGAGCTTCGCGGGCATCGCGAAGGCCATGGGCGCCGAGGGCATCGTCGTCGACCGGCTCGAGGACGTCGGCCCGGCGCTGAAGAAGGCGATCGACCTGCAGATGAATCACGGCAAGACCACGATCGTCGAGATCATGTGCACGCGCGAACTGGGCGATCCGTTCCGCCGCGACGCGCTGTCCCGCCCCGTGCGCCTGCTCGACAAGTACAAGGACTACGTCTGATCGAGCCCTCCCGCAGCGCGGCGTTCCCCGACACCTTCCGGCTGTGCCGGGAACGCCGCCTGTACCATTACAGGCCATCGCCGCCATGAAACCCATCTATCGCATCATCGAAAGCGCGCGTCAGTTGCCGATGCGCATCGTGCTGTGCGAGTCCGAGGACGCGCGCGTGCTGCGCGCCGCGCAACGCGCGACGCAGGAAGGCATCGCCCGTATCGTGCTGGTCGGCGACACTGGGCCCACCCGGCAAGCCGCCGGGAAAGAAGGCATCGATCTCACCGGCATCGAGCTTGTCACGCCCGCGACCTCCCCCCTTTCCCGGCAGTTCGCCGAAGAACTGTTCGCGCTGCGCAGCAAGAAAGGCATGACACGCGACGAAGCGCAGCGCGAAGTGCTCAATCCGCTTTGCTTCGCGAACCTGATGGTGCGCCTCGGGTACGCTGACGGCTCCGTTGCGGGCGCAGTCAACACCACGGCCGACGTCGTGCGCAACGCGATCCAGATCATCGGCATTCGCCCGTCGTTCAAGCTCGTGTCGAGCTTCTTCCTGATGATGCTCTGCGAGCCCTTCCATACGATGAAGGGCGGACTGATCTTTTCGGACTGCGCGCTCGTCGTCGAACCCGACGCCGCGCAGCTCTCCGAAATCGCGATGGCCGCTGCGGACAGCACCCGGGCCCTATTGATGGAAGAGCCCAAAGTGGCGATGCTGTCGTTCTCCACCAGCGGCAGCGCGCACCATGCCGCTGTCGACAAGGTCGTCGAGGCGACACGACTCGTCAAGGAAGCACGCCCGCATCTGGCCATCGACGGCGACGTGCAGCTCGACGCCGCGATCGTCGCCGAGATCGCGATGCGCAAGGTTCATCATTCGCAGGTCGAGGGCCACGCCAACACGCTGATCTTTCCGGGCCTCGAAGCGGGCAATATCGGCTACAAGCTCGCGGAGCGCATCGGCGGTGCGAAGGCCATCGGCCCCTTGCTGCAAGGCCTGCAAAAACCCGCCAACGACCTTTCGCGCGGGTGCAGCGAAGATGATATTTACTACGTGATTGCAGTAACCTGCGTACAGGCACATGCAGCACTCGGAGTCCTGCCCGCAGATGAACACGCATCATCATGATTCGAAACCGGGTGTCAGGGAGGCCATGCCTCCATCATGACCCCGGACAAGCTGATACCTCTTCTGGCGCTGATGGGCGCCGCAAGCTATTTCCAGACGGTGACGGGCTTCGGGCTCGGCATGATCGTAATCGGCATCGCGAGCGGAACGAACCTCGCGCCCGTTGCGAGCGTGGCCGCGCTCGTCAGCGTCGTGACGCTCGCGAACTGTTCGATCGCCCTGCCCGGCAAGCTGCATCATGTCGATTGGCGCGCGGTGGGCGCTGCCACGCTCGGCATCGTCCCTTCCGTGATGGCGGGCGTCGCGCTACTCGATTATCTGAGCGCGGCCGCATCGACGGTGCTACATCTGCTGCTGGGCATCGTCGTGCTGTATGGCGGCATCGGCTCCGCGTTACGGCCCGAGCCACTCGAACAGCGCTCGGGTAATCGCGGCTTCTTCGTAAGCGGAGTGTTCGGCGGTCTGCTGAGCGGCATGTTCGGCATATCGGGGCCGCCGCTCATCTATCAGTTCTATAGACAGCCGTTGTCTGTCACGCAGATCCGCTGCGCGCTGATTGTTCTGTTCGGTGAGACTGCCGCGATCCGAACGGCGTTCAGCGCATCGACGGGCCAGTTGAACTCCGCCGTCTGGATACAGGCAGCGATCGCGCTGCCCGTCGTCAGCCTGGCGACACTGGCCGCGCGTCATCGACCGCCGCCGCTGTCGGGCATGGCGACGCGGCGCGTCGCGTTCGGCGTGCTGATGATCATCGGCGGACAGCTCGTGTTGACCTCCGTCTGGCGGCTTGTCGCGTAGTGCTTATCTGGCGCTACCGGCCGCGCCGTCCGCCTGCACCGATAAAGCCCACGACCTCGGCAAGCAGGATCATGTCAGGCGGCGCCGAAAGGTCCACGGCCAGCGAATGCCGATAGTACGGACTGAGATCGAGCCCGATACCGAGCCCCAGCACTTCGATATCGCCTGCCGCCTGCTGCTCGCGGATCACCTGCTTCAGATGATTGTCGAGGTAGTAGGTGTCGTTGGCCTGGTGGGTCGCGGCGTCCATCGGGCTGCCGTCCGATACGACGATCAGGATGCGCCGGTTCACGGAATGCGCGCGCAATCTGTTGCACGCCCACGCGACAGCTTCGCCGTCGACGCCCTCGCGAAAGAGATCGCCCTTGAGCAGAGCGGCGATATCGGTGCGCGCGCGTCGCCAGCCCGTTTCGACATCCTTGAACACGAGATGGCTCACTTCGTTCAGCCGCCCCGGATGACGCGGCCGCCCCTGCGCCAGCCAGTCGAGCCGCGCGCGGCCGCCGTTCCATGCGCCTGTCGTGAAGCCCAGCACTTCGCTTGCGATGCCCGCTGAGTCGAGCGCTCGCGTCAGCACATCGATCAGCATCGTGACGGGTTCGATCTGCGCTCGCATGGAGCCCGAGCAGTCGATCAGAAAGGTCACCATCGATTCGGCGATCAACTTGTGATGTTCGAGGCGAAACAGACGCCGCTCGGCGGGCGAGCTGACGAGTTGCGCGAGCCGCCTTCCGTCGATGCGTCCATGTTCTTCGCCAAACGACCAACCGTCGCGCTGCGGCGCAGCGAGCGCGGCCTTCAACGCGCGCGCGAGACGCGGCACATTGAGCGCCTGTGCACCGATGCGTTGGTCGAGGCGCTCGCGATACTCCGCAAGCAACGCCTTGCGCACGAGCGTTGCCGCATAGCATTCGCGATCGTAGCGGGTGGTGAAGACGCGATAGCCCTGCTCCGACGCCCGCAGCACGCGGCTCTCGCCCGTGTGCGCGAGCGTGATGCCTTCCTCGTCGCCGTCTTCGAAGTCGAGAAAGAGCGAGAACGCATTGCGCGCCGCCTCGTCGTCCTGTTGATCGTCGGGTTCGTCGGGCAGACGCGCGGCGCGTTCGGCGTCGATCATCTCGCTGATCTGCCGCGCCAGTTCGAGCGCATGTACCGCGAACGCGCGCTGGTCGTGACGCATGCGCCGCATGCCGGCAAGCGACGCGCCGATCACAGGTGCAATGGAGGCCCGCGTTGCTTCAATGAGACCTTCCGTTTCCTCGAGCGCAGGCCAACCCGACAGACGCGACCAGCACATCTGGGCGACCGTATAGAGCAGCAGCCCCATATGGCCATCGACAATCCCCGAGCGATGCATGCCGCGCGACCAGGCTTCGAAGCGGCTCCGCAGATTCAGCGCCAGTCCAGGCATGCCTTTGGGCAACAACGATTCGCAGCGCAGCTGTTCGAGCAGTTCGAATAGCAGACGCTCGACGGAACCCTCCGGTAGCAGCCGACGATGCAGTTCCGCATCGGAATGCCGTATCCGCAATGCCGCCCCGTCCGCCGCGCCGCGCGACGACGCCAACGTGTCTTCCGCGGCGGCCGTCCGCAGATGCGGCGCAAGAATGGGCAACGGCTTCATGTTCCGGCATAGACGGCCATTGCTGTAATGCAACGCGGCGTCGCCCGTGAGCGCGCGCGCGGCCGCTGCACGCAGCGCGTCGGCGCGTGCCGCGCGCCGGGCCGCTTCGCGATCGGACGACTTCATGGCGTTGTCGCGTCGAGCGCGCGGCCGCTTTCGAATGAGGCCAGTTCCTTGCCGAACGCGCGCTGGAAGTATTCGGCGACGACCGGCCGCTCGGCTTCGTCGCACTTGTTCAGGAACGTCAGGCAAAACGCGAGGCCCGGGTCCCGAAAGATCCTGATGTTCTCCGCCCAGTTGATCACGGTGCGCGGCGACATCAGCGTCGACAGGTCACCTGCCGCAAAGCCTTTGCGAGTCAGTTCGGCGACGCTGACCATCGATTCGACGAGCGCGCGGCCTGCTGCGTCGTCGAGCTCGGGCGCACGCGCGAGCACGATCGCCCGCTCGTCCTCGCGCGACAGATAGTTCAGTGTCGCGACGACGTTCCAGCGGTCGATCTGCGCATGATTCAGCGTCTGCGTGCCGTGATAGAGCCCGTTGAGATTGCCGAGTCCGACGGTGTTGGTTGTCGCGAACAGCCGGAAACATGGATGCGGACGAATCACGCGGTTCTGGTCGAGCAGCGTGAACTTGCCGTCGGTTTCGAGGATGCGCTGGATGACGAACATCACGTCGGGGCGACCCGCATCGTATTCGTCGAAGATCAGTGCGACAGGCCGCTGCAAGGCCCAGGGCACGATCCCTTCCTGAAACTCAGTGACCTGATGATCGCCGCGCACGACGATCGCATCCTTGCCGACGAGATCGAGCCGGCTGATGTGACCATCCAGATTGACGCGCACGCACGGCCAGTTCAGGCGCGCGGCTACCTGTTCGATGTGAGACGACTTGCCTGTGCCGTGAAGCCCCTGAACCATCACACGCCGGTTGCACATGAAGCCGGCGAGGATCGCTAACGTCACTTCAGTGTTGAAGCGATAAACCTCGTCGATTTCCGGAACGCGATCGTCCCGCTCGCTGAACGCGGGCACTTTCAGATCTACATCGATGCCGAACACGCTGCGCGCGTCCATCATGCGATCCGGCTTGCCAGTCACGATATCGGTCACTTCCATCCTCCTGTTCGAACGCGATCACCAACGCCTTTCCCATCATAACGTCGTTATCTTTTAGATACAAATCGTTCCATTAATCGTTTTTGTAGGTTGACTGTGGCCTCCTTTCATCCTAAATTCTGATCATGCATCTTATTTGGAACGTTTCGTTCCGTTTAATTAACTGGAGACACCATGAGCGAGCAAGATCCGGCCATTTCCGCCCCGCATGCCACCGCCGCCAGCGGTCCACAGGACATGACGCCGTCCGAAGCCTTTGTCGAAACCCTGGCCGCCAATGGCGTGACCGAGATGTTCGGCATCATGGGCTCCGCCTTCATGGATGCGATGGACATCTTCGCGCCCGCCGGCATCCGTCTGATTCCCGTCGTCCACGAACAGGGCGCCGGTCACATGGCCGACGGCTATGCGCGCGTCTCGGGCCGCCATGGCGTGGTCATCGGCCAGAACGGGCCCGGCATCAGCAACGCCGTCACCGCGATTGCCGCCGCCTACTGGGCGCACAGCCCCGTGGTCATCGTCACGCCCGAGGCGGGCACCATGGGCATCGGACTGGGCGGCTTCCAGGAAGCGAAGCAGCTGCCGATGTTCCAGGAGTTCACCAGATACCAGGGCCACGTCACGCATCCGGCGCGCATGGCCGAGTTCACGGGACGCTGCTTCGACCGCGCGATGGCCGAGATGGGACCCACGCAGCTCAACATCCCGCGCGACTACTTCTACGGCCAGATCAGGGCCGAGATCCCGCAGCCGCAACGGCTCGATCGCGGCGCGGGCGGCGAGCAGCGCCTGGACGAAGCGGCCGGCCTGCTCGCGCAGGCGAAGTTCCCCGTGATCATCTCCGGCGGCGGCGTGGTGATGGCCGACGCCCTGGACGAATGCCAGGCGCTCGCCGAGCGGCTCGGCGCGCCCGTCGTCAACAGCTATCTGCATAACGACTCGTTCCCGGCAAGGCACCCGCTGTGGTGCGGCCCGCTCGGCTACCAGGGCTCGAAGGCCGCGATGAAGCTGCTCGCGCAGGCCGACGTCGTGCTCGCGCTGGGCTCGCGTCTGGGCCCGTTCGGCACGCTGCCGCAGCACGGCCTCGACTACTGGCCGAAGAACGCGAAGATCATCCAGATCGATGCCGATCACAGGATGCTCGGGCTGGTGAAGAAGATTTCCGTGGGCATCTGCGGCGATGCAAAGGCCGCGGCCAGTGCGCTCACCGCGCGCCTCGCGCAGCGCACGCTCGCCTGCGATGCCACGCGCGAGGCGCGCGCCAGCCAGATCGCCGAAGAGAAGGCGGCATGGGAGAAGGAGCTCGACGGCTGGACGCATGAGCGCGACCCGTACAGCCTCGACATGATCGAGGAGCAGAAGAACGAGCGCCCCTTCAGCGGCGGCGAGTATCTGCATCCGCGCCAGGTGCTGCGCGAGCTGGAAAAGGCAATGCCCGACGATGTGATGGTGTCCACCGATATCGGCAACATCAACTCGGTGGCCAACAGCTATCTGCGCTTCAACAAGCCGCGCAGCTTCTTCGCGGCGATGAGCTGGGGCAACTGCGGCTACGCGTTCCCCACCATCATCGGCGCGAAGGTCGCGGCGCCGCATCGTCCCGCGATCTCCTATGCGGGCGATGGCGCGTGGGGCATGAGCATGATGGAGACGCTCACCTGCGTGCGGCACAACATCCCCGTGACGGCCGTGGTGTTCCACAACCGCCAGTGGGGCGCGGAAAAGAAGAACCAGGTGGACTTCTACAACCGCCGCTTCGTCGCCGGCGAGCTGGACAATCCGAGCTTCGCGGGCATCGCGAAGGCCATGGGCGCCGAGGGCATCGTCGTCGACCGGCTCGAGGACGTCGGCCCGGCGCTGAAGAAGGCGATCGACCTGCAGATGAATCACGGCAAGACCACGATCGTCGAGATCATGTGCACGCGCGAACTGGGCGATCCGTTCCGCCGCGACGCGCTGTCCCGCCCCGTGCGCCTGCTCGACAAGTACAAGGACTACGTCTGATCGAGCCCTCCCGCAGCGCGGCGTTCCCCGACACCTTCCGGCTGTGCCGGGAACGCCGCCTGTCACGCCGCAATAACATTACATCGTCGTCCGGGAGTACGGGAGGCACGCACCATGGACACGACAGCGTCGTTCGGCGACGCAGCGATGGAGCCAAAAGCATCCGACAACAGGGGCAGCATCACATCGACTCGTTCCGAAATTCGAAATCGGACGGCTTCTGACGCGTCCACTTCGTATGATCCGGACCCTCCGCCGAGCCCACGCGGCAAGCGCATTCAGTACAATACGGCCGATCCATTTTCCGGAACGGCGGACATGAACAAGGCTGACACTCCGACGCTGCGCGCGTTCGCTCTGCTCGAACATCTCGTCGCCGCGGACGGCCCCGTGTCGCTGGCCGACATCACGCACGACATCGATCTTCCGAAGGCGTCGTTGCATCGCATGCTGAGTTCGCTTGAAGCCGGCGGCCTCGTGATACGCGAACCGGGACAGAAAAACGCCTACGTGATCGGCCCGCGCCTCGCGCAACTGGGGCTTGGCGTGATGATGCAGTCGAGCGCCCGGCGCCTGAGGCATGCGATCCTCGGACACCTCGTCGCGGATCTCGGCGAGACGTGCAACCTGACGATGCTTCACGAAACGGAAGTGCTCTATCTCGACCGCATGGAGGCGCCGTGGCCGTTACGCCTCGACCTGAAGCCCGGTTCGCATGTGCCCGCCTATTGCAGCGCGAGCGGCAAGTTGCTGCTTGCGATGCTCCCTCGCGAAGACCGCGCGGCGCTCGTGCGGGCGCTGCAATTGCAGCGTTTCACCCCTAACACGCTCACCGACCCCGCGTTGCTCGAAAGCGAGCTGGACCGTATCGCGCATAAGGGAATCGCTGTGGACAATGAAGAATTTGTCGTCGGAATTGCCTGCGTGGCCGCGCCCGTCAGAAACGAACAAGGGAAATGTATTGCCGCCATCGCGGTGCATGCCCCCGTGTCGCGGACGCCGCTTTCACGGGCTCTGGAATTCATTCCCCGGCTGCAGGAAGCGGCGAGTGAACTCGCCAGGACATTTTGATTCCTTGTAGCCGGCTGCGGGAGATAGCAGGTCGCAGGAACGTGGTCACGTCCGCGACGCTTCTATTTTTGACTGGCTCCCGTTACCACCTGCCTTCGCGCGATCCGCTTGCCGCCATCGATGTCACTCGCGCGGATGCCCACCGCGGCATCCCGCCCTACGCCTGCGTATAGTCAAGATTGCGGCTGCCGAGCCTCGGCGAAGAAGAACTACCGCGCAGCCACAAGTCCCGACTGCTGAATCATCGACGCCGCGCAAGTCAGCACGAACGACAGCCCAATCGAGCGCGCGCTTGCGCCCGGCGCGATCAGGCTGAACGGCGAGACGAACGCAGCAGCCGACAGCCGATTCGATGATCGGCAGTCAGCCGCTGTATGCCGTCGATTCAGTCTCGCGCCGTCCTGCGATAATCGTTGTTCCCTTCCCCGTCTTCTTCCAAGGAGTCACAGTGAGCGATACATCAGCCCCGGTTACGGGAGGCGCGGCACCGCGTGTCGCACGTGTTGCGTTTCTCGGCCTCGGTGTCATGGGTTATCCGATGGCAGGGCATCTGGCGAAGTCCGGCCTCGACGTGACGGTCTATAACCGCACCGCGTCGAAGGCTGCGCAATGGGCGTCGGAATATGGCGGACGCGCAGCTCCGACGCCGCGCGAAGCAGCGAACGGCGCCGAGCTCGTGCTCGCGTGCGTCGGCAACGACGATGATCTGCGCAGCGTCGCGCTAGGTGATGATGGTGCTTTCGCCGGGATGGCATCGGGCGCCGTCTTCATCGATCACACGACGGCCTCGGCCGATGTGGCGCGCGAACTCTTTGCGCTTGCAACGCAACGCGGCCTGCACTTCATCGATGCGCCCGTATCGGGCGGCGAAGCGGGCGCGAAGAATGGCACGCTGACCATCATGTGCGGCGGCGACGCTGACGCCTTCGAACGCGCTCGCGGCACGCTGGAGCACTACGCCGCTGCTGTCACGCTGCTCGGCCCCGCAGGTGCCGGCCAGCTCGCGAAGATGGTCAACCAGATCTGCATCGCGGGCCTGGTCCAGGGCCTGTCGGAAGCGCTGCATTTCGGCCAGCGCGCCGGGCTCGACATGGCGCGCGTGCTGGAGGTGATCGGCAAGGGTGCGGCGGCCAGCTGGCAGATGGCCAACCGCGGCCCGACCATGCTCGAAGGCAAGTTCGACTTCGGCTTTGCCGTCGACTGGATGCGCAAAGACCTCGGCATCTGTCTCGACGAAGCGAAGCGCAACGGCGCGTCGCTACCCGTCACGGCGCTCGTCGATCAGTTCTACGGCGACGTGCAGGCGCTCGGCGGCAACCGCTTCGACACGTCCAGCCTGATCTGGCGGTTGCGCAAAGTGAATCCCGCGGGCTGAGGTTCGTCGCGGCCGGGATTCGTCACGCACATCAATGCATCACTTGCGCCAGCGCAACGGGCGACGCAAGTGATGCCGTTCGAGCCGCAGCCCCGGCGCCGCATGCGCGAAAGCAGGCATTCCGCTCATCTCGACGCCTTCGAGACGCTCGCGCTCCTCGTCCGCTTCGACCGTCTTGCCCGTATCGATGAAACACGCCGCTATCACGCCCACGGCCAGCAGTCCCGCCGAGATCGTGAATGGAACGTTGTAGCTGCCCGTCGTCTGGATCAGATAGCCGAACACCACGGGCGACACCATCCCCGCCACGCCGAAGCCCGTGTTCATCATGCCGCCCGCCGTGCCCGCGTACTTGCCGGCGATATCGAGTGGCAACGTCCACAGCACCGGGTTCGTGATCTCCAGGAAGAAAAACGACGCCGACAGGAACCACACAGCCGTCAGCGGATTGGTGGCCGAGACCATGGGCAGCAGAAACGCGAGCGACCCGCCCATGCCGACCACCAGCACCGCGCAGCGAGCGAGACGCAGACGTCCCGTCGCCTTGTAGAGCTTGTCCGATACGACGCCGCCGAGCGTATCGCCGATCACGCCCGCGAGCAGCGGCAGCGCCGTGAAGAGTGCGAGATGCTTCAGATCGAAGCCGCGCGATTCCTTCAGATACGACGGCAGCCACGTCAGATAGACCCATAGCAGCCAGCCATAGCAGAAGTCGACGAACGTGACGAGCCACATCCGGCGAATCAGCTTGCGCCACGGTGTCGCCATCCGCTTCGCACGGTCGCAGTCGCCGACGCAATAGCCGATTTCTGCCGTTTCTTCCGGCGTGATGCGCCTGTTCTGCTCCGGCGAATTAGTGAAGATGCACAGATAGAGCACGGTCCACGCAAGACTCGCGACGCCCAGCAGAATGAACGCGTCTCGCCAGCCGCCCGCCGCGACGACGGCAAGCACGAGGGGAGGCGTCACGGCGCCGCCCAGGCGCGCGAAACTGTGCGTGATGCCCTGCGCAAAGCCCCGCTCGGCCACGGGCATCCAGTACGTGAACGCGCGCGTGGCTGTCGGAAACGCGCCGCCTTCGCCGATGCCGAGCGCAAAGCGCAGCGCGACGAGCATCGCGACACTGCCGGCGAAGCCCGTCGCGAGCGTCGCCACGCCCCATATGATCGACAGCACGGTCAGCACGGCCTTGGGCCCGTACTTGTCGGACAGCCATCCGCCGATGATCTGCATCATTGCGTATGGATAGGCGAACGCAGAGAACACCAGACCGAGTTCCGCCGATGTCAGCCCCATCTCATGACGGATCAATGGACCCGCCACCGCGATGTTCACGCGGTCGATGTATGAGATGAAGTACATCACGCACATGACCGCCAGAATGATGTGACGCGTCTTCACGCGCCGCGTATGCTTTTCCATGCTGTCTCCTGTGTCTCTCGTTATGGAACGCCTACGACGTCGATGGTGTGTCGATAGCCAGGGCGGATCGAGGCCGCTTCTGTATGTGTCTCCTCGTTGCGCCGCGCTCAGGTGTTCAGCAGCTTGAGCCGCTGCACCTTGCCCGACGGCCCGCGCGGCAGTTCCGTGACGAACCGGAACTCCTTCGGCGTCTTGTACCGGCCGAGTTCGCGCAAACAATGCGCACGCAGATCGGCGACATCCAGCGATACGCGCGCTTGTCCTTCTTCGAGCGCCTCTTCTTCTCGCGCCCGCGCGACGATGAACGCGACGATGTCCTGCCCATACGCGCTATCGGGCACGCCGACCGCGGCTGCATCGAGCACGCCCGGATGTCTGAGCAGCGCTTCGTCGATTTCGCGCGGCGCGATGTTTTCGCCGCCTTTGATGATCAGTTCCTTCGCACGGCCGTTGATGTAGAAGTAGCCGTCATCGTCGCGATAGCCGAGATCGCCTGTCCGAAGCCAGCCGTCCGGCGTAAACGCGGCGAGCGTGTCTTCCGGGCGCTTGTAGTAGCCGCTCATCACCTGCTCGCCGCGCAGCACGAGTTCGCCGCATTCGTGTGGCGCGCATTCGCGGCCTTGCCGGTCGATCACCTTGGCTTCCGCGCCCGAAGGCAAGCCGATGCTGCCGACCCTGCGTGCCTGTGCCTCATACGGATTGCTGAAAATGGGCGCAGCCGTTTCCGTCATGCCCATCGTCTCGATGATGCCGATGTGAAAGCGGGACTCGAACGCACGGTGATGGTCAGCGGGCAATGCCGCCGACGCGCTGCGGCAGAACTTCAGCGCCGACATGTCGTATGCGCACGGTTCGTCGCTGTTCAGCAGATATGCGACGATGGTCGGCACAACATTGATCCATGTGCAGCCGTGACGGACAGCATCGCGCCAGAACGTGCGGGCGGAGAAGCGCGGCGTCATCACGACGGAGCCCGCGTGAAAAAGCGGCGCGAGCAGCGTCACAACGAGACCGTTGATGTGATAAAGCGGCAGCGATGCGAGCACGCGATCGTCGGCGCCGAGACGATGCTCGGCTGTGATATTCGCCGAGTTGGCCAGCAGATTGCGATGCGTGAGCAATACGCCTTTCGGGGCGCCCGTCGTGCCGGATGTGTACATCAGCAGCGCGACATCGGATGCGCGCATGTCGTTCGATGCGGTAACAGCGTCGCCGGATTCGGCGGCGCGTCCGGCCGTTACCGTCGTGAGCCGCGCGTCGCCATCGGTAAGCGTTTCCGCGAGTGCCCGTTCCGCGCGCGGGAGCGTCGGGATTGCGGATGCATCCGGCGCGGTCTGCACGATATGGATTTCGCGCGCGAGACCCTGCGCCTGCAACTCTGCAATCGACGACTCGATCGCCTGGCGCGTATCGCGTTCGACGAACACGGCACGCGTGTCCGAATGCTCGACGATGTAGCGCAACTGCGACGGCTGGCACAACAGATTGAGGGGATGTGCAACAAGCCCGCTGTACATTGCGGCAAGCAAGAGCCGCGCGGTCTGGATGCCGTTGCTCATATAGACGGACACCGTGTCGCCCGCATGCAGGCCGGCGTCGCGAAAACGCGCTTCAAGCGCGCGGCAGTCGTCGCGCAGTTCGCCGAAGGTCAGCGCGCGGCCACGGGTAGTTCTGCCGCCCGCGTCGTCTTCATCGGGACAGGCGAGCAGGAACGGCTTGTCGGGATACTGGGCGGCGCGTTCGTCGATCAGCGCGCGGAGCGTCGAAGGCGTATTCATCGGCCGTATCTCCGGAAGAAGTCGCCGAGCAATTCGTCTGCGTCGGGCACGTGCTCCTCGATCGGATAAGCGACGCGCGTGATGTTCAGATACTGCTGAAAGCCCAGATTGCTGGAGAAGTTATTGCGTCCCCAGGTGCCGCATCCCATCGACAGCGAGAACGGCAAGCCATTGTCGAAGTTGCCACCCGTCGCCAGGCAGTGCGCCTGATTGACGATCACGCGCGAAACCGGCAGCGTCGTGCCTAGTTGGACGGCCTGCCCGGCATCCGCGGAATGCAGGCCGACGGAATGACCCGCGCCCATATACGCATAGATGTTGCGAACGATCTCCGCAGCGGCGTCGAAGTTGCGCGCGCGATAAATCGTGAGCACGGGGGCCAGTTTCTCGCCTGAAAAAGGATGCTGCGCACCGAAGCCCGTTTCTTCGACCATCAGGAAAGCAGGCACGCGCATCGCGATGTCGTCGAGACCGGCCACGCGCGCTATCGTCTGCGCCGGACGCGCGGTGCATTGCGCGGACAATTTGCCGTCCTGCCACATCGCGGCCTGCAGCTTCGCTTTTTGCGCTTCGTCGAGCAGCACGCCGCCGCACGAGATCAGTTCGTCGAGCATCGGCTGATAGACGGCTTCTTCGATCACGACACTGTTTTCCGATGAACAGCTGGTCGCGTTATCGAAGGTTTTCGAACGCGCGATCTTGCGCGCCGCATCGCGTAGATCAGCCGACGCCGTGACGAGCGACGCGACGTTGCCAGCACCGACGCCGAAGGCGGGCGTGCCGCTCGCATACGCCATCCGCACGTTCGCCTGTGAGCCCGTCGCCACCACAAGATCGCATTGCCGCATCAGCTCCGCCGTCGCCGCCTTGCTGATGGGGGCGGGCAGCATCTGCACGAGGTCAGTCGAAAGTCCCGCTTTTGCGAGCTGCGTATGGATGAAGCCGATCAGCAGTGCGCACGACGAATACCCTTTCGGCGACGGCGCGACGATCACTGCATTGCCGCATTTGAGCGCATTGACGATCTTGTTCGCGGGCGTCGCGGCGGGATTGGTCGACGGCGTGACAGCTGCCACCACACCCACCGCTCGCGCGATTTCCACGATGCCCTTCGACGCATCGCGCGCGATCACGCCCGTCGTCGCTTGATCGTGCAAATCGCGCAGCAGGCCGAGCGTCTTGCGAAAGTTCTTGCGAAACTTGTCGTCGGCATTGCCGAGGCCCGTGTCCTGTACCGATAGTTCAGCCAGTTGCCGGTTGCGCGCGGGCTCCATGATCGCCCACGCGGCAGCGGCGGCAGCCATATCGAGTGCTTCCTGTCCCGCGTTTTCGAACTCCCGCTGCGCGGCGCGGGCCCGTTGGACTAGCGCCGCGACTGCTCGCCGGACGTCGGCATCCTGTTGTTCGCCCACCACTTCGGCGGATGTGGCTCTGACATTCATACGGTTTGCTCCGACTGGAAAGATTGGCTGTGAAGTGAATCTAGCCAGCCTTGAGAACCGCGTAGTCCCGTTTTCCGAACGATCCTTTACTGCGTGGTCCTGAGAATCGGAAAACGCGAAATTCGGGACTTTCCGCAGTCCCGAAAACCGTATGAATCGATGCAAAATCTATTCTGACCACAAGAAGCACAGGAGATGGGATGTCGACTTCGAACCAGTCGAATGCGGCAGCCGTGCGCGCGTTTCGCGTGCTGGAGACGCTGGCGCAAGCGGGCCAGCCACTCTCGATGATGGATCTGGTCAACGCGCTCGGATTGCCGAAGCAGACCGTGCACCGGATCCTCGTGCAACTGATGGATGCATGGCTCGTCACGCGCAGCGCGGGAAGCCGTCTCTACGAATGCTCGCCGCGCGTGCGCACGCTCGCCGTCAATGTGCTGATGCATGCGGGGCCCGCCGCCGCGCGCCATGTGCTGCTCGAACAGCTGGTCGCAAAGGTCGGCGAGACCTGCAATCTCACGATGCTTGCCGGCAACGATGTCGTGTATGTGGATCGCGTCGAAACCGAGTGGCCACTACGAATGCACTTGCAGCCGGGCTCGCACGTGCCGCTGCACTGCTCGGCGAGCGGCAAGCTTCTGCTCAGCTTTCTTCCGAAGGAACGGCGCGAGCGGATGATCGATACGCTGCCACTGCGCGCATATTCGGAGCGCACGATCACCGACCGTGATGCACTGCGGCAGGAGTTGATGACCACACGCAGGCGGTTGCTCGCGATCAACGACCAAGAGCATCTGCAAGGGCTGATCGCGATTGCCGTCCCCGTCATGCTCGACCGCAACCGCGCGTGCGCGGCGATTGCGGTTCAGGCACCCGTCGGCCGCGTAACGCTCGACGACCTGTTGTTGTTCGTGCCCGATCTGCGCCATGCGGCCGACGAAACAGCGAAGACGTTTCGCG
Source organism: Paraburkholderia diazotrophica (assembly GCF_038900755.1). GTDB lineage: Bacteria > Pseudomonadota > Gammaproteobacteria > Burkholderiales > Burkholderiaceae > Paraburkholderia > Paraburkholderia diazotrophica_A. The sequence goes on from NZ_JBBPEN010000013.1 coordinate 68,027, forward strand.
AGTGAGCGGAGCGTCGCGCGGTAAGCGGCGTCCGCCTTGCTCCACGTACCCGAGCCTTCAGTGCGCGCTTGCCGTCACGCCATACGCCTCGGCGCGCCGCTCGATCGCGCGTGCCGACCACGCCGACACCAGTGCCGACAGCATCACATACGCGCAGACCATCCACGGTTTGCCCTCGTTGATACGCAGCAGTGCCGTCGCGACGATCGGCGTCAGCCCGCTCGCGAAGATGCCCGAGAACTGATAGACGAACGAGATGCCCGTATAGCGCACCTTCGCATCGAACAGTTCGGCAAACAGTGCCGCTTCGGGGCCATACACCATCGCGTAGAAGATGCCGAACGGCACCACGATCGCAAGCCAGATCATTAGCGTGCTCGTCGAATGGGTCTCGATCAGCCAGAACGCAGGCAGCACCGAAAGTCCGCAAATCAGCGAGCCCCAGCGATACACGCGCGTTCGCCCGAGCTGATCGGAGAGCGCGCCGAAAAGCGGTATGAAGAAGCACATCACGATGGCCGCGATCATCACGCCGAGCAGCGCGTCGGTACGGCTCATCGACACGTGCTGCGTCAGATAGCCAATCGAGAAGACGGCGAAGATGTTGAAGAACACGCCGTCGATATAGCGCGCGCCCATGCCGAGCAGGACCGCGCCGCGATAGCGGCTCATCATGTCGACAAACGGAATCTTCGCTTCGCGGCGGCTGCGTTTGAGCGCGAGAAACTCGGGTGTTTCCATCACCTTCAGACGAATGTACAGGCCGATCAGCACGAGCAGCAGCGACGCGCCGAAAGCGATGCGCCAGCCCCACGCGAAGAACGACGCTTCGGGCAAGAGCCGCGAGACGCCCGCCACCATGCCGGACGCGAGACACAGCCCGATCGACAGGCCGATCTGCGGCAAGCTCGCATACAGCCCACGCTTGCGCGGCGGCGCGTATTCGTAGGCCATCAGCACCGCGCCGCCCCACTCGCCGCCAAGGCCGATGCCTTGCAGCACGCGCAGCGTCAGCAGCAGGATCGGCGCCCAGATGCCGATCTGCGCGTAGGTCGGTACAAACGCGACGCCTGCCGTCGATACGCCCATGATCACCAGCGTGAGAATCAGCGCGGACTTGCGCCCGACGCGGTCGCCGAAGTGGCCGAACAGCACGCCGCCGAGCGGCCGCGTAACGAAGCCGACTGCGAAGGTCGTATAGGCAAGCATCGTCGACACGAGCGGATCGCCGGCGGGAAAATAGAGCCGGTTGAAGACGATGCCAGCGACGACGCCGTACAGAAAGAAGTCATACCATTCGACGGTCGCGCCTATCACGCTGGCGAGTGCGACACGACGGACGACGCGTTGATCGATTGTCATAGCTGCTCCTCCATAGGACGGCCGGGCCGCCATTGCACGGCGGCATTAGCAAAGGCCCGCGTGGTCTCCCCCGGGCCCGACGCTGCAATGCTGTGAATCAGGCGGCGGCTTCCGCCGGCACGTTCGCGCGATCGTGAAGACGGGATGTGCGTGCGTCGTCGAGAATCATGTCGGACGCTTTTTCCGCGACCATCACGACCGGAACGTTGGTATTGCCGGAAACGAGCGTCGGCATGATCGAGCAATCGACGACACGCAGCCCGCGTGTGCCGTACACGCGCAGACGCTCGTCGACCACCGCGAGCGGATCGCCGGCCGTGCCCATCTTTGCCGTGCCCGACGGATGGAAAATCGTCTGTCCGTACTCGCGGCAGAAATGCAGCAGTTCATCGTCCGTCTGCGCGTCGGCGCCAGGGCGCACTTCGCGTTTCATCAGCGAGGCCATCGGCTGCGTCGCGGCGACGCGCCGCGCAAAGCGCACGCCCGCGACGGCCGTGCGCCGGTCGAGCTCGGTCGCGAGGTAGTTCGGCTGGATCGACGGCGCTTCGAGTGGATCCGTCGAGCGGATGCGCACTGCGCCCCGCGATGTGGGCCGCAACTGGCAGACCGAATATGTGCAGCCGGAAAACGTGTGCACGTCGCCGCCGGCGGAATCGGCGGAGAGCGTCGAGAAGTGGAACTGGATGTCGGGTGTCTGCGCTTCGTCAGGCAGCGCGCGGCAGAACATGCCGCCCTGGTTGATGCCGACGGCGAGCGGACCGCCACGAAACAACGCCCATTGCAGGCCCATCTTTGCGCGGCCCGTCCATGAACGAAGCTGGTCGTTGGTGGTGATCGGCTTCGCAACCTCGTAGATCAGGCGGAACTGCAGATGGTCCTGCAGGTTTTCGCCGACGCCCGCGCGAGCGGCCACGACGGGAATGCCGTGCTCTTGCAGCAGCGCGGCCGGCCCGACACCCGACAGTTGCAGCAGCTGCGGCGACTGCAATGCGCCTGCCGCCAGTATCACCTCGCGATCCGCATGCACTTCACGCACCTCGCCGCGCTGCACGTATTGAATGCCCATTGCGCGCGTGCCGTCGAACAGAATCCTTGACGCCTGCGCATCCGTTTCAACGTGCAGATTCGCGCGCTGCCGCGCGGGCTTCAGATAGGCGACGGCTGTCGAGCAGCGCAAGCCGCGGCGTGTCGTCAACTGATAGTAGCCGACGCCTTCCTGATCGCCCGTATTGAAGTCGTCGACAGTGCGCACGCCGAGCCGGTTCGACGCGGCGATGAACGCATCGACGAGTTCATGTCGCTGCCTGATCGTCGACGCCCACAGCGGCCCGTCGACTCCGCGCGTCGGCCCCTCCCCCAGCTCGTTGTGTTCGAGCCGACGAAAGTACGGCAGGCATTCGTCCCAGCTCCAGCCGCAATTGCCGAGCGCGGCCCAGCGATCGTAGTCCTCCTTCTGCCCGCGCACGTAGATGAGACCGTTGATCGAACTGCATCCGCCAAGCGTGCGGCCACGCGGCCAATACAGCTTGCGGTTGTTCATGTTCGGATCGGGGTCGGTATGGAAGCCCCAGTTGTAGACGGGATGAAACATCGTCTTGCCGTAGCCAATCGGAATGTGAATCCACATATAGCGATCGGCGGGACCGGCCTCGAGGAGACAAACGGAATAACGCCCGTCTTCCGACAGACGGTTGGCGAGCACGCAGCCGGCCGAACCGGCGCCGACGACGACAAAGTCGAAACGACGTGGCATAGCAAATGTCTCCTGCAGTCTCCAGCCTGGTTTTCTCGAGTGCTCGGCGAAACCAAAAACCGGAATGTTTCGTGTAAATTTATTGACAGAAGACACCGACTTCAAGGGAACGTCGATTCCATCGTCGAATCTGGTACAGGAACCGACCTTTTTGTTTCACTTTGCACATCCGAACCGGAGTACGAATGCGAAACGACACGGCGTTGCCGCCGAACGATCCGCTGCATGACAACACGCGCGCGCTGCGCCCGCTCGCCGTGCTCGAACAACTGGCTTCGGCGGGGCAGCCGTTCTCGCTGTCGCAGTTGTCCGCGCGGCTTCATATTCCGAAGGCCACGCTGATGCGGCTCATCGAATCCCTCGAGACACAGGGATATGTCACTCACATGCCGGACTCGCGCGGCGCGGAGCGCGCGATCGCACTCGGTCCGCGTGCCGCGCGCCTTGCGCTCGCCACGCTCGCGAACAACACGTTCACGCGCGCATGCCGTTCGCTGTTGCGCTCGCTTGTCGACGTGCTCGGCGAAACATGCAACCTGACGGCACTCGACGGCGACACGGTGCTGTATATCGAGCGCGTGGAAACGGCCGAGCCGTTGCGCCTGCACATGCAGCCCGGCATGCGCGTGCCGCTGCACTGCACCGCGAGCGGCAAGCTGTTCCTCTCGCAGATGCCGCTGGCGGAGCGGCGACTTGCCGTGTCGCGTCTGACGCTCAAGCGCATGACGTATCGCACGCTGACGGATCGAAGTCTGCTGGAAGCCGAACTCGACCGGCTTGGCGTGCGCGGGATCGGTATCGACAACGAGGAATTCGTCCGCGGGATGGTTGCCATCGCAGTGCCCGTGAGAGATGCCGCGAACGGCAATGTGCTGGCGGCGCTGGCCGTTCATGCGCCGACCGCGCGCGCGAATCTCAACGACTTGCTGGAGGCCGTACCGAAGATGAAGGAGGCCGCATCGGCGATCGCGCCGTTGCTCCAGTTTGCCGGTACGCTACCGTGCAAAGACGTCGGAGAACCTTCGGATCGGCACGCGACGTCGCTTTGAGAATCAGCCGATACGACATCGCTCCGGGCGCTTGAAAGTGCCCGGAGCCCTCTTCTGTCCGAGTTTCTGCCTGGGCTTCTGCTTCAATACCGCCGGCCGGAAACGCGCATCCGTTCAGTATCGATCGACTGCTGCGCATGGCCGACTTCCTTGCGCCAGCGGCCGCGCTGCCAGTAGACCGCGATCAGCACCGCGAGGCTGACCACACCGAACCACAGCGGCTTGCGCTGATCAGGGATGAACGCCATTGCCACGATGATCGCACCCATGCCGATGATCGCGAACCATGTCAGATATGGGTAGCACCACATCTTCACGCGCAGCTTGCCAGGCGCTTCGCGTTCGAGGCGGGCGCGCAGCTTCAGTTGCGACAGCGCGATCAGCACATACACGAAGATCGCGACGGTGCCATACGAATTGACGAGAAACGCGAATACCGTATCCGGCGAGACATACGACATCACGACCGACGCGTAGCCGAACAACGTGCCGATCAGAATCGCGCGGACGGGCACGCCGCGACTGTTGACCTTCGCGAGTGACCGCGGTGCATCGCCACGGCGCGTCAGCGCGAACATCATCCGCGACGCGGCATAGAGGCCCGAGTTCAGCGCGGACAGCACTGCCGTCAGGATGATCGCGTTCATCAGATGCGCGGCAGCGGGAATGTGCATTGCTTCCAGCGCGCTCACATACGGCGTCGACATCGCCGGTGAATTCCACGGCACGATCGCGACGACGAGCAGGATCGAGCCCGCGTAGAAGACCAGCACGCGCGTGATCACCGAGTTCGTCGCTTTGGCCACGGCCCGTTCGGGCTCGTGTGCTTCGGCGGCCGCAATCGTAACGATCTCCGCGCCGAAGTAGAAACCCGTTGCCGCGACGGCGCCGCTCAGCACCGGGCCGATGCCCTTGGGCATGAAGCCGCCATGCGCCGCTATCTGCGCAATGGGCAACGCCGCATGATTGGCGTGCGGCCACATGCCGAGCACGAACAGCGTGCCGACGAACAGGAACACGATGATGGCCGCCACCTTCACCGACGCGAACCAGAACTCGAACTCGCCATAACTGCCGACAGAGATGAGATTGGTGAGCGTCAGCACGAGCAGCAGCGCGAGCCCGATGGCCCATGCCGGCACCTGCGGCAGCCAGAACTGCACGAGGTGCGCGCCCGCGACTGTCTCGACGGCGACGACGATGACCCAAAAATACCAGTACATCCAGCCCGTCAGAAAGCCGGCCAGTTCGCCCGATGGCTTGCGCTCGCCGAACGCGAGCCGCGCATATTCGTAGAAAGAACCAACGGCGGGCATCGCGGATGCCATTTCGCCGAGCATCCGCATCACGAGCACGACGAGGCCGCCCGTCAACAGGAACGACACAATCGCGGCGGGGCCTGCCTGCTGGATCACCACGCCGCTTCCCACAAATAGCCCTGCTCCGATCACGCCGCCCAGCGCGATCATCGTCATATGCCTTTGTTTCAGACTGCACTTCAGTTGACTGCCGTTCTCCGCGTGCTGCATGTCACCTCCATGTACGTTCAGGACGGCTCTTGCGGGCCGCATGGGCCTGCATGTGCTGCTGCGCCGCGTTGGCGCGTGCGGGCCCCGGATGACTCCGGCCGGCCGCCGCATCCCCGCTGAAGACGTTCTTATGTGAAGAAAGAATGCGCGTTTCGTGTCCTGCGCGAGCCGCGCCTAACGCTGCTCGTCGCGCAGGAAATACCAGTGGTACAACATGCGCTGACCGACGCGCCTGAACGGCGCGAACATATGCGCGGGCAGCGGCGACGTGAAGATGGGCAGTGTCTGTTGCGCGCCCTTCCCGGCGATGCGCTCGGCGAGCCGCCGACCCGCCTGCGACGAATACGACACGCCATTGCCGCCATAACCGAGCGCGTAGAAGACCGATTCCTTCGGATCGGGCTGGAACACGCGCGGCATCATGTCGTGGCTCACGTCGACCCAACCCCACCACGAGTAATCGATATCGATGCCCCGCAGCGCCGGAAACTTGCGCTGCAAGCCGTGTACGAGCAGCTCGTAGTGCTGGGGGTTCGGCGCGTCGCGGCCCGTGATCGCGCTGCGGCTGCCGATTTGCACGCGGTTGTCGGGCAGCAGACGGTAATAGAAGCGCAGCGTGCGCGTATCGGTGAGCACCTGGTGAGTGCGGAAATTGCACGCGTCCAGTTCGGCTTTCGTGAGTGGACGCGTCACCATCGAGTTCGACAAGATCGGCATCACCTTGCTGTGCAACGAAGGATGCAGCCCCGGCGCCGTATAGGCACCCGTCGCGATGCCGACCGCGCGCGCCCGCACGATGCCGCCCGGCGTGCGCAGGTGATGCACGCCCTTGACCGTTTCCCAGCCGATGACGGGGCTTGCCGGATGCACTTTCGCACCCGCTTCGCGCGCGAGCCGCAGATACCCATAAGCGAGCTTCAGCGGATGAATGCCGATGCCTTCGGGCTCATGCAGTGCGCCCGCCGCCTCTGCATCATTCACGTACTCGCGGCGAAAAGCTTCCGCGCTCATCAGCTCGGACGGATAGCCGAACACGTCCTTCCACACCTTCGCTTCTGCAGCGAGCTTTTCCATGATGCGTGAGCGATGCGCAATCAGAAAATGGCCGCCCGGCTGCGGATCGCAATCGATCGTCGCGACCAGCGACTTGAACGTCTCGAAGCCCTGCGCAATTTCGTCGTGCATCTTGAGTGCGACGTCCTTGCCCCAGCGCTCGACCCATTGCGAGCGCGACAGACGCCCCGACGCGTTCTGCCCCTGGCCTCCATTGCGGCTGCTGCATCCCCAACTGACGCGGTTCGCTTCGAGCACGACAGCCTTGATGCCGTGCTCGCGCGCCAGAAAGAGCGCCGTGCACAGGCCTGTGTAGCCGCCGCCGATGATCGCCACGTCGACGTCCATGTCCTGCGTGACGGGGCCGTCGTCGGGCGGCGCCGTGCCCGCCGTCGCCGCCCAGTACGTCGGCGCGTACTGCTTGCCCTGGCCGGGGCCTGGCGAAACGAGCGGATCGTAGGTCGGGTCATAACGGGTGTCGTTGCCGTCCGTGCGCCCGAACGAGGTATCCGCGCCCTCAAGATGAATCACACCGTGTTTCATGCGACTCTCCTCATCGACATCACGCGACTTGCTTCGGACGTTCCTTGCGGAACGCGCGCTTGACTGCAATCAGGCCATCGCGGAACTCGAAAAGATCGCAGCCTTCGGCCTCGATGCGCCAGCCCTCCGCATGCGTGCCGCTGAACACCCATTCGGATACGCCTCGCACGCCCACGACGTAGTGCCTGCCATGGCCCCAATGCGCATCGGGGAAGGTCTTGAAGACGGCTTCGAAGGCCGCGCGCACAGCGTCTTTTCCGACGAAGCGCGTGCCGTAGACCTCGTTCCCGCCAGCGGCATCGAAGATGCAGTCGTCTGTCATGAACGCCATCAACGCGTCTGCATCGTGGCGATTGAATGCGTCGGAAAAGGCGGCGAGCGTATCCGCGTTGACGGACGCTGGCTTGAGCGTGTCTGACATACCGTGTCTCCTGTTAGATGACTTCTTGAGCCACGCGACGTCTCATCGCCTATGTGGCATCCTCAGTCGATACGGTAGATAACGCCCGTCTTGCGCGGTAGTTCCAGTTGGCGGCTTTCGCCTGGGCCAGCAGAAATGGAAGCGCCATGTCGCTGCCGGCGCAATACCGGCATTAGCGGATCCGCGCGTTCAGGCGCGCGCCCGCGGCTTTTGCTCGCGGATGACGCGCGCCAGTGCCTGCACACCGGCGTCGATCTTCTCCGGCTTGATCGCCGAAAAACCCATGCGAAAGCACTGCTGCCGCTCCAGCCCGGTCATGAAGAACACATTGCCGGGCTCGATCAGAACGCCATGCGCCTGCGCGTCCTCGGCAAGACGCATCGCGTCGAGCCAGTGTTCGCCTTCGACCCAGCACGATGCGCCGCCCGTGACGGGCACATAGCGCACTTCAGGCATATGCGCGTCGATTGAGGCCATCAGCAGTTGCGCGCGCTCGCGGTAAGCGTGCGCGAGCTTGCGCAGCAGCGTATCGTGATGCCCGAGTGCGAGGAAATTCGCAAACGCCCGCTGGATATACGCGGCAGGATGGCGAACCATCAGCCGCCGCAGCGCGCGCAGTTCGCGAATCAGATCGCGCGGCCCGACCACATAGCCCAGGCGCAAGCCGGGTGCAAAGGTCTTCGTCAGGCTGCCGATATAGATCACGCGGTCCGTCGTATCGAGACTCTTCAATGCGGGATGTGGCGCGCCCGAGAAATTGTTTTCGCTCTCATAGTCGTCTTCGATAACGACGAAATCGTGCCGCTGCGCGAGATCGAGCAGCGCCTGGCGCCGTTCGAGCGGCATCGTCGCGGTCGTCGGACATTGGTGGCTCGGCGTCACGTACACGTAGTCGCATTGCGCGAGCACGTCGCGGTCTTCGTCGGTGCGAACGCCGCCAGCATCGATAGGCAGCGGTAACAACCGCGCGTTGCGGTTCAGCAGGATATTGCGCGCATCGGGATAGCCGGGGTTCTCGAAGCCAACCGTGGTCCGCTCATTCGCGAGCAGATCAGCGACGAGATACAGCGCCTGTTGGGCGCCAATCGTCACGACGATCTCATCGGGCTTCGCGAATACGCCGCGCCTGGGAAGCACGCGCGTGCAGATCTGCTGGATCAGCGTCTCGTCGTCGCGTTCGATCAGATCGGGCGCCCAGTTGCGAATCTCCATCACGGACAGCGCCTTGATGCAGCACTCGCGCCAATCGTTGGTTGGAAAGAGTGTCTGATCGAACTGCCCGTAGATAAACGGGAACTGATAGCTCTGCCAGTTGCCGGGCTTCACGATGTTGCGCTGCTTCGACGGCGGACGCGACACGCGCTGACACCAGTCGGGGCGCACGACATCGGCGACGCTCGGCGCGTTCGCAGCCTGTATCGGCACGAAGTCGTGCTGCCCTTCCAGCATCGCCGGATTCACGAAATGGCCGCTGCGCTCGCGCGAAACAAGATAGCCCTCTTCGACCAGCTGCTGATACGCGAGCACGACCGTATTGCGCGCGACACCAAGCTGATCGGCTAGTTCACGGCTCGACGGCAACGCACTGTCGGGCATCAACTGGCCGTCGAGAATCGCGGCGACGAGCATCTGCCGAATCTGCCCTTGCAGGCTCATGGTCGACTCGGTCGACCGCTGGAAACGTTGGGTCCAAAGCGCCGGCGAGGTCCGGCTGGGCATGTTTTCTCCTGATGTGCGGCGCGTGGTGCACGCGGTGCGAGTGACGCGCCGACTGCGCGCTTCCTCCAGATTGGCAACGGATGACAGCTGCCCCGGAGCTGAAAACCGGTCGCAGGACTGCGGGAAAACCCGCCAGGCCACGTCAACGTGAATTCGACGATCGGCATCGCCCGGCTCCAACTGCTGCCTTTCTAATGACGATACTCGAATCAACCGCTTTCGGGCGATTGGGACAAGCCCCTGTCGATAAGAACCGGATTTGCGTATCACGCGCACAATCTTCGCGAGAGATGCGATTGAACGCCTTCGTATCCCGCATTCCCCTGCTCTCGTTCCGCCCAGTCGTCGTTGAATTCGTTGACGTACTGCATTGCCGCTGCAATGCCTATGACCACGCAACACAACCTGCTCGCGCGCACGTCAACCCAGCACAGTCCATTAGTGCATTCCGCGATGCGCCGGAAATCCCGATGCATTCAACGATACCAGGACACTTTGCAGCGCGCTTTCCCTCGCATATGAGATGACTTGTTCGCCGGCCGTTTTTGCGCGACGATAAAAAACAGCACGGATATGCAGCGAAAATTTCGATGGCCCACGGCTAATCGCGTATGCGCACATATATCTTCAAGGATCGCGCGGCTCATGTGATCATCATCGAGATTGACGATGAAGGGAATCGCGCGGTGGCATCGCACCGCGCCGAGTCGGTCGGCTGGATCGAGTTCGAACATTGTTCGAACTTGTCCACGAAGGCGCCCGTCACGTTGCTTGATGTCTATGTCGTGCCTGGGTATAGGAGAAACGGAATCGCCCATACGTTGATCGCCTACGTGAGTAGCGAAATGGGCGGGCCGATCCAGATCGGTGTTCCCACACGCTCCGTCAACGCCGACTTCGACAGGCTGTGCAGCAATCTGATGCATGAGGGATTGCTCGTTCGTTAAGGCGGTTGAAGACAAACCGATGTCGACCCTACGCGATCAATGACTATCCTTGAAAGCGGTCGTCCACCAATGCTTTCAACGCGGTGGACGTCTAACGGCGCGCGCCGAATGCATCGGTAAAGCGGCCGTGCAGACTGGATATCGTTCGAGCGATCTGGGCGCGCACGCTTTTCTTTTGACCGCCATAGGCTTTCACGAGGCCATCGGGCGTTTCTTCGAGCACGCGCGTTTTGCTCGATCACGAGCACGCGGCCCGATGGACTCACGACAGCAAAGTCTGCTTCGCCGAAAATCGAAAAGCCTTTATTCAATTGCGTCCAATGGACGCCGCGATAGACCGTATAGCAATCGGGCAATTCACGCCGCAATACGCCGAGCGTCTCGACTTCGCGCTGTGCGCCAGCCTTTAGAAAGTTGCGCGTCTCATCCAGCTTCTGCAACATCTATTTCGGCAGCTGACCGGGACGGCCTCCCATCGGAGCCTATCGACTGTCGATGTGTAACCATTGTCGTGCGGCCGACGAACTAACTAGAATCACCACTCTGCCACGCGCCAATCCGCGAAATGTCCGTTCACTTTTCATGCACGATGTGCGGCCGTTGCTGCCATGACCTGCGGCTGCCGCTCGCCGTCGATGAGGCGCTCGCCTGGATTGCGCGCGGCGGCGACGTGCAGCTGTTTTGCGATGCGATCGCCTGGCCGCAAGAACCGCCCGAAAGTGACGCGCTCGCGCAACACCGGCGCCACCGCTCTTTCGCGGCGCATAGCGGCGTGCTGCCCGTGCGCGTGACGGTGACGCTGGTGGCGGCATTCGCGGGACCGTGTCCCCATCTGCGCGCGGACATGGCCTGCGGCGCGTACGATCAGCGCCCGCGGGTGTGCCGGATCTATCCTGCGGAAGTCAATCCTTTCGTACCGCTCGATCCCGCTGTGAAGGCCTGCCCCTCCGATGCGTGGTCCAGCGCCCATCCGTTGTTGATGCGCGCGGGCCAGCTTGTCGATTCCGACATCGCCGCATTGATCGCGCAGTCGCGCGAAGCGGATCGGCGCGACCGCGTCGCCAAGGCGCATCTGTGCATGCTGCTCGGCTACGACACGGCTGCCCTCGCCAACGAAGGCTTTGCTGTCTACGCGCCGCAGCGCATGCGCCTGCAGGCCGCGTTGCGGGCGGCGCAACAGGCAAGCGCGCACGTCGAGGATCCCGAACCGCGCTCGGCGCATCCATGGCGCGTCATCACGAATCGTTCGACGACGCTCGCCACGCTGCGCTCGATTGGCGCGACGGCCGACACGGCCGCCGAAACACCGCACTCCGCGCACACGCCGACGTACTTCGGCTTCTTCGCTGACGACACCGCCAACGGCGAGCGATGCGACCCACCCGACGCGCCGGAAACGGATCAACTGTAACCCGCGCGCGCCGGCAATCGAACTAACGATACCGTCGTCATCAGGAGTCAGCACATGTTCGCCCGTTCACTCACTGTCATCTGTGCCGGGGCCGCGGCGCTGCTCGCATCACATGTATTCGCCGCAGGGCCGCGTCCCGTCGTCGTCGAACTGTTCACGTCGCAGGGCTGTTCATCGTGCCCGCCCGCCGACCGCTATCTGTCGGAACTGAGCGACACGCGCACCGACGTGTTGCCGCTGGCATTTCACGTCACATACTGGAACCAGCTCGGCTGGAAAGATCCGTTTTCGTTCGAAGCCGTCGATGCGCGCCAGGCGCAGTACGTCAAGCGGTTCCGCGACTTTGCGTACACGCCGGAAATGGTGATCGACGGCAAGACGGAAGTGGTCGGCTCGAATCGCGGCGCAGCGGACTCCGCCATCGACGATGCGAAGTCGTCGGGCGTCACGGTCGCGACAGTCAACGCCGCTCGCGAAGGGGGCGGCGTATCGGTATCGATCGGCCCTGGGCGAGGACGCGCGCGCGTACTGCTGGTCGGCTACGACGCGCGCCACGTCACGCCGATCGGACTCGGTGAAAACGCAGGCCGGACGCTCACCGAGTCGAACATCGTGCGCAGCTTCGCGCCGATCGGCCAATGGTCCGGCGCGCCGCTCACGCTGCATGCGAACGCCGTAACCGGCGAACGTATGGCGATACTGCTCGAAGCATCCGATGGCACGATCGTCGGCGCGGCGCGCGTCGCCGATGGACAGCAAGCGCCTGCGCGTTAAGCGACCGGATCGATAGATCGACCTGATTCCATATGATCGCTGGCGGAATTTTTCCCTGATCGCGCATTCATCAAGTGATTCGTGTAACCACGGCGCGCGTCGGGCCGATCTATTCATTGATCGCCCTCGCGTGAGGCGCAGTCCGAATCATGTTCGGGGCGTGCGTCATCCGATCTCACACATCACTACCATGCGCCGTTCAACTTCGCTTTTCATGACTGTCGATGCGGCATCCGCGCCAGCGCGCTTTCGTGCGCTGGCGCGGATTGTCGCCCGTGCACTGCTCGCGCGATGATCACGCTCGCGACAATGGCATCCCCGCCGGACGACAGCAGCCGAACCGCGCGCGGCCGCGAAAGCGCCGCCGCGTCGGACGCCGAGCGCCGACTCACCGTGCTCCTCGAAGCGTCGATTGCCGGCGACAAGCACGCGTACTGCCGCTTTCTCCGCGAATTGGCCAGGCACCTGCGCATCCGTCTGCGCAAACATCTTTGGCAGCAGGACGCCGACGTCGAGGATCTGGTGCAGGAAGTGCTCATCGCCGTGCACAAGGGGCTCGACACTTTCCGGCCCGATGTGCCGCTCACCGCATGGATCAGCGCGATCGTGCGCTACAAGCTGGCAGATCACTTTCGCGCGAGCGCGCGCCGTGGCGAGCTGTTCGAGCCGCTCGACGACGACGTCGACGCAATCGGTGCGTCGCCGATCGACTCGTTCGAAGCCCGCCGCGATCTCACGCGCCTGCTGGCGACGCTGCCCGCGCGTCAGAGAGAACCGATCGAGCACACGAAGATATGGGGACATTCCGTCGCCGAAACAGCGGCCACGACAGGGCTCACCGAATCGGCCGTGAAGGTCGGCGTGCATCGTGGGTTGAAAGCGCTCGCAGCAAAAATCAGGGGAAAAACCGATGAAGACTGAGGAGTTCATCGTCATGCTTGCGGATGGGCCGCGCGCGCCGTCGAGGTCGGCGGTGGCGTGCCGGCTCGGCGGCGGCGTCGCGTTCAGCGTCGTTGCGGCGCTGCTGATGCTCGCGTTCGTGGTGCCTGGCGGCATACCCGTTCAAGCGCTGATCGCACGGCTCGCGTTGACCATGTTCTGGCTGAAGGTCGCACTTCCGCTGTCGATCGCTATCGCCGCCGTATGCGTGGCGTCACGGCTTTCGCAGCCCGGCGTGCGCGTGGGGCGCGCATGGCACGGGCTGCTCGCGCCGTTCATCGTCGTATGGCTCGTCGCGCTGGCGACGCTGGTCGCCACGTCTGCCGATTCGCGCGGCGCGCTGATCCTCGGGCATACGTGGCGCACGTGCTCGCTGAACATCGCGCTGCTGTCCATTCCTGCGCTGTTCACGCTGCTGCGAGCGATGCGCAGACTGGCGCCCACACGCCCCGCGCTCGCCGGCGCAGCGACGGGGTTGCTGGCCGGCGCTATCGGCGCCCTCACATACTGCCTGCGATGCCCGGAGATGGAGGCGCCATTCTGGGCGACCTGGTATCTGCTCGGCATGTCGGCACCGACGCTGGCTGGCGCGCTGCTCGGCCGTCGGCTGATGCGGTGGTGAGCGATCGCAAGCACGCGCGGATCTTCTGATCGCGAATCCCTGATCGCGAATCTTGAACAGTCGATTACGCTGATGCCGCTGCAACCGTGGACGATTGGCGGGCATCCGACTGTCAGGATTCGCTGATGAGATCGACCAGGCATTCGTATTCCGTCAGCGGCGCGATGCGCATTCGTGAACTCATCGAGCCTTCAAATTCGCCTTTCCGGTCTGGTGCGTTGTTCCTCGAACACCGCCGCTCATACGAACGTGTGTCGTGCTGTAACCGCATTCGATATCGGGTCGATCTATTCAGTAGGCGTCGGCGATCGCCGCCCACCACATGGGCAACGCGCAGCGAGCCGCGACTTCTTTTCCCATTGCCATCCACGTCTGCTCATGAACAGCCTCCGCTCCCTTCTCGCCGTTTTCGTTCCTTCATGGCTTGCCGCACGCTTGACCCGCTATTCGCCGCTACCGATTCGCTTCATCGTCGGTTATGGCTTCATGGCCCATGGATACGCGAAAATCATCAAGCATCCCGAGAACTTCGCCACCATCCTGCATGCGCTCGGCGTACCTGCGCCACATTTGATGGCGTGGGCGACTATCGTCGTCGAATTGCTCGGTGGCTTTGCGATCCTGATTGGCGCATTTGTGCCGCTGGTCGCGGTGCCGATGATCGTCGTGCTGCTCGTCGCTACCGTCACGGTGCATCTGCAATACGGTTTCACGTCGATCAAACTGATGGCCGTGGTGAATGGCGTTCCGCAGTTCGGGCCACCCGGATACGAGACCGACGCGCTGTATGTCGCCGGGCTGATCGCCCTGCTCTTTAGCGGCGTGGGACCGCTCGCGGTCGATGCAATACTCGAGTCGCTGTACGCCCGGGTCGCGATGCGTTCGCTCTGACAAAATAGTGGAAGTGGCGCTCAAAGAATTCGGAATCCGCGTGGACACGCCGCTATAGACGCCGGGCTCTCATGCTGGGAGGAAGCGGCCGCAGCTAGCGCGAAGCATGCTGCAACATCCCACTGGGTCGTGTGGCCAGGCAGGAGGAAGTCGCCAGAGGACAATACGGCGCCACGTCCGCAACAGCTATGCGGTGAGCTAACTGTTTATCGCCATTATCTGGATCAACCACCATCACCTTATGCGGCTCGTCGGTCGTCCGACGCTGCGACTGATATGGATTAACTTCATCCATCTGTTCGCGGTTTCGCTGCTACCCTTTTGCAACCGAATGGATTGCGCGCATCGGCCCGCATCGACGGATTGTCGCGATACGCGGGCATGCCACGGAACGGCTCACCGTCAAACACCATCCGGACAAGCATCTCGCGGCTTCGTGTGCGCGCGTACTCGACAATCGAAGGCGCCGCCAGCCCCTCATAGTCTTTGCCATGACAGCGGGCGCAGTCGACTGCGCGCAGGGTACGCCAAGTCTTGACGATGGCGTCATCGGTCAGTCGGGAATCTGTACGCGCGGTGTCCGCATCGGCCCGCGTCGGCATTGCAATCGCAATCACGACCAGGACGACAATCGCGCAGCATCGTGGCACGATCGGCGACACGAGCGCGTGTATGTCATCACTGGCGAGCATATGTTCGGGATGCGCGCATTCAATGGAAAGTCGTCGTAGACGACTGCAGCTTCGTCAACACGCCGCCTTTGAATCGGAACCAGCCCTGCGAGCTTTGCACCACGACTTCATCGCCTTGCCAGAACACGCGCTTGACGGTCACGCGCTTACCCGTGCGCTGCACAAGTGGCGGACGGCGGCGAAAGTCATACAGCACCGGGCCGGAATCGGTCTGCACAAGCGTGCGCGTGACGGTTCGATTGACGTTGCCGACGTCATCGAAATGCGGGTGCGTATCGGCGTCGAAGCGATCGAAAATTTCCTTGTCGAGCATCCCGACGAAATCGCGGTCGACGCGCGCGAATTGCAGTTCGCCCGAGGGCGTGACGAGCGGGCCGGGCGCGTTGCTTTGCGCACGAACGCAAGTCACGCAACAGGTGGCTGCGAGCGCAGCAAGGAACAGTCGCCTCATGTTTTTCCTTAGATTCTTTTGACGCAGCGGCTCAGTCGAGGCTGGAGAATGGCCCGTGCGAATCCATCCAGTCAAAGTGTTCCATTGCGCCCGTCCACGCCCAGTTCGCACGCGAATGCGTCGGCGCGCCATGCCCGCCCGCACCATCGCCATGCTGTTGTTCGCTGCGCTCCAGATTCGCGTTCTCCGTCTTTTTCGATTCGTGGGTCATCGTTACCTCCCGTTAGTGATTTGATGTCCGTTTCCGCCAATTCATTCGAACGGCCATGTCAGCAAGTACCGGGCCACTTCGATGAGAACCCTATCAGACGCCTGATTCGAAAAGACTTTCTCTGAATTCGCGGACTTCCAGTCGTTTCACAATTGCATCCGTGAATTTCAGTTTTGACTGCGCTGATTTGCTTCGTGGAATCTTCATACCCGTGCGCCAGATCATCTGGATTCCGATGCATTGCACGCGACGCGAACACGCTGCATGCGCGCTTCACCGCGCAGTCCTGCAATCGACCGAGCCGCGCAGTTCCCGCCCATCGTCTCTTGCCGCGAAAGCGACCGTGGCATGTTTTGTCACTACATCGGCAGCTTTGGACAGTGGAAGGCAGCGTCCTGACAGTACGATTCAGCCTGACATAAAGGTCGAATCAGCGGTCGCTGCATGACCACGGTGTAGCGCGACGATCGAAGCGGCGGTACGCCGACCCAGCAAACGGAAGAACCATGAACGAGCTTAACGGATACGACTTCGAAGACCTGCAACCGGGCATGAGCGCGACGTTCGCGAAGACCATCACGGAAGCGGACATTCTGATGTTCGCCGGCGCATCCGGCGACATCAACGCAATGCACATCAACGAGCAGTTCGCGCAAACGACGCCCTTCAAAGGGCGCATTGCGCACGGCATGTTGACGGCGAGCATCATCTCCGCAACGATCGCGGGCCGTCTGCCCGGCCCAGGCACGATCTACCTGGGGCAAAACCTGCGCTTCAAGGCGCCTGTTCGCCCCGGCGATACGGTTCAGGCCGAGGTGACCATCAAGGAACTACTGCACGAAAAGCGCCGCGTCGTACTGACGACCGTCTGCACGGTTGGCAGCAAAGTCGTGATCGAAGGCGACGCGATCGTCATGCCGACTTCGCGTGGCGACCGGGTCAAAGATAGCGCGGTTGCCGCCGCAATCAACGCATGAAAGCGGGTCTGATATGAGAATGCCATTCAGCATGCCGGATGAGTTCGCGATGGGCTGGCTCAAGGCCGGATTCAATTTCTGGCAGTCGTTACCCGTCACCAACGTGCATGACATGACCGTGCTCGACGCCAACGGCAAGGACATCTATCCCGTTTCATCGGGTGCGCGGAACATCGTGATGCAAGCGAGCGCCAACTACTGGCAACGGCAGACGGAGTTGTGGGGCAGCGCGTTTGCAGGCGTAATCGGCGCGCGGCCGAAATCAGTGGCCGAGCCCGAGCGCGGCGACCGGCGCTTTCACGCGGAAGACTGGTCCAGCAACGTCTGGTGCAACCTTCTGAAACAGAGCTATCTGCTCAACGCGAGGATGCTCGAAGAACTGGTCGAGGCGAGCACGCTCGATGAAAAAGAAAAGCACAAGCTGCGTTTCTTCGCGCGTCAGTTCATCGACCTCGCCAGCCCCGCGAACTTCGCCGCAACGAACCCGGAGGTCATCCGGCACGCAGTCGAATCGAATGGATCGAGTCTGTTTTCAGGCTTCACGCATCTGCTTGAAGATCTGAAGCAAGGCACGATTTCGATCACCGATCAGAGCGCATTCGAAGTGGGCCGCAGCGTCGCGGTATCGGAAGGATCAGTGGTCTATGAAAACGATCTGTTCCAGTTGATCCAGTACGCGCCGCTCACGCGGACGGTCGCGCAACGTCCGCTCTTGATCGTGCCGCCGTGCATCAACAAGTTCTACATCCTCGACCTTCAGCCGGAAAACTCTTTCGTGCGCTTCGCGTGCGAACAGGGGCTCACGGTTTTTCTCGTGTCGTGGCGCAATCCGCAGCAGGACATGGCGCAGACGGAGTGGGACGCGTACCTCGAACAGGGTGTGATGCAGGCGATCGAAGTCGCGCGCACGATCAGCCGCGCCGATAAGGTCAATGCATTGGGATGGTGTGTCGGCGGCACGATGCTGTCGTCGGCGCTCGCCGTGATGCGCGCGAACGGCGACGAGTCGGTGGCGAGCGTCACGCTGTTGACGGCGTTGCTCGACTTCAGCGAGCCGGGCGATCTGGGCGTGTTCATCGACGAGATGGGCGTGTCGATGCGCGAGCAGACGATTGGACGCGGCGGCCTCTACCCCGGACGCGAACTCGGCTTCGTCTTCCAGACGCTGCGCGCCAACGATCTGATCTGGCCGTACGTCGTGAACAACTACCTGAAGGGCAAAACGCCGGCTGCATTCGATCTGCTGTACTGGAATGCGGATACGACCAATCTGCCGGGGCCGATGTATAGCTGGTATCTGCGCAACATGTATCTGGAGAACAATCTGCGCGAGCCGGGCAAGCTCACGATGTGCGGCACGCCTGTCGACCTCGGGCGCATCGACATGCCGAGCTATCTGCTCGCGACAGAAGAAGATCACATCGTTCCATGGCAATCCGCGTATCGGTCGACGCAACTGCTGG
This sequence comes from Paraburkholderia diazotrophica, assembly GCF_038900755.1. Taxonomy (GTDB): domain Bacteria; phylum Pseudomonadota; class Gammaproteobacteria; order Burkholderiales; family Burkholderiaceae; genus Paraburkholderia; species Paraburkholderia diazotrophica_A. The sequence goes on from NZ_JBBPEN010000013.1 coordinate 86,834, forward strand.
GCGGCGAAACGGAGTTCGTGCTTGGCGCAAGCGGACACATCGCGGGCGTGATCAATCCGGCGTCGAAGAACAAGCGTAGCTATTGGACGAACGATGCACCCGGCAGCAACGCCGACGAATGGCTCGCATCGGCGACGAAGCAGCCGGGCAGCTGGTGGAATCACTGGATCGAGTGGGTCAAGCGGCATGCAGGCGAGCAGGTGAAAGCGCGTACGACACTCGGCAACGCGAACCACAAGCCTATCGAGGCCGCACCAGGCCGATATGTGAAAGTGCGTGCTGATTAACTGTTGATTAAGCGCTGGTGAACGTATCGAAAGCCGCTAAACGTCAGTAGAGTTAACGCAGAGTCCATGCCTCGCTTCGCGAAAGCGCGTTCGGGGCCGTCAATTTCCGTTCGTGTAACGATTTATCCGCAAATCTCGCCTATCCTGTCATGGTCGATTCAACATGCCTCGGCGGGCCTCGCGACCGGTGCTTGAACTGCTCCTGCGCTTATGGACTCTCTCCTCGCTCTCGCTGTCGACCCAGCCGTGTGGGCCGCGCTCGTGACCCTCGTGGTCATGGAGGTCGTCCTCGGTATCGACAATCTGGTTTTCATCTCCATTCTTAGCAACAAGCTGCCGCCGGCGCAGCGGGATCGGACCCAGAGGATCGGCATCGCGCTTGCCCTCGTAATGCGCCTCGCGCTGCTCGGCACAGTTGCTTGGATCGCGCACTTGACCCAGCCGGCGTTCTCGCTCTTTGGCCACGCCTTTGCCTGGCGCGATCTGATCCTGATCGGCGGTGGACTGTTTCTCGTCTGGAAGGCGACGGGGGAAATCCATCATCACGTCGCGAGCAATGAGGAGGCGCATGCCACAAGCACCGAGACGCCTACCCGTCTCACACCACGCGCTGCAATCGGTCAGATTCTGGTGCTCGACCTGGTATTCTCGGTCGACAGCATCATCACCGCAGTCGGCATGACCGAGCATGTGATCATCATGTACGTCGCCGTCATCGTGGCCGTCGCGGCCATGATGTTTGCGGCGGGTCCGCTGTCGCGATTCATCGATCGCAATCCGACGATCGTCATGCTCGCGCTGAGCTTTCTGCTGGTGATCGGCATGACGCTGATCGCCGAGGGCTTCGGCACGCACGTTCCGAAGGGCTACATCTACGCGGCAATGGCGTTCTCCGCGTTCGTCGAAGGCATGAACATGCTGGCCAGGCGCAAGAAGTGGAAGCGTGAACAACAAAGGGAAACTCACGATTGCGCGAGTTAGCAGATGCGCGCGACACTGCAGCCGCATCGCTGTCAGCGAGACTTTTTGCGTCCTACATGCCCGATCGCGATAGCCAATAACAAGGTTCGCGCGCGGCGCGAACCCGTTCGATTCCAGCGAGGCGAATCATGAAAATCTGCGTATCGAGGCCGTGCCTACTTGCTGCAGTGCTGATGGCTGTCATCCAGGGCAGCGCATTCGCGAAGACCGAGACCTGCCATGCCACATCGAAGAAACAGATTGCTGCGCTTTTTGATCGCTGGAACGATTCGCTGAAGACGGGCAATCCGGATAAGGTCGTCGCGAACTACGCGCCGCACTCCATCCTGCTGCCGACTGTCTCCAACAAGCCACGTGTAACGACTGAGGAAAAGGTCGACTATTTCAGGCATTTTCTCGAGAACAAACCCGTCGGCACGATTGATTTCCGCGAGATCATGATCGAATGCAATACGGCCATCGACGCGGGTCTCTACTCGTTCAAGTTCGGGGACGGCTCGGTTGTCAAAGCCCGCTATACGTTCACCTACGAGTGGAATGGGAACAAATGGCTGATCACCACCCATCATTCGTCGAAGATGCCCGAAGGCGATTAAGCGACACCGCGCTCGGTCAGCGCTCGCGCTCGCAGTGCGGGTCGAATGAAAATGCGCACGGATCGAGCGATCCGCGCGCAACAAGCCACTTGCCGACGACAGCCGCTTACATGCCGCCGAACGGTTTCTTCACCGTCAGCTTGTTGGTCACGGACGTCACGCCCGGCACGCCCTTCGCGATCTCCGCAACCTTGTCGATCTGCGAAGCGTCCTCGACCGTGCCGTTCAGCGTCACCACGCCGCCTTTCGCGATCACACTGATGTTGCCTGCTTCGATCTCCTTGTGCGTCCCGATCGCGGCATAAATCTTCCGGCGCAGCGCGCGATCCGCTTTCCTTCCGTTCGCGGGCGCCGTGGCACCGGACGCCGCCAACGCGGATGCGCCCGGCGCGCTGGCCGTCTGACCAGGCTGGGACCATGCACCGATCGACATCGCGACCAGCGACAAGGCGACCGCCAGTTCGAGTACCTGAATGCTTTTCATCGACTACTCCGTTTTATATGTGTATGACGCAATCAGAAGATATGGCGAATGCCGACCATTGCCGCCGTAGTGGACTCGCCCGGCGCGACAGGAGCCCCGTAGATGATCGTCTGGTTCATGGTTCCCTTGTTGCTGACATAGCCCACTTGCGCGTAAGCCTTGGTCCTCTGCGACACGTTGTATTCCGCGCCCACTGCGAACTCGCTCGAATGGTTCGATGAATTGTTCTTGTCCTTCAGGTAGTAGTAACCGGACGTGATCTTGAAGCGCGGATTGAACTGATAGCCGAGGCCGCCCGACGCCATTTCGAAGTCCGCGGTATTGCTATGCGCCGGGTTCTTGCCGACACCGTACGAAGCCGAAATCGAAAATCCGCTGATCGTGTACATCGCGCCGAAATAGTAGAAGCGGTTGTTGGCGACGCCTGTCGCGGGAACAGCGGGAGCCGCCGGGTAGGTCAGCGGGAACGGATTGGTATCGTGTCCGTTGTAGTAGACGGCCGAGAGATTCAGACCGTAGTTCGAGTACTTGAGCACGGCCGACTCACGCGTGCCGCCCTGGAAGTGTCCTGCGACGCCGCCCGGCGCGTACTCCAGCGCGAGCGATGCGCCATAAAACTTCGGTGAGTTGTAGACCAGCGCATTGCTGTCATAGAGCGCGCCGATCGGCGCATTCGTGCTCGTGCCGGGCCAGCCTGCCGCCTGATTCATACCCAGCCACGCGGTCAGAATACTGCCGAAATACTGCGCGCCGCGCACATCCGTTTCAGCCATTGCATAGATCATCGGGATGATCTGCCGGCCGGCATCGAACGTGCCGAACGGGCCGGACAAGCCGACGGTCGCGAACTGGTTGAAGATTGCGGTTGTGCCCGGCGTATCGGACAGGCCGAACTTGCCGTTCGTGGAGTTGAATACGCCCTGCAACTTGAAGTTGACCTTGTAGCCGCCGCCGATATCTTCGCTTCCCTTTATGCCCCAGAAGCTCGCATAGATGCCGCCGTCCTTGAGCTGATAGACATGGCCCAGGTTCGGGGCATGCGGCTGAAACGTCGCCGCCGAGGTGCTCTGATACAGGAATCCGGTGTCGATCACGCCATAGAGCGTAACGGACGATTGCGCATGAGCGGCCGTGGCGAAGATCGCCAGTGCAGCAGCGCTGCTTAACTTCATTTTCATTGAGTCTCCTCCAAACCTGGGGACGCCGGGCGAACCCGGCTGTTTTTTCATCGAATAGAACTGCGTTATCAAAAGCCCGACGCGTCAAGCCGTCAGGTAGTAGTCTCCGAACTGGTCACGCAAGCGGTTCTTGAGCACCTTGCCGGTTGCGCCGAGGGGAATGGTGTCGACGAACACCACCGCATCGGGCTTCCACCATTTCGCGACCCGGCCATCGAAGAAGCCCAGCAGTTCTTCTGCGGCGAGCGCGCTGCCCGGCTTCTTCACGATCAGCAGCAGCGGCCGCTCGTCCCACTTCGGATGCCGCGCCGCGATGCACACGGCCATCGTCACTTCGGGATGCAGGCACGCGACGTTTTCGATGTCGGTCGAACTGATCCATTCGCCGCCCGACTTGATGACGTCCTTGCTGCGATCCGTGATCTGCATGAAGCCGTCGGCGTCGATCTTCGCGATGTCGCCTGTCGGAAACCAGCCGTCGCGCAAATGCGACGCGTCGCTACTGCCGAAGTACCGCTGCACGACCCATGGTCCGCGCACGAGCAGATCGCCGGCCGCCTGGCCGTCCCACGGCAGTTCCTCGCCGTCCGGGCCGACGATCTTCATGTCGATGCCGAACACCGAGCGGCCTTGCTTCGCCTGAACGGCATAGCGCTCGTTCGTGGGCAGAGAAAGGTGATGAGCCTTGAACGCGCACACCGTGCCGACCGGGCTCAATTCCGTCATGCCCCATGCGTGCAGCACGTCGACCTGATAGCGCTCCTGGAACGCCGCCGTCATCGCGGTAGGACACGGCGCGCCGCCGATGATCGTGCGCCTCATCGACGAGAATGCGCCTTCGATCGCATCGGCATGCGCAAGCAGTCCTTGCCAGACAGTCGGCACGCCCGCCGACAGCGTGACCTGTTCCGTTTCGATCAGTTCGTAGAGCGACTTGCCGTCGAGCGCCGGTCCCGGAAACACCAGCTTCGCGCCGACCATGCAGGCGATGTACGGCAGTCCCCATGCGTTCACATGGAACATCGGCACGACGGGCAGAATCGCGTCGCGCGCCGAACAGTTCAGCGAATCCGGCAGCGCCGCTGCGTAGGTATGCAGCACCGTCGAGCGGTGGCTGTACAGCACGCCCTTCGGATTGCCCGTGGTGCCCGACGTGTAGCACAGCGACGACGCGCTGTTCTCGTCGATGACCGGCCAGTCGAACTCGTCGTCGTGAAGATCGATGAGATCCTCGTAGCACAGCAGCATCGTCGACAGGCCATGCTCTTGCGGCATGTGCGCGCGATCGGTCATCGCGACAAACACCTTCGGGCTCTTGACGCGCGGCGCAACGCTTTCGATCAGCGGCAAGAACGTGAGATCGAAGAACACGACGCGATCTTCCGCGTGCTCGATGATGTACGCGAGCTGATCGACGTGCAGACGCGGGTTGAGCGTATGCAGCACGGACCCGGACCCCGACACGGCGAAATACAGCTCCATGTGCCGATAGCCGTTCCATGCCAGCGTTCCCACGCGGTCGCCGGGCCTGATGCCGAGGCTGGTCAGCGCGTTTGCCATGCGGCGCGCGCGCTGCGCGAGATCGCGATACGTATAGCGGTGAATGTCCCCTTCGACCCGGCGCGACACGATTTCCTGTTTGCCGTGATGGCGCTCGGCGTGCATGAGCAGCGAAGCGACCAGCAGCGGCTGCTGCATCATCAAACCTTGCATCCTTCCTTCTCCTGATTGGTGGTGGCGTCCGGCTCATCGAGACTGACGACCAGTTGCCCATCGACTGTCCGCACCGGAAAAGTCGTCAGGCTCAATCCGCTCGATCCGTCGATGCCCGGCGTGCAGCCCGTGCGCAGATCGAAGCGCAGTCCGTGCGCGGGGCAGCGCAGCACGCACCCTTCCAGCTGTCCGCTCGCGAGCGAGGCGCCGTTGTGCGGACACGAGTTGTCGATCGCGTGAATCGCGCCGCTGACGTTGAAAAGGACGATGCTGCGTCCATCGGCGAATGCGAGCTTCCGCTGGCCTGGCGCGAGTTCATCGGCAGGGCTCACCACGATCTGACGTGACATCTCAACTTCCCTTTCTGATTTGCTGCGCAGCGCGGATCAAAGCAATTCGCGAATCAGCGTCTGCGCGAGCGGCCAGTCGCCAAAGCCCGCAGCGGGATTCAGATGGCCGACTTCACCCAGATCGACGAGGCGGCTGCCCCAGTCTTGCGCCATTGCACGCACACGCTCGAACTTCGCGAGCGGATCGTTGCGGCTCGCGCCGACGATGCTCGCGAACGGCAACGGCTTGCGCGGAACCGGATGCCAGCCGTTCTGCGTGAGCGCATCGATTGACGGATAGCCTGCGGGCAGCGGCGTTTCGAGATCCGCGGGTGCCGCGAGCAGCGCGCCGTGAATCTTGCGGCTGTGCTGCTGCGCCCAATGCACGGTGATCATCACGCCCGCGCTGTGCGCGACCAGGACCACCGGGCCGTCGATTTTTGCAAGCGCTGCGTCGAGCGCCGCGACGCGTGCCGCGCAACTCAGCTTGTCGTGTTCGAGCGGCGGCACCGAGGCGGCCTTCGGCAGCTTTTGCTCAAGCAGGGTCTGCCAGTGTTCCGCGACGTGGTCGCGCAAGCCGGGCACGATCAGGATGGTCGGCGTCGTATCGAGAGTCATCAAGCGTTGTCCTGAGCGATCAGTACGGCTTGTCGCCGATAATCCCGGCGCGTTCCATCTTGCGATGGCACGGCGCGTAATCCATCACCGCGTAGTGCTGCGTGCTGCGGTTGTCCCAGATCGCGATGCTGTTGGGCTTCCAGCGCCAGCGCACCTGGTACTCGGGAATATAGGCCTGGCTGATCAGGTAGCGCAGCAGATCGCCCGCGCCCGGATTCGCGTCCTGCCCGAAGCGCACGCGCGCCGGCGTGTGATAGTTCGTGAAATGCGTGGCGAAGGCGCTCACGAACAGCACCTTCTCGCCCGTCTCGGGATGCGTGCGCACTACGGGATGCTCCGCGTCCGGAAACTGCTCTTTCAGCGCGAGGCGCTTTTCGATCGGCATCGCGGCGCCGAAGCTCGCCTCGATGCTGTGGCGGGCGCGAAGATCCGTGATCTGGCTCTTGATGTAATCCGGCAGGTTCTCGTAGGCGAGGACCATGTTCGCCCACATCGTGTCGCCGCCGACGGGCGGACACTCCACGCAGCGCAGAACCGCGCCGAACTGCGGCGCTTCGCGCCACGTCGCGTCCGCGTGCCACGCGTTTTCGTAGCGGTCGTTCGGCTGATCCGGGTTCTTGTAGATGCGCACGAGGCCCGGATGCTCCGGATCGCTGCCCGCGACGGGATGATCTTCCAGTTCGCCGAAGCGGCGCGCAAACGCGACGTGCTCGGCGCGCGTGATGTCCTGATCGCGCAGGAACAGCACCCGATGCTTCAGCAGCGCAGCGCGCATTTCGGCGAACAGCGCATCGTCGTGGATCGCATCGGCGAGGTTCACGCCGGTCAGCTCCGCGCCGATCGCGCACGTCAGTTGTTCGATTCGCATGACTGTTCTCTCAGATAACGAAGACCGACGAGCCCGTGGTCTTGCGCGTTTCCAGGTCGCGATGCGCTTGCGCGGCATCTTCGAGCGCGTAACGCTGGTTCAGCTCGATCCTGATGCGGCCCGCCGCGATGTGCCCGAAGATCTCGCCGGCAAGATCGTTCTTCTCGGCGGGGTCGGCGATGTAGTCGGCGAGCGCCGGACGCGTCAGATAGAGCGAGCCCTTCATCGCCAGCATCTGCGGATTGAACGGCGGAATCGGGCCGGAAGCCGTGCCGACGCAGACCATCAGGCCACGGCGCTTGAGCGAATCGAGCGAGGCCTCGAAGGTGTCCTTGCCGACGCTGTCGAACACCACATTCACGCCGATGCCGCCCGTCAGTTCGCGCACGCGCTTCGCGACGTCTTCGCGGCTGTAGTAGACGATGTGGTCGCAGCCATGCGCGCGGGCCACTTCGCCCTTCGCTTCCGTCGACACCGTGCCGATCACCGTGAGGCCGAGCAGCTTCGCCCATTGCGACACGATCAGGCCGACACCGCCGGCGGCCGCATGCAACAGAATGGTGTCGCCCGCCTTGAAGTCGCAAATGCGGCGCATCAGATACGCTGAAGTCAGCCCGCGCATCGTCATGCCGGCAGCCGTTTCGCACGAAATCGCATCGGGCAGCTTGATCAGCGGTGCGGCTGGAATCAGACGTTCGGTGCTGTACGCGCCGAGCGTGTTGATGAAGCCTGTATAGGTCACGCGATCGCCCACCGCGACGTTCGTCACTTCGGGGCCGATGGCCTCGACCACGCCCGCCGCTTCGACGCCCATCCCCGCAGGCAGCGGAACCGGGTAAAGACCGCTGCGAAAGTAGGTGTCCGCGAAATTGAGGCCCACTGCCTCATGGCGCAGGCGGACCTGTCCGGGGCCGGGATCGCCCACTTCGACGTCCTCGTAGCGCAAGACTTCGGGACCACCCGTTTCGTGAAAGCGCACTGCTTTTGCCATGTTGAATCTCCTATCCATTACTCGAACCTCGAACCGCAAGGTCCGTTTCGTTTCGTCTGTCGCGCGCGGCTTCAGGCTGCCGCATTGAAAGCCCGGGCCCGTTGTGCGCGCGGGGCCTGTGGTCAGCGCAACGCCTGCTCGCGCAGGGCGTTCAGGCGGTCCAGGTCGCCTGCGTAATTCCGTTTGCCGATAAAGAATGCAATGGCCGCGACAAGAGGCGCGAACGGCACGAGTTGCAACGCGCCGAGCAGCCCGATCCGGTCCGCGACTATTCCAGTCAGCACGGCAGCGGGCGCGAGACCCAGCAGGTTGTTCGCGAGCGTGAGCGTCGCAAACGCCGATGCGTGAATAGACGGCGGAGTGAGGTTCGCCACCATCGCGCCCGAAGGACCGCTCGCCCCTGCGCAGAAGAACATGCCGATGCCGATCACGACGAGTTGCAACGGACCCGCGGGCATGTGGAATCCAATCGCGAGCAGCGTGAAGCACGCGAGGCAGAACGCAATCGCGGCGACCCATTTTCTTTCGCGCACGTTCTTGCTGAGCCGGTCGGCGAGATTGCCGCACACCACCATGCCCAGGCCCGTCACCAGCACGAACAGCGCCGCGCTCATGGCCGCCTTGCCCGTCGCCATGCCGTAGTAGCGGTTCAGGAAGCTCGGCATCCACGCCCAGATAGCGGCGGGCACGAGCAGATGAATGCCGCTGCCGACATAAGCGCACACGACGGACTTCGTCGAGAAGAGCCCCTTCATCAGCGCGCGGAAGCTCATCCGCACGCCGGGTCCTTCCGACGGCCGGTTCGCGCTTGCAGGCTGCAGCGGCGCAAGACGCTTTTCGGTAACGACGAACCGGTAGCAGACGACCAGCACGATCCCCATGACCGCCATCGCGCCGAACGCCGCCCGCCAGCCGAGATGAGCCGCGACCGCGCCGCCCGCGGCCATGCCCAGCACCGAGCCGAACGCGCCGCCCGCCATGAACGTGCCCGTGAGCGTGGAGCGCAGCCGGGCCGGAAAGATGCTCAGCACGACGGCGATCCCGACGCTGCCATACGCCGCTTCACCGATGCCGACAAATGCGCGCGCAAACAGCATCTCGCCGTAGTTCGTCGAGATCGCGCAGCCCAGCGTCGCGAGACTCCACATCGCCGCCATCAGGACGATGCTTTTCACGCGGCCCCAGCGGTCGGCGAGCACCGACAGTGGAAACGTGAGCACGCCGACCATCAGCGCGACCACGCTGCTCAACGAACCCAGCCGCGCGTCTGAAAGATTCCAGGTTGCCTTGAGCAGCGGAAACACGGCATTCAACACCTGCCGCGACATGTAGTCGGAGAGCAGCAACCCGACAGTCAACGCAAACACCACCCAGGCATACGCGCGTACATCCGTTTTCGTTGTCGTAACGTCACCCGCCGTGGGCTCGGCATGCTGCATCAGCATGATTTGTCTCCTTCCCGTCCGCCTCTTTGTCGGCCGTCCTTGCGTCCTTGCGTTCTTGCCAGCAGGGCAAAGCGACTGACGATCGATATTTCCTGTTGCTCCCCGGCGCGTGCCGGCGAGTCCCGCCTTCGAAGCCCGGCATCCGTCGATGCTTCGGCCGGGCTTCGCTCCGTCACGCTGCGCGCAGCGGCAGATTCCTCACGCCCGTCTGGCGGTTCGGCGCCATGCCGTTGGCGGCGAGCGTGTCGTCGACGGTCTCGTACTGCACGCCGATACGGTAAATCTCGCGCGCTTCCTTGCCGCTCGCAACCTCGCGGCCGAGTTCGCGCGCGACGCGCACGCACTGCTCGATCTGCTGCACCGACGTAAAGCGCTTGCCGTGCTGGTCGATGATCGTGTCTTCGATGCCGCAACGCGGATGCAGGCCCATCGACATCGCCATCATGTTGAACGGCAGCACGTTCTTGAGCAGCGACTCAGCCGTGAGCGTGCAGCCATCCGGCGCGCGATGCACGAAGTTGAAGAAGTTGAACGGGTTCGGGCCGTCGAAGCCGCCGCCGATGCCGATCCACGTCAGGTTCAACGGCCCCTTGTAGACGCCCTTGCGCACGAGGCGCTCGAGCGTTTCGAGCGCGTGAATGCCCGTGAGCTGGAAGTGCGGCTGGATGCCGGCGGCCTGCAGGCGGCGCAGATGCTCCTCGACCCATGCCGGGCCCGCCGGCACCGTCATTTCGCTGTACGCGGACATGAACGCAGGATTCGACAGCGAAGTGCCCGCCAGGTACTCCGGATAGAGCAACTCCATGATGTTCATCTGCGTGGTGTTGATCGCGACCGTCACCTGATCCGGCGCGGGATCGAGATCGGCCAGCATGTGACGGGTGTCGTCGGACAGCCACTTCGCGGCCTGGCCTTCGTCTTCCGGTGCGAACGAAATCGAGCCGCCGACCTGGATAATCATGTCGGGCACGGCTGCACGCACGCCGGCGATCAGCTCGTTGAACTTCGACAGGCGCTTCGAACCCTTGCCGTCCAGTTCGCGCACATGCAGATGGAGCACCGTGGCGCCGGCGTTATAGCAGTCGACGGCCTTCTGGATCTGCTCTTCCATCGTCACGGGGATGTCTTCCGGAAAGTCTTCGGGCATCCATTCCGGGCCATACGGAGCGGTGGTGATGACTACCTTGTCCTGATTCTCAGGGTGCAGCGAATCGTCGAGAAACTGCATGTTTTCCTCCAGAGATGAATGACGCACCGATGTCGCGGGATCGCGTGAATACGGCACATCTCGAATCGTCGTGCTCGCACAATACGGCATCCACGCGCTAGACTTTTAGGATCAGGCGCCATCCTTTTAGCGAACGGTGCCACTGCGTGTTAACACTAGTATTGGCCGCAGTGCGCAACGCTGAAGGCAAGGCGCAGCCCGTCTGGAGACTGCGGAGAAAGAACGATGGAAACGATGCTCGGGTCGATCGCCATGAACGGCTATTTCGATGTGACGCGGCGGCTCGGACTGAACCCTGTCGAGCTTGCGCAGCAGGTCGGCATCGATCCCGCGGCCCTTGCGAATGCGAACGATCGCGTGCCCGCCGCCGCCTGCTGCCGGCTGCTGGAACTCACGGCAAACAAGGCGTCGTGCCCGACGTTCGCGTTGCAGATGGCCGAAACCCGGCAGAAGTTCGGCACCGGCGTGATCAACGTGCTGCTCGCGCACAAGCGCACGTTGCGCGAGGTGTTGCTGGCGGCAGCCGAATACCGGCATCTGCTCAACGAAGCGCTGGCCATCTACGTCGAAACGACGGGCGAGACGGTCACGATCCGCGAGGAACTCGTCGTCGCGCCGGGCACGCCGACGACGCAGGCGATCGAACTCGCGCTCGGCGTCCTCGCGCGCCATTCGAGCGCGTTGCTCGGCCAGTTCTGGAAACCTCGCGCTGTCCATTTCACTCACGCCGCGCATGCAGACCTGACGTTTCACCGGAGATTCTTTGGCTGTCCGCTGGAGTTCGGCAGCGACTTCAACGGGTTCGTGTGCGCCACCGCCGATCTCGACTACCCCAATCCCGCAGCGGACCCCGAACTCGTGCGATACGCCGAAAGCCTGGCCGGTCCCCTCAACGCGACCGGACCGGATTCGGCCGCACTGGAAGCGCGCAAGGCGATCTATCTGCTGCTGCCGCTCGAACAGGCCACCGTCGAACTGGTCGCCCGTCATTTGGGCGTGAGCGTGCGCACGCTGCAGCGTCAGCTGAAATCATCCGGTACGAGTTTCTCGGATCAGGTCGAGGAAGTGCGGCGCGAGCTTGCCGTGCGCTACATGAGCAACCCGCGCTATCCGATCGGACGCGTCGCGTCGCTTCTGGGTTACGCACAGCAGGGATCGTTCACGAACTGGTTCGTCGCGAACTTCCGGATGACGCCGCGCGACTGGCGCGCCAGCCAGGCGAAATGACCGATCGGCGCGCGGGTCGCGTGCGCGCCAGCGAACATCGCCCGCCGCGTCACGCGAGCGGGTAGAACTCGATGCCTGGCCTGCGCACGCTGATCCGCGTACCCGCTGTGCCTTGCGTGATCGCGACGATATCGCGAAGCGCGCCGATCACGGCATCCTTGCCCGTCTTGCGCGCGAACTCGATGGCGGCCTGGACCTTGGGCCCCATCGACCCCGACGCGAAGCCCAGCTTCTCGAGTTCGTCCGGGTGCGCCTGGGCAATGCCTTTTTGCGTCGGCTTGCCCCAATCGACGTAGGCCGCGTCGACATCCGTCGCGATGATGAGCACGTCCGCCTCGAGTTCCTGCGCGAGCAACGCGGAGCACAGATCCTTGTCGATCACGGCTTCCACGCCGCGCAGCTTGCGGTTTTCGTCGTAGCACGTCGGGATGCCGCCGCCGCCCGCGCAGATGACGATGGTGCCTTTTTCCAGCAGCCATTTCACCGGACGGATTTCGAAGATGCGCTGCGGCCGCGGACTCGCGACCACGCGACGATATTTGTCGCCATCCTCCGCGATGCTCCAGCCTTTTTCATCCGCCAGCTTCTGTGCCTCTTCCTTCGAGTACACGGGACCGATAGGTTTGGTCGGATGCTGGAACGCAGGGTCCGCGAGATCCACTTCGACCTGCGTCAGGATCGTCGCAAACGGCACTTCGAACGGCAGCAGATTGCCCAGTTCCTGTTCGATCAGATAGCCGATCATCCCTTCCGTCTGCGCACCGAGCACATCGAGCGGGTACGGCGATACGTCCTCGTAGGCTGCGCTTTGCAGCGCCAGCAAGCCGACCTGCGGACCATTGCCATGCGCGATGACGAGTTCATTGCCCGTCGCCACGCTGGCGATCTGCGTGGCGGCAATCTTGACGTTCTCGCGCTGCTGGCTCTCCGTCATGGGCTGGCCGCGCTGCAACAGCGCATTGCCGCCCAGTGCGATGACGAGGCGCATGATGCGATCCTCCTGCGGAATGCCTGGCCGTGCGGCACGCTTGCGCCGCACGGCGACGAACATGGGGCGAAACCGATACGCTCAGATATCGGCCAGTGTCGAGACGAGAATGGCCTTGATCGTATGCATCCGGTTCTCTGCCTGCTCGAATGCGATGTTGTAGTCCGACTCGAACACGTCGTCCGTCACTTCGATCCCGTTCGTCAGGTCCGGATAGCGCTCCGCGATCTGCTGGCCGACCTTGGTCTCGCAGTTGTGAAAAGCGGGCAGACAATGCATGAAGCGGGTTCGCGGGTTGCCTGTCGACTCGATCAGCGCGCGGTTCACCTGATACGGCAGCAGCGCCTTGATCCTTTCGTCCCAGGCTTCGACCGGCTCGCCCATCGACACCCACACGTCGGTGTGAATGAAATCGACCATTTTCACTGCTTCTTTCGGATCGTCGGTGAGCGTCACGCGCGCGCCGCTTTGCTTTGCGAATTGCTGGCATGCAGCAACGTGCTCCTCATGCGGCCATAGAGACTTCGGCGCTGCCACGCGCACGTCCATGCCGAGCTTCGCGCCGATCAGCAATAGCGAGTTGCCCATGTTGTTGCGCGCGTCGCCGAGGTACGCATAGCTGATCTCGTGCAGCGGCTTGTCGGAGTACTCGCGCATCGTCAGCACGTCGGCGAGCATCTGCGTCGGATGGTATTCGTCCGTCAATCCGTTAAAGACGGGCACGGAAGCATAGCGCGCCAGTTCCTCGACGATTTCCTGGCTGAATCCCCGGTATTCGATCGCGTCGAACATGCGGCCGAGCACGCGCGCCGTATCTTTCATGCTTTCTTTATGGCCGATTTGTGACGACGTCGGATCGATATATGTGACGTGCGCGCCCTGATCGTGCGCGGCCACTTCGAATGCACAGCGCGTTCGAGTGGATGTCTTTTCGAAAATCAATGCAATGTTCTTGCGCTGCAAATGCTGTTGCTCGGTGCCTGCGTATTTGGCACGCTTCAGATCGCGCGAAAGATCGAGCAGATAGCGCAGCTCGCGGCCGCTGTGATGCATGAGGCTGAGAAGACTGCGGTTTCGCAGATTGAAAGCCATGAGTTGTCTCCATCGATCGATTGGTCACGCGTCGGCTCGACGCGGCAAACGCTTCAGTAGTCAACGGGATCGCGCGCGATCGGGCACGTCATGCAATGCCCGCCGCCACGGCCGCGCCCAAGCTCGCTGGCCGCGATCGTGATCACTTCGATGCCCGCCTTGCGCAGCAGCGTGTTCGTGAACGTATTGCGGTCGTAGCCGACGACGACGCCGGGCTCGATGCACACCATGTTGTTGCCGTCGTCCCATTGCTCGCGTTCCGCCGCGAACTGGTTTCCTCCCGTTTCGACGACGCGCAGTTCCTTCAGCCCCAACGCATCGCCCACCGCCTTGACGAAGGGCTTGTCTTCGCGCTGGATGCTCATGCCATACGAACTCTTGTCGTCGGGTCTGATCGTGAACGTGACGATCTTGCCGACCACTTCGGGGAATATCGTCACGAGATCGCGGTCGCAGAAACTGAACACCGTGTCGAGATGCATGGCTGCGCGCGACTTCGGCATGCCTGCGACCAGTACCTGTTCAGCCGCGCCTTTATCGAACAAGGCTCGCGCGACCTGGCCGATTGCCTGCCGCGACGTGCGCTCGCCCATGCCGACCAACACGGTGCCTTTGCCGACGGGCATGACGTCGCCGCCTTCCAGCGTCGATGCGCCGTGGTCCGTGTCGGGATCGCCGTACCAGATCTCGAAGCCCGCGTTGGCGAACGTCGGATGAAACCGGTAGATCGCGGCTTCGAGCAGCGTCTCTTGCCGCCTCGCAGGCCAGTACATCGGGTTGAGCGTCACGCCGCCGTAGATCCAGCATGTCGTGTCGCGCGTAAAGACCATGTTCGGCAGCGGCGCAAGCAGGAAGCTGGAGTAGTCCAGATATTCGCGAAAGAGCTTGACGACGGGCGCATCGCTGCCAGGAATGTCGTCGAGCGAAACGCCGCCGATCAGAAATTCGGCAAGCCTGCGCGACTCCAGTTCGTTCATCCACGCGCGCACTTCGCCGCTCAACCCCACGCCGACGCTGTCGTCGGTGATTCTTCGGTCGAGTATCCATTTACGCGCTTCGGGATTGTCGAGCGTCTGCGTCAGGAGATTGTGCACGTCGAGAACTTCCACCCCGCGCTCGCGCATCTTGGTGACAAAGTCGAAGTGATCCCGCTTTGCCTGGCTCACCCAGATGACATCGTCGAACAACAGCTCGTCGCAATTGCTTGGCGTCAAGCGTTGATGCGCCAGTCCGGGCGCAGAAACCATGACCATGCGCAGCTTGCCAACCTCGGAGTAGGCTCCGAGCCTGGTGACCTCTGTATTCATCGCTGCCTCCTATATGCGAATCAGAGCGTCGCGGCTTGCCGGTTGCAACGGAAGCCCGCTTATCGACTTACTGCATTCAGGCGAAAGACGGTTTGCGCGTGTTCATTGACAGAACGTCATCGCACTCGCAAGAGCGCCACGCGGCTTCGATCCGCCGCTTTGCAACACATGTGAAGTGACGTGCGGCCAGGATTTTATTTGTGCGGCCGCATCTTGAGACACACGAACTCTTGTCAGGCAATGAACGAAAGCCAAAGCGCATCTGCAAAATGCTCTGTCTGATTGTTCCTACGGAAAAACCGGCACGTCATCTGCAGATCATTCTGGTTGATAAAACCGCATTGTTCAAGATTCTACGTAAATAGCATCTCAGCAATTTCGGCCGTCGAATAGCGCGACAGCAATTGAAAATATGCGCGAGATTTTTTCTAAAAAATGAATGAACTGAAATCGATATTCGATGAAGAATCGATATTCAACAAAATGCGAATACGGACGGTATCTGCTTGATTCGCTATGCCAGGTTCTTGTGCGAACAAAAAAATTTGCAATAAGCGATAAGCTCGCCAACTATATACGTAGCGCTTACGACGACTATATCGATACGCATCTGGCGGCCCGTTTTCGGGCTCCAGCAAGAGGCGGGAGAGACCCGCAGCAAGGTATCGCCATGCCGCTTTCTGCTCCGATGCCCGATGACCACTGACACCCGGAAACCTCGGTAGTCCCCGGTTGTGCGTTCTGCCTTCCTGTTGTTTGTCGACCTGAAAGAAAAATTGCATTGCCGAGCTGACGGTACAGAATCCTGCACCGGACGGCCGCTGACGTCCGGCGCATGGGCGACAGATCAAGCTGATTCGCGAAGCCGGTTGAAGAAGGAGTGACCATGGTCCCTCGCCCTTTGAAGGCACCCACCATCCCGATTCCCTTCCACAAGTTTCTGAAGGTAGTCGCGATCGTGGACCGTAATGACGCGCAAACCAGCGAGTTACTGGAGCAGATCACGGCGGAGCACTTCCGCGTCGAAGTGACGGATAAGTTCACACGCGACGTCAACGAAGATGCCGACGTCGGCGCTTACATCGCCCTGATCGACGGCGCCCGTCTGGAAGCGGCGCGCACACTCGCCGCTTCCGTGCGCTCACTAGGCTTCCGGACGCCGCTCTGGGCACTCGCAAACTCTCACCATCTGTCGGACCTCGCGGTGACGGCGGGACTCGGCGAAGTCGACGGCTATATCTATCTCGGGCAGCAAACGCCCGCCTTCTACGCAAAGCAAGTGATGGCGAGCCTCGTCAAATACGGCTTGAGCCTGCTGCCGCCGTTCTTCGGCGGACTCGTCGCGTACGATGCCGAGGCCAATATCGCATTCGACTGTCCGGGACACCAGGGCGGGCAGTTCTATCGAAAGTCGCCGGCTGGGCAGTTGTTCTTTAAGCATTTCGGCGAAAGCATTTTTCGCAATGATCTGTGCAATGCCGATGTCGATCTCGGCGATCTGCTGATACACGAAGGCGCCGCCGCGGATGCGCAGCGTCACGCCGCCGAAGTGTTCGGCGCGGACCAGACGTACTTCGTTCTCAACGGCACTAGTACATCCAACAAGATCGTGACGGGCGCCGTTCTCAAGCGCGGCGATCTCGTTCTGTTCGACCGCAACAATCACAAGTCGCTGCATCAGGGCGCGCTCGTTCAGGCGGGCGCGATTCCCATCTTCCTGCCGACTTCGCGCAACGCATTCGGGATGATCGGCGCTGTCGACTGGCAGGCCTGGAACGAAGACTATCTGCGCGAGCAGATTCGCAACAACCCGCTGGTCAAGGACCCGGAACGCAGCCACGCGGAGCGTCCGTTCCGGCTCGCATGCATTCAGCTCGCGACTTACGACGGGACGATCTACAACGTGCGCAAGGTGCTGGAGAAGATCGGTCATCTATGCGACTACGTGCTGTGGGATGAGGCGTGGATCGGCTACAACGCATTCCATCCGCTGTTCGACAATCACAGCCCGATGCGCCTGAAAGATCTGACACCGGATATGCCCGGCCTCTTTTCGACTCAGTCCGTTCATAAGCAGGGAGCCGGCTTTTCGCAGGCGTCGCAGATTCACAAGCGTGACGAACACATCCGGGGACAACAGCGCTACATCGAGCACAAGCGTTTCAACGAGTCGTTCCTCATTCACGCAAGCACATCGCCTTTCTACCCGCTGTTCGCGTCGCTCGACGTCAACGCGAAAGTGCATGAAGGAAAAGCGGGCGAAGTACTGTGGGACAGCTGTATCGAGCTTGGTATCGAGGCGCGCAAAAAATTCCGCCAGTTCGCCCGCCACTATCAGGAGAGAGGCAAGACCGCACAGGAACAGTGGTTCTTCGATCCTTTCGTTCCCGACGTCGTCGATATCCGCAATTCGAATTTCACAGCGGACGCATCGAATGTCGCGTGGGAAGACATTCCGACCGACGTCATCAAGCGCGAGCAGCAGTGCTGGGAATTCCGCCCGGAAGCAGCATGGCACGGCTATACCGGTTACGCCGACGGCTACGTGATGGCCGATCCGAACAAGCTGAATCTGCTAACGCCCGGGATCGACCGGAGCACAGGCGAGTATCTGAGTTTCGGCGTGCCCGCGACAGTCGTGGCGAACTATCTGCGCGAAGAAGGAATCGTCCCTGAAAAGTGCGACCTGAACAGCATCCTCTTTCTGATGACGCCGGCAGAAGACGAAAGCAAGCTCAATACGCTGATAGCCCGTCTCGTCAAGTTCAAGAACCTGTGGGATCGCGATGCCTCGCTGGCTGAAGTACTGCCCACGCTCTGCGCCGCGCACAGCGAACGCTACGAGGGCTACACGCTGCGGCACGTGTGCAACGAGATGCACAACTTCTATCGAGAGGCGAACGTCAAGAATCTGCAGCGACTGTGCTTCCGCGCGTCGAGCTTCCCGGAACTCGCGATGTCGCCGGAAGAAGCGTATGAGGCGCTCGTCGCGAACCGGGTCGAGTACGTGCCGCTCGATCGTGTCAAAAACCGCGTCTCCGCGACTCTGGCGCTCATCTATCCGCCAGGAATCGGTGTTGTGCTCCCCGGCGAGCGTTGGGATGACCGTGCCCAACCAATGCTGGATTACTTCATGGCGTTCCAGGAATCCTTCAATCGTTTTCCGGGCTTCAATTACGAAGTTCAGGGCGTGTTCCAGGAACGCGAAGACGGTCGCATCCGTTTTTATACCTACGTGGTCAGTGAATAACCGACAAGGAAAGCCACTAAGGAGTGTGCGCCATGGCTGCTCAACCGAAGAAGATGAGCGTCGTGCAATTGACGTTCATCGTTACCGTAAACATGATGGGCTCGGGCATCATCATGCTGCCCACCAATATGGCGAAGGTCGGCGCCATTTCGCTGCTGTCGTGGGTAGTGACGGCATTAGGCTCGATGGCGATCGCCTATGGCTTCGCGCAGGCGGGCATTCTCAACCAGCGTGCGGGCGGCATGGCAGCATACGCTGAGGACGCTTACGGAAAGCCCGGCTATTTTCAGGTGTTCTTCCTTTACTTCCTGTCGCTTGCGATTGCGAATGTCGCCGTCGCGAGTTCGGCGCTCGGTTATCTGGCCGCGTTTTTCCCCGTGCTCACATCGTCGCCCGTCGCGACGTGCGTCGGCGTGATCGCGCTGTTGTGGATCACCACGGTCGCGAACTTCGGCGGTCCGAAGCTGACGGGGCGGATCGGCTCCGTCACGGTCTGGGGCGTGATTCTGCCCGTCGGATTCATGTCGATTGCCGGATGGTTCTGGTTTCACTCCAGCACCTTCGCAGCCGCCTGGAACCCGCAAGGAATGCGGCTCATCGAAGGCATGGGCTCCAGCATCTCGCTGACGCTGTGGGCATTTCTGGGCATGGAATCGGCGGTGCAGAACTCGTCGGCTGTCGAGAACCCGAAGCGCGATGTGCCGCTCGCATGCATGTTCGGCACACTCGGCGCCGCAGTCATCTACGTGCTTTCGACGACGGCCATCCAGGGCATCGTCCCCAACGCGGACCTCGCGAAATCGACGGGTCCGTTCGGCCTCGCCTTCGCGCATATGTTCAGCCCGGCCGTCGGTTCGATCGTGATGGCGCTCGCGGCCATGGCGTGCGTCGGCTCTCTGCTCGGCTGGCAGTTCACGCTGGCCCAGACGGCAAAGGACGCCGCCGACAGCAACATGTTTCCGTCGATCTTCAGCAAGGCCAGCCACAATGGCGCGCCGATCGCGGGCATGATCGTCATGGGAATCGTGCAGTCGCTGATGGCGCTGTCGACCATTTCCCCGAATCTGTCCGAACAGTTCGCGGCGCTCGTCAATCTGGCCGTGGTCACGAATGTGTTGCCCTACATCGTTTCGCTGTCGGCGCTGTTCGTGATGATGCGCGACGCTGGAACGGAACCCGCCGCCTATCGGCGCAACGCAGTCATCGTGGTGATCGCGATGGCGTATTCGGTCTATGCGCTTTACGCATCGGGCAAGGACGCAGTGATGGGCGGCATGCTGGTAATGGCGATCGGCTACGTGATCTACGGCTTCATCGCCCCACGGCTTTCGCTGCTGGGCGCCAAGGCGCGCAAGCCGGCGATCGCGGCCGCAAGCATCATCGCGTTCGCCGTGCTGTGCGCGCCCGCGCCGCGTCCCGCGCACGCAGCGGGAGCGAGCGCCGTCCTGTCGGGCGCGCTCGCGCGGATCAAGCAGTCGGGGAAGGTCAACGTCGGCTATGTCGACGCGGCCAGCCCGTTCGTGTACCGGGATAGCGAAGGCCGCGCCGTCGGCTATCTCGCAGGCTTGTGCCAGGGCGTCGCGGATCAGCTGAAAAGCGGACTGGGCCTTCCCGCGCTGACGGTGAACTGGACGCAGGTCTCATCCGACGACCGCTACCGCGCGCTACAGGAACACCGGATCGACCTGCTGTGCGGCGACCCCGAAACACTGACAGGCCGCAAGTTCATCAGCTATTCGCTGCCCGTCTATCCGGGCGGTGTTGCCGCGCTGATGCGCGCCGACGCATCGCCCGGACTCAAGGCGATTCTCAGCGGCGACACGCAGGCCAACCGGCCCGTATGGCGCGCATCGCCGGCGGAAATCCTGAATGCGCAGACGTTTTCGGCCATCAAGGATTCGCCCACGCAGCGATGGCTGAACGACCGCATCAACGAGTTCAAGCTGACAGCGCGCGTCGTCAATGTGTCGAGTTATGAAGAGGGCGTGCGGCTCGTGCTCGACCGCAAGATCAATGTCTTCTTCGCGGAGCGGCAGATCCTGCAAGACGCCGTCAAGCGGAGCACTGCGGCGGATAGCCTGTTCGTTCTTCAGCGCCGTTTCACCGTCGTGCCCGTTTCGCTGGGCGTCGCACGCGACGACGAGGACATGCGCCTTTTCGTCGACAGCGCGCTCAGCAAGATGTACGCATCGGGCAACTATCGCGGGCTTTTCGTGAAGTGGTTCGGCGAACCGGATGAGTACACGAAGAACTTCTATCGTCTCGCTGTCTTGCCCGAGTAAGGTCTCGAGGCCCAGGCCTGGCGTGCGTTTGCGTCACGCGCCAGGCCGTTTGCCGTCAGCATGCGAACCAGGGGAGTGCACATGTCCGCCTCGTCCGAATCCATCTATCGCCGCCT
Source organism: Paraburkholderia diazotrophica (assembly GCF_038900755.1). GTDB lineage: Bacteria > Pseudomonadota > Gammaproteobacteria > Burkholderiales > Burkholderiaceae > Paraburkholderia > Paraburkholderia diazotrophica_A. The sequence goes on from NZ_JBBPEN010000013.1 coordinate 107,814, forward strand.
TGGCATGAAAGCGTTGCTGGTGCATCACGAAGTCGATGCCCGCACTGCGAGTGGCCGCGCCGCCCAGTCGCTTGCAGCCGAACTGGAAGAACGGCGCGTGCGTGTCGTGACAGCGACCTCGGCTGACGACGCCGTGTCGGTCATCCGCTCCGATCCGCTGATTCAGTGTCTGCTGCTGGACTGGGAACTCGACAACGACGAAAGCCATCAACAGGCCCAGCGCGTGCTGGATGCGCAGCGGGTGCGCAGCGCGACCGTGCCGATCTTCCTGCTCGCGAGCCGCACGAGCGCGTCGACCGTTCCCGTGGACGCGATGCAAAAGGCCGACGACTTCATCTGGATGCTGGAAGACACCACGGCGTTCATCGCGGGCAGAATCGTCGCGTCGATCGAGCGCTATCGCGAGACCGTATTGCCGCCGATGTTCGGCGCACTCGCGCGCTTCTCGAAGGTGTTCGAGTACTCGTGGCACACGCCCGGTCATACGGGCGGCACGGCCTTCATGAAGTCGACGGTCGGACAGGCATTCTTCGAGTTCTTCGGCGAACAGCTGTTCCGCTCGGACCTGTCGATTTCGGTCGGGGAACTCGGCTCGCTGCTCGACCACAGCGGCCCCATCGGCGAAAGCGAGCGTTATGCGGCGAGAGTCTTCGGCTCGCATCGCACGTATCACGTAACGAACGGCTCGTCGATGTCGAATCGCGTGATCCTGATGGCGAGCGTGACACGCAATCAGATTGCGCTATGCGATCGCAACTGCCACAAGTCGTCCGAGCACGCGATGACGATGTCGGGCGCGATACCGACTTATCTCGTGCCCTCGCGCAATCACTACGGCATCATCGGTCCGATCATGCCTGAGCGCCTCACGGCCGCGGCTATTCGCCTTCTGATCGAACAGAACCCGCTCGTCAGGAATCGCGACGGCGTCAATCCCACGCCCGTTCATGCGCTCGTGACGAATTCGACTTACGACGGACTCTGTTACAACGTGACGCGGCTGGAAGAACTGTTGGGCGAAAGCGTCGACCGGCTGCATTTCGACGAAGCCTGGTACGGCTATGCGCGATTCAATCCGCTCTACAAGGACCGCTTTGCGATGCACGGCGATCCCGCTGACCATGACGCTTCGAAGCCGACGGTGTTCGCGACGCACTCGACGCACAAGCTGCTCGCGGCGTTGTCGCAGGCCTCGTTCATCCACATTCGCGACGGGCGCAATCCGATCGAGCACGCGCGCTTCAACGAAGCGTACATGATGCACGCATCGACCTCGCCGCAATACGCGATCATTGCATCGAACGATGTGAGCGCCGCGATGATGGACGGCCCCGGCGGCGAAGCACTGACGGGCGACGCGATCCGCGAGGCAATCGCGTTTCGGCAGATGCTCGGCAGGCTTCATGCGCAATTCGACGAACAAAGCGACTGGTTCTTCAACGGCTGGCAACCGGAAATCGTCGTGAATCGCCACACTGGCCGGCGCACGCCCTTCCATGAAGCCGACGAAGAACTGCTCGCGACCGATCCGTCGTGCTGGGTCATGCATCCCAACGATGCGTGGCACGGCTTCGGCGCCATCGAAGACGACTACTGCATGCTCGATCCGATCAAGGTGTCGATCCTGACGCCCGGCGTCGCGCCGCAAGGCGGGCTGTTGCCCGTCGGCATTCCGGCAGGTGTCGTGACGGCTTATCTGGATCGCCACGGCATCGTCGTCGAGAAAACGACTGACTTCACGATTCTGCTGCTGTTCTCGATCGGCATCACGAAGGGCAAATGGGGAACGCTCGTCAACACGCTGCTCGACTTCAAGAAAGACTATGACGCCAATCTCGCGCTCGATCAGGCATTGCCGAATCTGGTCGCGCGCTATCCGGAACGCTATAGCCGCCTCGGATTGCGCGATCTCTGCGATCTCATGTTCCGCGCGATGGGCGATCTGAAGACGACGGAGATGATGTCGCGCGGCTTCTCGACGCTTCCCGAGCCGGAATACAGTCCGCAAGAGGCGTTCGAGCTGCTCGTGCACAACCAGGTGGAAACGCTCGACCTGTCGCAAATGGAGGGCCGCACGGTTGCTAACGCAGTGGTGCCCTATCCGCCGGGTATTCCGCTGCTGATGCCCGGCGAAAATGCGGGCCCCGACGATGGCCCGTTGCTCGGCTACCTGAAGGCGCTCGAACAGTTCGACCTGCGCTTTCCGGGCTTCACTCACGATACGCACGGCGTCGAAGTCGAGGATGGCGTCTATCGAATCGCCTGCATACGCAAACCGTAGGGATTCGCCGCGCGCGGCGAGTGATCGATCAATTTAGGCCTCCATCACGAGTTCTGGCGAATCGCTAGAACATGCCGCGCCGGCTCGGATCGCGCATTGGATCAGGCGACTTCTGCGTTTGCCGCACGACGCCCTGATCGTCGAAATAGAAGTTGAAGATCATATAAAAGACGTTGCTTTCCTGATAGCGATACGACCAGACTTCGCGCTTCATCAGCGGGAAATACGACGTCTCGAATGGGCGGCCGAAATTGACGAGTACATCGTCGCGTGTCCACTTGCCGACTTCGGCGCGATAGAACTCGCTTTCCTGAAGCACCTGGCGCACGCTCACCATCTTTCCGGACGCGTCGAAATCGGCGGCCGTCGTCGTCGTGCCCATCGGCTGGGTCGGCCACATCAGGCGCTTGCCGCCATTGGGGAGACTGTAGGTTTCCTTTGGCGGTCCCAGGCGGGCAATGACCGTCGACTGGTCCGCGCCCGACTGCAATTGCTGATAAGGTTGCGCGCATCCGACGAGCGCCGATGTCAACGCAAGAACCAGTACGAGTGCGGCCCAGTTATTCATCGCCTTTCTCCCGCAGTAACAGTTCATCGCGGCCGAAGCGGCCGTGAATGTCTCGTAAGCGATTCAAGACTCAAAGACCCGAGCATCACCGACCCATCGACGTTCATGCTCCCGCTCCGCTAACGACCTACGGTCGACGTGCGCTACGGCGCATCGGCGCCGCCTGGCTGCGACGCCGCGCGCCAAGGTGCGGCGGTGCCAGGCGTGTCCGGTTCTCCACGGGACGAAGCGTCATGCGCGCTGTTCGGCATGATGGTCCGAAGCAGAACAAGATCGCGTTCGGGGTCGGGCATCGCGATGATCGCGTGCAACGTCACTCTCGTCGCCCAGCACGCGTCCGACGGCGTCGCCATCGACGGATTGGACGTGTATGACGCGAAGCGCGCCAGGTTCGTCTGATCGCCGTGCAGTTCCGCGACGAGCATGCGCGTCAGTTGCCGCTCGGCAGCGGCGTACTGTTGCGGCGTCGGATCAGGGACAGGCGCATTCGACGCATCGCTGAGCAGAACCTTGAAGAGAAGATTGAAGTACTGGTCGACGTCGGCGTCCGTCATCTCGCGCAGCGAAACCCGATTCATCACCGCGCGCATGTTGGAAAGACCAAAGCAGTTGACGGGGACCAGCTCGTCGAGGAACTTCGTCACGAGCTGCACGTATTTCAGGCGGTCCGGTGGCGCTAGACGGACGAGTCCTTGCGACATCAAGTTCTCGCGCGCGGCAGGGTCGAGAAAGATCTGTCCGACGCTCTGCGCGCCACCCGCGATGCCCGTCGCGATGACGGGGTCGTCGCGAATCTTCTCCACCCACGCAACGATGATGCGAGCCTTGTTCGAATCCGGGTCGATGCCATGCCTGAAAAACAGCGCGTGCAGATCGGCCTGTCCCGAGTCGGCGCTTGCGGCCGCTGCGGGATCGACGGGCGGCGGACGGACGTCCGTGTAACTGCGTATCGCGGCACTGGCCAATGCCGTTGCCGCCAGTGCCGCGAGCAGCGTAGCGGCGTGAGAGGCGAAGCGTCTCATGTTGCCTCGCGATACTGAAGCGCTATACGCGTCTGCTTGCCCGTAAAGGTCCGCACGCAGGCTCGGACGTCAGGGCTGCACTTTCGTCCAGCCGGGTCCAGGATCGAACGACGGCATGGCCTTCGCCTTCGACGCGCCATCCGGGCCGAGATCGCTTTCATAGACCTCTCCGGCGTGACTGACCATGAAGCTCTTGATACCCGTCTCTCCGTACCGGACCGGCCACGCAATGACGGCGAAGCCGCCGAACAGCTTGCCATGCGCCACGTAGTCGTATGCGCCGCCCGGCGCATGCGGGCCTTGCGACGTCAGCAGCCTGTAGTGGTAGCCGTGATAGCCGGCGTCCTCGGTGTTACGCGCGCTCGCCTGAACGAAGGCCGGCCCGAGCGGGCTGGGCGGCGCATCGGGCGGCGTGGGCCAGTACAGGCCGTCGTGCTTGCCCGGCGAACTCGACATCTTCGACGCGTACGTCAGCAGGCCCACGCCGTCGTGGTCGGTGAGCGCGTACTCGCGCTGCGCGTCGTAGACCGCGAGCATCGTCTGGATGACGGCAAGCTCGTTTCGGCCGATGCGGCGCAAGCGCATTTCCTCCGCGCCCGAGCGCATGTCGAAGTGCCATCCGCTCTCGCCCTTCACGAGCGGAATCGGGAAGGTCCAGCCGTCACTTCCGACTGCAATATGCGCATGGCCGTTGTCGGTCTGCTCGATCTGATGCGACTTGTTCCATTCGTCGAGGAAGCGGCTGCGTATTTCGGCGCCCACGGGCGGAATCAGATCGCGAAAGTTGCGTCCGAAAATGGCTTGCAGCGTGGCCTCCTCGTTGTTGCCGATGGCGTCGCCGAAAGCGTTCATCGCGGCATCGGGAGTACTGAAGTCCTTCTCCGCATGCGCGAACGGCACGACGCCCAGACACAGCGCGCCCATGACGGCGACCGCCCGCAGCACTCGCGCCGGCGAGCCCAGCCGAAATCGTGACGATGCTTTCATGCTCGCTTCTCCCTAGCGTCTTCCGCCGCGTCCGCCGCCCGCGCGCATGCCGCCACCGCCGCTCGGTCGATTGAAGCCCGAGCCCTGCATGCTGGAGCGTCCACGGTCATAACTGCGCTGCGTCGCGCCGCCCGCGCCGACGCCCTGAAATGCGTTGTCGCGGCCGCCGCTGAAACCGCCGCCACTGCCACCACCGCCGCCCACGCGATCGCTCGCACGCGAGACGTCTCCCGTGCCCGTGCGGTTCGATCCGCCGCCGAAATCGCCGCCGGCCGATCTGTCCGCAACGCCCGCGCCGCCACCTGCCCGATTGCCCGCATTCGACCTGTCCGCCACCGATGCGCGATTGCCCGCGCTGGACCGGTCCGCAGTCGCGGCACGGTTGCCTGCGTTGGCTCTGTCCGCCGTTCCGGCACGATTGCCTGCGCCCGCCCGGTCGGCTGTGTTCACTCGCCCGCCCGTGCCCGAATCGCGGCCGCGAAAATCGTTGCGTCCTTCGGCGCCGCCGACGTTGCGCGCGTACTTGTCGCGGGTCGCATTGTCACGGTAGGCCACGCCCTGTCGATGGCTCCCGTCGTGCTGCCAGCGTCCGCCGCCCTGGACCTTGGTGCGGTCGAAATTGCGGTCGATGTTCGCGGCTTTGTTGACGTTGATATTGACGTCGCCGCCGCCCCAGTTGCAGTTGCTGAAAATCGCGCCGGCAGCAGCGAGGCCGATCCCCCAGGCGAACCCTGTCGCGAGCGCGGCGCCCGGATAGTACGCCGGGTACGGCGGCCAGTAGGTCGGCGGATAGGCGGGGTAACTCCACGATCCATACACGACGGTCGGGTTATAGGCCGGCACGTAGATCACCTGCGGATTCGCCGGCTCGATCTTCACGATCGTCTGCCCGCCTCCGGCAGGGGGCTGTTCGACGACCACGTTCTGCTGCTCATTCGACTTGAGGTTGCCAGAGTCTTTCGCGCGGGCGCGCAAGCGCTGTACGGCAGCGAACACATCTTTTTGCTGCGCGAGAAAAGCATCGCCGAGCTTCTGGGTCCAATCGAGCTTGTCGTTCATCGGCTCGAGGATTTGCGGAAACGCGACCAGCGATTTCACACTGGCATCCCATGGCTGGTCTCCGACGGCCTTGACTGCGTCGTCTCCTTTGACTTTCGGATTCGCCTTCACCCAGCGCGCCGCATGTACGATTTCAAGCGGATACGTCGATGCCATCAGTACCTGCGCAAGCACGGAATCCGGATAGAGCGCAATGGGCGCGACAAGCGCTTCGAGTTCTTCCGGCTTGAACGACGCGGGCTGCGCCGATTCCGGTTGTGCTTGTGCTTGTGCTTGCGGTTGCGATTGCGTTTGGGCGCGCGCGGCGCTCCCTCCCAACGTCAGCGCGGCAAACAAAAGCCACAGGCACGAGACCTTGGCTCGTCGCTGGTTCCAAAGGGACATGGCCGCTCCTTCAGACGGTATGACAGGGGCGCGACTAATCGGCCCTGTCTGGACTGATGGCAATTGCAAAATGGGTTTGCAGCGGATTGCGGCGTCGACTCAATTTGATGTTAGAACATTCGTCGCGTTATGGATGCAAATACTCAGCGTACTATCACGACGAATAATGGCCGTGATTGTTGCATTGAATAAAAGCAGAACTTGCCGCGTGACGAACGACGAATAACGGCCTAAAAGCTGACGGCAAAACCAAACGACACGCCATGTACATTGTGGCCAAAGACATAGCGCACCAGCGCGCGCGTGCGCGTGATTACGATCGGGTATTTGCTGCTGTCGAGTTCCAGCCCGACGCCGAGTGACGTGAGATCGTTAAAGCCGAGCACGCCGGCGCTGTCGCCGAAATAATGCGAGTACGCCGCTTCGAGTACATAGCGAACGGGCCGATCGAGGGCGCGCCAGCCTGTCGGCGCGCGCCAGCGTGTCCATAGACTCAGTTGCTGTGCCATCGCCGAGCCCTGCACGGCCGTCGAAGAACCGCCGAAGCTTCGCAGGTAGATGTCCGTCGCGCGCAGTTCGACGTCGATCTCGTGCTCCTCGCGGTAGTGTTCGTAATCGAGCACCAGCGAGCCGCCATAGCCATATGCGTCGAGCGATCCGCTGTTCAGAAACTGAAGGTTGCTGTCCGTCACGTGATTGACGATTGTCTGTCCGACCTTCAGGTCGCTCGCGACGCGCCCAATCGTGCCGTTCACGATCGGACGGAATACAAGTTCATCGGTGATATGGAAATCCCAGCCGATGCCGACCGTGGTGCTGAATGTGTTCCATCGTGTCGGCAGTGAGCGTTGCTCGGCGCCATCCGTGGCGACGAATGTCGGGTCGTATCGGCTGTATGCGAGCGTGCCTTCCAGATACAAAGGGAAGGACTTGCTGATCGTGAATCCTCCGCCGAACTGGGTCTGCCCGAAGCCGGGGTTGCCGCTGGAACCGCTGTTGATCGACAGCGAACTGGTCGTGACATCGGGGACCGTCGTATAGCTCATGATCGCGAGCACGGCATCGGCGTGCTGCTTGACGTTGCCGCCAATCACGGTGCGATTCGAAAGCGGCGGCTCTGATGTCGCCTGCGCGTGCGATGGCAAAGGCAACAGGAATGCGATCAGGCCAGCGCATGCCGCAGCCGATGTGTGCCGAAAGAATTTCCACTGATTAAAACAAACCAGTAGCCGTCGCCAGTGACGCGGCAGACTGCGAGCTGACTCGTCGTATCGACCACGCATGACGAACTCCTGTTGTTGCGGCCTTTATCGCACTCTTCACTTCCTGTCGGAGCCATGCACAACGCTACATTCGATTGAAGCGTAACGACGTGGCGACTTGGCGTCGAGTATTCAGGTTGTGTTCATGCGAATTCTGTTAAACGGAGTACTTTATTACTTGCGAACGTCGTGCGTCATTCGACGGAGAACCTTACTCTTCTCTCGTCGCCATTTCATGGCAGTGTCGATGGAGATGGCATGGCGGCATCTATTGAGCTAATCTTTGCGCGGGACTTTGAAGGGGATTACTTCTGACGATCGAATCGCGCCATCGTCAGTCCGACTATCCGCTAACAACTACCCGGCTCTCAACCAGGGGACCTTTTGAAGGGATCTCCATGAACGCGTTCATGCGGCGCGAAGCCAGCCATGCTCTCGTCGCCGCCGACTAATCTCGCGCTTCTCTCTGCCGGCTCGCGTGCCCCGACGATACCGACGGTGCGCGTTGTCACCCGACACGCGATGCGCTGCGCTCACGCGTGGCTGGTCGCAACAGGCATCGTCTTGCTGTTCGCGACATCGATCGCCTCCGCTGTCGCCGGACCGCTGCCCACCGGCTTGCAAGCCATTCTCAACACAGCGACGGGCGCGTCGGCACAGTCGGCCTCGGCGGCGCAGTCTGCATCCGCTCCTGCGCCCGCCAGCCAGGCGGAGATGACACGCTCGCTAAACAGCCTGATCGGCACGCTCGACAACGACACTCAACGCAAAGCGCTCGTCGACCAGTTAAAGGGACTTCGGGACGCCACACAAGATGCGGCGCCCGTGCCACGCGCGCAGACCAATAGCGATCTGCTCGGCGCGATTGCGTCGGGCATCGCATCGGTGGAAACGAATCTGAATGGCGGCGAGACGCCGCTTCATTTCTGGGCGGCCCGATTCAGCGGGGCCGCCAATGATCTGCGAATGATTTTCGCAGGGTCGCGAGGCGAATCGTTCGGCGAGGTTCTGGTTGGCGTGGCCTCGACGCTTGCGGGATGGGGCGCGTGTGCCGGCTTGCTGATCTATCTGCAGCGGCGCGTCCTCGCGCGCTATGGTCAGAATGTCGCGCTGGAGCAGAATCCGACGTCGATCGACCTGCTGATCTTCGCATTGCGGCAGTCAGGACCGTGGATCGTCGCCTTCATCGCGGTGCTGGTGTTCGTGCGCGGAATGCCGGATGCGCTCGGCCGCACGCTAGGGCTCGTGATCGCCTATGCGATCGTCGCCGGCTCGATTTTTTCGGTGATATGCCTGATCGTTTTCTCGGTGTTCAATACGGCGCACCGGCGTGTCGCCGTGCATCGGCTGCTGGCGCGCAGCCTCCGGCCGCTCTTCGCGATAGGCGCGTGCGCCGCGCTCGGCGACGCGACAGCCAACACAGATGTCACGCATCTTCTCGGCCAGAACCTTTCGGGGCTCATATCGAGTCTCGCCAATCTGGTGGCGGCCGTTCTGTGCGGATTCTTCGCGATTGCCTGGCGGCGGCCCGTCACGCATCTGATCCGCAACCGCCCTTATTCGCGAAGGCGCGACCACAAGCTCGCCACTGAAGCGCTCGATATCCTCGCATCGCTGTGGCACATCCCGATCGTGCTGATCGCAATAGCGTCCGTCGTCGCGATCATCGACGGGCGCGGCGAAGAAGGAAACGTGTTGAGGCCGTCGCTGATCAGTACGCTGCTGCTCGTGCTCACGTTGTTCGTATCGGCGCTGCTGCTGCATCTGACGCGTCGACGGGAGACCCGCGCGCAGCGCCGGGCGCCTCATCTGATGCGGCTCCTGCGCTTTGCGAGCACGCTGCTCGTCCTGCTGATGTGGCTCGCATTCATTCGATTCGAAATGGAACTGTGGAGCGGACCGATTGCGCGGCTGCTCAAGCACAGCGCGATGACACCCGGTTTCAGGCATGCCGTCATTGCAGTCGTCGCGACGGTCTTCGGCGCGTGGTTCATGTGGATTCTGATCGACACCGTGATTCTCGAGGCACTGGGGCCGAGCAGTTCACGCAACAAGGCGCTCGATCCCGGCGTGCGTGCGCGCACGATGTTGCCGCTTGTGCGCAACGCAATCTTCGTGACGGTTGCAAGCCTTGCCGCCATCATCGCTGCCGCCAGCCTGGGCATCAATCTGACACCGTTGCTCGCGGGCGCAGGCGTGATCGGGCTTGCGGTCGGCTTCGGCGCAAAATCGCTCGTCACCGATCTGATCACCGGGCTCTTCATCATCATCGAGGAAACGATATCGGTAGGCGACTGGATCGACGTCGACGGCGGACACGCGGGTACTGTGATGGATCTGACGATCCGCACCGTGCGGCTGCGCGACGGGCAAGGCGCGGTTCACACGATCCCGTTTTCGCAGATCAAGATCGTGAAGAACCTGTCGCGCGATTTCGCCAACGCGATATTCGAAGTGCGGGTTCCCTTCTCCGCCGACATGGATGAAGTGACACGCATGATCGCGGAAGTCGGCGCCGATCTGATCGACGATTTTCGCTTTCGCAACGAAATACTCGGGCCCGTCGAAGTGTGGGGACTCGATCGTTTCGACGCCAACTGCATCGTCGTGAAAGGACAGATCAAGACGCGGCCTCTTCAGCAATGGAGCGTGGCGCGCGCTTTCAACGCGCGGCTCAAGCTCAAGATGGACGCGGCCGGCATCGAGATTCCTCTGCCGCAAATGCAGCTTCATACATCGTCGAACGAGCGCAGCGTGTGGCCGCAGACTGACGAGCTGACACATCGCGAGAACCGACAAACAATGGATACGGGCAATGCGGCTCGACGCAGTCCTGACATCGCTGTGCCACAGGAACTTCGCGTGCTGAAGGAGCCGACGCTCGCCGAGTCGCCCGTCGGCGAGACGGCTTCTACGTCGCAAGCCGGATCTGCTGGCGACGATAGCGTCGGTAAGCGGCGCGAATGACGGCTTATGAGCGGATCAGCGCCAGATCGCGCCCTGCGTGAGCGTCTTCTCCACGCTTGTCGGCGCATGTCCTGACTGCCAACGCGCGCCAGCTCGATACGCCGGTCAGTGTGCCGGCCTTGCGTGTCCGTGGTCGTCCATCACGCGCCCTTCGTCATATTCGCGCGAGATGTCCTTGTTGGTGTAATCGCCCATTCTCCAGGAGGCGGCGAGGCTGAACACCGCACACACGAGGATATAGCCCGCGATTGCATAGCCCGAGTGGTAGTACGCGAAAAGCGCGGTCGCGATCAACGGCGCGGGACCACCCGCGATGACGGAAGCCAGCTGATAACCCAGCGACGCCCCGCTATACCGCAGACGCCCCGTGAAGGACTCCGCGATCAACGCCGCCTGCGGACCGTACATCATCGAATGCGGCACCAGCGAAAGCACGATGGCCGCGAAGATCCACACCGGGTCCTTCGTGTCGACCATGGCGAAATAGACGAAGCCGAATATGCCCGCTGCGGCCGCGCCGATCATATACATCCGCCGCCGCCCGATGAGATCCGACACATGGCCAAAGAACGGAATGGTGAAAAACTCCAGAACCGACGCTACTAAAACGGCCGTGAGCAACAGATCGCGCGTCGCGCCCAGCGTCCTGACGCCATAGGTAAAGACGAAGGCCGTGAAGATATAGAAAGGCGCCTGTTCGGCCATCCGCGCAAAAGCGGAAAGAAAAATGTCTTTAGGCTGTTTGCGCAGCACTTCGAGCATCGGCGCTTTCTCTATCTTCTGCTCGGAGAGAAGCTTCGCGAAGATTGGTGTTTCGAGAATATTCAAGCGGATGTACAGGCCGATCGCGACCAGCACGATGCTGAGGAAGAACGGCACCCGCCAGCCCCATGTGAGGAACGCGTTGCCCGACATCTGGCTCATCGCCAGCACGGCGAGGTTGGCGATGAACAGTCCCGCCGGCACGCCGAATTGCGGCCATGAAGCAACGAAGCCGCGATGCGAGTTGGTGCGCGCCCACTCCATCGACATCAGGACCGAGCCGCCCCATTCGCCGCCGACACCCACGCCCTGAATGAAGCGCAGCACCGTCAGAATGACGGCGCCCCAGATGCCGATCGTCGCGTAGGTGGGGACGAATGCAACGGCAAATGTGGCAAGCCCCATCAGCAAGAGCGTCACGATCAGCGTGGCCTTGCGTCCGATGCGATCGCCGTAGTGGCCGAAAATGGCTGCGCCGACCGGCCTCGCGAGAAAGCCGACGGCATAGATGAGAAACGCTTGTAGCGTACCGACGAGCGGGTCTGATTCCGGAAAATACAGCTTGGCGAAAACGAGGCCAGTGACGGTGCTATAGAGGAAGAAGTCGTACCATTCGATCGTCGTGCCGATCGTGCTGGCAATTACGGCGCGGCGTAGCTGACGCCGGTAGTCTTCAGCGGTAAAGGGCGCGGCCCCTTGTTGCGTGGCAGCCATTTCGATCCCCTAAAGAGGGCAACACCCAATATTGACATTGAGCCCTTGGAGAGGTTCCTAAATGGATCACAGCATGAGTGATTCCGATCTGCTCGAAATACCTTAATGGTTAGTACCAAGGAATGTAATTCCGCCTTGAATCGGCCGTTCTTTCGACGCAAACTTTACCTGTCTTCATGAATCGGCAAGCATTCTTTAGCTTTGCCGTTCCCACAGGCTCTGAAGGATAGCGACGGCTGCGTTCGCTGCGACCTGGCAGCCGAGCACGATATGTTCCTCGGCCGTATCTTCGATGAAGTCGTGACTGACTCCACCGATGCTGGGCACGAACAGCATGCAGGCCGGCAAATGATGCGCGAGCACTTGCGCATCGTGAGAAGCGCCGCTCGGCATGCGCTCCCATTGCCCCGGCGCGAGCAACCCGGCAGCACTCGCGAGATGCTGCTGAAGCGCGCTATCCATGACAACAGGCTCTTCCGGCTGATCGCACGCGATGATTTCAACCGTCACCTTGTGCACCGCGTTGAATTCGCTAACGAGCGTCGCAAGCGCGGACTCCATTGCATTGAGCCGCAGAGCGTTGGCATCGCGGAACTGCAGGCACATTTCGGCCTGGCCCGGCACGACGCTAAACGAGCCGGGGTCGAATTCGATTCGCCCGACCGTCCACACCGTGTCGGCATCGGCGAGCCTTGTGAATGCTTCGTCCATCCGCGCGATGAACGAGACGAGAGCGGCGCCGGCATCGCGGCGAATCGACATCGGCGTAGTACCCGCGTGATTGCGCTGCCCCTTGAAGCGCAGCCTCAACTCGCGTATGCCGACGATGGTGGTGACGACGCCAATCGACTTGCCTGCCGCTTCCAGGCGGCCGCCCTGTTCGATGTGCGGCTCCATGTAGGCTTTGTGCCGGCTCTTGTCGAGGCGCACACGCGGCGTCCCGTCGAGTCCGGCGTTCGCCAGTGCGTCGCGCAGCAACAGCCCTTCGCGATCTCTTGCGTTGAGGATCGGCTCGTCGACCGGCTCTCCGACAAAACTGCGGCTGCCGAGAAAAGACGAGAACGTACCCTCTTCATCCATCCACGACGCGACATCGACGGCCAGATGACGGGTTGCATCGCTTTCAGCGAGCGCGCGAGCGATCTCGATGCCGTAGATCACGCCCAACGCGCCGTCGAGCCAGCCGCCCGTCGGCTGCGTGTCGGTGTGCGAGCCAATCAGCAGCGCGGGGCCGCTCTTCGAAGAACGGCCGAATACCGTCCCGACGCCATCGATGACGGCATTCAGGCCCGCATCCGTCATCCGCTCGGCGAGCCAGCGGCGAGACTGCATATCGACAGGCGACAGCGCGAGACGCACGACGCCAGGCCCCGTTGCGCCAAAACTGCGAAGCTGCTTGAGGTCGTTCAACAAACGGTCTGCGTTAATCTTCAACTCTGCGATTCCTCTTTCCTGCACATTCGATGAAGCGACATCGTAACCCGCGCGTGCGCCGTCTCTCTATAGACGCTACACCGTGACAGCACTCGCCCACGGCGAGCGGATATCCGACAGGAAAAGTTGCGCGCGCGGATGCTCGGGACGCTGGAAAAAACGGTCGGGCTCCGCGCGCTCGAGTACCTTGCCCTGATCCATGAAGAGCACGCGGTCGGCGACCTCGCGCGCGAAACCCATTTCGTGCGTGACGCACACCATCGTCATGCCGTCGCGAGCGAGGTCTTTCATCACCAGCAGCACCTCGTTCACCATTTCGGGGTCGAGTGCCGACGTCGGTTCGTCGAACAGCATCACGGGCGGCTTCATCGCGAGTGCGCGCGCAATCGCGACGCGCTGCTGCTGTCCACCCGAGAGCTGACCCGGATACGTGTTCGCCTTGTGCGGCAAACCCACGCGCTCAAGCAGACTCATTGCGAACTCGCGCGCGTCCTTCTGCGACATGCGCTTCAGGCGCACAGGCGCGAGCACGCAATTCTGCAATACCGTCAGATGCGGGAAGAGATTGAATTGCTGGAACACAAAGCCGATCCCCGAGCGCAGCGTATTCACGTCGATTCCGCGCGCGTGCACGTCCTGGCCGTTCACGACGATGCGGCCTTTCTGGATCGGTTCGAGCCGGTTCAGCGTGCGAATCAGCGTGGACTTGCCGGAGCCCGATGGCCCGCACACCACCACGACCTCGCCTTTAGCGACGGTCTCGCTAACGTCCACGAGTGCCTGATATTCGCCATACCACTTGTTGACGTTTTCGATCTCGATCATGTTCACACCTTTGCCGGCAAGCGCGACGCAAGCCGCCTTTCGAGCAGATACGCGCAACGGGTCAGCCCGAAGCACATTACGAAGTAGCTGAATGCGAGCAGCAGATAGATCTGTGCCGATTGCGTCAGCGCCTGAGTACTGATCTGCCCGGCCACGAAAGACACTTCCGGCAGACTGATGATGTAGCCGAGCGACGTCTCCTTGATCGTCGACACCAGCTGGTTCACGAGCGACGGCAGCATGTTGCGCAACGCCTGCGGCAGGATCACGAACGCCATCGCCTGCATATACGAGAGGCCCAGCGAGCGAGCGCTCTCCATCTGCCCCTTCGGCAAAGCCTGAATACCCGCCCGCACGATTTCGGCGAGATACGCGCCGTCGAAAACGACCAGTGCAGTGAGCATCGTGCTGAACTGATTCGTGCGATGACCGGTAAGAGTGGGCAGCAGAAAGTACGCCCAGAAGATCACCATGAGAAGCGGCGTGCCGCGCACGCCATAGACGAGCGCCGTGGCGGGCCAGCGCAGCGCGCGAAACGGGCTGATGCGGCACAGCCCGAAGACGATGCCGACAGGCAGCGCCAGCACCAGGCCCGCGGAAGCAAGCATCAGCGTGAGTACGAGTCCCCCGAGCGGTCCATTCGGATATTGGCCCACCAGGTAGTACATGCCGTAAGTCTGGAGTATGTCGATCATCGCTACATGCTCCGAACGGGATACCGTTGCTGATACCACGCAGAGAACAGCGTGATGGCGATCGACACCGTCAGATACGCGGCCGTCGCCACGCCAAACGATTCGAAGCCCCGGAAGGTCGCGCTTTCGACCTGCTGCGCCTGGTACATCAATTCAGCCACGCCGATCACCATCGCGATGCTCGAGTTCTTCCACAGATTGAGCGTCTGGTTGACGAGTGGCGGAACCGTGACCCGCAACGATTGCGGCAACACCACGAGCCGCATCGCCTGCAGAAAACCGAAACCGAGCGCGCGGCTCGCCTCGAGTTGTTCCTTCGGAATCGAGCGAATTCCGCTGCGAATGTCTTCGGCCATATATGCGGACGTATAGAGAACCAGCGCGATCAATGCGCTAGCCGCCTCGTAATTTTTGTTGTAGAGCCAGGTCTTGACGACGAGCGGCAGCAATTCCGGCGCGCCGAAGTACCAGAACAGCATGTGTGCAAGCAACGGAACGTTTCTGATCGCTTCGACATACGCCTGACCGAGCCCGCGAATGAACGCGATGGGTGCGAGGCGTGTCAATGCGACGACGATGCCGAGCGGAAGCGAAAACACAAAGGCGAGCACGGACAGCTTGACCGACATCAGGAAGCCGCTGACGAGCCATTGGCCATATTGCCCCGAAAGCAGCGCCGACAGATGGAATGTAGGCATGAAGTATCTGGCCGCCCGTCGTCGGAGCGGGCGGCGGCCATAGTTGGAGTTAGTCGATCTTGTCGGTTGCGATCTTGAACGTGCGCGGCGGGAAGTTCATCTTCGTGCCGGGACCGAACCACTTGTTGAACTCTTGCTGCGCCTGGCCATCCGATTCCATCCCGAGCAGCACCTTGTTCACCTGCTCGCGAAATGCGGGCTCGTTCTTGCGGATGCCCAGCGCGATATGTTCCGTCGAGATGTTCTGCGTCACCAGCGCGTAGTCTTTCCCCGCCGGGCCGAGCTTCGCGAGGTTGCCGACGAGCGTCGTCTCGTCGTTCACATAGGCGACGCCCTTGCCCTGCTGAAGCGCGAGCAAGGCCTGAGGGCTGGTGTCGAACGATACGACGTCCGCGTTCTTGATCGTCTTCGCAATGTTGGTCTCCATCGTCGAGCCTTTGACCGTCAACACCTTCTTGCCGTCGAGCTGAGCGAGCGTCGTAATGCCGCTGTCCTTCCTGACCATCGCCTTTTGACCCGTGATGAAGGTCGACACCGAGAAGTCGATTTGCGCTTCGCGCTCCTTGTTGTGCGTGAGCGAAGCGGCGAGCAGGTCGACGCGGCCCTGTTGCAGTTCAGGAATACGCGCCGCAACGGCCAGCTGCTTGAGAACCGGCTTGACGCCGATGCTCTTTGCCACGGCGTTGCACATGTCCACGTCATAGCCGACGATTTCGCGGCTCATCGGGTCTTTCATAAAGCTGAAAGGCTCGTCCGTACCCAGCACGCCGCATACGAGTTCGCCACGCTGCTTGATGTCCGCAAGCTGATCGGCCTTCGCCGCGAGCGTCGTGATCGACAGCACCGACAATGCGGCAACCTGTGCAACGACGCGAAGTGTGTTGATGCGTTTCATGGAATCTCCTCTCTTTGGTTGTACAACTAATCAGTTTTCGTTGACGTCGCGAATCGAAGCACACGCAGTCGCGGCCCACAGCCTGAGCGGCTGCCGGTTTGAATCGCGTGAAGGGGGTACTGCGGCGAACGGCTTACGTGCGAACCTTTGCAACAGCGGAATCGCAGCCGCAGTCAGCCGGATGCATGAAAAAAGAAAAGGTCGGAAAGGGCACTGGCCTTTGAAAAGAACAGCCCCTCTGTTGGCGTGCTGAGTACTTCTGGAACGCGGGCCAATGTATTCATATCGGGCAATCTTGACTCTGCTTGTAGTGTTGCTTACCGCGCCTGTGTGTTTCGCTTTGCGTCCCGCTTTCTTGTTCCCATCCACAACTATCTTACGGAGCCGATATGGGAATTTGTTTCTAAAGAACCCGCCGATTCTTCGGAAAAATAGAGCGTGGTTTTTGATTCTAGCCGATCCGAAAATATTTATTTCAAGCTCAGGGTAATCCCTGACGGTTTCCACATCGCGTCCACAGGTGTCGTTTTCCACCGTTTTCTGGACGCGTGAGCGAAGGCCTCCCCGCAGGCGCGACAGCACACTCTCCTTGACACATGAATTTGCCGGATGTCGCGCGGGCTTGCATGGTTGTCCGCAGCTTTCGACGCGGCTTCATGCCAGCGCCCGCTCGCGCCATCGACATGCCACCAGGCCTCGCGCCCGATCCGCATCCGTCCGATCGGACACTTCTTCCGTCCGGCTCGTTTGCGGCGCAATTCCAGGAGTGCATCAATTGAGACCTTCGCAAGAGAGCATCGCGGGAATCCGTTCGGCAGCCTCGCCCCTCACCCTCGACGACATCACGGTTGTCGACAACACGCTGCTCAAGCGTGCCGTCGGCGCGATGGCGCTCGGCAACGCAATGGAATGGTTCGACTTCGGCGTGTACAGCTACATCGCCGTCACGCTC
>NZ_JBBPEN010000014.1:0-123865 GCF_038900755.1 Paraburkholderia diazotrophica
TGGCTATACCACCGCGCCGTTTCTGTCGCGGCCCCCGCTGCGTCGCGCCGCACACCGCGCGCCCGAACGAAGGACGCGAATCTTAGGCCATCCGCAACCCAATGACAAGGGTGCGACGGAAGTTTTTTAACGATTCACTTTTGATGCGCGCCCAGCACCGCCGGCAGCGGGATCGCAGCCGCCATCGCCGCGTAACCTGCATCGCTGGGATGGATATGATCGCCGCTGTCGAACGAACGTTGCAGACGTGTCAGCTCTGTTGGATTACGCAGCGCGGCATCGAAATCCACGACTCCGTCGAACGCCCTGCTAGTCCGAATCCATTGATTGACCGCCGAACGGATCGCCTCGCGCTGCGGCGGCAAATCCGCCGGCGTCAATGTAGCCCCAAAAATGCGCATGCCACGCGCGTGCGCCGCCGCAATAACCTGCTTATAGCCCGCAATCAGGCTCTCCGATGTAACGGCCGTATGCGGAAAATCGCAATCGAGTCCAGCGCGGGCCGGCATCGCGGCAAAGTTGATGTCGTTGATGCCGATCAGCAGAATCACGGTCCTCACGCCAGGCTGGGCTAGCACATCGCGGCCAAAACGCGACGCAAGCGCGTCGCCGTAGCAAGGCGAATCGCTCAGCAAGCGGTTTCCGCTGATCCCAAGATTGACGACCGCCGTCGTCGTGTCGCCGCTCCCAACCACCCGGCGCGCGAACGCGTCAGGCCAGCGACGATTCTGATTCAGGCTGGAGCGCATCCCATCCGTGATCGAGTCGCCGATTGCCGCGACCGTCGCCGATGAACGAGCCTCCACCTGCAACCCTGTCACCCATGCGAACTGCGTAAATCGCTGGCGATAAGCGTCAGTGGACGTATCGCCCGCATGGTTGCCAGACATCGACACATAGTTGACCTGATTCGAAACCCGGTGCCATGCGACCATCCGTTGCTCGCGCCCCATATAACTGCTGACGGCGTACGGTACGCCGGCCGAGATGCCGATCCGCACGGGATCGCTATCGATCTCGCCGCCAGCAGGCACGCTCACCGCCGCTTTCCCGCCGAACGTCACCCGCGCGTCCGTGCCGCTCTGCACAGCCGCGCCCGCCCCGATACCCGAGCGCGCGATTCGCAGCTCCTCGATGACGAGCGGGGTCTTTCCATACGCGTTGCTGATGTGAATGCGCGCAACCTCGCCCGACAGCGTCGGATAGACGATCTGCCGGACCGTGCGTCCCGCGACGTCGGGCGTCCGGTACAGCGCGGGCGGATTGGGCATTTGCGGGATCGGCTGCAGCGCCGTGGCCCAGACCGTAACCCAAGGCGTCGCGCCCGCCGCAAAAACGGGCGCCGAGGCGAACACAAGCGAAGAAACAACGGCGCCGCAGAGAACGGCTAGGGGACGAGTGATCATTTCGACTGATTGTTGGAAACGGTTAAGGACGCAAGCCGCCCATTGTGCACGATCGCATAGTGCAAACCCCTACCAATTCATCTCGAAAAATTGATTAACCGACCGGACGGTTGGTTTATACTGCCGGACACACACCACTAGGACGAGAGCGTTCGATATGTACACGCAATCCCTCGACATTCCTGGCAACGTCGCGCCGCTCGACGCGGCCACCGGCTCTTCCGAGCAAGCCCGCTTCGATGAAGTGATGGCCGCCGACGGCAAGATCGAGCCGCAAGACTGGATGCCCGACGCGTACCGCAAGACGCTGGTTCGCCAGATTTCACAGCACGCGCATTCGGAGATCGTCGGCATGCTGCCGGAAGGCAACTGGATCACGCGCGCGCCGAGTCTCAAGCGCAAGGCGATCTTGCTGGCCAAGGTGCAGGACGAAGGCGGCCACGGCCTCTATCTGTATAGCGCAGCCGAAACGCTCGGCGTATCGCGTGACGAGATGATCGACGCGCTGCATTCGGGCAAGGCGAAATACTCGAGCATCTTCAATTACCCGACGCCGACTTGGGCGGACGTCGGCGTGATCGGCTGGCTGGTCGACGGCGCGGCGATCATGAACCAGATTCCGCTGTGCCGCTGCACGTATGGCCCGTACGCGCGCGCCATGATCCGCATCTGCAAGGAAGAGTCGTTCCATCAGCGCCAGGGCTTCGACGCGCTGCTCGCGATGATGAAGGGCACCGATGCGCAGCGCGAACTCGTCCAGCAGGCAGTCAACCGCTGGTGGTGGCCCGTGCTGATGATGTTCGGCCCGAGCGACAAGGACTCCGTCCACAGCAATCAGTCGGCGAAGTGGGGCATCAAGCGCATCACGAACGACGATCTGCGCCAGAAATTCGTCGACGCGACCGTCGAGCAGGCCAAGGTGTTGGGCGTCACGCTGCCCGATCCGAAGCTCAAGTGGAATGAGGAACGGCGCCACTACGACTACGGCGACATCGACTGGGAAGAATTCTGGCGCGTCGTCAACGGCGACGGCCCGTGCAACCGGGAACGCCTCGCCACGCGCGTGAAAGCGCATGACGACGGCGCCTGGGTCCGCGAAGCCGCCCTCGCCCACGCCGAAAAACAGCGCCAGCGCGCGCAGCAACATGCCGCCTGAGTGGCACCCCAATCCGAAGGACTGGAAGGAGATAGCGATGAACAAGGAATGGCCGATCTGGGAAGTTTTCGTGCGCAGCAAGCAGGGACTCGACCACAAGCATTGCGGTAGCCTGCACGCGGCCGACGCCGCGATGGCGCTGCGTATGGCGCGCGACGTCTACACGCGCCGCCAGGAAGGCGTGAGCATCTGGGTGGTGCCGTCGTCGGCGATCACGGCATCGGCGCCTGACGAAAAGGCTGAACTGTTCGAACCGGCTGCCGACAAGATCTATCGTCATCCGACGTTCTACCAGCTCCCCGACGAAGTCAACCACATGTAAGCGCGCGTCATGGATATCACGCCCCAACACCTCGCCTACGTGCTTCGCCTCGCCGATACGGCGCTGATCCTCGGTCAGCGCAATGCGGAATGGTGCGGCCACGGCCCGATTCTCGAAGAAGACATCGCGCTGTCGAACATGAGCCTCGACCTGATCGGTCAGGCGCGTCTGCTGTACACGCACGCCGCCGAACTGGAAAAGACGCTCATCGGCAAAACCCGCACGGAAGACGACTTCGCGTTCTTCCGCGCCGAGCGCGAGTTCGCGAACTACACGCTCGCCGAGCTGCCGCACGTCGGCCCACTGGCGGGAACGGCGCACGCGGACAAGGACTACGCGGTCACGACCGTGCGCAACTTCCTGTACTCGACGCTGATGTTGCACGTGTGGTCCGCGCTGACGGGTTCGTCGGACGCGCAATTGGCCGCGATCGCCGCGAAGTCGATCAAGGAAACGCAATACCACGTACATCATTCGCGCGAATGGCTCGTGCGTTTCGGCGACGGCACGGCCGAATCGCATCGCCGCGCGCAGGACGCGCTCGATTATCTGATGCCGTACACGCGGGAATTCTTCAGCGCCGACGCGACAGAAGACGCAATCGCCGCAGCCGGCATCGGCCCGAAGACGTCCGAACTGGAAGCGCTGTGGCTCGAAGACGTGCGGGCCGCGCTCGACGAAGCGACGCTCACGTTGCCGGAACCCGTCAAGCACGTCACGACGGGCAAGCACGGCGAGCATTCCGAGCACATGGGCTTCCTGCTCGCGGAAATGCAAAGCCTCGCGCGCCAGCATCCGGGCGCAAGCTGGTAATCCAAAGGTGAGTGAGACGATGACTTCGACCGCCCAAACAGCAGCCGCTGCAACGGATCGCGCGCTCGACAACGCGTGGGCCGTGCTCGAAGCGGTGCCCGATCCGGAAATTCCCGTCGTGTCGATCCGCGAACTGGGCATTCTGCGCGACGTGCGCCGCGCGGCCGATGGCGCGCTCGAAGTCGTCATCACGCCGACTTACTCGGGCTGCCCGGCGATGTCGCAGATCGCGGAAGACATCGGCCATGCACTCGACGCCGCGGGTCTCGCGCCGTATCGCGTGCAAACCGTGCTCGCGCCCGCGTGGACGACCGACTGGATCACCGGCGACGCCCGCGAAAAACTGCGCGCCTACGGCATCGCCCCGCCGACGGGCAACTGCGGCAGCGCCGAGCCCAACGCCAATACTGGCGCGAGCGCGCAACAAAAAGTGATCCGCTTCGTTCCGCGTGCGCTGCCCGCGCCCGCTTGCCCGCGCTGCGGCTCGAAGCACACCGAACGCCTCGCGCAATTCGGTTCGACGGCATGCAAGGCGCTGTATCGCTGCGTCGACTGCCGCGAACCCTTCGACTATTTCAAACCCTACTGATATGGCCACTCCGCAATTTCATCCGCTGCGCATCCGTGAAGTGCGGCCTGAAACCGCCGACGCGGTCTCCGTCGCCTTCGAAGTCCCCGTCGAACTGCGCGAGCAGTATCGCTTCACGCAGGGTCAGTTCGTCACGCTGAAAACGCACATCGACGGCGAAGAGACGCGCCGCTCGTACTCGATCTGCGTCGGCGTCACCGATTACGACCGCGACGGCGAACTGCGCATCGGCATCAAGCGCGTGCGCGGCGGCCGCTTCTCGAACTTCGCGTTCGATACGCTCAAGCCCGGCCACACCATCGACGTGATGACGCCCGATGGCCGCTTCTTCACGCACCTGAACGCCGATCACGGCAAGCAGTACGTCGCGTTCTCGGGCGGCTCGGGCATCACGCCTGTGCTCGCGATCATCAAGACGACGCTTGAAATCGAGCCGCGCAGCACGTTCACGCTGATCTACGGCAACCGCAGCATCGACCAGATCATGTTCGCCGAGGAACTCGAAGATCTGAAGAACCGGTTCATGAACCGCTTCGTGCTGTATCACGTGCTATCCGATGACATCCAGGACGTCGAGCTGTTCAACGGCGTGCTCGATCAACAGAAGTGCGCGTCGTTCCTCGATACCTTGGTGCCGCCCGGCACGATCGACGAAGCGTTCATCTGCGGCCCCGCGCCGATGATGGACGCCGCCGAAGCCGCGCTGAAGGCGGCCGAAGTTCCACAGGAAAAGGTGCACGTCGAGCGTTTCGGGACGCCGCTGCCCCAGGCCGGCGTGCCCGCAGCCGAAATCACCGACGACACGCCGACAGCCGACCTCGAAATCGTCCTCGACGGCAAGAAGCGCAAGCTGCGTCTGCCGTATCAGGGCTTGAGCGTGCTCGATGTGGGATTGCGCGCCGGGCTGGCGCTGCCGTATGCGTGCAAGGGCGGCGTCTGCTGCACCTGCCGCGCGAAAGTGCTGGAAGGCGAAGTGAAGATGGAAAAGAACTACACGCTGGAGGAACAGGAGATCCGCGACGGTTTCGTGCTCACCTGCCAGTGCCATCCCGTCAGCGACAAGGTCGTGATCAGCTACGACGACCGCTGACGGTTACGCGAAGCGCGCCCCGGCGCGCCTGTCATGCAAGCGCTGCGCATGGCATGTGCGCGCCAGTCGCTTTCGGCACATCCGCGATCCGCTTACACTAGGGGCCGCTCGTCATGGGAAAGTCGCTTTCCTCGACGAGTGGCCTTTTCCGTTGTAAGGGCGAAGCACGCCTGAACTGCAATCGAGCGGTGATCGAACCGCCCGTCAATCACAATGAGCACGATCCACATTACCAACGGCGACGTTGCCGCCGACTCCCTGCGTCAAGCGCTCAGCCACGCGGGCCGCGCCGACGCCGTGCTCGCATTGCGCGACGACCTCGCCGTCGGTCCGTTGCACGGTATCGACGAAGCGCCTCATTTGCGCGCCGATTTCTGGCGACACATCACCGGCGACTTCACGCGCAATTTCGCGGCCGAGTTCGACGCGCAGTCGAGGGAACTGGAAGTGGTGGTCGGCGGGACGACGCACGTCGTCGTATGGCATGGCCAAAGCTGCGCCGATCAGCTGACGCTGCGCCGCGTATGTTTCCATCTGCGCGAGATGCCGCAACGGTTGAACGAAGCGCGCGTCTGCATCGACGATCTGATGGGTGACAGCGCCGCGCAACGCCGCGCCGACCGGACGACGTCCGTCGGCATGTTTGCTCCGGCCGTGCTGCAACAGCGACTCGCGACGGCGGCGCCGATTTCGGTGCTGCGCATCGGGCGTCTCGCGCTCGAATGGCAGGACGTGAAGCAGGCCAACGCGGAATTGCGCCGCTGGCACGACAACACCTTTTCGAGCGGCACGTTCGCCGAACTGGACGCGTCGATCCTCGAACACGGCGCCGATGGCTGGCAATCCGCCGGGCGCGTCGCCGCTGCCGTGATGACGGCAAACAACGGCTTGCTGGTCAGCGACGCCATCGTGCTCTGGCGTCTGCGCGAGCTTGCCGCTAACGGCCAGTTGCAGCTACGCGGCGATTCGAACGCCTGGCAATCACTCGAAATGAATGTCGCGCGCGACACCTTTTCTCCCGCTTAAGACAAACCAGAACAATCATGGCCCGTACACGAGCCCCAGATCACGAGAGCCAGCGCGACCAGATCCTCGAACTGGCCGCCGCGAAATTCGCCCAGACTAGCTATCCGAGCACGTCGATGGCCGATCTCGCCGCGGCGAGCGGCACGTCGAAAGCCCGCCTCTACCATTACTACGAGAGCAAGGAAGCGATTCTTTTCGACCTGCTCGACCGCTACACGAAGCGTCTGATGCTGATCATTGCCGAGGTCGAGGGCGCGAGCCAGCGGCGCGGACTCACCGAACGCGATGCGTTCGCCGAACTGATCCGCGCCTTCCTGTCCGAGTACGAGACCTCGCATAGCCGGCACGTCGCGCTGCTGAACGACGTCAAATATCTGGTCGAAGGGCAACGCGAAATCATCCTCAACCGCCAGCGAGACGTGGTCGCCGCATTCGCGCGGCAACTGGCGCGCGCCTATCCCGAACGCGTCAACCGCGAAAATCAGACCGCGCTCACGATGATGGTCTTCGGAATGATCAACTGGACTTTCACGTGGCTGAAGCCTGGCGGCCGGATGGGCTACCGGGAATTCGCCGAGCAGGTCGTCGACATGGTGGATCACGGACTGCTCACATCGAAGCCGGGCCGCGCGGATCACAACTGACGCGCAATCGTTGCGTTCACGAAGACAGCGGCTTCCGTACTCCGATGCGCGCGCCCCACGGTAATGACCAAACGATGTCGCGATGCAGCAATATATGTGCCTCCGTTGCGGCAAGGCGACGCAGCGTTGTCGCACGCTAATTCTATGATTTACCCTTAAAAATCAATAGATTACCCAACTACAGGTTGCGACTTTAGACTGGACGCTCGGATCTATTCCGGGTTTTCCCTAGGTCGACTCCGGGTTTTCCATTAGAATGCTTATTGCGGCGCGTCATGCTGCCTAGCTAAAGGAGAACCCACTATGAATAAGCAAACTGTCCGCGCCACCGAGCCGATCGTCGTCGATCGCTTGATGAACGTCGCCGGCCGCACGCCTGTTCTGGTCCGGGAACTCGGCGAGAAAGACCGCAAGCGGCTGCTCGCCCACTTCGTCGAACTGGGCGAAGAAGACCGCCTGCTGCGCTTCGGCCAGATCACGCCAGACCACGTGATCGAAAACTATGTCCGCACGCTGGATTTCAGCCGCGACACGGTATTTGGCGTGTTCGACTGCCATCTGCGGCTGGTCGGCGTCGGCCATCTGGCCTATCTGCCCGCCGAGGGCGACACGCGCACCGCTGAATTCGGCGTGTCGGTGTCGGAAAGCGTGCGTGGCCAAGGCATCGGCACGAAGCTCTTCGAGCGCGCCGCGATCCGCAGCCGCAACACGCATGTCACGACGCTGTACATCCACTGCCTGTCGCGCAACACGACGATGATGCACATCGCCAAGAAGGCCGGCATGAAGATCGAATACGCATACGGCGAAGCGGACGCGTATCTGACGCTCGCGCCCGCCGATCAGAACAGCATCATTGCGGAAATGCTGCAGGAACAGGCAGCCGTATTCGACTACGTGCTCAAGCGCCAGGCGCGCAGCACGTCGAAGCTCATCGAATCGTTCATGCCGAGCGCGATTGCCGCGTAAGCGTCGCGAACGAGGAAAACCCAAAGGGCGGCTCTTCAACGAGCCGCCCTTTTTGTTGCGCGTTGCCTGTGCGTGCTAGCGCGCGCCGCCCCTCACAGCGGCAGCGCAGTGGTCTCCTTGAACTTCTCCAGCGAGAAGCTCGACTTCACGTCGATCACCGACGGATGCCGCAGCAACTGCTCTTGCACGAATCGCGAGAAATGCGCCATGTCGCGCACCTGCACGCGCAGCAGATAGTCCATGTCGCCCGTCATCGCATGGCAAGCGACCACTTCCGGCCAGCCCTGCACCGCCGCCCGGAACAGTTCCGAATGCGTCGCGCCCGCGCGCCCAGGCGTGCCGTCCGCGCGCGCGCTGAGCACAGGACCGCCGCGCTTTTCCAGTCGCACGTTGATGTAGGCAAGCAGATCCAGCCCCAGCATCTGCGCGTCCAGAAGCGCAACATATCCACGAATCACGCCGGTTTCCTCGAGCCGGCGAATGCGGCGCAGACACGGACTCGGCGACAGATTCACCCGATCGGCGATCTCCTGATTCGACAGCCGCCCGTTCTCCTGAAGGATCCGAAGAATCCTCCGGTCAATCGCATCTATCTCAGTTTTAGCCATGTTCTGCCATCCAAAGCCAGTGAAGCGCCAGAAAGTAGCGTCAGCGTAGTGATCGGCGATTAATTTCGCAAGTATTCTTCTGGCACGGGCAACTACACTGTTCTTCATCGAATCGCGCGACGCGCATCGGACATCCGCATTTGAGGAGACAGATATGCAAGTTCCTGCCTGGGAAAATCCCGTCGGCACCGACGGCTTCGAATTCATCGAGTACACCGCGCCCGACCCGGTCGCGCTCGGCAAGCTGTTCGAGCGCATGGGCTTTACGGCAATCGCGAAGCATCGTCACAAGGACGTGACGCTGTACCGCCAGGGCGACATCAACTTCATCGTCAACGCGGAGCCGGATTCGTTCGCGCAGCGCTTTGCGCGTCTGCACGGCCCGTCGATCTGCGCAATCGCGTTCCGCGTGCAGGATGCCGCCAGGGCCTACAAGCGCGCGCTCGAACTGGGCGCATGGGGCTTCGATAACAAGACGGGCCCGATGGAGCTGAACATTCCCGCGATCAAGGGCATCGGCGACTCGCTGATCTATTTCGTCGACCGCTGGCGCGGCAAGAACGGCGCGGCGCCGCACAGCATCGGCGACATCAGCATCTACGACGTCGACTTCGAGCCGATTCCGGGCGCCGATCCGAACGCGACGGGCCACGGCCTCACCTATATCGATCACCTGACGCACAACGTCCATCGCGGACGCATGCAGGAATGGGCCGAGTTCTACGAGCGCCTGTTCAACTTCCGTGAAGTGCGCTACTTCGATATCGAGGGCAAGGTGACGGGCGTGAAGTCGAAGGCGATGACGTCGCCGTGCGGCAAGATCCGCATTCCGATCAACGAGGAAGGCTCGGAAACGGCCGGCCAGATCCAGGAATATCTCGACGCGTACCACGGCGAAGGCATTCAGCACATCGCGCTCGGCACGAACAATATCTATAAGACGGTGGACGGCCTGCGCGCGTCGAACATCTCGCTGCTCGATACCATCGACACATACTACGAACTCGTCGACCGTCGCGTGCCGAACCACGGCGAGCCGCTGGACGAACTGCGCAAGCGCAAGATTCTGATCGACGGCGCGCACGACGACCTGCTGCTGCAAATCTTCACCGAGAACCAGATCGGACCGATCTTCTTCGAGATCATCCAGCGCAAGGGCAACCAGGGCTTCGGCGAGGGTAACTTCAAGGCGCTGTTCGAATCGATCGAACTGGATCAGATTCGTCGCGGTGTCGTGCAGGACAAGGCGTAACGCACGCGCTGGCGGCTAACGCCGAACAAGAAAAAGGCGAGGAATCGTACGATCCTCGCCTTTTTCATTTGGGGATTTAAGAATCGGCGCCGCTCGGTCCGCCGACTCTCGCTGTTCGTTCAGACGCGTGTGGCCCAGCCGGCCGCTCGCCAGCGCGCGTCAGCCACGCTGCTCCGTTTCGTCGGATGAGCGCTGCCGGTTCACGGCAACCGTTGCCGCCGCGACGGGGGCCGTGCGCGTGACGGCATTCATCAGCGAGTTGGCGCTGCTCGAATGCACGGGCGCGCTCATCGCGAAAAATGCTGCCGAGACCATCAGGAAGGTCTGGATGTGTTTCGTGTTCATGCGTACTCCTTTTTCGACTCCTGCACAGCGAAGCTCCGCGGCATGCGGAACGTTGCGATACGTGCAGGTGGGGAGTTTAGACAAGCATTTCAAGTCGCGTTCGTACCGTTTCAAGCTTTTACACGCTGTAACACCGGTATACCAAAAAGATTCCGCCGCGTCATACCCGCGACATTTTTCGGCTGCGCCATTCCGCATAGTGGTGTTTTCAACGATAAGCGGCGGGTTTTTACCAGTGCTACCATCGCAAAAAAGCCGTCAATATGGCGACCCCGGCCGGAGCATTCACAAGATGCCGAGGCCCTGAAGGTTTTGGCGATCCCAAACTGGGTTGGAGGAGTACACATAATGAATGCCCCGCTAGACGCTGGTCAGCGAGCCTCGCTCGAAGCCGCGTTGACTTCCGTCACGCTCGACGACAAATACACGCTCGAACGCGGCCGCGCGTACATGAGCGGCATCCAGGCGCTGGTGCGTCTGCCGATGCTGCAACAGGAGCGCGACAAGGCCGCCGGACTCAATACCGCCGGTTTCATCTCGGGCTATCGCGGATCGCCGCTCGGCGGCCTCGACCAGGCGCTGTGGAAGGCGAAGCAGCATCTCGCCGGACATCAAGTGGTCTTTCAGCCTGGCGTCAACGAAGACCTCGCCGCGACGGCCGTGTGGGGCTCGCAGCAGGTCAATCTCTATCCGAGCGCCAGATACGACGGCGTGTTCTCGATGTGGTACGGCAAGGGCCCCGGCGTCGACCGCTCGGGCGACGTGTTCAAGCACGGCAACTCGGCCGGCTCGTCGCGTCACGGCGGCGTGCTCGTGCTCGCCGGCGACGACCATGCAGCCAAATCGTCGACGCTCGCGCACCAGTCGGAGCACCTGTTCAAGGCGTGCGGCCTGCCGGTGCTGTTTCCGTCGAACGTGCAGGAATATCTCGACTTCGGCCTGCACGGCTGGGCGATGAGCCGCTACTCCGGCCTGTGGGTCGCGATGAAGTGCGTCACCGACGTGGTCGAGTCGTCCGCTTCCGTCGATATCGATCCGCACCGCACGCAAATCATTCTGCCGTCCGACTTCGAGATGCCCGAAGGCGGTCTCAACATTCGCTGGCCCGATCCGCCGCTCGTGCAGGAAGCGCGTCTGCTCGACTACAAGTGGTACGCCGGGCTCGCCTACGTGCGCGCGAACAAGCTCGACCGGATCGAGATCGATTCGCCGCACGCGCGCTTTGGCATCATCACGGGCGGCAAGGCGTATCTCGACGTGCGCCAGGCGCTAACCGATCTCGGCCTCGACGACGAGACCTGCTCGCGCATCGGCATTCGCCTCTACAAGGTCGGCTGCGTGTGGCCGCTCGAGGCGCAGGGCGCGCAGGCGTTCGCGCGCGGACTGCAAGAGATTCTGGTTGTCGAAGAGAAGCGCCAGATTCTCGAATACGCGATCAAGGAAGAGCTGTACAACTGGCCCGATGCGCAGCGTCCGCGCGTGTTCGGCAAGTTCGACGAGAAGGACGGCGCAGGCGGCGAATGGTCGGTGCCGATGGGCAACTGGCTGCTGCCCGCGCACTACGAACTGTCGCCCGCGCTGATCGCAAAGGCGATCGCGACGCGCCTCGACAAGTTCGATCTGCCGTCCGACGTGCGCGCGCGTATCGCGGCGCGCATCGCCGTGATCGAAGCGAAGGAAAAGGCGCTGGCGCGTCCGCGCGTCGAAGCGGAACGCAAGCCGTGGTTCTGCTCGGGCTGCCCGCACAACACGTCGACGAACGTGCCCGAAGGCTCGCGCGCGATGGCGGGCATCGGCTGCCACTACATGACCGTGTGGATGGACCGCAGCACGAGCACGTTCAGCCAGATGGGCGGCGAAGGCGTCGCGTGGGTCGGCCAGGCGCCGTTCACGAACGACAAGCACGTGTTCGCGAATCTCGGCGATGGCACGTACTTCCACTCGGGCCTGCTCGCGATTCGCGCGGCGATCGCGTCGAAGGCCAACATCACGTACAAGATTCTGTATAACGACGCCGTCGCGATGACGGGCGGCCAGCCCGTCGACGGCACGCTGACCGTGCCGCAGATCACGCATCAGCTTGCGGCGGAAGGCGCGAAGAAGATCGTGATCGTCACCGACGAGCCCGAAAAGTACAGCGCGAACGTCGGCCTCGCGCCGGGCATCGCGGTACATCATCGCGACCTGCTCGACGACGTGCAGCGCGAGTTGCGCGAGATCGAAGGCACGACGATCCTGATCTACGACCAGACCTGCGCGACCGAGAAGCGCCGCCGCCGCAAACGTGGCGCGTATCCCGATCCGGCGAAGCGCGTCGTGATCAACGAAGCCGTGTGCGAAGGCTGCGGCGATTGCTCGGTGCAATCCAACTGCCTGTCGGTCGAGCCGCTCGAAACGGAGTACGGCACGAAGCGGCAGATCAACCAGTCGACCTGCAACAAGGACTTCTCGTGCCTGAAGGGTTTTTGCCCGAGCTTCGTGACCGTCGAAGGCGGACAGCTGCGCAAGCCGAAGGCGTCGGGTGCCTCAGGTGCATCGGGCGACACGATGCCGCCCGTTCCCGATCCCGAGATTCCCGCGATCGGCAAGCCGTACGGCGTGCTGGTGACGGGCGTCGGCGGCACGGGTGTCGTGACGATCGGCGCGCTGCTCGGCATGGCCGCGCACCTCGAAAGTAAAGGCGTGACGGTGCTCGACGTGACGGGTCTCGCGCAGAAAGGCGGCGCCGTGATGAGCCACGTACAGATCGCGAACCAGCCCGCCGACATCCACGCGACACGCATCGCGATGGGCGAAGCGAATCTGGTGATCGGTTGCGATTCGATCGTGACGGCGGGAGACGAATGCGTGTCGCGGATGCAGAACGGCCGCACGCGCGTCGTGCTGAACAGCGCACAGACGCCGACCGCCGAGTTCATCAAGAACCCGAACTGGCGCTTCCCCGGCGCGAGCGCCGACACGGACGTGCGCGCGGCGGCCGGCGACGAGAACGTCGCTGCTATCGATGCGAACCATTTCGCGGTCGCGCTGCTCGGCGACGCGATCTACACGAATCCGTTCGTGCTCGGCTACGCATGGCAGAAGGGCTGGCTGCCGCTCACGCACGAGTCGCTGATTCGCGCGATCGAACTGAACGCAGTGCAGGTCGAGAAGAATCGCGCGGCGTTCGAATGGGGCCGCCGCGCGGCGCACGATCTCGATGCCGTGCGCAAGCTCGCGCGGCCGCAGAACCGCACCGACGACGACAACACGCCGAATGCCGCGAAGATCATTTCGCTGCATACGCCGAAGGCGCTCGATACGCTGATCGACAAGCGCGCGCAGTATCTGGCTGCTTATCAAAACGACGCGTACGCGGCGCGATATCGCAAGCTGGTCGACGAAGTGCGGGCCGCCGAAACGAAACTCGAAGCCGCCGACGGCCAGATGCCGTTGACGGAAGCCGTCGCGAAGAATCTGCACAAGCTGATGGCGTACAAGGACGAATACGAAGTGGCGCGTCTGTATTCGGACCCGGCGTTCGTCGAAAAGCTGAAGGCAAATTTCGAAGGCGACTGGAAGCTGAAATTCCATCTCGCGCCGCCCGCGACGGCGAAAAAGGACGCGCACGGCCATCTGGTGAAGAACCAGTACGGTCCGTGGATGCTCAACGCGATGCACGTGCTCGCAAAGCTGAAGTTCCTGCGCGGCTCGGCGTTCGACGTGTTCGGCAAGACGGAAGAGCGCCGCACCGAACGTGCGTTGATCGTCGAGTATGAGACGCTGGTGCGTGAGCTGATCGGCGGATTGACTGCTGAGAAACGCGCGCTTGCCGTCGAGCTCGCGAACCTGCCGGACGGCATTCGCGGCTACGGCCACGTGAAGGAAAACAATCTGAAGGGCGTGCGTGCGAAGTGGGCTTCGTTGCTCGCGAAGTGGCGCTCGCCGGCGGGCAGCGTCGAGCAGCAGCACGTCGCGTAACGCGGAAGTTTGCCGGGCAGCCGGCAACACAAGACCGGCAGCAACAAAAAGGGCACCTCGCGGTGCCCTTTTTTCATCGAGCCGCTATCGGTCGGAAAACACGCCTACTTCGCGGCCTGTCGCTCCGCATTGACGTTCGCCGAAGCGATCGCCGTCATGTTGATGATCCGGCGCACGGTCGCGGCCGGTGTCAGGATATGCACCGGCTTCGACGCGCCGAGCAGGAACGGACCGACCGTCACGCCTTCGCCGCCGATCATCTTCAGCAGGTTGTACGTGATGTTGGCCGCCTCGACGTTCGGCATGATCAGCAGGTTTGCTTCGCCCGTGAGCGTGGTGCCGGGGAAGGCCGCCTTGCGCACCGCTTCCGACAGCGCCGCGTCGCCGTGCATTTCGCCGTCGACTTCCAGATGCGGCGCGCGTTCGGCGATCAGCTTGCGCGCCGCCGACATGCGCGTCGACGTCGCCGACGGAATGCTGCCGAAGTTCGAATTGGACAGCAGCGCGACCTTAGGCACGATGCCGAATTTCTCGATTTCGCGCGCGGCGAGAATCGTCATATCGGCGAGCTGTTCGGCCGTCGGCACTTCGTTCACGTACGTGTCGCTGATGAAGAGATTGCGGCCCGGCAGCATCAGCAGGTTCATCGCAGCGAAATTGTCGACATGCTCGGCCTTGCCCAGCACCTGCTCGACGTATTTCAGATGCTCGTGATACGTGTCGATCAGGCCGCAGATCATGCCGTCGGCGTCGCCGAGATGCACGAGAATTGCGCCGATCAGCGTATTGAACTTGCGCATCGCGGCCTTCGCGACTTCAGGCGTGACGCCCGAGCGCGCGCCGATCTCGTGATAAGCCTGCCAGCTCTGCTGATAACGCGGATCGTCTTCCGGATTGACGACCTCGAAATCCTCGCCGCACTTGAGCTTCGAGCCGATCTTCTTCAGACGCATCTCAATGACGCCCGGCCGGCCCACCAAGATCGGCTTTGCGATCTTTTCGAGCAGCACGAATTGCGCGGCGCGCAGCACGCGCTCGTCTTCGCCCTCGGCGAACACGATGCGAGCCGGCTGCGCCTTCGCGGCGGCGAACACGGGGCGCATCACCATGCCCGAGCGGTAGACGGTCGCGCCCAGTTGCTCGCGATAGGCGTCCATGTCCTGAATCGGACGCGTGGCGACACCCGAATCCATCGCGGCCTGCGCGACGGCGGGCGCGATCTTGATGATCAGACGCGGATCGAAAGGCTTCGGAATCAGGTACTCGGGACCGAATTCCAGCGAATGCCCTTCATAGGCCTTCGCGACCTCATCGCCCTGATCGGTTTCTTCCGCCAGTTCAGCGATCGCGCGCACGCACGCGAGCTTCATTTCTTCCGTGATCGTCGTCGCGCCGACGTCCAGCGCGCCGCGGAAGATGAACGGGAAGCACAGCACGTTGTTGACCTGGTTGGGATAGTCCGAACGGCCCGTCGCGATGATGCAGTCCGGACGCACTTTCTTCGCTTCTTCCGGGCGGATTTCCGGCTCCGGGTTCGCGAGCGCGAGGATCAGCGGCTGCGTGCCCATCTCCTTGACCATTTCCGGCTTCAGCACGCCGGCGCTCGAGCAGCCGAGGAACACGTCGGCTCCGTTGATCGCGTCGCCGAGCGTGCGCGCGTCGGTGTGCGCCGCATAGCGCTCCTTCGACGGGTCCAGATTGCCACGGCCTTCGTAGATCACGCCCTTCGAATCGACGACGAGCACGTTCTTCTTCGACAGGCCCAGATTCACGAGCAGGTCCAGACACGCGATGGCCGCCGCGCCCGCGCCCGAGCACACGAGCTTGACTTCGTCGAGCTTCTTGCCGACCACCTTGAGGCCGTTGAGAATTGCCGCCGATGCGATGATCGCCGTGCCGTGCTGGTCGTCGTGGAAAACGGGAATCTTCATGCGCTCGCGCAGCTTCTTCTCGATGTAGAAGCATTCGGGCGCCTTGATGTCTTCGAGGTTGATGCCGCCGAGCGTCGGCTCCAGCATCGCGATCGCTTCGACGAGCTTGTCGGGATCGGATTCGCTCAGCTCGATATCGAACACGTCGATGCCGGCGAACTTCTTGAACAGACAGCCCTTGCCTTCCATCACGGGCTTTGCGGCGAGCGGTCCGATGTTGCCGAGCCCCAGCACCGCCGTACCGTTCGTGACCACGCCGACGAGGTTGCCACGCGACGTGTACTTCTGCGCGTCGAGCGGCTCGTCGTAAATGGCCATGCACGCGGCTGCGACGCCCGGCGAGTATGCGAGCGACAGATCCAGCTGGTTCGAAAGCGGCTTGGTCGGCGTGACCGAAATCTTGCCGGGCTTCGGATTCTGGTGATACGCGAGAGCGCTTTGCTTCAGTTGTTCGTCCATTTTCTAACCTGCGAGACGTTAATAATCGGGCCCGGCTCGATACATCGCTACGTCACGTGCTGCGCTGGCCGTTGCCGGGCGGATGCCCGACGGCGGCGTTTCTCGCGTGCGCCCGTTGGGCGCGGCGTCAAACCTCAGCGGAAAGCAGGCGGCGCTGAGCTTTTTCGGGTCGGTTAGTGTACACCCCCGACGAGTCAGTCCGGGCCAGGTTTTGTACCGGACGGATAAGCCGGAGCCGCGCCAGCTCTTGCTGCGGCGCGACATGGAAACACTCCCACCGTTCCTCGGGGACGCCGTCATTCGAGCGCAGCGCCGCGGCGCTCGGGGATCAGAAAGAGCGTCGCGAGGATATCGAGCACGTAGATCGATGCGAGCGCGATGAGCGCGGCGCCGAACGAAAAACGCGTAGCCAGCGCACCGACCGCGACGGGGCCGAACCCGCCCACCGCCCGGCCGATGTTGAACAGCACGTTTTGCGCAGTGGCGCGTGCATCCGTCGGGTACAGCTCGGAAATCAGCGCGCCGTAGCCGCCGATCATCCCGTTCACAAACACGCCCATCAACGCGCCGCCGATCGACAGCGCGGCGGGCGTGCTCAGGTGCGCGTAGACGAACACCATCACGACGGCGCCCGCCTGATAGAACAGAAACGCCGGCTTGCGGCCGAAGCGGTCGGCAGCGTTGCCGAACAACCAGATGCCGACGGCCATGCCGAGCACCGTGACGGCAGTCCATAGACCGGAGCGCGTCAGCGAGTAGCCAAAAGTTTTCGACAGATAGGTCGGCAGCCAGATCATCAGGCCGTAGTAGCCGAAGTTCTGCACCGAGCAGAGAATCGCGACGCCCACGCTCGCGCGTGTCGTGCGGGCGTCGGCGACGAGCAGTTTCATGGGCGCCTTGCGCATGCCGCGCGCGATCCGCTCGGTGAAGAGCGCCGGTTCCTCGACGCGCCGTCGCACGAAAAACGACACCACGGCAGGCACCAGCCCGAGCGCGAACATGCCGCGCCAGCCGATCAGCGGCAACAGCAGCGGTGTCAGCAACGCGGCGGCGAGCACGCCGAGTTGCCAGCCAAGCCCGACATACGAGGACACCCGCGCCCGCTGCGCAGCGGGCCAGGCCTCGGCGACGAGCGTCATGCCGATGCCGAACTCTCCGCCCAGACCGACGCCCGCGATCGTCCGGTACGCGAGCAAATCGCCGTAGCCCTGCGCGAGCGCGCACAGGCCCGTAAAGATCGCGAAGATCAGGATCGTCCACGTGAGCATGCGCACGCGACCGAAATAGTCACTCAAGACGCCGAAAATCAGACCGCCCGCCACCGCGCCGATCAGCGTCCACGTGACGAGCGAGCCGGCTTGCGTCGACGTAAGGTGCAGATCGGCGGCGATCACGTGCAGCATGAAGCCGAGAATCAGCAGGTCGAAGCCGTCCATCGCATAGCCGAGCACCGACGCGATCAGCGCCCGCGCGGCATAGCCGGGGCGAGTATCTTGCGTGACGGGATTCGACGAAGAAACGATGTTCATGTGCGGCAGTCCTTGCTGGTGTTGCCGGGTGCGAACTGCAATCGGCCGATGGCCGGGCGCGGCCATCGCTGAAGGTTGCAGTGGAAAATTTCGCGTGAGTGTAAAGGGTAAAGGCCGCGATCTGCTGTCACAACCTGGCCAAAAGGCATAGGCGAAGCGCACGGACAGCCAGTGCGAAGGCGGACTCGCGTGTCCGGGCGCCCTGGGACAAGTCCGAATCGGGTAAAATAACGGGCTACGCGCGCAGCAATCCTGTCAGTTTTTCAACTTTCCGGTGTGTTTCGTCCATCCGGGCGCCGGGTGCCACATCTGGTCACGCCACGCTTGCTGCGCCATCGGGCCGCGCGCCCGCCTCCCAGCTCATCACCCAAGGATTCGCCCATGACAGGCTTCGATCGCCAGACGATCTCCGACACGACCGCAAAAATGCTGCTGGAAGTCCAGGCAGTGCACTTCAACGCGGAAAAACCGTACATCTTCACTTCCGGCTGGGCGAGCCCCGTGTACATCGATTGCCGCAAGCTGATCTCGTACCCGCGCGTGCGCCGCGGCCTGATGGAGATGGCGGAAACGACGATTTTGCGCGACGTCGGTTATGAGCAGATCGACGCCGTCGCCGGCGGCGAAACGGCGGGCATTCCGTTCGCCGCATGGCTGTCGGACCGTCTGATGGTGCCGATGCAGTACGTGCGCAAGAAGCCGAAGGGTTTTGGCCGTAATGCGCAGATCGAAGGTCTGCTGACGGAAGGCCAGCGCGTGCTGCTGGTCGAAGACCTGACCACCGACAGCCGCAGCAAGATCAACTTCATCAACGCGCTGCGCACGGCGGGCGCGCAGGTGAACCACTGCTTCGTGCTGTTCCACTACAACATCTTCAAGGAAAGCGTGTCCGTGCTGAAAGACATCGACGTCGATCTGCACGCGCTCGCCACGTGGTGGGACGTGCTGCGCGTCGCGAAGGAAAAGGGCTACTTCGATACGAAGACGCTCGATGAAGTCGAAAAATTCCTGCACGCACCCGCCGAATGGTCGGCAGCGCACGGCGGCGCGACGGCTGCTCCGCAGTAATTGTCCGCATCATGCGCCGGGCCGACGCCGTCAAGGCCCGCGCGCAACCGGCGATGCCAATAAGAAGGCCGCCTGTCCGCAAGACAGGCGGCCTTTCTTTTGGCACGCTAAGATTCGCGTCGACCGGATTCAGAAGCGCTCTTACGCCTCTGACGACACATCTAAGACTGTTGCGGCGCAGCGCCTCCGTCGTCGGCCTCACCCGGGGCATACGACGACAGATTCATCAAGCCGTTACTTTGCGCGTACTGGAATAGTTCGGAATCTCGTTCGAGTCCGAGCTTGCGCATCGCCGTGTTCTTTTGAGTACTGATCGTCTTAATGCTGCGGTTCAGTTGCTCGGAAATTTCCTTAATTGTCATATCCGAAACAAAGAGCCGCACCACTTCGAGTTCGCGCTTCGACAAGATCACTTCGTCACTCTTTCCACCTGCGTTCATGCGCAGCGTGTCGAGCGACGCCTTCACCGACGGGCTCATGTATTCGAGATGCCGGCTGACGTGCTGCACGGCAAGCCCGATGTGGCTCAGATCATCTGACTTGTTCACCACGGAAGTCACGCCAAGCTCATTTAGCCGCTTCAGCAACGCGGCGTTTTCGAGCATCGTCAGGACAACGATAGGCAGGTCGGGAAAATTCCGACGCAAGTAGCCGATCAATGGCAGGCCGTCGCCGTAATGCCCGCCGGGCATGGCGAGATCGGTGACGAGCACGTCGCAGGGAGTCGTTTGTAGCAACTTCACTAACTCGGTGGATTGCTTTGCGCGCGCGACCACGCGGATACCCTGGAACTTGAGCAACGCCTGCTCGGCACCAAAGAGAATGACCGGATGGTCGTCGGCAACCACGACCCTGATGGGATCTTGCATGGCCCTCCCTTGATCAGACAATCCACGCTCCGAAACTTCAGTCATGAAACTGTTTCTTAGTTCTAAATTTATAGGAGTTGTCTGCTTGTATGTGACCGCAGACGATTGCAGCGACTATAGCCGATTTCAGACCATACTGGCCGCTTACCAAGCACGAATGCTTTTATAAGATGTAATGTTAGACTCGATTTGTCGCTTGGGTATAAAAAAGGACAATAATCCTTCGTAAGGACAATTCTTTACGAGCCTGACAGGAGATTCGGCACATGCGCTTGCGTTGCCCGGTCGTTACGCCTGCTTCGTTCCGTTCGTTCCTGCCGTTTCTGTCTTTCGCGCCATCGCGGGTCATGTCCGTCATCGCGTCCGTCCTCGTGTTCGCGTGCGCGGTTCACGCGTCCGCGGTCTTCGCCGACAACGCGTTCACCGTCACCAGCACCAGTTTTCGCGCGGGCGGCACGGTTAACAACGCGCA
Source organism: Paraburkholderia diazotrophica (assembly GCF_038900755.1). Classification (GTDB taxonomy): domain Bacteria; phylum Pseudomonadota; class Gammaproteobacteria; order Burkholderiales; family Burkholderiaceae; genus Paraburkholderia; species Paraburkholderia diazotrophica_A. Next base: position 20,509 of record NZ_JBBPEN010000014.1, read on the forward strand.
AGTATTCGATCGCGACGACTGCAACGGCAACAACCATTCGCCGCAACTCAGCTGGCATAACCCGCCCGACGGCACGCGCAGCTTCGCGATCACGATATTCGATCCCGATGCACCCGGACGCGGCTGGTGGCATTGGGCCGTCGTCGGCATTCCGGCGAATGTCGACCGGCTGCCGGAAAACGCCAGCGCGTCCGGTTTTCTTAAGAAACTCGGTGCCGTCGAAGCGCGCAACGACTTCGACATCGACGGCTACGGCGGCCCCTGCCCGCCGCCCGGCAAGCCGCATCGCTATGTCATCACCGTTTATGCGCTGAGCACGCCCAATCTCAGGCTCGCGCAGGGACGCCCTTCGGTGATGTTCGATCACGAGATCAGCACCGCGACGCTCGGCTATGCCCGCATGACCGTCATGTACGGCCGCTAGCCTTTTTCCAAGGCGGTCTCAAAAGCGATCAGTGGGCGCCGCGTTTTCTCACGGTGTCTGAGAGGACTTGCTCGTGATGACAAAATGCAGCGTTCTGCGCTTTCCAGTCATTTCTTGAAACAATGGAGTTGTCCATGTCGAAGATCATCATCGTGTATCACAGCGGCTATGGCCACACGAAGAAGCTCGCGGAAGCGGTTCTCGCCGGCACGCTCGACGGCGGCGCCGATGCCCGGCTGATCGCCGTCGGCGAGCTCGACGACGCGGGCTGGGTCGCGCTGGACGCAGCCGACGCGATCATCTTCGGCGCGCCCACCTACATGGGGGGCCCGTCCGCCGACTTCAAGAAATTCGCCGACGCCAGTTCCAAGCCGTGGTTCGGCCAGAAGTGGAAGGACAAGATTGCCGCCGGCTTCACGAACTCGGCGACGATGAACGGCGACAAGTTCTCGACGATCCAGTATTTCGTGACGCTCGCGATGCAGCACAGCATGATCTGGGCGGGCACGGGCATGATGCCGTCCAACACGAAAGCGGCGACGCGCAATGATCTGAATTATGTCGGCGGCTTCACGGGGCTGCTGTCGCAGTCGCCTGCCGACGCCACGCCCGACGAAGCGCCGCTGCCCGGCGACATCGAGACCGCGAAGGTGTTCGGCGCCCGCATTGCGGCCGTGACGGCGCGCTGGAAGGCGGGACAGCCGGCATAGGCGGGCGCGGCGCGCGCTGATTGCGTGTTTGCGTGTTGACCGCGTTCTGACAGCACGCGCCGTCATGCCGCTGTCACGGTTGCGGCGCAACGTGTTTTTCGCCGAATCTGCACAAGCGCTGCACACGCGCCGCCAAGCAGACTTAAAATGGCGTTCCGGCGCAGCGAGCGCCCCGTTTTCCGTAAGCCAGCGAGATCGAGATGAGCACGAAAGTTTTTGTCGACGGACAGGAAGGCACGACCGGCCTGAAAATCTTCGAATACCTGTCGCAGCGCGCAGACGTTGAAATCGTCCGCATCGAAGAAGCGAAGCGCAAGGACATCGACGAGCGCCGTCGTCTCATCAACGCGTCCGACGTCACGTTCCTATGCCTGCCGGATGTTGCGTCGCGCGAATCGGCGTCGCTCGTCGAGAACGACCGCACCGTGCTGATCGACGCGAGCACGGCGTTCCGCACGCATGCCGACTGGGCGTACGGCCTGCCCGAGCTGGCCCGCGCGCAACGCGAGCGTCTGCGCACGGCCAAGCGCATTGCAGTGCCCGGCTGCCACGCATCGGCGTTCGTGCTGGCGATGCGTCCGCTCGTCGAGGCGGGCGTGGTGTCGGCGGATTTCGCCGCGCACAGCTATTCGATCACCGGCTACAGCGGCGGCGGCAAGAAAATGATTGCGGACTACGAAGCGGGCGGCAACGCGAAGCTCGACAGCCCGCGCCCGTATGCGCTCGGCCTCACGCACAAGCACCTGCCGGAAATGGCCGCGCACACGGGCCTGAAGCACCCGCCTATCTTCACGCCGATCGTCGGCAACTTCTACAAGGGCCTCGCCGTGACGACGTACTTCACGCCGGGCCAGCTCGCGAAGCGGGCCACGCCACAAGAAGTGCAGGCGCTCTTCGCCGAGTACTACAGCGGCGAGCAGTTCGTGCGCGTCGCGCCCTTCAACGCCGACGACAACCTCGACAGCGGCTTCTTCGACGTCCAGGCGAACAACGACACGAATCGCGTCGACCTGTTCGTGTTCGGTAGCGAAGAGCGCTTCGTCACGGTCTCGCGGCTCGACAATCTGGGCAAGGGCGCGTCGGGGGCGGCGATCCAGTGCATGAATCTCGCGATCGGCGCAGACGAAGCGACGGGCTTGAAACGCTAACCGATCGCGCATGGACGGCACGGCCGTCCTCGCGCTTTACAAAGCCGGCATTCAAACGCCGGCTTTTTCTTTTGCAATCGCCAATCTGCGATTAAAAACGGCTAATTAAACGCGGCGTAATTCCTTTCGTTTTGCCGTCATTTCCAGCACGCCTTAAAACCGGCATTTAATGCTTCCCTTCTTTCTGTATTGCGCATCTATTACCGCATAGGGAATCTCCCGATTTTTTTGCGAACGAACGTTCGAAGATGATAGAGGCATTTTGCCGTATCGCCCGCCAGTAAAGGCGGAGCGGCAACGGGCAGAAATCCGCCCATCGGCGAAAGAAGCCGTTTTTGTTTAAAAGCGCGTGCCTCGAAGCGCCATGCGACTCTCCGCGAAAAATGGGCTGTTTGAATCGGACTTTTTAGACGATTCGCTCAATTGACAGCCTTAAATCCCGCAGCGAAATTAGCTCGCAAATTAGATCAGTAGGCAAACATGGATCGGAGTAAGGCGCTAAAGCCGCAACTCTGACCAACAGGGAGACGACAGCATGTACGCCATTTCGAGAGGGCTGGCATGTGCCATTGCCAGCGCGCCTTTTTTGCTCGCCTGCGGCGGAGGGAAAGCGGATAACCCCGGCTCGATCCGGACGAGCCAGTGCTCGGGATCGAGCTGCGGCGTGCAAGGGCCGCCCACGTCGACGGCCAGCGCGAGCACGCTTTGCCCGGCCGATGCCGACATCGGCAAGAGCACTTACCTGGGCGGGGCCGGCAGCGGCGAAGTCGTAACGCTGAACATCGATGCCGTCAAGATGACGTACACGCTGACGTTTCTGGAATCGCCGATTCCCGTGTCGACGGGACAGGTCGACAAGACACGTGCGGGCACGACGGTCACGGGCGCCGTCATGCACCCGCCCGCAGGCATGCTGCCCAACGCCGAGCAGACGCGCTGCGCGTTCATGCTGACGCCGGCCTCGGGCACCGCGCCGTCGACGGGCGCGACGTACACCACATCGTTTTCATCGGCGAATCCGCCGATTGTCTTCGTCGGCAAAGGCGTCGCGGGCGGCGGCATTCCCGGCGCGGACATCTCGTACGCCGGCAAAAACATCCTGACCTACCAGAACGTCGGCGCCGTGCCGAGCCGGCACTTCGACTTCTATCCGTTCCTCGGCTTCGCGAGCACGACGACCGATCTCTCGAAGGTCGCCGGCACTTACAACGGGCTGCTGTATCACATCGAGCCATCGGCGAACTACGCGGCGACCGCAACCAGCACGTCCGAAACGTTCGACACAAACGGCGCATGCTCGTCCACAACTAATCCAGCGCCCACTGCGGGCAACGCAAGCTCGACGGGATGCCTGTCGACGGGCGACCCGCTGACGCTCAACGCCAACGGCTATTTCGACAGCAACAACGCGCCGCGCATCGAAAACCAGTTCAGTTTGCCGCTGCTCGGCCAGAAGGGCACGTCGAAGGCTCATATGATCCTCGGCCAGCTGAACGGCGCCACCGTCCCGGTCGTCGTGAGGACGGGCTATGTGTTTACCGGCACGGGCGCCATTCCGCTGGATGCGCAGGTCGACGACGAATCCGGCATCGCGATGCTCGCGAGCGCGACGCCGCTCGCATCGGGCGGCTTCGACGGCGGCTATGTCGGCGCGGACTCGAACTTCAGGTACACCGCGTCGCTGATCCAGGGCGGCCTCGGCACCTTCATCAATCCGACCACGCAAGCCGCCGAAAGCGGCTTCGCGCTGAAGTACGGTCTCGGCAATCCCGGCGTCGTGAACGTCGCCGACACGCAAGGCAAATCGGGCCTCGCCATCGCCGCGGGCGGACTCTACGCGATCTTCATCGAAGGCACGGAAAACGGCGGCATCGCGCCGACTTCGGCCAACGCCGACACGGCCAGTTCGCCGTACTTCAGCGTCGGCGCGCAGATCAGCAAGTGAAGCAAGTGAGCGACGCGACGACACCACAACAACACGTGCAGCGACATGCAACGAACGCAGTACGGCAGCACCGCTAGATCACAAGGCCGAAAGGCGGCTGGACTGGGAGCCGGCTGCCCACAACAAGACAGGGAGGCACAATGAACTGGAAGATTCTTTCGGCGCTAGCTTTTGCAGCGCCGTTGCTCGCGGCTTGCGGCGGTTCGGGCAGCGACGGCCCGCCGCCGACGGAAGCCCGCCTCTGCCCTTCGTCGCTCGACTACGGCACGACCTTCACGGGCGGCGGCGGCGATGGCGAACTCGTCAAGCTGCAACTCGACACGACGAAGATGACGTGGCAAATCGCCTACGTCGAATCGCCGATCCCCGCGACGAAGGGAACGGTCGCGCCCACGCGCAAAGGACAAACGGCATCCGGCACGCTCACGCAGGAAACGCAGCTGCCCACCAACAAGCTCAACCAGTGCGCGTTCCGTCTGAATGGCGCAAGTCTCGATCCGAACCGTCCGGCGCGCATCTTCGTCGGCGAAGGGGTGGCGGGCGGCACGATTCCGGGCGCCGAGATCCAGTTCGACGGAATTCTTGGCCAAGGCCAGGTGCCCGATACGACATTCCCGTATTACCCGTTCATCGGCTTCTCGTCGATTGAGACGAATCTCGCGAACGTCACGGGCACGTACAACCAGCTCGGCTATCACCAGATTCCGTCGCAAAACTTCGCGCCGACCGTCGTCGATACCAAGATCACGATCAACGCCGACGGCACCTGGACGGAGTGCGACAACGCAGGCGTCAACGCCGGCAAGTGCCAGCAGCCGGGCACGAACTGGGCGCAATCGTCCGATGGCAGCGGCGCATTCGAAACCGACAACTTCCAGGGCCAAGGCAAACCGACGCTCGCAACATCGCCCGTCGCAAAGGGCTTCATGATCGTCGGCAAGCTGCGCAACCAGAACGTGCCGATCCTGATCCGCACGGGCGTTGCGAATTCGTCGCTAACGCCCAATCCGCAAAACGGCCTGACCGGCCCCGTCGCCGACGACGAATCGGGTATCTCGATCCTCTCGCCTCAGACGAACATCGCCGTCAACTCGCAGAACGGCGAGTACATCGGCGTCGACAGCGAGTTCGACTACCGGACGAACGCGCTCGTCGGCACGCAGGCGACGCTGCTCGATCCGTTCAACGCGTCGCAAGCCTCGCTGACCAAGGCGCTGAACCTCGACTTCACGCAGACGGTCCCCGGCGTCGTCACGTCGACCTACGCGAGCGCGGCCGCCGGCAGCGCGCCGACCGGCAAGTTCATTTTCACGGGGGGCGTATTCGGCTTCCTGGACTTGTCGAACGCGTCGTCGCCGTACTTCACGATCGGCGCCTTCGTCCAGTGATGGGCGCGCGCTCCGCACGATAAAACGCAACGAGGCGACCGCCCCTCGGCGCGTCTCTCTGCCCGCGCGGCAGAGCGGCCGGCCGGGGCGCGGAGCAGACGGCATCGACAACGCCGTCGCCCGCGCGGCAGGCCGTCCGCTCAGGAGGAACAAAATGAAAAAGCTCTTGGTCGCGGCGTCGGCTGCCGCATTGGGCGCGCTCGCCACGCAGAGCGCGCATGCGCAAAAGGCCGGCGACAACCTCGTCACGCTCGGCTGGTTTCACGTGATGCCGCAGGATTCGAGCACGCCGCTCACGACACACGTCGCGCCCGTGCCGATCAACACCCCGTTGCGGCTGCCGAGTTCGTTCACGTCGCCGGGCACGAGCCTGTCGACGACGAATGCCGATACGGCCGGTCTCGTCTTTTCGCACTTCGTCACGGACCATTTCGCGGTGACGTCGGTGGCGGGCATTCCGCCAAAGTTCAAGATTTACGGGCACGGCACCATTCAGCCGCCAGGTCCGGCGGGCGCGCTCGGCAAGCAGGACATCGGCGATCCCGCCGTCAATCCGATCGTGAAGAGCGTGCGGCAATGGAGCCCGGCGCTGATCTTCCAGTACTACTTCGGGTCGGCGACGGCGAAGTTCCGGCCGTTTCTCGGCATCGGCGTGTCGTACAACTGGTTCAGCGACATCCAGCTGAACAACAACTTCGTCACGTCGACACAGGACAACCTCGGCGCGATTCTCGCCGCGGGCGCGGGCAAGCCGGGCAAGACATCGGTGGAAGCGAAGGCATCGTCGTCATGGGCGCCCGTCTTCAACGCCGGCGCGATGTACAACATCACCGATCATTGGGGCGTGACGGCATCCGTCACCTATATCCCGCTGAAAACGACTTCATCGGTGATCATCAAGGCGGCGGACGGCACGGAACTGGGCGTATCGAAGGCTGAACTGAAAGCCAATCCGATCATCACGTACCTCGCGGTGTCCTACAAATTCTGACGAGGCCAGCGCAATCGGCTTTGACCGAACGGCCACGCGCAGCAGCAAGTACGAAGGAAACAGGCAAAAAAAAGCCCGCCAAACGGTTGGCGGGCTGAATCCATATCAGAGGAGACATGGAGGAGACGAAAACAACTATAGCAAACCCTGTGGTGCGATGCAACATTTAGATTAGAGTCCAGGCACTACAGGAAGCACGCGCGCGATCTCGCCATATCGCACCTTTCAGGTGCATTTATTGTGCTTCGCATCATGCCGTCGCTCCCGCCAACGGCCAGCAGGCGGCATCCGTTTTCAGCTTTTCGATCAGCGCGTCGCGCATCAACGAGATCGGCCGGATCAGGCGCCCGGGTAGCGCGCCATGCACGAGCCACACGTTCAGGCCACTGCGAAAATCCGGCACGTCGAGAATCTGCAGCGACTCGCGCTGCGGGCTGCGCGCGAGTACTTCCGGCGCCGCAAGCCCCACGCCCAAGCCGCGCGCGACGAGCGACAATTGCAATTCCGAGCCGAATGCCTCGACGGCCACATTGAACGGCAACCCCGCAGCCGACATCGCGCGGCTCAGCGCCGAGCGCATCCCGCAACCATCCTGATTCAGCACCCACGGATGACACGACAGTTCGGCGAGTGTCGTCGGCTGCTCGGTGAATCCGAACGAGCGCGGCGCGACGACCACCGTCGGCTTGTACGCGAGCAGCGTCGCGGTGAGCGCTTCCGGCAACGGGACGCCCTCCGGCAGCAGCACGACGGCCGCATCCGCCGATGCGCGCTCGACGCCCTGCAACAACCCCGGCGACCAGCCCGCCGTCACGCGCAGCGTGAGCTTCGGAAACGCGCTGCGCAGCCGGTCGATCGGCTGCTCCAGCGCGAGTTCGGACAAAAACGGCGGCACGCCGATTTTCAGCTCGCCCGTCGGTTCGCTGTCGGGCGACGCGACGGCCATCAGGTCGTCGACGGCGCGCAGCACGGTCCGCGCAAGCCCGTACACCTCGTTTCCAGCCGCCGTCGGTTTGAGCGGCTTGCTCTGCCGGTCGAGCAACTCGATGCCGAGCATCGTCTCCAGGTTCTGCACGCGGCGCGTGAGCCCGGGCTGCGTGAGAAACAGCTTTTCCGATGCCCTCACCATCGATCCGCTTTCGACGACCGCGACGAACGCCTGCAAGTCTCGCGTGTTCAAAACAACCTCGCATAAACATTATCGAGATAATTCAATTGTCGCATAACGTCGGCGTCCCTACGATAGGCTGGACGAAACCTTCCGGAGCAATCGATGAACCGACCCGCCGACACCTGTCCGCGCGCCGTCACCACACCGCCCGCGCCGCCATTGGCGCGATCGCCCGCAACGCCGACGACGACTTTGACCACGCCGCTGACGCTCTTTTTCGCCGCCGCTGTCGGCGTGATCGTCGTGAATCTGTCGGCGGCGCAGCCATTGACGGGACCTGTCAGCCGCGCGCTGAACCTGCCGCCGGAACTGGCCGGACTGATCGCGATGCTGCCTCAGCTCGGGTATGCAGCGGGATTGCTGCTGCTCGTGCCGCTCTGCGATCTGCTCGAAAACCGCCGGCTCATCGTCCGGACGCTCGCGTGCTGCGCTGTTTTCCTTGCGCTGTCGGCGCTCGCGCGGTCGGGCTGGCTGTTTCTGGCGTCGGTATTTCTGGCGGGCGCCACGTCGAGCGTGATTCAGATGCTCGTGCCGATGGCCGCGTCGATGGCGCCGGAAAGCGGGCGCGGGCGCGCCGTCGGCAACGTGATGAGCGGCTTGATGCTCGGCATTCTGCTGTCGCGTCCGCTTGCGAGCGTGATCGCGGGGTCGTTCGGGTGGCGTTCGTTCTACAGCATCGAAGCGGCCGCCGATGCGTTGCTTGCGCTCGTCCTCTACATCCAGTTGCCGAATCACACGCCTTTCGCTCACGCGCGCTACACGGAACTGCTGCGCTCACTGTGGACGCTGCTGCGCACCGAGCCCGTGCTGCAACGGCGCGCGACGCTCGCCGCTCTGGCGCTCGGCGCGTTCAGCGCATTCTGGACGGCCATTGCGCTGCGGCTCGCGCAGCCTCCGTTTTCACTCGGCATGCAGGGCATCGCGGCGTTCGCGTTGGCGGGCGCTACGGGCGCGATCGTCACGCCGCTCGCCGGCTATCTCGGCGATCGCGGCGCGGAGCGCGCGACGCAGATCGTCTCGCATCTGGTGATGATCGGCGCGGTTCTGCTATTGGGTGTCGCAGGCGCGGGCTGGGGCGGGTTTTCGCCGGCCGCGCATCCGATTGCGGCGCTCGCGCTGCTGGTCACAGGCGCGGCGGCGCTCGACGCGGGCATCATCACCGATCAGACACTCGGACGACGCGCGATCAATCTCATCAATCCGGCCGCACGCGGTCGGTTGAATGCGCTCTTCGTGGGAATTTTCTTTATCGGCGGAGCAATTGGCGCCGCGCTCTCAGGTGCGGCGTGGGCATGGGCCGGATGGAGCGGCGTGTGCGTGATCGCCTTGGGATTCACGATCGCCGTGCTGCTGTTCGGATTCGTCGACCGCGCGGTCCGGCGGGCCCAGCATTGAGCGCGGTTGCTTGCCGCAAGATCGCGCGGGCGCGCCGAACGATCGATGACCCACTCGCGCCGCGCGAAACCGCGTTGCGAGCGTGAAGCGTCAGTGCCGCACGAGCGCCATCATCGCGCCGAAGCCGACGAACACGCCGCCCGTCAGCCGGTTGAACGCCTTCGCGACGCCACTGGTTTTCAGCTTCGCGCCGATCTGCGTGCCGCAGCCCGCGTACACGATGTACCAGCTGATTTCCAGCACGGCCGTCGTCGCAACGAGAACCGCGAACTGTGGCAGCGTCGGACGCGATGCGTCGATGAATTGCGGCAGCAGCGCAGCCGAAAACAGAATCGCCTTCGGATTGCTGCTACCGACGAGAAAGCCGTTGCGAAACAGCGAGCCGCGCGAACGGGTGAGCTTGCTGCCGGCGTCGGGTGAAGCCTCGATTTTCGCCGCCGCGATTTCGCTCGCGGGCGAGCGCCATGCCTTCACGCCGAGATAGATCAGGTATGCCGCGCCGAGCAGGCGCAGCGCGTTGAACATCGTCGGCCAGGCTTTCAGGAACACGCCAAGACCGGCGACGGACACGGCCAGCATCAGCATCAGCGACATCAGACAGCCGGCCATCGTGGCCGTCGTTTGACGCATGCCGTAGCGCGCGCCGTGCGTCATCATCAACAGCATGTTCGGACCGGGGATCGCGCAGACGACAAAAACCGTGGCCACGTATAGCCACCAGGTGTGCAGACTCATGATGCTTCGTGCTCGGTGAAATTGAAAACGGGCGGGACGGACATTATGCCCGCCCAGCCCGTTGCGCGCCGAAGCCCGCCGCTTGCCGCCGCGAATGACAGCAAGGATCGGCAAGCGGCGGCGCGGTTCAAGCCGGAATCAGTCGATTCGCGGCCCGCTCGCTATCGAGCGTCAGCGTCCCGCCCGTCGCGACGCGACCTGCCCCAGCACGGCGAAATCCTTCTCGCCGTCGCCGTGAGCAACGGCTTCGATCAGGCTGTCGCGCACGACGCTCGCCACCGGCAGCGGCGTCGAGACGGAGTCGGCTGCCGCCAGCGCAAGCCGCACGTCCTTCAGGCCTAGACGTGCCTTGAAGAGCGCCGGCTCGTAGCGCCGTTCCGCGATCATCTTGCCGTAGCCCTGATACACCGGGCCGGGGAACACGCTATTCGTGATGACATCGAGAAAATCCTGCATCGCGACGCCATGACCGCCCAGCAGCGCGGATGCTTCGCCGAGCGTCTCGACGGCGGACGCCAGCATGAAGTTCGCCGCGAGCTTTACGACGTTCGCCTGCTGCGGCAGCGAACCGATGCGCCAGGTCTTCTGGCCGATCGAATCGAACACCGGCTGCACGCGGTCAATCGCCTCGGCGGGACCGGCGGCGACGATCGTCAGCTTCGCGGCGGCCGCCACGTCGGGCCGCCCCATCACGGGCGCCGCCACGTAGTGCACGCCACGGCTCGCGTGCGCCGTCGCCAGCTCTTCGGCGAGCGAAACGGAAATCGTCGCCATGTTCACGTGGATCAGCCCGCGTGGCGCATGCTCGAGCAACGATGCGCTGATAACATCGCGCAGCGCGGCATCGTCGGCGAGCATCGAGAAAACGGCGTCCCCGGCGAAAGCCTCGGCAGGCGAACCGACCACCTGCGCGCCGAGTCCGGCGAGCGGCTGCGCCTTGTCCGGCGAGCGGTTCCACACACGCACGCTATGCCCGGCTTTCAAGATGTTTGCGACCATCGCGGCGCCCATCTCGCCGAGACCGATAAAACCGATGTCCATCAATAGCTCCTGTTCAACAGAACCCGCAGTAGAGCACAGTCGCACGAGCCGTGCTCATAATTGCCCATCGGCACTGCGCCCGACGCAGTGCGATACTCGCATCATGGTCACCGCGACTTTCCGCTTCTACGAAGAATTGAACGACTTCCTGGCGCGGCCGCTGCGTCGGCAGTCATTCAGTTGCGAGTGCGCGCGCGCCGCCACGGCCAAGCACATGATCGAAGCGCTCGGCGTGCCGCACACGGAGGTGGAGCTGATCGTCGTGAACGGCGAATCGGTCGGCTTCGAGCATCAGTTGCAGGAAGGCGATCGCGTTGCCGTCTATCCGAAGTTCGAGGCGCTCGACATCCAGCCGCTGCTGCGCGTACGCGAGCGCCCGCTACGCGTGGTGCGCTTCGTCGCCGACGCGCATCTTGGCGGACTCGCGCAATTGCTGCGCCTGGCGGGCTTCGACACACTCTACGACAACCACTACGCCGATTCACATATCGAGTCGATCGCCTCCGACGAAGACCGCATCGTCCTCACGCGCGACCGCGAACTTCTGAAGCGCCGCACGATCACGCATGGCTGCTATGTGCGGGCATTGAAACCCGAAGCGCAACTGCGCGAGATTTTCGGACGGCTCGATCTGGCGGGCACCGCGCGGCCGTTTCGCCTGTGCCTCACGTGCAACGCGCCGCTGCGGCGCATTCCAAAGGACGAAGCGATCGGACGCGCGCCTGCCGGCGTGCTCGAGCGGCATTCGCAGTTCGTGACTTGCGACATCTGCCGGCGGGTCTTCTGGGAAGGTTCGCACTGGCGGCGAATGCGCGCGCTGATGGATAGCGTGACGGGCGCGCACACTGCCGCGCCATAACTCGGCCCCGCTGTCCGCGCGCGGCGCTGCTTAACGGGCATTTCAGGCGCGCGCGATGCGTACAATGGCGGATTGCTTATTCGTTAGAGGCCTTCAGCATGGCAATGAAGAAATTCGACCTTGAGAAGAACAAGGCGCTGAAACTGGGCAACCAGATGAAACAGTCCCTCGCCGCCGACCGTTTCGGCAAGGCATCGTCGCAACAACCGCAACTCGACCGGCGCGAGCAGCGCAAGCTCGATCAGGCGATGGGCCTCGTGCCGTTTGCGTGCAAGTTGCCGCAAGCGCTCGTCGATCAGTTGAAGGAGCGGGCCGCGACGCATCCGGAAGGCATGAACGCGCTGATCGCCGAATTGCTGGTCAACGGACTCGCAGCGAGCGCCTGAACGGACGTAACCCGAAGGCGTCGTCGCGAGCCATTCGATTGCGTGAATGGGCACGACTGCCCGCGCTGAAAATGCAAAAGGCCGAAGCATTCGCTTCGGCCTTTCTTCTTGCTACGCCAGCAGCGCTGCCAGGCGCCGGTGCCATCGAAGATGGCTAGCGGCTGACGCGACGAACGGACTGCTTAGTTCGCCGTGCCCTTGTCGTTCGTACCAGCAGCCGAAGCGGCGCTCGACACGCCAGCACGCTTGCCGTGCGTCTTCAGTTGCTTGTGGGCGTGCTTCGGCTTGGCGGTGCTAGCGGCGGCCGGTGCTGCGTCGGATGCCTGTGCGAAAGCCTGAACGGACACGAGTGCGAGCGAGGCGGTGATGAGCGAGGCGATGATCTTCTTCATGTGTGTTTATCCCCAAAACCTGACGACTTTTAAGTCAAATGTTGAATTGGAACAGCATGACGGTGAAGCCGGCTGGGCCACGCAGCGCCTCCCGGCTCCCCGCGGGGAGTATCACGCAGCGTAGGCGGTTTGTCATCCCATAAAGGTTGGACTGTATTTTCGGGGACACATTTAGCTTACTCAATGCTTTCAAGCCGTCGACGCTTCGCCGACGGCGCGCCCGGGTATCATGTCGGCTGCCGCCAATGCCGTCATGACTCATCGTTTCGTCCGAAGTAACACGCGCCCTATGCGCCGTGGATCGCGCGAAACGAGTTGCCTTGCAGGAAATCTCCGCTTGAAAACCGCCACCCGCCAACACCTGCGCGCGAATCTTCTGATGCTCGTCGCCGCCATGATCTGGGGCAGCGCGTTCGTCGCGCAGCGCCTGAGCCTCGATGCAATCGGCCCGTTTCTCTTTACCGGGCTGCGCTTTCTGCTCGGCGCGTTCGTCGTGCTGATCGTCTGGTCGATCGCGCGACGCCGCAAGCCCGGCATCCCGACGGAAACGACGCCCGCAGTCGCCGTTTCGACCGCACGCAAGCTATGGCGCGACGGCGCGCTGCTCGGCCTGCTGGTCGCCGTGTCGATTTCATGCCAGCAGATCGGCCTTCAGTACACGAAAGTCGCCAACGCCGGGTTCATCAGCTCGCTGTATGTCGTCATCGTGCCGCTGATGGGCGTCGCGTTGCGCCATCAGACGGGCCTGGGCGTGTGGCTCGGCGCAACGCTGGCCGCGCTCGGCATGTACTTCCTGAGCGTCGACGAGCATTTTTCGATTCTGTACGGCGACTGGCTCCAGCTGGCGGGCGCCATCGTGATTTCAGCCCAGGTGGTGCTGGTCAGCCGTTTCGCGCGCCGTCACGATCCGCTGGCGCTCGCGCTGGTGCAGTTCGTCGTGTGCGGCGTCGTGAGCCTCGCGATCGGACTCGCCGTCGATCCACTGCGCCTCGCCGACATCGTCCGCGCCGCGCCGACGATTCTCTACGGCGGCGCGCTGTCGGTGGGCGTCGCGTACACGATTCAGGTGGTCGCGCAAAAAGATGCGGCGCCCGGGCACGCGGCCGTGATTTTCAGCATGGAAGGCGTATTCGCCGCGCTGGCCGGCTGGCTCGTGCTCGGCGAAACGCTCGCGGCGCGCGCAATGCTCGGCTGCGCGCTGATGCTCGCGGGACTGATCGTCTGCCAGCTGATGCCGATGTGGAGCGGCCGGCGCCAGGTGCCGTCGGATTCAGCGGAACCGGCCTGACGCGCGGCCCGTCGGGATCATGCCGCGCTGGCGTTCACGGGCGGCGACGAGCGGCCACGATCCGCCTCAGGCGACGGCTTGACCCGCAAACGCGCTCTGCCAGCTTTCGTCGTCGGAACGGCGTTTTTTTGGCGTCGGCGGAAAGACGCACCAGCAGCCGTCGTCGTGGCGAAAGAAGAAGAGCGAGCGCCGGCCGTCCCGCAGCGATGTCTCTACGCGCACGTAGCGGGTGTTGTCCCATTTCGTGCGACCAACCTGCGTGACGCGCACAGGCGTGGAAACCGGCCCCAGCCACTTGTCGACCAAAAAATGCAGCGACTGCTCGGTGGCGGATTTCATGACGTTCTCCACGTCGTCTTGTCGCGGGAGCCCTCGCGCGATGTGTCCGGCTTTTCCTGCTCTTCCTCCGCTGCTTCTGCTGCTGCAAGCTCCATCGCCCGTTGCGTCGCAGCTGCGCGAAGCGCCCTGCAATCCGCCGCGTGTCGCATGTCCGACAGTAGCCGAACCAGTTGTCGCGCGTTTCTACGTTTCATAGCACCCCCGCACTGCACAAAAGACTTGAGAAAGCACTTTAACTTTAGGCCTTGATCTCTCGTTTCTCTAGTTGTTTTGACGAAATAGCAACAGTCGAATTCGAATGGGAGCACTGAGTATTTCGTCGGTTTTTATCGTGTTCCCGCCGATGCACGCAGTCTGTGCGCTGGCGACCGCAATCCGCGCGGCGTGCGGCCCGCGCAACGCCTGACGTGGCACTGAATATGCTGTTGCGCCGTACATGCGCGCACCGACGAAAATCGATCAGTTGACCGAATCGGCCTTATGCGCCCATGTCCTCTGACATGCCGCAAGCGCTGCGCCCGCCGCAAGCAGACAGGCCGAATAGATGAGGCCGCGTTCGAGACCTGCGCCGTCGGACACCCAGCCGATCACCGTCGGCCCGACGATCTGCCCGAACGCGAAGACGATCGTGAACGCGCTGATGCCGCGCGCCCAATGTGCGGCGGGCAGATTGTGGCGCACGAACGCTGTCGTCGATGCGACGGCGGAAAGGAACGTCGCGCCGAACAGCAGCCCCGACGCGAACGCGACGGCAGGATGTGCGACGAGCGCCGGCAACAGCGTCGCGAATGCAAGCAGCGCATTGAGCAGGGCCAGCGCCTGACCGCCGCGCATGCGGTCGAGCAGCCGCGACCAGATGCGCGCGGACACGATCGTCGCGATGCCGAGCAGCACATAGAAGCCCGTCACGACGCCGTCGCTCATGCCGTCGCCACGCAGGAGCGCGACGATGAACGTCATGTAGCCGATATAGCCGACGCCGAAAAGCCCATAGCCGGACAGTGCAAACGCATAGCGAAAGACCGGCACGGGCCGCGATGCTGCGGCCGCTTCGCCCGCCGTGCTCCTCCGCAACACGTGCTGCCTCTCGACGCGTCTCGCAGCGATGCCGGCGACGATCGACAACGCGACGCATGCGCCCGCAAGCGCAAACCATGCGAATTGCCAGCCATGCACGGCCTGCACGGCATACGCAAGCGTCGCGGGCACGAGCAGCGCCGACGCAACGATGCCCCATCCCGTGCCGCCATAGTAGAGGCCGAGAACGAGCCCTGCATCGCGCGTGCTCGACGACGCAAGCCGCGCCGCCAGCACGCCGCCGCTCACGAAGATGAACGCGCTCGCGATGCCCGTCGCGACACGTTGCGCGAACAGCGTGTTCGTATCGGACAGCGTGCCTGTCGCGGCCATCAGCAAGGCCGTCGCCATGCATCCGCCGATAAAGAGCGCGGCCGCCGGCCAGCGCCGCGACAGTCGAGGAAACGCGAGCGCGCCGAGCAGATAGCCGAGCGCGTTCGCCGTGTTCATCGCGCCCGCCTGCGCGAAGCTCCAGCCGAGGTCGGTTTTCATCGACGGCAGCAGCAGCGCGTATGAAAAGCGCGCGAGCCCAAGCGCGATCGCACTGCCCATCGACAGGCTGATCGCGAGCCACAGCGTCCGTCCGCGGCGCGGCAAGCGAGCGTCCCGCGCGGCACGCGACGCGTCGCCGGATGGCGCTTCATCCTTTGTCCGCCGCTCGCGTCGTTCGATGAGATCGGCGAGGCTGACATGGATCCATGAAAATGCGCGGCGAGCGAAGCCAGTCGTCATGTCGTTGTTTGCGTCAATCAGTTGGGCTATCACTGTACATCGCGAGCGCGCGTTCGGTGGGCACGCGTTCAGTGGTACGCGTTCGGCATGCATCGAACGCGATTGCGGCGCTTGCTGGAAACTTCGCTAGCCTGATAGCGTAGTGATCCCAACTGCAGAGACCGTTTTCGTGTCGAACCCGCTTCTGGCCATCCGTCACAGGCTTCGCCACCTCGAGCGCACGCACGGCGCGGCCGTGTCGCAAGCGGTCGGCAATCGCCCGTTCCTGACGGGCATCGCAGGCACGCTGATCGCAACGGCGATGGCGGGCCTGACGCTGGCTACGCTGTACTCCGGGCGCACCGACGCGCTGAACCATGCACGCGAAACGTCGGCGGATCTCGTGCGGCTGATTTCAAGCGATATTGCGCGCAACGTCGAAATCTACGACCTGTCGCGAAGAATGGCGCCGCGCGCGGCGCAATGGCACGCCGATGTCGGTGCTGTTCATCGACATCGACTATTTCAAGCGCCTCAACGACACCTACGGCCATGCAGCCGGCGACGAAGTGCTGGCGGCCATCGCGGATTGCATCGCGTCGGTCGCGCGGCGCTCGCTCGACATCGTCGCGCGATATGGTGGCGAAGAGTTTGCCGTCGTGCTGCCGGACACGATGTCGAATGCAGCGATCCATGTCGCGGAGAAAATTCGCCGCGTCGTCGAGACATTGCGCGTCAAGCCACTGCCGCCCGATCACGGCGTGACGGTCAGCATCGGTGTCGCCACATGCCGCCCCGCCGACGGCGGCACGCCACCGGAACTCGTCGCCGCCGCCGACGCGCAGCTCTACGCGGCGAAGGCGGCTGGGCGCAATCGGGTGAAACCGGCGGAATGGACGCAGACGCAAGCGCCGACGGACGATATCCGCGATCACTCGGATCAGGCTGATCCGGCGAAACGGCATGCCTGATTGCAACCCATGAACCGCAGTTGAATTGCGGGGAAAAACGCTCACTATTCGTGCGATGGCCGCGTGCGGCGTCGACGTAGACTTGTTTCCGTCTCCAGGTTCTCCATGATTCTCCACGCAGTCGGAATCATCGGGACGATTTGCGCGCCACGGCTTTTGTCCGTGGCGTTTTTCTTTTGCTAGCTGTCGTGCTGCCCGCGCTCATCGCGCCCGCCAAAGCGCTGTGCCACTTCGAGCGGAATATTCTCCGGCGTCACCACCACCACCGACGACGACGCGCTCACCGCCGATTTCGGCAGCAGCTTGTGAAAGCACATCACGTGCTGACACGCCGATCGCATGTCCTGCCGCAAATCGTGATGCAGCACCGCCGTGATCGCGCGGTCGCGCAGCAACTGCACGTTCTCTCGATCCAGGTCGTGTGCGATGAAGCATTTCGGATGCTGGTTCAGCGACCCGAGCGCGCGCAGAATCGCCGCGTTGCCGCCGCCCATCGAATAAACGGCGGCAATCTTCTGCCCCGCTTCCACGGCCTTGCGCACGCGGCCTTCCGTCTGCGCATCGAGCCCCTGCCCGCCGCTCGCGTCGATCAGCGTCAGATGCGCGTACCGTTCGCGCAGCATCGCGCGAAAGCTCGCCTCGCGCTCTTCCTCGCCGCGAAAGCGCTCGTTGCTCATCGTCACGAGCACGTTGCCTGCGCGTCTGCCGAGCCAGTGGCCGATCAGATACGCAGCCGTCGCGCCGCCGACGCGATTGTCGAGCCCTGCATACCCAATGCGCTCCGACGCGGGGATGTCGGTGAACATCGTCACGACGGGAATATCGCGCTGCTTCAGTTCGGCGATCGCCTGCGCGATCTCGGGCACGTCCTGCGCTTTCAAAAACACGC
This sequence comes from Paraburkholderia diazotrophica, assembly GCF_038900755.1. GTDB lineage: Bacteria > Pseudomonadota > Gammaproteobacteria > Burkholderiales > Burkholderiaceae > Paraburkholderia > Paraburkholderia diazotrophica_A. Next base: position 38,369 of record NZ_JBBPEN010000014.1, read on the forward strand.
CATGACTGCCGCGCCGCGCGATCGCACGCAACGCATCGACGACTTGCGCCTTCGTCATCGTCTCCTGCATCAGAAAGCGCGGCCGGAAAATTGCCGGATGCAGACTCGGGATCGTGTCTTCGAGCGCGTCGCGAATCTCGTCGGCGAAACGGCGCGGCGCCTCCACTACGACATCGACGACGAGCTTGCGCCCGCTCGTCGCCATCGTCATCTGCTGCTTCTCCAGTTCCTTGATCGCCTGCATCACACGGCGGCGCGTGTGCTCGCGAACGTGCGCGCGGCCGTTCAGCACGCGGTCGACGGTGGCCGTGCCGAGCCCCGCCTGCAACGCGATTTCCTTGATCAGAAAGGGATGACTCATGGATCGCCAGGTGAAAACGCGCCCCGCGTTTGATGTGTTTTTGATGTTTCGATGGTAACGCAGCGCCGGAGTTTGGCGATAAGCTGATTCGAAACATCCGGCAATCAGCTTGCATGAAACGGGAGACCACATGAGCCAGAACCCTCGGCGTTTTGCATCCGGCGCGCACGCATGGTTTCGCGAGGCGGACTGTTCCGTCGACGGCTTGGCGACGTTGATCGACACTTCGCGCGAAGCGCATGCACGGCCGCGCTTCGCCGCCGCCGTCGAACAGGCGATTCCCGTGTACGACTGCGACGCGCTGCGGCCTGTCGTGGCCGATGCGTCGCGCCGTCCCGAGCTGCTGGCCGAATGGGCCGACGTGTTGCTCGACGGCGCCGGCGTGTTCGTGCTCAAGCGCGCGTACGAAGACACGTCCGCGATCGACGATGCAACCGCGATCTTCGAATCGATGATCCGCAGCGAGCGCAAGGCAGGCGGCGGCGCCGATCACTTCGCGAAGGCAGGCGCGAACGACCGCATCTGGAACGCGCAGGAAAAGCTCTGCCTTGCCGCGCCGGAAGTGTTCGTGCGCTACTTCGCGAATCCGATCCTGATGGCAGCCGCCGAAGCGTGGCTCGGCCCCGGCTATCAGATGACGTCGCAGGTGAACGTCGTGCGTCCGGGCGGCGAAGCGCAACAGGCGCACCGCGATTTTCACCTCGGCTTTCTCACCGTCGATGACGCGCAGCGCTTTCCCGCCCATGTGCATTTGATGTCGGCGCTGCTGACGCTGCAAGGCGCCGTCGCGCACAGCGACATGCCCGTCGATAGCGGGCCGACCAGGCTGCTGCCGTTCTCGCAGCGTTATCCGCAGGGCTATGTCGCGTGGCGTCGCGCGGATTTCCGCGAGTATTTCGAATCGCACCATGCGCAGTTGCCGCTGAAAAAAGGCGATGCGATCTTCTTCAGTCCCGCGCTTTTTCACGCGGCCGGTTCGAACCGCACGCGCGACGTGCAGCGAATGGCGAATCTGCTGCAAGCGTCGTCGGCTTATGGGCGCGCAATGGAATCGCTCGATCGCACGCGCATGTGCACTGCCGTGTTTCCCGCGTTGCGTGCGATGCGCGCGCATCGGCGGATCGGCGCGGCGGAAGCGGCGGCCGTGATCGCGTCGTGCGCGGAAGGCTACGCGTTCCCGACCAATCTCGATCGCAATCCGCCCGTCGGCGGACTGGCGCCCGCGAGCCAGCAACAGATCTTCGCGACGGCGCTCGATGAAAACTGGTCCGACGAAAAATTCGCCGAAGCGCTGCGCGATCTTGAAGTCCGCAACGCGACGCACTAACTGCGCACTAGCGCTACGCACTCACTCGAACGACGGAGACGACATGACGATAAGCACCATCGGCAGACGCATTCGGCTCGGCCTGATCGGCGGCGGGCCGGGCTCGATCATCGGCGAGACGCATCGCATCGCGGCGCGGCTGGACGGCCACTACGACATCGTCGCGGGCGCGTTGTCCTCCGACCCCGAACGCGCGCGGCAGGCGGCATCGAATCTCGGCATCGACCATGAGCGCGCGTATCCGTCCTGGCGGCAAATGATCGAAACGGAAGCCGCGCGGCCCGATCGCATCGACGTGATCGCGGTGATGACGCCCAACGACTCGCATCACGCGATCTGCATGATGGCGCTCGACAACGGCTTTCACGTGATCTGCGACAAGCCGCTGGCCAACGACCTGGCGCAGGCGCGCGAAATCGCAGCGCGCGTCGAAGCGACGAACGCGGAGTTCTGCGTGACGTACTGCTACTCCGGCTTTCCGATGGTGCGCCAGGCACGCGATATGGTCCGTGCGGGCGAACTCGGCGAGATTCGCCAGGTGCATCTGCAATACGTGCAGAGCTATCTGGCTGCGCACGATTTGCCCGCCGGCTGGCGCACGGAAGCGGGACGTGCGGGCCGCTCGCTCGTGCTGATGGATATCGGCACGCACGCGTTTCATCTGGGCGCATACGTCACCGGGCTCGACGTCACCCGCGTGTGCGCGGACGTCGGCTCGGCGATTCCCGGCCGCACCATCGACGACTACGTTTCCGCGCTGCTGCGCTATGAGAACGGCGCGCGCGGCTCGCTGTGGGTGACGAACGCAGCGGCAGGCTCAGAGCATGGACTGAGCTTTCGCATCCACGGCGACAAAGGCGGACTTGAATGGCATCAGGAAGAGCCGAACCGCCTGATTCATCGCCGGCATGATGGCTTCGAGCAGATCATCACGCGCAGACTCGGCCCGACGATGAGCGAAGGCGCGCAACGCTCGACACGCATCGCCATCGGCCATCCCGAAGGTTATCTGGAAGCGTTCGCGAATCTTTATACGGAGTTCGCGGAGCGTGTCGCCAAGCGGATCAGCGAGGGTGAACGGGATGACAGGCCTGCGCTCTTTCCTGGCGTCCGCGATGGCGTGAAGGGACTCGCGTTCGTCGATGCCTCTGTGAAGAGCACGGCGGCGGGCGCGTGGCAGGACATCGAGCGCGCGTGAGCGACGGATCTTCTGAGCCAAAAAAAGAGCCCTGTTCCGCGGGGGAACAGGGCTCGTGGATGAGTCATATCGTACAGGCGCGTGGATGCTTGCCGACTGCTTCTCATCACATGAAGCTGTTATTGGTCACGCTTCTTCTTGCTTCGATTTGGCCCCGCGCCTACTCCTTGCTACTAACCCCAACTGCATTCTGTTGAAACGGTGAATCGACTGCTTGTTTGCCGCTGCCAAGACTGCTGTTGCCGACTGCATTGCTTCGCTACCGCTGTACTGCTGTACTGCTGTACTGCCCTACTGCTGTACTGCGCTACTGCGCTACTGCGCTACTGCGCTACTGCTATTGCAAACGAGAACTTCAAACTGCTGAACGAATTGCAGGCAACCTACGGTCATGCACGACGCAGAGGGGAACCGCATCGATGGGGCTTGTTGAATCGTCGCTCCATGAAAAGAAGTATAGGAGCGGGCGCGCGCAATCAATTGGCTGAAGCGAGGGCGATTCGTGGCGCTATTCGCCCGTTTGTTCGCGGGCGGCCAGCGGCGCGCGATACGTTCACGTTGCGAAGCGCGTACTCGACGTGTGCGGACGGTAGGCGCTGCCAAACAGCACGTCCGGATCGGCGCGGTCTTCGTCGGCCGTTTCGCTGAGTTCGCGGAACGTCGCGACCAGGCTGTCCCACGAAGCGGACCAGCGTGTTTCTCTCAGACGGCTGCCCGTGCTGTCCGTGATGCGCAGGACGCCCGTGTCAGGAAAAAAAGTGAGCGTAACCGCGATTCCATCGATGACACACGTCGCAGTACAGGGTTTTGCTGCAAGCACGATCGCCTCCGGTTGATGTGTAGTGAGGTCCGCTTCCTTGGCGGGCGCGCTGTTAAGAGCAATGGCCATGCCTATGAAGCGCTTGCGGGCCGTGCGGCTTGCTGCGTGGGGCATGCAGGCACTCGCGCGCGATTCACGAGCGAATTTCCAACCGATGAGTGTTGGCCTGCTCCGCACACAGTGCGTTCGCTCTGCCTCTGCCAGCCCGACACCGCGATACCGTTCTTCACGCACGACAGATTCATCAATCCAGTGTTGTCCAGGGAACAGGCAAATGCCATCTTCTGCTGCACATTCAACCGGTACGCAAGCATTGCTCAACGCTTTTAATTCATCGATATGTATACGTAGTAGCAGTTAACAAGCATCGCCGTTTTCTGTGGACAAGCATCAAATCCGCATTGCGCTCAATCGATTGCGAAACGGATACCCATGCGCATAAGCGTGGGATCCGTGGCGGCAGACCCGGATAACTTGGCCCGCGTTCGAGTGCTCCGCGTGTTTACTCAGAATCCGCCCACAGCAATCGCCTCCGCGATATCCCCATGTTGTCCAGAGCATCGTGTGGACATCCGGATGTCGAGTCCGCGTGATTTCGCACCGTCCGTCGATTGATTCGTTGCACTCTCGCGCGAGGAGCCTATAACGGAATTTATCGCGCGAAATCATGGCGACGGGATGATCGCGTCGTCGCGAACAGGCATCGCTCGCTATCGTCATGAACGCGATACAGCGTCTGGAGAAAAGCCATATGGAAGAAAGCGAATTCGGCGCCTTCGAACATCGAGGCTGGGAACGGGCCGCGCAGCCTTATCACGCGTATTTCGGTAACTTGACCATTCAGTCCCATGGCCCGTTGCTCGACGCGCTGAATGTGCGCCGTGGCGTCCGCTTCCTCGATGTCGCATCGGGCCCCGGCTATCTCGCCGCGTCGGCCGCCCAGCGCGGCGCGGATGCCGTCGGCGTCGACTTCGCCGAATCGATGGTCGATCAGGCTCGGCGCATCTATCCCGCGTTGACGTTCAGGTTCGGCAGCGCGGACGACCTGCCGTTTCCCGACGAGTGTGTCGACGCTGTCGGCATCAACTTCGGGATGATGCACTTCTCGAATCCCGAGAAGGCGCTTCTGGAGGCATTCAGGGTGCTGCGGCCCGGCGGCAAGGTCGGCTTCACGAATTGGGCGACGCCCGACAAGGCGGCCGGATTCGCGATCGTGCTGAAGGCCATCGAGGCGCATGGCCGGATGGATGTTCAGTTGCCGCCAGGGCCACCCTTCTTCCGGTTCAGCGACTGGGACGAATGCAAGCGCGTGCTCGTCGAGGCAGGCTTTCTCGATCCGCGTGTGCAGGAACTCGGGCTGACCTTGCATGCGCGAGCGCCAGGCGCGCTATTCGACATGGTGAGGCGTGGCGGCGTGCGCATCTCCGCGATCCTGAATGCACAGACGCCCGAGGCGCTGGACTTGATCGAGAAGACAATCGCGGAAGGAGCTGCGCGATATGAAAGCGCCGGCGAGGTGCGGATACCGATGCCGTGCGTGCTGGCCAGCGCGACGAAGCCTTGAACGTTTGCGAGCGAACGTCAGGCAATGGACGAAGGAAGAGCTTGAATTCGAGGCGTTCCGGATACGACCGCCAACACGGCGCCGTATCGGGAACGCTTGCACGATAACAATAACATCACCGCAGAGCGAACAGCCTCACTCCACCGTCACCGATTTCGCGAGATTGCGCGGCTTGTCCACGTCCGTGCCGCGCGAGCACGCCGTGTGATACGCGAGCAACTGCAGCGGCACGACATGCAGAATCGGCGACAGCAATCCATAGTGCTCCGGCATGCGGATCACGTGCAGGCCTTCGTCGTTGACGATCTTCGTATCGGCATCGGCGAACACATACAACTGGCCGCCGCGCGCGCGCACTTCCTGAATGTTCGACTTGAGCTTTTCGAGCAGCGCGTCATTCGGCGCGACCGTCACGACGGGCATCGCCTCCGTGACGAGCGCCAGCGGCCCGTGCTTCAGCTCGCCCGCCGGGTAGGCCTCGGCGTGGATGTACGAGATTTCCTTGAGCTTCAGCGCGCCTTCCAGCGCGATCGGATAATGCAGGCCGCGGCCGAGGAACAGCGCATTCTCCTTGCGCGAGAACTCTTCCGACCACGCGATGATCTGCGGCTCCAGCGCCAGCACGCTGTTGAGCGCCGCGGGCAAGTGGCGCAACTGGCGGATGTAGTCGGCTTCCTGCTTCGCGCCGATGTGGCCGCGCATCTTGCCGAGCGTCGCAGCGAGCACGAACAGCGCGACCAGTTGCGTCGTGAAAGCCTTCGTCGATGCAACGCCGATCTCGCGGCCCGCATGCGTGAGAAACGACAGTTCCGTCATGCGCACCATCGCGCTCGTGGCGACGTTGCACACCGCTAGCGTGTGCTTGTGCCCCAGCGATTGCGCGTGCTTGAGCGCCGCGATCGTGTCGGCCGTCTCGCCGGATTGCGAAATCACGACGACGAGCGACTTCGGATTCGGCACCGAATCGCGATAACGGTATTCGCTCGCGATCTCGACCTGCGTCGGAATCTTCGCGATCGATTCGAGCCAGTATTTCGCCGTCAGGCCCGAGTAGTAGCTGGTGCCGCACGCGAGAATCAGCAGGCTGTCGATTTCCGCAAACGCGTTCGAGGCGCTTTCGCCGAACAGCGACGCATCGAACACATCGGATTGCGGAATCGTGTCCGAGATCGCGCGCGGCTGCTCGAAGATTTCCTTCTGCATGAAATGGCGATACGGGCCAAGCTCGACCGCGCCGCCGTATGCCGCGACCTGGCGCACGTCGCGCTCGGCCGGCTTGCCGTCGCGATCGAACACGCGAACCTTGTCGAGCGTCAGTTCGCAGACGTCGCCTTCTTCGAGGAACATGAAGCGATCGGTGCTGCCCGCCAGCGCAAGCGCGTCCGACGCGAGGAAGTTCTCGCCTTCACCGAGACCGACGACGAGCGGCGAGCCCTGGCGCGCGCCCACCACCGTATGCGGCTGGTTCTTGTGCAGCACGGCGATTGCGTACGCGCCGTGCAGGTGCCCCGTCGCCTCGCGCACGGCCGCGAACAGATCGCCGTGATACAGGCTGTGGATCAGATGCGCGATCACTTCCGTATCGGTCTGCGAGATGAACTCGTAGCCCTTGCCGCGCAGCATGTCGCGCAGCGTCTCGTAGTTCTCGATGATGCCGTTGTGGACGATCGCAAGTTCGTTGCGCGAGAAGATCGGGTGCGCGTTGTCGGTGACGGGCGCGCCGTGCGTCGCCCAGCGCGTGTGCGCGATACCCGTCACGCCTTCGAGGCGAGTCTCGCGCACCTGCTCGTCGAGATCCGCGACGCGCGCCACGCTGCGCGCGCGCTTCGGCTCGCCGCCCGCGAGCACGGCGACGCCGCACGAGTCATAACCGCGATATTCGAGGCGACGCAATCCTTCGATCAGGACAGAAACGATGTTTCGCTGCGCTATCGCGCCGACAATGCCGCACATAATCAATGATCCTTTGCAGAGTTAGGGTCCGCAGCGCACCTCGCGCGCGGCTCCCTTCAGCTTTTCTTCTTCGTCGGGCGCACGTAACCCTTCTTGCCCACCTGGGTCTTCTCGTTGAGCACGAGCAGGCCGTCTTCGACGTCCTTCCACACCGTCGTGCCCGCCGCGATCGTCACGCCGCGGCCGACGCGCACGGGCGCCACGAGTTGCGTGTCCGAGCCGACGAATACGTCGTCTTCGATGATCGTGCGGAACTTGTTCGCGCCGTCGTAATTGCAGGTGATCGTGCCCGCGCCGATGTTCACGCGCGCGCCGACGTCCGAATCGCCGATATACGACAGGTGATTCGCTTTCGACCCGTGGCCCAGCACTGCGTTCTTCACTTCGACGAAGTTGCCGACGTGCGTCTCGTCCGACAGCGCCGCGCCCGGACGCAGACGCGCGTACGGACCGAGCACGACCTGCGCGCCGATCTTTGCGCCTTCGATGTGCGTATAGGCGTCGACACGCGTGCCCATGCCGATGGTCGCGTTGCGGATCACGCAGTTCGGCCCGATCGACACGTTGTCGGCCAGCGTGACTTCGCCTTCGAACACGCAATTCACATCGATCGACACATCGCGGCCGCATTCGAGCGAGCCGCGCACGTCGATGCGCGCCGGGTCGGCAATCGTCACGCCCGCGACGAGCAGTTCGTCCGCGACGTTGCGCTGATGAATGCGCTCGAGTTCGGCGAGCTGCTGCTTGCTGTTGACGCCGAGCGTTTCCCATTCTTCGTCGGGCTGCGCGGTGACGACATCGATGCCCGCTTCGATCGCCAGCTCGACCACGTCGGTCAGATAGAACTCGCCCTGCGCGTTGTCGTTCTTCAGCGACGACAGCCAGCCATCGAGGCGCTTCGTCGGCATCACGACAATGCCCGTGTTGATCTCGGCGATCTTCTGCTGCTCCGGCGTCGCGTCCTTCTGTTCGACGATGCGCTCGACCTTGCCGTTCGCGTCGCGCACGATGCGGCCGTAGCCGGCGGGATCGTCGAGCGTCACAGTCAGCACGCCGTAGCCGTCGTGGCCCGCGCTATCGGTCAGGCGCTTGAGCGTGCCCGCTTTCGTGAGGGGCACATCGCCGTACAGCACGAGCGTCGGCTGCGAAGGATCGAGCAGCGGCAAAGCCTGCTGCACCGCGTGCCCCGTGCCGAGCTGCTGTTCCTGCAACGCGAATTGCACATCGGGTGCCGCGACGGCCGTGCGTACCTGTTCCGCGCCATGACCGATCACGACGACGAGCCGCGTCGGCCCCAGCGTGCGAGCGGTATCGATGACATGTGCGAGAAGCGGCCGACCGGCCAGGGGATGAAGCACTTTCGGCAACGCGGAACGCATGCGCTTGCCGGTGCCTGCCGCCAGAATCACGATGTTCATGACGTGGGCGTCTATGACGAGTTTGGAGTGGGCGATTCTAGCACGCTGCGCATGACGGCAACGTTGCCAGGCAGACCGACAAATCCCCGCAAATGCCTGTGCTGAAAGGCTTTGCGGGGATCTGACGAAACTGTCAGAGATCGTCGAATTGCACGAACGAGATCGTTTGCGACGCGCTTTGCTGCGTGCCTTCCGGCGTGGAATCGGTGGAGCACGGCTCTTCGTCGAACGCGATATCGCCTTGCGGGTCGGCTTCGCCCGTCGCCCGCAGATTCGCGAACGGGAACAGCGTGTGGTCCATCAGATGCGACGGCACCACGTTAGACAGCGCATTGAACATGTTATCGACGCGGCCCGGGAAACGCTTCTCCCATTCACGGATCAGCGCCTTCATTTCCGCGCGCTTCAGGTTCGGCTGGCTGCCGCACAGATTGCACGGAATGATCGGGAATTCGCGCAATTCCGCGTATTTTTCGAGGTCCGTTTCCTTCACGTACGCGAGGGGACGGATCACGACGTTCTTGCCGTCGTCCGATTGCAGCTTGGGCGGCATGCCCTTCAGCTTGCCGCCGTAGAACAGGTTCAGCAGCAGCGTCTGCAGGATGTCGTCGCGATGATGGCCGAGCGCGATCTTGGTCGCGCCAAGCTCGCCCGCCACGCGATACAGAATGCCGCGCCGCAGACGCGAGCAGAGCGAGCACGTCGTCTTGCCCTCGGGCACGAGACGCTTGACGATGCTGTACGTGTCCTGATTCTCGATATGGAACGGGATGTCCAGCTTGCCCAGGTACTCGGGCAGCACGTGTTCCGGAAAGCCCGGCTGCTTCTGGTCGAGGTTCACGGCGACGATCTCGAAGTCGATCGGCGCGCGCTCGCGCAGACGCATCAGGATGTCGAGCATCGCATAGCTGTCCTTGCCGCCCGACAGGCACACCATCACCTTGTCACCGTGCTCGATCATGTCGTAGTCGCCGATCGCCTGGCCGACCTGCCGCGCGAGCCGCTTGAACAGCTTGTTGTTCTCGTATGCTTCTTTCTGCTCGCGGCGCGTGAGCGCGTGCTTGCGCTCGGCGGCGGCCGCTTCGGCTCCGGCGGCGTTCGCGTCGACGCCCGTCAACGTTTCGGGAGCGTTCATCGCTCAGTCCTCTTTGATCTGGAAGACTTCGACGCCCACGGCATCGCAGTCGGAATAAACATCGGGCTTTTCCGTCGAAAGGCGCACGGCGCGGACCTGCGGATGCGCGAGCAGCGCCTTGGCGAGGTCGTCGCAGAGCGTCTCCTGCAGATGGATATGCCCTTGGCTCACGCGCTGTGCGATCGTCGCGCGCATGAAGTCGTAGTCGACGACTTCGCGCAACTTGTCTTCGACGGGCGTCGACAGCGCGAGCGGCACGAACAGTTCGACGTTGATCACCACGCGCTGCTCGCCGCGTTTTTCGAACTCATGCACGCCGATGTTGATGTGCACCTCGTAGTTGCGCAGAAAGAGCCTGCGGCAATCAGCGAGCCGGGGATGAAGCAAAGCGGCAGACATGTTCGTTCCAGTACAAAAGGGCGCGTGCGCAAAAGGGTGCGTGCGGCACGCAGTTGCAATTGGGCGCGCTTCGCGGCGCGCCGGTGGGGCGCGACCTCGCGGTCAGGCGCCCGTCAAAAACATCACATCGCGCGGCAGCGGCACGAGATGCTGGCCGCCGTCGACGACCAGCGTCGTACCCGTGACGCCCCGCGCATCCGCGAGATACAGCGCGGCCGCGACGATATCCTCGATGCGCGACGCGCGGCCGAGCGGCGTGACCTTGTGCGCGGCCGCGAAGCTCTCCGGCGTCTGATCGCCGGATTGCAGCGTGAGGCCGGGCGCGAGGCCGACGACGCGCACTTTCGGCGCCAGCGCCTGCGCGAGCGCGACGGTCGCCGTGCCGAGCGCGGCTTTCGTCAGCGTGTACGACAGGTAGTCCGGATTCATGTTGTACAGCTTCTGGTCGAGCACGTTGATGACGGCGCCGCGCTGTGCCTCGTCGTGCCGCGCCGCCTCGGGCGTGACTTCGTGCAGCATCCGCGCGAGCACGAGCGGCGCGCCGACGTTGATCGACGTCAGATGCAGCAGTTTCGCGTAGCCGATGTCGAGCGCGGTGTCCTCATCGAACAGCGACGCGTTGTTCACGATGCACGACGGACGCCCCAGCGCCGCGATGCAATCGGGAAGCAGACGCTCGACTTCCGCCTCGACGGACAGATCCGCCCTCAGCGCGACGGCGCGCCGCCCGAGCGCGGCGATTTCCGCGACCACGTCGTCGGCTTTCGCCTTCGACGAGCCGTAGTGCACCGCCACGTCCCAGCCCGCCGCCGCAAAGCCGACGGCCAGCCCCCGGCCGATCCGGTGCGAAGCGCCCGTGACGAGGACGACGCGCTCGCGTCGGGCGTTGGCGGCGGAAGTGTCGTTCGAGGCGGTCATTTACAATGCAAGGATGAATCCGAAAGCTCACCAACCCGATAGTTTACCTGCTCCCGGCCCGACCGCGCTCGCGCAGTCCGAAGCGCTGGTTTCGCGGATTCGCGCGGAGATCGACGCGAACGGCGGCTGGATGCCGTTCGATCACTACATGGAGCGCGCGCTGTACGCGCCGGGATTGGGCTACTACAGCGGCGGCGCGCTCAAGTTCGGCCGCCGCGCAGAAGATGGCAGCGACTTCGTGACAGCGCCGGAACTGTCGCCGCTCTTCGCCGAAACGCTTGCGCGGCCCATCGCGCAGGCGCTCGAAGCAAGCGGCACGCGACACGTGATGGAGTTCGGCGCGGGCACGGGCAAGCTGGCGTCCGGCTTGCTCAATGCGCTTTCGGGGCTAGGCGCGCAGTTGGACAGCTACTCGGTCGTGGATCTATCGGGCGAATTGCGCGAGCGTCAGCGGCAGACAATCGAAGCGCAGGCGCCCGCCATGGCCGCGCGCGTGCGCTGGCTCGACGCGTTGCCGGAGCAGTTCGAAGGCGTGGTGGTGGGCAATGAAGTGCTCGACGCGATGCCCGTGCGTCTGTTCGCGCGCAGCGGCGGGCAATGGCACGAGCGCGGCGTCGCATTCGAGAACGGCGCATTGCGCTTCGCAGACCGTCCCGTTCAGTCGACGCACGACGCCGCGTTCCTGCGCGATCTGGAAATCGACGGCGATGTCGATTACGTGACGGAGACGCATGAAGCGGCGCTCGCCTTCACGCGCACCGTCTGCACGATGCTCGCGCGCGGCGCGGCGATTTTGATCGACTATGGCTTTCCGCGTCACGAGTACTATCACGCGCAGCGCACGCAAGGCACGCTGATGTGCCACTACCGGCACCGCGCGCACGGCGATCCGTTTCTCTATCCGGGCTTGCAGGACATCACGTCGCACGTCGAATTCACCGGTATCGCCGAGGCGGGCATCGATGCGGGTGCGGATCTGCTCGGCTATACGTCGCAGGCGCGTTTCCTGATGAACGCGGGCATCACGGAAGCATTGAGCGCGATCGATCCGTCCGACATTTCCAACTTCCTGCCCGCCGCAAACGCGGTACAGAAACTGCTATCGGAAGCCGAAATGGGCGAGCTCTTCAAGGTGATCGCGTTTTCGCGCGGCATCGACGGCACACTCGATGCGTTCGCGCGCGGCGACCGTTCGCACACGCTGTGAGGCAAACACGATGATCCGCTGGCTGCTCACCACGTTTATCGCCGTGGCCGTGCTGTCGGCGTGCTGGCCGTGGCTGCGCAAGCTCGGTATCGGCAGGATGCCCGGCGATGTCACGCTGCGTCTGTTCGGAAAGGAGTATCCGTTTCCGTTCATGTCGACGCTGATACTGTCGATGCTGCTGTCGCTGATCGCCCGGCTGCTCTGATTCGCGCGTGTTCCCGCACGCGCGTTCCCTCACGCATCTTCCGACGACGCTTCGTTCAACGCTTTCGCCACCGCGCGCACGCGCTCGCGATGCACGGCATCCTTGATCTTCGCGGGGTCGTCCGCATACGCGCTCGCGACCGCGCCCGCATCGACCGAGCGCGCCGCGACGAGCGCCTCGCGCAAGCGCTCGGCCTGCGGATAGGCCGCCGCTTCGAACCCGAGCCGGCCGCGCGCGTCGGCTTCGCACGCCTGCAACGCCTCCGCGAAACGCGCGGGCTTGCGCAGCGCGTCGCAGCGCTCGAATAGCCGCACGAGTCCCGCCGACTTCGTCTCCATCACACGATGAATGTTGCCGTGCTCGCGCGCGACCAGCACCGCGAGATCGCGGCATTCGTTCGGCACGCGCAGGCGCTCGCACAAGGGCTTGAGCAAATCGACGGTGCGCCCTTCGTGGCCGACGTGGCGCGGAAGAACATCTTCGGGCGTCGTCGCCTTGCCGAGATCGTGCGTGAGCGCGGCGAAGCGAACCGTCAGCGCGTAGTTTTGCGCGGCGGTGTGATCGACGACCATCATCACGTGCACGCCCGTATCGACTTCCGGGTGATAGTCGGCGCGTTGCGGCACGCCGTATAGCGCGTCGATCTCCGGCAGAATGCGCGCGAGCGCGCCGGATTCGCGCAGCACGTCGAACATCCGCGATGGCTTTTTCTCCATCAGGCCGCGCGAGACTTCCTGCCACACGCGCTCTGGCACCAGCGCATCGACTTCGCCCGCCTCGACCATCTTGCACATCAGCGCCATCGTCTCCTGCGCGATGGTGAAATCGGCAAAGCGCGCCGAGAAACGCGCGACGCGCAGAATGCGCACGGGGTCTTCGAGAAACGCATCGCTGACATGCCTGAACACGCGGTTCTTCAGGTCCGTCTGGCCGTCGAACGGATCGATTACCGGGCCCGTCAGATCGCCGTCCGGCGTCACCTCGCGGGCCATCGCGTTAACGGTCAAGTCGCGCCGCGCAAGATCCTCTTCGAGCGTCACATCGGGCGCGTAGAAGAATTGGAAGCCGTGATAGCCCGCCGATGTCTTGCGCTCGGTGCGCGCGAGCGCGTATTCCTCGTGCGTGTCCGGATGCAGGAAAACGGGAAAGTCCTTGCCGACGGGGCGAAAGCCCTTCGCGATCATCTGTTCGGGCGTCGCGCCCACCACGACGTAATCGCGATCCTGCACGGGCATGCCGAGCAGCTCGTCGCGGATCGCGCCGCCTACAGCGTAGATATTCATGCGCAGATATCGTACTTGGCGATGTCATGTCCTTCGCGCAACGCATCGCTGATCCAGGCGCTAACGGCCGGCTGCTCCGTCACGCGGCGCGCGTAGGCGGCGGCCACGTCCGACAACTTCGGCTGCCACGTGTTGAAGCGCATCACGACGGGCGCGTACATCGCATCGGCAATGGTGAACTCGCCGAACAGGAACGGGCCGCCATACGTTTCGAGACACTCGCTCCAGATCTCGTCGATGCGCGCGACATCGGCGAGCGCGCCAGGCGTCGCGCCCTTGCCGGGGAACGACGCGCGGATGTTCATCCACATGTTCGAGCGCAGATCGCCGAAGCCCGAATGCATCTCGGCGCTGACGCTGCGCGCGCGCCCGCGCGCGGCGGCGTCGCGCGGCCACATCGCATGCTGCGGATAACGCTCGGCCAGCGTCTCGCAGATCGCGAGCGAGTCCCACACGGTGATGCCATCGTCGGTGATCAGGCAGGGCACTTTGCCCGAAGGCGAATGCGCGAGGATGGACGCTTCCGTCTGCGCTTCGGCCAATGGAATCCGCACCTCTTCGAATGGAATGCCGAAATGCGTGAGCACGAGCCACGGCCGCATCGACCACGACGAATAATTCTTGTCACCGATAACGAGTTTCATGCTTTGCCATAAGTGAAGTTGAAGGGAACGACGGGTTCGAGCTCAACGGCCCGCGCTTTCGCGGAACGTGTTGAAGCGCGAGCGAAACGACGAACCCGTCAGATACACGGGCGCGATCGTTTCGATGCTGGCCGGTTCGATATCGAGCTCGGGTGCGAGCGGCGCGCTCAGCACCGCATCGATTTTCATCGAGTCGAGATTGTCGCGCGAGATGACGGGTTCGCCGGGCGCGAGTTCGAACGACAGCGCCTGCAGCCGCGCAAGCGAATCGGGCAGACGGATGATGCGCGCATGCTTGCCGATCACCGAGCCGCAGTACTCGACGAGCGCTTCGAGCGTATAGACGGAAGGTCCGCCGAGTTCGTAAGTGCGGCCCGTCGATGCATCGAGATCCAGCACGTTGACGATCGCTTTCGCGACATCGCCGACAAAGATCGGCTGAAAGCGCGCCTCGGCCTTCGCGAGCGGAATCACCGGGAACACGCGCTGCAGGAACGCGAACTTGTTAAGGAACTGGTCCTCGGGACCGAACACGACGGACGGGCGAAAGATCGTCGACGCGAGCATCGACGACGCGTGAATCGCGCGCTCGCCGTCGCCCTTCGAGCGAAGATACATGCTCGGTCCGCGCGGGTCGGCGCCGATCGCGCTGATATGGATCAGCCGATGCACGCCCTTGCCTTCGCATGCGGAGACGATCTTTGTCGGCAGCTCGACGTGCGCTTTCGCGAACTCGGGGCCATACGGATCGCCGCGATGACCGTGCAGCACGCCGACGAGATTGATCACGGCATCCGCGCCCTCGACGAAGCGCGCAAGCTGGATGGGATCGAACACATCGACTTCGACCACGTCGATGGGAAGCAGCGTGAGATGCCGCGCGTTATAGCGTCTGCGGGTGGCAAGGCGCACCGTCTTGCCGAGTTCGACGAGCGCGTTGACGAGGTGACTGCCGATGAAGCCGGAACCGCCGATGATCGCGATGGTTTGATGTCGCATTTTTCGACTCCCTGAAGGAAGCCGCGGCAACGGCTGAAAGTCGGGCGCCGCTGCGTGTGCGTGTCACGCGGCGGCGGCCTGGCGCACCGTCATTGCAAGGGCGAGATGTAACCCAGACGCGCCTTCAGCGATTGCGGACGGCCTTCGAACAACGCTGCATAGTAGACCGTGTTGGACAGCACGTTCTTCACGTAGTCGCGCGTCTCCTGGAACGGGATGGCTTCCGCGAAAATCGCGCCTTCGACACCGTGTGGCAACGACGCGCGCCAGTTGCGCGGACGGCCCGGACCGGCGTTGTAGCCGGCTGTGGCCAGCACGGCGGATCCGTCGAATTCATTGTAGATCATCGACAGATAGTTCGTGCCGAGCAGGATATTCGTATTGATGTCGTTCATCTGCGCGCGCGAAATTGGACCGAGGCCGATCTTCTTCGCGACCAGTTGCGCGGTGCCCGGCATCAACTGCATCAGGCCGCTTGCGCCGACATCCGAGCGCGCATTCATGATGAAGCGCGATTCCTGACGGATCAGACCATAGGCCCATTCGACGTCGAGCCCGTTCGATTGCGCGTCGCGCTCGACGATATCGCGGAACGGCGACAGAAAGCGCAGCGAGAAATCGTGTTCGCTCTTCGTGCGATCGGCCGTATTCACCGCGCGGTCGTACAGTTCGATACGGCGCGCGTACTCGGCGGCGGCGATCAGTTGGCGGTCGTTCATGTTGCGCAGCGGCCAGTTCCATTCGCGATTGCCTTCCAGACGCAGATTCAGCGAATAGAACTTCTGAGCAAGGGCGAAGCCCGGTGTCTTGCCCGCCTGCTCGACTTCCGTATCGGAGACGGTCGTCTTCGGCGGCACGATGATCTTCTGGCCGAGTTCTTCCGCGGCGAGCTGGCCGTAGAAGTTGTAGCCCTGTGAAATCGACTCGAATTCCTGGTTCGCCGTCGTCACGTCGCCTGCCTGCTTCAGCGCGCGCGCGTGCCAATAGACCCACGCGGGCTGGCTGCGCAGCGACGGCGGCATTTGCTCGATCGACCAGCGCACCATCGTCCAGTCGCCGGCAACGAGCGCCACGCGCGTGCGCCATTCGTACGCGGGATTCGACAGCGACGCATTCGCCGACAGGCGATACCAGTCGACGGCGCCCGGCATCTGCTTCGCGGCTGCCTGATAGGCAATCGTGCCCCAGCCGATCGCGCGTTCGGGCGTGGTCAGCGACGGCGCGACGGAACCGAACGTTGCGGCTGCCATCGCCGGATCGTTGCGGGCCATGCGCGTGATCGCGAGCAACGCGAGCTGATGAGACTGCTGATCGGGGCCCACGCCGCGCGCGAGCAGAAGCGGTGGCGTGCTCGCCGCCTGATCGAAGAGCGTCGGATCGGGGCGGTTGTTGCCGAGCGCATCGACGAGCTTCGCGCCCGTGTTCGTCTGATTCTGCTCGTACGCGAGACGGATCTGCTGCCAGACGTCGTCGCTGGTGAATTGCTGATTGATCGCGAGCGCCGTGATCAGGTCGACGCAGCCGTCGCCATAGTTGCGCGGCTCGACGAGCAGCGCGCGTGCCGCGTCGGCGACGTTCTCGCCCTTCGACGCGCGCGATTCGAGCGCGTAGCACTTCACCTGCGTGTCGTCGTCGAGAACGAAGCGCGCGTATTGCTGGTCGAAATTGCGCCAGTCGTGGCGCGCGCCGAGCACGACGAGGTAGTCGTTGCGCATGCGGTCCGCGATGGCCTGGCCGTCGTAGCGTTCGAGGAACGACAGCACGGGCGCATCGGGCGCGTCGACGCGCGGATGCCCCTGGTTGTCGAACAGCTGCGGCTTCAACTGGAAGTACTCGAGATACGACGGCGCCGGGTAATCCGGAATCATCGCCGCGAGTTGCGCGGCGCGGCCAGCATCGTTATTGCGCGCGGCCTCGCGCAATTGCACGAAAATCTGGTCGTCGTTATTGGGTGGGGAAAGCTGAATGGGCCTGACGGCGGAAGCTGTGCTGCACGCGACGAGTGCCGCCGCTGCGAGCGCCAGACTGGCCGCGCGATATACTCGGAAGAGGCGTTTGGACATCGTTATTTCTGGAGCGCGAATTGAACTCAAGCATAGCATGCAACCTCGGCGCAAAATCGAAAAAGGAACTGCGTACAACGCTTCTCGAAGCGCGTCTGCATGCGGCTCGCGGGCCAGGTATCAACGATGCGCTGAACCGTCGCGTGCTCGATGCGTTGAAGCGCTTCGCGCCGAAGAGCGTAGGGTTGTACTGGCCGCTGTCGGGCGAGTTCGACATACGCGCGGCGATCGCGATCTGGCTCGCGACGGACGCCACGCGCCGCGCGAGTCTGCCCGTCATCACGGGACGCGAGAAGCCGCTCGAATTTCATGTGTGGACGCCGGACATGCGGATGCAACTCGGCGCACATCGCATCCATGAACCAACGTCGGGCGAAGCGGTCACGCCCGATCTTCTGTTCGTGCCGTGCGTCGGTTTCGATGCGGACGGCTATCGGCTCGGCTATGGCGGCGGCTATTACGACCGCACGCTCGCGATGTTTCGCGACGCCGGGAAAGTGCCCGTCACAGTGGGCATTGCGTATGAAGCATGTCGTACGGAAACGCTGCAGCACGAAGCACACGACATTCCGCTCGACGCGATCGTCACCGATGCGGCCTGGTATCCGAAAGAGAAAGAGATCGCCTGAGTTCGCGGTCGCAATTTCGTAGACAGTCTCAAAGCGATGCGGCCGCGCGCGCCGCCGTGTCGTAGATGCCCGACGCGTTGCGCATCAGTTGCGCGGCCTCGCCGATCTGTTCATTGGTGAGGCCGCTTTCCTTAAGCGTCGCGATCAGACAGTTCTCACGCACCTCGCGATACTTCATGCACAGATCGCGCCCCGCCTGCGTCGCGGAAAAGAACACCTCCTTGCCGGTCTTTTCGCTTTTTACATACCCTCTAGCTACGAGCTTCTTGAGCGCATAGGTCGCGACGTGCGTGTCCTCGATGTTCAGCACGAAGCAGATGTCGGCGATCTTCTTGCGCCGCTCACGATGGCTCACGTGATGCAGCAGCGACACCTCGATGGCCGTCATGTCCTTGTCACCGGCAGCCGCCATACAACGCACCATCCAGCGGTTGAACGCGTTGCTCGCCATGATCAGCCCATATTCCAGTTCGGACAGTTCCGCACTGAACTCGGAAACAAGATGTTCCGATGAGACGATTTTGGTCGGATGACGCGCCATGGTGGTCTTTTAGCGTGATGGTTGATGCGAGTGTACGACTTCACCCGCATCCGGGCGAGCCTGGGGAGATCGCTTATTGATAAATTGTCGATATTTTATTGAGAATGTACGCTATCCGTCGCGCAGGGCAGCGAACATCGTCCGACGAATCTGCTGCTCTCGACCTAATCCAGGATTTCGATGACTGAACCCCGCATCTTTCCGCTCGGCGATACCGCGCTCGTCTGCGAGGCGTCGCCGCCTGCCACGCTCGATTGCCAGCGCCGCGTCTGGGCGGCCGCACAGGCCGCGCGCGACTGGCAGCACGTGCTCGAAGTGGTGCCCGGGATGAACAACCTCACAGTGATCTTCGATCCGCTCGAAGCCGATCCCGACGATCTGACCGCGAAGCTCAAGGCCGCCTGGGAGCGCGCAAGCGCCGCGCCCGCCGCTGGCCGCGACGTCGAGATTCCCGTGCAGTACGGCGGCGACTACGGCCCCGATCTGAAGGCGGTTGCCGATCACACGGGGCTGTCGGTGAAGCAGGTCGTCGAGCGGCATGCGAGCGGCGAGTACATCGTGTTCTTTCTCGGCTTCCAGCCCGGCTTCGCGTACATGGGCGGTCTCGAAGACGCGCTGCACACGCCGCGCCGCGGCGAGCCGCGTCTTGAGGTGCCCGCGGGCTCGGTCGGCATCGGAGGCGCGCAGACAGGCATCTATCCGGCGACGTCGCCGGGCGGCTGGCAACTGATCGGCCGCACGTCGCTCAAACTCTTTGAACCGTCGCGCAATCCGCCGACCCTTCTCCAACCGGGCGATCGCGTCCGCTTCACCATCGCAGGACTGCATTCATGATCGACGTGATACGCGCGGGTTTGCTGACGACGATCCAGGATCTCGGACGCCACGGCCACCGGCATCTCGGCGTCGCGATGGGTGGCGCGCTCGACCGGCTGGCGATCGAAGTGGGCAACCGGCTGGTCGGCAACAGGCCCGATGCCGCCGGGCTCGAAATCACGTTAGGTCCGACCGTGCTGCGCTTTCCGCGCCCGACGCGCGTCGCAATCACAGGCACCGAGTTCGGCGCGACGCTCGATGGCAGGCCCGTCTATTCGTGGTGGAGCCTGCCCGTCAAGGCCGGCCAGGAGCTGACGCTGAACACGGCCAGGCGCGGGATGCGCGGCTACGTATGCATCGCGGGCGGCATCGACGTGCTGCCGATGCTCGGCTCACGCAGCACCGATCTGCAAGCCGGCTTCGGCGGACTCGGCGGCCGCGCGCTGCGCGACGGCGACCGGCTGCCCGTCGGCGCGCCGCGCGTGGGCGCCGGCTCGGGCTTCTCGCCCGATGCGCCGGAGTTCGGTGTGAAAGCGCCCGCGTGGTGCAAGTTCGTGCTCGTCGACGAACCCATACGGCGCGGCCGTCATCCGTCGGGCGTCGCGTGGGCGCCGCCCATCCGCGTGCTGCCCGGCCCCGAGTACGACAGCTTCACGGCCGACGCACAACAGGCCTTCTGGAACGAGGAATGGCTCGTCACGCCGAACAGCAATCGCATGGGCTACCGGCTGTCCGGCAGCGAACTGAAGCGCACGCAGAAGACCGATCTGCTGTCGCACGCGGTGATGCCCGGCACGATTCAGGTGCCGCCGAACGGCCAGCCGATCATCCTGATGAGCGATGCGCAGACGACGGGCGGCTATCCGAAGATCGGCGCCGTGATTCACGCGGATCTGTGGAAGCTCGCGCAGGTGCGCCTGAACGGCGCGGTGCGCTTCGTCCCGGCTACGCCTTATGAGGCCCGCCAGGCGCTGATCGAAGAACGCAAGTACTTGCGGCAGATCGATGCCGCAATCGGCATGCATGAAGAACGCTGCGCGCGCGTTGCCGCGTCCGCAGTGGCTTAACGAAGAGGACATCATGGAAATCGACTTGAACGCCGACCTCGGCGAAGGATGCGGCTCCGACGAGGCGCTGCTCGATCTCGTCAGCTCGGCGAACATCGCGTGCGGCTGGCACGCGGGCGGACCCAACGCGATGCGCGACTGCGTGCGCTGGGCGGTGCAGAAAGGCGTGTCGATCGGCGCGCATCCGAGCTTCAACGACCCGGAGAACTTCGGCCGCAAGGAAATGGACCTGCCCGCGAGCGAAATCTATGCGGGCGTGCTGTATCAGCTCGGCGCGCTGTCGGCGATCGCGCAGGCCGAGGGCGGGCGCATCGCGCACGTGAAGCCGCACGGCGCGCTCTACAACCAGGCGGCACGCGATCCGAAGATCGCCGATGCGATCGTGTCCGCCGTGCACGACTTCGATCCGTCCGTCGCCGTGTTCGCACTGGCGAACAGCGGGCTCGTGACGGCCGCGCACAACGCGGGGCTCGTCGCCGTCGAAGAAGTGTTCGCCGATCGCGGCTATCGCGCCGACGGTTCGCTCGTGCCGCGCAAGGAGCCGGGCGCGCTGCTCGATGACGAAGACGAAGTGCTCGATCGCACGCTGACGATGGTGCGCGAGCAGCGCGTGAAAGCGGTCAGCGGCGAGTGGGTGCCCATCAACGCGCAAACGATCTGCCTGCACGGCGACGGTCCGCACGCACTCGCGTTCGCGCGCCGCATCCGCGCGGCACTCGAAGCGGCGGGCATCGGCGTGCACGCGGCCGGCGCGGCGCGCGTCTGATTCCGCAACGCATGCCGCATGCACCATCAGCAATCGACGCCCCGCTCTTCGCGGGGCGTTTGCCAAAACACAACGGCAACGCTTGCCAGCGATTTTTTGAAGCATCAGAAGTTCGGTAGTAGCCGGGCAGTAACAGCAGCAACGACAGGCAGTGAGCCAAGCGGCCGTCGAAGAGCCGCACGGCAATGAGGGCATCCGCGCCCACATGGCCCGGAGTCAAGAGAGTTCGCCGCCACGCGCGGTGTCCCAACGCAGGACCACCTCTGGAGATCTAGATGCAGTCAACCGTCAACCTGTGGCCGCTCATAGGAGTTGCCGTCATCATCGTCGGGTTCGTATTGCGCTTCAACCCGATGCTGATCGTGGCCGCCGCCGCGGTCATCACCGCCATTGCCGGGCATTTTCCGCCCGACAAGATTCTCGCCGCGATCGGCAGCGGCTTCATCAAGACGCGCAACATCCCGCTCATCATCCTGTTGCCGCTCGCGGTGATCGGCCTGCTCGAACGGCACGGGCTGCGCGAGCGCGCGCAGACGTGGATCGCGGGCATCAAGGCCGCGACGGCCGGCCGCCTGCTGATCGTCTATCTGCTCGTGCGCGAACTGACGGCTGCCGTCGGCCTGACGGGTCTCGGCGGTCATCCGCAGATGGTGCGTCCGCTGATCGCGCCGATGGCGGAAGGCGCAACGGAAACGCGCTTCGGCAAGCTCAGCGACGCCGTGCGCTACAAGCTGCGCGCGTTCGCGGCGGCAACCGACAACGTGGGCCTCTTCTTCGGCGAAGACATCTTCGTCGCGTTCGGCGCAATCGTGCTGATGGTCACGTTCCTGAAGGAAGCGGGCATCACCGTCGAGCCGATGCACGTTGCCGTGTGGGGCATTCCAACGGCCGTCAGCGCGTTTGTGATTCACGGCTTCCGGCTCTGGCTGCTCGACCGCAAGCTCGAGCGCGAATTGCGCGGCAATGCGGCATCGCAAGCGGGCACGAACACCAACGACAACAACGCGGCAGGCAAGCACACCGCTCAATCGGCTACGCGCACGGCAACCGGGGACGAAGCATGACACTCACCATCAACTATCTGTTCTGGCTGCTCGGCATCGTGCTGCTGGTGATCGGCGGCATGATCGTCACGGACAGGGAACATCCGCGCCGCTTCACGGCGGGCGGTTTCTGGATCATCTATGCGGTGATCTTTCTCGTCGGCGACAAGCTGCCTGTCGAACTCGTCGGCGCGCTCGTGATCGCGATGGCGCTGATCGCCGGCTTCGGCGGCGTGACGGCGGCGAGGCCGAAGGTACTGTCGGAGGCCGCGCGCAAGACGAGCGCCGCGCGTCTCGGCAACAAGCTCTTCTTTCCCGCGCTGACGATTCCCGTCGTCACGGTGATCATCACGCTCGGCGCGAGCCATCTGGTGTTCGGCGGCACGCCGCTGATCGAGCAGAAAAACGTCACGCTGATCGGCTTCGGCATCGGCTGCGTGATCGCGCTCGCGTTCGCGTGCATGATGACGCGCGACACCGTCGGCCAGTCGATGAAGGAAGCACGGCGTCTCGTCGATGCGCTGTCGTGGGCCGCCGTGCTGCCGCAGATGCTCGGCATGCTCGGCCTCGTGTTCTCGGATGCGGGCGTCGGCAAGGCGGTCGCGCACGTGACGACGGCGTACATCAGCCTCGACTACCGGCTGATCGCAGTGGCCGTCTACTGCATCGGCATGGCGCTCTTCACGATGGTGATGGGCAACGGCTTCGCGGCGTTTCCTGTGATGACGGGCGGCGTAGGCGTGCCGATTCTCGTCAACGTGTTTCATGGCAACCCGGCCGTGATGGTCGCGATCGGCATGTTCTCGGGCTACTGCGGCACGCTGATGACGCCGATGGCCGCGAACTTCAACATGGTGCCCGCCGCGCTGCTCGAACTGCCCGACAAGAACGCGGTGATCAAGGCGCAGGTGCTGACGGCGCTGCCGCTGCTCGTCGTGAACATTTTCCTGCTGAACTCCCTGATGTTCCTGTAGTTGTAGCCCACGCTATGCGCTGTACCTGAACGGCAGGCGGTCTTTCATGAAGCGGACCGCCTGCGTCGCGTGCAAGAACACGCGCGGCGACCGGCTCAGTAAGCGTCGACGACAAAGCCGCGCCGCCGCAGCAATTGCAACACGCCCTTCGGGCCGCCGAGATGCAGCGCGCCGATCGCGACGAACACGGGCTTGTTCGGCGCGGCGATCAGCAGCATCCGGTTGACGAAGCGCCGGTTGCGGTCGAACAGGATCTTGTTGTCGACCTGCGCGGAAATGCGCTTGTCGCGCGCGAGCTTCTCCGACTTCGCCGCTTCCCACGCGGCGATCGCATCGGCGTCGCCGACGCGCCATAGCCGGTGCAAGGTCTGCACATCGGCGACGTTATCGGCGGGCGTCTGCACGAGATCCTGCGCGAGCATTTCGCGCTGCTGCGCGAGCGTGAGACCCGTGAACGCGCGCATCTGCTCGGCGAGCGTCTCCAGCCCGACTATCTTGCCCTTCTGCCGCAGATACACATTCTGCAACTGCGCCTCCGTGCCGTACTCCGTTTGCAGGCCGGCGCTCAGCGAATCGTAGGTTTCCACCAGCAGCGCGGCGAGCCAGGGCCGCATCTTCCTGATCTCGTCGAGCGCGGCGGGATTGCCGTGCAGGCGCATCGCGAGCTTGTGCCACAACGGCTCGGGCAGCAGCTTCGGCAGGCATCGGTACGAGCAGACGCCGTACTTCGACACGTCGTCCTGCGAGACGAGCAGATCGTCGGGCGACAGTTCGAGCGCGAGCGTCGGCGATGCGGCAAGCGCGCCGAGTATCGGCGGACGGAACGGCTGGCCGGGCGGATAGTCGTTCGGATCGCCGACATGCAGCGTGCCGAGCAGATAGATCGTGGTCGTGCCGCGCGTGGCGACATAGAAAGGCATGCGCGCCGGTTGCACGCGCACCGGGCCGCTTGCCGTGGTGCCGCTCGCCGTCGACGGCGGCGGATTGAAGCCGGGCAACGTCGCGCGCGGCTGAGGTGCATTGCGCGAACCCGGCACGGGAACGGCGGGCCGTCCCGCCTGGTTGGCTTGCGCGCCTTGCGCAGCCGTGTTCGCGGCAGCGCCCGCGGCGTGCGCGGGAACAATGACGGCATCCAGCCAATGAAACGAAAGCTGCGCGGCGGCGAGCAGCGCGCACGCGAAAACGCGCGCAGCCCGCCGCCGCATTAACACAGCGCGCGCGCCGCGCGCATGATCGACATGCGAACGACGCGCGTGACGGCGCGCAAGACGACGCGCCGCCACCCCGTCATGCATTCGTGTCGTCTCCCACCTCTTCGGCGCGATGACACGACACCTGACGGCCATCCACTTCGCGCAGCTTCGGCTCTTCCTTGCGGCAACGCTCGATCGCATACGGGCAGCGCTGATGGAACGTGCAGCCCGACGGCGGATTGAGCGGCGAAGGCATTTCACCTTGCAGCTTGATCTGGATGCGGCGGTCGGCCTCGAAAATCGACGGCGTCGCCGACATCAGCGCCCGCGTGTACGGATGCCGTGGCTTGCTGAAGATGCGCTGCTTGTCGCCGAGTTCGGCAATGCCGCCGAAGTACATCACCATCACGTCGTCCGCGATGTGCTCGACCACCGACAGGTTGTGCGAGATGAACACGTAGCTCGTCTTGAACTCGTCCTGCAGATCCATGAACAGGTTCAGGATCTGCGCCTGGATCGACACGTCGAGCGCGGAAACGGGTTCGTCGGCGACGACGATCTGCGGGTCGAGAATCATCGCGCGCGCAATCGCGACACGCTGACGCTGGCCGCCCGAGAACATATGCGGATACCGCTTCGCATGCTCGGGCCGCAAGCCGACGATGCGCATCATGTGCGCGATGCGTTCCGCGCGTTCACCCGCGTTCAGCTGCGTGTTGATGGCGAGCGGCTCGTTGAGCGTCTGCTCGACGGTCTTGCGCGGATTCAGCGACGCGAAGGGGTTCTGGAACACCATCTGCACGCGGCGGCGCAGTTGCGCGATCTTCTCGTGATTCGCGCCCGCCACGTCCTCGCCGTTGATCAGCAGACGACCGGACGTCGGCGATTCGATCATCGTCAGCTGACGCGCCAGCGTGGACTTGCCGCAACCGGATTCGCCGACCACGGCGAGCGTCTTGCCGCGTTCGAGCTGGAACGACACGCCGTTCAGCGCCTTCACGGTGCCGTGGCCGAACATGCCGCGCTTCACGTCATAGTGGCGCGCGAGGTTGTCGGCGACCAGCACGTGATCGCCGGCGGGCTTGCGGGCTCCATCGTCGGGGCGACGCGTTTCGGGTACTGCATTCATCGTGCGCCTCCGTGTTGAATGGCATCGCGAACCAGGTTCAGCGGCTTGATGCAGCGAACCTGGGCTGCGGCGTCGTGGTCCGCCATCGGCGACAGCGCGGGCCGTGCCTTGTTGCAGTCGTCGACGACATACTTGCAGCGCGGCGCGAACAGGCAACCCTTCGGGCGATCGTCGCGGCCCGGCACCATGCCCGGCAGCGCGGCAAGACGCACCGCGCCGACGTTGTGCTCGGGAATCGCCGCGAGCAGCGCTTCCGTGTACGGATGATGGGGCGCGCTGAAGATATCGGGCACGCGGTTCGTCTCGATGATCTCGCCCGCGTACATCACGGCCACGCGCTGCGCGACTTCCGACACCACGGCCAGATCGTGCGAAATCAGCACGAGCGCCATGCCGCGCTCTTTCTGCAACTGAACCAGCAGTTGCATGATCTGCGCCTGGATGGTCACGTCGAGTGCGGTGGTCGGCTCGTCGGCAATCAGCAGCTTAGGGTTGCATGCGACAGCCATCGCGATCATCACGCGCTGGTTCATGCCGCCCGACATCTGATGCGGGAACGTCGAAATGCGGTTCTTCGCATCCGGAATGCCGACCTGGTCGAGCAGTTCGAGCGCGCGCTTATGCAGCGCGTCGCCGCGCAGGCCCTCGTGCAGCTTCAGCACTTCCTTGATCTGATAGCCGACGGTGTAGCTCGGGTTCAGGCTCGTCAGCGCGTCCTGGAACACCATCGCCACGTCTTTGCCGATGATCTTTCGGCGCGCCTTCGGCGTCGCTTTCAACAGGTCCTTGCCGTTGAACGTGACTTCGTCGGCGGTGACTTTGCCGGGCGCGTCAATGAGGCCCATCAGCGCCATCATCGTCACGCTCTTGCCCGAGCCCGATTCGCCGACGACGCCGACCACTTCGCCGGGCGCCACGTCCAGATTGATGCGATCGACAGCGGGCATGCCGCTGAAGTTGACCGCGAGATTGCGGATGGTCAACAGATTTCCGCTGGTAACGTTTTGCATGTCAGGCCAGCCGTTTGAGTTTCGGGTCGAGTGCGTCGCGCAGCCCGTCGCCGAGCAGGTTGATCGCGAGCACTGAGATCAGGATGGCGAGACCAGGCATGGTGACGATCCACCATGCGCTGTCGATGTAGTCGCGCGCCGACGCGAGCATCGCGCCCCACTCCGCCGACGGCGGCTGCACGCCGAGGCCGAGGAAGCCGAGCGCGGCGGCATCGAGAATCGCCGACGAAAAGCCGAGCGTGGCCTGCACGATCAGCGGCGCTGTGCAGTTCGGCAGCACCTGCGAGAACATCAGGCGCAGCGTGCCGGCACCGGCGACGCGCGACGCCATCACGTACTCCTTGTGCAGCTCGCCGAGCGCCGATGCGCGCGTGAGACGCACATAGCCCGGCAGCGCGACGATTGCAATGGCAAGCATCGTGTTCGTCAGGCCCGGACCGATGATCGCGACGACGGCCACCGCGAGCAGCAGCGAGGGCAGCGCGAGCAGCACGTCCATGATGCGCATGATCGGCGTGTCGGCCCATTTCTCGAAGAACGCGGCAATCAGCCCGAGCACGATGCCGGGGATCAGCGCGAGCATCACCGATACGAAGCCGATCCAGAACGACAGGCGCGCGCCGTACATCAGACGCGAAAGAATGTCGCGGCCCGCTTCGTCGGTGCCGAGAATGAATTTCCAGTTGCCGCCGTCGAGCCATGCGGGCGGAATCTTCACGAAATCGCGGTACTGCTCGATCGGGCTGTGCGGCGCGATCAGCGGCGCAAAGACCGCGACGAAGATCAGCACCAGCACGATGATGCCCGCGCTGACGGCGCCGCGGTTGCGCGAAAAGTTGGTCCAGAATTCGCGAGCGGCGAGCGCACGGCCGCTGGGCGGCGTGACTGCCTGGGGGACGGTGTTTTGGATGTCTGCCATCATGCCTCCCGCCGAGCCGCCTCAAGGGAGGCATGCGCCCCCTCGGGGGGCAGCGAACGAATGTGAGCGTGGGGGTACATATTCATTACCTCGTATGGCGAATGCGCGGGTTCAACACGCCGTACAGCAAATCGACGACGAGGTTCACGACGATCACAAGCGTTGCGATCATCAGGATACCGCCCTGCACGACAGGATAGTCGCGCCGGCCGATCGCATCGATCAGCCATTTGCCGATGCCCGGCCACGAGAACAAGGTCTCCGTCAGCACCGCGCCCGCGAGCAGCGTGCCGACCTGCAGACCGATCACCGTCACGACGGGAATCAGCGCGTTGCGCAGCGCATGCACGACGATCACGCGCGCCGGCGACAGGCCCTTCGCGCGCGCCGTGCGGATGTAGTCTTCGCGCAGCACTTCGAGCATCGACGAACGCGTCATCCGCGCGACGACCGCGAGCGGAATCGTGCCGAGCACGATCGCGGGCAGAATCAAATGCGAGAGCGCAGAGCGGAACGAGCCTTCGTCGGTGCCCGGCAGCAGCGAGTCGATCAGCAGGAAGCCAGTCACGTGCGGGATGTCGTATTCGACCGCGATGCGGCCCGACACGGGCGTCCAGCCGAGCTTCGACGAGAAGAACATGATGAGGATCAAGCCCCACCAGAAGATCGGCATCGAATAGCCGGTGAGCGCCGTGCCCATCACGCCGTGATCGACGACGGTGCCGCGCCGCAGCGCCGCGAACACGCCCGCCGGCAGCCCGACGATCAGCGCGAACAGCATCGCGCAGATCGACAGCTCGACGGTGGCGGGAAAGCGGGCAAGGAACTCGTCCATCACGCTGGTATTGGTGATGATCGATGTGCCGAGGTTCCCCTGCAGCGCATGACCGACGTAATGGAAGTACTGGATGGGCAGCGGCTCGTCGAGTCCGAGACGATGCATCGCGGCTGCGTGCATGGCGGGGTCGACGCCGCGCTCGCCCATCATCACTTCGATGGGATCGCCCGGGATCAGGTGAATGAGCGCGAACGCGAGGATCGTGATACCGATGAAAGTCGGTATGACCATCCCGATGCGGCGCAAAACGAATCGGAACATGGTTCGTCCCTATGGTCTTGGTGAGAAAAAACGCAACCGGCGACGAGGGCTCGTGACCCCGGTCGCCGGACCATTTCGACCAGTCTTCTAACCGAACGAAAAGCGTACTGCGTCTGGGACGCAGCGGGCAACGAAACCCGCTGCATCGCGAGATTTACTTCATCGACACGCCGTCGAAGCGCGCATAGCCTAGCGGCTCGATACGCATATCGACGACCTTCTTGCTGACCGGCTGATACACCGTCGAGTGAGCGATCGGCGAGAACGGCAGCTGCTGCGCGAAGATCTGCTGAGCCTGCGTGTAGAACTTCGTGCGCGCGTCCTGGCCCGTCGTTTCGCGGCCCTTCTGCACGAGCTCGTCGAACGGCTTGTAGCACCACTTCGAGAAGTTGTTGCCGTTCACCGCGTCGCAGCCGAGCAGCGTGCCGAGCCAGTTGTCCGGGTCGCCATTGTCGCCCGTCCAGCCGATCAGCATCGTGTCGTCTTCGCCCGCGTGCGCGCGCTTGATGTACTCGCCCCATTCGTACGTGACGATCTTCGCCTTCACGCCGATCTTGGCCCAATCGGCCTGGATCATTTCCGCCATCAGGCGGCCGTTCGGGTTGTACGCGCGCTGCACGGGCATCGCCCACAGCGTGATGTCGAAGCCGTTCGGGAAGCCTGCCTTCGCGAGCAGCGCCTTCGCCTTCTCCGGATCGTAAGCCGGCATCTTCAGGCTCTTGTCGTACGACCATTGCGTGGGCGGCATCGGGTTCGTCGCGGCCTGGCCTGCGCCTTGGTAGACGGAGTCGATGATCGCCTTCTTGTTGATCGCCATGTCGAGCGCTTCACGCACCTCGAGCTTGTCGACGGGCTTGTGGCTCACGTTGTACGCCAGATAGCCGAGGTTGAAGCCCGGCTGCGACGGCATGTCGATGTTCGAATCGGCCTTCAGCGGCGCGATGTCGGCGGGACGCGGATAGCTCATCACCTGGCATTCGTCGCGCTTCAACTTCTGCACGCGGACGCCCGGATCAGGCGTGATCGAGAAGATCAGCTTCGACAGCTTGACGGTGTTCGGCTTCCAGTAGTCCGGGTTGCCGTCGTAACGGATCGTCGCGTCCTTCGTGTAGCTGCGGAAGATGAACGGGCCCGTTCCGACCGGCTTCTGGTTGATGTCGGCGGCCTTGCCTGCCTTCAGCAGCGAATCCGCATATTCAGCAGACAGGATCGATGCGTATTCCATCGCCAGGTTCTGGATGAACGGCGCGTTGACTTCCTTCAGCGTGAACTTGACGGTGTACGGGTCGACCTTTTCGACCTTCTCGATCAGCTTGTCGAGGCCCATGTCGGTGAAGTACGGGAACTGCACCGGATAGGCTTTGCGGAACGGCTGGTTCGGATCCAGCATGCGCTGGAACGTGAACACGACGTCATCTGCATTGAATTCGCGCGTCGGCTTGAACCAGGATGTCGTGTGGAATTTGACGCCGTGGCGCAGATGAAACGTGTACGTCTTGCCGTCGGGCGAAACGTCCCACTTCTCTGCGAGGCCCGGCTCGACCTTCGTGCCGCCGCGCTCGAATTCGACGAGGCGGTTGTAGACCGTAAATGTGTTGGCTGTGAAATCCACGCCCGTCGTGTACTGCGCCGGATCAAAGCCCGCTGGACTGCCTTCGGAGCAGTAGACGAGGGTCTTGTTCGGAATATCGGCGGCGTTCGCCAGTTGGGCTCCTGCCATCGATGCCGCTGCCGTCGCGACCAGCATCGTGAGCCGAGCCGCGCGCAACAGTTTGTTTTGCTTCATGTTTCCTCCAGGTTCAGCGCCGGCAAAAACCAGCGTAGCGCGATATTACTGAGCTTTGCCAGGGGCCACAAGCGGAGGAAATTCCTTGTGTTGACGATCGGAAACACCTGTGCCGGGGACTGCCGCGGCCCACGCGGCAGCCATCCCGGACTAGAGCGAATTTGCGCAAAGAAGCGGCAAATTCGTTACTTCAGGCCGACGTTCCAGAATTGCGTCGGGCCAAACGGGTCGATTTTGAAGCCTGTGATCGACTTCGACAGCGGCTGATAGACGGTCGAATGTGCAATGGGAGTGAAAGGAACCTCCTGCTTGAAGATTTCCTGGGCCTCGGTGTAGTCCTTCGTGCGCGTCGCCATGTCGGTCGTGCTGCGGGCCTGCTTGATAAGGTCGTCGAAAGGTTTGTAGCACCATTTGGAAAAATTGCTGCCGTTGACGGCGTCGCAGCCGAGCAGCACGCCGAGCCAGTTGTCCGGGTCGCCGTAGTCGCCCGTCCAGCCGATCAGCATCGCTTCGTGCTCGCCGCTGTGTGCGCGGCGAATGTACTCACCCCACTCGAAGGTGACGATCTTCGTCTTGACGCCGATCTTCGACCAGTCGGCTTGCAGCATTTCGGCCATCAGGCGCGCGTTCGGATTGTACGGACGCGAAACGGGCATCGCCCACAGTGTGAGATCGAAGCCATCGGGGTAGCCCGCCTGCTTCAGCAGCGCTTTTGCCTTGTCGACGTCATACGGCGCGTCTTTCAGGTTCTTGTCGTAGCCCCATTGGGTCGGCGGCATCGGATTCGTCGCGGCCTGGCCCGCGCCCTGGTAGACGGAGTCGATGATCGCCTTCTTGTTGACGGACATATCGAGCGCACGGCGCACGAGCACGTTGTCGAGCGGCTTTTTCGTCGTGTTGTACGCGATGAAGCCCAGATTGAAACCTACCTGATGCGGCAGCGCGAGCGACGAGTCCGACTGGATCTGCGGAATGTCTGCGGGCTTCGGATAGCTCATCACCTGGCATTCGTTGCGTTTGAGCTTTTGCAGACGCACGGACGGATCGACCGTGATCGCGAAGATCAGCTTGCTCACCTTCACGACGCCCGGCTTCCAGTAATTCGGGTTGCCGTCGAAGCGGATCGAATCGTCCTTCGTGTAGCTGCGGAAGATGAACGGCCCCGTACCGACCGGGAACAGATTGATGTCGGACGCCTTGCCCGCCTTCAGCAACTGGTCCGCATATTCGGCCGACAGGATCGACGCGAACGGCATCGCGATCTGCTGGAGGAACGGCGCATCGACTTCCTTCAGCGTGAAGCGGACGGTGTACGGGTCGACTGCCTCGATCTTGCTGATGTTCTTCGCGAGGCCCAAGTCGTTGAAGTACGGGAACGACACGGGATACGCCTTGTGGAACGGGTGGTCCGGATCGAGCATCCGCGTATAGGTGAAGACGACGTCGTCGGCGTTGAAGTCGCGCGTCGGCTTGAACCAGGCCGTCGTGTGGAACTTGACGCCGTGTCGCAGATGAAACGTGTATTGCAGGCCGTCGCTGGAAACGTCCCACTTTTCGGCGAGGCCCGGCTCGATATCGGTGCTGCCGTGACCGAATTCGACGAGCCGGTTATAGACGGTGTACGAACCGGCGCTGAACTCGACGCTCGTCGTGTACTGCGCGGTGTCGAATCCGGCGGGACTGCCTTCGGAACAGAATACGACCGTCTTGTCGGGCAGCGACGCCGCGGCGCTCAGACTGGGCGCGACGCATGCCGCGACGATCGCGATGGCGGACAAAATGGGCAGGCAGGACTGGCGAACTGCAGACAGCGTCGATGACATTGGCATGTTGTTCTCCGCGAGGCAGTTGGGTCGAGTGCCTTTGGATCATAGTCAGCCAATATTCCGATTCAATATGGGTTTTCACTCCGCTTTCGTGACAGCAAAGTGAATCGAAACGATGAGCGCGACAGGACGCGTGAAATGAAACGGGCGGCGTACGCCTGCGCGCACGCCGCCCGTATTGGCTGCTGATAAGCGATCAGATGCGAGAGATCAGACGCGAACGATCAGACGCCCAGCCGCTCGCAAATGGCTTTCGACGCCGCCGCGCCGTTGAGCGTATAGAAGTGCAGGCCCGGCACCTTGGCGTCGACGAGACGGCGGCACAGGTCCGTCACCACGTCGAGGCCGAACGCGCGGATCGCATCGCGGTCGTCGCCGAAGCTTTCGAGCCGCTTCGCGACCCAGCGCGGCACTTCCGCGCCGCACATTTCGGAGAAGCGCATCAGCTGCGAGAAGTTCGTGATGGGCATGATGCCCGGCACGATGGGCACATCGACGCCGAGCTTGTGCGCATCCTCGACGAAGCGGAAATACGCGTCGGCGTTGAAGAAGTACTGCGTGATCGCCGAATTGGCGCCCGCCTTCACCTTGCGCGCGAAGTTCTCCAGATCGTGCTTCGGCGAACGCGACTGCGGGTGGTACTCGGGATACGCGGCCACCTCGATACGGAACCAGTCGCCAAACTCGGCGCGAATGAAGCTCACCAGTTCCGACGCGTAGCGCAGCTCGCCGACTTCGCCCATGCCCGACGGCAGATCGCCGCGCAGCGCGACGATGTGACGGATGCCATGCGAGCGGTACTCGTTGAGAATCGCTCGCAGGCTTTCCTTCGACGAGCCGATGCACGACAGGTGCGGCGCGGCATCGACGCCGTCCTTCGCCATGTCGAGCACGGTGTCGAGCGTGCCTTGCTGGGTCGAGCCGCCGGCGCCGAACGTGACGGACACGAACTTGGGCTTGAGCGGCAACAGTTGCGCGCGCGTGGCGCGCAGCTTGTCGAGCCCTTCCTGCGTCTTCGGCGGGAAGAATTCGAATGAAAGTTCGATGGGGTTCATGGTCCTGTTGGCAGTCCCGTCAGCCGAAGCTGCGGTTACCGAAGATGAGCGCGGACAGCAGCCACGAAACGATGCTGTATAGGATCGAGCCGAAGAACGCCGACCAGAAACCCGACACTTCGAAGCCCTTCAGCAGCGACGCGCACAGCCAGAAGCACAGCGCGTTCACCACCAGGATGAAGAGCCCGAGCGTGAGTATCGTGACGGGCAACGTCAGCAGGATCAGCACCGGGCGCAAGACGGCATTGATGAGCCCGAGCACGAGCGCGACGATCAACGCAGTGCCGAAACTGCGGATGTGGATCGACGGCACAAGATAAGTGATGATCAGAAGCGCGAGCGCGTTGATCACCCAGGTCAGCAATACAGTCATTTAAGCTCCTCGTCGCTTGCGGGCGTGAAGTCCGGGTTGAACGCCAGGGCATGCGCGAAGCACGGGCCCGCGCGACGCATCGCGTGAACCAGGCCCCGACATATACGGCCACAGGTGAGGCCAAGGATGCGGCCACGTGTTCTGCCGCATCGGACATCTGCTTCGTGCTTGATGCTTCGCGCGATGCAGCCGCATGCCGTGGCACGCGGCTGCATCCGTCATGCCGCCTGTTTGCCGATCAGTAGCGGTAGTGGTTCGGCTTGAACGGACCGCTCTTGTCGACGCCGATGTATTTCGCCTGATCAGCCGACAGCTCCGTCAGGTTCGCGCCGATGCGCGCGAGGTGCAGGCGCGCGACCTTCTCGTCCAGTTGCTTCGGCAGCACGTAGACCTTGTTCTCGTACTTGCTGCCTTCCACGAACAGTTCGATCTGCGCGAGCGTCTGGTTCGTGAACGAGTTCGACATCACGAACGACGGGTGGCCCGTTGCGCAGCCCAGGTTCACGAGGCGGCCTTCCGCCAGCAGGATCACGCGCTTGCCGTCCGGGAAAATGATGTGGTCGACTTGCGGCTTGATGTTTTCCCACTTGTACTGGCGCGTCGACGCGACGTCGATTTCCGAGTCGAAGTGGCCGATGTTGCAGACGATCGCGTTGTGGCGCATCGCCTTCATGTGATCGTGGTTGATCACATGGTAGTTGCCCGTTGCCGTGACGAAGATGTCGGCCTTGTCGGCGGCGTATTCCATCGTCACAACGCGGTAGCCTTCCATCGCGGCTTGCAGCGCGCAGATCGGATCGATTTCCGTGACCCACACGGTCGCGCCCAGGCCGCGCAGCGATTGCGCGCAGCCCTTGCCCACGTCGCCATAGCCCGCGACCACGGCGATCTTGCCGGCGATCATCACGTCCGTCGCGCGCTTGATGCCGTCCACCAGCGACTCGCGGCAGCCATACAGGTTGTCGAACTTCGACTTCGTGACGGAATCGTTGACGTTGATGGCCGGGAACGGCAGACGGCCTTCCTTCTCCATCTGATACAGGCGATGCACGCCCGTCGTCGTTTCTTCCGTGACGCCCTTGATGTGCGCGAGACGCGTCGAGTACCACGTCGGATCGGCGTCGAGATGCTTCGCGATGGCCTTGTACAGCGCGACTTCTTCCTCGTTGGTCGGCTTCGCGATCACCGAGCGGTCCTTCTCGGCCTTCGCGCCGAGAATCAGCAGCAGCGTTGCGTCGCCGCCGTCATCGAGAATCATGTTCGCGAATTCGCCGTTCGGCCATTCGAAGATTCGGTGCGTGAATTCCCAATACTCGTCGAGCGATTCGCCCTTGAACGCGAACACGGGCGTGCCGCCCTTCGCGATCGCGGCAGCAGCGTGGTCCTGCGTCGAGAAGATGTTGCATGAGGCCCAGCGAACGTCGGCGCCGAGCGCCTTCAGCGTTTCGATCAGCACGCCGGTCTGGATGGTCATGTGCAGCGAGCCGGCGACGCGCGCGCCCTTCAGCGGCTGCTGCGCCTTGTACTCTTCGCGGATCTGCACGAGGCCGGGCATTTCCGTTTCGGCGATGTTGAGTTCCTTGCGACCCCAGTCGGCGAGCGACAGGTCTGCAACGACAAAATCTTTGGAATCTTTCGAATCGTAGACTGCGGCGTTCATCACGCCCTCCTTTCTAAAAAAGACTAGAAATGTGACGTGAGCGCCGTTCGATGCGGTTGGTTTGTAAGCGCGGCGCGCGTCCAATCCTTCCGATTGAAAGCCTTCGAGCCTGGCGGGCGGAACCCGTCGCAACGCTCCTCGAAGACGAACGGCGATTGTAGCAAAACGAGATGGCTTGCGGTGGTGCGCTTCGGCCTATGCCGATTGACCTGCCGACGCCGAATCGGCAGGCTGCGGCGTCAGATGCTGCGCCAGTTCGGCGTCGCGCAGTTCCTTGACGGCTGCGTAGGCGCGGTGCACGAAACGCCATGAAGCATCGCGGGTCGCGGCGATCAGTTCGTCCGGCGCGGCGAGCGTGCCCATCGAAATGCGGAAATAGCGCTCGGCGTGAATGTTCGGGTGATAGTGCATGCGCACGCGCTTGCAGTCGTCGAGGCGCGGATTGCCGAAGATGTTCAGCAGCGCCAGCGAAAACGCGCCGTCTTCGCCGCCGTGACGCCGGAACACGTCATCGAGCGGAAAGCCGCCGAACGCAGCATAGACGGAGCGGCGAATGACGAGACTGCTCGGCACCGTGTTGCTCAGTACGGCCGCGTGGCTTTCGAACTGCGGATGCCCGGTGATGTCGGCGGGAAAGCCGCAAAAATCGACGTCGAGCCGGATAGACGGCTGATGCGGATGCTCCGCCATGAAAGCGGCGGCGCTCGCGAGCGCGCCAGGCAGGTACTCGTCGTCGGCGTCGATGAAGGCCAGCAGCGGATGAAGCGCATGCATCGCGCCCCAGTTCCGCGCGCGAGCCGCGCCGCCGTTGTGCGGCATGCGCAGCAGCTCAACACGCGGATGCTGCCGCGCGTAGTGCGCGACGATTTCGGAGCAAGCGTCCCGCGAGCCGTCGTCGACCACGACGATCTGCGCGGCTTCCGGCTGCGCGACGCAGCTATCGAGCGTGCGGGCGAGCGTCTTCTCGGCGTTGTAGCAGGGAATGATGACGGAGATGGGCAGCATCGCGAGGACCGGCGGCCGGGAAAAGACAGTGCGTCGATCATAAAGCCGACGCGCCGCCTTTTATCTCGATTTGGGCGCGCGTATCCTTCGCGTCAGAGCGGCAGCATGCTGAAAAGCGGCGCGAGCAGCACCATCACGACGCCGGCGATCATCATCGTCAGGCTGGCGACGACGCCCTCTTCGCTGCCCAGCTCGCGCGCCTTCGCGGTGCCGACGCCATGCGCCGCCGCGCCGAACAGCGCGCCGCGCGCGAGCCGCGTGCGCAGCGGCACCAGTGCGAGCACGATTTCGCCGAACAGCATCCCGCAGACGCCCGTCGCGATCACGAACAGCGCGGTCAGGTCTTTGGGCGCGTGAATCTTGTCGGAGACGGCGAGCGCGAACGGCGTCGAGACGGAGCGCGTCATCAGGCTGCGCTGCAGTTCCGGCGACAGATGCAGCAGCTTCGACAGCGCGAGCGATCCGCCCACCGCGACAACGATGCCGACCGTCACGCCGACGGTGAGCGAAATCCAGTGACGCTTGAGCAGTTCGCGATACTCGTAGATCGGCACCGCGAACGCGACGGTGGCCGGGCCGAGCAGCCACATCAGCCAGCGCGTGTCCTCGAAGTACACGGCGTACGGAATCCGCGTGACCATGACGATCGCGGCGAGCACGGCGGGCACCGCGACGAGCGGCGTCAGCCACGGCGACCTGATGCGCGCATACAGCGCCTTCGACGCGAAGTAGAGCGCCACCGTCAGCACGAAGCATCCCGCTGCGATGAGCCGGGATGCGTCGTCGGCGAAAAGGAACATATAGAGGACGCTCATGATCGCGTGACTCGCAACAGGGATTAGCGGAAGCTTCGACGGTCGAGGCCGCGCTGGACCCGCTGGACCCGCTGGATCATTACGCGGCGGAGCGCGAGGCGTCGTTCGAGGCGCGCGGCCTGCTCGACGGCGAACGCGACGGCTACCATCACCATCAGCGTCCCCGCGACGACCACCAGCGCGAGGCGCCAGCCGTCTTCGCGGAACAGGCCGCCGTACTGGACGGCCGCGACGGCCGCCGGGATGAAGAACAACAGCATGTCGGACAGCAGCCAGTCGGCGCCTGCCTTGACCCAGCGCGGCGCGACGCCGCCGCAGAACAGCAGCGCGAGCAACGCGACGAGCCCCACGACGCCGCCCGGCACGGGCAAGCCGTAGCGGCGCACGACGAAATCGGCGGCGAACCAGACGCCCGCGATCGCGGCGCTCTGGATGGCGATCCGGCTGATTCTCGCGAGCGGCGACGACGCGTCCACGCGAACGGAAGCGGCGATACGAGCGATGAGCGGCGAGATCATGGCAAACCCCAAGTGACTTTTCGATGCGGTTCAGTATAGGTTGCGGCGCAACATAAATAAAATGACTTAGAATTATTTGCTCCATTCCGAATTGGAATTCATGAGCTACGAGGGCTACGAACATGGAACTGCGCGCGTTGCGTTATTTCGTCGAGGTCGTCCGGCAGCAAAGCTTCACCGTCGCGGCCGAGCAGATGTTCGTCACGCAGCCGACCATCAGCAAGATGGTGAAGTCTCTGGAGGACGAGATCGGCTCGCCGCTGCTGCTGCGCGACGGGCGGCAGATGGTGCTGACGGACGCCGGGCGGATCGTCTATCAGCGCGGCCAGGACGTGCTCGCCGCCTACGCGCAGTTGCAGGCCGAACTGAACGATCTCGGCACGCTCGGGCACGGCGAGCTGACGATCGGCATTCCGCCGATGGGCGGCTCGCTCTTCACGCCCGCCATCGCCGTGTTCCGGCAGCGCTATCCGAAGGTCGAGCTGAAGCTGTTCGAGCAGGGCTCGAAGGCGATCGAAGCCGCGCTGATTTCCGGCGAACTCGAACTGGGCGGCGTCCTGCAGCCCGTCGACCCGGAGACGATCGACGTGCTGCCGATGACTCGCCAGGTGCTGTGGCTCGTCGCGCGCCGGGGCTCGCGCTGGGACGCGCTGCACGAAGTGCCGCTCGCCGATCTCGCGAACGAGCCGTTCGTGTTCTACGGCGAGAGTCTCGCGCTCAACGACGTCGTGCTGACGGCCTGCCGCACCGCCGGTTTCGCGCCGACCATCGTCGGACGCAGCGGGCATTGGGATTTCATGGCGGCGCTGGTGCTGGCGGGTGTCGGCATTGCGCTGCTTCCGGCGCCGTACTGCCAGCGGCTCGACGCGGCGCAGTTCACCTGCCTGCCCGTCGTCGAGCCGGAGATTCCGTGGGAAATGGCGATCGGCTGGCGGCGCAACGGCTATCTGTCGCACGCGGCGCGCGCGTGGCTCGATGTCGCGCGCGAAACGCTGCCGGGACTGACCACCGACAACTTCACGCACACACCGACGTTCGACGTCCCCGGGCCGTCAGCGGATCGGCCGCAATCGACGTTGAAATGAAAAATGCGGCCCGGTCTGCGTCGGGCGGCATCCTGTTTTGCTTGCGGGGGCGTGGCGCTTATTGCGCTTATTGCGCTTGTTGCGCGTGGACCTGGGCTTTCGTGGTCTGTGTTTGCGCGGCTGGTGTGTGCGCCGCCTGTGTTCGCGCGTCGTACGTGGCTTGCGGCTCGATTCTGCCTGTCGTGCTCGCCGCGTCATCCGGCTGCGCTTCCGATGCGGGATGCACGGCCGCGTCCGGCGTGTTTGCGGAAGGGGCCGCCGCGATCGTCGGAGTCGGAGTCGGAGTCGGAGTCATAGCCGCCGCCGCGACGGCATTGCGGCCAATGAAATTCACCGCCGGCGGGCAGTAAGCCAGCGCGACCCACGTCAGCATCGCGGCCGCCGCACCGAGCACCGCCGACAACGCCGCCGCGCCGAACCAGTGCTTCGCCTTGGGGCCCGCGTAGCGCCCTTCGCGCACGGTCTGCGGCGCCGTCGCGGCAGACGCCGCCGGAGCGGACAGCGACGGTTCGACAAGATCGCGAGCAGGAACCGCAGCCGGCCGCTCGAAATGCGCCGACACCGCGCGCACATGCAAGCCGACGGCATTCACGAACGCGGAAGCGCCGCCCAGTCCGAGCACTGTCGTCAGGCCGTCGTTCAGATGAGGCGCGATGGCCGGCAACTGCTGGACGAGCAGCGTCGGCAGCTGGCCGATATTGCCCTGATGAGCGAGAAGATGACGCTTCAGCACGCCCATCAGGATGCTGCCCGCAATGCCCGTCACCGCGTGCGTCGCGTGCGCGGGCACGCCCGTTCGCATCGACACCGCATCGCTCAGACCATCGACGCGGCGCTCGAACGTATGCTCGAGCAACTGGCGTCCCGTCGACGACAGCTGCGTCACGCCCGTCGTGCTCGCGATGATGCGCGGCAACTGCTCGCCGATATCCGCATTGACTTCCTGGCCCAGAATCGTCGCGAACAGCGCGCGTGCGCCGTCGAGCGTCGCGCACCTGTTCAGGAGACCTGCGATGAGCGCCGGCAAGGTCGCGTTCACGACTTTTGCCGTCGCCTCCGGCGGCAACCCGAGGCAGTTCGACAGTTGCCGAACCACCGCTTCCGGCAACGCCGACCGGATCAGTTCAATCACATTGACACTCATCGATTCGTTTCCCTGAATTTCGAGCGCGCGCCCACGCGCGCTTCATTGGCGCGCGATTATAGGAGCGGGAAAATCTCAGAAATGAAGCGATGAATGGATGTTGAGCTTTATCGGACTAATCTTATTTCACTGCTGCTCCGGCGGGTTCATCGGCGATAACGGACGATGCGCTCTCGACACGCGTGGCCGCGATGAAATCGGCGGCGCGCTCTCCGATCATCACCGTCGGCGCGTTCGTGTTGCCACCGATCAGCGTCGGCATCACCGATGCGTCGACTACGCGCAGGCCCGTCACGCCGCGCACGCGCAATTGCGTATCGACGACGGCGCGTTCGTCGCATCGGGACACCGCTCCGCGAGGCGGCCCGCGAGCGAACAGCCGCCCGAGCCCGCGCCGACGATCACATAGTCGTATTGCATCCGCTCTCCTCCGCTCACACCGCGCAACGTTGCCTGCGGCATCTGTCTCATGCACACTTGTCTACGCGTGTTGACTGCGCATTGTAGGGAGCGAGTGCCGTGCGTGGCGCATCGATGACAGAGCGATCCTTCTAAACGGAACGCGCATCGGCCTCCTATGATGAAAGCTTCCGTCCGCGCAAAGCCGCGCGCCCGGATATCGTTCAAACACGGTCTTTCGCGCGTCGCCGTCCGTACGCATGGCTTGCGCGCTCGAATCAAACAGCGCCTCGGAAAACGAACGGCGCGCGTCCGTCAAACGGAGACATGCGATGGAACGGTTCGGCCCCGGCAGGACGCACGACGTGACCAATCAGGTCCCGCCGCTCGCGGACTACAACCTGTTTTCTAGCGATGCCGCGCTCGCCGCCGCCGTCGATCGCGAAGGCGCGGCGTGGCATCGCGATGCGCTCGCGCGCGACGGCGCCGCGCTGACGACACCCGACGTGCTCGCGCTCGCCGATCTCGCGAACCGTCATACGCCCGAGCTTGCGGCCTTCAACCCGCGCGGCGAACGCATCGATGCGCTCGAGTTTCATCCCGCGTGGCACACGCTGCTCGGTCTGCTGCGTCGCGAAGGCCTGCACGCGCTACCGTTTTCCGATCCGCAGCAAGGCGCGATGGTCGCGCGCTGCGCGGGCTATTTCCTGCACGCGCAACTGGAGTCCGGCTCGCTCTGTCCGCTGACGATGACGTTCGCGAGCATCCCCGTATTGCAACGCGAGCCCGCGCTTTTCGACACGCTGCGCGACAAGCTCTATTCACGCGAAAACGATGCGCGCGACGTTCCGCTCGATCAGAAGACGTCGATGATGATCGGCATGGGCATGACCGAAAAGCAAGGTGGATCGGATGTGCGCAGCAACCAGACGCACGCGTTCGCGGCGAACGGCGGCGGACGCGGCGCGGCGTATCGTCTCGTCGGCCACAAATGGTTTTTCTCCGCGCCGCAGTGCGATGCGCATCTCGTGCTCGCGCGCACCGGCGATCACGAAGGCCTTTCGTGCTTCTTCGTGCCGCGCTTCGCACCCGACGGCAGCAGGAACGCAGTGCGCATCCAGCGTTTGAAGGACAAGCTCGGCAACCGCTCGAACGCGAGCAGCGAAGTCGAATTCTTCGATGCCTACGGCCTCATGATCGGCGACGAAGGACGCGGCGTGCCGACCATCATCGAAATGGCGAACTACACGCGGCTCGACTGCGTGATCGGCAGCGCGGCGCTTATGCGCGCCGCGCTCGTGCAGGCCATTCATCACACGCGCCATCGCAGCGCGTTCGGCAAGCATCTCGTCGATCAGCCCCTGATGCGCAACGTGCTCGCCGATCTCGCGCTCGAATCGGAAGCCGCGACGGTGCTGTTCATGCGCCTCGCGCGCGCATTCGAGGACACGTCGAACGCACCCGAAGAACGCGCGTGGCGAAGACTCGTGACGCCCGCCGCGAAGTACTGGGTCTGCAAGCGCACGCTCGAATTCACGGGCGAAGCGATGGAGGTGTGGGGCGGCAACGGCTACGTCGAAGAAGGGCCGATGGCGCGCTTCTATCGCGAGGCGCCTGTGAATTCGATCTGGGAAGGCTCGGGCAACGTGATGTGTCTCGACGTGCTGCGCGCGATGGAACGCGAGCCCGAAGCAGCGCAAGCGCTGCTGGCCGCGTGGCGCAAAGAGGCGCGGACACATCCGGCGCTGAACGCGGCGATCGAAGGGCTGGTGAGCGCGCTGACGTCGGCGCCCGAAGCGCGCGAGGCGTCCGCGCGCCGCATCGCGCAGCAGATCGTGCTAATCGCGCAGGCAGTGTTGCTCGCGCAACATGCGCCGCCGTTCGTCGCCGATGCCTTCATCGCGACGCGCCTGGGCGAAGGCTGCGGCGAAAGCGGCCGCGTGTATGGCACGCTGCCGTCGGCGTTCGATCATGCCGCGATCGTCGAGCGCGCTTTCGCGTGCTGACCGCGCGGCACGACGCGCAACACAAAAAATAGAGAGAGAGCCGAACGATGAAAAACGATCTGCCGGAAGTCGCAGCACTCGAAGGCCTGTTGCGCGAACAACGGGCCGCGTATCTGCGTGCGCCGTATCCGTCGTGGGATCAGCGCGCCGCGCATCTGAAGGCATTGCGCAACGTGCTGCTCGACAATCGCGATGCACTCGCGGATGCGATGCATGCCGACTTCGGCAATCGCGCGAAAGAAGAAATCCTGCTGGCCGAGTTTCTGCTCGCGAAAGAGGAAATCGACGGCGCGCTGCGTCACGGCAGACGTTGGATGACAGCGCAACGGCGCGCGACGAACAAATGGCTGTTGCCCGCGCGCGCGAAGATCGTACCGCAGCCGCTCGGCGTGGTTGGGATCATCGTGCCGTGGAATTATCCGGTGCTGCTCGCGGCCTGTCCGCTGATCAGCGCGCTCACGGCGGGCAACCGCGCAATCGTCAAGATGCCGGAACTGACGCCGCGCACGTCGATGCTCTTCGAACAGCTGATCGCGCAGACCTTCGCGCGCGATCACGTTGCCGTCGTCAATGGCGATGCAAGGCTTGCCGCCGCGTTCAGCGCGCAGCCGTTCGATCATCTGCTGTTCACCGGCTCGACGAGCGTCGGCCACGATGTGATGCGCGCCGCCGCCGAGCATCTGACGCCCGTGACGCTCGAACTCGGCGGCAAGTCGCCCGTGATCGTAGGGCCCGGCGCGCGCTTCGACTATGCCGTCGACAGCATCGTTGCGGGCAAGACGCTCAACGCCGGACAGACCTGCATCGCGCCGGACTATGTGCTCGTGCCGCGCGGCAAGGAACAGGCGTTCATCGAACGGGCGCGCTCGCGCATGGCGCGCCTGTATCCGGATTTCGCGCGCAACCGCGATTACACGTCGATCATTTCGCCGCGCCATTTCGCGCGGCTGCAACGTCTCGCCGACGAAGCGCGCGAACAGGGCGCGCAACTGCACGCGCTCACCGATTCGACAGCCGATGCGATTACGCGCCGCTTTCCGCTCGTCGCCGTGACTCAGGCGCCCGATGCGTCCGCGCTGATGCAGGAAGAAATTTTCGGGCCGCTGCTGCCCATCGTTCCGTACGATTCGATCGACGACGCGATTCGCTATGTCAACGCGCGGCCCCGTCCGCTGTCGCTGTACCTGTATGAAGAGGAGAAGGCCACGATTGCGCGCGTCACGCGCG
Organism: Paraburkholderia diazotrophica; assembly: GCF_038900755.1. Classification (GTDB taxonomy): domain Bacteria; phylum Pseudomonadota; class Gammaproteobacteria; order Burkholderiales; family Burkholderiaceae; genus Paraburkholderia; species Paraburkholderia diazotrophica_A. The sequence goes on from NZ_JBBPEN010000014.1 coordinate 81,948, forward strand.
AGACGATCGCGGGCGGCATGTCCGTCAACGAGACGCTGATGCACCTCGCTTGCGAGAGCCTGCCGTTCGGCGGCGTCGGCGCGAGCGGCATGGGCGCGTATCACGGATACGAAGGCTTCGTCACGTTCTCGAAGATGAAGCCGGTTTTCACGCAGTCGCGCTTCAATGGGCGCGGATTGATCGCGCCGCCATACGGCAGGCGCGTGCGCGCACTGCTCGCATTGATGATGCGGCATTGAAGCCCATCAGCGGCTACTGCGCCGCGTCCAATGGCGGCGTCGTGGAAACGGTGAGTTCGGTGGACGGCGCGTCGTCGGCCGCGCCGCTTTCCAGCCGATGCAGCCACGCCAGCAACTCCGCGACGGCCTGATACAACTGCGGCGGAATGCGCGAGTCGAGATCGACCTGCATCAGCAGCGACACCATCTCCGGTGCCTCGTGCACGTACAGGCCCGCTTCCTTCGCGCGCTGCACGATCATGTCGGCAACGAGCCCGTAGCCCTTCGCGACGACGCGCGGCGCTTCGTCGTGACCGTGCGAATCGTAGACCAGCGCCGCCGCGCTCTTGCGATGCATGCGGCTCATTGCGGGTCCCAGTCGAAGTTGTTGTCGTCGCCGGCGGCGGCGTGCGAACGCGGCTTGGCCGCCGGCGCGTCCGTCGATCTCGCATACGCCGATGCCGCCGCAGCAGCCGCGCCGCCCGCAAGCGCATTCCCGCCGATCTCGCGGATCGACAGACCGCTCAGTTCGATGCCCGCCTGCGCAAGCCGCTGCCGGAACGCGTCGCCCTGCGCCGACAGGCGCGCCGCGCCGCCCGGACTCGCGAGCACGCGCGCGACGAGCCGCGTGCCCGTAAGCGTGAGTTCGGCGTCGACGGTGCCGAGCGTCGGCAGCGACAGCGTGAGGCGCGTGCGCCACGGATACTCGTCGTCGGCGGAAGAAGCGCCGCTGCCGCCGCGCCGCCATTCGTCGCCTTCCTGTTCGATCGTCCAGTCGAGCCGCGCGCCAGGCCATGCCTCGCCCGTCCAGCGGAACTGTCCCGTCGCGAGCAGATCGAGCTGCTGGCGCACGAGCGGAATCGTCGCCGGGTGAAGCGATGCCGCCATCGACTGCGGCTGACGCCCATTACCATCATCGATGCCCGTTGCACTGGCCGAAGCCGCATGTGGTGCCGCGGGCTCGTCCGTCATGTCGATGATGTCGTGCGTCACCATGTCGAACGTCGTGAAGCGCGCCGACTGCGCATGCGGGCCATCGGGCGCGCCGCGCGCGGCGAAATTCGCCGAAGCCGCCGCGCCCGGACCCGCGCCGCCCGACGGACGCCCTTGCGTCCACGACAGCGGATCGTCGGCGTCGTGGCTCCAGTCGAGCGGTAGCTGCGACGCCATGTCTGCAAGATGATTCTGCGGCTCGGCGGCGAGCGATTCGACGGACCTTTGCCCCGAGAGCCACTGCGCGAGATGCGATTCGTAGAAGAGCCCGCTTTCGTCGACGGTGCGCCTGAGCGCCGCCGCGAGTTCGGCGACGGGCACGGGCGCCGCGACGACATTCGATGCCGCGTTCGATCCCTGCGCCGCGTTCGCGCCGTCCGCGCCGTTCGCTCCCTGCGATGCCGCTGCATTCCCCGCCGAGTTCGCCACAGTGGAAGCGCCCGATGCACCCGTTCCCATATCGAACAACGGCAATGGCGCGACATCGATAGCAGGCGCGGCGGGCCACACGGGCAGCAGGCCGACGAGCGCGGGCGTCGCCTCGCCGCCCGAGCGCGTGATGGCGTCGAGCGTCAGCGCGACGGCGGACAATGCCGTCTGCGCGGAAGAGGGCAAAGGCGCGGGCGTGGCCGCAACGGGCGCGGTAGGGGTTTTGACGTTGAGCGGCGCGTCCGTCTGCGAGGCCGTCGCACTGGCGCGCGCGCCGACGGAAAGGAGGCTGTCGATGCGGCTAGCCAGCAGCGTTGCCACCGCCGAGTCGATTCCGTTCATGCCCGCTTCCTTTCGCGTCTTGACGATGCGTGGCCGCTAGCGGCGCGTGCGCCCATGCGGCTCATGTTGGACCGTGTTACTGGACGGGATACGGCGCTCAGCGCGCCTGGTAAAGTTCCTTCAATACGATCGCGGGGCGAGTCGGCGCAAAGAGCGCCTGCAGCTTCGCCATGCGCGGATTCGCCAGATCGCGGACCGTCGCGTCGTTCGCGAGAATCTGGCGGATCAGGTCGAACTTGCGCGCGCGGTCGTCCTCGGACAGCCGCTCGGACGATTCCGCGTTCTTCAGCGCATCGACGAGAACACGGTACTCGTCCTGCAACAGGACGAGATCGTTCCACGCCGCGTTTCGCGCCGCCATCACCATCTGCACCGAAATCACTGCAATTGCCTCGTAGCGGGCAAGATATTCTTCGTTCGAATTCATCTCATGCTTTCCGCGGACGACTGCGTCGCCATCCGCGCGATCTCCGGCGCGATTCCGAGCCAGGCTTCCTCGAGTGTCGCCAGCAAGCCGTCGACTTCGACGAGCATTGCTTCACTTTGCTTGATGTTGGCCTCGAGCAGTCGCCGCGTCATGTACGAATAGAGCGCATCCAGTCGACCCGCGATTTCGCCGCCCGCTTCCAGGTTGAGCGCAGCTTGCAATCCCTCGCCGATGATCCTGATCGCCTTGGTGATCGCCTGCCCGCGCCCCGGAATGTCGCCCTGCTGCAGATGCATGCGGGCCTGCGCGATGGCCTGACGCGCGCCCTGATACAGCATCACGATCAGGCGGTGCGGGCTTGCGCCCATCGCTCCTGTCTCCAGGCCGACGCGAGCGTAGGCGTTGGCTCCAGAGTGTCCCGGGGAAAACATCGGCGCTCCTCCTGAATTGCAGATGACGATCGATACGACAGCGGCAGGCTTGCCGGGAAACGGGCTGCATCAACGTGCAGTCCGCCATCCGGCCAGCCCTTGTACCAAGGTTATCGGATCGTACGAATAAAGCTTTAGGCCGCCGAAACGAAGCGTCAAATGACAGGCAGCCCAGCGGGGCTGCCGTTGCGTCGCCGCGCGGCAGCACGGCGGCTGCCGGCCGCGAGCGCCGCTTCAGACGGACATCTGCATGATCTCGTTGTAGGCCGACACGAGCTTGTTGCGCACCTGCAGCCCGAACTGGAAGCCGACGTTGGCCTTCTGCATGTCCACCATCACGTCGTTCAGCGACACGTTCGGCGCGCCGATCTCAAATGCATGCGCTTCGCCGACTGCGTTCTGCTGGTCGTTGCTGATCTTGTCGATCGAGGCCTTCAGGGCCGACGCGAAGCCGCCCGCCGTGGCCGCGCCGGACCCGTTCGCGGCGGGCGTGCTGCTGCCCGCGGCCTGGGCGGCCATCGACTGCATCTGCTGCAACGCCGACGTGAGCGGATTGATGGGCACAGTCATGTTCTCTCCAGAAGTGGGATGCGGCGAGCATTCGCGCCATGCACCGATTGGACAGGAAGCATAGCAGCGGCCCCCCTCCGAAAGCCGCGAAAGTAAGGGGGAAACCCCCCGCTATTCGAAGCATCGGGTTGCCAGCCCATGCGGATAATCCCTAGCGTGAAAGTCTCTGCCGGTGCGCGCCGCAAGCCCGGGCGCCGCGGGCAGAACTCGAAAGCATTCCGGAGAAACCCGACGCATGGATTCGTCAGCCAACTCTTTGATCAACCCCGACGCCCGCATGGGCCTCGCCGGCGCGCAGCCGGGCACGGCAGGCGCTGCCACGGCCGGCGCAGCGGGCGTCGACCTCGGCGGCACGGGCGGCGGTGGCTTCCCCACGCGCTTTCCGGGCCTGCCCGCGTCGCTGTCGCAGATGCGCGGCAACCCGCGCGCGCCGCTGATCTTCGCGGTGGCGCTGCTGGTCGCCGTCATTGCGGGGCTGATCCTCTGGTCGCGCGCGCCGGACTACAAGGTGCTCTACAGCAACGTCTCCGATCAGGACGGCGGCGCAATCGTTGCCGCGCTCCAGCAGGCGAACGTGCCGTACAAGTTTTCCGATGCGGGCGGCGCGATCCTCGTGCCCGCCGATCAGGTGCATGAAATGCGTCTGCGCCTCGCCTCGCAGGGCCTGCCGAAGAGCGGCTCGGTCGGCTTCGAGCTGATGGACAACCAGAAGTTCGGCATCAGCCAGTTCGCCGAGCAGGTGAACTATCAGCGCGCGCTGGAAGGCGAACTGCAGCGCACGATCGAGTCGATCTCGACGGTGAAGACGGCGCGCGTCCATCTGGCGATTCCGAAGCCGACCGTGTTCGTGCGCGACCGCGAAGCGCCGTCGGCGTCAGTGCTCGTCAATCTGTATCCGGGCCGCATGCTCGACGAAGGCCAGGTTGTGGCGATCACGCATATGGTGGCGTCGGCCGTGCCCGATCTGCCCGTGCGCAACGTGACGATCATCGATCAGGACGGCAACCTGCTCACGCAGGCGGGCGCCAACGGCAGCGGCCTCGACGCGACGCAGCTAAAGTACGTGCAGCAGATCGAGCACAACACGCAGCAGCGCATCGACGCGATTCTCGCGCCGCTGTTCGGCGCAGGCAACGCGCATTCGCAGGTGAGCGCCGACATCGATTTCACGAAGGGCGAGCAGACGTCCGAAAACTACGGCCCGAACGCGAACGCGCAGCAGGCCGCGATCCGCAGCCAGCAGACGAGCACGGCCACGGAAATGACGCAGAGCGGCGCGCAGGGCGTGCCGGGCGCGCTGTCGAACCAGCCGCCGCAGCCGGCCTCGGCGCCCATCGTCGCGAGCGCGAACGGCGCAAGCGGCGTGACGACGACGCCCGTCAGCGACCGCAAGGATTCGACGACCAACTACGAGCTCGACAAGACCGTGAGCCACACCGAGAAGGCGACGGGCGGCATCAAGCGCCTGTCCGTGGCCGTGGTGGTGAACTACATGCGCGTCGTCGACGCGAAGGGTCACGCGACGATGCAGCCGGTTCCCGCCGACAAGCTCGCGCAGGTCACGCAGCTGGTGAAGGACGCGATGGGCTTTGACCAGGCGCGCGGCGACTCGGTCAACGTGGTGAACAGCGCCTTCACGACGATCCCCGATCCGGACGCCGACCTGCCGTGGTGGCGCACGAAGGACATGATCGCGCTGTACAAGCAGATCGCGACGTACGCAGGCATCGGCCTCGTCGCGCTGTTCCTCTACTTCGTGATGGTCAAGCCGGCGCTGCGCCGCGCGTTTCCGCCGCCCGAGCCGGCCGCCGCGCTGCCGTCGCCGGACGAGCCCGTGCTCGACGGCCTGCCGGGCGCGGTCGCGATTGCCGACGAAGAGGATGAAGGCACGCTGGTCGCGCTGGAAAGCGACAAGGCCAGATACGAGCGGAACCTTGAGTACGCGCGTCAGATCGCGCGCCAGGATCCGAAGATCGTTGCAACCGTCGTGAAGAGCTGGGTGTCCGATGAGCACTGAAGGCGTATTGAAGAGCGCGCTCCTGCTGATGTCGATCGGCGAGGAAGAGGCGGCTCAGGTATTCAAGTTTCTCGGGCCGCGCGAGGTCCAGAAGATCGGCGTCGCGATGGCGTCGCTGAAGAACATCACGCGCGAGCAGATCGACGAGGTGCTGCACGAGTTCGTCGCGGAAGCCGACAAGCACACGGCCCTGTCGCTGGATTCGAGCGAGTACATCCGCTCCGTGCTGACGAAGGCGCTCGGCGACGACAAGGCAGGCGCGATCATCGATCGCATCCTGCAGGGCAGCGACACGAGCGGCATCGAAGGGCTGAAGTGGATGGACTCGGGCGCCGTCGCAGAGCTGATCAAGAACGAGCACCCGCAGATCATCGCGACGATTCTCGTGCATCTGGACCGCGATCAGGCGTCGGAGATCGTTTCCTGCTTCACCGAGCGCCTGCGCAACGACGTGCTGCTGCGCATTGCGACGCTCGACGGCATCCAGCCCGCCGCGCTGCGCGAACTCGACGACGTGCTGACGGGCCTGCTCTCGGGCAGCGACAACCTGAAGCGCAGCCCGATGGGCGGCATCAGGACGGCGGCGGAAATTCTCAACTTCCTGCCGAGCAACCACGAAGAGTCCGTCATCGACAACGTCCGCCAGCACGACGCCGAGCTTGCGCAGAAGATCATCGATCAGATGTTCGTGTTCGACAACCTGCTCGACCTCGAAGACCGCGCGATCCAGCTGCTGCTGAAGGAAGTCGAGTCAGAAACGCTGATCATCTCGCTGAAGGGCGCGCAGCCCGCGCTGCGCCAGAAGTTCCTGTCGAACATGTCGCAGCGCGCAGCCGAGCTGCTCGCGGAAGACCTCGACGCGCGCGGCCCCGTCCGCGTGTCGGAAGTGGAAACGCAACAGCGCAAGATCCTTCAGGTCGTGCGCAATCTCGCCGAATCGGGAGCGATCGTGATCGGCGGCAAGGCGGAAGATGCGTATGTCTGACCACGACTCCATGCGCGAGGAAAGCCGCCCGGCCTACCAGCGCTGGGAGATGGCCTCGTTCGACCCGGTGCCCGAGCCGGAACCCGTCGACGACGGCGCGTTCGAAGCCGAGCTGGAACGCCTGCGCGAGGCCGCGCACGCGCAAGGCGTCGCGTCCGGTCATGTCGCCGGGCAGGCACTCGGCTATCAGGCCGGCTACGAGCAGGGCCGCGCGCAGGGCTTCGAGCAGGGTCAGGCGGAAGCGCGCGCGGAAGCCGCGCAGCTCGCCGCGCTCGCCGAGACGTTCAAGGCGGCGCTCGACAATGCGCAGCACGAACTGTCCGAAACGATCGTCGCGCTCGCGCTCGACATTGCGCAACAAGTGGTGCGTCAGCACGTGCAGCACGATCCGACTGCGCTGATCGCCGCCGCACGCGAAGTGATGGCCACGGAACCGGCGCTGATCGGCGCGCCCGCCCTGATCGTGAGCCCCGCCGATCTGCCCGTCGTCGAAGCGTATCTGCTTGAAGAGTTGCAGACGCGCGGCTGGACCGTGCGCACCGATCCCGCGATCGAACGCGGCGGCTGCCGCGCGATTTCCACGACGGGCGAAGTGGACGCCGGCATCGGCACGCGCTGGGAGCGCGTCGCCGCCGCGCTCGGCAAGGCAAGCACATGGTAAAGCCGACCATCGAAGACATTCAGCAGAGCGACCTGACGCCACTGGAGCGCGAACTGGCGCTGGCGTCGTTCGGCGCCGAGGCGCTCACCGTCGCGCAGATGGAAGCGTCGCTCGCGGCATTGGAATCGGCGATTTCGTCGGCCCATGCGGGCGCCGACGCTATCACGTCCGATGCAGCGGACGCTGGTGCGAACGCACCGCATCCCGTTGAGCATCCAGCCGCGCATCCGCTCGCTGCGCCCGCGAGCCGCGAGTCGGCGCCACCGCCCAAGCGCCCGCCCGATCCCGCGCTCGCCAGCAATCCGCATCTGCAAGCCTGGCGCACACGTCTGAACGGCTTGCGCGAACGCAACCAGATCGCGCGGCCGCTGCGCGCGTGCGGACGTCTGACGCGCGCGGCCGGTCTCGTGCTCGAAGCGGTCGGGCTGCGGCTCGCCGTCGGCTCGGAAGTGATGATCGAACTGCCGCCCGGCAGCACGCGCACGATGGCGGAAGCCGAAGTGGTCGGCTTCTCCGGCGACAAGCTCTTTCTGATGCCGACGACGGAGGTCGCGGGGCTGCTGCCCGGCGCGCGCGTCTATCCGCTCGAAACCGCGCCCATCGCCGATCCGATGGCGGGCGCAAAGCGCCTGCCCGTCGGCTGGGAACTGCTCGGCCGCGTGGTCGACGCGTCGGGCAAGCCGCTCGACGGCTTCGGCCCGCTCAACGCGCGCAACGACGCGCCGCTCACCGCGCCCACCATCAACCCGCTGCATCGCGAGCCGATCCATAAGGTGCTCGACGTCGGCGTGCGCGCGATCAACGCGCTGCTCACCGTCGGACGCGGCCAGCGCATGGGTCTGTTCGCCGGTTCGGGCGTCGGCAAGTCGGTGCTGCTCGGCACGATGGCGCGCTACACGAGCGCGGAAGTGATCGTGATCGGCCTGATCGGCGAACGCGGCCGCGAAGTGAAGGAGTTCATCGAGCAGATTCTCGGCGAGGACGGCCTCGCGCGTTCCGTCGTCGTCGCCGCGCCCGCCGACGTGTCGCCGCTCCTGCGGATGCAGGGCGCCGCGTACGCGACATCGCTTGCTGAATATTTCCGCGATCAGGGCAAGCACGTGCTCTTGCTGATGGATTCGCTGACGCGCTACGCGATGGCGCAGCGTGAAATCGCGCTCGCGATCGGCGAGCCGCCTGCGACGAAAGGCTATCCGCCGTCGGTGTTCGCGAAGCTGCCCGCGCTCGTCGAGCGCACGGGCAACGGCCCCGAAGGCGGCGGCTCGATCACCGCGTTCTATACGGTGCTGACGGAAGGCGACGACCAGCAGGACCCGATCGCCGATTCGGCGCGCGCGATTCTCGACGGCCACATCGTGCTGTCGCGCGTGCTCGCCGAAGCAGGCCACTATCCCGCGATCGACATCGAAGCGTCGATCAGCCGCGCGATGACGTCGCTCATCAGCGACGCGCATCTCGACCGCACGCGCCAGTTCAAGCAGATGCTGTCGCGCTACCAGCGCAACCGCGATCTGATCAACGTCGGCGCGTATTCGGCGGGACGCGACGGCGTGCTCGATCGCGCGATCGCGCTGTATCCGCGCATGGAAGCGTTCCTGCAACAAGGTTTTCGCGAAAGCGCCGGGTTCGAAGCCAGCGTCGCGCACCTCGACTCGCTGTTCGGTTAAGGAGACTGAATGAGCAAGCACTTTCCGATCAAGACACTAATCGGTCTCGCGCAAGACGACGTCGATGCCGCCGCGCGCAAGCTCGGCCGCATGCAGCGCGAGCGCAACGACATCGAAGCGCAGCTGAATTCGCTGATCGAGTACCGCGACGAATATCACCGGCGCTTTACGGAAACGGCGAAGGCGGGCATGCCCGCCGGCAACATGCGCAATTTCCAGGCATTCATCGACACGCTCGATGCCGCGATCGAACAGCAACGCCAGTTGCTGGCGGCCGCGACGGCGCGTGTCGAAGCGGCGAAGCCCGAGTGGCAGCACAGCAAGCAGAAGCTCGGCTCTTACGAAGTGCTCGAAGCGCGCGGCATCGCTGCGCAAGCGCGGGCCGACGCACGCCGCGAACAACGGGACGCCGACGAGCACGGCGCACGAATTCTCCGGATGCGCGCGGAAGGCGCATGAAGGCGCTTCCGGGCATCGCGCGCCATATCGCTGTATTGCGCGCAATGGGACTGACACGACCAAACGAGATTTAGCATGTCGCCTCTTTCACTGATCAACTCGCTGCTCGGCGCAACGAGCGGCACATCGGGCAGCAGCGCGTCGAATGGCGCAAGCGCGAGCAGCGCGCTGCCCTTCTCGACGACGCTGCAACAAAGCATCGACGCGCAGAATCAGGCGCCCAGCGCGCCCGCGCCGGCGCCGTCCCCGTCCGCGCCCAGCGCAGCGCCGACGCCATCGGCATCGAACAGCGGGACGAGTGCGGGCGATTCCAGCGTGCACGACGCACCGCCGCCCGCCGACGCACCGAAGAACGCGAGCACGACCGACAGCACGAAATCCGCGAGCCAGACCGACAGCGCGCAGCAGACGGCATCGACGGGCAGCGCGAATGGCAAGGACAAGAGCGACTCCGCGTCGAAGCAGAACGGCGACGCGCCGACCACCAGCGCGGCCACGGCTGAAACGGCGGCTGCCGCAGCGGCGGCCGCAGCCGCCGCTCAGGCACAGGCACAGGCGAGCAACGCGGCAAACGCGGCGGCGGCGGCCACGGCCGACAGCGACACGCAGCCGACCTCGCCCGCCATGACGCCTGTCGCCGGCAACACGACGACGCCCGTCATCCAGACGCCTTCGAAAAAGATCGCATCGCTCGATCCGAAAGCCACGCAAGATGCGCTGCAAGCGGCGTTCGCTGCGATGGCCAGCGGCCAGGGCGCGGCGCCCGCGATGAACACGGCGTCCGCGAAAGCGGGCACGCCTGCTACGGGCGACGCGACGCTCGGCGGCCACGGCATGAACGCGGGCAAGGGCCTGACGATCGGCGATTTCCACAACGCGAAGGGCGACGCGGCATCGACGAATGCAGCCGCCACGGCCGCCCCATCCACCGGAACCGCGACGCCGCAAAGTCCCGCCGAAGCGCTTGCGGCAGCGACCGCGAACGCGCCGCAGAACGCTTCCGCCACGCCCACGGCCGGCACGAACGACGCGCTTGCCGCGACTCAGGCGGCAGCGGCAGCGGCGACGGCATCGACGGTTGCGAGCCAGGCCTCCAATCCCGCGACGGCCGCGATGGCGAACGCGGTCGCGCCGCACGTCGGCTCGTCCGACTGGGAAGACGCCTTCAGCCAGAAGGTCGTGTTTCTCACCAACGCGCATCAGCAGTCGGCGGAACTCACGCTGAACCCGCGCGACCTCGGGCCGCTACAGGTCGTCCTCCAGGTTGCCGATAACCATGCACATGCCCTCTTCGTTTCGCAGCATCAGCAGGTCCGCGACGCGGTCGAAGCCGCGCTGCCGAAACTGCGCGAAGCGATGGAACAAGGCGGCATCGGGTTGGGAAGCGCGAGCGTCAGCGACGGCTTTTCCCGGCAGACCAGCCAGCAGGGCGACGAGCGCAGCGGCAGCGCGCGCGGCGGCCGCGGCGGCAGCCGTGGTGACGCGGGCATCGGCGTCGCGGACAGCGCGACGGCCGTGAACGCGCCCGTGCGCCGCACCGTCGGACTCGTCGACACGTTCGCCTGATTCCGCGCGCACAGCGCAAGCGGCTCGCCGTGAGGGCGGCGGCCGCGCCGTGCTTCCCTGATAACGATTGAAGGCATGCGTTGCGCGCGCGAGGCCCGCGTGCGCATGCCGATGATGAAAACGACAGGAGCTTTCAGCGCACGGCCAGGCGATGCACGGGAGAGGCAAGGATACGCATCGCGCTGTATCGCGCTCGCCCCCGCGTCGCAGCCCTCTCTGAAGTCAAGGCAGCACCCACGGCGGTCGTCGCCTGGGACATCACGCGCGGCGGGCGGCTCGCCGCGCCGCGCGTCGATGAAGGATCGGCACCAGTGGCCGGAACGAGGCAAACAAACGAGCTAAACGTGAATATCCCTTCTTTTCGACCCATCGCGGCACTGTCAGACACCTGAAAATTCACCTACAGCATTGAGGCAATCAATTCCATGGCATCCACGACCGCAAACCAGCAAGCCAACGCGAAGCCCTCGTCCTCGGGCCTCGTCAACCGCATTGTTGTGATCCTGCTGATCGCGCTGGTCGCGGCAGGCGCAGCCGGCGCAGCCACCTGGTTCTTCATGTCGAAGCGCGCGCCCTCGGCCGCGACGGCGGCAGGACCCGTGATCGCAGCCGCTCCCATCTTCTTCCCGCTCGAATCGATGACGGTGAACCTGCAATCCGACGACGGCCAGCTGCACTACCTGCGCATCGGCCTGACGCTGAAGCTCGCCGATCAGAAGGTGCAGGAGCATCTGACCGAACACATGCCCGAGATCCGCAGCCGCGTGCTGCTCGCGCTGTCGGCCAAGCATCCCGATGAACTCGCGACGCTCGACGGCAAGAAAGCGCTCGCGAAGGAACTCGAAACGCTGGTCGAACAGCCGACCGAGCCGAATGGCCTTCAGGTGCGCGTCGAAGACGTGCTGTTCACCGAATTCGTCGTCCAGTAACGGCGCGTCGCGCTGACTGACTTGATCTTGAACCGCGCCATCCATCGCGAAGGGACGCACGAGGAATAGGAATGGGCCACGAAGAGTTCATGTCCCAGGAGGAGGTCGATGCCCTCCTCAAGGGCGTTACGGGCGAATCCGACTCGCAATCCGGCGAGGCCGATCACGGCGGCGTCCGCCCGTACAACATTGCGACGCAGGAACGCATCGTCCGAGGCCGGATGCCCGGCCTCGAAATCATCAACGACCGTTTCGCGCGGCTCTTGCGCGTCGGCATTTTCAACTTCATGCGGCGCACGGCGGAAATCTCCGTCGGCCAGGTGAAGGTGCAGAAGTACAGCGAATTCACGCGCAACCTCCCGATCCCGACGAACCTGAACCTCGTCCACGTGAAGCCGCTGCGCGGCACGTCGCTGTTCGTGTTCGATCCGAACCTCGTGTTCTTCGTGGTCGACAACCTGTTCGGCGGCGACGGGCGCTTTCATACGCGCGTCGAAGGCCGCGACTTCACGCAGACCGAGCAGCGCATCATCAGCAAGCTGCTCGGCCTCGTGTTCGAGCACTATTCGACGGCGTGGAAGAGCGTGCGTCCGTTGCAGTTCGAATACGTGCGCTCGGAGATGCACACGCAGTTCGCAAACGTTGCCACCCCGAACGAGATCGTGATCGTCACGCAGTTCTCGATCGAATTCGGCCCGACGGGCGGCACGCTGCACATCTGCATGCCGTACTCGATGATCGAGCCGATCCGCGACGTGCTCTCGTCGCCGATCCAGGGCGAAGCGCTCGAAGTGGACCGCCGCTGGGTGCGCGTGCTGTCGCAGCAGGTGCAGGCCGCCGAAGTGGAACTGACGGCCGATCTCGCGCAGATCCCCGTGACGTTCCAGGAGATTCTCAATATGAAGGCGGGCGACGTGCTGCCGCTCAACGTCCCCGAGCACATCACCGCGAAAGTCGACGGCGTGCCGGTGATGGAATGCGGCTACGGAATTTTCAATGGTCAATATGCGTTGCGGGTCCAGAAGATGATCAGCGCAGCGGACACGATGAAGGAAGCGGGATATGACTGAGCTGAACTCGACACCCGAAATGGACATGCCGGAAGACTCGAAGATCACCGATCCGGCGGCGGCCGTCGGCGCAGACGAAGCCGCCCTCGACGACTGGGCGAGCGCGCTCGCCGAGCAGAACAACAATCCGCCCGTGAGCACGAGCACGGCGGGCGTGTTCCAGCCGCTGTCGAAGGTCGAGCCGACCACGACGCGCAACGACATCGACATGATCCTGGACATCCCCGTCCAGATGACGGTCGAACTCGGCCGCACGAAGATCGCGATCCGCAACCTGCTGCAACTCGCGCAAGGTTCCGTCGTCGAGCTGGACGGCCTCGCGGGCGAGCCGATGGACGTGCTCGTCAACGGCTGCCTGATCGCGCAGGGCGAAGTGGTCGTCGTAAACGACAAGTTCGGCATTCGCCTGACGGACATCATTACGCCGTCCGAGCGTATCCGGAAGCTGAATCGATGAAACACGCTGTGCATCGGGACGCGTTTTTTGCAAGCGGCGTGTCGCTTGCGCGCGCCCGTTTCGTGTCGTCGGTTGCGCTGGCGGGTGCTGCGCTCTGCGCAGGCGCGTCGAACCTCGCGCAGGCCGCCGACATGAACGCCGTGAACAACGCCGCGAAGATCGCCTCGAGCGTCGGCGCGGGAACGGCGGTGCCGTCGCTCGGTGTCGGCGCCGTGTTGCAGACGATCGTGGGGCTGGCCGTCGTGATCGGCCTCGTGTTCGGCTGCGCGTGGCTCGCGCGCCGCTTCGGCCTGCAACCGGGCCAGCGCGGCGGCATCGTGAAGACGATCGGCGGCACGTCGCTCGGCGGCAAGGAGCGCGTGGCCGTCGTCGAAATCGGCGACACATGGCTCGTGCTCGGCGCGGCGCCCGGCAACGTGCGTCTGTTGCATACGATGCCCGCCGGCTCGGCCTCGGGCGGCATCCCTTTCACCGGCCCGGCCGCCGCGCCCGGCGCAGCCGGCTCGACCATCGGCGGCGGTCCCGTCCAGTTGAGCGGCACTTTCGGACAACGCTTTCGCGACGCGCTCAAAAACGAAGCCAGCAGACGTTTCCAGCGGCGCGCGAGCGGAGAACAGTAAATGCAGTACGACCGATCTGACGCGCAGCGCGACTGCGCTCAGGGTTTCCACGCCCTTTCCCGCATGTCTTCCCACGCCCCTTCTTCGACGCAGGCTTCGATGGCGGCGCGCGTCGTCAAACGCGCGGCACGTATGGCGTCGCGTGTTGCGCCGCTCGCCGTGCCCGCGCTGATGCTCGCGCTGCCGACGCTCTCGTTCGCGCAGACGGCGGGCTTGCCCGCGTTCAACACGAGCCCCGGCCCGAACGGCGGCACGACCTACTCGCTGAGCGTGCAGACGATGCTGCTGCTCACGATGCTGTCGTTCCTGCCCGCGATGGTGCTGATGATGACGAGCTTCACGCGCATCATCATCGTGCTGTCGCTGCTGCGTCAGGCGATCGGCGCGTCGACGACGCCGCCCAACCAGGTGCTGGTCGGCCTCGCGCTGTTTCTGACGCTGTTCGTGATGTCGCCCGTGCTCGACAAGGCGTATAACGACGGCTACAAGCCCTTCTCCGAAGGCACGATCCAGATGGACGAAGCGGTGAAGCGCGGGGTCGCGCCGTTCAAGGCGTTCATGCTGAAGCAGACCCGCGAGAGCGACCTCGCGCTCTTCGCGCGCATCTCGCACGCGGCACCGATGCAGGGCCCGGAAGACGTGCCGCTGTCGCTGCTGGTGCCCTCGTTCGTGACGAGCGAGCTGAAGACGGGCTTCCAGATCGGCTTCACCGTGTTCATTCCGTTCGTGATCATCGACATGGTGGTGGCGAGCGTGCTGATGTCGATGGGCATGATGATGATCTCGCCCGCGACCATTTCGCTGCCCTTCAAGCTGATGCTGTTCGTGCTCGTCGACGGATGGCAGCTGATCATCGGCTCGCTTGCGCAGAGCTTCACCTGATACCCGGGAGACTGACGCCATGACACCCGAAACCGTCACCACGCTCGCGCACGACGCGATGTACATCGCGCTGCTGCTGGCCGCACCGCCGCTTTTCGTGGGATTGATCGTCGGTCTCGTCGTGAGTCTTTTCCAGGCTGCGACGCAGATCAACGAAGCCACGCTGTCGTTCATTCCGAAGCTGTTCGCGATCGCCGTGACGCTCGTGCTGATCGGCCCGTGGATGCTCGCGAAGATGCTCGACTACATGCGCCACATGTTCACGAGCATTCCGACGCTCGCCAACTGAGCGCGCTTTCCTTTCCCTCTTTCGACGCGCGATGTTTTCCGTCACCTACGAGCAGCTGAACGTCTGGCTCACCGCGTTCCTGTGGCCGTTCGTGCGGATTCTCGCGTTGATGGCGACGGCGCCCGCGTTCGGCGAGAAGTCGCTGCCGATTCGCGTGAAGATCGGCCTCGCCGCGTTCGTCACGATCATCGTCGCGCCGACGCTCGGCGCGATGCCGCAGGTGACGGTGTTTTCGGCGCAGGGCGTCTGGATCATCGTCAACCAGTTTCTGATCGGCGTGGCGCTGGGCTTCACGATGCAGATGGTATTCGCAGCGGTGGAGGCCGCGGGCGCGTTCATGGGCATGAGCATGGGGCTCGGCTTCGCGACGTTCTTCGATCCGCATGCGGCGGGCTCGACGGATGTGATGTCGCGCTTCGTGAACATGATTGCGCTGTTGACCTTTCTCGCGCTCGACGGGCATTTGCAGATGCTGTCGGCGCTGCTGCAGACATTTCAGTCGTTGCCCGTCGCGGCGAACGTGCTGGGCGCGAACGGCTGGCGCGTGCTTGTCGGCTGGGGCAGCACGGTGATCAGCGCGGGGCTGCTGCTGTCGCTGCCTGTCGTGACGGCGCTGCTGATCACGAATCTCGCGCTGGGTATTCTTAATCGGGCTGCGCCGCAGATCGGCGTGTTTCAGGTGGGCTTGCCGGTGACGGTGATTACCGGCTTGCTGCTCATCCAGTTGATGCTGCCGAATATGATGCCGTTCTTTTCACGGCTGTTTGAGAACGGGATTGATGAGATGGGGCGCGTGGCGGTGGGGTTGAGGTAGGTTTTTTGTCTGCGACGCTGGTTGGTTTTTTGACTTTGTAGCTGGCATCGGCGATGCGCCTCTGGCTTTCAGCGTGCCGCTGGCATTCGCGATTGCCTGGGTCTTTCAGCGTGCCGCTGGCATCCGCTTAGCGCCTCGCGGCGCGGGCGTTGCCCCTGTGCGGGGCGGCACCTGCTTTTCTTTGCCGCCGCAAAGAAAAGTAGGCAAAAGAAAGCGGGCTAACACCGCCCGCGCTTGCCCCTTACCCACGGGCTCTCAATGTCCCCATCCTTCACCCGTTAATGTGCTGGTTAATGTTCGTTGCAAACGCGCCGGCTAAACGCCTCACCCGCTTCATACACGCGTGGGATAGCTAGGGGCATCGAACGTTCAGCGCCGCATGTCGGTAGTGAACGAGGTTGCCGTGTCGTACGGGGCAAAGCCCGCACGGTAGCCGCATCGCATAGCGAAGGTTTCCTGTGCGGTGCGAATGCCTACACACAGTTTGCCGCAAAGGGGGCGAGCATATTCGATGTCGCGGACCGCAACACGGGTGCATGTACTGGGTGAGGCGTTTGATCAACGCCTTGGCAACGCGTATGGGATAGCACGTTGCCGCATGAAGAATGGGGACGTTGAGAGCCCGTGGGTAGAGGGCAAGTGCGGGCGGTGTTAGCCCGCTTTCTTTTGCCTACTTTTCTTTGCGGCGGCAAAGAAAAGTAGGTGCCGCCCCGCACAGGGGCAACGCCCGCGCCGCGAGGCGCTAAGCGGACGCCAGCGCGGCGCGCTGAAAGCCAGAGGCGCATCGCGAATGCCAGCGGCACGCTAAAAGATCCAGGCAACCGCAAATGCCAGCGGCACGCTAAAAGAACCCAAGCAGCGTCGCAGACAAAAAAACAAATCAATTCCCGATGTAATCGAACAACGACAGCTTCTGAATCATCGAGAAGCCCTGCTGCGCAGCCTGCAACGACGCCTGGGTCATCGTGTACTGGCTGATGACCTTGGTCAGATTCGTCTGCGTCAGATCAGCGAGATTGCTTTGCGTCTGCAACGAATTGGATTGCGTGACGGTCTGCAACGCCTCGATCTCCTGTTCGCGCCCGCCAACGGACGTCTGGATCGTCGTCACGTTGTTCAGCGTGTTTTGCAACTGCGTCAACGCCGTTCCCAGCGCGTTCGTCAGATTCGCCTGCCCGGTCGCGCCCGTCGCCGGCGTCTGCAAAGCGGCAATCACGCTGTCCAGATTGGCGAACACATCGCTTGTTTGTCCAGCCGGCGTGACCGAAAAACTGTCGCCGCCGCTCGGCGCGCCGGAAATCGTGACGCTCTGGCCGCCACCACCGAGCACGATCGGCTGGCCGGCCGCATACGTCTGCGGCGCGCTCGTCGTGTTCGTCGCGACATCGGTGACAGTGAACGTGGTCCCCGACGTGAAGTTGATCGTGAACTTGTGATTGTTCGTCGGATCGGTCGAGTTGTTGAGCGTCACGCCGCCGATCGCCCCCGTGCCCGTATTGCTCAATGCGCCCGCCGCCACGCTCGTGCTTCCGGGCTGCGAGCTGCTGAGGAACACGGCCTTGCCCGTATCGGCAACGGCAATGCTGCGCGAGCTTGTCACCTGCACATACTGCACGCCGTTATCCCCGCTGTATTGCACGGCGCCGCTCGTACCGACCGAAAAAGGCGGCGTCGATGCCTGATAACCGCCATAGAGGTAGTTGCCCGACGCATCGGTGCCGTTCGCGAGGCCCATCAACTGGTTCCGCAAAGCTTGCAGCTCGGTCGCGATCGCCGACCGGTTGGCATCGTTGAGCGACCCGTCGCCCGCATGGACGATCTGCGTGTTGATCGACGTCAGCACGCCGCTGATGCTGGAGAGCGAGCTGTCCTCGGCCTGCAGCGACGACAGCGCCGTATTCTGGTTGCTCGAGTACTGCGACAGCGTCGTTCCCTGCATGCTGAGCTGCACCGCCTGCGCCGCGCCGACGGGATTGTCCGACGGCGTCGCGAGACTCACGCCGCTCGACAACTGCTGATACAGCTGCGCGAGCGTCGCCTGCTGATCGTCCATCGTCTGGACGTTCATGCCGAAATATTGCGTAGTAGAGATGCGCATATGCGTTCAACGCCTCACTGGAAGATGCCGAGGATCGTCTGGAACAGCGTCGAGGCCGTCTGGATGACCTTGCTGTTCGCCTGATACAGCTGCTGGTATTGCAGCAGGTTCGCGGCTTCCTCGTTGATGTTCACACCGGATATCGACTGCTGCGCCGTCGTGATCTGCGTCACAAGCGATGCCTGAGCCTTGCTCGAAGATTGCACCTGGTTCGTCTGGTTGCCGATGTCGTTCACGTAGTTCGCATACGAGTCGGTCAGCGTGAGCGTGCCGTTGCCCATCGCCTTCGTCGTCACGAGATTCGACATCAGCTGCGCGTTGCGGCCGTCCTTGCCGCCCGACGGATTCGCCGCGATCGTGAACGTGTCGCCATCGGACGGCGTGCCCGTGATCTGCAGCGACACGTTGTTGATCGGGCCAGGAGGCGTCGCCGCCGTGTTCGACGTAATGGTCAGCGAAAGACCCTTGCTCGGATCGTATGGCACCTGATCCGTCGTCGCGTTGATCGTGTACGGCGCCGATCCCGGAACCGTCACGATCGAGCCAGCCGGAAAGCCCGACAGCACACCCGCCGGCGGCGTGGTCGTCGTCACGCTGTATTTGATGTCCGTTGCCGTCGAAGGCACCGAGTAGCCCGCCGTCACCGTGCCTTGCGTGACCGTCGCGGTGCCCGTGTTCGAGCTGCCCGCCGTCACCAGAACGGGCGACGAAGCGGCAATCGCCGTGCCACTGGTCGTCGTCAGCGCGAAACCGTTCAGCGCGCCGCGCGTCGGCTCGACCGTGAACGAATCGCCCGCGTTCATCGTCGTCGTTCCGAGCGAGAACTGCATGCCGCCGATCGGGCTGGTAAGGTTCGTCGCCTGGCCGACGACCTGGCCCGTCTCACGATCGGTGAGCGTGTAGTTCGTTCCGTCGTACGACAGCGTGTAGTCGCTCGACGGCGGCTGCGCCGGGTTCGTCAGCGTGACGCCGAGATTGCCGTTGCCGGTGTTGTTCGCGTTCGCATAGACGGTCGGATTGCCGACGGTGAAAAGCGCGCCGCCCTTGTTGCCGTTCAGGTCGATGCCGAGCGCATTCTGTGCGTTCACCTGAGCCGCGAAGCTCGTCGCGATCGCGCCGAGTTGCGCTTCGGCGGGATCGAGCGTCTGACTGCGGAACGTCATCAGCCCGCCGAGCTGGCCGCCCAGCGCAGTGCTGTCGGGCAGGATCTGCGGCGTCGACGTTGCGGCCTGGCTCGCGAGCCCCGCGTAGGCAACGGCCGTTTCCGTCGGGTCCGACGGCGACGTGACCGTCGTGAGATTGAAGCTCTTGTCCGCGACGACGAGCGGCTGGCCGTTGCTCATGAACACGCTGTAGCCGCTGTCGCCCTGCACGACCTGCACGCCGACCATTTGCGACAGGTTGGACACGGCGAGGTCGCGCTGGTCGAGCAGCTGGTTCGGCGGCTGGCCTTGCGCGCTCAGCGCCTGGATCTGAGAATTCAGTTGCGCGATCTGCGCGGTGTAGCTGTTGATCTGCTTGACGGTGTCGCCGATCTGCGTGTTGACGCTCGCGCGCAACTGGTCGTACTGGTCGCCCGCCGCGTTGATCTGGTCCGCCAACGATTGCGCGTTGCTGACGGCGCTTTGGCGCATCGCGGGATTCGATGCATCGTTCGCGACGTTCTGCAGGCCCGTGAAGTAGCTCGTGATCGCGCTCGAAATGCCAGAGGTCGGACTGCCGACCATGTTGTTGAGCTGCGCGATCATGTTGTAGTACGTGGTCAGCGAACCGGACTGCGACTGCGCGTTGTTCAGCTCGGTCGTCAGGTACTGGCTGTACTGGCGCTGGATGGTCGTCGTCGACACGCCGCTGCCGATGTAGCCGGAGCCCGTGTACTGTCCGCTCGATTCCGCGTAGACGGGGCGCTCGACGGAATAGCCCGGCGTCGCCTGGTTGCTGATGTTCTGACCCGTCGTCGTCAGCCCCCACTGGGCTGCATTGAGTCCGCTGAGGCCGATGCTAAAGAGGTTGCTGGACATGCGTCATCCTGAAAGACGGCGTAAGAGGCGGCGCATGCAGCACCGCCAGATTGACCGAACACTTTGTATATCGGCCTGCGCGCGCGAACATTGAGGGCCAATTGATGGCGCCGCATCATTTTTTGCCGCGTTTTTCGATGCGCTTTTTCATGCGGCTTTTCGATGCGGCTGCATCCGGCATTTCTCGATGCAAACCGTGCGGCTCAGGAGTGCCGCAGGTGGACGCGCACGCGCGTGCGGCGAACAGGGCCGCGTCAGCGCATGCGTATCGAATCAGGGGAGGGTGAGGCGTGTTCGGATTCAGGCGCGCGCGAGCGAGCGGCGCTTCATTTCGAGTTGCGTGATGAGGCGTTGCAACGTGTTTTCCGCATTGCCCGGCAGCGACAGGAAACGGAAACCAAGCGTATAGCGCTGCGAGCCGTTGGGCAGCGCAATGGCGCGGTTCGACATCAGTTCGAGATCGAGTTGCAGCGTCCCGAGCGAGCCCAGCGACACTTCCGTGTCGAGCAGTCGCACGCCGTGTTCGAGCGACATCACGCGCTCGTCGCTGGTGCGCATCGCGATGCCGCCCAGCGACAGGTCCTGCACCTCGAAACGGAAACCATCGCCATCCGGCAGGCGGCCACGGCAGATGTACGGATCGAGCAACGGCGCATCGACGCGGAAATACTCGCGGCGTTGCACGTAATACAGCACGTCGGGGAAATCGGCCTCGAACGAAGGACGGCCTTCGTACGTCGTTTCGCGCGGCGTCTGCGTGACGAAGTGCACGCGCACGCCGTCGGGCGTCGCGTGAAAATGCCCTTCCGGCGACGTCAGCAGACCCCGGTTCTGATCCGCGAGCGCGCCCCAGTCGAACGTAAAAGTACGTTCCCGCACGTCCACTTCGAGAATCTTCGTCACCAGCTGGCCGCCCTTGTACTGCACGGTCAGAAAATCGCCGCGGTTGAGCAGGTTGCGCAATTGCACGCCGATCTCAAGCGGATTGCGTCGGCCGAAGTCGACGCCTTCCGTCTCGCGGTCATCACCATTCGACTGGGTGGTATTCATGGCCTTGCCAATTTCTCTTCGTTCTTGCGGGCGCGCCACGGGAACATGGCTAGCCGGCTCTCAGCCGGCCTTCCGGGGTCGCGAAACGCGCGTTGGACCGGTCTCATACACAGCATTCCGGTATCGGGTCTGACTGTTTAGCGGCAGCGTCAGGTCAAAGTTTAGACCGCTTTTGCGAAATATTTTTCGCAAACGTTTGACACTGCAACGAAGAAAGGATACGCCAATTTGCGCGCGAATTACGAAAGTGGAAAAGCAGGATGAACGCGGCGAGCGCCGCGTCCGGAGACCGCATCACACCATTTTCTGCATGATGGAGATGAGTTTTTTCGCGTAGTGCGGATCGGTCGCGTAGCCCGCGCGCTGCATGCCCTGCGCGAAGCCGTTCACGTCGCGCGACGAATTGATGACTTGCGCATAGCGCGGGTTGGACTTCAGGAAGCTCGCGTAATCGGTCATCGCTTCCTCGTACGAGTCGTATGCGCGGAATTTTTCGACCACGCGCTGCGGGCGGCCGTTGATGTACTCGGTCGTGACTGTCGCGACCGTCTTGCCCGTCCAGTCGTCGGTGGCCTTGATGCCAAACACGTTGTGAGTCGTCGTGCCGTCCGCCTTCTTGATCTCGCGCTTGCCCCAGCCCGATTCGAGCGCAGCCTGGCCGATGATGAAGCGCGCCGGAATGCCCGTCGCGGCGCTGGCCGCCTGCGCGGGCGCAGCGAGCTTGTCGACGAACGCATCGACCTTTCCCGACGAGCCGTCGCCGTGCACGGGCGGCGTCAGCGCGCTGTTCGCCGAATAGCCTCGGCCCATGCGCAGCGCGCCGTTGCTCGCGGGATTCGCGTACGCCTTTGCGAGCGCGTTCAGCGCGGCGTTGTTGCCCGCGTTCGCATCGTCGGCGGACATGCCCGAGTTGCGCATCAACTGCTTGAGCATCGCATCGGCCACGCCGATACCCTTCGACGACATCTGCTGCGCAAGCTGCTGGTCCATCATCGACGTAAAAGTAGCCGTATCGTGCGAATCAAATGGGCCGTCGGACGGCGTTGCGTCGCGCATGCTCTTCAACATCATCTGCGTGAAGACGGCATCGAACTGCTTCGCCGCCGACTTCATCGCCTCGCGCGGATTCGCGGCCGCCTGGGCGCGCATCGCGTCGAAGCCCTGCACGTCGAGCGCAAAGCGGTTTGTCAGGTCATTCGCTGCGTTGCGTGTCGTGTCGGAGTTCATTGTCACTGTTCCTTAGATGATCTCAAGGTCGGCGCGCAGTGCACCTGCTGCCTTCATGGCCTGGAGGATCGACATCAGATCGGCGGGCGTTGCGCCGAGCGCGTTGAGCGCCTTCACCACTTCCGCGAGATTCGCGCCCGCCGTGACGAGCTTGAGCGAGCCGTTGTCCTGCTTCATCGAAATCTGCGACTGCTGCGCGACCACCGTCTGGCCGTTCGAGAACGCGCCCGGCTGGCTCACGACGGGCTGCGTGTTGACGATCACGGACAGATTGCCGTGCGCGACCGCGCAGCTTTGCAGCGTGACCATCTGGTTCATCACGATCGAGCCCGTGCGCGCGTTCAGGATCACCTTCGCGGCGGCCTGCGCGGGCTTCACGTCGAGGTTCTGCAACTGCGCCATGAACGACACCTGCTGCGCCGGATCGGCGGGCGCGCGCAACTGGATCGTGCGGCCGTCGAGCGCAACGGCCGTGCCGAAGCCGAACGCGTTGTTGATCGCCGACGTCACGCGCTGCGTCGTGTCGTAGTCCATGTCGTTCAGTTCGAGCTGCATCGTGCCCGCCTGCGAGATCGTCGTCGGCACCGAGCGCTCGACGATCGCGCCGCCTGCGATGCGGCCCGCCGCAAGCTGGTTCACCTGCACGCGGCTGCCGTTCGCGCTCGCACCCGCGCCGCCGACGGCCATGTTGCCCTGCGCGAGCGCGTACACCGCGCCGTCCGCGCCCTTGAGCGGCGTGAGCAGCAGTGTGCCGCCGCGCAGGCTCTTCGCGTTGCCGAGCGACGACACGGTGACGTCGATCGCTTCGCCGGGACGCGCGAACGCGGGCAGCGAGGCCGTCACCATCACGGCCGCGACGTTCTTCAACTGCATGCTGGAGAGCGCGTTCGCGCCCGAGTTGCTCGCGCCCGCCTGCTGGTTGTTGATCGAGATGCCGAGGTTCGCGAGCATGTTCGCGAGCGTCTGCGTCGTGAAGGGCGTCTGCATCGTCTGGTCGCCCGTGCCGTCGAGACCGACGACGAGGCCATAGCCGATCAGCGGGTTGTCGCGCACGCCCTGGATCTGCGCGAGGTCTTTCAGGCGCTCGGCGTGCGCAACGTGCGTCGTGACGGGCAGCGCCGCGCATGCGAGCGCGACCACGGCCAGCGCGCGCGTCGCGAAGCTGAAAACCGGGCCGAAGAGAGAAACGGTACGCATGATCACCACGGCGCGACGTTGAGGAAGAAGCGTTGCAGCCAGCCCATGTTCTCGGCTTCGTCGATATAGCCCTTCGCCGAGTATTCGATCTTCGCGTCCGCGACCTGGGTCGAGTAGACGGCGTTCAGGCCGTTGATCGTATTTGGATTGACGACGCCCGAGAAGCGCACGAACTCGTTGCCCTGATTGATCAGCATCTGCTTTTCGCCGCTCACGACGAGGTTGCCGTTCGGCAGCACGTTCGTCACCGTGACGGTGATCGTGCCGTTGAACGTGTTCGCCGCGCTCGCGCCGCCCTGCGCCTTGAACGCGTTGTTGCCGCTCGCGTCGAGGTTCATCTTGCCGAACAGGCCGCCGAGAAAGCCCGACGTCGGCACGCCGAATTTCGTCGCGGTATCGCGGTTCGCGTTGGCGCCCGACGATTTCGTCGCGTTGATGTTTTCGGCGATGACGATGGTCAGGATGTCGCCGACATTGCGCGGACGCTGGTCTTCGAACAGCGGCCGGCCAGCGTACCCCGGGTTGTAGATCGAGCCGGGCGTCTGCAGCGAAGGCGGCGTCGGCGGGAGCGCCGACATCGGCTGCTGGGTGATCGGCTGCTTCGGCACGAGCCCGCAGCCGCCGAGCGCGGCTGCGAGCGCGCCGGCGCACGCGAGCATCGAGGCTGCCCGCGCGCTGCGCAGAAGGACCGGGGTACGGGTGAGGTGCGACATCTTGATTACCGCCTGTTTGATTCCTGCTTTCAACAGCTCAGCCTGCTCAAACCGGCATCTGGCCGAGCGTCTGCAGCATCTGGTCAGATGTCGTCACGGCCTTGCTGTTGATTTCATACGCGCGCTGGGTCTGGATCATGTTGACCAGTTCCTGCACGACGTTCACATTCGACGCTTCGACGTAGCCCTGATTCAGCGTGCCCGCGCCGTTCAGGCCCGGCGTCGTGATGTTCGGCGCACCCGACGACGACGTTTCGGCGAACAGGTTTTCGCCCTTCGCGTCGAGGCCGACCGGGTTGATGAAGGTCGCCAGTTGCAGCGAGCCGATCTGCTGCGTGTTGCTCGAACCCGCGACGGTGATGGACACGGCGCCGTCGCTGCCGATGGTCAGCGAGGTCGCGTTCTGCGGAATCGTGATCGCGGGCAGCACCTGATAGCCGCTCGACGTGACGAGCTGGCCCTGCGCGTTGGTCTGGAACGAGCCGTCGCGCGTGTACGCGTTCGTGCCGTCCGGCATTAGCACCTGGAAGAAGCCTTGGCCGTTGATCGCGACGTCCTTCGAGTTGCCCGTCTGTTGCAGGTTGCCCTGCGTGTACAGGCGTTCGGTCGCGACCTGCTGGACGCCCGTGCCGAGCTGGATGCCCGACGGCAGTTCCGTCTGCTGCGTCGAGTTCGCGCCGGGCTGGCGGATCGTCTGATACAGCAGGTCTTCGAACACGGCGCGCGAGCCCTTGAAGCCATTCGTGCTGACGTTCGCGAGGTTGTTCGAGATCACGTCCATCTGCGCCTGTTGCGCGTTCATGCCCGTAGCGGCGATATAGAGTGAGCGGTTCACTGTTCTTCTCCTGTTTGGACCAGAGTGAGCGCCTTGTCGGCGTCACTACCGTTCCTTGCAACCTGGTTGTGAACGCAGCGTCGTGCGTTCCGTTGAATCGGTATCGACCTAGCTGAAGTCGAGCAGCTTGTTTGCCGACTGTTCGTTCTGGTCGGCGGACTCGATCATCTTGGTCTGCATCTGAAACTGGCGCGCGTTGGTGATCATCGAGACCATCGCCGCCACCGGATTCACGTTGCTGCCCTCGAGCGCCCCCGCCGCGACCACGACGTTCGGATCGGCTTCCGCCGGATTGCCGTCAGCGGTGCGGAACAGTCCGTCGTCGCCGCGCGTGAGCGAAGCGGGATCGGGGTTCACCAGTTTCAGCTGATCGACGATGGCAATCGACGTCGGCGGATCGCCCGGAATCAGCGCCGATATCGTGCCGTCGCGGCCGATCGTCACCTGCGAGCCGGGCGGCACCGACAGCGGGCCGCCGCCGCCCACGACGGGCATGTTGCTGGCCGTCACGAGCTGGCCGTTTTCGTCGACGTGCAGGTTGCCCGCGCGCGTGTACGCTTCCGATCCGTCCGGCGTCAGCACGGACAGCCAGCCCGGTCCCTGGACGGCGACGTCGAGCGGGTTGCCCGTCTGCTGGATCGGGCCGGGCGTGTAGTCCGCGCCCGGCGTCGACGACAGCACGAAAGTGCGCGTGGTGTCGTCCTGAATCGTGCTGCCGTCGCCGAACGCCATCGGCACGGCGCGGAACGTCGCAAGCTGCGCGCGGAAGCCCGTGGTCGAGGTGTTCGCGAGGTTGTTCGCGACCACGGACTGCTGTTCGAGCGCCTGCGTCGCGCCCGACATCGCGGTGTAGATGAGCCGGTCCATGATGGTGTCGGTGCGTCAGCGTTACAGGTTGATGAGCGTCTGGTCGACGGCCTGCTGGGTCTTGATCGTCTGCGCGTTCGCCTGGTAATTGCGCTGCGCGGTGATCAGGTTCACCAGCTCGCTCGTCAGGTCGACGTTCGAGTTTTCGGTTGCGCCGCCTTGCAGCGAGCCGTGATTCGTCGAGCCCGGCGCCGCGACCACAGCGACGCCCGAAGCGGCCGTCGCCTGGAACTGGTTGTTGCCGAGGTTGATGAGCCCGTTCTGGTTCGCGAAGGTCGCGAGCGCGACCTGGCCGAGCGCCGCCGTCTGGCCGTTCGAATAGTTGCCCGTGATGATGCCGTCGGTGCCGATCGTGAAATTGGTCAGCTGGCCGGCCGCGAAGCCGTCCTGCGTCAGCGCGTTCACGCCGTCCTTGCTGCCGAACTGCGTCGTGCCGCCGATCTTCAGCGTGAGGTTCTGCGGCGTCGACGAACCGTCGTTGTTCGGAATCTGGAACGCAAAGGCGAGATTCGACGTGCTCGCCATTGCCGAGCTCGTGCTGACCAGATTGCCCGACGTATCGAATTTCATCGTGCCGATCGGCGTCGTCGGCACGTTGCCGTCCTTGCCCGCATAGACGGTCCACGAGCCGGCCGCCGTCTTCACGAAGTACATGTCGACCTGCTGCTCGCCGCCGAGCGAATCGTAGACGGGCACGGAAGTCGTGTAGCTGTACGTTGTGTTGTCGTTCGGATCGAAGTTCTTGGCCGTCGGCTTGACGACGATGCTATCCGTCGCCGTCGGCGTGCCCGTCAGCGTGATCGTTTCGCCGTTGCCGAGCTTGATCGGCGAGTTGCTGCTGAACGTGCCCGTCACGGGCGCCGAGCCCGCCGCCGACGACGTGACCGTGTAGCCGCCCGCGCCGTCGAACGTGATCGTGTATGTGTCCGCGTTCGTGCCTTGCGTCGCGTCCGTGACGGTCACGCCGTTGCTGGAGACATTCGCGTTCGTGCCCGTGACGCTCGGCGTGCCGAGCACGAGCGCGTCCTGCGCGTTCAGGTTCAGGCCCGCCGTGATGGTCTGCGTGGCCGTCGGCGCGATATTGGTCGTCGGCACCTGCAACGGCACCGTGCCCGCCGTGTTGATGATGCCGTTCTTGTTGGCCGCATAGCCCATCAGCTTGAGGCCGTCGGCGTTGACGATGTAGCCGTTCTTGTCGAGCTGGAACACGCCGTTGCGCGAGTACGTCAGCGAGCCGTTGTTCGACATCTGGTAGAAGCCGTTGCCGTTGATCGCAACGTGCAGCGCGATGTCGTCGCTCGAAATCGTGCCTTGCGAGAAGTTCTGCTCGACTTCCGACATGCGCGTGCCGATGCCGATCTGGTTGTTGACGGCCGTCGCGATCGAGTTCGCGTACATGTCGGCGAACTGCGCCTGGCCCTGCTTGAAGCCGACGGTGTTCGCGTTCGCGATGTTGTTGCCGATGACGTCGAGGTCGCTCGATGCGCCCGCCAGTCCGCTCAACCCTTGCTGATAACCCATGAAGGTCTCCGTATCCCGTGATGCCGAATGCGTTTAGATGATGGCGGCGACCGTCGACAGGCCGACCGTCTTGCCGTTCGAAAGGACGAGGCCGGGCGTGCCGTCCGTCTGCTTGATGACCCCTTGCACCGTGGCCGCCGACAGCGTGGCGGGCGAACCCGTGCCGCTTGCCGACGTGCTGGTGGCCGTGAACGTGTATGTGCCGTCGGGCAGCGCGTTGCCGCTCTTGTCGACGGGCGTCCAGCCAATGGGAATCGTGCCCGCCGACTGCTTGCCGAGGTCGATCGTGTTGACGACCTGGCCCGCCGAGTTCTTCACCGTGATCTGCACGTCCGTCGCGTCGGACGCGAGCGTGACGCCGAATCCCGTCGCCTTGCCCGACGCCACCGAGAAGTTGTCGCCCGGCGCGAGCACCGTCGAGCTGATGAGGTTCGCGGCCTGCGTCTGCTGGTTCGTCGTCAGTTGCGATGCGAGCGACGTCAGCGACGTGTTCAGTTGCTGGATGCCCGTCACCGTGTTGATCTCGGCGAGCTGCGAGGTCATCTGCGAGCTGTCCATCGGATTCGTCGGGTCCTGATTCTTCATCTGCGCGATAAGCAGTTGCAGGAACGTGTTCTGCAGATTGCTGCCCGACGTCGCACTCGAAGCGCCGCTCGACGACGACGCGCTGTTCGTGCCGTTCATCGTGTCGAGCAACGTCTGCGACACCGTCGTGCCGTTGTTGCCGATAGTGGTTTGCGTAGTCAAGAAGGCTCTCCTCAGGTTCCGATCGTGAGCGTCTTCAGCATCAGCTGTTTCGCGGTGTTGAGCGTTTCGACGTTGGCCTGATAGGAGCGCGAAGCCGAAATCATGTTGACCATTTCCTGCACGGGGTCGACGTTGGGCAGCGTCACGTAACCGTTTGCGTCGGCGGCCGGATTGCCGGGGTCATACGACGTTTTCATCGGCGTCGGATCGTCGATGACGCCCTTCACCTGCACGCCGCCGATCTGCTGGCCCGAGCCCGTGCGCGCGCCGCCGATGGGGTTGACGGCGAACACGACCTGCTTCGCCTTGTACGGCTTGCCGTCGGGGCCCGTCGTACTGTCGGCGTTCGCGAGGTTCGACGCCGTCACGTTCAGGCGCTGCGATTCCGCGGACATCGCCGAGCCGGCGACATTGAAAATGTTCATCAGGGATGGCATGGCTTTTCGACCTCTCTTGCCGGCGCACCGGCGTCTAATCCCGTAGCGTTCTGGTTTTTAGCGTTGATCCAGCGCGCCGCCGCTTGTGCCGGCGGCAGCGCGGTTACATCAGCTGTTCGACGTGATCGCCGCCAGCATCGTCTTGATCTGTTGCGACAGCACCGTCATGCCCGCCTCGAAGTGCAGCGAGTTGTCGGCGAACTGCACGCGCTCGGCGTCGAGATCGACGGTGTTGCCGTCGAGCGCGGGCTGCGTCGGAATGCGGTAGGCGACCTTGCCGAAGTCGTCGGTCGGGCCGCCCGTCGCGACGAGACGCGCCTTGCCCGTCATGTGGCCGGCTTCCGTCGATACCATCGACATGCCCTGGGTCACGCCCGCCGGCTGGGCCATCGCGAGCGTCGTGTTGTTCGACGCACCCGCCGTCGTACCGCCGCTTTTCTTCAGCGAGCCGGCGAGCGCCGACGCGAAGTCGATGTCGCGCGCCTTGTAGCCGGGCGTGTCCGCATTCGCGACGTTCGACGACAGCAGCTCCTGCCGATAGGCGCGCACGTCGAGCGCCTGGCGGCCAAAGGCAAATTCGGCATCGAGTTTGTCGAGCATTGAGTTCTCCGTTGAACGGTCCGAGGCTTCCCGTCCGCTCGCGCCGTTACGCGCTGTTTCGTAGCCGGCGTTTCGTCGCTGGCCGGGATGGCCTTTTCGCATGTGGTGCATCTTATGGGCGGGGCGCAAGACTTAATCGGACGAATAGCCGGGGAAGGATGCCTCTATTCACCGTTTCCGCGAGGTGGCCTATCTCTAGAATGCGATTCGTACCGATGCATCAGATTGGAGAACGACCATGCCCTCGCCTGCCGCCAACGCTTCGCGCCACGCTCGCCGCGCGGGGGCCCGTGCTGTCCGCGCGCTGTCGGCGATGGTGCTGATCGGCGCATGTGTCTTTGCCTCGCATGCGCAGGCGCAGGAGAACGGCGGTCCGATCGCGATCGCCGGGCCGGCAGAGAAGAATCCCGCTGAACTGCAAGCGATGGCCGCGCGCATGAATGCATCCGCACCGCGTGGCACTGCGTCCGGTGTTGCCGCGATGCCTGCGCCTGCCGTTGCCGCGCCCGGTGTGGCTGCCGTGACTGCGGCCGCCGTTGTGCCACCCATGCTCGGCCCGAATCCTCGCAACGATGCTGACCGCTTCGCGCAAGCCGCGCACGCCGATGGCGCGATCGTGATCCCCGGCGCGGCCGAAGCCGCGACTCAGCGGGAACCCGCCGTCGCGGCAAACGCGCCCGGCATGATGCGCGTGAGCCTGCAACCGGCCTCGCGTCAGGTGATGCCCGTCGTGGTTGCGCCGGCCCAGCCCGCAGCGCGTCAGGCCGGGGGCGTGCAACCGATCGCCGTGAATCCGCCCGCTGGCAATGCATTCCCGAATGCCACAGCCGCGCGGCCGCGCGGCGGCATCGCGCGCAATAATGCGGCTGCGTCCGCGCCGGCCGTCGCAGCGCAGGCGCAAGCTCAGCCCCAAGCGCAAGTTCAGGCTCAGGCTCAGGCGGCAGCGCCCGTTCCCGCTGGACAGCAGGACGGCGAATCGATCCGCCGGGCCGCGCTCGCCTTTCTTCAACAGCAGTCGGCGGGATTGCCGGGCAAGGTCGAAATCAGCGTGGCGACGGTGTTTCCGCGCGGTCTTGCGGCGTGCACCACGCTCGAACCGTTCATGCCGACGGGCGCGCGCCTGTGGGGCCGAACGACGGTCGGCGTGCGCTGCGCGGGCGAGCGTCCGTGGACGCTTTATCTGCAGGCGAAGGTGTCGGTGCACGCGACTTACTATCTGGCGTCGCGTGCGATCGGCCCGGGCGAACTGCTGACGACCGCCGATCTCGTCGCTCGCGACGGCGATCTGACGCTGCTGCCGCAAGCCGTGATCACCGATCCCGCGCAGGCGGTCGGCTCGGTCGCGCTGATGCGCGTGTCGGCGGGCTTGCCGTTGCGCCGGGACATGCTGAAGAGCGCCGAGTCGGTGACGATCGGCCAGTCGGTCAAAGTGGTCGCGCAGGGCCAGGGCTTTTCGATTTCGGCGGAAGGCAGCGTGATGAACAATGCGTCGCCGGGCCAGCCGGTGAAGGTGAAGATGGCGAGCGGGCAGATCGTGCAGGGCATCGTGAAGGACGGCGGAACCGTCGAAATCCAGCTCTGACGACGCGCCGCGCGCGGTTACAACTTGAAAAACGTGTCCGATCGATTGCGCTAAAGTTCGACGGTTTGAATGCCGATATCACGTTCAAATCGTTCAGGAAGCCAATCGTGAAAGTTGATTCCACTACCCAATCTGGCTTGCAGACGTTGAAAGACGGGCTGCAGCGCACGCAGCAAGGCGATGCCGCCGCGACGGGCGGCGCGAGCACGGCGACGTCGAGCGCATCGACGGCCACGGGCGCGTCGGGCGACGCCAATGTGAATCTGTCGGGACTGTCGTCGCGTCTGCAGAGCCTCGCGAGCGCGGGCACATCGGACATCGATACGGCGCATGTCGAATCGATCAAGCAGGCGATCAAGGACGGCACGTTGACGATCGACTCCGGCAAGATCGCCGATGGCGTGCTGGCGACGGCGCGCGAACTGCTGCAACAGAAGAGCCAGTCGGCCGGCAACTGACCGGCGTACCGATGCGGTGCGCCGGGCGCCGGGCGGCACGAGTGACCAATCCGGTTTTGCGCGCGGCGCGAGCCGCTGCCTAGCGAGTTGTTAGTGATGAAAGACGCCCTGCTTGCCACAGTCATCGACGAATATTCCGCTGTGGAGCTGTTTGCCTCCGTCCTCGCCGCCGAGGAAAAGGCGCTGACCACGGTGCATCCCATCGAGACGCTGCCGCCGATCGTCGAAAAGAAGATGGAGCTGGTGGAGAGGCTCTCGACGCTCGAGAAGGTCCGCGATTCGCAACTCGTGCAGCTTGGCTATCCGACGGGATGGAAGGGCATGGAGATGGCTGTCGCCAACGATTCGCGGCTTGCTACGCAGTGGTCTTTGCTGCAGAAGGCTGTTGAACGCGCCAAGCGGTTCAACACGACTAACGGCGCGCTGATCCGGACTCGCATGGAATATAACCGGCGGGCACTGGCTGCTTTGAATGTGGCTGTTGGGCCGGAGCGCGGCGCGCTGTATGGGCCGGATGGGCGGGTTCCGGCGTTTGCGGGTGTTTGATCTGGTTTAAAGGGTTGTCCCCTTTTTATCCCCTTCTCTGCCCTCTTATTAGACCGGTGCCTTTGGGTGCCGGTTTTGTTTTTTGCTTTTGTCTGCGACTGCTTTTTTTGGTCTGTGCAGCTTGCCGCCGGCATCCGCGATTGCGCCTCGCGGCGCGGGCGTTGCCTCTGTGCGGGGCGGGCACTTGCTCTTGTTTGCAACGGCTCTTGTTTTGGCTTTTTGCCTTTGCGCTGGCATCCGCGATCGCGCCTCGCGGCGCGGGCGTTGCCCCTGTGCGGGGCGGGCACTTGCTCTTGTTTGCAACGGCTCTTGTTTTGGCTTTTTGCCTTTGCGCTGGCATCCGCGATCGCGCCTCGCGGCGCGGGCGTTGCCCCTGTGCGGGGCGGCACCTACTCTTCTTTGCCGCGGCAAAGAAGAGTAGGCAGAAGAAAGCCGCTCACACCGCCAGTGCTCTGTATTACCCACGGGCTCTCAACGTCCCCACGCTTCACACGGCAGCGTACTACCTTATGCTCGCTGCCAACGCGTTGATCAAACGCCTGATGCACTTCATGCACCCGCGTTGCGTCCCGCGGCATCGAATATCCCCGGTCCCTTTGCGGCAAACTGTGTGTGGGCATTCGCGCCGCACAGGAAACCCTCGCTACGCGATGCGGCTTGAGTGCGGACGTTGCCCTGTACGACACGGCAACCTCATTCACTACCGACATGCGGCGCTTAAGCATTCGATGCCCTTAGCGATGCCACACGTGTGTGAAGCGGGTGAGGCGTTTAAGGAGTGCGTTGGCAACTAACATCAGCCATGGTGCTGCCGGTTGAAGGATGGGGACGTTGAGAGCCCGTGGGTAGGGGCAAGCGCGGGCGGTGTTAGCCCGCTTTCTTTGCTTACTTTCTTTGCGGCGGCAAAGAAAGTGAGTGCCGCCCCGCACAGGGGCAACGCTTGCGCCGCGAGGCGCTAAGCGGACGCCAGCGGCACGCTAAAAGATCCAGGCAACCGCAAATGCGAGCGGCATGCTAAAAGAACCCAAGCAGCGTCGCAGACAAAAGAAAAAACAAAAAAGCCGACCTTAAAAAAGATCGGCTCTAGCAGAAAGAAAGAACAAGCCGCCCATAGGGCAAGAACAACAAAAATTAGGTGCGGGCGTTGCCCTGTACGACACGGCAACCTCATTCACTACCGACATGCGGCGCTTAAGCATTCGATATCTTTAGTCGTGCCACACGTGTGTGAAGCGGGTGAGGCGCTTAAGGAGTGCGTTGGCAACTAACATCAGCCATGGTGCTGCCGGTTGAAGGATGGGGACGTTGAGAGCCCGTGGGTAAGGGGCAAGCGCGGACGGTGTTAGCCCGCTTTCTTTTGCCTACTTTTCTTTGCGGCGGCAAAGAAAAGTAGGTGCCGCCCCGCACAGGGGCAACGCCCGCGCCGCGAGGCGCTAAAGCGGATGCCAGCGGCACGCTAAAAGATCCAGGCAACCGCGAATGCCAGCGGCACGCTAAAAAAGCCAAAGCAGCGTCGCAGACAAAAGAAAAAGCAAAAAAGCCGACCTTAAAAAAGACCGGCTCTAGCAGAAAGAAAGAACAAGCCGCCCGCAGGGCAAAAACAACAAAAAATCAGCTAGTCTCCGCCGAAGCCCAGGCCTGCTCCCGCAAGCGAGTCCGCAACCTCGCAACGGCCTGCGAATGCAACTGACACACCCGCGACTCGCTGACCTCCATCACCGCGCCGATTTCGCGCAGATTCAACCCGCGCTCATAGTAAAGCGACATCAGCAGTTTCTCGCGCTCCGGCAACCTGTCGATCGCCTCGACCAGCGCGCCGCGCAAGCTCTCGTCGAGCAACGCCGACAGTGGATCGGAGTGGTCGACGCAATAGCGGTCAAGAAACGGCTCATCGTCCGCTGAACGATCGAAGTCCTCGTAATAGATCAGCTGGCTGCCGTGCAGATCCTGCAGCATCGACTGATACTCTTCGAGCGGCATCTTCAGATGCTCGGCAATCTCCGCCTCGCTCGCCGACCGGCCCAGCGACTGCTCGACCTTGTGCACCGCCGTCTCGACCTCTCGCGACGTGCGGCGCAAGCTGCGCGGCAGCCAGTCGTTGCTGCGCAGCTCGTCGAGCATCGCGCCGCGAATCCGCTGGCTCGCATACGTCTCGAACTGCGCGCCCTGGTCTTCCTTGTAGCGGCTCGCTGCATCCAGCAGGCCAATCATGCCCGCCTGGATCAAATCGTCGAGGTCCACGCTTGCCGGCATCTTCGCGACGAGCTGCAAGCCGAGACGGCGCACCAGCGGCGCGTATTTCGTCAAAACGTCGGCCTGCGAAATCTTTCCTTGAGCGTTGTACATCGTGCTCCCCTTGTTCTTGCCGCCTTCAGGCGTGCTGCGCGGACGGTTGATCGGCGAATTGCGCCGATGTCACCGCCGCCGGCGGCACACTGTGCGCCCGTGACGAAATCGCTGGCCGCATCGGCCAGTACTGCAGTTCGGCTGCGATATGTCGAAAGTCGCGCGCAGCAGGTGCCGATGGGAACGCATCGACGACGCAGCGTGACAACTCGATGGCTCTCGCCATCAAAGGCTCGGATGAGACGCAGCCCGCCTCTTCCAGCGATACGGCGAGGTAGCGCCCCGCCACGCCCGCCAGGTTTTCAAACGCGACATGCGCATCGGCGATGCTCTGCACGTGATTCATCAGCACGCGAAACTGCGCAATCGCATGCGAGAAGTGCAGACGCTTCATGCACGCGTACGCATCGGTGATCGCCTGCGCCGCGACGCGCGTGACGACCATCACGTCATGCGACTGCCTCGCGAGCGCCGACAACGCGCCCTCGCGGTCCACCTGCGCATCGATCAGCACGACATCGGCCGATCCGCTCAGCACCACGCCCAGTTGCTCCTTCGTGCAGCTCTCGCAATTGCCGCGCGACGCAGCCAGCACCGCAAAACCGAGCGCATGCCGTCCCGCCGCTTCTTCGACGGACATCTCGCCGCGCATCACCGCGGAGAAATTGCCCGCGCCGCGCACGCCGCCGAGCGTCGCGCTCACCGAGCGCTCGCCCAGACATTCGTCGATCACCAGCACGTCCTTGCCCTGCTCCGCGAGCGCCGCGGCGAGATTCACCACCGTCGTCGTCGCGCCGACGCCGCGCGTGCCGCCCGCTACCGCAACGACTCGCGAGCCGGCGCGCGCGAGCAGCCGCCGCAGTCCTTCTGCCTGATCCTGCACAAACTTATCCAAAGCGAACCTCATGCAGATCGGCGGTCGAACGGGCCGACAGCGCCGACAGCAGCGCCGGCACGTCCTCGTCCTGCGGGACGAACGGCGAGTTGTCACGCGGAATGCAGAAAGCGCTCTTGATGAGGAATTTCCTTGTCGCGACGTACAGGTTCTCGGGCACCTTCTGTCCCGTCGACACGTAGTGCACGGACAGCTTGTAGCGGATCACCGTATCGAGCACCGCGCCGAGATTCGTCGCTTCGTCGAGCTTGGTCAGGATGCAGCCGGCGAGCGGCTGCTGGTCCGGCGCGTTCTGGTAGGCCTGCACGACTTCGTTCAGCGTGTCGCCGTGGCTCGTCGCGTTCAGCAGCAGCAGGCGCTGGACGGGCTGGCCGGCGCGGCACAGCATCGCGATCTGATCGGAGACGAGCCGGTCGCGCTGGCTCATGCCGATCGTGTCGATCAGCACGATGTGTTTGTTGCGCAGCTCGGAAAGCGCGAGCTGAAGGTCGGCGCTGTCCTTCACTGCATGCACCGACACGCCCAGGATCTTGCCGAAGATGCGCAGTTGCTCGTGGCCGCCGATCCGGTAACTGTCGGTCGTAAGCAGCGCAACCTTGCTCGCGCCAAAGCGCATCACGCAGCGCGCCGCGAGCTTCGCCGTCGTCGTGGTCTTGCCGACGCCCGTCGGGCCCATCAACGCGAACACGCCGCCGCGCTCCATCAACGCGTCTTCGTTCTCCATCACGGGCACGTTCGATTCGAGCACCGTCCTCACCCAATCGAGGCCCTCGTCCATGCTTTCGACGCCGGGCAGATTGTCAATCACCATCTTCACGAGCTGCGCGGAGAAACCGGCCGCGAACAGGTGCTTCGTCAACGCCGCATGCGTCGGGCTGCGTCGCTGGCGATCGGCCCACTGCAAGCCCGCAAACTGCTCTTCCATCATGCCGCGCATCGACGTGAGTTCGTTCATCACGGTCTCGTTGACCATCTGCTCGATACGCGATTTCACCGACTCCATCAGCTCGGCGGCCGACTTCGGCGTGATCTCGGCGGCTGCGTTCCGGCGTGCGTCGGCAGCGTGTGTGATGTCGCCTGCGACTTCGTACGCAGCGGGCGTGTTCTTCTGCGATGCGCGGCGCGCGGCCAGTTGCGCGGCTTCGCGCGCCCAGTCGGGCGTCGCCCCTTCGTTGACGGCCGGCTCGCGCGGATCGACGGGCGTGCCCAGGCCGCGCGCGATTGCGGCGGCGGGCGTCATCGTCGGATTGGCGGCGGGGACCACGTCCTTGGCCGCGATGCGGCGCGCGTGATCGATCAGCCACGGATTCGTTTCGGCCATCGTGCGCGGACGGGCCGGCACTTCCGGCATCGCGGGCTTGCTCGCCACGGAAGGCGCAGCCGATGCATCCTG
This sequence comes from Paraburkholderia diazotrophica, assembly GCF_038900755.1. GTDB lineage: Bacteria > Pseudomonadota > Gammaproteobacteria > Burkholderiales > Burkholderiaceae > Paraburkholderia > Paraburkholderia diazotrophica_A. The sequence continues at coordinate 118,307 of NZ_JBBPEN010000014.1, forward strand.
GCGCAGTTCCACGCGCACGTCATCGGTTGCGCGCGCAGCATTCGATGCGCCCATCGGCTTGCTGTCGCTTGCCGGGCTTTCGCCGGCGGCGATCGTCGTGCCTTGCGGCCCGGCCTTCTCTTCGCTTGCGGCTGGCATGCGCTCGGTGCCCGCTTCCGGGCTCGCGCCGAACACCGACGAGAACACGTCGGGCATTCCGCTCGCGTATGGATTGACGGGCATCGACGGCATCGGCGCGCGCGTGGCGGCGCCTGCGTTCGTTGCGGGACCGGCGATCAGCGCCGTGCCTGCCGACGCGCTTGTGCCCGTCGTGGTCGTCGCGGCGCTTTCATGGGCGCGCGGCGCGATCGCGTTCAGATCACGGTCGGCGACCGCGACGATCTCGACGGTCCCATCTTCATTCGTGCGATTCGACAATACGACTGCATCGGAGCCCAATGCCTCGCGGACGAGACGCAGCGCGTCACGACTCGTTGCACCGACAAATTTACGAATGTTCAAGCTGGTTCTCCGATGAGCAGCGCGGACCGGCGATATACCGTTTCCCGATGAGATGAATTATTGCGAAAGACGTCCACCGCCCATCGGGCAATAAAGACGGTGAAACGCTGGCAATTCACGCATTCGGCGCCCGCTGTGGACGCCGGGAACGATCATCGAAACCGGCCGATCCCATCGGCAATGTGCACGGCTGATCAACGTCAACGAGCGCGAAGCCTTGCGTATCAAGGCGCCGCGCCCGTCAAGCCAAAAAGGCCGGCGTTCGGTCCGGAAGGGCGTGTCCGCGAGGCAGCGGCGAGAAATGCCCTAGCGTGCGTGGCGATGGTCGCGATCATCGCGAAGTGCCGCGAACGGGCCGTATGGAACGCACGCGAACGCGCTCAGGCTCATCCTTGCGCACCGATCACGTTGACGACCCGCACGTGCCGCGTATCGGGCACTTCCGCGTACGACAGCACCTTCAACTGCGGCAGGCTGCGTCGGAGGAAGCGCGCGAGCATCGCGCGCAGCGAATGCTGGACGAGCAGCACGGGTGCGAGACCGATGTTCTGCTGACGCGTCATCGCCTTTTGCGTTTCCATCAGCAGCGTGTTCGCGAGACCCGGTTCGAGCCCGGGGTTTGCGCCCGTATTGAGCGCCTGGCTCAAAAGCCGCTCCAGATGCGCGTCGAGTCCCATCACCTGGATGTCGCCATTGCCGGGGAACCACTGCTGCGTGATCGCGCGGCCCAGCGCGAGACGCACGGCCGCCGTGAGATCGTGCGGATCGGTGAACTTCGGCGCGTGCTCGGACAGCGCTTCGAGGATCGTGCGCATGTCGCGGATCGGCACGCCTTCTTCCAGCAGGTTCTGCAGCACCTTTTGCAGCGTCGCGACGGGGATCACCTTCGGCACCACATCGTCGACGAGGGGCGCCGCGTCCTTCTGCATCCGCTCGATCAGCGCCTGCACTTCCTGGCGGCCGAGCAGTTCCGCCGCGTGCGTAACGACGAGGTGATTCAGGTGAGTCGCGACGACCGTGCTCGAATCGACCACCGTGTAGCCGTACACCTGCGCCTGTTCGCGCAGGTTCGTGTCGATCCAGATCGCGGGCAAGCCGAACGCCGGGTCCTGGGTCGGCGTGCCGGGCAGCGCGGCCGTGACCTGGCCGGGATTGATCGCGAGCCACTGGCCCGGATACGCCTCGCCGACACCCACTTCGACGCCCTTCAGCGCGATCCGGTAGCCGTTCGGACGCAGCTCCAGGTTGTCGCGGATATGAATGACGGGCGGCAGGAAGCCGATTTCCTGCGCGAACTTCTTGCGGATGTTCTTGATGCGCTTGAGCAGTTCGCCGTCGGAGTTCTTGTCGACGAGCGGGATCAGCCGGTAGCCGACCTCGAGGCCGAGCGCGTCGATCATCGTCACGTCGTCCCAGCTTGCTTCCGCCGCTTCCGTCGGCGCGAGCGCCTGCGGCACGACATCGACGAGCGCGGCCGCCGTTTTGCTCTGCGCGGCGCGCTTTTTCATCATGCGGCCGAGCTGGATCGCGCCGCCGCCCAGCAACAGAAACGCGAAGTGCGGCATGCCGGGGATCAGCCCCATCAACACGAGGATCGAACCCGTGATCATCAGCACGCGCGGGTTCGTGAAGAGCTGGCCCGTAAGCTGCGTGCCGATGTCTTCGTCGGTCGCGACGCGCGACACGATTACGCCCGCCGCCGTCGAAATGACGAGCGATGGAATCTGCGCAACGAGGCCGTCGCCGATCGTGAGCAGCGTGTAGGTCTTGCCCGCGTCGCCGAAGTCCATGCCGTGCTGGACGATGCCGACGATCAGCCCGCCGATGACGTTGATCACCATGATCAGCAGGCCGGCGATCGCATCGCCGCGCACGAATTTGCTCGCGCCGTCCATCGAGCCGTAGAACTCGGCTTCCTGCGCGACTTCCATCCGGCGCTTGCGCGCCTGGTCCTCGTTGATCATGCCGGCGTTCAGGTCGGCGTCGATCGACATCTGCTTGCCGGGCATCGCGTCGAGCGTGAAGCGCGCGGACACTTCCGCGATGCGCCCCGCGCCCTTCGTGATCACCATGAAGTTGATGACCATCAGAATGACGAACACGACGATGCCGACCGCGAAGTTGCCGCCGACGAGGAAGTGACCGAACGCCTCGATCACCGCGCCCGCTGCGCCGGGGCCCGTGTGACCTTCGAGCAGCACGATACGCGTCGACGCGACGTTCAGCGACAGCCGCAGCAGCGTCGAGAACAGCAGCACGCTCGGGAACGCCGCAAAGTCGAGCGGCTTCATCGTGTACATGCTGACGAGCAGCACCATCACGGAAAGCGCGATGTTGAACGTGAACAGCAGATCGAGCAGGAACGGCGGCAACGGCAGAATCATCATGCCGAGGATCATGCAGATCAGAAGCGGGCCCGCCATTGCCCGCAGATTGGTGCCGTTCAGCGCTTCCGGCCGTCGTGAAAGGAAACCCGCGCGGGCGTTCATTCTGATGCTCCGTTACCTTGATTGTCGCCACCGAGCGCGTCGGCAGCTTCCTGGTCCGCTTCGTCGTCCGGCACGCCGCCCTTGTCCAGTTCCGGCGGAACGTCGAGCTCCGTCGGCGCGACGGGCGCGACGCCGCCGTCTTCCTTGAAGCGGCGCAGTTGATAGACCCATGCGAGCACTTCCGCGACGGCGCCGTACAGCGCGCCCGGAATCTCGCGATTCAGTTCGACGTTGTGATAGAGCGCGCGCGCAAGCGGCGGCGCTTCGAGCAGCGGAATGTTGTGCTCCGTCGCCAGCTCGCGGATGCGCGCGGCCACGAGGTTCACGCCCTTCGCGACGACCTTCGGCGCGCCCATTTCGCCATCCGTGTATTGCAGCGCGACGGCGAAGTGCGTCGGGTTCGTCACGACGACGTCGGCCTTCGGCACGTTCGCCATCATCCGGCGGCGGGCCATCGCGCGCTGCTGCGAACGGATGCGCGCCTTCACGTGCGGATCGCCCTCGCTCTCGCGATGCTCGCGCTTCACCTCTTCCTTCGTCATGCGCATCTTCTTGTGGAAGTTCCACAGCTGATACGGCACGTCGAGCGCGGCGATCACGAACATTCCCGCGACCGTCATCGCGCAGCACACGGCGACCAGATGGCCCGCGTTCGACAGCGCGATGTGCAGCGGCTGCGTCGCGAGCGCGAGGATGTCGTCGCGCTTGTGCCAGATCGCCAGTCCGCCGATCAGCCCGACGACGATGATCTTCGCGAGCGACATGCCGAGCTGGATCGACCCGTTGATCGAAAAGATGCGGCCAAGGCCCGCGACGGGATTCAGACGCCCGAAATTCGGCGACAGCGATTTGGTCGACAGCAGCCAGCCGCCGAGCGCCATCGGCGCGAGCAGCGCGGCGAGGCCCGTCAGCACGAGCAGCGGCAGCAGCACGTAAAAGCCTTCGCGCGCGACGGCGCCCGCATCGGACAGCGTGCGCTTCGTATCGAAGACGGTTTCGTGATTGAACGTGAAGGCCGCGCGCAGCATCGTCTGCACGTGGTCGCCGATCATGCCCGACATGCTCCACGCGCCGAGAAAGCCGGCCGCGACGAGCGCGAACGTCGCCAGCTCCCGCGAACGCGCGACCTGCCCTTCCTCCCGCGCCTTGTCGAGGCGCCGGGGGGTGGCTGATTCGGTTTTTTCGAGGTCGCTATCCTCTGCCAACGTGCTCTCCGGCTGCAAGGGCACCATGCCCTTTTTCAGTCAGAGCGATTATTCCCGCAGAAGTCGAGCGCCGATTGGCGGATAAAGGTGGGGAAAGGGGGGTATTTCAAACGATGGGGCGGCACGAACATGCGCCGGCGAGGCATCCGGAAGCGGAGGAACGCCGCCTCCATCGGATGCGCCGGCCCGCGAAGGTGCGGGCCGGCACGCGATCACGACATCAGAACGCGACGAACGGCGCCTGCCCGCCCGACGCGCGCTTGTCCATCCCGTAGTAGACGTGACGGCCGAAGAAGAACGGCAAGCCCAGATCGAACGCGCTCAACGAGCCAACCTGCCCGCCGAGATCGTTGAACGCGAAGTTGCTCCCGGCGCTCAACAGGTTCTGCGTATTCGCGACGTTGACCGTCACGTTGCCCGTCACGTTGTTCGCGCCGACGAGCGTGACCGTGCGTTGCTGCGTCGTGCCCGGACAGTAGAACGACGCCAGATTGCCGGTGCACAACGGCATTGAACCGTCCTGGAAGAAGTAGCCGTTCGAGCCGCTGTCCATGAACGTATTGGTCGTCGCGCCGTTGAACTTGCTGTTGACGAGGTCGCCGGACGCATCGGTCGTATAGGTCGTTATCCCCTGTTCCTGGCCATTGTTCGACTGCGTGCCGATGCCGAACACGACCGTTCCTGTCGCCGATCCCTGCCCGCTCGCCGAGATGGGCGCCATCTGCACGATCACGCCATTGTTGTCGGCGGCGAAGTTGGGCACCGGGTTGGCCACCTGCTTTGTCAGTTCCGCGAGCGTGCGCGTGCAGTTCGTGCCGTTGCACGCATAGTAGTTACTGGATTGCGCCACGGTGGCCGGATTCGCGCAGAACGTTCCGCAATCGAAGGGCGCCACGCCGATGCCTATGATGCCGTTCGCGCCGAGCGTCTGGGCGGTGTTCTCGGCCGCGCCGTTCACGCAGCCGCCCGAGGGGATCGTCGAATCGGGCAAATCGCCGATCACCTGGATCGGAATATTGCTCGCCACCTCGCCGCTGATCTGCACGGTCGCCAGGCGCGTCGTACCCCACGTGAAGCCGTCCGCGAAGTGCGTGCACTCGGCGAGCTGGCCGCCCGCCGTCGCCTGCTGGGGCTGCAGCGCGCCCGAGAGCGAGCCGAGCGCGGAGTTGACGATCCGCACGCCGAACGAGCCCGTGTCCAGCAGCACATGATCGACGACCGTGCAGTTGGTGGTGCCCGGCTGGCAGATGGTCACACTGACCGTCGGTATGTTGATCAGGTTCGCGACGCCCCGATCCACCGTCACGGCTGCGGTGTTCGGCGCGTTGGCGGCAATCGGCTGCTGGCTGGGTCCATTGTTGTTG
>NZ_JBBPEN010000015.1:0-118544 GCF_038900755.1 Paraburkholderia diazotrophica
ACAGGACCGTGAAACGACTCCACGCCGATGATAGTGCGGATTGCCCGTGTGAAAGTAGGTAATCGTCAGGCTCCTTATACACGTCCCGGCCCCGCCCCCAAAAGGCGGGGCCGTGGCCGTTTACGGCTGTGCTATAAGTGAGAGCCGATGGGTTCCGAGCGGTCAAGTGGTACTTGACAAGACGTTATCGCTCCCCCATAATCAACAGTTCTCTGCGGAGGGGTGCCCGAGTGGCTAAAGGGGGCAGACTGTAAATCTGTTGGCTTACGCCTACGTTGGTTCGAATCCAACCTCCTCCACCAGATTTCAAGGCTGTAAAGCGTTTGTTGGGAATCGACAGATCCTTGCGGGTGTAGCTCAATGGTAGAGCAGAAGCCTTCCAAGCTTACGACGAGGGTTCGATTCCCTTCACCCGCTCCAGCAAGCAAAGTAGATGTAGCGCCCATGTGGCTCAGTGGTAGAGCACTCCCTTGGTAAGGGAGAGGTCGGCAGTTCGATCCTGCCCATGGGCACCAGCCAGTACCAAGTGATTGTTTGCGCTTGGCGCAACGTACGGAAAAATCCTCTTAGGAGTCGAAAATGGCCAAAGGTAAGTTTGAGCGGACCAAGCCGCACGTGAACGTCGGCACGATCGGTCACGTTGACCACGGCAAGACCACGCTGACGGCAGCGATCACGACGGTGCTGACCGCCAAGTTCGGCGGTGAAGCAAAGGCCTACGACCAGATCGACGCAGCGCCGGAAGAAAAGGCGCGCGGCATCACGATCAACACGGCACACGTCGAGTATGAAACGGCTAACCGCCACTACGCACACGTCGACTGCCCGGGCCACGCCGACTACGTGAAGAACATGATCACGGGCGCCGCGCAGATGGACGGCGCGATCCTGGTGTGCTCGGCCGCTGACGGCCCGATGCCGCAAACGCGTGAGCACATCCTGCTGGCGCGTCAGGTCGGTGTGCCGTACATCATCGTGTTCCTGAACAAGTGCGACATGGTCGACGACGCCGAGCTGCTCGAGCTGGTCGAGATGGAAGTGCGCGAACTGCTGTCGAAGTACGACTTCCCGGGCGACGACACGCCGATCATCAAGGGTTCGGCGAAGCTGGCGCTGGAAGGCGACAAGGGCGAGCTGGGCGAAGTGGCGATCATGAACCTGGCCGACGCGCTGGACACGTACATCCCGACGCCGGAGCGCGCTGTGGACGGCGCGTTCCTGATGCCGGTGGAAGACGTGTTCTCGATCTCGGGTCGCGGCACGGTGGTGACGGGCCGCGTCGAGCGTGGCGTGATCAAGGTTGGCGAGGAAATCGAGATTGTCGGTATCAAGCCGACGGTGAAGACGACCTGCACGGGCGTGGAAATGTTCCGCAAGCTGCTCGACCAGGGTCAGGCAGGCGACAACGTCGGTATCCTGCTGCGCGGCACGAAGCGTGAAGACGTGGAGCGTGGCCAGGTGCTGGCCAAGCCGGGTTCGATCACGCCGCACACGCACTTCACGGCTGAAGTGTACGTGCTGAGCAAGGACGAAGGCGGCCGTCACACGCCGTTCTTCAACAACTACCGTCCGCAGTTCTACTTCCGTACGACGGACGTGACGGGCTCGATCGAGCTGCCGAAGGACAAGGAAATGGTGATGCCGGGCGACAACGTGTCGATCACGGTGAAGCTGATCGCACCGATCGCGATGGAAGAAGGTCTGCGCTTCGCCATCCGCGAAGGTGGCCGTACCGTCGGCGCCGGTGTCGTTGCCAAGATCATCGAGTAAGCCAGCTAGTTCTCGTTGATCGGTTGTTTCGGGGTTGGCAATGTTGCCGACCCCAATGGTTTAGGGGTATAGCTCAACTGGCAGAGCGTCGGTCTCCAAAACCGAAGGTTGGGGGTTCGATTCCCTCTGCCCCTGCCAACTCTCGCGTCGCATGCGACGCTCGTTAAGGTGTTATGGCGAATCCTTCCGTCGAAACTGTTAATACTTCCAGCGACAAACTGATGCTCGTCGCCGGCGTATTGTTGGTCTTGGCCGGGTTCGTGGGGTTCTTCTGGCTGAATGGCCAAGAATGGTACGTCCGCGGAGCAGCTCTGGCTGTCGGGCTGATCGCAGGCGTCGCAGTCGGTCTTCTCTCAGCGCCCGGCAAGGGTTTTATCGCATTCGCCAAAGATTCGTACAAGGAAGTCCGAAAGGTTGTCTGGCCGACGCGTAAAGAAGCCAGCCAAACGACCTTGGTGGTTTTTGGTTTTGTGCTAATCATGGCGGTGTTCCTCTGGATTTGTGATAAATCCATCGAGTGGGCGATTTTCTCGGCGATTCTGGGTTGGAAATGATATGAGCGATATTCCGGCATCCCCGAGTGGAAAACGCTGGTACGTGGTGCACGCCTACTCCGGTATGGAGAAGAGCGTGCAACGTGCGCTTCAGGAGCGTATCGAACGTGCCGGCATGCAAGACAAGTTTGGCCAGATTCTCGTCCCGACCGAAGAAGTCGTCGAGGTGAAGGGTGGCCACAAATCAGTGACAGAGCGTCGTTTCTTTCCGGGCTACGTGCTCGTTGAAATGGAAATGACGGATGAAACGTGGCATCTCGTCAAAAACACGGCAAAGGTGACAGGTTTCGTGGGCGGTGCGCGCAATCGTCCGAGTCCGATTTCCCCGCGGGAAGTCGAGAAGATCATGTCGCAGATGCAAGAAGGCGTGGAAAAGCCGCGTCCGAAGACCCTGTTCGAAGTGGGCGAGATGGTTCGCGTGAAGGATGGTCCTTTTACGGACTTTAACGGCAGCGTCGAGGAAGTGAATTACGAGAAATCGCGCGTTCGTGTATCTGTGACAATTTTCGGTCGCGCCACGCCAGTGGAACTGGAATTCGGCCAGGTCGAAAAGCTGTAAATCGGTTTTTTGCGGATCGCGCCAGACGGCGCGATCCGTCTTTCGCGCTTACGGTCCGCGTAATGGCCGTTGAGGAGCGTCAGTAGTCAGAAGCAGGACGAAGGCGCGTTACTACTCACCGAACGCAATCGCGTTCTAAAGAGGTTTATCACATGGCAAAGAAAATTGTCGGCTTTATCAAGCTGCAGATTCCTGCAGGTAAGGCCAATCCGTCGCCGCCGGTTGGCCCGGCACTGGGTCAACGCGGCCTGAACATCATGGAGTTCTGCAAGGCGTTCAACGCGCAGACTCAAGCGATGGAACCGGGTCTGCCGATCCCGGTCGTCATTACCGCATTCGCAGACAAGAGCTTCACGTTTGTCCTGAAGACGCCGCCGGCTACGGTTCTGATCAAGAAGGCAGCGAAGATCGACAAGGGCTCGAGCAAGCCGCACACCGACAAGGTCGGCAAGATCACGCGCGCTCAGGCTGAAGAAATCGCCAAGACCAAGATGCCGGACCTTACGGCAGCTGATTTGGACGCAGCGGTTCGTACTATCGCTGGTAGCGCCCGCTCGATGGGCATCACCGTGGAGGGCGTGTAAATGGCTAAGCTTTCGAAGCGTCTGCAAGCATTTGCAAACAAGGTCGATCGTCAGAAGCTGTACGCGATCGACGAAGCCCTGTCGCTCGTGAAGGAATGCGCAAGCGCGAAGTTCGACGAGTCGATCGACGTCGCGGTGCAGTTGGGCATCGATGCGAAGAAGTCGGACCAGGTCGTCCGCGGTTCGGTCGTTCTGCCGGCGGGTACCGGTAAGTCGGTTCGCGTTGCTGTGTTCGCGCAAGGCGAAAAGGCTGAACAAGCTCGCGCAGCGGGCGCGGATATCGTCGGCATGGAAGATCTGGCCGAGCAAGTCAAGGCCGGTAACCTGAACTTCGACGTCGTGATCGCTTCGCCGGACACGATGCGTGTCGTCGGTACGCTGGGTCAGATCCTCGGCCCGCGCGGCCTGATGCCGAACCCGAAGGTCGGTACTGTCACGCCTGACGTCGCGACGGCAGTGAAGAACGCAAAGGCAGGTCAGGTTCAATTCCGCGTCGACAAGGCCGGTATCATCCATGCAACCATCGGCCGTGCATCGTTCGAGCGGACGGCTCTGCGTTCGAACCTGAGCGCGCTGGTCGAAGCGCTGCAAAAGGCGAAGCCGGCTACGAGCAAGGGCGTGTACCTGCGCAAGATCGCACTGTCTAGCACGATGGGCGTGGGCGTGCGTGTTGACCAGGCTACGCTGGCAGCACAGTAAAGTTTTAACCGTCCCGTTCGAAAGGCCGGGGCGGATTTAAGGGCTTTGGGCGGTCGCAAGATTGCAGTATGAATCGAGCGGCCGGTTGTCAAAGACCGTTGGTGGAAGCGCAGTAGTTGGGCATTTCCTTAATTCAAGCCAACGCAGATGGCGAACCCGAAAAGGTTTTGAAGTGATGAAGCCATTTGGTTCCCGCAGCCATGCGGACCTCGAATGGTTGAAATACTCCTGACTGGTCGGACGCCGTTGTTGAACGCGACGCACGAAGCATATGCCTAGTGTGTCGAATCTGGAGGTTAACCGTGCCACTGAACAAAGAAGGTAAGCAGGCCGTAGTGGCTGAAGTTTCCGCGCAAGTCGCGAAAGCTCAGACCATGGTTCTGGCCGAGTATCGTGGGATCACGGTTGGCGATCTGACCAAGCTGCGCGCGAAAGCGCGCGAGCAACAGGTGTATCTGCGCGTGTTGAAGAACACGCTGGCGCGTCGCGCTGTCGAAGGTACCCCGTTTGCTCCGCTGGCTGAGCAGATGACCGGTCCTCTGATCTACGGCATCTCGGAAGATGCAATTGCCGCTGCTAAGGTCGTCAACGACTTCGGCAAGAGCAATGACAAGTTGATCATCAAGGCTGGTTCGTACGAAGGCAAGGTGATGGACAAGGCGGGCGTGCAAGCGCTGGCCAACATCCCGAGCCGCGAAGAACTGCTCTCCAAGCTGTTGTTCGTCATGCAAGCGCCTGTTTCTGGCTTTGCGCGCGCTATGGCCGCGCTGGCAGAAAAGAAGCAAGGCGAGGCTGCGTAAGCAGTGCATCGACGCACTTCAGTCGGGCGTAATTGATCGCTGGCTGTATCCGAATTCAATTTAGGAGTATTTCAAATGGCAATCGCAAAAGAAGACATCCTCGAAGCCGTAGGCGCGATGTCGGTTCTGGAACTGAACGAACTCGTCAAGGCGTTCGAAGAGAAGTTTGGCGTGTCGGCTGCTGCTGTTGCAGTTGCTGGCCCCGCAGGCGCAGGCGGCGGCGCCGCTGCTGCCGAAGAGCAAACCGAATTCACGGTTGTTCTGACGGAAGCCGGTGGCAACAAGGTTGCAGTGATTAAGGCTGTTCGCGAACTGACGGGCCTGGGCCTGAAGGAAGCGAAGGACCTGGTCGACGGCGCACCGAAGCCCGTGAAGGAAGCGGTGCCCAAGGCTGCTGCTGACGAAGCCAAGAAGAAGCTGGAAGACGCAGGCGCGAAAGCTGAAATCAAGTAATTTTCAGCGCGCTGTGCGAAGGCTGGCGGTTTTCCCACCGCCGGCCTTTTTGTGCTTTGTGGGAACGACGTTTTTGCATGCTTGCATCGGCAAAAACGTCCACCCAGAAGCCAAAGAGAATCGTCGTTCGGCAAGTTCGACTGGCACTTCTCTTTGTCTTCTGAAGCGACTGCAGAAGGCAAGTTTGGTCGGGTAGCGGGCAACACAGGCATCCGCTGCCGTCAGCCAGCGGTTGGTAGCGGCCAACCACCAAGCTTCTAGGCTCGTTCAAGCCATCGGACGGCCAACGGGTCTCAGTCGGTGAACACTCGGGTTGTCACATCAAGGTATCCCGCCTCGACAACAATGCCCGCCGTGATTCGGAGATCGTATGCAATATTCCTTCACCGAGAAGAAGCGCATTCGCAAGAGTTTCGCGAAGCGCCCCATCGTTCACCAAGTACCTTTCCTGCTGGCTACCCAGCTTGAATCATTCAGCACGTTTCTGCAAGCAGAAGTGCCAACGGCGCAGCGCAAACCGGAAGGTCTGCAAGCCGCGTTCACCTCGGTTTTTCCCATTGTTTCGCATAATGGCTTCGCTCGTCTGGAGTTCGTCAGCTACATGCTGTCGTCGCCGGCATTCAACATCAAGGAATGTCAGCAGCGCGGTCTGACTTACTGCTCGGCGCTGCGTGCCAAGGTGCGTCTGGTGCTGCTCGACAAGGAATCGCCGAGCAAGCCCGTCGTCAAGGAAGTGAAAGAGCAGGAAGTGTATATGGGCGAAATTCCGCTCATGACGCCGACCGGCTCCTTCGTCATCAACGGCACGGAACGTGTGATCGTGTCGCAGCTGCACCGTTCGCCTGGCGTGTTCTTCGAACACGACAAGGGCAAGACGCACAGCTCCGGCAAGCTGCTGTTCTCGGCACGTATCATCCCTTACCGCGGCTCGTGGCTCGACTTCGAATTCGATCCGAAGGACGTGCTGTACTTCCGCGTCGACCGTCGTCGCAAGATGCCCGTCACGATCCTGCTGAAGGCAATCGGCCTGACGCCGGAACAGATCCTCGCGAACTTCTTCGTGTTCGACAACTTCACGCTGATGCCGGAAGGCGCGCAGATGGAGTTCGTACCTGAGCGTCTGCGTGGTGAAGTCGCGCGCTTCGACATTACGGATCGCGACGGTAACGTCATCGTCCAGAAGGACAAGCGTATCAACGCGAAGCACATTCGCGATCTCGATAACGCGAAGACCAAGTTCATTTCGGTTCCCGAAGACTATCTGCTCGGCCGCGTGCTGGCGAAGAACGTCGTCGACGGCGACACGGGCGAGGTGATCGCGAACGCGAACGACGAGATCACGGAAGGCGTGCTCGAGAAACTGCGCGAAGCGAAGATCAAGGACATCCAGACGCTCTATACGAACGATCTGGATCAGGGTCCGTACATCTCGTCGACGCTGCGGATCGACGAAACCGCCGACAAGATGGCCGCGCGTATAGCGATCTACCGCATGATGCGTCCGGGCGAGCCGCCGACGGAAGAAGCCGTCGAGGCGCTGTTCAACCGTCTGTTCTACAGCGAAGAAGCGTACGACCTGTCGAAGGTGGGTCGTATGAAGTTCAATCGCCGCGTCGGCCGTGACGAAATCACGGGCCCGATGACGCTGCAGGACGACGACATCCTCGCGACCATCAAGATCCTCGTCGAGCTGCGCAACGGCAAGGGCGAAGTGGACGACATCGACCACCTCGGCAACCGTCGCGTGCGTTGTGTCGGCGAACTGGCGGAGAACCAGTTCCGCGCGGGTCTCGTGCGCGTCGAACGTGCAGTGAAGGAACGCCTCGGCCAGGCCGAAAGCGAAAACCTGATGCCGCACGATCTGATCAACTCGAAGCCGATTTCGTCGGCGATTCGCGAGTTCTTCGGCTCGTCGCAGCTGTCGCAGTTCATGGACCAGACCAACCCGCTGTCGGAGATTACCCACAAGCGCCGCGTGTCGGCTCTTGGCCCGGGCGGTCTGACGCGCGAGCGCGCCGGCTTCGAAGTCCGCGACGTGCACCCGACCCACTACGGCCGCGTGTGCCCGATTGAAACGCCGGAAGGTCCGAACATCGGTCTGATCAACTCGCTGGCTCTGTACGCGCACCTGAACGAATACGGCTTCCTCGAAACGCCGTATCGCAAGGTGACGGACGGCAAGGTCACGGATCAGATCGACTATCTGTCGGCAATCGAAGAAGGCCGTTACGTGATCGCTCAGGCGAACGCGGCGGTCGCCGAAGACGGCACGCTGACCGACGAACTCGTCTCGTCGCGTGAAGCGGGCGAAACGCTGATGGTCACGCCGGACCGCATCCAGTACATGGACGTGGCGCCGTCGCAGATCGTGTCGGTGGCTGCATCGCTGATTCCGTTCCTCGAGCACGACGACGCGAACCGTGCACTGATGGGCTCGAACATGCAGCGTCAGGCTGTGCCGTGTCTGCGTCCGGAGAAGCCGGTCGTCGGTACGGGCATCGAGCGTACGGTGGCGGTCGACTCGGGCACGACCGTGCAGGCGCTGCGCGGCGGTGTGGTCGATTACGTCGACGCAGGCCGTATCGTCATTCGTGTGAACGACGACGAAGCGGCTGCGGGTGACGTCGGTGTCGACATCTACAACCTGATCAAGTACACGCGTTCGAACCAGAACACGAACATCAACCAGCGTCCGATCGTGAAGGTCGGCGACAAGGTTGCGCGCGGCGACGTGCTGGCTGACGGCGCTTCGACGGACCTCGGCGAACTGGCGCTTGGCCAGAACATGCTGGTCGCGTTCATGCCGTGGAACGGCTACAACTTCGAAGACTCGATCCTGATCTCGGAGAAGGTCGTTGCGGACGATCGCTACACGTCGATCCACATCGAAGAACTGAACGTCGTGGCTCGCGACACGAAGCTCGGACCGGAAGAAATCACGCGCGATATTTCGAACCTCGCCGAAGTGCAACTCGGTCGTCTCGACGAGTCGGGCATCGTGTACATCGGCGCTGAAGTCGAAGCAGGCGACGTGCTGGTTGGCAAGGTCACGCCGAAGGGCGAAACCCAGCTGACGCCGGAAGAAAAGCTGCTGCGCGCGATCTTCGGCGAGAAGGCATCGGACGTGAAGGACACGTCGCTGCGCGTGCCGTCGGGCATGAGCGGCACTGTGATCGACGTGCAGGTGTTCACACGTGAAGGCATCCAGCGTGACAAGCGCGCGCAACAGATCATCGACGATGAACTGAAGCGCTATCGCCTCGACCTGAACGATCAGCTGCGTATCGTGGAAGGCGACGCGTTCCAGCGTCTCGCGCGTATGCTCGTCGGCAAGGTCGCGAACGGCGGTCCGAAGAAGCTCGCGAAGGGCACGAAGATCGAACAGGCCTACCTGGAAGATCTCGATCACTACCACTGGTTCGACATCCGCCTCGCGGACGAAGAAGCAGCGGCTCAGCTCGAAGCGATCAAGGACTCTATCGAACAGAAGCGTCACCAGTTCGACCTCGCGTTCGAAGAGAAGCGCAAGAAGCTCACGCAAGGCGACGAACTGCCGCCGGGCGTGCTGAAGATGGTCAAGGTCTACCTCGCCGTGAAGCGTCGTCTGCAGCCTGGCGACAAGATGGCAGGTCGTCACGGTAACAAGGGTGTCGTGTCGAAGATCGTGCCGATCGAAGACATGCCGTACATGGCCGATGGCCGTCCCGCAGACGTCGTGCTGAACCCGCTCGGCGTTCCGTCACGGATGAACGTGGGTCAGGTTCTCGAAGTGCATCTCGGTTGGGCCGCGAAGGGTCTGGGCTGGCGTATCGGCGAAATGATGCAACGTCAGGCGAAGATCGAAGAAGTTCGCACGTTCCTGACCAAGATCTACAACGAGTCGGGCCGCGCGGAAGAGCTGGAAAGCTTCTCCGACGACGAGATCCTCGAACTGGCGAAGAACCTGCGCGAAGGCGTGCCGTTCGCGACGCCGGTGTTCGACGGTGCGACGGAAGACGAAATGTCCAACATGCTGGACCTGGCCTTCCCGGACGACATCGCGCAGAACCTCGGCATGACGAAGTCGAAGAACCAGGTGCGTCTGTACGACGGCCGCACGGGTGAAGCCTTCGAACGTACCGTGACGGTCGGCTACATGCACTATCTGAAGCTGCATCACCTGGTCGACGACAAGATGCACGCGCGTTCGACGGGGCCGTACTCGCTCGTGACCCAGCAGCCGCTGGGCGGCAAGGCGCAGTTCGGTGGTCAGCGCTTCGGTGAGATGGAAGTGTGGGCGCTCGAGGCCTATGGCGCATCGTATGTGCTGCAGGAAATGTTGACGGTCAAGTCGGACGACGTGACGGGCCGGACCAAGGTTTACGAGAACCTGGTCAAGGGCGATCACGTGATCGACGCGGGTATGCCGGAATCCTTCAACGTGCTGGTGAAGGAAATCCGCTCGCTCGGTATCGACATCGACCTCGATCGCAACTAATCGGACTACGGAGAGAAAGCAATGAAAGCTCTGCTCGATCTATTCAAGCAAGTCCAACAGGAAGAAGTTTTTGACGCGATCAAGATCGGTCTGGCCTCGCCCGACAAGATCCGTTCGTGGTCGTTCGGCGAAGTGAAGAAGCCGGAAACCATCAACTACCGCACGTTCAAGCCGGAGCGGGATGGTCTGTTCTGCGCGAAGATTTTTGGTCCGATCAAGGACTACGAATGTCTTTGCGGCAAGTACAAGCGCCTGAAGCACCGCGGCGTGATCTGCGAGAAGTGCGGCGTCGAAGTGACGCTCGCAAAGGTGCGTCGCGAACGCATGGGCCACATCGAACTGGCCTCGCCCGTCGCGCACATCTGGTTCCTGAAGTCGCTGCCGTCGCGTCTGGGCATGGTGCTCGACATGACGCTGCGCGACATCGAGCGCGTGCTGTACTTCGAAGCATATGTGGTCATCGATCCGGGCATGACGCCGCTGAAGGCGCGTCAGATCATGACGGAAGAGGATTACTACAATAAGGTCGAAGAGTACGGCGACGAATTCCGCGCTGAAATGGGCGCGGAAGGCGTGCGCGAACTGCTGCGCGCGATCAACATCGACGAGCAGGTCGAAACGCTGCGCTCGGAGCTGAAAAACACGGGTTCGGAAGCGAAGATCAAGAAGTACGCGAAGCGTCTGAAGGTGCTCGAGGCCTTCCAGCGTTCGGGCATCAAGCCCGAGTGGATGATTCTCGAAGTGCTGCCCGTGCTGCCGCCGGAACTGCGTCCGCTGGTTCCGCTGGACGGCGGCCGTTTCGCCACTTCGGACCTGAACGACCTGTATCGCCGCGTGATCAACCGTAACAACCGGTTGAAGCGTCTGCTCGAATTGAAGGCGCCTGAAATCATCGTCCGCAACGAAAAGCGGATGCTGCAGGAAGCCGTCGATTCGCTGCTCGACAACGGCCGTCGCGGCAAGGCGATGACGGGTGCGAACAAGCGTCCGCTGAAGTCGCTCGCCGACATGATCAAGGGTAAGGGCGGTCGCTTCCGTCAGAACCTGCTGGGCAAGCGCGTCGACTACTCGGGCCGTTCGGTCATCGTGGTCGGCCCGACGCTGAAACTGCATCAGTGCGGTTTGCCGAAGCTGATGGCGCTCGAACTCTTCAAGCCGTTCATCTTCAACAAGCTGGAAGTGATGGGCGTCGCGACGACCATCAAGGCTGCGAAGAAGGAAGTCGAGAACCAGACGCCCGTCGTGTGGGACATCCTCGAAGAGGTGATCCGCGAGCATCCGGTCATGCTGAACCGCGCGCCAACTCTTCACCGTCTGGGCATTCAGGCTTTCGAGCCGGTGCTGATCGAAGGCAAGGCGATTCAGCTGCATCCGCTCGTTTGCGCGGCGTTCAACGCCGACTTCGACGGTGACCAGATGGCTGTTCACGTTCCGCTGTCGCTCGAAGCGCAGATGGAAGCGCGCACGCTGATGCTGGCGTCGAACAACGTGCTGTTCCCGGCCAACGGCGATCCGTCGATCGTGCCGTCGCAGGACATCGTGCTCGGCCTGTACTACGCGACGCGTGAAGCGATCAACGGCAAGGGCGAAGGCATGACGTTCACGGGCGTGTCGGAAGCACTGCGCGCGTACGAGAACAAGGAAGTCGAGCTGGCCTCGCGCGTCAACGTGCGGATCACGGAAATGGTCCACAACGAAGACAAGTCGGAAGGCGCGCCGGCGTTCGTGCCGAAGATCTCGCTGTACGCGACGACCGTCGGCCGCGCGATCCTGTCGGAAATCCTGCCGCCGGGCCTGCCGTTCTCGGTGCTGAACAAGCCGCTGAAGAAGAAGGAAATCTCGCGTCTGATCAACACGGCGTTCCGCCGCTGCGGTCTGCGCGAAACGGTGATCTTCGCCGACCAGCTGATGCAGTCGGGTTTCCGCCTCGCAACGCGCGCCGGCATTTCGATCTGTGTCGACGATATGCTGGTGCCGCCGCAGAAGGAACAGATCGTCGGCGACGCCGCGAAGAAGGTGAAGGAATACGACCGTCAGTACATGTCGGGCCTCGTCACCGCGCAGGAACGCTACAACAACGTGGTCGACATCTGGTCGGCGACGTCGGAAGCGGTCGGCAAGGCGATGATGGAGCAGCTGTCGACGGAACCCGTCGTGGACCGCGACGGCAACGAAACGCGTCAGGAGTCGTTCAACTCCATCTACATGATGGCCGACTCGGGCGCGCGTGGTTCGGCAGTGCAGATTCGTCAGCTGGCCGGTATGCGCGGACTGATGGCGAAGCCGGACGGCTCGATCATCGAGACGCCGATTACCGCGAACTTCCGCGAAGGCCTGAACGTGTTGCAGTACTTCATCTCGACCCACGGCGCACGTAAGGGTCTGGCTGATACGGCACTGAAGACGGCAAACTCCGGTTACCTGACGCGTCGTCTGGTCGACGTAACGCAAGACCTCGTCGTGGTCGAAGACGATTGCGGCACGTCGAACGGCGTGGCGATGAAGGCGCTGGTCGAAGGCGGTGAAGTCGTCGAAGCGCTGCGCGACCGTATTCTCGGCCGCGTTGCGGTGGCTGACGTCGTCAATCCGGAAACGCAAGAGACGCTGTACGAATCGGGCACGCTGCTCGACGAAACGGCTGTCGAAGACATCGAGCGTCTGGGCATCGACGAAGTGCGCGTGCGCACGCCGCTCACCTGCGAAACGCGTTACGGTCTGTGCGCGTCGTGCTATGGCCGCGACTTGGGCCGTGGCTCGCTCGTGAACGTCGGCGAAGCAGTCGGCGTGATCGCTGCGCAGTCGATTGGCGAGCCGGGCACGCAGCTGACGATGCGTACGTTCCACATCGGTGGTGCGGCATCGCGCGCGGCAGTCGCGTCGTCGATCGAAGCGAAGTCGAACGGTACGGTGCGTTTCACGTCGACGATGCGTTACGTCACGAATGCGAAGGGAGAGCAGATCGTCATCTCGCGTTCGGGCGAAGCGATGATCACCGACGATCACGGCCGCGAGCGCGAGCGTCACAAGGTGCCGTACGGCGCGACGCTGCTGCAGCTCGACGGCGCACAGATCAAGGCGGGCACGCAACTGGCCACGTGGGATCCGATGACGCGTCCGATCATCACCGAGTACGGCGGTACGGTGAAGTTCGAAAACGTCGAGGAAGGCGTGACGGTCGCGAAGCAGATCGACGACGTGACGGGTCTTTCCACCCTGGTCGTGATCGACGTGAAGCGCCGCGGTTCGCAGGCGTCGAAGAGCGTGCGTCCGCAGGTGAAGCTGCTCGACTCGAACGGCGAGGAAGTGAAGATCCCGAACTCGGAGCACTCGGTTCAGATTGGCTTCCAGGTCGGCGCACTGATTACCGTGAAGGACGGTCAGCAGGTTCAGGTGGGCGAAGTGCTCGCACGTATCCCGACGGAATCGCAGAAGACGCGTGACATTACGGGTGGTCTGCCGCGTGTGGCGGAACTGTTCGAAGCACGTTCGCCGAAGGACGCAGGTATCCTGGCGGAAGTCACGGGTACGACGTCGTTCGGCAAGGACACGAAGGGCAAGCAGCGTCTCGTTATCACGGACCTCGAAGGCAACCAGCACGAGTTCCTGATCGCGAAGGAAAAGCAGGTTCTGGTGCACGATGGTCAGGTCGTCAACAAGGGCGAAATGATTGTCGACGGACCGGCGGATCCGCACGACATCCTGCGTCTGCAGGGTATCGAAGCGCTGTCGCGCTACATCGTGGACGAAGTGCAGGACGTGTACCGTCTGCAGGGCGTGAAGATCAACGACAAGCACATTGAAGTGATCGTGCGTCAGATGCTGCGTCGTGTGCAGATCGTCGATAACGGCGATACGCGCTTCATCCCGGGCGAGCAGGTCGAACGTTCGGACATGCTGGACGAAAACGACCGCATGATCGCGGAAGACAAGCGTCCGGCAACGTACGAGAACATCCTGCTGGGTATCACGAAGGCGTCGCTGTCGACCGACTCGTTCATCTCCGCGGCATCGTTCCAGGAAACGACCCGCGTGCTGACGGAAGCGGCCATCATGGGCAAGCGCGACGATCTGCGTGGCCTGAAGGAAAACGTGATCGTCGGCCGTCTGATTCCGGCCGGTACGGGTCTCGCGTTCCACAAGGCGCGCAAGACCAAGGAACTGGCGGATCGCGAGCGTTTCGACCAGATCGCTGCCGAAGAGGCCTTCGAGTTCGGTACGCCGGAAAACCCGGCCGCCGAGCAAACGCCCCACACCAACGAGTAAGCTGGCCGGCGGCGCGAGCCGCCACGTTCGGCGAAGTTGGCAAAACCGCCCGGTTTCGACCGGGCGGTTTTTTTCGTCTGCCGATCGTGCGTTTCTCCTATGCCGTTCGAGTTCGGCCAGATAGCGAATGCATCGACAAAGCCCAGGCGAAACGCATTTGGGTTGGTAAAATTCGTGTCACCGTCTCCGCGCTCTACTCTCTATTTTCTTCATGTCCCGTCCGCTCCAGATCCTCAACGAAGTCTTCGGTTATCCCGCGTTTCGAGGGCAGCAGAGCGAAATCGTCGAGCATGTTGCCGCAGGCGGCGATTGTCTGGTGCTGATGCCGACGGGCGGCGGCAAATCGCTGTGCTATCAGATTCCGTCGCTGGTGCGGCGCGAAGCGGGACTGGGCGCGGGTATCGTCGTGTCGCCGTTGATCGCGTTAATGCAGGATCAGGTGGCGGCGCTGACGGAAGTCGGCGTGCGAGCGGCTTATCTGAATTCGACGCTTTCCGGCGCCGATGCCGCCGCGACTGAGCGCGCGCTGCGCGATGGCGAAATCGATCTGCTGTATGTGGCGCCGGAACGCCTGATGACGCCGCGCTTTCTCGATCTGCTCGAGCGCGCGCGCATCGGCCTGTTCGCCATCGACGAAGCGCATTGCGTGTCGCAATGGGGGCACGATTTCCGCCCCGAGTACATTCAGCTCTCGGTGCTGCACGAGCGGTTTCCGTCCGTGCCGCGCATCGCGCTCACCGCGACTGCCGACGCGATTACGCGCGATGAAATCATTCATCGCCTCGCGCTCGACGATGCGCGCGTTTTCGTGTCGAGTTTCGACCGGCCGAATATCCGCTACCGGATCGTCGAGAAAGATAACGCGCGCGCGCAACTGCTCGACTTCATCCGCGCGGAACATATGCGCCCTGACGGCACCAGCGATGCGGGCGTCGTGTATTGCCTGTCGCGTCGCAAGGTCGAGGAAACGGCTGAGTGGCTAAAAGGGCAGGGCATCCGCGCGCTGCCTTATCACGCGGGCATGGAGTTCGAAGTGCGCCAGCAGCATCAGGAAACCTTCCAGCGCGAGGAAGGCGTCGTGATGTGCGCGACGATCGCGTTCGGCATGGGCATCGACAAGCCGGACGTGCGCTTCGTTGCGCACCTGGACCTGCCGAAGAGCGTCGAAGGGTACTACCAAGAAACGGGACGCGCCGGGCGCGACGGTCTGCCGGCCAACGCGTGGATGGCTTACGGGCTCGGCGACGTCGTGCAGCAGCGCAAGATGATCGACGAATCGGAAGCCGACGACGCGCATAAGCGGGTGCAGACAGGCAAGCTCGATGCGCTGCTCGGACTGTGCGAAACGGCGGCGTGCCGCCGCGTGCGTCTGCTTGCCTACTTTGGCGAGGAGGGCAAGCCTTGCGGCAACTGCGATACCTGTCTCGAGCCGCCCGCATCGTGGGACGCGACGCGTGAATCGCAGATGGCGCTGTCATGCGTTTTTCGTGCACAGCGCGCGAGCGGGTTCAATTTCGGCGCCGGGCATCTGATCGACATTCTGCGAGGCAATCGGAACGAGAAGATTCTGCAGCGCGGTCACGATCGACTCAGTACGTTCGGAATCGGTGCAGCTTTGTCCGAGCATGAATGGCGAGCAGTTTTTCGCCAGTTGGTCGCATTCGGATTTCTCACCGTCGATCACGAGGGCTTTGGCGCGCTCGTGCTGACGGAAGCGAGCAAGTCCGTACTGAAGGGCGAGCAGCAGGTGACGATGCGCCGATATGTGAAGCCAGTGCGTACGCGCCAATCGTCCGGACGCACGAGCGAGCGCGCGGATCCGACGGTCGGTATGAATGCGCGCGAGCGCGCGCGCTGGGACAGGCTGCGCGCGTGGCGCACCGAAACCGCGAAGAGCGACGGCGTGCCCGCCTACGTCATTTTTCACGATGCCACGCTGGCAGAAATCGCGCGCAATCGCCCTGAGTCGCTGGAGGATTTGCGCCACATTCCGGGAATGGGCGCGCGCAAACTCGACCGTTTCGGCGACGAATTGCTCGAAGTCGTCGGCGCTGACTGACCTCGAATCATCGGTAAGCCTGCTCGAATCGACGCAACCTGTTGACTCGTTTAGGATTTTCGGAATATGATGCTAGGTTCCGGTTCTTGGCAGGATTGCGTGCGGCGTAAGTCCTGTGGCCCGCCAAGGCAGGAAGTCAGAAGCGCATTCGTTTTTGCTTTGCCCAGAAATGGATGCGTCGATTTTGTTCAATTTCAGGAATAAACAATGCCAACCATCAATCAACTGGTTCGCAAAGGCCGCACGTCCGAAACGACGAAGAGCAAGAGCCCGGCCTTGCAGGACTGCCCCCAGCGTCGTGGCGTGTGCACCCGTGTGTACACGACGACGCCGAAGAAGCCGAACTCGGCACTCCGTAAGGTCGCCAAGGTTCGTTTGACGAACGGCTTCGAAGTTATTTCGTACATCGGTGGTGAAGGCCACAACCTGCAGGAACACTCGGTCGTGCTGATTCGTGGCGGCCGTGTGAAGGACTTGCCTGGTGTGCGTTACCACATGGTTCGCGGCTCGCTGGATACCCAGGGCGTCAAGGATCGTAAGCAGGCTCGCTCGAAGTACGGTGCGAAGCGCGCCAAGGCCGGCAAGTAATCAACCAGTCAATGCAGCAGTAACAGGTCGCCTGCAAAGGCGGTTATAGCGGTGGTGCCGGGTAGCCGGTGCTGTCGAGTAAGTGGTCACCCGACCAGGCTGGTAAGTCGTAATGGATGAATCGGGTTAGTTGGTGGCCGCGGGGTGGTGCAGAGGCACTGCTCCAACTGAAAAGTCAAAGGAAGAAACATGCCGCGTCGTCGCGAAGTCCCCAAGCGGGAAGTGTTGCCGGATCCGAAGTTCGGTAACGTTGATGTAGCAAAATTCATGAACGTGCTGATGCTCTCAGGCAAGAAGTCGGTTGCCGAGCGCATCGTGTACGGCGCTTTCGAACAGATCCAGACCAAGGGTGGCAAGGACCCGCTGGAAGTGTTCACGGTGGCGCTCAACAACGTCAAGCCGGTGGTCGAAGTGAAGAGCCGCCGCGTTGGTGGTGCGAACTATCAGGTTCCGGTCGAAGTGCGTCCGTCGCGTCGTATGGCATTGGCGATGCGTTGGTTGCGTGAAGCCGCGAAGAAGCGCAGCGAAAAGTCGATGGCCCTGCGCCTGGCAGGTGAACTCTCCGAAGCGGCCGAAGGCCGTGGTGGCGCAATGAAGAAGCGCGACGAAGTTCACCGGATGGCAGAAGCCAACAAGGCGTTCTCGCATTTCCGTTTCTAAGCGTCCCGTCCCCGGGTTAGCAGTAAAGCGGAAAGAAATTCCGGGCGGGTGCGCTTTCAGGCGCCTCGCCCGTTTGTGTTAGGGCGCGATGGACTCTCTGTTCCATCGTGTCATCCCAATAGAGGATCAAAGTGGCTCGCAAGACTCCTATCGAGCGCTACCGCAACATCGGTATTAGCGCTCACATCGACGCCGGCAAGACGACGACGACCGAGCGCATCCTGTTCTATACCGGCGTGAACCACAAGATCGGTGAAGTGCACGACGGCGCCGCCACCATGGACTGGATGGAGCAGGAACAGGAACGTGGTATCACGATCACGTCCGCTGCTACCACGGCGTTCTGGAAGGGCATGGGTAACAACTACCCGGAACACCGCATCAACATCATCGACACCCCGGGTCACGTCGACTTCACGATCGAAGTCGAGCGCTCGATGCGCGTGCTCGACGGCGCATGCATGGTGTACTGCGCAGTGGGCGGCGTGCAGCCGCAGTCGGAAACGGTGTGGCGCCAGGCTAACAAGTACAAGGTTCCGCGTCTCGCGTTCGTCAACAAGATGGACCGGACCGGCGCGAACTTCTTCAAGGTCTACGACCAATTGAAGACCCGTCTGAAGGCCAATCCGGTTCCCGTGGTTGTGCCGATCGGCTCGGAAGAGAACTTCAAGGGCGTCGTCGATCTGCTGAAGATGAAGGCGATCATTTGGGACGAAGCGTCGCAAGGCACGAAGTTCGACTACGTCGACATCCCGGCTGAACTCGTTGACACGTGCAACGAGTGGCGCGAAAAGATGATCGAATCGGCGGCTGAAGCCAGCGAAGAGCTGATGGAAAAGTACCTGGGCGGCGACACGCTGACCGAAGCGGAAATCGTCAAGGCTCTGCGCGACCGTACGATCGCTTGCGAAATCCAGCCGATGCTGTGCGGCACCGCGTTCAAGAACAAGGGCGTGCAGCGCATGCTCGACGCCGTGATCGACTTCCTGCCGTCGCCGGTCGACATTCCCCCGGTCAAGGGTGAACTCGAAAGCGGTGAGGCTGCTGAGCGCAAGGCGTCGGACGACGAGAAGTTTTCGGCACTCGCATTCAAGATCATGACCGACCCGTTCGTCGGCCAGTTGATCTTCTTCCGCGTGTACTCGGGTATCGTGAATTCGGGCGACACCGTGCTGAACTCGACCAAGGACAAGAAGGAACGTCTCGGTCGTATTCTGCAGATGCACGCAAACCAGCGCGAAGAAATCAAGGAAGTGCGCGCCGGCGACATCGCTGCAGCCGTCGGTCTGAAGGAAGCGACCACGGGCGACACACTGTGCGATCCGGCGCACCCGATCGTTCTCGAGCGCATGGTGTTCCCGGAGCCGGTGATTTCGCAGGCAGTCGAGCCGAAGACGAAGGCTGACCAGGAAAAAATGGGCCTGGCGCTGAACCGTCTGGCTCAAGAAGACCCGTCGTTCCGCGTGCAAACGGACGAAGAATCGGGCCAGACCATTATTTCGGGCATGGGCGAACTGCACCTCGAAATTCTGGTCGACCGTATGAAGCGTGAATTCAACGTCGAAGCGACCGTCGGCAAGCCGCAGGTTGCGTACCGCGAAACGATCCGCGCGACGGCGTCGGACGTGGAAGGCAAGTTCGTCAAGCAGTCGGGCGGCCGCGGCCAGTACGGTCACGCTGTCATCACGCTTGAGCCGAATGAGCAGGGCAAGGGCTATGAGTTCCTGGACGAGATCAAGGGTGGTGTGATTCCGCGCGAATACATCCCTGCAGTCGACAAGGGTATCCAGGAAACGCTGAAGAGCGGCGTGCTCGCTGGCTTCCCGGTCGTCGACGTGAAGGTTCACCTGACGTTTGGTTCGTACCACGACGTTGACTCGAACGAAAATGCGTTCCGCATGGCCGGTTCGATGGCGTTCAAGGAAGCAATGCGCAAGGCGAGCCCGGTTATCCTCGAGCCGATGATGGCCGTGGAAGTCGAAACGCCTGAAGACTACATGGGCAACGTGATGGGCGACCTGTCGGGCCGTCGCGGTATCGTCCAGGGCATGGAAGACATGGTGGGCGGTGGCAAGATCGTCCGCGCCGAAGTGCCGCTGTCGGAGATGTTTGGCTACTCGACGTCGCTGCGCTCGCTGACGCAAGGCCGCGCAACGTACACGATGGAATTCAAGCACTACGCAGAAGCTCCGCGTAACGTGTCGGAAGCGATCATCAACGCGAAGTCGAAGTAAGACCTCGCACAGTCATTCATCGAACAACTTTTTGAAAGAAGAGAAACATGGCTAAAGGTAAATTCGAACGGACCAAGCCGCACGTGAACGTCGGCACGATCGGTCACGTTGACCACGGCAAGACCACGCTGACGGCAGCGATCACGACGGTGCTGACCGCCAAGTTCGGCGGTGAAGCAAAGGCCTACGACCAGATCGACGCAGCGCCGGAAGAAAAGGCGCGCGGCATCACGATCAACACGGCACACGTCGAGTATGAAACGGCTAACCGCCACTACGCACACGTCGACTGCCCGGGCCACGCCGACTACGTGAAGAACATGATCACGGGCGCCGCGCAGATGGACGGCGCGATCCTGGTGTGCTCGGCCGCTGACGGCCCGATGCCGCAAACGCGTGAGCACATCCTGCTGGCGCGTCAGGTCGGTGTGCCGTACATCATCGTGTTCCTGAACAAGTGCGACATGGTCGACGACGCCGAGCTGCTCGAGCTGGTCGAGATGGAAGTGCGCGAACTGCTGTCGAAGTACGACTTCCCGGGCGACGACACGCCGATCATCAAGGGTTCGGCGAAGCTGGCGCTGGAAGGCGACAAGGGCGAGCTGGGCGAAGTGGCGATCATGAACCTGGCCGACGCGCTGGACACGTACATCCCGACGCCGGAGCGCGCTGTGGACGGCGCGTTCCTGATGCCGGTGGAAGACGTGTTCTCGATCTCGGGTCGCGGCACGGTGGTGACGGGCCGCGTCGAGCGTGGCGTGATCAAGGTTGGCGAGGAAATCGAGATTGTCGGTATCAAGCCGACGGTGAAGACGACCTGCACGGGCGTGGAAATGTTCCGCAAGCTGCTCGACCAGGGTCAGGCAGGCGACAACGTCGGTATCCTGCTGCGCGGCACGAAGCGTGAAGACGTGGAGCGTGGCCAGGTGCTGGCCAAGCCGGGTTCGATCACGCCGCACACGCACTTCACGGCTGAAGTGTACGTGCTGAGCAAGGACGAAGGCGGCCGTCACACGCCGTTCTTCAACAACTACCGTCCGCAGTTCTACTTCCGTACGACGGACGTGACGGGCTCGATCGAGCTGCCGAAGGACAAGGAAATGGTGATGCCGGGCGACAACGTGTCGATCACGGTGAAGCTGATCGCACCGATCGCGATGGAAGAAGGTCTGCGCTTCGCCATCCGCGAAGGTGGCCGTACCGTCGGCGCCGGTGTCGTTGCCAAGATCATCGAGTAAAATCGAGGATTGGTGTAGCAGATGCAGTCCTGGGTCTGGGCACTCGCGCCCCGCAGGCGCCCAGACCTACGTTCTTTTACTAATCGGCGGTGCAATACCGCCTCGCTCTTTCCAAGGAATTCGTCATGCAGAACCAGAAAATCCGCATTCGCCTGAAGGCGTTCGACTATCGTCTGATTGATCAATCGGCGGCTGAAATCGTCGACACGGCAAAGCGGACTGGCGCAATCGTTCGTGGTCCGGTGCCCCTGCCGACCCGTATCCAGCGTTTCGACATCCTGCGTTCGCCGCACGTCAACAAGACGTCGCGCGATCAGCTCGAAATCCGCACGCACCAACGCCTGATGGACATCATCGATCCGACGGACAAGACCGTCGACGCGCTGATGAAGCTGGATCTACCGGCCGGCGTGGACGTCGAAATCAAGTTGCAGTAAAGGTTTCAGGCGGCATCCGATCATCGGATGCCGCTAAGTCTTTGATTGCTTGCACAAAAGAAAAGGCCTTGCTATAATGCTAGGCTTTTCGCGCATTTGCGTAAAAAAGCCGTCGTAGTTCGCCTCTGAATCGCGCGGCATTTTGTAAATTAGCCCCGACCAATCGCAGTCGGGAATGGAGAAAACGATGAGCCTTGGACTCGTAGGTCGCAAGGTTGGCATGACCCGTATCTTCACGGCTGAAGGGGATTCGATTCCCGTCACCGTGCTGGACGTGTCCGACAACCGCGTGACGCAGATCAAGACTGTTGAAACCGACGGCTACACGGCTGTTCAGGTTGCCTTCGGTGCGCGCCGTGCGTCGCGCGTGACGAAGCCGCTGGCAGGTCATCTCGCCAAAGCCGGCGTTCAAGCCGGTGAAATCCTCAAGGAATTCCAAATCGACGCCACCAAGGCTGCCGAGCTGTCGAACGGCGCTGTGATCGGTGTGGATCTCTTCGAAGTGGGCCAAAAGGTCGACGTGCAAGGCACCTCGATCGGTAAGGGCTACGCCGGTACCATCAAGCGTTACAACTTCAGTTCGGGCCGTGCGTCGCACGGTAACTCGCGTTCGCACAACGTGCCGGGCTCGATCGGTATGGCGCAGGATCCGGGTCGTGTTTTCCCGGGTAAGCGCATGACCGGTCACATGGGTGACGAGACGGTGACGGTGCAAAACCTCGAAATCGCTCGTATCGACGCCGACCGCAAGCTGTTGCTGGTCAAGGGTGCCGTTCCGGGTGCGAAGGGCGGCAAGGTTTTCGTGACGCCGGCCGTGAAGGCGCGTGCCGTGAAAGGAGCGAAATAATGGAACTTAAGCTCCTGAATGCAAATGGTCAGGAAGGCGCAGCTGTCAGCGCGTCGGACGTCGTGTTCGGTCGTGACTACAACGAAGCGCTGATTCACCAGATCGTCGTCGCTTACCAGGCGAACGCGCGTAGCGGAAACCGCGCTCAGAAGGACCGCGAGCAGGTCAAGCACACGACGAAGAAGCCGTGGCGTCAGAAGGGTACGGGCCGTGCTCGTGCCGGTATGTCGTCGAGCCCGTTGTGGCGTGGCGGTGGTCGCATTTTCCCGAACTCGCCGGAAGAAAATTTCTCGCACAAGGTCAACAAGAAGATGCATCGCGCAGGTCTCTGCTCGATCTTCTCGCAGCTGGCCCGCGAAGGCCGCATCGCGGTTGTCGACGAGCTGACGCTCGAAGCGCCGAAGACGAAGCTGCTGGCCGAAAAGTTCAAGGCTATGGGTCTCGATTCCGTGCTGGTCATCACCGACACGGTTGACGAAAACCTGTACCTCGCGTCGCGCAACCTCGCCCATGTGGCGGTTGTCGAGCCGCGTTACGCCGACCCCCTGTCGCTGATCTACTTCAAGAAAGTGCTGATCACGAAGGCTGCGGTCGCCCAGATCGAGGAGTTGCTGTCATGAGCGAAGTTCGCAAAAACGATCATCGTTTGATGCAAGTTCTGCTCGCGCCGGTGATCTCCGAAAAGGCGACGCTGGTGGCTGACAAGAACGAGCAAGTCGTGTTCGAAGTTGCGCCGGACGCTACGAAGCAGGAAGTGAAGGCTGCTGTCGAGCTGCTGTTCAAGGTGGAAGTCAATTCCGTCAATGTGCTGGTCCAGAAGGGCAAAGCCAAGCGCTTTGGCCGCTACATGGGCAAGCGCAAGGACGTGAAGAAGGCGTATGTCTGCCTGAAGCCCGGCCAGGAAATCAACTTTGAAGCGGAGGCCAAGTAATCATGGCAATCGTGAAAGTTAAGCCGACTTCGCCGGGTCGCCGCGCGATGGTCAAGGTGGTCAACAAGGATCTGCACAAGGGCAAGCCGTACGCACCGCTGCTCGACACGCAGAGCTCGACCGCCGGCCGTAACAACAACGGCCACATCACCACGCGTCATAAGGGCGGTGGTCATAAGCATCACTATCGTATCGTCGACTTCCGTCGCACGAAGGATGGTATTCCCGCGAAGGTCGAGCGCCTCGAGTACGATCCGAACCGTAGCGCGAACATCGCGCTGGTCGTGTACGCAGACGGCGAGCGCCGCTACATCATCGCTCCGAAGGGCGTGACGGTTGGCCAGCAACTGATGTCGGGTTCGGAAGCGCCGATCCGCGCAGGCAACACGCTGCCGATCCGCAACATTCCGGTCGGTACGACGATTCACTGCATCGAAATGCTGCCGGGCAAGGGCGCGCAAATGGCGCGTTCGGCTGGTACGTCGGCGATGCTGCTGGCTCGTGAAGGTACCTACGCGCAAGTTCGTCTCCGTTCGGGCGAAATTCGCCGCGTTCACATCGAGTGCCGCGCGACGATCGGCGAAGTGGGCAACGAAGAGCATAGCCTCCGTCAAATCGGTAAGGCTGGCGCGAACCGCTGGCGTGGTATCCGCCCGACGGTGCGCGGCGTTGCAATGAACCCGGTCGATCACCCGCACGGTGGTGGTGAAGGCAAGACGGCTGCAGGTCGCGATCCGGTGAGCCCGTGGGGCACGCCGACGAAGGGCTATCGCACCCGTAGCAACAAGCGCACGACGAGCATGATCGTCCAGCGCCGTCACAAGCGTTAAGGAGTAGGCAATGGCACGTTCTATTAAAAAAGGTCCGTTCTGCGACGCCCATTTGCTGAAGAAAGTTGAGGCGGCTGCAGCTTCGCGCGACAAGAAGCCAATCAAGACCTGGTCGCGTCGCTCGACGATCCTGCCGGACTTCATCGGCCTGACGATCGCCGTTCACAACGGCCGTCAACACGTTCCGGTGTATGTCACGGAAAACATGGTCGGCCACAAGCTTGGCGAGTTCGCACTGACCCGTACGTTCAAGGGTCACGCGGCCGACAAGAAGGCCAAGAAATAAGGGGCAATCAAGATGGAAGTGAAAGCAATTCATCGCGGTGCCCGCATCTCGGCGCAGAAGACGCGCCTTGTGGCTGACCAGATCCGCGGTTTGCCGGTCGACAAGGCGCTGAACGTTCTGACGTTCTCGCCGAAGAAGGCGGCTGGCATCGTGAAGAAGGTCGTGCTGTCGGCGATCGCGAATGCGGAGCACAACGAAGGTGCTGATATCGACGAGCTCAAGATCACGAGCATCTACGTCGACAAGGCAGCGTCGCTCAAGCGTTTCACCGCGCGCGCCAAGGGCCGCGGCAACCGCATTGAGAAGCAATCCTGTCACATCACTGTGACGGTCGGGAATTAAGGGGTCATACGATGGGACAGAAAATTCATCCGACTGGCTTCCGTTTGGCCGTCAGCCGCAATTGGGCTTCGCGTTGGTACGCGAACAACAACAATTTCGCGGCGATGTTGCAGGAAGACATCGGTGTTCGTGAATACCTGAAGAAAAAGCTGAAGAACGCGTCCGTCGGCCGCGTCGTGATTGAGCGTCCTGCAAAGAACGCGCGCATCACGATTTTCAGCTCGCGTCCGGGTGTTGTGATCGGCAAGAAGGGCGAAGACATCGAATTGTTGAAGTCGGAACTGCAGAAGCGCATGGGCGTTCCGGTTCACGTCAACATCGAAGAAATCCGCAAGCCGGAAACCGACGCGCAACTGATCGCCGATTCGATCACGCAACAGCTCGAGCGCCGGATCATGTTCCGCCGCGCGATGAAGCGTGCGATGCAAAACGCAATGCGTCTC
Organism: Paraburkholderia diazotrophica; assembly: GCF_038900755.1. Taxonomy (GTDB): domain Bacteria; phylum Pseudomonadota; class Gammaproteobacteria; order Burkholderiales; family Burkholderiaceae; genus Paraburkholderia; species Paraburkholderia diazotrophica_A. The sequence continues at coordinate 25,055 of NZ_JBBPEN010000015.1, forward strand.
GGTGCTCAGGGCATCAAGATCATGAGCGCGGGCCGTCTGAACGGTATCGAAATCGCTCGTACCGAGTGGTATCGCGAAGGTCGCGTGCCCCTGCACACCCTGCGTGCGGACATCGACTACGCGACCTCGGAAGCGAAGACGACGTACGGCATCATCGGCGTCAAGGTGTGGGTCTACAAGGGCGATACGCTCGGCCGCAATGACGCTCCGGTGGTGGAAGAAGTCGCCGAAGAAAAGCGTCCGCGCCGCAATGCACGTCCGGGCGACCGTCGCCCGCGTCGCGATGGTGAAGGTGCACCGGCAGGTGCTCGCCGTGGCGGTCCGCGCCGTGGCGGTGCTGGCGACGGTAAGACTGGAGAATAACGATGCTGCAACCGAAACGCAGGAAGTATCGCAAAGAGCAGAAGGGTCGTAACACTGGCGTCGCAACGCGTGGTAACGCGGTGTCGTTCGGTGAGTACGGTCTGAAGGCTATCGGTCGCGGCCGCCTGACCGCGCGTCAGATTGAAGCAGCGCGTCGTGCAATGACGCGTCACATCAAGCGCGGCGGCCGCATCTGGATTCGCATTTTCCCGGACAAGCCGATCTCGCAAAAGCCGGCTGAAGTGCGTATGGGTAATGGTAAGGGTAACCCTGAGTACTACGTCGCCGAGATTCAACCGGGCAAGATGCTGTACGAAATGGACGGTGTGTCCGAAGAACTGGCGCGTGAAGCGTTCCGTCTGGCTGCAGCCAAGCTGCCGCTGAAGACGACGTTCATGGTTCGTCAGCTCGGCGCCTAAGGAGTGAATGATGAAGGCTTCCGAACTTCACCAGAAAGATCAGGCCGCGCTCAACAAAGAGCTGTCGGACCTGTTGAAGGCGCAATTCGGCCTGCGCATGCAACTCGCGACCCAGCAGCTCACGAACACGAGCCAGCTGAAGAAGGTTCGTCGCGACATCGCACGTGTGCGGACCGTCCTGACTGAGAAGGCGAACCAGAAATGAACGATAGCGTAAAAACCTCGCTCAAGCGGACGCTGGTCGGCAAGGTCGTCAGCAACAAGATGGACAAGACGGTTACCGTGCTGGTCGAGCACCGCGTGAAGCACCCGATCTACGGCAAGTATGTCGTACGTTCGAAGAAGTACCACGCTCACGACGAGGCGAACACCTACAACGAGGGCGACCTCGTTGAAATCCAGGAAACTCGTCCGATCTCGAAGACAAAGGCTTGGACGGTGTCGCGTCTGGTTGAAGCTGCTCGCGTCATCTAAAGCAGCTGAGCAACAGAAGTAGTTGAAATCGCAGTAGATTTCGCTTGCAAGACCGAGATTATTTGTTATAATCTCGGTCTTCCCTCTTTGTGGGAGCCCCATCGCGGGCGAAGTTGAGGTGGGGGAAGCGACGTGAGCGTCAGTTCATGTCGGCAGATTCACCGGATTGCGATGGCGGGTTTCGTTTGCCGTCGCTGCTGTTCTAACCCAAGCAGCCGATTGGCTGACGGGACCAAGACTGACCGAATGCATCATGGTGGTGCAATCGGATTAAGTTGGGAAAGATAAACCATGATCCAGACCGAAACTCGGCTCGAAGTGGCCGACAACACGGGTGCGCGTGAAGTCATGTGCATCAAGGTGCTCGGCGGCTCGAAGCGTCGTTATGCCAACATCGGCGACATCATCAAGGTGAGCGTCAAAGAGGCAACGCCGCGCGGGCGCGTGAAGAAAGGCGAAATCTACAACGCCGTGGTGGTTCGCACCGCCAAGGGCGTTCGCCGTCAAGACGGCTCGCTGATCAAGTTCGACGGCAACGCCGCCGTGCTTTTGAATACCAAGCTCGAGCCTATCGGCACCCGCATCTTTGGGCCGGTCACGCGTGAGCTGCGCAGCGAACGCTTCATGAAGATCGTTTCGCTCGCGCCGGAAGTGCTGTAAGGAGCCGAGATGAACAAGATTCGTAAAGGTGACGAAGTCATCGTCATCACCGGCAAAGACAAGGGCAAGCGCGGCGTCGTGCTGGCTGTTGCTGACGACCGTGTGACCGTCGAAGGCCTCAATATCGCCAAGAAGCATGTGAAGCCGAACCCGATGAAGGGTACGACGGGCGGCGTGGAAGCGAAGGCAATGCCGCTGCACATTTCGAACGTCGCGCTGGTCGACGCGAACGGCAAGCCGTCGCGTGTCGGCATCAAGGTCGAGGGAGACAAGAAGGTCCGTTTCCTGAAGACGACCGGTGCTGTGCTGAGCGCCTGACGCGGAGTAAAAAATGGCACGTTTGCAAGAATTTTATAAAGAGAAGGTTGTCCCCGGCCTGATCGAGAAGTTCGGTTACAAGTCCGTGATGGAAGTGCCGCGCATCACCAAGATCACCCTGAACATGGGTCTTGGCGAAGCCGTTGCCGACAAGAAGATCATCGAGAACGCCGTTGGCGATCTGACGAAGATCGCGGGCCAGAAGCCGGTGATCACGAAGGCACGCAAGGCAATCGCGGGCTTCAAGATCCGTCAGGGTTATCCAATCGGCGCAATGGTCACGCTGCGTGGCCAGGCAATGTACGAATTCCTGGACCGTTTCGTGACGGTCGCGCTCCCGCGTGTGCGCGACTTCCGTGGCGTGTCGGGTCGTGCATTCGACGGTCGTGGCAACTACAACATCGGTGTGAAAGAGCAGATCATTTTCCCCGAAATCGACTACGACAAAATCGACGCGTTGCGTGGGCTGAACATCAGCATCACGACGACTGCGAAGACTGACGACGAAGCGAAGGCGCTGCTCGCCAGCTTCAAGTTCCCGTTCAGAAACTGAGGTTACCGTGGCTAAACTGGCACTGATCGAACGTGAAAAGAAGCGTGCGCGCCTGGCTGCCAAGTACGCTCCGAAGCGTGCTGCGCTGAAGGCAATCATCGACGACCAAAGCAAGTCCGAAGAAGAGCGCTATGCCGCTCGTCTCGAACTGCAGCAACTGCCGCGCAATTCGAACCCGACCCGTAAGCGCAATCGTTGCGCGATTACCGGTCGTCCGCGCGGCACGTTCCGCAAATTCGGGCTGGCGCGTAACAAGATTCGTGAAATCGCGTTCCGCGGCGAGATCCCTGGCCTGACCAAGGCGAGCTGGTAATAGGAGAAACGTAAATGAGCATGAGTGATCCTATCGCCGATATGCTGACTCGCATCCGCAATGCGCAGATGGTTGAGAAGGTTTCGGTGACGATGCCCTCGTCGAAAGTCAAGATTGCAATCGCGCAAGTCCTGAAGGATGAAGGCTATATCGACGATTTCGCAGTGAAGTCCGAAGGTGCGAAGTCGGAATTGAACATCGCGTTGAAGTACTACGCTGGCCGTCCGGTTATCGAGCGCCTTGAGCGCGTCTCGAAGCCTGGTCTGCGCGTGTACCGCGGCCGTAACGAGATCCCGCAGGTCATGAATGGCCTGGGCGTTGCGATCGTTTCGACGCCGAAGGGTGTGATGACTGACCGCAAGGCGCGCGCTACGGGCGTGGGCGGCGAAGTCATCTGCTACGTCGCTTAAAGCCGAAGGGAGAAGAAACATGTCTCGAGTAGGTAAAAGCCCGATCGCGCTGCAAGGCGCAGAAGTGGCCCTGAGCGACGAGCGCATTACCGTCAAGGGTCCGCTGGGCTCGATCTCGCAGAACGCGAATCGCCTGGTGAAGGTGGTGAACGACAACGGCACGCTGAAGTTCGAGCCGGTGGACGAGAGCCGCGAAGCAAATGCAATGTCGGGCACGATGCGCGCGCTGGTCGCGAACATGGTGCAAGGCGTGACCAAGGGTTTCGAGCGCAAGCTGACGCTGGTTGGTGTCGGTTATCGTGCGCAAGCGCAAGGCGACAAGCTGAACCTGTCGCTGGGTTTCTCGCACCCGGTGGTGCACCAGATGCCGGAAGGCGTCAAGGCTGAAACCCCGTCGCAAACGGAAATCGTGATCAAGGGGATCGACAAGCAGAAAGTTGGCCAAGTCGCTGCAGAAGTGCGCGGCTACCGTCCGCCGGAGCCTTACAAAGGCAAGGGCGTGCGCTATGCCAACGAGGTTGTGATCCTCAAAGAAACGAAGAAGAAGTAAGGGTGCGCAATCATGGATAAGACTCAATCTCGCCTGCGCCGCGCTCGTCAGACGCGTCTCAAGATCGCTGAGCTGCAAGTCGCGCGTCTGGCCGTGCATCGCACGAACACGCACATCTATGCGCAAGTGTTCTCGCCGTGCGGCACCAAGGTGCTCGCCAGCGCATCGACGCTCGAAGCCGAAGTGCGTGCACAGCTCGCCGACAAGTCGGGCAAGGGTGGCAACGTTGCCGCTGCAACCCTGATCGGCAAGCGCATCGCTGAAAAGGCTAAGGCTGCCGGCATCGAATCCGTCGCCTTTGACCGCTCGGGTTTCCGCTACCACGGCCGCGTCAAGGCGCTGGCTGATGCGGCGCGCGAAGCCGGGCTCAAGTTCTAAGGAAGGAATTCGTCATGGCAAAGATGCAAGCGAAAGTTCAGGCTGACGAACGCGACGACGGCCTTCGCGAAAAGATGATTTCGGTCAATCGCGTGACCAAGGTCGTGAAGGGTGGCCGTATTCTCGGCTTCGCGGCACTGACCGTGGTTGGCGACGGTGATGGCCGCGTCGGCATGGGCAAGGGCAAGGCGAAGGAAGTGCCGGTTGCCGTTCAGAAGGCAATGGAACAAGCCCGCCGCAACATGTTCAAGGTGCCGCTCAAGAACGGTACGCTGCAACACGAAGTGCATGGCAAGCACGGCGCATCGATGGTTCTCCTTGCTCCGGCGAAGGACGGTACCGGCGTGATCGCTGGCGGTCCGATGCGCGCAGTGTTCGACGTGATGGGCGTGCAAAACGTTGTGGCCAAGAGCCACGGTTCGACGAACCCGTACAACCTCGTTCGTGCGACGCTGGACGGCCTGCGCAAGCAGTCGACCCCGGCCGATATCGCGGCGAAGCGTGGTAAGTCCGTCGAAGAAATTCTGGGCTAAGGTGGTCACCATGTCTGAAAAAACTGTCAAGGTTCAGCTCGTCAAGAGCCTGATTGGGACCCGCGAATCGCACCGCGCAACGGTGCGTGGTCTTGGCCTGCGCCGCCTGAACTCGGTTAGCGAGCTGCAGGACACGCCGGCTGTGCGCGGCATGATCAACAAGGTCTCGTACCTCGTTAAGGTCATCGGCTAAGCGGCCGTTCGGGCACTCAAGGAGTTGATAATGGAATTGAATAACCTGAAGCCGGCTGAAGGCGCGAAGCACGCAAAGCGTCGCGTTGGTCGCGGCATCGGCTCCGGCCTCGGCAAGACCGCTGGCCGGGGTCACAAGGGTCAAAAGTCGCGTTCGGGTGGCTTCCACAAGGTCGGTTTCGAAGGCGGCCAGATGCCGCTGCAACGCCGTCTGCCGAAGCGTGGCTTTACCTCGCTGACGAAGGAATTCGTCGGTGAAGTGCGCCTCGGCGACTTGGAAAAGCTGCCGGTCGACGAAATCGATCTGCTCGCACTGAAGCAAGCCGGTCTGATCGGCGAGATGATGACGAGCGCCAAGATCATCGCGACGGGCGAGCTGAAGCGCAAGATCGTTGTGAAGGGTCTGGGTGCGACGAAGGGCGCGCGCGCTGCGATTGAAGCAGCGGGCGGTTCTTTCGCCGAGTAACGTGCAAGTCGATTGCCGTCACTAGCATTTGCATCGGAGAAGGTACTTGGCTAACAGCCCGAGTCTCGCAAAACCCGGTCGAAGCGCGGCGAAGTTTGGCGATCTGCGCCGGCGTGCAGTGTTCCTGCTGCTGGCGCTGGTCGTCTACCGTATTGGCGCGCACATTCCGGTGCCGGGCATTGACCCGGACCAACTGGCAAAGCTGTTCCAAAGCCAGTCGGGCGGCATCCTGGGCATGTTCAACATGTTCTCGGGTGGCGCACTTTCGCGGTTCACGATTTTTGCGCTTGGGATCATGCCGTATATCTCGGCGTCGATCATCATGCAGTTGCTGGCGATCGTCTCGCCGCAGCTCGAAGCGCTGAAGAAGGAAGGGCAGGCAGGACAACGGAAGATCACGCAATACACGCGTGTTTTTACGGTGGTTCTGGCAACGTTCCAAGCTTTTGGCATTGCTGTCGCGCTGGAGAATCAGCCGGCACTGGTGATCGATCCTGGCATGGTATTCCGGCTGACGACGGTTGTGACGCTCGTGACCGGCACGATGTTCCTGATGTGGCTTGGTGAGCAAATCACGGAACGTGGTCTGGGCAACGGCATTTCGATCATCATTTTCGGCGGCATCGCGGCGGGTTTCCCGAATGCGATCGGTGGTCTCTTCGAACTGGTCCGCACCGGATCGATGAGCATCATCTCGGCGATTATCGTGGTCGCGCTGATTGCAGCTGTGACGTATCTGGTGGTGTTCATCGAACGCGGCCAGCGCAAGATTCTTGTGAACTACGCGAAGCGGCAAGTCGGCAACAAGATTTATGGCGGACAGTCGTCTCATCTGCCGTTGAAGTTGAACATGTCGGGCGTGATCCCGCCGATCTTTGCGTCGTCGATCATCCTGTTTCCGGCAACCATCCTGAACTGGTTCAGTTCCGGATCGCGGACCGGCTGGTTCGCAGACACGCTGCACAATGTGGCCGAAGCGCTCAAGCCCGGTCAGCCCGTGTACGTGTTGCTGTACGCGTTGGCGATCGTGTTCTTCTGCTTCTTTTACACCGCGCTGGTGTTCAACAGCAGAGAGACGGCCGACAACCTGAAAAAGAGTGGTGCATTCGTCCCGGGCATTCGTCCGGGGGACCAGACGGCGCGCTATATCGACCGCATCCTGACGCGTCTGACGCTGGCCGGTGCGATCTACATCGTGTTCGTCTGCTTGCTGCCCGAGTTTCTGGTGCTGCGCTGGAATGTGCCATTTTATTTTGGTGGAACGTCGCTGCTGATCATTGTCGTCGTCACAATGGACTTCATGGCGCAGGTGCAGTCGTACGTTATGTCGCAACAGTATGAGTCGCTGCTGAAGAAGGCAAACTTCAAGGGCGGCGGCGTCCCGATGCGTTGAAAGGACTTATGGCCAAAGACGATGTAATCCAGATGCAAGGCGAGGTTATCGAAAACCTCCCTAATGCTACCTTCCGGGTGAAGCTGGAAAACGGCCATGTCGTATTGGGACACATATCCGGCAAGATGCGGATGCACTACATCCGTATTCTGCCGGGCGACAAGGTGACGGTTGAATTGACGCCTTACGATCTGTCGCGTGCGCGGATCGTGTTCCGGGCGAAGTGATTTGAAAAAAGGGTAATATCATGAAAGTGATGGCATCGGTTAAGCGCATTTGCCGCAATTGCAAGATCATCAAGCGCAAGGGCGTCGTTCGCGTGATTTGCAGCTCTGATCCGCGCCACAAGCAGCGTCAAGGCTGAACGCCGCGCTTTTGTTTGCGCTTTTTGTTTGAGGAAAAACAATGGCTCGTATCGCAGGGGTTAACATCCCGAACCACCAGCATACCGAAATCGGCCTGACGGCAATTTACGGTATCGGTCGCACGCGCTCGCGCAACATTTGCGTTGCTGCTGGTGTGGAATTTTCGAAGAAGGTTAAGGACCTGACCGACGCAGATCTCGAAAAGCTGCGTGAAGAAGTCGGCAAGTTCATCGTTGAGGGCGATCTGCGCCGTGAAACGACGATGAATATCAAGCGCCTGATGGACCTCGGTTGCTACCGTGGCGTGCGCCATCGTAAGGGCCTGCCCCTGCGCGGCCAGCGCACGCGTACGAATGCGCGTACGCGCAAGGGTCCGCGTCGTGCAGCGCAAGCGCTGAAGAAGTAAGCGAGACTGACAGTTACAGGAAAACGTAATGGCTAAGGCTTCGAACAACTCCGCGGCGCAACGCGTTCGCAAGAAGGTCAAGAAGAACGTCGCCGAGGGCGTGGTTCACGTTCACGCGTCGTTCAACAACACCATCATCACGATCACCGACCGTCAAGGCAATGCATTGGCTTGGGCAACGTCGGGTGGCCAGGGCTTCAAGGGTTCGCGTAAATCGACCCCGTTTGCAGCTCAGGTTGCCGCTGAATCGGCTGGCCGCGTGGCGATGGAATACGGCGTGAAGAACCTCGAAGTGCGGATCAAGGGCCCTGGCCCTGGCCGTGAGTCCGCGGTGCGCGCGTTGCATGGTCTTGGCATCAAGATCACCGCGATCTCCGACGTGACGCCGGTTCCGCACAACGGCTGCCGTCCGCCGAAGCGTCGTCGTATCTAAGACGCTTGCTCCGTTTGCGCCTGTTGCCGCTAAAGGCGGTAGCAGGCTGCTTGCGTTATTGAATTGACTAAGCCCACCGTTCGACCCAAAGGGTTCGGACTAGCGTGAATGAATGTTCACGTGATCAATCTAGAAGGAATGCAAAGTGGCACGCTATATCGGCCCTAAAGCCAAGCTGTCTCGCCGTGAAGGCACCGATCTCTTCCTGAAGAGCGCCCGTCGTTCCCTCGCTGACAAGTGCAAGCTTGACAGCAAGCCGGGTCAACATGGCCGCACCTCGGGCGCGCGTACGTCCGACTACGGCACGCAGCTGCGCGAAAAGCAAAAGGTGAAGCGCATCTACGGTGTGCTCGAGCGCCAGTTCCGCCGTTATTTCGCTGAAGCCGACCGCCGCAAGGGCAACACGGGTGAAAACCTGCTGCAACTGCTCGAGTCGCGTCTGGACAACGTCGTGTATCGCATGGGCTTCGGCTCGACGCGTGCAGAAGCGCGTCAGCTCGTGAGCCACAAGGCGATCACGGTGAACGGCGTCGTCGCGAACATCCCGTCGCTGCAAGTGAAGGCTGGCGACGTGATCTCCGTGCGCGAACAGGCCAAGAAGCAGGCTCGTATTCTCGAAGCGCTGTCGCTCGCCGAACAGGGCGGTCTGCCGAGCTGGGTTGCTGTCGATTCGAAGAAGTTCGAAGGTACGTTCAAGCAAATGCCGGAACGCAGCGATATCGCTGGCGACATCAACGAAAGCCTGATCGTCGAATTGTATTCGCGGTAATCGGATTAACGGCCGAGGTTCCCGGATTGCGTTAGGCAAGGGGGCGCCTCGGCTGTTTATTTTCAGGTTGTTACCGGTCAGCCTTATCGGTGTAACGAGCCGAGGGTATTGAAAAGGAAAACCTATGCAAACCAGTTTGTTGAAGCCCAAGATTATCGCAGTTGAATCGCTTGGCGAAAGCCACGCGAAAGTGGTCATGGAACCGTTTGAACGCGGTTATGGCCACACCTTGGGTAACGCGCTTCGGCGCGTGTTGCTGTCGTCGATGGTTGGCTATGCGCCGACGGAAGTGACGATTGCAGGCGTCGTGCATGAATACTCGACGCTCGATGGTGTGCAAGAGGACGTGGTCAACCTGTTGTTGAACCTGAAGGGCGTGGTGTTCAAGCTGCATAACCGTGACGAAGTGACGGTTACGCTGCGCAAGGAGGGTGAAGGCGTTGTTACCGCTGGCGACATCGAACTCGCCCACGACTGCGAAGTGATGAACCCGGATCATGTGATCGCGCACCTGTCGAAGGGCGGCAAGCTCGACGTGCAGATCAAGGTCGAAAAGGGCCGTGGCTATGTGCCGGGCAACGTGCGTCGCTATGGCGAGGAATCGGCCAAGATCATTGGCCGCATCGTGCTGGACGCGTCGTTCTCGCCGGTCCGCCGCGTGAGCTACGCCGTGGAAAGCGCGCGCGTCGAACAGCGTACCGACCTCGACAAGCTCGTGATGAACATCGAAACCAACGGCGTCATTTCGCCGGAAGAAGCGATCCGTCAATCGGCGCGTATTCTGGTCGATCAGCTGTCGGTGTTCGCAGCACTGGAAGGCACGGAAGCCGCGGCAGAAGCACCGTCGCGCGCACCGCAGATCGATCCGATCCTGCTGCGCCCGGTCGATGATCTCGAACTGACGGTTCGCTCGGCGAACTGCCTGAAGGCCGAGAACATCTACTACATCGGCGACCTGATCCAGCGCACGGAAAACGAGCTGCTGAAGACGCCGAACCTGGGCCGCAAGTCGCTGAACGAGATCAAGGAAGTGCTCGCTTCGCGCGGCCTGACGCTCGGCATGAAGCTCGAAAACTGGCCGCCGGCTGGTCTCGACAAGTAAGCCAGGTGGCATCAACTGGCCAAGACGCGGATTTTCCTTTAAAATCCGCGTCTTGCCTTTTTCACTACCGGCCCGTGCTTTCCACGGAAAGCGATAGAAGAGCTGGACCAAAACTTTGAATCAAGGAAACTGAAATGCGTCACCGTCATGGTCTGCGGAAACTGAACCGCACGAGCAGCCACCGTCTGGCAATGCTCCGTAACATGTCCAACTCGCTGATCGAGCACGAAGTCATCAAGACCACGCTGCCGAAGGCGAAGGAACTGCGTAAAGTCGTCGAGCCGCTGATCACGCTCGGCAAGAAGCCGTCGCTGGCAAACCGTCGTCTGGCGTTCAACCGCCTGCGCGATCGTGATTCGGTCACGAAGCTGTTCGACGTGCTGGGTCCGCGCTTCGCGAACCGTCCGGGTGGCTATCTGCGCATCCTGAAGTTCGGTTTCCGCGTCGGCGACAACGCACCGATGGCACTGGTCGAGCTGCTGGACCGTCCGGAAGTCGAGGAAGTCGAAAACGTTGCAGAAGCTGAATAAGCGTTCTGACAACAGCTGAAAAGCCAGGCGAAAGTCTGGCTTTTTTGTTTTTGGGCGCGCGTATGGCCTATTCCATTTGGCCGCCAGCGAGGCCTCGGAACAAGGTGATACGATAGCATCACCCTGTTGCGAAAATGCTGGAGCGGTCGGTGAGCGCAAATGTGAGTTTGATTTTGACGACCGTGCCGGACCTGGCAACCGCGCAAAAACTGGCTCAGGATGCACTTTCTGCCCGTCTGGCCGCGTGCGTGACGCGGATTGGCGGCGTCCAGTCGAGCTATCACTGGCAGGGCAAGATCGAATCGGCAGATGAGATCCAGTTGCTGTTCAAGACGAGCGTCGTACGGACGTTCGAACTCGAGCAGTTCATTCAGGCTCAGCATCCGTACGAGACGCCCGAAATCCTCTCCTGGCAGGTCACAGCATCGGCCGCGTACGGCCAATGGGTGAACACCGAAACGCAACGCCCGATCCATGTTTAACAGCTTCTCCTGCCGCTGGCGCAATACCGCGCGCTTCTTCGTCATTATCACGGGTATTGTGCTGCTCTCGCTCTTCAGAGCGAGCGGCGCACACGCTGACGACTTCCTTGATCCCGCCGTTGCTTTCAGATTCAGCGCGTCTGAACAGCCAGGCGAAGTGCTGGTTCACTACAAGATCGCCGACGGCTACTACATGTATCGCGAGCGATTTGCCTTTGCGGCCCGCAACGGCATGGTCACGATCGGGGATCCGCAATTGCCCGCGGGCCATGTGAAGTTCGATCAGACCTTCGCGAAGAATGTCGAAACGTATCGCGGTGAACTGACGATCCGCGTACCGGTGAAGCAGGCAAACGGCCCGTTCGATCTCGCCGTGACGTCGCAAGGTTGTGCGGACGCCGGCATCTGCTATCCGCCGATGGAGCGCGTCTATCACGTGACGGGCACCGCCTTGCACGCGGCCGCAGCGGGCGTTGTCGACGGCGCGCAAAGTGTCCAGGGCACGCAGAGCGGCACGTCGTGGTACGAACGTGCGACGAGCGCAGACTACGCGCAGTCACTGCTGCAAGGCGGAGGCTTCTTTGCAATCGTCGGATTGTATTTCGTCGCCGGCGCAGTGCTGAGCCTGCTGCCGTGTTCGTATCCGATGATCCCTATCCTGTCCGCGATCATCATCGGCGAGGGGCCGCGCGTGACGCGAAGCCGGGGTTTCGCGTTATCGCTCGCCTATGTCCTAGGCATGGCGCTCGTTTATACCGTGCTCGGCATTGCGGCCGCGCTCGTCGGGCAAAGCCTCGGTGCGTGGCTTCAGAATCCGTGGGTGCTCGGCGCGTTCGCGCTTGTGCTGACAGTATTCGCTCTGTCGCTGATCGCGGGCGTCGATATCGTGTTGCCGCAGCGCTGGCAGAACAGAGTCTCGAAGGCATCGGAAGGACGGTCGGGAGGCAAGTTTGCTACTGTCGCCGTGATGGGCGCGCTGTCGGCCCTAGTGGTGGGCGCGTGCATGACAGCGCCGCTTTTCGCCGTGCTGGCGTTCATCGCGCACACGGGCAACGCTGTATTGGGCGGTGTGGCCCTGTTTTCGATGGGTATCGGGCTCGGCGTACCGCTGCTGATCATTGGACTCGGCGCGGGTACGTTGCTGCCGCGCGCGGGCGCATGGATGGACAGCGTGAAGGTCTTCTTCGGTGTCGTGCTGCTGGCGGCGGCGCTGTGGATCGTATGGCCGGTTCTGGGCGCAACCGCGCAAATGCTGTTGGCAGCGCTGTGGCTGTTGATCGCCGCGGCCGGCTTGGGCGTTTTTTCTCCGCACGCGGGAGCAAGGTCCATTTGGCGCGGTCTCGGTCGCGGAATCGGCGCGGCGTTGGCCATCTGGGCGGCAACGCTGCTCGTCGGGCTCGCAGCGGGATCGACGAACCCGCTCGAGCCGCTAGCCGTGCTGGCCAGCCGTACGCCGAATGCGTCGTCTACAGCGGCACCTCAGGCCGATCTGGCCTTTGCCCCTGTGCGTTCATCGGGGCAGCTCGACGAGGCCGTCAAAACGGCTGCACAGCCCGCTATGCTCGATTTCTATGCGGACTGGTGCGTCAGCTGTAAAGAAATGGAGAAGCTCACCTTCAGCGATCCACGCGTTCAGGCCAAGCTCAAACAGATGAATCTGTTGCGAGCCGACGTCACGGCGAACAATCCTGACGATCAGGCGCTGCTCAGGCGCTTCAACCTGTTTGGGCCTCCAGGCATCATATTTTTCGACCGCGGCGGCAGGGAGGTATTGCGCGTGGTCGGCTACGAATCAGCGGACAAATTCCTGAGAAGTCTCGACCGTGTGACAGCGCCTCAGACTTGAGAACGGCAACGCGGGCAGCGGTTGGCGGATTTCGCGCGCGCTCGACGCAAACCCAAAATCCAACCGAATCGGTAATACCCGCGAGTTTTGAAGCAGCTCGCAACAAAAAAAGCGGAGGCAGCCACAAGGCCAGCTCCGCTTTCTCAATACCGCAGCGCTACCGCGTAGCGCGTCCTACTTTTGCGCCCTCAACACGCGCGCAGCATCGAGCGCGAAGTACGTCAGCACGCCGTCCGCGCCTGCGCGCTTGAACGCGAGCAGCGACTCCATCATCACCTTGTCGTGATCCAGCCAGCCGTTTTGCGCGGCCGCCTTCAGCATCGCGTATTCGCCGCTCACCTGATAGACGTAGGTCGGAAAGCGGAACTCGTCCTTCACGCGACGCACGATGTCGAGATACGGCATGCCCGGCTTGACCATCACCATGTCCGCGCCTTCGTCGATGTCGGCGCGCACTTCTCGCAGCGCTTCGTCCGAGTTGGCGGGGTCGAGCTGGTACGTCATCTTGTTGCCCTTGCCGAGGTTCGCAGCGGAACCCACGGCGTCGCGGAACGGGCCGTAGAACGCCGACGCAAACTTCGCCGAGTACGCCATGATCCGCGTGTGGATGTGACCCTCGCTCTCCAGCATCTCGCGGATCGAGCCGATACGGCCGTCCATCATGTCGGACGGAGCGACGATGTCGACGCCCGCTTGTGCCTGTGCCTTCGCCTGTTCGACGAGAATCTCGACGGTTTCGTCGTTGATCACATAGCCGTTCTCGTCGAGCACGCCGTCCTGACCGTGGCTTGTGTAGGGGTCGAGCGCGACGTCCGTCAGCACGCCCAGTTCGGGAAAGCGCTTTTTCAGCTCACGCACGGCGCGCGGAATCAGGCCTGCTTCGTTGGTCGCTGCGCGTCCGTCGGGCGTCTTGATGGACGGCTCGATCACCGGGAAAAGCGACAGCACGGGCACGCCCAGTTCGAGACATTGCTCGGCCACGCCCATCAGCAGATCGACGGAGACGCGCTCGACGCCCGGCATCGACGGAACGGCCTGATGCACATCCGTGCCTTCGATGATGAAGACGGGATAGATCAGATCGTTGGTGGTAAGAATGTTTTCGCGCATCATGCGGCGCGAGAATTCGTCGCGGCGCATACGGCGCGGACGGTGGTGCGGATAAAAGCTCATGTGGGGTGTCGTGTCTGCAGAAGTCGAGAACGCTGGCTGTTCCCTGCCAGAAACTTTTCGAGACAATGGTATATCATACCGATCGAGCAAGGCGCCTAGCGCTGACCTCCCCGCTTCTCCTCCCTGAGCGGGTGCCTGTCGTTTTTCGATTAGGCTGTTTAACCCGCCGTCAACTAGCGGCGGGTTTTTTTATGGGCGATCGAAAAACGGTGCGGGCCCTCTGCGACGGCCTTCCAGGCCTTACTCCGCCGAGGCGGACTCGCCGGCATCGCCCGCCGCATCGGGTGCGACCCAGCTTTCGATCAGCTCGTGCGCTTCGTCGAGGCCCGTCCGTTTGAGCGCCGAAAAAAGCTGGGCAGTCAATTCGCCCTGATAGCCGGCCGCGCGATATTCATCCAACCCTTTCTTCGTCGCACGCAGCGCATTGATGCCCTCCTGGCGAGTCAATTTGTCGCATTTGGTGAGCAATGTGTGAATCGGTTTGCCGGTCGGCGCGAACCACTCGATCATCCGCCGGTCCAGTTCCGTGAGCGGGCGGCGCGAATCCATCATCAGGATCATGCCGCGCAGTTGCGAGCGCGTCTGCAGATAGGTCGACAGCAACTGCTCCCAGTGGGCTTTCGCTGCGCCCGGCACTTCGGCGTAGCCGTAACCCGGCAAATCGACGAGATTCGCGACGGGCTCGGCCGCCGGCCCCACCGAAAAAAAGTTGATGTGCTGTGTTCGCCCCGGCGTCTTACTGGCGAACGCAAGCCGCTTCTGGTTGCAGAGGATGTTGATGGCCGTCGACTTCCCGGCATTCGAGCGCCCCGCGAACGCGATCTCCGGCTGCGGCGAAGGCGGCAGATCGCGCAAGTGATTGACGGTCGTAAAGAAGCGGGCTTGGTGGAGCAGGAAAGACATGGAGAAGACCGGAAGGACGGGTAAATGGACGTCAGGGACGTCAAGCGGACGTCCAGCGAACGTCGACGGACGTGATGAAATGCCGTACAAGGGCGATACGGGCCGCTGCGAAGGCCGGAGAGGCCCGACTGGCGCCAGCGCGAATAGCGAGTTATTGTACAATACGATGGTTTACTGAAAACCTGTGAGGCCGTCGCGCGGGCCTCTGCGGCTGATCGGCCGCTGTCGTATTTTGCAAAACCTCTAATTCCCACAAGACGAAACAGGGTGTGCGAATGAATCGACTGGGCAAGTTTCTGGTGGTACTTCACACAGCAGCAGGTCTTTCAGGTTTCGCAGTACAGGCAAGAGCAGCAGATCAGGCAAAGCCGGATTTGAATCGGGGGCAGGCAATCGCGGCGCAGGTATGCGCTTCGTGTCACGGGGCCGATGGCAACAGCGCCGGCGGTGCGTATCCGAAGCTCGCGGGCCAGCATCCCGAGTATCTCGTCAAGCAATTGAAGGATTTCAAAACGCAACCCGGTGCCAAGCATCCCGTCCGCAACAATGCGATCATGGCGGGTATGGTGGCAGCGTTGTCCGATCAGGACATGGTGAACGTGGCGGCATACTTCTCGTCGCAGGCACCGAAGCCGGGCTACGCGCACAACAAGGACACGGTGCCCCTGGGGCAAAAGATCTACCGCGCTGGCGTCGCCGACAAGGGTGTGCCGGCGTGCGCAAGCTGCCACGGGCCGACGGGCCAGGGAATTCCGTCGCAGTATCCCCGGCTGTCGGGACAATGGGCGGAATACACCGTGACTCAGTTGACCGCGTTCACCCAAGGCCCGGGCGCGCGCAACAACAACGATGCGATGCACGCCATTGCGTCACGTTTGTCGGACAGCGAGATCAAGGCTGTTGCCGACTACGTCGCGGGCTTGCATTAAGAGTCCGTACGAAAGCGAAGCTGGCCGTAAAGAGGCCGGCAAGAAAACAAGAAAAGGGTGAGGGAGTCGCATGAAGCGATATCCCTGCACCCTTTTTTGCTGTTGAGTCGGAGTTTGAATGAGCGTCACTACGTCGGGTTGGGAGTTGAAATCGCGGCCGCGCTTCGTGCGCATGTCCGTCGAATTGCTGAGTTCGATGCGCTTTGCGATTGCGCTGCTCGTGATCCTGTCGATCGCGAGCATCATCGGCACCGTGCTCACGCAGGACGACCCGTATCCGAACTACGTCAACCAGTTCGGCCCGTTCTGGGCCGACATCTTCCGTTCGCTGAGCCTCTACAACGTGTACAGCGCGTGGTGGTTCATGCTGATCCTCGGCTTTCTCGTCGTGTCGATCTCGCTGTGCGTGATCCGCAATGCGCCGAAGATGATCGCCGACACGAAGAGCTGGAAAGACAAGGTGCGTGAAGGCAGCCTGCGCGCGTTCCATCACAAGGGCGAGTACGCGGTGCCGAACGCGACGCGCCAGCAGGCCGCGGCAACGCTCGGCAAGCTGTCCGCGAGGCTCGGCTACAAGTACGTGACGCGCGAATCGGAAGGCGCGACGCTGATCGCCGCGAAGCGCGGTGCGCTGACCAAGCTCGGCTACATCTCCGCGCACCTTGCGATCGTCATCATCTGTATCGGCGGCCTGCTCGACAGCAATCTGCCCATCAAGTTGCAGATGTGGCTCTTCGACAAGACGCCGATCCGCAGCAACACGGTCATCAATGAGATTCCGCCAGAACATCGCCTCTCGCAAGGCAACCCGACGTTTCGCGGCTACGCGTGGGTGCCCGAGGGCCAGCATGTGTCCACGGCGATCCTGAACCAGCAAGACGGCTCGCTGATCCAGGACCTGCCGTTCTCGATCGAGCTGAAGAAGTTCATCGTCGACTACTACTCGACGGGCATGCCGAAGCTCTTCGCCAGCGACATCGTCGTGATCGACCACAAGACGGGCGCGCGCATCCCCGCGCGTGTCGAGGTGAACAAGCCGTTCGAGTACGACGGCGTGTCCATCTACCAGTCGAGTTTCCAGGACGGCGGCTCGCAGATGCAGATGACCGCATACCCGATGACGGGCAGCAGCAGCAAGAGCGAGCCTTTCAACGGCGAAATCGGCGGCTCGAAAGTGCTTGGCGCGTCGATGCCGGGCGCAGACGGCCAGACCGTCGAGTTCGCCGACTTCCGTGCGATCAACGTCGAGAACATCTCGAACGGCAATGGGCAGAACGATGCGCGTGGCGTGGCCGCGCACCAGTCGCTGAAGGAAGCCTTCGACGAGCGTCTCGGCTCGGGCGCGAAGACGTCGAAGCCGGTCGATCTGCATAACGTCGGCCCGTCGGTGCAGTACAAGGTGCGCGACAAGGACGGCCAGGCGCGCGAGTACAACAACTACATGCTGCCCGTCGATGTCGGCGGCGAGCGCGTGTTTCTCGCAGGCATGCGCATGAACCCGGACGATCCGTTCCGCTATCTGCGCATTCCCGCCGACGCAGCCGGCACGGTCAACGAATGGATGAAACTGCGCGCCGCGCTCGAAGACCCGGCCGTCCGCGCGCAGGCGGCGCACCAGTTTGCGCAGCGCTCGGTGCAGTCGAACGCGGATCTCCAGCAGCACCTGGAAGAAAGCGCGTCGCGCGTGCTGACGCTTTTCGCTGGCGCCGATCCGGCAATCGGCAAGGCGCCCGATGGACAGACGATTGGCGGCTTCCAGGCGATTGCCGCCTTCATCGATCGTTCCGTCCCCAAGGGCGAGCAGGAGAAGGCGGCAGGACTCTTGCTTCGCATGCTGGAGGGCGCGACGTGGGACGTATGGCAGATTGCGCGGCAGCAGGCAGGAGAAGGCCCGGCGACGGCGGACGCGACCACGAGCCGATTCATCCAGACCTCGATCAATGCGCTATCTGACAGCTTTCTGTACGGTTCGCCCGTGTTTTTGCAGCTTGATTCCTTCAAGCAGGTGCAAGCTTCGGTATTTCAGTTGACGCGCGCACCGGGCAAAAAAGTCGTGTATCTTGGCAGCCTGCTACTCGTGTTAGGCATCTTTTCGATGTTCTACGTCCGTGAACGGCGCCTGTGGTTCTGGCTCAAGGAGGCGGATCGCGGCGTGAGCGTCGTAATGGCGATGTCGACGGCACGCAGGACATTCGACTTCGAGAAGGAATTTGTCCGAACCCGCGACGCAGTCGGCGCGGCGCTCGGAACGAAGCCGCTCGATGCCAATGCCGACGCCGATGCTGCCCGCGAGGCAAAGGGCGCCGCCCGTACAGCGGATGCAGCGTCCACAGATTCACCCGATTCGACCCGGTAAGAACATGGACTTGACCCAAGTTTCTTCTTCCTCTCGCGCCACGCCGCACGCCGATACGGCGGCTCATTCGGTCGCGCATCTGCATGGACATTTGCCAGGTGAGCCGGCGCTGCTCGACGACCGACCGTTCCTGAAGCGCCTCGGCGCGTTCGACTGGCTGTTCGCGCTGGCGATGGTCGCGGGGGCCGGGTTCGCGCTGTCGCGCTATCACGAGTACATGAATTACTACGACAAGCTGGTGCTGGTTTGCTCGGTGCCGGCTTTCGTCGTGCTTGGCTGGCGCTGGAAGCCGGCGCGCCTGCTGATGGCGTGCATCGCCGTGCTCTCGCTGTTCGGGATCCAGTTGTACGGCGGCGATCTGACCCGCGCCGATCACGCGTTCTTCCTCAAGTATTTCCTGTCGAGCCAGTCGGCCATCCTGTGGATGAGCGCGCTATTCGTGCTCGCCACGCTGTTCTACTGGATCGGCGTGCTGTCGCGCTCGCCGTCGGGCGCCGCAATCGGCTCGAAGATGACGTGGGTCGCCGTGCTGATGGGTTTCGTCGGCTTGATGGTGCGCTGGTATGAGTCGTATCTGATCGGCTCGGACGTCGGCCATATTCCCATCTCAAACCTTTACGAAGTGTTCGTGTTGTTCAGTTTGATTACAGCGTTGTTCTACCTGTACTACGAGCAACACTACAACACGCGCGCGCTCGGCGCGTTCGTGCTGCTGGTCATCAGCGCGGCCGTCGGTTTCCTGATGTGGTACTCGATCACGCGAGACGCGCAGCAAATCCAGCCGCTCGTTCCCGCACTGCAAAGCTGGTGGATGAAGATCCATGTGCCGGCGAACTTCATCGGCTACGGCAGCTTCGCGCTGTCGGCGATGGTCGGCGTCGCGTATCTGATGAAAGAGCGCGGCGTGCTGGCTGACCGTCTGCCGACGCTCGACGTGCTCGACGACGTCATGTACAAGTCGATCGCCGTCGGCTTCGCGTTCTTCACCATCGCGACGATTCTCGGCGCGCTGTGGGCCGCCGAAGCATGGGGCGGCTACTGGAGCTGGGACCCGAAGGAAACGTGGGCGCTGATTGTATGGCTGAATTACGCGGCATGGCTGCACATGCGTCTGATGAAAGGCCTGCGTGGCGCTGCCGCCGCGTGGTGGGCGCTGACGGGGCTGCTGGTGACGACCTTTGCATTCCTCGGCGTAAACATGTTCCTGTCGGGGCTGCATAGCTACGGCAAGCTGTAATATCCGCCGAATCTGACGCCGGGACACAGAAAACCGCCGCGTGCGCTGCACCGGCGGTTTTTTTATGCGGATATGGAAGGATTGCGCGCCGCTTGTGTTAACAAGAACGGTGGCCGCAATGGGCGGGTCGAATGAAAAGCGGGTCGAACGGTATATCGTCCGGGTCAGTATGCCCGGCAAGGAGTTTCAGCATGTGGATCAAGCGAAGCGAACGGAGCCGCCTCTACGGCGACGACATCGCGCGCAGCGAAATCACGCCGCAGCGCGTGTTCGAGAATCGCCGACGGATCTTGCAGGCAGCGGGCGCGGCGGCGCTTGGCGGCCTGATCGGCGTGCATGGCGAGGCGTTTGCCGAGTATTCGTCGTCCGACGCGAAAGCGCAGAAGCTCGGCGCGAAGACGAACTCGAAGTTCGTCGTCACCGACAAGGTCACGCCGTTCAAGGACATCACCACGTACAACAACTACTACGAGTTCGGCACCGACAAGAGCGATCCGTCGCACAACGCGGGTACGCTGCGGCCGCGTCCGTGGAAGGTGAGCGTCGAAGGCGAGGTGAAGAACGCGAAGGTCTACGACATCGACGAACTGCTGAAGCTCGCGCCGCTCGAGGAGCGCGTGTACCGGCTGCGCTGCGTCGAAGGCTGGTCGATGGTGATTCCGTGGATAGGCATTCCGTTGTCGGAAGTGGTCCGGCGCGCGCAGCCTACTGCGAACGCGAAGTACGTGCAGTTCGTCACGCTCGCCGATCCGTCGCAGATGCCGGGCCTGTCCGAGCCGATTCTCGACTGGCCTTACTCCGAAGGCCTGCGGATGGATGAAGCGATGAATCCGCTGACGTTGCTGACGATGGGCGTCTACGGCCAGGTGCTGCCGAATCAGAACGGCGCGCCTGTGCGCGTCGTCGTGCCGTGGAAGTACGGCTTCAAGAGCGCGAAGTCGCTGGTGAAGATCCGTTTCGTCGACAAGCAGCCGCCGACGAGCTGGAATACTTACGCTCCGAACGAATACGGCTTCTATTCGAACGTGAACCCGAATGTCGACCATCCGCGCTGGAGCCAGGCGACCGAGCGGCGCATCGGTGAGGACGGATTCTTCACGCCGAAGCGCAAGACGCTGATCTTCAACGGCTATGGTGATCTCGTCGCGTCGATGTATCAGGGCATGGACCTGAAGAAAAATTTCTGACGGCGACACGCATGGGAACTGAGACGACATCGACCGTGACCGCAAGCACCGGCGCGAGGACTGCGAGCGCTTCGAAACACGCGGCGCCTTCGCGCAAGACAGCGACGACTGTCGGCGCTGGCCGCTGGGTCGTGCCGACGAAGATCGTCGTGTTCGTCGCGGCGCTGTATCCGTTTGCGCGCCTCGTGCTGTTCGGTTTCACCGACCGGCTCGGCGCGAATCCCATCGAGTTCATCACGCGCTCGACGGGACTGTGGACGCTGGTGTTCATCTGCATCACGCTCGCCGTGACGCCGATGCGCAAGCTCAGCGGCTGGAACGCGTTGCTGCGTTTTCGCCGGATGCTGGGGCTCTACGCGTTCTTCTACGCCGCGCTGCACTTCACGACGTATTTCTGGTTCGACAAGTGGTTCGATCTCGCCGAGATCGTGAAGGATATCGGCAAGCGGCCGTTCATCACGGTCGGCTTCGCGGCGTTCGTGCTGCTGATTCCGCTCGCTGTCACGTCGCCGAAAGCGATGGTGCGCAAGCTCGGCCGACGCTGGCAGACGCTGCATCGCGCGATCTATCTGATTGCGGGCCTCGCGATCCTGCATTTCTGGTGGATGAAAGCGGGCAAGCACGATCTGATCTTGCCCAAGACTTACGGGGCCATCGTGATTGCGTTGCTCGGCTGGCGCCTGCTTGCATGGGCACGCGACAGAATCAGGCAACGGGCGAGAAGCTAGCCGGTCGTGCGAAGCTGGAGAGGGCAACAAAAAAGGCGATGCGTTTTGTGCGCATCGCCTTTTTTGCTTGAGCGTCGGAAGCGTTCAGCTTCGATCCGGCAGAATCGATTCGCCCACGAACAGTTCCTTCACTTCTTCGCGCCGGCGCACGACGTAGGCCTTGTCGCCATCGACCATCACTTCAGCGGCGCGTGCGCGCGTGTTGTAGTTCGAGCTCATCGTGAAGCCATAGGCGCCTGCCGAACGGATCGCGAGCAGATCGCCCGGTTCGACGGCCAGTTCCCGCTCGCGCCCGAGCCAGTCGCCGCTTTCGCACACAGGACCGACGACGTCGTACAGATGCTTGTCGCCGTCGCGCTGCACGACGGGTTCGATCGCGTGATAAGCCTCGTACATCGCGGGACGCGCGAGGTCGTTCATTGCCGCATCGACGATCGCGAAGTTCTTTTCGACGCCCGGCTTCAGGAACTCGACCCGCGTGAGCAGCACGCCCGCATTGCCGACGAGCGAGCGGCCCGGCTCGAAATACACTTCGCGATGACCGTGCCCGCGCGCGTCAATCCGGTTGAGCAGCGTGCGCACGAAGTCGCCGATATCAGGCGGCGTTTCGTCGTCGTACGTGATGCCGAGTCCGCCACCCACGTCGATGTGCCGGATCTCCACACCGTCCGCTTCGATCTGGTCGACGAGTTCGAGCAGCTTGTCGACGGCGTCCAGATACGGCGCGACTTCGGTGATCTGCGAACCGATATGGCAATCGATGCCGACCACTTCCAGGTTTTTCATCGCGGCGGCCGCGCGATATGTGGCGCGGGCGTCGTCGAACGCGACGCCGAACTTGTTCGACTTGAGGCCCGTCGAGATATACGGATGCGTCTTCGCGTCGACATCGGGATTCACGCGCAGCGACACGGGCGCCTTCTTGCCCATTTCGCCCGCGACCGCGTTCAGGCGGTCCAGTTCGGGAATCGACTCGACGTTGAAGCACTTCACGCCTGCCGCGAGCGCTTCGCGCATTTCGTCGACGCTCTTGCCGACGCCGGAAAACACGGTGTTTTCCGCCTTGCCGCCCGCTGCGAGCACGCGCGCCAGTTCGCCGCCCGACACGATGTCGAAGCCCGCGCCCATGCGCGCGAAAACATTGAGCACGGCGAGATTGCTGTTCGCCTTCACGGCGACGTGCACGGTGGCGCGCCGGCCGACGCACGCGTCAGCGTAGGCGTGCCATGCAGCGCTGAGCGCCGCGCGCGAGTAGACATAGAGCGGCGTGCCGAATTGCTCGGCAAGCGATACGGCGGACACGCCTTCGGCGTGCAGCACGCCGTCGACATAGGCGAAGGCAGATTGAGTCATGCGACGGTCTTATTGAGCTTCGGATGCACCCGACGCCGGCTGGGTGGGCGCATTCGTATTCGGCGCAGTGCGCAGTTCGGTATCGGGCGACAAGGACAGCGGCGTGCCCGACGTATCCGGTATGGAGTCTCGAGCGGATTCGGCGCCGGCTTTCGTGACATCGGGCGAGGACTGGGTCTGTTCGCTCGGTTTCGCCGGAAGAGGCGGAACGGTCGGCAGGTAGAGCGAACCGCGTTGTCCGCAGCCGTTGAGCGCGACACCTGCGACAATAGCCAGAGTCGCTACAATCGCGCGGGACCATCCGCGGGGCGCCAGTACATCAGTTGCCGTTGCGCTCATCCGGAATACGACTCGCATGACTGTCCCTGAACAATTAATCGCTGGAGTTTAGCATGTCCGACAGTGAATACCTGACCCGTGCCGAGGCCGTGCTGACGGCCATCGAGCGTGCGCTCGACGATACCGACGCCGACATCGAATTCGAGCGCAGCGGCAACGTATTGACGCTCGAATTCGAGAACGGCACGAAGATCATCGTGAACCTTCAGCCGCCGATGCAGGAGATCTGGATCGCCGCGAAATCGGGCGGATATCACTTCCGTTACGTCGACGGCGAGTGGCGCGACACGCGCAACGGCACCGAGTTTTACGCCTCGCTGTCCGAATATGCGACGCAGCAGGCGGGCGAGCCGGTCGAGATCGCGCCGTAACGCATTCATTTTCATCTCGACGCTCGCGATACGATCGATGTGCGTCTTCAGGAAGAAAAAAGCCGCCGCGTTCAGCACGCGGCGGCTTTGTTTTTTCACGCGATTTTCATGCGATCAGGCGTGAGCGGACCTAGTGACCTCTGAACAGGTTCATGATGTTCTCTTTTTCCTGCGCGCCGACCTGAGCGGGCGCAGCGCTTGCCACACCGCTCGCTTCGGGCGGCGGCAGCGTCACGCCTACGGTCGATACGAAGCCGTTGCCCGGCGTGAAGTCGTCGAAATAGAGTTCGTCGCCGAGCGTCACCACGTCTTCCGGCATCGGCATCTTGTACTCAGGCACGCCCTTCAGCGCGCGGCCCATGTAGTCGATCCATACGGGAAGCGCGAGCCCGCCGCCCGTTTCCTTGTCGCCCAGGCTGCGCGGGTTGTCGTAGCCCATCCACGCGATCGCGCACAAGGTGTGCTGATAGCCGGCGAACCAGGCGTCGCGCGAATCGTTGGTGGTGCCCGTCTTGCCGGCGAGGTCGGTGCGCTTCAGCATGTTCGACTTCGCGCCTGTGCCGCGCTGCGCGACGCTCGTCAACAGGCTGTTCATCACGTACGCGTTGCGCGGCTCGATCGCGTGCGGCGCGTTACTGCCTGCGACGAGCGGCTCCGCATGCGCGACGACGGCGCCGCGCTGATCGGTGACTTCCGCGATCAGATACGGATTCACCCGATACCCTCCGTTCGCGAACACCGAGTAGCCGGCCGCCATCTGCAGCGGCGTGACGAGACCCGCGCCGAGCGCCATCGGCAGATAGGCGGGATGGCGGTCCGCGTCGAAGCCAAAGCGTGTGATGTACTGCTGCGCGTACTTCGTGCCGATGTGATTGAGGATGCGGATCGACACGAGGTTCTTCGATTTCTGCAGCGCAGTGCGCATCGACATCGGGCCGTCGAAGCCGCCGCCGTAGTTCTTCGGTTCCCATGCCTGGCCACCCGTCTCGGCGGCGCTGAAGAAGAGCGGCGCATCGTTGATGACGGTCGCGGGCCCGAGACCCTTTTCGAGCGAAGCCGAGTAGATGAACGGCTTGAAGCTCGAACCCGGCTGACGCCACGCTTGCGTCACGTGATTGAACTTGTTCTTGTTGAAGTCGAAGCCGCCGACGAGCGCGCGAATCGCGCCGTCCTGCGGCACGACGGAAATGAACGCGCCTTCGATCTGCGGCAATTGCGTGATCGACCAGTTGCCGTCGTCGTTCTTCGCGATACGGATGATGGCGCCCGGCCTCACGCGCTGGTTCGGCTGCGCGCGCGCACTGAGCGCGAATGACGCGTAGCGCAGCCCGTCGCCTTGAATCGTCACGACATTGCCGTCGATCAGCGTTGCCTGCACCTGCTTCGGATTCGCCGACGTCACCACGGCCGCGATGATCTCGCCGTTGTCGGGATGTTCGAGCAGGGCGTCGTCGATAGCCTGTTCGCGCTCTCCCGTGTCCGTGGGCAGATCGATGAACGCCTCGGGCCCGCGATAGCCGTGACGGCGCTCGTAGTCCATCAGCCCTTTGCGCAGCGCGTGATAAGCGGCGTCCTGATCGGCGGAATCGATCGTCGTCACGACATTCAGGCCACGCGTGTACGCCTCTTCGCGGTACTGCGCGTACATCATCTGCCGCACCATTTCCGCGACGTATTCCGCGTGCACGCTGAACTCCTTGCCCGCGCCCTTCACGATGAGCGGCTGCTGGCTCGCAATTTCGTACTGGTTCTCCGTGATGTAGCCCAGTTCGAGCATCCGCTGAAGGATGTATTCCTGACGCACTTTCGCGCGCTTCGGGTTCACGACGGGGTTGTACGCGGAGGGCGCTTTCGGCAAGCCGGCCAGCATCGCGCATTCGGCCAGCGACAGGTCTTTCAGGTCCTTGCCGAAGTACACGCGCGCGGCGCTCGCGAAACCGTACGCGCGCTGGCCAAGATAGATCTGATTCATGTACACCTCGAGAATCTGATCCTTGCTCAGCTTCGATTCGATCTTGTAAGCGAGCAGCATCTCGTAGACCTTGCGCGTGTAGGTCTTCTCGCTGGAGAGGAAGAAATTGCGCGCGACCTGCATCGTGATCGTGCTCGCGCCCTGCGTCGCGTGACCGTTCGTGAGCGCGACAATGCCCGCGCGCGCGATGCCCGTCAGGTCGACGCCGCCATGATCGTAGAAGCGGGCGTCCTCGATCGCGAGCACGGCTTTCTTGAGATTGTCCGGCACGTCGCGGAAGTGCACGATGTCGCGCCGCTCCTCGCCGAATTCGCCGATCAGCACGTGATCGGCGGTGTAGATGCGCAGCGGCACTTTCGGGCGATAGTCGGTGAGCGCGTCGAGCGACGGCAGATTGGGCGTCGCGACGACCAGCGCATAGCCCAGCACGAGCATGACACAGACGATGCCGGCGAAGATCAGCCCCACAAACCCGAGGATGATCGTGAGCCAGAGAGGACGTTTGCGCTTCGGCGGGGCCGGAGGCGGAGACGTAGGAGTCGTGGATTGCATATGAACACCAAAAAACGGTCCCGCGATTATAGCCGCCCGACTTGGCAGCTTTCGGCGTGCTTACGGCCGCCGCAACCGCACGACTATGAGAACACTGTAGTTCGTTTGATTGTCGCCGGATATCGCTCGCCGGACCATTAGCCATTCGGCCGAATTTCGCTGGCGCGCCGCGCTGCGCAGAATCCTTCCCGTTGCTCGTGTCGTTCGAATGACGCGGGCCTTCAGAGTCGGTTTGTGTCCGAGGGGGAAGGTTATGACGTTGAAAGACTCGTTACGGATGGCGATGCGACGGCACGCAGTCGGCATCGATGTGGGTGCGCATGTCGTCAGGATCGTGGTGCTGAGTTGCAGCGGGCGAAAGGGCGGCCCTGTGCGCATCGAGTGCGTGGCGTCGGAGCCGCTTGCGCCAGGCGCGATGGCGGGCATGGAGATCGTCGACCGGCAGGCGGTGGCGCGCACGCTCGCCGATGTGCTCGGGCATGTGCCGCAGCATTGCGCGTCGCAGGGATTGCGCTGCGCGATGGCGATTCCCGGCTCCGCGACGTTCACCGCGCATCTGCCCGCGAGCCACATGAACGGCCAGCATAGGCGGGCGGCCGTCGAGCCCGTCGTGATGATGGAAGCAGAGCGGATCGCGGGTATCGAGCGTCACGCATTGGCCGTCGACTGGTATGTCGAGGACACGCCGCCGCGCCTTGGCGAAATCGCGGTTGCGGCGACGGCGCGCGAGCACCTGGAAGCACGCATCGAATGCGCGGCGATGGCGGACATCTCGCTGACCACCGTCGACGTTGAGCCACACGCAGCGCTGCGCGCGCTGCGTCATGCCGCGACATTCGAGCTCGAACTGAACGAGCCGTACGCGGCGATCTGGATCGGCGGCGACGGCGTCTACGGCTGGCGCATCGACGGTGAAACCGTCGCCGACGAGATCCGCTATCCGTCGCCCGAATATTCGTGTGTCGCCGACGCGTTGCGCGATCTCGCCGAGGACAACCTGAATGTATGCGCGCTGGTCGGAGGCGAAATCGACCTGCTGGAAGGCGTGTGCTTTTCGCTCGCGGACATCGGCGACGTGCTGGGCTGCTCCGTGTTGCCGTTCGATTGCTCGTCGTTCAGCGAAGGTAACGCGGTCCCGTTTTCGGACCTGCTGCACGAGCCGTCTTTGGCAGTCGCGTTCGGGCTTGCGTTGCGTGGCATCGCGCAATGAACGCGACGCGGATCAAAGCCGGCGGCTTCAATCTGTTGCCGCACCGTCAGCGCGATGCACGGCTTGCACGCCGGCGGCGCTATATCGAATGGACGGCTGCGGCGCTTTGCGGTTGCGTTGGCGTGGCGGCGCTGGTGGCCTGGCAGGCATTCGAGCGAACGAGCATCGACGGACAGCGTGCAGAACTCGACCGGAAGCTGGCGACACTTGCATCGCCGCTTGCCGAGCACGCGCGCCTGACAGGCGAAGGCAGCAATGAGCGCTTGCAGAACGCGCGTGCCGCGACGCTTTCCGAGCCGCTTGTCCATTTGCTCGACTTGCTCGATGCGCTGAGTCAGGAGCCGTCCGAAGCCGTCGTCGTCAAGCAGTTGCGGCAGCGTGGGCGCGACACGGAAATGTTCGCTGCGTCGACGGATCACGCGGCGGCGTCGGCGTGGCTGAATCGGCTTGCCGCGTTGAGAGGCGTGAAGGACGCCAGTCTCAGCGATCTGCATCGAACTGCAAGCGCGATGGAATCGTCCGCTGCGATCGAGCTCACGGCGAATCTGAAGTGGGATGGGCCGGCTGAAAAGCCTAAAGCGTCCGCGGCGGCCCATCAGAAAACGAGAGGTGAAAAATGAATACAACCACAATCGGCCGTATCGGCGCGCCGCTTAAGCGCGTGCCGTTCGGGGACGCAATCGCCGAGCGCCTGCGCGTGCCGCTCGAAGCATGGAGCGCGCGGCGACGCTGCCTTGTCGCCACATCGATCGCCGTTGCCGTGTTCGCGCTCGGCGCGAACACGTGGATCGCCGCGGACATGAGTGGCGTGCAGACGAGCAGCGATGCCTTGTCGGCCGCGCAGCGAAAATTGAGCGAAGCGCAAGCCGCTGTTGCGCAACTGCCGGCGTTGCGCCGCGCGGCGCCTGTCGTGCACGTGCCGGCGGGATGGACCTCCGCGGACGACGTGCGCGTTATCTCTCAGCTTGCTGCGCGTAGCGACGTGACGCTGCTGAAAATTGAGCCGGGTGCGGTGGCGGGAAGCGGGCTCGACGCGATGCGTCCGCTGCACGTGACAGCACAGGCCGCCTTCGATCACGCCATCGATTTTCTCGAAGGCCTGTCGAGCCTGCCCGTGCTCGTCGTGCCCGACGAACTGATGCTCAAGCGCCAGGGTGAGGCATTGTCGATGAGCGCGACGTTGCATTCGTTCAACGCAATTCATCCCGCGTCGAGCGCCGCGCGTCCAACTGTGCGCAACGATCCCGACGCATTCGATCCCGACGAAGAGATCGTGTTCTACGATCCGTTTCAGCCACCGGCATTCGCGCCTGCATCGGAGGATGCGCCGGCATCGATGCGGCTCGTCGGACTGCTGTCCGACCGCATGCGCGGGCTCGCGTTGATCGAAACGGGCGATGGCGCAGAGACACTCGAAAGCGGGCAGCAGTGGGGCGACGAGGGTGTCGCGCATGTCGACGCCAACGCACTCACACTTGCAAGGCGCGATGGCAGCGTGCATTCGTTCACGCTTGCGGAGACCGTCGAATGACGCGCCTGCACAACATACGATGGCTTCTCGCGTGCGCGTCCTGCATCGCGATGGCGGCGCGCGCGGCGTTGCCGCCGCTTCCCTCGAACATGCCGTTCGACGACACGATCGCGCCGGCTGGCATGCCGCCGTTGCCGCGCGTGATTACGACGGACGTCGCGAACCCGTTCGTGCTCGACGCAGCGGATGACGGCGGCATATCGACAGCCGATGCGAAGACGCCGCCGCTGGAGTCCGAGCAAGCGCTTTCTGCCGACCATGACGCCGCCGAGCCTCGACGCAAGACAGAAAGCGAGGCACAGAAGGAATCACAGCACGAAGCGCTTGAAGGTCCGCCCGTCCCGCTTGCACCTGCCGCTCGTCTGAGCACGAGCGCATCCGCCGCGCTACCCGCCGACAGACCCATCACGCTGCACTTTCAGCACGCCGAATTGGGCGCCGTGCTCGGTGCATTCGCGCGATTCACGGGTCTCAGCATCGTCGCGAGCGAAAAGGCGCGCGGCACGGTCACGCTGCATCTGGACAACGTGCCGTGGCGCACCGCATTCGATACGCTGCTCGACGTGAACGGCCTCGCGATGGAACAACGCGGCAAGGTGATCTGGGTCGCGCCGCTGTCTGAACTCGCCGCGCGCGAGCGTCAGCGTTTCGAGGCGCATGCGCGCGCAGCCGAACTCGAACCGCTCGCGAGCCGCACGTTCGAACTGCACTATGCGCACGCCGACGAACTGCGCAAGCTGCTGACGGCATCGGGCAATCAGCGCGTACTGTCGAAGCGTGGCGCCGCAATGGCAGACGCGCGCACCAATCTGCTATTCGTCACCGATCTCGAAGCGCGCGTCGCGCAGATCGCGGAACTGGTCGCGTCGCTCGACCGGCCGACGCGTCAGGTGCTGATCGAGGCGCGGATCGTCGAAGCGGAGAGGGGCTTCTCGCGCAATCTCGGCGTGAAGCTGTCGATGGCAGCGGCGAGCGAGGACGGCAAGGCGACGGGCCTCGTCGGTGGAAAGGAAGGCGCGGTCTTCGATCTGTCGGCGCGGCCGATTTCAGGCTTCGACGCCGCCACGGCCGGCCTGACGCTGTTTGCCGCGCAGGCGACGCGGCTTCTGAACATCGAGCTGAGCGCGCTCGAAGCGCAAGGGCGCGGCCAGATCGTGTCGAGCCCGCGCGTGGTAACGGCGGACAGGATGAAGGCGATCGTCGAGCAGGGCACGGAGTTGCCGTATCAGGCGAAAGTCGGGCAAGGCGTGTCGGGCGTGCAGTTTCGCCGCGCGAGCCTCAAACTGGAAGTCGAGCCGCAAATCACGCCTGATGGCCGGGTCGTGCTGGATCTCGATGTCGCGAAGGACAGCGTCGGCGAGCAGACGGCGTCCGGGCCGGCAATCAACACCAAGCACGTGCAGACTCGCGTCGAGGTGGAGGACGGCGGGACGGTGTCGATCGGCGGAATCTACGAGGCCGACGACCGCGATGATGTGACGCGCGTGCCGCTCCTGGGCAAAATACCGCTTCTGGGCGCATTTTTCCGTCACCGCGCTCATCGCGATCTGACCAGCGAACTCGTCGTTTTCATCACGCCGAGGGTTGTGCAGACGAATTGATGGATCGCCGGGCAAGGCGCCACGGGCGGTGGCCGAACGCAGGACGCGGAGCAAGCGCGCGGGCCATCAGGCTCGACAAGGCAGGCGCTTTGCCAGTAAGCTGCCGCACGAACTACACCGGATTAGCCAGAGGACAAGTTGCAAGCGCGGGACGCACACGCCAACGTTTTTTTCGTAGGGCTCATGGGGGCGGGCAAGACCACCGTCGGCCGGGCCGTGGCGCGCCGGCTGGATCGCCCGTTCTTCGACTCCGACCATGAAATCGAGGCGCGCACGGGCGCGCGCATCCCCGTGATCTTCGAGCTGGAAGGCGAAGCGGGCTTTCGCGACCGCGAGGCGCAAGTGATCGCAGAGCTCACGGGCCGCGAAAATATCGTTCTCGCGACGGGCGGCGGCGCGGTGCTGCGCCCCGAAAACCGCGAAGCGCTGAGCCAGCACGGCATCGTCGTCTATCTGCGTGCGAATCCGCATGACCTGTGGCTGCGCACGCGCCGCGACAAGAACCGGCCGCTCTTGCAGACCGAGGACCCGAAAGGGCGTCTCGAGGCGCTCTATGAAGTCCGCGACCCGCTCTATCGCGAATGCGCCGATTTCGTGATCGAAACGGGCCGCCCGTCGGTCAACGGGCTCGTCAACATGGTGCTGATGCAGCTCGAGATGGCGGGCGTCGCCAAGTCTCCTGCGTCATAATGACGAGATGACCTCCATGATTACCGTCAACGTCGAACTGGGCGAGCGCGCCTATCCGATCCACATCGGCGCCGATCTGATCGGCAAGACCGAGCTCTTCGCCCCGCACATTCGCGGTTCGTCCGTCACCATCGTCACCAATACGACTGTCGATCCGCTGTACGGCGACGCGTTGCGCAAGGCACTCGCGCCGCTCGGCAAGGACGTGACGACGGTCGTGCTGCCTGACGGCGAAGCGCACAAGAACTGGGAAACGCTGAATCTGATTTTCGACGCGCTGCTCGGCGCGCGCGCCGATCGCAAGACCACGCTGATCGCGCTCGGCGGTGGCGTGATCGGTGATATGACGGGATTTGCCGCCGCCTGCTACATGCGAGGCGTGCCGTTCATCCAGGTGCCGACCACGTTGCTGTCGCAGGTCGATTCGTCGGTGGGCGGCAAGACGGGCATCAATCACCCGCTCGGCAAGAACATGATCGGCGCGTTCTACCAGCCGCAAGCAGTGATCGCCGATATCGGCGCGCTGCGCACGCTGCCCGCGCGCGAACTCGCGGCCGGTATCGCGGAAGTCATCAAGACGGGCGCAATCGCCGACGCAACGTTCTTCGAGTGGATCGAGGCGAACGTAGAGGCGCTCAATCGTTGCGAGCCGCAAGCGCTCGCCGAAGCCGTCAAGCGTTCGTGCGAAATCAAGGCATCCGTCGTGGCTGCCGACGAACGCGAAGGCGGTCTGCGCGCGATCCTCAATTTCGGCCATACATTCGGTCATGCAATCGAGGCGGGCCTCGGCTATGGCGAGTGGCTGCACGGCGAAGCCGTCGGCTGCGGAATGGTGATGGCGGCCGATCTGTCAGTGCGGCTCGGCCATCTGGACGAAGCCGCGCGCGAGCGACTCGTTGCCGTCATCAGGGCCGCGCATTTGCCGACCCGCGCTCCCGCAATTGGCGCGTCGCGCTATGTCGACTTGATGCGCGTCGACAAGAAAGCGGAAGCCGGCGAAATCAAGTTCATCCTGCTGAAGCGTTTCGGCGACACGCTGATCACGCGCGCGCCGGACGACGCCGTGCTACAGACGCTCGACGCCAGCGTCGGCACCTGACGCGACACGCAGCCGGCGCAACGGCACGAGGGCGTCGCTTCGGATTCGGAGACATCGGTGAGGGAAATGCGCAGCGACAATCTGATCGGATCATGCGACGTCACGGGCGCGGCGTCGTTGCCCACCATCGCCGCGCTCGAAGCGCATCTTGCGCCGTACGCGGCGCGCTCTTCGGAGTCGCGCGGCCGGCGCCATTACGAACCGCCGCCGAGCGCGCGCACCGAATTCCAGCGCGATCGCGATCGCATCGTTCACTCCACGGCTTTCCGGCGGCTCGAATACAAGACGCAGGTGTTCGTGAATCACGAGGGCGATCTGTTTCGCACGCGGCTCACGCACAGTCTCGAAGTCGCGCAGATCGCGCGTTCCGTCGCGCGCAATCTGCGCGTGAATGAGGATCTCGTCGAAGCGATCTCGCTCGCGCACGATCTCGGACACACGCCGTTCGGCCACGCGGGACAGGATGCGCTCAACGAATGCATGCGCGAGTACGGCGGCTTCGAGCACAATCTGCAGAGCCTTGCTGTCGTCGACGACCTCGAAGAGCACTACGGCGCATTCGATGGCCTGAACCTGTGCTTCGAAACGCGCGAAGGCATCCTCAAGCATTGCTCGCGCGAAAACGCGCGGCGTCTGGGTGAACTGGGCGAGCGTTTTCTGCAAGGACGCCAACCGTCGATCGAAGCGCAGATTGCGAATCTCGCCGATGAAATCGCGTACAACAATCACGACGTGGACGACGGTCTGCGCTCGGGATTGCTCACCATCGACCAGCTCGCCGAGGTCGAGCTATGGCGCACGCATGACGAGGCGGCGCGCCGCGATTATCCGCACATCGAAGGACGCAGGCTGATTCACGAGACGGTTCGCCGCATCATCAACACGCTGATCGTCGATCTGATCGACACGACCTCGCGCAATGTCGCGCGCCATGCGCCGTCATCGCTCGACGATGTGCGACGCGCGCCGCCGCTCGTCGCGCATAGCGCAGCCATCGCCGCGCAGGCCACGGCGCTCAAGCAGTTTCTGTTCAAGAACCTGTATCGGCACTATCGGGTGATGCGCATGGCGAGCAAGGCGCGGCGCGTGATCATCGGTCTGTTCGATGCATTCATCGACGACCCTCGGCTGTTGCCGCCCGATTACCAGACAGCGGACGCAGCGAAGCAGCCGCGACTGATCGCGCATTACATCGCGGGCATGACGGATCGTTACGCGTCGAAGGAATACCAGCGGCTCTTCGTCGTCGACGGTAATTGATGCCATGCGTGTGTCGCGTTTGACACGCGATGCTCAATCCGCATCCGCCGTAAGAAGCGACGCAAGACGCTCACGCGCAAAGCAGTCCACGCGCCGTGCGATGTGCGTTGCGCATGTGCAGATACGCGATCACAACAGGTCGCAACAACACGCACGCGCGCGCCTGCACAACCGCGTACCGGCGCGCGGCTATGCATAGCGTCACGTCCTTTACAGCGATCCGAAGTCCAGCCGATACAATCGCCTGGCCGTTTAGCCAGCTCCGTTCAGTGAGCGCATCCGTACGCAATCAGCGCGTACATCAAGCACGCACATCAACGCATGCCGCCTCGCGCGATGAGCGCGCCCGCGATCAGCGCGACGCCGCCGACAAGCGCAATCGTCCGCCACGGGTTCTCATGCACGTAGTCGTCGGCATCGTGAAACGCGGCTTGTGCGCGGTCGCGCATGACGTCGCGCGTGTCGTTCAGGCGCGAGCGCGCATCGTCGAGCCGTTTGCGCAATTGCGTCCTGATGGCCGCGGCGTCGGCCTGCGTGCCGTCGCCGAGCGAGTTTTCGAGTTCCGCCATCAGTGTGCGCAGTTCACTGGCAATGTCTTCAGCGGCATGCCGGCTATGGCGCGCTATGCGGCGCGCACGACGCCCCGTCGTTGTCCAGGATTCGCCGATGGCATCTCGCGTATTAGGTAGTGCTGTCATGGTCGCTCCGTCGATGAGGGTGGATCAACATGCCCGCAACACAGCGCGGGAAGACTTCTCTAACGCAACTTCGATGCCCGCCTGGCGCGAGGCTCCGCAACCTGCGCCATAACATGCATCGACGACGCGCTTTGCGTCAGACGATGCGCGCGGCATGCGGCAGAAATTGCGCCGGCAGGCCTTGCACGTCAGTCAAATTTACAACGAGTTGCGCGCGCGAGCAGGCATGGTCGCAAGTGGGGAAACGATGTCGCGATACGCCGGAGACGAAGCCGTGTTCATGCGAGTATCGTGATGGGATTGAAAGCAAAACGCCGTCACGGATTAACGTGACGGCGTTGTTCAAGCCCGAAAATCTCGACTAACCTGTTTTGTTAGAAGCGGTATCCGAGGCTCACGTACGTGACGATCGGGTTCAGGCGGATCTTCGTCTCGGATTGCACCGTCAGCGGGCCGACGGGAGTGCTCGCCGTCGTGTTCAGTTTGGCTGTCGTGCTGAGCGGCAGGTACGAAATCGAGAAGCCTGCGAACCAGTGATCCGTGAATGCGTAGGTGAAGCCGGCATTAAACACGGGCTCCCACGAACTATCCGTGGTCACCGTGGTCGGACCATGCAGGACGTTGTTCTGGAAGGCGCCGTTCGTGATGTGCTCGTCGGTGAACCAGATGCGGCTCACGCCAATGCCGACATACGGGCGGAACTTCGCTTGCGGCTGATTGAAGTAGTACTTCAGCAGCAGTGTCGGGCTCCATTGTTTGGCCGAGCCGATCTTGCCGTATTGCGCAAATGCGCCTGTACCTTTCAGATCGAATTGCGGCGGAATGCCGATGTCGAACTGGGTGGCGATGTGGTCGGTAATGAAGTAGCCGGCCGTGAAACCAAGGGTGTCGCCATCGCCAAGCGAGGCGCCAGAGTTAGGTACCGTGATGTTGACGGGCGAACCGCCGACGTTTGTCTCTCTCAACGGCTGACTGCTGGACTGCGGCGAAAGATGGAACCACCCAGTTGTAACGTAGATACTGCCGGCCGATTGCGCGTGCGCTGCGGTTGTCATGCAAGCTAGCGTCGCGATCCCCAAGGCCT
Organism: Paraburkholderia diazotrophica; assembly: GCF_038900755.1. Classification (GTDB taxonomy): domain Bacteria; phylum Pseudomonadota; class Gammaproteobacteria; order Burkholderiales; family Burkholderiaceae; genus Paraburkholderia; species Paraburkholderia diazotrophica_A. Next base: position 60,283 of record NZ_JBBPEN010000015.1, read on the forward strand.
GTTTTAATTTCATTTGTGCTCCTCCAAAAAAGGCCCGCTAATTATGACCACAACGTTTCAAACAAACCATACGCGCCGGTTAGAGCGTTCTGCCTAAGCTTTTTTGCCGTTTCCGGCGGACCCGCATGGCGCGTGAGGTCGCGCCAGCGCAGCTTTTCGGACCTTCGGGTATGTACCAACGCGACTTTGGATAATCCAGCATGGCACGGCTTGCACGTCTTTATGTCCCCGACCAGCCGCAGCATGTGATCCTGCGCGGACTCGACCAGCAGCCCGCATTCGTCGACGACCAGGATTACGAACTGTTCATCGATTGCCTGAAGGCGGCTTCGCGCGATCACCATCTCTCCGTTCATGCATACGCACTGATGCCCGGCGCGGTGCAACTGCTCGTCACGCCCACCGACGAATCGAGCTTGCCAAAAGCAATGCAGGCGGTCGGCCGGCGCTACGTCGCGCACTTCAACCGTCGTTACTCGCGACGCGGCACGTTGTGGGAAGGCCGTTATCGCGCGACGGTCATCGAAGGCGAGAAGTACTTTCTGCTCGCGAGCCGCGTCGTCGAAATGTCGCCGGTGCGCAACCAGCTGGTGAGCACGCCCGAAGACTATCGATGGTCCAGTTATCGGCATCACATCGGGCTGACCTTAGACAGTCTCATCACCGACCATCGTTTGTACTGGTCGCTCGGGAATACGCCGTTCGAGCGGCAGCGCGCTTACCGCGAACTGTGCGAGCAGCCGCTCGACGAACGCGAAGCGAGCCAGCTCCAGCAAGCCACGCTGAAGGGTTGGGTGCTCGGCAGCGACTCGTATCGCGAGTGGGCAGCGCGGGCGGCGAACCGGCGCGTCTCGCCGCTGCCGCGAGGCCGGCCGCGCAAGGTCCGCGAGACGCCGCAAACCCAATAAAGCCTTGGTGGATCAAGGGCTTGTCGGCAGCAAAAGAAAGCGAACGGCATCTGCGCATGCCGTTTTCTTTTGCCCTGTTTTGATATGACACTAATTAATTTGAAGAAAAATGCACCACATTGATAATAGGGGCTCGATCAACAGATTTTGTTTGCTATTCCTTTGATTCGTCGCGTATATTTCGACTTCCGGCGGCCGAATGTGCAACTGCAATATCGCGCATGTCCCGCGACTAAGCGGCCGCCGCGCAGTTGAACCTGAAACTGCGGGCAAGAAGAAAATGGATTAACGGCCCCACGGCCCCTGACAGACGGTGTCCCCATGAACGACCACCAGCAGCCGATTTCCACGGTTCCCGCCGCGCAGGGTCTTTACGACCCGCAAAACGAGCATGACGCATGCGGCGTCGGCTTTGTTGCGCATATCAAGGGCAAAAAGAGCCACGAGATCATCCAGCAAGGCCTGAAGATCCTCGAGAACCTCGATCACCGGGGCGCCGTCGGCGCCGATCCGCTGATGGGCGATGGCGCGGGCATCCTGATCCAGATTCCGGATGCGTTCTACCGCGAGGAAATGGCGAAGCAGGGCGTGACGCTGCCGCCCGCCGGCGAATATGGCGTCGGGATGATCTTCCTGCCGAAGGAGCATGCATCGCGTCTCGCGTGCGAACAGGAGCTGGAGCGCACGGTGAAGGCCGAAGGCCAGGTCGTGCTCGGCTGGCGCGACGTTCCCGTCGATCACAACATGCCGATTTCGCCGACAGTGAAGGCGAGCGAGCCGCTGATCCGCGAGATATTTATCGGCCGCGGCAAGGACATCATGGTGACGGACGCGCTCGAGCGGAAGCTGTACATCATCCGCAAGACGGCGAGCCACCGCATCCAGGCGCTCAAGCTCAAGCACGGCAAGGAATACTTCGTGCCGTCGTGCTCGGCACGCACGGTCGTCTACAAGGGACTGCTGCTGGCGGGGCAGGTCGGCGTGTACTACCGCGACCTGCAGGACGAGCGCGTCGTGTCGGCGCTGGCGCTCGTGCACCAGCGCTTCTCGACCAACACGTTCCCGGCGTGGGAACTGGCTCACCCGTACCGGATGATCGCCCACAACGGCGAAATCAACACGGTGAAGGGCAACGTCAACTGGCTGAACGCGCGTACGGGTGCGATCGCGTCGCACGTGCTCGGCGACGACCTGCCGAAGCTCTGGCCGCTGATCTATCCGGGCCAGTCTGATACCGCGTCGTTCGACAACTGTCTCGAACTGCTCGTGATGGCCGGCTACCCGCTCGTCCACGCGGTGATGATGATGATTCCGGAAGCGTGGGAACAGCACACGCTGATGGACGACAACCGCCGCGCGTTCTACGAATACCACGCCGCGATGATGGAGCCGTGGGACGGCCCCGCTGCAATCGCATTCACCGACGGCCGCCAGATCGGCGCGACGCTCGACCGTAACGGCCTGCGTCCGGCGCGCTACATCATTACCGACGACGATCTCGTGATCATGGCGTCGGAAGCGGGCGTGCTGCCGATTCCCGAATCGAAGATCGTCAAGAAGTGGCGCCTGCAGCCGGGCAAGATGTTCCTGATCGACATGGAGCACGGCCGCATCATCGACGACAAGGAACTGAAGGACAACCTCGCGAACGCGAAGCCATACAAGAGCTGGATCGACGCCGTGCGCATCAAGCTCGACGAAATCGAGCCGAGCGCGGAAGACGTCGTCACCGAGCGCCGCGAAGCGGCTGCGCTGCTCGACCGCCAGCAGGCGTTCGGCTACACGCAGGAAGACCTCAAGTTCCTGATGGCGCCGATGGCGCAGGCGGGCGAAGAAGCCGTCGGCTCGATGGGCAACGATTCGCCGCTCGCCGTCATGTCCAACAAGAACAAGACGCTGTATCACTACTTCAAGCAGCTGTTCGCGCAAGTCACGAACCCGCCGATCGACCCGATCCGCGAAAACATGGTGATGTCGCTGGTGTCGTTCGTCGGCCCGAAGCCGAACCTGCTCGACACGAACAATATCAACCCGCCGATGCGTCTCGAAGTGTCGCAGCCGGTGCTCGACTTCAAGGACATCGCAAAGATCCGTGCAATCGATCAGTACACGGGCGGCAAGTTCAGCTCGTACGAACTGAACATCTGCTACCCGGTCGGCTGGGGCAAGGAAGGCATCGAAGCGCGCCTCGCGTCGCTGTGCGCGGAAGCCGTCGACGCCGTGAAGTCCGGCTACAACATGCTGATCGTGTCGGACCGCAAGACGGATCGCGACAACGTCGCGATTCCGGCGCTGCTCGCCACGTCCGCCATCCATACGCACCTCGTGCAGCAAGGCCTGCGCACGAGCACGGGCCTCGTCGTCGAGACGGGCTCGGCGCGTGAGACGCACCACTTCGCGTTGCTCGCGGGCTACGGCGCGGAAGCCGTGCATCCGTACCTCGCGATGGAAACGCTCGCGCAGATGGCAGCGGGCATGAAGGGCGACCTGTCGGCGGAAAAGGCCGTCTACAACTTCACGAAGGCAGTCGGCAAGGGCCTGCAGAAGGTCATGTCGAAGATGGGCATTTCGACGTACATGTCGTACACGGGCGCGCAGATTTTCGAAGCGGTCGGTCTCGCCGAAGATCTCGTGAACAAGTACTTCAAGGGCACGGCGTCGAAGGTCGGTGGCATCGGTCTTTTCGAAGTGGCTGAAGAAGCGATTCGCCTGCATCGCGAAGCGTTCGGCGAGAGCCCCGTTCTCGCGAACATGCTCGACGCGGGCGGCGAGTACGCATATCGCGTGCGCGGCGAAGACCACATGTGGACGCCCGATGCGATCGCGAAGCTCCAGCATTCGGCGCGCAGCAACTCGTATCAGACATACAAGGAATACGCGCATCTGATCAACGATCAGACGAAGCGCCATATGACGTTCCGTGGCCTGTTCGAATTCAAGGTCGATCCGTCGAAGGCGATTCCGCTCGATGAAGTGGAACCGGCGAAGGAAATCGTCAAGCGCTTTGCGACGGGCGCGATGTCGCTCGGCTCGATTTCGACGGAAGCGCATGCGACGCTGGCTGTGGCGATGAACCGTATCGGCGGCAAGTCGAACACGGGCGAAGGCGGCGAGGACGAGAAACGCTATCGCAACGAACTGCGCGGCATTCCGATCAAGAACGGCGACACGATGAAGTCGATCATCGGCGATGAAATCGTGACCGACATCCCGCTGAAGGACGGCGATTCGCTGCGCTCGAAGATCAAGCAGGTCGCGTCGGGCCGTTTCGGCGTGACGGCGGAATACCTCGCGTCCGCGGACCAGATCCAGATCAAGATGGCGCAAGGCGCGAAGCCGGGCGAAGGCGGCCAGTTGCCGGGGCACAAGGTGTCGGAGTACATCGGCAAGCTGCGTTATTCGGTGCCGGGCGTGGGCCTCATTTCGCCGCCGCCGCACCACGACATCTACTCGATCGAAGACCTCGCGCAGCTCATTCATGATCTGAAGAACGCGAACTCGTCGGCGAGCATTTCGGTGAAGCTCGTGTCGGAAGTGGGCGTCGGCACGGTCGCTGCGGGTGTCGCGAAGGCGAAGGCCGATCACGTCGTGATCGCGGGCCACGATGGCGGCACGGGCGCATCGCCGCTGTCGTCGATCAAGCACGCAGGCACGCCGTGGGAACTTGGCCTCGCCGAAACGCAGCAAACGTTGGTGCTGAACCAGTTGCGCGGCCGTATCCGCGTGCAGGCCGACGGCCAGATGAAGACGGGCCGCGACGTCGTGATCGGCGCGCTGCTCGGCGCGGATGAATTCGGTTTTGCGACGGCGCCGCTCGTCGTCGAAGGCTGCATCATGATGCGCAAGTGCCATCTGAACACGTGCCCCGTCGGCGTCGCGACGCAAGACCCCGTGCTGCGCGCGAAATTCCAGGGCCAGCCGGAACACGTCGTGAACTTCTTCTTCTTCATCGCTGAAGAAGTGCGCGAAATCATGGCGCAACTGGGCGTGCGCAAGTTCGACGACCTGATCGGCCACAGCGAATTCCTCGATATGAAGAAGGGCATCGAGCACTGGAAGGCGAAGGGTCTCGACTTCTCGCGCGTGTTCTATCAGCCGAGCGTGCCGGCGAGCGTCGCGCGTCTGCATGTCGAATCGCAGGATCACGGTCTGGACCGCGCGCTCGATCACACGCTGATCGAAAAGGCGAAGGCCGCGATCGAGAAGGGCGAGCACGTGTCGTTCATCCAGCCGGTGCGCAACGTGAACCGTACGGTCGGCGCGATGCTGTCCGGCACGATCGCGAAGAAGTACGGCCACGATGGTCTGCCCGACGATACGGTGCACATCCAGTTGAAGGGCACGGCGGGCCAGAGCTTCGGCGCGTTCCTCGCGAAGGGCGTCACGCTCGATCTCGTCGGCGACGGCAACGATTACGTTGGCAAGGGCCTGTCGGGCGGCCGCATCATCGTGCGTCCGACCAACGATTTCCGCGGCAAGTCCGAAGAGAACATCATCATCGGCAACACGGTGATGTACGGCGCAATCGAAGGCGAATCGTTCTTCCGCGGCGTTGCGGGCGAGCGCTTCTGCGTGCGCAACTCGGGTGCGACGGCAGTCGTCGAAGGCACGGGCGACCACGGCTGCGAATACATGACGGGCGGCACCGTCGTCGTGCTCGGCGAGACGGGCCGCAACTTCGCGGCGGGCATGTCGGGCGGCATTGCCTACATGTACGATCCGGACGGCACGTTCGCCGCGAAGTGCAACAAGTCGATGGTCGCGCTCGAACCGGTGCTGCAACAGGCCGAACAGGAACGCACGGTCGACAAGGCGCTGTGGCATACGGGCCAGACCGACGAAGCGCTGCTCAAGGGGCTCATCGAACGTCACTTCCAGTTCACGGGTTCGCCGCGCGCAAAGGCGCTGCTCGAAAACTGGGATGCGTCGCGCCGTCAGTTCGTGAAGGTGTTCCCGACCGAATACAAGCGCGCGCTGGGCGAAATGGGCGCGAAGAAGGCCAGCAAGGAAGTGCTCGCGGCCTGATCGTTTCCCGATAAAGCCACTGACGACATAGCGAAGCACCCGCCGCTTGCGAACGAAGGCGCAGGCGGCGGGCGCCGATCCCCTCACCGATTCAGATAGACATAGAGAACCACATGGGCAAGGCAACCGGTTTTCTCGAGTTCGAACGCCGCCACGAGGCGTACGAAGCACCCCTCACGCGCGTGAAGCACTACAAGGAATTCGTCTCGGCGCTGACCGACGACGAAGCGAAGATTCAAGGTGCTCGTTGCATGGACTGCGGCATCCCGTTCTGCAACAACGGCTGCCCGGTGAACAACATCATCCCGGACTTCAACGATCTGGTGTTTCGCCAGGACTGGAAGAACGCGATCGAAGTCCTGCATTCGACGAACAACTTCCCAGAGTTCACGGGCCGCATCTGCCCGGCGCCGTGCGAAGCGGCGTGCACGCTCGGCATCAACGACGACCCGGTCGGCATCAAGTCGATCGAGCACGCGATCATCGACAAGGCATGGGCCGAAGGCTGGATCGCGCCGCAGCCGCCGAAGCACAAGACAGGCAAGAAGATTGCGATAGTCGGTTCGGGCCCGGCGGGCCTCGCCGCCGCGCAGCAACTCGCGCGTGCCGGTCATGACGTGACGGTGTTCGAAAAGAACGACCGCATCGGCGGCCTGCTGCGTTACGGCATCCCCGATTTCAAGCTGGAGAAGTGGCTGATCGATCGCCGCATGCGCCAGATGGAGGCCGAAGGCGTGACGTTCCGCGCGAGCGTGTTCGTCGGCAAGGACGCGATTCCTGCGCACATCGGCAACACCGCGAAGGAAACCATCACGCCAGACCAGTTGAAGGAACAGTTCGACGCTGTAATCCTGACGGGCGGCTCGGAAACGCCGCGCGATCTGCCCGTGCCGGGCCGCGAACTCGCGGGCATCCATTACGCGATGGAGTTCCTGCCGCAGCAGAACAAGGTCAACGCGGGCGACAAGGTGGCCGATCAACTGCTCGCAAAGGGCAAGCATGTCGTCGTGATCGGCGGCGGCGATACGGGTTCGGACTGCGTCGGCACGTCGAACCGTCATGGCGCGAAGGGCGTCACGCAGTTCGAGCTTCTGCCGCAACCGCCCGAAGAGGAAAACAAGCCGCTCGTGTGGCCGTACTGGCCGGTCAAGCTGCGCACGTCGTCGTCGCATGAGGAAGGCTGCGAGCGCGATTGGGCCGTCGCGACGAAGCGCTTCGAAGGCAAGAATGGCAAGGTCGAGAAGCTGATCGCGGCGCGCGTCGAATGGAAGGACGGCAAGATGCAGGAAGTGCCGGGCTCCGAGTTCGAAATGAAGGCCGATCTCGTGCTGCTCGCTATGGGCTTCACGCAGCCGGTTTCGCCCGTGCTGGAGGCGTTCGGCGTCGACAAGGACGCGCGCGGCAACGTGCGCGCGTCGACGGAAGGCGACAAGGCCTACTACACGTCCGTCGACAAGGTGTTCACGGCAGGCGACATGCGACGCGGCCAGTCGCTCGTCGTGTGGGCGATCCGCGAAGGCCGTCAGTGCGCGCGCTCCGTCGATGCATACCTGATGGGGCACTCGGAGTTGCCGCGTTAAGTCTCGCGTTCGGGCGTGGCCGCGCGGCATGCATCGCGCGGCTCGCTGCTCCTTTTGGCTGGAGAGGTGGAGACAGACGCGGACGCATCAAACCGTACCGCACGGCAGTAGAAGCAGGACAAAAACCGGGCGCTCGTAAGAGCGACCCGGTTTTTTTGCTTTACGCGCGCTATCACTTCTTTTGACCTCAAGGCGGATGGAATTGAATTCTCGGCATCGCACGACGATTTCGAAACTTTCTGATAGCGGGCGCGTGTAATGTTCGATCCAATTGTCACTGACAAGGTGTTGCAACAATGAAAATGATAAGGATGGCAAAATATGGGGCGGAAATTCCCAGGCAACAGCAGGGGCTGGTTTGCGAGCGGCCACTGGACTGATGCTCGTTTCGCAAGAACCATCAAGCGCATAACTTTGCCGTTGACATTGGCGGTCATCTTGATTGGCTGTGCGATAGGGGCACCTCGTGATTCGGTTCTCGCGTCAGCCTATAGCGCAAACTATACGGAAGACTACATCCCCGAATTCCACATTGAAACCAGTGATGGCGGGGATACGGGGGCCCAAGGAATTCAGGTGAGACCGTTTTCTCAGGGCGGTGCCGGCAAGACACAATGCTGTTCCTACCTTCCCGTCGTCGGAAAGACGATTCGTGTCATTTGGAGCGTGGGTGCGTATAACGATCCTGAATCGAAGCGGACAACCTTCTCGAAAGACATAAGAACGTTGGGCAGTGTATCCAGTGATGCGAACAGTTTCACCTATCTCATCGTCCGATTCTTCCCGGATCACGAGGTCGAAGCTGAGTATGTCTCGCAGTTGCTGAGCAAAGGCAGTCCTCTTAATCCGCGAGTGGACCTTCTTTTCACCGGGCAGCGCGTGATGCGACACATCGGGGAGTGAGCATGCAGGACTGGATCACGGACAGTCACGAGAGCTTCGAGCAGGCAATGAAAACGGCCACGGAGCTTTATGCGGAAGAATTCGAAACCTGCACGGCTTGCGAACAGCAACCGTGGTTCAGTTTCTTCTTTGATGGAACCGGCAACAATCTGAAGCGGGATATTTCCCTCAATAAGCTGTCCAATGTGGCGAGACTGTACAGTGGACATAGGGAGGATCTGCCTCTTATTGTGCCGCTCTACTATCCCGGGGTTGGGACGCCACTCGACGCGAGCGAGCCGAGTTGGGTCGACAGCATCCGGGACAGCGAACTGCTGGGTGGTGGTGCGGGATTGGGAGGGGATGCTCGCTTGCAATTGGCAGAAACGGAATTTCTTTCGGCGCTATCGAAGACTCACCGCGTGTCTCGCATCGACATTGCTGTCTTTGGCTTTTCGCGTGGCGCGACGCTCGCGCGCTCCTTCGTGAACCGGGTGCTAAGGAAGTGCGAGTACAGGAGTGGCATACCGCATTGGCCGTGTTCGACCGCACGCGACGGCAAGGCCGCGCCGATCTATTTCCGCTTTCTGGGGATCTTCGATACGGTGGAGTCGGTCGGCTTGCCGGCGCACGATCTGACTGACATGCAGATGCATGTACCGGATGAGGTCGAAAAATGTTTGCACCTTGTCTCCGGTCATGAAATTCGCTCAGCGTTTCCACTTACTCCTCTCGGAAAGACCAGTGACACACACCGTGAATTCGTCTATCCGGGCGTGCATTCGGACGTGGGAGGCGGATACAAGCCGCGCGAGCAAGCTCGCTCGGATATGCTGGCGCGCATGCCGCTTAACCGGATGCGCCTAGAAGGTGCAATCGCCGGCGTGCCTTTCACACCGCCCGCATTGCTAGATGGCACAACAAAAGCTCTTTTCGAATACGACGAGGCAGTCAAAGCGGCGTTCGACGCATGCATGGCCGTCACGGATCTCACCGGTTCGCTTCAACAGCAGATAGCGGCGCACATGCACCTTTACTATGGCTGGCTGAAAGCGCGCTATCAATTGAATCCATGCGACGTATACAGAAATGTTTGTGGTGCCAATCGAGCAAGCCAGATCGACCTGCAGCGGATCGAAGCTTCTCGTACCGACATCGCAGCCCAAGCAGATTCGCTCAACTGGCGTAGTTACATGATGGCGCTTTCAAAGAGCAATCCGAATGAATACAGAGACCGCTTGAAGACGGCGGGTGTACCGCCCCCTCTGTCGTCAGATGAGCAAGACTACTACGACGCGTGGGTCAACCCGCCAACCCTTTCCGACGGTCTTATACATTTCTTCGATTCCTATGTGCACGACTCGCGCGCTGGATTCAAGTCATTGATCGGGAAGGGGCTGTATCTCATGCCGCGCGGGATCGTCAAACCGTCGGATGAACAGCAAATCATCGTAAAGCCGTCGATCGATTCGGTCGCGATTGATATGAGCGGAGCGGACGCGGGCGATAATGTGAGAGGCGCTTATGCGAAAAACCAATCGCTTACCGTGCGGTAGCGCAGATGAGGCTAGTACCTAGTAGAGCGTCCGTCAGGAGAATGTCAGTCTGAAAAATCGAAAAAACTGCGTGAAGGGCGGAGACTCGCTCCCCTCGGCTTGCGTTCTGATGCGGTTTTTTCTTTGCATCAGGCGATAATGTATCGATGAGCGGGAAAGCGTACGGAGACAGAACGATGCAACGCACCGATCCGCAGCCTGATCCAGAAGAAAGCGCAGATACGGCATTCGACAACGCGTCCGCGTACGGCGCGCCGGCCGGACAGGACACGCAGCAGGACTATCAGCGCTGCTTCATCGCGCTCGTGCCCGATGCCGCGACGCGCGATGCGCTCACGTCGATCGCCGTTCCATCGACGGCACGCCGCGTGCCTTACGAGCAATTGCATCTGACCGTGACGTTCATCGGCATGCTGCCGCACGAGAAAAGCGCGGCGCTGATCGACGCGCTGACGCGCGAGACGGTGCCGCTGCAACTCACCCCCGTCACGAAGATCGAGCATTGGCCGCGCGCGTCGCATCCGCGTCTGACGGTCGCGACGCTCGCGATGTCCGATGAGTTCGTCGCGCTGGACTGGCGCGTGCGCTCGTCGATGATCGCGCTCGGCCTGCCCGTCGATGCCCGCACTTTCCGGCCACATGTGACGCTCGCGCGATACCGGCACGACGCAGCGGCCGTCGGTCCCGCAACCGAATTGCAAGGCGAACTGATCGCGCGTTTCGATTCGCTGACACTCTATTCGAGCACATTGGCCCGCAACGGCGCGCGGTACCGGTCGCTGGCGAGCGTGCCCGTCGTCTATGCATGACGCGCGACGCGGGCCGCCGCGCGCCGTTCATCACGCGCGATAGCGTGCCAGCGTCAGGCCGTCGAGATCGATGTCCGGCTTGCGCTGCGTGACGAGATCGGCGACCGCGCGCCCCGAGCCCAGCGACATCGCCCAGCCCGTCGAGCCGTGTCCGAGATTGAGCCACAGCCTGTCGATGCCTGACGGCCCGAGCAGCGGCGCGCCGTCAGGCGTCATCGGGCGGCGGCCGACCCAGAACTGCGCGGACGAGGGCGCCGTCGCATGCGGGAACCAGTCGTCGAGCACTTTCATCAGCGTCTGCAATGCCTGTTCGCGCAGCGTCGTCTTGCGGTTGCCGAGCTCGGCTGTGCCCGCGACGCGCAGATTCGGCCCGAAGCGCGTGATCGCCGTCTTCAGCGATTCGTCCATCAGCGCGGCGCGCGGCGCCTTGTTGTCGTCGACGACCTGCAACGTCGCCGAATAGCCCTTCACGGGATAAAGCGGCACGTTCACGCCAAGCGGCGCGACCAGTTCCGCGCTGTCGACGCCCGCCGCCACGATCACCGCGTCCGCGACGAGCATCTCGCTGCCCGCCGCGCTTTCGACCTGCACGCCATGCACGGCGTTGCCGCGCACGTCGAGCGCCGTCACGCGCGTGTCGAACCGAAAGCGCACGCCGTTCGATTCGCAGATCGCGCGCAACTCGCGAGTAAAGCGGGCGCAATCGCCTGCTTCGTCGTCGGGAAGATAGAGGCCGCTCAGCGGCGCCTGACGCGCCCAGCGCAAACCCGGCTCGATCTCGATGCACTCGGCAGCGCTCACTTCGCGATGCCCGATGCCCGCGTCGCGCAACACGGCGAGCGCCGGCTGCGCAAGCTCGACATCGAATGCGGTTCGAAAGAGTTGCAGATAGCCCTGGCTGCGCCCGTATTCGAACGGATGCCGCGCGCGAAATTCGCGCAGGCATTCGCGGCTGTAGTACGCGACGCGCTGCATCCGCTGCTTGTTGACGCGAAAGCGCGCGAGATCGCATTCGCGCAGCCAGCGCGCGATCCAGCGCCATTGCGCTGCGTCGAGCGTCGGGCGGAAGATCAGCGGCGACGCGGGCTTGAACAGGTACTTGAGGATCTTGAGCGGCATGCCGGGCGCGGCCCACGGCGTGACGTAGCCGGGCGCGATGACGCCCGCGTTGCCGAAGCTCGTCGCGAGCGCGACGTCGGATTCGCGCTCGATTACGGTGACATCGCAGCCGCGCTCGCGCAGATAGAAGGCGGTGGCGACGCCGATGACGCCGCCGCCGAGAACGATCGTGTGCATGAAGTGATGAAGCGGTATTACTGAGCGGTTGCCGCGGCTTCCGTGGTTTCGGCGGCGAGCGATTTGCCTTTCGTTTCGGGCAGCGCGAGCGCCGCGACGACGACCAGTAGATAACCCGAGCCCGCGACGATGCCGATCGCCTTAACGAGCGTCATCGTTTGCGAGAGCGTGCCGACCAGAATCGGAAAGAACGAGCCGATGCCACGGCCGAGGTTGTAGCAGAAGCCTTGTCCCGAGCCACGGATCGCGCCTGGGTACAGCTCTGATAGATACGCGCCGACGCCCGCAAATATTCCCTGCACGACGATGCCGAGCGGAAAGCCGAGCAGCAGCATTGCGCCATCGGTGACGGGCAGCATCGTGTAGATCATGCCGAGCACGAACGAGCCGATCGCGAACAGGATGAACGACGCGCGGCGGCCGATCCGGTCGGAGAGAATCGCACCGACGATGTATCCCGTGAACGACCCGACGATCAGCACGACCAGATAGCCACTCGTGTTGAACACGGACAGATGGCGCACGGTCTTGAGATACGTCGGCAGCCAGGTCGTGATCGCGTAGTAGCCACCCAGCATGCCGCTGCACAGCACGCTGCCGAGGATCGTCGTCTTCAGATGTGCGAGCGAGAAGATTTGCAGGAAGTGCGACTGCTCGCTGCCGTTGTCGCGCGCGCGGCGCGTCGCCAGATAGATGTCGGGATCGCTGACGTTGCGGCGGATGTAGATGATCCACAGCGCGGGCACGAGGCCGATCCAGAAGCACGCGCGCCACGCGTAGTCTTCCGGCAGCAGCGCAAAGAACGCCCAGTAGAAAATCGCGGCCGCCGCCCAGCCGAACGACCAGCTGCTCTGCACCGTGCCGACGGCTTTCGCGCGATGCTGCGGCGAGCGGATCGTCTCGGCCATCATGATCGTCACCACCGACCACTCGCCACCGAAGCCGATGCCTTGCAGCGTGCGCGTCGTCAGCAGTTGCCAGAACGAGTGCGTGAAGCCGGACAGGCACGTGAACAGCGCGAACGTCGCGATCGTCCATTGCAGCACGCGCACGCGGCCGTAGCGGTCGGCGAGTATGCCTGCGAGCCAGCCGCCTATCGCCGATGAAATCAGCGAACTCGTCGCGATCATGCCCGCTTCGCTCTTCGACATGCCCCATGACGCGATCAGCGTCGGGATCAAGAACGAGTAGATCATGAAGTCGAACGCATCGACGGCATAGCCGCCGAAGCCCGCGTAAAGCGTGCGCCGCTCGCGCGTCGACAGTTCGCTAAACCACTGAAATGACGCCATCCCGTCTCCTTGTCTCACGCAAGATAGTTGCTGTTTTGATCTAAGCGGTTCGTCCGATGCGTCTCGGGTGGGTTGTATTCTACGGTCCGCGTCGGCTACAGGCCAATGCGTGCAAAAAAGAGCGTGTCGAACGAGTGCCGATTACGAAGCGCAGATGAGCGGGAATGTCGACGGGAAGCACGCCCATATCGAGTTGCGCGGAAAGCGCATCGACTGGCGTAGCGGCGTGTGCGTTTCGAAACGAAGGAACAGGCAGGCGTAATCGCGCGGCGCTTCGATCAGCCGAGCGTCAGGCCGCCATCGATATGAATCACTTGTCCCGTGATATGGCGTGCCTCGTCGGAGAGCAGAAATGCGATCAGCGCGGCGATGTCGTCGGGCTCGGCGACATGCCCCAGGGGCGTCGCTTCAGCCGCGCGTGTCCATGCGGCCGCGTTGTTCGCGCTTGGCCCGCGGTCCTTCCGCGTGTAACCCGGCGCGACGCAGTTCACCGTGACGCCGTGCGGCGCCAGTTCCGCCGCCGCCGTTTTGACGAGCGATTCGAGCGCGGCTTTCGCGGCCGCCGTCGCTGCGAATGGCGAGTCCGCACGATAGCGATGCGCGACGAACGAGCTCACGGCTACGACTCGCGCGCGCTTCGACGTTTCGAGCGCGGACGCCGCGCGCTTGACGAGCGCGGCAAACGCGGCGGGCATCGCAGCGAACGATTCGGTGAGCGATCCGGCATCGAGCGAGCCGAGCGATTGACGCTGCGCATGTCCCGCGTTGGCGACGATCTGATCGAGCGCGCCGAATTGCGCGAGCGTCTGATGCACCGCGTGTTCGGGCGCGCCGCGTTCGGCGAGATCGCCGTACACGGTCGAACACGTCGCGCCGTTCGATGCACACGTGGCCGCCACTTGCTCCAGCCGTTCGCGCGATGCCGCATCCGCGCCGCGCGCATGCAGCATCAGCGCGACACGCGGCGCGGCAATCCGCCGGGCGAGCGCGGCGCCGATGCCGGAGCCCGCGCCCGTGACAAGCACCACACGATCGAACGGCGCATCGCTTATGCGGCTCATGCGGCCACGCGCTCGACGGCGCGCTCGACAAACAGCGTCTGATCGTGGAACGTTTCGAGCGTCTTACGGTGCGCGACGCTGACGATCGCCGCATTCGGCAGACGCTCGATCAGCGCGTTGTAGATGATGCTTTCGTTGTCGGGATCGAGCGCGCTCGTCGCTTCGTCGAGGAACAGGAAGTCGGGCTTTTGCAGCAGCGCGCGCGCTGCCGCGAGACGCTGCTGCTCACCCGGCGACAGCGACCGTTCCCAATGCGCCGCTTCGCCGAGCCGGTCCGCGAACTCGGACAGACGGCAGACGGTGAGCACTTCGCGGCACGCTTCATCGGAGAATGCGGACGCCTCCGACGGATAGCAGAGCGCGGCCTTCAGCGTGCCGATGGGCAGATAGCTTCGCTGCGGAATGAAGAGCAGCTTCGCGCCGGCGGGCATCTCGATCGTGCCTTCGCCGAACGGCCACAAGCCCGCGAGCGTGCGCATCAGCGTGCTCTTGCCCGCGCCGGACGGACCGCGCACAAGCCAGCGCGACTTCGGCGCGATGCGGAACGAGCCGACGTTCGACATCGCTTCGCCGTTCGGGCGCAGCAGGCGCAGGTTTGTCACGTCGAGCGAATCGGTATCGGTGAGATGAATATTGATGCCGCCGTGCGCGGTGCCTTCGACTACCGATTCATGCAAATGCTGCGAGCGCATCACGCGATTGAATTCCCGCAGACGGTTGACGGTGGCGCGCCATTCGGCGAGCGAATCGTAATTGTTGATGAACCACGAAAACGAATCGCTGACAGTGCCGAATGCGCCCGTCAGCTGCTGATAGACACCGAACGAGATGCTCTTCGAAAAGTACTTCGGCGCGGCCGCGATGTACGGAAAGACGATGGCCAGCTGCGAGTAGCTGATGACGACGATGTTGAAGCGCCGCGTGAAGCGCATGATCAGACGCCAGTTGTCGCGGATATGACCGAACACGCCCTTGAGCGCGCGCTCTTCCGACGGCTCGCCCTGGTACAGCGCGATCTGGTCGGCGTTCTCGCGGATGCGGATCAGCGAGAAACGGAAGTCTGCCTCGACGCGCTGCTGCTGATAGTTGATCGAGACCAGCGGGTGGTTCACCTTGTGCGTGACCCACGAGCCGAGCGCCGCGTAGATCAGCGCGACCCACACCATGTAGCCAGGGATCGACATCTGCGTGCCGAGAAGGTTGAACGACAGCGCGCCCGACAGGTTCCACAGGATCACGATGAACGAGAACAGCGTGACCGTGGTCGACAGCAGGCCGAGCGACAGGTTCAGCGTCGTGCTGGCCAGCCCTTGAAGGTCGGCGGACACACGCTGGTCGGGGTTGTCGGCGAGACTGTCGCGCTCGATCCGGTAGTACGCGCGGTCGCCGAGCCATTCGTTCAGGTAACGGTTGGTGAGCCATTGCCGCCAGCGGAATTCGAGCATCTGGCGGAAGTACGTGCGGTACGAGCCGAGCAGGATCAGCGCGAGCGCGATGACGGTGAACTGAAGCAGCGAATACTTGAAGACGGGGTAGTTGTATTGCTGGATCGCGTCGAAGAACGTGCGCTGCCAGGTGTTGAACCAGACGTTGGCCGCGACCATCGTCATGTTCATCGCAATGACGAGCGCGAGGAGTCCCCACGCTTTCCATTTGTCCTCGGACACCCAGTAGGGCTTGATGAGACCCCACGCGGTGATATCCGCGGAACTGGTCGAGTTGTCGGTCATATGCGTCCTTTCATACGGTCGTCGCGAGTGGCGGCGCGGTGCCTTCGAAATGCGGTTTTGTGTCGCGCTTCGTCGCGTTGCGGCTCGGGCTGCGATTGTCCCGGCAGCGGCTTAATCTGAACTTAAGCAGACGGTGCGGTGCGCCGCGAGTTCGCCGCCCGTAGCCGGGCAGCGGCCTGACAGCGGGGCGTGACTCCGTCCGCATTGACGCGTGCCATTGTGCCAGACCCGGCGAATGCCACGACAGATCGAAAATAAGCCCCGGCCGATTGCGTTCCTTCCGGGTTTGCGGCGCGCGCGGCTTTTATGGTCTAATGGTCCGGACGAAACAGGGGTGCTTCGTGCGCAAGCAGTCGTTGCAGCGAGGCTGAGAGAGACCCTTCGCACCCGATCCGGGTAATACCGGCGCGGGAAGTTTTCGGGAAGTTTTTCCTGGAAGTTCTCCTTCCGCTGGGCGGCGTTCCCGTTCAACCGTGAACGCCCATGCCCGGCCGGCCTCGCCCGCCGGTTTCGTCCTTGGGTACGTGCGCACGTCTGCCGTACGGAAAGGATTCGATGACCGCTCATTCTTCAGTTATTTGCTTCGTCGACCCGGCTTCTGCCGGTTGCTTCGTCATGCGCGCGCCGCTTGCGGCGTGCCGGGGAGCCGCGCGATGACGATCTCTGCTCAACCGGATTTCGCCGTGATCGGCGGAGGGCTGTGCGGGCGGCTCGTCGCCTGGCAGCTTGCTGGCGACGGGCATCGCGTCGCGCTGTACGAGCGCGGCGATGCGTCGGGTTCGCAGGCGGCCGCGTGGGTCGCTGCGGCCATGCTCGCGCCGCTCGCGGAGGCGGCCAGCGCCGAATTGCTGATTACGCGGCTGGGCGCGGCGTCGCTGGAGACATGGCCAACGCTGCTCGACCGGTTGCCCGAGCGGGTGTTTTTCCAGCGCAACGGCACGCTGGTCGTCTGGCATCACAGCGATCGCGCCGAAGCGCCGCTGTTCGAGCGCCGCCTGCGCGCGAACGCGCCCGCCGAACTGCTCGACGGCGGCCTCGTGACGCTGGCGGGCGCCCAGATCGGCGTGGCCGAACCCGCGCTCGGCGGCCGTTTCAACCAGGGCTGGCTGTTGCCGCACGAGGGACAGCTCGACAACCGTCAACTGCTGGCGGCGCTCGCGGCGGGTCTCGCGGCGCGCGGCGTCGAAACGCACTGGAACACGTCCGTCGACGACAACGCGCTACCGGCCGCGCGCATCACGATCGATTGCCGCGGGCTCGGCGCGAAGCGCGTCATGCCGACACTGCGCGGCATCCGCGGCGAAGTCGCGCGCGTGCACGCGCCCGGCATCGGCCTGACGCGCCCGGTGCGGCTGCTGCATCCGCGCTATCCGCTTTATATCGCGCCGAAGGAGAACGATCTGTACGTGATCGGCGCGACGGAAGTGGAGGGCGAGGACATGTCGCCCGTCAGCGTGCGCTCGGCGCTGGAATTGCTGAGCGCGGCGTTCTCCGTCCACCCGGCTTTCGGCGAGGCGCGCATTCTCGAACTGAATTCGCAATGCCGGCCGACGCTGCCCGACCATCGTCCCGCCCTGATGTGGGATGGCGCGAGCACGCTGCGCGTGAACGGGCTGTACCGGCACGGCTACATGATCGTGCCGGAGGTCGCGGGCGAAGCGGCGCGCTTCGCGTCGGCGCTCCTGGATGGCCGCGTCGCCGATGAAGACGCCTTCGCCGACTGGCGCAGCAACGCGCGCTGGAGCGAGCTGTTCCAGTTCGATCGCGGGCAGGTGCGTGGCGACGCCAAGCCCGCCGCCACTCTCAATGTTTGAACGAAAAGATATGGATATCCAGATCAACCAGAAGCCGCTGTCGCTGCCCGAAGGCGCAACAGTCGCCGACGCGCTCAACGCTTTTGGCGCGCGGCCGCCGTTCGCCGTCGCACTGAACGGCAATTTCGTCGCACGCGCGCAGCATGCCGCGCGCGCCTTGCAGGCGGGCGACAAGCTCGACGTCGTGCACCCCGTCGCGGGCGGCTGACGGCCGAGGCGCCGCCCTGTCGCAGGCAACGCAGGCAGGGGGCGAGGCAAGCCCGCAATGCAAGCACGCGATACAAGCAGGTGACACAAGCAAAGGACACACGCATGAACTCACACGCGAACCCATCCGCGCTGGCCCCCGCCGACGCGCTCACGCTTTACGGCGAAACCTTCCAGAGCCGCGTGCTGCTCGGCACATCACGCTATCCGTCGCTGCAGTCGCTGTCGGATTCGATCGCAGCGGCGAAGCCCGGCATGGTGACGATCGCGCTGCGCCGGCAGATGAACGAGGGCGGCGCGGAAGCCGGTTTCTTCGATCTGATCAAGCGTCACGGCGTGCCGCTACTGCCGAACACGGCGGGATGCCAGACGGTCGGCGAGGCGGTCGCGACAGCGCACATGGCGCGCGAGATCTTCGAGACCGACTGGATCAAGCTCGAGCTGATCGGCGATGACTACACGCTGCAGCCCGATCCCGTCGGCCTGATCGAAGCGGCCGCGCAACTGGTCAAGGATGGCTTCAAGGTGCTGCCGTATTGCACCGAAGATCTCGTGATCGGCAGGCGTCTGCTCGATGCCGGCTGTGAAGCGCTGATGCCGTGGGGCGCGCCCATCGGCACCGGCAAGGGCGTGCTGAATCCGTATGGCTTGCGCGTGCTGCGCGAGCGTCTGCCCGGCGTGCCGCTGATCGTCGACGCGGGGCTCGGCGTGCCGTCGCACGCGAGCCAGGTGATGGAGTGGGGCTTCGACGGCGTGCTGCTGAATACGGCCGTGTCGCAGGCGACGCATCCCGAGACGATGGCGCGCGCGTTCGCGCTGGGCGTCGAAGCGGGCCGCGAGGCTTATCTGGCCGGCCCGATGGCCGAACGTGAAACCGCCCACGCGAGCACGCCCGTCGTCGGCATGCCGTTCTGGCACCAGGATGGGAGCGCCGCTGCATGACCCAAACCCTCAAACTCGCGGGCCGCGACCTGTTCTGGCCGCCCGCCGACGAACTCACTGAAGCGGCCGAACGCATCCGCGCGCGCCTCGGCGACTGGCCGCCAACGCACGTCAACTGGCGCATCTGCCTGACGGCGCCCGACGACGCGAATGGCGGCGATCTGATCGTCGCCGCGGATCTGCAGCAGCACGGCGAGCAGATCGCGCGGTGGATGACGCAGGGCGCGGGCGTGATCGAGGCGGCCGCAGGCCGCGCGGTGCTGCATCTGGGCGGCGTGCGCTATCAGCTCGAAGGCCATCTGGCTGAAGACTGGATTCCCGCGCTGGCCGCGTTTCTCGATTGCGGCTTCGACCCGCACGACGCACTGGTGCTCGCGCTTGCATGGCGCGACGGAG
Source organism: Paraburkholderia diazotrophica (assembly GCF_038900755.1). Lineage (GTDB taxonomy): Bacteria > Pseudomonadota > Gammaproteobacteria > Burkholderiales > Burkholderiaceae > Paraburkholderia > Paraburkholderia diazotrophica_A. The sequence continues at coordinate 79,781 of NZ_JBBPEN010000015.1, forward strand.
ACGAAACGAAATCCGACGATGCATGGCCGTGCGATCTGTCGCGCTTTCCGCGCGTCGCCGGTTTGCCGGACGCGCCTGCGCAGCCGTTCGCCGCGTGTCCCGACGCGCTCGGCCTCTATCCCGTGCTGCCGACGGCGGACTGGGTCGAACGCGTGGTCGGCTTCGGCGTCAAGACGGTGCAGTTGCGGCGCAAGACGGCGGAGCCCGACGAGCTGAAAAAGGAAATCGCGCGTTCTGTAGCGGCGGGCCGCGAGCACGACGCGCAGGTGTTCATCAACGATCACTGGCAGGCCGCCATCGACGCGGGCGCTTACGGCGTGCACCTCGGCCAGGAAGACGTGCATACGGCCGACCTGCACGCGCTCGCTGCAGCGGGCGTGCGCCTCGGCCTGTCGACGCACGGCTACTATGAGATGCTGACGGCGCTGCATTTCCGTCCGAGCTACATTGCGCTTGGCGCCGTGTTCCCGACCACGACGAAAGCGATGCCGACGGCGCCGCAAGGTCTCGCAAGGCTCGCGCGCTACGTGAAATTGCTGGATGGCGTCGTGCCGCTCGTCGCGATCGGCGGCATCAGCGGCGATGTGCTGCCGCAAGTGCTGTCGACGGGCGTGAAAAGCGCGGCCGTGGTGCGTGCGGTGACGGAAGCCGCCGATCCCGCCGCCGCGGTTGCGGCTTTGCAGCATGCTTTTGCGTAGCCCAAAGGTTGGGAGAAGGGTTCGAAAGGTTAAATCGTGGCGCCGTCAAGGCAGGGTTTGCACGAAGGCCCTATAATTCGGCCTTCCGTGTAAAGGACTGACCGTTACGTGCCATCCTCTTCCGAGACCCTTCTCGAGCTGCGCGACGTCGACTTCGGCTATGGCGAGCGCCTCGTCCTGTCGAACCTGAATCTGCGCTTTAAACGCGGCCAGGTGGTCGCGGTCATGGGCGGATCGGGGTGCGGGAAGACCACTGTGCTGCGGCTGATCGGCGGCCTCGTGCGCGCGAAGCGCGGCCAGGTGCTGTTCCACGGACAGGACTTGGGCGCGCAGACGCGCGACGGCCTGTACGCGCTGCGTCGCAAGATGGGCATGCTGTTCCAGTTCGGCGCGCTCTTCACCGACATGTCGGTGTTCGAGAACGTCGCCTTCGCGCTGCGCGAGCACACCGACCTCCCCGAAGAACTGATCCGCGACCTGGTGCTGATGAAGCTGAACGCGGTCGGTCTGCGTGGCGCGCGCGATCTTGCGCCGTCGGAGATTTCGGGCGGCATGGCGCGCCGTGTCGCGCTGGCCCGCGCGATTGCGCTCGATCCCGAACTGATGATGTACGACGAGCCGTTCGCAGGTCTCGACCCCATCTCGCTCGGCGTTACCGCGAACCTCATCCGCGCACTGAATCAGGCGCTCGGCGCCACGTCCATCCTCGTCACGCACGACGTGCCCGAATCGTTCGCGATCGCCGATTACGTCTACTTCCTCGCAAACGGCGGCGTCCTCGCCGAAGGCACGCCCGCCGAGCTGCGCGAATCGACCGATCCGACCGTGCGCCAGTTCATCGACGGCGCGCCCGACGGTCCGTTCAAATTTCATTACCCGAGCAGCACGCCGCTCGCGGCGGATTTTGGCATCGGCGGAGGCCGCGCATGATCAGCACCATCGGTCGTACCGTCATTTGCGGACTCGGTCAGACGGGTTATGCGACTCGCATGTTCGTGCGCCTCGTGCTGGAATTTTTCCCGCTGCTGCGCCGTCCGCGTCTTGTCACGAAGCAGATCCACTTCGTCGGCAATTATTCGCTGGTGATCATCGCGGTGTCGGGGCTCTTCGTGGGCTTCGTGCTGGGGCTGCAGGGCTATTACACGCTCAACCGCTATGGTTCCGAGCAGGCGCTCGGGTTGCTCGTCGCGCTGTCGCTCGTGCGCGAACTCGGGCCCGTCGTGACGGCACTGCTGTTCGCCGGGCGCGCGGGCACGTCGCTGACGGCTGAAATCGGCCTGATGAAGGCGGGCGAGCAGCTGACGGCAATGGAAATGATGGCCGTCGATCCGCTCAAGGTGGTCGTCGCGCCGCGCTTGTGGGCGGGCATCATCGCGATGCCGGTGCTCGCCGCTATCTTTAGCGCCGTCGGCGTGCTGGGCGGCTATATCGTGGGCGTGCTGATGATCGGCGTCGATGCGGGCTCGTTCTGGTCGCAGATGCAAAGCGGCGTCGATGCGTATCGCGACGTCGGCAACGGCGTGATCAAGAGCATCGTGTTCGGCTTCGCGGTGACGTTCATCGCCCTCTACCAGGGCTACGAAGCGAAAGCCACGCCGGAAGGCGTCTCGCGCGCGACGACGAAGACAGTCGTCTATGCGTCGCTCGCGGTGCTCGGCCTCGATTTCCTGCTGACCGCTCTGATGTTCAGCTAGGCGGTATTCAGCCAAGACTTGCGCGGTGTGAACCGCAATGCGGCGCGCAGATCCAGTTGCGCCGCACGGGTTTCACGCCGCTGCGACAGATTCTCTTTGGGATGACGATGAAAAAAACTGCTCTCGATTTCTGGGTCGGTCTGTTCGTGGTGCTGGGATTCATCGCGCTGCTGTTCCTCGCGCTGAAGGCCGGCAACATGAGCTCGCTGTCGTTTCAGGCGACGTATCCCGTCAAGCTGAAATTCGACAATATCGGCGGGCTCAAGCCGCGCGCGCCCGTCAAGAGCGCGGGCGTGACGGTGGGCCGCGTGGCGTCGATCGGCTTCGACACCAACTCGTATCAAGCGGTCGTGACGCTCGATATCGACAAGCAATATCAGTTTCCGAAGGACACATCCGCGAAGATTCTGACGGCGGGTCTGCTGGGTGAGCAATACATCGGACTGGAGCCGGGCGGCGACAGCGAAATGCTGAAAGCCGGCGACACGATCACGATGACCCAGTCGGCCATCGTCCTGGAGAATCTGATCGGGCAGTTCCTCTATAGCAAGGCGGCGGATTCGGGGGCTGCCAAACCCGGTGCGTCTGCTGCGGCGCCCGCGCCCGGCGCGCCGGCTCCTGCGGCTCCGGCTGCGGCTGCTTCCGGCGCGTCCGGTCAATAAGGAGAACAAGAAATGCAGACGACACGCCGACGTATCGCGGCGCTCTCGCTCGCCGCGACGATGCTTGCAGGTTGCGCAACCGTTCAGAATCCGACGAAGGAAGATCCGCTCGAAGGTTTCAACCGCACGATCTTCACCTTCAACGACAAGGTCGACCAGTATGCCGTGAAGCCTGTCGCGAAGGGCTACGTGTTCGTGACGCCGCAGCCGGTGCGCGATAGCGTGACGAACTTCTTCTCGAACATCGGCGACGTGTACATCGCCGCGAACAATCTGTTGCAGCTGAAGATCGCCGATGGCGTGTCGGACATCATGCGGATCGTGATCAACACGGTGTTCGGTGTCGGCGGGCTGTTCGACGTCGCGACGATCGCGAAGCTGCCGAAGCACGACAACGACTTCGGCCTGACGCTCGGCCATTACGGCGTGCCGTCGGGGCCGTATCTCGTGCTGCCGCTGTTCGGGCCGAGCACGGTGCGTGACGGCGTCGGCATGGTGGGCAACTACTTCATCAACCCGCTGACGTACGTGAAGCCCGACAGCGTGAGCTGGGCGCTCTACGGCCTGAACCTCGTCAACGTGCGCGCGAACCTGCTGGGCGCGAGCGATGTGCTCGAAGGCGCCGCGCTCGACAAATATTCGTTCGTGCGTAACGCGTACTTGCAGCGCCGCCGCTATCTGCTGTCGGATGGGAGCGCTGCGACGGGCCTGCCGGACTACGGCAACGAAGCGCCGCCGCCGAAGTACGAAGACGTCGAGGGCGGCGCCGCGGCGGCAGCGCCGGCGGCTGGCGCCGCGCCGGGTGCAGGCGTGGCCGCGAAGCCCGCTGCGCCCGCGTCCGCGCCGCAAGCGGCTTCGGGCGCGACGGCAGGCGGCGCCGAGCCGGCCTCGGGCGCGCAGCCGACGACGTCTCCAGCCGACGTGCCGCCGACCGTCCCCGGCGGCCAGATCGTGCCGCCCGCGCATTTCGGCTATCCGTCGCTGAAATTGCGCTGAGCTTGCGCTAATGTCAGATGATTGAGAGTCGCCCGTTGGGCCACCGTAACACTCGGATACGACTCTCGCAGTTTGCACGTGGATTGCGGCTGAACTCGCGTGATATCGTCGCCTCCAACGTTAGACTTATTTTTTTGGCAGGACTGGAAATGAAAAAATTCTTCTTCTTTATCCCGTTTTTCGCAGCTCTCTTTGCGTTTGGCGGCACAGCGTCCGCACAAAGTGTCGATACTAGCAATCCCGACGCGATGGTCAAGACGGTCACGCAGCAGGTGATCGACGCCGTGCGCGCCGACAAGACGATCCAGACGGGCAACATCTCAGCCGTCACGAAGCTCGTGAACGAAAAAATCCTCCCGTACACGGACTTCCGCCGCACGACGCAGCTGGCGATGGGCCGCAACTGGCGCACGGCGACGCCGGAGCAGCAGAACGCCGTCGTCGAGCAGTTCAAGACGCTGCTGATCCGCACGTACTCGGGTGCGCTCGCGCAGGTGAAGGACCAAGAAATCCAGTACAAGCCATTCCGCGCGAGCCCGGAAGACACCGACGTGGTCGTGCGCTCGGTCGTGATGAACAACGGTTCGCCCGTCGAGCTCGACTACCGTCTGTACAAGACGGCGCAAGGCTGGCGCGTGTATGACCTGAACGTGCTCGGCGCATGGCTGATCCAGGCGTACCAGCAGCAGTTCAACGAGCAGATCCAGAAGAACGGCGTCGACGGTCTGATCCAGTTCCTGACCGCTCGCAACCAGCAACTCGCGAACGGCAAACAGTCGTGAACAACTTTACGACTGCGCCGGTGACGACGTCGTCGGCCAATACGTTCGAAACAGGCGCCACGCTGACCCACGCGAGCGCGAAAGCTGCGCTCGCGGTGGGTCTTGCGCGCATCGGCGGCGGCGCAACGGCGGTCGATTGCGCGCCGCTCACGCAGTTCGATTCGTCGGCGCTCGCCGTGCTGCTCGCATGGCAGCGCGCGGCGACCGCCCGCGGCACGCCGCTTTCCATCGTCAACCTGCCTGCGGGACTGTCCAGTCTCGCGCAAGCCTACGGCGTCGACACGCTGCTATCGGCACGACATTGACGCTCGCGCGTCAGCGAGCTTCGCGCAGCGTTTCACCGCTCGCGCCGGCTCGCGTTTCCCTCCAGGGCAAGCCGGCACTTTCGACTTTTGCCCTATAATCAAACGTTTTTTGGCGCCTGGCCGTTTCAGTATGCAATGCGAAAACGGTTGGCAGCCGGTTCGTAGCCGCTCTCCCGGCTGCTCGGACGGTGGCTGCGCACCGGGCCCAATTCCGTTTCCCCAGCTTTCGCGCCCTTGCGGGCGATCTATCAGGCGCTGTCGACGTCGACGGCGCACAGTCATGTCAGCGATCGAAATTCGTAACGTCAAAAAGCGCTACAAGGATCTGCAAGCGCTCAAAGGCGTCAGCTTCACCGTCGAGCAAGGCGAGTTCTTCGGGCTGCTCGGTCCGAACGGCGCCGGCAAGACCACGCTCATCAGCATACTTGCCGGTCTCGCGCGCGCCGATGAAGGCAGCATCGCGGTTCACGGCCACGATGTCGTCGACGATTTCCGCCTCGCGCGCCGCGCGCTCGGCGTCGTCCCGCAGGAACTCGTGTTCGACCCGTTCTTCACCGTACGCGAGACGCTGCGTCTCCAGTCGGGCTATTTCGGCCTGCGCCACAACGACGACTGGATCGACGAAGTGATGGCCAATCTCGACCTCACCGAAAAAGCCGACGCGAACATGCGTGCGCTTTCGGGCGGGATGAAGCGCCGCGTGCTGGTCGCGCAGGCGCTCGTGCACCGGCCGCCCGTGATCGTGCTCGACGAGCCGACGGCGGGCGTCGACGTCGAACTGCGCCAGACGCTGTGGAAATTCATCTCGCGCCTGAACCGCGAAGGCCACACGATCGTGCTGACCACGCACTATCTGGAAGAAGCCGAATCGCTGTGCGACCGCATCGCGATGCTGCGGCGTGGCGAAGTCGTCGCGCTGGAACGGACGAGCACGCTGCTTCAACGTTTCGCTGGCACGCAACTTTTCATCCGCTTCGCGCAAGGCGTTCTGCCCGCCGAACTGCGCTCGCTCGAAGTCGATCCGGGCGCCGTCAACGGACGTCAGCATCTGCTGCGCCTGTCGAGCTATGACGACGTCGAGCGCATCCTCGCGCAGTGTCGCGCCGCAGGCTGCACGTTCGAAGAAATCGAGGTGCGCAAGGCCGACCTCGAAGACGTATTCCTGCAGGTGATGAACGGACCGGAAATGGTCGAGGGACTGGCATGAGCGGCTTCCGTACGCTGCTTTACAAAGAGCTGCTGCGCTTCTGGAAAGTGTCGTTCCAGACGGTGCTCGCGCCCGTCATCACGGCGCTGCTGTATCTGACGATCTTCGGCCATGCGCTGCGCGATCACGTGCAGGTCTATCCGGGCGTGCTGTATACGAGCTTCCTCGTGCCCGGCCTCGTGATGATGAGCGTGCTGCAGAACGCGTTCGCCAACAGCTCGTCGTCGCTGATTCAATCGAAGATCACCGGCAATCTCGTGTTCGTGCTGCTGCCGCCGCTGTCGCACTGGGAGATGTACGCCGCCTACGTGCTCGCGGCCGTCGTGCGCGGGATGTGCGTCGGCTTCGGCGTGTTCATCGTGACGATCTGGTTTATTCCCGTGAGCTTCACGGCACCGCTCTATATCGTCGCGTTCGCGGTGCTCGGTTCGGCGATTCTCGGCACACTCGGTCTGATCGCGGGCATCTGGGCGGAGAAGTTCGATCAGCTCGCCGCGTTCCAGAACTTTTTGATCATGCCGCTCACGTTCCTCTCGGGCGTGTTCTACTCGACGCATACGCTGCCGCCCGTGTGGCGCGAAATCTCCCGGCTGAATCCGTTTTTCTACATGATCGACGGCTTTCGCTACGGCTTCTTCGGCATGTCGGATATCGATCCGCTGTGGAGCCTCGCGATCGTCGGCGGTTTCTTCGTCGTGCTGGCCGTGCTGGCAATGCGTATGCTCGCGTCCGGCTATAAGCTGCGTCACTGACAGGAGCACTCATGCTACCCACTCCCGAACAGGTCAAGAACTACATTGCGGCTGCGCTTCCTTGCGAGCATCTCGAAGTCGAAGGCGACGGCCAGCATTTCTTCGCGACCATCGTGTCGCCGAACTTCGAAGGCAAGCGACTGATTCAACGGCACCAACTCGTGTATGCGGCGCTCGGCGACCGCATGCGCGAAGAAATCCACGCGCTCAGCATGAAAACGCTGACGCCTGCCGAATGGCAAAGCGCCTGATCAGGCGCGCAATCGAAAGCGGAAAGAACAGGCTGTCTGTCGGGGGACAGCGCACAACAACCCGGCTGCAAGAAAGAGCGGAACAACAAGCTGCACAATAAGCTTCGGATGTAGCACCCAATCAGTTGGAACATTAGTGCGAATTACAAATGAGAGTCGCGACGCCGCGTTTGGCGCCGCAGCAACCGCCCATAAGACGCCCGTCGGCGGACGGGCAGATCAGGAACAAACAGGCATGGACAAACTCGTGATTGAAGGCGGGCAGAAGCTCGCCGGTGAGATCGTCGTTTCGGGTGCGAAGAACGCGGCGCTGCCGATTCTCTGCGCAGGCTTGTTGAGCGCGGAGCCGGTTCACCTCGACAACGTGCCCGATCTGCAGGACGTGCGCACCACGCTGAAGCTGCTTGGCCAGATGGGCGTGCGCGCGGAAAGCGGCGACGGCAAGGTGTCGCTCGACGCGTCGAAGGTAGACAACCTCGTCGCGCCGTACGAGCTCGTGAAGACGATGCGCGCGTCGATTCTCGTGCTGGGTCCGCTCGTCGCGCGTTTCGGCGAGGCGAAGGTGTCGCTGCCGGGCGGCTGCGCAATCGGCGCGCGTCCCGTCGACCAGCACATCAAGGGCCTGCAGGCGATGGGCGCCGAGATCAACATCGAGCACGGCTTCATCGAAGCGCGCGCGAAGCGTCTGAAGGGCGCGCGCATCATCACCGACATGATCACCGTCACGGGCACGGAAAACCTGCTGATGGCGGCCGTTCTCGCTGAAGGCGAAACGGTCATCGAAAACGCGGCGCGCGAGCCGGAAGTCGGCGATCTCGCGAATCTGCTCGTCGCGATGGGCGCGAAGATCGACGGCATCGGCACCGACCGCCTCGTCATTCAGGGCGTCGACAAGCTGCACGGCGCGCAGCACACGGTCGTGCCGGACCGCATCGAAGCGGGCACGTTCCTTTGCGCGGTCGCGGCAGCGGGCGGCGACGTCACGTTGCGCCGCGTGCGTCCGCAGATTCTCGAAGCCGTGACGGACAAGCTGCGCGAGGCCGGCGTGACGATCGAAGAGGGCGACGACTGGATGCGCGTGCGCATGGATCAGCGTCCGAAGGCCGTGTCGTTCCGCACGTCCGAGTATCCGGCGTTCCCCACCGATATGCAGGCGCAGTTCATGGCGCTCAACGCGCTGGCGGACGGCACGTCGCAAGTCGTCGAGACGATCTTCGAAAACCGCTTCATGCATGTGCAGGAGCTGAACCGTCTCGGCGCGCACATCACGATCGACGGCAATACGGCGCTCGTCAACGGCGTCGAGAAGCTGTCGGGCGCGAAGGTGATGGCAACCGATCTGCGCGCGTCGGCGAGCCTCGTGATCGCGGGCCTGTGCGCGGACGGCGAAACGCTGATCGACCGCATCTACCACCTGGATCGCGGCTACGACCGGATGGAATCGAAACTCACCGCAGTCGGCGCGAAGGTGCGCCGCATCAAGGGTAGTCAGGCATGAGCGAATTGCCGCAAACGTCGTCAGCAGCGGGCAAGCCGCTGACGCTCGCGCTGTCGAAGGGCCGCATCTTCGAGGAAACGGTGCCGCTGCTCGCGGCAGCGGGCATCGAAGTGACGGAAGACCCGGAAACGTCGCGCAAGCTGATTCTGCCGACCACCGATCCGAATCTGCGCGTGATCGTCGTGCGCGCGACGGATGTGCCGACGTACGTCGAATACGGCGCCGCAGATTTCGGCGTCGCGGGCAAGGACGTACTGATCGAGCACGGCGGCGGCGGCCTTTATCAGCCGATCGATCTGAATATCGCGCGCTGCCGGATGTCGGTGGCCGTTGCGGCCGGTTTCGACTACGCGAACGCGGTGCGCCAGGGCGCGCGTCTGCGCGTCGCCACGAAGTACGTGGAAACCGCGCGCGAGCACTTCGCGGCCAAGGGCGTGCACGTCGACTTGATCAAGTTGTACGGCTCGATGGAACTCGCGCCGCTGGTGGGCCTCGCCGACGCGATCGTCGACCTGGTCAGCTCGGGCGGCACGCTGCGCGCCAACAACCTGGTCGAGGTCGAAGAGATCATGCAGATCTCGTCGCGCCTCGTCGTGAACCAGGCGGCGCTGAAGCTCAAGCGCGCCGCGCTGGCCCCGATCCTCGACGCGTTCGAACGCGCGTCGCAACGCACCGACGCACCGGCCTGACGAAAGCTCTCGATTCGCGGCTCACTCGCGCGCCTTACCGAAACGGATACCAGCATGTCTATCAAGATTCGCAAACTCGATTCCAGCACTGAAGATTTCCAGAAGTCGCTGCATGCGGTGCTCGCGTTCGAAGCGAGCGAAGATGAAGCGATCGAGCGCTCGGTTGCGCAGATCCTGGGCGACGTGAAGGCGCGTGGCGACGCCGCCGTCCTCGAATACACGAACCGTTTCGATCGCCTGAACGCGCGGGATGTCGCCGCGCTCGAACTGCCGATGGTCGAACTGGAAGCGGCGCTGGAAGGGCTCGAGCCGAAGCGCCGCGCGGCGCTCGAAGCGGCGGCGGCGCGCGTGCGCGGGTATCACGAGAAGCAGAAGATCGAATGCGGGAGCCATAGCTGGCAGTACACGGAAGCCGACGGCACGGTGCTCGGGCAGAAGGTCACGCCGCTCGACCGTGCCGGTATCTACGTGCCGGGTGGCAAGGCGGCGTATCCGTCGTCGGTGCTGATGAATGCGATTCCCGCGCGCGTCGCCGGCGTGCGCGAAATCGTCATGGTCGTGCCGACGCCGGACGGCGTGAAGAACCCGCTCGTTCTGGCTGCGGCGCTGTTGGGCGGCGTCGATCGCGTGTTCACGATTGGCGGCGCGCAGGCCGTCGGTGCGCTCGCGTATGGCACCGAAACCATCCCTGCCGTCGACAAGATCTGCGGGCCCGGCAATGCGTATGTCGCGTCGGCGAAGCGCCGCGTGTTCGGCACGGTCGGCATCGACATGATCGCCGGTCCGTCGGAAATTCTCGTGCTGTGCGACGGCACGACCGATCCGCGCTGGGTGGCGATGGATCTGTTCTCGCAGGCCGAGCACGATGAACTCGCCCAGTCCATTCTGCTGTGTCCGGACGACGGCTTCATCGCGCGCGTCGAGGAGGCGATCGACGAACTGCTGCCGGCGATGCCGCGCCGCGACGTGATCCGGGCTTCGCTCGAAGGGCGCGGTGCGCTGGTGAAGGTGCGCGACATGGAGCAAGCCTGCGCGATCGCCAATGACATCGCGCCGGAGCACCTCGAAATTTCCGCGCTGGAGCCGCAGCAGTGGGCGCAACAGATTCGTCACGCGGGCGCGATCTTCCTCGGCCGCTATACGAGCGAAAGCCTCGGCGACTACTGCGCGGGCCCCAATCACGTGCTGCCTACGTCTCGTACCGCACGTTTCTCGTCGCCGCTCGGCGTCTATGATTTCTTCAAGCGATCGAGTCTGATCGAAGTGAGCGCGGATGGCGCGCAGACGCTCGGTGAGATCGCCGCCGAACTCGCATACGGTGAAGGCCTGCAAGCGCATGCGCGCAGCGCCGAATACCGGATGAAGAACATGGGCTGAACCTGCGGCGAGTCTGCTGCTTCTGCCGGGCATCACGTGCGCTCGATCCGATGCAGACGCCGTTGCGAGAGCAATAGAGAATTACAGAAAACTCAACCCGGGCGGCCGGCGAGCCGCCCCATTTGCGCTTTGGCCTGCCGGAGAGGGCGGCCGCGCTTCACGCCATGACGACACCTCAAGACATCATTCGCCGCGACGTGCTCGCGATGACGAGCTATCCCGTTCCCGACGCAACGGGCCTCGTGAAGCTCGACGCGATGGAAAATCCGTTTCCGCTGCCCGAAGCGCTCGCCGCTCAGCTCGGCGAGCATCTGGCGGGCGTCGCGTTGAACCGCTATCCCGCGCCGCGCCCCGAGGCGCTGCTCGACAAGCTCAAGCGTGTGATGAACGTGCCGGCGAACTGCGACGTGCTGCTCGGCAACGGTTCGGACGAACTGATCAGCATGATTTCCGTCGCGTGCTCGACGCCGGGCGCAAAGGTGCTCGCGCCTGTGCCGGGCTTCGTGATGTACGCGCTGTCGGCGAAGCTTGCGCATATGGAATTCGTCGGCGTGCCGCTCAATGCCGATTTCACGCTCGACACGGACGCGATGCTCGCTGCAATCGCCGAACATCGGCCTGCCGTCATTTATCTCGCGTATCCGAACAACCCGACGGGCACGCTGTACGACGCCGCCGACATGGAGCGCATCATCGCTGCGGCGAACAAGAGCCTCGTCGTGATCGACGAGGCGTATCAGCCGTTCGCGCAGCACAGCTGGATGCCGCGCGCGGGCGAGTTCGACAACGTCGTCGTGATGCGCACGGTGTCGAAGCTCGGGCTTGCTGGCATCCGGCTCGGCTATATGGCGGGACGCACGGAATGGATCAACGAGTTCGACAAGGTGCGCCCGCCGTACAACGTCAACGTGCTCACGCAGGCGACGGCCGATTTCCTGCTCGATCATATCGAAGTGCTCGACGCGCAGGCCACGCAATTGCGCAACGAACGCGCAACGCTCGCGCAGGCCGTGGCCGCGCTGCCGGGTGCCGAAGTGTTCCCGAGCGCGGGCAATTTCCTGCTCGTGCGCGTGCCGGATGCGTCGGCGACCTTCGAAACCCTGCTGACATCGCGGGTTTTGATCAAAAACGTGAGTAAAATGCATCCATTGCTCGCGAATTGCGTGCGTTTGACGGTCGGTTCGCCGGAAGAAAACGCGCAAATGCTCGCGGCGCTGAAACTCGTGCTGAACTGAACTCGCTTCAGCACTTCTCAACCCCACACTTTCAAAGTCAGATTCGAGGAATTGCCATGCGCCTTGCGGAAGTCGTTCGCAACACCAGCGAAACGCAGATCCGTGTGAAGATCAACCTGGACGGCACCGGTCAGCAGAAACTGGCCACGGGCGTGCCGTTCCTCGATCACATGCTCGACCAGATCGCCCGTCACGGGCTGATCGATCTGGACATCGAAGCGCATGGCGATACGCATATCGACGATCACCATACCGTCGAAGACGTCGGCATCACGCTGGGCCAGGCCATTGCGAAAGCGGTCGGCGACAGGAAGGGCATCCGCCGCTACGGCCATTCGTACGTGCCGCTGGACGAAGCGCTGTCGCGCGTCGTGATCGACTTTTCCGGCCGTCCGGGCCTCGAATTCCATGTGCCGTTCACGCGCGCGCGCATCGGCACGTTCGACGTCGATCTGTCCATCGAATTTTTCCGCGGCTTCGTGAATCATGCGGGCGTCACGCTGCATATCGACAACCTGCGCGGGCTGAACGCGCATCACCAGATGGAAACGGTGTTCAAGGCCTTCGGCCGCGCGCTGCGCATGGCCGTCGAACTGGACGAACGCGCGGCGGGGCAGATTCCGTCGACCAAGGGCAGCCTCTGAGCGACAGAACCGGACCGGCCGCGCCGCGCGCGTCCGGCTTGCGATGGATATCCTCAAGTCGTTTATTTCGCTGCTGGCGTTGATCAATCCCGTCGGCGCCATACCGTTCTTTCTGAGCCTGACGTCGCAGCAATCGGCCGCCGAGCAGCGCCGCACGATCCGGATCGCGTCGATTTCAGTGTTCTGCGTGATCGCCGTGACGACGCTGCTGGGGCAGCAGATCATCAGCTTCTTCGGTATTTCGGTCGGATCGCTTGAAGTTGGCGGCGGCATCATCATGTTGCTGATGTCGATCAACATGCTGAACGCGCAGATCGGCAATGCCCGCTCGACGCCCGAAGAGCGTCACGAAGCCGAGCTGAAGGACAACGTCGCCGTCGTGCCGCTGGCGATTCCGCTGCTGACGGGGCCGGGTTCGATCAGTACGGTCATTGTCTATTCGGCCAGCTTTCATCATTGGTACGACCGCGTTAGTCTGATCGTCATCGGCGCCGTGATTGCGGCGCTCTGCTTCGGATCGCTGAGTCTTGCCGAGCCGATCGCCCGTTGGGTCGGCCGGACAGGCATCAATATCGGCACGCGGTTGATGGGTTTGATGTTGTCGGCGCTGGCGGTGGAGTTCATCGTCGACGGATTGAAGGCGTTGCTGCCTAACTTGAAATGAAAACTTCGATTGCGATTGTGGATTACGGAATGGGCAACCTGCGCTCGGTCGCGCAGGCGTTGAAGAAAGCCGCGCCGGAAGCGGACGTGGCGATCGTCGACAAGCCTGAAGCCATCCGTTCGGCAGACCGCGTGGTGCTGCCGGGCCAGGGCGCGATGCCCGACTGCATGCGCTCGCTCGGCGAATCCGGCTTGCAGGATGCCGTCGTCGAAGCGTCGCGCACGAAGCCGCTGATGGGCGTGTGCGTCGGTGAGCAGATGCTGTTCGACTGGAGCGCGGAAGGCGACACGGAGGGCCTCGGCCTCTTGCCCGGCAAGGTGGTGCGCTTCGAGCTGGACGGCCAGTTGCAGGACGACGGCTCGCGCTTCAAGGTGCCGCAAATGGGCTGGAACCGTGTCCGTCAGGTCGTGCCGCACCCGCTGTGGGCCGGCGTCCCCGACAACGCGTTCTTCTATTTCGTGCACAGCTATTACGTCGTGCCTGAGAACGCGTCGCACACGTCGGGCGAGACGGTGTACGGCGTGCCCTTTACCTCGGCGGTGGCGCGGGATAACATTTTTGCGACCCAATTCCACCCGGAAAAAAGCGCCGACGCGGGTTTGCGCGTGTATCGCAACTTCGTGCACTGGAATCCCTGATCCCTGTCGTCAGCGCCTTGAACCGTCCATGTTCCCCTTTCGGTCCGACTGCCTCGCTCACATGCATACGCATAAGCTGCCCGTTGGCAAGCTCGCCGAAAGACATGTACTAAACTAGCGGAACGGCCTGGCGCCGGCCACAGCCGGATTTCCCGCCAGCCGAACTTCAACTTTCTTCCCAGATACCACCCGATTGCTATGCTGCTGATCCCCGCCATCGACCTGAAAGACGGTCAGTGTGTACGCCTCAAACAGGGCGATATGGACCAGGCGACGATTTTCCACGAGGAACCGGCGGTGATGGCCCGGCATTGGGTCGACCGTGGCGCGCGGCGCCTGCACCTCGTCGACCTGAATGGCGCGTTTGCCGGCAAGCCGAAAAACGAAGACGCGATCAGAGCGATCATCGCGGAAGTCGGCGGCGAGATTCCCGTGCAATTGGGCGGCGGCATCCGCGATCTGAACACGATCGAGCGCTATCTGGACGACGGCCTCGAGTACGTGATCATCGGCACGGCGGCGGTGAAGAATCCGGGCTTTCTGCTCGAAGCGTGCACGGCGTTCGGCGGACATATCATCGTCGGCCTCGACGCGAAGGACGGCAAGGTGGCGACCGACGGCTGGAGCAAGCTGACCGGTCACGAAGTAGCCGATCTCGCGCGCAAGTTCGAGGACTACGGTTGCGAGTCGATCATCTACACAGACATCGGCCGCGACGGCATGCTCCAGGGCATTAACATCGAAGCGACGGTGCGCCTCGCGCGCGCGGTGAAGATTCCTGTGATTGCGAGCGGCGGCCTGTCGAACATGGGCGATATCGAAGCGCTGTGCGAAGTGGAAGGCGAAGGGATCGAGGGTGTGATCTGCGGCCGCGCGATCTACTCGGGCGATCTCGACTTTGCCGCGGCGCAGACGCGCGCAGACCGTTTGCGCGAATCGGATGACGCCTGAGCGTCAGGCGGTCTGCGCATCAGGGCGCGCGCGATATTCACGATATGTGTGAGCGCACCTTGCGCAGCGTCCCGTGTGCCGACCCGACGTCGGACTTTTTCCGCTCTCCTGCGAATCGCGAATGGATGAGCGTCCTCACCAGCGGTATTGGCAAGAACTCGCAAGATCATGGCTTTAGCTAAACGCATCATCCCCTGTCTGGACGTCACGGCTGGCCGCGTGGTCAAGGGCGTCAATTTCGTCGAGTTGCGCGACGCGGGCGATCCCGTCGAAATCGCGCGCCGCTACGACGAGCAGGGCGCGGACGAACTCACGTTCCTCGACATCACGGCCACGTCCGACCAGCGCGACCTGATCCTGCCGATCATCGAAGCGGTGGCCTCGCAGGTGTTCATTCCGCTGACTGTCGGCGGCGGCGTGCGCGCTGTCGAAGACGTGCGCCGTCTTCTGAACGCGGGCGCCGACAAAGTCAGCATGAATTCGTCGGCGGTAGCGAATCCGCAGCTCGTGCGCGATGCGACGGACAAATACGGTTCGCAGTGCATCGTCGTCGCGATCGACGCGAAGCGCGTGTCGGCGGATGGCGAGACGCCGCGCTGGGAAGTATTCACTCACGGCGGCCGCAAGAACACAGGCCTCGACGCAGTGGAGTGGGCGCGCAAGATGGCTGAGTTCGGCGCGGGCGAAATCCTGCTGACCAGCATGGACCGCGACGGCACGAAGAGCGGCTTCGACATTGCGCTGACGCGCGCCGTGTCGGACGCGGTGCCCGTCCCCGTGATCGCGTCCGGCGGCGTTGGCTCGCTGCAGCATCTCGCCGACGGCATCACGCAAGGCCGCGCGGATGCCGTGCTGGCTGCGAGCATCTTCCACTATGGCGAGCACACGGTCGGCGAGTGCAAGCGCTTCATGGCCGATCAAGGCATTTCGGTGAGGTTGTAACGTGATCAATCCGTCTGAGGTCAGCTGGCTCGACAAGGTGAAGTGGGACGCGAACGGCCTCGTGCCGGTAATCGCGCAGGAAGCATCGACGAACGATGTGCTGATGTTCGCGTGGATGAACCGCGAAGCGCTGTCGAAGACAATCGAAACGGGCCGCGCAGTCTACTTTTCGCGTTCGCGGCAGCGGCTGTGGTTCAAGGGCGAAGAGTCGGGCCACGTGCAGCATGTGCGCGAGGTGCGCCTCGATTGCGACGAAGACGTCGTGCTGCTGAAGGTCGAGCAGGTATCGGGCATCGCGTGCCATACCGGCCGGCACTCGTGCTTTTTCCAGAAATTCGAAGGCTCGGCCGATTCCGGCAACTGGATTGCCGTCGATCCCGTGCTGAAAGATCCCGAACACATCTACAAATGACGCAAAATTCTCAATCGACGGGCGACACGCTACAGCGCCTGGCCGCCGTCATCGACAGCCGCAAGGGTGGCGATCCCGAAGTTTCTTACGTATCGCGCCTTTTCCATAAGGGCGACGACGCGGTGCTGAAGAAGATCGGCGAAGAAGCCACGGAAGTCGTGCTCGCCGCGAAGGACGTGCGCCTCGGCGCGGAACGTAAAGCGCTCGTCGGCGAAGTGGCCGACTTGTGGTTTCACTGCCTCGTAATGCTGTCGCACTTCGATCTGAATCCCGCTGACGTGCTCGCCGAACTCGAGCGTCGTGAAGGCCTGTCGGGTATCGAGGAAAAGGCCTTGCGCAAGAGCCGCGAACGCGAGCGCAACGGCGACTGAGCCGGTCCGATTCAGGCAACGGCAGGCTCGGGTTCGGAATCGGCGAGACAACGCGACGCGGCATCGGCGCAGCAAGGCATCCAGTCGCACCCTCGAGGAGGACGCATACATGGAACAGTCGCAGGGCGGATATCCGCCACCGTCGTATCAGAGCGCAATCGAAATCGACCGGCAGCGCAGCCTGCGCACGCTGACGCATATCATCTACGCGCTCTACGCCGTCTACTGGCTGACGGGCGGGATCTCGGTGCTGATCGCGATCATCCTCAACTACATCAAGCGGCCGGAGACAGTCGGCACACCGTACGAAGCGCACTTCGACTGGCAGATCCGCACGTTCTGGATGGGACTGCTCGGGCATCTGATTGGCGTCGCGCTCTTTATCGTGCTGATCGGCGTGCCCATCCTGTGGGCTGTCGCGATATGGACGTTGTACCGTATCATCAAAGGCTGGTTGTTCCTGTACGACAACAAGCCGCTGACGAATCCGCGCAGCTGGTTCTGACAATCGCCGAATGCGGCGCGCGCTGCGTTCGGCGTCCATCGAGACCATGAGCCACGATCCGAACTGCCTTTTCTGCAAGATCGCCGCGGGCGAGATCCCATCGACCAAAGTTCACGAAGACGACGAGTTCGTCGCGTTCCGCGATATCCGCCCCGCAGCTGAAACGCATGTGCTCGTCATACCGCGCAAGCACATCGAGACGCTGTCGAATTGCACCGAAGGCGATGCCGCTCTGCTTGGTAAAATGTTGATATTGGTTGCGCGTCTCGCCGAGCAGCTGGGCGTCGCGTACAAGGGCGGCCAGACGGGTTTCCGCACGGTCATCAACACAGGGCCGGGCGGCGGGCAGGAGGTCTACCACCTGCACGCCCACTTGCTCGCAGGGCCGCGTCCGTGGCTGCGGATGGGCTGAATGCGGGCCGAACGTAGGGCGCTTACGCTGCTGCATGTTCGGCGCTGACCCAGACCGCATTAATTCGCCGCACGCGCATTTTGACTGCGCACAATGGCGAAGCCCGTCGCCGAAGTCGCTGTTTTATGTAGGGATGTAACGACAGCGACCCGCAGACGTGCTCATAATGGGCAGGGTCCAGGCGAGCGGGCGCCGACACGAATTCCGCTGGTCGGCAGGTTTTACGCACGAGGCGCACTCGAATGGCCGCGCTTCGATTCACGCCGCAAGGCACACGATTGCCGTCGCCAGGCACGACGGCGGGGTTAAGGAGATTTTCATGGGTTCATTGAGTATTTGGCACTGGCTGATCGTTCTGCTGATCGTCGCACTAGTGTTCGGCACCAAGAAGCTGCGCAATATCGGCAGCGATCTGGGCGGCGCGGTGAAGGGCTTCAAGGAAGGGATGAAGGAAAGCGAATCGCCCGAGGCGCAGCAGCGTGACCAGCTGTCGCGCTCGAACACCGTCGATGTCGACGCGAAGGAAAAGGCGTCGCATTCCGGCGATTCCCGCTAATCCGGCGCAAGCCGCACACGCTTGCGCTGACGAGGCGCGCACTGACGGGAAGCCTAATCCATGCTGGATCTCGGTTTGACCAAGATGGCGTTGATCGGCGTTGTCGCGCTGGTCGTGCTCGGGCCGGAGCGGCTGCCGCGCGTCGCGCGCACGGCCGGCGCGCTGTTCGGCCGCGCACAGCGCTATATCAACGACGTGAAGGCCGAAGTCACGCGCGAAATCGAACTCGACGAATTGCGCCGCATGAAGACGGATTTCGAATCGGCCGCGCAAAACGTCCAGTCGACAATTCATGAGAATCTGCGCAAGCACGAAGCCGAACTGAACGAGGCGTGGGCACAGGGCACGTCGGTGTCGCCGAGCATTGCAGGCGGCTCGGCGGAAAGCGAGGCGTCGGCCACGGCGGATTCTTCCGCCGCACCGGACGGCACGTCCTGGCGCACCCACAGCGCGTCCGCAGCGAAACGCAAGAACTGGCGCGTCAAGCAGACGGCCACGCCGAACTGGTACAAACGCGCCACGTTGCGGCGCACGCGTGTCCAATCGGGGGCGGCGCGCGTCGCGCGGCATACGCCCGTCAGTCTGCGCCGGCCGACTCGCTTCTTCTGATCTTCCGATGTCTCGCGCATCAATCTCCAACCGAGGGCCGGTGTGAGCGACCCCCAAAATCAAAACGAAGGCACTGAAGAGACCTTCATCTCGCATCTCGTCGAGTTGCGCGACCGCATCATTCGCGCCGGCATTTCGGTTATCGTCGTGTTCGTCGGGCTCGTGTATTGGGCGCCGGATATCTTCCGGCTGCTTGCCCGTCCGCTCATGACCAATCTGCCGAAGGACGGCAAGATGATCGTCACCGACGTCACCGGCTCGTTCTTCGTGCCGATGAAGGTGACGATGCTCGTCGCCTTCGTGATCGCGTTGCCGTTCGTGCTGTATCAGATCTGGGCGTTCGTCGCGCCCGGTCTCTATCAGCATGAGAAGAAGCTGGTCGGGCCGCTCGTCGGCAGCAGCTACACGCTGTTTCTGTGCGGGATGGCGTTCGCGTACTTCGTCGTGTTTCCGACCATCTTTCGCGTGATGGCGCATTACAACGCGCCGCTCGGCGCGGAAATGACAACCGACATCGACAACTACCTGAGCTTCGTGCTGACGATGTTCATTGCTTTCGGTGTGACGTTCGAAGTGCCGATCGTCGTCGTGCTGCTCGTCCGGATGGGCGTGCTGACGGTGAAGAAGCTCAAGGAGATCCGGCCGTACGTAATCGTCGGCGCGTTTGTCGTGTCGGCGGTGGTGACGCCGCCGGACGTTTTCTCGCAGCTGATTCTCGCAATTCCCCTGATCGTGCTCTACGAAGCGGGGATCATCGCGGCGCGGCTCTTCGTGAGCAAGCCGGTGACCGCGGAGAACGAAGAGAAGGCGGCGAGCTGACGACGGCTCTTGGTCTCGGGTCGAGACGCAGTCGGGAAATACGCGGCAAACGGATAAAACCAGCGCACAGCAAAAAGGGCAGTGCTCCCTCGGAGACTGCCCTTTTTCTTTGCGCCGCCGTCGGCTTCGCGCTTGCGGGCCGCGTCATATCGCCGCGCCCGGTCGATTCGCTTCAGGAGGCTCTAGCCGCCGTCGTCGCCCTGATCATCGCCTTCGTCGGACGGCTGCTTCGGCGGTGGCGGGCGCTTGCCGATCATCACCGTCAGATCCATTTCCTTGTTCTTGCGCACCAGATGGACTTTCGCGCCCGTGCCGGGCTTGATCTGCGCGATCACGTTGAGCAGGCGCGTCGTATCGGTGATGTCCTGGCCGTTGACCGTGACCAGGATGTCGCCCGGCTTGATGCCAGCCTTGTCGGCGGGACCGCCTTTCAGCACGCCCGCGACGATCGCGCCCGATTTCTGTTCGAGCCCGAACGATTCTGCGATCTCAGGCGTCACGTCCTGCGGCTCGACGCCGATCCAGCCGCGCGTCACCGTGCCTGTCGTGATGATGCTTTCCAGCACGCTGCGCGCCGTCGATACGGGAATGGCGAAACCGATGCCGAGCGAGCCGCCCGAGCGCGAGTAGATGGCCGTGTTGATGCCAAGCAGGTTGCCGTTCACGTCGACGAGCGCGCCGCCCGAGTTGCCGGGATTGATCGGCGCGTCGGTCTGGATGAAGTTTTCGAACGTGTTGATGCCGAGGTGATTGCGGCCTAACGCGCTGACGATGCCCATCGTCACCGTTTGCCCGACGCCGAACGGATTGCCGATCGCGAGCACGACGTCGCCCACCCGCGTCTGATCCATGCGGCCGAGCGTGATGGTCGGCAGATTGGTCATGTTGACCTTGAGCACGGCGAGATCGGTTTCGGGATCGACGCCGATCACCTTCGCGTCCGTCGTGCGGCCGTCGGCGAGCGCGATTTCGATCTGATCCGCGCCGTCCACGACGTGCTGGTTCGTTAGAATGTAACCTTCCGAACTCACGATAACTCCCGAGCCCAGGTTGGCTGCGGGTTGCTCTTGCTGCTTGCGGTTCCGGTCGCCGAAGAAGTAGCGAAAGAGAGGGTCTTTGGCGCGCGGATCGGGCGGAAGCGATCCGTCCTTGCTGGAAAACACGTTGACGACGGCGGGCATTGCCTTTTGCGCCGCGTCCGCATAGGAATTTTGCACAGCGCCGCCGTTGCCGATCCCGGGTGCTACCTCTCGCAGCGCGACGATCGGCTCGGCCAGTTGCTTGCCGAACTGCCCTTGACGTTGCAGCCATTGCGGTTTGAGCGTCGCAATGATGAACATCAGCGCCAGCAGCACGGTCACCGCCTGGGCGAAGAACAGCCAAAAGCGTCTGAGCATCTGAAAAATTAGAGGGATATATGGATCGGATCGAACTCGAATTGTACTTGAACAATCTCCTTGAAACTTCGCGCTTCAAGGACTATTGCCCGAATGGCCTGCAGGTCGAAGGGCGGCGCAAGATCGACAAGATTGCGACAGGCGTGACCGCGTCGCTGGCCTTTCTGGAGGCCGCGCTGGAGTGGGGGGCCGATGCCGTGCTGGTCCATCACGGCTACTTCTGGCGCAACGAGCAGCCGCAGATCACCGGCCGGAAATACCAGCGGCTCAAGGCGCTTATCGCCAACGGTCTGAGTCTGTTTGCCTTCCATCTGCCACTCGACGATCACCCCGTCTACGGCAACAACGCGCAACTCGGCGCGAAGCTCGGACTGATCGGTGAATCGCGTTTCGGCGAGAACGACATCGGCTGGATGACCACGCTGCCCATGCCGATCACGCTCGCTCACTTTGCCGCACAAGTCGAGCATACGCTTGCTCGAGGTCCGTTGGTGCTTGGCGATCCTGATCAGGAATTACGGCGAGTTGCGTGGTGTACGGGTGCCGCGCAAGGCTATTTCGAGGACGCGATCGAAGCGGGCGCGGACGTCTATCTGACGGGCGAAATTTCCGAGCCGATCACGCATATGTCGGCGGAAAGCGGCGTCGCCTTTCTCGCCGCCGGCCATCATGCGACCGAGCGGTACGGCGTGCAGGCGCTCGGCGCGCATCTGTCCGAGCAGTTCGAGATCGAACACCTCTTTATCGATATTCATAATCCAGTCTGAATAGCAATCCGATTACGCGACAAAAAGGCTTTAAAAACCCGGGAAATGCTTAATAAAGGCGGCAAAAATGTTTGCGATCCGTGCGGGGAAACCCTGATTTATCAATGACTTCGCACGGTTTTTGGCAATCGGCCCTTGTAAATGCTGACTCCATTCGAGCAAACTAGCGGCGGTAGACCCGACGTGAAGGAAAAATCCAACTCAGAAGTGGGGCGTGTGATGCGAGACAAGGAAGATGAACGCGTCGATGGCAGCCGCCGTAGCTGGCTGATTGCGACGACCGTAGCAGGTGGCATCGGAGGAGTCGCCACCGTCGTACCCTTTGTTAGTTCATTTGCACCATCCGAAAAGGCCAAGGCGGCGGGAGCTCCCGTCGAAGTCGATATCTCCAGCCTGAAGCCCGGCGACATGCTGACTGTCGCGTGGCGCGGCAAGCCCGTGTGGATCATCAACCGCACTGACAAGATGCTGGCCGACGTCCAGAAGGCCGACAAGGAAGTCGCTGATCCCGAAACCAAGAACCCTTTTTCGCTGCCCGAGCCGGATTACTGCAAGAACGAGTTCCGCTCGCGCGCCGATCACAAGAATCTTTTCGTTGCCGTCGCGGTGTGCACCCACTTGGGCTGCACGCCGACACCCCGCTTCCAGGAAGGCGCGCAGCCGAACCTGCCCGACGACTGGCCCGGCGGCTTCCTCTGCCCGTGCCACGGTTCGACCTATGACATGGCCGGCCGCGTCTTCAAGAACAAACCTGCGCCGCAAAACCTCGATATCCCGCCTTATATGATCACCGGCACCACGCTCGTGATCGGCAAGGACGAGAAAGGAGAAGCGTAATGGCGACAACCGAAAAAGAGGTGGAAACGACGGGGCTGACGGGCTGGATCGACCGCCGTTTTCCGATGACGGCGACGTGGAAAGCGCACGTCTCCGAGTATTACGCGCCGAAGAACTTCAACTTCTGGTACTTCTTCGGCTCGCTTGCGCTGCTGGTGCTCGTCAATCAGATCGTCACCGGCATTTTCCTGACGATGAACTACAAGCCCGACTCGATGACGGCGTTCGCATCGGTCGAGTACATCATGCGCGAAGTGCCGTGGGGCTGGCTGATCCGATACATGCACTCGACGGGCGCCTCGATGTTCTTCGTCGTCGTGTATCTGCATATGTTCCGCGGGCTGCTGTACGGTTCGTACCGCAAGCCGCGCGAGCTCGTGTGGATCTTCGGCTGCGCAATTTTCCTTTGCCTGATGGCGGAAGCGTTCTTCGGCTATCTGCTGCCGTGGGGCCAGATGTCGTACTGGGGCGCGCAGGTGATCGTGAACCTGTTCTCGGCGATTCCGTTCATCGGTCCGGACCTGTCGCTGTGGATTCGCGGCGATTATGTCGTGTCCGACGTCACGCTGAACCGCTTCTTCGCGTTTCACGTGATCGCGATTCCGCTGGTGCTGCTGCTGCTCGTGGTTGCGCACATCGTCGCGCTGCATGAAGTGGGGTCGAACAACCCGGACGGCATCGAGATCAAGGCCAAGAAGGATTCGAACGGCATTCCTCTCGATGGCATTCCGTTCCATCCGTACTACTCGGTGCACGACTTCATGGGCGTGTGCATCTTCCTGATGGTGTTCGCGGCGATTATCTTCTTCGCGCCGGAGATGGGCGGCTACTTCCTCGAAGCGAACAATTTCATTCCGGCGAACCCGCTGCAGACGCCGCCTGAAATCGCCCCCGTCTGGTACTTCACCGCGTTCTACGCGATGCTGCGCGCGACCACCGACCCGTTCAAGATCGTGCTGATGATTGTGATCGGGCTGCTGGGCCTGTTTGCGCTGGTGCGGGCGCGCGGCAAATGGAAGCTCGGTCTGCCCGTGCTCGCAGTCCTCGTGATTCTGGCGATGGCGTTCACCCAATCGAAGTTCTGGGGCGTAGTGGTGATGGGCAGCGCGGTGGTGTCGCTGTTCTTCCTGCCGTGGCTCGACCGTTCGCCGGTGAAGTCAATCCGTTACCGGCCGTTCTTCCACAAGGTGTTTTACGCGATCTTCGTGCTGGCCTTCCTGACGCTGGCGTTCCTCGGAACGAAGCCGCCGTCCCCGGCCGCGACGCTGATCGCGCAGATTTGCGCGCTGATCTACTTCGCTTTCTTCCTTGGCATGCCGTTCTGGACGCCGCTTGGCAAGTTCAAGCAGCCGCCCGAACGAGTGCGGTTCAAACCCCACTAACCGCGAGCCAGGAGAAAACGAAGATGAAAAAACTGCTTTCGACGCTTGCGCTGCTCGGCGCAACGACGCTCGCACTGTCCACGACACCCGTTCGCGCGGACGAATTCCCGCTCGACCGGGCGCCCGACAACACCGAAAATATCGCCTCGTTGCAGCACGGCGCCCAATTGTTTGTAAACTACTGCCTGAATTGCCACAGCGCGAACTTGATGCGATACAGCCGATTGCAGGACATCGGCATTTCGCAGAAGGAAATTGAAAAAAACCTGTTGTTCACGACAGATAAAGTCGGCAATACGATGACGGTCGCAATGCGTCCGGATGACGCGAAAGCGTGGTTCGGCGCGACACCGCCGGATCTGTCCGTGGAAGCGCGCGCGAAGAACCGCGACTGGCTGTACACGTATCTGCGCAGTTTCTACCGCGATGACACACGGCCGACAGGCTGGAACAATATGGTGTTCGAGAACGTGAGCATGCCTCACGTGCTGTGGCAGCTTCAGGGGCAACGAACGGCGAAGTTCGAAGACGAAGTCGACGAAGAGACGAAGGAAAAGGTCAAGAAATTCGTGGGCTTCCAGCAGGTCACGCCGGGGACGATGTCACCGGTGGATTATGATTCTGCTGTGGCCGACCTTGTGTCGTACCTTTCATGGATGTCCGAACCGACGCAGAAAACCCGTCGCCAGCTTGGCGTGTGGGTGCTGCTGTTCCTCGGCGTTCTGAGCTTTTTCGCCTGGCGACTGAACGCCGCGTACTGGAAAGATATCAAATAGTCACACCGTGACGGGTGTGGGGCCGGCGCAAGGGAAGACCTGCAGGACGGTTTTCCCGCTCGCTGGCCCTTTAAGTTTTTTGAGGAAACGCAAACATGATGGTTCTGTATTCCGGCACTACTTGCCCGTTCTCCCAGCGCTGCCGGCTGGTGTTGTTCGAAAAGGGCATGGACTTCGAAATCCGCGATGTCGACCTGTTCAATAAACCGGAAGACATCGCCGTGATGAATCCGTATGGTCAGGTGCCGATTCTCGTCGAACGGGACCTGATCCTCTATGAATCGAACATCATCAACGAGTATATCGACGAGCGCTTCCCGCATCCGCAGCTGATGCCCGCGGATCCCGTCCAGCGTGCCCGCGCGCGCCTGTTCTTGCTGAACTTCGAGAAGGAGCTGTTCGTCCACGTCGGCACGCTCGAAAACGAGAAGGGCAAGGCCGCAGAGAAGAATCACGAGAAGGCGCGCCTCGCGATCCGCGATCGCCTGACGCAACTCGCGCCGATCTTCCTGAAGAACAAGTACATGCTCGGCGAAGAGTTCTCGATGCTCGACGTCGCGATCGCGCCGCTGCTGTGGCGTCTGGATCACTACGGCATCGAACTGTCGAAGAACGCCGCGCCGCTGATGAAGTACGCCGAGCGAATTTTCAGCCGTCCGGCCTATATCGAAGCGCTGACGCCGTCGGAAAAGGTGATGCGCCGCTGAGTTTGAGATTGGCTTCGGGTGGGGCGCGTGGCGCTTCGTTCACGCGTCTGCCCGGCACGAGGACAGTTGATGCAAGAGATTTCCACGAAGCCGTACCTGCTGCGCGCGCTGTACGAGTGGTGTACCGATAACGGCTATACGCCGCATATCGCGGTGCGTGTCGATAACCAGACGCGTGTGCCGCGCCAGTTCGTGCGCGACAACGAGATCGTGTTGAACATCAGCTTCGAGGCGACGAGCCAGTTGCAAATGGGCAACGAGTGGATCGAGTTCCACGCGCGCTTTTCGGGCAAGTCGCACAAGATCGAGGTGCCAGTCGCGAACGTGCTCGCGATCTACGCGCGGGAGAACGGGCAGGGCATGGCGTTCCCGGTCGAGTCGGCTGGCGGCGAGGCGACAGATTCCGAGGACGACGAAACCGTGATCGCCGATGAGCCGGAAGCGACAGCGGCTGCGGAAAAAGTCAGCGAAACCGATGAAGAACCGCGTCCCGACGACGATGGAAACAAGGGCGGCGGAAGAGGCCACCTCAAAGTCGTGAAATGAAGTAGAATCGCGGTCTTATGCCGGCTTAGCTCATCTGGTAGAGCAGTTGATTTGTAATCATCAGGTGGCGGGTTCGAGTCCTGCAGCCGGCACCAGCATGACCAAGGGGTTGCAGACATTTCGTCTGCAACCCCTTTTCCGTTTTTGGACCCGCCAGACCGTTGCTGTCCGCAACCCCGCGCAACGTGGCGAATATCTGCCTGTCGTGACTTCGCGCCTCTCTGGTTGCTATCGATCGCGTGGCCCTTCATCTTCGCAGTGCTGCACTCCCAGGCGCGACATCGACGGGGAAACCCTGCGGCTTCGCCGGAACGTTCAATACAATACGGGCATCGAAAGGAGCGCCCGCGGCGCATACGTGCTTGCACCGCCTCCCGCGCCACAGACCTATGACCGATTTTCCCATCTTGACCTGGCCCGAAGCCGACGGCCCGCACTCCGCGCGTTGGCGCTCCGAAGCCGCCGTCCCGCCCGCCAAACGTGTCGTGATCGCCGACGATCGCACTACAGCCGATGCTGCCTATCGCCTCGCCTGTGAGGGCACCGCGCTGCTGTGGCGCGGCGATTTCCAGAACGCGCGCCAACTGTTGCAAGCGATGACTCGCCGGCTGGAGCGCAAGCCACGCAAGCAGGCCGGCAGTCCGCTGGATGCGTTCAATCTGCACCGGCAAGCGCAATCGCAGCGCGCGCGAACGCTCGGCATGGTGCTGATTCCGCTCGAAGGCGACTACATGATCCCGTTGCGCCGCGCGCCCAATGTTCAGGAGGCGTGCGAAGAAGTCTACGGACCGCCGACGCAGGAACCCTCAATCGTTTCGTTGCGCGAACTGCTTGGGCTGATCGGCGCGCACGAATGGCGCAAGAAGGGCGTCGAGACTCCCGCGCTTCAGGAGCGCATCCACCCGCACTACGGCGTGTTCTCGCCGGTGCGAGGCGAGTATGTGGATCTCGTCGCGCGGACGCCGTTGCCGTCGCTCGAAAAGGCGTTCGATATCGGCGTCGGCACGGGCGTGCTGTCGGCGGTTCTCGCGAAGCGCGGCGTCAAGCGTATCGTCGCGACCGATCAAGACCCGCGCGCGCTCGCATGCGCGAAAGAAAACCTGACGCGTCTCGGTTACGACAGGCAGGTTGAGATTGTCGCAGCGGATCTGTTCCCGGAAGGACGCGCGCCGCTCGTCGTCTGCAACCCGCCGTGGGTGCCGGCGCGTCCCGCATCGCCGATCGAGAACGCGGTGTACGACTACGAGAGCCGGATGTTGCTCGGCTTTCTGAATGGACTCGCCGATCATCTCGCGCCGGAAGGCGAAGGCTGGCTGATTCTGTCCGATTTCGCGGAGCATCTCGGCATGCGCACGCGCGACTGGCTGCTGGCCGCCATCGACAACGCGGGTCTCACGGTCGCTGGGCGCGAGGACATCAAGCCGCGTCATCCGAAGGCGACGGACGCGACGGACCCGTTGCACACGGCGCGCGTCGCCGAAGTCACATCGCTGTGGCGGCTCAAGGCCAAATGAAGAAGCGCTGATTGCGCAAGCGTCCGCAACAGGCAAAAGCGGCCGCAAGCGAGCGAAGGCTCAGCGCTTCGACGCCTCGACGTAGTCCAGCGCGCCGCGCCCCGCGACGAGGCCGCTCGCGAAACAGGCCGTCAACAGATAGCCGCCCGTCGGCGCTTCCCAGTCGAGCATCTCGCCGGCGCAGAACACGCCGGGCAACTGTTTGACCATCAGCGCGCGATCGAGCGCTTCGAACGGAACGCCGCCCGCGCTGCTGATCGCTTCGTCGATCGGGCGAGTGCGCGCGAGCCGCAGCGCGAGCGACTTGATCGCGTGGGCGAGCTTTACGGCATCGGAGAAATCGTCCTTCGACACGCATTCGTGCAGCAAGCCGAGCTTCACGCCCGTAATGCCGATACGGCTATGCAGATGACTCGACATCGAGCGCGAGCCGCGCGGCCGTGTCACTTCGTCGATCACGCGCTGCGCCGTCAAGCCAGGCGCGAGATCGAGCCGTATCGTCGCTTCGCCTTCAGCGAGCAGGCGGTCGCGAATCGTCGAGGAAAGCGCATACACGAGACTCCCTTCGATGCCCGTCGACGTCACGACGAACTCACCTTGTCGATGCTGGACAACGCCGTCCACGCCTTCGACGCTGATCGACACCGGCTTCACCGGCTGGCCCGCGTAGCGCTCGCGAAAGTAGTCGCTCCAGTCGGCGTCGAAGCCGCAGTTCGCGGCCAACAGCGGCGCGACGGGGACATCGCGTTCTTTCATCAGCGCGACCCACGCGGCATCGGAGCCGAGACGCGCCCAGCTGCCGCCGCCCAGTGCGAGCACTACGGCGTCGGCGGCGATGTCCTGCTCGCCTGTGGGCGTCGCGAAGCGCAGGCTGCGCGCGTTATCGGACGAAGACGACCAGCCTATCCACTTGTGCCGCATATGAAAGTGCACGCCCGATTCCCTCAGCCGATGCAGCCACGCGCGCAGCATCGGCGCGGCTTTCATGCCGGCCGGAAACACGCGCCCGGAGCTGCCGACGAACGTCTCGACGCCAAGCTCGTCGAGCCACGCGCGTAGCGCATGCGGTCCGAACGCGTCGAGCAGCGGCGCGATGTCCGCGCGGCGCTTGCCGTAACGATCGAGAAACGGCTCGATCGGCTCGGAGTGCGTGATGTTCATGCCGCCTTTGCCCGCCATCAGAAACTTGCGGCCGACGGACGGCATCGCGTCGTATACATCGGCGCGCACGCCGCCGCGCGCCAGCGCTTCGGCGGCCATCAGCCCGGCTGGGCCGCCGCCGATAACGGCAACGCGGACGTGATCCTGGACGTGATCGGGCGAGTTCGACATCGGCTTGAGGCGGTGAAGGAGTGAATGGAAAAGCGGGGCACGGCGCGCGGCGCGAAGGCCGGTATTGTCCCACCGGCCTGGAAGCACGGCAAACCCGCAGCGAGTTCGCGGCAAACCCGAAGCGAGTTCGCAGCGGCCCCGCGCGGCCTCGCGCGCGACCTATACTTTTCTCACATCCCTTCCGTTGCGGCGCATTCCGCGCCGCCCTGTCGCGCACAACTCACGCATTCGCCGCTGCCCGCAACTTCGCCAGTCGATACGGCGAGGCCGCGCCAGCGCACGCGTTGCGCGCGATATTTTTGATCTGAGGAGACTGTCATGGGTCGCAAATACATCGATTGCCGCGAATTCCCGAGCGACATCAACTGCACCGTCGCACTATCCGCCGATTCGGAAAGCGAGCTGCTCGAAGCCGCCGTCGGACACGCAGTCCAAGCGCACAAGCACAGCGATACGCCAGAACTGCGCGAGCAATTGAAGTCGATGTTCCACGATGGCACCCCGCCGCTCGGCGGGCCCGCCGCCGCTGCATAGCGGTATGTGTGGACTCAGGTGCGGCGTCGGATCGCCGCGCCGGCCTGGCGAGAAGCACGTGCAGCCGCAAGCGGGCCGCAGGCAACAAGCAAGCGGCTGCGCGACGTGCCGCGCAGCCGGTGACGGACTCAGCCGGGATAGGCTTCGTCGACCTTGAGTCCCGCGAGCTTGAAGATCACGCGCAGCGTCTGAGGTTTGATGTCGCGACGCGACGCGAGTGTCGTCATCACGAAGTCCAGCACTTTCGCGTATTTGAGCAGCGTCAGGCACGTCTCGAGATCGACGCTGCCGTCGCGCATGGCTTCCGCGAGATGCAACATCTCGACCGAGATGTCGCGCGCCATTTCGAGTTCCAGCTGCTGCTTTTCCGTCCATTCGGGCGTGGCCAGCAGTTTCGCCATGAGCTCCTGAAACTTGCGCTCGGCGTTTCCGTTGGGTGTCATATCCATTTGCCGCCTCATGAGATCCGAGCGCGCTTCGTTGCAGTCCCGGCGCACTTCAGGTTACGTAACGTTCGAACCATGTTGCCATTCGACCTCCCCACGCGTACCGGCGGTTTTTCGACGCCGCAGCGGCCGGTCGCTTGTCTCTTGTCATGCGTCCCGCGGCCCTCGCGCACACCTTACGGCTCGCCTCGGGCCCGCGACAGACAATTCCTGCATTGCGACGCGCCGGCCGGCAGGTCCAGAGTCAGCCGCTTTGCCGCACGAACTGTTCCTGGCAGGGCGCGGTATCGCCATCGACGCGGAAGAACCGGGACCGTCCACCGCGCTTTGGGTAAACTGACAGACACTTTTCCCTTTTTCCGTCGCCTGACGCACGTTCGAGATGCGATCGGTGGCGCGTTCATTCGATGTCCAGCAAAACTTACGAAGTCCGTCCCAATCAGTCGATCGAACTGCTGAAAGAACTCCATATCCTGACCCGCGACGGCAAGATGAACCAGGACAGCCGCCGCAAGCTGAAGCAGGTTTATCACCTGTTTCAGTTCATCGAGCCGCTGCTCCAGGACCTGAAAGAGACGAAGGGAGAGCTGACTCTCGTCGATCACGGCGCGGGCAAGTCCTACCTTGGCTTTATTCTCTACGACCTGTTCGTCAAGGAACTGCGGGATAACTCGCACATTTACGGCATTGAGACGCGCGAAGAGCTGGTGACGAAATCCGAAGAGCTTGCCGCGCGCCTCGGCTTCAAGGGCATGTCGTTTTTGAATCTTTCCGTGGCAGAGTCGATTATTTCGGACAAACTGCCGGCGAACGTCGACATTGTCACGGCCTTGCACGCGTGCAACACGGCCACGGACGACGCGATCCGCTTCGCGCTGGAGAAGCACGCGAAGTACATCGTCGTCGTGCCGTGCTGCCAGGCGGAGGTGGCGGGCGTGCTGCGCAAGAACAAGGGCAAATCGCTCGGCAACGCGCTGACGGAGATCTGGCGACATCCGCTGCACACGCGCGAGTTCGGCAGCCAGATCACCAACGTGCTTCGCTGCCTGCAACTGGAAGCGCACGGCTATCAGGTGAACGTGACGGAACTGGTCGGCTGGGAGCACTCGATGAAGAACGAGCTGATCATCGCGACCTATAAAGACTTGCCGCGCCGTCGTCCGACGGAACGGCTCAATGAAGTGATGGAAACGCTCGGCATCGGCGAGTTGCGCGAGCGTTTCTACGTCGAGGCTTGAGATGCGGCGGGCGTTAGCCCGTCAGTCTTTCGCCCGTTCGCTCATCCACTTGCGCCAGCCGTCCGGGCCGAGGCGGCGCATGGTTTCCTCGTTGCGTTCGTAGATCTCGGCGGCGTCCGGAAACGCGTCGACCGCGCGCTCGATGCTCGCTTCACGCAGCAGATGCAGCACCGGCCACGGCGAACGATTCGTGTAGTTCTCGATATCGTCGGGGCCGCTGCCCTCGAACTGATAATGCGGGTGAAAGCTCGCGATCTGCAGCGTGCCTTCCAGTCGCAACTGTTTCAGCATCCGGTCCGCGAAGAACAGGCAGTCGTTGTACTGGAGAAAATCAGCGAGCGCGTGCGGGATGATCAGCAGCGTCGTGTCGATATCGGCGGGATCGGATTCCGCCAGCGCGCGTAGTTCCGTTTCCAGGTCGGCGAGCACGCCTTCCATTTCCGTTGCTTCACTGATCGCATAGCGAATCTGGTTCTTCACGTGCACCGCTTTCGCAAACGGGCACAGATTCAGCCCGATGACGGCCCGTGTCAGCCAGTGGCGAGTGGCGTCGAGAATAGCGTCGTGGCTGGTGTCGTGCGATTCGGCGGGCGTCGGAGACATGGTGCGAGGCGGGCGGTAAAGCGGCGTTCAAACCGCGAAATTCAAAGCGCTATTTTACCGGCGCCTCTCCGCATGCCTGTGCGACAAGCTGCGCAGCGACGAGCGGCGCGACCTTGATCGGTCCGCAGCCCGGGCCGTACGTCTGGCTCGATGCATAAACGCCTTCGATCAGCAGCGCGAGCGCGTTTGCCAGTTCGCCCGGATCGCGCGCGCCCGCAGCGGCGCAAAGCTCGTTCAACCGCTGCATCAGCCTGGTCTTGTTGTTCAGCACGCACAGCCGGGCCGCATGCGATGGGTCCGGAAATTCCGCCGACACATTGACGAACGGACAGCCGCGATAGTCATCTTTCGATGCGCGTCCCGCCAGGTCCTCGAAATACTGAGCGATCTGCTTTTTCGGCTCACCGGGATGTTTTGCGATGCTCTCGTCGAAGCGCTTGAAGAAGTGCCGGTCCGACTGTTCCAGATACGCGACCACCAGATCGTCCTTTGACGAGAACTGGCGATACAAGCTCATCTTGTTGACGCCCGCGCGCTCGACGACGGCATCGACGCCGACCGCCCGCACGCCTTCCCGGTAGAACAGGTCGGCGGCGGCGCGTAGCAGATGCTGTTGCGCTTCGGAACCGGCCGTCTGCGTGCGGCGGCTCGGCGCGGATTGGGTGGTGTCGGAACGGGCCATGGTCTTGTGATCCACGAGTAAGACGCCTTGACATGTTACCGATCTGTAACTAACATCGCAAGACCGATTGTGACAGATCGTTCACAAGTCTTTTACGAAGCTGGTAAGAATCCGTGCCGCGATGCGTCGGGTACGGAGAGCGAACCCATTGGAGAACCGATGAACTGGGCAGCAAGAGTGATAGGCGGGCGTTTCCACTACGGCTGGCTGGCCGTGGCGGTGGTCTTTCTGGTGTTGCTCGCGGCGGCGGGCACGCGCGCGACGCCGAGCGTGATGATGGTCCCGCTCGAACACGATTTCGGCTGGAGCCGCGCAACGATCTCACTGGCGATTTCGGTGAATATCGCGCTGTATGGCCTGATGGGTCCGTTTGCGGCGGCGGCGATG
Organism: Paraburkholderia diazotrophica; assembly: GCF_038900755.1. Classification (GTDB taxonomy): domain Bacteria; phylum Pseudomonadota; class Gammaproteobacteria; order Burkholderiales; family Burkholderiaceae; genus Paraburkholderia; species Paraburkholderia diazotrophica_A. Next base: position 112,598 of record NZ_JBBPEN010000015.1, read on the forward strand.
CAGCGCTTCGGCGTGCGCCCGACCATTCTGGCGGCGCTCGGCACGATGGCGGCGGGCGTCGGCCTGTCGTCGCTGATGACGCATCCGTGGCAGATGATTCTCGTCTGGGGCGTGATGGTCGGCGGCGCGACGGGCGTGGCGGCGCTGACGCTGTCGGCAACGGTCGTCAACCGCTGGTTCACGACGCATCGCGGTCTCGTGATGGGCATACTCACCGCGAGTTCGGCGACAGGCCAGCTCGTGTTCCTGCCGCTGCTCGCGGCGATCGCGCAGCATCACGGCTGGCGGCCCGTCGTGTGGACGGTCGCGGCGGCCGCGGCCGTCGTGCTGCCGCTCGTCGCGTTCCTGCTGCCGGAGCGTCCCGCCGACATGGCGCTGCGTCCGTATGGCTCGCCTGCCGACGCGCCCATCCGGTCCGACATGAGCAAGCAGAACCCGCTTGCAATCGCATTCGGCACGCTGGCCTCCGCAAGCAAGACGCGCGACTTCTGGCTGCTGTTCTTCAGCTTCTTCATTTGCGGCGCGAGCACGAACGGCTACGTCGGCACGCACCTGATCGCGATGTGCGGCGACTACGGGATGACGGAAGTGCAGGGTGCATCGCTGCTCGCGGCAATGGGCATCTTCGATCTGTTCGGCACGACGCTGTCGGGCTGGCTGTCGGACCGCTTCAATGCCCGCGTGCTGCTGTTCTGGTACTACGGGCTGCGCGGCCTGTCGCTGATCTATCTGCCGCACGCGTTCGGCATCGACTTTTTCGGATTGCCGCTTTTCGCCGTGTTCTACGGCCTCGACTGGATCGCCACCGTTCCGCCGACCGTGCGCCTCGCCACCGATGTGTACGGCAAGGAGTCGGCGCCCGTCGTGTTCGGCTGGGTCGTCGCGGGGCATCAGCTCGGCGCGGCGTTCGCGGCGCTCGGCGCGGGCTTGCTGCGCGCGAGCCTCGGTACGTACACGGTTGCGTCGATGATCTCGGGCGGCTTGTGCATCGTCGCGTCGATCATCGTGCTGCGGATCAATCGCGGCGAACGCCGGGTGGCGAGCCAGGCGGCCATCTGACGCTTGCGTCGCGGCGTCCGCTCGCGTGCTCCCGCCTCGCTTTTCAGGCGCCGCGTTTCGACGCAGAAGCACCGTTTCGATCCACCGCACCGCGCGTCGCAGCGGAAAAGCCGCGGCGCGCTTTTCTGATGCGCTCGCGCGATCTGCATCTGCACGACGCGCGAAGAGAGCGAAGCGGGATCGGGACACCTCGGTTATTCTAGTGGGCCCTCGGGCTACGGCCCGCCCTTCATGAATTTCGACCGAGAGATGCGCATGACCAACAAACCCGCACCCACCGACGTTCCCATTCATGAACTGATCGCCGGCCGCTGGAGTCCGCGCGCGTATTCGAGCGAGCCGATGAGCCGCGAGCATCTGCGCGCGGTCCTCGAAGCGGCGCGCTGGGCGCCTTCGTCGTACAACATGCAGCCGTGGCGCTTCGTCGTGTTCGATCGCTCGACGGACGAAGTCGCGTACAAGAAAGCATTCGATACGCTCGTGCCGTTCAACCAGGCCTGGAACGCGAATGCGCCGGTGTTGATCTGCGTGACGACGCACACGTTGACGTCGAAGGGCGACGTGAACCGCTGCGCGCCGTACGACGCGGGTGCGGCGGCGATGTCGCTGGTCTTGCAGGCGCACGCGCTCGGGCTCGCCGCGCATCAGATGAGCGGCTTCGACGTGAACGCATTCCGCAAGGCGTTCGCGGTGCCCGACGACGTCGAAGTGATCGCGATGATTTCGCTTGCGCACTACGGCGATATCGACAAGCTCGACCCCGTGCTGCGTGAGCGAGAGAAGTCGGTGCGCGCGCGTTTGCCACTCGGCGACATCGCCTATGCGGGTGCGTGGAACAAGGCGTTCTGATCGATCCGCGAATCGCTTTCGCGCGATGACCCGACGCGGCCCGAGGGCCGCGTTTTTCATGGGCGTGCGATTACTCGCCGTCGATGGCCGACAGCGGCGTCGCGACGGTTTCGAGCGACCGCCGTTCCGCGTCGACGCCCCAGATCGCGGCGATCAGCGCGGCGGCGAGCATCAGCGCCGAGCCGACCAGATAGCCGGAAAAGACTTCGCTGCGCTGGTGCGTATCGATCAGCCGGCCGAAGAAGGCTGGACCCGCAATGCCGCCGAGCGCCGTTCCAAATGCATAGAACACCGCGATCGCGAGCGCGCGGATTTCGAGCGGGAACGATTCGCTGACGGTCAGATACGCGGAACTCGCTGCCGCCGAAGCGAAAAAGAAAATCACCATCCACGAGATCGTCTGCGTCGTCACGGAGAGCATTTCCTTTTCGAACATATAGCCGCTGATGGTCAGCAGGATCGCCGACAGCGCGTACGTCGCGGCGATCATCTTGCGGCGGCCAATCACGTCGAACAGCCTGCCGATCAACAGCGGTCCCGTGAAATTGCCGAACGCGAAAGGCAGGATGTACCAGCCGATGTGTTCGCCCGGCACGTGATAGAAGTCGGTCAGCACGAGCGCGTAGGTGAAGAAGATCGCGTTGTAGAAGAACGCCTGCGCCGTCATCAGCGACAGCCCGACCAATGCGCGGCGCCGGTGCAGCATGAACAGCGTATGGAAAACCTCGCGCAGCGTCGTGCGCTCGCGAGCCCGCAGGCGCAGGCGGTTCAGGCCGTCGTCCGCGAGTGTGTGATTGTCAGCGCGAAAGCGTGCTTCGATGCCTTCGACGATCGAGCGCGCCTCTTTTTCTTCGCCGTGCGTGAGCAGCCAGCGCGGGCTTTCGGGTATCCAGACGCGCATCGGCAGAATCGCCAGCGCGAGCGCCGCGCCGATGAAAAAGCACGCGCGCCAGCCCCAGTCGCCGGGCAGCAGATGCGGATCGAGCAGGACCAGCGAGCCGAACGCGCCCAGCGCCGCGCCGATCCAGAAGGTGCCGTTGATCGCGAGATCGGTGTGGCCGCGCACGCGCGCGGGCGTGAATTCCTGGATCGTCGAGTTGATCGCCGTGTATTCGCCGCCGATGCCCGCGCCCGTCAGAAAGCGAAAGACGAGAAAGCTCGCGAGATTCCACGAAAAAGCCGTCGCCGCCGTGGCCGCCAGATAGAGCGCGAGCGTGATGAAGAACAGCTTGCGCCGCCCGAGCCGGTCGGTCAGCCAGCCGAAGCCGAGCGCGCCCAGCACCGCGCCGGCGATATAGGCGCTGCCCGCGAGGCCGACGTCCGCGTTCGAGAGGCGCAGCACCGCGCTCGACTTCAGCGCGCTCGCCACCGAGCCCGCGAGCGTCACCTCCAGCCCGTCGAGCAGCCACGTCACGCCAAGCGCGACGACGATCAGCGTGTGAAAGCGCCCCCAGGGCAAGCGGTCGAGTCGCGATGGCAGATCGGTCTCGACGATGGTCGTCGAGTCGCTGCGAAGCGTGGCCGCGGAGGATTCCTCCATCGAGTCTCCTGAAGTCTCCTGTATGTTCGAATGTGATCCGTCGAGTGATCGGAAGGTTCTGCAAGCCGGCAATCCGACGGGGTATCCTGTCGGACTGATCCGTGCGTGACGCGACCCTTCGATAGAGCAAGTCGCATTCCGCGAGGCCTGCCAGATCGGCGGCGCGCTAACGGATGCTGTCGGGGTCGTTGTCGGTTGATGGTGTCACCGCTTTCATGTTACAAAGCCCGTCCTCTTTCTGTGCGCGCCAGCGCGAGCGGCGTTTACTGCCATGACCTATTGCGCGATTGACTTCGGCACGTCTAACTCGGCAGTTGCCGTCCCGGTCGGCGGCCCGTCGACTGAACAGGCTGTGTTGAAGCTGGCGCCCGTTGAAGGCGCGTACACGACGCTGCCCACCGCCGTCTTCTTCAACACCGACGAAAACACGCGTGAGTACGGCCGCGCGGCTCTGGAGGCGTATATCGACGGCTTCGACGGCCGTCTGATGCGCTCGATGAAGAGCATTCTCGGCTCGCCGCTCGCCGAGAACACGACCGATCTCGGCGATGGCAGCGCGATCAGGTACACGGACGTCATCGCGATCTTCGTCACGCATCTGAAGCGCTGCGCGGAGCAGGCGGCGGGCACGTCGATCAGCCGCGTGGTGCTCGGGCGCCCGGTCTTTTTCGTCGACGACGATCCGCGCGCCGATCTGCTCGCTCAACAGCAGCTGGAAGCGGCGGCGCGTTCGGTCGGGCTGCAGGAGATTCACTTCCAGTACGAGCCGATCGCAGCCGCGTTCGACTACGAAGCGCATCTGACGCAGGAGGGGCTCGTGCTGGTCGCGGATATCGGCGGCGGCACGTCGGACTTCTCGCTGGTGCGCGTCGGCCCGGAGCGGATGACGCGTCTGGAGCGCAAGGACGACGTGCTGGCGCACCACGGCGTGCACGTCGCCGGAACGGATTTCGACCGGCGCGTCGAGCTGGCGACGATTCTGCGGGAGCTCGGCTATCAGTCGCTCGATCCCGAAGGCCGCGAAGTGCCGAACCGCGTCTATTTCGACCTCGCGACGTGGCATCTGATCAACACGATTTACACGCCGAAGCGCGTGTCGGAACTGGGGCTGATGCGGCACCTTTACTCGGACACGCGCCATCACGACCGGCTGATGCGTGTCGTTGAGCAGCGCTTTGGCCATGCGCTCGCGGCGCACGCGGAGGAAGCGAAGATCGGCGTCGCGGCTGGCGGCGAGACGCTGATCGATCTGGAGATCGTCGAGGAGGACTTGCGCCTTGCTTTCGACGAAGCGCAACTGATCGCGGCCGGCAAGGACGAGACGCTGCGCATCGTGCAGGCGGCGCGCGAAACGGTGCAACGGGCGGGCGTCGCGCCGCGCGAGGTCGACGCTCTGTATTTTACGGGGGGATCGACCGGGCTCGCGTTTCTGTCGGGCGCACTGGCGGCGGCGTTTCCCGATGCGCGTCCTGTTTTCGGCGATCGGCTCGCCAGTGTCGCGACGGGTTTGGGCATTCACGCGCGACGTCTATTCCGGTAAAGATTTTCAGACCGCGCGCCGTCAATCGCTTCGGGCAATAAACAAAAAACCCCGCCAAGGCGGGGTTTTTTGCGTTCCAGAAGGAGGCGAAGCTTAGGCCGGCTTGATGTTAGCGGCTTGCTTGCCCTTCGGGCCCGTCTTGACGTCGTAGGTAACCTTTTGGTTTTCCTGCAGCGTCTTGAAGCCTTCGACGCGGATTTCCGAGAAATGCGCGAACAGGTCTTCACCGCCTGCGTCCGGCGTGATGAAGCCAAAGCCCTTTGCGTCGTTGAACCACTTGACGGTACCGGTTTCCATATTACTTTTTCCTAAAAATGGTGAACAAGGCCGAAGCCGAAATAAAGGCCGTAGCCCGAGGGTGCATGAAAATCAAGGAAGGGTAATGGGACCAACCGGAGTACCGTTGATGGGCGAACTACGAAAGACCAATTCACTCGCCGCTTGAAATCCTGCCTGTCCTTTATACGGGCATTTCGAGAGAAGGTCAACCGCAATCTTTAAATCCCCATATAAGACGGGGATATCAGCGCAGCACGGTTTGTCTTACAAAGCTTGCTATGTTCTTGATTTTTTTATAGGGCGCTTACGGTTTTTGACTGCAATCGCGCGGTGCAACCGTTAAACTACGCCCCGCGCGCGACCGGTTGCACCTTGCATAACCTGCAACCCGGACTCGCGCCCGCCCGCCGTATGCCCTAGTCTTTTGGATGAGCTCCAGCCGTCTCTCGTGGCACGCGGCATCGGCGTGCTTTCAGACAGTAACCATCTTGCATGGGGCGGGAGCAAGCGCTAATGCCTGACCCCCGTCGACACAGGAGAAGACGTGAAAAGTTCTATTCAACGGCACATCGGCCCATTCGCGCTGATGCTGACGGGGCTTGGCTCGATCATCGGATCGGGCTGGCTGTTCGGCGCCTGGAAGGCGGCCAAGATCGCAGGTCCTGCCGCGATCTGCGCGT
>NZ_JBBPEN010000016.1:0-115337 GCF_038900755.1 Paraburkholderia diazotrophica
GCTCCGAAGAACCACCGCGCGCCATCATCGAGCACCCACATCTGTCGGCTGTTAGTTTTTAAAGAACATCCGCTAAAAGCTGCTGCTTTTTCGCGTCCCCGTCGTTTGGAGAGGCCGAATTATGCGGGGGTCCATAGGGCCTGTCAAGAACTTATTTCGCGGAGCCTTAAAAAATTGCGGCGCCACTTTCTTAGGCAAATCACACTCTTCTCGCATTCGCGAAACGCAGACAAAAAACGCGCGGGACAACCGCGCGTTTTTTCAACAAATGTACTGCCGATACCGCAAGCAAGCCGACTCAAGCTGCCCGCATACAGAGCATCAATCACGAGCCGACGTAACCCGGAGGCGGATTCACGTTGCTCCTAGCGACACTCGCATTGTTCGACACAACATAAAGAGGGGCTTCCGTTAGATTCAGCTTCAACGTACCGTCCGTGTAATTCATGGTCATCGGGTTACCCATCATGTCGACCACCTTGACAGTACCACTCGTACCGGGTGCATCCACGACGAGGTTGTACGCGACGCTATACGTCGAACTGAAGCCGGCACTCGCATTCCACGCGCTATTGTTGTGCGTCCACAAAGCGGTGATTACCGAACCATTGTTGAGCTGCTGGAACGAGTACGCATAGACACCCGACGGCGTATTCTTCACGGGACCAAGCGTATTGGTGCCATCGAGGATACGCGTCATCGCGCTCATCACCATGGCAGCCGGCTTCGGACTGATGTTGGTCGCACCGAACGAGCCTTGAGCATTCGACAGATCGAAGAACGTGCCGTATCCCACTTCATCCGGATAGTCCGCGCCGTAAAACACGTACGAAACGTCCGCGCCTTCGCCGAGCAGGATGATGTGCGTGCGTGCCACCACTGCGCCCTGCGCAAATAGAACGTTACCCGTCGGGTAGTTCGCGCCATATGACGAGCCGAGGTCATAGCTGATGCCGACTTCCGTCTGATACAGCTTCATGCCCGAGCGGTACTGGTTGAGCATCGTCGTGCGCAGCGTGCGTATCGAGTTGTTCAGCGCATTCGCGGCCGTTGCCGGATCAGGATCGGTCGCGAGACGCTCAGGCGGATGCGAGGGAGAAGTGCCCGCATCGTAGTAACCATGTGTTGCGACACCGTCGATGTACTTGCCAAATCCAAGCGACGCGATACGTTGCAGCCGTTCGTTCGTGAGACTCGGGAACGCATCCGTCGGTCCCATTACGAATGCATTCGGATCGGTCGAGTGAATGCCCTGATAGACCGACTGGTACAGCGACACGAAATTGGCATCCGTATCCGTCCAGAACTGATTTGGCTCCCACGTCACCTGATAGAAATTCGCAGACTGCTTCGGGAAGTACTTTTGCCGGATCGCGTTCGATTCGGTGCCGACACGGCTCATGTAGTTCTGCAGATACGACATGTCTTTCGGCAGCGTCGTGAAGTCCTGGAATGCACCCGTCGAAGATGCCCAGCCAGGCAGGCCATCGAGACGAATAAGGCGCATCACATTGCCCGTCGTATAGAACGAATCCAGATTGCTGGCCGACGGATTGAAAGTATTCGGACCGTTCGGCTCCATCGTCGACATCTGACGGTCATCGATGATTTGCGTAATGCCGAGGCCGGCGAGCACCGCTGCGCGATCGTTCTCACCTTGCATGCCGAAGCGGTGCTGCTCCTGCTTCATATACGTGACGGCGGGCACGACGCTCGACAGATCGGGGATCACGCCGAACGTTGAAATGCCCGTGGGGCGCGTACCCGCTTGCGGCAGAGCACCACCGGCCGTCTTCAGGCTCGCAGACACTGCGAAATAACCCGCGAGCGTCGACTTGCATGTGAGTGTCGTTTGCGACGCGCTGCCCGGCACATCGAAGCTCCCGCTTGCCGCAACCCGGCCCGTCGTATCGGTAATCGACCAGTTGAGGGTATCAGCATTGCCCGCGTTCGTTGTGAATGCGAGCGGAAAGTTCGCTCCCGACGCGAACATGCGTGTGCCGTCGCTGCTCGGCGTGTCCGCGAAAATCTGCGTGCCGCCCGCTGCTGCGCTCGCCTTTACAGGCGAGGCGCAACTGATGCTCCCCGCCGTGTTGCCGTTGACCGTCGCATTGGCGGCCGACGTCCCCGGCTGCTGGGAAACGCTGTTCGTCGATGCACTCGTCGAGCCCGTGCTTGTGGAAGATGCGTTGGTGGAAATCGGCTCGTTGCTGCCGCCCCCGCCGCCGCAGCCCGCGAGAACGATTGCTATCGAAGAGGAAACAAGAAGGGAATTGACTTTCATGAAATGCGGATGGGCAATCGAAATCCGTCCGAAAACGACTGGCAAAAATGCCCGAATTCAGACATTGGATTTCAAGGTTGGCTTTCTTGCACGCCGAGTCGTTCTTACTCCGTCGACTATGGGTGCGACGCGGTGCCGGTAATTTCGAGCGACGCATTTCCTGCATGCCCGCCGCTTCTTTCCGCGCGAGTGAGGCCGTGCTCAACCGATTGCAACGAGATGTAACTGCAAGATGGAATCCGGATATTGCAGATGCTCAGGTGTCACGAAGGACATATTGCACGGCATTTCAGTCAGAACGTCCGCCCACCCTGCTCCTGAAGTGTCACATCAAACCCCGTGACATCCGACTCCATTTTGCAAGGCCGAATGCTACCGAATGGAAGCGCTTACGTCTGCCGAAACCAGGTAACACTTTGTAACGTATGAAGATTTACGGATATCGATGTGCATGTATCCGCAAAGAGATGATAAGGGACACATTAATGCGCTTTCGCCGCGACGACGACGCGAACTTACCTAATGCATCCGGACACTTATTCAATGGCTCGCGTACTGGCGCAAAACCACTAGCGAATTAATCGCCATTTAATTTTGATTTTTTAAAGTCCAGACATCATCTCGCGACTTCATTTCGATGGCATTTTCTATTGCCTGCCTGGGTCGCTTGAATCTTCATATCTATCCGACAGTAGAAAACCGCGCAATTCATTGCGACGACCGCATGACTTCATTCCTTCCCGCGCAAACAACATTTTTTGAAACCAATAGCGCACTTCCATTGACCTATTGATCAAGCTGACACATATTGCTGACAGACCATTGCGATCACGCGCGAGATGTATCGCGCCGTGACCTGGCCACATCCTGCACACAATGGTTGCCAACGAGAAGAATGTGCGATGCCGTCTGCAATGCCGGCATGGGAGTCCACCATGGACACGATTCGCAAGCGTCCTGCAATGCCGCACGAGCAATGCGACAAGGCGCCGGAGACGAACCTTGTGGTGCAGCGCGATCTTCCTGCGCGCCCACTCGACCTGCTATTTCCCCTCGACGCTTCAGCGCCTGACAATCCCGCATCGCCGTCGACCGACGAAGCGCGCGCACTGAACTCCACGCCTTCGCCACTGTTCCGGCGGATCGCACCGAGACCGCGCCGCATCGCTGCGCCCGCGTCGGCGGGAACGCCGGACTGGAGTCTGAGCGCTGGTGCAGCCGTTGTGCTGCTCGGCTTTGCAATCGCGTTCGGGACATACGTTACGTTGACGCAACGAGACGCGATGCAAAGCCGTTTGCGTCGCATCGTGAGCCAGAATGAATTGCGGGCAGCTTTACATCGCGATCGCCCGACGATCGGGGAACGCACCCAGGAACTCGCGCGTACGCTGCGCGAGCAAATCGAAGCGCTGCGCAGTCTCGATGTCGCGGACGCTGCCGCGATTGCAGGCACGGCAGCCATCCCGCCCGCCAACGCGCACAGCAGCACGCTCGCAAGTAGCGCGCCGAGCCTGCCGTCCCGATCGACACCGCCTGCCTCGAATAAAACATCCGCAAGCCAGATCGCCGCGAAACCGCTTGCGCCTCCGTTGCCCCAATCTGCGCCGCCCGCGCATCAGGTTGCAAGCACCGAGCCGCCGCGCGCGCGTGCCGTCGCGACAACAACACCACACGGTCACAAGGTGAGCGCAAAGCCCTCGAAGTCCGCTAATCCCGACGCTGATCCGGAGTGCGGGACACGCGCGCCGTGTGTCGAGACGACGGCGCAAAGCGCGCGCAAGCCCGTCAAGACGACTCCCGCAGCGCCGCAGCAGGACGTCAAGGCACACACTGCCGCCGTGCGAAACGTCGCTGCAAAGGCGCCCGCCACACCTGTGCCGCACACGGCGCCTCCTCCCACCGTGCAGGCCTTTGTGCAGCCCGATATCGTGCCCGCCGCGCCTCCCGTCAGCGACAGCAGACAGCTCTATCGCCAGCACTAGATCTTGTCGGGCGCGGCCGCTCATCGGCGCGGTCGACAAGCAATTGCACACATCTGGCGGAAATAGACGAAGCGATGTCGTCCCATCCCGCGCCGACGCTCTTAACATGGAAGGATTGGCCGCGCCGCGAAGAAGAAGAGCGCGCCATGCCACTATGCGGGGGCGCTCATTCGGGCGCGAGGAGACTGGCATGCAGCCATTGCATTCAGTATCGCGCGATCATGCGCGCCTTCATTCGTCGCAACCGCCCTTCTCCACGTTCTCCTGCCTTGGCAAGACGACTGCTGCGCTGACACTCGCGCTCCTGTGCACCGCGTGCGGCAATGGCTCGTCGAACGGCGACAGCACGAACAGCTCCAGCACAACCGGCAGTTCGGGATCGGGTTCGAGTTCCGGTTCTGGATCGGGCTCTGGCTCAGGTCCGGGTTCAGGCTCAGGCTCCGGCTCTGCGTCCGGTGCAGGCAACGGCACATCGGGATCTGCCTCCGGCGCTGGCAACAGCACGACGGGTAGCACGACAACATCATCGTCCGCCGTCGCGCTCGCCACCGACGTGCTGATGCATCACAACGATCTCGCGCGCACCGGGCAAATGCTCGCCGAAACGACACTCACGCCATCCAGCGTCAATTCGGCGTCGTTCGGCAAGATCGCCTTTCTCGCGGCCGATGGCAAGGTCGATGGTCAACCGCTGTCGGTGACGAGCCTGTCGATCAATGGAACGACTCACAACGTGATCTATGTCGTCAGCGAACACAACAGCGTCTATGCGTACGACGCGGACAACCAGGCGCTACTGTGGCAAGTGTCGTTGACGGGTGCGAACGAGACATCCAGTGACGATCGCGGCTGCGGCGACATCACGCCCGAAATCGGCATTACGTCGACGCCCGTCATCGATCGCAGCCGCGGACAGCACGGTGCGCTCTATGCTGTCGCGATGACGAAGGATGCGAGCGGCGGCATTCATCATCGCCTGCATGCGCTCGATCTGGCCAATGGCGCAGAACTGTTCGGCGGCCCGAGCGAAATCGCCGCGACTTATCCGGGCACGGGCGGCAACAGTGTCAACGGCGTGCTCACGTTCGATCCGTCGCTGCATACCGAGCGCGCGGCGCTCACGCTCGTCAACGGGAACATCTATATGGGGTGGACGGCGCATTGCATGTCAGGCCCATACACGGGCTGGATCATGAGCTACAGCGCCGACACCTTGAAGCAGACGGGGGTCGTCAACATCGCGCCGAACGGACATCAGGGCTCGGTCTGGATGGCCGGTTCCGGCATGGCGTCGGATGGCGCGTCGATCTATGTGGTCGACGGCAACGGCACGTTCGGCACGAACCTCGATGCGAACGGATTCCCCGTCGATAGCAACTACGGCGACTCGTTCATGAAGCTCTCGACAAGTCCGCTCAAAGTCACCGACTACTTCGCGCCGCTCGACGTCGTGCAGCTCGCGAACAACGACAACGACTTCGGCTCCGGCGGCGCGATGCTGCTGCCCGACCAGAAGACAGCCGACGGCACGGTCAAGCATCTCGCCGTAGCGGCAGGCAAGGACAACAAGATCTACGTCGTAGATCGCGACTCGATGGGCAAGTTCAGCCCCACGTCGAACAACATCTGGCAAGTGCTCACGGGCACGCTGGCGGGCGGCATATGGGGCTCGCCTGCCTATTTCAACGGCACCGTGTACTACGGCGGCCTGAACGACAGCATCAAGGCGCTGCCCATCACGAATGCGATGCTCGCGGCGACTGCCGCGTCGAAGAGCCCGACGACATTCGCCTATCCGGGCACCGTCCCGGCAATTTCGGCGAACGGAACGACGAACGCCATTCTGTGGGCCGCCGAAAACGGCACCACGGGCGCACTGCATGCCTACGACGCCACCAATCTCGCCCGCGAACTCTATAACAGCAACCAGGCCGGCACGCGCGACCAGTGGGGCGCAGGCAACAAGTTCATCACGCCGATGATCTCGCGCGGCAAGGTCTATGTCGGCGCGACGAACGGCGTCGCCGTGTTCGGGCTACGGCAATGATCACACTGTGACGTAGATCGCGCTGCAGCACGGAAATTGGCGACGAATGGCGTGCTTCTGGCGTGCCTCGCCGCTGCAACGCGATATGCTGGAATAGCAACCTTCCGGCTTGCGATGGCCTGACGGCCGTTTGCCATGGCTCACAACGTGGCTTCGCGCGCGTTTCGCGCCGCGAATCCGCGCCGACAAGATCAATACTTCGCCAGGGAGTCCGCTAGCCCATGAGACGCTTCACCCATGCAGCCATTGCGCTGCTGTTCATCAGTGGCGCATCCGTCGCGCAGCAGCCGATGACCGTTCCCGGACGCAGTCAGAGCCCGGGGCAACAGACCATCGATTCGGCACTGTGCTACGCAGACGCAAACAAGACGACGCACGTGAACATGGCGCGCGAGTCGCAACGTCCGCCGCCGCCCAACCAGGCCGCGCAGACACCGCCGCGTCCCATCGTCGCGCCTGCACCCGTCAACCCGCCGCTGCCTGCCGCCATGGGGGCATCGGGCGCATCCGCTGCGGTGGCCGCTTCGGCTGCGTCCACGCCCGTCGTTGCGAGTGGCGCGACGGCCGCAAGCGGCGCCCGCGTCGCGAATGCGGCAAGCGCGGCAAGCGGCGCGCCGCCCACGACGGTCGCGGCGGCGTCGGGTGCATCGGGCGCCGCAGCGGCATCCGGCGCGGAAGCCGCATCGGGCGCCAGCACGCCGATGCCGGCATCGCCATCGCTGGCCGAGATGCCGCCGCCACCGCCGCCCGAACCGCCGATGGTCCGCTATTGGGCCGCTTACTCGAAGTGCATGCAGCAGCGCGGCTACTACACGCGCTAGCGCGTGCCGACAGAGCAGACGCGACCTCAGCGATTCGACAAAACGCAGACATCACGCATGCGAGCAGAACGCATGCGTGCCGTTCGCATTTCCCCATCGACGGGCCGCGCATTTCATCCTCATGCAGCAATCGCTTTACGCATCGTCGAACGATGCGATGCGCACGCGGCATCGGGGAGCGCGGTTAAAAAACGGGCATTGACCTAGACTTATAGGTTCCCGATAACACGCGAACTCAACGGACGAAATCATGAAAGGGATATTGATCGAGAAGCAGGACAGCGGCAGCCACGCGTCCGTCACGACAATCGACGAAGCGAATCTGCCTTCCGGCGACGTGACCGTGCGCGTCGAATGGTCGACGCTCAACTACAAGGACGCGCTCGCGATCACGGGACGTTCGCCTGTCGTGCGCAGCTTTCCGATGGTGCCGGGGATCGACTTCGCGGGCGTCGTCGAGTCGAGCGAGCATGCATACTGGAAAGCCGGCGATCAGGTGATCCTGAACGGCTATGGTGTCGGCGAAAAGCATTGGGGCGGCCTCGCGCAACGCGCGCGCGTGAACGGCGACTGGCTCGTGCGCACGCCCGCTCCGCTGACGTCGCGCGATGCGATGGCCGTCGGCACGGCAGGCTACACCGCGATGCTGTGCGTACTCGCGCTCGAACGTCATGGCGTGACGCCCGATCAGGGCAAGGTGCTCGTCACGGGTGCGGCGGGCGGCGTCGGCAGCGTCGCGATCATGCTGCTCGCGAAGCGCGGCTATCAGGTGATCGCGTCGACGGGCCGGCCGAATGAAGCGGCCTATCTGCACGAACTGGGCGCGCAGGAGATCATCGATCGCGCGGAACTGTCGTCGCCCGGCAAACCGCTCGCGAAGGAACGCTGGGTCGCGGCGATCGATGCCGTCGGCAGTCACACGCTCGCGAATGCGTGCGCCGGCACCGCGTATGGCGGCATCGTCGCGGCATGCGGGCTCGCGCAAGGCATGGACTTCCCCGCGAGCGTCGCGCCCTTCATTCTGCGCGGGGTGACGCTCGCGGGCATCGACAGCGTGATGGCGCCGCGCGCGCGCCGCGTCGACGCATGGCAACGCATCGCACAGGACCTGAACACCGAGCGCCTTGCATCGATGGTCAATGAGATCGGGCTCGACGAAGCGCTCGCGGCCGCGTCCGATGTGCTCGACGGCAAGGTGCGCGGGCGCCTCGTGGTCGACGTCAATCGATAGTGCGTGAAGTGTCGTAATCCGGCGTTACTTTTCTCGCAGCGCTGTAGCACCTGTGTCGTCCGTGCGCCCCTAGACTGAAGCCGTACTCAGTCACGCGCAACGATGCGCAGGGAGCAAAAAATGAAAAAGGTGATGCTTGGTGCAGCTATCGGTCTAACGATGCTGGCGGCTTCGGCGGCCGCTTCCGCGCATGTCGATGTCGCCGTCGGCCTGGGCGTACCGGGCGTGGTCGTACCGGCTCAACCCGTGTACGCTGCGCCCGCCCCCGTCGCAGTCGGCTATGTCGATGACGACTGGCGCGCGCGTCGCGCCTGGCGTGAGCATGAATGGCGCGAACATGAATGGCGTCGTCATGAAGCGTGGCGGGAGCACGAATGGCGCGAGCATCAACGCGAGCGCTGGGGCGGCTACTGATCGCGCACGCTCAACAGCGTCATGCGCTGCCGCCTCGCTCGCGGTCGATTCACGATCGACGGCAGCGAGGCGGCGTTTTTTAAAGCGTCTGATGTTCTATCCGATGCAAAAGGGTGAGCACAGTCCGCGTCACACGCCGGGCTTCCACGGCCATGACGGATACAAACGCCCGTTGCTCTCGACGCTCTCGCGTTGCTGCTCGCCCGGCTCTTCCGCCCGCTCGACGTCGGCTGTATCTGCGGAATCGGCAGAGGGCATGTCTGCGTTTGCGGACTCGACTGTCTGCGCAGTCGGCTCCGCATGCGCGGGCAATGCATCACCGAACCATTCGACTTCGCGCTTCATCGCATCGAGATAAGCACGCCAGCCCGCCGCATCGTCCGCAAACAGGTTGTCGCGCACGGCAAGCGCGAGTTGCGCGTAATCGACCTGCTCTTCGAGCAGTTGCGCAGGCCACGCGGCAAACGATGCAGTCGCCTGCTTCGCGAAGTGCGCTGCCTTCGTCGCCGGCGAGATGGCTGCGAGCCATGCGTGTGCAGCAAGATCCGCGTGAGCGTCCAACAGATCGCGCACCGTGTCGCGCGTCGCATCCGCGGCCAGCGCCGCATCGATTGCATGCAGCGCGTCGCCGAGATGCAGCAGCAGCGCGCGTCGTTCAAAAGCGTCTTTCATCGAAACATGTCCGTGCGTAAGTCCATCACGCCATTTTAGAGGGTGCGGGACGCAAAACCAGCATGGCGCGCAAGCAGCACGTCATGAGCGAACGCCGAAAAAGCCCTGCCACAACGAATCGAAAAGACTCGCCGCGCGCGCTTCGTGCGAAGGCTTATCGTGCTTCGCGGTAGCCGATTGACTTTGCGATGGCGAGCGCGCGGCCTGTTTGGCCTGCTCGGACGGAATATCGGCGTCGGCCGCGTTCGACGTGTGGTCCGCATTGGCGAACGAGTCCGCATGCGCTGTTTGCCCGTCGTGCTCCGCGCGCCGCGACACCTGTAGCGCCCACACGCTGTCGGCGATACGCTGCGCCACGTCGGCATTGCAATTGCGGCCGAGCAGCACGCCGAACAGCACGTCGCGGTTATGGCCTTCGTCGGCAAAGCGCATCGCGATGCCGACCATCTTCGCGTACTCCGCCTGCGCGGCGGCTTGCGCCTTGCGCACGCGCTCCGCTTCCTTTTCCTGCTGACGCTTGTGCAGCGCCTCCCAGCGCCGCATTTCCTGCTCGTAGACCGCGTCGTAGACCTTGCGCTGGTTTTCGTCGGAGAGAAGCGCATACGCGTCCTTGATCTCCTGGAACGTCGCGCGCGCGGCGTCTTCGTGGCCGACGTTGCGATCGGGATGCCACTTCATCGCGGCCTTCCGGTACGCCCGTTTGATCTCTTCCAGGGTGGCGTCTTGAGACACGCCAAGCTTCGCGTAAAGGGTTGCCATGTCGCGTTGGATTCACGGTTTGCAGTGGACGGTCGCGTTCATCGTAGCACGCGACGATCCAGCCCGAAGTCGGCGCGCGGCATCGGGCTGCATCGGGCTGCATCGCGCTTTCATGCGCCGGCATACTGATTGCGCGCGCATCGATGACGGATGCGCGTGCGAATGTGCGCCAACACACATTGTGGGCGGCTCATGAGCGCGCGCCGTCATATGTTCGACACACGCGTCACGCACCATCGGCCCTCGGTAATGAAGAAGTAACAAACCTTGCGTCCGGGTTGCATCCCCCCGCTTTCTCCGTTCGCACTCCCGGCACTGCCCTCGTCACGTTGCTCCTTTCAAGGAACATTTCCGTGCTGCGCTCACGACTCTTCGCCCGCACCATGCTCGGTGCCATCGCATCGCTCGCGGCGCTTGCCGCTGCCCCCGCCGCTCACGCCACTGTCGATCTGATCGCGATCGGCAAACTGGACGGCAATCTCCTCGACAAGTCGAAAGACACGGCAGGCACGCTCGAAAACGGCGTGCCCGGCAATCTGCTCGGTGGCATCGGCTCGGGCATCGGCTATGCAGGCTGTCACACGTTCCTCGCCGTACCGGATCGCGGGCCGAATGCGATTTCGTACAACGCGGCCATCGACGACACCGCGTCGTACATCAACCGCTTCCAGACGTTGCGCCTGCATCTGAAGGAAGCGCCGAAGGGTTCGTCGCTGCCGTTCACGCTGACGCCGAAGCTCCTCGACACGACGCTGCTGCACACGTCCGATCATCTCGTCTATGGCACAGGCGCCGCGTACAGCGTGCCGAACGGCGCACCGAAACTCAACAGCCAGAACCATACGAACTACTTCACGGGACGCTCGGACAACTTCGATCCCGCGCACCTGTCGACGTATCCGCTCGACGCGCGCTTCGATCCCGAAAGCATCCGCGTCGCGAACGATGGCGACAGCGTGTTCATCTCCGACGAGTACGGCCCCTACGTGTACCGCTTCGACCGCAAGAGCGGCCGCCGCATCGCGACGTACAAGCTGCCCGAGACGTTCGCCGTATCGACGCTCTCGCCCGTCGGCAACGACGAGATCAGCTTGAACGCGTCGGGCCGCGTGGCCAACAAGGGCATGGAAGGCCTCGCGATTTCGCCGGACGGCACGACGCTCTTCGGCGCGATGCAAAGCCCGCTGATTCAGGACGGCGGCACGAACGGCGCATATACACGCATCGTGAAGATCGATATCCGCACGGGTCGTACGACGCAGTACGCGTACCCCCTCACGAACATCGGCACGACGGCCAAGCCGAAGTACCCGACGATCAGTGACGTCCTCGCGATCAACGATCATGAACTGCTGATGGACGAGCGCGACGGCAAGGGCCTCGGCGACGATTCGACGGCTGCGTTCAAGCAGGTCTTCCGCATCGACCTGACGGGCGCGCAGGACGTGAGCCAGGCGAGCGGCCAGAGCGGCCTCGCGCCCTATGCGCTGAAGAAGACGCTGTTCCTCGATGTCGTTGCAGCGCTCACGTCGCATGGCTACGAGCCGACCGACATTCCCGCGAAGCTCGAAGGCCTCGCGTTCGGCCCGGACGTGACCGTAGGCGGCGTGAAGAAGCACACGCTCTTCATCGCGAACGACAACGACTTCCTTGCGACCGTCACCGACACGAACCATCCGTCGGGTATCGCGAATCCGAACCAGTTCTTCGTGTTCGCCATCGATCGCGCCGATCTGCCCCATTATGTCGCGCAGCACCTGCCGGGCGTATCGAACGACGACCACGGCCACGGTGACGTGTGCGGCCGCGATGACGATGACGACCATGGTCATGATCACGACCATGACGGCCACGGTCATTGACCACTGACATCATGATCCGGGTTCCTGCGTCCCCTGACGGACGTTGAGATGGGCCGGCCGCAGCGATCCGCGTGCCGGCTCTCTTTTTGCCCTCGACAAAGCGAGCCTCTGCACGCGTCGCTTCGCGCGTATAGAATCGACGCATGAAGAAGCCCGCGTCCCCAGGCTCGTCGTCAGTCGTCGTTGCAGCGTCCGAGTCCGAACTGCCGCTCTGTGCGCCGAGCGTCGCCTCGGTTGCGCTGGCCGGGTCGATTGCGCTGATCGCATGGTGCGCGTTTGCCGCGCAAACCGACATCACCGTGCACCGGATGCTCATGCGCGGCTTCGGCGTGATCGACGGCATCGAGCGGCTCACCAGCTATCTGACCAATCTGACGATCTTCACGTGCGCGCTCTGCTTTACGTGCGTCGGATTCTTCGAGCAGCGCGGCCGCGTGCCCGTCATGCCCTTCGTCCGCTTCTTCCGCAAGCCGACAGTCGTGACGGCCGTGACCGTGTATATCGTGTTCGTCGGCATCGCGTACAACGTGTTGCTGCGCCATAGCTGGACGCCGTCAGGCTGGCGCGTGCTGCTCAACGAAAGCCTGCACACGATCGTGCCCGTGCTCGCCGCGGTGTACTGGCTGCTGTTCGTGCCGCGCTTTCTTCTGACGCTGCGCCATCTGCTGTGGTGGCTCGTCTATCCGCTCGGCTATCTCGCGCTGACGATGCTGCGCGGCGCGTTCTCCGACTTCTATCCGTATCCGTTCATCGATGTGGGCGAGCTCGGCTACGAACGCGTGATGATCAACGCGAGCCTGCTCGTGCTCGCGTTCCTGATGCTGATGGCCGTGTTCGTCGCCATCAATTATCGGCGGCCCATGCCGTCGATATCGCTTGCACACCTTCCTCACCCAGCAGAGAACCATCATGACAACGACCCGGCGTGAGTTCATCGTAGCGGCCAGCCTGTGCGCTGCGTTCGCCGCAAGCCGCGACGCCCGCGCGGAGGACAAACTGAGCGAATCCGATCCGGCTGCAAAGGCCGTCGGCTATGTCACCGTCGCAGCGAAAGTCGACAAGGCGCGCTTTCCGAACTACAAGGCAGGACAGACCTGCAGCAACTGCTCGCTCTTTCAAGGCAACCCGACGGATGCATGGGGCGGCTGCACGCTCTTCGGCGCGAAACAGGTGGCAGGCGGCGGCTGGTGTAGTTCCTATACCAACATGTAGCCGACATGTAGTGATGTTGTAGCGCCGCTTTGTCGCGTGAGACTGCACGCGTCGCGCGCGTCCCGTTCGGTTAGTATTCGCACGTACGTGCGGTTGTACGCATAAGCGGCCCGTTCGTCGATGGCATTCCGCCCGACATCGGCAGCACGATAACGTTGCAACTTCATAGAAAGATCTGCCGATGCCAGCGTCCGTCACGTCATGTCGTCCGTTGCGCCGTTTTCGGGTTTATGCATCGCATGGGATGTTCTGGTTCGGGTCGAGCGCGATCAGCGTCATGTTCAGCCTCGCGCTCTTCGTTGCGCCCGGTCTCGCGACGCCTGCCCACGCGCAAGGCTCCGTCACGCTCTACGGTCTGATCGACACCAGCATCGAAGTGACGAATCCCGGCAGCGGCTACGTCGCGCGCATGGACTCCGGTGCCTGGCGCGGTACGCGTGTAGGGCTGCGCGGCAGCGAGCCGCTCGGCAATGGCAACAGCCTGATTTTCACGCTCGAGAACGGCTTCGATTCATCGAGCGGCGAGTCCTCCGTGCCGGGCAGCATCTTCAACCGGCAGGCATGGATCGGCGCGCACGGTGCATGGGGTGAGTTGCGCCTCGGGCGCCAGTACTCGCCGATCTATATCCCGTTCAAAGGGCAACTCGATGCATTCGGCGCGGGCACGATCGCGTCGGGGCTGAACAACCTGTCGAAAATCACGCCGTACACGGACAACGCGCTCGCCTACCTTTCGCCGACCATCTGGGGATTCAGTGCGACAGGCATGTATGCGCTGCGCGATCCCGGCGACGGCAATGGCATCGGCGGGTATTACGTGACGGCCGACTGGGCGCTCGGCCCCGTGAAGCTCCTTTACGCGCATCAGCAGACGCACGGGAGCGGCGCGCTGCGCGCCAATTTCGCGGGTGCTTCGTACCAGTGGGGGGTGTTGACCGGATACGTCGCGTACTTCAACGGCGATGGCGGCACGCCCCGTTATCACGACGATGGCCTGTCGCTGTCCGCGTTGTGGCAGATCACACCGCAGGCCAGCGCGTCGCTCGGCTATGCGCATGCGCGCGATCACAGCGGCGGCAACAACGATGCTGACCAGTTCAGCTTCATGTTCGACTATCAGGTGTCGAAGGCGCTGTCGCTGTATCTGAGCGCCGCCGACCTGGAGAATCGCGGCGAGGGCACATTCACGCTGCGCGGCGTCAATGTGGTGGGACTGCCCGTTGCCTATCCGGGCGCACCGGTACGCGGAGTGCAGGTCGGGATGATCGAGCGGTTCTAGCGCGGTGCAGTATCTTGCATTGAACTGTCGTGCCTTCTGCCATCGCGCCTTTTGCCGCAACTCGCGGTAGATGGCACATGCATTGCGGATTTCGTCGGTGTATCGAACTGCACCTATGAGAACTGCACGATGAACCTGCACCAGACTGCTTTTCCTTTTTTCGTTTATCCGGTCAACCAGCGGCTGCATACGCCGACGCCACCCGACGTCGATCCCGATCCGGCGCCGGACGACGATCCCGATCCCGGCCCTGACTCGCCGCCCGTTCCCGAGCGCGATCCCGACCGCATGCCACCCGCCGAGGAGCCGCCCGCGGGTGATCCTCCCAAACACGAGCCGCCGATGCGCGCCGTCCGCACAAAGCCTCGCGGGGCCCGAGCCACTCGGACGGCATGCGCCGCCGCGCGTCAAAGCTGCGGATCGAGCAGCGACACGACGCGATCGACGACTTTTTCCATCCACGGCCGCCGCTTCCAGTCGTCGAGCGTCACGCGCTTCGACTTCGCGAGATCGTCAGCGAAGATCTGTGTCTGACGACGTGCGAACGCTTCATCGTAGAGATTGAGATTCGCCTCGTCGTTGAGCTTGAACGAGCGCGAATCGAAATTCGTCGAGCCGACCGACACCAGATAGTCGTCGACGACCAGCAGCTTGACGTGAAACATCGTCGGCTGATACTCGAACATCTGCACGCCCGCTTCGAGCAACGGTCCCCAGCATGCGCGCGAGGCTTCGCGCACGGTATGCGTGTCGATGCGCTTGCCCGGCGTCAGGATCTGCACGGCGACCCCGCGTTTTGCCGCCTCGACGATCGCGTTGACCGTCAGCCTGTCGGGCACGAAATAGGCGCTCGCAAGGTGAATCGAGCGCGTCGCCGCCGTGATGGCCATCAGGTACATCAACTGCATGTCGTCGCTGCCGCCCGACGGCGAGCTGCTGAACATGTGCGCGAGCCCCTCGCCTTCGTCGTCGGGCTCAGGAAAATAGTCGGGCCCATGCAGTACATTGCCGGTCGCCTTGATCCAATTGTCCATGAAGACAGCCTGCATATGACCGACAACAGGACCCGTGACGCGGAAGTGGGTGTCGCGCCAGTGCATCTCGTCCTGTGCATGTCCCGTCCATTCCTGCGCGATGCCGACACCGCCCGTAAAGCCGATCCGTCCGTCGATGACGAGCAGCTTGCGGTGCGTGCGGTCGTTCATGCGGCCAAGCCCCGTCCAGTGCGGCTTGTGGAACTGGACCACTTCCGCACCGGCCTCCTCGAGCATGTGCAGATAACGCTTGTCCATCTTCTGCGAGCCGACCCAGTCGAGCAGCACATGCACTGAAATGCCTGCACGCGCCTTCTCCGACAGCGCGACCGCGATCCGCTCGCCGATTGCACCCGACCAGTAGATGAAGGTTTCGAACGTGATGGTTTTCCGTGCGCTCGCGATGCCTTCCAGCATCGATGGAAAAATCTCGTCGCCGTTGAGCAGCACATCGAAGCGGTTCCCGGATACGACGGGCGGCCCGAGCAACAGGCCCATCGACCGGATGAACTGAGGATCGTGGCTGCCATACAGACGCTCGATTTTGTGCTCGATCTTTTTTTCGCCTGTCGACAGATTGGCGATCACGAGCACGACGACGAGCGTGACGACGGCCGTGAGCAGTGTCGTCAGCATGCGCCGCGTTCAGCGGTGTTCAGGCTTGGGAAGCGCGCCGAACAGCAAAAGCTGCACCGGCGCGCCAGGGAAGATGCATTGCGGGTGTGCTGGAGATGCACTAAACGCGCACTACCAGTCCGGGTTGTTCACTTCCTGCCGATAGCCGTACAGGTTGTTCAGCAGGCGGTACGGACGTCCGCCTTCCTGCATTGCTTCGCGCCAGCCGCATAGCGTCGCTAGCGAATCGGTATGCAGCACTGCGTATGGCTTGCTGGCCACGCCGTCGCCGGCCGCCGCGCCTGGAAACAGTTCGATCGCGTCGTCGTCGACCGTGCACAGCATGCGTACGTCCGCCTGCAGAATCTGCATTTCATACTGGGAAGCAGGTGTCATGGCGCGTCTCCTTGGTGCATCGGAATTGTTCTGGACCGTGAATGCCGAGCTGACGATTGACGGGCTGGCGAAGACGGTTTTCGAAGAATCGGGCTTCACATCGCTTGCGACGGACGAAGCCCAGCCGCTACCTGTACGCAAGTCGCATTCCCGATGCATCTTCGAGACGGCGTGCGGGTGACGCGAGACGGCCGGTCGGCGCTTTGAAAAAAGCGCCAACGGAAGGAGTGAAAATTACGCGCCGCTGCTCGCGGGCCTGCGCCGAGAGGCGCGCCAGCGTATCGCGAGAATCAGCGTTGAGGAGTCAGTCGAGGGGAAGCTGATCGCAGGCGTTGGTCGTCGTCGATGCGCAGATGAACGAGTAGTCGCCGCTCCAGCGCACGGCAGTGGCACTGGCGTGCACGGCCTCCTGGAAACCGGGCGACGATTCCCACGCGATATAGCCGGAACACAGCACGGCGGACATCACGACCAGCGAGAAGGCAATTTTTTCAAAAATCTGAAGACGGGGCGGCATGGCATTTCTTCCTTTAACGCCGCATTCTATCGCAATATCAGGGTTTTTACCTAGACGAATCGCGGCTCTGCAACACGCCGTCGTTTGTCCGCATGCGTGTACGCGCCCCGCCGTCTCGTTGGAACCGCGAAACAGCAGCATCACAACGCGCATGAATCCGACATTAGACACCTCGATGCAGTCCGGCTTACCGGCTATCGGCAGCAGCATATGACGTGAAGTGCACGCGCCAGCAAGCGGGGCAATCTTCTATGACAGGAACGAATGGGATCGCCGGATTCTTTATCCGGCGTAGGTGGACGAAATAACGCTGCGCAGGCTGCGATCGCGATGAAGCCGGCTGCATGTGCATCGCAATGCCGCATGTCAAGACAGCCGCGACTGCAGCCGAACGCCAAGATGCACCAAAGGCTGTAGGGCTATCCAGTGCAGCGATGTCCATCACGCGTCACGCCGAGCCGATTCATGCATGTGCCCATGCCTGCCCGCTCTTCCTGGCCGGTTGCTGCGCCACCTTGACGCCCGCTTCTTCGAGCACGGCCCGCGAGCGCTCGCGCAAATCTTCCGCAGCCAGTTGCGCGTCGGTTCCGCTCACCCACACGGCGATGCGCAGTGCCGCGCCACCGCCCTGCGGATAGTCCGACGCCGTGACCATCGGCGCGAGCGTCGTGCCGCCCAGCACGCGGGGGTCGTCGGCGATCAGTTTCTTCAGTGCGTCGATTGCGCCCGCCACGTCCTGGCGTTTCGCAATCCCGACTTCCGCTTCGATGCGCTGCGTTCCGCCGCTGGAGTAATTGATGACGGGATTGCTCCAGATCTGGCTGTTCGGCACGAAGACGGCGTTGCCGTCGCTGCGTTCGATGCGCGTCGTGAAGAGCCCCACTTCACGCACGATGCCCGCCGTCGCGCCCGTGCCTTCGATTACATCGCCGGCACGAAACGGCCGCAGCAAAAGCAACATAATGCCGGCTGCAATATTTTGCAGCGTGCCCTGCAACGCGAGGCCAATGGCGAGGCCGGCGGCGCCGAGCACGGCCAGCACGCTCGCTGTCGCGACGCCGACTTCGCTCAGCGCCGCGAACAGTACGAGCACGCGCACGGACCAGGCACCGATCGCGTTGATCATCGGCGCGAGCGTGGGGTCCGCGCGCGTGCGGGCCAGCCCTTTCGACAGCAGCGCGCCAGTCCGGTTGGACACCCACCAGCCGACGATCAGGATCAGGATCGCAACCGCCGCATGCATCAGATCATGCGTAAGCGTGACCATCAGCGAGGGTTGCAGGTGAAACACGCGATTGAGCAAGTCATCCATGGTTGTATTGCAGTTCTATGGGAATGGGACGTGACGCCAATGCGGCGCAAGAAAGGCAACGTCACGCAATGGACCGACGCGATTCCGCCACGAAACGGCAAGCGAAAGCGACTTGCTCTACACTGGCGGCCCGACGATGCCCCGGCTCGACACATCGTTGCGTCGAGCTTCTTTCAACTGCGCGTGCAAATGCGGTGCCTGACACCTACGCACGCAGACGACGGCCCTTTATCTGGGACGCCCATTCATTTATTGATGAAAACACGATCCGCCGGCAACAACGACGAGAAGACCTTCGACGCGCTCGTCGGCGAGACATATCGCGAACCTGAAATCAGCCTGCCGCGTCAGACGCCGTTCCAGCGGTTCTGGTGCACGCGCGTGCTGTCGTCGCTGTCGTTTCAGATGCTCGCCGTCGCGATGGGCTGGCATATCTATGCGCTCACGCATAGCGCGTTCGCGCTCGGCCTCGTCGGGCTCGCGCAGTTTCTGCCGATGTTCGTGCTGACGCTCGTCGTCGGCCAGGTCGCGGATCGCTACGACCGGCGGCGCATTGCGGCCATCTGCCAGGGACTCGAATGCGCAGCCGCCGCCGTGTTCGCGTGGAGCACGTTTGGCGGCTGGATCAGCGCGCCCGTGATCTATGTACTCGCCGCATGCGTCGGCGCGGCGCGCGCGTTCGAATCCCCCGCCGTCGCGTCGCTGTTGCCGGGCGTCGTGCCGCGCGCGCAGCTGTCGCAGGCGACGGCCTGGGCGACGTCCGCGAACCAGGCCGCGCAGATCGGCGGCCCAGCGCTTGGCGGGCTGCTCTACGGCATCGGTCCCGGCGCGGCGTATCTCGCGTGCACGTTGTCGTTCGCGCTCGCGTCCGCGGCCGTCAGCACGATCCCCCTGCGCAGGAAGCCCGTGCCGCGCGCGCCCGTCACGCTCGAATCGGTGTTCTCCGGCGTGCGCTTCATCCGCAGCCAGCCGGTCATACTCGGCGCGCTGTCGCTCGACCTGTTCGCCGTGCTGTTCGGCGGCGCAACCGCGTTGCTGCCAATCTTCGCGCGCGACGTATTGCATGCCGGACCACTCGGGCTCGGCCTGCTGCGCTCCGCGTCGGCCGTCGGCGCGCTCGGCGGCACGATCTGGCTCGCGCATTTTCCGCTGCGCAACCGGCCGGGCGCGGCGATGTTCGGCGGCGTAATCGCGTTCGGCCTCGCGACGCTCGTATTCGGGTTGTCGCATTCGTTCATCGTGTCGTTGCTGGCGTTGATGGCGCTCGGCGCATCGGATGTGATCAGCGTGGTCGTGCGCCTGTCGCTCGTGCAGCTGCGCACACCCGACGACATGCTGGGCCGCGTGAGCGCCGTCAATTCACTGTTCATCGGCACGTCGAATCAGCTCGGCGAGTTCGAGTCCGGCGTGACCGCGGGATGGTGGGGCGCGCAGGCCGCCGTGCTCGTCGGCGGTTGCGCGACCATCGCGATCGCGCTGCTGTGGATGCGGCTCTTCCCCGAATTGCGCCGCACGCGCACGCTTGAACGCGAAGAACACGGCGGCGCCGCAGGCGCATGACGCCGATGCGTATCTATCGATGCAGAATAATGCAGTGAATCAGGCGCGTCGATTGCATGTTCGCTTGGCAGACGGGCTGCAAAAAATGGTGCGGCCATCCATTCCGACGTCAGCGCCGAGGAGACGCAGATGCGCGATACACAACACCACCATCGAATGCCCGCGGTTCGTCGAATCAGCGCGATCGCAGTCATCGCGTCGACGGCGTTGACCCCACTAGCCTCTCGCGCCGACGATGCGCCCAACCCCTGCGCCGCGCTCAAGCGCATCGTCGCAGCCGCGCCGACGGGATTCTCGCAACTGACGCCCGACGACGGCAAAGGCGTCGCACAACCATACGGCAACGACGCGCAATGCGGCGCGACAAAAAGCGCTTACGAATGCATGTGGACACCGACGGGAGGCGCGGGATCGAGCACGGCGGCCTTGCAGGCCGTCGCCGCGGACATCGCGTCGTGCCTGCCCGACGCGACGCACGACGTGAACTCGCCGGCACGCCAACACTTCTACATCGGCCCACGCGACGCGCGCACGCAGATCACCGCGATGCCCGCAGGCGCGAGCAGGCTGAAACTGATCGTGTCGGGCAAGTAGCGCGGCATCCGCGCGGCACGATCACGCGGCCGCGCTATCGCGAACTATTGCGCGCTATTGCGTGCGATACCAGACGCGAATCCCCGAATACCAGTGGCTCACGCTTGTATCATCGCCGGAGCCGAACGTCGACAGGCTTTCGACGTTGATCACATCGATGTTGTGCTCGGCAATCCACGCATTCGCGCGATCGACGAGCGCGGCTGCGTTTTCGTACACGTGCCCTCGAATCACGTGGCGTTGCGTGACTTGCCGTTCGAAATCCTGGAATGCGATCTTGCTCATGTGTTGCCTCCGCTGGTCAGGCTGTTCTTGATGGGGCGCCCTCGCGAAAGAGTCTAGCAACGGCGGGACGGGAGCGGCAATTGCTTGAGGGAAAGCGGTTATTGTCAAAGGGAGCGTCTCATGAGCAACGAAAAGCAGCGCACGGCGACTACGAGTCCGGGCAGCGACGTCCAACATCCGAAGCACCCTGTCCACAGCGATAACGAAAAGAGCAAGATGCCCGAGCGCGACGACGAGGCCCGCAAGCGCTCGCCAGCAGATCGTCCGGGCAAGAAGCCGGGCGAAGGCGAGCCCTCCGTCGGCTGACGCAAAAAGCGAGCGGCGGAAACCGTTCGCCGCAGAAAATACGGCTGCCTGCGCGCGGCGCAGCGCAGCCGCTTTTTTCAGTGCAATCCGCGCATTGTCCTGCAACAGGGACGCATTTTTGGCGGAATTATTTCTCGTTATTTTTTTTCATCGTTCATCTACCTTGCTCGCAGCAGCGAAAGGTTTCGTCATGTGAAGCGCTGGCTGCGACCACATTGGAGCGAGGTGGAAAACAATGACGACATCCAGCAAGGTTTCCATTTGCGTGCCGACGTGCAACAGGCCGGCGTTGATCGTCGAGTGTCTCGACTCATGCCTGGCTCAAACGCACACGAACGTCGAGATCCTGATCGGCGACGATTCCAGCGACACCCGCACGCAACGCCTGATCGAAGCGCGTTATGCGCACGATGCGCGCATCCGCTACGTGAGGAACGAGCCGCCGCTCGGGCAGGCGCGCAATGTAGCGAGCCTCTTCGCGCGCGCGAGCGGCGACAAGATCTCGTTGATTCACGACGACGATTACTTCGCGAAGGACGGCATCGAAAGTCTGCTGGCGTTGTGGCAGTCGCATCCGCAACTCGAAGTCGCATTCGCGGACCAGTACGAGGTCGACGCGCCAGGACACGTCGACCCGTCGAAGAGCGATGCCCTCAACGCGGATTTCCATCGCATCGCGTCCGCGCAAGGCATGCAGCAGCAGCCCGGACGCACCGGGCTCGTGCAGATGTTCCCGAACAACGGATGGATGGCGAATGCCGATCTCGTCAAGCGGATCGGCTATCGCGACGACGTCGGCATGTGCTGCGATTACGTGTTCGGGTCCGAGCTTTGTCTGGCGGCATCGCAGGTGTATTACCTGCATCGGTACGTGTCGTACTACCGCAAGACCGACACGTCGATTTCGCGCAGCACGCGCGGCTCGACGTTCGCCGCGTCGTTGACGGCCTTCGAGTTCGTATCGGGGCTGTCGCTCGATGCATCGCTCGAACCGGCGCGCAAGCTCGCGTTGCGACGGCTCGCGCCTATCGTCGTATCGCTGTATGCGAAGAACGATGCGCCCTGGGCCGCGCTGCGCGTCGCGCTCGGGCATCTGTATGCGTATGGGTATGGTCGCGATGCGCGGCTCTACTACCATCTGTCGCTGATCGCGCGCGCGTTCGTCTCGATGAGATGGCGCGGTCTGCCGCCTTCCGCGCCGAAGTTTCCGTAAAGCGCAGCCGGAAAAAACAGCGCAGCAAAAGTAAAACGGCCCTGTTCATCGAACAAAGCCGCTTGTTGCATCACATCGGGTCAGGGCGAGCGCATCACGGTTCGTTGCGCAGATATCCTTCCTTCGACGGATCGCGCATGCGGAACGACACCAGTCCCGCAATTGCGCACAGAGCGGTCACGTACCAGTAGAACGACGATTCACTGCCCGCCTGCTTGAGCCACAGCGCGACGTATTCCGCCGAGCCGCCAAAGATCGCATTCGCGACTGCATACGACAGACCGACGCCGAGCGCGCGCACTTCCGGCGGGAACATTTCGGCCTTGATCAGGCCGCTGATCGACGTATAGAAGCTGACGATGGCGAGCGCGGTCACGACGAGCGCAAATGCCGCGAAGGGACTCGTCACATCCTTCAGCGCATGCAGCAACGGCACCGTGCCGATCGTCGCGAAGAAGCCGAACAGCAGCATCGAGTTGCGGCGGCCGATACGATCCGACAATGCGCCGAACAGCGGCTGCATCACCATGTACACGAAGAGCGCGGCCGTCATCACGTTGCTCGCCGTCTTTGCATGCATGCCCGCCGTGTTGACCAGGTACTTCTGCATGTACGTCGTGAACGTGTAGAAAATCAGCGAGCCACCTGCCGTGAAGCCGAGCACGGTGAAGAACGCGCCCTTGTGCTGCCACATCCCGCGCAGCGTGCCCGCTTCCTTGCGCTGACGCATTTCCGCCGTCGTCGTCTCGTCGAGCGAGCGGCGCAGATACAGCGCGACCAGCGCCGAGAGCGCGCCGA
Source organism: Paraburkholderia diazotrophica (assembly GCF_038900755.1). Lineage (GTDB taxonomy): Bacteria > Pseudomonadota > Gammaproteobacteria > Burkholderiales > Burkholderiaceae > Paraburkholderia > Paraburkholderia diazotrophica_A. Next base: position 23,194 of record NZ_JBBPEN010000016.1, read on the forward strand.
CCACGAACGGGATCCGCCAGCCCCATGCCTTCAGCTCTTCCGTCGTCAGCACCTGTTGCAGGATCACGAGCACGAGCAGCGCGAACAGCTGGCCGCCGATCAGCGTTACGTACTGGAACGACGCGAAAAAGCCGCGACGCCCTTGCAGCGCGACCTCGCTCATGTACGTTGCGCTGGTGCCGTACTCGCCGCCCACGGACAGGCCCTGGAACAGACGCGCAACCAGCAGCAATAGCGGCGCGAGCGCGCCGATCTGCGCATAGGTGGGCACCACGGCGATCACGAGCGAGCCGCCGCACATCATGAACACCGACACCATCATTGCGAAACGCCGGCCGCGCTTGTCAGCGAGACGCCCGAAGAACCAGCCGCCGATCGGGCGCATCAGGAAGCCCGCTGCAAAAACGCCCGCCGTGTTCAGCAGTTGCGCCGTCGTGTCGCCCTTCGGAAAGAACGCGGGCGCGAAGTACAGCGCGCAAAACGAGTAGACGTAGAAATCGAACCACTCGACGAGGTTGCCCGATGATGCGCCGACGATTGCGAAGATGCGTCGCCGGGTGTCGCCAGGAGTGAAGACGGTCGTGTCGGTCATGCTGGAGTCGGTCCCTTCTGATAGGTTTTAGCGGTCGTGACGCCGCCTTGTATTGCGCTGAAGCCAGTTTGCAACCGGGTTTCGGTCGCGTTGCAACCAGGTTTCAGCACGCGTGCGAGATTGTAGAGAAACGTAAGCTTTGACGCGGTCGGTATCTTAACGGATATCCATGGATAACGGCGCATGGACGCGCATCTTAAGCGCTCTGTGCATGGCGTGGCGGCGCGGCCTGCGGGCGCGAGCGCGCTGCGCGGGGCGCGCACAAAAAAAAGCCAGCCCGGAGGCTGGCTTTCATCACGGTTGCTGCGCGGGGCCGTCAAACGCGCATCCAACATGCGTCAAACACGCCTCAAGCGCGTGTTAAAGGCGCGTCAAACGCACCACAGGGTCATACCCGGATCGTGGGCGCCGTATAGCGGCACTCGTAGCGCTTTCTGACCGTCCCGTTTTCGTCGACGCTTTCCAGGTACACGTCGAACTGCCACAAGCGCGCCATGTGCTTGAGCACTTCGTCGCTGTCGTTCGACAGATGCCGGTTGTCGCTCATGAAGTGGCGCAGCGTGAGACTGCGGTCGCCGCGCGTATTCACCGAATACACCTGGATGTTCGGCTCGCGATGATGCATGTCGTACTGACGCGACAGCGCCTGACGCACATATTGATAGCCGCTGTCGTCGTGGATCGCGGAGACTTCGAGCGCATCGCGCATGTCGTCGTCGAGTACCGAGAAGAGCCGCATTTCGCGGATCAGATGCGGCGACAGGTACTGCGCGATAAAGCTCTCGTCCTTGAAGTTGCGCATCGCGTAATGCATTGCCGGCAACCACGGACTGCCCGCAAGTTCGGGGAACCACTTGCGGTCCTCTTCTGTCGGGTTCTCGCAGATGCGGCGAATGTCGCTCATCATCGAAAAGCCGAGCGCATACGGATTGATGCCGCTGTAGTACGGCTTCGTGACGGGCGGCTGATAAACGACGTTGCTGTGCGAATGGAGGAACTCCATCATGAAGCCGTCTTCCAGCTTGCCTTCGTTGTACAGCGTATTGAGCAGCGTGTAGTGCCAGAACGTGGCCCAGCCTTCGTTCATCACCTGCGTCTGACGCTGCGGATAGAAGTACTGCCCGATCTTGCGCACGATGCGGATGACTTCGCGCTCCCACGGCTCCAGCAGCGGCGCGTTCTTTTCCGCGAAATACAGCAGGTTTTCCTGCGGCTCCGGCGGATAGCGCTCTTCGACTTCTTCTGGCATGGGCGTATGACGCGTCGGCAGCGTGCGCCACAATTCGTTGACCTGCGACTGCAGATACGCTTCGCGTTCGCGGCGCGCTGCGAGTTCTTTCTGCAACGACAGCTTCTGCGGACGCTTGTAGCGGTCCACGCCATAGTTCATCAGCGCATGGCACGAGTCGAGCAGTTCTTCGACGCGGTCGAGCCCATAACGCTCCTCGCATTCCGCAATGTAGTTCTTCGCGTAGACGAGGTAATCGATGATCGCGTGCGCATCCGTCCACAAGCGGAACAGATAGTTGCCCTTGAAGAAAGAGTTGTGGCCATAGGCCGCGTGCGCGATGACGAGTGCCTGCATCGTCATCGTGTTCTCTTCCATCAGATACGCAATGCATGGATTCGAGTTGATGACGATTTCATACGCGAGGCCCATTTGGCCGCGTCGGTAGCTCTTTTCGGTAGCGAGAAAGTGCTTGCCGAATGACCAGTGCCGGTAGTTGACCGGCATGCCGACGGACGCGTACGCGTCCATCATCTGTTCGGCGCTGATCAGTTCGAGCTGGATCGGATAGACATCGAGTTCATATTGCTCCGCAACATGCGCGATATGAGTGTCGTACTCTTCGATCAGTTCGAAGGTCCAGTCGGACGGACACGGCAATGGCCTTCTGTCGGCAACGTTCATACGGACTTCCCTTTGCCCTTCGGTGGGCGCCCCGGTGGGTCCTCGTGCTGCAGCTGCGTCAGGCGCTACGCCTGCCCCGGCATCGGGCGCACGCGTATCCTTCACGTGCGCCGTGTTCGCCTCGGCATGCCCGGCCTCACTTCGCTTCGGCACGCCTTTACGACGCTCGGGCTGATACCCGCGCGCCTCGTTGTGCAGGTGGCGAGTCGTCATGCCGCTTCCACCTGCTTCTCAAACAGCTCTCGGAACACTGGATAGATATCCGCAGCCGTCTCGACCTTCTTCATGGCCAGATGCGGCACCATTTGAGCAAGCTGCGCATATTCGAGCCACAGGTTCTGCTCTTCAGGCGTTACCTGAATGTACGCAAAATACCGCACCTTATCGAGAATGTCATCCGAGAGGATCTTGCGGCATTTCGGCGAGTCGTCGGTCCAGTTGTCGCCGTCCGAAGCCTGCGCGCCATAAATGTTCCATTCAGTCGGCGAGTAGCGTTCGTCGAGGATCTTCTGCATCAGTTCCAGCGCACTCGATACGACCGTGCCGCCGCTTTCCGTCGAATGGAAGAACGTGTCTTCGTCGACTTCTTCCGCGCGCGTGTGGTGCCGGATGAACACGACTTCGATCTTCTCGTAGTTCCGCTTGAGGAACAGATACAGCAGGATAAAGAAGCGCTTCGCGAGATCCTTGCGCTGCTCGTCCATCGAACCGGACACATCCATCAGACAAAACATCACGGCCTGACTCGACGGTTGCGGCTGCTTCACGCGGTTCACGTAACGCAGATCGAACGGGTCGATAAACGGAATGCGCCAGATGCGGCCGCGCAAATGGTGGATGTCCTCTTCGAGCAGCTTGATCTCTTCGCGACGGTCGGCGGGGTCCGCCTTCATCTCTTCGAGCTGCTTTTCGAGTTCATGCAATTCGTTGACGAGCGGCGCGCCCAGCGCGATGCGCCGGCCGAGTGCGCTGCGCAACGACCGCACGACGTCGATGTTGTTCGGCGTGCCCTCCGCCGCCCAGCCCGCGCGGATGCTCTTCCACGTCGGCACCGCGAGCAGATGCGTTTTGACGAGACGCGGCAATTCGAGGTCGTCGAAGAAGTACTGCATGAATTCTTCGCGGCTGAGTTCGAAAACGAAATCGTCCTGCCCTTCGCCTTCGTTGCTCGCGCTGCCGCCTCCGCCACTGCCGCCGCCCCCTTGCGGGCGGGGTATCTTGTCGCCGCGTATGTAGTCGGCGTTACCCGGGTGCACCATTTCGCGCCTGCCGCCCGGCCCGTGCCGGAACGACGGCTCGGCGATGTCCTTGCGCGGAATCGTGATGCTCTGGGTGTTCTGAATGTCCTTGATACTTCTGTCGCGCACCGCTTCGGACACTGCGCGACGAATATATCCCTTCACGCGACGCAGAAAGCGTTCGCGGTTTGCAATGCTCTTGTTCTTGCCTGCCAGCCTGCGGTCGATGATTTGATGAAGCACATCCGGTCTCCCGCTCCGATTTGGAATACGCGGGGCGCAAGTTGCGCATGCAATGTTATGTCCATGCGACTTGCGCCTCGCAGGAGGCCCGCGCCAACCGGGTGAAGCGAACCCGTTCGCGCGGGCTTTGCGCTACGCGTTTCATGACGACTTGCGCACACGCAGATACCAATCGCACAAGAGCCGCACCTGCTTCGGCGTATAGCCCTTGGTGACCATCCGGTTGACGAAGTCCTCGTGCTTGCGCTGTTCCTCCGCCGACCCTTTCGCATTGAACGAGATGACGGGGAGAAGTTCTTCCGTATTCGAGAACATTTTCTTTTCGATCACGACGCGCAGCTTTTCATAGCTGATCCACGCGGGATTCTTGCCCCCGTTCGCAGCACGCGCGCGCAACACGAAATTCACGATCTCGTTGCGGAAGTCCTTCGGGTTGCTGATGCCGGCAGGCTTTTCGATCTTCTCCAGTTCGGCATTCAGCGCCGCGCGGTCGAAGCTCTCGCCTGTGTCGTGGTCGCGGAACTCCTGGTCCTGAATCCAGAAGTCGGCGTACGTCACATAGCGATCGAAAATGTTCTGCCCGTACTCGGAATACGACTCCAGATACGCGGTCTGAATCTCCTTGCCAATGAATTCCGCATAGCGCGACGCGAGCACGTCCTTGATGAACGACAGGAACTTCTGTTCGGTTTCCGGCGGGAACTGCTCGCGCTCGATCTGCTGTTCGAGCACGTACATCAGGTGCACCGGGTTCGCCGCGACTTCCGTCGTATCGAAGTTGAACACGCGCGACATGATCTTGAACGCGAAGCGCGTGGACACGCCCGTCATCCCTTCGTCGACGCCTGCAAAGTCGCGATACTCCTGATACGACTTCGCCTTCGGATCGGTGTCTTTCAGGTTCTCGCCGTCATACACCTGCATCTTCGAAAAGAGGCTCGAATTCTCCGGCTCCTGCAAGCGCGTGAGCACCGAGAACTGCGCCATCATCTTCAGCGTGCCGGGCGCGCACACGGCATTGGCCAGCGACGAATTGCGCAGCAGCTTCTCGTAGATCTTCATCTCTTCCGAGTAGCGCAGACAGTACGGCACCTTCACGACGAAGATACGGTCGAGCAATGCTTCGTTGTTGCGGTTGTTGCGGAACGCTTTCCACTCCGACTCGTTCGAGTGCGCGAGGATGATGCCGTCGAACGGAATCGCGCCGAAGCCTTCCGTGCCCTTGAAATTGCCTTCCTGTGTTGCAGTAAGCAACGGGTGCAGCACCTTGATAGGCGCCTTGAACATTTCGACGAATTCGAGCAGGCCCTGGTTTGCGAGACACAGGCCGCCGGAATAGCTGTAGGCGTCCGCATCGTCTTGCGCATACTGCTCGAGCTTGCGGATATCGACCTTGCCGACGAGGGACGAAATGTCCTGATTGTTTTCGTCGCCCGGCTCGGTCTTCGCGATCGCGATCTGCCGCAACACCGACGGATAGCGCCGCACTACGCGGAACTTGCGGATGTCGCCGTTGTACTCGTGCAGACGCTTGACCGCCCACGGACTCAGAATGCTCTTCAGGTAGCGTCGCGGTATGCCGTATTGCTCTTCGAGGATGGGACCGTCCTCGTCATAGTCGAACAGGCCCAAAGGCGATTCGTTGACGGGCGAGCCCTTGATCGCATAGAACGGCACGCGTTCCATCAGCTGCTTGAGCCGCTCGGCAATCGACGACTTGCCGCCGCCGACCGGGCCCAACAGATAAAGAATCTGCTTCTTTTCTTCGAGCCCCTGGGCGGCATGCCTGAAGTAGGCGACCACCTGCTCGATTACATCTTCCATTCCGTAGAACTCACGGAATGCGGGGTATACCTTGATGACCTTGTTCGCGAAGATACGCGAGAGACGCGGATCGTTGCGTGTGTCGATCTGCTCAGGTTCTCCTATTGCCGACAGCATGCGTTCGCCAGCGGTGGCGTACGCGGCGGGATTGTCTTTGCAGAGCGCGAGATACTCCTCGAGCGAGAATTCCTCCTCTCGCGTTTTCTCGAAGCGGGTCGCGAAACTGCTGTAGATATCCATGCTACCTCCTCGCCGAAGTCTGGGACGATGTCGTGCGCGGCGCGCTATCAGGAAACGACATCGCTCGAATTCATCCTAAACCCTTTTAAATTTTTTTTCACGAACTACGTTGTGAAAATCGCGCCACAGCTAGCGCTCAGCCCCACTCGCTTGATGACGCAAATTCGCTCACCTACAATCATTGCCCACACCTCGCGAAAATCTTCGCCAGCGCTGCTGCATTGCATCTTGCGTTCCTTCCCCACGCTGTCCTTCACATGCATCGTTTGCACGCGGCATCGCGTGGCGTTCTGCACTTTTCCGCACCTTCGCAAACACCCGTGTAGCACGCTGTCTGCCTGACCACACTAATGCGACACATTACTTCGTCTCGCGCGTGTCTGCAGTGCATGCGAGCCAGTGCATATGGCCTGCCTCATCTGCTTCATCTGCTTCATTGCAATCAACAACCGCTGCGCAGGGACACATTGCCAACCGTTCCGCGCCTTCTGCTCTTTCTGCCATAACGCACGCATGGATGGTTGCGACGACAGCTCATCCGCTGTGTTACATGTTTTGCATGTGCGCGAGCGCGCATTCCTGCCGTTCGTCCGCGCGTGCGCCAAATCGTTCAACGCAATAGGGCCTATGTACAGGCACGCATGAACCGGCGTGACGCGCGCCGTCTGTCTTTTGACGCCATGCCCATAGGACGGCGCACGCGACGCGCATCTGAATAGGTAGATGTAGCCAGGTGTTTGCCCTTTCGCCCTTTATCGATGCGCTTGGTGGGTAGGCTGTCGCAAATCGCAGAGGAAGAAGCGGTGGGGACGAATGAATGCATGCGGATGCGACGGCAGTGCAGGCCGCCGCATGCGCATGCAGTGTGATGATGGCGCCGCAGCGCGACGCCTGGTGGGGCGCTTGATTCGGCCGTATCGGGCCGTGTATTGGACTTCAGGTACTTAAGGGGGTTAGGAGGTGGTTTACGTCAGTTCGACTTCTACTTCGCCGAGTCCGTCGATATGACCATACACGCGCCCCGGCCCATCGACCCGATGCGCGCCGATATACGAGCCTGTCGTGATCGTCCATTCGGGCTCGATGGTGATACCCATGGCGGCGCAGTGGTTGACGAACCACACGAGCAGTTCGCGCGGGTCGCCGGCGGGATTACCCGTCGATTCGGGCACGAGCGACTTGCCGTCAAACGTCAGCTCGAGTTCGGGCGATACGAAGTCGAACGCGCGCGCGAGCGACGCGTACGGCTGCGCATGGCCCGTCACCAGCGCGCCATTGTTCTGCGCATCGGCGAGCTGGGCGAGCAGCGCGACGTTCGGCCACTCGGCGAAGCGGCTGTCGACAATTTCGATCGCGGGCAGCACCGAGCCGACGCGCGCCAGCACTTCATCGCGTGCATAGGTCTCGCCGTGCGGCTCGATGGGCTCCGCGAAGCGAAACGCGATTTCCAGTTCGAGCAGCACGCGGAAAAACGAGCCGTGTTCGAGGCGCGCGGGCGAGGCGACCGTCAGCGCCGCAGGAATCGGCGCGCCCGAGGCCGGACCGCCCGGAGCTTTGGCACCGATTTTCCAGGCGCCCGTCGAACCGCCCAGCCCCGCGATGACCGCCTGCTGGATCGCATAGGCTGTCGCGGCGTCGGGCGGGAGGGTGTCGAGCGGGAGCGTGTCGATTGCGCGGTGCTGGCGGCGCGCATCGACGAGGCGTTGCGCGAGGTCGTGATCCGTCATGTCGTTTCCCTTTTGGCTTCCTGGACTGTCCTGATCTGACGTGGGCTGATGCAACGGCAATGCGATTGCAGCAAGCGATGGCGTCTCGCGGCGAACAGGCGCGTGAAGCCGTCCCTTCATACGGCTCGCGCGTGCTGTGATGCGGCATGAGTACAACGGCACTTCGCCGCCGCGTTCGTTCGTTCGTTCGTTCGTCCGTCCGTCCGTCCGTCCGTCAATGTACCGGAACATTGGCGTGCTGAGTCGGATCGAGTGGTCGGAAACGCGAAGATGGCTATCTCGCGGCATCCGGCATCGCGCAACGGCCGCGCGCGCATGCAGTTGTGCGCGAACGGCGGACTTCATTCAGGCGTTCGTCACTGTCGCCCGTACCACACAGTGAAGGCTGTGGTGCTTCAAACCGGCATTTTCAAGCCCGCTTTTGGTGCGTCGGGCACGTGTTTGGAGCAGGCCGGGCCCTGTCCTGCCGATGTCCTGTTCATACGCGGAAGCGCCGAAGCGCCCCGTCGCCTGACGAACCCTGTGGCCGTCGTCCGCCTGTAATTGTTACAAGCGCCGGGGAAGAACGGCAGGGGCGGCCCGCCACGTGGCCCGCCACAAATAACAGGCGTCCAGGAAGGAAAGGAAGGAAACGCTTCAGGCCCCTTCGATTTCCGCGCGGGTCGGAATCGATGGCTGCGCGCCTGCGCGCGTGACGGAAATCGACGCGGCGCGCTGCGCGAAGCGGATCGCGTCCGCCACGCTCGCCCCTCGCGCCAGTTGCGCGGCAAAGCCGCCGATGAAGGTATCGCCCGCCGCGGTCGTATCGACGGCCCGCACGCGCGGCGCGTCGAAATGCCGGGGCGGCTCGCCGCTCGTCGCGGCCACCACGCCCTGCGCGCCGATCGTCACGATCACGTTGCGCGCGCCCGCGTTGCGCAATGCATCGGCGGCCAGCATCGCTTCTTCCGGCGACGAAACGGGCAGACCCGTCAGCGTCGCCGCTTCGAGCTCGTTCGGAATCAGATAGTCGATAAGCGGCAGCCAGTCGGCGGGCAACGGGCCCACGGCGGGCGCCGGATTCAGGATGACGGTCTTGCCGAGCCGGCGCGCAGCGCAGAGCGCCGCATGAACGGTCGCGGGCGGCGTCTCCAGCTGGCAGATCACGACCTGCGCGCGCGCCAGCGCCGCTTCGTGGCGCGCGACGGTATCGGGTGTCACTTCGCCGTTGCTGCCCGCAATGATGACGATCGCATTCTGGCTGCCATCATCGACGATGATGAGCGCGACACCCGTCGGCGCGGTCGCGCTCGTTTCGAGCGCCGTACAGTCGATGCCCTCCGCTTCGAGGCCCGCGCGCAACTGCGCGCCGTTTGCGTCAGCGCCGATGCAGCCGAGCATCGCCACCTGCGCGCCCAGACGCGCGGCGGCCACCGCCTGGTTGCCGCCCTTGCCGCCCGGGACCTGCGCGAACGCATGGCCGGCGAGCGTCTCGCCCGGCTGCGGCATGCGCGGCGCGCGCGCGACGAGATCCATGTTCAGACTGCCGACCACGGTCACGTGCCCGCGCGCGTCATTCGTTGCCACAACTGCCTCCATCGTCTTGCCTGTCGGCGCGCATGACCGGCGCGGCCGCTCTCTCTCGTCCAGCAGCGTCACGCTGCCTTGATATTGCGCCGCGCTCCCGCAAACGCGGCCGTCGACTCGCGCAGGATCAGGCGAGGCGCGATCACGCGGCGGCGGAACGTCGAATCCGCTGCCGTGCCGTTGATCCGCTCGATCAGCGTCTGCGCCGCCATTTCGCCGAGCGCGCGCACCGACTGGCCGACCGTCGACAGCGCCGGATAGGTGAAGCGCCCCAGCTCGATGTCGTCGAAACCGATGACCGAGCAGTCCTGAGGCACGCGCAGGCCGCGCTCGGCCGCCGCGCGCAGCGCACCGATGCCCATCATGTCGTTGCACGCGAAGATCGCCGTCGGCTGCACGGTGTCGAACAGCTGGCCCGCCGCGCGGTAGCCGCCGCTGCCCGAAAAGTCGCTCTCGACGATGCCGTTCGGCGCGATCTCGATGCCGCGCTCGGCCATCGCGCGAATGAAGCCGTGCACGCGCATCGCGCTGACGGCCGTTTCAATCGGGCCCGTGATGCAGCCGATCTTCGAATGCCCCAGTTGCAGCAGGTGCCGCGTCGCCAGATAGGCGCCCTTCTCGTGATCGATCTGGACCAGATCGGCGGACACCCCTTCGATATTCCGGTCGACGATCACGAGCGGCTCGCGCGAATCGGCGAGCGTCGTCGCAAGCGTCGCATCGTCGCCCGCCGACGCGACGATCAGCCCGTCGATGCGCTTTTCCTGCAACACGCGCAGATAGCTGCGCTGCTTCGCCGGATCGTCGTCCGAGTTGCAGAAGAACACGCAGTAGCCATTGCGCGCGCAACCGTCCTCGATGCCGCGCGCCAGCTCCGCGAAGTACGGATTGGTGCTGTTGGGCACCACGAGCCCGATCGTCGCCGTCGAGCGCGCCTTGAGCGACCGCGCGACTGCGGACGGCACGTAGTTGAGCTGGCGGATCGCCAGTTCGACTTTCGAGCGCACGTCCGCGGACACCGGCCGCGTATTGTTCACGACATGCGACACCGTAGTGAATGACACGCCGGCGATGGCCGCCACATCCTTGATCGTCGCCATAAACTAAAACCCCTTGCCTGTTCTTACTGCTGGCCAATGCAGCTCATGCTGCATCCGCGGTGCTCTCGTTAAGTTATTCCCAGCGCGGCCGCCGTCCCGCGCCACGGCGGCCGCCCCGCTTTCAATTACGCTTGCGACGGCTGCGGTACGTATCCAGCACAACCGCGATCACGATCACAGCACCCGTAATGATGCGCTTGGTCGGTTCGTTCGCGCCGATCTGCGCGAGGCCCGCCGCGAGCACCGATATGATCAACACGCCAAAGAACGTGCTGATGACGGAACCGCGCCCGCCCATCAGACTCGTTCCGCCGATCACGACAGCCGCGATTACCTGCAGTTCCAGCCCCGCGCCCGCATTCGGGTCGGCCGCTTCGAGACGCGAAATCTGGAACAGCGCCGCGAGCCCCGACAGCGCGCCCATCAGCGCGAACACGATCACCTTGTACGGCTTCGGGTTCACGCCCGCAAGCCGTACGGCTTCCTCGTTCGTGCCAATGCCGACCAGATAGCGGCCGAACACCGTGCGCGTCAGCACCAGCTGCGCGACGATCATCACGGCCACCGCGATCAGGAACGCCGGCGAGATACCGACGGCGATCGGGTTCGACAGGAAATCGAACGCGTCGCCGATATACGCGGTGCGCGAGTTCGTCATCTGATACGCGAGGCCGCGCGCCGCTTCGAGCACGCCGAGCGACACGATGAACGACGGAATTCGCCAGCCGACCGTCACGGCGCCCGTGATCGTGCCCGTCAGCGCCGCCGCGGCGAGGCCGAGCGCGGCCGCCACGATCGGGCCGAGCTGCCACTTGAGCGACGCGACGCTCACGACCGACGCCCCCAGCGCCAGCACCGAGCCGACGGACAGATCGATGCCCGCGATGATCAGCACGAACGTCATCCCGACCGACATCACGACGAGATCGGGGATCTGGTTCGCGATGGTGACGAACGTCTCGAACGTCAAAAAGTGCGAGCTCAGCACCGAGAACAGCGCGATCATCGCGACCAGCGCGCCGACGAGCCCGAGGTAGTTCGAAAAGCCCAGGCGCGTGCCCGCCGGCTTGCCGCTCGCGAGCGGCGCCGAGGGATCGGCTGCATGATCGGCTGCTTGAGCGGCGGCATGATCGGCGGCATGAGCGGCCGTCGCCGTCACGCCGGCGGGCGCGGCCGCCGGTTCCTTGCCCGCGCCTCCCGTGATCCGTTGATCGGTCATGACTGAGTCTCTCCTTCGTGCACCTCATGCGGGTGCAACAGGGCTTCGCGATTGCGATAGCCGGCGAATGCCGCGGCGAGCAGCCCATCCTGCGTCCACTCGTCCCGCCTGAATACACCCGTCATGCGCCCCGCCGACATCACGCCGATCCGGTCGCAGATCAGCATCAGCTCGCGCAGGTCGCTCGACACGACCACGAGCGCGCGGCCTTCGCGGGCGAGCGCGCCCATCAATCCATAAATATCGAACTTCGCGCCGACATCGATGCCGCGCGTCGGTTCGTCGAACAGCAGCACCTTGCAATCGCGCGCGAGCCACCGGCCGATCACCACCTTCTGCTGATTGCCGCCCGACAGCTCGCCGACCAGCTGCGCCGGCCCCGACGTGCGGATGCGCATCGCGTCGATCTGCCGCTTCGCGAGCGCGTTCTCGCGCTTCGCGTCGACGATGCCATGCCGCGCGACGCCGCGCAGATTGCCAAGCGACACGTTCGCCGCAATCGGCTGCGGCAGCAGCAGCCCTTCGCCCTTGCGGTCTTCCGTAATCAGCGCGATGCCGTGCTTCACCGCGTCGGAAGGCGTGCCGATCTGCACGGGCGTCGGCGCCGCGCCCGGCGTCGCGGCCAGCGACACGGTGCCGGCATCCTTCTGGTCCGCGCCGTAGATGAGCCGCATCAGTTCCGTGCGGCCCGCGCCGATCAGGCCGCTCACGCCGAAAATCTCGCCCGCCTTCACCTCGAACGACACGTCGCGCACGACGGGCGCGCGGGTCATCCCGTCGACCTTCAGCAGCGTCGCGCCGATGTTGCGCGTGCCCAGATCGATGCGCTCGCCAAGCTCGCGGCCGACCATCAGCGTGACGATCTGGTCGCTCGTCAGGTTCGCCATCGCATCGACGCGCACCAGCCTGCCGTCCCGCAGCACGGCCACGCGCTCGGCGACGCGCGCCAACTCTTCGAGCCGGTGCGAGATGTAGATGAGCGCGACGCCGCGCGCCTTCAGCCGGTCGATCTGCTCGAACAGCAAATCGACTTCGCGCGCCGTCAGCATCGCCGTCGGCTCGTCGAGGATCAGCACGCGGCAGTCGCCGATCAGATTGCGCGCGATTTCGACCATCTGCTGATGACCGATGCCCAGTTCGCCGACGAGGGTATCGGGGTCGATCGCTTCGAGTCCGACCTGGGCCATCGCCTCGCGCGCGTCCTCGCGCAGCTTGCGGCGATCGATCCAGCCGAAGCCGAGTCTGCCCGCGCGGGGCAGCCGGTTCAGGAACAGGTTCTCGGCAACCGACAGCGTCGGCAGCAGATTCAGCTCCTGCATCACCATGCGGATGCCGAGCGCTTCCGCTTCCGTCCGGCTCGCGGGGGCGTACGGCTCGCCCGCAAGCTGCATCGAGCCCGTCGTCGGATCGACGAGCCCGCCGATGATCTTCGACAGCGTGCTCTTGCCCGCGCCGTTCTCGCCCGTCAGCGCGAGCGCCTCCCCGGCGTGCAACGCCAGCGAGACGTCCGCCAGCACGGGCTCGGCATAGGTCTTCCCTATCCCCGTGACGGACAGTACGGCAGGCAATGCGTCTTGGTCGGTTGATGCCATCGTGATCCAGATCTCGTAGCCGCCGCTCAGCGCCGCAGCGGACTGCGCCTCGTGCGCCCGTCCGTCATGCAGCGCCGCCGCGCGGCTGCGCCAGTCATGCGGACAGCCGGCCCGAGGCCGTGCGCATCCCGAAGATACGGCTTTTCGGGCTGCGCCCCGTCCGTCTGCTCGCGGGCAGGCCGCCGTCATGACGCTTACCTCTGGCATAACGGCGGCGCGGCGATTTTCTTGAGCGCTCGTTTACCTCGACGCGCGAACCGTGTGCGCTGAATGTTGCCGCACGGCCCGCGCGCACTCCTTACTTCGTGACCAGATCGACGGGCGTTTCGACGACGCCCGACAGGTCCGCCTGCTTCTTGTGTCCGGAAATCGCCTTCAACGCGACGTCGATGCCGAACACGGCCTGCTTCGCCGCGTACTGATCGGCCGTGGCGAGCACGCGGCCGTCCTTCAGCATCGGCTTGATCGCGTTGATGTTGTCGTAGCCGACCACGTAGACCTTGCCCTGCTTGCCCGCCGCGCGCACGGCCGACACCGCGCCGATCGCCATGTTGTCGTTGCCGCACAGCAGCGCCTTGATGTTCGGGAAGGCGTTGAGCATCGACGACGCGATCGCGTTGCCCTTGTCGATTTCCCATTCGCCCGACTGCACCGTGTCGACCTTCGCGCCGACCTTCTGCATCGCCGCCTTGAAGCCCGCGGTGCGCTGCTGCGCGTTGGTCGTCGTCGATACGCCTTCGATGATGCCCACCTCGTCGCCCGACTTCAGCTTCTTCGCCAGATAGTCGCCGACCTTCTCGGCGCCCTTCGCGTTGTCCGGACCGACGAACGGCACGTTCAGATCCTTCGACTTGAGCACCTCGGGGTCGAGCCGGTTGTCGATGTTCACGACGATGATGCCGGCGTCCACCGCCTTCTTGACCACAGGCACGAGTGCCTTCGAATCTGCCGGCGCGAGCACGATCGCATCGACCTTCGAGACGATCATCTGCTCGACGATGCGGATCTGGTTCGCCGTATCCGTCTCGTCCTTGATGCCGTTCGTGATCAGGTCGAAGGTGCTCGCGTTGTGCTTCTGATAGTCCTTCGCGCCCGTTTCCATCGTGAGGAAGAACTCGTTGGCGAGCGACTTCATCACGAGCGCGACTTTCGGTTTTTTGGCGGCTTGCGCCCATGCCGACGAGAACGGCACGGCAGCGGCCGTGAATGCGACAGCAGCCATCAGGACGCGGCGACGAATGCGGTGGTTCATGCGGTATCTCCAGTTGTTGGACTCGGAGCGAGTCCGTTTTTGTTTGTGCGCAAACGTTTGCGAGCGATATTCTCGACGGTGCCTGTTCGCGATGTCAACGATGGGCGGTGCTGCGCTGCACATCGCGCCGTCGCGCGCGACGCATGCCGTGCGCAAGGCCCGGCGCCTCTGGACGCACGTATTGCCGCGAAACTTCGGCGGTGCTTCGAATGACGTCGTGGCACGGATCGCTCGCTTGGTTCTGCCCGTTGATCGGCCTGTGCGATGGGAGCCGCCTGTTGCCAGAACGCGTCCCACGCGCAGCGGCGCTCGTGATGCCCGGCGATGCAACGCGCCGGTAATGCCTTGCTGCTCCCTGCCCCCGCAAGCCGCTATTACCGCGGCGGGCAGGACGCCTATGCTGGCCCCTTCTTGCGCGCGCGGCAAGGGAAAAGAGGCGAAAAGCCACGGCCGTCGTGATCGGCGCAACAGGTGCGATGTGCGTATCATGGGCCGATGGTTCGTATGGGATGGTTCGGATGGCCGCGTCTTTGGCTCGCGATGTGTTCGTCCCGACGGTCATGCGGATGCAACAGCTATTAACGTGGAGTCGTCATGCTCGGCATCAGCCAGTTCCCGCTCTTTCTCGCCGCCGTCACGGTGCTCAATCTCACACCCGGACCCGACATTGCGTATGTCGCCGGTCAAAGCATCGCGCAAGGACGACGAGCGGGACTGTTGTCGGCCGTCGGCGTTGCGTTCGGCGGCTGCATGCATACGCTCGCGTGCGCGCTCGGCATCACGGCGCTGCTGGCGGCGTCGCCGGGCGCGTTCAACGCGATCAAATGGATCGGCGCTGCGTATCTGATGTATCTCGGCTTGAGAATGCTGTGGCCGACGGCTGCCGCCGCCGCGAAGGGCGATGCGCCGCCCGACGTGCCGCGGCTCTCGCGCGGCACGCTGCTCTTTCGCGGCTTCGTGACGAATGCGTCGAACCCGAAAGTGCTGCTCTTCTATATAGCGTTCTTCCCGCAGTTCGTCAGCGTCGACAGCCCGCACAAGACGTTGGCCTTTCTCGTGCTGGGCGCGGTGTTCGTGACGCTCGGGCTTATCAACGACTGCGTGGTCGCGTGGCTCGCCGCGACGGCCGCGCGCGCCGTGCGCTCGCAACCGGCCGTGCGGCGGTGGATCGACCGCGTGGTGGGCGCGGGGTTCATCGGCCTGGGCGTGCGGCTCGCGCTGACGAAGCGTTGATGACGCGCTGACGACGCGCCGAGATGCGCTGACGAAACGCTGAGACACGCGACGCGCCCCGGCCTCTGCGCGCTTACAGCCAGTTCGCCCTCTTGAAGCCCCGGTACAGCGCGAAGTCGATCAGCAGCATCACCAGCAGGCAGATGGGATAGCCGTACCTGAAGTGCAGCTCGGGAATCTCCTGGAAGTTCATCCCGTAGATGCCGGCGATCATGGTCGGCACGGCGAACAGCGCGGCGAACGAGCCGAGACGCTTGGTCACTTCGTTCTCAGCGAGCGAGATCATGCCGAGGTTGACCTGAATGGCCGTGACGATCATTTCGCGGCGCCCTTCGATGGTCCGCACGATGCGGTCCAGGTGATCGTAGACATCGCGGAAGTACGCCTGCATCCCGGCGCAGATCGACGGAATGCGTCCGCCCGTGAGTTTGCTGATGCCTTCGAGCAGTGGCGAGATGTGATGCTGGAGCATAACGAGGCGGCGCTTTAACGAGTACAGATCTTCGATGATCGCGCGCGACGCGGCGAGGTCGTGCTTGTCGAAGATGCGGTCTTCGATTTCCTCGATCTCAGTGCCGATCGCTTCGAGAATCGGGAAGTAGCGGTCGACGACATTGTCGGCGAGCGCATACAGCACGAACGCCGCGCCCTCCTTCAGCAGCTGCGGTTCGCGCTCGCAGCGCGCGCGGACTTCCTGGAAGCCGTGACGCGTGCCGCGCCGCACCGATAGCACGTAATTCGCGCCGACGAACACATCGACCTCGCCGATCACGAATTCGCCATCGTCGTCGGTTTCGATCGTGTGCATGACGGCGAACAGCGAATCGCCGTACTCCTCGATCTTCGGACGCTGATGGCCGTGACGCACGTCTTCGACAGCCAGTTCGTGCAGCGCGAATTCGTGCTTCATCACTTCGAGCTCGCCAGGGCCCGGGTCTTTCAACGCGACCCAGACGAAGCACTCGGGTTTGGCGACATAGACGCTGATGTCGTCGATCTCGATGTCGGCCAGCTTGCGGCCATCCTGATACGCGGCGCAGTTGATCAGCATGATTGAATACCTTGAAAACGATTCGGCTTCGCGGATTGAAAGCGGTGAGTCGCGATGGGCGGTTGTCCTGTTCGTGTGCCGCCGGATCGCGACGCAAAGCCGGCATGAGCGCGGCGTGCGATACGAGTCCCCGATGTTACGTCGGCTCGCGCCGGCGCGGTGTGTCGAATTGTGAATGTCGCGTCAAGGCCGCCTGTCGGCCTGTCTTTCAATTGGCGACGCGCCGCAGCATGATGCGGTGATCGTCGTTGAACGACACGCTGGCGCGATTCGAATAGCGCGTGTCCGCCGTGACGAAGAAGCCGATCTCCACGACAGGGTCGAACTGTGTCGACACCGCGATGCGATGCGTGCCGGGCGTGAGCCAGAAGACGATGTGCTCGCCGTTCATGATGTCCGCGACGCGTTCGCCGTCGACATACACGAGGGCATCGCGAAAGCGGACGATGACGTTGTCGGTCCGCTCGCGCCGCAGGTCGACGGCCACCTTGCCGGAGCCCGTTTGCGTGACCGCCGGCTTGACGATGCGCTCGGCGGGCACGTCCTTGAACGGCACCTTGTCGGCGGGTGTCGACGCGCAACCGGCGACGAACGACATGGCCATCATCGCCGCCACCAAAAGCGTGAGCGACGGGGCCTTGCGTGCCGGCGCGGCGGCGCGCGTCGCCAGGCCTTGCTTGCGTCTCATCGTTCGTCTCCCTGTCGCACCGGCCGCGCCGCTGCCCCGTTATTCTTCCGCCTGCTGGAACGGGTTCAGCACCCGCGCGCCCGTTCCGTCGAAGTCTGCCACGTTGCGCGTCACGACGGTCAGGTTGTAAATCAGTGCCGTCGCCGCGATCATTCTGTCGAGCGAGTGCTCGGCGTGCGGCACGCGCAGATGACCCCACGTTTGCGCGACGTCGGTGCCGACATTCAGGATGTGGCTGCTGAACGAATCGATGATCGTATCGAGCCATCCTTCCAGCCGCAGCGCCTGGAATTTGTCGCCGCGATGCCGGATCAGATCGACGCCGCGCCGCAACTCGCCCACGGTCACGACCGACAGATACAGGCGATGCCCCTCATCTCTCGCTGCTTCGAAAAAAGCCTGAACGCCAGGATTGGCGCGGCTGCTCTTGCGCATTTCGCTGATTACATTGGTATCAATCAAGTACACCCGGTCCCTCGCTTTCGTCAGTTGCGTCATGCAGGCGCTCGAAGTCGGCGTCTTCGCCGACGTCCGGCATGCTTATCAGCAACTCAGTAAAGCTGAGCTTCTTAGGCTGAAAGAGCGCCTGCGCCAGGATTTCCCGATGTTCTGCTTCGACGCTGCGCCCGTGAGACGCGGCCAGCTCACGCAGGCTCTGCACCAACGCATCGTCCAGACCTCGGACCAACAAATTTGCCATTTTCATTCCCCGGTACACGTGTGATATCAATGATATCATCAACCATCGCGCAGTCAACCCGGCCGAATGGCATAGGGGTTGCGACATGCCGCCGTCGCGTTCAAGATCGGTTCAAGGGCGGCGCATGGACCGCGGCGTTCACGCGCAGGCAAGCGGCGCGGTGCTTCAAGGGAGGCTTCGATGTGGTACTTCAGCTGGATTCTGGGCATTGGCGTGGCGCTGGGCTTCGGGATCATCAACGCGATGTGGCTCGAAGCGAACGGCACGTTCACCCGCGATGACGCGCCCGCCCCGACACCTTCCAGCACCGAGGACTCATCCACGTGACGCATCTGGTTTTTATCTGTGGCCACGCGGGCACCGGCAAGACGACGCTCGCCAAACGGCTGATCGGCCCATTGATGAAGGCGACGGGCCATGCCTTCTGTCTGTTGGACAAGGACACGCTCTACGGCGCGTATAGCGCGGCCGCGATCGGCGCGCTGACGGGCGATCCGAACGATCGCGACAGCCCGCTTTTTCTCCAGCACTTTCGCGACCCCGAATATCGCGGCCTGTTCGATACGGCCGCTGAGAATCTGCGGCTCGGCATCGGCGTGATTGCCGTCGGGCCGCTGTCGCGTGAAGTGCGCGAGCGCAAGCTCTTCGATCGCACGTGGCTCGGCGTGCCGAAGGACGTGAAGATCGGCGTCGTGTGGGTCGCGACATCGGAAGAGGCTGCGCGCGAGCGCATTCTCGCGCGCGGCAATCCGAACGACGCGTACAAGCTCGCGCATTGGGACGAATACCGGCAGCGCCGCTTCGTGCCGGCGGGCGATCAGTGCGAAGGCCTGCTGATGTTCGACAACACCGCGCCCGTGCCAGCCGATTACGACGCGCTGCTCGCGCAGATCGCGCAGGCGCCGCAACCTGCCGGCGCGATGCTGCCGCCGATGCCCGTCTGACGCGCGCGCCGTCGCGCGGCTTCAGGCGAGCACTTTCGGCACACACCCTTCGGCACATATCTTCAGCACGCGCCCGACAACAAAAACGGGCGTTCGGCCTCTTTGGTCGAACGCCCGCTTCCTTATTGCCTCCAAGGTGGCTCTCTGCGGGGCCTCATCCGTTCACGCCGGCCCCCGGTTCCGCTGTCTGCCGGATCGGACGGTCAGACCGTCGCCATCGCCTCCAGCGCGCGGCCTTCGTACAGTTGCCCGAAACGGTTCGCGAGAAACTCGCGCAGCGACACCTGCTCCTGACGCACGAACCCGCTTTGCGGCAGCTTCTTTTCGCGGAACAGGTCGAGCACCGCGCACATCGCGCCCGCCGTGGTGATCTGGATCGCGCTCATCGGCACGCCGCAGACGGTCTTCGCGAAGATCTTGCGCGTGAACACTTCCTGCACCAACTGGCCGTCGCGCACGCCCGTCACCGTGATGAAGACGAGCACGACATCCTGGGCCGTCGACGGCACCGAGCGTCGCATGATCGTCTTCAGCGTGTCGCGGTCGGTCGCAAGACGCAGATCTTCGAGCAGGAACTGCATCAGGTCGCGATGCCCCGGATAGCGCACCGACTTGTAGTCGAGCGTCTCGACACGGCCCGCCAGCGTCTCGCACAACGTGCCCAGACCGCCCGACGTGTTGAACGCCTCGTACTCGATGCCGTCGAGCGAAAAATGCTCGAGGCCTTCGAGCGGCTGCACCCACTGCGTGCGGCTGTCGCGGATCGCTTCGCACGGCTGGCAGTACTCGTTGATGAGCCCGTCGACGCTCCACGTCAGGTTGTACTTCAAAGCATTGGTCGGAAACTCGGGCAGCGCGCCGACGCGCATCTTCACGTCGCGGATTTCGCTGAAGCGGTTCGCCAGTTCGTGCGCGGCGATGCCGATGAAGCCCGGCGCAAGACCGCACTGCGGCATGAACGCGTGCTCGGCGTCGTCGGCGATCGCGCGGATCGCATGCGTCGCGCGCACGTCTTCCGTCAGGTCGAAATAGTGCACGCCTGCGCCCTTCGCGGCCGTCGCGACGCTCACCGCAAGGTAATACGGCAGCGCGTTGATCAGCGCGTCGAAACCCTGGATGGCGGCGCGCAGCGCGGCGGCATCGGCGGAATCGACGCGGCGCGTCGGGATGCCTTGCGCGGCCAGCTTGTCGAGCGCGTGCTGATCGCGGTCCATCGCGACCACTTCGTAGTCGCCTGTCTCGCGCAACATGTGCGCAATGGTGTGACCGATCAGACCTGCGCCAACGATGGCAACTTTCATGCGCTTCTCCTTTGTTCTCTGTTCGATGGATGCTGTCTCCAGCGTGAACGGCGCGCCGCAGCGAACCTCTGTAAAGAAGTTTAGGGAGAAGGCCAGTCGGTTTATAGGCGCAAAGTGCTGCGCAATGACCATGAACTTCGACGATTCGACGACACATTCCGACGATTCGTCGAAAGCGAATCAAAACCGCGTAAACGTGGGACGTATGCGGCGCTCAAGATGCGCGTGGAGCGAGCCCGCGCGCGTTCATCCGCCGATCATTCCGCGATCGATCTTGCGCGACAGGATGATCGACGTCGTCGTGCGCTCGACGCCCGCGAGTCCGCCGATCTGGTCGAGCAGATCGTTCAGGCGCTCCGGCGAATCGGCGCGCAGCCATGCGACGTAGTCGAACTCGCCGCTCACCGCGCACAGCAATTGCACTTCGGGCATCCGGTTCAGCTTCTTCTGCACGTCCGGTCCGTACTTCGGCGCGATGATGATGCCGACGTACGCATAGATGCTCGCGTCGAGCACATCCTGGCCGAGCCGCACGCTATAGCCGGCGATCACGTTGGTCTTTTCCAGCCGCGCAATGCGCGCGATCACGGTCGTGCGTGCGACGCCCAGCTGTCGCGCGAGATTCGCGACGCTTTCGCGCGCGTTGGCCTGCAGCAGCGCAACGAGGTTGCGGTCGAGTTCGTCGAGTTGATCGAGGCGCGGTGGTCTCATCGATTGAAGGTCAGCGTTGAGTGGAAGCTCGTCGCACGACGAGCCGCAGACGTGGAGTACGGGATACGCGGATTATGCACCCCGCGCCCCGCAGCGCGAATACATGCGGACTGCACATATCGTGCGTTGACATGCGGCGACGCGTCACGCGCCGAAGCGCTCGATCACGAAGTCGATGAACGTCGTGAGCTTCGGCGTCGGGCGCCTGTCGCGCGGATAGAGCAGATGCACGGGCGCGCCATCGGGCAGCCAGTCTTCGAGCACGCAGACGAGCTCGCCGCGCTCGATCTCGCGCGCGAGCAGCGCTTCCGGCTGAAGCACCAGACCGAAGCCGCGCAGCGCGGCCACCTTGAGCGCCTGGCCGTTGTTCGCGCGAAAGCGTCCCGGACGCAACTGGCACTCGGTCGCGGCATCGCCGTCGAGACGCCACAGCCCCTCCCGGCCCCAATGCAGAAAGCCGAGGCACTCGTGATTCACGAGATCGGCGGGCGTCTTCGGCGTGCCCATCCGCGCGAGATACGCGGGCGATGCGCATGCGCGCATCCGGTACGGCTTCAACGGCCTTGCGACGAGGCTCGAATCCGGCAGGCGACCGATGCGCACGGCGGCATCGAAACCCTCTTCGACAAGATCGACGATGCGGTTCGACAGATCGAGTTCGAGACTGACGTCGGGCCATGCGCCCAGATAGTCGGTCATCGCGGGCGAGAACACTTCGACGCCGTACGTGAGCGGCACCGTCACTTTCAGCGTGCCGCGCGGCGCGGACGTCATCGATTCCGCCAGCGACTCGGCGGCCTTCACGTCGGCGAGAATGCGCCGGCATTGCTCGTAATACTGGCGGCCGATCTCGGTGAGGCTTTGACGGCGCGTCGTGCGCGTCAGCAGCCGCGCAGAAAGCTGCGTTTCGAGCGAGCGGATGTGCTTGCCGACCATCGCCGACGACAGCTGGAAACGCTCGGCGGCCGCCGTCAGGCTGCCCGCTTCGACCACGGCCACGAAGATTTCCATGCTGGCGAATTTGTCCACCGGCTATTTTTCCCGATCGTTTCGGTTGTAAGCAGTTGTCGCAATGCAGTCGCAATGCGGCGATAACGTGATACTAATAGCACCCTGATGTGCGCCGCACGCCTATGCATAACGCTTCGTCAAGCTTCACTCTCATACGAACGGACAACAGGAGTCTCAATGAAAAAAACGCTCGCCATTCTCGCTTCCGCATTGTCGATGAGCGCCGCATTCGCACAGACGCCAGCGCCCGCAGGCGCATCGGCGCCCGCCATGTCGACGGCCGCTTCGCAGACGCAGGGCAAGGCGCGCCACGAGCAACGCGTCGAAGAACGGATCAACTACCTGCATTCGCAACTGAAGATCACGTCGGCGCAAGAGTCGCAATGGAACGCGTTCGCCGACGTCATGCGCAGCAACAGTGAAACGATGGGCAATCTGTTCGCGCAGCGCAGGGCGAATCCGAACATGTCCGCGCTCGACGACATGAAGGGCTACGCCGAGATCACGCAGGCTCACGCGGACGGCTCGAAGAAACTCGTCGACGCGTTCGAGCCGCTCTACACCAGCTTCTCGCCGGAGCAGAAGAAGCTCGCCGACGAGACCTTCCGCCGGCAGCCGGGTGAAGGCCATGCGCACCACCGTCGTTCGGGCAAGCCGGCCGCGCCTGCTTCGGACGCGACCGTCAAGCCGTAAAGCGCAGCGCAAGTTGCCGCATGTGTTTCGCAAGACGCCTGCCGTCACGGGCAGGCGTTTTTCATTGCATCCGCGCGAATCTGGCATCATGCGCGCCTGCACCGCGTTTGCACGTCCTTTGCACCTCGTTGCGCTTCATTGCGCTGACGTCGGCTCACGCGGCCCTGTCATCTGAATACGCTTCAAAGCCCATGCTCGAACTGAAGAACATCGACCTGCTTACCGATCCGGCCGCGCAACGCGTCGTCAAGGACGAAACCGTCACCGTGCAATTCGCTCAAGGTGACGGCGAACTGATGAGCCTCGAAGGGCCGAATCGCTATGCGCGCGGCGACGCGCTGATCACGGGCTCGACGGGCGATCGCTGGGTCGTGTCGCGCGAGCGCTTCGACGCGAAGTACCTGCCCGCCGACGCCGGGCTCGCGCACGGCGACGCCGGTTCGTATCGCAATCGCCCGGCCGTCGTGCTCGCGAAGCAGATGAGCGAACCGTTCTCGCTCGCGCGTTCGTCGCAGGGCGGCGACGTGCTCAAGGGCACGGCAGGCGACTGGATCATGCAATACGCGCCCGGCGACTATGGCGTCGTGCAGGCCGAGCGCTTCGCGAAGGTCTATCGGCTCGCGCACTGAGACGCTTCGCGCGACGCGCTTCCGTCCTTGCATCGCCTCGCGTGAGCGCTTCACCCGTCGGGCTCGCCGCGTTCAGGCGAACTCGTCGCCGAGCTCGACGGTCACTTCACGCGGCACGCTCTTGCCAGCCGCGTATTCCTCTTCCAGCGATCCCAGCGTCGCTTCGACATACGCGCGCAGCACCGCGAAGCTGCGGCCCCGCAGGCGCGGCGGCATCGCGCGATAACGCGCGAGCGCGGCCGGCGCGATCGCGACGATCAACACCATGCGGCGCGCCGTCGAGCCGAAGCGCATCGCGATCCAATGCACGACGATCTGCGGCACGCCGTTGTCATCGGGGCGCTCGATGAACTGTGTCTGCTCGGGAAAGAGATCGCTGATCACGCGCGCCAGTTCTTCGATGTCGGCGGTCGCGCACTCGTACTGATAGGCTTCCATGTCGATGGCCTCGGGCCTGTGGGTCTTGATGGACGATAGATTCTGCTGAAGCTCAAGCCGAGCGCGCGTGCATCCTGATCAGCACGGCGGCCACGGCAAGCGCCGCGACGGCATAGATCGCGTCGACGGCCACGAGCGGCAACAACCGCGCCTGCGACATCGCGGCGGGCACGTCGACGAGCGCATGCGCGGCGATTGCAACGGGCAGGATGGCGCGCCAGTCCGCACGCACGCCGCGCCACATCAGCACGGACAGCCCGATCTGGAACACGAGCGCGGCCACGCGTTCGAGCACGAAGAGACCGGCCATCGCAGGCGACAGGCTCGCGAGAATCAGATGAAGCCGCATCAGCGATGCGGGCGGGACATGGCCAAGATACGCATCGAGGTGGCCGCGATTTTCCAGCACGCCGAATGCGATCCACTGCGCCTGCACGATTACGCCGACCAGCCACGCTTCCGCGCCGCCATGTCCGAGCCCGTACGCAAGCGGCGTACCGTCACCCTTCGCATGGTTCGCCGTGCGCCGCGCCAGCCAGCGCATCGCGATGAAACGGCCCACTTCCTCGCAGATGCCCGCCGCCAGCACGCCGTAGACGACGAACGCGAGCGGATTCGACAGCCATTCGCTCGTCGCTGCGTTCTGACGCAGCAGATAGTCGTTGAGCGCGCGCTCGATCAGCATCGCGAACAGCGCGAACACGGCGACGCCCGCAATCGCGTCGCGCCGGTTCAGCGCGAACGGCGCGCGCCAACGGCGGTACAGGCCGATCGGAAGCCATGCAATGAAAAGTGTGGCGACAGCGAGAATCGCAAGCGTAATGGGTGAAACGGGCAAAGCTGGCATCGGGCAGCGCGGATCCGGTGACGAAAGAGAGACTTCGCCGCGCATTGTAAGCGCGTCGCCGTCTGAATGCCGAACGCGCGAACGATCAACGCGCCGTCGACGCGCGTTCGATCAGTTCGCCCGGCAGCAGGCAGTCGCGCGCGCTCGCCTGCGCGCCGTCGATGCGTTCGTGCAGAAATTCGACGGCCCGATAGCCGATGTCGTAGGTCGGCTGGCGAATCGTCGTGATGCCGGCGAGTTCGGCCCATTCGGGATCGTCGATCGACAGCAGCGCAACGCGCTTTTGCCAGTCCGCGCCATGACGCTGGTTCAGATGCCGCGCAAGCGCCAGCGCGACAGGGCCGTTCGCGGCAAAGAGCGCGACGCGTGGCCTGGTGGCCTCGCCTTCGCGTTTTTCGCCACTGTTTTCCCGGTTTGCAATCTCGGTATCGAGCGCGGTATCGATCTCGGCGTCGAGCACAGTCAGCGTCTGCGCCAGTTCATCCGCATCGTCGAGTTCCACTACGACCGTGCGGCCGCTCACCTGCGGATACTGGGTCAGCGCCCGATGAAACGCCGCTTCGCGCAGGCGCCGCGAACTGACGCGCTCGAACGGCTGCACGACGAACCACACGCGATCGAAGCCGCGCTCGACGAGATGCCGCGTCGCGACCGTCACGGCCGCCTCGTTGTCGAGCCCGACCATATCGGCGACGAGCCCTTCCACCGAGCGGTCCACCAGCACCGCCGGAATCCCGCCGCCGCCCACGGGACGCAACGTCTCCTCGCTCACGCCGAGCGCATTGACGATCACGCCTTCCACACGATACGTCGTCAGCAGTTGCAGAAAGCGCCGCTCCATGTCGACTTCGTTCGCTGCGTGGCAGATGAGCGGCATGTAGCCGAGCGCGTGGCAAGCCGCCTCGACGCCTTGCAGCACCTCGACGGAATACGGGTTCGTCAGATCGGCGACCAGCATGCCGATCAGGCGATTGCGGCCGCGCTTCAGGCCGCGCGCCATCTGGTTCGGCTGATAGTCGAGCCGTTCGATCGCGGCTTCGATACGCGCGCGCAGTTGCGGCGACAGCACGCTCAGCTCGCCGTTCAGATAGCGCGAGATGCTCGTCTTGCCCGTGCCGGCTTCGCGGGCGACGTCGCTGATGGTGGCGCGGCGCGGTGCGCCTGACGGCGGCGTGCTCATCGCGAGAGGACGTCGCGGTTGACGATGTTGATCCTCAGCGTGCCGTCGAGCGCGCTGACCAGGTTTTCCGCCGCGCAGCGCGCCATCGCGTGACGCGTCTCGTGCGTCGCCGAGCCGATGTGCGGCAGCGCGACCACGTTGTTCATCTTCAGCAGCGGCGAGTTCGCGTCGAGCGGCTCCTTGTCGAACACGTCGAGCGCCGCGCCGTGAATCGTGCCCGCTTGCAGCGCTTCGACCAGCGCGTTTTCGTCGACGGTCTGTCCGCGCGATGCGTTGATCAGAATCGCGCTCTTCTTCATCTTGCGCAGCTCGTTCGCGCCGATCATGTGACGCGTTTCGGGCGTGAGCGGCACCTGCAGGCAAACGAAATCGGAAGTGGCGAGCAGTTCGTCGAGCTCGACGCGGCGCGCGCCGTAGTGCTGTTCGGCTTGCGCGTTCGCGCTGCGGTTCGTGTACAGCACCTTCATGTTGAAGCCGAGCGCCGCGCGCCGCGCAACGGCCCCGCCGATGCGCCCCAGCCCGACGATGCCGAGCGTCTTGCCCTGCACGTCGACACCATACAGATCAGGCCCGATGCTCGCCTTCCACTCGCCTGCCTTCACCCAGTCCGCCAGCTCGACGACGCGCCGCGCGCTCGCCAGGATCAGCGAGAACACGGTGTCAGCCGTCGATTCCGTCAGCACGTCGGGCGTATGCGCAAGCACGACGCCGCGCTTCGTCAGATCGTCGACGTCGAAGTTGTCGTAGCCGACCGAAATGGTCGAGAGCGCCTTGAGCTTCGTCGCGCCTTCGAGCATCGCGGGCGTGATCTTCACGCTCGCGCCGATCGCGCCGTCGGCGTCCTTCAGCGCGGCGACGAACGCATCGTGCTGAGCGGCGTCCACCTGCACCACGTCGGCATGCTGCTGGAGATACGACAGCACATCGTCCGGCAGCGGCTTGTATGCGACGATCTTTCGCTTCATCGAATCACTTTCCTTGCAACGGAGTGGCGAGAGCCGCACCCTGCATGCGCGGCGGCTTGACGGCAAGCGTCAGCACGACGGCGGCGACGAGCGCGACGCTCATGAACACATATGACGCAGCAGGCGAGCCCGTCGCGCCGTTCAGATACCCGACCACATACGAGCCCACGAATGAGCCGAGCGCGCCCATGCTGTTGATCAGCGCCATTGCGCCGCCCGCGACGTTCTTCGGCAGCAGTTCCGGCACGATCGCAAAGAACGGGCCGTACGGCGCGTACATCGCGGCGCCCGCGATCACGAGCAACGCATACGACATCCAGAAGTGCGTCGAGCCAAGCGCATACGAAGCCGCGAACGCCGCCGCGCCGATCAGCAGGAACGGCCACACGAACGCGCGGCGGTTGTTGAGTTTATCCGACGCCCATGACGCCGCGAGCATCGCGATCGTCGCGGCCAGATACGGCAGCGCCGACAGCCAGCCCGTTTCGACCATGCCGAGCGTCGAGCCGTTCTTCAGAATGGACGGCAGCCACAGCACGAAGCCGTACACGCCGATGCTCCAGCAGAAGTACTGCGCGCACAGCTTGATGACGGCGGGCTCGCGGAACGCTTCGCCATAGTTGCGCACGGGCTTGATCGCGGCCTGCTCGGCGCGCAGCGTATCGGCGAGCTGCTTCTTGTCAGCGTCCGACAGCCACTTCACCTGCTCGGGTTTGTCCTTCACGATGAACCACCAGCAGACGGCCCACACGATCGCGGGCACGCCTTCCGCGATGAACATCTGGCGCCAGCCGAACGAATGCACGAGATAGCCGGACACGACCGACATCCACAGCACCGTCACGGGATTGCCGAGAATCAGGAATGTGTTGGCGCGCGAGCGCTCACGCTTCGTGAACCAGTTGCTGATGAAGATCAGCATCGCGGGCATCACGGCCGCTTCGACGATGCCGAGCGCGAAGCGGATCACCATCAGCGACGGAATGTTGCTGACGATACCCGTCAGCGCCGCGCAGCCGCCCCACAGCACGAGGCTCCAGAACACGAGCTTCTTGACGCTGCGGCGCTCGGCGTAGATCGCGCCCGGAATCTGAAAGAAGAAGTAGCCGAGAAAGAACAGCGCGCCGATCAGCGACGACAGCCCTTTGCTGATGCCGAGATCCTGGTTGATGCCGGCGGCGGCCGCGAAGCCGTAGTTCGCGCGGTCGAGATAGGCGAGGCTGTACGTGATGAACACGATCGGCATGATCGTCCACCAGCGGCGAATCGCGAGTGATGAGGGCATCGATGTCTCCTTTGTCAAACAGAGTCGGGGCTTGAACCCCTGACTCCCGTCCCATGCAAAAATTTGCTGGCGTGAGCCGGTTTCCCGGCTCGGTCTGTCGGTGTGCTGCCGCGTGCCCTGAATCGGATCGGACGCGCGGCGGGCACCTTCTTGTTGTTGTCGTGTTGATTGGCTGAACGCTGAAACGTCACGCGGCCAGCGCGGGCCGCGCCGGATCGCCACGCTCGAGTGCATCGAGTTCGGCGCGCGTCGGCAGTGCTTCGGAATCGCCGATCACCTGGATCGCCAGCGCGCCGATGCGGTTGCCTCGCGCCACCGCCTCCGGCAGCGCGCGCCCTTCGAGCAGCGCGCTCACCACGCCGACGGCGAAGCCATCGCCCGCGCCGACGGTATCGACGATGTTCTCGACGGGCTGCGCCGCGACGATGCCCGAACCGGCCGCCGTGCGGTAATACGCGCCTTGCGCGCCCAGCTTGACGATCACCCCCTTCGCGCCACGGTCCAGATAGAACTGCGCGATGTCGTCGGCGTTCGTGTAGCCCGTCAGAATCTCGCCTTCGCCGATGCCGGGCAGCACCCAGTCGGCGAACGTCGCGAGTTCGTTCAGCGCATCCGCCATCGCTTCACGCGACGGCCACAGCGTCGGGCGCAGGTTCGGGTCGAACGAGATCGTCTTGCCTGCGTTGCGCATTTCGCGCGCCAGATGGAACGCCAGTTCGCGCGAACTCGCGGAAATCGCGGGCGCGACGCCCGTCAGATGCAGATGGCGCGCGCCCAGCACGTAGTCCGCCACATAGTCGTCGAGCGACAGATGGCTCGCCGCCGAGCCCTTGCGGAAATATTCGACGGCCGGATCGCTGCCGTCGTCGTTCTTCGACTTGAGCTGAAAGCCCGTCGGATAGCGTTGGTCCGTCGTCACGCAACCCTGGTCGATGCCTTCCTTCGCCAGCGTGTCGCGCACGTACTGGCCGAACGAATCGCCGCCGACGCGGCTCATCCAGCCCACCTTGAAGCCCAGGCGCGACAGGCCGATCGCGACGTTCAGATCGGCGCCCGCGATGCGTTTCGTGAACTGGCCGACGCCCGCGAGCGGGCCCGTTTCGGCCGCGACAAACATCGCCATCGCTTCGCCGTAGGTGATGACATCGAGTATCGGATGCATGGCTTCTCCTGTTGATGCCGTCCGCGCTCGCCGCTTTCAGGCGGACGCGAGCCGCGCGACGTGATGCGACGCGTCCTCCGCGATCCGGTTCGCGTCGAACGGGAATTCGATGCCGCGTGGCACATCGCGCGGCAAAAGCGCCAGCGCGGCCGCGAAAATGCGATCGTCTTGCGCGGGCGCGACGGCGAAACGGCGCGCGCCTTCGCCCGCGACGGCCTTGCAATGGATGTATTCGACGTGATCCGCGAGCTTGCGAGCCGCTTCGACGGGATCGACGCCCGGCCACTGCCAGTTGCCGATGTCGAACGTCATGCCGAGCGCCGGCTTTCGGCCTTCATTGCACCCGTCTTTGGCGAGCGCATCGAAAAGCGCTTCGAACTGCGCGAGCGAGCCGCCTCGCTCCATCTGCCCGTTTTCGACGACGAGCCGCGCCGCAACGCCCTTCGTGCACTGCGCGATCGCCTCGCCGTACACGCGCCCCGCAAAACCGCCCAATTGCAGCTTGACGAAGCGCGCGCCGAGCGCCGTCGCTTCGATCAGCGCCTGGCGCAGCGCGGCTTCCTCGAGCGCGCCGTCCGGCGCGTAAAGTTCGATGGGCGTCGAGTACACGGACCACAGGTTTTGCGCGGCGATCGTCTTGCCCAGCGCGGACAGCGCCTCGGGCGTCGCCTCTGCTTCGAGCGCAAACAGCTCGCGACGCACCTCGAAGCCGGCCGCGCCCGCTTTCGCAGCCGTCTTCAGCCACGCGTGATGACCGTCCCTGCGGATCGCGTCGACTCCAAATGCACTCGCGACGATGACGATTTCCGACATGTGAAACACCTGCTCTTTGCTCGAAAACAGTCTTTGGAATCGGTTCCAAAGACGGGAATTAAAAAAGCGCGGTAGCGCTGGTTGCGAATACTGCGCTGCCCGGCGAGTGGGCGCCATAGTGGTAATCCCTAAACGGGAGAATTGGCCGCCGGCGGGCGAGCGTCGCCATTCAGGCACAGTTCGAGAAAGCGGCCGACGATGCGCGAAGGCGCGCTCGCATGCGGAACCAGGATCGAGAAACGGCGCGTGAGCGGCTCCGGACCGAGCGGCAGGCGGAACAGCACCTCGTCCTCGTGACGCATCGACATTGCGGACACGAAACCGACGCCCATTCCCGCGCGCACGGCCTCCTTCACGCCCTCGACGCCCGCGATCGCCAGCGCAACCCGCATCGGCACGCCGGCCCGAGCGAACGCGCGCTCGATCAGTTGCCGCACGCCTGAGCCTTCCTCGCGCAACACGACGGGATGCGGGCTCAGGTCCGCAAGCGTCACGGCCTGCAAGTCGGCGGCGGCGAGCGGATGCGAGCGCGGCATGATCGCGACGATCTCGTCCTCGTGCCATGGATGCACGGCCGTGTCGGGCGGCAGCTCGGCGCCCACATGCCCTTCGACCAGCGCGATATCGAACGAACCGAGCGCGCCGACGATATCGGCCGTATTGCCGTCGTCCGTGTGCACGGTGACGTCGGGATGGCGGCGTTGAAACGCGGCAATCAGATAGGGCAGCAGATAGCTCGCGGGCGTCGTGCTCGCGCCGATGCGCAGCGTGCCCTGCTCCATCCCGCGCAGCGCGTCGCGATACGCGTACGCCTGGCGGTACGTGTCGCGCAGACGCGCCGCGTAGCTCGCCAGCTGCTCGCCGGCGGGCGTCAGCCGCACGCCGCGACCGTCGCGCAGGTACAGCGGTTCGCCGAATTCGTCCTGCAACTGGCGCAACTGGCCCGACACGGCGGGCTGCGACAGATGCAGCGCGAGTGCAGCGCGGCTGATGTTGCGATGCTCGGCGACGGCGGCGAACGTTATAAGCTGGTCAGGGGTCATGGCGAGAAAAGTATCAGGCTGGCCGATACCACACATTCTAAATCACGATTTCTCATATCGATATATGTATTTTAGGATTAGGCCATCGAGTCAAGCCGCACCTGAAAAGGTTGAAGTCCATGTCCACCCTGTCCACCGCATCCACCCGTTCTGTTACTGCGTCATCGTCGACGCGCGGTCAGATCAACGGCATCCTGTTCGTCGCCCTGTTCGCCGCGGCCGTCACGCGCATTGCCGCGATTCCGTCGATCGCTGGCCTGGGCATCAGCCCGCTGATCGTCGGCATCGTCGGCGGGATGCTCTATGGCAATGCGCTGAAAGACGGGATGCCCGACAGCTGGGCCGCCGGCGTCAACTTTTCGGCTCGCAAGCTGTTGCGCATCGCAGTCGCGTTCTTCGGGCTGCGCGTGAGCATTCAGGAGATCGCGCAGGTCGGCCTGCCGGGCCTCGCCGAGTCCTTGCTGATCGTCGTCAGCACGCTCGCAATCGGCACGTGGGCAGGGATGAAGCTGATGAAGCTGGACCGCGACAGCGCGTTGCTGACGGCAGCGGGCAGCGCGATCTGCGGCGCGGCCGCCGTGCTCGCCTTCGAGTCGACGCTGCAATCGAAGCCGCACAAGAGCGCAATGGCCGTCGGCAGCGTCGTGCTGTTCGGCACGCTATCGATGTTCCTCTACCCCGCTCTGCTGCGCACCGGCGTCCTGCATCTGGATACGACGGGCGTCGGCCTCTTCTTCGGCGGCACCATTCACGAAGTCGCGCAAGTGGTGGGCGCAGCCAGCAACGTGAGTCCGGAAGCGACGCATATCGCGACCATCGTCAAGATGACCCGCGTGATGCTGCTCGTGCCCGTGCTGCTCGTCGTCGGCATGTGGGTGAGCCGCTCGGCGCGCGCCGCAAAGGGTCAGCACGGCGAAGCCGCTCATGCGCCGCGCAAGCTCGCCGTGCCCTGGTTCGCGCTCGGCTTTCTCGGCTGCGTCGCGGTGAATTCGCTGCACATCCTGCCGGAAGCCGCGACCAGCACGCTGAACATGCTCGACACTTTCGCGCTCACGATGGCCATGACGGCGCTCGGTATCGAAACGCGCCTCTCGCAGATCCGCGAAGCCGGTCCCCGCGCACTGACGACTGGCCTGATCCTGTACGTGTGGCTGTTCGCCGGCGGTCTGGGCATCACATGGCTCGTCCAGCATCTGCTCGGCTAAGCGGGCAATCCGATCACAGCAGCCTCGCCGCGCGCGAGGCTTTTGTGCTTTCAGCGTGCATGCAGGCGTCGCGCGCGCACGCATCGGTTCATTCCCGCACTGCGCCCGACACGCAAACTGCAAGCATCGCGCGGCATACTTCTAGCTCCCGACCGTGTGCAAGCGTGGCGTTCGACGACGCCACCGACAACCGAGTGAGGACCGATCGATGACTTATCAACTCTATTACTGGGACGGACTGCAGGGCCGCGGCGAATTCGTGCGGCTCGCACTGGAAGAAGCGGGCGCGGACTACGTCGAGGTGGCGCGCGGCGACGAACAGGACGGGCTCGGCACGGGCGCGATGATCGGCGTGATGGATAGCCGGACGGAACCCTACCCGCCGTTCGCGCCGCCCTTTCTGCGCGATGGCGACCTGATCGTTTCGCAGACGGCCAATATCCTGTTTTATCTCGGGCCCAAGCTGAATCTCGCGCCACAGGTCGAGAGCCTGCGCTACGTCGCGAACGGCCTGCAACTGACGATCGCCGACGTGGTCACGGAAGCCCACGACACCCATCACCCGCTCGCGTCGGGCATGTACTACGAGGAGCAGAAAGAGGCTGCGAAAATCCGCGCGACGGATTTCATCGACCATCGCATCCCGAAGTTCATGCGCTATTTCGAGCGCGTGCTGAAGCAGAACCCGGCCGGCGACACACACATGGTCGGCGACACGCTTACGTATGTCGACCTGTCGATGTTCCAGCTGATCGACGCCTTGCACTATGCGTTTCCGCGCGCGATGAAGCATTTCGGCGAGCACTACCCGCGCCTCGCCGCGCTGCACGACGCGGTGCTCAAGCGCCCGAACATCGCGGCGTATCTCGCATCGGAACGCCGTCTGCCGTACAACGAAACGGGTGTGTTCCGGCACTACCCCGAACTCGACAAGGACGTCCGCTGACATGAGCTGAACCGCCCACCTGTCCCAACGCAGCGGCGCGCCGGCGAGCGAGGCGAGCCGCACCTGAAACTTTCGTCGCGCGCCGTCCGATATCATCAGCGCGCCAAACCAACAATTCCGACGCCCGTTTCTTCCGTGCTTTCATTTCTGCTCAGACTGCGCACGCGCGCAGCCAACCTGTTCCGTCTGTCCGATGCGCACACGATGCTGGTGTGGTCGGTGATCGTCGGCATCGCGGGCGCTTTCGCGACGATCGCGTTTCGCGAAGGCATTGCGCTATTGCAGCGCGTGTTTACGGGGCAGGACGGCAGCCTCGTCGAAATGGCACGGCGTCTGCCTGTCGCGATGCGTATCGCGCTGCCCGCGTTCGGCGGCCTGATCGCGGGCGGGCTGCTGTTGCTCGCGCAACGCGGCGTCGACAAGAAGCTGCATACCGATTACATGGAAGCCGTCGTGATCGGCGATGGCATCGTGCCCGTGCGCGTGAGCTTGTGGCGCAGCGTGTCGTCGCTGTTCACGATTTCGAGCGGCGGCTCGATCGGCCGCGAGGGCCCAATGGTGCAACTCTCGGCGCTCGGCGCATCGTTGATCGGCCGCCTCGTGCACTTCGATCCGCCGCGTCTGCGCCTGCTCGTCGCGTGCGGCGCGGCGGCGGGTATCACGTCGGCGTATAGCGCGCCTATCGCGGGCGCGTTCTTCGTCACCGAGATCGTGCTCGGCTCGATCGCGATGGAAAGCTTCGGGCCCGTCGTCGTGTCGTCGGTGGTCGCGAACATCATGATGCGCGAGTTCGCCGGCTACAAGCCGCCTTACGAGATGCCCGTGTTTCCGCCCGTTGCGGGCGTCGAAGTGCTGCTCTTCGTCGCGCTCGGCCTGCTGTGCGGCGCGGCCGCGCCGCAGTTTCTGCGTCTCATCGACACCAGCAAATCCGCGTTCCGGCGCCTGCCCGTGCCATTGCCCATCCGCCTCGCGCTCGGCGGTCTGATCGTCGGCGTTCTGTCGACGTGGACGCCCGAAGTGTGGGGCAACGGCTATAGCGTCGTGAACTCGATCCTGCATTCGCCATGGACGTGGACGGCGCTCGTCGTCGTGCTCGCGTTCAAGGTGATCGCGACGGCGGCGACCGTCGGCTCGGGCGCTGTCGGCGGCGTGTTCACGCCGACACTCTTCGTCGGCGCGACGCTCGGCTCGCTGTTCGGACTGGGCATGAACGCGCTC
The DNA here is from genome assembly GCF_038900755.1 of Paraburkholderia diazotrophica. Lineage (GTDB taxonomy): Bacteria > Pseudomonadota > Gammaproteobacteria > Burkholderiales > Burkholderiaceae > Paraburkholderia > Paraburkholderia diazotrophica_A. The sequence goes on from NZ_JBBPEN010000016.1 coordinate 57,762, forward strand.
TGGCCGCATGCGACATCCGCGCCGTTCGCGTACGCGATGGTCGGCATGGGCGCGTTCCTCGCGGGCGCGACGCAGGCGCCGCTGATGGCGATCCTGATGATCTTCGAAATGACGTTGAGCTATCAGGTCGTGCTGCCGCTGATGGTGTCGTGCGTGGTCGCGTACTTCGCGGCGCGCGCGATCGGCAAGACGTCGATGTATGAGATCACGCTGCACCGCAATCGCGAGGAACAGGAACGCATGCGTCTGCGCTCGACGCAGATGCGCGAGCTGATCCGCCCGCCGCAAACCGTCGTGCGGCCCAACGCGACGGTGCACGACATGACGCGCGTGTTCCTCGAGTACCCGGTCAAGTATCTGTACGTGACGGACGAAAGCGGCTGCTTTCTGGGTGTCGTCGCGCTGAAGGACATCACGTCGGATCTTCTGGACCGGACCGACACGTCCGCCAGGACGGCCGCCGACTATCTGCAGCCGCACTTCGACGTGCTCACGCCCGACATGCCGCTCGGCGTCGCGCTTCAGCACTTCATGGCGTTCCAGGGCGAACGGCTGCCCGTCGTCGAAAGCACCGCGCGGCCGACGCTCGCGGGCGTCGTCTACAAGACGTCGCTGCTCGATGCGTATTTCCGCATGAACCCCGCGCGTTAGACGTCTATCCGATTGCGCCTCGCTGCGCTTGTCTGCGCTTATCTGCGTTTTCCCGCCTGCGCATCGCCCGTTCGGCGCATGGCAAAGCGCGGCAATTTCTCTACAATGAATTGACCATAGACGAGCCGCAGGCCGCATCCCGGATACACGGCGCTGAGCAACGCCGGCGGCGATGCCGCGCGCTACGAACGGGAGCGAAGATGAGCGAACCGTCCATCGATGCCGTGCGCCGCGATCATGCAGGCTGGATCTTCGTGCACATCGAAGGCGAGCCGTACGACCGTGGCGAGCAGCACGGCCAGTTGCTCGCCGCCGAAATCCAGAACGCGATCCGCACTGCGCGCTATCTCGCGAAATGGGACACGGGCGAAGATTTCGACACGTTCATCAGCGCCGCCGTCGAGCAGTTCGCGCCGCACCTCGATCATGAATTCGCCGACGAAATCCAGGGCATCGCCGACGGCGCGAAGCTGCCGTTCACCGAAGTGCTCGCGTGGAATGGCTACATGGATCTGCTGCAAAGCTGGTGGCCGCAGCACGCCGCGCAACAGAAACCGCAACTCGGCCTCAAGCCGTGGCGCGGCCGGCGCGGGCATCATTGCAGCGCGTTCATCGCGACGGGCAGCGCGACGCGGGACGGCCGCATCGTGATGGCGCACAACTCATGGGACCGCTACGCGGCAGGCGACGCGTTCAACGTCGTGTTCGACATCGTCCCCGAAACAGGCAACCGCATTCTGATGCAGGGACTGCCCGGCTGCATTTCGAGCCTGACGGATTTCTGGGTCACGTCGGCGGGGCTGATGGTGACGGAAACCACGATCTCGAACTTCGCGGGCTACAACGCGGCGGGCGCGCCGGAGTTCTATCGATCGCGACACGCGACGCAATATGCGAACAGCATCGGCGAATGGTGCGAGATATTCGCGCTCGCGAACAACGGCGGCTACGCGAACAGCTGGCTGCTCGGCGACATCAAGACGGGCGAGATCGCCCGCTATGAACTCGGCCTGCACTATTCCGGGTTCGAAAGCACCAAGGACGGCTTCTACAGCGGCTACAACACGGCGACCGACCTGAAGATCCGCAACCAGGAATGCACGGGCGAAGGCGAGGACTACACCGACGTGCGCAGGAACGGCGCGCGGCGGCTGCGCTTCATGCAGCTGGAAGAAACTCATCGCGGGCGGATCGACGTGGAACTGGCGAAGGCCATGATCGCCGATCATCACGACGTCTACCTCGACCGCCCCGATAACCCGTGCTCGCGGACAATCTGCGGCCACCTCGAACTCGACGACCAGCGCTTCGGCGGCTCGGATCACGGTCCGTTCAATCCCTGGGGCGCGAACGACGGCAAGGTCGTCGACAGCGAGATGGCGCGCGAAATGGCATTCGACGCACGCTGGGGCCACCCGTGCGGGCGCCCGTTCGACGCACAGGCGTTCATGAAACGCCATCCGCAATGGAACTGGCTGAACGGCTATATGCGCGACCGGCCGTCATGGCCGTGGACGCGCTTCGACGTGCTGCGCTGAAGGCCTCCACGCTCACGCCCGTTGAACTGCACGCAACGCGAGGCTACGGGGTTAACGCCAACCGCTTTCTACATACCTGATGCGCGACGCAACGCGCGGCCTTGCGCCCGCTGAATTGGCGGCACGACCGCTCGCGACGAAATCTTCAGAGAAATCAATGTCAGGCCCGCGACGGGCGCCCTGCCTTGATGCGCCATCAGCGCTTGTAAAAATAACTGGCGTAAGATGGGGAAAATGCGCGGCGCTCGCAGACGGCAGCCGCGCCAGGCGGGCGCCAATCCGTCGCCATCGGAATGGCATAACGCTTGCGTGATGTTCCTGCGCTGCCTGGAAAAGGAGGTCGAGCGATGAAAACCTCGACGCTGTTGACCATGGTGACGTTGTCGGCCTCGTGTTTCGCCGCGCCGGTGCATACGGCGACGGACGGCACGTTCGACATAGCCGCCGCCCGCGCCAATGCCGCCCCCGTCGCGCCCGCCGCGCCGGACGTCGCGGCCCAGACCGATATCCGGCCGGAGCGATGGCAACATATCGCGCTGCCCAAATCACGGCATCTGGAGCGCGGCTTCAAGGCGCAGGACGAGCATCTGCAAACGTGACGGTACGTACGGGATCGACAGATCGTCCCCTTCGTGACGATAACTTTCAGAACAATGGAGCGCGAGCATGACGGGATCAGCCATCCCCCGCGAATCGATCGATCTGCAGATCGCCGACGTTCTGCGCGGCGTCAGCTATCCGCTGAACAAGGACGCGCTCGTCGACGCAGCGCGCGACGCGGGCGCAAGCAACGAAGTGCTCGCGATGCTCGACGGCCTGCCCGAGCAGGACTACGCGGATATCGACGCCGTGACGAAGCTGATCGGCAGCAATTTCGGCCCCGGTCTTGGCATCTGACGGGCTGACGATGCGGCACGAGCGAGGCGCGCGCGAGGCGTCCGCGATGCAGGCGTTGTCGCGGCCGGCAGAGCAGCGGCCCGCGCTGGATTTTCACGGCAAGCGCGACTGGATTCGCCGCGCGCCCGCACAGCGCGGCGTCGAGCGCATCGAGGCCTTTTTCCAGCACAACGGCTACGCGCTGCATCGGCACGATACCTATGCGATCGGCCGCACGCTCGCGGGCGTGCAAAGCTTCCACTATCGACGCAGCGTGTGCAACAGCCTCCCGGGCGGCACGATCGTGCTGCACCCGGACGAGGCTCATGACGGCCAGGCCGGCACCGATGAAGGCTTTCGCTACCGGATGGTGTACGTCGCGCCAGCGCTCTTTCAGGCGGCGCTCGGCGGCAAGCCGCTGCCGTTCATCGAAGGCGGGCTGTCGGACGATCCGCGTCTTGCCGCCGCGACGCAGGCGCTGCTGCAACGCATCGACGCTGCGCTGGACCCGCTCGAACAGGACGACGCCCTGTACGATCTCGCGCATGCGCTCGAAGCCGTGTCGGGCGCGCGACCGCTGCGCGCCTCCGCCGACTTCCGCGCGGCGCTGCTCGCGCGCGATTATCTGCACGCGGCGCTCGAGCGTCCCGTCACGCTCGACGAACTGGCTGCTGCAAGTGGCCGGGATCGCTGGAGCCTGTCGCGCGATTTCCGCGCGTTCTTCGGCACGAGCCCGCATCGCTATCTGACGATGCGCCGCCTGGACGCCGTGCGAGAAGCGCTGCCGCGCGGCGAGACGCTCGCGGACGCGGCGGCCGCCGCCGGTTTCGCGGATCAGAGCCATATGACGCGGCACTTCATGGCCGCCTATGGCGTGACGCCGTCGCGCTGGCTGAAGATGCTCGAAAGCCAGTCCCGCTGAAAACGGGTTCGGCACGGGACCAGCGCGGGTTCAGCACTCCGGGCGTGCACAAACGTTCAAGACGCCCGCGAGGGCATCCGCCTACACTGCATCGCGTGGACTTCAACTCAACGGAGCAGACATGCCCGCAACCGATCAGCCAACCCGATTCGAGCCCATCAATTTCGCCGACAAACTCGCCCGCATTCACGAGCAGTGGCAGCCGCGCGTCGTCGCCGAGATGAACGACTACCAGTTCAAGATCGTCAAGATCGAAGGCGATTTCATCTGGCACGACCACGCGGAGACGGACGAAACCTTCATCGTGCTGGAAGGCGATCTGCGCATTGACTTTCGCGACGGCGCCGTGCAGCTGTCGGCGGGAGAAATGTTCGTCGTGCCGAAGGGCAAGGAGCACAAGCCCTACGCGGAAAAAGAGGTGAAACTGCTGTTGATCGAGCCGCGCGGCGTGAAGAACACGGGCGACGAGAGCAGCGACCGGACGGCCGCCAACGACGTGTGGATCTGAAATCGATCTGAGCGCGTCGCGCTGCGCCGGATGAAGCACGGCGCGAGCAGCCGCGCCTCGGCCGCGCTTCAATAGCCGGACCGATGCCGGCCGTCCTCTACCCCATCGTCCTGCCGAACACGACCCGCGCGAAGAAGTTTCCCAGCACCTCTTCCGCGCGCTCACCCGAGATGTTCTGCGGATCGACGGTGAAGAAAAACTGCATGCCGTCGCACAGGCCCATCAGCCCGAGCGCCAGCGTTTCCGCGGGCAACGGCAGCGGCGTGCCGACGCGCACCGAAAACTCGGTGATGTATTCGCTCAGCTGCTCGAGCTTCTCGTGCAGGAACGCGTTGAAGCGCACGCGAAATCGTGCGTCGCGCGCGGCGAGCAGCTTCGCTTCGACCCATAGCAGGAAGTACTTGTTGTCGCGCGGCAGACGGCTGTAGTAACGCAGCACGTTCGCTTCCATTTCTTCGCGCGTCGCGTTTTCTTCGAAGATGCTGTGCAGTTCCGCCTGCATCGACTCATGGTCGCGCCGCAGCAGTTCCAGAAAGAGTTCGGGCTTGCTGCGGAAGTTCGAGTAGAACGCGCCTCGCGTGTAGCCCGCCGCCTCGGCGATGTCTTCGACGCTCGCCGCCGCAAACCCCTTCTTCATGAAAATGGCCTGCGCAGCATCCAGCAGACGCAGGCGCGTCTGGTCTTTGCTCTGTTCTCGCGTAAGTCGTTTGCGTTTCATATTTAACAGTCTAGCATCGATCCGCCCCGAGATTCAGCTTTGCATTCAGATACAGCTATGTATTAGAATGCACGTCACCATCTCAATCAATGAGTGAAATTACGGCCTCGATGCGATGCGAGTTGAATTGCAGCGCTTGCAGGCCGGTTTGCAGCACACTTCACCACACATTCAGCAGCACGTCGTCGGTAGCCTCTGGCCTGCCGTATTCGTTTGCTTCTCCAGCCCGGAGGCATCGTGAATCGTTCCCGTCGTGGCGCGTCGTCTCGCGCGCGCAAGCTGTCCCGCCTCGCTTCATCTCCCTTGTCCCTGCCGTTGCTTCGTCATGCGAAGATCGGCGCGCTCGTCGTCGCAGGCACGCTGACGCTCGCCGCGTGCCACCACAAGGAAGCCGCCGCGCCCGCGCCGCGCCCCGTGGTAGCCGTCGCCGTGCATGCGGACGGACTGCCGCTTGCGGCGTCGCTGCCGGGCGAAGTGCAGGCGCGTTATTCGACGCCGCTGTCGTTCCGGATCGCGGGCAAGATCATCGAGCGCCGCGTGCGTCTTGGCGACGTCGTGCAGAACGGCCAGGTCGTCGCGCGGCTCGATCCCGCCGACGCTCAGAAGAACGCCGCGAGCGCCGCCGCGCAACTCGAAGCCGCGCAGCACCGGCTCGTCTATGCAAAGCAGCAGCTCGACCGCGACCGCGCGCAGGCGCATGAGAACCTGATCGCGACGACACAACTGGAACAGACGGAAGACGCGTATGCGTCGGCGGCCGCGCAGCGCGACCAGGCCGCCCAGCAGGCTGCGCTCGCGAAGGACCAGTTGCAATACGCGACGCTCGCCGCCGATCACGCCGGCGTCATCACGGCCGAACAGGCGGACACGGGACAGAACGTATCGGCGGGACAGGCCGTGTACAACCTCGCATGGTCCGGCGACGTTGACGTGGTCTGCGACGTGCCCGAAGGCGCGCTCGCGTCGCTGCGTGTCGGACAGGCGGCGACCGTCAAGCTGGGCGCGCTGCCCGGCCGCACGTTCAATGCGCGCGTGCGCGAACTGTCGCCCGCTGCCGATCCGCAGAGCCGCACGTATCGCGCGAAGCTCACGCTCGATCATCCGGGCCCGGACGTGCGCCTCGGCATGACGGCCGATATCGACTTCGCCCGCGACCACACAAGCAGCCAGCCCGCGTCGTTCACGCTGCCCTCCACCGCGCTCTTTCATGACGGCACGACGCCCGCTGTGTGGGTCGTGCGCGCGGGCAGCGATCAGCTCGAACTGCGCCGCGTGCGGGTCGCGCACTACACCGAACGGACCATCGCGGTCACGCAAGGCTTGAACGAGGGCGAGCGTGTCGTGTGGCAAGGCGTGCATACGGTAACGGCGGGAGAAAAAGTCCGCGTCGTGCCGCCTTTGCACCCCGAGGATTTCGCGTCATGAGCACAGCGCAGAATGAGGAAGGACGCTTCAACCTGTCCGCATGGGCGCTGCGCCACCAGGCGCTCGTCGTCTTTCTGATCACGCTCGCGACGGCATTCGGCATCCTCGCCTATACGAAGCTCGCGCAATCGGAAGACCCGCCGTTCACGTTCCGCGTGATGGTGATCCGCACCTTCTGGCCCGGCGCGACCGCGCGCCAGGTGCAGGAACAGATCACCGACCGCATCGGCCGCAAGCTGCAGGAAACGCCTGCGATCGATTTTCTGCGCAGCTACTCGCGCCCCGGCGAATCGCTGATCTTCTTCACGATGAAGGACTCCGCGCCCGTCAAGGATGTGCCCGAGACCTGGTATCAGGTGCGCAAGAAAGTCGGCGACATCGCGCAGACATTGCCGCCCGGCATTCAGGGCCCGTTCTTCAACGACGAATTCGGCGACGTGTACACGAACATCTACACGCTCGAAGGCGACGGCTTCTCGGCGGCGCAACTGCACGACTACGCGGACGAATTGCGCACGGTGCTTTTGCGCGTGCCGGGCGTCGCGAAGGTCGACTATTTCGGCGATCCCGATCAGCACGTCTACGTCGAAATCGCGAACACGCAGCTCACGCGCCTCGGCATTTCGCCGCAACAGCTCGCGCAGGCGATCAACTCGCAGAACAGCGTGTCGCCGTCCGGCACGCTGACGACGCACGACGACCGCGTATTCGTGCGTCCGACGGGGCAATTCAACGATCTGAACGCGCTCGCCGACACGCTGATCCGCATCAACGGCCGCTCGTTCCGGCTCGGCGATATCGCGACGATCAGGCGCGGCTACGACGATCCGCCCGTCACGCAGATGCGCTTCCAGGGCAAGCCCGTGCTCGGCATCGGCGTGACGATGCAGCCGGGCGGCGACGTGATCCAGCTCGGCAAGGCGCTCGACGCGAAGATGACGGAGCTGCAGGCGCATCTGCCTGCGGGACTGAAGCTCGTCGAAGTGTCGAGCATGCCGCACGCGGTCGCGCATTCCGTCGACGATTTTCTCGAAGCCGTCGCCGAAGCCGTCGCGATCGTGCTCGTCGTGAGTCTCGTTTCGTTGGGCGTGCGCACGGGGATGGTCGTCGTGATCTCGATTCCCGTCGTGCTCGCCGTCACCGCGCTGTGCATGTATCTGTTCGATATCGGCTTGCACAAGGTGTCGCTGGGCACGCTCGTGCTCGCGCTCGGCCTGCTCGTCGACGACGCGATCATCGCCGTCGAAATGATGGCCGTGAAGCTCGAGCAGGGCTGGAACCGCACGCGCTCCGCGGCGTTCGCGTACACGAGCACGGCGTTCCCCATGCTGACGGGCACGCTCGTCACCGTGTCGGGCTTTCTGCCCATCGCGCTCGCGAAGTCGAGCACGGGCGAATACACGCGCTCGATTTTCGAAGTGTCGGCGATTGCGCTGATCGCATCGTGGCTCGCCGCCGTCGTGCTGATTCCGATGCTCGGCTATCACATGCTGCCCGAGCGCAAGCGTGAGGCGCACGAGCCCGACGACCACGAGCACGACATCTACGGGACGCGCTTCTATCGGCGGCTGACGGGTTGGATCAGCTGGTGCATCGAGCGGCGCTTCGTCGTGCTCGCGATCACGGTCATTCTGTTCGTCGTGTCGCTGGCGGGCTTCACGCTCGTGCCGCAGCAGTTCTTTCCGAGCTCGGACCGGCCCGAACTGCTCGTCGATGTGCGCCTGCCCGAAGGCGCCTCGTTCGACGCGACGCTGCGCCAGGCGCAGCGGATCGAAAAAGCGCTCGAAGGCAGGCCCGAAATCGATCATTCTGTGGACTTCGTCGGCTCGGGCGCGCCGCGCTTCTATCTGCCGCTCGACCAGCAGTTGCAGACGCCGAACTTCGCGCAGTTCGTGATCACCGCGAAGAGCGTCGAGGATCGCGAGAAGCTCGCGCGCTGGCTCGAACCGAAACTGCGCAACGACTTCCCCGCGATCCGCACGCGCCTGTCGCGCCTCGAAAACGGCCCGCCCGTCGGCTATCCCGTGCAGTTCCGCGTGAGCGGCGACGATATCGCGACGGTGCGCTCGATCGCCGAAAAAGTAGCCGCGACGATGCGCGCGAATCCCGGCACGGCGAACGTGCAGTTCGACTGGGACGAACCGGCCGAGCGCTCGGTGCGCTTCGAAGTCGACCAGAAGAAGGTGCGCGAGCTGGGCATCACGTCAGCGGACGTATCGAGCTTTCTCGCGATGACGCTATCCGGCTACACGGTCACGCAGTACCGCGAGCGCGACAAGCTGATCAGCGTCGATCTGCGCGCGCCGCAGAACGAACGCGTCGACCCGTCGCAGCTGCTGACGCTCGCGATGCCGACGCCCAACGGCTCGGTGCCGCTCGGCACGCTCGGCCGGCTGCGCAGCGATCTCGAATACGGCGTGATCTGGGAGCGCGACCGTCAACCGACGATCACCGTGCAGTCCGACGTGCGCGGCAACGCGCAAGGCATCGACGTCACGCATGCCGTCGACAGACAGCTCGCGCAGATTCGCGCGGCGCTGCCCGTCGGCTACCGGATCGAGATCGGCGGATCGGTCGAGGAAAGCGCGAAGGGACAGACGTCGATCAACGCGCAGATGCCCATCATGATCATCGCGGTGCTGACGCTGCTGATGATCCAGTTGCAGAGCTTCGCGCGCGTGCTGATGGTCGTGCTGACGGCGCCGCTCGGGCTGATCGGCGTGGTCGCGACGCTGCTGCTATTCGGCAAGCCGTTCGGCTTTGTCGCGATGCTCGGCGTGATCGCGATGTTCGGCATCATCATGCGCAACTCGGTGATTCTCGTCGATCAGATCGAGCAGGACATCGCGCAGGGACACAAGCGCTTCGATGCGATCGTCGGTGCGACGGTGCGGCGCTTCCGCCCGATCACGCTGACGGCGGCGGCCGCCGTGCTCGCGCTGATCCCGCTGTTGCGCTCGAACTTCTTCGGCCCGATGGCGACGGCGCTGATGGGCGGCATCACGAGCGCGACGGTGCTCACGCTGTTCTATCTGCCCGCGCTTTACGCCGCGTGGTTCCGCGTGCGCGGCGACGAACGCGATCCGCGGCCCGAGCCGTCCGAACATTCGGGGAATTGATCATGAGCCTCCCTTCGATCACCCGCGGCGCCATCGCGTTGGCCGCAGCTTCGCTGCTCGCCACGGCGTGCTCGTTCGGCCCGAACGGCACGCCGCCTGCGATGCCCGAGCCCGCGCACTACGGCGCCGATGCGCTGCCGACGCAAACGGTGCCCGCGCAGGGCGTCACCCAGCGGTTCGTCGCCGGCGCGAAAGCGGTGCCGCAGTGGTGGCGCACGTTCCAGTCGGACGAACTGAATGCGCTCGTCGATGAAGGCTTGCGCAACAGTCCGACACTCGCCGCCGCCGACAAGAACCTGACGGCCGCGCGCGAGCAGTTGCGCGCGCAGATCGGCAGCAACATGCTGCCGTCCATCGATGCGGGCGGCCAGGTCACGCGGGAACGCGCGCTCGGGATTCCTCAAGCCGGGCCGAACACGTTTCTGTACAACGTGTTCGTCGGCCAGTTGCAGGCGCAGTACACGTTCGACATCTTCGGCGCATCGCGGCTTGCGAATGCGGCGCTCGCATCGCGCGTAAACGTGCAGGCGTATCAGTTCGACGCAGCACGGCGCGCGCTGGCCGCGAACATCGTGACGGCGGCGATTTCTGCGTCGATGCTCGATGCGCAGGTCCAGACGACCGAACGTCTCGTCGCGCTCGCCAACGATCAGGCGCGCGACACGCAACGCCGCTACGAACTGGGCGCGGTGCCGCATGGCGATCTGCTCAACGCGCAGCAAAGCGCGGCGTCGCTTGCCGCGAGCCTGCCCGCCGCGCGCCAGCAGTTGGTGACGACGCGTCACGCGCTCGCGGTGCTGCTCGGCCGCACGCCGGACCAGGCGCCGCCGCCTCTCGATCTCGCGTCGCTGCACGTGCCGGAACAGGTGCCCGTGTCCGTGCCATCCGATCTGCTCCAGGCGCGCCCCGACATCGAGGCCGCTGACGCGACGCTCAAGGCGGCCGCCGCTGAAGTTGGCGTCGCGACGGCGCAGATGTTTCCGAGCCTGACGCTGAACGCGTCGATGGGACAAGGCGGGTTCAGCTGGCCCGTCGCGGTGTCGGGGGCGGGCGCGATCTGGAGCCTCGGCGCATCGCTGACGCAGCCGATCTTCCACGGCGGCGCATTGTTCGCGCAACGGCGCGCCGCCGTCGCATCGTATGAAGCCTCCGTGTCGCAGTACAAGCAAACCGTGCTGACCGCGTTCCAGAACGTCGCCGATACGCTTGCCGCGCTCGAGCACGACGCTCAGTCGCTCGATGCCGCCCATATCGCGGCGCAAACGGCGCAGCGTTCATTCGACGAGACGTCGGCGCGCTATCGCCTTGGCGCCGTGCCCGTGACGGCGGCGAGAGCGAGCGAGCAGCAGTATCGCAATGCGCGGCTCGACGAGATTCGCTACACGGGCGCGCGTTTGAACGACACGGCCGCGCTCTTTCAGGCGATGGGCAATCCGCCCGTCGACGATGCGCATGCGGCGTCGGCATCGACGGGCGCTGCGACGATTGCGCAGTGATCGGGCCGCGTGCAGTTATCCCCAGTTTCTGGGGACGAGTTTGTTGAGAACAGCGGGACAAGCGGCATAAGACATTGACGCGACAGCGGTTTTGTCTCGCGATGCGGATTACGCAGCGCTTGCCCGAAAAGCGCTCAACGGGGCGCTCGCGCCTGTTATTGGCTGTTATCGCTTGTTATCAACAGATTCCGTGCACAGCCTTGTTGATAACACCTGGACAATCGCGCTAACCCGTTGAGCGCGCACCTTAATCCCCCGCTGATCTCCTGCTCGCGCACACGCAAAAAAACGCGCCCGTGATTTTCATCACGGGCGCGTCGTTCATCGAGGCTCAAACGATCAAGGCTTGTTCGACTCGAACAGATCCATGATCTGCTTTCTCTCCGTCGTCGTGACGTTCGGAGGCGGCGGCGCAGGCGGCGTCATGCCCGCCGGACCCACGGTGCCGACGGCATCGCCGCCGCTCGCCAGCGGATTCGCCGAATCCATCCCGATGCTCGCGATGAAGCCGTTGCCCGGCGTCATGTCTGCATAGAACAGCTCGCCATCGACGCTTGTCACGCCTGAGGGCATTTCGGGCTCGGCCTGCGGCACGCCGCGCAGCGCGCGCTGCATGTAGTCGACCCAGATCGGCAGCGCCAGCTGTGCGCCGAATTCGCGGCTGCCGAGCGACTTCGGCTGGTCGTAGCCCATCCATGCGACGGCCACGAGCGATTGCTGATAACCGGCGAACCAGCCGTCCTTCGCATCGTTCGTCGTACCCGTCTTGCCCTGCAGGTCGCTACGATGCAGCACGTTCGTCCCCGCGCCCGTGCCGCCCGTCGCGACCGAGTGCAGCAGGCTGTTCATGATGTACGCGTTGCGCGGGTCGAGCGTGCGCGGCGCGTCGCGGCCCGCCGTCAGCGGCTGCGCGCGAGAAATGGGCTGGCCGTGTGCATCGTCGACTTCGGCGATCAGATACGGATTGATCCGGTAGCCGCCGTTCGCGAACACGCTATACGCGCCCGCCGATTGCAGTGGCGTGACGAGCCCCGCGCCGAGCGCCATGGGGAGATACGGCGGCGTCTTGTCGGCGTCGAAGCCGAAGCGCTGCGTCACGTAGTCCTGCGCGTACTTCGTGCCGATATACGACAGGATGCGGATCGACACGAGGTTCTTCGACTTCTGCAGCGCGACGCGCATCGGCATCGGACCGTCCGGCTGGTCGTCGTCCTTTGGCTCCCACGCGTCGCCGCCCGGCGCGCTCGGCGGGAAATACAGCGGCGCGTCGTTGATGATCGTCGCCGGTCCGAGCCCCTTGTCGAGCGCCGCCGAATAGATGAACGGCTTGAAGCTCGAACCCGGCTGGCGCCACGCCTGCGTGATGTGATTGAACTTGTTCTTGTTGAAGTCGAAGCCGCCGACAAGCGCGCGGATCGCGCCGTCCTGCGGCGTCATCGACACGAGCGCGCCCTCCACCTGCGGCAACTGCGTGATCTGCCAGTTGCCGTTCGCATCCGCGATCAGGCGGATGATCGAGCCCGGGCGCATGCGCTGCGCCTGCGCCGCGCGCGGCGACAGCGAAGCCGCCGCAAAGCGCAGCCCGTCGCCCTTGATGCTCGCCTGGGTGCCGTCGAGCAGTTGCGCCTTCACTTCCTTCGGGGTCGCCGATGTCACGACGGCGGCCACGATCTCGCCGTTGTCGGGGTGATCGTTGAGCGCGTCTTCGATCGCCTCGTCGCGCTCGTCGCCGGCCGCCGGCAACTCGACGAAGCCTTCGGGACCGCGATAGCCGTGACGGCGCTCATAGTCCATCACGCCCTTGCGCACCGCGTGATAGGCGGCTTCCTGGTCGGCGGAATCGATCGTCGTCGTGACGCTGAGGCCGCGCGTATAGGTCTCGTCCTTGTACTGCGCGTACATCATCTGGCGCACCATTTCCGCGATGTACTCGGCGTGCACGCTGTACTCGTTGCCCGCCGTCTTCGTGTGGATCTCCTGCTTGACGGCCTGGTCGTACTGTTCCGGCGTGATGTAGCGCAGATCGAGCATCCGCTTCAGGATGTACTCCTGGCGGATCTTCGCGCGCTTCGGATTGACGACCGGGTTGTACGCGGACGGCGCCTTCGGCAGGCCCGCGAGCATCGCCGCCTCGGCGAGCGAGATGTCCTTCAGGTCCTTGCCGAAGTACACGCGCGCGGCGGCCGCAAATCCGTAAGCGCGCTCGCCCAGATAGATCTGGTTCATGTACAGCTCGAGAATCTGGTCCTTCGTGAGCGCGCGCTCGATCTTGTACGCGAGCAGCATTTCATAGATCTTGCGCGTGTACGTTTTCTCGCTCGACAGGAAGAAGTTGCGCGCGACCTGCATCGTGATCGTGCTCGCGCCCTGCGACGAGCCGCCGTGCATGATGTCCGCGAAGCCCGCGCGCAGGATGCCGATGAAGTCGACGCCGCCGTGCTCATAGAAGCGATAGTCTTCGATCGCGAGCACGGCTTTCTTCTGCACGTCGGGGATGTCCTGGAAGCGCACGAGGCTGCGCCGCTCTTCGCCGAACTCGCCGATCAGCACGTGATCCGCCGTATAGATGCGCAGCGGCACCTTGGGACGGTAATCGGTCAGCGCGTCGAGCGACGGAAGTTGCGGCCCCATCACGACGAGCGCGTAGCCGACGATCAGCGCGCCGACCACCGCCAGCGTCGCGAAGAGTCCGGCGAACCACAGCGCGATCGTGCCGAAGATCGAGCGGCCACCACGCCGGCCGCGGTCGTCGCCGTCGTCTTCTTCTTCGCGCTGCGCGTAGCGATAGTCGCGGCTCGGGTTGTCGTTGTTGCCGAAGGATGGCTCGCGGCCAGGGTGGGACGAATGCGGTCGTTTGATGATTGGCATGACTGGAATGATTGGCGCTTTCCTACACGCCGGCTATGCACGCGCGGTGCGCTCGAATCGTGGTCGTGGCGTGCGTCGCGCGCCCGAATGGACGGCAGCGGCACCGTTGCGCGCCGGAGCGACGTCATCCGCCGACGCGGTGGCCTTCGCGCAGATTCTCGGCGCCACCGGATGCGGCGCTGCCGGCGGCCCTGCAATGATACTTGGCGCGGCGCCCGTTTCTGCCAGGCGACTGCCACCGCGCGGCGCCGCATGTTTTACCCCGTTCCGGCCGGTCGCACGGCGCGCCCTGACAGTTTCCTGGCGCAACGTAACAGCGCATTTTAAAGAAATCAAGCCGCGTGGATCGTGATTTTTTTGTAAGAATTCCCTCATGATCGTGCCCTGAAGTGCAAAAACACCGCGCGGCCCCCGCCGTGGCGCGCTTGTGCGGTTATCAACAGAAATTGTGCAAAGCCCTGTGGACAATATCCCTGCAACCCGGGCAACCCGTTGATGCGACAGCCATTTTGCAGGCCGCCCGATTTGCAGCGGCGCGCCACCGCGCGTCACGATTTAGTCTTATGATGGTTCGACGCGCGCCATGCAGGCCTCGCACCCTGCCCGGATTCCTCCGCAGTTCGACACCAACAAAGAACGCGAGCCGATCTATGAACAAGCCCAGCGAACGCATCGTCGTCTTCGTGACGCCCGCCCAGAAACGCGCCATCTCCGCGACGGCGGACAATCTCGGCATCAGCGTCAGTGAGCTGATGCGTCGCGCGGTGCTCAGCTTCGGCGCGACCAGCGAGCAGGTGAAGGCGGCGAGCATCGTCGACCGGCTGCGCGCGCCGCGCGAACCGGACGCGCTGAACGAAGCGCTGCAACGCGTCGCGCGCTCGAGCAATCGCGCGCGGCAGGCGGCGCCGGCGGCACCCAAGCCTCGCGCCGGGTCGTCTGCTGTGTCATCTGCTGCATCGTCTGGCGTGTTACGTGCCGATGCCTCCGCCGAATCCCCTGCCGACTCTTCCCCCGCGCGCGAGCCGGCCGCATCGCCGGAAAACGATGCCGCGCTCGACGCATCCGGCAAGCTGAGCCAAACACTCCCGCCGCTCGGTCTCGCGCGCCCCGCCGATTGCGCCGCCGTGCTCGCGGCCGTCGGCATGCTCGAAAGCGCGGACGACGATAACGACGCGCAAGTTGCCGCGCGCGTGGCAGCCGCGAAAGCCGCCGCCATCGCGCACGATGCGGATACGGACGATACCCCGGCAACGGGCAGCGACACGCGCACGCCATCCCGGACCGCCACACTGCTGTCGTCGAAACGCAGCGCCGCCAGCAAGCGCCAACGCGAGCATGAAGAGGACGAACCGGACATCGATCCCACCGAAGGCAACGGCCGCTTCGCGTGAACGCCGCGTGTCGATGCTTGCCCATGCGGTGGGCGGGCAGAGCCATGCATCGTCGGCTATCCGAAAGAATTCTCTCATCTGCATTTCGACAATTTTGCGCATCCGTTCGTTCTTCGATTGCGTCGATTGCGCTCGGCGCGCAAGCCGCACGACACTGCGAACGAACCCGCCGAAACGCGCACGAAATCGCGCTTTAAGACCGTTTTAAGGGTACGCGTGGTGTAATATCCGCGAGCTGTTGAATACCCGTTCGCGTCCATCCGCGGGCTGCTTGAAGTGTCCGGCATCGCGCTGCGTCAAGGTTAAATTTTCATGGCGCTATTGCAATCCGTGCAGGCGCCCCGATGTCATCGCGAGCATGCACGCGAACGCGGTCCGCGGTGGCATGCGGCATGATCCGCAGTCTCGCGCAGGGCGGCGTAAACTACGTGCAGTCGACGTGATTACGCACCTATGCAGCGCGCCGGGTATTCAGCGTCGATTTCATCCAATGGAGGTATTCATGTCGCTTTTTGACAGCATCACGCGAACGGTCAAAGGTCTCTTGAACGACGCAGCCGATTCCGTGCAGGACCCGTCGCGTGATGCGCGCCAGATCGTGCGCGAACTCGACGATAGCATCGCCAAAGCAGAGAACTCGCTGGTCGAGATCCAGGCGCAGGTCGCCACGCAGCAGAGCAAGCGCGACGTGGCAGCCGACAAGGCGAAGAAGTACGAGGACGGCGCAAAGCGCGCGCTGCAAGCCGGCGACGAAGCGCTCGCGCGCGAGGCGCTCGGCGCGCAGGCGACGGCCGAAGCGGAGCGCGATGCGCTCGCGAAGGAACTGGCGACGCTCGAACCCTCGGTCGAGCAGTTGAAGAAGCAGATCGACGACATGCGCGAGCGCCGCAACGATCTCAACGCGCGCTCGAACATCCTGCAGGCGAAGCAGCAGATCGCGCAGGCCAAGGACACGGCGGCGACGGCGCTGGGCGGCATCGGCGGCAAGAATCTTGCTGAAGATTTCCAGAAGCTGGAAGACAAAGTGTCGCTGTCGAACGCACGCTCGGACGCGCGCCTGAATTCCGCTGACGAGAAAAGCGGCAAGGCCCTCGACGACAAGCTGGCGGATCTGAATCGCGGTCCGTCTGTCGAAGACCGTCTTGCAGCGCTGAAGAAGCAGCTGGACACGCCTGCGCAGTAACGGCATTGCAGGCGATGTGCCGCGCGGCGTCCGGGCGCATCGACGGGCGCGCGGCACTGCAACTCGATAGCCATGGAGACGGGCGTCAATCCGCCCGGCCCGCATCATGAAAAAATTCCTCGCAGCAGCCTGTGTTTCGCTGATGCTCGTATCGGGCGCCGCTTTCGCGCTGCCGACGGCAACGCAGATCGAAACGTCGATTCAACAAGGTAACTGGCAGCAAGCCGATTCGCAGTTGAACGAAGTGTTGAAGGCGCATCCGAATAACGCTCGCGCGCACTATCTGTACGCGCAGGTGCTCGATCGCGAAGGCCGCTCGGCCGACGCGCTCGCGCAGCTTCAGCAGGCGAAGACGCTCGATCCGCAGGTCCGCTTCACCGATCCCACGCGTTTTGCGCAGACGGAAGCGCGCCTGCGTGCCGACGCCGCGCGTGTCAGCGGGGGCACGGCGGGCAGCCTCGCGGCCAACGGCGGGCATCGCACCGCCAATCCGTTCGCGCAGCAGCAAGCCGCGCCCGTTTCGCCGTCCGCGCTCGAACAGGCGCCGCAACGCCACGGCCCGTCGATGGGCATGTGGATCGGCATCGCCGTGCTGCTCGGCGCGATTGCGCTGATTCTGCGCTGGACGCTGCGCCGCGCGCGCTCGCAGGAAGATACGCGCGCCAACGACGATCGCCGCGTGCAACTCAAGCGCGCCACCGATCTGCTCAACGACGTGCGCTCGCTGAAGCTGGACGTGAAGCTGTCGACGGCGCCCGGACACGAGGCGCTCGAACGCGAAGTCGAAGGCATGGAGACGCAACTGCGTCAACTGGTCGAAGCGCTGTCGAACAGCAAGAACCCCGTGCCGCCGTATCAGGTGGAAGATCTCGAACGGCAGGTGGCGAGCCTGAAGGCGCGCGCCGACGGCCGGCCCGATCCGAACGCCGCGCCCGCGGCATCGACGGGCACGGGCGACTCTCCGTATGCACGCGAAGCGAACGAGGCATTCGGGCGCGGCCAGCAACAGGGTTATCCGCCGGGCTATCCGCCGCAGGCGCCCTACCCGTATCCGCAGCAACAGCAGCCGCCCGTCATCGTGCAGCAAGGCGGCGGTTTCGGCGGTGGCATGGGCGGTCTGCTGACGGGCGTGCTGCTCGGTGAAGCGCTGAGCTCCGGGCGTGACCGCGTGGTCGAGCGCGACGTGATCGTCGACGACGAAGCACGCAAGCGCGCCGGCAATGACGCCGGCTCCGTCGACTTTGGCCAGGGCTCCAACGACTGGAGCGATGGCGGTGGCGACGGCGGCGTCGACATGGGCAGCGACGATTCGGGCGGCTGGAACGACACCTGATAGGCCTTGCTTCGCTACGATCGGCGCGAGCCGTTCGACGAATCTGCGGCTAGCGTAAAGGGCTCCTTCGCGGAGCCCTTTTTCATTGCAACTACGCCGAACCCTGCGCGTCATGCTGCGCGAGCGCGACAGCACCCACGAACAGCCTGGTGACGAAACGTTCCGCATAGTCGATCAGCGCACCACGCTGCGCGGCGTTGCCGATGTATTCATGCGAGAGGTGGAAAAGCTGCAGCACGATCTGCGTGCAGATTTCCTCGACGGTTTCGCGCGACAGCGCGGGCATCAGGTTCAACTGCACGACGTCCTCGGCCATCTCTGCCGATACCTCATGCAGGTTCACACGCACCGCGTCGCGCAACAGCGCCGACGTGCCGTGATATTCGGCCAGCGCACTCAGAAACGCCTCGCGGTTTTCGAGCGCAAACGCGAAGAACGCCGAACATGCGCGGCGCGGCACGCTGTGCGGTTCATCATGCGCCGCCAGCCAACGCTCGCCCCGTAACATCGGACGCAGACGACGGCTAACCCAACCGGCGGCTTCGCGCGCGAGATCGTCGAGCGTATCGAAGTGCCGATAAAACGTGTTGGGATTGAGGTCCGCCTCGCGCGCGAGTTCGCGCAAGCCGAGCGTCGCGAAACTGCGGCCGCCCGCCGTCAGGCGCAACGCGGCCTCGATCAGCTTGCGCTTGCCCGGTGCGAGTTCCGATTCCGTTTTCGATTGCATGAGCGTCTTGTTCGAATGCGTTGAGGCCGACGGGCGTCATGATCCAGGAGTCAGCACTTTACAACGATCTTGACGGGCTGTGTACGGTTGTCTACCCTGCGCTTTAATCGTCACAGACAGACGTAGACAACTCTTCTTTCCTCTTAATTTCGGTCGCGAGCTTTGCTGACTCCGCAGACCTATTCGAGCACTGCGCATATGCCCTCATCCCGTCTTGCCGATTTACGTATCGCCATTGTCGGAAGCGGCTTTGCGGGCATCGGTATGGCCATCCGTCTGAAGCGCCTCGGCTATACGTCGTTCACGATCTACGAGGCGGCGGGCGATCTGGGCGGCACCTGGCGGGACAACACGTATCCGGGTGCCGCGTGCGACGTGCCGTCTCATCTGTATTCGTTCTCGTTCGAAGCAAACCCGTCGTGGTCGCGCGCATTCAGTCATCAGCACGAGATACTCGCGTACCTGAAGCATTGTGCAGTCAAGTACGGGATCTATAGTGCAATGCACTTCAACGCACGCGTGACGGCCGCGCGCTTCGACGAAACGCAACTCGTGTGGCACCTTGATGTCGAGCGCAACGGCCTGCATCAGCCAGTCGAAGCCGATGTCGTGATCGCGGCGAGCGGCCCGTTGTCGCGTCCTGCGATGCCGGAAATCGACGGGCTCGACACATTCGGCGGCAAGATATTTCATTCCGCACGCTGGGATCATGACTATCCACTCGAAGACAAACGCGTCGCCGTGATCGGCACGGGCGCCAGTGCAATCCAGTTCGTGCCGCAAATCCAGCCGCGCGTCGAGAAACTGCTGCTGTTCCAGCGCACCGCGCCGTGGGTCCTGCCGAAGCCCGACAAGCCCGTCAGCGAACGCGCGCGCTGGTTCTTCAGGCATCTCCCCTTTACGCAGCGCTGCGTGCGCAACGCGATCTACTGGCAGATGGAGTCGCGCGGCATCGCGTTCTTCGTCAACCCGAAGCTCATGGAGCCGACGATGAAGTTCGCGCGCGCTTACCTCGAGCGGCGCGTGAAAGATGCTGCATTGCGCGTGAAGCTCACGCCGAACTATCGGCTGGGATGCAAGCGCGTGCTGCTGTCGAGCGACTACTATCCGGCGCTCGGCAAGCCGAACGTCGAAGTCGTGACCGCGCCGATCTGCGCAATCGTGCATGACGGCATCGTGATGTCAGACGGTACGCATCATGCCGTCGACGCGATCATTTGCGGCACGGGATTCCAGGTGAACGACGCGGGCGCGCCATTCGACGTGACAGGCATCGGCGGCGCCGATCTCGGCGCATTGTGGTTGAGCGACGGTCCCGAAGCGTACCTCGGCACGAGCATCGCTGACTTTCCGAATTTCTTCATGATGGCGGGGCCGAACACCGCTCTCGGCCATAACTCGATGATCTACATGATCGAGTCGCAGATGCAATACATTGCCGGCTGCTTGCGCGAACTACAGCGACGCGGCGCACGCACGATGAATCTGCGCCCCGACGTGCAACGCACGTTCAATGCACGTCTGCAACGCAACATGCAGCGATCGGTATGGACGAGCGGCTGCCACAGCTACTACCAGACGAAGAGCGGCAAGGTCACGGCGATCTGGCCTGGCTTCACTTTCAGCTTCCGCCGGCTCACGCGACGCGTTCGTGCAACCGAGTACATCTTTTCGCGCTAGCGAGTGTGCATCGGAAGCGGTTGAACCGACGCGGTACAACATTGGGGCGACAAAACGTCGACACGACGCAGCCTGCGCATGCGCCTCTGCCGCCCTGTTCCCGCTTGCGGCGCAGGTCGGGATCACGATGCGTGCCACCTGATTCGGTTCCACTGCCACGACGGGATGCCCCGCCTCGAGAAAGAGCCGGGCCGAGATGCCTGTGCCCACGCCGATATCGGCAACGCGGGCGCGTTTCGCAAGCCCGCATGTGTCATGCAGGAACGTCACGACATCGCGCGGATAGCTGGGCCGGCACTTCACGTAATCGGTCACGCGGTCGGTGAAGCGCTGAGTGGAATCGTGTGTCATGCGATCGGAGACGCTGGAGAAGTTCGTTACATGAGGTCGCGACAGGCAATGCAATCGGCTTCATACGTTACCGTGGTTTATCTTCTATTCGATGACGATGCACTGAATGGCGCCTCAGCCGCCACCCAGCAGGCGCAACAGATTCCACAGGAACTTGCAGAGCAGCACGATCAATTCCCACAGATACACCAGTTGGTCCCAGCCCGACACGCGCGCGAAGGATTCAATCATCGGTCATTGATTGTTTGATTCGACAGACGCGAACTACGACTCGCGCACGCAGTCGATCCTACCCGAATCGACTGCGGGATAGTCCCTATCAAGCGGCCCCGTAAGGCGCCGTAGAAAAAACGAAGGCGTGTTCGACGTGCAATTCATGTGCCGCAGTTCATCCGCAGAGCCGTTCATCGTCCGATCCGCGACAGATGCACCGCATGTAGCACACGCACACGGCGCATGCACGAACGTGCACATTCAATGGACATTGGGACGACGATGCGAACACAATCGCCGCGCCGTCAGGGAGCTTTCGCGATGACAGGTTTCTTCGCTCGGCGCACGCGCCGCACAGGCAGCGCTTCATCGGTCGTCGGCAATATCGCCGCGCAGGCGGGCAAGCTCGGCATCGAAATCTGCGACGTGTCCGGCCATATCGAAGAGGTCGCGGCGCGCGCGAAGCGACAGGCCGACGTCTGCCAGACGCTTCGCCAGTCGGCTGCCGCAACGCTCGCCGGCAATCACCGGATCGCCGCTGCGGCGCGCGAAATGCACACTGTCACCGCCCAGGCCGCCGACGAAGTCGGGCGCTCACAGCAAACGCTCGAAGCGTCGCTGTCCGATATTCATGGGCTCGTCGAAGGCGTGACCGTAATCGAGAGCCAGATCGGCGCGTTGCGCGCAGCCCTTTCACACGTGAGCCGCGTGTCCGAGGAAATCTCGCTGATCGCCCGGCAGACCCATCTGCTAGCACTGAATGCCGCCATTGAAGCAGCACGCGCAGGCGAATTCGGAAAGAGCTTCGCTGTTGTCGCGGCTGAGGTGAAGATGCTGTCGGCGAAAACGGCGCAGGCCACCGATCAGATCGAGACGACGCTTGCGGAACTCACGGGGCAGACCGAGAAGCTGATTGCCGAGGGCGCCGAAAACACCGCACGTGCGCAACGCGTACGCGAAGGCACGCGGATGATCGGCGACGTCGTGCACTCGACGGGTCATGCAATCATGCAATTGAATGCAGAGGCGAACCAGATTGCGGCGCTCTCCGGTGAAATCGAAGACCAATGCAATGCATTCGAATCGCAGGTGATGGAAATTGCATCGGACGTCGAGCATTCGGGCGAGAACTTCGTGCAGGCGAAGGACCGGCTCGGCCATCTGTTGGGCGTATCGGAGAGCCTGATCGAATTGACTGCGGCCACGGGTGTCGAAACGGCCGATACGCCGTTCATCGACGCCGTCGAGCAGGCCGCTGCCAAAGTCGGCAAGCTGTTCGAGGCTGCCGTCGCACGCGGCGAACTGTCGATGAACGATCTGTTCGACGACCGCTACGTACCCGTACCGGACACGGATCCGCCGCAATTCATCACGCGCTTCACCGGGTTCACCGATCGCATGCTGCCTTTGATTCAGGAGCCGATGCTCGGCCTCGATACACGCGTCGCCTTCTGCGCGGCCGTCGACGTGCGCGGCTACCTGCCGACCCACAACCTCAAGTTCTCGCAGCCGCAGCGCAACGATCCTGTCTGGAATGCAGCAAACTGCCGGAATCGCCGGCTCTTCAATGACCGCACCGGTCTCGCTGCCGGAACGAACACGAAACGCTTCCTGCTGCAGACCTACCGGCGGGACATGGGTGGCGGCGAATACGCGCTGATGAAGGACGCGTCAGCGCCCATCTTCGTGAACGGCAGGCATTGGGGCGGACTCAGAATCGGATATCGGGTCTGACAACGGGTTGTCCGCATAAAGGCGATCACGGTCGATGACGCTCGATCGGTAAGAGCATGCAGCAACAAGACAGAACGGCCGGTGCTCATCGGAAGCACCGGCCGTTCTCTCTTGCGGGTTACGCCTCCCGACGCTTGCGCGACTAGACCGCCATCGCCAGCCGCCGCTTTTCGGCGCGCTGCATGAAGTGGTTGGCCACCACTACGCCAACGGTGACGACTGCAATGAACAGCGTCGCCAGTGCATTCATCTCCGGATTCAGGCCGAGTCGCACGCGCGAGAATACGACCAGCGGCAGCGTCGTCGATCCTGGGCCCGACAGGAACGCGGACAGCACCAGATCGTCGATCGAGAGCGTGAACGACAGCAGCCACCCCGCCACCAGCGCCTGTGAAATCAGCGGCAACGTGATGAAGAAAAATACACGCAGAGGCGTTGCGCCCAGGTCCAGTGCAGCTTCCTCGAGCGACGGATGCAGGTCACGCACGCGCGACTGCACGATAATCGCGACGTAGGAAATACACAGCATCACGTGGCCGATCCAGATCGTGAAGATGCCGCGTCCCGCCGGCCAGCCCAGCCATTTCCCCATTTCGATGAAGAGCAGCAGCAGCGAAATGCCCTGGATCACCTCGGGGATCACGAGCGGCGCGTTGATCATCCCTGTGTACAGCGTGAACCCGCGAAAACGCCCCATCCGCGCGAGCACGAAGCCCGCCCACGTGCCGATGAACACCGACGCGAACGCCGTCAGCAGCGCGACGCGCAGCGACAGCCATGCGGCGTTGATGAGTTCGTCGTCCTGCAACAGAGCGGCATACCAGCGCGTCGAAAATCGCGTCCATACGGTGACGAGTTGCGACTCGTTGAACGAATACACGACCAGGCTGATGATCGGCACATACAGAAACGCGAAGCCGATGGCGAGTGCAATAAATTGCAGAATGCGGTTCGGCTTCATCGTTTCTCCTCCAGTTCCTTCGCCTGCGAGTACTGGAAGAGTGCCATCGGCACGAGCAGCAGCAGCACCATCGCGCATGTGACCGCGGATGCCATCGGCCAGTCCGCGTTGTCGAAGAACTCATTCCACATCACGCGGCCGATCATCAGCGTATTCGCGCCGCCGAGCAGTTCAGGAATCACGTACTCGCCGACGGCGGGAATAAACACCAGCAGGCAGCCCGCGATGATGCCGTTCTTCGACAGCGGCAGCGTGATCTGCCAGAACGCCTTCCACGGCTTCGCGCCGAGATCGTAGGCGGCTTCGAGCAGCGTCAGGTCCATCTTCACGAGGTGTGCGTAGAGAGGCATCACCAGAAACGGCAGATACGAATACACCATGCCGATATAGACGGCCGTGTTCGTGTGATACAGCTCGATGGGCGTGTGGATCAGCCCGATCGACATCAGGAAATTATTCAGCAGGCCGTTGTTCTTCAGGATGCCGATCCACGCGTACACGCGGATCAGAAACGACGTCCAGAACGGCAGCATCACCGCCATCATCAGGAGGTTGCGCGTGGCGGGGTTCGAGCGCGCGATGTAGTACGCCATCGGATAGCCGAGCAGCAGACACAGCAGCGTCGAGATCGCCGCGACGACCACCGAGTTCACGTAGGTCGCGAAGTACAGGCTGTCCGTCAGCAGAAACGCGTAGTGCGACAGGTCGAGCGCGACGTGAACGACGCCGTCCTTGAAGGTCGTCAGTTCCGTGTATGGCGGAATGCCCAGTTGCAAATCCGCGAAACTGATCTTCACGACCAGCAGGAACGGCACGAGGAAGAACAGCAGCAGCCACACGAACGGGCCCGCGACGACGGCCGTGCGCCCCGTCAGATTGAAGCGCCGCACCGGCCATATCATGAGGGATTGCAGCGCGCTCTTCATGACGTCAGCACCACGCCCGCCGATGCGCTCCAGCGCACATAGACTTCGTCGCCCCACGTCGGCGTTTCGATTTCCGTCAGCGCGAGGCTCGACACGTTCGCGATCACCGTCTTGCCCGCGTCGAGCTTCACGTGGTACAGCGAGTAGCCGCCCATGTACGCGATGTTCGTCACGACGCCCTTGCCCCAGTTGAACGCGCCTTCGGGCGGCTTGCGCGTGAGCGCGATGCGCTCGGGCCGTACCGAGATCGTCACGGGCATCCCGAGCGGCCCCGTGATGCCGTGGCTCACGTACATGCGCACAGGCAGGTCGGGCGTTTCGATGTACACGTGATCCGGCTCATCCTCGACGACATTGCCGTCGAACAGATTCGTCGAGCCGATGAACTCCGCCGAGAAGCGGCTGTTCGGATACTCGTAGACTTCGCCCGGCGTGCCGAGCTGGACGATCTCGCCTTCGCTCATCACGGCGAGGCGGCTCGCCATCGTCATCGCTTCTTCCTGATCGTGCGTGACCATGATGCAGGTGACGCCGACCTTGTCGAGAATATTGACGAGCTCGATCTGCGTGCGCTGGCGGATCTGCTTGTCGAGCGCGGACATCGGCTCGTCGAGCAGCAGCAGCTTCGGACGCTTGACCAGCGAGCGCGCGAGCGCGACGCGCTGCTGCTGGCCGCCCGACAGCTGATGCGGCTTGCGCTTCGCGAAGCGGCCCATCTGCACGAGATCGAGCGCGGTCTGCACGCGCTCCTTCAGCTCGGCCTTCGGCACGCCTTCCTGCTTGAGACCGAACGCGACATTCGCTTCGACCGTCATGTGCGGAAAGAGCGCATACGACTGGAACATCATGTTGACGGGCCGCCTGTATGGCGGCATCTGCGCGAGGTCTTCGCCGTCGATCAGAATCCTGCCCGACGTGACCGTCTCGAGGCCCGCGAGCATGCGCAAGAGCGTCGACTTCCCGCAACCGGAACTGCCGAGCAGTGCGAACAGCTCGCCCTTCTTCACCGACAGGTTCACGCCCTTGACGGCAACCGTCTCGCCGAATTTCTTCACGACGTCGACGATCCGCACGAAGTTGTCCGCTGCCTCCTGTGCAGCGGCGGAATTGCCCGAGGACGACAAGCCGGCCCCTGCCAGTGCATTCGACTGGTCACTCATGATCTGCTGCTTCTCTCCCTGCATTTGACGAACAAAGCCCCCGGTTGTGTGCCGAGGGCTTCATGATGATGCATTCCTGCGCAGCCGTCCGGTGCGGACTGGCTTAGCGGCCGGACTTGAACTCGGTCCACAGCCGCGTCTGCAGACGCTGGATTTCAGGCGGCAGCGGCTTCAGCAGGAACAGCGTCTTGACGACGTCCGCCGGCGGATACACGGCGGGATCGTTCGCGACATCCTTGTCCACGTACTTGCGCGCTTCGAGATTCGCGCTCGGATAGTAGACGGCGTTCGTAATGGCCGCGTGGACCTGCGGCGTCTCGATGTAGTTGATCCATTCGAGCGCGGCTTCCTTGTTCTTCGCGTCCTTCGGAATTGCCATCACGTCGAACCACACGGGCGCGCCGCCCTTCGGAATGTAGTAGTCGATCTTGTACGGCTTCTTCGCTTCGAGCGCGCGGTGCTTCGCGATCACGACGTCGCCCGACCAGCCGTATGCGAAGCAGACGTCGCCGCCGACCATGTCGTTGATGTAGCCCGACGAGTTGAACTGCGTGATGTACGGACGGATCTTCTTCAGCATCGTGAGCGCGGCGCGATAGTCTTCCGGGTTCGTGCTCATCGGGTCCTTGCCGATGTAGTGCAGCGCGGCCGCGAACATCTGGTCGGGCGCGTCGAGCACCGACACGCCGCATGCCTTGAGCTTCGAAATGTTTTCCGGCTTGAAGAGGATGTCCCAGCTGTCGAGCGCGACGCCCTTGCCGAGAATCTGCTGCGCCTTCGTCACGTTGTAGCCGAGGCCCGTCGTGCCGTACGCCCAGGGCACCGCGTACTTGTTGCCCGGATCGGCGCCCGCGACGAGCGCCATCAGCGACGGGTCGAGGTACTTGAGGTTCGGGATCTTCGACTTGTCGAGCGGCGCGAAGATGCCCGCTGCGATCTGCTTGCCCGCGTAGTTGCTGGTCGGCACGACGATGTCATAGCCGGAGTTGCCCGTCAGCAGCTTGGCCTGCAGCGTGTCATCGCTGTCGTAGTTGTCGTACTTGACCTGGACGCCCGTCTGTTTGGTGAAGTTCGGAATCGTGTCCTTGGCGATGTAGTCCGACCAGTTGTACACATTCAGTTGCGTATCTTTTGCAGCCGCCGACATGAAAGGCGTAGCGCACAACACCAGCGCAGCCAGTTGGCCCACCACCAGTTTTTTCATTCCGTTCTCCGTTCTGACCGGCGGGAAAACCGGTCGCTACCCCGCCTCAAGCCGCTCCATGCCACGGGCGGCTACCCTTGAAAAACCCGAAAGCTACCATCAAACGATGCCCGATTCAAAAAAAACCGCCCGATGTCGCGCAAAGGGTACAGCGCGCGGTGTTCGTTCAGGTTTCCTGTGCGCTCATGCGCACCGATCCGGGCATCACCCGTTACGGCCGACTACTACCGATGACTTGCCGTCGACTTGCCAATGGCCGGCGATCGCCGCTGCGCCGCGCATTCTTTGCGTGAAGCGCGCCGCGACGGCCGTCATGCGGCTGCAAAATTGGCCGCAATTTTATCGGGTTATCGCGTCCTGTCCACCCGAAAAAAACCTCCTTCCCGATACGGCAGAAACATCGCGCATCGCGTCGCCGCCGACGGCGCTCGCACGCTGCCGCCATCCATCTCCGTTTCCCGATACGCGCCTTTCAACATCACTATAGACTGTCAAATCAGCCCAGATAGTGGCGGGTACGCGGCGCACCGCGAATGCGTGGCAGGCAGCTTGCTGCATCGAAAGCTTTACGCCCGCCAGCCCGTCACACCGCGATGAACACGAATCCGTTCGCCCTCGATCGCTGTCGCCGCCGACGCCGCGGCGACCCGGGACGGCCGCGCCCGGAAAACTGGCTGACGTTCGTCGGCGCGGGCGCGCTCGTCGCGGTCGGCTACATGGACCCCGGCAACTGGGCGACGGCGCTCGCCGGCGGCGCAGGCTATGGCTATCAGCTGCTCAGCGTCGTGATCATGTCGAGTCTGATGGCCATGCTGCTGCAGTGGCTCTCTTCCCGGCTCGGCGTCGTGACGGGGCGCGACCTCGCGCAGCTCTGCCGCGAACGCACCGGCCGGCGCACGACACTCTTTCTGTGGATCACGAGCGAGATCGCGATCATTGCCTGCGATGTCGCCGAAGTGGTCGGCAGCGCCGTCGCGTTGGAACTGCTGTTAGGCGTGTCGCTGACAGCAGGCGTACTGATGTCGGCCGTCGGCACCTTCGCGATGCTCGCGCTGCAGCGGCACGGACGGCGCACGCTGGAAACGGCCGTGGTCGCGCTGATCCTGTTCGTCGGAATGTGCTTCGTGGTGGAACTCGCGCTCGCCAGGCCCGACTGGCGCGCGGCGCTGGCGGGCGCAGCGCCCAACCCCACGCTGTTGCGCGACGCGGGCATGGTGTGGCTCGCGGCGGGCATCCTCGGCGCGACCGTGATGCCGCACAACCTTTATCTGCACTCGGCGCTCGTCAGGGGGCATGCGCGCTCCTCCAGCAACGCCCACATCGCTCGCGCGCTGCGCGGCGTCAACTTCGGCACCTTCAGTTCGCTTTCACTGGCTTTCGTGATCAACGCGGCGCTGCTGATCGTGTCGGCGGCCGTGTTCCATGCGAGCGGCCACCACAACGTCACCGATCTCGCCGACGCACATCGGCTCATCGCGCCGATCGTCGGCTCGCGCTGGGCGGCTGTCCTGTTCGCGGCCGCGTTGCTCGCATGCGGCCTCAGCGCGACCGTGACGGGCACGCTTGCAGGCCAGGCAGTGATGGAAGGCTTCCTCCAGATTCGCCTTCCGCGCTGGCAGCGCGCGCTGCTGACGCGCTCGCTCGCGATCGGCCCGGCGCTCGTCGCCGTTGCGCTGTTCGGGCCGCATGGCTCGGCGCAACTGCTGGTGGCGAGCCAGGTCGTGCTGAGCCTGCAATTGCCGCTCGCGGTGGTGCCGTTGATCCGCTTTGCGTCGGACGCCCGGCTGATGCACGGCTGGCGCGTGCACGGCGTGCCACTCGCGCTCGCGTGGGCTTGCGCTGCAGGGATCATCGCGCTGAACGGCGCGCTGATCTGGGAGACGATGACAGGATGAACGCGAGTGCTTGACTGCTTGCGGTGCACCGGCTCGTGGCGCGATGTTCGGTGACGCAGTCGGAGTGGACCATGCGTGGAAGCACTCGAGCGCAGCCGCCTCCAGCACTGAAGCGGCGCCGGAAGCCGATTATGCTTTTGGTTTACCATAGCGGACCGCTCGCATTTCCGATCCAAGGTAACTCGATGTCTTCGAATCTGCACGACCTCCCCGATAGTCCCTGCATCGGCGTCTGCTCGACGCTTTTCGACGAGATCTGCAAGGGCTGTGGCCGCACGGCGACGGAAGTGTCGAACTGGGTGTTTCTCAGCGATGAGGAAAAGCGCGTCGTGTGGGAACGCATCGAACGCGAAGGCACGGCGATGCGATTCAAATACGACAAGCTGTGATTCGCATAGGCCTCGATGCAATTTATTGCACGAGGCCTTGGCGAAAGCGACAAAACAGAACGCCGGCTTGCGTGTGAAAGCCGGCGTTTTTTATTGCATCGACATCTGTGCGCGTTGCGCCTAGAACTTCATGCCGACACCCATGCCGACGATCAACGGATCGATATGCAGCGTGCCGAGCGACGTGCCGTTGAGTGATGCATCCGTTTTCATCCAGACCTTCTTGACATCAAAGTTGGCGAATAGCGATTTCGTCACTTGCACGTCGACGCCCATCTGCAGCGCTGGACCGAAACTGCTGCGCTTGATCGAGATGTCCTGACCGGCCGCATGCAGTCCGTTGTTATAGAAGTACGTATAGTTCACGCCCACGCCGACGTACGGCCGAACCTGCCCCTGATGGTTGAAGTGATATTGCAGCAGCAACGTCGGCGGCAGCACGTTGACGCCGCCCAGTCCGCCGAGGCTCGACGTCAGTTGATGCCGCGACGTGGCGAGAATCAATTCCACGCCGATGTTGTCGCGGATCATGTACGTGAAATCGAGTTCGGGCACGGTTGCGTTGTTGACGTCGACGTTGAGCGTCGACAACGTATCGCTGGTGCGGACCTGCGGCACGATCGAGATGGCGCGCAGACGCACGAGCGTGTCGCCTGCATGAATGCCTGAAGTCGAATCGCTGTCTGCTGCGAAGGCGTGTGGAGTCGTCAGCGCGATCCCTGCTGCGCAGAGAGCGGCCGCGATCAATCGAGTGTTTCCGGTCATAAGCTACCCTGATTTTTTTGTGATTGCGCGACCAATGTGGTAACGCGCAATCGATTGTCGAAGCTCGTCAGGGTGTGCTCATTGACCGCCGTCAACCCAGGGAAAATGCCAGGCGTCCTGCGACAGCCGGTCGCGTAACGCCCGTCAGCAGTAGCTCCAGAAGATCGCGCACGCTGCGAATTGCATTGCCGAATGGCAGCGCTTCGCGTCCACGGAAGAACAAGCCATTGGAAACATCGCCGCGGAGTGCAGCGGCCAGCCGCGTATCGATGCAGAAGTGTCCGAATTTTTCGATGCCGTCGCGCAAACCACATGCACTCAGACACTCGAGTGCAGTCGGGCACGCACGTTTGAGTGCACCGATCTTCGTGCGAATGCGCGTCTCGTTGCGCAGATAGCGATCGAGCCACGGCGTCTTCACGGCACGCGCGGGAAGGCCCGTTACGCTGACGAATTCCACAATATCGTCGGGCTTCGCATCGGCCAGCACGCGCTTGAAATTGGGATGGGCATCGCCCTCCTCGGTGACGGCGAATGGCGTGCCGATCTGCACGCCGTTTGCGCCTGCTTCCAGACAGGTGCGCACAGCCGCGTGACTGTTAATGCCGCCTGCAACGATCACAGGCACTTCGGTTCGGCTAATCTGCAACGAAGTGAACAGTTCGTCGATTTCCTGCACGACCCGCGCGAACTCGAAGCGCGCATCGTGCATGTCGTTGAGATTCGTTACACCGAGATGGCCGCCCGCGTAAGCGGGATGTTCGATCACGATCGCATCGGGCAAGCGGCCTTTCTTGATCCACTTCTTCAACACGACGCCGACACCGCGGCTATCGGACAGGATCGGGATCAATGCAATATCGTGCCCCTGCGTCATATCCGGCAAATCGAGCGGCAGACCGGCGCCCATGACGATTGCATCGGCGCCCTGCTCGCAGGCGATCCGCACATAGTCCGCGTGCGCGTTGACCGCCTTCATCACGTTGACGGCGATCATTCCGCGCCCTTCGCTCAACGTGCGTGCGGCTTCGATTTCGCGCGCAAGCGCAGTGCGATTCGCGTCTTCCAGCGTTGCGCGATCGGGTGTCGCGCGGCAGCGTTCGAGCAGATCGGGATGATGGTGGCGCAGGTCAATACTTGCGATCGTGCCCAGCGCGCCTTCGCGCGCAACGCTGCCAGCAAGGCGGTGCGCAGACACGCCGACGCCCATGCCGCCCTGCACGACGGGCAACAGCGACCGCCCGCGAATCACGAGCGGTGCAAACGGATGAGAGGGAAACATGAGAGGCCTCCGTCGTCGATGGGATTCGACGCAAAGCCTCGATGGTCGCAACTGGCGAATGCAGTATGTTGAGTGAAGTCAAACAAAAGTGCGTGCCCGTCGAGGGCACGCACTTTTGTTGCGCTTCGTCATCTGCAGTGCACGCGCCAACGAGATAAATCGCTGAACATCGCGCTCATGCAGCTGGGTGCAGGTCTACGCGGGCTTGTTGACCTTTAATTGCATCGACTTGTACTCGAGATACTCTTCGAGTCCGTACGCGCCGTTTTCGCGGCCGTGCCCGGACTGCTTGAAGCCACCGAACGGAGCGGCCATGTTCCACGCGCCGCCGTTGATGTCGACCTGGCCCGTGCGGATGCGCCGCGCCACGCCGATCGCGCGCTCGTCGCTGCCTGCCCAAACCGCGCCACCAAGACCGTACAGCGAGTCATTGGCGATGCGCACCGCTTCGTCTTCGTCCTTGTATGTGAGGATCGTCAGCACGGGCCCGAAGATTTCCTCCTGCGCGATCGTCGCTTTCGGGTGCACACGGCCGAACACTGTCGGCTTGACGAAGAAGCCTTTGGATACACCGTCAGGCACGCCCGGACCACCCGTCACGAGATCCGCGCCTTCCTCGATGCCGCGCGCAATATAGTGCTGCACGCGCGCTTGCTGTGCAGCCGAAGCGAGCGGACCAAGACGCGTCGTCTCGGCACGCGGGTCGCCGGCGGCGAAGCCTTCGGCCGCCTTCTTCGCAAGCTCACGCGCTTCGTCATAGCGCGACTCCGGCACGATCATGCGTGTATGCGCGGAACACGTTTGCCCCGAATTCAGGAAACAAGCGTTCACTGTGCCCTTGATTGCCGCTGCAAAATCCGCATCGTCGAGAATCACCGACGCCGACTTGCCACCCAGTTCCAATGCGACACGCTTCACCGATGCCGCCGCCAGTTGCGATACGCGCTTGCCCGCGCGCGTGGAACCCGTGAACGACACCATGTCCACGGACGGATGACTGGCAAGCACTTCGCCGACCACCGGTCCATACCCGCAGACGAGGTTGAATACACCCGCGGGTAGCCCCGCGTCATGAATTGCTTCGGCGAGCACGAACGCATTGAGCGGTGCGACTTCCGACGGCTTGAGCACGATAGTGCAGCCCGCGGCAAGCGCCGCTGCAACCTTCAGCGTGATCTGGTTCAGCGGATAATTCCACGGCGTAATCGCGGCCACGACACCGACCGGTTCTCGCACGACGAGCGAGTTGCCGACCCGCTCTTCGAACTGGAATTCACCTGCGAGCTTCGCGTAGGCATTCCAGTTGTACACGGGACCACCGACCTGAATTGCACGCGCGAGCTTGATCGGCATGCCGACTTCGCCGCAAATATAGCCGGCGAGTTCATCGGTGCGCGCCTTCAGGTTGTCGGCAATCTTTTGCAGGTATCTGGCGCGCTCCATGAGTGGCGTCGCCGCCCAACTGTCGAATGCGGCACGCGCAGCGTTGATCGCCTCTTCGGCATCCGCTTCGATGCCTTCGGGGATGCGGCCCATGATCTCCTCGGTGCCCGAGTCGATCACGTCGATCGTGCCGGTGCCACACGGCTTGATCCATTTGCCATCGATGTAGAAGTGCTCGAAGGTCTTCATGTGTTCTGTCCTGTCGCACGGATAGTGGATTTATTTTACTCGTCGACGTAGGACGCATTCAGACACACGCAAGACCAATCGGCCCAGGCAACACCATAGCGTTGCGCACGAAATAAAAAACCCGCTTCGTCTGAAGCGGGTTTTCGCAAGAAGCCGCGCAGTAACGCTTGCTTACTGCACGCCCTGGCTCGCCAGGAAGTCTTCGTAATTGCCGCCGAAGTCGTTCAGCGTGCCGTCCGTCTTCACTTCGATGATGCGGTTCGCGAGGCCGCTCACGAATTCGCGGTCGTGCGAAACGAAAATCAACGTACCGTCGTATTTGTCCAGTGCGATCTGCAGCGATTCGATCGATTCCATGTCCATGTGGTTGGTCGGCTCGTCCATCAGCAACACGTTATGGCGGCCCAGCATCAGCTTGCCCCAGATCATGCGGCCCTTCTCGCCACCCGACAGCACCTTCACCGACTTCTTGATGTCGTCTGCATTAAAGAGCAGACGACCGAGCGTGCCGCGCACCATCTGCTCGTCGTCACCTTCCTTGCGGTAGTGGTCGATCCAGTCCATCAGCGTGATGTCGTCCGGAAATTCTTCGTACGTGTCTTGCGGCATGTATCCGACGTTCGCGTTTTCAGCCCATTTGATCGTGCCGTGGTCGACCGTGAGATTGCCGTACAGCGAGCGCAGCAGCGTCGTCTTGCCCGCGCCGTTTTCACCGATGATCGCAATGCGCTCACCCGGTTGTACGCTGAAATTGAAGTTCTGGAAAATGGTGCGGTCGTACTTCTTCGTGATGTCTTCCGCGACCACTGCAATATTGTGCAGTTTCTTCTCGTACTCGAAGCGAATGAACGGGTTCTGACGCGACGACGGCTTGAATTCCTCGATCTTGATCTTGTCGATCATCTTCAGACGGCTGGTTGCCTGACGCGCCTTCGACTTGTTGGCCGAGAAGCGGCGCACGAAGTCCTGCAGGTCGGCGACGCGCTCCTTCGCCTTTGCATTCGCGGCCTGCTGACGCTCGCGCGCCTGCGTGCTTGCGAGCATGTAGTCGTCGTAGTTGCCCGGGTAGACCTTCAGCGTGCCGTAGTCCATGTCCGCCATGTGCGTGCAGACCTGGTTCAGAAAGTGACGGTCGTGCGAGATGATGATCATCGTCGAGTCGTACTCGTTCAGCACGTCCTCGAGCCAGCGGATCGAATTGATGTCCAGGTTGTTGGTCGGCTCGTCCAGCAGCAGCACGTCCGGCTTCGAAAACAGTGCCTGCGCCAGCAGCACGCGCAGTTTCCAGCCCGGGGCGACATTGCTCATCGGACCATTGTGCAGGTCGATCGCGATGCCGATGCCGAGCAGCAGTTCACCCGCGCGCGCTTCCGCCGTGTAGCCGTCGTATTCGGCAAACTTCGCTTCGAGTTCCGCTGCGTGCATGTAGTCGTCGTCAGTGGCTTCCGGGTTCGCGTAGATCGCATCGCGCTCGGTCATCGCCGCCCACATTTCCGCGTGGCCCATCATCACGACGTCGAGCACGCGCACGTCTTCGTACGCGAACTGGTCCTGGCGCAACTTGCCGAGTCGAACGTTCGGCTCGAGCATCACGTTGCCGGAACTCGGCTCCAGGTCGCCGCCCAGAATCTTCATGAACGTCGACTTGCCGCAACCGTTCGCACCGATCAGGCCGTAGCGGTTGCCTTCGCCGAATTTGACCGAGATGTTCTCGAACAGGGGTTTCGGCCCGAATTGCATGGTGATGTTGGCAGTAGACAGCACGGCGCGTCCCTTTGAATGTAGATCGGCGAAAAACCAAATATTTTAGCAGGTTATCGCATCTCGCGCGCCGCGCCCCGGGCCGCCGCGATACCCCGCTACGCTTTTTTACGCGGCGTGTGCAACACGTCGATGAAACCGGACAGATCGGCGTCCGCGAGCCCCATGGCTGCACCCAGGCGCAATAGCTGCTGCACTGTGCCCGAAACCGGCATTGGAGTGCCGGTTTCATATGCAGCGGCTGCAATCGTATCGACGTCCTTCTGGAACGTGCTCAACGCGCCGATGGGCGGCTGGCCCGCTTGCATCATGCGCGGCACGAAGGTCTGCAGCAGCACCGAATCCGCCCAGCCGCCCGTAAGCGCTTGAGTCAGGCGCGCGGCGTCGATGCCGCTGCGTTGCGCAAGGCTGACGGCCTCGGCGATCGCCGCCACCGTCGATGTGACGATGGCCTGGTTGCACAGCTTGGTCGTCTGTCCCGCGCCCGCCGCGCCCATGTGAGTGACGCGCGCAGCATAGGCTCCGATGACGTGCGTGACCGCCTCGACATCGGCGGCGTCTCCGCCCGCCATCACGGCGAGCGTGCCCGCGATTGCGCCTGCAACGCCGCCCGACACGGGCGCGTCGATCCAGCCGATACCCGCTTCGGCGGCCCGCCTCGCGAAGACGCGTGTCGCGGACGGCGGAATGCTGCCGTGATCGACGATCCAGCGGACAGGACTCGCGCCGTTCGACTCGTTGACACCCTGCACGACGCCGTTCGTGCCAAACACGACTTCTTCGACAGCCGCTGCATCCAGCACGCACAGGAAAATGGCTTCAGCCCGACCAGCCAGTTCCGCAGGCGTCGAAGCGACGGTCGCGCCGTCAGCCATCAGCGCGTCCGCCTTGGCGCGCGTGCGGTTCCACACCTGCACTGCATGTCCTGCACTCAGCAGATGCCGGATCATCGGCGCACCCATCAGCCCCGGTCCGCAAAAACCGATCTCCACTTCTTTCTCCTCTTTTCGATGCAATCAAACAAACGCACCGGATTGCAGCCGCCGTTGGGCGGCACATGAGCCGTCAATGATACCGATGGCATCGCCAACGCATCATGCCGGGCACGCGACGTGCAGCATGAATTCTGGTTCGTTCACACGACAGGCATTGCCTATACTTTTTCGATCACAGGAGGTGAATCATGAGCGACCACGTGTACAAGCAGATCGAGCTGACCGGTTCGTCGACGAAATCCAGTGACGACGCCATTCGTTGCGCGATCGAAAAAGCCAGCAAAACACTGCGCAATCTGCACTGGTTCGAAGTCGTCGAAACGCGCGGCCAGATCGAAGACAACAAGGTCTCGCACTGGCAGGTGACACTCAAGGTCGGCTTGCGCATCGAGGATTGATGCCGGCGTCGGCCAGCATACGGCGGCCGTGAAAGCGCGGTCGCCCGATTCGCGTACCTCATGAAAAAAGCTGCATAAGGCCCGCAACCCTATGCAGCTTTTCGAGTTCACACGCGCTGGGTAAACCGAGTGCACATCGATTCACGCGCCGCGTCAAATCCCGCATGCAGCGC
The DNA here is from genome assembly GCF_038900755.1 of Paraburkholderia diazotrophica. Classification (GTDB taxonomy): domain Bacteria; phylum Pseudomonadota; class Gammaproteobacteria; order Burkholderiales; family Burkholderiaceae; genus Paraburkholderia; species Paraburkholderia diazotrophica_A. The sequence continues at coordinate 94,036 of NZ_JBBPEN010000016.1, forward strand.
GCGGTTTACATCGTCGTGTCACATCGTCATGTCACACCGGCACGTCAGCTCACCACGTCACTTCGGCAACGAGCCGTCCACGCCCTCGACGTACCAGTTCAGGCGCTGCAGTTCCGGATCGGTCAGCGCCTTGCCGGCCGGCACCTTCACGGCGCCCGTCTGATCCTTGATGGGACCCGTGAATACGTCCCACTTGCCGCCTGCCAGTTGCGTGCGCTTCGCTTCGACCTCCTTCTGCGCATTGGCCGGAATCGCCGATGTATTCAGGTCTTCGAGATTGACGGCTTTCTGCGGAATGCCCCACCAAACCGGGTCGTTCTTCCACTTGCCGTCCAGCACCTGCTGGATGGCGGCCGAGTAATACACGCCCCAGTGCGCGACCACCGAGCCGAGATGCGCATCGGGACCGAACTTCTTCATGTCCGAATCCCAGCCGAATGCGTGCACATGCTTTTCGGAAGCCGTTGCGAGCGTCGCGCTGGAGTCGGTGTTCTGCAGCAACACGTCGGCGCCCTGACCGATCAGCGTTTCAGCCGCCTGCTTTTCCTTGCCCGGATCGAACCAGCTGTTGATCCAGATGACCTTCGTGTGCACCTTCGGATTCACCGAGCGCGCGCCGAGCGTATATGCATTGATGTTGCGCACCACTTCCGGAATCGGCACCGACGCGACGAAGCCGAGTGTATTCGTCTTCGTCACGTAGCCGGCGGCGACGCCTGCGAGATATGCACCCTGGTACATGCGCACGTCATACGTGCCGAAGTTCGCTGCCTTCTTGTAGCCGGTCGCATGCAGGAAAACGGTGTCTGGAAAGTCCTTCGCCACCTTCAGTTCGAAATCCTGGTAGCCGAAGCTGGAGCCGAAAATGATCTTGTTGCCCTTGTTCGCCAGATCGCGGAACACGCGTTCCGAGTCCGCGGATTCCGGTACGTTTTCGATGCGCGTGATCTTGATCTTATTGCCGAACTTCGCTTCCGCTTCCTTCGAGCCCTGGTCGTGCGCAAACGTCCAGCCCGCGTCGCCCGGATTGCCGAGGTACACGAACGCGACGCCGGGCACATCGGCGGCCTGCGCCGTCTGCGTCAGCGCGCCACCGGCAGCCAGCGACGCAGCCGCCAGCGCCAGTGCGCTCAGCATGATTCTTTTTTTCATGTTTTCTCCTGTCGTTGGGTTTCGATTGATGAACCGGGACGCATTTGCCCCGCGTATGGATCCGTCCAGACGTTCAGCCTGCCGCGAAGAACGGCTTGCCGAGAGACGCAGGTGCATTCAGGCGGATCGTGTTCGGGTTGCGCGAAATCAGCACGAGTACGACGACGGTCGCCAGGTAAGGGAGCATCGCGAGAAACTGCGTCGGCACTGGAACGCCGATCGCCTGTGCATAAAACTGCAGGCCAGTCACTGCACCGAACAATAGTGCACCGATCAACAGCCGCCCCGGACGCCACGTCGCGAATACGACGAGTGCAAGCGCGATCCAACCGCGACCTGAAGTCAACTGTTCCTGCCACAAGTGCAGATTGACGATCGAGTAGTAGCCGCCGGCGAGCCCCGCCATTGCGCCGCCGAAGAGCGTCGCACCGTAGCGCGCGCCGATCACGGGAAAACCGACCGAGTGCGCGACCTGTGGCGACTCGCCGACCGAGCGCAGCACGAGCCCGGCGCGCGTGCGGTACAGGAACCAGCCGACGACGGCGAACATCACGAACGCGAGATAGTCGAGCGGCGTGAGGCTGAAGAATGCCGGGCCGAACACGGGAATCTTCGAGAGGCCGGGAATGACCCATGTGCCGATCGACTCGCGCACGGCCGCCGACGTGTAGGGCTTGCCGACGTACGCCGAAAGGCCGATGCCGAAGATCGTCAGCGAGAGGCCCGTCGCGACCTGGTTCGCGAGCATCGACAGCACGAGGAACGCGAACAGCAGCGACATCGCGATGCCCGCGCCGATCGCCGCGAGCACGCCGAGCCACGGGTTGCCCGTAATCGACGTCACCGCGTAGCCCGTCACAGCACCCATCAGCATCATCCCTTCGACGCCGAGGTTGAGCACGCCCGACTTCTCGGTCACGAGTTCGCCGATGCCCGCGAACATCAGCGGAATTGCCGCGACGACCGCGCTCGACGTCAGCGCGCTAGCTTGTTGGATATCCATGTTGATCCGGTTTCGAGCGTTGTTACGATGCCGCGATGCCGCGACGGCGCACGCGATAGTTGACGAACAGATCGGCGCCCAGCAGGCAGAACAGCAGCAGCCCCTGGAATACGCCGGACAACGCTTGCGGCAGCTGCATCGACGTCTGCACGGCCTCGCCGCCGAGGTACAGCAGCGCCATCAGGAGACTTGCGAGCACAACGCCGACGGGATGCAGCCGTCCGACGAATACGACGATGATCGCCGTGAAGCCATAGCCCGGCGACCATGTCGCCTGCAACTGGCCGATGGGGCCCGCGATCTCGCCCATGCCCGCGAGACCCGCCAGCGCGCCGCTGATGAGCAGCGACGTCCAGATCGTCTTCTTGTCCGAGAAGCCCGCGTAGCGCGCGGCGAGTGGCGCCAGACCGCCGACGTTCATCCGGAAGCCGGCAAAACTCTTGCGCATGAAGAGCCACACGAGCGGGATCGCGACGATCGTCACGAAGATCGACGCGTTCAGCCGTGTGCCGCGCATGAATTTCCAGTGCCAGTCGCCGTAGAACGTCGGGTACAGCGCGTCACCCGTGAACATTTCGGAGAGCGGGAAGTTCATGCCCTGCGGGTCGCGCCACGGGCCGCTCACCAGATAGATCAGCAATTGCGTCGCGACATAAGTGAGCATCAGGCTCGTGAGGATTTCGTTCGTGTTGAAGCGGCTCTTGAGCAACGCGGGAATCGCCGCCCACGCCATGCCGCCGAGCATGCCCGCGATCATCATCGTCGGCAGGATCCACCAGCCCGTCGCCTGATCGAAATAGATCGCGACGCCGCTCGCAGCAATGCCGCCCAGCACCATCTGTCCTTCGGCGCCGATGTTCCACACGTTCGCGCGATAGCCGATCGCAAGACCGAGGCCGATCAGGCACAACGGCGACGCCTTCAGCAGCAGCTCGGACCAGCCGTTGACACTCGAAAGCGGCTCGATGAAAAACGCGACCATCGCCTGAACGGGATCGCGGCCGACGAGGCTGAAGATCAGAAAGCCGATCACGAGCGTCAGAAGCGCGGCGATCAGCGGCACGGCGAGCTGCATCGTTCGCGAGGGTGTCGTGCGTGCTTCGAGTCGATACGGAAGAATCATTGTGTGCTGGGTCGATGAGGTGTCTGGTGCTTCATCCGGGCTCGCGTGAGGCGCCTCGAGCCGCGCGTGTGCCGATAGCGTGTGCCGATCATCTGTGCCGTCATGCATGTGCCGTCATGCATGTGCCGGCTGGCCGGCCGACGGCGGCGTACCTTCGCGATCACCGAAAAGACCGGCCATCCAGCGGCCGATTTCCTCCGCGTTCGTATCGCCTGTCTTGCGCGACGGCGACAGACGCCCGCGCGCCAGCACGGCCAGTCGATCGCAAATGTCGAACAGTTCTTCGAGCTCCTCGGAGATGACCAGAATCGCCACGCCGCGCGACGACAGATCCAGCAACTGCTGCCGGATGAAAGCGGCCGCGCCGACATCGACGCCCCATGTCGGCTGCGCGACGACGAGCACCTTCGGCGCCTGCAGGATCTCGCGGCCGACGATGAACTTCTGCAGATTGCCGCCCGACAGGCTCTGCGCGAGCGCGCCCTCGCCGCCGCAGCGCACGTCGAAGGCTTCGATGCAGCGCTTCGCGAACGCACGCATCGCGCCCGCGTCGACCCAGCCCGAGCGGACCATCTGCTGCCGATGCGCCGTCAACAGCGCGTTCTCCGCGAGCGACATCGCGGGGACCGCGCCGCGTCCCAGACGCTCTTCGGGCACGAACGCGAAGCCCAGCTTGCGGCGCGCCGCGGCGCCCAGCTTGCCCGCTGGCTTGCCGCAGATCGTCACGGCATCCGCGCGATGGTTCTTGTTGCTCTTGTGCTCGCCCGACAGCGCCGCGAGCAGTTCCGCCTGCCCGTTGCCCGACACGCCCGCGATGCCGAAGATCTCGCCCGCATGCACGCTGAAGGACACATCGTCGAGCGACGTGCCGAACGGGTCGTCGCTCGCCGACGACAGATGCTTCACGTCGAGCAGCACGTCGCCCGGCATGTGCGCGCGGCGCTCGTAATCGGGCAGCGAATGTCCGACCATCAGTTGCGCCAGCGACGCGTGCGTTTCTTCGCGCGGCTTCACGTGGCCTGTCACCTTGCCGCCGCGCATCACGGTCGCCGTGTCGCAGAGCTCCTGGATTTCGTCGAGCTTGTGGCTGATGTAGAGAATGCTGCACCCCTCCGACGCGAGACGGCGCAGCGTCTCGAACAGCTTGCGCACGGCTTGCGGCGTGAGCACGGAAGTGGGCTCGTCCATGATCAGCAGACGCGGGTTCTGCAGCAGGCAGCGCACGATCTCGACGCGTTGCCGCTCGCCGACTGTCAGGCTGTGCACGTGACGCTGCGGATCGATGTCGAGCCCATAGTCCGCCGACACCTCGCGGACGCGTTTGCCGAGCGCCTTCAGATCGAAAGGCTCGTCGAGCGCGAGCGCGATATTCTCGCCGACCGTCAGTGTCTCGAACAGTGAGAAGTGCTGAAACACCATGCCGATGCCGAGCTTGCGCGCGGCGGCGGGACTCGCGATCTCGACGGGCTGTCCTTCCCAGCGGATTTCGCCCGCGTCCGGCCGCACCGCGCCGTAGATGATCTTCATCAGCGTGCTCTTGCCCGCGCCATTTTCGCCGAGTACCGCGTGAATTTCGCCGGGCGCGACGACCAGCGTGACGTCGTCGTTGGCACGCACGGCGGGATACTGTTTGCTGATGCCCGCGAGCGCGAGGCGCGGTGTGGCGCCGCCGCTACGGTTTGCGCCGTTTGCGTGTGCGCTGCCGCCCGTCGGGCTGACTGAAGATGTGTCGCTCATGTTGTTCCGTATTCCGCGCGATGCCGCCAGCACGTGGCCTCACGCGTTTCCCCGATTGAATTACCCGCTTGGGACGCACGTGTCGTGGTGCCGCAGCCGATCGACGATACCGAAATCGACCCCATCAGTCGAGCCGCCAAAATTCCCGCAGAGCCGCGCCACTGCACGGTTTGCGGGTATCCCTCCCTTGACGCCCCCTTATCTCTATATTAAAACGCATATAGCCCCACACCAGTTCGATCAGCCTGAACATATATTTCGGAGAAGTCATGAGCCAACAACGCGAGGCGATCGACACATACCTGCTGCGCGTCTTGCACACCCTTTTGATGGAGCGCAGCGTCACGCGCGCCGCCGTCAAGCTGAACCAGTCCCAACCCGCGATCAGCGCTGCGCTGCGACGGCTGCGCGACATCACCGGCGATCCGCTGCTCGTGCGCGGCAAATCCGGCATGGTGCCGACCGAGTACGGGCTGCGACTGCTCGAACCCGTTCAAAATGCGCTGCGCGAGATCGAACGCATTAAATTTCAGCAGCACAACTTCGACCCGGCGACGTCGATCCGCTGCTACCGGATCGGCTGCCCGGACTACCTGAACGTGCTGTTCGTGCCGACCGTCGTCGAGCGCTTCCGCCAGGCCGCGCCGAACGCGACACTCGAGTTCCACTCGCTCGGGCCCGCGTTCGACTATGAACTGGCCCTCGAGGACGGCAAGCTCGATATCGTCGTCGGCAACTGGCCGGAACCGCCCGAGCAGTTGCACCTGTCGAACCTGTTCGTCGACCAGATCGTGTGCCTGATGAGCAACACGCACCCGTTCGCGCGGCGCGGCGGCCTGACGCTCGATCAGTACCTGAACGCGCCGCATCTCGCGCCGACGCCCTACTCCGTCGGCCAGCGCGGCGCGATCGACGTGCATCTTGCGCGCGAGCGCCTGAAGCGCCACGTCGTCGTCACGTTGCCGTACTTCAACCTCGCACCTTACGTGCTGATCAAGTCCGATCTGATCTTCACGACGACGCGGCTGTTCGCCGACTACTACGCGAAGTTCCTGCCGCTGACCGTCGTGCCCGCGCCGCTCGACTTCCCGCCGATGCAGTATTACCAGTTGTGGCACGAGCGCGTGCACTACTCCGATGAAGTGCGCTGGCTGCGCAGCCTCGTCGCGGAGGCGACCAAGACGCTCGTCGACAAGTAAAGCGCGACGAAGAAAGCACTATGTTGCAGGCGGCGGTTGTCAAACCGCCGCTTCTCTTTTCAAAGTGCCGCTTCTTTTTTAAGCGGCACTTTCGTACAGCGACTTCGCCAGGCTGTTGTGCCGTTCGATCACGGGGCCCAGATTCACTGTCGTCAGCATGCCGTCCTTCACAACGATCTTTCCGCCGATCACGCTCGTCGATACCTGCGACGGCGCGCAGAACACGAGCGCCGCGACGGGATCATGCAGTGCGCCCGCAAAAAGCGGCTGACGCAGATCGAACGACGCGAAATCCGCTGCCATGCCGGGAGCCAGCGCGCCGATATCGTCGCGGTTCAGTACCTTTGCACCGCCGAGCGTCGCGATTTCGAGCGCTTCGCGCGCGGTCATCGCGTCAGGCCCGAAGCCGACGCGCTGCAGCAGCAACGCCTGACGCACTTCGGCGACCATCTGCGCGCCATCGTTCGAAGCCGATCCGTCGACACCCAGCCCGACGGGCACGCCCGCCAGCCGCATCTTCTTGACGGGCGCGATGCCCGACGCGAGCCGCATGTTCGAGCAAGGACAGTGCGCGACGCCCGTGCCTGTGCGCGCAAACAGGTCGATGCCTGCATCGTCGAGTTGCACGCAGTGCGCATGCCATACGTCGCGGCCGATCCAGCCCAGGTCCTCGGCGTACTCGGCCGGCGTCATGCCGAACTTCTCGCGGCTGTACGCAATATCGTTCACGTTCTCGGCGAGGTGCGTATGCAGCGACACGCCGTAGTGCCGCGCCAGTGCGGCCGATTCGCGCATCAGGTCGCGGCTCACCGAAAACGGAGAGCACGGTGCGACGACGACGCGCAGCATCGCGTAGCGCCCTTCGTCGTGATACATCTCGATCAGCCGTTGCGTGTCTTTCAGGATATCCGCTTCGCTTTCGACGACGGAATCGGGCGGCAGGCCACCGTCCTTCTGTCCGACGCTCATGCTGCCGCGGCTTGCATGAAAACGCATGCCGATGCGGCGCGCGGCGGCGATGCTGTCGTCGAGACGGCTGCCGTTCGGATAGATGTACAGGTGATCGCTCGACGTCGTGCAGCCTGAGAGCAGCAGTTCCGCCATCGCCGTCAGCGTCGAAATTTCGATCATCTCTGGCGTGAGATTCGCCCACACCTTGTACAGATTCGTCAGCCAGCCGAACAGCTCCGCGTTCTGCGCGGCGGGAATCGCACGCGTCAGGCTCTGATACATGTGATGGTGCGTGTTGACGAGACCGGGAATGACGAGATGCCCCGTCATGTCCAGAATCTCGTCGGCCGTGTCCGGCAGTTCCGCTGTCCGGCCGACGGCAACGATCCGGTTGTCTTCGATATAAAGGCCGCCGTCGCGCACTTCGCGCCGCTCGCCGTCCATCGTCACGAGCACGTCTGCGTGCCGAACCAGCATTGTTTTGCCGCGCTGCGCGGTTGTTCGCGTTGCGCCCGTTGCTTGGGTTTGCATCGTCATTCGTTTCTCCAGTGCCGCCCTGTTCGCCGCTGCGCGATGCCGCTGCCGCTGCATTCCGCTGCATAAGATTGCATGCCGTCACTTTCTGCTGCATCGATCTGCACCGGATCACTGTCCGCAGTGGTCCGGGCGAGTGCAAAAGTCGTTCGAACGCGATGTCACCGGCACGCCACCGCGCCGCCGCGTTCCGTTCGAACGCCGTTGGCCCGGTTACCCGGCGTGCTCCGCCGTCTTCGGGATGCACGGCCGCGCCGTGCATGGACGTAACCTTCGGGCGACAAAATTGCGCTGGCAACTCGGGCGGTTGCGATATCCGGATTCACGCAGCGCATATAGTCGGTATTTTTGGCGCCGGTACGATCGAGCAAGCGCGGCCATGCCGTTCCGGACTGCACTCGACTACCTGTGCAGAGGCTTTCAGCGGACCGTCATGCGGCAGCGATTATCTTTCCTATCGCTCGCTCGCGCAATGAACAATGTTTCTACAATGGATGTCACGGCGCTCGCTTCAATCCGCCGACGGGTATGTAGCCACTGACGTGGAGCCTCGATCCGCCGCAAACTGTGATGGATCGGGCGCCGCTGAAACCTCGCATCTACACAAGGACAATCGCGAATGGGCAAGCTCACTACCCACGTCCTCGACACGGCAAACGGCCGTCCCGGCGCCGATATCAAGGTCGAACTCTTTGCGCTTTCCGGCGATACGCGCCGTGCGCTCAAAACCACTACCACCAATCACGATGGCCGCTGCAACGAGCCGCTGCTCGAAGGCGATGCACTAACCGTCGGCGAATATGAACTCGTGTTTCATGCGGGCGACTACTTCGCGTCGATCGGCACCAAAGTGCCGGAGCCGCGCTTCGTCGATCGTGTCGTCCTGCGTTTCGGCATCGCCGATGCCGGCGCGCATTATCACGTGCCGCTGCTGGTGTCGCCGTGGTCGTACAGCACCTATCGCGGCAGCTGACGCTCAACGAAGCAGCGCCACGTACAGGGGCGCGTGCGTTCCGCCGATGACACGGAGACATTCGCGAAGCGCAAGCCAAACAGACGCGACCCATCAGCACCCGAGTTCATCTTATTGTCGTTGCATGCACTGAACCGCTCGCGGACATGCAGCAGCGCAACAGCATCGCATTGCGCGCAGTACACGAGATGCTGCGCGAACAACGAATCAGGAGTGGAGGAGTTTCATGGAAGGCTTTATTACCGACTGGCTGAATCTCGCGATTCGCTGGTTTCACGTGATCGCCGCAATTGCCTGGATCGGCGAATCGTTCTATTTCGTCGCCCTCGATAACAGCCTGAAGCCGCCCACGGACCCGAACCAGCGCCGGCGCGGCGTGTTCGGCGAACTGTGGCATGTGCACGGCGGCGGCTTCTACAACATGCAGAAGTACACCGTCGCGCCGCCCGAGATGCCCGATGACCTGCACTGGTCGAAGTGGCCGTCGTACACGACGTGGCTTTCCGGTTTCGGGCTTTTCACAGTGCTGTACCTGTTCGCGCCGAATACGTATCTGATCGACAAGAACGTGCTCGACATGGGCCCGGTCGTCGCGATCTTTTCGGCACTCGGCTTCCTCGCGGCAGGCTGGATCGTCTATGACTCGCTGTGCCGCATCCTCGGCAACCGGGACAAGCTGCTCGGCATCTGCGTCGGTATCTACGTGCTGATCGCGGCCTTCCTTGCATGTCATATCTTCGCGGGCCGCGCGGCGTATCTGATCATGGGCGCAATGCTCGCGACGATCATGTCCGCGAACGTGTTCTTCGTGATCATTCCCGGCCAGCGCAAGATGGTCGACGCGATGCTCAAGGGCGACACACCGAACCCGATCTACGGCAAGCGCGGCAAGCAACGCTCCGTGCACAACACGTATTTCACGCTGCCCGTCGTGTTCGCGATGCTGTCGAACCACTACGCGATGACGTACACGCATCCGTACAACTGGGCTGTGCTCGTCGTGATCATGCTGGCGGGCGCGCTGATCCGCCAGTTCTTCGTGATGCGTCACCGCGGCCAGGTGCTGTGGTATCTGCCCCTCGCCGGCGTCGCGCTGATGTTCGGCGCACTGTTCTGGACGATGCCGAAGCCGGTCGTGCCCGTCGCGGAAGCTGCGAATGCACCCGTCATCAAGGTCGCCGATATCGTGCCCGTGCTGCAGCAACGCTGCGTCGCGTGCCACTCCTCGCATCCGACGCTGATGGGGAGCGCCCCCGCCGGCGTGCTGCTCGACACGCCCGATGAAATTTCGATGAACGCGCAACGCATCTATCAGCAGGCGGTGACGCTCAAGGCGATGCCGCTCGGCAACGTCACGCACATGACCGACGGCGAACGGCAACAAATCGCTGCGTGGTTCCAGGGCGGCGCGGTGAAATAAGAGACGAGGTGTCGATGACGGGCGCAAGCCCGTTTCTTCGAGGTTGGCGGGCTGTTCGCGCAAGCGGCAGCCCGCTTTTTTTGCGTGTGGCGAATGAGCGGCGGCTGCACGTATGCATGCGGACGAATCGATGCCGGTGTGTTCGCAGCCCAACGCTATAGCACGCGCATTTAGCAGCTGTTTTGCAGCCCCGAACCGACAAGCCGGATACTGCGGCTTGTCGGTTCGGGGCTTCAATTACTGGCAAATCGCTTCGGCGCAAAGTCTGCTTGAAGACACAACCTGCTCGATCTATTTTCGCGAAGCATCTTCATTGCGGCCGATGCGCAACGCAGCACATCAGTCGCCGCCGCTCAGCAGAAAGAAGAGCATGCGGCTCAAACGCTAGTCGAAGTCGAATGCAATCGAAGCGCCAGATCTCAGCGAGCCCGCCAACCAAAAGAAAAGCCCACCGCGGACATTCATCCGCGATGGGCTTTTCTTGTATCGCCGAAGCACCGCGCACGACGCGATGCATGCCACCACACTCAAACCGCTACAGCGTTCAAAGCCTCTTCAGGGAGCCAAAGCGACGCCGCGAGATCCTGCTCGTTGAGATTGAGCCCTTCGCCACCGCGATCGACGACGATGAAATCGCTCACTTCGCCCAACGCGATCAGCGGATGGTGCCACACGCCTTTCGCGTAGTTCACGCCCTGCCAGCCGCTCGTGACGAACGCGCGAATCTGCGACTCGTCGAGCGCGCCGGCCGGCGCGACCACGACCAGATACGGCTTGTCGTTCAACGGAATAAACGCCTGGCTGCCGAGCGGATGACGTTCGAGCATCTTCACTTCGAACGGCAGCACGCGTGGCTGCCCGCGAAACAGATTGACGAGCGTGCGGCCGTCCTGATCGGCGACATCGACTTTCGCGAGATCGTGATAACGGATCGTCGTGCCGAGGTTGATCGGAATCTGCTTCGCGTTTTCCAGTTCAATCACGTCGCCGAACGGCGCGAACGCTTCGCGTGTCAGCGGTTCGATGGCGAGTGTTTTCATGATGCGAGCGTGCCCCACAGACGCAGACGCGACACGCCACCGTCCGGAATGATGTTGAAGCGAACATGCGTGACAGGGCCCAGCGCCGCTATCTCGCTTTCGAAGAAATGCTGCTTGTCCATCTGCAGCTTCTGTTCGCCGAGCAGCACCGGCCAGAACATCGCCTGGGTGATCAGCGAACTGTCCGTACCGCCCGTCACGTATGCAGCCTGAAGCGAGCAGCGATCGGGAAAGTTGCCCTTGAAGTGCGCCGTATCAACTTCGATCTTCTTGATGATGCCCGGCTGCGCGAGAGCGACGATCGCCCAGTCGTTGCCCGGCTCACGACGTCGGCGCGTTTCCCAGCCGTCGCCCATGTTCACGCCTCGGCCCGGCATCATGAGCGTCGACGCCGCACCGAAGTGCTGATTGTTCGCGGCCACCAGGTACGCGCCGTTTTCCATCGCGGCCAGATCGAACAGATCGGTGCGGCTCGCGCCCGCCCAGTCGACTTGCGGCTGACCGTACACGCGCAGGCGCGCGATGCCGCCGTCCGGATAGATGTTCACGCGCAAGTGCGTGTATGCGTTCGTGTCGCCCACTTCGACGTAGTGGTGGCTATTGCCTTGAAGCGTCGTCGACGGAACGATCTCGGTCCATCGCGTCGACTGGTTCGGCGCGCCGTCCGTCACGCGCGCGGCTTCCACCGATGCCGCCGGCGGAAAGTTGCCCGTGAAGTGGCTCGTGTCGATATCGAGTCCCTTGATGACGCCCGGACGCGCGAGCTTCACGATGCACCAGTCGTAGCCCGTCGTGCGCTTGCGGCGCGTTTCCCAGCCGTCCATCCACTTGCCGTGCTCGTCGTACTTGCCGGGGATGAAGACGGCCGGCTCCGGATTCAGCATGCGTTCCTTCGGCGCGAAGAAATCGTCGCTGGATTCGAGCGCCTGTGCGCCGAGACGCGGGTCCGCGAGATTCACGAAACGGCGGGTGAATTCGGGTGCGTTGGGATCGAGAATCGGAAGTGCCATCTTTGTCGTCCTTGCTGTCGGGTTGTTGCTTTGTGTGGGTGCGCCGTGTGAATACCGAGGGCGCGCGATGTGTCGCGATACAACGGCAATCACGCGGCAAGCGCGGCGCTCACGCGCTGATCAGATCGTCGAGACGAAACCGCGCGATGCGATAGATCTGGTCGAGGCTTGCGCGCAGCTCGTCGGCGCGGCTGTTGCTCACACGCGATTCGAAGTTCGCGATGATCCCGTGCCGGTCGTAGCCGCGCACGGCGAGAATGAATGGAAAGCCGAACTTCTCGCGATACGCCGCGTTCAGGCGCAGCAGCTTGTCGAACTCTTCCTGCGTGCATTGATCGAGACCGGCGCCGCTCTGCTCGCGCGTCGATTCGGCCGTCAGCTCGCCGCGCACGGCCGCCTTGCCCGCGAGTTCCGGGTGCGCGTTGATCAGTGCGAGCTGCTTCGCTTCGCCCGCTGTTTCGACGGCGTTCGACATCGTCGCGTGCAACGCGTCGATGCTCGCGTAAGGACGTTGCGCGGCCGCCGCTTCGGCGACCCACGGCGAGTGCTCGAAGATGCCCGACAGCGCCGCAACAAACGCGTCGGTCGAAATCCTGTTCAATTGGTCGAGTGTGTATTGCATCGCCTTCATGCCGCAGCCCCGCGGTTGTCCTGTGGTTGATAGGGGTGATGCTCGCGCCAGTGACGCGCGATATCGACGCGCCGCGAGACCCACACGCGCTCGTGCTTTTCGATGTGATCGAGAAAGCGCTGCAGTGCGCGAAAGCGCCCGGGGCGGCCGAGCAGACGGCAATGCATGCCGATCGACATCATCTTCGGCGCTTCGTCGCCTTCTTCGTACAGCACGTCGAATGCGTCGCGCAGATACGTGAAGAAATGGTCCGCTGTGTTGAAGCCTTGCGGCGTCGCGAAGCGCATGTCGTTGGTGTCGAGCGTGTACGGCACGATCAGTTGCGGCACCTTCGCGCCGCCCGTCACCTCGACGTCCATCCAGAACGGCAAGTCATCGCCGTAGTTGTCGGAGTCGTACAGGAAGCCGCCGTATTCGGCCACGAGGCGCCGCGTATTGGGACTGTCGCGGCCCGTGTACCAGCCGAGCGGCCGCTCGCCCGTCACGCGCTCGATCGCTTCCATGCCGAGGCGCATGTGCTCGGCTTCGCGTTCGGGCGACATGTCCTGATAGTGAATCCAGCGATAGCCGTGACACGCGATCTCATGGCCCAGCTCGACGAACGCGCGCGCGACTTCCGGATGTCGTTCGATCGCCATGCCGACGCCGAATATCGTCAGAGGCAGGCCGCGCTTTTCGAACTCGCGCAAGATGCGCCATACGCCGGCACGCGAGCCGTATTCGTAGATCGACTCCATGCTCATGTGACGCGACGGATACGCCGTCGCGCCGACGATCTCGGACAGGAACTGTTCGGAGCCCGGATCGCCGTGCAGCACGCAGTTCTCGCCGCCCTCTTCGTAGTTGAGAACGAACTGGACCGCGACGCGCGCGCGTCCTGGCCAGTCAGCCTGCACGGGATGACGGCCGTAGCCGATCAGATCGCGTGGATAGTTCGAATCGAGTGACATGATGTGAGTGACGCAGCGGTTGACGTGAGCGGTTGCAAGTCTGCGCCGGCGGACGTCGTGAAAGCGGGGAAACGCGCTACGGCAGGGCCGGCAGGGTTGAACCAGTGTAGCGAAAACACCCGGGTGCGCCCATACACCCGGGCAGATAGTGCGTGTCAGACGGAATGTATGTGCGGCGCAATATCGGCGGCCGGGTCGGCGCGCAGCGCGCTCGCGTTGACCCGCAGCAGCGCGCCGTTGGTGCCCGTCACGTCATTCGCGCCGGGCGCGGCTTGTCGCCCGCATGCCGCGTCGGCGGGCGCATCGCCCGTCGGACTGAAGCGCGCGAACTCACCGTCGTAGTGCTTCGCGAGCGGTCGCGCATAGTCGCCGCGCTTGGCCGTCGAGAGGCGCAACGCGACGAGCGCCTCGACCCACTTGACGGCGGCCGTCACGCCTTCGATCACGGGCGCGCCCAGCGCATCTTCGATCTCTGCGCACAATTCCGCCATGCCCGCGCAGCCGAGCACGATCGCATCCGATCCGTCCTCGTCGAGCGCGCGACGGCATTCGTCGGTAATGATCCGTCGCGCCGCCGAGCCGGGTTGATCGAGTTCGAGCACGGCGACATCGGTGGCGCGAACGTTGCGGCAGAAGCGCTTCATGCCGTAACGCTCGGCCAGATGCCAGGCCATCCCGCAGGTACGCGAAAGCGTCGTCACCACCGAAAAGCCCGGCGCGAGCACGCTCGCGGCATGCATCGCCGCTTCCGCGATCCCGATCACGGGACCGCGCGCCAGTTCGCGCGCCGCATAGAGACCGGGATCGCCGAAACATGCAATCACGTAGCCGTCGAAGCCCTCACGCTCGCCCGCCTCAATTTCGGCCAGCAGCCCCGGCGTGGCGAGCGCTTCGTCGTAATAGCCTTCGATCGACGGCGGGCCCATCGTCGGGCTCACCGCCACCAGTTCCGTCCCCGGCGCGACGACGCTGCGCGCACAACGGCCCATGGCCTCCGTCATCCGTTGCGTCGTGTTCGGGTTGATCAGTTTGATACGCATGTCGACTCCTGTGTCGACCAGAGCTTCTTACTCCGGTCCCATGCAGATGATTGCATTGCATCCTTTTGATGAACTGTCATGTGCGTTCATGCACCGCGTTGCAGCTTACGGGCAAGCACACCATAGAACACTGCACCGAGTCCCGCGCCGATGAACCACGAGAAGTTCGCCAGACCGTCCAGCGACGGCACCATCACGCAGATCACCGCGATCAGTGCAGCCGGGAGCAGCGCGGCCACTGCACGATAGTTCACGCCCTTGTGATACCAGTACGCGCCCTTCTCGGACACCGTGTACAGATCGTCGAGCACGATCTTCTGACGCTTCACGAGGAAGAAGTCGACGATCAGGATGCCGTACAACGGTCCGATGAAGCTGCCCAGCACGTCGAGCGTGTAGTGGATCACGGCCGGGTTGTTGAACAGGTTCCACGGCGTGATGAAGATCGACGCGACGGCAGCGAGCATGCCGCCTGCACGCCAGCTGATGAGCTTCGGCGCGACGTTCGAGAAGTCGAATGCAGGCGATACGAAGTTGGCGACGATGTTGATGCCGATCGTCGCGATGGTGAACGTCAGTGCACCGAGAATCACAGCCGTCGGATAGTCGATGCGGCCCACCGTTTCGACGGGATCGGTGATGAGCTCGCCGAACACGGGCAGCGTCGCGGCCGTCGTGATGACCGTCACCAGCGAGAACGCAAGGAAGTTGACAGGCAGGCCCCAGAAATTGCCGCGCTTGACGCTGCGAAAGCTCTTGCCGTAGCGCGAGAAGTCGCCGAAGTTCAGCATCGGGCCCGAGAAGTACGACACCACCAGCGAGATCGCCGTGATCATCACGGGGATCACTTCCATTCCGTGATACTTCACGCCGCCGAGGTTGATGCCGATGTTTTGCCAGCCTGCGCGCCACACCATGTAACCGGCCAGGATGAACATCACGACATACACGGCCGGGCCGGCGAAGTCGATGAACTTCTTGATCGTCTCCATGCCGTTCCAGAACACGAATGCCTGCAGCACCCACAGCAACATGAAGCCGGCCCAGCCGACCGTCGACAGTCCCATGAAACCGTGCCGATGCACATCCGCGTATGGCAGAAGCTGCGGAAAGAACTTGAGCACGACGATGACGAGCGCGCTCGATGCAAGATACGTCTGGATGCCGTACCACGCGACGGCGATGAGACCGCGAATCACGGCAGGAACGTTCGCGCCCAGCACACCAAACGTCGCGCGGCACGCAACGGGATACGGCACGCCGTTCAGCTGGCTCGGCTTCGCGATCATGTTGCACAACAGGTTCACGATCGTGATGCCGACGAGCAGCGCGATCAGCACCTGCCAGCTCGTGAGGCCCAGCGCGAACAGGCTGCCCGCGAACACATAGCCGCCGACGCTGTGCACGTCCGACATCCAGAACGCGAAGATGTTATAGGCGCCCCACGTCTGATGCTTCAACGGCGCGAGGTCTTCGTTGTACAGACGCTCGCTGTAGCCCGCTGGAAGCGAATGACCGCTTTGCGCGCCGCTCTCGTAATCGGGGATGGTCGAACTATCCGGTGCTGCACTGAACTGAGCCATGGATTCCTCCTAAGATGGGAACGTCGACGGGAATCGACGAGCATTGCATCGTGCATGCCAGGCATGCGACCGGCCTACCATGTGGGGTCGTGCCAATGCACAGCGCCTGCACGTTGCCGCGGGTGTCTCCGTACTTACGTACTTGTTTTGATGGCCCGGCAGGCTTTCCGCGAATGCCTGCAAGGCTTTGCCGCGTCGGCATGGCCGCTTGATGAGCGCTCATGCCTTACGGTCTATCAGTCTCGATACGCACCGGGTGCGGCTCGTATCGGTTCATGTCCCGGTCGGCCTGTCCGCCGACTTGGTGATCAAACACAGTTCACTTCAGTGCAGCGCGCACCGCCTGCGAGCGCGGGCGGATCTCACGCAAGCACTCTGATTCAGCCGACAACCAACTTGGGCGCACGCATGCCGAATACTTCATGCAGATCGGTTCCGCCGCCTGCCGGCCGGTCCAGCATCTTCAACTCGACGCTCTGCAGATGGCGCGACATCAGCGCGCCCGCTGTCTTCGCATCGCCCGCGTCGATCGCCGCGAGAATCGCTTCGTGATCTTCAAACGAACAGGGGCTGCGGCCGAGCGATTCGTACAGCGCCGAAATCAACGTCGAACGCGCGACCAGGCCGTTCAAGCAGTCGCATAGCACGGTGTTGCCCGTCAGCGATGCAAGCTCGGTATGAAACTCGCCGGAGAGCCTGATCCACGCCGGGAAGTCGCGCGACTCGAACGCCCTGCGCTCGCGGGCGATCATCCCGCCAATGCTCTTCAACCGCCGTGAGCCTTGGCCCGCGCAAATCTTGTCGACGACGGCCAGCTCGATGATCCGGCGCATCTCGAACACTTCATGCACTTCCTGCAGCGACGGACTGGCGACAAACGCGCCGCGGTTCGGCTCCAGATCGACGAGCCGGTCGGTGGCCAACTGGGCCAGCGCCTGCCGGATCGGTCCGCGCTTGACGCCGAACACGTCGCACAACTGGGCTTCCGTCAATTTCGCGCCGGGCGCAAGTCTATGCTCGAGGATCGCGGCGCGAATGCGCTCGGCGATCGCTTCGGGTTTCATGCTGCTGGCGGCGACGTTAGATGTCTCTGACATGATGAGGGTGCTGTTATGGGATCCATCTTAGGACGGACATAAAAATTGTCAACAATTTAAGGCACCGATTTTCGACAATTTCAGTTTGGACTGACCAGCCGAAAACTATCTAAACGCTCTCTGGCGGCCTTTCTGTGCGCGTGGGCGACCAAGTGCTTCGACCAGCGGCATCCTCGTCTGACGAACGTTTTGTCAACAAAACTTGCGGCGACCAGGGCAGCGGCAATTGGCGGAGGCGGAAAGAAAATTGACCGTTAGTTGCGCATGGCGGTCAAAACGAAGGCGAGTCGCCTCGCCTTTTCTCCGACGCAATGCGAGGCGTTGCCCGCCCCAGCGTCCCCTACGTCCGTTATCCGAGCACGGGATGTCCGGACACCGTCAGCTTGAATCCATGAGCGCCCGCGACGAGATGCGCCTGTGCGCCGACGGGCAGCGTCACCATGTCGGGGATATGGCCGAACTGAAGGCCCGTCACGACGGGAATGCCGACCACCGACCTCACCTGCTCGATCATCGCGTGAAGGTCGTAGCCGTTGTCGTAGTCGAACGGCTTGCCGCCCGAAAAGTCGCCGAACACGAGCGCCTGCTGCCGCTCGAGGATGCCCGCGAGATGCAGTTGATAGATCAGGCGCTCGATCCGGAACGGCTGCTCGTTGACATCCTCGATGAACAGAATGCCGCTCTCGACAGGCGGCATATACGGCGAGCCGACCAGCGACGCCAGCACAGCCAGATTGCCGCCCCACAGCGTGCCCTTGACGTCGACGGCACGCGCTTGCGGGACTGTGCTCGAAATCGTGTAGGTATCCGAAGTCAGCGCGCGCCAGAAGTGCGTCATCGTGAAGTCGCTGACGTTTTCCGCGCCGAAATCGACCGCGAGCATCGGGCCGCCGAACGTCGTCACGCCCGCCTGCGACAGTAGCGCCATCTGGAGCGCGGTGAAATCGCTGTGACCCACGAACGCGATCGGCTGGTCACGCAAGCGGCGTTGCAGGCCCGCGTAGTCGAGTCCGTGCAGAATGCGCACTGCCCCGTAGCCGCCGCGCACGGCGAGCACGATGTCGGGCAGCTCGCGCGATGGGTCCGCCAGCCGGTTCAGCTCTGCTGCGCGTTCGCCGTCGGTGCCTGCAAAGCGCTGGTAACGCCGCTGCGTCGCGCCGATGTTCTCGACGTGGTGCCCTTGCGCGCGCAACCGTTTCAGCGCGAGATGAATTGCGCCCGGATCGTGCGGATAGCCCGAAGGCGCGATCAGTTCGATGGTGCGATGCGTGGCCATATCAGCCTGTCGTTCTGTTGACGGAATTTGTGTCTTAGAGTGGTTCGGACGCGTCGGGTTCGCCGTGGCACGCGGCGGCGGCGCGCTTTTCCCGCGCGGCGCGCCGGCGATCCGCGAAGAACGAGCGCAACGCATCACCGCATTCGTCTTCGAGCACGCCGCCGATCACGTTCGTGTGATGGTTCAGTTGGGGATTCGCAAACGCATCGACGACGCTGCCGCATGCGCCCGTTTTCGGGTCGCGCGCGCCGAACACGACCCGCGCGATGCGTGCGTGCATGATCGCGCCCGCGCACATCAGGCAGGGTTCGAGCGTCACGTAGAGCTCGCAGCCCGGCAGCCGGTAGTTGCCGAGCATTTGCGCGGCGGCGCGCAGCGCGGCCATTTCGGCGTGCGCGGAAGGATCGTGTCCGCTGATCGGGTGATTGAAGCCCTTCGCGATCACGTCGTCGCCGCGCACGAGCACCGCGCCGACGGGGACTTCGCCCGCGGCGCGCGCTTCGTCGGCGGCGGCCTGCGCGAGCCCCATGAAGTGGAGATCGCGTTCGGAGATATCGGTGCGTTCTGCGCGAACGGCTGCTTCGGCATTCGAAGTGCTCAAAGCGTTCCGAGCGGCTGTCACAGGCACGGCAAGCGGCGGCCGCGCGCCCGTCTGATCGGCAGCCGGCTGGACCGGCGAACCGGCGGGCAAATCGGCTTGCGACGCGGAAGGATCGCCGTCGATGCTCACGCCGGCCCCGCCTCGGCGGCCGGGTCATCGGCGGCGCGCTCAGAAAGACGCTCGGCGATCCGGCGGCAGTACTCGCGCGGCATCACGAGCGGCCCCCCGCGCAACGATTCGAGCGCCATGTCGAGCGCCAGCATCTTTGCCTGCAGCCGGCAGCGGGTCGACCGGTCGCTGACGGCATCGAGTTCGTTCTGCAGGTCGCGCAGCGCCCGCAACTGTTCGACGGCCGGCGGCACAAAGCCCGCATTCTTCAGAATGCGATTCGCGACTCGAACTTCTTCAGGCACCAGTGCGTCGTCGTCGAGCATCTGGGGCGCGCCGGCTCCCGGCAAATCGTCGAACTCGCCGCGCGCAGCCGCGGCGGCAATCCGTTGTTCGACAAGTGCATCAAGCAATTTCATTTGCAATCCACTACGTTGCGGCCCGGGCATTTTATCAGGACCGGCGAAATGCATTTGTCAGACGCCTAGAGTGTGCAATCAGGTCTTAAGAAATGTCGTAGGGAATGGCGTTCTGCATCGGGATACGGCCGTCGATCTTCGTGCTCGTATGCCGCGATCGGCAGGCCGTTTTTCTACGACGCGCAATTTACACACTGTTACGCAGGGCGCGCGTCAATAACGACGCGCGCTTCCCTATACTCGTCGCCGTCCACAGCTGGTGGCGCCACGACAATCACGCAACATGACCCACTCCCGTTTTGCTCGCCCTTTCGTCCGAACATCGCTGATCGCGCTCTGCGTAACGCTGCCGCTTGCCGGCTGCGTCGTTCCCGGCAATGCGCCCTATGGTTCCGCTTACGGTTCGTCGTACGCCGCACAACCGGCGTATGGACAACCGGCCTACGCCCAACCGGCGTACTCGCAGCCTGCGCAGCCCGGCTATGCGCAACCTGCCTATGCGCAGCCCGGCTATGCGCAACCTGCCTATGCGCAGCCCGGTTACGCGCAGCCGCCGCAGTATCAGCAGCCCTACGCGCAGCAGCCGCAATATCAACAACAGCCTGCGGACGATCAGTCCGGCTGGCAGGACGGCCAGAACCAGAGCTATCAGCAGCCGCAGCAGGGCTATGGATACGGCGAGCAGTACGGCGTCGTTTCGTCGATCCAGCCGCTGGCCAATCCGGGGGCCGTGACGGCGGGCGGCGTCGCGGGCACGGTGATCGGCGCCGTCGTGGGCGGCGTGATCGGCAACCAGTTCGGCCACGGTCATGGCCGCGATGCCGCGACGGCGATCGGCGTGCTGGGCGGCGCTGTCGCGGGCAATCAGCTTGGACAGCAGGCCGGGGCATCGTCGCCGGGCGGCTACCGGGTTTCCGTGCAACTGAACGACGGTTCAACGCGCGCTTTCGATGTCAGCACGCCCGGCGACCTGCATCCGGGCGACCGCGTGCGCATCGCGGGCAACCGGCTCGATCGCTACTGATTCACTGGTCGATTGACGTCGCGCGTACGACTGACGTCGGACTCGCGCGATGCGCATGCAACGCATGCACTATCGTGCTGGCGCGCCACGCGAACTTAATTTCCGGGCCGCAATCCGGCGTCGGGCACTGTCCGCGGTTCGTAGCAGATCGCGAACCGTGCCGACAGCAAGCAGCAGCTTCGCGAACGTCGTTTTTTTCTGGCTTGAGCAGAGCGCAATCGGCAATCTTCACGTGTTTGAAAATCGGCTTCCGGCACTGTTGCGGAAAGGCTCAGAGACCACTGCCTGTCAGCGGCCAGCACCCTTGTTGTTGGCGGTCTAAAAGCGCGCATAAATGACGACAGGAGCTTGAGCGAATCCGTCAACAATTAAGGGGCCCACGCGGGCCCCTTCCTGTTGATGCTGACCTGGAGTCAGAACGAAGGCGGGCC
>NZ_JBBPEN010000017.1:0-107314 GCF_038900755.1 Paraburkholderia diazotrophica
GCCCTACGGGCTCCTTCCGACGCGCACAGCGTCAGGACCTTCCCCGCAACTTGCAGTTACCGCCTTTATCACGTCACGTCAACTGTGTGTCGCCGGATTTGCGCGGTTCCTGACCGCCATCGACACCAGTTGCCAGCCATGCTTGCAGACAGCCTGCAGGATCAGTTCTCGAGGCTTTGTGCACTCGACGAAGAGATCGCGCGGATCGAACAGCGCATTCTCGGTTGGCGCCGTAATGACGATGCATGCAAACGCATCTCGGAGATTCCCGGTGTGGGCGTGCTCACGGCAACCGCTGCGGTATCGGTCATCGGGCAGGCAAAGACATTTCGCTCCGGACGGGAATTCGCCGCCTATCTGGGTCTCGTGCCACGACAGAACGGCTCTGGAGGCAAGATCAAGCTCGGTGGGATCAGCAAACGCGGTGACGTGTATCTGCGAACGCTGCTGATCCACGGCGCGCGATCGGTCATCGTGAGCGCCAGACATTTGCCGGAGCGTTTGCGCCAGATGCTGTCCCGACGTCCAACGAACGTCGTTGCTGTTGCACTCGCCAACAAGATGGCGCGAACAATCTGGGCGCTGCTGGCGTACGGCCGAACGTATGAGGCAGCCCACGCACATTGATCACCTTTCAAGGCCAGTAATCACATTCACGGTTGCACAGGTCACGGGCCGGTTGGCGAAGAACGGTACGAGTTGCGCACGTTTCAGAACCTTGCTGTGAATCGAGCCAGTTTCAGGTTCGACATAGTGAATCTGGAAAACGCGCTTGGCCAGGTCGATGGCAATGGTCGTGGGTTCCATCTGGTTCTCCTTGACGGCAAGACTGCCGAACCAGCAATGTGGCACGGTCAGCCCACGGGCCTGCGGCGCTGAGCGGCCCGTTAAGGCGGGAGGCGACCATTCCATCTATTTAGGACCTACAACATAAAAGTTGATAATCATTATTATGTCCAATCGCTGTGATTGTCGCGAGTGATGCTGGGTCAGTCGCCTTGCATCGGAACGGCTGAGGGTATAAACTAAGTCCACTGAACTAAGTTCAAATGGCCATGCACATCTACAACATCCACGAAGCCAAGACGAACCTGTCGCGGCTGATCGAAGACATCGTGAACGGTGGTGAGCCGTTCGTGATCGCGAAGGCTGGCAAGCCACTGGTGAAAGTCGTGCGGCTTGACGCGGCGCCCGAAAAGCCAGTGCGGCGCATCGGCTTCCTCAAAGGGCAGATCAGCGTCCCGGATGATTTCGACACGATGGGTGCCGAGAGCGTCGCCGACATGTTCGAAGGAAAAGACCGATGAAGCTGCTGCTCGATACGCACTTGCTGCTCTGGGTTGCTGCGGACCATCCGGCGTTGCCCGATGAAGCACGAGCGGTTATCGAAGACGAAGACAACCAGCTGTATTTCAGTGTGGCGAGCATGTGGGAGATAGTCATCAAATCTTCGCTCGGGCGCGAAGACTTCCAGGTTGATGCCCGGGTGCTTCGCCGCAGCCTCATCGACGCCGGCTACGAGGAGCTCTCGATCGAATCGCATCACGCGTTTGAAGTCGCCACCCTCCCCGCACTGCACCGGGATCCGTTTGACCGGCTGCTGGTGGGCCAGGCGATCTCTGAGGGTATTGTGCTTCTCACGCACGACGACCAGATCAAGCGCTATGACTTCGCACCCGTGCGGTATGTCTGAGCGCGGTGCGGCACGCGGCTCACGAGCAATCCGGACGACTTCCGCGCGCGTAACGTGATCGACGTGCATCGAAGCGTCGAAGGGATCATTGAAGCCAGCCCCGCCCCGCTACGTTTTCGTCAGTAATCCAAACCGAAATTCGCTAAACAAGGTTATGTCAAATACGTAGGGGTACGAATCGAACCCTCGAATATCGGACCAAGGCGATAATAAAAAGGACGCCCACGTGGAGGAGATGCCAGCGCGGGCGCCAAACTCGCAGCGATACATCACAATCGGTTTCACGCTCATGTTCGATGATGCCAAGGCAGCCACGCTTGCTGGAGCGGTGATACAAACGCGCCAGCGTTACAACTACGTCAAGCGCATCGACGGCATACGTCTCGGCGGCGGATAGACACACCACGAACCGCGGCCGTGTCGAAAGAAGGCGACAGCGATTGTTTCGGTTGGCCTTGTGATCTCAACCCTAACCACTCGCCAAGGCATATTGCGCGATCTCGGTGGCCGCGTCAGTTTCAATATCTGCCCGGCTCCGATCCACTCGCCTACCAGAACGCGCAGAGACTTCCCGCTGAGCATCATTCCTTCCTCGTTGATCGTTCATCGGCCGCATGCATGATGCGGCATCGGAACGAATTTCTGATCGCGTGGCAGCTCCAAAAGCGCGCGATCAGGTTGCAGTCTCCGTCGGCGCGGTGCTCGGCCGTCTTACTGGTCCAGAAGATTGAATGGCGAGTGCGAATCCAACCAGTCGTAGTGACTATGCATCGTCGTCCAAGCCCAGTTGTGTACCGGGCGAGTCGAGATTCGCCCGGCCTCTCTGGCCATAATTCTTCCGGCGTCCGCCAAACCTTGGTCGTTACCGCAGTTTTGTCGCGTTTCCTTCTCTTTGCTGTTCATCGTCGTCTCGCCTCAAGATGGTTTTGCATCGTTTGTGATCTGCCTATTCAATCAGAAGGCATCAGCCTAGTCCTCGTTCAGCGCTTCGGCCCGGAATCAGATCTTTGTTACTGCATCTACCGCTTGATTCGTCGCTATCGCGCCTCTATTGCGCGATGTACCAACATGGGTAGGGAACTCAGTGCTAACGAACAACTTCCACACGACTTCCACATTCGCACTCAACGCGCGCTTGCTACGCCGCACGAGCACAGTTGTCATGGACACGTCAGGAAAGAGCGGACGTGCGACGAGAGAAGCCGGCAGCACGTCGGGATAGGAGGAAACTGGAAGCACACCAACGCCGATACCCAGTTCTACCATGCGCAGTGCGACAGTGAGGTGGCCGCATTCATTGGCGCGAGTTGCATCGATCCGGTGTTCGCCGAACGCGCGCTCCATCACATCGCGCATGCCCGCTTCCGCGTTGAGTGTGACGAGTCGCGAAGCCGTGTTTGCGTTACGCAGCGCTTCCCAGTGCAGCGCCGCGCCGGAAGCAAGCGGATGCGCGTGCGGCAGCACCGCGCACAGCGGCGTCGACGTGAGCGGATGCATGTCGAAAGCATCCGTCTCGCGGCCGAACTTCGTGTCAGACAGCACGCCAAAGTCCACTTCGCCTTGCTCAACGGCGGTGAGTACGGCGTGTTGAGGCTGCTCCTTTGCGACTATGGTCAGGTCGGGAAAATGTGCGGCGCCGCCCGCGAGCCGTTCGGGCAACCACCCCGACGACGTTATCGGATCGCACGCGATCAGGACCGTTCCCGTGCGCCTGTTGTGCGCCGCGCGCTCCTCGCGGAAGGTCAGTTCGATTTCCTCAATCAGCCGGCCGACGCGCTGCTCAAGCCGGGCACCAACGGGCGTCAATTCGACCTGGCGCGTCGTCCGATAGAAAAGGCGCAAATCGATCGTGTCCTCAAGCTCACGTATGCATCGGCTTACGGCCGACTGCGTGAGATCGAACTCACGTGCTGCACGGGTGAAGCTACGTTGACGCGCGACAGCGGCGAACACCTTCAGTTGCTGCAACGATACGTTCATATTCGCATAGCCATGTTCACGAGGTTTGATTTTCCTGTCCCACTCAGGTCGTCCGTTCGGAGCCCGGATTCATTGCCTGTTTTGGAAGGTCCACCAGCACCGAGGTCGCTCCGGCGACGTATTGACACTTGCCCTGTTGCGGGTAGTCGCAAACGTCATGCTCCAGTCTCTGACCCGCGACGATAAGCTCAAGCGGAATATGTCCGGTGTTGAACACGGTGTGGGCGGCGCCTCCTCGTGCGAAACCCATGACATCTCCTGCGCCAATCTCGTATGCCCGCTCATCGATGATCGCCTCACCGGTACCCGACAGGACGTAGATGCATTCTTCCTCGTAGAGATGCCGGTGATATTCCGTGGACTCACATCCTGGCTGAATCGTTACAAGGTGGAATCCGAACTGGGTCAGGCCGGTCAGTTCGCTGAGGGGCCTTTTAAGCCGTATTGCTCTGTCGTTCAACGGATGAACAGAGCGCTGCGGCTCTAATGCGTCGATATGAGCCGCTTTCAACAATTCACGCGGGGATTCGAACATGCTTTGTCTTCCGCATTTCTGACGTGTATCGTTGGCGTCAGCGTTGATGTCCACTGGTCCGAAATCTTTGGAAACCACATCCGGCTGTACTGCCATCAACGCAAGGACCGTCGTCAGTAAAGGACTCCCACCGCGGGAGTTCAGTTCACGTCCGTCGGTAAGTGCTCCCACACGACTTTGCCCACCGCCGCTGCCGTAGCTCCTGACAAGGTCCAACCAAGATGACCGTGACCCGTGTTATAAAAAACACGTGGTGCCCTGCCCTTCATTACGCGGGGCATCATGTTAGGCATCATTGGTCGAAGTCCCGACCACGGGATCACACGTGAAGTATTGACCGTGAAATTCTGATTGACCCAACGAACCAGCGGATCAATGCGATCCATTCGGATGTCGCGGTTACGTCCGTTGAACTCTGCCGTGCCAGCGATCCGAAGTCGCTCCGCACCAAGGCGGCTTGTAACGATTTTCGCGCTCTCGTCAAGGAGGCTGACCCATGGGGCCTGCGCTACACTGCCCTCGTCCTCAAGGTGAACAGTGATCGAATAGCCTTTTACCGGATAGACGTTCAGGCGATCGCCGAGCAAACTCGCGATTCTCCGACTCCCAACGCCCGCACAGACCACGACAGCATCGGCGGCCACGTCTTCGAGACGCTTCTGCGCTGGCACTTCCTGATCCGCTCGGTCGTTCGAAAGCAGAAATCGAACACCGCGTTGCAGGCACTCGGCATTCTCAACGGTTACGCCCTGCCGAAATCGTACGCCGCGCCTTTCGCAAGCAGATGCCAGACCCCGGGTGAACCGGTGGATGTCCCCCGTCGAGTCAGATGGAGTGAAATATCCCCCGTAGTATTGGCCTCGCAGCGTCGGTTCGATCTGTTTGATTTCTTCCGGGGTTACGGCAAACCGCTCAAGACCGCCCGACACCAAAAGTTCATTGGTTCGAGTCGCGGCGTCATACGATTTCCTGTCGTGGTAGAAGTGCAGAATGCCTCGCCTTTGCAGGTCGAAATCAATCTGCTCGCGCTCGGCGATCGCGAAAAGATGGTTCCGTGCCTCGATCGCCAGCCTTACCGTCTCTATTGTGTTATCGCGGTAGTGCGCGATATTGGAGATGAACTCACCAACCCATGAGTATTTGTGCCATGACGGCTTTGGATTGAAAAGGACCGGAGCGTCTTGCTTGAGCATCCATCGCAGCCCCTTCAGGATCGTTCCGGTATTGTTCCAGACTTCGGCGTTACACGCCGAAAGTTGCCCGCCATTGGCGAACGATGTCTCCATCGCTGGATAGAGGTGTCGGTCAATGACAGTTACCTGATACCCGAGTTCGGAGAGCGTGTATGCAGTCGTAACGCCGGTGATGCCGGCGCCGATAACAATGATATGGGGCATGTTTGAGTCCGTGAAAAGATAGATCTCGCCGGTCCTTCAGCGCATACCCCATCTGTCACGGTACCTGAGAGCTTAGGCGGAACAACTCGCCGTCCCCTTCGGTGGGCATGCATTCATGCCTCTCTCCAGAGTTTTGAACGCGCTACAGTCCTTTTGCCTGAGAGTTTCCGGGGCGGTTGCTCCGTCGGCGCCGCAGCCTTTGTGACTGCGGTCTCTCCTGCAGCGCGTTTCCTGCACACTTGAAGCTTACTTCAATGTCGGCATAGGCGGCGAGCAACTGCCGCCTACCCTATCTAACCTGCTACTGCAAAAGCCACTGCGTGAAGCGCAACTTCAGTGCGTCCTGATTCTCCGCCCAGAAATCTGCGCCTGCCTGAATCGAGTCTTTGATATTGGCTGGGTAGGTGGGCATGTGCGGCGCAACGCTTTCCGTGGTGCCGGGATAGTTACCGACGAGCACGATTGCCGAGCGTCGCGTCGGTCCATTCGATGTCAGGGTCGACAGAGCTGCCTGACGGTCAGGGTTGCTCGCAAACTTCACGAACTCAAGGGCTTCTTGCGTATGTGGAGCGCCTTTTGGAATCATGAAGAAATCCGTTGACCAGACATCACTGTCCCACATGATCCGGAACGGTGCGCCTTCCATTCGAGCGACGAAAATCCGGCCCGCGTAAGCAGACGTCATAACGACTTCATGTGACGCGAGCAATTGTGGCGGCTGGGCGCCAGCTTCCCACCACACGATATCTTCCTTGATGGTATCGAGCTTGCGAAAGGCGCGGTCAACACCAGCCGGCGTCGATAACACGGTATAGACGTCCTTTCGTGGAACTCCGTCGGCGACCAGTGCCCACTCTAACGTCGCGACGGGTGACTTCTGCAACCCGCGCTTTCCCGGGAAGTTTTTTGTATCAAAGAAATCCTTGATAGTCTTTGGCTGCTTCGGCGCGTTCGCATCGTAGGCAATGGCACGTGCCCACGAGATCGACCCGAGGCTGCATTTGGACGTTGTGCCTGGTACGAAATCGGAAACACCCGCAGTGCCATCTGCATTAGCGGGGAGCGTTGATGCGTTGAATCTGGTCAGCAGTCCATCTTCACACGCCCGACGCTCGTCGAAAATGTCAGAGACGACTACATCCCAGACCACCTTCCCCGCCTGTTGCTGCGCGCGGATCTCACTCAGGCCACCGTTATATTCAATGATCTTGACGGCGATCCCGGTCGCCTTCGTAAAGGGGTCGAACAGAGCTTTTTTCTGGGCTTCCGTGTAGCTTCCCCCCCAGGATGCAACCGTTATTTCCTTGCCGCCCTGAGCCATCGAAGACATCGAGATAAGCAAGGCGGCACTCGCGATCACCATCCTTCTCATTGCGTTCATTGCATCACCTTTTCAAATGAAGAAACTGCATCGAGTCAATACGAACGTTGCAAACGATGGCGCCTCATAGCTCCGCCGTATCCAAAGTATCGGAAAACGGAAGTTTGAATACAATAATGGAATTTACCTATGCGATTTCGCAATGTCACGCTAAAAGGAGGGCTGACATCACCGATTTAGGAACCTAGCATCGCTATGCTCTCGATTCTCGAAATCGGGCCGAACCGCGGTGCGTCGTGCAGGCGTGAGAGGCAGTTGAGGTTCACTCCGAGCGAGCGGACGGAAACCGCAACTGCATTCGATTGGGGTAAGGACAGCAGGGAACGGGCGGGACGGCAATGTCGTCGGATCGGGGGCATCGCCTACGCTTTCGCAGCGATCTGCCCCCGTAAATCACGGGGCATCCGAAGCCTGACTCTCAAGCATCAACTTCGCTCTCAACGTCACTTACGGCATGTAGACCCGTCGATTGCAAAGTCGTGCGTAGCTCGCCAGCAGCCTCTTTCAGGCTCTGTACGACGGTCTCTGTATCAAAGCTCATCAGCAGTCTTTCCTTGAGGGCCACGATACCGACGCCGTATAGCGCGCCCGCAGACCCGATCAGCACCGGACAGCAAATCGAATAAACACCCGGATCGAATTCATCATCGCTGATCGCGTAGCCCTGCTCCCGTACATCCGCCAGCTTCGCTTTGAGTTTGTCGGGATCAACGATCGTGTTAGGGCGATATTTCTCGAGCGGCCCCACCAGCTGCTGGTCGATCACCGCCTCGGACTGGAACGCAAGCAGCGCTTTTGCTGAGGCGGTGGCATTGAGCGGAAACACATTGCCCGGATAGATCAGGTTGCGGCTGGGCGAGGATGGCAGCACCGTGACAGCAAGCTGAATGGAGTCCTGGACCAGTCTCACCAGATACGCCACCTGACCAAACCTGTCAGCAAGCCGTTGCAGGGTGGGCTCGGCCAGAGCCTGAAGCGTCTCGAGGCTCAGCGAACTTTGAAATATGCGGATAAGTCGCGGCCCGATCCGGTAGCGCGACCTCCCACGCTTCCCAACGAGAAAGCCGGCATCGAGCATGTTGTTCACTAGCCGATGCGCTGACGGCATCGGCATCTCAGTCTGCGACGAAATTTCGACCAGGGTTAGCCCTTGGTCTGACCTGTTGATCGCTTCGAGAATCATCGCAACCCTTTCGAGCCGCGGAATTCTGTCGCTTTTATCGATATCGGAATCGGACATTTTGATTTACGCCTTGCGGATGCACGGATTCCGTAATCATACGTCGAAAAACGCAATGTCAAGCCCCTTGCTGCCCCGGGTCGCGCGCTGCGGGTGATTGCCAAGAAACCTAAATCAGCTTCTCTGCTGCGCTCCGGGGCCGCCAGGCGGCAAAGCTCTATCTCGGCGCGCGCCTGCGATCGTCGGAAAGTGAATCGATCCCGGGTCCCTGGGAGATTTTTCGAAACCAAGCTGAGTACAAACACCTACTTTTGTTCTCGTTGACTAAAAAACGGAATTCCAGTTTAATTTTAGAAATATTGAAGCCCACCGCCAGTTCCCGCAGGAGCACGAAATGAAAGACGCGATAGTCGAATTCCGGGACGTCCGCAAGAGCTACGACGGACATACACCCGTCGTTGCCGGACTCAACCTGAGCATCCATCGAGGCGAGTTCCTCACGCTCCTTGGACCTTCGGGTTCCGGGAAGACCACGACGCTGATGATGCTTGCCGGGTTCGAGACTCCCAGCAGCGGCTCGATATTCTTGGACGGCGTCGCAATCACCAGCGTCGCGCCTCACAAGCGAAACATCGGAATGGTGTTCCAGAGCTACGCGCTATTTCCGCATCTATCGGTGGCCGATAACGTTGCGTATCCGCTGAAGGTTCGGCGGGTACCTAGCGCCCAGGTCGCTGAACGAGTGGGTGCCGCGCTCGATATGGTGAAACTGAAGGGGCTTGGTGATCGGCTTCCGGCCCAGTTGTCGGGCGGCCAGCGACAGCGCGTCGCCCTTGCCCGCGCAATCGTCTTCGAGCCACGCATCGTCCTGATGGATGAGCCGCTTGGCGCTCTCGACAAGCAATTGCGAGAGCACATGCAGTACGAGATCAAACAACTGCATGCACGCCTCGGCATTACGATTGTCTATGTCACTCACGATCAGGGCGAAGCACTGACCATGTCTGACCGCATTGCGATCTTCAATGAGGGCATCGTGCAACAACTTGCCTCTCCGGTCGCCCTGTATGAGCAGCCAGGCAATTCATTCGTGGCTTCGTTCATTGGTGAGAACAATCAGCTCTGCGGACGGCTGTCCGAAATCCGTTCGGAAAACTGGGTAGTAGACAGCCCGGGAATGGGCAAGCTCACAGCGACTGGCGTCGGTACTGCCGCCGCAATCGGTGATTCGCTAAAGCTGTCTATCCGCCCAGAACGCATTGTCCTCGGCGCGGAAGCAGACTCCCTGAACAACCGCTTCAACTGCCGTGTCACAGACCGAACCTATCAGGGCGACCACATCCGGGTGCGTCTAGCACGCGAGGAGGGTGACGGATTGATCGCGAAGCTTGCAAACAATCGCGACTGCGAACGTGTGCAGATTGGCGACATGGTGACCGTTGGCTTCCGGTCAGAAGACTGTATCGCTTTCCGATCAGCTCCGTGAGGTGAGAATGAACATGTCAAATACCGCATACGTCCCGCCTGCGGCCGCCCCCTTGCCCACCGACCGACAGTATCGGCACGTGAAGTTGCGCGCCCAGGTCCGCGCGCTGACGCTGATACTGCCGCTCGTCGCGTTCCTCGTCGCCTTCTTCCTGTTCCCGATCGTCCAGATGTTGTACCGTTCGGTTGACACAAGTGCTGTGGCGGTGCCGCTCGCTCAGGTTCACACGGAACTGAGCAACTGGAGCGGAGAAGGCGAGCCGCCTGAAGCTGCGTATCGAGCGCTGGGAAAGGACCTGACGGCGCTTGACGACCGTGACGAGCTGGGGCCAGTCGTTCGGGAATTGAGCTATCGGTACACGGGGTTCGAGGGCCTGCTGCGCAAGACAGTACGCCAACTCGAGGGAAGCGATGTTACCCAGGGAAGCTGGAAAAGCAGATTTGTCGCTATCGACCCGCGCTGGGGGACAGCTGAGCCTTGGGGTGTAATCAAGCATTCGTCCGGAAAAATCACTGCGCAAAATCTACTCTCGGCGGTGGACTTGCGCCAGACCGCGACCGGGGGCGTCGCTTTGCAGCCCGCGGATCAGCGACTGTACGTCGCCGTTTTCATCAACACGCTCGTGATTTCCGTAAGCGCGACACTCGCATGCCTGCTACTCGGATTTCCGGTGGCGCATCTGCTCGCCACCGCGCGCCGAAGCACAGCCACCGTGTTGATGATGCTTGTGCTGCTTCCCTTCTGGACGTCATTGCTGGTTCGCACCTCAGGGTGGCTTGTCATACTGCAGACCAACGGTCCGCTCGTGGACCTGCTTGTTTGGTTACACGTGTTTTCAGATAACGCCCGACCCCAGCTGGCCTACACGCGCTTCGCCTCGATTGTCGCGATGACACACATCCTGTTGCCGTTCATGATTCTGCCGCTGTACAGCGTAATGAAAGGAGTTTCGAAGGACTATGTGCGGGCCGCGTGCTCTCTCGGTGCCGGACCCGTCAAGGCATTCTTTTCCGTCTACATACCTCAGGTCGTCCCAGGGATTGCCGCTGGAGCGATGATGGTTTTCATTTCTGCCCTTGGTTTTTATATCACGCCCGCCCTTGTCGGTGGGAGTCAAGGACAGATGGTCGGGAACCTGATTGCCTACCACATGCAATCGTCGTTGAACTGGGGGTTAGCTGCAGCGCTATCAGTCGGCCTTCTGGTGCTGGTTGCGGACATCTTCTGGATGTTCAGAACGCTCGCCAGCGCTGAACTTGTGGGAGCACCAAAATGATCCGGAAAACGTACTACTTCATCTGCGGTTCCGTGTTCTTCTTCATGATGGCGCCAATTCTCATATGCGTCCCACTCTCATTCAATGCGCAACGATACCTTACGTTCACCCCAGGGATGCTAGCGCTTCATCGCGACGCCTTTTCTCTGCGCTGGTACGCAAGTTTCTTCGGCTCCGAAGTCTGGCGTGACGCGATCGTCAACTCCATGATCGTCGGCTCACTGACGACACTCGTTGCGACGACGCTCGGAACGGTGGCGGCAATTGGCCTCAGTCGGCGCGACACACCGTTCAAGAAGGTTCTGCTGGCGCTGATTCTCTCGCCGATGATCGTGCCGGTTATTGTCACAGCGGCCGGCATCTATTTTCTTTTCTCGCGCTGGGGCCTCACACAGAGCATTCCGGGTCTTGTGATCGCTCACACAATTGTTGCAGTTCCACTCGTGGTGATTACGGTCAGCGCCGCGTTGGCCCGCTTCGACTACGACCTCGTAAAGGCTTCATTGAGCCTCTCAGCGTCGCCGGTCGAAACGTTCTTTCGTGTGACCTTGCCGCTCATTGCGCCGGGCGTAGCGTCGGGTGCCATCTTCGCATTTGCTACGTCACTGGACGAGGTTGTTATGGCGCTCTTCATTGCCGGCGTCGACCAGCGGACGATCCCATTGGTCATGTGGAGCGGAATCCGCGAAGAATTAAGCCCGACAATCCTCGCAGCAGCGGTAATTCTCACAATGGTTTCGATATGCATGCTGCTGACTGTCGAGTACCTCCGGGCATGGTCATCGAAGTTCAGCAACGCTTGATAATTGAGTGGAGAACCAGGTAATGAATATTCCCCGAACAATGCGCGCCGTAGTGCTTATGGGCCACGGCGGACTTGACAAGCTCGAGTACCACGAAGATATCCCAACGCCTCGACCTGGAAAAGGTGAGGTCCTGATTCGTGTCGGGGCGTGCGGTGTCAATAACACTGACTTGAATACCCGCACCGGCTGGTATAGCCCAAATGTCCGCTCAGGCATGACGGAAGAAATTGGCAGCAAGGGCATTGACCCGGATACTGCCGATCTGGGTAACTGGGACCGCTCGAGTCTAGCGTTTCCCCGAATCCAGGGTGCCGCAATCGCGGGCCGCATCGTCGAGGTTGGCGAGGGAGTCGATGTGCAGCGAATCGGCGACCGCGTGATGGTCGATCCCGTAATTCGCGACCCGTCGGCACCGTTGCGCGAAGAAGGTATCCGTTTCGTTGGCAGTGAATGCGACGGGGGCTATGCGGAGTATGCCGCGGTTCCGGTCGAGAATGCCTTCACGGTGAATGCCGACATCCCGTATGTCGAGCTGGCGACCTTCCCTTGCGCCTTCACGACGGCCGAGGAGATGCTTGAGCGGGCTCGCCTGAAAGCTGGTGAAGTCGTCGTCATCACGGGGGCAGCGGGCGGGGTGGGAAGCGCGAATGTGCAGCTGGCAAAGCGCCGTGGCTGTGTGGTGATTGCAATTGCGGGGCAAGGCAAGCGAAGCAAACTTCTGGAACTGGGTGCGGACCATTTCATCCCACGCGAAACCCCTAACCTGGTGGCAGAGGTTGAGAAGCTGGTGGGGCCTCGTGGCGTCGATGTTGTTGCGGACGTGGTCGGTGGAGACTCCATCACGGGGCTGTTGCGTGTGCTTAAGCGCGGCGGTCGATACACGACAGGTGGCGCGATTGCAGGCCCGATTTCCGAGGTAGATTTGCGTGACCTGATTTATAAAGACCTTGAAATGTACGGCATCGCAAATCCGGTGGCCAATACGACGGGGAACCTTGTGCAGTACATTGAAAGTGGAGAAATCAAGGCGATGGTGGATAAGACTTTCCCGCTTGCGCAGTTACGTGACGCGCAAGCCGAGTTCATGAAAAAGTCTCACGTTGGGAAAATTGTCATTGACGTGAACGCCTCTGCGTAAGCGCTGCTTTTATCCTCTCGAAGCGCCGGCCCCGCTGATGGGGCCGTTTTCAATTCCACAGACATCCAGACACATGCACTTCTTTGACTGGACGGGTCCGTACCTTCGTTTGGCCCGCGTTGAGAAGCCGGTCGGGACCTTGCTCCTGCTATGGCCGACTTTGGGCGCCCTCTTGATTGCCGCGAGCGGGCATCCACCGCTTCATCTGCTGGTTACATTTATCCTGGGAAGCTTCCTGATGCGTTCCGCGGGATGTGTCGCGAACGATCTTGCCGACGAGCGCTATGACACTCACGTCACGCGGACGAAGCAGCGCCCGCTTGCATCCGGCGCGATATCGCGCAAGCAGGCGCGGCGCTTTCTTGCTTTGTTGCTGGTGCTCGCTGCCCTTCTATTGCTTCCCTTGAACGCATTGACTGGCTTGTACGCTCTCGGTGCGTCTGCGATCGCCCTTTGCTACCCCTTTGGCAAGCGCATCTTTGGCGTGCCCCAGGTGGTGTTGGGCTTGGCGTTCAGTTTTGGAATCCCGATGGCTTTCGCGGCCGTCCTGGATTTCGTCCCTGCCGTCGCGTGGTGGCTGTGCGCCGCTAACCTGTTCTGGGTCATCGGTTACGATACTGCCTACGCGATGGTCGATCGGGAGGATGACCTTCTGATAGGCGTCAAGAGCAGCGCGATTACCTTTGGTCGGTATGAGGTCTTAGCCTCCGGCTTCTGCTTTGCCGCATATCTGGGCATATTCGCCGCACTGGCTATCGCTTCGAAATGGACCACCGCATTCTGGCTTGGTTGGGCAGGGGCGCTTGTGTGCGTCGTGGACCAATACTTCAAAATAAGATCCCGCGATCCGGCGCTGTGCTTTCAGGCGTTCAATCGCGCTCACCGTGCGGGCCTCTGCATGTTGACAGGCCTCGCAGTGGCTCTGACCTGAACCGTTCGGGACGCGCCCACGAAGTGCCTTACTCTGGGGACGCGTCGCGTACAGCCAGCCCGCTTATGGGGCCGACCGTTCGAGTGACGGATTTGCGAGCCTATACATCGTTAACGTCAGCGCCTTGGCCCCCCAGGCCAATTCATGGGCAGCTGACAGCTCTGCAGGGTGGTGGCTCAGCCCATCCTTGCTCGGAATGAACAGCATACCTGTTGGACAGTGTTCCGCCAGGTACATTGAATCGTGAAAGGCGCCCGAGAGAAGTTCTCGCCACGGTTCTCCGCATTGCTCAGCTGCTTCAGCGAGGGTCGCCCTGACGGTCTCCGAGAACGGTGTCGGCTTATGTCGCATCAGCTCTTCGAGCGAAATCGTGCAGGCGGACTGTCGTCGCGTCCAGGAACGAAACCTGGCCTCGAAGTCATCCAGGACATCATCGGACGGGTGTCGTAGGTCAATTGTGAAACTAACTTCGTCTGCGATCGTGTTCGTTGCACCAGGCGAGACTTCGAAGCGTCCGACAGTCAAGCGCAAATCAGCGTCACTGTCGTTGGCCGCAGCGTATGCCCGCTGTACCAGCTCGGTCGCGACAAGGACTGCATCTTTCCGGAACTCTCTGGGCGTTGTGCCTGCGTGGGAAGTCTGCCCTCGGACTGAAATCCTGAACCAGCGAACTCCCTGAATTCCACTGACAACACCAAGTGTTTTCCCCTCGCGCTCAAGCACCGGACCTTGCTCGATATGCACCTCTACGAACGCGGAAAACGGGCGTTTCAGCGGCACCAGTGGGATGAACTGGAGCGCCGCCGCTGCATCGTCTAACGCTTCGGCGAACCGCACGCCCGTCGAATCCGAACTTTCGCGAAAAGTGGCTAGCAGTTCGGGCCTTACGAACGCCGCAGATCCCATTGAACCTGGAGCGAACCGGCAACCCTCTTCGTTTGTCCAGATTGCCACTTCGAGCGGCAGCTCGGTAACAACGCCCGCATCGTTCAGTGCGGCGATCATTTCCAGTCCGGCGCATACGCCGTACGCTCCGTCGAACTTTCCGCCAGTGGGTTGTGAATCGATGTGGCTCCCCGTCACTACCGGAGGGCCGTCCGTCGTTCCGGCGCGTCGAAAGAAAACATTGGCTGCCTCATCCCGATAGACCTCGCATCTGAACCTGGCTGCAACTTCCGACAGCAATTTGCGGGCGGCTACGTCCGACGATGTCAGTGCCTGCCGATTGACACCGCCCCCGTCCGATTTGCCAATCTCGGCAAGAGCCGAAACCAGGCCCGCAAGTCGTTCTTGCGACACATGGTCAGTAAGAAGGTCTGTGAAGTTGAGTTTCATCTGCGACACCTGATGAGAGAAGTGATTGCCCGTCCAGAGCAGCATTTGCGGAAACCGCCCGAAGATTTCTCTTTGCCACTAGCAATTTCCAAAAATCCTTGCTAGATTTCATTTAACGGAAGTTTAGACAACAAAGTGAAATCTTGCAACGGCCCCACCCCCATAGGAGACGCGATGAACTCGACTGCTGACCAATTTCTTGACTCCGGAATCATTCCCCGTTTCGCCGAGCCTGCGACTTTCATGCGTGCGCCTTATACACGCGAGCTTGAGAATGTGGACATCGCGCTCGTCGGCGTTCCGTACGATCTCGGGTGCACCAACAGGAACGGTGCCCGGCAGGGCCCTGCGCAAGTGAGGGAAATGTCACGGCTCATCCGGAAGATCAATCCGCAAAGCGGAATTTGCCCGTTCGAACTGCAGCGGGTCGTCGACATCGGGGATGCGCCGGTTAATCCGCTCGACAATGCACAAACCCTCGACGCGATTACGGCGTACTACGCGCGCCTTCGCGATCGCGGCATCGCCGCGATCTCCTGCGGCGGCGACCATACGGTGACCTATCCGATTCTGCGTGGACTGGCGCCGAAGGGGCAGAAGTTGGGCGTCATCCATTTCGATGCGCATTCCGACACCCTCGACGAGCTGTACGGGAGCCGAATCAACCACGGCACGGTATTCCGCCGCGGTGTGGAGGACGGCATCATCGACCCGGAACGCGTCATCCAGATCGGGCTTCGTGGCACCCGCTTCAGCGAAGGCGACATCCAGTACGCCTACGACGCCGGGATGGCGGTCGTCACCATGGACGACTATGAGGAGATGGGACGCGCCGCGGTCATCAGCAAGATGCTTGAGACGGTGGCGGGCGGCCCGGTGTACATCACATTCGATATTGACGGGCTGGACCCCGTCTATGCGATTGGTACGGGCGCTCCTGAACCGGGCGGACTTTCGATGCGCGACTGTCAGGTCATCATTCGTAGCGCGCTTGGCCTGGACGTTATCGGCGGTGACGTATGCGAAGTCGCTCCCCTTTTGGACCCATCCGGTCACACGGCGCTCAATGCGGCCAATCTGATGTTCGAGATCCTGTGTGTGACCGCACACGCCAAGTCGAACGCAAAACGCTAACTGACCCGGGTCGAAAATCATGGCGCAAACTTTTAACCGCGATGGTGCTCTGTCGGAGTTCCCTGTCGGCGGCCCTCAAGACCTGTTCTACAGCCGTAAAAACACGAAGGATTTGCCTACGATCGTTCGGGGTGAAGGAATCTATCTTTGGAACGACGCTGGCGACCGCTTTATCGACGTTTCATCCGGCGCGATTGTAAGCAACATAGGCCAGGGTAACGAGCGGGTGTTGCGGGCGATGTACGAACAAGGGAAGAAGCTGTCCTTCAGCTACGTGCGCGTATCCCGTCACGAACCGAACGCAGAGCTTTCTCGCAAGGTAGCTGTACTCGCGGGGCCTGGTTTCGAACGGTGCCACTTCACATCTGGCGGCTCTGAGGCTAACGAAATGGCCATCAAGTTCTGTCGTCAGTACGCCTTTGCAAAAGGCATGCACAAAAAGACACGCGTGATCTCGTGCATGCCGTCGTACCACGGTGGCACGCTTGGCACCATTGCTGTAACTGGCGACCTGGACTTCGCCCCCATCTACCGGGACATGGTTCAGTTCTCCGAGAAAATCCCGACGCCGTTCACATACCGGCGCCCCGACGGCATGGGCGTAGTCCAGTATGCAATGCAGTGCGCGCAAGCGCTCGAAGACGCCATCCTCCGTCTTGGCCCAGAGAATACCCTGTGCTTTATCTTCGAGCCGATTGGAGGCTTGTCGACGGGCGCGAATGTTCCTCCACCTGAGTATTTCACTGAAATCCGGCGTGTCTGCACCGAGTATGGCGTCTTTCTCATCTTTGACGAGGTGATGTGCGGCGCGGGCAGAACCGGAAAATTCCTCGCCAATAGTCATTGGCCGCAGGCAAAGCCAGACCTTGTCGTTCTCGCCAAAGGACTAGCGTCCGGATATACCCCGCTTGGCGCAGTTCTGGCGCCCGCGACGCTCGTGGATGAACTGGCAGGACTCACCGGGTTCAATCTGGCCCACACATACAACGCCAACCCCATTACCTGTGCGGGTGCATGCGCGGTTCTCGACGAGACCGTTGAGCACGACATCATAGGTAATGCAGCCCGCGTCGGCGGCTATCTGTTGGAGCGTCTGCTGGCGCTGAAGGAGAGCTCGCCGATCATCGGCGATGTGCGTGGCAAAGGCATGCTGACCGCCGTGGAAATGGTGAAGAACAAGGAAACCCGCGAGATGCTGCCGCCCGAGATGATGGCTGCTGACCGCGTTCGTCAGATTGGCATGAAGCACGGCCTTTTGATCTACGCGCGCCGCACCAGCGGCGGCCGCTTTGGAGAGTGGTTCATGACTGCCCCGCCACTCACTATGACGGTCGCGCAGGTGGACGACATGATGGCGCGACTGGAACTTACGTTGGCCGAGTTCACGGACGAACTGCACCGCGCCGGTGCCTTATAGGGAGACGGAGAATGTCAATCGCTTACAGCGAATATCAGCACCTGAAATTTGACCGACCGTCGCCGGGTGTTCTTCTGGTCACAATTAATCGGCCGGAGAAATACAACGCCACCGATGAGCGACTGCACTGGGAATTGAGCAAGGTCTGGCTGACGATCGGTGACGACCCGGAGACGCGCGCGATCGTAATCACCGGAGCGGGTAAAGCCTTCTGTGCGGGAGGCGACCTCGACATGGTCAAACGGAACCTGGAAGATTATTGGGGCGTGCTTCGTACCGGTCAGGAAGCGCTGGACATCGTGAACAACATGATGAATCTTGAGAAGCCCATCATTTCCGCGATTAACGGCGTTGCCGTGGGTGCTGGCCTGGCAGCTGCGCTGACAGCCGACATCAGCATCATCTCCGACCAGGCGAGGCTGAGCGACGGACATACGCGTCTGGGTGTGGCGTCGGGTGACCACGCAGTGATGCTGTGGCCGTTAATGTGCGGCATGGCGAAGGCCAAATATCATCTGCTGCTGGCCGATTTCATTGATGGTCCCGAAGCCGAAAGGATCGGCCTAGTCAGTCTGTGTGTTCCGCACGCACAACTGCTGGACCGCGCCTTGGCCGTCGCAGATACGTTAAGCAAGGGCAGTCAACTGTCTATTCGCTGGACAAAACGGGCTCTGAATCACTGGTACAAGCCCGTCGCTCCGATCTTTGACCTGTCGGTCGCCATGGAAATGCTGAACTTCGTTGACGAGGACGCCCGGGAAGGCATGCAGTCGGTCAAGGAAAAGCGCGGCGCGAGATTCCCGTCTTCCGAGCGAGGTACATATCAGGAAGCCGGTTGGGGAAGCAAGAATCGCATCTTGAAGTCGGGAGAATGATATGCACGCGGGTCATTGGGTTCAGCGGTCTGCGCTGCGCACGCCGAACAACATCTTGTGGATTTCCGAAGACCGTAGGATCACCTACAAGGACGGCGCGAGCCGGATCAATCGGGTATCCAACGCGCTACTCGCAAGCGCAGGGAAAGGCGCACGCGTGGCGATCCTGTGCGCGAACCGCTTTGAGGGACTCGAGGCGTTCCTGGCCGCAATGTCTGCCGGATGCGCGGCTGTCCCCATGAATCCCCGGCTTCATGTACAGGAGTATGCGTTTCTCATTTCTGACTCCGGCGCTCAGGTCGTCTTCTACAGTGAAGACTTCGCTGCTCACGTTGCCGAGCTAAAGCCTTTGGTACCCGAGGTCAAGCTCTGGGTATGCATCGGTGCCGAGCATCGGAGCGCGGACACCGACTATGAGGATTTCCTTCTCCAGTTTCCCACCACGCCGCCCAGCGTCGTCATCGACCACGATGATATCGCCTGGCTTTTCTATACGTCGGGGACGACCGGAAAGCCGAAGGGTGCGATGGAAACGCATCGGAATCTCGTTACGATGTGTCAGCAGTTCTTGTTAGGGGTCGTTCCGGACGTCGCTTCCAGTGATGTCATGTTTCACGTCGCGCCGATATCACATGGAACTGCTAGTTGCATGATGCCGCACCTGGCGGTCGGGGCAGCCAATGCATTCCCGTTATCGAAAAGCTTCAAGGCGGAGAAAGTATTCGAGGCCATTGAGAAGTACCGCGTGACTTCGACGTTTATGGCACCGACGATGATCACGATGTTGCTTCAGTCCGACTCGCACACCGGATATGATCTGTCGTCGCTGAAGAACGTCATCTATGGGGGCGGCCCGATGTACGTCAATCAGCTCCAGAAGTCACTCGACGTCTTCGGGAATGTCTTCGTCCAGATTTATGGACAGGGCGAGGCCCCCATGACCGTCGCATCACTGCCGAAGGCGGCGCATTTGGTCGGCGACGACGAGGCAAAGATCAAACGACTTGCTTCGTGTGGCCGTGAGATGCCCGGTGTGCGCATCGCGATTCTGGATGACAACGACACGGAAGTGGGCGTTGGCGAGTTTGGAGAAGTCTGCGTGCGAAGCGACCTCGTCATGAAAGGCTACTGGAATCGTCCCGAGGCGACGGCCGAGACGCTGCGCAACGGCTGGCTACACACCGGCGACGTCGGCTACCTGGACAACGAGGGATACCTTTTTCTGACCGACCGCAAAAAGGATCTCATCATCTCTGGTGGCTCGAACATTTATCCACGCGAAGTCGAAGAGGTTATCTGCTCCCACCCTGCGGTGGCAGAAGTCGCCGTGGTTGGTGTGCCCGATGAAGTGTGGGGAGAACTCGTCAAGGCGGTCGTCGTATTGCGTTCTGGTCATCGCCTCGACGCTGCTGACGTTATCGAGCATTGCAAGGCATACATGGCCTCTTATAAAAAACCGTCGGTCGTGCAGTTCATTGAGGAGTTGCCAAAGAACGCCACGGGCAAAGTGCTCAAGCGGGAACTCCGAAACGCCGGCTCGTGAATGAAGAGTCGCCATTGTCCGACTCTATCGGAGCCGGACAATGGTAAGCGTTCAGGTCACCGTTTCTCGTGATATGCACGCGAGACAGCGCAACAATGAGGCAAGCGAACAGGGTGGACAGGGTATGCCGACGCAGACAATGGGTGAAAAGGCCGGCCGGCTGGAAAGAGTCGCCGCCATTCTTGAAGCCATTTCGACTTCATCGGCCGGCCTGTCGCTCGCCGAGATCTCGTCCAGGACACAGTTGCCTATGCCATCGGCTCACCGGCTGCTCAATGGCATGGTCGAGGCAGGATTTGTGGCTGGTCAGCGAGGTAGGTCCAACTATTTCATTGGCCCTCGCATACTCGACCTCTTTCGCTGCAGCGCGATAGGCACATCCTCAAAAACACTCGCCCGTCGCGAAATTCAGATCGTGGCCAACCGCTTTGGCGAAGTCGGATATCTGGCGAAGATCACAGGAGAAAAGATCGAACTGGTTGTGATAGTTCCGCCAGAGGACCCCGCCCGTACCCTCGTCTACCCTGGTGCTGACTTCCCGGTTCATGCAACCTCGACAGCAAAAGCGCTCGTGGCCTTTCAACCAGAAGATTTGGTTAACCGTTTCGTATCAGGCCATCACGAGAAATTCAGGCCCAACACCGTCACCGATCCCGCAAAGGTCAAGGCAAGTCTCAGGGCAGTGCAAGCTGCGGGATATGCGATCAACGATGACGAGTATGACGCAGGCGTGTTCTCGATAAGCTGTCCGATTGAGATAGAGGGCGCGGGTGTTCTGTACGCGATTGGCCTCGTTGGCTTGAAGGAGAGGCTGTTGATGGCGTTCCCACAAGACCATATAGTGACCTGCCTCCTTTCAACGGCGCAAAGACTGTCTCGATTACTTGCACGACCGTGACCCCTGCCCCTTGTTTTTGAACAGCCTGACCGACCTAAGCAGTTGTCTCCCTTGTAGGTTTGCGAGTTTAAGGGCAGCGCGATTACCCGTCGCGCTGCCCTCTTTTTCGCACAAGCGACGGACGAATTGCGCTTTGTGCATGGGGCTGGCGTGTTTCGGTCTGCAACGTGCGAACTGTCGCCGCCAAACCTGCATTCGCCAATTTCGCTTGCTCAGTTCCCGACGACAGGGGCCGAGAACTTATCTACATTGTGGCCCAGACAGCAATCTACTGTTTTCACAAACAAATTAATTCGGGGCAGGTCGCAAACCCGCACGTACTCGATAGCGCACTAACCGGAAAACTGCACGCACATCAAGGTCACCCCCTTCTTGATCTATGGTGTTCGAGATTACGACCGCGACAAGTAGCGACACATTCGATCGTGTCCATGATTCTTGCCGATATGGACCGCGTCATTGCCGGCGAACTGCGTATCGACATACTCGTTGATGGCATCAGCGACGACACACGAAAGCGAGACGACACCGAAGTCCGACGAAGATGGCGTGGAAGCGCACGCTTCCAGCGACGACCGCGAACGACACCTCGGCGGTTACCACATTCCACGGCCCGGTCTTTCCCTTCCGCGGGCCCGTTCTACTTGGAGACCGCGCCAAAGCATCACACGGCCGACGCTTTCCGGCGCTTCGCTCATTGTCGCGCCGGCTTCCTGCACGAGCCTGTTGCCGTTGTCCACAGCGTGAATGACTCGGGCATTGCTACGAGGACCGCCGTGCCAAAGCAGAAGTTGCTCGATAATTTCCGCATCAACCGATTGCCCTGCCGCCCTGCATGCACCCCCGATCTTCTTCTGCGCGGCAGTGTCATCCTGAACATCAGGCAAATCCTGTAGCAGGCGATCGTAGAAAGCCTGTTCGCGTGGCGAGAGATAGCTTTCGCCATTCGACAACTTTGCACAGGCGCTGGCGCTCAACGTCTGGCACGGGCAATGTCTCGAACGCAATCCAGTTCGTCGTCATGCGCCTAAACGAAGAATGCGCCATCGTGCCGAACAATGGGACGAGGCCGGTCAGGGTCAAGGTGCTGCGGAAGTCTCTGGACCTTTCCCGAGCGCTTCCGCTGGTACTACGAACGAATATGGCGCTGTGACGCAGTCCGGATCAGGCGCAGACTAGAGCGCTTTTGACGCCTGTTCCTTTGCCAGTAGCCGCTTTGCCTGAAGGTCACCGCGATTCGCTTCCTGCGCGGTTTGAACCGACGTCTCGGTGGCTTCAAGCAACGCCGCACGCGCCGCGCCGCTGATACTGACGGTATACGAGGCAGGGGAAGACGTCGACGTCGTCTTACTGGTTGAGGGTGTACCCCCTGCAGATTGTGATGGAGGTGTGGTGACAGACTGGGTCGAGTTCTGGCCGACTGCCTGGATTGACATGGTTCTCTCCAAAAGTTACGCCGTATTTCGGCAGCAGGTCTATCGGCAAACTTACCGGATCACTTGAGAACTATATTTTTCAGAAATCCCCATCCGGTTAAGGCAACCTTAATGTTTGACGGGCTCTTGTCTGAATACCCGACCATTCGCGTTGCGGATTACGCTCACACCACCTTACACACATCGAATGTTTATTGCCCGCCCATAGCCGGGACGTCGGGCACCATGCATCGGCGAACAACGACTTTCGCGCTACGTCAATCAGACCACGCATCAAACGCACACTCAACGTAAGCATTCGATAAGGTTCGCGCCGTCATAGTATGGCGCAACAGAACGGACTTCATATTGGACTCAATGAAGCCGAACGCGGTAAATCAACGCCTTTGAACAAAGGAGTGGGGAGAATGCCTGACGCGCACGTCACACCAATGCAAAACAAGGTGCCTG
This sequence comes from Paraburkholderia diazotrophica, assembly GCF_038900755.1. GTDB lineage: Bacteria > Pseudomonadota > Gammaproteobacteria > Burkholderiales > Burkholderiaceae > Paraburkholderia > Paraburkholderia diazotrophica_A. The sequence continues at coordinate 22,892 of NZ_JBBPEN010000017.1, forward strand.
AAGTTACGGCCGCATTCTGGACGATCAAGATCCTGTCCACGACGGTCGGTGAAACAGGTGCCGACTATCTTGCCGTCCATGTCGGGCTCGGCACCACCACCACGATTGCCATCACGTTGTCGCTGCTTGCGGCTTCGCTGGTCACGCAATTGCGCAAACGCGCTTATGTGTCATGGATCTACTGGCTCACTGTGGTGCTCGTGAGCGTCGTGGGCACGCAATTGACCGACGTACTGACCGACGGTCTCGGTGTCAGTCTGTACTTCAGTACCGTGGTGTTTGCCATTCTGCTCTGCGGCGTCTTCGCTATCTGGTATCGGAAGGAACGAACGCTCTCCATTAACGCGATCGTAACAAGCAAGCGCGAGCTGTTCTACTGGACCGCGATTCTTGTCACGTTTGCATTGGGTACGGCAGCCGGCGATCTCGCGACAGAAGCGATCGGCCTCGGCTTTAGCCTCGGCGTCGTTGTGTTCGGCATCCTGCTCCTGCTTATGGGCTGCGCGGCGTATCTCGGCGCGAACCATGTACTGATCTTCTGGTTCGCCTACATTCTGACGCGGCCCTTCGGCGCGTCGCTTGGCGATCTGCTGTCCCAGTCGAGAGATTATGGCGGGCTCGGCATGGGCACCGTCATGACCAGCGCGGTATTCCTCGCCGTCATCGTCGTGCTCGTGGGCATTCACGCTTCGGCCAGAACGCGCCAGGGTCAGGCCACGTAGCACACATCGGGTTTCAGTTCACGCCGCCAGATCTGGCGAAGCTATTGCATCTTCATACGGAGGATCGGTTATGAACCGGCGCATGGTAGTTCCTGTACTCGCAGTTGCCGCTTTCGCAACCTGTACGATCGAAGGCTCGCATATTGCTTCAATGTCGCAACGTCTCGCTGCGCTGTCGCCGATCTCGGTGGCACATGCCGCTACTGCACCATCGAAGCTCGGCGATCTGTCGAAGTTTCGAACCATCGCGACCGACACGTCGAAGCTCGTCGACGCGAATGATCTGGCCGGCGCGAAAAAGCGGATCAAGGAACTCGAAACATCGTGGGATGATGCTGAGCCTTCGCTCAAACCGCGCGCCGCCGCCGACTGGCACAAGCTCGACAAGGCCATCGACAACGCGCTCGAAGCGCTGCGCGAGAAGTCGCCCGAACAGGCCAGGTGCAAGTTAGCGCTCGCCGATCTGATCGCGATGATGGATCAGATGAGTGGGAAAGGTTGAGCAGGCTTCAATACGAAAGGTGAAACGCGCTTTCGTCGCGGGATGCGAGCGCGTTTTCATCAAAGGTCCGGTTCGCACCAGGGAATTGGTCTCCAGCTCATGGGCCATGACAGAAAGTTAGCAAATATCGTTTTCGCGATCTCCGCCATGAAAACAACGCTGCGGCTGCCCAAACAGTGCTGTCGATTGCCGTAGACTTTGCACGTTCTCCTCAATCGGCACGCGAACCTGGTTGCTGCGAGTCCCAATGCGATGCCCTGCGTCGTGACAGCCAGACTCGAATGCATCAGGATGCCGCATACTGTATCGATGGGAGTGGTGAAGCATAGATGCCGGTGAACGGCATCCATCGCTCCTTCTGACGAAGAACGCCGCACGTGGGTGGCCGCTGAAACAGCTCGCATGGTGACAGGATGGCCACAGTTACCCGGTCCGCAACCCGGAGAGCGTGACGCGCAGACCTGGACGGTCGTCGTTGCTGTCGAAGGAGAGTGTCGCGTGATGACGCTGAGCGATTTTCAGCGCGATGGCGAGACCCAGGCCGCTGCCATGTTCCTTGTGGCCCGTGCTGCGATAGAACCGGTCAAAAACGCGCTCGCGGTCCGCCGCCGGAATGCCGGGGCCGCTATCCGATACGCTCATGCTGACCTCACTACCGCTACGCGTCAGGATCACATCCACCTTCCCGCCCCGGGGGGTGTAACGGATCGCATTGTCGATCAGATTATTGAGCAGCACTTCGAGTCCCTGCGACTCGGCGCGCACCATGTAGGCATCGTCGGCTTTCGTCGATGAGCCGTTGCATTCAAGCCCCAGGTCGATCTGCTTTGCCTCGGCGAGCAATGAGAAGTCACCCACCGCACGCTCGCACAATCTGCGCAGACTCACGGCTTCGAATTTCGCGCTGCGTGGCGCATCTTCACGTGCCAGCGCCAGCAACTGGTGTACGAGGTGGATTAACCGGTTCAGACGCCCTTCGATGCGCGCGAACGCCGGCTTGCTGCCGACCAGTGAACCATCGCGCTCGGCGGCCTGCAATTGCAGCTTCAGCGCGGCCAGCGGCGAGCGCAATTCATGCGCGGCATCGGCGACAAACGTGCGTTGCATTTCGGAAGCAATGTTCAACCGATGCAGCAGATCATTGAGTGCCTCGACGAGCGGTTTCATTTCGACGGGCATGCGGCCATCGAGCCGCAGCGGTTCAAGCGAATCCAGTGAGCGTGTCGACAATGCGCGGGAAATGCTGCCAAGCGGCGCGAGTCCCCGGTTGACCACCCAAAGCACAATCAGAATGATCGCGGGAAAGAACAGACCGAGTGGCCACAGCGTACGCAATGCCAGCCGCAAGGCCAGATCTTCGCGCACGGACACGGGCTGAGCGACCTGTACGAAACGATCGCCCTCCTGAACACCCAACACGCGCCAGTGATATTCATCGCGTTCAATCGTGCGAATGCCTTCGGGAAAGCGCGCAAGATCGATACCGCCCAGCGATTTATAAACGCCCCTGCCAGCCTGATCCCAGATCTCGATAAGAATGCGATCGTCGGACAGACCTTCGAAATCCGGCGTGCGCCGCGTGAGCGTATCGACGCGGCTGATATTCGCGGGCACAGAAAGCGCCACCGTACGCAATTCGTAGTCGAACAGTTCGCTCGCCTCTTCACGTGCCGTATGAAAGATGCCAAAACCCGCGATCGACGCTGCCACAGCCAGGCCAGCGATCAGCCAGCCGAGCAGCCAGCGCCGGATCGACGTCATTCGCACCTCTTCAGGCGATAGCCCACGCCGCGCACCGTCACGATTTGCTCTGCCCCGATCTTGCGACGCAGGCTATGCACGTGCACTTCGATCGTATTGCTGCCAACTTCCTCGCCCCAGCCATACAGCTTCTCCTCGAGTTCCGAGCGCGTATACACGCGCGTCGGTCCTTCGATCAACGCCTGCAGCAGGCTGAATTCGCGCGGCACGAGAGCAAGCGGTTCGCCTTTCAACGTCGCTTCATGAGTGGCGGGATTCAATGTCAGATCGCCATGCGAATAGACGGGACTGGTCTGCCCCGTGCGCCGACGAAGCAAGGCACGCACACGCGCAGCGAGTTCGTCGAGATCGAAAGGCTTGACGAGGTAGTCGTCCGCGCCCGCATCGAGTCCGCCGATGCGGCTTTCAACGGCATCGCGCGCCGTGAGAATGATCACAGGCGCATTGCCGCTTCGCCGGCGATAACGGTTGAGTACATTGATGCCATCCGCTTCCGGCAAGCCGAGGTCGAGCAGAACCAGGTCGTAGACATCGTGGTCCAGCGTCAGTTCGACCTCGCGTCCATCGCGCGCCCAATCAATCGCATAGCCCGCGCGCCGCATCGTGCCCGCGACGGGCTCGCCAATCATCTCGTCATCTTCCACCAGCAGCAAGCGCATGGCGCCAGTTCTCCTGAATAGCCTTCATTGTCGGCGCCTTTTGCTTAACGCGCCCTTAAGGGTCTCTTAAGCGCGTGCTGCCGACAATCCGCCCGTTACTCGACGCAATCTTCATCCGAGCGGCCCCGCTCAGGAGTATGCCTTGTCCTTCCACTCTGCCGCCCGTTTTGTCCGCACGCGCTTCGGTTCACGACGCATGCCGTTTGCGGCCATCGCGGGCGTCTATGTCCTGACCTTGTCAGGATGCACCTGGTATCACCGCGAACCGCTTTCGCCCTATACGACCAGTACCTCTGCCACACAACTCGAGCGCATCCAGATCGACCCGTCGCGTATGCCATTGCCTGAACTGGCCGCGCATCGCTTCGATCCTTCCGATGGACTCGATATCGAAGAGGTCGCGATGCTCGCCGTCGCGAACAATCCGGCATTGAAGCTCGCGCGCGACGATCTGCATATCGCCTGTGCACAGGCCTATTCCGCAGGTCTGCTGCCCGATCCGCAACTGAGCATTTCAAGCGACTATCCGGGCGCATACGGCGCGACGCGCGCGTTCAACTACGGCTTGAGCATGGACGTGATGGCGATCGTCACGCGCAGCGCGAACAGGCAGTCCGCTGATGCGACTGTTGCGAAGACGGATCTCGGGCTGCTCTGGCAGGAGTGGCAGACCGTTGCACAGGCCAGGCAGCTCTTCATCAAGTCGCGCTTCCAGCAGCAGACGTTGCCGCTGTTGCAGCAGCAGAGCGACCTTTCTCGCATGCGCTATGAACGGATGGCCGAAGCGCAGCGCGCCGGCAATCTGACCGCAGACACGCTGACAGCTGCGCTCACGTCATACACGGACGCGAACCGCCAGTACACCGATGCGCAACGTGCCGCCCAGCAGACGCATCACGATCTGAATGCGTTGCTCGGTCTCGCACAGGACGTGCAGTTGCAACTGACGGGCGACGATCACGACGTGCCGCTCGCTGACGACACCCTCGACGCCGCCCTCTCCGCGCTGCCAGAACGCAGACCGGATCTGCTCGCGCTCCGGGCGGGCTACGAAGCGCAGGAGCAGAAGTATCGCGCGGCGATTCTCAGCCAGTTTCCGAGCCTCTCCGTGGGCTTCGTACGCGCACGAGACACGTCCAACATCTACACGAGCGGTTTCCAGATCAACCTGAGCCTGCCGGTCTTCAATCGCAACCAGGGCAACGTTGCGATCGAGCGAGCAACGCGTCAACGTCTGCGCGACGAGTATCAGGACCGGCTCAACACGGCCTACGCGGACGTCGCCCAAATGCGCGCGGACACCGCGATCCTCACGCGCCAGTTGCAAGCAACCGAATCGGCGCTGCCCGATGTCGACGCTGCGGCAACGCACGCCACCGCGGCCTACGCGGAACACAACCTCGCGCTCGGCGCATATGTCGATGCGCAAAGCGCGTCCATCACAAAACGCATTGACGTGGCGACGCTGCGCGAGGCGCTTGCCGAACAGCGCGTCGGCTTGCAGGCGTTGCTCGGCAGCGCGATCCCCGATGCTTACTCCTCAGACAGAACCTTCAACGAATCCGATGCGAAATAACCGCACATGGCTTTATTCCGGCCTCGTCGCTGCCGGCATCTCGGCAGTCCTCTCAGTGTTGTGTGCTTCATCCTATGCGGATGAAGCGCCCGTCACCACCGTGCAGACGGTCACGCCCACGCGCGGGACGATTGCCCAGCCTGTTCATGCATACGGCGTGGTCGCGAGTTCATCGTCGAGCGTGACGACCGTCGATCTGCCGTACGTCGCGCGCATCGACCAGATGCGCGTGCAGGCCGGTCAGGCCGTCAAGCGCGGCGCACCGCTGTTTGTCGTGCAGGCCGATCCCGCAGCCGTGGTCGCGGCAACGCAGGCGAAGAGCGCGGCGCGGCTCGCGCAGGACGAACTCGCACGCACGCAATCGCTCTATGACAAGTCACTCGCGACGCAATCGCAGCTGGCCAGCGCGCGCAAGGCCGCGCTCGATGCAAAACAGGCGCTCGACGCGCAACAGCAACTCGGCATCGGCGCCGGGCACACGACCATCGTCGCGCCGCATGACGGGGTCGTCACGCAGGTGACCGTCGCGCAGGGCGATCAGGTGCAGGCGGGCGCGCCGATCCTGCAGCTGTCGGCGGACTCGCGCGGCGATAGTTCACGGCCGAACGTGACGCTCGGCGTTGAACCCGCCGATGCCGCATCGATCCATCCCGGCGACGCCATCATCGTCAGCGGCCTCTCGACGGCGCTTCAGACGGCGCGCGTCGCGGGACGTGTTGCAATGGTCGGTGCGTCCATCGATGCGCAAAGCCAGCTCGTCAATATCGGCGCGAGCGTACCGTTCGGGCAAAGCGCTTTCATTCCGGGCACGCGCGTGAAGGCCGACATCGCGACGCAATCGGGCACGCACTGGATCGTGCCACGCAGCGCCGTATTGAGCGACGCGCATGGCGACTATGTGTATCAGACGGGCAGCGACAACAAGGCGCATCGCGTGAACGTCAAAAAAGTCGTCGAGGACGGTGACCGTTATGGCGTCGATGGCGCAATCGACGCGGCACGTCCGCTCGTTGTTGTCGGCAACTATGAACTGCAGGATGGCGCAGCTGTGCATATCGATGGGACGAATGAGCCGGGCATCGGGCCTAACGCAAGGAAGGGAACGACGCGATGAACTTCAGCCAGTGGATGCAAAGGCATCGTCGTTCGCTGCTGTTCGTCGTCGCGTTGCTTGCGATAGCCGGTGCGCTCACCGCGTTCCGCATGCCGATTTCGCTGTTTCCGAACGTCGCGTTTCCGCGCGCCGTCGTATCGCTCGATGCCGGCGACCGTCCCGCCGAACAGATGACGACGCTCGTCACGATGCCCGTCGAGGAAGCGCTGCGCCGCGTGCCGAACGTGCGTGACGTCGAATCGAAAACGAGCCGCGGCGCCGCCGAGATCTCGATCAATTTCGACTGGGGCACGGACATGGCACAGGCGACGCTGCAGGCGCAGTCGGCCATCAGCGAGATCCTCGCGACGCTGCCGCAAGGCACGTCGATGCAGGTGCGCCGCATGGACCCGACCGTGTTTCCTGTACTGGCCTACAGCCTGACTTCGCAGCAACAGTCGCAGTCGGCACTGCGCGATCTCGCGCAATTCCAGTTGCGCCCGTTGCTGTCGTCGGTGGAAGGCGTGGCGCGTGTCGACGTGATGGGTGGCGCCCAGGACGAGTTCGAAGTGGCGATCGACCCGGCGCGTCTTGCCGCATACAAGCTCTCGCTCGCGGACGTATCGAAAGCGATCGGCACGAGCAACGTGCTGATGGCCACGGGCCGCATCGAGGATCACTACAAGCTGTATCTGGTAATCGCGAACACGACGATCACGCATATCGATGAACTGAGGCACGTTGTCGTGTCGTCGAATGGGCCGACGCAGATTCGGCTCGGCGATATCGCCACGGTGCAGCAGGGCGTCGTGCCGCAATGGATGCGCGTGACAGCCGACGGCAAGGATGCCGTGCTCATCAACATCTATCAGCAGCCGGGGGCGAACAGCGTCGCGATGGCGCGCGCGATTCACGCGAGACTTGCGGACTTCCAGCACAAGATGCCAACCGGTGTGCACCTCGCAAACTGGTACGACCAGAGCGAGCTGGTGGTCGCGTCGGCGTCGAGCGTACGCGACGCGATCATGATCGGCGTTGTGCTGGCCGCGCTCACGCTGTTCGTGTTTCTGCGCAACTGGAAGATCACGGCCATTGCCGTCGCGCTCGTGCCCGTCGTCATGGCTGCCACAATCCTGTTGCTCGACGTGTTCGGCATGGGCTTCAACATCATGACGCTCGGCGGCATGGCGGCCGCCGTCGGTCTCGTCATCGACGATGCGATCGTGATGATCGAGCACATCGTGCGACGCATGCGCGAAGCGGGCGCGCAGGCGTTCCATGGCCGCGTGATGTCGGCAGCGCTCGAATTCACGCGCCCGCTTGCGGGCTCATCGGCCGCGACGCTGATCATCTTCGTGCCGCTTGCGTTTCTTTCCGGCGTGACAGGCGCGTTTTTCAAGGCGCTGTCCGTGACGATGGCAAGCGCGCTGCTCATCTCGTTCATCGTGACGTGGCTCGCCGTACCGATTCTGTGTGATCACTGGCTCAAGGCGAAGGACGCGGAAGAACACGAGGAAACGCGCCTTGCATCGTGGATGAACAGGCGCTACGCGTATCTGATCGAGCATGTGACGTCGAAGCCTTGGCTCGTGCTGACTGGTCTCGTGCCGCTCATCGCTGTCGCCGCGTTCGCGTTCACGCAGGTCGGCAGCGGCTTCATGCCGACGATGGACGAAGGCGGCTTCGTGCTCGACTATCACACGGCGCCCGGCACGTCGATCACCGAAACGGACCGCCTGATGCAGCAGATCGAGACGATCGTGCAGTCCAATCCGAATGTCTCGACGTACTCGCGCCGTACAGGCGCGGGTCTGGGTGGCGACCTGAACGAACCGAATCGTGGTGATTTCTTCGTGCGGCTGAAGTCCGGCAGTCGCGAGCCGATCGAAACGGTGATGGAAGAAATCCGTTCGCAGATCGAGACTCAGGTGCCGGGCGTGAGCGTCGAGCTCGCCCAACTGATGGAGGATCTGATCGGCGATCTGACAGCGGTGCCGCAACCCGTGCAGATCAAGATCTATTCCGACGACCAGAACACGCTCGACACGACGGCCCGCAAGGTCGCGGCGCGCATTGGCAAGATTCCGGGCGTCGTCGATGTGAACGACGGTATCAATCCCGCCGGCGATGCGCTCGAAATGCGGATTCGCCCCGATGCGGCAGCGGCCGAAGGGATGGACGTGCAATCGGTCGCACAGACCATCTCCGACATGCTGGAAGGCAGCGTCGCCACACAGTTCCAGAGCGGGCCGAAGACGGTCGGCGTTCGCGTGCGTGTGGCGAACGCCCTGAGCCTCACCGATACCCAACTCGGCCAGCTGCTCGTGCGCGCGCCGGACGGTCATCTGTTTCCCGTTGGCCGCGTCGCGGATATGGTCAAGGTCACAGGCCAGCCGGAGATCAGCCGCGACAACCTGAAGCGCATGGTGGCCGTGACGGCACGCATTGACGGGCGCGATCTGGGTTCGACGGTCGCCGATGTGCAAAGGGCGCTCGGTGAACCGCAACTGCTGCCGTCGAGCGTCTACTACGAGCTTGGTGGTCTGTACCAGCAGCAGCAGATCGCGTTCAAGGGGCTCGTCACGGTGTTCGGCGCGGCCGTGGCGCTCGTGTTCGGCCTGCTGCTCTTTCTCTACGAGCGCTTTCGCGTTGCGCTCGCGGTGATGGCGATGCCACTGCTCGCTGCGGGCGCGGTCTTCATCGGGCTATGGATGACGGGCATCGAACTGAACATCTCCGCGATGATGGGCATGACGATGATCATCGGTATCGTGACCGAGGTCGCCATCTTTTACGTGTCGGAACTGCAGGGACTTGTGCGCGACGAAGGCCTGCCATTCGAGCGCGCGCTCGTCGAAGCGGGCCGCAACCGTCTGCGTCCCATCGCGATGACGACCATCGCGGCAATTCTCGCGCTGCTGCCGCTCGCGTTTGCACTGGGCCAGGGCTCGGCGATGCAGCAGCCGCTCGCCATTGCGATTATCTCCGGGCTCATCGTGCAGTTGCCGCTCGTGCTTCTGCTGCTGCCCGTGCTCCTCCAGTTGCTGATGAAAAAGCGCGTTCCGGGGAGCGGGACGGGCTGATGGGCGGCTTTTCGACGCAGACCATGAGGGTTGGATGTTCGCCTTTCCTGGCCTTCATGTCTGCACGGCTTTTTTGCCGAAGTCAGCCCGCAAAGCGTGCTGGGCAAGAGTTTGGATCTTATACCGATGTGGATCGTGCTGCCCCCTCTTCCCCCCCCGGTCGCTCTCTACCGGCCAAGCACCTAGACAGCAGCCCTTTGATTTACAACCAATATCTATTGGGGGCGGTTCGCAGGGCAGCGTCTAGTCTAGATCACCCTAACCGGAAAATCGCACGTAGATCAAGGTCACCCCATGCAGCAGGCCATCATTCCGGAATCCGCCACCATCGCGCAGGCGGCTGAGGCACTCCCGCTCTTTAACGACGTCGCACGAATTGCTGAACGCATCCTTGACGAGTCCGATCAGGAACGTCGTAAAGTGATTCTTGATATTGCCGCAGAGGGTTCGACCGAGCGCCGCAGTTCGATTCTCGCCTCCGTTCAGGCGCTCAAGGCGCATCGCAAGGCGGCCGCCGAACAGGCGCGCCTGGAAGACGACATTCTCGGAGATATCTGATGCGCCGATCGGTTCAGGCGTTGCGTTCGCTTGTGTTCAGCGCCAGCCTCGCGCTGTCGGGTGTGCTGCCCGCTCACGCCGGCCTTACGAACGACGTCCCCAGTTGCTACGCAGCGAACAAAATCGCGGCGCCGCAGATCCCGTACGATCAGCTCCTCTATGTGCTGATCGATCAGACGGTGCAGCTCGACGCGACCTTGCAGAAATCCGTGCTCGACAATGTCCAGGCGATGCTGAAGCGTGGTACGAAGTTCGTCATTGCTGAATTTTCCGCGTTCTCGCAGGGCCACTATCTGAACGTCCTCCATGCTGGAGTCATCGAACGTCCGATTCCTGCAAGCGAGGAAGGCAACGTCGTGATGAGCCGTCTGCGGGATTTCCACACCTGCATGCAGCAGCAACTGGTGTACGGACAGAGACTCGCGCTCGCAACGACCGCCCAGGTTCTGAAGTCGGGAACATCGAACCTGGACCAGTCGGACATCCTGATGGCACTGAAGAGCGTTTCGCCCGCCGTTGCACAGGAGAAGGCTGCACACAAGCTGGTTTTCATCGTCACAGACGGGCTGGAAAACTCCAGCGTGACGAGTTTCTACGCACGTAACACGGTGCGCCATATTAATCCCACCGTTGAACTGAAGAAGGCGCAGGACAACAACCTCTTTGGCGACTTTGGTTCGGCGCGCATCTACGTTCTCGGTGCAGGTGTCATGCAGCCGGGAGCCGATGGATCGACTGCCGAGCGTAACGGCTATCGCGATCCAAAGACGCTGATGGATCTGAAGCAGTTCTGGGGCGGATATTTTTCGCGCTCGAACGCACAACTCGTCGAGTTTGGCGAACCTGCGCTGCTTGAGCCGTTGTCCTGGTAAGTGGCAAACGCATAGACCAATCGGCACACATCTGATGCACACAACAATCGCCGCATGCTTCGTTGCACTAGCCGTCCCCGCTGGTTGCGCATGCAACAATAGTCGTGAACCCGGAGTCGCCCTATGATGGACCGGTCGTCCGGTTGCGCCACGCGCCTGGCCCTTCCAATACCATCCTGGTCGGCCGGGCCACCGCACTCGACTATGTAAACGCCGTCGCGAAGAAGTCCGGATTACCGCCTATGGCACTGGACGACGGCCTGGCCGCCGCTGCGGCCCATGCGAAGTACCTCGACCTGAATCGTGTCGGTAGGCACGATGAAATCGCTGGAAACCCCGGCTTTACGGGCGTCGACGTAATCACGCATGTTCGGCTCCATACGCCTGCCGATGGGTGTGCGCATTCGATGCGCGATGCAAGAAGTGAAGAGCCAAGGCACTCGCGCTCGCATAAGGCAGCGTTTGCGGGATTCTGAGAGGCACAAGCGCCAGCTTGTCCACTCTGACGGCCCCGCCCACGGGCCGCCGCGAATGCCTTGGCGGCAAGGTGCTCGCATTCGCATCAGGCAGCGTTGTTTGAGAGAGACCAATGCGGGCCGCGCCCACGACTGCCGCGAACACCTTGACGAGGTCTACACGATTGCCTGTTCAGGGCCGATCGCTCAAAGCATCAAACCCTGCCGAAGCAGGGTTCTGATACTTCGCGCCGAGGCCGTGTCTTATTGCGCCGCCTTCTTGTGCGTCACGTGGTGACTCACCTTATGCATGTGCTTCGTCGTCTTGTGTGCAGGCGCCGGCGTCGTGGTGGCCGTGGCCGGAGCCGTAGCGGTGGCTGCTGGTGCGGTCGCGGCAGGAGCGGACGCCTGGGCGAACGCGACAGTGGCAAACAGCGATGTCATCAGGGCGGCAGCAAGCTTCTTCATTGAAGTCTCCAGTGGGGGGAAGGCGACGAATCATTGCGTCGTCCACTGTCAAAACGCATCGGCCCCGGCTTCGTTGACGTCAGGGAGCCGGATTTTTTGAACCAGTCACACGCCTTTCCTGAAACGACGCGACCTGGAGCGCCGGGCGGCGTCTTCGTTGATGCCGGGTCTCTCGCCTGCCCCAGGTCGGGCAACCACCGCGGATACGTTATCCGTTCTCCGCTTCGCCGATCGCTTCGATGGCATCGACGAAGTCCGTCAGGTCTTCGATTTCATCGAGCGCACTGATGGCCGTGTCGAGGTTGTCGATGGACGCTTCCGCATTTTGTCCGGGCTCGCCGGATTGCCTGCTTGCGGACATGTGGTCAAAAGCTTCCTGTTCGTCGTCACGTACGGCTTCCAGTTCGCTCCGGATCCTCCCGGCTTCCGCCTTCAGCTCCTCGACCTTGACTTTCAGCGCTTCGAGGCGTTGCCTCTGCGCATGGATGATCTTTCGCCGCCTGTCGTTCATGTCAGGTCACCACACGATAGCGGGGCGGGTTGACCAGTCACGCGCGGGGTGATGAAACCCCGTTTGCTCAAAGCTCCCCATGATGGTTTCGATCATGTCGTCGGAGCTTACCGTCACCACGCACCTGGTCATCAAGTCTCGCACGCTCATCGCCAGAATGCTTTTTATGAACTGAGAGGGGCCTTTCATCCCAGGCAGGCCGGTATCCCATCTTTTATTGTCTGCAGGACGTTATGGTATTTGTTGTCCGCATCCTGCATGGTCGCCTGGAGCCGGCCAGCTGGCTTGAGTAGTACCTGCGCAGACCAGCGCTCGCGTGAGGCCGGGCGACGCACGTATCGCCAGTGTTAAAGTTTGACGTCCCCTCGCTCTGGCGAAGCAGGCGAATCCGCGACGCTTTCGCCAATCCGCATGTCGCCGCGCTCGTCGACGGGTAGTTCCGTGCGACCTCCCCAGTATGGCTTGCTGCCGTAGTATGCATGCACGCTGGTGGCCCAGTCCGGATCGGCCATCGCCGGCCAGTTATCCCTTTCGAAGCCAGGTGCGTTCCTGATCTGCTCGGACGATGCCGACACTACAAAGCGTTCGCGCGACGCGTCGAGCGTCAACATGGCCCACGGGATCGCGAGCAGCTTGCCGCCGATTCCGAGGAACCCGCCGCTTGCCAGCACCGCGTACGCTATATGGCCGGTGCGCACGTCGAGCATGATCTCCTTGATCTTGCCGACGTCGTCACCGTCTGCGCTCAGCACTGTATTGCCATCGAGTGCCGCGGCAGCCATCACATCGGGACCCGGCCCGTCGGCCGGTTCGGCGCTCGTGCGCGTGACCTGTGCTCCGCCTTCAATGGCGGACTGATGGGTTGGATTCAAAATAGCACTCCTTATCTATCAATAACGGATCGAAAGGACGTGGCAGCACCCGGTGGGATAGTCACGACGATCTCTTATAGTTGGTGATCCGTAGGTCGTGCGTCAAAAACGTAGCGCTCGATCAGCGATCCATGACGGACATGCTGACATCGGCACAGCCGCGCTCCATGGCGTGATGCTCAATCGTCCGGCTCGTGTGCTATTTGCGAGAGATCATCCTCCCACACTCGCGCCTCGCGCACCGTTGTGCCTTCGTCAGAAGACCCGGAAACATCGGTCGGGCCAGTCCTTTCCTCTTCATTCTGCGGTGCGTGCCGGTCTCGCTCCGTCTTGTCACTCGTCTTGCCTCGCGCTGTCATGCCCGTTCTCCGTCTTTCGCAATTTATGGTGCTGCGCAAGGGTAGCTGAGCAAGTTTCGCGCCGCGCCACCATGTGACGTGGCCAATGGATCGCATTGGCTGCCTCGCGCGAAGGCTCCATGGCAAGCTCGACAGGGTACCTGCGCTTCCGTGCCAACTAGCAATTCCCCGTCGTCCCCGAGGCATTCTTCACGGTCGGCTGGAAACGGCGGAACCGCAACAAAAACCGATAATTGCAATTTCGGTCAAAGGTGAACTAGAATCAGGTGCATTCTTCACCAACGGATTGCTCACCATGCAAATGGAAAGCTGGGTGGGAACAATTGAGCGTGAATGGCATCAGTTGCGTCGCGCCGACCCTGCACTCGATGTTGAAAAGTTCTCCCGTCACGTCATTGCGGCAAACAAGACCGGTTTCCTGTCACCCGAGTCGCTCGCCGCCATCGCAAATGCGCTACTCACCAGCACCTTAAGCCATGCCCCGCATCTGGGTCGCTGGTTACTGGAGCGCATTGGCGTCAATCGTCATCCAGCCTGGCGAATGGCCATGGCCATTTCCCTGGTCACGCCGACAGGTGGCGCGGCGGACTTTGAGAGAGGGAACGCGATCCTTGAAGACGTGATGAAGGATGAAACCGCGGAAGATCGTCTGCGCGGCATGGCCGCCGCCGCGCTGGCCGACAGCGCCCGGCTCGGACGGGGTATGCAGGTTGATGTGAGCCGCGCGCGATCGCTTTACGAGCAGGCCATTGAACTGGGCCACAAGGCCGCGGCATACAATCTCGGGCTTTTCTGGGAAGGCCTGTGGGGTGCGGACGACAACGGATTCATCCCGGACCGTACAAAGGCCATGCAGAGCTATCGACGCGGTGGAGATGACAAAATTTGCCAACGCCGCCTGGCAGCGCTGCGTTGAGGTCCTGCCGCCCGCGAGTCGTGCGGTTGGCAGATTTCAGGCGGCACCCGACGGATAGTTCCCATCAGTTGATAAAGGCAAGGTTGCGGAGAAGAGACTCTCCGTCCTCCGTGATGTGAGGGCGTACTGCTCCGCCCGCAAGTCGCTCCAGGGCGACAAGCTGGCGTTCGAGCAACGCACCAGGTTCTTCCCGATCAGCAATGTGATCGGCGGAGTCCTTGACCAGCATCAATGTGGCGAATTCGTGGGCGCTCAACACGGGAGGCTCCTGATGCAAAGAGAGAAACGCCGGTCGTCAGGTTTTACGGTGACGGGCGCTGCATGATGCCCACGACCGTGGGCTGACTACCGAGGGCGAAAAGCTTAATCCCGAAATGTGACAGCATGAGGACGGCGTCAAATGCCGGCATCGCCTCGTCTATAATCAACAGGTCAAGAATCAACGTCGCATGGAGTCCTACTATATGAGTCAAGCCCGCGGGCGATATGCGGGACCCCGGCGCAACGGCCAGCGTCAACCTCACCACGAGAAAAAGCCTCCGCCCCAACGGCCGGGACCACCGTATGTGAAGGCGCCTCCCCGAGACTCCACCCAGACTGCCTCCATCTTCAAGACACGATCGTTTCAGTTTCTGGTCGATGCGGTCGGCGCAGAGAATATCGCCATCGCACTCGAATCGAACATGACGCGCGTGGCCGAACTGATGAAAGGCGAGCGGTTCACGCCCGAGACCGCCTTTCACATGGAAACCACGCTCGGGTTACCGCATGGCTTTTTTGACCAGCCCCATCCTGCGCTCGCGGACGAGACCATCGCCCGTCTGAAGTCACCGCTCGACTTCGTTCAGACCGGTGAAGGATTCGACGCAGAGTCCGAAGCACCTGAGCCGGCTCCTGCCAGGACCGTCGACCAGCAACCAGTTCCTGAGGATCGTTTGTCCGAGGACGCGCAAATGCCAAAGAAAGTAGCTGGCGGTTCGCCGAGAGCCGTCAAGAATCGTCGAAGCGACATGCCTGAACAGCCTGAACCTCGTGCGCCGCGCAAAGCTTCGCGTTCGAAAGACAAGCCGTCTCCCAAGACGCCGCAACAGCAACCGCTGGCATTGAGCGACAGCGCCGAGGTGGAGAACATCCGACGCGCCAACCTCCACCTTCTCACCAGGCGCAACGGATCGAAAGTCAGACTCGGCGTGGTGATGGAGATGAGTGGCTTCAACATCGCCGACCGGCTACATGGCAAGAAGCGCATGGACAGTGTGGAAGCAAACCGGTTCACGGAGCGACTCGGATTGCCAGCTGGCTGGTTGGACAGTCCGCGCACGGAAGCCGACATTCCAGAGTCGGTGTCGCGCATGCTTGCGCCTGCTCCACGCGGTCGCGCATCCGTTCAACAACATGAGCCGCCTGCGCTGGCAACGAACGATGGCGTACAGGGAAAACGCGTCGACGGGAAGGTGCGCACGAGGCGCGAGCGTGCGACCGCCCTGGATGCATCGGAAAGCGCCGCATCTGTTTCGGCGGACGTCGCGGAAGACAGGGAGACGATCGTCGTCAGCCCGCGAGCGGATGTCAATGATTTCCCTGACGACCTTGCCAGCAGTTCATTCGAAGAAAAGGATGAAGCGGTCCCGGCAGCCACATCTGCACCCTCCGGGTCGATGCCCGAATCGTTACCCGTCTCCGCGCACCCGCAGCAAGGTCCGGCTCCGCTGTCCTTCACTACCGTGACCAGCCTGGACAATCTCCACGGTATTGCACCGATAGCGGAAGCATTGATCAAGACGCTGGCGGGTAAGGCACGCACGGGTCGGCTGGACGAATTGAAAGCGCTGGAACTTTTACAGCAGGCGGTCCTGTTGTAAGTCGTTGGCGACGTCGATCGGCCGATCCGCCGTGAGCGCCTGGTCGTCTGCATTGGCGCCGGATTGCATGAGGCCCCCTGTGAGACGGGAAACGGTTGTCACCGTGACTCACGAATTTGCACCACCACCACCCGATGATGCAACCGCGGACGCCCGGAACGACGCCTTCTGCCGGCGGGACGTTGGAGCCGTCCGCGTTCATCGTGCGCAAGCGCGCTCGCCGTTTACCTGATGAAAGCCGGCCGGCGGTTTTTATGTCAAGCGGCGGTACGCCCCCTACCCTCTGCCAGACAGGCATGGCGGCTGATCGGCCAAAGCCGACGTTGGTGGTTCGACGCTGGGTTGCCCGCTTACGGCCGCTCAACGGTCATCCGCGAAAGGCACTCAACCCTCAATACACCGGCCGACCGATTTCACCTACTCGTTGCATCGACCGGTTGAATCCGCGAGCGACAACAGTAGTCGTGCGCAAACATTAGCTTGACGCCGTACGAGCCCGCGCCCGATCCGAGACTCGCGGCACCTACTGTAAAATACCTCGGACGAATGCTAGGGCGAGAAATTATGGCAAATGAGGGGATACCCTTCCGTTTCAAGCGTCACGCGCGAATCGGGGAGGCCGGGGCCGAACTCGACGACGAGTTTCTTTTTCAAAGTTTCGTCGACGTTGGCGACTATGAGGAAATTCGCGACGTCAAGGCACCGAAGCGCATCATCGTCGGTCGCACTGGAAGCGGGAAGACTGCACTTCTGCGCTACCTCCGCCATAACGAAGAGCACGTTGTCGAGCTAGAGCCGGATCAGCTCTCACTGAACTTCATATCCAACAACGATGTCATTCGTTTCTTTGAGGAATTAGGGGTCAAGCTCGATCCGTTCTATTCCCTGCTTTGGAAGCATATGCTAGCAGTGGAGTTGCTTAAGAGAAAATACTCGTTGATTACCGAGGAGAGAACAACCAGTTGGCTCGGGTCCATTATGGATTCGCTTCGGAAGAAGGATCAAACGAAGGCTCGCGCTCTCGCATATTTGAAGGACTGGGGTGACAAGTTTTGGATCGAAACTGAATCCCGCGTCAAGGAATTGACAACTAAACTTGCATCGGAGCTTAATGCTGAACTAGGCGGTAGCGGCGGTGGCATCACTGCGAAGATTGGCGGAAAAGGATCTCTAACAGAAGAGCAAAAGAAAGAGATCGTCTACCGCGGCCAGAAAGTTGTAAATGCAGTTCAGTTGAAGGAGCTTGCCGACGTCATTCGTTTCTTGAACGAAGATGTCTTCACTGACGATCAGAAGCCCTACTACGTCACAATTGATAAACTCGACGAAGATTGGGTTGACGATAGTCTCAGATTTAAGCTTATTCGGGCGCTCATTGAAGCAGTTCGGAGCTTTCAGAAGGTTAAAAATGTGAAGGTCGTGGTAGCGCTTCGCTACGACCTTCTCCGACGAGTATTTTCCGCTACTGCAGACGCCGGATTCCAGGAAGAAAAATACGAACCATTAATCTTGAGGCTTAAGTGGAATCGAGGGCAAATCGAACGTCTGCTCGACCGACGCGTATCAACATTGGTGCGGCAACAATACACGGCGCGCGTGGTCGGCTTGAAAGAGTTGTTTCCCGAACGGATCGGCCGTACGTTCTTTCTTGACTATTTGATGCAACGTACTGCCATGCGTCCACGGGACGCAATCCTATTCGTTAACGCGTGTTTAGGCTTATCAGAGCAGGCTAGCCAAGTTCGGGCACAAGCAGTTTTCGAAGCGGAGCGAGATTACTCAGCGGGACGGCTCAGAGCGCTTGTTTACGAATGGAAGACACTTTTTCCTTCGCTTGAGCCGGCACTTCCCCTTGTGGAAAGGACGACTATTGAATTCAAAATAGGAAGTCTGGACAAGTCACTGGTTGACCGAGTCATCGAAGATGTCGCAGGGCTTTATGAACCTCGTGATCCCGCGTGCGAAGCGGCAATATCGTTTATGAACTCCGCTACGGCAAGCAAACATGGTGTGGTTGCCAATCTGTTCCGGACGTTTTTTGACGTCGGACTTGTCGGTTTGCGATTCGAGGGGGGAACTGGAGCGGTATGGTCCGCTGACAGCGGAAGCGCTTTAATCGCGAGTCAAATCAAACCAAACACGAAAGCACAAATTCATCCCATGTTTTATCAGGCGCTCCATACCAATTTCAAAGACACTTGATAGACTTTCATTCAGGAGCTCGTCGCCCAGGTGCGTCGGTAGCGTTGATCGCACGCAGCAACGATATCAATGCGAACCTGCTGTTCAAATGGCGCCGGCTCTATCTGGCAGGAGAGTATGGTTTGCCAACACTGCCGGAGGGTGTGGCGCCGAAACCGACACCGCAGGCACCCTCGATGTTGTCTGTGGATGTCGTCGCTGAAGCAGCCAGCCATACGCCACCGACGGCGGTCGCGACAGTACGGTCTCCAGAGGATCTCTGTGAGATCGAGTTTCACAAAGAACGGTTCCGGCACCCGTGATCCAGAAATGGGATGTTCGTCCTTTTCGTGCCGAAAATGGAGGTTAACCCTGGGGCAAAGCCTTGCTGCGGGCAGTTCGCCACCGTAAAACCGCCACATTCAGCACGAAAAGTACGCATACCCCGTGCTGGCACACACGAGCCAACACAACAGATCACACAAGGCGGTTTGCTAGTGTCAGATTGAAGGTGCGAACAATGCCGGGGAGCAAGAACGCGTCGACAAGTACCCACAGACCGACGCAACCAATGATGAACAAGCCGATACCGATGAAGGCGGTGCATGCACCGACAATCGTGAGCAGGAGCTGGATGATTGCAGTTCCCTTCCGGCCAACGTAGAAGCGGTGACCGCCCAACGTTCCAATGAAAAACCAAAGCAAATATGCAACGCCGACGCTCTTCTTTTGAGCGTCGTACAACATCATCTCGCGTGCGGCTTCGTTCATTTCATTCCCCTATGAAAATAGCGCCGAAAATGGCGCCTGCCTGATTTTCGTTTTTTCAACGGTATCGAGCTACAAGTGCCTGGTAGCGCACGTCTTTCTTTAATGTATTGAACTCGGGCGCGGACTCCAAGAGATTGAACATCCTGAATCCGTCCTTGAATGCATCGCTGAGGTGACCAATCGCAGAGTCGGTATCTCCTTCGCTGGCAGCAACCAGCGCGAGTTTGTACTCCGCGCTCCCAGCATCAGCTTCCAATTGGCGGGTACCAGTCGCCGAGGGCTTATCAGGCTGACTACCTTGCTGAGGCTGCTTGTTCACATCAGCGCTTTTCGACGTCACGGCCTTTCCGATTTGCCCGGTGATGTCGCCCGTCGATGGCTCCGCCGGCATGACCCTCCCCGTCACAAGCGCCGCGCTCGCAGGCTTCTGCACATCTGCACGCATCGATCCCTGCGAAGCTACAGCCTGTGCCGGTTCTGCGACCCGCCGGTAGTAAACCCGGCCGACCAGAGGCACTTTCATGTACATCCGGTCCGCGCCGTCGAAATAGAACGTAAGTCCGACGCCAAGCGGGAGGTCGACAGTCGCCGTATCGTCTTTGTTCTGAATGCGCGTCACCGGGATGCTGGCACCAGTATCCGGACTAAGAATCTGGTTATCCGATACGACAATGTCGGGACCGACCGGCAGCTGGAGGCTGTACACGTTGACGTGTTCCGCGTGCCAGTGGCCCAAAATGGACGGTCCAGACGACTTCGAACACGCCGAGAACAATGTCAGAGCCGTGAGTGAGACGGCGACATGGCGGAAGCTCAGCTTCATCAGGTAGTCGTACGGTATTTCTTGATGAGCGCAGTGAAACGCGGATCGTTACGAATCGCGTCCAGATCGGGGTCCTTCTGCATCTCGTCAAAGTACGTGAAGCCGTTCAGGAAACTCGCCTCCAGTTCTTTGAATGCATCGTTGGTACGACCCTGCTTCAGTCGAAGGACAGCAAGGTTGTAGTACACGAGTGACTGCTTCGGATCCCGAGCAGCTGCGTTGTTCAGTTCCTTCTCCGCGTCGTCGAGCTTTCCTTGTGACATCTGCGCGATAGCGACCTTCACCATCTCCTTCGCAGCGACCTGATTGCTGGCCGACTCCGCGCCCGACGCATCGCCCTGCTTCAGCTTTGCGTCGCTTTCCTTGCGTTGAGCGCTAATATCCGCGTCAGACGGTGAGATACCCCCGCTTGTCGCTTGGCTCGGCACATTGGCGGCCGCTGGCGCAACCGTGGGTGTGGACGTGGGCTCGGGCGCGACCGCTGCCGTGGTCTCCACACTTCCGGAATGCGTCTTTTTGTAATACAGACCGCCGCCCGCGACACCGATCACGACAACGGCAACAGCGATAGCCGCAATGATGAGCTTCGGATTAGATTCCGTCTTCTTCGTAGCGATCTGCGGGACGAGCAGGGTCGCGCACTCCGGGCACTTGAGATCTTCACCAGGCGAACGTACAAAGATTTCGCCGTTGTTCGCCCTCTCACAATCACCGACGGTTGGACATTTATAGGTTGGCATAGGTAAGGTTCTTCAGTTTGTCCATCAAGACAACAGTTACTCTGCAACGGCCGGCAGACCGATGATTTCGCGGACGGGCTTCTGCATGGCGCTCAGGGCGAGGAATTCCGGATCCTGATCGTCTTCGCCGGCTTCCGTGAAACGCGCCGTCGCAAATTCGATATATCGGTCGAACACCTTTTGCTTCTCATCCTTGTGCTTCAGGTCCGCATCGACCTTCCGGCCGACTTCGCGTTCAATGAGACCTTGAATTTCGGCAGGATGATCCTCATCGAGGATCGATTGCCACGTCGCGCCGCGCAACACTTTCGACGCCGGCAGACCGTTGGCCTTGTAGACGAATGCCCACTCCTGTTCACCAGTTGTCTTGTTTTGACGCTCCTTGATCATATCCATCAAGCGTGCAACAAGCAGAAATGGCTTGCGCTTCGCCAGTGCACTGACTTCAGCCGACGAACGTGCGTACAGGGGCGGCAGCTTCTTGCCGTCACCATCGCTGTGCAGGAGGTGTGACTCGTTGAAATCCGCCAGCAGGCCATCGTAGTGACGCTTCATCATTGACAGCGGTTCGATGAATCGGGCGGGCATCAGCGAGGCAATCTTCAGGATGACCACCTCGTTTGACAGCTTGCCAGGGGCAACGACGGTATCGGACGCGGGATCTTTCTGTTGCTCGAAAAGTCTAGTGAGCGTTGCGTGAAAGTCCTTCTGACTTTCGCATTCCGGCAGGAATACCGCAACGGTATTAGCCGTTCCGCGCGAGCCGCCCGCATTGTTCGAAACCGACCGGTCCACCTCCGTTTTGTTGTACTGGATCATCGTGCCAGACTTCTCATACAGCCCGGACACGAACGTCTTCAACCCGTTCGGATTCGCGTCATACTGCTTCTGGAGTCTCTCGACGATGTTGACTTGCAACACTGGAGGCAGATTCTTCGAGATTTCTGCATGTGCCATCTCAACAATGGTGGCCGACGTCTGCGAAATCGTCGAAATGATTGCGCCCAACGAGACGCCGCGCACGAGCTTATCGAACGAATCGACTTCAGTGCCGGCGAGGTCAATCACGGATTGGCGCACCCTCTGGGTACGGGCGATCTGGCTCGGCTCGTCAACAATCACGGCCTTCATGATGTTGGCGATTGCCGTACGGTCAAAGATTCGCTGCTGATAGGTCGAGTCAGCACCCGCGAGACGCGCCGCCTGTTCCTCGTGGACCTTTTCGGTAGCAGCCGCGAGCGTCTGGTGCATGGCGTCGATATGTCCACGCAGCGTCGTCAATTCGTCCTTGACGAACGGAATCAGACTGATCGCGAACTTCTGACCTTCCTGCAGTGTCTGCATCGCATAACTGTCCTGATGCCGCGCGGCAATTTCTGCGAACAATGAGCCACGCTTGTCGGTCAGATGCTGCCCGAAAAAGCCGACATCGTTGAACCTGGTCACGAGGTCAGAAATGTTTTTCTGGACCTCTGCCAGGACAGCCGGCGCTTTTGTGAGCTCCTCGGCCAGCACCGCCTGACGTTCGTCAAGAAGCGCCAGAATCGCGTCCGTGAACTGACGCAACTGGATCAACGAGTGAGTTCCGACTTTCCAGCGCGCAAACAGGTCCTTTTCGATCTGCCGACCGATATGGCGCGCCATCTCAAGACGAGCGTTGCCTTTGATTTCGTAGAATTTGCGAACGCCGCCGAGCTTGCGATAGGTTTCATCAAACACCTTCGCCAGCCGCGTGTTCAGTGCCGCCGCCCAGGTTGTCTGCTCGACCGTCGGATCATTTCGCACTTCAGGTGCGATAACGCCCACCACCTGCTTCCAGAATTCCTTTGCTGGCTTCCAGCCGGCGTTCCTTGCATCGTCCTCGAGAATCCCGACCTCAAGCATGAAATGCTGGTCGCTGAGAAGCATGTTCTGCAGCGTATCAGGCTTGCGCGCTTCGCTTCCCCAATCCTTCTGAACAGGCTCTTCCGCGTAACCCTCGCCTTGCCGGAAGTTATTGAACATCAATTGACGAGTTGCCTGCTCGGCAAAACCGTACGCCAGATATTCCTTGATCTCCTGCTCCGGGACGACGATTCGCTCGACACCGAACGAGAGGAACAACTTCGCGCGAGCCTTACCGTCGTCCTCGCTTTCGAAGTTCTTGATGTCGTTTTCGCCTTTCTCGGCGCGACCAAGACCCTCCCATTCCTTGTTCAAGGTCTTCTGATAGATGAACTCAGCAACAATGCGGGGTAGCTCGCTATCAACGTCAAACTGGATGTTGTGCTCGTTAAGGTTACTCACCAGATAGCAACCGTTAAAGTACACATCATGTGCCAGCGAAGATCCATCGAGCACGTTCATCGGATGGTATTTGCCGACAGCCATCGCGTTAAGTTCGGCAAGCGCCGCATAGCCATTCGCATAATAGTTCGAAAAGCCAGCCACGTCCCTTACACGCCTCGAGTCTTTCTCGGGCAGCAGCGCATAGATGATGATGCGGTGCTGATCGTGATTAGGATACTTGTTGCGGATCAGCGCAACGGCATCCACGACCGACCCGCTGCCCGTGCCGCCTGCGAGACCGCAGACCACATGGATCACAGCGCTCGCGCGGCCGGGTCCCTGCTGCAGCACATGCATGCGGTCTTCCACCGCCCTGACAAACTGCGATGCGTTCTGCGCAAATACGAGGCGGCCGAGTTTGCGGCGCTGAGCTGCACCCGCAGTGCTCGGATTGACAAAATCAAAGATGCTGCGGGGTTCAACCCAGTCACGCAATCCCGGGAATGATGCGGGATCGTCAAGCACCGGACGAATGCTGCTCGCGGTGTTGATCATGTACTGGCTGCGTGCCAGGTCAATTTCTTTGCCCAACACCTTCCACTCATCGTGCTTGTCGATTTCGTCGCTCGATGTATCGACATACAGGTACTCGAACCGTGCCTCAGACGGGCTATTTCCCTGCGCATCGATATTGCGCTCAATGGTCTTACGCAGATGACGGATGATTTTTCCGCCTGAACCGCCCAGGCCGATAATCAGATGGTTATGTTCCATAGCTTCTATTTCTCAGTAGCTCAATGGCATTCGTCTTGACCCGCTGATCGCAGCGGGGCCGTGTCTCATTCGTGCGCGAGATTGATTTTGAGGAACAGTGTCGGATCGGCCTTCGTTGTGTGCTTCACAACATAAGACGCAACCTGCCCGCCGCCCGCCGGCGACTGATCGTCACTGAACACAATTCCCTTCGCGGCGTACCCATCGGTATCCGCTTGCGCGGTTTGCACCGCACAGCCGCCCGGTTGATCAGCGGCAAAGCTGATGCCCTTCGCCGCGTAGTCCGTCGACGCACTCGCCAATTGCATCGCCGGCGAGTCCGACGCGGCGGCGGGTGCTGCTGCTACGGTGGCGGCGGTGGCGGGGCAGGAACCGGCATCAGCCGTCTTCTGTACAGGATTTGCGACAAGGTCCGGTGCCACTGCACGAAGGCGTCGCGTCACGTCGCCATGTGCGCGTTCCGGAGAAAGGTAGACCATGAGCTTCTCCATTCCAGGCTTGTCATCAAACTGGAAGGCCCCCTTCGCTGGGAAGAATACGATGCCCATGGCATCCACAAAGTTATCCTGGGACGGCTGCGGATAGATCTGGGTAATCGTGCCGTCCGGCGCCTCATTGAGGATATAGACGTACGATGGGCGATTCACTTTTACGCCGAGTTGAAACTTTTCTCCGCTTTTGAAAATCCGCCGGGTAAGCACATCGTGCGTCGAGCCATCTGCATCCTTCAGCCTGATAAAGTAGCTGGCGCCAAGTTGCGTAGACCGCTTTTTCTTCTGGGAAACCTTGGTGACGGTCGGTGTGAGGTTTGGTGCAGCCTGCGCAGCCGGATCAGTCGACGTCGCTACCTGGGTGGTGGAATCACTTCCTGCCTTCGGACCCGTGCCTACAGCGACAACCGAGTCACTTGCCGAAAAAAAGAGTGACTTTGCGGAATATTCATCCTCCGCGAAAGCGTGCGTGGCCAATGCAGCCAAGGTCAGTGCGACCAAGGGATATCGCATGTTTCTCTCCAGTTATTAGGTATCTGACAGACGCGATCGATTAGTCGACGGCGCTCTGCTCGTCAGAAATCGTCGAAAACTGCCTCGGCGTCTGGTGCCCCACGCCTTTCGTGACCTCGACCGCTTTCTCTGATGTAAATGTCTGCGCTTCCCGGAACGCCGGACCCAGCCGACCGTTGTTGGTTCCGAGGTACGCGAATAGCGATTGCGTAAAGAAAGAACCCTTCAACGGCTGGCCGTCAACCGGGCTCTGGAATGTGCGACCGGCTTTAGGCCCCAAGGACTCTTCATCGGGACTCGTTGCCGTGATAATCGTGTATCCATTGCGATTCCTGTCGACAGCTGTCGGAGGCGACTTCTTCTGTCCGCTCGCTGCTTTGTCCTTTGGATCGCCCACGAACTGGATTCCCTTTGACGTGAAATCCGATGTCGTCCATGACGCGAGCGAAATCCCAGCCTTCTCTGGCTTGCCGCCGTTCGTCTTCCGGATGTAGGCTGTGCTTTCGTCCTGGATATCGTCCAGCATGTCGCCACTGAAACATGTGTCGATCACCACGCGGGTTGTGTGGCTCGGCCGACGAGCAACGTTTTGCACCAATGTGTCTGGTACTGAATGGCGCTGGATGTATAGGTTGAACTCGGTCTCGTCGGTCATCGACATCGTCTTCGGACCGCCGGAGTCATAGGCAATAATCGACATCTTTCGCTGGTCGCCACCACCTGAGGTAGGCACCGGCGGAGTACCATGACTGGAGATGTAGATAAAGACGTCGTCGTTAGGGCCAACACTGCGGTCGAGCGCATTAAGTGCGCCTTCAATGTTCGCCTTCGTCGCCCGGTCGTCCAACAACGTTGTAACGTTGTAGCCAGCACGCTTCAAATAGTCTTGCACTACTATCGCATCGTCACGGCCCTGAATCTCTTTGATGTGGTACGGATCGCCGAAATGATTTAATCCAACGACCAATGCCCGCTTGACGGGAACGCTCGAACGAGGTCCGCCATCCCGGGTATAGGCGTCCAATGCCTTTCCAGCTGCGATTTCCCAACGCTTTTGCTTGATATCTTGCGGGTAGAAGGGCGACGTCGACTTCAGTCCGACGATTGACTGCACGATGATGAACGCCTCGTCCACCTCGTCTTCATTCTGGTAACTGCCGATCAGCTGGATTCTTCCTGTGCTGTCCCGCGCGACGGACGCGCGAGCGAGGCCGTGCTCATGAAACTTGATCTTGATCCTGTCGACGAGACTTTGAGGAACGTTGTACGAATGGTAGGCATTCTGGTAGCCGGGCAAACTGCTTGCTGCGCACGCGGACAGCAAAATTGAGACTACCAGGATCCCGATGCGCTGAAGGTACGATTTCATCAGTTCTAGACGCCAAGTCGACCCATGAGCAGTCACTGCCGGCAATTGAGACTGGCAGTGACCGTCAGGGCTTGCACGATACTGTCCCTCATCCCAGTGATTCGGGACGGTCGGACATTATTCGGAGACAGTGAATTTCTGGGACGCTACAGAAGCGGGCTTGTTATCTGCTGCCACGCTGAATTCGACACGATAGGAACTGCCTGCCTTAGCGCCGTGCGGGACCGGAACTCGGACTGTATCTGTCTGCTCGCCCGCTTCGAACACGTGTTCTTCAGTATTTCGCCCCGGAAATGGAACCAGGGTCTCTTTGCCGTCGTCGCCGATGACATACAGTTTGCGCTCGATCGCGATCGACTTCTCCGCGCCATCCGGCGTCATAAGATCAAAAGTACTGTTGACCACGGCTTGCCCGTCCGCCTTGACCGGCCCATCAATTGTGACCGAATTGGCCTTGACGACGACGCCTTGGCTCGACTTGTACTTGAGGTCCTTCTTGACCTTCTCGAATGACTTGGTGCGCTGAAAATTCGACTCAGGAATCCAGGCGGGATTCTTTTTGAAACAGGTGTCGATTGCAGTGTAATAGGCCGTGGCGAATCCAGCGATAGCGCCGACGGCCGCGCCAACAGCGGCTCCTTTGACAGCATCGTCCTTCTTGTTGGATACCAGCATCGCCGCGAATCCCGTCAACGCGCCAATGCCCGCGCCTTTGGCCGTTGTGAGGATCTGCTCCTTATGGACGCACGAATTGAGATCGTCGTTTGCCGACTCCTGCGCCTGTGCCCCGCTGGACAGAATCAGCATCCCCGTCGCCACAGCGGTCAGCGCCGCTGCGCGCAATGTCATGTTTTTGGTCATGGATTTACTTTTTTAGAAACGCCCATGCAGCATCATCACGACGTCCTACTCGTTGCCGCGACTAGCTACGCCACTTGAAGCCGTTTGGCGCCCCCTCTCAAGGTTCGCCGCAATTCTGAATGTATTTCGGCCAAGGCGGCTTGAACTTTAGCACCTTGCTTATGAATTCGTCATCGAGCTGGAAGGTTATATTTTTTGCATTTCCAATTACACGCTCTTGACAAGCGAAAGGCGAACATCCGGCCATAAAAGCAAACGTTTGCCCTTAACGAAACCGACCCTGCCGCTTAACGAGAGAACGAGAGGCTTGCCTAAAACTCCAGGCTATCTTCGGCATGGATATTTTCGATATATACCGATACTGCATTCCGACCTCTGCCAGCGACCGCCCAGTTAAAGGGACACCAAGGAACGATGCCTATTGAGGCGTTGCGCGTACGACGTGTGCATTTCGACGAGTTTGCTGCTCAGGAGCGTGCGAAAGGAAAAACGTCACGATGTACACGGAATCGGGCTAAGTACCTCGCGGGAGCGGAGAGATCGCCCCCATGTTCCTTTTTCAATCGTGAGTGAAGTGCGACGTGGACGATGCCGGCAAACGCGAATGAAAGTTTTGCAAAACCAGGATGCCGGTGTCCGTGCTCGATGCGATCTAAAGGCCATTGATGAGGTAATCACAATATGTTTTCCGACATATCACCATCATGAACGACAAGACCCTCGATCCCGCCTCCTTGACCAACGCAAATCGGGGTATTCGTCCTTTCCGTGCATTTTCTGGCGGTTTGCACGGCAAAGCGCTTTCAAATCAACCAGTCGAAAATCCGTCAAAGTGAAAAAACGTGCGGGACCGCTCAGCCTTGCTGCAAGCGGCTTCTTGCGCCTTTACCGCCACAAAATGCACGAAAAGGACAAATACCCCGATGCGGGTCGTCTGCTGACCTCCAAGGGGAACCAAGCCGCCGTTCGAACTTGTCTCGAGGTCGACGTCGGCAATGCCGACCACAGCAGCCGTTGGCCGATGCTCGTCCCAACGGCGGGTTTGGCCGACGACCTGCCCGTCAGCTCACGCCTGATGTAGAAGTCTTTGATCTACCCTCTCACTTGCTAGCGCGAACTTGTCCCGCCAGGGCCGAAGAGCGTTAAGCGCGCGCACAACCCTCGTCACGGAATTTTCAATATCGTAATCTGCACAGTGCCACAGTGCGTGCATTCGATGCGCGACGCAAGGCGTGAAGAGCCAAGGCACTCGCGCTCGCATAAGGCAGCGTTTTTGCGGGATTCTGAGAGGCACAAGCGCCAGCTTGTCCACTCTGACGGCCCCGCCCACGGGCCGCCGCGAATGCCTTGGCGGCAAGGTGCTCGCATTCGCACCAGGCAGCGTTGTTTGAGAGAGCCCAATGCGGGCCGCGCCCACCGACTGCCGCGAACACCTTGACGAGGTCTACACGATTGCCTGTTCAGGGCCGATCGCTCAAAGCATCAAACCCTGCCGAAGCAGGGTTCTGATACTTCGCGCCAAAGCTGTGTCTTATTGCGCCGCCTTCCTGTGCGTCACGTGGTGACTCACCTTGTGCATGTGCTTCGTCGTCTTGTGTGCAGGCGCCCGCGTCGTGGCGGCCGTGGCCGGCGCCGTAGCGGCGGCTGCCGGTGCGGTCGCAGCAGGTGCGGACGCCTGGGCGAATGCGACACTAGCAAACAGCGATGTAATCAGGGCGGCAGCAAGCTTCTTCATTGGAGTCTCCAGTGAGTGGGGGGAAGGCGACGAATCATTGCGTCGTCCACTGTCAAAACGAATCGGGCCCGGATTCGTTGACGTCAGGGAACCGGATTGTTTTCGGAACCAGTCACACGCCTTTCATAAAACGACGCGGCCGGGAGCGCCGGGCGGAGTCTCCCCTGATGCCGAGTCTCTCGCGCCGCCCCAGGCCGGGCAACAACCCTGGAGACGTTATCCGTTCTCCGCATTGCCGAGCGCTTCGATGCCATCGACGAGGTCCGTCAGGTCTTCGATTTCATCGAGCGCACAGATGGCCGTGTCGAGGTTGTCGATGGACGCTTCCACATTTTGCCAGCGCTCGCCGGATTGCCTGCTCGCGAACATGTTGTCGAAAGCTACCTGTTCGTCGTCGCGTACGGCTTCCAGTTCACTCCGGATACTTTCGGCTTCTGCCTTCAGTTCGGTCGAGCATCTGCCCCAATTCCCGCGATGGCGTGAACACATACGCCTGCAAGAGGTTGCATGGAAGCCATTGAGATATCCTGTTGATGAGCGGTTGAATTCGACGAACCGGTCGCCACCGCACTGCGGACAACATCCACGCAGCCTCATTGGGGCGACGTCGTGGCCAGGTCGTCATCGATCGCAGGGAAAGCTGCAGCATGGACGCTAGCCGCGTCTGTCGAGCGACCCCGTATTCGTCAAGGGAAGTAACGGGTCAAAACAGTGAGTCCGCCCGCGCCGAATGCCCATACAGATCGGCGATCTGCTGCTGAAACTGAGTCTGTCCTCCATAGCTGGGGTGTCTCACGCAGATCACAGGCACGGAACCGGTAATGCGATTCGCCGCGGCTGCGGCGTCGTTGCCGATGGCGACGATCCGGGCCGGCCGTAGCAGGCAGATGAGTTGCTGCAGCAGTTCTTCCCCGGCACGTCGTTCGCGGGCATTATGTTGCCGGTTGGAGAAGGGATCGCCCGCATCATGCGGATGAAGCGGGAAGACATTCCACAGGAAAATGCGGGCATCAATGTGCTCCAGCATGTTCCATATCACCGCAGCAGTCCGTTCCGACACCGCGCTGCCTTTCGTTGGGCGCTCTTCGGAAAGCTCAAGATTCCATCGTCTGGCGTGCTGACTGATATGAACGTCATCAGTCAGCGCCAGCCCTGTACGACGCCCTCCCCGGTATCCGAGGTCCCGCCCGATCCAAATTGCGTCCACTGGCTCCTGCACCGCGCACCGCACCATGGCGGAAAGCGCGGCTGCGCGGCGACGCGGCGCGTCACGCCGGTCATGCACTTCGCAACGATCCGAATAGGGATTGAAACAGTCTTCAAACTGCAGCGAGGCCACTGCCTCAACAAACGGATGGATCTTCATTCCTTTGGCTCAAGTGGCAGATAGGCAATGGTACGTTGTTCCCGACTACCAACGATCCAGCCACCTTCATTTTCTTTCATTTGACGGAATACCGCATAGCCGTCCAGGATCGCCCGCTCCCAAAGCTTGAGCGGGCATTTTTCGACTTCGTAGCCATTCACGAATTCACCGATGGTCTTCAGGATTCCAAGAGAAACCTTCTTCTGGTTCTCGAAGAAATTGAGTTCCTTGGCCTTCGAGAAAATCCAGGCCGTAAGCCCTTCTTCAACAACGATCGCCCGCCCGCCATCCTGCTCTTCATCGTACCTCGAATTGCTCTTTCGCTTATGCTTGATCAACGCGCGTATCACTGGCGACCAGTGCAATATCGCCGCATACGCGAAATGAAAGACGTCGTGAAACCGGTAACCATCGCGGTCCGCGATGTTGTCGGTCAGAGGATCCCCGATGAAAACGTCGTTCCACTGAAGGTAGCTCTTGCCGCTGCCGCGCTGGTTGACCCTGATCCGGAATTCCCTGGGCAACTGCTCTTCGCGTCCGAACGCCCTGTCGAAATCAAGGCTGGCCAGATCGGCCGTCCCGGGCTCCAGAAACGCCCCGCGCGCTTTCCGGATATTGCCACGCGCCACGTCCGAGAAAGCGAGTTTTGCCGCATGCATCGCATCCAGATAGGCCCGGGCAAATGCGACCAGACCGGCGCGATCCGGAGCGACCGATCCGAGCAGGGCTGCGGCCGACTGTCCCAGTCGCACCAACGTCGTGTCAAGCGGAACGGGAACGGCGACCGGCACCGCGATGTAGGCCATCGCCCCTTCCATGACATCGCTCGCCGCTCCCACGTTTCTGAAGTTGCCGTGATTCGCCGCCTCGGCGAACACTTCTTCAAGCGGGACGTCGAGACGTCGGCAGATGGCAGCCAGATACCACAGGGTATCGCCGAATTCTTCTTCCGCCGCCTTGCGGAATCCCGGGAAGGCGGATTGCTCGCGCACGTGCTTCTTGGCCGTCGTCATGATCCCGCCGACCTCGCCATACAGCCCCTGGAGCACGGGGCTGAAATCGCTCCGGCCAAGAACGTCCGTGGGTGCAATCTGCGCCGCGTAGTCGGACAACAATAGGGTGCCGTCCTTCTTCATCGATCACCTGCGAAGCGTCAGCCATTCGAACGGCGCGCCCTGATACCCCGTCGCCCCCAGACTGCGAATCCACTGTTCAAGGCCGGCGACCAGCAATGGATCGTCGAACGTCGTCAGGCCGATCCCCGACTTGCACAGCAGACGACCTTGCTGGTCTTTCAGGTCTTCGGGAAACGCGGGACCCTCGCCGCCAAAATAGATAAAGTCGTCGCTGACCAGCACCCGGTTTACACCCGTGTCCCTACACACGTGATCCGGATTGAGCGAGCCGTCGGGCAGCGAGTGAAACGAATCACGCTGTTGCCACGGTGCCTGCGGCCCGTCCCTGAAGTAGATGTTGTCGCCACAACTTTGCTTGCGGCTTCCGTGACGAAATGGCTTCTTCGGGCCGAAACGCGGATCTGCGCCATATTCATCGAATGTGAGCGTGTCCGTGACCCGCATCGCGTACACCAGATGCCCGCCACGACGCACGCTTCGATCGTTGCTGCCGCTGCCAACCACCCAATCGCCAACGGACGCGCTGCGCCGGATCGAGGGCTTGCAGGTGGCGAGTGTGCAGTAGCCGTAGAAGGGATTGGGTGCGAAGCCGCTGTCGTATCGCACCACGTAAGAGTGAACGCGGGCCATCAGCAGGGATGCCGCTTGAGGGGGACCGGATCGCAGGGGCCGCCATCCGGCTTTTCCCACGTGTCCTTGCCGTTGATCGCATCGATGATCGCATCGCCATTCCAGCCCACCATCGCATCGGCATACTGCTTCAACGCCTCGGGAAGATCGCATTCCTTCTCGCCATGCTCCCAGACGCCGACAATACGCTTCCCCTGCTTGGCCGCATATTCGATCTCCCAGTTCACCCATTCACTGTCCTTCGTGAGCGGGGAGACGTAGCAGACGAACACGCCGGCCCAGTTGATCGCAGGCGCGAGGATCTGCGTCTTGATGTAGTGCTCGTCGGTCGCGTTGTTGAATTTCCCCGTGTGAATCGAGGAATCCCGGACATCAACGCCTTTTGGCGCCAGCAGATCCTTGAACTTCTGGAGCCCCGCATCGTCCTCATGAACGTGACTGATAAATACGTTTCTTTGTTCCGCCACTTCTCGCCCCCGTAGACGTATGACAAACATCGACGATCGTCACCGCTTTGCACGATCGACTGCATTTTGGAAAACTGCTTTCAATCTGATCAAAAACTGGCCGCCATCGGCCGCTCCCTGAAGCACAGACAACTTGATCCGGACCGGCGCGACGACTGTCATCAGCCGCCAATTCCCGCACGGATGATGCCATCCATCAGGAGTCCTTCTTCATAGGAGGTGTCCAGAAACGATCCTCCACCGTATCCGGCTGCATCTCAGGCGTGGGATAGCGCTCCTCTTTTACCGATATGTCAAGATGTCGATGGAACAGCGCGACATAGTCGCGATCATTCGACAGGTCCGCCGGCAGGTGCCCGATGCGTTCAGCCAGCCGCAGTGCCGCGCCGCCCGTTGAGAGCACCGGGATCACGCTGGCGTGCGGCTGATGTTGCCGGAACAGTTCATACTCTTCTAAGATCCCGCCCATACCGCCGATAAACACGGCCGCCTTGAACTGGTTCTCGGAAAACATGCGCTCACGCATCAGGAGCAGGCTTTTGTCACGGTCCGCCTCCACGGCGTCGGTGAACGTGACGTTCTGAAATCGCGCGTTCTCTTCGGGAAACTCATCCCTGAAGAAGCTCGACTGATAAAGGCGGACCCACTTCTCGTACTGGACGCCAATATCCTGTGCGACGACCCAGATCATCGGCGTGATGGCGGGGTGACCGCCCCAGACGAGCTCCCGGCGACCGAGGACCACATGCACGAGCGCCGAGACGGCAGCGGCGACCGCCACGCTGTCGGCAGTCGCCGCATAGTCGGGTCCCCTGCGCGGATCTGGGACCCCGGCCGAAAGGAAGATGGCGTCGTTCATGATCAGTCTCCCCACGCAGCAAGTGTCCACCCCGCCTCGGAGACCTTGATCGCGCGAACCGCGCGGATATGCTCGTCAAGCCAGCGCAGATGCGAAGTCCAGGCATCGCGGATCCCGATGTGGTCATAGACGAGCACAGGGGCTTCGCGCTGCGCTGCACGCTGCGCCTTGTCTGCGACATCATGAAGCGTCTCCGCAGTTGGAATCCCAACTATCGGATAGGCCCAGATCTTCCTGTCGTCAAGCAGGCGTAGCGCGATGGCGCGGTGCGCGCCGATCGCTTCTATCGAGCCACCGATCTTTTCGACATCCGCGCGCAACTTTCCGGTGATCGACATGTACCGCGAAGCAATGCTGCGACTGCGCAGTCGCTCGATCCGCAATACGATGGAATCAGCCGTTGCATGCGCGATAGGGCCATCAGCCCCTTCGAGATCGCCGACGTCAAGGTACACGGTCTCTGACAGGTCAGTGAGTTTCGTCGGGACGTGCTCCGGCCAGATGACGCGCAGAACCTGAATTTCCTTGGCCCTCGCCCGCCCGATTTCCTGACGGGTCCATCGGCTGTCGAAATATTCGGGTGTATCGAGCATGACCATGACGTCCGAGTCGACGAGTCGATGCCAGAGCACATCCTGGAACGGATCACCGGGCCGGATGTTGTGCGTGTCGAGAAACACATCGAAGCCCCGCGATGACAGCAGGTCATGCAGTTGCAGGGCCGCTGCCCGCGACTCGGTCCGGCGATAGCTGACAAATACCCTTCGCTGGCGACGCAGCAGCCCAACGCATTCCAGCAACGCCGAGGCAAGCGCGGTCATTTCGGCATCGTCGTCGCGACGCGTCAGGCCATTTGCCGACTGGAGGAAGTCCGGAATCACTGCACCAAACGGCTGACCGGCCGAAACGGTCGGGATCACAGGCGCGCTTGCGGCGACGATCTCCCGCGCCGGTTCGACATCCCCCAGCGGCGCGCCGCCAAAATAGGCTGCTGCAAACGCAGCACGGACATCACGGGTAGGGACGGACGCCCCGTCGTGGATTACTACGTCGGCACCGAGAGTCATGCCGAAATCACCGATCATGCCTTCGATAGTTGCGCTCAGTCGATGCCGGTCGGCAGCCGTGGGGCTGCCCAGGATAGCCAGTTCGTACAGGCTCATAAGCTCAGTGACTCGCGGCCTTCGCCGCGGCCTCGATCCGTGAGGAAATATCGTTATACCGACGCTGGTTCGTCTTTTGTGGCCCGACGGCAGCAGCCCCTACTAAGAATCCATTCTGTTGCATTCTTTCGTTTTGTGCCGCAGTCAAGATAAGTGGCAAAAATGATAGATGATTTGCTGCGAAAAAGGAAAGAAGTACTTGCTCTGCTACCGATCTATGCGTAGCACATAAACCCGACCGAAGGGCCGTGCGAAGAACTTCCGTGTGCGTCGCGGCTTCGTCTACCACAGACGCGCATTCAGGCCTTCGATCGTGTCGCACAACGCTGTCGCGTCAAGGCGCGCTCCGCTCGATTCGGGGATGGAGCTATCGAGATGGTTATTGATGCCTACGCGGCAAGAAGGCGGCGTTCCTCTTGCCCTATTGCGCGCTGGTTATCGAAAAGTTCGAGGAGTTCACCGAGCGCTATGCGGCGGCAGAACTTCGCGTAGCCCGCTGCAGCGGCGACGCCACTTACGGCATTGGCCCGTGCTGGCCGGGCGCTATGACCTGGGCTTCTTCACCTACGAGACCTTTTTTAACCTCGCCCTCGACTCGCCAAGGCTTCTGACGCAGCTCGGCTTGGTTGTGCTAGACGTGGGGCAGTTCATCACCGACTCACAGCGGCATCACGGTCGAACTGATCTTCTCGCTGCTCTTGCGCTGGCCAGCGGGGTATTGAGCCACAGATCGTGATCCTGTCGGCCGGTCATCGGCAATCTGAACAGCTTCGACCGCTGGCTCGGCGTTCCGCTCCTACTGTCGCGCAAGCGGCCCGTGCGGTTGGTGGAACGAACGTGTGCTCGACCGCCGCGGAATATCTTAGTACGTCGATGCCGATGGAAACACCAAGACCGAGACCTTGCTGCCTTCCCACCGCATCGTGCAGCGCCGAGCCAAACCTAGTTCACAGGATGTGATCGTGCCTCTGGCACAGCAACCGGTGGGGCAGCGCGAGAAGCTGCTCATCTTTCGCAACATGCCTGGCCCAGCCCAAGGGTGCGAGAAGTATCTGGGGGAAGGGACTGGGTCTACCACCTGCAACCGCCGTCCTCGACGTTCTGCCGACCCAGGATGGCGCCTCACAGGACTTACGGGAGTGCCTATGCGGGGGCACCGCGCACAACGCCAACTTGCCGCGGGCGGAGCGCCAGGCCGTTGAGAGAAGGTATCGCAGCGCCATGGGCGGTATTCACGCGCTGGTCGCCACAACGACTCTGGCGGCTGGCATCAACACGCCGCGACTGAAGACCACGTAACGGTTGGAGGGATTGACGCGCGACTTGCGCCGAACGAGCTTACCAAAGGCACATCCCACCGGGGGACCAAACCATTTGGCCGAATTGAGCGATTTCGGCCAGATGACGAGGCCAGCCGTGCCACCAAGCTCGGCGAAATATCGCGCCGCCGTTACGTGAGCGACGGAACAAATTTTCATAAAAAGTTACGGAAAGTTGTGCTGTTAAGATAAGTTTTTGTTTTTTAACAGCGCGATTTCACGGCAAAACGTAACCCGAAGCGTTTCGCATCAAACCTTTGTTGCTGAGCAACTTCGCTCATCGCCACGGTCCGCTTATCTACGTAACCGTCGCCGGATCCGGGACAGGGGCAATCCATCGCGTCTTTCGGTGCGTCCGGTTTAATAGTCTCCGCACTGCGGAGACTATTAAGCGGAGCCGTTAGGCTAGTGGCATCGCGTTGCCCGAGCGTAGAACACGTTACTGTGACCTTGGGTGTAGTTGTACGCTCAGCGGCGACGCGGTTCTATCATGCTGCCTTCGCGACTCTGCCGGCACGCAATCCGCTCGCGCGTTAAAAACGATCATGAATCGTTTTTCAAGTCGTGGCGCAGCTCGGCCTCGATCTCGTGAATCGAAGGCAGCGTCGATTCAAAAGAAGCCGGCACTTCGCGCAGCAACTGGTACTCGGCGACGCCCATCGGCTTTGCCACACCTCGCAGAGCATATTCGGCAACCAGCCGGTTCTTTTCCTTGCACAGCAGCAGGCCGATGGTCGGGTGATCCTCTGGCGCCTTGACCTGCGCATCGATGGCAGACAGGTAAAAGTTAAGCTGGCCTGCATACTCTGGCCGGAACTGCGTCGTCTTGAGTTCGACCACGACGTAACACCGCAACTTCAAATGGTAAAAGAGGAGATCAACAAAGAATTCATCGCCGCCTACATCCAGCCGGTACTGGCGACCGACAAACGCAAAGCCGGCGCCAAGTTCCAGCAGGAACCGCGTGATGTGCGTCGTCAGCGCCTGCTCGATGTCGCGCTCCTGCGCGTCTTCCGCGAGGTTGAGGAAGTCAAAAATGTACGGATCCTTGAGCGCCTCGCGGGCGAGGTCAGACTGTGGGGGTGGCAGTCGCTCCCTGAAATTGGTGATGGCGCTTCCGGTCCGGGCGTGTGCCCGCGTCTCGATCTGCATGGCGAGTACGCTTCGTGACCAGCCGTGCTCGAGCGACTTGCTGGCATACCAGTCGCGTGCGGCCGGCTCCTTGACCTTGTCGAGCAGCGTGCAGAGATGGAACCACGGCAATTGTGCAGCAGGCTGCTGCACAAATTCCGGCTCCGGCCACGCCAGGGCGAGTGCCCGCATGTACTTGAGGTTGCGCGGCGAAAACCCGCGCATGTCTGGAAACGCCGCCTTCAGGTCGCGCGCGAACTGATCGACCACCCGGGCGCCCCACCCCTGCCGCTGCTGCCGCTCCAGGATGTCGCGGCCGATCTGCCAATAGAGCGTCACGAGTTCCCGGTTTACGCTCATGGCCGCCCGTTGCCGGGCACGTTCGACCCGCTGCTTGAGCTCGGCGAGCCAGGTCCGGTAATCGTCGCCCAGGGCAGCGGATATCAATTGGTCGGTCATGCGATTCGAGACGGCATGTCAATTCAGTCCAGACATTATCCGGGGACGATCCGCCCTGGACAACCCGTCACCGCAGCTGCTGCTCCCAGTGGTCGATTGCATCGTCATCACGCTCAGAAAAGCTGCCCTTCAAGAGCGGCCAGACTAGCCCATTTGACCGTGCTGCGGAAGGTGCGACCGTCCTCGTCCACGGATTCGATGATCACGCGCTGGCCGCTCGCTTCGGCGATCACGCGCACGGTCCGCTCGCCGTAGCGCATCAGCGCGCCGATCGGCGGACAGGCCGGGGTTTTCCGTCTCCTGCGCGCGCGGGGGCTATTTGCCATCGGTCTTGCCCCGCTTGCGACGCGCCGCCGTCTTGCTGGCGGGCGCGGACGCGACGCGCGGCGCACGCGCGGGCCGGGTCGGCGCCGGACGCGCCGCGCTGGTCCCGGCAGGGGCGCCCTTCGGACGGCCTGGCCGGGCCGGCCCGGCATGGCGGACGTCCGCCCGGCGCAGGGCTGCCAGTTGCTGCTGCAGCGTCACGTTCGTGGCCTGCACGGCATCCAGGCGCCCCTGAAGCACGCCCGCCTGATGGCGCGCGTCACCGAGTTGCGCCTGCAAAGCGTCGACGGCGCGGCGATGCTCCGCGTCGCGCCGGTCGGCGCGCCGGTTCGCCTCATCGAGTTCCTTCTGCAGCCTGGCGGCCGCGCTCCGTTCGCGGTCGATCGCGAGCAGTGCGCGCTTCTCTGTGGCGCGCAGGCGCTCGTCGGACTGCGCCGCTGTTTCGCGCAGTTTCTCGAGGTCGCGCGAGAAGCCGTCGCGCACCTTCTCAAGTTCACGGTCGCGTGCCGCCGCCTCGTTTTTGAGGCGCACGATGTCGGCTTCCATCGCCTGGCGCGCCGCGTGCATCTCGGCCTGCGCGTTCTCCAGTTCGCGGACCTCGACCTGCGCGGCCAGCAGCGCCGCGGTGCGCTGCTCGAGCGCGGTCTCGGTGCGTGCCAGTTCGGCGCGCGCGGCCGCGACGCGCTGCTCGGCGGCCGTGCGCTCGCCCTCCACTTCCCCGCGCAGCGCGTCGAGCTCCGCCTGCGCCGAGGCCGTGGCGCGGGTCCACAGCGTCGCGACCAGTTCGCCGGCCGCGTCCCGCAGATCGGTGGGCAGGTCCGGGTGCTCGATGCGCACGCGGCTCTTCTCGCGCAGCTCGGCCCAGAACTCGCCCAGCACTGCGGCGGGCGTGCCCATGCTGCCGCGTTTCACTAGCTGGTACAGGCGGTTCGCGGTCGGCGTCTGGCCGAAGCGGAAGAACAGCAGCGCGCAGACCTCGCGGTACAGCTCGCGGGTCTTCGGCAACGCGGCCTTCAGGCGGTCGATCTCGGCCGCGAGGCGGGCGTCATCGGACGGGAGGTCGGCAGGAGTGTCGGCCATGGACCAGAAAAAGTGTTTCGACACATGGATAATACAACGTAAAACGGCATATATCCAACTACGGATGGCCAGTAATTTGACATTATCCGCATAATGTCGTAAACAATGAATATTCGGGCGTATTTAACGGTGCCCCCGGAAAAGCTCACCCTTCCCGAAAAGGGCTCATCTGCATGTCGAACCTGCCGAAGAACAGCTCAACCAGTCTTCTGGCGCTGCAGCCCGCCCCGCTCGAGACGCTCGTGCTTCCCGCCGCGCTCGACGGTCATGCCGGCACCAACCGCGCGACGGACGGCCACGCGCAGATTGCCGCCGCCAACGATCTCGACGCGATCCGCGCGTGGCTCGCGCGCTTCGCCGACACCCCGACGACCTTCGCGAACTACCGCAAGGAAGCGGAACGGCTGCTGCTCTGGTCGCTGGTCGAACTGGGCAAGCCGCTGTCGTCGCTGACCCACGAGGACTGCCTGCGCTACCAGCGCTTCCTCGCCGATCCGCAACCCGCCGCGCTCTGGGTCGCTGGCGGCGGCCGCAAGCATCCACGCGGGGATGCGCGCTGGCGTCCGTTCTACGGGCCGCTCTCCCCGGCCAGCGCGCGCCAGGCGATGGTGATCCTCAACGCGCTGTTCTCGTGGCTGGTGCAGGCCGGCTACCTCGCCGGCAATCCGCTCGCGCTGTCACGCCAGCGCACCCGGAAAACCGCGTCGCGCATCACCCGCTATCTCGAACCGGGCCTGTGGCAGGCGGTGAAGGACTTCATTGCATCGATGCCGCAGGACACCGCCCGCGCGCGCGCCCACTATCACCGGGTGCGGTGGCTGTTCACGCTGCTGTATCTGGGCGGGCTGCGCATCGCCGAGGCGGGCGGCAACACGATGGGGCAGTTCTTCGTGCGGCGCGACACCGACGGCACGATGCGCTGGTGGCTGACCGTGCACGGCAAGGGCGACAGGGAACGGCTGGTCCCCGCGACGCGTGAAATGATGACGGAACTCACGCGGTACCGGCAGTCGCTGGGGATGACCGCGCTGCCCTCCCCGCATGAGGCCACGCCGCTTGTGCTGCCGATAGGATCGACTTCGGAAACCTCCCGGGACCAGGCTGCGAAGTCCTCACACCGGCCCCTGCCCCTGACGCGGGCGGCGCTGCATACGATCGTCAAGGACGTGTTTGCGGGCGCCGCCGGCCGGCTGCGCGCACGCGGCGCACAATTCGAGGCTCGCGCCGCGCTGCTCGAGCAGGCCTCGGCGCACTGGCTGCGCCACACCGCGGGGTCGCACATGGCCGACCGGCAGGTCGACCTGCGGCTCGTGCGCGACAACCTCGGCCATGCGTCGCTCAGCACCACCAGCCTGTATCTGCACGCCGACGATGATCGCCGGCACCACGAGACCGATGAGAAACATCGCATCGACTGGTGAAACCGGTGACGGTCCCGGGCTGAAATCCGGTCAGTTAAACTGGCTGCCAGATACCCGGACTGCATCGCATATGCAAGAATCCTGGTGACCCGTTCTAACGCGGACGCGTTTTCCTTTTACCGTCATGGAAACCCTGGACCTTGAACCGCAGGTGCTCGCAAACCGTCGTGGCGTGGCCTTTGGTCTCGTGCATCGGAACGTCACGGTCGAATGCGTGATCACACTTGCAGCACTCGAAACGTATTTCTGGCTGGAACCCCGGGCCAGTGATGCTCGCATCCTGAAGACCTTTCGGGATGGGTATGGCCGCATCCGCGCGATCGCCGGGCGCAAACTGCTCGCTAATCCGGCTGTGCGTCTCGAATTGACGGCGGACGATTTTGC
Organism: Paraburkholderia diazotrophica; assembly: GCF_038900755.1. Taxonomy (GTDB): domain Bacteria; phylum Pseudomonadota; class Gammaproteobacteria; order Burkholderiales; family Burkholderiaceae; genus Paraburkholderia; species Paraburkholderia diazotrophica_A. Next base: position 63,426 of record NZ_JBBPEN010000017.1, read on the forward strand.
AAGGCCTTGACCGCCGTGCGTGATGACCGCCGGCTTATTCGATGACGATGCACGGTGTGACTGACAGGCGCGCATGGTGACCACCCACATGGCCGCCGACCTCGCACCCGATGTGCTGCATCCGGTCGGACGATGCAGAAAGTGATGAAGCCACTGTTCAAGGATGGATGGCACTCCCGCTACCCGGTCGTCGGCCGTCTGTGACATTCAGACGGGTGCGCGGCCCCAGCTGCGTTGTGCATGGACGCCAGAACCGGTCGCCTCTTCCGCTCGTCACATTCAAAAAAAAGCCCATCGTCCGGTTCAGGACGGTGGGCCTCAACACGCACCGGAAGCCGGGGAAAACCGCCAACTTCCGGAACCCTGGACGATAGCGGGCACGCTGCCGTATAACAATCGGGCGCGTCGAAAAACAACAGGCGGACGACTCGTCAATCAGGTTGCGACGTCAACCAGTTCCGCAAGGCCCGCATCACCCTAGCCGCGAAGCTCCGATGGCAGCGGTGCGCGCTGGACGCAGCCTGCTCACGCCGCATTCACGACGTCCTTGAACGCCTTGCCAGCCGAGAACTTCACGGTTTTCGCGGCGGGAATCGTGATGGTCTCGCCCGTCGACGGATTGCGCCCGCTACGTTCGGCGCGGGCGCCCGTCGAAAACGACCCGAAGCCGACCAGCTGGACGCTCTCGCCGCGCGTCACAGCCGCCGTCACGGTTTCGAGGATGGCATCAAGGGCTTCGGCCGTGCTGGCCCTGCTTTCACCCGTGCTGGCGGCGACCGCATCGATGAGTTCCTGCCGGTTCATGTGTGAGCTCCCTGCGATAAAGGCGTCCGCCCAGTGCGGGACAGGACGCTCAACCCTAACGCATGTCTACGGCGCCCGGCAACCGCGCGGCTGTCGAAAAGGCATCGCAGCATATGACGCTCGTGACCAGGCACCAGCTTCCTGCTGACCGACTTTTGGCGAAGCCGGGCGGGTTCGCGCGAACGCCAGACGGTTAGTTGCATGCGAAACGGCACGCCTTGTGTTGAATACAGGCGATGGCAGCGATATGCTTCGCAGCAGAACCGGAATCACGATCACTGACACGCCCTGCTGGCGGGAAACGACACACAATGCGACTGAAACGCATCACGGCACGACGCTCATCCGTACATGGCAAGGGGCTTTTTGCGCTGAGGCCGATCGCCGCCGGCGAGCGGCTCATCGAGTACAAGGGTGAAGTGACCAGCTGGCAGCGCGCCGCCGCCCGTCAGCGGTCCGAGGCCGGCCACACCTTTGTGTTTGGCCTGTCTGACGGGCGCGTGATCGACGGCAGCCGCGGTGGAAACAGCGCCCGCTTCCTGAACCACGCATGTGCGCCGAACTGCGAGGCGATCGAGACGGGCGATCGCGTGTTCATTCATGCGCTAACCGACATCGCGCCCGGCCATGAGCTGTTCATCGACTACGCGCTGGTTATCGACGGCGAACTCAACGACGCAGTCAGGGAACAGTACGCGTGCCGGTGCGGCACTGCCGGATGCCGGCAGTCGATGCTCGGGGCGGCAGGCAACTGAGACGCCTGGCCAACGCGTTTTACCCATTCGCGCAATCCCGCTTTTGCTGACATTCTTTTCGTCCCACGCGCGGCTCTCTCGCAAACCTTCGCCGCCGCGTTGACGTCAGTGCGGACTGTGCCACAGCGAATGGCTGTTCCTGGGAAGTCCGGATGCCTCTTTGCGACCGAGCCTGTGTGAAAACGCATTGATCTCCTAAACTGAATCAACGCGTTGAGACCGGGTGACTCATGAAGAGATTCGTTGAAGGTGATGACCGAAAGCAGGTTGCACTACTGCCTGAATGCGTCGACGACTACATCGGGCAGGACAATCCAGTCAGAGTCATAGATGTCTTCGTCGACGAGTTGGAGCTTGATGCTCTCGGTTTCGATGGAACGAATCCAGCGCTCACGGGCCGTCCGTCCTACCACCCCGGGGTGATGCTAAAGATCTACATATACGGCTATTTGAATCGTGTTCCGTCCAGCCGGCGCCTTGAACGTGAATGCCAGCGCAATATTGAGCTGATGTGGCTGACAGGGCGTCTTGCTCCGGACTTTAAGACGATCGCTGACTTTCGTCGCGATAACGGCCCGGCCATTCGCAACGTATGTCGACGCTTCGTCGAACTGTGCCGTGGTCTGAAGCTGTTATCCAGTGACACGGTGGCAATCGATGGCAGCCGGTTCAAGGCCGTGAACAGCCGCGACAAGAACTACACGACAGGCAAGATCGACAAACGCCGGCAGCAGATCGAGGAAAGCGTCCAGCGATATCTCGATGCAATCGAAACGGCAGACCGGACCAGTCCTACAGGTTTCGATGTGAAGACCGTGCGCCTGTACGAAAAAATCGCTCGCTTGCGTCGGGAAATGCGTGAGCTCGCGCAGATCAGGATCCAACTGCAGAGGCAACCGGACAAACAGCTGTCGATGACAGATCCCGACGCACGGTCCATGGCAACAAGCGGGAGAGGTTCAGGGATCGTCGGGTACAACGTTCAGGTCGCGGTGGACACGAAGCACCACCTGATCGTTGCACACGAAGTGACCAACGTCGGAAACGATCACGGGCAACTCGGCAGGATGGCGGTGTCAGCGAAAAGTGCGATGGCCAGGCCCAAGCTGAAGGTGCTAGCTGATCGTGGCTACTTCAGCGGGCCGGAGATACGCGCATGCCATCTGAACGACATCAGCGCGTACGTCCCGAAGCCACTCACTTCGGCATCAAGGAAGAAGGGGTTATTCACCAAATCCGACTTTGTCTATCTTGCGAAGGACGATGTGTATCGATGCCCCGCCGGCGAGCGTGCCATTCATCGGTTCAACACTGTTGAGAATGACATGAATCTGCGGGTGTACTGGCCGAGCGCTTGTCCGCGTTGCCCTTTGAAAGAGCGATGTTCGCCCAGCGACTATCGTCGGATTCGACGATGGGAGCATGAAGGCGTACTGGAGGCCATGCAGCGCCGCCTCGACCGGAAGCCCGACGCAATGACCATCCGTCGAAGTACTGTCGAGCATGTCTTCGGGACGCTCAAACACTGGATGGGACCCGCGCATTTCCTGACCAGGACACTCCGGCGAGTGAGTACGGAGATGAGCCTGCACGTACTGGCGTATAACTTCAAACGAATCGTCAGCATACTTGGCGTTGCAAAAGCGATGCAAGCGATGAAGATGGCTGCAAGCTGAAGCCCGAAGGGGCCTCGTCGTATCCCGTGCCGTTCGGTTGGTGCAAGCTCGATCCGTTGAGCCCAATCGGCGTGACCGCCGATCCCGCGCCTAGTCGGCAAAATCTCGTTTCCACACGACCTCGACCCACAAGAGACAGTCAACGTATCAGACAGCGGTCATTGGCGAAGCCATTGCCGCCGCGCATAGCCTTGCAACGGCTGATGGATCAACGCTAGCATCGGTAAAGAACGGCAACAAATCCCCCGTTCATCATTCGAGCAAAGAATAAAAAAGCCCAGCGATTTCTCGCCGGGCTTTCAGGGCCGCCAAGTATCACGGACTACAGCATCAGGCGTTGTTCGCGCCGTTATCGTTGCGTGCTTCGATAACGACTGCCTTCACTGACTTGACGCCGATACCGAGTTGCTTCTTCGCGACGGCCAGACCGTAGCTCGCAGCAACTTCGTCACTGTCGTTGACGCCGTTCGGAACGATGACGACCAGCGTACCGTCGTTGAGCATCCGAACGCGGTATTCCGTCACCGCGCCGTCTGCACGAACAACCGTGCCATTCTTCCAGTCGCTGCCCTTGCCCTTCAGGTCCGGCGTCTTGTTGATCAAGCTCGGCGTACCTTCCAGTTCAATCGCGTTGCCGCGGTCGACCACGTGGAACGTGCCACGGTTGTCCAGTGCTTCCGGACGGTCCGAGCGGAACACGACGAGCGTGTTACGTTGTGCGCGTTCTTCACGTGCGTCATTCAGGCCCAGACTCGCCTTCCCGTCCATAAGCAGGACGGAAGTCGAGAGCGCACCGTCAGCGATATCGACTGCATCGCCACGTTGAGCCGGGGTCACCGGCAGACCAACGATGGGTGCCGGAGCTTCGGTCTTCGCGATTGCCTGGTCGCTAACGACCTTGCCTGCGTTCTTCGTGGCTTGCGCCGTTCCGTTCACACCCGTGGCGTCAGCAACGAGCGCAGACGGGTTGTAGGCCGGGCGAACGTCTGCTTGCGCGACAACAGCCGACGTGTCGAGAATGTAATTGCCTGCATCCGCGCCAGCCAACGACAGACCTTCCCCGTTCACCGGCTTGTTCGTGCCGACGTTGCTGTTGTCGAACATGCCGGTATTGCCGGCGATCGAGACCTGATCGCCCGCAAGCACGCCATGTAGCGCCAGATCACTCACCGCTGCGACCGCGTTGCCATCATACGACTTGTCGTCCGCGGAACCGGTCGCGGTGATGACTTTCTGGCCGATGTCAGCCTTCGCAACTTCCTTCGACGTGTCCAGCGAATAGTTATTTGCGTCGTTGCCGGTCAGGACCAGACCGGAGCCGTTCACTGACTTGCTCTTGCCTGCGTTGCGGTTGTCGAAGTCGCCGCTCGAGCCTTCCGCACGAATGTCGTCACCGTTCACCAAACCGGAGAGCTTCACGTCTGACAGGTGAGCGATAGTGTTGCCGTCGTAGACCTTGTTATCGGCCTTCGCAGACGCTTCGATCGTTTTTGGCGTGATCGCAGCCTTACCGACTTCCGCCTTGTTATCGAAGACGTAGTTCTGCGCGTCCTCGCCTGCGAGCGTCAAGCCACTGCCGTTGACCGACTTGCCCCGGCCTGCGTTCCTGTCTGCGAACGTACCGACCGTCCCGTCCACACGCAGATCATCGCCTGCGACCACATCGTTGGCGTGCGCATTCTTCAGTTCTGCGACCGTATTGCCGTCATAGACCTTATCCGATGCCGTAGCCGTCAACGTGATCGACTTCGGCGTGATGCTTGCCGTAGCGACTTCGTGGTTCGTGTCCAGAACGTAGTTGCCGGAGTCGTCACCCGCGAGCGAGAGACCTTCGCCGTTGACGGATTTGGACTTGCCGACGTTCTTCGTGTCGAATTTGCCGGTCGAGCCGTCTGCGGCGACAACATCTTGACCGATGACACCAATCAGCTTCACGTTGCTCAGGTCAGCCGTGACGTTGCCGTCATAGGTCTTGTCCTTTGCGTTCGCAGTAGCCGTGATGACCTTGCGATCGATGTTGGCGTGCGCAACCGTGTCGTTCGCGAGAACGTAGTTGTTGGCGTCGTCACCCGTCAGACCGAGGCCCGTTGCGTGGACAGCCTTGCCCGTACCTGCGTTCCTGTCTTCGAACGTAGCGCCCGTCGCAGTCGAATCGACGTGGTCACCATTGATGGTGCCGTTCAGCGTGATTGCACCGATCGTGGCGTTGGTCGTCGCATCGTAGACCTTGTTCTCGGCCGTAGCGCTGGCCGTGATCGTCTTCTGAGTGATTGACGCACCCGTGACCGTCGTCGTCAGATCATAGTTCTGCGCGTCTGAACCAGCCAGCGACAGGCCCGAGCCGACAACAGACTTGCCCGTACCGGCGTTCTTGTCAGAGAACGAACCGGTATTGCCCGAGATGGACAGGTCATCCCCCGCAACAATGCCAGCGGTGTTGAGTGCGACGTTCGTCAGGTCCGCACGGTTCGTGCCGTCGTAGACCTTGTCCTGCGCAGAGGCCGTTCCCGTGATCGCACGCTTGCCGATATCGGCTGTCATGTGTAGCGTTGCATTCTGCGAACCCGAAGCCAGTACATAGTTGCGCGCGTCGTTGCCCGTCAGCGACGTAGTGACCGTCACATCCTTGCCGACGCCCGCATTCTTGTCTGCAAACTGGCCGCTTGCCGACGTGCTGACGTTGTCGCCGGCAATAACGCCAGTAACGGTCGTGTGAGCCGTGGTCGCCGTGTTGCCGTCATAGACCTTGCCGTCCACGGTCGTAACGCTCGTGAGGGCCTTCGGCGTGATCGTTCCGATGTCACCCGAAAGCGTGTCTTCCGCGAGACGATAGCCGTAGACCTGCAGGACTTTCGAGCCGTCCGGGTTCGTGCTGCCCTGGTTCTGCGCGACGCCCAGCTTCACACCCGACAGCGTAACGGTCTTGCCCGTACCTGCGTTCTTGTCGCTGAATTGTGCGTTCGCGAGGTTCGCGTCATTCAGGATTGCGAGCGGAACCTTGTCGCCGTCAATACCGATGAGGCCCGAGACCGCGACGTTACCGAGCGTGACTGTGTTGCCCGTTTGCGTACCATTTGCATCAGTGACCACGGTCGTGTTCGTTTGCGTGGCGGTCGTGCCGTCATATGTCTTTGTGACGTTGCCCACAAGCGTACCGGTCAGGACCGCCGAACGCGAGTAGAGGTAACCGTTCTTGCCCGTCTGGTCGCCGTTCAGGATTTGAACCAGGTCCGCACGATTGCCGACCGGATCGGTGATGACACCATTCAGGTCCGGTTGACCACGGTCATCGAGCGATGCAACGTCAGTGCCAACCCAATTGCCGTTGACGGTCTTGTACGTGCCGTCCGATTCCTTATACGTGGCTTCATAGACCTTGAAATCGACGTCCAGATCGCGACCGACATCCTTGTCCGGCGTCGTCGAGTAGACGAGCCAACGCCCCCCCGTCCCTACCGTCATCGCATCCGAACCACGGTCGTTCACGAAGTTGCCGCCTTGCGACTCCTGAACGTCGGTGGACTTGTGGTCTGCCGTTGCTGCTGCGAGTATCGCGTTCGTGTTGGCCGTGACCGTGCCATTCCTGGTGATCACGACGTTGCCACGGCCCGTGCTCGTTGCCGTTTGGTCTGCATTTGCATCGCTGCCGACGTTGGCCGTGTTGTGGTCAACCGAATCCGCTGCCTGGATGAGCACTGAACCGCTGTTGTTCGTGACCGCACCATTCACCACAGCCGTGCCACCGATCAGGCCAACCTGGCCGGCTGCGTTGAAGGCGAAGGGCGAGGACGTACCGTCCATATGACCGACCTCGATCGTACCCAGATGATCGGTGCTGCCGATCGCCAGCGAAGGCGTGCCTTGCTGTTGCAGATAAGCGAGGTCGCTTGCGCTCAGGAACGTGCTGGAAGTCGTATTGCCGGTAACCGAACCGTCGCGATTGACCGTGCCGTTACCGAGGACCACACCCTGGTCGTTGCTGACAAAGATGTTCGTGCCCTTGTCGGCCGACTCCAGTTGCAGACCGGTCGACGCGACGCCCGTCACACCCGTGTGGCTGATTGCGATCGTGCCGCCCTCCAGACCGACGAGACCCGTGGTGGTCGTTCTCGCGCCGGTCTTGTCCAGAACGGAGGGGTCGAGCGTCGTGCCCGAGTCGAGCGTGACGGTGCTGTTCTTGTCCGTCTTGATCGTAGCGCCGCCGTGAATCTCCCAACCAGAGGTATTGACGTTACCGCCTACGTTAAGATTACCGCCGAGGATCGTCTTGTTCGCGGGTTTCGTTCCACCCGGACCACCTGCATCCGGGACCGCCCGGAACGTGCCCGCTTGACGGGAGCAGCTACCATCGGCACAGACCAGATCGACAGCACTACCGTAGGTGAACGTCGCGGTTTGGCCCGAGTTCCAACCCCAGGCGTAGTTAAAATCGCCGCCGTTGGTCTTGATCTTGCTGCTGACCACCAGATTGCCGCCACCCGCGTGATCCGAATCGGCGTGGATGTAGATATAGCCGCAATACGTCGTCAGATCGCCGGAAATGGCGAGACCGTCTGCACCGAGAAGCGTGATCGTACCTGCGCCCGGCGTAGCACCATTCACGCCGGTCCAATTGGTGCTGCCATAAGCGCTCGTGGAAGTGGATTTGCCGTTTGCGTCGAGTCCGCCCAATGCCACGAGATTGAAAACACCCTGATTGGTGTCGGGATTGTTGCCCGTATTGTTGCCGATGTGACCAGTGGGATTGCCGCTTCCAAGGTACTGCCCGGCCTCCATATAAATGGAGCCAGCCCCAGACACTTCGAGGGTATTGTTCTTGTTGTCGAACGTGATGAAGCTGTTGTTCCCGCCCGTGACGGCCTGGAAACTCACGCCATCCTGAAGCTTGATCTTGCCGTCGCCCGTCGTATAGCCCGCCGCCGTGCCCGTGGCCCCGTGCACAACTTGCGTCAACGTATTGCCGTTCGCATCCTTCGTCAGATCGTTGAAGTGAATCAACGTATTGGCGTAAAGGCTGACATTGGCCTCCTGCGCTTCCAGCGTGCTCTCGTAGATGTTCAGAACACCAGTGGTGTTCGTCTTACCCCAGTCCGAGGGATTGGTGCTCGCACTTGCTGGAGCTTCGCCGCCCCAGATCTGGATCGTGTCCGGGTCAAGCAACAGCGTACCTGCTGCGCCGAGCGTGGACAGACCGTGCGTCACGCCCGTATAGCTCAGACCCGTCTTGCCCGAGACTTCGGCGAAACCACCGTTACCACCGTTCGTGCCGCCACGGATGAAAATCTCGCCCGAGAACGCATTGGTGCCGTCCGACCAGACCGCGACCGTACCGCCGTTGCCCTTTTGCGTTGCATCCGCCGACAGAATAACGTTCTTGCCGGTCGTGACCGTCGTCGCATTGTTGACAGTAGCGTCTTCACCATGAAGACCACCACCGACCTTGATCGTACCGCCCCCCAATGCACCATCCGCCTTGATCGTCGCGTTGTGGATCGCGACGTTCTTGCCTTCGATCACGACGTTACCGCCCACGCCGTCAGCCGACGAGACGTTCAGCGTTCCCGCCACGGTTGTATTGCCGTTCGCTGGGTCGTTGTCCAGAACGATACGACCGTTCTTCGATTGCAGCGAACGCGCTTCAATCACGCCCGTGTTGTTGACTACGCTGCTAATAGCCGCGTCAGCAGCACGCGCCGTCAGCAGCACTGCGGAGCCGTCAGCCGAAATCTGACCTTCGTTGCTCACCAGTGCATCCAGAGCGCCCTTCGTGACCTGAACGCTGATCAGACCGTCGCCGTTGAAGTCCAGATTGACATCCTGCCCCGCTGCAAGCGCAACGCCCTTCGCGTTGATGGTGCCTTGGTTCGTGACTTGCTGACCGATCAGGGCGACGACACCCTGGCTGGTGATCTTGCCCTCGTTGACGATGTTCCCCATTGCTCCTGTGAACTTCGTTTTTCCCGCGAGGAAGTCGCTGTCGCTGATGTTCGCGCTCGAAGCAACGAGACCTGCAACGTTGATGCTCGCGCCCCTGCCGATGACCACGCCACCGGGGTTGATGAGCCACACCTGGCCGTTCGCGTTCATGGCGCCAAGAATCTGGCTCGCACCGTTACCGCCGATGACCCGGTTCAGCGAAACGGCCGCGCTGTTCGGTTGTGCGAACGTGACGGAGTTGCCTTGACCGATGTCAAAGCCGTTCCAGTTCGTGACCATCTTCCCGGAATTCTGGGTGATGGTCATGGACGAACCGTTTTGCGTGATCGAGCCCTGGCCCGCCACGATTTGACCGCCAGTCGGAAGCGGCGGGGCTGCGTATGCTGCGTCTGCGACGGCAATGACACCGAGGACTGCGAGCAGGGCCGCGCTACGTGCGCTGCGTTTGCCCCGAGCGTTCGTGTTCTCGGCTACTGCGACGAATGAACCGATCGTGGCATTCCACACCAGCCGATAGACGTGATTCAGTGATGCTTTCTTCATTTGAAGTCCTTTTAAGATCGATCAGAGCGCCGTTCGGTCAGAACGCCATACCGAGTTGGAGCCACGCACGCCAGCTGGTATCCAGGCCATCGGCGTTGTTACCCGCCAGCGAAGCTCCATCATTGCGGCCGATCGTCCGCGCAACAGCCGCGTGTGCGTTCCAGCGACCGCTCCACACGTTCACGCCGAGACCTGCCGAGGTCAACGTCACCTTGTTCGTGTGGCCTTCGTTGATTTGCGAACCGGCGTAGCCGGTGTGGTGCAAACGGATCTGGCCGACATCCACGAATCCAAGCGCCTGGACCTTGACGGATGGAACGCCGATATTCACGAAACGGCGCAGTTCCACCGTCCCCATCCAGCCTTCGTCGCCCGATCCTTCACCGACCGGATAACCGCGAACGCCAGTCGGCCCCCCGAGCAGGAACTTTTCCGAACTGTCGAGGTTCGTATTCGACAATTGACCCGCCCAACCACCGTAAACGCTCCAGTTCGGGTCGAGGGTTTGCAGCCGGCTGAAGTTCGCAGTGAGTTTCGTGAACGTCCCTTGCGTGCCCGCCGTCATCGAGTCCGCCAGTTGATCGACCGGGTTGCCCGACAGATCGACGTGACCCAACGTCACTGCTACCCGGCCTTCCGTCACACCACCTTGCAGCAGACCGTCGTAACGGTTGCCCGACAGCGAGAACGTCAGGTTGTCAAGCTTGCGCTTGCTCAGGTTCACGTCGAGCGCGCTGTCCTTCAGATACTTGTAGTCGTACATCACGGTCGCATTGAGGTTCTGCGTCCGTGTACGAATGATCGGGTAATTCAAACCGGCCGAACCGGTCACAGCCGAACCGCGCAGGTCGAGTGCCGAGTAAGCCTCCTGAACCACGCGATAATGCAGATACGAGCCGCCCAGCAACAGGGTCAGGCCAGTGGGCGTCAGCGGCACGCTGTAGCCGAGGTTGGCGACTTCCGTGCCTTGGGTCTTGCTCAGACCGAGCGTGACCTGATCGCCCATACCGAGCGGATCATTCACGAAGAACGTCGCCGTGCCGCGCTCGATGCCCGTGCTGCGGTTGCCATAGTTGTCGATCGACAGTAGGCCGTTGACGATCGGGGTCGGCGTCGTTTCAACGAGAAGCTTACTGGTGCCCGGTTGAGCACCCTTTTGCAGGATAGCCTTGGCGCTCACGCCCGGACGGTCGTTGATGAGCAGGAGTGCGCGTTCGAGGTCTTCCTTCTTCAGCGGGCGATCGGTCGGAAGGGCTGCGTTCGCGATAGCAGCGATACGCTCATTGCTGCTGCGCGTCTTGCCGTGGATGGTTACGCGATCCTTGCCGGATTCCAGACGGCCTTCCACGATCGTGATGACCAGATTGCCCGCCGTCAGGTCCTGGGGGGCGAGGTAGGCGTAAGCGAGTGCGTAGCCACGTCCGCGCAGATATTGGGTGATCGTATCTGCGATTTTTTGCAAGCCCGCGTGGGTCAGTTTCTTGCCGACCATTGCGGCAGTAGCAGACTGCAAATCCTCTACATCTGCCACATTCTTGTCACCGTTGAAGGTGATGGATTTCAGCGTCACACTCGGGCCGGCTTCTGGTTCCACTGCGCCCGGTGCAGCTTCGGACGGAATGACTTCCTCGGGGGTTGTGGCTTGCGGTGCGCGTGGTTGCGGGGCCATTTGCTGCTGGTTCAGGAGCGAACCTGCATTCGGTAAAGATTGCGCGTATGCAGGAGCTGCGAGGACCAGCATGGCCAGACCAATAGGAGTAGGAATTTTTCTTCGGAGGGTCATAGGTTGGTTATTGTTGGTTGGGACTCGAAAATGACCGTTGTTGATTTCCGGGTGGTGGTAGTGTCCGGTTTTTTGCAAAACAAGACGAAAGGACGCCACGCATATCGCCCATTGCCATCCGGGCGTTTGTACCCACTATTACTGCCGCACCTAAAGCGGTGGTCAGCCGGGTCCCAGTGGTGGTCGTCCACCGGGACGGCGTGCTCGGGTCGCACGGTGTCGCGTTGTTCGACGTCGCGCAATTGACGTAAGAGAATTAGGGGATGGCCGGCCGCAATATACGCAAGCACGGCAAGATAGATTGCACTTCTATGCGGCACAAAAGCGCGCTTCCCCGCGAGGGTTGTGGCATTCGATTTAATGGACCGGCACGAGACTGACAGCCGGTTAATTTGCTGGTCATGCGTTTCCCCTTGACCGGAGTTGGCTACGCTTCTTATTAGCCCGCCCACCGATCCTGAAATATGCGATTCGGTCAAATACCGTTAAAGATTTTGTAATTGATTCGCAAGAACTCACGCATGATATATAAGCCGCGAGAAAATAACTATTAAAAAGTGTTAAACCACACAAAATAGTAGATGCGGGCTGGGCCAGACCGACGGTCGTGTGGTAATGGCTACTACCGCCAGAACGGACACGCGCCGGCTAGTTTTCCTGCTAATGCGCCGCGGCTATGCCGGGTTCATCGCAAACCGCATGTCGATTGCTGAAAGTTAGCGGCAATCGCCCGGCCGCAAACTGGCAATCAGAGCTCCCAAGTGGCGTCTTTTTTTCATTCGCCCCTACACTTCACAGTGCCTTCTTGTACCGGCCTTGGGCGGCGCACACTGGAAATTTTCACGTTCTGTGTCACGGCCGCCGAGGTTATTTCACGAACACTGTCATGACTCTTTGAAGGCTGCGACAGCGTTATTGAAAAAGCTTAATAGAATCAAAGGCACGGTTTCCACGAAGTTTGTCACGCGACAGAGTCTTCCGAGTCTTCCGAGTCTTCCGAGTCTTCCGAGTTTTCCGAGTTTTCCGAGTTTTCCGAGTTTTCCGAGTTTGCCGTTTGCCGTTTGCCGTTTGCCGTTTGCCGTTTGCCGTTTGCCGTTTGCCGTTTGCCGTTTGCCGTTTGCCGTTTGCCGTTTGCCGTTTGCCGTTTGCCGTTTGCCGTTTGCCGTTTGCCGTTTGCCAGATAAAGTGAAAACTGTGCCAGGTAAGTGAAAAACTGCTGCCACAGATAGTGACAAAATCTGGCTGCTACTGAAAGTCCAGCGCCCGGGAAGAACCCGGGCGTTGTCGTTGCTACGCTGTTTGAAAGCGTCGCTGAAAGGCTGGCGCCGGCGACAAGTGTCGGACAGTACTCGACCACCCACTCTGGTCACCAGGTTTGCACCAAAGCGGTCGCTCGTGTGGCCCGAGCCTCACCGTACGATAGCCGGCAGGTCGGAGCGGCACGGCCGTCGTGCAATTGGTGCATCTCGACTCCGAGCGATTGACCGAACGTGGCCGCCGCAACCTCAAGCCTGATGCGATTGGCTCAGGACGACCCTCAACAGCCACCCAAGGCTCGCTCACACGATGGCTGCTTTCGAGATCGAAGCAGTCGTACCGCGGCGGTTTGGTGGGTCATATTCTGGCGTCGTTGTGGTTATCTCGTCCCGCAGCGCGGACTATGCTGGCCTTGTCAGAAATCTGGCCGATCATCGCGAACGGGCAGGCTCATCGCTCTCCCGATATGACCCGCGGCGAAGCGATGGCGTCGCCGCACCGACTCGGACGGGGCTGCTTGCCCCTCACGCCTTTTTCTCCCGCTCGACCGGTCCGCGCATCGAGGCGATGAGCGCATGCAACTGCCCGATCGTGAATGGTTTGCGAAGCGACTTGCAATCGAACCCAACCTCTGCCGGCGTCGGTGCGTCACGACCCGATGCAAAAACAATCCTGATGCCCGGATTGCGCTCGATAGCCGCCCTCGCCAGCTCAACGCCCGACCGCCCCGGCAGGGCGATGTCCGTGAGAAGCACATCGGTTTTCCCGGTCATCAATGCACGCAATCCTTCTTCTGCATCCGCGGCCTGACGCACGTCATAGCCCATGCTGGTCAGCAGTTCACTCACCGCCTCCCGCGAGCCCTTGTCGTCATCTACGACGAGGATTGCGAGGCTTGCCGGTGCACAAGACGGCCCGGACGACGACGGATCTGTAGACGACGATACTAGCGACGGGTGCACGTCAGTCGTGCCGGCCGGTCCCAGCAGCCGGCGGATTTTCGATGCGAGCTGCTCCCGGCTGTAGGGCTTGCTCAGCAGGTGCACACCCGCGTCCAGTCGGCCGCCATGCACGATTGCATTCTGCGTATATCCCGACGTAAACAGCACTTTGAGATGGGGCAGCACTCTTGTCGCGAGTTTCGCGAGTTCGGTGCTGCGCATGGTGCCGGGCATCACCACGTCCGTGAACATCAGATCGATACGCGTCCCACTTTGCACGATTGCGAGTGCACTCTGGGCGTCGTCCGCCTTCAGTACCGTATAACCCAGTTGCCTGAGCGTTTCGACGGCGGTTGCCTGAACACGTTTGTCATCCTCAACGACGAGTATGGTTTCTGCCCCGCCGGTCAGCGCTACCGGCTCTCTGGGTTCGAGGTCGACCGCTTCCTCCATCGAGCGGGGCAGGTAGATCTTCACCGTTGTTCCGTGTCCCGGTTCGCTGTAGATCCTGACGTGACCGCCGCTTTGCTTGATGAAGCCGTATGCCATGCTCAGGCCCAGCCCCGTGCCTTGCCCTTCGGGCTTGGTGGTAAAAAACGGCTCGAAAGCGCGCTCGAGGACATCGCGAGTCATGCCGGTACCGGTGTCGGTGATTGCAAGCAGCACGTATTGCCCCTCCTGAACGTCTGCGGCCAGCGCAGTGTAGTGCTCGTCGAGCATTGCGTTCGACAGTTCCAGCGTCAGCTTGCCGCCCTCAGGCATGGCGTCGCGGGCGTTGATGGCCAGATTCAGGACAACATTTTCGAGATGGTTCGGGTCGACCAGCGTGTTCCAGAGGCCACCCGCGATGACGGTCTCGACGTCGATTACTTCGCCCAGCGCCCTTCTGAGAAGATCATCCATGCCCCGCAACATCACAGCCAGATTTACGACAATTGGCTGCAACGCCTGACGGCGTCCGAACGCGAGCAGCTGAGAGGCGAGATTGGCCCCGTGCTCGACCGCTTCAATTGCCTTGTACAGACGTTCTCCTGTCCAGGCATCGCGGCCATGGCGGCCTTCGAGCAATTCAAGGTTGCCGCGCAACACCTGCAGCACGTTGTTGAAATCGTGTGCGACACCGCCGGTCAATTTTCCGAGCGCCTCCATCTTCTGGGACTGCAGCAGCGCCGCCCGTGCGTTTTCGAGTTGTTCCTGCGCAGCCTTGCGTTCCGTGGCGTCGCGGGTGATCTTGGCGAACCCGACCAGTTTCCCGTCTTCGTCGCGGATAGCGTCAATGACGACATTGGCCCAGAACCGGCTGCCATCTTTCCTGACCCGCCAGCCCTCTGCCTCAAACCGGCCTTCCGTCGCAGCCGTCTGAAGACCAAGTTCAGGCAGACCCCGAGCGGCGTCTTCGGTCGTGTAAAACCGCCTGAAGTGCGTTCCGATGACTTCCCTGGCCTCATAGCCCTTGATACGTGCCGCACCCAGGTTCCAGTTCGTCACGTGTCCCTCAGGGGACAGCATGAATATTGCGTAATCAGTGACCCCTTCCACCAGCAGCCGGAACCGCCGCTCGCTTTCGATCGCGGCTTCATGGGCCATGCGTTTGTCGGTTGTGTCGCGCACGATCTTTCCGAAGCCGATGAATGTACCGTCAGCGGTGTGCAGCGCGGTAATCACGATACTGGCCCAGAAACGCGTGCTGTCCTTGCGCACCCGCCAGCCTTCGGTTTCGTATTGCCCGTGCTCCCGCGCGGCCTGCAGACCTGCTTGCGGGACGCCGTTGCGCCGGTCCTCGTCCGTGTAGAAGACGGAAAAATGCCGGCCGATGATTTCGTCGGCATCGTAGCCTTTGATACGTCGGGCGCCAGGATTCCAGGTGGCAACCTCCCCTCGCTCCGTGAGCCTGAAGATCGCATATTCCGAAACGCGCATGACCAGGGACTGCAGCCATACAGAATCGATATCGTGGTGCTGCTCGCCTTCCATCAGCCCCCCTCGTCGAGTTGACGTCCGATAAGTTGAAGACTGCACCCCTGCAGCGGATATCCTGGCGATGTTGCCCGGTCTGTCGTGCCCCGGGCTGACCAAACCGGCGCTGTGGCGCAATCTTTTCGACCGCGAGCCCGCCGACTTTCAGGATTATGCATCAACCGAAATCCGCACCTGCTTGGGCACTGCGCTTCCGTCGACATATTGCGAAGCAC
Source organism: Paraburkholderia diazotrophica (assembly GCF_038900755.1). Taxonomy (GTDB): domain Bacteria; phylum Pseudomonadota; class Gammaproteobacteria; order Burkholderiales; family Burkholderiaceae; genus Paraburkholderia; species Paraburkholderia diazotrophica_A. Next base: position 79,314 of record NZ_JBBPEN010000017.1, read on the forward strand.
GGGTGTGCCGCGACTGGCCCCGTGGCGTAGGATCAGGCTGGACGTTGCGGCATGCAACGGACACAGCAACACCGGAAATTCGGAGGCAGCATGGCGCAGACGAGGCCGATAGACGAACTTGCCACGATCGACCGAAGATACGCGATTGCGAACGACGAATAGCGGAACAAAAGCGCCGCGTGGAGTCGATCAGCAAAAGCCTGTCCATTCGCCAGCATTCTGAAACGTTGCATAAAAACCTGACAGTCAGCCTGAAGACACTTCACGAGCTTCGAATACAGGTCATGAAGGAAGTGGAAGAAGCTGAAACGGGGCGTGTCAGATTTTCCGGGCAATAAGGACGTGCCAACAGATCTCGATGCCGTTCCGTCCGCACGGCCCTCCAAGGGCCCAAAACTCACAGCATCTGACTCGTTGCCGCCATGTAGCGTTGGGCGTGACGTGACGAGCGTCTCTTCACGGCCGCCGACCGTCCGACGAGGTCCGCTCCACCCAACCGCAAGGAGCAGTCGACAGAGCAGTTGACTTTCTAAAAAGCGGACCGTCGAGGGCAAGCTTCTACTTTTCGGCGTCGTGCACTTTTCGGCAAATAGCAAGATTCAGCTTTTCGCAAATCACATAACACAGCCACACCATAGGCGCGGCTCGACTCTGCCTTGTTGAGATAATGGTTTTCATACACTTCGCATGATTTGACATTTGGCTTGCCAGAAAATCATTCTTTCTCCTCTTTAGAGACCATCGCGCCACGGAGTTTTGTTTCTCCATTTAGGGAAAGAATGATCCAGCGCTTTTGTTTGGCAAGAGCATGAGAACCGCTCATTCGTCTGGACAAATCGATTCACGTGCGCCAATATTCGCTGAAAGCACTTAAATAATGATCGCGCCATTCGAGCGGGTTCAACACTCGTTTCACCTTGAGAAGAAGTCAGTGGCAGACTTGTACGTAATGCTCGTCATAAAAAGTTATCAGGCGGCTTGGGCAGTCATGGCATGCCGCACTGTTGGATGGTTATCAATTCAACTTGAGGCATGGTATCTATGAGCAGCGAGAGTAGAAACAAGAGGGCGGGGGCTTTCCGGGACGACAGATATGCGTGCTGCATCAGCCGAGCACGCTTTCCGTCATTCTTCACAGCCACATGCGGGACGCCGCGCCGTCTTGAGCCAACGGTCTGTGCGGGCCGAGCCGTTTCCTAGGCCGGGCGCGGGATTACTGGTGCTTTATAAACAAAGCGGTAATGGATATTTCCCGCCAGCATGTCGAGGTGGGGTTGTGTTCGACTGGAAAATCCAGCGTCGTCGAATGCGGGTGCCACGCCGGTTCCGATTATTTTTCTGCGTGCATTACTCACCAACACATTAGCAATCCGAATTACATGCATCATGGCGAAAGCGAACCGGTAGCGCTCGACGTTCAGTCAATCGACGGCGCGCCGTGCCCGGTTACGGCTAAGAGCGACAAAGATAAAGGCGAAGAATGAACACGTCGTTCAAGACGATCTGGAACGAAGCGTTGGGGGCGTGGGTTGCGGCATCCGAGCTTGACCGGACAAAAAGCAGGCACAACTCGTCGGCGAGCGAGTCGGCGCGCGGTAGCATCAGACGAAGCGTCCACCCGACGCGCAGTGCGCTATGCGCCAGTTTGCTTCTGATGGGCATCGGTACTCCACTGGAGCAGGTGTGCGCACAAACCGCCATCAGCCTCACGGCGGCCAGTCCTTCCGCAGATATCGGCAGCACTACGCAGACCATCAACGGTCTTACCGTCGCCAATGGCGTCAACGGCGTGATCAGTGGTGCCGGCGGTACGCTCATATACTCGGGCGGCCCTGCGTTCATCTTGGGAAGCACCACGAGCGGCCAGACGCAGAATCTGAATATGTCGGGTCTCACCAATTTTATGTTCAACAATGCTTCGCAATCGTTCGAGGTTGGAGGCCGATTCACCGGCTCGGGCACCAATGCCGCCAATACGGCGGCAGCGCTGGCGTTAGCGCCGAATAGCGTCATCACTGCGTCGGCATTCAACGTTGCCACAATAGGGAATCCGGCGTCCAACGGTGTGCGCAACGTAGGCACTGTCACGCTGGGAGCGTCCACGGTCATCAATGCCGATACCGTCAACGTCGGTGCGGCGGGCAAAACATCCGGCACGCTCGCGCTTGCGGCTGGAGGGAATCTCGTATTGCGCGGCACGGACGGAGCGAGCCCGGTGGCGAACTGGAATATCGGCACCGTCAACAGTAGCTCGGTTGCAAGCACTATAGGCAACGTCGATCTCAGCGCGGGCTCGCTGGATGCGAAGGTAACCAATCTTCTGATTGGCCAGGCAATCGCTGGCAACGGCAAGGTGGGTACAGCTACCTTGACGCTCGGAAGCGGCACGCTCGATGCGACATCCATCGTTGTGGGCAGCGCGGTGCCCGGCGCCAGAAATGGCGAGATCGCGACACTGACGATCGGCAACGCGACGGTAAGAACGGGGACTCTTACCGTAGGTGATGACGCCTCGACCGCCGGGCTCATCGCGACGGTCAATCTCAACAATGGCGGCGCTTTGCTCGCACAAACCATTGCGGGTGGCGCGGGCAATGCTTCGCGTATCTTCAACTGGACCAACGGTACCATCGGCAATGAGGCCAGCGGCCAGAACATGACGGTGTCCCTTGCCAGCCTGGCTTTGTCAGGCAGCGGCCCGCACATCTTCGACATCGAAGGTTCAACCGCAGTGGCCGGTGTGAGTTCGCTGCTGAGCGGAACCGGCGCGTTGACCAAGCAAGGCGCGGGCACGCTGGTATTGACCGCCGCCAATGCATATACAGGTGGCACGACGATCCAGGACGGGACCGTGCGCATATCGGGCGACGGCAATCTGGGTGCGACGAGCGGCGGTCTGACGCTGGACGGCGGAACCCTGGAAGCGAGCGCCAGCATGACGAGCGCCCGTAACGTCACGCTAGCCAGTACGGGCACATTCCTTACCGATACCGGTACCACATTGACCTTGACCGGACCGCTCAGCGGAGCCGGCAACATGACGAAAGCGGGCAGCGGCACCCTCGCAGTGCTCGGTACCGGCTCCTATGCCGGTGGCACCACGATTGCAGCGGGCACCCTGCAGCTTGGCAACGGCGGGACGTCGGGCTCGATTACCGGCGACGTCGTCGATAACGGCGTATTGGCTTTTGATCGTTCGGATACGAACACTTTCGGCGGCGTCATTTCAGGCAGCGGCGCAGTCAACCAGATCGGTAGCGGCACCACGATCCTGACGGGTACGAACACCTATACGGGGTCGACGTCGGTTACGAACGGCAGCCTGATAGTCGACGGCAACCAGTCGGCCGCGACGGGGCTCACCTCCGTGCTGGGCGGTGGCACGATCGGCGGCGCCGGCACGATTGGCGGCAGTGTCGTGGTCGCCAGCGGTGGCGCACTCAATCCCGGCGATCCCGGCACCATGCCCGGCACGCTCACCATCGGCGGCGATCTCGCGCTCGCCAGCGGATCGACGCTCAATTACCGCTTCGGCGAGCCCAATGTCCCCGGCGGTGCGTACAACGACCTGACCAACGTCGGCGGCAATCTCACCCTGGCCGGCACCTTGAACGTAACGACCACCTCGGGTGGCTCGTTCGGACCCGGCGTATACCGCGTGTTCAACTACGGCGGCACGCTAACCGACAATGGCCTCACGGTCGGCACGGCTCCATCGCCGGACTACCTCATTCAGACCTCGGTCGCAAAACAGGTCAACCTCGTCAATACGGCGGGACTCGCGCTGAACTACTGGGACGGCGGAGGCACGTCGATGACGAAGAACGATCGCGTGATTGAAGGTGGCGACGGCACCTGGACAACCGCCACAACCGGCAGCAACAGCAACAACTGGACAACGCCCGATGGCTCGGTGGATGCACCGTATGCGCAAGGGGCGTTTGCTGTCTTCGAGGGAGCGCCGGGCACGGTGACGGTCGACAACAGCCTCGGTCAGGTGCAGGCGGCCGGGATGCAGTTCGCGACGAATGGCTACCATCTCACCGGTGGTCCCATCGAGCTCACGGGTGGCTTGTCAGGATCGATTGTCCGCGTCGGCGATGGCACGATAACTGGTACGGGTTACACCGTCGCGATCGATAACGTGCTGACGGGCAAGACACGGCTCATCAAGACCGACCTCGGCACCCTCGTCCTAAATGGCAACAACACGTACACGGGCGGCACGGACATCCAGGGCGGCACGGTGCGCGTCTCGAGCGATGCGAATCTGGGTGCGGCGAGTGGCGGGCTGACGCTCGACGGCGGCACGCTCGAGACGACAGCGAACATGACAAGCGCGCGCAATGTGTCGCTCGCGAGCACCGGCACGTTCGTGACCGACCCCGGCACGACGCTGGCGCTCGATGGGACCATTGCCGGTTCCGGCAGCATCACGAAGGCGGGCGCCGGCACGTTGCTGCTGGCGGGTGCCGGTACGCAGACGGGCGACACCGTCATCGCAGCCGGGACGCTGAAGGCAGCCGCGGCGAATGTGCTGAGCCCGGCATCGGCGATGACCGTTCAAGGCGGGGCGACGCTCGATCTGAACGACTTTGACCAGACCATCCCCACGCTGACGAACGCGGGCACGGTCGCATTGAGTGGCGCACCGGGTACGACGTTGACCGTCAGCGGCAACTACATGGGCGCGGGCGGCGGCGTGCGGCTCAGTACCCTGCTCAACCAGGGCGGCGCTGCCGCGAGCACCGACATGCTGAGGATCGGCGGCAACGCAAGCGGCGATACCAGCGTGCGCATCAACGGCTCTGGCAGCGGCGCCCAAACGACGGGCGATGGTATCCGCGTTGTGCAGGTCAGCGGCACGTCGGGCACCACTGCGTTCCGTCTCGCCGCGCCGGTCCAGGCGGGCGCGTACGAGTACCTCCTGTACCGGGGCGGCAGCACGGGTGCGAACGACTGGTATCTGCGTTCCGAACTGGAGGCGCAATCGACGCAATCGACATCTGCCTCGACGGGAGTGGTCGCATCCACGGCCGTTGCCATCCCCGCGTACCGTCCGGCCGTCACCGGCTATGCGATGACGCCGTCGCTGAACCTCGACTACGGCTTCTCGGTGCTCGGCACGCTGCATGAGCGGGTAGGCGACATCGCCGCGCTCGAAGGCACGCAGCCCGGTCATGGCGATGGCGTGTGGGCGCGCATCGGCGGCCGGGACATGGATATGAACGGCAACGAGCGTTTTTCATCGAACGCGCGCACGTTGTTCGCGCAGTTTGGCAAGGACTGGACGTTGTCGCGTACGGATGCAGGGGGCAGCACGCACGCGGGTGCGACTGTCACGTTGGGGACGTCGAGCGCGAGCTTCGCGGATAGCGCACGCGGCGTGAACCCGACACTGAGCACGTCGACGGGCACCCTCACCTCCCAGGCGCAATCGCTGGGCGGCTACTGGACCCGGTATTTTGCCGATCATGCATACGTCGACGCAGTGGCGCAGCTGACCCACTATCACGACAAGTACGGCGACGCGTATGGTGGCAGCGCAACCCAGAATGGCTTCGGCGCAGCGGGATCGCTGGAGGTGGGCAAACCCTGGCTGCTCGGCCCGACGGCCGTCGCGATCGAGCCGCAGGCGCAGCTTGAATACCAGTATCTGCACCTGAACGACTTCAACGACGGTGTCTCACCGGTGTCGGGCAACACAAGCAATGCGCTGCGCGGCCGGTTGGGCTTCCGCGTTTTCCGCGCGAATCTCGAGAACGACAACAGAACCAGCGCCGCCACCCCGTATCTGACGGTGAATGTGCTGCACGACTTTTTCGCGCCGGGCGCAACCACGGTTGGCAGCACCCCGTTTGCGATGGCGCCGGCGAAGACCTGGTACGAACTCGGTGCCGGCGTCACGGCGAGTCTCGGTAAAGCGTCCGAACTTTATGTGGCCGTCAGTTACGCGCGCAACGTGGGCGGCGAATACCGGCGCACGGTGTACGGTCAGGGGGGATACCGCTATAGCTGGTAGCCACTGCGGTAGCTGAAACATGCCCGGCCAAAAGTCACCGCGGAGTCGCATTTTTCAGCACGGCCGCGCGCGCCCGACACCCGCACGGTTCGCTGCAAGAATCTTGAACGATGGCTTTGTATCGGGAGAAATGCACTGGTCATTGATGCCGCTGATGCGACCGCTACTCCCGATGGCGCCGGATTTCAATTCAAGGATTCGTTGAATATGACCGGTCTGCCGGACGGCGGGTGACTGATTCAAAGCAGTCGTCCAGATGTCCAGGTACGTATTGAGACGACCGACGGTTTATGGCCCGAATCCGGTCTGGTAGCACGGTCGACCTAGCAGACCGCTGATCCACAGCATCACGTCCTATCTAGTACTTTGCGTAGATATCGCCAAGTATCATAGCCTCGTCGTCAAACACTTCGAGCGTATCGGAAAGCGCGGTCAGCGGCCCCGCGTTGTTGACGAATAGCGCATAGGCGAGCCGCCGGCCGCTTTTCGCATCGATGTACCCCGCCATGTTCATCGCGACCATTTCGTTTTTAGCGTTGATGGTGGCACCGCTCTTCACGTAGATGTGCTCCTTTCCGACGACATTCTTGCCGACGGCCGCCAGCGATCCATCGACGCCGAGAATCGAAAGCGCGTCGTGATAAACGGGATAAACGGGCAACCGGCTCATCACAGTGAGTAGCGTCGCCGTCGTACGCGCGGTTGCCTGACTGTCGGGCGTGCCGCTACCATTGGTCGGAAAGTTGAAGCCCGCGCCATCCAGACCGAGCGTGCCCGTCAGATATTTGCGCTCGGTGGCGAGGGCATCGTTGACCGTGCGCACGCCTTGTGCGAGCCCCTGGTACATCAGACTCAGGTTTGCGCCGGTGTTCAGGCTGACCTTCAGCACGAGCTTTGCGAATTCCGAGTACGGCATCGATGTATAGCTCGCGACCTGCGTCGCACCTGCATAATCTTGCGTCGGTGGGAGCGCGGCCGTCTGGTTTGGCTGCACGGCGGGCGCCGACACGCTGACGCCCGCGCGCGCCAGTGCGTCGATGAAGGCCGTGCGCGCGAATGAGGGCGGATCTTCGACCCGCAAAATGCTCACGTACTCGCCATTGCCGACGAGCGGTGACACGAAGCCGAGCGGAATCGTTGCGGGAATCGCGAGACTCGCGGCGCTCGACAACGTGCCCTTGCAGCCCGGCGCGGCGAGACACGAAAGCGGCGGATCCTTCAGTTCATCGCCCGACACCATGATGTCGGCAGCGCTGTTGGCCGCCGTCGTCACCGACGTGCCCTGCATCGTCATCGCACTGCTGCGAGGCCGCCAGTCGAGCACGCCCGCCGCGCCAACAGAGGCGCCCGGCACGAGCGTCACGTCGATCACATTTTCGTTGATGACAACCGGCGAGATCAGCACGTTGCCATTCGGCACGCGGAACGAATCGAACAGACGGTCGTCGACGATCACATCGCCGCTCACCGATGTAATGCCTGATTCCCTCACCTGCTGCGCCAGATCGTTCAACGCGGTCAGCGGGTCTTCAGGCGTGAGCAGCGCGCCGCCGAAACCGCGGGCGTCGTTGTGGTCGAAATCGGTGAAATCGACAGTACCATCGGGTTTTTCCCGCCCGCCGAAGGTGAGATCGCCCGATGCCTTCAGGATCAGATTGCCCGTCAGTCTGCCGGATCCGTCGACCGTGCCCACGCTGTAGACCGGCGTGGCGAAGCGGTCATCGGCGCCGATCACGTTGAGCGCGGTCGCCACCGAATACAGTTTGCGCACCGATGCGGTCAGCACGAGCAGATCGGGATTCAGCGAATCGAGCACCTGCCCCGTGTTCGCATCCATCACGACCATCGACCACTGCGATTTCGCGCTCGTGTAGCGCGGCTTTTTCATGATCACCGCGATGGGATCGTCCGGACTGCTGCTGCCGCAACTCGCAACCAGCGCACAGCACGCGATCAGCGCCAGAGCCGCCGCAAGCGGTGCGCGCTTCATTGCAGCTTCCAGATCTGCGCGGCAATCATGCCTTCGTCCTGAAACGCGTTCAGTACTGTCGTGAAGCTTTCGAACGCGACGTTGTTCACCGTCACGAAGAATGCAAGACGATGACCGCTCTTTGCGTCGATATATCCGGCGAGCGCCTGCCCCTTGAGTTGCGGCACGGCCGGCGTCGTCGAACTCAAGCCGACATAGGTGCCCGTCTTCGCGTACACCTTGCCTTTCGCGCCCGCGAGCGTCGGGTCTGCTTCGAAGTCGGTAACGGTCGTGAGCGACCCGTCCACCCCAAGGAACGGCAGCGAATCGACGTAAGACGCGTAGTCGGGCATCAGGCGCATGCCGCGCAGCAGCGCGATGACGGCCGTGGCGTTCGCCATGGTCTCGCCGCCGCCGCTGCCATCTACGAAGTGATACTGGTCCGGCGCTATGTTGAACGTCGACGACAGTTCCTGCTGTTCCGTCGCGAGCGAAGTGGCCATCGTCCGTAAGCCGTTTTTCGCGAGCCCGTAAAGCATGAGCGTCACATCCGCGCCGATGTTGTAGCTGACCTTGTTCACGAAGCGGATGTCCTGCGCGTACGGCGCGGACGTGAGCCGCGCCACTTGCTGCGCGCTCGAATACGAGCCTTGCGCAGGAAGCATCGCCACCTCATTCGGCCCGACGGCTGCCGCCGTCACCGTTACGCCGGCACGCGCCAGCGCTTCGACGAACACCGTGCGCGCATACGTGGATGGCGCGCTGACCCGGAACGTGCGAACAAGCGGATAGGCGTTCGTCAGCGGAGGCTGCTCGACGGTGGGCACCGTGCCGCTCACCTGGCCAGAACAGTTCGACGTTCCGAAACACATCGGCACCAGATTCTCCGACGGATCAGGTGCGAGTTCAACCTTGAAGTCGCTCGTCGTCGAATCCGTCTTGAGTGTCGACTGCACGGAGAAGGCCGCAGAGACTGGTCGATAGCTGAACGGAAGCACGGCACCGTCCGCGCTCGAACTGAACGAGATATCAACGACATCGTCGTTAACCAGCATCGGCGTAACGTCGAACCCTTCCTCCTCACGGAACGGGAAGGCGTCGAAAAGGCGGTCGTCGATGACGACGTCGCCGCTGACGGTCTTGATGCCCGCCGCAGCCACCTGCGCGGCCAGCGCGTTGAATCCTGCCAATGGGTCTGGCGCTGTCAGGATTGCGTTGCCGAGCCCGTCGGCTTCGTTGTGATCGAACGCACTGATCGCAATGGTGCCGTCGGGATTCGCTCGCCCGCCCATCGTCAGGTCGCCGCTCGCCACCATGATCAGGTTGCCGGTGAGCACGCCGTTCGCATCGACCGTGCCCTGCTTGTACACAGGGGTCACGTGGGTTGAGCTGGCGCCGAGCACGTCGAGCGCGTTGCCCGTCGAAAAGAGCTTGCGAACGGAGGCGATATAGACCTGCGAACCGGAGTTGAGATCGTAAATCACGCGCCCTGTATCGAGATCGACCACCTGCATTGCCCAGATCGCATTAGCGTAGGCCGGTTTCCGCATGATCTGCGTAATCGCGTCGGGAACCGAGGTGTTCGGATGATCCGAACCGCCGCACGATGCCAGCATCAACGTAAGTACAATCACGCTCAGGCGTGAGAGTTGACGATCGGTTCTCGCGTTCATCCCAGAGATCTCCCGATTCGATCTACCGAATCCGAATGGCAATGTGGGTTTATGGCTGGTCTTCGTCTACGATTTCAGCCGACTTGCCCAGTTCTTTGATCACGATTCCAGCGATCGCGTCGGCGGGCGCGCGGCCATCAGGTGTGTCCGCAGTTGTCGCCCATGTGACGACCGTTGTGTTCGTCGTCGGGTCGTACACCATGAACGTGTTGAAACCGTTGATCTGGCCGTTGTGTCCGTAGAACGTGCCGAACTTCGCGATACCGAGGCAATAGCCCGGCGAGTTCGGGTCGCCAGGCGTCAGCTGCGTGCAGGTGGAGAGCCGCTTCGCCTGCAAATCCGCACTCAGATAGCCGCCGCCGACCATGCGCTGGACGAACGCGGCTAGTTCCCTGATGGTCGAGATGCCGGAGCCCGCCGTCCAGCCCCATGATGGACTCGCGTTCGTCACGTCGGTCGGTTGCAGCGTGCCATTTTGCGCGGCTGCCTGGCGCGCGGGAGAAAGCGCGGGTGATGTCGCCGTCTCTGCATTCGTGCCCCACAGATAGCTGTGCGGCGACGGCGCAGGGAGCGATGTATCGGTCTGCGCGGGCAGATACGTGTGGGCGGCACCAAGCGGTGCGAAGAGCCGCGCCTGAATCGCCGCGGCGGCGCTCATGCCCGTGATCTGCTCGATAATCATGCCGAGCAGCACCGTGTTCGTGTTCGAATAGCCGAACGACGTGTCAGGCGCGAAATCGACGGGATGACTGAACGCGATGGCCAGCATTTCGCCCGTCGTCCATATTTTGTCCGGCTGCGAATCGAGTGTCTGGTTGAAACCGAGATCTCTCGTGTAGTTGAAGAGACCGCTTCGCATCGCCAGCAATTGCTGGATGGTGATCGCATCGCCGTTGGGGACGTTCGGCACGAACTTGCTGACGGGGTCACTCAGATTCAGCTTGCCTTCCTGGACCAGTTGCAGGATGACGGTGCCAGTCCATGTCTTCGTCACGCTGCCGACACGGAAGTTCGCATCGGTCGGAATCGGCGTGCTGGTGCCTCGCTGCGCGGTGCCGAACGATTCGAGCCAGTTGCCCTGCGGCGATTGCACATACACCACGGCACCCGGTGTCAACGTCGTGACGAGCAACTGATTGATCTGCACACGGGAAGAGGATATGTACGACGGCTCGCTCGATGAAGAACCGCCACACGCGGATAATCCAAGTGCAAATAGCAATGCAGAGGCATGGACGCCAATTGCGAACGCTGTTCGCAATTGCGAAAACAGGCGGAGGAGAGCCATTGTTTTTCCTTAGACCTTACCGCAATGCTTTTTGCTTATCGTCGGAGTATTTTGAATTTCGATAGATGCGCTTGCAACTTGACGATCCTGTGGACGAGTATAGGATGGGTTCTTCGAATATGCATGCGCTTTACGAAGAAACGATTCCGCCAGCCCCTAGCCGACTTCAACCAGTGTTTAAATACGAGTTCTTCGGTTAAAGCCTGGATATTTCGAGGTAGTGCGGACGCAGTAGGACCAACGATTGACGATCTCGACTTGAACATGGAACGACTGCCCTGCCTCGTCATCCTTAGTCATTCGGCGAGAAGCACTTAAATGGTCAGTCCCTTGTGATGCGGGTTATAGGGCAACCATGCTCGCGCCGACAGGTCATCGGACCGTTGCCGACCCACTTCAGACGATCCGCCGAGCGCCGCACAAGAGGCGGCTTTTTGAGTGCAGCAGCCGATCCGATCGTTCGACAAGTAGCGCAACTCGGCCCCGTTTTTTTAACGAGCCGGAGTTGGCTCGCACTTTGCGTCGTCCATCAAGCATGCTTCAGCGAGGGCACCATGGTGCCGATAAACCCCTTCGGCGAACTTGCCTCCAAGGGCCAGGCGAAGGCTGATCATGGAATCAAGCGCACCGAGGCGCAGCTCCCAGATTTCGCTGTACACGCGGAAACAACTCTCCAACTCGCCCAGGCATTCCTCAGCGATAGCACGGTCGTGGTCCGCGGCTAGCCGGGCGACAAGTATGCGCTGCCGCAGTATGCGCCTGTACGCCGAGAGCACCCGAAACCGGGCTGCCGCTTCGAGTTCCCTCTCCAAAGCCAAACATCGCGTGTCCATGACTCATTCATCTTGGAGAAAGACATGATTCGGAACCCCTGCCATGCGCCAGCACAGGCATCGCCCAAAACGGAAGCGCGCCGGGCCTGACGGCGTTTAAGCGCGCGCGCAACCGTACAGGTGAAGCGGCGTTTCGCGTCCGTCGTATCGGGGTTGAGGACAGCGGGTTTGTACCCATGACGTCGCACTAACCATTACGACACAAGGGCAAATATAGCCCCGTCCCAGCATCAAGCGCACTCCGGAACGACGATAAGATCGCTCTGCCACAATGCGCTGTTGTATCTGATAATGTGCTTACCAGATATAAAAGGGAGGTGAGCCGTGGACCACAGGCGCCGGCCGGATGAGCAGACCGATGCGGAGGCGGCCTCTGCACTCGCGGCGCTCAAACAGGTCACCCTCACACTCAGCTTCGATCCGGGCGATCCAGACAGTATCGAGGCGGCGCTGCGCGAACTTGACGCGCGCATCGACGCCGCAGTCGCGCCGTTTCGCGGGCACCCCTTCGTCGAGGCGGTCGCCAACCAGATCAAGGACGAATGCCGCGAGCGCGTGCTGCAGCAGATCGCCACGGGGGCGGCGGCCGGTTCCGGCCGCAAACTGTGCTGAGATGCCGTCGTGGCGCGTTAGCAGCAGCTCGTTGCTGCAACCGCCGTGCAACTGCCCGGGCCGACGACGGTAAACATGATCAAACAGGCGAAGCTGGCCATGGACCTTCAGACGGAACTGGACGAGTTGCATCAGGCGAACCGGCACGTCGCGCTGGTGCGCCGCTGTGTACGTCGGCAGGTACAGATCGTGGAACGGCTGCGAAATCAGGTGCGTGACACGGCCGTCGCCGAGCGGCTGCTGGCCACGATGCAGGACACCTTGGCCGTCGCCTGCGAACATCGCGCACTGGTAGCGGGCCTGGTCGCTCAGCTCCCGCAACAAGGGACGGGAACCGTCCCTGCGGTGCAGACGCCCGGCTAACGGACATCGGGAAGACGATCCCTTCGCGTCGGCGATCCGCAACCCGCACACACGCCGCGCGACGGCGATTTCCGCATGGTGCCGTCCGATGCTGGTTCGCCGGCCGGCGCCATGAAGGTCCGCTCCGGGAGTGAAATCGCCACTCAAATGACCTTGTGCGTCAACATTCAATGGCCGCTGGCGGCCGTCTATCGCCTGACGCGGTCGGCGCAAGTCGACCCTTAACAGCCGGTCACCTTTCTCCGAAGCGGACGCTCAGCGCGACATTGGCGCTGCGGAAGTTTCCATTGTCGAGTTGTTGAATTACTTTGTGAAAGCCGCACCGATCACCGATCAAGATCAATCTCGCAATCAAATCCATACCAAGATGCGCAGACAACGGTAGGCAACCAGTCCAACGCCGGTTCATGCTCGGTTGAACCCGCTGAGCAATGACTCCGCAAAGCGGTCACTGGCCCAAGGGAATGTTTTCGAGCGGCGGCTTACGGTGCATGAGGCTGAACGCGAACAGTCGGCCAGGAACCGTCGTTCGAGATCGCAGTCGGGTGGCCATTCGAGCGACTGCTCCGCCAAACCGGTCCCTCGATGTGAGCGGACGGCCAACGTACCTCGAACGTCAGTCGGTGCAAGCCTCGCAAAGCAACCAATCGGGAAACGCAACACGTCTCGGCAATGCAGCACATTCCTTTCGATAGACGACGTAATACGCGGGCACCGATGGCCGCACGATGTCTGGACACAACCGGACCAGACGCCCGGCGATCGGATCATCGCGGACGAGAACGCTACGCGCGAGCGCGCATCCGGTACGGGGACACTGCAGCATTGCCCTGCGGGATCTGGCTCCGCCGCGATGTCACCGATTACCAGCTATAGCGAAAACCTGCCTGACCAAAGATCGTGCGCCGGTACTCGCCACCCAGGTTGCCTGTATAGCTGACGTTCATGTAAAGCTCCGACGCCCTGCCAAGACTCGCCGTCACGCCCGCCCCGAGCTCATACCAGGTCTTGGCCGGCTCCATCGCAAAGGCGGTGCTGCCTACCGTGGTTGCGCCCGGCGCGAAAAAGTCGTGCAGCACATTCACCGTCAGATACGGGGTGGCCGCGCTGGTCCTGCTATCGTTCTCGAGATTCGCGCGGAACAGGCGGAAGCCCAACCGGCCGCGCAGCGTATTGCTTGTGTTGCCCGACACCGGCGAGACGCTGTCGTTGAAGTCGTTCTGGTGCAGATACTGGTATTGAAGCTGCGCCTGCGGTTCGATCGCGATGGTCGTCGGACCCAGTAACCATGGCTTGCCGACTTCCAGCGACCCCGCCGCCCCGAAGCCATTCTGGGTTGCGTTGACGCCATACGCGTCACCGTACTTATTGTGATAGTGGGTCAGCTGAGCGACGGCATCGACGTACGCGTGGTCGGCAAAGTACCGGGTCCAGTAGCCCCCGAACGATTGCGCCTGGGACGTGAGGGTGCCTGTCGACGTGCTCAGTGTCGGGTTTACGCCGCGCGCGCTGTCCGCGAAGCTCGCGCTCGAAGTGCCGAACGTGGCCATCACACCCGCGTGCGTGCTGCCGCCAGCTTCCGGGCGAGCGAGCGTCCAGTCCTTGCCGAACTGCGCGAAGAACGTCTTCGCGTCCGACGAGAACCGGTGGTTCGCGTTCATGTCGATGTTCTGGCCACTGACGCGTCCCCACACGCCATCGCTATGACCGGGCTGTGTGCCTTCGAGCGCGGCGATGTCGCCCACCCGCTCATGCAGGGTGCCGAGCACGGAGAAGCCATAGTCGAGGTTCAGCGATGGCGTCAGTACGTAGCCGGTGACCGCCGGACGGTATGCAGGGGCTATGACCGTTCCAGACGAATCGGATGTCGATTGCGCCTCCAGCTGGGAACGCAGATACCAGTCGTTCGCGTCCGTGCTGCCGCCCCGGTAGAGCAGGTACTGGTACGCGCCCGCCTGGACGGGTGCAGCAAGCTGGAACGCTGTGGCACTCGAAGTCCCCCCCACGTGCACCACGCGGATGCCGTCGCCGGTCGTCTGCGCGCCACCGCCTGAACCATTGATCCGGATTCCCGTATTGCCGCCTGCGTTGCCGCCGATCGTCAGCATGTCGGTACTCGTGGCAGGGCCGCCCTGGTTGAGCAGCGTATTGAGCCGCAGGACGCCGCCCGCGCCCGTGTAGTTGCCGCTGACGGTCAACGTCGTGCCCGGCGCGCCGCTCAATGCGACCGTCCCCGCGTTCGTCAGCGTGGGGATGGTCTGGTCAAAGCCGTTCAGATCGAGCGTCGCTCCGCCTTGAACGGTCATCGCCGAGGCCGGGCTCAGCACATTTGCCGCCGCAGCCTTCAGCGTCCCCGCTGCGACGACCGTGTCGCCCGTCTGCGCATCGGCACCAGCCAGCAGCAACGTGCCAGCGCCCGCCTTCGTGACGCTGCCGGAGCCCGTGACCGTCCCCTCGAGTGTGAGCGTCGTGCCCGGATCGGTCTGGACGGTGCCCGGGCCCGCAAGCAGTATGTTGTGTGTGCCCGTCATGCTGGACGTGGTCTCGAGCGTGCCGCCGTCGAGCGTCACGGCCCCGCTTGTTGCGCCCAGGTTGGCGTCGCTCGAGACGCTCAGTGTGCCGTTCGTGATCGAGGTGCCGCCCAAATAGGTGTTATTCCCGGTGAGCACCGTTGTTCCGCTTCCGGTCTGGTTCACCACGCCACTGCCGGAGATCGCGCCTCCGAATGTGTAGGTATCCGAGCGATCGAATGCAAGCGTGGCGTTGTTGGCCACATCGCCGGCAAGCGAGCCTGTCGTGGCGCCGTTGCCGATCTGCAGCGTGCCGGCCGTGATCGTCGTGCCGCCTGTGTGGGTGGCGTCGCCGACCAGCACCAGGCTTCCGCTGCCTGCCTTGGTCATGCTGCCTGGGCCGGACAGTGGGCCGGCGAGCGTCAGCGTCGTGCCGGCGTCGGTCATGAACGTGCCGGTGCTCGCGAGCGACACATTGCGCGCGCTTGTCATGTTCGCTGTCGTCTCAAGCGTGCCGCCGTCGAGCGTCAGCCCGCCGGTCGAGGCACCGAGGTTGGCGTCGCTCGAGATGCGTACAGCGCCGCCCTGGATATCGGTGCCACCCGTGTACGTGTTGCTCCCGTTGAGCACAAGGGTACCAAGGTCGGTCTTGACGAGCTGTGTGCTGCCCGTCAGCGCGTTGTCGATCGTGACGGTGTAACCCGTGCCAGCGGTCGTGCCATCGCCAACGCGGACAATCGATCCTGACGGGCCGCCCGTGAGCTCGATGGGACCGCCGCTGAGGTGGTAGCCGTTCGTGGCGAACTGCATCCCGCTTGCCTGGACCTGACCGAGGCTGTTGTCCACCGTCACCGTGCCTGGCGCACCCTCGAAGATCGCAAAGGCGCCGTCCGTGAACGGAGCGTTCACCGTCCCGGTCTGCTCCGTCCAGAAGTCGTTGCCCGATGAGTTTTGCCAGACGCCGTTGCCGCCCTCGATAATGCCGTCGTTCCGCGGTCCCGCTGCACCATCCCAGTATCTCAGAGTGAGCGTGCCTGTATTGACCAGGTTGACCTGGTTGGCAACCGACGTCTGCACGTAGAAGCTGGAAGACGGGATAGCCCCGATGGCAAGGCCGTTGTTCGTCAGCGTGCCGTTGTAGTTGATGACACGATAGACGCCCGGCGAAAACGTCGCCCCGGGGGTCGTCTGGACATTCAGCGTGCCGGCAAGCGTGAGGTTGCCGCCGACATCCGTGAGGTCGTTGAGCGCGCCCCCTGCAACGTTGGCCTGGCCGAAGTTGTAGTTGAGGACTGACCCGCTATTGAGCGTGAGGTCGCCATTCATCGTCAGCGTGCCCGGCACCGAGCCAGGATCGCCGGGATTCAGTGCCGCACCGTTGGCGATGACCACGCTGCCGCCGATTGTGCCTGTACCGCCGATCGCGCCGCCGCCTTGCACGGAGGTGAGACCGGCGGCTGCCGACTGGTTGCCGTCGACGATCAGGGTACCGCTTGCGACGTTCGTTGCGCCCGTATAACTATTTGCACCTCTCAGGATCGTCGTGCCGCCGCCGGTCTGGTTTAACGCGCCACTGCCGGATACGACACCGCCGAACGTGTAGGTATCCGAGCGATCGAAGGCCAGCGTCGCATTGTCGACGACGTTGCCTGTGATCGAGCCGGAGGTGCCGCCGTTGCCGAGCTGCAGCGTACCCGCCGAGATCGTTGTGCCGCCGGTGTAACCGCTGTTGCCGGTAAGCACCGTTGTGCCGCCGCCAATCTGGTTCACTACTCCGCTGCCGGAGATCACGCCTGCGAATGTGTAGGTATCCGAGCGATCGAACACCATGGTGCCGTTGTCGGTGACGTTGCCGATGATCGAGCCGGTCGTGCCGCCGTTGCCGATCTGCAGCGTGCCGGCCGAGATGGTGGTACCGCCCCCGTACGTGTTGTTTCCGGTGACGGTCAGCGTTGCGCCGCCGGTCTTCGTTAGGGCTCCCGCCCCGCCCATCGCACCGGAAACTGTCAGGTTGGCATCAGTCTGGAACGTGCCGCCTCCACCATTGAGGGTGCCGTTGCGCGAGGTCGTGAACGCCGCCGTGTTCTCCAGTGTGCCGCCGTCGAAGGTCAGCGTTCCGGAAGCGGCGCCGAGGTTGCCGTCATTGGCGACCGAGAGCGTGCCGCCGTTAAGAAAGGTGCCGCCGGTGTAAGTGTTGTTGCCGGTGAGCACCCATGTGCCAGCGCCCGCCTTGACGAGAGAGGAAGAGCCGCCATTGTCGCCCAGCGTGAGCGCGAATGTATTGGCTGCGGCATTGCTGCCGGTCAGAGTCAGGGTACTCGGACCCGTACCACTGTATGCAATCGCCCCAGTATTGGTGAAGTTCAGCCGGCCGGCGCCAGACGCATCGATGGCGCCGCCATTGGGACCCAGCGTAAAGGCGCGATCAGTACTCGCCCCGGTGCCGGTATACCGCAGGGTCCCACCGTTAATAACCAGATTAGCTGCAGCGTTCGTGGACGCCCCGATATTGCTCGCAACGCCACCATTTGCGAGGTTCGACACGCTCAGCACGCCGCCGTCTATGATGGTCGGCGCGGCATACGTGTTGGCGGCCGTTATCGTTGCCGTGCCAGGACCAGTCTTGGTGACACTCGCGCCTTGATTCCATAATGGAGCGCTGACTAGCAGACTGCTCGAAGCCGTTGTCGTATCCAGTATGAGCGCTGATGGGGGCGAGCTTGATGCAACAGCACCCAGGTTGAGCCCGGTACCTGTAGAACTGATCACACTGTCCTGAGCCCCCCCTGTCGCCACGATCCTCAGGGAGGTACTCGAGGAACCGTTCGACAATACCGTGCCGCCTTGCGCGCCGCTTCCCGCAAAATTCACGGTCCCGCCGCCCACCTGATCGAAGGTGATCGTCCCGTTAATATTTTCACGCTGCTGCGGACTGGTGATCAACGTCGATGCCCCATTCACATAGAATGCTGTAGATTGGATTGTGGTATTGAGGGAGGACGTGGAAAAATTAAGCGTCGCGCCGTTGGCGACCGTTGTGGACCCGGTATAAGACATGGCGCTCGGGGTCGTCAGTGTCACGAAGCCGCCGAGAACGGCGAGGTTCGAGCCGCCAGCGATGGTCGAACCGATATTTGCGTTGATATTGTTGTTGGCGCCCGTGATAGTAAGTGTGCCGCCGGATGTGGCCAGCGTGCCGCCGGTGATCGTATAACCGCTGGTACCGAAAGTCAGGCCTCCTACGGTCATCGTGCCGGACACGGTCACCGTGCCCGCCGTCCCACCGAATGCGGCGGTGTTCCCACCCACCCACGGCATAGCCGTCGCGCCATTGAACCAGTTGGCGGTGGTGTTATCCCATGTACCGGAACCGCCCCCACCGCTCGGCCCCCAACTCAAGGTCTGGGCGCTGGCTGCGGTAAATGTCGTGGCCAACAGCAACATCGCAGCGCGGACCGTCATGGACAAACTGACGCATAGTGCAGCGCGCGTCGGGCGGACGGTTCGTCTGATGACGTTGCATACTGACTCTCGCGCAGACACCACGCGCCCGCCCTTCGCATGATCGATCTCGGATGCCGCAACCCAGGCGCCCAACGAATCGTTCCAGATTGTCCTGAACGACCTGTTCATCTTCTTTCCCTGTATCGCAAGTGATGTTGTATGTGGCGCCGTATTGGTTCTGCCATTCACGTATGCGCGCGTTGAAAGCGGGACCGCTCTCGTCCTCGACGAAATCCGAACGCACCAGAGCCAGGTCGCATTCCTTCAACGCGCAAGTCGCAACGCGGGCCTGTATTGGCGAGATCCGCGATCTGCTTTCCAGAGATCACCTGGGGCTTATAGGCTTCGGCGCAGATCACGAAGGAAAAACCTCCTGCCTGCGCAGCCCAGAGACACGGGCCTTTGGGCTAGTGAGCCCCGTCCGCGTGATGCAAAGACTCGTCAGTGGCAACTATCGAGGCAGACGGCTGAACGGAAGGTCTTCCTGCACTCTGGTCACGCGGCCAGCGCCTGACCTATGGAAGTCCGTTGCGGCGCGCATGGCCAGGCGAAGCGCTCGGTGGAGCGCAGGATGGGTGTCGTGGACGATCTGGTTGTCTTTCTATTGGGTCAGTTCCCCGCGCAATTCGCCTCAGGATATCCATGCTTACCTTGCCCTCTTGAAAGGCGCGCCACGTCGAAGCAACCTCCAGCGGCGGACACCCTTTTCTCTATTTTCGGCAACGTCGTGAGCACCATCCGCGACGACTGCAGCGAAGCATACCTATCGAGCGCTGCGGCTATCGTTGTCGTACCTGGTAAGAATCCGTACGGAAAAGTGCTCGGCAGCACTCTCGCATGATCCAATTGCCTTGTCTACAGAAAGGCAATCGGACTTGCAAGACTTAACAATTGCGCGCGATCAAGTATTTGTATCGCGTGATGCGAATCGCATCATCCGCCTGGAGATCGATCGGGCGGCCGTTATGGTGAAGCGATCGTCGGCCGGTTCGGTATCGAATGGCGGCGACCGGTCGGCATCCAGCCGATTGACAGACGATCAAAAGCGTTCACTGGTTGGCGGGTTCCGATTCGATTTCCGGTTCAGCATCAGACGGCCAGCCGATATATTCCGCGTGCATAAATACCGAAGCGGCATGGAAGATGCGCTCACAACAGTATCGAGACTGCTAAGGCGCCAGGCTCCGAAGGCGCTAGAGGCTGTGAACTACGCGCGTCTATCGCCTGGCCACATCGGATCGGCGAAGGGCTGAAGGTCTGCTTCATCGGGAGCTTGTGGATTCCCTGCGAACGACTTCTGAACAATCCAGCGCCTAACGCAAATCCCGTTTGAACCCCTCTGAGACGGTCAGTCCAGTTCGTCTATCTCATGCTGTTCGAGTCGCTCATCGAAGTGGAGAGCTTCCCGCCCGAAAAGCGGAAGGGCATACGCCGTTCACCCGGCGGAAAGCTCGACTGAAGTTTGCGACGTCTGTAAAACCCAGCGTGTATGCGATCTGCGATATGGACAGGTCACCTTCGGCTAGCAAGCTGCGAGCGCGCGCGTCCCGTACCTGTGTCGACAGCACTCGAAAGCTGCAGTTTTCGTTTTTCAGGTGCCGGTCCAGAGTACGCGCGGAAATCCCGAGCACCTGAGCCAGTTCCTCGATCGTGGGCTGAACGCTGTCCGCTTCGTTCAGCATCATGACAACCCATTCACGTACGTTTCCGTTAGCAGAAAATGTCCTGAGTAGCAGTTTGCATCGGTCCTCCGCCCGACGCACCGCGTGCTCATCAGCCATCGGTAGCGGCGTGTCGAGACTCCACGTATCCGCAACGATACGGATTTCCGGGAGGGCCGAAGGGCCGAAGTGAACGCGCGCGGGCGCCAGCTCCCGATAGCGCGCAACGTGCAACGGCTCCTCGAACGGCATGTAGATGTCATAGACAGACGACGGGGTTTGCAGCAATGGCATGCACTGGAAGTGCACCGATACGGCAATTGCCTCCTGCAGCACATTCAAGGTTCGCGTCCGCATTGGATGCGCAGGCCGAAAAATCAACTCCGCATGATTACCGGTGCGGTGATAAAGCATCCGGAACATGGGTGTCAACAGCCGGTAGTAACGCGAACAGAGGCGTAGCACGCGGTCAAGGTTTGGCGCCGAAAGCATCGCATAGCCGAGGATATCGTGAGAGTTCAGCTTGAGCCGACGCCCCCACTCGAAGCCAATATCGCTACGCTGCGTCAGCCGCATGCCTTCCTCAATGAAAGCATCGATTTGCCCTTCAGACAGGCTGCAGTCGGTTTCCCTTATGCGGTCGGGGTCCACCTTGGCTGTATGCAACACGGCCGCGAGCGAACTGCCCGACGACCGGAAGTAGTCGTCAAGCAGGAGGACATAGCGTGCCGGTACCTGACGACTCGCGGCTTTCGGGATCATAGGAGCGTGCGGAAAGTTGAGCGGCGATGACTTCGACTGTCAAAAATGATAACGCGTTGTCTGAAAATGACAAGCGCCACGGACGTGAGCCTTGCCAGAATGCATCAAGTTCCTCGTCCCGACGGACCGAGGCAAGACAAAAACGGAGACAGTCAAAATGTTGTTCGAGTCCATCAATACCGCTTGCCTCGACGGTAACGACACCCCCTGGATGCCATTCGCGCCGTACAGCACCGACGTGATGGTCAAGTACTTCAAGATCGATCCGGTACGCGGCGAGACCATTACCCTGCTGAAGGCGCCAGCCGGCGTGGAGATGCCGCGCCATCACCATACGGGGACCGTCATCGTCTATACCGTTCAGGGTAGCTGGCGCTACAAGGAGCACGACTGGGTGGCGCACGCCGGCAGCGTGGTCTACGAAACGGCATCGACGAGACACACGCCGCAGGCAGCCTACGCGGAAGGGCCGGACATCATTACCTTCAATATCGTGGTCGGCGAACTGCTGTACCTCGACGACAAAGACAACATCATCGCGGTTGAGAACTGGAAGACGTCGATGGACCGTTATCTGGCGTACTGCAAGACTAACGACATCGAGCCCAAAGATCTGTCGTCCTTCGCGGGCTGATATTTGTTGCGGCGGCGCATTCGCGCCATGCCGGCAACGGACTGAAGCCGGTGCTGAGGGGCCCTGGAGTCAAACTCCTCGCCTTACCGGTCCAGAGTGCCGCGTGCGTGGCACTCTGCCGATTGGCGATGCCACAAAAGAAAAAGAACGGGTGATTCCGACGCGGCCGATAGCCGCTAAACAATCCACAAGGAGGAGATATGACTCAACGAATTTGCGCGCCGTGGGTCCGGCGCGTGCTGGGCGCCGCGATTGCACAGTCGGTCAACGCAGCGCCGCGTCCAGTCCGGCCGATGCGCAGCAGATCGCCACGGAAGCGTACATCTACGCCTATCCGATGGTACGGATGGAACGGACACGACGCGTCTCGACCAACGTGGCAGCGCCGGGTCCCAATGGATTGCGGCGCCCGCGCGAAGCACGTCTGGTCCGCGCCGCTACCCGGAGAGACCGGCCGTCAGCGCAAATGGCGGCACGGTCAATCAAAGCACCCAGCCCAGGAAAATCAGAGATGCAAGGCTTGATGATGCAGCAGCCGCTGCTCGTCTCCTCACTGCTCACCCATGCTGAACGGCACCACGGTGAGCGGGAGATCGTATCGCGGCGAATCGAAGGTGACATTCACCGATACAGCTTTACCGAACTGGCGCGGCGCTCAAGACGCATGGCCAATGCGCTATCGTCGCTGGGCATCGATCGTGGTGATCGCGTCGCCACGCTTGCATGGAACGGCTATCGCCACCTGGAGCTGTACTTCGCGGTGTCCGGGTCCGGTGCCGTATTGCACACGCTCAATCCGCGCCTGCACGTCGATCAGCTCGCGTACATCATCGAGAACGCAGCGGATCGCGTGGTCTTTTTCGATATCACGTTCCTGCCGATCATCGAGGAGGTCGCGAAGCGCGCGACGGGCCCAACAGTGTTCGTCGCAATGACTACCCGCGCGCACATGCCCGCCACCCATCAGTTGCCCGTCTCCCTGTTGTGCTACGAAGATCTGATGGACTCGCACAGCGACGGATTCACGTGGCCACTGCTGAACGAGAACGATGCCTGTTCGCTCTGCTACACGTCGGGTACCACTGGTCTGCCGAAGGGTGTGCTCTATAGCCATCGCTCGACCGTGCTCCACACCCTGTCGGCCGCACTTCCCGATGCGCTCAACTGCTCGGCGCGCGACACGATCCTGCCCGTGGTGCCGATGTTCCACGTGAATGCCTGGGGTCTGCCGTACATCGCCTGCATGGTCGGCGCAAAGATGGTATTTCCCGGCCCGTCCCTGGATGGCCGGTCGCTGTACGAGCTCATCGAAGCGGAACAGGTCACCCTGTCGGCGGCTGTTCCAACCGTCTTGCAGGGACTGCTTGCGCACGCGGATGAACACCAGGCCTCCTTCTCGTCGATGCGACGTACCGTGGTTGGCGGTGCACCCTGCCCAACGGCAATGACGGCAACTTTTCAGGACCGGTATGGCGTCGACGTCCTGCACGCCTGGGGCATGACTGAACTGAGCCCGCTCGGCACAGTGTGCAGTTTCAAGTCTCATCAGCTGGGGCTGCCGGTCGAACAGCGCAATGCCATTCAGGCCAAACAGGGGCGCGCGCTGTTCGGGATCGACATGAAGATCGTCGACGCCAGCGGCAACGAGCTCCCCTGGGACGGCCGTTCGACGGGCGATCTTCATGTGAGCGGCCACTGGGTATCGCGTGAATATTTCCGAGGCGAGAACAGTGCGCGATTGCGCAATGGCTGGTTTCCCACAGGCGACGTTGCAAAGATCGACCCCGACGGATTCATGCAGATCACCGATCGCAGCAAGGACGTGATCAAGTCGGGTGGCGAGTGGATCAGTTCCATCGACATCGAGAACGTTGCAACCCTGCATCCGGATGTTTTGGGCGCGGTCTGCATCGCGGCGAGTCATCCGAAGTGGGACGAACGCCCGTTGCTGCTCGTTGTGAAGGTGCCCGGCAGCAGCGTCAGCAGTGACGAGTTGCTCGCCCACTTCGACGGCAAGGTCGCGAAATGGTGGAAACCCGATGCGGTGGTGTTCATCGACAGCATTCCACTCGGCGCGACCGGCAAGGTCCTCAAGAACACGCTGCGCGATCAATTCCGCAACTACTACGTGGGCGACTGAAGGCCGTCGAAGGGAGCCGTTTCGTTCCACCGCAAGGGGCATCCGCCCGGATACCCCTGCCGTCTACAAATCACAAGAGGGGACACGATGAAGTTGAAGCTCAGCTGCGGCGCGGCACTGGTGCTGTTCGCCAGTGCTTCGCACGCGCAATCATCCGTCACACTGTATGGCGTCATGGATTCCGGTTTGCTCTATCAGAGCGCAAACGCGGCCAACTTCCAGTCCAGGGTGAATCTCGGTCATGTCTATGCGTACAAGGACGGCGGCATCTATTCGAGCATCTGGGGCATGAAGGGCACCGAGGACATCGGCGGTGGCTTCAAGGTCAACTTCAGGCTGCAGGGGGCGTTCAACACCGGCACGGGGAAGGGTGGACTGACCGACACGCCGACTACCACCGCGGTGTTCAATCAGCAAACGACCGTGGGCGTGTCGAGTCCGTATGGTTCCATCGACATGGGCAGGCAGATCGTACCTATGATCTATGCGATGGCCGACACCGACGTACGGAACGCCCAGTATTTCGGTTCCATCCTGACCGCGTGGCTGGGCCTGAACCAGGCCGCGTTCTGGCAGGGAACCAGCACGAACGGCTCAGTGGGCGCCCTGTATGACGACAACGCGATCGTTTACCGGTCGCCGAAGCTCTACGGTGCATCGCTTGCACTCGAATACGCGCCGGGCGGCGTCGCGGGACAGTTCCAGGGCGGTACCCGCGAGTCGGTCGTGCTGCAGTACTCGAACTACGGCCTGAACCTCGCAGGCGTGTACTACAACGGACACGACTCCAATCCGTTCACGACGACGGTCAGCGGGATCGTCACCGCGCCCTCGACCGGCCTGAACAATAACCAGTTCTACTATCTGGGCGCGCAGTACACGTTCCACGATTTCTCCGTGTCGACGTCGTACAGCCGGGCCAGGAATCCCGCGAATACGAGCGGACCCAAAGGGTTCAACCTGGAGATGTTTTCCGGGGGTCTCGGGTACAGGTTCAGCCCGTTCTTCAAGGTCACGTCGGGCTTCTATTACCTGCATGACCGGAACGTCGGGGCCAATCACTCGGCCGAATATGCGCTGGGCGCCGAATACAGCCTGTCCAGGCGCACCCTCACCTATGCGCAGGTCGGGTACGTTGACAACCACGGCAACATGAGCCAGACGATCACCTATGGTGCGGCCGTTCCGCAAGGCAGGTCGACCACGGCGGCGATGATCGGCATCCGCCACAGCTTCTGATCCCATCCTGCACAACAAACTGGAGCATTCCATGACCACGAAGAGAGCAATCGGGGTAGCCGGCGCCGCGCTGATCGCGCTGGCATCCGTTCATGCCGGGGCGCAGCCCGGCGCAAGCGATGCGGGTGCCGCTTCGAACGCCACAGCATCCGGCAGCCTGACGGCCAAGGACACCCGAGCTGCCAACCGTGCGCTGCGCAGGAAGGTCTATGCGGCGATCGTGAAGCACAAGGAGATCAACGCCGGCGACATCAGTGTACTTGCGAGGGGCACCGCAGTGACGCTCGACGGCACGGTCGTAGACGCGTCGCAGATCGACAAGGTCGCTACGATCGCTCGCGGCGTTCAAGGTGTGACGTCCGTGACCAACAGGCTGACCGTCAAGAAACCGTTCGGTGGCCAGTAGGACGGCCGGCGTTATCGTCGAATACAACCAGAAGCTAGAGGTATCTGATGAAATTCAAAAGAACTGCAAGCTTTGCACTTGCCGCCGCCCTCGTGTCCGGTTCGGTACCGGCACTCGCACTCACCGCCGACCAGGTAAAAGGCATCGCCATGGACGCGTATATCTATGGGTATTCGATGATGACCACCGAAGTCACCCGGCGCCAGATGACCCACACGACTGACGTGTCGCTGAAGGAACTGAAAGCACCCATGGGTCAGTTCCTGAACGTGCCGCGCTATCCGCCGGCGGAATATCGTGGTATTTCGGCACCGAACGCCGACACGCTGTATTCGGTTGCCTGGATCGACGTGTCGGAGCCACAGGTCTTCAGCCACCCGGCGATGCCAGACGGCCGCTTCTACATGTTCCCAATGTACGATTTGTGGATGGGTGACTTCACTTCGAAGGGCAGCCGGACTGCCGGCCAGGGTGCGGCGAACTATCTGCTGACGCGCTCTGACTGGAAGGGAGAGGTACCGAAAGGGATGGTGCATGTCCCGGTCGAGACCCGCTACATGATCATTCTCGGGCGTACCTATGCGAACGGGACGCAAGCGGACTACAAGGCGGTGAACGGGCTGCAGTCGCAGCTCAAGGTCACCCCGCTTTCCGCCTGGGGTACTGACTACAAGTCCATGCCCGCAGCGCTCGATCCGAATCCGCCCTTTTCGATGACCGACAAGCCGCAGAAGGCCATCCTCGACATGGGTACGAAGGGTTATTTCGACATGATGACCCGCATTATGTGCAAGGACGCCCCGCCTGTTGGCGCCGACACCCCAATGATCGAAAAGATGGCGCAAATCGGGCTAAAACCCTGCGAGCCGTTTGACATGGGCAAGTTCGACACGCAGACGCAAGCGGCGCTCAAGGATCTCCCTCAAGAAGCCCTGAAGAGGATTGGCGACAACCAGAAAAGCCTTGGTCAGATCGTTGATGGCTGGCAGATCACCAAGGGCCTTGGCGAATTCGGTACCGACTACATGAAGCGCGCGGTCGTGGCGGCCTTCGGCTGGCCGTCGAATGTGCAGGAGGATGCTGTCTATCCCTACACAATGGTGGACAGCACCGGCGCCGCTCTC
This sequence comes from Paraburkholderia diazotrophica, assembly GCF_038900755.1. Lineage (GTDB taxonomy): Bacteria > Pseudomonadota > Gammaproteobacteria > Burkholderiales > Burkholderiaceae > Paraburkholderia > Paraburkholderia diazotrophica_A. The sequence goes on from NZ_JBBPEN010000017.1 coordinate 106,054, forward strand.
AATGGTGCCCACAAGTACACGCTCACCTTCGCCAAGGCGCAGGAGCCGCCAGTGAAAGGTTTCTGGTCGATTACCATGTATCAGATCGATCAGGGCTGGTGGTTTGTTCCAAACGCACTGAACAAGTTCACGGTCAGCCCGCGCAACGATCTGAAGAAGAACGCGGATGGCTCAGTCACGCTCTATTTCCAAACCGAATCGCCAGGCAAGGACAAGGAGGCCAACTGGCTGCCGGCCCCGAAGGGCGACTTCAACCTGATGTTGCGCATGTACTGGCCGCAGGAAAGCAATCCCTCGATCCTCAACGGCAGCTGGACGCCGCCAAAAGTTGTCAAGGTTGACTGACCAAACGCGGCGATAGAACTCGATGCGGGCCCGGCGGGACGTAGTTGCCGGGTCGGTCTTCCAAAGGGGCGCAATTTCTGCGCAGGCCATGAACGCAATGGCAACGAGACCGGCTTTCTGAACTTCGATTGACACCGAGCGGGTTGCTGAACTGGGGCTGGTCGATTCCATGTCGACGCAGTATCCGACGATCAGCATGCGAACCATCAACACTGGATCAATCGAAGGGCGCCCCGCAGGACTGTAAAAGGACGCCATGTGCTTACGCAGATCTCCGGCATCGAAGAAGTGATCTACGCCGCGTAACAGATGGTCCTTCAGAACATGATCGTCAAGGTCCTGATCGCCGCTTCGCTGACCCAGCATGACGATGCACTCCCGTCGCTTGATGGCTTTCCGAGGGGACTTTTTCAACGACACTCGACTCCCGGCGAATAGTGAGATAGATCGCGCAATGGAATCACGAGACACCGAACTGCTGCTAGTAAGCGATCCGTCGTCTCCGCCCAAAGCAGCCATTCACCTCACCCGTCTTGAGTCGCCCCGGATTTTCGGCGGGGATTGTCGACGATTCAGGAGACTGTGTCGACTGACCGTTCCTGGCCGAGGCTGTGTAAAAACGCCTGGGCCGGCCGGCTTGCAAAGGAAGTGATGTCGCGCATTTGCCGCGCGCCAGATTGCGTGCATCGGGGCGATTGCGTTGCCCACCCGCGAGTGATTCGAGCGCCGTTAGATTACGCGCCCCGCAGCTTCATTGCCCGCATCGCGCCAGCGAATCCCAGAATTCTGGTAAGCACTCGATCATTACCGTTGCCCACGAGATTGACCGATGAGGGATGTGCTGTTAGCGAATGGGGTCAATGCGCGCGGAGGGAGGCAGCAAAGGGGCGACGTTCCAAGGCAACAGGTCGTCGAT
>NZ_JBBPEN010000018.1:0-75545 GCF_038900755.1 Paraburkholderia diazotrophica
CGGTGCAGCTTGGGTTCATCCTCGGCACACTCATCGTCTCGCTGAGCGGCGCCGCCGATCGTTTTCGCGCGAGCAGAATCTTCGTCTGCAGCGCCGTCGTCGGTGCGCTGTTCAACCTCGGCTTTGCGTGGCTGTCGACCGGTCTCGTGAGTGGCGCGCTCTTCCGGTTCGGCGTCGGTATCTGCCTCGCCGGCATCTACCCGATGGGAATGAAGCTGATCATCGGCTGGGCGCCCAATCGCACGGGGCAAGCGCTCGCGCAGCTTGTCGGGATGCTCATACTCGGCACGGCGCTGCCCCATGCGATGCGAGTGCTGGGAATGGGTCTCTCATGGCAACTGGTCATTTCTGCGTCGTCGTTGCTTGCTGTCGGTGGGGCCGGCATTATCGGCGCGCTCGGCGATGGGCCGCACTCCGTCGTGTCGACCCGTTCTGCGAGCGGCAAGGAGACATCAGCGACGTCGCCGCCATCCGTATTCAGCGCGTTTCGCGTTCGCCGGTTTCGGGCCGCGACGCTCGGGTATTTCGGTCACATGTGGGAGCTTTACGCGTTCTGGACCGCGGTACCGCTGCTGATTGCCCATACCTCTCTGACTAGCGCTTTTCCTGGGCTCAGTGTTTCCGCGATGTCATTCGGTGTGGTCGCGATCGGCGCTCTGGGCTCCTTGCTCGGCGGTGTTGTATCGCGATACCACGGCAGTGCGAAGGTAGCGACATGCGCACTCGCGATATCCGGTCTATGTGGGCTCGTCTTCGCTTTGGGCTGGCGTCACCTGACTCCCGAAACGATGGCCGTGCTTCTGCTGATCTGGGGCGCGTCGGCCCCCGCTGACTCGCCGCAGTTTTCCGCGCTCGCTGCCGACGCATGTCCGCGCGCGCTCGTGGGAAGCGCGCTCGCGATCCAGAACTCGATTGGCTTTGCGATCACGGTGTTATCGATTGAAGCGAGCACCTCGCTTTTCGAACATATCGGACTCGATGCGATGTGGCTTCTGGTGCCAGGACCGGTGCTGGGTCTGGTCGGGTTTGCGCTCACTTTGCGAAAAGCGAGATCGTCGCAAGAGCCGATCCAACGCACCGATAGCGTCGATCGCCCGCGAAGCACCGAAGCGTTGCGCTGATGGAGAACAGGAATGCTAGACCTCCAATACCTCTCGATCGTGATGGAAGTGGATCGCCTCGGCAGCGTGACCGCAGCGGCCGACCGGTTGAATGTGACGCAGTCGGCGCTATCCCACATGGTTCGAAAATTTGAAGAGCGGCATGGCGTCAAGCTCTGGACCAAGAACGGCCGTGGACTGCGCTTCACGCACGCCGGCGAATATCTGCTTGGCCTCGCTGGGCGCGTGCTACCGCAGATGGAGCACGCAGAACGGACGCTGACGAATTTCGCAGAGGGTCGCCGTGGAGCGCTGCGCGTGGGCATGGAATGTCATCCGTGCCAGAAATGGCTTACCCGGCTCACGCCGCACTACCTCACCGCGTGGCCCGATGTCGATTTCGATGTGCGCACCGCATTCCGCTTTGATGGCGTTGCCGCGCTGCTCGGGTATGAAATCGATCTTCTGATCACGCCCGACCCGATCGACGTGCCGGACATCACGTTCTGTCCCGTCATCGACTATGAGTTGATGCTGGTGGTGCCGGAGTGCCATCCGCTCGCCACACGCGAGTTCGCTGTGCCTCAGGACCTGATGAGCGAGGAACTGATCACGGTTCCCGTGAGCAAGGAGCGCCTCGACATCTTCACGCGCTTTCTGGTGCCCGCGCACTGCAAGCCGAAATTTCATCGGACGGCTGAGCAGACTGAACTGATGCTGCAACTGGTTGCGGCCGGTCGCGGCATCGCCGTCTTACCGAACTGGCTCGTCGCGGAGGAGGGGAACGGGTTGCCTGTACGGACCGTCCGGCTCGGCGAGCATGGCTTGAGCAAGAGCATCAATGTCGGGGTTCGCAAGGGCGAAGAGGATGTCGCCTATATCGCCGGATTTCTGACGATGGCGCACGATCTCTGGGTCCCTGCGCAACGGATGGTGGTCGACCAAACGGATCTGGAGTGACGCAATGAATACAGAAGCCTCGCAACGGGGCGGCTCGCCGCACGAGATGGCCGATGCCAGTAGCAACATCGCGAGACTGACGCTTGCGCAAGCGCTGGCAGACGCCCATTCGACGATCGTATCCACAAAGCGGTCACTCGATATGAGGGCCAACGTACTTCGTATGTCAGTCGACGCAAGCCTCACTAAGAAGCCAATCGCGAAACGCGACAAGTCTCGGCAACGCAGCACACTCCTTCCGGTAGACGACGTAATACGCGAGCACCGACGGCCGCACGATGTTTGGAAACAACCGGACCAGACGCCCGGCGGCCAGATCATCGCGGACGAGAACGCTACGCGCTAGCGCGACTCCGCGGCCATCGATCGCGGCTTGCAAGACCGCGGCAGAATTGTTGATCTTCAACCCGGATCGAGCCGCGATTGTTTTCTTTCCAACGGTTTCGAGCCACGCGTCCCAGGTGACGAATCCGATCTGACGATCGACGGAGAGATCGTCTATCAGCGTCAGCCCGGCCAGGTCTGCCGGGCCGCGCAAGCGGCGATGCTTGTCGAGAAACGCCGGTGAGCACACGGGAAAAACCTCTTCGTCCATCAGTTTCTCGGCCTCCAATCCCGGCCAGTTCCCCGCGCCGTAACGGACTCCGATATCGATCCCCTGGGTCGCAAAATCCATCAGCTTCAGGCTGGTGTCGAGACGCACGTCGGTTTCCGGCCAGGCGCTCTGGAAGCGGTCAATGCGCGGCAGCAGCCACTTCGCGGCGAACGCCGTGCTGACGGTCACCGTCAGCACGCCGACAGCCGAGCCTTCCTTGAGTCGCGCGAACCCGAGGTTCAGCCGATCGAACCCGTCGCGGATGTCGGGCAGTGCCCGTAGCGCAACGTCCGTTGGCACAAGACGCGCTCGCCCGCCGCTGCCTCGATGGAACAGCGGTACACCGAGCCATTCTTCGAGGCTGCGAACGAGTTGACCGACGGCAGCGGGCGTGACGTTCAGTTCCAGTGCCGCGGCGGAAAAGCTCTGGTGGCGCGCGCTCGCCTCAAAGGCGCGCAGCGCGTTCAGGAAAATCGGAGCGGTCATTGATAGAAAGATTTTCTTTCAACGATAAACAGAATATCTCATTTGTGAGTGTGGTGCAGGGTGGCGAGAATATTCCCATGAATTAGCGATAACGACACGATTCGTGTTGCTTTCGTTCCGATCTTTCATTCTTTTTCAGGAGCAGTCATGGATAATAGTTTTTCTTCCAAAATCGCTATCATCACGGGCGGCGGATCGGGCATCGGTAAAGAAGTCGCCGCCCGCCTTGTGAACGCCGGCGCCAACGTGGTCATTGGCGGCCGTGACGAGGCCAAGCTCAGGCAGGCAGCGGCGGATATCGACCCGTCCGGCGCCCGAGTGCGTGTCCATGCGGGTGACATCGCCCGGCCTGGTACGGCGACGGCGCTGGTCGAACTGGCGACGCAGGCGTTTGGCGGCGTCGACATTCTTGTCAACAACGCGGGCGTGTTCCGCCCCAAGGCATTTCTCGACGTGAACGAGTCCGAGTACGACTGGTTTCTCGACACGATCCTCAAGGGTAAATTCTTCATGGCGCAGGCCGCGGCGAAGGCGATGCAGCTGCGCGGTGGTGGCGCCATCGTGCAGACAGGCTCGCTTTGGGCCCTGCAGGCCATCGGGGCGACGCCTTCGGCTGCGTACTCCGCGGCGAATGGCGGCGTACACGCGTTGACGCGCAACCTTGCTATCGAACTTGCGGCCTCGAACATCCGGGTCAACACCGTCGCACCGGCCGTGGTGGAAACGCCCGTCTACAACACGTTCATGACGGACGACCAGGTCAAGGAATCCTTGCCGGCCTTCAATGCTTTCCACCCGCTTGGTCGCAATGGACAGCCGGCCGACGTCGCCGAGGCGATTCTGTTCCTGGCTTCTTCGAGTGCGTCGTGGATTACCGGCACCGTCCTCTCCGTCGATGGCGGCGTGATGGCCGGTCGCCAGGCCTGATCAACCCTTCCGTGACAGGAGCCGAGAAATGGTCTATCTGCAAATCACCCTGAAGATCGCCGATGCCAACCGTGCCGCTGCCGTCGGCGTCTATCAGAAGTACAAGGCCGCGTTCCTCAATACGATCGCGGGCGCGAAGTCGAAGGAACTGCTGGTGCGCGAGCAGGATGTGCAGGTGCTGCACGGTTTTGACACAGAGGAAAACGCGAAAGCCTACCTGGAGAGCGCATTGTTCAGCGCCGATGTGGTCGGCGGTCTCAAGCCGCTGCTGGACGACGTGCCGGACGTGCGCATCTATCAGGCCGCATAACACTCACCTATTCAATGGGGCTTCGAGCCACGGCACGAGCCCTCACCTGGTCGCCTGGACACACCACCATGATGCAAGACTGGAATACCTATCGCGACGTGCTGATGACGCGCGTGAACGAATACGCCACGCTCACTCCCGATGTGGTGCGTGGTTTGATGACGATCGAAGGCGCTGCCGCGAAGACCGGCAAACTGGAGCCGAAGATCCATGAACTGATCGCGCTGGCCGTCGCTGTCACGACGCGCTGCGACGGCTGCATCACTGTGCATACCAGAAAAGCGGTCGAGCACGGCGCCACGCTGGAAGAAATCTCCGAAGCGCTGGGCGTCGCGATTGCGCTGAACGCAGGCGCTGCGCTGACGTACTCGGCGCGCGTCCTCGACGCACACGCTTCGTTGCCGAACAAATAGTCCAATCTGAGGCCGTTGGTTGGGGCTCTTGCAGCGATCAGCCGACGGCCTCCCGTTCATGCCTGGAGGAAACGCGATGCTCGTCAACGCGGACTTCTCGCGCTGCGCTGTCGTCGCGGCCGATCAATACCATTGGGTCGCTTCACCACAAAGCGGGGTCGAGCGCGTGATGCTCGACCGGCTGGGCGGCGAGACGGGCCGTGCCACGAGCATCGTGCGCTACGCTTCGGCCTCGTGTTTCCCGCAGCATCAACACGCAGGTGGCGAGGAGATACTGGTGCTGTCCGGCACGTTCTCGGAAGGGAATCGGCACTATCCGGCCGGATGGTATCTGCGCAATCCACCTGGGTCGTCGCATCAGCCCTCCAGCGATGAGGGCGCAATCATTTTCGTCAAGCTCGGGCAGATGCCGCCTGGGGAAGATCGCGCCGTGCGTATCGACACACACGACCCGTTGTGCTGGGGACGACGCGCAGGCCGTGACGTTTGCTTGCTGTTTTCAGATGCGTCCGAACGGACCGCTCTGTTACGCCTCGATCCGGACGAGCAGCTCTTCGCGAACGCGATCGATAGCGCCGAACTGCTGGTGTTAACGGGCGAACTGTGCGGCGAACTGTGGAGCGACGGGCGGCAATACGTTCGAGGTAGCTGGTTGCGTTTGCCTGCAGGCGAATATCCCGATCTTGTGGCTGGCCCGCATGGCGCCGCCCTGTATCTGAAGACGGGCCACTTCGCCGGTCTTACGACTTGCAGATAAGCCATGTCAACCGCACACATCGCGATCATTGGCGGCGGCCTCAGTGGGTTGTATGCCGCCTTCTTGCTCGAAGAGCATGGCCACAGGGACTACGTACTCCTTGAGGCACGCCACACATTCGGTGGCCGGATTGAGTCCGTTCCTGCCAACGGGTCGATCGTTGCTGGCACCAGGAGCGCAACGGCCGATCGTCACCGTTTCGACCTCGGACCGGCGTGGTTCTGGCCTGCGTTACAGCCTCAGCTGGACCGACTTGTCCACGACCTGGGACTGGAGCGCTTCGAGCAACACGAAGCGGGCGACATGATGGTTGAACGCTCGCCGGACGAGCGGCCAGCGCGAATCCGTGGCTATGCGTCCTCGCCATCTTCCGCGCGCCTGGTCGGAGGGATGGCTGCGCTCATCGACGCGGTGCGCAGCCGCCTCGCGCCGGCGCGCATGATGACGGGCCACCCGGTGCGACGCCTGCGCTGTACTGGGCATCACGTCGAACTGGACATCGAGGGCCCAAGTGGACAGGTCACGTCCTTGTGTGCCGGGCATGTGCTGCTCGCCATTCCGCCACGTCTCGCCGCGGCGACAATCGAATTCACACCGGCGCTGCCCGAAACCCTGGAGCGGGCGTGGCGCCGTACCGCGACCTGGATGGCGCCACATGCAAAGTACGTCGCCGTCTACGACGCGCCGTTCTGGCGTGAGGAAGGACTGTCCGGCGAAGCACGCAGCGCGCGGGGACCGCTGGGAGAAATCCACGACGCATCGATACCCGGCGGCAGTGCGGCGCTGTTCGGCTTCTTTGGCGTTCCGGCAAGGGTCCGAAGAAGGGTTGCCGACGACGTGTTGCGCGCGCATTGCCGTGCGCAGCTCATCCGGCTGTTCGGCGCGAGGGCCGCAACGCCCACAGCCGAATTCATCAAGGACTGGGCTGCCGACCCATACACGGCCACCGCAGCCGATCAGGATGCAGTGGTCCAGCACAGCGCGGTACCTTCGGCCGAAGCCTCGTCGGGCGTCTGGCATGGCCGGCTCGTGGGCGTCGGCAGCGAATGGTCGCCGCACTTTCCCGGCTACGTTGCGGGTGCCATCGAGGCTGCGAGCCTGGGGGTGCGTGCATTGAAGGATGCCGCGACACGTCAGGACGCGTCTTGCGGCAAACGGAATACGACCAGGAGTTGACGATGAAAAAGACTTACCGCGCAATGCACGCGACGAAACCCGGGATTCTTGAACTGGTGGAACGCCCGATACCCGCACCGGACGCCGGTCAGGTGTTGATCGAGGTCGAGGCATGTGGCATCTGCGGAGCCGACGTCAGTGATATCGAAGGGGCGGCCCCGACACTGCAGTCGCCCCGCGTGCCCGGCCATGAAGTGGTTGGCCGCATTGCTGCCATTGGAGCGGGTACGCCATCGATCTGGAAGATCGGTCAACGCGTAGGCGTGGGCCGTCTCGGCGGACACTGCAATGAATGCCCTCAATGTCGCCGCGGCCAGTTCCAGCTCTGCCAGAACCAGCCGATCGTCGGCGCCTCGTGTGAGGGTGGCTATGCCGAAATGATGCTGGCCCGTAGCACAGGCCTGATTTCGATACCCGACGAACTGAACGCCGAAGAAGCCGCGCCCATCCTGTGCGCAGGTGTCGCTACCTTCAATGCGCTCAGGAAGTCCGGCGCGGAGGCGGGCGATGTCGTGGCCGTATTGGGCATTGGCGGCCTAGGGCACATGGCCCTTCAGTACGCGCGTCGCATGGGTTTCAAGGTCGTTGCGGTCGGACGCGGCACTGACATCGCTGCCGATGCGCGATCACTCGGCGCGCATGTCTATATCGACACGAACCAGGAAGACGCGGCAGCGAGGCTCCAGGCGATGGGTGGTGCGAAGGCCATCGTGACGACCATCGGCAACACCGCCGTAGTGTCCGCGCTGTTGCGGGGGCTTGCGCCGCAGGGCCGGCTGATCGTGCTCGGTGTGGGCAAAGACCCGCTGCCCATATCGACCGGCCAGCTAGTCGTCGGCGAGCGCAGCGTCGCGGGATCGATCACCGGCTCACCCTATGAGAACGAGAAAACGCTGAACTTCAGCGTGCTGACGGGCGTGCGTCCGATGATCGAGACGATGCCACTGGAGAACGCGTTCATCGCCTACCAGAGGATGAAGCGCGGCGACGTCAAGTTCCGGATGGTCCTGACCATGGGGCAAACGCGCGACGTGCGCTAACGACGACCTGTGGCAACCGGTCATCGTTCATGCCAGCAAAGCCGGATGGGGTTTCGAGTCCAGTGCCCGGCGGACGCTGCTTCGGATCGGCGGCGAGCCGCACCAACTTGAATCAAATGTCATACATCAACGCGGACACTCTCACTGAGGCGGCATCGTCGCCCCTTTACCCTCAAGCAAGGGGCAATGTCGCAAGACTGACCATCGCGCAGGCGCTCGCCGGCGCGAACTCGACCGTCGTCTACGCAACAGGCGCGATCGTCGGCAACACGCTGGCACCCAGTCATGCGCTGGCGACCCTGCCGATCTCGATCTTTGTGGTGGGGATGGCGGCCTGCTCGTTACCTGCAGGGGCCATGGCCCAACGTCACGGTCGCCGCGTCGCCTTCCTGATCGGGACCGGATTTGGCGTGCTTGTCGGCTTGCTCGCGGCTTTGGCGGTTGTGCTGGGCTCCTTCTGGCTATTCTGCGCGGCGACGTTCTTCGGCGGCGCGTATGCCGCTGTGGTCCTTTCCTTCCGTTTCGCGGCCGCGGACTGTGTGCCGCCGGAGCGGAGTCCTCGTGCGCTGTCCCTGGTCATGGCGGGCGGCGTGCTCGCCGGAGCAATAGGGCCACAACTCGTCATCCACACCATGTATCTGTGGGCACCTTACACGTTCGCAGCGACTTTCCTGGCGCAAGCGGCCGTCGCTGCGTTGTCCGCACTCATCCTGCTTGGCGTTCGTCTTCCAATGCCGGCGGCGTCAGAGGCAGCGGGCGGCCGTCCGATCGGCGTCATTGCCCGCCAGCCCCGGTTCGTGACTGCCGTCATCTGCGCGGTCGTCTCGTACCTGCTGATGAACTTCCTCATGACGGCGGCACCACTGGCCATGCAAATGTGCGGCCTGTCACAGGCGTCGTCCAACCTCGGCATTCAGTGGCACGTCATCGCGATGTACGCTCCAGGCTTCTTTACCGGGCGGCTGATTACGCGCTTCGGTGCGCACCGGGTGATCATCGCCGGCCTGGCGCTCACAGCCCTCTCGGCAGCAGTCGGCATGTTGGGCATCGATGTCGCGCATTTCTGGCTCACGCTTATCCCGCTCGGCATCGGGTGGAACTTCGGGTTTGTGGGCGCATCGGCTCTCGTGCTCGAGTGTCATTACCCGGAAGGAAAGGCCCGCGTGCAGTCGCTCAATGATTTCGTCGTATTCGGGACGATGGCGTTCGGCTCGTTCCTGTCGGGTGGCCTGCTGACGGCATATGGATGGGGCACGGTGCTTCGGCTGTCATTTGTTCCGCTCGTACTGGCGTCCTCGTTCTCGCTGGCTCGTCTGCGGCGCGCAGCCGTGGGACACCGGGGTGATCAATGCGCCACGTTCCGGGTGTCTGACTTCGGCACGAGGGGTAGCCCGGGTATCTGCGTCGCCTCGATAGCGGGGCAAAGGATCAGGCTGCCTGGATACTGAGGCTGCCCGGAGAGGACGCATCGAGAAAAATTATCGAAAAGTGTCCGCATCTCGATCGAAATTTGCAGAAAGGTCCTCGCGCCTGATTTTGGCTACTGTGCGGCGTCGTTACGATGGTTACAGGGCGGGCGCAGTGTTGCCGAGCCCAACGGGTCGCGGATTCTGTCGATCCGATCCACAGCCAACCTATCGTGAGTACGACCATGCAATTATCCCGACCGACGATATGCCTCGCGTCTCTGATGCTTTTCCTGCAACCTCTCACGGCTCACGCAGATCTGACGGTAAAGATCGGGCAGGTTTCCCCTCTGACTGGCGAACTCTCCCACATCGGGAAGGACGACGAGAATGGTGTGCGGCTCGCAATCGAAGATCTGAACAACAGAAAGGTCCGCAATCCGAAGCTCACGCAGCAAGGATTCACGAATGTGTTCCGTATGGTTGCGAATGATGTGAGACAGGGTTCGGTCATCGGCGCGTATCTGGTCCACGATCTTGGCGCGCACAAGGTTGCCATCGTCGATGACCGCACGGCGTACGGTCAAGGTCTTGCCGATGAGATCGAAAAGTCAGTCAAGGCTGCCGGAGGCAACGTAGTCGCACGTGAATTTGGCACCGACAAGACAACGAACTGGATGGCGATTCTCACGACCATCAAGAGCCGTCAACCAGAAGGTATCGCTTTCACGGGTGGCGACACGCAAGCTGCGGCATTTGTGCAGCAGGCGCAAAAGCTTGGGTTGAAGGTCAAGTTCATTGCCGGCGATGAAGCGTGTACCCCGCAGTTCATCAAGCTGGCCGGATCCTCGATGAACAACGATACCTATTGCACGCTGGCGGGTGTGCCGCCCGCAAAGATGCCGCAAGGCCCCGAATTCTTCAAGCGCTATCAGCAGCGCTTTGGTGTTCCCGTGCAGCTGTATGCCCCTTACGCCTATGACGCAGTGCTCGCGATGGCAGACGCAATGCAGGCTGCCGGGTCGACAGACCCGAAGGTGTATCTCCCGAAGCTGCGCGCTTCGAAGCTGGACGGCGTGACGGGCGCGATCCAGTTTGACGAGAAGGGCGATATCCGTAACGGCGCAATTACTGTTCGCCAGTTTGACCAGGGCAACTGGACCGACAGGTCAGTAGTGCGTTGACTGCGTCACCCGCCCTCGGAAGCCACGGGTACGCCAAGCCCCACCTTCACGCTGCTCATGCTCACCAGCGTCTTGAAGCGTTTGACGTTGTTGTTCGAGAAGAACAGTTGTCGCGTGAGGGCCGTGTACTCCTCCATGTTGCGAACCGTCAGTATCAGCACGAAATCCCATTCGCCCGCGACGTAGTAGCACTGCTGGATTTGCGGGCACTGCGCGAAGGTGCGTTTCATCGAGTCGAGCAGATCGATCTGCTCGCTCTCGACCTCGACCGTCGCGATGATCGTCAGCGGATACCCAACCTTCTCGGGCGCGACGATGGCGGCGTAGTTGCGAATGATGCCTTCGTCGGACAGGCGTCGCAATCTGCGATTGACGGCAGCCGTAGACAGGTTGACGCGTGCGCCGAGTTCGTTTTGAGGGATTTGCGCGTCGCGTTGGACTTCCATTAACAGCTTCAGATCAAAGTCGTCGAGGCTGAGTGTCATGGTTTTGCAGCCAGAAGGTCGAAACAAAGATATTTTTGCACGGAAGCCCTAGATTTCGAGGCTTTTTCTAGCACCACAAACAATATTATCTCCATGACCGACATGCACATTCCGCGAACTTCATAAGCAAGGACGTCCGACTATGGAAAGCACGCTGCAGAGCCAGTTGAAGAGCTGGCGCCAGTATTTGCATCAACATCCCGAGACTGGCTTCGAGGAAGTCAATACGTCCGACTATGTGGCGAACATTCTCAGGACGCTGGGACTGGAGGTTCACCGTGGCATCGGCGGAACCGGACTCGTTGCCAACCTTTCGGTCGGAGACAGGAAGCGAGCTATCGGCCTGCGCGCCGATATGGACGCGCTGAACATTGTGGAGCAGGCGCCTGACCGGCAGCATGCTTCTCGCGCCGCCGGAAAAATGCACGCGTGCGGGCACGACGGGCATATGTCGATGCTCCTGGGAGCGGCTCGGCTCCTTGCCGAGCGGCGCGACTTCAACGGCACCGTCCGCTTCATCTTTCAGCCGGCAGAAGAGCATGGCCGCGGCGCGAAGGCGATGATGGCCGACGGCCTGTTCGAACGGTTCCCGATCGAGGCGATCTTTGGCGCGCACAACATGCCGGGCATGCGTGCGGGAACGTTCGCAACGCGTCCGGGCGGCATCATGGCGAGTGAAGACAACTTTGTCATTCATATCAAGGGGCGCGGCACACATGCCGCCCGTCCGCATATGGGGGTGGACCCAATCGTCATCGCGTCGCAGATCGTCATGGCATTGCAGACCGTCGTTTCGCGCAATCTCGACCCGAGTCTGCAGGCAGTGATTTCCTGTACGGAATTCATCACTGACGGCCTGAGAAACGTCATTCCGTCGAATGTCATCATCAAGGGCGATACGCGAAGCTATTCGCGCGAAGTGCAGACGCTGCTCGAGACGCGCATGCGCGAAGTATGCGAAGGTATCTGTTGCACGCACGGTGCCGATTGCACGTTCGAGTACACGCACGAATTTGCTCCGACGGTGAACTCGGAGCAGTTCGTGGACGTCGCGGTAACAGCGGCGCGCAATGTGGCGGGAAGCGATGGCGTCGACGCCAACATCCAGCCGATGATGATTTCGGAAGACTTTGGCGCGTTCCTGCAGGTCGTTCCCGGCAACTTCATCTTCATCGGCAACGGCGAGTCGGTGGAGAAAGGGGGTATTCCCCTCCACAACGCTACCTACGATTTCAATGACGAAATCCTTTTGACGGGAGCCAGATATTTCGCTGAGATCGCCCGGCTCGAGTTGCCGGTCGGCTAACGACCAAAGCGAAATAAATGAATACGTCTGTACCTTCATCATTGACCCTCGACGGCACACCCATGATCGAGCAATTGCGCCAGCTCGGCGAACTGGGCGCCGATCGTGAAGCCGGTGGACGGACGCGCATTGCACTCACAGACGATGAGCGCGCCGGGCGCGATCTCGTCGTCAGATGGATGCGCGAACTGGACCTCGATGTCCGCGTCGATCGTATCGGCAACATCTTCGGCACGCTGCGTTCCGATGATGACGGCAGTCAGCGTCCACTGATGATGGGTTCGCACATCGACACGGTGAAAAGCGCCGGAGCGCTGGAAGGCTGCTACGGCGTGCTGGCGGGGCTCGCGGTCGTGAGAGCTTTTCGTCAGGCAGGCATCGGGCCGCAGCGGTCCATCACCATCGGTGTGTTCACCAACGAGGAAGGCATCCGCTATCAGCCGGATATGATGGGTTCGCTGGTCTACGCTGGCGGCCTGTCCGTTGATGCAGCATTGAACACTATCGGAATCGACGGCACGCGGCTTGGCGACGAACTCGTACGCATTGGCTATGCCGGCGACCTGGAGCCACGCGCAATCGTTCCGCACGAGTATCTCGAACTGCACATCGAGCAGGGCCCGATACTCGAAGCAGAGAACATTTGCATTGGCGTGGTCGAGAATCTCCAGGGCATCTCGTGGCAGCAGATTACTGTTGAGGGCAATGCCAATCACGCGGGTACAACGCCAACGCGGCTTCGTCATGATGCGGGCTGGGCGGCCGCTGCCGTTTCGACGTTCCTGCGTGAGCTGGCCGTTACTACCGGCACCACGCTGGCGACAATCGGCATGCTGCGCATCGAGCCGAATGTCATCAACGTGATTCCGAGCAAGGCAGTCTTTACGGTCGATCTGCGTGATCCGGACGAACAGCGCCTGCAGGATGCCGAGCGGCGGCTCGCTGAGTTCCTCGAAGAGGTCGCGGAGAAGGAAGGCGTGAAGATCACGAACGAGCGCCTGGTCCGCTTCGAGCCGGTCGTATTCGATGCAGGACTAGCCGATGCGATTGAAGCGTCGGCAGAGCGCATGGGCTTCACGCATCGCCGGATGACGTCGGGCGCCGGACATGACGCCCAAATGATCGCGCGCATCGCGCCCGCGGCGATGATATTCGTGCCGAGCCGCGGCGGCATCAGCCACAACCCGCGCGAACATACCGACGACGATCAGCTCATCGATGGCGCAAACGTTCTGCTAGACGTCGTGCTCCAGCTCCTCGCGGCGAAGTGAGCGGGATTCCATTCGCCAATTCACATCATTCATTACTGGAGTGTCACGGTCATGCTGGTAGCAAATCCGCGCGCAACGCGCACCTCATATCCCGCTGAGCTGAAGGAGATTCTCAGCATCGAAAAAGCACAGGAGAGCCGCGCATGGCTTTCCTGCTGGGACAAGATTTCGCCCGATGCGACGCCGCTGCGTGAGTTGCCCGGGCTGGCCGCGACGCTCAAGGTCGGCAGCATCAGCGTCAAGGACGAGTCAGCGCGCTCCGTACTGGGTAGCTTCAAGGCTCTGGGCGCGCCCATTGCGCTGGTGCGCCTGATCCAGCGGCTGTGGCCGGATCATGATCTCGATGCGCGTGGTCTTTTTGAAGGACGCTATCGGGACCTGCTGACGCATTTCACGGTGGTGAGCGCCACGGACGGCAATCACGGAAAGGGACTGGCTGCTGCCGCGCAAACGCTGGGTTGCCATTGCGTGATCGTGCTGCATGCCAATGTCAGCGTCGAGCGCGAGAAGGCCATTGCCGCGTACGGTGCCGAAATTGTCCGGATCACCGGAAACTACGATGAGTCGGTCGAAGAGGCGGCTCGCCTGGCTTCGCTGAACGGCTGGCACGTCGTTTCCGACACGTCATACGACCGTTACGAAGACATCCCGCGTGATGTGATGCAAGGCTACGGCACGATTGCAGCGGAGATCGTCGAGCAGAGCGATAGCCAGCCGGATCAGCCGGCCTACACGCACGTGTTTCTTCAGGGCGGTGTCGGTGGCCTTGCAGCAGGATTGGCGAGTTACCTATGGGAATTCCATGGCAAGCATCGTCCGCGATTTGTCGTCGTCGAACCGCAGCAGGCCGACTGCCTGTATCAGAGCGCATTGGCGGGACGCGCTGCACGTGCGACGGGCTCGGTCGACTCCGTGATGGCTGGGCTCGCTTGCGGCGAGACCTCGCCGCTCGCATGGAGGTTTCTCCAACCTGGCGTCGATGACTTCATGACGATCAGCGATGACGATGCAGTGAACGCCATGCGTATTCTGGCTGCCGGCAGCGATACCGACGCACCGATCGTTGCTGGCGAGTCGGGTGTAGCGGGTCTTGCTGGTCTCATCGTATTGCTGCAGGACCAGCAACTGGCCAGGCAAGTGCGCCTCAATGGCGCTTCCCGCGTGTTGCTCGTCAATACTGAAGGCGCGACCGCGCCCGCGACCTATCAGGAGCTGGTCGAGGAGTCCGCCGAATCCGTCCTCGAGCGCCAACTGGCCTGGTGCGCCAAAGCGATAGCCTGAGCGAACTCCCGCTCGCCGTCATCTCCATCGCGATGACGGCTTAATTGCCCGGACGACAACGAAGCGCCGCGGCGGCGAGGATCAGTCACGCCCCGCGGACGCGATTCACGAGACACGTTGATGAACGTCAACCGAAGTATCGGCCCGGTTGCATTGCTCTTTGCAGGCTTGGGCTCGATTATCGGCTCCGGATGGCTGCTTGGGGCTTCGCACGGTTCCAGGATTGCGGGCTCGGCCCCATCGTTGCATGGGGTCATTGGTGCGGCTGTCGTGCTGGCCATCGCACTGACTTACGCAGAACCGGGTACGACGTTTCCAGAGGCCTACACTCCGCTGCCTACCTCGTTGCCGACCCGGACAGGCGCTACATCGATTTTTATCGACATCAGCGCAGGGATGTCCCGCCCCCATTTGACTGTTCGCCCAATACCCTCGAAAACCCTGGCTCCCGAGCCTTTTTGATCCGTTGACATATGACGTCTCACCTAATACCTTGGTGGGCATGATGTCTGGTTCCGATGCATGGGCCCGGTGGTCGGACCGGGTTGAAGCGGGCGTGGTCCAGACTGACACCTGTTTTTCAACCTGTCGAAACTCGCAGAGGAATCAGATGAACATCCCACATCAACTCAAACGCATTGTGTTCGCCGCGAGCGTGGCCTCAGGGGCATTGCTGGCCGCTCCGGCCGCTCATGCGGGGGACGTGACGATCGGCTTCGCCGCCCCGTTGACGGGGGCATCTGCCCACTACGGGGTCGATCTGAAGCGCGGCGTCGAACTTGCAATCGACGACGCAAACGCGAAAAAGCTCGTGATAGGTGGCCAGCCGGTGCATTTCGTACTGGATGCGGAAGATGATCAGGGCGACCCGCGCATGGGGTCGCAGGTCGCGCAAAAGATGGTCGACGCGAAGGTCGCGGGAATCGTTGGGCACTTCAATTCCGGCACGAGCATCCCGGCTTCGCGGATCTACTACAACGCCGGTATCCCGATGGTGTCGCCGACGGCAACGAACCCGATGCTCACCTCGCAGGGCTTCAAGACGGTATTTCGCGTCACGAACTCCGATGCGCAGATGGGGCAACTCGCGGGTCATTCAGCCGTGCAGGCGCTGAAGGGCAAAAGCATCGCCGTCATCGACGACAGGACGGCGTTCGGGCAAGGCATGGCAGATGAGTTTGTCAAAGGCGTGGAAGCGGCGGGCGGGAAGATCGTGGATCGTGAGTTTTCCACCGACAAGGCCGTCGATTTCAAGTCCCAGCTCACGCGCATGAAGTCTTTCAGTCCCGACGTCATTTTCTGGGGCGGGCTCGATCAACAGGCGGGCATGCTGATCAAGCAGATGCGGCAGCTCGGCATCAAGGCGACCTTGCTGGGCGGCGGCAGCTTCGAGAACGATACGTTCCTGAAGGTAGCGGGCGATAGCGCGGAGGGCGCTGTTTCGTGGGACTATGGCGTGCCCTTGTCGAAGCTGAAGGCCGGGAAAGATTTCGACAACAAGATGAAGGCGAAGTACAACGAAGGCGTTGTCGCCTATTCGCCTTCCGCGTACGACGCGACGTGGGTGCTGATCAACGCGATGCAGAAGGCGAACTCGACCGACCCGCAAGTGTATGGTCCGCTCATCAGATCGGTTGCGTTCGAAGGCGTGTCGGGCAATATCGCCTTCATGCAGAACGGCGACATGAAAGACCCCGCCGCGACGTTCTACAAGGTGATTGGCGGAAAGTGGGTGCCGCAGGCAATCGCGATTGGCGACAAGGTCGAGGCATTGCAGAACTAACGGGGCGTCGTGCTCAAGTTAATACGCCGGATGAAACGAAGCGTCACGCGACGCGCCGTTCATCCGGCGTTTGTTGTCAAGGAAGGCGCTGACGCGAAGCGCCAATTCACTCGCTGCGCGTGCTCGAAAGATGATGATATCGTTCGAGACTCTCGTTCAGATGGCGTCGCATCGCGCGCCGCGCCCCGCTCTCGTCCTGCCTTTCAATTGCATCGAGAATGTCGGCGTGCTCGCGCTGAATCCGCCTGATGTATGTCTTACGCTCCTTAGGGTTCGCTTTCGCGTGCTTCAGACGCAGATCAATGATGATCTCCTGGCCGAGCGAGCGGAGAATCGAAGTGAAGTGCGGGTTTTCAGAGCAGGTGGCGACGGCCAGATGAAATTCGAAGTCAGCGCGCGCGCATTCGGCGTCGTCATCCGCGGCGACGATTTCCATGCGCGCATACACTTCCTTTAGCGCCCGCAGATGAGGCTCTGACCGCCGTTGCGCCGCATAGGCCGCGCACTCCGTCTCGACGCCTATGCGCAGTTCCAGCACATGCATCGAGTTGTGCAGTGTCGTCGTGTCGATGAAACCCGTTTCGCCCGACTGGCTAGGGGCCTCCGAAACGAACACGCCAACACCATGGCGCGCAATCAGCCTGCGCCCCAGCTTGAGCGACGCAACGGCTTCGCGCACAACGGTGCGGCTGACGCCAAATTCACTGCACAGTTCAGGTTCGGTTGGAAGCTTGCCACCCGGCGCGTATTCGCCGCGGTCGATTTTGTCGTTCAGTGCCTGGATGACCAGTTCGGTCAGGCTGCGGCGCTTGCCAGTGCTCGCCGCGTTCTTCAGTAGAGTTTCAGCGTCCAGAGTCATTCCGTGTACTCACACCGGATCAGAGTGCTCTGCATTTCTCGGCTGCAGGCGTACCGCGCCGGCGTGGTGGAACGGGTCTGACCTGCGCCGTATGACATATTATGACTCTACCACAGGCGCGGATGCGTCGTTGCCCGCCCATTAACCGGGCGGGCCGACTGATTGATGAGACTCAAGCGTAGATATAGCCGCCGCTGACGATGACGTTTTCGCCCGTTGCATAGGTGTTGCGTGCGCTCGCCATCATGACGACCCACTGCGCGATCTCTTCGGGTTCCGCGGCACGTCCCAGCGGATTTGCAGCGGCGAGTTCACCGAGAAAGCCGGCCTTTTTCGCTTTCTCTGTCGCAAAACCTGCGGGCGCAACAGAGTTCACGAGAATGCCGTCCTTCGCGACTTCCTGCGCGAACGATTTCGTCAGGCTCACGACGGCGGCTTTGGTCGCCGCATAGTGCGCGTTCTGCGGATGAGCCTTGAACGCATCGACGGACGTAATGTTCACGATGCGTCCCGCGACGTGCGCTTCGACCTTCGGACGGCTGCGCATATGGTCGATCGCGGCGACCATCATGTGATAGGTGCCCTTGATATTGACGGCGTTCTCGAGGTCCCATTCGTCGTCGGAGATTTCGAGGATCGGGCGGCGCGGATAGATCGCCGCGCTGTTGATCAGGCAATCGACACGGCCGAGTGCTTCCAGCGCGTTGCGGAACACTTCCTGCGCGGATTCCTTGCGCGTGATGTCGCCGATCGCGCCGAATACCTGGTGACCTTGCGCCTTCAGCGCGCCCACGGTTTCGTCGAGCAGCGGCCCGTTCTTGTCGATCAGCGCGACGCTTTCAGCATCATCCGCGAGCATCAGCTTTGCGACGATCAAGCCAAGGCCGGAGGCACCGCCGACGATAACGACTCGTTGATTCTTCATGGTTCGAATATGTCCTGTTTGACGATGCGTTGATTACTTGACGGCGACGATCTGCGAGCCGCCTGCTGCCTGATCGGTCGGGAAAACTTCCATGCGCGAGACGTCGACTGCATCGGGCAGCGAGAGCGCCGTTGCAATCAGTTCCGCGATGTTGTCGGGCTGGATCGAGCGATAGGCGTCGTACAGCTTTTCGTTCGCGCCTTGCGCGCCGAGTGCGGTGCGATACAGGCTCGTCTGCACGCGGCCGGGCGCAATCTCGGTGACGCGCACTTTCGTGCCGAGCAGATCGCAACGCAGCGAATCGCAGAACATGCTGATCGCGGCCTTGGTCGCGCCATAGACGGCCGTGTTCGGGTGCGGAAAACGCCCCGCGCTCGACCCGACAAAAAACAGGTGGCCGCGCTTGCGTCGGGTCATGCCGTCGAGCGCCATGTGAGCAAGACGCAACGGCGCGCGCAGATTGATATCGATCATGCGGTCGATATCCGCCAGCTCGCTCTCGCCGAATTTCGCAATGGCAGGCAGCAGGCCAGCGTTATTCACGACGACGTCGATTTCGACGCGCTCGAACAGATCGCGCAAAGGCGCCGTGTCCTGCAGATCCAGCGCGATCGGCGTGACGTTGCACTCGCTCGCGAGCGCATCGAGCGCCTTTGCATCGCGGCCGAGCGCATAGACGTGCAGCCCGTCGTTGACGAGCCGCTGCGCAACGGCGCGCCCGATGCCGCTCGATGCACCCGTAACCAGTGCGGTCCGGTACAAATGGGAAGTCATGTTTTCAACCTCTGCAAACAGTGATGACGCGTTCAGATCACGCCTTCTTCGAGGAAGGGCTTGTTCTCGACCACGCGCTCATAACCGAGCGGTTTGAGATCGAGTGAACGGTATTGGCCGTAGACGATCAGCTCGCTCAAGCCCCGGCCGATCGCGGGAGACTGCTGCAAGCCATGTCCGCTGAATCCGTTGGCAAACAGGAAGTTCGTGACCTCGGGATGCGGGCCGACAATCGCGTTATGGTCCAGCACGCAGAAGTCATAATGGCCCGCCCACGAATTGACGACCTTGATGGCTTCGAACGCGGGAATGCGTTCGGCGAGGGCGGGCCAGATGATTTCTTCGAACTCGGAATGGATCACGTCGAAGTCGTCGACATCCGCAAGCGGATCGGGGTCGGGGTAGCAGCCCGTCAGGTAGTACTGTCCTTCGGGCCGGAAGAAGATGCCCGTCGTATCGATCGTGAGCGGGACGGTGCCTTGCAGCGGCGTGCGGCAGTCGAATACGAACAGGCAGCGCTTTCTCGGCTCCACAGGAATGTCGAGGTCAGCGAGTCGCGCCATCGCGGGGCCGCGCGTGCCCGCTGCGTTCACCATCAGGCCACAACTGATGCTCTCGCCGCTCTTGAGCTTGACGCCCGTGATGCTCGGGCCTTCGCGAACCACATCGACCACTTCGTTTTCGATGTATTCGATACCGAGCGAGCGTGCCTTGCGGCGCATGCCTTGAAGCAGCCCATAGCTGTCGAACCAGCCTTCGCCGCTTTGTCCGTAGACGCCGTTCACGAGCCCTTCGGTATTCAGCCACGGAAAGCGGTCTTTCAACTGCGTGTGATCGAGCAGCGCGACATCGGCGCCGTTTTCGCGTTGCGTCGCGTAGTTGCGCTCGAACATCGGCGCGCCTTTGGCATCGCCGAGGTACAGGTAGCCGTTTTCCTTGAAACCGAGTTCGGGCGCGTCGCCATCAACTTCCACGAGTTCGTGAAACTTGCGAATGAACTCGGTGCCGAACTGCGAAATGCGGATGTTCAGCGGATTCGAAAACTGATGCCGGATCGAAGCGCTCGACAGCGCCGTGGCGGATTTCGCGTAAGTCCAGTCCCGCTCGACGACCAGCACCGAGCCGTTGAAGTCCGGGTTCGTCGCGAGAAAGTACGCGGTCGCGCTGCCGACGACTGCGCCGCCCACGATCACCACGTCGTAGTGGTTCTTTGTTGCTTGCTGTGCCATCTCAATGCTTCCAGAAAGTCGATCGGGTTAGCGGCGCTTACCTGTTGTTCGGATCATCTTCGAAGTGGCTGTCGGCAGCGAACTGGCCACCCTGAAAACGCACGGCGGGATGGCGCGGATCGCCGATGGGCGTGTTCGCATAGACTTCGGCGCGATACGCATCGGCGGAATCCTTCGGGCGGTAGCCGAGGTAGCCGGCCTGCGTGTTGTCCCAGAAGTTCGCGCTGTTGTTCGAGTTGCCGTAGACGATCATATGGCCGACGCTCGGCGTCATCAGCGCCTGAATGCACAGGTGCGAGAAGTCGTCGTAGGAAAGCCAGGTGGCCAGCATGCGGCGGTCGACGGGTTTCGGGAAACACGAGCCGATGCGCACGCACACCGACTCGAGCCCGAACTTGTCGAAGTAGTAGCGCGACAGGTTTTCGACGAAGGTCTTGCTCACGCCATACAGGCTGTCCGGGCGTTGCGGCACATTGGCATCGATGGTCTGCGTGCATTCGTAGAAGCCGATCGCATGAACGGAACTCGCGTAGATCACGCGCTTTACGCCTTCCTGGCGCGCCGCTTCGTAGATGTGATAGCTGCCCGCGATGTTCGAATCGAGAATGACCTGAAACGTGTTCTCGCGCGGCGCGCCGCCCAGATGGATGACCATGTCGACGCCTTTCATCATGTCCAACACGGCGTTGCGGTCGGCCAGATCGCAGACGAAGTGACGCTCGTTCGCGCGCACTTCGCCGAGCGGCGCGCGGTCGCTGAGCGTCAGTTGTTCGGCGTACGGCCGCAGCGATTCGCGCAGCACGGAGCCGAGCGCGCCCGCGGCGCCCGTGATGAGGATGTTCTTGAACGGAGGCTTGCTGATGTCGGTCATGTCTGTTCCTTACTTTCCTGCCGGTGCTTTCAGGGCATCGAGCGTTAGACCGTAGTCGTCGCGCAGTTGCGCTTCGGAGATGTACTCGTTGCGGATGTCGCGCAACAAGGCTTCGCGGTCGCGCCGTTCCGGAGAACCGACGCCGCCGCCGCCCGGCAGGGACAGCGTGACGCGTTCATGCTCGGCGACGGCCTGCGTCCCTTTGCCCTTCATTCTCGTGCCGTCCGACAGTGTGACCCGACCCGGCGCGCCTGACTGGCCGCCCGACTGTCCACGCGCGGGGTGATCGATGCGATCGAACATCGCATTGAAGCGGAAGTGGTAGCCTGCGCGCGGCCCGATTTCGACGATCTGGCCGAGGCCGCCGCGCAGCTTGCCTGCGCCGCCCGAGCCCGAGCGCATTTCCTTGCGCCACACGACGATCGGTCCGACCTGCTCGGTGGCTTCGACGGACATCGCATGCACGCCGCTCGGAAACGCAGTGGCGGACAGTCCATCGAGTTCCGCTCGCGCGCCCGTGCCGCCGCTGTTGAACATCAGGATCTCGCTGCCCTTGAGGCCCGAATCTTCATGCACGGGACGCGCACTGACGTGCAGGTTCCACAACGCGCCGGAGCCTTCCGCTGGCACACGGTCCGGCAGGATCTTGTGCAATGCGCCCAGAACGAGGTCGGGCACGAAGTGGCCGAGCACATGGCGAACCGCGACGGGACTCGGACGTTGCGCGTTCAGGATGCAGCCCGCCGGCGCCGCCACGCGGAACGGTTCCAGCGATGCCGCGTTGTTCGGCACCTCCGGCGCGATGATGCACTTCAGGCCGTAGCATGCGTACGCTTTCGCGTAGAGCAGCGGTACGTTGATGCCGTACGGACTGGCCGGCGAAGAACCGGCGAAGTCCGCCAGCAGATGATCGTCGCCGACGGTGAGCGTCACGTTGAGCCTGACGGGCGTGTCGTAGCCGTCGAGCGTCATGTCGTTGGTCTGTGTGCCTTTCGGGAGCGCGGCAATGCGTTCGAGCGTTGCTTCGCGGCTGCGCGCCAGAATGTATTCGCCGATCCCTTCGACGTCTTTCAGGTCGAACTCCCCGAGCATCTCCAGCAGGCGCTTGTGGCCCGTTTCATTGCATGCCGCCAGCGCGTAGAGATCGCCGACGACCTTGTCGGGCTCACGCACGTTGTTGCGCAGAATGTTGATCAGATCGCGATTGACTTCGCCGCGCTCGATCAGCTTCATGATAGGCACGAACAGACCTTCTTCGTAGATTTCGCGCGAGTCCGGCCCGAAGCCGCGGCCGCCGATATCGACCACGTGCGCCGTGCTGGCGAAGTAGCCGATCAGTTCGCCGTTGTGGAACGAAGGGGACACAACTGTGAAATCGTGCAGGTGGCCCGTGCCTTTCCACGGATCGTTCGTGAGGTAGACATCGCCCTCGTACATTCTGTCGACGCCGATATCGTTCATGAAGTGCTCGACGGCTTCAGCCATCGTGTTCACGTGCCCGGGCGTGCCCGTCACGGCTTGCGCGAGCATGCGGCCGCGCCTGTCGAATATACCCGCGGAGAGGTCGCCCGCTTCGCGCACGCTGGTGCTGAACGCAGTACGGATCAGGGCCATCGCCTGTTCTTCCACGACGGAAATCAGGCGGTTCCACATCACCTGCATGTGGATCGTGTCGAGATTGTCAAGGGACATGGTTTGACTCCTGATCAGCGAGTGGCGTTCGGTTCTTTGGCGACGACGAGCAGACATCCATCGGGCTGCACCATCGCATCGAAAGACGAGGTCACGAGCGTCGAGGTTTCCGGCTCGACGATGATCGCAGGTCCCGCAACGCATTCGCCCACTTTCAGCGAACCGCGTTCGACGATGGCTGCTTCGACGAAACGATGCAGGGCCGCGTCGAAAATCTTGCGAGTCTTTGCAGCGGCTACGGTCTCGCGCGACGTCACGAGTTGCAGGCGCTCGACGGGTGGCATCGGCGAGCTTGCCTTCACGGCCCAGCTGACGATTTCGATGTCGAGACCATCGATCGGGCGGCCGAAGAACTGCGTATAGGCCTTCGTGAATGCATCCGCGAAGGTAGTGCGATCGTCGGTGGCGAAATGGCGGCGTGGAATCGTCACGGGGATTTCCCAGCCCTGGCCGACATAGCGCATGAACGCCTTGATTTCGACGAGCGGCTCCGCATCGCCCGAGCCTTGCCGCGCGAAGTGCACGGCTTCTTCGCTCAACTGGCCGACGATCTCGTTCAATGCATCGGCATCGAAGTCGTTGAAGCGCATGCTCGCGCTGCGCACGCTTTCATAACCGAACGGCGCGCGCAGAAAACCGATCGCAGAGCCGACGCCCGCGCCCGGCGGCACGATGAACTTCCGGATACCGC
This sequence comes from Paraburkholderia diazotrophica, assembly GCF_038900755.1. Taxonomy (GTDB): domain Bacteria; phylum Pseudomonadota; class Gammaproteobacteria; order Burkholderiales; family Burkholderiaceae; genus Paraburkholderia; species Paraburkholderia diazotrophica_A. The sequence continues at coordinate 23,522 of NZ_JBBPEN010000018.1, forward strand.
TCTTCTCGCACAGACGCGCCGCGTGGAGAGGACCTGCGCCGCCGAAGGTGATCATCGTGTAGTCGCCGATGTCCTTGCCGCTTTCGACAGCATGTACGCGCGCCGCATTGCTCATGCTCTCGTCGACGACCTCGGCGACGCCATAGGCGGCTTCCTCAGCGTTGAGATCGATTGCGCCGCCCACTTCCTCGACCATCGCGGTGGCGGCGTTGTCGGTGGAGAGCGGGATCGTGCCGCCTGCGAAATTGGCGGGATCGAGGCGTCCGAGCAGCAGATCGGCGTCGGTCACGGTCGGCTGCGTGCCGCCGCGCTGATAACATGCGGGGCCGGGCTCCGATGCTGCGCTATGCGGGCCTACGCGAATCTGGCGCATCACGTCGAGCGATGCAATTGAGCCGCCGCCCGCGCCGATTTCGACCATCTCCACGACAGGAATCGAAATGGGCATGCCGCTGCCTTTCTTGAAGCGATAGGTGCGGGCGACTTCGAACGTGTTGGCCGTCTTCGGCGTAAGGTCGTCGATCAGGCAGATCTTGGCGGTGGTCCCGCCCATGTCGAAGGAGAGCACGCTGTTCAGATCGTAACGCGCGGCGATGTGCGCGGCGAAGATCGCGCCGCCCGCCGGGCCCGATTCGACGAGGCGAACCGGGAACGCGGACGCGCTTTCGATCGAGACGATGCCGCCGCCCGAGTGGATGATAAAAAGCGGGCACACTGCGCCCGCTTCGCGGACCTTGCCGAGCAGGCGATCCAGATAGGACTTCATGATGGGACGCACGTAGGCGTTCGCGCAGACCGTATTGAAGCGCTCGAACTCGCGAATCTGCGGCGACACTTCACTCGATATCGACACGGACACGTTAGGCAGACGCTTCTCGATCGCATCGCGCATCATGCGTTCATGCACGCCGTTCGCATACGCGTGAATGAAACCGATCGCGACGCTCTCATAGCCGCCTTGCACGATACGGTCGACGATCGATTTGATTTGCGCTTCCGTCGGCGCGAGCAGAATGCCGCCTTGCGCGTCGATCCGTTCACCGAGCGTGAAGCGGTCGCAGCGCTCGATCAGCGGGGGAGGGAGCTTGATGTTCAGATCGTATTGCTCGAAGCGGTTTTCCGTGCACATCTCGATCGTGTCGCGAAAGCCTTCCGTCGTGACAAAGGCCGTCTTTGCGCCGCGTCGCTCGATGAGTGCGTTGGTGGCGAGGGTGGTGCCATGGATGATGACACCGATATCCTGCAGCGCGATACCGGCCTTGTCTGCAACGATGCCGATGCCTTTGATGATGGCACGTTCGGGCGCCGTGTAATCCGTTAGCACCTTGGTGGAGAACAGCGTTCCACCGAGTTCGAGCGCAACGTCGGTGAAGGTCCCACCGATATCAACGCCAACCCGTGCGTTGTCGTGACTGGCCACCATGATTCTCCTGTTTAACCAATGACATGCGCCGGGTATGTCCCGGCGAAAAAGACCGCCGACGATCGCTCCGGCAGTGCTTCGTTTCCTTTCTCCATCAAGCGTCGGAAGAGCTATTTTTTTGTTCGTTGACATATGATGAGTGACGTCTTACAGTGCTGTCAACACGAACAAAATGAATTTCGTATCCAGGCCATTTTTGATTGCTCCTGTTTCTTTGTAAAACACGGTTTTATAAGGGTTTTCGTGAGATTTCGTGGTTTGGCTCGGTCTGCGGCCGAGGCGCTGCGAGTGAGGAGGTGGAACGGTAGTGGACGCGAAAAATCGGGATTTTCCGTAAAATTCGGGCACACTGAGGGCCCGACGGCAGAGGAACAACGATGAAGGTTTTGGTGCCAGTGAAGCGGGTGGTCGACTACAACGTGAAGGTCCGCGTGAAGTCGGATGGGACGGGCGTCGACATCGCGAACGTAAAGATGTCGATGAATCCGTTCGACGAGATTGCCGTCGAGGAGGCGGTGCGCCTGAAGGAAGCGGGTGTCGCGACGGAAGTGATCGCGGTGTCGGCGGGCGTCGCGCAGTGCCAGGAAACGCTGCGCACGGCGCTGGCGATCGGCGCGGATCGCGCGATCCTCATCGAATCGAATGAAGACCTGCAGCCGCTGGCCGTGGCCAAGCTGCTGAAGGCGCTGGTCGACAAGGAACAGCCGCAGCTGGTGATTCTCGGCAAGCAGGCGATCGACGACGATTCGAACCAGACAGGCCAGATGCTGGCCGCGCTGGCGAACCTGCCGCAGGCGACTTTCGCATCGAAAGTCACGGTTGCGGATGGCAAGGCGACGGTGTCGCGTGAAGTCGATGGTGGTGCGGAAACGCTGTCGCTGAAGCTGCCCGCTGTCGTGACGACGGATCTGCGCCTCAACGAGCCGCGTTACGTGACGCTGCCCAACATCATGAAGGCGAAGAAGAAGCCGCTCGAGACCGTGAAGCCCGAGGAGCTGGGCGTCGACGTGACGCCGCGTCTGAAGACGCTGAAAGTCAGCGAGCCGCCGAAGCGCTCTGCTGGCGTGAAGGTGCCGGACGTGAAAACGCTGGTCGAGAAGCTCAAGACGGAAGCCAAGGTGCTTTGATCGACGCGAATTTTGCGGGAAGCGGAGACGAATGAAATGACGATTCTGGTAATTGCTGAACACAACGCACCGAAGGGAGTCCCCGTGGGGGGCAACGCGTCGATCAAGGCCGCGACGCTGAACACGGTCGCTGCCGCGCAGAAGATCGGTGGCGATATTCACGTGCTGGTCGCGGGCCACAACGCACAGGCAGCGGCTGAAGCCGCATCGAAAATTGCAGGCGTAGCGAAGGTGCTGCTCGCCGATGCGCCTCAACTCGAAGCGGGCCTCGCCGAAAACGTCGAAGCGACGGTGCTGACGCTTGTGCAAGACCCGGCGAAGGACTATTCGCACATCCTTGCGCCCGCGACCGCTTACGGCAAGAACATCGCGCCGCGCATCGCCGCGAAGCTCGACGTCGCGCAGATCAGCGACATCACGGCGGTCGATAGCGCGGACACGTTCGAGCGCCCGATCTACGCTGGCAACGCGATTGCAACAGTTCAATCGCAAGACCTGGTCAAGGTCATCACGGTGCGCGCAACCGGCTTCGACCCGGTGGCAGCAGAAGGCGGCAGCGCATCGGTCGAGAAGATCGACGCCGCAGCCGATGCAGGCATCTCGCAGTTCGTGAGCCGTGAAGTGACGAAGCTGGACCGTCCGGAACTGACGTCGGCGAACATCATCGTGTCGGGTGGCCGGGGTCTCGGCAGCGGCGAGAACTACACGGAGATTCTCGAGCCGCTTGCCGACAAGCTCGGCGCGGCGATGGGCGCATCCCGCGCAGCCGTCGATGCGGGCTACGTGCCGAACGACTATCAGGTCGGCCAGACCGGCAAGATCGTTGCGCCGCAACTGTACATCGCGGTGGGCATCTCGGGCGCGATCCAGCACCTCGCGGGCATGAACGACTCGAAGGTGATCGTCGCGATCAACAAGGACGAAGAAGCGCCGATCTTCAGCATCGCGGACTACGGTCTGGTGAGCGACTTGTTTGAAGCAGTGCCAGCCCTCGTAGCCGGGATCTGAACGGCAACCGAAACAACAAACCTGAGCGCGCGGTATCGCTGCGCGTTATGACTATCGAACCCGGAGAGCATCCAGCATGATTTCCACGACCGATCCGCATACTAATCGAAAACCTCGAAACGTTTCCCAAGCCGAGTGGGACACACGTGTGCAACTCGCGGCAGCCTATCGGCTGGCAGCAAAGTTCGAACTCACGGATCTGATTTACACCCACATCTCGGCCCGCGTGCCCGGCATCACCGACCAGTTCCTGATCAATCCCCATGGCTGGTTCTTTGACGAAATCACGGCATCGTCGTTGGTGAAGATCGATGTCAACGGAAATCCGATCGGCGATGATCGCTTCGAAGTCAATGCTGCGGGCTTCACGATTCATAGCGCGCTGCATCAGGCGCGACACGACGTCGAGTGTGTCGTTCATCTGCATACGACGTACGGCATGGCCGTCGCAGCGATGGAGTGCGGTCTCCTGCCGTTGAACCAGATCAGCATGCAGTTCTATAACCGCGTGGCGTATCACGAGTACGAGGGCATTTCGCTGGAACTCGATGAGCGCGAGCGCATAGTCGCATCGATTGGCAGCAGAGACTATCTGATCCTGCGCAATCATGGCCTTTTGACTACGGGCCGCTCGGTTGCAGAGGCATTCACACGCATGTTCTATCTGAACAGGGCTTGCGAAATTCAGGTGGCGACACTGTCAGCGGGACAGAAGGTCGTCATTCCTTCTCCCGAGGTGTGCGAGCACGCCGCGAAGCAGCACGATGACTATGCCTACCTCGGTACGGTGCATCTTGACCGCGAATGGACGGCGTTGCTGCGGCTGCTTGAGCGTGATGGCGCGAACTATCGGGTTTGATATCGGATATACCCGTAGTGATTCAAGGAAGAACGCGCTGCCCGTCGGGAACCTCAGCTCGAGCGACGAACGAGGTTCATCATGCCGGTTCGGGGGAAGTGAAAACTGGTTGTACTGCAATGGCGCAAGTCGATCTGTGGACCAAGCGCTCACTAATGAGACCCGCTCCCGGTCTGGAGCGCGGTGTGAGGCCAGGATATTTACGGACCGGTCGAACAAAGAGGTCCCGTGCTGTTGCAGTTCTTCGATTATCGGCAGGTACGGGTTACCGTTTGCGGGCGCATTGGCGATCACCGCGCCCCTCGATGTTGCGTAGACGTCGCGACCATGTGCGCTGGTGTCCAGCTCGCGGTGTCGCGCTTGTCACGCCGGCTTGTGGATCGCGTTGTACGCGCTGGCCTCTTCGAGGAGCCACGCTCTGAAAAGTTCGAGCGGCTTGCCATGGCTGAGTTCGGTCGGATAAACGAGGTAGTAGGCTGAATCAACCGCGGAGGCCACTTCGAACGGAATGACAAGGCCCTGCTGTTTCAGATGCCCATCGACAAAAAATTTCGGAACCAGCGCGATTCCTAGTCCCGCCGCTGCGGCGGCAATCAGCATCGTGTACAACTCATAGCGCACACCTTGCATCGTCGAATTGTCCTCGATGCCCAGATTGAAAAACCAGCGCGTCCATGCGTCGGGGCGAGTCGTGGAGTGAAGAAGCGGATAGTTGAGCAACTCGTGCGCTTTTCTTATCGGTCTGGATAGCAGCGACGGCGCGCAGATCGGTACGACTTCTTCCCCGAACAGATAATCTGCGGACGTGCCAGGCCAGGTGGGCTTGCCGTAGTGAATGGCCGCCTCGAAGTGCGATTCCTCGAAGTCGAACATGCCGGTCTGCACACCCATGTTGACCCGTACGTCGGGCGTTCGATCGTAGAAGTCCTTCAGCCGGGGAATCAGCCAGTGCGAGGCGAATGTCGGAAGCACGGCAAGTTCGAGATAGCCGCCGCCGCTGCCGTGCGCAATGATCGAAAGCGTATCGCGGTCCAGATTCTCCAGCGCCCGGCGCACCTGCGTGCCGTACAGCCGCCCGGCCCGGGTAAGAACCACGCGCTGCTTCGCACGAACGAAGAGGCGCACGCCGAGATTCGATTCGAGCGTCGCTATCTGCCGCGACACTGCGCTCTCAGTCAGAAACAACTCCTTGGCCGCATGCGTGAAGCTCTCGTGCCGCGCTGCGGCTTCAAAGGCCATTAGCGCACCCATGTTCGGAATCTTGAACTTGCGCATCTTGGTTCCAAAAACTCATCAAGTGACAATTTTATATCGCTTTACGAGGTCCGCAAGGATTCCAATAATGCGAATCACGTCAGGTTCTCCTTTAACCGGAAGGCAGAAGGATGACCCATTCCCGCCTTCGCGGCGGTCTGCTCTGAGAGATAAGCGATGCGCAATGCGAACGTAGAACGTCTGTTGACGAAGCTGCTCGGCCACGAAAAGACTGAATTCCTGTTCTCGACGCTGAATGCCCCAACTGTCCTGCAGGACTGGGAGGACGGTACCGTCACGCGTGCCGAACTGGCGCAAGCCATGAACATGGCGCTTTTCGAGGACCTGCTACTGCGCTCGCCGAACGGACGCATGTACACGAATGACGCCATCGCCAGCGGTGGCTCGGTGTACTTCGACCATGGGGCGCTTCGTACTGTCCGCTGGCCGCATAACGGAGCGCTGCCTCCGGGCGAAGGTGCTTTCACCCGAATCCTGCGTCCGCTGGGTTTCAGGCTGAACGGTCGCTATCCGTTGGACAAGCTCGGCATGACGGGCCGCGCGTACGCGCACGAAGACGCGCCAGACGAGATCGCGCAGTTTTTCGTCAGCGAACTGCACCCGGAGCGCTTTTCGAAGGAATTTCAAACGGCCGTCACCAACGTCGTGAAATCGTCGAAGGACCCGTTGACGCCGGCCGCTATTTCGCAACTGTCGGATCTTGAACGCGACGGCTCGCTGCCATTCGAGGCGGCTCAGGAATTGCTGCCCGTCATCGTTGGCGCATTTGCCCGTCAGCACGACATTCCCAGCGAAGCAGACTATGAAGCGCTGCTGCTGGAATCCGCTGAGATGGCATGGATTTCGACCGAAGGCAATGCTTTCAATCATGCAACGGACCGCGTGGACGATGTGTTCGCATTGTCGGATGCCGAGAAGGCGAAAGGCCGGCCCATGAAGCCCGAAGTCGAGCGTTCGCGTTCGGGCCTCGTTTTCCAGACGGCGTACCGTGCCGATACGGTCAGGCGTGAGTTCAGGTCCGCCGACGGCAGGACCGTGACGCGGGAAGTGCCGGGCTCGTTCTATGAATTCATTACGCGCAAGCGCGCGTTCGATCAAAACGAGCGCCGCTGGCAGACCGACCTGCGCTTCGACGCCGGCAACGCCACGGGAATCTTCAAGATGACCGCCAACGCAGCGAAGTAACGTGAAAGCCGCCACACCGTTTCAGGCCAGCAAGAGTCTCCTTCAGGAAGTCGAAGCGGAGCTTCGGAGGTCGATTCGAGGTGAAGTCCGTTTCGATTCCAGCTCGAAGGCCCTCTATGCTTCCGATGCGTCGAACTATCGGCAGATACCGCTAGGCGTCGTCGTGCCCGCCGATGTCAATGACCTCGTTGCAGCACTGGACGCGTGCCGTCGCAAGGACGTTCCGTTTCTGACCCGCGGCGGTGGCACGTCGCAGAACGGGCAGTGCGTGAACGTGGCGGTCGTGGCCGACGCAAGCAAGTATGTGAACCGGGTCGTTTCAGTCGATCCGGAAAGCAGGACGGCAATCGTCGAGCCAGGCGTCGTGTGCGATACGTTGCGCGACGCCGCGGAAAAGCACAGTCTCACGTTTGCGCCGGACCCGGCGACGCACAGCCGCTGCACGCTTGGCGGCATGATTGCCAACAACTCGTGCGGCGCGCATAGCGTCATGGCGGGCAAGACCGTCGAAAACGTCGAGGCGCTCGAAATCGTCACGTACGATGGCGCCCGCTTCTGGGTCGGGCCGACCACCGACGCCGAACTCGTAGACATCATCGCGCAAGGCGGTCGTCGCGGCGAGATCTACCGCAAGCTGCGCGATCTGCGGGATCGTTACGCGGACCGCATTCGGCACGAGTTCCCGCAAATCAGGCGGCGCGTGTCGGGCTTCAACCTGGATCAGCTGCTGCCGGAGAACGGGTTCAACGTCGCACGTGCGCTGGTTGGAACCGAAGGAACCTGCGCCGTTACGCTTCAGGCGAAGGTCCGTCTCGTCCACAGCCCGTCATGCCGCGTGCTGCTTGTCCTCGGCTTTTGCGACATCTATACGGCCGCCGATGCGGTTCCTCATTTCAACCGCTTTTCGCCGATAGCGATCGAAGGTCTGGATCGCGGCATCATCCGGGGACTGCAGGCGCGCGGGTTGAAGGCCGAGGAAATAGCATTGCTGCCCGCTGGCGATGCGTGGGTGGTGCTCGAATTCGGCGCCGACACCGTTGCCGACGCTATCCAGCGGGCCAACGATGCGCACGCCTGGTTTGCGGCGGGCGAGGGCGGTGCTGGTGTCACCGGCTTCGTCGTCGAAGATAAAGCGAAGCAGCAGAAGATCTGGTCGATCCGTGAGACGGGCGCCTCTGCTGTATCGCTATCAATCGATCCTTCAAAGCCTGACCCGATGGTTGGCTGGGAAGATGCGGCTGTCGATCCGCTGCGTCTCGGTGATTATCTGCGCCAGTTTCAGGCACTCGTCGACCGCTATGGTTACGAGACGTGTCTCTACGGCCACTTCGGCGACGGCTGCGTTCACGCCCGTATCACGTTCGACGTCCGTACTGCTGAAGGGGTGCTGACATGGCGTAGCTTCCTGCGCGAGGCGGCGCAACTGGTGGTCGATTTCGGCGGTTCGCTCTCAGGCGAACACGGCGACGGTCAGGCGAAGGCGGAGTTTCTGCCCATCATGTATGGCCCCGAAATCATGCGGGCGATGGAAGCTTTCAAGGCCATCTGGGACCCGGCGAACCGGTTGAATCCAGGCAAGGTCGTGAACGCCTATCGTGCGGATGAAAATCTGCGTATGGGGCCCTCGTACAAGCCGGTCAGGCTGACTACGCGACTGATGTTCGCGAGCCCTGAAGGCGACGGCATGCAGCGCGCCGTCGAGCGCTGCATCGGGATGGGCAAATGCCGCTCGCTCGACGGCGGCACGATGTGTCCGAGCTTCCGCGCCACGAGAGAAGAGAAGTACTCGACGCGTGGGCGTGCCCATCTGTTCTGGGAAATGCTTCAGGGCGAAGTCATCACGAATGGCTGGAACAGCCATGAAGTGAAGGAAGCACTGGACGCCTGTCTGGCCTGCAAGGGCTGCAAGTCGGATTGCCCGACGCACACGGACATGGCGTCGTACAAGGCAGAGTTTTTTTCACACTACTACGAAAGCCATCGCCTGCCGAGGCAGGCGATGTTCATGGGAAGGATCGGACAATGGGCACCGGTGGCGAGTCGTTTTCCGTGGCTTGTGAACTTTTTGGTGTCGACCCCGCCCCTGGCTCGTATCAGCAAATGGTTCGCTGGCGTCGCGCCGCGGCGCAATCTGCCTGTCTTTGCGCCAGAGACGTTCAGGGCGCTGGCGAACCGGCGCGGATTGAGGAACGGGCAAGCCGCTTCGAAGCCGGCAAACAAGGTCATTCTGTGGGTTGACACCTTCAACGATCATTTTTCGCCGGAAATCGCTACGGCCGCATTCGATGTATTGACCAGAATCGGTTATCAGGTTGTGCTGCCCCGCAAGCGGCTTTGCTGCGGGCGACCGCTGTACGACTACGGGCTTCTTGACGAAGCGAAAGCCTTGCTTCGCAGCGCGGTCGATGAACTGGCCGACGATGTCCGGGCAGGCGTGCCTGTCGTCGGGCTCGAGCCGGGCTGTCTCTCCGTCTTCAAGGACGAACTGCTGAAGCAGTTCCCCGATGACGTGATGGCGAGAAAGCTATCCGAGCAGACATTCCTCTTCCCGGACTTCGTCGCTAGCACGGACTTCGACTGGCCGCAACTCGACGCTGAAGTGGTCGTGCACGGTCACTGTCATCAAAAGTCGCTGTTCGGGATGAAGGGCGAGACGATGCTCCTGGACAAGCTTGGCGTGAACTGGAAGCTGCTCGATACGGGATGTTGCGGGATGGCGGGTTCATTCGGATTCGACGCTGGACACTACGACCTGTCGATGAAAATCGCGGAAGACAGGCTGCTGCCGCTGGTGCGCGACGTGCCATCCAATGCCTTCATCGTGACGAATGGATTCAGCTGTCGCGAGCAGATCGAGCAGGGGGCAGGGAAGACGCCAATGCACATCGCCCAGCTTGCATTGAAAGCACTCGAGAATATGCCGTCGATTCAGTCGGCGCATCGACCGCGCGTGACGGGCGACCTGACCTCGGTGTCGTAAGTCGACGCATCGTGGCGACGAGTTACTCGCCCATATAAATGGCATGCCGAACTGAATGAAGCGCGAGCGAAACACAGGCAGATAACGCTCCGAGCCGTTATCTGCCTCGTCGATGTCGCATACCAAGCCAATGCATTGCGACCTCTCCCAAGTGACAAACCGTTCAGAAATGCCCGGCCTCGGGAATCTACCGACGTTTCAAAACGACTGCCTTATAGGTGCTCGAAGCATTGTCAGCAAAGGCTTGATGATAAAAGCGCATCAGATCGTGCATAGATATCGTTTGATGCACAGATATTGGCTACGGACAATCCGCTCACGCCTTCACGCTCATGCCCTTGGCACCGACTCCGACGTGAATGTGAGACGCGCGCTGGAGCCGTTCATCGTCGCCGAAGTGCGTTTAAACCCGACTTCAGATATCAAAGGAACGCCCATGATTTTCCGTCTTCGCACTTCCCCTCGTATGCTCGCTGTCGCAATGTCGCTCCCGCTGGTTGCGGGCGGCGTGAGCGCACAAGAGGTGGTGGTCAAGGTTGGCGTCGCCAGCCCGCTTACGGGTGGTGGCGCGGCGTACGGCAAAGATATTGAGAACGGCGTGCGCATGGCCGTCGACGAAGCCAACGCCGGGCATCTGACGATTGGTGGCAAGCCGGTCAAATTCGTCGTGGAATCGCAGGATGATCAGAGCGACCCGAGAATCGGGGTTCAGGTCGCCCAGCAACTCGTGGATGACAACGTCGCGGTCGTTATCGGGCACTTCAATTCGGGCACGACCTTGCCGGCGTCGAAAGTCTATGCAAAGGCGGGCATCCCGATGATTACGCCCGCGGCGACGAACCCGACCATCACGCAGGCAGGACTGAACACGGTCTACCGCGTCATCGCAACGGATTCGCAGAACGCCGGCAACGCCGGGACGTACGCTGCAACGGTGACGAAGGCCAAACGCATCGCCATCATCGACGATCGCACCGCTTTCGGACAGGGCGAGGCCGATGAATTCGAAAAGGCAGCGAAGGCCGCAGGCGGGACCATCGTCGCGCGGGAGTTTACGAACGACAAGGCGGTGGACTTCAGCGCCCAGCTCACGCATATCAAGGGCACGAATCCGGATCTGGTTTTCTTCGGTGGTCTGGACGCGCAGGCGGCAATGCTCGTCAAGCGTATGCGTCAACTCGGGATGAAGGCGCAGTTCCTGGCCGGTGGCGGCGTGATGGATGCGAACTTCATCAAGCTTGCTGGTGACGCCGCTGATGGCGCGTCGGTCTGGGAGTACGGCCAACCGCTTGGCACGCTTCCGAAGGGCAAGAACTTCGAAGTGAAATTCAAGCAGAAGTACGGCGTCGACATGCTTGCCTATGCGCCATTTGCCTACGACGCCACCTGGGTTGCCATCAAGGCGATGGAGAAGGCCAACTCAGTGAAGCCGGCGGAATACAACGCTGCATTGAAGGCGACGAACTACGACGGTATTACCGGGAAGATTGCATTTACGCAGACGGGTGACCTCAAGAATCCAAGCTCGACGATGTATCAGGTCAAGAATGTGGCCTGGGCTCCCGTGACGACCAAGACGGCGGACTGATGTATCGTCCGGGCGTTGATTGAAGGAGTGCGGCTTGGCCGGCCGCATTCGTGCTGCCGCAACCGCATCGAATGCGAGATGGCGTGCTGTTTTCATGCGAAATGCGCCCCGTGTTTGCAGACGGACTGATTTGGCGGCATCAAACTTCAGGAAGCTGCTGCGTGCGTTAAAGGCCTTAAAAACGCGAGCGCGAGTGTTGTAGCCAAAATGGCGTGTGTGCATGGTTTCCTGACGTACTGTTATTTCGTATCGAAAATTTGAAGGGGTATCAAGTGAAAGCATCGGCCATTCTCTCGGAACTCGGCATTTCCCACGTTGCGGAAGCTGGCGACATCGCCGTGCATTCGCCCATCAACGGCGAACTGATCGGCCGTGTTGCAAGCAGGTCGGTTGGGGAGGTCAATGCGGCACTGGCGAAAGCACAGGGTGCCTTCGAGATCTGGCGTAGCGTGCCTGCGCCGCGCCGTGGCGAGCTGGTACGGCTGCTTGGCAACAAGCTGCGTGAACAGAAGCGCGCACTCGGCAGCATCATCACACTGGAAACGGGCAAGATTTTTCAGGAAGGTCTGGGCGAAGTGCAGGAAATGATCGATATCTGCGACTTCGCGGTCGGCCTGTCCCGCCAGCTTTACGGTCTGACCATCGCGTCGGAGCGTCCGGGTCACCGTATGGCCGAGACTTGGCACCCGATGGGCGTTTGCACAATCATTTCGGCATTCAACTTCCCGGCGGCCGTGTGGTCGTGGAACGCGGCGCTCGCACTGGTGTGCGGCAATGCCGTCATATGGAAGCCGTCAGAGAAGACACCGCTGACGGCGCTCGCTGTCGACAAGATCCTCCAGGACGCACTCAAGGAATTCGGCGATGCGCCCGAAGGTCTGACGAGCGTCATCAATGGCGGACGAGCCGTCGGCGCGAAGCTGGTGTCCGACCCGCGCTCGAATATCGTAAGCGCGACGGGGAGCACGGAAATGGGCCGTGCGGTCGGTATCGAAGTTGCGCGCCGCTTTGGCCGCTCGATCCTGGAACTGGGCGGCAACAACGCCGGCATCGTTTCGCATACGGCTGATATGGAACTGGCGCTGCGCGGCATCCTGTTCTCTGCAGTCGGCACGGCAGGTCAACGCTGCACGACCCTGCGGCGTCTCTTCGTTCACGAAAGCGTCTACGACAAAACGGTCGAGCGTCTGAAGACCCTGTACAGCAAGGTCCCGATCGGCGACCCGCTGGAACATGGCACGTTGATGGGCCCGCTCATCGACGAGCAGTCGTTCAATCGCATGCAGGCAGCACTGGAGCAGGCAAAGCGCGAAGGCGGCAAGGTGTTCGGGGGCGAGCGCCATGCCGTCGCTGGCAAAGAAAAGGGCTTCTACGTGCGTCCGGCTATTGTTGAAATGCCATCGCAGACGGAAGTCGTGCTGAAAGAGACCTTTGCGCCGATTCTCTACGTGCTGAAGTACAACGACTTCAATGACGCGATCGAAGCAAACAATGCGGCCGTGCACGGCCTGTCGTCCTGCGTCTTCACGACGGACCTGCGGGAAAGCGAGCGCTTCCTGTCGGCGTCAGGCAGCGACTGCGGCATCGCGAACGTGAACATCGGGCCGAGCGGCGCGGAAATCGGTGGTGCGTTCGGCGGTGAGAAGGAGACGGGCGGCGGCCGCGAGTCGGGCTCCGATGCCTGGAAGGCTTACATGCGCCGCGCGACGAACACGGTCAACTTCTCGTCGGCACTGCCACTCGCACAAGGCATCGACTTCAACATCGATTAAAGTCAGTCGTCCTTCGATATCAGCCGGTACGAACTTCTACAGAAGAACGTATCGGCCTTCCGTTTTACTGGCGCCTGACAGAGCGCCTGAGATAATTGCAACGTGGAGCAAGTCGTGAGTTTTCAAGTCGTTATCGTTGGCGGCGGAGTAATCGGTAGTTCTATCGCTTACTTTTTGCGCGCTTCGGACCCGACGGTTTCCGTGACGGTCATCGAGCGTGACCCGAGCTACGCGAAATCGTCGTCGGCATTATCGGCCGCTTCTATTCGGCAGCAGTTTTCGACGCCGCTGTCGATCCAGATGTCGCTGTATGGCATCGAATTCCTGCGCAACATCGGTGACCTGCTCGAAGTCGGCGGGAACAAGCCCGCTATCGACCTTCACGAAGGCGGCTACCTGTTCCTGGCGACGCCCGCAGGTGAATCGACGCTGCGCGAGAACCATGCATTGCAGAAGAGCCTCGGTGCGGACATCGACCTGATGTCGCGAGACGCGCTGAAGGCACGGTTTCCGTGGCTGAATGTCGAAGACATCGTCGCTGGTGCATACGGCGTCAGCGGTGAAGGCTGGTTCGACGGCTATGGCCTCGTTCAGGCCTTGCGCAAGAAGGCGCAATCGCTTGGTGCACGTTACATCGCAGCGGATGTGACGGGACTCGTTCTTGGCGGCCGGAAAGTGACTCATGTGATTGCGAGCGACGGTGAACGGTACGCGTGCGATACGCTCGTCAACGCTGCAGGCGCATGGACGCGCACGGTATCGGAGATGATGGGCATCGACATCCCTGTCTATGCGCGCCGTCGAAGCATCTTCAATGTATCGTCGCCTGCCCGCCTAACCAATGCGCCGTTGCTGATTGACCCGACGGGCGTGTACTTCCGCCCGGAAGGCAATACGTATATCACTGGAACGTCGCCCGGCATTGACAACGACCCGGACGATCTGCCGCTGGACGAAGTCGACCACAACATTTTCGACGAAATCATCTGGCCGACCCTGGCTAACCGCGTACGGGAGTTCGAAGCACTGCGCGTCGAGAACTGCTGGTCAGGCTACTACGAGTACAACGTATTCGACCATAACGCCATCATCGGTTATCACCCAGATATCGATAACTGCGTGTTTGCCAATGGCTATAGCGGTCACGGTTTGCAGCAAGGCCCCGCAACAGGGCGCGGTGTGAGTGAGCTGATTCTCGAAGGCAAGTATACGACGCTCGATCTGTCGTCTCTCAGCTGGTGCCGTGTTCTGGAAAACCGTCCCATTGTCGAAAAGAACGTCGTGTAGTTGTGACGTAGCGCCGCTCCGTTCCGGGGTGGCAATCTCCCTGGTATCTTTTGCTTGGGCCCGACGCTGTCGGGTCTTTTTCTTTCTGCTCGCGAAACGGTTCAACTTCTATTTCAAAAGTGCGGATTCGGGGGAAGTACCGACGGTTTCCAGACGCGCATAAAGCTGGCTGTCAGCGTATGTAGTGCCACGGTTGATGAGAAAACGGCATGACCTGGTGCGTAGATATCGTTTGATGGACGAGTAATGGCTGACCACAATGAAGGCTCAAATTACCAACTGACGCCCACGAGCATCGACGGCATGGACGACGCGACCGCCCGGCTCTCGGCCATCACCAACATGTACGAATTCACCGCGCCTTTCCAGAGCCCCTCCGGTTCCCCGATTCGAGAATTGTTCAAGTACCTGAGCGAGCCGGGAATGATTTCATTCGCGGGCGGCTATCCGGCCAGCGACCTGTTCGATGTCGAGGGTCTGGAAGCGGCTCAGGCACGCGCATATCAGGCTTCCAATCAATGTCTGCAATACGGTCCGACGGACGGATTGCCCGAGCTGAAGAAGGAACTGCTCGCGTTGATGGTTCGTCGCGGCGTGACATGTGCGCCGGACCAGCTTCTCGTCACCACCGGCTCGCAGCAGGGCCTGGACCTGTTGCTTCGCATCATGGTTGCGCCGGGCGACGTCGTGATGACGGAGCAGCCGGCCTACCCAGCGACGCTCCAGGCGATGAAGCTCCAACAGGCCCGAATCGTCACCGTGCCCGTCGACGAACACGGCCTCGATGTCGACGCGCTTGCGGCGTTGCTTGCGTCAGGCACGGTCGCGCGTCCCAAGCTGATTTATACGGTCCCGACGTTTGCCAATCCGACGGGGGCAACGCTTACGCGTGAGCGTCGAATCGCATTGCTGAAGCTGGCCGTGAAGTACAGGCTTCTTATCGTCGAAGACGATCCTTATGGCGATCTGCGATTCGCGGAAGACGCTGTCCCTTCGATTCTGGCGCTCACGAGCGAAGTTGAAGACTCGCGCGAGTGGGTCGTGCACTTCGCAAGCCTTTCGAAAATCGTTGCGCCTGGCCTGCGTGTGGGCTGGACGATTGCTCACGCGGAAATTACGCGCCGCTGCGTGATCGCCAAACAGACCGTCGACCTTTGCAGCACGCCCTGGACGCAGGCAACGGCCGCTCAGTACCTCGCAGATGGCGCGCTCGAACGGCATCTGCCGCGTATAACCAGCATGTACAAGCGCAAGAGTGACGCGTTGTGCAACTCGCTGAATGAGCAATTGGGTCATGCCATTCAGTTTCACCAGCCGAAGGGCGGCATGTTCGTTTGGGCTCGCGTTGAGGGCATCGATGCATCCGGGCTGCTCAAACGCGCGATCGCGAACAAGGTCATCTTCGTACCAGGAAAGGCATTCTTCGCGGACAAGATCGACACGTCAGCATTGCGTCTGTCGTTCGCAGCGCCTGGCGTCGAAGACATCATGGAAGGCGCGAAGCGGCTCAAGCGCGCATATGACGAAGTACTAGCGGGCACCATCTCATCAGTTCAATCGTAGCAGGCAGAGGTACTCGGAAATGAAAGTATTGGTTGCTGTGAAGCGGGTCGTCGACTTCAACGTAAAGGTTCGCGTGAAAGCCGACCAGACGGGTGTCGAACTGGCAAACGTCAAGTTCTCGATGAACCCGTTCGACGAGATTGCCGTCGAAGAAGCCGTGCGGCTCAAGGAAGTGGGTCACGCGACAGAAGTCGTTGCGATATCGGCTGGTCCGACGCAGTGTCAGGAAACCTTGCGCACGGCACTGGCCATCGGCGCTGATCGTGGCATCCACGTGAAGGTCGGCACCGAGCTCCAGCAGCTTGGTGTCGCGCGAATCCTGCGCGCGATCTTTGAGCGGGAAAAGCCTGATCTCGTCATTCTCGGCAAGCAGGCTATCGACGACGATGCGAATCAGACAGGTCAGATGCTGGCTGCCCTCGCGGATCTTCCGCAAGCGACCTTTGCATCGCGGCTACAGGTGGAAGGCGGTGTGGCGCTCGTTGCCCGGGAGATCGATGGTGGTGCTGAGACCGTCAGTATCAAGCTGCCTGCCCTCGTGACGACTGATCTGCGCCTCAATGAGCCGCGCTACGTAACGCTGCCCAACATCATGAAGGCGAAGAAGAAGCCGATCGACGTCGTCGATGTAGCGGAACTTGGCGTCGACATCGCGCCGCGCGTGAAAACGTTGAAGGTCAGTGAGCCGCCCAAACGCGCGGCGGGTGTGATCGTGCCGGATGTCGATGCGCTGGCGCAGATGGTCAAGAGCAAAGTCACGCTGAATTGAGGTCCTGCCATGACGACATTGGTAATTGCAGAACACGACAACGTCGAACTGAACGCCTCGACGCTTCATACTCTGACGGCAGCACGTCGAATTGGCGAACCCATTCACGTACTCGTCGCGGGCTTCAGATCAGCTGAGGTCGCAGCGGCGGCGGCAAGGCTCGAAGATGTCGAGAAGATATGGCACGCCGACGCAGAACATCTGAAAGACGGGTTGGCCGAGGCCATCGAGCCCAACGTAGTCGCTCTCGGCAATCAGTATTCGCATCTTGTCTTTCCGGCGACTGCCCATGGCAAGAACATCGCTCCGCGCGTCGCTGCGAAACTGGCGGTCGGACAGATCTCGGACATTACTGCGGTAATAAGCGCAGACACGTTCGAGCGTCCTGTCTATGCGGGCAACGCAATCGCAACGGTGCAGTCGCTGGACCCGGTGAAGGTTCTGACGATCCGTCTGTCAGCGTTCGAAGCGAGCAGCGCAGAAACGGCGGCAACGGCGCCCGTCGAAGCCCTTGCGGCCGTGCCCGACAGAGGCCTTTCGACGCTCGTCAGCCGCGAGCTGACTAAACTCGAGCGCCCGGAACTGACGGCTGCAAAGGTCATCGTGTCGGGTGGCCGCGGACTGGGATCGAGCGACCAGTACAAGTCCGTGCTGGAACCTCTTGCCGACAGACTCCAGGCTGCGCTCGGGGCTTCGCGTGCAGCCGTCGACGCTGGCTACGTGCCCAACGACTATCAGGTTGGACAGACCGGAAAGATCGTCGCTCCCGACGTCTACATTGCTGTGGGCATCTCTGGCGCCATCCAGCACCTTGCTGGCATGAAGGATTCGAAAACCATCATCGCGATCAACAAGGACGCGGAAGCGCCGATTTTCTCGGTTGCGGACGTCGGCCTCGTCGGCGACCTCTTTGAGGCCGTACCTGATCTGGTGGAAAGACTCGACGCGTGACCCGTTGCCATGTGCATCGCAATCGACGATACAAGGGTACACGCCGTCGAATCTTGACCATCCCCTTCGATAAGGCGGACACAAAAGTCCGCTGCACTTTCAAAAGATCCGGGAGAAGACATGGACGAGACTCGACAGAGTCTACGTCGCGGCGAAGCCGCGGCAGGTATCCGAACAGCAGATTTCGCGTCGTATGCAATGCGATGAGCGAACCGCTGTTTTATGAGACCTCTGACCTGTCTGAACGCAGTGGGACGCTCGGGGATGGACATGGCCGCTTTCGCTGGCTGCGCTGCCAACAACCTGGCACCGAAGTACGTCTTCGAGTCATGGCTGTCGACGACAAGGACGATTGCCTTGCTGGTCTACCTCGTCATCGCGCTTAGCCAGTTGCGCCTGCGGAGCCAGTTGCTTTCCTCGCCGAAACTCAGGGTTCGTATGTAGCTGGGCCTGTTCCTTGGACTGTTCGTCGTGTTCCTGATTGTGGGCGCGCTTGTGGTCTTGGTGAGTGGAGACGCGCATCGCCAGGAAGTCGTTGCGACATTGGGCTTTAGCGCTGTGCGCGAATGCATTTGCTATTTCCAGTAAAGGCGCGCGCGCAGAAGCCCCGCGTTTAACGAGGGCAGGGCAGTACGGTAACGCGTTGCCCGGCCTTGGCGGCTACCTTCCTCGGCCCGCGAGGCGTTCCGATATAGCACCGTACCTCCGGGCTGAACAACGCACTGCTCATACCCACACTATGGCGGAGTCTGACTTCTTCCGCCCGTTCCTCCTGGACTACGGCTCCTTATCTTCCCGATGCGGCCCAGTTCACAGTGCAACTGGCCAGATCAGAAACCTGGTTGTTCTCGCGCAAAGAGCGTGCGTGCCAGGGTTTTTGACCACGCCGTGTCGTCAGGACGCTCGCGCTTGCGCGCCTCTCCATGTGGACTTCCGCGTTCTGAACCGCCTCGGTCCCCGGATTTACACAACTATCGTGGCTCAACGGCTTGCCCAGGACGCTCCTCTACCGACGCTCCGCAGATCGCGTCGCGGCGGTCTGCGGACTCAGAACTTGTGTCGAATCCCTACCTGAACGAAAGTCTGCCGGTTGGTCGATGATGCCGTCAGCGCATTGAGTGTCGCTCGCGCCGCGTGGCCTGTGGAGTCTGTGCCGCTTGCGAATTGCGTGCTGCTGATTACATACACGTCCGTGCGCTTCGAGAGGTAATAGTCGAGCGACAGCGAAATCGTGTTGTATTCCGAGCTGCCGATCGTTCCCGCTCCCGAGCCGTGCGTGTAGCTATAGACGAATTCGCTCGCCAAAGCCGGTGTCCAGAAATAGGTGAGGTTGAATTCGCCAGTATTGAACTTCGCGGTGCCCGTCAGTTTGAGGGGATTGGAGCCGGACGATGTATCGCCGAGATCCTTGAATTGCACGTTGCTGTAGACGAGACCCAACGTAGCCGGGCCGAGGATATAGTTGCCGGCGACGGCGACGGCCTGATACGTGTGCGCTGAAGCGTATCCGCTGTAGACCGGGCTCGCCGTCATATTGTTGACGTTCGTACCCGTGACGTTCGTGGGCGTTGCGGTAAAGAACGACTGATTCGGGTTTCTCACGTCCATGAAGGCCGCGCCCGCCGAGAGGTTGCCATATTCGTAGCCCGCACCGACCGACCAGATCTGATTGCGCGCGAAATCGCCTGCCTGTCCGCCAAAGCCGTACACGCCGCCCACGGTGAAGCCGCCAAAGCTCGGGCTCGTGTACTTCACAGAGTTGTTTACGCGCTTGCTATTGTTGAGGTTGTCGAGATCGCCCGGATGCGCCGTGGTGCCGCCGCCATAGTTCGCGGAATTCATGCGGGATTCGACAAAAGTCACGAGTGAATCGTACTGACGTCCCAGTGTCAATGTGCCATATGTCTTGCTCGACAGCCCCATGTACGCCTGCCGCCCGAACAACAAGCCGCCCTGCAAGGCTGAGCCTTTGCCGAGATCGAAGCCGTTCTCGAGCTGAAAGATCGCCGACAGGCCGCCGCCCAGGTCCTCGACACCCTTGAAGCCCCAGCGTGAGCCCTGCATGATGCCACTCGCGCCGCCGAACACGCGTCCGCCTCCGGCGTTGCTCTGGTAGTTCACGCCGTAGTCGATGAGTCCGTACAGCGTGACGGAACTGGTATTCGCTTGCGCAACGCCGCAGGCAGCGAAAATGGCGACAGCCGATATTGTCTTGATCTTCATTGGCATGACGAAGTAATGGATTTGTTGAGAACCTATCGGTGATGGAGTGTATGCAGCGTCGACTCCTCATGCCACATTACCCACACGAAAAAATTCTTGTATTCGCAAACTATCAAGCTGGGTTTGCGAGAATCGCAAGGCTTCTTTCCTGTCTGCGAATAGAAAAAGCGCGATGCCGAATCCGGGCATCGCGCTTCCTCAAAACGACTCCAAACGTCAGTTCAGATCGGCTTGCCCTCGCTCGACGCCCAGTTCCGCATCAGCCTATTGGTGGGCAGCGTTTCGTCGATCATCTTCCTGGCCGTCTGAATGCCCGCGACGGGCAATCCGCTCGGATCGAGCACGCCGATCTGCACGAGCACGGAAGCCTGATCCCAGTAGATGTGCTCGTTATAGAGCTTGTCGCCGCGAAAGCACACGACGGCAAGCATCGGTACCTCGAAGTACTTACCCGTCGGCGCGACGCCAGGCAGCAGCCAGTCAATCTCCCGATCGTGCGTTGCGCAGAATACGAATTCGTCGACGATGCGGTCCGCGCCGATGGTGCGCGATATCGGAATGAGCTTTGTGTCCTCGGGATTCGAATTGACAAAGTGATAGCGATAGAAGCGCTTCAACTCGTCATGTCCGACGCCGCCCGTCATCGTCGGGACGTGATTGACGTACGGCTCGCCGACCATCGTCGGCATGACGGCGTCGACGTCGCGCGTCGCGAATTCGTAGTAGCAGTGGCGCTCCCACAAGTTGTTCAGATCATGAATCGGACCGAGCACGCTTCGCAAGAGCGCGATGGTGCGCGAATAGGCCATCGTCGCGGCGGGCTTGTCATAGTGAGCGCGCTCCGGCGTGGCGAAGGCGTGATCGCAGCCGGGGTACACATGCGCTTTCGTTTGCGGGTTGTCAGCGAAAGCGGCGAGCAGTCGTTCGCGTGTATCTTGCGGACAGAAGGCATCTTCACCCGCGAAGTGAAAGAGCATCGGGCAGCGGATCGACGGCACTTCGTCGATGTACGCGTCGAGCCCCACGCCGTAGTAGCTCACCGCGCAATCGAGATCCAGTCGAGCGGCCGCCAGCATCGCGAGCTTTCCGCCGAGGCAATAGCCGATCGTACCGACCTTGCCCGCCTGCATCGGCAGTGCGTGCAAAGTTTTGAGCGTCGAGCCGATGTCTTGCACCGCGAGATCGATATCGAGCCTCTCGTTATAACCGAGCGCCTGATGAAAATCCATCTCGCCGTAGCCGAGTTCGACGCCTGGTTTCATGCGCCAGAACAGGTCCGGTACGAGCACCACATAGCCTTCTTCGGCGAAGCGGTCCGCCATCGCGCGCATGTACCCGTTGATGCCGAAAATCTCCTGCAATAGCACAAGGCCTGGCCCCGAGCCGTGCGCGGGCGCTGCCTGGTACGCGCGAAAGTGCTTGCCGTCGTGACTGTCGATGTAAGAGCCCATGTCGTTATCCGTCTCAGGGTGTTGAGAGAAGTTGCGCGTGCGTGGCGGCACGATCCAGCGCGAGACCTTGCGCGAGTCCGTGCGCCATCGCGCCGATATAGGCCTCGCCTGCCATGCCTGCCAAGGCATCGAGCGCCGCATCGGCGGTATCGGCGGGATCGAGCTTCGGGCCTTCGAAATCGCGGCTCATGTCAGTGTCGATCGCACCGGGCAGCGCCGCCAACACACCCACGCCGTGCGGCCCGAGCTCCGCACGCAGCGATTCGGTGAGTCGCAACGCCGCCGCCTTCGATGCGCATAGCGAGCCCATCGCGGGAAGGCTCACGCGTGCGAGGATCGACAGCACGTTGATCATTGCACCGCGCCTGTCGATGAGCATCGGCGCGAACGCGCGTGCCATGCGCAGCGTGCCGAAGAAGTTGACGTCCATTTCGGCGCGTGCATCATCGATGTTCAGCGGCGCGAGAAACGACGAGTGACGGTTCACGCCCGCATTGTTGATGAGCAACGTGGTATCCGCGGCGAGGCGCGCGGCATGAGTCACGCACTCGTCGTCGGTGATGTCGAGCGTGACGGGAACCACGCGGGCGTCGTCGATATCGACATGACGGGCGCGCGATGCGGCATAGACCTTGCCCGCGCCGCGTGCGAGCAAGCGCGCGACAAACTGCGCGCCGAGCCCGCGATTCGCGCCCGAAACGAAGGCGACAGTGTTGTGATCGATCATGAGCGGCGGGTCATGAGAGTGAGAAATCGGCCGGCAAGGTCACTTCGAGCAGTTCCAGATCCGCGCTGCAATGCTTGAACGCGTAAGGAAGCATGCCCGGGATCGCGATGCTGTCGTCCGCACAGAGACGCCATTGCTCATCGCCGTGCACGACGTCGAGACTGCCCGCGAGCACGAAGAAGAAGCAGAACTCTGTATCGTGCATGCGCAAGGCTTCCTGTCCCTCGCCCTGCGGGCGAACCACGCGCACGCCCGCGAGTCCCTTCGTCGCCGCGCCGATGCCTGTGTCCGTCACGACGAAACCCGGTGATTTCCACGCTTCCCACACCGCATGCTTTGCGACATGCCGTACGAAGCGCTGACCATTGAATTCATGGTCTGGATCATAGACAGGCGAGGGCAGCGCCATGTCGTGATCGGCCATCGTGATGTGTTCGGCGGGGCTGCCGAGTTCGATCACCTCCGCACCCGCCGAACATTCCAGCACGCGATGACGGATCTCGGGCGGTTGAAGCACGCAATCGCCCGCTTCGAGCATGAATGGATCGCCTTGCCCTTCGTAGACGAGACGCACCCAGCCCTTGCGGCAGAAGATGGTCTGAAAGCGGATCTTGTGGAAGTGCACGTAATCGGGCACGGGTCCGGCATCGAGAATGCGGATGTGCGAGGCGATGAACGCGCCGCCATGTCGTTCGGGCAGGAGATCGCGATAGCGCATGCCCGCGCGTCCGACGCTCCAGTGTGCATCGTGGTTTGCCCGGGCGAGCACGAGTTGCTGGCGCGTCGGCGGCAGCACCATCGGTGGATTGGCATGAACGAGACGAATGGTGACGCCATTCGGCGCGATCAGATCCTGCGTTTCGCCGGGCACTTGCGAAGGGTCGTCGCAGAGGACGTCCAGCGTCTTGATGCCGTCGCGTATATCGAGGCCGAGTCGCAGTTTGAAACCGTCGCGAGAAAGGATCGCGGTGCGCGGGCCGTCTGCGGGGAAGATCGCGTCGAGCCGGAAGCCCAGGCGCGTGATGAAGAACTGCATCGTAGCGGCAAGATCGGTGCAGGGCATGGATACGAGAATGCCTCGCACGCCGTCGATCGCTGCGTCAGTCGGTGCGGAAGTACTGGAAGAAGTGTTCATGGGAAGTCATATCGATGATGAAAGGGAAGCGGTGACGCGTCGTCTTCGCGCATACCGGCGGCCCTGTCAGCACGCAGGCGATTCCCATGCGCCGCGGCGCGCGCGAGAAGTTATCGCCCGCGATCATCGCGGCAGACATCGCGCGAGCCTGTCGAGTCCCGCGCGGGTCGTGCAGATGCCCGGCGACAAGCGCAGCGTGCGACTGCGCGAATCGACGAAGAGGCCCGCGTCCTTCAGTTGCACGACGATCTTCGCGGCATCGAGATGAGCGGGGACTTCGGCCATGATGCTCGCGCCGCGTTCGTCATCGGCGCGCGGGGAGAGCAGGCGATAACCTTTGTCGTCGACGAGTGCGATCAGTTCGTGGCACAGCGCGAGATTGTGCGCCCGCGCGCTGCCTGCAGGCTGCGCGCGCATCCATGACATTCCCGGCTGCGACGCGACGAAAGGCAGCACCGAAGGCGTGCCTGTATCGAAGCGGCGCGCGTCGGATGCATAGGTGAAGGCGTCGATGTTCCAGTTGAACGGATCTTCCTGGCTGAACCAGCCGCGCACGGCAGGCGTCGCGCCCGCTTCGAGCGCATGCGGCGCGATATAGCCCAGGCCCGTCCCCGGCGCGCCGCACAGCCATTTGAGCGTCGACCCGCAGACGAAGTCGAAGGGCGTGTCGTTCAGATCGAACGGCAGGATGCCGATGCCCTGCGTGACATCGAGCGCCGCGAGGCTGCCGCGTCGGCGTGCCTGCTCGCAAATCGCGGCCAGGTTCACGCGCTTCGATGTCAGCGACGATATCCATGTCACGAGCGCCAGCGCGACATCGCCGGTCCACGCCTCGATGAAGTCTTCGTCGCGCACATAGCTTTCCCCCTGGCGTACGGGCACGGTACGCAGCGTGAAGCCGCGTCGCCGTGCAAGTCCCGTCAGCAGGAAATGGAGGCTCGGGAAGCAATCCGCCGCGACGAGCACGGTGCGATTGCGCAGCACGTCGTCAGCGAGGCCGTCGAGATAGCGGGCAAAGGCATCGGTCACGTTTTGCGCGGCAAACACGTTCGCGTCTTGCGCACCGATCAGCGCGGCCCAGTCGGAAAGCAGCTGCGCGCGTGCGGCAAGCGCGGCGTCCCAGCGCGTGTCGTCTGGCGCGCACCACGTTGCGGCAAAATTCGCGAGCGCTTCGGTCATCGCTTCGCGATGGCCCGGATACACGCCGACCGAGTGATACATCAGCCAGCCGCTGAAATCGTTGGTGAGATGGTTCATGGCTCAGATGTGCTTGACGAGCTTGTAGTGATAGAGCGCGACGCATGCGAGGCTCAACACCGCGCACGCCATCAGGTAGAACGCGGGTGACAGCGGATTGTGCGTCGCGCCGATCATCGCGGTCACGAGCCAAGGCGTGAATCCGCCGAACACCATGACGCCGATGTTGTAGCTGAATCCCAGACCCGTGCTGCGCACGCTGGTCGGGAAGAGCGACGAGAGCACGGCAGCGAGCGGACCGAAGTAGATGGCCTTCAACGCGCCGGCCAGCACCATGATCGCCATCAACACGGAGAACGACGGGCTCGACAGCAGCCACGCAAAGCACGGATAGATCGTAACGAGCGTAACCACGGCCGAGATCACCATCATGCGGCTGCGTCCGTAGCGATCCGCGAGATGGCCCATGAGCGGCGTGAAGATCATCAGGATTGCGCCCGTCACAACCGTCGCGGCGAAGCCCGTCGATGCCGGCAAGTGCAATTGCTTCACTGCATAGGTCGGCATGTAGAGGATCATCAGATAGCTCGCGGCCGTCGACACGGCCATGATGCCCGCGGCCAGCAGGATGCGGCCCTTACTGTGCGCGAGCAGTTCGCGCACGGGGGCGTTGCGCTTTGCGCGGGTAGCGGCATCCGGCAGTGTGTCGTCGATATGCTTGCGGATATAAAGACCCACGGGCGCGACCAGCAAGCCGAAGATGAAAGGCGCGCGCCATCCCCACGATTCGATCTGCTCGGGCGACAGTTGTGTGCTGAGCGCGAGCCCCGTGCACGACGCGAGAACGGTGCTCATGCCCTGGCTTGAGAACTGCCAGCTCGCGAGGAACGCCTTGCGCTTGCTCTTCTGCTCGATCATCAGTGCGGTGCCGCTGCCGAACTCGCCGCCCGTCGAGAAGGAGATGAGAATGCGTGCTGTCATCAGGCCGACAGGCGCGGCAAGGTCGATTTGTGCATACGTCGGAATGACCGCGCAGATGAGCGTGCCGATTGTCGTCAATGCAAGCGACACGAGCAGCGCCGCCTTGCGTCCGCGACGGTCCGCATAACGTCCGAGCAACAACGCACCGAGCGGCCGGAACACATAGGAGAGACCGAAGGTGCCGAACGTCATCAGCAGGGAGACGGTCTCGTCGTGCGCGGGAAAAAACAGCTTCGACAGTGTGACGGCGAAGAAGCCGTATGCCGCGAAGTCGAACCATTCGAGTGCGTTGCCGATACTCGTCGCGACAATCAGACGCCGCATTGGCCTGGCGTCGGGGCGGGGTACGCCTTCATCGATGACGGTCGAATCCATGGTGTGTGTTCCGTGCAAGAGGTCGGAAGGAGAGCTAAAACGGCTCCACTGCGGTACGGCGTCAACTGCTGTACGGCGCACCGGGCTCGCCCAGATCCCAGAAGACGCCCGTCATCAACTCCAGTGCTTCACGCATGACGGGAGCGAGCACGTGCTCGTCGGGCGCGTGCTGACGACAGCCGGGATACGAGTGTGGAATCCAGATGGTCGGCAGGCCGAGCGTGTCCGCAAAGCATTCGTTCGGGATCGTGCCGCCGAGATTGGGCAGCAGCGTCACGGGCTTGCCCGTTGTCGATTCGATCGAGCGCTCCGTGAAGGCGACCCAGCGGTTGTTCGGATCGAGCCTCGTTGCGGCGCCCGACGCTTCGATCGTCACTTCGATACCGTCGAAGCCTTCGCGGGTGAGATGCGCTTCGATCAGTTCTTTCGCGCGATGCCAGTCGGTGCCGACGACGAAGCGCAACTGGCAGACCGCTTCCGCCGCGCGTGGAATCGCGCTGACGGGATTGGCGATGTTGCCCGACTGCATCGCGAGCACTTCAAGCGTGTTCCAGGCGAATACACGTTCGGCGGGTGTCAGCCCCGGTTCGCCCCAGTTCGGTGACAAGGGAGGATCGCCTTCGTCCGTGCCGATTTCCAGATGCGCGACGCGTTCGCGCACTTGCGGCGGAATCGCCGGCGGCAGGAGCCCGTTGATACGGATGCGCCCGTGACCGTCGACAAGGCTCGCAAGCGCATTCGCGAGCACCGTCGCCGGATTGGCGAGCACGCCGCCCCAGTTGCCCGAATGGCGCGCGCCGAACGCATTGACCAGCGCGAGGCGGAAATGCAGCGCACCGCGTGAGCCGAGGAACATCGTGGGCGAGAGCGCGCGTTGTCGCGGGCCGTCGGAGGCGATCAGCAAGTCGGCGCGCAGGCGTTCGTGCAGCGTCGAGCACATGACGTCGAGCCCCGGCGAGCCGACTTCCTCGCCCATCTCGAAGATGATCTTCGTATTGAAGCCGAGCTCGTCGCCGCGTTCCGCGAAGACTGTCGCGAGCGCGGCGAGATTGATCGAGTGCTGGGCCTTGTTATCCGCGATGCCGCGGCCGTACCAACGCTCGCCTTCGACTTTCACTCGCCACGGCGAGCGCGCGTTCGTCCAGTTGGACGCGTCGCCGCCGATCACATCGCCGTGGCCGTATAGCAGCACCGTCGGCAGACTCGGCGACTCGATGCGCTCGCCGACCAGAAAGGGCGGCATGCCCGGGATAGGGTTTTCCACTATTTCGCATGCAAAGCCGAGCGACACGAGCTGGGACTCGATCTCCTCCGATAGATAGCGGCGCAGAAGCGGCGCGGCGTCGGGCTCCTGGCTTTCTGTGGCGAGCGCGACGCGGCGGCTCAGTGTGTCGAAGAAGGCGCCGCTGTCGAAATGCGAGCGGGCTCGGGCGATTGCGCTTTGTCGGGACATATCTGCGTGGTGTTCGATCGGGTGCGTCCAGATTAGCCGCATCAACGTGTGTTGGTATTCGCAATCAAACAAGGTACATTTGCGTGGAAATCAAACCTCGCTCGTCGCCTGAGTGGAAGATGCGCAAACTGCTCGAGCCCTCTCTCTATTATTTTTCGGTCGTCGCGCAGGCGGGCTCGCTGTCGTCCGCAACGGAAAAGCTCGGTCTTACCGTGTCGGCGTTGAGCCGCCATATCGCAAAGCTGGAAGGCGATATCGGTGTGCCGCTCTTCGAGCGTCACGCGCGCGGGATGGTGTTGTCCCATGCGGGTCGGTTGCTGTTGCGACACGCGCAACGCACGTTATCCGACGCGCAGGCGGTCTTTGATGAAATCCAGGGCGAGGAGCGCAGGCGCGCACGAACGATTACGATCGCGTGCACCGAAGGGTTTGCATTCGACTTTCTGCCCGTATCGCTCAGTACCTTTTGCAGCGAGCATCCCGATATCGCCATTGAACTGGAGGTGGTGTCGTCCGAAAGGGCGAGCCAACTATTGCTGTCGGGGCAAGCGTCTATCGCGCTCGCATTCAGCTTCAAGCCCGAGCCGGGTGTCGTCGTGCAGTTCACGCAGAAAGCGCCAGTCATGGCGTTGATGCATGTCGATCATCCGCTCGCAAGTAAGCAACAAGTTTCGCTCAGGGATCTCACTGGGTATCCCGTCGTGCTACAGGACAAGGGCACGACCAACCGGCAGTTGTTTGATATTGCGTGCAATGTCGAAGGCATCGAGATCGTGCCAATGATGACCAGCCGCTATGTCGCCGCGCTCTATCGTTTCGCTCAGGCTGTACGCGAGGCGATCATGCCCTCGGGGTACGTGTCGGTCGCGAAGCGGCTGGGCGTCGACGGCCTCACTGCGATTCCGTTTGATAATCCGCTGTTGACGCAGCGTCGGCTTCAGGTGATGACACTAGCCGGGCGACAGCTGGACGAACTGGCGCAGAGCTGCCTGAACTGGATCGTTGCGGATCTGGAGGAAACGTCCCGCGGTTCGTTGGTTGACGTTCACTCACTGCGGAGCTGAGAGCCGCTACGTTCGCTAAATTTTACATAAATCAAACTAGCGAAGTCAGGGATAGAATGATAAGGAATACGTATCAACGTATCGATTGACTTGGAAAGCCGATTTTGGTGGCAACCTGATCATAATCGGCATGGCGGTAGGCTCGCGGTCCTGATGCACGAGGCGGCAAGGCGCGGCACCGTCCATGACAGGCATCGGGCCGTTCGTTCTACGTCAACGGGATGCAGGCCTTCGCAGCAAGCGACTTGTTCGGCGACGCGCGTCACCTGTCCAGGCACATGCACATGAAGCATGTCGTTGCGCGATGCGCGAACCAAACCAGTTCTTCTGCCATTATCTGCAACTAACGGTCAGAAACGTTATTAGTCGTAGCCGGCTTCGCCAGCAATCCGTCAGCAGCGAGGGAGGCGAACCACGAGGCGCGTGCGACGTGACCACGATGCCCGCCGGCACGGCGCACGGTTATCTCAGGGTGTCGGAGGGCGGCGCGGCGGGCGCAATCGCATCCGTCACCAGTCAATGCGATGCTTTTCTCCCGTCTCGCGGTGCCGGCGGTCGTCGTCGACGTGCGGGTAGAGGCTCGTCGTGGTCTGCGACGCGTGACCGAGTTTGTCGCGCACGACGTTGCGCAGATCGACGCCGCCATCGGCCTTAAATCGGGGCAAGTGCACCAAGCAATGCCTTGGCCTCTCGCAGGTCAGCGGTGTCGAAGCCCTCCGTAAACCAGCCG
The DNA here is from genome assembly GCF_038900755.1 of Paraburkholderia diazotrophica. Taxonomy (GTDB): domain Bacteria; phylum Pseudomonadota; class Gammaproteobacteria; order Burkholderiales; family Burkholderiaceae; genus Paraburkholderia; species Paraburkholderia diazotrophica_A. The sequence goes on from NZ_JBBPEN010000018.1 coordinate 52,645, forward strand.
TAGGCCTCGGACAGCGCTTGCCGGGCGTCTGCAATTTTGCCCTTGCGCTGCCACAGCTGGGCCAGACCTGACGCCGCGCGCAATTCCAGCGATCTCGCGCCCTGATCGCGCGCCACCGCCATTGCCTTGCGAAAACAGGTTTCCGCTTCGTCGCTGCACGCGGACAGGCAACCATCCTTGTCCATTGCACCGAGCAGTATGCTGCCCTGGAGCCGATACAACTCCGCCTCGTAGTAGCGCTCCCCGGTTTTGTCCACGAACGCCATCGCCTCCTCAAGCATGCCGAGGGCAGTTTCGCTGTTGCCCCCGCACCGATAGCTGTCGGCCAGGAGGGCCAGAAAGTACGATCGATGGTCCTCGGAACCGGCAGCCCGGGCGGCGGCCAGGCCTTCGCGCATCTGGGCGATTCCCGCCTGGAGGCTTTCCAGTTCGGTCAGGGCCCAGCCCCGAAAATAGGTTCCCCACGCGACCCACAATGGCAGCCCCTCCTCGGACGCGAGCGTGGTGAGCGCGTCGGCGTGCTCGAGGACCCGCAATGACTCCCGCCGGAGCTGATGCAACTCGGCCGCGTAAGCCAGCGCGTTCGCCAGGGTTGGACCAAAGGCAAGCTTTTGTGCGAGGGCAACTGCCTCGAGGTTTCGCTTGTACGCCTGATCGGGGTAACCCTGAAGCCACAAGGTCAGAACCAGGATGTTCAACGCCCAGATGCCGGGATCCAGCGCATGAGCAATGGCATGTGCCTGATGCTGCTCAGGGTCGTAGAGGGCAAGCGCCTGTTCCGCGTGGGTGCGGGCGGCGTCGGGCTCCCCCTGGAGGAGGAGGCACATACCGAGTGCGTCATGTGCGTAACCGAGCAAGGCCGGATCCTGGGCGCGCTGCGCCGTGTGGAGCATCCGTTCGGCCAGTTCGCGCGCAGTGGCATACTCGGCGCGCGACACATAGTGGATTCTCAGTCCGAGTTGCACCGCGAAAAGCTGTGACGTCTCGCCGATCTGCTCGCACAATGCCAGCGCGCGGGTATAGGTCGCCGCCACCTCCGGCGCGCCATAGCCTCTCACGTCCATCAAGGCCGGACCCAGCGAAAGCAGCAGTGTCAGTTCCCACTGCATGCGTGCAGGGGTGTCCGGCAGACGCTTGAGCAACTCGAGCGCGACGCCGAGGTGGTGCATCGCGTCCAGGTGGGCCGCATGTCGAAGGGCCTGTTGCGCGGCACGATGCAGATACTCGACGGCTTTCGGGATATTGCCGCTCAGGCCGTAGTGATGCGCCAGTTCGCTGCAGTAATCCGCGATGCGGGTTGGGAAGAGCGCCTCGATCGCCTGCGCGGTGCGCTCATGCAGTGCGCTGCGGCGCTCAGTGAGCAGCGAATGGCCGGCGACTTCCTGGGTCAGCGCGTGCTTGAACGAATACTCGACCTCCGGAAACGCGGGCCGTTCGAAAATGAACTCCGCGGCTTCCAGGTGGGCAAGAAGCTGGCGCAGATCGTCATCCGTGTGCGCAACGGGGGCAGCGCAGATGCGCTGGATCAGGCTGAACGGGAATTCCTTGCCGATGACGGCGAGCGTCTGCAGCAACTCCTTCTCCGCGACAGGGAGCCGGTCGATACGGGCGGCGAGCACGCCCTGAACGGTAGTGGGAATATGCAGCGACGCCGGGGTCTGCTCGATCCGGTAACGGCCAGGCTCGCCGAGCAGCGATTTTTCCTCGGCCAGCGTCTGGACCACTTCCTCCATGAAGAACGGGTTGCCCTCGGTCTTTTCCAGGATGAGCTGCCTGAGGGGCACGAGAGAGAGGTCGTCCCCGAGCAGCGCCGTGAGCAGTCCCTGGGCTTCGGCCGGCCCCAGCGGTTCGAGCCGCAGTTGGGTGCAATGGTCCGCGTGCTGCCAGCCGGGCTGATACTCGGGCCGGTAGTTCAGGAGTAGCAGGATCCGGGCGCCTGGCACGTGTTCGATCAGGTATGCGAGGAAGGCTTCCGTCTCGCGGTCCAGCCATTGCAGGTCCTCGAAGAGCAATTCGATGGGCTGATCGCGGCTCTCGCGCGTCAGCAGTTGCGTGATCGCGTCGAAGGTGCGGTCCCGCCGGATCCGGGAATCCATTTCTGCCAGCGCCGAACCGGCTTCGCCAACACCCAGCAGATGGAGCAGGTAAGGCACGAGATCCCCGAAGCTGCGCTCGAGCGTCAGCACCTTGCCCATGACCCTTTCCCGGCAACGTCGCTCGTCGTCCTGGGCGGTGATCTGGCAATAGTTCTTCAACAGCTCGATGAGCGGCAAATTGGCAAAAGCCTTGCCGTGTGATACCGAAAACGTCTCCAGCACCAGACAGCCGCGCCGGGAGCGCTCCTTGAATTCATGGAGCAGCCGCGATTTCCCGACTCCGGCCTCGCCGACCACTGCAACCACCTGCCCGTGGCCCGTCCTGACCTCATCCAGCGCCCGGTTCAGGTGCTCCAGTTCGGCCTCGCGGCCTACGAACCTGGCGAGACCACGGTGCGCCGCCAGTTGCAGCCGCGTGCGCAGCGCGCCAAGACCAAGCACCTCGTACACCGGGAGTGGTTCGGGAATGCCTTTGACCTGGGTCGCCCCCAGGGCCCTGAACTCGAAATAACCTTCAGCCAGCTTGTGGGTCGCCTCGCTCACGAGGATCGACGAGGGCGTGGCGATCCCTTCCATCCGGGACGCAATGTGAATCGTGTGTCCGACCGGATCGTAGTCGGTGTGCAAGTCGTCCGTGCGGATCGAGCGCACCACGACCTCCCCGGTGTGGACGCCAACGCGGATCTGCAGCGGAATGGCTTTCTCCAGGCGAATGCGATCGCCGTGGCGGCGCATCGCCTGCTGCATGCGCAGCGCCGCGAAGAGCGCACGCTGCGGATGGTCTTCGTGCGCGATGGGCGCGCCGAACAGGGCGAGGACGCCGTCGCCCAGCAATTTGGCCACGTAGCCCTCGTAGTAGTGCACGGCCTCCATCATCAGCGCGATGACAGGCTCGATCAGTCGATGGGCCTCTTCCGGGTCCAGGTCGTGGATCAACGCGGTGGAACCGGCCATGTCGGCGAATAGCGCCGTAACGGTCTTGCGTTCACCGGCCGTCTCGCCTCTCGCTTCCATGGCCGCCTGCTCGGCGAGGATGCGCTGGGCAAGGTGGTGTGGCGTGTAATGAACCGGCGCTGGGGATGGTCCTGGAGCAGGCTGCGGACGCGGAGTAGACGCGGCAGGCGCCTCGGTCAGGGGACAGCCACACTCATTGCAGAATCTGGCGGAAGGCGTCGCTTCGTGCCCACAGCGAGGACATGCGCGCGGCAGAATGGCTCCACACACTTCGCAGAATTTGGCTCCGGCGAGGTTGTCGTATCCGCAGTTTGCGCAGTGCATAACAGCATTTCCCTTGCTATGCGGCCATTTGAACATTATGAGCCCTACCCCGAGGGAAGTTCTTCGGTGTACAGGAGCCGTTGGCGGTTAGATGGGGATTTGGTGGCCGCGAGACGCTCGCACGGTCGGTTACTGTCACGGAGAGGGACGTCCGAAGGACTTTCGAGTTGGCTGTTGAGGGCCGAACTGCGACAACTGCCGGGGGAATCCAGCGGGCTACCGTGCGGTGAAAGCCCGATCCATCTGGCAAGCCCTTTGACTTCATCTCTCTGCCTTGGCAACCGTCGCGATTGAGGCACGGTGCAGGTTGTCGCGCACCGTCGTCAGCTCTTCCTGCGGGCAGCGCATCCCGTTTTAAGGACTGGGTGGCCGAAAATGCCCGTTGCGACGTCCGCCTCAACACGTGCCGTGTCCAGGTGGCGGCGGATCGGCGATCGGCCCGGGCGCCGGGCGTGGACGGCAGGCAAGACATCGGCGTCGCAAATAGACCCGATGGCGCGGCCGGTCTATCTGTCAGGCGGATCGCGGTCGTCGGGCGTCCCACGTTCCGTCGCCCGCGCCCAGTTCATCCGGTGACGCCCGACCGTTGCGGCGTGACGGGCGTCGTCTTCCGCGTGGAGGTAGAGGCTCGTCGTGTTCAGCGATGCGTGGCCGAGATTGTCGCGCACGGTGCGCAGGTCGACGCCGCCGTCGGCCTGATGGGAGCCCGCCGTGTGCCGCAGCCAGTGCGCCGACGCGCGTCCGAGTTCATCGGCGCGATCGGCGAAGGCCGGCCCGCGCGACCGGAGCCAGGCCGCAGCGTCCGCAAAGATCGCCTTGATCGCATCGTGCACGGCGGACCGGGACAGCGCGCGGGGCGGCCCCCGGAACGGCAGCAGCAGCGGCAGCTCGTCGGCGCGCGCGGGCAGCGCGGGGAGGCCGTGCGCGAGCCGGTAGCGGCGCAGCTCCTGCAACAGCTCACCGGACACGGGCACGGTACGCAGCTTGCCGCCCTTGCCGAGCGTCTGCAGCCACCACTGCTCCTGCCCATCGGCGCCGACGCGCCGGAAGAAGTCGCCCATCCGGCCGCCGGCCACCTCGGAAATGCGCAGCCCCTGCAGGTAGAAGAGGGTCATCAGCCACCGGCTGCGCGCAGCCCAGGCGCGCTGCCTCTCCGTCGCCTGCGGCAGTTGCGCGACGAACGCCTTGACGTCGTCCCACAGCGAGGCGGACAGATAGCGCGTGACACGCGGCGCCGGCCGCGTCGTGCGCTGGCGCAGCAGCGCCAGCGGGTTGCCGCGCAGATAACCCGCGTCGACCAGCCAGATGAACATCGTGTTCAGGATGACCAGTGCCTGCCGCTGGCTGTGCGGCCCCAGCGGACCGTTGAACGGCCGCCAGCGCGCGTCGCGCCGCGGATATTTACCGCGGCCGGTCGAGACCCAGCGGGACGCGGGCTGCGGATCGGCGAGGAAGGCGCGAAACGCGAGCAGGTCCTCGTGCGTGAGCGACGACAGCGGCTTGCCGAGCTGCACGACGGCCCACAACAGCAGCCGTTCGGCTTCCTTGCGGTAGCTGTCGAAGGTCGTTTTCGTGATCGCGTAGTTGGCCAGCCACGCGCGCACCGCGTCGAGGTCGTGGCGGGCGGCCAGCTGGCAGTGCGCGACGTCGGCGCGGTTGCTGCCGGCGCGGCCATCGAGGGTGGCCGGCAACACCAGCGTCTCCACGGGCGCAACAGCAGGAGGGGCAGGGAGGGCGGGCGGCATCGGGCGGCTCCGGAGGGGTTTCATGAAGCGAACGGCGATGAATGTATTCTATGCCAAATTACCCGACATTATGGGCGTAATGTCGTGTAAGCGGAAAATATAGTCAATAAATTGCCGTTTTACGTTGTATTATTAGCCACCAATTCCCAGTTTCCCGTCCGATGACCGACGTTCTTTCCGACGAAGTCCGCCTCGCGGCCGAGATCGACCGCCTGAAGGCCGCTTTCCCGAAAACCCGCGAGCTGTACCGCGAGGTGTGCGCGCTGCTGTTCTTCCGCTTCGGGCAGACGCCCACCGCCAACCGCCTGTACCAGCTCGTCAGACGCGGCAGCATGGGCACGCCCGCGGCGGTGCTCGGCGAGTTCTGGGCGGAGCTGCGCGAGAAGAGCCGCGTGCGCATCGAGCACCCGGACCTGCCGGCCGATCTCGGTGCCGCGGCGGGGGAACTGGTCGCGACGCTGTGGACGCGGGCGACGGCCTCGGCGCAGGCGGAACTCGACGCGCTGCGCGCGGACGTGGAGGGCGAGCGCACGGCGGCGGAGCAGCGCGTCGCCGCGGCGCGCGACGAACTGGGCCGCACCGAAACGGCGCTCGAGCAGCGCACCGCGGCGCTGCTGGCCGCGCAGGTCGAGGTCCGCGAACTCGAAAAGGCGCAGGCCGAAGGGCACGCGGCGCGGCAGGCGCTGGAGGCGGAGATCACGCGCCTGAAAAGCGAGGCGCTCGCGCGCGACCGCGAACTGGAGAAGGTGCGCGACGGCTTCTCGCGCGATCTGGAGAAGCTGCGCGAGACGGCGGCGCAGTCCGGTGAGCGCCTGCGCGCCACGGAAAAGCGCGCGCTGCTCGAGATCGACCGCGAGCGCGGCGCGGCCGCAAAGCTGCAGAAGGAAGTCGACGAGACGACGAAGCGCGCGGAAAAACGGGACGCGGACCATCGCCGCGCCATCGAGGCGCTGCAGGCACAGCTCGGTGACGCCCGTCATCAGGCGGGCGTGCTGCAGGGGCGCCTGGAGGCCGTGCAGGCGACGAACGCAACGCTGCAGCAACAGCTGGCCGCCCTGCGCGAGCCGGACGTCCGCGAGACCCGCCCGGCCCGGCCGGCCCGTGCCAGGGGCGCCCCTGCCGGGACTACCGCGGTGCGTCCGGCGGCGACCCGGCCCGCGCGTGCAGCGCGCGCCGCGTCCGCGCCCGCCAGCAAGACGGCGGTGCGCCGCAAGCGGGGCAAGAGCGATGACAGGTAGCCCCCGCCCGCGCAGGCGACCCAAGGCTCCGGCCTGTCCGCCGATCGGCGCGCTGATGCGCTATGGCGAGCGGACCGTGCGCGTGATCGCCGAAGCGAGCGGCCAGCGCGTGATCATCGAGTCGGTCGACGAGGACGGCCGCACCTTCCGCAGCGTCGTGAAGTGGGCTAATCTGGCCGCTCTTGAAGGGCAGCTTTTCTGAGGGCGATGACGATGCAGCCGACCATGCAGCAGCTCGATATCTTTGCCGACAGCCGTGATGTGATGAATGTTGCGGCAGTCGCTGAAGTTCCGCCCGTCCTCGCCGGCGCTACCAGCGCGACGTTCAATGCATCATTCAATGGGTTTTTAAGGCAGGACAGTCCGAATCGGGTTTCACGCGGTAGCACTGCAGGTCGCTCGAGATCACCCACCCCTTTTGACGTCGCCACAGTGGGCTGATCTGGCGCAGTATGTCGCCACCTATGGGAAGCATTGAACGGGTCGGAAGTCAATCTATAGTAGTGCAAACCGTTGACGGGCCATCGTCGGCCTTTGCTGACGTTCGGGTATTGGCTTTGGTCAGTCGGCTCCGCAAAGCTCTCCGGCTGTTCGAACCTCGGCGGTCGTGAGTGACGCGTCTTACCACCGTCAACACGTGTACTCACGGCCCTGAATCCGTCACTCGACCCAGCAGCGCGTCGATGGCAGCCACGTGGGCTACCATGGGCTGTTCGCGCGGCTACGTCGGCAGACTGCGACAGGCGCTCGACAAAACGAGCCGATCGAACTCGCGTTGAGCGATGCTCCTGCGCACGACTGCTTCCGCGAGAATTGAATGCCCGGACCCGACAAATCCGTTCCTTAGGCGCCGCCTTGAGTATGCGCCTTCGAAGCCCGGGCGGTCCTGCCGATGGTGTAGCGGCTAACCGTACCTCGGCCGACACCACTGGCGCAAGACTCGCATCTCCGCGCTTGGCTCAGCTACCGCTGCGCCGAGTAGGCTCGCACCCCGGCCTCAACAGTTATGCGTCTTCGACTTCACTCGATCTCTTGATCGTCGCACTTATAGCCTCAATGCGATCCGCGAGGGTTAACTGGGCAACCGGCTTGGGGTGAGGGAAGAGCGTGTAGAAGCCACGTGCATGTCCCAAGGCCATCAAAATCCGTGCAAGGGTTTCGATGCTACCCGCGCCGCTTAGCTCAAATCGCTTGTACGTTCTCAAGGGAATGCCCGCTTTTTCGGCGAACGCCGATTGAGAGAATCCGTTTCGGACTCGCTCCCCGCGCACACGCATGGCTAGGTACTTGGCGATGTCCCGCTCGGTCGCAGACTGCAAGAATTCGAGTTGTTGTTCCGGCGTCATGATCGAGTGCCATATTTGGCACCATCTGTGGATAAGCAGCGCTCAAGCTTAAGGGATCTGGCACAATAAGTCATCCGCCAAACCAACGTCGACGAGAAATTTTTCAACCAAATCGGTGTATTTATTTTTTGATTCTGGTTGCGCAGTCAGGTCGGCTCCTGCTACACTCCCGTCGAAGTACTTTGTTATACAAACGGGAGCATGAGATGGCACTCACCGCATTCGGCAAGGCCGTGCGGAAAGCGCGGGTCGATATTGGGCAAACGCTGTTGTCGATGGCTGCAGAGTTGGATACCACGGCGTCGTTCCTAAGCGCCATGGAAACGGGACGCAAAAAAATCAGCGCCCAATGGGTGGGTAAGATCGGCAAGTTTTTCGAAGAGAAAGGGCATCCGATTGCAGACCTTGGCCAGCTGGCCGCCGTGTCCAACGAGGCGGTTCCGGTCGATGGTCTGCCGCTGCAACAACAGATGCTGGTGGCAGGTTTCGCGAAGTCGAGTTTTACGGCCGAGGAGCTGAAGCAGATTGCTCAGTTGCTCGAGAAGATCAACAAACGAAAAAAAGAGTAATCATGTCGGACGCAGACAAACCACCGTATGCGATGCGAGGAAATCGAGTGGTACACCGAACCGCCGGCGAAATCGTTCACAGCGCGGCGACGTTCTGCCGGATGTTCCGCGTGAACAGGAAGACGCGCTTGAATATCGCGCAGTTCTTCGAGTCGTTGTCGACGCGTTCGATCTGCATCGACCCGATCGAGGATAGCGAGTGGTTGTTGTTCACCGATGCGATCTGTTCACCGGAAACGTTCACGATCCTCGTCCCCGAGAGCACATATGTCAAAGCATGCAACGGGGACGAGACAGCGATCAGTACGATTTGTCACGAGATCGGGCACTTAGTATTGGCGCATAAGGCTGTCCTGCACAACGAAAAAAGTGCAAAGCCGTCTCAAGGAGAGGACGCCGAATGGCAGGCCGATGAGTTCGCGGAATACCTGATGTCGCGGATGGGCATCACATCGAGCAAGCAGCTGACGCTGAATTTTCGCGACGAATAAAAAGGCCTCAAGCGTTGGCGCGCTGGAGGCCTCGAGGAAAACTTTCGAAAACGCGACACTCAACGATCTCATGAGTGAAGCGTCTTGCTGTTGCTCTGTGTGAGAGCAGATATAGTATGCCTTGTCAGGCAGGCTTGTCAACATCAAGTTCCATGCTGAGATCGCTGAAATAGGAGCCGAAAGTGGCTACGAACGACAGCGAAGAACAGGTCATCTACCGGATGACCATCACGGTCAAGGGTCGAGTAATTCGTCGACCGAATGGCCAACCCTTCCGCATCGTACTTCGCAACCCCAAAGCGAAGTAACGACGTTAAACCAGCGTAGGACTCAGAGGAGGCTTTCTTCGGAGCTCCTCTGATCTGATGACTTGACTTGGAACCTGACATGTCAAAAAAGATCTTTGCTGAGCGTCGCCCGGAGGGCGACTATGCGGTGCGCCGCCCAAATTCACAACGGGCCAGTGATGTGTTGCCCACTCAGCGAGAAGCGATCGAGCGGGCAAGGCAGCTGAACGACGGTAACCCTCCGCTCGTCGAGCGCGTGCGGCACACAGACAAAGGTGGCCCCGATAAGTGGCGCAAGCCGTAGCCAACGGCCGACTTGCAACGCCGTCCGTTATGGCGGCGCTTCTAACTGAACGGCGTATGGGGTTGCATCGGCTGATTACCCGGCGCTCTCGTCTGCGGTCGGCATGATCTGTAATCGCCGCGTCGATTTGCTGACGCGGCGAAACATATTCCGCAGTGAATGAAGTCGATCGGCCCGACGGGTGTCTTGTCGGGAATTGCTTTGACCTTCAATAACAGTGCCATCGTAAAGTTTAGACTAATGGTCGCTCCGCAAGAACACGAATACTCGGTGATGGGGGGAGTCAATCGGGCAAACGTCGGCCGACTCTTGAGCTTGGCAGCGAGTGCTATCTCGGGAGGACTGGTGTTCACGCTCCTGACCGTGGTTGACCTAGCAAAAAGGTTCGGGTGGAACGTCAACGCACCGCCTACTTTGATGTCGTTGCTCGGCGCCGGTGCAATTTTCGGCTTCCTCTACTGGGTGTTGAACAAGTGGGCGTGGAAGTGGCCGGGTATCGGCTTGGCACTGAAGGTCCCCGACATCTCCGGTACGTGGGGCTGCACCGGCGAGACGCTCGACAGCAACGGTTCCGCCAAGTATGAATGGCAGGCCGAAGTTACTATCGTCCAGTCTTGGGACAAGCTGCGCATTCGCCTCACCACCGAGACGTCGGGATCCAGCAGCATCTCCGCGGCACTTGCCCATGACAGTGTTGACGGATTCGTGCTGCTCTATCACTACAGAAACGACCCTAAGGCCGGCGCACTCAACCTAGCGTCGCACACCGGCTGCGCCGTCATGACCATCGCGAAGGACCTGAAGTCGGCGAGTGGCGATTACTTCAATGGCCGTGGCCGGATGACCTTCGGCACGATGAACTGGACGAAGAGGAACTAATGGCTTCCGATATCGACGCTCGCCTCTCACAACTACGGGCACGCCGTAAGGGTGAGCCCTCTGCGGGCGCTTTCCTCAAGGCTGACTCAGCCTCAGGCGGACACTTTGCCATGGATGCCGCGGAAATCGAGGAGTGGGAGAAGCGCGGCACCTCAAACCAACGCTGGACTCGATACGCCATTGGTGCTATGCAGGCCGTCGGGAAGAAGTACACTGAGGTCAGCGAACGGACCGGCGAGCGGGTGGCCAGCCAGTTGCGAGACCGGCTGACCTTAGCGGGCATCAATGCCGAATTCAAGTTGCAGGGATCAGTGCCTTTAGATATCCACATCAAGCGGGTCAGCGACGTCGATGTGCTGGCCATCACAAAGGACTTCTATACTTATAACACAGCTGGCGTGCAGGCTTTGCAGGGCGGATACACGAGCCCTTCTCACAGAACGTCGGGTGGTGTCCTGAGCAGCCTTCGGCAGCAGGTTGAGGTTGATCTCGATGACGCGTTTCCAGCAGCCAAGGTCGACAAAACTGGCGCTAAGGCGGTAAAGGTCTCGGGTGGATCGCTTCAGCGATCCGTCGACGTGGTGCCCGCTCACTGGTACGACACCAAGGAATTTCAGGCGAGTGGCCGGCAGGCCGATCGGGCGGTGACGATCTACAACAAGAAGACTGGCGAGACGATCGACAACTTGCCATTCCTTCACATCCAGCGCGTAGGCAGCCGATGCGATAGCATCAACGGCGGCCTTCGCAAGGCAATTCGCCTTTGCAAGAGTGTCAAGGCGGACTCCACCCGCGACATTCAACTCTCCAGCTATGACATGGCTGCCATCATGTATCACGCGGACATGAGTGCATTGCGCCTAGGCCAGTATAGCGACCTTGCGATTCTCTCGGAGACGCAGCGTCACCTCGACGCCCTCTATCGCGACCCGATCGCCGCTGGCAGGCTGTGGGTTCCCGATGGGAGCCGCGTGATCTTCGACACATCCGAGAAGCGCGACTGGTTGCTTTACCTTTCCGTTGAGATGGATGAGCTTCTGAAAAACGTTTATCAGGAGAACTTCTCCAGCCTGCTCTCGTTAGGCTTGTCGCACGACGTGCAGCGCAACCTAGTCAAGACGTTGCAGGTGTAGACACCTGAATCACCTCGTGGGACGCGACGACTGTCGACGGGATCGGCATGTCGTATGCACAAGATAACAGGCAAACGTCGAGCCGCTTGCGCCCGATGCACGCGCACGGCTCTAACGTCCCGTCGGAAGAAGGAGTCGTTCCGGGCGTCCGCGGCTGCATCGCATGATGGTCGTGCAAATTCGTGAGTCACGGTGATAACCGTTTCCCGTCTCACTGGGGCCTCATGCATTCCGGCGCAAATCCAGACGGCCTGGCGCTCACGACGGATCGCTCGATCGACGCCACCATCGACTTACAACAGGACCGCCTGCTGTAGAAGTTCCAGGGCTTTCAATTCGTCCAGTCGACCCGTGCGTGCCTTACCCGCCAGCGTCTTGATCAATGCTTCTGCTATCGGTGCAATACCCTGGAGATTGTCCAGGCTGGTCACGGTAGTGAAGGGGAGGGAGGCGGGACTTTGCTGCGGGTGCGCGGAGACGGGCAACGACTCAGGCATCGACCCGGAAGGTGCAGATGTGACTGCCGGGACCGCTTCATCCTTTTCATTGAATGAACGGCTGGCAAGGTCGTCGGGGGAATCATTGACATCCGCTCGCGGGCTGACGACGATCGTCTCCCTGTCTTCCCCAGCGTCCGCCGAAACAGGTGCGGGGCTTCCCGAAGCATCCAGAGCGGTCGCACGTCGCCTCGTGCGCACCTTCCCGTCGACGCGTTTCCCCTGTACGCCATCGTTCGTTGCTGGCGCAGGCGGCTCCTGTTGTTGAACGGATGCGCGACCGCGTGGAGCAGGCGCAAGCAGATGCGACACCGACTCTGGAATGTCGGCTTCCGTGCGCGGACTGTCCAACCAGCCAACTGGCAATCCGAGTCGCTCCGTGAACCGGTTTGTTTCCACATTGTCCATGCGCTTCTTGCCATGTAGCCGGTCGGCGATGTTGAATCCACTCATCTCCATGACCACACCGAGTCTGACTTTCGATCCGTTGCGACGGGTGAGAAGGTGGAGGTTCGCGCGTCGGATATTTTCCACCTCGGCGCTGTCGCTCAATGCTGGCGGCTGCTGTTGCGGCGTTTTAGGCGGCTTGTTTGTCGGACGCGAAGCTTTAACCGGCACTCCTGGTTTGGGCTGTTCGGGCTTTCCGCTTCGACTATTCCTGACGGCTCTCGGCGAACCGCCAGCTACTTTCTTTGGCATTTGCGCTTCCTCGGACAAACTATCTTCAGGAACTGGTTGCTGGTCGACGGTCCTGGCAGGAGCCGGCTCAAGTGCTTCGGGCTCTGCGTCGATTCCTTCGTCGATCTGGACGAAGTCGAGCGGTGACTTCAGACGGGCGATAATCTCGTCCGCGAGCGCAGGATTGGGTTGGTCAAAAAAGCCATGCGGTAATCCAAGCGTGGTTTCCATGTGAAAGGCGGTCTCGGGCGTGAACCGCTCGCCTTTCATCAGTTCGGCCACGCGCGCCATGTTCGATTCGAGTGCGATGGCGATATTCTCTGCGCCTACCGCGTCGACCAGAAACTGAAACGATCGTGTTTTGAAGATGGAGGCAGTCTGGGCGGAGTCTCGGGGCGGCACCTTCACATACGGAGGTCCCGGCCGTTGGGGCGGAGGCTTTTTCTCGTGGTGAGGTTGACGCTCGCCGTTGCGCCGGGATCCCGCATATCGCCCGCGGGCTTGACTCATATAGTAGGACTCCATGCGACGTTGATTCTGGCAGTGATTATAGATGAGGCGATGTCGGTATTTAACGCCGTCCTCATGCTGTCACATTCCGGGATTAAGCTTTTCGCCCTCGGTAGTCCGCCCACGGTCGTGGGCGTCATGCAGCGCCCGTCACCGTACAACCTGACGACCGGCGTTTCTCTCTTTGCATCAGGAGCATCCCGTGTTGAGCGCCCACGAATTCGCAACGTTGATGCTGGTCAAGGACTCGGCCGATCACATTGCGGATCGGGAAGAACCTGGTGCGTTGCTTGAACGCCAGCTTGTCGCCCTGGAGCGACTTGCGGGCGGAGCAGTACGCCCTCGCATCACGGAGGACGGGGAGTCGCTACTCCGTAACCTTGCCTTTATCAATTGATGGAAATATCCGTCGTGTGCCGCCTGAAATCTGCCAGCCGCACGACTGGCGGGCGGTAGGAACTCAACGCAGTGCTTCCAGGCGGCGTTGGCAAACTTTGTCGTCGCCACCGCGTCGATAGCTCTGCATGGCCTTCGTGCGGTCCGGGATGAATCCGTTGTCGTCCGCGCCCCACAGGCCTTCCCAGAAAAGCCCGAGATTGTGTGCCGCGGCCCTGTGGCCCAGTTCAATGGCCTGCTCGTAAAGCGAGCGCGCGCGGCTCACATCGACCTGCATGCCCCGTCCGAGCCGGGCGCTGCCGGCCAGCGGGCACCGAGTCGGTTGCGTTTTGTCCAGACCGAGTGCGATTGCATGAAGGTTCTGAGCATCACAAATTTTGTCAGTCGCTCCCAGATCGAACCGAGCAACTTGCGTACGCCGCGCAAGATCCAGCGAAGGAGGCCGAACGACAGATGTAGCGCCATTTTTTCCGTCTTTTGTCCAAACATGAGGATGGCCCGCGCCGATCAACCCCGATTCCTCGAATAAGCGCCCGGGATCCGCACGAAAGCTCGGCGCAACGTCGGCTTCAGCCAAAGGAAGCTCAGCCGTCGGCGAGCGCCCGAAAGAGGCTGCTGACGACGCCAACGATTGGTGTGCGTGAACGAAATGATACGCAAGATTTTGCCGGGCTTTGTCGCAGCCCAAATGCGCGAAGACGGTGTCGATCGCTAATGATAGGTCGCGGCGCCGAAGGAGGCCTCTCCGAAGCGTTCCAGTGAGTATCGCCGAAGCCACATTCGACGTGCCTCCCTACCGCCATGAACGACGTCGTTACGTTTGGAGAGATGCTCCGCAAGCCTTGCGTCGATGCGCTCATATACCTTCGACGCAGGGCGATTCGATACCTGTCGGTAAGAACAAGGTTAAAGACCAGCTGATGCATGCCGTTATATCTCGTATCGTGTAAATCTCGGGAGCGCGGCGGATGAGAATATTTGGCTGGCGCAGAGCTACGAGCACTTCGACAGTTTTTGCCACTGGTACAGAGTCTCAATGGGACAAACAGATTTTGGCCGCGCGGGCGAAACGTCATAAGCGTGTCGCCGCGTTTCTCCAGTCAGCGACAGAGCAGGCGAAGGAAGACTTTGTCCGAACGGTTGGTGATTTGAATCGGTCGCTGGTTCACCACGCGACCGTATCGGAGCGCCTCCTCGTCTTCATCGATAATAACGTGCTCCAAGACGTCCTCAAGCACGAAGAGGAGCCACGTCGACGAGCACGATTTCACGCGTTGCTGGCGTTGCTGATGGTGGCTGAGGATCACTATCTTCTTGATATCTTTGCGTGTGTAAGCCCAGCGATCGTGTATGAAGCGGGATACCGCGGCGTGCGCCCGGCGGATGTAGCGTATAGTCAAGTGATGGAGGCTCTGGCTGACATTGGTTTGCGCACGCATTCGGTCGGTTTCAACCGTCCAGCCGAGCTGCGGAAGATTTTCCGCCGAATTAGGCACGACGAGCGACAGATTCGGCGAGCACTCGATGAGATCCGAGCGACGTCGTGGAAGCGGGACTTTACCGATAAAGACCTTTTAGGAATTCGAATACCGTTTGCTGTTGCTGAGGATGAATGTCCAAACGTCCGGCTTCGACATTTTGATCCAAACTACGTGAAGTTTCTGCTGATGCACATCATTGAGAAGCAGATGTTTCGCGAGAATGGCGATCAAAAGAAGGCGAGAAGACTGATGGAGGATCCGAAGGAAAAGGCGTTCTCGGTGATCAAGCCTCACGGCGATGGCGTTGAAGGCCTTGGCGATGTCGAGCTGATTTCTTGTTGTGACCTGAGTGCTCAGACCGTGAATCGAACGCCCTACATAACAATGGCTCTCACGGTCGACGGAGGGCTTCAGAACGCGTTGAAGCGGCTAGGCAGTGTTCGAAGTAGAGCCACGCTTGACGCAGGCACCGATGATGTTGAAGATGGTGTCCTCCGCATGATGTACGCAATGAGGGACCACAGTCGGCGAACGGCGAAGGCGAACAGGCGCGTCGCCGAATACGGGACCGCATACGAGGAATTTCTGAATACAATCCGTTGCCATTTCACACGGGACGCGACGTGAAAGCACATGGCTAGTAGAGCCGGATTTTGGTGGGGGGGACCCATCGTTTCGTGCTAAATCGGTAGGGGTGGTTGCGGGCGAACCTGACGAGCGCCCTTGGATGCGTTCCCGCGGAAGCGACGTTCCACGGGGGCCCGCGCGCGGGAGACTACTCGGGGCGATCGTCCCTTTCCGTGCTGGATGTGGCGGTTAGCTCTGAAGAGCGCTGTAAGATCAGGGGCTTACGATTCGCAAGGCCGCGCGACGTTGCAAGGGCGGCAAAGGCTTCGCGGGCGGTCCTAGCCTTCGAAGTGACCAGAATTTGCTCCAAAAGTACGACAATCCAAATTAGGATACCTATGTCATTTGACTAAAGCGAATCAGCGAAGTTTGGCTCAAATCAGGACTACTATTGGATATAAGTTTACACATGCCAGTGTGCGCCGTCCGGATCGGCGATTCCGATCTCGAATCGATCCAGGAACCCTGGAAGTTCCGGATGAGAGCTCAGGGGCACGGACTCTCCTCGCCGCACCAGCGTAGCCCGATCGCTGAATATCGCGACAGAGACGTCGTTCCCGAAGCGGGATCTGAAATAAATCCCGTCAAGGTTTGAATGATTGTCATGGAGCGCACGACTCCAGAGATTTGGTACCTTGTAGTCGTTGACCGACAAGACGCGCGCGTCGAAGCCAAACCGCCAGAGTGGAACGGTAAGGTCTGCAAGCCGCAGTGGCCTCGCATCTTCGATCCCCAAGGTTGCCACCGACCGGCTCGTGATGTCTGTCTCCTCGATGACGTGCGGCACATTGACCCGGAGGCCTTGATAGCGATCGCGCATGATCGTCTCGGCCATGCAGACGTCGAAGGAAGGGGACGCATATAGCACGCCATACTCGTCGTCCGGCGCGTCGAACCTATACACGGTTGATGACGCGGACCGCCGATTGTAAAAGACGGGGTCGAACGTCCGTCGATGAACGCGGTATAGGTTTGTGACCGAGAGATTCAGTTCGACGACCGGGATCTTCGCCGCTACAAAATCGACCGGAGGGGAAGGGCAGTCAACGGCTCCCACCGCGCGCTGACTGCCTGTCATAGGCCTCCCTGTTCGCCACACAGGTCGGACTCCGCCAGCCCGATGACGCGACCGATGTCCTGCTTGTCGTCAACGATTACATCCGCAGGTGAAAGGCCAGCCAGCGCTTCCCGTTTGCGCAGCATGAACGAATGAATAACCCAGCTGTTCGAGCCAGCGTCGACGAACGGACGCAACGCCGCCTTCACGCGATCCGGGTGCGCGTCAAACTGCCATTTGGGGTAACGGAAGCCGCGCGTTTTCCCGGGCGGGAGCAACGCATACAGCTCGCCAGCTTGACGCGATTCATTGATAGCACGCTCGTTGCGCCCGGCGTAGTCTCGAGCCTCCAACAGAGCAAGATTGTCAGGATTCTCATACTGTTCAATCGCATAGCGGCGCCCACGCGCCCGTGCGGCCGCGAGCGGATCGCTCGCGGTGACCACGTCGCTCTCGGACGATTGCAGCTTGCGCGCACTTGTCAACCTGACCGGCTTGCCGGTCGATAGCTTGCGAATGACTGTCGCCAGATAATCGACTGCTGTCTGATCCACGTTGACCGTGACTCGGTCCAGCGTCTTCTGAGCGAGATCGCGGTAGTCGACGTCCCGCATCCTCGACTTCCCGGCCTTGAATTTGGGGTGGCGGCCATGTTTTGGTGCCGGCATCCTCTGGATTAGTTTTACAGGGTCGTCCTTTTTCCCGAGTTCGCGCGCCGGGCGCCCAATATCATAGACATATGCGGCCCCGCCACCCACCGACTTGGCGCCGTGCAGCAGGTCAACCACCGTAGCGCCGGTCCGGCTGCGTGCCCTCGTTGAGCGCTTCTTTGCGACAAATTTCACTAAGGCAAATTCCCCGGACGCGACTGGGCCGCCCGTCCGGCCGGAATATACGCCCGCTTGGCTCGTCACGACCAGGTTATCGGGCGCCGGTGCGCCTGCGATAGTGCGTGTGTGTTTTCTCATAGCTTAATGCTAGTTCATGACTTTCATGACGTCAACCACGTGGGTGCGTGAATTCCTCGCATCCGTGCGAAGAAAGACTTCGCCTCCCATCGCCTCTCCGAAGTGGACAATCTCATAATATCGCCCCGATCGGGTTGAATGATGCGTGTCCAAAAAACTGTCTAAAAGATTTTCATTGGACTAGAATTACTCAAACTCTCGGAAATCCCAACATGCAGCCTCTTGGTACTTGGAAGAACGCGCCGCTCGCGTATGTCGTGGCGGAAGTTCGATTCGGAAGTCTCCTGTCCCTCGATTCGATAGCCGGCCGCCTTCAAGAAAGCCTCGTTTCGCAGTTCCCCCGCCTGATCAAGGGGCAGGCGGTGGCGTTGAACTTCGGCGCGCAGGTGATGACCCCGCAGGTGGTGCCCCGGTTTCACTTCCTGTCCGAGGACGGCCGCACAGGCGTGGTCCTTGGCCACGATACGCTCGCAGTCCACGCGACGACGTATATTGACTCGGCGCACTTCGCCCAGGTCCTGCGGGAGGTGTGGGGGGCTTGGCTGCACGCGTGGCCAAAGACGTTCGTTGAGCGTCTTGGCATGCGCTACTGGGATATCGTGCTTCCAGAGGGCGGCCTGTCAGTCGGCGATTTTTTCGCCGCGCCGTTTTCAGGGATAGAGACCCTCTGGCCGGGCGGGCGCTTGAGTCGGCACACGCATGAACTGGTCTATGAGGTTGCAGGGCCCATCACCCAAAGCACGGTGGTCAGGGCCGGGACAGTGCCTGCTGCGCAGCCATACCCACCGGCGTTTTTCTTCGTTCCCGAACTTTCCCCATCGGAGCGTCTCCAGCGAGCAACGGCGCTTGCGCAGCGGGAGAAACATGCCACGATCGCGTTTCTAGATGTCGATGCTTCGGCGGAGATTAAACGCATTGTAGATGCCGACACTTTCGTTGACTGTGCGAAGATTCTGCATCAGTCCCAGTCGGCGGTTTTCAAGGCACTCACCAGTGAGCGCGGTCAGACAATCTGGAAAGACGGAGTCTCCGATGCTTGATATTGCAATTAGGAATGTAGTGCGGGCCCAGATGCTGGCGCAACCGTTGTTCGCCCGTCCGGAGATATCAACCGGCGGCAACGTATCCATGATCCACCGGGAAAATGAAAATCCGCAAATTCTCATTCTCACGGGCTACAGCTCGACGCCGGTGTATGGTGACGCGGGGACCGTCGTGTTTCCCATGAACTACGAGTTGTTCACAACGATTGCTTGGCCACAGGTCGCGGACGAGTTGCCCGCGGTTGCCCCTGCGCAGGCCACGGGGGGGGCCGTGCCCCTTCGCGACCGTCTGAACCGGGTTAAGGCCGCCTTTGGCATATCGAGCAAGGAGCTGGCTGCTGTGCTCCAGTGCTCGCGCGCTGCACTCTACAACTGGCTAGACGAGGCGTACCCGGGACAGGTCCGTGAAGATACACTCGCACGTCTGGCCGTTCTCGAACGTCTCGCCGAGCGATGGAACGGCTACGAGGCGGGCAACCTAGCGGCGCATCTTCACGCATCGATTGTTGAGCACGCGGACGGACAGCGGGGCGATCTGTTCTCGCTTCTGACGCAGGAGGTGATCGACGAGGACCGCGTCGCCGCCGCGCTGCGGTCGATCGCCACGCTCTCGCGCCAGCAGGTCGCCGAGTTCCGGCGCGTAAACGATCTCATGGCTCGCGGGTTTGGTCAGTGAAGGGGGCGCGAGGTTGAGTGATCAGGTTGCGCAAAACATTGGTTCAACGCTGTCGCGCATGGGGTGGCAGCAGGGCGTGATCGCCGATCCAGCGACACACGGGCACTTCAAGGAAATCCTCGCGCATGCGGGGCGCGACGATCTCGTAACGTTGGTGGATTCAACGAAGGTCTGTTTCGTTGCGGTCAGCCAGACCTGTGACATTGTTCAGTTCAGGGACGAGGCAGAGCCGTATGTCGAGTTCCTGCTCGCCACTTGGGGGGAGGGGGCCCCGAACCCCGCCGACACCTACCAGAAGAGCTTTCGGACATTTGCTGTCGAGCTGGAAGGGGGGAACGGACATTTGCGCATCAAGCCGTGGAATCGCTTTCTCGTTCCACGCGGATGGGTGACGCAGATCCCGGCTTTCGAGGTAACAATCGCGCCCCAACGCATTCGCGACCTGATGGACTGGCTGATGACGCGCTATGTCCGCACCGCGTTGCCGGACACCTTCAATGGTCGGCTGGCAACGGTGAAGGCCGAAGACAAGATGCGCAAACTGCTCGAGAAGCTGCCGGCCGTCACGGAGGTGTTTATTTCGCTCAAGCCGCGCTATGTCGAACTCGGACAGGGCGAGGATTACTCGTGCGATCTCGTGTTGTTGTGCCGCGAGGACGACTTCAGCAATGCTGGCCTTCGAGAGCAGATGCAGCCGGTGCTCGATGAAATCGAAAAGTTTCTGGTCGGGATAGAGGGCATCGAAGTGGAGGCGGTACGTCTCTTTGGTGAATCTCAGTTCACACGTCATCACATGCGTGCCTACGACCGCTGGCAGTTTGACGACGTGTCCTACGCAGCCGACGCGCGGGCGGCGAAGAAGGGCGTGGAGTCGGGGCACGCGTATCGTCCTGAGGCCGGGCGAACAAAGCCGTAGGCGGACGAGTAGCACACGACCCGGTGTACTTTTGGCCGCTCAACTTCAATCAATCAAAAACCATGCTTTATACGTTGAAGAAAGCTTCTGGTGATGCTGGTGAGTATTTTTTCGCCTATAAGATTGCCAGTGTCTTGAAGTGGCCTTGCAGGCTTACCGGTATTGATATTGGCATTGATGCGCAAGTTGAGGTGATGGACGAGAAGCAATTCAGCACCGGTCAATTTATCGCGTTTCAAGTCAAAGCCACCAGTAAAGAAGAAAAAGACCACGTTTATGTCAATCCTCAAAATGTGGAGTACTGGAAAGATTTGGGCTTGCCTGTCTATGTGGTTCTTGTAGATTTGTCAAAGGCTGAAATGTATCTTCATTTCGTCGACCCTCAGATCACGTACCCTGTGACACCAAAAGGACAAGTGCGCATTGACTTTGATCTAGCTGAAGATGTCTTTTCAGAAGATAGTGTTGATGATCTGCGTGAAAAAGCTGGTCAATCCGCTGCATCACACATCGACGACTACCTATCAAATGTGCTCGACGGTGCGCAGCGAATCAAAGATGCCATTGCTGCCCTAGACGGTAACAACCCGGATGGCCAAGTGCTTTGTGACCTTGTAGAAGAACGTCACGAATTGCGCGGGCAATTAGACCAAGCTACAGCACTCGTGGAAGTTTTCAAGGTTAGAAAAGCTGCGTTGGTGAATGCCAAAAATGAATTCAACGAATCTTATGCTGACTTGCAGGACATTGTTACGAACCACAATTTTGCAACGTATTGGGATGACGACGGCGAAATCAGAAGATTTTCCCGAGAAGACTACAACCGATTTTTTAGCAACTGACGCAAGCTTATCCATAGTTTTTGAAGCGGCCGCCAGCTATATCGGTAATATGCGTTAGCTACATAGCTTCCTTCACGGGCGTATCGCGGCGAATGACCGCTCACGAGCAAGCATGAGCGGCGGTTTTTGCTTGACCGTCCGGTCATACTCGTAGACCGGCTTGATGAATGCCTGGAGCGTTGCAGACTCAATCCAACGCCGAGACTGGGAAATGGAAAAATTCAACGAGGTTGGATTCCTCTCCAACGACCTGGGAAGCTGGATTGACCAGGTCAGGAACGTATTCAAGCCGGAGTTCGCCGCCGCCGTGCGCATTAATAGGCTGGCAATGGAAGTTCTGTTCTCCCTTCCAGCGGAGGACATGACAGAAGCTCATCTCACTGGCAATCTGTGTTTCGCGCGCGCTCTCCAGTCGTTTCAAACGACAATATTGCTTTCGGAGCGTGGTGCGCTAGCCGATGCTCGGACTTTGGTTCGCTCCGCTACGGAGACGGCAATCGCCCTGGCAAACTGTCGAATCGATCCCACTATGCCTGCGCAGATCGCAGAGGACGCCGATCTCCACCGTAGCAAACTTGCCAAATCTCTCCTTGAGGCCAACAAGTCGAAGAACAGCCTCACGGAAGAGAAGATTGCGGAGTTGGGCGCGACTGTTAGTGAGGTGGCGAAACTCTATGGCGCTAAGGGACCAACGAAAATCAACTGGGCGCAGAAGGCTAGTGCAGCCGGTATGGGCGATCTGTACGACATCGCTTACCGCACCATGTCCGGCGACGGGGCGCACTGCACAGTCTGGAGCCTAGGACACCATCATTCGCTGAATGCCGGTGGAAACGGCCCCGGTTTTGTCTTCAGGCCCGAGCGTGAGGAGCTTGATAACGTCCTATTCACAGCTTGCAGCGTCATGCTGCACGCCCTGGCGAGCGTTATTGATTGGTTTGGGCTAGATCCTTTCGCGGGCGAAATGAGCGCTTGTGTGAGCGATTGGAAATCAATGCGCACAAGCTAGGCCGAACGAAATCCAGATGAGCGTCTATTCCACCAGATCTCGATTTGACATAAAGCGAATTATCAACTTTTATGTTGTAGGTCCTAAATAGATGGAATGGTCGCCTCCCGCCTTAACAAGCCGTCCGGCGCCGCAGTCTCGCATCCAGATCATGCGACATTGCTGGTTCGGCAGTCCAGCCGCCAAGGAGAACCAGATGGAACCCACGACCATTGCCATCGACCTCGCCAAGCGCGTTTTCCAGATTCATTACGTCGAGCCCGAGACCGGCGCGATTCACAGCAAGGCGCTCAAACGCGCCCAGCTCGTACCGTTCTTCGCCAACCGGCCTGCGAGCCGTGTCGTCATGGAGGCCTGCGGCAGCGCCCATCACTGGGCCCGTGTCCTGGCGCGGCTTGGCCACGACGTGCGCCTCATCGCAGCCCAGTTCGTACGGCCGTTCGTGAAGTCGAACAAGAACGACGCGGCCGACGCCGCGGCGATCTGGGAAGCTGCCCAGCGTCCCGGCATGCGGTTCGTGGCCGTCAAGACCGAAGACCAGCAGGCCATGCTGGCACTGCACCGCATCCGTCAGCAACTGGTCCGGATTCGCGTCATGCAGGTCAACCAGCTTCGTGGACTGCTCTACGAATTCGGTATCGTGCTGCCGCAAGGCCGCCGGGCATCGATCGAGGCCGCCAAAGTCGCGCTCGCATCACAGCCCGACCAGTTGTTGTTGGCGGTCTAAAAGCGCGCATAAATGACGACAGGAGCTTGAGCGAATCCGTCAACAATTAAGGGGCCCACGCGGGCCCCTTCCTGTTGATGCTGACCTGGAGTCAGAACGAAGGCGGGC
>NZ_JBBPEN010000019.1:0-66273 GCF_038900755.1 Paraburkholderia diazotrophica
GGTCGCACGCAAGGGCAAAAAATCTGCGCAGTTCTCGTCCATGAAGGGTGTGTCCATTAAAAAACCGTGGACACATCCTGCGCTGTTTTCAGTTCAGGATCTATGTGAGGAGAAACTG
Source organism: Paraburkholderia diazotrophica (assembly GCF_038900755.1). Taxonomy (GTDB): domain Bacteria; phylum Pseudomonadota; class Gammaproteobacteria; order Burkholderiales; family Burkholderiaceae; genus Paraburkholderia; species Paraburkholderia diazotrophica_A. The sequence continues at coordinate 119 of NZ_JBBPEN010000019.1, forward strand.
CCGCTTACGATTCAAGGTAGGTGATCTGGTCGCGAAGACAAACAATTAAAACCGGCGTCATGCCAGCATTCCTGGCTCGCTGCAGCAGAGGTGCCCATCGCTCGGGTCGGCACAACGACCTTTCAAAATCTTCGCTCGACAGAATGACATTCCCGTCGAAGGATGAAATGGCTTCAAATAGCGTATCCAGATCGCCGTACCGATGATGGAAGCGCCGATCGTAGAGAGCGTCAAGCAGCGTGGCCGGTCAGCGACAACTATTTTGGCCGGTCAACGGGGTAGTTGTCGGTGGTTATCAGGTCATATTTGACGTTGCTCCTTCGTAGTTGTCGTTGCGTGATCGCGTAGTTGACGCTCATCGCTACTGCGTAACGTTGCCGTCGTCGGGCAATCGGTCGCTAAACGGGTTAGCAGGGTTGTCGTCGTGTAATTGACGCCGCCGTGCATTCTGTTTGTCGCCGGCCTTGCGGCGGCGGCAACTCTCGACGTTGAGCTCGAAGATCGTCGAGTGATGCACAAGCCGGTCGATGGCGGCGACCGTCATGCCGGGGTCGGGGAACACGTCATTCCAGCCCGAGAACGGTTGGTTTGCAGTTATCAGAAGACTTTTACGCTCATACCTCTCGGCAATCAGCTCGAACAGCACGCTGGTCTCGGCCTGGTCCTTACGCGCGTACGACAGGTCGTCAAGGATGATCAAATCGAAGCGGTCAAGCTTGGCCAGCGCAGAAGGCAACTGCAGGCTCTGGCGTGCGGCCTGCAGCTTCTGGACGAGTTCGCTGGTGCGCGTGAACAGCACGCGGTATCCGGCGTCGATCAATGCATGACCGATAGCCGATCCCAGGTGACTTTTCCCGACCCCGGGCGGGCCGAACAGGAGAACCGTGGCGCCTTTCTCCAGCCATGATTCGCCGGTAACCAGCGCCGTGACATGCGCTTTTGAGACCATCGGCACGGCGCCGAAGTCGAAGGCGGCGAGCGTCTTGGTCGGGTCCAGATGCGATTCGGTGCGGTGCCGCTCGATGCGTCGTTTGGCGCGTTCGGCCAGCTCGTGCTCAAGCAGTGCGCCGAGCAGGCGTGTGGCCGGCCAGCCTTCCTTGTCCGAGCGCTCGGCGAACTCGGGCCACAACCTGCTGATCGTTGGCAAACGCAGCTCGTTGAGCATCAGGGCCAGGCGGCCACCATCATGCGCGGGCGCGTTCATGCGGCCATCTCCTCGAGCAGTTCGTCATAGACGGCAACGGGCGGCATCTGAACCTCCACCTCGGGGCACTGGGCCTCACGGGGTGCGTACTGCTCACGCAGCGCCTTGAGATCGGGAAGCTCGCCGGCTTCGAGCAACGCATCAAGCTGCCCGGCCAGTACGGCCTCCACGCCGTGCAGGCCTGCGAGCTCAAGCAGGCCGACCATCGTCTTGCATGCGTCGCGTTGTGACAGGCGGGCATCGAGTTGTTCCCAGATTCTGCGGTACGCCTCGCGCGGGAACAGCGCGTCGCGAAACGCGAGCCCCTTGAATGCCTGGGGTTTGCGCTTCAGGGACTCAATGAAGTGGCGGTAATCGAGCGCGTGGCGGTTGTCGTGCGCACGCGAGCCCCGGGCGGTGCTGTGGACCAGCACGCCGGACCGGTAACAGTCGAGCCGGTCGCCGTAGATGCGCACCTTCAGCCGGTGGCCGATCAGGCGCGACGGCGCACTGTAGAGGATGCCTCGCACCGTAAACGTGCTGCAGCGGATCACAGGGGCCTCTTCCTCGACGAAGTCAGTGGTACGGTACTCCGGCAGATCCTGAAGCTGCTGGCGCTCGATACGGAACGCGGCGGCGCAGCGCCGGTTTCGGCGCATCACCTGTTCGCGGATGAATTCGTCGTAGGCGGCACGGTCACCGAAGTCGCGATGGCCACGCAGCATCAGGGCTTGATCGACTGCGTCCTTGAGATACCGGTGCGAGGATTCGACGCTCCCGTTCTCGTGACCCAGTCCGCGATTGTTGCGCGTGCCCTGCATCTCGTAGTGATCGAGCAGCGCCTTGTAACGGGTCGTGAAGTCCTCCTTCTCACTCAGGTTCTTGAAGGCGGCAGAGAGGCTGTCGGTGCGATGCTCGCGCGGGCAACCTCCCGCCTGCCACAGAGCATTCTGCAAGCCGTTGGCGAGCGCTTCGAAGCTCTCGCCGCCCTCGACCACGCAGGCGTACTCCCAGCGCGAGAATGCCAGTACGAAGTGATACAGCCGGTGCTCGAACGGTGCGCCGCCGATCGTCACGCACAGCTTGCTCATATCGGTGAAGTCGGACAGCCCGCGCACGCCGGGTTGATGCTCCTGGGGGAAGAAGATCTCCTGGCTGGGACCTTCGAGCGCCCGCCATTGAGAAATGCGTCGTTCCAGCGTGCGACGCATGCCGTCGGGATAGCAGCCCGGGTGATCATCCTGCAGCTTGCGCAGGATCGTGATGCCCATCAGATGTGGAGCGTTGCGCAGCAACGGCACGACCTCACTGTCCCAGACATCGGCGAACGGATCGGGACGGGTGCGCCAGGAGCGCCGCGGCTTCTGGGATGGCAACGTCGCGTCACGCTCGATGCGGCGTGCGCTGCGCACGCTTATTCCTGCCTTGGCGGCCGCGACTTCCTGCGGATGGTGTTTGCGCTTGTTCATGTAGAGGCGAACCTGTTGGTCGGTGATGCGGGTTCCAGACATGTGCTGACCGCTTCTTCTTTAAGAATCGATCAGCCATCCTATTGCCCCGCCGACGCGGCGCCGCCGGTGGTTCGTCGTCTCCGGCGGCTACGCCGCCTCCGACTCCTCACCACCGGCCAAAACAAACGTCAGCGACCGGCCAAGCTAATTGTCGCCGCCCAGATCGTGTGATACTTCCACGCGATATTGTGATGGCCACTGATATCCCCCGAGACGTCCGGTTTGCGGATATAGAAAACCCTGGGTTCGGAGCTTTTCGGCGTGGGTCCTCAGCACCACCTGCAAGGCGGTCGTGGCCGTTTTGTGCGATCCGCAGTGCAGGTAAAGCACTCTCATCGTTGTGTGGTCGTATCGGTGAGTCTGTTGTATCCGGGCGTATTGCGACGGTGTCGGGCATCCGGTGTCGTGGGCAACGGCCAATTGCCACTACGCGCTAGCGGATAAATAACTTTCCCGCGCCGCTCCCATTATCGTTTTTGCTGTTTCGCGTCCCGCTCGTGTTTCCTGACCTGTGTTTTTACCGTTCCTCGAGGTCCGGAGGGTCGACTCGGGGCGGGCTTTCCACGCATGTCTTGCCGCCGTCTGCCGGCCTTGTCCTGTCTGAAATGGCTGTTTCTGCGCGTAACAAAAGGAAAAGCAGGTTGCCCAGAACGGGTATTTTGAGCAAACTTGCGGCTTCGATGTGGCCTTATCCAATAATAAAGTGTCACGCATAAGACACGTTACTTTTTTCACATGAATACTACAAGTGAGCCGGGTAACGGAATCGAGGATCTGACCGTATCCTTGGTCGTTTATCGGCCAGATCTGCAGCAACTTGCACAGACACTGAAAAGTCTTGGGGCCGCTTACGATGCGCTCAGAGAGACGCATCCCGCTTTCCGAATGGCTGTTTGTCTCGTCGATAACGGTGGATTGCCCGATGCGACGGGTGCTCTCTTCGACGAGCTGCGCTCGCGCGGCGCGGCCTTCTCGATCATTGCGGGGCAGGGCAACGTCGGATATGGCCGCGGCCACAATCTGGCAATCGAGCGCGCTTGCAGCCGCTACCACCTTGTCCTGAACCCGGACATCGATCTCGACCGGGCGGCGCTGGTGCGCGCGCTCGATTTTTTCGAGCGGCATCCGGATGTCGGCCTGCTCACGCCGCGCATAGGCGATGAGGCGGGTCATATCCAATACCTCTGCCGCCGCTACCCGACGCTGCTCGACCTCTTTGTGCGAGGCTTCCTCCCTGCCGGCGCGCGCCGTGTTTTCGATCAGCGACTGGCGCGCTACGAAATGCGCGACGTGATCAACGAGCGCGACATCGTGTGGGACCCGCCCATTGTCAGCGGCTGTTTCATGTTGTTTCGAACGGATGTGCTGAAAACGCTTGCCGGTTTTGATCCGCGCTACTTTCTCTATTTCGAGGATTACGACCTAAGCCTTCGCACACATAAGTTTGCGCGCGTCGCTTACGCGCCCGCCGTGCGCGTGTTGCATCATGGTGGCGGAGCGGCCCGCAAGGGTTCCGGGCATATCCGCATGTTCGCGGCTTCCGCGTTCAAGTTCTTTAACCGCTTCGGCTGGAAGTGGCTATGAGTCATATCCTTGTGAGCGGAGCGAACGGCTTCGTCGGAAGAGCGTTGTGCCGCGCGCTCATCGACGCCGGGCATCGCGTGACGGGTCTCGTGCGCCGGGCGGGCGGTTGCGTGGACGGCACGACGGAATGGATCGATTCGAGTCCTGACTACGCCGGCGTCGGAGGGGCGTGGTCCGCCGACCTGAACGTCGACTGCGTCGTGCATCTGGCGGCGCGCGTGCACGTCATGAACGATCAAGCCGCTGATCCTGACGCCGCGTTTCGCGCGACCAATGTCGACGGTACGCTGCGTCTTGCAGCGGCGGCGCAGCAGCACGGTGTGCGCCGGTTCGTGTTCGTGAGCAGCATCAAGGCGGTCGCGGAACGGGATAATGGCTGGCCGTTGCGAGAAGACGACCCCGCCCGCCCGGAGGACGGGTACGGCCGCTCGAAACGCGCCGCAGAAGACAACCTCCTTCGCTTCGGCGAGGAAACGGGGCTGGACGTCGTCATCGTGCGGCCGCCCCTTGTATACGGGCCGCACGTGCGCGCAAACTTTCTGCGGCTAATGGACGCCGTATGGCGCGGCGTGCCACTGCCGCTCGGCGCCGTGCAGGCGCGCCGCAGCATGATCTATGTGGGCAATCTGGCCGACGCGCTTATGCGCTGTGCGACTGATCCGTATGCCGCGCGCCAGTGCTTTCACGTCGCCGATGCGAGCGCACCGACCGTTGCCGAACTGTCGCGCGCGCTTGCCCACCATCTAGGCAGGCCGTCGCGAATGCTTCCTGTGCCGGCCGGCTGGTTGCGCGCGGTGGGCCGGCTGACGGGCCGTTCGGGGCAGGTCGATCGTCTGATCGGCAGCCTGCTGGTGGACACGACGCATATTCGCGAGGTGCTTGGCTGGCGAGCGCCGTTCTCAACCGATGAAGGCCTGTCGGCGACCGCCGCCTGGTATCGTTCGACTCATTGAGCCATCATGGAAATACAAGCCTCGTCGTTGGCTCCCTGGATCGTGGGTACAGTCGCCATTCTGGCCGTTACTGCATGCGCGGCAATCCTGTATGCATTGCTCAAGACCGGCCTCGCCTGGCGGCTCGCAACCGATATTCCGAACGATCGCTCGCTTCACGCGCGTCCAACACCCCGTGTCGGCGGCTGGGGAATCGTGCCCGTCGCACTCGCAGGGATGCTCCTGGTCGCGCCGTCGCTGTGGTGCGCCGTGCTCGCAACGGCATTCCTTGCCGCTGTTTCTCAAGTCGACGACCGTCGCGGACTGCCCGCGCGCGTGCGGTTCGCCGCGCATCTGATCGCCGTCGTCGCGTTCGTCGCGCTCTTTCCTGCGGCGGCGCCGTGGTGGGCGCTTGCCGCGTTGGCGTTTTTGATGATCTGGCTCGTCAATCTCTATAATTTCATGGACGGTTCGGACGGCCTGGCCGGTGGCATGGCGCTGTTCGGCTTTGCAGGTTATGCCGCGGCTGCCTTGTCGAGCAGTCATCCCGCCTCGGAATTGGCGCTTGCGTCGATCGCGATCGCTGGCGCCGCGCTCGGTTTTCTGCTATTTAATTTTCATCCGGCCCGGATTTTTCTCGGCGATGCCGGGTCTATTTCGCTGGGTTATCTAGCGGGAGCCCTCGGCTACTGGGGCTGGCTCAAGGGAACCTGGCCCATCTGGTTTCCGGCGCTGGTGTTCGCGCCTTTCATCGGCGACGCATCGGTCACGCTGTTGCGGCGGCTCGCGAGAGGCGATAAGTTCTGGCAGGCGCACCGCGAGCACTACTATCAGCGCATGGTGCGTTCGGGAGTCGGTCATGCAGGGACCGCGTGGGCGTGGTACGCGGTCATGATCATCGGTATAGGACTTGCATTAGTTGCGCTTGGCTGTTCCCCGGCTGTTCAGTGGGGCATTGTCGTTGGTTGGGCCGTCGTGCTGGTCGTCATGGGAGGCATCGTCGATCTGCGCTGGCGTCGTTTCAAGTCAACACTGTCCAAACAATCCGAGGTATGACGCTGATGCTAAGAACCAAAGCCAGCTGGCTATCCTTCAGCGCTTTCCTTTTTGATCTGGCTGCCGTCGCAGCGGCGTGGCTGATTGCGTATCTGATTCGCTTCAACGGCGCCGTCCCAACAGACTTCCGCGACAGCGCCCTGCATGCGCTCGTCTGGGTGTTGCCCGTCTACGGCATCATGTTCCGCATCTTCGGCCTGTATCGCGGCATGTGGGTGTTCGCGAGCCTGCCCGATCTTTTGCGCATTTCGAAGGCGGTTGCAACGGGCGCCTTGCTCGCGATGATCCTCGCGGTGATGGTGCAACCCCTGCCGATCATTCCGCGCTCGGTGCTGCTGGTGTCGCCGCTCCTGCTGTTTCTTGCGATGGGCGGCTCGCGCGCGTTGTACCGCGCGGCGAAAGAGTTCTATCTGTACGGCGGACTAGTCGCGCAAGGCAAGCCCGTCGTCGTGCTCGGCGCAGGGACGGCGGGCGCGATGCTCGCGCGCGAGCTGTCGCGCTCGGGCGAATGGCGGCTGATCGGCCTGCTCGACGACGACGTGTCAAAGCATGGCCGCGAGATTTACGGCTACAAGGTGCTGGGCTCGTTCGCGCAGTTGTCCGAGATCGCCGAGTCGATGAAGACCGAGTACGCGATCATCGCGATTCCGTCGGCGCCCGTCGAGCAGCAGCGGCGTGTGGCGACGCTATGCGTGCGCGCGGGCGTGCGGGCGATGGTGCTGCCCGCGCTGACGGACGTCACGGAAGGGCAGGCGTCGCTTTCGCGCGTGCGCCACATCGATCTCGAAGATCTGCTGGGCCGCGAGCCCGTGCATATCGATACCCCTCACGTCGAGGCGCTGTTGCATGCGCGCGTGGTCATGGTCACGGGCGCGGGCGGCTCGATCGGCTCCGAGCTGTGCCGCCAGATTCTGCGCTTCAGGCCGGCGCAGCTCATCGCGTTCGATCTGTCCGAGTACGCGATGTATCGCCTCACCGAAGAAATGCGCGAGCGTTTCCCCGGTGTGTCCGTCGTGCCCGTCATCGGCGACGCGAAGGACTCGCTGCTGCTCGATCAGGTGATGGCGCGCTACACGCCGCACATCGTCTACCATGCCGCCGCCTACAAGCACGTGCCGCTGATGGAAGAGCAGAACGCATGGCAGGCCGTGCGCAACAACGTGCTCGGCACGTATCGCGTGGCGCGCGCGGCGATCCGTCACGGTGTGACCCGCTTCGTGCTGATTTCCACCGACAAGGCCGTCAACCCGACCAACGTGATGGGCGCGAGCAAGCGTCTCGCCGAGATGGCTTGCCAGGCGCTGCAGCAGACGAGCGAGCGCACGCAGTTCGAAACCGTGCGCTTCGGCAACGTACTCGGCAGCGCGGGCAGCGTGATCCCGAAGTTCCAGGAGCAGATCGCGAAGGGCGGCCCCGTGACGGTCACGCACCCGGAAATCACGCGTTTCTTCATGACGATCCCGGAGGCATCGCAGCTCGTGCTGCAGGCGTCCAGCATGGGACAGGGCGGCGAGATCTTCATTCTCGACATGGGCCAGCCGATGAAGATCGTCGATCTCGCGCGCGATCTGATCAGGCTGTACGGTTTCACCGAAGAGCAGATTCGCATCGAGTTCACGGGGTTGCGTCCCGGCGAGAAGCTCTACGAAGAACTGCTGGCAGATGAGGAAACGACGATGCGCACGCCGCATTCGAAGCTGCGTATCGCGCAGGCGCGCGGCGTGCCGATCAATCTGCTCGACGAATTGCTTCCGTGGCTGATGCAGCATCGCGTGCTCACGGACCACGAAGTGCGCCGCGATCTGCGCCGCTGGGTCGCGGAGTATCAGCCGACGCTGACCGCGCCGCCGTTGCGCAGTGTGCCAATATCTGTTGGGAAGCGGGCTGCGATGTGATGTCTCAGATGTGATGTGAAAAAGGCGCCGAGGCGCCTTTTTTCTTGCGTGTTCGCGTCCCACTCAAAACTGCCGCTTCTTCCTCACCACCAGCCATTTCGGCGACTTGAACCGCACAATACTCACATAAAGCCAGACATAAGTCGCCGCAAACACAACAACGAAACAGAACAGATGCAACGTATGCCGCCAGAATAGCGTAGCGGGAATAACCGCAATCAGACAAAGCAGCCACAAATAAGGCGACGTCAACGAATTGCGCCGCGTCAACTCTCGCGCAGTACGAGCGCCCACGGTCCACCGCATCAGCCGCTTATAAACGAGCATATGCAGATGCACGCCATCGGGAATCCCCGGCGAGATTCCGCGAATGAACTTCTTCCGGTAGATCGAGAAGCAGGTCTCGAAGATCGGGTACATGAAGAGCAGCACGGGATACCACGCCGACACGTCGCGATTGCGCATGACGAGCATGATCGAAAGCTCGCCGAGCATGAAGCCGATGAAATACGCGCCGCCGTCGCCGAGAAAGATCAGGCCGGCGGGGAAGTTCCAGATGAAGAAGCCCATCACCGCGCCCATCATGATCAAGGACGCCGACAGCACGATCGGGTCATGCACCTGAAACGCGACATAGGCGAGCGATGCGAACATCATGAACGCGACCATCGACGCGAGCCCGTTGAAGCCGTCGATGATATTGATCGCATTCGCCAGCGCGGCAACGGCCAGTACGGTCACGGCGCACGAAATCGCCGCATACGAAAGCAGAAAATCGAGCGGCGGCACGCTGATGCGCGTGACCGCGATCCCAAGCACGAAGTACGCGAGCGCCGCCGCAACCATCGTGCAGATCAGGCGCACGAGCGGCGAGACCTTCTTCGTCAGATCTTCGACCAGGCCGGAAGCGAACGCCGGCATCCCGCACGCGACAACGCCCAGGATGCCCGCCGACACGCCCGGATACGCGCCATGCAGCTGGATCGCCGACGCGACGAGCCCCACCAGAATCCCCGTTCCGCCGATACGCGGTACGGGCCGCGCGTGGAATTTCTGCACGCCGCCCAGATCGGTGTCCGCGAACGTTTCATGCAGATGCGCATAACGCACGATCACGAGCGTGACCAGTAGTGAAACGATGAAACCGAGCGCGAAACTGAGCATGAAAGTGGGGGCCGGAAAGCAAACGGGGGATTATACAAATGAAACGCAGCCCGCCCGGACGGGTTGACCGCGCGCGCCCGGCACGCGCCATCCCATATGCTGCGTCATGGATTTTCCCTATCCAGAGCGCGCGAGCCGTTGCCGTTAGCCATCGATGAGGCCGCCATCCCGGCTGCCCATTGCATGTCACGGACTTTCCATGCTCAACAACCTCACTATCCGACAGGGACTGACGCTCGTCATCTGCGTATTCGCAGCGCTTCTTTTGACGGTGATCGGCGTCGGTTGGGGCGCGCTCAAATTCAGCAACGACGGTCTGCAGAACGTGCAACAGACTTCGGCCGCGATGAACGCGCTTTCGTCGAGCTCGGAGAAGCTGTTGCAGGTCCGCCTGTCGCTCGGCAGCTACGAGACGCTCTTCAGCGTCGGCAAGGAAACGGAAGGGCTACTCGCGGCCGCGCACAAGATGCTCGAAGCGTCGAACGACGAGTTCCGCGTCTATATGGCCGGCCCGTTCGGCAGCGACGAAGAGCGCAAGCTCGCGCAGACCGTCGCGGACGCGCGCACGGCGCTCGTCAGCCAGGCGATCGAACCGGAGCACAAGGCCCTCGTCGATAACGACTTCAACACGTTCCGCACGATTCAGGGCGAAACGGGCGACCATTACTACGGCATCTACGCGAAGGCGATCGACGCGCTCAAGCATGCGCAGGCCGATAACAGGCAGCGCGAGGCGGACCAGCTGAGCCAGCGCTTCAGGATCTCGACGGGCATTTTCATCGCGATCGGCGTGGCCGCCATCGTTGTGGGCGCGCTGGCGCGCGCCGGTCTGTCCGCCGCTGTCGTGAAGCCCGTGAACCAGACGATCCGCCACTTCCGCAGCATGGCCGAAGGCGATCTGACCTCGACGGTCAAGGTGCGCTCGCGCAACGAAATGGGCCAGCTGCTGCAGGCGCTCGCGCAGATGCGCGACGGGCTCGTCGAAACCGTGTCGAAAGTGCGCGGCAGCACGCAGTCGATCACGCTGGGCGCGAACGAAATCGCCGCCGGCAACGCTGATCTGTCGAGCCGTACCGAGCAGCAGGCAGCGGCTTTGCAGCAGACGGCGGCGAGCATGGAAGAGCTGTCGGCGACCGTCAAGCAGAACACCGACAACGCGAAGCTGGCGAACCGTCTCGCGCAAGGCGCGCTGGAGACGGTCGTGCGCGGGAGCGACGTGGTCACGCGCGTGACGGAAACGATGGACGGCATCACCGAGTCGTCGCGCAAGGTCGGCGAGATCATCGGCATCATCGAGGGCATCGCGTTTCAGACCAATATCCTCGCGCTGAACGCGGCCGTCGAGGCGGCGCGCGCGGGCGAGCAGGGGCGCGGCTTTGCCGTCGTGGCATCGGAAGTGCGCGCGCTCGCGCAGCGCTCGGCGGCCGCGGCGAAGGAGATTCGCGACCTGATCGGCGATTCGACGGCGCAGGTCGAGCAGGGCGCGTCGCTAGTCGCCGATGCGCGCAAGACGATGCAGGAAGCGATGACGTCCGTCGAGCGCGTGACGGGCATCATGACGGAGATCGAAGGCGCCGCGCACGAGCAAAGCGACGGCATCGAGCAGATCAACAAGGCGATCGGCCAGATTGATGAAGTCACGCAGCAGAATGCGGCGCTCGTCGAGCAGGCTGCCGCTGCGGCCAAGTCATTGGAATCGCAGGCGATTGTGCTGCGCGAGTCGGTGGCAGTGTTTCGACTGTAAGCCGACGCCTGCGTGCCGCCAGACCATTAAGTCGTCTCGCGCCAACTTGAACGGTAATACCCTTCCTTTTAATTATTCGGTGACGGACGAACTCGAGTTTTGCACAGAAATCGCAAGATCAGTGATCGACACAGCCCGCGTGGTCGACGGCAGGCCAGCATACCGGAAGAATTTCGCCTAGCGCTGCTGGTTCGCCCGGATCTGCCAATAATGAATGCTGTGACCCGCGTGCTGCGACCCGCGCCGAAGCTTAGACATCCATCGCAAAGCGCGACGCCCGCATAGTTGGCTGGCTGACAAATATCAGCGGGAGCAGAGAGTCAAGGGCAAACCAAATCCAGAAAGTGGAGAGATGCCTCGTAGGAACATTCGCGCCTGACAACGGATCGATGCGCACTCGATGCTCCTGACTTGCGTTGCAGGTTACGAATGAGAAGCTGGACAGGTTGCGACGACCTTCGGATACTTTACATGTCAGTGCCACCTTGTCCTACGCGCGCGTTCAGCCGCGCTCGTTTCCGCTACGCTGATCGCGTACATGCGGTCACCGATGGTGAGAATGCCTTCGACATACTCATTGATGGTCAATTGCGGTTCCGATTGGAGGGCGACAGTCAATGGCCTACTCAATGGCGCCTTTACCCCGTTACTGCCGGTGTTCGAGAGGCGCAGTGGGTCGCGATGGAGAACGAACGCTGGGACATTATTGGACAACTTGAACGTGGCGCGCACTGGATGTCTGCGACTGATATTGAGCCAGAATCACGGCACGCTCGGTGTTTGACCACGCACACCCGCTTTCCCGAGTATCTGGGAGAAAACTAGTCAGAGACAGGGCATGAAGGCCATATCGCGCTACCTCGTCCGAGCATCATTAACATAGATGTAACGCGACGAGGTAGTTCGACGAACAACCAAGTCTAGTTCAGGGCGCTAACTATGCCGTTGCCGGCAGCAACGGACAATGCGAAACCAGTGATTTCAGCAGCATCCAGTATTGTCCGTACCTGATGGAGCGGTTTTGTCGAAAGCAACGGCGCATCCATAAACAGGTTGACCATCAATCCGAGTTGCATTTCCAGCGCAAACACGTGTCGGCATTTGGGAGTCGTTTAAGGATGCTCCTTGCAATAAGTGCTGCATCCATGAACCGATCAAGATCCGAATCCCGGATCACGGCAGTACTCACGCCCAAAAAGGGTCCAAAAACTTTTAAACATCCGCGTGGCAGCGGTCGGTGTGCATTGATTAAACTTCGTTATCCTATGTAAAATAGTTCCAGCGAATTTGGAATGATGGAATGCGGAAAATGCTGCTACGAGCATTACCGCGACAGAGGGAATGTCCGGGGCGCAGATTAGGCGCAGCCGGTCAGCAATTGTCCGGGTGAAGGGCTAGATACTTCGAATGGAAATGGGCGTTGGGAGGCAACCCGTTCTGCGGCAAATGAAATCGCGATCAGCGGGTCGGTGACCGAGAACGAAGGGCTTTTTGGTCGAGACGACCAAATCTGAACATGGTCGAGTACGAGATAGACGGTACAGATCCGTGACGTAGCATCATGCGATCCGAATCTGCGGCGCCGCCAGATGTTGGAGCGCGGTGATTCTTTGTTGCGTGTTGTAGTCAGCCGCTCATATGGTCGTGGGGAAGAAGAGCGGATCGGAACATTCCCGCGAGGGGCTGATGAAGTAACCTGCGGGGGAGACTTACTACTTGAATCGGACCCCGGCGGCTAATGGAGGCGAAGAATCGGTGTGTATCGAAGTCAAGGCCAAGACCGAATAAGGTGTGACCCGGCCGACGTCACACATTCCTTTCCCCCGTGGACCACCCCAGATAGCCTTCACCGTGCCGCACATCCAAATCGGTCGACCACAGCGGCTTTCTTCCGATCCGTCCCTTGCTCCAATAGCGCCGGTAACGCCCAGGCTTCCAGTGCTCCCCGGGAGAACGCCCATCGCTCATCTACAGATGCTGGTGATATCTGCATTTCTGAGGCCTTTTCGTCGTAGCGGATCGCCGATCGAATGGAGCGCGTCTATGGATACACCGGCTTAACCTCGTGCCCGAGCTCTCAGCTGATAACGCGGATTGATACGCGTCACGTACATTGCGAAGACGCCGGAGCTTTTTGTATCTCGTCTTTGCGTCCCTTCGAGATCCGGCAAATCAACTTGCTCTTCGCAACGCTGCCAGATCGTCGCCAACGACCTCTTACGGATATTCCGGACTTGTCCACGTCCGTTTAACTCTACTGCTCGCGCCGACGGTGATTTGCGTCGGTGAGATATCGCTCGACAATCGACCTACGGATCCAAGCGCGGTATGCATAGCTCGGATTGGGATTCCTAACTATAGAGGGGATAACATGTTGGGACTCGTATTTGCTTTCGTTGAAACGATCTGCTTGGGATTGCCGGTTCTCTGGGGGGCGTTGCTGTTTGCTTCCATATCCGGGCCATACAATCTGGTGGGCGAGAACGGGTTCAGGTTTTTCGGATGGACGGTCGTCGCCGCAGGGGCAATCGTCTTCCTGAGCGCCGGGCGCCGGGGCTGGAGGTGGGCTGCTCTCGCCGTAGTGGGCATCGGGACGCTACGGCTGCTGCTAGCCGCAAATGTGTATGGTGTATGCGGCGTGTTCATCTGCTGCACGGGATTGCTGCTCCTTATATTCGAGCGAAAGCGACAGATGAAGCTCGCTGCTCACGAGCAGTTGCGTCCTGCTCAGACTAGCGTTCAGCAGTCGAGTGATTCTCCACAGGCTGTGCAATCTGAGTACGGTTATGAGCATCTGATACAGCGGGTGAGGTACAACTTTAGCGATATTGTCGGCATGACTGATATCAAGAAGCGCCTCATTCTTGCCGCGCGCGAAATCATCTCGTCTAGCGATCAGAAGACACACCTCCAATCACGGGACGATCCGCGCAATGGAATATTGTTATTCGGGGATCCGGGAAATGGAAAAACGATGTTTGCAGAAGCTTTAAGCGGAGAGCTAAGAATACCATTTATTAAGGTTGCCTATGGTGATGTGGCATCTCGCTGGGTAAACGAGACACCCGCCCGAATCAAGGCGGTGTTTGATACAGCGCGACGTATGTCACCGTGCCTGCTATTTATCGATGAATTCGATTCCCTGGTTAAAAGCAGGGGCTCTGAACGCACGCACTCGATGGATCATGATATGGCCAACGTAATGCTGACTGAAATCGTAGCATTGCGCGGCGCACCCGTAGTGCTCGTGGCAGCCACCAATTTCATCGACAGTGTCCTTGATCAGGCATCGATTCGCGATGGCCGATTTGACTACAGGATTGAGGTGCCATCGCCTGATCTTGAGGCGAGAAAGGCCCTTCTTCACAATAGCCTTTGCAGGGCGTTGGGGCAGGATTGCATTGACCCAGACACGCTGGCGAATCTTGCACAACGTTGGGAAGGTTTTAGTGCAAGCCGACTGGACGCACTTGGCAGGCAGCTCGGAGAGATGCGTGACAACGGGTTATTGTCCTCAGGCAATGTTACGTCCGAGGCCGCCATGGCAGCCATGCGCATACTGCAAGGCCGGAAGGGCAAACTGCCGGAAAACGTGAAGTCAACCGACGAGATCATCATGCCGGAGTTGTCACGAGACATATTACGCAACCTCGCATTCAGGATGAAGAATGCGGTTGATCTCGAAAAGATTGGCGGACGTATTCCAACCGGGCTGCTGTTTGCCGGGCCTCCCGGAACCGGGAAGACAGCCGCTGCGATGTCGCTTGCCAAAGAGAGCGGCTATGCATTCCTTTCGACCACCGGTGGTCAGATCATCGCCCGACCGGAAATCTGGGAATCGCTGGTGCGCGAGGCACGCGAGCTAAGGCCGACTGTTGTGTTGATTGACGAAGGCGAGGATATTCTTCGCACCCGGCGATACTCGAATGTCGCCTCGCTGACGAACAGGATTCTCGCGACAATAGACGGCGCGGCGGGCCGGACGCGGGACATCATATACATATGTACCACAAATCACTTAGACCAGATTGATCCAGCGGCCTTAAGGGGTGGGCGATTCGAGGAAACAATCATGTTCGACGTACCGAGCTCGCAGGACATGATTCAGTACGCCTGTGCGCATCTCAAGAAGCTGGCGGGGAGTACTTACGTGATCATGCCTGGAACGCGCTTGCGTCTACAACAGCTTCTCGCGGGCAGATCAATCGCGGACGCCGACGCGGTTTTGCAAAAAATCGTTGATATGGCCGCCGTGCGCGCCTTACGCGAACGTGTTAATGAGATTCGCGCCACGGACGTTGAGCTGGCAGCCGCTAGCGTATTCGCTGCTCAAGACTTTGTTCACTAGCGGGAGGTGTTGGGTCGACGCTCGTGAAAACCGCTTACGACGCAACACGGATCTTGAATCAACTTCCTGAAACCGTGCAAGGAGGACGTTAATGCCACCCCTGAATGAAGACGACGACTTCACAGTCATCATGCGCTTCCTGCGTGCCGTCGCGCTCGTCGTGCTTGCGCTCGCCACGCTCGCCATGACCGTGGCAATGTTCTGGCGAGACATGGGGATAGCTTCTTTCTTCGACGACTGGTTTGGGCAGTGGTCTGAAGGAAAGCTGACGACCGTCGCAGGTGTCATGGCGATCGTTTCGATTGTCGCCCTGAGGGTTACCCAGAAGTCCGAGGATCGATATCGGCAACGCTCGCGTATCCGGTGAGATCCGCCTGGCGCCGCTGGTCCGCGCGTGGAGAGCGCTCGGCGGGCCGATCAAATGCCTCCCGGCGGCGGAAGGCCCCGTCCCGATATGATTGGCACCGTCTGAGGTAATCTCCGCTCCTCAACATATGCATTGAGCACCACTGCGAACCGCGACGGCGCGCGCTCGAGCGTATGCGTTCCTTTCCTGCGCTGAATGTACCTGGGTGCCAGGCTAGCATTTACATATTAGAAGTATGGCCGATCGAAATGCAATCGGCACGTGCCGCGCGTTCGACATATTGCTTCCTGTTGTGTCCGCTTGTCGCCTCTTCTTTTTTAGCCGGCACCCTGTCAGGCCTCCCCGCGAAATAAGGATAGCTGGACTCCAGGCCTGCCCACTTGCGTAGCGGGCTCGCCTGACCATTTTCTGGCTGCCGGCCGTCAGTGTGTGTGGACTCTCGTTTCGGTTTCCGGGCTCCGTGCCTGGACAACATCGCCTGCGGTGGCGATGTGACGGACGTCATGCCTTTCGTGCCTCGACTTGCGTCGACGCATCTGTCCTCGACACTGTCGTTGCGGACGATTTTATCGTGATCCGCTTTGTAAGCTTAACTAAGGAGAATTTCGTGCGATCGAAAATATTAGCATTATTCAAACGTCTTTTACGTATTGATGTCATAGGTTCTCAAATGGCCGGAATTGCATTGTTTATCTACTGGTTGACGGGAGTCTGGACTGACGTCGCATCGGGACATATTTTTACGTCGACTGAACGGGGTGTCTCTCTGTGGACGGGTGTAGCGATAGCGCTCCTGTTCCGTTCTGCTTTTCGTCGGTGGGCAATGTTCCGCTGGTTCGGCCGGTCGACGTTAGTCTTTGCCGTGGCGCATACGTTTCTGCCATTTGACGGGTTTTCTGTCGTATCCATGCTCGCTCTGTCTACGGCAATCGCGTTGGAAGTTTTCATGTCTCGATCATGCTCGTCTACCTCCTACATTCGATCAAGGCTTGACCGAATGTACGGACGCGCTGGGGGCGATGATGCTTTGAACCGGCACGATGCGCTTCTGGTGCCCGCTGGATCGCGACGTTCGATCATAGATGCCGCCGCCGCTACAGAGCGGGGACTTCGGGATAGTTGCGTCCGTGAGACCGCGTTCGTGACAAGTGCGGATGATGCGGGAGCTCAGACCCGCGCAGGGAAACTTATATCGGTCAGCGCAATGAACAGCAGCGCACTTTCCGATGCGCGGGCGCGTGACACCCGACGCGCGGACCAGCCTCAGCTTGCGGTGCCGGACCCCGACGCTGTCGCATCTTATATACGCGTCGAGCTTCGCCTGATGGCAGGGGAGCTTCGTATATCGCGTTACGTGATGCATTATGCCGTGTTTGCAATGCGCGACGTGCCAGTTTCAGAAATCGGCGCGATATTGGAGCGGATCATTGATGAGGCGATGCGGCGCCGGTGCCGCGAAGGCGGCGGAGCCACAATCACAGCGGAAGATGTTCGTACGGCGCTTCGCGGCTACTGAAGGTGGCGAGACAGCACCGGGCGGCGGAAAGCATTTCGCTAGCGTAGGTCGGACGACCATTCAATGGCGCCATATCGTCATTAACGTTGCTGACCGTTCGCTTGCCGTCGCAGCCAGGAACTCGGGTCGGCCGGGATGGGGGCGTCCTGGTCGCTTGTGGTGCGATCCACATCTGGCCTGTGAGTGAACGCAGGACTCCTGGACTCCGAACTCCCGGTGCGTCCGGCGGGACCTAACCGGAGTAGTAGCGCACGGGAGATGCGGTTTGTGTCCGCAGATGTTCATCTGGCGTCCGGACAGCATTGCGGGCGATCGACGACGTCTATAGTCTATGCATATTCAGTTTTCTTGATGTCGCAAAGTAATCGGGAATGCGCGACCTTTCTCGTCGGCAAGGCCTGGCATTACGGTTATAAGGCAGTCAGCGCGAGCTGAACAGACATTTGCCATGCAAAGCACGGCAGTTATTCGGCTCGACGTTGACGCCCCGGACCGGTCGCTTCCGGAAAAGGCATACCGGTAGTAGCTGAAGATTGGCGGCGGCATGACCCCGGGCGCGAAGTTCGCGCGGCAGGTTGCTCAGGTAGCGGTGCACCAGATGCTGCAGGCCGCCTGGGGCTGGAGGGCTATAGCACGCAGTGCTTTCGGATTGATGTGGGTCTATCTGGCTGACGTGTCACCGATCGTCAGCGCACGGCCGGCACTGCGGGTTTCCAGGTTGATCGCCGAAAACCTGTAAAAAACTCGAAGAAAAGCGCGAATGCGTGCGCTGGCTGCACGCGTGTCCATACAGGGAAGTAGCGCCTGCTGCAAATTAATGACAGGCGCGCGCATAATGCACGAACACCGGTTCAGTTGAACTTGCTCGGAGAAGTTGATTAGTGCCTGTAGGGCATGTCACAAGTATGCCGGCTAGTACAATGAGCACGCGGAACAAACGCGCAGTAAATTCACCATTGATTGTCACGCGTATGTCGGCACTGCCGTTGAAGCCAGCCCGGTTTTTGCCTCAGAGGAGAACGGGTCCGACGGGAGTGATGTGACTCAAAGCTTTCTGCCCGTTAAGCGTGTTGCGCGATATCGCGTGTGCCTGCGTGCGCGGTGCGGCGGAACAGGTTCATCGATCCGGCTGCAACGGCGTTTGTGGTTTTGCGACTCTTGCTTGCCAGAGGCGACGATACTTCGCTGCGTGGCACGCGGGATCTGGTGACCTGACCGTACTAAACCAGCGATCGTTTGACGATGCGTGTGGAGCGTGGGCGTCCATGGTAGTGTTGATAAAGATCGAAATAGCGTGAGTCCGAGCCACCGGCGCATTTCTGGTGAAAACTCTTTTACTGGCCCCCCAATTTCCGGTCGATCAGCCGGTTACAGCGTTCAAACGCTCTGTCGTCGGGGCGAGTGTTTGTCGGCCGACGCGCTCTCGCCCTCGTGGTTCTATGCGGCCCATAAAAAAAGCGACTGCATTGGTACATGACGGGAGACTGTTGCGAGAGGACCGGACGCGCGCGCGACGTACCTTGGGCGAAGTTCCGTGAACTCGACCGATGGCGACGGTTTCAGTTCGCCTTCTTGTTCTTCGATAGCCGAACTCGTTGGTCAACCACGGCGACAATGCTGGTTCTTCCAGCGCGATGTTCTTGTCACAGGAGGCAAGCTCGCACACAGTTGAATACTCTTGGCGCTCTTCTTGCCGCGGTCGCGGCCAACGAGATGACTTCCGCTGGGCTGCCGGAGCGTTTCATCGTGGATATCCGCATCAACCCTTCACCATGTGCTTCCCGGTTCGCCCCGACGTTGTGCAGAGCAGATTGCGTAAGCGGACGTGTTGTTGGGCGACTTCCGATTGCCGCACCCGTCTGCTTGCGTCTGCCAGATCACGTGCGAACCTGCGATCGCAAGGAAGGAACCGCAGCGGCAGGGATGTGAATTGCGCTGCCTGCGCATCGCGAATCTTTCGTCAACAACAGGCGGCGAAGAGCGCGTCACCTCCGATCGTCGTCACATGCAGAGGCATCCGAATGAAAGTACGATACTTCGTTTCATCGACTAACCACCAGAAAATCGCGAGCATCAGCGAAGGGAGCGCCACGGTCATATTTCCTGCGCGACTTCCCTTGGAAGTTCTCGAGCATTTCAGGCGACGCATACGCGACAGGGTCGCGCGCCCGCTCGCATGGAGACGGCGGGAAGCGCGAAGACTCTTGAAGGAACAAACGGCGCGACGACACGGGCGTGAGCGCATTGAACGACATGTGGCCGTGCGCGCATCTAGGCAGAGGCGCGATGGTGTGCGCCACCCGGGCCGCCACAACCTGGATGTCCGGCTTTGACATACGCGTAGGTCTGCTGGCGCGCACGCAGACATTCTGATGTAAGGTGCGTGGGCCAGCACGGGATGATTAGAGTTCTATGGATTCTGTGATATGGATTGCGCCGGTCAACGGGCCGTAGCGGCCTCACGATGATGGATATGAGGATGTCAAGTATGCGCTGCGGATTCAACCGGTCGATGCAACGGGTCGACTGCTGCCGGATACGACGCGCTTTGGCCGCGCCCACCTTGTCGGTTCAGCATCGGACCGGGTTCGGCCAGGTACGGTCGTTGGCGTGCACGCTTGCGCGGACATTTGAATGTCGGATCCGTTCAGATTAAGGACGTTCGCGACGCGCCGATCTAGCTCGTCGCGTCGCTGCCTGAAGATATCGTGCGTCCGGCTCCGAGCGGTCGTTCGCCCGCCGCGTATGAAAACGGGCGCTCAACATCCGATGCACAGATGGTGGACCGGAACGCGCACAGACAGACTCACGACTAGTTATCGAAGAAACGGCCGCATGTGAGCAGGAGAAGTTTGACAGGAGACGTCCATGGGAAGCTATTTGCGATCTGTTTGGTGATGGTATTTCTTGCAGTCTGTCAAGGTGCTCCGCATCGGCCAACTGAAGCGATGGAAGTCAAGAAAGTCAGAGTCAATGATACTGAAATGGCGTATGTCGAAAAAGGGCAGCGGAGAGACAATAATTTTTGTTCACGGGGCGTCGGGAGACTGGCGCACATGGGAAGGCCTGCGCCCCTTCATCGCAGAAAAATAACACTACGTAGCATTGAGCGGCCGCTATCATTATCCGAACGACTCGAGCGGTGATGGCAAAGACTATTCCGTGCTTCAGTACGCGGAGGATGTGGCGGCGTTCATCAGAGCGCTAAACGTTGGCAAGGTGCACCTTGTGGGAGGATCCTATGGCGGTCGCGTCGTTACCTATATGGCGCTGAAACACCCCGAACACCTACCGAGTCTAGTATTCTGTCCCAGAAATAACCTTGCATAAACGCCCGATGTTTTCGAGGATGGAATCGGCGGTGGCCGTCCACATGAACGGGCGTTTATGAAGGTTGTACTGATCGACGTAACTCTGGATGCCGGAGACCAACTGACGCACGCTCTCAAACGATCCGCGGCGAATTGCCCGTTGGGTGATCAGACAGAACCAGCGCTCGACCTGATTCAGCCAACTCGAGTACGTCGGCGTGAAGTGCACGTGATAGCGAGGTCTCCTGGCCAACCACGCTTTGACCTTCGGATGTTTGTGGGTCGCATAGTTGTCGACGATGAGATGCACATCAAGATTCGCGGCCACCGCACGGTCGATGTGGTTGAGGAAGGCGATGAATTCCTGATGCCGGTGACGGGTTTGCATTGAGTGATGGCCTCGCCGGTAGCGGCATTGAGCGCTGCGAACAGCGTCGTGGTGCCATGGCGAACGTAATCGTGCGTGACGCCCTGGATGTAACCGAGTCCCATCGGCAGCAGCGGTTGCGTGCGCTCCAGCGCCTGGCACTGACTTTTCTCATCGACCCACAGCACCAATGCGTTGGACGGGAGGCTCAGGTACAAGCCGACGATGTCGCGCACCTTCTCGACGAAGAACGGGTCGTAACCCCGCACTGCGCGGCAATCTCAGTACTCGAATAGCCATCAGCTGCCATGAGAACATTCTTCGCGCGACGTACCAGCGAATGCGGCAGTGAGCGGGAGCGGCTCATTGCAACCAGTTGCTCTCTTTCGCTGGTGGATACTTCCACAGTAATGCCGGGTCGTCCCATGGCCATTCCTCAAGTCAACTCGATCAGAGGACATCACCCGTTTCATAAAGTTTCTCCTGGGACAGAGAACACTAGACGTTAGGCGTGCCGCTTTGCGGATCAGCGGGAGTAGCCGGGTCCGGGTTCGCTGCCGGCGGCGCATAGTTAATGACATTCGGCAGCCTTGGATTGCTCGTGTTGGTACTGTCACGGATGCGAGACTGAATCGTCGTATTGTCAGTCACACCCCAGAAGTTATTCGAGAAGTCGAACGTATGAACCGTCGTAGCATTGTAGGTGCCGTGAGACTCGATCACGATGCGATTGACGTTGGGCGAGTTCTGCTTGAAGAGAAACGAGTTATTTTTCGCAATGCCTGCGGGCACCTGGCCGCCCGTCGGAAATGCATCGATCAGCACGAGCGGATCGACCATATTGATGAACAGGTTGTTCTGCACGACGACAGACGGGTCGAAAGCAAAGGCGGCGGAGTCCACGAACATGTTGTACTTCAAGGCCGAATTGCTAAAGCTCGGATATCCGTTCGTGCCCGCCTGGTAGGTGGTGACGCCCGCACGGACGATAGGTGTCACATTCAGACGATAGGCCTGACAGTAGGTCATCGAGAACGGTGCTGCGTTGCTGATCTGCACGAAAGCGTCTTGCAGCAACGTATGCTGGATGCTGACGGTTCCGCCGCCGGCTTGAGTGTCGAGGTTGCTAATAGTGACGCCGAGCAGTTGAGGCGGGTTGCTGCCGCCTACATTCATGACTCCCGCGACGTTGATGATGCCTTTCGTCGGAATCTGGCCAATGCAGTCCGACGTGCAAGGCACAGGCTTGAGCCCTTCCACGATGGTGTTATCCGCGACGGTGAGCGTTGCGCCTTTTGCAATCTGCAGGGTGCCGGCGATGATATACGGCGAACCGCTCGCGGACCACGTCGTATTCGAAGTGATGACTGTTCCGTCCGCAATGACGGTTGTGGGCAGCGCGTAGACATATGCTGTCACGACGTTGCCGTTCGCATCGGTGCAGACCTTTGTGACATCCGTTGTAAAAGGACCGTCGGAGCATACGTGGCTTGGCGCAGGCGTCGAAGCAGGCGTGGCCGACGCTGCGCCCGTGCCGCTGTTTCCGCTTCCTCCACCGCCGCCACATGCGGCGAGCGCAACAGCGGACAATACCACCAGATTTGCTTTCATTTTTGTTCTCCCTGTGATTGTTTGAATTGCGAAGTAGAAAGACAAAGACGGTGCCACTACTCAAAAAGAGGCCGGGAAAATTTCTTCCGGGTGACGCCCGGGAGACGGATAAGCTGGCGGCGTTGCGGAAGGCGCTGCAAGGCTCCGACAATCGGGCGGGGCGCCGCGGTTGCAGCGTTCGTCGTCCGCACGGCCTTCGGTCCTTTCGCACGCAGCCGCACGGTATTCGGTCGTCGTAATGCCCTTCAAGCGCCGCAGGAGCTTCCCGAGCCGGTCCCCGCTGCCTAGTCCCACGCGACGCGCGATCTTGTCGGCGGGCAGCGATGTGGTCGCGAGCATCTCGCACGCAAGTTCTAATCGTGTCCGTTGCAAATATTCGGACGGGGACGTTCCCAGGTAAGCGCGAAAATGGCGCAACAGGCTGCGCTCGCTCATTGCGCAGGCATCGGCCGCGTCAACGACGGTCAGCGGACGATGGCAGTTCTCCCTGATCCATCGTGCCGCAAGGCGGACTCTGTCGACGGGGTCTCCGGACGCATCTGTAGTCACCACGATTTCCTTGTCGCCGAGCGCATATCGAATCGCTTCCTGCGCTAGCGCTTCACCCAGGTCAAAACGGATGACGTCGAAGGCGGCGTGGATCGTGGACGACAAGCGATCATCTGACGTAGCCAGGATTGCGCGTTCCAATTTCCCTGGCGACAGCGCGGGCTCCGATCGAGGATCGCTGATAACGCACGCGGGTAGAAAGCGAATGATCGTGCCATTGCTTCGCATCGCCTGGAGCCACGAGGATTGAACGACGTTCTGGCATGCGCTGTCTGCGTTCGGTCCCCGAGCGACGAAGATACGATCGATCCGTCGATCCATGAATTCGGCGAGCGCTTTTGTCGAAACGGACAACGACCGGCTGCAATGAACGTATCCGCCTTTAGCCGACAGAGACAGTGTCTCGTACAAGACACCTGATGAGATGTTCTGGCGCGACAGTTCGTTTGCTCGCTCAAAGGCTTCAGCGAGAATGCCTATGCCAAGAAGATCGCAGCCCTCCGACAGTACGACTGCGATCGTTCTTTTCAGTGCGAAGCTCCGTTCCCGCACCGGCCCGTTCTCTCTGACTGCAATCATGATCGTCCCCGCAAAGAATTCCGTTGCACCACTACATGGCGATGTGTTGAGTGGATAATGCAGGGGAACAAAACGTACGATATGTTAGATATCCAACGAAACTCGGAGATTGGTTAATAACTACATCGGATACCTAACCAAATGGAAGTATTTGCCTGTTATCAATTAGATTGACTAATAGAAACATCGTATTCGGGCACTCGGAATGCGTTTCGATTTCGATAGCCTGACAATGTGCTTGCGCGTTCACTGTCGAGCGAACGCCCATCGCAGTTAACGACTGCTTCAGTGCCGCGCTGCAGGAAGTCCGGCCTATCGCTGACGGGAAAGGCGTGTTCGTCGCGGATCTTGTGGCGGACGAGGTGCATGTCCTCGGCGACGGACCGCGGCTGCAGCAGGTGTTCAGGAATCTGCTTAACAACGCCCTGAAACATACGGAGCGGGGCGGGAAGGTGCTGCGTTCGCTCGTCGTGACGGGGAACACCGTGCGGATCTGCATCGCGGATACAGCGCGGGTATTCCAGAGGAGCGGCTGGACGAAATCTTTGAACCCTGGTTCAAATCGAAAGCGCGATCAACCTGGAACGTGCAGGTCTGGGCCTGGGGCTCTCCATCGCCCGGAGCATCGTGGGGATGCACGAAGGAGAGATTACTGCACAGAGCAGCGACCTGGGACAGGGTTCAACCTTCACGGTTGAGCTACCGACCGTGGACCACCGTTCGCCGGTTGCCCCGGCACACCAGCAGGCGGATGCCACGTCGATCATTCACGGTCGGTCCGTCCTGCTCGCCGAAGACCACGCCGACACATTGGAGGCCCTTGCATTGACGCTCAGGCTTGAGAATGTGCATGTGCAAACAGCCAGGTCGGCGGACGAAGGCCGCGAGGCGCTCGAGCGCCACCTGCCCGACGTGATCGTGTCAGATCTCACGATGCCCGGCGAACATGGCTGTGACTTCACGAAAGCCGTGCGGGAGCAAGGCATCAACGTCCCGGCCGTGGCGCTGACGGGGTACATGAGAAAGGAGGATGAGCAGATGGCGCGGGACGCCGCCTTTGAGGACTATCTCGGCAAGCCAGTTGATCCGGCGAAACTGATGAACGTCATCGGGAAACTGATCCGTCAGTGAGATCTGATGCGCGTCACATTTGAGCGGCGCGCAGCTTGCTGCTCAATTCCCCGATATAGGCCTGCGAAAGAGTTGCAAAAAATGGACCGTATTCTTCTTGTAGAGGACGATGAGCCAACGCGGTCCGCGCTGCGATGGTTGCTTGAGGCGGAAGGTTACCACGTGATCTGCGCCGCCAACGGCGCTGAAGCGCGAGCGCACCTTGCTGTGGCGACGGTCGACCTCGTTCTTTGTGACTGGTCGATGCCTGAGCTGGACGGCGTCCAGCTTAGCCAGACATTGCGTTCTCGCCCAGCATGTCGATTGCTACCCATCGTCCTGATGTCGTCGAATGCTGCTCCAGAACAGGATCGATCATGGGATGCTTTTTTACGAAAGCCGTTCGTTTTTGACACCTGACCCGAACAATTCGGTCTCTCCTTCGCTCCCGGGAATCAATCGTCACTGCGGAGAACGACCTGCCCGGTGCTGAGCCGCGTGCGAATCACCGTTGGGCGTTTGACAGCCGCCATTGAGTTTTCGATGGGTGTCGGCTGCTTCGGGGTCGCGTGCAACCGATCGCAGTCAGGCAGATGTCACCCAAGTGCGGTCTGTCGGCATTTATGCTCCGAAGTAGTCGAGTTGGGACGTCACGCGCTGGAGATCTGCGACCGAGAGCGTTATGTGCTCGCCTGTTGCAGGTGCCGCTCCATATTGATGCACGGCTCGTAGAATTCGGCGTTTGTTCAACTCGAACGCGAGTCGCACCTGCTGTAAAGTCTCATTGCGAGCGCCAAGCTCTTCGCAAACGACTTCAAATGGCAGCGCGAAGGCGACGTATCCCCAGCCGAACCCATAGGCGGAAAACAACGCCGAGTCGGCGCAAAGAATGGGGGCGGTAACGACAGTACGTGGCTGATCCATCGCAGTCACCTTTGTCAGCGATAGGGTGAAACCAAAGTGTTGCAACGCGACCTTACAATATACGGGTTCTGTCGACACAACGTTACCATTCCATCGAGATTTGTCTTGTGGCGGAAGTGTGATTTTGGGGATCGGGACTGACTCGAACGGGTCGTGTCCTGCGGATCTCCAACAGGCAGGACCCGGCCAGTTTCTGTCATTCGCAAGCTCTTCATCGACGACCGCTTGGCGCGGTGAAGCGGTCAGTCCGAATTTATCGATGAGCTGGGGTGTATTCGGGCCGTCGTTCTCTTGCGTCCTTGCGCCCTTGCGCCCTTGTGTCGAGACAGGTGCCTGTCATGCGCATGCGGTTGATTGTTCTGGCATCAGGTATTGCCGGAGCAAGCGCTCCTTCCTGTTCGCTGCTGCCTGGACATTGCGCTCCTTGACTTGACCGAACCCGCGTATGTCGTCGGGCAGGTTGGCCAGTTGCAGTGCCACAGGAAGACGTTTGGCATTGAGCGTCGCGCAGAACTCATCGGCGAGCGCGATGTATTCGACGATCAACTGGCGTTCACCGCGCCGCTCAGCGGTCCTTCCAAACACATCCAGCGCGGTGCCGCGAAGTCCCTTCATCCGTGCGAGCACACGAAAGACGGGTAGTATCCACGGGCCGAAGCGCTTCTTCTGCAAATGCCCATACTCGTCGCGCTTCGCGAGCAAAGGCGGCGCAAGGTAGAAGCTCAACTTGTAGTCGCGTCCCGGTACACCTTCGAACTGCTGACGCAGTTTCTTCATATAAGCGGGATCGGCGTAAAGACGGGCGACTTCGTACTCATCCTTGTAAGCCATGAGCTTCGCAAGGTTCACAGCAACGGCTCGTGTAAGCGGTAGATTCGAGTGACCGGCGATCTCCGTTTCCTTTGCCCGAATCCCGTCGATTACCCGGCGATAGCTTCGAGCGTACGCTGCGTTCTGGTAGGCCGTCAGCAACGTTTCTCGCGCTGCGATCAGCGTGTCGAGCGATTCGGGCATCTGCACGACGATTCGCTGAGGCGCGACAGCCGGCTTGATCATCGCCTGAACGGCGGCATCGCCGTGATGCGCGACATAGCGTCCCCAGTTGAACGCCTGCCGGTTCTTCTCGACCGCAACCCCGTTGAGTTCGATCGCACGAACAAGACTCGCCAGTTCCAGCGGCAGCCAGCCTTTCTGCCACGCAAAGCCGAGCAGCAGCGGATTGCTGTAGATCGTGTCGCCGAGCAGCGTGAGCGCGAGTGCGTTCGCATCGATGAACGCGCAGCCGTCTCCCATGCTCTCGCGTAGTTCGGCTTCCGTCTGCGTTCCCGGAAAGGTCCACTTCGGGTTCTTGACGAAGTCTGCCGTCGGCGTCGCGCCGCTGTTGATCGCGGCGCATGTCACACCATGCTGCGTGCGAGACAGCACGTCGTTCGAAGCCGATACGATCGCGTCGCAACCGATCACGAGCCGCGCTTCTCCCGTTGCAATGCGTGTCGCGTGCAGCGCCTCGGGCGCGGACGCGACCTGTACGTGGCTGAGAACAGCGCCGCCTTTTTGCGCGAGGCCGGCCATATCGAGCACCGTGACGCCCTTGCGTTCGATATGCGCCGCCATGCCGATCAGTCCGCCAATCGTCACGACGCCCGTACCGCCGACGCCCGTCACGAGAATGCCATACGGCCGGGCAAGCGCGGGCAACGATGGCAGCGGCAGCGCATCGAAATCGGCCTTGCCGATGCCAACGTCGCCCGCGCGTGTGGCTTGCGGCTTGCGAAGCTGCGCGCCTTCAGCCGTCACGAAACTCGGACAAAAGCCCTTCACGCAAGAGAAGTCCTTGTTGCACGACGACTGGTTGATCTTGCGCTTGGTGCCCAGCGGCGTGTCGAGCGGCTCGACCGACAGGCAGTTGGACTGCACCGAGCAATCGCCGCAGCCTTCGCAAACCGCGTCGTTGATGAACGCACGGCGCGCGGGATCGGGATACGTACCGCGTTTGCGGCGGCGCCGCTTCTCGGTCGCGCAGGTCTGGTCGTAGATCAGAACCGTGGTGCCGGGCATGTCGCGCAATGTGCGCTGAACGGAGTCCAGCTGATCGCGGTGGTGAACGTCGACGCCGGCGGGCAGCACGATGCCCGAGTGATATTTCTCCGGCTGGTCGGTGACGATGACAATGCGCTTCGCGCCCTCGGCATGGACCTGATGCGCGATCTGCGGCACGCTCAGCACGCCGTCGACGGGCTGGCCGCCCGTCATCGCAACGGCATCGTTATAAAGAATCTTGTACGTGACGTTCGCATTCGCCGCAATGGCCGCGCGAATGGCAAGCAGCCCGGAATGGAAGTAAGTGCCGTCGCCAAGATTCACGAATACGTGCCTGTCGCCGGAGAAGTGCATTTGTCCAAGCCAGGCCACACCTTCGCCGCCCATCTGGCTGAACGTTTCCGTCTTGCGGTCCATCCACATCGACATGTAGTGGCAACCGATACCAGCAAGCGCGCGCGAACCTTCGGGCACGTTGGTCGACGTATTGTGCGGACAGCCCGAGCAGAACCACGGCTTGCGTTCGACAGCCACACGCGGCTTTGCCGCTTCGCGTTCTTTCGCTTCGATCATCGCAACGCGTGCGAGCATCCGCGCGCGCACGTCCTCGGGCAGATCCGCGCGTGCGAGGCGCCGCGCGATGGCCTTCGCGATCAGCGCGGGCGACAGCTCATAGTGCGCGGGCAAGAGCCAGTCGCCGCGC
This sequence comes from Paraburkholderia diazotrophica, assembly GCF_038900755.1. Taxonomy (GTDB): domain Bacteria; phylum Pseudomonadota; class Gammaproteobacteria; order Burkholderiales; family Burkholderiaceae; genus Paraburkholderia; species Paraburkholderia diazotrophica_A. The sequence continues at coordinate 28,613 of NZ_JBBPEN010000019.1, forward strand.
GGCACGGACCATTCGCCGCCTTCGTTGTCACGCTCGTCGAACTTGCCGTAGATCTTCGGGCGAACGTCCTCGCGCCAGTTGTACAGTTCTTCCTTCAGCGCGTATTCGAGAATCTGCCGTTTCTCCTCGACGACGAGTATCTCTTCGAGCCCCGTAGCGAATGCGCGGGCATCCTGCGCATCGAGCGGCCACACGCAACCCACTTTCAACAGACGCAAGCCGATCTGCGCACACGTGTCGTCATCGAGGCCAAGGTCGCTCAGCGCCTGGCGCACGTCGAGATACGCCTTGCCCGCCGTGATGATGCCGAAGCGCGGCTTCGGCGAGTCGATGACGACACGGTTCAGCTTGTTCGCGCGCACGTAGGCGAGGGCGGCATACCACTTCTCGTCCAGCAGCCGTGCTTCCTGTGCGAGCGGCGCATCGGGCCATCGGATGTTGAGACCGCCAGCAGGCATCGTGTAGTCGGTCGGCGTGACGATCTCGACGCGATCGGGATCGAGATCGATCGACGCGGTGGATTCGATCACATCCGTCACGCACTTCATCGCGACCCACAGGCCCGAGTAGCGGCTCATCGCCCATCCGTGCAGGCCGTAGTCCAGATATTCCTGCACGTTCGCCGGATAGAGCACGGGAATGCCCGCCGCGATGAACGCGTGCTCGGATTGATGCGCGACGGAAGACGATTTGGCCGCGTGGTCGTCGCCTGCCAGCACGAGCACGCCGCCGCGCGCGTCGCTGCCTGCGGAGTTCGCGTGCTTGAACACATCGCCCGTGCGGTCGACGCCGGGGCCCTTGCCATACCACATGCCGAACACGCCGTCGCGCGTCGCGCCCGGCCACAGATTGATCTGCTGCGTGCCCCATACGGACGTCGCGGCCAGATCCTCGTTGACGCCAGACTGAAAGACAATGTCGTGTGCCTGCAGATGCTTTTTCGCTTTCCACAGTGACTGATCGAGCGCGCCGAGCGGCGAGCCGCGATAGCCCGAAATGAAACCTGCCGTGTTCAATCCCGCTTTCAGGTCGCGAGCCTTTTGCAGCATCGGAAGACGCACGAGCGCCTGCGTGCCGCTTATGTACACGCGGCCTTTTTCAAGCGTGTACTTGTCGTCGAGCGTGACAGGCGGGGCGGGTGTTTCGACGGTCAGGTCGGATTGGTCGGACGTAGCGGCTAGATCGGGCGCATTCATGGGGGGCTGTCTCCGGCGGAATCGCGATTTTTCCGCCGAGTATAGAAAGCCGGATTGCTATCGTAAAATCACAAATAGACAATTCTGGTATTTGAAAATCAGATGGCGTTCGATCTCACACTGCGGCAATTGCGTTACTTCGTAGCGGCGGCGCAAACTGGCCAGTTCTCGATGGCGGCCGCCAACGAGCACGTGTCGCAATCGGCGATCACCAATGCTGTTCTCGCGCTGGAGAGCGGTCTTGGCACGCGGCTGTTCGAACGGCTGCCGCAGGGCGTCGCGCTCACACCCGACGGCCAGGACTTTTACAACCACGCGCGGCGCGTGCTGGACGCGGCGCGCGATGCGATCCACAAGCCGCCGTTCCGTTCACACGACATGCGCGGCACCGTGCGGATCGCTGCGTCGTATACCGTGCTGGGCTACTTTCTGCCGGAACTGCTCGCGCGTTTTCGCGCGACGTATCCGTTCATCGACTTCGATCTGCGTGACATGGAGCGAGCGGATATCGAAAGTGCGGTACTCGCTGGCGACATCGAGATCGGCGTGGTGCTGCTTTCGAATGTCGAGAACCTCAACCGCTTCGGCAAGCAGGTGTTGATCCGCTCGCGGCGGCAGTTATGGGTCGCGCCGACGCACCCGCTCGCGCAACTCGATGCACCGTCGCTGAAGGACATTGCGGCGCATCCGTACATCCTGATCACGGTCGACGAAGGCGAGCAATCGACGCTGCGCTACTGGAAGAAGAAACGCATCGAGCCGACTATCGCGTTTCGCACGAGCTCGATGGAAGCGCTGCGCGGACTGGTTGCACACGGCTTCGGCGTGACGGTCCTCTCGGATATGGTTTTCCGCCCGTGGTCGCTTGAAGGCAAGCGTATCGAAGCACGTCCGATTCTGGATGCCGTTCCGCAAATGGATGCGGGCATGATCTGGCTGAAGGGCGCGCGACTGAGTGGACCAGCAACCGCGCTACAGCAGTTTCTGATCCACGCGTGCGGCGGATGAATGGCGATGCGCCGCTCAGTGTGAAATGCTCTCGAGCGATTTGCCGAGTGTTCGCGGACCCATCAGGCCGATCGCGACAATGACGAGCGTCATCGCGCCCGCGATGAAAACGAACACCCCCGTCACGCCGAATTCCTTCAGCGTGAACGCGACAACAAACGAGCTGAACACGGCCGAGAGTCTGCTCCACGAATAGACGAAGCCCACTGCGCGTGCGCGGATCGCGGTCGGATAGAGTTCCTGCTGATACGTGTGATAGGTGAACGAGATGATGTTGCCAGCCAGCGTCAGCAGAACACCGAGCGTCACGATCGCAACCGCCGACGCGGCCTGGCTGAACAGCAGGCCACTGACGATATTCAGCGCAGCCATGCCGACGATCAAATGCTTGCGCTCGAAGCGGTCCGCGATCCAGTACCCGAGCAGCGGTCCAAGCGGCGCCGCGAGGCCGATGACCGTCGTGTACAGCAGGCTCGACGTAACCGTAATGCCTTGCTTGACGAGCAGTGTCGGCACCCAGTTCGCAAAACCATAAAAGCCGACCGTCTGGAAGATGTGGAAGACGATGAGCATCACCGTGCGCTTGCGATACGGCGGTTTCCACATATCGGCGAAACCTGCCTTGCGGGGCACGGGGTCGGACGGTCCCGGTTCGGGCAGCGGCTGTCCGCATTCGCTCGCGACTTTTGCTTCGAGACGTGAGAGCACTTCGTCGGCTTCGCGAATCCGGCCTTTGCTCGCCAGCCAGCGCGGACTTTCCGGCAGGTTGCGACGGAAGTACCAGATAAAGAGCGCGCTGATGCAGCCGAGCAACACGACCCATCGCCAGCCATCGACGCCGAACGGCGCGTTCGGTACAAGCAGCCAGGAAAGAAACGCGACGACAGGCACGGCCGAGAAGCCGAGTGTCTGACATATGGCGAAAGCCCTGCCACGCAGATGCTTTGGAGCAAGCTCGGACATGTAGGTGCCGATCGTCACAAGCTCGACGCCGATCCCCATGCCCGAAACGAAGCGCCAGAAATTCAGGCCGCTCGCGGTGTCCTGGAAGGCCATGACCGTGTTTGCCGCCACATACCACAGCAACGACCAGGTGAAGATGGCTCTTCTGCCGAAACGGTCGGCAAGAAAGCCGCATGCGACGGTGCCGAGAAACAGTCCGCAAAAGAGCGCGGCAATGAAGCTCGCGACGCCCGATGTGCCGAACAGGCCTGACGTAGTCGGCGTGAGAATACCGCTCTTGACGAGGCCCGGCGCGACGTAGCCGGTAAAGAGGAGGTCGTAGAGTTCGAAGAAGAACCCGAGGCTGAGCAGCACGATCAGCTTCCAGACGGCGCGTGTTGCGGGGAGCCTGTCCAGACGTGCGGAAATTGCGCCTGTGTCGAGGGCGGAAGCTGTTTCGGCTGGCGCGGGACGGTCTGCGGCGCGCAATTGTGGCGCGCCCTCCAGCATGGCCATGATTGTCTCCAGTATCGTAGTTGTATGTCTTGCAAGCGAACCGTCAGGCCCGCTGCGCGTTCGCCTTCAATTCATCGAATGAAGCGATTTGGCCGGCGAGCGCGCTGGCCACCACGGTCGCCGGACTCGCGAGCCAGACCTGGCCCGGACCCGAGCGGCCCGGAAAATTACGGTTGATCGCGCTGATCGTGACCTGGCTCGCGTCGACGGAAGCGCCCGGCCCGCAGTTGGCGCAGGCTCCGCACGACGGTTGCAGAAGAATGGCACCGGCTTGCTCGAATGCCTCAATGTAGCCGCGCCGTACGCAGTAGTCCCTGACATCCGATGTGCCGAACTGAAGATACAGCTTCACGCTCGACGGGACGCGCAGGCCGCGCACGGCAGCCCATGCGAGGACTTCGTGATAGTGGTCGAAGTCTTCGCGCTTGCCGGCCGTGCACGAGCCGCCATAAGCGATATCGACGCGCGGGCGTTCCGCGAGATCGCGCAGCGCGATCCCGTTCCCTGGATCGCCGGGCGCGGCGAGCATCGGCGAAATGTCCGTACAGTCGATCTCGATCACCTCGCTGTAGCTCGCGCCCGCATCGCTGCGCATCCACGGTTCGATCACGAAGTCGAAACCGCGCCGCGACTTCAGAAAGCGCACGGTTTCCTCATCGGGCGCGACGATGCCGGTCAGGCCGCCGAGTTCGGCCGTCATGTTCGTCAGTGTCGTGCGTTCATCCGTCGTCAGTTGCGCGATCGCGGAACCCGCGAACTCGAACACTTTGCCGACGCCTGCGCCGGCGCGTATTCTCGGGGCGGCGAGCAGATGCAGCACGAGGTCCTTCGCGGTGACGCCGGCTGGAATGGAGCCGTTGAAATCGACACGCAGCGATTGCGGCACGGTCATGCGCACTGCGCCGGTGACGAATGCATTCGCCATATCGGTGGTGCCGACGCCGAACGCCACGCACCCGAGCGCGCCGCTATGCGGCGTGTGCGAATCCGTGCCGACGATCAGCTGGCCGGGCAGCGCGTAGCGCTCGGCCATCATCGCGTGCGAGATGCCTTCTGAGCCTTCGCTGAAGCGCCCGTCGATCTCGCTGAGATAGCCGTGATTCTTCAGCCCGTGGTCTTGAGCGAAGTGCCTGTGCGCCGCGGACAGTTCGTTGACGTCGGGCAGCAGACCGTTTCTGATGTGAAGCTCGCTCTTGTGCGAATACGAGAGGTGGTCTTCGAAGGCAAGAATGGTTTCCGGCTGATGCAGCGACAACGGTTTGCCGAACGTCGCATGCAGCATGTGTGTCGCCATGCCCGTGTAGTACTCGTGGATGAAGCGCCAATCCGCGCGCACGAAAACGCCGGAGCCGGGCGTGAGCGATGCGCCCGTTCCTTCTGTGTGCAGCGCATGGCGCTCGATGATTTTCTGCGCGAGCGTGCGCGGCTCGCCATCGACGGCGCGGTCTGCGACTGCGATATGCCGCATGTTTTGCGCGCCATAGCGCAGCAAGCCGCCGCTCCTGAGAATCGATGCCGACAGCGCGTCGCGCGATGCGACGAGTTCCTCGATGTCGATCGGCTCGCCGCGCCGGATGCGCTCGATCAGCCCAAAATCGGTCGACGTGAAGAGCCCGAGGTTGTCCGCGTTCTGACGATAGATCCGTTCGAAGCTCTTCGCGATCACGAGCCGGATGCCCGCGCGAGATTCCGCAAGCGGACTATGCTCGCGCGACGATCCTTTGCCGTAGCGGTTGCCCGCGACCGTCACGCAGAAACGGCCGTTGCGGATCGCGTCGGGGCCGATGGGATTGCGTCCTCCCGTGCGAAAGCCGAGATAGGGGAAGCGGCCGAGACGCTCGTCGAAGCGGGTGAGCACGCTCATCGGCGTGATCTCATCGGTCGAGACGTCGTCTCGTAGCGCGCCCGCTGCCGCCTCGGTCAGATCGAGGCCGTCGAGTTGCCGCTCGACCCGTTCCGGGTCCTGGCAAAGAAACAATATCCGGCCCGTCAATTCCAGTTTTGCCATCCGATTTCTCCTTGAACGGAAATCTAGACGGCGGCGCGAACGGGCAAGAAGTGCTCGATCAGCAAAGGGGGCATCGCAAACCGCGATGTTCTCGTTAACCCTCGGCGTGCGTCAGCGAGTCGATCAATGCCTGCACCGCCTTCAAACGCGAAGACTTCCGGAGCGCATGAACCCGCAGGCTGCGACGCGACGCCCACGGCTCGTCGAGCGGGCGGCGCACGAAGCCGTGCGATCCGGCGAAGGCGGACGCAGCGCTCGTCGGCACGATGCCGATGCCGAGTCCCGCTTCGACCATCCTGCACTGTGCGTCGAAGCTGTTGACGGTCACGGCCAGCTTGAGCGGCGTGCGAATCGCGTCGGCGCGCTCGTTGATGATCTGATCGAGCGAGCCGCCCGCCTGAAGCGCGACGAGCGGAAAGCGGATCACATCGGCGAAAGCAGGCGCATCGAGCGCGGCAAGTTCATGATCGGGCGGCAGCACGACCATCAGCGGATCATCGGCGAAGTGCCACGAATCGAGGCCGCCCGGTATCTTGCTGCTCGCGCAGATGCCGACGTCGGCCCGGTCTTCCACACACGCGCGGATCACCTCGTCGCTGATCTGTTCCGTCAATGCGATCTGAACAAGCGGGTATCGGGCCTGAAACGCTTTGAGCCGCTCCGGCAGGAAGCCGACGATTGCGGATGCATTCGCATACAGTCGCACGACGCCGGCGACCTGGCCGCTGAGCGACTGAACCTCGCGTGCCAGTGATTGCAGCTGGTCATGCACTGACACCGCGCGCGCGAAGGCATGCCGGCCCGCTTCCGTCAGCTCGACACCGGACGGGGAGCGGATGAGCAAGGTAACGCACATTGCGGTTTCGAGGTCTGCGATGCGCCGGCTGAGTGCCGAAGGGGCGATGTGATTGCGGCTGGCTGCGCGAGCAATGGAGCCCTCCTGCACCACGGAGATGAACAGTTCCAGGCTATATGGATCGATTCGCACGCCGCCAGAATCCTTGTCGAGTTTGATGGCCTGTCGTATGGGCACGTCGAAGCAGTGCCTCAGCGGACTTGCTTCCGCACGACGCACGTTTCTCCGCACCCGGGCGCTTCGATAGTCCGACAGCGGCAATAGTAGCAGCCGTGCTTTTGCGATCAGGCTGGCTGCCGTTCAAACGCTAACGCCTATGTCGCAATCGGAGCACAAACCGGCCGGTGGGCTGCCGGGAACGACCGGCTGATGCGGGTCGACTCCCGTCGACCGCATTGGGCAGACCTCGGCCCATCTACGGTCGTTGCCGGGCTTTCTTACAGAGCCGATCAAACGTCGCTCCGTCTGGCGACGGACATTCGAGCGCCAATCGTGGTTGTCGCGTTTCGGGCGCGTCACGAAAGCGCCTCATCTTCGCAAAGCACTATTTCTCGACTGACGTCTCCACCAATGTCCCGATCAGGCGCAGAAGTTCGGTGTGCTCCGGCCCTTTGCTATCTCGAACAAGGAAGTCGCCAATTGAGATGTCGGACGGCCGACCACCCGACGAGAGGTTGGGCTCATGTCGGACGAAAACTCGGCCAGAGTCGTATTCGTAGACGAGCGACCAACGGTCTCCGTTCGCGCTCCTGTAAAGCTCTCGAGCCTTTTGAGTCATGATCCTCTCCTATTCGCGGCTAAGCATACAACAGCCGAGACGGCGATGGCAGGCGGTCAGAATGCCGAATGGCCAACGGACCCCATCATGGCAACAGGCGAGATCGACGCAAGGCGTGAACATCGGATCACGATGGAGATCGTGGTCGACACCTACACCGAAGAAGAAACCGCGTTCGGCTGTCCGCCCGGAATCCGGCCGACAATGGCAGGCGTTCAAGAAACCCTCAACGCAACGACCAGCAGATGGCGATCGCGGCCACGGCGGGTGAATTGCCGGTCGGCGAAACGAAGCCGTGGCGGGTCGAACATGTGCTGCCGGTCGAAAATGGTCGCGGCGAGGTCCGCATGCTGCGCGAGTTCGATAATGCGCTGGCGACCGGTCGCGGGTTTGCATTTTCGGTCATTGCCGGCGAGAAGCCTAGGCGTCGCCGCTGACTGGTTCGTCGCGTAGATCTGTAAGGATCAGGACGGTTGGAAGTGGGCTACGGCCGAGCCGGCAGTCGAGCGATGGGGCACCTTGCAGTAAAGCCCAGTCGGAACGCGCGCGCAATCGCTTGCTGCCGCGTGCTCGGCAACGGGTGGATGGTTAGGAGGCTAATGTCCGAGCGGAGATCCGCCAAGATGGGCATCGATCGCGCGCCTGGCGAGGTCTATCGCGTCGCTGACTGCGGCCGCTCCATTGACCAACGAGCGGTAGTGCTCCGGCTCAGGTATGCGGCCGCCCTTGCGGTCGATGCCGCCACTCCGCGACATCCGCTCCACCAGTACTGTGACGGCCGACCCGCCGTCACAGTCATCTCGCACGCTGACAGTGATAACGAAGCCTCGGTGCATCTGTTGCTCTTCCATGTTATTCAGCGATCCCGGCGAGTTCCTCGATGTCGTCTTCAACACGCCCTCTCGCTTCAACCGCCGCTTCCTCCGTCGTTTTTGCGATCAGTGGGAAAACCAGCCCATTCCCTTTGAATGCGCCCGCGAAATGGACCCAAGCCGCGTAGGAACATACGCCCGATTCAGCTGGCGAATATTCAGAACTACATCGTAGGTACGCTGCAGTCCCTGTCGACGTGTGTATTGAAATTTGTACACCTCGGTATCAGCCATGACGACCTCACATGCACGGACCCTTGCAACGCACGTTCCGGCACGCGCGTGCGCAGAGGGTTGACTTGCTTCCCTGCGCGACGCCAGGGGCACCGCACTTGGCCGAACGTCGCCAACCTGCTCGGCAATGTATATTGGGGGCCACTTGATCTGGTTCGTCCGTACCCCGGGCCAACAGGCGACCTTCGCGGGCAACGGGGCTCGGACATTCAGATGTCCGTTGCGCCCTGGATGCGGCCATTTAAAATCGCGAGTACAGCCTGAGAGCCACCTGAGGGATGGCTGGAAAGCAACGCAGCGCAGCGCTCCCGTAGAAAGGCATGCAACTCGGTAATCGCCGGCGTTAATTGCGCACGGTGCAGCACCGCAGGCATTGGCTTCCCTATCGCCGGCACTTTGGGGCGGGAGGGCGCGCGCGTGATCGTGAATGGCCGCTCGCAGTCATCGGTGAATGACGTGGTCGCACTCGCATGACGTGCTGATTCTTGACAGCGATGGACGGCGGGTTTCGAGTCTGGCTCGCGCACTGACTTCTCGCGGACTCGTTTTGATGTGCTACGACTCGCCAAGCAGCGCGCCGGATGCACTGCATCGGCTGCGACCGGGCGTGATCGTCGTCGGCAGACCGCTGTCGATTACCGACGTCGTCAGGATACTCGAGGCGTCCGGAGAGGAGCAGCGTCCCGTCATGATCAACTATTCGTCCACGACAGTGTTGTGGACTGGGCGCTGTGGGACAACTGGGTCCAGCAGTCCACTGAAGTGGTCCGTCGTCGTCAATGCGGTAACCGAGGCGCTCAGTCACGAACTAGAAAACTGATCGAAGTAGCCGATGTCGAAGGAATGGAAGACCTGTCCAATGTTATCGCCTTCATACTGCCGCGCGGGTTTTCGACCCGTGGGAGCCAGTGGCGTCGCCTTTTGACGCGCACCAGCTTTTCCAGATCGCCTGTGGGATTTATCAGGCTAACGATCGCCATATGATCAGGCGTTGTCGATTCGTGGCTTGGCGTCCCGTTGGGTCCGGTTATCGTTCGGTGTTGTGCTCTGACCCGTCGCATTTCAGGTAACAGAGACATTACATGGCGGCTTGGGCGTCGGCTCGTTGTCGACGAACGCTGTGGCATAGCGGATCGCAAATGCAAATGCTGACTGCCGATTTGCAAAGTGTCCGAGGTCACCGAGCGATGTCGCCTCACCATCTTCTTCGAGAATTGAAGCGCGTGCGACGAAGAGGTTGCCATTTCTGAATACAGAAGGCTTGATGACCACGCCGTGGTGGCTAACGAGCATCGTCTCTCCGGATCGCAGATTCCTTACCCGCCACGGGCCGCACCTGGTGTTGATCGCGCAGTGGCATTCAGCGCCGATTTTAGGCCATACAAACGTTCATAGTTGCCGAAACCGGGTGTTCGTAAGCTGACGGTTTCCAACAGGACCGGCCGCGTGCATCTTTAGGCCGATCCGGGCGACATAACATTCAGTTGCTGCCGCTGTGACCCGCAAGTTGCAACGGGCTTTGCGCGTGAGGCGCTCGGTTTGCCGCAGATGCCAACTTGATGGCGCTATCAAGTTTGGAGAACAACGTCTCCGAGGGAGAAGGCATTCGCTCGACTGCTGATGCAATATCCGGCTGAATCGAGCCCGTCGGAAATCTTGGAAAACTGATAAGAGTTATTGGTTGAGAGACAAGCTCCAAATACTTCGTGAATAATGGCGCCCGCCGCATTGCGGGTTCGATGTATACGAGGACCGCAGCGAAGCGTGATGTCCGTGCCGCGGTGTGCAGTTCACTCACGGTTGCGACGGCCGTCGGAACATATGCGTGGGCTTTTAGGAGAGCCACGAGTGAATGCCTTATGTTCTCGGTCGCGCTGTAGATCAGAATGCCTTTTGATTGGCGAAATCGAGACGGGCTGGCGATTCCGAAGCTGCGCAGCCGCAAGTCACACGACAACCATAGGAGCCGCGTGCGTTCATACGCTTCCCGAGCGCGCTGGACAGCCAGCGGGTCGATCGAATCGCCTTCGCTCAAGGTACGCACCGCCTCGAAACGTTTTAGTAGTTCGGTTAGCGCGTGCTCATATTCTCGTTGTAACGACCGCTCATCGATGGCCATCGCTTCGAATGTACAGCCCGTATGTCGGACCGTAAGCGTAGCCGTTCGGAGACTGCCCCGTGCATCCGGGGAAAAACGGAGGGTGCGCATTCAGGCAAACTGTATCCAGCTTCCGACGAATAACCACCTGCCGACGGCGCGTGCAGCAGTCGGCACACGATGCAGGCATCACGCCGATTTTGCCAATCGGGAGAATCGGCTATCTCAGACGGGTCCGGGGTGCGTCTTTGCCTCTAAGGGAGAAGGTTTATTGTGAACCTTTCGTGCAGGCACCCAATGTGCAAACGCCGATGCTGCGCGGAAAGCATATTGACAGGAAAGGGCCCGGGTACCGGACGCACGCGCACCGTGCCGGCGAGTGCGGTCGGCGACGTTGCAGACGTCCCGATGGCCGTGATTACTGTAAACACTTACAGCGAGTCAGGCTGCTTGAAATTTATCATCGTGCGTATATCTTTTCCGGCGCTGGCGGGCGAGGCGCGTGAGCGCCGATCATCGCCTGTGAAAGCTGCGCCAACGCCAGGTGGGAACAGAATGTGCCCTCTCGGTGGGTGCCCCTTCTCCATCGTTTCGGGCTAACCGCCGACAAGGAGCGATCAAATCCGGGTTTTGCGGTGCGGCTGTTCCGATTAACGAGCAACGACCATGACCGATTACCGGCTACGACCACAACTGGAAACCGTTGAGCAGACACGGGATCGACTGCGGCGAGCAGCGGAAGCTGCTGAAATCGGGACCTTTTATTGTCCGTTGCCTCTGCAACGACTCTACTGGAATGCGCGGTGCAAGGCGCATTTCTGGCTGGACCCTGACACGCCGGACGAGGAGATCGATCTCGACACGTTCTACCGTGCGATCCATCCGGATGATCGCGCCCGCGTGCGCGCTGCCGTTGAAAACTCCATAGCAGGCGGTGAGCCTTACGATGTCGAATATCGCACTGTGTCACCGGAAGGTGAAGTCCGATGGCTCAGAGCGAAAGGAAACACTTCTTTCGACGACAACGGGCGCGCCGCAAGATTCGACGGAATTACGATCGATATCTCGGAACAGAAGCGGCTGGAAGCCGAGCGCGACGCGTTAATCGGAAGTGAGCGTGCGCTGCGGCGGGCGGCACAATCGGCGAACGAAGCAAAGGACGCTTTCATTGCCGCTGTGTCTCATGAGTTAAGGGCCCCGCTGACCGCGATCCTGGCGTGGGTGGACTTGCTCGCGCAAGGCGCTGACGATCCGGGTTTTGTCCGGAATGGTATCTCCGTCATCCGCCGCAACGTTGTCACGCAGACGCGACTGGTGGACGACCTGATGGACGCGAGTCGTATCAACAAGGGGAAGTTCACTGTCGAGCGAACGCCGATCGCAGTTAACGACTGCTTCAGTGCCGCGCTGCAGGAAGTCCGGCCTATCGCTGATGAGAAAGGCGTGTTCGTCGCGGATCTTGTGGCGGACGAGGTGCATGTCCTCGGCGACGGACCGCGGCTGCGGCAGGTGTTTAGCAATGTGCTTAACAACGCGCTGAAACATACGGAGCGCGGCGGGAAGATTCTGCCTTCGCTCGTCGTGACGGGGAACACCGTGCGGATCTGCATCGCGGATACAGGCGCGGGTATTCCAGCGGAGCGGCTGGACGAAATCTTTGAGCCCTTCGTTCAGATCGAAAGCGCGAACAGCCGGGAACGTGCCGGTCTGGGCCTGGGGCTCGCCATCGCCCGCAGCATCGTGGGGATGCACGAAGGGGAGATTGCTGCACAGAGCAGCGGCCCGGGACAGGGTTCAACCTTCACAGTCATGCTACCGACCGTGGACCACCGTTCGCCGGTTGCCCCGGCACACCCGCAGGCGGATGCCGCGTCGATCATTCACGGACGGTCCGTCCTGCTCATTGAAGACGACGCCGACACACTGGAGGCCCTTGCATTGACGCTCAGGCTTGAGAACATGCATGTGCAAACAGCCAGGTCGGCGCACGAAGGCCGCGAGGCGCTCAAGCGTCATCTGCCCGATGTGATCGTGTCAGACCTGACGATGCCCGGCGAACATGGCTGTGACTTCATGAAAGCCGTGCGGGAGCAAGGCATCAACGTCCCCGCCGTGGCGCTGACGGGGTACGTGAGAAGGGAAGACGAGCAGATGGCACGGGACGCGGGCTTCGACGACTATCTCGGCAAGCCGGTTGACCCCTCGGAACTGATCAACGTCATTGGAAAACTGATCTGTCAGTGAAATCCGACGTGAGGCACGTTCGAGTGGCGCGCGGTTTGCTCAACAATTCCCGAACAGAACCTTGCGAAAGAGTTGCAAAGATGCACCGTATACTTCTGGTAGAGGACGATGAGCCGACGCGATCCGCGTTGCGCTGGTTGCTTGAAGCGGAAGGCTACCACGTGATTTGCGCCACCAACGGCGCGCAAGCGGTAGCGCAACTGGCGGTAACGGCAGTCGACCTTGTTATTTCCGACTGGTCGATGCCTGAGTTGGACGGTGTCCAGCTTAGCCAGACATTGCGTTCCCGCCCGGCATTTCGATTGCTACCGTTCATCCTGATGTCGTCGAATGCTGCTCCCGAGCAGCATCGGTCGTGGGATGCTTATTTACGAAAGCCGTTCGTTCTTTCACATCTCACCCGAACAGTTCGATCGCTCCTTCGTGCCCGGGATTCGGTCGTCACTGCGGAGGACGACCGCGCCGTACAGGCGGCGGTGCGGTTTGAGCCGGCGCCCATGTCGGGCACCGTCGACGCCCCCCTGATCCGCGGTTCGCGCTGAACGTTTGGACAGCGGCCGGCCATCCTTCCGACGATGTCGCCGATAGCGTGCACCCGGATGACGATCCCATTGCTCAGCCTGCCGGTCGGATGCACCGTGGAAGTGAGTCTCGTACTTGTGGTCGATGCCGCGCAGGCAGTCAAGGACTGGTCGAATTCGTCAGCTTGCTCCAGGCCAGGACGAGTCAGGTTAATTTTGGCTCGTCGGGCACGATCGAGCACGCTGACCAGCGTAGTGTCCGCCCGACCGACAGGCTTCTGATGGTGAGGGACTATCGGCGCTGACTCGCAGCTAGTCTGCATTCCATTCGCCTGCCGTCTGGCTTCTCCTTCCTCGCCTCGCTTGTCGACGTCGTCGGCGACGAACGCGAGCGACTGGCCGTTGCACTTCGTGAATAGACGCTCGGTGTACCGGGTATCGACCGGTCGAGTTGGGTCGAAGTACGTCCTCCCGACTGTCGTCACCATTTGGTGAATGGTCTCGTCGGTATCCATGGAGAGTCTGTCTCTTGACGCCAACTGTCATGCTCCCTACGGGCCGGGTAGTGGCAGCTCGCGATATGTGGCTGATATCTGCGACTGAGAGATTCACCTCACGAGCCAAGCGCTACCGCCCCCGGGGGCCTGCCGCTGCAGCAAGCTCCTGTAGATTTGCGAAGTGTCCCGGCGCATTTTCAGCAAGCCACTCGCGCACATGCACGTTATTGAGCAAGGTGTTGACGTAGCTGATCGACACGCTGAGATGGAGATGTTCGACGCCGTATCGATCTTCGACATCGGTGACCTTCGCCTGAAGTGAGACGATTTCACGCTCCAGACGGTCGATCTGTTCTCGCGCTGCCTCCTCGTCGCCGCCTCGCGAACCGGGAGCGGGCATCAGTTGCTCGGGTGGCGTGGCAAGCTTGATGGCGCGGGCAAACGCCGATGTGAAATTGGACTGGCTGCACATGAGCTCCGCTGCCTCGATCTGACGCAAGGGCTTCATGCACTTCAGGATCTCGTAGGTTGCCGCAGGGCAATTTCTGTCTGCCAGCAGTGCGGCTGCGTCGTTGCAGATTCCCGTGAGCAATCTGACCTTCGTTTTGACCGTCCGCCCATCAATGCCGAGCACGGCTGCGATGCGTTCTTGCGATACTCCGCGATCAACCGCCTGTGCGATCATGCGCGCGTCCTGACCCGCCGTCAGCCGGTTGACATGCCGGTTGTAGGTGTACGCCTCGTCTTCGGTTGCCAGAAGGCAGGTTGCCGATGGCTTGCCCAGACGGCGCAGGGCCTCCAGCCTCAAGCGACCATCGAGTACAACGTAGAGTCCTTCAGCATCGCGTTCGGGCATGACAACAAGTGGCTCGACGAGTCCCACAGTGGCCACTGACGCAAGGACCTGAAGGAATTTCTTGCAACGCGTAGCACTTGGGACGAGAGGGCGGTGGGGACGCAGCACGCTCAGGGCCAGTTGCACAGTTTCACCTTCGAACGCTCGCGCTACGGTGCAGGTACGTATGACATCAGGCTTGTTCATGGCTGTTCACTCCTTCAATCCGATCTGACAGAACGCGTGGCATGCTCTCCAGGTCCTCGTTCTGCAGCAGTTCTACAAAATGCTCATCGGCAAGCAGGCTTCGGAAGGTAGATACGACCATCGCGAGCTGGGCGTGCACCATATCGGCTTTTTTGACGAGGAGCATCTGACGCTCGCTCTCGCGAACATAGAGTTTGCGCAGTTTTTCAGGACTCAGTGAACCCCTTGTCCCTTGTGACTTACCGCGTGATCTGTCATATCCACGGCGTCTAAGCCGCTGGTCGATGATACGGCGAACGACTGCAAGCTGGGTTCTCTTGAGCGTTCCCTCCGCATACGCGTCCGCCAGGGCGAGTTGTAACTCACTATCGCTCGACCTCGCGATGGAGATAGCGAGCCCGATAGGCAACGTTCCCCGTTCGACGGCTGCAACCAGTCGTTCCTCGCCATGTTCCAGCAGCGTGAGGATGCTGTGCAGATACGAGACCGATAATCCGACTTTCGCCGCGACGTCCTGAAGGGGCTGTCCAGACTTGACCATCTCTTCCACGTCGCGCAGCAATTCGATCGGGGCGTGGTTGCGCCGGGCGACATTCTCGACGAGGCTCATCTCAAGGCAGCCGCACTCGTCGCGGTCAATTACACGGGCCGGAATGGAGGCCTGCCCGAGCATGCGCACCGCTTCTATGCGTCCTTGGCCGCACACCAGGTCGTAGGATGTCGTTCCGTCGGGGGCGTCGTGAGGACTGACAGTAATTGGGCGCTTCAACCCTACGGCAGCGATGCTTTCGACGATTGCCCGGTGCTGCCTTCTTCCGCGCCCTCGCGGGTTGAGGATTCGAATCTGGTCTAGGGGAATATCAACGATAGTCGTTTCTGTCACTGGATCCATGGCAAGCCTCGATTGTTGCGCGGGCACAAAGCGTTAGCAGCACGGACAGGTCGGTCGTTCTGAAAGCTTCCACGCCCGGTATTCGTGAGGGGGACAGCATGGTCTCTTCGTTGTCCCCCAGAAGTGTCTCTGGCAGCAGGTAAAAGCATTGCAGTACGAGACGGGGGCGCGGGAAGTAGCCGACCAGGATCAGGTCGGCGGGATGTCGGCGAGATCTGGTTGCCACCGCGTATGGGATACAGTTGATCTCTTTATGCCCAAGAGTGACGGTGACCTTCAACCTGAGCGCATGATCGACACAGAGCATTGAAAAAGTGCTGTCGTGCTCAACCACATGACCTGCTGCCTCGAGTTTGGATATGAGCTCGGACAGGTGTTCTGTCATTACCCGCTTAGCCGCGATCCGCTGATCCACGTAGGTCATATCGAAAGCGGGACAGTAGCCAACCTGGCGATACAGGTCGGCGAGGGAGGGTATAAGTCGCCGCACCCGTGATTTCCCCGGGATATCCAGTCGGTCGCCGATATCTTTTAGGGAGAGCCGCCCCGACTCATGAAGGAGTCGTGAGATGCTAGCCAGTGCCTGGCTAGCATCAACTTTTAACCTGTTCCGGGTCAGCCGTGCCTGCGCGGCCGCGAACGTCTCGCTGTCGACGATCGGTTCGAATGCGCCGTCAGCGCGCACCCACCGCGCGGAAGGATTGCGTACGAACTGGCCATGCAGCTTCTTCGAACTGCGATTCCAGAGCATGTTGCCGATGTATTTCTCGTTCTTCAGCAACCCGTAAATAGCAGAGTCCGTCCACGGCCGCCCACTAGCGTTGCAGATGCCGAATGTGTTCAGTCGGTCAGCGATTTTGCCCACACCAAGCTTGTCATGGAGGTACCAGAAAAAAATTTGTCGCACCAACGCAACCTCATTCGGTGGCCCTGGGACGAGGACAATGTGGTCGGTCTGGATGCTTTTCTGTTCCGCAAATCGTAGACACCCTTTGGGCTGGCGGCTGGCGTCGACGAGCATGCGACGAAGCCCGTAACCGGGCATTGCCCCCTGCCAGAATCCTCGCTCGACGTGCCGTGATTGCCCCTGGAACACTTTTTCGGACAGTTCACGACTGAACTCGCCGGCCATCGCGCGTTTGATGCTCTTGATGATGTTCGATGCAGGTGAGCCATCGTTTGCGAAAGGCTCGGCGCAGTAGATGACCTTGACGCCCGCCTGGCGACACAGGTACTCGTGGTGTGCACTTTCATCAACGTCCTGAAATCGTCCCCACCGGCTGATGTCGTAGACGAGCACCGCGTCAAACGACCTGGCCTGGTCGAGCACGTCCTTGAGCAGCTTCACAAGCGCGGGCCGGTTATTCAGCGTTACGCCCGACCGCCCATCATCCTCGTAGGTGTCGACGATGTCGATGTTGTGATCGAGTGCATAAGCGGCTATCGCGCTCTTTTGATTCTCCGGCGAATATTGCTGATGCTCGGTGGACATCCGTACGTACTGTGCCGCGCGCAGTCGTACACCGACATCGGCCACGACGGTGGACGTGTGCATTGGCGAGAGGGAGGGCGTGGGATATTTATTGATACGTCGCTTTCAGGCGCAGTCAAGGCGCAAAACCGGATGACGACTCGTCGGCGATGGGCGATTATCAGTAGATTAAAATATCCGAGCAGCGCAATTTCCACGAATGCGAAATGAGCACGCCACTCAATCTTGATTTGCAAGCGAGAGCGGAACTGCTCGCGTATCTCGTCGTTTCTCAGTTGTTGGCCAAGGCCATCACTGGCGAATGGCTGTCACCGCTGCATACAGTTGAGTCAACCAGGCTGTGGCTCTTGAAGAATGGCGGCGGGGCTGACCTCATTGACCGGGCCCGACTCTCCAGTTGCGCGGCCGGACTCGCGAAGCGCGTTGCCGAGCGCACGCCGGCCCTCCTGAAACGGGATATCGTTGGCGGCTTGATTACAGAGAACCTTCGGATCGATTTTCGAGTCTCGATCACACGTGAAATTTATCAGGCGTATATCAATCACCTGGTCGATATGGGATGGACCTGAAGGGGCGTTGGTTGTTCTGATGTCTCCGCACGACGAAGAGCAGCCGCTCCCAAGCGCACAATCGATCTCCCTTCTTAGGAAAGGAGGTTGATATGGAAACGCTTAATCCTACCGGCAACCGGCGAGTGCCATGGAACAAGGGGAGGTTGACCGGCCAGAAGCCACCATTGAAGCTCCCTGAAATTTGGGCAATCCGAACTAGACTTCAGATCTCGTCGAATGTTCGCGAGTTGGCATTGTTCAACCTCGCAATCGATAGCAAGCTCAGGGCGTGCGATCTGACTCGGTTGCAAGTGCACGACATTTGCACGGGAGCTCACGTGGTCTCGCGAGCGACATTCATGCAGCAGAAGACTCAACGACCTGTGCAGTTTGAGATCACCGAGCAGACCCGGAAAAGCGTGGCCGCCAGGATTTCTGCGCAACAACTGAAACCGGCAGACTATCTCTTTCCGAGCCGTCTGCATGCTTCGCCACACCTATCGACGCGCCAATACGCCCGCATCGTTCACCGTTGGGTCGCATCGATTGGACTCGATGATGCTGGGCCGGCCCCCGGTTGTTCGTTTAATCGCCGGCGTAAAGGCTCCGCTGAAATGCCGTCGGCTGAGCCGACTACAATGAATCCTGGCCAAAAAACGAATACGACCAGCCATGCCTCCTGTCTCGATCCATCAAGCGCGGAAACGAACAGCCCGGCCAGTCTGGCTCGCGGTGTACGTCGCGCTCCTACTGTTGCCGGCAGCCCTCGAACTACACTGTCTATCCGGATAGTTAGAGGAAACGCCGTCGGTTTACCAACGTGGACGTAAGCAGCGACGAGCAGAAACCGGCAAGCAAGAAACAGTGCAGTAGAGAGCAAGACCGTTGCAGCATCACGGCAAGCCGCCGTTAAATCCCAACGGGCGACAGCTTCTAGGCGAGGACAGGCAAAGAAAGAATGGCGAGCACAGCAATGGTCGTTGGGAGCTCTACCTTGCTCGCGAAGCGATCTGCCAAGATCAAGGACGTGTTGCTTCGGGAAGCGCGCGAGAGCGGGCGGCGTGGTGTGAACACCCTGATCTACGGGCCGCCCGGGACCGGCAAGTCGGAACTCGCCAGGGTGCTGGCCCGCGACCTCGGCTGCGAACTCTTTGAGATCGCGAGCGAGGATGCCGATGGCGAGCCGATTGATCCACTAGCTTGCACGGTTCCCACCCCGCGAGCCAGCGCCTGCCGAGTGGGCATTTCACGTATTACCGTGTGAACAAGATCACGCCCCAATCAAATGGTTCCTCGCGTACCGAACCGGTGCCTGCCGCGCCCGGCGCGCGCGGAACTTCATGGGACCGCTCGCCAATCTCCCGCAGGTAAGTGTCGAGGAACATATGGGCCCGCAGGCCTTGGCCGACTGATGCGAAAACACGCTCCCGCGCCTGCTCGGGACTTGCTCCCGCGTCCATCAGCGCATTTGACAGCGAAACCGCGTAAGCATGGCGAAGCGACTGCGAGCTCAGTTCGCCGCTGATCCGGGCAGACTGCAGCAGCGCGCGCAGCCGGTTGCGCTGCGTTTTATGATCCGCGCCCGCGATCAGCTTGCCGTCGTGGGTCTCGCAATGTTCCAGTGCCGCTTCGATTGCGCGAATGGTGTCCTCACGCAGCGGGTCGATAATCTCAATCCGGCGCGGGCGGCTCGTCCCGACACCGCGTGGGAGCCGAAGGTATTGCACACCGATCCGAAGCAGGACAAGCCAGTCAGCCAGTTCTCGCACGCACCGCAGCGCTTCGACCGGTCGCAGTCCCAACAGGCGAATGAGGCACAGCAGGTGCGCAAGTCCCGGATCAACAGCCCGTGCCCGCCTGAGGGTTTCGGCGAACTCCGATTGCGTCTGCGCACGGCGTACGCCCGTGCGACGGCGACAGGGTGCCCCGGGAGCGTCGTTAGTGCAGGCGGTGTCGACGTTGCCGCATCCGGCTTCCGCGTTGTTTTGTTCCATCTGTTAAATCTCCAGAAAATCCTTCCGACGAGAAGGGCCTGCCCAATGCGGCGGAAGATTCGCAGTGCGTGGGACCTGGCACAGGATCGTCCGCACCAGGGGGTTAATTTAGAACTCCAGAAAGTCTTAAGAGAGAAAGCGCATGCCGGCTGCGGCGGAAGATTCGCAATGCATGGCCCTTGGCACGGGATGGTCCGCGCAAGTTACATACGTCGGGTTGCACCGGATGCTGCAGGCCGCCTGGGGCAGAAGCGGCAGAACACGCGGTGCTTTCGGATTAGTGTGGGATTGTCTGGATGAGTTTCTTCGGATCGCCAAGGGCATTACTGCACCGCTGGCTCTGAATCTGATCGCCCGTGTTCAAGGGCTTGACGCGCGTCCATACAGGTGTGACGCATGCTGCGTCGGACGATTAAGCTCTGCGTCGGACTATTGAGGCTGCCGTCAACGGCAGGTATTGGAAGCGTGCGCATCAAAACGCTGCGCATGTGCTCAATGGAATTTTGATCGGCGCCTTCAAGGCGCGTGTCAGTTGGGTCGGCCGCGCCTCGCAGATTCGCCCTTACAGTAGCGAATCCAGGCGGGTCATGAGATCACGGAAGACCTCAGATGTCTGACTTTGGGGTGCCAGGACGCATTTCGGGAACACCTGCTGCCTGATTGCTGCCGTGCCCCGTCGAGCCGGGCACGGAATTTTCACTTTTATATTGGGTACGGCGGTGTAACCAACCCGTTATGCCTCAGCGGAGGCCGGGTAAACCGTTGCTGAACCGATAGTTGTATCGTCACACAACGGTCTATCGCTGTCAAGAGACAATGTTGCAAGATCGTTGTTTAATCAGCATACCCGATTAAGGCGCACCCGTAGCACGGACACTTTCCGGCGGGTATCGCGGCACTTCTTTGCCCACCTTGGACACAACGTTCGCCGCACGCCAGGACGTTCACGCATACGCATTGCACGTGGAGCCGGGTGTCGCGGGGATACCTGGCGCAGCAATCCGTTGAAAATCACTGTTCGACGCGGTTGGGGCGTTGTCGGCTTGAACATCCTGTCGATTTTTGCAAACAGATACTCGTCCAGAGTGATCCAGCTCATCTTTACCTGACTCCTGTAATAGCGTGAGTTATTCCTTCACGCGAAAGTTGATGAAAGACATGCAGCCAGTCGCCGCAGTGCTTACTGCAACATCGTAGAATCGCTTTACCCTCCGCTGACGATCAGTTCGCAGTGTTTAGCGTCTGATATGACGCCGCGGGTATCGATGATCCCGCGCTTTCCGGAACGTATATCGCTATCGGCCTTCGATCTGCGCCGACGTCGACCAGCCTTTGTGACTTTCTGATCATCTGTGCGTTTGCAGTCTCCAGACTGCAGTCTTCACCATGGTCTGTTGAATCGATGCACGGGAAGAACGCGCATCCTTTTGCTGCACAGGCGGGCTCGCGGACAGGCTTGCACCGTGCCCTGCCGCATGCGCCGTGATGCCACTGACGGTTGCATCCGCGGCGTAGCAGCTGATACAGGGTGCAAGCCATGACGTGTTCAGCGGGAGGTCGCGCGGTGAGTCGATGCGCCAGCTTCGCGCAGCCACTCGTCTTTTCCAATACGAGGCAGGCCAAGCAGATCGTAGGCACGCTCAAACTCACGTGCAGCGGCAACGACAGTGCGTGCTGCCATCAGCCGACGGCTCAGCGTGTGAAGCTTCTTTTCGCTTGCACCTTGTGTGCGCGCTGCTGCGAACTCGCCTTCGATGTCGACGGCACGATGAATCAGCGCGCCAAGCGAGAGCTTGTGTGCCTGTGCCTGTTCGAAAGCACGAGAGGCGCAGACCACCGCGGGCACAACCAGCCCGTCGAGCTGTTTATCGCCCAGATACGTGTAAACCTGTCCGAACGCGGACTCGGGTTGCGTATCCCGCGGGCAGTCGACAAGCAGCAGGCGACACTGTTCGGGTCCAAGGCTGCCGGGCACAGTTGCGTCGAGCAGGGTAACGGCGTTGCGCTGCGACTCCTCATCCGGCGATACGATCACGACGACGCAGGCCAGCTCGACAAGTGTGTCTTTACGTTCATTCAGGAACGTCACCAGATCCTGCCGGTTCTGCGGCGAAACTTCGAGCAACCCCCCATGAGCCGATGCCATCAGCGTGCAATATGACTCTTCCATTTCCTCACGCCGGGCGGCCGGCTCCGTAATCCCGGGTTGGGCGTTCATGTCCGTTGCGTGCCGTTTGATACTGGCGCCACGATAGCCGTGCACGACGTCCGTCATGCTACGTTGCGTGAGATCATCCGATGTACGCACAATAATGGTGATTGAATGCATGTGTAGTCCTTATGGGTTTCGTTCGTTGGTAAAAAAGGTCGAGCAATGCCTGCGTCGGAAGATCCGGTGCCGGGCTATCGCGCGGGTACCCGATGCCATGCCCTGCTAAGCTTCCCGGCGGATCGCATCAGGATGTCTTCTCCTCTCCGCATGTGTCGCTGTCACCGCCGGCCTGCGTCCCCGTCTTACCGGGGACTTCGCGCGGTCGCGTGACTTCATGGCGATACGCCTTGTCCTTGTTTTGCACGCGTTTTCGGCGGCGCGGAGCGCTCAGGGCCGCGAGCGCCTCACGGTCATAACCGCAGTGAAGCAGGATAAGGCGGACGGCGCCCAATATGAGAGGAGCTTCCTCGAAGGCGACTGCACCTTCGAGGTCGCAATGCCGGGAAAAGGCCTCCAGCGTTTCCACCGGGACGTCGGTCACCGACGCCGGCGCTGCGCCGAGTCCAAGCACAAAGCGCGCGAAGATCTGCCAGGGCGGGTCCAGCACGCGGGCGGCGTCTGCGTGCCATCCTTCTCGTCCGATCACTTGGCGTGCCGTTTCCAGCAGACCGACGCCGTCTGCAGCGGTCTGGATGTCGATCATTTTCTACTCCTTAACGTATGTTGATGGACAATAAAGCAGATTAAAAGGCTGTTTTTGGCGATATATCAGGATTCCTTTTTGAACTGCATCACCCGGTTCGATCGGATGGTGCGTTGCGGACCAGGCAGATGTCTGCGGCGCCCGGCACGTTTCGGGTTGCGAGACGTGACTCTCGGAATGGTCGCCGACGCGAACCGCTCCTTGATCTCGCGCAGGTATGTGTTTAGCACCATCGGCGCCCGGTCCCCGTGTCCCAAAGATTGGGATACGCGATCGAGGACATCGTCGGGGCTTACCCCTGCATCGAGCAGCTCTAGCGCCAGGTTCACTGCATATGAATAGCGGCAACAATGTGACACCGTGTCGCCGCTGAATCCGGCAGCCTGGAGCGCGGTGCGCATTCGATTGCGACCGGTCTTAAGATCGTTACCGATCCCGTTGAGCAGCCTGCCGTTGTGCGTCTCGCAATAGGCAAGCGCCTCCTCGATTGTCTGGATCGTCTGATCGCGCAAGCTGCTGATGATTTCGATGTTGCGGAAGCGGTTGGTTTTGGCACCATGCGAAAACGGAAGGGAGTTCGCATCCATCCGAAGCAGGGCGAGCCAGCCCGCGAGCGTGTCCGCGGATCGCAGGGCTTCAATCGCACGCGGTCCGAGGTAGTACATGATCGAGATATGGTGCGCCAGCCCTTCATCGACACACCGCGCACGTTCGCGCATCTGCGCAAATTCCTCGGGCGTCAGCGCGCGACGGGTGCCCGTGCGATCGCGGCGAGGCACACCGAGCGCATCGTTGGAACATTCCGTATTGACACGTCCACGGCCGGCCTCGTCGAGAAGGACGCGCACGGCAGTGGTCGTGTTGCGCGCATGTGGGGCCGCGATCCCTTCGCACAGGCGCATCTGGAAGTACAGTGCAATCATCCACAATGGGATATCGCGGATGTGGGCAACGCGGATACCGAGCCGGGTGGGGAAAGTCCACAATTCATGGGTGAGCTGCCGGCGGTTGTCCTGGGTTTTAAAGGACCCGCCGCGATAGCGGGAATACTCCCGTGAACCGTGCCGCAATCGCGAAGTTTGACCCATCGTTCTCTCCTGAAAAGGTGAAAAAGCGAAAAAGCGAAAAAGCGAAAAAGCGAAAAAGCGAAAAAGCGAAAAAGCGAAAAAGCGAAAAAGCGAAAAAGCGAAGACTTCCTGAACGAATCATGCCCGGCGGCGGAAGGCCCACGGCGGACATGGCCCCGCACGGAGTGATCCGTGTCACCGTTACTTAAGTGGGAGTGCGCTGGTCCACCGGGCCGCCTGGGGGCAGCCAGACTGTACGCAGCACTTTCAACTTCATGGGAGGCGGGGCTCGTTAAGATGGAGTCCTTCGAAAAAGAAGGAATTGTTGCAGTCGCGCCAGTTTGAGATTGGGGCAGCCCGCTGACTTCGCCTCGCGAAATGCGAGGGCGCGCTCAATGGCTTGAGGCGCGCCCGTTCAGGCGTGTCTGACGCATTGCTGCGTCGGGGGGCTTTCAGAAATGCCGCGCGAACACGGCATGGAGGAAGAAGCGGCTGCTGCGCATGGCGGATACAGCCGGTTCGCTTGATGTGGTCGTTTGATGGGGCAGCGCTGAAGGCGCCGGAGGCGCATGGCGGACTGCACTGGCCAGACGTCGAGGACAGGGCGCGTCACAATGCACCCAGGCTGGCCACGGCAAGGACACGAGGTTGTGAGCTTGCCTTTTCAGTTAATGGTGTATTCAGAAACGGGATTGCACGGCGCTTCGTTGACGACCTGCGCTTAGTACCAGGTGCGGGAACGCCGGCACCGTTAAGCTTGCGATGGAGGGCTGCTTTCCAGACGTTTCGCGCCAGAATTAAAGGCTATCAGGATAGCCACGAACGGCAGGCGTTGAGAACGCTGGCGCATCAGAAGGCATGCGCACTGGATCAATTTGAATCTTTGATCGCTATATTGATTGGCGCGCCTTCAGGCGCGTGACAACTGCGTCGGTTTGCCGGTAGATTCGCGTGTACCGCTTGCTGGCGAAATCCGCTGAGCCAGGAAACCATACAGGAATTCCTAAACACTGACCGGGTGTCGGGACGCAATGCCTGGACCTTGTACTGCGTGATTTCTCTCGTGCCCGCAAACGGGGCGCGGAGCTTTACATTTTGAACGGCAGCCGTTCGGAAGGCGAGCACATCAAAAACGATGCGTAACCGTTTCGATCGAACTTTTCGTGAGGACGAGTTGATCACAGCCTGTCTGCCGTGCGGCAGTTGCATCGCAGACTCGCCTGTACGTCCGGCCATTCTCGATGCTTTGAGACCGTGAAAAGCTCTCAAGTAGCGTATTTGGGGTATGAGGACGCAATGTCCAACCCATTTGCTTGATTCCTGCCGTGCGCATTTACGAGCGGGCACGCGAATTCATATTGATGACACGTCGGGTGCGGAACTATGCCGCTCATGCCGCAGAAGCGGCTCAAGGAAACCGACGGACGGATCCTAACATGGGAATATTTCGTTTGCCAAGCCCAAGATGCAGAAATTTTATAGCCAACGTGCGCCCCCCGGGGCGTGACGGGTGACGGGCTCTGCATGAACCCAGTTGTTCCGGCTCAGGGTATGGCACTGAATCGCCACTCCACGCGCATACACGCACAGCGCGCCCGCGACATTAAAGTCTGCCCATTGGCGTGCCGCGCCCATATTGATCGTCAAAGCGCACGATATCGTCTTCGCCGAGATAGCCGCCCGATTGCACCTCGATGATTTCGAGCGGCGTCTTGCCCGGATTCTCCAGCCGGTGCTGCACGCCGAGCGGAATATAGGTCGACTGGTTTTCGGTGAGCAGGAACGATTCGTTGCCGCGCGTCACGCGTGCCGTGCCGCGCACGACGACCCAGTGCTCCGCGCGATGATGATGCATCTGCAGCGATAGCCGCCCGCCCGGCTTCACGACGATCCGCTTCACCTGGAAGCGGTCGCCGCGATCGATCGAGTCGTAGCAGCCCCACGGCCGCTCGACTTTGCGATGCGCCTTCGCTTCCGTGTCCTTCGCGGCATTCAGCCGGTTCACGATGGCCTTGACGTCCTGCACGCGGTCTTTCGCGGCGACGAGCACGGCATCGGCCGTCTCGACCACCACGACCCCCGTCACGCCGACACACGCGACGAGGCGCCCTTCGGAATGCGCATACGTGTCGCTCGCGCTCTCCAGCAGCACGCGGCCGCGCGCGACGTTGCCCGCTGCATCCTTCGCGCTGATGTTCCAGACGGCATCCCATGCGCCGACATCGGACCAGCCCGCCGTCAGTGGCACGATGATGCCCGTCAGCTTCGGATCGTCGCCGATGCGTTCCATCACCGCGTAGTCGATCGAATCGCTCGGGCATGCGGCGAACGCGGCGCGGTCGATCAGCATCGCGCCGTCGCGATCGCTGCATGCGTTGTCATACGCCGCGCGGCATGCGGCCGCGATGTCGGGCCGGCACGACGCGATGGCCGCGAGCCACACCGATGCGCGCATCACGAAGATGCCGCTGTTCCACCAGTACTTGCCCGACGCTACATAGCGCTCGGCCGTTTCCTGCGCGGGCTTTTCGACGAAGCGCTCGATGGTCCGTGCGCCGCGCGCGTCGGCGGGCAGGCCCGTCTTGATGTAGCCGTAGCCCGTTTCCGCGCGCTCGGGCGGCACGCCCAGCGCGACGATCGCATCGTGCAGCGCATGCTGGACGGCTTGCTGCAACGTCGCGGCGAATGCGGCGTCATCGACGATCAGATGATCGGCGGGCATCACGACGAGAACAGGGTCTTCGCCTTGCGGCGCGTCGGCGAGCGCGGCCAGCGCGGCGACCGTCAGCGCGGGCGCCGTATTGCGCGGCGCGGGTTCGAGCACGACGCGCGATTCGCACGCGCAGCGTTCGAGCCGTTCGCGCGTCGGCAGCCGCAGTTCTTCGCTACAGACGACGAGCGCCCGTTGCGTCCTCACGATATGTTGGGTCGGAAGACCAGGTGTGGGCACGCGCAGCCCTTCCGTTCTGCGCAACGTGGCTTCGAGCAGCGATTCGTCGCTCGTCAGACCGATCAACTGTTTCGGGCATTGCTCGCGCGACAGTGGCCACAGACGCGTGCCCGAGCCTCCAGCCAGCACGACAGGCTGGACGATGCAAGCGGGCTGTGTCTCATGCCCAAGGGCGTCTTTGACGGACGCTTCTGCAATGACATTCATTTTCCCTCCGGGGACGCCGGGCCAAAGCGGATGCCGCAGCGCCCGTCATGTCCGGTGATTGAAGCATCGGAGGGAGGGAACTTCTGTGCGTCGGTGCACAGAAGAGGAAGCGGAAGGAGATGGAAAGATGTGGAACGGATCGCAGCGGAGCGATCCGTTCGCGCGCGCAATGCGTGGAGTGTGCGTGCGATCGCGCTTACTCGAACCCGCGCGGATTCTGCGCCTGCCAGCGCCAATGATCGACGCACATGCGCTCGATGTCGAACTGCGCGCTCCAGCCGATCACGTCGCGCGCCTTCGCCGGATTCGCGAAGCACTGCGCGACGTCGCCCGGACGGCGCGCGACGATCTCGTAAGGCACCGGCTTGCCGGATGCTTTCTCGAAGGCCTTCACGATTTCGAGCACGCTATAGCCCTGGCCCGTCCCGAGATTCACGACGAAGCTCGCATCGCGTTTGACGAGCGCATCGAGTGCCGCGATATGACCGCGCGCCAGATCGACGACGTGAATATAGTCGCGCACGCCCGTGCCGTCCGGCGTGTCGTAGTCGCCGCCGAATACGCGCAGCTTGTCGAGCTTGCCGACGGCCACCTGCGCGACATACGGCATCAGGTTGTTCGGAATGCCGCCCGGATCTTCGCCGATCAGTCCGCTCTCGTGCGCGCCGACCGGGTTGAAGTAGCGCAGCGTCGCGATGCGCCACGACGGGTCGGACACTTCGAGGTCGCGCAGAATCTGTTCGGCGATCAGCTTGCTCTGGCCATACGGGTTGGTCGCCGACAGCGGGAACGTTTCGTCGATGGGCGAGCTTTCCGGCACGCCGTACACCGTCGCCGACGAACTGAACACGAACTGCTTCACATTGCGCGCGCGCATCACGTCGAGCAGCACGAGCAGGCCGTCGATGTTGTTGCGGTAGTACGCGATCGGCTTCGCGACCGATTCGCCGACGGCCTTCAGCGCCGCGAAGTGAATCGCGCCCGTGATCGGGTGCTGGTCGAAAATAGTGTTGAGCGTGGCTTCGTCGCGCACGTTCGCTTCGTAGAACGCGATCTTCTTGCCGGTGATCTTCTCGACGCGCGCGATCGATTCGCGCTTGCTGTTCACGAGATTGTCGATCACGACCACGTCGTAATCGCTGTTGAGCAATTCCACGCACGTATGCGAGCCGATAAAGCCCGCACCGCCCGTCACCAGAATTGTGCCCTTCGTGGTCATGCTGAACTCCCTTAAAGTGATACGCCCGTCAATTGCCGGATGACATCCTTGTACCGCTCGACGACGCCGCGTTCGTCGAACTCCTTCGTGACCTTCTCACGCCCGCGCGCGCCCATCGCGCGTCGTTCGTCGTCGCTCATGTCGAGCATCTGCGCGAGCGTTGCCGAGAGGCTGTCGACATTGCGCACTTCGCACACCAGGCCGTTGACGCCGTCGGCGACGCATTCGCGGCAGCCGGGCACGTCGGTGGCGATGACGGGCCGGCCCATCGCCGATGCTTCCATCAGCGTGCGCGGCACGCCTTCGCGATACGAAGGCAGCACGACGCAATCGGCGGCTTCGATCAGCGGACGCACGTCGTGCGCTTCGCCCAGATACTCGATCACGCCTTCGCGCACCCACGCATCCACTTCGGCCCGCGTGATCGCGCTCGGATTGTCGACGCCCACGGGGCCGAGCAACTGGAAGCGCGCGTGCGGATAAGTCGCGCGCAAACGACGCGCGGCCTCGACATATTCGCCCACGCCTTTATCCCACAACAGCCGCCCGATTAATACAAAAGAAAATGTCTCGCGCGCATCAGACAACGGCGTGAAAGCA
Source organism: Paraburkholderia diazotrophica (assembly GCF_038900755.1). Lineage (GTDB taxonomy): Bacteria > Pseudomonadota > Gammaproteobacteria > Burkholderiales > Burkholderiaceae > Paraburkholderia > Paraburkholderia diazotrophica_A. The sequence goes on from NZ_JBBPEN010000019.1 coordinate 57,312, forward strand.
AACTGGTCGAGGTCCACGCCTTCGCCATGCAGCAGACGCGCGCGCTCCGGATGCACCAGCAGATTCTGATCGAGAAAGGCGGCCTGATCGTCCTTATTCAAGAACCATACTTCGCGTGGAAAGCGAAACGCAAAGCGGTATAGCAGCTTGGCGATTTGCGCGGCCCGACTCTGCTGGATAAAAACATAGCCCAGCCCAGTCGTCACGGCAACCGAGTCGACGCCTGCAAGTTTCGCGGCAATCGTGCCAAAGATATTCGGCTTGATCGTGTAATGAAACACGATATGCGGACGGATCGACCGATAGAGCCTGTACAGCGACGCCATCGTGCGCAGATCGTCGCGTGGGTTGGTGCCTTTCGATGCGACCTGCAACTCGATGCAGCGGCAGCCCATCTCTTTGAGCAGATCGAACGTGCGGTCGCGCGGCGCGATTATCGTCACTTCGACGCCGCGTTCGACGAGCATGCGTATCAGCCCTTGCCGGTACGTATAGATCGCAAACGCGGTATTGCACACGAGACAGATGCGCAGCGCGCGGGCGGGTTCGATCGGTTGCTTCATGCTTGCGATGCGGGACAGAAAAGGGAAGCGGATATTAGAGGCTCGCGCGCGGCGCATAGAGACGCTTCTTGACGCGCTGGAGCGTCTGATACGGCGTCACGAAATGCAGCAGCGTCTTTGCAAGGCCCAGCCAGTCGCACGGATTAAGCACGTTGAAGTACTGCATCTGCAAACGCAGCGTCGATACGATCTGGCGCCGCCGTTTCGTCGCGCTGATACCGCCTTCGTTCAGCTCATAGTAAAGGCCGGTTTCCGGCAGATTCGCGCAATCGTGGCGCTCCATCAGACGCAGGAACAAATCGAGATCTTCTGCCGCCTTGTACGCCTCGCGATAGTTGCCGACGGCGAGCACGGCATCGACACGCAACATCATCGACGGATGCACGAAGCACGTGCGCAGAAAGCGCACGCGCCGGATCGCGCGCGGCTCGGCGGGCGGCGTCAGCATGAAGAGCGGTGTGCCGTCGCGCGAGACGACCTGCGTCCACATGCCGAGACCCGCGACTCGCGGATTCGCTTCGAGATACGCACGCTGTTTTGCAAGACGCTGCGGCGCGCTCAGATCGCCGGCATCGATACGCGCGGCGTAGCGAAAGCCACGTTCCGCGAGCGCTTCGATGCCCGCCTGCAACGCGCGCTCGATGCCGCCGTTTTTCGGCATGCGCAGCACTTCGATCGACATGTTCGGCAAGGAAGGCGCGACGATGGGCGGCGTGCTGCCATCGTCGACGATCAGCACGTGAATGCGCGCGTCCTCGCTGAACGAGGCCAGCGTGCGTTCGACGTCGGCCTGGCCGTTGAAGGCGGGCATCAGCACGGCGACATCGTCGAGCGAGGCCGCGCCGCCGGGCGGCGTGAATGAAGGAGACGTCATGGACGCAGCTTGAAACGGATGTAATAGAAATTGACGCACGCGGCGGCCAGATACCCGGCGGCGAGACCGACCAGCGCGCCGTACGCGCCCATGCGGGCAATCGCAAACAGATTGACGACGCACGCGACGGCCAGCGCGAGCAGCCATTTGGACAGCAACACGAACTTCGCCTGATACTTCAGCAAGATGAGGTTGCCGATCGCCTCGATGCCCGCCGGCACGGACAGCCACACCGCCCAGCGGAAAATATCGACGGCCTCTTCGAAGTTCGGCCCGAACACGCGTCGGATGATGAAGCCCGCCAGCAGATCGAGCACGCACGCGCCCGCGATCATCAGCACGGCCGTCATCGCCGCGAGCCGCCACATGTTGCGGCGCAGTTGCGCGAGGTCCTGGATGCGATAGACGAACGCGGGCGCGAGCGTTTGAGCGAGCATCAGCGCGAGCGTGATCCAGTTTTCGTTCAGTTGCTGAGCGGCCGAATAGCGCCCGAGATCGGCGAACGAGATCGCGCGTTCGAGCATCAGCCGGTCGAGCTTCAGGAACAGGTACATGCAGATGAGCCCGAGCCAGAACACCGTGCCCGCCGTCGCGAAGTGGCGAAAGAGCGCGCGGTCCACGCGCCAGCCGAGTTTGCCGCCATGCCGCTTCACGTAGTAAGCGATCAGCACGACGCCGATCACGGCCGATTCGAGCGCCCACAGCCAGCCGAAGCGCGCGGGCGCCGCGGCTGCGCGCACGAGCAGCCATACGAGCATCGCCTTCGCGATGGCCGTCGTCATGCTCGTGATGAGCTGCGGCTTGCTGTAGGTCATGCTCTGCAGCCACGCGTTGATCACGCCGACGAGCGGCTCGCGAAACAGCATCGTGACGGCGAGCCCGGCCAGCATCGCGCCGACGAGCGGATCGGTGAACCCCGCCGACGTGCACGCCAGAATGCCCGCCCACGTGAGCAGCAGCGCAGCCGCCGACACCGACAGCCGCAACGCGAACGCGCTGCCGAGCACGGTGCCGAGCTGCTCGGGCGGACGATGGACGATAGTCGGCACGAGGATTTCCGCGCCGCACACCCATGTAATCGGCGACAGGACGAGCAAAAGCGTATTGGCGTATTGCCACTTGCCGAACACGTCGGGACCGAAATAGCGCGCGAGCACGCCGCTGATCGCGATCGCGACGCCGATCTGCGTGAGACGCTCCAGGCCAAGCCAGACAAGGTTTGCGACAGCGCGCGTGACGTCCGGGTTCGCGAAACGCTTAAGCACCGGCATCCGCATGTCGTCCGTCTGCTGTCTGCGGGCACGGGAGGTGCATATTGTCTGTATTTTGGCGTGCCCAGCCGAGCTTCCGATGCGGCAACTTTGTGAGCGCGGGGCGTCTAAGCATTAGAATGGCGCCAGTAAGGCGTCGCTGAAAAGCGCAATTATAAGTTGTATCCGGACCGCTTCCGGCAAGGCACAGCGCCATGACCACGCCGTGTCGAACATATTTCCATTGCACGTAAGTGAGCCAATCCATGATCTCGCAATCCATATTCAAGGCATATGACATCCGCGGAGTGATCGGCAAGACGCTCGATGCCGAGACCGCCCGTTCGATTGGCCGTGCCTTCGGCAGCGAAGTGCGCGCGCAGGGCGGCGATGCCGTCGTCGTCGCGCGTGACGGCCGTCTCTCGGGGCCCGAACTGATCCAGGCACTGTCCGATGGGCTGCGCGCGGCGGGTGTCGATGTGGTCAACGTCGGCATGGTGCCCACGCCCGTCGGCTATTTCGCGGCCAGCGTTCCGCTCAGGCTCGCAGGCGGCGAACGCCGCGTCGATTCCTGCATCGTCGTGACGGGCAGCCACAATCCGCCCGACTACAACGGCTTCAAGATGGTGTTGCGCGGCGCGGCCATCTACGGCGACCAGATCCAGGCGCTCTACAAGCGCATCACCGACAACCGCTTCGAGAGCGGCAGCGGCAGCTATCAGGACTACGACATCGCCGATGCGTACGTCGAGCGCATCGTCAGCGACATCAAGCTCGCGCGGCCGCTGAAGATCGTCGTCGACACGGGCAACGGCGTCGCGGGCGGTCTCGCGCCGCGCCTCTTCAAGGCACTCGGCTGCGAGCTGGTCGAGCTGTTCACGGACATCGACGGCAACTTCCCGAATCACCATCCGGACCCGGCACACCCGGAAAATCTGCAGGACGTGATCCGCGCGCTGAAGGAAACGGACGCCGAAATCGGCTTCGCATTCGACGGCGACGGCGACCGCCTGGGCGTCGTCACGAAGGACGGCCAGATCATCTATCCGGACCGCCAGCTGATGCTCTTCGCCGAAGAAGTGCTGTCGCGCAACAAGGGCGCGCAGATCATCTACGACGTGAAGTGCACGCGCAATCTCGCGAAATGGGTGAAGGACAAGGGCGGCGAGCCGCTGATGTGGAAGACGGGCCACTCGCTCGTGAAGGCGAAGCTGCGCGAAACGGGCGCGCCGCTCGCTGGCGAAATGAGCGGCCACGTGTTCTTCAAGGACCGCTGGTATGGCTTCGACGACGGCCTGTACACGGGCGCGCGTCTGCTCGAAATCCTCTCGCGCGTGCAGGACCCGAGCAAGCTGCTCAACGGCCTGCCGAACTCGCACTCGACGCCGGAACTGCAACTGAAGCTGCAGGAAGGCGAGAACTTCGAGCTGATCGCGCGTCTGCAAAAGAGCGCGACGTTCCCGCAAGCCGATCAGGTCGTCACGATCGACGGGCTGCGCGTCGAGTATCCGGACGGCTTCGGCCTCGCGCGTTCGTCGAACACGACGCCTGTCGTCGTGATGCGCTTCGAGGCCGACAACGATGCGGCGCTCAAGCGCATCCAGGAAGATTTCCGCCGCGTGATCCTCGCGGAGAAAGCGGACGCGAAACTGCCGTTCTGATCCTCTGCGGATGCAAGGCGCGGCTATGTGCCGTGCCCGCGCATAGCCGGCCAGAGCGGCCAAACCCGACGCGGCGCAAGGTATGCTTACCGCGCCGCGTTTTTTCATGTCATTTGCGTCGGGCGCGCTAAAATTGCGTCCTTTCCATGCATCCTGACGCCGGGTCAGCCGGCGTTCTCCCTTTCTTGAGCGCGCAAAAGATACTGATCGTGAGAGTGTCGTCGCTGGGCGACGTCGTTCACAACATGCCCGTCATCGCCGACATTCGCCGCCGCCATCCTGACGCGCAGATCGACTGGCTCGTCGAAGAGAGCTTCGTCAAGCTGGTGGAACTCGTGCACGGCGTGCGGCGCGCGATCCCGGTATCGCTGCGGCGCTGGCGCAAGCGCATTCTCTCCGTCGACAACTGGCGCGAGATCGGCGCGTTCCGCCGCGCGCTCGCCGCCGAAAACTACGATCTCGTGATCGACTGCCAGGGGCTCATCAAGACCGCGTGGGTCGCGAAGATGGCGCGCGGGCCGCTCGTCGGCCTGGGCAATCGCACGGACGGCGCGGGCTTCGAGTGGCCCGTGCGCTTTTTCTACGACCGGCGCGTGCCCATCGAGCCGCGCACGCATGTCGTCGAACGCACGCGCCAACTGGTGGCCGCAGCGCTCGGCGACCCCGCGCCGCAACCCACCGACGAGATCGACTTCGGACTCGACACGCGCCGCGCGGCGCTTGCGCTCTCCGAGGCGCAACTGAATCTGCCCGTGCCGTATGTGGTGTTCGTGCATGCGACATCGCGCGCTGACAAGCAATGGCCCGATAACGCGTGGATCGAGCTCGGGCAGTCGCTGGTAAGGCGCGGCGCGTCGATCGTTTTGCCGTGGGGCAGCGACGACGAGCGCGCGACGAGCGAGCGCCTCGCGAAAGAATTCGGCGCGGCCGCGATCGTGCCGCCGAAACTGTCGCTGCCGGCCGTGGTCGGTCTGATCGAGGGCGCTGCGGCGACGGTCGGGGTTGATACAGGTCTGGTTCATATCGCAGCCGCGCTGAAGCGGCCCACGGTCGAGTTGTACAATTTCGCCACTTCATGGCGTACGGGGGGCTACTGGTCGCCGAACGTCGTGAATCTTGGCACGGCGGGCCAGCCGCCGACGCTGCAGCAGGTGAAATCCGCGCTTGCGGGTTTCGGCCTGCTGTGATGCGGCGCGGCGATGCATCGTGGCCGCGTGACGTATCCGTTGGCGCATCCTGCATCCCGCGTATGCGTCCCGTGCGTGTGTCCCATGGGTGTATCCCGCACGGCAGCCGGATGCCGCGATGCGCAGCAGGAAGGGCATGAGCACGCGGCGCGGTCCCGCTGGCCGGTCATCGCGCCCGCCCTGTTCCATCCGCTTTGAAAAGGCGATCATGAACGAATCCCAGATCATCGAAGTAGCGAGCGCCGACTGGCACGGCAAGAACCTGTCCGTGCCGCGCGAGACGCTGCTCGCCGGCGTCGAGCGCGGCAAGGTGCTGTATTTCCCGAACCTCGCATTTGCGATCGACGGCGGCGAGCGCGCGTTGCTCGATCCCGCGCTCGCCGATCCGAAGCGCAAGAACATCAGCCTCGAACCGGACGGCGGCGCGCTGCATGGCGTGCTCGGCGATTCCGTCACGCAGTCGGCCGTGCGCGCGCTGATTGCGCGCTATCAGGCGAATGCGCGAACGCTCGTCGACGGACTTTTTCCCGAGTACATCGGCAAGCTGCGCGTCGCGCCGACGAGCCTGCGCCTGCATCAGGTGGAGACGCGTCAGACGTCGTGGCGCAAGGACGACAGCCGCCTGCACGTCGATGCGTTCCCGTCGCGTCCCAACTATGGCGAGCGCATCCTGCGCGTGTTCACGAACGTCAATCCGAACGGCACGCCGCGCGTGTGGCGCGTGGGTGAGCCTTTCGAGGACATGGCGAAGCGCTTCCTGCCGCGCATCAGGCCGCAGATGCCGGGCTCCGCGTGGCTGCTGAATCTGCTGCACGTGACGAAGTCGCCGCGCAGCGAGTACGACCATCTGATGCTGAACCTGCACGACGGGATGAAAGCCGATCTCGACTATCAGAAGTCGTCACGGCAAGAGACGATGCCGTTTCCGCCCGGCAGCGTCTGGGTATGCTTCTCGGACCAGACGTCGCATGCGGTGATGTCCGGCCAGTTCATGATGGAGCAGACATTCTTCTTGCCCGTCAAGTCGATGGCGCAGCCGGAGTGCGCGCCGCTCGGCATTCTCGAACGCCTGAAGGGCAGGGCGCTGGTTTGAACGGCGCGCTTGCACCCGTCCGTCCGATGCCGGGCGCCACGTGCGCGGCCATGTTGATGCCGTCCGCAATGCCGCGCGTGGAAGCCCGATGCTGAGGGTCGTCTATAACGCGCTGTGGTGTCTGATCGCGCCGCTGGCGGTGTTGCGCCTCTTCATCCGGTCGCGCAAGGAGCGCGGGTATCGCGAGCATATCGGCGAGCGCTTCGGCTATGGACGCGGCCGCGTGCCCGAGGACGATACGCCGCTGATCTGGGTGCATGCCGTATCGGTGGGCGAGACGCGCGCGGCGCAGCCTCTGATCGACGCGCTCATCAAGGCGCGGCCCGACGCGCGCATCCTGCTCACGCACATGACGCCGAGCGGCCGCGCGACGGGCGTGCAGATTTTCGGCGACTGCGTGCTGCGCTGCTATCTGCCGTATGACATGCCGCATGCCGTGCGGCGTTTCCTGAAGGCCTGGCGGCCCTCCGTCGGTCTCGTGATGGAAACGGAAGTGTGGCCGACGCTGATCGACGAATGCCGTCGCGCGGACGTGCCGCTCGTGCTGACGAACGCGCGGATGTCGGAGCGCTCGTACCGCCGCGCGGCGAAGTTCGGCAACGCGACGCGCGGCGTGTTCGGCGGCTTCGCGCGCGTGCTTGCGCAGAGTCCGTCGGACGCGACGCGGCTCTCCGCTTTGGGCGCGCGCAACGTGGCCGTGCTCGGCAATCTGAAGTTCGACATGAACACGCCGCCCGAACTCGCGGCGCGCGGACATGCGTGGCGCGCGGCGATCGGCGCGCGTCCCGTATGGGTGGCTGCAAGCACGCGCGAGGGCGAAGAGGAGTTGGTGTTGCAGGCGCTCGACGCGCTCGGCGTCGACGATGCGCTGCTGGTTCTCGTGCCGCGTCATCCGCAGCGTTTTAATGAAGTGGCGGCGCTCCTCGAGAAGAAAGGCTTGCGTTGCATGCGTCGTTCGGAGTGGGCGCCTGCGGGCGCGGTCGCTGCGGGCCAGGGCGCCGCGAAAAACTTGCCGCGCGACGTGAAGGTGCTGCTCGGCGATTCGATGGGCGAGCTGGGCGCTTACTATGCGGCGTCGGATGTGGCGTTCATCGGCGGCAGCCTGTTGCCGCTCGGCGGGCAGAATCTGATCGAGGCTTGCGGCGTCGGCGTGCCGGTGCTGATCGGGCCGCACGTGTTCAACTTCACGCAGGCGACAGCAGATGCCGTTGCGGCGGGCGCGTGCGTGCAGGTCGACGATCCCGCTGGGCTTGCGCGCGTGCTGCGCGAACTGTTTGACGACAAGCCGCGTCGCGTGTCGATGGGGGCGGCGGCATCGGCGTTTGCGGCGCGCCATCGCGGCGCGACTGCGCGGACGGTTAAGGTGTTGACTACGTTATTGCCGGAGTAGGCTGCCGGGGGGAGTGCGCCGCGGGCGCGGATCGTGTCTGCGACGGCATTTTGTTCTTGGTTTTTTATGGCTCGCTGCCGGCATCCGCGATTGCGGTTTGTGTCTGCGACGCGGTTTGTTTTTTCGCCTTTGCGCAGGCATCCGCGATTGCGGTTTGTGTCTGCGACGCGGTTTGTCTTTTGCCTTTGCGCAGGCATCCGCGATTGCGGTTTGTGTCTGCGACGCGGTTTGTTTTTTCGCCTTTGCGCAGGCATCCGCGATGTGGTTTGTGTTCTGCGACGCAGCTTGTCCTTTCGCCTTTGCGCGGGCATCCGCGTTGCGCCTCGCGGCGCGGGCGTTGCCCCTGTGCGGGGCGGCACCTACTCTTCTTTGCCGCGGCAAAGAAGAGTAGGCAGAAGAAAGCCGCTCACACCGCCAGTCCTTCACCTTTACCCACGGGCTCTCAACGTCCCCACATTTCATACGGCAGCGTGCTATCTCATGCGCGTTGCCAGCGCATCTATCGAACGCGTCACCCACTTCATGCACCCGTGTTGCGGCTCACGACATCGGATATCCCCGGCCCCTTTGCGGCAAACTGTGTGTAGGCATTCGCAGCGCACAGGAAACCTTCGCTACGCGATGCGGCTTAAGTGCGGGCGTTGCCCTGCGCGGCACAGCAACCTCATTCACTACCGACATGCGGCGCCGGAACATTCGATGTCCCTAGCCGTGCCACGCGTGCATGAAGCGGGTGAAGCGTTTAGCCAGCACGTTGGCAACTACATAGGGCAGTACGCTGCCGCTCGAAACACGGGGACGTTGAGAGCCCGTGGGTAATGGGCAAGCGCCGGCGGTGTGAGCGGCTTTCTTCTGCCTACTCTTCTTTGCCGCGGCAAAGAAGAGTAGGTGCCGCCCCGCACAGGGGCAACGCCCGCGCCGCGAGGCGCATCGCGGATGCCTGC
>NZ_JBBPEN010000020.1:0-63962 GCF_038900755.1 Paraburkholderia diazotrophica
CGACAGAGCGTCGGGGCTTCTCGCTTAAACTTAGAGGCGATCATGAAAAAGCAGATTGCAACCGCGGCTGTGATTGGAGCGTTACTGGCGCTTGGCTGTTTGCTCTGGGAACAGCAGTCCGTTGCAGCAATGGGCAACCATGGCGCGGGCGCCCGAGCCTTACGCGCAAACCCGTCGCCGTTCGACCGGCATTTGAGGTACAGCAATGTTTAAGGACCCGAAGCAGGGCTGGCGTCCTGATTTTGCGCGTCTGCGCGGACGTGTCTATCTGGCAATCGCTGCCCAGATCGAAGAAGCGATTAGCCTCGGCATCTTCGCACCCGGAGACCGGCTTCCATCACAGCGGGCGATTGCCGACGACCTTGGCTTCCACCTGAACACGGTGAATGCGGCGTTTCGCGAGGCGGCACGTCGCGGTCTGATTCGCAGCAACGTTGGTCGCGGCGGGACCATTGTCCTCGGTCAGCAGGTTGCTCACTCCGCCTGACACCGCAAACCTTCATTTCTATTCACGTTCCCAACGGGGCAAACCGCCCGGTTGGCGCGGTTTGCTTGCACTATTCTCTGGAGCAAATCGATGACGTACTCCTGCAGTGATTTTTTCGACGACGTGATGCGTTGCCTGGTCGAATCCAAGGCAATCAACGGCACGGACATTCCTGATAACAATCCTGGCGCCGGCGCTGATATCGCGGTCAATGCCATCGTGACCATGCATCGCGCGGGCCTCTCATCGCTGTTCGTGCGCGAGCTGTTCGACGAAGTCGAATCGCTCGGTGCGGTCGCCGAAGAGCATGGGCCAGACGGTCTCGCATTCCTGTTTTATCTACAGGCCGCGATTCTGAACGGTTCCAGCGTTGAGGCGCGCGGCGCTGAAGACATGGAGCTTCTGGCGCTCGTTGGCCGCCTGCCATCGGCGTCCGCATGGATGACACACATAGTTGTGGCCGAACCTGCATAGGCGGCTTTCGACAACCTGCACCCGCCCGTCGTGAGTCTCCAACCCGGAGGCTTCGACGGGCCTTTTTTTATTAAACATCGCTTTGGCGAAAGGGAACGCAAATACAGCATCTTTCCATGGTGTCACGGCCAATTTCTGGCGTTACGCTGTGTAGACAACCCGCGCCACTGGCGCATCGACAGGCTCGCTCCGTGCGGGCCTTTCTTTTTTGTCCCTGTGGGAGCTATCTCCCCACAGGGGAGGGCTCCCATCCACTGGAGCCTCCATGAACAGCATCCATCGCAGCACCATCAAACGTTACCGTTCCTCGGCCTGGGAAACTGTCTGTGCCGCATCAGATGACATCCCAGCAGACTTCGCCCGTCTCTTGCGTGACGAAGTCCGTCCGTTGCAGATCGCATACCAACGCCTCATGTCTTCGTATGACGGCCACCCGGCCGGTATCGAGTGCCGCATGAACGGGCGCGAGTCGTGGGCATTTGCACTCCCGGATGCCTCCGGCGCGAAGGAATGGCGAGTGCAGCAGTTCGACCAGGACGGCTTCATCGGCCACATGTGCTTTGACTCGCTTCCAGAAGCTGTCGCCGCGTCGGTTCAACCGCTCGCTGGGCGCGGGGTATTCGACGTGCGGCCATCATGCAAAAGCATCAGCAAGGCCTCATCACCTACCTCCAGATGGTGGATGAAATAGCCGCACTCGCTGACTAACCCTATCAATTCACTAATCCCTGTGGGAGACACTCCCGCAGGGGAGTGCTCCCGAAACCGGAGCAATCATGTTTGACGAAATCATACTCAAGATGGAAGCCGCGATTGCGGCACTCATCGGCCTCATCCGTGCCGGTCATCCGCTTTGCGGGACCGTAAGCGGCAAGGACTCGACCTGCGCCACCATCCTCATGCTGGAGGCCGTGCGCCGCATCGGGAAGACCAGCGAATCGCAACCAGGTCATTACATCTCGACGGCGGACACCACGATCGAGAACAGCAGCCTTGCGCGACACATCGAGACGATGCTCGAAGAGATCGATCACTTTGCCGACAGGCAGGCAATATCGGTGACGACCCACATTGCCACGCCATCGCTCGCCGCGCAGTTCGTTGTATCGACTATCGGTCGTGGCACGCTGATTCGTACGCCGCAGAACGGCGTGCGAAATGGCAAACGCATTCGCGCTTGCGCGACCGACTGGAAATTGATCCCACAAGGGCGTTTGCGTGCGGCCCTCGAGCGCGACGCGGCCACGCGCGGCGATCGCGAAATCGTGACCGTTCTCGGCACCAGGCTTGCGGAAAGCGCGGCCCGGGGTGCGGCAATGATCGAACGGGGTGAAAGCGCGAGCGCGGCTGTTCGTGATACCCGGGGCGCACTCGCCGTGTCACCGCTGCGTGACTGGACGACTGACGACGTCTGGATGATGCTCACGCTCTTCGTTGATGAAGCGAAGCGGCCCTTTCCGTGTGCCTTCTCGCAACGGACCATTGAACGCCTCTCGGATCTGTATCGAGCGGCAAACGATGGGATGTGCGGTGTCGTGCTAGGCGAGAATGGCCAGCGTGCTGCGTGCGGAAGTCGGTTCGGCTGTGTTTTCTGCTGCGTGGCGGGCGAACGGGATCGCTCGCTCGAATCGATGGTCCGCGAGCCCGAGTACGCGTATATGTCCGGCCTGAACGATTTCCGGAACTATCTGCTCGCGACGCAGTGGGATCTCGACCGGCGCGAGCTGGTAGGCCGTTCATTGAGCGACAACGGCTATATCCGGGTTCAGCCTGATGTGCTCTCATACAAAGAGCGGATCAATCTCTTGCGGTACCTGCTGACGCTCGACGCACTCGAAGTGGAGCGCGCCGAGCAGCACGATGCGGATCTCGCGAGCGGCCGTATCCCCGATACGCCAGAAAATCGCGAGCTGTGCGAGATACAGTTTGAAATGATCACCCCCGCCCAATTGGTGGCGATCGATTTCATGCTGTCGATGCATCACTACGCGCCGCACGCGTTTCCGGCCGTATCGATCTGGTTTGAAGTGCATCGCCTCGGGCGCCGCTATCGCGTTCCACAGGTAGAAGTTTTCCCCAAAGTCCCGATTCCGTTGCATGGCTGGTATCGGGTCGGCGGCTTTGATGCAGAAGCACCGACCGATGGGTTGCGCGACTATGCTGCCGAACAGTGGAATCCGTATCGGCATCCGGACCGGCTATCCGCGTATGCGCAGACCACGGGCGGAGAGCGTACCGTCTACTTTGAGGAGAGCGATCAACTCGACGTTGACGCTTCGCGGGCGTGCGAATTCGTGACGTGCACGTTCGACCACGGGTGGTACGCACGTGTTCAGGGCCATGCGGCAATCGAATCGGCGCGCTTCTGGCTCAACGAAACGATGCTGACGCTACCGACGGGTGCGTCACAGCGCTATCAGGACATGGCGACGCGCGGGCAATATTTCGCCCGCCTCGCCGAACGTCTGAATCTCACACCCGCCGGGTTGGACCAGCACCTCATCGAGAACGCGATCAGCGACGCGCAGATGCGCGGCTTCGAGGGGCAACAGATGCATCTCTTTCCGTTGGCCGCGTAAGCGGTCGTCTTTCACACCCATGCGGGGCGGCCCGCATGGGCTGCTCCGTTTGTCTTGGAGCATTGCTATGCAAATCATGCAAATCGAATCTGAATGCGGCCGCATGCCGATGTCGCAACTCAATGCGCACGTCGATGACGGCCTGTTGATCCGCGGCGGGATTCCCCATAGCGGCGGCAAGCTGGCGTTTCACGCCTTTAATGAAGGCTTTGCCGGAATGGTTTCCGCGTCGGCTTTCTGGAACCCGAAGATGGGACGTTTCCGCATTCCTGGCGCCACCGATCTGACGGAAGTCGATTTTGCGTTGGACAGCGCGGGCTTCACCGCCATGAAGCTGTTCCAGTCGAAGGGTCGGCAGGCCGGGATCGGCGGAGTCTATCCGTGGACGATGGCACAGTTCGTAGAACTGGCGTCACTTTCCGGAGCGGCATGGGTCGCGCAACCGGACTTTTGTTGTGAGCCGGAGCTGGCCGTCGATCAGCAGGCGATCGACTATCGGGTGAATGCGACGGCTACCCTGCTCGAAGGCATGCTTCGGGTGGTATATGCGTGGCAGGACCAGCTGGCCCAAACGCTGAGTGCGAACGCGGTGCAGAACATGGTTCGCATTCCCGTACCCGTGGCGCAGGGTTGGTCGGTCGACGATTACCGCCGAAGCATCGACCTCATGATGCAGGTGTGGGAGCGCTGGACGCCGTGGGTTGCGCCGCCGGCACTCATCGGCCTCGGTTCTGTCTGTCGGCGGCATCTCACCGATCCGCGTCACGGCTTGTTCGCGATTCTCGAAGGCCTCGAAGGGCATCTTCCGGCCGGGGCCAAACTCCATCTGTTCGGTGTAAAGGGCCAAGCGCTGGAACGCGTGAAAATGTATGACTGGGTGGCCAGCGTTGACTCAATGGCTGCCGACTTCGCAGCGCGCGTGAAGGCGAGAAAGGCCGGGGTGTCAAACACGATCGCTCACCGTATCGCGGAGATCGACCGTTGGATGGAGGCCGCGGCTCGCCGCGCGTCGCCCGCCGCTGGTGATCAGTACCGGCTGAGCTTCGGCGTCTGACCCGCCACATTCTTCAACCACGCCCGCGGGTTCTTCGGAACCGCGGGCTTTTTATTTTTCCGAGGACGCCCTGAAGCATCACAGCCACGTCGCCGGTATAAAGGTCGTGCATCGCGGTCGCGATCACCATGGCTTGCGAACAACGCTCATCACATAGCGTCTACATGAACGCCTCCCCGTCTCGCGATGATCCGCTGGTGAGCTATTCGCGACCTACACGTTTTTCCGTTCTGACTCTGCTCCTGTATCGACCGAATCCGGATCGGGAACGGCTACATACCGGTGCGGTTCACCGCGAAGAGCCGCGCCGATATTGCCTTCGCTGACCAGCGCACGGGCCAAGGTGCCCTCTACAACGTCGTCGCGTACCAAGACGCGCTTGCCGTCCGCCTCGATCGCCCAAATTTCAAACATGTCGTTTTCCGAGTCGTTTTAGCCTGAGTGTTGCCGCCCTCGATGAGGCCGATGTTTCAGCGACCCGGACTATTCAAGCCGAACCATCCGGTACTCTCGGATGAGTTCGCGGACTTCTTCGCGACGGAGATCCGGTGTGTCTCTCCTGCGTTCAGCGATGTACCCGATGAGGTCGGCGTCAGCATCGTCCGGCAGCAGCAACTGCATATCTGAAATTCTAAGGTCCAATGCCTCCGGCATTCCAGCAAATTTCTCGTAGCAACGTGCATAGAGGTTGACGGAGTCACGAGATAGCCCAGTCGTATGTTGTACGAACTCGTAGACACGGCTTTTAGCCCGTTTGCGTACGGCCGGACTGTCCCCCGTCAACCTTACATACTCCCGTTCCAGTCTGTGAATAAGCTCAACGATTGATCGCCCTTTCTTGAGATATTCTTCCGACGCCGCGCTCGTGTTTGGCCGCGCGCCGTTCTCACTCCTGACGTCGGCGGCGACGCGTCTCAGTAAAGCCTCAAGTTCGGCGACGCTTTGGACTTGTTGCCGTGTTTCCTCGAACATGATTTCCTCTCGCTGAATTTTTTCGATGCTGAAGGTGCCTGACTACCTTTCGGCAGCGTCCTTGAAAACTTTAAGTAGATCGTTCCGCAGTTCGGAAACATCCATCTCGCACCGCGCACGGGTCAAGCCGACGTAGAGCAGGCGCTTCTCTTCATCGGAAAACGTGGTGCGTCCGTCATCGTCCGTCTTGAAACGGAAGTCACCGCAGACCTTTACACGGTTCCATTCGAGTCCTTTCGCGCGATGAATGGTCGACACCACGTAGTCCGCCTCTGCTTCCGGCGATGCGCGTGACAACATATCGCGCAAGTAGGCAGTCCCCTCCCGGTCGATGATCTGAACGATGGGTAGGAGGTCTCGGCCTGCGTAGCTGGCGGCATACTCCTGCACGTCACGCCACGTCTCGAACAGCGCCAGAGACGCGGGGCTGAACGTACGCTCGCCTCGCATCAGGCGGTCAGCACCGTCTGCGAAGGCGAGGATCTCTTCGATGTTTGCCCTGACGGCTACCTTGTGCCCGGCCTGCAGCCCATTCGCGAGATTCCCGATGACGGTCACGTTTTTCCGACACAGGATGGCATCGAATATCCTGGCCGGATCTGGCTCTTCGAAAAAGACGGATTCGATGTGCGACTGCCCGCGGAGCGGGGTTCGTTCGCCCAGGAGATTCAGCACACGCGAAGCGAGCGCGGCGAAGTGGTGCCCGAAGCGGAAAGACTCAGTCAGGGTGCATTCACGCGCCTTGATGTGTTCCATCGCATTAACCGCGCCGCGCCACTCGTAAATCTGCTGATACGGATCTCCGACGTAGATGATCTGGGCGTGTTCCTGCCGACGCAAAACCGAAAGCATCAATCCGTCGCTATCTTGCGCCTCGTCGAGAAGGATGAAGTCCGCACCGATTTGTGGGCGCGACCGCTCCCACGTTTTGAGGTAGACGTCGGGCGTGATCGCAGTCTTCCCATTTGGGTCCGTGCTTTCATCCCAGTGGCGTACGACGAACGGTAGCAGTGTTGAGCGCAGTTCCTCGGCCGCCGCCTCAGTGATCATTTCATCGACAGGGATATGCCATAACTCAGGTTTGTCCTGCGCCGATCGGCAGAAGCGCGCCGCACCGTCCGCCACCAATCGCCCAACCTGGAATGCAGACAGTTCGATGTTCTTGCCGATGATCGTCGGGACCCGAACCGGGCCAAGCCCATACCTGCTCGCAAGATGGTGAGGCGGCTCCTTCGGTAGATTGAGCCGTGCCGTCAGAGCTTTTTCCGTTGCTCCGTAAGCGGCAGAGTGAACCGTTTTACAGGTGACGTTGCGCGGGAATTTCTTTCTCGCATCCGTTGCAATGTCCTTGTTGAACGAGAGATAGAGCCCGCGCTTTGAACTGAAGCGCTCGGCAATCATGCGCAGCTGTGACGTTTTTCCTGCGCCCGCGTACGCTTTCACTTTGACCGTTGCGCCGGACGCGACTGCATCCAGCGTGAAGAGCTGCTCATCGGTCGGCTTGATCTCTTTCATGATGTTTGGAATGCGGATGGTTTAACCAGCCTATCTGGTGACCCGTAAAGTCAAGCGGCAACGAGTAGTGTTTCAGCATCAGCGGTGTGCGGGCCGGGAAAAGAGCATGAATAGCGTGTCTCTTTGCGCGGCCCGATCGATCCGATCATCGTAAAACGCGCGCGATGTCCTTTGGCACTGCGACCGGTTTGCTATGACTGGTATGTACGCGCGTGAGCCCGGCGAGCAGAAATTCCGACCGGATCTTCACGCGCTGTGTGAAGAGGCCGCGCCCCGTCGCGACAGGCGTTGCTTCGTGTGGGTTTCGGCGCTCGATGTAGTCCTGGAAATCGACCTCGATGGGAAACATGGCAGCCTTGTCGCCATCCTCCACCACCAGTCTGACCGTCTTGAGCGGCATTCCGCGCAAGTGGCTGTCCAGTATCCGGTTGAGGATTCGATCGCGAACGATGTACGAACTCATCGGGCTTTGATAAGCCGGATTGACGCGCCGCAAGTGAACGACTGCGAGCCGTTCCGACGAGGCGGTAATGGCGATGCGAAAAGTCAATGCGCAGGGCCGCCCGGACTCGTCCGGATACGCGATGTCGGCAAAATCCGTCTGATAAGGCATGCGAACTCCGATCGTTGGGTTATGCCGATCTCGATAAACCGGCGTAACCCACCCTACGGAGCTGCGTGCAAAGTCAAGCTGAGCGCGCTTCGCTGATCGTGGCACGCAGACGCGTAACCGTTCGTTGGCTGACAAGCCCGAGCATCCCGCTTGTATCCTCGTTGCTGCGGCCACTCAGCAGTTGTCGGCGAGCAAAGGTGTTGCGCAGGATGCGCGGACTCATGTCGGGCGCAACGAAGCCGATGCCCTCGAGCGCGTCCTTCACGACGGTGCCGAGAAGGACGTCGTTCATCACGCCACCTTGACCCGGTGCCGGAAAGAGATGAGCGTCATCCACGGATGGCTTGACGTCCTTCCATCGGCGCAGAGCGGGCAATGCAAACTGCGGTAGCGTTACCCGCCGTTGGTCGCGGGCACCGCGCTTGGGAACATAGACGTTCGGCCTGACGCCGTCGACGACAACATGGCACCGATGCGCTTGACGCAACTCGGCCGCCGATATGCCCGCACCCAGGAACAGCGCAACGATGGCCCGGTTACGAAGTATTCGCGAATCATCCAACTCCGACGGCTTCGTCCACGCCTGCAGCCGCTCGTCTGCGGCCTGATCGAGGTAAAGAGGTAGCGGCTCGTCCTCGGGCCAACGGGCAAACGCGCTTACTTCAGACGCCGGGTTGCTGGCACGCAGCCCGATGTCGACGAGATGGCGGCATAGCCGGTTCAGCATCTTGGCGTATCGCAAGCGCGTCGACGTCCCGGGTGTCGTGCGACTCTCGATCTCGTTGAAAAATGATTCGATCTGCACGGCGTCGAAGGTGGCCACCGACGCGTGCCGCTCGTGAATATGACGGAGAAAGCGGTCGAACATTGCGGCGTGCTGCACACGCGATCGCGCAGAGAAAGGCCGTCGGTCTGCCCCGACGGCCTCCGTTTCCTGCCAGATTCGATAGGCATCCGACGGGGCAAATAGCCACAAAGAATTCATGTCCATGTGCGCCTTATATACTGAATTTGCGTTGACCGCACCCCCGACGAATCTGCGATTCGTCAAAAACGTCTATAGCGGGATGGGGCATCAGTGAGCTGAGCGGCATGGACCAGACTTTATATCGGGTTCTCGACCTTTGGGCCGCAGAAAGAGAGGTGATTTTGTACGGCTTTTGATCCCGAGATAAATTTTGCTCCGAGCGCCGCGGACGCATCGCCGCCTTCGTTGAGTCAAGAGCCGGCGCTCTCAATTCCGCTTGCTGGACTATCATGGCGGCTCAAGGAGGGTCGCAATGTGCACCAGCTACGAAGCCAATCCGAACGACGCGCGTTGGGATACGTTCAGTCTGTTCCCTCGGCCGGACTTCGAGTACAAGCCGGAAATCTACAAGGACTATTTCGCGCCCGTCTTTCGTCGCGGCCTTGACGGTTTCGAGACCGTACCCGCGTCGTTCGGCATCGTTCCTCGTCGTCACATCCCGCCGGTCGTGAAGGTGTTCGACACGATGAACGCACGATCCGAAAGTGTCGAGCAGAAGCGCAGCTTCAGCGGCGCGTGGAAGAACCTGCAGCTTTGCCTGATCCCATGCCTGACGTTCTTCGAGCCGAACTACGAGACGGGAAAAGCGGTGCGCTGGAAGATCGGCATGGCGGACGGGGCCCCACTCGCGATCGCGGGTCTCTGGCGCCAGTGGAAGGAGATCGACGGCTCACAGACGCTCGCCTTCACGATGCTGACCGTCAATTCGGACGAGCATCCGCTTATGAAGCGGTTTCACAAGCCCGGTGACGAGAAGCGCTCGGTGGTGATCGTGCCGCCGACGGAGTACGGCGATTGGCTGTCGTGCCGATCGGTCGACGAGGCCCGCTCATTTCTTCAACTCTATCCCGTCGAAGCCATGCACGCCGAGCCGTTTCCTCTAACGCCGCGCAAGCCAAAAAAGGCGGCAACGGAGCGGGATGATCAACAGCAGCTGTTGTGACTGGGTGCTCAATCGCATACGTTTTCCTGAACTTGTATCGGCACGGGACAGCCGATATTCACTTCACCAGGATGTGCCTCGTCATACACCCAGGCAGCAGGAATGTCGCCGCGACTTCGCATGCCGTACGCTTTGGGGTCTTCAATGACCATGTCAATTTCGTCCATGATCATGTCCCTGACGTATCCGTCGTCACAGTGGTCGAATGGAATCCAGGACTCGTCGACGCGTTGGTGAAGGATTACGATTGCGCGCTCGTGAGCATTGATTGCCACGCGGACGGGAAGGTGCGGCTCGCACGCCCACGGCGAGGCCCACTGTCCAACGATGAATTTTTCCAATTTCGACCGGCGACTCTGCTTGAAGAAGACCCCAGCCTACGCCGCACTCTGCGCAAGTCAAGCGCAGCCCCGTGACAATTCCAGCCAACGCGTCTTTAACCCGTGGGGCGCGGGTACCGACCGCGGATTACGCGGCTTGTGCGATCGCATCTTCACGAATTAGACCGTCCGCGTTCCGGGTACCCTGCAAGCCTCTCAGGTTCTGGCGCGGCCTACAAGACAGCCAGAATGCCTTCGGGCCAGCGGCTTGCCGCTGGCCCCTTTTTACTATTCACGTCTTGTCGCCGCTACCGAGTTCGCTGTGCTTGTGCGAATGCGTCGCACCGTGTAGAAGCTCATAGACCGCGCCTCTGCTGTCGCCTTCGTGAACGACCTTGTAGATTCCCGACGTTTTCACGATCTCGCCGGGTTTGTGCTGCTCTGCCATAGCTTGCCCCCTACAATCGGACGATAACAAAAAAGGGACAGCAAGCCAGATGCCCGACGGGCCGAGAAGCCCCTCAACCGTCGCGGTTCAATGTCCGGTAGGCGTTGTAGTGGCGGATTGCCTGTGTCTGCTGGCCCAGTTCTTCATGGATGCGCGCCGCGTTGAAATGCGCGTCCGCGAAGTCGTGTTTCAGTTCGATGCTGCGCCGGTATGCGATCAGGGCCTGCTCGAGGCGGCCTGAGTCTTCCAGCGCCACGCCGAGATTGAAGTGAAGCAGGTGATGGTCCGGGTTTTCGAGCAGGGCGTTACGCCATACCTCGATGGCGTCGTCGTAGCGGCCGCACTCCGACAGGAGGCATCCAAGGTTCAGGTACGCGTCGAGATAGGTCCGGTCCGATTCGATGGCGCGCCGGTAGCCGGCTTCGGCGCCGTCCACATCGCCCTCAGCTTCCCTTGCAGCAGCGTCCGCGAATTCGTCGGGCGCGCGGCGCTTTTGAATCTCCGTGATGTTGCCGGTACCGCCGCATGCGGGCGTCGGCTCAAAATCGAGCAACAACTGGCCAGTATGGGCGTCCCACGGCCCGGCGCGGTCGTGCACGGCGACGTCGGCGCCGACGGCAGTGATCCGGATCGCCGTGAGGTCCTTGTCGGGCGACCAGGTCGCGCGCAGGTTTTCCAGTGCCCGCACGATCTTGCGCGGCGGGATGCCCGCCTTTCTCAACGAATGGGCGGTGCGAAGCATGACGACGTCGCGGAACGAAAACAGCGTCTCCCGGCCATGGCCGCGCGCTGGCTGGACGAAGCCGCCTGCGACGAGCTGAGTGATCACTGTTCGCGAGACGCCCAACATCCGCTGCACGTCACGCATGCGAAAACGTTCTTCGCGGGTCATGCTATTTGCGGGTTCCTGTCTTTCTGGCCGGTGCGGGCGCGGCGGGCGTTTCTGCAGTCACAGTGCGGCGCGCCGACTTGCGCTGCTTCGGCACGGCCGGCTCGGCGACAGGCGCGGCGGCCTCGGGCTTTTGCTTCATGGCCGCCGTACCTTGTCCCTTCAGGCTGGCCCGCAGAGCTTCAACGAGGTCGATGATTTCAGCGCCCTCCGGCTGCGCGGCGGGCTGCAAGGTAATCTTCTTGCCCGCAATTTTCTGGTCGATCGCCGCAAGCAGACGTTCCTTTTCCTCGTCCTTGAACTGCGCCGGGTCATACGAATCGACGCGGTACTGCGCGATGAGCTGCTCGGCGAGCATCAGTTCAGCTGGCTGAACGTCGGGCTTCTCAATGCCGATCGCCGACTGCGCCCGCACCTCATCGGCGTACAGAAGCTGCTGCAGGATCAATCCTTCCGGTCCAGCACGAACCTGTGCGACGTTCTGTTTGCCCTTCATCACGAACTTGGCGAGCGCACACGTGCCGGTCTCCGTCATGGCCTGCGCGAGTAGCTGATAGGGCTTCGCGCCGCGCTTGTCTGGCCCGAGATAGTAAGCCTTGTCAAAATAGATCGGATCGATCGCGTCGGCCGGAAGGAAGGCGACAATGTCGATGCTGTGGCTGGCGGTCGCCTCGAAGGCCTCGAGTTCGGACGGCTCGAAAACGACGTACTTGTCTTTCTCGAACTCGTACCCCTTGACGGTATCGGAGCGCTCTATGACGGCCTGATGAGCGGGGCAGTAGAGCTGCTGACGCACCCGGGCGCCGCAGTCCTTGTGCAGCATATTGAAGCTGACGGCAGACTTGGATTCCGTCGCCGAGAACATACGGCAGGGAATCGACACAAGTCCAAAGCTGATGGTCATCGAGGCAATCGAACGCGGAGCGGCCATGACATTCTCCCGTTGGCAGGCGCTCCCGGTAGCAGCAATTTCCCGGCCGGCACGCCTGCCTGGAACGGTCAGTGCGACGCCGGTAGGTTTCAGGAGGTGCGACAGGTGGCGCGTAGAACGAGAGTAGCCGATCAGGCGGCTGGAGGCCAAGGGGGCAGCCTGCCGGACATCATTCGTCCGCAACTCGCTACGCTCGTCGATCGCCCGCCAGTCGGCTCGAACTGGTCGTATGAAATCAAATTCGACGGCTATCGAATGCTTTGCCGTATCGACAACGGTGCTGTGACACTGTTCACGCGCAACGGACACAACTGGACCGAGAGGATGCCTGCGCTCTCTGAAGCACTCGCGCGGCTGCCGGTCAGCCAAGCGTGGATCGATGGCGAGATTGTGGCACTCAACAAGGCCGGCATTCCCGATTTCTCGGCGCTGCAGAATGCGTTCGCCCGACGCCGCACGGCTGGCCTGACGTTTTTCGCTTTCGACATGATGTTTCTTGATGGTCGCGAGCTCCGGACGGCGCGGCTCATCGACCGGCGGGCCGCACTGCAGCAGTTGCTCGCGGGCGTCGACGCCGCACACATACGGCTGAGCGACACATTCACCGAAGGTGTCGAATCGTTGCTCGACTCCGCCTGCCGGATGGGCCTCGAGGGGCTTATTGGCAAACGGGGCGATCGCCCATATACGGAAGGTCGTTCACCTGATTGGGTGAAGGTCAAGTGCCTGCAGCGCCAGGAGTTTGTTGTCGGCGGTATCAGCAGAAGCGCGGGAGCCGCGGCAGGCATTCGCTCGCTGCTGCTTGGCGTGTACGAGCGAGACGGTGGTCTCCGCTACGCCGGTTCGGTCAAGGCGACGTTGCGACCCGCGCAGATGCGCGAGCTGCACGAGTGTCTGGAACCAGTTGGCGAGACGCCGTTTTTTAACCCGCCGAAACCCGAGCGCGGCCGTGTCCTCGTCTGGATGCGACCGCAGGTGGTTGTCGAAGTGTCGTTCCTCGAATGGACATCCTCTGGCGAGATCCGTCATGGCGTGCTGAAGGCGATGCGCGAGGACAAGGAAGCGGGCGAAGTCCGCGAAGAGAAGCCGGTTGCCGCGCCGGCGGAAAATAGTCGTCGCGACGCGAGTTCGAGGGTTCGGGGAACGACAATCACCAACGCTTCGCGCATCGTTGATCCGTCGACGGGTCTCACGAAAGCGGACGTCGTGCAGTATTTCGACGCCGTCGCCGATTACCTCTTGCCACACATCAAGGACAGGCCGCTGATGATTGTCCGGGCGCCTGATGGTATCGACGGCGAGATGTTTTATCAAAAGCACGCGGAAGGGCAGCGCCTGAAAGCCGTTACGCAGTTGCCCCAGTCGATGCACCCTGGCCATGCACCGCTGCTCGTTGCGAACACGCGAGAAGCGCTGCTTGAGCTTGCCCAACTGAACACTATCGAGATCCACGCGTGGAATGCGACCGCGCCCGATCTCGATCATCCTGACCGCTTCATTCTCGATCTCGACCCTGATCCGCAACTCGACTGGAGCGTTATGGTTGAGGCTGCAACATTGACGCGGGTGGTGCTGGACGAACTAGGGCTACATTCGTTCTGCAAGACCAGCGGAGGGAAGGGCGTGCACATCATCGTGCCACTTGCGCCGGTCCACACATGGCAGGAAGTAAAAGCCTTTAGTCACGCAATCGCGCGTCATCTCGCAAAAGTCATCCCCCAACGCTTTTCTGCCGTGTCGGGTCCGAGAAATCGCATCGGGAAAATCTTTGTTGATTACCTCCGAAACGGGAAGGGCGCAACGACAGCGGTCGCATTGTCTCCGCGTGCCAGACCCGGACTCCCGTTATCAATGCCGGTTACGTGGGACGCGTTGCGTGAACTCGGTGGCGCGGCTGATTGGAACGTTACGACCGGCATCGCTGAAGCCAGGCTGCGGTCGGAAGGCAGCGCTGCATCTGCGGAACAGGAAATCACCGAAAGAATGCGCCGAGCTGTTCGTGTGACGGGTTGACCGTCAGCTCGCGTGAGACGAGGGCGACCCGCTGCGAATTGGCGAAGAGCGGCCCGGATGTCGCCTGCGTGCGGGACTTTGGCGCAAGGTTGCCGCACCATCCAGGCAATATGAAAAACCTGCCTGATTCGACAAAGTCGAGCCGGGGAAAATATGCTCGAAGAGCTTTATCGTCAAGTTCAATGCCCGGTTTTGGCACAGCTTGAGATCGGGGTTACGCCTTGCGCGCTCGTTTTCCTTGATGCAGAGGCCTCGGGCAGTCCAAATTTGCGCTGTGGCGACGCGTTCAGCTATGTGGCCCAGGCCGTGACGCTCAACCGCAGCCTGCTGAACGCAGGTTTGCCGCAGCTGACTATCGCGACAAACGCGATAGATCTCGTCGATGATTACCTTTCCCGGCTGGACGCTGAGATACGTCCGGCCGTCTTCCCGCTGAGGCCATCGCTTGATCTGGCAAAAGAGACCCGGTTCTACGGGGCGCACTTCAAACTCGACCTGCTGGAACAGATGGCACTGACGCTACCCGCCAACAGACTATTGCTGCTGCTCGATACTGACGTCATCGCCCAGCACGGCCTTGATCCGGATCTACTGCGGCGCTGCCATGCGTCAGGCGTGGGCGCTTTTGACATCTCCGACCAGGAATTTTCCGCATACGGCAGCACCCGCGTCATCGACGACCTGGAGTTGGTTGCCGGCAGACCTCTTCGCAATCCGCGCTGGTTCGGCGGGGAGTGTCTGATTGTCTCGGCGGAGTTCGTTGGTCAACTGGTTCCGGTCGCTCGCGCGTGCTTCGGTCGCTACCGCGCGGTGATTCCCGACCTGAACCATCAGGGCGACGAGGCGTTTATCTCCGCGGCCCTCAATATCCTTTCAGAACGGGGTCAGGCGATCATTGACATCGGTGCTTACCGCATGGTCGGACGACACTGGTCGGGCAGCACGCACCGTGACCTGCGATGGTTCAGGGGTTGCGCGCTGCTTCACCTTCCGGGCTGTAAAGCGTTGCTCGGCCGGCAGGCGAATCGACGCACGTTCAGCTCCGCGCGGCTATGGCGACGCCTCGTGCTGAAGCACGAGTTGAACCGGCTTGTCTGGTCTCTGAGGCTGCACGTGCAGTCGCGCAGACGCGACAAGGCGATAGCTGACTCCCCGGAGGCACCGTCACAAACATGGTGATGGGAAGCGCTCTGTCGTGGTTTTGCCACCGACCGAAACGCGAACTGGTTATCGTGTTGCTTCCGAGAAGCCGCTCTCTTTTCCGCGCTGTATCCGGTCAAGGCGATGCCCCAAGGCAGTATGGGCTTACGCGTTGTCGTCTATCCACCCACGCAGCCACTCAGCCGCCCACCGGATCGCGCCCTCGGCTGTGTCCGAGACGCCGATGTTCTTGAACGTATAGCTGAAGTATCCGTCATCTGCATCCGTACTCGTTCGCGAGATCGTGGCCTGGGCCGTGTACATCCCCGCCGCGTCAACCGGCTCGATGTCCAACTTCCAGTCCCGGTAGTCTTGAACCGCGTTCATGACCGTGCCCCCTGTATCCAGACGCAAAACTGTACTGCCCGTGACTGCTACCCGTCGCTGCTCCGCTGAACCTGCGCTGCACTATCGCATTCTCGCACCGGACAGTTCGGCTTGGTTAGAGAAGCAACACGAGGCCCGACACTTGCTGTTCATTGGCACATCGACTCTTGGAGCACACGATGAACGAAGACAAGATAAAGGGCCAGTGGAAACAGCTGTCGGGCAAGTTGAAGGCCAAATGGGGCAAGCTGACCGATGACGATCTTGCGGTGGCTGACGGCGACAGCGAGTATCTCGTCGGTAGGATTCAGGAGCGCTACGGGATCGCGCGCGATGAGGCCGAGCGACAGTTGAGGGACTTCGACAGCATGCTATGACCCGGAAAGGAGCGCCGCTGGCTAAACGCCGACGGCCGCTTTTACCCAGGGAGCCGATGTCGGAGCCGCTGTTGCGTCGACGGGCTTTTGGCGGTCGTTCCCCCCATCGAAGAGGGTGACCTCTTGGGACGATGATCGGCTGACTGCCGCCCACCACCCGTCGCACTGAACGGCGTTCAGTCCTCGCCGATTCGGCGGCTTACGAGCAAAAGATCATAAAAAAACACGTGGCTGTCTCACACCAACAGCGATTGGCAGGCGCTATAAAAAAGGCCAATTGTGCCGCGAGCGGCCGTCCGTCCACATTTCGATACCGGACGGGCGCGCTCGGCATTATTGCGGCTAAAGAACCGGACAGCACAACGCGCGTCGCGGTCGTAGGGCCTGCGGGACGCCGACGCTGCAAATGTGGAACGAGCAATGCGCAGTCACCGTGATCAACCCTGTCATTTCACAAGGAGCACGCTATGACCACTGTTGCGCAAGTGATGACACGTGACGCAGTCACGATCGGGCCGACCCAGAGCCTGAGGGACGCGGCAACGTTGATGGAGGAACTGAACGTTGGTTCGCTACCGGTATGTGACGGCGCGGATCTGGTTGGGATGTTAACCGACCGTGACATCGTTGTACGAGCGGTATCACAAGGCCTGTCGCCGGATGAATCGATCGAAGGCATCGTCAGCGGTCCCCCGAACTGGTGCTACGAGACTGATGACGTCGAAGAGGTCAGGAAAAAAATGGAAGGCGCGCAAATTCGTCGCGTACCCGTCCTGGACAACGAAAAGCGCCTCGTCGGTATCTTGTCGCTAGGAGACCTCGCGACCAGCACAGATGGTGGTGCGTATAAGACACTGAGCGCGATTTCGACGCCATCCGCACCGAAGCGTTAACGATGGTGCGGTCCAGATCGAACACCACCACCAGACGAGGGAACTATGAGTAAATACCGATTCGTCCGCGATGAGTGGCAAACAGGCCGTCAACGTCTAACGGGCCATCGGAAGGCGCCCGACCGAGACGAACCGGGACCAGAACCTGGCCGGCCAGGAGAGCCTCCCCCAAAAAAAATGAGCCGGTCGGCCACCCCGTCGCGTTCGTCGCGAGGATCACCACGGACTGAGGAAACTCGGCGACCGGGCTGAAAAAGTGGCGAGAGTCTGCGCCGGAACAACGACCGGAGGCAGAAACGGAAGTAGGGAGGCCGGCATCGGCGATGCCTTTGATCGCAGGTCCCGCTCGAGGGAGCTGGAGCATGGAAACGGCAAACTTCGTTCAGCGCGCGAACAAACAGGCCGCAGATAATGCGCTGATTCTTCATGCACTGGAGGTCGCCGTCCGCACGCTTGAGGCGCACCACGGCCTTACGGTGCACTGTGAGGACGACGTCTTCCAGCTGGACTTTGAGCCCCAGCTTCAGATCGTCACCCCCGCGATCCATCTGATTAAAAGCGGCACTGTTGCCGTGCCTCCCATGCCCGGCGTTGCAGAGGCGATCGACCTCGACATGGATCAACAGATAACGGACGAGGGACGCGTGCTGCGCGCCTTGCACGTGGCGTCGTACACCCTTTCGGTGCATTGCGGCATGCTCTGTGTAGTATCTGAGCACGCGACGCGGACTCTCGACTTCAAGCCTCAAACAGACATGCTATGGCAGGCGATCGCGCTGATGGGCGTTGACACGTCGAAGCCCCTGCGCGCGCCCATCCCCCGGCGAGATGCTGAGGATGACGACGATGACGCACCAAAGCTTTGAGCAGCAGCTTGCCGCCTAGCTTCGCGGGCTGCCCGTTCGTGCGACCGCCGATCTGAGGACGGTCTCCGTCGCATGCCTGCCTTGATCGAGCCCAACTGGCGACACTTGCCGGCGCATCCAGCCCTCGCGCGACGTCCAGGATTAAAAAAACGGCCAGGCGTGCCAGGCGCAGATCGGGGATGCCTAGCCTCCTTTCTTCCTTTCTCATTGCCTTACACTTGATAGTTCAGGGTAGTTGAGAGGCCAGGCGTCTTCGGCATGGTCAGCGTCGCTAGCGCATTGGCCAGCGACGCATTAGGGCAGGCCGGGCGCGTTTCTCCGGTAACGCGTCCGGTCTACTTTGTCGTTCGCACAGAATGAAAAGACAGGCTGCAGCGGTTTTCTTGGCGACACCTTGCAAAACAAATAAAAACCACTACATTTTCCCATTGCTGCTTTTGCGCTGAAAGGTGGGCGCGTGCACTAACCGCCTATGCAAGAGGGGGCCGATGAGGGAAAAAGATCGATTTGTCGAGTTGCTAAACCTCGATGCCGAAATCAAGCAGATGCGCGGATGGCTTACCACTCCCAGGACCATACCCTCCTGGTGGGACTTGACTCAATTGCGGCAGGAGCTCGCATGGCTTGAACATCGTCGTGAGTTGATCGTCGAAGCGCTCACGAGCGGACGGCGCATTGTCCGTGAACCGACGCCGCTCGGGCGCAATGACGGAGACTTACACCGGCTTCTTTCGTTCCTTCGGAACATTGAAACTGCATCCCGGACATGGGATGCGCCTTCGCACCAATGCTCGCACTGCCAGCAATTGTGCCCCTCGACAGGTTCAATGAAAAGGCCCATTGCTAACCGCAGGGGCGCCCTATAGTGCCAGCGTCGCAACGTATCGGCGCGAGAGGGAAATGGTGGACGATGAACCGGATCTGCTACGCGCCAACCGCCACATTCGCGACGCCATTCGACTCATTCGGGAACAGCAGAAACGCATTGCGTCTTTCGATGAGCGGAATGCATTGCGCGAGGTCAGCGAGGAACTGCTCGCCGTTTTGATAGACAGCCTTCGGTTAGCGATTGAACACCGCCGCGTCATTCGGCGCGAGATCTCAGTAAACCGTCGGTCTAAGAGAAGCGGTCGCTAGGTCACACTGTTTTCCGATCCGTTGACGAAACAGCTGTACGGCGTCGGCCCGGAGCGCGACTTCGCCGGGCACAACGGCGGCGGCCGAATCATCGGCGCTTAATGTACCCGTCGCCATGCGCGGTCAATCGCCAGAAAAACGATCGGCACGAAGTCATGGCCTTCAAACGAAACGGGCCGGTCGTCGTTGGGGTAGGAAAGGGCGGCCGGCGCGCAGATCATCTGCAGCAGCCGCGGGCTGAAACGTCCGCCCGCGCGGACTTCGGACAGCACTTCTTCCTCGATCTGGTGGATCAGTTTCCACGTCAGGACGCCTTTGGAGCGATGCCGCGCAACTACATCCGGGAGCACCGCCTCGACGGCGGCCTGCGCATCAAACAGCACGTTGAAGTTTTCCATCGATCTTTCTTCTCCGTAGAGTTCAGTGAAAATTCCGGCTCGCCGTCGGCAGTTCGCCAAGCAGGTGAGAGACGTCGACGAGCCGTTGGGCGACCAGATGCTTCACGTCGCCCTGGCGCTGCCACACACCATAAACGGCAAGCAGTGATGAGCCGAGCGCTTCGCGCCGCTGCCGTTCGAGCACTGATTGCCAGACGATGACGTTGACAGACCCTGTCTCGTCCTCGAGCGTCATGAACATCACGCCGTTCGCCGTGCCGGGGCGCTGGCGTACGGTAACGATGCCGCATGACCGCGCGAGCTGACCGTCGCGATAGCGCGCCAGCGCTTCGGCGGGCATCAGGCGCATTGACAGCAGCTTCTTGCGCAGCAGGGCGAGCGGATGGCGGCCGAGTGTCAGGCCCGTCGAACGGTAGTCGGCGATCAGGTCCTGGCCTTCCGTTGGCGCGACCAGCGTGGGTGCCTCTTCCTCGCGCGCCGTCGCGCGCAACAGATCTTTCTCCGGGACGGCGGCGACGGCTGCCCATAGTGCCTGCCGACGGTCGCCCGCGAGTCGTTTCAATGCGTTGGCGGCTGCGAGCACCTGCAGGTCATGGCGATCCAGTTGTGCGCGGTTTGCGAGATCGGCGACATCGCGAAACGGCTTCACCGCGCGCGCCGCTTCGATGCGCCGCGCGGTTTCCTCACGCATGCCGCGGATCACGGACATGCCAAGACGCACAGGCGCCATGCTACCGTCGTCCTCCATCGTTGAATCCCAGTCGCTCACTGTCACGTCGACGGGCAGCACGCCGACGCCATGACGCTTGGCATCCTGCACCAGTTGCGATGGCGAGTAGAAGCCCATCGGCTGGCTGTTGAGCATCGCGCACAGGAACGCCGCTGGCTCGTGGCGCTTGAGCCAGCAACTTGCGTAGACGAGGAGGGCGAAGCTCGCTGCGTGGCTCTCCGGAAAGCCGTATTCGCCGAAGCCCTGGATCTGCGCGAAGATCGATTCGGCAAACTCGCGGTCGTAGCCGCGCTGGAGCATCCCTTCAACGATGCGGTCGTGATAGTGCTGGAGGCCACCCTTGCGCTTCCATGCGGCCATCGCACGGCGCAGCTGGTCCGCCTCGCCGGCACTGAAGCCTGCCGCAAGCATCGCGACCTGCATCACCTGCTCCTGGAAGATCGGCACGCCAAGCGTGCGCTTGAGCGCCTGTTCGACGTCAGGACTCGGGTAGCTGACGGGTTCCAGTCCCTGCCGCCGGCGCAGGTACGGATGAACCATACCCCCCTGCACAGGTCCAGGTCGAACAATAGCGACTTCGATCACGAGATCGTAGAACTCGCGCGGCTTCAGGCGCGGCAGCATGCTCATCTGTGCGCGCGACTCGATCTGGAACACGCCAACGGTATCGGCCGCGCAGATCATGTCGTAGGTCGCCTCATCTTCGGCGGGGATGTCCTGCATCTCGAATGGCTCGCCGCGCTGCTGCGAGACAAGTTCGAGCGTGCGGCGTATCGCCGACAGCATGCCAAGCGCGAGCACGTCGATTTTCAGCAGGCCCAGCGCTTCCAGATCGTCCTTGTCCCACTGGATCACGGTGCGATCCGGCATTGATGCGTTCTCCACTGGCACGAGCCGCGAAAGCTTGCCGCGTGCGATCACGAAGCCGCCCACGTGCTGGGAGAGATGGCGCGGAAAGCCGAGCAGCGTCGCGGCGAGCGTCGCCCACTGCTGGATGATCGGCGTCTCCGGGTCCAGTCCGCTATCAACGAAGCGACGCATCAGGTCAGCGCTCGAATCAAACCAGTGATGCTCCTTCGCAACGCGATCGACAATCACCGGGTCGATGCCGAGTGCCTTGCCCGAGTCGCGAATCGCCGATCGTGGGCGGTAGGTGGTGACGGCAGCCGCGAGTGCCGCGCGCGTTCGGGTGTATTTTCGATAGATGTACTGAATAACCTCTTCCCTGCGCTGGTGCTCGAAGTCGGTGTCGATATCGGGCACGTCCCCGGCTGCGGCTCGCTCTTTCGAGATGAACCGTTCAAACAACAGATTGCCGCGAGCGGGGTCCACCTCGGTGATCCCGAGGCAGTAGCAGATGGCCGAGTTTGCAGCCGAGCCGCGCCCCTGACAGAGGATGCCTTCGTTGCGCGCGAAACGGACAATGTCGTACACCGTCAGGAAATACGGCTCGTACTTCAGGTCCGCGATCAGTGACAGTTCGTGCTCGATCTGCGTCTGCACGTTGTGCGGGATGCCGCGCGGGTACCGGCGATGTGCCCCAAGATAGGTTTCGCGCCGCAGGTACGCGGTTGGCGTGATGCCGGGTGGTACGAGTTCGTCGGGATACTCGTAACGAAGCTCGTCGAGCCTGAACGTGCAGCGCGACGCGATGCTTAGCGTCTGCGCGAGCGCGTCGGGCGGATACACGTTGGCCAACCGCAACCGCGAGCGGAGATGCTGCTCGGCGTTCGGTGCCAGTTCGAATCCGCATTCGGTCACGGGCCGGTTCAGGCGGATTGCCGTCAGTGTGTCCTGCAGTGGCTTCCGCGAGCGCACATGCATCAGCACCTGGCCGGTCGCCACGACGTTCAGCCCGTGCCTCGCCGCGACGTCGTACACCGCGTTGCGATGCAGGTCGTCGAGCGCGCGGGCATGCAGGGTGAGGCCCATCCAGCACCGATCGGTACCGAACGTCTGCGCCGCCCACTGAGCCTGCGCGTCGAGGCGCGCGTCCTTCGCCGGAAAATCGGGCGTCAGGATGATCAGACAGTCGGGCAGCGCGCGCAGATGCGTGTACGGCGGATCGGGATGATCAAGATCGTGCGGATACAGCACATACGTGCCCTTGGCCGAGCGCGTCCGCGAGAGCGTGATCAGTTCGGACAGGTTGCCGTAGCCGTCGCGGTTCTGGGCGATCGCAGTGAAGGCGAGGGCAGATGAGCCGTCCGCGTTCGTGACGCGAAAGTGCGCGCCAACGAGCAGTTTGACGCCCGCCTCCTTCGCCGCGACGTGCGCGCGCACGATGCCCGCAAGCGAGCATTCGTCGGTGATTGCAATGGCTTCGTAACCAAGCTGCGCCGCGCGCGTCGCCAGTTCCTCGGCGTGCGAAGCACCCTGCAGGAAGGTGAAGTTGGATGCGCACTGCAACTCGGCATAACCGGGCAGGCCGAATGAAGCGGGCAGCATGACTTATCCGAACAGGCCATGCAGGTACCAGCGCGGCTCGTCTTCGTCGACCGCGCCAATCCGCTCGCGGTAGATCCAGTAGCAGATGTGGTCGTCGGCCTCGGCAACGAAGTAGTCGCGCGTCACCGGCTCGCCCTGGAACCAGCCCGCCTCGACACGCTCGCCGGATGACACCGTGCGCAGTGGCGAGCCGTAAAACGGTCGCTCGCCGCGCATCAGCAGCTTGATAGGAGACTCCAGTAGCCAGGCGGGGCGGGGCGTGTCCGTCGCCGGCGCGACGTATTTTGTCTTGTCCGTAACGGGCACCCAGCGCGCAGCGACTTCCGGCCGGTGGTCCGCAACGGGCGCCGGCTTCAGTACGTTCTCTGCGCCCAGGCGGGCGACCAGCAGTTCAAGCAGCCGCGCGTGATCGGCAGCGGTGCCGCCCGGCTCCGGAAACAACGAGTCTGACGCGGGCTCAGCCTCCTTCACTTCCTGCACGACGAGCTGCAACGCAATGACGGCCGCCGCAAGTTCGACACGGCCCAGCCGTTCTTTCAACAGGCGCATGAGGTGGTCCTCGCGCCACGTTGGCTCGGCGAGTGCCACCTCGATCGTTGTCGGGGCGATCGCATCGCGCCCGCGCTCATGTTCGAGCAGCAGCGCAATGCGCGTGACGGCAAGCTGCTTTTGCGACAGCCAGCCCGTTAGCTGGACGATGAGCCGGCGGGCCGCAAAGAGACACGCTTCGGCGTGCTCGATGCGATCGGGCAGCTCGACGCGCGCCTGAAAAGTCGGCGGCGTTTCATACCATTCGTACACTTCGGGTGCCACTCCATTGGCGCGGTCAAGCACATCGAGGAGTGCCGTGCCGCAGCGTTTTTTCAGTCCTGCACGGGGCAGCCGCATCAGTTGGCCGACTGTCTCGCAGCCGATGCCCGTCAACCAGTCGAGATGACGGCGGGCGGGCGTCGGCAGGCTGACCGGCAGTCCGGCGAGGGCGCGTGCGAGTGAGGCGTGCGACAGCGCGACGCCGCCGCGATGCCGCGCGAGCAGCCATGCCGCCTGTCCCGTTGGCGCGACGCTGATCGTGGCCGTTACACCCATTGCGTCGGCGACCCGGCGCGCCATGCGGCGCATCGCGCGGATACCGCCGAAGAGCCGCAGGCTCGCTGACACGTCGACGAGCACCGTGCTTTCCTCGGCGATCACGACCTGCGGCGACAGGTTCAGCAGCCCGGTCGCGATCTCGCGCACCGCGTTGACCTCTGCCGTGCTGTCGCGCTCCTGCATGACAGTGGCTGGCGCGAGCGTGACGACGCCGCCGCGCCGCATGCCGATGCAGACCCCGGCTTCGCGCGCGCACGGGTCGGCGGCAATGACACGCTCCTTTTCGAGCACGGCAAGGCCTGGGCCGTCATCGGGCTCATGCGACCACTTCGGCCGGAACACTTCGAGGCACAACAACGGGAGATGGACGCCTATCCACAGTTGCATTGCGTTTTACGTTCAGGATTGGAGAGGGCGTCAGGGCGACGAACAGCGGTTCATCCCGGGCGGGGCCGCGGCGCTTCAGAAACTGGACATCGACACCGCCTTTGGCCGCACGGATCGCAAGGCGCAACGGGGCAGGCGAGGCGTCGCGTGTCGTCGCCAGCGGTCGCACCATGAAAAAGAGCGACTCGGACGTCTGCGCGGCCAGGTGCAGCCGGCGCACCGCCTCGGGCCGCACATGCTGCTGCCAGAACACGAGCGCGCCACAGGTGCCCGCGCGCAGAATCTGCTCGGCAGCCCACAGCGCGTCGGCCGTCTTCGGCGCTTTCACCATCATCAGATTCGAGGCCTCCAGGCCCCACCAGGCGAACGCGGTCGGCTGGACGTTGTGCGGCGGCTGCAGGAGCACGACGGGCTTAGATCCAAGGCGCTCGAAGGCAGGTCGCAGTAGACGCAGTTCGCCGCAGCCCGTCTGCTGGACCAGCAGATCGGTCAGTGCGCCGCGTGGCCAGCCGCCGCCGGGCAATTCCGCCGCAAGTGCATCATCGCCGCAAGGGACGACCCGCGATGCAGCGCGTGCAAGCTGGTTGCCCTTCCATAAATCGGGATGGATCGCTTCAGGCATTAAGGCGGCGCCCATATTGCCTCCGCTAGAATACTGTATAAAAACACAGTATATCCTGGCCTGGTTCGGCCAGATCAAGCCCCAATTTATTGAACGAACGTTCTATTGCACCGGTGCAACATCCAAACATGCAGCATGGTTATACGTTGTCTCTTCATTTCAAATTTAATTTGCAATCCAAATTGATCGTCGGGAAATCGCGGGCAAATCGTCCACCGAAGAACTGTTCACAGGCGAACGCGCGCCTGAGAGTTCTCGCGCACTGTGTTAAGAAACAAAAAAGGCGCGGCCGAAGAGTGGACGCGCCTCGAAAAACGAAATGGACTGCCGCGCAACCGCGCGATAACTGCCTTACCCGCGAGGTTTCTTTGGCAAGGGCGCAATAGCGCGGCGTGCTCTACGGGCGGCGGATGGCGTGTTCGCGCTGAGGGTCGCCAGTTTTTCGCGCAGGTCACTATTTGAGGCTCTAGCGTCCTTGAGTTCTGCACGAAGACTCGCAAGCTCTTCATCCTTATTGATTACGCCTTTCTTGGCTTCATCAAGCGCGGTCTCGGCTGTTTTGCGCGCCTCAACAGCACCTTGAAAACGAGCGTCGGCGACCGCTGCCGCTTGCTCTGCCTCGGTGCGCTTTGCTCGTTGGATATCGATCTCGTCGCGCAAATCTCCCAGTTCTTTCTCAAGCCGCGGCATCGCTTCCAGCCGAAGCTCTGCCTTCGCGAGTTCGGTTCTCGCTGCCTCCGCGGCTTGACGCTCGGCTGCTGCTTCATGACTCGCCGCGTCTCGCTCATTTACTACTTGATCGAGCCGCCCCGAAAGCTCAGCCTTTTCAGCGTAAGCCCTCTCGAGCGACGCGTTGAGGTTTTCGATCATCAACCCTTGCCGCTCGGACTCCAGGATCAAATCAGCGTTTGACTGGTTCGCGGCCTCAAGTTCGGTTCGAAGCTCGGTCTTACTGCGCTCAACCTCTGCTGCCACGAACTCTATAAGTCCCCGCTGCAACGGCTGGGGCAGAGTCACGGGCGGCTCGGCCGGCCTGATCTGCGCATCCTTCCATGCTTGCAAGTATTTGAGAACAGTGGCCATCGAGCCCTCACCGAGGCGCTCACGAATCGCGCGGGCGGTCGGTCGGGCGCCGGTCTCACTTATAGCCTCGGCAGCCTTGCTCACTTGATCCTGGGTGATTGCCGGTTCGCGCGCCATTTAAAGCCTCGTGTTATGTTATGCGTTACGTTACGTTACGATATGTTATCGTAAAAATGAAGATGTGTGATGACGCCCCGCGCTAATCAACTGACGTAAGATGCTGGGCGTGGTAATTTCTCGTCTATTAAATGAAAGCCTATCGCGCAACCCTTCTCCCTGTCTTTGCCGCCGCAGCCTCTGTTTTTGTCTTGGCAGCGTGCTCAAACAGCAAAGAGCCGAACAGTTCGAATTTCGAAGCAGCGGTAACGGATGGTCTCAAGTCGGGGCCGCGACTCTGCGCGTCCGTTGCACTGGATTGGCCGGACTCGGCACCTGATTCCAGTGACCGAGCACAAACGCGTCGCCCGCTCGTTGATGCGGGCCTTCTTTCCGCCACACCGGTGAGTGTCCCCAACGCCGTCGGCGCGCCGGTACCTGGGCACAAGTACGACCTCACAGCCGAGGGGAGAAAATACGCGAATCGCGGTGCACTCTGCTATGGGAAGCCTCATCTGCAGAAGCTGCTCAACTGGGACCCCGTTGAAACGGTGCTCGGGGTACCCCAGACCATGGCGTACTTCACATATACGATCGACGAGCTGCCGGAGTGGGCAAAGCGACCAGACGTGCAGGCGGCGCTACCGAACATGCGGGCCGCGATTGACGGTCAGAACAAGAACAAGATGCAAATGCCGCTGACATTGGACGGCGACCATTGGCGCTCCGCGACGTCCAACAGGTCGTGAAGAATCGCAAGCTCTGTCCGCGAGAGCACCCACGCGTTGCCATCACGGTCCAGTCCCGCGGATCTGAATAGAACGATCGTTCGATAATTGTTATTATGTAAAATGTCGGAGACGTAAAAAAAGGCGCTCATGCGCCTTTTTGGTTTTACCGGGGCCGTCGCTGCCGGATCGTTCCCTGATACTCCGGTGTATCCGCTCCCTGGAATGCGCTGTAGATGTCGCGAGCGCGGCGATCTTCGCGCGTCACACGCGGTACAGGCGTAGACCGGCCCGAACCGCCCGCCGCACGGGCCGTTCGCTCCTGAATATCATTGGCTTTCTGAAAACCCATGTTCATCGTACGCACGGTTTACTCCTCACGCCGGGCTACGGTTGAGCGCTTGGCGTTGTCATAGGTATAAGTGTACCCCAAGACCGCATACCTGGCTTCGAGCGCCGGGTGTGGCTGCAAGATCCGCACTTCCGCGGCGCCAAGCCTCCGAGCGTATCTCTCCGTCGCGTCGATCACCATCGGAAGTACAAATTGCGCTTCTGGATGGTTGCCGGGAATGCGTTCGACGCCCGCAAGATAGAGAATCTTCTTCCCGGGCCGCGATGCATAACCCAGCGCCAGACAAATAAGTTCATCACCCAGCCAGATCGCAAGATCCCACCGGGTAGGTCGTTTCTTTCTCCAGTAAACGAACTGAGCGGCCCAGTCCCAAGCGACCCTGCGGCGACGCGGCTCCCACTGCGAGGCAACAGCCTTGAACGCAAAGACGTCAAACGCTTTGAACTTGAAGTCACGCCGCGTCCGTTGTCGCGCGTACCGCTGCGCGCTCAGTCGAGCGCGGCGTCTGATTAACTCGTAGCGGCGCTCGGCTGATTCTCGCGTGTGTAATAGCCCGGTTCCCGTAAGCATTTATTCTCTTGACTGGTTCTGTATGTACGCTTCGGAGATAGCCCCGCCCTCCAATTGCGTCTTCGACCGCTCACCTGTGTGGCAAAGCTAATTCCATTTTATCGTGTGCACGAGCGTGTCAAGCGGTTACGGGACTACTTCAAGGCTTGCCACTGAGCACCGAGAATTATCGCCCTCAGGATCGCGACCTAGTGATTCGTCTCACGCAAACAATTTCAAGAGCGGTTCACGCAGGTCTGACACGTCCAGAACGTGCTGCGCTCTCGTCAGGGCGACGTAGAGCAGGCGCAGCTCATCGTCGTCCAGGGTCAGGCGACCATCGACGTATTTGAACAGGAAATCGTTAACGACCTTGACCCGCTTCCACTCGAGGCCTTTCGCCCTGTGCACCGTCGAGATAACGTAATCAGCGCTCGCCTCGGGTGTGATCCTCAGTGCGAGCGAGCGCAGATAATCCGTCCCTAGCTCGTCGACGATTCGCACGATGGGAAGCAGATCGACGCCGGCCGCGCTGCGAGCGAAAGACTGAACGTCCTTCCATGTCTCGAACAGCGACAATGCAGCTGGTCGGAAAGCACGACGTCCCGCCAGCAACATTTCGGCACCATCGGCATAAGCGACAATCTCGGCTGGGCTCATGCGGATTGCCGGCTTTTGGCCCGCCTCCACGCCGGCGGCAAGATGCCATATGGCGGAGACATTTTTTCGGCAAAGGATCGCGTCAACAGGTGGCGCGACCGACGGGTCTTCGACCATGAGGGAGCCGATTGTGCCTTGCCCGCGAACCGGCGTCTGCTCGCCAAGCAACGCAAGTAGTCGGCTCGCTAGCAGGGCGAACGTGTGACCGAAACGGAACGACTCGGTCAGCGAATATTCGGCTGCCTCGATCTTCGCCATTGCGTTGACGGCGCCGCGCCATTCGTAGATCTGTTGATAGGGATCGCCTACGTACACGATCTGTGCGTGTGTCTGCTCGTCGAGAAACCGCAAGATCGCACCATCACTGTCCTGAGCTTCATCGAGCAAAATGAAGTCCGATTCAATGCGCGGACCGGACTGAGCCCAGACCTTGAGGTAGACGTCGGGAAGAATGGCTCCGCGGCCGCTAGGTTCCTTGCTTTCGCTCCACAGTCGTTCGACGTAGGGAACGAGTCTGCTTTGCAGCCATTCGGCCGCCCTCACGTCGATCTTCTCGTCGACAGGGATGTGAAGCTGGAGCGGCACGTCGTCCGCAGATCGGCAAAACCTGCCGAGCCCATCAACAATCATCCGGCCCAACTCAAAAGGCGTGACTTCAACGACCTTTCCGGTGACAAGGGGAACTTCGACGGGCCCAAGTCCGTAGCGGGCTGCAAGCTCGTGGGGCTGCTCCGCAGGTTGATTCACGCGCGCGGTGAGGGAAGTCGAAACCGATCGGTACGCCATTGAGTGAATCGTGCCCGCAACAACGTTCCCTGGGAATCGACGCCTGGCGTACTCCGCGATCTCGCGGTTGAAAGCGAGGTATATGCCTCGTTGATGTGAAAGACGGTCCGCGACGAGCCCCAGGGTCGACGTCTTCCCCGCTCCGGCGTATGCCTTGATTTTCATGCTCTCGCGGCCGACGACGGCATCAAGGATCGCCAGCTGCTCATCGGTCGGTATCATCAGGCGCAGCATTGGCGAAATCTAGAAGCGCGTTCGTGTGGGAATCGAAGAGAATACAACCGCTCACCAGTTCGGTGAGGGTCATCGGTCCGGTCTTTTATGCCGAGGGCGTGACGCTGGGCGTGTCAAGGCCGCGGGATTAAACTTCGGGCTTGCGCCGACCGTTAACGGCGCAAACACCACTTCTTCCCTGATCTACCACACCGGGCGCCGCCGCCGCGCACCTTACACTCGCCGAAGTGATGCGACAAGCTTTGAAAACTACCGGCCGCGCCCGCAAAGACAAACGCGTCGCCACCGTTGCGGTATTCGACGCCCGCACGCCTATCACGCGAACGAGCGACCGTGACTACGGCAACGAAGAGAACACTACACTCACGGCGTTCGTGGCCAGCCTTTGGGCGGAGCTGCACTCTTCCGATATCAAACCCACGCCGCTGTGTCCGCATTGCGGAGCCGCGACCGCGCGCCTGCACCAGAGGCCCACGCGATATCACTCGGTCCCCTACTTCCGCTGTGGCGGGTGCAGGAAGCTGTTCACGAGGCTGACGGGAAGTCCGCTCGCGCGCCTTCGATTTGTGGGCAAGATGCCTGCGTTTT
The DNA here is from genome assembly GCF_038900755.1 of Paraburkholderia diazotrophica. GTDB lineage: Bacteria > Pseudomonadota > Gammaproteobacteria > Burkholderiales > Burkholderiaceae > Paraburkholderia > Paraburkholderia diazotrophica_A. The sequence goes on from NZ_JBBPEN010000020.1 coordinate 29,816, forward strand.
TTTCCCTGTTGTCGCAACCGATTCCGGTCGAGGAGGCCTCGCGTCGCCTGCAGATTGACTATGCCGCGGTATCGAACTGGCTAATGCGTTTTCGCCAGCTGATCGCAGCGCATGATCCGGACGGCCACTGGACGTCGCTGGTGAAACTCGGCATCAAGTACCGGCCAGCCGGCGAGTGTCCGAGATGCGGCCGCGGCGGTGTGAAACTCAACGGCGGGTATAGCGTCGATCAGCGGCGACTCGCGAAGTGCCCCGCCTGTCTTTTCTCCTGGCCGCTTCAGTCAGATTCATCGGCCGACTGCGTGCCGGTCATCGTCGTGGACGACCTCGCACGAAACGCGGCGGCCCGCCGTCGGCGATCTGGCCTCGATGCGCCTGATCTCCCGCCCATCGACACTGCGTCCATGAAGCTGCAGCCTCACCCGCCGCCAGATCAGTTACCGAAGCCCGCTCTTTCCCCGGTGGCGCCAGAGCGCTTCGACTTCAGCAGGCCGCTGCGCAGCAACAGCCCGATCGCGCGGCGCTTCACCGAGGACAAGGCGCTCACGCGGTTTCTGAAAAAGCACATCGACGTCGCCCTGTCGCCCAGTGTTGCGCCACCGGCCTGTCCGCACTGCGGCAGCGCCGACTCGCGGCTCACCGGGAAGATGCGAGCCGCACCCACGTTACCCCAGTTCCAGTGCAGAGCGTGCGCCCGGTTGTTCATGCGGACCACGAAAACGCCGATGGCGAACATACTGCGCAAGGACATGCTCTACGCAATCCTCCCGCTCCTTTCGCAACACAGGACCCTGCGCGACGCTGCAGAGTCGCTGGGCACAAAGCCGGAGGTCATCAAGTCGTGGGTTCAGCGCTTCCGCGAGTGGTTGCTGGCTCTCGACCCGTCAGGCGATTTCGAGCGCCGCGTGCGGCTTGGTCTGAAAGCACCTGCGCCGCAGATCTGGTGCCCGCATTGCCGCAAGATGGTCGCGGCACGCCCGCATGGGTTCAAGCGCACGCGCACGAAAACTGCCGCTCAGATCAGACGCCGGTTGTTCCGCTGCACCGTTTGTCATGGGTTCTTCGACGTCGCTGTCGACTCCCTCTGAGCCGCGCCGTGAGAAGATTGTGAACAGGTCAAACCGTTATAGTGCTTCCCAACCTATCATGGCTGATTCCAAAACTCCCCTTGAGCACTTCTTAAGCTGGTTTGCCACCGTCCCGCCAGATCATCAACTGGATATCGCGACTGTTGCCTCGTTCCTTCCGGGTTTCGAGTCCGTGCAGCGTGTCGACGACCACAGTCAGATTCCCAATCGATTCGTTGACATCGTGCGTTCATACATGGCAACTGAATCCAAGTTGAGCGAAAAGGCGATGTCGATCACCCTGCATTACTATGTCGGCCCCGAAATCGTGGAAAAGCGAGCGGCATCTGACTGGCGCGCCGGACAGGCTGGCCTCGGTGAGGTCATGGACACCCTCGGATACCAAGAAGACGATCCTCAGCTTCAGTCCGGCGTCAACGCTGCTGAGTTTCGTCATCGCCAATGGATTGCGACGCGCGATAAGTGGCGGCGCCTAGTCGCCGGACCTTTTTCCATCGAGGCCATTCGGCGTTTCGCCGAGCGGCAATGACCGGAAAGAGATTTCAAGCGATCTCGGAGACCAGAAAAATAATGACTGAAACAATCACGGTCGCGATCGTCGCGGCTCTCGTAGGGCGTCATGGTTATCGCGACGGCGTATAGTGCGTAATCAAAGGCTTACGACGCGTAGCCGCGCCACATTGCGGGGTGGTGCGACAAAGTTGGTGCTACTGCCCTACGTTCGCGGCAAAATTGTCGCATCTCGCGGACTCGAATGGCCGACATCGACCCTTTGAGTCACTCAGTCAGCATCGACGTCGGCCCGCTGTCTTGCCGATATGAGACATTGTCGCCCGCGATTTAGCTTACTTCCCAGGCACAAAATTTTTCTTTGAATCTGGGCGCTATGTGGGCGCTGGCCGCGAGGCCAAGCGCAGCGCCGAGCCCTAGCGGGCTTCTTGCGTTTCCAGGCCTTTGATAGCCCCGCGCTTCCAGACGTCCGTTTCTATCTTTCGGCCAGCCGCGGGCCAGCCAGCGCTCGTTCTCCGGCCCCGCCGCGCCTGCATAGCATGACACCATCAACGCCATGCGCCGAATTGCGCGCCAAGCATGGGCTCCCGGACACCACGGGCCATCCGATATCATGGCGTACTCGTCGTGCGCCGCAGCCAAATGAACTATTCGAACGCAACCCGGAATCAGCACTTTGTTCCGCAGGTCGAGCAACGACTCAACGCGGCGAACCCTTTCGCACCGCCCCGAGATCAACGGATCTTTTCGTTCAAGGTCCAAGAGCGGGAGTCTTTTACCATTCGACTTGAGAACCAGAGGGGAAGACTGATATCTAGCAATCTTTCGCTCGATGACCTCTTCACGTTTGATGTCGCTTCGGACTGCGCTTCGCGATTCAACTTCGAGGCGAGCTTTCAGCGCTTCGAACAGGAGGTCGCCGTCACAACCGGGAGCCTGCTTCAGAAGCTCGCATCGGGCGACAACAATGTCGGCGGCGAGATCGCCAGTATCTTCACGGCCAAACTACTGAACTTCGCGCGCAACCCCTTTTCGGTGGCGAAAATCCTCAACACGTTCGGCGTGCTCGCGAACTACGAGCCGACCGCATCGGATGCAAGACGGATGTTCGAACGTGTACTCAATGGTCGCAAGCCTCATCAGGCATGGCTTTGTTCACAACTTGGCATATCCGACACCGACTATGGCCGATGGCTACGGATGCTGTTCATGCTCTTTGTGGAATCGGGGGAGGGAAATCTCTCTATGCTCGAGAGTATGGTCAAAGCAGTGTTTGAGCGAAAAAGTCATGCTGCGGCAGTCATGGTCTGTACTTATAGCGAAGCACGTTGCCTACTGTCTGATCGTGGTTTCAGCCAATTTACGGACCGGCAGGACCAGATTGGCTTGGAGTTTAATCTTCGCCACGACGCTTTTATTCGTTACTTGTTTGCCGATCACGCGGGGTTAGTCCCCCGTGCACCGCGCGAACTAATTGAGCACCATCAGAAACAGAACCATCCGCTCCAGCTTTACTATTTTGCGGACAATCTCGAATGTCTACGAGCATTCAATCGAAACGCGATTTACTTTTGCCAGAGTCGCGTATTCTGCTCGTCTCGCGAAGAAATTCTTCTTTAGGAGCGCGATGGATCGTTTCATTTCGCTGGATACGGAATATCCGGCGCCTGCGCGATCAGGTCGAAGCCCTTATTTCCTTTCCGGTCGCACCAGCCGATATTGGTCGTCGTTTTTGGTGTCGGACTGCGCAGCGGGTTTGAACCAATCCATAAACTGCTGACCTGCCTTCGTCCCGCCCATAAACACGCCGAACGAGAACACGACGCCGATGAAGACGATCGCGCCGATGATGACCGTCCACAAAAATGTGGCAGATGCGTTCCTCCAGATCCACGGCATAGTGATACGTTCAGGCACCTCGAGCTTAGCGACTTCCTGCTGCTCCGGTTCGACCGGAGCAGCGATCGGACCTGCTACGCTTCGTCTCTTGTTCGGCCCCGGGTCACCGTACTTGTTGTAGGCCTCGAGCAGGTGCTCCAATTCGCCGATCGTGGCACTTAAGTCCTTCTCAAATGCCTCTGACTGGTCGCGGCTGGTAACCGATCCATAGGATCGAACGAAGTACACTCGCATGACATCATCGCAGTTGATGCGATACCCTTCACGCTCGATCCGCTGGATGTAGTCGTGGAGCTGATGGCGCCACTGCTTCAACGCGGGGCTGTCGTATCTCTTGTCCTGCGGCGCGAACGCCTTCGCCCGACCGATTAGCCCCCTCACCTCTTCAATAAATGCCGCGTAGTCGAACGCAGCGTTTCCGTCATCCATTTCCCCGTCCCCTTTATCCCTTTGCGGAATCATACCGAAACGGCGAGCGCCCACTGGCGCGTGAAGGAAGAGGGAAATGCTGAATCTGTGCGACAGGCCGTGCTTGGTGAGTTTCGGCAGCAAAATGGTATCTCGCCTCGAGCGAAAGAACAGTTGAGGCGAACAAATTCGAAGGCACATTCTCGGATCGCGGACCTCAATTTCGATCGAATGACCGAGTCGCGTCGAATTCCAGCCATACGTCATGAGCGAGCGTCGCTTCCTCCGTAGCCATCGTTTCGCCACGACGCCCGGCGGCCGCAATCGCGCGTCGTTTATCCGCTCTTCGACGTTATGCAGTGAGACGTAGCTTGTCCTGCATGCGCTTCTTGTCGATTGCGGCCGCGTCGCCCGCAGCGATAGCCATCCAACCCATCAAGACACCGGCTGCATAGCACTGTTTGCGCCTCCTGTCTTCGCTTTTAGCCGTCGCGCGCGCTTCTGCCATTAGCCCGTCAATCTCTTTCTCGACGATCTGTGTCAATTCACCGTATGTCCACGTATTTTTTCTCATGAGTATTTTCCTTTCTGCTCTCCGCGCGCTCAGTGCGCGTTCGACAATGTCATCAGAGCGGCTCGAAACGCGCATCGAGTCAGGGCCGCCCGGGCAGTTCTAGTTCCCGTCGATGCGGCGGCCCTTCAAACTGGTCGTATCAAAGACGTGGCTTCGCGCTGTTTAGTTCGTCCCTCAACCGCATGGATCGCTGAACATACCTGTCGTCCTTCAGGATCAGGTCGGTGTTTCCGACGGTAAGTTCGGCCTGACCAGAATCACAGAGCGCAGGATTGGAAGCTTTCGCGCACCAATGAAGCGGAAATGAGTCCACGTTCGGTGCGCCGTACTTCGCGACAGCGGCGGATTTCAGCCTATCAGCGTTCTCACGAGAGAACGGCAACTTGTAACCAATGCGGTCGGCGGCTGTCGGGTCACCCGGTTTCGCACTGACCACTTCGAAGTTGACTTCCAAGCGCTCGCCGTTGGCTTCGTAATTCACTGCGATGATCGCGGGCTTGCCGCCGAGAATGGATTGCGGCATCGAAAGCGTATAGACCTTTGCCTTGCTTACGCCAAAATGCTCGGCGATTTTGGACTGCACCTCTGCAGGCGACATGCCAAGCCTGATACCAGCGACATCGAAGGTGGAAGCGTCTGTGCCCGCCCTCGCTGAGGTTGCGCACCCAACGCAGAGAGATGTGACGATAGCCGCCTGTAACAGACGTCCATGGATGTTCATGAATTGATCCCTTAGTTGATCACTTTTGCGTCTTAACCGCGTCGTGAAAATTTAAAATTCGTCTTTCGAACCCCGTTGCTCGGTGACCTCTCTTCGAGAAACTGCAGGAGAATTCTGGACGCTGCTTGGCATTGCGCCCGATGCGCTCTGGCGAAAGGACGGCAATGCGCCCCCTCCACGCCCAAGGCGTCGGAGCGTTGAAAAGGACCGGCGGGCCTAAAGAGCGCTCCGCGCGACAGCGGTTGCAACACTTCTGCGTATCCTGCTGATCGAGGAACGGCGCGCGTCTACCGAGGTGAGGTGTCTGCAGTTTGCAAAATTTAGCGCGATAGGTTTGCCCAGAACAGCGCCAGATGATCGACCCGTTTTCCTTCGTCTACGCCCTCCGGTGCGGGATACATGTTCACGTCCCCCGTGCAATTCAAAGACAAATCCAATGCCGCGGTATGGTACGCCTTCGATGCGAGCGATCTGCAATCCGCCGGGCGACGCACTTGCGCGCCCGTAAGCCGAACGTACCTCGTTTTTCAGGTAGTTTCGGTCCTGCTCACGGTCCGTCAGGTCCACACCCCGCACCTGTCTGTCGAAGGGGGAGACCTGTTCCTGGCGGACCGCTTCCTCGATGACTGCGGTCACCGCTGCGTCAAGATTATGCGGGTCAAACGCTACCGTCATTCGATTCTTCCTTTGAGCCGCTTAACGACGCCTTTAGTTAACGCGACGTTCGGACCGGGAGACGGATCTTAACTGTCCGGAACTGGGCCATCTTCTGCAGAAACGCTCGCGGTACGACCTGGTGTAACGGCTCGTTTACATGATGGTCGCGTCACAAGCCGAAAAATCAAAAGGGCTGCCCGCCGTATCGTCGCAGCTAGCCCCGACTAGCGCCTTCAGTTGTTCCGCAAGGACAAGCGAGGTCCCGATAGGCACGACTGTCATGCCCTCCTCAAGCGCCGCGTTCACTTGGTGAAACCCTTCGATCCAGTGCAGTCCGTCGCCCCTCGGAGCAACAAGGGGAACTTCGAACACGCCCTTCTTGAATAGGCCCCTGTGCATCTCGACCTTCGCTGCGTTGTAGTAATAGACGTCGTTTGATTCCATCACGGCTTTCAGCTTTTTGGCATCAGAAAGGACTATTGCCTGAGCGTCGCCAACGCGAAATTCACGCGCGACATGCCCAATATTTTTCGTAAACAGCGTGCACTTGATCATGTTTTGACGAGAGTTATGAAGGTATCAGAAAAGCAAAACCACCGGCGGGGGCCCCTGCTGGCGCCGAGCTTCCTCGGTACTGCGACCAGAATGTCTTATCGGCATCCCTCGACTAACACTTTAGTTATCGCGTGCGCTAGCGGCTGTGACTGGCGTTTTCGGGCCTCGCTATACTTTGCTCGTCCGACAAGGCTGATGCGGCCGGTACTAGATGCAGCGCGCGAAGATGCCGGACCCGCGGCTCACCCGAAAGCCAATCCAATCCTCTGACTCTCAACCGCAACTCAAGGTCATTTTATGCTTTTTGAATAAGCAAGCGGGGCGGTCTGGCTGCCAAGATCGTCATCGTCTTTTACGACGCGGGCGCGCCTTCTACTCCCCGCCTAAGATCGCTTCCCGAGACCCGGTGCGCCTCCTTGCAGCAGCTTCCCGATGCGCTTGGGCGAAGCAATAGTTCCACCGGGGCTCGTCGAAACAGAGTGCCGCTGGTCTCTCCTCATGCGGTAGACGACGGCTCGTATGGCGGGGTCCCTCGCACATTCCCGAGCTAGGCCTCGTTGATCCCCCTCATGTCGACGGAGAAGCCCTTGGATGGCTGCTCGCAATGGCTCTCGCTCAATCCACTGAGCCGTATCCGTGCCAAACCGCGTTCGGCTTTTCATGGCGCGCTCGTGTTTGAGGAACCGGACTAGCAACTCTGGAAGATCCAGAAGCTCAGTGAATACACATTGATGGCAGAATTTGGGTATAGGATTCCATTCCGCCCGGTAGCGGACCCTCCCGTTACAGCCCCTCTTAGAACACTCGCGAGTTAGAAAAGCTGCTGTCATAGTGCCGATAGTCCCTCGTTCGACCGAGTAGAGTTCATAGATGACGTTTCGCCGTACTTGAACCGCCTGGAAAGCGAAGTCATTGGTTGCTTTTCTCCTCCTCAACATCACAGCCCGCGCCTAGTCACTGCAATGTCGGCGCCGAGTTAAGGCTAATCTCGCCGGCCGTCACTCGAATCGTAAGCGCATGGAAGCTGCGACTAAGCGCCACGACCCGCGGCGGCTTGACTACCTCGTAGATGTTAAGCGTCTCGCGAGCACCGCCGTTCCTTCCCTTAAGCTGCGCGACGAGCGAAACGCGATCGTCATTGACTGGCGCCTCGTTGATATTGAAGACGAGCCTTCTCTCCTTATCGAGCACATCACCGAGCCAGTAATACTCGCTGCGATCGAAAATCGGGCCTGACAGACCGGTCTCGGCTTCCCACAGAGCGAGTATTTCTTCGATTGACGGAAGCCGCGTCGATAGTAAGGATTCCTCATGACTTGATTTCAATGCACCCAGCTCATGGACATTTTCCCTGAAGACAATGCGGTCGCTAGCCTCAACCGTACTGGTTGCGGGCAGGCTGTAGAACGACCGATACGCGGAATCGTGTACATGAATTTCGGCCCCGTCAACCAAGACGCTGATCAGTGCGGCATGCCAACGCGGCGGCAGTGTGTGGGCCGGTGGACGCCGCGCGTCCCCAACTCTCGAGATCTCGCTTTTCGACAATGTCGTGGGCACTTTCATCGGATGCGCAAAAGGAAGAAGGTTTGTTTTGCGCAGGTCCGAGGCCAACACTTTCGAGATCGCATCCCAGTTATTCGACGCGTGGTCAGATCTTCCCCAGCTGTAAAAAAGTTCAATCATATGATCCGTCCATGCATCGGACGCGCACTGGTCGTTGCCCATCACGAAAGCCAGAACGAACAGGAACTCCATGATCGACCGATGCGCAAACTTGTAGTTGCCCGCGCTGTCCCGGTTCAGCATCGACCGTGAGGTGAGGTGCCATTGCTGTAGATCTGTGCCGCATTGACTAGCCAAAGTAGATAGTTCCCTGGCCGTTAGCTTTTCCGTCCTACGAACGGATCGACCGAGATAGATATCGACCGCGATGACCTTCGACACAGCAAGGAGCTTGTCCGGGTTGATCCATCGGCTCTCGCGCTGAAGCCACCGATCAACCATAAAAGCATAAAGGTCAAAGATCTCCGTGTAAGTCTTCTTCTGTTTAACGAGTTCAGGAATTTGCTCAATAAGCATGGGTCTCGCACCCAGATCGCCGATTGCCTTGATCAGTGAGAGTGCCCGTCTTTTTTTTAGAATGAAGAAGAATGGGAAATGCAGTTCGACATATCGGTTGACCTGGGCTACAGAAAATGGCAGCAGATACAGCTTGTAAAACTGATACTCTCCGCGCTCGCCACCCGCTCGTGCGCCGAAATAGGCTATACCGGTTTCCGTTGGAATCGACATTTCATCCGCGAAGAACTGAGATCGACAAGTAATGACGACTCGTCTGAAGTCGCGCGCTGCGTTCATGATCTCATTCAGCCGATCGTTGAAGGATCCAATGGCCTCGGTGTCTTCATCAAGGGCATCCAACAGCAACACAGTGTCCCGCGGTTCCGAGATTTTGGAGATCAACGAAAGCGCGTCACTACGGCCCAGCGGTACGACCGCCACCTTTCGGTCGTTTGCCTGTTTTGACCTTTGTTTCCTGAGGAAATAGTTAAGGCAAAAAGTCGTTTTGCCCATTCCAGAGTCGGCGAGCACGATCAGATAACGATGACCATCCGCAGCTTCGAAAAAATTGTCTACCGCGCTGAGTATCGGCTGGCGTACAGCTGCAACGCGAAGCAGGTCGGATTCATTTGCGGGATCAGTCTGCGCGCAATCCGGTTCGACGTAGAGTCGCTCCGCCTTCCTGATTTCGTCGTCGCCGAACGCCGCCATATTTTCTGACAGTCGAGCACGAGAGTGGAGGGCTCTTTCGATTCTTGTGGCCCGCCACCTGTTGAACTCATTCAGAAGCCGCAAACAGACCAGCAAGCCCGCGGCTATGCTAATCAGAATCGCTATCGCTTTTCCGACAGAGCTAATCCTTACCGCTTCATATAGTCCAGTAAGCCAACCTACGCTTGTCGTAATGCTGTCAAATAGCTGTCGCATGGATTTATCGTTCTTTGGAAAACGCTGCAGACGCACATCCGTCGCCGGTTTGCCGCAACTCCGAGTCGTGGCTTCTATAGATAGCGGCTCGAGGGCACGCGGACGCTAGTTTCGCATCTCAACGCGGCGGTTCACCGGCAGGCGGCGCAGTGGTCGCGTTTTGACGCGTCGCACTCGGGGCCGCTGCTCATCCTTCGGCGCTTCCACGCGATAGCCTGCATGCTCCAACACGCGCGCGCACAACGCGAGAAAGCCGTCGACGGAAAGGTCATTCTTCGCGTCGTTCGTGCACCACGCACATATCTTGAACGAAGCGGCCGACGCCGATGCCTCAAAGTGATCGACAGTCGGCAGAAGCGCGAAGCCGGCCTTGTAGTGGTGACGCCCAGCTTGAGATTCAGCATTGGCGTATTTTGAGATGAGGTGCCAGTCGAGCCGCTCGCCGGTGTAGTGATCTCGGCCTTCACTCGCGAGCACCGCGGAATGGATTGCATCGCGATATTGCGCACCGCTCGCGGTCATGCCTCGCGCTCGATCGCGACCGACATGCGCCTGCGCTTTGCGCAAAAGCCAGCGCAAATATAGATCCTCCGAGACGACACCAACCAAGAACGGTGGAAGCTGGCGCTTGCGCTCTCCCATCGATTTCACCCCGTGAATTGCTCACTCGACGCCGAGCGCCTTAAACACCGCATCGACGGGATCTGAGTAGAAGCTGGTCTGAAACTTGGCAAACAGTTCGCCAGGAACCGTTGGGATGTCAGTCACACTGGACATGGGCAACAAGATCCGCTTCGCCCCGGCGTCAAACGCCACTTGCAGGCTTTCGGCGAGATTTCTCGCCTGGGCAACCGTGCCACCGAGCGTCATGTCACCCATCACTGCCAACTGTGACTGCAACGGCTTACTCAACGCCGCAGAGCAAAACGCAATGAAGCTCGCAAGAGTCACAGCATTCGGCGAACCAGAGTTTTGAAGCTCTACCAGATGCAGGTGGAAGTCCCGCTCTGCCGGATGGATCGACGCGCTGACTCGGCTCGCGTTCGCCTTGAAGTAGTCAAACGCCACGCGAACATGCTCGCGCGACAACGAGCCGGAGACGGACAGTTTGCCGCTGCCGCCGAGCGCTTGAACCTCCATGCGGTAAACGCCCGGCATTTCAGCCGCGGCCATCGCGATCGTGTGCAATACGCCAGGTTGGAGACGCCCTTCTGGAATGATACCGCCTCCGGTCTGCTCAGGCACGGCGACAAACCGCTCCTGCATGTCTTCGAGGTCGACGTAGGAGAAGTGGACGTCGTAAAACTCCATCCCGCCAATTTTCTTGAGCTGCTCCTTGACGCGGCGACGCACCTCCAACGCGTATTCGAGGCAGCGGCGAACCGTTTCCTTTTCATACTCGCCATTCGGGCAGATCAGTTTGAGCAAGCCCGAAACCGTGCGACGAACGGCAATGGTATCGCGCTGGTTGAGATTGTTGCCGAGCTTGAACCACTTGTCGATCGCGTCCGCGAAGCTTCGCTTGCGCATCTCGCGCACCCATTCCGCAAGGTAATCGACGATCAAGCCGTATTGGTTCGTAAAGAACTCCGGCCGCATCTTTGGGATTTCCCAGCCCGGCACATAGGCGTGAAAGCGATCGAAGAAGGCAGAGTCGATCATCGCGTCGGGAAACGGCGCGAGAAGATGGCTCGTCTTCACCATCGATTCGATGCTTTGGTTGATGTTGCCCACGAAGACCATCGACGCACTGGCGTTGACTGACTCGCGGCCCCGGCTGAACGAGCCTGACGCCATATAGTCCTTCATGATCTGGACGCCGTCGTGGTCTTTGAAGCTAATGCCGGCGACCTCGTCGAACGCGACGACGTCCCACAGGCCGACCAACCCGACCTTACGAGCGCTCATGTTATAGAACAGATTGGCCACGGTCGTCTGCCCACCGGAGACGAGGATCGAATTCGGGCTGATTTCTTTGTAGATGTGGCTCTTGCCCGTGCCGCGCGGCCCGAGCTCGCAGAGGTTGTAGTTGTTTTCCACCAAGGGGATCATGCGGGCTAGCAGATGCCACTTGACCCGCTCCTTAAAGCACGTGGGCTCCATCCCCGTCGAGCGCAGCAACGTGTCGATCCATTGCTCTTCCGTGAAGCTCTTCCTCGCCGAAAACAACTCGGTCATCTCGAGGCTGGGCATTTGAATCGGCTTCAAGTCCGCCACGGCGAATGGAGATGACTTCTGGTTTTCCTCAAAATAGTAGCGCAGCGTCACGATGCACCAAATGCCGCCGACGAGCAGCTTCTCGTATTGGCGGACGTAGTGATCGGGCACCTCCGCGTTCTTGATGCCGAGGTTCGAGAGCAGCGCCTCGTAGGCGTCGCGGCTCTCGTTGAGCTTTACGGTGACTTTGTCGATCACCTTGAACGAGCCGAGCTCGCGGATCTTGCTCTTGACCTTTTCGGCCTCGTCGGGGCGCACGTAGTTCTCGGCCAAGATGCGCTTGACGCTGTCGAGCCCGGCGCGAATCGTCTCCGCATCGTCGGAGGCGCAATACATCCCCAAAAGGTATTCGAGCACATAGACCGGAACGTTGGCGCCCTCTTTGATCAGCTTCGTGAGGTCCTTGCGCACCACTCGCCCCGCGAAGCTCGCGTTCAGCAGCGTGTCGAGCGAGCGCTCACCCGCCGCGTCCAAGCTCGCCTTTTCCGCCAGGGGCTCTGAGGTTGGTTCTGCCATTCCCTGCCTCTAAAAATCGTTGCTGAACGCCAAGTCAATCCGCACGGGCACCCGCCACGCCTCGGCCTTGGTCTTGGCGTCGCGCGCCACGAGAAAGTAGTCTTTCGTCCGGTCGTGGGAGCCGGCCTGGATCGTGAGCATCACCGAGCGCTTGCGCTCGTCGAGCAAGGGCGAAGGGCTGTCGAACGTGATCGCCTGCTCGTCGCTCACCGGCGTGTCGCCGTCTCGAATGGAGAATATTAACGTGACGGGCAGAACGCGCTCCGAGATCGCCTCATTTTGAATGAACTCGAAGCGTTGTTTGTTCGTCACCACACGGTTGCTCGACCCCAGCGTGCTCACTTCCACTGGCTTGCTGCGGACCTTCTCGGACTCGCTCTCTTTGACCACAATGACCGGGACGGCAATTTCCTGCGGCATCGCGCTGCCGTGGACGAAGCGAGCGCCGCCGGAAAAGTGAAAGCGGCCGGCGGCTTTGGGCGCCCAAAAGTCGACGCTCCCCTCGCCCGCGTCGGTGCCGGCCGTCCGCTCCGTGGAGCCGCACCAGGCCTTGGGCGTGCTCCCCATGCCGCGGCCGAGAATGTAGCGCTTCTTCGACTTGACGGCGCGCTCGGGCTCGGCGTCGAGCACGGAGCGGTCGGCCTCTTCGAGCGCCGACTCCTGATACAAAAAGCCATGGTCCGCCGTCACGAGCACCGTCGAGCCATTGAGGCTGTTGACAATGAAGTTAACCGTGTCGGCCAGCTCCTTGATGGTCTGCGCCGTCGCTTCAAAGGCCTTCGTCTCGGTCGCTCGCTTGTCGCCGATCGCGTCGATGCGATCGTGGTAAATGTAGACGAGCCGGTGCGGCTTGACGAACTCGCGGCCGCGCTCCTTCCCCTTCTCCATCAACTCGTCGCGGCCAATGGCCACTCCTTCGTGCTGGGCGAGGATGGCCGAGCGCTGTTCGAGCGTGGCCGACGGCTTCGCGTCCACCATCACGTCCAGGTTGGCGTTCGACTTGTAGGCTAGGCGCTCATGGGGCAAGAGGCTCGCCATCCCCAGGGTCGTGTAGCTTGGCAACACGCCGAGCATCGCTTCGAGTCGCGCCTTCACCCGATTGCGCGTGTTCAGGTCGCGCGTGAGCTCCTCGGCCGCCTCGTAGCGGAAGGCGTCTGAAATGATCACGAAGACGCGCTTGGCGCTGTCGAACTCGGGCTGGACCACCTGAGCGTAAAACGCCTGCTGGTTCACCACGCCGGGGAGCGTCCACGAACTCAGCAAGCCGCCTTCACCTTCGATCACCGAGGCCCAAGCCGACGCCAGCTGTCCGATGAACCAACCGGAATAGGCATCCTCCATCCGATCGCGCAACTCGTGAAGGAGCGCCCACCCCATCGGCTCCACTGATTCCGTCGCGCGCATGAACCACCGATAAAGCTGGTCGAACCTGAAAATCTCAGATCTGTAGGCGAAGAAAGCGGTCGGTGCGTCGGAAAAGCTGAACCCTGCCGCGCGCGCCGCTTTGAGCTCGAAGAAACTGGCCGCCGCTTCCAACGCGTCGTAGCTCGCCGCAAGCGCTCGCGTCGAGTCGTTTGCGCCCGCCAGCAGCGGGTTGGCCCAGTGGCCATCGCGGCGCCGGGCAATCAGTGCGCGAATCGAATCCATGTTGGCGCCGCCACCGGCGATGATGCGACCTTTGAGGTCCGCAATCACCCGTTTCTCAACGCTCTCGAAAGTCATCGATTCGACGAGATCTTCGGCGCTCATGGGGCGAATCAAATCGTCGACGCGCAGGTCGCTGGCCACCAACGTTGAGAGCGTGTCGTAGCTGCCGTAGTTCGCCATGTCCGAACGCCAGCGGCTCGCAAACACCGACGCGTGGGCGGCTCGGGCGCGCTCGCGGATGAGCAAATGTGCCATGGGCGCGGGCGTCGCGCGCACGCCGTTGCAAAAGTCGGTGGCGAAAATCGCGTAAAGCAAGCCGCGAAGGCAGCGCGCCTCGGGCTCCACCTCTCGATAGCCCATCTCGCGTTCGACCAAGGTCCAGAAGGCGTCGTCGAGGTCGTTGGTAGCGATGTCCGCCAATGCCTTGGGCGTGGCACCCAAATCGTCCGCTTCCGCCGCAAGCCCGGCGAAGACCTTGAGCAAGATGGCCGAGGCGTCGGGCGTCTCGGCGCGCACGACGACGCCCAGCATTTTGCGGTCGAGGTGCTCAGCCGTGTCTTGTGGATCCGTCCAGCGCTTCAACCGCTCGAGCCGCTCCCGCGCCCGCAAAAATTTCGCGCGATGTTTGAGATGCGCGCGCAGCGACTGCGTGGCCAGCCCGAGCTCGTCCAGCTGAATCGAGGCGGTGTCCGCGCTGAACGCCTTGCCGCGTAACCGAGCGTCGAGAAGCCAGTCAGCGGTGGGCTCTGGCTCCGCAAACGGCGCGTAAAGCAGCCACCGGGTGTCCTTCTCGCGCTCGATCCAGATTTTCACCTGCAAGGCCGGGACTTGATCGAGCCGCACGACGCGAACGCCGTCGAGCTCCACGCCATCGAGCTGCGAGGCGAACTCGCCCTCGGCGTCGTTCCAGAACACCAGCGAGTGCCCTTCGCCCAGCAGGCGCGAAAGGGCCGGCAAAAAGGTGTGCTGCCCGCTAGTCATCGCTTCCGCCAGTGATCGTTTTGGAATCCGCGACCAATTCGCCAAACTTCGCGTAGTTGACCTTCACCCCGTCGTCCAAATCGATCTGGATGCGCATGTCCGCGAAATGCCGCAGCTTCTCGTCGAAGCTCAGCAGCTCCGCGTGCTTTCGCCGGAGCGCGTCAATTTGCTTTTGAAGCTTGCTGCGCGACGACGACGAACTCGCCGCGGCCGCGTCCTTTTCGAGCAATTCAATGCGCGCGACCAGCTTGGTCGAGAGCGGCACGACATACACGGAGCGCAGGCGAGCGAGCGTGCGCTCGTTGTAGCGGTGCATGTAGACCAGGGCCTGGAAGGCGCCCTGACGGCCGCTGCTGAACATCCAGTAGACCGGGCGCTTCTTGTAGACCTGAACGTGGTCGCGAAAGAAGCTGTCCGCCACATACCGACGAATGGTGTCGTCGGGGTCCTCGTCGCTCTTGGGCCCTAGGCTTTGCGCCAGCCATTCGATGTTTTCGTCCACGCGCTCTGCACCCCACAGGGCTTCTACAAACTCGTGGATACGTTGGGCGCAGTCGTCGTCGAACCAAGGCAAATCCGTGGTCGGCAAAATGCCGTCGGCGTCCGCGGCAAACGACGCGTATCGCGTCGGGTCAAAGCCCTCTCCGCCGGCATGCGCGTAGATCAGCCCGGGTTCGTCGAGACTGTAGCGGCCCATCATGCACCCGATCGCGTAGGAGATGAAGCGTTGGGCGTCTTTGGCGCGATCCGGGCGCACCAGCGTTATGTGCTCCTCGTTCACGACCGCCGAAAGCTCCTCCTCCAAACCGTAGGCCTCGATGAAGAATTGGTTATTGGCCTCTTCGAGCGCCTGCATTGCGCGCACGTCCTCTGCCTTGGCTCGGGCCCATGCCTCCCAAGCGGCGCCGAGGCCAAGTTGCTTTCGTGCGTCGGAGGATGCGCAGGGATGGCCCGCGAACTCCCACGAACCTTCGTAGGCGTCCCAGTCGCGCCGAGATATCGCAATCAATTCGCGCTCGAGTTCGCGGACCTTCGAGACGTTAGCCGGTGGCACATAGGGGCGGCTGCCAACGACGCCGTTGTTGTAGTGCAGCCCCTGCAAGCTGACGTCAACGATGCGCTGGAATACGCGTGAGTTGGTGTAGCCCAGGAGGCCATCGAGTGATTTGCTAGGCTTCGCGAACAGGGCCGGGCCCACCGTGTTGATGATGAATCCCTGCGGCACCTGACGGGAGCCGAAGAAGCTAGACGTCAAGTCCGACCACGTGATGCCAGGCTTGAAGTAAAAATCCATGTTCCTTACTGCCGAACGAGGCTTCCCCCCGTCTTCGACACCATAGACTCGCATCTCGCGACCATCGTCCTCCCAATTGACCACGGTCTCGAAGTTGCCATACCAGCGCCTGAATGCGCCGCCCTTCGTTTGGGGAAACCACTTCTTTTTGGACGCGAGCGCCTCAGCTCGACTATCCATGGAAAATCCAACCCTTCCGATCGAAACCTCATGCCAGAAGCGGATAAATCGACCGTTATTGCCCGTGGCCAACCCTTGTTTCGAAAACGCGACGCCCTCGATGGTCTGGCCGCTCGCGAACAGTTGGCGAAAGCGCTCGGAGACCCAGTAGGCGATCGGCTGCCCCGGAATCTCATGAAACTGCTGATTGCTCGCGCGATGCCGCCACGCCGCCGACGGATCGACGATCGCCTCGCGTAGGCGAGGTTCCTGGTTTTCAACACCCTTGAAGTCGCTGAGGTCGAAGAAATCGCCCTGGCAGACTTCGGCCTGTCCCTTGATGCAAACGAACGTGCAGACCGGCACGCACGCCGGCTCAAACGCGTTGTATTCGAGCTGCACCAGCGTGCTGATGCTCGCCTGATCGAGCAGCGTGCGGCGCAGGTCCTCGTAGGTGCTCAAAAACATCCAGAGGAACGGCTGAACGGCCCCCAAATAGCCGCCCTCGCGCACCATCGACAGCATGCGCAGGTCGAAGGACGCGAACAAGTCGCCCTTGCCTTCGGGATAACGCGCTTCAATGAAGGCCTTGAGTTTGCGGCCCATCCACTTGCCGCCCATGTAGGGCGGATTGGCCAGCACGGCGTCAAACTGCATCCCGAGAAGCAGCGCCTGGCCGATGAACGGCAACAGATCCTGTGCGGCCGCCTCGGCATACAAGTCGCCGCTGCCCGCCGCGCGTTGCAAGCCCGCCGCCAACGTCGCCAGGCCGGAGCCCAACGGCTCCTCAATCTTGATGAGCGAGCCGTAAGTTTTCGTATCGGAGAAAGTCGAGAGCAAACACTCGATCATGTCGAGGGAAATCCCATACGGCTTCAAGGGCTCGGCCAGGGCGCTCTGCGAAAGCTCGCCGCGCTCTTTGAGGGCAAAGATGTTGAGCGCCGGCGGCTCGTCGAAGACGCGTCGGTCGTCCGCGCGCGCTTTCATCATCAAGGCGAATCCGGCCAGTTGCGCCGCCCGCTCGTCGATGTCCAAGCCGTAAAGGTTCTTTTCCAGAATCAGGCGCGGGATGTCGCGCAGGCGATAGCCGCGCTCCACATAGACCTGTTTGAGCAGCTCGTAGGCCTCGACCAAAATGTGCCCCGAACCACACGCTGGATCGAAGACACGAAGGCTCTCCGGGTTAAGGCTGCCGCCGTCCTCGGCCACGCGGTTCGCGACCATGGCGGCGAGCGGGGCGAGCTCCTGCGCCGGCCGCTCTGAGGGATCGACGTAGAACGGCCATTGGGCTTTCAGCGACGACGCTGGATTGGCCAGCGACCAGAGACGCCCGATGCTGTTTTGAACGAGGTATTGGACGATCCAGTTGGGCGTGAAGAGCTGCGTGGCCGCCGGGATATCGTCCGTTTCGACCACGCGGCCAATGACGGCGTCCTTGCGTTCGCTGATGTAGAACTGATAGAGCCAGCCGATGGCTTCGATTTGCTCCCATTCATCTTCGGGCACTTCGGCCACGAGCTTGGCGATGACCGAATCGGTGCGCAGGAGGTTGTCGGGCAACAGCAACTCCGACTCGTCGTCGATACGCTCGAAGAGAAACGGCATCGCGCGCGAGAGTTCATTGCATTGGGCCACGATCAAGAGCTTGTAGAGCTCGTTGTCCTGGTTGCCAGCCAGTTGCATGTCGCGGAGGCGATCGACCGCGAGGCCAGGCAAGCTCAGCTCAGCGGCGTGCCGAAGAATCTCGGGTTGGGCGCCATCTCGACTCGAGAGCACCCGCCATCCATGATCAAGGTAGTCGTGCAACTCCATGAAACGAAGCGCGACGAATCGGTTGAACCAGGTGTAGGCGATCGCGTCGATCGTGTGCGCGTAGCCGTGGCGCTCGATCGTGTCGATGAGCTTTTGTCGCTGCGCGAGCACCTTGACGGGCCACTCGCGCCCTTCGATTATCGCGACGTCGCCGCGGGTTTCGGCCGGCGCCACCCCTTGCGTGCTGATGCCCAACAGGTTCGCGCGAGCGGAAACAGCGGCGATGAAATCGAGCCGCGCTTGCGGCGCGTAGGCTTTGAGATTGGCTTTGTTCATGACGTGCGCCAGTGCTCCGAAAAGGTTATTGCAGACGAGCTCGATGGCCCGATTCGATTGCCGAGATCAACTCGTCTCGAAGCTTCGCGAGGTAGTCGTCGACGTCTTGCGGCGTGTCCAGATACGTCTTCGCGCTCAGGTCGCTGGTTCGAATCACCTTGACCGGACGCGCGGCCGGCGCCGGCTGTGCGCCGTCCGACTGCGCGCCCGGCGCACTCGCGCTCGGGGCCGTTGAGCTCGATGCGGTGGGGCTCGAAGCGCTTGCGCTGGGGTTGCCCGCTTGGGCCGCGGCCGAGCGCGAGCGCGCCGCCCGCGCAATCTGATCCATCGCCGCGTCGAGCAAGTCGCCCGCGCGCCCCTGCAAAAAGAGAATGCGCGGGATGCTCACCAACGAGGCTAACTGCGCCTTCAAGTCCTGGAGCGGCTTCAAGGCGCGATTGCGAAGGTCGGCGTCCGCGCTCGCGTCATCGAGCGCGTGCATCGCCTCTGCGATCTTCGCGTCGACCGACCGAAGCGCGCGTTCGCGACGCTCGGCCGCCAACGCGTCGTTGACCCGCTCAACGGTCGCCACCAGCTGCTCAATTCGGTTCACCTGGCCGTAGGGTGCGGGATTGGCCTGGATGCGCTCCAACTCCGCCAAGGCCGCCGCCGCCGTCGCGTCATTGAGGAGCGGCTCGCGATTGTCGGCAAAGCTGCTGAGCGCTTCGAGCAAGCGCGCCCATACAGGAGCCTGGCTTTGATAGAAGCTCAGCACGTCGTGGATGTCGTCGGCCCGATCGCGCCACTCGCTGCGCTGGGTCGCCAAGCCTTCGAGGAACTCGAAGGCGTCGCGCCGCGCCAATTGCCGGTCGATAGCCCCCAGCGCCTCCGCGATTTCCGAACTGCCCGGATAGTCTTTCAATTCGGCTTTGCCGCGAGCGCGTTCGAGATCGGCTTTCAACCGCGTCAGGTTCGCGCGGAACTCGGCGATGAGCGGATCCTCCTCGTCCGGCGGCATGGTCGAGAACATGTCGCGGTGCAGCTCGCGCACCTTCGTGCGCGTTTGAGCGTCCGACGTCTTGCGCTTCAAGATCGACACGCTCTTCAAGCGGGCTGCTTTTGTGAGCGGCTCGATGGCGGCCAAGGGGTCGAGGTCGGCACCGTCCATGACGAGTTTGATCTCGCCGGCCATGAACAGGCGCGCGACGAGAAGCACCGACTCCCACTCGGGCCTCCACCCCCACGGCACCCCGGCGAAGCGCTCCACGACGTCCGACAGCAGCACGCGGCTGTTTTGCGCGCTCATGTCGAGAAACTGGCGCATTTCGCCCACCGCCAACGCGTTGCCGGCCTCGCCTTCGAGCGCGATCGACTGCTGGCCAATCGTGTCCGCCGACAGCACGGCTCGAATCTCCGCGATGGGATCGGCCTGCCGGACTTTCAGGTAGCCGAGCTTGAAGTAGGTGTTCGTGATGAGGTAATTGAGCATCTCGTCGAGCAGCACCGGCGGCGACTGCGGCTTGCACGTCAGGCGCTGGCCCATCGCGTAGAAGTCTCCCGCGCTGATCATCTCCGACAGCTGCGACAGCATTCGCGTCCGCCGATCGCGGTTCTCGTCCTTTCGATCGTAGAGAATCCGTTTGAGCGACGGGCTGGCCGTGTCGACCTTGGGCGCGATGTATTTCTCGATTTGCAGATACGTTTTGAGTTCGACGTAGACCCGCGCGTCGTTGGCCATTCGAAGCAGCGCCCGACCGGCCGTCCCTTCGGCGCTTCGACCAATGCACCGCGCCTCGTGCATCATTTCGTATTCGGCGCCCACCGGCGAGAGCACCTCAAGGGTCAAGGCCTGATTCGCCTGCTTGTAGGGCACGCCGTCGAGCAGCCGATTGAACTCGTAGTCGCTCTTGGTCTCGCGATGCCGCACCTTCGTCTGTCCGCCGAGGATTTCGTCGAAGACCAGCTCGGCGACGAGGCGCGAAATTTCCCCCTCGGAAATGCTAACGGACTTGACCTCCTGCGAAACGTCGCGCTCTTCATTGGTCAGGAAAAACCACAATTCGCCATTACGGCTCACCAAGTTCTGACGCTCCAACCGCTGTAAGGCCGCCTCGATGGTCCGCTTCAACGCGAGCTTGTCCGCGTCGACCTCGTCGAGGCACAACGTCGCGAGGTTGTCGATGGTGCCCTTCACCGCATCGGCATAGCGAATGAGAAACAACGCGCGCAGCAGTTGCAGATCCCACTCTTCGAGCGCGGGGTTCGTGGCCGCCTGATCGATGGCGCGCTTCACCGAGGAATCGAGAAAGCTTTCGATCGCGGGGTAGAAGTCGTAGAGCGGCACGAGCGCGTTGACGTCCTCGTTGCCGTTGTGCTTGGCGGCCGTCTGGAACGCGTCGAGCATGGAGCGCTCGCCGCGCGCGAGGTGGCGGCCCGTCGCGCCGACCTTGCGGATCGACTCGAACACCTTTTGGAGCAGTTGGAATTGGTAAGGCGCGAACGGGTAATGGGCGGCAAAGTCCGCCGCGTCGCGATAGCGTCGGAAGGCGATCGCATGATCGGCAAACGAAAGCTGGTTGTTGATGATGTCGCCTTTGGACGCCCAAAGGGCCTCGAGCGCGTCGCGCGCGGCGGGCGTCTTTTCGAGCAGGCGGTGCGAAATCACTTCGTCGGTGTTCGAGCTTGAAAGTGACAGTCGCGTGTGAAAGCGCCCCGTGATCTTCGAAAAATCATTGGTGCGCGCCTGATTGACTTCGCCGAGCGTCGCGTCGATGTCCTCCTGGCTGGTGACGATCACCCAAGCGCGGCCCTTGCACTGCGTTCCGAGCTCTTCGGTGATCGTCTGCAGGTTGAGCATCAACTGAGTGTTTTTCCCAATGAACTGCCCCACCTCGTCGACCAAAAACACGATGCGGTGACGCGGCCCTTTGGCGTCGAGGTATTTGCGCACGAGCGTCGCGAAGCCCTCAATGTTGATTTTGTAGGCGTCGCGCGCGTTGTCGAACCATTTGGCCGCCGAGTCCGGCGACATGTCCAAGGCATCGCTGAGCCCCGCGATGACGTGGTCGCGCAGAAAATCGACCGCGTCGCGCTCGCGCTCCCAAGCGTTGCCGTTGGCCGCCTGGAACGCTCGTTTGAACGTGGCGTAGGCGCCCTTCGAAATGAGATAGCGCTCCATATCCGCCACGTGCGGCGCGTCGCCCGAGAGCCCCTGCATCTCGTTGAAGACGCGCAAGAACACCTGCAAGATGGCGTCACGGTCGCTTTTCGAGTCCGCCTTCGCGTCGATGTTGAACAAGACGACGTCGGTGTTGCTCGTGACGGCGCGGCGAATGTCGCCGAGGAGCATAGGGTCTTTGACCTTCGAGTTGAAAAACTCGACCGCGTGCCGCCTCGCCCCGTCTTCCGGATGGGTCGCTTCGAGATTCGACAGCAGATAGGACAAGATTTTGATGAAGTGCGACTTGCCCGAGCCGAAGAAGCCCGACACCCAGACGCCCATCCGCGCGGCGATCGTCGGGTCGTTCGGGTGGTCGACGGTGGCCAGATACGCGTCGAAGAAGCGCCGCAGATATTCGGTCACCTCCTTGGTCGCGACGTATTCGTCCAGCTCCTGCCAAACGCTCTCGTCGTCGCGCTGGTCGGCTTTGACTACCCCGTTGATCGGACGGTCGATTGGCTTAACAAAAAGCTCTCGGATTTTCATTGGTCTCTCGTTGCTTTAGGACACCAGGCTGAACGCCCGGTAATAGTTGTCGTCGATCAGCGTGTTGAACAGCCGAAGCGACTGCCCGTCGTAGCGCCCTGGATAGAGCATCAGCAAAGGCTTGTGCTGCATGTGCGGATGCAACGCCGACAACAGCGTGTGCGTGCGCACCATCGGATACGACGCGCCCACGCCCTTGACAATCAACAGGTCCAGGTCGGCGACCCCGGTTTGTTCGACGATGCGCGCGGCCAAGCGGTCCTCTTTGAGGACCGAGCGCAACGAGGTGAGCAGCGCGTCATCGCCTTTGGTTTGCTGCATCTCAAACGCCTTGTCCAGCAGGCGGCGATCTTCGAGCAAGCCGATGACGCACTCGAAAAGGTCGACGGTCGCGAACCGCAGTTTCGGACTGTGCTTGCGCAAACCAGGCTCGATAACGTCCGCGAGCCATCCACGCATCGTCATTTCCCTGTCGGATGGGTAATCGAAGATCCAGAAGCCGATCTCCCCGCCCGAGCCTTTGTTTTCGAGCACGTCCGGCAACAGCAGTCGCGGCAACATCTGGTTCAAGCGATCATCGAAGGACGCGCTCATGCGAGAAGCTCCATCCGCTCGAGCGTTTCCATGTCGCCGAGCTGTTTGAGATAAGCCTTCGCGCGGGGGTGCAGCAAAGGCGGCGTCAAGCCACGTCGACGAGTGGAGTCGAGGAATTTGGCTTCGAAAAGAATGCGAACGATCACCTGAAAGAGCTTTTCTCGGGTCGAAGCCGCCCACTGCACCACCGCTTCGTCACGATTCTCGCAGTCGGAGAGAAACCCGTCCCACTGTTGGTGGTTCAAGTGTCTTTCCAACCGTCGCAGATCCGCCGCGTAGACGTCGCGCATAAAATCGCTGAGCAGTCTGCTGTGGCGCATCGCCGCGGCGAGCAAAATCTGCCCGCAAAGCTCGCTGTCGCCGCCGATTACGAGCTGCACGCCGTCGGTGTCGAGCGTCTCGAGTCGGTTGCGAATCAGGCGGCCTTGGCGCTTGGCCGTCTGCGGTTTCTTTTGCAGCAGATTTTCGTCGTTGAGGGCAGCTTCCCACCGCTCGGCGCTGGGTTGCGAAAGCAAAAGAGTCGCAATGCGTCGGCTTTCCGGAATCATCAGCGATCCTGCCGAGATTTCGGCGTTATACAGGGCCAACGCAAACCTCCCAATCAAGCCGCTAGGACGACGTGGGCCGGCCCGGCCCGGCTGCCGGCCTTGAAATTGGCCGATCGCTCCCGTTTTGATCACGCTGTTTCATCCATTTTCTGCGCTGTTGTAGCATTTCGCCCGCGCCTCGCCGATCTGGCGCCAGACACTCGGCTCAAAGAGTTGTGATTATCGCGCACTTCCCCAGACGTCCGTCCGGATGCGTGATTGATTTTGGCCTTTTCGAAGGCAGCAGATTTGAGATGGCCGGCGCGATGAGCCCGGTGCGCACCTACCGGCTGCTTCGCCGGTGAGCTGGACCCTACGGGCGACGCAGCGCGCGAAAACATTTCTGGTGCGGTGACCTGCCGCGCGACCGCGCCCCCAGGCTTGCTTCGCTTGCGGTGCATCCACTTATGCGCCGGACGCGGCGCGAGACTGTCCGCGCCCTTCCGCTTTTTTTTGAGCGGGACGTTGAAGAAAATCGCCACCCCGACGATCAGCAGCAGCAGCAGGGCGGTCATGGCATTCGCAGAGACATTGAGCGGCTCTGGGTTCAGCCAGGCGTAGTAGCTACCGACGAGCACGATCCCCAGCAGGATGCAGATCCGTGGGCGAGCGGGGACGATCGCCGGGTGCGACGGGAAAGCGGGTAACGGTATCTGACACGTGCACTTCCTTTTTTTGTCGGGTAACGGGCGAAAGCGATCGCGCTTATCGACGGGCAGCGCGGAACGGGAGTTGGTTGCGCGAGCGGCAAACGCTCGCGCAACTAAAGTTGTGTCTACTGGCGTCCGCCCGGTTGCCGGGCCGCCCATTGCGCTACACCATTGGATGACCATAACCGGTCACGGCACGCGAGTCCGGAAACCGAGTCCGGCGCAGGGCCCGTCAAACCACTCACGCCATGACTAGGTCCGCCGGTAGTAACAACATTACTTGAAAACTGGTAACAGATTTAGTTGCGTGAACGACTGACTCGTCAACCAATGTCCAGAAATGAAGGGGTAGATAGCCACAACTATCTACCCCTTCACTTTTCTGGCACAAACGGGTACATTTTCCAGCGCACCTCCGTCGATGCCCGTCGCACGAGGCTCGCGGCGGTGGCGTGAGCGCCAAATGTGGATGCATCACCGGACTCGCGCTGCAGTGGTATGGCACCGACCGCGTATCAAACAACACAGATTCCGTATCAGGAAAAATCGCGAATGCAGATCAGCGGGGATGTTGAGGATGTCGAGTTCCGTGAAGGGCCGCCGGCGACCGAACCGCCGAAGCGTCGGGCGCGAAGCCCGGGGGCCAGCGCCAAAGCGCGTCGGCGACGTGCGCGGCGAGAACAGGAAGCCTCCCGCCGCATCGGCCTGCAGCACCTGGCGTTTTTCCGCGGCTATCTCGAAGGCCTGGATCTGGCGGAGCTGGCTGACCAGTATCTCGAGTTCGGCCACGATGCTCGCAGAGCGATGGCCACGCGCAACTGGCTGGTGACCGCATTTGTCGCGGCCGCACGCAAGCGTCAGGATTTCGCGACGGCACGGCTGCTCTCAATCCGCCCGTCGGCTCTGGCGAACGCGGTTGCGCCCGCAACCACGGGTGCCGCGGCGCCTTCTCTGGAGGAGTTCGCCGCCGCGCATGATCCGGACGGCTTCTATACGGAGAAGGAGCTGCTCGATCTGTTCACCGACCGTCACGTTGGCGGACAACCCGGCCAGAGCGCGGAGGCGGTGGCCACGCTGCGCCGGCAGCAACG
Source organism: Paraburkholderia diazotrophica (assembly GCF_038900755.1). Lineage (GTDB taxonomy): Bacteria > Pseudomonadota > Gammaproteobacteria > Burkholderiales > Burkholderiaceae > Paraburkholderia > Paraburkholderia diazotrophica_A. Next base: position 54,728 of record NZ_JBBPEN010000020.1, read on the forward strand.
CAACGCACGCTTGCGCGTACGTCAGATGGCGGCTCTTGATGCGCTCGCGCGGCTGGTAGTCGAAGACCCGAAGCCAGACCATCATGTGCTCGGCTGGTTCGACACTACAGTGGCGTTGCGCCTGTCCGACGTCGGCCTGACTACGATCGGGAGGCTCGTCCAGACGATCAACGCGGTGGGCTACCGCTGGTACCGCGACGTGCCGCGCCTCGGCGAGACAGGCGCGCGGCGCATTGTGGCCTGGCTGGAGCACTACCGGGACGTCGACGGCCTGCGAGTGGCGCCGGAAGCGCAGATGCATCCTTCAGCGCGTACCTTGCCGGTACCGCGGTTGCGCCGCGAGCCCGTGACCGGCGTTGTACCGCTGGAATACTTCCTGATTCCTGCCGATCTGGACGGCTCGCACGGCGCGAACCGGAACCTGATTAAGAACAACAGTGGCGCGGACAACGACCTGCAGGCGATTAACTTCTGGCTGACGGACTACGAGAACGCGAACACGCGCGAAAAATACCGTATCGAAGCTGAGCGGCTGCTGTTGTGGTCAATCTTTGCGAAGGGCAAACCGCTGTCGAGTCTGGACATCAACGACGCGCGTGAGTACATCAACGTTTTCCTCGTTGATCCGCAGCCGGCCGCACAGTGGGTGACCGTGCGCGCGATGCCGCGCGGAGAGCCGGGGTGGCGGCCCTTTCGTGGACCTCTGTCGATCAAGAGTCGCCAGGACGCCCTCGCAGCCCTGAAGAAATTTTTTGGCGATCTCGTGAACGCCCAGTACCTCGACCACAACGCCTTTGCCAAGGTCAAGGTGTTTCTCGGCAGCGAAATTGACGAGGCCGGTAACGAGCGACGAATTGCCGCCAAGCCACGCATCCAGGTAGAGCGCAGTCTGACTAAAGACGCCTGGACCTTTGCAATGCGGGTACTCGATACGCTGCCCGATACGGCATCTGCGACCCGCATGCGGTTCGTGCTCGGCTTCACGTATTGCACGGGTCTGCGCCGCGCCGAACTCTGCGGTGCCTTCACCGACGACATCAGTGTCCGATACGCGGGCGCCGAACTCGGTTCAATCCACGTCCTACGCGTCGTCGGTAAAGGGGCAAAGGAGCGGTTCATTCCACTCGTGCCACCGGTGCTCGAGGCGCTCGGCGACTATCTCGCGGCCCGCGGCTTCCCGCGCGACCCCCTCGCCTGTCCCGTGGGCACTCCACTGATCCCGGCGTTGCCCGACAATCGCGAGATCCAACGCGTCCGTCGTGAGGCCTCAGAACGTGGCGCTAACGTCGGCGCTGCGCTGCGCTCACTTGAGCGCGAAGCTGGACCGGTCCATCCCACCCGGCTGTACAACGCCATCAAACGCTTTTTCGCGACGGCGACTGCCGCCGCACTTTGCGAAGACTCACCTCATGCGCGGGCCTTCTCCGCCGTGAGTCCCCACTGGCTGCGTCACACCTTCGTATCGCACGCGGTCGCAAACGGCATGAGTCTTGAGAGCGCGCGCAATTTTGCCGGGCACGATTCGCTGGATACGACATCGATCTACGCAACTGCTGAGCTTGGTCGCCAGTATCGGGAGGCAGAAACGTTCGTGCGCAAAGCTTCGATCTAGCCGGCATGCACGGACTCCGCGTATCAGCGCGCCCTTCCCTTGCCTTCGTCACGACGAATGAGCGCGCCATCCTCGAACAACCCCGCTTGATATAGATGGAACGTCAAGACAGGATCTTCCTGCCTTAGATACTCCAGATCTGTGGGAATCCGCGCCGGCTGCTGCAGGCGGATGCCGCACGGCCCAGCGTACTCGATCGGCGCGGGCCGCTTTTTCCCGGCGAGGATGGCTAGGGCTTGCTGATACAACGCTTCTATATCGTTCATGATTGCCTCGGCCTTGAAAGCGGTCAGCGTAACGCCCCTTTCAAGTGCCGCCGCAGATCATTTTCCTACTCGCTGAAGGCCCCCTCCCTGGCGGCAGAGGGACGCGCGATAGCGCGTCTCCTAAGTCGTTTGGCGCAAATTCAGTATATAAGGTCGTTTGTGAGACGACGCGCGTCATCGGCCAGGCTTCGTATGAAAACGCTGGCACCTTCGCTGAACAGTCCAAGACTAAGAAAGCCGCGCAAAAGCGGCGGTGACGCCTAGAGTTCCGATCCCGGCCCTCCAGTGAACCTCTGAAGTGCGATGCTCGCTGGCCGCAGAAACACGGTCGGATGCAAAGCGACAAGCGCTTTGAGCGCGTCGATGGTCTGATCCCATCTGGCGTCATGCCTGTCTTCATCGAGCAAGCCCATGGCGATCCGCTTCGCAGCGGCGATCGGGCCGTCTGCCGCGATGACGTGCACCAAGCTCCGGCCGGCGTTAGTCGTGAACAAGTCCGGGCCCCATATGGCTACTACAGTCGAGACCACAGCGGCAGAAACTGGCGTCAGCGGCGGAGACGCCTGCACGAGGCGCAGTTGCGGTGTAAGCGGCTGCACATCGGACCATTCGTAAAGCGTCGCGTCCTCTATGTCGAGAAACAAGCGGTCAACGGGACGTCTATAGGCGAAGACAAAGATTTTGACGCGCGAGATCAGTTCACGCGTCCCGTCGCCGTCGAATTGCAAATGACCCATCAACTTTTTCTCTTCGTTGCTTCAAACTGACAGAAAAGTATCAGTAATCTGATAGTTCGCATGCACGGGTGGGAGCACCAGTGCAAAGTGTCAGATAAGTGGCAGTTTTCTGTCACTTCCCATGCGCACGCGTTCCCGGGCCGTGTGCGGTTGCCCGCAGGTGCGCGTTAGCGTTTCATGCGGACGGCGTTACCAAGCATCGCATTGAGGAGTTCCTCGAGTTCCTTCACACGCGGAGCTACGAGCGCTATATCAGGCACGTCGATCCTCAGATATTTTGCGTCGGCAGCGATGCTAACTCGCACACCTTGTCGAGGCGCCTTTTTCCCCGTTGTGAGGATGGCGAAAATGTCGTCGAGCGGAGCGCCTGCAGGAATTGCGCTGGCGCGCTTGATAATCTCCGCTTCGCCAAATTGCTGGACGAGAACGGTAAGGGACTCGACATTCCTGAAAGCCAACGTCCGATCGCGGAAGAGTGCCAAAACCTCGTTGGGCAGGCGAGCAGCGGCAATCATTCTGTTGAGATGTGTGGTCGAAATGCCGAGCTCTCGGGCCATTGCCCGCTGGTTATCCCATATGCCGCGGTCCAGCATGGCGCAATAGAACCGGCCCATCTTGAGCATTGGCGATTTTGCATCTCGCAACCGCTTGTGGACTGCGATTGCGGTGCGGCGGTTCGAAATCACGCCCAGTGAAAACTCGTTGTCGTCCATTCCTCAATCCTCGTTTTACGTGCTATCACCGTAGCGCACGCACGCCAGTGTCAAGCCCGGATCTGTCGCTTAAGGCGATCCCGCACAGCTACCCACGCCGAGTTGGACGGGCGAGCCTTTGTCAAACCGTCGTCCATCCGCGTGAGAACACTTGCACCGGTGCAAATCGGCCACTGTCCGTCAGTGATGGCAGCGACGGCTTCACGGGCCAGCTTGAACGGCACGCTGCCCGTATTCCCATCAGCACGCACAACGAAGGATGCGTCTTCCACGGTCCAGGTTCGGCCGTACGGGTCCGCGAAACTACGCCCTCTAACGGCAGAGAGTCGACAGAGTTGAGCCTCTAGGCGCTCGGATTCCGCTCGGGCCTCTTCCCGCGCCAGCGCTTGTTCACGCTTTGCATGTGCGATTCGCTCGAAATCGATGGGCTGCGCAATAACCGACGAGAGGTATGCAAACAGTTCCCGGCCTGAGAGTCCGGTGAGGCTCTGTGCGCAATGGGTTACGACGTGAGATAGCTTCGTGCCGGCCTTTTTGGCATTGGCCATAAGCTTGAAGATGCCGCTCAAGCTAAGGCCGTTCTGGGCATGGAGCCAAGCGAGGTCGCTAGGAACGGTTTTCCCGTCAATTTTGCAAAACGGTTCCCGCGTGGGCTGTTTCTTCAAAGAAGACTGCTTAGGGGCATTGTTTACGTCTTGCACCGGTGCAAGATCGCCGTGGTGTCGCGCCTCGGCCTGCGGATCGCCGTCCCGTTGCGCTTCGGCCCGCGGATCGCCGGTCGATTGACGCGGCGCAGCAAAAAAACCGAAGCGAACGAGCGCGCTGGCAGTCAGCCTGATCGTGGCGATAGCCTTTACCGCTCTTCCCTTTCGCCCCTGATCGTCTCTCTCAATGATGCCGGCAGTTTCGAGCGCAGACAGTCCGCGATAGACGGTTGCCTCGTTGACTCCAATCTTCAAAGCGATAGAAGATTTCTTGATAAAAATGCTTCGGCTCGGATCATTCAAATTCACGCCGAATCGAATGAGACACGCTAATACGCGACGGTGACTTTCCGACAAGTCGGTCTCTTTTAATCCCTCATAGACGAGCACGAGCGCATTCGCGATCTTCCCAGGCAGAGTGTTTGGATCTGCCGAAGACGATTCGCTTCCGGACGAACCGTCATTGTTGGTGTTGGTCGGACGTGCATCCTTAGTGATGCGTCCGTCAAGAGCGGTATGGTTACGATCAAACCCGATCGAGTGCTGGCGTGCGTCACCATCCGCAAAGCTGTCATTCGTTGACAGGCAAAGCGAGTCCATTTCACGCATCCTTTCGTGAAGTTTTTGTGGAATGCGTTGACAGCGACCAGGACTCTTCCTACACTCTCAATTGCTTAGGTTGAGGTGAAGAGAGGGCGCCAACCCTCTTGGATGAAAGTCCGAGTGCCGCAACTCTGCAAAAGCCAAGAACGCCAATTCTTGGCTTTTGTTTTTTCAAGAACCATTTCAGGTCATGGTTTTCGCTCCATGAAAATCGACGTAACAAAAGAAAAGGGCCCGGTTATTCGGGCCCTTTTCTTTTGCTCCCTCGTAGGAGCTGTGGTCGGCGGTGGTGTGTGCACCGGTGCAAATCCGGCAGTCCCCGCGAGAACTTGCACCGGTGCAAGTCCGGCACTCGCCACGGGAGCTTGCACCGGTGCAAATCCGGCAGCCGCAGCGAGAACTTGCACCGGTGCAAGCCCGGCAGGCGCCACGGGAGCTTGCACCGGTGCAAATCCGGCAGCCGCCATGGGAGCTTGCACCGGTGCAAATCCGGCATTCCTCGCGCTTGCACGCACCGGTGCAAACCAGCCGTCACACAGCGCCAAGTCTGCACTCATCGGTGAGCGGTCGTAGTGCGGGAAGCGGCCCGGCGCACGTGACGAGTCCGTACGAGACGTCGACCGTCGTCGGCTGCGGCAGGCCATTAAATAGGGTCGTATCATTCTTCGGTTCGAAGGCGGGAGAGTCTCGCCTCCAATTCGCTAAGGAGATTCTCGTGTCCGTTACTGATCAGCTCCGAAACGGTCTCAAGAACATCCGAAAGGGCCTTTTGGTTTTCTTGCGACAGACTTGCGGTCGTCGAAAGCTTGAATTCAAGGGCCCCGCTTTCGTACGTTCGAAACGAACCGACTTGCGCTGTCCCAGCTTTAATGGGTATGGCGACAAGTGCGGCTTTGCGAGGCTTTCGCTCTCCGTCCGCAGTCTTGACGCTTTTCACCAACGCTTCCACCGCGCGACGGCCCTGCTGGGAATCCACAACCTCCTGACACTTCGCCAGGATCTGCTCCTCCGACAGTTGCTCGTCCACCAGCTGTGCTAGAACTGCCGCGACCGAGTAGGGGAAGCGATCCGCATGCGAATGCATGAAGTCCAGTACGGTCGGAGAGAACTTCTTGTATGCAAGCATCCGTGATACTGTCGACGGCGCGAGTTCGAGCTTTTCCGCAATGGCGGAAGCGGTCGCGTGTCCCTCTTCAATGAGCATCGCCCATTTGATGCCCTTGTCGATCGCGGAGATCGCTTCGGTCGCGTCTGTTTGCTTAACTGACGCGCCGTAAAAGTCGAGGGGATTCTTGGGATCTACCTCAACCTCGAGAACCCACGCAGATTTTTTGTTGAGAAGCTTGAGACCCCGCAAGCGTGTCTCACCGTCAACGACGAAATATCGGCCCGCCACATCGGGATTCGGTGTGACGGTGATCGGATGCAATTGTCGACTGGCCGCGATCTGGCTAGCAATTTCGCGTACCCGCTCAGCGGACCGGTGGACACGCGCATTCCAAGGATGGGTGTCCAACAGATCGATCGGAACGATTCGACCCAAATCGTCGCCAGTCGAACCCGAACTTTCGCGCTGATACGCTTGGGCCTGCGGAGCGGGCGACGGCGGATCTGTTTCGCTGTCTGCGATCAATTCATCCAACGAGCGATTCGGCCTCGTCGGCGGCGTATGGAGCACCATGCCCGGCTGTTCAGTGCGTGCGGAATTTCGGCTTCGCAGCTGGGCGACGAAATCGGCGTCGCTTGTACTTTTACCCATCGATCAGTCCCATTCGGTTTAGCAGTGCCTCGGCACTTTCGCGAAGCTCGACTGCAGCCTGACTATTGGGCTTGGAAAGAACAAGCGGGAGATCAGATTCGCCCGTCAAAGCCTTTGGAAAGTCCTCGCTTCGACGGATCGAGCGGTCCAGCCAAGAATCACGGTAAGTTTGGGTAATGGTCATCAATTGACCCACTACGCGCACCCGGTTTGGGTCGAAGAAGTTACCAACGATGATGAGCTCGGGACTCCTATCGAACTGATCATGCATCTCCGTCAGCACGCTAGAAAGGTACGATAAGGCTTTCGTCGAAAATTTCTCCATCGAGACCGGCGAAATCACATAGTCCGATGCAAGCAGGGCGCCGCGAGTTATGCGGTTCTTTGCAGGTGCCGCATCGAACAGAATGACGTCATAATCAGAGACGTCAAAGTGACGGTCCTTCTTGGCGAGTCCTTCCTTTAGCAGCTTTGCAAGAATTAGATCGGCGTTGCGACCTTCAAGCGTCTCATAGGTGAGCATCGTGTCCAGCCGATCCAGATTCAGGTCGGCCGGAACGATGTGCGGACCGTACTCGCCATAGGGCTTCTTGATTGCTTCTTGCAAGGTCACGCGTCCCGTCGGGTAGTTCGGGATCAGGTTGCCGAAGTGGTATTCCACAATTCGCGACTGGCTGATACCGGCCTCAAGCGCTTCCTCCACCGTCAGTTCCGAGTCGTAACCGAAACTGAGTGTGAGGTTGGCTTGAAAATCCAGGTCAATAATCAGCGTGCGGAGGCCTTTGAGCGCGAAGATGGTCCCGAAGTTACTCGCAAGGGTCGTCTTGCCGACTCCCCCTTTGGGTGCATACACCGTTGCCACTACCTGCTTTTTCTTCGTTGTCTTGCTGCGACGGTTGGCGCGGTAGCGCGCAAGTTCAAAGATATTCTCGATTGAGAACAGTCTGGTCTTTGGACCTGCCTCCTGTCGAGCGACCTCGATGCCGGCTTCATCCACCATTCGGCGAACCGTATCACTTGTGGTCGCAAGCAACTGCGCGGCTGCTTGTACCTTAAAGGGCTTTGTCGACAAGGCGTACCTCGAAGCATTGTTTGTGTTGGGCTCGATTGTGTCGCCTGGTCGTTCTTTCTGCAAGGACTTTCTCGCGTTTAGTGAAAAAAGCCTAGCACGTTCAAAAGACTTAGGGTGATGGACCGCCCCATGGGTTCAATAAGAACGCTTGGGTCGAAAGCGAGATTATGCAAATCGAGGGGGGCGGCTCGCGGATTCATGCGTTATATACAACAATGCGCAGATCGGAAAGGGCTTTCGACATCTAATATTGCAATCTCAGCAAGAGGAGCCTGAGCCGGCTCAGGTCCCTTTTCGACCCAAATCACTTAGGTCCCGGCACCCTGACGTTTATAAGCCATTGAAAACGCGATGAAACCTTGTTGCGAAAACGTCACAAAACCCCGAAATCATGGTGTGGAATGCGTGGAATCGCTAACCAAGCCAAATGGAGCGAGTTTAGCCGCGCAAGGGAGCTAAGTAAGAGCTAAAAGCTCGCGTTTTTGAGCGTCATTCTGGGTTATGTCCCTGAGCCGGCTCCGTCGTCGGCAGAAGATCGGCCATCGCCTAAAAGCGGTGGTAAATCGCGTCTCTTTTGCATGATTGGCTTCCCCTCAAGGCTGATTGAATTGAGTCGGCCCAAATGGATCGACCGTCATGCGCTTATTCCGTAGCAAAAAGCAGATTGCCCTCTCAACCGCCCCTGGCGGTTACTCAGAGGACGACCCCGAGAAGATCATCTTCGACATGGGCGCGCGTCTTCGCATCGAAGCCAACCACTGGAAGACGTTCTGCTTCATCCTCGCGATCGTTACGGTCGGGGCGGTGTATAGCCGAAATCCGCCTCCATCCGTCGTCAAGGCATATGGTGTGTCTTCGGACGTCAACGGCCATGCCGTAGTGACGCAGCTCGCCGCCTACAAGCCGGACGATCAGGCGATCCGTACGTCCCTGCGCGAAACCGTCGAGCGCTGGTTTACGATCGAGCCCGTTCTGACGGACGACATCCAGACTTCCCGCATGGCACGGAACATCAATGGCGTGAAGGCCATGATGGTGGGAAACGCGCGGAACCAGTTTGGCGACTGGATCAAGGGTGACGCGCCGTTCCAGGCCATTGTGCTGAATCCGAAACTGGTGCGCGAGGTGCGTGTGACAAACGTCGCACTGCTTGAGGATTCCACTGCGGTTGTTGAGTTCACAACGACCACGACCCAGTCCCCAACGGACAGGCCTGTTGTTCAGAAGTATGCCCTGACCTTCCGCTATCAGATCGTTCCGCCGACCGCCGAAGACGCACTTGGTGCGAACCCGTTCGGGCTGTTCTATCCGTTGTTCTCGATCCAGAAGACCCAATGATGATCGCCTCCCGCACGCTTGCCTCGTGGGTCGCCGCCTTTGCATTCACGGCTGCCGTCTTTCCGTCCGCGCATGCCGCGAAGAAGGGGACCGGCGCGCCAGCCGCGTCTTTCGATCTCGCCACCGCCATGAGCGATCCGATGAGCCCGGTGAATCCTTATAACGCTGGCTCAGACCCGGTCACCATGCCCGGCGATGCGCGCATGGCCGTGTTCCCATACAGCCGCGACCAGATCTACCGGATCATGACCGCGCCGCTGAAGAACACGACGATCGAGCTGGCGAAGGGCGAGCGCCTGACAACCGATCCGGCGATGGGCGACTCGGTTCAGTGGGTCATTGACACCGATGGCGAAAACCACGTCTTTGTGAAGCCGGTCAAGCCCGGCCTCGTCAACACGCTTCACCTGACTACCAATCTGCGCGAGTAC
>NZ_JBBPEN010000021.1:0-63664 GCF_038900755.1 Paraburkholderia diazotrophica
TTCGACTGTCTGAGACACTGTGTCCATTCTCCCCAGTTTGTGGACACTGTCGGTCACTCGTGCCCGTTGCGGCCAATGATTGCATCTTCTACGCGGAACGTGGCGACGGTACAGATCGAACGCTTACCATCAGGATGGCGATCTAAAACGGTCGCCCGACGCTCCCTTTGTCGTTGGAGTGGACGCATTGCGACGGCATGCCTAAGCTCGAGCGAAGGACTATGGAGGGAGGGGCGGATCGACTGGGTACTCAAACATCCTGCGCCCGATGTGGCTTCTAATTGCTTGTGATGACAGCCGACATGAGCAGTGCGCACTCACGAGTCGCGTCAAGGATTCGCGGGCTCGTGCGCAGAACAGCTCGGCGATGCCCGGCAGCGGCTGCGTCGACGCGTATAGCTGGTCACGAATCTCGGGCTGGAAAGGCCGCACGGCGACACGGTTTTTCGCGTACGCCGCCGTCACGGGATCGATCAGCGCGACACCAGCGCCGTTGGCGACCAGCGCGACGATGGTCTGCGACAGCTGCGCCTCAACGCTCATCTGACGCTGGACGTTGTGCTCGACGAATACGCGGTCGATAGCCGTGAGCGCGTCGAACGAGCGCGGGAAGGAGATGAACGATTCGCCTTCCAGGTCGGCGGCGCTTAAGCGCTCGCTTTCTCGCAAGCCTGTGCGTGAGCGGCAGAATGCAGCGCATCGACGCATCCGTCAGCCGTTCGCGCCGCACGGACGGATGCGGAATCGCTTCGGCGATGAACCCGACATCGTATCGGCCCGACGCCACCATGTCCACGACGGTGCTCGCGCTATGCGTGAGCAAGGTCACGTCGATGCCCGGATGCGCCTGCACGAACTGCGCGACGACGGCGGGCAACAGTTCGAGCGCGATGGCGGGCGATCCCGCCACCCGCAGCGAGCCGCGCCGCATCGCGCGTATCTGCTGGGCCGCATGGCCAATGCGGTCGAGACCGACAAACGCGCGCTCTACTTCCTCATATAGCACGCGTGCTTCTGCGGTCGGCACCAGCCGTCCCTGCTGACGCTCGAACAGCGTGAAGCCCACGCTGTCCTCGAAGTCCGCGATCAGGCGGCTCACCGCCGGCTGCGAGATATGCAGCAACTGCGCCGCGCGCGTCACCTTGTGCCGCTGGATAAGTGCACGGAAAGCTTCCACCTATCGGATCTTGAGACCGTGTTATGAACTTTGAAGTACTGGCACTGCATGCACAGGCATAAGCATGGCGAAGACCGCGAAATGAAGCCCGGCAAGAGCCGCACAGACCGTGCTGATCGGCGGAGGGCTCTTGCTGTGGCTGTTCGCCTCGCAGTTCTCCCACAGACAGCTCGAATGGCTTGTCTATGGTGACACGCTCAACGGAACCCGGCGCGCTAACGCGCACATCAACTCGTATCCAATCGTACCAGACGCGGACGCGACGTCATCAATCGTGACTTGTTCGCCCCAGAGCTCGACTCTCGAACCAATGCTCGCGTTGGGGCAGGGCGTCAGGTCCACGGTGAGCATGTCCATTGAAACGCGGCCGACGGTGCGCGTGATGATGCCGTCGACGGAGATTGGTGTACCGGTCGGCGCATGGCGCGGGTAGCCGTCTGCGTATCCACACGCAACCACGCCGATTCGTATCTCTTCCTCGGCTCGAAAGGTTCGCGCATAGCCGACCGTCTCGCCAGCGCGCATCGTCTGGACCCCGATGAGTTCGCTGCGCAATGTCATGGAGGCACGCAGCCCAACGTCCTTGATGTCCCTGGATTGCCCTGAAGGCGAAGCTCCGTACAGAACGATTCCAGGTCGCACCCAGTCGCGATGAGCTGGCGAATGCCAAAGAGCTGCTGCCGAGTTCGAGAGACTGCGCTCCCCAGGAATATCGCGTGTCGCCTCATCGAACTGGTCGAGCTGCCAGTCGACGCTGCCTTCGTCTGCATTCGCGAAGTGGCTCATGAGCGTAACGCAGCCGATGCCTTCAGATGCGCGAGCGCGCTCCCAAGCTGCCCGATAGTTTTCCGGCGTGAATCCGAGCCGGTTCATCCCCGAGTTCATCTTCAGATAAATGTCAATTGGCCGCCGGGGCTTTGCGGCAACAATCAGTGCACGCTGCTCGTCGCAATGCACGGCGACCGTTAGCCCGAACTCTTCGGCAGTCTTCACGTCATCGTTTGTGAACACGCCTTCGAGCAGAAGAACAGGTTTCTTCCACCCCAGTTCTCGAACGCGAACCGCTTCGTCGAGGTCGAGTAGTGCGATTCCGTTTGCTGCTCCCAGACCACTATAAATCCGTTCGATTCCGTGTCCGTATGCGTTTGCCTTCACGACGGCCCAGACGCGAGAATTCGCAACCTTTCTTCGGACGACCTCGAGGTTGTGTTTGACAGCGTTGGGATGGATGGAAGCTTTAATTGGGCGCGGCATGGCTTGAATTCGTAGAGAGTTTCGAACGAAGAGCGTTTGGGCCTATGGCGAGTCGGAAGGCCACCCGCACAGGTGCATACGTGTCGAACGGCTAACGCTTAGTTAAGTGCAAAATCCTCGGGCACAGGCGCCTCTTTCTCGTATCGGAAGACGTTGAGGTCATCGAACTGGATTGCAGGCCTACGGCCCGAAATAAGGTCAGCCAGAAGCTGCGCCGAGCCGCACGACATCGTCCAGCCCAACGTCCCATGGCCGGTATTCAGATAGAGGTTAGGCACAGCGGTGTGGCCGACAATCGGAGTCCCGTCCGGCGTCATTGGGCGTAGCCCCGTCCAGAAGGTCGCATGAGTCGTATCGCCGCCGCCCGGAAACAAGTCGTTCACGCACATTTCGAGCGTCTCACGACGAGCCTCGCGCAAGCGCTTGTCGAAACCAACAATCTCGGCCATACCGCCCACGCGAATGCGCTTGTCGAAGCGCGTGATGGCGATTTTGTAGGTTTCGTCGAGGACAGTTGAGACGGGCGCGCGCACCTCGTCGAGGATAGGCGCGGTGATGGAATATCCTTTGAGGGGGTAGACCGGAATCTTGACGAGGCCAGACAGGAAGTTCGTCGAGTAGGAACCGAATGCGACGACGAACGCGTCAGAATGAATCAGCTTGGCGCCATGGCGCACGCCAACCACCTTGCCTCCTTCGACTACCAGCCCATCAACCGTCGTGTTGTAACGGAAGTTCACACCTGCCTTTTCAGCAAGCGCCGCGAGTCGGGTCGTGAACAACTGACAGTCGCCCGTCTCGTCACCAGGCAACCGCAGTCCGCCCGTCAGCTTATGCGACGTTGCAGCGAGGGCAGGCTCGGCTTTCGCAAGCTTACTAGCCGTTAGCAACTCGTACGGGACATTCGCCTCCTTCAGCACGGCAATGTCCTTCGCCGCGCCTTCGAACTGCTGCTGCGTACGGAATACCTGCAGCGTGCCACCCGTACGGCCTTCGTACTGAATGCCCGTTTCTGCACGCAAAGTCTTGAGGCAATCGCGACTGTATTCTGCGAGTCGGACCATGCGGTTCTTGTTAATGGCATAGCGCTCAGCGGTGCAGTTCTGCAGCATCTGCCACATCCACTGAAGCTGAAACTGCTTGTCCTCATCGTCCGGTCTGATAGCCAGCGGCGCGTGCTTCTGGAACATCCACTTCACTGCCTTCAGAGGTACGCCGGGCGCCGCCCATGGGGCGGCATATCCTGGCGAAATCTGTCCTGCATTCGCAAAGCTCGTCTCCAGTGCTGGACCTTTCTCCCGGTCGAGAACGATGACCTCATGACCCGCCTGCGCGAGATAGAAAGCGCTCGTAACGCCAACGACTCCACTTCCGAGGACAACGACTCGCATGTCGGCTGACTCCACAGGAGGGTAAGGAAATGACAAAAACTGCCTAACTACCAGAGCGGCAGGAAACACAGTGATGCTATTTCCAATAATGTAGTTTTTAATAATGTTTTACGCCGAGATTTTGGTTGTATCAACTGTTGTCGACGCGAGAGGCTGTCTTGATAAGGAAAAGCGCCGTTGCAACCCGCCGAATTAGGGCAATCGCCTAGTTGACAGTCCAAATATTGACTTCTTACCATGCATACAGCGCTGCACACATAAAAATACACAAAGATGTGTGGTGGCCGCGTCTGCCTATCGGATTACCCTTATTTGTGAGGTCACTATGATTTGGCTGTCTCGTTTCACTTCTCGAGCTCTTCTGTGTCTGGTTGCAGCCAGCTGCGCTATCGCGAGCGCGCCTTCGCGCGCCGATGACACCGGCTGGGCCAGCGTGAAAAAAGCGGGTGTCCTGCGATGTGGAGCGGCAGTGGCGCCCCCGTATGTCATGCGCGACCCCAAGACTGGGGAATACAGCGGCTTCTTCTCGGAGCTGTGTCGAAACTTCGGGCAGAACGTACTCAAGGTGAAGGTCGAGTTCGTCGATACGACGTGGGATAACATCGTCGCGGGTCTGCAGTCCGACAAATGGGACCTGTCAATGGCACTGAACGATACGCCGGAGCGGGAGAAGGCCATTTCCTTCTCCGCGCCCGCGACGGATTACAACGTCTCATTCGTCTACAACAAGAACAACCCAAAGATTCCTAAGGGTGCCCACACGATTGCGGAAATCGACAAGCCAGGCGTGAATGTGGCGGTAATGTCGGGGACGGCGCAGGACAAGGCTATCTCCGCAGTATTCAAGCAGGCTCAAATCATGCGGCTGCCGGGCAACGACGAAACGCGTCTCGCGTTGATGTCGAAACGTGCGGACCTTCTCGCAGACGCCAATATCACCAACATGCTTCTGACTGAAGCTCATCCGGACTGGGCCGCTACCGTTCAACCGTCACCGCCGCTGGCACAACAGGAAGTCGCATTCGGCGTCCGGAAGGACACATCGCCGGCCGATATTGCCGTCCTTAACAAATATCTGAGCCAACAGGTTAGCTCGGGTGCGGTCAATCGGCTCATCAAGGCGTCTGTTCAGTCCATGCTGGCATCGAATAAGTAGTTCTGAAGTTCCACGCTTGCCCGGCAGGGTGCCGCCCGGCTCCCTGCCGCCTTTGTATCTCCGCTTGCGCCCAGCGCTTTTCTCCTTTTTGCCGTCGCCTCACTTCTTCGCTCGGTGATTTCCCTGGATTTGGACGAACAGTCGTTGACAGTCCTGAATTCGGTCTCCTAGTATTGCATACATGTTTGCACACAATTAAGAGCGCAGAGCTGTGTACGTGATTCAGGGCAGACAGGCTAAAGATGAGCTAGCCGACTTGCGCGTACCGCGTCAGCACATCAGGAAACGTCGGATTCGATTCACAAATCACGCGCCAGTCGGCGCGTCCCGCTGGAGAGATTTCATGTTGTCACCTCAAACCATGGTTTCCCAAAACCACATTCCGTCGGCCGTTGTGGACCTCTCGCCGTCCACGACCGGCGAATTTGTGCAATTCAAGGACGTATTCAAGTCCTACGGCGAAAACCTGGTCGTGATGGACCACATGAATCTCGATATGCGCGCCGACGACCGGCTCGTCATCATCGGCCCCAGTGGCAGTGGGAAGAGCTCGCTTCTGCGCGTGATGATGGGGCTGGAGGGCATCCAGGGCGGACAGATTGGGTTCCAGGGTAAGCCGTATATCTACGGTGCAGATTCTGGCCGGTCAAAGCGCATTGACACGAAACTGCAGAAGCAGATTGGGATGGTGTTTCAGCACTACACGCTGTTTCCGCATCTCTCTGTTTTGAGCAACCTCATCCTCGCGCCTGTCAAGGTCAGCGGCCTTTCCAGGGCGCAGGCAACGGAACGCGCCCGCATGTATCTGGCCCGACTGGGCCTGGAAAGCAAACTCCACGCATATCCCAGCCAGCTCTCCGGCGGCCAGAAACAACGTGTCGCAATTGCCCGCGCGCTGATGCTCGAGCCCAAGCTGATGCTGTTCGACGAAGTGACCTCGGCCCTCGACCCTGAGATGGTCGTCGAAGTACAGAACGTAATGCTTCAACTCGCCGAGCAGAAGATGGCGATGATTATCGTGACGCACGACATGCACTTTGCGCGCGACATCGCTACTCGCGTCGTATTTTGTGCGGGCGGAAAAATCGTCGAACAGGGTGCACCAGCCGACATGTTCAGGTACCCGAAAGAAGCGCGCACTCGCGAATTCCTCGAAAAAGTTCTGCATCTCGATTGAGGTCCGCCATGTATCACTTCGACTTCGACTTCCTTCAAGGCAGTGTGGGCGCGTTGCTCGCCGGTCTCAAGGTCACTATCGAGCTTGCGATTGCATCGAACATCATGGGCCTCGTGCTGGGATTTCTTCTGTGTCTTCTGGCGATGAGCCGTTGGGTCATTCTTCGTTGGCCGGCGCAACTGTTCATTGAGTTCTTCCGCTGCACGCCCGCATTGCTTCAAATCGTCTGGTTCTTCTACTGCATTCCAATGATGGTCGATGTGTTTATCGACCCCATCATGATGGGCGTGCTGGCACTCGGTCTTAACCTGACGGCATTCAACGCCGAGGCCTATCGTGCGGGTGTCCAGGCGGTGCCGAAGGAACACCTTGACGCATCAGTCGCGCTTGGGCTGAAGCCTTGGCAACGCACGGCTTACGTGGTATTGCCGCAAGCGCTTCGTAGTGCGATGCCAGTTCTCATGACCAATGGCATCGGGAGTCTCCAGCAAAGCGCGCTCGTCGCCATCGTCGCGGTCGCGGACCTCATGTATGTCGGAAAGAGCCTCGCGACGGAAGCGTATCGGCCGCTCGAGACCTACACGGTAGTCGCACTCATCTACTTCGCGCTGTCCCTGCCGATTGCAAGACTCGTCCATGTCATCGAGCGTCGTCAGGACCTCGCCGTGCAGCGTTGAGGAGAAGACCATGCATCTCGACTTTTCCACCGTCCTGCCTTACTGGCTCGTTTTGCTGAAAGGGCTGGGGCTTACCGTCGCGTTCACGAGCAGCTGTGCCGTCATTGGCAGCCTCGCAGGGTTTGTTCTCAGTCTCCTGCGGATGTCTCCTTCGCGCTGGATGAAGGCGGCGACAACTCTCTACGTCGAATTCTTCCGTGGGACGCCTTTGCTTATCCAGCTGTTCTGGGTGTACTTCTGCTTCCCCGTGGTCTTCAGGGTTCCGATTCCGCCGTATGTGTCCGTCGTGATTTCGCTGACGCTGTACATGGCGGCCATTACCAGCGAGACCTTTCGCGGTGCGTTGAAATCCATTTCGGCCGAGCAGCACGACGCATGTATCGCGCTGAGCCTTTCCCCTCAGGTAAAGATTCTGTACGTGATTTTCCCGCAGGCGTTGCTGCGCGCCATTCCGCCGCTGCTGTCGAACATCGTCAGTCTGTTCAAGGAAAGCGCGCTCATCTCGTCCGTCGGTGTTGCTGACCTGATGTTTGTCGGGCAGAACATTTCGACCAGTACCGCGCGCCCCGTCGAGTTTCTGACGACCGTTGCAATGATTTATTTCCTTGTCGCTTTCCCGCTGACGCGTCTGGTCGGCGTGGTTGAAACGCGATTGCTCAGGCGTTTTGCCTACTAACCCACCCAGTCCATCGTTAAGTGGAGAAACACATGCAGATGAAAGGAATCCTGCCCGCGCTCGTTACGCCGTTCGACGCGTCGGGCGCCGTCGACCATGACACCCTTGCCAACATCCTCGAGTTCCAGCTCAAGGCAGGGGTCAGCGGGTTCGTGCCCCTGGGCTCGACGGGTGAATACTACGCGCTGACGCACGACGAGCGACGCGCCATTCTGAAGACGGTTCTCGAAGTCGTGGGTGACCGCGGCACGCTTATCGGCGGCGCGAACGGTTCGTGCACCCGCGAAGTCATCGAACAGGTTCAACTCGTTCGCGATGCGGGCTACAAGAACGTGCTCATCGCTCCGCCGTACTACGCTCTGCCGTCGCAACAGGAACTCATCGGCCATTACGAAGCTATTTTGAAGGCAGTGCCGGACGTCGACATCGTCCTGTACAACTATCCGGTGAGGACCAACGTGGAAGTTGGCTTCAGCGTGTTGGACGCCTTCAAGAACAACCCGCGCGTCGTCGGTATCAAGGAAAGCAGTGGCAATCTGCTGCGCGCCATTGAAATCGGCGAGAAGTATAAAAACAACTATCAGTTGTCGTGCGGCTCTGATGACCAGGCGCTCGACTTCTTCCTCTGGGGCGCGAGCAGCTGGATTTGTGGCCCCGCAAACTGCTTCGTGAAGCCGGTGGTGGACTTCTACAACAAGTTCACGGCGGGCGACATTCGCGGCGCTCAGGATGTGATGCGTTCGCTCTTCCCGGTCATGGCGACCATGGAAGCGGGCAAGTTCGTGCAGAAGGTGAAGTACGGTTGCGAGCTCGCCGGCTTCAAGGTCGGCGCGGCGCGCATGCCGTTGCAACCGCTGACCGACGAAGAAAAGGCCGAATTCCGGGCCGTGTTCGAAGCCGCGCAGGCTTGATGAATATACCGGCGGAGCAGTCCGCCGGCATTCCTTTCTTTCGAGACATTCTGGAATGAGCAGACACAGTTTCGTGAGCATCGAAGGGCATACGGAAGGTATGCCTGTTCGTATGGTGGTTGACGGGGCGCCGCCTCTTCAGGGTGCGACCATGGAAGCGCGCCGCAAGGCGTTCATCGAAAGTCACGACTGGATTCGGCGGGCGTTGATGCTCGAACCGCGAGGCCATTCCCATATGTCCGGCACACTGTTTTATCCGCCGCTTTCCGAAGACGCGGACATGAGCCTGCTATTCATTGAAACCTCAGGCTGCCTGCCAATGTGCGGGCATGCTTCGATTGGTTCCATCTCGTTTGCACTCGAAGCCGGGCTCATTCAGCCGAAATTGCCCGACACGGTCGTCGTTGACGTGCCTGCGGGGAAGCTGGCAGCCACATATGAAATGGAAGGCGGTCGGGTCAGGACGGTCCGCTTTACAAACGTGCCGAGCTTCCTTCTTTATCGGGACGTTGAAATCGACCATCCGCATTTCGGCAGACTCAACGTCGATATTGCTTACGGCGGCAATTTCTACCCGATTGTCGAAGTGCAGCCGAACTTTCCCGGTTGTGAGCACTTTTCTCCAGACGAACTTCTGGAGTGGGGACGCCTGATGCAGGCCGCGGTAAATGAAACCATCGAGGTGGTCCATCCAGACAACCCGAGCATTCGAATGGTCAAACACACCATGTGGACGGGGGCACCCATATCAGATAGTGCTGACGCACGCGCGGTCGTTATCGCCGGCGACAGCCTCATCGACCGCTCGCCCTGTGGGACTGGCACATCTGCGCGTGTCGCACAGCGACATGCGCGCGGACTTCTGCGGGAGGGACAGTCCTTCCGGCATCAGAGCCTGATTGGTAGCTGTTTCACCGGCCGAGTCGAATCAACGACAAAACTCAAGAACGGTCTCGATGCTGTTCTACCCAGCGTCGAAGGTCGCGCATGGCTGACGGGGCGCGCCGAACATTACGTCGACGACGCACAGCCGTACGCCCATGGCTTCAGTTTGCAGGAGTATGTCAATTGAACGCAGTTCCTCGCGAAGTGTCTTCACGCGACGGGCTACCTTCCGCTCAGGAAGCGGCCGTGGTGATAGGCGGTGGAATCGTGGGCGTATGCTGCGCGCTCTATCTGCAGCGAGCCGGATACGCCGTCACGCTGATCGACCCGGAGGCGCCGGGCAACAGCACTGCGAAATGGAGTTGTGGCCAGATGGCCGTGAGCGAAATCATTCCGCTCTCCAAGCCAGGCATTCTCATGAAGGTGCCTGGCTGGCTGATGGACCAGAAGGGGCCGCTCGCGCTTCGTCCAAGCGCGCTGCCAGGCATCATCCCATGGTTCCTCCGGTTTCTCATGTGCGCGAGACACTCGAAGATCGTGGACATTGCCCAGTCCATGGCGACGCTCACGCATGACGTCTATTCGGACTTCGCTCCGCTGCTTGAAGCCTGCGACGACAAGACGCTCATGGGCGAGCGCCCCATTCTGGAGGTGTTCGACGACCCTCGTGGACTGGACCACGAGCAGCCGCATCTGGACCTGCGACAGTCGCTTGGTTTCAAGTCACAGCGACTCAACGCGAAGGAAATCAGTGACCTTGAACCGGCACTCGCCGGCAAGTTCGCTCATGGGCTGATTTTCCCTGACTGGCGCGCTGTGAGCGATACGATGGGTTTCATCGCGGCACTCACGGAGAGTTTCGTTGCCCAGGGCGGCCGCCGCATCCAGACTGAAGCCACAAAAATCGACGAATCGAATGGTCGCGCGACGGGGGTCACGCTCGCGAATGGCGAACGTGTTGCAGCGAACCACGTCGTCGCCGCGGCAGGTACCGGCACACGCAGGTTCTTCAACTCGCTTGGCATCGATGTACCGCTGGCAGGGATCGCGGGCTACCAGGCCGTAGTTTCGGACCCGGGTGTCGAAATCCGCCACTCGACCATCTATGCGGACGGGGGCTTTTGCTTCACCCAGATGACCCGGGGTCTCCAGATTGGCGGCACCATCGAGTTCGCTGCCAATGGTGCAGAACCAAATTTCAAGCGTGCGGACATCATCCTTGAAAAAGCGAAACGCGTGCTGCCGGAAATGCGAACGTCGCGGGTCGAGTACGGTGTGGGGTATCGCCCATTCCTTCCCGACACCAAACCCATCATCGACCGCTCTCGCAGGCTGGGCAATGTTTTTATGGCGTTCGGTCATGGGCAGCTTGGCCTCACGCTTGGTGCCACAACGGGCAGGCTGATTGCCGACCTGGTTGAAGGCCGTCCGACCAGGCAAGACCTTGCGCCATTCAGTGCCTACCGGTTCTAGAACAAACGGCTCATCTGAAGCATTTGTCGCGGAGAAACCAATGCGTTGGAACAGGACTTTCACGATGGTGAGTTGCCATGCCGAGGGCGAAATCGGCAATGTGGTGACGGGGGGACTGGTTGACGTGCCCGGCGCAACGATGTTCGACAAGATGATGTATCTCGAAGAACACGGCGACGAACTGCGAAAGATCTGTCTCTTCGAACCTCGCGGGGCTGTCAATCACAACGTCAACTTCATTTTGCCGGCGACGGACCCTCGCGCGCAGATGGGTTACGTGATTGGCGAGTCAACCGAATACGTGGCGATGTCCGGCTCGAATACGATGTGCGTCGCGACAGTACTGCTCGAAACGGGCATTCTGAAGATGGAAGAGCCCGTAACCGAGTTGGTGCTGGAGGCGCCTGCCGCGCTTATTCACGCGCGTTGCGAATGTTCGAACGGCAAGGTAACGCGAATTGAATTCACGAATCAACCGGCCTTCGTTGCTCATCTTGATGCCAATGTCGAGGTCGCTGGTGTCGGGACCATCAAAATCGATGTCGCCTATGGCGGCATGACTTACGCACTTGTCGATGCGCAATCTCTTGGCTTTGAGATTACACCGGACGAGGCGCGAGACCTTTGTGAACTTGGACAGAAAATCAAGGCCGCTGCAGTCGACCAGCTTCCCTTCTCACATCCGCTGAATCCACTCATCAAAGGTGTCACGAACACGCAGTTCATGGGGCCGTTAAAACGGGAAAATGGACGGCTCTTCGCGCGCAATACCGTGATTGTTTCGCCCGGACGCTGTGACCGTTCTCCATGTGGTACGGGAACCTCGTCGCGTCTCGCAGTGTTGCATGCGCGCGGCCTCATTGACGTGGGCGAGAGCTTTATTCACGAATCGATTACTGGTTCGAAATTCGAAAGCCGGGTTGCGTCGACGACGACGGTCGGCGATTACGCAGCCGTGGTGCCCGTCGTAGTTGGCCAGGCATGGATAACCGCCATTTCCCAGATTGGCGCCGACCCGACGGACAGATTCCAGACGGGCTTCACCGTCGCGGATACCTGGCTCGAAGCCGTTGACGACAAACTCATCAAATCGCGAACACAGGAATGCATCTGACCATGAAATCGTACGACAAGCTTTTCATCAACGGCCGCTGGGTCGCGCCCGTGCAAAACGGAACCTTCGAAACCATCGACCCGAGCACGGAAAAGGTGATTGCGAACGTCGCAGCTGCAACTTCGGAAGACGTCGACGCGGCAGTCGAGGCTGCCCGCAAAGCCTTCGACAATGGTCCGTGGCCGCATATGAGCGGCGCTGAGCGTGGCGCTATTCTTCGCAGAATTGGAAAAGGTATTCGCGATCGCCTCCAGGAACTCGCAGAAATCGAGGTGCGCGACAACGGGAAGCCGCTGCCGGAAGCTCTATGGGACCTGGGCGACGCAGCGGGCTGCTTTGAATTCTATGCCGGGCTTGCCGAAATGCTGGACTCTGTTGCGGAGAAGCCTGTCGCGCTGCCCGATGACCGCTTCAGCTCTGTTGCGCGCAAGGAGCCCGTCGGTGTGGCTGGTGCCATCATTCCCTGGAATTTCCCGATGCTGATGGCCGCATGGAAAGTCGCGCCCGCGCTTGCAGCTGGCTGTTCGATGGTCCTGAAGCCGTCAGAGCTGACCCCTTTGACAGCGCTCGAGCTCGGAGACATCGCCGCTGCCGCCGACCTGCCACCCGGTGTGCTCAATATCGTTACCGGCCTGGGTAAGGATGCGGGCGCTCCGCTAAGCGAGCATCCCGGCATCGACAAGCTGGCGTTTACCGGTAGCGTACCGACGGGCAGCCGCATCATGCAGGCGGCCGCCCGCGACATCAAGAACATCAGCCTTGAGCTGGGCGGGAAGTCACCATTTATCGTCTTCGACGATAGCGATATAGATGCTGCGGTCGAATGGATTATGTTTGGCATCTTCTGGAATCAAGGCGAGGTCTGCTCGGCTACATCGCGAGTGCTCGTGCAGCGTGGCATTTACGAGCGCCTGCTCGAACGACTCGAACAGGAAACGCGCAAAATCACTATCGGAAACGGCCTCGAGGATGGCGTGCTGCTCGGTCCTATTGTCAGCCAGGGACAGTACGAAAAGGTGCTTGAGGCGGTACAGCGTGGCAGGGGTGAAGGCGCTCGTCTGGTAACGGGCGGAGGTCGGCCGGCGCATCTCGACAAGGGCTACTTTATGGAGCCGGTGGTATTTGCCGATGTTGCGGCCGAAAGCTGGGTATGGAACGAAGAGATATTTGGTCCCGTGGTCTGCATCCGGCCTTTTGATGAAGAGGCCGAAGCGGTACGTTCCGCGAACGACTCCAGGTTTGGCCTGGCTGCCGCAGTGATGTCTCGTGATGATGCGCGTTGCGAGCGTGTGGCCCGCGCGTTGCGCGCGGGAATAGTCTGGATTAACTGCAGCCAGCCGACGTTCACGGAAGCGCCGTGGGGCGGCTACAAGCAGAGCGGCATTGGTCGCGAACTCGGCGAGTGGGGCTTGAACAACTATCTCGAGACCAAGCAAATTACGCGTTTCAACAGTGACAAGCCTTGGGGCTGGTACATTAGGTAATCGGGACAATCATGCGCTGGAAAAAAACGCTGCAGCTGGTCGACGTTCACTGCGAAGGCGAAATCGGTAAGGTCATCACGGGAGGGGTTGTCGGCATTCCCGGTGAGACGATGCTCGACAAGATGAACTACATCAACGAAGTCGATGACAGTCTTCGAAAGCTCGTCGTGCTGGAGCCTCGTGGATGCCTCCAGATGTCGGTCAATCTCTTGCTGCCGCCGACACGGCCCGAAGCACACGCTGGCTTCATCGTGCTGCAGGCGGACAAGGCACACCCGATGTCGGGCAGTAACGCAATCTGCGTTGTGACTGCGTTGCTGGAGCTGGGCATGGTCGAGATGCAGGAGCCAGAAACGACTGTCGTGCTCGATACGCCGGCAGGACTGGTCACTGCGCGCGCGACATGCAAGGACGGGCGTTGCACGGGCGTTTCGCTCGACATGGTGCCCGCGTTTGTCGAACAGCTGGACTTCAGCTTCGAGACGTCACAGTTCGGAAAAATCATGGCGGACATCGCTTTCGGCGGGGTCTATTACGCGCTCATTGATGTCGAACAGGTGGGGCTGAGGATTGCTCCTGAAAACGCGCGCGAGCTTGCGGAGCTTGGCGTTTCGCTGAAGGATGTCATCAATCGGCAAATCCAGCTACAGCATCCTCTCTACCCGCAAATTAACGAAGTCGCCTATGTGATGTTCCGTAACCGCGTCAGTGACGAGCTGTATCAAACATGCACGACACTGCCTCCCGGCCGGGTTGACAGGTCGCCGTGCGGGACCGGAAGCTCAGCCAACCTCGCGACGCTGGCCGCCCGGGGCCTGGCGGACGTCGGCAGTCGGCTCAAATCGCGCTCGACCATCGGTGGCGAATTCAATGTCGAACTTCTCGGAAAGACCAATGTGGGTGGCAGGCCGGCAGTTCTTCCGCGTATTCAGGGGCGGGCTTGGCTCTACGGTATCCAGCAGATTGGGGTCGACCCCGACGACCCGCTGGCCGATGGCTTCACGCTCAGCGATACGTGGGGCTCGGGTTTCCCGGAGGTCTGAGGTGGAGTGCGCGCGATGATAAACTTGAATGCGCGCCCGTCTTTCCGGGCCCACGATTATGGTGGTGAAACGATGAGCAAAGGTACGGCGGAGACCGAGCCCCGTCGGCATGGCGGCCGATACATCTATGAAGAACTGCGAAAGCAGATTCTGACGCTCCAACTGAAACCAGGTGCCCCGCTGGACGAGGTTTCGCTCGCGGAGCAGTTCGGGCTTTCGCGCTCGCCGGTGCGGGATGCGCTTGCGCGGCTGATTAGCGAAGGGCTGGTGACGATACTTCCCAACCGGACGACGCTTGTGACGCCGTTCGAGATTGAGGAATTTCCGAAATACATTTCGGCGCTGGACCTCATCCAGCGTGCCGTCACGCGCCTCGCGGCTCAGCACCGGACCGATGCCGACCTCGCCCGAATTCGCAAGGCGGATGACGTCTACATGCAGGCGGTTGAGAGTGGCGACTTTCAGGCGATGTCCGAGACCAACAAGGCGCTGCACATGACCATCGCGCATGCGGCCAACAACCCGTACTTCGTGGGGTATTACGAGCGCCTGTTGGGCGAGGGCCAGCGTCTGCTGCATCTGCATTTTGACTTCACGGTCACGTCGCCTACCGCAGCAAAGCTTGGACGTGACCATGAGGAACTGATAGACGCAATAGCGAGGAAAGATGCCGATGCCGCCGAAAAAGCAGCGCACGAACACACCATGCTATTCCAGAAGCGATTCCTCGATTACATGCGGCAGAACATGACGGAGTCGGTGGCGATTCTGTAACCGACGCAGGCAGCTTTGGTCTCTCCAGGGCTGCCTTTTTCTCGCTGTTCGCTATCTGTTTAGTCCCGACAATCCCTTCATGAAGGCCCACAGTTCAGGAACGTCAGACGTCGCTGCGTTGAACCTGAACCATTCCGATGCAGGCTCCCCGGGCCGGAAATACGAACCTGGCGCAAGCCATATGCCTTTTGCCAACGCTTCGTGGGCCACTTCGATGCTGTCCTGAGGCCGGATAGGCAACTTCGCCCACAAGAACAGTCCGGCGGTTGGCGTGTGGAAGACCTTAAGTCCTGCATCGGCCATCGCCTCGGTCACGCGCACGTGAGCATTGAATAACCGCTCTCGGATGTGAGCGGTATGACGCTCGTAGTGACCTTCTATAAGCACGTTCGCGACGGCCCTTTCCGTGACTTCTGACGATGTCAGGCCCACCGCCATCTTGGTCAACGCAAACCGCGAAACCAGGTCGCGGCTCGCGGCGATGTAGCCGACTCGCATTGCGGGAGTAATTGTCTTGGAAAAGCCCGACACGTAGATGACTCGTCGCAATCCTTCCATGGCCGCGAGACAGGGCGCGCCCTGCGGTGCAAGCTCTCTGGAAATGTCGTCTTCAACGACCCACAGGCCTTCACGGTCGGCAATTTGCAGCAGGCGGAACGCGGATGATGCACTGAGCGATGTTCCTGACGGATTTTGCAACACCGTGTTGACGAATATACCCTTCGGCCGATGCAGCCGGACTATCTCTTCCAGTTCGGCGCTATCGATTCCGTCCGGCGTGCGGGGCACGCTCACGACATTCACGAATGCCACTTTCAGAATCTGCAGCAGGTTGCAGTAGCACGGGTCTTCTACGATGACCGTGTCGCCCGGCTGCAGCAGCGTACGGACTATGAGGTCTAGCGCCTGCGTGACACCTTGCGTCAAAAGGACATCAGTGGGTCCAACCGAAAGGGAATACCTGCGCAACGAGCTGGCGATGTGCTCACGCAGGGTAGCAAGCCCGTAAGGATGACCATACCCTCCAATGCGCGGCCCAGGAACGCGGCTTACGACGCGCAGCGCGTGCTGGACGCCGCTTTCGTTTATCCAGTCGTTCGGAATCCAGCCGCATCCCGCCTTGATGGGCACAGACTGGTCTGCAAATACATCAGAGAGGAGCCACGCGGCATTCAGGCGCGGCGCGCTCCAGGCGGGCGCTGCAGGAGCCTTGGCGGCGGGCGTTGCGACGCGATAACCCGCGCCTGCGCGCGCCACAACCAGCCCGAGTGAGACAAGCCGTTGATACGCTTCGGAGACCGTGTAGGTGCTCAGGTTATGCGACTTCGCAAACGCGCGTACTGACGGCAGCGCTGTCCCGGCAGGATACGTCCCATGTCTCAATTCTTCTTCGATTAACGAGACAATCTGGTCCACGAGCGTGCCTTCGTCCTTGCGCGACCGGGACAGCTTCAGCTTGAACATTTCAATACAGTTGGGAAGAAAAAATCAGCACGGTCTGGCGGTTTGACTTTGGCTGTTCAGTGATTGTAGCGTGCGAAGTCGATAGAGTTGGCTCCATATTCACGGAGTCAAATCATGAGCACAACGCAAAGCCCTGACCTTTCGAACTTCTGGATGCCGTTCACGGCGAACCGCCAATTCAAGGCAGCACCCCGACTCTTCAAATCAGCTAAGGGCATGTACTACACGACGGTCGACGACCGTCCCGTGCTCGATGCGACGGCGGGGCTGTGGTGTGTGAACGCCGGCCATGGTCGCTCCGAAATCACAGAGGCCGTGGCCGAACAGCTCGCGACGATGGATTACGCGCCTACGTTCCAGATGGGCCACCCACTCGCGTTTGAAGCAGCGACGAAGGTCGCCGAGTTCATGCCGGCCGGCCTCGACCGCATCTTCTTTACGAACTCGGGTTCAGAGTCAGTCGACACCGCGTTGAAGATGGCACTCGCCTTTCACCGCGCTCGTGGCGAGGGTCAACGTACCCGCTTCATCGGTCGCGAGCGTGGTTATCATGGTGTCGGCTTTGGTGGCATTTCGGTGGGCGGCATTCTTGCGAACCGCAAGACTTTCTCTGGCAACCTGATGCCACACGTCGACCACCTTCCGCATACATTGAACATCGCGGAAGCGGCGTTCACGCGCGGCCAACCGACATGGGGCGCACATCTGGCCGATGAACTTGAGCGGCTGGTAGCTTTGCACGACGCATCGACCATCGCGGCCGTTATTGTTGAGCCGCTGGCCGGTTCGACGGGTGTCATTGTTCCGCCGAAGGGATATCTCGAACGGCTGCGCAAGCTTTGCACGAAGCACGGCATCCTGCTGATTTTCGATGAAGTGATTACCGGTTTTGGTCGCCTCGGTGCGCCCACTGCGAGTGAATACTTCGGCGTGGTGCCGGACATCATCACGATGGCCAAGGCAATCAATAACGCGGCGATACCGATGGGTGCTGTGGCGGCCAGTCGGAAGGTGCACGATACCGTTGTCAACTCCGGAGCCGAGAATGCCATTGAGTTTTTCCACGGCTACACGTACACGGCGCACCCGGCAGCGGCCGCGGCTGCAATCGCAACACTGGACATCTACAAGCGCGACCGGTTGTTCGAGCGTGCGAAAGATTTGTCCGGTGCGTTCGAAGATGCTGTGCACGAACTGCATGGGTCTCCATATGTAAGGGACATCCGCAATCTGGGTCTGGTCGCCGGTGTCGAGCTTGAGTCGCGCGCGGGTGCGCCAGGGGCACGTGCATACGAGGTGTTCCTGAAGTGCTTCGAGGCCGGCGTGCTTGTCCGTTACACGGGTGACATCCTTGCCTTCTCGCCACCGCTGATTGTCGACGAGCAGAAGATTGGCCAGATTTTCTCAACGGTGCGTGACGCCCTGCGTAACGTTGCCTGATTTGAACCGACGGGCCGCATTGGCCAGACACGCATCTGGAGTTTGGAAATGAACGTAGCAAACGAGAAAGCAAATCTCACTGTCAAGCAGATAAGTCACTTCATCAACGACTTACCGCGCCTGCCTGGGCGTGCTGCGCATGGGCAAGGACCACAGCCGTGCGCGGCTGGAAGCCGCCTGCCAGCGCGCTATTGATCTGAAAGCGCCGAGGTTAAAACCAAGCTGTTTTTCCACGACGAGACGTAAGGATTGCTCTTCGGTATGGTCATCTTATCCTCTCAGTCCTGTGAGAGGGCGCACCCGCGTGCACGGCGCCCGTTACCGATATTCACGCATCGTGCAGCCAGTGTGCTCACCGCTCAATCCTTGCGCGACGAACGAACGGGTTCGGCGATTTCGCGGTTTTTATCGCAGAAGAGTCAGTGCCCGATTTGCCGATTGGCCAACCTGCTTGCCGCTGTAAAGGTCCGAGGCGGGCGCCATTGCGGGCCATCCATAGCATGGGCGATGGTCAGTTCGAGGTCGGTGGGGCGCTCACCGACCGGGTCATGGTTGAGGGCGGTGGTGTTTCCCGCGACACAAATACACAATCGCCGGCTTTTCACACGAACGCAAGACAGCCCCAGTAACCGTCGCAGACGGTCTTCGTCAGCGTCCCGACCTGTTCGCCATAGTGGCAGCGACTCGCTTCGCTCCATGCATCGATTATCGATGTCGAAGTGGGGCGTTCCAGTACAAGGACTTCAGGCGGCTTGAAACCGCTCGGCAGCGAGCATTGTGCCGCGGCCGTTCGGCGAGCCGCAGTGGCACCGATGCGGATTGTCGGGTCGCTGCGGGAAGCAAGGAGGCAGAACGACGCGCTTGCGCGGGTGGGTGGGGAGGAGCCGCTATGGAACGTGTTTCTCCCCAAGCGTTGAGCGCCTTCCTGAAGTCGTGACGAACCTTCCGCACCAACTCATGACGCTGTCCAGTCGATGTACACATCAGCAGCGAGCCGCCGGTGGCAGGTGCTGATTAGAAACAGTGTCCTAAGCCTTGAACGGCCAAAAAGAGCATGAAAAGACTTTCCTCTTATGGCATTCACAATTTAAGCATCCTGCCCGAGGTGAGATCGAAAGCATCCGCCAGCATGGCATCGATAAACGCACGAGCTGAGCGGTCAACGCAAATGAGAGCGATGCTGTCCGAGTCGTATATGACAGGATCGGCATAGTCACCGATGACCTTTTGTTTTGACGTCACTGTACGCAACGACCACGAGACGCGGTATCTTAGCGCGACTCCATCGGACGAGCGGACCGTCCGCGGCTCCATGCGCGCTTCAATAACGAATCCGCGATAACGCCCGACGATCTGGTGTTTCATTGATGGCCCCACAAGTTTCTCGATCAATGGCATCTACGGCGCGGAATTGCCGGGCATCGCCGACCGCGGCGACGATGGCCGTCATTGGACCGATGCCACCGCTGGTGTCTTCGTGTCCGTCAGCGTCCGTGACCATCTACATCCGGACGCGCACTGAAGCGCGGCTCGTTGATCCATGCGGTGAGCCAGTCATGGAATTGTCCCCAGTCGTCGGCGAGATCGAGTTCACGTGCGTGCAATCCGCTGTGCCTCCCATCGTCGCCCTTGCCAATCCACGCATAGATTGTCCGCGCGCCATTCCACCAGGCGATCATGCCGTCCGTCAGATCAGCGGTCGTCCCGGCAGGCATCGTGACCAGCAGGCGCGACAAGCGGGCATCGAACTCTTCAAACCTCATCGCTCGCCTCTCAATGCACGAAGCCGAAAAACGCCATCGCGCCTTCTGCTGGCGTCAGGCCCGCCTTGAAGTACCCCTCGAGGCGGTCCGCAATCGCTTCGTCGAGTGTGAAGGGCAGATGGATGTAGCCCACATTGAACGCATGGTCGTACCAGTCGCTGAGCCACGCGCGCAGTTCGATCACATATTGCGGCAATGCATTCGAAGCGTCGTGGTGCATGTACATCTCCCTGGCTTGCAGAACGATCAGGCTGCCTTGCGGCCTATCCCCATCTCCGGTCGGCGCCGGTCCGGCGGAAACACATGCCATGTGCGGTCGGCATGGCGAAAGAAGAAGAGGGAGAACGAGCCAGTCGGCCGGTCGATCTGAATGCACACGCGACACGTTCCACCGGAGCGCGAGCGTTCCAGCAGTCGCACGCGCGCTGCCCGGCTACGTGTCGAGCCAAC
This sequence comes from Paraburkholderia diazotrophica, assembly GCF_038900755.1. GTDB lineage: Bacteria > Pseudomonadota > Gammaproteobacteria > Burkholderiales > Burkholderiaceae > Paraburkholderia > Paraburkholderia diazotrophica_A. The sequence goes on from NZ_JBBPEN010000021.1 coordinate 20,310, forward strand.
CAGTTTTTCGACCTGAGAGCGCAGCGATCTGTTGCCCGCCATGACTGTCCCCGCGATGCACGATGAACCGATGCTACGGGCGATCGATGCGTGCGCCCAATCGGCGGCGGCGGAATGTCATCTCAGGAAGCACTGATTTGAGCTGTCAGGATTTCCTGAATGGAGCGGCGTGAAGCACCCCGGCATATAAGGGTCTTTTACGGGTGCCGGGGCTTTTTGCGTGAATGGGCGTTAAGGATTTCCTGACGCGCGAATCAGGATGTCGCACGGCCGTCTTTGCGCGTGCGCTGACTGCAACGCGATTACCGATCGCAGATGATGAGTCATCGAAACGCGATGTTGAGCCCGATGCATCATGATGGCCTATCTGTCCGAGCGGGAGAACGTTGTCGAGCAGGTCGATTCGCTCTGTCGCGGCTGTTCGACGCCTGGTGCGAGACGCGCAGCGTGACGCCGCTCGCCTATCTGTTGCATTGCTGGCCGTTGACCGACAGCGCGCTGGGCGCTTTGCGGCGGGTAGGTGAAGCGATGCGCCATCATGCGGACCAGCTCGCGAGCGGACAACGCAGGCAAAACCGGCAAAGACAACGCACAAAGACAAATGCGCAGGCGGCTGCGGGCGGGCGCGCGCGTTGTTTCATCGGACGTTTGAAACCGGGGTGAGGCGCGGTAGACCGGGCTTTGGCATCGAGTGCAGAATAGGACACACACAACGGCAGCACTCGCGGGAAGATATGGCTCTCGACAGGTTCGACGCATGGTGGAGCGGGCTCCGTTACGTGCGGCGCAGCGTGGTGCTGCGGCTGCTGGCGACGGTGCTCGTCTTTAGCTGCGCGATCACGCTGATCTTGACGGCGGTGCAGCTCTATCGCGACTACGAGCGCGGCATCGCGCAGATTCAGAACCGTCTCGTCGATATCGACCGCAGCTATCGCGACAGTCTTGGCGAAGCGCTATGGCGGCTCGATCAGCCGCAACTGAAGCTGGAACTGGAAGGCATGCTTCGCCTCGCCGATATTCGCGCGGCCGAAGTGCGCGAGTCGCCGTCGGCCGGCACACCGATGATCGTGGCCGTGGGCGAGCGCATGACGGAGATGAAGGTCGCGCGGGAGTTTCCGATCCTGTACCGCGTGCAGGACAAGGTGGAGCGCATCGGCACCCTGTATGTCGAGGCGACGCTCGCCAATCTCTATCACGAGCTTGCGCGCACCGCGCTTGTGATCCTCGTGAGCCAGGGCGCGAATACATTTCTGGCCGCGCTCTTCACGTTCTATATCCTGTGGCGGCTGGTCACGCGGCATCTCGCGGCGATCGCGCGCACTGTCAGCGATTACGATTTCCACGAGCCGCCGCAGCCGTTCGTCCTGCGGCGCACGCCGCCGCGCGAGGCGGACGAACTCGACCGCGTGGTGTCGGCGTTCAACGCGATGGGCATGCGCCTGCATCGCGCGTATCTCGACGAGCGCGAGGCGGCCATCGAGCGCGAAGCGCGGCGCTCGGCGGAAGCGGCCAATCGCGCGAAAGGCGAATTCCTCGCGAATCTCAGCCACGAATTACGCACACCACTCAACGGCATTCTTGGCTATGCGCAGATTCTCGGGCGCGACAGCACGTTGAGCGTGCGTCAGCGCGATGGTGTCGCTGTTATCCAGCAAAGCGGAGAACATCTGCTGACGTTGATCGACGAGACGCTCGATTTCGCGAAAGTCGAAGCGGGCAAGCTGCGCTTCGAGATCTGCGATGTGCCGCTCGCAGGTCTCGTCGATACGATACGCGAAATCATTGCGGTGAAGGCCGAGCAGAGACGGCTTGCGTTCGAATGCGCGGTTGCGGCCGATGCACCATCCGGTGTGCGCGCCGACGAACGCCGCTTGCGCCAGGTATTGCTCAATCTGCTGTCGAACGCCGTGAAGTTCACCGACGAAGGCAGCGTGCGCCTGCATATCGGACGAAGCGCAAGCGGTGGAGTCCGCTTCGAAGTCCACGATACGGGCATCGGCATTCGAGCGGAACATCACGAGAAGATATTCATGCCGTTCGAGCAGGCGAGCGGCGCAGAACGGCGTGCGGGCGGCACGGGTCTCGGCCTTGCGATCACCCGGCAGTTCGTTCGCGCGATGGGCGGCGAGGTGCACGTCGAAAGCGAAGTCGGCCGGGGCAGCGTGTTCTGGTTCGAACTGCCGGCGTCGCTAGTCGAACGGCCCGCGTCGCGCGCGCCCGTTCCTGCGTCTGTCGTCACGGGCTACGAAGGCCCGCGTCTGAAGGTGCTCGTGATCGACGACGTGCAGGTCAATCGCGCTGTCGTCGTCGAACTGCTGGAGCGCATCGGCTTCGATACCGTCGAGGCCGACAACGGCCGCGACGGCATCTCGATCGCGCAGGCGGAGCGTCCCGATCTGATCCTCACGGACATCGTGATGCCCGGCATCGACGGTCTCGAAGTGACGCAGCGTCTGCGCGCGATGCCCGAACTCGCGCACGTTCCGATCATCGCGGTATCGGCGACGCCGCTCGGCGTGGATGGCGCGAAGAGTCTCGACGCGGGTGCGAATGCGTTCATCGCCAAGCCGGTGAATTTCGATCTGCTGCTCGCACGCATGGCGGATTTGCTCGGCATCACATGGACTCAAGCTGCCGTATGGACGGAAGTCGTGCCCGATAGCCCGCTGACGTCTCCCGCCGCGATGTCCATCGATGCAATGAACGAACTCCATCAGCTCGCGCGCGACGGCAATATGCGCGGCATCGTTCAGTGGGCGGAGCGCATTGCGGCGAGCGATCCGGTGCATGCGGGGTTCGCCGCGCGGCTGCATCAACTGGCGCGCGCGTACCAGTCGAAGGCGATCCTGCAGCTCGTTGAGCGGCACCTGGAAGGGGATACCGCAACATGAGCCATCTCGCCGCTCCAGCTGTACACACGGACACCGTCCTGATCGTCGACGATACGCCCGCGAATCTCGGCGTGGTCGTCGACAGTCTCGAAGCGCGGGGGATTCGCGTGCTGGTGGCGCTCGACGGTATCGAAGCGTTGGAGCGCGCGGCTTTCGCGCAGCCCGACCTGATTTTGCTCGACGTGAAGATGCCGGGCATCGACGGCTTTGAGACGTGTCGCCGTCTGAAGCGCGACGAACGCACGCGCGATATCGCCGTGATCTTCATGACCTCGCTGACGGGCGACGAGGATCGCGTCGCGGGCTTTTCGGCGGGCGGGGTCGACTACGTGACCAAGCCGTTGCGCGTCGACGAGACACTGGCGCGCGTCGGTGTGCATCTCGAGCTGCGCGCCATGCACAAGCAGCTTCTCGTACAGAACCGGCAACTGCTCGCCGAAGTGGCCGTGCGCAAGGAAACGGAGGCTGCGCTATCGCAGGCGCGCGATGACCTCGAACGGCGCGTCGCGTCGCGCACCGAAGAACTGGCGCGCGCCAACGCGGACCTGCACGCGCAGATCGACGAGCGGCGGCGCGCGGACGCGCGCTTGCAGGCAAGCGAGGCGCGCTTTCGCGTAATCGTCGAAACCAGTCCGGTGCCGTTGTGCATCACGTCGATGCCGGATGGACACATCCTCTACACGAACGAGCCGCTGCGCGAACTCTTCGGCATGGACGAAGGCATGTCGGCCAATATCGCAGATTTTTACACCGATCCAGGCGAGCGCGACCATCTGATCCAGTATCTGCGGATGGAGGGCAGCCTGCGTAATGCGGAGGTGCAGTTCCGGCGCCCCGACGGCACGCAGTTCTGGGCGATGGCGACGGCGCGCGTCGCCACCTACGACGATTCTCCCGCGATCTATGTCGGCCTGAACGACATCACGGGGCGCAAGCAGATGGAACAGGAACTCGTCGAATCACGCGAGCAGCAGCGCGAGCTGTCCGCGTACATGGAGGCGATCCGCGAAGAGGAGAGAAAGCGCATCGCGATGGAGATTCACGACGAGCTTGGCCAGTTGCTGACTGCGCTCAAAATGGACGTGTCGCTGCTTAAGATGCGCCTCACGCACGATCCCGAAGCAACGAAAAAAGCCGATGACATGCGCGAACTGGTCGAAGGTACGATCTGGATGGTACGCAACGTCGCGAGTCATTTGCGGCCGGCCGCACTGAATTTCGGCATCGTGTCGGCGCTCGAATGGCTGGTCGACGAGTTCAACCGCCGCAATCCGATTCCTTGCGAGTTGCGCATCGTCGGTGGCGAGCCTGCGCTCCCGGATGCGCACGCGACGGCCGTGTTCCGCATCGTGCAGGCGTCCCTGACGAATGTCGCGCGGCATGCCGACGCAACGCGCGTGGACGTGACGCTGATCTCGACGGCGGAGAAGTTCGAATTGCAGGTGCGTGACGACGGCCGCGGCTTCGATCAGCAAGTGGTGCGGCGCAATTATTCATATGGTCTGCTCGGCATGAACGAGCGCGCGCGGCTGATCGGCGGATCGCTTTCGATCGGCAGCGCGCCGGGCGCGGGCACCACGGTTTCGATTCACATCCCGCTCGATGGCGGACCTCGAACATGATCAGGATACTCATTGCAGACGATCATGCGATCGTCCGTGGCGGACTTAGGCAGATCATCGCAACCACAAGCGATATCGTCGTCGTGGCGGAAGCGGCGCAAGGGGCAGAAGTGGTCGACAGGCTGCGCAGTTGCGTCGTCGATCTGCTGCTGCTCGACATGACGATGCCCGGCATCAGCGGCGTCGATCTGATCCGTCGAGTACGGGCAGAGCAGCCTTCGCTACCCGTACTCGTGCTGAGCATTCACGACGAGGCGCAGGTGGCGTCGCGCGCATTGCGCGCGGGCGCGACGGGCTATCTGACCAAGGACAGCGACCCGGACGTGCTGCTCGCGGCGATCCGCAAGCTCGCGGACGGAGGCCGCTTCATCGATCCGAAACTCGTCGATGCAATGGTCTTCGAAACACAGCGCGGCGACGTGCCGCCGCACGAAGTGCTGTCGGACCGCGAATTTCAGGTGCTGCAGATGCTCGCGGCGGGCAGGAGCATCAACGAAATCGCCGACGCGTGCGCGCTCAGCGCGAAAACGATCAGTACACACAAGATGCGACTGATGCAGAAACTCGGGCTTTCCAACAATGCCGAAGTGATCCGGTACGCGATCCGGCACGGGTTGATCGTCGAGTAGCGGGATCCTCGCCCCGCGAAATGCAGGGACGAGGCGAGTATCGGTGAGCATTCTGTCAGGGGGTTTGTCCGCATTTTTTTGCGGCACCGCCCGTGACAGGATTTCACCAGGCTCGCTGGCAATAAGCGAGCCACCTGTACGACCCAGTTTCAGTCATCAGTGGTTATGCATCGCAGGCGCTTTATTATCACGGCGGCGAGTGCCGCCGCGGGTGTGGTGTTTGCCGCGCGGGCCGCACCGGACCAGCATTTCGACATTGTCTATCCGCAGATCAGACCGGGACGCGACGTGCATGCGGCGTTCGCGCTCGCTACGCTGGATGTCGCGATGAAAGCGGCCAACGCGTCGTATACGACGCGTCAGCTCGAGGTCGTGATGGAGCGCGGCCGAGCGCTCGCCGAACTCGCCAGCGGTACGACGATCAACCTGCACTGGACGAGCATGGAGGCGCAGGCCGAGCGCGGCCTGAACGTCGTGCATATTCCAATTCATCGCGGTCTGATCGGCTATCGCGTGTTTTTGATCAGACAGGACCGCCAGGTCGATTTCGACCGGATCGAAACGCTGGAGGACCTTCGGTCGATGACGGGCGTGCAGGGTCTCGGCTGGATCGATGCCAGGATCATGCGCAACGCGGGTCTTCGCGTGCAGACACCTTCGACGTACGAGACGATCTTCAAGATGCTGGAGGGCCGGCGCGTGGACTATTTCCCGCGCGGCGTGATCGAGGCGTATCCCGAACTGGAATCGCGCAGGGCGACGGAGCCCGATCTCGCCGTCGAGCAAAGTCTGCTGCTCGCGTATCGTTCCGATTTTCTGTTCTATGTGTCGCCGAATCATCGAGATCTGGCGACGACGATCGCGCGTGGCTTCACGGCCGCCTGGCGCGACGGCTCGTATCTGCAGTTGTTCAATACGCATCCGTACATCCAGAATGGGTTGAAGCGCGGAAATCTGCGTGGCAGGAAGGTGATATGGCTGGACAATCCATTCATGTCGGAAGAGGATCGAGCGATTCCCGATACATATTGGATGCACCTTTAGACGACACGCGCAATGACTCGCAGCGCGTGGTAGCGGTGGCAGGGAGGACACGGACGGTGGTGCCACTCAGCCAGAAGGTCTGCGTCACCGCGGCGGGAGGCCGGCCCAGTCCGATTTCCCACGGACATCCTCTGATGATGCCAATACCGTCGAAGATTTTCCGACGCGCAAGCGCTAGATACGGACGCCGTTGACGGCGCCTGCGCGCACGTGCTCGGTGCGTGCTGCGATCCGCCATGATCAACTGATGCGGCGATACGGCTTTTCTGCGGTCGTGCAACTTATACGACACACCTCGGTGTTTTGACATAAATCGGGTGTTTAGTAGTTCAGATAGCCTAAATGGAGTGAGATTTATGAACGCAATACCTCTTTTATTGCCTCCAGAAATTGGACAGCCTCATAGGCTTGCACGAGTTTTTCAAAACCCCGGACAACGTCGGCTTCCATCGCGTGAAGGCCTTTTTCGCCGTGAAAGGTAGATCTGAAGGCCTGATTGAACCGGTTGTTCAGATAGGAACTGACTTCCGCAACTTTTTCTGGACTTCCCGAGTTCGTGAAGACAACCGACTTGGGTGAAGCAGCGTCATAGAAAAGATTGTGCCGCCACTTGGGGACAAAGTTCGCAGGCCTCTCGTCGGTAATCCACATGGAACCGATAACTTTAAGCTTCCCTTTCATGCCCTTGGGTGTTGTGAAGGTCCACACCCTGTGCGGCAGCCGCGCCTGAAGTTCAGCTAGCTTGTCAGTATCGGCCCCAAGTATGCCTAAACGTCCTTCGTTCACGTCCGATACGAAGTCTTTCCAGTAGTAGAAGATGTCGAAATCTACTCCGTTCGCAAATTCACGAATTAAGCGCCGGGACGGCCAACTGGGTGCCGACGTTCGGCGACATGGTTCCAAAAGGCGCTTCCAATGACCGGCGCAGCAGCCCTGCAAACGGCGGAACCCGCTATGGCGGCTGAAAAAGAAATATCCAACTGAGCCTGACGGCCTGGCTGTCAGAGAGACGATCCGAATCGTCAGCGCTTATTTCCAGAGGCTTGCTGGGAATTCGAACTGCTCAGGCTCGAATACGTCGCCCTTCTGCCAGATCAGCCGATGCTGAAGACGAAGCGATGGCCGAATGCAATAGCATGCCAGAGGGCGACGCGGACTGACTGTGCGGTCCCCACGCCGCACCTCGCTTCTCCACGGATGGCGGGACCGGCGGCGATCGGCTGCAGCGCAAAGAGCCCGTTGCCATGTACGGAGGAGCGTCTTGCAGTGATGCGTTTCAGTCGCATTGTGTGTGTCAGTGATAGTGATTCCGGTTCTGCTGCGAAGCATATCGCTGCCATCGCCTGTATTCAACAACGCGTGCCGTCGAATGCAACTAACCGTCTGAGGTTCGCACGCACCGGCCCGGCTTCACCAAAAGTCAGTCAGCAGGTAGCGTGGTGCCTGGTCACGAGCGTCATATGCTGCGATGCCTTTTCGACAGCCTCGCGGTTGCCGGGCGCCGTAGACATGCGTTAGGGTTGAGCGTCCTGTCCCGCATCGGGCGGGCGCTTTTATCAGAGGGATCTCACACATGAACAGGCAGGAACTCATCGATGCGGTCGCCGCCACCACGGGTGAAAGCAAGGCCAGCACGGGCGAGATCATTGATGCCATCATCGAAACCGTGACGGCGGCCGTGACGCGCGGCGAGACCGTCCAGCTGGTCGGCTTCGGTTCGTTTTCGACGGGCGCCCGCGCCGAACGTAGCGGGCGCAATCCGTCGACTGGCGAAATCATCACGATTCCCGCGACGAAAACCGTGAAGTTCGCGGCTGGCAAGGCGTTCAAGGACCTCGTGAATGCGGCGTGAACGCGCTGCGTCCAGCGCCCACAAGCGTCATTGGAACTTCGCGGCCATGTGATACCCGCCTTGCGTAACTGGTTGAGATTGCAACCTGATCGACGAGTCGCCCGCCTGTTACGATCGTGTTTGCCCCCTGCCCCTGGCGCTGGATCCCCGGACGCCAGCTACGACAGGTCATTGACGAATTGGGCATTTCCGGAGTGGTGGCTGTTAGGTTCTCATCGCACGAACTGAATCCGTCGATGCCTGCTGGGCGACATGAATCGCAGGGGCCACCGGACCGCCAGGTCCGGAAGCTGGTCAGGATCGCAGTCGGTGGACACGCATGTGATGGTAGTCGGACAACAGATGGACTGAGGTTTAAACCACGCGCTCATTGATCGCACGCCCAACAACTTGTGGGGGCACCTCGGCGCAGCGAAGTTGCCATGCGTGTGTTTTGGTTGACGCCTTGTTCGCGGGGCACTTTCCCATGCGATCCGACTTCGTCCGCGCTGTTTATACATGCTCAAGTGGGTATTCAGTGACGACCCGTATGCTATCTGCGCGTTGAGTCTCATCCGGGATCGAGGACCTGCGGCTGTCGCGCGTACCGCCATGCGCGCGGCGCGATGCCGGTCACATCCGGGAACACGCGCGTGAAATGGCTCTGGTCGGCAAAGCCGCAGGAGATCGCGATCTCCGTGCTTGATAATGAACTGCGTGCGAGCAGATCGCGCGCGACGTGCGGCCGGCAAGAGCAGTCCTTCTTCGAGTACCACGCCTCATAGCCAACGATCAGCATCAGGCGCATCAGCGGCCGTGTGCGATCTGGTCACAAGGAAACCTCGGCGGTCACCGCGTCCCACGGCGCGGTCAGACGGCCTTCTTCGCGCACAATAAGGCCAGCGTTCTCAAGCATCACCACGTCCTCGTAGACACGCTTGTAGTCCCGATCCAGCGCAGTTGCCAACGCCTTCACGTTCTCTGCACCTTCGCGATGAAGATGACGAAGCATCTCAAGGCGCTTCGGCGACAGTGCAGCCAGCATCTCCTCGAGCGACAGAAACGTCACGTGCCGCTCTTCGAAATTCTCGCCTGCCTGCGCACGGTTGAACGCCGCCGCGAAGCGACGACCAATATCCCGCGCGCCACCAACATGCACGTTCATTTTGCTCATGATTCACCTCGCTCATGTTCTACATCATCCAGAAAATCAGCCACCATCTGCTCAGGCGTCGAAAATCTGTACGGCTCTTCCCGATCCCGGTAGTGCCGGTGGTCGCCTTTGCCTCGCTCGTTGTCGTAGCCGATGATTCGCTGGCCAGCGCGACCATAAAACAGGCTGTACTTGAGACCGTGCGGTCGTTCGCCGTCGCTCTCCGGTAATCGCCAGATGCGCATTTCGAGAATGGCTCCATCCGGGTAGATAGTTCGGTCTCGAACAGGAGTGTGGCTTTCTTCTTCATATGGCGCAAGATGCCATACAGACGTTATGGCGTCAAGCGCCATAAAGGACGACGCGCACGGGCCGCGCAAATACGGTGGATCTCGCACACGACGGGGCCGGTAGTCGGGACACCATCTATGGCATCAGCACTCTTCCCTCGTCAGGCCGGATGCGCCGAGCACATTGGGCGCGGCGCCGGCCGCTATGCGGGCGATCACAACGCGCTCCTGTCAGTCACACCGTGCGCCATCAGCCTGCGTCCAGGCGCAGGCCAGTGCGACCATGTGACTGGTGTCGAACCACTCACCCGTTCGTGCCATTGGAAACGGGTTCGCCGCCAATGAGATAGCAAAGCATCCCAGCACGCGCTTCATCGTCGAATCTTGAGGAGATTGAAACGATGCCACTGCGACATGAGGCGTTTCCGCGTCTCTGAAAACCGTGATCGTGCGAATGGGCCGGGGCGTCGATGGACGTCGTCACGGACGCGCAAAATCCTCCGCCGTCAGTTCGAGACGCACAGCCGGATGGGCGAGCAGTTTGCGCCTCGCAACCGCGCGGATGCGGCCGTACCCATCCCGGAAGGTTTTCAGGATGCGGGCGTCGCTGGCCCGGGGTTCGAGCCAGAAATACGTTTCGAGTGCCGCAAGCGTGATCACGCAGTCGACCGTGACGTTCTGATGCACGAGACCAAAGGCGACGCCACGACGGTTTGCAAGCACCTGCGGTTCAAGGTCCAGGGTTTCCATAACGGTAAAAGGAAAACGCGTCCGCGTTAGAACGGGCCATCCGGATTCTTGCATAGCTGATGCAGTCTGGGTATCGGTCAGCTAGTTTAACTGACCGGATTTTAGCCCGGGGCCGTCACCGGTCTCACCAATCGATTCGATGTTTCTCGTCGGTCTCCTGATGCGGCGATCATCGTCGGCGTGCAGATACCTTCACCCGGCGCCGCTTGAGAAGCTCGCGATTCCCGCCGCGGTGGAAGGTGAGTGTTTTCGGGAAGGGTGAGCGCTTCCGGGAGCACGGCTGGCGGTCATTCGACCCCAAATCAGATGGAGCGACACATGCAGTAACTGTATTGACACTGCAGAAGGAACTTGATGAGGCGAACCGGCGCGCCGACCGGCGCGACATGGACCATCGCCGCGCCGTCGAGGCGCTGCAGGCGCAGCTGGGTGACGCCCGTCATCAGGCGGGTGTGCTGCAGGGGCGCCTGGATGCGGTGCAGGCGACGAACGTGACGCTGCAGCAGCAGCTGGCCGCCCGGCGCGAGGCGGACGTGCGGAGGGCTGGGCCGGCCCGGCCGGGCCGTGCCAAGGGCGCCCCTGCCGGGACCACTGCGGCACGTCCGGTCGCGACTCGCCCCGCACGTCCCGCAGGTGCGGCGCGCGCCGCGTCCGCGCCCGCCAGCAAGACCGCGGTGCGCCGCAAGCGGGGGAAGAGCGATGACAGGTAGCCCCCGCCCGCGCAGGAGACGCAAGGCCCCGGCCTGCCCGCCGATCGGCGCGCTGATGCGCTACGGCGAGCGCACCGTGCGGGTGATCGCCGAAGCCAGCGGCCAGCGCGTGATCATCGAGTCGGTCGACGAGGACGGCCGCACCTTCCGCAGCGTGGTGAAGTGGGCTAATCTGGCCGCTCTTGAAAGCCAGCTTTTCTGACGCGATGACGATACAGCCGACCATGCAGCAGCTCGATATCTTCGCTGACAGCCGCGACGTGATGTTGCGCAACGACGTGCTGGAGCCGCTGCAGCGGCGTGAGGCGGCGGCCGCGCGAACGGCCCTCGAACGGCTCGCAAGCGAATACCCGGACGATGGTGCGTTGCCTGCGCTGACCGTGCTGGTTGGCGAACTCGAACACGCATCGACGGCACCCTTTGCCGATCACGCTTCACTGGCCGTGGCCCGCCGTCATCTGGAGGGCGAGGTGGTGCGCGCGGCAAGGCGGGTGCTGCCTGCGAAGACGGTTCAGTCCTGGCTTGCCCCGAGCTGGCGGGCGCTCGCCCGGCGGGCCGCGTCACTGCCGTTTCGCGGCGCCGACGCGGGCGATCATGCCGGGAGCCATGCTGCGCCGCTGTGGCTGCTGGCGGGGGACGCAGCGGCCGCGTGTACTGCCGTCGAGCGCATCGAATCGTGGTGGCGCATCCCGGCGCCGCTTGCGTGGATGACCGAGGCGCGCTACTGGACGGACGGGCTGGATGCAGCATGGCCCCTGCTCGCGGAACTGGCGTGGCTGGCGCCCGCACGGTTCGCGGTATTGCTGCCCGTACTGGGCGACGCCTCGCTGGACGCGCTCCGCCGGCGGTTCGATGCCGAGTTTCCCGGCCTCGGCGAGACGGGAGACTATGCCTGGTTCCCAGCGTTACGCGCAAGAGAACAACGATGGACATCAGCTGGAGCCTTGAAAATACTGGGATCAGCTGTCTGCGAGGTGTCCATCAGATTGGCAGAAAAAGTGGACAAAACGACCGTCGGCGTGTCCATCTCGATCTAGCGCGGCTGCAAGGGCAGGACGCTACCGCCACGCAGCGCGGCCAGTTCTTTACGCAGGCTGAACACCTGACGCAGCAATGCGAGTTCACGAGCCAGCGACTCATCAAGCTGTGCCTGCAATTCTTTCGCGTCGCCTTTCGCGCGGTTCAGACGGTCGGTAAGTTCGAGCTTCGGGCGCCCGGCTACCGCGTTGGCCGCGTCGATCGCTTCGATCAGTTCGGTGAATTGCGGGCGCGACTTCTTGATGCTGCCCTTCTTGCGGCCCGCCTCGATCGCGACGGTGTCGTTGTTGATACGCGCGCCCTTGCGCTTCTTCAGCCGCTCAAGGGCGGCGTAGTAATCGGTGATGGCGTCGCTCATGCTGTCTCCGGTTTGATCAGATTCTCCTGCGCGTCAAGCAGTCGTTGCAGCGTCTGTGCCTCGATACGGTATTCGACGCTAGCCTCATCGACAGCGCGCAGCTTCTCGACCGTAACCCGCTGCGCCTTGATCACGCGCTCAAGCTTCGATGGCGTGACGATGAGATTACGACAGTTCGACTCAAGGCAATCCAGATGCATCCAGTCGAGCGGCGTCGACTTGCACTGCTCGACGCTGGCGCAGCCGCCCAGCACCGTGTCACGGTACGCCAGCTCGCCCTTCCTGAACATCCTCAACGTCCACTCGCGCGAGTAGACCGACACAGGCGAGGCATGCACGGCATGGCTCTGCGTCCACGCTGCATGCCCGCCGAACAGCCGCTCGTCAGAGAACAGCACCTGCTCGGCGTACGTAAGGTACTCGGACAGGCCCTGTGCCTCGGCCCATTCCTTCGCGAAGTGCGTCTTGTCGGTGTCGATGAAGCCCTTCGCAAATGCCGAGCCACGAGCGTAGTACATGCTCATCTCCTGCGTGATGTGCTGCAGCTGACGCTTGAGCGTCGGCAGCGTTACGAGACCGCTGCGGTGCGCGTACAGCGCGAGCGTGCGGCGAAGCTGATGGCGCGTGAACGGCCACTGTTGCCCGGTCGCGTACTTCGGCTCGTCTTCCCAGGCGCGGTGCATGTCGACACGCTTCAGCTCAGCGATGTCCTCGACCGTGATCGTCGGGAAGACGCGCTCACGGAAGGCTTCGATATCGTCATGTACGTTACTCGCCGCCCGGTTTGCCACGTACCCGTAACTCGGATTCAGACCCATCCGGCAGAACAGCAGGTGCGAACCGTCCGTCGATTCGGCGTAGCCTTGCGCGCCGTGTGCCTGGTGCGCCTCGCCCGACAGCCGTTGTGCGAGTCTGACGGCGCGAGCAGCGAGCGAACTGGTCACCCAGCATGCTCGCCTGGCACGCCCGCCCGACAGCTTGGTCGTGACACCCTCAATGGTGTAGTGCATCACACCATCGAGACGGGTCTCGCTCAGGCAGTCGTACGGCAGGTCCTCCGCTTCCGCCGCGCGCATGCCGGTGAACGACACGATGACAAGCTGACATAGCGCGCTAATCGACGCGACAAGCGACGACACGACGTACCGGCGGTTCTTGCACCGGAAGTGCATAGCAGTCCGTATCAGTGCCGCAGAGACACCAGGCCTCTCGCCAGAGTACCAGCGTGCGAGGTAGTCCGACAGAACATCAGCGACGCCCTCAGCGATACGCAGGTCATGCTCACAGGTCGACAGGAAGTGCTGGTAGATGCGCGTCGGGATGACAGGGTATTGCGAGTAGCCCGCGTGTTGCGCGAAGCGTTCGAGCAGAGGCTTGTGCAGTTGGGCCAGCGGCACACGCAATCCTGTGGCCCCGACGCCCAGACGGTGAAGCTTCACCAGAATCGAATGAAGACGTTGGGCCTTTGTCTCCATTCCGGCTTGCGCTACATATTCCAGAACAACGGCGACGTTGGACAGCCACTCGTAGAGCGTAAGCTGACGTGCGGCGGCGAAAAATGCGAACTCTCTCAGGAACATTGAACGAGCTTCAAGCGTGCCGGACGCCGGTACCGTATCGGTCGCTTTGTGCATCAGAAAGTACATGACCTGCTTCCATTGACGCGTAGTCGCTTCTGAAAGCGCGCGGCTCACGCCATCAGGCAAGTGGCCCCTAAAATAGATATGGCTGCAGCGTGGCCCGGCCGCGTATGCACGGATGTCCCAGGCATCGTCACCAAACAGCGAAGCAGCGTTCCCAGCCTTGTCGCGCGTGACGACCGTATCGTCCTCAATCCGGTACCAGTCGGGGCGCCCAGCGATCGGCGCGATCAGCCTGTTGTTCATGCCACTCCCAGTTCGTAAAGCTGATCGAGCCTGGCCGACCAGAAAGCGTCAAGATTCCCTTCGATATCAACGTCCTGCTCGATCTGATCGACCAGCGCGGCGTTGCGCTTGCGCAGTTCATCCAGCAGGAAGTCAATGCGCCGCAGCACGGCGCCGAATGATCTGTCGTACTGCTCGATTGAGTCGGCACGCCCGCTCAAGAGCCTGACGCAGTGACGGCAGCTCAGCAGCTTGCGGATGTCGGTGGCGTCGGCGTGCACGCGGTACTGGTCGCAAAAGAGGCACCCTTCGGTCGAGCGGCAGTCAGGCCGTACGGTGACCGAAGCCGCGATCGGCGCAGGCCTGTGGAACTCGATGCAGACGCCCACCGCGCTTCTGATGCTGCCCGCCGGGTCGTTGCCGGGCTTCAGCACGGTCTTCTCGACCGAAGCGAGGAACGCGCCAATCTCGGCCTTGTGCGCGGCATCCGTGCCGTTCGAGTAGGCGCGCAGCGCGGTGTCCAGGGAATGGCCCATCAGCCTGGCTGCGACGACAGGGCCGTGGTTGCTGACCGCCCAATCCTGTTTCGCTGCACGCCACTGACGTGCGGTAATGCGCGGCAGCATGATCCCAAGCGTATCGAGTCGACTGTAAAGCTGAACCAGAAATTGAGTTGGGAGACCCATTGGGCGTCGTCGTTGTGCATGATGCCCGGCTACGATGAACAACGTGTCGCAATCTGCGTCCTGCACCAGATACTCGCGCAACGCCAGATACGCGCGGAGCTTCGGCATGAAGCCCAGCGACACGGTGAACGTAACTTCCCTCCCGTCTGCACGGTACTTGACCTCGCGAAACTTCTGCCGTGCAACTGACGCATCCTGCAGGCTCGCGACAAGCTCCGGGCTCCACTTCATGGTCAGCAGTTGCGCGAGGTTGATGCCTGTTTCGGCGAGAAACAGCGCCGCGAAGCAGGAGGCCGCTATCGAGGCGTGCGAGCGACGGATTGGTGACTGCGCGTCCGCGTTCGCGGCCGTAAGATGTTTAGCCGCTAACCTGGCGATGGTCCACGAACGCTCACGCGGATTGTTAGTCCCTGCCTCAGCCATGCGCGTCGTGAGTTCTTCGCGAGTGCGCGGTTCTCCCGTCTCCAGATTCCAGCCAAGCAGGCCGCGCGAGTCGTTGCCTTCACTACGGCCATGTAGGTGCGGAACAAGGCAAAGATTCTCACCTCGCGCCGTGGTCATGCGCACCGGGTACGGCTTGAAGTCGAGCACCAGCGTGCTGATGCCACTGAAGAGCGTGTCAGCCCACGTGAGCAGGGCGGCTTGTGCCCCGGCGTCAGGCACCGCAGTCGGCACAGAAGCTTCCTGTCGGCCGCGCAGCTGCCTCGCATCGGCGCAGAATTCCTCGTTTCTGAAGAGCTCACGTAGCATCGACAACAGATTATGCTGATAGCGGGCGGCGGAATTGCGGTTCAGATTGCCCAGCGAGACCTGTTCGCGCTGCTCACGGAAGTAGCAATGAACCGCATCCGCAGTAGCCTTCTCGTCACAGAGCACCTGATGCAAGCCCTGCCTGTCGGCCCAGTTCACGAAGTCAAGCACGACGCGCAGAGCAGCGTAGACCGTCTTCGGACGCATCGCGCCAAGGGTCATGCGTTCGGAAAGCTGCGTCACCAGCAGGCGTACGACCTTGGCGCGTTCGCTGCTGAAACTGGTATGGTCGAACGTGCGTCGCGTGCGCTGCCGGCTCGATGTGTCACGCGTCAAGTAGCAGATTCGCCCGATATCGGAACTGCTGTCAAAGCCTTCCCACTTGAGCAACGCGCGCTCGGGATGCAGCAGCGTTGTGCCCTCCGCGAGCGGCATGCGCACTTCCTCGTACAGGCGGTTCATGGTGCCACCGCAGTGTCGAGGACGCGCGTAACCAGCGTCGTCAGGTGCGCGCCCCAGCCGTCCTGCACAGCGTCGAACAGCTTGCGGTTCTCGCGGTAGCTGAGGTAGCCCTCGGTCGTGGATAGCCGCGCGTGCCACATCAGCTGCCGCAACTGGTCGAGCGCCCGCGTGTACTTCGTCTTGTTCGCTGTCATCGCGTCGACCATGTTCAGCCCGAAGGTCGCGCGCAGGTCGTGGAAGCTGAACTCGTAACTGGGGTCGCCGAGCTGCACGCGCATCATGGGCAAAAGTTCGTCCCTGATGAACTGGCGCACGGCCTGCCCGGTCTTGATGTGGCGGCGCACGTGCGGGCCAGTGATGACCGGTCCGCGCGACGCGCGATCCTCGTAGAGCGGCGCACCGCGATGGCTCAGGAAGAGCGGCTGGCCGAAGTGATCGCCGCCGTCTGCCAGCTGGCGACGCTTGCGCGCACGATTGCTGTGCACGTAGATGTACAGCCGCTCGTAGAAAGCGCGCGGCAGGT
This sequence comes from Paraburkholderia diazotrophica, assembly GCF_038900755.1. Lineage (GTDB taxonomy): Bacteria > Pseudomonadota > Gammaproteobacteria > Burkholderiales > Burkholderiaceae > Paraburkholderia > Paraburkholderia diazotrophica_A. The sequence continues at coordinate 36,912 of NZ_JBBPEN010000021.1, forward strand.
GCAACACGCCCTTGACACCGCCCTTCGTGTCGATGCCTGTACCCGGCCCGCAGGCGAGCCGGATATCGTCGCCGTGAAACTCGCCCGGCTTGCGCGCCACGTGTTTCGCGCGCACGGTCAGTACCGTCTGGATGCGAGCGCCCGTTAACAGCGCGAACAGATGAACGAGCGTCATCTCGGTGTTGCCGAGAGCGGCTAACGATTCAAGCAGCACCGACTGCTCGGAAGAGGGGAGCGGGCGCAGACGAGCGCCGTCCTGAATGCGATCGTCCCACGGGTCTTCTGCGCGCAGGCCGCTGATCGACAGGTCGGTGGTCTTGACCTCGATCACGCTGCTGAAGCCCTTCTGGTCCCTGAACTCGATGAAACGGTCAGATTCGGCCCACGGCGCGTTCGCGGGCCTGAAGCCTGCTTCGGTCATGAGCCAGCGATAAAAGCGCACCACAGCGCCCATACGACGCCTGGCGACGCCCGGAGACAGTTCGCCTGCCTGCACGGCCAGCCTGATCGAGGCGCTATAGCGGTAGGTCGGACGTTGCCGCCTGTTCGTGGGGAACGTCAGCCAGTCGACGCCCTCGTCGTCCAGATAACGGCGGAACGCCGCCAGGTCGTCTGCGATGCTGGCGAACGTCAGCATGTTGGGCGACGACTTCGACTCCATCATATCGATGAGCCAGACGTTCGCCTCAGCCCACGGCGCGCCGTCAGCGAGCCGGACAACAGGGAAAAGAGGAAAGGTGCTTGCGATCCACTGCGGACGGGTGTCGCGCCGCTTGCCGGTGTCGGGGTCTGCGAGCGGGACCGTGTGGTAGATCGCGCCGCCCTCGGGCGTAGTGATGCTGACCGGCGTCGCGCCGGGAGTGTCTCGGTCAACGACCTCGGTCAGTTGCAGTTGCCGGATAGTGGTACGTCTTGCCGTCATCGCTCGGATCCTCTGCTGTGTTCGTGTTAATGTCCGCTTTGACACAGCTTGCGAGTATCACGAAATCGCTCTTGGCTTGCGCATACAGCGTGGCTGATATTGGCGAAGCCTGCGCTGGCGGGCCGGCTGGGTGAGGCGCGGGTGCAGCGTGACCAGGCGGCGTCGCGTGCGACGGCCCTGCTGGGCGAAATCCTGCGTCGGGAGCACGAAGGCGACCAGCACGAACTGGTTAGCCTGCGCCAGGAACTGAGCCGCCTGCATGCAGGACTGTTCGACGCGTACATGGCGACGCGGAAGGAGCAGCACCGGTGAGCACAAGGCTGTGAACGGTTACATGGAGCCACTCGGCGAGGCCAGATGGATATCCGTAATTGTCTCCGCAGTGCGGAGACAATTACGGACGTTGGCCAGCGCATGTCCAGTGACGCGTTTGAATATGGGGTATTTGTCCTTTTCGTGCATTTTGTGGCGGTAAAGGCGCAAGAAGCCGCTTGCAGCAAGGCTGAGCGGTCCCGCACGTTTTTTCACTTTGACGGATTTTCGATTGGTTGATTTGAAAGCGCTTTGCCGTGCAAACCGCCTATAAGGACTTTCCTTTCTTTGCAAGCTTGGGGTTCATTCATTCATCCATTCAACTCCCGTTGTCATGAGGGACCCAATCGGTACTGAGCGGCGAGACAGACCGCACACCATACCTGTTGCGTCCTAGATAGCGACAGGTCAGACCGGCAGCGGGCGAACTCGACAAACCGCCAGGCGCTACATCGCATGTATTCGCCGTATTCTGGATGGAGTCCCGCTGCGCGGTTACTATCCGGGCCCGGGCACGGCAACGATAGTGCCCAACAAGGCCGCTTATAGGGTGCGGAGTTTCCCTGTTTGGGTCTACGGCCTTTACGTTTCGTCAGTCGTCGGTCCGGTCATGCGGTTGCGGTGTCGCGGCCAGCGGCGCGTGGGCGGGTCGGTACATACGACGGATCGAAGCGTTCGCCCCTGGCGAGAATCGCCCACAGGATTCGTGCGTGCTTGTTCGCGACGGCTACCAGCGTTCGATACCAGCCCACCCGTGCTTGGAGCTGAACGATCCAGCGCGACAGCCGGTCGGTTCGTCGATGAGCACTCGTCACGGCGGAGCGCGAGCCCTGAAACAGCAGCGTGCGCAGATACGTGTTGCCCTGTCTGGTGATGCGGCCCAGCCGGGTCTTGCCACCACTGCTCGCCTGTTTGGGCACCGTGCCGAGCCAGGCGGCGAATTGCCGACCGTTCTTGAAGAGGTGAGCGTCGCCGACGCTCGACACCGCGGCCGACGCGGTGAGCGGCCCGATGCCGATGACCGCCATCACGCGCTGCGCGTTACTGTCGTGCTTCACATGCGCGGCGATTTGCACGTCGCACCACGTGATCTGGTGATCAAGGGCTCGAATATGGTCCCAACCTCGCAGCAGCGCAGTGCGCGCGGCACCGCTTAGTTCAGTGGCCCCGTCCTCCAGTGCCTCGACGAAGCGGGCACGGAATGCGTCGATGCCTTGCGGCAGGAACACACCGAACTCGACCAGTTCACTGCGCAGCCGGTTGACCAGCGCCGTGCGCTCCTCGACGAAACCGGTGCGCATCGTGTGCACGAGGAGGACGTTTTGCTGGTCTGCCGTTTTGACTGGCACAAAGCGCATGTGCGGCCGACCCGCGGCCTCGCAAATGGCCTCGGCATCGAGCATGTCGTTCTTCACGTGCTGACCGCCTTTGCGGTACGGTGCGGCGAACTGCGGCGCGATCAGGCGGACTTCATGGCCGAGCGCGCGCAGCTTGCGCGCCCAGTAGTGGGCTGCGCTGCACACTTCCATTGCGACCAGGCACGGCTCGAGGTTTGCAAACCATTCGAGAAACTTCTGCCGCGAGATTGCTTTCCTGAGCACCACGCGCTCCGTGCTGTCGACGCCGTGTAACTGGATGAGGTTCTTCGCCAGATCCACGCCGATACGAGTAATCTTGTCCATGACTTTCCCCTTCTCAGATGGGTTGCCCAGCACCAACCATCCTGGCATATCGCTATGCCACGAGATCGGGAAAGTCCTTACCAATTCAGAAAATGCACGGAAAGGACGAATACCCCGAGCTCCTTAAGCTGCTCGAAAGAGGTGAGCCAAGCCGGATTCGATCAGCAGAAAGCAAAGCTGCTCGCTGTTTTTTAGGTCATTCCTCCAACTTAACGGCCACGACATATCTGCTGATACCGATTAACGTGAACGACTGGCCTGAGTATGCAGCAAGCGATTCGACTGCGGACGTGACCGCAAAGATGCGAATCACTGCAGTGATCCACATGCCTCTCTACGTTCTGGTTATTTGGGCCATTTCAACTGGGAAACGTCGAACTTGAACTGCTGACGACCAGCCTCATAGATCGGGATTTCGACAATCAGTTTGCTGGCATGCAGGAGCTTCTGCTGGAACTGCACAGCATTGTCGATGAATATCGCGTCGTTTTTGCCTCCTGTCGATTCGCTAGCGCTGATCCTGGTGACGGGACCATTGTCGAATTTGACAGCGATATAGCATCCCTCAAAACCGCACGTGACCTGTCCTTTATCCAGAACAAAGAATGCTTCCTGGCGTCCCTTTCCCTTCTTGCGGAGATAGATTCGGACTGAGGATCCACCCTGATAAGGGAATTCGAGATTGATCGCGTTGAGCGAAGTGTTGACCGCGAATCGCGTAGTCGTACCGCGCATCTCGTCGTCATCTTCCGAGTAGGTCCACGGTGACGGGTCGGGTTCTGGTGCGGCTTTCACCAACGGCTCAGGCTTCGCTTCCGGCGCAGCGATGCTAGCCGCTACCGCCGGCGCGGACGCTGCATTTGATTTTGGAGTGACAGATGCCGAGGGGTCGCTATTGGACTTTTGTTGACAGCCAAGCAGGAAAGCCGCCGTCAGAATCGCGACAGATACGGTTTTCAATTTGTAGTCCCCGTTAGTTGACCCGTTTGCTTACCGGCCGCTTTTAGCAAATCTTTAGCTTTTCAGATGCGAACTGCGCGCCCAACACCTTTTTAACCGGCATTGTGATTAGTCGTCAACCTCCATGCAAGTCGCGCCAACCCTCTTCACGCTCAGGCCAGAATCCTGCGATTTCAGCGCTGGATTCGCGCTCGAGCGTCGGAAAGCAGGTGTCCGTTTCGTGTCTGGCACTCGAATCTGCGTTCTGATGCCCGTGCAACCATAGGTCACACTGATCGCACGCTATATCCCTGGAGAGCGTCCAGCATGGGTGAACGCTGCGGCAACGAATTCGCCCGTATAGACACTACCGGTCGAGGCGACGCGCCCTGAACTCCGAACAGGAAACGCGCTAGCCCGACGACGCTAACGTGCCAAGCTGATCCATGCGTGCCTTGGCATGCTGTTCATGACATGCGTAACGCTCCTGCGAAATCGCGCCGTAGCTTTGGCAATCTGCAATGGTCGCCGCGTAGTGTTCTATTTCGGTTTGCACAACGTTTGGATTGGCTGCCGGCCCGCCATGGGTCTTGAGGTATTTCTGGTAGGTGGTGCGCTCCATCGCCTGCAAGGAGTTTCTCGGTAGCTCTGAAGAGGGATTGAGCTTGCGCAGCGATGCAATCAGGCGCAATGCGTCGCCTTCCGCATCGTCTGGGCTAGATGCGCAATACAGCACTTGGGTAGGCCGGTTGGCCGCAAGAATGAAAGCGGCAATGCATGTCATCGTGACCACGTCGGTCGATGCCTGATTCGGCCGGTAAGTTGCCTGTCCGGCGATCGCGATTCCGTCCTTCAATTTTGCCGGGTTCATCAGGGTGACATTGGATAGCGAGATGGAGGAGGTCGATAGCAGGTCGGCGTTCACCCTGTCGGCAATCTGCTGCGCCGGCATTGTGGTCTTGATTTCGGTTTGCATGTCAGCAAACCAGCGGGCTGGCACGAACCGGTCTCGCTGTGTGACTGTTCCGACTCTCCAGACGACGGGTTGCGGCGTCGGAATAGCCAGATAGCATATGCCGACTTCGTCTTCCGCTCCGACGGGTGTATGGCACGTTGGCGTTAGACCCTCGCTAGAAGGTGCTTCCAGTTTTAGCCGAACGTTTTGCCAGCTCAGCGTCGTTGGCTGCCAAGTCACTTTTTCAGGGCGAAGGGGAACTGGCGATGAAGCGGGCAATAAGGAAGCGGCTGGCTTATCCTCAACAGCGACGACTGGCGGTTTTGACGGATGACTCTTCGATGACAAAGCAGTACCCGCCACCACGGCAAGAACAAGAGCAACGTACGCTGGAGTTTTACTTGCCTGCATGGTTTTTACGCTGCTATTATCAAAATGCAAAAATAAAATGCGCCAAGCGGGACGAGTGTACACCGTAGCGTAGCGAGAAGACCATGACCGAGAACGAAAATCCGTTCGCCAGACAGCTGGCGTTCGGTGCAGACAGTTTTGCAGATAATCCAGAACCGCGTTGTCCTTGCGTGTTATTGCTTGACCGTTCCGGTTCGATGGCTGGCCAGCCGATTGATGAACTGAATGCGGGTCTTGCCGAATTCCGGCAGGATCTGCTTTCCGATGGACTTGCGGCCAAGCGGGTCGAAACCACCGTTATTTCATTCGGGCCGGTCACAATAGACACGGCGTTTCACACTGCTCACAGCTTCATTCCACCCATCCTTGCGGCCGGCGGTGATACGCCGATGGGCGCGGCCATAAACCTTGCCATCGACGCACTTGAATCGCGAAAGGCCGAATATCGGGCCAACGGCATTTCCTATTATCGCCCGTGGATATTCCTGATTACGGACGGCGCGCCGACAGACGAATGGAAAGCTGCGGCGGCGCGTGTGAGGGAAGGAGAGGCGGCGAAGAAGTTTGCTTTCTTTGCGGTCGGCGTCAACCAGGCGGACATGGGCGTCCTGCGTCAGATTTCGACACGAGAACCGCTCAGCCTTAGCGGCCTGAAATTCAGGGAGCTTTTCCAGTGGTTGTCGGGTTCGCTAGGGTCGGTTTCGCAATCAACGCCTGGTACTGAGGTCGCGCTCAAAGCACCTACGGGCTGGGCGGTTGTGTGAGCTGGCGCTACATCGGCGCCTCGGTTGTCGGTACGTCGCATTCGAAGCTCGAACTTCCATGTCAGGACAGCAGCGTGGTCGTGGAGGCATCGGGTCAAAACGATGCCAGATACCTCATTGCTATCGCATCCGATGGAGCGGGCAGTGCCCGCTTCGCTCAAGTTGGCGCGGAGCTCACGTGTGAAACAGCGGCGCGTGCTCTGACCGACCTCTTGGCACATTCCCCGGATGGCATCCTCTCGATTGAACCGCAAGCGCTCGTCGATGCTGTTCGCATCGCGATTCACGATCGGGCGACAGAAGGCGGTAGTTCGATGAGGGACTTTGCGTGTACCGTGGTCGGAGCCATTGTCGGTCCTGAAAAGGCGCTTTACTTCCAGATTGGTGATGGTGCGATCGTCGCGCGACGCTCCGGGATGCTGGAGTGTGTTTTCTGGCCTGACGGCGGAGAATACGCGAACACAACGTTCTTCATCACTGACCAGGATGCGCAGGCTCATCTTCAGTATCGGATTGACGATAGGCCGGAGGAGCTGGCGTTGATGACGGATGGCTTGCAGCGCCTTGCGTTGGTGTTTGCGAGCAAGACCGTACATGCGCCGTTCTTTGACTCCATGTTTGCTGTGCTTCGGACCGCTTCCGTGGAAGCGTGCGACGAGTTGTCAGGCTCGCTTGCAACGTTTTTGAACAGCGAACCGGTGAACTCACGAACCGACGACGACAAAACTCTGGTTCTGGTTTCGGCAGTGCGAGAGGCGGAAGTGTGATGCAACTGCATGACGAGGCGGGCCGCGCGGTTGTTCTTGGCAAGGAGCTGGGGCGAGGAGGCGAGGGTAGTGTCTTCGAGTCCAGCAGCCTTGGCCGGCACAGCGTCGCGAAGGTGTATCACGCCGCTTTGCCTGAAGACAAGCAGGACAAGCTGCGTGCGATGGCCCGCATCGGTAGCACGTACCTGCATCAGATTTCTGCCTGGCCTACCAAGGTCCTGACGCAGGCCGGTGGGGTCGTCGCCGGCTTTGTAATGGCCAAAATCGAGGGATTCGAACCGATCCACAATCTCTCCAGTCCGGCCAGTCGCAAACAGATTTTTCCTGCTGTCGACTATGCGTTCCTCGTTCATGTGGCTCGCAATGTTGCTGCGGCTATTGACGCGGTACATGCGCACGGCCACGTGGTCGGCGATGTCAACGAGAACAATTTTCTCGTGGGTCGTAACGGCACCGTGAAGCTGATCGACTGTGACTCGTTTCAGATCGTTGAGGGCAGCCGGCGATATTCCTGCGACGTCGGCGTGAAGCTGTTCACGCCGCCAGAATTGCAGAATGTCAGTTCGCTCAGAGGCAAGGAGCGCACCAGGAATCACGACAATTTCGGTCTGGCAGTGCTGATATTCCAGCTCCTGTTGCTGGGGAGACATCCGTATTCGGGTGTCCCGCTTGGCGGGAATGATCTCCCTCTCGAAGAGGCGATTGCTGTTTACCGGTTTGCATACGGTCCAGATCGCAAGCAACGGCAGGTGGACACGCCTCCCGACGCCATCAACCTTTCTTTTTTCGCTCCAGAAATCGGGCGGGCATTCCAGCGCGCTTTCACCGAAGAAGGTGTGTCGTCGGGACGGCCAGGCACAAGCGAATGGATAAAGCTCGTGGACGGCTTACGTGTCTCGTTGCGCACCTGCGCACAGGCATCGAATCACAAATATCCGTCGCATCTCGCGCAGTGTCCCTGGTGTGAACGCGAACGCGCGGGACGACCGGCGTTCCTTTCACAGAGCGCGGGTGGTACGGGCAATGGTTCGACCGCGACCGGTGACCTCGGCACGATATGGGCACGGATCCAGTCGCTAGCCGGGTTGCCACAGCTTCCCGCCTATACCGCCCCACAGCATGTTGTGACCGGTCAGCTCCAGCAAGTTGGCAAGAATGCTCGTCTCCTGTACAGGCTAAAGGTATCGGCCGTGTCTGTCGGAGCATTTCTCATAACTCTTAATCAGCCCACGTTGTGGTTCATAAGCCTGATTGTCGGTGGTGCGATTATCGCGGTGGTCAAGCATCCCGTTGGCGGGAGGCTTGTCACCCTCGGCGGTGCTGCCATAGCGGCGAAGAAGGTATTCGACTCGGAACTCGAAGAGTACAACAAGCTGACCCAGGACCCGCGTATTACGGAACTCTATGGCCGACTGCTTGCGGCTAAAGCACGCATTGATGGATTACCTGCCGAATACCAGCGGGGCATGCAGGATCTTCATGCCAGAGTACGTGAGCGACAGCTGGAAGTGTTTCTCGACAGATTCCTGATTTCCGATGCCGATATTGATGGAATAGGGCCCGCGCGAGTAACCGCGTTGGCATCATTCAATATCGAGACAGCGCGCGACGTCAGCTATCACTCGGTTATGCGTGTTCAGGGATTTGGCGACGCACTGGCGGGCAGACTCGTCAGTTGGAGGCAGAGCGTCGAGAAACGCTTCGTGTTTGACGCGAGCCGCGGCGTGCCCCAGCAGGACGTCAACGCGCTTAACGCGCGCCTTGCCAACGAGCGAATGCAATTGGAGAGGGCGCTGCGGGACGGCCTGATTCAGTTGCAGCAGTTGCACGCCGCAGCTGTTGGCGTGCGAGGTACTGTCAAGCTTCGTCTCGATACAGCATCTCTGGCTTTGGCACAGGCCGAGGCAGATCTGGCAGCGTTGAAAAGGATATGAGAGCGCGAACCCTTTGCCTTCGCGCTTTGGCGACGGCTTTCTGCCTTCTGATGCAAATGCAGTGTGCGTTCGCGCAGGCACCAGCTGGCCAGCCTGATTCGCTGGCCTTCTTTCTGTCCGCATTTCACGGAAAACCTGTAGCGGCCGTTCCCGAGGTTACATATAACCCGATTCGCGCTACAGCGCCGACAACGTCCAACGTACCGACGAATACGACAGCGGGAAGCGGCAACCCGACAGGCTCGCCACAGCCAGGTTCATGTCCACCAGGCGTCGACAGGCTAGGCTGCCCTGGCTCATATTCACCGACTACAGGCACACGGGCGGTGACATCGGCTTGCCCTCCTGGATACCAGCGCGACCCGACTGGCTGCGTCATGCCAGCAATGCCGCTGCATGCGCATCGCATTGGTGGATATGGCGGTTGGGCTTGTGACATGGGATATGTGCGCGCAAATGACGAGTGTTCGCAGGTTGTCGTTCCCGTTAATGCTCATCCAGCAAACACCGCGTCGGGATGGGTATGCAATTTCGGGTACCACTTTACGGTGGACCGCTGCGCGCCTGTTTTCATTCCGGCAAATGCTCACCTCGCGGGAGATGGAAATCGCTATGAGTGCAACTACGGCTACCAGGATATGGGAATGAGCTGCGGCCAATGATGTTAAGCGGCACCAACAAAATACAAGACTGAGAGGCATCGGGGAAAATGACAACGCGCGCTACAAAGCGGCCGCTCAACAAATGCGGTTCGTGCGGTCACACGTGGTATCCGAAGGGGCGATCACTGTCAGTGCGGTGCCCTGAATGCAGAAGCACTGATACGAAGAAGGCAGGTGCGGGGATCGGAGCAGTTGTGGTATTCCTCGCGGCGATGGCCATTTTTGGAGGCAAGAAGGAGTCGCATCCTGCGGCCGACGTTCGGGCGACGGGCGCTCCTGAAGTGCAGGCGGTCGAGCCGGTCACTGCCGCCAGTGCGCCTGAGCCGACTCTCAATGACGCAAATCTGTCCGGTGCGGCGGCATCGAGCGCCGGTGACGAAAAACCGTCAACAGATACTGCACAGACAGGGAGCACAAAGTTATCCGGCGGTCCTCAGGCGCAGGCGAACGTAACGCTTGCAGCGCCTGCGGTAGCTCCCGAAGTCGCTAGTGACGTAGCGCAAAGCCCCGAACCTGATGTACCGACTGCTCCAACCCTTCCATCAGTTCGTGACAGAGAGCATCACTGACGGGTGAGGCTCACCAGACGCGCAACGTCTGAGCCGCAAGTCTCAAGATTTCGAGGCTCGGCGCCGATAACTTTGATTAAATCCCCTGGCGAATTCGATGACAAAAACATGGCTGATAGTTCTGGCGATAGTTGTGGCTGCTGCCGCCGTGGCGTGCAGTCAGATCACTCTGTTTATTGTTCCACCGATCGGCGCGTTACCCGAAGGGCGGACCGTTGTGATCGGCAGGTTGAGTTCCACCAGATTTGTAGACAGCGCTGACGCAATGTGCGAGCGCATTCAGGGTGGCGTTAGCCTTCTCTGTCGTGCTGTGGTGATGGGCACGGTCTTCGAAAAGTCGACCATTCTGATGCGACTTCCATATAGCCAGTGGCTTTACGAGATTTCGACTGACGGGAAAACCTACGAACGTTAAGACGGGGAGCGGAGCATGGGATTTCTGGTGGTGGCAGCGCTGATTGGTTTGATTCCGGCAGCAATTGCAAAAGGCAAAGGGCGTTCGTTTGGCGCATGGTGGATTTATGGCGCCGCAATTTTCATCGTGGCGCTTCCACATTCCTTGTTGATGAAGTCGAATCAGGCAGGTATCGAGCGGCAGCAACTCGCCGATGGGATGAAGAAGTGCCGACATTGCGCGGAATTCATCAAGCAGGACGCCAATGTTTGCCGCTACTGCGGGCGGGACGTATAGAACGCTCTTCCGTCGGCATACCGTTCCTGACGGGATCTTCGGCGCATCAGCGAACGCAATGATGGTGCTTGTCGACTGCACGCGCGACTGCTGGATGGAGGCGTCGAGCCTCTGCTCACGCACGTGCGGCCGGACGGGAATTTCGGGTCCGCGGACGCCAGAATCCCGTCGATCGATGCGGACGTTTGAACGATTTTCAGTATGAAGTTCTGAACACACGCGCAAGTACCCGGATTCGGTTGGCGAGCTTCTCTCTCTTGAACCGGTCTGCGAATGAGGGGGGCATCACCTGGATTCGGCGCAGCGGCTGGAAAAAGACGGTAAGTCTCCCGACCGCTAACACAGGCGCCGAGTTCAGGGACTCCAGTTGTTCGCGCGCCCCGTGCGTCCGAAATCCTTACCCGATCGATCTCTTGCTCGCGGTCCGTCCGGTTTTATAGACCAGCTAGCGTTTCGCTTAGAATCGACGTCCGGCATCGGCGGGCCACGGCTGTGCACGTCGGCGGCTAATCGTTCAATCGGGGAGTGAACATGCGGTTTATCCATGCAGCGGATATTCATCTCGACAGTCCGCTTCACGGCCTGAGTGCCTATGCGGACGCGCCCGCGGCGATGCTGCGCAATTCGACGCGCGAGGCGTTCTCGTCGCTGGTGACGATCGCCATCGACGAATCTGTCGACTTCATGGTGATCGCGGGCGACCTGTACGACGGCACCTGGCGCGACCACAACACGGGCATCTTTTTCTGCAGGGAGATGGGCCGGCTGCGACGCGCGGAGATTCCCGTGTTCGTCCTGTTCGGCAATCACGACGCCGAAAGCGAGATGACGAAGCAACTGCAACTGCCCGAGAACGTCCGCACGTTCTCGACACGCAAGGCGGAGACGTTCAAGATCGACGCGCTGAAGGTCGCGTTGCACGGGCACAGCTTCAAGGAACGGGAGACTACCGCAAACCTCGTCACGGGCTACCCGCCGCCTGTTTCCGGCTACTTCAATATCGGCGTGCTGCACACGGCGCTCGAAGGCAATGCGGCCCACGCGAGCTATGCGCCGTGCTCACTGGCGGAACTGCATGGCAAGGGCTATCACTACTGGGCGCTCGGGCACGTGCACGAGTTTGCGATGTGGCAGGACCGGTCGACGGTCGTATTCCCGGGCAATCTGCAAGGCCGCAATATCCGCGAGACCGGGCGTCGCGGCGCCGTGATGGTGACGGTGGACGATTCGGGCGAGATCGAAATCGAGCGCCTCTTCGTCGATGTGCTGCGTTGGGAAGCGGTGGAGGTCGATGCCTCGGCTTGCGCGACGCTCAACGATGTCGCGCGCGCGGTTGGTATCCATCTGGAGATGCTCGCGGAATCGGCGTCGGCGACGGTGCCGCATGCCGTCCGCGTGACGGTCACGGGAATGACTGCGGCGCATGGCGACCTGTTCGGACTCGAGCCGCAATTGCGCGCCGAAGTGCTTGCGCAGATCGCGGGTCTCAGCCACGACCGTCTGTGGCTGGAGAAAGTACGCATCGAGACGAGCCCGCTCGGCGATAGCAATGCCGTGCTCGATCGCGCGGATGCCATCGTAGATCTGCATAACCTGCTCGTCGAAGCCGAGTCCGATCCGGAGTTTCTCGCGATGCTGAAAGAGCGGCTGATCGGGCTGGCGACGCATTCGCCTCACGAACTGCAGGAGATGGTGCCGGCGCTCTTCGATGTGCGCAACGGCGAACTGACGGGACTGGTGCGTGCAGTGCGCGCCGGGCTGGTTGAACAGGTGGCGAAGGCGAACTGAACCATGCGCATTGGCAAGCTCGAACTGATCCGCTACGGCAAGTTCTCCGATGAAGCGGTGGCGTTTCCCCGCTCGTCGCACGATTTTCACTTTCTCGTCGGACCCAACGAAGCCGGCAAGTCCACGATCAAGACGGCGATTACCGAACTGCTGTTCGGCATGCCGCACAGCTCGCCGCTGGATTTCATTCATCCTCAGAGCGAACTGCGGCTGGGCGCGGTGATCGAGCATTCGGATCAGTCGCTGGCGTTTCATCGGTCGAAGGCGAGAAAGGCGTCCCTGTCCGCGCCGACGGGCGAGCCGCTCGCGGGGGACGCGCTCTTTCCGTTTCTCGGAGAGGCCGACAAGGCGTTCTTCGAACAGATGTTCTGCCTCGATCACACGTCGCTGATCAAAGGCGGGCAGAGCATTCTCGATGCGTCCAGCGACGTGGGGCAGGTGCTATTCCAGTCGGCGGCAGGCATCTCGAGTCTGGGTCCCGTGCGGGAACGGCTCGCGCAAGAGGCCGACCGCCTGTGGAGCAAACGCAAGTCAGGCGAGCGCGCCTATTACGTCGGGCAGAAGCAACTCGATGACGCGAGCGCCGAACTGAGAGCTGCAATGGTCCGGACGTCCGCCTGGCGGGCTGCGCAGGAGACGGTCGACGACGCGCTGGAAGGCAAGCAATCCGCAGAGCGCCGGCATGGCGAGCTGGAACTGAAACGCAGCCGCCTGGAGCGCATTCGCCGCGTCACGCACCATCTTGCCGTGTGGCGGGAGAAGACCGCCGAGCTGCACACGCTGGGCGAGGTGATCGATCTGCCGCACGATGCCGACGCCACGCTGCAAGGCGCGTTGAGAAAACTGGCGGCAGCCGACAGCGCGCTCGAAGTGCATCTGCGGCGCGCGGGCGAACTGCAAGGCACGCTCGACAACAAGGACATCGATCAGGCCGCGCTAGGGTTCCAGAGCGAAATTGAGGCGCTGGAAAGTACGCGTCACCGATGCGGTGATCACGAAGCGGACATCGCGCGCCTCGAGCAGCAGGTGTCGTTGCTCGTGCGTCAGGTCGCCGATGCCTGCGCGCAACTCGAATGGCCCCGGGACGAACTGGCGGCGCGTAATAGCGTGCCCTCGGCGCTCGCGTTGCATACGGTCGAGAGCCTGATGCGCGACCGCGGCAAGCTTGAGCAGTCGGTCGTCAGCGCACAGCAGGCGTTAGAAAAGAAGCTTGCAGAGATCGCCGACCTTGGCCGCAAGCTGGAGAGCCTGCCCGCTGGGGAAGTTCCCGACGTTGTCCAGGCCGCACTGCGTTCCGGGCAACGATACAGGGAAAACGACCTCGCGCAGCGCCGGTTGACGGATGCCGCCACCGACGCACAGCGCACGCTGGATGCGAGTCTTGCGGCGCTCGGCAAATGGAGCCGTCCGTTGCCGGAGCTGAAGTCGATGACCTTGCCATCGACGGAACGTGTCGCGTCGTTGCGTGCCGAGCGCGACGATCTCATCTCGCGTCTCATGCGCGCACGCGACCGACTCGATGAAGCACGCGAGGGCGAACGTCTGGCCGTTGCCGAACACGATTCGTTCGAGCAGGCGCATCAGATCGTGACGGGTGAGGTCGTTGTGCAGGCGCGCGGGGTCCGCGACGCGGCATGGGCTGCGATCAGGGATGGCGCGGTGTCGGTGGCGGACGGCGCGCCGCAATTCGAAGCCGCAATGACGGTGGTGGACGATCTGTCCGACCGGCAGGTCGGCTCGGTCACGGAAGCGACGGAACTGTCGAACCTGAAACAGCGGGTTCTCGAAACGAAGCAAACAGCCCTGCGCCATGGCCAGCGCGTTGCCGAGGCAGAAGAGGCCCTCGCGCGCTTCAACGCAGTCTGGGCGTCGGTCGTATCCGAACAGGAGCTGGACGGCATGGCGCTCGACGATATCGCCTCATGGATCACGCGCCGCGAAAGCGCGCTGCAGGCCGCCACAGCGCTCGAAAAGAGCACGGATGAACTCGAACGCGAGCGCGCGGAGGTCCAATCGTGTCGGGCACGGCTCGCCGGTTGTCTCGTCCAGGCGGGGCTGAGCGGCCCGTTGCCGGCCGAGCTCGAAGACTTGTGCACGATGGCCGAGCGCTACGTGAGCGAACGCGGGCAGGCGGTGACGACGCGGCGCGTGCTCGCCGGGCAGATCGAAGCGGCTCAGGCCGAAGTTGCGAGCTTGCGTCGAGAGGCGGACGTGCACGACGATGCCCACGGTCACTGGAAGGATCAATGGGCCGCCGCCATGACGAAAGCGGGTCTGTCTGCCGTCGCGGATTCGGATGCCGCGACCGAGGCTGCGCTCGGAATCGCCAGGACGGTTCGCGAACAGCTCGATGAAATCGCAGCTATCCGCAACGCGCAGATCGATCCGATGCGCGCCGCCCTGGCGGACTTTTCCGCAGATGCCAGCAGGCTCGCGGTCAAGTTCGGCGTGTCAATGCCGGAAGCGGATGCGAAGACCATTTCGATCGAACTCTCGCGACGTCTGTCGTCGGCGCGGGCCGTGCAGGCCGAATCCCAGCGCCTGACGAACGAACTGGGGGACGTGTCGGAGCGCGTTCGCCTCGCCCGTGCGGAGGTGGATGAGGCGACAGCGCAACTGCGTCCGCTCTATGCGCTTGCGGCCGTCGACAAGCCTGACCTGCTGCGTCCGCTGATCGCGCGTTCGGACCGCAAGCGCGAACTGGCGGAGGCCATCGGGCAGGCGCACAGGAGTCTCGTCAACGATGGCGACGGACTGAGCATCGAAGAACTCGCCGAGGAAGTCGACGCGACCGATCTGGAGACGGTCCAGGCCGATCTGCTGAGCGTGGGCGTCGCGCTGACGGACTCGGTCAACGCACGTGCCGAGATGGCGACCAGGGTGGCCGAGGCGCGTCAGCAACTGGCGGCGATCTCGGGCGGCGCGAATGCCGCGATTGCAGAAGCAAAACGCCAGGAGGCGCTCGCCACCATGGCCGAAGCGGCCGAACGCTTCATCAAGGTCGAGACGGCGTCCACGTTGCTGCGCTGGGCCGTCGACCGGTATCGGGAGCGTCGTCAGGGGCCCATGCTGGCACGCGCGAGCGCAATCTTTTCGGAGCTGACGCTCGGTGCGTTCGAACGTCTTTCGGTCGACTACGACAGCCAGCCGCTGGCACTGGCCGCCGTGCGTGCGGGCGGCAAACGCGTGGAGATCAGTGGCATGAGTGAGGGGACGCGTGACCAGCTCTATCTGGCGTTACGTCTTGCCGCGCTCGAACTGCATTGCGAGCGTGGTTCCGCGCTGCCTTTCGTTGCCGATGACCTGTTCATCAATTTCGACGACAGGCGTGCGAAGGCAGGGCTTCGCGTGCTGGCGGGACTGGCCACGCGCATGCAGGTGATCTTTCTCAGTCACCACGATCACCTGGTCGAGATCATCAACGAGGTGTTTGGCGCTTCGGCGAACGTGCGATATCTCGGTTAGCGGTTCTCGCCATCCAGCAACGCAACGAATATTCCGGCAAGTAGTGCCGCTTTTGCGTGTCCAGGGTGGACATCGCCACTTCCCATGGTGGAACCCGCGTTGAAGTACAGCACCGATGAGCATGACGATCCGCGGCCATGATCGCCGCTGGCGTGGTCGTATCGGCGGTCGGTCAGAGGCAAGGAGATTCAATGACGTCGAAGGTGCAGTGGTGTCGGAACAAGCTCACAAAACCTCTTACCTGACGTCAACGAAACCAATCCCCACGCGTTATGGCAGTGGACGACGCAATGAATCGTCGCCTTACCACTGGAGACTTCAAATGAAGAAGCTTGCTGCCGCCTTGATTACATCCCTGTTTGCTACTGTCGCGTTCGCCCAGGCATCCGCACCCGCGGCGACCGCACCAGCAGCCACGGCTACGGCTCCGGCCACGACCGCCACGACGCCGGCGCCCGCACACAAGTCGACGAAGCACATTCATAAAGTGAGTCACCATGTGACGCACAAGAAGGCCGCATAATAATCCACGGCCTCGGCGTGAAGTATCAGAACCCTGCTTCGGCAGGGTTTTACGCATTGAGCGATCGGTCCTGAATTCGATAATTGTTCGCAGACTTACCTCGTCAAGGTGTTCGCGGTAGTCGGTGGGCGTGGCTGCGTTGGGTCTCACTCAAACAACGCTGCCTGATGCAAACGCGAGCACCTTGTCGCCAAGGCATTCGCGGCCGGCCCGTGGGCGGGGCCGTGAGAGTGGGCAAGCTGGCGCTTGTCCACTCAGAATCCCGCAAAAACGCTGCTTTATGCGAGCGCGAGTGCCTTGGCTCTTCACGGCTTGCGTCGCGCGTCAAACGCGCACACTGTTCAGATCACGATAGGAAATTTCCGCGACCAAAAGCGGCGGGACGACGGGCAGGTCGTCGACCTAAAGCCGACGTTGGCTGATCGGGAGCGTGTGGCCGTTCTAGGACTGCTTCGCCGACATTCGCGACCCGGTGTCGGCGAGCGTCGGATTTCCTTATTGGTGAACGAGTCCTCCCGACCTGACCCACTGCCGCCGTTCGAGCCAATGCAAGGGCTATGGTCGGTTGCAAGCTTGAACGGCCATTCGCGCGGTCTCCTCGCTGGCAAGTTGTCGGCCAAAGCTAACGGGGGGCCGATCAACGCGGGATAGCCTAATCCATAGGTCGGTCGGTTTCGGATAAATGAGATGACCATCTGTGTTCACCCGGCTAGCGATGGGATATGCGTAGCGAGTAATTCAGTTGTCCGCTCGCCGCGAGTTGAACGAGGAGCAAAGACGGGCATCGTCACGAACGATAGGCGCGACACCCGCGCGATAAAGTCTCTGTGGGACCACCAAGAAAAGTGCGTAACGTAAGGTCATTATCTGCGATAATTGTGCACCACTGTTTTCCTTAAGAAATCGGGTACGTAGTTGCCACAACTCAGCCGTACAGTGCAGTTCGGGGATGGCGGCGAAAAGTTTGGCAGCCCAGTTAATAGCTGAATTCATGTCAATTTCGCCAGCCGATTACAACAAGTGGCTGACCTTGAGCGAATCGCCGAGCGCACGTGATTTGTTCTTTCTGGGTCCATTAGACCGCCGGATCACCTTTTTCTCCCAGCAAGTGCGTGCACTTAGACTTGTGCACGCATTGTATAGCCAAGATCGCTTTAGCGATTCGCCGCGAGTCGCTGTTGTGGGCGGAGGTGCTGCTGGTATAACCGCCGCATTCGGATGTGGACTGCTCGGCTGTCGAGTCGACCTGATCGAAAGTACGACAGGTTTGTTTCATCTGCAGAGCAAATCGACGCGCTTCCTTCATCCTCACATATACGAGTGGCCATTGTGTGGGTCTTTGAATAGCCACGCAGTATTGCCTTTTCTCGCTTGGAAGGCTGACGAGGCGGGAAAAATTCGCGATCAGCTGGTGACAGAGTTCACGGCGCATCGACCAGAGAAGGTTAATGTCAAGGTCAGTCACGCCGTCACTAGGATTGGTAGCGAGGACGGCGAATGGAGACTTCATCTTAAATCTGACGCCGGCGAGATTTCCCAAAGCTATAACGTCGTGATAGTGGCAATGGGTTTTGGCGAAGAGAAGATCTGTGGCAGTGCTCGATCGATAGACTACTGGCGGGACCTTGGCCCGAGTGCTGTATCTGTTGAACTCACTAACAAGAGTTATTTCATCAGCGGAAGCGGTGACGGTGGCCTGACAGACATGATGGCTTGCCTCGTTGAAGATTTTGAACACTTCGCTTTTACTACCGATTTTCTGAAGAATTTTGGGAAGGACCGGCTTGCTAGGGCCGCCATTGAAGCCGATTCGCGAGTTAAACAACCGGGCGGCGATTTGGAACCAGAATTCAAGACAAGTCTGCTTCCGGTAATGCAGGATTGGGGCGTGATCGAATATTACGCGAAAAGATTGCGTACCGATCGTCAAGTGACTTTCAATGCTCAGACTGTCTTTGGGAAGGGCAAGGCATCACGCCTTAATCAGGTAATGGCCTACGCAATTCTCGAGGCGGCGAGGACTTTGCCCGGAATTTTCACGCTCAGCGCCGGAAACGTCAGCGATGTCCAAAAGAGCGACGCTAAGTTCACCGTGAGCGGAGTTGTAGCCGACACCGCCGTGTTTTCGGCTACTGTTGACGACGTAGTGCTTCGCCATGGACCGAACACCGCGGTGCGCTACAGCCCGCTTGGAATTTTTTTCGATGACTACCGTAAGCACCATGCCGAACTGATCAGAGATGACGGAACGTTAGCCGAGCCGCCGCAGTTGGCCGTCGAGACGTTTGAATTCTTCGATAAGTTATACACGGACGCATGCACTGACATTCAAACCAAGACGGCCCGGCAGGTTCAAGCGAAGGCGTGGCAGAAAGAGCTATTAGTATCCTGGGACGCCGCTCTTCATAAGCCGATACAGCAGGGGCCGACCGATCTTCTCGACTTGGCGAGGAAGATCGATAAGTTGCCGACGCCTGTAACACTCGTCTTCGCTCTCCCGCCCAAGAGTCTCGAAAAATACCTTACTGTCTTGCGGAGACTTGTTCGCGCGAGCCAGGGCCAAATACAAGTTGCCGTTCTGGAGAGTTTCTTTGAAGGCTGGCAGGGTAGATTCGACGCAATTTCGAGAATTACGGAGACTTTGAATCCGCATCCGGCGCTCGATCTGCCAGAGGCCGGATCGCTGTCCGCTATGGTTGACGCTACGCTAATGAAGGCGTTGGATGCCGGCGTGCAGGGGGTGGTCAAAGATGGTGTATGTACTGGTCTCGGAGCCGTTCACCCATCAATTGCAGGCGCTATCGGCGTGACTTGGGGGAACTGGAAGGCCGCCCTGACGGCTGATAGGCAACTTCAGGCCAGCTTTCTGCGCTTGCTGTTCAAAGTAGAGCCAGCGGGACTGGATCCTTGGGACGGAGACAGAGCGTGTATTCCAGACCTCATTGCTGCGTTGGTACTGATGCTAGCGACACATTCAGGCGAAAGTCTCGCGCCTGCCGAATGTGCTCCTGGGAATTTGAGTTTCGGTGTGGATAACGAAGCTGTGTGTCTTGGCTCTGGATGCACACTCATCAATGGAATTCCCGTTAGCGACGTCGAGGACGCAGAAAAGTGGAATGTTGATGCGTTGATCCTTGCCGGAGCTAGAGAGGACATGTTCCTGAATAAAGGGTCGGTGAAAGACGGCGGCGATCGCCCGAATACATTGGATCGGCCCACGCGCGAGCTGCCAGTTGTAATCACGGCGGCAAGGCGATGGCGTGAACTGATGCATACAGGCGTTGGGGCGTGGCAGGAGGCAGTCAAGCGTGAGTTTGACAACTGGCGAGAGCGCCAAGACATCAACTTGAGGGAACAAGATGCATCTCGATGAAATGCGCAAACGCCTCACCAACGTTGCTGCTGAGATTGACTGGAAAGCGAGGGTTGCCACGAAGCTGACGTCGCGACATTTTCGCGGACGTGACGGAGATGTCGATGTTCGACTTCCAGATCACATTTTCGGTCTAACTCTTGGACGGTTTCCGGTGCTCGTGACGGAGATACATCTGTGGCCCAATGAGACTATGCTTTCCGAACTACGTGCGGTTCATAACCAGATGATCATTGCTCGCTCATATTTGAGCAGCGAAGAGGTTATCGATGCGCACATACTGTTCGTCGCAGTTCAGCCTCCATCCGGAGTGGACTGGCGCAAGCAGATAGATCGCATAGAGCGGGACGAAGCTGTCTGCCGCAAACTCGTCTGGCTACCGAATGTCGACGATCTTGACAAGTCGTTCGAAGATTTTCGAGGTCGGACGTTTCTGTCAGAGCCTTGGGCCCTGGCCAGCGCACGCCGGGACGCAGCGCTTGACGACAACGCGGAACTCGTTGAGCGTGTTCTCCAAGAAAAGGGCCTGAGTGCCGCGGCGGCGCGGGCGTGGGTTGACATTGCAGACAATTACAGCCACGACCCGGACGCGATGGTCGAACGTCTGATCGGAGTTATGAAGACGGGGGGATGATGCCAGTCTATTTGAGCCGCATTGAGCTCTCAGAATTTCGTGGGTTCAAGAAACTGGCTGTGGATCTGCACACAGGACCAGGTGTGCTGCTCGTACATGGTGCCAACGGGCTAGGTAAATCGTCGTTGTTCGATGCGATTGAATGGGCCTTGACGAATCGGATCAACCAGTTCCCCGAGTCAAAGGGAGCCATCGAGCAGGGCTATCTGCGGCGCTGGAATGCACCTGAAGATCGGCCGACCGAGATTGCCCTACGGTTCAATGATGAGCATCTAATCCGCCGGAGACTAGTCGGGCTTGACACAACTGGCGTCACGGACGTGACGAGCTTCCTTCAGTCTCCAGCATGGAGGAAGGAGATAAAGCATCTCGAGCGTTACCTTTCGCTGACGCATTTTCTCGGCCAATCAACACTGACCCGTCTGACGCATCGAGATGCCAAGGAACGTTGGGACTACCTTGCAGAACCCGCGCAGAGTCAGCGCGCGACCGACATTGCAAAAGCTTTGCATGGGCACGGTGCGAGCTTGCCGGCCCGAGCATTTGAACGTCAAATGGCGGAGCTAAAGCGAAACGTTGATGAACTCGAGCGCATGCTCAGTCTTGAGGACGAACAGTGGGAAGCTGCGCGACTTGATGGGGCCTTGAGCGAAGAAATGTCTATGGTGGAAGCGCTGGTCTTACGTGACGCGCTGACCGCCATTGGCGTTCAACTGAACCTCAGTTTAAGACCTGAGGGTTCGCTCACTCATGACACACTCTCGGACGATTTGAGCGCGCTAGGAACGCTTGTCGAAGAAGGTATTCGGCTACGTGCGGTCGCAATCGAACGCGGACGCGTTCTTGACGGTGAACGCCAACGTATCAATGTGGGTATTGCCGCTGTCGATGGTGCCATCGATGCGGCCGGCCAAGTGTCGGACGCGATTCGCCAAGCTCGCATAGCGACTGCGGAGCGGCTCGAACAGGCCCGCGGAAAACTGGACGAGCAAACTCGGCACCATGTCAAAGCGCAGGAAGCGATTGCTGCTCTTTTGCGCTTTGAGGAAGCGTGTGAAAAGGCCGCAGGATTGCGCGAAACACGTCCAACGTTGGAATCGAATCTTGGGCTGGCCACGGAGACGCTGAGAAAGGCCGAAGACGAGCGTAAGAGATCGGAGCGTCGCAAAGCGCTTGCCGATCGTCTGAATGCCCGGGGTTTACAGTGCAGAAACGAAGTTGGAACGCTTTCACAGAGACTAAAGCTCATTGGCGACGCTGAAGATGCTTCGCGAGTGAGACAAACGGTCCTGTCGAAGGCGGAAGTATTCGATCGTGAAAATCTAGGTCTACAGGAGCAGATAGAAAAGGCACGTTCCAAGCAAAAAAGGGAGTCGGCTGAGTTAGCGCAACTAACCGAGAATTTGAATCGGGCTCGGTCGTCATACGATGAACTTGCAGGTGCCGTCGCAACAATAGCGGCGAACCTTGCGGAAGACGCGTGTAAGTGTCCTGTTTGCGCCACCAAGTTGGAGCTGCAGACCAACTGCTAGCAGAACTCATTTCGAAGGAAAGTGAAAGGAAGGCGTTGCGTGAAGACTGCGAGCGGGCAGATGAGTCATTCCGGCTGGCCTTGGCGCGCGTAGGTCTGGCCTCATCTGATGAGCCGTTAAGTCTGGCAGGACTCCGTGAGCAATGTGAAGTGCGTCGTGAAGTATTGACACGTGCTCAGAGCTTGACGGAGCGCAGACTACATTTGCCGGTCATAGGGGGAGTCGACGGCGCTTCGCGTGCTTGGTCAGAAGCGGATCGTACTTGGAGATCGGCGCGTCAGCTAGTTGACGATCGACAGTCAGCTGTCTCCGAGAATGGCCGCAAGCTGGAGATACTTGAGCATAGTCTGGGGGGACTTGCTGAGGCAGCTGGAGTTTTCCGCAATATTGACGCTGATGCTCTGCGTGCGTTGCGAAGCGAACGCTCGGATGCCGAACGTGCGCGTGCGGAGGATGTCGTCTCCGCACGCGCAACCGTCGGAACTGCTCAAGACGAGGTTGTTGCACTCGACCTCAGAACTGCGCAACACGCTGCGAAGGTGAAGTCACTGGGTGAGCAGCGGGAGGATTTTGTTCGTCAGCTGCGACACTTTCAAAGCGAGTGGCAGACGTTGGCATTGCCTAGCAGGGAGATCGATGGCGAGGTCGTGCAAGCATGCGGCTTGGAGTTGCCAAAAATGAGGTCGGACTTTGAGGGAGTCGTTAAGCGTGTGGAGACGTTGAGGAGTGGCATGTCCGCCTGGAAACGGCAAACGCTACACAGAGCTACGCTGGAAGCGTTGCGTGGGTCTCTGGGTAAGTCGGATGCTGCAATGGATCGCGAAGGAATTCGCAGTGCTGTGGTTCAAAAGCAAGCAGAGCTTCAGCGCAGGTCAGAAGCTATCGCAGTGGCGAAACGCATTGCAGCTGATACCAATACAGAGGTGACGCGTCGGGTTGAGGCGTTCAACAGGCAATTCCTCGCGCCTATGAGCGACTTGATGAACAAGTTGAACCGCTCGATTCTCAGCGATCCTGGGGTTGGACTGGGCTTTAAGATTGGAAAGGGAAAAGTCGAGCAGTTGACCGTAGCAGGACCCGGCGGCGACCCAAAGGCGAACAATCTTAACCCCCAATTCGTTCATAGTGAAGGGCAGATGGCCGCGCTCGCAGTCAGCATGCTTTGCGCCGCGAACTTGACGTTTCCGTGGTCTCGATGGTCTGCGCTCATCATGGACGATCCTCTGCAACACAATGATGTTGTCCATGCGGCAGCGTTTTCAGACATGATTGCGAATCTGGTTTTGGCGAGGAAATATCAGATATTCCTCACGACACACGATCGCGCTCAGGCCGATTTTCTGCGCAGAAAATTTTCAGCTGCAAAGATACCGTGCACGACGCTGCATTTGCTTGGGCGAGGAACCGACGGTGTAGATAGTGAAGTGGTCGTGGATCGTCCTGTGGAAGAGCACGAGCGTCACGACGATGTGATCCGAACTCTGCCGGATTCCGACGCGCAAATACGCAGGAAGGATTGAGACGCGATGTGCCCCTCCCTCCCATCGGTCTGACCGGAGGGGGCTTGGTGGCAGATAGGGCACCTGCCCTCTAAACTGCGATGTTTCGACTGGCACCAACGGGTCGGAGCGACTCATTCATTGACGTGAGCAGTACGTTGTCCAACGTCCGTTAGCGAATTGCGGTAAACCGATTTTCAGCTGACGCACCGTTCCTTGCCGCCGAACGTTCGCGAAGGCCGACAAGTGTTTGTTGATCGGCTGCTTCGCGGGGCAGAACGACATAATGGAGGGGGACAAACGCCCGGGCTTGACATAAAACCCGCTGGCGGGCTTGACAACATGACATGGCAGACAGACAACAACAGACACATAACCGGCAAACGTCGAGCCGCTTGCGCCCGATGAACGCGGACGGCTCGAGAGTCCTGCCAGCAAATGGCGTCGTTCCGGGCGTCCGCGGCTGCATCATCTGATGGTCGTGCAAATTCTTGCGTCACGGTGACCACCGTTTCCCGTCTCACTGGGGCATCATGCAATTCGGCGCAAATCCAGACGGCCTGGCGCTCACGACGGATCGGCCGATCGACGCCGCCAACGACTTACAACAGGACCGCCTGCTGTAAAAGCTCCAGGGCTTTCAATTCGTCCAGCCGACCCGTGCGTGCCTTACCCGCCAGCGTCTTGATCAATGCTTCTGCTATCGGTGCAATACCGTGGAGATTGTCCAGGCTGGTCACGGTGGCGAAGGGGAGTGGAGCCGGACTTTGCTGCGGGTGCGCGGAGACGGGCAACGATTCGGGCATCGACCCGGAGGGTGCAGATGTGGCTGCCGGCACCGCTTCATCCTTTTCATCGAATGAACGGCTGGCAAGGTCCTCGGAGGAATCATTGACATCAGCTCGCGGGCTGACGACGATCGTCTCCGTGTCTTCCGCGACGTCCGCCGAAACAGGTGCGGGGCTTTCCGATGCATCCAGGGCGGTCGCACGCACGCGCCTCGTGCGCACTTTCCCGTCGACGAGATTCCCCCGTACACCATCGTTCGTTGCTGGCGCAGGCGACTCATGTTGTTGAACGGATGCGCGACCGCGTGGAGCAGGCGTAAGCAGACGCGACACTGACTCTGGAATGTCGGCTTCCGTGCGCGGACTGTCTAACCAGCCAACTGGCAATCCGAGTCGCTCCGTGAACCGGTTTGTTTCCAAACTGTCCATGCGCTTCTTGCCATGTAGACGATCGGCGATGTTGAATCCACTCATCTCCATGACCACGCCGAGTCTGACTTTCGATCCGTTGCGACTGGTGAGAAGGTGGAGGTTGGCGCGTCGCATATTTTCCACCTCGGCGCTGTCGCTCAATGCTAGCGGCTGCTGTTGCGGCGTTTTAGGCGGCTTGTTTGTCGGACCCGAAGCTTTAACCGGCACTCCTGGTTTGGGCTGTTCGGGCTTTCCGCTTCGACTATTCTTGACGGTTCTCGGCGAACCGCCAGCTACTTTCTTTGGCATTTGCGCTTCCTCGGACAAACTATCCTCAGGAACTGGTTGCTGGTCGGCGGTCCGGGCAGGAGCCGGCTCAAGTGCTTCGGCCTCTGCGTCGAATCCTTCATCGATCTGGACGAAGTCGAGCGGTGACTTCAGACGGGCGATGGTCTCGGCCGCGAGCGCAGGATTGGGCTGGTCAAAAAAGCCGTGCGGTAACCCGAGCGTGGTTTCCATGTGAAAGGCGGTCTCGGGCGTGAACCGCTCGCCTTTCATCAGTTCGGCCACGCGCGTCATGCTCGATTCGAGTGCAATGGCGATATTCTCTGCGCCTACCGCATCGACCAGAAACTGAAACGATCGTGTTTTGAAGATGGACGCAGTCTGGGCGGGGTCTCGGGGCGGCGCCTTCACATACGGAGGTCCCGGCCGTTGGGGTGGAGGCTTTTTCTCGTGGTAAGGTTGGCGTTGGCCGTTGCGCCGGGATCCCGCATATCGCCCGCGGGCTTGACTCATAAAATACGGCTCCATGCGACGTTGATTCTGGACATGCTGATTATAGACGAGGCGATGTCGGGATTCGACGCCGTCCCCATGCTGTCACATTTTGGGATTAAGCTCTTCGCCCTCGGTAGTCAGCCAACGGTCGTGGGCGTCATGCAGCGCCCGTCGCCGTAAAACCTGGCGACCGGCGTTTCTCTCTTTGCGTCAGGAGCATCCCGTGTTGAGCGCCCACGAATTCGCAACATTGATGCTGGTCAAGGACTCCGCCGATCACATTGCTGATCGGGAAGAGCTTGGTGCGTTGCTTGAACGCCAGCTTGTTGCACTGGAGCGACGTGCGGGCGGAGCAGTGCGCCCTCGCATCACGGAGGACGGAGAGTCGCTTCTCCGCAACCTTGCCTTTATTAATAATGCGAAATATCCGTCGGGCACCGCCTGAAATCTGCCAGCCGCACGACTGGCGGGCGGCAGGAACTCAACGCAGCGCTTCCAGGCGGCGTTGGCAACATTTGTCGTCGCCACCGCGTCGATAGCTCTGCATGGCCTTTGTGCGATCCGGAATGAATCCGTTGTCGTCCGCGCCCCACAGGCCTTCCCAGAAAAGCCCGAGATTATGTGCCGCGGCCTTGTGGCCCAGTTCAATGGCCTGCTCGTAGAGCGATCGCGCACGGCTCACATCAACATGCATACCCCGCCCGAGCCGTGCACTATCGGCCAGCGCGGCAGCGGACATGCCGCGCAGACGACTGTCCGCGGTTTCATCTTTCATCACATCGTCGAGAATCGCGTTCCCGGTCTCGAAGTCCGCCTCACCTCCTGTGGCCGTAACCAGGGAAATGGCCATCGCTACCCGCCAGGCCGGATGACGGTTCACCCCGATGCGCTCGAGTAACCAGCGGCCCAGACAAGCCGCGCCATCCAGTGTGCTGGTCAGGAGCGCGTTCGCGATCGCGGCGAGCGACTCGGGTGACAGGAATCCCGTCTTGTTAGCAGCGAGGACATGACGGGAGAATTTCTCAACATCAAGAGAGGGGTCAGCGCGACGCAACTGATGCCATTCACGCTCGATTGTGCCAACCCAGCTTTCCATCTGCATGGTGAGCGACCCTTTGGTGAAGAACGCACCCCATTGTAGCTCACCATTTTCCATTCGCAATGCACATTCGCGCGTCTAGCTAAGCCTGATGACGACGCGGCCGTAAACAGCTCACAAGGGATTTTTAGAGGGTGGCCGCGCTCCCTTCCAGAAACGCGGCCCCCGAAGAACCGTACGTGCGAGTTTCCCCGCATACGGCTCGCGCACGGCATTAAGCATCACGTCGATGCCGGTTGTGTTTGTGCACACA
>NZ_JBBPEN010000022.1:0-62304 GCF_038900755.1 Paraburkholderia diazotrophica
AGGATCTGGAGCGCAAGCTGATGCGCTATATCCGCAAGCACAACAAGAATCCCACGCCGATTAAATGGAAGTACGACGATCCATCGCGGCGAATTCGTCCGGTGCCATTTCAATGACGCAGTGGACTGGTGACATGGCAATGACGGTACGGTGGGATGTTTTACGTCCCGGAGAGGTGGAGTATGTCGTAAGACTTATCGGGTCTTCCCTTTCTGAAAAGCCGATTCAACCTCATTCGGCGTTGGCTTAGCGTGCCTGAAGGTTACTCGGTCGAAGGCACCGCTGCAGAATCTGACGGGCGGCTAGCCGGTATGGCGAAGCCGCGCAGGGCCGCCGCGCATGCGGAGAAAGCACCATCGGCGCGCTGCACATATCGTCAGGCGCATAGGCTGACCGGTGCAAGCATGACGGCGTCAATTGCGGCAACGCAGCGTTCCACGGGGCAGGGTCGTATCGATTTGCCACTGCAGCACGAAATGCAAGTCCGAAGTAAGCCTAGGTCCTGGGCAGGTCGAACGCGTGTTCCGGCGAGCCGTATCACTTGTGTCAACCCGTGAGATCGCAGTACCCCAACCTTCGAACAGGATGGACAAGTTTATGGCGATTTCAGGAATGTCGTTGAGAGACATGGTCCAGGACTGGCTGGCACCCGACCCGGAGAGAGGGTTCCGGGTCAGTCATTACGGGCGATCAGGGGCGGGACGTTACGTTTGCGTTGTCGCAGACAACGGAGGCGGGTCGAAGGCGATGTTCTTTTTTCGTCACCGGGACGGCAAATGGTGCATTTATCCTCCCGGTCCAGAGCGGCCTGCCATGCACGGTAAAGTCTCGTGTACGGAAGCGAGTGGTGGAGGCGTCTAGGTTGGGAAAATACAGGCAGGCCTGTGAAACGGGAATCGGCCTGCAGCGGTCCCCATCTGCTAGATACCGACTACGGTTTTCGGTCAAGGTTAGTTCTGCAACGGACTGCGCGCTGGTCTTGACCACCAGGCGCCTGCACAGGAGGACCATCGACCCGCGCCAATACCGCACGCTGCGTGGCGTTGATGTTCCCGTGTCAGACGCGCTATCGAAGAGCGAGGATGAAAGTGGACGCAATGCTGAATATGATCGAGCTGGAGACGTTCGCCGCGGTGGTCGAACATCGCAGCTTCACGCAGGCGGCGGCTGCACTGAACATCTCCTCTGCGGCAGCGACTCGCCGGGTCAAGCGGCTCGAACAGTCGATCGGGGCGCTGCTGCTCATCCGCGAACCGCCCGTGATGCCGACAAAAGCGGGCGAAGACGTTTTTCGTCATTTCATGACGGTCCGGCTTCAGGAGGATGACCTGCTTCGGTGTGTCACACCGGGTAAAGCGGCGACGACAGCGCTGGCACTGGCCGTCAATGCTGATTCCCTTGCCACCTGGTTTGAGCCGGTCATGGAGGCGGCGCGGCGCAGCCTGGTTCAGCCGGCCTCGTCGGGTGAGAGTACCGGCTGACGGTTCGGTGCGACCCGCTGCGGTGCGGTCTGGGCGCCGGTCAGGTCGATGTGGTCAACACGCAGGCGCCCGAGCCGGGCGCGTTCGGGTGGCCAGTCGACTCTATGACCGGACCCGGTCGAGAAACGGCGCGAACTGCCATGCGACCGGTACGCAGGCGGAAGCGAACAGCCCCGCCGGAAGCGGGAACCAGGCGGGCAGATGGCCGATACTAGTCCAGTTCATTACCGACACGAGAAGGGAGACGATGGCCCCGGACAGCAGCATCGCTGACGCGCAGCGCGGCGCGACCTGTCGACCGCTCTCGTGGAAGAGGAACAGCAGGCCGACGGCCGCAACATAGACGACGTTCAGCGAAACGATGGTCGACACAATCGCCTGGCCATCAGTGGCGATTGCGCAACCAATAACGATGATCAGCAGGCGCGACGCGTAGCCGTAGCGACCATCTCTGGCATGCAGGCCCTCAAGTGCCGATGACATTGCGCGCGCGATCGCTGTCCCTGAGCCAAGCGCAGCAAGCAGGATGACGCCGATGCAAACGGGCCCGACTGACCGACCGGTTTGCAGCATGATCCACGGGATTGCGCTCGCGGTGTCCGTCAGGCCGGAGAGCTTGCCGGCATGAAGTGCTGCGACGACTGTTGCGGCCGGGAGAAACCCGGTCGCCATGAGAAAAAGGCTCGCCAGTACGCAACCTAGCCACGCATCGCGTGGTCGGCACGCCGCGATGACGAACTGCTGATAGTCCGATCCCGTGATCACCAGGAAGCCAACTGCTGCGATGGTCACCAGTGTTTCCGCGCGTGGTGCGGCGCGCGTCTCCTGGACGAAGGACGGCCACGCATGGAGGTACACGGGCAGCCCATTCGAAGCTGCAAGCGCATGCACGAGCGCGATGTTCGTTGCCAGCAGGCAGCCCGCAAAGAGCATGGCGGCCATGCCGAGCTCAATGGAAGACATCACCAGCAATGCAGCCGCAATCACCGCCAGTGCATGCGTTGCTGGCAGTCCGACGGCGACCAGCACTGCGATACCGCCATGGATCTGCGCTGCCAGCACGCCGGCCATCCAGACGAGCGACAGCAGCGCCACGAGCTTGCGCACTATCGGGCCATAGCGCTCGCCCAACACATCCCAGATGAGTTCGCGTCCCCGCCAGAGCGTCGGCGCGACAACCGCGAGCGCGAGCATACCCAGTGCGGTGATGATCGCGTACAGGCTGCCCGCCATTCCGGAATGGACTGCCATCTCACCGGAACCGAGCAGGAACGCGACGCCGTAGCTTGCCGAGACGAGCAGGGCGGCGACGTGCATCGCGCCAAGGTTACGCTGCAACATTGTTGGCTCCTCCTTCGACTTCCCATTCACGGACGACCGCGTCGGGTCCGCGAAAGTACGCCGGACACACCCGCGCTGTTCGGGCGAAGGCAGGCAGCTCCAGCAGGCGCTGATGTACGGAAGAAAGTCGGTGGTAGGGAATCGCGGGCATCAGGTGATGCGCCAGGTGGTAGCCGTTGTTATGCGGATGGATGACCCCGCGCCACAGGCACCGGGAAGACACGTCGCGTGTGTATCTGAAGATGCCGCCTGGCTGCCGGCCGAAGTGGTCGCACAGCTCCCGGAACGTGGTGATCACGTGGAAGACGGTGGCTCTTGCCAGCAGCCACATACCGAAGAAAAGTGCCGCCGCACGCACGCTCCATAGAAGCGTCATGGCACCCAGTACGGCGCACCACCATCCTACGATGGCGAAGCGCTGCATCCATGTAAGCGTCGACAGATGCAGGTGTCCGAACGTCGAACTCAGGCATGCCGCTGGCGCGAACAAAACCTTGGAAAACGGCTGCCACCAGCGGTCGCCAGGCTTCGAAGGAACGGCGATATAGTCGGGATCGCGCGCAGGATCGCCCAGCCACGCGTGATGATGGGCGTGTAGCTCCCGATAAACCGCAAGGCTGCTGAACAGCGCCGGCGCGATCAAGAGGCATGCCAGCGCGTCATTGATGCGAGCTGATCGGGCAAGGCTGCGGTGGGCGGCGTCGTGAAGCAGGTTACCCAGTGCACGTTGCCGGTTTGCAATCCATGCAATCGCAGCGGGTGAGGACATCCATCCCAAACGATGCAGGGTCAGCATGGCGAGCGCAATGCCCAGTCAGTCGAACGCGATATCAAAAATGACGGGGACCACGTCAGGCGAAGTCACGGCCCGATGAAGCGTGTCCCATTCGGGAAACGCGGAGCGGATCAGTTCCTGATCGTGGATCACGGCGCGATGATTCATGGATTACCTCGCGTGAATGGCCTCGCATCGAAGACAATCACGTCGCCCGCAGCGAATGCGAAGGAGGAATGGAAGCGCAGGGGCGCCGACCACAGAGTTTGATCTTACGAAACATGTGCAAGCGTCGAACGTGCTTGCACAAATGTTCAGCGGGTTGCATTTTCGACAGCGGCGTGCGCGCTGGATCGCCTTGCTCGCGGAGCATCACGAAGTTGCATCGGGTTCCTGCAATCCGGCGGGCCGTGCTGTAGGGATCCCTGTTATCGACGCTCTGTTCGATTCCTGGTTGAACTGAGAAACGTCGTGCAGTATGACAAAGAAGGCGTTGCGGACAAGCTATCGTCGCGGTTGCCGCGCCAGTTGTCGCGTTGCCCGTCGCGCCCGATCTTGGCCCGGACTGACGCAGTGCCTTCCGTAACGATGGTCGCTGGATATCGCACCCACAACCGCGAGGATGGCAGTTAACGGAACACTGTCGTTGATTCAGCAAATCGAAGCAAGATCGCGTGCCGATGGCGGCCACCCGGGCCGAGCAATCGATCAAGGCATGATTTCCAGGACCAGTGCCTGGCGGGGCGAGGGACGCGCGCCGCTATGATGGTTCGGCGTCATCGCGCGGTTCCATCGAGATATGGATCCGAAAGCCGGAGGGCGGGTGCTGCGTAACGAAAAGTTCAAGACGGATATGCGTTTCGGGAATCGACGGCAGATGCGCGGCGCGCTCGACGCGCCGACGCAAAATATCCTTCTCGATTTCACCCGCCAGTTGATCGAGTTCCTCGCTGATCTCTTCCCGACGTCCCATTGCATTTCTCCACTACCGATTGCGATATCGCAGGCATGATCATCCATGCATTGAAAAACGCTACGTCCGAAGATTAATGGCCGGCCGATGGTCGACAGACACCATTGCGGAATTATCGCGGTTGCTGACTTTAGCGAAACTAACGCGTCAGGCGACTGATGCGCGAGTCCTTCAGGATATCGTCGGCACTATCGCCCAGCAGCTGACACTGCTCGTAGAGCAGGCCAATGAGTCGCGCCTTCCTTTTCGCGTCGAGCGGGACATCAAGGCGGCCCTCGATCCGTGCGACGGCGACCAGCACGCTATCAAGCGCTTTCTGGTCGAGCCGATAGCGCACATCACGATCGAGAATCATGTTGCCGTCGCCCGTCAGCAGCCAGGCGGGATCGATCGAGAACTGCTCGTACAACGCACGCAGTAGTTCGACCGGGACTGCACGTTCGCCACGCTCGTAGTTCGCATACGCACGCAGGGAGAGCCCGAGCTGCCGGGCTATTTTTTCCTGAGACAGTTCGAGGTGCTCACGAACCTGCACGATGCGCTGGTGGTAGTCGCCGTGATCCGCGCTGCTTGACATGTGGGCCTCACATTCCTACGATGATTTTGTACCTTGATTATAGGAACGTTCGAGTAATGGACAAGACTGGACGTACCTGGACCAACGCAGCAGGCCGCGGACCGATAGGCGTCATGTTCGCGAGGTCCGCGTGACGGGCGGGCGGTTCTATACGCTGGAAGAGATTGCACGCGAGCTGCATATCGCGCCCGCGACCGCGCGCAACCGCCTGACGCTGGGGCTGCCGATGCCGCCGTCACTGCGCGTAGGTCGACGGCGTCTGTTTCCCGTAGACGAGTATGAAAAGTGGATTGCCTCGCAATTGACCCGTACTGACGCACGTGACGCTGACGATTTTGCTGCCCCGGATCAGCGCGGGCCGTCTCACGACCCAACCTGATCGGTTTCTTTCTGATTCTGTTATCCGCTCAAACGATGACGCTGTACTGGATATCCCACCGTGCCGGCTGTTATTTCCTTCGTCTCCACCAAAGGCGGCGTCGGTAAGACGACCGTCGCCGCCAATCTGGGCGGCCTGCTCGCAGCCTTCGGCCTGAAGGTCCTTGCCATCGATGCAGATGTCCAGCCGAGTCTAAGCAAGTTCTTTCCCGTCCATTACCGTTCACCGCGGGGTCTGAGTGCCGTCGTGACCTCAGGCGGCAATCCGGCCGCCGACTGCATCAGCCGCACGATCTTCTCGAATCTCGATCTCGTCTATTCCGACACACCGGACGCGGGGCTGCAGGCCTGGCTCAACCGCCGTGAGGATCGGCTGATGATCCTGCGTCGCGCGATGCAAAGTCCGCTGATTGAAGCCTATGACGTCGTGCTGATCGATACACAGGGCGCGGTGGGCGAGCTGCAGAAGTCCGCGGCGATGGCCGCCAACATCATGGTGTCGCCTGTCAAGCCCGATGCGTTGAGTGCCGGGGAGTTCGCTACGGGCACGATCGCGATGCTCGATGAACTGAACCGGCTGGCCGACTTTGGCGAGTCGTTTCGCTCGGGTGATCTGCTCGCGCTGATCAATGCGCACGAGCGCACCACCAACGCCCGCGCACTCTCGGCTGTGCTGCGGCAACGGTTCGCGGACCACGCGAAAGTGAGAATACTGGACACGGTTATCCCGTCGGCGGCCGCCTATTGTGCGGCTGCGACGGCACGCATTCCCGTTCACGACTTCGATCGTCGCAGGCGGTTCGACAATTCCGCTTGGAACGTGATGCACCGTCTCGCATGGGAACTGTTCCCGTCGCTGGCGAATGTCTATGCCGGGGCATCGCGACGCACGCTGGTTGACGTCGGGACCGACGATGAGGGGACGGGCGACGGCGGACAGGGGGCGGTCGCATGAGCGCGTCAGGAAAGTCGCTCATCAGGGCGCGCGAAAACCTTGCTGCGCAACGCCTGGATGTGGCGCCGCCGGGTGCACAGGCGCCCGATCCGCAGTTGACGTCGGTGATCCGGCTCAGGATCACCGACGTAATGGTCTACGAGCGCAATCCCCGGCGCGCGTCGCACGAGCGCATCGCGGAACTCAAGGAGTCGATCCGCGCAAACGGCATCGAGCAGCTCGTGACGGTAACCCGACGTCCTGGTGAGACGCGCTACGTGGTCGCGAAGGGCGGGAATTCGCGCGTGACCGCGGCCATGGTCCTGTACGACGAAACCGGTGATGAACGCTTTCTTCATTACGACTTTGTCTACGTGCCGTATCCCGGCGAGGCGAGGCTGCTGGCGGCGCATCTGCGCGAAAACGATCAACGTGCGGACCTGTGCTTCTGGGACAAGGCGAACGGCTATCTGGCGCTCAAGGCCGATCTCGAAACCGAACGGGGATCCACGCTGTCGCTGCGCGAATTCTCGCGACTGCTCGAGCACGATGGTGCTGCGGTGAGCCATGTACTGCTTTCGCTTTTTCAGTTTGCGATCGAGCGCCTGTCCGCGCTTGGACCCACCACCGCATTTCTCAGCCGCCGTGCGCTCGTTGATGTCATCCAGCCCGGCATCGGTATGCTCCTGCGTCTGGCGAGGCGTCTGGGCCTGGATGATCAATGGGTGCAGGCGCGGGTGATCGATCCGCACCTGACCGGCATGGCTGCTGGCTGCGAGCCGGGCGATGCCGGCATGCCGCCACAGCGTGCCGCTTTCGACGCGGCACGTCTAGTCGATGGATTGCGACAACGCATGGTGGACGAGCTGGGTGTGTCGCGCGATGCGCTGGACCGGATGTGCCATCTGCTCGAGCGCACGCCGGATGCCACAAGCGGCGATCTGCGCGAAGTGGGCGGGATGCAGGTTGGCGAATACGTCGAGTCTGGGTTCCCTTCGGGCCGGGCAGACGCTGCCTATCGGCTGGCGCTCGGCTGACAGCCGTGCACTACTGGCAATAGGAGGATAGCGATGAGCCCGATGACTATGGCCGAGACGCACAGCCAGGACGCTTCATTTCAGGAGCAGTGGGGCGCCGCATTGAAAACGCGCGTTCAAAAAGCACGGCGGCGCGAGACGCACAAGTTGTTGTTGCTGGTCGCGCCCGTGATTCTGTTCCTCATGCTGACCTTCCTCGTGCCGATCGCCAAGATGTTTCAGGTCAGTATCTATGATCCGACATTGCGCGATCTTCTGCCAAATACAGCTCGTACGCTCGATGGCGGTTCGAAGGTGAAAACGTGCAAGCAGAATTTCTCCGAAAGCTGGCGGCCCATATGCCCGCGCGCCCGCCTTCGCAAAACAGCGTGTATTTCGCAAGCAGTTCCATGCCGGACTGGAAGTTTTCGGTAGGTTCGCCGTCCTTGCCGATGCCGGGATTGCCCGTCGCAACGCCCTTCAAGGAGGCGACGTCGCTGTACAGCACTTCCGCAGCCGCGAAACCGGCAAAATCTCGGCACGGAGCGCCTCCGCCTGGTGGCCAAGCCAACGCGTAACATTCCCGAGACTGACCACGAGGTTGCCGTGGTTCTTGAAGTTGTCCGGAAGCAGCCAGACCGGCACTGACCTCGCGTTGGCCTCAGACAGAAACGCGATGATCACGTGCGTTGCGACGGGTGCCCAGAACGAGCCGCTCAGGTACAGCAGCGAGAAGCGCAGGAATGCGATGCCGAGCACGACGGCAGGAATCGTCATCGGCGAGAGGAAGAAGCTCATCAGTGCGGCGCGGCCCGCGAGCGGTACCGCGATCGCGAGCGCGACGCCGATCATCGCTGCCGCGAACGCGAGCCGAACCGACAGCCAGAACGCCGGGACGATGTCGCCGTTGTCGAGGATCGCACGAACCAGCGCAGCGACGCGCCGTCGAACGGCATCGAGATGAAGCCCTTGTCGGTGAACGCTACCAGCAGCACGACAACGAGCGGCGCGAGGATGAAAGTGAGGAACAGCGCGTTGAACAGCAGGCCCCAGAATCCGTTCTGTTTCATGGCGTCATCCTCATCGCGTCACTCGAAAATGTGCTTGAAGCGGCGTTCGGCGAGACGTTCGCGATCAGCGGCAGCACTGCGATGCTCGCGCCGAGCGGCCAGTTCAGCGTGCCGAGAAACTCGTCGTAGGCGGCCGTCGCGACGACCTTCAGACGGCGGCCGCCGATCAGCGCGGGCGTCGCGAAAGCGGACGCGGACAGCGCGAACACGATGATCGAGCCGGACAGCATGCCGGGCATGATCTGCGGCAACACCACGCGGTCGCAACACGCGCAGAGGCGAGCCGCCGAGCGACAGTCCCGCCCATTCGACCTGGGGATCGAGCTTTTGCAGCGTCGCCCACACGGACATCACCATGTCCGCTGGCCGCAATTGAAGACCTCGACACTCGTGCCGGCCGAGACGTGGACCCGCGCTCGCTCACGAGCCTCGCACCTGGCGATTGGGTCGAAACTGCCTAAAGCGTGCTCATCAGCGGCGCAACCGGCGCGGGGAAATCGTGGCTCGCTTGCGCCTTAGCCCAATATGCTTGCCGGCGCGGGCACTCGAGCGTACATACCACGACCGAAATCAGGAGCGGGCCGAGCACGATCGACAGGCACAGCGGCTGCCACGGCAGCTTCATGCGCGCGAGCATGATCGTGTCGGGGACACCGAGCAGCACGCTCAGCAGCGTCAAGGTCAGCGCGAGGCCCGCCGTGCGCGGGAAGATCTCGCCGTAGTACGGATCGCTCAGTACTCCGGCGTAGTTTTTGAGCGTGTAGGTTCGCGGCCTTCCTCGGGCGGTGGCGCGCCGTAGTTCGGCTGCGCGATATGCAGCTTGCCCGAACTCGGTGTCGACTTCGAGCAGCCATTGATTCCGATGAACACGCGGGTCGCGATGCGTCCGTGCATACGAGCGTCGCCGTTCGTCGGACGCATTTTCTCCGGACGGATGTACACGTGCGCCGCGCCCTTCGTGCGGCACATGTAGCGTCGTGCCCGCGACGTCGACTTCCGAGTGGCGCGGATTGCGCCTGAGCACTTCCCCGGGCAGCGTGTTCGTGCGGCCGAGAAATGTCGATGCAAACGGCGTGGCGGGGCGCTCGTAAGCATCGTACGGCGTGCGCGATGCGGTCGCTCATCGTTATCGCTTCGACCTGATCGTGCCTGACAAGGATCGTTGTGATGCCGAGACGCTTCTGGATCGCGCGCAGTTCGATGTGCATTTCCTCGCGCAGCTTCGCGTCGAGATTCGACATCGGTTCGTCGAGCAGCAGCAACTCGGGCCGCATCGCGAGCGCCCGCGCGAATCGCGACGCGCGGGCGCTGGCCGCCCGACAGTTCTTTCGGATAACGCGTGTCGAGACCTTTTCTGAAGCGCTGCGTCTGATTCAACTGCCGGGATATTGCCGGGTGTGCGCCCTTAATGCACGTCAAATGGAAAGAGAACTCGCAATTCTCAGTGATACACCTCGGTGACCCTCAAGCAGTATTCGCAGCTTACCCAGTTCGTCGAGGTGACCGATAACAGAATCGGCGAGCATGTCGATGACAGGTCCTGGCGCGGTGCAGGGTAGCGTAATAGTCTCATCGACGGTGCTTGCGCCAAAGTTCAGAGCTGTAATCTGAGTCTCTTTCCCTCCAGGAAGTTCGTGAACCATTACTAGGAGGCCTGGCGCGACAACGTCAGGAATCTCGATTTGCCTACTCGAGGCAATGCCGTACGAGTCACGCACAGCGAGGAGACGCTTGAGTTGCGAGGCGAAAGAGGCAGGGTCGGCGAGCTGCTCCGGCAACGTACCGTACAAGGCCACTGCGCGCGGTATGCCTTCATCAGATGTGTATGCGTGCGGGTTTTCTCCCGTCAGATCATAAGCACCGCGTTGTACCCAGCGCGTGTCTCCGTCAGTCGTTCGCTCCTCGACGGCCTCAATGGGTAAGGGCAGTGCGCCGACAAGGTCCCACCCCGATATTGCAAAAACGCCGGGCTGCAAAGCATTGAACATCGCAAGAAGAAGATGAATTTGTCGGATATTGTCTCTGTCCCCGGGCGTTATGGCGTCCAGGTCCCGAATATTGAGTGCCGCAGTGATGACGCTGGCTGTCGTGCAAGACACGCCGTTTGTCACGAAAGGAAGGTTGTAGGGTGCATGCTCGCCGCTCAAGCGCTCGTACATCTTCTCCCGGATATGCTCTCGAAGGGTGTTGCCGTTCCATATCTGCCCTTGGAAAATAAAAGTTGCGTTAGCGTGTAGCGTCCAGAAATGTACGAGCTCCAGCGTCAGTTCATCATGGTTCTGAAGTGCGTGAATGAGAGACGCCGGGTCGATGCCGTACTGATGGACTTTGCGTAGCATCAGTCGCAAGAACTCAGTGTCGCCCGTCAGAAGTGCGTGCTGGTACGCAGGACGTGTGACGAAGTCGTAAGACAGGTCAGCGCCATTTTTGGACATTGCCGCCATGTCGTCGAGGGTGAGATTGAGTTCCTGAAAGCTGAACCCACCGGCCTTACGAATCGCCCCGGCGAGAAGCTGGTTGCCCGCGACCGCGAGTGGATGGCTCTGCGACCATGCATTGCCGTGTGGTCTTCGCTCGATGCCCAGGAAGCCGTTGGCATCTAGGCGAAGTCCGCGAGCGCCGAGGACGTCCAGGGAGTGCAGAGCATCACCGATACTGATTTGTTGGGCGGCGAATGTTGGGTCGAGCCAGTTTAGTGACGGTTGACCTTCCTTAAAGTAGTGAAGGTATACCCACCGGCGCATTACGCCGTCTACGCCAAATACAGGCGCGGTTGCACTCCAGTCTGTTTCCTTGACGCCTGGCGCAAAAAACATTACCCGCTGAAGTTGGCCAACGATGTAGCACTTGCTTTTCAGGGTGTCGACCACGTCAGTCGGCAGATTGATGGAATCTTTTCCTCCCGGTACGTCTGGCAAAAGGTTCCAGTCGCCAGGCATGATCTCGATCATATGGTAAAGGCCCGGATAGTCCCCGTAATTCATCTCAGCGAGCCGGAAGTCGGGGCCTTTGCCAGTATGCAAAGGAATGACATCGTCAATGACAACAGCGTTGTGCGCTGCCGCCATGCGACTCATTGCTATGAAATCTTCTTCTGTACCGAATCTGGAATCGATCTCCAGGCCGATGCGATCAAAGTTGCCGTCTACCGAATGGGTAAAGCGCTCGCCATTAAGACCACCGGCGACTTTGGTTGGACCCGGGTGAATTGCATTAATACCCATCGAGGACAACGAACGCCACAGTGTCTCGCTTCCCAATGCCTGGAGTACCGACTGTCCCGGCGCGGCTATAACCGCGCTCGGGTACGCGGTGAACCAGACAGACGAATTTGCGCACACCCCACGCGGGCGGGCCTCGGCATAGGGGTGACGCCAAAGCTTGGCTTGCCCCGCATAACTGCGTGCCCGTGCGCGAACCTGGTGGAGCATTGAAAGACTCACGAGCCACTGGATATGCTCTGAAGCCGGAACATTCATGGCAGACCTCCTCGAGATATTCTTGAGGCGATATCAGCGTTTGGGCGCGCTCAACCAGCGCCGTGGATACCCCGAGGCCAATGAGCCTTCATGCCTCGTTACAGTTTGCGCGCACGTCACCGCACGTGCCGGGTCTCGCCTGATCGTCATAGCCGACGATAGCCTTCACTTCGAGAAACGCCTCCAGACCCCACTCGCCATATTCACGGCCGTTGCCCGATCGCTTATAACCGCCGAACGGCGAGCCCGCGTCCCACGCCGGATAGTTCAGATAGACGCTGCCCGCGCGCAGCCGGAACGCCACACGCCGGGCGCGCGCCGGATCCGTGGATTGAACGTATGCAGCAAGTCCAAACGGTGTATCGTTGGCAACCGCGATCGCGTCTTCCTCGTCGCGATACGGCATGATGGCGAGCACTGGACCGAAAATCTCTTCTTGTGCAATCGTCATCGAAGGGTCGACGTTTGCGAATACCGTGGGCCGCGCGTAGTAGCCGCGCGTCAGGCCATCGGGACGTCCCGGCCCGCCGGCTGCGAGCAGTGCGCCTTCCTCGATGCCTTTTTTGATCAGCCGTTGCACGCGCGTATATTGCACGTCGCTCACCACAGGGCCCATCGTGGTGCGGTCGTCGTTCGCGGGACCCACACAGTGAGAGGCCGCCGCATGCTGTGCAATGCGCACGGCCTCGTCGTGCAGCGCTGCGGGCACCAGCATGCGTGTCGGCGCGTTACACGACTGGCCGCTGTTGCCAAAGCACTCATAGACGCCCGAGGTGACGGCGGCTTCCAGGTCCACATCGTCGAGAAGAATGTTTGCGGACTTACCGCCGAGTTCCTGATGCACGCGCTTGACGGTCGGCGCCGCGAGCTTCGCGATTTCCACTCCCGCCCGCGTCGACCCGGTGAACGACACCATGTCGACGTCCGGATGACTGCAGAGCGCCGCGCCCACTGTCGGGCCGTCGCCGTTCACGAGATTGAACACGCCCGGCGGCACGCCCGCGGCATCGAGAATCTCGGCGAACAGCACGGCGTTCAGCGGCGAGATCTCGCTCGGCTTGAGCACCATCGTGCAGCCGGCGGCAATCGCGGGGGCGACCTTGCAGACAATCTGATTGATCGGCCAGTTCCATGGCGTGATGAGCGCGGCCACGCCGACTGGCTCGTAATTGACAAGTGTCGTGCCCTTCTTGCGCTGCCACGCGAAGCGCTCGCAGGTACGCAGGAGTTCTTCGAGGTGACGTCTGCCGAGCGCGGCCTGCCATGTATGCGAAAGCATTTTCGGCGCGCCGATCTCGCGCGAAATGAGATCGGCCATCTCGTCGTAACGCGCCGTATAAGCATCGAGTATGCGGCGAATCAGTGCGACGCGCTCGGTCAGCGGCGTCAGCGAAAACGACGCGAACGCGCGCTTTGCGGCTGTCACCGCGCGCTCCACGTCGTCGGCATTGCCGAGTGCAATCTGCGCGAACGCCTCTTCCGTGCAGGGATCGACAACGGCGAGGCGGGCGTCGCCCGACGGCGCGACCCAGATGCCGTCGATGTAAAACTTCTGTGCATTCAACATCTGCTTCTCAGTCCGAGAGAGTTTCAAGAAGAACTGCCGGGATTGTTAATCCAGAGCCAAACCCGTTAGCTTCGACCGCAGCCTCTCCAGGGTGAGCTGGGTAGCTGGGCGTAGTGATGCATGGCTCCCCGACTTTCGTCGTCTGCGCATATGGTTTGAAAGACGCGTCGACATTTACAAGGGATTGCTGACGATAGGATGCCACCTGGTTTGCCGGTGGAGATCTTCAATGTTCCGAAGAGGTCTTTTGAAATGTCCTCCATGGCATGCAAACTATTCGGAAGGAGCGTGTAAAAATCAAAACAAACAGCACTCCCGAGTCGCCTAATGTGC
This sequence comes from Paraburkholderia diazotrophica, assembly GCF_038900755.1. Taxonomy (GTDB): domain Bacteria; phylum Pseudomonadota; class Gammaproteobacteria; order Burkholderiales; family Burkholderiaceae; genus Paraburkholderia; species Paraburkholderia diazotrophica_A. The sequence goes on from NZ_JBBPEN010000022.1 coordinate 13,925, forward strand.
AGTATAGCGAAAAGGCCTTTTGTGCCTTTGATCGCAATCAACGCGTGACTATGTTCTACTGAATACATCGTCGGCGCTTCGACTCCCGGAGTTACGTTGTGTCGGTCGGTCTTACGCGCCTAGCCGTATCGAATGACCTGGAATCACTAAGAAAAACCGAGAGACATCTGGCGTGCGCGTCATATCCATGGCAGCATCGCCAGACGAAAAAAGCGGCAACGGTTGGATGCGGTGCGGCGGCCGTAGATTCCGGCGACGACATTGCCCGCTGAAACGGGCATACGACTTACGCGCCGAGCAGGATTACGCGGGCTCGGCGGCATGGCAACTGGCGGAAGAGGCGTGCCCCCGGAGCATTTCTGTCTCAAGCAGCATGTTCGCCGGAACCGCGTGGAACCATAAATGACCTTGCCTCATCAGCGCGTGCGGCAGGCTCTAGCGGTGTTTGTCGATCTCAACGCGGTAGTCGATGTGAACGGTTACCGTGTTGAATCGTGCAAGTTTATAGGGTTGAGCTAGCAGCGACTGCAGTGCCGGTGTGTCCATTCGGCGAATGTGCTGGCACGGCATCCCGGGAGCTTCTGGAAAGGACGCTCGTCCAGGTTCTTGAGCAGCGGTCGGATCACTTCATTGACCGAGTGGACCGACGCAAACCGATGATGGCGCAGGCGCGCCATGATCTAGCGTTCGACCACTTGGACCAACTTCTACTTTCGGCTCGTCCATCGGGCGATATACGCGTGCAGTGAGGAATGACTTGCCGTAGTGACGTGCAAAGTCCAGTACGGTGTCGCCCGCGCGAGATTCATAGCGGTCGGTGTTGATTTGCACGGAATCCTGCTTGGCCGTCGTACGGATTGCTCGGCATCGAACGCGCGCCGATCACGAGCCCTTCCTTGTGGGTTGTCGTAATTGACACCTTGACGCCAAATTCGTACAGCGTACGAGCCTTGCCTTTGGCCAGACATTCGACTTCCGGTGCATGCAATGCGTAAAGCTTGTTCCTGTCCTTCTGCTTCTGCGACAGGATCCGCCTGGTGCGGCCGATCAACTCCTGCAGCGCATTGCGCCCGGTGTCAGCAACCGATTCGAGCTGACGCTCCACGTCACGCATCACCCGGGCAATGTACGCAGGGCCTTCTTCATGCGCTTGTACTGCTTCGCATGGGCGTAGTGGCCAATCTGACGCGCCAGATGCGGTGCCTCGCGGTTATAGATCTTCCGCAGCTTCAGTCCGTGCCGTGCTGCAGCCTTCACCAGATATTCTCGACACCGTTCGAGCAGGCGCGAATCGGTTGGATGGGCGATCGGCTTTTGCATGACTGTCGTGTCGACGATCACGCGTTTCGCGCTTGAGGCCTTGCTCACGTTTCCGCGCTTCGCCGCTTCGATCGTCTCGGCCAGCAGTTCTTCAACGCAGGCTTCTTCCAGGCGCTTGCGCCAGCGCGTCAGACTCGACGGATCGACCGGCGGCTCGGTCTGCAAATACGTCTCGCCGGTAAAGACCTGGCCAATACGGGTTCTCCACCCATTGCCAGATCACTTCCTCGTCCGACAGATCGAACGCATGCTGGAGATACAACAGCCCAGCAATCAACCTCGGTGACGTTGCCGGACAACCCTTGCGTGAGACGAAGCTCGCGCTCATTGAGGTATCCAGCCGATCCCTGTTGATCAGATCGGCCAGACGTACCAGCGGGTGCTTCAGGTTGATCTGCTAGGAACAGATCGCCTTCGCTCACCGGAATTTGCAGGAAACTACCCATAATCTGGCAGGTCCCATGCAAATGCATCAACCACTTTCCACTTCAAGCCCTTGCTGTACAAGGTGCTTCGAATTATTCAGACCCGACTCCTTAGACGTTAGGTGTCGCGAATTGGGTGTTAATCACGGCTTCGACCAGCGTAACTCCGTTGGGGGTAAGTGTTACCACATCCCTATCGATTATGACCAACGCCTTGTCAACCAGCGTTCTGAGCGTGGGGCGGATAATCGGATTGTCGAAGAAGCTTCTGCCATCAAAACGCCGCCTGAACACGTTGTCATTCACCGGAACCAGTGTGGAGAGAGCCATTTTGAAAGCGTTCACTTCGCGCTGAAGTGGGGAGACCCCTCGGCTTTCCTCAATGGGCAGACGGTTTTCATCCAGAGCTTCCTTGTATCTTTTGTAGCCGGTGACGTTGATGGCCTCGGCCCGGGTACATTTCGAGCTGGCGCCGAGGCCGATCGCCACTTCCGGGTACTGCTTATCGAGGTCGGTCACTAGCCCTTTCCATTTCTCCGGATGCTGATGGTTCTGGTGAAAGTACGTAGTCGGATGTTCTAGATATCCGGACGAGAGGTACTGCTCGATTAGATCGCGCATCTGATACTGCTTACCCAGCCCCGGGAAGTTCATCTTACGACTGTTAATAAGCCCGTTTTTCTGCCACAGACTTTCTCGTTCTCCGGAAACACCGGTACGCTTTTTCAGAAACTTTTCCATATGTAGCTTGGTGCAGACCACGTGAGAAAGTTCCAGTTCGAGGGTTTTCTCGATGTCATATTTTACATCATCCACGCTCTGGCCAAACATGCCGTAGATAAGGTCGACGCTGACCCAATCCAAGCCGATTTCACGCGCGTTAAAAATTGCATCCAAGCACTGTTCGGCAGAGTGCATACGTCCACAGGCTGAGATAATGCGGTCGTCGAAGGCTTGGGCACCGAAGCTGATTTTGGTAAAGCCCAACTCTTTTAACAGTCGAAGGTATTGTTTGGTCAGATGTTGAATTCGCCGACTTCGGCATGTGCGAGACATGGAACGTTCTGAAGCCACATAGTGGCCTCTTTGATGTTGTAATCCACCAGATCCCGGAACACTGCCTGTGATGAAGTGGCCTGTGGATTCAGAATAAGCGTCGGGTACTGGCAGAAATGGCGGCGGTAACGGCAGGTGGGGATATATGACCAAAGATGAATCTGCTTTGCCTGTTTTATATCACGCTCCATGTCATCAAGGAAGACGGCGAGTGGATAATCACAGATATCGCCAGGGAAGACGTGACAACCGAACGGATCTTTAAAGACATACTCCAGAAATGTGATGTTCTCCGGGCGGGAGAGAAAACTATATACTCGCGGCACCGGATAATTTGTATCGATATCGTTTAGTGAGTTCAGAGTTTCGCTGTTCATCAGAAGACCCCACCGTTAGCGAAGTAGTTGTGCGCTTCGCCGGACTCACGATCTTCACAGAAATAGTAGACAAAACGCTCGAAATCTTCCGGTTTGACCACATCGAAACACTCTGGCAACGGCGGCGGAAAACCGATATCGTCACCAACGGCGCGACGCATGGCACTGAAAATTTCATCACAGAACTCGAAATAGAGCCGATAGGCCGGGGTTTTGTAAGCATGGATCGGTTTGAAGTCGATAATTCTTGAATCGTGCTTAATTTCATGGATGCGGTGATACAGACGGTCAGCCACTGGCTCGGTAAAAAATTCGCGCACGGCGATGTCCTCCAGCAAAATCTGCGGATTGAGTAGTGCCGGCAATACAATGTTTTTGGGAACGTAGTCTTTAATGGAGTAAAACCAGGCCTGCTGCGACTGCGCGGGAGTGGTGTCGTAGAGCGTTGACTTTTGCTTTTGCTCGTTCGGGCGTACGTCTTTCATGATGATGATGCCATCCTGCCCATAGGCGATGCCGCCGATCACTTCCTCCAGAATGGTATCCACGCGACGGCTGTTAATTTCCACTCGGGAATCCCGGGCGTAAACCGGCTTGCCGCCCTCGGCGATTACCCGGATCCCGAAGTCCCAGTCATCGGAGAGGTGTTGTACAAAGCGGCCATTGTTCAGCTGGTAGAAAATTTCGATACCTCCCACTTTGTCGTACAGACTGCGCTCAACGGCAAACCCTTTGCCGTCCGGATAGCCGCCGAACAGCGAAAACGACACGTCACGGCAGCGCAAGGTTTTTTGGATTTCCCGAAAAAGGTTGGGGCGATTGCGGAAGGATTCTTCGTTGTAGTAGTAATTACACGTGCCAAGATCCCCATTTGCCTCAACCATTTTGTTAATCAGCGCGTGCAGCCAGTAAGGATCTACGGTGCAGTCCGCATCGGCCGACACAATATAGTGTTTTTTCTGAACTCCTAGCCGGTTGTCGCGGGCTTTTGCGCGCACAGAAGCGTAATCCATACCGCGTTTTCTGGCGGACGAGACACCCTGAATGGGCTCATGGAGGACATGAATCTCCATGGATGGATTTTGGGCTTTGAAAGTGTTAATTTTTTCAACGGAATCGTCCGTAGAATTATTATCGACAAGAATCGTTATAAACTGGCAACGCAACTGATACAAATACAGTATCACGCATCCTTCCTTCAGAACAGTCCACGTCGAGAATGTCAATTACATTATTGGAGAGTAACTGCTTACCAATGGAAAAATTCCGCCCAGCAACGTCATACATCAACCGCCTATTATTGAGGAACCGGTACACCTCCATAATAAATGCTTCATCAGGCAAACCGTCCTGCTCCTCTGATATCGGCATAACCGGCGCCTCAAATCCATACTGACCGTAGACTTCCCAATAATATTCGTAGCTGGTAGTGATGTAGCAGCGCTGGTTACTAATCGCTTCTCCAACAGGATTTCCATAGCTGTCGTAATCCCACGAAGTAAGGAAAGAGACCAGATCGCAGGAGTAATATAAATCCTCAATAGTAGTGGCTTCTCCCAGTGAAGACATGTATTTGTGCCGAAGCGGACCAACGAATTTGATAAATGACTTAACGTTTAATTTTTTGGCCAATGCATTCAGTTCCCGATGGTAAGAACGGTTTTCATCGGGATCGCCTGCCACAACCAGATAAACTTTCCGGTCGATATTGTTCTGACTAAAAAGTTGGTTTAGTCGATGGACCAGACAAACGTCCCGGTCCAAACGCTTTTGCGGAATAATGCGAGTGGTGCGGGCGATCAAAATGTCGCTATCGCGGATAAGGAAATTCTCCCTGATACTAGTATGTTTACCGTGTTCGGTGAAATTATAGGTATTTTTTTTAACCTTGACGTTTACTTTGTGATGACACCACGCTTCCAGTTCATTTTTCAGGTGGTTATTGAGTGTGACGTATGTTATATACTTGGATTTAACAGGCTTAACGGCATGAGGATAAGGTGCTGCACCGTATTTCATCGCATTTTTTTCACTGTTCCACATTAGATCGTGATCGCGCCAGATGACGTAATTCCCTAAGCAATTACGTTTACCGTAATCTTCAATCGCTGCGTATAGCGCCTTGGTATAGATAATATTTTCCGGAAGCGTTCCATTCTCAACAATCACATAACTGATGCTTAGCTTTTCCCATAGCTGAACGATTCGATGTGCCAGTCGCAGAGAAGATTCGCTAATTGCAAGCAGGAGTTCTTCCTGCTCTCTGGAAGAAGCCGGTGGAACTCGACCCATCAGAACATTGTGCGAGTGCGTTAGGAAATCAACGCTGTAGTGGGGAATAGAATCGATATCGTCAATACGAACCAGATCGAATATACCCCTATAAATCTCTTTTTCGTGATCGTAAGGCTTGCCGAATTTTCCTTTATCTACCTTTATATCGTAACCTAGGTCGAGATAAGACTTGATCTGATCCCGCGCAAGGATTTTGGCCATTTTTGACGCCTCAACTGTGATGCCTGATACGGCGACAGCGTCAAATGATATAAATATGGCCGCGGCATGCATATCTTTATGACACATTCAGAATCACCATAAAACAAATTGTGAATATGAATCATAATCGCGACCAAAAAACATTTATTTGCGACACGATGTCGCCGTGGTTCGAACGGGATTTCGGACAGTGCCTCATGGCGCGCTGGGCTTCGAACTATGCCCGGTCGAGACAATGAACGGCGTCGTGTCGCAGATGCAATTTCCGCGACGTGACGTTCGCGTACGGGATGACCGAAACCCCCAAACCTCCCCGGTAACGTTCCAGAGCTGCACCGACGACCCGCTCGTCAAGTGGGTGACAATGAATGGCCGCGTGCAGTCAAATCCTTCGAAATGCAGATAGATTGTTGGAAAGTAAGGTCGTGGATGACAGCATTCCATGAATCCACCGTACTGCGGGAGCAGACACCCCCGGCCGCCGGCACGGCAATTGTCCGCGAGGACGATCGCCGGAGCTTGCGAGGCCGTCACTCAGGAAGCTGTGCTACGCGACCGCGAACAACGCTTGCCGCACAGCAAAATTGAATTGTTTTTCTCGTTCCGGTCCGTGGGCCATCGCCGTGCCGAAGGTGTCCGGCGATGCAGGAGTATCGTTCGTGACGTTGAGCGAGGTAAGGAAGATTGTTGCAGTAGCGGACCCATTCTCGGGCAAATGCTACAGAATCACTTCGAGCATTAGATAACGCACGAATCAGGGTAATTTCTGTGCGTCCCTAACCTTGTGAATACCTATATCTAGTCGATGCAGGGCCCGTCCGAATTCCCGATCTCGAGGCTAGGCTGCCAAAGAACGTGCAGCTTCTCGGGTGGCTTGCCGTTGAGCACTGCAAGCATTAACTCAACGATCGTCACACCGACATCATGCGGAACGGCCCATTGGAGGATTGTGAAGTTGTAGCCCATGAGCGTGTCTGGAGGGAGGCCACCATTGACGATGATCGACATTTCGCTTCCGAGCATAACCCTGGCGTCAACAAGCGCACGCACGGCACCGGCGCCGCATGGGGGGTTGTCCACGATCACGGCAGTCGGTCTCGGATTGCATGAAAGAATACTCGTCATTGCTTCGTAGCTGCTGGCGCGGCTGAGCGTACCTTCGATCACGTAGCGCGCGTTTACGGGCAGACCGGCGGCGGCCATCGCGTCAATGTAGCCTTTACGCGCCTGTGTTGTAAAATGCAACTCCAATGGTCCGTTGAGCAACGCGATCCGGCGGTGGCCAAGGTTCACAAGCCGCTCGACTGCCTGGCGTACTCCGGCCTCGGTGTCGAAATCAAACCAGGAGTACGGACCTGGAAGGATGCTGCGGCCGTAGGCAACGAACGGGATGCCCTCTTTCACAAGATACTGCAGCCGGCGATCATTCAGTTTGGTACGCGTGACGATCATGCCGTCGACGCGGCGTCCTTCAGCCATCCGCTCGTAGGTACGGAGTTCGTCGACGTTAGAGGCCGAGGCAATGATTAGATCCTTGTTGGTGCACTCGATGGCCTTAGTCATGCCGGACACGACTTCGAGGAAGTATGGATCTCCTAGATCATGCGCCGTGGGCGGACAGATGATGCCGATAGCATCGGCGCGCCCGGTTGCCAGGTGCCGCGCCATCGAATTGGGGCGGTAGCCGACGCTCGCCGCAACCGCAATGACTCGCTCACGGGTGCGCTCACTCACTTCCGGGTGGCCGTTGAGCGCACGGCTGACTGTGGTTCGCGACATTCCAAGCTTGTGCGCAAGATCTTTGAGTTTCATCGCGTGTCCCGGTCTTGCCGCTGTCCTGCCAACCTGTCGGGGCCACCGACCCCGTAGCGCGAGGCGTCAACCTGCAACCCTGCCATCATCAACGACATGGACGGGCATCGGATCAGAGATCTCCCCGATCTGGCAGGAATAGAGCGATCCGCTGCATTGCCGACTGGAAAGTCTTCCTCGACCAGCTTCCATTCGCCAAGCGGATGATCGGCAATCAGATCGTGCGTGCCCTTCATCGACTCGGACATGCGCTTGCGGCAATACGTCGGCTCGATATGGTCCTTCGCGGTGCAGAACAGGCAGTACCAGCGGCCCTGATGCTCGAAGACCTGCGGTACTTCCAGTTGCCCGAACACTTTCGAGCGGAACAGCGGCGGGCGCGGCGATCTATGCTCGAGATCGCGCGACATCGCATGCCCGAGCACGCCGCGTCCGATCGCTGGGCTCACGGGCTCTCGTGTGATGAACATCATGTGCCAACAGTCGCCGTTCGGGGCTGCGAAGACTCGGGAGGCGCGGAAGGCCTAGTCCTCCAATACATCTGCTTCAAGAGCGGCTGTACCTGTAAGGATCGGTGTTCAGCATCCGATTGTGCACGAATCGTTCCCACCTGTGCAGATTGTCGGATCAAACTGCACCCGTTTGGTTCGACTTCAGATGATGGTCTGCGCCCAACAACATATACATGGCGGGCACGACGAAGAGCGTAAACAGCGTGCCGATCGACAGCCCCGTGAAGATCACGAGCCCCATCGCGTAGCGGCCCGCCGCGCCCGCGCCCGATGCGATCACGAGCGGCAGCACGCCCAGCACCATTGCGGCCGTCGTCATCAGGATCGGCCGCAAGCGCACGCCGGCCGCTTCTTCGAGCGCCTCGCGCTTGCCGCGTCCCGTGCGTTGCAGTTCGTTCGCGAACTGCACGATCAGAATGCCGTGCTTGCTGACGAGGCCCATCAGCGTGACGAGGCCGACCTGCGTGTAGATGTTGAGCGTCGAGAGTCCCATGTTGATGAAGATGAGCGCGCCGAACAGCGCCATCGGCACCGACACGAGAATCACGACAGGATCGCGGAAGCTCTCGAACTGCGCGGCGAGCGCGAGAAACACGATGATCGTCGCGAACAGCAGCGTGATCACGAAGCCGCCGGACTCCTGCACGAACTGCCGCGACAGGCCCGAATAGTCGGCCGTATAGCCCGTCGACGCGACGTCGGTGGTGGCCTTGCGCAGGAAGTCGAGCACTTCGCCCTGCGAGATGCCCGGTGCGAGCACGCCGGAAATCGTCGCTGAATTGAGCTGCTGGAAGTGATTGATCGACTCGGGCACGATGGTCTGCTTCAGATGCGTGACCGTCGATGCGGGAATCACGCTGCCATCGGGCGTGCGCAAATAGTAGTCGAGCACTTGCGACGGGTTCAGCCGGTCCGTTTGCAGCACTTGCGGAATCACCTTGTATGAGCGGCCCGCGATCGAAAAGTAATTGACGTAGTTGCCGCCGAGCGCCGCGCCCAGCGTCTGCCCGACATCGCTTTGCGACAGGCCGAGCGAAGCGACCTTGTTGCGGTCGACGAGCAGCATGCTTTCCGGCTTGTCGATTTTCAGGTCGCTGTCGACGAAGAAGAACATGCCGCTCTCGCGCGCCTTTTGCAGCACCGCTTGCGACACTTCATTGAGGTTCTCGAACGGCTCCGTCGTGCTGATGACGAACTGCACGGGCAACCCTTGCGCGCCCGGCAGCGGCGGAAACTGGAACGCGGCGACGCGCGCGCCCGCAATGCTGTCCCACTTCTGCTGAAGCTCCTTCTGCAATTGTGTCGCGCCCTTCTTGCGCGTGTCCCACGTCTTGAAGAGCACGCCACCAAAGCCCTGGTTCAGTGTCGGCGCGCCCGTCAGCTGGAACATCTGCGAGTACTCGGGCAACTGCTTCGAGATATCGAACACCTGGTCCGCGTAGGTCTGCATCTGCTGGATCGTCGCGTTCGGCGGCCCCTGGATCTGCGACAGCACGATGCCCTGGTCCTCCTGCGGCGCAAGCTCCGATTTCGACGTCGTGAAGAGGTACACGGTGCCGCACAACAACAGAGCGCCCATCACGATGAACACGGGCCACGTGTCGAGCATCGCATGCAGAAGACGCCCATAGCCGCGATGCACGCGCTCGAACTGCCGGTCGACGAAGCGCGCGAAGCGGCCCGACTCCTGATCCGTGCGGAAGAAGCGCGAGCACATCATCGGCGATAGAGACAGCGCAATCACGCCCGATACTGTCACGGCGCCCGCCAGCGAGAATGCGAACTCGGTGAAGAGCGCGCCCGTCAGTCCGCCCTGGAAACCGATCGGCAGGTACACGGCAACCAGCACGACCGTCATCGCGAGAATCGGTCCGCCGAGTTCGCGCGCGGCGATCAGCGCGGCTTCGAAGGGCTGCTTGCCTTCCTCCTTCATATGCCGGTCGACGTTCTCGACCACGATGATCGCATCGTCGACGACGAGCCCGATCGCGAGCACCAGCGCCAGCAGTGTCAGCAGATTGATCGAATAGCCGAGCAGTTGCATCACGAAGAACGTGCCGATCAGCGAGAGCGGCATCGCGATCACGGGCACGATCACCGCGCGGAAACTGCCGAGGAACAGGAAGATCACGACCGTCACGATCAGCAGCGCTTCGACGAGCGTCTTCACCACTTCTTCGATGGCCGTGTTGATGAAGTCGGTTGCGTCGTAGACGATGTCGCCCGTCATGCCTGTCGGGAACTGCTTCTGCAGGTCTGGGAAGATCGTTCTCACGCGCTTCGCGACGTCGAGCACGTTCGCATCGGGCGCCACCTTGATGCCGATGAACACCGAACGCTTGCCGCTGAACGCGACGTTGAAATCGTAGTTGTCCGCGCCGAGCACGACGTTTGCGACATCTTCGAGGCGCACGATCGCGCCATTCTTCTGCTTGACGACGAGCTTCTTGAAGTCGTCGACGGAATGCAGGTCCGTGCCCGCATTCAGATCGACGCTGATCATCTGGCCTTTGGTCGTGCCGAGCGTCGCCAGATAGTTGTTGTTGCCCAGCGCCGTGGAGACGTCGGCGGCCGTGACGTTGTGCGCGGCGAGCCGGCTCGAATCGAGCCACGCGCGCAGCGCGAACTGACGGCCGCCGAGAATTTCCGCCGTCTGCACGCCCTGGATCGAATCGAGCTTCGGCTTCACGACGCGCAGCAGATAGTCGGTGACGTTGTTGCTCGGCAGCACGTCGCTGTAAAAGCCCACGTACATCGCGTCTGTGGTCTGGCCCACCTGCACGGTCAGCACCGGCTGCTGCGCTTGCGGTGGCAACTGGTTGCGCACCGACGCGATCTGCGTGTTGATCTCCGTCAGCGCGCGATTCGAGTCGTAGTTCAGGCGCAGCGTCGCGGTGATCGTCGAGACGCCCGCGCTGCTCTTCGACGACATATAGTCGATGCCCTGGGCCTGCGCGATTGCGGATTCGAGCGGCTGCGTGATGAAGCCGGCCATCGTGTCTGCGCTCGCGCCGTAGTACGACGTCTTGATCGTCACCACGCCGTTTTCGGTCTGCGGATATTCGCCGACCTTCAGCGCGGACAGCGACCGCAAGCCGAGCACGAGGATCAGCAGACTCACCACCGATGCGAGCACCGGGCGTTCAATGAAGATGTCGGTGAATTTCATCGGGCGGCCTCTTATTGTTCCTGGGGCGTCGGGTTCGGGTTGTCCGCCGGCTGCACGCGGTTGTCGATCACGAGCGGCGTGCCGTTCTTCAGCTTCAACTGGCCGCTCGTCACGACCTGCGCGCCTTCGCTGATGCCCTTGAGAATCGCGACCTGATCGCCGCGCGTCGGCCCCGGCGTGACGAACACCTGCTGCGCGACGGGCATGATCTTGCCTTGCGCGTTCTTTTGCGCGCCCGGCTTCACGACGAACACGGTCGCGCCGTAGGGGTTATAGGTGATCGCCGTTTGCGGCAAGGTCAGATAGCGCTGCACAGTGCCCGCGTCGATCTTCACGTTCGCGTACATGCCGGGCAGCAGCTTGCGCTCGCGGTTGTCGACGGTCGCTTCGATCTGCACGTTGCGCGTCGTGCTGTCCACGCGCGGATTGATCGAGCGGATCTTGCCGTCGAACGTGCGGTTGCTGAACGCATTCGTATCGACGACGATCGCCTGGCCGACCTGCAATTGCCCGAGCTGCTGTTGTGGCAGATAGAAGTCGGCGTAGATCGGATCGATGGCTTGCAGCGTGACGATCGCATCGCCCGGATTGATGTACTGGCCGGGGTTGACCGTCGTGATGCCGACGCGTCCTGCGAAGGGCGCGCGTATCGTTTTCTTGTCGACGAGCGCGGCCTGCTGGTCGACCTGGGCTTTCTTGCTCTTCAGGTCGGCGGCATCGGCGTCGAGCTGGGCCTTCGCAATCGCCTGAATGTCGAACTGCGCCTTGTCGCGCTTATAGACGGTTTGCGCCAGTTCCGCGGCTGCTTGCAGCGACGCCAGCTGCGCGCGATCCGAATCGTCGTTCAGGCGCACGAGCACCTGGCCCGCCTTCACCTCCTGGCCCGAGCCGAACGCGATTTCGCGTACGAGCCCGGCCACTTCCGTCGTCACGTCGACGCCGCGCACCGCGCGCAGGCTGCCCACGGCGGCAAGCTGCGGCTGCCACGTCTGGTAGCTTGCGACAGCGGCCGTGACGGTCGCGGGCGGCACGGCATTGCTCGCCATGAACTTCTTGAGCATGTGCGCCCTGAACAGATTGAAGCCGACCAGCGCGCCGAGCAATACGCCCACGCAGATCAGCATGATGATCATCCGCCTGGTCATCTGTCTTTTCGTTGTCATCGTCGTCTTGTCCTTGCACTGCAAACTGCTTTGCATGGGACAGGAGTAAGGGCTAAAGCGCTAACTCCCGTCGACATGTGGCACAAACTCGTCCGGCGGCGCTGCCGTCGATCGCATGCGACGCGCGGCCATTGCAAAAGAATTCACTGCGGCGTCGCAGACGCCGGGACGGCCGCCGGCGCGGCCTGGGCTGCCAGGCTCGCGGCCGTGTCGTTCCACCAGCCACCGCCGAGCGCCTGGAACAACGCCGCCGTGTCCGCATAGCGCGCGGCCTGCGCCTGTGCGAGATTCACGACGGTCTGCTGGTACTGGCGCTGCGTATCGAGCAACGCCAGATAGCTGACGCCGCCAACGCGAAACTGGCCGCGCGTCAGATCGAGCGAATCGCGGGCCGCGCGCCATGCTTCCGTCTGCGCACGCAGACCGCTCGCATCGTGTTCGAGCGCACGCAACGTATCGGCGACGTTCTGGAACGCGAGCAGCACCGTCTGCCGATATTGCGCGTTGGCCTGATCGAAGGCGGCTTCGGCTGCGCGCTTTTGCGCGCTCAGCTGTCCGCCATGAAAGATCGGCTGCGTGACGCCCGCGCCGATGTTCCAGATCATGTCCGCGTACTTGAGTAGGCCCGCGGGCGTCAGCGCTTGCGGGCCGTAGCTCGCCGACAGCGTGAGCTGCGGATACATGTTCGCCGTCGCCACGCCGACCTGCGCGCTCGCCTGATGCAGCGTGGCGTCGGCGGCGAGGATGTCGGGCCGCTGCCGCACGAGTGACGACGGCACGCTGACGGGCAAGCTCTGCGGCAGCGTGAGTATCGCCAGTGTGAACTCGGGCACGCCCGTGTCGCTGGGCGGCTTGCCCGCGAGCACGGCGAGCTGGTGGCGCGTCTGATCGAGCGACTGGCGCAACGGCGGCAACGTCGCGCGCGTCTGCGCGACGAGCGTTTCCTGCGAGAGCACGGCGGCGCGGCTCACGCCGCCAAGCTCGAACTGCTTGCGCAACACGCCGAGCTGCGCGTCCTCGTCGGTGGCGATGCGCTCGGTCGCGTCGATCTGCTCGCGCAGCGACGCTTCCTTGACGGCCGCCGTCACGATGTTCGCGGACAACGCGAGATACGCGGCTTGCAACTGAAAGCCCTCGTAATCGACCTGCGAGCGCAGCGATTCGAGTTCGCGCCTCCCGCCGCCGAATACGTCGAGGTTGTACGACACGCTCACCGATGCGTTGTACAGATTCAGTATTCTATGCAGACCGGGCTGACCGAACGTGACGCCGTTGAATTTCTCGCGCGTCGCATTGGCCTTCGCATCGACGGACGGATACAGCGTCGTGCCCATTTGCGCCCGCAGGTTCTCGCCGGCCTGTCTGAGCGCCGCTTGCGCCGCAGCGACGTTGGGACTGTTGGCGAGCGCTTCGCGGATCAGCGCGTCGAGCGGCTCGCAATGAAAGAGCGTCCACCACTGCGCGGGAATGTCCTGGCCGGCGACGAACTGTTGCGGGACGCCCGATGCGCCCGGCGCCGACGCCGTTCGATCGGGCAGCGGCGTGGGCGTGTAGGTGTCGGTGGCGGGCGGGGCGGGCGTTTGGTAATCGGGACCCAACGCGCAACCCGACAGCGAACAAAACTGTGAAAGCAGGACTGTAACCAGTGCGATGCGCGCGCAAACGCGATGCGCAATGCGGCGCCGAATTGCACCACTAAATTGCCGATGCAATCGGCTGCGACCAACTGCGGTTGACGTCATGGAACACCTATCCACCTTAGTTCGCGTGAGCGGCGTGTTGTTAAAATTGCGGATGCAGAACTTACCCGTCCCCGCTGCGCTGGTCTTCCTGCGAGGCGGTCAATGTAAGCATGAGTGATTTGGAGCGATATTTCGCTCGCCTCCGCAGCGAACTTCAGGCGCGCGCATCTGATAACAGGTTGCGAACATCCTTCGCGCGTGGTCAATGCCTGTCAAGCCAGTTCAAAACAATTTCGACACCCTCATTAATCGACAGCAAACAAGTGTCGATGAAGACGTCTGGTGCCGTCGGCTGTTCGTACGGCGAGTCGACGCCGGTGAAATGTTGGATTGCGCCACGTCTCGCGAGCCGATAGAGTCCTTTGGGATCACGAGCCTCGGCTACGGCCAAAGATGCGTGGACATGAATTTCAGCGAAGTTATGCTTCCCTGCGATGGATTTGGCGAGTTCTCGGTCCGAGCGGAAGGGGGAGATGAGGCACACCAGTACCACGATGCCGGCGTCAGCCATCAATTTTGCAACTTCCGACACGCGCCGTACGTTCTCGTGTCGATCCTCATCGCTAAAGCCGAGGTCCTTGCAAAGACCGAGCCTGACGGAGTCGCCATCGAGAGTGTAGGTGAGGCGGCCGGACGCATGAAGACGCGCCTCAACCCTGTCAGCGATAGCCGATTTTCCAGACCCGGACAGACCGGTGAACCACAGAATGGCAGGCGTTTGTCGTAGCAACCGTCGTCTAGACTCAGGATCAATGCGAAAGTCGTGTGAGTAAAGATGTGAAGTCGATGCCTCGTTCGTCATACACGCCTACGTAAGCGGGTTGGGATGGTTGCTGGAATTCGGGTACGCGCGCTCAAGCATTGCAGCAGTGTGACGTCAGTTGAACGTGGACGAACGGATCTGCCGTCGACGCGGCAGATTGCCGCCTATCATTCAAGGCCCAAGCGCGACGAATCGGAATATTCCGAGCGGTGCAGTCGTTTCCCACTCATACTGGTGCACAGCATGCGGGTTCGTCGGTTGACGATGGCAGGCCGTTCCCGCGTGCCTTGCTCAATAGAAGACCGTCGCACCATACATGTTCGACGCGTCCCCATTTACAGGCTGAAGCAGCGTCCGGGAAGAAGCCTCGCCCGTGATGATTGGCGCTGGTGTTGCAGAGCAATGGAAGACCTGTGAGCTTTTCGTATTCGATCAGCAGTTGGGCTACCGGATGCTCGGAAGTTCTTGCGATCGTCTGCAATCGAGCCGACCCGTCGAGGTGCACAACGGCAGGAACCTTGTCCTGCCATTCCGCGCGCGTCTGATGATCGAACAGCATGTAGGGGTCTGGAGTGCCGGGGCAAAATACGGCAGGAGCACGGTCTTCGAGGCATATTGGTGCCACGGGGCGGAAATGCTCTCGATACTTGATATCGTTGAGGATAGCCTTCATAGCGGGCGAAGTCGCAGCGGCCAGGATGCTTCTGGCACCCAATGCCCGAGGCCCCAGCTCGGCGCGGCCGGCAAGAAAAACGACGGGTTCATTATCCGCGAGTATCCGGGCGAGTTCCGCAATGGAGCAAGGAGACGCCGTCCATCCGGCCGGCACGTCGCCAGTTTTCACGGCTGGTCCGCTATAGACCGACCATTCCAACGGTACGAAGCCTTTGTCCGCGGCCATCGCGCAACAAGCGGCGCCAATCGCCGATCCACTATCATTCGGAAAGGGCGGGACCCAGATTGCGTCGAACAAGCCACTCGCACGTAATGCGCTATTCCATTTGATGTTGAGTGCGCATCCGCCAGAGATACACAAATTTCGCGGCCCCGGAATCGAATGTCGCTGGAGCGCCATTCCCATTTCGTGAACGAGAAGACGCTCAAGGAATACATGAAAGGAGACGAGTACGTCTTCGTGAGGCTTGGTCTTTAGTTGTGGCAGGCTTGCTTCGAAGAAGTCGCGTACAGCTGCGAGCGATGTTTCCGGAATATGGACATTCTGGCGGTAATTTCGTGCAATTTCCGTATCGCCGGCAAAGCGTTCCTGGTAAAGCCGATGAAACTCAGTGACGATGTCTTCATCGAGGGACCCGAGCGCGATATATGCCATAAGCTTGCCGGCCACGCCAAGATCCCACTCCGCGCCGTCCGCCTTCTTATAGGGCCCAAAATGATGACCTGCCGCAGCGTATATTTGGCCGATGACCGGAAACAGGCAGTCAACGAGGCGCGCTCCGTGGCGTTGTACGTGGTACAGCCTCGGCACCATTCCACCATCCCAGACCAGGCAGAACGCGGGCTGCTCGCTCCGCGCGAACGGGCTGGTGCAGTACGCGGAGGCAACATGGCCTGACACATGAGGATAGCTTTTATATGTACGTGACGCTCCGCCGACCAGCAGTCCGGTGCCGTCGACCGAGGCAAGAAGATGGTCCACTTTGCGTTCGATATAGGGGGCGCCATTTAGGCTGACCAGCATGGAGCCACTGACCATCCGAAACTGTGACTCCACTTCGCCGTCCCAGCCGTCGACAACAAACTGGTCTATATCTTCGACGCGCAAGCCACCTTCGCTCAATGCGGCCGCAACCGCATCCAGGTTCTCGATTTTTTGGTATCGCGGGTTGTTTTCCCGCTTCTCCTGTTCGATGCAAAAAACGAGTTTTCCATCCTCGACAACGGCGATTGCTCCGTCGTGTGTCAGCTTGAGGCCACAAATGCGCATAGTATCCCCTACTCAAAGAGAGTAATTGGGTTGAGGCGAAAGGAAAGCCCGGTTCCGGAAGCGCGCGAGCAGACAGTCTTCATTGGGCGACTCACCGACGCACTCCACGCGCTCAACTTCGGTCAGTTCTTCTTTCAGAATTTCCAAGACCGTTTCTGCACCGGCAAGGTGTCCCCACCGCCGGCAACTGGCGTCACGCGCCGACCCGAATATCAATCGGCCACCAGGTACAAGCATCCGTACCAGATTGCGAATAGCGGCGCGCACCTCCTCGATGTTGCCGAGGTAATAAAGAACTTCCGCCACTACGATCAGATCGAACTTGTCGAGGGTCAAAAAATGCTGTACGTCTGAAACAATCCAGGCCGTGTTCGGTGGCTCCTTCAGACGTTCGCGTGTTTTCGAGAGCGCTTGTGGCATAACGTCGATAATGGTGAGCCGTTGGCAATGAGGTGCCAATCTTTCCGTAAACGCTCCTCCCGCGCATCCGACTTCTAACGCGTTGGAGACAGATCCGTCGACGAGTGACATTCGGAGCATTTGCTCATGGCGTTGGAGTTCGAAGGGATTACTGTCCAGTTGCCACGGGTCGTCCGCGTCCAATTCTCGACGCAGTAATTCAAAATTCGTTACATTTCTCAATTTGGTCTACCTTACTAGTAGTCCGCTACAACGTCGTTGTACGACGCGCTATGCGGGACGCGTCGCTTTCCGGACAGAACCGGCGTGCCTCACAGCTCGGGTCCGTTGCGCTCGATGGCGGCGCCGTCCGGCCACTCGCTCAGCGGGCTGCCGATCGGCAAAATCACAGCCAGCACGTCTTCAATGCGCGTAGGAGGTAAGTCAAGATGAACGTTTGGGAGCGTTGATCGCACGCGCACCCCATCCAAGATTGTCCCCATTCCATTCCGAAACAATCTGGCAAAGTGATTCTTTAAGGCATGCCGGACTGTGCCAAACGCAAATGGGACGCGGAGTTCTTGCAGCACTGGATATATCGCGCGGATCGAATGACCGATTCCGAACCCTTCGAGATCCGGACGCACCCCATACAGTCCCAATTCGGCTACAAGTACATCGACCGAGCCTACCTTGATGAAACGACGAAGCGATCCCATGTGAGCTGCAACACCCCTCGAATCGTACGCGATGGCGCGGAGTTCGGGCCGCGCACCGGCCCAACTTCGGCCACCCTCGAACGGTTTTGCGTTGAAAGCCCCGGTTGGCCCATACGTCGTTCGGAAGAATCGGGCCAACTCGATGTGATCGGTGAGTTCAAGCTCATTTTCCCAGCACAATCTCCACTGCACTTTTGAGGACATGCACAGTTACCTCGTTTTGACGCGTTCATCGCCTGCTGCGCGAGCGGCCAGACATACCGATGGTGCGCATCAGTTTTCTATGGCTATAAGGGAACGCAAGGATTAATCAAACCGATCATCCGTTAGCTAAACAGATCTCGCCTAGAGACACGACGACACTTAAAATGATCTGTCAACAGGTGGGTTATACGATCGAGTTATTCGCAAGGGGTGTTTAAAAATCGATCTTCCCACCTTCGAAGAGGCTCTCGTACTGCCCGCCTGCGAAGTGACGCTTCAACTCCTCAAAATTGAGTACCGTTTGTTCCAGTGGCCTCAGTTCCTGACGTTGAAGGACTGTGCTGCCAGAGTATGGACGCACAGGAATTTCGAGGAAAGACCAAACCGCTTGCAGACATGAAGCGGGATTGTCCAGTAGACTTTCATACTCGACGGTAAGAATGTTCGCTGGTGCGAATGAGTCCATCACCAGTCGGTGGAAATCGTCAGCAGCTTTGAGATAGTCCTCACAGTCTTTAATTTTTAAGGTTACCTGAGGAGGCGGACCGGAGTCGTTGCCTGCGCCAAACTTTAACCATTGACCACTTTGCCTTGCCTGCACCAACGATCGCAGCGATTCCAATGTATTTCTGCGGATCACAAGCATCACCTTGAGGTATGGCCATCTAGCCAACTCATCAAAGAACCCAGGACGTTCCTGAAGCTGAGGTTGGTTGATCTTGCAACCGACGTGTGTGATCGCGTTCTTTCCGGCTCGGGCGGGATAGTGTAGATAGGCGAGTTCGAGGAGTTCGTGATCGGTAAGTAGCAAGCGTTTGGGATTGTGCCAGATCGCGTCGTAAGGATTGAGCAACTCGCCATTGCTTGATACGTTGCGATGTTCGTTTAGCAATTCTTCAAGATAATGTGTGCCCGTCCTTGGCATCCCGAGGATTACAAACGGATTAATTATCAGCATGGGTTGGGTCATAGCGTATCTTCAACAGAATCGGAAGCGATGGTTCTAAAAACTGATTCCTGTCTAGTTCATTACAAGGATCTGATTCTGCTCGGTTTCCAATCATCTGCGTCAAGATAGGAGACGTCGGCGAAACAGTACTGCCGACAGAAAGAATGGCAAGACTGTGTAGACGCAAAGCGCAATCACATGCAGACCGATTCCGGCGGCTGGGCGCGCAAGCATCGCAGGGCGGATGAGTTCAACGGAATGTGTGAGCGGCAAGAATCGCGCAAGCTGTCGAAATGCACCTGGAAGATGGGCGACCGGAAAGACGACACCGCTCAGAAAAAGCATGGGTGTCAGAACAAGTGTTTGATAGAAGATAAAGTAATCATAACTCGGCGCGATCGCGATGAGGACCATGGCAATACTCGCGAAGGCGAGGCCAGTTAAGATAACGACGGGAATGACATAAAGAATGCCCGGAAAGGCCGCATAGCCCAGCGTCGTGGCAACCGCCGTAACAGCCGTGCCGGCCAAAAGGGCTTTTGTTGCTGCCCAAGCCAATTCACCGAGAATGACGTCGCCGATCGTGAGTTGAGTACACAAGACTGCTTCCCACATGCGCTGAATGTGCATGCGAGCGAAAGTCGCATAAATCGTTTCGAACGTCGCGGAAGTCATTGCGCTTGTCGATACCATTCCAGCCGCCAAAAAGGCTACGTAAGAAGTGCCTTCGATGCGGCCTATCATTATTCCCACGCCGAAACCCAATCCGAACAGATACATCATCGGGTCCGCAAGGTTACCGATAAGCGAAACGAGTGCAGTTTTTCGCCACGCCAGATAATTGCGGCGCCATACCATGCGCCAGTTCCAAGTGTTGGTGGGCATAGTCATCGTGAATAGTTCACGCATCATCTAGTCCTTCATATCGCGTCCGGTCAACCGAAGAAACACGTCTTCCAGGTTTGCGGGACGTTGCAGAACGCGCAGACCCGTTCGCTTGCACAACTGCATGCGCACCTGTTCCAGATCGGCTGCATAGCAAAACAGCGTCTCGCCGCTCACCTCCGTGCGCTGCGCGTATGGATCGAGCAATGCACGCAGTTCGTGCGAATCGCCGCCATATATCTCCAGGACGTGGCTCCCAATTTGTTTCTGGATTAGCGCATGAGGGGCACCTTCCGCAATGCTGCGTCCTTTGTCGATCACGCAGAGACGATCGCACAATCGTTCGGCCTCTTCCATGAAGTGAGTGGTTAGAAGGATCGTCTTGCCGCGCGCAAGTAGAGAGCGCAAGCGGTCCCAAACGAGGCGGCGCGCATGTGGATCAAGGCCGGTCGCGGGCTCGTCCATTACTAGCAGTTGTGGGTCGTTGATAAGCGCCCGGGCGATGGTCAACCGACGCTTCATGCCGCCGGATAATTCTGAGACGCGCGCGTGAGCCTTGCTCTCTAGGTGCGCGAATTCAAGCAGCGACGGAATCACCGCTTCGACTTCGCCCGCGCTCATGCCAAAGTAGCGCCCGAATATCTGCAGGTTCTCGCGGACCGTAAACCCGGGCTCAAGGTTGTCAAATTGCGGAACTACGCCGATACGCCGCCGTGCCCGACGTGCGCGTACGGGCACGGGCTCTCCAAGGACAGTGATAGCACCCGCGTCAGGCGACGCCATACCGAGGATCATGCGCGCGGTCGTGCTCTTGCCTGCGCCGTTGGGTCCCAGCAGGCCAAAGCATTCGCCCTGCTCGACGCGAAATGAAAGTCCGTTAACGACCTGTTTGCCGTCATATAACTTTCTTACGCCAGTAAACGTTATCGTTGCAGCAGCCATTGAACGGGAGGTCGAAATGTGGCTTTGTTAAAAAAGATCGTGATTTGCGCGCGAGATCTAAGCATCATTCACTACGAACTACATTGTTCGACGTTTTGAATGACGGTGGCTTGCACTGTCGGTCACACTGCGCATCCATACCCGTCGATGCATTAGCGTCTGCCGTCGCAGCGTATCCAGGCGGATCGACGTATTCGCGACAGTCGTCGGCGGCCGAGCCTCGGGAAAGCCAGTTGCTGTTACTCAGCGTACACAATGCGTAGGCTTTTACAGGAAGCAATAACAAAAGGTTGATAAATGTGTGCGCGGAAAATCCGAGAAATCGAAGTTCTCGAGACCGAACTGCGGCCACGGAACAGCGGATCATAGTCATTGAGGCTATTAGAAAGCATGCGTGCCAAGGTGCCGAGGCTGTCAGAACGATCTGCAAGAACCCGGCAAGCATTGAAACGGCAAGCAAAAGCGACCCTACGTTTTGCCCGATCACGTCCAGCGTAAGGTAACGATCGAGACGAGGCAGGAGGCGCAGCGCAAGCAGCGTGTCGCGATAAGTACTGCGCGCCCAACGTAGTTGTTGACGCAGATACGGCCACAACTTGTCTGGTACAACGGTAGCTGCGATCGCGTCTGGAACATATTCCGTTCGGTAACCAGCTGCCAGCATAAGAATTGTCAAATGACGATCTTCGCCAAAGTCACTGCGTTTTCCGCGAAACGTCTGAGTCTCGTACTGGTTCAGCAGCAAAAGAAGCGCGGATCGCCGATAGATGGCGCATGGACCGCAGCAGCACATAACAGCACCGAAACGGGCTTGAGCGGCACGCTCTTCGTTGCAGGCGAGCCAGTATTCCATATCGATCAGACGGGTCAACCATGTGTCGCTGCGATTGCTTGCTGTCAATTGACCCATGGCGGCCCCGATCGCCGTGTCGCTCATTGTTAGTACGAGTTTCTTCACGACGTCGGGCGCTAGGGTCGTATCTGAGTCGACGTTAAGTATCAGTTCCGCGGACGAAGAACGGATCGCAGCGATTTGTGCCTTGCGTTTTCCTACGTTCCGGGGAAGGAGGACAAAATTGAATCTCGGATCGTGCTCGTACTCGTGGTACACCATTCTCAACGCGTCTCGATTGGCTGAACCGTCATCGACCACGTGGACTTTAACGGGGCCAGCATACTCCTGAGTCGCGATTGAAGCGAGGCATGCCCGCAGTGTGTCCGGGTTTTCGTTGAAGCACGGCACAATAACGTCGACGTCGGGCAGGGAGTTGCAGTTGGTCGAGTTACTTCTCGCCGGTGGCCCGCTAGCCGGCATGGCGTGTAGAACCTGCGCGCTTTTATAAATGGTCGAAAGTAGTGCGTACAATAAAATGGAGGTCGTGTTGATCGTGGCAGGGATGTTCATCGAGGTCAGTTTGCTAAGTGGCGTTAAGAAATGATCTGATTACAGGCCTGCCGTGATCCAGAGAATGAACAGGTGGAAAACGCCAAAGATTTGCTTGCGAAGTTCCTGTCGGTAGTGGGCAAGGGTGTCTCTCCAATGCGCCTAGATCCGTGGATGTCTCGCTATGTCTTGGCGAGATCGCAGAATCTTGCGCTCTCTCGTCGCTCGGTTTCTCAGCTAGTGCACGGTCATGATAGCGAGCTGGCAAGTAATATATCCATCGGCTGATGCAGAAAGCTCGGTCAGTGATTCCTGTTTATTGCGTCAGGATTTCCTGATGCGTTCATATTGATTAATCCGTGTCGAAGCCGTTTGCAAGCTGCTGCTCATGATTGGAGAAACCTCTTGTAGTGAGGCGCACCAGCCTTGATAGATGGTGCCGGTTTTTGCGGGGGCTCATCGGTGTTTGTCGACATCAAGGCAGTGAACTGATTACAAACCTGCGTTCCTTCAAAGCTGGAATCAGGCGCGACAGCGCCGTAACGGTCTGATCGCGCGATGTGGCGCGAGCATCCGGATACCACTCTCCAGGAGGGCTCCCATCGTGTAAAAGGACAATAGAGCCTGGTTGCACGGACGCCAGCACAGCGTGCACAATCGCGTCGACACCGGGGCGAGACCAATCTCGCGGGTCTATCGACCAGTGAAGTGCCGTCAGTCCCGCCTTTGCCGATTCGGCAATTACTTCTTTCGTCCATATTCCGTATGGCGCACGCACATACCGCACCGTTGCGGCAGGGCATGTCCGCTTGAATATCGCGTTCGCTTCCAATATCTCACGCCGTGTCTGTTCCGGTTCGCATTTTGAAAGATCCCGATGCGTCATCGTGTGATTGGCGATCTCGTGACCTTCAGCGATGATCCGTTCTATCAACTGTGGATGACTTGCCGCGTAGAAGCCAAGTACGCAGAACGTTGCCGGCACCTTGTGCTGTGCCAACACGTCAAGTATCTTGGGCGTCCATACTAGATCTGGACCGTCATCGAAAGTAAGGTAAACCTGACGGGATTGGTGTTGGCGGTCGAAGTTGTCCGGCACTTCGGACACTAATCGAATCGGTTCGCACCCGTCTCGTTGTGGTATGTCATCCTTCATCTCTAAGTCATCGAGTATTCATGGTGGTGCGCAGAAAGCGTCGCGGTGGTGAAAATCTGTCTATGACTCACAATTTGGGACTCTGAAAAAAACGGTCGGTCAGTAATTCGAAGAAAATCTTCATGCGACCTCTTGCACCTTTAGCCTTGATATGCGTAACTTTGCGGGACGACAATTAATTTGTACAATCGATTGTTTCGATACGTCTCATCCACACAGCGAATACCTGAACATGCGCTTCAAAGGCCTCGATCTCAATCTTCTTGTTGCGCTGGATGCGCTGATGACACAACGTAATCTGACTGTCGCGGCGCAGAACATCAATTTGAGTCAACCTGCCATGAGTGCCGCGGTCGGCAGGTTACGAGACTATTTTTCTGACGACCTGTTCGTGATGAGGGGCCGCGAGTTTGTTCCGACAGCTCGGGCGATGGAGCTCGCAGGCCCGGTTCGGGAAGCTCTGTCGCACATACAGCTTTCGATCATTTCGCGCGACGTATTCCAACCGGCCAAATCGAATCGCCGCTTTAGGGTCTGCCTTTCTGATTTCATGACACTTGTCTATTTCCAGAACGTCGTAAAACGTGTCGCGCGCGAAGCTCCCTCAGTGAGTTTTGAATTGCTTTTTCCTGACGACGAGCCCGGCGAGTTGCTTCGTCGAGGTGACGCCGATTTTCTGATTTTGCCGGGGCTGTTGCTGGCCGATTCTCACCCCAAAGCGGCGCTCTTCGAGGAGAAGCTCGTATGTGTCGGATGTCCAACGAACAAACAGTTGTCGCGGCGGCTCCCGTTGGAGAAGTACATGTCGATGGGACACGTGACAGTGAGGTTCGGACGGGCGCGCAGGCCCTCGATCGAGGAGTTTTTCTTACTCGATCTCGGTCTCAAGAGGCGCGAAGAGGTTGTCGTGCCGACCTTTGATCTGGTTCCGTCCATGCTATCGCGTACCAACCGTATAGCAACGATCCCTATGAGGCTGGCAAGGCATTTCGCCGAAGTGGTTCCCCTCCGGATCGTCCAGGTACCACTGCCCCTTTCCTCGTTCACTGAATCGATCCAATGGCCTGCGCTGCACAACGGTGACCCTGCAAGCATCTGGATGCGCGAGCTGTTATTACAGGAGGCGCAAAGCCTTGTGGCTGGCTAGTATCGATGGCTTCACGGCGAATTCGGGCCGAGCCGAATTTCTTTTTCAAACGTCGCGAATGTCGCGACCTCCGCGAGTGTGAAGCGAAAATCCCGCAGCGTCGCGTGAATTGCCACGGCGATTTCGTGTTCTGATGCACCCCGGTAGCGAAAGCGCGCGAGGATCGTATCGTAGCCGCCAGCGCCGTCGAAGACATGATGTTGTTTTGGCAAGACGGTTTCATAGAGCGCCGCGATTCCTTGCGGCAATTGCGCATCGACGAACACCTTGCCGACTGGCTCCGGTAGCATCAGAAATCCGCCGCGCGCGCGCGACGTCGATGCGGCGAACGCGGCTCGTGTTTGCTCCGCGAAACATGCCTCGTCACCTGACTGCTGCGCGACCCACAAGGCGAACAGGTCAATATCGTACAGATCGCGAAACAGGAAAGGGATCTCCCCCCCACCCACGCGCGCACCGATCTCGAGGAAGTACAGGGCGTCGGGGCCTCGAATGATCTCAAGATGGAACGGTCCATTGACCAACGCGAGCGCGCGCAGGCTGGCATCTGCAAACGCGAGCAGTGCATCATTTAGCGGCCCGGGATCAAGCATTACGGAGCCGAGTGGTTTGCCCTGCGCAAACTCGAGGCAAGTGTTGATATAGCGTGACGCGCGCGCGATCACAAATGCACCGTCAACAACGAAGCCGTCAATGTGATAAATCGTTCCTTCGATGTACTCCTCGCATTCGTACTCAACGAGCGGAAGAGTCGGCAACAGTGCATTGAACTGCGCCTCCGTGTCGACGCGCCGCACACCTACGCTTGCGGCGCCGGTGCGCGGCTTTGCGATGAGCGGAAAACGCATTGTATTGATCGGCTCCGCATCGGGAGAGGTCAGATTTTCCAGCGCTGCGAAGCGCGGCACACACAGGCCGGCTGCCGCGACGGCGTGCTTCATGACTGCCTTGTCGCGAAACCGGACGACTGCATCAGGCAGGTCACCAGGGATACTGAACGAATTGCGGAGCCGCGCGGCCGCCATCAGGTCGAATTCGGACAGCGCGACGAGCCTGTCGATGCCGCCCAGTGCCGAACTGCAGGCGCGCACGGCCGCGTGCAGCGCATCTTCATCGCCGAAATCGGGTAGCTGTTCAATGTGAGTGATGCGCGACGCGCGCAGTGCTGCCGCAGCGTTTGGTGTGCAGACGTATGCCACGTCGTGCACGGCATGGTCGATATAGCGATGATAGGCCGCGAAGTCGTCGGACCAACGATTAAGCACAACGATGCGTCTACTGTTGGGGGACAGGCTGATTGTCATGTCGAGAAATTTTCAGATATCGTCAAGGGTGCGATTAAATCTGAGAGCGCTTTGCGCCTCGGCGAGACGTAAATCAAGCGTCGGGCGATCGGCAGCGGTAAACAGCACATGTCCGGCGCGGCCGCGAAAATCCATCAGTTGTGGCACGGCACCGCCGATGTGGGGATGGACCTCGATCTCCTCGAAGCCAGGCATTGCGCGCACCCGCTCGACTGCGGCGGCGCTGGCGAAGCGGCCCCTTACAGGCGCGAGGAACCGCACACCGCTCGCACACGTCGTAAGCTCTGTGTCGTAGCCGGGCGCCGGATTGGTGTCGCCGAGATGGCTGCGTATCATCACTTCCGGCAACGAGAGTGACTTGCTGAGTTCAACCAGACGGTAGATGCGGTCCCCTCCGAGCCGCGCGGCGATCTCGATGAGCACCGGACCGTCGCGTGTGATGCGGGCCTCCGCATGGAAGACGCCGAGTGTAAGGCCCATTCGTGCTGTGATTTCTTCGACGTATGCGACCAGCGCCGCTCGGTGCTCTGGCCTCAGCGCTGCTTCAACCGTGTGTCCCATCTCGACGAAATACGGCTCGGCGCTCAGCAGCTTTTCGGTTACAGCGACAACACGCGGCCCGCGCCCGTCGATGTAACCTTCAATGCTGTACTCCGGACCCTTGAGGTATTGCTCAAGCAGCAAAACGTTGCCAATCTTGCGGCCCATGTCTACAACGCCTTGGTGTATGGCGCGCTCGACCGCGAACTGCAGCTCGGCAAGCGAGTTGACGCGCGTCACCAGTTGACTACCGCAGCCGTCCACAGGCTTGAGAACGGCTGGGAAGCCGACCTGTGAGGCGGCCGTCGTGATGTCGCGGGGATCTGCGATTTGAGCGAACTGTGGCACTGCCACTCCCATAGTTGCGAGGTGCAAGCGGCTGTGATACTTGTCTTGAGTTAGCGCTGCCGCTTCAGGCGGCAAATGGGGAAGACCGAGCCGGGCCGCCGCTTGCGCGGCTACACCGACTGTGTATTCGAACCCGGGCACGATTGCGTCGACGCGCATAGCGCGCGCCGTTGCGGCGACCGCGTCTGGGGAAGCGGTGTCGACCACGGTGAACGATGCGGCGGCGTTGCGAAGTGCGGGCAGAACGACGCGCTCGTCACGGTTGGCCGAAAACACATGCACGGCGACACCGAGGCGCGCAGCAGCGGCGATAAGCGACGCGCCCGACGACGCCGGTTCAATTACGATGACGGCGGTCACGCGGATGCTCCTTATGTGGCAACTGGTTCAGCTTGAGGCACTGTTGTCACAAGCAATTCGTCGAAGTATTCGTGGATCAGTTCGACGAAGTGGCACAGATAGGTCTCCGCTTTTTCCGTTCCGCCCCAGTTGTCGATTGCCCGCTGCAGGGCGACCCACATCCGCTCATTGTGCTCGCGCGATTCGTCGTAGTGAATGTGGCCGAGCGAACCCCTCACATAATCGTGTCCGAACGCGCGCGCCGCAGCTTCAGTGATGACCTTGTTGTAGCGATCCGAATACCATTCGACGAACCAATTCCACACCATCGTCGGCAGCGGCCCGTCGCGGCCGATGCTCAGATAGAGGTAGCCAATTAATTTGTCGGTGCTGTGAAAGGGCGCGGTGCGATCGACGTCGGCTGCGGAAAGGCCGAATTTCTCGATGTCACGTAAGAATAGCCCATCGTGCCCGTATTCTTCTGCGAGGTATCGCGCGAGAAACTGCGCGAGCACGTTGTCCTTGTAGCTGATTTTGTAAAGTGCGAATGCGTCGACTTCGTTGTTGAGCCGGATTCGCAACACGGTTTCGACGAGATGTCGGCGATAGTATTCACTGTCGATCCAATCTCCACGGTGGAACGCAGCTGTTTCCGGCGAAGTGGCAAAAATCTGCTTCATCGCCTGCTCAGCGACTTGCTCTAGATGAACGCGATCGTTGCTTGTTGACATATAACCTCCAAGTAAAATAGAAAAACAAGAACGGAGAAACCAGCGCTGTGGCCACTCTTTATTCCCTGGCTGGAAGAGCCAAAAGACACCGGGTGATTTTTGAGCAAGGCAATATGTACCTCGGGACTTATGAGGCTTCTTGTTCTCCGGAGTTGCGCAGGCCGCAGTCGTTGTGTGGCGAGACGCAAGACTTTCAAATGCTTCTCAATGATGTTTGATTAGATTAGAACCGACTTGCCCGGGTCTTCCTGCTAGTAGCTCGGCAACACGCAGAACTCCTTCCAGATTGGCGGCGCATACCCGCAGCCACGTTGTGCGAATCGTGCCGTATGCCCTAATGAAAGGCAATGGTGCAGTCTTTGGCCGACCCCTGCGGGCGGACGTGGCAGCGCACATCGGAGCGATTGGGCGCGAGCCCGAAGTGGTCGCTCTCGAGTTGTTTTGCGTTCAAATTCTCGCTCGCGCATGTTCTCTGCGTGAGTGACGGAAGGATATTAACCCCAGGTGTATGCGTGGTATAAGCTGATAATCTTTATGTCTGCATGAGGGAAATTGATGATTCGCGATCTCGACAGCGCGCTGCTGCGTACGTTCGTGACGGTGATTGAGGCCGGCAGCGTGAGCAACGCTGCAATGGCACTTCATCGCACCCAGGCTGCCGTCAGCATGGCTCTTCGTCGTCTTGAAGACGAAGTCGGCCAACGCCTGCTCGAACGTTCGCCGCGCGGCGTGAAGCCGACTTCGGCGGGCAGTGTGCTGCTACCGTATGCGCACAAGTTGCTCGAAATTGGGCTTGCCGCCCGCTCCGCACTCAATGCAGGCGACGTTTCAGGTACCGTCAGGATTGGCATTCTGGAAGACGTCGCAATGAGTCACCTCCGCCATGCACTCAGGCAGTTCTCGGCATCGTTTCCTGACGTTGCACTGGAGATCGTCGTCGACGCCAGCCCTGCGTTATCCCAGCGGCTCGCAAGCAACACGCTGGATTTTGCGATTGGCGATCCTGCGCTGATTCACGTCGAGCCGCTCGTTACCTGGCGGCATCCGCTTCGCTGGGCCGTCGCACGCACGCGAAACGCTGACCTGCGAGGTGGACCCCTGCCTATCGTTGCATTCGGCGGAGCATGTCGATGGCAGGAGAACTTCTTTGCGACATTGCTTGAAGCCGGCATCGCGTGGCGCGTCGCGTGCACGAGCACCAGTTTGTCCGCAATCCAGTCGGCCGTTGAGGCCGGGCTCGGTATTGCCCTGCTTCTCGATTGGCATGTGCGCCGCGATACGATGCGGGCAATCGATCCGTGTTCTGCCGGGCTGCCTATACCACCTGTCGCGGAGTTCGGCCTGTTTAGTCCCGCGAATGCACACGACAGCACGTCCGCAGCAGCGGCTCTGCAGCGCTTCCTCTTTCGCGCGTTGCAATTGGGATCCACAGACGACGGCGCACTCAACTAAGGGCGTATCGGCATGCCGCTACGCAGGCTTCCATGTTCTCCGCGTCTTCCGGCAGGCTGCGTCGGATGGGGCAAGCTTTCGACGTATCAGAACTCGCGGTATATGCGCGAGACAAATGCGCCGGGCTGCCACCGTCCAGGCGCAGGGGGAATCTCTGGGGGCAACGGCGATATTCCAGCAAGCCGGTGAATGAAGCTTGACAAATGTCATTGAAAAATCTAGTTGGAGATGCAATCAGATTTCCTTCCCTCAAGCAGGTCGTTCGTGTAATTCGTGCACTCGAACAGTAAGCGGATGCTCGATTGGTCGATTCATACGCTCAAGGCCGACTGCCTGCCGGGCGCAGTGCTTGAGAGATGACCTGTTGCAGAAGAAATGAGCGAGGCGAGGCGTAGTTCTCAATAACATCGCGTCACACTCGTATGTCGTGTTCCGGCTAAACATGGCCGTCCAGTTTGTATCGAGCTTCGGTGCAAGTTAATAAGCAAGACTCATAAGTTGCCCGATGCTGAAGATGACGTGAATTTGTAGTAAAACCTCCAATTTTTTCCGTTAGTATCCTAGGCGCGCATACAGGCACGTTGTTGTGTGGTTGTCGCCCCTATTCGATATCGCAGTTGCGACTTTGTCCGTTTTGTCGGCGTCGTCGACACGCGCTTAGTTGTGGCGTGCAAATTTGTCATCGCCGACGCGAGCACAGGATCGACTCTTTTGTCGAGCCGTGTTTCCGGCGGCGCTTGGCGCGCTAGCGCCGGAGTTCAAATCCATGCCGCATTTTCATGTCAACGAGAGACCTCGAGATTTCGATGTAGTGTACGAAGTAGTAAAGACGCTAGTCTCGTCCCGTGATGCCGAGCGGACGTTGGACAGGTCGCTGCGTTATCTGTCATATGCGCTCGGATGGCGCTCCGCGTTCATCGCCGTCAGGGAACCGAATGGACATCTGTGCAGTTTGTGCAGCACTGGGTTGTCGGAGGGATGGCGCGACAGTGCGCGATTCTTGTCTGGAGAAGGGATCGTAGGACGGTTGCACTCGAGCGACGCGGCAGTGGTTGTGCCTGAGCTGAATGAAGAACCGCTTTTCGCGGACGACATCGGAGCCTTCGGTGTATCGGAAGGTGAACATGTCGCTCTGCTCGGGACTCCGATCCGGCACGAAGGGCGGCCGCTCGGCGTGCTTGTGGCTTTTTGCGAGAATGCGGACGGCAAACGCATTTTCGGCGATGACCTTCAGCTTATGAAGATTGTAGCGGCGCCGATGGCACAGGCGCTGCTGCTTCATCGTGACGAGAAGCCCATGCGCGACGGCGCAGAGCCGGTCAGGCGCCCGCGTAAGGAAACCATTCGTGCATATCAGCTCGATAACACGATCGGTGCGTCGACGGCGATGCAGCAGGTTTTTGCGCAGGTCCATCAAGTGGCGCCGGCGAGAACGACGGTGCTGTTGCGCGGCGAGAGCGGTACGGGCAAGGAATTGATCGCGCGTTCAATCTGTCTTCTATCCCCGCGCAAGGAGCAGCCATTCATCGCGGTGAATTGCGCGGCGCTCACGGAAACGCTGCTCGAAAGCGAGTTGTTCGGCCACGAGAAGGGCGCGTTCACTGGGGCGCAATCTCAACGCAAGGGGCGTTTCGAGCTAGCGCACGGCGGGACACTTTTCCTCGACGAAATCGGCGATATCTCTCCGTCCTTCCAGGCCAAGCTCTTGCGCGTTTTGCAAGAGCGGGAGTTCGAACGGGTAGGTGGCGCGACGCCGGTAAGAGTTGACGTAAGGCTGATTGTTGCGACGAATCGCAATCTGGAACGAATGGTGAGGGACGGGGAGTTCCGCGCGGATCTGTATTACCGCATCAACGTGGTAAGTATTCTTTTGCCGCCGTTGCGCGAGCGTCGCGAAGACATTCCGGCAATGGCGCAGTATTTCCTCGATCGTTTCAATCGCGAGAACGGTCGTTCACTGCGCTTCAGCGACGAAGCATTGCGCGTGCTGTCGAGCTGTTACTGGCCCGGCAACGTGCGCGAACTCGAGAACTGTGTTGAGCGCACTGCGACGATGACACACCATCAGATCATAGATCGCCTTTGCTTCCTCTGCGAGATCGACCAGTGCCTGACGAAGGTATTGCATCACATCGAGCGTGAAGATGCTGTGCGTCCCGGTCCCCCGTCGGAGCTTGCTGCGAGCGAAGCATCGAACGCGCTCGCAAGCGGCCACGCCGCCGATCTTAACGGCGGCCGGTTCAACGTCCCTCGCGGCGACGGGAGGCCGGAGGGCGAGCGTGAGCGGCTCGTCTGGGCAATGGAGCGTTGTGGCTGGGTGCAGGCGAAAGCAGCACGGCTCCTAGGCATCACGCCGCGGCAGATCGGTTATGCGCTGCGCAAGCACGAGATCAAGGTACGTCGCTTCTGATAGACACAAGGCCCGCGAGTACATCTGCATTGCCGTGCAATGTCGCAATCCGTTCAACTCCGTCTGGATGATGCCAATGACGACAATTCCTGGTCCTGCACGGCGCCGCAATGGTGTCGCATGCGCTCTATATCGATGGTATGCAACTTGCCTGTCGTCGTGGACCTCAGATTGTCAGGAGTCGACGATGTTGTTCAAGACGAGGACTGCCGAAGTGTTCGAGGAGCCAGGTTGCGCGAAGAACCAGGCCAAGAGCGAGAAGGAGCGCAAGCGGGGCTGCGCGAAACAAGTCTCGCCGGGAGCGGCGGCTGGCGGGTGCGCGTTCGACGGCGCGAAGATCGCACTGCAGCCGGTTGTTGACGTTGCTCACCTCGTTCACGGCCCGATCGCATGCGAGGGGAACTCCTGGGATAACAGGCATGCGGCATCTTCCGGGTCGACGCTCTACCGCACAGGCTTCACGACTGACCTCAATGAACTCGATGTGATCTATGGTGGCGAGAGGCGGCTCTTCAGTAGTGTGCGCGAGATCATAGAAAAGTACGATCCGCCCGCCGTGTTTGTCTATCAGACGTGCGTGACCGCGCTCATCGGCGACGACATAGAAGCGGTTTGCAAACACGCATCCGAAAAGTTCGGGAAGCCCATTATACCGGTGAATGCCCCCGGTTTCGCCGGATCGAAGAACGTGGGGAACAAACTTGGGGGCGAGGCGCTTCTCGATTACGTGATTGGCACTCGCGAACCGGCGTATACGACGCCTTGGGACATTAATATCATCGGCGAATATAACCTGTCGGGTGAACTGTGGCAGACGAAGCCGCTCTTCGATGCGCTGGGTATTCGTATATTGTCCTGCATTTCCGGCGACGGCCGGTACAGTGAGATAGCGAGTGCGCACCGCGCGAAGGTCAATATGGTGGTTTGCTCGAAGTCGATGATCAACGTCGCGACAAAGATGTGGCAGCGCTACGGCATTCCGTACTTTGAGGGCTCGTTCTACGGAATCGGCGATATGAGCGATGCGCTACGCCGGGTCGCGACGCTGCTGGTGCAGCAGGGCGCAGCCGAGGACCTGCTTGCGCGTACCGAGCGCTTGATTGCGGCAGAAGAGGCGCGTGCCTGGGCTCGCATTGCTCCGTACCGCGCGCGCCTCGATGGCAAGCGCGTGTTGCTGATTACGGGCGGTGTGAAGTCGTGGTCGGTTGTGGCGGCATTGCAGGAGGCGGGGCTTGAGATCGTCGGCACGAGTGTTAAGAAGAGCACGGATGGCGACAAGGACAGGATCAAGGAGATCATGGGAGACGACGCGCGCATGGTCGAGAATATGACGGCACACGAAATGTACACGATGCTCTGCGACGCGAAGGCCGACATCATGCTGTCCGGTGGGCGCTCGCAGTTTGTCGCGCTGAAGGCGCGCACGCCATGGCTCGACGTCAACCAGGAACGCCATCATCCGTACGCCGGGTATGAGGGCATCGTCGCGCTAGTACGCGAAATCGACCGCGCGATCCATAACCCGGTCTGGGACCTGGTGCGTATTCCGGCGCCGTGGGATGAAGAGGCTGAGAGGCTCGGTACTGGTCTGCCGCAGTTCCCGGAGGACAGGACGCCAGCGTTGCGGCGCGCAAGCGTGCAGGATTGCTCGACTGGCGTTCGCCCGAGCGTCACAGCCTGAGCGCAGCGTGGAGCGAACATCATGGCTATAGTCGTTGAGTCAAAGAAAGCTTGCACGGTCAATCCGCTGAAAATGAGCCAACCGCTTGGCGCGAGCTATGCGGCCATGGGACTCGACGCGTGCATGCCAGTGATGCACGGCTCGCAGGGCTGCACGTCGTTCGGCCTCGTGCTGCTGGTGCGCCATTTCAGGGAGGCAATTCCGCTGCAGACAACAGCGATGGATGAAGTCACCACTATTCTCGGCGGATATGAAAATGTCGAGACGGCGCTGCTAAACATCCGTAGGCGCGCGGCGCCAAAAATCATCGTGCTCTGCTCGACGGGGCTCACCGAGACGAACGGGGAAGACATCGTGGGCCATCTCGCGATGGTGCGCAAACGCGAGCCCGAACTGAACGACACCGAACTCGTCTACGTTTCGACGCCGGATTATGTTGGCGCCTTTGAAGACGGCTACAGGCATGCTCTTACCGCGATCGTGAAGACGCTGGTCAAGCCGCTGCCTACTGTGCACCGACAGGTCAATCTGCTACCTGGTAGTCATCTATCGCCGGGCGATATCGACGAACTGCGAGAGATCGTCGGCGCATTCGGGCTAGACCCGATCATACTCCCCGACGTCTCGCGTTCGCTCGACGGCCACGTTTCGCCTGTCTGGCGTGGTACCACGCTAGGCGGAACCACGCTCGATCAGATCCGGATGGCGGGTGGTTCGGTCTTTACAATCGGAGTTGGAGAGCAAACCCGCGAAGGTGCGCAGACGCTCGAGTCGATAGCTGGGACGCCGTTCGAAATTTTCGAGCGGCTCACCGGGCTCGAACCCAATGACCGGTTCTTGCAGCGCCTCGCGCAACTTTCGGGGCAGGCCGTTCCGGCAAAGTACCGCCGGCAGCGCAGCCAACTGCTCGATGCGATGCTCGACGGCCATTTTTACACCGGCGGTATCAAGGTGGCCGTGGGTGCGGAACCGGATTTGCTGCTCGCAATCGGTTCGCTGCTACAGGAAATGGGCGCGGAACTGTCGGTCTGCGTCAGCACGACCACATCGGCGTCGCATGCGCTACTTTCGACGAGCAGGGTGGTGCTGGGTGACCTGGAGGACATGGAGCGAGCCGCGACCGGTTGCGATCTGCTCATCACCCATTCGCACGGCAGGCAGATGGCCGCGCGCCTTGACAAGCCACTCATGCGCGTAGGCTTTCCCGTGTTTGATCGCATCGGTAACGCACATCGTTGCCAGATCGGCTATCGAGGCACGATGAACCTTATTTTCGAAATAGCAAATCTGCTGACCGCACAGATTGCACACCACCATCCAGCCGACTGGGCGTTGCCGCCATCGTCGATCGCCGTCGCCGTAGCAGCCCCAGCTATGAAATGACGGTGCTGGTGATTACAGCCAGCACTATGAACATTACTAGGAACCCATCGCATGAAAATTGCATTTGCCACGCAGGATAAGGTGCATGTCGACGCGCACTTTGGGTCGGCGAAGAACATTGTTACGTACGATGTAACGGTCGACAGTCATAAGTTCGTGGAAGCCTTTTATTTTGGTGACAATCTGGAGGAGGACGGCGACGAGGACAAGCTCGCGCAGAAGCTTGAAGTGATCCACGGCTGTGCGATCCTGTACGTCGCGGCTATTGGCGGTTCGGGCGCGGCGCGCGTGGTTGCACTGAAGGTCCATCCGGTCAAGGTTTCGCAGCCGGAGCCGATCGAGGACATCCTGATGAAGTTGAGGGACGTCCTGAAGGGCACACCGCCACCGTGGCTGCGCAAGGCACTCACCAAAAATGCTGGTAGATCATACGATATTGGAGGATGACGAGATATTTGATCGCTAACTCAATCACCGACACGATTGCCGCGCTGGCGGCTCCGCGACGCCCGCAGTGGGTCGTGTGACAGGGGAGGACATGATGAATGACCCGCAAGAGCTGAAGGCGCGCCTGAAAAAGCTCAATGCATTGGCCGTGCAAGCCAAGATGGATCTGCATGACCTGTCGGAAGAACTGCCGACCGGTTGGGAGCAGATCCTGATCGTCGCCCAGCGCTGTCACGACGCGCATGCCGCACTGATGGACGCTCGCAAGACCGCAGCGGCGGTTTCGGGTGAACCCGGGAGGCTGACATGAACGATACCTTCAGCGTGAAGCTACCCGGTGGCGAAACTTGGACTCCGGCTTTTGTCTCCTCGCTCGACGAGGAAAAATGCATCGGCTGCGGGCGATGCTTTCGAGTGTGTTCTCGAGGTGTCCTTCAACTCGTTGGTGTAAGCGAGGACGGCGCCCTCATTCCGCTCGATGACGATGATGAAGAGGAGTACCAAAAGAGGGTCATGACAATTGCGCACCCACTGTTGTGTATCGGCTGCACGGCGTGTGCGAAGATCTGTCCAAAAAAGTGCTACAGGCACGCCCCGGCGCAGATTTGAGCGCGAGAGTATGACTATGGATTTCCATGCGACGCTGATGCGCCACGCGATAAACACTAACGACTGCACGGTCCTTGCACTCGCTGGAGTGCTTGCAGCGGCGTTCGAGGAAGCCGGCGTGCGCATACTGCCTATCCGCGGACTGAACGCCGACGAGACCCGCTGGCTGCTTGCACGGTGGTTTCCAGGCGCGGACGATGCATTATCGCTGCCACAGGGTGCATTGGTTACGACCACCCCGCGGCGTGGCTCGCGTTACGACGAGGTCGAAGACCTCATAACCCTGTTCAAGGCGCATGCTGATCCGCGCGCAGGTACAACCAGCGAAGTCCATTGCATTTCCCATGCCTTGGCCTGCGCGTGTGTGCGGGACAAACACCTCTGGCAGGACTTGCGCCTTCCTTCGCGTCATGAATTGTCGGGGCTGCTCGGCTACTGGTTTCCACGGCTCGCTGAGAAAAACGTCCACGGCATGAAGTGGAAAAAATTCCTCCATAAGCAACTGTGCGAGCGAGAGGCGTTGTCTATCTGCAAGGCCCCGTACTGCGGCGACTGCGCGGATTTCGCGGATTGCTTCGGACCGGAATGAAGATTCTGGCTGCCCAAGTGAGCATGCGCCCGCGGGGAAGGTGTGCGATGACTGTCAGGTTCGACACTGACACTCAAACGCCCAGAAACTCGCAGGGAGACTGGCGGTAGCCGTGCCGGGGATGTACTACCAAATTATCGCGACCCGGACTGTGCCAGCAATGCTTCCACGACATCGAAACCGACGCAATCGGTAGGGTCCAGCTTGCGTAGCTTGGCGATCAGCTTCAGTGCAACGGCGCGGTTGCCGCGCCGCACGCTGATGAACGCCAGTGCCTTGAGCGTGAATAGCCAGAAGCGGCTAGGACCAGGAATGGTGAAGTCCGCATCGCCCGGTTGTACCGCACACCAGTTGCTGTCGATCGACGCTTGTCGGGCGGCGATCGTCAAAGCCTTGGTCGCGACCTCCTGCGCCTCGCCAAGTTCACCGCGGTTCGCATGGAACTTATACAGGAGATAGTAGGGGGGCAGGCAGCGCGGGTACGTCAGAACCGCGGTCCATAGCGCGGCGGCCACATCCTCATCGTCGCCGCCGCGAGCCGTGTCGATCAGCTTTAGCACGGCGGCGGGGACGTTGCCGCCGAAGAGGTCGGTCGATTCGATACCGGTAATGAGGTTCATCAACTTGCTCCGATGATGGGGCTCCCCCCGCCTTCGCGAAGTTCGGGAGTCGATTTGATAACGATGTGTTTCTCTACCCGAACTTGAACAGGATGCCATGCCCGCCGCGGGGGTACGCCCATTCGAGGTTGTGGTGCTCTGTGCATAAAATACGGCAACTGCCGCATTCCAGGCAGCCGTCGGTTATCAGCGTGACCGAGCCGTTGTTCTCCTTCCGATAACAGGACGCAGGGCACACGAAGGTGCAGCTTTTGTCGGCACAGTCGTTGGTGCAGACGTCAACGTTTTTGATATGGACGTGCGGCCGACCTACGTCCACGCGGTAGCGGTTCTGAAACAGCTTTTCCTCGATGTTGACAGTGACCGTTTTCATCGGAAGGCCCTCCAGAATTTGTACGCGTCGCCGACGAGCCCGGTCAGCGAGCGGCTTTCGCGGAAACTGGCCATAACCTCGTGCTTCTTGGTCTTCTTGTCGACGCCATCCACGGTAATCATGGTGCGGGCCGCCTTGGCGACGAGATCAGGGTATGTCGTAAAGAACTGTGGATTGCGGTGCAGGATTTTCGGCATGTCGCGGTACTTGTATAAGTCTTTCATCACGAAGCTATCGTCGAGCGCGTCTTTATACGTGGCTAGTGCGTTAGCGCGGTAGCCGCGGCCAGCCGCTTTTGCGGCGATGGCGGCTTCGGCAGCGAGGCGTCCTGTTGTCATGGCGAGGTTGCAACCTTCGCGATGCGCGGCGTTGACGAAGCCGCCTGAGTCACCGACGATCATCCAGCCATTGCCGTACACTTGCGGTATCGCGTCGAAGCCCCCTTCGGGAATTAGATGAGCGCAGTACTCCTTCATCTCGCCCCCTGCAATGAGCGGCACGATTGACGGATGACGCTTCATTTTTTCGAGCAGCACATACGGGCTCATGCGGTTCGAGTTCTTTTTGAAATCACTCAGCATGCAGCCGACCCCAATGGTCAGCGACTCTTTGTTGGTGTAGAGGAAGCCCGTTCCCGCCATGCCTTCGGTGATCCTGCCAACCATCTCGATCACGACGCCTTCCTCATCGCCAACGTTAAAGCGCTGGCGAATGGTCTCCTCTGGCATGAAAAGAATCTCCTTCACAGCTAGCGCGACGTTGCTCGCCTCGATTTCGCTGTGAAAGCCTGCCTTGCGTGCGAGCGTTGAGTTGACCCCGTCCGCGAGAATCACAATGTCTGCATAGACCTCGCCCTGCTCCCGATCGCATTGCACGCCGACTACCTGATCTCCATCCATGATCAGGTGATTCACCGTGGTCTCGCAGATCAGCAATGCGCCGGCCTCGCGCACCTTCGATGAGAACCACTTGTCGAACTGCGCACGGATGATCGTGTAGCGGTTGTACGGTGGCTTGTTGTAGTCGTCGCTACGCACGTGAGTGCCCACGAAGGAAGTATCATCGAGCATCCACATGCGCTGCTCGATGATGTGGCGCTCGAGCGGAGCGTGGTCACGAAAGTCCGGAATGATCTGTTCTAGCGCGTTTGCGTAGAGAATCGCGCCTTGAACGTTTTTGCTGCCAGGATATTCGCCGCGCTCGATCTGAAGCACCTCCAGTCCGCCCTTGGCCATCACGTAAGCTGCGGCGTTGCCGGACGGTCCGGCACCAACGACGATCGCATCGAATCGTGAGGTTTTTTTCATCATGCTCTCCTTTTGCTACGCATCTGCTGCAGCTCCAGATGGTCCTTGCACGCGTGAATCAGCGCCGGCAGCAGTTGCAGTGCGTCCGCGACGATGCCATAGTGCGCGTAGTCGAAAATCGGAGCGTTCGGATCGGTGTTGATCGCGACGATGACGTCAGAACTCTCCATGCCGACGCGGTGCTGGATCGCGCCCGAGATGCCCGCAGCGATGTAAAGTTTCGGCCGCACGGTTTTGCCTGTCTGCCCGACTTGCCGATCGGCCTCCACCCAGCCCGCCTGCACGCACGGACGGGTTGCTCCAACTTCGCCGCCGAGCACGCGTGCCAGATCGAACGCAAGCTGGAAATTCTCCGCGTTCTTTAGTCCCTTGCCGCCGCTAACTATGACGTCGGCGTAGGGCAGGTTGACCTGATTGCTTTTGTCATCGGCGATGAAGTCGAGCAATTTGGTCACAATGTCGGCCTCAACGATCCCAAGCGCCTCCTTCACGATCTCGCCGCCGCGCCCCGTTTGCGCCTGCGGCATCGCCATGACCCGCGGGCGCACCGTCGCCATCTGCGGACGGTATGCGAGCGTCATGATCGTACAAAGTAGCGAGCCGCCAAACGTCGGCCGCGTGGCCGCCAGCGCGCGCGAGGCTGGATCAATGTTTAACTCGGTGCAGTCGGCGGTGAGGCCGGTCGAGAGCGTCGTGGCCACAGAGCCGGCGAGATCTCGGCCCGTTGAGGTTGCACCGAGCAGCAGGATTTCAGGGCGGTACTTGTTGACCAGATCGGTCAGCCCTTTTGTAAACGGCTCATTGCGGTAACCGAGCAATACCGGATCGTGAATCACGTATGCCTTGTCCGCGCCGAAACTGAACGCCTGGGTTGCAAACTGTTCAAGTGGCTCGTCCGTACCGCCGAGCGCCGCCACGGCGACGTCGCTGCCGAGTTTGTCTGCGAGCTTGCGCGCCTCACCGAGCAGTTCCCACGACACGCTATGTACGTGTCCCCGATCGTGCTCAAGAAAGACCCAGACACCTTGGTAGGCTTTTAGGTGCTCGGGCAGATCGAGGTTACGTCCTCCGGCCGGTTTGGCTGGCATGGCCGGCTTCTTGTTTGAGGCAGCGGGCGAGTTCATGAGTCCCTCTTCATCAGCACGTCCGCCTCCAGTGTCGGATGGCGAGTGAATATCTTATGCGTCAGGTTTAGCGACACTTCGTGGAAGCTGGACGCGCCGAGTTCGAGCATTTCAACCGTTTCAGCGCGTGGCGTGGGGCCGAACACTTTGCTGACCACGGTCGGTGAACCTTTCAGCCCGATCTTGCTCGCGTCATCAATGCCGGCCTGTTCGCGGTTCCATTTGCGCACCGGGAAGCCTGCCGCGTGGATCATTGCGGGCAGTGTTGCGAAGCGCAGTTCGTTAGTGTTTTCAAGCATCGTCACAAGACATGGCAATGCAGTTTTGAGTACCTGCACGCCGCCTTCGGCGCGACGCTCGACGACGATCGTGCGCGCGTCGAGGTCGATCTCGACGATTCTGGACACATAGGTGAGTAACTGGACGCCGAGGCGCTTGGCAATGCCGGGGCCAACCTGAGCGGTGTCGCCGTCGATCGTCTGTTTGCCGGTAAAGACGATGTCCACCGCCTGTTCTGTTGCAATCTGCCTGATAGCGGCTGCGAGCGCATACGATGTCGCGAGCGTATCGGCGCCAGCGAACGCACGATCGGTGACGAGCACGGCGTCGTCGGCGCCGTAGCTGATGCATTTACGGAGCGCGTCCTCAGCCTGTGGCGGTCCCATGCAGAGCATCGTGACCGCGCCGCCGAAGCGATCCTTTATCCGCAACGCTTCTTCCAGCGAGAACAGATCGTACGGGTTCACAATTGCCGGCACGCCTTGGCGCATGATGGTGTTGTTGACTGGATGAACCCGGATCTGCGCCGAATCCGGGACCTGCTTGATGCAGACGACAATATGCATTGAGGGTACTCCGGGTCAGGCGGCGCCACGGGTGGGCAACGACGCGCACACCTTGTCAAGGGGGACGAGTCTCCGTCCGTCCGCTTCCTGGAAAACTTTGAATACCTTCTGCTCCGCAGGCGTGGACACAACAAAGTCGTTGTAGGCCTTCTGGAGCAGACTTCGGTAGACGTTGAGCACGCCCGTCGCATTGTCCCGCGGCAGCTCTTCCTGTTGCTCGATGTACTGGAAGAAGCGCTTAAGGATGTGCAGGCGGCTCACGTTCACCACCTTTTCATCAAATTCGATCTCGAAGAATCGCATGAAATCCTCGATCGATGAGAGGTGATGCAGTTGCTCGATAACTCTTTGCATATCGTTGCTCCTATTGGACACGTTTGGCCGCGATAAGCACACTCATGACGCCTTCACTCGCGTGCCGCGGGCCTGGGCTAGGAAGCGGTGCAAATCCCTTGCACTGGGCGCCTGCTTGTGTTGCACGGCGAAAGAACGAATGCGCGCAAGCAGCTGCGGGATGAGTCGCTCAGCGACCCTCACGCCTAAAGCGTCGTAGGCCTCGCGCACACTTTGAGATCCAGAATGTTTGCCGAGTATCATCGACCGTTGCCGGCCGAGCTCAGCTGGGTCCAATCCCTCGTAAGTGGTGGGATGCTTGGCTATGCCGTCGGTGTGTATGCCCGATTCGTGAGTAAAGACACCTCGACCGACGATGCTCTTGTTGAATGAAACCGTACGGCCTGACGCCTGTTCCACCAACGAGGAAATGTCGAGCAGCGCTCGCGTGTCGACGCCTGTGTCACGTCCCAGCAGGTGCCGCACGCCCATCACGATTTCTTCCAGCGCCGCATTGCCGGCCCGCTCACCCAAGCCGTTGACGGTGGTGTTCGCGTGCGTGGCGCCGGCCCCAAAAGCGGCGAGAGTGTTGGCTGTGGCAAGCCCAAGGTCATTGTGTGCATGAATTTCGATCTCGAGATCGACAGCATTGCGCAGCGCTGCAATGGCGTGGAAGGTCTTAAAGGGATCCAGCACACCCGCGGTATCCGCAAACCGCACTCGCTGCGCTCCATATTGCTGCGCGCAGCGAGCGACTTCTATGAGGAACGAGGGGTCCGCGCGCGAGGCGTCCTCCATGCCAAGAGAAATCTTAGAGTGATTTTTCGCTGCCTCCTCGACGATGCGTGCTATCTGTGCTAGTACCCAACCGCGCGACTGACGCAGCTTGTACTGCAAATGAATGTCCGAAACCGGAATGGAGAGATGAACGATATCAGCACGGCAGCGCAATGCCGCAGCGAGATCCCCATCGGTGAGGCGGCCCCAAACCATCAGACTGGCGTCGAGCTTGAGATCGACAATGGCCTCGATGCACGCGATTTCGTCTTCGCCCATGGCCGGAACTCCGATTTCGAGTTCGGCCACGCCCGCACGCGACAGTGATGCGGCGATCGCGCATTTTTCCTCGGGGTGAAACGCGACACCGGCGGCCTGTTCCCCGTCCCGGAGTGTCGTATCGTTGATCATCGGTTTGAGCATTTCAACGGTCTATGGGATTGTTACCCAATGGCTTCGCAAGGCTCGTGCCAAGCAAGCATCACCGGTGACAGAGTGCTCTGCGTGGATTTCGACCGGCTATTCGTGTCGCCAATGTCATTTTCCTGACAGTGTTGCCGTTCATCAGGCGACTGCGAGCGGATTGAGCGTTGCATCGGTTCTTGATGCATCGTCGTCGTGGCTATCATTAGAATAATTTGATATGCGAACTAATGCGCGGTCAAAACAGTGCAATTGTGATGGTGTCGCAACAGCGACACATTAGTCGGGTTTGTCGAATTTGAATGCCGGGCGCAACCCGAGAAACCTGATCGGCCCTACCACCGGGGTCTTACCAGTTCCAAGGTTGAACGAGACCCCGAAGCGAATCGCGTTGGAGTGGCACGGATTTCGCTTTTGCCTAGCGCGCGGCCGCCGTCGGGTTGCGAGGAGATATCTATGGAAGATAGCGAGAACCACAGCATGCTGCCCTCGACCGCCTATATCGGCATCGGGCAGATAACGCGCTTGGGCTCCGCAGTCGAAGCGCTCGCCCCCCCGGGCGGCGGTTGTTGTTCACGCAGTGGTGGCGACGGTCAGTCTGGCCGCGGTTCGTCAGGCATCCCCCATGACCTGCCGACAGAGGTGTGGGAAAAGATAAAGAATCACCCCTGCTATTCAGAAGAGGCGCATCGTCATTA
The DNA here is from genome assembly GCF_038900755.1 of Paraburkholderia diazotrophica. Classification (GTDB taxonomy): domain Bacteria; phylum Pseudomonadota; class Gammaproteobacteria; order Burkholderiales; family Burkholderiaceae; genus Paraburkholderia; species Paraburkholderia diazotrophica_A. Next base: position 56,823 of record NZ_JBBPEN010000022.1, read on the forward strand.
TGCGCGGATGCATGTGGCGGTTGCCCCAGCGTGCAACATCCAATGCAACTACTGCAATCGCAAATATGACTGTTCGAACGAGTCCCGGCCTGGCGTCGTGTCGGAGAAGCTGACGCCGGAGCAAGCGGTAAAAAAGGTAGTGGCCGTCGCCGGCCGGATCCCGCAGCTGACCGTGCTTGGCATTGCAGGTCCCGGGGATTCGCTGGCTGATGCGAAAAAGACCTTTGACACCTTCCGTATGCTTCGCGAGCGGACTCCGGACATCAGGCTATGCCTGTCGACGAATGGACTCGCGTTGCCGGAGCTTGTCGATGAGATCTGCGAGCACAACATTGACCACGTAACCATCACCATCAACATGGTTGATCCCGCCATCGGCGAAAAGATATATCCGTGGATTTTCTGGGGCCACCGACGACTCACGGGCAATGAGGCCGCGCGCATCTTGCACGAGCGGCAAATGCTAGGGCTCGAGATGCTGACTGCGCGTGGCGTACTTACGAAGATCAACTCGGTGTTAATTCCAGGCATCAACGACGAACACCTGATCGAGGTAAATCGCGAGGTGAAGAGGCGCGGTGCCTTTCTGCACAACATCATGCCGCTGATCTCCGAGCCAGAGCATGGCACGTATTTCGGCCTGCACGGACAGCGTGGTCCGACTGCGCGTGAGCTTAATACCGTGCAGGAGGCGTGCATGGGCGGCACGAACCTGATGCGCCATTGCCGGCAGTGCCGTGCCGACGCGGTGGGGCTTCTGGGCGAGGATCGTCGCGAGGAGTTCACGCTAGACAGGATCGACCACATGGAAGTCGACTATGACCTCGACGGTCGCCGCGAATATCAGCGTCGCCTGGAAGCCGAAGTCGATATGCAGCGCGGTGCGAAACAAGAGGCGCTTGCCTTCGCGCAGGCGAGCGCGGTGCAGGGCGACATGAAGGTTCTGATTGCCGTCGCGACGAAGGGGCGCGGCCGGGTGAACGCGCATTTCGGGCATGTCTCCGAATTCCAGATTTTCGAGGTTGGCGCGGCCGGAGCGTTCTTCGTCGGCCACCGCCGTGTGGACCTTTATTGCCAAGGCGGCTATGGCGACGACGAGGGCCTGCCCCGACTCATGCGCGCGATCAGCGATTGTCATGCTGTCTTGGTCGCAAAGATTGGCGCGTGTCCGCGCAAGGAACTATCGCGCGCGGGCGTCGAGCCGGTGGACCAGTACGCGGGCGAATTTATCGAAAAGGCGGCGCTTGCGTGGTTCGCCGACTATTGCAGCCGTGTAGCCGACGGCGTGATCGTGCACGCGCAACGTGGTGAAGCCACGATCCCGCAGGGCGCGTTGACGGCTGCGACCGCTGATGCCGCTGCTTGAGCGGCAGGCAGGATAGTCATGCCTGTCTCACCGGGCGTACACCGATCATCATTGCAAGGAGTGTCGCATGGCCCTGAAGATCATTGCGTCGACGTGCACCGGCTGCTCGGCCTGCGAGCCGCAGTGCCCCAATGTCGCCATCTGTGAGAAAAGCGGTGTCTTCGCAATCGATCCGAAGAAATGCATGGAGTGCGACGGATAGTTCGATACTCCGCAATGCGTGGCGGTGTGCCCCGTGGACGGATGCATCGTTCCGGCCTAGCCCGTTTCCCCGCGCATCGCGCCACCTGCGTCTAACGACTGCTCACTTTGACGGAATCGAAACCATGCTGCCCAACCTTACCGTTACACCCGCTGCCGAAAAGTTCATGCGCCGTGTTGTGCGCTTTTCCGGCTTGCCATCTGGTGCGGGATTTCGTCTGCTTGTGAACTCTGGCGGCTGCTCTGGATACGATGCCGGATCCAGTGCCGTAACCGGGGCGCAGCCAGGCGACGAGGCGATGGAGATCAATGGTCTGCGTCTTTTCCTGCCCGCAGAAAGCCGTCTGCTGCTGGACGGTGTGACGATCGACTTCGTCGACACACCTGACCGGTCGGGTTTCGCGTTCATGAAGGACAATCCGGGACCTGGTGTTGCCGCCAGCGAAGGCGAACCCGGTGTCAGGCGCGTTGACGTGGGTGCGATCGGACACGGGCGTCCCTTGTTGCCGCCACCAGCATCGTGAAGCGCACACCCTGGCCTTTCGCAGGAGCAAATGATGAGTGACTTCCAAAACGAGGACGCCATCGAGGTCGCGTGTGCGCCATCATTCAGCATTGGCGAGCGTGTGATCGCGCGCTCGGTAATTCGCAACGATGGCACTTACACCGGTAAGAATATGGGCGAGCTTCTCGTGAACAAGGGCGACGCAGGCTACGTCACCCGGATCGACATGTTCCTGCAGCGGTTTTACATCTACGCGGTTCATTTCGTTGAAACAGACCGCAAGGTCGGCATGCGGGCGAAGGAACTGTGCACGCTCGACCATCTTCCCGAAGACGTGCTCGCCTGTCTGGGCGAGCGGGCCAAGGCTCTTCGCTCGATCGACCAGATACTGCCGGCGGTGACCGCGGAGGATGGGCGAAGCCTTTGGCGCGCGGAATACCGGGGCGATGCATCGGGCAATCGAGTCCGAGCTAGCCCTATTCGTGAGGCATGAGCGTGGTTGTACTGCACGACAGCTACACCGATGGCGGATATCGCGACCGGGGCGAAGAGAAGTGTGTCCTGAGGGCCGGCTCCCTCGGCGAGATCGTCGACGTCGGGCAGGTTGTTGAGACCGGTGAGCCGATCTGCCTCTTTGACGGCTTATGGTCGGCTGCCGGGAGGGCAAAACTGTTTCTGCACCAGTGCGACAATCGTGCAAGGAGACGACTTGGACGCGTGACGGTTTATGTATCGCCGCGACGGCATTTCTCGCATGCTGCCAGCGTCGCCACTTTTGCTCGCGCCGTATTCAAAACGATGTGCGTTCGCACGGCGCAAATTTCCTAACCAAACCAGGAGCTTTTACTGTGAAGATCACGATCCGAAAGGATAGCAAAGGCATACTCTGCGCCTACATTCCGAGGACGGATTTGGAGGAGCCAATTGTTTCAATCGCGCGGGCGCGAATGTGGGGTGGGCTCGTCACGCTTGCGAACGGCTGGAAGTTCGAGTTGCCTGAGATGGCGCCCGACACCGTGCTTCCGGTCACTGTGGAAGCACGGCGCCTGGCGGGCGGGCACGACTAACATGGCGCTTACGGTAGCTCAGATACATACGATAACCGAATTGGTTCTCTACGAGCCGACGTTGTCGGAAGCCGCAGCAAGCTGGCGCAAGCGCTATCCCGACGTGCGTGTCATTCGTATCAGCGCGGTCGAACTGCTCAATGAAGAGCCGGCGGTGGAATTTCGCGGTCGCCGCGTCTATTTCGCGACGTCAACAGGGGTTTGCGTCTCCGTGACTGCGGAAGCCAGTGAGGCCGATATGCTTATCTTAGCCGAAGATGGCGCGTACGATGGATACTATTGAAATCGCGCTTAGCGAGCCAACCCGTGGAGAACGAGAGAACGAACTCGTTCATGCCGTATTGCAGTCGTCATGCTGGAGCGATGGGCCAATGCTTCAGGTATCGACCGACCGTCCACGCAGACACCTTGATGCCATACTGGCGCTCGGTGAGTTGCGCTACCGACTCGCGGGTCCACAGGTTGAATGCCAACGCCAGCTGGGCATCCGTTCTATGATCAGCTTGCGGATTCTCACTTCCTCCCGGTAATCCAACCGGCCACGTCCCGGCCGACGGCTACGCTTGCTCGGCCTGAGCGATCTCAGGCCGACTTCTCGCGACTGACTGCATCATCCAGTTGCTTACTGCCCGCGGACTTTCCCCGAATATGTGAGCCGGCGTGGTCTGCGTCATCCCATCAACCACCGCTTGCACCACTATTTTTCTCAGTACTCCTGCGAGGCTCCGTCGAGATGTCAGGCATCAGTTTTCATCTTTATACCCGCTTAGCGCACTACGCACTATTTGGTGCCCTGTTAGTAATTGCTGGAGCGGGTTGCATGGAGGTTGCCATGGCACAGCACCAAAGCCTGGCGTACGAGTTGCGTTACATGAGCTGGCGCTGGACCGCGGACCGTAAGTCGGTGCTGGTTGGTGCTAGCGCACCGTTGCCGGGGATGAGCGAATTGACGGCGGCGCTCGGTCTGGCAAAGCTGGTGCGACTTGGGGAACGGCTCCGGCCGAGGACGCCGAGGGAGTGCGCTGGATGCTCACGTGGTGCACCTAGGCAAGCGATTCATGCACAGCGCATGCCAGAATGATCGACGACATGCAGCCTTGAGGGATGGAAACTGCGGCCTACAGCCATCCTTTCGCCAGCAGTTTCGCAACGTGCGGGCCTCCGACGCGATCCGAGCTGAGCGTGGCTTCTAACGCGTAGCGGATCGGTGACAGTGCGCCAGCATTGCAGCTACATACGCAGCTCCGTGCGCACCCGTGAGGTACATCGTCAGGGCGCTCAAGGGCACGGCGATCAACTTCGACGCTGGAGCCGCTATCTATCTCTCCAAGCGGCAGCAGCAGTTCCCGGCTGGACAAGCCGCCGTACCATTGCTGCTGCCGCTTCAACCGCGGCGCAGGAGGTTGCTGCGTTCTGTAGCCGTGTAGTTGCTGAAATGGCCTTCGCGTGCGGCCTGACGGCGTGCCGCCGCGATGATCGCTTTGCTGCGGGCGGGAGCGCACGGCGCACTGACCTGTTTATCCAGCGCGGTACTGCGACAGCGCGGGCAAAGAGGCGTCGTGCCAGCGCGCACCAGCGCTTCGAAATGCAACGCGCAGTTGCGGCATAGGTAGTCGTAGAGCGGCATGAGTTCTTTTCAGCGCGAAGCGTTATCTGGCAGGACGCTACCCGGAAACCGTGGTTGCCTCAGTTCCGCGACGTACCGATCGGTGGCGGAGGTCGATCCGCGCCGGGCGTCCCTGAGCCGGCCTACCGTACGCAGGAGCTGCAGTCCGAAATCGGTTGCCATGTCGAATGCATTTCGCCCGTCGGGCGCAACGAGGCTGTCGCTGGCGCCGAGCGATATCAGCAGCAACATGACCTCGAACCGGCCGCTGGCGGCGGCCTCCATCAGGCACGTGATGTCGTTCCCGTTCACGTGATCAATATCGAGGTCGGCCCCGACCAACCGTAGGATCGATGCGCGTGCGCCGCCCAGACACGCGTACCAGAGTGCCTGATTACCTTCGTCGTCGAGCGCGCCGACGTGTGCACCTTCATCCAGCAACGCTGCGACTATGCTGTCTTCGCCGTGCAGCGCTGCCACCATCAGCGGCGTCATGCCCTCAATGCTGCGCGAGTGAATGTCCGGGAAGTCGTGGCTCGACAGCCATGTTGCGAGCGTTGCCCACGTGACATCGTGGCGGCTTGCGCTTTCGTATGGGACAGTGTTGGTGAGCAGTGACATGATGACACTCCGGCTCAGTGGATAGGCGCCGCCGTCACGCGCGCCCGAAAACGCTGAAATGATACGTCAGACGGGCCTGTTTTCGTTTGGATTGCGAACCGGCCCCATCGCTTCGA
>NZ_JBBPEN010000023.1:0-59018 GCF_038900755.1 Paraburkholderia diazotrophica
GCGGTCGGTGTGCGCGAGCGCGGCGGTGAGTGCCCTGGCCGCCTGTCCGTGGATGGCCAGCGACAGCACGTCGACGTGGCTGCGCTCACGTTCCGTCCCGTTACGGGCGACGAGATCGAGCGCCTTCACGATATGTGCGCGAGCCTGGGCCGGCTGCACGCTAATCGCATGCAGGCGCGCGCGGGCGGCATACGCCAGCGCGAAATCGGGGTCGGCCGCGATCGCCTCGTCCAGTGCGTCCCCGGCGCCCGGCCACAGCGACAGAAGCAGGTCGACACCCGTACGGTATCGCTCCGCGGCATGGTCGGATGTTGTCGAAAGCGGCAGGTCGTAGCGGTCGAGGCGGCCCATAAATCGGATACTCCGGAAATTCGTTAGCAATCGGGCACGGCTGTCAGTTGCGACCGGCCCTGTAGCGCTTCAAAACGCGGGAAGGTCATTAAACCCGGTTTTCCCGTGACTGTATTTCGACTGGTAGCCAGAATGTATAGAATATCTGCCAATCGGACGAACGACATGAACTGGGAAACAATCGAAGCCCCGGCGGACGCCATGCCTCCCGCACCGCTCACAGTCCGTGCGCAGTTCATTCCGGCGCGTCACTTCTTTCCGGAGCACTCGCATCGCTGGCATCAGATGGTCTACGCGATTTCCGGGGCGTTGACGGTAATATCGGAAGGCGGGTCGCTCGTGATCTCTCCGGAGCAGGCCGTGTGGTTGCCGACCGGGCTTCGTCACAAAGTGGGTTCGCTTCTCGGCGCTGAGTTTCGCAGTCTGTGGATAGCCGAAGAGACCGGCCGCGCGCTCGCAGGCACGGCTCCGATGATGTTCGCGGTTTCGCCGCTGCTGAAGGCGCTCATCATCGAAGCGGCGGCCATCGAAGGGCGGCAAGACGATGACGGCTATGCCGGTCGAATCACCCATCTCATTCTCGACCAGCTCCGGCGCACGCGGCCACTGCCGACCGCGTTGCCGTGGCCGAGAGACGGCGCGCTCGCGACGCTTTGCGAAGCGCTTTATTCAGATCCGGCAGATCCGCGTGGACCGGAAGACTGGGGGCGCGTGCTAGGCATGTCGGCCCGTACGCTGGCGCGACGTTTCGTCAGCGAGACGGGGATGAGCTTGCGGTCGTGGCGCCGCCGAATGAGGCTGTTCAGGGCGATCGAACTGCTTGGCGGCGGCATGGGCGTCACCCGCACAGCGATGGAGCTTGGCTACGGCTCGACATCGGCATTCGTGTATGCGTTTCGTCTCGAAATGGGCAGCAGCCCGCAGGTCTATATGCGCGGTCGTGGCGAGGAGGCGGGAAACCGGTCTGCGTCGCCAACTGCCCGTGTCGCCAGCGAATGATGGCAAATCAGCGCGCGGCACGCGTCAATGCATTAAGGGGCGGCTGCCACGGTGGTCCGTGGTAGTCCGCCCTCATAGGCTTAAGGAAGTCGCGAAATCGTTTCGATGCTCCGCGCGGGCACCGGATGGCTCTCAGGCCAGTTGATCCTCCGGCTTGCCGACTTCAAGTTCGTCACGCGCCTGAGACACGTCCTTGCGGACGTAGAACCGGTAGGCCGCATACACGACCAGCACCCAGACGGCCGAAACGACCAGCGACATGCGCATGTCCGGCAGGATCGCGATACCGACCAGTACCGCCGCCACGAAAGCGAGCGCGATGTAGTTGCTGTAGGGGTAGAACGGCATCCGGTATGCGATCTGGTCTTCTTCCCCGTTCTGGATCTTCAGCTTCCGGAACCTGAGATGGCTGATGACGATGGAGCCCCACGCACAGACCAGCGCGAACACAGTCACCGAAGAAAACAGTTCGAACGCCTGCTCAGGCATGATGTAGTTCAGCAGCACGCCCGCGAACATCGCGGCAAACACCATCAGGATTGCGCGGTGCGGTACCTTGCGTGAATTGGTGACGCCGAGAAAGGCCGGTGCGTTCTTCTGCAGCGACAGGTTGTAGAACGTGCGGCTATTGGTGAACACGCTCGCATTGACCGCCGACAGCACCGCCATGATCACGACCAGGTTCATGATGCTCGCTGCGGCCGGAATGCCGATCTTCGTGAAGACCTCGACGAACGGGCTACCCTTCGTTGTCAACGCCGTCCACGGGAATACCATCAGCAGGACCGCGATCGCACCGACGTAGAAAATCAGCAGTCGCCAGAACGTGGCATTGACGGCCTTCGGCATCATCGTTTTGACATCCTTCGCTTCGCCGGCCGCGAGACCGAGATTTTCGACACCGCCGAACGAGAACGCGACCATCACGACCGCGAGGAATGTGCCGCTCGCCCCCTTGGCAAAGAATCCGCCGTGGTCGACGAGGTTGTGATAACCGACGGGCACGCCGTTGTTGCCGATGCCAAACACGATCATGCCGACGCCAAAGATGATCATGGCGACGATCGCGATCACCTTGACGAGCGAGAACCAGAACTCCGCCTCACCGTATATCTTGACGCCGATGATATTGACAACAAACATCAGCGATACCGCGGCGCCGGCCGTCACCCAGATCGGAATGTGCGGGAACCAGAAATGAACGTAATTCCCCAACGCATTCAGATCGGCCGCACTGGTGGCGAGCAGAAAGATGAACGCGTTCCAGCCGTTCAGAAAGCCTGCGAAGCGGTGAATGTAGCGGTTTGAATACGACACGTAGGAACCGGACACCGGCTCTTCCACGGCCATTTCACCGAGTGCCCGCATGACGAAATAGATCGCGATAGCGGCAAGCAGAAAGACCAGCAGAATGGCCGGACCAGCCGTTCTGATTGCCCAGGAAGATCCGTAGAACAGTCCTGTGCCAATTGCGCCGCCGATGGCAATCATCTGGATATGGCGGTTCTTAAGATCTCTTTTCAGATCTTCCCGCTCGTATGCCTGTGCTTCGATGTTGTTGTTCATGTCGCCTCCAAGGAAGTTGATCGATTGTTGTTTTTTTCAGGTTGGAAAGAAGGTCAGATCGCAAGCTGGGCGTGGAACGCCTGGCGCGCACACCGTTATGCATCGCTGTCTTTGAGCCATAGTCAGCTTCTTCGGCTGCACAGGCTTCTTATATTTATATCGTCATCCTAATTACACAATTTGCTTTCTCAGGTTCCAGAACAAATCACTTTCCGTAGCGTCGATGGCCGTGCCAATTGCGCTGTCCGATGTAGGTCGTCTAAAGGGGTGCCCCGTGCATCGTAGTCCTGTGTCACGCCGCTTTCGGCGTTAGCATCGGCTCAGCGCATCGGGTGTTGCACGGATGCGACCACGCATGGATTTTCGTCGCGCCGTCGTTGAACGGGACGCTAGTTCGCTCTCGCCAATTGCTGTTTCAGAGTTCAGCGAGCGCGGTGGTCAGACGGCGAATTGCTTCGTCCACGGTGGAACGCGGACAGCCAAGGTTTGCGCGCATGTACCCATGCCCCTCGATGCCAAACTTCGGCCCGTTGTCCAGCCACAGTCGCGCGCCCGTCAGCATGAAATGCTTGAGGACGTCGGGGTCCATCGCCAGTCCCCGGCAATCCATCCAGGCAAGGTACAGCGAATCGGCAGGTAGAACCTCGATCTTCGACGTGAGGCTGTGGACCGCATTTCGGAAGTACGTGTGATTTTCACGCAGATACCGCAGTAACTCTTCGAGCCACGGCTCACCACGAGAATAAGCGGCTTCGGCGGCGACCATCCCCAGCGTGTTGACGGATGGGTACATGTTCCTGTCGAACTGCCGACGCAATTCGTCGCGAATGCAGCGATTGGGCACGAAAAGATTCGCGCTTTGAAGTCCCGGCAGGTTGAAGGTCTTGCTCGGCGCGGTGCAGGTGATGCTGTTCTCCGCAAACACTTTCCCGAGCGACGCAAATGGGATGTGTTTCTTGAATGGATTCACGATGAGATCCTGGTGAATCTCGTCCGAAATCACGAGCACGCCATGTCGCAGGCAGATTTCCCCCATCGCACGCAGTTCGCCTTCCGACCAGACGTTGCCCGTCGGATTGTGCGGATTGCTCAGAATGAAGAGTTTCGTGTTGTGCCTGATCGCTGCTTCGAACGTCTTTTCGTCAAAGCGATATACGGTTCCCGTGCGCTCGAGCGGCGCACAGGTCAGCTGGCGCCCGTTCAGCAGAACATCGTCGTGAAAATGCGCATACACGGGCGGCTGAATCAGGACCGAGTCACCCGGCGAAGAGAACGCCTGGATGGCTGTTTTCAACGCGGTGATGATGCCGCTGGATTGAAGCACCCACTCGCTCGGGACCTCCCAGCCAAAGCGCTTTGCCTGCCAGCCGGTTATTGCGCAGACGTAGCTCTCGGTCGCTCCGCGTGAATACCCGAATACACCGAACTCAACGGCCTCATGCAGTGCATCGATGACGACTTGCGGCGCCCTGAAATCCATATCCGCCACCCACATCGGCAGCGGATCGGCCGCGAATTCCTGTGCCGTCAGCAACTTCTCGCCGAACGCCCACTTGAGTGAATTGGAGCTTTTGCGGTCGATAACTTCATCGAAAATCGATCCGACTTTTCCTGCACCTGCGCCGTTTGCTGGCGTTTCACAATGGAGCTTCACGATGACTTCCTTTCGCAGTAGACGGCACGCCGGCGGCGTGACCTCGTATTGCAGCTAGACTAGCAGCGCGAAATGCGGGGCAACAATGGTATGTTCTCATGGAGCAGTGAGCATGGCTCATGGATGCCGGTCCGCTTTGTGCACGAGGGGCGTTGAGACGGCGGGCGCGCCAGGAGCAATCGGGACGCCATGTTGTATGCGGCGCACGGTTGCGACCGCTTCCACCTTTTTGAATGCGGCAGAACGACGTCAAACGACGCTCCAAGGGAGCGACGGCGCTACACAAAGGCCGCACTGAATGACAACCACGAGGTCCTTAAGGAGTTGGTTGCATTCGGGGCCGAGATCGATGCCCGTGACGCGTACGGGAATACGCCGCCTTGGGGCGCATGAACCAGGTACCGGTGGTGCTGGCGCTACAGGACACGACCGAATTCAACCTATCGCATCTTCGCGCCACAGAAGGATTGGGTTACTGGACAGCCGATAACGGGTGTGGCTTCCTGATGCATAGTCTGCTAGCGGTGACACCCGAAGGGTTTGCCGCTGGGTGTGCTTGGAATGATGACCTGGGCGCTGCTCAATGAGAAGCTCGGCAGCAAATAGGGGCATCAAGATCGAGTCGTACAATGGCTTCTCGAAGTGGCTGTCATTCGGAGGGGACGTGATCGCCGAGAACGAGCCAGAGGAGCAGCAGAAGCGGCTTCGCTACAACGACCTGATCGCGTCGGCCGTGATTTTGCAAAACACGGCTGACATGATGCAGGCGCTGCGCGAGATGGCGGCAAACGGCGAGAAAGTGCGCGCGGAGGATATCGAGTTTCTGAGCCCGTATCCGACCCACAACATCCGGCGCTTCGGTCACTACAAACTGCACCTGGATCGTCGGCCGGAAGCCCGGATCAGGGATCCGCTGTTCGGCCAGGCTGCCCGTACCTAGGCATCCCGTTCATGACTGCACGCACGGCCACCACGACGACCTGTTTCGGCGATGTCGACACCGCCTGCTCGAGCGGCTCGAATCGAACTACGACACAACCCGCCTGCTGGCCACCGTCGATATCGTCGATCGCATCCGCCACCAACTTGATGATCCCGAGGGGATACGCGACGATCTCCTGGAGATCCACAGCATGGCGCAGTCGGTGCTGAATGGCGCACCCCATCGGTGCCGTCGCGACGCGAAGGCACCTTGCCCGACCGGGTGCTGGACGCGCTCGACCGGATTGACGAATTTGTCACGGAGCTCACTCGGTGAGGACGATCATCGAGCCGCTCGAAGCGCTGCACCCAGACGACGGGTTTGGCGAGGGTTGAACGATGCCGGTCCGTCTGCCGATCGGGACGGCGCGTTCATCATCGATGAGGCGCGCCAGACCCGGCCGTGCGGTCAGACGATCATGGTTCAGCTAGCCTTGGCGTTTTCGGAGACCACCTCACCAGGGAAGCGGACCCGCGGCGTTCGAGAATGTGCCAGTCGGCCCATTCGCGTCAAGGAGTGCGAGGCGAACGGGCTCCCGTGCCGCATCCTCAACGGATCCAGCCCCGGGGGCATAGTTGCTCAGATCCGTTGCGGTGAACCCCGGACAGACCGCATTGACCTTGATGCCGGTTCCCTCCAGTTCGATGGCGAACGCCTGCGTCACTGCATTGAGTGCGGTTTTCGACGTTTGGTACACCCCGACGTACTGTCGCGAGTAATCCGCGGGGTTGTCCTTCAGCGTGAGAGAGCCACCTGCGCTCGAAACGTTGACGATGCGGCCCGCCGGTGCTTTTCGAAGAAGCGGCAGCATTGCCTGCGTGACTGCGACAACCCCGAACACGTTGGTCTCGAACACCAAGCGCATATCGTCGACTGACACACGGCTCACCTTATCCCCGTCCTTCATTTCTTCGACGGACATCCCCGGCTTGATTGGACGCGAGATCCCCGCATTGTTGACCAGCACATCAAGACGACCCAGCGTCTCTTCGATCTGCGCAGCCGTTGCCGCAATCGACGCCTGATCCGTCACATCCAGCTGGAGGGCCTGAGCCTCTGCTCCCACGCTTTTCGCTGCCGCCACGCCGAGGTCCAGCTTGCGCGCTCCGACGAGTACCTTGAAGCCTTTCGACGCCAGATCTTTCGCAATCTGAAGGCCGATTCCCTTGTTTGCACCGGTAACGAGTGCCACGGGTCTGCTGTGCATGTCTGCTCCGTTCAAAAATGATGGGCGAGCGCGATTCGCTTACGCTAGAATGTAAGCGGAACATCGCTCCGGTTGCAGACTATACGGAACATTGTTCCGCTTAACAAGAGGGAAATGACTTGAGCAGCAAGACAAATAGGACGGACAGCGAACGTGCTCCGCGTTCGGTGCGCGCGGACGCGCGACGCAACATCGACACGTTGCTGCGAACCGCGCTGGCTGTCTTCGAATCCTCGGGAATCGATGCGCCAGTGCGGGAGATCGCGCAAAAGGCGGGAGTGGGTATCGGCACGATCTACCGCCACTTTCCGCAACGTTCCGACCTCGTCGTTGCTGCTTTGTGCAGCGAAGTGGATGCCTGCGCGGATGCGGGCGTTGAACTTGCCGCCACGCTTGGCGCCGGGGAGGCGTTGGTGGGATGGATAGATATCTATGTTGGATTCGTGACGACGAGGCGTGGACTTGCCGCCGCCCTGAATTCCGGCGACCCCGCCTTTAAGGCCTTGCCTTCATATTTCCTGGAGCGACTCCGCCCGGTCGTTCAGAGTCTCCTCGATGCGGCGATCGCTTCGGGCGACATTCGCAAAGGGATACAGCCCGACGAGCTGCTGTGCGCGGTGGCTGCCCTCTGCGCTCCACTCGAATGCCCCGATCCTCCCGACGCTCGCAGGCTGGTGGCCCTGTTCGTCGACGGACTGCGGTATGGTGGTGCAGTCCCCCCAGGACTCAGCTCACGACTGAAATGAGGCCGCATGCAAAAGGGCTGACAAATTTTGACGGAATCGGCTTGCTCGCGCTGCAAGCGCCGTCGACCGTTGCGGCTCGTCCACTTATAAGGCCACGCACATGTGGCCTAGCGGGGCGACGACGAAGCGTCTGACGCCGACGCAGTCAGATGTCCCGTCAGCGCAGGCGCTGCTGATATTCGGGTTAGGAAACGGATCTCGTTGCGATCGACATGCATGCCGTTGGCTGGTTGATTTTTCGCAACGTCAGGGCAGCGATGAACGCGAGGAGCCCACCAGCAGCGAGTGACATATACGCCCACCCCCACTGATGCGTCCAATCGAGCGTTGCTCCGAATGTCATGGGCGCAAGCGCTCCAGCGCCGAACCCGAGAATCGATCTGACACCCATCACGCGGCCCAGATAGGCTGCCGGCACCTCGTCCGTCATGGCCGCTGAAAGTACGCCCGAATCGGCAAGAATGAAAAAGCTGCCGATGGCCACGAGCGCGATCACCCAGCCGGCACCCCACTGCGCGGACCAACCGATCAGCATCGAGCACAAGGCGCCCATTGCACCAACGTACACCAGCACGCGTGACCGGCCCCATCGGTCCGACAACGCGCCGACGACTCCCGTGGCAATCATCCCCGACAGGTGCACCGTTCCGCCCACAATCAGGCTGGTGGACATTGCGCCAAGGCCGGACGGTTGAAGTGCAGTCGCCAACAGCGTCGGAGTCCACGCCCAGCTACCCAGCAACTCCCAACAATGGGCAATGTAGCCGACCAGAAGACATAAAGACGTGGGACCGAAAATGCTGCTCCAGCGCATTGGCTCCGCAGACGCCGCCGCCTTACGCTCATGTCGTCGGTTCTCGACGTCTTTAAGGCTGAACTGGCCAACGATCGCGCCGGCCAGGGCGCCGATGGCGCACAGAGCAAAGGCCGCCGACGGGCCGCATGACTTCGCCACCCACATCGAGAGAGCGACAGAAAGGAGGTAGCCGAATGAACCGGCCGCCAGAACCTGTCCCATCGCGCGCCCGCGTTCTGCCGGCAAGCTCAGGTCCGAGACGAGCAGCAGCGCTGGAGTGTAAGCGCCGCCTTGCGTGAGCCCCACGAAGACGATCAGGATTCCCGCGGAATGCGGGGACCTCGCGAAGATAGCGAACACGACCAGGGCAGCAGCGCCTGCCCATGTACAGACGAGATACATACGCCTGGCTCCCAAGCTATCGGAGAGCCAGGAAGCCACTAGAAGCGCAATGGCGTTGGAGAGATTGAACGCGGTCTGGATCGCGCCGGCAGTCGTTGCATCCATGTGCCAGGCTGAACGCAGTACGGGCAATGCACCCGCAAATGCCATCGTGCCCATGCAGGTACCCGCACGGCCGATGCATAAAAGCAATTGACGATTCATATGTACCTCGCCGGGGTCGAGCGCCCCGGTCGTAAAAAGCGCGACACAGATGGAGAAAAAGATCGATGGGGCGGTTATCGATAGCGAAGCACGTGGCCCACGTGCCTCGCGGCTGGAACTCGCTCAGGCCTCTTTGCTCTGTGCCGCCTTCAGGTACCCATCGCGTGTCTGCGGCAGTTTCATGCCGAGAAGTGTGGCCGCGACCTGTGTGCGCAGAATCTGTGCTGTACCGCCTGCAATGGTGAACATGCGGGCATCACGTACGTGACGCTCCATCGCATTGCCGCGCCCGTAGCCAGATGAGCCGTAGAACTGCAAAGCGTCGTTGGTGACCTTGTTGGCTGTCTCGGCCGCAAAAATCTTCGCCCGTGCCGCCTTGTCAATATCCGGAAACTCCGCGCCGCTGCATGCCGCAGAACGCAACAGCAATCGAGCGGCCTCCAGTTGAGTTGACATGTCGGCCAACATCCACTGCAGTCCCTGAAACTCGGCAATCGGTCGACCGAACTGCTGACGCGATTTTAGATACGCCATACCTTCCTCAAAGGCACCCTGTGCGATGCCCAGGGCGACCGTTCCGGCACCGACGCGCTGCGCGTTGTAGGCGGTCATCAGCGCCGCGAAACCTCGCTTCAGCCCGCCGGGGGGCATCACGAGCATCGACTTGTGCACCCTGAGGTCGCGGAACTCGAGATGGGTTTCAGGGATGCCGCGCACACCCATCGCGTAAAGCCTCCGGCCGACCACAAGACCGGCCGGTGCGTTGCCATCCCGCACGCAGATGAATGCACCGATGCCTTGCTCCACGCCATCGTCGAACACACGCGCGAAAATCAGGTGCAGCCTGGAAACGCCACCGCCCGTGATCCAGTATTTCTCGCCATTGAGGATGTAGTCATCCCCCTTCCTGTCGGCACGCGTGGTCATTTCGCTGGCAGCGCTGCCAGCGTTGGGCTCAGAGATACAGATCGCGGGCTTGTCCCCCGACAGAACCAGCTCTGCGGCCAACTTCAGTTGTTCGGGCGTCCCATACCTGGCGATAGCGCCGATTGCGCCCATGTTGGCCTCGACGGTGATGCGGCCCATGGTGGCGCACGCCTTGGCCATTTCCTCAATAACGATCACGGTGTCCAGGTAAGACAAACCACGCCCACCCAGGCTCCTTGGCAATGTCATGCCCATGAACCCCGCGTCGCGCAGTGCTGTGACGTTGTCCCATGGATACTCCTCCGTGAGGTCCGTATTGGTGGCGGTCGAGGCAAATACCGTTTGCGCGAGCTCCCGCGCTTGTGCCTGCAGAGTCAACTGCCCGGCGGTCAGGTCGTACATGGCGTCTCCTGTAGCGATTGATTTGTTCCAAGCCAATCCGTTAGTACTTCGGCAGCATGCTCGTTCAGCCGTGGCGGCGGTCGCCTGTAGCTCGGGGGCGTAGCCGACATCCTCAGCGGATTTGCCAGAAGACGAAGCTCCCCATCCATCGCCCAGTCACAGGGCATGTGCAACTCGGCACCGCGAGCTTTGACGTGTGGATCGGCAAATACGTCTTCCAGATTGTTCACAGGCCCGCACGGGACCCCGACTGCCTCCAGCTGCTGCAGCCATGTCGCGCGATGCCGTGTTCGTAAGGTGTTATCGATCAGTTCGCACAGTGCTGTGCGATTGCCAATTCGCATCGGGTTCGTCGCGAAGCGTTCGTCGGACGCGAGTTCGTTGATCCCGGCGACCTCGCAGAACCGCCCAAACTGTGCATCGTTGCCAACGGCAAGGATCATCGGTGCATCCGCCGTTGAGAACACCTGGTATGGAACGATGTTGGGGTGGCCGTTGCCCAGGCGGGCCGGTAGCTGACGATCAGCCAGATAATTCGTTCCTGCATTGACGAGCCAGGAAATCTGCGTATCGAGCAGGGAAATATCGATGTGCTGCCCTTCGCCCGTTCGCTCCCGATGCTGGAGGGCCGCGAGGATGCCGACGGCGGCATACATGCCAGTCATGACGTCCGCGATCCCAACACCAGCCTTCATTGGTTCACCGTCCGGCACCCCGGTGAGGCTCATGATGCCGCCCATGCCCTGGATCAAAAAGTCATAGCCGGGTCGGCTGGCGTAGGGGCCCGTCTGCCCGAACCCTGTGACCGAGCAGTAGATCAGGCGCGGATATTGATCCCTGATCTGCTCGTACGCCAGGCCGTATCTGGCCAGGCCGCCCACCTTGTAGTTCTCGACCAGCACATCGGCATGTGCAATCAGTTGATGGACGAGTTGCCGACCTGCGTCCGATCCGATGTCGATAGCGATCGAACGCTTGTTCCGATTGGCCGCGAGATAATAGGCGCTCTCTTCCGTTTCCTCGCCCGACTTCCCGCGTACGTACGGTGGGCCCCATTTGCGCGTATCGTCACCTTCGTCAGGTCTCTCAACCTTGACGACATCGGCGCCGAGGTCACCAAGAAGCTGGGTCGCACTTGGACCCGCCAGGATGCGGGAGAGATCGAGGACCCTGATGCCTGCCAGTGCTGTCGTCTGTCCAGATTTCATGCCATATTTCCCTCGGAATAGTTCACCGCGCCGCTGCGCGCAAGATGCGACAGCAACATCGGCCTCAGTGGAGGGTTGGTTACATCCAAAACCTTTCGGCTTTCTGGCGCCGCGCGTGGCTCCCGCGCATTGACTTCCGCGCGGTACCTGCCCTCAGGTATCAAACTGACCGAAAGCCTCCATCGCTCTCGCGGAATAGACAAACGCGGCGCCCGCATTAAGGGCAATGGCGGTTCCAAGCGCCTCCGCAACCTCCTGTTTCGTTGCGCCCGCTCTTTGCGCTGCTGCAGCATGTGAAGCGATACAACCCTCACATCGTGTGGTGACTGCCACGGCCAGTGCGATGAGCTCACGTGTCTTGAGGTCAAGCGCTTTGCTCTCATTCAACGACTCGTTCAGACCAAAGAATGCCTTGCCCACCGGCGCGTTCGCTTTCAGCAGATTTGCCCCGGCAGCACGTTGATTCGAAAGCAGTTCAGCCCAGTCATTAATCATCTTCGTCTCCAATTTCCTTCAGCTTCGCAACCACCCTGCAAAATGGCACTCAACGCTGCGCAAGCGCCTCCGATATTCGCGCAATCGCCAGGTCGACCGTCTGGCGGGGGCAGCCGAGATTCGCGCGCATGAAGCCGTGACCTTCCACGCCAAACTTCGGGCCCTTATCAAGCCACACGCGGCCCTTGATGAGCATGAAGTCTTCGAGCTCCTCCGGCGTCATTCCAAGCGCGCGGCAGTCAATCCACGCCAGGTAGAGCGATTCCATGTCGATCACCCTCAGGCCAGCATCGAGCGCATTGATGCGCTCGGCAAAGTGCTGCTGGTTCCGGGCGATGTAGGTCACCAGCGCGTCTACCCAGGTCGCGCCATGCGTGAAGGCGGCTTCGGTAGCCACCATCCCGAGCAGGTTGATGCGGGTGTTGTGGTTCCTCTCGACCGTGCGGATCACCTCGTCCCGCTTGACCTTATCGGCAATGAACATGTTGCCGCATTGCAGTCCGGCCAGGTTGAAGGTCTTGCTCGCCGAAGTGCAGGTGATGCTGTTGTGAGCGAATCGTCGATCCAGTGAGGCAAACGGTGTGTGCTTCCTTCCGGCACCGTACACAAAGTCGCAATGAATTTCGTCGGCGATCACGAGCACCCCGTGGTTCATGCAGATCTCGCCCATGGTGCGCAGTTCCTCTTCTGTCCACACATTGCCCGTCGGGTTGTGCGGGTTGGACAGAATGAAGATCTTGGTGTTGTCTTGAATCGCGTTTTCGAACACCTGGGCGTCAAAGCGATAGCGCCGCCCATCGAAATGCAGTGGTGCCGCGGTGACGTGGCGACCATTGATGACCACATCGTGATGAAAGTGCACATAGACCGGCGGCTGGATCAGAACCGAATCGCCAGGCTGTGAGAACGCCTGCATGACAGTTTTAAGCGCCGCAATGACGCTGGCGACCGGCACTACCCATCCAGGAGGCACATCCCAGCCGAAGCGCTTTTGCTGCCACCCGATCACGGCGTCGACGTAACCTTTCGTCATGCCAGCCGGGTACCCGTAAATGCCGTGCGAAACGGCTTCGTGCAGCGCTTCGATCACCGCCGGCGGAGACATGAAATCCATGTCCGCCACCCACATGGGCAATGGCTTGGCCTGTGCCTGAACATCCGTCATGGCGCCGGCCGGGTTCCCCCACTTGAGTGAATTGCTACGGTTGCGGTCCACCACGGTGTCGAAATCAAACCATGTTGCGCTAGCCGCCAGCGCACTTCGATTCTGAGTCATTGCTCTTTACCTCTTTCTGTCTTGCGTAGTTCGCGAAAGCCGCGTCGGGGGCAACTTCAGTAGCCCAGTGCCTTGAGCACGGGCGACAGGCACACGATCACGCCAAACACAAACACGTACCAAACTCTGGAGGATACGTATCTCCGAAGCGCGGGCACCTTGTACACCAGAACGCACGGAATGATGAACGACGCAATACCGTAGATGGGCGATGCCAACTGTTGCAGCAACAGGATGGAGAAGCGCGTCTGTACCCAGAACCAGAGCCCGAGCACAATAGACACGCAAACGCCGGCAGATACGAGGCGGGCATTGACGCGTTCCTGCGGAACGATACGCGTCAGGACGTTCATGACCATGCCTTTGATAGATTCCTCGAAGCACAGGTAGATGCCAAGGAAGGCGGTTAATATTGCGAACACATTCAGGGCCGCGGTCATGTACAGCACACCATCTCCATGGATCACGCTACCAGCCAGTGCGAGCGCCGAGATGTTTTGCGCCCTGGCCGAGAGCGCCTGCTCATGCGAGAGTGCCAACGCAAACGACGTGGCAAAGAACAGGACCGCGACGGCCAGGATGGCGAACGCAATGCGGTTGGCGCGAATGGCGCGATACGTAGCGACGCGCGAGTCCTTCTCCACCTTTCGGAAAGCGATGTTCATGGGGCTGAGGATCTGCACGAAGAGGATGGAGAACAAGGTGAACGGCACAGTGAGAATGGTGTCGATCACGAACCGTTTGAACTCCGGCAGCGACGGCAGATTCGCGCGGACATCCCAATGGGGAATCATCACCACGCCCAACAACACGACCACGCCGAGCTTGAAAAGCACCAGCGGGCCGGACACCCTGAAGATCAGCTTCTCGCCCTGCGCGGCGACCAGGACCAGCAGGCACAGAATGGCCAGCGAGAAGAACGGACTGTCCGAGAGCAGCCCTATGGTCATACCGAAGCTCTGCAGGTACTTCGCCGCATCAAAGGTCACCGCCATGGAATAGGTCAGCATGCCTTTGAGCAACATGAAAAAGTACACTACCGCCAGAAAGATGCCCCAGTTCCTTCCGAGATACTGGGTAACGATTCCCGCGTAATGCTCGCATTCCGTGCTGCCTGACAGCGTCTGCAGATATAGCTCCTGCATCATGTACAGCGCGGGATACGACAGCGCCACCGACGCAGCAAACACCCTGATACCGGTGATACCAACCTGAAGCGGCAGAAAAACGATGCCGGCGCCGATTGCCATTCCGATGCAGAGGATGACCCATCCAAGGTCGTATCTGGTGAACGGCACCTTGCCGACGAATCCGGCGGACATGTACAACTCAGCGGAAGTATTCAATCTCGTCTCCTATAGTTAATTGTGCGTGGCGTCGGCGGGCCTAGTAGCTCTTATGTTTTCGACGCTGGATCCCCTTTGCTTTGCCGTCGGATCGTCCTTAGGTGTCTGTTCGGTCGGGCAGACGGATCGCGAGCATTTCCCCGACAGCGCAGGTGAGCTCGCCTGCATTCAGAATCAGGTCGATCCAGGCCTTTCGTCCCTCAAGTGAACGAAGCCTCCCCCATATCACCAGCTCAACACCAAGTGGTGCGGGCCGCTTGAAGTCAACCTTCAATGACGCCGTCACGAAGCGGATCGGCTCAGAGAGATCACCCGACCCCGGCCCTTCTTTCTGACAGGCAAAGGCGGCTGCGGATGCCGCGCCATGACAGTCGAGAAGCGAGGCGATCATCCCGCCATAGACATGATCTGGAACACCGCCGCTATACCGGATGTCAGGCGTGAACCTGGCAACCGTTTCATCGCCCACGAGATAGCTCTTGAGGTGATGGCCGTGTGGATTTTGCGCACCGCAGCCATAGCAGTGAGCGAACTCTGGCGGGTAGCTGTCTTGTATCGCACGTGTCGACATCTCGATGCCTCCATAGGGAACCCGTGATGTCAAGACTCAGCGGGTAACCCGTTGACCTGCAATCATCCCGGTATCAACTTGACCTTGGGGTTATCATATTTGTTCATCTCGTTCATGGACAATTGAGGTTTTTTTCAACCTGAGCGGAGCGGCGTAAATTCGGCAGGCGTCCTCCTCGATGATGTTCACGGACTGGAAGTCCATGCTGTACCCGACGGACCAGGACTTGCCATAACACTGGACTCCGACCCGCGCTTCATGAAGACGCGCAGAAACAAGCTTGAGGAATAATTCAATGGGCCATCGATCCGGCACAACGACACCGACACTTCGGCAGCTTCAGCTTTTGCTGGCGCTCACGTCTTCAGACGGCATAGCGAGTGCCGGCGCGCAGCTCGGTATGTCACCTTCGGCCACGAGTCATGCGCTGCGCGCTCTGGAAAAGGCGCTGGGAACCGAGTTGATTGACCGCAATACGGCAGGGGTCACGCTGACCTATACCGGCGAACATGTGCTTCCCCACGTCCGCGACGTCTTTGCATCCATTCAACTCGTCCAGACCACAGCGCTGGCCGGTGCAGAGCTAAAGACCGGTCTGCTGCGTTTGGGCTCGTTCGGCGCCAGTGCGACGATCAGGGTTCTGCCCCCGCTGATCGAGCGATTCAAGGCCCGCTACCCTGGCGTTGATGTGGTGGTCACAGAAAAGCCGGACGAGCAGACGTCGCGTGACCTGATCGAGCGCCGCCTGGAACTCGCGGCGGTCACGCTGCCCAAGACGGACGTCGATTCGCAAACGCTCGCCGTCGATGAACTCGTCGCGGTCTTGCCTTCTGGACACCCTCTGGCAAAACTTGATACCGTTCCGCTCAGAGAAATGACGGCTGACCCGTTCATCCTGACCCGTGCGGGGTCGCAGGCTTTGGTGACCCGGCTGTTCTCAAGAAATGGGCTGCGCCCCAGGGTGACGTATGAGCTCCTGCAACTGATGTCGATACTGGAGCTGGTCGCCAGTGGGAAGGGCATCTCGATTCTGGCCAAGCTGGCGCTGCCGGATCGGTATTCTGGCACGGTATTCCGTCCTCTTTCGCCTGGCACGTCCCGACGTATCGGATTGGTGTGCCTGAATCAGAACCGACTGTCCCCTGCGGCTCACGCGTTCTGGCAGGAAGCTCGCCGATATCACTCTGAGCTCAAAGGTGCTGTTCGATAACGCGTATGGATGGTTTCGATGACTCCAGAATCTGTCCGCAACTTGAAATCAGATTCAATTGCTCAGGAAAGGACATGAGTCGACAATCGATATCGCTATAGGGTTCGCCACCATCGACCGATCAAGAGTGCGAACCGCCGACTACAATGACACCCCGCCAAGGAGACATGTAATGCGCGTTCCGGCTACGCTCTTCAAACAGTTCGTGCACGAATTTACGCTACTCGTTGACACGTTCCCGGATGATGAAGCGCAAATCCTGGGCACAGGACACGATCTCCTTGCCGAGATCGTTCGTCGCGATGACTGGCTCCCCGAGGCGTATGCGCAGCCACATCCCCAGTACTACCAGCAGTACCTGCTACACGCCGATCCGGCCGATCGTTTTTCGGTTGTCAGCTTTGTCTGGGGCCCGGGCCAGATGACTCCGATCCATAACCACACGGTCTGGGCGCTGATCGGTTTGCTCAGGGGTGGCGAGCGTGCCGAATGTTTTCAAGTCGGGGAGCCCGGCCAGCCGATGCGATCGCTCGGGGTTGATTACCTCAAACCGGGAACTGTCGAGAGTATTTCGCCCCATACCGGCGACATCCACAGGGTATCCAACACATATGATGATCGCGTCTCGATCAGCGTTCATGTCTACGGCGGGAACATCGGACGAATTTCGCGGCACGTCTTCGACCCGCAGACGAGCATGCGCAAACCGTTCATCTCTGGTTACTCGAATGAGGCCGAGATCCCCGCGTAGGCAGTCAACACTTGCGTCGACCCGTTTTATCCGAAGCGCTCCGATGCGCGTGACCCCGTCCTGATGTCCACTTCAAGAATCAACGCCGACGTTGTTCGTTTGGCCACTGCGCAAGCCTTGGCCGGCGCCAACTCCACTGTCGTCTATGCCACCGGCGCGATTATCGGCCACATGCTTGCCCCGACGCCGGCGCTGGCGACATTGCCTGTATCCATCTTCGTTGTCGGCATGGCAGCTGCAACGCTTCCGGTTGGCGTAGTGACGAGGCGCTACGGCAGGAAAGCTGCTGCGCTGTTTGGCAATGCCTGTGGCGTCATCGTCGGACTGTTGGCAGCGTTCGCGCTGGTCATTCCATCGTTCAGCCTGTTCTGCGTCGCCATGCTGTTTGGTGGCGCATACGCAGCCGTGGTGCTGACGTTCCGGTTCGCAGCTGCCGAATGCGTGCCAGCAGAGAGTCGCGCCGGGGCCATGTCGACGGTGCTGGCCGGGGGCGTTGCCGCCGGCATACTGGGACCGCAGCTGGTTACAGCCACCATGAATCTGTGGTCGCCGCATGCGTACGCGGTCACCTACCTGGCCTCCGCCGGCGCCGCGGTGCTCTCGGGGATCGTGCTAATGGGCGTGCGGTTCGAACACCAGCCTCCGATCTCCGCCCATGCACAGGGCCGGGACAGCTCTGTCATCGTACGGCAGCCGCGCTTTGTAGTCGCCATGCTCTGCGGCGTCATAAGCTACATGATGATGAACTTCATGATGACGTCCGCGCCACTGGCCATGGAGTTGTGCGGTATTCCGCGTGTGCACTCCAACTACGGCATCGAGGTCCACGTGATCGCCATGTATCTGCCGAGCTTCTTCACGGGACGGCTGATCGCTCGCGTTGGTGCGCCGACTGTCAGCCTGGCGGGGTTGGTGTTGATTGCGCTGGCCTCCGTCACAGGCATGACCGGTTTGTCGGTGAATCACTTCTGGGTAGCGCTCATGCTGCTCGGCCTAGGCTGGAACTTCGGCTTCCTGGGCGCTTCCGCCCTGGTGTTAGCATGTCACGCGCCGACGGAAGGCCCTCGCGTGCAGTCCATTTACGACTTCGTAGTGTTCGGCACCATGGTCGTCGGCTCGTTCGCGTCGGGCGGTCTGTTGGCGACTTACGGATGGGGCCTGGTATGTGGTGTCATTTTGCCCGCGGTGTTGATAGCAGTCACCAGCGTTTTCTGGCTGCGGTGGGGGCAACCGCGAACAGACGCACTGGCTCACCGCAGTTGACCCCTTCACCGTTTGATTGGCATCCGGAATGACCCGAACGGAAGGTGTGTGCAGTTCTCGCGGCGACGCTCAATATACAGCTGAACGTGCGTGTTGCTGAGGCAGGTGCGGCTGATAAAACGTGTCGCTTCAGATTGCTGACGTTCGTTTCGGTCACTCACATCGGTGCGGCGACCACGACCGGCTCAGTTGGCCTCTTTAACGGCCGCGTGCAGTGCATCCACGAATACATCCAGGTCCGCTTCGTTCATATAGATATGCGGCGACACACGCAGACCTTCCAGCTGGCCGACGCGCCGGTATTTGACGTGAACCGAGAACGGTTGCCGCAAAGTGCGTTCGAGGCGCACGGCATCGATGCCGTCGATAGAAAACAGGCTCACAGCGCCGAGCGTATCGGCCTCGAGCGGCGTGTGAATGCGCAAGCCCTCGATGTCAGCGGCGCGCGCGGTCCAGTAGCGGGTCAGCGCACTTAATCGCGCATGAATATTCGCGACACCGATCTCCCGATGAAGGCGGATCGCCGGTTCGATGCCGGCCTGCAGCGCCGAGTTGTAGGTGCCCAGGTTCCAGTGATCGAACTTGTCCGCCGTGTCGGGCGTGGCATCGAATGGAGCGAGCAATGGCCAGGTTTCGCGTAAACGTCGTCGATTGATGATCAGCATGCCGTTGCCAACGGGCGCGCCGAGCCATTTATGCAGGCTCGTCACGAAGAAGTCGCAGCCGAGTTCGCGAAAGCTGATGGGCATCTGCGCAAAAGATTGCGCTGCGTCGACGATGGTAATAATGCCGCGCTCCCGCGCGAGCGCACACAAGCGCGCGACCGGCAGTACCCTGCCTGTCCAGTGAATCATATGCGTCAGGTGCAGCACGCGCGTGGCGGGGCGGATGGCAGATGAATATGCAGCGACTACTTCCTCATCGCTCGCACGCAGATCGAACGTCACTGCGTCGACGACAACGCCCTCGCGCGTCTGGCGCTGTTGCCAGCCACCCAGTGCGCTCGGATAGTCCCACGGCGACACGAGCACGCGTTCGCCAGCTGATAAGGCGATGCCGAAAATCGCAACGCTAAGGCCCTCACTCGCATTTCGGTTGAGCGCGATCTCCTCTGCGTCGCAATCGGCGAGCGTCGCCAACTGCCGCATGATGTCCGGAAGCTTCGCGTCGAGGCCGGTCCACATGTTGACGTCAGGATTCTTGCTGACGAAACGGTAGGCATCGATGACCGCCTGCTCAACGACGAGCGGCGGCGGGCTGACAGCTGCATTGTTCAGATTAAGCAGCGGATGCTGCGCGGGATATGATTCGCGCACGCGTGCCTAGTCCACGTCGGCGTTCATTTCGCATTGAGTATCTGCAAGCATGTTCTGTCCTGTTCTGGTTTCGGCGCGCGCCTGCAAAGCCGAAGTCAATTTATCTGGTAACAGGCGGCCTGTGTCATTGTTCGGACAGACCAAACCGCACGAATGCTAGTCTTTTGCGATCACAGGCAGAATATCGTGCTGCGCTGCTGTCGGCGACGCGCAGCCCGCTCTCGCGCGCCTTTCGTTCAAGGGTAACCGCAAGGTAATTTATGCTCTGCAGAGCATAATTACGAACCCTGTTCGCCCGCAGCGGACAGATAAAATAACAGCATGGTTGAACCTGTTGTTGCATCGGCGGGGCAAGGCCTGCCCTCGCCGCCCGCAGACCTGAACATTCTCGCCAAACGCACGCCGTGGACCAGGTCTCGCCCGATCCATCCGTTGCCAGCGCCGTCTGGAAGCGTTGCGGTGAACCCGCCTACCCGGCCGTTCGGATCGAGCGGGCGGAGCTTGGCATCGTTGCTTTGGCATCGCTGCTGCGCCGCGCCACATTGACCATACACTTGCCGGGCAACCGCGATGGAAGCGGTGGCTGAAGGCCGTGGTCCACTTGCGTCTGGCGAGTCAATGTTGTGCGACTCTTCGGACATGGTTTCCGTATTGGATAGTACGACCACGCGGCCCTCGGGCAACGCAACTCTTATCACGGACGCTTCTGCGCCCTTCTACCGCCAGATCCTGCTGGAAGAGACAACCAGCCTGGATTACGCGAAAAGGCCGAGCTGGCGACGTTCACCTTTCTGCTCTGAGACGGTCTGGCTTTCGACCAAGGCTGGCTCGTGTGCTTGCGTTTCGATCTGGAAGAAGGCGCCGACTCCGGCGTTCTGCGCGGTGCGCAGCCAGTCTGGCATGTCGCCGAGGCCGTTCTTCCATTCGTTGTCGCGCGCGTCGCGATACAGCGGTGGATGGTCTTTATCGTGCTGGGTCGATTCGGCGAGCGCTTCCGGGGCGCTGCCGAATTTCTTCCATCCTGCGGCGGATCCGGACGATCAGTCGGTCGCGGGCTTCACCATCAGCGATTCTTCCCTTCATGAACAAGCATTTCTCGTAGGGGTCGAGCCGTGCAGTATACCGGCGGCTCGAAAACAAAAAACCCGCAACGGGTTGTGAAGCCAGATCGAGACAGATACGGACGTGCTGCGTCGTAGAAGTCGGTTACGCGTGCCTGCGCGCCATCTGGTCGAACGATTTACCAGCACGGAAACGCTCCAGACGGTCACCCGCGTCGGTGATTATCGCGAGCGGCGCGCGCTGCATCTGATAGTCGTATGTCGCGACGATCACGGCGAATTGCCGAAATCCTTCTTCGTCGAGTGCCCATACATGGAAATTGCGACCATGATCGAAAGCGGCGGAAAGAATGCTTTCAGCGTCCCGCATCTGTTCGAATGTCGCCTCGCCATATCCCGCTTCGGCCAGCAGGCCAGTCAGGATCATCACCTGGCATAGCGTCTGTGCAGCATTGACGTTGCCGCTGCCCCGCCGCATGGCATCAAGCGCGACGTGTACCTGCAGACAGACACGGTCAACCCCGGCGCGCGGCATCGGTAACAGCATTGCCTTGCTCCGGCGCGTGCCTGCCGCCTGGGTGATTCTTGCAAACGGGATCGTTCTGGTCATCAGGTGAATGAGGCGTGGTTTCGAAAGACCTTGCGCTCGAATGCTACACCAAGCCGTGATATACGCTCCGGGCTGTTGGCTATGACTTGGCGACGCGGCCGCCCTGTTTTGCTTGTATTCAGATGGTAGAGGGATCTTTTTCGGCGGTCAGGGAAGCGGCGACGCGCCGACAGTCGCTCGTTAAAGAAACCCGAACTGTTCGAGCAGGACGAAGACGTCCTGCTCATACCAAACACTTTGCGACATATGAATTGCGGAAATCAGGCCGAGACCGCTTCCGAAGCCATGTCGCTGGTCAGTGCAACCGCCTCTGGACTGTGCGGTGCCTTTTTCGCCGGCGCTTTCTTCGTCACAGACTTCTTCGCCACGGCATTTTTGACTGCGGCCTTCTTCGCCGGCGCAGATCGAGTTAATACTGTCTTGCCCTTCTTTGCGACCAGCTTTTTCCTCGCGGCTTTCTTCACCGCTGCCTTCGTGGCCGAAGCTGATTTCGAGGCCGGGAGTCCCTCTTCCGCGCCAGCAATCAGAAACTTCGAACGATCCTTGGCGCCAGCCAGCCATGCCGGTGCCCGACCGCGCCCACTCCAGGTCGCGCCACTTTTGGGATCGCGATATTTCGGAGCCTGGGGTCCGCGCACGTAGTTGCCGGGTTTTGCCGTCTTCCTGGCGATAGGAGCCGGTTGTGCGACGCTGTCGTCAATCAGAAACCTGGTACGGTCCCTGGCACTCGCAATCCATGCTGGAGCGCGGCCGTGTCCCGTCCAGGTAGCGCCCGTCTTCGGATCGCGGTACCTCGCAGGAGCTGTGGGTTTGGTGATCGCCGCGGCGCCTGGCTTACGACCGCGTTTCTTGCTGCCTAAGTGTGCATCGATGTCCGCGATGGTCAGGCCATGCTTCTCCATCAGGTCACGAATCTTGGCGATGGCGGTCGACGACTGACTCCTGATGAGCGCATCAGCTTGCGCCTGAAGCTTTGTGATTCGTGCCTGCACTTTTTCGAGCGTTGCCATTTGTCCCCCTTCGGTATAGCGATGGCCGCACTATGCCACACAGCATTGAGCAAACGCTAGTGTCGACCTCTCCAGCTGCGGCCGACCTACGAGCTGGATGTCCGTAACGGGTGGTTGATGACGTCGGTGAAAGCCGATCGTCCGGCACTCGGCGTCGCGAGCACGCTGATTCAACCCGGGATAGGAGTGGAAGTTAGATGACCCGACTCCTGGAGAGCCTCACCTTTTCGCCGACCTGAGAGGACAAAAAACGGCAGTGCCTGCCACCCTCGGAATGCACCGAGCCTGGCGTCGTTGCGGGAAGTTCATTTCAGTGCATGTCTTAAGGCATTTTCCTGACACAGCAATCGTGCCGCGTCACAGAATGCACCTGCTCACTCCATAAACAGAATAGCAAGCGCCTCCTAACTCGAGAGTGAATCAACCACGACCATGGCAAAGAAGATCAGCGTTCAGCAGGTACCGGCGAAAAAGCGCCGTTCGGCGATGCCTGTGCCCGAGCAGCACGTGGACCACGCGGATATCCTCCTTTTGTTCGAGCAGGTGCGTCGCGAGACTGTGGCGCCTATGTTTAAGACATAGTCGTCGTAAATGCGCGCCTCACGGGTGCGCTCGCAACTGGGCGGGGCCGGTCACCCATGACGATTTTAAGCCTCGCCGAAAATTTCCTCGAAGCCTTCCTGGCACAGCTGTAGCAGCTGGGCGGGATCGTTGCCCCGAATTTCCGCAGCTGCGCGGATGACGTCGTTCATCTCCCAAAACAGTTCTTTGACGCCATTGCGAACGGATTTCTGCTGGTTGGGATGCAGCGTGCCATCGAGCTCCTTCCAGATCGGGACGAGGTCGGTCTCAATCGCCGCGTAGAAGATCTGCAGGGTGTCGTGGATGTACACCACATCCTGCGCGAGTTTGTTTTGTTCGTCTCTCTTCTTGCGGATCAGCAGCTTCTGGATCATGAAGCTTACCGGGTTCGGCACGCGAACGGCTTCCACTGCCTCGCCCAACCCGGAATCATCCTCGGGGATGGTCACAACCCAAGGCTTGTACAGCAGCACTTCGAGGTAACGAAGCTTTTGCGCGACCACTCCAGCCTTCAATTCGGTCGCATCATCTTTCAATCTCCCTTGCCGGTCGCGCTTCTTCCCGCTGTTCGTGAGAGGGGTGAGAAACTCCGCATAGAAACCTTTCGCGTCGCCGCCCATGGTGTAGCGCATTGCTGGCGGCTTGTAGTCACCAGTAAAGTTGGGCTCTTCCGTGAACCCCGCCGCAACCAGCGCCTGCTTGATATCGCCTTCGAGCAGCTCGCGCTCCGCGTAGGCCACGTCTGCATCCTGCGTGAAGATCGGATTATAGTCGGCCGTGTAGGCGCGCGGCTCGTAGTGGTAGAGCCGAAACGCCCAGCCGCCGACAAATACGATCTGCTTGCGCCAGGGTTCGAGGGTTAGCGCGAGCGTGCTGAATTCCGTCAGATCGCTCACGCGCGCGCTCCTACTACGTTCGCCAGAACGCCGTGCTCGAACTCGGCCGCCTGCTCGGCACCGCGCGACGGATCAGCTGATACGTCAAGCCATGTCTGGATGATGTCGGACACCCACTTCCCCTCATGAAGCACGCGCCCCCGGCCTAGCGATTGCGGATACGGGTGCTGCCGCAAAACCACATCGGCCCGCTCGCCGTCATGCATGAGTCGCAGGCCCCGCCAATGCTCGGCGGCTGCGAGGTCGGGCACCCAGAGGGTTGTTATGAAGCCACGTACGTGCCCCACGCCAAGCGCGTCCGCCGCAGCGAACTGGCCAAGCGTCACCTCTTCCCCTTCCCGCTTGAGAAGCTTTCGCAGTTGCTGATCCTCAGGCACGCCTGGCGCGAGATATTTCATGGGCAGCCCCACAGCTGGCTTCAGGTACGCGGCTTTCCATCGTTGTGCCAGTTTGCGTCGCTGCACGACTCGCAAGTATGGCGCGGACTCGATGAAATTCTCTTCTTTCAGGGCATTGATGAGGCGTGTGGCAGACATGACAGATACACGAGCTTCGCGCGCGAGGTCGGTCGCCGTGAGGTAGGTCCTGCCCGGGGCGTTGATCATCCCTTCACGGCTGATGTCTGCCGCGAGCAGGAGTTTGAGCATCCACTGGGCGAGATCCGAGAACACGAGCGGCGGCGGCGCAGAATGGCTTCTGCGCCGCACGCTGGTAACGGAACGTTCATCAGCCACATGGTCCAGTCCGGGAAAGTCAGCGTACAACGGCTCGCCCGCCAGTATGGCGAAGGGCTCACCCTGCCCATACTGGCGATGAAAATCCATGAGCTTTTTGACGAGCGCCGTCGAAGCGGTTCCCACCCAGATGAGAACGGCCGGGCGGACGCCATTTTGCTGCGATCGAAGGCGTGCCTCCAACAGAGCCTGCGAGAAAAGTGGTATCACGCGGTCGGAGCGCCCTTCCGTCGACGTCTTCAATACGGCGTAATACGTCCGACCGTGAGGGTCGGTCAGAACGAAATCTCCGATCCAACCCGTCTCACGGTCCTCCTCGACCTGCCAGCCATTACCTTCGAACAGCGAATCCAGGGAGCTTCGTGCCAGACGGTCAGCCGCTCCGAGAGAAAGGTATCGATCGCTCATGTTTCACTCGGCCACGTTAACTAACATGGCCATCTGAAATAACACGGCCATGTTACTACCGCGCCGCCGGGTTCGCAAGGGTATCCGGTTGCCGGAAAAAAAACGGGACGCCGAGCGCCGACGGCGATACCGATGATCGCGCGCACGAAACGTGGCTTTTTCCGCCGCGCGAGTTGAGACGTTGGAGTATCAAGCGCAGGCACTGCCGAAAAGTTCGATCGTTGGGCACACGTAAGAAGCGCCTTTAACTTTGGTTAGCAAGGTTGGGCTGAACCGCACCTAGAACCGTGAAGCCAATTGGCTTGCTATAAGCTAGTGTATAGATCTGTCACCAACCTTCGCTGCACATCTGCGACGGATGCGCCTCAATTCGGATACACAGCCGGCTGCGCTCTATAGTGCGGCCGCTCCTATGGGCCGTAACGATGTCCCGACCTTCGCCCGAAGGAACTCGAAAATGATCGCTGCAGCACGAGCCTTCGCCTCCGGTTCGACGCCAGCGCCATGGCCACCGTCGCTGTGTTCCACGTACCAGACTTCGTCGTGTCCGAGCGCCTGCATCTTTGCGACCATCTTGCGCGCGTGGCCGGGGTGTGCACAGGATCGTCTGTCGACGACGAAGCGCGATCGTACCGCGGATAGATCAGCGTGAATCCGTCTAAAACCCACCGGATATGGCCACCCTCCTCCTGGTTCAGGTCAAGCACATTGATGTCAAGCACTGTCTCCCATTGAGGGTGTCCCGCGATCAAAGCGTCCCATGGTGTGCGCCGAATAAAGCCGAGAGGATGCTGTTCGTCGCCCAGATATTGCAGCCCCATCACCATAGCGCCCGCATATAGTGATGCGATCTTGCGCCATCATGTCGTCGAGAATCCGTTTGGTTAGCGTGTCAGCGCGTGGTGAATTTCCATACATCGCCATGGTTCTTACGGGTGTGCACGGGCCCGTGAATCCACAGAATTGTGCAACGGCGTCCATATCATTTCCGAGTGCGAATTTACCACGAATATAAATCACCATTGAAAAGTAGCTTCGACAGTTGAAGGCTGGCGGTCGTTTGCGTTTTCGAAACGCCATTTCAAACAGCAGCACGAGCCTGATAACTCACCGACTCACATGCGAATGATCGATCTCGATTCCGCGCTCGGCAATCATCGTTTTCCAAATTGCGCGGACCTAACGAATATGTAACATACCACCCCCTTCGCATCACGACCTTGTCAGACGGTTAATGCAGGCGCTAGAGCACCTTCGTCATGACCGGATTCACGTTTCGTTTCATTGATCAAAATTTTCGCCTTCATGTGCGAGCATTAAGGCTCGTCGCGCCACGAAAAGGCATTAGAGATCTATGGGTAAACGGGTGAACATTCATACGGCGAAGGAAACCATTTACCCACTTCACAAGCAAAACTTGGATCGGTTTTATGTAGTTTATGGAAAGTATCCGTTGGTGTCGTGCCTTTATGAACGCAATCTGCTGCATTGAACCATGCCTGAACCCCTACTGCCCAATATTCGCCGGGATTTTGCCCGGCGTATGAATTTCCCAGATACTTCTCCTTCGCATCTTTATACAACGCATTCAAACGGTCATCAAACCCTGGGTCGTGAACAAGTATGCCCGCGTCCATGACAGCATGTGCGAACTCATGGATACAAATAGATTCACGTGGATATCTGTCCAAAGGGCGTCCTACTTTGAGCAAATTCGCTTCACTGCAACTTACATATGGAAGGCAAGAAATCCAGCCGCATCCCTGTGCTCTTTTATCCCATTTTTCGTCGCATGGTAGTGGGAATCGTCTATCCATATCCACATACTCTGGAAGCGTCGTCATCTCTCTATTCTTTTGGATAATGAGAAAACCCTTTACGTTATTTGCGAGCAGCCTCCGGATCGGGTCATGTTTTGATACCATTACCTCGATGATGCGTTTTGCCTTAAGAAGCGCAAAACTATCGACTTCTGCCGCTGCGACAACCGGTATTCCACTAGCGTCAACGTATTTTTTGTAGTAGTTCCTGTCGAACCCCAAGCTATCAGGAACGGGCGAAATAAAATCGACATGCGTCTCCATCCGCATTTCCTTCGAAAAATAGTTTAGAGCCCGCACCTTGCATGTCATACATGCATCGAATGCGGAAATGACAGAGTTAGTGACATCCGCTTAGCTTTTTTCAATCCGATAAGCTACGCATTCGAGGGATTCTTGAAGCCAAAAATGTGACTCTTGTTTTTCAAACCGGACTTCTTCGTACTGTTGCTGCGAGTAGCACTGGCATACACGAACGCCACGAAATCACTCCAACAACTCGTTTGGCCAATACCTCCGCATGAACACGCATAAGTGGCGCGCATCCCTTTAAACACCAACAATACCGCGCTACGTTAGTTCCATGAGTCGGGAATTCTTCATAGAACATTCGTGGTTCATGGCGCGTTTGACAAAAGACAACGGGATTGCATCGGTCGAAGCAGATCGCGTCGTTCAGCTGTTAATAGGCACGTAACTTCCCACTCTCCATTTGGTCCGCTTGACCGCTTCCCAGACGCAAAATGTGCGCCAACTCGTGCATGTACATGAAAACAGCGCTCGCCTCCAACGTTTCGTGTCTCAAATCCGACAATCACAACAAACCGCAAGTGTCGGTCGAAAACAGTGCCCATCAACCTGAGCTATAGTTTTTTATCGAAAGGCTTTACCTAGTTTTTCATATCAAGTGGACTTCGTAATCCCTTATATCTTCGCGCCTGGCAGAATCTGAACCAACAAGGGTTAAGAAGATGAGTTCTTCAGTTTTCAACAGCAGATGATGCAACAGGCGTTTTTCATGAAGGCTTCATGGATGAATGCGAGACGTTCGAAGCGGATGCGCAGTCGTCGAAAGTTGTGAAGCCATGAGATGGTGCACTCGACAACCAGCGTGTTTTGCCCAGTCCGCTGCCGTAAGGCCCGCCGAGTCGGGTGATTTGAGTGGCGATACCGGCCGCGTGTAGCGGACGGCGGTATTTGTCGTGATCGGTGGCGGGCCTCGCTCGCCAGCAATGGGTGGGATGGTGTCAACCAGCGCGTGAAGCTGGGTGACATCGTGGCGGTTGGCGCCGGTGAGAATTGCCGCGAGCGGGACGCTTCGGTAATGAGGTGGTGCTTTGAACCTGGTCGCGCACGGTCGGTGGGATTCGGTCCCGTTTTTGGCCTGCGCCCACCGCGCGGAAATCGACGACTACACGGGATCACTCAATCCGGTCGGCCTCGCGCAGCTTTGCGAGCAGGACCTCGTGCGGCCGTTCCTGATTGAGCAGTTCGTCCAGGTTCTGTTCGGGGCAATATTTCGGAAGCCGAATAAGACGCAGGCCTTCTGCGTTGTCAACGACGAAGCGCCTGACAGCCATGGACCGATCGATGTACCGGATATCCGTCAACGATCAGGCATAGCTTGCGGGTAGCCTGTTTGAGCAGACGTTTCATAAATTCGATGAACGTCACGTTTTGAACGTCCCCTCGAACACCATGAAGCTCAACGTCCCACGACTGGATATCGCCGAGATCATAGCTTCATCCATTTGCTCACCACTCGCAGGCTCACACTGTAAATGTTCGCCACCGCAGTCTGCATCTCATCGCGCCACGCACCGCTTGCACGATCATTTTCTTCACGTGCGCCTGCGTGGCTCCATCCAGCTTTCTGGCATCGTTTTTTCTCTTCATGCTCGTACAACGCATTGCGCACTATTTGGTGCACACCTCAGTGACTAGGCGAATCCTTACGCAATATTCAGGATTGGACGACGGTAGTTTTTCGAGAAATTGGCCGATATCAGTGATCGTGTTCTGCGTCGTAAGCGAAGCTGAAGGTGCGCGGTTCGATACCTTGTAACTTTCGTTAGCTCTGTAGAGTCGGCCGGGCAGTCGGCACGAGGTGGAGCTCCGCGACGTGGAAGCACTTGCTTACGACCACATTGACGAAGAAGCCGACTAGTCCGACGCTGCATCCGATGGCGAAGGAAGGGGTGTCTCCAATAAACGGAAAAGAGGCCTGCGCCATGACTCTCAACAGAAAACTCACCTCGACGATCGTCATCCTGTGGGTGGGCATCATCATGATTATCTTGTTCGGCGCGTGGCAACACCGATCGACGACGATCTTGGATCGTCAAGAACAGCTTTCGTTGCTAATCGAAGAAGCCAACTCGATCGTAAGCCATTATTACCAGCTTTCGCAGCAGCATACGATCTCGGAGGATGATGCGAAGAAGCAGGCCTTGGAAGTGCTTTCGTCGATTCGGTATGGCACCGACGGATACCTTACTGTGATCAATTCTCAGTCGGTGGCGTTAATGCACCCATTCAAGCCTGAACTCGTCGGCAAGAACATGTCAAACTTCACCGACAAGGCTGGCAAGCACCTCTTCGTCGATTTGGCGAACGTGGTTAGCCAGAGTAAAGGCGGGTTCGTCGAATATCTGTGGACCAAACCGGGGAGTGAGGCATCTGTACCAAAAACCAGCTACGCGCTTCGCTTCGAGTCTTGGGATTGGATTCTCATCACCGGCATGTACATGGATGACGTCCAAAAAGCGTTCTTCAACGACATTGTCCGCTGGATTGGAATCACTGTTGCCCTAGGAGTCGCCTGCACTGTTGTGATGTTGCTCGTCTTGCGAAGCATAAAGCACTCTCTCGGCGGCGACCTAGAAGTGGCGGTCGCGACGACACAACGCATGGCGCGTGGTGATCTTGCCACTCCCATCCCGGTCATGCATCGCGAAGGAGAGAGCTTGTTGCGTGCGCTGAACGTGATGCGGAGAGGTCTCATCGATGCCATCTCGCGAGTGGCCGACAGTGCTGAGAATATCAATGTCGGAGCAGTCGAAATCGCAGCTGGCAACACGGATCTGTCGCAACGCACGGAAGAACAAGCGGCTGCGTTAACGCAGACTGCATCGAGCATGGACGAGATGACCGTGAATGTGAAGCACAACGCCGACAGCGCGGTCATGGCCGCCATTCTGGCGAGCCAAGCCACAGACATTGCGACCCGCGGCAGCAGCGTCGTCGAAGACGTGATCCGTAAAATGGGCGACATCACGAACAGTTCAAGGCAGATCGGCGACATCATTGGAGTAATCGACGGAATCGCATTCCAGACCAACATCCTCGCGTTAAACGCAGCCGTCGAAGCCGCGCGTGCGGGTGAGCAGGGGCGCGGCTTCGCGGTCGTTGCGGCAGAAGTGCGAAGCCTCGCGCAACGCTCAGCAACAGCGGCGAAGGAAATCAAGGCGCTAATTGGGACCTCGACAGTCAGCGTCGAAGAAGGCGCTGCGCTCGTCGCCAACGCCGGCTCCACGATGACGGAAATCGTCGCATCGGTAGGGCGCGTGAATGAAATCCTGGAAGAGATCAGTCATGCGTCTCGCGGACAGAGTGCAGGCATAGAACAGGTGAACCGCGCCATAGGAGAGATGGACCAGGTGACCCAGCAGAATGCTGCACTGGTCGAGCAGGCCGCCGCGGCTGCGCACTCGCTCAGGGATCAGGTCGCCATCCTTCGCGAAGCAGTCTCGTCTTTCGCACTGCCTGACTGAGCTTCCCCCGAAATTTCGACTTCCAGCGGATCGCGTGTAAACTCGATCTGAAGGAAGGAAAAAAACAATGTTCAAGGTACCAAACTAGGCATATACGGCGGAGTTCAGGGCGGCCGCCGTACAACGGGTCAAGGATGGACAAAGCATCCGTGCCGTGTGTGTCCACGATCGAAAAGGCAGTACATGCACCCAACACGAGCCACGAACGCCACGCACGCGGTCGCGTCCAATATGGACGCGCCAATCCGAGAAAGCGCCGGAAGAATCGGCCGTTGATGCTGTAGTCCTTTGGATCCTGAATCGTTGCAGTAGGCAGCATGGAAATTCCTACGTATTCAGGCAACAACGCCGCCGACCGTCATCTTGTCGATCCGCAGGGTCGGCTGGCCGACGCCGACCGGCACACTCTGACCTTCGTTGCAACATACGCCGACGCCCGTGTCCAGCGACATGTCGTTGCCGATCATGCTCACGTACTTCACCGATTCCGGGCCGCTGCCAATCAGCGTCGCAACCTTCACCGGGCAGATGGTAACCGTCCGACAACCACCGCTCTTGACAGCGTGTTGTGGAAAGGTTGTTAAGGGCGCATTGAACTCAGGTAACGTGGAGCCGCAACTGGTCTGCAACGACCCACGGCAGCAATTCGTCTACGCGATTGACCGGATGCTCGGCGATGCGAGCGATGACGTGACGCAGGTAGGCTTCGGGGTCCACGCCGTTCAATTTGGCGGTACCCACGAGTGTATAGATCGCGGCGCCCCGTTCGCCACCGCTGTCGGACCCGAAGTGCAGGTAGTTTTTCCGGCCGAGAGCAACGGCACGTAACGCTCGCTCGGCAGCGTTGTTATCGATCTCGACGCGACCATCGTCGACATACAGCGAGAGCGCTGCCCACTGATTCAATGCGTAATTGATGGCCTTCGCGGTCTCGCCTTTCTGCGAGACATTGCTGAGCGTCGAGCGTAACCAGATCTCGAAGGCATCCAGTAGAGGACGCGCCTGCTCCTGTCGGATACGTCGTCGCTCGTCGGGCGGCTTACCGCGAATCGTGGCCTCTATTGCATATAGCTCGCCGATCCTGCGCAACGCTTCGGTGTTGACCTCGTTCTCGCGTGCGACGAAGAGATCGTGGAACTTGCGACGCGCGTGTGCCATGCATCCAGCCTCGCGTACGTCGCCGCCATCATAGATCTCGTTATATCCGGCAAACGCGTCAGCCTGGAGGATCCCTTTAAATTCCTTCAGGTGTGTCTGAGGATGTTCCCCAGAGCGTGTGGGACTGTATGCGAACCACACGGCCGGCGCGTCCTTTGAGCCGGCTGGCCTGTCATCCCGTACATACGTCCAGAGCCGGGCGGTCCGCGTCTTGCCGTTGCCCGGTTCGAGCACCGGTACCGGCGTGTCATCCGCATGGATCTTTGAGGTCGACATGACGTATCGGCGAATGGCTTGCACGAGTGGTCGTAGCAGCGCACTGCATTGACCGACCCAGTCCGCCATTGTCGAGCGGCTCAGATCAACGCCGTCTCGTGCGTAAATCACTGACTGGCGATACAAGGGAAGGTGATCGCAGAATTTGCCGACCAGGACGTGTGCCAGCAATCCAGGGGCTGGCATGCCGCGATCGATTGGCCGGCTGGGTGCGGCGGCCTGCACGATGCAGTCGCAGCAGGTGCAGCCCCTCTTGACCCGTCGATGACGGATCACCCGCCAATGGCCCGGCACGTAGTCGAGTTGCTCGGCTACGTCTTCGCCAAGATCACCCAGTTCGCCACCACATTGTGGGCAGCACGCTTCATCGGGCTGATACATAACGTCTTCGCGTGGCAGGTGCGGCGGCAACGGCTTGCGTCCCGTCGGCTTGCTGGCTTCGGCGCGAGGTTGTCTGGATGTATCGGCTGCCGCTGCGCCGTCGTCGGCCAGCAGATCTTCAAGGCGCAATTCCAGCTGTTCGATCTGGCGATCGATCTTCTCCGACTTGCGCCCGAACTGCATCCGCTGGAGCTTCGCGATCCACAGCTTCAGGTGTTCGATCTCGAGCGCCCGGTCCGAGAGCGACTTCTCGAGCGTCATGACGGTGTCGCGCAGATTCGCAAGATCATCTTCGCGCTCGCGTAGCGCGGCCTCTCGCGCCAGCACGAGAGCCTTCAATGTCTCGATGTCGTCCGGGAGGGAAGCGTCGCTCGATGCCATGCCGGCAGTTTACGCGCGTGCATTGCCCGACGCGTACGTTGTCACATCCGTTTACAAAGCACTGCGGGGACGGGCTGCATCGACAGGCTGTCGCCAGTCAAATCCTTCGAGTAGAAGGCCGAGTTGAGCACTGGTTAGCGAAACAACGCCGCCATCAGCGCGCGGCCAGGCAAAGCGGCCACGCTCCAGGCGTTTGGCGAACAGACATAGCCCGCCGTCGCGCCAGTACAGGCACTTGATAAGGTCTCCGCGCTTGCCCCGGAATACAAAGATGTGGCCAGCGAACGGATCCTTCAACAGCACGGTTTCGACCTTTGCGGCCAGGCCGTCAAACCCGCAGCGCATGTCCGTGAATCCGGCGGCAACCCAGATGCGGGTGTTCGCCATTAAGCCCATCATCGGCTCAGGCATTGGATCACCACGCGCAGCGCGTCGGGATCGACGCGCCCTTCAACCTGTATCTCGCCTCGTGCCAACTGTATCCGGATCGTGCCGGGCGCTGATGCCGCAGGTGTACACGCCGCCGGTTCGTTGAGGCTGCTGTCGCTGACCTCGCTTACGTTGACGGGCAACAAGGCACATTCACGTGTGTCGGCGCCGAAACGGCCTTCGAGATACTGCTTGCGCCAGTCGAACACCTGATTCGCGTTCACTGCGTGAATGCGCGCAACCTCCGCTACCGAACGTCCACTGGATAACGTCTCTTCGACAATCTGACGCTTCTCCTCCTGCGTACGCCGACGATACTTGCGTGGGCCATTGACTTCGGTGGATTCGGTCACTGTGTCCATGATTCCTTTCTGGACACAGTCACATTTGTGCCTTGGGGAAAGCATGGCGTGCCCATCGTCGGGCGTCTATACGGTCACAGTCGGACGCTTACGGCAGATGATCTTGCCGTTCTCGATCATGTACGCCTCGGACTCCGAGAACACGAACTTGCCGTTCGTGGTGTCGACCTGGCCGCCGCCGAAGTTCACCGCATACAGGCCGTTCTTCACCGACGCGACGATTCCTGCGGATCTTTGTCGCCATTGAGCATGTAGGTGTTTGGTCATGCGCGGCATGGGCAGCGCCGGGTACGACTCGCGCCGCGCGTTCTCCGCCACAACGCCCCCGCGCATTCCCGACCATGAACGCGTGCAAGCTCGGCAATCAAATCGGCCCCCTCAGCGCTCATCGCACCAATCACGGCCGGGCCGAGATAGCGCCCAACCGGAAGGTCTTCGACGATATTCAGTACGCGCGCAATATCGACTTCCCTCGCCGCCTGCTTCCCCGATTCGTCCGGCTCACGAAAGGCGACAACGAAATCGAGCAAATCGCCCAACATTGCCGGCATTCCCATGACTGCCTCGAATTGCTGATCACCTGCAAGGATTCCCGCCGGCCTGCTCGGTTCTGCGTCATTTCGTTCTATAACTTCGCTACTGCAAACGCCTTGAGCGCTGCATCGCCGTTGAAGGCGCACCACTCCTTCGGTCCGGAGGGAACCTCGATGATTTCAGGCTGAATGACATCGTCTTCCGGCAATGCGGCGCCCAATTCCCGCAGCCATTTCTTGACCGTTTCCTTCAACCTTTACGTCCCGGACAACCTGTCACATTCCTTTCCGTTCACATACAAATTCAGTGACGCGACGCTACGCATTCCAAATAATCGAAGACGTTCTTGCCTTCATCCACTTTCAGTTTCACCACTTTGATCTTCCCGGAACCGCCCGGTGTTCGGCGAAGTAGTTGTCGTACCGCGGCGTGACTACCGTCTTGTCCTTCCGGCCGCCGCGACGTCTATGCCGATCGCCTTCTGGGGCGTAGCTGGCTTCAGTACGCGGCCGTGCTGCCCCAGAGCCGCAAGCACGGCGTCCATCGTGCCGTTCTGCTGCCAGCGCTTGAACTTGCGCCGGGCGGTAATGTGGGGCGGGTAGCCAAGATTCTGCGGCAGATGCACCCACAGGCATTTCGTGGTGAACACGTGTAGGATGGGGTTCAGCCCGCAAACCGGCGACGCGCGGACGGCCAAGGCCAGGTGTCTGCGGGCCGAAGAGCGGCTCGACCACCGCCCATTCGTCGTCAGAGAGCGGCTGGTAGGTCACAGTTTGCGTACCTTTTCTTCGTTCGATCATTGAACGGTCTGGCCGTCCAGCATTTCTATCCGGAACGGTCCACGGACGCCCACTGAAAATTCGGCCGCCGCGGCCAGGGCGCGTTCGAGTTTGATTTCTGGCCGCATCGGCATGCCGGCGGTGGTATGCAGCGAGCCCAGCGCCGCCTGTTCGCCGCTACCACAGGCATTGAAGTTCACGGCGTTTTCACCAACCTGATAATCGCCGTCAATCCGGAAGATGCGCCCCTCGTGTCCAACCAGAAAAGTGCCAGCCGATTCCCGTTCGCCGTCCTTCCGCGCGTATCCGCCGCGGGTAAAGCACTCGCGTACCGCCTCAACGAACGTTGTGCACATGAAGACGAACACATCGGTACCTTCAGGGCGCGGCGCGACGGTCAGACTATGGCCCAGAAGCTGCCCCATCCTGAAGGACGAAGTGAAGCCGATCAGGAACGGCCCCACCCGATAAATCTTGGGGTCGGCGCGCACCGTCATGTACGAACCACCCGCTCCGGCCGAATCGGCACCCATGTAGACCTTCTTGCCATCCGTCAGCGCCACAATGCAGGTCATGCTACCTCCGTAGGTGTTGCCCAACAGAACGCGACGTGCATGCCATCGCACGGCTCAGCCGTAGTCCAGCCGAATCCATGCAGTTCGCCCATTGCCGTCCAGAACTGCCTCGCGCCCGCCTCGCGGTTCCATGACCTCTCGCGGGCGGTCGTCACGACCACCCTGATACACGCCTTCTCGCCAGGCAACTTCA
Organism: Paraburkholderia diazotrophica; assembly: GCF_038900755.1. Taxonomy (GTDB): domain Bacteria; phylum Pseudomonadota; class Gammaproteobacteria; order Burkholderiales; family Burkholderiaceae; genus Paraburkholderia; species Paraburkholderia diazotrophica_A. The sequence goes on from NZ_JBBPEN010000023.1 coordinate 35,635, forward strand.
TCAGCAGGAGCGCGGCAATCTTGTGCCACTGATTCTCAGTGGCCCGCATTACCCGGTGATTGGCGTTGAGAACGCTCATTCGCGACCCTCGGTAATCGGTAAGCCAGCGATGTACGTTGCCGCGATCCATTCGAACGCGAGGTGGCGGCATTCCTCGCGCGTGTACGCAGTCCCGCCCGTGATTCCGTCCAGACAACGGTCGCGGGTTCGGTGCAGGCGCAGGCTCGGCAACCGTGTTGGGCGCGGACGCAAAAACGCTGGCTGTGACTGCAGCGCCGTGAGATTTGATTTCGTGTTCGGTCGTCATTAAATCCACCAGGAATGGTCCGCGAAAAGCAAATGCAATAGTTGGGCCAACGCGACGACATGTGCATCGATCGGTAAGAGCTTCAAGCGCGGCGCAGTCGAACTCAATGCCCTGCGATGGTTTGAGCTTTGCGATGGGGGGCGGTAAGCGCTCAACCAGATCGCAGCAGGTTCGCGCGGTGGCCATCCGGTGAGCATGTGCACGAGGTAGGCGTACGACTGAAGGTCGCTGGCGTTGCATGCGAGTACGACTCTGCCAACGGAGCCTGGCCATCTCGGTGTGGTGTGACGCATTTCTTCCAATCGTGCCGACGGATGTGGGAGATGTGGGGTTCCGGACAAACGGTGCAAGGGGCCAGAAAAGCTGACGGCACAGGATTGAGTCTTTGCCCCATGTTCAAGAAATGGAGGGCAACTCTCAGCGACGTCGGCTCTTGCGGTGACCTCGTTGTCAAGCGCATTTGAAATCTGAGCCACTTAGCGCGTCGGCGTGGAGTGACCCCCTGAGGCTGGACAAGGAGTCGGCAGTGAAGTGATACGCTTGCTGGGGCCTTGATCGAAAGATGCCTTATCGCCATCGTTCACCTGAGCTTTGCGAATCATATGCATGGTCTCGATTCCACCCAGAATGATGCGCGCGCAACGAAACTTCTTGAATCCCATTATTGGGCGGGTTCGACGCTTGATGGCTCGGTGATCCTGTTCGGCAATGTTATTCAGATACTTTTTTTCTGGCGGACCCTGATCGGCATATCCCGCCTGGCGTTGATCGCTTGCAAGGCAGCCAGATTCGATCCGCTCTTATCGATCGTCACGGTCTCGGGTTCGCCATTCTGGTCGATTGCCTTTTCGAAATAGGCTCGGACCACAGCCTTGTTCCGTCGGGCTCGCAGCAGAAAATCAACGGTGTTGCCTGCCTTGCCGACAGCCCGGTAGAGATACGCCACTCACCCCTGATTCGATGTAGGTCTCGTCCATCCTCCAGCTCTTGCCGACTGTCCGTTTGCACCGTCGAAACGCCGTCTCCAGGACCGGCAACAGTTTGAGTGCCCAACGATGAACCGTCGAATGATCGACCGCGATCCCGCGCTCGGCCATCATCTGTTCGAGATGACGCAGGCTCAGCGGATAGGCCACGTACCACCGAACGCACAGCAACATCACGTCTAGCGGGTAATGCAACCGTTTGAGTACTTTTGTCACAGCCGGACTCAGCTTTTCGGTCATCGATCAGGTCACGCCTTAAAGCCCGTCAGCATAGCAGACCGCCTTATCGCGACAGATTCAAGATAGTTGCTAGAGTTCCGCAACGAAAATGGTGACGTAAAATACTCGTATTTACCCGTTAAAATGCTCTGTGTGAATTGAAGTCCGTGTTTCCCAAAAATCCAGTCTTCAACCACATAGTTGCCCGTCAGCTCCGTAGGAGACGTCATGTTCCACCCTGGCATTTCAATCCGATTGACGTGTCTCGGACGAACACCCATCGACTTGACTGCGGTAGCGTCGGCTCCAAGGGGTATACTGTCGAACAAGATTAAAGGAAGACTGTCGCTGTTCGAAAGGTCGACCTTCGTCAACCCGAACCGCTCGACCGAGTTTGCTTTTCTCGAGAGAAACTTCTCAACGGCATGTACATGCGTCGGAATACCCGGATGGGAATCCCACTTCGCGTAGAAATCGGAACGAAGAATCTGCCAGTCCGCGTATTGCGAGTCGAGATCGCCTCGGTCAAACGAATTGGCATGTCGGCACTCGTGCGGAACTGGGTAGCGAGGAATTCCAATAATCGATGTGAAGTTGTGAAATCCGCCCGGCTTTGTCCGTTGCCTCATTTCCCGAAGCAAGGGAATCCACACGTCTTTCGTTACGAAATGTAACGACGAGTGCGCCAAAGCTAGGTCATAATTTTCGTCCGGTACGAAATCCTCGATCCGTCCCTCGATCACATCGACGTTCAACGAATAACGGTCAGCAATCGAACGAAATTTCTTTACGGCGCTCGAGGAAAGTTCCAAGGCGGTCACCTTGTGTCCCCTGAGGGCAAGAAAGAGCGCATTTCTGCCTTCACCGCAGCCGATGTCTATAACAGTCGAGTTTCGTGGTAGAAACTGTTCAATTTCAAATACCTCAACACTCGGTCCGCCCATCGTCCACGCTTTCGCGTCCGAATAACCTTTCTCCCAAAATCGCTCACTGTTACTCATCGTGGAACATACCTCTCTTCCAAGGTTTTCACATGGTTCGAGAAAAGATGGTGCGCGACCAAATTACTGTATTTGTAACCCTTCTTGGTCAATCGAATCTTGTCATTGGACGGTGGCTCGATGCACCCTTCAGCCTCGAGCGCATCAATTACGTCCGAAAAATCAGAATACAGATTCCGGACAAACAGTGATGAATAGTATGTCCCAGACAGTTGGTTTAACGTAAGATTGAGAATGAAATATCTCAAGCGCTCTTCGTAAGCATCAAGAACAATTCCATACCTCACCATGCTATGTTCGGTGATTTCGAGGCTCAAATAATCTTCAATGGCCTTGCCGACCTCCTTGGGGTCGACCGCATAGTCGAAGCTGTAGTGGTATTTTCCGTTGTAGCTTCTTGCGCCTGCTCCAATTCCGATCATCGGAACGCCGAGAAAGTCGGAGGTCTCTTGAGCGTACGCGCTGGTATTCTCTGGCAGACGGGTGAACCTAGTGAAGGACTCTTGTCGGTATCCATTCATTTGCATGAACTCGACATTGCTATCGTAAATCGCATACTTGTTTTGGTCATCGATGTATCGCTCCGGATGCAATCGCTGCTGCTTATGAATCGCTGTGAGAGGTCGGCTAACTGCGGGATACAGTGAGATAGTCAATGGACCTGATGAAACGATGTGGCGGAGCGAATTTCCCCAGCTTTCGTAGGTCTGACCTGAAAGACCGTAGATCAGATCCAGATTGAAATTTTCGAAACGCTTTCGGATATTTTCTACCGCAGAGATTGTTGTCGAGACCGGGTATGGGCGACCGCTGGCCTTCAGCTCCGCGGAATCCATAGTTTGGATACCCATACTGATTCGGTTCACGCCTTGGCTTTTCAAGAAATCGAGAAGTTCCTCGGACATCGAGTCGGGAGAACCTTCGACACATAGCTCGGCAGAGGACGCAATATTCGGGAATCCACGTTGAATCGATGAAAAAATCTGTCCGAATTGTTTTTTGTTTAGAATAGTCGGGGTTCCGCCACCAAAATACACAGATACAACAGTCTTGCTTCCGGTGTACTTCGCATAAAATTTGATTTGGTTACATATCTTATCAACATAATTTTGTATTAGGTCCTCTGTATGTTGGGTCGTTAGAAATAACGTACAATATGTACACTTGTATCTGCAAAACGGTATATGGATATATATTGAAACTGGCCCGCGATCACCCGGATGCCATACTTCCGTAATGCCGATATTATGTAGATCTTTATACGATCTTTTCGAAGGGTAACTATATACATACGACTTTAAGTGATTGTTACTTATAGAATGTCGAATTGAATCCGCGATTTTCTGCATGCTTTTCTCCAGTCACTTCTGTATTTTACAGGGGTGGATGTGACGCGAAACTTGAAGTTAAGTGACTAAAACGATTTTGATGGCGAGCGAATGTCCTCGCGCGGCGAGGCAGGTATACCTGTTAGTGGACCGGCCAAGATCCGGTCGAATTGCTATCATAAGCTCGCCGATTATGGAATCGTCGTCACTTATTCGATGACGACATAAAGCGTTCAGGCCGCGCGATGCCGCCCCGAACTGCCGTGCTCGCTTGACGTGGCTCACATGATCACCAAGGGGCAGATGAAAGCCAGCGGCGCCCGACAGACTTTCGCTGATCAGTTTTATTCGTTGGCTGAATACGCAGTCCTATTCAAATCAGGATTTGTTCAACTTGGGGTCGTTATCGCGACAAAACCACCTCAACTTGTTCGGGGATTGGCCAGCGTATCGAAGAAAAAGTTGTCGGTCGCCGCATAGCGCTTCTGGCGTCGTGCCCAGTCGTACTGGCCGCGCATCAGTGTACCCATATCGTGAAGGAAACGCTGAAGCCCGTCACCCGCCCAAGACCTAATTCTCGCCTCCAGCTCCAGATACTCGCGAACCAAATCATTGTGGATGCGAACCGTATCGTTGACAGCTTCCTGTTGCGACATGCCTTGTGCGATCAGAATGTTCGGCAGGTTCCATATCATGCCGATTTCGCGCGGAAACGACATGAGATCGTTACACAGACTGGCGATAATGCCGACGAGGGTCCGAAGCCGCCTTACTTCGACATGCTGATAATCGTTCGGCGGTACCTCGTACCCGGCGACGACATCGGCCAGCGCACAGGTAGGAGCTCCGCCACCAAAGCTGCTCCGTCCAAGCAAATATTCCTTCACGCTTGGCGGCGGACTGTTAATGCTGACGCCCACCTGCCAGATCGTGCCAAGGAAATAATAGGTCATGCCTTCCACCCATCGCAGGTATTGCGTCGAGCTGCTCACCTTCTCGATGCGACGCGCCATGTCGAGAGTCGCCTCTCCTGTTCTGACGCAAAGATCTGTATATTCAACAGGGAGGCGACGGATTATCGCCTGACAAATCGGATGCCAATCGTATCCGTGAGAATCGGTCATGATCTCGCGCAGCCAGAGATGGAATTGCGCCAGTCCCTCCGGCGATCCGTGGTACGCACCGGCCTCACAAAAGTGATCTTCCATAAGGAACATCCAGGCGCTCCAGATCGATGCGGCCAGGAACGCTTCGCGATCCATGCGGTGAAACATCCTCCCAACTAGGTCGGCCGGACCAAGGCTGCGCAACACGGCTTCGCCCCTACCGCCGCGCTCAACGAATGCGTGGCGGACCGCCCACTCCACAACCTCCGCTTCCACTACGTCGGTGTTCGAATCACGCCCCTCCGGAAACGGATAGTTGAGCGCCGGAAGATGCAGTTTGTCGGCAAGCAGCGTGCTACCCGGACGTAGCTTTATTTCGGGATTGCATGAATGAATCGGTCGGTTCATGTTCGATCTCCGGAAAGACTCGCTCTTATTAATACTGCCGTGCGAACCTGGATAGCGCGCCGTATCAGCATCACCCGGCACTACACTACGAGCAAATCGCCCGACTGGATGATCCCCACTTCCTCGGTAGACATTTCCCGCACGGCGACTTCGTTCACTCGCGGCTTGTCTTATGCATAATGCGAAAAGGCAGATGTATTCTCGCCGTCAACACGGTTGTTTTGACCAGGATGCGCACGAGTCAGGCAATACACACATAGCCGTGTGTCGCGAGACCGCATGCGGTACGGCATGGCGTCGTTGTCCAACAAGTCCGCGGGCGGCGCCTTCGGCCGGGACGCCCTGCAGCCGCGCCCCGCCAATACGATGAGGTAAAGCGCATTCACGACGGGCGTTCCTGATTGCGAGGTGATGTCATTGTCCAAAGCGGCGATGCCGCGACCGATAGATCCTGAGGGCCTCATCGAAATCCGCGCGGCTGAAATCTGGCCAGCACACAGGCGTGAAATGAAACTCAGAGTACGCGCTCTGCCACAGCATGAAATCAGACAACCGCTGCTCACCGGAAGTCCGGATGATAAGGTCAGGATCGGGTTGCCCTGCCGTATAGAGGTGGCTCGCGATCAACTCAGGACCGAGGCCAGTCAGCAGCGTGTCTAGCATGCCGGCCGTGAGGTGGTTCGCGATGAGCGTCCTGATGGCATACAGCAATTCGAGGCGGCCGTTGTACGCGACCCCAATGTTTACGGTGAGCCCATCGATGCCAGCTGTACGGCGCTCAGCATTCTGAATACGGTGCGCCGCACCACGGGGAAGGCGGGACAGGTCGCCGATTACGCGCAGACGCCAGCGGTGGCTGCCCGCAAGTTCCTCGAAGACCTCGACAATGACGGTCAGCAATGCGCGCAGTTCTTCCTGATCGCGACTCAAGTTTTCCGCAGACAATGGCCACAGCGTTACTAGCGGGATACCCGCCTCGCTGCACCATGACAGCAGTGCATGAACCTTACGCCCCCCTGCCCGGTAGCCATCGATAGACTGCAGTCTCAACCGTTGGGCCCAACGTCGATTGCCGTCGAGTATGACCGCAAGGTGTCGAACCGGAACTGACTGATCGGACAACGTTGCATCACCCAAGGTCGCCCCGCGTGCGTCTGAACTTGACAAAGCCAAAGCTTGAACCATCACCGCTTCCTCAATATGGGCGCTGATTGATCAAAAAGCCACGCGGCAGTGGACGGAACTGACCCAGCCAGCTCCTTATCCGATGACCTGCCGGTTTTCCGCATCTTGAACGCGCTCTTGCTTTGGGTGGATCGCGACGCCTTAGGCATGGATCGTCCGCATCTGACACGGAAGAAATTCGGTGCGCTGGTCGCCGCGAGCTCCTCCGATGCGCTTAGAACCAAAAAGCATGCCATATACCGAATTGCCTGCACCAACCAAACATGCGATCGGTGACATCGGAAACTCAACGAAGCCGACAAAGCATGTGACCCATCCGGCACTTCTGACAACCATTTCTAGGACCCGTCGACTGTCTCCTGAGCGATTGATTCTTCGCCGTAGTCCGAGCCACTGCCGACACGTTGACAGTGCCCTGACGCCGCATAGCTTGGAGATCGCGTGGGCAAGCTAATAAGGATACCGGACTGCCTACCGGCAATCCGCTATGAGCTGATCGGAAACCAGCGTTTTATTGCTTGGCACGGCACCCAGTTTCCCCTGCTTCTTCCCGCACCAAATCGCCGCTCGTGCGCCAGAATTCGCGAAACAGCTTGATCCATCGGGTGACTCTTTTCCTGAACGCCCCGTACCGCTCGCACTTCCCGGTCGCTTCGGCGATTTCCTGGCCGATCGTGAAGAAAGCGACCCAATGCTGAGCCGAATCAAAGCATCAATTCACCCGTGCAATCAAGCGTTCGTCGGTCACCTTACCTTTTCCCGTTGGATTGCGTTGCAATATCTCCGGCATTGTCCGATGTACGACAAATGTTGGACATTTGCGACAGCCGGTTCGGTCGATGGGTTGTGTCTGCATGACGGTCCGTCCGGCGTAAAAATTGCATTAATCAGTTGCACACGTCCAACTCACACGAAAGTCAGGATATGAGTATCTACAAGCGATTTCGGTTGATCGGGGAAGATCCGGCGGATCGCCGTTCTGAACCGCCCCGGGTTTCCCGGAGGCTGTTTTGCTTGAGTCACGCCGCGATGGCGGACCCAGCGAGTTTTGAATAATAAGCGGCTTCTGCCTCGGCAGGTGGAATGTTGCCGATGGGGCCGAAGAGCCGACGATTGTTGAACCAGTCAACCCATTCGAGCGTCGCCATTTCAACGGCCTGCGGATTGCGCCACGGTCCGAGGCGATGGATCACCTCTGCCTTGTACAAGCCGTTGATCGTTTCAGCCAGTGCGTTATCGTAGGAGTCGCCCACGCTGCCCACTGACGGCTCGATGCCAGCCTCGACCAGCCGATCCGTATAGCGGATTGATACGTATTGGGCGCCGCGGTCGCTGTGATGGATCAGCCCGTCCTGCTGCACCGGCTGTCGCTCGTACAAGGCCTGCTCGAGTGCGTCCAGAACGAAGTCCGTGCGCGCCGAACTCGACACACGCCAGCCGACAATGCGTCGGGCGAACACGTCGATGATGAACGCGACATAGACGAAGCCCTGCCAGCTCGATACATAGGTAAAATCTGACACCCACAGCGCATTGGGCCGTTCAGCCGTGAATTGCCGCTTCACGAGATCCTTCGGGCACGGCGAACCATCGCTCACTGTCGTGCGTACCGTCTTGCCCCGCACCACACCGCGCAGGCCCATCTGCTTCATCAGCCGCTCGACCGTGCAGCGCGCCACGACAATGCCTTCCCGCTTCAACTGCGTCCAGACCTTGTCCACACCATAGACCTGGAAGTTTTCTTCCCATACGCGCCGGATCTCATCCTTGAGCATCCTGTCGCGCCGGGCCCGCGGTGGCGCCAGGCCAGGATCGGCGCGGCGGCCCACGTGCTTGTAGTACGTCGACGGTGCGATCGGCAGCACCCTGCAGATCGGCTCGACCCCGTAGACGTGCCGATGATCATCGATGAGCGTGATCATCACTTCGGTCGGCGGTCGAGCTCCGCCTGTGCGAAATACGCTGACGCCTTGCGCAGGATTTCAAGCAGCCCAGCTTCGCTGCGATCGAGGCGATCACTTTCCATTGCGATTCGTGGTCGCCCTGATGTTCCAGTACCATTCGCACAGCCCGCTCACGAACTTCCGGCGAGTACCTTGGGGACTTCTTCTTCGTGTTTTCCATAGCTCCATTTTCTCAAGAAGTGGAGCCTCCGGAAATCCCGGGGCGGTTCATTCCGCGAAGATGGCACCGTCGGCGAGGTACCGGAGAAGATCGGCATATGGGGCGACGCAGGAGCGATCCATGCCGTCAGGATGTGGCGGACAGGTCACAACGGCATGACTTTCGGCGAGCCACGCGGTCCATACAGCGAGTTCACGGCTCTGGTGCAAATAGCGCGGGGCGAATCGGGTTAAGGTGTCGGGCTGAACGAATTGAGAACCGACGATGAGCAAGCTGAAGAGCCTGGGCGAACTGTTCAGGCCGTCACTTTGACCGCGATGTGATCATCCTGTGTGTTCGCTGGTACCTGCGCTACAAGCTTAGCTTGCGCGATCTGGTCGAAATGATGGCGGAACGAGGCCTGTCGCTGGCCCACACGACGATCCTGCTGGGTGCGGAGCTAGAGAGCGTCAAGCAGCGTGGCCGGCGCATTGACTCAAGATTTTTGCTACCAAGCGGTGGCGGTTGCCTCATGTAATTTGTTACCCGTCAGAATGCTGGCGGGGACGACTTATGACGAGGCGGCTCAGCATGACAACACGACGGGAATTGACTGAGGCAGTCGGTGAGCGGTACCGCCGTTCTGACCGGAACGAGAAGCGCGAGATACTGGACGAGTTTGTTCAGGTAACTGGGTATCACCGTAAGCATGCGATCCGTGTGCTGTGTCGCGAGCCTCTGCCTTCAAGGGCGAAGCCCGGTCCGCAGCGACGCTATGACGATGAGGTACGGGCCGCGCTGATCACGCTGTGGGAGGCTGCCGACCGGATCTGCGGCAAGCGACTGAAGGCGCTCATTCCAACGCTGATCGACTCGATGACACGGCATGGTCACCTGAGGTTATCGAAGGAGGTTCGCCAACGGCTGAACCAGATCAGCGCCGCCACCATTGACCGGCTGCTGCGTGACGTGCGCGAACAGGCTTTCGCGGGTCAACGCCGGCGCGCTGGCGGAATCGGCAATGCGATTCGTCGTGCGGTGCCAATCCGGACCTTCTCTGACTGGAATAATCCGCTACCCGGCTATCTCGAGGTTGATTTCGTCGAGCATTGCGGTGGCACCAAGATCGACGGCGACTTCGTGCATAGTTTCGTGATGACCGATATCGCGACCGGCTGGACCGAATGCCTGGCCATGCCTTACCGAAGCGGTGCGCTCGTCCTCGAGCACATCGAACGCGTTAGGCCTGCCTTGCCATTTCCGCTACGCGGCCTCGATTGTGACAACGATTCTGCCTTCATGAATGAGGCCGTCTTTGACTGCTGCAAGGCAACGGGTATCGAGCTGACGCGCTCGCGTGCATACAAAAAAAATGACCAGGCCTGGGTCGAGCAAAAGAATGGATCAGTCGTGCGCCGCCTCGTTGGCTATGGCAGGTTACGTGGACTTGAAGACACGGAAGCACTTGCCACCCTTTACGCGGTGTCGCGTCTGTACATCAACTTCTTCCAGCCTTCATTCAAGCTGAAATCCAAGACACGTCATGGCGCGAGAGTCACGAAGCGCTATGAAGCTCCCTTGACGCCCCTTGAGCGCATCCTGCGCTCGACGTCGGTGCCGGAAGCAACCAAACGCAGACTACGTGCCCAGTTTCGTGCGCTCGACCCGCTGGACCTCCTGAGCCGAATGCGCGAAGCGCAGCAGCACGTCGCGCAATGTAGCGAATCGGGCACGGCGCCAAAGGAGGCGAAAACACCTGGTCGCGTTTCCCTCGCGGATTTCCTGACGAGTCTCGGGACAGCGTGGCAGGGCGGCGAGGTAAGACCCACGCATCATCGAAAAGCGCGCGTCCCCCATACCTGGCGCAGCCGCGAAGACCCGTTCGAGCACACCTGGCCGACAATACAGCAATGGCTCGAATCCGAGCCCGGCATCACGGCAAAGAAGCTACATGAGCGTCTCGTCGCCATGGCACCGGCGATGTATTCTGCTGCCCAGCTACGCACCCTGCAGCGTCGCGTCAAGGCATGGCGATCGAACCGCGCCAGGGAACTGGTGACCAGGATACTTGGCGACGCCGACGCGATGAAGGCTGGCGCCGCTACGCAGCGCCAGCCTTCATCGCAAAACAACCGGAAAGTGACAATTACCCGGGAGTAACATCATCCCGTGAGGCAACACGCCGGTCAAGCTAATTGTCGCCGCCCAGCGGAGCTTTACGCCGGAGTTCGTCAAACGGTGGAACCGCTTCGGCAGGCCCACCGGCCAGTCCTGGCGCGTCGACGAGACTTACCTCAAGCTGCGCGGCAAGTGGATCTATCTTTATCGGGCGGTGGATCGGGTGGGTCAGACGGTAGACTTCATGCTCAGTGCCAGGCGCGACGTGAAGGCGGCAAAAGCCTTTTTTCAGGAAGGCAATCAGACTTCAGGGCCAGCCACCGAAGACCATCACGCTTGATGGCTATGCAGCCTCGCACCGCGCCGTGCGCGAGATGAAGGCCGATGGCTTGCTGCCTGAGGACACGAAGGTCCGATCCTCGAAATATCTCAATAATCTGGTCGAGCAGGATCACCGCAACATCAAGTCCCGGACGTCATGCTCGTTGACGGCGCGCCACAACAGATATGGCTCGCCGCGAGCGTCACGAACATCCCATCCAGATGCCCAAGTGCTGCCTGGCATGCGCCGCACGGCTTTGGCGAACAGGACGAATCCGGCGCCGAACTTTTCGCACCAGCAACGGATCGTCTCTATGTAACCACGACGCCACGCTATTCACGGGATAGGCGTACTGGCAACTATGGAGAGTTCTTGATCTGCCCACGTCGTGAGGGAGGCCGTTGCCAGTGCGGGCATGAGAATGTTGCCTGCCTTTGAGAGAGATAGAGAGATCTGATCTCGGTCAAATGCGACTAAGGCTTCTGCTCGTATCCTATGCTTGCAGTGAGCGGTTGTCCTCGGTCCGCTTACTGCTAGGGCTTTTTGGCGGACCGTCAGGGTTTAGGTGGCTCTGACGGTTTTTTTTTGCGAGATTTTGGATCGAATCCGGCAGGGGAATTAGCTTGTAGCTGTCCGTTACCGGCATGTGATGCATCTGCCGGTGAGCGCACCAGGCTCCGGAACATCCCCGCTTTTCCGATGGGTGTTCGGTAAACGCGGCAACTTTCACAGGTTTAAAACACGAGATTGCCCCCTTTCATGTTATTGCGTAACCCAATGGCTTCTCTGACAAACGGGTCGGTACTGACTGTGCAGCATCCCACCGCGGCCATTCTGGCACGTATATTGTCAGACTCGACGGAGGTCGCACTTTGGCTACACGTGCTGGCGGTACGCTGTATGTCGTCCAGGCACGTCCCCGGCAATCATCACCTTATCCCAAGCGCTCAACGCCGAACGTGAGACGCCGATCAAGGTCCGCTAGAACAAATACCTGAACAACGTTGTAGAGCAGGACCACCGTGCCATCAAGCGTCGCACCCGTCCCATGCTGGGATTCAAAGATTTTCGCTGTGCCAGCATCATTCTGGGTGGCATCGAAGTCATGCGTACGATCGTCAAGGGGCAGATGAAATGCATTCGCGGCACTCAGCCATCTGCCGCTGAGCAATTTTACTCGCTGGCGAAATAAGCAATCCTATGCTATCGCGCTTTGCTATGACCGTTGCCCTTATCGCGACAAAATCCGAAATCCTTTTAAACAGTGCCGCGGTTGTCACAACGAGGCGATTTTCAACAGCCTGTTAGGTCCTCGACCTCGCATCAAGCTAGGAAGCAGTTCATGGACAGCAATGTAGTACCGACGTTCCTACGCGCTCAACTCAAGCGGGGACTGCTCGAGGTCAAAGTCGACGCCGCCGCCTTGCCCGCGGCTAACCTGTTCGGTTTCGCAGAGCGCCGGAATCCAAAGCGGGCATTCCTGTTCGTGTCCAAAGTTCTGGGACGCCACATACCGGCGCGCCCATCGATCATGGCTGCCAGTTTCGAGAGCCTCGTCAGCGAGATCCCAGCGGACATGCCCGGCCCAGTGCTGGTAATCGGCATGGCCGAAACCGCAGTTGGCCTCGGTGCCGGCGTGCACCGTGCTTACAGTGCAACGCGTTCCGACAGCGTGTACCTCACCAGTACCCGTCATCCTTTGGGTACCGACCTCTTTGCTCGATTCGAGGAAGAGCACAGTCATGCCAGCACCCACTTAATCCACCTGCCGGTCGATCCCGAGGTTCGTGATTTGATGCTTCAGGCCCGATCTTTAGTCTTGGTGGACGATGAGGCTTCTACCGGCAAGACCTTTCTCAACCTGCACCGCGCACTAATCGAAGCCGGCCTGAAGAAGATCGAGCGAGTGGTCACGTGCGTCCTGACGGACTGGTCTGCGGGTGCTGTGCGTAAGGCCATCGGAGAGTCGACCACCGCCGTATCCTTGCTGAGCGGCTCGTATCAGTTCCACGAAGATCAGTCCGCGCCCCTGCCGGATATGCTACGCGTCGGCGCCGTTTCTATAGGTGAATGGCCTCTCTCACCCTGCAATGACTGGGGGCGCTTGGGCGTTCGCCACGTGGACGACACGCTCGCACCGGACATTCAGATCCAGCCCGGCGAGAAAGTCGTCGTAGTGGGTACCGGTGAGTTCGTCTGGCGTCCCTTCCTGCTGGCGGAGCGCGCGGAGCGAGCCGGGGCGGATGTCTACTTCAGCTCCACCACCAGGTCCCCTATAGCCCTAGGCCACGCCATCGAGCACGCGCTGTCGTTTTCTGACAACTATGGTCTCGGTATTCCGAACTTCCTCTACAACGTGAAGCCCGGCCAGTTCGACCGAGTTCTTATCTGCACCGAAACCCCGGCGCAAGCGCTCCCTGCAGAACTAGTTGATGTCCTGAATGCGGAGGTAATTTTCGATGAGCAGTAATCGTCCGCTGATATTCGTCGACCTCGACGAAACCCTGTTCCAGACCGCAGGCAAGATGGCGGAGGCCACCCCACGAATCATCGTCACCCTGGACGTGCATGGGCAGCCCAACGGGTACATGAACCCGGTCCAGAAATTCTTCATCAACTGGCTGCTGGCCTCGGCCGACGTCGTTCCGGTTACCGCACGTAGCGTGGAGGCCTACAACCGCGTCAAGCTTCCTTTCACCGAAGGTGCAATTTGCTCCCATGGTGGCGTGATGCTCCGCCCTGACGGATCGCTTGACCAGACCTGGCACGGACAGATGGCCGAGTCGCTCCGGACCTTTCAAGACCGGCTGTCGACACTGAGCGAGGCCACCCTGCAGATCGGCAAAGAACTGGGCTACTCCCTGCGCAGTTGGGTAGTTGGAGAGAAAGGTCTGCGCCACTACGTGGTGACCAAGCACAACGAGTCCGACGACTCGGTGCTCACTGAGTTGCTGACCGAAGTTCAATCTCGAAGCATGTTGGAATGCATGCACATCCACGTTAACGGCAACAACCTCGCCTTCCTGCCTGCGGGTTTGGAAAAATGCTTCGCCGTTCAAGAATGGTTGCGCCGCGACCGTGAGATCCACGGCGAGCGGCCAGTCCTGGGCTTCGGTGACAGCGTCTCCGACCTGGGGTTCATGGACCTCTGTCACATGTGGTCGACGCCGGCGCGCAGTCAACTGGCAACAGTAGTGAAGGCGCTCATCAATGAGTAATCTTCTCGCCACCCTGAGCACCGTCGGCAGCGGCAGCTACGCCCCTGAAGATGTACATTTCCTTTTGCAACGCGTGCAGATGAGCGTCACTAACGTTGAGGAAAAGGAGCTTCTGATTCAGACGAATCAGAAGCATTACTCTGAGATGATAAGCTTGGAGCAGGCTCCTACCGACGTGCACAAGGGTCTCTACACCCATGCCCTGGCGCAGAACGGTGCTCGTATGGCTTCCAATGTTCAGTCCCTGGCCTTGGCATTGAATGCCGCTTACACCGGGCCGAGCATCGCCCTGGTTTCATTTGTTCGCGCAGGCGTGCCCCTCGGCGTCCTGCTGCGCCGGGCACTCGTCGAAATGGGCCGCGATGCTCACCACTACGGTGTCAGCATCATTCGTGATTGCGGGATCGACACGGTGGCTCTGGAAGCCATCATCCAGTTGCACGGTGCCGAAAAGATCGTCTTCGTGGATGGCTGGACCGGCAAAGGCGCAATCTCCGGTGAGCTCAGGCGGACCTTGGACGACGACAAGCGCTTCCCAGAAGATCCTCGCCTCGTTGTTCTAGCAGACCCCTGCGGCCGCGCTTGGCTGGCTGGCTCTGCAGAGGACTGGGTAATTCCGTCCGGCACCCTCGGTGCAACCGTGTCCGGCCTCGTATCCCGCACCATCTGGCCGACTCAAGGTGGGCTTCATGGTTGCGTGACATACGACCACCTGCCTAAGCATGATGTAACCCGAGAGTTCATCGATAAGATCGAGGTCGAACGTGGGGCGCTGGGCGAAGTTTATCCCGCAACTCCATGGACCAACGAACAGCGATTGGAACTCCAAGCGTCCGCTGATGACGTGGTGTCCTCGCTGGCAACTCGTTTTGGCATCTTCAACTTGAATCGCGTGAAGCCGGGTATCGCTGAGGCAACCCGAGCGGTTCTGCGTCGTGTGCCTGATCACGTTCTGGTACGTGATCGCAGCGACAGCCACGTGCAGTTGTTAATGCATCTCACTGACCGCGCGGGCGTGACCGTAGAGGAAGCTGGCGCTGACCTGGGGCCGTATCGTGCCGCGACAATCATACGGAGTCCGATCTGATGGGCGCCACTTCTCCATTCGCCCTGGGGGCGACTCTGTACATGCCGGCTACCCGCGGTGACATCCTGGACGTGGTTTTCGGCACCAAGATCTCAGAATTGCGCTCACTTGTGGTGTGCCTGGAAGACGCGGTGGCGGCGATCGACGTCGAAAGCGCGCTCGCGAACCTGCGGGCGCTCCTCATGGATGTTGAGGCTAGGGGCGGCCGCCCTGAACATGGTCCCCTGCTGTTCGTCCGGCCGCGCGATGCTGCGATGGCAGCGGTGCTGAGTGACTGGCCCCTGATGAAGCACGTCGATGGGTTCGTCGTACCCAAGTTGACCCTGAAATCCCTCCAATCTTGGGAATACGCGGTGAGCAACCCGGATCTGTGCCTGATGCCCACACTGGAGACAGTCGACGTGTTCGACCCTGGCGCAATGGTGGAGCTTGGCCAGGCTCTGAAGGCCAACCTGAACCAGCGCATCATCACGCTGCGGATAGGCGGAAACGACCTCATGGGTTGTCTTGGTCTGCGGCGCAATCCGGCCACCACGCTCTACAACACGCCGATGAACTACGTGATCCCTATGCTTGCTGGGATCATGGGGGCTCAGGGCTTTGCTCTGACCGCTCCTGTATTCGAGCAGCTCGCCACTCCTCATCTCCTGAAGGAGGAGTTGGAGCTGGACATCGCTCATGGGCTGGTAGGGAAGACGGCTATTCATCCGAGCCAGATCAGCGTCATCCACGATACCCTCCGAGTGAGCGTCGCGGACCTCAACTGCGCCAAGTTTATCCTCAACGATGTAGCTCCTGCCGTTTTCAAGCACAACGACGCGATGTGTGAACCCGCAACTCACTACAAGTGGGCGGTCAACATCCTTGAGCGCGCTAAGTGGCACGGAGTGAAGGCCGCTGATCTGGGTAGTGGGGAGCACAGCGTCCGACTGGCAGAGGCCAACTGATGAGCGTGGAAATGCTTGAGGCTAACCCGAAAGGAGTGAAGGTGCTCTCGGTGTTCGATTTCGATGGGCCCCTCACCCGGCACAATAGTTTTGTTCCGTTCCTGCGGTTCGCCTTCGGCAAGCGTGAGTTCGCTCGCCGAGTCCAATGTACGTTTCGTCCATACGCCAACTCCTGGCGACCGCCCGCTTGCAGCGCCGAAACGCCTTCTCCAGAACCGGCAACAGTTTGAGTGCCCAGCGATGCGCGGTCGAATGGTCAACCGAAATTCCTCGCTCGCCCATCATCTGCTCGAGGTGACGCAGACCCAGCGGATACGCAACGTACCAGCGCACGCAGAGA
Organism: Paraburkholderia diazotrophica; assembly: GCF_038900755.1. Classification (GTDB taxonomy): domain Bacteria; phylum Pseudomonadota; class Gammaproteobacteria; order Burkholderiales; family Burkholderiaceae; genus Paraburkholderia; species Paraburkholderia diazotrophica_A. Next base: position 52,310 of record NZ_JBBPEN010000023.1, read on the forward strand.
AGGATTACGTCAAGCGGATAATGCAGGCACTTGAGCACCTTCGCCACCGTGGGATTCAGGTTCTGCTTCATCGGTCAGATCGTCCGTCTTCGGGACTTCAGCATAGCAGGTCCCTTATTGCGACAAAGCCGATGCGCACGGGGTAGGCAATATTGATCTGAAATCAGTAACTAGACGGGTAAAAAATGGGACGTTTATCTTTTGCGAAGCATTTTGGCCATCGACTACCGTTAATCAAAGCCAGCAATCTTGGAGCGGCCATCATCGCCGCCGGTCTTATAAGTGCCTGTAGCGCTGGAGACGATGGTTCCGTTTCCACAACATCAACCGCAGTACCGTCCTCAAGCTCAGCCCCTTCCCCACTGACAATTCGGCCAACTTCGGCCACCACGCCTGCAACTCTGTCCTTGCCACCGTTAGCAGCTGATCAACCCTACATCGACAATACGGCCTACGACACTACCGCCGGCGGTTCGCTTTCCTCTGCAATCGAGGGGGCTGCTGTGACACACCATCGTATTACCGTCAACGGTCAAACGCTGACCTATACGGCAACTGCAGGGCATCTGACCGTACGGGATGAGCGCACCAATGCCCCAACGGCTTCGATCTTCTACACCGCCTACACGTTGGACGGGGCGGACGTAACGCAACGTCCGATTACCTTCTTTTTCAACGGCGGGCCAGGTGCGTCGTCGAATTATCTTCGCATGGGCTCTTATGGGCCGATGCGGGTATTTTCCGAACAGGGTTCCACGGTGACCGGCCCTAATGACGTGACCCTCGGCGATAACCCGCAGACGTTGATCGACAAGACCGATATGGTCTTTGTCGACCCTCCGGGAACCGGTTATTCCGAAGCGATCGCACCAAAGAAGAATCAGGATTTTTGGGCGGTCGATGCGGATGAGACGGTCAACGCTGGGCTGATCTATCGATACCTTAACGTCAACAATCGCGGCCAGTCGCCGCTGATGCTCTACGGTGAATCCTACGGCGGACCACGCGTCGGGATCATGTCGTACACGCTGCACAATACGTATGGGATCAAACTGAGCGGCCTTCTGATGCAGGCGCCAGCGTTAAATTACTACGAAGAAGCAACTTATAATCTTTATCCGGATGGCTCCGTAAAGCCAGCTCGACGGTATCCCCTTCCGGCGTTTTTGCTTCCCACTGTTACGATGGCGGCAAGATACTGGGGGGCAATTACAGATCCAGCGCTAATAAACGTCGATTCCCCACAGCTTTTTCAAAAATCGGAGGATTTCGCCTTTAATGAGCTTATTAAGCTAACGCCCTCTGTAGATCTCGTCAACAAACAAATTGATGCTTTCACACGGCCGTGTCCGCAAGTATGGAAAACCACGACAAGTTCCCCCGAGCGCCCCTCAATTGCCAGCATAAATCAAATGGGCAAATTAATTCAATCGATGGGAAATGCGCTATCTTCTGATGTCCCCATCCAATTCGCCTCAAATTATGCCGCGTCAATTGTTCCAACAATGGCATATTCATTTTTTAATTCACCTACGGCGCAGTCAGGCGGCGCATTGAATTTCATTCTTGGCGTCGACTTAAGCGGCTATAAAGCGGATTACGTTTCGTGGATTTCATCCGATAGCGTCGAGGATGCAGCAAAAAAATATACCGGCACCCTTAACTCTCTAATGGGAAATGGGGTATACGCGACTGCAAATAAAAGTCCATATCTATTCGACTCGTCTTCAACAGGGTCACCAGCAAATTCATCCGTGCTTGCACAGACAATTAAATTTGCCAACGATTCGGGTGCACAAATCGCCGCTGATAATTTACAACTGATGCGAAAAAACGCCATCGTTACGACAAACGCCATGGTGAACGGGAAAACATTGGGGCTGTATGATTTAAGAAAAAGTCTGATTGGGGGTGATATTTCGCAAGCCATGAACAATTATTTGACATGGGATCCGGCGCTTGACGACCTGTCAGCATACACGCCGATTTTCGCGTCGTATGTCTATAACACCCTAAAATACCAGGCCGTGTCCGGATATCAAGGACTGAATTCGATAATCGCTCCCGCCTGGAACCATATCACAAGTTATCCAGATGGTTCTCAGCTTCCATTTCCGGACGCAACCATTTTCATTGCAGATGAAATGGCAATCAATCCGAAGATGCAAGTGTTGACTGCTGCCGGGTATTACGATGCCGTCGTTCCGGCGGCAAAGGTCGATTGGGACATGCAATATGTTTCGGATCCCAAGGGCGGCCGGGTCCCGCAATCGCAAATGCAAGCGAGCTATACTCGAATCCTGTACCCTGGCGGTCACATGGCGTATGCAGACGATGTGAGTCGTCAGCAGATGCATGACTCGCTGGTCAGTTTCTATGCAAAGGCGACGAGTACGTCAATTCCATCCATGACGAGACAGCTAGACTGATGTCCCCCGCCGCAGAATAGTGGTCGTCCGGATAGAGCTCGGATCTTTTGTACATTCAAGGGCAATGTCAAGTTTGATGTGCGCAGTAAGATGTGGGCATGAAGAAGATGGCTCTGGTGCAAATAGCGCGGGGCGAATCGGGTTAAGGTGTCGGGCTGAACGAATTGAGAACCGACGATGAGCAAGCTGAAGAGCCTGGGCGAACTGTTCAGGCCGTCACTTTGACCGCGATGTGATCATCCTGTGTGTTCGCTGGTACCTGCGCTACAAGCTTAGCTTGCGCGATCTGGTCGAAATGATGGCGGAACGAGGCCTGTCGCTGGCCCACACGACGATCCTGCGCTGGGTGCGGCGCTTTACGACGGAGTTCGTCAAACGGTGGAACCGCTTCAGCAGGCCCACCGGCCAGTCCTGGCGCGTCGACGAGACTTACCTCAAGCTGCGCGGCAAGTGGATCTATCTTTATCGGGCGGTGGATCGGGTGGGTCAGACGGTAGACTTCATGCTAGTGCCAAGCGCGACGTGAAGGCGGCAAAAGCCTTTTTCAGGAAGGCAATCAGACTTCAGGGCCAGCCACCGAAGACCATCACGCTTGATGGCTATGCAGCCTCGCACCGCGCCGTGCGCGAGATGAAGGCCGATGGCTTGCTGCCTGAGGACACGAAAGTCCGATCCTCGAAATATCTCAATAATCTGGTCGGGCAGGATCACCGCAACATCAAGTCCCGGACGAAAGTCATGCTCGGCTTCAAACGTTTCAGGAACGCAGCGATCACGCTCTCAGATATTGAGTTGGTACATCGTATTCGCAAGGGCCAATTCGGCCTCGCGAAGCTCGGCCTCAAAGATACCACTGCGCCCGCAGCCTGGGAGGCCGCCCTGTCTGCTTCATTAGACATCCTCTATATAACAACAATCTCGTGCAGACCGCCTATTTGCACCAGAGCCTTGCGCACCGACTCGTAGGTAACACACTCACCCCGCGCTCGAGCAGCAGTTCCCTCAATGTCGCGCAGGCTCAGGGGTTGAGCCGGTGATACCAGTGTACCGCGAAGCTGATGACCGCTGCCGGAAAACGAAAACCGTGATCGGGCGACTCGATCTTCTTCATGCCCACATTTTACTGCACGCATCAACTTGACATTGCCCTTGACAGATCCCCTTGCATGGGTCGAACCGAAGACAGGGTCCCGACCTGTCCGTGCGGCCTTCGGGCGCCTCGTACCAACATCAATATATTTGATGCTCTTCTTCTGGCAGCGATACTCGACCGCGTGGCATCATCAAGTCCATGCACAGAGTAAAGAGGATGCTTTACGGCGGGCTGCTGACCGCTATGCTAAAGGGGGTTGCCGCACAGCCTGCTGCCGCAGGCGACTATTGCACGTACCAGAGAATGAAGAAGCTTCTCCGTCCCGAGGCTGCGGCGGAAGCCGCGTGTGCCGCGCGATCAAAATAGCGACGTAAGGCGCGCAACTAACCACCGCCGCACTGCATCTGTCACAGGCAGACGGCATGTGCACTCCTTAAATAATTAGACACATGCAGAAACTGATGAAGCAAAGTGATGCTTTACACGGGCCAAATCGTCCGGCGCACAGGGGACATCAAACGGCAACTCAACCTCCGTCTGGCAAAGAGAGCCCGGGGCGTTCGGCTGTTGCAGCCGGGCGGATCCTCGACGCGATTCGCGATCTTGCTCCTGCCGTTGTCGCGCGTGCAGCCGAGATCGAAGCGGAACGCCGCATGCCGTCCGACCTTATCGAGAAGTTGCGATTGATCGGAGTGTTCCGCATGTTCGCGCCGCACAGCCGTGGCGGACTAGAGCTAGATTTACCTTGGGGAATGGAGGTGATCAGCGCGTTGGCTCGGATCGACGGCTCAGTCGGCTGGACCGCGATGATCGGCAGTTCATCTGCCATTATCAGTCCTCGATTGCCGAGACAGACTTACGATCTGATGTACCAGGACAAGTCGGACCTCATCATAGCTGGTGTCACCACGCCAGGAGGCACCGCCGAGAGAGTGGCAGGTGGGTGGCGGGTCAGCGGCCGTTGGCCGTTCGCCAGTTGTTGCCACAACGCCGACTGGATGATGGCTCTCTGTGTCATGTCGGAAGCCGGAAAACCACTCTTTGGACCGGCAGGGGATGCCGGCCCACCGTTGGTCCGGTGTGTCGCCTTGCCGGCATCGGCTTGGCAGATTGAAGACACTTGGCACGCCTCCGGCCTCAGAGGTACCGGCAGTCACCACATAGCCCTTCAGAACGTACTCGCGCCGGAGACCAATTTCTTCGACTTTCCAGCTGGAGCATCATGCGAACCGGGACCACTATATCAAGCTTGGCGGCACCTTCAGTCGGTGCTTCTCGGAGCTGTCTGCGTGGGCATCGCCGAGGGTGCGTTATCGGATGTTACCGACCTCGCCCGCAGCGGCCGGCAACAACTTCGAGCGCCGGCTCCTATGCGCGACTCAGAAATGGTCCAGGCCGAGTTGGGTCGAATTGAAGCAGATGTGCGTGCAGCGCGGGCGGCCATGCAGGTTCAGGCGGAGAGTCATTGGCGGCACGCCTTGGCCGACACGCTGAATGGCCAGGCTCTGTACACCCAGGGCATACAGACCGGAATCTGGATTGCGACGATCTGTGCCAGCGCAGCACATGCCTGCTTTACCCTTGCCGGCGGTGCCGCAGTGTATGAATCTTCACCTCTTCAGCGGCGGCTGCGCGATCTGCAGGCGGCGGCGCAACACGCCATGGTCCAGCAGCGGCACTATGCTGAAGCTGGCCGTCTGCTGCTGGAACGGGTCGTATGAACATCAAGATCGGACACATGGCCATAGAGCGGGGCGGGAACCGCAGGAAGCTTAGAAGTGTCGTGCGTACCACGCGCCTTCCGCATCGTTATGCTCGGCGGATTCTATGCGCACCAACCTGCAGATCGGCCTCCTATATGCTTAGTTTTCCGATCGGAATAGTCCGTTCCGGTTTAGCCGCTTCGCAACCATAGCGGGACCGCACCATGATGACTGTTATAAGGCATAGTAAAGATGCAGAGATTCCAGCTTGCTCCAAACTACGAGATCTCGCGTGTGATCCACGGGGGCTGGCAACTCGCGAGCGGCCACTGCACGGCCCGAAGCGAAGACCCCGTAGCCGACTTGGTGGCCTTCGCGGATGCGGGAATAACCACCTTCGACTGTGCCGACATCTATACCGGGGTCGAAGAGCTGATCGGCCATTTCAGAAGGCGCTATCGCGATCTGCGCGGGGAGCAGGCGCTCACCCGGATCAAGGTCCATACCAAATTTGTGCCGCACTTCGGCATACTGCCGCGCATCAGCAAGTCTTATGTCGAGAGGGTGATCGACCAGTCGCTGCGACGCCTCAACCAGGAGCGGCTCGACCTCGTACAACTCCACTGGTGGGAATACCGAGAGCCTCGTTGGCTCGAGGCAGCGCTGTGGCTCGACGATCTTCGGCGCACCGGCAAGATTGATAAGATCGGCGGCACGAATTTCGACACTTACCATATGCTGGAGATCGTGAATGCAGGCGTGCCGCTTTCCTGCATGCAGGTGCAGTATTCGCTACTCGACCGCCGTCCGGCGCGGCGAATGGCTGCGGCGGCGGTCGAGTACGGTATCCCGCTCCTGTGCTATGGCACCGTGGCTGGCGGCTTCCTCGGCGACAGATGGTTCGGCGCACCGGAACCGACAGAGCAGCTTGAGAACCGTTCGTTGGTCAAATACAAGCGGATTATCGACGACGTCGGCGGCTGGGACCTGTTCCAGGCCCTTCTGACCATCCTTCGCCAGATCGCGGACCGGCACGGGACCGACATCGCCACGGTCGCCAGCGCTGCGATGCTCGAACGACCGGGTGTGGCGGCCGTCATCATCGGCGCGCGCGACCGCTCTCATCTGACCTCGAACGTCGCCATCTCCGGTCTCGCCCTGACCGCCAAGGATCTCGACCTCATCACCGGAATGCTGGCGGAAGCGAAGGAGCTTGAGGGGGATGTCTATGGGCTGGAGCGAGACGACCACAATGGAAATCGCACCCGCAAATCGTGATTAACTTCAATCAAGGCCGGCACCCGGATGTAAGTTGGAGAAAGTTGAGTGAAAAACTTCTTATCTTCTAAGAGGCCAATTCAAGTGCGACGCGTGTCGCCGTCCGCCGGACGTAAATCGGCAGCGTAGTGGATGACAAAGCTCTTCTCTGCCTTGTCACATTCAACAACCCGAATATCGGAGATTGAAGCTGTGACCTGCTGTAC
>NZ_JBBPEN010000024.1:0-41465 GCF_038900755.1 Paraburkholderia diazotrophica
TCAACCAGGATCTGAAGGCGGCGTGGTGGCTGGTGGCGTACCTGCCGGGCATGGCGATCCTGTCGCTGATCGGCAGCAAGCAGTTCGGCGGGATGGGTGTGCTGCCGTATGGCTGGGACATGCTGGTGGTGATCGTGTTCTCGCTCGTGTTCTACTACTGGGGCGTGCATACGGGCTATCGCACCGGGTATCTGGACGAGCGCGAAGCGCACGACGAGATTCTCGAAGGCATTGGCGCCTGATCGCCGCGAATTGCCTGACTCGCTATAAAGCAAAAGCCCGCCAGAATCCTGGCGGGCTTTTTTTCGTCCGACGACGGCGGCGCTTACGCGTTGCCGAACAAGTAGTTCGTCATCGCCAGAGAGCGCTGGAACGTTCCGAGCGATTGAATGCCGAGCTTGTAGTCGTCGGCTGCTGCGCCGAGCGCCGCGAATACCGGCAACAGGTGCTCATCGGTCGGATGCATGAACGCGGCGTGCGGCGCCTGGCGTCGATAGTCGAGCAGTGCGTCGATATCGCGGGCGACCAGGCGCGTCTCGAACCAGTCGGTGAATTCGATCACGCGCGGATCGGCATCCTCGGGCCGCGCGAAAAAATCCGCCTCGCGCAGATTGTGCGTGATCTGGCCGGAACCGACGATCATTACGCCTTCGTCCTGTAGCGGACGCAGCGCGCGCCCCACGCGGAAGTGATGCGCGGGATCGAGCCGCGGCTGGATCGACAACTGGGTTATCGGCACATCGGCATGCGGGAACATCAGCAGCATCGGCACCCATGCGCCGTGATCGAGGCCGTGCGGTTGCGTTGCCGTCGGCATGCCCTGTTCGCCGAGCAGTTCCGCCGCGCGTCGCGCGACGTCGGGCGCGCCCGGCGCCGGGTACTGGATCTCATACAGCTGGCGCGGAAAGCCGTAAAAGTCGTGAATCGTCTCAGGCGCGTCCGATGTGCTGGCGGCGGGCTGCAGCGTGCCCCAATGCGCGGACAGCATCAGGATCGCCTTCGGGCGCGGCACCTCAGCGGAAAGCGACGCGAATTGCTCGCGCGGCATCGACGGATCGATTGGCAGCGTCGGCGCGCCGTGCGACAGGAAGAGGGAAGGCAAGCGGGTCATGGCGGTGCGGGCCGTTGAGGCCGGAAAGGTTTGGTTGATCCGAATATACGGCCGCACTCGCGATTGATAAACGGCGCCAGGCGGATTTGATTGTCTCGCCGCTGTTGCGAATCACATCGAATGGCCGGATCGCGCGGCAAGTGAGATGAGACAACCGCGCCCGGCTTATTGCGCCGGACTATTCAGCCCTTGCCACGCTGGCGCGAGCGCCGGGCCCAGCGCGAACAGATCGAGCACGCGCGCGACAGTGTCGTCGACCATCTGGTCGATCGTCGCCGGGCGGTTGTAGAACGCGGGCAACGGCGGAAAGATCACGCCGCCCATTTCCGTGACGGCTGTCATGTTGCGCAGATGCGCGAGATTGAACGGCGTTTCGCGAACCATCAGCACGAGCCGCCGACGCTCCTTGAGCGTGACGTCGGCGGCGCGCGTGATGAGATTGTCGGAGAGCCCGTGCGCCACGCTCGCGAGCGTTTTCATCGAGCAGGGCGCGACGATCATGCCGTCTGTCGTGAATGAGCCCGACGCGATGCTTGCGCCCACGTCGCGCACTGAATGAACGACATCCGCGAGCGAATGCACGTCTTCACGCGACAGTTGGAGTTCGTGCTGGATATTGAGCCACCCTGCGCTGGAGATCAGCAGATGGCTTTCGACGCCGCCGAGTTTGCGCAGCGTTTGAAGCAGCCGGACGCCGTAGATCGCGCCCGTCGCTCCCGTGATGGCGATGATGAGACGACGTGGCGCCGCGGCGCGATGTTCCATGGCGTGCGGCGCCCGTCTGCGTGAATCAGGCTGCGGCGAACAGTTGCTGCAATTCGCCCGACTGATACATCTCCATCATGATGTCCGAGCCGCCGACGAATTCGCCCTTGACGTACAACTGCGGGATGGTCGGCCAATTCGAGAATTCCTTGATGCCCTGGCGCACGGCTTCGTCTTCGAGGACGTTGACCGTCTTGAACTGATCGACGCCGCATGCCTTCAGGATTTGCACTGCACGGCCCGAGAAGCCGCACATCGGGAATTGCGCGTTGCCTTTCATGAAAAGCACGACGGAGTTTTCGTCGACGATTTGCTTGATGCGTTGTTGCGTGTCCATGACTGACCTTGCGGTTCCGGTATGTGTTGGGGATAGAGTCAAATGATAGCGGATTTCGCAGATGCCGGCCGGTGGCGGAATCCCACACGGCGCGGGATGTCGTCGCGGTGTCAGCCCGGCCAGCGCCCGCCGCTGATGCGCTCGATGCCCGCCAAGTCGCACTCGGAGCGGACATCCGCGAAACCTTGCGCCGACAGAATCGCGCGGACGGCTTCCGCCTGATCGTAGCCGTGTTCCATCCACAGCACGCCATTCCGCGCCAGTCTCGACGGCGCGCCTGCGACGATCGCGCGGATCGCCGATAGTCCATCGGCCTCGTCGGTGAGCGCGCCGCGCGGCTCGAAACGCAAATCGCCTTGTGACAGATGCGGATCGCCGCTCGGGATATACGGCGGGTTGCTGACGATCACCTCGAACGTAAGCGACGCGTCGAGCGCGCCGTACCAGTCGCCCTGCGCGAACTGCACGTCACCCCCCGGGCGCTTCGGCTCGAGCAGCCGGATCGCGTTGCGCGCGGCGACGGCCAGTGCTTCCGCCGAGCGGTCGACGGCCCAGACCCGCGCATCCGGGCGCGACCACGCAATCGACACGGCGATCGCACCCGTGCCCGTGCCGAGATCGAGCACGCGGGCGCGCGCGGCGTGCGCTTCAAGCGCTTGCACCGCCGTTTCGACGAGCAATTCGGTTTCGGGACGGGGAATGAGCACATCGCGCGTGACGTCGAAATCGAGTCCGAAGAATTCACGCGATCCGATGAGTTGCGCAATCGGCTCGCCGGCGACGCGTTTCGTCTGAAGCTCGCGGAACGCCACGACTTTTTGCGGATCGAGCGCGACGTCGGCGCGCGTGATCAGTTCCGTGCGGCGCCAGCCGAGCGCGTGCCCGAGCAGAATGCGTGCTTCGAGCGCAGGCAGCGGCGATGCGCGCAGCAGCGTGGCGACGGTATCGGCTGTATCCATGCGCGGCTCAGTCCGCGTCGCCGAGCGATGCCAGCAATTCCGCCTGATGCTCGGACACCAGCGCCGCGATCAGTTCGTCGAGATCGCCTTCCATGATCGCTTCGAGGCGATACAGCGTCAGGTTGATCCGATGATCGGTGAGACGGCCTTGCGGAAAGTTGTAGGTGCGAATGCGCTCCGAGCGGTCGCCCGAGCCGATCAGGCTCTTGCGCGTCGCGGCTTCCTTCGCGTGCTGCTCGTGGTACTGCTTGTCCTTGATGCGCGCTGCGAGCACCTTCAGCGCGCGATCCTTGTTCTTGTGCTGCGAGCGGTCGTCCTGGCATTCGACGACGATGCCCGTCGGCAGGTGCGTCACGCGCACGGCCGAATCGGTCTTGTTGATGTGCTGGCCGCCCGCGCCGGACGCCCGGAACGTGTCGATGCGCAGATCGGCGGGATTGATTTCGACTTCGCCGATTTCATCCGCTTCCGGCATCACCGCAACCGTGCACGCCGACGTGTGGATGCGGCCCTGCGTTTCCGTTGCCGGCACGCGCTGCACGCGATGGCCGCCCGACTCGAACTTGAGCTTCGAGTACGCGGCGTCGCCTGCGATCCGCACGATCACTTCCTTGTAGCCGCCCAGATCCGATTCGCTCGCCGACATCATCTCGACCTGCCAGCGGTTGCGCTCCGCGTAGCGCAGGTACATGCGCAACAGGTCGCCCGCGAACAGCGCGGACTCGTCGCCGCCCGTGCCCGCGCGGATTTCGAGGAAGATATTGCGGTCGTCGTTCGGATCCTTGGGCAGCAGCATCTTCTGCAACTCGCCTTCGAGCTTTTCCATCTGTTCGCGCGACGTGCGAATTTCCTCTTCCGCGAAATCCTTCATCGATGCGTCCGACAGCAGTTCCTGCGCCGTCGCTGCGTCGCTCAGCGCCTGGCGCCACAGACCGTAATGTTCGACGACAGGCTGCAGTTCCGCGTGCTCGCGCGTGAGCTTGCGATATTGGTCGATGCTCGACGTGACGTCTTCGCGGCTCAACAGGTCGTTCAGTTCGGCCAGCCGGGTGGTGAGCTGGTCGAGCTTGGCTTGCATGCTCGTTTTCATTGGGGCTGTCGGAGCGGACTCCGGAAAGGACGGCTGGATTCGGGATTCGGGACGAAAACCGGGACGAATGCCCGGGATACTGCGGGTAACGCATCGTGCGAGCCTGGGCGGCAACACGCGATGTGTCAGCGTGGAGCGCCGCTAACGCTCCGTCGAAGAGTGAGCGTGTTTGTAGAAGCCGCCCATCAGCTCGATCAGCTGATCGCGGTTCTCGCTACTGGCGCGATTGAGCGCGTGCGTCGGGCCGTGGATCAGTTTGTTCGTCAGCGCTTGAGACAGCGCTTCCAGCACGACGGCGGGATCTTCGCCGCGCGCGAGCATCTTCTGGGCTTTCTCGACTTCGGCGCGACGCAGCGCGTCGGCCTGCGTATGCATGTGGCGAATGACGGGCACGATGCTGCGCGCGTCGAGCCACTGCATGAAATTCTGCACGCGCGTCTCGATGATCGTCTCGGCTTGCGCGACGGCGGCTTGCCGCGACGCATTGCCTTCGCGGACGATCGCGCCGAGATCGTCGACGGTGTACAGGAACACGTCTTCGAGCTGGCCGACTTCCGGTTCGATGTCGCGCGGAACGGCGAGATCGACCATGAAGATCGGCCGGTGACGGCGCGCCTTCACCGCGCGCTCGACGGCGCCGAGGCCGATGATGGGCAGCGTCGATGCCGTGCACGACACGATGATGTCGAATTCGTGCATGCGGGCGGGCAAGTCGGACAACGGAATCGCGCGGCCGTTGAAGCGGCCAGCGAGGCGTTCGCCGCGCTCGGCCGTGCGGTTCGCGACGACCAGTTCACGCGGCTGTTGCGCGGCAAAGTGCGTCGCGCATAGCTCGATCATTTCGCCCGCGCCGATGAACAGCACGCGCTGGTTCGACACCTTGTCGAAAATGCGCTGAGCGAGGCGCACCGAGGCCGCCGCCATCGAAACCGACTGCGCCCCGATTTCCGTCGTGGTGCGCACCTCTTTCGCGACCGCGAACGTGCGCTGGAACAACTGGTTCAGGTACGTGCCGAGCGCGCCCGCTTCCGAAGCAGTGCGCACGGCATCCTTCAGCTGGCCGACGATCTGCGTCTCGCCGAGCACCATCGAGTCGAGCCCCGACGCGACGCGAAACGCATGGCGTACGGCTTCGGACTGCGGCAGCGCATACACGTGCGGCGCGAGTTCGTCGGAGGCGATGTTGTGATACTTCGACAGCCAGTGGATCGCGGCTTCGCGGGCGGCGTGGTCGTCGGTGGCGCAGTACAGCTCGGTGCGGTTGCAGGTCGACAGGATCGCCGCTTCCGGCGCAGTGCGAGCCGTGCGGCCGACAAAGATGTCCTTGAACGTCGACAGTGCGGGCTTGATCTGTTCGAGCGGAAACGCCACGCGCTCGCGCAGGGCGACGGGCGCGGTGTGGTGATTGATTCCGATCGTTAAGAGTTGCACGGGGACGCTACGGCCTTGCAAGGCGACGTATTGGGGCTATGGTTAGGCCCAATATTATAGCGTTTCCACGAATCTTTCATTGGCGAGCGCCTTATCCGCGCCATCCGCCGTTTCTACGGGAATCTGGTCCAGACGGTAGCCGTACCCATACAGCGGAACCAGCGTGTAGCCGAATTCCGGGCGCAATTCGAGCTTGGTTCTGATGCGCGACGCATGGGTATCGAGCGTACGCGACTTAACGTCGCGGCGGCGCGACCAGACCGTTTCGAGGATGTGCGCCCGCGAAACGGCCCGCGACATATTCGTGAACAGCAGCAGCGCGAACTGAAGTTCCTTCGGGGTCAGCGCTACGCTCTGGCCCCGAAAGGTTACGGTCGAGCGGCCTGCATCGAACGCGTATTCGCCGAACATTTCGCGCGCGCGGTTGCGCGGGCGGCGGATGCCGGCGCGGCGCATCAGCGCGTCGATGCGCGCCAGCATTTCGGGACCGCGCGCCGGCTTCGCGAGACAATCGTCGGCGCCCGCCTGGAATGTCGCAACCAGTTCGCTTTCGCGCGGCGATGTCATCAGCACGACGACGGGCAGACCGGGCAGCACCTCGCGCACCCGCGCGATCACGTCCTCGGCGGCTGCGTCGCCGCAAAACGCGTCAGTGACGAGAAGATCGAAGAATTCGCGCGCAGCGCCTGCCAGAAACGGCGCGCTGGCGGAAAAGTGGTGACAGGCATGCCCACCGGCAAACAGTAGCCGGCCGACGATTTCCGCATGCCGCAGGTCTGGCTCAATAAGGGCGATTCGCATGGAACGAAGGGCGGGACGCAGCGGCCTGGCGCGGGGAGGCTTTCGGCTTGCCTAACCTTGCCCCGGGCCCCTAAACTCAACCGCTACGCAGAAAGCCGTGCTGACCTTCTAGTGAAAGAGAAAAAAATGCTAGCCATCGATAAAACAGCCGCCTATCAGAAGAGTCTTAAATTGATGATCAGCGGCGGAGTGCGCTGATGGGCTGGCCTGGGCTGATCCTCCTTGGCGCTGCTGTCGGTCTGGTCAGCTGGTGGCTGCATCCGCTGCGGCGCGCGAGCCGCGTGAGCCTTTGGGTGGCGCTCCTCGTCGGCGTGGCGGGGGCGGCCATCGCGCACATGGCTGGCAACGTCGTCCAGCTCTTTCATGACGGCGATACGCTCGAATGGCCCGTCTGCACTGCTTTCGCTCTTGTTGCCGTTGCCGTGACGGTCGGCTTGTTATCCCGTCGATGACTCTTTGCAGGTGAAACCGATGAACGTACGACTCCCCGAAACCGCCTCGATCCCCGAGCGCATTGCGCAACTGCGCAGCGCGATGACGCAGCAAGGGCTCGCCGCCTGGCTCGTGCCGTCGGCCGATCCGCATCTCTCCGAATATCTGCCGGGCCGCTGGCAGGGCCGCGAATGGCTGTCCGGCTTCACCGGCTCAGTCGGCACGCTGGTCGTGACGGCCGACTTTGCCGGCCTGTGGGTCGACAGCCGCTATTGGGTTCAGGCCGAAGCGCAACTGGCGGGCACGGGCATCCAGCTGATGAAAATGTTCGGCGGCCAACTGACGGCGCCGCACATCGACTGGCTCGCGCAGAACGTGCCGGCGGGCGCGACGGTCGGCGTCGACGGCGCGGTGCTCGGCGTCGCGGCGGCGCGCGCGCTGAGCGATGCGCTGACGGCGCGCGGCGTCAACCTGCGCACCGACCTCGATCTGCTCGACACTGTTTGGCCGCAGCGTCCGGACTTGCCGATGGGCGCCGTCTACGAGCACGTCGCGCCGCACGCCAGCGTCTCACGCGCGGAGAAACTGGACCGGATTCGCCGCGCGATGCAGGAAAAGGGCGCGCAGTGGCACTTCATCTCGACGCTCGACGATCTCGCCTGGCTGCTGAATCTGCGTGGCGCGGACGTGAACTACAACCCGGTGTTCGTCGCGCATGCGCTGATCGGGCTGGAACGCGCGTCGCTCTTCGTGACGAACGGCAAAGTGCCCACGGAACTGGCAGAGTCGCTGGCCCGTGACGGCATTCTCGTCGAGCCGTACGCCAAGGCCGCCGACGCGCTCGCCGCGCTGCCTGGCGGCCAGACGCTGCTGATCGACCCGCGCCGCATCACGTATGGTTTGCTGCAATCGGTGCCGGCGGCGGTGGAAATCGTCGAGTCGGTGAATCCGTCGACGTTCTTCAAGTCGCGCAAGACGGAAGCCGAGGCCGCGCACGTGCGCGCGACGATGGAGCAGGACGGCGCAGCGCTCGCCGAATTCTTCGCGTGGTTCGAGGGCGCGCTCGGCCGCGAAAAGATCACCGAACTGACGATCGACGAAAAGCTGACGGCGGCGCGCGCGCGTCGGCCGGGCTTTGTCACGCTGAGCTTCGCGACGATCGCCGGTTTCAACGCGAACGGCGCGATGCCGCACTATCGCGCGACACCCGCTTCGCATTCGACGATCGAAGGCAACGGCCTGCTCCTTATCGATTCGGGCGGCCAGTACCTGAGCGGCACGACCGACATCACGCGCGTCGTGCCCATCGGCACGATCGACGACGAGCATCGCCGCGACTTCACGACGGTGCTGAAGGGTACGATGGCGCTTTCGCGCGCGAAGTTTCCGCGCGGCATCCGTTCGCCGATGCTCGACGCCATCGCGCGCGCGCCGATCTGGGAAATGGGCGCCGACTACGGGCATGGCACGGGGCACGGCGTCGGCTACTTCCTGAATGTCCACGAAGGTCCGCAGGTGATCTCGCACTACGCACCCGCCGAAGCGTGGACGGCGATGGAAGAGGGCATGATCACGTCGATCGAGCCGGGCATCTATCGTCCGGGCAAGTGGGGCATTCGCATCGAAAATCTGGTGCTGAACCGTCCGGCGCAGAAAACCGAGTTCGGCGATTTCCTCGAATTCGAAACGCTGACGCTGTGCCCGATCGACACGCGCTGCGTCGCGTTGAACCTGCTGCGCGACGACGAGCGCGCGTGGCTCAACGCGTATCACGAGATGGTGCGCGCGCGCGTGTCGCCGCATGTGTCGGGCGACGCGAAGGCGTGGCTCGACACGCGCACGCAGCCGGTCTGACGCGCAGGACGCCGCCGCACAGCCGCATGTTGCGGCGGCGTCTCGCGCATCGGCGCTGCCGCCTTTTCGCCGTATCGCCTTTTCGCCGTATCGCAACCAAAAGACCAACGAATAGCGAGGCCCGCATGCCCGGTGTTGCCGTCATCGTCATCGACGTCCAGCAGATGTTCTTCAGCGGCCCGTCGGCCGCTCATCGCGCCGTCGATGTGATCGACGGCATCAACAAGCTCACGTCGGCTGCGCGCCATGCGAATGCGCCCGTCTTTTTCGTGCAGCACGAAAGCGATGCAAATGGGCCGCTCGCGCGCGGCAGCGACGCGTGGCAATTACCCGCCGCGCTCGTTCGCGAGCCGCAGGACCGTTCCATCTTCAAGAGCGTCGGCGATTCGTTCCAGGACACGCCGCTCGCAGCGCAACTTCAACAACGCGGCATCGACGGCGCGATCCTATGTGGCTACGCAACGGAGTTTTGCGTCAATGCCACCGCGTGCCGCGCCGAACTGCTCGGCCTGCGCACGACGGTCGTGTCCGACCTTCACACGACCCAGCACAAGCCGCATCTCGCCGCCGACAAGATCGTCGAGCACCAGAACTTCGTCTGGGCCAATTCGTCGATGACGGGCAAGCGCGTCAAAGTGCGTCCCCTCGCCGATATTCTGCAATCGGAGTTCGCATGACCATCAAGGCAGTCGTGTTCGATTTCGGCGGCGTGCTGATCGACTGGAGTCCGGAATATCTGTACCGCGCGCTGATTCCCGACGACGCCGAGCGCCGCTGGTTCCTGACCAATGTCTGCACGATGGACTGGGTGATCCGCCAGGACGGCGGCCAGCCGATCGCGGAAGGCACGGCAGAACTGATCGAAAAGTTTCCGGAGCACGAGCCGCTGATTCGCGCGTTCTACGAGCGCTGGCACGAAATGGTCGCGGGCGTCCTCGACGACGGCGTCGCGACCGTCGAGAAACTCGAAGCCGCTAACGTGCCGCTCTTCGGCCTGACGAACTGGTCGGACGAGACGTTTCCGTATGCGTGGGAGCACTATCCGGTGTTGCGCCGCTTCAGGGACATCGTCGTGTCGGGCCGCGTGAAGATGGTCAAGCCTGACCCGGCGATCTTCGATGAAATGCTGCGCCGGATTCGCGCGCATCTGCCGGATGTGCAGCCGCAAGAACTGGTTTTCATCGACGACAACATCAGGAACGCCAACGCCGCAACCGAACTCGGCTGGCACGGCGTGCATCACACGAACGCCGATGAAACGGAAGCGAGACTGCGAGCGCTAGGCTTGCCCGTCTGAGCGTCGCAAACAGGGCATCGCCGCCGAAGCGGACGTCATTGCCCAAGCAGATTTTTCAGTGCGTTGCCGAGTCCCTTCACCGTTTCGCCCGCGCCCTTCGCGACGCCTTCTGCGCTGACGCCCAGCGCTTTCGCGAAGTTCGCGCGCAACTCGGTCATCAGGCTTTCGTTGAGCTTGAATTTCGGGTCGCGCAAATTGCCGTCGATCGTGAAGTGCAGCGTGATGTCGTCGCCGTGCTTCTTCAGCGCGGCGACGGCGGCGCGGGTCGGAATCTGCATGAAGGTGTCGAGTGGATCGCCCGTGTCGGGCAATTGCAGACGATGCAGTGTGATCGTGCCCGGCGCGTGGATGTGATAGCTGGTCACGCTCGCCTGCATGGTCAGGTCGAGCGTGCCGCCCGTTACCTGCGTCTTCGCGCCCGCCTTCCTCAGCAGATACGGATCGAGCGTGACGACGTCGACGCCGCGCAGCGTCGTGGTCGTCTGCGAGTCTTTGCTGGCGATTTTCATCCAGCCGTCGAACGTGACCTTGCCGGTGTGCGCCGGACCCTTGATCGAGCCACGGACTGACAGGTTGGTCGGTTCGGTGAGATCTGGCAGATGGATGTGGTCGACGCTGGCGCTCGCGTCGCTGACGATCACCTTGTACGGCGGCTTGCTGACCGATTCGTCGTAGAAGACGAACTGGCCGTCTGCAAACGCGATGTGTTCGATGAGCTTTTCGGCGGGCAAGGGCGGCCGGCTCGACGCTGCGCCGCTCGCGCCACTGGCGGCGCTGGCGCCACTGGCCGCGTTCGCGGGCTGGCTCACCGATTGCCGCAGCTTCGGCAGCAGTTCTAGACGTCCGCTCGCCGTGCGCACCAGCGCGAGGCTGAAGCCGCGCACCACGACGCTTTTCATATGCACGCGATGCGCGAGCAGATCGCCGACATCGGGCGTCATCGTGACTTGCTCGGCCGTGAGTGAGTCGGCGGTCGGCCAGTCGTTGGGCGCCGTCAGCCGCACGCGGTTGAGCGTGATCGACGTGAGGCCCACGTCGATGCTCTGCGCGCTGCCGATCGGCGCGAGCGCCTCGACGACGCGTGCTTTCACTTCGTGTTGCACGAAATACAGCCCGCCGAGCGCGATCGCGACGAGCAGCACGATCACGCCTGCCAGGGCCACCACCACGCGCTTGCCCGTCGATATCGCCATGCCATCTCCTCGTCTGCGTGTGACGAGCCAGCAAACCCTATGCCGTTCGCATCGAACCGCGCGAGCGGCCCGTCTGCGGACGGCGGCACAGCGAACGCTTAGCGGGTGATCGGCTTGTAGCGCAGACGCTTCGGACGCGCCGCTTCTTCGCCGAGACGCGCGCGCTTGTCCGCTTCGTATTCCTGGTAGTTGCCGTCGAAGAAAGTCACTTGCGAATCGCCTTCGAACGCGAGGATGTGTGTCGCGATACGGTCGAGGAACCAGCGGTCGTGTGAGATCACCATCACCGAGCCGGCGAATTCGAGCAGTGCGTCTTCGAGCGCGCGCAGCGTTTCGACGTCGAGGTCGTTCGACGGCTCGTCGAGCAGCAGCATGTTGCCGCCCGCGATCAGCGTCTTTGCCAGATGCAGACGGCCGCGCTCGCCGCCCGACAGGTTGCCGACGATCTTCTGCTGGTCGCCGCCCTTGAAGTTGAAGCGGCCGATATACGCGCGCGATGGCGTTTCGTACTTGCCGACCGTCAGCACGTCGGCGCCGCCGGAGATTTCCTCGAACACGGTCTTGTCGGAGGCCAGTGCGTCCCGGCTCTGGTCGACGTACGCGAGCTTGACGGTCGGGCCCTTGATGATTTCGCCCGAATCCGGCTGCTCCTTGCCCGTCAGCATGCGGAAGAGCGTCGACTTGCCGGCGCCGTTCGGCCCGATGATGCCGACGATCGCGCCCGCCGGAATCTTGAAGCTGAGGTTGTCGATCAGCAGGCGATCGCCGTACGACTTGCTGACGTTCTTGAACTCGACCACTTCATTGCCGAGGCGGTCGCCGACGGGAATGAAGATTTCCTGCGTTTCGTTGCGCTTCTGGTATTCCTGGCTGTTCAGTTCCTCGAAGCGGGCAATGCGCGCCTTCGACTTCGCCTGACGGCCCTTCGGATTCTGGCGCACCCACTCCAGTTCCTTCTTGATCGCCTTCTGACGCGCCGATTCCGACGCCTCTTCCTGCTTCAGGCGGTCTTCCTTCTGATCGAGCCAGCTGCTGTAGTTGCCCTTCCACGGAATGCCGTGGCCGCGGTCGAGTTCGAGAATCCACTCGGCGGCGTTGTCGAGGAAGTAGCGATCGTGCGTCACGGCGACGACAGTGCCCGGGAAGCGCGTGAGGAACTGCTCCAGCCACTCGACCGATTCGGCGTCGAGGTGGTTGGTCGGCTCGTCGAGCAGCAGCATGTCGGGCTTTTCGAGCAGCAGCTTGCAAAGCGCGACGCGGCGCTTTTCGCCGCCCGACAGGTGCTCGATTTTCGCGTCCCATGGTGGCAGGCGCAGCGCGTCGGCGGCCACTTCGAGCTGCTGTTCGGCGCTACCGCCGTCGGACGTCGCGAGGATCGCTTCGTACTTCGCCTGTTCGGCGGCGAGCGCGTCGAAGTCGGCGTCCGGTTCCGCGTACGCGGCGTAGATTTCGTCGAGCTTCTTTTGCGCGTTGAACACGTCGCCGAGACCTTCTTCGACGGCTTCGCGCACGGTCTTTTGCGGATCGAGCTGCGGTTCCTGCGGCAGATAGCCGATGTTCAGGTTCGGCATCGGCGTGGCTTCGCCTTCGATGTCCTTGTCGACGCCGGCCATGATCTTGATCAGCGTGGATTTACCCGAGCCGTTCAGGCCGAGCAGGCCGATCTTCGCGCCGGGGAAGAACGACAGCGAAATGTCTTTCAGGATTTGACGCTTGGGCGGCACGATTTTGCCGACCCGGTTCATGGTGAAGACGTATTGGGCCATTTGCGTGAGTTTGGGGGTGTTGAGTGGATACGGCACCAGGCGTGCCGGCGCCCGGGCGGGCGGATGTGTCATTGTACTTGGTGTGCCTGGGGGGCTTTCTGTCTGCGACGCTGTTCGGTATTTTTGCCCTTTCGCTGGCATCCGCGATTGCGTGGCTATTTCGGCGTGCCGCTGGCATCTGCGATTGCGTCGCTATTTCGACGTGCCGCTGGCATCTGCGATTGCTTGGCCATTTCAGCGCGCCACTGGCATCTGCGATTGCGTGGCTGTTTCGGCGTGCCGCTGGCATCTGCGATTGCGTCGCTATTTCGGCGTGCCGCTGGCAGCTGCGATTGCTTGGCCATTTCAGCGCGCCACTGGCATCCGCGATGCGCCTCGCGGCGCGGGCGTTGCGGGGCGGCACCTACTCTTCTTTGCCGCGGCAAAGAAGAGTAGGCAGAAGAAAGCCGCTCACACCGCCAGTCCTTGACCTTTATCCACGGGCTCTCAACGTCCCCGTGTTTCGCGCTGCAGTGTGCTGACCGATGCGCGTTGCCAACTCACTGGTTAATCGCCTCACCCGCTTCATGCACGTTTGGCATGGCTGAGGGAATCGAATGTTTCAGCGCCGCATGTCGGTAGTGAATATGGGTTGTTGTGTCATACACGGCAACATCCTCACTGCCGCCGTATCGCGTAGCGAGGGTGTCCTGTGCGGCGCGACTGCCTACACACAGTTTGCCGCAAAGGGGCGTCGCAATTTTTGATGTCTTGGGCTGCAACGCGGAAGCGCGAAGCAGGTGAGGCGCTAGCGAGAACGTGGGCAACATACATGGGCCAGCATGATGCCATGTGAACTATGGGGACGTTGAGAGCCCGTGGATAAAGGTCAAGGACTGGCGGTGTGAGCGGCTTTCTTCTGCCTACTCTTCTTTGCCGCGGCAAAGAAGAGTAGGTGCCGCCCCGCACAGGGGCAACGCCCGCGCCGGTAGGCGCATTGCGGATGCCAGCGGCGCGCGGAAATAGCCACGCAATCGCAGATGTCAGCGAAAACGCAAAAACGCAAAAAAGCGTCGCAGACAAAAGAAAACCTCAATTCAACCGCCTGCCATCTTCCTCATCAAAGAAATGAAGATGCTGCGCAGGCAGCGTGATCTGAAGCATTTCACCGGCACCCGGCCGGTGCCCATGCGGCAGCCGCACGGTGACTTCATGCTGCCCCCAGCGCCCATGCGCAAGATTGTCCGCGCCGAGCAGTTCGCACGAATCGACGGCAAGCGTGGCAGCCGGCGCGCCGGGCTGCCCAGGCGTCATGTGTTCGGGCCGGATGCCGAGCACGCACACGCGGCCTGCCACCACTTCGCGGCCGATGGACGGCACACCATCGAGCGGCAGCTTCGGTCCAACGCCCGCGACTTCGAACGAAGCGCCGTCATCGGCGATCCGGCCGTTCAGCAGATTCATCCCCGGCGAGCCGATGAAGCCCGCGACGAAAATGGTCGCGGGCCGCTCGTAAACTTCCGTCGGCGCGCCGATCTGCTCCGCGTGGCCGCGATTCATCACTATCACGCGCTGCGCGAGCGTCATCGCTTCGATCTGATCGTGCGTCACGTACAGGCTCGTCGTCTTGAGCCGACCATGCAGGCGCTGGATTTCGAGCCGCATCTGCACGCGCAGCCGCGCGTCGAGATTCGACAGCGGCTCGTCGAACAGAAACACGGCCGGCTCACGCACGATCGCGCGGCCCATCGCGACGCGCTGCCGCTGGCCGCCCGACAGCTCGCGTGGCTTTCTCGCCAGCAGCGGTTCGAGCTCGAGAATCTTCGCCGCCGTCAGCACGCGCGCGTCGATTTTCGGTCTCGGCAGCCCGGCGATCTTCAGCGCGTAGCCCATGTTCTCCGCGACCGTCATGTGCGGATAGAGCGCGTAGTTCTGAAACACCATCGCGATGTTGCGATCTTTCGGCTCGAGATCGTTGACGACCTTGCCGTCGATCGCAATCTCGCCCTCGGTGACGGCTTCGAGACCCGCGACCATGCGCAGCAACGTCGACTTGCCGCACCCCGACGGCCCGACCATCACGACAAACTCGCCGTCGCGCACGTCGGCGTTGATGCCGTGCAGGACGTTCTGCTTGCCGTCGTACGATTTTTTCACCCCTTTCAGCGTCAGTGCAGACATGGTTTTTATCCTTGTTTTTCAGCACTCGTTTTTCGGCCTCATCTTTGAGCCTTATTTGAGCCTTATTTTTTCAGCCTTATTTCTCAGCATCGATGAGGCCGCGCACGAACCAGCGCTGCATCGCCAGCACGACGACGAGCGGCGGCAGCATCGCCAGCAGCGTCGCCGCCATCACGAGATGCCATTCGGTCGCCGTGTCGCCGGATGCAATCATGCTCTTGATGCCGACCACGGCCGTCGTCAACGACTGCTGGCTCGTGATCAGGATCGGCCACAAGTACTGGTTCCAGCCGTAGATGAACGTGATGACGAAGAGCGCCGCGAGATTCGTCTTCGAGAGCGGCAGCACGACGTCCCAGAAGAAGCGCAGCGGACCGGCGCCGTCGATGCGCGCGGCTTCCATCAGTTCGTCGGGCAGCGTCAGAAAGAACTGGCGGAATAGAAACGTCGCGGTGGCGGACGCGATCAGCGGCAGCGTGAGGCCGGCGTACGTGTTGCTCAGATGCATCGACGATACGACCTGCACGGTCGGAAAGATGCGTACTTCGACGGGCAGCATCAGCGTGACGAAGATCAGCCAGAACGCGGCGCTGCGGCCCGGAAAGCGGAAGAAGACGATCGCGAAAGCCGAGACGATCGACACGGCGATCTTACCGACCGCGATGATGAGCGCCATCGCGAGACTGTTGAGCAGCATCGCGCCGAACGGGCTCGCGGCGTTGCCCGTGCCGCGCGTCCAGATGCTCGCGATGTTGTCGAGCAGATGCGTACCCGGCACCAGCGAAAGCGGCACGCTGAACACTTCGTGCTCGTCCATCGTCGCTGCGCAGAATGCGACGTAGACGGGAAACACGACCAGCAGCACGCCGACGATCAGCACGGCGTGGCAGAAGAGGTCGAAGCCGCGTCGATTCTCGATCATGAGTATTGAACCCTCCGCTCGATGAAGCGGAACTGCACGACGGTCAGCCCGACGACGATCACCATCAGCACGACCGATTGGGCGCCCGAGCTGCCGATGTCGAGCCCCTGGAAGCCTTCGGCGAAGATCTTGTAGATCAGCGTGCGCGTGGATTGCGCGGGGCCGCCGCCTGTCGCGGCATCGATGATCGGGAAGGTGTCGAAGAACGCGTAGACGAGATTGACGACGAGCAGAAAGAACGTCGTCGGCGACAGCAACGGCAGCGCGACGCCGAAGAAGCGCCGCACGGGACCGGCGCCGTCGATCGCGGCCGCTTCGATCAGCGAGCGCGGAATCGCCTGAAGGCCCGCATAGAAGAACAGGAAGTTGTAGCTGACCTGTTTCCAGACGGATGCGAGCACGACGAGGAACATCGCCTGACCGGGATTGAGCGCGTGATTCCAAACGATGCCAGCCTTGCCGAGCGCGAAGGTCACGAGACCGATGCTCGGGTTGAACAGGAACGACCACAGCACGGCCGCAATCGCGGGCGCGACGGCGTACGGCCAGATCAGGAGCGTCTGATAGGCTTTTGCGCCGCGCGTCACGCGGTCGGCGCAGGCGGCGAGCAACAGCGAGATCGCGAGCCCCGAAACGGTGACGAGCGCGCAAAAGATCAGCGTCGTTTCGAACGACGAAAGGTACAGCGGATCGGCGAACAGCTGCCTGAAATTGCCGAGCCCGACGAATTCACTCGACGTGCCGAACGCGTCCTGACTTTGCGTCGATTGCCAGAGCGCTTCGCCCGCGGGCAACAGGAAGAACAGCAGCGTAATCGCGAGCTGCGGCGCGACGAGCAGATAAGGCAGGAAGCTGGTGCCGAAGCGAGAGCGCTTGTCCATCGACGTCCTTCCCAACGGTGAGCGAATCACGCGCGCTTCGTTGCTTCACTTCGTGCAGCGGCGAAGGCGCGCCCCTCGTACGGATCAGCTACCGGCTTTCTCGAAACGGCGCAGCAGATCGTCGCCGCGCGACACCGACGAATCGAGCGCATCCTTGGGCGTCTTCTTGTCGGCCCAGACCTGTTCGAGTTCTTCGTCGATGATCGTGCGGATCTGCGGCATGTTGCCCAGACGCAGGCCCTTCGTGAACGGCAGCGGCGGTTTGTTGAGCATCTGCTTGATGGCCGTGTCGCTGCCAGGGTTCTTTTCGTAGAAGCCCTGTTGCTGGCTCAGTTGATACGCCGCCGTGGTGACGGGCAGATAGCCCGTGTCCTGATGCCATTTCGCGGCGACGGGCGGCGAGCTGAGGTAGGCCAGGAACTTCGCGACGCCCTTGTAGACGGCCGGGTCCTTGCCCGACAGCACCCAAAGGCTCGCCCCGCCGATGATCGCGTTCTGCGGCGCGCCCTTCACGTTCGTGTCGTACGGCATCATGCCCGTCCCGAAATCGAACTTCGCGTATTTGCGGATCGTCGCGAGCGAACCTGACGAGTTCGTGATGATTCCGCAGTCGCCGCTGTAGAACTTCGAAACGGGTTCGTCCTTGCGGCCTGCGTAGGTGAACGTGCCTTCCTTGGCCATCTTCTGAAGAAACGCGATGTGGGCGATCTGCAGCGGCTTGTTGAATTCGAGCTGCGCGTCTGCGCCGTCGAAGCCGTTGTTTTCCGTCGCGAACGGCGCGCCGTGCCACGCGCTGTAGTTTTCGAGCTGAATCCAGCTTTGCCAGCCCGACGAATAGCCGCACGACAGGCCTGCTGCCTTCAGCTTCTGCGCATCCTGCTCGACTTCGGCCCAGGTTTTGGGCGGCGCGTTGGGATCGAGACCGGCTTTCTTGAACGCGTCCTTGTTGTAGTAGAGGACGGGCGTCGAGCTGTTGAACGGCATCGAAATCAGATGGCCGGTTTTCGAGTCGCTGTAGTAGCTGGCGATGGTCGGCACGAAGGCTTTTTCGTCGAGCGTCATGCCTGCCTGCTTGAACACGTCGGACACAGGGACGACGGCTTTCCTGGCCTGCATCATCGTCGCCGTGCCGACCTCGTAAACCTGCAGGATCGCCGGCGCATTGCCGCTGCGATACGCGGCGATGCCCGCTGCAAGCGTCTGATCGTAGGTGCCTTTGAAGACGGGGACGATCTTGTAGTCGCTCTGCGATGCATTGAAGTCGTTGGCGATCACGTTCAGGCGTTCGCCGAGCGCGGCTTCCATTGCGTGCCAGAACTGGATTTCAGTGGCGGCATGTGCGCCCTGATGGACGCCCAGGGCGAGAACGGCCGCGACGGACAGCGAACGGAAGAGCGGCTTGCAATGCATCGAGAGTCTCCTTTTAATCGAACGCGCGTTGCGTTGCGCGATTCTGGTTATGGTCGATGACAGGAAAGCGTCGGCGATTTTTTCTAAGTGCCAGATCCAGTGTCGAAAGGGCAATTTAACATCGAACAATGGTGCGAGAAAGCGCGATTACCCGAAGCGCCGATTGGTGTTCGCGCAACGAGGGCGAAAAAAAGCCGCGTCGATGCGCGGCTTTTCTCTGCGTCTGGCATCTCGCGTCATGCGGCGAGATGCATTTGACAATCGTTCGTCAGACGTTGAACAGGAAATTCATCACGTCGCCATCGTGCACGACGTACTCCTTCCCTTCGGCGCGCATCTTGCCCGCTTCCTTCGCGCCCTGCTCGCCCTTGTAGGTGATGAAGTCGTCGAAGCCGATCGTCTGCGCGCGGATGAAGCCGCGTTCGAAGTCCGTATGAATCGCGCCGGCGGCTTGCGGCGCGGTGTCGCCGACATGGATCGTCCAGGCGCGTACTTCCTTCACGCCCGCCGTGAAGTACGTCTGCAGACCAAGCAGCTTGAAGCCCGCGCGAATCACGCGGTTCAGGCCGGGCTCGTGCATGCCCATGTCGGCGAGGAACACTTCCTTGTCTTCATCGTCGAGATCGGCGATTTCGGCTTCGATCGCTGCGCACACGGCGACGACAGGCGCGTTTTCCGTTTCAGCGTACTTGCGCACGGCATCCAGATGCGGATTGTTTTCGAAGCCGTCTTCCTTCACGTTCGCCACATACATCGCCGGCTTGGCCGTGATCAGACAGAACGGCTTGATCAGCAGACGCTCTTCGTCCGTCAGCTCGAGCCCGCGGACCGGCCTTGCCTGGTCCAGTTGTGCGCGAACCTTTTCCAGCACGGCGGCGAGCTTCACCGCTTCCTTGTCGTTGCCCGACTTCGCGGCCTTCGCGTAGCGCGTGAGCGCCTTTTCGACGGTGGCCAGATCGGCGAGCGCGAGCTCGGTGTTGATCACTTCGATATCCGACACCGGGTCGATCTTGCCCGCGACGTGAATCACGTTTTCGTCTTCGAAGCAGCGCACGACATGCGTGATCGCGTCGGTTTCGCGGATGTTCGCGAGGAACTGGTTGCCGAGGCCTTCGCCCTTGCTCGCGCCGGCAACGAGGCCCGCGATATCGACGAATTCCACGACGGCGGGCAGGATGCGTTCCGGCTTGACGATTTCCGCGAGCGCCTTCAGCCGCGCGTCCGGCACTTCGACCACGCCGACGTTCGGCTCGATCGTGCAGAACGGATAGTTTTCGGCGGCGATGCCCGCCTTGGTCAGCGCGTTGAACAGGGTGGACTTGCCGACGTTAGGCAGGCCGACGATGCCGCATTGGAGGCTCATGTGGTTCTCTACAAATCAGGTGGTGACGGGCTTCGGCGAACGGGCGGACTTGCTGCATGGGCTACGCGCGGCGCGGCGCACTGCCGGCTGCGGCCCGCAAGTCCGCTGGCGCCGGAAGGCGCGGCACGGGCGGACTCGTCCGTACTTGTCGTATTGCGCCGGCCGCGCGACGGTGATGCGAAAGCGTGCCGGCGTGCCGGATAACCGAAAACCGCAATTGTAACCCTGACGGGCGGCAGGTTTGCGGCAACGGGGGAACGGCGGCGTCCACCGCGCGACGCCGCGCTGTGCGAGCGCTGCTGCGCGCATTCCGACCCGTCGGTCCCGCCTGCGCCCGACATGCATCAACCATCGGTCGTACAGGGCGCAAACCCGGCCAACCCCTGTCCCGCCGGTCCGTCCCCGGCACCCCTCGCAGCTATAATGCCCGGATGAACGCTCACCACTCATCCTTCGACGTCGCCGTGATCGGCGGAGGGCTCGTCGGCAAGACCGCGGCGCTCGCGCTCACGCAATGCGGGCTGCGCGTCGCGCTGCTCGCGCAGCGTTGCCAGCCGCTGCCCGGCGACGCCGTGTTCGACTCGCGCATCTACGCGCTGTCCGCGAGCTCACAGGCGCTGCTCGAGCGTCTGCGCGTGTGGCAGGCGCTCGACGTATCGCGGCTCTCGCCCGTCTACGACATGCGTGTCTACGGCGACGCGCATGCCGAATTGCATTTTTCGGCGTTTCAGGCTTCCGTGCCGCAGCTTGCGTGGATCGCTGAATCGTCGCTGATCGAACACGCGCTCGACGCCGCGCTGCGCTTTCAGCCCAATCTCACGTGGCTCGACACGCGCGCGCAAGGGCTCGACGTGAAAACGGGCGGCGCGACGATCGGCCTCGCGAACGGCAACGCGCTGGAAGCGGATCTCGTCGTCGGCGCGGATGGCGCGCATTCGTGGGTGCGCGCGCAGATCGGCTCGAAGACGAACCGGCGCGACTACAAGCAGACGGGCGTTGTCGCGAACTTCAAGGCCGAGCGGCCGCACGGCGAGACGGCGTATCAGTGGTTTCGCGACGGCGAGATCATCGCGCTGCTGCCGCTGCCTGACAGCCACGTGTCGCTCGTCTGGTCGGCGCTGACGGATCATGCGAACACGCTCGTCAGGCTCGATCCGGCGCAGCTTGCGGCAGAAGTCGAACGCGCGACGATGGGTGCGCTCGGCAAGCTCGAATGCGTGACGCCCGCTCAAGGGTTTCCGCTCGCGCTGCAAACGGTCGACCGGCTGGTTGCGCCGCGCGTGGCGCTCGTCGGCGATGCCGCGCATCTGATCCATCCGCTCGCCGGCCAGGGGATGAACCTCGGCTTGCGCGACGTGGCTTCGCTGGTGGACGTGATCGCGAAGAAAGAGGCGTTCCGCGATCTCGGCGACACCGTGCTGCTGCGCCGCTACGAACGCTCGCGCAGCGAGGACATCCGCGCGCTGACCATCGCCACCGACGGCCTTCAGCGGCTGTTCTCGCTGCCTGGCAATATCGCGCGCGCGGTCCGCAATACGGGGATGGCGTTCGTTGGGCAGCAGCAACTGGTCAAACGCTGGCTGGTGTCGGCGGCGCTGGGCTGAAACGCCGGGCACGTACGTTGCGCCCTCGATCGGCAGGGCGCATGTGTGACAGGACGGGCCGCGAGGCATACCATCCCATACCATCCGTAATGCGGCTCCCGGTGCGACGCAAGCACGATCGGGAACACGGGCGGAACATAAACACGGGCGTCGCAGGCGGCAGAAGGCCGCGAACGTCGGCGCCCAAATCGAATCAGGAGTAGCAGCATGAAGCAACGTATCCGCATCGCCGCGCTGGCGCTGGCCGTCGTGACGGCCGCGCTCGGCTGTTCCGCGCAGGCCGACCAGACCACCGACAAGCTCAAGGCAACGCTGCAATCGCGCCTCGCCGAAGCGTCGATCAAGAGCGTGACAAAGTCGCCGATCGCGGGCCTGTACGAAGTGAACATCGGCTCGCAGATCATCTACAGCGACGCGACGGGCGACTATCTGCTGCTCGGCGACATGGTCGATTCGAAGACGCGCAAGAACCTGACGGAGGCGCGTCTGTCGGAGGTCAACCGCATCGACTTCGCGAATCTGCCGTTCGCCGACGCGGTGAAGGTGGTGAAGGGCAACGGCAGCCGCAAGATCGCCGTGTTCTCCGATCCGAACTGCCCGTACTGCAAGCAGCTCGAATCGACGCTGAAGTCAATGGATAACATCACCGTCTACACGTTCCTGTACCCGGTTCTGTCGCCGGACTCGACGGTGAAGTCGAAGTCGATCTGGTGTTCCGCCGACCGCGCGAAGGCCTGGGAAGCGTGGATGCAGGACCGCCGCGCGCCGACCGCGCCAGGCACGTGCGATACGGCTGCCATCGACAAGAACCTGAAGCTCGGCCAATCGATGAACGTGAGCGGCACGCCGACCATCTTCCTCGCCGACGGCCGCCGCCTGCCGGGCGCCGTGCCCGCGGAAGAACTGGACAAGGCGCTCTCGTCGGCGCGCTGAGCGACGCGCATCGTCAGTCCGAATCCGTCTGAACAAGGAGGCGCGCGGCGCCTCCAATCACATGCAGCACCGTTGCTGCCCGTTTGAACCTTCCGAATCCCTCCCCGAGTTTTCACACACGAGCGCCGATGAAGCCGATCCGCTACACCATCGTTCCGAAGCAGCCCGCCGCCCATATTTTCGAAGTCACCGTCACCGTCGCCGAGCCCGATCCGTCGGGCCAGCGCTTCATGCTGCCCGTCTGGATTCCGGGCAGCTACATGGTCCGCGAGTTCGCGCGCAACGTCGTCACGCTGCGCGCGTTCAACGATGCGGGCCGCAAGGTGCGCATCGAAAAGACCGACAAGCAAACGTGGCAGGCCGCGCCCATGAAAGGCGCGCTGACGCTGCGCTACGAGGTGTACGCGTGGGACATGTCGGTGCGGGCCGCGCATCTGGACGACACGACGGGTTTCTTCAACGGCACGAGCGTGTTTCTTTCGCCGCTCGGTTTCGAGGACGCGCGGTGCGTCGTCGATATCCAGAAGCCGGCGGGCCCGCAGTTCGGCAACTGGCGGGTCGCGACCGCGCTGACGGAAGCGCGCGGCACGAAGCGCTACGCGTTCGGCGAGTACACCGCGCAGAACTACGACGAGTTGATCGATCATCCCGTCACGCTCGGCGAATTCGCGCTCGCAACCTTCAAGGCGCACGGCGTGCCGCATGACATCGTGATCGCGGGGCGCGTGATCGGGCTCGATATGACGCGGCTATCAGCGGATCTGAAGCGTGTGTGCGAGGCGCAGATCGCGCTGTTCGAGCCGCGTTCGAAAAAAGCGCCGATGGACCGCTACGTGTTCATGACCCAGGCCGTCAGCGACGGCTACGGCGGGCTCGAGCATCGCGCATCGACGGCGCTGATCTGCAACCGTTCGGATTTGCCCGTTGTCGGCCGCGACGAGATGACGGACGGCTATCGCACGTATCTGGGCCTGTGCAGCCACGAGTACTTCCACACGTGGAACGTGAAGCGCATCAAGCCCGCGCCGTTCGCGCCGTACGACCTGACGCAGGAAAACTACACGTCGCTGCTGTGGCTCTTCGAGGGCTTCACGTCGTACTACGACGATCTGATGCTGGTGCGCAGCGGTCTGATCAAGGAATCCGATTACTTCACGCTGCTCGGCAAGACGATCGGCGGCGTGCTGCGCGGCAGCGGACGTCTGAAGCAGACGGTCGCCGAAAGCTCGTTCGACGCATGGGTCAAGTACTACCGTCAGGACGAGAACGCCGCGAACGCGATCGTCAGCTACTACACGAAGGGCTCGCTGGTCGCGCTCGCTTTCGATCTGACGATTCGCGCACAAACGCAGAACCGCAAGTCGCTCGATGACGTGATGCGCCTCTTGTGGCAACGCTACGGGCGCGACTTCTATCGCGGCAAGGCAAACGGCATCGAAGAATCGGAGGTCGAGGCGCTGTTCGCCGAAGCGACGGGCGCCGATCTGTCCGAGCTTTTCGCGGAAGGCGTGCGCGGCACGCGCGATCTGCCGCTCGACACGCTGCTCGAACCGTTCGGCGTGACGCTCGAGGCGGACGTCGACGCGAAGGCGAAGCCGTCGCTCGGCGCGCGCGTGCGTAACGGCGCGGACTGCTCGCTCGCGGCCGTCTACGATGGCGGCGCGGCGCAGAAGGCGGGCCTTTCGGCAGGCGACGTGCTGATCGCGATCGACGGGCTGCGCGTGACGGGCTCGAATCTCGACGCGCTGCTGTCGCGCTATGTGCCCGGCGCCAAAGTGGAAGTGCACGCGTTCCGGCGCGACGAGCTGCGCGTTTCGCAGGTCAAGCTCGATGGGCCCGACGTGTCGCGCTACAAGCTCACGTCGAACGACAGACGCGCGTCGGCGAGCAATGCGCGCAAGCGCTGGCTGGGGAAATAAGGGCGCGCCATCGCTTGCCGGCAGCTGCCGCCGGTCGAAACTGAACGGCGGATTGTTCTATCGATGCAACAATCCGTCGTCGCCGCAGTACTTTTTCCGCGCCGGGTAAAAAAACACAATGACTCCACTCGCGCAACACAGCGCGCCCCTCACTGGAGTCACAGATGACCACGATCCTGCAAATCAACTCGTCGGCTCGCTCGCAAGGCGCTCAGTCGACGCTCCTCGCCAACGAACTGACGGCAAAGCTGCAACAATCGAACCCGGGTGCGCGAGTCGTCGTCCGCAACCTGCACGACGAGGCGCTGCCGCACCTCGACGACACGATCCTCGGCGCATTCTTCACGCCGACCGAGCAGCGCACGGCTGAACAGCAAGCGATCTCGTCGCGCAGCGAAGCGCTGATCGCCGAACTGCAAGCCGCCGACATCGTCGTGATTGGCGCGCCGCTGTACAACTTCGGCATCTCGTCGCAACTGAAGACGTACTTTGACTTCATCGCACGCGCTGGCATCACGTTCAAGTACGGCGCGAACGGTCCTGAAGGCCTGGTGAACGGCAAGAAGGTGTTCGTGGTTTCGGCTCGCGGCGGCAAGTTCGTCGGCACGCCCGCCGACACGCAGACGCCTTACCTGAAGACGTTCCTCGGCTTCCTCGGCATGACCGACGTGAACTTCATCTACGCCGAAGGCCTGAACATGGGCCCGGACGCAGCGACCGCAGCACTGGCGGGCGCACGCGAAGCGATCGCCGCAGCGTAAGCGCTCAGAACTGCCGGCAGCTGGCCGTCGACGCGATACGCTCATCGGCCCGCTCGTCGGCGCGTCTCGCGCCGGCAAAACAAAAACGCCACGGAACACGATTCCGTGGCGTTTTTGTTTTTGCGCGGCATTGTTCGGGCACCCTTCATGGGTGCTTCAACGCTCCAGCGCGGCTCGGGTTCAGGCAAAAACTTCGCCGGTTTCCGGCAAACGCCAGTCGATAGGCGCGCGGTCGTGTGCTTCGAGAAACTCGTTGGCGAGCGCGAAGTGCCGGCAACCGAGGAACCCCCGGTGCGCGGACAGCGGCGACGGGTGCGGCGCTTCGAGCACGCAATGCGACTTGCCATCGAGCAGCGCGCGCTTCGCTTGCGCATGTGCGCCCCACAGCATGAAGACGAGATTGTCGTGACGCATCGCAAGCTCGTGGATCAGCGTGTCGGTGCATTTTTCCCAGCCGCGCTTTGCGTGGCTCGCGGCGCGATCGCGTTCAACGGTCAGCACTGTGTTGAGCAGCAGCACGCCCTGTTTGGCCCACGCATCGAGGCAGCCGTGCTGCGGCGTTTCATAGCCGAGGCTTGCGGCGATTTCCTTGAAGATGTTGCGCAGCGACGGCGGCGGACGCACCGACGGCGGCACCGAAAACGCCAGTCCATGCGCCTGCGGCGTGCCGCGGTCTTCGCCGTGATACGGGTCCTGGCCGAGGATCACGACTTTTACGTCGTCGGGACTCGTCAGGCGCAGCGCGCGGAATACGTCAGCGGGATAGACGGTCTTTCCGGCCGCGCGCTCGCCGTCGACGAAACGGCATAGCGGCGCATAGGTGTCGCTGTCGATGAAAGGCTTCAGGTGCGCGCGCCATGCGGGCGGCAGCGCGTCGAACTGCGATTCGAGCGTCTGCATATCGGCGGCGGGAGAGGGCGCGGCGTCGGCGTCGTCGGCGAACAGGGACGGCTGCGCCGGCTGGATAGGGGAGCGTTTTGCGGAATTCATGGCGGGCTAGTGTGGCAGCAAATGCCCATGCGCTCAAGCCGCGCTGCGTGCACGTCCCGCCTCGCGGCTTGAGCGCGGCGAGCCGCGTTACGGCAAGCTGCCGCCTTCGCGCAGACGATAACCGCGCTGCGCCTTGCTGATGTCGTCGGGGCGCAGGCCGTGAATCGCTTTCGCCAGTTCCGCTGACAACGCATGCAGCGCGCCCGCATCGCCGTGCTTCAGCTCCAGCTCGATCTCGCAGATCGGCGCGCGGCGCGTTTCGCCGTTCACGTCAGCGCGGATTTCGCCCTGGTCGATGGCCGCTTCGATCTCAGCGCCCTCGATGCTCACATGCCACAGCGTTCGCGAGAAATTGGTGCTGAAAAGCGGGATCAGTTCGTCGCGCGCGCGGCGCAATGCATCTTTCGACGGCTCGTCGTCGCAGGCGTCGAGCAGCGCATCGACTTCGAGCGCATTGCCTTTGACGGGCAATTCCCATTCGTGCCGGTTGTGCAAGCCGTCCACCGACGTGCCGACCGTCTTGTAGGTCTGCAGCCAGCCGTCCGGCGTGCGTCGCACGCGCACGGCGCTCTTCGCGCGCGCGAGCGTCAGCGCCGGCGTGTCGAAGTAGCTGTTTTCCAGCGCGATCGTGCGGCCCGCGCGGCCCGCGCGCTGGATGAACCATTGCGTCGCCGCGCCGACCTGGTCCGCAGGCAGCGACAGCTTGATTTCCTGTTCCATGCCCATCGCGTGCTTCGCTCCCGAACTCGCTGAGTCAGAAGAACATTCGCGCAAGTTCCGCGCCCGGCTCTTCGGCGCGCATGAACGCCTCGCCGACGAGGAACGTGTTCACGTCCATCGCGCGCATCCGCTCGACGTCGACGCGCGACAGGATGCCCGACTCGGTCACGACAATGCGGTCCTTCGGGATCATGTCGAGCAGGCCGAGCGTCGTTTCGATCGACGTTTCGAATGTGCGCAGATTGCGATTGTTCACGCCGATCAGCGGCGTCTTCAACGTGAGCGCTTCGATCAGTTCGTTCTTGTCGTGCACTTCGACGAGCACGGCTAGGCCGAGCGAATGCGCGTACGCTTCGAGGTCCTGCATCTGCGAGGTTTCGAGCGCGGCGACGATGAGCAGGATTGCGTCGGCGCCCATCGCGCGCGCTTCGAGAATCTGGTACGGATCGACGATGAAGTCCTTGCGCAGGACGGGCAGCGCGCATGCGGCGCGCGCCTCTTCCAGATACTGCGCGCTGCCCTGGAAGAACTGCGCGTCGGTGAGCACGGACAGACATGCCGCGCCATGCTTCGCGTACGAACGCGCGATGTCGGCGGGCACGAAATGCTCGCGCAGCACGCCTTTCGACGGGCTCGCTTTCTTGACCTCGGAGATCACGGCTGCGAGGCCGGTCTCATGTTTCGCGCGAATCGCACCGACGAAATCGCGCAGATCGTGCGCCGACGCTTGCAGTCGCAATTCTTCGAGCGGCGCGCTTTGCTGCGCGATGCGCACTTCTTCGCGCTTGACGTCGATGATGCGGTCCAGAATGTCGCTCATATGAATCCCGTTGCGTCGTTAAAGCCTGATTGATGCGTTGGTTAATGCGTGGCTAGTGCGTGGTCATTGCTTGAATTGCTGGGTGAAGCGGACCAGTTCGTCGACCTTCGCGCGCGCCTTGCCGCTGGCGATGGCTTCGCGGGCCTGGTGAATGCCGTCCGCGATCGATGCCACGACGTTTGCCGCGTACAGCGCGGTGCCCGCGTTCAGCGTGACGATCTCTCGTGCGACGCCCGGCTTGTTATCGAGCGCTTCGAGCAACAGCTTCTTCGATTCGTTGGCGTCCGCGACCTTCAGCGTCCGGTTCGACACCATCTGCATGCCGAAGTCCTCCGGGTGAATCTCGTACTCACGCACTTCGCCGTCGCGCAGTTCGCCGACGAGTGTCGCTGCGCCCAGCGACACTTCATCCATGCCGTCCATACCATACACGACCAGCACGTGTTTTGCGCCGAGGCGCTCCATCACGCGAACCTGAATGCCGACGAGATCCGGGTGAAACACGCCTTGCAGCTGGTTCGGCGCGCCGGCGGGGTTCGTCAGCGGACCGAGGATGTTGAAGATGGTCCGCACGCCGAGTTCGCGGCGCACGGGCGCGATGTTTTTCATTGCCGGGTGATGGTTCGGCGCGAACATGAAGCCCATGCCCGTTTCGGCAATCGACGCGGCCACCTGTTCCGGTTGCAGATCGATGTTGACGCCGAGCGCTTCGAGCACGTCGGCGCTGCCGGATTTACTCGACACGCCGCGATTGCCGTGCTTCGCGACCTTCGCGCCCGCTGCCGCCGACACGAACATCGTCGCCGTCGAGATGTTGAACGTGTGCGATCCGTCGCCGCCCGTCCCGACGATATCGACGAAGTTCGAGTTGTCCTCCACGTCGACGTGACGCGCGAACTCGCGCATCACCGTGGCGGCCGCGGTGATTTCGCCGATGGTCTCTTTTTTGACGCGCAGCCCCGTGATGATCGCGGCCGCCATCACGGGCGACATGTCGCCGCGCATGATGAGGCGCATCAGGTGCAGCATCTCGTCGTGGAAAATCTCGCGATGCTCGATCGTGCGTTGCAGCGCTTCTTGTGGCGTGATCATGGTGATGTCTCCTTGTGCGCTGCTTATGCGGTGCGAACTGCCGCCTTCGACTGCTTCACGAAGTTTTCGAGCAGTGCGTGGCCGTGTTCCGACAGGATCGATTCCGGATGGAACTGCACGCCTTCCACAGGCAGCGTCTTGTGACGCACGCCCATGATTTCGCCGTCGTCGGTCCATGCGGACACTTCGAGACAATCGGGCAGCGATTCGCGCTCGATCGCGAGCGAGTGATAGCGCGTGACGGTGAAATGCTTCGGCAGGTCTGCGAATACGCCTTTGCAATCGGTTTCGATCTGGCTCACCTTGCCGTGCATGATCGTCTTCGCGCGCACGACGCGGCCGCCGAACGCCTCGCCGATCGCCTGATGGCCGAGGCACACGCCGAGAATCGGATACTTGCCGGAGAATTCGCGCAGCACGTCGAGCGTGATGCCCGCATGTTGCGGATTGCTTGGTCCCGGCGAGAGACAAATGCGCTCGGGGTTCAATCGGGCGATTTCGTCCAGCGTGATTTCGTCGTTGCGATAGGTCCGCACGTCTTCGCCGAGTTCGCCGAAGTACTGGACCAGGTTATAGGTGAACGAATCGTAGTTGTCGATCATCAGCAGCATGGTCAGTCTCCGTCAGAAGTCGCTATCGAGGCCGTCTTGCACTTGCTCGGCGGCGCGCAGCACGGCGCGCGCCTTGTTCTCGGTCTCTTGCCATTCGGATTCGGGCACCGAGTCGGCGACG
This sequence comes from Paraburkholderia diazotrophica, assembly GCF_038900755.1. Lineage (GTDB taxonomy): Bacteria > Pseudomonadota > Gammaproteobacteria > Burkholderiales > Burkholderiaceae > Paraburkholderia > Paraburkholderia diazotrophica_A. Next base: position 29,344 of record NZ_JBBPEN010000024.1, read on the forward strand.
ATGCCCGCCGCCGCCTGCACATACAGATTGCCGTTGGCGATCACGCCCGTGCGGATCGTGATCGCGAGGTCCATTTCGCCCGTGAACGACAGGTAGCCGACTGCGCCGCCGTAGAGGCCGCGCTTCACGGGCTCCAGTTCGTCGATCAGTTCCATCGCGCGTACCTTCGGCGCGCCGGACAGCGTGCCCGCCGGGAACGTCGCGCGCAGCACGTCGAAGTTGGTCATGCCCGGCTTCAGCGTGCCTTCGACGGAACTGACGATGTGCTGCACGTGCGAGTACTTTTCGATCACCATCTTGTCGGTCACGGCCACCGAGCCGATCTGCGCGATGCGGCCCACGTCGTTGCGCGCGAGGTCGATCAGCATCACGTGTTCGGCGATTTCCTTCGGGTCGTTCAGCAGTTCAGTCGCGAGTTCGGCGTCGCGCTCGGGCGTGTTGCCGCGCGGACGCGTGCCCGCGAGCGGACGAATCGTGACGATGCGATCCTCGTTGCGCTTTTCCTGGCGCACGAGAATTTCCGGCGACGCGCCGACCACATGAAACTCGCCGAAGTTGTAGTAATACATGTACGGCGACGGATTCAGCGAGCGCAGCGCGCGATACAGCGACAGCGGGTTGTCGCGATACGGCTTGGTCAGACGCTGGCCGACCTGCACCTGCATCAGTTCGCCGGCGGCGATGTATTCCTTCGCCTTGCGTACGGCGGCGAGATAGTCTTCCTTCTTGAACTCGCGGTAGATATCGGTGCGCACGCTCGCCGACGTGACGGGCGGCTGCACGGTCGTGCGCAGGCGCTGCTTCAGTTCGCGCAGACGCTGCTTCGCGCGCGTGTACGCTTCGGGCGTCGTCGGATCGGCGTAGATCACGAGGTACAGCTTGCCAGCGAGGTTGTCGATGACGGCGACTTCTTCCGTCAGCAGCAGCTGGATGTCGGGCAGATTCAGATCGTCGGGCGGGGCCGTGTGCGCGAGCTTTTTCTCGATGTAGCGCACGGCGTCGTAGCCGAAGTAGCCGGCGAGACCGCCCGCGAAACGCGGCAGGCCCGGACGTAGCGCCACCTTGAAACGGCTCTGGAACTGCTGGATGAATTCGAGCGGATCGCCGTCGTGCGTCTCGACGACCTTGCCGTCCTTCACCACTTCCGTCACGCCGTTGCGCGTGCGGACCAGCGTGCGCGCCGGCAGTCCGATAAACGAGTAGCGTCCGAAGCGTTCGCCGCCCACCACCGATTCCAGCAGAAACGAGTTCGCGCCGTTGCGCTCGGTTTGCGCGAGCTTCAGGTACAGCGAGAGCGGCGTTTCGAGGTCGGCCAGCGCTTCGGCGATCAGCGGGATGCGATTGAAGCCCTCGTTCGCGAGGGACTGAAATTCGAGTTCGGTCATGTTCCGATCCTGTTCGTGCGTCCGGCCGCGGCGGGCGTCGGACAAAGCGGGGCTGCGTTACCGGTCGAATGTGCTCGTCACAGGTGATGAAACCGGCGCGCGCTTTCCCGACGACGCTTGCACGGCTTCACAGCACGACGATAGTACGCAAGGTACGCGACGGCTAGCTGAAACGCGGTACAGCGAAGTTAAGCCGGTCGATTGACGATCGCGGCGGTTCGGGAAAAGCGCGTGAGCGCAGCGAAGTAAAAAACGGGTGCCGAAGACGAGCTTCAGCGTACCTCAGGCGAGGTATCAGCGCGACCAGCGACGCCAGGGCCAGGCTCCCCGGTCGATCGTGCTCAGACTCCGTTTTTTATTCAGAAACATGAGGAAGACTTGGTTAAGTCAGGGATTAGATGCTGCTGCCGATTGTACTGCATTGTGCGCTGCGATCGCCTTGGCGGCGCCCAACAGCGACGCAACTATACCATCGGATTTTATGGTTTGAACAGATTCGCCGTGATTGTAGCCGTATGGGACGGTCAGCGTCGCCATGCCGGCTGCGCGGCCCGCAAACGCATCGTTCTGCGAATCGCCGATCGCGACGGCCGCCTTCGGCTCGACGTCCAGCGCTTCGCAGGCGGTGAGCATCGGCAGCGGATCGGGTTTTTTCGCCGCCACGCTGTCGCCGCCCAGCACGACGCCGAAGTAGCGCAGCAGACCATATCGTTCGAGCAGCTGCGTCGCGAAGCGATGCGGCTTGTTGGTCACGCACGCGAGCTTGAGCCCCGCGTCGCGCAACGCGATCAGGCCCGCCTCGACATCGGGATAGAGCCGCGTATGCAGACCGTTGATCTTCGCGTACTCCTCCTGATAGATCGCGAGCGCCTCGTCGAATCGCGACTGCGCCAGTTCGGTCTCGAAGCGCGGCGCGAGCACGCTGCGGATCAGATGCTCGGAGCCCTTGCCGACATAGTCGATCACTTCTTCGCGCGTGGTTTCTTCCGCGTCGAGTTGCGCGAGCATGCCATTCAGCGATGCCGTGAAGTCGTCGGCCGTATCGACCATCGTGCCGTCGAGGTCGACGATGGCCGCTTGCAGCTTGCCGGCCGGAAAGGCGGGAGCGGGGTAACGGGACGTCGCCTCCATCTCAGCGCCCGACGGAAGCCAGCGCGCCGCGCATCTGGTCGATCACCGACTTGTAATCGGGCTTGCCGAAGATCGCCGAGCCGGCGACGAACGTGTCCGCGCCAGCGGCCGCGATTTCCGCGATGTTGTCGACTTTCACGCCGCCGTCCACCTCGAGATGAATCTCGCGGCCGGTCTTTTCCTTGTAGGCGTCGATGCGCGCGCGCGCTTCGCGCAGCTTGTTCAGCGCCTCGGGAATGAATGACTGTCCGCCGAAGCCCGGATTCACCGACATGATCAGCACCAGGTCCAGCTTGTCCATCACGTGATCGATGTAATTCAGCGGCGTGGCGGGATTGAACACGAGTCCGGCCTTGCAGCCATGATCGCGAATCAACGACAGCGTGCGGTCGATGTGATCCGAGCCTTCCGGATGAAAGCTGATCACGTTCGCGCCGGCCTTCGCGAAATCGGGCACGATGCGGTCGACGGGGCGCACCATCAGATGCACGTCGATGGGCACCTGCACGTGCGGGCGGATCGCTTCGCACACGAGCGGGCCGATCGTCAGGTTCGGTACGTAGTGGTTGTCCATCACGTCGAAGTGGATCCAGTCGGCGCCAGCGGCGACGACGTTGCGGACTTCTTCCCCGAGCCGCGCGAAGTCGGCGGACAGGATGCTGGGAGCGATGCGGAATTGGGTCATGGCTGTGGGGAGGGCGGGAGACGGAAAGCCGTTATTTTAGCGCCGTCATGCGCGCTGCGGCCGTGAGCGAGACGCGTCATCCGGATGGCTGGCCGTGCCGCTCGACGGCCTGTCAGTGCCCTGTCCCGGTCTTGTCCCGGTCTCGTCCATTCGGCCGACGCGGTTGCGAGCGTGCGCGGCATGAAGCAGAATGCCAAACCATGTCATTGCCTCTGCGGGCGCGCCGCGATCAGCGCGCGAGCCGCCTGCAGACGGTCTCGCGCGGTCGATAGCCCGCGTTGCTCACCATCGGAATCAGGCGAATCAGCATGAGCCAGTACGAATTTAGCGTTTCCTCCCAAGTCCGATATATCTCCGAAGAGTCGGACCCGGAGCATCGAAAGTACGCGTTCGCCTATACGCTGAGCATTCGCAACACCGGCCAGGTAACGGCGCAATTGATCGCGCGCCACTGGATCATCACGGATAGCGAAAATCGCGTTCAGGAAGTGAAAGGGCTGGGCGTCGTCGGGCATCAGCCGCTGCTGAAGCCCGGCGAGCAGTTCGAATACACGAGCTATGCGGTGATCGCGACGCCCGTCGGCACCATGCGCGGGGAGTATTTCTGCGTTGCCGAGGATGGCGAGCGCTGGGAAGCGCCCGTGCCGGAATTCGTTTTGCGCATGCCGCGCACGCTGCATTGAACGGAAAGTACCGCGCGCGTTGGGTCAGCGACGCGGTTGCTGCTGCGGCGGGACCGGTTTCGCGTCCTGCTTCTGGCGTGCGGCTTTCTTCTTGCCGGACGCCGTCCACACAACGATGAAAATCAGCAGGAAGAGCGCGAGGAGCGACTCCAGCGCGAAGATGAGCATCGGGTATTCGTCGAACAGATCAGACATGGCAGTTTCCATCAAGAACAATCATTGTATGCGCTTTGCCCGCCGGGCCGCCGCCTGGGCGGGGGCACTGTCGGTGGCGGTATTGCTCGCGTCGTGCGGGGGAGGCGGCGCGTTGCGGCCGTCCGTTTCGCCGCCGACGGGCGCGGCGATCATTCCCGGCCAGATGTCCGCCCAGCGACTGACGGCCGTTGCGTGGCGACAGGTGCCGGGCTGGCAGGACGATTCGCTGATCGGCGCGGCGGCGGCGCTGCGGCAGAACTGCGTGCGCCTCGCGAGCCAGCCGACGTGGCGGCGCGCATGCGCGGCGGCGTTGCTGCTGGACGACCTCGACGTTTCCAGCGCGCGCACCTTCTTCGAAACCTACTTCACGCCGTTTCAGTTCGCCAATACCGACGGGACGCTGGACGGCCTCGTGACAGGCTACTACGAGCCGTTGCTGCGCGGCTCGCGCGTGCGTCATGGCGTGTATCAGACTGCCTTGTACCATTGGCCTTCTGCGTATCGTCCGGGCGCTCCTCTGCCGGCGCGCGCGCAACTCGAGCGCTCGGGCGTGCTGAACGGCAACGAGCTGGTCTGGGTGGACGACCCCATCGAGGCATTCTTTCTACAGGTTCAGGGCTCCGGACGCATCGTGATGGAAGACGGCAGCGTGATGCGCGTCGGCTTCGGCGGGACGAACAACCAGCCGTACAAGTCGATTGGCAGATGGCTGCTTGACCAACGCGAACTCACGCCCGCACAGGCGACGATGCAAGGCATCAAGGGCTGGGCTCGAGCGAACCCGACGCGTGTCGATGCGTTGCTCGATACGAACCCGCGCTTCGTGTTCTTCCGCGAGATGCCGTCGAACGAGCCGATGCCGTCGGGCGGCGCCGATGGTCCGATCGGCGCGTTGGGCGTGCCGCTGACGCCCGAGCGGTCGATCGCCGTCGATCCTTCGTCGATTCCGCTCGGCACGCCAGTGTTCCTGCAGACCACGCGTCCGATGACCAATGCGCCGATGAATCGCCTGGTGTTCGCGCAGGATACGGGCACGGCGATCAAGGGCGGCGTGCGCGCAGACTACTTCTGGGGCCTCGGCGATGAAGCCGGCGATCTGGCGGGGAAAATGAAACAGGCTGGACGGATGTGGCTGCTGCTGCCTAATTCGTAAGCGCTGTTCTTCGCTTGAGCTTCGGTTTCGCTCTTGATGCTCTTGTCGATGAACGGCCCGACGGCGGCTCATATGGCTGCCGTCGGGCTTTGCTTATGCGCTCTGCTTCCGCACGCTAACGTCGATGGTCAGGCATTCGCTTTGCGCTTGTCCACCACGCGACGCGCCTTGCCCACTGAGCGCTCGATGCCGTTGACAGCCAGTACGACGACATTCGCGGTGACGCCGATCATCGCCTTGATGTCGTACGCGAGCGCCTGTTTCGCGGCGCTCAGCGCGGCCGTATCCGGTGCAGTCTCCGGACACGGTTCGACGTTCAGCGTCATCACGTCGAGCGGGCCTTCCTTGGTCAGCACGATCTGATAATGCGGCGCCAGCGCGCGCTGCTTCAGCAGGAGTTCTTCGATCTGCGTTGGGAACACATTGACGCCGCGGATGATCATCATGTCGTCCGAGCGGCCCGTGATCTTTTCCATTCGACGCATCGTGCGCGCGGTGCCTGGCAGCAGACGCGTGAGATCACGAGTGCGATAACGGATGATGGGCAGTGCTTCCTTCGTCAGCGACGTGAACACGAGTTCGCCGAGTTCGCCGTCCGGCAGCACTTCGCCGGTCTCGGGATTGATGATCTCCGGATAGAAGTGGTCTTCCCAGATCGTCGGACCGTCTTTGGTCTCGACGCATTCCGACGCCACGCCCGGCCCCATCACTTCGGACAGACCGTAGATGTCCACTGCGTCGATACCCATCCGCTCTTCGATCGCGAGGCGCATGTCGTTGGTCCATGGTTCCGCGCCGAAGATGCCGATGCGCAGCGAGCATTCCCTGGGATCGACGCCCTGGCGCTCCAGTTCGTCGGCGATCGACAGCATGTAGCTCGGCGTCACCATGATGATGTCGGGGCGGAAATCCTGGATCAGTTGCACCTGCTTCTCGGTTTGCCCGCCGCCGAACGGAATCACCGTCAGGCCAGCACGCTCGGCGCCATAGTGCGCGCCGAGGCCGCCCGTGAAGAGGCCGTAGCCGTAGCTCACATGTACCTTGTCGCCGCGCCGCGCGCCCGCCGCACGAATCGAGCGCGCGACGAGATTGGCCCAGTTGTCGATGTCGCGCGCCGTATAGCCGACGACGGTCGGCTTGCCCGTCGTACCCGACGACGCGTGAATTCGCGAGACCTGCTCCTGTGGCACGGCGAAGAGACCGAACGGATAGTTGTCGCGCAGATCCTTCTTCGTGGTGAACGGGAAACGCGACAGGTCGGAAAGCGACTTCAGCTCTGACGGATGTACGCCTGCTTCATCGAACTTACGACGATAGACGGGCGAATTTTCATACGCATGCGTGAGCGACCATTTCAGCCGTTCGAGCTGGAGCGCAGCGAGCTCGTCGCGGCTCGCCTTTTCGATCGGATCGAGCGGGAGCGGGGTAGTCATCGGGTGTCTCCTTTCTTTCAGAACAGGTTGCCGCGCGAGAGGCGGAGCAGTGATTTGTGGCGCGATCGGGCGCCCCGTCAGTTGTCGATGGGAATCACCGTGCCTTTGATCTGCGCGGACTTGCCGCGAAACATCGCAACGGTCTCGTTTGCTCGATTCGTGACCCGAATGTCGTAGATGCCGCTGCGGCCGCTCAATGTCTGCTCGACCGCTTCCGCAGTGAGGATGTCGCCCCCTTGCACCGGCCGCAGAAACTCGATCGAGCAGCCCGCGGCGACGGTGCTGATGTTGTACGAGTTGCAGGCGAAGGCGAAGGCCGTATCGGCGAGCGTGAACATCAGTCCGCCGTGACAGATCTGATGCCCGTTCAAGAACTCGGGCCGCACGCTCATGCGCATACGCGCGAAGCCTGCGCGTACCTCGACAATTTCGATGCCGAGCGCCTGGCTGCAGGCGTCTTTGGCGTACATGGCGTCGGCGGTTGCGCGGGCGAGTTCGTCGGATGTCATCGTGTTGCTCAGGTCAGGTTGCGTGGACATGTCAGCGGCCCTCGAAGCGCGGCGCGCGTTTTTCGATGAACGCACGGACGCCTTCTTCATAGTCATGCGATGCGCCTAGTTCGCGCTGCATGTCGCGTTCGAGATCGAGTTGCTGGTCGAGTGATTGGGTCGCGCTTGCCCGCATGGCCTGCTTGATCGCCGCGATGGCACGCGTCGGCTGCTGCGCGAGTTGCGCCGCCAATGTGGCTGCTGTGGCTTGCAAGTCGGCATCGTCGACGGCTTGCCAGATGAGGCCCCAGCTTTCCGCCTTTTCCGCGCTGAGCTTGTCGCCCGTGATCGCGAGACCCAACGCGCGCGCCATGCCGACCCGTTGCGGCAGGAACCACGTGCCTCCGGAATCGGGCACCAGGCCAATTTTCACGAATGCCTGAATGAAGTTCGCCGAGCGCGCGGCCAGCACGAGGTCGCATGCCAACGCGAGATTCGCGCCGGCTCCTGCCGCGGTGCCGTTGACGGCTGCGATCACCGGCAGCGGAAGGGCTTGCAGGCGGCGGATCAACGGATTGAAGTGCTGGTCGATCAGGTCGCCCAAATCGGTCATTGCGCCGGGCGTGAAATCGAGATCGGCGAGATCCTGGCCGGCGCAGAACCCGCGGCCCGCCCCCGTCAGCACGAGCGCGCGGGCGCCTGACGCTTCGGCTTCGTCCAGCGCCGCGCTCAGTTCCTGATGCATCGCGCGCGTGAAGCTGTTCAGCTTGTCGGGACGGTTCAGCGTCACAGTTGCGACGCGCGTGGCCGCGTCGATGTCTACGCGGATCGCTTCATATGGCATCGGTTGTCTCCTCGTCTCCATACGGAATTCAGTGTCGCGCCGTTCAGACGCGCTCGATGGCGAGCGCGATGCCCTGGCCGACGCCAATGCACATCGTGCACAGAGCAAAACGTCCATTGATGCGCTCAAGCTGATACAGCGCCGTCGTGATCAGACGCGCACCCGACGCGCCGAGCGGATGGCCAAGCGCAATGGCGCCGCCGTTCGGATTCACTCGCGGGTCGTCGTCGCGCACGCCGAGTTGACGCAGAACGGCAAGACCTTGCGATGCGAACGCCTCATTGAGTTCGATGACGTCGAACTGGTCGAGCGTCATGTCGAGCTGCTTCAGGAGTTTTTGCGTGGCGGGCGCGGGGCCGATGCCCATGATGCGCGGCTCGACGCCGGCCGTCGCCATGCCGAGCACGCGGGCGCGGCGGCGCAGGCCATATTGGTCTGCGGCGGCCTGATTGGCGAGCAGTAGCGCGCACGCGCCGTCGTTGACGCCCGATGCGTTGCCCGCCGTTACCGATCCATCCGGGCGCATGACGCCCTTCAGCTTGCCGAGCGCTTCGAGCGATGTTTCGCGCGGGTGCTCGTCGAGTGTCACGCGAACCGGCTCGCCCTTTTTCTGCGGGATCTCGACGGCGACGATTTCCTGCGCGAGCGTACCGTCGCGTTGCGCGCGGGCGGCCTTCTGCTGGCTGCGCAACGCGAACGCGTCCTGATCGGCGCGACTCACGTTGAAGTCGACGGCGACGTTTTCTGCTGTTTCGGGCATTGAGTCGACGCCGTAATCGCGCTTCATCTGGGCATTGACGAAGCGCCAGCCAATCGTCGTGTCATAGATTTCGGATTGCCGCGAAAACGCGGACGTTGCCTTGCCCATCACGAACGGCGCGCGTGTCATGCTTTCCACGCCGCCTGCGATCATCAATTTCGCTTCGCCGGCTTTGATGGCGCGGGCTGCCGTACCGACTGCGTCCATGCCCGATCCGCACAGACGGTTGATCGTCGCGCCGGGCGCATCCGTCGGCAGTCCTGCGAGCAGCGCTGACATGCGCGCGACATTGCGGTTATCTTCGCCCGCCTGATTCGCGCAGCCGTAGATCACGTCGTCGAGCGCGCGCCAGTCCACGCCCGGGTTTCGTTCGATCAGCGCCTTGATCGGAACGGCGCCGAGGTCGTCGGCGCGGACATCTTTCAGGGCGCCGCCATAGCGGCCGAAGGGAGTGCGGATAGCGTCACAGATAAAGGCGTCAGTCATGTCTGAGTTCCTGCGAAGAGGGGCCGGCGCGGACACCGGCCCATGGACTGCATGTTAGAGCGACGTTTGGCGCGCGATCAGTCGGCCGTACGTCATAGGCCAAAACGTCGGTCGAACGTCCTATATCGTTCGGTCGACTTACGCCGGAACAGCCTTCGGTTCAACATGAACCCGGCTTTGAACGACGCGGAAGCGATTCGCCACGAAGGCTGCGTCGGCGAGCGCGGCGTTGGCGGCCGGGTTGGCGCCCGTGCCGTGGAAGTCCGAGAACGCTGCCGACTGATTGACGAACACGCCGCCCGTCAGGTTGATGGACAGCGCAACGCCGCCGCGAATCGACGCTTCCTCGGCCGCTTCGACCACCTTGTCGTCGGTGCTGTAGACAGAAAGAGTCAGCGCGCCGTGCTCGGCGGCGATACGGCCGGCCAGTTCGAGCGACTGTTCCGTCGAGTCAGTCGCGATCACGAAGGAGATCGGGCCGAACCATTCGCGTGTGAACTGAGCTTCGTCTTTCGCGGCATCGAGTTGCAGAACCAGCGGGGTGCGCACGCGGGCGCCTGCGAACGCCGGGTGGTCGAGTGACTGGCTGTCGGCGAGAACACGCCCGAGCTTGCACGCTTCGTCGATGCGTTGAATCACGCTTTCGTTCTGGATCGCGCCGAGCAGTTCGACGGCGCGGGCAGGATCGGAGCAGAGTTTCTGGACAGCGCCGGCAATTGCCTCGGCGACGGCATCGAAAGTGACGGTGCCTTCGGCGGTGCGAATGCCGTCGCGCGGCACGTAGATGTTTTGCGGAGCCGTGCACATCTGGCCCGAGTACAGGGCCAGCGAAAAGGCGATGTTGCGCGCGACCGATTTGAGGTCGTCGGCGGAGTCGATCACGATCTGATTGACGCCGGCCTTTTCGGTGAACACCTGTGCCTGGTGCGCGTTGCGCTCCAGCCAGGTACCGTTTTGCGTGCTGCCCGTGAAGTCGATCAGCTTGATTTCCGGACGGCGCGCGAGGTTCTGGACGAGTTCTCCGTCGTTTGGATCGGTCGCGAGCAAGGTCACGACATTCGGATCGAAGCCGGCTTCACGCAGCACGTCACGGGCGATGCGCACGGTGATCGCGAGCGGAAGGATCGCGCCCGGATGCGGCTTGACGATGACAGTGTTGCCGGTCGCAAGGTCGGCGAAGAGGCCGGGGTAGCCGTTCCACGTCGGGAACGTGCAGCATCCGAGCACGAGGGCCGTCCCGCGCGGCACGATGTTAAAGCGCTTTTGCATCGTGAGCGGCGGGTTCTTGCCTTGCGGTTTTTCCCAGTGAGCATTGGCAGGAATGCGACGCAGCTGGTCCCACGCGTAGGCGATGGCTTCGAGTGCGCGGTCCTGGGCGTGTGGACCACCCGCCTGGAACGCCATCATGAAAGCCTGGCCGGTCGTGTGCATCACGCTATAGCCGATCTCGAAGCTCGAGCGATTGATACGCGCGAGGATTTCGAGGCTCACGCCGATCCACGCTTTCGGACCGGCTTCGCGCCATTTGCGTTGTGCCTGGGCGGCAGCGGCAATCAGCGCATCCGGCTCTGATTTCGGGTAGCGGATGCCAAGCGGAAAACCGAACGGCGATTGTTCTGCACCAGCGGTCTCGCTCGTACTCGGCTGGTCGAGTTCGAACGTCTTGTTCAGATGTGCGTTGAATGCCGCTTCGCCGTCCGCGTTCGCGGTTTCCCCGTACACTTTGGGACTCGGCACTTCCGGAAACGGACTCCAGTAGCCGCGGGTCTCGATGGCGGTAAGCGCTTTCTGCAGCGTGTCTTCGTGCTTCGTAAATAGCGGATGGGTCATAGCGGGCGAGGTGCTCATTGAACGTTAGAGGAAACCTTGTCGATTCATTGACCGACCGGTTGGTTGGTGAATGTTAGCATTATTAGGATGCAGCGCGAGCCCCTCGCGTCTGCAGGTAAACACTTAGGAGGAGTGCATGGCTTTCGAGAACATTCTGGTTGAGACACGTGGCCGCGTAGGTCTTATTACGTTGAACCGTCCGAAAGCGCTCAACGCGCTTAACGACGCTCTGATGGATGAGTTGGGTGAAGCGCTGCGCACGTTCGACTCGGACGAAGGTATTGGCGCCATCGTCATCACCGGGAGTGAAAAGGCGTTTGCGGCGGGTGCGGACATCGGCATGATGTCGACGTATTCCTATATGGACGTCTACAAGGGCAACTACATCACGCGAAACTGGGAAGCCGTCCGATCGATTCGGAAGCCGATCATCGCAGCAGTGGCCGGATTTGCTTTGGGTGGTGGCTGTGAGCTCGCGATGACGTGCGACATCGTCTTTGCAGCCGACACGGCAAAGTTCGGTCAGCCGGAAATCAAGCTGGGGATCATGCCCGGGGCGGGCGGCACTCAGCGACTGCCGCGCGCAGTATCGAAGGCGAAGGCGATGGATATGTGCCTTACGGCCCGGTTTATGGATGCCGCTGAAGCCGAGCGCGCGGGGTTGGTGTCGCGTGTGATTCCCCCAGCGACGTTGATCGATGAGGCCATTGCGGCGGCAGCGACGATCGCCGAGTTTCCGATGCCAGCGGTGATGATGGTGAAGGAGTCCATCAACCGCGCTTACGAAACAACGTTGGCCGAGGGTGTGCATTTCGAGCGCCGGCTGTTCCACTCGTTGTTCGCAACCGAGGATCAGAAGGAAGGGATGGCTGCGTTCGTCGAGAAGCGCAAACCCGTCTTCAAACATCGTTGATGACGATGATCGAAAAACCGCTTGCAACGGCGGAGGCGAGCGCCTAGAATCTCGCTCTTTCGCGCGGCGGACGCCGCGGCGCGAGGGAAGCGGGAAAGGCGGGAGGGCCGGCAGTGATGCGGTTGTCCGGCGATGT
>NZ_JBBPEN010000025.1:0-41454 GCF_038900755.1 Paraburkholderia diazotrophica
CGGTGCAGCTTGGGTTCATCCTCGGCACACTCATCGTCTCGCTGAGCGGCGCCGCCGATCGTTTTCGCGCGAGCAGAATCTTCGTCTGCAGCGCCGTCGTCGGTGCGCTGTTCAACCTCGGCTTTGCATGGCTGTCGACCGGTCTCGTGAGTGGCGCGCTCTTCCGCTTCGGCGTCGGTATCTGCCTCGCCGGCATCTACCTCATGGGAATGAAGCTGATCATCGGCTTTCCGGGCTATGTTACGGGCGCCATCGAGGCTGCAAGCCTCGGGGTGCGTGCATTGAAGGCCGCCGCGATACCTCAAGACGCGCTTTGCGGCGGCCGAAGCACGACAAGGAGTTGACGATGAAAAAGACTTACCGCGCAATGCAGGCGACGAAGCCCGGGATTCTTGAACTGGTGGAACGCCCGATGCCCGTACCGGACGCCGGTCAGGTGTTGATCGAGGTCGAGGCATGCGGCATCTGCGGAGCCGACGTCAGTGATATCGAAGGAGCGGCCCCGACACTGCAGTCGCCCCGCGTGCCCGGCCATGAAGTTGTCGGCCGCATTGCTGCCATTGGAGCGGGGACGCCATCGATCTGGAAGATCGGCCAACGCGTTGGCGTGGGCCGTCTCGGCGGACACTGCAACGAATGCCCTCAATGTCGCCGCGGCCAGTTCCAGCTCTGCCAGAACCAGCCGATCGTCGGCGCTTCGTGCGAGGGTGGCTATGCCGAAATGATGCTTGCCCGTAGCACGGGCCTGATTTCGATCGGCGTGCGCCCGATGATCGAGACGATGCCGCTGGAGAATGCGTTCGTCGCCTATCAGAGGATGAAGCGCGGTGGCGTCAAGTTCCGGATGGTCCTGACCATGGGGAAGACGCGCGACGTGCGCTAACGACGATCCATGGCAACGGGTTATCTTCGATAGGGCAAAGGATCAGGTTGCCCGGAGAGGAGGCATCGATAAAAATTATCGAAAAGTGTCCGCATCCCGATCGAAATTTGCAGAAAGGTCCTCGCGGCTGATTTTGGCTACTGTGCCGCGTCATTACGATGGTTACACGGCGAGCGCAGTGTTGCCGAGCCCAACGGGTCGCGGATTCTGTCGATCCGTTCCCCAGCCAACCTATCGTGAGTACGACCATGCAACTATCCCGGCCATTGATTTGCCTTGCGTCCCTGACGCTTGCCCTGCAACCTCTCGCGGCTCATGCAGATCTGACGGTAAAAATCGGGCAGGTTTCTCCTCTGACTGGCGAACTCTCCCACATCGGAAAGGACGACGAGAACGGTGTGCGGCTCGCGATCGAAGATCTGAACAACAGAAAGATTCGCATTGGCGGGCAAAGCGTGACGTTCGTGCTCGACTCGCAGGACGACGCGGCCGATCCCAGGACGGCGGTGACCGTCGCGCAGAAACTGGTGGACGACGGTGTGGCGGGTGTAGTTGGCCATGCGAACTCCGGGACATCGATACCTGCTTCCAAAATCTACTCGGATGCAGGCGTCCCGATGATCACCGAATCGGCAACCAATCCCAAGCTCACGCAGCAAGGCTTCACGAAGGTGTTCCGTATGGTTGCGAATGATGTGAGACAGGGCTCGGTGATCGGCTTGTATCTGGTTCGCGATCTTGGCGCGCGCAAGGTCGCGATCGTCGACGACCGTACAGCGTACGGTCAAGGTCTTGCCGATGAGGTCGAAAAGTCAGTCAAGGCTGCCGGCGGCAACGTAGTCGCCCGTGAATTTGGCACCGACAAGACAACGAACTGGATGGCGATTCTCACGACCATCAAGAGCCGTCAACCAGAAGGTATCGCTTTCACGGGGGCGACACGCAGGTTCTGTCGCACTAACGCGCCCAGGTTAAAATTGGCGTTCGATCATGAATGACGAGCGGCATGGGTAAGACGAAGACACCGCGCAAGGCTTTGCCGCCGGGCATCGGCAAGGTTTTCAAGCGAGTGCACTATCCGCTGGACGTGATCCTGCTGTGCGTACGCTGGTATGTGGCTTACTCGTTGAGCCTGCGAAATCTCGAGTAGATGATAGCGCAGCGCGGCATCGAGGTCGATCATTCGAGCGTACACCGTTGGGTCATCAAGCTCGTGCCGCTGTTTGAGAAGGTGTTCCGCCGCCACAAGCGACCGGTGGGCAAGAGCTGGAGGATGGACGAGACCTACGTCAAGGTCAAAGGCCAATGGAAAATACCTGTACCGCGCTGTCGACAGGCGTGGCAACACGGTCGATTTCCTGCTGCGTGCCCATCGTGACAAGGTCGCTGCGCGCCGCTACTTCGAGAAGGCAATTGATCAAAACGGTGCGCCCGAAACGATTACCGTGGACAAGAGCGGCGCGAATCTGGCGGCACTCGAAGCCAGAATCTGGCGTCACTCGAAGCCATTAACGCAGAGCGCGAAACACCGATCAGGATCCGGCAGAACAAATACCTGAACAACATAGTCGAGCAGGATCATCGAGCGATCAAACGCATCATCAGACCGATGATGGGCTTCAAGAATTTTCGGTGTGCGCGCATCATTCTCTGGGGCATCGAAGTAATGCATATGATCCGCAAGGAGCAGATGGAAGACGACGGTCTCGACCGAACGGTTGCCGAGCAGTTCTACTCGCTGGTAATGTAAGCAATACTATGTAAGTGCAGCCATGTTTGGCCCGCCGTCGTTATCGCGACAAAACCCCGGCGGTCCGCATGACCAGGCCGCCAGCCAGATGTTTGACGTATTGCTGAAACCTCGTTTGCGCGCTCATCGTCTCTCACAGAGTGCATGGATAGGTGCGGTAGCGAATCTTAAACTCTCAGTAAGGGATTCGTTTTTTCGAGAGCGAACTCATTAGATCCCACTTGCAAACCGGTCAATATCAGAAAGTATTTAGGATATAGAAAAACATTTTATATCTGTGCGATTGACTATCAGTGATAGAGTGGCATTCATTCTGCATCGCATGCAGAATCCAACTTTCTGACCCTGATGTACGGCGATGATCTTGAGGAATTGGAGTCATCCCCGTCTGGCATTTGATGCCCGTCGGCGCTGACATCAATGATGGCTCATTGACCAGTGTTTCTCTTGCAAAGAGGAAGGCATGAATTTTTTTCGCGGAAATGTTCTCCGTGCTGCGTTGCTGCTATCCATTTTTTATGCAGAATCGGCTGATGCCGATTTATCAAAAACTGTCCCAGACCCGGCCCGATGAGGTATTGACCAGCAAGATATTTTATACCGGAACTGTCACACTTCAAAAGGCCAATGACCTGGTGTCGGCGTTGGATGAACTGAACGTGAAATATCCCAGGCTAAAATCGATATACCTTTACATCGATAGCCGAGGCGGAAGCATGAGTGCCGGGCAAATTGCTTACCGCGCGATTCAGAGTTCAAGGATGCAGGTAATAACAGTTAATCTGGATGAGGTAATGTCGGCTGCCACGATGATGTTCTGCGGTGCCCGGAATCGCCTCTCCTTTCCTGATGCGCACTTTCTTCTGCATGCGCCGAACGAGGATTTCGGTGGCAGCTTTCGGCCCGATGAGCTGAATCGCATGAGGGAAGATGTGGGCGACCTTAGGGTGATGCTGTCAGATATTTACGGTCAGTGCACGAATATGGATCGCAAAGAAATAAACTCAATAACCTATAGCGAAAATAATAGAGAGCGTCTTACCCCCGCTGAAGCTTCTGTCAAGGGAATGGTGACTGGAATGGCTCACGAAATTGTAGATGCGCCGGTGTCCTATTACGTAAAAGACCGTGCGCGATAAGTAAGAGGGTATGTCCGTCATCGGGCTTACTGGCACCTGTTCACCATTTTTACGTTGGTGGGTCTTGTCATCAATGGCGGCGTGGTTAACCTGTTTTTCAACTTAGTAGTCAGTCGGTTGACCTTGCACTGGCGTGCGTGGCTGACACGCGACTTGGTGCGGCGTTATCTGAATGGCCGTGCGTATTTTCGCATCGAGCAGGACAACGATGTTGATAATATCGACCAGCGAATCCAGCAGGAAGTCGGGCCGTTCTGCGGCATGGCCATGACGTTGCCGTGGGTCTTGCTATACACGGGATCGGGATTGTCCGTTCAGGGCTGGATCCTGAAATCGATTGCGCCAGCGTTGTTTTTACGGTGTGCTCGCCTATGGTGCCGCGACCACGGTCATTACGTGGTGGCTGTACCGTCCGTTTATTCGCTTGCAGTTTGAATCGACCGTGGCGCAAGCCGATCTGCGCTTTGGCATCCTGCATGTACGGAACTACGCCGAAACCATTGCTCTGTATCGCGGCGAACAGGCAGAGGGCACGAGCATCGGGAAACGCTTGCAACGAGCGGTTGGTATCGCACTGGCGACCTTGCGATATCAACTCGTCGTGAATACCGCAGAGGCCGGTCTTGGCTTGATCTGGACCCTATTGCCGGTTCTCGTCCTCGTGCCACTGTATTTCAGCGGAAAAGTTACGTTTGGAACGATGACCCAGGGCGCCGCTTCCGCAGGGCTGCTGCTGGGCGCGATCCAGCGAATGACAGGATTCCACACATTTGCGACGGCGGCGCCTCACGTGGTGCGACTAGCGCAGATCGTTGAAAAAGTACAGGAAGTCGAGCAGGAAGGCGCCGGTCGGGACGACACGATCACGTTTCATCGTGGCCAAGCCATCCGGTTCGATCGACTCACCGTCGAGACGCCAGGACGGGAACGCACGCTGTTGCGGGACCTGTGCCCGACGCTTTCCGCTGGCGAGCACCTGCTGATTATGGGGCAGACCGGAGTTGGCAAAAGTTCATTGTTGCGGGCGATGGCGGGGCTGTGGCGCGCGGGTAACGGCACGATTACGATGCCGGACACCGATGAAGTGCTGTTCTTGCCACAACGGCCGTACATGCTACTGGGTAACTTGCGCGAGCAGATCCTGTATCCGGCGATAGCGCGGGCGTTCACCGACAGCGAACTCCAGGCATTCCTGGTCGAGGTATCACTGCCTGATCTTGCCGCCCGGCATGGTGGCTTTGACAGTGTTATCGATTGGTCGCGCGTGCTGTCACTCGGTGAGCAGCAACGGATAGGCTTCGCGCGTGCACTGGCTGCCCAGGCGCGTTACGTTTGCCTGGACGAAAGCAACGAGTGCGGTCGACGTGGCAACGGAAGCGCGGCTGTACCGGCTGCTCGCCCTGCGCGGCATGACCTGCGTGAGTGTCGGGCATCGACCGTCCCTGCTCCCGTATCACACCCGGGTGCTGGAACTACAACCGGATGGGAATGTGCGTTTGGTCACCGTCGACCGGGGCCGCGAAGAGGCGGGTCGGCTGAGCGACGAGGATGTCCTTTGAGCGCTGCTGTCGGCAGGCATTCGTTATCGCGACAAAACCCCTGAGCGAGTTCAGGTATATCGGCCTTTGCCGGCAGGATAACTGCGTAGTTGGTCGGTAACGATTGTGCGCGGCACCGGGTTAGAGCGCGGCACCCGCTGAAAGAAGCGATTTGCTGCGACCGCAGGGAAGCGGTGGCCATGATAAAGCGATTTCGTCTTCTACATTCCTTCATTCTACCGTCACCTCTCCAGCAACCTGACAGTGCCGTTGAGGATTACCGCGAGGGAGTGATCTACTCTTCGGGTAATGAGGCGGGCTTAGCCACAAATCAGAACTTGTGACGGATGGCAGCGCGAGCAAGGATCTGGCGATTGTTGGATGAATCGTTCATGTTGGCGATGCTGGCAACAGCGGGCGTTCCGAGAGACGATGTTCCCGATGCTTGCTGCCAACCAATTCCGAAATAAACATCGATGCGTTTGGACAGGAAGTAGTTGGTCGAAATCGTTACCTGATTGAAATGCTGGTTCCCGACTACGTGGCCGGCAGCGTTTTGAACGCCATTCGAGTGCAAATAGTCATATGATGCAGCGACAGTCCAATCTGGGTTGAAACGATACATTATTCCGACGTCGTAATTGTTGAATATTGCCGTTCCCTCTGCGAGCGACGGGCCGAGATTTGCGTATTGGACGTTGGAGAACGAAGCTGCCAAGATAACCGGGCCGATCGCGTAATTGGCTCCTACGACTGCCGACTGGTAAGCTTTAGCGGAAACATATCCCTTGTTCAGGGCACCCTGAAGAGGAGAAACACCATTCCCATAGGCAGTAAAAAAGCCTGTGCCTGGCGCTGCGGTGGGGTTCTTAAAATACTCGAATGCTGCCCCCAGTTTTAATGGCCCATTCGTGTACCCGGCACCTACGGAATAGCCGCTGGTAGATGTGAAATTACCGGCAACGCCACCAAAGCTATACGCCCCCCCGAAGTTCACGCCGCGGATGTCAGGGCTCATGTATCGTACTGAGTTATTCAGTCGAACTGTGTTGCACGCATTGTCCACGTCCCCTGGGTGGCCGGCCGGCGCACCTCCCACAAGCGCTTCGGCAGTGAGTGGCTCGGGGAAGTAGAAGATCATATCGTATTGACGTCCAAATGTCAGGCCACCCCAGTTGTCGCGTTTGACACCGACGAAGGCCTGACGACCAAACAGCAGGCCGCCCTGAGCAGCCTGACCGTTATTTAAGTTCACACCCGACTCAAGGGTGAAAATCGCATGTAAAGCGCCGCCAAGGTCCTCGACACCGGTCGCGCCCCACCGACTTCCCATGACACCGGCAAGCGAATCAAGCGAAACCCTCTTTCCGTCGGCAAGGTTGCTTTGGTACATGATCCCTTCGTCGAGAACTCCGTACGGAGTCACGCTATTTTGTGCCTGAGCGAGTGAGCACACTCCGAACATAGCTACACAGACCGACTTTGCGAAACCATTGCACATAATCCGTTGTCCTGCATAATATTTTGAGTGTCATATACTTTTTTAACATGCTGGAGCGGGTACGAATTGCAAGCCGTCGTCAGGAACCCTGCCGCAATTTGTTATCCGATTTTGCCGAAGTGCTTTCAAAGCATAGGTTATGCCGACTTAGGTTCAATACCGAGATGTTGGTGCACGACTGCGCCAGCGACTTTCTACCGGGATCAACCCGGTGTTCCCCCTTAAGGCACGGCGAACCTGTCATCACGCTGCCCGCAGATAAACCCGGCCCGCGCAGCTAGGTTGAACGATGGGCCGATTCCCAGTGAATGTGCTATCGCTTGCTGCGGACATAGAGCAACGCTGTCAGCCGGATTGGTATCGTCAATGCATGTTTTCATGCGAACCGCCCATGTGCGAAAGTCGCCATTTGGTTCGTAAGCATTCGCCCATGAGGGAAGATCGAATGCTAGAGAAGGCAGCGTGCAAGGATCAGCGCTCACTAGATTAGGTCTTGTTAACGCGAAAGAACCTCACTTCGCAAGCCCAAGGGAATTTACGGCGATCGCGGCTACGACTCCGACACACATCGCGAGCCCGTGAATGGTAGAACGGACGGACTCACTCACTTGTGGCTTCACAAATTCCCAGCGTCTTCGTATCCGCTTCAATCGTCGTAGCGATATTCACGAAGCATTCTTCAAATTTGCTTGCTCGCTCGTCTGCGGGAACATTTTCAAACGAGCAGCGTCACATTTTTGAACTGGCCTCATACTATGAACGCGCAAAATCACTTACACGGAGCCACGATGAACCTGCAACGATTCACGCGCTACCCGCTCACCTTCGGACCGACGCCGATCCAGCCGCTCAAGCGGCTCTCGCAGCATCTCGGCGGCAAGGTCGAGCTTTACGCGAAACGCGAGGACTGCAACAGCGGCCTCGCGTTCGGCGGCAACAAGACGCGCAAGCTCGAATACCTGATCCCCGATGCGCTCGCGCAGGGCTGCGATACGCTCGTGTCGATCGGCGGCATCCAGTCGAACCAGACGCGCCAGGTCGCCGCGGTCGCCGCGCATCTGGGCATGAAGTGCGTGCTCGTGCAGGAGAACTGGGTCAACTACTACGACGCCGTGTATGACCGCGTCGGCAATATCCAGATGTCGCGCATCATGGGCGCCGATGTGCGGCTCGTGCCCGACGGCTTCGACATCGGCATTCGCAAGAGCTGGGAAGAAGCGCTCGACAGCGTGCGCGCCGCGGGCGGCAAGCCGTATGCGATTCCCGCCGGCTGCTCGGAACATCCCCTCGGCGGTCTCGGCTTCGTCGGTTTCGCGGAGGAAGTGCGCCAGCAGGAAGCCCAGCTTGGTTTCAGATTCGACTACATCGTCGTGTGCTCGGTGACGGGCAGCACGCAGGCGGGCATGATCGTCGGCTTCGCGGCGGATGGGCGCGCGGATCGCGTGATCGGCATCGATGCGTCGGCGAAGCCCGAGCAGACGCGCGAGCAGATCACGCGTATCGCAAGGCACACGGCGGAAAAGGTCGATCTGGGCCGCGACATCACCGCGCAGGATGTCGTGCTCGATACGCGCTATGGAGGTCCCGAATACGGCCTGCCGAACGAAGGCACGCTGGAAGCGATTCGTCTGTGCGCGCGGCTCGAAGGCGTCATGACCGATCCCGTGTACGAAGGCAAGTCGATGCACGGGATGATCGACAAGGTACGGCGCGGCGAATTTCCCGAAGGCTCGAAGGTGCTGTATGCGCATCTGGGCGGCGTGCCGGCGTTGAGCGCGTATAGCTTTATCTTCCGCGACGGATGACAGGGTTAACATCCGCCCTCTGCGAAGATGTGCATCGACTCAATGCCGGACAGGATGATGCGCGCGCAACGGAAATCCTTGAAGCCCATCATAGGCCCGATGATGGGCTTGATTGCGCGATGGTCCTGCTCCACGATGTTGTAAAGGTACTGGATCTGCCAAATCCTGATCGGCGTTTATCCGTAAAATCAACTCGCCAACGCTTGCTCAAAGGAGAGCATCGTGCGCGCACAACAGGTTTCCAAGCGATGCGCCGAGGAAGTTATACTGGCGGTGTCGCTTGAGCTGGCAATGGCGAAGTGGAAAGTCGGGTTACATGATGGCCGCCGCGATCAGTTGGCCGTACATACGGTGACGCAGACCACAGGCCGCATCCTATCCTGCCTGCAGGCGATGCTGTCGCTGATTGAACAGCGTCGGCAGAAATGGGCGTTGCCAGCCGAACTTCGAAGCGTCGTAAGCTCCGAGGCGGGCCAGGACGCGTTCTACCACGTATGTGATGATCGCAGCCATTACCTCGGGAATCGGGGGACAACCTGGCACCTTGATTATCGGCTTGTCGAGAATCACGCCGGCGATCGGTGTTGCGCGAGTCGGGTTAGGCTTTGCTGCCTGCACGCAGCCCCATGATGCGCAAGTACCCCACGCGATCACCGCTTTGGCGTCCGCGGATACACGCTTGAGCTTTTCGATGAACGGCTCGCCGCCAGGAAAGCAGAACATGCCGTCTTCGTTCAGTGGCGGATTGCCCTCGACGGCGACGATATAGCTGCCCTTGTAGCGGGTCATGATGTCGTTCAGGATTGCTTCGGCCTGCATGCCGGCCGCCGCCATAATCGTGTCGTCGTAATCGAGCGAAATCATCGAGAAGATCGCGTCCTTCGCAAGTGGGTGAGAGGAGCGGATAAACGATTCAGTGCAGCACGTGCATTCGAGGCCATGTAGCCAGATTACCGGGGTCCGTGGTTTCGTTTCCAATGCGTGCGCGATACGAGGGATGAACGACGAACCGAGCCCTAGCGCCGTGGCGGTCAAACTGCAAAACTTGAGGAAACTGCGCCGCGTCGCCCCATGACTTCGCATGACATCGTAAAAGCTTTCCAAACCACCCCCTTTCGCCGACAAATTTCCAGTAGGGAAGATCATTGCGGACCACACCGCTACACGGCTGCAACTATTGGAGGTCGGAGTTGTCATTGATCTGTTCCTGTTGCTCCACACGCTGATCAGGCCCAGTCCGCGGACCGACTCTAAGCAGCTTTCGGGCCATGCCGGTCCGAACCCTCGTAAGTTGCCGGACGGCGGAACGTTGGCGGATATTTGTTGAGAAATTGCGCCGGGCTGATAAATGTCCGTTTCCCGACAAAACAAACGCGTTACTAGCAAATGATCGACACCAGTGCCGTGTAGCACTTCTGACTAAGTCATATTGAACGGTATGTCTAACGACTTCGTCATGTTCTGGTGCGGCTCTTGCTGAACAAGCCGTGAACCCGCTCTCGCAACAACTGTAGATGCCATGAATCTTATGAAATGTATCGTGCCGATCCTTGTATCTACGAGAAGCCAATGACGCCGGTGTCGCCAGACTAGGGAAACATGATGGTCTATATGGCGCACAAATGGACCGATTATTGAAAACCGGAGTACGAGGTAAATTGCACCGCGTTGCGTTTGCACAGCATGCCAGCCGCGCGGTTATATATTCGTCACTCGTCTATTGCGCCCGGAACATCACGACGTACTCCGGCTTGACTTGCGGAGAGATGACGCCAAGGGAATGGCTAGGCGCAGATAAAAATCCAATGCAGTGTTATGCCGGAGAATTCATGGAGCACATGATTGAGAAGCTAATGGAGCTAGAATCCAATGTCCGCACCTATTCGCGCGCTTTTCCAGTCGTCTTCTGCAAGGCGCGGGGCGCGGAGATCTACTCGGTCGATGGCCGACGCTATATTGATTTCTTAGCAGGCGCGGGAGCGCTCAATTACGGGCACAACCATCCGGCTTTGAAGGAGTCGATCATAGAGTATTTACGGGGCGACAACCTCGTTCATTCACTGGACCTTTGGACTGCAGCAAAATACGTTTACCTAGATACCTTTGACCGTCTGATATTGAAGGCTCGTGGACTTGACTACAAGGTGCATCTGACAGGACCCACTGGCACCAACGCGGTCGAGGCCGCCATTCGCTTAGCTCGGAAGATAAAGAAACGAAGTAACATTGTTTCCTTCACCAACGGCTTCCACGGTATAACCATGGGTTCGCTCGCCCTCACGGGAAATGCGAGGCTTCGGAGCGCAGCCGGTTTGCCGTCCATGGGCAACGCGTTAATGCCATTCGACAATTATTTTGGCAAAGGTGTCGATACCCTAAGGTATTTCAAAAAATGCCTGAGCGATCGCTCCAGCGGTCTGGACTACCCAGCAGCTGTTATCGTTGCAGTGGTGCAGGGAGAAGGTGGAATCAATGTCGCTTCTCCGGCGTGGCTGCAAGAGCTGGAAACGGTCTGCCGAGATCAAGACATCTTGTTGATCATCGACGACATCCAGGCGGGGTGCGGTCGGACCGGCCGGTTCTTCAGCTTCGAGCACGCGGGGGTGGTACCGGATCTCGTGACCAACTCGAAATCGCTGTCGGGATTTGGATTGCCTTTCTCGCAGGTCTTGATTCGCCCTGAGCATGATCAGTGGGAGGCAGGGCAATACAACGGTACGTTCCGCGGAAACAATGCGGCCATGATTACCGGTGCGAAGGCACTGGAATACTTTTGGCCGGACGATGCTTTCGCAGACGAGGTCCGGCGGAAAGGAGAAATAGTCAGGAAAGGCTTTCTCGAGCTGATAGATTTATTGCGATATCGTCAAGTTGAGGCCAAGGAACGCGGGCTCGGACTGATGCGTGGCATTGACGTTCAATCAGGCGCCTTGGCAACCAAGATTAGTGCCGAGGCGTTCCGACAGGGGCTAATCATCGAAACATCCGGGCATTCCGGCCAGGTAATAAAGTGTCTTTGTCCGCTGGTGACGACCGATGATCAGATCGAGGAAGCAATGCAGATACTGAGATGCAGCATCGACAACGTGCTCGGATAGGTTTTGGTTCCTGTACGGCCGCCGGTTTGAAAATGGATAAGCATAGGCAGTCTTCGAGCTTTGTCGCGATAAGCGTCCGGTATCATGTGTCATGACAATGCGAACGGTCGGACACTCGATGACGACTCTGAATCCAATTTTGGCACGGGTGCTTAAGCGTTTGCACTATCCGCTCGATGTGATCCTGACGTGTGTCCGCTGATATGTGGTGCACCGCTCGACCATCAAGGTGTTGCCGCTCTGGAAAAGGCGTTTCGCCGCAACAAGCGAGCCGTCTGGCGGAGCTGGCGAATGGGTGAAACGCATACCGAGGTCGGAGGCCAGTGGAAGTATTTGTATTTCGCGGTCGACAAAGAAGGAAATACCGTGGATTTTCTGCTGCGTGCCCATCGTGATATGGCTGCGGCGCTATTTCGAAAAGTCCATCGACCAAAACTGCGTGCCCGAGACGGTGACAATTGATAAAGGCGGCGCGAATCTGGCGGCGCCGGATGCTCTCAACGCGGAGCTGGGAACACCGATCTCGGAGGAACAACAGTCTGCATGAAGACATGCGCAGCACGGTCCGCGAAAAATCCGCCAAGATACTACGAGACAGCCTTTACGGCAGACTCTCGGACAGAGAGCGCGGCAGGTTCGCAAGACGGCACCCTGTAATGTGAGGAGCCAACCCACGGATACCAGCCGAATCCACCGTCGACGTTACAGGCTGCGCCGCTCCCAGCTGATGGTTTCCGCTTCTACCCAGCGCAATCGAAACGCGCGTTTTGCAGCAGCTACGCCGACCGCGGCAAGCTTCATCAGGGGGTTCTCCGTCTGTCAACGTTTCGAGCCTGTACTTTGGCACATCCGATGCCGTCGGCAGTGAGAACCCGCTTCTATCTTTGACCCCTGTCCGATCTATGCCATCCTTCTACCTTGCGGGGCGATTCCATTTCAAGTGGCGGCAGCGACCCAGAAGCGATAAGTCTGGTCTCACCTACGCTATTGCGACAGAACCCGTGCCTCTCACCGTATTTCCACCGGAACGGTAGACATCGGCCTGATGCAGGTCAATTCCATCCACTTTCTGCATTGCGCGTGAGGTTGATCGATGTGATTATCCTCCGTACTCCTCAGATGAACGCCCGACGATCACGTCAATATGGTTCTGAAACATGATCACGCGCACGATCAAGACCCGGCGAACGAAGCGCGCCTCGTCGAACACCTCGTCAGCTCAACGCGCCGTTCGTGTCTTACTTCGTTGAAGTCGCGCACAGCGCGCGCTTGCCGGCACCGAATCCCTGAGACGGCTATGACGGCACCGGTTGTGGCGGTCAACACTGTGGCCGAAAGCCGGCGCGCTCGCGTGAGCTGCACGCGGTCCTCCGCGCAGCGCGCGATGCGTCGCCGCGGCGCGATTTCCCTGATCCGGTATTTCACTGCATGAGGGCTCTATGACATTTGAATGGCCGTCATCGTTGTCGCGACAGGACATGACCGAGCTGGTCGACCTGATGAATACGGTATCGACGCGCGAGACGACGCTCGGATTCTTCGAGCCCATCACCGCGTCGACCGGTCTCGAGATGATGGAGTCTCTCGATGCCGACCTCCGCGCGCGCGCGGTTGACCTGCTGATCGCACGCGAGCGGCCGGGCGGTCGGATCGTTGGCATGCTGATTCTCGCGCGTCAAGCGTTGCCCGCGCGGCGGCACATCGTCGAAATGAAGCGCTGCGTGATCGAGCCTGGGTATCGAGGGCGGTTCGTGCTCAACGGCTGGCGGCTTGCGCTCGAACGTGTCAAGGAGATGGGCTGCGAAATGATCGTCATTGATGTACGCAGCGATGGTAAGGCCGAGCAGCTATGGCGTCGTCTTGGTTTCGTTGAGTACGGCCGACTCGACGACTTCGCGCGCGTGAACGGCCGCGTGATCACGGGTTATTTTCTGCGTGCGTACGTGGACGACGTGATCGCCTACCAGAAGCGCACGAAAACGTTCTGGCACCGCTCGGACACGCCGACTATCGGCGAGTCCGAGTTCGAGACCACGTCCGTCGAGCGGGACGACGCATGACGCCAGCCCACGTTGGCGTCGCTCCTCGCGATGTGCGTGCAGGGTGTGTGGGCCGCTCATGCGAACCATGCGGTTGGGCCGTGGATCGTGGGCCGCGCAGCCGTAGTGTAGGGCATCTGCAGCTTCGGGATGACTTACGCGGTGACTCGGCTGATCACGTGGCTGGCCGTGCGATTCCGGTGCGACCCGCCGGCGCCACACCCCGCGAAGGCAATCGTGCTCGCGATCGGCTGGGGATTCTGGTCGCGCAGGTGCTCGCGCACTGGCTGGCCGGCACGCCGCATATCGCGGCGAAGATCCCGCCGGCCGCTTCGCTCTGTACGATCTATTGCACGGCTGACACGATCGGCCGCGTGGAGCTCGACGCGCGCCGTGCGGGCGTCGGCGCAGCGAAAACAACCATCGACGCCGCTGCGGCCGTCAGCGCGACCGCGGCCGTCACTCACCTATCCGACAGGAATGCATGACATGGCAAGCAACATTGCGGTTCTGACGAATGATCTCCAGTACGAACTGGTAAACAAGAATCCCGAGCGCATTCGCGCCGTGGCCGACGCGAAGGACAATTTCTGCCGGTTTCTAGACGGCATGCGGGACCGAGGCTGTGAGATCGTACACCTGCAACTCATCAATCGAGAAGACGACGCGAACGCCGAGCGGTACAACGGCTATCTGCCTGTGACGAAAGATAGCGAAGGCGCACAGATAATCGCCGATTTCCTCGTCGAATCGGATCTGGTCGTCGAAAAGAACAAGGACAGCGGCTTTTACGAGACCGATCTCCACGAAATGCTCCAGGCGCGCGGCGTCGACACCGTGGTCGTGACCGGCATGCAGACGCAGATCTGCGTGCAGACCACGGCGGCGGATGCGTTCTTTCGTGGATACAACATCTGGGTGCCGTCCGACTGTGTCGTGTCCGCGCAGGAAACGGACAAGAAGCGAGCGCTCGAATGGCTCGATGCCTATTGCGCGACCGTGACCGAATCGGCCGAGGTACTACGCACGATCGACGCGTTCGGTCACCTGCCTCGCAAGGTGATCAAGACGCCTTGACGCACAGGCTCGCCGGTCGCGGTGCCGCACACGCGGCCAGCGGACGACAGCATGTATCCCGAAACTTTCGATCGAAGCATCCATGAATATCAATGATCTTTCGCGCTCGGCGATCGTACTCGACCACGGCACGGGTGCCAAACTCAGCCGCGAACTGGTAGAAATGATCGTGTCGGTGCTGGGCGATACCTATATCGGCGAAATGGAGGACAGCGCGCTGCTCGACGTCGACGGTGGATACCTCGCGATGACGACGGATTCATTCGTCGTCGATCCACCGCTGTTCGGCAACGGCGACATCGGCAAGATCGCGGTGTGCGGCACCGTCAACGATCTGGCGGTGATGGGAGCGACGCCGAAGTTCCTGTCGCTCGCACTGATTCTCGAGACGGGTCTGCCCTTGAGCACCCTGGTGCGAGTGCTGGAGTCGATTCGCGACACGGCGCGCGAAGCGAACGTAAAGATCGTCGCGGGCGATACGAAGGTCGTCGGCAAGGGCGAGGCGGATCGGATCTTCATCAACACGACGGGCGTTGGATTCTTCGGGCGCGCTCCACTGCGGATGAAGCATGTGCGGCCGGGCGATCGCGTTATCCTGAGCGGGTGGATCGGCAATCACACGATCCACCTGTTGTCGATTCGCGAAGGGCTCGGATTCGAGACGCGCGTGCTGAGCGATTGCGCGCCGCTCAACCGTATGCTGGCCATGCTATTTGACGCGATGCCGGAAAGCGCGCTGCGCTCGGTGCGCGACGTCACGCGCGGCGGCTTGTCGGCCGTGATGCACGAATATGCGTCCGCGCTCGATTCGACGATCGAAATTCGTGAAGCCGACCTACCGATCCAGGCGGAGACCGCGATGGCGGCCGACATGCTCGGCGTCGATCCGATCAACATGGCGAACGAAGGCTGCCTTTGCCTGTTCGTCGCGCCGGAGCATGTCGAGCAGGTGCTTACGGTGCTGCGCGGTCATCCATACGGCAGGCAGGCGGTCGAGATCGGCGAGGTGCGCGACGCGGGCGATCGCGCAGTCGTCATGCGCACCCGCAACGGCGAGCTGCGCACGATTGAGGAACTGGCAGGCGCGGAGTTGCCGCGCCTATGTTGACCGGCAACGCAACCGCCGTCGCTCCGCACGCCGGCGCGAACGGGCCGACTCGATGGCGCGTGCGTGTTACCGGCGTGGTGCAGGGCGTCGGCTTCCGGCCGTTCGTGTACCGGATTGCGACGTCGCGCGCGTTGCGCGGTTGGGTGCTGAACGATGCCGACGGTGTACTGATAGAGGTGGAGGGCGACGCGCACGCACTGGCCGATTTCGCTGCGGCACTACGCTCGGAATTGCCGCCACTTGCGCGCGTAGCGTCGCTGCAGTCGCACTGCGTCGCGCCGCTGCTTGACGCGACGGAGCGCTTCGTGATCCGGGACAGCGAGCGTAGCGGCAGTAACCTAGCGCAACTGCCTGCGGATTCGCACGTGTGCGATGCCTGCTTGGGCGAGATGGCAGATCCGGCCAACCGGCGCTATCGCTATCCCTTCATTAACTGTACAAACTGCGGGCCGCGCTTCTCGCTGATCAAGGCGATTCCGTACGATCGCATCAATACGACGATGCGCGCGTTCACGATGTGTACGCGGTGCGAAGCGGAGTACCGCGATCCGTCCAACCGCCGCTATCACGCGCAACCGAACGCGTGTCCGGAATGCGGGCCGCGGGTGGAGCTATATGATGCAGACCGGATGCTGTCGGCCGGCGACGACGCGTTGCGCGCGGCGATCGACGCGCTGCGCACGGGCCTGACGGTCGCGGTCAAGAGCGTCGGCGGCTTTCATCTCGTCGTGGACGCGCGCAATCCGGACGCGGTCGCGCGGCTGCGCGACCGCAAGCGCCGCAATTCGAAGCCGTTCGCGCTGATGATGGCGTCGGTCGAGACGGCCCGGCGCTGGACCGACTGCAGCGAACTTGAGGCGCAATGGCTGAGGTCGCCCGGCCGGCCAATCGTGCTGCTGCGCAAGTTAAACGGCGTTGGCCTGGCGGAGAACGTCGCACCGCGCAATCCGAACCTCGGCGTGATGCTGCCGTCGGCGCCGCTGCATTACCTGCTGCTGTCCGATCCCGACCTGCCGGCACTGGTGATGACGAGCGGAAACGTGTCTGAATTTCCGATTGCGTATCGTAATGAGGAGGCACTCGTGCGCTTGTTCGAGGTGTCCGACCTGGTGCTGCTGAACGACCGCGACATCGCGATTCGTATCGACGACTCCGTGATTCGTTGCTCGAACCACCCTCAGTTGCCCGAACCGCAGATCAGTTTCTTCCGGCGCGCGCGAGGCTTCGCGCCATACGTAATAGAAGTCGGTCGATCGATGGCGCCAGTAGTCGCCTATGGCGCGGAACTGAAGACGACAGTTGCGCTCGCGGATCGCGAGCGAATCTATGTGAGCCAGCATATCGGCGATCTCGGCAACGACGACACGTTTCGTTCGCACCAGACGATCGCGTCGCACTTGGCAGACCTGTATCGCGTGAAGCCTACAGTGGCCGCCTGCGATCTGCATCCATCGTTCCGGTCGACCCGGCTCGCGTCGGACACACATGTGTCGCGTCAGCAGGTCCAGCATCACCATGCACACATGGCGTCGTGCCTCGCCGACAACGGGCTCGACGGACCGGCCATCGGAGTGATTCTGGACGGCGCCGGCTATGGCATCGACGGCACGACCTGGGGCGGCGAGTTTTTCATCGGCGACGCGCGGGCGGTGCAGCGCGCGGGACACTTGCGTTACCTGTCGCTGCTCGGCGGCGACAAGGCGGTGCATGAACCGGTGCGCACGGCACTCGCACTTGCGCTCGAATCGTTCGACGGCGATGAAGGCATGCTGGCGTGCGTGCCCGCGCTTGCGGCGCTTGGCCATGAAGCGCGGCACGTGTACGCGACGATGTGGCGGAAGGGCATCAACGTGACGCGCGCGTCGAGCATGGGGCGGTTGTTCGACGGCGTCGCGGCGCTGGCGGGCGTTTGCTCGCGGGCGGAATATGAAGCACACGGGCCGATCGAATTCGAGGGGCTGCTTGCGCGCGATCTGGCGATGAGCGAACCGTATCGTTACGCTTTTGACCCGTCCGCCGACGCGCCGATCGAGCTTGACTACCGGCCGCTCGTGCGGCAGGTCGTGTCGGATACTGCCGGTAGCGTCGAGCTGGCGACGATCAGCCGACGCTTTCATTCGACGATCGTACTGGCGATTGCGTCGCTGTGCGACCTGCTGCGTAGCCGGCATGCGCTCGACACGGTCGTGCTGAGCGGCGGCGTGTTCCTGAATGAATTTCTGCTGGTGAATGCACTGGTCGAACTTCGGCGGCGAGGCTTCGACGTACATGCGCATCGCGACGTGCCGACCAACGACGGCGGTATTGCACTCGGGCAAGCGGTCGTCGCGAGCGCGAGAATCACAGCGGAACGCAAGTCCGTCATATAAATGGCTCTTTCAGGGATTGAACCGACGAACAGACCAGATGCTGAATTGTTCGATCTATCCGATATGTTCGAGGTAGTTCGGCAACGCTGGCGCGCGCACGTGGCCGACAGCGATGGGAAGGAGTGTCTCGACTGCCTGTCTCGCGCCGGCACGCTGGAGCTGAGCCACAATCACCCGTACGTCTGCGACCGCGTGATTGTATATTTTCAGCCGGACCAACTGCTCCAGGCGCTCGACCTCACGACGCCCGCGAAGAGTTGCTTCATCGAAGCGCTGTTCGACGCGCTGCCAGAAATGTTCGCGCGGCAGGCCCGCATCCAAGTTCTGCGGGCCGTCCGACTCGGACGCGACCGAGGCCGTCGTCAAGCCGATGAAGACGGCCACCGGCCAGCGCTCGGTGCTGGCGTTTCGCGGCCGATATCATGGCATGACCGCGGGTGCGTTCGCCCTGACGGGCAACCTGAACGCGAAGATGGACGTCGCATCGCTGATGCCGGACGTGCATTGCGTACCGCCGCCCCTTCCGCGCTGACGGGGCGGGTACGGAAGCACTCTCGCTAGCGTACATTGAGCGCGTGCTGAATGATCCCGAAAGCTGCATCGTCGCGCCTGCCGCGGTCATCGTCGAGGCGGTGCTGGGCGAAGGCGGGCTGATTCCAGCGCCGCCCTCGTGACTACGGGGGCGCGCGACCTTACCGAACGTTTCGGCATCCCACTGCTGATCGACGATTCAGATGGGACTCGGCCGGACCTGAACGATGTTCGCGTTAGACCTGGCGGGGCATCGTGCCCGACGCGCCCCTGATCTCGAAGGCCATTGGCGGCGGCTTCCCACTGTCCGAAGTGCTGTATCAGGAAAGCGATGTCAGGTAGCCGACGATCTCCAACGGGGACTACGGCGACATACGACCATCTGGAAGCTTCTCTACAACCACTACGTCATCGCGACGAAGTTCGACGCGCCCGACATTGAAGCCTTTGCGGTCAAGGTAAGACCAGAGGCCGGCGGGGCGACTACGGACCCAACAGCGGGGGCTTCGACCGGCCTGAATACGGAACCCTCACTTTCATCCTGAAGTGAAACGCGATCCCACCTGCACATACCGATCACCGTTGCATGTTGCACGGCGGGGAATCCCAATCTGCGAACGAATATTGCGGCGCCCCGCGATACGTCGCTGGCGACCGTCGGCCTTTACTGACGTCGATGCCCGTGAGACAAATCCAACAGCCACGGGCAGTCGTCCTGTTCATGCTTGCTACTAGCGAGGACCGAAGGTCTGCACGGCTTTGAGGATAGATGAGGCTGTCCCGGCCCGATACGCGTAACCGACGGGCGCGAGTGAAAAAACCTCGCCCCTTGCCGATCTGCCGGTGGTCTGGTCGTACCGGTTTGCGTTCTCATGGAAAGCGTAGACGTCGCCCGGCGAATCAAGGCCAACCTGAATGCTCTGGTTTGTCCTGAAAAAATAGTTGTTTTCCGAATAGACAACTCCGCCGCTGCCAATCTGCAGAGCGTTGTACTGGGTCTCGTCTGACCCAGCCGCCGTGAGGCCAGTGGGTGTCGCCCCGTTATCGAAATAGTTGTCATAGGCGTGAATCCAGCCCCGCAGCAGCGGACGTCCCTTTAGGTTCGGGCCGAACTGGTTGTGGTGCAACGTGACATGCAGCCTGTTCCCTCCATATGCATAAGAATCCTGCCTGTTTGCGCCAACCAGCATCGCCAGACGTTCATTGGCCAAGTCCTGGTTCTTGCCCGCCCAGTTCCACATAGGATCGGGGTGCATCGTCAGCCACTCGCTGGTGAAATAGAACCGGCTATAGGAAACCGTCACCCTATCCGACGACAGTGTCACGCTCATTAGGTCGTCGCTCGTATCGTAGAACGCACAATGATCGACCCACGCATTGGTGACCCGTCGAAGCGACACGCCTTCATAATTGATACCGGCGTTACTGGATGTGCCGTAAACTTGAGCGGGCAGGGCCTGAAGGTCCCGGATAACGCCATGAAAGGTGATGTTTCTGATCACGACATTCTGGATGTTCTTGCCTGCCGGCAGCATCTCGCCGTCAAATTTGAGCTGGATGTTTTTCAGCACTGCACTGCCTCCACTGGCGCCTTCGATCGTCGTATTGTTCCAGTCTGTGGTGGCGAAGGTGACGGTCGTCAGTCGCGGCCCGCCGTAAATTTCCCCCTTGACAAGGATGTGGTGCTGTCGCGCGTTGAATGCGGCCAGCAGATCAGCGAGGCTGGCAACCGTGACGGCGGAATCGTCTGACCCGGTCGCCGTTGCGAAGCCGCCGGTGTTCGTCGGCAGGCGCGCGGTGATTGCTGCCTCACTGGACTGCGAGCCTGTCGCTGCTGACGGATCTGGCGCAGAAGACGCCCCATGCGCGCTGCCACGAGCGCACAGTAGATTTGCGATTAATATTGTCATGAGTAGCCGCCAGTTCATTCGTTTCTTCCATTCGAGAATGCATAAAGCCAGGAACCGGCAATGGGCAGATGCCCGGCCCAAGGTGCATTCGGTTTAAACGTCGATGCACGTCCGCATCAGGCTGCGCAATCTGATGCGCGCATGGGCGACGTGAATGTTAACGCAGCTCTGCGCGCGCCCAGGATTGGGATGGCGGACACAGTCATACCCGTGAGCGCGGATTGGCAAACGTTAAGAAGGAGTACTATGTAATATTTTTGGCTTGCCATGGTCTGCGTATTCGGCGCGCATAGTGGACACTGACGGCGCATCGGGGAAGGAGGATGGAAGCCGGTGACTGGCATCGGTATATTATAGGTGCCGGAACAATGGGGAGGCGCTTTCGCGAAACTCGAGTTTCTCCAGCAAATGCGTCCGATAGCGATAACAAGAGTTAGCGATATGCACGCGAAAAAATTCATCGCCTTCCGACCGGTATTCCGATTTGCGCATCGCCCCGTCGGGTAAAATGTTGGCCACCCGGCGCCCGCCGAAATGGTTGCGTGCAAGCGCTGCATCGAGTTGCATGTCGGCGACAGTGACATACACAGGCGATCAGCATCGCGTCTACCGTATACCACCGTGGGAATATCATGAATCTCGATTCCGAATTCGACGATCCGCTGACTGATGAAGAGTTTGGTGTGCTCGAACGCTTTCTTTCGAGCAATGCCGTTTGCGACGATGCGATGGACGCCGTCAAGTTGCACGGCTTTCTGACCGCCGTCATCTCCGGACCGAGCATGGTCATGCCGAGCGCGGTGCTTCCGTGGATCTGGGATGCGCGGCACGCAACACGTCAGCCCAGATTTTTGTCAGCCGGTCGGGCACGCAAGATTACCGGACTGATCATTCAATACTGGAACGACATCAACAACGCCCTGAATCACTGTCCCGATCTGTTCGAACCCCCGCTGCACACGACCGAGTGGCGGGGTGAAGATATTCTCGTCCTCGACGAGTGGTGCGATGGCTATTGCAAAGGCATCGACATTGATCGGAAGGCCTGGGAGCTGCTGATCGAACGACACCCCGAGTGGTTCAATGTCATCCTGCTGTTTGGAACAGCCTCCGGATACCAGGCACTGCGGCAGCGGGATTACACCGTCGAGCAACGTCGGTCATTCGCAAACCTGCTCACGGCCGCAGCGCTCAATATCCATCGATACTGGGATGAGGAGCGCCGAAAACTGATGGAACAGGGCGAGCGGCCGAACATGATCCCAGCGGTTTCAAAGCCGAAAGACAGGACGGGCGAGCATGCCGGGCGCAGCGATCTGGATGCGCAAGACGGGACCGAGTCCGAAGACCCGTTCCTTGTCTATTCGCTCGGCCGGACGACGGAAGACGCGTTTCACCCGCTTGCATTGTCCCCGCTGTCTACGCGCGTCACTCGCGAAGGCACGTCTGTCGACGTGCACGTCTATCGGGCCGGAAACGACAGCCGCGATGGCTGGCTTCTGGAAATCATCGACTCGCACGGAACATCAACAGTCTGGGACGACCCGTTTCCGACTGAGGGAGGCGCGCTGGCAGAAGCGTTGAACACGATCAGCTCGCATGGCATTGCATCGGTAACGGCAGAGCACGTGACGAAGCACTGACCGCTCTTGAACCGTCTTGCGCCCCGAGTAGAGGTCCGGTCGCCGCAGCCTGCGGGTCAAACCTTGTGCGGCACGGACACAAGCGTCACCCGGCAATGCCGTACAACATGCCGGCGGAAGCCAGCGCCATGATCAGGAATAGCAGTTTTTCCCCAGGCGCAAGATATTACGTGATCTGCACGCAAGGCTATTTGCCGCCTGCAATCGAAGCTGTTACTTCCCCATCGACCATCCATGCCTTTGACCGATAGCGATTGTCTCGCGCCCAAAATCACACCGGCAGGCCATCTCCTTGCAGCGCCGGAAGTCGATGCGCCTCCCTTGCCAGATGACGTTGCGCTAGACGCTTCCTTCAGGCGCGGCACGGGTCATGGGCTGCTCTATCTGGGGAGCGCAACCATAGGGCGTGCACTGCCGCCTGCCTGGGCATGGTGGCGCGACTTTGGCGCCCGCTATGTCACGTCTTTATGCACCACGTCAGAAGGCCAGGAGGCCACGGTCTCTCAACCGGACACAGGGGACTTCGAAAGACTGATCGAAGATGCACCGCCCATGACGGGCGCCGAATATCTCACGTCGGATGTCCTGGCGGCACTGTGGGGCGAAATCGGCATCGCTTTGCGTGATGAGCTGGCGAGCACGGGGGAGTCGCTTCAGGCATTTCTCAAGTCGCGTCATCCTGCGTGGAATCTTGTGGGCCGTGTTCACTTCAACCTTGCCGAAAACCGCAAGGATCCTGAGGCCCCTTTCGCTTTCCTGGCAACCTACGCAGCGCGGATATCGGCCCATGGCAAGACACAACATCAACCGCTTTCGCGGGCGCTCGAGGAATTTTCCGGTGCGCGGAACAAGGCGAAGCTGCTCTCTCTCCTGATGCCGGTTCAGCGCGCTGCTGAACGCTGCGACTGGCTTCGTGCAATGCTCGATTCGCGCGAAATATACCACCCGTTGCGCTGGATGCCGGCTGACGCTTACCGTCTTCTCTGCGATTTGCCCGCTCTGGAATCTGCCGGAATCATGGTCCGGCTACCGGCTACCTGGGCGACGGGCCGCCCCGCGCGACCTGCGGTCAAGGCCAGCGTTGGGGCACGGC
The DNA here is from genome assembly GCF_038900755.1 of Paraburkholderia diazotrophica. Classification (GTDB taxonomy): domain Bacteria; phylum Pseudomonadota; class Gammaproteobacteria; order Burkholderiales; family Burkholderiaceae; genus Paraburkholderia; species Paraburkholderia diazotrophica_A. The sequence continues at coordinate 23,485 of NZ_JBBPEN010000025.1, forward strand.
CTCCGTCGCTCCTCGGCAAGGATGCGCTGCTCGACTTCAGAATGGAGGTGTCGCTCGATGGCGAAGCGTTAAGTCCCGCCGAGATCCGGCGTCTGCTCAAGGGGGCCGACGGTCTCCAGTGGATTCGTGGACGCTGGATCGAAGTGGACACGAAAAAGCTCGGCCACGTACTCCAACGCTTTGAGAGTATGGAGAAGGCGGCGCAATCGGGGCTGCCGTTGAACGATGCCTTGCGTCTCCTCGCGGGCGTATCGGACGACGAAGCTGAAGGCTCCGACGAGCGCGACTGGGCACAGGTCGTTGCAGGAGACTGGCTGGCAGAGACGCTTGGACATTTGCGCCAACCGGAAGGGTTGGTGCAGGTCGATCCGGGCCCCGACCTGAGAGCCCAGCTTCGGCCATACCAGCAGGCCGGCGTGCGATGGCTATACCTCCTTAACCGGCTCGGGCTGGGCGCGTGTCTGGCCGACGACATGGGCCTCGGAAAGACGATGCAGGTACTCTCCCTGCTGTTGATCCTGAAGCGCGAACAGGCCGACTCGCGCCCGAGCCTGCTGCTCGCCCCCGCGTCCTTGCTGGCAAACTGGGCAGCGGAAGCTGAACGCTTCGCACCCGGCCTGCGTGTGCTGGTGGCTCACCCGTCCGTGACGCCTGCAGAAGAACTACGCGCACTGAGCGACGCGCACCTCACGCAGACAGACCTCGTCATTACCAGTTTCGGTTCGCTGCTGCGTCAACCCGGTCTGGAAACGATCCAGTGGCGCATCGCGATTGTCGACGAGGCCCAAGCGATCAAGAATCCCGGCGCCAGGCAGACGAAACAGGTAAAGAAGCTTCAGGCCCAGTCACGTATCGCCCTGACGGGCACCCCTGTGGAAAACCGCCTGTCGGATCTGTGGTCCATTTTTGATTTCACGCATCCAGGCCTGCTGGGCTCGGCGAAGGAATTTGCCGATCTCAGCCGGCGTTTGGCAAAAATCGAGCATTTCGGTCCGCTTCGCACGCTTGTGCGGCCCTACATCTTGCGCCGTCTGAAAACCGACAGGCGTGTTATCGCCGATCTCCCCGAAAAGACCGAACTCAAGGCGTGGTGCCATCTGAGCCCCGTCCAGGCCGCGTTGTACGAACGCGCGGTCAAGGACCTGGCGGCGGCGCTCGAGGGTGCCGACGGTGTTGAACGCAAAGGCATCGTTTTAAGCTACCTGATGCGTTTCAAGCAGATATGCAACCATCCGTCCCAGTGGCTTGGCGACGCGGCGTGGAGCCCCGAAGCCAGCGGCAAGTTTGGCCGCCTGCGGGAGTTGGTCGACGTGATCGCGGCGAAGCAGGAAAAGGTACTGGTGTTCACCCAGTTCCGCGAAATCACCGAGCCGCTTGCCGCGTTCCTGGGATCCCTTTTCGGCCGGGAGGGATTGATTCTCCATGGCGGTACGCCCGTAGGCAAACGGCGCGAACTGGTCAGGCAATTCCAGGAAGATGAATCAACGCCGTTCTTCGTGCTGTCGCTCAAGGCGGGAGGATCGGGACTGAATCTCACAGCGGCGTCTCACGTGATTCACTTCGACCGCTGGTGGAATCCCGCCGTAGAGAATCAGGCGACCGACCGGGCGTTTCGCATTGGCCAGCGCAAGAATGTTCTGGTGCACAAGTTTGTTTGCCAGGGCACGGTCGAGGATCGGATTGACCAGTTGATCGAATCGAAGCAGCAGTTGGTGAACGATATGCTTGAAGGCGGTGCGGAACTGCAGCTGACCGAGATGAGTGACCAGGAGCTGCTTGATCTTGTCAAGCTCGATATTCATTCCGCGCAGGAAAACTGATCATGGAGAGGAACGCTGATGGCAAACTACGGTGGATGGAACCCTTACGTCCCGGTGGCCGAGCGGCGAAAAAAAGCGGAGCAGCTGGTCGCCAGAGCGACCAGGGCTGGCAAGACCCTGTCACCCATTGCACCGTATCGCGGGGCCATTGCGAAGACTTTCTGGGGCAAAGCGTGGTGCGATAATCTGGAGCAGTACAGCGACTACGATAGCCGCCTGCCAAGGGGGCGCACCTACGTGCGCAATGGTTCGGTGATCGATCTGCAGATTACAAAGGGCAAGATCCATGCGCAGGTGATGGGATCAAGCCTGTATGAGATCACAATTGATGTCGCCGCCTGTCCGGAAAGGCAGTGGCGCGCGTTGAGCGCCGATTGTGCGTCGTCGATTGACTCCATGGTCGAACTGCTGCTGGGTAAGCTATCGGCTGCGGTGATGGGCCGCATCTGCAAGCCCGGCACCGGGCTTTTCCCCGCACCGAAGGATATCAAATTCGGTTGCAACTGCCTGGATTGGGCGGTGATGTGCAAGCACGTCGCAGCAGTACTCTATGGCATCGGCGCACGGCTCGACCAGCAGCCCGAATTGCTCTTTACGTTACGTGGCGTTGACCCCACCGACCTCGTCAATCACACAGGTGCGAATTTGTCCGGTGCGGGAAAAGCTTCCCCGGCGTCCGGCAAGCTGCTCGACAATGCAGTTCTGGGCGATGTGTTCGGTATCGACATTGACACGGAACCATGTGCAGATGCCGACTCGGTCCGAGGCAACCGCACGCGCGAACCATCCACTTCGCAAGCGAGAAAATCTGCTTTGACCACGCCGAAGCCGTCCGTGACCGTGAAATCGGCGCCGAAGGGCAAGGTCGCGACGCCGACCGCGAAGTCCGGCCCCGCTGCCATGAAAAAGCCCAGGGGCAACTCCGATCCCGGCACATCGAAGACGAACCGTTCGGTCGCGTCTCAAAAGGCCGTTGCACGTCCGCGTACTACGTCGAAATCCGCGAAACGCCGCGGGTGATCTTTTGTCCCGCGTTTCACCGCTTGAGCCGGCGACCTGTTTCGCTCTTACGGATTTTTGAATCCTGGCCGACTCTCTGATTGAGTGGGACTACGGTGTCGCGATTTCGCCGGCGACGGCCTGGCGCTACCTCAAGACGCGAATCACGACTGCGCATAGACTCAATCTAGCGAATATCGATAGGTATCCTATATTTTAGGCGCTTTTACGAATCGACCGACAATCAAGGGTCTTCAATTTCGAGGATAGGGCCAGGCTGCAACCGCATGCAAGAGTTGCAGGTCGCGAACTCTTGCATTATGCGGCCGGGGGAGGATAACGCCTGATGCTGACGAGGGATGTCGCGTCAACCGATTGGGTCCTGTTTGGTAATGCCAACAGCAGTGATTGAGCGATCAGTAGCCGCCCAGCAGACGGTCAAGCGCTGCAGTGATCTTGTCCCGATGCTCCCGCAATGAGCCGATCGAGGGACCAAGCTCGGTTAACGGAACAGATGCAATGAACGCCGGGTGCATCAGGCATTTGACGCCAGCGATCTCGAAGGACGGCTTGAGATCTGCTGGCAGTTTGCCGGGAGGGAAAGAGTCCGCACGAATCAGCGGGACAACAACCCGAATTGTCAGGCCATCGAGAAAGTCACTCTGCACGTCGATAAGGTACGGCGTACTCGCCTTGCTTTTACCGGGGTTGGCATAAACTTCGAATCGCGCCATCAAAACATCCGGTATTCAGCGAGTGGAAGGCCATTCTTTTCGACCCAGTCGTTGGTGTTCTTAATGAACTCCGCGTTCTCCTGCGCCCAGCGACGACCTTCCTCGGCCTTGATTGCGTCGCGCAAAGCCTGCTCGCAGGCACGCGAGAAGTTGATGCCCAGTTCCTTCGCCCGCTCATAAACGTCGACAGGCAGCGTGACATTGGTCGCCTTCCGTGGCACGGCGGCAGTTGCATGTGCCATGTGAGCCTCCATGTTGGTGAATATGCGCATATCTGTCCACATTCTACACATGATCAATGCCGTCCGCTGCGAAGGCGCTTACGTCCAGGACGACTGGTTTTGCGGAAGCGAACGCTGTGGGTCATGCACGTCAAGTCGATCTGTCGGCTCAAGCTCATCCACGTATAGGACGAGATTTACTCCATCCGGCGATAGGCGTGACCTGAAGAAAATCCCTTTCGCCCCGGCCGCGATAACCTCGTCACCGACAACCCGGCTGGGGGTTCGATGCGCTGGTTGAACCAGCAGCCACGCCAGTCGCAATAGAAATCTTCCCACAGGGCAGATCATTTTCCGCTCTGATACCCGCCTGTAAAGTCGACGATAGGGTCAACGGTCAACTGGTAACTGACAAGCGTGCCCGGCGGCATCAATGGAGAAATCTGCTGATATTCCCGTACGGCCGCGTCGACGTCCAGTGCGAGATAAAGGGCGTTAAGCCCGGTTAGCGTGGCCGCCATGCCTGCCAGCACCGGCGCCGCTCGTCGGCCCGACCGCCCACTTGGGAACATGCATGCGGTAGGCCGTAAGCTTAGACAGGGCCTTCACGATTACCAGGTCATGTTTCCGGCCTTCAACGATCGTCGCGTGTTTCTCATCCCTGGAACTCTGTATCGATATAGAAGTTGTCGTCGTCGACGGTGAACTGAATCCATCCGTCGCGGCGGGTGGTCAGGACATGCCTGTCTTTCATGGTCGTGCGCACGCGCACACCCTGAGCGCGAACGACGGCGCGATAGTCGGGCAGAGGCTGCCATGTTTCGCCGATTGGCGGGGACTGTGAGGTACGCCCATAACGCCGTACTTCGGGGCCACTCGCCAGCAACCCAGACTAGACGCTCATAGACAGATAGCAAACCTATTCTGGCAATGATGCGTTCACGGCAGGCTTACCTGAGAAAAACGCAACGAATGCGACAAAGAATAATATTGCGAAAACTGCGAAAACTGCGAAAACTGCGAAAATAGCTTATCGTGGAAACATCCGAACGGCAGATGCTCCATGTGGTACACCGACTGCGACCTGTCCGAAGCGATAGGGGGATGCGTAGCGGATGTGACTGAGAATCAGGTCACACCGCCTGTGCCCGCACCCGGCGAATACGCCGAGCGTGAGGCTCGGCCCGCGCGGCTGCTGCTTTACCCGTTGCTCGCTGAATCGAATGAAGCGGTGTCAAGCCCCGCGAAGGTTGACCCCGCAGAACGTCAAAACACCTTGCTCGCTGTTAACCCCGACGCCTTTTGGCGAGTCTGGACGCTGCTGTTTGGTCAACCGACCGATACGCGCCCCAGCAAATCGCTAGTGGCGCAGGTTGCTGCGGCGCTGTTCGGATCAAGAACTGCACCCGGCGCCGATTACCTGGCGGCAGATTTCGACGCCGTCAATAGCCGTGAGCTCGCACGGGAATACCGTCTGGCGCGGTTGCGCGAGCTCGTGGCCAGCCGACGACACCTCGCGCAGTGCTTCGCTGCGGCCCGCGCATTCCTGCTCCGACATATCGCACGGGCTACCGTCGAAACGGGTAGTACGGCGGCCATCGCGAAGCGCATGACGCCGCTTGGCGCACCTCCGCAAATCGCATGAAGGAGAGTTTCATGGCACAGGCAATCAACGAGCGGAACGCTGCGGCTGACTTCAAGATCCGCGCTTTCCTGTCGGGCGGGACGCCTCTTGACGTACAGCGAGCGGCTCGTGACGTCGCCGAACTGTTTGCATCCGACGTCGAGGGCACTTTGCGCGGCCAAGCGCCCGAACTGGTGACTGGCAGGATCCACGAACTCGTGCGCAACGTTCTTGAGCGACGTCTGGCAACGATGCTGGCGCTGGAAAAATCCCAAGACGCGGAAAACCGCTCGCCCACGTTGCCTGTGGCCAATCTGAGACCCTCGGACGTGATTGAACAGCGCAAGGTCAGCATGTCGCTCGCGAGCCTGTATCGCTATGTTGAAGCGAATAAGTTCTACTGCGTCGTGCCTGCGGGGCAAAGCAACGGGCGTGAGTTTCCGGCGTGGCAGTTTGTTGAGCCGGTACCCGAGCTGCTTCAACCGGTGCTGTTCGCGCTTCGAGGATCGTTGAGAACAGAGGTGCATGCTTTCTTCGTGACCGCGCAGGACGAACTGAACGAATTGTCTCCCGCGGAGATATTGGCTGGCGTGCCGTTCGAGACGCGCCCGTCGGTGCACCTCAGCCAGCTGCGACTCTTGCAGTTGCCCGCGATGGAACGCCAACGTCGGGTATTGTCGCTGGTTCGGGCGTCGGAGAAAGGCATGGCCGAGTGAACGGCTAATGCAATGACCAATAAGAATGAACCGATCGTCGAACTACCCCCGCATCTGCGGAACCGGATTCCGTCGCAAGAGCTTTTGAGGGAGGCACTTTCCCGCGAGCTCGCGGATCCGGACACGAGCGCACAGTTATTCCGTGCCGCGTATGTGCCCGAGAGCGTGTTGCCCGTCAGGGTACAGCGTGTCTACCGATTTGGTCCGCCGCCTGAGCTATTCCGGCCGGACGGCACACCGCCATTCTGGTGGCTCTACGCGGCCCATGCGGCGGAGACGGCAATCTGGGAGGCGCAGTTCTGCAAGAACGACGTGACGCGCACCGGAACGTTTTATTTCGATACGTTTGCAGTCCAGCACGGGGTAATCGCCGAGCTGAAGTTTCCGCGTCCGCCGAGGCTCTGGAATCTGAATGGCTCGGCATCGAGCAGGCTTGGCATCTATGACGACTTGTCGAGCCCGGACTATGAGTGGTCGCAGTGGTTCGGCTATCAACTCGACCGGACAATCCAGTCCGTTGACCCCGTCACGCGGCCGGACGGATTTGTGTATGGCGATAGCAGGGACGTCGCTGAGAAGTATGGTGCAGGACTGGTTGGCGCCTGACCCGAAGAGAGGGTTTCGAGTCAGCCACTACGGAAGATCCAGCAGGGGACGATATGTCTGCGTGGTCGCAGACAACGGAACCGGGTCGAAGGCAATGTTCTTTTTTCGACATCGAGACGGAAAGTGGTGCGTCTTTCCACCCGATCCCGAAAGGCCGGCCATGCACGGAGAAATCGCGCTATGCGAAGGCTAGGGCCTGTTCACACTAATCGTATTGGATCGTATCCTTCGGCGATGGAAATCACCGAAGCCCAATATCAGCGGATTGAGCATTGCCTGCCGCGACAGCGCGGCAATGTCAGCCTGACAAACCTGCAGGTGCTCAATGCGATTCTTTATGTGGCCGAGCATGGGAGCAAATGGCGCGGACTGCCCAAGCGCTTTGGCCGATGGCAAACGATCTACACGCGAATGAATCGCTGGTCCAGCGACGGCGTGCTAGATCGTGTGTTCACTGAACTGCAACAAATTCGGTGCTGTCTTTGCCCAGTGCGTCAAAGCGGCGCGGCGAAAGCTGGATAGCACTTGGTATCTTCAGATTTTCGTGACGCTGCGCGGCGGGTCGTATCTATTATGGCGTGCGATCGATGAGCACGGCGCCAAACTCGATGTGCTGATGCAAGAGCGACGCGACAAGGCCGCGGCAAAGCGCTTTTCCGGTGGGTGCTGTGTTCGAACCCGGTGCCGCGCAGGATCTGACGGACCCGCTGCGCAGTTACCCTGCGGCGAAAGCCGAGATCCCCGAGTTCACTCATGAGAAGCGCGTATTCGTCAAAACGGCTGCACGTGAACAGGAGCATTCTATGGGCAGACGCCACATACCCGGAGTGGATGTTGAATGACTGACGACTCGACGCGCGCTTACCGACTATGGGAACATGGCGCAAGCGACGAGCTTGACTGGAGAGAAGAGTTATGAGCAGAACGGAGAAAGAAAAGATGCTTGCCGGAGAACTGTACACGGCGAAGGCAGCCGAGATTCAGGTCGATCAGGCGGAAGCCCGAGCATGGATGGCCCGCTTCAACGGAGCCATCGACATGCCGCTCTCGGAGAGATACGAACTCTTGCAAGAGAGACTCGCTACGATTGGAACAGACTCCATGATTCGTCCCCCGTTTCATTGTGACTATGGCTTCAACATCAGTCTGGGCGCCGGGGTGTTCCTCAATTACAACTGCATCATCCTTGACGTCGTTCGGGTCGAGATCGGCGATATGACGCAAATTGCAACCGGCGCGCAGATTTTGACCGCGGATCATCCTCGCGATCCGGCTGTTCGTTGGGCAGGGCTCCAATTCGGTCGGCCGGTGAGGATCGGACGCAACGTTTGGATCGGTGCCGGCGCGATCATTCTGCCGGGCGTGACGATCGGCGACGACGCATTGATCGGCGCAGGCAGCATCGTCACGCGCGACGTGCCAGCTGGCGCCACTGCTGTCGGCAATCCCGCACGCGTGTGTTCGGCGCCAAAGATCACATGAGTGGAGCGCAGTGCCCTCGGGTTACGCGTCGTTCTTTGTTTTGACGATGAATTCTCGATGCGTATTTCGCACCAAGCCGGACACTGATTTCGCAGCAAGCTGGACAGGCATTTCACGCGAAGGTGGACACGGATTTCACGGCAAGCTGGACAGCGATTTCACACGAAGCTTGACAGTAACGCTCTGATGTAGCGACGCGGGCTATGTCGCAATAAGGGACCTGCTATGCTGACGTCCCGAAGACGGACGATCTGACCGATAAAGCAGAACCTGAATCCCGCGGTGGCGAAGGTGCTCAAGCGCCGGTTCTGTCGCGGTAACGGTGGACGGACGAGCCTGCTCGATATAATCAGGATGGCTTACATAACCAAAGAGTAGAACTGCTCGGCGGCTGACGGGTGGGTGCCTTTTTTCACCCGCATCTGGCCTTTCCGAATCATATGCATGGTCTCGATGCCAGACAGAATGATGCGTGCGCAGCGAAAATCCTTGAAGCCCATCATCGGTTTGACGATACGTTTGATGGCCCTGTGATCCTGCTCAACAATGTTGTTCAGGTACTTGCATTGGCGAATCCTGATGGGCGTTTCCCGCTCGGCATTGGCGGCCTGAAGCGCCGCAAGGTTGGACCCGCTTCTATCCACCGTGACCGTCTCCGGCGCGCCATTCTGGTCGATCGCCTTTTCAAAATATCGTTGCGCGGCAATCTTGTCCCGACGGGCCCGAAACAGAAAATCGACCGTGTCTCCGGCCTTGTCCACCGCCCGATACAGGTACTTCCACTGGCCCCGCACCTTGATGTACGTCTCGTCCATCCGCCAGCTTTTGCCGAGCGGACGTTTGTGCTTGCGGAAGGCTTTTTCGAACAAGGGCACCAGCTTGATAGCCCATCGGTGCACGGTCGAATGATCGACTTCGATACCGTGTTCCGCGATCATCTCTTCGAGATCACGCAGACTCAGCGAATACGCCACATACCACCGTACGCACAGCAAAATCACGTCCACCGGGAAATGCAGCCGCTTCAGGACCTTCGCGATCCCCACCGGCAACGTCTTCCGGGAAATGCGTTCTTTCTTCACCGGCGCTTTGCACAAATTTTTCATGTTCTGATTTTACGGTACCTCCTTATCGCGACAGAACCGCCGAACGTGCATATGCTGGGCTCGGATTCGTTGGCGCAGGTTCGGACATGGAGCTGGATCCCGAGACAAGCCAGAAGTGGTGTCATTCCGGCGGCTCTTGGAAACTCAAGAAATACTTGGGAAAGCCCGTCTTGACGGCCTTTCAGGAGAAGCCGGTCGGCTCTGGCGTTGACGTCAGCGCGCATTAGCAGCTCCTCGCCAACGTCGACACGGCATTGCAGCACGTCAAGGCCGTCGCGCAGTTCCGCTCAGCGCCTTGGGCACCTGGTGCGCTACGTCGCGACAGGATCGATCTTTCGTCACGTCGCCGCTACCCTTACGGGCTCTGTTCGCGAGCCCGTAACGGCCCGGATCTAGGCTCAGGGTCCAGTTCGAGCCCCTGGATGATCGCTTCCAGGTCGATGGCCGGCCTGTCGCCGCGAAACGTGTAGTGCCCGCCGAGGTGCACATGCCGCCACGCCGCTGGCGACATTGATGTGATCAATGCCAGCGCCTTCTGACTGCCGGCCGAATTCACAAGCAGCCGGGACAGAATCGCCGAGTTGTAGAAAAGGATCGCGTTGGCGACGAGTCGCCCGCACTGATTGCTGGTCTCGATGTCCAGGTCGGTGCGTCCGGTCAGTTCCTTCTGGCCGCCGACCTAGGCGATCGCCGCGCGCAGCTGATGGTATGACTCGATGCGGTTCTGCGAGCGGTGGACGTTGCGCTACCTGCCGGTCGTACTCGAAGATCGCCCGCCACGTCGGGTGCGACGACACGTAGGTGCACAGCTTTCGGACCAGCGTGCCCTGGGTGATCTCCTTCAGGCCTAACGTCGCGCCGGGTCACAGCGCGTTCCTCGAACGACAGGTCGGCGAAGTACCGGCTTAGTACGAAGTCCCGATCGTGCGGCACCTCGTCCCACGTGAAGGTGAAGAACGTCTGCCCGAGACAATCCACGCCGCGCCGTGAGCTTCGTTCGTGAGCTGAGCGAGAAGTGTTTGAGCCTCCCAGACATGCCGCTCTCTTTCCCGGTTGTGCCGCGCTACGAGGATCGAGGCGTGCGGCACCGGGTTCATGGCCGTTACCAAATCTTCTATCGCGTCGTCGGCGAGCCTGAGCGCATCGACGTGCTTCACATCCTGCATGGTGCGCGTGACTTTGCCGCGATCCTTTTTCTCCTAGCCAGAAAAACGAAGGCCCGACGCGCGGCAACGCATCGGGCCTCCACCGTCAAACATCACAAGAGTAAGACGGTCCACCTAGAATCCGCTTATACCGACTCGGCGGCACGAAGGCGCGAGCTTTCACATCGACAGACCGAGCGGGTATCGCTGTGTGACGTTCGCTCGTGGGGAGACCTAGGTGTAGCGTACGTAAAAATCCGTTTCTTGAGGCTACCCCGCTTAGCGTGTTTTATTTTCCGTTTCCTGAAGACCCCTAAACGTAAAAAACGCCCGCGTGGCCTTGAAATAGCCGGTTTGCAGCAGACAGAGTATTTGTTCGTTGAGGCCGCGGCGCCGTTCCGCTAGCGCCAGTTCGTCGGCGGTGAAGGCAAAGTACTCCGCGCGCTGGAAATCATCGAATTCGGGGCGGTCATAGAGCGCTTGCCGTTCTGCTTCGGGCAACAGGGTGAGATGGCCGTTGTGGGCGCGCATCCAGAGGCGGAAGAAACTGAAAGGGCGCCATTTTAAAGCGTGACAGACCAATAATTGATATTATCGGGCTATCATCTTGATTTTACATAACCTCAACCGATGAAGACGCGTCTGCCCCGGCGCCCGGCCGCGACGCCTGCCGAACCCGGGTTCCCGGATGCCGATGCGCTGGCCGCGCTGCGTGGCTGGTATGCAGGCCTCAGTTCACGTGCAACCGTCCTGCGCTACCTGCCTGGCCTCAAGGCGTCGGGCCAGTCCGCACGTGGCATGCTCGGCCGCATCCGCCGGCAGCTCATCGCGTTCGCCGAAAGCCGCCATCGACTGGATCTGGCGGCGGTATTCCAGCACACGCCCCAAGAGCGGCAGGGGCGAGCCAAGGCAGTTGAACACGCGCTCAGGACGTTGCCCTCGTTGACTGCGCCACAGCCCCAGATCAGCGACGACATTGAACGGTGGCTCGCACCCCGGACCGCGAATGCCCTGCGTGCACACGGCATCCATACGCTCTCGGAACTGACCGTACGCATCCCGCGACGGCGCGGATGGTGGCGAACGATCGAGGGGCTCGGCGCGATGGGGGCTCGGCAAGTCGAAGCCTTCTTCGCCGGGCATCCGCTGTTGACCGAGCGCGCCCGCGCACTGGTCGCGGTCACCCAGCCACGCAGCATCGTGCCGTGGGAAGAGTTGCGCCTGCCGCACGAGGTCGATGGCTCGCAGGGCAGTTTCCGGGCGCCGCGTAATGCCTGCACGCTGAACGCGACGAACGATTACGAGGCGGTACAGGCGTGGCTTGCGCTGCACGAAACAGCGACGACGCAGCGCGCCTATCGCAAGGAGGCCGAGCGGCTGATCCTGTGGGCGATCGTCGAACGCGGGCGGGCGCTGTCGTCACTGACAACCGACGACGCGATCGCCTACCGGGCGTTCGTGAGACGTCCGACGCCGCGCGAGCGCTGGGTCGGGCCGCCGCGGCCGCGCGATTCCGCGAATGGCGCCCCTTTACGGGCGGCCTGTCAGCGCGCTCAGCAGCCTACGCACTGACGGTGCTCTCGGCGCTGTTTCGCTGGCTGATCGAGCAGCGTTACGTGCTCGCCAATCCGTTTTCCGGCGTCAAGGTCCGAGGCCACGCCTCGCAGCCAGCGCTGGACACGACGCGCGGTTTCACCGAGGGTGAGTGGCTGCTGGTCCGCGCGATTGCCGACGGCCTCGAATGGTCCTATGGCTGGTCGGAGCCAGCGGCGCAGCGGCTGCGCTTCCTGCTTGACTTCGGCTACGCGACGGGTCTGCGCGCGAGCGAACTGGTCGGCGCCGAGCTCGGCAGCATCCGCGTGGACGGGCACGGTGATCACTGGCTGCATCTGGTCGGCAAGGGCAGCAAGCCCGGCAAGGTGGCACTGCCGCCGCTCGCGCGTACTGCGCTCGATCAGTACCTTGCACAGCGACGCCTGCCTGTCACGCCACAACGCTGGAACCCGAAGACATCACTGGTCGCGAGTCTGGGCGAAGACGGCGACGCGGGTATCGCGGGTTCGCGTCTGGGGCGCGTCATGCGCCGCTTCTTCGCACAGGCAGCCGACGTGATCGAGGCCGATCATCCGGTAGCTGCCAAAAAATTGCGCCGCGCGAGTCCGCACTGGATGCGCCACAGTCACGCGAGCCACGCGCTCGCTAGCGGGGCCAAACTGACCAGCGTGCGCGACAACCTGCGCCATGCATCGATCGCGACGACATCCCTCTACCTGCACGGCGACGAAATCCAGCGTGCGAGGGATATGGATCAGGCCTTTGCCGCCCGAAAATAGCCGCTAACCTATTGAATTCGAAGAATTTCGAAAAAATCGGCGGTTCCAGCTTATAACCCCTACAAGCGAATGATCTCGTTGGCATCCCAATGGCCGTGCCACTTTCAATCCTCAGGTCCAAGACCACTGAGGCGAGAAATTTTTCAAGCGCCAGAGCGAGTACGATCGCCAACGCGCAAAAGCATTGACCCCACTGCTTTAGGCGTAGCGCCTGAACGACGGCGACGCTCAGCGATCGGCGATGACACTGCGCCGGTCTCCCACAGGAATCTTGCGGGCTTGCGTTCAACGAAGGCAAGCAATAGCAGTCCTGAGCCCAATGTAAACGATTGAATGTGACTATACAAAAATCCTACGAACTCAATGTCACGGCGATCAGTATAAAGGGTCATCAACTCGACGGAAAATGCGTCGATGTGGCATTCCAATTAGGCGGATCTTGCCCGAAAACATTGCGAACGAAGAAATCCATGAGCTTACGCTCGGTGAAGATACCGGGGGCTCCATGATCAGCACCAGGCACATAGACCATTTCGAATTCCTTTCCCGCCTTAATGAGACTGTCGGCGAGCGCAAAGGTGGAGGCCGGATCGACATTGTGGTCCATTTCGCCCACAACAAGCATAAGTTTGCCGTGCAGATTGTCGGCATTGTCGATGGCGGAGGACTGTGAGTATTCAATGCCGACGGGCCAGCCCATCCACTGTTCGTTCCACCATATCTTGTCCATACGGTTGTCATAGCAACCACTGTTGGCTACCGCAACCTTATAGAAGTCCGAATGGAATAGCAGTGCATCAATGGCGTTCTGGCCGCCAGCTGATGTACCGAAGATTCCCAAATTCGAGATGTCGTACCAGGGATATAGAGAGGCAGCCGTCTTATGCCACAGAATGCGATCGGGAAGGCCTGCATCTTTCAGATTCTTCCACGCGACGTCATGGAAAAGGCGTGAACGGTTGTTAGTGCCCATTCCGTCGATTTGCACAACGATAAAACCCAACTGGGTAAGGGGCTCTGTTGTGGTTGTGAATGACTTTGGGACGTGAGAGCCTTGCGGGCCGGCATATATATCCTCCACCACAGGATACTTCAGATGTGGATCGAATCTATCTGGTAGATGAATGATTCCCCAAATATCGGTCTTACCATCGCGCCCTTTGGCAACAAAATTGATTGGTGCTCTCCATCCATTAGATTCGAGTTGGGAGATGTCGGTGCTCTCAATCTGCATCAGTTTAGCGTTGTCTCTAGACCGGAAAAGCGCCATGCGTGGGGGAAGGTCGATACGTGACCAGAGGTCGACGTAGAATCTACCGTCAGGAGAAAACTCGATGTGATGATTGGCCGGTTCTGGCGTAAGTGATGTCAGCCCCTTTCCGTCGAAGCCAATTCGGTAGGCGTGAACGAAATAAGGGTCCTCACCGAAATTCATTCCGCTTGCTTCAAACCAAATTTCCCTTCTGACTGGATCGATGTGGTCCACCGCGCGGACAATCCAGTCACCTTTGGTGATTTGGTTTTCTAAAACACCGGTACGGCCATTAAAGAGGTACAGATGTTCAAATCCATCGCGCTCGGATGCCCAGATAATTTCCTCTCCATCATTAACATTGTAACGAAAGTGTTTTCCGGCATTTATTTGGTTATTTCTTAAATCTGTATAATCGACGAACGTGGAGCTGACCTCATCGATCAAAGAGCGCGTACGGCCGGTGGCTGCCTCCACCTCGATTACTCGGTAGAGCTGATGGCCGCGTTGGTTGTACTCAAATGTAAAGCCTTCCCCATCCTTCCACCAATTAATTTGGGAAAGGTCAAAAGGATTCGGGAACAAAGCATTGTCGATATTGACCATGCGCTTGTTGACTATGTCGAATAGTACCGGTTGCGGTCGCGGAAGAATATCTCCCGCTTTGGGATACGCTATTGGCTCATACCTCGCTTGATGGTTTGTTGCTGAGGAATTGACAAGCATGATTTGACGCGGTTGGCCGACGGCGACACGGTAACCTGCGAGGTGATTGGAGTCAGGGGACCACTTTAGGGATGAGAAGACGTAATTGTTCGCTTCTGTCCCGTCCCAACTTAACGGTACATTTACTGACCCGTCCTTACTCAGTAGAAAGACGTTGTAGTTTTTGATATATGCTTTCCACTTGCCGTCCGGTGAATCGCTTGTGATTCGACTATCGCTTTCAGCCGTTGGCGTGAAGTCGTTATGAAATGACAAGATTTCGCCCTGAGAGATCCTAGTGCAGATGTAGCTTGAAAGATCACAACTCCACTGAACGGAATGAATGGAGAACAGCAACTGGTTGCCGTCTTGTCCGATTTCGAAACGGTCAAAAGGCAGCGAATTGCCTCGGAAATTCGAGGAGGCCGCCTTATTTAATGCGTCGGCAAGGCGGCTATGATCGAAAGCCGGTTGCTTCTTCCCAGTTTTGATATTGAATTTAATGAACTGGCGCTCACCATGTGTCGTCCGTCGGTAGGCAAGGGTCTCGGGCGAAAGCCAGAAAGGGGGGGTATCGACGAAATTGACAATTTTATCCGAGTATTGATAACGAACTGTGAGAGCCCGCTGAAAGTCTGAGGGGGTAAGAGCAAAGGGGGGGTGTATGGTTCCGTTCCCCTGGTTGTCAGCAGCCGATAGCAACGTGCAGTAGGAAGTTAGAAGCAGAAAGATGGTGACAATTTTTTGCATGGATGTTTGGCCTTGACTATGTATAGGTTACGTCGTCGGCGTACCTTGCTGCAATTTTTATGCCATCAGTGAATGCGAGTGGGTATGATCAGTGTCCGCTGAGCGCAAGCGAGGCGACCGGTGAGGTTCTGTCGCGATAACGGGAAGTAGAATGGCCGGTTTTGGAAACTGCAAGTCAGCAGATGAATAAGCCAGCGAAGACGCCGCGCACGAGCCTGCCAGGCGGCATTGCTGCCAATGTCCTCAAGCGCCTGCACCATCCGGTGGACGTGATTCTGCTGTGCGTGCGCTGGTACGTGGCGTACTCGCTGAGCTTGCGGGATCTGGAAGAGATGATGGCCGAGCGCGGCATCGAGGTGGATCATTCCACGGTGCATCGCTGGGTGATCAAGCGATCAAGCTGCTGCCGGTGCTCGAGAAGGCCTTTCGTCGGCGCCAGCGCCCGGTAGGCAACAGCTGGCGCATGGACGAGACCTACAGTACGCCCAGCCAACGTAGCCCGCCTATATGGGGGTGAAGTTGCTTGAGCATAGTTGGAATGCAAAACCCGGAGAAGTTGCTGTTGTAGTACCGGGGTATGCCCTTCTTCTGCTGCGAGAGGAAGTGAGCCGAAGCGGCGGTGACTTGCCGACACTGGCACGGTGACGAAGTCCGTGGGAAACGGGGCTTGCGGCGAGGCGGTTACGCCAAGATGAGCCTCTAGGCTGAGCATGGGACGGTTGAGGAACACGAACCTGTTTGAACGCATCTGAGGGTTGAATCGTCACCCCTGCCTACACCGCTTAATAGGCAGGACGCGAATTGTTGCCGATCATATGTACGGCCCGGCAACGCGAATGCTGACTGGCCATATAGGCCCATCAGCACGGAGCCATGGAGAGCGCGCAGCTAGGCCGCGGTATTCGCGACGACTTGCGGCAAGCAAGGATAAAGACTGCGACAGGCAGCCTCGCCCGTGCGCTTGAGTCCAGCATGTGAACTGGGGAAGGCTTGCACAGATGTTAAGGGAGTGTGCCCCCAATGATGTGCAAGCTGGCGGAGCCTCCGTAGTAGTCCGAGGCCGGGAAAGGCGGCTACATGGCGAAGGGGGGCAGTTGAAGTGGTTTGCCTGTTGATTAACTGACTGTAGTGAGGTGAAGACCTTCGATAATCAGTGAAATACAAAGCAAACTGGCGGCACGGTGGAACGGTGTCGCCTTTGTTCGAAACGACACTTCAGCGGAGAGCCGGATGCGCTGAGAGGCGCACGTCCGGTTCGGGGAGGAGAGGCAGAAATAGTTCGACTACGCCCCGGCAGAGATACTTCCACTGGCCCTTGAGTGGAGTAAGAGACAGGGACAAGGCCGGTAAGACCATTGACTTCCTGTTGCGCGCCGGCGCTTCTTCGAAAAGGCCATCGCCCAGAACGGTGCGCCAAAGACCGTCACGGTGGACAAGAGTGGCGCGAACCTCGCGGCCCTGCAGGCGAGCAATGCTGAGCGGGAAACGCCGATCAAGATCAGGCAGAACAAGTATCTGAATAACCTCGTTGAGCGGGACCACCGTGGCATCAAACGCCGGGTCAGGCCGATGTAGGGGTTCCAGAATTTTCGCTGCGCTCGCATCGTACTCGGTGGCATCGAGACCATGCGGATGATCCGCAAAGGGCAGATGGTTATCCCCAAGGGGAGCAGTCCGTCGGCCGCCGAGCAGTTCTATTCCTTGGCCATATGACCGCGGCGCTCTTGCCACCCTCGGTCGCCCTTAATTCCTTATCGCGACAGAACCGACAAAAACGCCACACAGCAGGAAAGCTTCTACGCGAAGCTGCCGCTACGCGACATTGCCGACATCATCCGGTTTGTGAATGAGCGTTGCGGCTTCCTGTCGACGATGACGCCCCTGCAACCCCGTTACGCGAAGAAGATCGCCGACGCGGACAGCTTGATGGCGGTGATTATTGCGCAGGCCACCAATCTCGGCAATCTCGCCATGTCCCAGACCTGCGATATCCCGTATCACACACTCGACGAAACATATCGCCAGTACTGCCGTCTGGCCACACTGCGGGCTGCCAACGACCGGGTTGCCAACTTCATCGCACAATTACCGATCTTCGAGTACTACTCGTCCGATCTTGGCGCACTTTTCGGTGCCATCGACGGACAGAAGTTCGCTGCCGCCATTCCGACCGCAAAGGCGAGGCACTCGCGCAAATATTTCGGTCGCGAACGGGGAGTCGTCGCCTTTACCTCCCTCACCAATCACGTTGCCACACTCGCCAACCTCATCGGTGCGCACGAGCACGAAAGCCATTACGTCTTCGACCTCTGTTACCACAACACGACCGATATCGCGCCGACGATTATCACCGTAAGCGTTCGATCTGTACCGTCGCCACGTTCCGCGTAGAAGATGCAATCATTGGCCGCAACGGGCACGAGTGACCGACAGTGTCCACAAACTGGGGAGAATGGACACAGTGTCTCAGACAGTCG
>NZ_JBBPEN010000026.1:0-28302 GCF_038900755.1 Paraburkholderia diazotrophica
GGGGCACTGCGGCTCGCAGGCCGAGCAGCCGGTGCACGTCGACGCAATGATCTTCAGGGCCATGCGACACTCCTTGCAATGATGATCGGTGTACGCCCGGTGAGACAGGCATGACTATCCTGCCTGCTGCCTAGGCGGCGGCAGGCGCGCTTCGACGGTGCAGCCAAGCGCGTTATCTGTACGACGCCGCTACAGGCAGTCGAGGGCAGCATGCTGTCGCTCACGCTATCCATCCATAGATGGCTCGTAGCAACCGACGGCGGTTGCGCAGTAGGCAGGAGCGAGATCCGTGCCACTCGCGCGCGGTGGCCTATGGCGCAAGTGCAGCGAACTCTTAGTTCATCTTGTCTCGCTACGCCGACATTCAAACCCGACAACTGGAGCCAGGCCTGTCGCTGTTACGACAAAACGAGATGACTGCCCGGCACAGAGAACTTGGCTTCACGTTCATCGAGCGTGACGCATCCCGCGCGCTGCGCCGCGCGATGAAACAACCCGGCACGCCCGGCGTGCAGACGGCAGTCCGCGACGCTAGGCGGTGGAATCACTCGGCGGTAACGGTGAAGTTCTTGGACGCGAAACTCAGGCCGCCCGGCGATGACGTGATCTCGAAGCCATACTGGAGTTCGCCGATCATAACGTCGTCGAAATAGTTAAGTGACTTCAGGTACTTCATGATCGCGAGTACATCGATCGTCGTGTCGTTTGTCTTGGTTGTGCGCACGAACGAATAAACCGGGTTGCTACCGTTGCTGCCCACGTAGACGTTCCAAGTCCCACCGGCTAGCGAGACGTTGCTGTGCAGCGGTATCGCGCAGCCAGCGGACGTCCAGTTATAGGAGATCGGCTTGACATTACCGCAACCCTCCGAGGTTCCGGTGTAGTTCAGCCAGACCATAATCTCGTGCGCATTGTTGCTAGCCCATATATCGAGGGTCGATTCCCATGCACCGCCGGAAGGCGTAGTAGCCGATACCGCCGCGGTCAGCGTGTTCAGCGAACTGATGGTCTTGTTGATCAAGTAACCGATGTGCGGATAGGATTTGATGCCGCCGGTGTTGGGCTGATCTGAAGTTACGCCCCAGTCGAGGTTCGTGTTGGCCCAGATGCTCTGCGCACCTGCTTCCACATTGCGGCAGGGAGACCAGACGTCGTTGTTGAGGGTGTAGCTGCCGTAGATCCACGAGGCGAATAGATTGGTCGAGAAGCAGGACGAGGTTTCGGGGGAAGATGCAGACCAAGTCGCGGCCTGCGCGCTGCTGACGCCAAGCATCAGTGTGGCGGTGGCGGCGTAGCTTGCTAGGATCGAGATTCGGGGCATGGTATTGCTGCCTCCTGTCAAGTGGATGGATCTGTCGGAATCAGTGGGGGCGAGCGGCTTAAGCAGCAATCCAATCCAAATAGAAACACTGCGTGGGAGAAAGTTTTCGTGACGCTGTTGTCCACATCTCCCCCGCGACCATGTGAGCCACTGAATGCAATCGAGCAGGACGCAAGCACAGCAGACATTCCTGAATTCAAACATCGCCGCTGACGCCGCGCGATCGAGCAGCGCATCCTGTTCGCACGAACTTGACTTCCTGCGCAGCCGTATCGATTTCTGTTGCAGGTCCATTGGAATAAGGCGGCGGCACGGCAGCATTTTGAAAAATAAATCGCCCAGAATGGCGAGCTCGGAACGAATGGTATGCCCGGCCTTGCCGACTGTGTGATACTGATCCTTCCTTTGGCTCTTGGTTCTGGTATAGATCTCACTGACGCACCAACCCCGGCCGAAAGTGCGTTGGTGATAAAACGCTTCTCCCGCAACGGCAGCAACTTACTGTAAGCGCCCAACGATGCACGGTTAACCGATCCACTGAGACGCCTCGCCCCCATCAATTCTTCGAAGTTTCGCTGGCACCCAGCGCACGCACGCCAGGATCACATCAAGCGGGGCGGGACACGCCCGCCCAGTGCATCTTCGTCGAGTTTTCAGCTATACATCCTTCTGTGTTCGACAATCTGATTCTCAGCGTAAACCTTTGCAGCGCTCAATCCCAGCCTCAACTCTGCCGTACACCGGTGCCAGCACTAGCCTTGCACCAGCGGCTACGATCAAACGGAAACATAACGTAGTCAATCACGGTGAGCGGTTCAGACTGGTCTCGAAGACCAACTTCCGGCCACTCATCCCTTTTCGGCCAGTACGCTGTACGAAAAATCGTGTCCCAGATAGTCGTGAAGAACCCGTAGTTTCGGCGTCGGTGATGCAGTTCCAACGAGTGATGAATACGGTGGAATTTATTGTCGCCGATGACGTATCGAAGCGGACCAAGATTGATGCGGGTGCTAGAGTGCGAAAGATGCGCCTGAAAGGCAATCAGTGTCATCGCAACAGCGGGCACCACGCCAGATTCAAAGTGAATCAGCGTGAGTGGTAGTGCCACAAACACTGCATAAATAAGCGGTTCGGAAACGTGATGATTGCAATTCCACGCTGTCAGCTCGCGAATCGAGTGATGAGTAGCGTGCATGCGCCACATGAATGGAATAGCATGCTGAGCTCGATGCATCCAGTAGTAAAAAAAGTCGCCGGCGATCGCCACCATGACTCCAGAAAGGACGGCCAAGCCCACGTTAATGATTGCGTTGTCTGAGTGAATCAATGTCGCGAAATTGACCGTTAGGAGCGGCTCGACGCCTAACCATTCCAAACCGACGGCGTAGCCGTGCCAGACTACGGCACCGAGCCCAATGCGAATGATCCAATTCCGCACGCCGCGAACGTAAGACGCAAAACTGTATCGATAAGCCGGAAAGATCAACTCAAGCACGACGCAGAATGAAGCGAAGATCGCAACGAGCCTAAACGATTTCACAAAAAACTCGGCCATCTGATTAACATCGAGAATATGCATCTGTTTCGCTCCGAGAAAATCGACCGAACGCGCCGCCTCGGTCGGCGCAATTCTTGCGTCGACACAGCCGACTTTCTTCACCGAGGATCACCGGCACAACGGTTATTGATCTTCAGCGCGGCCTGGTAAGTCCGGTTCGGCGTCGAGATCCGCACCCGGTAAGGCCATACAAATTTTATCTTCACGCCGCATTCATACAGTCACCGTGAATTACCGTGCCGTCAGAACGGTGCGTGACCTACTATGCGGCATTTCCAAAAATTCCGAAAATCGATTGTTTGGATAGGAACCATTTGATCTTTAAATGGTTAACGCTACTCCATGACGGAGTATGCTACTGACTTTCAATGGATTTGACCAACCGTGGATGGCGTAAACACACACGTCTAGACATCCTAATTATTGATTACAGTGTGATAGCGACGCAGCCATTCCACAGGCGACATATAGCGATGCGCCATCTACGCGCCCGACGCCTTTCCGCGTGCATCTGTCGTCTAATCCAGCGAAAAATGTCGCCGATTCAAGGGAAAGCAAGCGCGAAAGGCATACCTGCGCGCACCCGTCGCAAAACCCGCAACTTCGCGCTCGCGCCTACATGTTGGCCGATGGATGTTCTCCTCGCGGCGTCCATACGTGCGACTGCTCCGAGGAAGATTTTCATCACGTGGGCTCGTTCTGGAAGGGCTGCTTTCGTCTTCCGGATAGCTCCGCAGTCTGAATCGGCGCCAATCCTGCGCGGCACCGGGGTTTGCTCGCAACATCAGTCGGTGTGAGTGCCTAGCGATTTTGAGGCACCGATTGCCAGCTAGCGTGTCGTAATGCAAAGCGTCAAAGAAGCTCCAATAGCCTGGTACGAGTATCAATATTATTTGTTTGATATGGGTCCGGTGCTTTTGATATGGTCACATTCACCGTGACTTCAATGAATGGAATTTTTTGGCGGCATGCTGTATAGCCTTCGACTACGGAATAGATCAGTATCCGATCTTTGCGAACGAAGGCCGCTGCAGCATTCACATCAACCATCGTTCCCTAGGCGGATGCATTGTCACAACGGAGACAATCCATGAAGAACCGTGTCGAATTTTCACAAAGTTCATCGCCGACTGTTGACCTGCTGTATGACTACGCTCCCTTCCTCCAACTTTCAGAGTCTGAAGGAGGAATTGGCTACTTTCCGTCCGGTATCCCCACTCCCCGAGTTGCCATCGTTGGAGCCGGTATCAGCGGCCTTGTGGCTGCCACAGAACTATTGCGAGCAGGTGTAAGCGACATTACATTATTTGAGGCTCGCGATCGCATTGGAGGAAGAATTTGGTCCCAAACATTTGATCCAAAGCATCCACATCTTATTGCTGAAATGGGCGCAATGCGATTTCCTCCTAGTGCGACCGGCCTTTTTCACTATCTAAACAAACATAACATCTGCACGACAGCGTCTTTCCCTGACCCAGGAGTGGTCGATACCGCACTGCATTATCGCGGCGCTCGTCATGTTTGGCCTGCGGGAGACCCTCCACCGCCATTATTCAGACGCGTTCATGCAGGCTGGACAGCCTTATTACGTCACGGGTGTGTGCTAAACGGCGTCTCTCTCGTAGCGCCAACAAAAATTACGGCCATGTTGAGGTCACATCAACTCGAAGAAGCACGTACAGCATGGCAGGCCTGGCTCGACGCATTTCGGGACAGTTCGTTTTATTCCGCCATTGTGACGATTTTCACTGGGCCGAATCCACCCGGCAGCGTCCCATGGAAGAGACCTGACGACTTCGAGCTGTTCGGCTCTTTAGGGATAGGTTCCGGCGGCTTTCTGCCTGTCTATCAAGCGGGATTCACTGAGATCCTGCGTCTCGTCATTAACGGCTATCTCGATGATCAGCGCCTGATCTCGAGCGGAACTGCCACATTGGTTGAACGGCTGGCCGAACAGGAGATCGGAGGAAGCACTGTTAGCGAACGGGTTCGCTTTAGCAACGTGGGGCGTATCTACAAAGAGGATGGGAAGATAAAACTCTTAACGGATAGAGATGGGATAGTGGCCGTCGACCGCGTAATCGTTACCAGCAACAACAGAGCAATGCAAATCGCTCACTGTCTGACAGACGACGAAACGTTTCTAAGCCGCGACGTATCCCGAGCCGTGAGGGAAACACATCTCACAGGGTCGTCAAAACTGTTTATGCTGACCCGCGAGAAATTCTGGATGACAAACGGGCTGCCAGTCGCCATCCAGTCGGATGGTTTCGCCCGGGGCGTATATTGTCTCGATTACGAACCTGATAACTCAGATGGGCCGGGCGTGGTTTTACTCAGTTACACGTGGGAAGACGACGCCCACAAGCTGCTCAGCGTCGCCGACAAAAAGCAGCGGTGTGATCGCTTTGTTGAGGAACTTGCAACATTCCATCCAGAACTTGCGCGCCACTTGGTTCCGGCCGGCGATGATTATGATACTAGTGTCCTTCACCACGACTGGCTGACCGACCCGCACTCCTCCGGAGCGTTTAAGCTCAACTATCCCGGCGAGGATGTCTATTCACAACGACTCTTCTTTCAGTACAAGACCGCAAATGATCCCTCAAGGGATACCGGCCTCTATCTGGCTGGATGTGGCTGTTCTTTCACCGGAGGATGGATTGAGGGAGCTGTGCAGACGGCTGTGAACAGTGCATGCGCCGTGATACGCAGCACAGGAGGGAAGCTTCTGCCGGGTAACCCGCTTGACGAAGTACGCATCGCTTACCGTTACTGATACCGCACGTTCCCAGGCATTTGAGGCCCTATGCATTTTGAAAACACACTGCAATCACTCTGCGATCGCATACGGACTGGTGCACTGTCAGCAACTGAAATACGGGAGCGCATACTTGGCGCGGATGTACGTGCGGCAACGCTCAACTGCTTCATTCGCACATGCGACGCAGAGACGAACTTTGCTAGAGCAAACGACGCTTTAAAAGGCGCACCACTATTTGGCATTCCTTTTTCATTAAAGGATAATATTTGTGTTAAAGGTCTCCCTGTCACTGCGGGAACACCGGGAATGGAAGATTGTATTGCCAAGCACGATGCTTCTATCGTCAGGAAGCTGAAATCGCTCGGCGCTGTCGTCGCCGGCAAGAACAATATGCATGAACTTAGCTTTGGCATCACATCGGTCAACCCTCAATGGGGGACTGTGGTGAATCCAGCAGCTCCCGAGCATCTGGCCGGAGGCAGCAGTGGCGGTTGCGCTGCGGCTGTGGCAGCCGGCATCGTTCCCATCGCAATCGGGACGGACACCGGTGGCTCGGTAAGGATACCGGCCGCCTTCTGTGGCATTACCGGCTTTAGGCCCACAAGCGGTCGGTGGTCTTCAGCCGGCATCATCCCCGTTTCTCGAACCAAGGATTCCCCGGGCCTGCTGACGAAGACAGCAAAAGATGCGCAGTTTCTATATGAGTTGCTGTCCCCGGAAGATCGGCTTCCGACAAAAATGAAAAGTACCCGACGCCGAATCGGCCTTCCGGCGTCGATGTGGACGGAACTGGACGATGATGTCCGAAAGTACTGCGGGCACGCCGTCAGACGACTGACTCGTGCAGGTTTCCAGTGCATCGATCTGGATGATTCGGCTGTTGCCGGGCTAAACAAGGTCGGAACGTTTACCGTTCCGATTTATGAATTTTTCACGGACTTCCCGCGGGCATTGCTTTCGCTGGGGTGGGCAAACAGGATAAATACCGTGTTCGATAACATTCGTGACACTGATGTCCGCGATATCATTCACACCAATCTGGCCGGAAAGCTTATCTCCTCCCGAGACTATTCATCAGCTATCCAGAGTATAGCCGCCTTACGCATGGAAATGAATACGTTGTTTAACAACTGGGACATTGATTTTCTCGCTTACCCAACCGTTCCGCGTTCCGTACCGCGTCTGATCGATGCCGGGCGGCCTGGACTATTTGCGGACGTGATTCGCAACACTGATTTGGCGAGCAACGCCGCGATGCCTTCCATCACCCTTCCTGTCGCGCCCAATAAGTCACTGCCGGTCGGATTGAGTCTGGACGCTGCGCGAGGTCAAGATCGCCGCCTTCTGGCCGCGGCAACATGTATTGAAGAAATTCTGATTTCGTAAAAGTGGGCTACCGTATAGCACCGCTCAGAGCAACAGCGCCAGCAGTAGCTGGTCTCACACGCACTGCCGGGAGGGGCAAACGTAAATGCAAATTTCCCTGAAGCGGATAAATGCGCTCTTTGACCCTAGCAGTTTTGTTGATCACCACCAGGATGAGAGGGGTCATTTCATCTGCGGTGAAGGATTGGTAAATTCAGTAAGGACGTTTCTGGTCATGAATCGCGGGCAAGACTGTGAGTTCCAAGGAAGTGGCCAGTGGCGCACTGCCCGCCAAATCATAAGCACGGTAAGTCAGGCTCAGAATAACGGTGCCCCGCTGATCTACATTCAGGATCAGTCTGGAGGGACAGGCAGTTTCGACACGGCAAAGGTGCTTTCGCGAGACATGTCCAGACTGCTTTTGTCTCCCTCGGGAATGGGTCGGGTAAGCGCATCTATCGCGGAATTCTCAGAAACTAATCTGCTGATTTCCGCCATACTCGGTCCTACTTCAGGCCCACTTGCTTTACCGCTGATGCTCGCAGATTTGGTACTGATGACTAAGAATGGCGCTTTATGTATGGGTCGGCCGGATATGGTGAAGGCCATGCTGGCGCAGGAGTCCGACCTCTATTCACTAGGCGGAACAAACGTTCACAGCAAGGACTCAGGCTCGGTTCAACTGGTATTCGATGACGAAGGAAGCTTGTTCCGATGCTTAAAAAAATTGGTTAATGATATTTTTAAAGGCAACTCACGCAGTGTTTTTGAATATCAAGATCCCGATCCGATCGATTTTGAAAAATTGATTCCATCGAATCACCGAACACCATATGACATGCATGATTTGCTATATTCTTTTATCGATAAAGGCAGCCTGACCGAAATAAGCGCACTATACGCACAGGAGGTATTGACCGGCTATGCAACCATCAGAAGGAATCTGATCGCGGTTATCGCCAACAACCCTCGACACAACGGAGGCATAATTCATCGGAAATCTGCGTCTAAAATGGTCAAAATGATAAACATTGCCGCAAAAACAAAAACTCCGATTATATTTGTTGCAGATGTCCCCGGATTCATGATAGGCAAAGAAGCGGAACGTAGCGGCATATTCTCGGCGGCGGCAGAATTGTTTCGATCGCATATTCAATGTAAGGTGCCGAAGTTACTCCTCGTTGCGCGAAAAGCTTACACAGGCGGTGTTTACGCCATGTGTGGACCCGGGTTCGACCCGGTAGCAGTGCTGGCATATCCGCATGCGCACATTGGCGTTTTCAGTCCGGATACGATGAACAAGGTTTTATCTAGCCTTGATGAGGACGCCAGGACCACGGTGCAAACACTATCCAAAGAAATTGAAGATCCAAGGTTATTAAAAATTAGCGGACTGATCACTGACGTTATTAAGATAGAACAAACAAGGGACCAAATAACTAAATATTTATTTCCCAGCAGATGACCGGTCTCGTATTTTCCCGGTCGTTTGCTTTCAAAAGCGTCAAGATTTAAAATTACGCGCTCAAATTACAAGGCACTGGGCGCGATGCACTTCGAATATTTTTCATCAAAACGGCCAAGATTGGCGGACTTGCCGATACCTGATTCTCAGAATATTAGAAGCGTTTGAGCCATTCACGATCGTTACACCAATCATGTCCTCGGCTTCGTGGCAGCATTCCTTCGCTGTTTTTGGTGCAATCATTGCATCACACAGCGCACCGGAAGATGCTTTGGACCACCGACGAAGTTGGACGCGATGAATTCAATTTCCCCCGCCGGCTCGACAAGCCGCAACCTCGGGATCAGTTCCTCAAACAGGATGCGCATCTCCATGTTTGCGAGATGCTGACCAAGGCACACGTGAGCGCCAACGCCGAATGCGAGATGCCGGTTCGGTTTGCGGTCGATATTGAAATTGAACGGCTCAGGAAAGACTTCCTCGTCACAATTTGCTGAACCGTAGCAGAGCATCAGCCAATCGCCCTTTCGGATTGTTCGTCCTCGGACGTCGGTGTCGGCAGTTGCCGTACGCATGAAATGTCGCACTGGCGATGCGTAACGAAGGGTTTCGTCGATAAACTGCGGAATCAGCGAATGGTCCGCCTGAAGTCGCGGCAGCAGCTCAGGGAAGCGACTCAACGCCCACATCGCGACTGAGGTGGACGATGAAACCGTATCGTGCCCCGCCGCGGCGATGATCACGTAATAGCCAAGAAGGGTTGCTTCATCGATAGGCTGGCCGTTGACCACCGCGTTGGCTAGTACGCTCGCGATATCATTACGCGCGTTCGCCCGACGGTCTTCGGTGAGGCGCTTGAAGTAGTCCTTGAAGTCGGCCACAACGGACAGCAGGGCCTTGCCCATTGCGCTGCTTGAGCCGCCTTGGCGCTGCATCTCGCGCTTGTATTCCGCATCCTCGCTTCCGAACATCTCATGAGTCAGCGTCAAAAGCCGCAGCGAATCCTCCTGCGGAACTCCGAGAATATCCATGATCACGTTCAGCGGGTAGTGGGATGCAACGTCGTTCGCAAAATCGATCACTTGCCCACTTTGCTGCAGCAGTTTCGCGGTCATCGCACGTGCCAGCGATCGAATGCGGCCGTCAAGCTTGATGATGCTGTTCGGCATGAACCATGACTGTGTCAGCGCACGTAGATTCTTGTGCTCGTCCCCATCGACATGCACAAGCGAGCGGACAATGTTCGGACTACCAGTTTCGGAAATAACATGCTCGATCGACGCTTTCGGCCGGCAGACGACAGAATACTCGCCGTTGCAAAACGAGACGGTATCTCGTGAAATCATGGAGACGTCGGCGTGTTTCGTGACCACCCAGAACGGATCATGCCCGTCCGCCATTGCACGCCCGACAGGGTTGTTAGCGCGCGCCCAAGCATACGTTTCATGGAGACGATCAGGGTTGGTATAGTAATGCGGATCAACCAGATGGTTTGCCATGTCTCTTGGCAGGTCGAAATTTGACATGTTTATGACGGTAGGACGGTTTAAAATGCGTCGTGAAATCGACGTGGCCTATAACCACACGCAAAAAGCACTGAAGTTGTTGGGACAGAATTGCGTTCGCCCGATCGTCCCGCGAAACTTTCCGAGACCGGGACCAATACGCCGTAATGCACGCACTTCACGGCCACCACTTGCTGCGACGTTCGCGCAGTCGATGATCACGCGTGCCCCGAATGATGACCTGGATGCGCGTAGAGTATCGTGAGCTTGTCAAGTAGCTGGCTCGGCGCGCCGCGGACGGTGCAATTGCGTCGACATCTGCGCCGATTTCGCGGGCTTCGTGCTCTTTCATTCGATTATGTTATCGATAGTATTCCTCTTGACTTTTGCAGTGAATACACAAATTCTCACTTTGCGCGTTCACCGTTTTGGGTAAAGATCATAAGTGAAAATCTTACGCTTTCTTGCGATCATGAAGGCAACGACCGTAAGCTGATTAAGGTATTCGCCTCTGCTCTCAGGCCGAGGGAACCGAGCGTAGCGAATGCGGCCGACAATATGTCGGTGAGTTGCTTTGCGCGAAGGAACTGGCCATACAGCGATGCGGTCGACCTATCGATCATGACATAAGTGTACCGTTGCACCTTTCATCGGAAAAGAGCTTGCAAATAGGCGGCATGATTGAAATCAATGGCGTCGCGCGGCACCGAGCTTGACTGTGACAGTGAAATCAATTTTTGCCAGCATCGGCTCGGGGTCGATACACCAGAGCAAAGAGAAAGTCTTTACGGTTGTGGCGGAAGACACTGGAACGCATCGACCCGGGCTGTGTCGCGATAAGGCGGTCGAGACGAGCATAAGCGCGTCGTGTGTGACGTTTGCGATGTTTCGCGCATGTAAGGGCCAACAGTGAAAGCGCGCTCATAGTAACAGATAGCTTCCGGAAGACCGCCGGAGTCTGCAAATAGATGGAGACACGGGTTGCGTGGGCAACTTTTCGGCCACGTTCCAGGGCAGCAGGTCGTCGATGCGATTGCTTTGTGGTCGGCGATGTGAGCCAGAACGTTCTGAGCGTAAAACCTGTCAGCCGTTGGCGCATAACGCGTCAGGCCGCCTCCGCACAATTGACTGACCCGACACTCGCCCTACAGTTGGGGATTGGCTAGAAAAAACGTTTCAAAAAAGTTTGAACTTAATCTTCTCGCCGCACTGGCTGATCTAATGGCTCAGCGCACCGTAACGATGGCTGAACGCGCAGTAAGTCACCAGTGCTTTTTCGCTCTAGCTCGCAGGCACTTATCCGACAGATGCACAGGGACTCTCTGTCGGTGTTGCAACAAAGCGCACAAACGCCTTCCACGAGAAGAGCCACACTTATACGATTGCACCCACCGGCGTCGTTACATTGGCAAGAGCGGTTGGGCAACATGGCCAGCTGGCAAAGAACAGCTCGCTTTATCGCGGCCGCCGGTCCCGACGATCGTCATCAGTTGCGCCCATGCGCCGGGTACCACCGAGCTCACGGTCAACAATGACGATCTGCTGCGTCATGCCAGGAAGCCACCATCGAACAGAAGCTCGCCCACTGCGCCGGGGAACGTGTACTGGAGCCCTTGTTCCGGTTAGCTCTACCGTCCGTCGGGGAACGCCGGCCTGAACTCGGAGACCACTTCAGGCCAAGTAGGTTCTATCCGCCATCATTGCACCTGGACGAACGGCGTACCCGTCGCAAAGAATACTTCTGCACCCCGGCGGGCCGCCGACAGACGGTTTGCTGCGCAGTAGTGCGAACGGCAGATGCGCCACTACGAAAGCTAACACTGCGTTAGGTCCGACGCCCTTCTGACAGAAAGAGCGTGCGCGCCATTCACCTCCGCTTATTCGACGATCAACCCATGCCGGATGGCATACCGTATCACCCCCGCATTGTTGGAAAGTCCGAGCTTCTGCATTAAGCGCGTCTTGTATGTACTGATTGTTTTCGCGCTGAGCGAGCACGCGTCGGCGATTTCGTTGATGCTCCGGCCCGCCGCGAGCATCTGCAGCACCTGAAACTCGCGGTCCGACAGCACCTCATGCGGTGGCACGTCGCCGCGCCGTGTTTCGAAGACCATGGCATCGACGAGTTTCGGGTCGATGAAGCGGCCGCCTTCCGCGAGCTTGCGGATCGCCGCGAGCAGCACGTCCGGGTCGCTGTCCTTGGTCAGATAGCCTGTTGCGCCCGCGAGCAATGCGCGCGAGGCCACCTGTGGTTCATCGTGAATGCTCAGCACGAGTACGGGCAGCGACGGTTGCTCCACCCGCACTCTGCGGATCAGATCGACGCCACTGATGCCGGGCATTGTCATGTCGAGCAGCAGCAGATCCACGACGCAACTGCGCAGCCTGTCGATCACTTCTGTCCCTTGCATCGCTTCCGCCACGACGATGATATCGCTCGTGGTTGCGATGATCTGCCTGAGTCCGCCACGAACAATCGCGTGATCGTCCGCAATGAGTATCCTGATCATGTTCGAGGTCCGCCATCGAGCGGAATGTGAATGGAAACCATGGTCCGCGCGCCCGGCCTGCTGCCGATCGGAAACGATCCGCCGATTAGCAGCGCGCGACAGTCGCGAGATGCCGCGCGACAAGCCGCGAATGAAAGCAGCGCCTGGAGACCGTGAGAAACAACGCATCGACCAGAATGACGAGCGCGGTGCGGCGAAGTAGCAATGGAGATTCGACACCGTTACCTCATGCCAATCCACTGGATATCAGCCTTCACTCGGCGCATAAGATAGTCTTGTTACACCATCAGGATCCAGCGTGATCGCGCAACTAATGGCGAGCACCGTCGCGAGAAACCGGAGTTTCGGGGCGTCGCCGCATGTAGCCAAACCATTCCACCGCGTCCAACCTGAAGAGCACCATATTTCCCGCGAGTGTCGCCGTTTGGCTATCCTATTCTGCACTCGATCTCAAAGACGAATTCACCGCGCCCGCGGGGGTTCCGAAAAAGCCTGATGAAACACTGTGCCGCCCCAAAGTGCGCCTTGCCCAAATTCTTCCCTGCGGTTATTGCCTGCTTCTTCAGTTCTTACGCCTGCCCGCTAACCGTGTGCTTTTCCGGTGAAACGCCCACAGCCATCGGATTCGCTACGGACGCCGGGCATTCGATGAGAACGTCGATCTTGTCCGCCATTTCGGAAAGCGAGCAAAATCCGTATTCGCCAAGTTGGTCCGTGTCGTAGCGGCGTAATTTACGCATTGTTTCGCCCAAACATCTAAGCGCGGCAGGCGTGCTGTCTCTTCTCTCTCGCCGAGAGAGAAGCAATTGTCACCCTTCGCGTGGCGTGGGATTTTCGACGTCGGAGTTTCGCACAACCGGTTTAACGACGCTGCCAGAGCGCACTGGAATATCGCGGCAGAACATCCTGATTAACGCGTCAGGAAATGCTGATTAACGCGTCAGGAAATCCTGAGCGCCATTTGCTCGTAGAGCCTGCTGGCGATGCGGAAGACGAAATGCGCTTTATCGCGACCATCGCTTCCCGGCGATCGCCATCAGTTGCGCTGTGCGCCCGTACTACCGCCTTCAGTTGAGCATGCGCGCATCGAAAAGTTATTGCGCGAACGGAACGTTGTCGTCCGCTACGCAATCATTCGACGTTGGTGCAACACGTTCGGCGCAGGCTTCGCACGGTGCGGTCAGATCAGCTCGCCGCGGATCCCGCACCACACGACATCTGATGACGTGTGTGGACGTTTTCGCGGCGCATGCGTTCGCATCGCGGCGCCGAGCGCCTCGAAGGCAAGCGCGTTCGGCTGAAGTCGTGGTCGGTTGTCGCGCCGTCGCGGGAGGCGGGTCTCGAGATCGGCGGGCAGAAGTGCGCGCTGCACGGCTGGATGCGCTGAAACGCACACGCATCGCCGCTTTCCGATTCGCGCAACACCGATTTTCCGGGCAGTCGACCTAACCTGAGCGCCGGTGCTCCACGGCGAACTTGATCAGCTCGGCCTGACCATCAATTTCGAGTTTGCGCTTCAGATTCTGCCGATGCGTTTCAACGGTTCTCACTGACAGACCGCTGCGGTGTGCGATCTGCTTGCTCGACAGACCTTCGGCCAGTTGATCAAGAATGTCACGCTCTCGCGGTGTCAAACGCTCCCTAGGATCACGAAGGGTCGACGCCTGGATAAGCCGCGCGCCAAGTTCTTCGCTGAAGAACGTCTTCCCATCAAGAACCGCACCGATCGCGCGAATGATTTCCGCTCCCGGTGAATCCTTCAAAATATAGCCGCGCGCACCGGCGCGAACGGCGTTGGTCACATACTCAACGTTGTCGTGCATCGACAGCATGAGCACGCGTATGTCAGGAAAGCGCTCATGAAACAGCGCGGCGAGCGTTATTCCATTGATCCCCTTCATGCCGACATCCATCAGCACGAGGTCGGGCTCCTGCGCTGCAGCGAGCGTCATCGCTTGTTCCGCATTCCCCGCTTCGCCGACGACAGCAAAGCCTGGCACAGCTTCAAGACGCGCGCGCAAGCCGTCGCGCACAAGCGGATGATCATCGACAAGGATGAGGCGCGCCGCGCCCGTTGGATAGCTCATGAATGGTTTGCCTGCAGTTCTTCCGGAAGCGGGCCGCGCATGAAAAGCGGCACGGTCGCCGTGACTATTGTATGGCCCGCGCGTGAGTCTAGTTGCAGGCTGCCGTTGAGAGCCTCCAGCCGCTCACGGATGTTGCGTAGACCGACGCCGCTAAAAAGACCGGACTGTACGCGTTCGACATTGAAGCCCCGTCCGTCGTCGCTGATAGAGAGAGTGATCTCGCTCCCCGATACTTCGAGCGCCAACGCCGCCCGACTCGCATGTGCGTGCCGGAGAATATTGATCAATGCTTCCTGCGCGATACGAAAGAGCGTCGTTTTCACAGTATCGGGCAAGTGCGCGGCGTGATCGTGGCAATTCTGCGTGAACCCAATCGCCAGTTGACTCTGCGCGCTCAACTCGCGCGTCAGCTGTTCGAGCGCCGCCGCGAGGCCCAGATCGTCAAGCATCGAAGGACGCAGTGCATGCGAGATGCGGCGCACCTCGCGTAGCGCATCGGCGAGACGCGTGATCCCCATGGACAGCGCTGCTTCTGCCGGCGGGACGCGCGTTGCGCTCAGTTCGAAACGCGCAAGCGCCGATTCGAGTAGCAGCTTGACGGACACGAGCATCTGGCTGATGCCGTCGTGAAGTTCCCGTGACAGCCGCGCCCGTTCGTTTTCCTGCGACTCGACCACCTGCTGTGTGAGACGCTTGAGCTTGGCATCGGCGCTGCGATGCTCGCTTACGTTCAACACAAGCGCGCACACGGCAATCACACAAATCCCGGCCAGCGCAATGATGCCGATCCACATCATCGTGTGGTCAATATCGGCCGATGCGCGCCGATCGATGCTTGCGAGAGTCGTATCAACATCATCCAGATAGATGCCTGTGCCGAGCATCCAGCCCCAGCGCTGTAGTGGCACGACATAGCCGAGTTTCGCTGAGAGCTTGCCTGTCGATGGACGATGCCACACATAACGTACATAGCCGCCTCCCTGCGCCGCCATGGCGAGCAGTTGTTGGATTGTCGGCGCCCCTGCGGGATCGCGCAGCGTCCACAGGTCACGGCCGACGAGATTCGGCTCGCGCGGGTGCATCAACGAACGGCCATGCATGTCGTAGACGAAAAAGTAGCCGTCGGGGCCAAAGTCCATTTTCTGCAACATCGCGAGTGCGCGGTCGCGCAGCATGGCATCGTCGCGCGCATTCTTGCCGGCCTCGTCGTACAGAGGCCTGATGGCGCTAGTCGCGAGATCGACATAATTGCGCAATTCAATTTTCTTGCTGCCCATATAGGCCAACTGGGTCGTGTCGTGCTGCGCCTTCGCAAGCGTCGTCGCCTGATGGCGCACGCCGAAGGCAATGCCAGCTATCGCGACGAGAAACGGTACGACGGCGAGCAGAAATATCTTCGCTTTCAGTTTCATGTTGGTAATCCGGTCGGGCGGGCTACGTAGAACTACGTAGCACACTTACGTAGTTGTGCGCTTGTGACGCACTCGATGAAGACGAATACTACACGCCCAAAGCATGGCTCATCCCAGACCATGCGCCGCGCGCACCGACCAGCGGCGCTGACGTCGTTTCATAAAAATATATTGGAGACTCCTATGAACCGGGCATCCAGTTTTCTGGTGTGGACGGCAGTCGCACTGTTGGGCGCATTCGCGTTCGGCACCATCGCGCTCACGCACGGCGAAAAGGTCAGCGCGCTCTGGGTCGTGATCGCCGCCGTCTGTGTCTACCTAATCGCGTACCGCTTCTACAGCCACTTCATCGCAAATCAGGTCGTGCAACTCGACGGTCAGCGTATGACGCCTGCCGTGCGGCATAACGACGGCCTCGACTACGTGCCGACTAACAAGTACGTGCTGTTCGGCCATCACTTCGCGGCCATCGCGGGCGCGGGTCCGCTCGTCGGCCCTGTGCTCGCCGCGCAGATGGGCTATATGCCCGGCATGCTCTGGATTCTCGCAGGAGCCGTGTTCGCAGGTGCGGTGCAGGACTTCATCGTGCTCTTTATCTCGACGCGCCGCGACGGACGTTCGCTCGGCGATCTCGTGAAGATGGAGCTTGGCACTGTCCCCGGCATAATTGCGCTGTTCGGTGCTTTCCTGATCATGATGATAATTCTCGCCGTGCTGGCGCTGATCGTCGTCAAGGCACTGACGAATTCACCGTGGGGCACGTTCACGGTCGCCGCGACGATTCCCATTGCCCTTTTCATGGGCATCTACACGCGCATTCTCCGCCCGGGCTGTATCGGTGAAGTGTCGGTGATCGGCTTTGTGCTGCTGATGGCATCGATCGTATTCGGCCAGCAGGTGCACGATTCCGCAGCACTGGCCGCCTGGTTCACGTTCAGTGGCACACAGCTCACCTGGATCCTTATCGGCTACGGTTTCATCGCATCGGTGCTGCCCGTGTGGCTGTTGCTCGCGCCGCGCGACTATCTGTCGACGTTCCTGAAGATCGGCACGATCCTCGGCCTTGCAATCGGCATTCTGATCGTCGCACCGGAACTGAAAATGCCGGCGATGACGAAGTTCATCGACGGCACGGGGCCCGTCTGGTCGGGCAATCTCTTCCCTTTCCTGTTCATCACCATCGCTTGCGGCGCAGTGTCGGGCTTCCATGCACTAATTTCATCGGGCACGACGCCGAAACTGCTCGATAATGAAGCCAACGCGCGCTTCATCGGCTATGGTGCGATGTTGATGGAATCCTTTGTCGCCATCATGGCCCTAGTCGCAGCGGCAGTAATCGAGCCGGGCGTGTACTTTGCGATGAACTCACCAGCTGCGGTGCTCGGCAACATGCCTGACGCCGTAGCGCAGACCGTGTCTCAATGGGGTTTCGTTCTTACCCCGGAAATGCTGACGCAAACTGCAAAAGCCGTCGGTGAAACGACCATCGTGGCGCGCGCGGGCGGCGCACCGACGCTCGCTGTGGGTATGGCTCAGATTTTGCATCAGGTGATCGGTGGTCAGGCGATGATGGCGTTCTGGTATCACTTCGCGATCCTGTTCGAGGCACTTTTCATCCTGACGGCCGTCGATGCGGGCACGCGCGCCGGCCGCTTCATGCTGCAGGACCTGCTCGGCACATTCCACCCTGCACTCAAGCGCATAGATTCGCTCCCCGCCAATCTGATCGCGACTGCGCTGTGCGTCGCGGCGTGGGGCTACTTCCTCTATCAAGGCATCGTCGACCCGTTGGGCGGCATCAATACGCTCTGGCCGCTCTTCGGCATCTCGAACCAGATGCTTGCGGGAATTGCACTCGTGCTCGGCACGGTGGTGCTCTTCAAGAGGAAGCGCGAACGCTTCGCATGGGTCACGCTGGTACCGACCGTGTGGCTGCTGATCTGTACGATGACGGCAGGCTGGCAGAAGATCTTCGATGCCAACCCGAAGGTCGGCTTCCTCGCGCACGCAGCGAAACTTGGCGCAGCTGACCGTGCAGGCAAGATCGTCGCGCCCGCGAAGTCTGTTACGCAGATGCATCGCGTCATGTTCAACGACTATATCGACGCGGCGCTCGCCGGACTGTTTATCTTCGTGGTTGTCACTGTTGTCGTGTATGGGGCGCTTGCTGTCGTGCGTGCTCGTCGCGAAGATTGTGCTACTGATCGGGAGATGCAATTCGAGATGCTGCCCACCGACCAGCGTACAGTTGGCACTAACTGAGCGGAGACCGTGATGTTTTCAGGACTGAGGCACGACGTGCGTAACGCCGGGCGCTATCTCGGCCAAACCATACGGTTGATGGTCGGACTGCCCGACTACGAGACGTACGTTTCGCATATGAGGCGGATACATCCCGACCGGGATGTGATGAGCTACGAAGAGTTCTTTCGGGAACGGCAGGCAGCGCGCTACAGAGGAAGGACGGGGAAGTGTTGTTGAACTTACAGGTGCCGGCTCGTCCGCAAGCAGCTCTCGTCCCGCCCCATCCTGGAGCGACGAACGCCCGCGAGTTTTGACAGAGCTGTAGCAGCTTAACGATGGTCATCGAACGGGTTGCTTTCATACAACTTCTCAACACGTACTTGCTACCCTGATGAATGACCTTTCCGCGGGCGATCACCACCATACCCTTTTAACGCAGTAGCACCGGGCGGTTTGAAGCCTGCTGCTACAAATCGACTCCGGGGAGGCGCACGCAATACGGCGCCACACGGATTCACTTGTGTTCGTGACACACATTCGGGTACCACGTGGTGCCTGGTTGCGGACGCGAACCTTGACCGGTGAGCAAGGCCCACGCCGAACGTGTCGCACTAACGTCGAATGATTTCGAAGCGGACGACAACGCCCCGTTTGAACAACAACTTCTCGATGTCGCGCAGGCTCAACTGAACCCGGTAGAACATGCGCACGGC
The DNA here is from genome assembly GCF_038900755.1 of Paraburkholderia diazotrophica. Lineage (GTDB taxonomy): Bacteria > Pseudomonadota > Gammaproteobacteria > Burkholderiales > Burkholderiaceae > Paraburkholderia > Paraburkholderia diazotrophica_A. The sequence goes on from NZ_JBBPEN010000026.1 coordinate 18,945, forward strand.
GCGACTGTTGACGCTTGCCGTCGATGAAGCGCAATTCTTTCGCCTTCCGCATCGCCAGATTTAGCCGACTCACTCGGCAACGTGACAATACCTCCCGAACGAGTATCCGATTCGCGGACCAAGCTATTGAACGGGCTGGCGACACAACCCAGCCAATGCCGTACGTTCGCACCGGTACATGTTCGGTCACCTTGTGACTGCTGCTCTCTTTAGAGCGCGCCCAGTCCCAGTCTCGTCCGACCACGTTTCTTCTTACATTTTATAGATGCCATACTTGCGGGGTGCAGCGCATAATTGTAGATTCGAACGGCTGAGAGTATGCGGTAAATGAACGTTCCACGTTTTTCCGAAAAACGAAACAACCGCCAAGTCCTCTGGGAGGACGCGGACCGTGTCCTCTGTCGGGTTTGTCAATCTCGCGGCAGCGAAAGCGTTCTGGTTGTACAGACCACGGCGGCGAATCCCTCAGCCGACACCATCCTTCGTCTCACGCATGAATTCGAGCTGAAGGAGAAACTCAATAGCACATGGGCGGTACGGCCGATGGATCTGATTCGCGCAGAAGGCCGGACTGTATTGGTGCTCGAAGACCCGGGCGGTGAGCCGCTCGAACGGATGATCGGCGCGCCGATGGAAATGGGAACTGTTTTACACGTTGCCATCGGCATTGCTGAAGCGCTGGGCAAACTTCACCAGCGCGGTTTCGTCCACAAGGACCTCAAGCCCGCTCATATTTTGGCAAACTGTGCGGATGGTTTCTTGCGGCTCACCGGCTTCGGCATCGCCTCAGAACTGCCCCGCGAGCGTCAATCCTCAGTGCCACCTGAGACGATTGCGGGCACGCTGGCATATATGGCGCCGGAACAGACAGGGCGAATGAATCGCTCGATTGATTCCCGAAGCGACCTCTATTCATTTGGCGTTGTGCTCTACCAGATGCTCACCGGTGTATTGCCGTTCAACGCCGACAATCCGTTGGAATTGGTGCACTGCCACGTTGCTCGCAAGCCGATGGCGCCGAGCGCGCGGGTGGGGAGAATTCTGCCCGTCGTCTCGGAAGTAGTTATGAAGCTGCTCGCTAAAACGCCCGAGGAGCGCTATCAGACTGCGGCTGGTGTGGAACGTGACCTCCGACGTTGTCTCACCGAATGGGAGCGACAGCGGCACATCGAAGTCTTCGCGCTCGGCGAGCACGATACGCCTGATCGGCTGTCGATTCCCAATAAACTTTATGGTCGGCAACGTGAGATCGACGCTATGGTCGCCGCGTTTGACCGCGTCATGGCTAGGGGCACACCGCAATTGGTGCTGGTTTCCGGTTATTCGGGCATCGGTAAGTCCGCGATCGCGAATGAGCTAAAGAAGGTGCTCGTGCCGCCACGAGCACTCTACACATCGGGTAAGTTCGACCAATACAAGCGCGACATACCGTACTCGACACTGCTGCCCGCTTTTCGTGATCTGGTGCGCCGGCTTCTCACCCTGCGAGAGACGGAACTGGCGATTTGGCGCGAGGCGTTCACGGAGGCACTGACGCCAAACGCGCGACTCGTAACTGACCTACTCCCCGAACTTAAGCTCGTCATCGGCGACCAGCCGCCCGTCCCCGAACTGGATTTGCATCAGGCACAACGCCGTTTCCAGCTAGCCTTTCGGCGGTTCGTGAGTGTCTTTGCCCGGCAGGAACATCCGCTGGTGCTGTTTTTCGATGACCTCCAATGGCTCGATACCGCGACGCTGGACCTGTTGCAGGATTTTCTAACCTGCCCGGATCTGAAGTATCTGATGATGATTGGCGCGTATCGAAGCAACGAGGTAGACACCAATCATCCGCTGATGAATAAGCTTCGGACATTCAGGAGCATGACCGCGGCGGTTGACGAGATCGCGCTCCTACCGCTCACCCGCGAGGACGTGGAGCGATTGATTGCAGAAGCGCTCCACACAACGCCGGAACGGGTCTCGCCACTTGTGCAGCTCATACATGATAAGACTGGCGGTAATCCGTTTTTCGTCATTCAATTTCTACACGCACTCGCCGACGAGCATTTACTTACTTTCGACCACAACCTGGCCTGTTGGCAGTGGCGTCTGCCACAAATTCGCGCAAAGGGCTACACGGACAACGTGGCAGACCTGATGGTCGTAAAGCTGGCCCGCCTCCCTGCCGAAACACGGCGGACATTGCGACTGCTCGCCTGTCTCGGCAATACCGCAACGCTCGGGATTCTGTCGAAAGTATTGGGGAAAACCGAGCAAAGTGTGCGCACGTCGCTGATACCAGCGGTACACAAGGAGCTTGTCGATGATCTGGGAGACGCCTACAGATTTGCGCACGACCGGGTGCAGGAAGCTGCCTATTCGCTGATCCCAGAAGGCTTGCTTCCAAAGGTCCATCTGCGTATCGGGCGCCTGCTCGCGACACAAAACTCTCCCGAGAAGCGCGAGCAGGCGATATTCGATATCGTCAGTCAACTCAACCGCGGGACAGCGCTGATGGATGATCAGGAGGAACGCGACCAACTTGCTGCATTCAACCTGATAGCCGGCCAGCGCGCCAAGACGTCGACGGCCTACGAATCAGCGCTCACTTATCTCATCATGGGTGCGCAACTCCTAGCCGACGACTGCTGGGAGCGCAAGCACGAACTCATCTTCACACTCGAGTTAACTCGAGCCGAATGCGAATTCCTGACCGGGCGACTGTCGAACGCAGAGCAACGCTTGAAGGTGCTGTCACTTCGCGCAACACGTATCATCGAACAGGCGCTCGTCATGTGCCTGCAAATGGACGTTTACCTGACTCTTGATCAGAGCGATCGTGCAGTCGCTGTCTGCCTCGAACATCTCCGTCGCGTCGGGATCCATTGGTCAGCCCATCCTAGTGAAGAGGAAGTACAACGAGAGTACGAGCGCATCTGGATCCGGCTTGAGGGTCGAGTGATAGAGGACCTCATCGACTTGCCGCTAATGAAGGATCCCGATTCTCTTTCGACGGCTGAAGTGCTGAGCAAGCTCTTGCGCCCAGCATGGTTCACGGACGCGAATCTGGCTTCGCTGACGATATGCAAAGCGGTCAGTCTCAGCCTGGAGCATGGCAACTGCGACGCGTCCTCTTTCGCGTATGTTATGTTTGCACGGATAGCGGGGCCGCGGTTTAACGACTATCAAAAGGGGTTCAAGTTTGGCGATCTCGGCTACAAGCTCGTCGAACAACGGGGCCTCAAGCGCTTTCAGGCGGTCACGTATCTTTGCTATGCGCTTTACGTCGCGCGCTGGACGAAACACGTGCGGATGAGCCGTGAGGTGCTGGATAATGCATTCAAGGCGGCGAATCGAAACGGAGACCTGCCGTCTGCCGCCTACACGTGCTGCCATGTCATTTCCAACCTGCTCTTTGTCGGCGAGCCATTAGGCGCGGTGGAGCATGAAGCCGAACAGGGCCTAGTCTTTTCCGAAAAGACGGGCTTTGGCATGGTTGTCGATAACTTGAACACGCAGCTCGCGCTAATTCGAATGCTTCGCGGCTCAACAATCCGGTTTGGGCGCCTCGATGAGCGTAACGTGAACGAACCTCGCTTCGAGCATCATTTGTCGGGCAATCCCGCGCTGGCGACGGCTGCGTGCTGGTACTGGGTCAGGAAATTGCAGGCACGATATATTGCCGGCGACTACGCGGAAGCTGTTGACGCTGCGGGAACGGCGCAACAATTGCTCTGGACGTCCTCCTCACATTTGGAGGAATGTGAGTATCACTTCTACGGCGCGCTCGCCCGAGCGGCATATTGCGAGCACGTTCCGGCCGGAGAGCGGCAGATTTGCCAAGACGCCATAGCGACGCATCATCGGCAACTGAAAATCTGGTCGAAGAACTGCCCCGCAAATTTCACAGATCGCGTGGCGTTGGTCGGTGCCGAGATTGCCCGGTTGGAAAATCGCGATGTTGACGCGATGCGGCTCTTTGAAGAAGCCATCGCGTCAGCACGCGCTAACGGCTTTGTCCATAACGAAGCTGTAGCGAACGAACTCGCGTCCCGATTCTACGCGACACGCGGTTTTGAGAAGATCGCACGCGTATATGCCAAAGAGGCCCGACAGGCCTACCAACGGTGGGGGGCCGAGGGCAAGGTGCGACAACTCGACGACCTTCATCCGCATCTCATGGACAAAGAGCGAGCGCCAACGCCAACTACCACTATCGGGGCGCCCATCGAACAATTGGACCTCGCTACCGTGATCAAAGTATCGCAGGCAATCTCGCGCGAGATTGTCCTGGACAATCTGATCGATACGGTCATGCGCACGGCGATCGAACAGGCGGGCGCGCAGCGGGGGATGCTCATCCTACCAGACGTTGACAAACAATGGATAGCGGCTGAAGCTACAACGGACGGCAACATGGCTCGCGTGCAATTGAGTACTGTACCCATTAATGCGACGTTGATGCCCGAATCAGTGCTTTACCATGTCTTACGCACCGGGGAGAGCGTCATCCTCGACGATGCCGCAGAGGACCCTGCATTTAGCACGGATCGCTATATCCGTGAGCATCGGCTGCGTTCTATCGTCTGCTTGCCTCTGACGAACCAGGCCAAGCTTACGGGCGTGCTCTATCTCGAAAACAATCTGATCACCCGCGCATTCGCTCCTGCTCGAATTGCAGTGCTTCGCCTTCTGGCCTCACAGGCAGCAACATCGCTTGAGAACACTCGCTTGTACGAGGACCTCACTGAGCGCGAAGCTAGAATCCGTCGTCTCGTCGACGCAAACATCATCGGCATCATCGTGTGGAACGCTAATGGCGACATTCTCGAGGCCAATGACGCATTTCTAAGAATGGTGGGATACGAGCGCGAGGACCTCGTCTCAGGTCGCATACGCTGGAGAGACCTGACGCCGCAGGAATGGCAAGAGACCACGCAAGATGCCCTGGCGCAGATTTTGCGCACGGGGCGCGTGCAGCCATCCGAAAAGGAATACATTAGAAAGGACGGCAGCCGTGTACCTGTTATGGTTGGCAGAGTTGCTTTCGAATCCAGTCGGAAAGAAGGCGTCGCCTTCGTGGTCGACCTGTCAGAGCGAAAAGAAGTAGAGCACCGCTTGCGGGAATCGTACGAGATGCTACGCGAACTCACCTCGCGTCGCGAGACGGCTCTCGAAGAAGAGCGCAAACGCATCGCACGTGAAATGCACGACGAACTCGGGCAACATCTCACAGCACTTCGCCTAAGACTCTCGGCTTTGCAGATGAAACTTTACACTGACTGTCCGAAGCTTGTCGAGCAGACGCAGGCACTGGTTTCTCTCGTGGACCAAACAATGCAAGTTGTACGGGGCGTCATCACGTCGCTACGCCCTGCTGCGCTGGACACAGGCATCGTGGCCGCACTCGAGTGGCTCGCTGCCGAGTTCAATCGCAATCGACGTATCAAGTGTCGCCTGCGCGTGCACGATGAGAACATCACAATGGACGAGGATCGGTCTATCGTGCTGTTTCGCCTGGTTCAGGAGGCACTGACCAACGTCTCTCGTCATGCGAGAGCCACGATAGTGGTCATCACGCTCGAGCGAACGGCTAATGCTTACCTTCTCGAAGTACGCGACGACGGCCAAGGTTTCGACGTTCAGGCTGCGCGAAAGAAATCCTTTGGTCTGGTGGGAATGGAAGAGCGCGTTCTGATGCTCGGCGGCCAAATCGAAATTGTCAGTTCACCGGGTGCCGGAACTGTAATAAAAGCGAGTCTGCCTGATAGTTAGGCCGCAATGGCAAAATGCAGGATGCTCATCAAACGCACGCCGCACGCCATGCGTAAGATCGGCCGCAACGTCACAAATAGTTCGTCCAGATGCCATGCGGTACCGAAGCGCGGGGCGCGGCCCGGTGTGCGAAACCCGCGCTAAATGTTCACACCTGCGTCGAATGATTTCGTGCAGACGATAACAGCCCGTTTGGACAGCAACTCCTCAATGTCGAGCGGCAACTCAAAGCCGGTAACACCAGCGCACGGCGCAATAGACAATTTCAATTTGGCCGCCGAGCGGCGGGGCGCGCACTGACCATCACCCAGCGAGAGTTTCCAGTTCTTCTCGCCGACGTTAAAGGCCATATACAGGGACGGCCACCCGCCGTCGAATTCTGCCCGCGGAGAACCGTGTCAGGCGCATCCATTTGCGTCCCCCTTCGGTGAAAACCAGTGTGCGAGCCCGGTCTTACTCCTGCCGGGCGGACCGCCGCTGCCCTCCCATATGGTATCTACGTGAGGACCACACGGACGTCAGCGGACAATATCAAAGCTGTAATCTGTCTTCGAAATATCAATGGTATTCGCGTCCATTGTTTCGAAGAACTCGTCCAGCAGCGCCAATAGAATTCGCAAGCCGCCGGAATATCCCCAAGTCGGGTAGCGATGATAGTGATGGCGGTCGAATATGGGGAACACGAGCCGTACGAGGGGCGTCCCAGTGTCGCGCTCCAGATACTTTCCGTATGTGTTGCCAATCAGGAAGTCCACTGGCTCCGTGAATAGCAGCGAGCGCATGTGCCAAAGATCGCGTTTTGGGTAGACCTTGCATCCTGCACCGTATGGCGATGCATCCAATAGGGCCCTGACCTTCTCTGCCCAGCTATCGTTGCCATTCGTTGCGAGCACGTGCACCGGCTCCGCTCCGAGCTCAAGCAGGAATTGCGTGTACCCGAGCATCTGGTCCGGATCGCCATAAAGGGCGTAACGTTTGCCATGCAGATTCGCCTGACTGTCCGCCATTGCATCGACGAGTTGGCCGCGCTCCTTTTCGAGCTCTGCGGGAATTGGTCTGCCGGTCACACGAGAAATCTCCATGAGGAAGTGGTCGGTCCCGCCAACGCCGACGGGCGCATTCAGCGAGATCACTTCCTGGCCATGATCGGCGATGAACTTGCTCGTCTTCTCACAGCAAAACTCCTGAAAGACAAACGTTGCCTTCGCGTTCAACGCGTGCTCGACCTCCTCTTTCGTTGTTCCACCCTGGTACATTCGGAACTCGCCATCGGTTGGCGTATTCCATGTCTCGGACGGATCACAAATGATGTTGACCTTTATACCGAACAGATCAAAGATCCGTCGAACCTCTTTCATATTGCCGACCACGAATCCATCGAATCCACCGATAAAGTTAACGGTGTCGTCCGGCACGCGCGTGAGCGGTGTGGTAGTGCCAGCCTTGCCGTCCCAAAAATACTTCAGAATGCCCAATAGCGCATTGTCGTAGCCGGTCACATGGCTGCCCACAAACGCGGGCGTATGGGCAAATGGCACGTCATAGTCCTGCGGTACGCTGCCCTTCTGCTTACTGTTCTTAATGAACGCATCGAGGTCATCGCCGATCACCTCTGCCATACATGTTGTCGAGACGGCGATCATCTCGGGCTTGTACAGGTTGTATGCATTCGCGAGGCCATCAATCATGTTGTTCAGCCCGCCGAACACCGCGGCGTCCTCCGTCATGGACGAACTGACGCACGACGTCGGCTCCTTGAAATGTCGCGAGAAATGCGAGCGGTAATAAGCCACGCAGCCCTGTGAGCCGTGCACGAACGGCAAAGTCTTGTAAAAACCGTTGGCCACGAAGACAGCGCCAAGCGGCTGGCACGCCTTTGCTGGATTCACTGTCAGCGAATCTCGGGCAAAATTCTTCTGCTTGTAATCCTCAGTCTTTGTCCATTCGGCGACCTGCGTCACCGCCTCATCGGGATGATTGAACTCGAAGTTTTCCCTCTTGTTTCGGAGAAGCGCCTGATACTCTGGCTCGCGAAAAAGCAGTTCGTGATCGAGAATTTTGTCGGTGGATTGGGGCATGACACGCTCCTGAATCGAAAATCTGAACAGCCGTCTGTCGGCACCGTTGTGCTATTAGCGCCCGGTTGCGCTCAGGCAGCCTTTTTCCACGGGGCCTTCGAGAGACCCCATACTGGACTCGAGATCGCCATGTCCATGTCGCGCGCAAAGATCGCGAAGCCGTCGTAGCCGTGATAGGGGCCGGAGTAATCCCAGCTGTGCATCTGCCGGAAGGGGACGCCCATCTTCTGAAAGACGTACTTTTCCTTGATGCCCGAACCGACGAGATCCGGCCGCGTGTGCTCAACAAATTTCTCGAATTCATAGCCGGTCACGTCGTCGTAGATCAGTGTGCCGTCGTTAACGTGGTGCGTCGTGCGCTGGTAGTCGTCGTTGTGAGCGAACTCGTAGCCGGTGCCGACGACTTCCATGCCAAGGTCTTCGTACGCCCCGATAACGTGACGCGGGCGCAGGCCGCCCACAAACAGCATCACCTTTTTGCCTTGCAGGCGCGGCTTATACCTGGCTATGACAGCATCCATCAACGCGCGGTATTTAGCGATCACTTTTTCAGCATTCGCCTTGATCGTGTCATCAAATCGGCTCGCTATCTCACGCAGACTCTTCTCGATCATTGTCGGACCGAAAAAGTTGTACTCGACCCACGGAGTGCCATACTTCTCTTCCATGTGCCGGCTGATGTAGTTCATTGACCGGTAGCAGTGCAGCAGGTTAAGCTTGGATCTCGGCGTACTTTCGAGTTCGGCAAGCGTGCCATCGCCCGACCACTGCGCGATGACGCGCAAACCCATCTCCTCAAGCAGGATCCGGCTTGACCACGCATCGCCGCCGATGTTGTAGTCACCGATGATCGCGACGTCGTAAGGTGTCGACTCGAGTGAGGGCCGCCTGTTCGGATCGGCCTGGTCGAACACGCAATCGCGGATCGCATCGTTTGCAAGGTGATGGCCGAGTGACTGCGACACACCGCGAAAACCCTCGCAGCGTACCGGCACGATCGTGTGCCGTCCGTACTGCGTGCTCTTCTTCTTTGAGACTGCCTCGATGTCGTCACCGATCAGACCGATCGGACACTCAGTCTGGATGGAGATACCTCTGTTGAGCGGAAAGAGCTCCTGGATCTCGTCGATGATCTTGTCGAGCTTCTTGTCGCCGCCGAACACGATATCCTTCTCTTGGAAATCGGAAGTGAACTGCATCGTGACGAACGTATCGATGCCCGTCGTGCCGACGTAGTAGTTGCGGCGCGAGCCCCACGAGTACTGGCCGCAGCCGACGGGGCCGTGACTGATGTGAATCATGTCTTTGATCGGCCCCCAGACAACACCCTTAGAGCCGGCGTACGCGCAGCCGCGAATCGTCATCACGCCGGGCAGCGATTTGATGTTCGATTTCACCCCACAGTCGAGCTTGCCCTGTTCAAAGGAACCCAGATGCTTGGCGCGGCGCTTGGCCATCTTTTCGGGGTATGCCTGCAGCACTTCGTCGATCAGGGCCTTGTTCGCGGCCTTGCGTTCTTCAAC
>NZ_JBBPEN010000027.1:0-21484 GCF_038900755.1 Paraburkholderia diazotrophica
CGCAACGAAAGACCCGGTCATGGCGTGGGTCGCCTTGTTTGAAGAGCTAGGCACTCTCGGCATCTTCGCTTCGATCTACGTCGGTTTCGCGAGCTGGGCTCCAAACTTCTATAAATGGTTCGTCTCCCTCGCTAACGACATCGGCGGCGCAGACATGACCAGTGCGCTCAGCATCATGGGTAATGCGGCCGGTCAGGTCTTCGATTCGGCCGTTCAGGCATGGTCCGGGATCGGCCTCCATCTGACAATGATTCCGGACGTGGTTATTGCGACGGTCCCGCTGTTTTTCGCCTGGGCGTTGCTTTCGATCACGGCCATCATCTTCGTGTTCTTTATCAACATCGGGCAATTACAGTTCGCGGCGGGCGTGGTGATGGGCCAGATCGCGTTTGCGCTCGGCTTTTCTTCCTTCACGCGCGGCTACTTCAAGACGTGGCTCGACTACATGGTCAGCGCGGGCATGTATATCGTCGTTGCCGCGATCCTGATGCGGCTCGTGACACACAATATGGTGAACGCGGTCCAGGACGCCGCAAAACTAGGCCTGACGACGGCGGGCGCGGCTGCGCAGGTGTTCGATCTTGCCTTCTTTGTGTTTCTCGTCTCCTTCGAAATTCCCAAAATCGCGGGGATGTTTGGTGGGGGGGCAAATGCGAGCGGTGCCATTCTCGGGAAGCTCATACCTAAGCCATGATGCACACCCTGATCACCCCCGATGCGCTGATCGCGCAGTACGAACGACGCGTCGATCTGATTGCACAATGTGCAAACGAAGTGAGCAAGGCCGATTTCGAGCGCAGATGGATGAGCGTCCTGCGTTCGTGCGCTGGCTGGTTTTCGTCGTTGCCGCTCCGGCCAGACCTGTATCGCGAGCCTGGCGGCGCATTCCGTTGCACAGTGGAAACCGCCTTCTACGCGATGCGCCTCGCCGGCGGACAGAAATTCGGTACCAGCCTGCCATCGGAAAAGCGCCGCCGCGTCGAGCCGCAATACAACTACGCGGTGTTTCTGGCAGCAGTCTGTTCCCGGCTTGACGAACCGTACCGGCATTTCGTGATCGAGCGCGACAGGGACCAGCAGGCGTGGAATCCTTCGGTGCACGGTGCGGCGGGCGCATGGCTGGCAGGTTCCGAATATCGTGTCTCACGCCGCGATCAACCGTTGGCCGTCGAGCGTATGCGCACGGGGATGCTGGCGCAGATTCTGGTTGGCTCGGATTTGCTGTCCGGACTGGATGGTGAGGTGCTGTCGGACCTTTTCGGCGCAATCAATCCGAACATGCAGCCGCTCGGGGCCGAGTCGGTGCTGCATAAGGTCGTCCGCCAGGGTGTGAGCACCGCCGACGAATTCGACCGCAAGGCGCAACGCGCCGTATTCGCGCCCGTGAAATTCGATGTGCCGTCAGCCGTGCACGTGGCAGCCGAGCTGGAACCGGTGATAGCCCAAGCGCCTGCTGCTCAGCAGGCGCCCGCACCTGCGGCACCGCCAGCAGCCGCAGCCGTGACACCGTCCATCGACCCCGATCCCTCGCCAGAGAGCCCATCGGCGACGCAGCCGACGAACCATCCCGTTGACACGTCACCGGCGGCGCAGCCGCAGCCGCAGTCCCAACCGACGGCTGTCTCAGCGGGAGATGGGAAGCCGTCGCCGCAGACGCTACGCGAGGCGTTGGGCATCCCGCCAGCAACACCGGTTACCGCGGCCACCTCCGCGCCTGCAGCAGTCGACCCGAGCGCCATGAAGGCTCCGGCGCAGTCGATCGGCGCCCGTCGCGATTCGGCGCCGCCGGGAGACCTCGACGAAGTGCTCAAAGGTGTGCCCAATCTCGTGCGCGAGCTGTTTCAGGCGCTGCGCGAGGACGTCGCAGCAGGAAAAGCAGCGGTGCAATGGAATGACAAGGGTCTCGTGCTCCCGAAGCGCCTTGTTGGCGGATACGGCGTCAGCAGCAGCACCCTCGTCGAGCATATGCGCAAGCGCAGTCTGATGGTCGCCGATGAGGCGACCGAGATCACGCTGACGCCGCGTGCTGGCCAACTCATTCTCGACAGACCCGCATGATCACCCCTTACATCAATCATTTCAGGCCGATCTACGAGTTTCGCGCGGCCGTGTTCTGGCTGGCGGCGCTCGTCATGTTGCCCCTGTCGGGAATGCCCTTCGCGTGGATATTCGCACTGGTCGCGCTCGCGTTTCTCACGATGCGTTCTTTGCAGATCTGGCGCGCGCTGAAGTTCCGCATGGCCATTTCAACGAAGTGGCTGACGACACTCCAGATCCCCAAGCTGCTGCAGATCCAGAAGCGCATGAAGGAGGAGGCGAACTCGATGTACCTCGGCATCGGGTTCGAATGGACGCAGAAGCACTGCCAGATCGCGCACGACATCCTGCGCATGCCAACGACGGATATTCCCGGGTTGCCGAAGTGGCTAAACAAGACGAGGACGGGCCGCAAGATTGAAGATGCGATCGAAGGCCTCTTCGCGCCGAAGGACAGCATCCGCGATCGCATGCCGCAGGGTGCGTCCTGGATTCACGGGCTCGAGCCGAAGAAAGCGCTGGTGCCATTCCATTACAAGTCGATGGGCGGGCACACGGCCGTCGGCGGGACCACTGGCTCGGGCAAGACCCGCACCTACGAGGTGATCTCGACGCAGGTCATCCACCTCGGTGACGTGCTGATTAACGTCGACCCGAAGAATGACAAGGACTGGAAGCTGCGTGCGGAAAAAGAAGCCGCGCGAACCGGCCGGAAATTCCTGTACTTCAATCAGGCCAAGCCGTCCGAGTCCGTCCGGCTCGAACCACTCGACAGCTGGTCGCAGCCATCGGAAATTCCCAGCCGCATTGCGCAGTTGATGGAAGAGGGGCCTTTCCGTGATTTCGCCTATCTGTTCATCAGTCGCTCGGTGAACGGTGAACTGTACATCGGCGACAAGCCGAATCTTCGCTCGATCCTCAAATATGCACAGGGCGGCATTGCGCCGCTGCTGGAAAAGGCGCTGCGGCGGTTCTTTGCAGAGAAAGGACTGACCAGCTGGGAAACGGAAGTCGCAACGGAAACGACTCGTCAGGGACAACGCAACAACGCCGCGTCGCTCGTCGACGGGATGATCGGCCTGTACAACGCACGCTTCGCATCGCAGGAGCAGGGCCATGAAGCGATCGACGGATTGATAGCCACGCACACGCATGACCGCGAGCACTACATGCGCATCATTGCATCGGCACTCCCGTTGCTCCAGATGCTGGCCACCGGTGAAACGGGCCTGATGCTCGCGCCGAAGGTCGACGACTTCGAAGACGAGCGCGAGGTCTGGACCATCGAGAAGGTGATCCGCCAGAAGGCGATCCTGCATATCGGCCTCGATTCGCTCTCGAACAGCATCGTGGCGAAGGCCATTGCGTCAATGCTGCTGGCTGACGTGTCGGCAGTCTGCGGCTCGATCTACAACTTTTACGAGACGCCGCCCGACGTGGTCCTGATCATTGACGAGGTGGCCGAGGCAATCAACGAACAGGTGATCCAGATCCTCAACAAGGGGCGGGGTGCGGGCTTCAAGGCGTTCGTCGCCTTCCAGACGCGCGCCGACCTCGAGGCGAAACTCGGAAACGCCGCCAAAATGCTGCAGGTTTTGGGGAACCTGAACAACCAGATCATCCTTAGACTCGAAGACACTGATACAGCACAGTGGTTCTCCGACAAGGTCGGAGAGACGGCGATTCGCAACATCACGATCACTGGCAGTACGAGTACCGGGACGGAAGCACACCTCGGCGAATTTACCGGTGGTGTTTCGCGTTCACTTCAACTGGAGAAAGCCCCGCTGATTCCAACCCGCCTGATTCACAGTCTGCCCAACCTGCAGTATTTCATGCGCATCTCGGGCGCTGCCGTGTACCAGGGCCGCATTCCAATCCTTCAAGGCTGAAAACCTACGCATGTCTGCCGTATTCAAAAAAATCATTCGCGAACACAAACTGTCGTCCCGCCTGATCCCTGTCTTCACGCTGGCGCCGGAACTGGAGCTCGCCTGCGCACGCGTGGCCGATTTCATCGGGGAGAAATTCATGGGCGAGTCGGAGCCGCTCATCAAGGAGATGCTCGACACCGCGATCGCCGCGTACAAGCGCACCCGCAAGACGGGCAATCCACACATCGCGTTCATGCAGGGGCTTTTCTGCCACGCGAATCTGCTGTACGCGAAGCGCTACGTCGCGCGCGACGGCGAGCGTTACTATGTCTGGCCGCCGATGCTCGAACCCGTCACGGAATTCGAGGCGCGGCACGAAGCGCGCGGCACCGAGATGGTCGAAGAGCGTTGCCCGGAAGTCATCACGCAGCGTTCAGCGGCTTTCCAGCTGGCAGCACGCGCACTGACGGGCGAGAACTTCCGGCTTTACTTCGAGGACTACGATGTCGCTCACACCTATTCTGATTGCGAAGCTGTCGAGGGTTGATCTGGACGTCGCGCGCCGCGCGCTGGGCACGGCCAACTCGCAGGACAGACTGGATGAGTCGCGCCCCGCCGAGTTCTCACGCGGCGCCGGCGCGCGGGCATACGGAATGGCGCTTTTCATTTCGCGGCGTCCCGTCCACTTTTACGCTGGCATGTTCGGCCTGATCCTGTTTCCGCTGTACATGCTGTGGCAGTTTGTGCCCGAGCTGGTCCAGTGGGGGATGCAAGCGTATGGCCGGTAGCCGCTTCGCCTCCCACGTCAAGTGGTGGTTCTTCCTTGTGCCGTTGCTGGCGCTCTTTGTCATGCCCGCGATTCCAGACCGGGCGCTGTTCTCTGTGCCGTCAGAAGAGGCGGAGTCGGTTCAGAGCGTGGTGGGCGTCGAGCGTGCCGACGACGTCGTGGCACTCACCAACGATCGGTTCCGCCGCTGGTTCGTTGATTCCGGGATCATCCGCGCGACCCTCGATGCATCCGGCTCGGGCGAAATCGGCGAGGCAGGCGTGTCGGAATTTGCCCATGGATGGGTCCACAACTTCTGGCTCGAGGTGTATCGCGTGATTTATCGTGCGAGCGTCATGAAGTTGTGGGTGATCGGGACGTTTATCTTCTGCGCAGCGGCCTTCGTTGACGGTTCAGTGCGCCGCAAGATCAAGGCGTCAGCAGCCGGCTTCGCCAGTCCACTTTCCTTCCACCTCGCCGGGCACGGCATCCTCCTCGTTTTCGGGATGACGTTTGCCGTTCTCGCAGCGCCGTTCCCGGTGCTCGCGCAATACTGGATCGCAGTCGCCGCAGTGCTCGGTGCGCTGTTGTGGAAGGCAGCTTCCTCGTTCCAGTAACACTTTTCCCGGAAAGCTGCTGCAAACCATGTAGCTTTCCGGGTTAGGCACCTGAGCCGGCTCGGCTCCCTACCTCTCCGCGCTACCGCCGTCCGCGATGCGCATTCACAGCGATCCGCACGACAACGCCATCCTCAGGATGCAGAGAGCGACCGTATCTGCGTCCGATCCGCGCTCGTCAACCGTGAGCGCTTGCGTCTTCGCCGCAATCTCCCCAAAAGCGAATTGAAATCGACCATGTTTCGGACGTCTCCCCGTCCGTAGCGTCGTAACAATAAGGTCGTACCACGCGCGTTTGGGCGCACTTTCCACAGGACTGAATTCACTATGACCACCATCACGGAAGAGACGAACCTCGACGCTGCCAGCGATCACGCGGCCGCACATGCCACCATGGCGGGCGCGCCGGAGCATGCCTCGGGCGCTGCGGCTCACGCGACCGGCAACGACGGCCCGGCAACGACCGACGGCGCTGACGGTGGCGAGATCGAACTCGAACTGCAGCAGATGGAAGACGCGGCGACAACCCTTCAGAAGGAAGGGATGATCAGCGAGACGGAAGCTGAGGAAAAGCGCGAGCAGGTCGCCCGCACGCGAAAGATGTTCCGCGATCTTTCGCCGGCGGAACGCGCAGCTATCGTGAAGCGCCGCCGCGAGATCGGCCGCGAACTGATGGATCGACAGCTGTCGGGCGCAGCCGTGGTCCAGGCCGCCGTTCGCCTGAATCACACGCGCCTCAAGCCGCTGTTCGAACAATGGTGGCCGTATCTGAACCGGATGAGCATTAACATGCAGCGTTTCGGCCGCTCGACATTCGGCGCTGAGGATCAGGGTGTGGTCACGGCGTTCTTCGAAAAGCACGTCGGCGACCTGGAAGCCTATGTCGACGAGCAACTGAGCGTCGCACAGGGCTTCCGCGAAAAGACGGAAGCCCGCCTGCGTAACCAGGGCGATATCGTGTTTGCGCCAAGCGTCACCAAGCCGTCGCTCGAGATCAGCGTCGAAGCATACTCGCGCTTCTCAATGCGCCTGCTGTCCTTGCTGATGAAGTTCGACAAGGTGATGGATCATTTCGACTTTCTCGTCTGGAACGGCGTGCGCGACCAGTCCGACGTCGACGAGGAAACGACGCGCTTCCTGCGCAAGTTCCATCCGATCGGCGTGCGCGGCTACATGACGCACCTGCGCCTGATGACCACGGTGCGCGGCCGCTAACAGGACTGCCACCATGCTCGACGGGCTCAATCCGCAGCAGCGCGAGGTCGCGGAACTGCGCCAGCACTGTGTTGCGATCGCGTGCCCTGGTGCTGGCAAGACGAAGACCATCGCGGCGAAAGCAGCGCTTCTGCTCGCGGACCCCGCCGCGATCGTCGGCGCTGTCACCTTCAGCAAGGACGCGGCAGTCGAGCTGCGCGACCGCATCCTGGCGCTTGCTGGTGACGGCGCCAGAAAGCGCCTTATCGCGGGCACGTTTCACTCGCTCGCGTTCAAGCAACTGGGCAAGCGCGACATCGCGACGGACGGCGACCGCATGGGGCTCATTGCGCGTGTCATCGCGGAGCTGGGTCTCGCGTGGAAGCCCGAAGAGGTCGTACCCACCATCGAGCGGATCAAGACCAATTTCGGCCGGGTACAGGCGGGCACCGAAGACGCGCAGATCTATGCCGCCTATCAGGCCGCGCTTGAGCGCAATGGCAAGATCGATTTTCAGGACATGCTGCGCCTCGCTGTCGCGGGAATGGAAGCGGGCGACATCGCGCCGTACCGCTTCACCGATCTGCTCGTTGACGAATTCCAGGACACGGACCCGCTGCAATACCGCTGGGTTGAACTGCACGCAAAGGCCAATGCAAGGGTGACTGTCGTCGGTGATGACGACCAGAGCATCTACGGATTCCGCGCGGCACTTGGTTATCGCGGCATGGAAGATTTCGCGTCCTCCTTTAACGCCCAAAAGGTGGTGCTAGGCATGAACTATCGCTGCCACGTCGAGATTCTCTCTGCCGCGGACCGTGTCATCCGCAACAATACCGACCGGATCGCAAAGCTGCTCCATGCAGATCGTGGACCCGGCGGCTCCGTTGCAACAAAGCGGTCTGACGACGAATATGCGGACGCCGTTGCGGCCGTCGAGACGTTGCATCCGCTCCTTAAGGCGGGCAAATCGTGTGCAATCCTCGCGCGCACGAACCGGATTCTGGACCCGATCGAGGCCGTGTGCCGCTCGCACGGCGTTCCTTACTTCCGTGCGTCCGGCAGTTCCGTGCTCAATCGCCCGGAGGGCGCACTCATGTGCAACTTGCTCGGCATCGCGGAAGGGCGCAAGCAGAACGGGCTGGATGCGGTTTTCGGCTACATGGGCGTGAGCACACCACTTCTTGCCGTGCTGCACCGTGACATGGGGCCAGAGCTCGTTCAACGTCTCAAGAAGGATCTTGTCGCGCTTGGTCTGCCCGAAGACACGGCGACGGTCTATCGCAGCTTCATGAAACGCCTTTCCGAATGGCAGGCGATGTGCGAACGGAGATTCTATTCGCTCGTGCTCGACGGCGTGCATGAGTTGATGATGACGTACGCAAAGAAAGACCAGTCCATCCGCGCGATCCAGGGCACCTACGACGTGATATCGCGACTTTCTGGCACCTTCGCGGAGCGGATCGAATACCTCCGCCGCGACAACAACAAGCCAACCAAGGATGCGCTCGTCTTGACAACGATGCACAGTTCGAAAGGGCTGGAATGGGACCACGTGTGGATCTCGCGAGCGGAAGAGGGCGTCGTGCCGGACGAAAAGAGCACCGAGTCGGAAGAGCGCCGCCTTTTTTATGTTGCGATGACCCGTGCGCGCGACGGCCTGACCATCGCAACCATCAAGAAGAATCCAGTTTCACGCTTCCTCATCGAGTCTGCGATTCAGTGATTCTCGCCGAGACGATCCTCGGCACCAATTCAACTGTCGTCTTTCCCTTTTTATCAGGCTCCGCCATGGGTAATCCCAGATGCATACTCGCGCCGACGCGCCCGGAGGTTATCTCGCGAATACTGGGGGACGAGATTACCTGGTTGGCCATAGTTGCCTGTGGCATCTTGCTGTTTCCACGCCCATCTCACGCGGGGACAGAAATCCATGCGCTCTGCTGGAACTTAGGCGTAATCGGAGGGCTTTGGGTCGGACTGGGGCTCGCCCTCGGCCGGGGACTACGAAAAGCCACTTGTCGTTCCCTGGGTATTCTGATTTCGATTCAACTGCTCCAGCTCTTTGGTTCCGAAGTTTCCGAACTGCTCGTGGCAACGTACGAGATTCCGACTTCGGTCATACCGACGCTATTTGCAATTGCGCTTCTCGTTGGCGTAGAAGCACTGTTCGGAACACGCGGTCGTCCCGCCTTCGAGTGGACAGCAACGACGATGGCATACCGTCAAACGCCCGCAGAGCTATGGCGCGTCGCTGTTCACGAAGCTGGACACGCCATCGCCTTCAGCCTTCTACCGAATTACCCAGACGAGATGCGTGTGTTTCTCAGGCCCGTCATCACGGACGAAGCGCCGGAAGGTGGGGCTGTCCAGCTTAAGCCAATGCAAATTCCCCAGCATCACGCCTATGCTGCCATGCTGATTTCGCTGGCAGGCCTCGAAGCCGAACACCTGATCCTGGGCGCACGGGCAAACGGGGGCGGCCAGGACTACGCCGACTGGATTTCTGCCGCAACGGCCTATGCGACCGCAGGGCACGCTGATGCGTTCTACCGCTTCCCGGTGACCTTTTGGCAGCGTCAGATCAACCGCGACACGATTCACTCGCTTCAAGAGCGGCAACGAGCCGAGTTGAGAATATTCCTTGATAGTAATCGGGAACTGTTGGTCGAACTGGCTGAGCAGCTTGTCGCGCATGGGAGCGTTGAACACATGGATATCATCGCCTATCTGCGACGCGTAAATGTCCAGTCATTGGCGCCCACATGCTGCTGTTGAGAAACGCTTTTGCCGATTCTTCCAGCCGGCATTCATCGATTAATCTGGAGTCGCAATGCTCGACCGTCTAATACGAAGCCTGGGCTACGTCCCGGCCTCGTCTAACGCACTCGTCCCGCGAACTGCCGCGCTTTCAGCAAATGGCGATTTGCATCGACGGCACGCCGACGGCTTTGATCGCTCCATAGCGGACTCCGATGCGCTTTGTTCGTGGCACGCAGACGGCGAAGGATTCCATTATGCGGTCGGGCGCGATGACTGGGCTTCACTGGCGGTCGCCGGCTTTTGTCTCACGGACAACGATGAGTGCAGGGCATGGTTGAACGAGGCGATACGGGTGCGATTCTGGCTCACTCACGATGTGTTCGCGTCCTGGCACGCAGCCAATCAGCCGGTATTACACGGCTTTGGCGTCCGACGGGAAAAACATGGACCGGAGCAGCGCGCACTGTTGGTCGCGACTGCGGAGCACGAGGTCGCGCCGCTCGTCAAAGCAAATGAAATGGCGGACCTTTTCGCGCTCGCGTGGAAGCGAAACTATCTTGCCTCTCCATTCCAGCGGCTCGGAAACTCAACTCCGTTCAACAGGCTCGCCGTGCATCACACGCTGCGGTTCGCGGCGCAGACGAACGAGCACGCGCTTGAGCGGGTGCTCGAATGGTTGGCGTTGTGGCTTGAGGCCCGAGGCATGACGGTCGACCGGCGAGAGCAACTCGTGTATATGCCGGGCTACCAGGCGCTCTATTTTCGCAGTGACGCAGAACAGTGGCCCTGATTCGCCAGCAACCCAAAAAAAGGTTCTTCGCGTATTTCCGGGGAAAGGCGGCGGTTAAATCATTACCGCCGCTCCAACACTCTACAATCTGTCGCGGACTCGCCGCGCTAGCTTCTGTTCCAGACCGACCTACCTGAGGTCACCCTCTGCCAATGTCGCGCGGACTTCTTCCAGGCGCTCTACTTCGTCTTCCAGCACGCGCCGGTGTGTCAGCATGCTATCCAGGCACGCGCGCATCGTCGTCAGCAGTGCATCAGCCATGCGGAACGATTCGAGCCCGGCAGCCTGCAACTCAGCCACAATTTGCGCTTGCGCTTCAATGCGCCGCCGCCCCTCAGCGACGTGACGGTTAGCCAAAGCCAGCATTCGCCTTTCCGCCTCAAGCTTTTCCATGTTGAGCCTCGCTTCGGTGCGACAAGCATATACGTCCGGCAAGCCGCGCGAGGAATTCGGGCGGATAATAGCGGGCGTTTGGCGCTATCAGCCGCACGCCGAAGGCGTGCGGCGTCCATTGTCCTTCCGGTTACTCGCGCGGACGACCGATGTCCGGGATCGGTCTCCCCGGAAATCCGGGAAGAGCCAAAAAAAAGGGGCGCCCCAAGGCGCCCCTTTGCATTTACTACGCGCGATGGTCAGAGATCCGGGTTGTGCAGCTTGAGTGCGAGACGATAGTGAGGGTCACCGAGCGGCACATCGATGCTTTGGCCGTCTGCAATGTCGACAATAACCTTGTTGACCTTCAGACCCTTCGTGCTGACGGTTTCAGATCGGCAATCGACAGGACCGTCTCCGTGCTTGCCCATGAACTCTGGGTCCTGAACGCTGACAGAAAGTTTCGCCCTGGTCCCGTCGACCACAACGGGATCGATAAACATGGCTAGCCCGACAAAGACGCTGTCGCTCGCGAGGCTGGTTGCGTTGCCGACTTTGGTGCACTTGCCATAGCCGATCTCGGTGCCGCTGCGCATCGTGTAGGGAGCTTTTCCGACGATTTCATCCTTGATGATCGAGGTGCCCGTCGCGATCTGGTGACCGTCCTTGTACAGAGCGACGTCGAGTTGTTGCTGCAGCGACGTTGCTTCGGCGTGCGCACAGGTGATGGCCGCGCCAGTGATGATGAACGGCGAGAGAACTTTGATAATGTGGATCATGAGAGTCCTGAGTGTCATGTGGATGTAGGTGTCGATGGGTCAGACGCTTGCCGCCGTGCGCGATAGCTGCTGGACGTTGCTTGCGGCGTTCTCGATGGTCAGATCGCTTTTGCGTTTGACCTGGCCCTCAAGCGATGCGCGCGGTCCGAGACGGATCGTCCCGTAGTAATAGACGTTCCCAATCACCCGGCCGTTGATTTCCAGAACTCCGCGCGCGTGCACGTCGCCCTCGACCGTGCCGTCCACGCGAACGTGCTCGCCTTCCACCTGTCCTTTAACCATGCCGCCCTGACCGATATGCAGGAGGCCAGAGTTCGACACAATGTTTCCGTCGACGATGGCAAAGCTGCTGATCCCGTGATCGAGAAAGACATTGCCATGGATTGAAAGACCTGCGGACAGGAGCGTGACATTAAGCGGTTGCGGCTTCATCAGAATGCCTCTTCAAAAGAGCTGTACGTCGCCAGACTTGGCGGGCTGTGCTTTGGGTTGAGCGGGCGCGGCCGATTCAGGCGATGTCTCGCTATTTGCGGCGGTGGTCGCGTGATGGGTAACCCGATGCAGTGGGCGCAATGCCGGGCGTTGTTCGGGCTTGGGTGCTTCAGGCGTCGTGGCCGCAGCTGACTTGACCTGTGTCGTCGACGAGGCTCCGGCGGAGGGCTGCGCTGGTTGGTTTCGCATCTGTGATTCCGCTGTCGCGGGCGGCGTCGTCGGGCCAGCCGGCGAGGGCGTCGCAACAGCACTCACCGGTGCAACTGGTGGCGACTGTCGCGGCGCTCGAATGGGGGACGCCGCAGCAGCCACGTTCTCGGCGGCGGGGCGACTGGTCGGCACAGTCTGTGCGACCGCCGGATTGGAATTGGCTGCCGCGAGCGAACGCGCGTCGACATTGGCGAGCGCGGATTGAGCGACGGGCCTGTGCGTGTCGAAATCGCTCGACGTCAGCGGTCGCGCAGGATTGACGTCGATCGGCATCTCGCCTTGCGGCCCGCTCGCCGGGACCGAGCCGGGTGCCTGCTTCGCAGCGCTCGCGACAGCGGCGGTTGGGGCGACCACGGTCTCATGCATCGCGTGCCAGATACGTGCGATGCTCATCCCACCGCCCGCCGCAACGGCTGCGATGGCAAGCGCGATGAGTGCAGGCTTGCCCGCCTTGCGCAACCCGCCGGCGAAGGCCAGGGCGCGAATGCGCGGGCCCGGTCCGGCATCGGGGGCTGGTAGGGCGGGCATGGCCGCCGTATGACTGGCAATGTCGATGATCACCGGCTGGGTGGTGTACTGCGCGTGCAGTGCCTGAATTTCCCTTAGGTCCATCATTTCTCTCCTGTGACAGAGTTCGAGCGTAGCCATCCCGCTGCGAAGTCAAGTCGCGCCGGACGCTGTCATGGTCTGCAAAGAATGGCGGAGCGCTATTGCTCGCGTCGCTCGCCGACGAGGTCGTACTGATCGTTATCTGGCATGCAGATCTGCACGATGTGTTTGAGCCTGCGCTCAGCGTTGTTGAGGATGCGTGCGCGGTCGTCGCCAGTGATCTTGCCCAGTACGACGCGCTCGGTAGCCCGGACGTACACACGGTCGTATTGCGTGAGACACCGGACGAGCAATCCCGCGAGCGGCCGCGTGATCGTCAATTCGATCAGGTCGTGCGGCAGTTCGATGGGGCGCGCGTTATGGCGCAGTAACCACTGCTCGGTCTTGCGCAGCCACTCGGAGGTCTCGCGCAGCGCCGCCTCGAGCGCGCGCACTTTTCCACCGCGCGCGACGGCAATCTTCGCCGCGCAGAAGTTGTAGTCGGAGCGAATGTAGTTCCGCGCGAACAGGGACGAGTAGCGCAGAACGGTTTTGGCATCCGACTCCGGATTGATACGCGCAACCCGTGAATCGCTCGTAAGACGTTCAATCGGTTTCAGGCCACTACTCGCCGCTACCGAAACAGGGGACTGCTGAGGTTGCGCGAGCGTGCCCGGTGCTGGATGATCTGGTGCAATGTCGGGGCGCGGGTCCGGCTCCGGCGTCTGTTCAAGAACTGCGGCCATGTGAATTTTTCGGGTGGTCTCTCTCACCGGCCATTTTGCGCGACCACGTCAGACGATATGCGGTCAAAAGCTGCACTGTTTTCGTGATCTTTCGGGGCATTGCTGGCCAGATTTTGCGCAATACTGAGTCTACTTCCTGCGTCGCTGACGCATCGACACTGACCCGGCTAGCCCGGAGTCCATCTTCTGTACAAGCCGTGCCTCTGCGCATGCTCCGACCAGCTGGCAACTGGTGTGGAATTTTCTTCTGATGAGCGCCTAGCCCGCGCTCCCCATTCATTCAGTCATAAAACTCGTCACCGGCCGCATTCATTTGCGCCGTGACATCGTTCGGACCCGGACATCGGGTGTTCTCTCTCCAGAGCCCGTCTGGGTAGAACGATCGAAGTGGACTGAACCGTGATCCTGCGGCGGAATGAATTTTCCGAAAATGGGCTGTTGCGCAGCGTGACCATGCTGCGCGAGGGCGACTTACGCCCTCGTATATGAGCCTTGCGGCTCCCTGAGCGCCACGACCCCGGAAGGGTTGTGGCGCTCGGGTCATTTCCATCGAATCCCGAAACGCGTTCCTCATACCGAGGGACGCGTTTTTTTTTCGTCCTCTGTTTCTGTCCCGTTGGAGGTCTTCATTGCTTCCTGACCGTCTTGACCAGCGCATAGCCGAAGCGATCAGCCGCACGATCGACGAAGAGCGCGCGTATGCCGATACCACGTCGCCGGCATGGCGACAGCGTTGCGAGGTTGCCCAGGTCGCGAAATACAGCGATCCGGAACGCCGCGTCTTTCTTTCCCATGTAGCCGAACGCCGCGGAGAGGCGGCAGCACACGAACTGGAGCAGTCAGCCGGTGAGTTGCGGACAACGGCCATTTTCTTTCTCGCGAGGAAACTCTCATGAACGCAGTAGTCAATCTGGTCAACGGCCCTGTTCGCAGCGTCGTTGAAGAACGGGCCATGCGTCCGCCGGTGATCGGGCACATTCGCCCGGGCATCAAGGTTCTCACCTCGAGAGCACGCGGCAATGCACGCGCGGTTGAGCTTTACGACAGCATGGTCGCAGCAGGTGAATCGTTCGACGCGATCGCGATGGCGCTCGAATCGAAATGCAACCTGAAAAACGCACTCGCGCCGAGGAACACGCCGTACTTTACTTGTCGCCGGTCGGACTTCACCAATCCCGATGTTGCCGACGAGATCCTGAAACTCTACGGCGAAGATCGCGGCGATGGGCTCAAGCTATATCGCTTCCCGGTGCTGTTTGCGTTCAACGACTGGATGCAGAATCTGCCGAATCAGATGACCGTCTACGGTATGAATGGCCGGAAGTTCTGGTCACAGTATGAGCGTGACGGCATCCGGTACTGCATGACGTATGCGAAGGTCGCCCGCGATCAACGTGCGCAACGTGCCGTTCGGCACTTCGGCGGCCGCACAGTCATCCGCCGTCAGGATGAGGCGATCCCCGACGGCATCTGCGACCCCGAACAGTGTCCGCAGTATCAGGCGCGTCAATGCAACCTGTCGGCGAGTTTCATCTTCGCCGTGCCGGACATCAAGGGTCTTGGTCTCATCGAACTGCCGACCAACTCGATCTATGTGCTTCAGAAAGCTTACTCGGCGATGCAGACCGTACAGCTTGCGCGAGGCAAGTTGACAGGTACGCGATTCTGGATCACGAAGCGGGAGTTCGATATCACGCGGATCAACGAGAACGGCGAGGCTGTCCGAACCACGCAACCTCTGACCGTGCTTGATGCCGACATTGACATCGGTGCGCTGCTGGATGCGGCCGACGATGCGGTTCCTGCGCTTGACGCCGCAAATCAGGCCGTTGCCTTGATCGAGGCCAGCGGTAACGTGGTTCCGATCGTCAACGTCGTAGAGCAGTCGGGTGAGTTGGCGACGCAACCGAACGAGGCCTCCGAAGCTGGTGGCGCATCGCCGGCGGTTGCCTCGACGCAACCGGCAGCTTCGCCGTCGGAGCACCCGACCGGGAATCCGACGGATACGGCGGCTGCTAGCGGTCCGCTCCTGCATCACGTTCTGTCGGTTCACGACAGTAGCGAAGGCGAAGCGCCCGAGTCGCTGTCCGACAAACGTGAGCGCATGTCTGACCTGCTTCAGCGCTTGGGCCTGAGCGCGGAAGACCGGAAGCAGGATTTCCGGATATACGCGCACAGTGTGTTTGGGCGCGGCTGGTCCGAGCGAATGGCTGACGTCGATCGCATGAACGAGAGATTGATCAAGGCATTGACTGATCCTGCCGAGCTTGATCGTGAGATCGACGCAGCGAAGCCGCGGCCATCTCTCGCTGATCTTTTTTAACGCAATACCAGCCCTTCGGGGCTGGCTTCCTTCGCCTTTCCAACGAGACCATTTCAGCAAGCCTGAGTTTGCTCAAATCGTTTCGACAGCGCATCCCGCGCATCGAAATGCCGCGCAAGTGGCCATCCGTGCCGTAGAGGCACTACTTTCCAAGAGGAACCATGAAGAAGCTTGCAAAGACCCTGCTCGTCGCCGCTATTGCTGGTTTGTCGGCGGCACCGGCGTTTTCCTGTTCGTTGCAGGACATTACGACGGAGCCGCTGCGCAACATCATCAACCAGCAGGGCGGCTATCCGATCAGCGACGAACAATGTGCCATGTTGAACGCCCACCATCTGCGTATTCACGTAGACGGTGATGCGGTCGTCCTCGATGGCGTAAATTTGGCGTGGGCGGACGTGTCCGTGATGAACGCGGACCACGTCATTTCGACGAACAGCGGCATAAGCACGCGGATTAACCGGAAGGCCACGCCCAGTCAGACCGTCGCGAACCAGTTGTTCTATGAAGCCTTGCAGCACGCCGTGAACTCGCTGGACTGGAACGCTGCAACCGGGCAGTTCTCGTCATCGGGCAAGTCGCTGCTCAACTGACGCTCTACCGTGTATAGCCAGCCATTGCGCTGGCTACTCTCATCTACGACGAAACCGCTTTAGCAAGCGAACCGTCGTTTGCTCAAACGCTTTCGACCGCGCATCCCGCGCATCGAAGATCACGCCGTGATCACGGCCACCTCTTTTTCACACGTCCTTGCGGACGTCAATTCCATCCAGGCTGCCCACGGGCGGCCATTTTTATTTCTGGAGGCGAAATTGCAACTCGCACATTTCTCTGATCTGCATTACGCGCCGGACAATCTGATCGAATCGGATCGGTGCTTTAGCTTCGCTGTCAGCGATGCGATCGAGCGCGGCGCCGAGGTCGGCGTGATCTCGGGCGACTCGACTGACCATCGTCTCGACGCCCATGCCCCGTCGTTGAATTCGCTAGCCACTCAGGTTCACCGGCTGGCCAATTCGATGCCTGTTCTCATGCTTCAGGGCACGTTTTCGCACGAGCCTCCTGGCACGCTCGACAACTTCGCGCTCATGGGCGGCACGCATCAGATCTTCGTAGCGGACCGCGTGTCTCAGGTCGCGCTGATCGATGGTCGGTTCTGGGCGTCGAAAGGGCCCGTGTTTTCCGATGACGAGCTGCGCCAGTTCATCGACCTGAACCCCGAAGTCGTGTTCACCTGCCTTCCCACGGTCAACAAGGGCCAGCTTGCCGCGAGCGTTGGCGCGCTCGAGGCAGGTACGGGACTGGGCGATGTGCTTGCCGCATTTCTGGCGGCGGCAGGCCGGGTGAACAGGCAGTTTCGCGCTTCGGGAATCCGGACGGTGGGCGTGTCGCATGGCACTGTCAACGGTTGCACGACCGAGCATGGCGTCGTTATGGCTGGCTTCGATCACGAATTCTCTCTGACGGCGCTGTTTGATGCCGAATGCGATGGATTCATGCTCGGTCATATCCACAAGGAGCAGCAGTGGGAGCGCGATAGCAGGCTCGTCGCCTACCCCGGATCGATCGGGCGGTTCCACTACGGCGAGGAGGGCGATAAGGGCTATCTCGCATGGAATGTGGAGCCGGGCAGTGCGACGGCGACGCTGGTTCCGACGCCTTCACGCCAGATGATCTGCATCGATTTCGACGGGCCACCCGACATGGCGCGGCTCGAAGAGATTGCGGCGGCCGCCGGCGACAAGTTCGTGCGGGTGCGCTGGCAGATCGACGAGGAGCATCGGCAGGCGGTCGACCGCGAAGCCATCAAGGCGCTGTTTGCCGGTGCGGCGGATCTCAAGGTAGAAGCCCGGATCTTGCCTGTCGTGCGCAGCCGTGCCCAGGGCATCAGCCTGGAGACGACTGTCGAAGGCAAGCTCGCTCGCTGGTGTGATCTGGCCAATGTCGAAGCCGCCCCGCTGCAGGAGCGATTGCAGCTGCTCGCCTCGGGCGACGCGGAAGCGATCGCTGCCGGTGTGCTGGAACGCATTGATTCGCTGGCGCAGTCGCCGTCCCTCGCCGTCGTGCTGCCGCATCCGGCGGCATCAACACCGATGCTGGAAGACGCTTCACCCGCCGCCGAGCCTCAACCGGCAGAGTCGGCTCCCGCAGCATCGACGCTCGACTGGCTCAACGATGATCTGTTTGCGGCCTAGCCGCCATAGCGGGAGTGGCCAACACGGCACTCTCGCGCGGAACACAGCCGTGTTCCGGTAGCGCGCCGCGACGTGCGCTACCGAAACAAGGTTCACCCGCGTCTTTGACGCATCGATCGCAGTTCGCTGCATCCATCTTTTGTCTTTAACCCTGGCGGGGATTCATCCCTTCCGGGATGCACTCCGCCCATTTTCTGCGGAGTGTCATCATGTTTGGTCTTTATCCTGCTGGAGCCCAATGGGTCCGGCATTTCAGCGCAAAGCGCGCGCCACGCGATATCGGCAAGGTCCTCACGGCCCACGCCGGATTCAACGCTGGCATTTTTCACACGCCGTTTGGCGAGCATCGCGGTGCGGTGATTGCCCAGTCCGGGCGATTTCTCATCCTCGCTGCGGCCGTCAACGTGGACCAGTCCGATCTGGCCGTCGTCCCTGACATCCAGATGCAAAACCTGCTCTGGTCGTTCGAGACGGGATACGCAAGCCAGTGGGGGCCGCGCGAGCTGCTCGCGCTGACTGGCGTGGACAACTGGGACGGCCTGATCCGGCGCACCAGTTCCGAATACGCTGCCGTCTGCAAGACCGTCGAAGATGCCGTTGATGGCTCGCTTGAAAAGCGGGTTGTCGAGGCTGCGGCCGCGGCTGAAGCGGCTAAAGCGGAAGCGGCGAAGCGTGCCGCAATGCCCGACCCCGTCGTTGGCAGGATGTTCTCCAGCGAGGACGACGCGCCGTGGCTGCCTTCCGATTATCTGTTTGACGCGCCGGAGGTGCAGCCATGCGCCCACTGACGCTGACACTTACCGGCTTTATCGGTGTTCGGGACGGGATGAAACGCGACAGCATCACGCTCGATCTCGAATCGCTTCCGAACGGCCTGATTGCGCTCACGGGCCCGAACGGGGCGGGGAAGTCCACCCTCATGGACAACCTCCATCCGTACCGGATCATGCCCTCCCGCGCGACGAAGCTGTCCGTCGATGGATTCTCCTACTGGGATCACCTCTACGGTGTGCAGGCACTGAAGGAGTTCGAATGGGAGCACGGCGGCGTTCGTTACCGCTCATCGTTCGCTTTTCGCAAGCCCGGCAAGACTGGCAAGGCCGAGTATTTCCTGGCCTGGCGTGACGCGGACGGCAAATGGCAACCCATGCAGACGGGCGACGGCATTGTCTCTGACGGCAAGGCGGAAACCTACGATCTGTGTGTCGAATCGGTATGCGGATCGCTGGAGTCGTTTTTCACCAGCGTCTTTTCGGCGCAGAACCGGCGTCCGCTCGCCTCCTATGGAGCGAGCGAGATCAAGTCGCTGCTGGCCGAACTCCTGCATATCGACGATCTTCGTACGCTGTCGGCGCAAGCCAGCGAGGTCGCGAAGGTGCTTGGCCGCACGCTGGACGCCACGCAACAGCAACTAGTTGCGCTCGGCGCGAAACGTGACCGGCTTGCACAGATCGATCAGGCGATCGCTTCCGATGTTCAGTCAGTAGCGTCAACTCGCGAGAGCCGCGAAGCGCTGAACGTCAAGGTTGTCGCCCTGACCGACCAGCGCGCATTGCTTGTGGCGAAACAGACAGCGAATGCGAGCGCACAGGCCCGGTTACGCGAACTGGCAACGCGGCGCAGTCAGATCGCCACGGCGCTGCAAACGCTCGCTACTGACGCGACCGCTGACGATCGCCGTTTTGGACAGCGGCGCACTTCCTTGCGCGCTGCGGTCACGGAGCACAACGCTGTGATCGCGCAGCGAGAGGCGATTCTTGGAGCCGCCGCGGCGCGCGACGCCGCACAGGCACGCATCGCTGCGGAGGAAGCCCGCATTGCGCCGATTCAGGCGGCTATCGATGTGCTCGAAGCAAAGCAGCTTGAACTGACGTCGGCTTCGTCCCGGTTGAAAGGGCTGGAGTCGGAAGGGTCGTCACGGGCAACGCTTCTAAAAGCCCTTGAACAGCAGGCGAGTGTGATCGGAACCGTGCCGTGTGCCGGCCACGAGATGCACAACACCTGCCCGCTGCTTGCGCAGGCGCGCGAGGCCGATACGAAAGTGCATGAGCAACGCATTTCGCTCACCAACCTTCGTACCGAGTTCCGCACGAAACGTGAGTCTGTCGAAAAGCTCACGCCCGAGGTCCAGCAACTTGCGGGAAAACGTGCGGAGCTGAAATCGGTCACCGACCAGATTGCGGCCGCACGCCGCGATCTGCAGAAGGCCGTGGATCTCGCCGCGCGCAAGCCGCTGCTCGATGCCGCAACCGAGGGACTGAGCAAGGCCACAGCAGAACTGGCCGCGCTCGATTCTGAGGAAGCGACGTTGCATGCTCGCCGGGAGGCGCAGCAATTGCAGCTGACGACAGAGGCGACGGAACTGGACACGGAAGTCGCGCGCCTCGGCGTCGACGATGTGACCGGCGCTATCGCTGACATCGACCGGCAACTGTCGCAATGCCGTGAAGCCATCACCGCGGCCGAAGCACGGATCGAATCCCTGATCCGTTCCCAGGCTACACGTGAGGTCGAGCGGCAGACCATCGCAACCGAACTCGGGGGCTTCGACGCGACGCAATCGCGTGCCCAGCGCATTTCGGACGAGATCGCTCGCTGGAAGCTGCTGGCCAAGGGCCTCGGCAACGAGGGAGTGATTGCGCTGACGATCGACGATGCTGGACCTGCGCTAACGAAGATGGTGAACGACCTGCTGCTCGCATGCTACGGCATGCGCTTCACGGTCGAGATCCAGACTCAGCGTGCACTGGCTAGCGGCGAACTGCGCGAGGGTTTTGAAATCCTCGTACACGACGCCGATCACGACAGCACCAAGCCAGTCACGGTGATGTCGGGTGGCCAGAAGGTCTGGATCAACGAGTGTCTGACGCGAGGGATCGCGCTGTACCTAGCTAGCAACGCAGGTCAGCCGTATCAATCCCTGTTCAGCGACGAGTCCGATGGTCCACTCGATCCGCACCGCAAGCTGCAGTTCATGCGGATGAAGCGGGAAGTGTTGCGGCAGGGCGGGTATGAGCGCGAGTTCTTCATCTCGCAAACGCCCGATCTTGTCGCAGAAGCCGATGCCGTGATTGATGTTGCCGCGCTAGCGGCAGCCTGAACGATGCTTTTTCAACCCTGTGGGGACCGCTCCCCACAGGGGCGTTCCCTCGCTTTTTTTCAACGAGGAACGCTATGAAATCCAAGCAAGACATGTACGCGCGTATCGAAACCGTCACGGTGTCGGTCCGCGCCTCAACGCCGCGTGTTGGCACCACTCACACCTACGTCCTGAACGGCACGCTCATGCGTGACGTTCTCGTCGACGGAAAGTGGGTGACGCTTCACGCCAGCATCCCCCTGGAATCGCACGCCGCGTAAGCGGCCGCCCCTGTGAGGTCTTTCCCATGAACAACCTTTTGATGCTGCTCATTGCAGCAGGCAGTTCATCGCTGTGCGCCTGCTCGTCCCAACCCCAGGCGAGGGTCGAGACGGCGAAGCCTGTCCCCACTATTGTCGTCCAGCAACCGAAGGGCGAGCCGGGCGACTTCGTTCTCTGCAAGGATGGTCGCGTGCTGGTATTCCCGGCCGCCCATCCGAAAACCTGCTCCTGACGCGAATGCCCCGACCCTCGACAGAGCGTCGGGGCTTCTCGCTTAAACTTAGAGGCGATCATGAAAAAGCAGATTGCAACCGCGGCTGTGATTGGAGCGTTACTGGCGCTTGGCTGTTTGCTCTGGGAACAGCAGTCCGTTGCAG
>NZ_JBBPEN010000028.1:0-18836 GCF_038900755.1 Paraburkholderia diazotrophica
TCGACTGTCTGAGACACTGTGTCCATTCTCCCCAGTTTGTGGACACTGTCGGTCACTCGTGCCCGTTGCGGCCAATGATTGCATCTTCTACGCGGAACGTGGCGACGGTACAGATCGAACGCTTACCTCGGCTACGCCGCGGGTGCCGCAGATAAACCCGGCTGGACTTGCCTGACTATCGGGTGGCGGGCCGCTTACGGCAGTGATCCACACAATCTTGAGAAACCGGTCGATCTCGCCGAACAGGATTCCGCCGGTCTCCGGCGTTGGGCCCCACATCCTTTCCGACTTGCGCATCCATCCGAGCATCGCCGATTTAGCCGCAGGGGCAAGCCGGATCTGATAACCATGACGTGGATCGACAAGCACATCATCGGATGGCCACGAATACTCTGCTTCCTGCGGTTCGTCGGCTCGGATGCGCGGGGCTTGCGATATCTGCATGCCGAACCCAAGGGCGTGTTCCTCCGTACCGCCGGCAAGCCAGTCGGCTGCCACGTTCAGCATGCGTCCGGTCAGGATCGCGATATCCGCTGCAGAACCAACAAAGGTAGGATCTGAGCAACCTGGTTCTGGCTGAAACAGGCGCGATGTACGGGCGTCTGTCGGCCAGAATTCGTCGAGCAACGTGCGCGCACCCTGGGCATTTGCAAACTCCAGCTTCATACGTCTGTCGAGGTCGAGTGCGACGCCTGGTCCGTTGCTCCGGGCCAAGGTCATAAGGCCTGTTTGCGCCCGATGGCCTACGGCCATTGAGATGATCGGCGGATGACTACCTGGCCGGTCTCGCAGGCACAGTTCCAGCGCAGTCGCAACGCGGATCGACGCGGTTGCATTGATGACGACATCCGCCTCGAACAGTGTCTGCGCGCTTTCGGGATTCCCAAGGACATGAATGATATTTGTCCGCTGCGGATCAGTAACGATCGCCGGGTTGATGAGGCGGACGTTTGCGCGTGTTGCGTACGCCTTGTTGACGCCCACCTGGTGTCGATTAAAGACCTGCCGCGCGAGCACCCCTGGCTTAACGACGGACTTGTCGTACAGAGTGAGCTTTCCCACACCGGCGCGCGCCAGGAATGTCGCGATCGTACTGCCGAGTGCGCCGCATCCCAGTATGGCGACGTGACGGCTGCGCCAGTATGCCGCTGGCGTACCAGCATCCCTTGGCACCACGATTTCCGGCCGGTCCTCGAGTACCGAACACCAGTCAATGGATGCGTTCTCGGCCCAGCCGTTGAACAGGCGCTCGTCAACTGGATCGTCGTTGGTTCTGGCGAGCACGGCCTTGCGCAACTCGATGGCATCGTCTGCCTTGATGCGCCAGGCCGCCAGATGCTGGCGCCGCTCGCCGCCAGCGATGCCCCGCATGGCCGCACCAAGCACGAATACCAGCGGCTTGTTTTCCGGGTTGCGCAATGCGCCGATTGTCAGCAGCAGCCGGATGACGTCAAGCGGGATACCTCTCGCCTGCAGCACGGTCCGCAGGGCCGCGAAGGTCTCCGGATACTCAAACGGCATGTCCGACGGCAGGAGGATGGCGGGCGCCATGCTCACCTGCGACGTTGGCGATCTGTAGTCCAGCCATTCGCCGAGTTCAACACAAAAGTCGTTCTCGCGGACAATGCAGACATATCCGGCCCAGAAAGGTGCAGCCGCAACAGGTGTGTTGACCGTCGGCACCACTACCAGCGCCCGACCGTCATGATAGGCGACGGGCGGATGAAGTGGCAGACCCACGGGGTCAAGCTGGTTTGCGGCTGCTGCGTGTAACCATTCGTGCATACGCTGGACGAACCCGAGCATGCCATCGGCCGGCTGCCATTCCGTTTCGGGAGACTGGTAAAGGCAGATCGTATGTCCCCACTGGACATGCGCGAAGCCGCCGTAATCAGAATGGGCGAACCAGAGAGCCGGAATGTCAAGGGGGAACGTGGGCGGCACAAAGATCAGCAACCGTTCTCGCGGCCGGAACGGAATCCCCCCTTCTGCCTTGGTATAGGCGCTGCATGCGACGGAAACCGAGATCCTCAGGTCGGCGCCGGTCGAAGCCGGCTCCGTGACCTCGACGATCTCAAGCGCATCATTGGACTGCTCAGCAATCTGCACCAACTGCTGGAGTGCCCAGCGTTGTCCTTCAGACCTCATTGCTTGCCAAACCCGACCTTCGCGGCGGGTGGTGCATTCGTTCCACGAACAGCAGCTACGGCCTTCGCAAGATCGTCCTTCGCCTGCTCTGATAGCGTGAAGTCGCCGTCAACCAGCCGGATTTCCGCATCGGTGACGGTGAAGATGATTGGACGGAGCTTCTTCGGCGTGCTGTACTCATCGGTGCACAGAAAGTTACCCGGCGCATCGACGATTTCCAGGTAGCGATTCTTTGCCTTCACATGGGGCGGGTTATCGCCCGGCATGTTCCTGCCGGGTATGGCTGGCGAGGACGCCACAATATACGCGCCCTTGCGCTTCCCTAACTTCAGGTCGTCCAGAATATCCTGCTGCACCGCTTCGTCGTTATCGAACATCACTTTCCTGGAGCAGTGATGGGGCGCAAGCAGTACATCCCACGACAGCCGACTATCGTTGTTGTGCTTCTTGGTCTCATCAAACACGCGGCGCAGCGTCGGATGCGCGAGATCGCCGAAGAACAATCCAGCCATCGATCGCGTGGCGTTGCCGATCAATATCTGTAGGGCAAGGCTCGTTTCGTTTCGCTTATCGGCCGAATCGTCCTTGAATGGCGCATGGATAAATGCGTTGAAGCGGCTCGCGACGTTGATACCGTCCAGCAGGGTGACAGGATTGCCCGGTATCGTGAGAAACGCTCTCGGCAAGCCTTGATATTTCTCTTCCTTCAACAGATCGTCATAGCCGAACACCCGAACCCGGTTACCCGAGCCAGGATCGCCCTGCGCCGCGATGGTTTCTTCGCGCCGCCGCCCGGCTTCTTTCCTGAAAGCCTGCGCGTCCGCGCACAGATCCTTATGGTATTCGCGGAAGATCCGCGGCGTGTGCCATAACTCACCGATCGTGACGTGCTTCAGCAGGTTCGCAAACCCACGGCAATGATCCTCGTCCGGATGTGTGAGCACAAAACATGAGAGATAAGGTTTGCCATTGCGCTTGGGCAGCTTGGCGATCAGCTCGTCGACGACGGGAATCCTGCCATTGTCGACTTCGTCGGCGAGTGCGCAATCATTCAGATCGATCTGCACGACTTCGCTATCGCTGATTACGACGGTGGTGGCGTCACCACAACCGACCGGCCAGAATACGAACGACGGTCCAACGAGATCCGCAAACATGTGGTTCTCCGTCCTTTGGAAACGTGTGATATGCACCGCCAGCGCCGGACGGCAACTTTTACCTAGAAGGCGTTTCAATGATATTACAAAAAACTACAAAATGCTGGGCTTTATTTGTCTTTTGATACCACATCTTGTGTTGCAGCGCGACATTTGCAAAGCCCACCTTGAGGAAAACGTTTGCGTCTCACATGAATCGGCAAGAACCGGTCACTTCGACTGAATGCCGAACCCGTACGCGTAAGCGCTCCAGGCGGATTGCGCTGAATGTCGCGCCCTCGATTAACGCCGGTCGAGCGCCTGGCCTGCTCGTCCGGCTGTGAATGGGCTGGATATGCCTGGGACTAGAGGAGGGCCCCGGTTTGACTGTCCACTGGCCCGTGCATCTCTGATGCAACTGCACCATCCGACTCTCTTACGGTTTCGGCGTGGCGCAGATCGTCTTCGGCGTGAAGATAGATGCCGGTTGTCTGGATCGATGCGTGGCGCATGTTTTTTTGGATGAAGCGCAGGTCGGTGCCTGCATCGGGCTGATGTGAAGCGGAGCTGCGGCGCGACCATAGTGTCGACGCACGTCGCAGCGCTTCAGCGCCAGCCGCGTCGCCCGCGCAACACATATCGGTGCCACGTTGAAACACTTCCTTCCCGATCAGGCAGACCGCCGCCGGCGTGAGATGTCTGCACTGGTCGACGTACGCCTCCCCTCGCTCTCTTGACCCGCTGCGAATCTGCAATGCGCCCCAATGAGCGGGACAATCGCCGCTCCGCTCAAGCCGGATGGCCGTCCTGCCGTAATAGATTCTCGTGACTACCTGCATGAATCAAGAGATGCCGAAAGCCGAATCATTGCCCGGAGATAAAATCAGGATCAAGGACGCATCTCCCTGGTGGTGGATACTTGCCCTCGTCATTTCGTGCACCGTCCCGCCAGTCGGTCTATGTATGCTGCTGGTTCGACATCGGCAGGTCGTCACGGTGCCCGATGCGCCGGTACAACTCACGGCATACGAGGCACAATCAGAGGAAGCCGATCACATTTCCAGGCGTCGGAAGAAAGCGGGTATCCACAGTGGCGGCACTGTCGGTCTTGCACTATCAGGTGGGGGCATTCGGGCGGCCTGCTTCAGCCTGGGCGTCCTGCGCTGGCTGGAACACAGCGAAAAGATGCGGGACATCGACTATCTTTCCAGCGTTTCCGGGGGTGGCTACGCGGCCACCAGCTATCTGTACGGCCAAAATGTGCAGGATGGCACGAGCGAGTGGGTGTCACGTGCGGAAGCTGCGCGGGAGCGCCTCCTTCAATCAGAAGGCTATCTGGAAACCGGCCTTGGAAGACTACTGACGATGTCACTGGCTTTCCTGGCTTCAGCGATCGTATCTCTGTCTCCGCTCCTGCTGGCCGAGCAGGGCCTGTTCATCATGAGCTACGATTCGCCGGGCCGCCGCGCCTCGCACTACGATGGATGGATTCTGCTTGTCGTATTTCTTAGCGCGACCCTGTTTTGTGCGAGCTGGGCGTGGAGGCAGAACAGAAAAGACCAGAACGATGTCATGCTGTGGACGACTCTCGCGGCCGTGACCTTCGCAGAGGCGGTGCAAACCATACTGATAATGACGAAACTGCTGCAATCAAGGTTCGTCAGTATCACCTTGCTCGCTGCGTTCATTATTATTGTTATCTTGCTCGTTCAGTTGCCCAGGCATAAAGGGATTCGCCAGATCCAGACCTACGCAAAAATTATGCTTTTTCCGGTGAGCGCGATCATGGTGACGCTTGCAGGCTTCAGCTACTTTGCCTCGCCTATTCTCTACTTCGGCCTTTCGGCCGCGACCGCGTTAATCTATTTCATCAGTGCAAACTGGCTGAATTTTCCATTTAATCTCTATTCGTCAAGTCTTCGAAAAGGATTCACCGGCAAGGTAGACAACGTCTCTCTTCTGCTGGCGAAAACCGATCCCGCTGCGCCGCTCCATATCATCAATTGCTGCCAGCATTCCAGTCAAAGCGATGACCCCGACGTGCGGGAACGCGGTGGCTGTAACTTCCACATCACCCGGCTGCACTGCGGATCGGACGAGACCTACATATATCCGACCCGATCCTGGCGTATGCTGGACAACACAGTACGGCATCTTGATGTCTGGCGGCTTGCGGCGACCTCGGGAGCAGCAATTGACGGGCACGGGGTACGTCAGTCTCCATTGCTGAACGCCTTGTTGAGCTTTGGCAATATCGGACTCGGGCAATGGGTCATTAATCCCAGCACCAAATTTCATCTCCGAAAGGGCGTGCCCAGTCTGCTATTGAACCTGTTTGCCGCACTGGGTGCTTGGGCGGGTAAAGGCACATGGATACGACTGAGCGACGGCGGCCATTTCGAAAATCTCGGTGTCTATGAGCTCGTGCGTCGACGTTGCGCCAGCATCATCGTAGTCGACGCCGGGCATGATCCGGAATACAAGTTTGTCGATCTCGCAAGGGCAGCGACACTCTGTTTTACGGATCTTCGCGCGGAGATTGCCATCCCGGGGCTGATGCCGGGGAAGACCCATAGCCATGACCAGTGCGTTTATCGCGGAACAGTGTCCTATCCGGATGGTACGACCGGCGAGTTGATCTACATCAAACTGGCGGTCGGTGCATCGCATCCGTTGAGGCTACGCCTGCGTTCGTCGTTCGACCAGAAGTTTCCCCACGAGCCTACCCGGAATCAGCAGGTCACACGAGAGTTCGTAAACGCCTATTTTTATGCAGGGCTGCACGCTGCACGCGAAGCAATGCCTTCCGACACAGGAAGCGTTCCAGGCGACGACGGCCAACCTGGGCTGAACCGCCCGGGGAATCGTGGAGGCTGGTTGGTTCAAGGTAATGCGGGTTCAGCGGCAGCTGTTTCAAGTTGCCTTTAGCTGTTTGCCTCAGCTTCGGCGGGCGGAATATAGCCGAGGGGTTCCAAGTCGCCCCAGCTGCCGACCGACGGTTCGATGCCCGCTTCGGCCAGATATGTGGGAGGAACGTGTTCGGATATCCCTCCCGCTTTCCGCACACATCCGAACGAGAAAGGCTCCAGTTCATCCGCATCGAAGCTAGGCATTCGTCAGGCCCTGGCCTACTTCCAACTCTTCGAGGATCTGAGCAGCCTGAAACGGGTCTCGTACCAGCCGAAGGTCGATGCCTTTCTGTCCGCTCATGAACCGCAGGCGAGCCAGCAATTCGTTGGCGATCTGACTTGCTTCCTTGGTCTTCGCCGTGTTTAATGCCGCTGAATTGATCAGTAACGCGGATTGCGCCGGGGCGTTCGATCGAAGGATGGATGCGGTGATGTCCAGTTCGAGTATCTTACTTTCCGCTTCTTTCTGTAAGGCCGCGAGATGCGGTGCCGTTTGTGGAAGACTCGTCACCTGTATCAGATGTTTATCGTGCGCATAGTCGATCGTCATGCCCGTCGCACCGGCCACCTCGATGGTCCGATTGAAGCGCGCCCTACGCTCATCATCGTTCTGCGCAAACACTGATCGAAGCGATCTCAGGAACTGTCTGGTCGGCACCGAGTTCCGTTGAACCTGCTCTTCGTCGTCTTCAAAGTACGATCTCGTACCAAACGCCGACAGCGTCCGGATTGCGGTGTCGACGACCTGCTTGGCGGAGTATCCCTTAATGTTCGTTGTGGCACCCACATCGAAACCGTCGAAAGGCGCGACAACCTGGTTGAAGTCGGCACCGGCGATCATCTGCTGCTGCATGAATTCCGCGACATGCTGCATGATTCCGAGGGCGGACTCAGCCCGCTTCGCGCCAATCATCGCGCGAAGCTGTTTGGGGTGGAAGACGATAGGTGTTGCGATCTCGCCGCGATTGGGCGACTTAAACTGAACAAGTATCAGGGCGACGAAGCGCTCTCCCGTCGTAGCCGTCGGCGTCCATAGCACGGGAGCTGCAAGCGCGGCAAATGGTGGGCTTTCCCAGATATTCATGACGAAGAAGACCAAAGATTATTAGCGGTAGGCGTTTCGAGCCGTTGCTCCAGATACATTCCCAGCGGCTTCAGGCGCAGCGCTATCAGATCCACAATGGTGGCAGCGATCATCATTATCGGAGCGATCCTGGCGTCCAGTTTCCACTTTCGCATTTCGATGGCCAGTAACGTAAGCTTTTTCGCCTGTTTCGCTAACCTGTCCGCTTCCTTGAGGATGTCCTCATTACCTGAGTGCCTGATTTTCAGCTGCGAAAGAATCTGATTAACCCGGGCGATGTGGTCCACGACCTTGCGTTGCGCACTCGCCTCACCGATCGAGGTGTACAGATCGGAAAGCGGCTGCAGAGCGAGGTTGTGATCGAATAACCACCACTTGACGCCATCAAACAGCAGGTTCTGGGCATGCCTATCCGGGTTCGCCACCAGTTCGTCCCAAGCTGCCCCTTGGGGGGCGACCTCATCTTCACATATCTTCTGCCAGATGTACTCCGTTCCTAACTCACCCTCCTTCGTCCGTTGCACCGTGAATGGATCGGGTGGTTGAAACAGACTGCCAAAAAGCAGCACAGGGCCACTTTTAAGGCCATTGGGGTGGTTTGGCAGTTCATCCAGGTCCGCAATCACAAGCGCCGGGTTTGGTACGGGTAGTTGCAAGACCTGAGAAGCAAGACCGCAAGCCAGTTCGATGTCGATCTGAGATTGGCGTGGAAGATACTTTGCGAATACCGGGATACCTGGCTCATCCAGTCCTGGCACGCCCGCGAGGCCCTTCCAGACGTGATTGAGATGGTCGCCGTAAACCTTTTCGCCCACACCCAGCAATCGGTAAATTGGCGGCCTTTGGACGAGCGCGGCTAGATCGGAGGGTAGGTCATTTCGCGTGGTCATAGTCTTCCGCGTGCCATTCGCTCGGATGTGTATGCTATTGCCAACCCATATTTTGCCATCAATGCTCCACCATCGGACGACCGAAGGCAGGTCGCCCCCCGGTTTCGATCGGTGTTGTTCGCGAACGGCGCCAGCGCGCCCGCGGTCGTGTCGATGTCATGTCGAGAGAGAGAGCGATCTGCCTGCATCGGTTGGCTGCATCGTTATCGCTCAAAAGCGCTGATTGCGAAGTGCGCTCCGGCTAATGCATTTTCGGTGCTTCAAAAGATGCTGCCGTTCGCATTGACCGACTCGTCGATCACATGCTGGCTGCTCGCTTCGGCGTGCATGCACATTGCGCTGCCGTAACGCATCAGCGCGCCGATGAGCGGAAAGGTTGAGCCTTTCGCCCGCCCCCTCCTGTTCGCCTCTCCCGACGCGAGTTTCCGTTTCCATCGAGCCTAGACCGCTTCTTCTGCCATGCCGCAGTTTCGCAGGATGGCGCCGACGTAACCGGAACCTTGCGTGTCGATTCCGGTATTCGGGGCGGATGGGCTACGGAAGGGCGGCGACGGTCTTTGCGGGAATCGGCGGGAGTTCGGTGGAGCGTCGGTATTTTGCCCACGTCAGAAGCCCGGTCGAGCGGTATCGACTTGTTCCCGCACGGTTTCGGCGTGTCGCTGGTCATCCTCCGCATGCAGATAGATGCCGGTCGTCTGGATTGATGCGTGACGCATATTTCTCTGGATGAAACGCAGGTCCGTCCCGGCATCGGCCTGATGTGACGCTGCACTGTGGCGGAGCCAATGGGTCGATGCCCGTCGCAGCGTTTCAGCGCCGGCCACGTCGCCCGTTCCGAGCATATCGGCGGCGCGCCGAAACACTTCCTTGACGATCAGGTAGACCGCGGCCGGCGTCAGATGTCTGTGCGGGTCGCCCGCGACGCTCATCACCGCAGCCGCCGTTTCACTTCTCGCCGGGGTCGGCGCCAGCCCGTGAAAAGCCCGGTACCGCGCGAAGTCCGCCATCAGCGCCGCGCTCACCGGCACCTCTCCTTCAGCGCCACCCTTCCCCACCACGTGCAGCCACCAGTTGCCCCTCCGCTGATAGAAGTCGGGCGCCTTCGCATTCGCCGCCTCCGAGACGCGCAGTCCCGTGCCATATAGCAGCCGGATCAGCCAGCGGCTGCGCTCGTAGTGCTGCTGTTCACGCCCGGTGACCCGCGGCCAGTGCTCGATGCTCGCGAGTACGTGATCCCACAGCGCGTGATCCAGATATCGCTCGACGCGCGGTGCGCACCTTGTGGCCGCCCCCGTCCGCCGGCGCAGCGCCAATGGATTGCCGGCCAGGTAGCCGGCACTGACCAGATACGACAGCAGGCCCGACACGATGCCGAGCGCCTGATGCCGGCTGCGCTCGGACAGCGGCCCGTCGAACAGCCGCCGTGCACCACCCCGTCGCGGCCGGGCCGGATCGGTCCAGTCGCCCGTGGGTACCGCGAGAAACTGCTCGTACAGCAGGAAGTCCTCGCGCGTGAGGCTCGAGAGCGGCTTGCCCAGCGTCCGGGTGGCCCACATCAGCAGGCGCACCGCTTCCTTCCGGTAGCTGCGCAGCGTGTGTGGCGAGCCGGCATATTCGGCGAGCCACAGGCGCACGGCCTCGACGTCGCTATCGGCCGCGATCTGCCGATGGCCGCCGCGTGCGCGGTTGATGCCGTCCCGCCCATCGAGGGCCGCAGGTAGCGCGAGCGACAGGACGGTGTCGGGCGATTCCGGAGTGTCGGCTGGCAAATTCATGGTGTGACGCGTTTTCGGATGAAGTTTTCGCAGCGTACACGATCAGAACTTGCGATTATGGGCGTTATCACAAATTTTTATCAACTATCGTTACAGTTATAACGTTATACGGAAATATACGACTATAATTTTTTGAACAAGCGCCGTCTTCAACCGCTTTTCACGGTGAAACTCCACCTATGAGCCGAATCAGCAACACCCGCATCCGCACCCGACAAGCCGCCGCAGGACTGGTCGCATCGGGCCGACTCGCGCATGAGCTCACCGTTGACCTGATCTACGCGGAAATCCGCCAGGGCAGCCGCACCACCATCAATGACGAACTGAAACTGTGGAAGGACGAGCAGACGCGCAACGATGCGCTCGCCGCAGCCCTGCCGCCGGCGGTCGCCAGTGCGATGCTGTCGGTGTGGGCGCTCGCGGTCGAGCAGGGCGAACAGGTCTTCGCGCGGCGTGGCGACGAAATCGAAGCGGAAGCAGTCGCCGCCATCACGCGCGCCGGGACCCTCGAGACGGCCCATGCGGAACTTCAGGGCGAACTTCGCACGGTTCGCGGCCAACTCGACGACCAGCAGGCACGACTGGCCACTGTGCTTGCGGAACTCGCGCAGGTCCAGGGCGGGCGTGACGCCGCGCTCCGGCTTGCTGAAACGTCCGCGGCCGAACGGGACGCCGTCCGCGCGCAGTCGGAACAGGCGCTGCACGACATGCGAAGCGCCCATCTCCAGGAACTCGACGCGTTGCGCGCCAGCCACGCAGAGCAGGAAGCGGCCTTGCGGGCGGAGGTCGACCGGGCGACGGCCCGGCTTGAGGGCGTGCAAAAGCGTGTCATGCTGCAGACCGAGGAGGCGCGGGACGCCCAGCGCAGAGCGGAAGCCACCCTCGCCAAGGTCCAGCAACGCAACGAGCACCTCCTCGGCGACGTCCAGCGTCTGCGAGCCGATGCCGCCGAACAGCGGCGTCTCGCCGAGCGGCACGAGAAACAGCTCGCAAGCGTGACGAAGGAGGCGCGAGAGCTGCGGCGCGAGCGCGACGCACTCGTCCAGCAGGCTGCCCTTCTTCAAGGACAGCTCGCGGCGAGAACCGCGCCGCTGCGATCACGTGCGGCAAAGCGCTCTCGGCAATCCACGTAGGGCCGAGCTGAGGGCCCTGTCGGCGCTGGATTTGTCGTAGGATTCACGCTCCGGATTCTCGCCCCAGGCCGCCTGCATGAGCACCGTGCATGAGACCGCCTACCCGGTGCTGTCAGCCGAGCTCGGCGACGACGAACTGGCCAGGTCCATACGCCCAGCGCGGTCGAGATCCTCTTCGTGGGCGGCCAATTCCGGCAGGCGCCGACGCGCGTGCTGATCCTCACGCAGTTGAAGCTGTTGCAGCGCCTCGGATACATGCCGCCCATGTCGGATGTACCTCCGGCGATCATCGGTCACGTCTGCGCCATGCTCGGTACGCGCTTGTTAACGCTGACGACGATCGCGCGCTACGACCGCTCCTGCAGCGCTGCAGCAAGTCCCGGCACCAGAAGATCCTGCGCGAGTACGCCCGCATTCGCCCGCTGGACACGTCGACCCACCAGTGGCTCGCACCCCTGGCTGCCAGCGCCGCGCGCACTAAAGACCACGTTACCCGATATCGTCAACGTCCTGCTCGGGGAACGCGTGCGGCATCGCTACGAACCTACGAACTGCTGCCAGTAGCGATGCTCTCGCGCATCCAAGGCACGCCCGCAGCCTGCTCAATGAGGCCATTGCGTTCACCGAATCGCTGGACGAAGCGCTGCGAACGCGGCTCGACGATCTCTTCAAACCGCGGGCGGGCCGCACACCATGGGACGAACTCAAGCGAGAGCCGAAACGTCCAGGCCCGCGCGAGGTGACGAGCTCTCTCAAGCACATCCGGACCAAGACCGCGCTGGCCGACGGGTCGCCGCCAGCGCCCGACATCCTCCCGGTTCCGAAACGCATGCAGTTCGTCACCGAGGCGCGAGCCCTCGACGTGCACGACGCGGGTCCTGAAACCGGCGAAGCGCTACACGCTCGCGGTGCCCCTCAACTTCTCGCAGTTGCAAAAGGCGCTCGACGACGTCACCGAGATCTTCATCAAGACCGCGCGCAACCTTGAGAGCACGGCGAAGCTGAGGCTCGAGCAATATCGAATGCGGCACGCTGACGAATTGCAAACGCTCGTCTGCCAGTTCCGGGACGTGCTCCAGATCCTCCAGGACGATGAGACGCCTGCGGCCGTGTGCCTTGCTTCGCATGCGCGAAGCGTTGAACGACGATTCCG
Organism: Paraburkholderia diazotrophica; assembly: GCF_038900755.1. GTDB lineage: Bacteria > Pseudomonadota > Gammaproteobacteria > Burkholderiales > Burkholderiaceae > Paraburkholderia > Paraburkholderia diazotrophica_A. The sequence goes on from NZ_JBBPEN010000028.1 coordinate 12,229, forward strand.
GCTCGGTGCTGGTCCAGTGCGACGAGCAAATCGCGCCGACGGCAACCACACGTTCCCGTTTCTGCTCGCGCCGTATCAGAACCTCCGGTCGCTGCTGTTTCGATGCGTCGCTATTCTCTCGCTGAAATCGAACTCTCAGGACGACGCACTGCTCAAAGCGTTCGACTGGCTCGAGCAATACCGCTCGTCGTGGCGCGAATACCTTCTGCTGAGCGTGCAAATCCGTCCGTCGAACCGGGTTAACCTCACTTCCTCCTGACTGTCGTCGATGATTGCGTCGCCTTCGGTCATTTGCCACAGGAAAAACGTGGGAACCGACAAAAACGGCGCAAGTTTTTCGGTGACCACGGGTTCTGCCCACGCACCGGGCGAACCGGCACGCGCAATCCGACCTGTTCGGCGAAATCGGGATTGCCGAGCCCAGCGGAGATCACCCCCTTTTGTGCGCAGAAACGGGCCGGCGGGCGTGTCAACTTCGAAACTGTCGCTCAACTAGCGGATCGTTTGGGCGCCGGCATTCGCGAAGTGGCGTCCACCGCGTGCGATGGAGCCCTGCTGCAATGCAGCAACAAGCAAAGCGGATTGGCCTCACCGTCATGAACGGAGTATCTTGCGCCGACCACATCGGAACCGATCGCTGGCGGCAACGCGCGTGTTTCTTCGCGATCGAGCAGCCGGAATACACTGGTGTCGATGCCGAACTTTTCCGCGGTGCCGTCATTGAGACGGTGGAAATGAATACACGCGTCGCGTGGGCGCGAGTCCCCATTGGGAGACTCACCTCCTCATTGATCTGAGAATTCGCCTCACACAGGTCGGGTCCCATGGCGATGCCCTGCCAACCGACGCGGCAAAAACGATCGCGTAGTCTGTGCGTCCGCTCGCTACATTGTGCCTAGCCGGTACTCACCACTTTCGGCTGAAACGATTTGATACGCGGCCCATCACCGGCGACCTCGTCCCGCGGCGCACGCGTCGACAGATACCGGAGACAACACACTCGAAGGAACGAAGCAAAATTGACTGGCGGCTCTCCGCGCAGCGAGAGCAACTCATCATAGAGCTTTACCGCGAACTGACTCGTGGTCAAGTTCTCCCGGTTCGCAATTTCCTGCAGCACATCCCAGAAGAGGTTTTCCAGCCTCACAGTAGTCACTACACCGTGTATCCGAAGCGCTCGCGTGCGCGATTCGTAAAGTATGGGATCCGCGCTGGTATAGATGCTGCACATAGGATCGACTCCCTTCGTTTGCGACCGCGATTGCGCGACGCCTATCGGGCGTCGCGGTTCCACTCTCAAATCTCCCGACGGCTCATCTGAGCGGCGATGTGATCCGCCTGCCGAATCGCAAGCGTCACAATGGTGAGTGTAGGATTCTCTCCTGCGCCGGTGGTGAACTGACTGCCATCCGAGATGAACAGATTCGGAATATCGTGCGTCTGTCCGAACTTGTTGCACACTCCATCCTTCGCAAGCGCGCTCATGCGTGCCGTACCAAGATTGTGCGTCGACGGATAGGGGGGCACGCGATAAACTGTCTTCGCACCCGCCGCCTCGTACACGGCCGTGCCCTGCCCGAAGCCGTGCTCACGCATGGCCTGATCGTTGGGATGGTCGTCGAAGTGAACGTTCGCGACCGGCAAGCCGTATTGATCTTTGACACTGTGATTGAGCGTAACACGATTGGTCGCGCGCGGCATGTCCTCGCCGACAATCCACATCCCCGCCGTGTACGGATACGCATCCATTGCACGCGTGAAGTCCGCGCCCCACGTGCCGGGATTGAGGAACGCGGCATAGAAAGGCAAACCGAGCGATATAGTCTCCATGTGATAACCACCGGCAAAGCCGCGCTTCGGATCAAAGCGCGCCTCGTCCTCGATGATGCCGGCCATGGTTGTGCCCTTGTACATATCGACCTTGTCGTCGAACACCGCGTAGACCGAGCCCGTCGTGTGGCGCATGTAGTTGCGCCCTACCTGATCCGACGAATTGGCGAGCCCGTCCGGAAATCGGCTCGACGCAGACGCGAGCAGCAGGCGCGGAGTTTCAATCGAGTTGCCGGCCACTGCGACCACGCGCGCCTTCTGGCGTAGCAGCTTGCCTTTGTCGTCGTAATACAGCACAGCGTTTACCTTGCCGTGCAAGTCGTGTTCGATACGCGCGACATGTGAGCGCGGCCGCAATTCCATATGGCCTGTTGCCTGGGCTTTTGGAATCTCGGTGTAGAGCGTGGACCACTTCGCGCCGAAGCGGCAGCCCTGAAAGCAGAAGCCGCGTTGATAGCAGTGGCTGCGATCGTCACGATTCACGCTGTTGATTGCCATGTGCCCCGTGTTGCATTCGCGATAGCCCACCTTGGTTGCGCCCGCGTACATCACCTTGAAGTTGTTGTTGCCGGGCAGACCCGGCCAACCGTTCGTGCGCGTCACACCCATCTTCTTCTCGGCGCGATCGTAGTACGGATCAAGCTCTTCGCGCGTGACTGGCCAGTCCAGTAGCGTCGCACCGTCGATCGCGCCATAGGTCGTCCGGGCCTTGAATTCGTGCGGCTGCACCCGCAGGCTCGCGCCCGCCCAATGCGTGGTTGTCCCGCCGACGGTCTTGCAGATCCACGCTGGCAGATTCGGGAAGTCCTTAGCGACCCGCCAGGTGCCCGAGGTCGTGCGCATGTCGAGCCAAGAGAGCAGGTGGAAAGCGTCCCACTCTTCCGTTTTGAAATCTGCCTGGGTGTTGTGCGCGCCCGCTTCGAGCACGATAACGTCGATGCCCTTTTGTGCAAGTTCGTTTGCGAGCGTGCCGCCGCCCGCGCCTGAGCCGATGATGACGACGACATTGCTGTCGTCGAGCGAAAAGCGCTTGCTGTCTTGTGTCGTTGCCATGCTGTATCTCCCGAGGTCACGCCGCTGGAACAGGGCCACTGTCCTGTGCGGGCGGCTCCGGCAGCCACGCGAGATTGTTGAAGCCCTTGAAAAGATACCCGCCGTCGCCTTCACTCGCGCCATAGCCGAAGTGCTGATAAGCGAGCGTGTTGCTGTAGAGCGATACCACAGCCGTGCTGCGCACCGTTTCGAAGAACGGCGTGCCGGCGATGGCGGCGACGTCGCGCGCCTGTGCCTCGGCCGGCTGCTTCGTCCAGTCGCCGCCGGGCGCCTTTTTGTCGAGCGCCATCATGCCCTCGGCGAGTTGCTTGCGTACTGCCGCGTCGCTCTGCGCCTTGGCGTCGAGGTCCTTCACTGCAAGCGCATACACCGCGTCGTCGAGAGTCTTGTGCGGGTAGAGCTGCTTTGTCATCGCGAGCAATACGGCGCCCTGGTGCGTGTCGAGATGCTTGAGTTCGAGCGCCCAGACGCGGCTGGGCGCGAACATCGCGAGCGAGGAAGATACTGCGAGCGTACCAATCAAAATACCCGTGCCCTTGAGCCATTCGCGACGCGTGAGCGCTATGCGCACACGCGTGTCGCTCTCCGCTCGCCTATCGAGGGCAATGTCGATGGTCTTGCCTTTCATCGTCGTCTCCTTCCAAGTTGACGCGCGGACTGTTAGCGTCCTTGCGCGCGGGCGTGTGCCAGACTAGCGATAGAATCCGTGCTTTTCCAACACTTCGATCTTGTAAGCGTCCGGGTCTTCGATAAAAAAGTAGCGAGCGAGCAATTCGCCCGCGTCGTTCTTGAACTCGCGCAAATCCTTGGGCGCAAGACCAAGAGCCAGCAGGCGCTCGCGCTCCGCTCGAGCATCAGCGACCGCGACGGCGACGTGTCCATAACCGTCACCATGCGTGTATGGTGTCTCGCGACCCTTGTTCCAGGTGAGTTCGATCTCCGCGTCAGCCTCCTCATTGCGCAGATACACAAGCGAGAATTCGTCAAAATCGAGGCGATGGCTCGGCGTCATGCCTAGCACCGTCGCATAGAAAGCGAGCGAGCGCTGGAGGTCGCGTACTCGGATCATCGTGTGAATGAGTTTGGCCACGTCTTGTTTTCCTTTAGTGTGCGATGCGCGTACCGAGTAGCACGAGGAACTGCGCCAGCCAGTTCGCGTGTGAGGTCCACGCGGGCGCGGTGACGAAGTTCGCATCCGTGATCGCTTCGGGCCAGTCCAGCGCCACATACTGCGCCCCGGCGAGCTTGACTTCAGGCGCGCAGGCTGGATACGCCGCGATGCGCCGGCCTTCAATCACGCCCGCCGCTGCCAACAGTTGCGCGCCATGGCAGACGGCGGCAATTGGTTTTTTCGCTTCCGCGAATTGACACACCCAGCCGATTACTTTTTCATTGAGGCGCAAATACTCGGGTGCACGGCCACCGGGCACGAGCAGCGCGTCATACTGCGTAGGGTCCGTGGAGGCGAAATCCGCGTTGAGCGTGAAATTGTGACCACGCTTCTCCGTGTATGTCTGATCTCCTTCGAAATCGTGGATTGCGGTGCGGATAGCGTCGCCCACACCTTTGTCGGGCGCGACCACGTGTACCGTGTGTCCGATTGCCGCGAGGGCCTGGAATGGCACCATCAATTCGTAGTCTTCGACAAAGTCGCCGGCGATGATGAGAATGCGCTTGGACATCTTTCATTTCCTCTCGGGTCGTGTGGGGAATCGGTGTGCAGCGGGTGCGCTATTTCTGCGCTTCCAGTGTCGCGATATAGGCAGCGAGGTTATCGATGTCCTGGTCGCTGAGGGGCTTGGCCGTAGGCCCTGTACGCACGAAGCGCAGCGCCCACGTAGTCCGCATTCTGGCCCCCGATCTTCGGAAAACCGGGCGACGTAGGCGTTCGGCCGTCAGCGCCGTGCCAAGCGACGCACGCGGCGAATTTAGCGTGGCCCTGCGCAGGATCGCCCTTACCCATCCCGTGGGCGCGGCGCTCAACAGAGTGATCAGGACTGCGCAGTGCGAGATCCGCAGACACGGACGGTTTGAAATGAACATGTGTGTCGTTCGTGGGAGAGTTGTCGGGATCGTGTTTTTTGCTGGCGTCGATGGCGGCCGTTGTGAAGAAATGTAGCGACCCGAACGCCGCAGCAGGTAATACGTGGCTAAATGTCGGCCAGGGGTTTTCACTGAGTTTCATTGCACGAGCACGTATGTCGGAAAACGAAATCGTTGCTCACGCGGGGGATATCGTACTGACAGCCCCCGTGCGCAACGCAGACTTCCCCCGCTCGCGCAGACTGGTGAAGCTAAAGCCACCGTACCCACTCTGACGAGCGTCGCTGCGAGCGCTGGGGGAACGCGTGGGCAGAGAGATGTACACCCTTGCGACGCCCTCTGGAGAAACGCATGTACACCGTATGCCATCGGCCGAACGCCTTCGGCAAATCGCGCCACGGGCAGCCGGTCCGGCCGATTCAGAGGACAGCTTCGACAAACCAACGTTGTTGATCGCCGTTCGCCCTGGATCGCCTTCGTTGCCCGGCAAGACCGATTCGATTCGTACCCATACTTCATTGCTCAGTAACGTCCGAATCATCTTGCCCCGCTCGCGCAAAAGACAAGGATGTAAACACATTTCATCGACTTGTGATTACCCACGTCTTCGATCCGAAACCTGGTAACCCGGCTACGTCACGAATGGCGTGCGAGATGGATGGCCAGGAAACGACAGGCAGAAGACCGGGCGTGGCTTGAGCAGGAACTCGAAGGCAGCCTACGAGCGTCTCAATGTGGGTCAGCTCTTCGATCTGCGCGCCGCGATCGTGTTACGTCGCTCGCAGAATGTGGCGCGATATCTCGCGCGGGGTCGGCAAGGACAAGGAATGCCTTGGCGAACGCGCGATGCAGTCCATCATGTTTGATGCAGCGCCGCGCGATCGACGCATCGGCCACCATGCAAACAGCCCCCGGGGTCGTCAGGGCTGTCGTTCAGAACGGGTCATCGACGCGCCGGCGCGATGGCGGCCTGCGTGGTGGCACGGCCCAAGGCGCGTAGTAGCGCCGAATCGGCTCTCGATATACGGCGCTGAACCACAGGAACCATTCGGAGAGTAGAAGCTGGATCTGCGCGGCCGCTTCGTCGGACGGCTCGGGTGGCGCCGGCGTGCGCGGTATGCGATCCGCTCGCCTGTCTCGGACCTTCGCGCGTCTGGATTGCGGGTTCATCGGAATTCCTCAATCCTCAATGGCCTGTTGCAGCAGTTCGTCGGCGACGTGGTTCGGTGCCTTCGGCACGGCCAACTGCATGGCGGTGCGCAGGATGCGGCCGGCCTGCCGTGGCAAGCCTCGTGAGGGTTGTCGCAGTAGTTCCAGCCCCGAGTCGGACAGAAGCGTGTGAGTGCAGCCAGCACTCTTGAGCGCGTGCGAGATCAGCTGCGCGAAGCGCTCTCGCTCGATGACGGGCTTCAGTTGCACGCGCGCCTGGATGCGGCCGTAGAGGGCTGTGTAGGGGGCGCGTTCTAACGTGGAGGCCAGAGCCGGATGTACCGCGAGCCAGACGCTAAGCAGATTCACGCGAATCGAACGCGAAGTTCAGAAACGACGGAAAGTCGTAAGCGGTGATTTCAGCACACCGAATAAGGAATTGTTTGCAACTGACGGGCGAGCGTAGCCGAATCGCGATGGTCGGGGTCAACCGGCAATGTCCGCATCGGGGTGATGAGTCTGCACGTGGGCGA
>NZ_JBBPEN010000029.1:0-16545 GCF_038900755.1 Paraburkholderia diazotrophica
TGTGTGCACAAACACAACCGGCATCGACGTGATGCTTAATGCCGTGCGCGAGCCGTATGCGGGGAAACTCGCACGTACGGTTCTTCGGGGGCCGCGTTTCTGGAAGGGAGCGCGGCCACCCTCTAAAGCCGACACCGCTCGTTTGAATATGTTCCAGCAGACGAGCGAGCAAGCAAATTTGAGGAGTGCCTCGTGAATGTCGCTACGACGATCGAATCGGATACGAAGACGCCGGAAGTTATGGAGCCACGAGTGAGTCCGTTCTACTACCCAGCGGAATTTGCCCAGACCACTGCCATGTTCAGTTCGACGTCGTGCGATCACCGGTCTGATGCCACGATTACGCAAGCGCTGGCGATGTGTGTCGGAGTCGTAGCCGCGATCGCCGTAAATGATCTTGGGCTTGCGAAGTGGTCTGCCGCGCGTGCCGCGAATCTGGTGGATGGCGTCGACCAATGGCAGCAATTGGGTGACGTCGTGACAGTTTGCGCCGGTCAATGTCACACTGACCGGCACACCGTTGGCGTCTACGAGAATGTGGTGCTTCGAACCTGGTCGGGCACGATCCGTCGGGTTTGGCCCGGTTTTTCGCCCACCCCAACAGCTCGCACGGAGGAAGAATCGACGGCAGCATACGAAAGGTCCAGTTGCCCGGATTCGCGCAGCTTGTCGAGCAGCAGCGCATGCAGCCTGCTCCAGACGCCCGCCTTCTGCCATGCGTCCAGACGACGCCAGCAGGTCGCGCCCGAGCCAAACCCCAGTGCGGTCGGCAAGTGGTTCCATCGCATCCCGGTGCGTAACACGAACAGGACGCCATTGAGCGCTGCCCGGTCCAACACACGAGGTCGGCCTCGACGTTCGTTGTTTCGACGCTTCGGCTTCGGCAATAACGGTTCGATCAGTGTCCACAATTCGTTGTCAATGATCGGCGCCTGCATCCCCTCGGTCTCCGTTGTCTGGACGGCAGAGGTTAACATCGCGCCAGGAAAGTAAACAGCCCCTCACAGCGATTTTTTTGAACTGGCCTCTAAGCTAGCCTGCGGCATTTTCGTTCATTTGGACGAGGACGGTAGCGTCATTGGACGATAATACCCGGGTCGCCTCAGGTTGGCAGAAGCCTGTGGCCGGCTCGGCTTTTACGCTTCCCACCTGGCAGAACACCATTGTTCGCCGCATGGAAGGGGGCCCATCGCCGAACCTGTTCTTGTCGAGCGTCGCACAGAGCACCGGGAAACTTCGTCTCTGCCCCTTGGTCATGCTGCTTAGCCTTCATCATCCGCACAAATATCGCATCTGTTGGACCCGCGTCGTTTGTCCGCAAGATTACTGACGCGTACCGTGCCGAGGAACGATACAACACAGCACCGACGGCCAACCATCAGTTGTTGGATTGCTTCGGATGATTGTGGTCGGCCAATCTGCAAGCCATGCATATTCGCTCGCGGCATCAGTTTTCGAGCCAGGGCTTAAAAGCTTCAACTAATTGTACGACCGAATGCAATTCCCCTTCCCCCAAATCTGCCCCCTGACCTTAGACGCAGCAATAGAGAGTGGATTGTGCGTAGTAGGAACAGCGTCTCCTGTGCGACGAACTCTGCTTGATCAACTGGAGCAGGCAGGGGGCCAATTATCTTCTTTGCCAGATCGCGTTTGGCGATCTGTCCTTGGATGCCTCACTTTTCACAGCAATGACCAACTAATCCGAATTGATGGGCCGAACTGCGTAAATGTGAACGTACCCGAACTGGGCAACACTAGGGCGTGAGCGCTGCAACAATGCAGTAGCACTCAATCGAAATGAAGCACTCTCAAGGAGAGAAAAAATGGGTTACATCATAAAAACAGATGACAATGCCAGACTAAGACTCGGCATCCAAAGCCGGTTATACGAACAGTCAAGTGTTGACCTTATCAGCCGAGCCGGCACGCTCCGCGGCGGGAAAATCCTTGAAGTTGGCTGCGGCAGTGGCGCGATGACACTGCATCTGGCACGCGCAGCCGGACCTCAAGGAACGGTAACGGCTATAGATAGCAGTCAGGCGCAGCTAGATGCATCCCGCCAATTCGTAACGGAAAGTGGTTTCGAGAATGTTACATTTTTGGAAGGGGACGTTAATTGTCTGGATCATTTGGATAACTCATATGACCTAGTCTATTGTCGGATGGTGCTCCATCATGTGGCGGATGCAGATCATGCAATCCGTGAAATGGTGAATGTCCTCGGCCCAGATGGCCATTTGCTATGCGAGGAACCGGTGATTCATGACGGCTCATTCTCGTTTCCACCGTCCGAAGCGATCGATGAGTTTATAAGAATCTTAAGATCTTGTTTTCGCATGAGTAAACGTGATTATAAAATCGCCTTCCGTATGGAGACTGTGATAAGGAATCTCGGTCTGGAAATTGAACATGGCCGCTTGTATCATCCGTTACTGAATTCACCCGAGGAGAAATTGCTTTACGCGATGAGCTTGAGGGACCTCGCGCCTCAGATGATCAAAAACGGGATAATCGACCCCTCGTCAGTTTCTGCCCTGCATGAGAGACTATCGGATCTGGCGAATTCTGAGACGACAATGACTTGGGCGAGGATGCACAGCGTTTTGGCACGGAAGCCTCATGATATAGAGCCGCACTGATCAAATGCTGGAGCTAGCGTCAAGAGTGGTGTATGGGCAGCCTGATGGCCGTCGGTTTCAAGCGGCGGGTTTCTGCTGACCCGATCGATCGTCTCGCACCGGTTCGCCGTCCTCGAAGGGGATGCCTTCGAGGAACAGCTTGATTTTTTCCGGGCCGTTGATGCGGCGCCAGGTTTTCTCCGCCTCTTCAATCAGCTTGAATGCCAGACCACGGGACTTCGGCAGCGACACGCAGTTGCGCGTACGCGTCGCGCGATGACGTACCGTCGCGAACGTCGGCTGGATCCACAAGGAGGGCGCTGGTGAGTTCACGCTGTCAGGTTTTCTGAAGATCAGCATTCAGCAGGTACCGGTGAGGAAGCGCCGTTTCGGTAAAAGGCCGTTTGCCGGCGAAGAGCGCTGTTCGAGGCAAAGCCAGCAAGGATTCGGATCAAGGCGCGTGCGCTGAAAAAACTGAAGGACGCCTCGGCTCAAAGTAGACTTCGTGCCTGTTGCCTTCAGGAGGCTCCTGACAGGTGTCAGCTGGCTTTGCCTTTATACAAGTTCACGACTTGCTCGTTGGGCGTGTCGGTCCCCGCAGTTACCCTTTTCCCCGAATTTCGACTTCGAGCCGATTCTCGCTGCACGACCGGCAGCTCGCACAAGCCATAACCACTCAGGCACGCCTTCTTCCATCTGCAGTCATCTGGCAGACTCGTAGCGAACGCGCTTTCCAGCCAGGAAGAGTTCGACACGCCTCGCATCGGACACCATCAACGTCTGTGTATCAAAGCCCGCCTGGGGATTTTACGAAAGCCGACGGCGTTATAGCCTCGGTGGTATTTATATCGATACAATTTACCGGATCGGCGTTTGCGCTTAGGCATCTGGTGCGGAATCGAAGGCTTGCGTCGAACCACAGCCTAAATGCCGCTACCTAATGTTGATGAACCTGTGTGTCTGCAACGAGACACGCCATGCTTAGCTGTGCGCCGCCTTCATGCAGATGCCTATGGTACAGGACGACAGACTCAACGGCTGCAACCAGATCGGTGTGCCGCGCGCGTGATGGATCGGGTCAACTCCTCGATGTCGCGAAGGACTCAGGCTGAACCGATACCACCGGACTGCGCAGCCGGTGACGATGGCAGGAAAGCGGTGAACGTGATAAAAGGCGTTTGCTTTCTTCACCGTTTCATTCTACCGTCGCGTTCTACCAACAGACAAAGCCGTCGGCCTAGTTGCGGCGCATCTGGTCGAGATCGAACAGATTCAGGGGCGAACCGCCCTGACTCGGGCCGACCGGCTTTGGCGGCACCATCGGATCGTCGTTGTCCTTCATCAGGTTGTTGTCCTGATGGTACGCGCCCTGCACACCTTGGATATAGTCGTAGCGGTTCGATGTGACAGCCTGCGCCGTATCACGATCGTTGATGATGACGGGACGCAGGAACACCATCAGATTCGTCTTCGTGCGGCTCTTCTCCTCCGAACGGAACAACTGGCCGAGCCACGGGATGTCGCCGAGCAGCGGCACCTTGCTGTTGCCGTTCGAGTACTTGTCCTCCATCAGGCCGCCGAGCACGATGATCTCGCCATCGTCGGACAGCACCGTCGACTGCACCGAGCGCGTGGAGATCGTCACGCCGCCCGGATTGTTCGTCGACGTCGGATCGACGGACGAATCTTCCGAATAGATTTGCAGCTTGATGATGCCACCATCGGTGATCTGCGGCTTCACGTGCAGCACGATACCGACGTCCTGGCGGTCGAACGTGTTGAACGCGGTCACGGACGTCGCGGCGTTCGCGGTCGGCGTTGCGTACGAACCCGTCACGACAGGGACGTTCGAGCCGACGACGATCTTCGCTTCCTCGTTGTCGAGCGTGATCAGGTTAGGCGTCGACAGGATGTTCGCGTCGCTCGATTGCGCCAGCGCCTGCAACAGGCCGCCCAGACCAAACACATTGCCGAAGCGGTGCAGCAGGCCGACGTTCAGGCCGTTGTTCAGCAGGTTCGTGCCCGTCGTCGCGAGCGCCGCGGCCGGGTTGTTCGCGATGATCGCGCCCTGCGCGGTCAGGTTCACGATGCCCTGGCTGCCGTTCGCATTGAAGTTCGAACTGCCGTAAAGACCGTTGTTGCCGCCGTTCGACAACAACGCGCCCTGCCACTGGATACCGAGGTTCGCGCTCGACGTCGCCGACAATTCGACGATCAGCGCCTCGATATACACCTGCGCGCGGCGCGAATCGAGCTGGTCGATCACGCTGCGCAGATTGCGGTAGACGGGGTCGGACGCGGTGATGATCAGCGAGTTCGTCGCCGCATCGGCCTGGATCATGCCGCCGGGCTGGTTCTCTTCGCCGCCGCCTTCCTTTTCGCCGAGGAACGCAGCCTCCTTGTTGCCTTGGCCGCCATAGGTGCCGCCGCCGCCGAGCGGATTGCCGCCCATCGAGGACGACGAGCCGCCGAGCGAGCCGCCCGGCAGCGGGGGCTGGCCCGAGGTGCCCGTCGACGAGCTCGCGTTGCCCTGGTTGAACGAGTTGGCAGCATTGCCGCCGCTCGACGACGTCGATTCGTTGCCGCCCTTGCCGAGCATGCCGCGCAGCGTCTTCGCAAGACGCACGGCGTCCGCGTTGCGCAGCTGCACGACGTGGATGTTGCCGGGCTGTCCGGTGGCTGCATCCAGCTGCTTCGCGAGCGATTTCGCCGCCGCGAGGCGCGCCGCGTTCGACGCGCGCAGCAGCAGCGAATTTGTACGCGGGTCGGCCTGCACGGAGACCTTCAGCGCCGCGTCCGTATTGCCGATCGAGCCGGGGTCGAGCATCTTCGACATCTGTGCCGCGACGTCGAGCGCATTCCCGTTCTTCAGCTGCACGACCTGCACCTGCTGGCCGGCTGCCGTATCGACGCCCGCAATGATCTGCGCGATGCGGCGCACGTTATCCGCGTAGTCGGTGACGACGATCGTGTTGTTCGACGGATACGCGGCGACCGTGTTGTTCGGCGAGATGAGCGGACGCAGCACGGGCAGCAGGTTGTTCGCCGATTCGTTCTTCAGCTGGAACACCTGCGTGACAACCTGATCGCCGCGCGCCGCAGGCGCATTGCCGACGTAGGTCGGCACGCCCTGCAGTTTCGCATCCGCTTCGGGCACGACCTTCAGCACGCCGTGATCCTGCACCAGCGAAAAGCCCTGCATCCGCAACGCGGACTGCAAGGTCTTCAGCGCCTGATCTTCCGGAACAGGATTCTCTGAGACGAGATCCAACTGCCCCTTCACGCGCGGGTCGACGATGATCGTCTTACCCGTCGCCGCGCCAATCGCCTTGGCCACCTGATCAATGTCGGCGTTGACGAAGTTGAGCGTCACCTGTGCGTGTGCAGTGTGCGCGGTGATCACTCCAGTCAGCAGCAACGCCGTTGCAATGCGAAGTAAAGCCATACGATTTATTCTCTTGATGTATAGAGTGAATGCCCATTCGGCGGCAGTCGATTCCAAGCGCGCAGCGCTTACAGGCGCATTGTCACGTTGCAGCGGTGGTTGCCTAAAAATGCGTCGATTAAGAAGTCGGAACGCTGCGCGTTGGATTTTTCAGTCTCAGGCGAGTTTTCGCGACATCGAAGAATTAATGTTCGAACGCCAGGTTTCGACATACGCGCCTAGCCGTGCTCGATCGCGTTGGTCGGGTGCTGCCTCGACCACGTGCCCCGCCGCGAAGAAGTGCGGCTCGGGGCCGAGGATCTTTTCAGTGACGGCAAGCACGCGCCGACCGAGCGGGCCGACGTAGTCATCAGCGACGTCGAGAGCCCCCGCGGGCCATCGAATAGCGTGCCGATCCGCTTCATCATCACGATCTAAGTGGCCCAGCCGAGCGCCGAGCCGATCGGAAATGCCAGCGCGGGATGTTCAGGCGGCACTGTCAGGTTGCTGGAGGGGTGTCGGTAGACTGAAGCAATGAAGAGGACCGAATCGCCCTATCATGGCCACGTCAACCGTTGCACAACTAGCCGTGCTCGATAGCTGATTCAGCAAGTCCTTGTCGAGACCCTGAAAAGTGTGGGAACTGCAGGCGTGCCAAGATATTGCCATCTTATAGTATGGCGCGAGCTTGGCATCGACGCCTGAATCACACGACGCGAGCGTGGCATCGGTGCGTAAGCTACCGTCCGAGCCACTGTACCCATAGAACCCGACTGCACTTAGAGCAATCCAGAAAGTTCCAATGTGTCTTGCTATCTTCAGCATCTTCGCTATCCGATCAATCATTAGTCATCCAAATCTAACATCGTCTTTCAAGCAGCGTAAAAGCTGCCATCGTATTTTAATCTTGCATCTGGCAAACTAAATTGATTAGCATCAGTTGTTAGAGTCGTAATAGTAAATTAATTTCTAGTCCTTTATGATCGGTATAAATATATTTTACCTCTACTTAAACAACACGCACTTCATATCACGCATGAGCTAAGGTCAGCACCTGTCCATCACACACGAGGCGAGGCTGTGTCGCGATAGTAGAACCAGGCCACGCATGCCCCGCTACAATGAGGATGACTTACGGCACCAGATCTTACGTGATCGGTCGATCGCTATGCGGGTCAGGCCGCCCGGGAACAACGGGCACCGATATTCTTACTGTCGGAGTGATGGATCACGCCCCCTCGGGTCGTCGCTGCAGCAGCGTCATGTCCAGTGCGCGCAACATGAGTTCCGTGTACAGATCGTTCGACATCGCCCAGCCGACGATGCGGCGGCTGAACACGTCGATCACCGCCGCCAGATAGAGAAATCCTTTATCGGTCGGGATGTAGGTGGCATCCGCGACCACGGCACGTTCGCGGCACCGGAACTGAAGTGCCGATGTACCAGATCGGGCGCATGAGCCTGGCATAATGCCGGCAAAGGAAACCGGACGATGACAAAAAGAACCCCGGCGCACTCACTCAGCGGCGTTCAAGGCGAACGTGGCATTGGCCGCTGCCCGAGGCGGCCATACCGCCTGACTGCGCGGCCATTCGGTGCTCTTCGCCACGGCGGTGGATATCATCAACTCGTTGAATGCTGCGTACGTGCATAGCCTTTCCAGCAGCCTAGCGCCTGCAGCGCCTTGCGATCGAGCAATTCCCCCCAACTTTCTTGAATTCGGGTATCAGGGTACGCAATTCGCAAAAATCGCTCTACGCTTTTCTACGAAGAACCTTAAAAAAATCACCGGGATAGCACAAACAAAATTTTATATTAGAAGGGGAGTTGATTGGTGGCATGATGATGCCCAAATCGGTCGGAGTGCTGGAACCGCTTGAAGCTGGCACGCACAAGGTTCTTCACCACCACGCAAGAATCCGGTTTCCTGTCATCTGTATATGTTCCCAAAGCTGCAAACAAACGGGGTGAACGCAGTCAAGGCACCATAGCAACAGCGGCTTGCAGCCAGCGCTGCTCAGCGAAGGCTAGCCCTGCCGAGCGTTGTGCGGACGAATACGTATAGGAAGGTCTGCAAAGTCGTGGCGTTGAAGCAGCGCGAATTAGTTGAGAAGATGAGTGATGTCGCAGCTGGGTCTTGGTCTGGATCTGTCAATCAAGCGCGCGCGCAAGAGGGAATTTCTCGGTGAGATGTGGCGTGTTGTGCCTTGGTCGAAGCTGATTGCGCTGATCGATCCGCACTATCCGACGAGCAAAACCGGACGACCGCCTTGCCCGATCACGACGATGCGACGCCGACTCCGGACCGGTTCATACAGTCATTGGAACGGCGGCCAATGTGCACGACATCACCGTTGCCCAGGCGTTGCTGCACGGCAAGGAGACGGATGTCTACGCTGACGCCGGGTATCAGGGAATCGAAAAGCATTGTGAGGCAGACGCAGCTCGTTGACATGTTGCGATGGGATCGGGCAAGCGCAGACTACTGGACCTGAGTGATCCTATGGACGCGATACACGATGGAGCGGCTCAAGGCCGGCATCCGTGCGAAGGTTGAGCACCCGTTTCGCGTCATTAAGCGGCAGTTCGGCTATGCGAAGACCCGCTATCGTGGTTCGATGAAAAATACTGCCCAGATCACCACGTTGCTCGCTTTGAGCAATTTGTGGATGGCGCGCAGAGCTTTGCGAAACGCTTAAGATCGGGCCGGTGCGGCGATATGTTTCACCGGCACAGCCCCTGACAGGTACTCGCACCGGGGCGATCTCCGCACCGTCACCATTCAGACTGCGATGAGTGTGGAAGATCACCGCTATGAAAACGACTTCTGCAGATGGTATGGACGCCTCCCCCCCGGAAACGGGCCGTCGTGACGATGGCGAAGCGAAATCGATAAGGCTCGAGCATCCACGTGTGCGAAAGTGGAAATACTCGTCACCATACTCTGAGGAGAATCGAAATGAAGCTCACGATCATTGGGATGGACATCGCCAAGCAGATGTTCCAACTTCATGCGCTCGATCCCCGAAGCGGCCAGATCGAACGGTTCAAACTCAAGCGTGCCCACGTGCTCGAGTTTTTTGCCGGGCGCGCACCTTCGATTGTTGTCATGGAAGCGCGTGGCAGTGCCCATGACTGGGCCAGACGACTGCAAGCCCTTGGTCATCAGGCGAAGCTGATATCTGCCCGATCAGTGCGGCCCTTTGTGTTGCGAAACAAGACTGACGCGGCCGATGCGCGAGCAATCTGCACTGCCGCGCAGCAGCCGGAGGCGCGTTTCGTCGCCATCAAGAGCGAGGAGCAGCAAACAGTTCTGGCGATACATCGGGTGCGCGCGCAGTTGATGAAGTTCCGCATTATGCAAACCAACGCGTTGCGCGGCCTGCTGTACGAGTTCGGAGAAGTACTGCCTGAGAGCCATCGGGCGTTCAGCAAGGCATTCCCTGCCGCGCTTGCACGCGCCGCTGAACGGCTGCCGGCCATACTCATCGACAGCCTGAGGGAGCAATGGGCTCGTGCACAAGACATCGATCGGCAAATCGCCGTTCTTGAGAGACGTCTTGCGATCCTGTTTCGTGATAACCCGAACTGTCAGAAGGTTGGTGATATTCCTGGCGTTGGACTTCTGACCGCTACGGCAACAGTTGCCGCTGTTGGCGACCCACGCACGTTCAAGTCCGGTCGCGAGTTTGCCGCGTGGCTGGGTCTCGTGCCACGGCAGACCGGAACCGGCGGACGGGTCCGGCAGATGGGCCTGAGCAAGCGCGGCGACACCTATTTGCACACGCTACTGATGCACGGTGCCCGTTCGGTGATCATCCAGGGCAAACGTTCGCCCTGGATTGACGGCTTGCTCAAGCGTAGACCTTTTAACGTGGCGGTTGCCGCCGTCGCCAACAAGCTGGCGAGGACCATCTGGGCGGTGCTGACCAGGCCGCAGGGTTATCAGGTTCCGCCGTGCGCTACCGCATAGATTTCACGACCCAACGATTCGCGACACTTCCATTTTCCCTCAAGGAGCGCAAGCACGTGCTGCCTGATGGCTAACAGGTTGGACCGGGGCGAGGAAAACCCGATAAGGAAGATGAACCATATTGCGTTCGATTTGCAGATGAGGACCTCGCCAGCGAATTCCATTAGGGCCAGCAGGTCATACCGGCCTGCGCAAACGGGCCGGACATAAGCGTGCTGCCTTTACCTGCCAGCCAATATCGCAACATTGTTTGCAATCCGGGAGGCGTCCATATAAGACCTTCCTTAACGCTCGCCGCTGACGACGCACATCGAAAATTATTGCTGCCAAACCGCCAGATCGCCGTAGACGGCGTATCGAGCAGAAGCCGAGTCGTGAAGTCCCTCGGACAAGAGCGCTCTAGCGCTAGACAATAGGAGGTGAAATGAAACTCGACATCGAGACGTTCCGGCAATTGCGCCATCTTGCTCCGGTCATCGACGACGTACTGAACGCAGGAGAGGTCGAGCACGCGGACCAAGCTCTGAACCTCGCGGCATTATCACAACTTTGTTTGGAGTTATTCGACGCCTATCGCAGCATACACCGCGAGGAGGCGCAAGCTGGCCCCGACATAACCAGACTCGACCTTTAGCCGCGGGTCGCGTCCTTGCGCAAGCAACGCGAGGAAGTTGTCAGCGAAGTTGAACGCTTAGTGCACGCACACCCTCTTTGGCCGGTCCTGACCAGCGAGCCGGGAGTCGGCGTCAGGACCGCCGCCAGACTCCTCACTCAAGTCGCTCACAAACCGTTAGCCTCAGCCGCACATCTGGCTCCCTACGCCGGCCTCGCCCCGGTCAAGGCCGAGCCAGCGGCCTTGTTTGGCCTGTGGCGGCCGACGTACTACCAGGGCCCTAAGCGGCCTTCGAGCGTGAAGGCCTCGCCGGCCTGTTACCCCGCCCACGTGGTCCGACGTCAGCACACAAGGTCACAGACGAAGTTATGCGATTCATGGAGCAACACCGGCACGCTGGCAGTCCACTGCAAGCGCATGTTCTGGCTGCGCTAGTGCAGACCAGTCTCGGTGTCAGCGTCCACCCACGCAGTATCGAACGCGCGATGGCGCTTAAAAAGAACGATGAGTCATGCGGTCGCGTCCATGCTGGTGAGGCAATGTTGCCTTGCGATGCGCTTGAGCTCTGCGAAGGCTTGCGTGCCGTAGCGCCTTGTGAGCGACGGATCACGGATGGTATGGGCGCGATCATCTTCCATGGCATGTGGCGAGGGCTTGTTGTGTTGGCGACGACACGCACCGCGCCAACGGTGAAGCTGCAGCCGGCGCCGACCGCGCTGCCTGCGGCGGCGCACGATCGCCAGCGCTCATGGCATCTTCGATCAGTCATGTTGATGCCCTCATCTATTTCTTGCGGGGCGATAGCGAGATGGTCCCGCACGCCTGATTCGAGTTCCTGCAGCGCAGCGATGCTCTCTGCGGTGTCCGGAAACAGGAACCGCGTGTCATGCGAGGTCGCGCTCTACCTTGATGACGCCGCTGTGGAAGCATTGCGCGACATCGGCAAATGGTCAACCCATCCAAAGATGTGGCGCGCACGCATTGATCTGGCATCGTGCAGTAGACGAAGCCGCTGCCGGATAACCCGTACCTTACTTGCTGACACATGGCTGCATTGTGCCAATCTGTGTCCCTCCTGTGTCAGTATCGCGGCGATCGTCGCATCGTCGAGGCCTTGCTGCGCGAGTTCAAGCAGACGGGTCTGAGTTTCGGCGCCCGGGAGAGCGTCGATATGGCTTGCACCCCGGGGTTCAACTTCCAGTTGGGTGATTTCGCCACCTCGCCATACAACACGGATTGTGATCCGGTCACGCGTGACGCGATGCAGGATCACTTTGTCAATAAGGGAACGCAGCAAAGCCTTCTCGCGTCGCGATTGACTTCCGTTCGCTGCCCGATTTCCGGTAGCCGAGCACCGAGCGCAAGGAAGTCATTTTGATCTTCATCATTCAGCGCCTCCGGCTTGCATGCCTCAGGATAGTCCACACTTAACTTAACGCTGGGACTTTTGCAGAGATTCCCGGTGCTTCTAATCACGCTATACCTCGCATTGACTTGCTACGAATATCAATTTTATTTGTTTGATATGGCCGCGCCCGGTTTGATATGGTACGTATTCGGGCTATTCAAGATGAGCATTAGTGTTGCCGACGAGTAATACAGCCATCTACAAACGGAACAAGGATCATCCATCTCTTCTGTCAACGATCAACACCTATTTCCGACGATCTTCCGTTCCAAAGCATACTCAATGCAACAGGAGTTAACCCATGCAGGACTGCATCGCATCTTCACAAATCTCATCACCAACTATTGACCTGTTGTATGACTACGCCCCCTTCCTTGATCGTTGCGAGTCTGAAGGGAGCATCGGCTCGTTGTCGCCACGCACCTCCTCCCCGCGCGTTGCCATCGTTGGCGCAGGGATCAGCGGTCTAGTGGCTGCCACGGAACTGATGCGGGCAGGTGTGGACGATGTTACGCTATTTGAAGCCCGTGATCGGATTGGAGGAAGAATATGGTCGCAGTCATTCGATCCTCGGTATCCGCATCTTATTGCTGAAATGGGCGCAATGCGTTTTCCTCCGAGTGCGACCGGCCTATTCCATTACCTGAACAAACATCGCATTTCCACGGCAGAGACTTTCCCGGATCCAGGAATAGTCGATACCGATTTACATTATCGCGGTACTCGCCATACGTGGCTCGCAGGCGAGCCCCCGCCGCCATTATTTGCAGTCGTTTACGAAGGCTGGAGAGCATTTTTGCATGAAGGATGCGTGCTCAACGACAGATCTCTTGTTGCGCCGCTAGCAATCACGAGCATGTTGAAGTCACATCGGCTCCAGGAGGCGCGTGCAGCATGGCAGGCGTGGCTAGACGTGTTTCGTGACAGTTCTTTCTACGCCGCCATTGTTGCGATCTTCACCGGTTCTCACCCTCCAGGAGGTGTCCGTTGGGAGAGGCCCTATGACTTTGAACTGTTTGGTTCTTTGGGCATCGGATCCGGGGGGTTCCTGCCTGTTTATCAAGCGGGATTCACTGAAATACTGCGCTTGGTCATCAACGGCTACCTGGACGATCAGCGCCTCATTTCCTGCGGAATCTCGACGTTAGCCGAGCGACTTGCCGCACAAAAGATCGGTGAAAGCACCGTCGGTGAACGGGTTCGCTTCAGTAGCGTCGGCCGCATTCACAAAGAAGATGGAAAGATAAAGCTGATAACCGATCAAGACGAGTCGTTGGCTTTTGACCGCGTGATCGTCACGAGCAACACGAGGGCAATGCAAATGGTCCACTGCCTGACCGACGACGAAACTTTTCTAAATCGCGACGTGTCACGCGCCGTCAGGGAATCACATCTTACCGGATCATCGAAGTTGTTCATGCTCACGCGCGACAAGTTCTGGATCAAAAATGATCTGCCGGTCACCATTCAGTCCGACGGTTTTGCTCGAGGGGTGTATTGTCTTGATTACGAACCCAACAAGCCGGACGGTCAAGGGGTGGTTCTGCTCAGCTACACGTGGGAAGATGACGCCCACAAGCTACTGACCGTCCCTGACAAAAGGCAGCGGTGCGAGTATTTTATCGACGACCTTGCCACATTTCATCCAGAACTTGCGCGCCATCTAGTTCCTGCCGATGGTGACTATGAGCGTAATGTCCTGCATCATGACTGGCTGACTGACCCGCACTCGTCGGGTGCCTTTAAGCTCAACTATCCAGGCGAGGATGTTTATTCGCAGCGCCTCTTCTTCCAGTTCAGGACCGCGAATGATCCGGCAACTGATAGCGGCCTCTATCTAGCCGGATGTGGCTGTTCTTTCACTGGTGGGTGGATTGAGGGAGCCGTGCAGACAGCCGTGAACAGCGCCTGTGCCGTAATACGCAGCACGGGAGGAAGGCTTGTGTCGGGCAATCCTCTTGATGAAGTCTGCAGCGCGTATAGCTATTGATCTCGCGCCTGATGACTCTCTTAGGAGAATCACGTGCATGAAGCGTCAACCGCTAGATGACGCGATCACAACCCTACGCCGTTCTGCAGTCGATAGAACCGTAACCCGGTCCTCCACCGGCGTGCAAGGCCCAAGACCGCAACTCACAGCCTAACTTGCCTTATGAATAAAGAGGAATCGCCATGCAGTACTAGTAAAGGTATTGCCCGCATTTCGTTTTATGGAATAAAGCTCTCTTCTGCGCGTGGAAGTTTTATGAAACTTTTATTTATCGCTCTCTCAGTTCTCGCAATCACTGCCTATCTTACTGGACATTTTCCAATTGCGACAAACTCATACTCCCTAAATGGCACCGACATAAACGGAGATCAACTACATGAATAAGCATAACGGATATTCTTAAACGCGTCTTCCGTGAGCATGTACGCCACACTGACTTAAGTATCGATCTCCCTCCAACGTCTTGCGGCGCTTGCCGCGCGCACCTTAAGCAGGGCCGACGGCGTATGATCTGCCGCCTTAGCGACAACAACATCCACAGGCAACAGCGACGGCACCTCCGGTGCTCGCTTCGGCGTTGCGCCCTCAGGAAGCGTGGCAAACCGTACTCTCCTGCCAGATAAAGCCGTCTCCATTTGAACAACAGGTTCGCATTGACGTCGTTGCAGCGCGCGATCAACGCCACCGACGCGCCCGGTTCGAACGACTGTTCAACGCTAGGTCGTCCTGACCGTCACTTTAATGTCGGTGTTCCATGCTACTGACCTCGCCGCGGCACTGCTTCATTCTGACAGAGCCTTCGATAAACTTTCTTTTTAAAGAACTCTTTCGTCGGGCTGCACAGCAACGCAAGAAACAACTTCCTGCTCAGGGAACGGAATGGAACTGCTGATCCAGAGCGCCGGTTCGGTAATAACGCGTAGCGCGACACCTTCAGTAGACGCCGCGATAACATGTCGACTGTCATTTCTTGCGGGTCTTGCCTGTGGTTCGTGAGGGTTTGATTTCGTGTTCACGCTTCATTACCTTCCGCTTCGATTGCCCCGCGACAGCAAATGCAATAGTTGCGCCAACGCCACGAGACACAGGATAGGTATCTTCCGACACATTGTTGATCGGGCTGGTTGATGGCCGTCCACCCTCCAAAACGCGCTTGTGGGATCTTCTGCCAAGTATCTTTTGTGGGATTGCTGATGTTGCATATCCGACAATGTTGGATGTGCAACACCTCGGATTGCCGCGACGCGATGGCGGATTAAGGCGGCGAATTTGACTGGTGTTGCAACGACCGGTTAGATCCGCCCAATTCGTATCAATTCGATACGCGAGCCGTTTGGCCGAAGCAGGCACTAAAGCGCTCGGTGAGCACAGTGCGGCGATTCCACAATAACGCGCTGGACGAAACGATTAATGATCTTTAGACCGTGTTATGAACTTTGAAGTACTGGCACTGCATGCACGAGCATAAGCATGGCGAATACCACGAAATGAAGCCCGGCAAGAGTTTCAGGTAATCGCTCATAGTCCCGCGCGAGGCGGCGAAAGCGGTTGAGCCAGCCAAAGCTGCGCTCAACCACCCATCGCCGGGGCAGCAACACGAAACCTTTCTTTGCTTCCTGCAGTTTGATGACCTGCAGATCAATGCCTTCATTGCTGGCGGCCTGCGCAGCGTCTTCACCTGTGTATCCTTGATCCGCGAAGGCCACCTTGACCGTTTCTCCCGTGATTTCCTGCACCTGTCGCGCGAGCTCTGCCACCTGCGCACGCTCCTGCTCGTTAGCGGGCGTTACGTGCACTGCGAGCAAATGTCCCAGCGTGTCGACTGCAATATGGACCTTGCTGCCACGCTTGCGCTTGTAGCCGTCATAACCCGCGCGCGGACCGCTCTCGCAGGTGGACTGCATTGTCCGGCCATCCAGAATCACGGCGCTGGGCTGGCCCTGCCGTCCTTGCGCGACACGGATGATCGAGCGCAAGTCGCAGACCATGTTCTCAAAGCAGCCCGCCTGCAGCCACCGCTGGGTCTGCTGGTACACCAGCTCCCACGGAGGAAAGTTGTTGGGCATCATTCTCCATGGCGCACCAGCACGCACGATCCAGCGCAACGCGTTAAACATTTCTCGCAGTTCGTACTTGCGCTGCGGTGCTGCTTCATCCATCAGCGTCAGATACGGCGCCGCGAAGCTCCACTCTTCGTCGGACACGTCTGTCGGGTAGGGTTTGCGTTTTTCTCCTGTCATCCCTCCAGGGTACCAGGTTCTAGAAAAAATTCCTAACACGGTCTAAGGACGAAGTCATTCGTCGCCGTTAGATCTGCAAACTGCCGAACTTTCCACTCCTGAAGGAGTTGAGCAGGAACTTTCCGACCGAGTTCAGACGGCAACTCGGTGTGTGTTGTTGGCGGTCTAAAAGCGCGCATAAATGACGACAGGAGCTTGAGCGAATCCGTCAACAATTAAGGGGCCCACGCGGGCCCCTTCCTGTTGATGCTGACCTGGAGTCAGAACGAAGGCGGGCCG
>NZ_JBBPEN010000030.1:0-12981 GCF_038900755.1 Paraburkholderia diazotrophica
ATCGACGACCTGTTGCCTTGGAACGTCGCCCCTTTGCTGCCTCCCTCCGCGCGCATTGACCCCATTCGCTAACAGCACATCCCTCATCGGTCAATCTCGTGGGCAACGGTAATGATCGAGTGCTTACTCCTGATGGATGGCGAGGACGGATTTTGCCGTTTCGCCAACCAGTTTCCGAAGGGTTACAGGCGCGTTCGCGCCCTTGGATATTGACAGGAGAAGAAGGCATTAGGATCCTGACTTCTTGCGCGGGAAGGCGCCCGGCCAGTCCCTCACGGGCGTCTGGTTTGTCATCCCTGACCACGCCAGGGGGCTTCCCGTGTTGCGTCATTCACCCAGCCGTATCAGCCTTCCCCGACATGGCTCTCGGGTCGGCCTGCGCATCATCCTTTTCGAGGCTTGCTCGGCGTTCACTCGCGTTAGGGCCTGCACACTCGCCCTGTCACCGTATTTCGTGACACGCTTCACCGAAGGCTTCAACCGCTTCGTTACCTCCACGATTGCTCCTTATAGGTTGCTTCCGGCTGGAGCGGTTGCCGGGTGGGGCTTTCACCCACTGGAAAAGCGCCGCCTTTTCACGGCGCACGCCATGAAGCGACATTCGCGGGCAACGTCGCCGAGACATTCAGGCGTCGGTTCCACTCAGGAACCGGCCATTCAGATCGAAGGTTGAGGTGATGTTTTTTTGGTCTTCGCCATATGGATCTCGTGCTTGGTCAGGCGCGGCAATGCGTCGCCTTTATCGTGCGGCTGAGTTCGAACGACGTACGCTGTCCGATTGGGTAGCCCTATGTCGTTTTGGTCACGGGAGCCCCCGAAGTACCGTATATGGCTCGAGCACTGCGTTAAGCGCGCTGTACTGACGCGGGCCTCGCCTGATCGCAAGGGCCTTCTCGCAAAAATCGCAGAACCTGCTCGCGCCGGCCACTCTCAAGCTGCACTTCGCTAGACGTCAGGCGCGGGGCTGCGACAGTTGCACTGAAGTGTGAAGCGGGAAGCGGTGCGCCGGGGCGGATATGAGCGCGGATCTTTTATTTCCCAGACACCCGATCTACGGATGATGATGGGGCGGCGAAGTGGGCGATGCTCGCATCGTATCTCTCACCCATACCACCCAGGGTGACCGTCGCGCGCTTCGCACTGTCAAGCAACGCCTTCAGCGCAACGTTAATAGTGTCTGGCGCATCGAATCTACCCTTGGGCCCGGATAGAGTCAGAGCGCCCACGAGTTGACCACTCGAATCGAACACTGGCACCGATGCTGATACTGTCTCAGGATCGCGTTCGCCGTATGACACCGCCCAGAGTTGCGCGCGCACGTCATTCCCGCGGGGGTCCAGAGATTCAGTGAATGTGAGCAGTATTTTGCCGGATGCGCCCTTGTCGATCGGGAATTCCTCGCCAACACGTATCGCGACCCTCACGCTCCTTGACGGCTCCACGCGGTAGAGCACTAAACGTTGGTCACCCTGCCGCACATAGAAAGATGCCGTCTCGCCCATGTCTCGACTCAGTTGCTGAAGGATGGGTTCGACAACCGGGCCGATTTGAAAGGACCGTTGATAAAGCGTTGCGAGGCGCAGCGGTTGATGGCCGATGGCGTACTGCCCGTCATTCAGCTTCCGTATGTATCCGCCGTGCTCCAAAGCACCGAGCAGTCGCAAAACCGTGCTTTTGTACAAGCCGGTGCGGCGCGAAAGTTCCGTTAGCGTGAGCCGGTCATCAACCGGTCCAAAGGCGTTGAGAATCGCAAATGCTCGATCCAGGACCGCGACGCCACTTGACCTTTCTGACGTGTCGATCGTCGGCTCCGTCGGCGAGAGTGCATTGATAGGCACGTTTTCCCCTCGAAGTTTGTTCTCACACTCTACAGTTCCGCACAATAGAACTCAAGTTCTATTTGTTCAAAATTCTCGGGTTTACCCGTCTTACCTGAGATTTATCGCGCGCATATAGTTCTTTCGTACAGAACAGAGATCTATCAGATAGAACGCAGGAGCAGATTGTGATTACGTCCAATCCCAAGGTGTTGATCAGCGAGGTTGGGCCGCGCGACGGCCTGCAAAGCATCAAGAGCATCATGCCGACAGCGGCCAAGCTGCGATGGATTTCCGCGCTGGCCGCCGCCGGGTTGAAGGAAATTGAGGCGGGCTCGTTCGTGCCCCCGAAGTTACTGCCGCAAATGGCCGACATCCGTGAGGTCGTGGCCCATGCGCTGTCGATTCCGGGCCTTCATGTGGCAGTCCTCGCGCCGAATTTGCATGGTTCGCACGGCGCGTTCGAGGCCGGTGTGCACAAAGTAACACTGCCCGTCTCGGTGACCAACGAGCACTCGATGGCCAACATCCGCAAGACGACGGCGCAGATGATTGAAGAGGTTCGCGACATCGTCGCGTTGCGCAACGAGCAGTTTCCCGGCGTACAGATCGAAGCGGGCGTGTCCGTCGCATTTGGCTGTACGATCGCCGGCACGGTCACCGATGACGAAACGATGCGTATGTGTCTTGCGATGGCCGAGTCCGGCGTGGACGAGATTGGCCTGTCCGATACCAGCGGGTACGCCAACCCTTCGCAGGTTCGTCGCCTGTTCCGTCGACTGCAATCGGAACTCGGGGACAAGGCGGGCGGGGCGCACTTTCATAACACACGCGGCCAGGGACTCGCCAATGTGATCGCCGCGCTTGACGTGGGCGTCACAACGATCGATTCCAGTCAGGCTGGTCTTGGCGGCTGTCCGTATGCCCCAGGCGCTACTGGAAACATCGTCACGGAAGACCTTGCTTTCCTGCTGGAAGCCATGGGCTATGAGACGGGCGTGGACATCGACAAACTGGGCGCTGCACGTGCGATTCTGGCCGAAGCGCTGCCGGACGAAGCCTTGTACGGGCATGTGCAGGATGCCGGACTGCCCAAGGGATTCAGGTATTCAGATGGGCGCGTGCCGAGCGCACCGCAACCGGAAGGCTGTCTGTTGGGAGTTGCGCAATGAGCCAAGAGCAAGCGAACCGAGCTCTGCCGTTCAGCGGCGTGCGTGTTGTCGAGATGACGCACATGGTAATGGGACCAACATGCGGCATGGTCCTGGCTGATCTGGGCGCGGAGGTGATCAAGGTTGAACCGATTGCTGGCGACAGCACGCGCGCTCTTCGCGGGTCCGGAGCTGGCTTTTTCAGTACCTTCAACAGGAACAAGAAGAGTATCGCCGTCGATGTGAAGGATGCGCGCGGGCTCGAGGTCGTGCACAAGCTGCTTGCCGGTGCAGACATCTTCAGCGAAAACTTTAAAAGCGGCACGGTGGACAAACTGGGCCTCGGATATGGGGCGCTTTCCAGGCTCAATCCGCGTCTCATCTACGTGTCGCACAAAGGATTCCTGCCCGGTCCGTACGACCATCGGACCGCCTTGGACGAAGTTGCTCAGATGATGGGCGGCCTCGCCTACATGACGGGACCGGAAGGGCGTCCTCTGCGGGCTGGCACGAGCGTCAACGACATCATGGGCGGCATGTTCGGCGCGATCGGCGCGATGGCGGCGCTCGCACAGCGCGAGCGCACCGGGCACGGTCAGGAGGTACAGAGCGCGCTTTTCGAGAACAACGTGTTCCTTGTCGCACAGCACATGATGCAGTTCGCCGTGACCGGAAAAGCTGCTGCACCGATGCCGAGCCGGACCTCCGCATGGGCGGTCTATGACGTGTTTTCAGTCAGGAACGGCGAACAGATCTTCCTGGCGGTCGTGTCCGACACACAATGGGCGATTTTCTGTGACGCGTTCGGCCTGACTGAGTTGAAGGCCGACGAGCGCATGGTGACCAACAATCAGCGGGTGCAGGCACGCGACTGGTTGTTGCCGCAGCTTCGCAAGCACATGGAAGCATTCACGGCGTCCGAGATCAGCGCGATCTTCGAACGCTGCGGATTACCGTACGCACCGATTACCAGGCCTCAAGATTTGTTTGACGATCCCCATCTGCTTGCAACGGGGGGGCTTGCCGATGTGACGCTGCCGTCCGACGCCAGTGGTGCCGGGCAACCCGTGTCGACCAGGACGGCATTGCTGCCTCTGACGCTTGGCGGGGAACGGCTGCAACTCCGCGCAGCGCCGCCTTCACTCGGACAGGATACGCGAGCGCTTCTGATGCAACTCGGTTACACGCCAGAAGACCTCAGACAGCTGACCGAAGCGGGCATCGTCAGGTGTCGGGACCAGCAGCCTGGCGATGCGGCGAGCCCGTCGGCTAACGAACTCGCCAGCGCCTGACACCCGAACAGCACACAAGGAATCACTGCCGCGCGCGTGCGGCATGGTTCAGCTCGGCCGTGATTCCACAGGAGGCGGAACATGACATCGATATCACCGGAAATGACGGCCGACAGGTCCGTCGACTCCACACTGGAACAACAAGCGGTTAAGAAAGCGGCGTGGCGCTTTATCCCGCTTCTTGCGCTCGCGTACTTTTTCAATTACCTGGATCGGACAAGCGTTGGCTTTGCCGCGCTGACGATGAACCACGACCTCGGGTTGACTGCGACGCAGTTCGGCTGGGGTGCCGGCATCATGTTCGCGGGTTACTGCGTGTGCGAGGTCCCAAGTAACCTTGCGCTGTACCGATTCGGCGCGCGACGCTGGCTGGCGCGCATCATGATCACGTGGGGCTTCTTCGCGGCGGCCACGGCGCTTGCGGTGGGACCGACCAGTTTCTACGTGCTCCGGCTCCTGCTGGGTATCGGCGAAGCGGGTTTCTTCCCGGGCGTGATCTTCTTCCTCGCAGTCTGGTTTCCGGCAAGCTATCGCACTCGCGTGCTCGCGTGGTTCACCGTCTCCACGCCGATCTCGTCACTCGTCGGCGGTCCGCTTTCGACGTGGCTGCTCAACATGGACGGCTTCCTCGGGCTGGCTGGCTGGAAATGGATGTTCATTGTGGAGGGCTTGCCCGCGTGCTTGCTCGGCTTCCTCGTGCTGCAGATGCTTGCGGACAAGCCCGCCGATGCCACGTGGCTGTCGCCGCAGGAGCGGCACGCGCTGCAGAGTGCCTTCGACCGCGAGGGCGCAGCCAGACAGAAAAAGAAGGATTTCGCCGCCGCGTTGAAGGATGTGCGCACGTACATCCTTGCGATGATCTCGTTCGGCTTCACGATGGGTTCCTACGGTATTGGCATCTGGCTGCCGCAGATGCTCAAGGCTCACGGCATGAGCGTGACGCAGACCGGCTGGATGTCGGCGGTGCCGTATTTCTTTGCAACCATCGCATTGCTGTGGTGGGCCAAGCGGGTCGATCGGCGCGGCGGCCCCATCGCGAGCCTGGCCGCGGGTCTTTTGATCGGAGCCGTGGCGCTCGGCGTATCGACCCATTTCCATCAACTGGTGCCTGCCATGACCGGCATCACACTGGCGCTCATCGGAACGATTGCGGGCCGCACGATCTTTTATACGTTGCCGAACAGGTTTCTCTCCGGACAGGCCGCTGCCGGCGGCCTGGCGCTGATCAATTCGATTGGCGCGCTTGGCGGGTTTGCGGGACCGTACCTCGTCGGCTACCTCAAGGACAGCTTTGGTACGTTCACGGCCGGGATGATCGGTCTGTCGGTTGTGCTGCTCATCACGACCTTGCTGACCCTCTTGCTCTACGCTTTCAACACGGAGAAGAAGTGAACATGGTACCGCTTCGTTCGCCCTCGCGACGCCGGCTCCTTGGCGCGGCGGCAGCATCGATCATGATCCCGGCCGTCTCTGCGCGGCAAGGATTCGCAAAAGAGGAAACCCGCAGCATGAGCACGACCAGCAATTACCTTCCCGTTCGTGCGGCGTGGCTCGCCTCGGGCACTGAATCCGCGCTCGAACCAGGCATGCCGATCGTTGACGCGCATCATCATTTCTATGAGCGCACGGGATGGACTTACCTGCTCGATGAATATCTCGAAGACGCCAGATCCGGGCACAACATCACCGCGTCCGTGTACATGCAGGCACTGACGCGTTATCGAAAAGATGGTTCCGAACCGATGCGCCCGGTCGGCGAAATCGAATATGTGGTCGGGGCCACCGCACCGTTGCAGAAAGGCAAGCCGCAGGTCGCGAAAGGTATCGTCGGTTACGCGGATCTGCGTCGCGGTACGGCAGTGCGAGAAGTGCTCGAAGCCGAGCTTCAGGCGGGCGCTGGCCGCTTGCGCGGCGTGCGGCATCTCGTAACGTGGGACGCAGACCAGACGCTCGTGAATCCCTTGTCGGCAGCGCCGCAGGGATTGCTGCTGGACCCGACCTATCGGTCAGGCGTCGCACAACTTGGGGCGCTCGGCCTCTCCTACGACGCGTGGCTCTTCTTCCCGCAATTGCCCGAACTCTTCGATCTGGCGAAGGCGTATCCCGACACGCCGTTCATCATCAATCATTGCGGCGGGATCGTGCGCATCGCCAGTTACAGAGACAAACGCAAGGAAGTGTTCGACGCATGGTCGAGCTCGATGCGCGAGCTGGCGCAATTGCCCAACGTGTATGTGAAAGTCGGTGGCCTGGGTATGCGGATCAACGGCTTCGACTTCGAAAAAGGAGAGCTTCCGCCTTCATCGATCAAGCTGGCGGCAACATGGAAGCCGTGGATGCATACCTGCATCGAGACGTTCGGCGCGAACCGCTGCATGTTCGAAAGCAATTTTCCGGTCGATAAGGGCTCGTATCCCTATAGCAACGGCTGGAATGCGTTCAAGCGCTTAACCGCGCAGGCGAGTACGCAGGAACGGGAGGCGCTGTTCCGAGGAACCGTGACCAAGGTGTACCATCTCAGCTAACTCAATCGATAATCATCGCGCTGTGGGCGAATCTTCGCGGGCGTCGAAGGGCGGCTTGGGTCGGTCAAACTCAGGAGACGGGACTTGACTCGCATAGGAGTCCCGTAAGCTGATTTGATCAGAGTTCTGGAAGCGAATTATGACTGGAAGGTATCTAGTTGGTCGATGGGAGTCGCCATGGGCCAGCGATCCGTTTCTGAAAATCCGCATTGCCATTGAGGTTGATACACAATCCGTCGTGACACTGCACCATTTCGTTGACGGCGCATGGCGCCGGTTTCGCCCGGACGAGGACGCATACGTGCGCGACCTCATCAATGACGAGATTGACGCGATCATTGAGTGTCTGGAGGAGTACGGGTTGAACGAAACCGATGCTATACCGACTGCGTGGTCGAATGACGAAGCGAACCCGGTGCCGGAACTGCCGGAGGATGATGAGGACACGAGTACCGACCAGTTTGAACAGGAGGGCTGTAGCTGCTGCGAACGATGGTATCGCGAGGGTTCAGTGAGCGAATGTGAATGCGCCTGAAAACAGGCATTTCACAATGCAAAAGCAGCACAGGTAGACGGCTGATACGCGCCGCGGAGTTGCCGGAAGGGTCCGTGTGTTTTCGGCTTAGTCGGCGCGAAATGCAGTTGCACGCTGGCTTCGTTCTAGCGGCTCGCCTGACGGCATGGGTGATTCCGCAGAATCACGAAGCACGTTAATCGCGGCTCGTAGAGCAAATGCAGTGGTCAACTTAGCCATGACTTTGTTCTACTCGTGATCGGCAATCTGGTGCCTGCGTGCTTCCGTCGCGGGCAGCGCTACAGGCTCGCGCGCAATCCCCCACGCTTCAAGGAGACCATCGAACGAAGGAAGCGCGACGTGCATTCCAAGCGCCGGCAAGGCAACGCCGGTCGCGCGATACCGCATCCGCTCTTTGGCGCTCGCACCTGTCCGGACGACGCGCTCAAGCGCACCGCTCCGAACGGCATACCGGATCGCATCAGAAGCGGTGCGCGACTTCATTAGACCGGACGCAGCAATCTCCTCTACCGTCGCGCTTTCGCGATCGCGAAGCCACGCCAAAAGCACCTCGGCGTTCGCGTGCGTGCTCATGCTCAACCTTTCCCGTTTTTCCGTCTTGTTGCCGCTCGTTAGTTGGTAACTGCCACAATCGCGCCGCACGCTGCCCTAGAGTAGATCGCTCATACCATCAGTGGCCCTTTGCTGTTTTCCTATCGATCTACCTTACTTATGCCAAGATTTCCGAGCATTGGCAGGACTCCGCTACTCCCCAGTACTTCCGGCAAGTGGCCATCCCACTTTGCTACTGCCTGCTGCTGAATTATCTCGGGCGTGATTGTCTGCTGAAGTAGTTTTTGCGCTTCGGCCTGCGCGTGTGCCTCGACTATCTTCTGATCAGCAAGGACCTTGGCTTTCTGCAACTCGTATTGCGCCTGCTGTGCACGCTGCTGGGCTACCTGCTTCTGCTCGATCGCCTGCGAGAACTGCGTGCTGAAGTGGAAGTCTGTGATGTTCACAGAATCCACCACCAGCCGATATGGCTTGAGTTCGGCGGTGACTTGCGCCTCGATTTGTCCACGCACCTGATCGCGGTGAGTGATCAAATCCTCCGCATTGTAGTGGGCGGTCACTGCTTTCACGGAGTTGCTGATCGCCGGCTTAATGATCTTGAGGACTAGAGCGGATTCGTTGCCAATGCGCTGATAGACCCACTCAGCGTCGGCCGACAGGATGTGCCAGTTCGTCGCCACCGTCGTGGTCACATCCTGCAGATCAAGGCTCGCCGCCGTCTCCGCATCCTGGGAGTTTTGCACCTGAACGTCCATTTTGGCGACCGACTGCGCGAACGGGACCTTCAAATGGAGGCCCGGTTCAAGTACACCCGGTTCGACGGCGCCCCATGTCATAAGCACGCCCCGTTGCCCGGGGCCGACGGTCACAAAACCGCCGGCAATCAGCGCGAAAACAAGAAAAACGATCACAGCGAGGCCGACAGCGCGAGGCCTGGCTGGCAGATTCACCTGTACGCTCATTGTTGTTTTCTCTATTTTGAATTACTGGAAACGTTGTTCAGCAACAGACACGTTTTATTGCGCTCACGCTGATCCCCGCGCGGTTGTGCAACCTGGCTAGCAATGTCCCCGATTTCGTGTCATTAGATCACCCTGCTGACAGAGAACGCCGGCCGAACCGGATCAGCCTCTATCAATCTGTTAACGGCAGACAAGCTGAAAACTCCAATCAACTCCTGAATCAGCTTTAACGACCGGCCGTCACGGGGAGGCGAACAGCAAACGTTCGGCGAGCGGCACTTGCGTTCCAGTTCTCTTTTCCTCTACAGCAGCTTTATCTGGCCGGAATTGGCCTCGCACGGATCGCGCTCGCCCTCGGAGACCGCGCTGGCCACTCTCGCGGACGACGGTTCGACTCGACCAGCTGGCGCAACCGTACAGTCCTGTCGATACTCGCGGCCCCATGCCGGGCTCAGTATCTCGGCGGCGAGCAGGACGTCCGGCCCGATCTGAATGTAATGACCCATTTGACGGCGTTCTCCCCGTTTTCCGGTCTATTTGCTCAATCGAACGATCCCGACTCCAGGTCGTTCTCGAAGTCGGCGATTCAGGCGCTTCCGTGGCCGCGGTCGTATAAAGCCACGGATGACTTTCCGCGCAGCGCCACGGTCACTTGCCGGCCAATCGGCCCGACTCGGCCCCCGCCCGGATATTGGTCCTCGTCGACCACTTCGAATTCGCTGACGGCGCGACCGTACTTCTGGCATACGGCCAAGAAGTCGTCTTGCTCGTCCTGCGGGAAATGAGAGAGCAGGTGACTCGCCATTCCCACCTCCGGCGCTTTCCTATACAAACTTCGTGGTTCATTGTCCCAGCGAATGTCCATGAACAAACTCGTCGCGTCATCGAGTAGTTGCGGGTCAGTGACAGGCGCGGACTCAATCTCTTTGATCGCTTGCCACACAATGTCATGGCTGCGCTCGACCACCTTGCGAAGCTCTCGAACCTTGCCCTTATCGATCGCGTCGTCGTTATTCCTTCGCGACCGCTTGGAGATGTTCACGCATGTGCATCTTTTCCTACCCTTCGAAGGAAATGTGCTGGCCAGCACGCGACTGCATTCCGAGCTTGCCCTCACTCCCCATCACATCCTGCCAGGCGATCATCGCGTCTGCAACGGCATCCTTTTCGCCACTGAACGCGAGCACGGTTTCACTGCATGACGGGCAGATGCCGCCAAATGCAGCACGAATGCCCCGCATGTTTCGCGTATCCATAGCGTCAAAGTCAGTGAATGCCGTTTTGCAAGCACCACAGACCAGCTTCTCCGGGCGCAACGCATCAATCTTTGCCTTCGCTTGTGCGACCCGCTGTTCCTTCGTGCCACGCTGCTTTGCTTGCCCCATCAAATTCCCCTGATTCCGTATTCCCCGTTGTCCTCGGTATTACTCGCGGCGCAGAGCAGAGGCAATTCGGCCCTGCCATGTTCCCGGCTGAACTTCATATCGTGCCAGTCGGTCTACGAGCCTCTCACTCGGCGCGGTGGTCGTATATCGGCCGCCTTCAAGACACGAGTCGGTTTGCAGCCAGCCCATCGACTCGCCAACGCCCAGTGACTCGCGGTAGGTCAGCGCGTAGATGATAGCCGTCTCCGGTTGCCCGATACCCCACACGTACGCCAAAAGGAGGTCGGGGAATTTGGCATACTTCCGGTCGATCGAGAACGAGCGCTGCGTCGCCGCTTTGATCTGTATCGGAACGGCTGTGAACTTCCCAATCTGCTCGTCGATGTCCACGTACGCAATCAGGTCGACACCCCGATCGCGGACCGGCGTGGCGACCTCAACACCGCTCCGCAAGAGATCGTTGATCAGCCGATCCCGTCCAAAGATCTCCGTTAACTGCGTATCCGTCGCCGTCGGCATTCGCGCAGCCCCCCTTTCCTGTTTCCCTACTTGTTGAGCCAGTTTTCGAGCCTGATACCGAGATAGCAGGCAAAGTCGCGCTCGTTGTTGGTAACGAGAATAACGTCCAGCGCAATCGCGTGTGCGGCGATCAGCTTGTCAAGAGCATCCTTCTTGCGTTCGCGCGTCGCTTCGCGCACAGGCCCGTAGGCCGTTGCTGCGGCAGCGTCGAACGCGGCCACAGGAATATCTTCGATTAGGGCGGCGAGATTGCGGCGCTCGCGAGTTCGGTTCGCAGACACTACGACGCCGTATTCAAGTTCAGCGTAGGTGATTGCGGACATAACCACATCCCCGACGTAGCACTGCGCAAATCGCTTCGCGACTTCTTCAGGCTGATTCTTCATCAGGTAGATGCACATGTTCGTGTCGAGCATAAAGCGCGGCATTCACAATCCCTCGCGCTCAGCCTGCTCTTGCTCGCCGCGCCCTTCAGCCATGAAATCCGGCCCGAATTTCGCGAACTTCTTGAGCACTCCCGCCAGCGGACGACGCGCCGGACGGATACGGATCTCATCGCCTACGCGCTCAATTTCGACCTCGACATCGCTCCGGTCGTAAGCAAGATCGGCGGGAATGCGAACGGCTTGCGAGTTGCCATTCTTGAAAACGCGGGTGGTATGCATAGCGGTTCCTGCTGTGTGTACTGTGGATGTACTATAGACTATCTCTCGCTCCATGTAAATACGCGTATGTACATGGGCAGCGACTGAACACCACGCCTTGAGCGCATCGTGCGCGGTCATGCTTCGGAACATGCGCGCCTTGGGCCACTGTTACGATGATGTTTCCCTCCGCGACGGCAAAAGCCGGTCCGCGAGCCCAGAATTGTCGGCTTTTCGCGGAAAAATATATAAAAAACCCGGGCGCGATTACCCGGGGTTCACGAACAGTTCGCCCAACCAGTTCGCGTCGGGACAGGTCCCACTGGATCGCCAGCAGGTAGTTCCGGAACTGGTTCAACGGCTTCAGGTGCGCATGCTCCGGCTCCTGCACCATGAACTCCATCGACTCGTCCCGACGGCCCGTCACGCCGCGTCGTGATGTTGCGTCTTCAGCATGTACGCCGTCTCATACATGCAGGTCACGAACGCACACGCCGCTTCCGCATCGACCTCGAACTGCGAGGTCTCCTCGAAATAGACAGTCTGCTCGCCGCCCGACGTTCGCGCATACCAGCCAGCGCGATCCGGATGCCGGTATCGATTCCGATTGGACGTACCTTGTATGAATCGCACATGCACGGATGCGCTTGCCGTTTCGTACAGCGTTTTGTGGCGCGCGAATCAGTGTGCCTCGACCAATGGTCAAGACAACGAACTGCGCCGCGAGTGATGGCGTGGCAACATGGGTCGTAACCGACAGCGCCTGCTTCGAGCATCGTTTCGATGTGGCGGGCGAGGCTGCTGTTTTCGATGGTCGTGTCCGCAGTCGAGATGAAATGGCTGGGCTGCACTTCGCCTTTTATATCAATACGGCGCACCGCCTCAAGCATGAGGATGGTGGCGCAGGTCGAGTCCTTGCCGCTTACCGTCCCGCAAAGCGGGTGGCCGGCGCGGATGAGACCGATGAGTGCTGCAATCGCGGCTTCCATCTTGAGGATGATTTCGTCAAACATGATTGCTCCAGTTCACGGGAGCACTCCCCTGCGGGAGTGTCTCCCACAGGGATTAATGAATTGATAGGGTCAGTCAGCGAGTGCGCCTATTTCATCCACCATCTGGCGGTAGATGATGAGGCCTTCCTGATGCTTCTGCATGATGGCCGCACGTCGAATACCCCGCGCCCATCGAGCAGTTGAACCGATGCGGTCGAGCGCTCCGGGATCGGTCACGACGTAGCCCATGCGGAGCATGTCTTCGACAGCTTCGGGAAGCGAGTCAAAGCACATGTGGCCGATGAAGCCGTCCTGATCGAACTGCTGCACGCGCCATGACTTCGCGCCGGAGGCATCCGGGAGTGCAAATGCCCACGACTCGCGCTCGTTCTGGCGGCACTCGATGCCAGCCGGCTGGCCGTCATACGAAGACATGAGACGTTGGTATGCGATCTGCAACGGACGGACTTCGTCACGCAGGAG
This sequence comes from Paraburkholderia diazotrophica, assembly GCF_038900755.1. Classification (GTDB taxonomy): domain Bacteria; phylum Pseudomonadota; class Gammaproteobacteria; order Burkholderiales; family Burkholderiaceae; genus Paraburkholderia; species Paraburkholderia diazotrophica_A. Next base: position 12,858 of record NZ_JBBPEN010000030.1, read on the forward strand.
ACGGGCGAAGTCTGCTGGGATGTCATCCGATGCTGCGCAGACATTTTCCCGGGACGAGGAACGGTAACGTTTGATGGTGCTGCGATGGATGCTGCTCACGGCGGCTCCAGTGGAAGGGAGCCCT
>NZ_JBBPEN010000031.1:0-12093 GCF_038900755.1 Paraburkholderia diazotrophica
CGATCCGGCGATGGGCGACTCGGTTCAGTGGGTCATTGACACCGATGGCGAAAACCACGTCTTTGTGAAGCCGGTCAAGCCCGGCCTCGTCAACACGCTTCACCTGACTACCAATCTGCGCGAGTACGACATGACACTTGTGTCGTCGCCGATGGGCGGACTGTTCTATCAGACCGTGCGCTTCAACTATCCCGGCTCCGTCATGGCAAAGGTTCGTGCCCGGGAACAGGCGGGCGTCGGCGCTTCTGGCACCGGTGGCGGCGGTGACTCCGATGCGCAATTGGACTCTGGCCCGATCGGCGTTTCGCCCGACAAGCTTAATTTCGACTACACGGTCTCAGGATCGGCCTCGTTCCGCCCGGAAACGGTGTTCGACGACGGCAAGTCCGTGTGGCTGCGTCTGCCCGCTGACGCGCCGTTTGCCGTGCCTATCGTCAAGGACCACGGAGACGTGGTGAGCCCGAACTTCATCCGACGTGGCCAGTACATCGTTGTGCAGGAGATCGCCAATGAGATCGTGCTGCGTGCTCCGAACGAGGAAGTCACCATCAAACGCCGCCGTCCTGGCCTGTTCGGGTTCTGAGAGACGCCATGAATCAACCGAACGGACAACACGACAACCAGCACGCGAGCCTCTTTAAGGGCAAGTCGCCACGCAACGCTCTGTATGCGGTTGGCGGTGTCGCAGCAGTTGTCATCGGCGCGCTCGGCTTTTACTACCAGGTCAAAGAGAGCGCCAAGGTCGACGAACAGGCAGCGCTGCAGAAGAAGGCCAAGGCGGCGGAAGTCGTCGACAAGTCGCACAACACCCAGGACCTCAATAAAACGATTGAGGACCAGATGAGTGATGCGCGCAAGATGGCGGCCTCGGAAGCGCGGGCCGCTGCTGCCGCGCGCGCTTCGTCGTCGTCGACGCCGAATGCAGGGAATGCGGCGCCGGCGCTGACGGCCGACGGCTTTATCAACGATCAGCAGACGAAGCAGCTCAAGGCCGAATCCGATACGGATGCGATTTTCGCGTCGCCGATTTTCAAGCCTGGCGTGAAGGTCAAGGATACGGCGCCGACGCTACCCAACCAGATGCCGGGAATTCTCACGCCCGCGCAGGTCGCTGCAAGACAGGCGGCCGCACAGCAGGATGCAGCAGGCTCGGTGGGTGATCGCGTCGCGTCGGCACTTGCGGCAGCGGGACTTGGGGGGCAACAGTCAGCCCGCCCATATTCGAGCCAGGAGCACGACGCGACGTTCATCAAGAATGTTTCGATGCAATCGGGCAGCGACCAGGACTTCCCGCGGGCCGGTTTCGTTGGACAGGCGCGAGGATGCGTATTGTCGCCTCCGCATCACATCGGTGTGCTCGCGGCAGAGCGACTGGATTCCGATCGTCCCGGGACTGCCTCGTTGATGGTTGAAAAGGACGTGTACGACAGTATCCGCGGCGACTGCCTGATGATCCCGAAGGGCAGCTTTATCACGGCACCGTATAGCTCTGATATCCAGCCCGGACAGGAGAGCATTCTGGTGGCGGCAACGGAGCTGCGTTTGCCGAACGGCAAGCATGTCCCGCTCTTCGGCGCGCAGGGCGCCGATGGAGACGGCTCGGCCGGCTTCTCGGGCGACGTCAACAACCATTTCCTGAAAATCTTCGGCACGTCGTTCCTTACGGCGATCCTGCTGGGCGCATTTGACAAGAACGGCACGACGTCGACTACCACTGGCCCGCTCGGGGTCACGCAGGTTGGCACTACGGCGGGACAGGTCGCGGCGACGACATCGCAATCGGTCCTCGAGCGCTACAAGAACATTCCGCCTACGATTACCTCGGCCCCCGGCCAGCGGCGTTTCATGCTCAAGGTCAATCGCGACATCGTGCTGGAGCCGTACCGCGATGAATAAGCGTACGGAAAAGCGCTGGATCTTCGGCGTGCTCTCTGCTGCGCTCGCTGCGCACTTCCACTGCGCCCATGCCGTGACGATCGCGGAAGTGATCAGTCCGACGAGCGTTGTGCTCGCCCAGGGCGATGCGCGCAAGCTCGCTTCGTTTGGCGGAAAGCCCGTGTTCTGGTGTGGCCTGCACGCATTCGAATCGTGGGCGGCCCCGCTTGTGGGGCAGACGGTTGCGAGTACCCCGGAGACGGGCATCACGGTTTCAATCGATGCGCAGAAGGTGTCGCTGGAGCAGCTGCTCATCGCGAAGGGCTGGCTGCAGCCCGCCGTGCTTGATGACGACGCGCAGGCTGCGATTGCGGAAGGCCGTGGCGGCTGGGCCTGCGCGAGCGCGACCGTCCCATTCCAGGTGATGCACACGAGCGTCGATCCCAAGGTTCTCGCGGGCATCGCGCTCAACGAGTCGGGTCTGAACGGACGCGCCTGGCCGTGGACGCTGAACATCGCGGGGCAGGGCTTTTTCTTCAAGACCCGCGAGGATGCTTATCGCGTTGTCCAGTCGCTGATCGCGCGCGGCCGCAGCGACTTCGACGTAGGCCTCATGCAGATCAACTGGGGCTACCACGCGCGCCGCTTTGCGTCGCCCTGGGACGCGCTCGCGCCCGCAACGAGCATTCGCGTTGCGGAGGAAATTCTCAACGAGAACTACAGCAAGACGCACTCCGTCGCGAAGGCTATCGCGTACTACCACAGCGCCAACCCGGTCCCCGGTCAGGCGTACCTGGCGCGTTTCGCACGACACCTTAATCAGATCCAGGCCGGACTATGAAGCACACCGTCTCCCGTATTGCGCTTGCCTGTTTAGCGTTGCTCAACACGGTGTCATCGCATGCTGCGAATACCGACCCGTTCGACTTTGACTATGAGATTTCGGGCGGTATCGCAGAGCGCCCGGCGCTGATCTTCAACGACGGTTCGAAAACCTATATCCAGCCGCGCGCGGGTCAGGTCATTACGGCAACGGGCGGACACGCTGAAGGTCCGTATGTCGTCGTCGACGGTACGCCTGAGTCGGTCACGTATACGGTCGCTGGCAGGACTGCCACGGCTAGGTGGACGAGGGCGAACGCCTTCATCGGCGCTGGGGCACGCGGCACGCTCGCCACGCTGCGCGACGATCAGCCGCCCGCATTCGACGGATTCACGAACCGCCTCGTGCTGATCGGCTCGCACGGCGCGCTCGAGCCTGTGCGTTCGCTGAAGGCGACGATGCCCGTCGCGAACATCGTCAAGGCGCTCGTTCCGCAGGGCTGGACGGGCGCAGCACAAAAGGACGTGGACCTGACGGATGCAAGCTCGTTCGTCACACGGGCCGGTGAAAACTGGATGCAGGCGCTTGACCGTCTGATGTCGCAAAGTGGCCTGTACGCGGACGTGGATTTTACGACCCGTCATATCCGGTTGCATCGCGAGGCGCCGAAATCTGGCGCGCTCAACTATGCCGCTGGTGAGAAGTCTCAGCCCGATGCGATCGCGCAGACCGTTGCGGCGAACGAGGACGTCGTAAAACTCGACGCCGCAAACGCTGACGCGCCTGCGCAGCGCGCCTCGCTGCTGGCCGAATACTTCGGCGCCCAAGCGATCCGCGACGGTGACGACACGCACACCCAGATCCGGTTCGCGTCGAAGCCCGCCCGCGAGCTGACGTTCAAGACGCCAGATGGTCGTTCGTTGCATTCGAAATGGAATGGCGAGACGAACGTCATGACTGTCGAGCGCGCGGAGCGAATCTTCGTCTCTGACGGCTCGAAATCGGTCGAGATTGGTCGCTCCGCGGGCACGGTCTACGACTTCGATCAGGCGAACGCTGCGCACCTGCTCGCTGTGTTCGACAACGACGGTCACACCTATTTCAAGTTCGCGGATTCCGTAATCCAGATCCACGTTGCTGATGTGAAGCACCTGGGATCGGGCGAGCAGAAAGGGCGGTACTACATGTTCAACGGAACGTCGGAGCAGTTCATCGTGACGGCCGACGGGAACACGGTGAACGTTACGCGTCGCCACGATGTGAAGTACTTCGAGCGTGCCGCACCAGGTTCGCCCGCCGCGCCGGCCGCGCCTGAAACGGCTGTGGCGAAATCGTGATGAACCTGACATTCGCCTTTGCTGGCGCGGTTGCTGCGCTGTGTTGCGTGTCTTCGGTACGGGCGGATTGCCTCGACGACGCCGCCGCCTACCGTCACATCAGCAGCCAACTTGTGCATGCGATCGCCCAGCACGAATCCGGTATGCGCGCGAACGCAGTGAACGTGAACAACAACGGGAGCGAAGACATCGGTCTCATGCAGATCAACACGTCGTGGCTGCCAAAGCTTGCCCAATACGGCATCCGTCGCGAGCACCTCTTTAACGCCTGTGTGAACGCCTACGTCGGCACCTGGATTCTCGCTTCGAACATCAAGCAGTTCGGGCCGACCTGGAAGGCTGTGGGTGCGTACAACGCAGTCTCGACGCAGAAGCAGCTGATCTATGCCAACGCTATTTATCGCCGCCTGCAGCGGCAGGGGCAATAACGAATGAATGTGACTATTGAACGCAATGAACGGGTGCGCGTGATCGCGCGTGTGCTGGCCGCACTGGCGCTGGTGGGTGTGCCAGGCTGGACCCATGCGGCGATCGATCCCGACCAGTCGCACGTCGCTCCTCCCGCCGGCGATGGATGGCAGATCCTCTCGGCAGCCCCATCGCCCCGGGCGACGGCTGCGAATGCCGCGCCCTTGGCTCCTGCTGTGGCATTAGCCGCCTCACCCGCACCCGCACCCACGGCCGCAGCTGCAACGGTTGCGCCGACGACAACGGTTGCATCGTCCGTACCAACTCCGACTGGCGTTGCATCGGTGGTTCTGCCGGGGGCGCAAACGACACCGGCAGGCGTGCTGACGCTTTCCGTCTCGCCGCAGGACCTCAACTTGCGCAACGCGCTCGATCGCTGGCTGCAAACGCAGGGCTGGCAACTTGCGTGGAAGGTCGATGACGACCTGCCGCTCGAATTCAACGCGACCTTTTCCGGTGACTTCACTTCTGTCCTCACGCAGGTCATGAAGGCGACCAATCACATGCGCGTGCCGACGCGTATCTGTCGTCACGCGAACAACGTCATCCGCGTCGTCGTGCGCGCTGCCAACTGCCAGGACTAACACCATGCATCACGCTTCGATTCTCAAGACTTTCCTTGCCGCTGCCTGCTCGCTCATGATCGCGGGCTGCGCGGTCTATCAGAGCGACATCAACTCTGCATACGATGCGGTCCATCACACCGCGAGCGATGCGATCGCCAACATGCCTGGTTCGATGGCGCTCGTGGAAGACGTGCCGACGGCGTTCCTCGGCGACCGGCTTGTCCCTGTCGCGTATGAAGCGAAGCTGCCTGCCACGTTCCGCGAGAAGAAGGTGACGATGCCCGCGAACCTGAAAATCAAGGAGATTTCAACGCTGATTTCGGGCGCGACAGGTTATGCGGTCCATCTGAGCCCCGATGTGTTCGTGCCGCGCGCTTCGCTCGTGCCGCGCGAGTCGGCGTCATCGGACGGCAAGGGCGGCGCAGCGCCAGTAACGAACGGGGTGAATGGCAAGGCGACCTATGAAGAGCCCGTCTATAGCCAGGTTTTCACGGGCTATGTAGGCGAGTATCTGACCCGGATGACGGAAGACCTGGGGCTCGACTGGTCGTTCGACGGATCGACCATCAACATCTCGCGGTTCGTCACCCGCATGTACCAGATTGCCGCGATCCCGGGCAAGGTGTCGATCAAATCGACCATGTCGAAGGGCATGGACACGTCGACGGGTAATCAGGCGAACGGCAGCGGTGGATCGAGCGGCAATACGGGATCGTTCTCAGCACAGACCTCAACGGGGCGTGAAGGCGACTTCGATCAGATCAAGTCGATCAGCGACGCGCTCGACAAATTGCGCTCGCCGATGGGCCACGTCAACGTCAACCCGCAAAGCCGCCTTGTGATGATCTACGACACGCGCGAAGCGGCTGACCGCATGGGCAAACTGCTCGCCCAGGAAAACGCCGTCTCGACTCGCCAGGTGATGATCCGCATCCGCACGCTGCAAATTGCGCTGAACAGGGGCAGTCAGGCGGGTGTGAACGCCGACGTGGTGTTCAACTATATCCAGGGCGGCCTCGCAAAGTATGCGATCAGCTTCGCGTCACCCACGTCGCTCTCCTCGGGCGGCGGTACGGTCGGCCTCTCAGTGCTGCAACCCAATGCGCCGTTCTCGGGCACGAACGCAGTGCTCAATGCGCTTAACAAGTATGGCCGGACGGTGCAGGACAACACGCAGACGAAGCTGACGCTCAACGGCTTGCCGGTTTCGATTGCGTCGTTCCAGAGCGACGACTATCTGCGTTCGACCACGCCTTCGGCGGGCAGCCTCACGGCCACTTCCGGCGGCGTGCCCGGCCTGACGCCCGGGACCGTGACGACGGGCGACTTCGTCAATATCCTGCCGTCGGTCAACGACCACAACCAGATCGTCCTCGCGTACTGGAGCGACAGTTCGAAGCTGAACGGCCCGTTCACGTCGGCGTCAGTGGGCTCCGGTCAGACGTCGCAGCAGATCCAGCTGGCACACACGATCGGCAGCAAGGACGATCAGACGATCGCGCTCTCTGACGGCCAGACGGTGGTGCTCTACGGCCAGATGACGGACCTCGCGGACAGCACGACGAATAGCGGTATCGCGGGTATCACCGGCCTCTGGAACAAGTCGAAGACCTTCCAGGTGATCATGCTGACGGCTACGGTCGTCCCGTCGATGTGAGCGCGAGCATGCACATTACCGATCCACTGCCGCGCGAAAAGAACGCGCGCCTGGTCTTCGGGCTGGACTGGCGCGCCTATCCGGCCACACAGATGCGGGCCGAGCGCCGTCGTTACGCCGATGACTTCGGTGCGACGCACTACGTCGAATACAAGATCGGCAAAGACGCAATCGGCGGCTTCTGCGCCCCTGACACGAGCGAGATCAACGGCGCGAAACTGTATTCGGGCGCGGCGCGGATTGCCCAGCACGACCGTGTGAAGGGGAAGGCTGCCGTACTCATCCTACTGCAGGACGATCAGCGCGTGCATCTCGTTTTCGTTGTGCGCGGCGTCGTACGCAGCGACGAAGTCCTGACAATCCCGAAGGCGCACGAAAGGCGCATCGCGATCGAGCAGGAATGCCTGAAGCTGAACCTGACGCTGACGACGCTCGGCTCCGGCCAGGCCGTTGGAGACGTCGACGAGAGCTTCGGCGCTGCCGCGCTGCTGGATGATCGCAAGAATGGCCGTATTGCCAAGGTGCCCGTCAACCTGCCGACGGTCGTGCCGGTGCTGGTGATTGGGGCCGCGCTTGTCTTCGGCGGCATCCAGCTGATGGACTCGTTGAATCCGCCGCCGGCCGCACCGAAGGAGCCATCGTTCGAGGAGAAATATGCCGCGCTGGTGCGGCAGACGTTCGCCGCGAAGATACCGCGCGCGAATGAGCTGGCGCCGGCAATCCTCGCCTCGCTTGGGAACAGCGAAGCGGTCATCGCGGGGTGGGTTTTCGACAAGGCCGTCTGCCCGTCGAAGGGTAATTGCACGATCACCTACAGGCGCTCCGGCGGCAGCTTCGATGATTTTGGTCGCGCCGCACCGCAGGCGCTGCGTCCGCTTCACTTCGAGCCGGATGGTCTGCATCTGAGCGCAACCGGACCCGCGATCCCGGTGGTCGCGCCCGTATCGAATCACGATGCGAAGACGTGGCCTTCCGAACAGACGCTCATCGACATGCTACAGACGCCGCCGCAGCGGTTGTCGACCAAGCCATTCGAGCTTGCCAGCTACGGCTACAAGGTGAGCCTCGAGCCGTCGAAGCCTCTGCTGACGATGCCGCCCGGCACGCCTGGCCAGCGCCCCGCACACATGATCCGTGTCGGCACTTGGGAGGTCAGAGGATACCGATGGCAGTCAGTGCTCCTCTCGAAGCTGCCGCCGGACATGACGCTCGACAGTATGACGGTCGAGCTTTTGCTCGACGAGCGCGGCGCTTCACGCAACCAGTCCAATCCGGCAAACGAGCGGGTCGGTATCCATTTCATTGCGAAGGGCAAATACTATGTTCTCGACTAAACGGCTGACAGTGATTGCCTGTGCCTTGGCACTGGTATCCGCTGCTGCGCAAGCACAACAAAACAAGCCCGCTGTGTCGCACGCGCAGCCGGTAAGCGCGCGCGTGCCCGCGGCCGATATTGACATGGGTACGCCCGCTACAGCTAAAGGGGTAACGACTCAGGCACCCACGGCGCCGTCGCAACCGGTCACACAGCAGCCTTCCTCGACTCCGGCCAGGCCGCATCTGTCGATCGACGATATCGACCAGATTACCCGCTCGAAGATCGCGCGCGACCTCGGGGGCGATGGCGGGCAGCAGGGTGGTGCTGTCGCGCTCAATGCGCCCGCGCCAGCAAGCGCGCCCGCAAATGCGCCCGTCATCAAGGCGACGCCGCCGAGTTCCCGCGCGGAACCGGTGCGCTTCGTTGGCGCTTTCAGCGACATGAGCGGTACGTCGGTGCTCTACGAGTTCCGCAACGCCTCTTATCCCGCACACGTCGGCGCGAAGCTGCTCAATGGCTGGACCGTAAAGCGGGTTGATGGATTCGTCGTGACCGTCGCGGATGGCAAGCGTACCTGGACGGAAACCATTAGCGGCGGCACGGCCACTACTTCGGATAACCCGCGGCCATTCGGCATTCCGACGCGACTGCTGAATGATCTGGGTGGTCCGCTGCCTCCTGCCATTCCTCTTTCTGCGATGGGGCAATAACGATGAGTCTGTTCAACGGTATTGAAAAAGATGAGCCGTCTTCGCGCGGCATTCTTGGGCGGTTCCGTGCGTTGCGCGCCGGGTTCACGGAAGAATCCCCGGCGTCAATGCCTATCGCAGGTGCAGACGCCAAACAGGACGTCAATCGCGAGCCGCGCTTCGTGCGCAGAAGCAAGCCGCTGAAGGCAGAGCCTGTGGACACGAAGCCGGGACAGCCGATGACGCTGGGCATGCGGCTGAGAATGGCGGACATCACCGACGTCGACGCCACTGACGAAGACTCGCAGGGTGGAGCGGCCACTGACCTGACGCAGGCGGATGCGATTGAGCATCCGATGCGGGACAGGCCGACGGTTCATGGTGCGGCTGAAGCGCAACCGGCCGCCGAAAGCGTCGCTGCACCAATGGAGGCCGTTGCTCCCGAATCAACGATGGCGCTTCCCGTTGTTGAGTCCGGGGAGTCGCCGGTCGAAGCGCACGACGTGCCGCCGACAGTACGGCCGACCGAACCAATCAACGAGGTGCACGAGGTCCGCGCGCATGCGGATCTGGTCAAGCAGCAGACAGAATTCCTGCCATCGGGCCTGCCGCAACTGGCGGCCGCCGACGCACTGACCTTCAAGCGCATCCTGAGCGAGCGGGGCCAGGATGCGACGCTGCGCATCACGGATGCTGCGCGCCGTGAGTTCGTGGCGGTCGAAGTACAGGCAGGTATGGCGATCGTCGTCACGACGCGGACGTTTCACGAGTCGGCGCTTTATCCGACCTATGTGAAAGACCTCGAGCGTGCCGACATCAAGGTGCATGAGGAGATGATCGCAACGGACGCGGTGATTGCCGCGATCTACGCGACCGAGCGCAACAGGTCAGCAGCCATCATTCCGGAGAGTTCGCGCGCCATCGGTACGTTCCGAGACGTGTCCGAAGCCGCTCACGCCTACGGGGCGGGCGATATCCACTTTGAGTACCGCGATTTCAACGACGATGTCGAAGTCCGGTTCCGTGTGAACGGCGACCTCTACACATACCGCAGGCTGCCGAAAGCGCTGGTGCGTCGTGCACTGTCCGCCGCCTATCAGGACCTCGTCGCGCGCAACACGAACTCCGGCGAGACGTTCCAGCCGACCGCGCCGCAGTCGGCGATGATCCCGCTCGTTGTCCAGACCGACATTCTCAACATCCGCTGGCAGAGCACGCCGCTCGTTGGAGGCTTCGATGTGGCGCTGCGTCTGCTCGACGGCAACTTCCGCAACTGCAAAGTGCTCATGCCCGAAAAGATGGGCCTGGAGACGTCGCAACTGCGCATCATCCAGGCGCTGGGCAACGTGAGCGGTGGCGTCACGATCCTGACGGGCGAAACAGGGTCGGCTAAATCCACGCTTCTTCGCGCGATGTCGTTCATGCTCGCGTCGCGCGACTTGCGCAAGCAGTTCGCCGTCAATGAGCCGTCCGAGTATCCGCAGCCATGGCTTTCGGACATTTCGATCCCGCGCCGGCCCGACGAGACCGATGAGGAAGCGAACCGCAAGTGCGCGGAAGTGATCCGCTCGCTCATGCGTATGGACCCGGACGACGTGACGGTGGGTGAGGTGCGCGATCGAGTCGTCGCGGGGCTGGTGGCGGAACTCGCGCTGACCGGGCACCCGGTCCGGACCACGCTTCACGCGGACAGCGCGATCGGTGCATTCATGCGCCTCGCCGGTGGGCGGCTTCAGTTGCCGATGGACGAGGTCTCATCCGAAAAGTTCGTCAACGCCGTCGCGAACCAGAAGCTGATCCCCCTGTTGTGTCGGAAATGCAAATTGCCAGCACGCGACGTAATGCCTGCGTCACAGATCGAGACGCTGGAACGCAAGTTCGGCCTCGACACCTCGAAGATGGCATGCCGTGACGAAGCCGGATGCGAGCATTGCCGCCTGGAAGGTCTGTTCACGCGCGCGGGCAAGGTGGCCGCCGGCACGAAAGGGCAGACGCTTGCAATGGAGATCTTCCGCCCGACCTCGGACTTTCTTGACTGTGTTGCGGCCCGCGACTGGCGTGGCGCCGAGAACGTGTGGCGCTCGACGCGTAAAACCGGTTTCGGCGACGAAGACATGACGGGCAAAACGATCTATGAGCACGCGCTCTACAAGGCGTCGCAAGGTCTGATTGATCCGCGATTCATCGATTCGGCAATGCGCCCGTTTGACGAATACAGGATCTTTGCTGATCGAGACGGGAGGATGCCGTCGTGATCCGTGGACTGATCCATTCGCTGTTTATGGCGCTGCCGCAGAAGGAGCGGCTGCGCATTGCACGTTGGCGGTTCCAGAAGATGCGCGAGACCTTCTATCGCGAGACGCGACTGGACGTCGCCGCCAAGGGACTGCGCAACCGGGAGACGCTACTGGAGCGACTGACTACGCTCGAAAAGCGTCATCGCTCGCGTCAGTGGCTCACGTGGCCCGTCTTCCAGGCGGTCGCAAAGCGCATGGTCGCGGGCGATGATTTCGCAACTGCTATCAGGCCGTTCATTCCAACCCAGGAACACGCGCTGCTCGACATCGCGGGCACGTCGACGCGGGAAGACGCCGCCGTGCGGGGGCTCGAGCTGGCGGAGATGGCCGCGCATGCGGAGGGCGTCCTCGCGTCGACGACGTCGCTGGAGATGGCGTATCCCGCGTTTCTGATCGTCTATCTCTACGTGTTCTGCATGCTGTTCGGCGGAGAGATCTTTCCGGCCGTCGCGGACACGAAGCCGGTCGAGCAATGGTTGCCGATGGGTCAGGCGCTCTACGCGATCGACACGTTCTGCTACGACTACTGGTGGCTGAGCGGTGCAATCGTCGCGGGTCTGGTCTCGTTGTACTTCTGGACGCTCAAGCGCTGGACGGGGCATTTCCGCAACCAGGTCGATGCATTGCCACTCATGTGGCGCAACCGCCGCGATCTGCGCGCTGCGCTACTCATCGTGTCGCTCGCTGGACTGTTCGACTCGAACCTGACGCTGCGGGCGGCACTCGATCGTCTGTCGAAGACGGCCGATCCGTGGCTGAAGTGGCATATCGACCGGATGAGTCGCCGTCTTACGCAGCGTGCGGACGAACCGATGCGCGCACTCGACACGGGCATCTTTTCAGAGATGGTCATCGACACGATTGCGGACGCGGCGGGGCGCGACCAGTTCGTGCAAGCCATCAAGACGCTCGGTCGCACTTCGCTCGATCGCGTTGTCGCGACCGTGCGCCGCAACGCGCGCATCACGCACTACGTGCTCCTCGGCTTCGCCGTTTCCATGTTCTTCGCGCTCGGCATCGGATCGTACGTCGCGACCGGCGCTGTGAGCTTTGATTCTTCTCC
>NZ_JBBPEN010000032.1:0-9548 GCF_038900755.1 Paraburkholderia diazotrophica
ATCGACGACCTGTTGCCTTGGAACGTCGCCCCTTTGCTGCCTCCCTCCGCGCGCATTGACCCCATTCGCTAACAGCACATCCCTCATCGGTCAATCTCGTGGGCAACGGTAATGATCGAGTGCTTACATCGAAGCTATGAAGGAAGCGTGCGATTCCACCGCTGCGCAGTTCAGGGCCCCTCGACGCGGTTAGCTTCTCTCGAATCCTCTGGTCAACTCCCAATCCGTTATACGGCGATCATATTCGAGTTGCTCCCACTGAGCCGCATGCACGTAATGATTGATGACAGTGTCGCCAAAAACCTCGCGTAGCCATGTCGAGTTTGACGCTGCAGTGATTGCTTCTCGCAATGTTTTGGGAATTTCAGGCAACTCGCCATCGAGATACGCGTCGCCGATCAGTGGACCCGGTAGTTCAAGTTTATGATCGATGCCCGCGAGGCCAGCCGCGATTAGTCCAGCGAAGGCGAGATATGGATTGAGATCCGCGCCTCCAATTCGACATTCGACCCGGACGGCATTAGAGCCTTCTCCGCAAACGCGAAAACCAGCAGTTCTGTTATCAGGACTCCACACTGTTCTCGTCGGGGCGAAGCTCCCTTTTTGAAATCGCTTATACGAGTTAACGTACGGTGCTAGAAACAGCGTAATGTCTCTTGAATACCTCAAAAGCCCCGCGAGATAATAACGCATAAGATCCGACATGCCATAAGGCGAACTCTTCTCAAAAAAAAGCGGCGTTCCCTCCAGTGTCCACAGGGACGAATGAATATGGCACGACGATCCCGCAAGCCCGTAGTTCCACTTCGCCATATACGTAATCGCTTTCTTCTGCTGCGAAGCAATCTCTTTGCTGCCGTGCTTGATGAGTGTATGTTGATCTGCCATCATCAAAGGGTCGGCATAATGTACGTTAATCTCTCCTTGACCAGCGCCCCATTCTCCTTTTGAGCATTCGATTGCAATTCCTGCTTCATGCAATCCATTCCTTATCGGGCGCATGACAGATTCTTGGCGCGTCGTCGACAAGATATGGTAATCATGACTGTATGTTCCACATGTCGTCAGGTCGCGGTATTTCTTTACCGACGTTTCCTCGTAGGTCTCATTGAACAGGTAGAACTCAAGCTCCGATGCGAAACAGGCACTCATTCCCCTCTCCGTCAGGCGGTTAAGCTGTTTTTGCAGGATCTGCCTCGGCGAATGCGCAACCGGCTGGCCGCTCTGATCTAGAACATCGCAAATTACCAATGCAGTTCCTTCCAGCCATGGAAGCCGCCGTAACGTCGAAAGATCAGGCTTTAGCACGAAATCGCCATACCCCGCTGCCCAACTGGCGCTGGCGTAGCCGGCGACCGGTTCCATCTCCATATCGTTGGCCAACAAGTAATTGCAGGCGTGCGTTTCCAGGTAGCCGCTTTTAACAAAAAAGTCGCCGTGAAATCGCTTCCCAATAAGACGACCTTGCATGTCAACCATGCAGACGAGCACAGTATCAATAACACCAGAAGCAACCGCCTGTTTCAATGCGTCAAATTTAAGACCCATGCTTCACATCCTTAGTAATTTTTCCGCGCAAATCAATTTCATCGAAATAGAAAATCGATCATCAAAAAATCTCAGCGAAGCGTATTAAAACCAGCCTTGTATATCTGGCTAATCCAATTTCCGAATAAGAGATGCGCATGACTGCGCCAGCAATTTTTGGGTCGCAGGGTTTCACAATCGTCTGGAAAATAATTCTTTGGTAAATTTGTGTGCCGACCGATTGATCGATCACGAAAATACTCATCCGCTAGAGTCTGTGTGTCGTACTCGATATGATTGAAGATGTGTAGTGAATGATGCTTCGGGTCATCAAGAAGGCACAGACCCGTCTCTGGCGATTCGATGAGTACGGATATACCACTGCTCGAAGGAATGTCCGTGCTTCTCATTTCTGTCCACCGAGAAACCGGAATACACAAATCATCGGAAAAACCCTGCAGATAAGGTGACGTGGACTCTAAGCTATGGTGTCTGAAAATGCCGAAAGCCTTCTCCGTCAGAGCGTACTTCGGCAAACCGTGAAAATGATGCAACGCCGCTTGCGCTGCCCAGCAAATGTTAAAGCAACTGCGAGCGTTGGTTTGTGTCCAGTTTAGAATTTCGATAAATTCCTTCCAGTATGCGACTTGCTCGAACGGAATCGACTCAACCGGCGCGCCTGTAATGATGAAACCATCAAAGACCTGTTCCATTACGTCGATCCAATCTGTATAGAAGGTCGTCAGATGGCTCACCGGTGTATTTTTTGGCGAGTGACTGGTGATTTTTATAAGCGTAAGGTCGACCAGTATAGGTGTTGCGCCGAGCAGGCGTGCAATCTGAATCTCCGTCTCGATTTTGTTGGGCATGAGATTTAGTAAACCAACGTGCAAAGGCCGGTCGCGCGGGCGCAATATACTGTCGCCCTCCATCACTGTGATGCCTTCTGTCTGCAGCACAGTCCCAGCGGGCAATCCTTTCGGCACTTTAATAGGCATGGATCTACAGTCTCCCTTTCAATCTAGACGGCGCGCGGAATTGTAAATAGCACTCAGACAGAGGCATGCGGAATCCTGAGCGAGATTAAAGGAGCAAACCAAGTGCGATGCATGCGTACAGTGCACCTGTTATTTTTTCCAACAAGGATTTGTTCTTGAAGGCGATGCTCGCTCGATGCGCAATAAACATATAAGTACTATAGACCGCAACCGAGATGATGGTCGCGGCAACACCCATCGAAACTGCTTGAGTGGAGTACGAGCCATACGGGTTGATAAAGCTCGGATATGTAAGCAGTGTGGCTATCCACCCTTTAGGGTTGGCCAAAGAGACTACGAGTGAATCGGCAAACATCTGTTTCGAGTTCCAATTCGTCGTTTCTTCATCGCTTGAAGTCGAATTTCCACAGAAAGTAATAATGGCTAGATATACAAGATATATCGCACCCATCCACCGTAAATATTTCAACACCCATTGGTTATCGCGGATAAAAAAGCCCACGCCCGATAACACGACTGCCGCATGAATTGCCGCACCGATTCCGAATCCGACGGCTCCTGGAATTGCAATTTTTAATCCGTGTTTAAGAGTTTGCGCGACCGCAAACGCGACGTTCGGTCCCGGCAAAACTACTGCAGCAGTAAACGCGAGGAGAAACAAAGCGAACAAATGAAAATCCATTGACACCGCCAATTCTGTTTGAATATTGCCGAATGGAAGGAACAGCGGCCTGAGGATCTGACCTCGATCGCTATTTTTTGCATCGCTGCGCCATGTAGGCGTCGCAGGCGCGCCCGAATGCTTCGAAAATATTTTGGCTCGCGTTATCCCTAGTAGCGTGCCATTCAGGATGCCACTGAAGCCCGAGTTGAAATGTTGGTGAATTTCTATATGAAAGCGCCTCTACAATATCATCATCTGCGACTGCTTCCACTTGAATACCTTTTCCCAGCGTGGCAATGCCTTGCTTATGCAGCGAATTAACTTGTAGCTCCCCGTTCTTGACAACCGACGACAGCAATCCACCGGGAGCGATTTTCACGGAGTGAACAGGTAGATACTGCTCGTCGCGAGGCAGGTTTGCGTTTTCTGAATGCGTGATTCCCTTGTGTGACGACGACAAATCTTCGTGCAGCGTGCCGTTTCTATAAACGTTCATCTCCTGCAAGCCACGGCAGATCCCCAATACGGGCATCTGAAGCTCTCCGGCTACCGTCAATGCGACCCACGACAACCGGTCTCGCGGACGATCGATCTCGCCGGGGACAACATCGTCTTCGGTGCGCGCCCATACGCGCTCGTTCATGCACAAGATATCGGGATCGAGATCGGATTCGTCGCCCGTCAGCACAAGCCCGTCGAGACGGCGCATCGCTTCACGAAATGTGCGAATAGTCGCCTCCGATGGACGATCTCCGTCTATCGTCGGTAAAATGACGCACTCGACCGAAGCGTACTCCGTCAGCGCCTCGATATAGCGCCGCCGTAACCAGTCGCGATGGACTCCGTCGCAAAGGTGGCGATTTGCGGTAACCCCAACAACGGCGCAACCCATAGGACGATGCTTATCCATCGTTATGCTCGCTCCTCGCCCGGCAGGCGCTCAAGCTGAGCCTCGTACAGCCGCCGGTTCCGCTCAAGCAGTTGACTGATGACACTTGGCTGCCCATTGGGGCCGCGAGCGAAGAGTCCTCCCCATGAATCGGCAATCTCGGCATATTGCGGATCGCGTAGCCTGATCTTTTGTGCCCGCTTCAGGTGCCAGAAGGGGATGCCCGGCGAGAGGTGATGTTCCAGATGATATTCATCAAGGTTGGCGCCGAACAGCAGCCGCTCGATCAGGTTGCCTTTGCGATTGCGTGTCAGATAGACATCGTCGGTTTCGGTCTCGCACATTGGAGAATGTTCCGCAAGTTCGATGAACCAGCCCAATGCCTGAAAGGTCGTCAGATAAGGAACCAGCCAGAACAACACGAGCATATCAACTGATTTCGCCTGAATGAAGCCGAGAATAACGACCAGCCAGAACAGTGCGAATCCGTAAGTATCGATGGCAGATCCCAGCCTATCGATGTCCTTCTGACCTTCGCGTGAAATGAGAAACCGGTTGTTCCATAGATATTTTAGGTAGCGTAACGTCGCACCGCCCAGCATCGCCTTCCAGATAACGGAAAACGCGTATTTGCGTGGATGGCGGACGTCATATACGCCCGACGATATGAAGAACTTCAGGTCAGGATCTTTCTCCGGGTCGCCGAGATGAGGATGATGCAGATGAACATGAGAGTAGCGATATGCCCAATGACGCTGAAGAAGAGGATATGCTGCAAAAACAATTCCGAGAAAATAGTTCCAGCGGGTGTTTTTTGCGAGTGTCCGATGTGCTGCGTCATGGGCGATCGTCGTCAGCCCACGTTGTTGCGCGCCGATTATTAGCACTACGATAGGATACAGCCACCACGTAATTCGTACAGTCGCGTAAGCACACGCCAGAATGACCAGATAGTCCTTCAGAATATAAAGTGCGCCAGTGATGTTATCAGGCTTCAATTCAGACAACTCACGGGTAATGTCGCGCGAGAAGCGAGAGGTCCTGAATCGTTTGCCTCGCAGTTGCCACGCTTCACAAATTTCCATGATTAAATCTCCCTCCGTGAAAGATCGATGTCAGACGGCGTCCAGTCCTTGTTGAATATCCGCGACGATATCGTCTACGTTCTCGATGCCGACACACAGGCGGATGGACCCATCGAAAATACCGGCGGCCTCACGCTGCTCTTTTGGAACAGTCGTGTGAGTTGTCGAGACTGGATGTGTGACCAATGTTCGCGCATCACCCACGTTTGATACGTGGTACATGAGCTCGATGTTGGTGATGAATCTGCGTCCGGCTGCTTCATCGGCCAGTTCGAACATGATGATTGCGCCATAACCGACACGCGCGTCAATCAACTCGTCAACAAGCTCGCGTTCGTATCCACAGGTTAGCGATGGATATGACACACGCTTGACCTTCGGATGCTTTATCAAGAACCCGGCAACGGCCAACGCATTCTCACAATGCCGTTGCATGCGAAGATGAAGTGTCTCGAGCCCTTGAATCAACTGAAAACTGGAGAACGGACTAATCGCGGCACCGGTGTCACGGAGCCACGTCATCCGCGCCTTCAGCAAATAGGGACTTGCGCCAAGATCGCCAAGTTTAAGAACAGCCTCTTTCCAGAGGATGCCGCCATGCGCTTCGTCCGGTTCGTTAAACAACGGGAATCGGACTGTATCATCGAACGCGAAGCGCCCGTTATCAACGATCAATCCGCCAAGCGTCGTCCCGTGGCCGCATAGATACTTCGTCGCGGAATATGTGGAGATGCTCGCGCCCAAAGAGGCGGGACGGCAGAGCAAAGGAGTTGTGGTATTGTCAACGATGATAGGAACCCCATGCCGTTTTCCAATCTCCGCGAGCGCCGGGATAGGCAAAGGGACAAGACACGGGTTCGAAAACGCCTCTCCGAATATTGCAATGGTTCTGTCATCGGTCAGCAATTCGAAAGACGATATATTCTTTGGATCTGCGCATCGCGCCTCGATACCCAACCGTTTAAATGTATTGAAGAGGAGATTCCACGAATTTCCATACAAATACTTCGATGCAACTACGTTATCGCCTGGCTTTCCGCTGCACAGGTTGGCGATGGCAAGAAAGGTTGCGGCCTGTCCAGAAGCTACCGCAAGAGAGTCGCTTGCACTCTCCACTGCGGCAAATCGCTTTTCGAGAATACGCGTCGTGGGGTTGATGATTCTGCTATACGTAAACCCATCTTCCTTGGCGTTGTAAATTCCGGCAATCTTTTCCAGATCACCTTCAAGCTCATAGGCTGTTGATTGGTAAATGGGCACCGAAACAGCCTTTGTCACCGGATCATGGCGATAGCTAGCATAAAGAAGTGCTGTTTCTCTGGACATCTGTTCACTGGCATTGCTTCTCGACATATCACAAGACCTTTTCCAAAACTCGTTTTTTTGACGCCGGCAAGTGTTTTCTAATGTCTCGATTGGCATCGAAGAAATCCTGAAACGCGATTTCCAACAGGCGAATCCACATCGGATCGATGCATCCCATACAACCAATCCTGAAACTGCGGGTCTGAGAATGCAACTTTGTATAGATGTAGAGGTTGTAGTCCACCAGATGGGCGTACAGCGCGTCGAGGTCTTTTTGGGTACGAATGACATTAGGTGCGGTAAGGGCAAGGCATACCGGCGACCGTATATTCGCGTTTAAAAGAGGAGAGGCGTACGGCGCGGTTGCGCCGATGATCGCGTCACGTACAGAGCGGTAACGCTCACCGCGGCGAAAGACGCCCTCGATGGTCAGTCGCTCAAGTGCTTTGGCGCAAGCCTGGATGACATGTGTTGGAGGAGTGGAGCGCCATTCACCGGATTTCTCAAAACTATTCCATTGGTCTCGAACATCCAGCACGAAAGAATTCATATGTTTAACGTTGCTATTAAGCAACTCCAATGAAGCGATTACAAACGACACACCCGGTGGACCTTCAATGCATTTATTGCTAGAAGTGACAAGGACGTCAAATTGCACCTGCTTGGCGTTAATCTCCACCGCACCGAAGGAACTCATTGCATCTATGATCGTTCTTACGCCGCGCTTCTTTGCTAGTTCTACTATCGGTCCGATCGGATTAATGACGCCTGTGGTGGTTTCGCAATGCACGAAGCACAAATGCGTTATCGTGGGATTCCTTCTCAGATATTCAGCAATTTGGGATGTTGAAAGCGGCTCATCACAGGGAGCAGTCATGCTGACAACATGTACACCACGGAGTTGCAGCATTTTTAGAATCCGCTCACCGTAAATTCCATTGATGCAGACGAGAGGCCGATCGGAAGGCGCAACAAAGGAAGCCAACGCGGCTTCGATGCCGTAGGATCCACCGCCTTGCATCGGGATCACCGAGTAGGCGTCTTTACCGTCAACTAAATCAACTATTATATTTCTTACCTGATCCGTTATCGTCTTGAAACACCCGTCACGCGAGCCGACGTCATATTGCATCTGCGCCCTGACCTCATCGCTCAACGTCAATGGCCCCGGCGTCAGCAAGAAATGATGCTTTACAGTCATGTATAACACTCCGCGATCGAAGATGATTATGTGAAGGCGTGAACGGTATATTCAGGCATTCTTAAGTGCATGCCACGTGACACATATTCCACCGCATTTGTTACCGTATTGGCCGTGTCTCAGCCTTCACGAGACCGTTTGATTTATCGATACGCCACCTTCCACGCCTTACCCCAGCCAGATACATATTCGGTGCGTTCGCTTCTACGCTGAGTTACGGTCATCGTCGACTCTGTTCATTGCGGGTCCTTCAAAAGTCATGTCATTCGCGCGAAGATCAGTGTTCCGCCATGCGGGGCGAAATGCAATTTGAGCCAACGACATGCGATGAACTCATCCGAACCAAACCAAACTACTTATCATCAGTTGCCGCAAACGGCGCGCCGACGAAACGCGCACAGAACCCGCAAGCGCCGCCATCACCTACCATCTTGACCCGCCCCATATCCGTTGTTGCTCATCTTGCCACAGCGAGACATGTTGTTAACATGAATATTTCTGATGCAGTTCTAACGATTTTTAATAGCCACACTCATTATCAATCATTGATGGAGTAGTTACCGTTACACAAAAATTACATACGATTCCAAATATGAAACCAACCTTAATCCGATTTCTTTATCCACATGATGACGCACACATTGAGTGAATTTTCTCGGCGCAAAACTCATGCACAACCGGACTCGGTTTTTGCATTGAAATGCATATTTCTATAGGACTACTTGACAGATGAATTTTTCTCTAACGTGTTGCATGCCAACTCCCTCATTTTTCGCTCGTGGTCGAATTGATGGTAGAGAGTGTGACCATTGACGACTTCGGAAGATGTCGGTAGCTGGTAGCGTGTCCGCGGTGAAGCAGTCGCCGAGTATCTGTTTCACCGGGCCGGGAACAGCCGTCAACTAAGAAAGCGGCGCATCCCGCGGATTGCGAGACCTCAAGCGCGAGCTTGCTTTACTTACAAACGTTGACAGTACTTCTCGCTCAACGGGCACCTGCTGCGCGTTTCGCTCTATTGCAAGAAGTTCGGTCAACGCTTTGCCACATCGCATTTGTTCATTAAGCGAGCGAGGATCTGTCGACCGATTTCTGTTCCATTACCACTTACTCTGACGTCCGCCTGAATACCGCAAGGCAATATCAAAGTAGTTGTGACATTGACTAAGCAGAAGCGAGCGTCATATCAGTCCGTCTTCCCCGTCACGCGCCGGGCTTCTACAGTGACGGGGAGCACGGTATCAGGTGCCATTTCGGGCAGCTCCAGCTGCCAGCCATTGGCCAGCGTAATGATCCCACCCCATATATGGGCGCGCGCAACAGAAACGATCGTCTCCTCAACATCTTTCTTCGGGACGTAAGCGGTCAATGCTCCTCGTCTATCCCTCCGGATCGTCACTTTCACGTCTGAAGCTCCTCAGTCTGTGTGGCAAACTTATGCTGCATGCCCCGTGGTCTTCGAGTAACAAGGAGAGCGGACGTCGAAGCTCTCGGGCACGTGTGCCGTGCCACGCAGCAACTCATCGACAGTCATGGACCTAGCTAGCCTTCATCGGATAACAGCCATGTTGATGCAAGCGCGATTTCTTCGTCAGTGCAACCGGCAATCCCCGTCGAACCCGGCGATTTCTCCGAGCGATCCGGCCGTCACGAGACACTCACCTTCGCTCCGGTCGGGATATCCGCCATAGTTGTGGAGGTCGTCCAGAGCAGCGACGTATATTCGCCACCGATACGCCGGCAGGGAGTGAAATGCGAGCGAAGAGCCTTGGCCCGCTCGCCCAGACAGGCGAGCACGTCTTCGGGAAGATGGTCGAGCGTGCACAGTTCCTTCGCCCGCATGCCGACCTTGCGGTCTGTTTCAACGAAATGAACCGCGTAG
>NZ_JBBPEN010000033.1:0-7687 GCF_038900755.1 Paraburkholderia diazotrophica
GGAGACGAACCATTTATAGAAGTTTGGAGCCCAGCTCGCGAAACCGACGTAGATCGAAGCGAAGATGCCGAGAGTGCCTAGCTCTTCAAACAAGGCGACCCACGCCATGACCGGGTCTTTCGTTGCGCCGAAGCGCACGGCTGCGAGAACGATCGTGATGACTGCCAGTCCGCTGGCGAACTTGTCCGATTCCTTCTGGATACTCTGGGAGGCCTCGACTGCGGTATTCATGATCGACGAAAACATGGCGGTGATCTTGTCGATCGCACGGGCGTTGCCCGCCGCAGTTTCACCAGCGCTCACGTAGGGATTGGCGGCCGTACCACTGGTTGCCGCGGGCGCAGACGCGTCGTCAGCGAACGCCGGCGACGCGCCGATCGCAAACAGCGCCAGCAGACAGGCGACGGCCAGATGTTTGATGTCACGCAGCAACATGTCGCTTTTGCGCTCCCCTAGTAGCCGTAAGCCGCGCGCTCGGCGGCCTGTTGGTCGAGGAAAGCCTTTGCGTTGGCTGATCGCGCCTTGTCCTCGGCGTTATCCGCAGACTGCTGCTGAGCATCCTTCTGCGTCTTGTTCGCCATCATCTGAAGCATGTCGCTCATCTGGCTCGATACCACGTCGAGATAGTGCGTCGTGAGTTCCGCGGTAGCCTGCGCGGTTGGCGTCAACGACATTTGCGACTGCAACTCCTGTCGCCGCTTCGTGAGTGCCTGAATATGCTGGACTACGTTGTTACCCGTCTGCATCAACTGGGTCGCCTGATTGTCACGCTGGCTGTAAAGCGTGCCCATATCGGCGAACCATTGCGCGTTTGACTTGCCCGAACGGGAGACCATCGTCTGCACGTGCGAAAGCCATTGGTTGCCATTCTGAAGGTCGCCGTACAGGCTGGTCGCGTTATCGGCGAGTTGCTTGTACTTTGAGATATCGCCGGTGATCTGGTCGTACTGCGCCTTCATCGCAGCCGGGTCCAGGTTCGTCGCCTGGAGAAGCTGGTTCGCCATCATCTGGTACTGGTACGCGATATTGCTGTCCTGATACACCTCGGTCTTGACGGCCTTGAGAGCCGTGATCGTGGTCTGGATCAGGTTTGCAGGATCGATGACCGGTAACGTCGCGTACGCAGCGTGCGACACACACAACGTCAGCCCAGCGGTCAGGGCAAGGCGCGCAAGAGTCTTCTTCATCGTTGGTTCCTCAGTCGAGAGTCGTCATTTCGGCAAGGTAGGCCTCGCGCCAGTTCGCCGCCCCCGACTTGACGTGCCTGTCGAGCACGGCCTGAGCGCGGCCATCCGAACGCAATACGGCGAGCGTCTCCTTGGGGAAGCTCGCCTGCAGCATGCGTGTCTGGTCCGGTGTTACCCACAGGTAGTCCCGGTTGGGCGCGGCCTCGACGATCATCTGGATCTGGTCGAGCGTGAGGCCGAACTTGTCGCGATAAAGATGCAGGTTATTCTTCGCATCGGGATTGGGCAGGTAGATGATGTTCGGGATGTTTTCCTTGAGCACCTCGAAGTCCGCGATACGTGCGACCTGTGCGAGCGACTGCGTCGCCATCATCAGCGTTGCGTTCAGCTTCCGGATAGTCACTGCCCAGACCTCCAGGCGCTTGTAGAAGCGTTCGTTCTGGAAGAAGAAGCCCGCCTCCTCGACCTCAATCACCGTGTAGCGCTTGCCATCCAGCCATTGCGCGATCCGGTAGAACGCGTAATCCATGAACAGCGCGGCGGCGACCGGGAAGTTGTTGAACAGATCGCCCATCTCAATCGAGAGGTCATCGGACAGGGTGAACGCGTCTTCGACGTGATCGAAGAACCGGCCATTTTTTTCGCCCTTCGTCCACACTGCCAGTCGCTCGCGAAGTTCAATGGTGAGCATCGTGTTCAGGTTAGATAACGTCCACAACTCGGGGCTGTAGCCATCGCCAAGCGTGGTGACCGCGTCAAAGATCTCCCGCTCCTGGTTCTTGCTGCAGCGGAAGGTATCGTCTTCGATGGCCATCTGCACCCATTCGGCGACGTACGGGTAATGCTGCTTGTCGCAGAGCAGGGACAACGGGTTGACGGATGTCGCCGCCTCAAAGCGTCCGGTCGCGTCGATAAAGCGGCCGCCGGCCAGCACCGTTGGAATGCGCGTCGAGCGGTCCTTGTCGAAGCGCACGCGGCGGGCGCCGTGGCGTCCGGTCTGAGACATGAGGAAGTTAAGCATGATCGACTTGCCCATGCCGATCGGACCCAGCACGAGCAGGTGCGACGCACCGCCGGGCCGGTGCAGGTTCACCCGCTGCAACGTCTTGTGGCGCGTGGGTAGCAGCGTGAGCGGCCCAGTCTTCTGGCCCGACTGCTGTGTCAGCCAGGCGTTGACAGCGCTGCCTTCAGCCACACTTCGCACAGGTGCGATGTCGGAGATGGCTGGCGTCTCGACAAACTGAAGGCGCTTTTGCTTGTCCCAGCGCCCAGGGAGCGTCGTATTCCACGCAGCCGCAAGGTTATCGCGCTCGAGGACCACCCCGAAACCAGCATTGCCGATCCGGCCCACCACTTCCCGGGCTGCGTCGTCACACTCTCCGACCGTGTTGCCATAGACGATCACGGATACATTGGCGAATCCGTATTGCTGCCCCTCGGCCGTGATTTTCGCGAGCGCGTCTTCGGCCTCCTCCGCAAGCATCATCCGGCCCTTCTCGTTTTTCTGTTCTTCCTTCGCCAGAAAACCCTTGATGATGGCCCACGGACTGAACGCGGCGATCTTGTAGAAGCTGCGGATCTTTTCGATGTACTGCTTGGCCTTGCTGGTATCCAGAAAGCGGAACATCACGCAGATATCGAGTTCAGCGTCGACTTCGGACAGCACGTCGAGCGCCGCTTCCTGGAATCCCATCCATTCCTTGACCGCCACGATCTTGGCGTAACGGACTCCGTAGGCCGACTCGAACATGATGTGTTCAGCACCATAAACGACTGTGCTTTCCGTCAGGTGCGTATCGAGCATCGTGACGGGATACCGCACGCGGCGCGGCGGCACCGATGGATTAGCCGTCTGGTGCAGATAGGCGAGCGCATTCTGCAGCTCCAGCCGCTTCGCCTTCAGGCGGGTTACCCCGCCCTTGAACGCGTCGAGAATCGACTCGAAGCGCTTGATATCCGACGTCATGCGCTCCAGATCAAAGGCGAACGCACTCCGGGAAAAGAACGTGTCTTTGACCGTTTCGATGAGCGCGGGCAGCATCGATCTGCCGCCAACCGTCATGTGATACGCAACCTTCTCGAAGACCTTGTTGATACCCGTTTCCGGCGTGTAGGCCAGTGAAAAAGAATGCGTGTTACGGAAGAATTTGCCGCTGCTCACATGGTTGCGGTTAATCCTGTCTACGTAGGCATCGATGTCCGCAGTGAATGCCCCGTCGATTGCGCCCTGCACGCGACGATGCGAGAGACGCCACCACGCGGTAATCCGGTGATCAAAGTTCTTGCACGCGTTATCCAGATTGGTACGCACCGACGAAATATCGTCGGCATTGGGCGAGTCAGCGTCGACCCCTTCGAAGGTAAAGCAGGTCAGCAGTGAGCCGTCCTTGTCGAGGATGAGTTCGGGCGTCACCATGGTTGCCCATGGCGCAATCTCCTGTACCGGCCGGCGCACAATTCGTTTCAGCATGGAAGATCCTGGTCGAAACCATAGGGCCGCTTGAAACGCGCAGAGAATTTCGTCGATGGAAGCGGCTCATGCAGGTCGGGGTAATGGTTGTAGACGAGCATCACGTCGCGCCACCACGGATCGCGACTGCTTTTCCAGCGCAGGACCCAATGGATCACGACGCCTACCCCGAAGAACGCGAACGTCATGCTCGAATAACAGAGCAGCATCGTGAGCGTGCCGTTCGCGATCGCAAGGCCACGGTCTGCGCCGCCCATTTGGCGCGGCAGCGAGAGCCCGCGGCTTACTTTTGTTGGCTTACGCACAGGTGTACGAGATGTTGAGGTGGTTCTTGACGATGGGTATTGCACAGGCGGCAAGGCCCAGTCCGACGAACACGGAGGAAATCAGCTTGCCGATGGTGCTTTCTGAACTCGCGATCGCAACGGCGCCTACGATGATCAGCACGATGCCAATGCCATACAGCCACGGGCCGCTGATGTATGCGGAGATCAGACAGATCACGTCGGTGGCGGGACCAAGGTCACTCATACTGACGGCCGATGCGAAAGGAGCGAAAAACGCGAGACCGGCAGCCACAATCGTCGACCTGATCTCGCGACGGCTGAGAAAGCGACGATATGCAGCGGCTCCAACGGCACGCAGTCGCGACTGGACAGACTTGAGGCATTTCTTCATTCAACAGCTCCTGATTGTTTAAAAAACACGGTTGAGGACGTAGTCCCCATCCTTGAACCCCTTGATCTCGACGATCTCGGAAACGTGGCGCAACTCGCCGGTACGACGCAGGTGAATCACGTAGTGAAAGCAGTCGGCGATGGCCTTGCGCATATCGACCAGATCCCAGCGGCTGCCGGGCGGAATACCGAGCATCGCGAGGCTTTCCAGACGGCTCAAGCCGCCGCGCGCATCGTTTGAGTGAATTGATCCCAGGCCGCCATCGTGTCCGGTGCTCAGCGCCTGAATGAAGTCGAACGCCTCACCGCCGCGGACCTCGCCAACGACGATCCGGTCAGGCCGGAATCGCAGACACAGCGCAACCAGGGCCTGTGTCGCGACCCCCTTGTCCGGGTTCGACAGGAAGCGCACGAGGTTGGGCACACGCAGCTTCAGTTCCATCGTGTCCTCGATGGTGATGACGCGCTGGTCTTCGGGCACCTGCGCGGCGAGCGCGTTGAGGAACGTGGTTTTGCCTGTCGATGTGCCGCCCGCCACCAAGACGTTTTTTCGGCGGACGATCAGCTCGCTCACGGCGGCCATCAGCCCTTCGTTTTCGATGCCGGGATAGAAGAGCTTTTCGTCGTTGTGCTCGTGTCGCGCGTACACGCGCGAAAACGCGCCCATTGCGACATAGTCGGGAAGGCTGAGTTGCCTGTCACTATGCTTGCGGATCGACATCGCGTGCCCATCGATCGCCGTCGGGCGCATGACGGCCGCGATACGCAAACCCTTGTGGCCCGCATTGATGATGCCCTGCGCCGTGCCGGCCTTCGCCGACTTCTCGACCGATGCAGCAAGGGAAAGAATCGCGCCGTTGAGCGTTGCCTGGTTCAGCGTGAGATTGAGGCGGTGCATCTCACCACGTCGCTCGATCCAGACATTGTCGAAGTTGTTAACCATGATTTCGGCGACGTCAGGCGCTTCGAAGTATTCCCGCAGCGGGGCGACGGATGCGAAAAACATCTGCACCGCGCTCTCTTCGAGCGGGCGCACCTTGAGCAGGGGATTTTCGGTAGCTTCGGACATGCTGCTATTTTTCAGGCTGCAGTGACCTGTAGCAGACCGAAAGAACGATCAAATCAATGAGCTTTTGCCGATTCGTTGCGCGTGACACTGCCCGAAGATGTCATGCAGCGCGGCGATGCCGTAATGCGTCGCCGAGCCGGCTCAGGTCACTAACCCGAAATGGTGCAGTAAAACGTATAGCTTTCAGGGTAACGCTGCACTCCTGTGTGTGGTGTAGGATTCGCCCACGACGCTTTCCAATTATTGACACGATGGCCAGAACGATTCCGTTTGCACGAACCGCAGCAGCGGCGCGTGCGCGTCGAAACAAGACCCTCCTGCTACCGATGCCGCGCACCGAGGTCGATCGGCTTTGTTTGCAGGTTCACATCGCCCTGGACGCGATGCGGCGGGGAATGGGCAATGCCGGAGCGGCGCAGACCCTTTGCCAGGCAATGATCCTCACCGGGTTACTGGCAGAGGCGGGCTACGGTGAAGCCACCTTCGAACAGATGCGAGACGCCGAGGACGTCATATCAGCGGCCTTCGATCGCGGCCGGGACTCTGGCGTGTGGTCACTGGACGAGAACGGCTTCCGGCAATTTGCTGTAATCGTCTCGACTTACGACAGGCAGTTACGTCGTGCACCGCTCGCGGCTGTTGCTGATGCAAGCGACCGGCTTGAGCGCTTTCGCGTTGGTGAGTCACTCGACCAGATGGCGCGCAAACGCACCTAGAGCGTACTGTCAGGACGATGCCCCGTGACGACGCACGCGGCGGCCTTTCGTGCCAGCGCGTTTTACGGGGATGCGTCGATCTGAGCCGAGTTCGGACTTGAGCCAGTCGGCGGCAGCCGTGTGCCGGTCGCCAGGATATTCGATGTGAGCCTCAAGCGCGTGGGCGGTCGCGATCTGGCTCGCAATGTCGCCGGGTACGGCGCCCATGCGATGAGCACGCCCTTGCCTGCGATGACGAGCTCCAGTGGCTTGCCTGAATGTGTCAGACGTACTCGAAACCAGGGTTCCTCAGCGTCGCCCGGTGAATACACGACGTCGACCGACGAATCAGGATCTGACATGGCTCGCCACAGCGATTGAAGTTCCAGAGCTTCGCTCGCAAGCAGTTCTGACGCGCGATCAAAGCCGTCATTTACCTTTACGACGGTACGATGGCGCGGATCAATCAGATAACACAGAAACATTCGCGCACCTCTGCTTCTCGTCGATGGCCACAAAACCAGCAGCAAGCGGCTCGCCTCCCCGAAAGGCAGAAGGCACACCTCTTTGAGGCGCTACGCGGGGCGACCGCTGCGGCACGCCGTTATACTGCGCAACACGACAACCAACGAAGCAGCACTCGTTTATGAAGGGAAAAATAGTTGACGGCGAAGCCCGCGACCGGCTGATCATCTGGATACGTCGTCGGATGGAAGAATTCGGCATCACAGTGCAAGCGCTCGCTGACTCAATCCAGCACGACCTCGATCACCCGGCGCTCTATCGGGATGCGCATGGTAACGAATGGAATGGGCTGGGCGATACGCCGCATTGGCTTCGCGCGGCGCATAACTCGGGCGTCGACCCCGGCTTTTTTCGCATCGCGCGTGGGCCTGCGCCGACCGAAGCGAACAGCGAAGGTCGCAAGTCCGATCCTCGGCAAATGGATCTGTTTAAGCCGCTTCCGTAGCCTACTTTTTCGCGCCAAGTGCGATAAAAACCTCGCATCAATGCACGCACCTCGGGATCGGGGCCTGCGGCCGAATACAAAACAATGCATCCGCGCATTGATTCATTTTTTGAAAATACGCGGTTAAGATTCGGCCATGTTTTTCGCTTTTGTTTCAGTTTGAGCAAGAGCAACCTGAGCCGGCTCAGGTCCCTTTGTGCCTTCCCAAGTTCGCAACCACCGGGCAGCGCACGGTTAAACAATTGAATTGCTTGATTTTTCTCGACTGAAAGACACCAAAGTTCCGAAAAATGAGCCTGTGGAATGCGTGGAATCCGCTTTCAGAGCCAAACCGGAATAAAAAACCCCAGCACTCGGCCGGGGTTGGGTTAAGGGAATGAGCAACATCGTGCGCTAACAGATCACTTCGACCATCTCACCGAACGGCGCCTTCTTCGCCCGCTTGAGAGGCGTCGTCGACGCCCACAGGACCGGGTAGTCCGGAGGATCGTCGGGAAACGGGCCGTCCATGTCGGTGAGATAAACCAGGAATGCGGGGCGGATTCCTTCTTTCGCAAGCCGCTCGAACGGCTCGACGAATGAGGTCCCCCCACCGCCGCGCACAGGTAGCAGTTCAAGA
>NZ_JBBPEN010000034.1:0-7634 GCF_038900755.1 Paraburkholderia diazotrophica
CCTACGGGCTCCTTCCGACGCGCACAGCGTCAGGACCTTCCCCGCAACTTGCAGTTACCGCCTTTATCACGTCACGTCAACTGTGTGTCGCCGGATTTGCGCGGTTCCTGACCGCCATCGACACCCGTGGTCGTTCGATATACTGTGACCTGAATTTGCTCAGCAAAGCCTCGAGGAAGGCCTCATCGTGTTTTTGCCGCCCTTCCCCGATTCGTGGGCGCAGCTCAATGACTCCACCGAACGATGATCTCAGGAATCGGGAAGCACTACGGTTTCTGGCGCACTCGCAGAGCGCCTGCCGATAGCTAATGCTAAGCCACGCTCAAGCTGGCAAATGGCCAAAGTCCCAGTGACGCTGCGTTGCGTCGTCACTGGGTTCAATCGGTATTGCTTGCCGTGCGTGATTGCCGCTGCATCTGGCCCGCGGACTCACTGCCGAGTGTACCTGCGGTGTGCACAAGTCGGGATCGTCCCTAACCCGCTTCGACCCGAGTGTCAGTGGTTGCCGTGGCCTAGTGAATGCGAAACCGTGACGTCACTGGGCCCATCATCCACTTGGCCCGCATCCGCCACTGACTCGCCCAGGAAGGCGGCGCGCTGGCGTGCCGAGGGGGCGTCGAACGTTTCGAGCCTGTCACGACCACGAAGCCCACTTCCGTCAGAATAAAACAGCCGCGTAAAGGTAAGCCGCCCCCCGAAGCCGTCGCCCGCTGAATCACCGTACGCATTTTTTTCGCCCGCAACGGTCCAGATAGCGACCAGACCTTCACGCTCAAGCAGCCCAAGGAAGGCGTCCCGGTCGACCAGTGCGGCGCTCTCGCCCGCCGTCGAGACGGACGGATCCATGAAGCGGGTGACCCCCTGAGCATCCTGATACACGATCGAGCGACCGTCGGTGAGATGCAGGCCCAGCCCATCCATCAACCACCGTGCCGGCAGGCGCAGGTTGATGTGATCGCTGACCGAGCCGTCGTAACCGTCCGCCTCGGCGTTGTACTCCGTCGTGGTTGGCCTGATAGCGAGTCTGTTCCCACCGCGTCGCACAGTTGAGTCGACAGGGCGCCAGTCGAGGATCCAGTCATCCTGCCCCTCCTCGAGCGATCGCCACGGAAACTCACCGAGATGAACGCGGTAGCCCCCTCCCGCGGCGACGGGCACGTCGTGCGGGCCTGCCATCTGACCCGTCGACATCAACTCCAGCGCCCTGTCGCGGTCTGCCCTTCGCACGACCACGCTTCCTACACGGCGCCACGCCTCACAGTGCATGCCCTGCGTTGGCGTGCGCCAGGTCTTAAATCCCGTGAGCACCAGCCAGTGACGATCGTCGTCTTCGGACCTGACAGCGACGTTCTCGACTCCATCGAGGATATCCTCGGACGAGTGCAGCCATGTTATCGCCTCAGCGGGCGTACGCGCAGCAAGTTCGGGGGCCGCGCCGATCCAGAACGGCTTCGCCGGAACCTCCTCCCAGTCATCTGCAGCAACATGATCGACCAGCAGCGAGGGGTCGAGGTTGCGCAACCGAAGCGGGTCGGTGTCGCGATCCGGGAGACGTTCGAGATTGTCGCCCATGCTCGCGACCAGTTCGTAAAGCGCCAGCCACTGATATTTCTTGCCGATTCGCTCGAGGGAGTGCTCGTTCCGATCGCCACGGACCTGCCGGTCGAACGCGCCATGCAGTTCCTCCGACCAGCCCAGATCATGCGCCCGCTTCACGACCCAGCGCCGCGCCCACGCGAGATTAAACCCGGACGGACCCTGTTGGGTCGCATAGCTCTGGTACATGCCTTCGGCTCGCCAGTACTCGGCCCGCTCCCGCCATTCTTCGAACATATCCGAGCCGACAGCCGCCCTAAAGACCGCCTTTGCCGCCCTGATCCGGTCGCGAGCCTCCCCCATCACGACGGTGTTGCGGGGATTCTCGCTGGCGATGGTTTGAACGAGCCGGTCATGCGCCGCAATCATGTCCAAGGTCGCCGTGACCTTAAACTCCTCAAACCAGGCGTTCCGCAGATCCAGCGCGTTCGGCAGCGGCGAGGTGCCAACGAGAGCCGGACTCCAGTCTTGCACCGCGTAGTCGAGCACGTAACGCCCAAAATCACCGTCCTGGCACGAGTTGACGATTTCGTCGGGATACCTTCCGTTCTCACCGTACTGCCGCGTGTAGGCTTCGATGGTTTCGTCGGGGACATGCTCGATCGGCCAGGAGCTGAGAAAGGGTCCCTCGAGGTTTTCGCGATCAATTGCGCCGCCCAACACTCCCCTATGCATGGCATATGCAATCAGTCCGAGGGCATGGTCGCGCAGCAGCGAATTTGCCGGGGGCGTGCGGTTCGCAAAAAGATCACGATAGAGGGTCGTGGCGACAGCCGACATATCGTAATCCTCCCACACGCCCTGCATGGCCGCCCCGTAGAGCGCGGCAGTCAGACGCTCGGTCAGATATCCGTCGTCAACACCTTTGAACCCGTTCCACAGGCTGATCGCGAGCCCGGGACGACCGGCAAGCAGTGCGACAAGCGCCTTCGTCGCTCTATCGCGAAGGGGGCGGAAGCTCGTTGTGAAAAACCAGGTGAGCTGTATGGCCGCCAGCTCGGCGCGCGCAGGCGTAACGCGTGTCTGGTCGGCGTTCCACGCCCAGTCAACCAGTGTCGTTGCACGGTCCGAATCAGCCAGATGGACCGACCAGTGCGCATCCCGCTCCGGCATCGCATGCCGCCGGAGTTCGCTGTCGAGCACACGCACGTTGAACGGATGCTCCGGCTCAGTCGACAGTGCAATGAGCGTGTCGAAACGCAGGCGTTCGTCGCCAATTTCATCCACGAGCTGCCAGGTCCTTTCACGGAAAGCCGTCGGTCGGCGGGCGAGGAGGCTGTGAACGAACGCGTCGTCCACCCATAACCGTTGCGGTACGCCGGCCAGATCCGGAAGCTCCAGCTCCAGCTGCTCGGGCAGCTGGATCGCGAGCGCCTCCAGAAGCCCCGGCGCGATCCGGGAATGCGGATCAGCCAGCGCCTGGTGCAGCGGTGACCCGGGAGCGCACACGGCGCCAGCTCCCGCGGAATCCATGCTGCGATTCAGGAGGCTGGCGGCAATCGCATGATCACCCATCCGCTCGAACGTGAAACGGACAACCTCCCTGGATTCGACGCTGGAAAACGAGTCCTGCTCCACTGCAAGAAGCCCTTCGTTTTCCAGCTGGAACAGGATGTCACTCGCGATCTCATTGCCATCGTAGATTGAGCGCACGAGCTCGTCAGCGCGCTCGAAACCGACCTCCCCACGCCCTGTCCTGGACATCTCCGTCGTCAATGCCTCGATCGCCTTCGAAACCAGGTTGCGGCGTGGCGCAACCTTCGTTGTCGCCTCAATACGTCGTGTGACAGTCGAGGTAAAGAGCCGGAACGCTTCGGAAATCCCGCTCAGGCTGTCCGTCATCAACACTTCGCCTTCGGCCTTCAGCGCATCGCAGGCCAGACGGAGGAAAAGCGGGTTGTGCAGTTCGTCGAGCTGACGGGGAGCCTCCGGTACGCTGATGCCGCGCCGGCGCAGATAACGCATCACATCGTCGTCTTCGAAGCCCTCATGTTCAATCCGCGGCAGCTTCGATGCATCCAGTGAGTCCGGGATAACGACATCCAAATACGTTGTCCGACACGACAGCACTACCGTTATGAAGGGAAACTGCCTGAGGTCGTTCAACAGGCCCGCGAGGCGCTCCGGCCAGATCAACTGCCCATTCTTCTCATTGAGTGCGTCAATTACGACAAGCGCGCGAACATCCGCCGCTTCTCCGGCGGCATTGAGTGCACCGAGGAACTGCCTGGCCTGGAGATGGCGCGGCAGATCGAGATCCCGCAGGATCTCACCCCACGGCTCGGCATCCGGCAGCTTGCCGCCGAGCACCATCATGGCCGGTCGACCGTTCTCGATCTGGTGTGCACAGGCGTCAGCTAGCAGGTGTGACTTGCCACTTCCGGCATCACCGGACACGAGAAGCGCCCGCGTGTCGAGATGCGTCCAGTGATCCGCGCGGACATTGCGAGCGCAGGCGCGCAACGCGTTCATCAGATTGGAAACGGCGATCAGCTCCGGGCTACGCTCACGACCTTGCCGCTGGTCCCGGAGTTCGCCATGCCACGCGGTAGCCAGATCGGCAGCGGCATCGATCCTGCCGCGTAATTCCAGCAGCGTAAATGAATCCGGCTGCTCATCGGCGAGTGTATCCAGTTCGGTCGCAACGCCCAGCGCGGCGGTGCACGCAGCGTTGTTCGCGCTGCCTGGCGACTGTTGCAGGCTATGCCTTATTCGCGCAGCGAGCGGTTTCAGCGCTTCGAAAATCACGGGGTCGCGCACCGTCGCGAGGATCGACTGCCGCACCGGGATGTCGATGTGGGTTTGCGGACTGTAGCGATCCCCCAGGCTATCCGCTGTCCGTTCGAAGGCTTTCCGGAACCAGTCGGCGGTCAACAGCTCCTGGTCGAACCAGAAGGCTATCCGCCCCGCCGATCTCGGATTGCTGTCCGTCAGCCTCTGTTTGATCTCGTGCCCGTCCCAGCGATCGATCGTGACTATCCTGCCGGCCGCGGCGGCTTCGCTGATCCGCCTCTCACGCCACCTGGTCCATTTTGCGAATGCCGTCGTCACGTCAGAGCGGCGCGAATCCGCCAGATCGAACGGGAAGCACGCGATGAACCGGTGCATGGCAGGATGCTTTACAAGCGCTTTCGTCAGTGATCCGTCGAGCGAGCTGAGCAGACTGTCAATCTCCCAGTAGAACTTCACCTGCCATCCGGTTTCTGATCCGTCGGCGTGTGTGGCAAAGCACTCGATGCCGCCGTCTCCTCCCCGCCCCTTCTTGTCGAAGCGGATGCGATCCGTCAGCGGTTCATCGCCCGCCAACTGGCAGCATAGCTCCTCGAATGCGTCGGCCTGGCTGGTTCGATGAACGCGGATTTCCTTGAAGTCAATATCGGGAAGCGACATGGGGTAAAGATCAGTCAGAAGCAGTGAAGGTGGAAAGCGAGTCCTTTCCCGGCCACGCGCGATGGCGCTCGGGTGGGAGGGCTGCACGTCTGCAGTCCAACGTCCCAAGGAAAGAGCCCATGAAAAAGGCAGCCTGCGGTGCCGGTGCACAGGGGACGGTCGAAGCGCGGGGCCGCGAGTGCACTCCCACGAGCGCGAAACGCAGACCGTGTTGCACGAGCGGCCGTTCTTCGCAAGGCTGCCCGATGTGAGCCGGAGATTGTACGCGGTGGATGCGCGATTTTCGACAAGTGACGTGACGGACATTGACTTGATGCCACCGCCACGGGTGCAGCGCGGGAAACTTAATTCCGTACTTTTTCTGCGGAGCCATGTTTAACCAGCGACTGAGTGGCACGTTCGCGCTCGGTTGGGGATACGCGAGCGAGACAGGCCGCCAATAGATGTTCACAGAACTGTAACGACTCTTGTGGGTGAAGCTCCCACCAATCATGACGATCGCAAGCACAAGATCTTCGGTCGCCGCCTCGCCGGCGCCAAGCGATCGATGCCGTCGACCGATCGTCTGCCGCCGCGCCTCACGGGCAACAAAGGCCTGCTTGCAGAGCAGGCCAGAAGCCAGCCTGGTTGCAGGTCACCAGTCCTACAGCGTGCATGCAGCCCAGTTCGGCCTCGATATCGGCTGTTTTGAAGCTCCAAGC
Source organism: Paraburkholderia diazotrophica (assembly GCF_038900755.1). GTDB lineage: Bacteria > Pseudomonadota > Gammaproteobacteria > Burkholderiales > Burkholderiaceae > Paraburkholderia > Paraburkholderia diazotrophica_A. The sequence continues at coordinate 5,688 of NZ_JBBPEN010000034.1, forward strand.
TGCTTCATGGCGCCGAAATGCGTCCGGCCGAACCTGCCAGTTGCCGACTTGCCCCGCAGCAAAAATTCCGTGCTCGAGAATCGCATCGCGAACTGTGTGCTCGTGCGCAGATTTGTCCATGATGTGCCTTTCAAAGAACCGCCGGCCGCCGCGACGGCCGCGGTGTTTGAGGACACACCCGGAGCCATGACACCCGAAATCGCACTTACCAGAAAGACGGCGTCATCCCCTGCCCGCCAAAGCGTTAGTACTTCATCTGTGTCGATTTTCCTATCTTGGCGTGCCGCATCGGTGAGAGCCCGTTAGCACCCCGGCCCGCGCCAAACTGGCTATGCCTGGCTGAGCCGGTTCGCTCATGGAAACACGTTGACCGGCTCTTAAGCAATTTTGCTACGATATTCAGAGAGTAGGCAGATATCGGTCGAGGATAACGTGGGTAAGCTGCTCGCCGCGTAACGACAGTGCGTCAAGATCCTCCTTTGCCATCGCGGCGAAATTGGTTGGATAGTCCTTGACCTTCTCACGCGGCACCAGGTCCGGCAGCGCGTAAGGCAACTGTTCGTCCATCTGCCCTAGGTACACCATACCGAAGCCCTTCAATAGTCCATTGCGTGCGTATTGATGCAAGCGGTTATAGGTCGCATCCTGTACCTTGCGATGGACCGTCTCGAACGACAGTTTGACGCGACTGATCCACCAGAACGGACTGGCTTCACCACCTACCTGCCCGGAGCCCGCATTCAAACTGATGATATGCGTCGCCTTGAAGCTGTTCACACTGATGCCCGCGTTTCGGCCCGGTTCGAGGACGGTCACGCCGAGGTTTTCGAAGACGCCGCCGTCAGTGAGCACCACTTTCTGCACCGACCGCCGGTTACCGCAGACAAACGAGAATTTCTGGATCAATGGCGGTAGCAGCAATGGGAACGCTGCCGACGCTGCGACAGCACGGGCAACGGGGATATGGTTGTCTTCGAGACAGCCATATCGCCAGCCTCCTGATGCCTGGGAACCAAAGCGGAATGCCGTACCTGTGCGCAGATCGCAGGCGTTGATAATGACCTCTACGCCCTTCCACCGGACGTCAGCGATCACGGTGTCACCGAAGATCGTGCGTGCCAGTGCGCGTTCGAATGCGGTCGTCAGGCTGCCCCAGATTGGCAGCAGACCAGATAGCCGGGCAAGACCGCTCTCGAGTCGTCTCGTGGGCAATCGCGCGATGGCACGTATGAGGGAAAGCACTGCACCCAACGCGCCGAGCGCGAGGGCGGGTATCGCTGTAAGCAGAAGGGTCGCGACAATCTTCGGTGTCTCGCGGCTGAAGAAAACTGACCTTGCAATCGACCCGTTGAAACCCCTGCGCAGGATGTCAACCATACGCCGGTCGAACTCGGCGAATTCCGCGCCCCAGTATGCGAGGCAGGCGCCAATTACGCTTCCGCCCGATACAGTGGAAACCACTCTGACCTTCTCCAGCAGCCCGCGGTCGTTGAGCGCACGCAGGCATCCGAGATGAAAGGCCATCGCGCGGGAGCCACCTCCGGACAGCGCAAGCGTCACAAATGTCCCGGAGGACTCGCGGTGTGTTTCAGTCATCACGGTCGAATACATTGCCTGCTATCAACGGCGCTTTCGCTGACCCGCCGACAATCAGCATCAGAAACTGATGAGCCTGAAAATCGGTACCTTCGAACAGCCGCACCATCGCGCTCCGGTCTGTATGGCTTGGGTCGGGTTGAGAGCCTGGATGCGTATGCCACATGCCAATGAACGCAACCGAGCCTCTCGATCTCGAGGTCTGTTCTGCATTCATCTCGGCTAGTAAGCACTCGATCATTACCGTTGCCCACGAGATTGACCGATGAGGGATGTGCTGTTAGCGAATGGGGTCAATGCGCGCGGAGGGAGGCAGCAAAGGGGCGACGTTCCAAGGCAACAGGTCGTCGA
>NZ_JBBPEN010000035.1:0-7604 GCF_038900755.1 Paraburkholderia diazotrophica
GCCAATCGCTTCGCCAAACATCTGCGCCTGCGTCGACGAGTTATGCGGGCAACCCGCGCAATCCGCCTTGTCGAAAATGGCCGAGGCCAGTGCGCACGACGCCGATTCAACCAGCTTCTTCACGTCGGCGACGGACCGCTTCTCCGCAACGACGACGGGCAGGACCTTGTCCTGATTCTCTTTCGAGAGCGCCGCCAGCAGTTCGGCGTGAGCGATATTGATCTTTCGCTCGCTGAGCGCATCCAGTACCGCCTTCGAGCAGTTCAGCAGCGCGAGGCGGCTGTCCAGTGTCGAGCGCGACCACCCAAGTATCTTGGCCGTCACGTCACGATCGCCGCCGTGCAGACCGAGCAACTCAGCAGCGTCGACGGCTTCTTCCGAAGGCGACAGGTTATCGCGCTGGATGTTTTCGGTGAGCGCAATACGGCGCGCTTCGACCTCATCGACGTCCTTTACAACGATGGGCATCGGGAAGTCTTCACCGTGAGCGTCCATGGCACCGCGATAGCGGCGACCACCGGCGATCACCTCGTAGTCAAACTCGTCCTCCGTGACGGGGCGGACGATGATGGGCGTGTCAACGCCATGCGCCCGAATCGATTCGGTCAGTTCCGCCATTGCCTTCGGATCGAAGTACGTACGCGGATTCCGGCCGAGCCTGATGCGCTTGAGGGGAGCAGTAAGTTGTTGTTGCATTGCAGGTTCTCCGAAGTGGGAACCCGCCCCCGAACGGGAGTGGTTCCCGATGGGGTCTAAGATGGGTGCCGGATATCCGGCGGATCAATGCGTCAGGGACGCGTAAAAGCGGCTCGTCAGTGCTCGAGATGCGGGCACTGCCAGATTTCGTGGCCCTTGAAGCAGAAGGAGCACATGCCCGACATTTCCTCCTCTGCCTCGTGGATCGCAATGCCTCTCTTCGACGACTCAGCCAGGTTCGGCTCATCGGCAAAGTAGATGGGCACCTTCAACTCACCAGCGTTTGCAGTCGCAGCGTCGCGTTGACCCAACGCCTCAGCATCAGCCATCGGTACCGCAAAGCTGTCATCGTCGGGATCGACGATCGAGGCTATCTTCGCTATCGCGAACGCGACGCGCACATCAAGGTAGGCGTTTGACATACAGGTTCTCCGGGGAGGGAACCAGCCCTGCGGGAGTGGTTCCCGAAGGGGTCAAAATGGATGCCGTGCGAGCCGGCGGTTCGATGCGTCAGGGACGCGGATGATTTATCAAAGATACGCCTCCGCGATAGCGGAATTCCCCGAAAAGCTGCACAAATCCATGCCGCTAAGAAAAAAAGGCCCACCGATGGTGGGCCTTCGCGTTACGGCGCGACGCTATCGCGCTGACACTGTTCGAGGACGAGACGTGCGATCGTCCTCGCAAGCGGCATCGCTACCGAGACTTCGCGCCGGTCGGCCGGCGCTTCCAGCACATTCAATACGAACGCGATTGAATCGACGACAGGTGGGCTGCCGGTTGCGTGAGTAGCGATCCATTCGATGAGTGACGCCTGATCGCGCTTCCAGTCTCTGTCGTCATGAACATAGCCGAAGCGTTCGCAGAGCAGTCGATGGAAATTTTTGAACTCGTGCTCCGCTCGCGCGCTGGCTTGATTGCCACCATCGGTCGGCGAGTTTAGAGAGGTGTTGCTTTCGGAAGGTTGAGGTTGCACGGCAGATTCTCCTGAAATGGGAGTCGGCCCCCAACGGGAGCAGACTCCCGTTGGGATCAATAGAGGTGCCCTCGTTATCGGGAGGGCTCCGGTTTAGAAAAGCGTTAGCTGGTCGATCGTATCGAACACGGTGCGTTCCCGTGTACCGCTTGCCAGCGACTGCTCGAAAAGCTCAGCCAGCGACGTCGCACTGCGACTTACCTGTGCAGGCGTAGTCCGCGGCGTTTCGCGTTCCAAAACCTCCACGTCCGCAGTTTCGATCTCTGTTGCGACAGCGACTTCCTGCACAACGTCTGGCGACTCAGCCACATCAACGTCCGGCTGCTGTTCCGGCGCGACAGCTTCACGAAGCAGATCCGCCTCGAGTCGGCGCCGTAGCTTGAACGTCCAGCCTCCGAGAATGTGCGCGGGCGTGTACCAGGTGCCCCACACCTCCATCGACAGCGCATTGCCGTGCACGACCGTTGCGGGAACGTGCAGCAGCGACAACTGGACGTACGTCATGTGGACGCAACACGGATCGATATCGATGCAGGTTGCGTGCATCGAGTGCTGAAAATTGTGACCTGCAGCGAGGATTGAATCCGCCGCGGCGATCACCATGCCACCAGCGCCACAGGCCGGTTCATGCACCCGGAGAAAACCACGGCGCTCAACCTCCGCACCTACGTCTCCCATCAACATCATCGACATCATGCGGGACACGCTGTAGGGCGTGAAGAATTGCCCTGCCCGATCGTTGCCAAGGCCTAACATCATGTACGTCTCGCCAAGGACGTCGGTCAGGCCGCCGCTAACTGGCAGACCATCTGCGGTTTGCTTGCGGATCACCGCCACGCGTTGCTCGAACGATTCAACGAGGAGACCGAGCATCTGCGGGAACCGCTCCACTTCCTCCCGCTTGTACTTGCCGACGATTTCGAGATAGCGCGTTTCGCGCGCCTCGAACTGCGCGCGATCGGCGCTATTGCTGATCGCGAGCGCGCTCATCTCCACAAAATCGGAAAACACCGTGTGCAGATGGTGGCCGTAGGAAAACGACTGGATGAGCTTGACGAGCTCCTTCTGTGCCGAGTCCGCGGTCAGATCATGCTTGCGTTGCGCAGGTTTTCGGCTCACAGCAGATCCTCCACCGGGCCGAGATGGGCCTGAAGAACTGCGTACAGCTGGTCGAAATCAGGAACCTCTCCCAACGCGAGGGAACGCTCTACATCAAAGCCAGCCATCTTGAATATCGCGGCTCGATCGACCACGGGTCGCACCGACCCAGCTGCGAACTCATCACGCGCCTTCCAGATGATCCGGGTGGCCAGCGCCTCATAGGTACGACGCAGTTCGCTGATAACCTGTTCGGTTGAAGGTACGCGTACCGCAGCGGCATGAGTCTCGCCAAACAGGCGCTTTTCGGTTGCCGCGACAGCGCTGTAATGCCGCCATGCGGCCGTTTGCGCATCAATGAAAGTTTGAATGAAATGATTAAACATGCCGGATTCCGTAGGTGATCCGGAGCGCATCCCCAGCCGGGGGCGCGCCCCGGCGGGTAGATGAGTGTTTGATCAGATGCCGTAGTACCGGCGTACACGTCGGCGTCGCTCAGCGAACGGGCGGCCGCAAGTCACTGACAGGGGTGCTTCCGCTACGAGATGACGGAGCGCTGCCGCTCGAAAATGCGCGGAATGGCGCTTCTTCGCTCTGACGATCCGCAGCAGTTGGTCGTGAGGGATGCCGTAGGTCTGCCAGACCATCAGGCCGAATCGAAGAATGCGTTGTCGGTTCATGGTGTGCTTCCAGTCGAAATGACGGGAGCACGCCCGTCGGGTGTGGGACCCGTCGGGGTAAATAGGAAACGCCTGCAGGTGCAGGCGTTCGGTCGATGCGTCATGGACGCGATTGATAAGACCATCTTAGCGCCCCCGCACTTCCAATCAACGGGAAATGGGCGCGTAATTCGTACGGCTTTTGCGGAGGGCGCGATCCGATATCCGGGCAACCTTATCCACAGATTCTCTGGATAACCCTGTGGATTGCTCGCCAGGAACGTCCGCCAGAAGGGCGGTGACCGGCCTTGCACGCGAGAGCGGCACGAGAGAGTGGCCCGAGAGAGTGACCCGATCCGGCTCAGGTCCCTAACCCGGAAAGCTTCAGAAATCCATATAGCTTTCGCCGCTCTACCGCGCAGATCAAAAGCTTGCCGCAAAGGACCAGCTTTCGCATGACACCCGAAGCGCCGCGCGATCGACAATTACATGCGCGCATGTACGCGCGCTTAAGGAGCCAGATCTCATGTCCGAGGCCGCCGATCATTCGAATACCACGTCGCCGCTTCATCGACGCCGCGTCATCTACCAGACCGACGTGACCAGCTTCGGCGAGGGCATCGTGACGGCGCACGACGAGCAGACAGGCACCGTCATTGTGATGGACGTCGACGACGGCTCGTTCTGGCGCGGCTCGGACGACGATATCGAAGTCATTGTTTAAACCGGATCACCAACTCATGTTTAGTCCCGTTGAAAACGGCGCCGTTCTCGCCACGATCGCCTGCGCCACCCTCATCGTCTGGAATCTCGCGACCCTTGTTGCGCAGCACTTGCACTGGCCAAGGTGGACCGCCCTCGCGATGACGTTGGGTGTAGTCGGCGCCATCATCGCGGCAAGCCTGATCGCCGCCCTTCGTGCCGAACTCCGCGCGCGCCGGGAGCGCCGCGAGCAAGCAGCAATGGAACAGCGATATCCGCAGTGCCATGTCAAACGACTTTCGAGCGGAAAGTGGTTCCTTACCGATAGGGCAACCGGACGCGAGCTTCGTCTGAACCACGACCTCCCCTGATCTTCCCGCCTTCTATACCCGCCGCCGTCATGTCGCCTGATTTCTCCCGAACGGACGTCGGCGAGCCTGAAACGGCATATCACTTCAAGCCTGTGGCCGCCAGCGAGCGGCCATTTTCTATGGAGATGCGACATGTACAACGTATCCTTTGACGGCGAGACCGTGCCGCTCGGCGACGTGCAGGACAACCCCGCGCGTTATGTGAAACGTCTTGAACGCGCGAAGGTCACGCCCGGGTATGCCGTCTGTTTGTGCACAACGGGCACAGCGCCACTGCAGCTTGTGATCCGCCGTTACGGCTCTTTGCTTCACCTCGCCGGCTGGCCAGAAGAGGGCCATCGCCATAAGCGGGACTGCGACTTCTTCAAGGACCCGAACGTCGTGAAGCCAACCGACGTTGGCGACTCTACTGCTGCGATTCTCGCCACCCCCACAGGTCTGAACGTGAAGCTCGACGCCGCGCTAACACTGCGCGAAACCACTACCGGTTCACGCGGTTCTGCCCCGTCGACTTCAACCCGCCAGAGCCGCCGTTCTGCGTCCCTCCTGGCTTTCCTCCAGACATTGTGGACTGAAGCAGGCCTGAATCGATGGATCGGTGCAGCCACGTCGCGACACTGGGGACACTGCAACAGCCAGCTGCTCGCGGAGATCGGCACGGCGCTGATTAATGGCGCAGAAGCGCAGAACGTCCTGCACATCATGCGTCGCTTTGATGAGGCGCATCGTTCCGAGATCAACGCCGAGTTCGATGCGTTCGTTTCACGATTGACAACGGACAAGGGGACGACACGCCGTGGACTCGTACTGGGCGAGGTCAGCGAGGTGGCGCCTACGCAATACGGGCACGCCATTGCCTTGCGTCAGAGCGCTCGCAGGTATTACGCGAGCACCGGCCTCATCGAGCACGCACAGCGCACGCATGCCCATGCGTGGCGTGCGTTCGGCGATCGAAGCGCTCGCGTCGTTGCCCTCCTTCTCGTTGAGCGAACGTCAAAGGGCCATCTCAGGGTCGTCGACCTGGCAGCGATGCTTTGCTCACAGGCATTCGTGCCCTGCGACTCGATACACGAAGTCGCTATGGCGAACCGGCTGGTTGCCGAGCGCCGCAGTTTCGTCAAGCCCGTGCGAATGTCGCCGGCAGACGACATGCTTCCCGATTTCATCCTGCGCGATACCAATCCGGAGACTCACATTGAGGTTTACGGCATGAACGGCGTCGCTTCGTATGAGGCACGCAAGAGGGACAAGCAGGCACTGCGCGCCGCGCGCCGCATTCCCGCCGCCGAATGGAATATCGAACGGGAACCGCTGGAAAACGTCGTGCTCCCACCCTCGCGCATCGCATCGCCGACCTGACGGCGCGCCCGCCTCGATTAATACCCGGCAACATTCTGAACAGGAGACGCCATGTCGCCACAACTCGCCGAGATCTTGCAGGATGCCTTGAACTTCACCCGTTACGCCGCCTCGCCATTTATCCTGAATGGGAGACCAGACTCCATCCGGCTGTGGCTTGACGCGCTGCGGGAGCAGCTTTCCTGTCTCATCGCGAAAGTGGACCGCGCGATGGACGCTGTTGCGCTTCGTCCCGAAGGCGACACATGGACCGACGAGGAACGCATATTGAGCCACGAATGGGTCAGGCGTCACTACCCGAACGAGACGGCCTCGACACAGGCCGCGCTTCGCATGGCCTGGCGCGATGGTCAGCGTCTCAGATCTGCGCACCCTGATTCGCCGCGCGCGTCCGCTGGCACGCAGTTTGAGCGGCTCACGCTGGAAGCATTGCGCGCGCTGGTCCCGTCGGACGACAAAAACTCCGAATGGTGTAGGTCAGCGCACGAGTTACTGCAGGCGCTGCCGGCCGGTCGCGGGTTCAGGTACCTCGACATTAACCGCACCGTGATCCGCGATGTGTTCCTGAAGCACGGCGTGTTCCCTGCGCAGTCGCCCCGCGACATCCCCAACTCGGCGTGTGAGGCTGTCGAGGAGTTGCTGAACCATGCGGAGGAAGCGGACGAGTACAAGCACCGCTATCGCGATGCCGCCCGCGACCTTGCCTCAATCCGGCAGGCGCTGAACATCCCGAACGATGAGATCGGGATCGTCGGCGGAGTCGGACTCGTCCTTGAAACGATCGCGAATCTCAAGCGTCCACAACAAACGGTAGCCTGACCGGGTCGCGCGCCGTCGCGCGCGCAACCTTGACTTTTCGTCTCGCACGCCATGATGCCTATAAGCCGCTCTTCGAGGGGCAACCAACCAACGAGGCATTCATGCAAGGCAAAGCGTTTTTCCTGGAGCGCGCAATTTCACGCGCGCTCGACTGGGCCGGTCGCTACCCGGCGCTCGGCTGCGCAGCCCACGATCCGCAGTCCATTTCCAACGGCCGGCAGGTCGTCGCCGCCGCTCTCACACCTGACGGAATCCGCTGCGTCTTTTTCAGCGCTGTCGGCTCCGTGCTCGACTTCACGGCGACATGGGCGGAGCTCGAGCGCGCCAAAACGTGGTGGTACTTCGTCCAGCGCTGGTATTTCTGGGTGGTACCTGACGCGAAGACACTCGATCGCCTGAACGTCACGGGCCTGCGGCTCGACCACGCGATCGTGCCGATGCACAGCAGTTCGCTCGACGCAGTCACCTATAGGGTATGGCTCGGCAGCATTGAAGCGCGGGCACGGGTGCGCGGATCACTGGCAGCCGTCCACCTCGAACTCGAAGCGTAGGAGGAAAGTCATGGGTGCGCTTACCGCAATCGAATGGACGGACATGACGTGGTCGCCCTGGGAAGGGTGCCAGAAAGTTGGCCCGGGTTGTGACCACTGTTACGCGGAGTCGATGAACCACTGGCTGCGCCGCGGCGAGAACTGGGGGCCCGGCGCAGAGCGACGCACCTACAGCGACGCGCATTGGGCAAAGCCCGTGCGCTGGAATGAATCGGCCGCCCGCGCCGGTCAGTATCGGAAGGTGTTTCCCAGCGTTTGCGATCCGTTCGACAATGCTGCGCCGGCGGGTGCGCGTGAGCGATTCGGCCAGCTCATCCTCGCCACGCCGCACCTGATCTGGATGCTTCTGACCAAGCGCATCGGGAACGCGTCC
>NZ_JBBPEN010000036.1:0-7492 GCF_038900755.1 Paraburkholderia diazotrophica
GCAAAGGCAAAAGGACAAACCGCGTCGCAGACACAAACCGCATCGCGAGCGCCAGCGCAAAGGCAAAGGCAAAGGCAAAGGCAAAGGCAAAGGCAAGAACACCACAACAAAAGCAAGTGCCGAACGCAAAAAGGAAACGCAAATGCTAGAAGTACAAAACCTGAACCAGTACTACGGCGGCAGCCACATCCTGCGCGACGTGAAGCTCACAGTGCCGGACGGCAAACTCACCGTCCTGCTTGGCCGAAACGGCGTCGGCAAAACCACGCTGCTGCGATGCCTGATGGGCGTAGTCCCCGCAAAAACAGGCGAAATCACATGGCGCGGCGCGCCGATCACGAAGCTCGCCCCGCACGCGCGCGTCGCGCAAGGGCTCGCCTACGTGCCGCAAGGCCGGGACATCTTCCCGCGACTGACCGTCGAAGAGAATCTGCTGGTCGGCGCAGCCAGCAGAAAAGCCCCGAAGAAAATCCCGGACAGAATCTATACCCTCTTCCCGGTCCTCAAAGACATGCGAGCACGACGAGGTGGCGACCTCTCCGGCGGACAGCAACAACAACTGGCTATCGGCCGGGCATTGATGAGCGAACCGCAACTGCTGATCCTCGATGAACCGACAGAAGGCATTCAGCCATCGATTATCCAGGACATCGGGAGAACATTGCGCCAACTCGTCGAGGAAATGGGGCTGACAGTGCTGCTCGTCGAGCAGTACTACGACTTCGCCAAAGCGATCGCCGACCGCTACTGGGTCATGAGCCGAGGCGAAATCGTCGCGAGCGGCGAAGGCGTCGACATGGATCGCGACGGCGTGCGCAGCCTGATCGCGGTATAACGGCAACGACCGCCTAGCTGCTATCCTCGCCGCATGTCGCTGCACGAACACCACGCCACGCTCGCCACCATCGACGATCCGCCGCACGCCCAATGGCGGGCGCGGCTCGAACTCGGCTTCGTCAAACACGGCAGCCGCACGACGCTCGCCCATCGCCGGCATGAAGGTCCGCTGCGACTGCAACGCCCGCTCTATCCCGAAGGGCCATCCGTCTGTCACGCCGTGATCGTGCATCCCCCCGGCGGCATCGCGGGCGGCGACCGGCTCGATATCGACATACGACTCGACGCCGACACGCACGCCGTGCTCACGACACCCGGCGCAACGAAGTGGTACAAGTCCAACGGACGCGCCGCGCACCAGCGCATTGCGATACACGTCGGCGCGAATGCAAAGCTCGACTGGCTGCCGCAGAACAACATCGTGTTCGACGATGCAAACGCTTCGCTCGACTTCTCACTGACGCTCGACGAAGGCGCGAGCGCGCTCGGCTGGGACGCGGCGCAGCTCGGCAGGCAGGCAGCGGGCGAAACGTGGTCGGCGGGCCATGTGCGCGCGGTGTCGCGCATCGTCGGCGTCGATGGCGAACCGCTATGGTTCGAACGCGCCAGGCTCGCCGCCAGCGACCCGTTGCGCGACGCACCGCAAGGGCTCGCGCGTTTTCCCGCGTTCGGCACGGTGTGGGCGGTCAGCCCTCAATGCGATGACGCGCTCGCCGAATCGCTCACCGCCCAGCTGCCTTTCGACGGCAACATCCGCGCGGCCGCTTCGTGCGTGCGCCCTCGCGTGATGATCGTGCGTGGCGTCGCGAGATCGATGGAAACGCTCCAGCATGCGTTGATTCAATGCTGGATGCAGTTGCGTCCCATCGTCCATCGCGTCGATGCGGTGCCGCTGCGTCTCTGGACAACCTGAGCGAATCGCAACCGGCGCACCATCTTCGAGCGTCGAAGTGCTTCTATGTGGTGCAGGTCCATGGGCAAGGCGCGACAAACCGTTGCGGCATCCGTTGCGACATCCGCATGGCATCTACCTCGCACCCGCATGGCATAGCCCTTGCTGCTATTGGCGCCGCGCGATGCTGTCTATCCGCCGGCACGCTCAGGCAGGCAAGCACGCGAAACGACCCCGCCAAAAACCACACGCAAAAGACCAACGCCATCATGATCCGAACGACCGCTCATCGCCCGCGCCGCGCGTGGCTCGCCGCCCTCTTGCTCTCGCCGTTGCTCGCGCTCGCCGCGTCCGTCGCTCACGCCGATGCGCTCGACAACATCGCGAAAGCCGGGGTCCTGAAGGTCGCGGTGCCCGAGGACTATCCGCCGTTCGGCTCGGTCGGCCCCGATCTGAAGCCGCAAGGCTATGACATCGACACAGCCGCGCTGCTCGCAAAGTCGATGAACGTCAAGCTCGAACTCGTGCCCGTCAACAGCGCGAACCGCATTCCGTATCTGCAAACCAACAAGGTCGATCTCGTGATCTCGTCGCTGGGCAAGACGCCCGAGCGCGAGAAGGTAATCGACTTTTCGACGGCCTACGCGCCTTACTACCAGGGCGTGTTCGGTCCCGCCGACATCAAGGTGAGCGGCCCCGCCGATCTGACGGGCAAGACCGTTGGCGCGACGCGCGGCGCGCTCGAAGAAATCGCGCTCACGCAGATCGCGCCGAACGCGACGATCAAGCGCTTTGAAGACAACAACGCGACCATCTCGGCGTTCCTGTCCGGGCAGGTTCAATTGATCGCGGCAGGCAACATCGTCGCCGCGACGATACTCGCGAAGAACCCGCCGCGCCGCCCGGAGCCGAAGTTGGTCATCAAGAACTCGCCGTGCTTCGTGGGCCTCAACAAGAACGAGCCGCGCCTGCAGCAAAAAGTCGATGCGGCGATCACGCAGGCGAAGCACGACGGCACGCTCGATGCGATGTCGAAGAAGTGGTTCGGCACGAAGCTGCCCGCCGATCTGTAAGCGCGGCGTCGGTTGAAGCTGGTATCGTCAAGCGGCCCTGCGAGATGTACAGATACAACGAGACACGACGAAAGCGATGAAGCTGACTCCACGCGAAAGAGACAAACTCCTGATCTTCACGGCCGCATTGCTCGCGGAGCGGCGACGCGCACGCGGCCTCAAGCTCAACTATCCTGAGACCGTCGCGTTCATCACGGCCGCGCTGATGGAAGCCGCGCGCGACGGCAAGACGGTCGCGGAAGTGATGCACTACGGCACCACGCTCCTCACGCGCGACGACGTGATGGAAGGCGTGCCCGAGATGATCCCCGACATCCAGGTCGAAGCCACCTTCCCCGACGGCACGAAGCTCGTGACCGTCCATCATCCGATTGCGTGACGAGGCGCGCTCATGATCCCAGGCGAACTGATTACCGACGACGGCGAGCACGAACTGAACGCGGGCCGCGCGACCGTCACGCTGACAGTGTCGAACACGGGCGACCGCCCCGTGCAGGTCGGCTCGCACTATCACTTCTACGAGGTGAACGCGGCGCTGTCGTTCGATCGCGAAGCGGCGCGCGGTTTTCGTCTGAATATCGCGGCGGGCACGGCCGTGCGCTTCGAGCCGGGCCAGGAGCGCACCGTCGAACTGGTCGCGCTGGCGGGCGATCGCGTCGTCTATGGCTTCAATGGCAAGGTGATGGGCAAGCTTTGATTCGCGCGCCGCGCTTGCTCGCGCCGCCGCGGAAACAATCGGGAACCTCATAACATGACACTACGCATTGGCCGCCGCGCATACGCGGAGATGTTCGGCCCCACGACGGGCGACCGCGTGCGTCTCGCGGATACGGACCTGCTGATCGAAGTCGAACGCGACTACACGATCTATGGCGAAGAAGTGAAGTTCGGCGGCGGCAAGGTGATTCGCGATGGCATGGGCCAGTCGCAACGCGTCGCGGCCGATGTCGTCGATACCGTCATTACGAATGCGCTGATTCTCGATCACTGGGGCATCGTCAAGGCCGACATCGGCATCAAGGGCGGCCGCATCGTGGCGATCGGCAAGGCGGGCAATCCCGACATTCAGCCGGGCGTAACAATTGCGATCGGCGCGGCGACGGAAGTGATCGCGGGCGAAGGGATGATCGTGACGGCGGGCGGCATCGATACGCACATTCACTTCATCAGCCCGCAGCAGATCGATGAAGCGCTCGCGAGCGGCGTGACGACGATGCTCGGCGGCGGCACGGGTCCGGCGACAGGCACGAACGCGACGACCTGCACGCCGGGGCCGTGGCACATCGAGCGCATGCTGCAAGCCGCAGACGGCTATCCGATGAATCTCGGCTTTCTCGGCAAGGGCAACGTGAGCACGCCTGCGCCCGCGCTCGAGCAGATCGCAGCGGGCGCAATCGGCCTGAAGCTGCACGAGGACTGGGGCACGACGCCCGCTGCCATCGACAATTGCCTGTCGGTGGCCGACGATACCGACACCCAGGTCGCAATCCACACGGACACGCTGAACGAAGCGGGCTTCGTCGAAGCGACGGTCGCCGCGTTCAAGGGCCGCACGATCCACACGTATCATACGGAAGGCGCGGGCGGCGGTCACGCGCCCGATATCATCAAGGTCTGCGGCGAGGCAAACGTGCTGCCGTCGTCGACGAATCCGACGCGCCCATACACCGTCAACACGCTCGACGAACATCTGGACATGCTGATGGTCTGCCATCACCTCGATCCGTCGATTGCGGAAGACATTGCGTTCGCCGAATCGCGCATCCGTCGCGAGACGATTGCAGCGGAGGACATTCTTCACGATCTCGGCGCGCTGTCGATGCTCTCGTCCGATTCGCAGGCGATGGGACGTGTGGGCGAAGTGATCATCCGCACGTGGCAGACGGCACACAAGATGAAAGTGCAGCGCGGCGCGCTGCCCGAGGACAACACGCGTAACGACAACTTCCGCGCGAAGCGCTATGTCGCGAAGTACACGATCAACCCGGCGCTCACGCATGGCATCGCGCATGAAGTCGGTTCGATCGAACCGGGCAAATGGGCCGACATCGTCTTGTGGGAGCCTGCGTTCTTCGGCATCAAGCCGGCGCTGATCCTGAAGGGCGGCATGATCGCGATGGCGCAGATGGGCGACCCCAATGCGTCGATTCCGACGCCGCAGCCCGTGCATTATCGCGAGATGTTCGGCACGCGCGGCGGCGCATTGGCGCGCACGTCGCTGACGTTCGTATCGCAGATGGCGCTCGATGCGGACGTCGCCGGGCACTACGGCCTTGGCAAGCGTATCGTTGCAGTGAAGAACTGCCGCAACGTGACGAAGGCGCACATGATCCACAACGCGTGGCAGCCGTCGATCAGCGTCGATCCCGAGACGTATCAGGTGATCGCCGACGGACAGTTGCTCACCTGCGAGCCCGCAACAGTCCTGCCGATGGCGCAACGCTATTTCCTGTTCTGACATGCGAACGATCGACAAGCTGCTGGGCGCCCATATCAAACTCGCGCCCGTCCTGATCAAGCGCGCGCCGACGCTGACGCTCGCATTCGACGCGCGCTGCAAGAGCCGTCTTGCCGCCACGCTCGACGACGGCGAAGACGTCGCGCTGGTGCTGCCGCGCGGCACGGTACTGCGCGACGGCGATGTGCTCGTCGCGGACGATGGCGCGCTCGTGCGCATCGTCGCGGCAGCCGAGTCCGTGCTGATCGTGCGTGCGCCCGATGCGCTGACGCTGACGCGCGCCGCGTATCACCTCGGCAACCGGCACACGCGCGTCGAAGTGGGCGCGGATTATCTGAAGCTCGAATACGATCCGGTGCTCGCCGATATGCTGAAGCGTCTGGGCGCATCTGTCGATCGTGTCGAGATGCCGTTCCAGCCGGAAACGGGCGCGTATGGCGGCGGTCATCGGCACGGTCACGACGAGACGTTCGCCGAGGACTATGCGATGGCGCAGCAGGTATACGGCGAGCATCATGGCCGTGCGCATGCATACGATCACTCGCACTCGCACGATCACGGTCTTGATCACGGCGATTGCGATTCGTCGTCGTGCGGTCACGGGCATGGTCATCATCATGCGCATCGCTGAGCTGACCGCACTGTTGCATCTGGCGTCGCCGGCTTTGCCGATCGGCGCGTTCAGTTATTCGCAGGGGCTTGAAGCCGCGATCGAAGCGCAACTCGTCACTGACGCTGACAGCGCACGCGCATGGATCGAAAGCGGCCTTTCGAACGTGCTTGCGCACGGCGAGTTGCCGTTTCTCGCGCATCAGATCGAACGCTGGTGCGCGCATGATGCCGCTGCTTTGAGCGCGAGCAATCACGAATTCCTCGCGAGCCGCGAATCGGCGGAACTGCGGCGCGAGACGGAACAGATGGGATGGTCGCTGCGGCAGTTGTGCGCGTCGCTCGAATGGGGCGACGACGAGCGCCGCGCGACGCTCGCGTCGATCGTGCCGATTGCGCAGCCGACGGCATTTGCGTTCGCCGCCTTCGCGCACGATGCCGCCACGGACGCCGCGCTCGCCGCCTATGCGTTCAGTTGGGTCGAGAACCAGGCGGCGGCTGCGCTGAAGGCCGTGCCGCTTGGACAACTCGCCGGACAGCGCATCATTGTCGCGCTGCGCGAGCCGATCGACGTAGCCGTCAAAGCGGCGCTGGCCACTTCGCCCGACGAGATCAACACGTTCGCGCCGCAGCTCGGCATTTTGTCGGCGCGTCACGAGTCGCAGTATTCGCGGCTTTTCCGCTCATAGCCTTTCGCTTTTTCGTGATCAGAAACATGAACGCACCTCATCCGATGCATCGCACTAGAAAACTCCCGCCGCTGCGCGTGGGCGTCGGCGGCCCTGTCGGTTCGGGCAAGACGACGCTGCTCGAAATGCTCTGCAAGGCGATGCGCGACAAATACGACCTCGTCGCGATCACGAACGACATCTATACGAAGGAAGACCAGCGTCTGCTGACGATCGCGGGCGCTCTGCCCGCCGAGCGCATCATGGGCGTGGAGACGGGCGGCTGTCCGCATACGGCCATCCGCGAGGACGCGTCGATCAATCTCGAAGCCGTCGACCGCATGCTGACGCGCTTTCCCGATGCCGACATCGTGTTCATCGAATCGGGCGGCGACAATCTGGCCGCGACGTTCAGCCCCGAGCTGTCCGATCTGACGATCTACGTGATCGACGTCGCGGGCGGCGAAAAGATTCCGCGCAAGGGGGGGCCGGGCATCACGAAGTCGGACCTGCTCGTGATCAACAAGACGGACCTCGCGCCGATGGTGGGCGCGAATCTCGATGTGATGGCGTCGGATGCCAGGAAAATGCGCGGCGCGCGGCCGTTTGTGATGTGCAATCTGAAGGCACTCGAAGGCCTTAGTGATGTGATTGCGTTTATCGAGGAGAAGGGGTTATTGAGGGTTTGAGTTTTTTTGTCTGCGACGCTGGGTGGTTTTTTGGGCTTGCCGACGGCATCCGCGATTGCGGTTTGTGTCTGCGACGCGGTTTGTCCTTTTGCTTTTGCGCAGGCATCCGCGATGCGGTTTGTGCTCTGCGATGCGGTTTGTCCTTTGCCTTTGCGCAGGCATCCGCGATGCGGTTTGTGTCTGCGACGCAGTTTGTCCTTTTGCCTTTGAGCAGGCATCCGCGATGCGGTTTGTGTCTGCGACGCGGTTTGTCCTTTTGCCTTTGA
>NZ_JBBPEN010000037.1:0-7354 GCF_038900755.1 Paraburkholderia diazotrophica
TTTCAGCAGACGGGGGTGGTGGATATGGAACGCTGGCGCAGAAGGCCGGATGGAAGAACCGCCGCACGACACACCCGTAGGTGTGCCGTTGCGAAGGTGAGGTGATACGGGAGCAGAAGTTAGTGAACGGTGAGAGCTTCCGGGATCAGATCGCAGACCATCCCGCCCGGCTCAGGTATGGCCCGAACGGTTCTGTTTCGCAATCGCGTAAACATTGCCGAGAGAACAAGGTGGACGCTGGCTCGGAGGTCCGCTCATGCCGCGGAGCGTAAACATCGCGGCGCGAGCGTCCCCCAAGGGTATCGGTCGATGCGTATCAGCGCGGGGTGGAGAACTCAATGTAGCCGAAGTTACGCCAGCCGATCCGGGGAATGGTCACGAATTCGCACCGGCTTTTGCCGGAACTGAACCGACATGGCCGAATCCGTCAACGGGTGGCTCTGGAATGATCGGAATGATTGCCCCGAGGCGATTCGCCACTCATCTCGCCAGGCGAATCATCGGCTCCGGCAAACAGCTATACGCTCTGCACTATCATCATCGATCGCGGGAGATGCAACCTCTGAAGCGATACGACCTATGATCCTCTCTGACTGACATGCGACTATTTGAACGTTTGCGCCTCTGGGCTCGACGCATTAAACGCGACGGCATTACGTTGTGGTTTGCCTGCAAGAATCCGGACACGCCCATTGTGGCAACGTTGCTAGGCATGTTCGTCGTTGCGTATGCCCTGAGTCCGATTGATCTGATTCCGGATTTCATACCCGTTCTAGGGTACGTTGACGACGTCCTGTTGCTGCCCGGCCTTATTTGGTTTGCCATCCGCCTGATTCCCGACGAAGTGCTTGCGCTCTGCCGAGCGCAAGCTGAGGAATGGCTGACGAAGCAAGGCCGGAAACCGAGAAGCTATTGGGGAGCTGCGCTGATCGTTTTTGTCTGGCTCGCAATCGCATACGCCGGCTGGCGTCTGCTCAGTTGATTTCCTAGCCATCGGCGACCGCCCTGCTTTCAGGCGGTCGCCCCTTCGCTGTTCGCCTCTCGCAAGATCTCGATTGCCTCTTTCAACACGTATAGGCCGATAGCAAACCCTACCAGGAGGTCAACCACGCGAATTCCGGTAACCAGTACGATGCCGCCCGACACAAACACTGCAATGTTGGCTAGAACATCGGCACGCGTGCAGATATAGCTTGCGCGCATATGAACTTCGCCGCGTCGGTACTTGCCCAGCCGCATCAGCACATAGAGATTGACGGCGAACGAGAGGATGGAATAAGCCAGCATCACTGCGCCGACAGGCTCACTGCCGACGTACCAGCGCCGGATGACCTCTGCGACGATTCCTGCGCCCAACAGCACCAGTATTCCGCCTGTCCACCGAGCCGCGTTCTTCTTGAACGCGAGCCCGCGTGAGAATGCCATCCATGCCAGGGCGTAGGCCGCTGCATCAGTCAGCATGTCCAACGCGTCCGATAACACTCCGGTCGATTGTCCAGCCCACCCTGCCACGATGCCAATCACGAACATCGTGAGGTTAAGAACCAGCGCCACCTTGATCGTTTTCCGTTCTTCCGCGCTATCGGACGAAACGCGAGAGCACTCGCAACCCATTGCATCCCCCATTGCTGTCTCTTCATACATCGGACGCCCAAGAACGCGCGCACCTAGCACTCTCCTTTCACGCTCGTCTGTCGCGCTCCACGGGTCAATCCGATCATTTCCACACCGCGGCAATTGTGTCATTACCGTCGGTGTTGCTCGTCTATGGGGCTGTCAAACTCCTCAATGCTCAGGCCGCGCCGCGAACAATGGTATGCGATGCGCTGCCACCGTTCGATCCACGCGCGCTCGAGGCCTTCGTATCGCCTGAGTTGCTCGCGCAGCGTCTGGACTGTCTGATCAAGGTACAGGATCTCGTCGCTGCGTGATCGCGATCGGGAACGAGGTTCGGGTGCGGCCAGCGCACGCTTTGCCGCCTGATACGCTTGCACAATCGGCGCATGGCGGCACAACGCTTGCCGCGTGTAGCCCGAGCAATCCTCAATTCGTCCCCACGTCAGCTTATTTCCAAACTCGCCATCCCTCCAGCGATGAAGTTCCCTAACGATGCTGGTCATCTTCTGTTCATCGATCTTTGCGTTAGCACGAATCGATCTGGCCATCACGGCCTCCTTTGATATAGCGCGCAAGATCTGTCTCATGGAAGCCCAGCAACGCCAGTTGAGTCATCAGCTGGATGTACTTGGACTGCAGATGCGTCAACCAGAGCGGCGCCAAGACGCCATCATTTGCAAGCTCACGAGTCGTCTCTAAACTGAGGCTCACGACCGCTGCCTGACGTTTGAGTTCTTCAACGCGTTCGATCTCGCCTTCCACCCAAACGTAGTCATCGCAGTCGACCGTACATTGCAGATGCCGTGGACACGGCGACATCTGGAAGTCGTGCAGACACATCCCTGCGCCGACATCGTGCACGGCATGAATCCGGGCCACGAGAAACGTCTGCGCGCGATCGGCAGGAAGCGCGTTCGCGATATCTGGTACCACGCCCCTCATTCGACCGCCCATGATCTCGCTGACCACCTGCGCCGCTCGCTCGACGGACGTCATGTGCTGGTAGGCCTTCGTATCGGCCGCATACTTGCGGCCGAACCACTTCGTCTGGACCAGGTCTGGCGCACCGCCTTCATCGAGTAGGTGATTGAGGAAGTGACGGAAGCCGTGTGAGCGGATATCGATGTTTGTCCCATCTGCCTTCACCATCTCGTAGCGCTCGAAGATCGATGTACTTTCACACCGGCCACCCAGGAAATCGCTGACGTTCTGATCGGTAATGGGACGTGCTGCGTATGTGAGCGTCGTTCTGCTGCCGCGGTGCATCTGATTGGCATAGACCACACAAAGCGCCTCATGCAACGCCAGACCGGAGCCGGGCGCGCCCGGTATCACCGGCTTTGTCCAGTGATCTCGAAGCAGACCCTTAAGTAAATCTGCTCGGCCTACCCGAATCCTTCTGTCCACGATCCTATGTGGAATCTCGCGAGACCGAAGGAATTGTGCGACACCGTCACTCTTCAAGCCAAGGATCGAAGGCAATTCAGCGCTATCGAATTCATTTTTGCAGAGCGCATCTGCGAGCAGTTCACCCGACTCGTGATAGCGTCGCGCCACGCTACGTGCTCCCTCGGTCGTCGAATGAAGTTCGTCCAGAACCTCTTCGACGAGTGCCTCCGTCTCGGTGAGCAAAGGCTTGTGAGTCCACTCAACGGCCACATCATCCGCTCGGCCCTTCAGGCGTGCGTACCGGAGCGTCTTGCTTCCATCCTGAGCCAACGACAACGGCCGTTCCGGCAATGTCAATACTTCTCCGACGCGCAGGCCGGTGCACACCATGAGCGTCGCGATCAGCACCATGAGTCGATCTGCACTCGCAGGATCGGTGGGTGGCACGCTCCGGGGAATGCTTTGGTACAGCGCGCCGATCGCCTCTATTGTCTGATCGTCTGGAAGGCGATTGCGAGGTCTGACGCTCCGGTCTTTGTCTGGGCAGCGGCCGTCGCAAGGGAAGCAAGGTCGGTGCTTGCGACGATAGCGCCAGTCAAGTCGCAGTCGACACAGGCCATTGCGGTCGAGCATATCGGCAAACTCTTCCATGTGGCCAATGACCTTGTAGGCCGAGGACTCGCACTCGCGCTCGAGGAGCGCGGCCGCCGCAACGTCCAGATGATCAGCGCTCAGCTCGCTGACCTCGTACGCTCGATCGGCCAACGCCTCATACACATAGCGCGTGGCGCGCACGAACACCATGTGGCTTGTCGCGGATTGGCCGCGTTGACAGTGCCGTATGCAAACCAGCGATTTCACGACGTCGCCGAACGAGCCCTCCAATGCGGCACCCAACTCGCCCGGTCGTGCGCCGTGCTGCGTGAACAACAGTCGCTGCACAGGCTTGTCTGCCTTGTAGCCACGCATGCGATGTCGGTACGCTTCCGATACATCCCAGATCGCGCGCTCCCACTCGACGCCCGCAAAGGGCATCGCTGCCTGTGAATGAGCGATCAGCATCGCTCGATTGGCGAGCCAGTTCTCAGAAAGCGCCTCGACCGCGCAGTAGGGCGCCGCCATCGATTTACGTCTTCTTCCGGGTTCCACGAGCATGGCCGTCAACCGTCTGTACCACCTGAGCAACCGCGTAGATGACTTCGTCCAGCTGCACCGCGATGCGTGCCCCGAATCGCTCGGCACGCTCTTCGCGTCCGGCGAGCAACGCATCGAGCACGGCGCGGTGGTCCGCCTGCACATACGGCTGGAACTTGGGACATACGTAGCAGGAGAACGGAGCATCAAGCGCGCACAGGCCGCTTTGACCACATGTACCAACATTCACCGGGGCAATGGCCGTCATGTCGCCAACAAATACGACGCGCTTGTCCTGCCGTTCGCCGTTGATGGCGAGATCACTCGACGGAACGATCTTGCCCCGAAATAGCTTCATAAGCGGTGCAAGTTTCAGGGCTGCGGCACGATCGAGGATACGGGTCATACGCCTGCCCTTGAGCGCATAGTAGACCTGGACGTGCTGGGTATCGGAATGGTCCAACATCGTCGCCAGCATGGCTCTTGACACGCCCAACTCCACCATGGTCGTCGCGAACGTGTAGCGCAAACGACGTGGCCCGATCCGAAGGGGACGCGCGGTGCGCGGTGAGACGAGATTCATGCGTTGCGCGAACTCGCTCACCAGCGCAGCGAATCTCATCGACGTCAGGTGGTAAGCGTACTCACCCATGTCCATACCCTGGCGCCACTTGTCCGCGCTTTCGCGCATGAAGAGCGGTCTGGGTGAGGGACCGCAATCGATCGACCTGTTTACCTCAATCAACTGCTGCAACAGCGTCAGCAATTCTTCGCTCACCCGCTCTTCCACGAACGCTTGTCGTGCGCCAATGCCACGCTTTTTGATCCGGGGAATGGCGAGCACCCACTGCGCTGGTACTGCGAACCCCGCGAGCGAATTGCGCAGATCGGTTTCGCGCAACAGGCAGAAGTTGGCTGGGTTGCGCCCATATGCAAGGCTGAGCGCTGTCGCCACGCGCTGCATGACATCGATACGTTCCATTGAGGAGTCTTCGTTCAACGCTCGACGTAACAGCGTCACTTCGACGTCCCATAGCGGACCGCAGTCTTCGTCTTCAAGGTCCACCGCCAGTTGCGAAGGGCGCGCTGGAATCCGAACCTCATCAAGATCTCGCGCAAACTCCTCGTCAAATCCGAGGCGAGCGAGCATTTGGGCACACCAGACATACCAACCGCGGATCACATAGAAAGTTTCAAGCCGTTTGCACTCGCGCAGACTTTGGACAGCGCTTTTGATGACAGAATTCAACGCCGGGCCGAGACGTTGGGGATCGTTGATATCAGCAAGGCACCGCCACAGGCTCGCCTGCCCGGACGACACGATTTGGCTGCTTTTGCTCCCTCTTCCAGCCAGCGCCCCTACAGAAGCCTCGATAGCGCTCGAGACGGTGGTGCCTGACTTTTGAGTTAGGAGCATGATGGCCCAGCGCCGAAACGAGTAATTCACGATGATGTTGCTGACAGCAAGTCGCGACCAGTCGATGGCAACGTGAGCGATCGGGACGTTACATTTCCAGATGACATTGCCCAGATTCATTCGCCTGCCATCACGGTCGATCACGCTCTCGGGCAATAAGGGCAGTCCATAATGCCGAAGGTGTGCGCCCATGGCCCGATTCACTTCGTCGTTTGTCATGACAGGCCTCCCGGCGCACGAGCGAACAGGGCGCTCTGATAGCTCAGTCCAATCTCATACGATTCCATGCGAATGGCAGCATCAATGTATGGTCTGACCGAGTCGGCCGAACGCCATCCAAAGAAATACATCATGTTCCGGGTCACGCGTTCGTCGTCGAGTCCATTGGCTAGCCCGGTCGCGCGGAATTCGGTAGCACAGGTACTTCTCAGCCGATGGGGATGAAGATGCTCAAACTCGGGATGAGACGCAGTCACCTGGTCCAGAATCCCGTTGAGACGGACCAGACTCATCGGACTGCCACGGCGACTCAAGAACAGGAAAGGCGTGCGATCAGCGCCCGGCATGTGCCGACGCGAATGGCAGATGTAGTCGTTGAGGTACCGCGCCAGAGACCGCTCACACGGCAGGTGCCGTGACTCTGTCTTGACTTGCGGCTCGGTCGCCCTCGGGTCCATCGGATCGTCAGGTGCGCGCACGATGCGGACGGCGGGAGCCTCGCGCGAAAGCAGGCAGTCCGACACCCGGATCTTGAGCAATTCTCCACGCCGCATGCCCAGCGTCGCCAGGAGCAGAACAATCAGGTAGTTGCGCTGCCGATACGGCAACTTCCACGGATTCTCGTGAGAGTCCGGACGACAGACTTCAAGGAGCCTGGCTAGTTGCGGAGCCGATAACGGCGCGGCATGCTCGGCAGACGGTCTCCCTGCTTGAGCAAGCGTGGCAAAGCAACGCTGCGTTAAGGCCAGTCTCACGCGGATGTCCGCGGTCTCGGGCGCGCCGACCGGTAACGCGGAGATCACGCACTCCAGGTGCCACATGATGCACTTCGCAACGACATCGAGTCGGAACGCCAAGGTGCTCGCTGCAACAACGAGCTTGGTCACTTTCCCTGACGTCCGGAAGTTGCGTCGTAATGAGGGGTACAAGCGGCTCACGATCTCGTCCTAGCTCAGACCTTGGCCCGAAACGAGTCGTGCATGAAGCGGGAAGCTCTCGGTTATCGACCAGGCCCACATCTGTCCGAGCGCGTACAGCGTTTTGACGAGGCTGTTCGCCGATAGCCGCAAGCGCAGGCGCTTGATCACGTAAAGGTTAATCCACGGCACAGGTTGCCGATTAGCATCGAGCAACGCGGGCAGCCGCTCACCGCCCGGATGTCGAATCACCACGATGTGAAATCGCGCGCTCACGGATGCCTCCCCTCACGCAGTCGATTTCAACGTAGGCGACGTTTACGACTTTTTCGTGGCAACGCTTCCGACGGCCGTCCAGATTGGTTTCGCGATCGTAAGTTGACTAAGGCGACTTACGAGCAAAAAAACTCGCGAGCCCGGGTACCCCTCCGTTCAATGTTGCGGGTCCTTAACCGCCCGCAAACCCAGATAGAAAAAGAAAAACCCCACCAAAAGGCGGGGTTGATGTTTACAGATTTTCGTTACGAGACTTCAGAACGGAATATCGTCGTCCATCTCATCGAAGCCACCGCCGGCAGGTGCTCGCATGCCACCACCACCGCCATGCGACGGTTGAGGCGGATTGGCGCGAGTTCCAACATTGTCGGCAGGGCGCGATGTA
>NZ_JBBPEN010000038.1:0-7203 GCF_038900755.1 Paraburkholderia diazotrophica
AGCGCATCTATCGGTGCTTGCGAGCCCGTCGATGGAAAACTCGCAGACCAACGAAGGCGACCATCAGGCCAATACCAGTAACGGCAGGCCCGACTTTCGCGAGTTGCGGAACGACTCGGGTTCCCGTATAGAGGGCGAATAGCGCGACTACGACTCGACCGACCCACGGCGCGTTCAGAAACGACAGCAAGCGCGATGGCTGGCTGGTTGCATACTCAACGTATCCCTCGTTGGCCTTCTCCAGGTCAAAACCCGTGACGTCTACCGCGCGCTCGCTCTGGTAGAACTTTTCGTAACGCTCAAACCGCCCGTCACCGCGGCCCGCGAGCCACGCCGCATTGCTCTCACGGGCAAGATAGGCGAAGTCTTCCATAGTTGTGCGCCTCGTCAGTGGATGTGGCCCGCATGCCAGGCAATCGCGCCGATCGCGTCGGCGATGATGCTCCCGTCGGCCTCGGCGTAAAAGGCGCCGGTTTCAGGATTTTGCCAACCGAACTGGGTTCGACCATCACTGCCGAAGATAACCAGTCCGGCGGGCAATTCTTGCAGGGGCGATTTGGTATCAGGCGTCACTGTTCGACCTCCGCGCCGCACGTTTTTTTGCACCGAGTTGCTGGTTGCATGCCGGACACGTGAAGCGACTGTGCATTTCGATCTTCGTGTCGTTGTTCGACACGACGTAGTGCGTGCAGCACGTGCGGCACGGCGCGATGGTGAGGCGAGCGTCGGCAGCCATCGAGCGGATCAGGTTCCAGCCGCGATCCGGCATGATCACCCGGTTACCACCGAAGAGGCGGTCATAGACGTCATTGGTTGCAATCAGTGCCTCGGCAGGATTCGCACCCATCGCAGTCGCCGACCGATACAGCCATGCGTAGACGGTGGCGTGCAGTCGATGCACCGGCGTCTCGACAAACCATGTGAGTGACGTCGCCGTGTTGCCACAGGGCGAACTCTTGCCGTGGATCTCGCTGTAACGGATGCGCATGGAGTGCTGGTTCATGCCGAACAGGTTTGAAGCCGTGGACGCGCGCAGGCCATAAGCCATGAGAGCGCTGGCATACGCCTCATTTTTCAGTCGGCCAAGACGAAGGTCTCCCCAGTGAGCGGCATAAGGCAATTCGCCAACACGTGAGGGCGACGTCAACATGATCTGATGAGCGATGGTCTCGTCAGTCAGCGTGCTGCCGGCGAATTCCCACCAGAAGGTCGGGCTATTGAAACGCCAGCGGAACAGCGGCAGTTCCTTCATCCGGCCGATTGCAACGTGAAGCTTGTGGTGGGGGACCGACATCAGATACTTCGCAACTTCTGTCGAAATGCCGAGAAGCGGCGCGCCCATCACGCTTACGTTGAGAACCTGCGTCACGAGTGACACGAATGTCGAATTCTGCTGGTTCACGGCATAGGCCATCAGCGAGTCGAGTTCCGGCGTCTTGCGTCGGAGCACGTCGACCGCGACGGTCGTCGCCGTGTTGTCGACGAAGCAGCGCCAGTCCTCAACGGTCTGCAGGGTAGGTTCCACCATGAGAAACGGCGCGCGTAGCAGATTACGCAGGGACGACTGGTTCAACTGGAGCTGCTCGATCTCCTTGCGCTCGACGTTGAACACCTCGTTGAAGCGGCCGTCCTGCTTGAGCAACCACTTCATGTGGTCGACGAGAGTGAAGTTGGCCACCTGGATCTGGCCCGTGAGCCACTCCGGGACGTAGAACCGGTCAATGGCGCGATAGCTTTCTTTGTTGTTCACTGCGTTTTTCCTTTTGTTCTCTCAATTTGCCTGCGGCTTCAGGCAGCCCGTACTGCTGCTTGCAATTCCCCGTGAAACTTCCCTGTAAGGTCGGCCAAACCCGTCAGCAGGCCCTTGAATCGGCCAATTGAACCGTCCGCCGTGACCAGCAGTTGCACGCTGTGGTATTCCTGAACGAACGATCCAAAGCGCTCGACCAGCCCGGCGACCCGTTTTTCGACGGCCTCCTTCTGCTCGATTTCCGCTTCCTGCCTTTTCTTAAGCTCGGACAGTTCCTCGAGGCGCTTTCTCGCGGCGTCACATTCAGCCGTCAGCCTACTGAGTTCCTCAAATCGGCCTTTTGTGACGCTTTCCAGGTTCCGTAGGTGCTCGGGCGTGACCTCGACTTGAACTTCCTTGATCGTAACCTTCGCCTGGGCCTCGCTAAGCTCGCGGCTCTTGGCTGTGACCTCACGCTCAAGATCCGCAATGGTGCTTTGCAGGCCGCTTGCCGTCTGCTCGGCCGAAGCAAGGTCGACCAGCGTCTTCTTGAGTCTTTCGCGGTCGGCCTTAACGTCCAGATTGAGGCGCCTCGCTTCCTCGGCGAGACGCTGATTCTCGTTTTTTGCGTCGTCCAGTTGACCGTAGATCTCAGAGAGTTGGCTTGTGGCGGTCTCGAGCGCGCTATCCTTCTCCATGAGGCGCGCTTCGTAATCTTCGATGATCTGCTTGAGCTCGCGCTTACCCATATCGGGCTTATCGCGCTTGGCCTGAAGGACTTTTTCCACGACTTCGTCGCTCTTGTTCACCAGCAACTGCATGTCGCTGATCGACAGCATTTCGACGGCGCCGCTGTTCGTGCTGAAGCGTTCATAGCAACGCATATACAGCCTGACGGAGTCGCGCTTCTTCCGGAACGTGGCTTCAAGGAAGTTGTAGACACGATTCGCTGCGTTTCTGCGGACCTGTGTCGTGTCGCCGAAGGTGCTCACGTAGTGACCTTCAATCCGCGTCCGGATGTGATAGAAGGAGCCGCCGATCCGCATATGTTCGAGAAGGATCTTTCTGGTCGAGTGCGCGACTTCCTCAGCTTCTTCGGCGATCGAAGCGCGAAGCGCGTCCGATATCTCATCACCACCGAAGAATTCTGTGACCTTCAGGCCGATCTCCTCGTCGGACGGCACGTGCGCAAAGGCGAGGGGCAGTTCACGTTCGATAGCGTTGTCGTCGTTTTTGCTGTCGTCGTTACCCTCGGGACGGGTCGGGTCGAATTCGTCGTCGTCGACGACCAGGGCGGAGTTTCGTTTGGTCATGGTGCTTTCTATATAGTTTTCGATCGTTGTTGATCGCCGTTAAGCCGCGCCGGCAGGGTTCGAACCACTCAAGCGCAACACCATGTCGCGAAGCGTGAGTTTTGAGAATTCCTCGGGGTGGTCGGCAAAGCGCTGGTAGCAGCGGATGTACAGGCGTACCGCTTCGCGCGTGCGTCCGAATTCCTTCTCAAGGCCCCCGTAGACGGCATCCATGACATGTTTACGGTTCTCGCGCGAATCTCCGTGTTTCGCCGTGTAGCACGCAACGGCCTTTTCCATAATTTGGGAAAAGAGCATGCCGACGTGCAGATGGAGGCGATCGGCCAAAGCGGCGCGGACGGCATCCCGGTCAGACCGGGCAATCAGATCGTCCTCACGACCGGCCAGGTCGCCTTCAGGACGCAGTGCGGATGACTTTTTTTCGTTCTTCATTAGAGAAACTCCGACTATTTCTTGGATCTTGTTCGGGCGCTTCGGTCGAAGCGCCAGATGCTCGGCGGCGGGTGCAACCTGTTCTCCCCGGGGCTACACCCGCCCAGAATAAGCGTCGTTTCGCCACCGCCATCCCGCTAAGAAGCGCAAATTCATATAGCTTTCACGGGTATCGGCTACGAGAAACGCCGAGGAAAACGTTTCAATCGGCAACCCCGACCGAAACTTTAGGGAAGACACGGTAATTTTTTAGGGTTTTCCCTCAGTTTCGCTCGATGCATTTCTATGGCTACAGCCCCTGTTTCGGCGACTGCGAGGACCGCTCGTCGGGCCTGCACGACAGCGACCGGCAGGGCGTTTCTGGCGTCGTGCCTCGACTTGTGGTCACGGAGCCACTGGCGCAGATCGGTGGCGCGCATCAGATTGACGGGCAGCGCTGACGACAGGTCGCAATGCGGGTTGGGGAAGACTGCGATGCCCTCGACGAGCCAGCTTCCCGGCAGCATCGAGCGAAGAAATGCGACCTTTGAGCGATTCTGCTGAATTGGTGACCGGCGCATTTCGCGATGACCGTCTGCGCCGATGCGTACAACACTCTTTAAATCTGGCCCGGGCTCGATCCGACCAGCCCAATTTTTCGTCTCGACGACGAAGATGCCGAACGGGGTAATGGCAAGGTGATCTACTTCGGCAGTCGGGAAAGCCGAGCCGGGCGCATGGTTGAGCAGAAGGGCGCCCGGGTGCAGATAGAAATTGTCGCCGCACAGCCATTCAAGTGCGGCACTCAGTTCGGCCTGAACAACAGCCTCGCCTTGCTCACCGCTTCGTTGGCTGCGTGAGGCGGGTACACGCGATCCTGTCGGACCGATCGAGCGCCGGTTGTGGCGCTTTACCGCGTAAAAGATCACCGCGGCCGCAATGAGAAACCAGTACATGGACCTCGCTCCTGTTTAAGTAGACGAGTCCAGTCTGCCAGGCTTTTTCCGAAGTCAAGTTATCGCAGGCAAATGGCACGTTATTACGACGCGCTTTCACCGAATCCTGAAAAGCTACGTGGTTTAGTCGAGCTTTCCGGGTTAGGGGGCCGAGCCGGATCAGGTCACTCCCGCCCTTTAGAGAGCTAGGGGCCTGGTCTTTCAAAGCTGTATGACATTGGCAAGCATTCGTGGCTTTATGGGGGCGCTCGCACGCTAAGCTTGCCTTATCCAATGGCGTCTCCCGACGCATCGACCTGCCGCAAGTGATCGCGCGCGTCTCTGTTTTTTCTTTTCCCCGTTGTTCCGTTCAGCCTGTGCTTTCGTGCGCGCCTCGCGTGGACACGCACGAAAGCGCTCAGCGCCGAGTTTCCTTGCTCATCGAGCATCGAAACCACCGGACAAGGGTCCGGACATTCCCTGTTGAAAATTTTTCTGGAGAGAAAAATGCTGCTGGTCCTTTTCAAAGATGCAATTAAGTCCCCGGCCAAAGTGCTGGCGCTGTGTTTTATCGCGTACTTCGCGACGATCTCGTTCGTCGTTTCGACTTTCCTCTTCCTGCTTGTCGCCCACTGGGTGGTCAAGGAGATGAAGAAGAAGGCGAAGGCCATCCACGCAGCTGAAGCGGAGGCCGAAGCTGCTCGCATCGAGACTGAAAAGCTCGCTGCACGAGCTGCCGCCAACGCGAAACCGGAAGTCGCTTCCGCTGCAACGGCAGCCGCCAACGACAGCAATGTGAAACCGGCACCGGCGAAGCAATACGCCAAGTCGGCTGTCGTTCTTCCGTTCAAGACCGGTACTCGTTAATCGAGCGCCGTTACTACCTACCGTCACCTGGGCTTCGCCCATGGTGACGGCACCCTTAACCCTACCGGGAATCCCATTCCCGGACACGGGCCATGAGATTCCCGGTATCACCGGAGCAATCCCATGGAAACGCATGTGGCTGCCTGGCAGCTGGACATGTTCGGCGAATCATCGCCGGTTCACATCACACCTCCCAAGCCCGACCCGTTGCCCGACCCGCATTTGTGGAGCGAGTCGGTACGCGCCAAGATGGTCGACGCGCTGATCTCGCTCGCGAGCGACAGCCGTCGCGGCGACAGCATGCCCGAGTCGCTGATGGATTGCGCCGACCTGCTGTCTGAACGGCTGCGCAATCGCAAGATCGACGTCGATGACTACCGCGCGACCCTTGGCTGGATCATGGGTTACTGGGACGGCGCACTTCCCTATATCTACGTGTGCAAAGTCAACGGAGTCGATCCGGAGATTCTGCAGGACGTGATATTGAGCACGCCGCTTCTGGAGCGCGATCTGCGCGAGGTTCAACGCGTGTGCTTTGGCACGCTGCTGTAGGAGCGAACCATGCGCAACGCAGCAACGCTGTTCGCCCGCGTCATGGCGGACGTCTTCACTGGCAAACCTGCATCTCACGCTGCCACTGCCGGCAACGCAAACACTGCGGAACCGGCTAAGTCTCCAAACCCTGCATCTGCGGACACCCACTCTTCCACGTCCCACGTTGTAGGGCAGGGCGCGTCGAACGAAACGATTGTGACGATCGGCGACATCCCACATCTGTTCGTCGACGAAGGCGATCACATCGTCGAGTTCACTCCCGCCTTCGACGATCACGCTGAAGAAACCGAGTTCGGCCTGAAGATCGTCCCTGATCTTGTCCCTCACTGGTCGCAGCGCGCTGTTCATCGTTGCGCGCTGAAGGAGGCGGTGGCCGTGGCCATCCGTCAAAACGGTAAACCTCCGACTGCCATGCCCTTGCCGCAAGGAAAGGGAACTGACAATGATTTGAATCAAGCGTCACCGTCGGAAGTGCAAGAGACGTTCGAGCCCGAAGCACGCGGGCCTAACCGGACGCGTCGTACTCACAACGCCGATGCATCGAACGTAATCGGGCGCATCGTTTCGTGGGGCGAGGAACGGTTCCCGGATCGCAAGCGGCCGGGACGGCACTACACCTCGTTCGCGATGCATATCGACACCAGTTCGGGTGAGCGGACCCTGCAGGGTGAAGGCCTGAAGGAAGCGATCGCTGAATGTCGTTGCGTTGTTGGCGACGTTGTATCTGTGCGCCGCACCGGAAAGGTGAAGGTTCCGGCCATCCGACAGACCGACGGCACACCGATCATGAAGGACGGTAAGCCTCTCATGTGGGACAAGTGGCTCTGGTCAATATCTAAATAGTGAGGAAACTCAAATGGCATCTGTTAACAAGGTGATCCTCGTCGGTAATCTCGGCGCTGATCCTGAAGTGCGTTACCTGCCCAGCGGCGATGCTGTGGCGAACATCCGACTCGCGACAACCGACCGCTATAAAGACAAGCAGTCGGGCGAGTACAAGGAAATGACGGAATGGCACCGCGTGTCGTTCTTCGGCCGTCTGGCCGAGATCGTCTCCGAATATCTGAAAAAGGGTTCGTCGGTCTACATCGAAGGTCGCATCCGCACGCGCAAGTATCAGGCGCAGGACGGTACCGACCGCTATTCGACGGAGATCGTGGCAGACCAGATGCAGATGCTCGGCGGCCGTCGCAACGATGATGAAGGCGACAACGGCTTCGAGCAGCGTGGCAACGGTCGTACTCAACGTCCGGCGCCGCACGCGGATACATCGCGCCCTGCCGACAATGTTGGAACTCGCGCCAATCCGCCTCAACCGTCGCATGGCGGTGGTGGTGGCATGCGAGCACCTGCCGGCGGTGGCTTCGATGAGATGGACGACGATATTCCGTTC
>NZ_JBBPEN010000039.1:0-6989 GCF_038900755.1 Paraburkholderia diazotrophica
TCCGCCTCTGAATAAAGAACCTTTTCTGGATGTAAATCAGGCTTCTCGCGTCTCTAATGTCCAACGATAATCCAGGATAGATATTGGAACGCGGGATTCCGGGAAATGTACGAACAGCTCTACCCATGCGACCACTGTGGCGGCCGCGCGACCGTCGGCCTATCCCAACGGGTGGTTGCCGAGATCGGCGAACCCGGTTTTGACTACGGTCAGTTTGGACGGCATGCAGGACCGCCCAAGATCGGCGATACCCTCAGGCGCCCCCCGTACGCTCCACAAACCGAACGCCTCGCCTGTATCTATTGCGCAGACTGCGGCATGTCGACCCCGTGGTTTCCGTATGCCGACAACGAGGCCGACGGGCTGAAAGAAGCGGCTCCCATCTGGAACAGGCGCATCAGCCGGCCCAAGATTACCGAAGGCGACCTGCGCGATCTCATCGAAAAAGAGCTTGGCGCGTGCGACGCACAGATGGTCATCGACATGCTCTCCCGCAATGACGAGGACTGGGAGACTCGCGGACCCATGTTCAAAATGCTGGCTCAGCGTCTGGTCGACGCTTCGGTTTCGACCATCGACAGTTGGCCGATCGAACCGGTACTGCGCGACGCCGCCCGTTACCGGAAGCTGGTTCAACTCGTGAAGTGGCTCGACGTTGACGGCAACCGCTACATCCAGTTTCCGACGATTCCAGCTCCGCAGGAGCACTCTGATCTGATGTTCGAGGACCGGATTGCCCTTGCGATAGACGGAATGCCCGATCGCGACAGGTGGTGATCGCGTGTGGAGGTCTCTCCCGTCGACGCCTGTGCGTTCTACGTCGGTCTGCGGTTACGGACAAAAAAAAAAGCCGGCTGCAAAGAGCCGGCTTGCAAAAAAGTTCCGGCACATTCCGAGGGCCGATGCCGAAACCTGAGAGACGATTCATTGTGCGGCAACGCCGGCACCCTGCGTGGGGCATATGGCACACAATATTGCTGCTCATTCCACTGGACGAACGGATCTTAGCCTTGCTTTTCGCCGTCGCCAAGAATTCGGTAGAGCGCCTGCCGTGAAATGCCAAGCGCGTTCGCGGCGTGGCTCTTGTTGCCAGCAGCAGCCTTCAAAGCGTCCCGCGCTTCGTCTACCGTCGGGAGTTTCCGCTGCATCCGGTCCTGCATCGCGAAGGTCGACAGGTATGCGCCCGACTTGCTCAGGCGCGAGTGACCGGCAGCCTCGACAACGCGGCGCATTGCCTGTTCGTGAAGTTGCGGGTCTGGGCGGTCACCAGCTCGCTTGATCGGAGCCTCCACACCAGTCGTCTCTCTATAGAGCGTCTGCAGATACTCATGCCGAAGACCGTGACTCGTGATGCCCATGCCTCTTTTGGTGACGCCGTGCTTTTCAAGCACGTAGTAATACCAGTCACGCCACTGGCTTAACGTCCGATCGACCGGGACCGTCGATCCAGTCAACACGTTACTGAGCCTCGCCGCTTCTTCAAGTATTCCAATCTTCGTCTCGATGGGAACCTCGCGGGGCCTGCCTCCCTTCGTGCCACGCGTCACTGCCAGCATTCTCGGGTTACGCGCGGCTTCCGCAGGTCGAAGCATGAAACTCTCTTCGATGCGCAAGCCAAACGCCGCCTGCAACTTCAGTTGCACTGCCGTATACGGACACGTTTGCGCGATCTCCTCGATCTTCGCCACAGCGTCGACACCGTGCGCCGCCCATGATTTATCTTCTGTTGCCACATAACTTCGCTTCAGGCCGAGCGCCTCCCGGTCCGCGTAGTCATCAAGCGAGCCGACGAGGTTTGTCTTGCCCATCCATTGCGCGAGCGCGCGAAGGTACGTCAGCTTGTTCTCGATCGTGCCGCCGCTCTGTCCGGCCTTGATCCATGCGCCGACCAAAAACTTCACGTGCTTCTCTTTCAGTGACCAAGGCGTCTGGAGCGCGAAGCCGCCTTCTCGCAACTCCTTGAACGCCTTGCAAAGCTTGGCCGCGCGGTACTCCTGGGTCTTGATCGACAACGGCCTGTTGCTGATCCGTGTGGTGCTGTGAACGCGCGAGACGTTCTCATCGAAAAGTCTAAGCAGCGCATCCCGGAATTCAGGTCCAAACCCATATCCATTAACGATTGCGCGCACATTCAATATTGCGGCCATCCGATACCTCCGCCGCGGCGCTGCGCCGCGCTGCCTTGTTGTTCCGTATTCGCCGGTCGATCGCTGCATCCCTACCTGATGCCGTCACCCGACCACCCTGGGCTTGCCTGTTCGCCGCTACTCTGCGGCTGCGCCGTATCCCCGTCGCGTGGGTCCCGCCTTCCGGTCCTTTAGCGATTCCATCCGATCGGCCAGTTGCATGGGAAGAACATGCAATCCGACTGTCCAACCTGCTGCCTGCCAGCCCGAACCGCGCTTCGCGCAATCCACCACTGACCTATTCCGCGCTTGGCATTTCTGCCGTCGCGCTGCGCGGTGCACTACCCGCGCGATGCAGCTTCGTGGCTACCCTGCCAGCATGACGCTCTCGCGCCTACGAGCCGTGTTCCGCTTCGCGAATCTCCGACTGGTGCTAAATGCCGGGTAATACCTGTACGCGTTTTGTGTACGGCCGCGCGCGCCGTGTCCTCTTCCGTCAGGGAATCGCGATGGTCCGGCCTGTGCCGATCCCCGCAAGGCTTCCCCCGCCCCCAAGCACGTTCATCCTTGCCGCTGTGTGTCGGGCAAGTCGAACGCACCCAGCCGTAGCTGTAAGGGCGTGTACAGACGCCGCTGAGATGCGGAAAGCTCTGGTGTCCAGACACTCCACATTTTCTCAACGCGTCACAACTCGGCTAACCGCCGCCAATCGTATGGATATCGCACTGTCCAGTGGTCCTCAACGTGGACCAACTCGGACTTGATTTACTTCAGAAAAAGGCCGCATCACTGTGCGGCCCGGTCAGTGGGGTATTTCTGGCCCGTTGCGGGCGTGGGGTATAGACGTGCGGGTGCCTTGCACTCGCATTCGATGCGTCAGAGACGCGGTAGGTAAGCCAAGGATAAGGCTACTCGCACAAGCGTCGCACGCCGAAAGATGGCCAGAACCGGTCGGCTTTCGTTGACTTGACTTCGCTACGCGCTCGCTAGACTGAAACCAGGTAGAACTGACAGAAAACTGTTAGTTCGCTCCGACAGAGCCGGCGCGACGCCCAAACTGACATTTAAGTGTCAGTTATCTGATAGTTCGCCGGTCTCATGCGTCCGATCTGATCCAAACTGATACTTTACTGTCAGTTTTCTGTCACTTCGGCGCGTGGCCAACTTAAACGCATGGAGTCATCTTGAAAACTTCGGTCTTCGCAGTCGACGTAGGTTACGGCAACACCAAATACGCTTACCGCGCAGCGAGCGGCAGCATCGCGACCGGCATGTTCCCGTCTCTCGCACCGCTTGCCGCCAGTCGCTCGCTGTCGGGCTATGGGGATAGCGTACTGGCATCCCGGAAAGTCACAACAATCGTCATCGACGAGATCGAATACGAAGTGGGTCCCGACGTCTCCCTCACCGCCGCATATGGCAACACGGGCCGCGCACTGTCGAACGATTTCGTCCGGTCCGATAACTATAAGGCCCTGCTGTTGGGCGCAATCTTTTTCGCGGGCGTCACGCATATTGACCGGCTGGTGCTCGGACTGCCTGTTCACAACATGGAGAAGTACTCGGGCGAGCTGCGCGATCGCTTCACAGGCGGTTTCAACTACGGCGCGGGTCGAGTCACGATTGATAAGGTAGTCGTGATCCCGCAACCGCTTGGTTCGCTCGTCGCAGCGTCAGCCAACCGACAGAGTGAGTTCGGCCGGGACAGCGCACACCTTGTCATCGACGTCGGCTATTTCACGACCGACTGGGTCTACGCCAACGGATTCACGATGGACGACAAACGTAGCGACGGCATCCCCGGCGGCGCATCGCAGATCTACCAGCGCATCGCCGCCCTGATTGCGCGTGACCAGGACGAACAGGTCGAGGACATTGAACGCATCGACAAGGCGCTGCGCGAGCGCAAGCCGTTCCCCTTCTATAGCAACAAGATCGACCTCGCGCCCTATCTCGAGCGATCGCAGCCGATTATCGCTGGCGTCGTCAAGGAA
Source organism: Paraburkholderia diazotrophica (assembly GCF_038900755.1). GTDB lineage: Bacteria > Pseudomonadota > Gammaproteobacteria > Burkholderiales > Burkholderiaceae > Paraburkholderia > Paraburkholderia diazotrophica_A. The sequence continues at coordinate 4,121 of NZ_JBBPEN010000039.1, forward strand.
ATGCAGAATAACGTAGGCCAGCTCGCGGGCGTGGACTCGATCATCCTGTCGGGCGGTGGCGGTTCGCTCTATGCTCCAACTATCCGGAAGGCGTTTCCCCGTGTAACGCTCGAAGTCATCGAGGCGCCGTGCACGGCGAATGCCAAGGGCTTCCTGATCGTTGGTGAAGCCGGCCTGACCCGCGAGCGCGCGACCGCGAAAGCATGAGCGAAAAGTTCGACATGAAGCTGGTCATCGACGCGGTGACCACGCCTCTCCTGCATGCCAGGCTGAGTCAGTCCACCTCCTACAGGGAGCGCGCGGCGCTGCTGCGCTCCCTGGCCGAGGCCGCACTGCGAGGGCATCACGTCACGTCAGAACCTGAGCGGCAAATTGCGGCGCGTCATGTCGAAACCGCCGCAACGGCCGAGCGAAACTATCAGCCGCCTGCCGCCGCTCAACCTTCACTGGCCACCCGCGATGCTATCGAATCGAACGTTGAGGAAGTTCGGATTCACTCAATGAACGAGAACGATGGCCCGGGATCGCACGACGCAGACCAGCTCGCCGACGCGTTCGGCGCGTTTTTTCTGAGGCGAACGAGGCGAACTTGACTTTGCCGCAATGATGCGATGATGGGTCATGTCTTCGATGTTCATCACGCGAGGCGCGGTGCATCGAAGCATCAGCCACCACCGAGGGGAAGAATATGCTGGAATTTATTGAGATCGTGCGCCATGGTCTGCCACTGACTGAGCCGCGCTCGTGGCTCTTTGTCGCGACCGTCATTGCGGCGGGCGTCGCGGGCTGGAAGAGCCTGAGTGTCGTCGAGCACTTCGCAAAGAACAAGGAGGAGTAAATGGACACTAACGATCGACTCGGCAGGTACTACACGAAGTTCATGGCGCTGCCGTTCTTCACGCGCCGTGCAATTATCTTCGGCGCTTCGCTCGCGCTTTGGTGGTTCGGCGCACTGCTCGCGAGCATGCATGTGAATAACAATCTGTGCGTCGTGCTTCTTCTCACGGGCGCCGCCGGCGCTATTTGGTCTAGCGGGTTGTGGCGCATGTGGAAGGTCTTCGCAGTCATCGCTGCTGTTTGCGTGGCGATCATGCGATGAACGGAATGAACGGACGAAAAAAAAAACGGCTCCCCCAAGATTCTGGGGAAGCCGGTTTCGCTTTAGCGGTTCAGTGCGGCCGAGGGGTCGCAGTAACAAGAAGGCGATGCGCGCAAAAATCCCACGCATCCACAAAAGTCTTGTCGCGGCACGCGTATGCGGTGTTGCCACTGGCCGTCCGATCAATCACGTCGAACGCGACAGCCTCTGACTTCCCTACCCGCTGGCGGCCGCCTTCGGCGCCGTTGGTTGCGACGATTGCAAAGCCACCCACGAGAACCTGGAACGAAGCCATTTCCACTCCAAAGAAATTGGCCCGATGAGATAATCCCCGATGGGGAACATCCCCACCGGGCAGGTTGATAAATGTGCGGCTGCAGCCGCGTTAGAAAATCGATACCGCTTACGCGGCGACGTATTGCGGGACAGCAGATTGCGAGACGCGAGCTACGTTTACCGTCTGGACTTCGTTAGCGAAACGCGCGCACCACTGGTCGGCGTAGTCGGTTCCCCGCACGCGAGGCCGGTGAACAAACACGGTGAAGCCTTCCGACTTGAGCCGCTTCGCCAGTTCGAGACCACCCGCGACACCTACCGACTTGCCGGTCTTCGGGTCAATGTCGTCGAAGTCAACGAAGATGTGCACGACGCGGATGCCCATGCCATCCGGAACCACGAACTGGCGTAGCAGGCCGATGTTCAGGCAGTACCACATCGGAACACCGGACTCCATGTAAGCGCCAAGGGCCGACTCCAGCCCTTCCGCCACTCCGATTTCGCCGTCTACCGGGTCCATCAAGCGCACTGCGCCACCCTGGAGCGGATTCAGCGTCATGTCGTTCAGCCTTGAGTCGAGAATTTCTCCGTCACCCGAAATGATCTTTGCCTTAGACGGCGTTGATCGCTCAAGGTATGTGCGGTGAAGCGTGCCGAGACGACCATCGGGCAGTTCGAACCGGGCGAGGATGCCCGGCCAGCTGCCGATGACCTTCTTTTCGTGCCGGTACTCGAGCATGCCGAGGCGCAACGCGCGCGACGGCACGACACGAAGGCCCGGCACGCGGGCGGCCAGATACCGCATCACCAGATCGCCGCTCGACACAGGCTTTGCTGCGTCCCACATCGAGTTAAGCCGGTTTGCGATGAACTTCGTGTCCGCCTTGCGCTTCGGCTTTGGTGCCGTCGCTGCCGCAGCGCTGTTAACCGCATGCGGTGCAGGGCCACCATCCAGTTGACGCATCAGGCGGTACAACCCCATCCGGTTCAGACGCGTGATCAGCTGGAGGCCGTCACCGGCCATTGCGTTTCCGTTGTTGCATTGACGGCAAACCCAATCACCTCGCCCACGCTTGTTGTCGTAGGTGAAACGATCGGTACCGCCGCAGATCGGGCACGCGCATGGGTCGCCAGTGAGACGGTCCGCAGGCACGCCATAGCTCACAAGGAGCGAAATCCATTGCTCCGGGGAACGCTCGAAGCTGGCGAGCTTCTGCTGAAGCCACGCGTACTGCTCGGGCGACAGCTCTCGTCCTCTTACAGTCATGAGTCACTCTCCTTGTGTTGAGTGGGTTAGGTCGGTGCCTGAGACAGGCGTGAAAACGCGTGCTCAAAAAAGCGGTCCGCGTGCGTGAGCGGGCGGCTTTTTTCAGCAGACGGGGGTGGTGGATATGGAACGCTGGCGCAGAAGGCCGGATGGAAGAACCGCCGCACGACACACCCGTAGGTGTGCCGTTGCGAAGGTGAGGTGATACGGGAGCAGAAGTTAGTGAA
>NZ_JBBPEN010000040.1:0-6211 GCF_038900755.1 Paraburkholderia diazotrophica
GCGGCACGACGCCGCTCGTCGCTGCGTGGCTGGTCGACCGCACCGGCAATCTGATGATGCCCGCGTACTATCTGATGGCTGCATCGCTGATCGGTATCGTGTCGGTGATCGCATTGCGCGAAACGGCGGGCAAGCCGCTGCCCGGCTCGGGTCCGTCCGTCGGCACTCACGCCGAAGCGATTGCTGTTCTGCGTCAGGCGAGCAAACGAGCCAACGTCAGGAAGGCCTATCTCGCGGTGGTCAAAGAACGCGCGTAGTGTGGGCCGCCGGCTGCGCGGCCCCGCATCCGTCTTGCGTTCAGAAGCGGTCGACGTCGACCACGGCCTGCGCGAACGCCTGTGGCGCTTCCTGCGGCAGGTTATGGCCGATGCCGCCCGTGATCGTCCGGTGTTCGTACTTGCCGATGAACTTCCCCGCGTAGGCGCTCGACGGTGGATGCGGCGCGCCGTTGGCGTCGCCCTCCAGCGTGATCGTGGGCACGCCGATCGTGGGCGCTGCGGCGAGCCGCTGCTCGAGCTCGTCGTAGCGCGCCTCGCCCGCTGCAAGTCCTTGCCGCCAGCGATAGTTGTGGATAGTGATCTCCACATGGTCCGGATTGTCGAAGGCGGCCGCGCTGCGGTTGTACGTGGCGTCGTCGAAGTTCCATTTCGGCGAGGCTAGCCGCCAGATCAGCTTCGCGAATTCGTGCGTGTACTTCTCATAACCGGCGCGTCCGCGATCCGTTGCGAAATAGAACTGATACCACCACTGAAGTTCTGCATCTGGCGGCAACGGCACCGTGCCGGCCTTCTGGCTGCTGATCAGATACCCGCTCACCGACACCAGCGCCTTGCAGCGTTCCGGCCACAGCGCCGCGACGATATCGGCCGTGCGCGCGCCCCAGTCGAAGCCCGCGAGTACCGCTTGCTGAATGTTGAGCGCGTCCATCAGTGCGATGATGTCGCTTGCCAAAGCCCCGGGTTGTCCGTTGCGCATGGTGTCGCGCGAAAGGAAACGCGTCGAGCCGTAGCCGCGCAGATGCGGGACGATCACGCGATAACCGCGCGCTGCCAGCAGCGGCGCAACATCGACGAAGCTATGAATGTCATATGGCCAGCCATGCAGGAGGATGACGGCTGGTCCACTGACCGGTCCGGCTTCCGCGTAGCCGACGTTTAGCAGGCCGGCGTCGATCTGCTTGAGCGACGCGAAGGACGTATGGCTGCCCGGCTTCACGGGAGGCAAAGTCGCAGGCTCCGATACGTTGGTCTGCGCACGCGCGGAACCCAGCATGCCGAACTGAGCAGCCGCAAAAGCAAGGGCCGTTGTGCCCAGGAAGCTGCGACGGCGTGAATCGATACTCTCTGACATTTGCCTCTCCTTGTTGTTGAACGCGCTTGTGCTTCGAAGATATTCGGATAGAGCGGCGACAGGAAGCGCCGTCACGGAAGCATTAAAGCGCGTCAAGGTATCTGCAATATGTCGAGAACCCGGCTTATTGTGGCGTTATGTATCTGATGCATGGCCAGATACATTCGGGTACAAATCGCGGTCCGCACGGGGCTGGCGATCTGATGCCCTTCGACTGATCCGGCCGGGGGAGCTCCGCCTGCTCTGCGCCTTTGAGCGCAAACGAATCGTGCTCCCCCGACAAGGCCGTGAACTTACGCGCCCTTGACGAACTGCAGGCCGCCGAAATTCTGGATCGTCGGAATGTCGACTTTCGTGTCCGTCTGCGTGACAGGTGCGACCACGATAGCCGGGCTGGCAAATCCGCCGCCGAATGCCGCGTTCGTGTTGAAGGCGTTGACGTTGCTTCCGCCGCGCACTTCGGAAAGCTCCTTGGCGGACAGTTCTTCGTTATGCGAAATATCTTTGATGGTCATCGAAGTCATGATGAATCTCCTGGGATGGAACAGTTGAGAACTGAAAGAGAGTGAGTGAATCGTTTGGTACTTACAGCACAGCCTGCAGGCCGCCGAAGTTCTGGATCGTCGGAATCTGAACCTTCGTGTCGTTCTGCGTGACGGGTGCCACGACGACGCCCGGGCTGGCGAAGCCGCCGCCGAATGCCGCGTTGACGTTACCGACGTTGTAGTTGCTGCCGCCGCGCACTTCGGAGAGCGCCTTGACGGAGAGTTCTGCGTTGTGCGAGAGGTCTTTGATGGTCAGCGATGCCATGATGAATCTCCTTGAATGGACTGATTGCGAACTGAAAAGAGAGCGAGTCGTTTGCGATTTACAGCACAGCCTGCAGGCCGCCGAAGTTCTGGATCGTCGGGATCTGAACCTTCGTGTCGTTCTGCGTGACGGGTGCCACGACGACGCCCGGGCTGGCGAAGCCGCCGCCGAATGCCGCGTTGATGTTGCCGACGTTGTAGTTGCTGCCGCCGCGCACTTCGGAGAGCGCCTTGACGGAGAGTTCTGCGTTGCGCGAGAGGTCTTTGATGGTCAGCGATGCCATGATGAATCTCCTGAGTCGAATGGGTTGTGAAGTGACAGACAGAGAGTCGTTTGCGATTTACATCAGAACGCCTTGCAGGCCGCCGAAGTTCTGGATCGTCGGGATCTGAACCTTCGTGTCGTTCTGCGTGACGGGTGCCACCACCACGCCCGGGCTGGCGAAGCCGCCGCCGAGTGCCGCGTTGAGGTTGCCGACGTTGTAGTTGCTGCCGCCGCGCACTTCGGAGAGTGCCTTGACGGAGAGTTGTTCGTTATGCGAAAGGTCTTTGATGGTCAGCGATGCCATGATGAATCTCCTGATGGTCTGTGTTTCGGGTTTGTGTGGAGCACGATTTGTTTGCGCTCGCGGCTATATACGCACAGGGTGTGCCAAGCGTGGCCTGCGATGCGCCGATTATCGATAAAGCACTGAAAATAAAGGCGCTTTGTCAGTGCATACGTCGTCGACGTTGCTTTCCATAGCGATTCGCAGCGAACGACGGCCAGTGCTTTGCCAACAGATTGACGTATAGCTGTCTGTTTCGATCGAACAGTGCCCAATTCCACAGCTACGACTGATGGCATTGAGGGTGTCGAGAACGTGATGACCATGCGCCGAACCTAAGGGCGGGGCCTCAGTACAAGGAATCGAAATGGAAGGGGCTACGCGATCTTCAATATCGCGCGGGCGATGGATAGGCGTAAATGCGACGCGTCGACGGGCATGACGCGGTTCTATGGCCCGTGGTACGTGTATCAGCTGCGATGTGAGCAGAACAGATATGGAGCGACAGAGTTTGAGCAATGGCGCGTGTCGCTGACTGCGTGCTGCGCGGGCTCTAAGGCGCACTGTATTCGTGGGTTTTTCTGGCGCAAACAAAGAAGCCCGCCAGACGGAGAACGGCCTGGCGGGCTGAAGCCGTCAGGGACAAGACCTGACGGTGTCTCTCGGACGAACGCTTGATAGTGACTTCGTCTCCTCTTTTGGTGCTTTCCCCGTTTCGTCGTTCTGCCGCGAGCTATTGAATCTGATCTGCGAAGCCAAAGTGGCTGCGCAAGGCAAGACGGTTACTGCATGCTGGAAATCAAAGCCCTTTCAGCCACTGCAGACCGCCGAAATTCTGGAGCGTGGGAATCACGACCTTCGTGTCCGTCTGGATAACGGGCGCGACCACAATGGCCGGGCTGGCAAACCCGCCACCGAACGCAGCGTTCACGTTGCCGAAATTGAAGTTGCTGCCACCACGCACCGCGCCGCGCGCTCCGGCGGCCAGTTCTGCTTGATGCGAGAGGTCCCTGATCGTCAGCGAGGTCATGGTAGAACTCCTTGGATTGACGGGTATTTCGAATTGGGAGAGCACGATTCGTTGCGCCGTGAGGAGCGGGGAATCATGTCTCTCCCGGGTCGGCGCTTACGCGCCCTTGACGAACTGCAGGCCGCCGAAGTTCTGGATCGTCGGAATGTCGACCTTCGTGTCCGTCTGCGTGACAGGTGCTACGACGATGGCCGGGCTGGCAAAGCCGCCGCCGAATGCCGCGTTCGTATTGAAGGCGTTGTAGTTGCTGCCGCCGCGCACTGCCGAGAGGGCATCGACGGAAAGTTCTTCGTTATGCGAAAGATCTTTGATGGTCAGCGAAGTCATGATAAATCTCCTAAGTGGGCGTGTTCAGTGGGAAGAGCACGTTTCGTTGCGCTCGCTCCTACATATGCAGGGGTTGTGCCAGTCGTGTTATCGCCTTCGGCGGACCGCTTCTAACCAATTGAAATATAAGACCATTTTTTCAGACGGCAACGCGCTCGAGCGCCTTCGGCTCGGCTTTCCGATGACCCAAGTGGGGTTTCTGGCCAACAGATTCCCGGGAAGCTGTCTGTTCGGACCGAACACCCCGAGCGACTGGATTGCGTCGGATCTGACGAGACATGCCGATTCGCACGACTGGCCACTTTTCGTTCAATTCGCCGGCACCGATGGAAGCGGTTCAAGTCCGCTCCCAATGATCGCAGGCGCTGCATCCGGCGACGACAGAAAGCGGATCAGCGCTGCCGCGCCGGCTGGATTCTTCGCATTGGTGCCGATGCCACCGGAGTACACCGTGTACCTCTGCAATTCCGCAGGGAGGCTGCCGGCAAACGTCACGCCCTTCGCGGGCAACAGTTCGACGACCTGCTGAAATCCGATGTCGGCCCGCCCGTTCGCGACGGCATCGGCGACCTGCTCCGCGGGTATCATGCGACTCTTGATCGCGAGTCGTCCCGCAATGCCAAGACGTTTGAACAGTTCGCTACCGATATAGACGCCCGTCGCGTTGTCGGGATAGACGATCGATTGCGCAGCGAGCAGCGTGCGCCGCAATGCGTCGATGGAACTGATATCCGGCTTCGGGCCGCCTTCGCGAACCACCACGCCGATTGCCGAGCGAGCGAAGTCCACCTTGCTGCCTGGCACGACTTTGCCGGCGTCGACCTGATCGTCGATCGCATAGCTGACCACGATCAGCACGTCGGCCCATTCGCCGCGCGCGAGACGCACGGGAATCGCATTTGCGGCCTTGCCCGTCACGGGCCCCCAGACGGTGGTTAACGTGCGGCCCGTCATCTCCTGGAACTGCGGGCCGAGTTCGCGATAGGCCGACGCGAAGCCGCCCGAGATCATGACTTTCACATCATCCGCCGATGCCGCGCTGCTGCCCAGCAACGTGCCCGCCACGCACATCGCGACTACGCGAACCCTCAGCTTGCGGATACTCACGGTCCGCTCCATGTCGATGGGACGTCCTCCGGCGCCGTGGCATCGCACGCGGCGACAACACCGCGGTTAGCGGACAACGCGTTCGTTCAGTTCTGGATTCGAGTGTAGGCGATTCGCGCCGCGCGACGGCAGATCACTGTTTGCATGGCTATACATAGATCGTCGGTTCGTCGCGATGCGCGAGTGGGTTGTCGACGGGGCCGTTGGCACGCGGCCCTTCAGGAACGGGGCGGAGTGCGGCGCCAGGTCACGGCGACGATCAGCAGAAACAGCACATAGGCGGCTACGAATACCCAGGCAGGCAGATCGTAATACAGCAGGGCACTCACCCAGCGCTGCACGAAGCCCTGCGGGCCGGCTGCGCCCGTGCGCAGCCAGTCCTCGAGGACGGTGAGCGGGCACGGTACGCCAAGGACCGCCAGCATCGCGACGATACCGATCGCCACAAGGTGCACGATCCGGAAAGCACGGTTGCGCACCCAATCGCGCTTCAAGGCGGCGCCGACCCAGATCGCGATCAACCCGCCGACGATAAAGACGACGATCAGCGCGTGCAGCACAAGTACCGTATTGGCGAGCCAGATCACGATGTCCTTGTCACGTTCGATAGCTGTCGACGGGGCGCGCGGGGTTAAGGGCGGCCTGACAGATGCTCATTACGCAGGCGAACTGAAGGCTGTGAATTCCACAACCTTTCATGAGGGTCTGTGAATGTTGACACATATGACGCTCGACGAAACGGTGTACGACCGGCCATTGGCGCATTGGCGGGTGAGTTTGCGTTCCATGGGTGTAAAAGCGTTCGTCATTGAACGCACGAGACGCGCGGCGGACGGCAAACGTAAGCTGCCGCTGCGGCGGAGTTTTGATTTTTGACGATTGCTGAAAGCAGCCGCGGGGGAATGAGATCAAGGGCGCCGTAAACGGCCACGGCCCCGCCTTGTGATGGGCGGGGCCGGGACGTGTATAAGGAGCCTGACGATTACCTACTTTCACACGGGCAATCCGCACTATCATCGGCGTGGAGTCGTTTCACGGTC
>NZ_JBBPEN010000041.1:0-5555 GCF_038900755.1 Paraburkholderia diazotrophica
GTACAGCAGGTCACAGCTTCAATCTCCGATATTCGGGTTGTTGAATGTGACAAGGCAGAGAAGAGCTTTGTCATCCACTACGCTGCCGATTTACGTCCGGCGGACGGCGACACGCGTCGCACTTGAACTGGCCTCTTCTAAGTATCACGTTCGTGCGCTGGGGAAGTGTTGCATATCCGACAATGTCGGATATGCAACACTGCAGTTGCCGTGACAAGGCGAATTAAGGAGGCGGATTTAGCTTATGCGGCAAGCCGCCTAACTCCGCCCAACGCATATCAACTCGATGCTCATTGAGCACTTGGCGGGCAGCGTGGGGCCGCGCTTGGCGAAACGGCGATTAACGGCCTTTACGGCCGAAGTCACTCATTTCGTGAAACCGCGAAACTGTCAAGCTTACCATCTCGAAGCTCGTGTCGCAGTAAGGCGCTGGGGTAAGATTCACAGCCGCATTTGACGATTAAACAACGGCGAAACCGAAGAAGATACTGCCTCCGAGCCCAGCGGATGCGGCCCTGCTGTGCGTGGGGCGCTGCGCGTCCTACTCGCCAAGCGTGCGCAATCTCGTGTTCCACGTTCGCTTCGCCGCGATTCATAGATTTTTCGCCGCAGCCGCCAAGAAAGAAACACCGCGCATTGGCATTGACCTTGCGTTCAAGGGTCGCCCGGCGCAGTGCATATCGTGCCGGGCGACACATTGTCCATTCCAGCAGGGGGACATCACGATGGCGTTACTGGAACGAGCGGCATGGTATGACATTGCACGTGCCACCAACTGGACTTCAAGCTATGTGGCGGAGTCGGAGCTCTTTCCCGATCTCATGTCTGGGGCACAAGGCATTCCCATGGCGAGCTGGGAAACCTACGACGAGCCATACAAGACGTCATATCCCGAGTATGTGCGCGTGCAGCGCGAGAAAGACGCCGGCGCCTACTCGGTGAAGGGCGCGCTTGAGCGCAGCCGCATGTTCGAGGACGCCGATCCGGGCTGGCTGTCCATTCTGAAGGCGCACTACGGTGCAATTGCGCTCGGCGAATATGCGGCGATGAGCGCGGAGGCCCGAATGGCACGTTTCGGCCGTGCGCCCGGCATGCGCAACATGGCCACCTTCGGCATGCTCGACGAGAACCGTCATGGCCAGTTGCAGCTCTACTTTCCTCACGACTACTGCCCCAAGGATCGCCAGTTCGATTGGGCCCACAAGGCGTACCACACTAACGAGTGGGGTGCGATTGCCGCGCGCAGCGCGTTCGATGATCTGTTCATGTCGCGCAGTGCAATCGAAATCGCGGTCATGCTCACCTTCGCGTTCGAAACGGGTTTTACCAACATGCAGTTTCTCGGCCTCGCGGCCGATGCTGCCGAAGCGGGCGACTTCACCTTTGCAAGCCTGATCTCCAGCATTCAGACTGACGAGTCGCGCCATGCGCAAATCGGCGGCCCCGCATTGCAGATCCTGATCGCCAACGGCCGCAAAGAGCAGGCCCAAAAGCTCGTTGACATCGCCATCGCGCGCGCTTGGCGTCTGTTCTGCCTGCTCACGGGCTCGTCGATGGATTACGCCACGCCGCCCGTGCACCGCAAACAGTCGTTCAAGGAATTCATGCGGGAGTGGATCGTAGGCCAGTTCGAACGCACGCTGATCGACCTCGGACTCGACCTGCCGTGGTACTGGGCGCAGATGATCAACGAGGTCGACTACCAGCACCACGCCTATCAATTGAGTATCTGGTTCTGGCGGCCTACTGTCTGGTGGAATCCTGCTGCCGGCATGACGCCTGAGTGCCGCGACTGGCTCGAAGAAAAATATCCCGGCTGGAACGACACGTTCGGCAAGGCGTGGGACGTCATCATCGATAACCTGCTCGCCGGCAAGCCCGAACTCACTGTTCCGGAGACGCTGCCGATCATCTGCAACATGAGCCAGCTGCCCATTTGCGCGATCCCTGGCAATGGCTGGAATGTGAAGGACTATCCACTCGACTACAACGGCCGCACATATCACTTCAACTCGGAAATCGATCGCTGGGTGTTCCAGCAGGACCCCGTTCGCTACCGCGATCACCTCACGCTCGTCGATCGCTTCTTGGCCGGGCAGATCCAGCCGCCTGACCTGACGGGCGCGTTGAAGTACATGGGGCTCGCACCGGGCGAAATCGGCGACGACGCGCACCACTACGCGTGGGTCGAAACGTACCGCGACAAGCGTTACGAAAAAAAGCCGTGAAGCGGCGATTCAATGGAGGACGACATGGCTCTTTTCCCTGTGATTTCCAATTTTCAGTATGACTTCGTATTGCAGCTCGTGGCCGTGGATACGGACAACTCGATGGACGAGGTCGCCGCCGCAGCGGCTCACCATTCGGTGGGCCGGCGAGTAGCGCCTCGACCGGACAAGGTGATCCGCGTGCGCCGCCAAGACGGCGAGCAGTTCTATCCGCGCGACGCGAAACTCGCCGAGACAGACATCAAGCCGATGGAAACGCTCGAATTCATCTTTTGCGACGACTGAGGCCAGCATGTTGTTCCAGAAAGTTTGCACCCTCGACGACCTGTGGGAAGGCGAGATGACCGAAGTGGAAGTGGATGGCCACGTGATCGTGCTGGTACGCCCCGAAGGCGGCGAGCCGCGCGCCTTTCAGGGCATTTGCCCGCACCAGGACATTCCACTCGTCGAAGGAAAATTCGACGGCCGCGTGCTGATGTGCCGCGCGCATCAGTGGACCTTTGACGCAAGCACCGGCAAAGGCATCAATCCGGGTGACTGCCGTCTCGCCGAATACGCCGTGAGACTCGAAGGCGACGATGTTCTGATTGCGGTCGAAGGCGTCGAACCATTCTTTGCCCATTCCTGAGTCCGCAGGGGAACACAACGTGACCATCGACAACACCGCCGAAGCGTACCGCAACAACCGCGTGGGTCCCGTGCTTCGCGCGAGCAGCATTACAGCCGGCGTCATCGAAGCCGCGCATGTGGACAACCCCGGCAAGGCAATTCGCGTGGACGACAAGCTCGCCTATGTGCGCATCGACGCGGACGGCGAACTGATCCTCCGCCGCGCGACGCTCGAGGAAACACTGGGCCGGCCGTTCAGGATGTCCGAGCTCGAAGTCAATCTCAGCGCGTTTGCGGGCCGCATCGAGACGACCGACGACTATGTGCGCTTTTACTACGAAAAGACGCTTTAGCTGGAGACGAGCATGACGCAACCCATAGTCCTCAAGCCACTGAAAACCTGGAGCCATCTGGCGGCCCGGCGGCGTAAGCCAAGCGAGTACGAGATCGTCTCGACCAATCTGCACTACACGACCGACAATCCCGATGCGCCGTTCGAGCTGGACCCGAACTTCGAAATGGCGCAATGGTTCAAGCGAAACCGAAATGCATCGCCGCTGACTCATCCCGACTGGAATGCGTTCCGCGATCCGGACGAACTCGTCTACCGCACCTACAACCTGCTCCAGGACGGGCAGGAAACGTATGTCTTCGGGCTGCTGGACCAGTTCTCCGCACGCGGGCACGACACCATGCTCGCACGGACCTGGGCGGGTACGCTCGCGCGCCACTACACGCCCGCGCGCTTCCTGTTCCATGCGCTGCAAATGAGCTCGGCTTATCTGACCCAGATGGCGCCCGCCTCCACGATCTCGAACTGCGCCGCTTACCAGACAGCGGACTCGCTGCGCTGGCTCACGCACACGGCGTATCGCACCAGGGAGCTGTCGCAGACGTTCGGCGACCTCGGCTTCGGCACCGACGAGCGGCACTACTGGGAAAACGATCCGGCATGGCAGGGCTGGCGCAAACTAGTCGAGCACGCACTCACCGCATGGGACTGGGCGGAGAGCTTCGTAGCGCTGAACCTCGTCGCGCGTCCGGCCGTGGAAGAGACGGTCTTGCGAAGCCTCGGCGTGGCGGCGCGGCGCAACGGCGATACGCTGCTCGGCCTCATCACCGATGCGCAGCTGATCGACGCCCAGCGGCATCGGCATTGGGCCGCCGAGCTCGTTCGCATGGCGCTCGAGCAGGAAAGCAACCGCACCGTGCTGACGGCCTGGGTGAGCAAGTGGGAACCGCTCGCCGACGAAGCTATCGCGGCCTGGTGTGCCGCCCTCCCCGACGCACCGGATGCCAGCGCGCGCGCGAAAGCGGCCGCGCGTGAGTTCAGGCGCGCCATCGGTATATGAGTGTTGGCACAAGCCGGCCCATGAAACATCGGAAGCACATAGTGAAACAGCAAATAACGATCGGGGGCGGTGGTGGTTTTTGTCGCAGTAAGGCGGTCTGTTATGCTCAAACATTGAAGAAGAAGGGTGTGCTCGATAGGGTCTTTCACCGACCGGCGTATTCAGGCCGTTTCGGGATCGCCATAATCGAACCAGTGCATTTCGTCGATCGGTCCCAACGGCGCTTGGGTGCTGTTCAAGGAAGGGTTTGACTGGCGACGTTTCGCCAACCGACGCGAGGTCGCCGGGGGGCTCTGACTCACACCCACGCCGTACCACAGCGGGGACAGGGATATCGAACAGGGCATCAGCGAGGCCGGCAACCCCGCGAGCGCGTACGATGCTCATCGAACTGGCGTGGCCCTGGCTGCGCCTGCAGCCCGACAGCCTTATGACCCAGTGGTACAGCCGTATAACCGGCGCTTTGCCGGCAACGGCAAACGCATGCGACGGGTGGGCATCGTCGCGTTGGCGCGGCGTCTCGCCATCGCGCTACGGGCTCTACCTGGAGCACGGCTGGATTCCAGCTCGGGCCTCGCTCAGGCCTGCGGCTCGGTGAAGTTCCGGGGCAGTACCGTTCGCCCGGCCCGCAAGGAACACGTGATGATCAAAGGTCGACGCGCCCGCAATGTCCGCAGGTCAGCATACCATGGTGAGCGCCGCAAAAAGATGGGGCGCCGGTAACGTTTAGGTAGACACGATACTCCCAAGTGCTTTACCGGACTTCAAGATGAGTTGCCCGGCCGCTTACCATCAGCCCACGCGCAGGCGCGAACGCCAGATGCAGGGCTTTCGCGAGCGCGACGCACACAGCAGTTTTCTCGACCTTCGCTCCTATCCGACAGCACTTTGCTTTGCCGCGACACTCGGCGGGAATGCCGGACGCCATCGCACCGAACTGAAGGTGCGTCTGCTCGCACGACAGGACTGGACGGACGTGAAAAACGGCTCACAGGCACATTAATAGCGAATCCGTACCTTCTCTACATAGATCGAATTGTCTGTCTCAAGTTGACAAAGCCTTCTTTTGCGGCTGCGGCGAGAAATCTTGAGATTGCGGCGGAGCGCACGGGCACATCCACCGGGTAGTGCAAGCGTTCGAGCACCGTAGCGACGCCCTGCAGTGCCTTCTTAGCTTTCGGCATTGTGTGACTTCACAAATGCAGGGGTGAATCACCGCAGCCGCATTACTGCGGCACACTGTCGATGGCGGTCAGGAACCGCGCAAATCCGGCGACACACAGTTGACGTGACGTGATAAAGGCGGTAACTGCAAGTTGCGGGGAAGGTCCTGACGCTGTGCGCGTCGGAAGGAGCCCGTAGGGCG
>NZ_JBBPEN010000042.1:0-5519 GCF_038900755.1 Paraburkholderia diazotrophica
GGCGTCACTCGTGCATCAGGCGGACTTCAGCCCGCCGTCGTTGCCCTCTTCTGGCCAGCAAAGCCAGAAGAAGGCGAAACCCAGCCCGAGAACGTCGGCCAGCATCTGAATCAACTGGCTCGGGTCATGGCTGGCAAGATATTGGCGCCCGTCGTGCAGCAACGTCGAAGCGACGAAGTAGATAACGACGAACGTCCCCGCGAGCAGCGCGCGGTTGCGCGTCGTCGGCTTAACGAAGATGCCCCAGAACAACGTGAACAGAGCGCAGAGCGGGAACGCCCCGAACAGATGTTCGATGCCGCCCGGCGCCCAGCGTCCGAGGTACTGGATTTCGTCGAGACGGAACCAGACCTGATACGGTTCGGCAAAGCCTTCATAGCGGTGAAACGCCGCCAGAAAGAGCGCAATGAGGGTAATGACGAAAGCGCCCGCGTGCGAATGGACGGTGCTTGCAGTCCGCGCGGGCGCGGTGTTAGTGAAGAAATTTTTCAGCATTGTTTGTGCTCTGAAACTCTGAAAAGAGGTTGGATGATTGTTGCGTAGGGATGCAGCGACAAGCAGCACTGCTTCTTGGTATAGCGTTTCAGACCTCCAATACATGCCGCTTCCCGAAGGAAGCGGCATGTCAGTTTGCTGCGGCGGATTTCCGGCTCTTTCGAGCCTTCTTTTCCTTTGGTTTGGGTGCCTCGTATCCGAAGCGCGCCCACGCAGCAGGGTCAGTCGCGACCGGATTCGTTCTCCCCGTTGCGAGGTTCACGAACACAGCCGACCAGTCGAGCGAACCGGTTCGAAACAGCGTCCACAACAGATTGAACGCATGCACCGAGATCGCCTGATTGATGACCAGCGACTGCTTTCGCAGCGCGTCAGCCATCGAGCATGAAGGCGTATCGTCGCCCTTGTCGTTCTTCGCGTTCAGCAGGTCGGGAAACAGATCGCCCACATGGGGCAGCCTGTCGTGCCGTGCCTTGCCGAACTCGCCGAGAATGACCTGGCCGCGATCCGTCTCGTTGCCACAGTCGAGGTAGTAGGCGCACGACCCGCGGTTCGCGGCCTGCACGATTGCGTGCCGCGCGCGCCGTGTGTCGACACAGCCGATCACGAGGTCCGCGTGCAGCCGGACACTCGAATCGACTCGCCGAGCTTCAGCAACCCAGCGCGTTCCCATCAGGTTGTTCAGCCGGTTCACGAGCAGCAACGCCTTATACTGGCCGACGTCGTTGGGATAGAACCCTTGTCGACCGACGTTCGTCTCGCTGACCGTGTCGTCGTCATACACCGTGCACTCGATTCCACCCGGGTGCCCAAGCTCGATCATTGCGTGGTGCAGACGCGCGAGGCTGGGCAGCAACGCACTGCCCGTGCCGCCCGCGCCGACAACAACAACCTTCCAGGCTCGCGTAAGCATGTGCTGCGGAATCCGGTGTTTGATGGCGGTACTCATGCCGTCACCTCCGAATCCAGCGCCACCCGCCACGTTTCAGGAATCCCGCCCTGCTTCTCGAAAATCCCCTTCACGCATAGCCGGAACGCCACAGACGGCGCACGTTCGCAATGACCGAGCACGAGCGCGAGCTTCACGTCGTGCCGGTCATCGTCGTTGTCCGTCCGCGAGAAGAAGGCCGCGCCCGAGCCATGCGAATGGCAGTCCACCACAACGCTCTCGCCTTCGTCCAGCACAGGCCGCTCGTACCTCAGATGGCCCGGACCGTGCGACAGCGACGGCAGCGGCACCGTGCGGAACTGGCGCGTATGCCGATTCCAGACGATCCAGGCGCCCGCCTCGTTGGGCAGCGCGGCCCGAGCAATCTGGTAAAAGGCGGACACATGCTCAACCGGTATTGCGCCACAGAGCAGCTCCGTCGATTCGGCAACATCGCCGTAAGGAATTGCGGTGGGTGCGTCATACCGCGCGACGCGCCGAACCACGCGAATCCATGGCCTCAGCACTTCGAGCCAGATACCGTTGGCGGCGATCAGCAGCCGCTCGCCGTAGGCGGTCATGGGTTCCACCGCCTCACTGCGCGGCACCATGACCGACGGGAACGACTTCTGAAGAGCGGTGTCGAGGGCGTTCATGCCACACCTCCGACACGACCGTTCACCAGCGCCTGCACCGCGAACTTCATCGGCACAAGGCACTCCAGCGGAAACGAGTCACCGAATTTGCCGTCCAGCATGTCGCGCCAGAAGGCATATTCACCGTCCTTGTACGCCACGCGTTTGCCGCCGGCGTTCGGATGGGTGAATGCCGACTCGAAGAACCCCGCTTCCCAGCGAGGGATCGACGCGACATCCACGCGCTTCGGAACGCGTGCCGTCCCAATGCAGATGCCTCCGTTGTCCCAGGTGTTGAAATACGGCGGTTCATACAGCTTCGTGTCCGCAGCCGGCCGATCGTTTCCAGCGACTGCAAAGACGCGGAACCCGGCATTCGCCGCCTGGAACACGAGACCGGGATGCGGCACGATCGCCGAGCGCTCGCCAAGGGTCTGGCATTTGAAGAACACGCGACGCATGCCCGGCGGGCACCACCACGTCACAGCAGAGGGGGAGATTCCCAACACTGTGGGCGGCAGAAATTCCGCTTTCGGTGCCGCATGCTCAGCCAGCTTCGTGAGCGCCGAGATGAGTGCGTCACGTTGCAGCGGCCGTCCTGCACCGATTGTGGGACGACCTTTCACGAGGGCAATCGGGTGCGCCGTTGCGAACACCGTTTCTTCGTCCTTTGCGCCATACAACAATAACGCGGACTGAAGCGATACATCCGCACTGGCGCGGCCAGTCGAGATACCAGACATGGAAAACTCCTTAAACAATATGCGTCACGAGCGCCAGCAGGCTGTCGAGACGTTTCAGGATGGAAAACCCGAGCGTCCAGTCGGCGTACTGCCGTCGGATCGCGCGCGCGTTGTTGCCCAACGCGATAAAGCCGTGGTATGTCGTGGCTTCACCGCTCTGGGATTCACTATCGAAATGACAGTCCAGGATGTCACTGATGAACTCGTTGCCATCGATGACAATCCCGCAACCCGCGTAGACGGGATTGGTCTCGTACGAGGCGTCAAACAGTCTTTTACGGCGCGTGCCGTGCATCAGCCGGTTCAGCCTTAGCAGTTCAGTGCAGACCCGCCGGACCGTTCCACGACTTCTGGAACGTAGGGCGAGCAGCTCTTCGTCATCGAGCGCAGGACGTAGCCGCCAACGACCTCCTGAGAACACGGAAGGCTCCGCGTCGTCGGGACACAGCATCGGTCGTACCGTCGAAGGCAGATACGCCTTTCGGGCCTCTGCGTCTTCGCCAAAGCGCTCCTTGAGCATCTCTTCCGCATCCGCGTCAGTGATGCTTTCGTCGCCTTCCCAGTACCAGCACGCAAACTCGTACATGAACCAGTCCGGCGTGCGCATCCAGACGGTGCGCCAGGCGGCACGATTGATGACGGACATGACCGTACGCAGGAGCAACGGGTGCGCCGCGCGTAGCTTGCTAACCATCGGCCCGAAGGAACAGACCCACTCCTCCGGTGACTCCAGCGCGAAGAACAGAGGCGAAGGGTCTTCGTCGTTGCTCGCCGTGCCGGTGTACCGGAGAACGTCCCGGACCGCATAACTATCGAAGAGACGGGGCTGTATCGTGATGCGCGCCAGCGGCCCTGTGTGGCGCTTCGCCCAGGCAAAGAAGGCCTGCTGGAACGCGTCACCGGCATCGATCGGATCGTTCACGTCCGCTGCGCGCAGCGGGCCGTGCAGGAAGTGCTTCCTGACGATCCCCGTCAGTGACACGTCCTCGCGCCACTTCACGCGTGCGACTTGCGGAACATCGTCGCCGATGCTCGGAAGCGTCAGAAAATCAGCGGCAGGCCCACGTCGGGCAAAGGGAGCGCGTGGCGGTTGCCACGACCCACCGGCGCCGAGAGCGAACCGCGAATCAGTTGTTGAAGGATCGAAGAGCATGAGCTGCCTTCCTCGTCATATAAAAAAACCGCCCTTTCGGGCGGTTCCTGGTTGAATGCGCCGTCCTTACCGGACAGGGCTTTGAGCAAGGCGTCCTTACGCATGGGAACCTTTGGCCCCAGCAGCGCGGACGAACGTGTAGCGCATGACCGTCCCCTTGATTTCAGGCCCGTCTACGGCGGCCGTCGTAAGTTCCGGATACTGCGCGGTATAGAGATCGCGAACCTGATCGGGGGTGAACGTGACGCCCGGATCGGGCAGGTTCATACCGTTGTAGGCGAATTCGCGAGTCACTGCGGCGATGGCGATAGACATGGGAAATCTCCTTATCCGAGAAGCGACAGAAGGTCCGTGCCCTTCGGCTCGGTCGATGCAGCGGCAGGCGCAGATTCAGCCGGTGTCGAATCCGACGCTTGCGCATCATCATCGTCAGCGTCTTCATCATCGCCCGCAGTGCTGTTCGATGCCGGCGCTGAAAGCGCTTTTTTCGAACCGCCCTGCAGCGTCTTTTGTGCCTTGCCGACCTGTGCCTTTTTCGCCTCGTCAAGAATTGCCGTCGTGACGGCGACCTGCTCCTCGAGCGACTTGTGCGAACCTGTGTAGGTCAGCAGCGCGTTGGCAAAGCCCTCATCGAGCTCTGCTGCCGTTGCCGTAAGCATGAGCGGCTGACGTAACGCCGGGTTCGATGCGCCTTGCGGCACCACGAACACGGAGAGTTGGTCACCCGAGGCCTGCAAGGTCATGACGACCTTGCCCGCCGCGCGTACGAGCGCTTCCAGTTGCTGAAACATGAATAACTCCAGAAAAAAGGAACGCCGCGCGGTGGCGGCGTATACATATAGAGAGGAACGGGACGCAGAACGCGCCCCGCGATTTCAGAACTTCAGCACCTTCGGCAGCTTGCCCGTGTAGTCGAAACCTTCGACCTTGAGCAACGCCTCGATGACTTCCGCCTTCGATTTCGCGAACACCTTCTTGAAGTTGTCGCCAAGTGCGGCCCGAATGCCAATTTCCTCGGCGAGCACAAGCATTTCCGACTTCGTGATGAGCTCCAGAAACTCCTTGTCGAGCTTCCAGTGCTTTTTCAGATCCAGCTTGTGCGCCTTGCACAACTGCGTCAGGTTGGTCACCTCCAGACCTTCGATCGCGGCAAACAGCATCGCGATCATCAGGTCCGCCTGTTTGCTTTCACCCACCGCTTGCACTGCGTCGACAGCTTTGGGCAGGTCGGCCAACGGCGCTTCGCGGTCTGCAATCTTCTCGAAGAACTTGCGAAATGCGCCGTCATCGATCTGACGGGCATGACCACTCAGCACGACTGCAATCAGATACTGGCGAGCCAGTTCGTGATTCATGCCGATGTCCACACGCAGCGCCTTGCGCCACAGCTTCACGCGATACGCCTTTACCCGCTCGGACTCGGCGATTACCGTGACCGACGGGTTCGTGGACGCGGGGGCACTGGCCGACTTGCTGCCGGTCCCGGTCGCGCTCTTCGCCGCGGGCGCTGACTTCGCACCATCGGCCTGTTGGGGCTGCTTCGCAGCCTTTTCAGCCTTGATGCG
>NZ_JBBPEN010000043.1:0-5398 GCF_038900755.1 Paraburkholderia diazotrophica
GGAGACGAACCATTTATAGAAGTTTGGAGCCCAGCTCGCGAAACCGACGTAGATCGAAGCGAAGATGCCGAGAGTGCCTAGCTCTTCAAACAAGGCGACCCACGCCATGACCGGGTCTTTCGTTGCGGCGAAGCGCACGGCTGCGAGAACGATTGTGATGACTGCCAGTCCGCTGGCGAACTTGTCCGATTCCTTCTGGATACTCTGGGAGGCCTCGACTGCGGTATTCATGATCGACGAAAACATGGTGGTGATCTTGTCGATCGCACGGGCATTGCCCGCCGCCGTTTCACCAGCGCTCACGTAGGGATTGGCGGCCGTACCACTGGTTGCCGCCGGCGCAGACGCGTCGTCAGCGAACGCCGGCGACGCGCCGATCGCAAACAGCGCCAGCACACAGGCAACGGCCAGATTTTTGATGTTACGCAGCAACATGTCGCTTTTGCGCTCCCCTAGTAGCCGTACGCCGCGCGCTCCGCGGCCTGCTGATCGAGGAAGGCCTTCGCATTCGCTGACCGTGCCTTGTCTTCTGCGTTATCCGCCGACTGCTGCTGCGCGTCTTTCTGCGTTTTGCTCGCCATCATTTGAAGCATGTCGCCCATCTGGCTGGAGACAATGTCGAGATAGTGGGTCGTGAGTTCCGCTGTTGCCTGAGCGGTCGGCGTCAGGGACATCTGCGACTGCAACTGCTGGCGCCGCTTCGAAAGCGTCTGGATATGCTGAACGACGTTGTTGCCCGTCTGCATCAACTGCGTCGCCTGGTTGTCGCGCTGGTTGTAAAGGGTGCCCATATCCGCGAACCACTGCGCATTCGACTTGCCGGAGCGCGAGATCATGGTCTGCACGTGTGAGAGCCACTGGTTTCCGTTTTGCAGGTCGCCATACAGGTCGCTTGCCGTACTGGCGAGCTGCTTGTACATCGACAGATCGCTGGAAATCTGGTCGTACTGCGCCTTCATCGCAGCCGGGTCGAGATTTGTCGCCTGAAGCATCTGGTTCGCCATCATCTGGTACTGGTACGCGATATTGCTGTCCTGATACACCTCGGTCTTGACGGCCTTGAGGGCCGTGATCGTGGTCTGGATCAGGTTTGCAGGATCGATGACCGGTAACGTCGCGTACGCAGCGTGCGACACACACAACGTCAGGCCAGCGGTCAGGGCAAGGCGCACAAGAATCTTCTTCATCGTTGGTTCCTCAGTCGAGAGTCGTCATTTCGGCAAGGTAGGCCTCGCGCCAGTTCGCCGCTCCCGACTTGACGTGCCTGTCGAGCACGGCCTGAGCGCGGCCATCGGAGCGCAATACGGCGAGCGTCTCCTTGGGGAAACTCGCCTGCAGCATTCGTGTCTGGTCCGGTGTTACCCACAGATAATCGCGGTTGGGCGCGGCCTCGACGATCATCTGGATCTGGTCGAGCGTGAGGCCGAACTTGTCGCGATAAAGATGCAGGTTATTCTTCGCATCGGGATTGGGCAGGTAGATGATGTTCGGGATGTTTTCCTTGAGCACCTCGAAGTCGGCAATACGCGCGACCTGCGCAAGCGACTGCGTCGCCATCATCAACGTGGCATTGAGCTTCCGGATGGTCACCGCCCAGATTTCCAGGCGCTTATAGAAGCGTTCGTTCTGAAAGAAGAAGCCGGCCTCCTCCACTTCGATCACGGTGTAGCGCTTGCCATCCAGCCACTGCGCGATCCGGTAGAACGCGTAATCCATGAACAGCGCTGCGGCGACCGGGAAGTTGTTGAACAGATCGCCCATCTCGATGGAGAGGTCGTCGGACAGCGTGAATGCGTCCTCGACGTGGTCGAAGAAGCGTCCATTCTTCTCGCCCTTCGTCCACACAGCCAGTCGATCACGCAGTTCGATTGAGAGCATCGTGTTCAGATACGACAGCGTCCAGTATTCAGGCCCGTAGCCGTCACCGAGTGTGGTAACTGCCTCGAAAATCTCCCGCTCCTGGTTCTTGCTGCAGCGGAAGGTGTCGTCTTCAATGGCCATCTGCACCCATTCGGCGACGTAGGAGTAATGCTGCTGGTCGTGCAGAAGTGAAAGCGGGTTGACAGATGTCGCCGCTTCGAAGCGCCCCGTCGCGTCGATGAAGCGTCCGCCGGCAAGCACTGTCGGGATGCGGGTCGAACGGTCCTTGTCGAAGCGCACGCGCCGCGCGCCGTGACGTCCCGTCTGCGACATGAGGAAGTTGAGCATGATCGACTTGCCCATACCGATCGGACCCAGCACGAGCAGGTGCGAGGCGCCGCCGGGTCGATGCAGGTTCACACGCTGCAACGTCTTGTGACGCGTGGGCAGCATGGTCAGCGGCCCCGTCTTCTGGCCCGACTGCTGTGTTAGCCATCCATTGATAGCACTGCCTTCAGCTACGCTGCGCACCGGCGCGATATCGGAGACGGCGGGCGTCTCAACGAACTGTAGCCGCTTCTGCTTGTCCCATCGTCCCGGCAGCGTCGTATTCCATGCGGCCGCGAGGTTGTCTCTTTCCAGAACCACGCCGAATCCGGCGTTGCCGATCCTGCCGACCACTTCGCGAGTTGCGTCGTCGCATTCTTCAACGGTGTCGCCGTAGACGATCACCGATATGTTGGCAAACCCGTACTGCTGCCCTTCCGCTGTGATCTTCGCGAGTGCGTCCTCGGCTTCTTCCGCGAGCATCATGCGGCCCTTATCGTTCTTCTGCTCTTCCTTGGAGAAAAATGCCCTGATGATCGCCATCGGATTGAACGCCGCAACCTTGTAGAAGCTGCGAATCTTGTCGATGTACTGCTTTGCCTTGCTGGTATCCAGAAAGCGGAACATCACGCAGACGTCGAGTTCCGCGTCGACTTCGGACAGAACGTCGAGCGCGGCCTCCTGAAAGCCCATCCATTCCTTGACGGCCACGATCTTGGCGAAACGCTTGCCGTGCGCCGATTCGAACATCAGGTGCTCGGCGCCATAGTAGACAGTGCTTTCCGTTAGGTGGGTGTCGAGCATCGTGACGGGATAGCGCACGCGGCGCGGCGGCACGGACGGATTGGCCGTCTGATGCAGATACGCCAACGCATGCTGCAGTTCCAGCCGCTTTGCCTTGAGACGCGTCACACCGCCCTTGAAGGCATCGAGAATTGACTCAAACCGCTTGATGTCTGATGTCATGCGTTCGAGATCGAAGACGAAGGCGCTCCGGGCAAAGAACGTGTCTTTCACGGTCTCCGCCAGAGCGGACACCATCGATTTCCCGCCGATCGTCATGTGATACGCCACCCTGTCGAAAACCTTGTTGATGCCGGTTTCGGGCGTGTAGGCAAGCGAGAGCGAATGGGTGTTGCGGAAGTACTTGCCGCTGCTCACGTGCTTGCGGTTGATCCGGTCCACGTAAGCGTCGATGTCCGCTGCAAAAGCGCCGTCGATCGCCCCCTGCACTCGACGGTGCGAGAGCCGCCACCACGCGGTAATCCGGTGGTCGAAGTTCTTGCATGCATGGTCGAGGTTATTGCGCACCGACGAGATGTCGTCAGCGTTAGGCGAGTCGGCGTCAACGCCTTCGAACGTGTAGCAGGTGAGAAGCGATCCGTCCTTGTCCAGAACAAGCTCGGGAGTGACCATCGTCGCCCACGGCGCGATCTCCTGTATGGGTCGGCGCACAATTCGTTTCAGCATGGAAGATCCTGATCGAAACCATAGGGTCGCTTGAAGCGGGCCGAGAATCTGGCGGACGGAAGCGGCTCGTGCATGTCGGGGTAGTGGTTGTAGACGAGCATGACGTCGCGCCACCACGGATCACGGCTGCTCTTCCAGCGCAGCACCCAATGAATGACGATCCCCACAGGCAGGAACGCGAAGGTCATGCTCGAGTAGCAGAGCAGCAGCGTAAGCGTGCCGTTCGCGATCGCGAGGCCACGATCCGCGCCGCCCATCTGGCGGGGCAACGACAGCCCGCGGCTCACCGTGGTTGGCTTACGCACAGGTGTAGGTGATGTTGAGGTGGTTCTTCACAATGGGGATGGCGCAGGCAGCGAGGCCCAGTCCGACGAATACCGACGAAATCAGCTTGCCGATCGTGCTTTCCGAACTGGCGATCGCGACGGCACCAACGATGATGAGCACGATGCCAATCCCATAAAGCCACGGGCCGCTGATGTAGGCCGAGATGAGACAGATGACATCGGTTGCCGGGCCTAGGTCGCTGAGGCTCACGGCGGAAGCGAACGGCGTGAAAAACGCGAGACTTGCAGCGACGATGGTTGAACGGATCTCGCGACGGCTCAGAAAGCGTTGGTATGCGGCGACCGACAGCGCCCGCAAACGCGACTTCACGGAATTGAGGGACTTCTTCATTGAACAGCTCCAGTTGTTTAAAAAACTCGGTTGAGGACATAGTCCCCATCCTTGAACCCCTTGATCTCGACGATCTCGGAAACGTGGCGCAACTCGCCGGTGCGGCGCAGATGGATGACGTAGTGGAAGCAGTCGGCGATCGCCTTGCGCATGTCGACGAGGTCCCACCGGCTGCCGAGCGGGATGCCCAGCATCGCGAGGCTCTCCAGACGGCTCAGGCCGCCTCGCGCATCGTTGGAGTGAATCGAACCCAGACCGCCGTCGTGTCCGGTGCTCAGTGCCTGGATAAAGTCAAACGCTTCACCGCCACGAACTTCGCCAACGATGATCCGGTCAGGACGGAAGCGCAGGCACAGCGCGACGAGCGCCTGAGTGGTGACGCCCTTGTCCGGGTTCGATAGGAAGCGCACGAGATTGGGCACGCGCAACTTCAACTCCATCGTGTCCTCGATGGTGATGACACGCTGGTCCTCAGGCACCTGCGCTGCGAGGGCGTTAAGGAATGTGGTTTTACCCGTTGACGTGCCGCCCGCGACAAGCACGTTTTTGCGGCGAACGATCAGCCCGCTGACGGCGGCCATCAGCCCTTCGTTCTCGATGCCGGGATAGAAGAGCTTCTCGTCGTTGTGATCCTGCCGCGCGTTCACACGCGAGAACGCGCCCATTGCGACGTAATCGGGAAGGCTGAGGTGCCTGTCACTGTGCTTTCGGATCGACATCGCATGTCCGTCGATCGCGGTCGGACGCATGACGGCTGCGATACGCAGCCCCTTGTGACCTGCATTGATGATGCCCTGTGCCGTGCCGGCCTTTGCTGACTTTTCGACGGATGCGGCGAGCGAAAGGATCGCGCCGTTGAGCGTCGCCTGATTCAACGTGAGGTCGAGGCGATGCATTTCACCGCGTCGCTCAATCCACACGTTGTCAAAGTTGTTCACCATGATTTCGGCGACGTCACGCGCTTCAAAGAATTCGCGCAGCGGTGCAACGGACGCGAAAAACATCTGCACCGCGCTTTCTTCGAGCGGGCGCACCTTGAGCAGGGGATTTTCGGTAGCTTCGG
>NZ_JBBPEN010000044.1:0-4494 GCF_038900755.1 Paraburkholderia diazotrophica
GTTGAAGAACGCAAGGCCGCGAACAAGGCCCTGATCGACGAAGTGCTGCAGGCATACCCCGAAAAGATGGCCAAGCGCCGCGCCAAGCATCTGGGTTCCTTTGAACAGGGCAAGCTCGACTGTGGGGCGAAATCGAACATCAAATCGCTGCCCGCTGTAATGGTCGGGCGACGGCATACTAACTGAACTCGATAACACGCTTGCATCTATTGAAACAGTCCGATTCCGTTGCAATTGGCCGTTTGCTCAAGCGTATACGATCACCAACATCATTCGGGATTGGTTCGTGGCCAACATGGACGAAGCGGCGCGCAAGCAGATGCGCATACGGCAGTAGTACCTGCCCGTGGAAGTCGGCTTCATGCCGCGCGGCTAACGTTCGAGCAGGCGTTGGTCAACTTCGCTTGAAGATGAAGAAGGACCATGCTGACGGGCAGGTGCGATGAAGTGCCATTGCAGCATTGCTCACGCTGCCGGCTTCAACCACCGTCACGAACGTACACAGTAGCGCGCTGTTGATATCCGCAATCATCAATTTCCCTCATGCACGCATAAAGATTTCCAGCTTATACCACGCATACACCTGCGGTTAGTATCCTCTCTTCACTCACGCGAGAAATATGGATGAGCGGGGAATTGAACGCAAACCAAGCCAAATACGCGTTGTCGAGAGCGTCCGTGTTGTTCTCGCACGCGATCGCGCCGATGTTCGCCGTCGCGTCGATGTGCAGCATTCAACTCGGCGCCGCACTATCGCTGTCCACGACGATAAGACACAGTACCATTAGCATAACTTGGTTGCGACTGTGCTTCGCAGCGGTAGTGCTCGCGGTCATCGCGCGACCGCCGCTGCACACGTATTCTCGCCAGCACTGGGGAGCCGCGGCCGCGCTTGGCAGTGCGGCCGCGTGTATGACGCTATGCTTCTTCGAGGCAGTGCGGCGTGTGCCGCTTGTGTTTGCAGTGGCAGTCAGCTTCCTTGGGCCGGTCGCGGTCGCGACATTCGGCGAGCGCAGACTCAGAAGGTTGATGTGGCCGGTGTTCGCAGTCGCTGGCGTGCTATTGCTAGCTCGGCAGGACGGCATGTGGGTGGTGAGCCCCATTGACTTGGTCTTCCCGATTGGATCGGCACTCGGCTGGGTCGTACACATCGTGTTAAAGAAGCGCGTCGGCATGCTGTTTGACGAGCTGGAAGGGCTTTCTGCGTCCCTGATCGCCGCTGCTGTCGTTACCGGACCATTCGGTATTCTGTTGAGCGGTGGCCATTTGCCTATGGGGCAACTCGTCAATGCCGCGTACATTGCAGTCTTGGTGCCGATCGTCCCCTACGTACTTAAACTAATCGCACTGCGTCGGATGAACGCATCCGCATTCGGTGTCGTGATGTGCACCGAGCCTGCGATCGCGGCGGCGATCGGCTGCCTCGTACTTGCACAGCCGATAGGCAGATCCCAGTTCATTGGAACGTTGTGCGTTGTTGGCGCATGCATCGGTGCAGTGGTAGGCGGTATCCGTGCTCACTCGCCTCCACGGAGTCGCGTGTGACTGCGAATCTCCCGATGGACGACCTGCGTGGCGAGCCGTACGTGCTTACCATGGACGAACACCGAACTGGACGTGTTGCTGCAAAAGCGGCGCGACAACGCTGCAGCCGCGCCTTTCTTCAAGCAGGTGTCTCGCTCCAGTCCGCCCCCACAAGATCGTCATCGCAGCTACCTGCGGCCAACGCAGACGCTCCAACGTTTGCTCGCATCGGAGGATTGGACGGGCGTGAGAGCTTAGCTTGAGAATTAATATGAAATGCGTATTTTCTATGATAGATAAGCCCATATGCAAAGCTATCGCAAGGCACATCGGTGATGTTTATCGATGGGTAATTTCGGCCTTGTTAATCAATATTGCGAACTAACCTAATGATACATAAGAAAATTTTTTTGATTTTTATACTTGCGCTTGGCGTATCAGTTCATACGTTGGCGGCAACGGTCGAAAGCTGCCCTTCTCCGGCCCGGATCAAGATGACAGCGGGCCTGTACTCGGCGCGAACCGGTGATAACGAAGATGAATGGCTGGGTATTGCGCCAGCAGGTGGCGGAGGTAATATCAGGCAATTTAACGCCGCCACGTTTTATCCAGCGCAAGATGATGACGTACCGCGAGGATCATTAGCCAAGTGCTCCTATGAACTTGACAAAGGTACGGTAGACTTACGATATAAACCTAATTCGCTTACGGAACCGGTTGTCGCGTTGGAGGGTAATACCGTGTGGCATCGGAAAGAAGGCCCGTTTGACGTTATCTACTATGAATGCACTGCCCCAACCGCTTCGGGTTGCAAATTCACCATCGTCCGAAGGCGGGGTGACGCCTTTCCTTCTGGAAAGGCGTCGTAGGAGACGAACCATCTCGGCGCTCTCACGTTCTTCCTTCCCAATTCGGCCGGTACGCCCAGTGTTAGGTGACGGGCGCATTGACGGAGATTTCCCAGGTCGCTCGACCGGTATCGGGCACCGAGGAGCGACTTGAGGACTTTGCAGCCCCATGCCGCCCCTGTTGTGCACAGTGTCGGCTGGCGGCGAGAGCTGGCGCTGGGACGCGTATGGGACGTGCTACGCTCGACGTTTCGGCTCAGGGCATGTGCTACCAATCTGGGACTGTGACTTCATGTCGTTTGCTCACTGGCGAACCGATGCTGGGGCCGTCGTCTCCAGTCTCAATGTCGTTGGCGGAAGTCAACCAATAGGAGTAGCAGAATTGGAAATGAAGAAGAATATTGGGCCCGTTGTGACTCGGCATGCCGTGACACTTGCACTAGCTATATGCCTCGTGGCAGGCTGCTCCCCCGGCATTGGAGCGCAGCAGGATGCGTTCGTGCCGCTTGTGCGTAGCATGGCGGACCGCCTTAACACCGCTGACCAGGTCGCTCTTAGCAAGTGGGACACTGATCAACCCGTCTACGACCGTCAGCGGGAAACGCAAGTTATTACAAATGCGGCGACGATGGCGTCTGAGCACGGGCTAACTCCGGAGGATGCGATAAACATTTTCTCGGACCAGATTGAAGCCAACAAAGAAGTCCAGTACGCGCTGCTCAACAACTGGAGACGTCAAGGCAATGCTCCCGCAACGCCGCGCCAGAGCTTACCAAGTGTCATCCGACCAATTCTAGATAAGCTACAAGTCTCTATCATGGAGAATCTGCAGAGCGTGGCACCTCTGCGCAGCATTGCAGATTGCCATGCACAGGTTGCATCGGCAGTGGGGCAAGTAGCTCAACAAGCGTCGCTTGATGTCCTTCATCGCGCGGCGCTCGATCGTTCGGTCGCACGGGTATGTGTCAAATCTTGACTTTCCGACGAATCTGAAAACGCACAAACGCCCATTTGAATGGATACCCTATTCGAGTCGGCGCTGAATAAAACGTTTTGTCCGTTGTCGTCGTTAGACGACGGGCGTGTCTGATCGACAGGAACGAACAACGCGAGAAGGACGGAAGACGCAAAAAATCCGTAGCTTTCCCTCGGTCACCGCCCTTGGCTCCACCCACTCCGCAGCCGGTTTCCCGACCTTGTTCGTAGGCTTCTGCGGAGTCTGACTCTCACGTCCGTACATCCTCGGCTTCGGCTCCTCATCTTCCCCGACGCGTACCTGACCAATACCGCTACAGCGCCAGGTCAGACGTGAGTTCTCCCTGTTCCTTTGCAAGGCGCTCGCGTGCATGCCAGGTTCTACGACCACGCCGGATCGGCAGGCACTCGCGATGTCGCGCCCGCTCGTATTGCTTTCCACCTACTGTGGAGCGCGTCGGCATCCGGGATAAAACGATTTCGTGGCTCCATGGCTGGCCTACACATTCCCCTGCCGACGCTTCGCCGACCTCCTCGCGGACGCCCACGCACGGCTCGGGGGCGATGTGGCTCGGATGCCTTCATAGTAGTGGACTCTCACCACCTACACCTCGGGTTCTCCACCCATAGCCGGACGATCCCTTCGTCAGACAGGTCGAACGCGTGCTGCAGATACAGCAGGCCCGCGATCAACCGGGGGGAAGTCGCGGGCCGCCGCCCCTTACGCGACACGAAGCTTTCGCTCATCGCCACGCCCAGTCAATCCCAGTTGACCAACTCGGCTAGGCGAACCAGCAGATGCTTCAAATTGATCTGCTTACGCAGCGGCTGCCGGTAAAAATCTCCCTCCGTCACAGGCGTCTTGGGACCCATCCGCACCTCATCAGGGTTCGCAGCATTTAGGCGTTAATATGCCAGGTCGCTGCAATTCCTACAATGCCATTTCAGCTGAATGTGCCCACCGCGCAAGGCTTTCCCGATTCAGCAAGCCGACCTACCCACCCCCGT
This sequence comes from Paraburkholderia diazotrophica, assembly GCF_038900755.1. Taxonomy (GTDB): domain Bacteria; phylum Pseudomonadota; class Gammaproteobacteria; order Burkholderiales; family Burkholderiaceae; genus Paraburkholderia; species Paraburkholderia diazotrophica_A. The sequence goes on from NZ_JBBPEN010000044.1 coordinate 4,356, forward strand.
GTCCAATCGAAGCGTAAGCGTTCGATCTGTACCGTCGCCACGTTCCGCGTAGAAGATGCAATCATTGGCCGCAACGGGCACGAGTGACCGACAGTGTCCACAAACTGGGGAGAATGGACACAGTGTCTCAGACAGTCGA
>NZ_JBBPEN010000045.1:0-4146 GCF_038900755.1 Paraburkholderia diazotrophica
TCGCGACCGTGCGCCGCAACGCGCGCATCACGCACTACGTGCTCCTCGGCTTCGCCGTTTCCATGTTCTTCGCGCTCGGCATCGGATCGTACGTCGCGACCGGCGCTGTGAGCTTTGATTCTTCTCCAACCGCATCAGGCGCAATCAATTGACAGAGGGCAACCCATGAACAAGAAAACGATCCACCTTCAGACTCCCGAACAACGCAAGATCGCCTTGCTGCGCATGGCGCGTCGACGCAAGCAGTCGGGCGAACTCTCGATGATCGAGGCGGCAGCCGTCATGGCGGGTGCCGCGCTGCTGGCACTCATCGTTTATCAGGGCCGCAGCTTCGTGATGGATCGTATCCACGCGCACCAGTTCAAGAGTGAGGCGCAACTGTTTCGCAGCGGCATTCAGGATGCAACGTCGAACGACATTGATTTTTCGAGCGAGTCGCTTCAAACGCTCGCGCAAAACCACGCATTCGATTCCGCTGGCTCGCGCGTGAACGCGACGGCGGGCACGCTGACGGGCATCTTCGGCGGCTCGGTGACGGCAGCGCCGGCCACCATCGCAACGACGGACGATGCAATGGCCATGACCTATCCGGTTCCCGCAACGGTCTGCTCGCTCGCGATCGGCGCAGTGGCGGGCGCGTATACGAAGGTGACTGTGAACGGGACAACCGTCTCCGATCCCAACACGACCTTTAACGGATCAACTGCAGGGCAGGCGTGCAGTTCGGCCGGTGCGACGGCGAGCATTGCGATGTACGCGACGCACAACAACTAAGGATCGTTGCCCATGTTCAGCATCGTTGAGATGGTGGTCGTGCTGGTGGCCGCCGCGCTGATGACCACGGTCGCAATCAAGGAAGACGCAGCAAAGCGGCGCACGCAGGTCCTGACGGCGGAAGGGCAGAACGAGGCGGTCATCAACTCAGCGCTGTCTGACTGGGTGACGAACAACTATGGCCCGCTGATTGCGGGCGGGCCCGCCTCGGTTGTTGCCAATCCGCCGACCATCGATGACCTCTTTACGCAGGGGAACTTGAAGCAGCCGCACGCGCCTGGGCCGTTCTGGGGCGGGACGTATGTGATCAGTATGAGTGTCGGGCCAGCGACGTGTACCGTCAGCGCGGGCGACTGCCACGTGTCCTATGTCATGTATCCGTCGAAGCCGCTTACGCGTGGCGGCAAGCCCGATGTCGTCGGCGCGTCCCAGATTGCGCAGGCTGGCGGCAATTCGTTCGGCTACTCGAAAGCGCAGAGCCCGGGAACGATCACAGGCCTCAACGGGGCATGGACCGCGACCAATCCGCTGCCGGGCAATCCGGCGGCCGCGATCCTCGCGACAAACGGGCCAACGTCTGACGGCAATTCGGTCTATATCCGGCGCGATGGGTCACTCACCTGGACGGGCGACCAGAATGTGAATCACGTGAGCATGCACAACGTCCACGACATTGACGCTGAGGGAACCATTGCCGCGCCGACTCTCGCCGCGTCGAATGTCGCGGTGAGCAATGCGGTTCGAACGCCATCGACACTCTACGTGCAGAACGCAGCAGGCACCGGTCCCGCACCGATCAATACGGGTGCTGCGAATGTCAATGGCAATGCGACGGTGACTGGAACGTTGCAGGTGGGAAATCTGGCGGTACCGAGAACGGCCTGTTCCGGTTCCGCGATCGCGGCATCGAGCGATGGCTCGGGCCTGATCCTTTCGTGCCAGTGGGGGCAGTGGTTGCCGGTCGGTGGTCGCTGGCAGCGCTACGGCTACTACATCGTCCAGAACGGCTGGGGCGTGCCTGCTCCGACCTGTCCGGGAAGCGGGACGCCGGAAATCATCATTACCGGGCAAAGTCTCTATGTTGATCCTACGGCGTCAGTCAATTACAGCGTGAGCGGAGCGGGACCTTGGACGGTATGGATCACAGACGGAAGCGGTTCGGGAATCGGGGGCCAGGCCGTCGCATCAACCTACTGCGCATACTAAAAGGAGAAAACCAAGTGAGTCTCGTAAGAGCGATGGTGCGCGTTGCGCTGCCGATCTGCATACTTCTTTCCGCGCAGGGTGTATGGGCGGGGCCAGCGCGTTGCTCCTACGGCAACCAGGATTCGACGTGTACGACGCCGATCGTCAGTGGATGGCAGCCTCAGCCGCAATGTACGGGGGACGGCGTGACGACCCAGGTTCCTTCTGTGTGGCAGGGGGCTAAATGGTCAGCCCCGCAATGTGGCTACACACCGCCACCGGCGTGTCCGCCCGGCTATGCTCAGAACGCTGCACCGTGGTGGAACGGAACAAGTTGGGTGGGACAAGTTTGCATACCAAATGCGCCGCCTCCGCCCCCGGGCGCTTCCGTGTGCGCGGCTCAATCAACGGCCGGTTATACACCTTACGGTCCATACTCATGGGAAGACGCTAGGACTCAACCGTCCAGCGTAAATACGAATTGGTCGTTATATCAATCGATCTATGGACTGCCGTCAAACGCTGTGCCGTATTCGTCGTTTGCCAACGGAAATGGTGTGGACTGGCATGGGACTCCGTACGACATTTGCCACGGTACCAGTGACATGTACATCCCGATCTGCTGGATTGATCCAAATTCCAACAGTGTCCTGAGGTTCGATTTTTGGGTTGGTTGGCCGACCGGCACCAATTGCGGGGGAAATCACTAGAGCAGGTGTGTGCCCGCTTCGATCATTGGAAAATCAAAGAGCCCCACACGACAAGGTAGTGTGGGGCTCTTTTTTTCCTGCGAAAAATCCGTGAACAACTATGTAGTGCGGATCGGCGTGCCCGGTCAGCCTACAACGTTGCCCGTCGTGAACGTAAAGTTCCGCGAGAACGCCGTACCGTTGATGGTGCCCGACACGGAAACGGCATAACTCGTGTTGGCCGTAAGCGGGGCAGCCGGATACGCAACCGCTTCGAACTTTGGCAGGAGCTTGTTCGGATCGTTAGCGGAATCGAGCAGTTGGAGGTTGATGACGGTCCCGTGCGTGTCGGTCATCGTGCCGCTCGTAAGCACGATGGTATCGGTCGAATTGCCGACGATGGCGACGGGCTGCCCGAAGTTACCCGAGGTATTGGGCGGAGTAGGCGTCTCCCCACCGGTTGTATAGGGTAGACCGGTGGACCCTTGGCAGGGGAATGTCAACGGCAGATTCCCCGACAGCGGTTGCAGGTTCGCGATCGACACGGACGAGACAATCTGCGGGAATCCGTTAAACGTCAACTCTTTCCAACCGACACCGATTTCGGTGACTGGCCATGCACCGACTGCAATGTGATAAACGCCGCTAAGCCACGCATAGGCAATGCCTTGACCGTATTGAGTTTCGGTCAGAGTCGCGTTCGTATAGTATCCAGCGCTTGCACCACCGGAATACGTCGTCTGCGAGCCCGGAAAGCCAAAATGGACTGCGCGGTCCGTGTACGTTGCGCCAGTGAAGCCAGGCTTGCTGGAGTCTTCAGTGTCGGTAATCAGACCGCCGTTCTGGGCTTGATAGTCCGCATGCGCCTGGCCAGCTTGATCCAGAATCGTGTTTTCGGTGAGTGCGGGCAGGCCGCACTGCTGGCGCTGCTGATTGAGCGTGTCAAATACGGCCGCTTGCGCCGACGTGGCCGCGTATTGCGGGGAAGTCAGGTTTCCAGTCGTCGGCGACGGAGCGCTCGCTGGTGCCGAAGCTGCGGCCGAGCTGTTGCCCCCGTTTCCACCACCGCCACCACCGCACGCGGAAAGGGCGAGTGCGGCTGCGAACGAAACGGCGGTGAGTGCGGAAATGTTCTTCTTCATTCTGTACATCCTCGGAGTTGTTGTGAGTCGCGCCCCTTGCGCGACCGTGATTCCAGTTTATCGAGCGGGGTGCGATGTCAAGTTTCCGCTCGGTTGCGTTCCCGCTATCGTCGGGCTGTCGCGTTGATGCCGGGATTCGGGCGTCATTTTATGGCTAACGGAAAAAATCCGATCAGGGTTTAGCCTGACGGTGACATGGGCAAAGAAAAGCCCGCCAAAAGACGGGCGCAGCGCATCTATCGGTGCTTGCGAGCCCGTCGATGGAAAACTCGCAGACCAACGAAGGCGACCATCAGGCCAATACCAGTAACGGCAGGCCCGACTTTCGCGAGTTGCGGAACGACTCGGGTTCCCGT
>NZ_JBBPEN010000046.1:0-3395 GCF_038900755.1 Paraburkholderia diazotrophica
TGTCGATGGCGGTCAGGAACCGCGCAAATCCGGCGACACACAGTTGACGTGACGTGATAAAGGCGGTAACTGCAAGTTGCGGGGAAGGTCCTGACGCTGTGCGCGTCGGAAGGAGCCCGTAGGGCGACTGCAGACGCGCACAGCGTCGAGGCAGGCCGGTTAGGGTGCGTGATAGAAAGGCGGTTCGCCGAAGAAGAAACAACAGATGCGACGCCGAATCTAACCTGGCAGTTGGCCGGCGTCGCATCTCCACCCAACCCTTTGCTGCCGTGTGGCTGGCAAGGGGTACGCGTGTGTGCCAAGTATGGCATCACGCGCGGATTCCGTCGATTTCCTTGTCCTTGATTCTTCGGCGTGTCACGGGGACCGCCGATGCAGGTTACGGGCCGTATGTTCCTGTGCGCGCGCTGTCGCGCACAGGTTTTTATCTGTCGCCGTTGCGATCGCGGACAGCGCTACTGCACGGCTCACTGCGCACGCATATCGCGCCGCGAGAGCCAGCGCGAAGCCGCCCGACGTTACCAGCTTACCCGCCGCGGACGCTTTGCCCATGCGGCCCGCGCCCGTCGCCACCGCGCCCGCCTCCAAATCGTGACGCATCAGGGTTCACCTGGCCGCCCTGCGAATGATGTACTGCAAGCGCCCCCGAACGATGTCGCTGTTGCACCGGCAAATGACGTCGCACAAACGGCGACATCCGGTGCGCTGCACTGCTCGCGCTGCGGCGGTCTGCTCACGCCGTTCGTGCGGACCGGCTTCGTGCGCCGCCGGGGACGGGGCATCCGTCCATCATCCGCTTCCGGAGATCCGCCGTGACCATTGCGACCGAGCTGGAGGCGCAGATACTGCGCCTGTACCACGTCGAAAAGTGGCGCTGCGGCACCATCGCCCGGCAACTGCATGTACATCACACGACCGTCGCGCGTGTGCTGGCCCAGGCAGGCCTGCCCCGGCATGGATCGCCGCCACGCACCACCATGATCGAGCCTTACCTGCCGTTTATCCGGCAAACCCTCGAGAAGTTCCCGAAGCTCACGGCCAGCCGCCTGTACGCGATGGTGCGTGAGCGCGGCTACACAGGCGCGCCTGACCACTTCAGGCACATGGTGAGCCGCTACCGTCCACGCCCACCGGCCGAGGCCTTCCTGCGCCTGCGCATGCTGCCCGGAGAGTCCGCACAAGTGGACTGGGCCCATTGCGGACACATCGAAATCGGTCGCGCCCGCCGGCCATTGATGGCGTTCGTGATGGTGCTGGCCTACTCGCGGGAAATTTACCTGCGCTTCTTCCTTGACGCACGGATGGAGAACTTCCTTCGCGGACATGTCGGCGCCTTCAACACATGGTTCGGATTACCAAGGGTCCTGTGGTACGACAATCTCAAAAGTGCCGTACTTGAACGGCAGGGTGATGCCATCCGTTTCAATCCGACATTGCTCGCCTTCGCAGCCCACTACCGCTTTGAACCACGCCCAATGGCCCCTTACAGGGGCAACGAGAAAGGTAGAGTGGAACGGGCCATACGCTACATACGCGAGGCATTCCTCGCTGCACGCAAGTACACCGATCTGGACGATCTGAATGCGCAGGCCGCGCACTGGTGCCGCACCCAGGCGGCTGACCGGCCGTGTCCTGAGGACCGCAACATGAGTGTACGCGAGGCCTTCGTGCAGGAGCAGCCCTTGCTGCTGCCCCCGCCCGATAACCCGTATCCCGTGGAAGAACAACTCGCCGTGAAAGTCGGCAAGACGCCTTACGTACGCTTCGACCTGAACGACTACTCGATCCCGCATACGCACGTGCGCCGCACATTGAGTGTACGCGCCGATACCGGGCAGGTCCGGGTGTTCGACGGCGCCGAGATGATTGCCAGTCACCGGCGCAGCTACGACCGCGACGAGCAGATCGAGAATCCCCAGCACCTGAAGACGCTCGAGCAGATCAAGCACCAGGCGCGTCAGCATCGCGGCGTCAACGGCCTGACGAAGGCAGTGCCGGCCTGCCAGCGGTTGCTGGTGCGGGCTGCGGAACGCGGCGCGAACATCGGCGCGCAGACCACGGCGCTGCTGCGCCTGCTCGACCGCTATGGCGCGGCCGAACTGCAGGTTGCCGTCGAGGACGCGCTGCGCACCGGCTCAGCCCATACGAACACGGTGCGGGCCGCCCTGGAACGCCGCCGCCTCGAACGCGGCGCGCCTCCGCCCGTTGCCATCAACCTGCCCGAGCATGTGCGCAGCAAGGACAGGCCCGTGCAGCCCCACCGACTCGATACCTACGATCAACTGAGTGCCAACGAAGATGACGATACCGAACCTGCAGAACAATGAAGTGCTGCGCGCCCGGGCAAAGGCCCTGCGCATGAACGGCCTGCTTGAACACTGGCCCGAGGTCGAAGGCGCCGAGTGGATCGCACCACTGCTGCAATGGGAAGAGGAGGAGCGCGCGCACCGCTCGTTGCAGCGTCGCATTCGTGACGCTCGCCTTGGCCACTTCAAGGGGCTTGCGGACTTCGAATGGGCATGGCCCAAACGCATAGACCGTGGTGCGGTCGAGGATCTGATGTCGCTCACGTTCCTTGCTGACGCGACCAACGTCGTGTTCATCGGCCCGAACGGCGTGGGCAAATCGACACTGGCACGCAACGTCGCCAATCAGGCGCTCGTCGCGGGCCACACGGTGCTGTTCCGCTCCGCAAGCGAGATGCTCGGCGAACTCGCAGCACTTGACAGCGATTCAGCGCTGCGCCGGCGTCTTCACCACTATGCAGCGCCAGACGTCCTGGTCGTCGATGAAGTGGGCTATCTCTCATACACGAACCGGCACGCGGACCTGCTGTTCGAGCTCATCAGCCGCCGGTATGAGGCCCGTTCGACAATTGTTACAACAAACAAGGCGTTTAAGGACTGGTCGGAGGTGTTCCCGAACGCGGCGTGCGTCGTGTCACTGGTGGACCGTCTCGTGCATCGTGCCGAGGTGATCTCGATCGAGGGCGAATCATACCGGCTCAAGGAAGCCCGCGAGCGCACCGAGGCGCGCGCCCGGCAGCGCGGTGCGAAGAAGTCCGTCACGAGAAAGGAGGATGAGACATGAGCAGCTCTGGTCGCCGTCACTGCATTGCATTCGTCGTCCCAGACGACTGGACGCCACAACAGGCGCTGGCCGTGTTCGAGCTGCTTGACGATCTGCGCGAGGTCATTAGCTCACGATATCTGACGGATATCCAGCAAGCGATGCGCGACGAACGTCAGCCACCTGAGCGGTCCTTTACCGGCCCGCCTTCGTTCTGACTCCAGGTCAGCATCAACAGGAAGGGGCCCGCGTGGGCCCCTTAATTGTTGACGGATTCGCTCAAGCTCCTGTCGTCATTTATGCGCGCTTTTAGACCGCCAACAACA
>NZ_JBBPEN010000047.1:0-3328 GCF_038900755.1 Paraburkholderia diazotrophica
TAAGGAGCCTGACGATTACCTACTTTCACACGGGCAATCCGCACTATCATCGGCGTGGAGTCGTTTCACGGTCCTGTTCGGGATGGGAAGGGGTGGGACCGACTCGCTATGGTCATCAGGCATGACGGGTTGCTGCGTCGCATCGGGGTGCGCCACAGCCAATCGGGAAGAAGCGTGGTGTAAAGAGGGGTTGTGTTGTCTGGCACAACAGCGCTCTCCGACCGGTCTGAAACACACCGGTTATAGGATCAAGCCTTACGGGCAATTAGTATCAGTTAGCTTAACGCATTACTGCGCTTCCACACCTGACCTATCAACGTCCTGGTCTTGAACGACCCTTCAAGGGGCTCGAAGCCCCGGGGATATCTCATCTCAAGGCGAGTTTCCCGCTTAGATGCTTTCAGCGGTTATCTCTTCCGAACATAGCTACCCGGCGATGCCACTGGCGTGACAACCGGTACACCAGAGGTTCGTCCACTCCGGTCCTCTCGTACTAGGAGCAGCCCCCTTCAAATATCCAGCGCCCACGGCAGATAGGGACCAAACTGTCTCACGACGTTTTAAACCCAGCTCACGTACCTCTTTAAATGGCGAACAGCCATACCCTTGGGACCGGCTACAGCCCCAGGATGAGATGAGCCGACATCGAGGTGCCAAACACCGCCGTCGATATGAACTCTTGGGCGGTATCAGCCTGTTATCCCCAGAGTACCTTTTATCCGTTGAGCGATGGCCCTTCCATACAGAACCACCGGATCACTATGACCTGCTTTCGCACCTGCTCGACTTGTCAGTCTCGCAGTCAAGCACGCTTATGCCATTGCACTATCAGCACGATTTCCGACCGTACCTAGCGTACCTTCGTACTCCTCCGTTACACTTTGGGAGGAGACCGCCCCAGTCAAACTGCCCACCATGCACTGTCCCCGATCCGGATCACGGACCAAGGTTAGAACCTCAAACAAACCAGGGTGGTATTTCAAGGACGGCTCCACGCAAACTGGCGTTCACGCTTCACAGCCTCCCACCTATCCTACACAAGCCGGTTCAAAGTCCAATGCAAAGCTGCAGTAAAGGTTCATGGGGTCTTTCCGTCTAGCCGCGGGGAGATTGCATCATCACAAACACTTCAACTTCGCTGAGTCTCGGGAGGAGACAGTGTGGCCATCGTTACGCCATTCGTGCAGGTCGGAACTTACCCGACAAGGAATTTCGCTACCTTAGGACCGTTATAGTTACGGCCGCCGTTTACCGGGACTTCAATCAAGAGCTTGCACCCCATCATTTAATCTTCCGGCACCGGGCAGGCGTCACACCCTATACGTCCACTTTCGTGTTTGCAGAGTGCTGTGTTTTTATTAAACAGTCGCAGCCACCAGTTTATTGCAACCCTTTCACCCTCTGCGCGCAGGCGCATCAAGCTACCAGGGCGTACCTTATCCCGAAGTTACGGTACCAGTTTGCCGAGTTCCTTCTCCCGAGTTCTCTCAAGCGCCTTAGAATACTCATCTCGCCCACCTGTGTCGGTTTGCGGTACGGTCAACGTGAAACTGAAGCTTAGAGGCTTTTCCTGGAACCCCTTCCAGTTGCTTCGCTTCCGAAGAAGCTCGCGCCACACCCTTGAGTCCTGTGCCCGGATTTGCCAGAGCACCCTCTCCAATGCAGCGACCGGGACTTCCAACACCCGGACAACCTTCCGCGATCCGTCCCCCCATCGCATTTCACGCCGGTGCAGGAATATTGACCTGCTTCCCATCAGCTACGCATTTCTGCCTCGCCTTAGGGGCCGACTCACCCTACGCCGATGAACGTTGCGTAGGAAACCTTGGGCTTACGGCGAGGGGGCCTTTCACCCCCTTTATCGCTACTCATGTCAGCATTCGCACTTCCGATACCTCCAGCACACCTTCCGGTGCACCTTCGCAGGCTTACGGAACGCTCTCCTACCATGCGTGCAAAGCACGCATCCGCAGCTTCGGTATATGGCTTAGCCCCGTTACATCTTCCGCGCAGGACGACTCGATCAGTGAGCTATTACGCTTTCTTTAAAGGGTGGCTGCTTCTAAGCCAACCTCCTGACTGTTTTAGCCTTCCCACTTCGTTTCCCACTTAGCCATATTTGGGGACCTTAGCTGGCGGTCTGGGTTGTTTCCCTCTTGACACCGGACGTTAGCACCCGATGTCTGTCTCCCGTGATTGCACTCTTCGGTATTCGGAGTTTGCTATGGCGAGGTAATCCGCAATGGACCCCTCAACCATGACAGTGCTCTACCCCCGAAGGTGATACACGAGGCACTACCTAAATAGTTTTCGGAGAGAACCAGCTATTTCCAGGTTTGTTTAGCCTTTCACCCCTATCCACAGCTCATCCCCTGACTTTTCAACGTCAGTGGGTTCGGACCTCCAGTACGTGTTACCGCACCTTCATCCTGGCCATGGATAGATCACCTGGTTTCGGGTCTACACCCAGCGACTGGATCGCCCTGTTCGGACTCGCTTTCGCTACGCCTGCCCTAATCGGTTAAGCTCGCCACTGAATGTAAGTCGCTGACCCATTATACAAAAGGTACGCCGTCACCCCTTGCGAGGCTCCGACTGTTTGTATGCATGCGGTTTCAGGATCTGTTTCACTCCCCTCCCGGGGTTCTTTTCGCCTTTCCCTCACGGTACTGGTTCACTATCGGTCGATCACGAGTATTTAGCCTTGGAGGATGGTCCCCCCATCTTCAGACAGGATTTCACGTGTCCCGCCCTACTTGTCGCATACCTGGTTCTTTCTCGCTGTTTTCGCCTACGGGGCTATCACCCGCTATGGCCGCACTTTCCAGAGCGCTCGGCTAACAGCAAAAATAAAATATGCAGGCTGGTCCCATTTCGCTCGCCACTACTCTGGGAATCTCGGTTGATTTCTTTTCCTGCGGTTACTTAGATGTTTCAGTTCACCGCGTTCGCTTCACGCAACCTATGGATTCAGTTACGGATACTCCATTCGGAGTGGGTTTCCCCATTCGGACATCTCCGGATCAAAGCTTGTTTGCCAGCTCCCCGGAGCTTTTCGCAGGCTACCGCGTCCTTCATCGCCTGTGATCGCCAAGGCATCCACCACATGCACTTGTTCGCTTGACCCTATAACGGGTATGTCTCTCGACCTACGCCGCTACAGGCTGAGTTTTCGCGTTGTGCCGTATTCCAAAACCCTCTTTCGAGGAACTTGAAAATACTTCGATACAATCACAACCCTGAACAGCTACTCGCGCCCATCTCTAAGCGCTTTCGCCTGTTCTCTTTACTACTTCTTCCTGATTGTTAAAGAACGACAGCCGGCATC
>NZ_JBBPEN010000048.1:0-2999 GCF_038900755.1 Paraburkholderia diazotrophica
TGACCCGAGCCAGTTGATTCAGATGCTGGCCGACGTTCTCGGGCTGGGTTTCGCCTTCTTCTGGCTTTGCTGGCCAGAAGAGGGCAACGACGGCGGGCTGAAGTCCGCCTGATGCACGAGTGACGCCACACCTTGCCCCGTCACTCGCGCGAGGCGGAGCAACGGCGTCGTCATGTTGCCGTTTGTGACCGTACAATCTTAAGCCAGCGCCGTTCCTCAGGAACGGCGCTTTTTTTTCGGTGCGCCAGGCATGGCGCGCAGCGCCGTGACTGGCGCTGTTCGGCTCGTTGTGGTGACGAGCTGGACGACTTGGGGGTGAAAGTCCTCTACACACCCGGCAAGGGGAAGTGTTAGCTGAACGGCAAGGGTGTCCGTCGCGAGGCGGAATCTGAAGGAAGCCGCAGGCAAAACGCTGGCCTGACGAACAGGAAGCGGATATGAGGCGGCGTAGCGGGGTGAGGTGGCCGAGATCACCAAAGCCCAATACTTGCACGGAACGCTACGACGTAAATCCGACAGGCATAAGCGTGAAGGTCGCGCGTCTTACCCTGGGAGGCCTGTGAGCCTGCCTTGTGCTACTGCCGTCGAGAGGCGGTGGGATGGGCTCATAGGAGTCAGCAGAGGTCGTATTAGTCGCTGGAACCGCAGCGGTGAAGGGCCGAACCTGTCACGAGTGGCAAGTCACGCGTGATCTCTGCGTGTCTGGACAGAAGCCCCGGCGTCGTGCCGGGGGCCTGCAACCTAGCTGGAGGGGCCGGAAGCCCGGAGAGCGGTTGAGGTGTCCATCGGATGCCGGGCGACACGATGCACGAAACAAGCTCAAGCGGCGGACTTGCGAGTCTGCCGCCGACAGGAAACGCCGGATACGTGATCCGTACGTCCGGTGTTGTGGGAGTTGCGCCTTGCAAGCGCATGAAATTCAGTCGCCTGAGATGGCGATCGCGGCAAAGCCTAGCCAGCAGCCGCGTACCGAGTCTTGCGTGGTGCCCGGTAACGGTCATTGCGAAGCGTAGACAGGGAGGTTGCAGGCCGGAACATCAGTGAACGGAAAGATAGCCCCGAAATCGATCGTGGTTGAAGTAGCCGACCCTATCTCCCAAAGGGGAAGACGGAATTCCGATACACGGCATGGCGAGTGTACTGGAGTGCTTCCGGGGTTCGTACCGCCAGCATGTAACCGAAGGGTTTTATGTGAACAAGGGAGATCCGTCAGGTTCAAGTGATGGTTGCTTGTAAGGTCAGACGGGCCGAGAAGGCAGGAAGACCTGACGACCTGACGGAAGTCAGACTGGCTGATAGTACTCTGAGGTCGGGAGAGCCGACTACACGGGGAAGCGGCCAGCAGAAGTTGAATCGTTCGTGGGCAACATGGACTCCATACAAAGGGAGGTAAGGTCTTTCATGCAAAGGGAAGAATCACCCGCCATGGAAACGGGACTCGAGCGAATAGCAGCAAAGGCCCGGTGTGAGCCAGGGCTCCGGTTTACCTCACTGGCCCATTACATAACGCCAGATCGGGTGTGGACGAATCTGTGGAAGATTCCGACTCGCTCGGCGGCGGGCGTGGATGGTCAGACGGTAACGCAGGCGAAGGAGAGCTTTGATAGCTGGATTGGGCCGATGGTCCAATCTGTGCACCGCAAGGGGTACCATGCGCCAGACATCCGGCGCGTGTACATTCCGAAGCCCGGCAAACAGGAGATGCGCCCGTTAGGCGTGCCGACTGTCGCGGACCGGGCGCTCCAGCGTAGCACCGCAGAGGTGCTGTCAGCCATTTATGAGCAGGATTTTATGTCGTGTTCGTTCGGCGGGCGGCCTGAACGGGGCGCCCACAAGGCGCTGGCAACCCTTACCGAGGTTATTGCTGGAGGTAAGGTGAGCTGGGTGCTGGAAGCGGATCTGAAGAACTTCTTCGGGAGCCTCAAACACGATTGGTTGCTTCGCTTCGTGGAACACCGGGTAGGAGATCACCGCCTGATCAGCCTGGTCCGGCGCTGGCTCAAAGCTGGCATTCTGGAAGATGGGCAAGTGCATCAAAACGAGGAGGGAACACCACAGGGTGGTTCGATCAGCGTCCTTTTAAGCAACGTGTATCTGCATTATGTGCTTGATCTGTGGTTTGAACGTGTGGTCAAGCGCCATCTGCAGGGCGAAGCGTATCTGGTACGTTACATCGACGATTTTGTGATGTGTTTCCAACACCAGTCAGATGCACTTCGTGTTCAGGACGCCTTGCGCAAGCGATTGGCGAAATTCGGTCTGACGCTCGAACCGACCAAAACCAAACTCGTCGCATTCGGTCGTTTTGCCCAACGGTACGCACGCAATCACGGGAAGCGGCGCCCAGAAACGATCTACTTTCTGGGCTTTACCCTGTATTGCACACGCAACCTGAAGGGCAATTTCAAGGTAGGTCTGCGCACAGAGAAGTCTCGTCTGCGGCGTAGCCTGGTAAACCTGCAGGACTTGATGCGCTCGGTACGGCATATGTCGATTCGGGAACAGGCGGACAAGCTAAATCGCGCATTACGCGGCCACTACACCTACTATGGCGTTGCCGGGAATTTCCGGGCCTTGCAGAAGGTTCATAGAGCGGTGGAGCGGTACTGGCGCAAAATGCTGAGTAGCCGGAGTCGTTCAGGCAGCGTGACCTGGGAGGCCTTCCAGGAGATCAAGAAGCGCTTTCCTTTGATGCGACCAAAGCTGTATCTGCCCTACCGGGCGCTGCAAGCTATCGCGGTGCTGTGAATCACGTCAACTTCTGAAGAGCGTAGTGCGGGAAATCTGCACGCTACGTTCTGTGGGAACCGGAGGCGGGTGACTGCCTCCGGTGACCCGGTGACGGCGGGGGCGACCCCGCCTCCTACCCGATTTGTCTCGGGCGCACCGGACAGGGGGATGACCCTCGTCGTGACACACAAAATGCGAAAGCGAGGTGGTTTTGCCGATGTTTCCAGGCTTCGTCGCGTTCGAACTACCCTAGACTCACCCCATCACCC
>NZ_JBBPEN010000049.1:0-2929 GCF_038900755.1 Paraburkholderia diazotrophica
CAATTCGTTCGGCTACTCGAAAGCGCAGAGCCCGGGAACGATCACAGGCCTCAACGGGGCATGGACCGCGACCAATCCGCTGCCGGGCAATCCGGCGGCCGCGATCCTCGCGACAAACGGGCCAACGACTGACGGCAATTCGGTCTATATCCGGCGCGATGGTTCACTCACATGGACGGGCGACCAGAATGTCAATCACGTGAGCATGCACAACGTCCACGACATCGACGCAGAGGGGACCATTGCCGCACCGACTCTCGCCGCGTCGAATGTCGCAGTGAGCAATGCGGTTCGAACGCCATCGACGCTCTACGTGCAGAACGCAGCAGGCACCGGTCCCGCTCCGATCAATACGGGTGCTGCGAATGTCAATGGCAATGCGACGGTGACGGGAACGTTGCAGGTGGGAAATCTGGCGGTGCCACGAACGGCCTGTTCCGGTTCCGCGATAGCGGCATCGAGCGATGGCTCGGGCCTGATCCTTTCGTGCCAGTGGGGGCAGTGGTTGCCGGTCGGTGGTCGCTGGCAGCGCTACGGCTACTACATCGTCCAGAACGGCGGAGGCGTACCTGCTCCGACCTGTCCGGGAAGCGGGACGCCGGAAATCATCATCACCGGGCAAAGTCTCTACGTTGATCCTACGGCATCAGTCAACTACAGCGTGAGCGGCGCGGGACCGTGGACGGTATGGATCACAGATGGAAGTGGCTCGGGAGTCGGGGGCCAGGCCGTCGCATCAACTTACTGCGCATACTAAAGGAGAAAGCCAAGTGAGTCTCGTAAGAGCGATCGTGCGCGTTGCGCTGCCGATCTGCATACTTTTTTTCGCGCGCGTCGCGTTGGCGGGGCCAGCGCGTTGCTCCTACGGCAACCAGGATTCGACGTGTACGACGCCGATTGTCAGTGGATGGCAGCCCCAACCGCAGTGCTCCACTGCGGCCGGATGGACGACCGTTGGCGCTTCTCGTTGGATCGGATCGCAATGGACAGCGCCGCAGTGCGCCTATCAAGCTCCGCCGACGTGCCCTTCCGGCTACGATGAGACGCCACCCGCCTCGTGGAACGGAAGCAGCTGGGTAGGATTGGGTTGCACACCGCGTTCGCCGCCGCCCCCACCTGACCCTTCCAGTATGTGCGCGGCTCAATCAACGGCCGGTTATACACCTTACGGTCCATACTCATGGGAAGACGCTAGGACTCAACCGTCCAGCGTAAATACGAATTGGTCGTTATATCAAACGATCTATGGACTGCCGTCAAACGCTGTGCCGTACTCGTCATTTGCCAACGGAAATGGTGTGGACTGGCATGGGACTCCGTACGACATTTGCCACGGTACCAGTGACATGTACATCCCGATCTGCTGGATTGATCCAAATTCCAACAGTGTCCTGAGGTTCGATTTTTGGGTTGGCTGGCCGACCGGCACCAATTGCGGGGGAAATCACTAGAGCAGGTGTGTGCCCGCTCCGGTCATTGGAAAATCAAAGAGCCCCACACGACAAGGTAGTGTGGGGCTCCTTTTTTGCCTGCGAAAAATCCGT
The DNA here is from genome assembly GCF_038900755.1 of Paraburkholderia diazotrophica. Lineage (GTDB taxonomy): Bacteria > Pseudomonadota > Gammaproteobacteria > Burkholderiales > Burkholderiaceae > Paraburkholderia > Paraburkholderia diazotrophica_A. The sequence goes on from NZ_JBBPEN010000049.1 coordinate 1,545, forward strand.
GAACAACTATGTAGTGCGGATCGGCGTGCCGGATCAGCCTACAAGGTTGCCCGTCGTGAACGTAAAGTTCCGCGAGAACGCCGTACCGTTGATGGTTCCCGACACGGAAACGGCATAAGTCGTGTTGGCCGTAAGCGGCCCAGACGGATATGCTACCGCTTCGAACTTCGGAAGGAGCTTGTTCGGATCGTTAGCCGAATCGAGCAATTGCAGGTTGATGACAGTGCCATGCGTATCGGTCATCGTGCCGCTCGTAAGCACGATGGTGTCGGTCGAATTGCCGACGATGGCGACGGGCTGCCCGAAGTTGCCCGAGGTGTTAGGCGGAGTAGGCGTTTCGCCGCCACCGGTATAGGGAACGCCGGTCGTGCCTTGGCAGGGGAAAGTCAACGGCAAGTTGCCCGACAGGGTCTGCAGGTTCGCGACCGTCACGGACGAAAGAATCTGCGGGAAGCCGTTAAACGTCAACTCATGCCAGCCGATGCCAATCTCCGTCACTGGCCAGGCGCCGATAGCGATGTGATAGACCCCGCTCAGCCACTCGTAAGCGATTTGCTGGCCATACTGTGTCTCGGACAACGTCGCGTTCGTATAGTACCCAGCGCTTGCACCACCGGAATACGTCGTCTGCGAGCCCGGAAAGCCGAAGTGGACTGCGCGGTCCGTGTACGTCGCGCCCGTGAAGCCAGGCTTGCTGGAGTCTTCAGTGTCGGTAATCAGACCGCCGTTCTGGGCTTGATAGTCCGCATGCGCCTGGCCAGCTTGATCCAGAATCGTGTTTTCGGTGAATGCTGGCAGGCCACACTGCTGGCGCTGCTGATTGAGCGTGTTGAATACTGCCGCTTGTGCCGACGTGGCCGCGTACTGCGGGGAAGTAAGGTTTCCAGTCGTCGGCGACGGAGCGCTCGCTGGTGTCGAAGCTGCGGCCGAGCTGTTGCCCCCGTTTCCACCACCGCCACCACCGCACGCGGAAAGGGCGAGCGCGGCTGCGAACGATACGGCGGTGAGGGCGGAGATTTTCTTCTTCATCGTGTACATCCTCGGAGTTGTTATTGGCCGTGCCCCTTGCACGACCTTGATTCCAGTTTATCGAGCGTGGTGCGAAGTCAAGTTTCCGCTCGGTCGCGTTCCCGCTATCGTCGGGCTGTCGCGCTGATGCCGGAATGCGGGCGTCATTTTATGGCTAACGGAAAGAATCCGATCAGGGTTTAGCCTGACGGTGACATGGGCAAAGAAAAGCCCGCCAAAAGACGGGCGTAGCGCATCTATCGGCGCTTGCGAGCGCGTCGATGGAAAACTCGCAGACCAACGAAGGCGACGATCAGGCCAATACCAGTAACGGCAGGCCCGACTTTCGCGAGTTGCGGAACGACTCGGGTTCCCGT
>NZ_JBBPEN010000050.1:0-2879 GCF_038900755.1 Paraburkholderia diazotrophica
CGGAAGCGTTCTGTTGAGTCATGGGGGCCTCAGAATGTAGTACCCCGGTGTCGCCCGTAAAGGGAGGACGTCCCCCAGGGCAGACTTGTTGCCGGAATCCGGCGGGTCGATGCGTCAGTGACGCAGGTGATGATGCAAGTCTATGCCGGGAAAGCGCCGCTAGTTGCCCGAATCATGCGCAAAACAACCCCGCTTTGACCGCGAGTCTGATACCGACGGCGAAAAAAAAGCCGGCGCTGAGCGCCGGCTGTGATTCAGGAAAATTGCTTCAGAGCAGCGAGGTCTGCGCGAGGCGTGCACCGTCAATCCGGGCAATCATCGCCGCTTCCCGCTCGCGGAACACGCGTGATTTTTCCGCGCCTACGCCATTGTGCTTTTCCATCACATAGGAGAAGCAGACAGGGTTGGCCGGACCGCGCCACGCTTTCCACTCTCCCATGATCAGCTCGCGCACTTCGGCGGGACACGCGAAGTACTCGCGACGCGCGTCACGCCACTGGCGGGCAAACAGGTCACGCATGCGTTGCTCGCTGCGGTCGAACATGCGCTCACGACGCTCCCTTTCTTCGTCGACCGAAAGCGCACGTGGCGCTTCAATCTGGTCGGCAAACAGCGGATACGCCTGCGCAATCCTGTCGGCGGCACGCTCCTGGCGACGCAGGTGCAGCGTCTCCATGCGCGACGTCCAGCGGTAGCCCTCATAACGAGGATATCGATCGAATCGCACGACAGTCTCCTCAGGCTGCAACGCGCTCGAGCATCGCGCGCGCATAATCCAGCGTGCCATCCTTCGCACGCAGTGTCCTCGCCTCGCCACGCTCGGGATTCACGAGCGCATACTGCCTGCTCGCCCCCTTGCGCCAATCGCGGATCTCACGGAAGCCCCTCCTCGATCGCAGCTTCGACATGCTGTGCGCCGTCGATGATGACACCGTCGGCGCGCTGATACTTCGTGCGTTGCGCCGCCTCCTTCGCACGTTGCGCATCTTCCGCCTTTCGTTGCGCCGCCTTGCGTTCCGCATCAGCCGATTCCCACGCTGCCTGGGCCGCTTCATCCATACCGCACAGGGCGAAGATTGCGCGACGCCGGGTTTTCGAGTTACCGCCACGCAGTTTGACGCCGTAATGCTCTTCGACGGCGCGCTTGCTGCTGCGGTTTCGATCGTCGGGGCTGTCCAGCACCTCCAGCAACAACGGGAGGTGATGCTGTTCGATGGCGACGGCCATGCGGTTTGCCCATTCGAAGGTCTCACGACCATGCGAGAGCAACGCCATCTCACGCTCCAGCTTATGCCGTCGCGCAGTCGTGCGCCCCTGGGTGCGCTCCATGTCGGCCCTGTCCAGAGATTTGTCCCGCTTCGAGTCGGCCAGAATCTGGCGCAGACGCCCGGCGAAAGCATTAACGGGTGTTCCCAACGTCAGCGGCTCGTTGAACATCGGCGGCAATGACTCCGCGGACAGGATACCTGCCGCGAAAAGCGCGTCGTCGACCGAGACGAAATCACAGGCAGCCGGCAAGCCGTCGACGGCCGCTACGATCGCGTCCACGTTCTGAGCCGTAATCGGCAGCTTCGCGGCTCGCATCACCGACACCACCCACCGATGTTTCTCGGCCGGCATGCGCCCGCGTAGCTCAACCACGTTGAGCAACGATTCTGCCCACTCCAGGTCGTAGCGAAAGGCACACTCCATCTTTCGATAATCCTCGAGCACCACATCAGGCACAGGCTCGTTGCGCAACAGTGCGTACGCCACGTGCACCTCATGCCTGGCGTTCACGCCACCACCCGGCGCGGGCGGCCCGCCTGCCCCGAAGCCGAAGCGCTCAACGGCTGCGTGATGGAACAACGGCGACAGGTCGAAGAACTGGCGAGCGTTGCGCGCTGCTGCACGTTCCGCATCAATCTGGCTGCTGGACAGGAAACGCTCCGGCGCGCGAGAAAGATCGAACAGGCTGAACAGTTCGTCCCAATGCGCCGGGCGGATCTGCCACGGCTTCGGCTCCGCGCCATATTGGCCGAGCCAGTGCGCGCGGACCTCGTCAAAGAGGGATGCGATTACTTCGGCCGCCGTGCCAGCGCGGCGGATCGCCAGCGTGCCGTTGTAGCGCGTAACGGTTGCGGCAGCGCTGTCGCACTGCAGCCCGATAAGCGCCGTTTCGGTTGCCTGCACGCGCTCATCACGGAACAGGGACAGCACACCGGCGAGCGTGGCGACAAGGAAGGTTTCACCGGGAATCGTCAGTTTGTACATAGGGAGTTGGCTCCAAAAGAAGCGGGGCCAACACCCCATCTGGGGACGTTGGCCCCGAATGGGTGTGAAGTAGATGAAAGACGGGGGTGATCAGTCGATGTCGAGCATCCGCGACACGACGGCAGCGACGGCCCACGCTCGCGTGCGCGACAAGGTCTTGATGCGCAGAACGGGCTGGCTCTTCCAGTGGCCAGCCTCGCCGGTTTCGATGAACTGGATGAAGTCGATCTGGATCATCCAGCCTTCCGAGTATCCGCGCGTGACAGACAGCGCGAGACGCCGACGCGGGGTGCCGCCATCAGGCCAGTCACGTGTATCGACCAGCCCGAAGTAGTCTTCGTTCGGGTCCCCAACGAGATTGGCAGCATCAACCCATTCCGGTTCGATTTCAGACTGACGAAGGGCATGCTCTATGTGGTCGACGACCTGCCGGACAGTTTTTTCGGCAGGATCAAACGGCGTGCTGGCGTGCACGGCGGGTGGTTCGAGTAGTTCGGGCATAGGATTCAGAAAGCAAAAAAGGCCACACCCGGGTGGGTGCAGCCTTTGATGAATGACGGGCTGAAGAACTCCAGCCCGGATCGAAATTTGATGTCTATCGCGGGATGCGCGGGAAACGACGCTCC
>NZ_JBBPEN010000051.1:0-2817 GCF_038900755.1 Paraburkholderia diazotrophica
GTAAGCGGCAGTTTCTCCTCACATAGATCCTGAACTGAAAACAGCGCAGGATGTGTCCACGGTTTTTTAATGGACACACCCTTCATGGACGAGAACTGCGCAGATTTTTTGCCCTTGCGTGCGACCAACGTTGGTGTCGAAGGTAAGCGGACTTTCGACAAGCATGACAAACAGAGGCTGATTGAAGCCTGCCTGAAACCGGGCGTGTCGATCGCGGGTATGGCGCTGAAGGCGGGCGTGAACGCCAACCAGTTGCGCCGCTGGATCAAGAATTACGAGGCGCGTCTGAAGGGCGCCGCCGCCCCATGTGACTCGAAGGCTCTGCCCACGGCATTTGTACCGGTGATGGCGATCAGCGATGACAGCTGGGCGGCTTCGCCGATGCAGCCACAGCCGGAACCTGATACACCGACGGCGCCGATGCGGGTGCGCGCGCCACAGCGACCACCGCTGCCCTCGCGCCTGGTGGCGCAGTTGCCCAACGGGGTGAGCCTTGAACTTGAGTGCACCGGACAGGATTGCGCGCTGCTCAAGACGATGATTGACGCGTTGAGGCAGAGCTGATGTTCCGCTTCGACGACGACCTGAAGGTGTACCTGTACCGCGAGCCAATTGACTTCCGCGCCGGCATCAATACCCTTGCTGCCCTGGTCGCGGAGTCGATGCAGCTGGACCCGCTCGCCCGTGCCGTGTATGCGTTCCACAACCGCAAACGCGATCGCGTCAAGCTCCTGTTTTACGAGCGCACTGGTTTCTGGTTGATGTTGCGCCGGCTTGAGGAAGACCATTTCGTGTGGCCGAGCCGGCATCAGGAGGTGATCGAGCTGACAACGCAGCAGCTTCACTGGTTGCTCGACGGCATCGACATTGACGCGCTTCGCCGCCACCCTGTGCGTCGTTACCAGCACGCCAGCTAGCCCGCCCGGCAACGCACGTCGCGCGTAAACAACGGCGGCTGCGCCTTTTACAAATTGACGTAAACCCACGGCGCGCCGCGCTCCGCTATCCTGGAGCGCATGAATCCTCCCGATCTCAAGCACTTGCCCAGGGTCGTCAAGGGCTATATCCGCGATCTCGAAGAGCGCGCGACACAGGATATTGCCCAGCGCGACGCACAGATCGAGGAGCTGAACCGGCGCATCGGGCAGCTCGAGGAACAGATCCGTCTGCTGCAGGCCGAGCGCTTCGCACCGAAGAGCGAAAAACGCAAGGATCGCATGTTCGACGAGGCCGAGCAGATCGCGCAGACCGAACCCTCCGATGAGGAGGACGAGGGCGCACAGCCAGCGCTGCCCGACACCGGCCTGCCCAAAAACAGCGAGCCCGATCGGCGCAAGGGCGGACGCAAGCCTCTGCCGGCATACCTGAAGCGTGAACCTGTCCAATACGATCTGCCCGAAGACCAGAGGGCATGCGCGGACTGTGGCAACCCGATGCATCGCATCGGCGAGGACATCAGTGAGCAGTTGCACGTCGAGGTCAAGTGGACGGTCCGGCAGAACGTACGTTCCAAATGGGCATGCCGGCACTGTGAGTGTCACGCCGAACATACCCGGATCGTGCTTGCACCGATGCCGGTGCAGCCGATTCCGGGCAGCCATGCGGATGCGTCGGTGATCGCGACGGTCACGACCGCAAAGTACGTCGACGGCATGCCGTTGTACCGGATGCAGGACGCGCTCGCACGCTGGCAGATTCCGGTGAGTCGCGGCACGCTCGCTCACTGGATCATCCGCCCCAGCGAACTGCACTACCGCCGCCTGTACGACGCGCTGCACAAGACGTTGCTGTCGCAGCCGTTGATCCACGGTGATGAAACGACGGTTCAGGTGCTCAAGGAGCCCGGCAGGTCCGCGCAGAGCAAAAGCTATGCATGGGTGTACCGCAGCGCCGAAGGCTGCGCCGAGCCCGTTGTGCTGTTCGAGTACCAGCCGGGGCGCGGCCAGGAGCATCCCAAGAAGTTTCTCGGCGACTACAGCGGCATGCTGATGAGCGACGGCTACAGCGCCTGGCGCACGCTCAAAAAGGCCACGCACTTCGGATGCGTCGCGCACGCCCGGAGGCTGTTCGTCAAGGCGGACAAGGCGGCCGAGAAAAAAACGGACTCCGGCAAACAGAAGACAGCTAACGCTCGCGTGGCGAAAGCGTTGGAATACTTCCAGGCCCTGTACCGTGTCGAGGCGCTCGCCAAGGGCGAACTGCCTGACGGCCAGACGCGCGCTGATTACACATATGGCCTGCGGCAAAAGCATAGCGTGCCGGTGCTCGATGCCTTCAAGGCGTGGCTCGATGAGCTGGCACCCAAGGTACTGCCCCAGAGTCTGCTCGGCAAGGCAATCGCCTATACACGCAACCAGTGGCAATATCTGAGCCGCTACGTCACCGATGGTTGCGCCGCCATCGATAACAACGTTTGCGAACGAGACATCAGGCCGTTTGCCACTTCGAGGAAGTCATGGCTGTTCAGCGACACAGTTGACGGCGCAAAAGCGAGCGCGACAGTGTACAGCCTGATGTTGACGTGCAGAGCCTGCGGCGTCGAGCCGTACGACTACCTGCTACACGTACTCACCGAGCTCCCGCAGCGCGCGCCGGACGCTGATGTAACCGACCTTCTGCCGTTCAATTACGCCCGGCAGCAGCAGGAAAAGGAAGGGACCGGCTGACGAACTGAATGGGCGTCGGCATGCTCGCCCACGTGCAGACTCATCACCCCGATGCGGACATTGCCGGTTGACCCCGACCATCGCGATTCGGCTACGCTCGCCCGTCAGTTGCAAACAATTCCTTATTCGGTGTGCTGAAATCACCGCTTAC
>NZ_JBBPEN010000052.1:0-2588 GCF_038900755.1 Paraburkholderia diazotrophica
GGGAAACGGGCCGTCCATGTCGGTGAGATAAACCAGGAATGCGGGGCGGATTCCTTCTTTCGCAAGCCGCTCGAACGGCTCGACGAATGAGGTCCCCCCACCGCCGCGCACAGGTAGCAGTTCAAGATCAACCGCGTCACCGCGCTCGAATGTCTGGACCTGTGTTACTCGCGTGTTGCAATCCATCACGATCAGCCGTCGCGGCTGCACACCGGCGTTCACTGCGATGATTTCCGCCGCGAACTGCGCCTGCGTTTCATCCCACACCGATCCGCTTGAGTCGCGGACAAAGACAGCATCGCCCACTGCCGGTTCGTTCAGCGACGGCAGATACAGGCCCATGTGCAGATACCGGCGATTCGGCATCGCGAAGGTGTAGTCAGTCGGCGACGATTCCTGCGCAAAACGATGCAGGATCGGACGCCAGTCGACAACGGGTTCAACAGCATCCGTCACCATCGCTTGCAGCGCACCGGGCAGCGAGCCGCGCATCTTTGCCGCTTTCGCGGCCTGCAACACGGCCACCTTCCATTCCGATTCCTTCAGGGCCTTGTCGTCGCCGGTGTACTGGCGAACCTCGCCACAGGAGGGGGCGGCATCGGGAGTCGAGCCGGGGTCGGGATTGGCGGACGGTGTGTTCGCGCCGTTCGCGTTTGAGGACTGCGGCGGGCTGTTACCCCCGCATGCACTGTCAGGCTGCTTCGGCTGTGGAGCCGACTGCTGGCCAGACTGTGCATCCGGTTTGCCACCGTCCTGCTTGCCCTTCCCTTGCTCGTTTTGCTGCTTTTGCTGCTTTTCCCTCTGCCGCTTCTCCTGCGCGAGAATGCCATAGATCTCTTCGGCCGACTTTCCCTTGAAGCGCGCATCGACCAGCACACCCTTTGGTAGCAGCATGCCTGCCTCGAGCACGATCGGATTGATCGCATAGTCACATGCGTCGTTCCAGAGCTTCGGATCGCGATCGCCCTGACGCCAGCAGTGGCCATTGGCCACGTGCAGAACTTCGTGCGCCAGGACACCACGTGTCTCAAGATCGTTCAGTCCGCCGAGATACGCCGGGTTGTAGCCCAGCGACTCCCCGTCAGTCCAGAACGTCTTGCACGACGGATCTTCGACCGCCTTCAGTCGAAGCGCCAGCGCGCCGAAAAACGGCTGGTCCAGTACAAGCGCCGTACGCTGTTTCGAGATTCGCGGGTCCATGGCCACCTCATGCAACGAGGCGCAGCAGCGGCGTCTGCTCCGGCTGGACGGTCATCCCGACCGGCGCGAACGCCGACTCGCGATCCACCATCGGCTCCGGCGTCGTGCCCATGAATGCCGCCATCAGCCCCTCGATTTCCGAGGCCTTGGCGGCAACCTGCGAACGCAGCACGTTCGATTCCTTCAGATCCGCACCCGTGTGCACGGCGAGGTGACGCTTCGCCTGCTCGAGGATGTGATTGAGCTTCGGATCATTCGAGAAATTGAGCTTCGGCAGCAGATCGCAGAGCTCGCGCACGTTGTTCGTCACATCCAGGCGAACGTTCGTCGCGCCGTAAAGGCGATCGGCAAGCTTCGAGACTGCTTCGAAAAGACGACCAACGAGATCATTGTTCGCCGTCGAAATCGAGGCGAGCACGTGCTGATCGATTTCCGTACGCAGATCGGTCAACACATCGGGCGGCAGATCCACGCCAAACTGGCTGGCGTCCGGGAACGGCAGCACCGAGAGCTTGACGCCGAACTTGCCCGACATCGCGGCAAGCGTCGGATAGTCCGCCTCGTTGTACAGGTCCTTCTGCTCTTCCCGCGCCTTTTCCTTCAGGTCCAGATAGTCCGTCAGGAAGACCGACACGGCCAGCTCGAACTCGTCTTTCATCTTGCGCAGCTGCTCGGCGACGTCCATGTAGATCATCGTCGGCAACAGGCGCACGCCCAGCTGGTCATACTGCAACGTGTGGGCGTAGTAATACGAGCGGATGCGATTGCCGATCGACATGACCTCGTGATAGCTCGGCGCGTGTTCAGGTAACAGACGCTTGTTAAAGCGGCCAATGCCCTTGGTCTGATGCTTCGCCTCGACGGCTTCAGTTGCCTTCATGTCAAAGCGGCGACCCTGCCAGGCAGAGACGGTGACCGACGACAGCATGACCTTGGATTTCAGTTCGGTGATGTTCATGGATGACTCCAGAAAAGATAGGGATTGGATTCAGCAGAAAGAAAAAAGCCACGGGCCGCATGGCGGGCCGTGGCAACAGGAAAGACAGGTAAAGCAGGAAGCGCGGTGCTTATTGACCGCGGATGATCTGACCGAGCGGACCACCCTGTGCGCGGATGAACGCGTGGGTGTTCTGCAGTTCAGGCTTGCGCCGCACTGCGTCACGTGCGAGCAGCGCCGCGAATTCGCGGCGGCCAGCATCAATCAGCCGGTCGTTGTAGGTCAGCACCCGGTCGAAGTTGCCTTCGGTTGAGTGTGCGGCCAGTGCCGTGCTAACCGCATAGAGCGCGGCGGGCGTTTCGGGAATCGGCGCACTATCCGGCGCGAGCAGGATGGCGTCGGGTGATGGCAGCTCGCGGTAGATTGCGAGAAAGCTCATCAGTTCGCCCGC
>NZ_JBBPEN010000053.1:0-2548 GCF_038900755.1 Paraburkholderia diazotrophica
GTAAGCACTCGATCATTACCGTTGCCCACGAGATTGACCGATGAGGGATGTGCTGTTAGCGAATGGGGTCAATGCGCGCGGAGGGAGGCAGCAAAGGGGCGACGTTCCAAGGCAACAGGTCGTCGATCCGGTTGACGGGGTGATCCGCGATGCGCTCGATGACGTTGTGCAGATAGGCTTCGGGATCAATCCCGTTCAGGCGTGCCGATCCAATGAGGCTGTAGATCGCGGCAGCACGTTCGCCGCCTGAGTCTGCGCCGGCAAACAGATAATTCCGCCTTCCAATTGCGACGCCGCGCAGCGCCCGCTCGGCGATCAGATTGTCGATCTCCGCCCGACCATCACTGCAGTAGTAGACCAGCGCAGGCCAGCGATTCAGGGAGTACTGAATCGCTTTGGTGGTGTCGGATTTTGCGGAGAGAGTGAGAACCGTTGCTTCGAACCACCGCTTCATGTCCTCAAGTAACGGCACCGCCTGCGTCTGGCGAACCTGCCACCGTTCTTCCGGGGGCTTGCCGCGAATGTGTTCCTCGATGCGATAGAGCGCGCCAATGCGCTCGAGTGCTTCGCTGGTGATCGACGATGGTCGTACAGCGTGCAGATCGTGCAGTTTTCGACGTGCATGTGCCAGGCACGCCGCTTCCTGGATCTGTCCGCCCGTGTAGAGGTCCGCATAGCCGGCGAACGCGTCTGCCTGGAGTACGCCCTTGAAGCTGGCAAGATGCCGCTGCGGGTGTTCGCCTCGACGATCCGGGGTATATGCGAACCAGACTGCCGGAGCCTCAGTCGAGCCACTGGGCCGATCATCGCGCACATATACCCAGAGCCGCCCCGTCTTCGTCTTGCCATTGCCCGGCGCGAGCACTGGCAGCGGCGTGTCGTCGGCGTGAACCTTCGTGCCACCGAGCGCATAGCGGCGCACTGCGTCGACAAGCGGGTCGAGCAGCCATGTCAGGCAACCCAGCCAGTGACACATGGTGCCCGGTTCAATCTCGACGCCATCGCGCGCGTACATGACAGATTGCCGGTAGAGCGGGATGTGATAGGCAAACTTCGATGTCGCGATGTGTGCGAGCAATGCAGGCCCAGGAAGGCCCCGGTCAATCGGACGACTCGGCGCTGCAGACTGGACGATACAGTCGCAGCACGAACACGCGAATTTGGGACGGTGATGGCGGATGACACGGAAGTGCGCGCGCACGTATTCGAGCTGCTCGGATATGTCTTCGCCCAATGGCTTGAGCGTGCCACCGCACCCGGGACACTGTTCTTCGGCGGGACGGTACACACGCTCTTCGCGTTCAAGATGTTCGGGCAGTGGCTTGCGACAGGCGCGCTCGCGTCGTTGCTGTGCATTGCCTGAGCCGGCGCGGGCGGCCACGCCTTCGTCGGTCTGCAGGTCTTCAAGTCGCAATTCAAGCTGTTCGATCTGACGCTCCAGCTTCTCGGACTTGCGACCGAACTGCATGCGACGCAACTTCGCGATCGTCAGCTTCAGATGTTCGATCTCGATTACATGAGAGCTGAGCCGATCCTGCAATTCAACGACTCGCTGCGCGTTTGCATGAGCCGTCGCCGCATGCGCGAGTACCAGCGCCTTTAGCGCATCGATGTCATCGGGCAGGTCGCTACCGGTCAGATCCATTGCGACAGTTTACGACTATCTGCTGCGAGCGGATCATCGGGTAACAGACGTTTACAAAGCGCTGCGCGGGCGTGCCGCGTCGATCGGCTCGCGCCAGTCAAACCCTTCGAGAAGGAGGGCGAGTTGCGCCGTGGTCAGCGCCACAACGCCGGCGTCCGCACGTGGCCATGCAAAACGTCCTTTCTCAAGGCGCTTTGCAAACAGACATAGGCCGCCATCGCTCCAGTACAACGCCTTCATAAGGTCACCACGGCGCCCCCTGAAGATAAAAACCTGGCCGCCGTATGGATCCTTCTCAAGCACTGTCTGCACTTTCGCTGCGAGCGAATTGAAGCCGGATCGCATGTCAGTGACGCCGGCAGCGATCCAGATCCGTGTGTTTGCAGGCAAGCCAATCATCGGAGAAGCCGCTCGAGCACCAGGCGCAAGATAGTCGCGTCAGGCGTGCCTTCTATCTGGACGGAAGTATTGCCATGCTGAAGCACAATGCTGCCACCCGTAGCGACGGGCGCTGCAGGCACCTTCGTCGAATCCGGGAGATGATCCGCTGTCCGATCGGACTGGACATCGACAACAACAGGCAACATGGCCTGCGTCTGCGCATCTTGGACCAGCAGGCCCTGCGCGTACAGTTTGCGCCATGCCCAGACCTGATTGGCGTTGACGTTGTTGTCGCGAGCGACCCGGGCGACCGAGGCTCCTGGTTCAAATGTCTGCTCGACAACCGATCGTTTCCACTCCAATGGATGCCGTCGGTTCTCTCGCCGGGCCGGCAATTCGACTGTCTGAGACACTGTGTCCATTCTCCCCAGTTTGTGGACACTGTCGGTCACTCGTGCCCGTTGCGGCCAATGATTGCATCTTCTACGCGGAACGTGGCGACGGTACAGATCGAACGCTTAC
>NZ_JBBPEN010000054.1:0-2499 GCF_038900755.1 Paraburkholderia diazotrophica
CTCCAGCTTGACGTCGGCGAGGGTCCAAACCTGGGTCGAGTGCCACACACCCACAGCGCCCAGGAGCGCGGCGGCGGCAAGCGTATGACAGAAGCGACCGAGCTGCTGGCGTTGATCCTTTGTAGGATTCAGGAAGAGCTGGAGTACAAGCCCGATAAAGCCGTCCTCCTTCCCAACGACGCCGATTGCATCACCGACAGAGAAGCCCCCGTCAACCCTGCTATCCAGCTGCACGGTCGCGCCATCGATAACGGCCGACACAGCCGGCGGCGCTTCGCTGACGCTGAATTCCCGAAGCAGCGTCTGCAAGCGCTGCGAGGGATATACCTGATCGGTTTCTCGCATATAGGTCGCGCGATCGCTGATTGTCATCCCGGACGGATATCCGACGAAGATCTCGACGATTTCCATTGAACCTCCTACCGGCGTTCGCAATCGAGACCGCCCGCGAGCAGCAGGCCGCCGAGCAGCGTGTCGTATCCCTCGCGTGAGGACAACTGTTCGAGCGACACAGCGTTGTCGCCGCCCCCGGACATGTCCGTGCGGCCGCGACGCGTGCGGAATGACACAGCAACCTTCTGGCGTGTCGGGGTGTCCGCAACTTCCAGCATGACGGCGGGGGTACGGAGGGTGACGCGGCAACCGCGATTGCGGCGAGCCGGTTCGGCGACGATTTCGTGCTCGCCGGAGCGAAGACGAAGATCGCGTGCGACACGACGCAGCATCTGGGTCGCGTGGTGGGTGATAGCGGCGTCACCAGCCGCACCCGCACTGCGGCGGTCGGCATAGAACACCTTCGGAACTTTCAACATTGCTGCCTCAATAAAGAAAAAGCGAGGGTCCCTTTCGGGACGCCTCGCGATGAAGGAATGGGCCGGCAACGCCGGCTGTGGAATAGCGGATCAGTGCGTGACGCGCAGACCCGAGTTGGTGGTGATGAGAAGCACGTGATCGCCCGGCGCGAACGGCTGGTCGTCGGGTTGTGCCACAACGACGTTGCGACCGGTGTTGGTGCGCACAATGATTTCGAGGCCCGAGTGATGCGACAGGACCTGCGAGACCTTCTGCGTGACAAAACCGGATGCAGCACCCGTCAAGGCACCAGCGATGTAGCGGCCGGTGCCATTGCCGATCGTGCGCGAACCGAGGAAAGCACCGACACCTACGCTGATGAGCGACGTCAGCCCGGAGTTTTCCTGGGTGGCTTCGATCGTGATTGCGCGAGTGCGGACAACCGTACCTTCTTCGAGCGTGCCCGAACGCTGAACGTCATAACGCTGGTACGTGTTCGGCGAACCGAAATCGACACCGGCGCAAGCCGACAGCATGGATGCGAGAACGAGACTGACGATGCTCTTGAACATTTGATTGCCTCAACAAGATGAAGGGCAACCATCCCGTCGGGGAGGTTGCCCTGACGGGAAAGAGATTTGGTATTCAGTGGGCAGCAGCACGAAGACGCAGATTCACGTTTCGCTCACGCGCACCCAACCAGTTAACTGCGATGAGCAGCGCGGCCGACAGCGGCGCGATAACGAAGACGAACCAGAAACCAACGCCCTGCAGGAAAGCGCCATATGCGTAGCAGTGTCCCGTTATGGACTCGAGCATGAACGCGGCGAACGGCAGTTGATGCGAATCGACGTGCGCCAGATAGGCATCGACAGCAGCCGGTCCAGATGCACGCAGCAGGTCAAGCTGGCTTTGCGCTTCGAACGCACAACCAGAAATGACCAATATGCAGCCGGTTAAGGCGAGAACAGCAGCAACGAGCAGGACAAACTTGAGCGAAACGTTAGCAGCCGTGTTGTTGCGATTCGACATGGAACAGCTCCTTGAAATGCGGGAGCCGGTTCCCCGTTGGGATTGGCTCCCAACGAGAGAAAAAAAATAGTTGCATCAGGCGAAAGCGCCTGACGCATTGAACAGTTGCTGGTTACGACGAAATGCGGGTGAGGTAATGCAGATCGACGCGACCGCTTCTGACGAGCTCGCGCTCGGCATCAAAGGGGATTTGAAAATCAAACTTCACGGTGGCCGTTCCGTCGCTCCACAGATACAGAATGGAGCCGTGGAACTGCCGGATGGGCAAGGTTGCAACTGCTTGCGCGAAAACGCGTTGGTTCTCACGAAAGCCCCACTTTTCCGAGATACGTTCAGGGTCGTTGGCGATTGCCAGGGACTTGACGAGCTCTGCGGACTGAGTGACTTGCTGCAGCATGGTGCGGCTCCTAAAAAAACGGGAGCGGTCCCGTTGGGATAGCTCCCAACAGGGTTGACAGACGGGGTTGCCGTCGTGGAGGACCGGCATTTGCCGGTCAAAGGTATGAGCACTCCAGAATCTGGAGTGTTCGTTCGATGCGCAGAAGCGCGGGTGATGGGGTGAGTCTAGGGTAGTTCGAACGCGACGAAGCCTGGAAACATCGGCAAAACCACCTCGCTTTCGCATTTTGTGTGTCACGACGAGGGTCATCCCCCTGTCCGGTGCGCCCGAGACAA
>NZ_JBBPEN010000055.1:0-2220 GCF_038900755.1 Paraburkholderia diazotrophica
AGCAGTGACATGATGACACTCCGGCTCAGTGGATAGGCGCCGCCGTCACGCGCGCCCGAAAACGCTGAAATGATACGTCAGACGGGCCTGTTTTCGTTTGGATTGCGAACCGGCCCCATCGCTTCGAGTCCGTCCGCGTAGCTGATCGTGTCAAACGGCAGATCGAAGAGGATCGCGGCGTCGGCGACCGCGTCGAGCTTGCCAGCCGTGTCTTTCCTTTTCAGCTCGCTTTTCTCCAGATGCAGGAGCTCAAGCATCTCGTTGTAGACAGTCGATTCCACAATCGGCAGCACGTAGAACACCGCTCCGTTGTACGGCACCTGATAGCGTCTGGACAGATCGACGTTGTCGCAGAACAGGAAATACTTTCCGCGGGCCGAGAGGGCATTGCCGAGCACTTCCGCGACGTCCCTGAGGTATTCGAAGCTCAATAGCCAACCGGCGAAGAACGGCAGGTCCGGCGCACCGATGTCCGCTACGGCCATGACCTGTTCGCAGGAAAGCTCGGGCGGGCGCGCCTCGTCGGCGAGCCGCGGCCCGAAGCGTAGCGCGAGCTCGCCGCGAAAGCCGATCCGGCGAGGCGCGTTCGTATGTCCCTTGAAGACCGCGTTGAGGAGTCGGCCCTGGTGTTGCAGACGGGTCAACGGGGTTTCATCGAGTTCATGGTGGCTGATCGTGTCCGTCATTAGTATTCCTCTTTGATGGATCTTGCATGCGCGCGGACCGGGCGCTGGTTCGCACATCCTCGGCGGGATGGCCGGGAACTTTGCAACATCCGTACCAATGAATGCCAGGGTCAACGCCGGGCAGGCTATACGGGCACGCTGCCCGGTGCTGCCCATTTCGTTTGCGACAAAGGGCGCGCGATTTGTCGGGAAGGCGACGTCGCGAACGTCGCAGGCCGCCATTCGGGAGAATCTGGCGGAAACCCGGCCTGGCCAGGGTTTCGACGATCTGCGCACTCATGGCACAAAAGCTGCGTCGATGGGGCCGCGCGGACACAATCCGGCCGATGCGTGACTCGACAGAAGAAGACCATAAGGACACCGCAGGCTGAGGACATGGTCGCGGCTTTGCAGATCTGATTCGCAACCCTGGTTTCACCTTCCATGTCAATGGAGTACGACAATGTCTCAACTTCGGCAAATCGCCTTCTACGGCAAAGGCGGCATCGGCAAGTCCACCACGTCGCAAAATACGCTTGCGGCGCTGAGCGACCTCGGGCAGAAGATCCTCATCGTAGGGTGCGATCCAAAGGCTGACTCGACGCGCCTGATACTGCACGCGAAGGCGCAGGACACAATTCTCTCGCTCGCGGCGGAAGCGGGTTCAGTCGAGGACCTGGAACTCGATGACGTGATGAAGATCGGCTACAAGGACATCCGCTGCGTCGAGTCGGGTGGTCCTGAGCCGGGCGTCGGCTGCGCGGGCCGTGGCGTCATCACGTCGATCAATTTCCTCGAGGAGAACGGCGCGTATGACGGAGTCGACTACGTGTCGTACGACGTGCTCGGCGACGTGGTGTGCGGTGGTTTCGCAATGCCCATTCGCGAGAACAAGGCGCAGGAAATCTACATTGTCATGTCAGGCGAGATGATGGCGATGTACGCAGCGAACAACATCTCGAAGGGCATCCTGAAATACGCGAACAGTGGCGGCGTGCGCCTGGGCGGGCTCATCTGCAACGAGCGCAAGACCGACAAGGAACTGGAGCTTGCCGAATCGCTCGCGACGATGCTCGGCACGAGGCTGATCCACTTCGTGCCGCGCGACAACATCGTCCAGCACGCGGAACTGCGGCGAATGACCGTGATCGAGTACGCGCCGGACAGCTCACAGGCGGGCCAGTATCGCGCGCTTGCCGAGAAGGTTCATCACAACGGCGGCAATGGCGTGGTTCCGACGCCGATCACAATGGACCAGCTCGAAGACCTGCTGATGGAGAAAGGCATCATGGTACCGGTCGACGAGTCGCAGGTCGGAAAATCGGCGGCCGAACTGACCGCCTGACGAATGCCGGACGGCGGTTGCCGTACGGCGGCCGGATCCGGCGATGAGATTCTCCACTTATGGGATACGCAATGACCGCGACGGTTGAAGAACGCAAGGCCGCGAACAAGGCCCTGATCGACGAAGTGCTGCAGGCATACCCCGAAAAGATGGCCAAGCGCCGCGCCAAGCATCTGGGTTCCTTTGAACAGGGCAAGCTCGACTGTGGGG
>NZ_JBBPEN010000056.1:0-2049 GCF_038900755.1 Paraburkholderia diazotrophica
GATGTCACGTGGGCAACGCTCGCAACATGGCTGTCGAGCCACGACTTCCCGGACATTCACTCGCGCAGCATTGAGGGCATGACGCCGCTGATGGTGGCAGCGCTGCACGGCGAAGACAGCATAGTCGTAGCGTTGCTGGATGAAGGTGCACACGTCGGCGCGTTCGACAACGAAGGTAGGTATGCACCACTTCGGCGATCGCCTTTGTCCAGGATGAAATCGACGCCATTGCGGGTCAACTTCTCACTGCGGTAATTTGTGAACAATAGCGACGTCGGCATCGCGCTTCGCTCACAACATTCATTTCTTGATCGCATCAGCCGTGCTGATTCCGAGTGGCAAACACCGCTCCTTACGTTCTTGCCGTGAAGATGTACGAAGCTGCTGCGGCTGCCGAAAGCAACCTGGCTGCAAGAGATTATCGTAATCTCCCCAGCTCGTGCGCCGGTGTTATGCATCGGTAGCAGCATCGCGTGATGACGTGGTCAGAACGGGGTCGAGAGGTCAGGACCAGCAAAAATCGCTTGAATTTCGGCTCGCGGCAACGCGCAAATCGGACGTCGATCGGCACGTTTAGTTTGGATCGACAGTACGGACATGGCCAAAGCCGGTTGTCGCTTGATTGCCGCACAGAATAATTTATATGAGCGCCCCCAACGCGTCAGGGGTTCTTACGTATTGATCTGATCACTGAATTCCAGGTCTGAAGTCAGGATCGAGGTGGTCCCCCTCGTATTTCTTGGCGTAGGTCATAGACGTCTTCGTCCATAAGGTGCGCAAAGTGGTTTGAGCGCGAAGTCAACGATCAGCTGCACACGTACGAACTGCCGGAACTTGCCTTGATGGAGATCGCTCAAGCGGGAGAGACGCAACCACCACCGTTTGTTTCCGCTACGACTCCAATCGAATCACGCGCACGTTTCATCGCATTCCGACTTCACCGGGGACACGTCGAGAAGGCGCTACTGTGACCGCAAAACGTTTGTTCGTTCAGGCTATCGATCACGAAGCACGGGTGGGGTGCTCGCTCATCATAGTCGATCCGGGCGCCCGCGAGGAACTTCAAGCTGGCGTTATCTATAAATATGGTAATGCCCTGCGTGTTTACCTTCATGTCGGAATGACCGACTGAATCATCTAGCACGATGAAATATTTTATATCGTCAAAGCCGCGCACTTCGGCGCACAGACGAATGTAAATCTGCGTTTCGCCTTGCAGCGCGATCAGTTCTGCGACCTTTTCTGCTGCTTGAGGCGTGAGAGTCGGGATGTCAGGCGCAGGTGCTGCTAAAAGAGACGTTCGTTGAACAACCATGTAAGTTTTTCTCAGTAATTGGTTAGGAAGACAGACAGTGTTGATCGCTATATGACAAGCAAATAAACGCAAGGTTTGTGCCATGCTGAATTTGTGAGGTATGGGGCCTTTAGTCTCGCATCATTTTACGCGCGCGATGAGCGTTAGGATTTGAATTATTGCGTCAGTTTTGTCAGGTTCGTCGGCATTGTTCATCGATATCGATAGCTATCGATATCAAAACACATGTCATGGAAAGGTTCGATTCGCAGCAGCACCATTTGGCAACGAAAGGGCCAGACGGCGACTGTCAATACGCCGCTTTTCGAGCTTTCACGCAAGCGGCTCGGTTCAAATCGGCAGGCGATGGGTTGGAAGTCGTCGAAAGCGGCAGGTCGTAGCGGTCGAGGCGGCCCATAAATCAGTTACTCCGGAAATTCGCTAGCAATCGGGCGCGGCTGTCGGCTGCGGCCGGCCCTGTCGCGCATCAATACGCGGGACTTTCATTAAACCAGGTTTTCTCGTGACACTGGTGGTCAGAATGTATAGAAGACGGGGCGCGTCCACGACTACTTCGATGAAAAACAGCGAAGCGCGCGCGTTGCCCGACATCCGCGCTGGATTCCGCGAAGGCGCTCGATCTCGTCGCCCGTAACGGGACGGAACGTGAGCGCAGCCACGTCGACGTGCTGTCGCTGGCCATCCACGGACAGGCGGCCAGGGCACTCACCGCCGCGCTCGCGCACACCGACCGC
>NZ_JBBPEN010000057.1:0-1967 GCF_038900755.1 Paraburkholderia diazotrophica
ACCTGCAATACCGCACTGACCGGCGCAATTGCCAATGCGAAGCCTTCTGCATCGCGCAGAACACTGTGCACTGGAAACTGGTGGAGGATGACGGGATCGAACCGACGACCCCCTGCTTGCAAAGCAGGTGCTCTCCCAGCTGAGCTAATCCCCCGCAGACCTTCTCTCAAGGGACGCCCCTCAGGTGATTTTCATCACTCACCGCAGACAACGTGGTGGGTCTGGTTGGATTCGAACCAACGACCCCCGCCTTATCAAGACGGTGCTCTAACCGACTGAGCTACAGACCCCTCAAGCCTGTCTTCCAACTCAACAGCCGACAGATGTGAGCGCTCAACTCTGAACGCTTAAGCTCTGGAAAGGAGGTGATCCAGCCGCACCTTCCGATACGGCTACCTTGTTACGACTTCACCCCAGTCATGAATCCTACCGTGGTGACCGTCCTCCTTGCGGTTAGACTAGCCACTTCTGGTAAAACCCACTCCCATGGTGTGACGGGCGGTGTGTACAAGACCCGGGAACGTATTCACCGCGGCATGCTGATCCGCGATTACTAGCGATTCCAGCTTCACGCAGTCGAGTTGCAGACTGCGATCCGGACTACGATCGGTTTTCTGGGATTGGCTCCACCTCGCGGCTTCGCGACCCTCTGTTCCGACCATTGTATGACGTGTGAAGCCCTACCCATAAGGGCCATGAGGACTTGACGTCATCCCCACCTTCCTCCGGTTTGTCACCGGCAGTCTCCCTGGAGTGCTCTTGCGTAGCAACCAGGGACAAGGGTTGCGCTCGTTGCGGGACTTAACCCAACATCTCACGACACGAGCTGACGACAGCCATGCAGCACCTGTGTGATGGCTCCCTTTCGGGCACCCTCGCCTCTCAGCAAGGTTCCATCCATGTCAAGGGTAGGTAAGGTTTTTCGCGTTGCATCGAATTAATCCACATCATCCACCGCTTGTGCGGGTCCCCGTCAATTCCTTTGAGTTTTAATCTTGCGACCGTACTCCCCAGGCGGTCAACTTCACGCGTTAGCTACGTTACCAAGCCAATGAAGGCCCGACAACCAGTTGACATCGTTTAGGGCGTGGACTACCAGGGTATCTAATCCTGTTTGCTCCCCACGCTTTCGTGCATGAGCGTCAGTATTGGCCCAGGGGGCTGCCTTCGCCATCGGTGTTCCTCCACATCTCTACGCATTTCACTGCTACACGTGGAATTCCACCCCCCTCTGCCATACTCCAGCGCTGCAGTCACCAATGCAGTTCCCAGGTTAAGCCCGGGGATTTCACATCGGTCTTACAGCACCGCCTGCGCACGCTTTACGCCCAGTAATTCCGATTAACGCTCGCACCCTACGTATTACCGCGGCTGCTGGCACGTAGTTAGCCGGTGCTTATTCTTCCGGTACCGTCATCCCCCCGGGGTATTAGCCCAAAGGTTTTCTTTCCGGACAAAAGTGCTTTACAACCCGAAGGCCTTCTTCACACACGCGGCATTGCTGGATCAGGGTTGCCCCCATTGTCCAAAATTCCCCACTGCTGCCTCCCGTAGGAGTCTGGGCCGTGTCTCAGTCCCAGTGTGGCTGGTCGTCCTCTCAGACCAGCTACAGATCGTCGCCTTGGTAGGCCTTTACCCCACCAACTAGCTAATCTGCCATCGGCCGCCCCTTGAGCGCGAGGCCCGAAGGTCCCCCGCTTTCCTCTCCCGAGCGTATGCGGTATTAATCCGGCTTTCGCCGGGCTATCCCCCACTCCAGGACACGTTCCGATGTCTTACTCACCCGTTCGCCACTCGCCGCCAGGCCGAAGCCCGCGCTGCCGTCCGACTTGCATGTGTAAGGCATGCCGCCAGCGTTCAATCTGAGCCAGGATCAAACTCTTCAGTTCAAACCTGTTACTGTTTTTCGGTCTCTTTCGAAACCGGTCGCTCACTCAAAATCACTGACAGATGGCTTGATTGCTCAA
>NZ_JBBPEN010000058.1:0-1469 GCF_038900755.1 Paraburkholderia diazotrophica
ACCAGCATGTCCCAGCCATACGGCAGCACACCCATCCCGCCGAACTGCTTGCTGCCGATCAGCGACAGGATCGCCATGCCCGGCAGGTACGCCACCAGCCACCACGCCGCCTTCAGATCCTGGTTGAAGCCCGTGAAGCCCGACTTCGCCTGGAAGTAGAAGAACACCGGCAGCGCGACGATCATCAGCAGGATGATCTCGCCCGTCAGCGGCCACTTCGCCCAGTACAGGATCAGCGATGCGCACACGAACGCGAACGGCGCGATCACGCCCATGCCCGGAATGCGCAGCGGACGCTCCAGGTCTGTCGCCGAGCGGCGCAGCGACATCAGGCTGATCGGACCCGTCAGGTACGAGATCACCGTCGCCACCGAAATCACCGCCGCCAGCGAACTCCAGCCGCGAAAGAAGAACAGGAAGATGAACGACACCAGCAGGTTGAACCACATCGCCGGACGCGGCACGCCGTACAGCGGATGCACACTGCCGAACATCTTCGGCATCGTGTTGTTGCGCTCCATCGCGTAGATCATGCGCGTGGTCGTCGCCATGTAGGTCGTGCCCGTGCCGCTCGGGCTGATGAACGCATCGACGTACAGCAGGATCGCCAGCCAGTTCAGGTTCAGCGCGATCGCCAGTTCAGCGAACGGCGACTTGAAGTTGAACTGGTTCCAGCCCTTCATCACGTCGGCCGGGCTCACCGCGCCGATGTACGCGACCTGCAGCAGCACGTAGATCACCAGCGCCAGCAGAATCGAGCCGATCACCGCGAACGGCACGCTCTTCGCCGGGTTGCGCGCCTCGCCCGCCAGATTGACGGGGCTCTGGAAGCCGTTGAACGCGAACACGATGCCGCTCGTCGCCACGGCCGTCAGCACCGCCGACCAGCCGTACGGCGCAAAAGTACTCGTCTCGCCGAGATTTTCCTTGTGAAAGCCGCTCATCATCAGCCCGAGAATCGTCAGGCCCGGAATGATGAACTTGAAGATCGTGATCGCCGTGTTGGCGCGCGCAAAGACCTTCACGCCCCAGTAGTTCAGCAGGAAGTAGACGATCACCAGCGCCGCCGACAGCAGCAGCCCCGGTGTCGTCAGCGAGCCGTCGATGAACAGGTTATGCGCCCATTCGTACGGCCACGTGCTCATGTACTGGATGGAGGCCTCGGCCTCGATCGGAATCACCGACACGATCGCGATCCAGTTGGCCCATGCGCTGATGAAGCCCACCAGCGCGCCGTGCGAATAGCGCGCGTAGCGCACCATGCCGCCCGACTCGGGAAACATCGCCCCCAGTTCGGCATACGTCAGCGCGATCGCGAGAATCACCACAGCGCCGATCACCCACGCGCAGATCGCGGCAGGACCTGCGATCTTGGCCGCCTTCCAGGCGCCGAACAGCCAGCCCGATCCGATGATCGAGCCAAGCCCCGTCAGCATCAGCGCGAATGGGCCGATGTGCCGTTGAATAGA
>NZ_JBBPEN010000059.1:0-1418 GCF_038900755.1 Paraburkholderia diazotrophica
GAAGGCGCTCGATCTCGTCGCCCGTAACGGGACGGAACGTGAGCGCAGCCACGTCGACGTGCTGTCGCTGGCCATCCACGGACAGGCGGCCAGGGCACTCACCGCCGCGCTCGCGCACACCGACCGCTGGCCGCGGGACATCGTCATCCTGTCGATGCCGCTTGGGGCGTTCGGCCTCTTCGCGTTTTCCGGCATAGCCGACCATGACCAGGCACGC
This sequence comes from Paraburkholderia diazotrophica, assembly GCF_038900755.1. GTDB lineage: Bacteria > Pseudomonadota > Gammaproteobacteria > Burkholderiales > Burkholderiaceae > Paraburkholderia > Paraburkholderia diazotrophica_A. Next base: position 218 of record NZ_JBBPEN010000059.1, read on the forward strand.
GTCGACCTGTGCGAACGCCACGCGAAACACTTCGATGCCGACGACTGGTGGTTCCTGACCTATCGAGGCTGGGCGCATGGCGAAAACGGCGACCTCCAGCTCGGACGCACGCTGACGCAACGCGCGCTGCAAGTGCGGCGACACAACGTGAATGCGGCGCACGCCGTCGCCCACGTGCTGTACGAATCCGGTGCGAACGACGAGGCGCAAGACATGATTACCGGCTGGCTGCCGGAATATGACAAGACGGGCGTGCTTCACGGCCACATCGCATGGCATAGCGCGCTCATCGCCCTTGAGCGCGCAGACACCGGGCGTGCGCTCGCCATCTACAACGAGCATGTCGCGCCGGCTGCGTCACTCGGCACGCCGATCAACATCGTGAGCGACACGTCGTCGTTTCTCTGGCGCATGCAGGCCTACGGCCACGCCGTCCCGGCAGGTATGTGGGACGACGCTGCAAAGTACGCGTCGGATTACTTCAAGGAAGCGGGCTTTCCGTTCGCTGACTTCCACATGGCGCTGGTAGCCGCGGCGACGGGCGACAGCAAAGCCGTCGAACAACGCGTTGCCGGGCTCAACAGGCTCATCGGCGAAGGCAAGCTCCCCGCTGGCCCCGTCGTCCCGGCGATCTGCCGCGCGTCGTTGGCCTTCGCCGAAGAAAAGTACGCGCTCGTTGCCGACATTCTCGAGCCGGTCACGCGAGACGTCGTGCGAATCGGCGGAAGCGGCGCGCAGCGCGAGGTCGTCGAGGACACGCTTCTGGTTGCGCTCATGCGAAGCGGCGAGGCCGGGAAAGCGCATGCGATCCTCAACGAGCGGCTGCATCGTCGTCCGTCCCCTCGCGACGAGCGGTGGCTCGACCAGTTGCGCAGCGCTCAGGCGCCCCTCGCGAATCGATGATCCGGGCGACTGGCGTGCGGAAACTGCTCGTTCAAGGGATAGGCCCGGTCGCCGCAATCTCAATCGCGCAACTCTTCGGTACTGCACTGTGGTTCAGTGCAAACAGTACTGCCGGCGACCTGGTGAGAATCTGGCACATCAGCGCGGCTGACATCGGCTGGCTGACGAGTGCGGTGCAGCTTGGGTTCATCCTCGGCACACTCATCGTCTCGCTGAGCGGCGCCGCCGATCGTTTTCGCGCGAGCAGAATCTTCGTCTGCAGCGCCGTCGTCGGTGCGCTGTTCAACCTCGGCTTTGC
>NZ_JBBPEN010000060.1:0-1300 GCF_038900755.1 Paraburkholderia diazotrophica
GTGCCGTGCTAACCGCATAGAGCGCGGCGGGCGTTTCGGGAATCGGCGCACTATCCGGCGCGAGCAGGATGGCGTCGGGTGATGGCAGCTCGCGGTAGATTGCGAGAAAGCTCATCAGTTCGCCCGCTGCCGCTTCGCCGACCGATCCAGCATATGAGATCAATTCAAGCTCTTTCGGCACGACGCCCATCGTCTTCGCGACGAATCCCCAGGTGCGGGGACTTGCCGAGTTTTCGATGTCGCGCGACTTTTTCTGCACGTACAGCAGGTCAGGCCGGAAGCGCAGGAACGCGATCAGTTCCACAGGTACGTTGTTGCGCACTGCCCATGCGGTCCAGTCAACGATAGTCGGTTCCAGCTCCACTACCGTCGCAAAACGCGAGATGACGGGGTCGAGAATGCCCGACACACCAGCGTTGTCGCCGCGCCGGTTGGTAGCGGCGACGAACGTGACGCAGTCGGGCAATACGTGCTCGCCAATACGACGAGCGAGCAGCAGCTGCATCTTCGCTGCCTGCACCGCTGGCGAGGCCTGCCCGAGATCGTCGAGGAACCAGAGCAATGGCGTAGTCGCCCGCAACGCGCGTTCAAGATCGCCGAACGGGAGAAAGCGGGCAATGTCGCCCTTGGGAAACGGCAGACCCTTGGAGTCTGTCGGATCTTCGACGACGGGGTGGCTGATGAGCAGATCGTGACCGGTTGCCTTGGCAACCTGATCGACGATATCGCTCTTGCCGACACCCGCTGGCCCGGTGATGAGCACCGGGAGACGCTTCGGAATGTATGCAGAGAGCAGTGCAAAGAGTTGCTGGGGATTGACTTTCATGGGGTACCTGAAAAGGAAATGCCCCACGAAACGACGCCCCAGGGGACGTGGTCCCGAAGGGGCGAGTTGAGTGCGCCGCTTTCGCGGCCGGTCGAATGCGTCGGTTGACGCTTGAAAATCGGTTGGGTATTACGCGAGCGCGCCGGCCAATGCAGCCAGTTGCGCCTGCGTGAGCGATCCGCGCGACACCGAGGCCTCGCCCGTGAAAATCAGCTCGCCGTACAGGTCGGCGAGACAACGTGCTTCGGCACACAGCACCAGCACATCCGAGTCAAACATGGACGGATTGCGGTTGCGCCATACATTGATCGCGGCTTCGACCTGCGCGATCGAAACGCGATCTCGTTCGGAAGCGTTCTGTTGAGTCATGGGGGCCTCAGAATGTAGTACCCCGGTGTCGCCCGTAAAGGGAGGACGTCCCCCAGGGCAGACTTGTTGCCGGAATCCGGCGGGTCGATGCGTCAGTGACGCAGG
>NZ_JBBPEN010000061.1:0-1027 GCF_038900755.1 Paraburkholderia diazotrophica
CCTGCGTAAAGAGGTCATCGATGGTCGGCGGATTGGCAACAACCGAGGCGGGCCCGCCCGCAATCAGCGGGCCATAGTTGTTCGTCACCCAGTCAGACAGTGCTGAGTTGATGACCGCCTCGTTCTGGCCTTCCGCCGTGAGGACCTGCGTGCGCCGCTTCGCTGCGTCTTCCTTGATCGCGACCGTGGTCATCAGCGCGGCGGCCACCAGCACGACCACCATCTCAACGATGCTGAACATGGGCGACGATCCTTAATTGTTGTGCGTCGCGTACATGCCGATGCTGGCCGTCGCACCGGCCGAACTGCACGCCTGCCCTGCTGTCGAGCCATCGAACTTCGTGTTCGGATCAGAGACCGTTGTCCCATTCACGGTCACCTTTGTATAGGCGCCCGCGATCGCGCCGATCGCGAGCGAGCACACCGTTGCGGGAACCGGATAGGTCATGGCCATTGCGTCGTCTGTAGTTGCGATGGTGGCCGGTGCTGCCGCCACCGAGCCGCCGAAGATACCCGTCAGCGTTCCCGCCGCCGCGTTCACGCGCGAGCCAGCGGAATCGAATGCGTGGTTTTGCGCGAGCGTTTGAAGCGACTCGCTCGAAAAATCAATGTCGTTCGACGTTGCATCCTGAATGCCGCTGCGGAACAGTTGCGCCTCACTCTTGAACTGGTGCGCGTGGATACGGTCCATCACGAAGCTGCGGCCCTGATAAACGATGAGTGCCAGCAACGCGGCACCCGCCATGACGGCTGCCGCCTCGATCATCGAGAGTTCGCCCGACTGCTTGCGTCGACGCGCCATGCGCAGCAAGGCGGTCTTGCGTTGTTCGGGAGTCTGAAGCTGGATCGTTTTCTTGTTCATGGGTTGCCCTCTGTCAATTGATTGCGCCTGATGCGGTCGGAGAAGAATCAAAGCTCACAGCGCCGGTCGCGACGTACGATCCGATGCCGAGCGCGAAGAACATGGAAACGGCGAAGCCGAGGAGCACGTAGTGCGTGATGCGCGCGTTGCGGCGCACGGTCGCGA
>NZ_JBBPEN010000062.1:0-1007 GCF_038900755.1 Paraburkholderia diazotrophica
GGGGCGACCGCTGCGGCACGCCGTTATACTGCGCAACACGACAACCAACGAAGCAGCACTCGTTTATGAAGGGAAAAATAGTTGACGGCGAAGCCCGCGACCGGCTGATCATCTGGATACGTCGTCGATGGAAGAATTCGGCATCACAGTGCAAGCGCTCGCTGACTCAATCCAGCACGACCTCGATCACCCGGCGCTCTACCGGGATGCGCATGGTAACGAATGGAATGGGCTGGGCGATACGCCGCATTGGCTTCGCGCGGCGCATAACGCGGGCGTCGAACCCGGCTTTTTTCGCATCGCGCGTGGGCCTGCGCCGACCGAAGCGAACAGCGAAGGTCGCAAGTCCGATCCTCGGCAAATGGATCTGTTTAAGCCGCTTCCGTAGCGTACTTTTTCGCGCCAAGTGCGATAAAAACCTCGCATCAATGCACGCACCTCGGGATCGGGGCCTGCGGCCGAATACAAAACAATGCATCCGCGCATTGATTCATATTTTGAAAATACGCGGTTAAGGTTCGGCTATGTTTTCGCTTTTGTTTCAGATTGAGCAAGAGCAACCTGAGCCGGCTCAGGTCCCTTTGTGCCGTCCCAAGTTCGCAACCACCGGGCAGCGCACGGTTAAATAATTGAATTGCTTGATTTTTCTCGACTGAAGGACACCAAAGTTCCGAAAAATGAGCCTGTGGAATGCGTGGAATCCGCTTTCAGAGCCAAACCGGAATAAAAAACCCCAGCACTCGGCCGGGGTTGGGGTTAAGGGAATGAGCAACATCGTGCGCTAACAGATCACTTCGACCATCTCACCGAACGGCGCCTTCTTCGCCCGCTTGAGAGGCGTCGTCGACGCCCACAGGACCGGGTAGTCCGGAGGATCGTTGGGAAACGGGCCGTCCATGTCGGTGAGATAAACCAGGAATGCGGGGCGGATTCCTTCTTTCGCAAGCCGCTCGAACGGCTCGACGAATGAGGTCCCCCCACCGCCGCGCACAGGTAGCAGTTCAAGA
>NZ_JBBPEN010000063.1:0-952 GCF_038900755.1 Paraburkholderia diazotrophica
CTTCATAAACGAGTGCTGCTTCGTTGGTTGTCGTGTTGCGCAGTATAACGGCGTGCCGCAGCGGTCGCCCCGCGTAGCGCCTCAAAGAGGTGTGCCTTCTGCCTTTCGGGGAGGCGAGCCGCTTGCTACGCTGGTTTTGTGGCCATCGACGAGAAGCAGAGGTGCGCGAATGTTTCTGTGTTATCTGATTGATCCGCGCCATCGTACCGTCGTAAAGGTAAATGACGGCTTTTGATCGCGCGTCAGAACTGCTTGCGAGCGAAGCTCTGGAACTTCAATCGCTGTGGCGAGCCATGTCAGATCCTGATTTTCGGTCGACGTCGTGTATTCACCGGGCGACGCTGAGGAACCCTGGTTTCGAGTACGTCTGACACATTCAGGCAAGCCACTGGAGCTCGTCATCGCAGGCAAGGGCGTGCTCATCGCATGGGGCGCCGTACCCGGCGACATTGCGAGCCAGATCGCGACCGCCCACGCGCTTGAGGCTCACATCGAATATCCTGGCGACCGGCACACGGCTGCCGCCGACTGGCTCAAATCCGAACTCGGCTGAGATCGACGCATCCCCGCAAAACGCGCTGGCACGAAAGGCCGCCGCGTGCGTCGTCACGGGGCATCGTCCTGACAGTACGCTCTAGGCGCGTTTGCGCGCCATCTGGTCCAACGCGAAAGCGCTCAAGCCGGTCGCTTGCATCAGCAACAGCCGCGAGCGGTGCACGACGTAACTGCCTGTCGTAGGTCGAGACGATTACAGCAAATTGCCGGAAGCCGTTCTCGTCCAGTGACCACACGCCAGAGTCCCGGCCGCGATCGAAGGCCGCTGAGATGACGTCCTCGGCGTCTCGCATCTGTTCGAAGGTGGCTTCACCGTAGCCCGCCTCTGCCAGTAACCCGGTGAGGATCATTGCCTGGCAAAGGGTCTGCGCCGCTCCGGCATTGCCCATTCCCCGCC
>NZ_JBBPEN010000064.1:0-939 GCF_038900755.1 Paraburkholderia diazotrophica
CTTGATGAACAGCTTGCGCGGCGTATTGCAGAACGTCTCGACACCCGACTCCGTAATCAGGATGCTCTCCGTGATTTCGAGTCCCCAGTCGTCGAGCCACAGGCCCGGCATGAAATGGAACGTCATGCCGGGTTCGAGGACCGTCTTGTCCCCGGGACGCAGGCTCATCGTGCGCTCGCCCCAGTCCGGCGGATAGCTCGCGCCGATCGGATAGCCACAGCGGCTGTTCTTCTCGATGCCCGATTTGCGCAGCACCGCAAAGAACGCATTCGCGATGTCTTCACAGGTATTGCCCGGCTTCGCAGCCGCCAGCCCCATTTCGATGCCTTCGACCACGGCCTTTTCCGCATCGATGAAATGCTGCGGCGGCTTGCCGAGATACACCGTGCGTGACTGCGGGCAGTGATAGCGCTTGAAGCAGCCGGCGATTTCGAAGAACGTGCCCGCATTCTTTTCGAAGGGCGAATCGTCCCACGTCAGGTGCGGCGCGGCCGCATCGGCGCCTGTCGGCAGCAGCGGCACGATCGCGGGATAGTCGCCGCCATAGCCGTCGATGCCCGTGATCCCCGCCGAATAGATATCGGCGACGAGATCGCTCTTGCGCATGCCCGGCTCGATCCGCTCGACGATATGCGCGTGCATCTTCTCGACGATGCGCGCGGCGATGCGCATGTACTCGATCTCGCGCGGCGACTTGATGGCGCGCTGCCAGTTGACGAGCGCGGTCGCATCGCGCCACGTCGCGTTCGGCAGATTGCGCTGCAACGATGCATAGGCGGCGGCGCTGAAATAGTAGTTGTCCATCTCGACGCCGATGCGGCGCGACTGCCAGCCGCGCGCCTCGATCACTTCGCGCGCGAGATAGTCCATCGGATGACGCTCGGTGGACTGCACGTAGTGATCGGGATAGCCGATGATGTTCTCGCGCTTCATGAACAC
>NZ_JBBPEN010000065.1:0-925 GCF_038900755.1 Paraburkholderia diazotrophica
TTTGTCCGACAGGTGGCCCGCATACAGCGTCATCGGCATCATCAGTACCATCACGGCCAGCACGAGGAACAGGCCGTGCGATTCGTTGAAGTGCAGCGTCGCCGACAGATAGCTCGGCAGATACGACAGCGCCATGTAGTCGGTCACGTTGAAGATCAGCACGAGACCGACGCATTGCAGCAGCGGCTTCCACTGCTGCGCGAGCAGTTCCATGAACGTCTGCTTCGGCCGCGACTTTTCTTCCGCTTCACGCGCTTCGGCTTCCTTCTTGAACGCGGGCGTCTCTTCGAGCTTCATCCGGATATACAGGCCCACGAGACCCAGCGGCCCGGCGATAAAGAACGGCACGCGCCAGCCCCACGACAGCAGTGCATCCTGCGACAGCGCGGACGTCAGCACCGCGACCGTGCCCGCGCCGAGGATATAGCCGACCAGCGTGCCGAATTCGAGGAAGCTGCCGGCGAAGCCGCGTCGGCGGTCCGTCGAGAACTCGGCGATGAAGGTGGCCGCACCGCCATATTCGCCGCCCGTCGAGAAGCCCTGCACGAGCCGCGCGACGAGCAGCAGCACGGGCGCGAGAATGCCGATCGAGCCGTAGCTCGGAATCAGGCCGATCGCGAAGGTGCCGAGGGCCATCATGATCATCGTCATCGCGAGCACGCGCTGGCGGCCGATGCGGTCGCCGAGCGGGCCGAACACCATGCCGCCGATCGGGCGCACGAGAAAGGCGGCGGCAAACGTGCCGAAGGTGGCGATCAGCTGCGCGGACGGGCTGCTCGACGGGAAGAACACTTTGCCGAGCGTGACGGCGATGTAGCTGTACACGCCGAAGTCGAACCATTCCATTGCGTTGCCGAGCGCCATCGCGCCGACGGCACGCTTGAGCAGCGTGTTGTCGACAACCGTGATGTCGTCGAGGGTGAGG
>NZ_JBBPEN010000066.1:0-912 GCF_038900755.1 Paraburkholderia diazotrophica
TTCAAGTGCGACGCGTGTCGCCGTCCGCCGGACGTAAATCGGCAGCGTAGTGGATGACAAAGCTCTTCTCTGCCTTGTCACATTCAACAACCCGAATATCGGAGATTGAAGCTGTGACCTGCTGTACGACCAGCAGTTGCCTAGTCGGACGTGCGCGATCGGTAACGGTCGGGTTCGAAGCTCCGGCGACAACGTACCCTCTCTCTGGGCGATTCATCCGGGCGACCGGGCAGGGATCGACACTGCCAGCAGCCGTGCGGTGTGGGGGCCAGGCAAGTTTCGCATGCACAACATATGTGAACTGTCGAATGAAACCTCGTTAGCCTCAAAGAGCCAAAGCTGCTGAAAGGCTCTGACCAAAACGGTGAGTGGCCGGTTGCATCTCTTTGAACTGGGTGCACGTCGTCGAAGCGCCATCGGGGAATAGACAGGTGCTAAACGGATAGGCCCGGAAGTGTTCGGGTCGGCAGGGATGGGAACGCGGAAACCCCGATTCTCCGCCACCGCTCCGGTTTATTGGGGCGTCGGCAGGTGGACCGTAAGGAACACTGTTGGGGAAGCGGGAGTGAGAACGCGCAAGAAGCGAAGGGTTGCCTGTAATGGGTGACATAGGGGTTCAAGATTTGCCCCAACCTGAAAGGGTGCTGACGTGCGCGTGGTGCGGCTGTCGTTGGCCCACGTCAGGGGTTCATCAAAGGGAAGCTTGTGAGAGACCGGTTGGGTTACGGTTCAGCGCCCTTCTCCCGCGGTGGGAGGAATCGACGATCTGACGTTAGCGAAGGTTGTGTGTGCACAAACACAACCGGCATCGACGTGATGCTTAATGCCGTGCGCGAGCCGTATGCGGGGAAACTCGCACGTACGGTTCTTCGGGGGCCGCGTTTCTGGAAGGGAGCGCGGCCACCCTCTAAA
>NZ_JBBPEN010000067.1:0-889 GCF_038900755.1 Paraburkholderia diazotrophica
TGGTCGCACGCAAGGGCAAAAAATCTGCGCAGTTCTCGTCCATGAAGGGTGTGTCCATTAAAAAACCGTGGACACATCCTGCGCTGTTTTCAGTTCAGGATCTATGTGAGGAGAAACTGCCGCTTACCCTGATTCCACAGCACTTTCCTTTTTTATTCACGTTCCCAACGGGGCAAACCGCCCGGTTGGCGCGGTTTGCTCGCACTATTCCCTGGAGCAAATCGATGACGTACTCCTGCAGTGATTTTTTCGACGACGTGATGCGTTGCCTGGTTGAATCCAGGGCAATCAACAGCACGGACATTCCTGATGACAATCCTGGCGCCGGCGCTGATATCGCGGTCAATGCCATCGTGACCATGCATCGGGCGGGCCTCTCATCGCAGTTCGTGCGCGAACTGTTCGACGAAGTCGAATCGCTCGGTGCAGTCGCGGAAGAGCATGGGCCAGACGGTCTCGCATTCCTGTTTTATCTACAGGCCGCGATTCTGAACGGTTCCAGCGTTGAGGCGCGCGGCGCCGAAGACACGGAGCTTCTAGCGCTCGTTGGCCGCCTGCCATCGCCGTCCGCATGGATGGCACACATACTTGTGGCCGAACCTGCATAGGCGGCTTTCGACAACCTGCAGCCGCCCGTCGTGAGTCTCCAACCTGGAGGCTTCGACGGGCCTTTTTTTATTAAACGTCGCTATGGCGAAAGAGAACGCAAATACAGCATATTTCCAAGGTGTCACGGCCAATTTCTGGCGTTACGCTGTGTACACAACCCGCGCCACTGGCGCATCGACAGGCTCGCTCCGTGCGGGCCTTTCTTTTTTGTCCCTGTGGGAGCTTTCTCCCCACAGGGGAGGGCTCCCTTCCACTGGAGCCGCCGTGAGCAGCATCCATC
>NZ_JBBPEN010000068.1:0-815 GCF_038900755.1 Paraburkholderia diazotrophica
ATGGGTAGAGCTGTTCGTACATTTCCCGGAATCCCGCGTTCCAATATCTATCCTGGATTATCGTTGGACATTAGAGACGCGAGAAGCCTGATTTACATCCAGAAAAGGTTCTTTATTCAGAGGCGGACAATAGAAGAGGGGAAATCCGGGGAAAATCATCGTGGATGCGGCCATCAAGCATCCGCCCAGCGGCTTTTTTACCGATCCGGTCCATTGTCTGGCGGAACGGGTTCGGGCCTTGGGGATTCCAGTGGTCGTTGTAGTCGAAAAAGCCGCTCTTGATTCTCGATCGGTCGCGCTCGATCAAATCGCTACCAGCAGATAAATTACCCGGCGCCCATTCTCCCCATTGCTTGAAGTGATAGGCAACGCCGGCGGCGGCACACTGGTCGCGCAAGGATCTCGCCCACGATGGATGCATTGGGCGCGCGCCGCGGCCGCTCTCACCGCCAACGAAGATGCCGTCGATCATCGGCGGAGCCTGCAGTTCATTCGGCTTACCCCAAGGGCCAATCCAGTCGTACAGGCTGACGTGACCGAGCAAAGGTTCCATCGAGAGGAAGCGTGTGTCAACGGGCGCGTCGATCAGCTTCTCAATATCCCGGTCGGCTTCAGTCTGATTGACGATCGTCGCGCCGAGCCACACGTTGTCAGGGGTGCCGTCAGGGAACATCGCGCCCAACATCGCGGACGCGTTCCCGATGCGCTTGGTCAGAAGCATCCAGATCAGGTGCGGCGTGGCGAGGATGAGCTGGCCGAATCGCTCACGCGCACCCGCCGGCGCAGCATTGTCGAACGGATCGCAAACGCTGGGA
>NZ_JBBPEN010000069.1:0-815 GCF_038900755.1 Paraburkholderia diazotrophica
TCCCAGCGTTTGCGATCCGTTCGACAATGCTGCGCCGGCGGGTGCGCGTGAGCGATTCGGCCAGCTCATCCTCGCCACGCCGCACCTGATCTGGATGCTTCTGACCAAGCGCATCGGGAACGCGTCCACGCTGCTCCGCGCCATGTTCCCCGACGGCACCCCTGACAACGTATGGCTCGGCGCGACGATCGTCAACCAGGCAGAAGCCGACCGGGATATTGAGAAGCTGATTGACGCGCCCGTTGGCACCCGCTTCCTCTCGATGGAACCTTTGCTCGGTCTCGTCAGCCTGTACGACTGGATTGGCCCTTGGGGCAAGCCGAACGAACTCCAGGCCCCACCGATGATCGACGGCATCTTCGTTGGCGGTGAGAGCGGCCGCGGTGCGCGCCCGATGCATCCATCATGGGCGCGATCGCTGCGCGACCAATGCGCCGCCGCCGGTGTTGCGTACCACTTCAAGCAATGGGGTGAATGGGCGCCGGGTAATCTATCTGCTGGTGGCGATTTGATCGAGCGCGACCGATCGAGAATCAAGAGCGGCTTTTTCGACTACAACGACCACTGGAATCCCCAAGGCCCCAACCCGTTCCGTCAGACGATGGACCGCATCGGTAAAAAAGCCGCTGGGCGGATGCTTGATGGCCGCATCCACGATGATTTTCCCCGGATTTCCCCTCTTCTATTATCCGCCTCTGAATAAAGAACCTTTTCTGGATGTAAATCAGGCTTCTCGCGTCTCTAATGTCCAACGATAATCCAGGATAGATATTGGAACGCGGGATTCCGGGAAATGTACGAACAGCTCTACCCAT
>NZ_JBBPEN010000070.1:0-737 GCF_038900755.1 Paraburkholderia diazotrophica
TCGCCCTACGGGCTCCTTCCGACGCGCACAGCGTCAGGACCTTCCCCGCAACTTGCAGTTACCGCCTTTATCACGTCACGTCAACTGTGTGTCGCCGGATTTGCGCGGTTCCTGACCGCCATCGACAACCCTTGTACGTCGTAGCGCGTCTTAGGGAGCCAGCATGGATCAAGACAAATTCACGCACGGTCCAGGTGATCGGTCCAATCGTGCGTGGATCGAACCTGCCCGCGCCGTATAGCAACGTGAGGTGGGGCGTGAAACGCGCGCGTGAAACAAGCAGACCTGTCCCTCTGAGCGCGTCCCCAAGTCGTTGCTGAAGGTCGATCAATTCGTCCAGCCCGGTGCTCCCCGTCAACACCAAGGGCCGATGCCTCGGCCGCCCATTGAAGCTGGCGACCCGGTCAAGCGTCACGCGGAATGGCGGCACGTCAATGCTGGCCGCCGCAGCGCATGCACGCGCGACGGCTACCTCCGGCACATGCGCAAAGTCGCCCAAATGGTGCAGCGTGATGTGCAGGCGCTCGGTACGCAGCAACCCAGCCTCGACACGCATCTCGGACCGCAGCAATCCTGCGATGTCAGCAATGCGCGCGGCGGTGTCTGGATCGTAAGCACTCGATCATTACCGTTGCCCACGAGATTGACCGATGAGGGATGTGCTGTTAGCGAATGGGGTCAATGCGCGCGGAGGGAGGCAGCAAAGGGGCGACGTTCCAAGGCAACAGGTCGTCGAT
>NZ_JBBPEN010000071.1:0-724 GCF_038900755.1 Paraburkholderia diazotrophica
CAACGCGCGTTCAAGATCGCCGAACGGGAGAAAGCGGGCAATGTCGCCCTTGGGAAACGGCAGACCCTTGGAGTCTGTCGGATCTTCGACGACGGGGTGGCTGATGAGCAGATCGTGACCGGTTGCCTTGGCAACCTGATCGACGATATCGCTCTTGCCGACACCCGCTGGCCCGGTGATGAGCACCGGGAGACGCTTCGGAATGTATGCAGAGAGCAGTGCAAAGAGTTGCTGGGGATTGACTTTCATGGGGTACCTGAAAAGGAAAAGCCCCACGAAACGACGCCCCAGGGGACGTGGTCCCGAAGGGGCGAGTTTAGTGTGCCGCTTTCGCGGCCGGTCGAATGCGTCGGTTGACGCTTGAAAATCGGTTGGGTATTTACGCGAGCGCGCCGGCCAATGCAGCCAGTTGCGCCTGCGTGAGCGATCCGCGCGACACCGAGGCCTCGCCCGTGAAAATCAGCTCGCCGTACAGGTCGGCGAGACAACGTGCTTCGGCACACAGCACCAGCACATCCGAGTCAAACATGGACGGATTGCGGTTGCGCCATACATTGATCGCGGCTTCGACCTGCGCGATCGAAACGCGATCTCGTTCGGAAGCGTTCTGTTGAGTCATGGGGGCCTCAGAATGTAGTACCCCGGTGTCGCCCGTAAAGGGAGGACGTCCCCCAGGGCAGACTTGTTGCCGGAATCCGGCGGGTCGATGCGTCAGTGACGCAGG
>NZ_JBBPEN010000072.1:0-616 GCF_038900755.1 Paraburkholderia diazotrophica
CGACAGAGCGTCGGGGCTTCTCGCTTAAACTTAGAGGCGATCATGAAAAAGCAGATTGCAACCGCGGCTGTGATTGGAGCGTTACTGGCGCTTGGCTGTTTGCTCTGGGAACAGCAGTCCGTTGCAGGCAATGGGCAACCATGGCGCGGGCGCCTGAGCCTTACGCGCAAACCCGTCGCCGTTCGACCGGCATTTGAGGTACAGCAATGTTTAAGGACCCGGAGCAGGGCTGGCGTCCTGATTTTGCGCGTCTGCGCGGACGTGTCTATCTGCCAATCGCTGCCCAGATCGAAGAAGCGATTAGCCTCGGCATCTTCGCACCCGGAGACCGGCTGCCATCACAGCGGGCGATTGCCGGCGACCTTGGCTTCCACCTCAACACGGTGAATGCGGCGTTTCGTGAGGCGGCACGTCGCGGTCTGATTCGCAGCGGCGTTGGTCGCGGCGGGCCGATCCTCCTCGGCCAGCAGGTTGCTCGGTCTGCCTGATTCGTAAGCGGTGATTTCAGCACACCGAATAAGGAATTGTTTGCAACTGACGGGCGAGCGTAGCCGAATCGCGATGGTCGGGGTCAACCGGCAATGTCCGCATCGGGGTGATGAGTCTGCACGTGGGC
>NZ_JBBPEN010000073.1:0-594 GCF_038900755.1 Paraburkholderia diazotrophica
GTGCCGTGCTAACCGCATAGAGCGCGGCGGGCGTTTCGGGAATCGGCGCACTATCCGGCGCGAGCAGGATGGCGTCGGGTGATGGCAGCTCGCGGTAGATTGCGAGAAAGCTCATCAGTTCGCCCGCAGCCGCTTCGCCGACCGATCCCGCATACGAGATCAATTCAAGCTCTTTCGACACGACGCCCATCGTCTTCGCGACGAATCCCCAGGTGCGGGGACTTGCCGAGTTTTCGATGTCGCGCGATTTTTTCTGCACGTACAGCAGATCCGGCCGGAAACGCAGAAACGCAATCAGTTCCGCAGGTACGTCGTTGCGCACTGCCCATGCGGTCCAGTCATCGATAGTCGGCTCCAGCTCCACCACCGTCGCAAAACGCGAGATGACGGGGTCGAGAATGCCCGACACACCAGCGTTGTCGCCGCGCCGGTTGGTAGCGGCGACGAACGTGACGCAGTCGGGCAATACGTGCTCGCCAATACGACGAGCGAGCAGCAGCTGCATCTTCGCTGCCTGCACCGCTGGCGAGGCCTGCCCGAGATCGTCGAGGAACCAGAGCAATGGCGTAGTCGCCCGCAACGCGCGTTCAAGAT
>NZ_JBBPEN010000074.1:0-551 GCF_038900755.1 Paraburkholderia diazotrophica
CGACGTGAAGAAGCTGGTTGAATCGGCGTCGTGCGCACTGGCCTCGGCCATTTTCGACAAGGCGGATTGCGCGGGTTGCCCGCATAACTCGTCGACGCAGGCGCAGATGTTTGGCGAAGCGATTGGCACCGGCAACTGCACGAACCGTAGCTGCTTCAATGCAAAAACGGAGAAGCAGCTTGAGGCGACAGCCGCTGGGCTGCGTGATGAGTTTCAGACCGTGCGGATCGTACGGGCTGGCGACAACAACACGCGCGTGCAACTGGCTGTCGACGGGTCGAATGGCGTTGGTCTCGAACAGGCCAAGGCCTGTCACGGTTGCGCCAATTACGGCGCGGCAGTGAGCGGCCTGCCGGATTCGATCGGCAAGGTCTATCGCGGCCAATGCTTCGACACCGTCTGCAACATGCAGAAGGTGGCGGCCCGCATCAAGGCTGAAAAGGCTGCGAAGCAGCCCCAACAGGCCGATGGTGCGAAGTCAGCGCCCGCGGCGAAGAGCGCGACCGGGACCGGCAGCAAGTCGGCCAGTGCCCCCGCGTCCACGAACCCGT
>NZ_JBBPEN010000075.1:0-551 GCF_038900755.1 Paraburkholderia diazotrophica
ACGGGTTCGTGGACGCGGGGGCACTGGCCGACTTGCTGCCGGTCCCGGTCGCGCTCTTCGCCGCGGGCGCTGACTTCGCACCATCGGCCTGTTGGGGCTGCTTCGCAGCCTTTTCAGCCTTGATGCGTGCCGCCACCTTCTGCATGTTGCAGACGGTGTCGAAGCATTGGCCGCGATAGACCTTGCCGATCGAATCCGGCAGGCCGCTCACTGCCGCGCCGTAATTGGCGCAACCGTGACAGGCTTGCGCCTGTTCGAGGCCGACGCCATTCGACCCGTCGACAGCCAGTTGCACTCGCGTGTTGTTGTCGCCAGCCCGTACGATCCGCACGGTCTGGAACTCATCGCGCAGCCCAGCGGCTGTCGCCTCAAGCTGCTTCTCCGTTTTTGCATTGAAGCAGCTACGGTTCGTGCAGTTGCCGGCGCCAATCGCTTCGCCAAACATCTGCGCCTGCGTCGACGAGTTATGCGGGCAACCCGCGCAATCCGCCTTGTCGAAAATGGCCGAGGCCAGTGCGCACGACGCCGATTCAACCAGCTTCTTCACGTCG
>NZ_JBBPEN010000076.1:0-513 GCF_038900755.1 Paraburkholderia diazotrophica
ACACCGCCCGCACTTGACCATTACCCACGGGCTCTCAACGTCCCCATGTTTCGAGCGGCGGCGTACTGCCCTATGTAGTTGCCAACGTTCTGGCTAAACGCTTCACCCGCTTCATGCACGCGTGGCATGGTTAGGGACATCGAATGTTCCGGCGCCGCATGTCGGTAGTGAATGAGGTTGCTGTGTCGCGCAGGGCGCCGTCCTCACTTGAGCCGCATCGCGTAGCGAGGGTGTTCTGCGCGGCGCGAATGCCTACACACAGTTTGCCGCAAAGGGGCCGGGGATATCCGATATCGTGAGCCGCAACGCGGGTGCAGGAAGTGGGTGAGGCGTTCGATAGATGCGCTGGCAACGCGCATGAGATAGCACGCTGCCGTATGAAATGTGGGGACGTTGAGAGCCCGTGGGTAATGGGCAAGCGCCGGCGGTGTGAGCGGCTTTCTTCTGCCTACTCTTCTTTGCCGCGGCAAAGAAGAGTAGGTGCCGCCCCGCACAGGGGCAACGCCCGCGCCG
>NZ_JBBPEN010000077.1:0-478 GCF_038900755.1 Paraburkholderia diazotrophica
TCCAAGTCTTCTTCAAAATGCGTAATGTCAATATTTTGTTCGCGAACCAAGGCCAACTCCTGCTTGTATTTTAGAGAATTAAGCGCCGCATTTCTCAAGAGCCCAATTAACTGGATAAAGAACTGAGGACGGACCACATACATCTTTTCATACTCGTGACTGACGTCAACAATCCCTGTGTTAAAGTAGTCGTTATCGGCCTCAAGCATGGTCACCAACACGGCATATTCACAGTTCTTCTCCCGACGGTCCTTGTCTAATTCCTTGTAAAAATCCGCGTTCTTGTGCTTCTTCTCTGTTCCATCCGCTTCGTTTTTCATCTCAAACATGATGGAAATGATTTCGACTCCATTTTCATCACTCTCACGGAAGATAAAGTCGCCTTTGGAACCACGCGCAGAGACCTTGTTATCCTTCTCAAAGTAGGCATTTGGAAAGGCAAAACTGCGTACCTTGTTAAACTCACTCTCTGCATAGT
>NZ_JBBPEN010000078.1:0-474 GCF_038900755.1 Paraburkholderia diazotrophica
GATCCGAAGTCGGTCACGGCCTGGCCGAGCCGCCGCAGGCCCGCCCCGTGGAAGAGCTTGCCGGCCGTCTGGCCCGCGACGATCCGCGCCAGCTCGGCGGGCTGCTTGCCCTTGAACTGCTTCGCGTAGTCGCCCAGCAGGCGCTTGCCCACCAGCTGCAGCAGCACGTTGTTGTCGCCCTCGAAGGTGACATACACATCGAGGTCGCTGCGCAGGCCGACGAGGCGGTTCTCGGCGAGGAAACCGGCGCCGCCGCAGGCCTCGCGCGCCTCCTGGATCGCGTCGAGCGCGTGCCACGTCGACAGCGCCTTCAGGCCCGCCGCGAGCGTCTCGAGGTCCTGTCGGGTCTCGTCGGTGTCGTTCGCTCCGCTGAAGACGCCGTCGAACTTCTGCAGCAGCTCCTCATGGGCGAACGCCTGCGCGTACGTGGTCGCCAGGCGCGGCAGCAGCCGGCGCTGGTGGCGGCCGTAGTCG
>NZ_JBBPEN010000079.1:0-452 GCF_038900755.1 Paraburkholderia diazotrophica
GTTTTGTCGAACGCGAGTTGTTGCCGGGCATCGAGCAGTGGGAGGAGGCTGAAAGCTTTCCCCGTGAGCTCTACCTCAAGGCGGGCGCGGCGGGAATTTTAGGCATCGGTTATCCAGAAGCGCTGGGCGGCAGCCACGAAGGTGATCTGTTCGCCAAAGTGGCGGCCAGTGAAGAGCTGATGCGCTGCGGTTCTGGCGGGGTCGTGGCGGGGCTCGGGTCACTGGATATCGGCCTGCCGCCGGTCGTCAAATGGGCACGGCCCGCGGTGCGCGAACGCGTGGCGCCGCAGGTGCTGGCAGGCGAGAAGATCATCGCCCTGGCCGTCACCGAGCCCGGTGGCGGCTCGGATGTGGCCAACCTGCAAACCCGCGCCATTCGTGATGGCGACTATTACCGCGTCAGCGGCAGCAAGACCTTTATCACCAGCGGTTTCCGTGCCGACTTCTATACC
>NZ_JBBPEN010000080.1:0-412 GCF_038900755.1 Paraburkholderia diazotrophica
TTGTAGCTCACTGCCACTTTTTTGGGTTGAGGCGGTTTTGGTATTCGTTAGGTATACTTGTATTACCGCAGCAGAAATCAGCAGCCCCAATACCAATGAAATCATGAGCTCTATTAAAGTAAAGCCAGAAGTGGAACGATAATTTGATATCATCAGTATGCCTCCATAATGAAGCATTGTGCACCAAAATTATAGACCGCATCTTCATTAGCGCAGGGTTTGTCTTTAGTCGTATCGGATGCAACGGCGGTATCCAAAAAAATCGGGTCGGTATCGCCCCAAGCAGCAATCAGGCATTGGCGGTCTTGTCCAACCGTACTAATCGTTGTGGCAACACCACTAGCGCTAGTGGTTGTCGTGCGTTTGGTCGGGCAAGTTGCCATACCCACGTTCAAGCCATTGTCTGTGGCAT
>NZ_JBBPEN010000081.1:0-411 GCF_038900755.1 Paraburkholderia diazotrophica
ATAGGATTCAGAAAGCAAAAAAGGCCACACCCGGGTGGGTGCAGCCTTTGATGAATGACGGGCTGAAGAACTCCAGCCCGGATCGAAATTTGATGTCTATCGCGGGATGCGCGGGAAACGACGCTCCCGCTTGACCTTGCGTGCATTGTGCTCCATCAGCGAGCCAATTCCACACATGGCAACCGCGACACCGAGTACAAGAAAACTGATGTCCATGCTTATTCTCCCTTGATGGAAATCATGCCCTGAACGAACGTTAGCACAAAACTTGCGACCAGACTTGCCTCCAGCTTGACGTCGGCGAGGGTCCAAACCTGGGTCGAGTGCCACACACCCACAGCGCCCAGGAGCGCGGCGGCGGCAAGCGTATGACAGAAGCGACCGAGCTGCTGGCGTTGATCCTTTGTAGGA
>NZ_JBBPEN010000082.1:0-398 GCF_038900755.1 Paraburkholderia diazotrophica
CCAGCCACGCAGCGACGAGCGGCGTCGTGCCGCCGAACAGCGACACCGACACATTGAAGCCGATCGCAAGCGCGCCATAGCGGATCTTCGTCGGAAAGAGTGCGGGCAACGACGACGGCATCACGCCTGTGAACGTCGACAGCAGCGCGCCGAGAATCAGCAGCCCGCCGAACACGGGCAATACCGCGCCCGTACGGATCAGCAGCAGCGCCGGAATCGACAGAAGGAAAAGACCCACGCAGCCGAGCAGCATCACCGGTTTGCGGCCGACTTTGTCCGACAGGTGGCCCGCATACAGCGTCATCGGCATCATCAGTACCATCACGGCCAGCACGAGGAACAGGCCGTGCGATTCGTTGAAGTGCAGCGTCGCCGACAGATAGCTCGGCAGATACGAC
>NZ_JBBPEN010000083.1:0-393 GCF_038900755.1 Paraburkholderia diazotrophica
GGCCGCGGCCGGTCAGCCCGGGACGACGCCGACGACGCCGGCGACCACGCGGCCGCGCAGCACGACCGCGGCGGGCGCCGCGAGCACGCCGATGTCGGCGCGCGGGTCCGACGGGTACACCACGAGGTCGGCCGGTGCGCCCTCGGCCAGGCCCGGGACGCCGAGGTACTCCCGGGCCCGCCAGCTCGCGACGGCCACGACCTCCGCCGCCGGCACGCCCGCCGCCACCATCTCCGCGGCCTCGGCGGCGACGAGCCCGTGCCCGAGCGTCCCGCCGGCGTCGGTGCCGACGAGGAGCCGGACGCCCGCCTCGTGCAGGTCGCGCACGTGCTCGTACCGGCGCGCGTGCATGCGGCGCATCCGGGCGGCGAAGAGCGGGAAGCGCCCGTCCGC
>NZ_JBBPEN010000084.1:0-382 GCF_038900755.1 Paraburkholderia diazotrophica
CGTCATGCCTGATGACCATAGCGAGTCGGTCCCACCCCTTCCCATCCCGAACAGGACCGTGAAACGACTCCACGCCGATGATAGTGCGGATTGCCCGTGTGAAAGTAGGTAATCGTCAGGCTCCTTACACACGTCCCGGCCCCGCCCACCACAAGGCGGGGCCGTGGCCGTTTACGGCGCCCTTGATCTCCTTCGCCTGCGGCGCTTTCAGCAATCGTCAAAAATCAAAACTCCGCCGCCTCAGCCGTAGGCTGCATGTAAGCACTCGATCATTACCGTTGCCCACGAGATTGACCGATGAGGGATGTGCTGTTAGCGAATGGGGTCAATGCGCGCGGAGGGAGGCAGCAAAGGGGCGACGTTCCAAGGCAACAGGTCGTCG
>NZ_JBBPEN010000085.1:0-371 GCF_038900755.1 Paraburkholderia diazotrophica
TTACTGTTTTTCGGTCTCTTTCGAAACCGGTCGCTCACTCAAAATCACTGACAGATGGCTTGATTGCTCAAACCTTCCTCAATTTCTTTCTGTGTGAGACTCGATTACTTTCGCTTCCGGCAGCTCCAAAGAACCACCGCGCGCTCGTCATCGAGCACCCACATCTGTCGGCTGTTAGTTTTTAAAGAACATCCGCACGAGGCGCCTTGCCTTCGTTGCGTCTGCTGCATCAGCAGCAGAGAAGCGAGATTATGAACAACCTTCCGGTGTTCGTCAACAGGTTTTTTGCATCATCGCTTCAAACCCCGCTGGCTATACCACCGCGCCGTTTCTGTCGCGGCCCCCGCTGCGTCGCGCCGCACACCGCGCGC
>NZ_JBBPEN010000086.1:0-366 GCF_038900755.1 Paraburkholderia diazotrophica
TGACCCGAGCCAGTTGATTCAGATGCTGGCCGACGTTCTCGGGCTGGGTTTCGCCTTCTTCTGGCTTTGCTGGCCAGAAGAGGGCAACGACGGCGGGCTGAAGTCCGCCTGATGCACGAGTGACGCCGCACCTTGCCCCGTCACTCGCGCGAGGCGGAGCAACGGCGTCGTCATGTTGCCGTTTGTGACCGTGCAATCTTAAGCCAGCGCCGTTCCTCAGGAACGGCGCTTTTTTTTCGTTGTCTCGGGCGCACCGGACAGGGGGATGACCCTCGTCGTGACACACAAAATGCGAAAGCGAGGTGGTTTTGCCGATGTTTCCAGGCTTCGTCGCGTTCGAACTACCCTAGACTCACCCCATCACCC
>NZ_JBBPEN010000087.1:0-311 GCF_038900755.1 Paraburkholderia diazotrophica
TTTCAGCAGACGGGGGTGGTGGATATGGAACGCTGGCGCAGAAGGCCGGATGGAAGAACCGCCGCACGACACACCCGTAGGTGTGCCGTTGCGAAGGTGAGGTGATACGGGAGCAGAAGTTAGTGAATGGTGAGAGCTTCCGGGATCAGATCGCAGACCATCCCGCCCGGCTCAGGTATGGCCCGAACGGAATATCGTCGTCCATCTCATCGAAGCCACCGCCGGCAGGTGCTCGCATGCCACCACCACCGCCATGCGACGGTTGAGGCGGATTGGCGCGAGTTCCAACATTGTCGGCAGGGCGCGATGTA
>NZ_JBBPEN010000088.1:0-299 GCF_038900755.1 Paraburkholderia diazotrophica
CGGCGGAGGCGAGCGCCTAGAATCTCGCTCTTTCGCGCGGCGGACGCCGCGGCGCGAGGGAAGCGGGAAAGGCGGGAGGGCCGGCAGTGATGCGGTTGTCCGGCGATGTCGGCGGGTTCTTCGGTAGTAAAAAACCTGTTGACGAACACCGGAAGGTTGTTCATAATCTCGCTTCTCTGCTGCTGATGCAGCAAACGCAACGAAGGCAAGGCGCCTCGTGCGGATGTTCTTTAAAAACTAACAGCCGACAGATGTGGGTGCTCGATGACGGCGCGCGGTGGTTCTTCGGAGCTGCCGGA
>NZ_JBBPEN010000089.1:0-255 GCF_038900755.1 Paraburkholderia diazotrophica
CTGCTTTGCAAGCAGGGGGTCGTCGGTTCGATCCCGTCATCCTCCACCAGTTTCCAGTGCACAGTGTTCTGCGCGATGCAGAAGGCTTCGCATTGGCAATTGCGCCGGTCAGTGCGGTATTGCAGGTCGATGCCGGCTGTCGTTCTTTAACAATCAGGAAGAAGTAGTAAAGAGAACAGGCGAAAGCGCTTAGAGATGGGCGCGAGTAGCTGTTCAGGGTTGTGATTGTATCGAAGTATTTTCAAGTTCCTCGAA
>NZ_JBBPEN010000090.1:0-255 GCF_038900755.1 Paraburkholderia diazotrophica
TTCGAGGAACTTGAAAATACTTCGATACAATCACAACCCTGAACAGCTACTCGCGCCCATCTCTAAGCGCTTTCGCCTGTTCTCTTTACTACTTCTTCCTGATTGTTAAAGAACGACAGCCGGCATCAACCTGCAATACCGCACTGACCGGCGCAATTGCCAATGCGAAGCCTTCTGCATCGCGCAGAACACTGTGCACTGGAAACTGGTGGAGGATGACGGGATCGAACCGACGACCCCCTGCTTGCAAAGCAG
>NZ_JBBPEN010000091.1:0-255 GCF_038900755.1 Paraburkholderia diazotrophica
TGGTTTCGATTCCGTCAAAGTGAGCAGTCGTTAGACGCAGGTGGCGCGATGCGCGGGGAAACGGGCTAGGCCGGAACGATGCATCCGTCCACGGGGCACACCGCCACGCATTGCGGAGTATCGAACTGTCCGTCGCACTCCATGCATTTCTTCGGATCGATTGCGAAGACACCGCTTTTCTCACAGATGGCGACATTGGGGCACTGCGGCTCGCAGGCCGAGCAGCCGGTGCACGTCGACGCAATGATCTTCAGG
>NZ_JBBPEN010000092.1:0-255 GCF_038900755.1 Paraburkholderia diazotrophica
CCAACATGGCGTGGCTCACGGGCTACGACGGCTGGTCGTTCTACGTGCATCAATGCGTGCTGCTCGCGCTCGACGGCGAGCCCGTCTGGTACGGCCGTGGACAGGATGCGAACGGCGCGCTGCGCACCGTGTTCATGAAGCGCGAGAACATCATCGGCTATCCCGATCACTACGTGCAGTCCACCGAGCGTCATCCGATGGACTATCTCGCGCGCGAAGTGATCGAGGCGCGCGGCTGGCAGTCGCGCCGCATCG
>NZ_JBBPEN010000093.1:0-255 GCF_038900755.1 Paraburkholderia diazotrophica
TCGAAGCGATGGGGCCGGTTCGCAATCCAAACGAAAACAGGCCCGTCTGACGTATCATTTCAGCGTTTTCGGGCGCGCGTGACGGCGGCGCCTATCCACTGAGCCGGAGTGTCATCATGTCACTGCTAACCAACACTGTCCCATACGAAAGCGCAAGCCGCCACGATGTCACGTGGGCAACGCTCGCAACATGGCTGTCGAGCCACGACTTCCCGGACATTCACTCGCGCAGCATTGAGGGCATGACGCCGCTGA
>NZ_JBBPEN010000094.1:0-255 GCF_038900755.1 Paraburkholderia diazotrophica
TTTCGAAACCGGTCGCTCACTCAAAATCACTGACAGATGGCTTGATTGCTCAAACCTTCCTCAATTTCTTTCTGTGTGAGACTCGATTACTTTCGCTTCCGGCAGCTCCGAAGAACCACCGCGCGCCATCATCGAGCACCCACATCTGTCGGCTGTTAGTTTTTAAAGAACATCCGCACGAGGCGCCTTGCCTTCGTTGCGTTTGCTGCATCAGCAGCAGAGAAACGAGATTATGAACAACCTTCCGGTGTTCGT
>NZ_JBBPEN010000095.1:0-253 GCF_038900755.1 Paraburkholderia diazotrophica
CGCCCTACGGGCTCCTTCCGACGCGCACAGCGTCAGGACCTTCCCCGCAACTTGCAGTTACCGCCTTTATCACGTCACGTCAACTGTGTGTCGCCGGATTTGCGCGGTTCCTGACCGCCATCGACAGCTGCCGCTGTCGCCCGGGCGCGCCGAGAGCCACGGCTTCGAATACAAGCGCAACGGCACGCTGAGCCTGTTCGCGGCGCTCAATACGGCAACCGGGGAAGTCATCGGCAAGACGGCGCCGCGCCAT
>NZ_JBBPEN010000096.1:0-250 GCF_038900755.1 Paraburkholderia diazotrophica
TCCTACAAAGGATCAACGCCAGCAGCTCGGTCGCTTCTGTCATACGCTTGCCGCCGCCGCGCTCCTGGGCGCTGTGGGTGTGTGGCACTCGACCCAGGTTTGGACCCTCGCCGACGTCAAGCTGGAGCGTCGTTTCCCGCGCATCCCGCGATAGACATCAAATTTCGATCCGGGCTGGAGTTCTTCAGCCCGTCATTCATCAAAGGCTGCACCC
The DNA here is from genome assembly GCF_038900755.1 of Paraburkholderia diazotrophica. GTDB lineage: Bacteria > Pseudomonadota > Gammaproteobacteria > Burkholderiales > Burkholderiaceae > Paraburkholderia > Paraburkholderia diazotrophica_A. Next base: position 215 of record NZ_JBBPEN010000096.1, read on the forward strand.
ACCCGGGTGTGGCCTTTTTTGCTTTCTGAATCCTAT